>NZ_BAABKV010000001.1:0-4800000 GCF_039544005.1 Kitasatospora paranensis
GCCGCTGACGCGGCGTCAGCCGGGGGTGCCGCCTGCGGCGTCACCGTGCGTGGCTGGCCGGCTGCGCCGGGGCGGGCGGGCGGGTGGCGGGGGGAATTCGCCGGTGGCGAATTCGTGGGCCTGCTTGGGTGGTTGGGGGCTGGTTTGGCGTCGCTGCGCTCCGCCAATCCGTGGACAATGCGCCGGGCCTACGGCCCGTCAATCGGTCGGCTTTCCCGGTCAATTGGCCGGTATTTTTCACGGCCCTACGGCCGGTTTGCTAACTGGGTTTCTCGGGCTGCGCCGGGGGTGAGCGTTGACGATGTGACGCGAAATTCGGGTAGCGGCCCCTTCCCCGATCGGGAGGGGTGCCGGCCCGGCCTGCGGCGCCGGGCGTTGACGATGTGTCGCGGACTTCGGGTACTAGCCACAACCCTACCCCCGGCCCGCCCCCGGTCCCGACCGATGGCCGGTTCCGCCTTGCGGTTGCTCGACTTTCGGCCCACCCGCCGCCCGTGGGCAGGGCCTGCGGCCCTCGGGAGGAGCGTTCGGTGCCACCTCCGGGGGTCGGTCCGGCCCGGGCCTGACCGACCCCCGTGGCGGGCCCTCACCAGCACCCCGTGCGCCGGTCCCTGACGGCACCTCAACCACAGATTCCCGGCCGGGCATCCAAAGGGTTTACTGTGCTCTTTCGGCGGCGTTTCCTGTGCTCTTCGGCGGCGTTTCCCGGAGCACCGGACGGTCCTGTCCCACCGGCCTTCGAATGGGCGCGAGACACGAACGGTCAACGTCGCGTCCATCGCCCATAACGGCTCTATCAGGCCGCGCCCTCGGCGAGAATATCAATTCCCTTCCGCTCTCTTTTCATGCCACAATCAGAAAGCCCATGGGGCGCAGCTCTGGGAAATCGAATTCTGACACGCCGAAAAGAGGCCTACGGCCCTCACCACCGACACCACGAACACCAATCCAGACCCCCCAAGAAATCCCACTCGGCATCAACGG
This sequence comes from Kitasatospora paranensis, assembly GCF_039544005.1. Classification (NCBI taxonomy): domain Bacteria; kingdom Bacillati; phylum Actinomycetota; class Actinomycetes; order Kitasatosporales; family Streptomycetaceae; genus Kitasatospora; species Kitasatospora paranensis. The sequence continues at coordinate 985 of NZ_BAABKV010000001.1, forward strand.
GGCAATCCCCAGAGCAGCACCGGCAAACCGAACACCGGACAGAACAGACCGGGACGGCGGCCCGGGCAGCGGCCACGGCGCAGCAGTACGACGGCCCTGGACGACGGCCCTGGACGGCGGCCGGGACGGCGGGCAGGGCGGGCCCGGAGACGGCCAGGCCGGAACGGGCCAGGACAGGCCTGGCGGCCGATCAGGACGGCAGCCAAAGTGCACAGCACCGGGCGACGGGAGCGGGCCAGGCGGGGCGCAGCGGACGGCCTGGCGGCCGTCCGGGAGGGCGGCGAGGGCCTAGGGGAGGTGCAGACCGGGGCTGTCGCCGTGGAGCCCTCGTTCAGTACGGGGCGCGGGCGCGGGTGGTAAAGGGTGAAGGCGGTCTCGGTCATGTCGATCGTCTTCGCGGTGATGACCAGCGCGGCCTTGACGGAGCCGGTGAACCTCACCCAGTTGGTGTTGCCGTCGGTGGCCATGATCTCGCGGTCCAGGACCGCGAGGGTGCCGGTCAGGTCGCCGTGCCAGTGGAGCTGCAGGCACTCCAGAACAGTTCGGCGTGTACCCCTCCGACGGAGGTGAGCGTGCCGGCCGTGTGCACGATGTCGCCGTACCCGGGCATGCGCAGTTTCCCGTTCGACAGTTCGCCTTCCGGGACGCCGGCGGCGCGGAGCAGCCCCTTGATCCGGTTCTGGCGTTTCTCGTAGTCCGCCAGGACCTGACCCAGCAGCTCGGCCTTCGCCGCGTTGCTCTTCAGGTCCGCGAGGCGCATCCGCAGGCACCGGTGTACCCGCTCGCGGCGGGAGGCGGGACCGAGCAGCCACAGCGCCCGGGCCGCGTTCTCCAGGGCCGCGCGCAGCAGGGTGAACGAGGCATGGGTGGGCAGCAGCATCTTGCGGTGACCGTCGCTCTCCGTTCCGCTCACGAGTGCGGCCAGGGCCTGGAGGTGGTCGACGGCCACCACCAGGGCGTGGTGGGCGCTGTGGGAGACCTGGTGCGGGTCGGTCTTCATATCGTCGCCGGCGAGTGCGCTGCCGACCGCCACGCTCCACCCGGGCCAGGGGCCTGCGGTGCGCTCGCCGAGCGGCACGACACGCTCGAAGTGGCGCAGCAGAGCACGCAGGAGGACCGTCTCGTCTTCGTCCTTCTCCGGGTTCGTCATACCCCGGCAGGCTAGGAGGCCCTGACCAGCGGAAGCCAATCATTTTGCCGCCACAGCCCGTACGGACGGACGAAGCCTGCTCAGGTCCAGCTAGGGCATCGACCCTACTCAGGACCGGGCGCAGCAGAACCTCCCTCAGGGCCGGACGGCGGCCCGACCGCAGCGGCGCCCGCGTGCTGGGGCAGGCCGGCGCGGCGCGGCCCGCCGAAGGCTGGCCCTGGCATCCAGCAGTTGGGGGCCAGCCGCCTGGACGGCGGCAGGCGGGCACGCTCCGCTCGGCGGGGACGGCAGCGAGAGCACAGACCCAACTGGCCCCAACAAGCCGAACACCGGCCACCGGCAACGAGCCCTCACCCAGCCGTTCCACTCCGAACCAAGAAAAGCCATGCAGTCAATTCGTAAAAATACGAGATCCGAAATTCCAAGCCGAACAAGCGCCAGAAAAGACCGCCCACCCGCCCGACCTGGCCGGCACCACCCCCGGCCCCACAATCCACCACGTACAGTGACCAAGCCCTGTCGGACACCGGCCCGGCGAAGCACCCGACAGGTCCAACCAAAGGTCTAAATAATTCGGCGTTTATGGCTGTTTCACGCCCCTCTATCTCGACAGGTCACACCTTCGCCGTCGTGAGAGGGCAGTCCGCCCCCGCAGCCGGGCCGGAAGCAGACCGGGCAGGGCCGGGTCTTGGCGGCTGGTGCCGGGCACCGCCTGCGGTCGACGCAGCGGGGCGCCCTGGCCGCAACGAGGACGGTGCCCACCCCCGATGCCCGCCAGCGCGCTGACGGCCCGCCAGGACCCTGCCTCGGCCACCTGGACAGGGTCGGCAAGCTAGGCCTGACCGGGGCCAGGTCCCGCGCTCAGGGCGGTTGCAGGGGCCCTCGCGGCGCTCCCCGGTCCCGGCTGCGGCCCGTACCCGCCGCAGCCGGGCGAACGGCTGTGGCGGGCCGGAGTGGCGCACGGCGACGCGGGATTCGCACCGGCCTCTTCTGAGACGTCGGGGACCGGGCAGGGCCGGTCTGGGCGGCGGCGCTGGGGCACCGCCTGCGGTCGGCGCAGCAGCGCGCCCTGGCCGGGCGGGGAACGGCTGGCCGGACCCGATGGCCGCTCGGGCGCTGACGGCCCGCCGGCGCCCTGCCGTGGCTCCCTTGAACGGGGTCAACATCCGAAGCGGCGGGCGAGGGCCGGACAGTGCGCTCAGGACGGCTCCAGGGACCTCACTGCAGCCCCGGACGCCGAACGGGGCCACCCCGCCACGGCTGGTCCCGCGAACGGATGTGGTGGGCCCACAAAGACGCACGATGCAGCGGACCCGCGCCAGCCTCTACGGAGGCGCTGGGGACCGTCCAGAACGGCGCCTGGCCCGGGCAGCACGCTGTGCTGGCCGGCGGCTCCGTGGCTGTCCCAGCAGCTGCAGAGCGCCGCGACGACCGAGCCGCCGGGGGCCGCCAGACGAAGGCACGGGCGGATGCCCCTGGCCGCCCGCGGGCCGGAACAGGGCGCAGCGGGCCGGGTTCCGGGCCCGCTGCCGGAGGTGGTGGGCGGGTCCCGGTGGCGGGTCGGGAGCGCCCTGGGCAAGTGGGGCGGATCTGCTTCTTTGATTCGGTGTTCAGACTGCTCATAGCGGTCAGAGTCGGTTCGGTTGGCGCCGCCACTGGTCTGACGTACGTAGGCGATCGTGAATCAATCCAGGGCAAGCAGGTGGCGTCCGGGGGCGCCCACGCGCCATGGTTGATCCAGGTCGCAGGAGGCGCCCGGCGCCTGCCGAATCCGGTGCGGTGAACGCGCTCTGGCGGCCGCTCAGATCCGTCCCTCTCCACATTCCGACAGGAGTTCCTCACCCATGCCCAAGCCCGGCCCCGCCCGCCTGTTCTGTGTCGGCCTTCAGGACCGCGTCCGCGGCATCCCGGCCGGCGCCCGACGCCGCTTGGTGGTCATCGTCGTCCTGCTCACCGCGGCTGCAGCCATCGCGCTCGGCGCGGACGTCTCCACCGTGGTCGAGGTCCTCGCGCTGCCGCCGTCCGCGGTGAGGCTCGCGGACCTGGCCGTCGGCGGCTGGGCCAACCGGCGGCGCAGCCGGGCCGCCCTGCAGGGGCGGTGAGCGCGGCCGTGGGACGCCCCGAGAATCCGATCCCGGACAACGCGAGCAAGGAGCTCCGCGCACTCGCGCAGTACCTGCGGAAACTGCGGGCCAACGCGGGGCTCAACTTCCGCGCGATGGCCGTACACCCGGACGGTGGCCGGTACTCCGCCATCACCTTCCAGCGCGCGGCGTCCGGTGAGCGGATCCGGCGGAAGGGGGCCGACGGCAAACAGATCGTGGCGGGTGAGCAGATCCCGTCCGAGAAGGTCGCCGAGGCGTTCGCGCGGGTCTGCGGCGGCGACGTGGCGAAGGCTCGGAAGCTGCGCCGGGAGGCCGCCCGAGCCGATGCCTGGCGCAGCGTCCGGCACGCCTACAACAGGGCGCTGCGGGAGGGCTGGGATGCCGGCGATCCGCCGCCGCGGCACATCTCCCCCAGTGAGGTCGTCAGTCTCCGTGACCTGCGCACCGCCATGCGGTTCATCCGCCTCCAGGCCGGGGGCCCCTCCAGCCGCGAGCTCGAGGGCGCGGACCCGACCGGCCACCTCCGCCACACCACCCTCGACCGCGTCCTCAACCACCGCGCCAAGCCCCGTCTGCCGACCCCGGAACTCTTCGAGGCCTTCCTCGTCGGCTGCAACGTGGCCGAGCGCCACAGGAAGGCCTGGAAGAACGCCTACCAGCGTCTCGTCGACGCCGACGAACGGCTCAGCGCCCGCGCGGACGCCCGTGAGGCCCGCGCCACCACCGACCCCGACTGGCACACCTGGGGCCTGGACACCCAGGAGCGCCAGGACCGCATGGAGGAGATCAAGCGGAAGATCGGGCACCTGGTCGACCGGGACTGGTACGACGAGCAGCTCGACCACGAGCGCGACAAGGAGTTCAACGAGCAGGTCGCCTACATCGACAGCCTCACCGCCGAGGAGCTCGACAAGCTCCAGCGCGAGGCCACCGCCGATCACCGGCAGGCGGACAGACAGTTGCTCGCCGACATGGCGAAGCGGGCCCGCCCCGCCGACCGGACACAGCCCCTCCGGGCCGTCCCCAAGCCGCGGCGCAGCGGGCCGTGAGCCAGGTGCCGGGACGGCCTGCGGCCGCGGGGGCGGGGGCGGGGGCGGTGTCTTGACGGGTGGGTGCGCGATCGGAACGGGCTGCGGCTGTGGGTTGGGATACTTCGGGCATGACGCATCCCGCCCCCGCTGTTCGGCCCGCCGTGGACGTCGACGATTCCCGCACGTGGCCCCCGGCCCTGGCGGACCTCGTCGGCCGGCTCGCAGACGATGTCGACCTGGCCGAGGCCGACCGGGACGAGTACGTCGACCTTGACCTGGACGCCTACGAGGACGACGTGCTCGCTCTGCTCGACGGCCACCTGGTCCGCGCCCTGCACTGCACCCGGCTCCTCGACTACGAGGCTGATGCCATCCGCGCCGAGGGCCTTCGCCTGCTCGACGAGGACCTCGTCAACGACCGGCTCGACCAAGCCCGGGAGCGTGGACTGTTCACCGACGCCGAGCACACGCTGCTGCGCTCGGGGCACCGGCTGGCACCCGGTCGCAGAGTCATGGGGAGCAGCGGCGAGGTCTGCTTGACCCTGTCCGCCGAAGCGACCGCCCACCACACTCACGGGGCCCGGCCGCTGCTGACCAACTGGGGAGGCGAGGTGGTCTACTCACCGCACTGCGACACCGACCCCGGCCTCGCGGCGAAGCTGCGCAGCCTCGGCCGACCCGCGCTCGTCACCGCCCACCTCGACCTCGCGTACCCGGGCGACCACAAGGTCTCCAAGTCGTTGGTGCACACCTTCGTCGGCAAAGCCATCGGTCACACACCGGCCAACGCCGACGTCTTCTACCGGGCCCCGGTCCCCGCGTCCCACATCGCATCCATCGTCTTCCCCGGCGACCTCGGCTATGACCGCATCCCCGGCCTCCCCCGAAACTGACCAACCGGCACGGCGTAACGCGGGGGCAAGGCGGACGTCTTGGCGGACGTGGAGGGCAGATCGGGGCATGGCGGCCCCTTGGTGGGTAGCGGGGATGGCTGCGGCGCCCCGGTTGGGTCGGTTCCGGGGCGCGGGGCCGGGCTGTGCCGGGTGCTCGGAGATGCAAGAGCTGTCACCGCCTTAGGGGGCCGGTGACAGGACGGCGGGGACACGCGGCGCAGCGCGGGGCGGTCGGGGCCGAGGAGTGGGGCCTGGCGTCCCCTGGTGAGGGGCTCTCCCCGGGCCGGTGACAGGCAGACAGGTTCCGGTGGCCCGGGCGGTCTTTGGGGACGGGCGCCGGCAGCGGGGCGCACCGTGGCCGGCCGGGGCGACGCGGGCGTGGAGCGTGGGCATCCCCAGCGGCTGGGTGGCCGACGGGATCGCCGGGGGCGGCGCTGGCTGCCGCGGCCCGGGATGTGCCCGGGGCGGCCCGGGGTATGTACGGCCCCGGGCCGCCCTCGGGGGTGCGGCTGCGCGGGCTGCCAGCCGGGGCACCGGGGGGTTGAGCGGCCGGGCCGGAACCCGTGCGCAGCCGGAACGGGGTCCCCGCAGGGGGTTCGGGAACGGTCCGTCGCCTCATCCAACGACCGGCCCCGTCCCGGGACACCCCCGGCGCCCTGGGACGCGCCGTAGGCGGGGGCAGGCCGGTGCAGGGGCCGGTCGCGCTCGGGGGTCCGCGACCGGCCCGCCTACCCATCAGCGTCACCAGCCACGGCGGACCCGTCCACCAGGCGCCACTACGCACACCGCCACCCGAGCACACCGGTCCCCCACCCGGACCACCGCCAGGCCGGCCGCCCGCGGCACAGCGGCCCCGGGCCGCCAGGTCCGGGATTGACCACCTCGAGGAGCTCGTTCATGCGCGGATCGTCGAAGCCCTCGACGTCGCTGTCGGCGTCGAGCCGTCCGGGGGCCAGGTCGTACAGGGTCAGCCCGTCACCGCGTGGGGTGTGGAGCAGCAGGAGGCGCGGCCCGTTGGTCTCGCGGTTCCAGACCGGGAGGAGCCGTCGGTGAACCAGGCCGGCCTCGTCATTGAGCCGGTCCGGCGCGCCGGCAGTCGGCCGGCCCTCGTCGTGGAGCGGGTCCACCCCAGTCGCCGAGCAGTGCGGTGGAGGCCGACCCCCGGGCCGGACGGAGCCCGCGGCCCGGGACGGGCAGCGGAGCGACAGCACCCCTGCACCGGCGACGCCGGGCGCAGCGAAGGCCTCGGCGAGGATGAGGCGGACGTGGCGTTCGTCGACGCCGGCTTCCCGGGCGGCCCGGATCCTGGCGGTGATGTCGCCGGGCAGGCGTCCGGTGGGTCGCGGCGCCCAGGTACCGGTGTCGTCGGCGCCCGCTGGGCCGTGGCCGGTCACGGGCGCGTCCTGGCGGCCGGGCACGCCGGTTCGTGCCAGACGGTGGTCACCGCGGTCCCGCCCGGGAGTCGGCGCTCCGTGGTCCAGGTCCGGCAGCAGAACACGGCCGGAGACGGACCGGGCTCTTCCACCCCGGCGGCCGACGGAGAAGGCGCAGCGGTGCGGGCGCTCGGCCTGCGGCGCCGCGGGCGCTGCGCGGGAGAGCTCGTCATCTCCCGCGTGTCCCACGCCCGTCGATCACCCAACCCCGGTGCTACCCGGACGGGGCAGCCCAACAGGGCCGGGTGTCCGCCCGCGCAGTGCCCAGGCGCAGGTGCAGGTGCAGGCTGCATCCGAAGCCCGGACAGCCTTCGCCGTCGGGAGTGACGTCCGCCAGGCCACCCTCGGGCGCCTGGAGGAACTCGCTACCTCGGACGGATGCCCGTCGCTCGTCCTTGCCCGGCAGGCATTTCCCGTGTCAGCGAAGGAGAGGGGCGCTGAGGGCGCCCAGGAGCGCGGTCTGCTGCTCGGTCAGCTTCCCCTCGGTGCGAGCCTTGTCCTGCTTGCGCAGCCAGGTGCCCGGCCGGAACGTCGGGTCGTCGCCGAGGCCGGTGCGGTTGGCCGGACCGTCGAGGGTTCCGCCGGCTGCGAGGTAGGCGAGCAGGCGCCGGTAGGAGCGGTTCCAGTCCGGCTCCAGTCGCCACAGCTCGTCCAGGGCGTCGAGCTTCGCCGTCTGGTCGGGGGTGAGGTTCTCGGCCTTGCGCTGGCGGCGCATCCACGCGCCCACGGCGTAGTCGTCCAGCTTCGCGGTCGCCGGGATGGCGAGGTGGCCGTGCTGGTGGTGGAACGCGGCGGCGTAGGCGGCCCCGCGTTCCCAGGCGTTGGCGTTCTTCGACCAGATCATGCCGAGCGCGTCCAGCTCCGAGATCCGCGCGGCATCGAGCAGGCCCTGGCCGTTCAGGTGGCGCTGGCGGGTGAGCCAGGAGATCAGCTCCGCGTGCTTCGCCTTGTCGGTGGGGTCGAGGTGGCCGTGCTCGATGTGGAACCGCGTCGCCAGGCCGTGCATCCGCTGCCACTCGACCGCGCGCGGGTTGAACGCCCGCAGCTTCACCGCCTGGAGGATCGCGCCCGCGTGGTGGCGGGCGTTGATCTTCAGCCACTCGACCGGCGACTCCCCCGCGGCCGGCTGCTCCCCCTCGGCGGGGCCGGCGCCGGCTGCCTCGTCCTCGGAGGCCCCCGTCGTGGTGGTGTGCGCGGAGCCCTGGGAGCGGTGGGCCCGCAGCTCGGTGATCCGGCCGACCACGCGGGCGTCGTGCGCGGCGAGGGCGCGCAGGACGCGCCAGATGGTGCGGAAGGAGGAGGCTTCGATCTCGGTGTCGGCCTCGGCCTTCACGGCCTCTCCGGCGTCGTGGACCTCGGCCGGGTCGGCGGTGGCGGTGTCGTCGCCGACATCGGGCGAGGGAAGGTAGACGGGGATGATGACCCAGGAGACCTTGCCCTGCCGGTAGGACTGGCGCAGCGCGCGGCCGACGGCCTGGACGATGTCGATGACCGAGCTCTTGGGGTCGGCGAAGCAGATGGCGTCCACGGCTCGGACGTCGATGCCCTCGGACAGGAGGCGGGCGTTGCAGAGGATTCCGCACTCCTCGCCGTCGTCGCCGGTGTGGGCCTTGAACTCGGTGAAGGCCTGCTTGCGGTGCTTGAGCTTGTCAGTGCCGGCGATCGCCTTCGCCCAGATCCGCTCGGGCCGGTCGGCGTCGGGCAGCAGCTCGGCGCTCTCCGGCAGGGTGCCGGCGAACTCCCGCGCCGCCGTCACCCGGGAGTGGAAGGTGATGACCCGGCGCAGGCCGAGGTCGGCGACCGCGCGCAGCACCGCGATCTGCAGGGCCAGCCTGAGGAGTTCCTCGTTGCTGCGCTGGGAGCGGAGGTCGGCGACGGCGGGGAGGTTGAGGAGTTCGCGCAGGTCCTCGTCGGTGACGACGGGGACCAGGACGCGGTAGTCGGCGAGGTAGCCGTGCTCGATGCCCTGTCCGAGGGTCCAGGTGAAGCAGGTCTTGCCGTAGATCTCCTCCGAGTCCATGGAGCACAGGGCGGGCAGCTTCTCGCCGTCGGCGGTGAGGTCGGACAGGCCGGCCTTCGCCGTGCGGTCGTCGGCGATCCGCGGGGTGGCGGTGAAGTACAGGCGGCGCTTCGCCGGGATCTTCGCGTCGTCGTGGACGGCCGCCCAGGCCTTCCCTCGGCGCCTGCCGTGCGGTGGGCCTCGTCGATGACGACGAGGTCCCACGCGGGAAGGCCGTGCAGCTGGTGTGCGGCGGTGATCCGCTCCATGGAGGCGTAGGTGGCGTAGACGGTGACCGGCTCGCCCGCCTTCGCGGAGGCGACCAGGTCGGCGATGCGCGGGGCCTGGGTGGTGACGGCCGCCTCGATCCGCCCGCCCGCCTCCGCGCTCTCCAGTGCCTCCTGGCGCGAGCACGCCGCCACCGCCACACCGCGGCGCCCGCCCAGCAGCGACCAGGACTCGGCGGTCTGCTCCAGCAGCTCGATCGTCGGGACCAGGACCAGCACCCGGCCGCGCGCCGCGAGGCGCCGGGCGCAGTTCGCGGCGATCAGCGTCTTCCCGGAGCCGGTGGCCAGGACCAGCGTCGCCCGGCCCCCGTTCCTCACCTCGCGCACCGCGGCCGCGACCGCGTCCTTCTGGAACCAGTGCAGCGTGATGGGCGCCAGCGTGCCGAGCGGCTGGGCGGGCACGGGCGGCTGCGGGGTCGGGCGCAGCCCGGCCGGCACGGCGGCCTGGGTGGCGGTGGTGGTCGTGGTCTCCACGGCTGCGGTGCTCCTTCGGATGCTGAGACGGCTGGGCGGGGGTGGCGGTGCTGTGGGAGGGTCGCGCGGGCGGCCTCTCCTCGGGGCCAGGTCATGGATGGGGAGAGGCCGCCCGGTCCTACTGCTCCTCGGGGATCCAGCCGCGGACCTCCAGGTAGGCGATGTCGGCATCGGCGACGGCCCGGCCGGTCTCCACCAGCCACTCCCTCATCGCCTCGGTGACGTCACCGTGGTGGTCCGCGACCCGCTGGGACCACTCGCCAGCGTCGAACCCGCCGGTGCTGGCGGAGCCGTAGGTGCGCTCCTCGGTGCCGTCCGCGCGCGGGACGAAGCCGCGGCGGATGCCGCCGGAGTCCTTCTCCGACCCCGCCGAGTACACGTACTGGTCGGCCTTCATCCGGACGGTGAACGCCAACCGGCCGCCGGCTTGGCCTGTCTCATGAACGACCGGCGCGAGGTGGGACGCGCCGGACTTGATGGCCTGCCTGCCGGCCCGGCCGGCCATGCTGCCGCCCGCCTCGCCGACCGTGTCCTTGCCCCGCACCCGGGCCCTCTGACCGGTCTTGGTGGTGCGCCGCTTGGTGTTCGCCTCTGCCACGGCGGACAGGGCCTCCTCGTCCCGCTCGCCGCCCCGCACCGCACGCACCAGCTGGCGCAGCGCGCCGACCATGCTCGCGCCCTTGCCCTTGGTGAAGAACTGAGACACCAGGCTCGCGTCGCGGCCTAGCATCCTGGCGACCTTCCGCTTGGTGTAGCCCCGGTCGAGCAGCTCCTGGGTCAGGCGCGCGGCCTCGTTCGGGTTCTGCGGATCGGCGGGGCTCACAGGTCAGTCCCCTTCTCGGTGGCGACGAGTTCGGCGCGGCCCAGGCCGCGCAGCTTCAGGTACTCCTCCTGGCTGGCCGGGTGCTCGACCGGCCCGGTCAGGTGGCCCTTGAGGAGGTAGTCGCCCGGCTCCCCGCGGTACGGCCAGGGCTGGCGCTCCGTCAGCGCGATGCCGTCCGTACCGAAGTACACGACCGTGCCGGGCTTCGCGTGGAGGGCGCCGGCGTGGCCGATGACCTCCTTGCCGTGGCGGTACTTCATGTCCAGCAGCGCCGCCCGCGCTCCCGACCACACGTACGCCGCCCACTCCGGGTGGGCGTAGGGGTCGCGGGAGAACCCGGCCTGCCGCTGCCAGGTGACCACGTCGCCCGCCTGGCCGAGGATCTCGACCCCGGCCGGGAGCGCCTCGCCGACCGGGGTGGTGCCGGAGACCAGGCGCGGGCGCTGGGCGAAGCCGCCCAGGCCGAACAGCAGCACCGAGCGGACCGCACGGGAGGCGAGGTAGGCGGCCTGCCGCTGGCGCTCGTCTGCGTGCAGCTTGGAGAGGTTGGTCAGGTCCGCCCACGCGGCCTTCAGGCGCTTGCCCCACTCGTCGAGCGGCTTGCCGTCCTCGAAGAGCAGGCCGCCGAGAATCTCGACCTTCCACGGCCCCAGGTGGTTCGACAGGGCGAGGTGGACCTCCGCGCCACCCGCCCAGGTGGTGAACGTGGCGCCGGGCTCGGACGGGTAGACCCAGGCGCGGTCCCCGGTGACCGGGGCCGGGAGCAGGCCGACGTGGTTCCACCCGGCCGGGACCGTGACGCGCACGTTCCAGTGCGAGCAGGACATCAGCGCCTTGACCTGCTCGGCCTCCGTCATCGCCGCGAACGCAGCCGCCGTAATCCGGCGCGGGACACCGACCGGGGACTTCCACAGGTGCTTTGCATAGGCGAACGTGCGGTCGTACTCGACGAGGGCGGGCAGCTGCTCCGGCACCCGGGGCGGCAGGATCAGCTCGGTCCGGCCCTGCCCTCCCGTCGCGTGCAGCAGACCCCGCAACTCCTCGGACAGCACCGGGTAGCCCCCGGCCCACTTGCCCGTGGTCGGGATGGTGCGCGACCACAGGTCCCGGCCGGTCTGCGACGGCGAACCCATCAGCACCGCGTCGTCCCAGTGCCGGCGCAGCGCCTGCCACAGCAGCGTGAACGCCTGGCGGCAGGTGACGACGTCGGCGCCGTCCGGGTCGAACCACTCCCCCATGGACCGGATCTCCGTGACCGGCCCGTCCGGGGAGGCGGCGGGGGCGTAGCGGCCGACCGGCTGGCGCTGGTGGACGAAGTGCCCGGCCAGCTTGTCCCGGCCCGAGCCGACCGCGGTCGTCCAGCGCTCGGACGGGGTGTTCAGCCACGCGGCGACCGCGTCCTTGAGCGTGGAGTAGCGCTCGGCGCCGTCGTGCCACGGGGCACCGGCGGTGATGTAGATGCGCTCCGTGCCCGGCGCGGTCGCCAGGACCGCGTCGAGGATCTCCCCGGGAGTGCGGGTGCCGAGGTCGAGGCGCACCACGCGGTCGCGCACCGCCAGCTCGCCGGTCGCCGCGTCCAGGAACACCGTCGAGCGGGCCTGCTGTGTGAAGTTCGGGCGTTTGGACACCAGGCCGGTCGTCACCGCCTCGAACCGGGCACCGGCCGGGCCCTCGGGAAGGGCGGGCAGCTCACGCGGGCCGACAGCGACCGGAGCAACCGGAGCCGCCGGGACAGCGGGCGCAGCCGGGGCGGGCTGCTCGACGACGGCCTGGTGCTCGGCCTCGGTCGGCGCCTCGACGGGCGGGGCGGCCGGGGTCGGCTGCTCGAGTACGGCAGCCGGGCGGGTCAGCGCCGGGGCAACCGCGGCGACGGGCTCGACGACCGGCTCGGCCACGGGCGCCGGGGCGGGCACAGCGGCGGCGGCCCGGTCGTCGGCCTTGGCGGCGCGGACGGCGGCCGGGGTCGGGTCCAGCAGCGGGGCGATCCGCACGACGTCGCCGAGCGACAGGCCCGAGGCCTTCGCGATGGCCGGCGCCTGCGCGCCCTCGTACCCCGCGAGCCCGGCCACCCTGCGCGCACGCTGGGCGGTGAGCTTGTCCAGCTCCTTCTGCGCGGCCGCGACCAGCTTCTCGGCGGCCGTGATCTCGGTGCGCAGCTCGCGCAGGCCGGCGAGCTCGGCGGTGTACGTCTTCCGGTCCATCAGCGACTCACTCCCCTGGGTGTCGGGCTGGTGGGCAGTGTCGTGGGGGCGGGCCTGACGGGCCAGGGTGAGCCAGCCGTCGGGGCCCTGGGTGCCGTGAATGTCAGCCAGACCGGCGAGGAGGAACGCATAGGCACCGCGCTTCGGGGCGCGCGGCTGCGCGGTGCCGTTCTCCCACTTGGCGAACGTCTCGCGCCGTGTCTGCAGCGCCTCGGCCACCTCGACCTGGGTGAGGCCGGCGGCCTTGCGCAGCCGCTCCCGCTCGGCCGGTTCCGGCAGGTCACCACCGTCCCGGGCCCTGGCCAGCAGCGCGTCCACCGCCGCGAAGATCTCAGACATCACATACCTCCTATCCCAATAGGTAGCACAGAGCGCCGCGCTGTTGGCAACATTTCTACTCTCAAAAACATCTCATCAATGACAGCACGCGGTGCTCATGGCCTCTGGTCAGCCCTGATTGTCGGTGCCAGGTGGGAGCGTGGTCGATTACCAACAAAGGCGGGAGGAGGTGGAGGAGATGACGGGAAGACAGCAGAAGGCCGCGGTCGTGCTCGGCGCGGCGCTGGTCGGCGGCTACGTGCTCAGCAACGTGGCCAAGAGCCAGGCGCGTGTGCTCGGCCTGAGCGCGGCCCAGCTCGCTGTGCTGAGCGCGGGCGTCGCGTTCGCCCTGCGCAAGGCCTGACGCAGGCCCAGCACCGTTCGGCCCGACCACCCTCCCGGTGGCCGGGCCGAACTGCTTCGGGCCCTACTCGGCGCCGGCCTCGGGGCGGGGCGCCGAGCACGCGCCGCAGCAGCCCGGGGCGGGGAGGGAAGCCGGGGCCTTGGGAGCACGCAGCTTGCGGACGGCGGCCACGGCGTTCGCGGCGGCCGGGACGGTGGAGAGGACGGAGCTGAGGTTGCGGACGGCGTAGGCGAGCTGATCGGCCTGCGGGCCGACCGGGTCGGCGAAGACCTCGGCGAGAAACTGCAGAGCGGACTGAATGGGCGTCATGGCGCCCCCTTCGAGAGAGGTGTGTTCCTTCACCCTTCGAGGCGCGCAGAGTCCAACAGACAGGACCCGCGCGTAGAAACGTCTATGGCCTGGGGCGCAGCACCACGATCCGGCACGGATTTTCGGAACCGATAATGCGCCCGGAAGCACCTCGGCCCCGGCGCCACCGTGACGGTGGTGCCGGGGCCGGGGCGGGCACGTCCTGCTACGCGCCCGCCATCGCCTCGAGGACGGCGCGCTGCTGCTCGGGGATCACCAGGCTCGCCTCCCGGACGGTGCGCAGCGTCCGCCCGCTGACGCAGAACCGGCACAGCCCAGCGATCGGCATCCCCGCACCGAGGAACATGCCGATGGACTGCGTGCTGTCGTAGACGGGCCGCAGGCAGCCGGGGCAGACCAGGGCGTTCGGGATCCCACTGCTCGGGCGGCAGGGTGGTGTCCAGGCTCTCGATGATCCCGTCCATCGCGGTGCCGGCGTCGGCCCACAGCGTCAGCGGCCGGTCGGCGCGGCGCAGGATGTCGGCGGGGCCTTCGGGATCGGGGCCGGGCCTGGCGCTGACGAGTGTGCCGAAACCGGGCTGCTGGGGGTCGGGGAAGAACGCCAGCCAACGGTCGGTGCCTCCTCCCAGGGCGTGCTGGGTGCCGGTGCGGAACGCCGCGGCGAGGTCGCGCAGGCCCTGGCCGCCGTCGTCGTTGCGCAGGCGCAGCTGCCGCGCCATGGCGGGGTAGCCCACCTCTGCCGGGGACACGGTGACCAGCAGTCCGTTCCCGGCGGCACGGACATCGAGGTGTATCAGCCACAGGTCGGCGCGCACGGCGCTGCCGAACCACTCAGCCTGCGGCTGCATCTCCCCCTGCAGTCGACTCTCCCTGCTCGCCTTAGCCTTGTCGTCCTTGTCGTCCTTGTCGTCCTTGCGGCCCTTGCGGGGCTTGGCCCCTGCCATGGCCGTCCTTGGGATCCCTCATGGTCGCGGACCGCTCTGCCGGGCCGCGCCATGTCCGCCTGGACAACGCCCCGGGCCGCGCTCGGACACGCCGGAAAACGACCTGTCCCTCCAGCCGCAGCGGCCGGTCGCATGTCGGCCGAGGCCCGGCGATGGCGGCTTCATCAGTTGGAGCACCGTGGTGGGCGGACGGAGGACTTACCGGTCGACACCTGGCGTACGGGATGCAGGGGCTGCCGGACGGCGAGCCCGACAGCCGGCGAACCGTCAGCCGAGCCACCCCGGGGGAATGAGGGCGTTTCGGTTCCCGTCCTCGTCGGGGCGCCAGTTGGCGATGACCGCGTCCTGGAACCAGCTGTCGGGCAGGTTGGCGTGATCGCTGACGATGATCTGGAGGCTGCCCTCGTTGAGTTGTGCCACCTCGTTGAGGAGGGTGAAGTAGGCGGTGACGGTGGCCCAGTCGGCGTCCTGGATCTTCGAGGCGTCGCGCGGCCTCTCGGGGAAGAACGCCTGAGTGGGCTGGTCGAGCATGAGGAAACCGGGCACCGGCCGGTCGTTGCGCCGCAGATAGGTGTGCAGGGCGAGATGGGCCACAAGGTGGTAGCCGATCCAGTTCTTGGCACTGCCGATCCGGGTGAGGGGCAGTCGGCCGGCCGGGCGCCTGACGACGACGTTGAGCAGGTTGAGACTGATGCTCACCTCTGTCGCGTCTGCGGCCTGTCCGAGGTCGAGGCGTTTCGCCCACGCCGTCATGTCGGTGGCGATAGCGGCCAGGCAGCGTTCGGTCTCGGCGGCCACGTCGTCCTCATCCGCGAGGACTTGGAGCGCGGCGGTCTGTTCCTCGGCCAAAGCCAGGTTGTGGCGCAGCCTGCTGATGTCGCTGTCCGAACCAGTACGGGTGAGGGCTTCGGCGATCCGTCCCTGGATGTGCGCGATGCGGAGGTTCTGTTCCTGCAGGTTGCGCATCCGTTCGTCGCTGGCCATCAGTTCTCGCAGTTGCACTCCGTTGAGCCGCAGGCGTTCGGCGACGCCGTCGCGTTCGGCCCGCAAAGTGCGCCGGTGCTCTTCACGAACGGGCTGCAGAGTCTGTGCGTGGGCAAGTTCCTCGGCCAGTTGGCCGGTGAGTTCGGCGATGTCCTGGGCCGACGGGTCGGGTTGCGGAAGAGGCTGGGTACACATCGGGCAGATGCTCGTGTCGTGCTGGTGCTCGGGGCCGAGCAGGGCGAGCGTCTTGAGGCGGTCAAGCTGGAGGTGGAGTTCCCCGGTGAAGGCGCGCCCCTGCTGCTGCCATCGGTCGACTGCCGCCAGGGCCTCGTCGTACTCCTGGAGCTGATCGCGCAGCGTGCGGCGTTCGTCGTTCAGTCCCTGACGCCGGTCGGACAGGTTGAGCGGTGCTGCGGTTCGCGGCGAGGCGGCCAGTGCCTGCTGCAGAAGATCGACGACCTGGGTGGTGTTCGGTGCGGCGGGAACGTCGGTGAGCAGTCCCTCATTCTGCGCGAGGCGCACCAAGGCGAGCCCGTTGGCGTCGGTTGCGGCTTGGTGGCGCAGGGCGTCGTCGTACTTGCGTTGCGCCGCACGCTGGGCACGGGCCGCTTCCGTGAGGTGGTGGCGCCGCAGGGCTTGTTCGGGGCCCGCGGCCCCGAGGAAGTAAGGCAGCGTGTCTTTGAGCGTCTGCGTCATTCCAGTTTCGGTCTGCCGGTGGAACAGCGCTTTCTTATCGGCGATCTCGTTCTGGTTCTGGAAGCAGAGCAGGGCCGCGTGGGCGATCGAGACGTCGAAGGCATTACGCCCGGCGCCGGCAGGTGGCTGGAAACGGAAGTCCTCGATCCCGAGCCGGGCGCTGACCTCACTGCGCAGAGCCGCCACATTGGAGTTGGGGACGAGTTCGCCGATCGCGGGGACATCGAGTCGGCTGTCGCCGGTCTGCACCATGGCGTGGAGTGTGGAGGCGCCGGCGGGACGGGGCCGGGCCAGGACCATGCGGCTCCCGTCGCCGAAGACGACGAGGAGTGCGTACCAGCCGACAGTCTGGTCGATCGGCTCGTCGGGCAGGTTCGGTGTCCTTCGTCCGAGGCAGTAGTCGACGATGTCGAGCACCTCGGACTTCCCGGTCTCGGACTCACCCGTGATGATGTTCAGCGCCCCGGGACGGAAACGCAGGACTCTCGGGGCTGTCCCGCCGTCTCGGTGGTACATGGCCAGGGCGAGCAGCTGCATGGCGGTTCCAGAACTCCTTGTACGGGGCGGGTCAGGGACGGACGCCGAGAACGGTGAAGGCGCGAGCCGGGTCTGTCGTGGCAAGCCAGCGGCCGACTAGTACGGCGGCGCGTGCGCATTCGGCGACCTCCTCGCCGGGGGCTTGCGAGGAAGGTTTCGGAGCGCGGGGGCATGTCAGGCCTTGCGGACTGGTGCCTATGGCCTGATGGCGCAGGGCGGTGCGCAGGCTGGCGCGGGTGTAGTCGGTCAGTGCGGCAGCTCGTTCGGCGAAGGCCGCCTGGTGGCGCGGGTTGGCGTGGGCCCAGGCCATGAGGGTCACAGTGGACTTACCCGGCAGTGAGCGTCGGGTGTCCTCTGGAAGGACGAGCGGGAGGACGAGGAAGGCGCTGGGCCACGGCAGAGGGCCTTCCACCTTCTTGACCGCGGCGTGGACGCTGCTGGCCAGGAGATAGGCGCCGAAGGCGGGGTTGAAGAGGGCTTCTGCCTCGGGAACGCGGTGATGAGGGGTCGTGGTCACTGGTCCTGCGTCTCTTCCCGGGGCTTGCACAGGTCCTTGTAGTCCGGGTGCCAACCGACGGCACGGTCCGGGACCGCGGTGTCCGCTTGGTCGGCCAGGCTGTGCATGGTGCCGCGGCCGATCCACGGCGCGGTGATGCTGCCGGGGCGGGCGGGTCTGTCGGCGGCCCTGTCCATGGTGTCGTCCAGTACGGCCTGGCCGAGGGACTCGCGTTCGGGTGCGGGCATGTCGCCGTGGAAGCGGCGGGTGCGACGGCGGAAGACGTGCTCCCACTCGTCGTGCAGTTCCTGCTCGTACTCACCGAGCCGCTCGGGTGTGATCTTGAAGGTGCGCAGCCATTCGGAGCGCTGGGCGCGTGCGTAGTGGTACTCGCGCAGGTGCATGGCGATCTCCGGATCGGGCAAGCTGATCCATCGCATCTGGTTCACGACGAGTTGGTCCTCGTAGCCGGCGATCTCGGCCTGGGTGAGGTTGCGCAGGGTCTCAGTGATCGGCAGGTTCTTTCCGGCGTACCGGTCGAGGACTTCGTCCCTGCGGCACATGAGCTCCTGGGCGCTGACCGCAGGTCGCTTGCGCTGGGGGTTCTTGCGGTCCAGCAGGCCGACAGCCATGCCGTACCACCACCCTTTGATGTCGTCGAGAGCGGCTTGAGCGTGGTCGCTCGGTGTGATCCCCAGCTCTTTGGCCAGACTAGGGTTCAGGTCCGACATCACCGGGGCGCCGTCATCGACCGTGATGGCGTCGACCAGTTGGTGGCGCTGCGACGGAGTCAGTGCCATGAACAGTTCGCGGTCTTTCGCCGTGCCGTCCGCGCCGTTCTCGTCCCCGGCGATCTTCTCCATCCGGGCCAGTGCGGCACGAGTGTCCCGGTCGGCTCCGGAGCGGAGCATGGAGAGAAAGGTGTCGGCGGGAGCGACCTGGGTCGAGACCAGGCGCAGCAGCGGCATCGCTGCGCTCGAGGAGGCTGCGATGGCTTCCAGGGCATCGATCCATGAGGCGACCGAGCGCCAGAGATCCTTTCCGGCTTCGCTCAACGGGCCGGCTGCTTCGCGGTGTTTGGACTGGATCAGTTCCAGCGGGGTGTAGCTGTCAGGGTCCAGGAACTCGATGTCGTCGAGGACTTCCATCCGGACGGCGCAGGACGCGTCTTCCCAGCTACGGCGCGCGAGTTCCAGCAGAGCCAGTTCGCACTGGTAGAGGTATCCGGTCATCTGGCCTGCGGCCGAATGCGAACCAGCTTGCGCCACGTTGCCCACTACTGATCGTGCTTGCCCGAGCGGCGCGCTCCTGTGGTTCCGCTGATCACCTGCGACCGACGGTCCGGGCGGTCTGCCGCTCCCCCGTGGCGACAACATAGCACTGGTTCGGCAGCCTTCACCCAGCTCTGCCGATGAGCTGTCACATGCTCGACTGCGAGGGCAGCCACTTGTCAGGCGGTGGGCCAGGCCCTATCCAAAGACGCGCACAAACATCACACCGTCAGGCGACTTCGGGGAGCTCCGGTTCCAGGAACCGAGGCACAACTGGCAGGCCGAGCGCGTCGAGCGCTGCGGCCTGTTGGGAGGTGAGCTGGGCGGCGTCGTACCGGCGCTGGTCGATCCAAATGTCCAGTCTGACGTGGTCGGTACCGACGACCTCGACATGTCCGTCGGGAACCTGAAGGTGGCCTTCGCGTCGGAGGAACCTGCGCGCGGCGCTCAGTCCGCGCGCGAAGCTCATCGCCGGGCCGGTGGTCTGCCGAAACAGCAGCAGGGCATGGGGGTGAAGGTCCGGGTACTGGCGTGCCAGGAGAGCCAGTTGGGCGAGCTGCCCCGGCTCCAGGATGTGGTTCTGCTCGATCTGGTGGTCCAGCCACGCCCCCAGTGAGAGGTTCGTCTCGGCAGCGACCTGGTACGTGAGCCGCCAGTCGCCGGTGGCGAGGCAGCGCCGCAGCCGGGCGCAGTTGTACTGCCAGTCGATGCTCCAGGCCGGATTCCAGCAAGGGTCGGTGGAGTTCAGCGCCTCGATGCGTTCGGGGGCAGCTCGTCCTCGCGGGTCATGGCTCGCATCTGGTCGAGCCACCGGGCCAGGCCGGCGTCCACGTCGGGGGTACCGGCGTGGACTGCGAGGGTGTGGTGGGCGGTGGCGAAGTCGCGGGCCAGGGCGAGGTTGTGTTCGAAGCTGCCAGGTGGGTGGGGCCAGGAGATGCGCAGCGCGTACAGGGCGAAGGCCTGGTCGGGGTCGAGGGTGCCCTCGGCATAGCGGTTGCGCTGTTCGCCGATCCAGGAGCCGAGGTGGACGCCGGCGGAGTCCCGGTGGTCGGTGGGGACTTCGAGATGGCCGTGCTCCTCGTAGAAGCGCATGGCGGCCTCGTAGCCGCTGTTCCAGCCGTCGCCCTGGAACTGGTGGGCTCGCAGGGAGAGTACGTCGGCGATCTCGTCGGGGCGCTCGGGCTCGGTCAGGACCGGGTCCTCGGAGCGGCGGCCAGAGCCGCGGCGCAGGCGGGTGTAGAACTTGCTGTCAGCGGTGCGCAGCCCGTCCAGGATGGCCCACAGGTCGCGGAAGTCGGAGGACTCCATGGCCTCACGGGTGGTTTGTCCCGGGCGGATGTACACGGGGATGATCAGTGTGGCGATCTTGCCGCTGCCTGGCGGCTGGCGCAGGGCGCGGCCGAGGGTCTGGATGATGTCGACGACGCTGCGTTTGGGGTCGGCGAACAGCACCGCGTCGGCTTCGGGCATGTCGACGCCTTCGCCCAGGCATCTGACGCTGCTGAGAATGTGCGTGTGGGACTGTCCGGGCAGGAGGGCGGTGCGGCTCTGCCAGGAACTTCCCGCGAAACGCCAGAGCTTGGTGTTGCGCTCGGAGCGGGGCTGGCGGCTGTCGACAGCGGCAGCCCACAGTTGCATCGGCTGGCCGCCCTGGGTGAAAGCCGTGGCGGTGCGCGGCAGGGTCCGGGCGAAGGTGCGAGCGGCCGCAATCAGGCGGTGGAACGTCAGGACACGGCTGAGGCGGTAGTCCTGTATGGCGCGCAGCAGTCCCACTTGCATGGCTGCCAGGCGCAGTCCGTCCAGGTGAGGGGTGGTCTCGGCCGTGGTGAGGATGTCGTGCAGGTCCTCCGCGCTGATCACGGGGACGACGACGCGGTAGTCGGCGAGGATGCCCTGGGCGATGGCTTCGGCCAGTTCGAGGCGGAAGACGACGGGTCCGAACAGTGCGGGATTGTCCATCGATGCCAGTGGTTGCTTGTACGCGCCGGGTTTTCTGGACTTCGGGTGGCTCCAGCGGCGTGGCGTCGCCGTCATGTAGAGGCGGCGCTGCGCGGGGATCTGGGCATCATCGTGGATGTCACCCCAGCTCTTGTCGAGACTGCCGGTGGTGTGATGGGCCTCGTCAGCGACGGCGAGGGCCCACTCCGGCAAGCCGTGGCGGCGGTGAGCCTCGACGATCGCAGGCAGGGACTGGTAGGTGGAGAAGACGATGGTCGGGCCGCTGTGGTCGGCGACACGGCGGGCGGGTTCGGCCGGGCTGGTGGTGAACGGGATGCACAGGGCGCCTCGGCCGGACGGGGGCAAGGCGCAGACCGCGATGTGCTTCTCGTCCGGGCGGCCGCGGTCCCACTCGCGTGCTGTCTGCGCCACCAGATCCTGGCTGGGGGCGAGCACGAGGATGTTGCCGTGGGGGTGTAGGTGTCGGCGCTGGCCCGGGCGATGACGGTCTTGCCGGTGCCGCAGGCCGCGACCACGGTCACTCTTGAGTGGCGCTGGAGGCCTGCGGTGATGGCGCCGACGGCGCGTTGTTGATGCGGACGTAGTCGGATGGGCTTGTGGGGCACGTGGGCGTCCTCGGCGACCGGCAGCTGGATCGGCGGGGCGATCGCCGTGCCTGCATGGCTCGTGCCCCGCTCCGGACACCAATTCGATCGGCTTTCCGGCGTTCCTTGTCAAGCAGGCTTCGAAATTCTCGTCGATTTGACTGCCAGGGTGGCGCCTTCAGGACCCTAAATGTCATTCTGATTCGTTCGGTTCGCCTTGATGCCGCCGTTCCGCGTGAATCGGCTGAGCCGCGGGCGCCGGGGAGCCACCTCGCGGCTCACCGAGCCAGTACCATCAGCCGGGTTTCAGCAGGCAGGACAGGAGCCACCCCGCCAGGCAGCCGAAGGTGACGTGTCCCGGCCCCCGCAGTACGGAGGCCAACCACTTCAGCCGCCTTCTGCGGCGGCCCCTTCGGAGCGAGGAAACGCTCCTCCTATTCGGCCGCCCGGGCGACCCTTCTCATATTCGGCAGATCACTGTCAAGAATTGGTGCGCTTTGCCGGATTCTTTTCCCTGTTCCTGCTCCTCGTGCCGCTCGGCGTGATAGCCATGGCCGCAGAGGCGAGGGAGGGTCATGGATTCGGTAGCGGCTTTGAATCGGGTACGGGCGCGTGAGCTGCCGTTGCACGTCCGGTTCATGGCAGGCGAGTCGACCGGCTCCTACGTGACCCGCCTGGCCGGCCGCAACGGGCTCGAGGTCCAGCAGTTGCTGGACGAGGTCGGGCATGGCAGCACGAGGGCCGTCGCGCCACACCTGACCGAGCTCTACCTCAACCGTCCTGCCGCCGAGCGCCTGGCCGCCCTGGCGGGCCGTCCGCTGGAGGTGATGCGGCGGGCACTCGCGAGCCTGGACGCGGCGTACCTGCTCGACGACGGTGACGGAACTCCCGCCTGGTCGTTCCCGTGGGCGGTGCGGGACGGCTATCTCGTGCGGGCCTGCGCGTTGTGCGCGGCCCGCCGCGGCATCGGTGAGCCGGCCTGGATGATGGTGGCGGACCCCTGGCACCTGTGCGCCCGGCACGCACGGTGGTCGGACAACTCCCGTGATCCGCAGACCCCTTGGATCGACGTGGCCGACTGGCCGCAGATCCTGGCGACGGAACACCAGCGGGTGGCCATGGTGCGGTGCCTGGGCCGCACCGCACGCGCACTGTTCGCCGACGCGCACACGATGAGCAGAGCCGAATCGAGCGCACCGGACAGACTCCAGTCGATGGCCGACCGGCTCGGGGAGGCGCGGACCGCGTCCTTGTTGTCCTACCCGCACACCGTGCGCATCGCCCGCGTCCTGGCGCGGGCCGAGCGCCGCCGACTCGGCCGGGAGCTGACGGCGGACTCCTACGAGGACTGGTTCACGCGCAGCTCACAGGAGTTGGGGCCCAGGCACCGGGGAGTGCTGAGGCGGTGGATGGAGTGCCACAAGCCGGTGCCTGGCCCGGCGCCAAGGCGCGGGGGTGAGTTGGGGCGGGCCGTGCTGGTCACGCCGCACACACGGATCGCGCCGCTGGATTCGGTGCACCAACTCAGCTGCCTGCCCTCCGGCCCGGTGGCCAGCCCGTTCGACCGGCCCTTCCTGTGACGGCCGTGGTCCGCCAGGAGCGGGGGCGGCTCCCATGGGACGAGGCGCCCCTTATTTATCCGCAGAAAGCAGGTCAGGGACGAGTGGATGCGGCACGGGAGAGGTGATCCTTGTGCAGGTGCGGGTGCGTTACCGCGACGGGGACGGGCGGATGCGTGAGAGTGGCCCAGACCAGGTGCGGGCGGTGCCGCTGGAACGGTGCGAGCCATTGCGTGAACCACACGCCTACAACGGCCGACCGTCGATCTTGACCCGGTACTGGTCGGCGACCACAGGCGGCATGGTGGTGTGCGGCAGTGAGCGGCTGATGCACGCGGCCATGCTGCTGGACTACGACGCCGCCATCACCTGCTTCTCGGCCCCCGCGACCGAGATCGCCTGGGAGGACGGCAGCGCCCATGGAACGGTCAGCCCGGCGTTCTTCGCCCGCACCGCTGACGGGCGGCGGCTGGCGATCGTGCACCCGGGCCGCGCGGAGCCGGACGGCGCGCGCGAACGCCAGGCGCTGGAGATGGCGGCGCAGGCCGCCGGGTGGACACTGACGGACCTGGACGTCCCCATCGGGGTGCGGCTGGCATGGCTGAAGGTGGTGGCCAACTTCCGGTTCCCCGAACTGTTCGACACAGCGACCCGTCCGGCCCTGCTGGACACCTTCCGCCAACCCCGCCCGCTGGTCCGCGGAGTAGCCGAAGCCGGCCTGCCCGACACCGCCCTCGCCCACGCCTGGCACCTGCTGTGGCGCGGCGACCTCCTCTTCGACCAGGCACGGCCCCTGATCCCCGTCTCCGCGGCGTGGACCGCCGACACAGCCCACCGGTAGGAGGCGTCGTGACGCTCGATTTGGCAACCGTGGAGGCACGGGCGACGTCCGTCCACGCCACGTGGGACCGACGTCGCGTGGACCTGACGCCGGGAGTGACAGTGCGCTGGCTGGGCGGCCTGTACGAGGTCGCCGCCCTCCAAGGCCCCCGGGTGCACCTGCACGCCTTGGACGAGAACGGCGAGGACGCCGTCGCGCTGGTATCCGCAGTGACCTGCGCCGCCGACTTCGCGCTGGTGGAGGCGCAGGGCCGGGAGCGGCCCGGCCCGCGGATCCCGGACGTGAGCATCGTGGACGTGCTCGACCCCCTGGAGCGCGAGCGAATGCGCACCTGGGAGTGGCACCTGCACGAGGTCGTTCACGGACTGCCGCCTGGCGCGCCCTCGGGCACCCGGCCGCGCCCGCAGTACGACCCGGAAGAGACGTCGCGGTGGAGCCGACTGGACGCCAAGTCCCGCGAACTCAAGGACCTGGGCTGGGCGAAGGTGTCAGTCGCAACACTGCGGCGCCGCGCCCAGGACTACGAGGAGCGGGGCGTCGCCGGGCTCGTGAAGATCGTCGCCGGGTCCCTGTACGGCGACACCGACGAGCGGATCGTCCAGTTGCTGCTGGAGGAACTCCGCGCCGGGACGGAGGAGTCCTCGGGGTGGGCCAACCGGCTGCGGGAGCGGGTCGAAGCCCGGCTGCGCGCTGAGTTTCCGAAGGAGGGCCTGAGCCTGTCGCGGACCGGGTTCTACCGGCTGCTGAAGGACCTGGGCGTGCGGGTGGAGACGCTGCGCGGGCCGGTGCGCCGCCGCGAGGAGCGGGCCAGCTCGCCCGAGCCGCCCTGGTCGCCGACCCGGGCGGCGATGCTGGGCGAGGTGGTGCAGATCGACTCCACCGGGCTGGACATCCTGGCTGTCGGCGACCACGGCTACCCGGTCCAGGTCGAGCTGACCGCAGCGATCGACGTGGCCTCGCGCAGCATCATCGCGGCGATGATCGTGCCCCGTGCTCCGGGCCGCGGTTACAAGGGCAAACGCCTCGGCGGGCGGGCGACCACCTATTTCGATGCGACGCTGATGCTCGCCCAGGCGCTCGCGCCGATGCCCGGACGGCCCGGCTGGTCGCCGTCCGCAGCGGCCGAGAAGGCCCGCCACCTGCCGTACGCGGACCTGGTGGCGTGCGACCCGCGGATGGCCGGCGCCGCGGCGCGTCCGGTGATCCGCCCGAAGATGGTGGTCGTCGACCAGGGCAGCATCTACCAGAGTGAGCACTTCACCGACGTGTGTACCTCGCTGAAGATCTCGGTGCGCTCAGCGCGCGACCGCACCGCCGACGACAAGGCCGTCATCGAGTCGACGTTCAGCGCGATCAAGAAGCTGTTCTGCCAGTACGTCGCCGGGTACACCGCGCGTGACCTGTCCCGGCGCGGGAAGTTCGTGACCGAGGGCGTCATGTGGCGCCTCAACGAGTTGCAGGACCTTCTGAACGAGTGGATCGCGCTGGGCTGGCAGCAGCACCGCCACGAGGGCCTGCGCGACCCGCACCTGCCCGGGGTCGTGCTGACCCCGAACCAGATGTACGCGGCGCTGGTGGCCTGCGAGGGCTACGTGCCGCTGCCCCTGTCGGAGTCGCAGAACCGCAAGCTGCTGCTGTGCGAGTGGCGGCAGGTCACCGACAAAGGTGTGCGGATCGGCAACCGCACCTACGACAGCCGGGCCCTGCAGGAGTACAACAAGGAGCCGTCCGGGGTACGCGGGAAGGGCATGAAGTGGCCCATCCGCCACGACCCCTACAGCCCGCGCTACGTGTGGCTGTTCGACCAGCGCAAGGAGCAGCGCGGCGAAGACCCTTGGGTGGAGGCGGAGTTCGTCCACCAGGACCTCATCGGGGACGACTGGTCGCTGTTCTTGTGGGAGACCGCCGAACGCCTGCGGCTCGAGGCCGGCGGCAGCGAGGAGGACCGGCAGTGGGAGCGCGACATCGCGCTGGAGGTGTCCGAGCTGCGTCGGCGCGCCAGGCAGGGCCCCGCCGACGAGCCGGCCACGCCGACGCGACGCGGCCGCGGGCGTACACGCTGGCGCCGCCCCGCGGCCCCGTACACCGGTCCCGGCCTCGCCGTGCGCGCGCCTGCCGTTGGCCGGTACGCGGGCATCCCGGCGCCCGACCCGGCCCGGGTGCGCCCCGCCAGGTCGCTGAACGTCCCGGCCCACTTGCTGTTCGCCGGCGCGGCCCTGGCCGGCCCCGAACCGTCCCCGACCGCTTCGCCCGCGCCGCCGGGCGCGAACAGCGTTGACAGCCCGCCCTCGGGCACGGACACCGACGCGGCCCTGCCGGGGCCGGCGAAGGCGCCCGATCCGCGGCGGTGGCGTTCGCGCACGCTCTCCGGTCGCGCCACCGACCTGTTCCTGCGCAGCCTCGCCCCGGCCCCCGATGACAGCGACAGCCCGGACCCGTCCGGCGACGAGGAGATCACATGAACGACCATGTCCGCGCCCGCCCGGTGCCCGCGGCCAAGGCCGCCACGCACCCCTTGCACCTGGCCGATCCCGGGCCGCTGGCGACCAAGGAGGGCTTCCTCGCCCGGGCTCGACGCACCGTCACCCCGCCGGGCCTTCAAGACAGCGCGCCCCTGGGCACGAAGGTGCGGCTGACCGACCCGCGCCTGGCCTACCACGGCACTCTGCTGCCCTTGGAGACCGACGACTTCGCCCGAGGAGTGCACCTCGCCCGGACCATGCTGGTGAAGAACCTGTACGACTCCCCGGCCGCAGCCCGAACTTCGCCGTCGACGGACCGCGACTTGCCGGCAAGTCGCTACTCGCCGCCAGGATCGGATTCGCCTTCCAGGGCCTGGTCGACCACCACTTCCCCGCGGACGCAGACCGGCACCCGGTGGTGTACATCCACGTGCCGCACGACCGCAGCGACGCCCTGCACTGGTCCCTGCCGTTCGCGGAGTACTTCGGCCTGGAGCACTCCCGCTCGCCCGAGACGATGAACCACCGCTCCGTCGACATGACCGGTCCCATCACCCGCGTCATGGAACGCGCCGGCACGCGCCTGGTCATCGTCGACGGCATCGAGTACATCAAGGACAACGAGCGGCAGACCGCGTTCGACTACCTGTTTCGACTCCAGGACGCCCTGCCGAGGATCACTTTCCTGTTCTGCGGCATCGGCGCGCAGGGGATCCTGCACCACGCCCTCGGCGACCACCGCAGCAAGGCGCCCGCAGCGGGCGCCGACCGGCCGGCGCCGCTGGGCATCCCGACGCTGTGGGTCAGGCCCGTCCCCTACACCGCCGCCGAACCCGACCAGTGGTGCAACGTGCTCGACGACGCCGAAAAGAACCTGCGCCTGTACAAACACCAGCCCGGCACCCTGGTGCAGCTGGCCGCCTACCTGCACGCACGTACCGACGGCTCCATGCACGCCCTGAACCAACTGCTGTGCCAAGCCGCGCAGACCAGCATCCTCCAGCAGACCGAAGCCATCGACCGCAAACTCCTGGAGACCATCCTCACCGGCTACAACGACCCGACATACGACTGCCTGCCAGCCCTGGCCGAACCGGCCACTGACGAAGCCGACGGCGACCCGCAAGCCCAGGCGAGGCTGGACGACGCGGAACAGTCGGACTCGTAGCACAGCTTTCCAATGCGCTGGGCCGGCTGGACGTGCCTGCCTTCGGCACGCCAGTTCCCCGTAGCTGGCAGGATCAGCTGGTGACCTTCTCCTACCTGTCGCTGCAGTCCTTCGTCCGTCCTCCCAGGCTGCTGGTCCTCGCTCCCGAGGGCGAGGACTGGGTGGCGATGTCAGCGGCCGCGCTGGGCGCGGTCGGGAAGGTCTGGGGAGGCTGTGCGAGCGCCGTCGTCCCGGTCAGCGCCGCGAGCCATGCGGCCCTCGCGCCCTTCCTCGCCCGATACCAGCCCGATCACATCCTGGAATACCAGCTCACGTGGACGACGGCTGACCTGATTCATCCAGGCATCCTGGAGCGGGAGTTGAGGGGACTCGACCTGGATGAGCAGAGCTTTTCCTTCAACAAGGAGCTGCTGGCTGCCGATACCTGGGACGGTCACGCCGATGGAGCGGCCCTGCAGGCGGCCGCAGAGCGACTGCGGGCGGCACACGGCGTCAACAGCTTCGACCGTTCCCAGCCTTGGTTGTTCCACCTTGCTGACGATCCCGGCAAGAGCGGCTTCACCGCCCTCAGGGACGTTACCCCGCAGCCGACCGGCGGCGTGCCGATCGGGCAGATCCGCACGCCTGCTGCCCTGTCCGCCGCAGCACGGCTCGGTGTCCTCCTCGCGGCGGCCGGCGACGAGGCGCAGGCCCCCAAGTCCGAAGCGGACTGGCTCACGCAGGTCGCCAGAACCCCGTGGAACTCCGACGACCCAGCAAGCCCTTTCGATGCAGCCGCCGCGCTGTGCGCCCGAATCCACCGCGGCTACAACGCGGACCGGTCAAGCGATCTCGTCGTGCTCGGCGATCGGCCCGAGGACTTCGCGCTGGCCCAACTCGCCCGCCAGGTTTACGGAGCTACTCGCTGGCTCCCTGGGAGCGCGCTGGCCTGGCATCATCTGCCCCTCTCCCGGCGCCCAGAGCCCATCACCGTGGTCAGCGCCTCCCTGTCGGAAGAGGAAATCCACGCTCATCTGACCGACCGCTGGATCACCCGTGGCATCCGGGTGCACGGCGCCGACACCATGCCGGTCACGATCGTTTCCCCCGGACAGCTCCGACCGACCGGCCGCGACCAGGTCGCGCTGCTCAACGCCTGGGACATGCCGCTGTCCCTCCCGGTGGAGGAGACCTCGGACGGATCCCTGGTCTCGGCCGTGCGGATGCCCGTCCAGGTCCCCGCCCCGCTCGACGCGGCACGGCACCGCTGGCAGGTGGGGATGATCTCTACCAGCCACCCTGTCCCGCCCCTTTCCGACTTGTCCGGCCCCAGCTTGGTCGCAGCCGGCGACGAGCGGGAGACATTCGTGCGAGCCGCGGACGGCGGGATCACTTACGCCTCCAACCGGGTCGACTTCGTCCCCGCCGGTGCGTCGCTCGCCGGCTCCCTCGCCGGCCCCAGACTCGTGTGGCCCTCGCTTGAGCGGATTCTGCGCCTCACCGCCGAGCCCGACGAGATCCGCCCCAGCCCCGCCGGGAAACGCGCCCGCGTCGCGA
Source organism: Kitasatospora paranensis (assembly GCF_039544005.1). Classification (NCBI taxonomy): domain Bacteria; kingdom Bacillati; phylum Actinomycetota; class Actinomycetes; order Kitasatosporales; family Streptomycetaceae; genus Kitasatospora; species Kitasatospora paranensis. Next base: position 29,409 of record NZ_BAABKV010000001.1, read on the forward strand.
AGCGTCTACTCGGATCCCGAACTGCCGTCGAAGCCCTGGCCGCACCAGCGCCGTGGGCGCTGCTGTCGCACTGGCTACCCGGTCACGACCGCTCGGCCCTTCCGGCAGACAGTGCCTGGGAGCTCAAGTCCGGGGCGTTCCTGACGTGGGAGGCCATCGCCGCCGCCTCCGGCAACTGGGCCCAGGCCGAGCTACGGGCGCAGATCGACGCGTGGAGCACCTGCGGGCTCCTGCGCCGCGGACTGGTGCTCGGCTGCCACGATTGCCCACGGGTCGAGTTCTACCCCATCGCCGAAGTAGCGCAGCAGTACACCTGCCGACGCTGCGGCAGCAGCAACACGCTGGAGCAACCACGGTGGAAGCCGATCCGCAACGAGCCCACCTGGTTCTACGAACTCCACCCGGCGATCACCGAGTTGATCGCCAATGACGGCAACTACGACCTGCTCGCCACCCAGTTCCTCCGCTCGAAGGCATGGGCCGGCGCCTGCCTTGTCACCGAGGAGTTCGAACTGGTCCAAAACGGCAAAGCCGTCGTAGAGTTCGACTTCGCCGCAGCAACCGTCGAGGGACTCTTCCTGGGCGAGTCCAAGAAGAACGACTGCCTCGCCGCAACCGCGAAAGCTACCCTCACCGAGCTCAACAAGCTCCTGAACGGATGCCGCACACTCGGCGCGACGCACCTCGTCCTTGCCACCCCCAAGGACACCTGGAAACAGGCGACCGTCGACGCCATCGACAAGCAACTCCAAGGCGACACAGCGCAGGGCGTCAGCAGCCCACAGGTGCTGCTTCTGACATGCCTGGGGACCAACCCGAAGATCACAACCCTCGACGGTGCCCCGTTCACCATGGACTGAACCAGCCCTCTGCGAGCACCCGAGCCGAGTCAGCCGAACCAGCGGCAGCCCGAGGACAGGCACACCAACAGCCGACACGAGAAGGGGCCAGGTGATCGTCCCACCGAACCAAGATCAACAGCGCTGAGGCGACCCCATCCTCCATACAGCGATTGTCCCGACTCAACTGAACAGCGGTCCCAGATTCTGCAAAGTCACAGGCCACAAGCCATGAAAAGTCAATCACGGCAGCAAAACCGCAGTTCAGGTAGCCAAGCTCTAAAGTCCCAGATTCTGCAAGCCCAATGGTCAACACATGATCAATTGACAAGATCTTTCAAAGCACCCGGGACGGAGCACCCGGCCCGCTCCGAAGCCATGGTCCACGTCGCGATGATCAGCCTCACCTCATGACCCGCCGACTCACCGGCGAAACCACCCCAACGTGGCGCGGAACCTGACCACCAAGGTCAGGGACGAAACGCCCAGTCAGAGAAGTTCAGAATGTATATGACTCGCCGCCTGTCCACGGGTTGACACCGGACGCCCGCAGCCGCAGATCTTCCTTCCAGTTGAAAAATCTCGGCGCGGGGTTATCCCAAATCGGGCCAAGAACCTGTCGAGCCCCGATGAGAGATCCCGAAATTCCACCCACAAGGAAATCCAGCATGCCGCAGGAGTAAAATTCCCATCGCACTGCCGACCGATTAAATACAGCGACAGGCCATGGATCTCCGGCTTCCATCAATATCCAGCAATACATATTTCCATCAAAATCACCTCCCCATTGAATAAGCTCAAGATTGCCACCTCCTCCGGCTCGACTACCAGCCTCTTCCATATAGACGCTGGCAGCCGTGCCAAGTTCGGAGAGGATGCAGGTATACGGACCCCCGAGGTCACCCAGTGAAATCGGGGAAAAGATATCCAGGTAATCCTCTATGCCACCCGCCCCATATGCATTCATGAATTCGATGTAATCGTCTGGCAGGCCAAATCCTAGAGCCCTGCCAACCTCATCCCAGTCAAATCGATCACCCGCGCCCGCCTGCGGGTCCATAATCTCGAGGAGCCGGTCGATATGCACATCTACCCCAGTTTCTAGTTCGTCGGCACGACACTGCCAGTCCGCGAATCCGTCCATAGGCCCATGTTCACGGAACCCACTCGCGGACTATAGATGGTATTAGCGACCGTCTCGCTCAGGGCAAAGTTCGGGATGCCGTTCCGGTCAGTTCCGTAGGCGTACATTTCGATCGCGTATGGAACAGTCCTAGGGCCAGCATAGACCGGGACCACCCTGTAGTGCACGATGCTGCCGGCATCCACAGCCGCTCTCGTCTCGCCCTCGAATTTACGCATGTTGTCCTCCATGCGACCCGGGTCTCCCAATCTCTTGGGAAAATTGGTGGCCCGAGAGCACGGAACCAGATTATCGGTTCGGCCTCCTTCGCCCGAGAGCGTATCAGCGAGAAGATGGCATTTATTGATATCCGCACTCGGAAGAAGGCCCAGGTATCTGGCGAAGTCCTTCGCCCAGTCGGTTCCTGGTGGATTTATATCCTTTTGCGTGCTGGATCCGGGATGGGTTTCTATCCACTCCGTGTCAAGGCAAGCTTCAATACCGGTTGCTCGCCCGCCATTATTTGGGTCAGGGTCGCCATATTCTCGCCATCCAAGGCCGCCCCTGAGACAAGAATCGCCTGGATTTTCGTCCCTTAGAGGGTTCTGCAAGACCGCCGCGAGCGCCTGATCCACGATGCGCACCGCCGCGAACGGCCAGAACATCAATCTCCAGCAACTGACCATCCCCGACACCAAGCCCGGACAGGCGGCCTCCTACCTCGCCGGCCTTGCCGCCCAGCACTGCACTCTCATCATCACCGTCGGCAGCCCCGGATCGGCGATCCCCGCCCTCCTCAAAGCAGATCCTCGTCTCCACTTCACCGCCATCGACTCACCCCTCACCGCGCCCAGCGCCAACCTGACCCTCCTCACCCACGCCGACCTGACCGGACCACTGACCTCACAGATCCGTGGCCTGGCTCCAAGTGAGGCAGCCACCGGCAGTCCGTAAGAAACGCGGAACACCAACCCTTCGGGGAGGGCGGTCTACTGACGCTGAGCCTGCCGACCCGGCTGGCGCCGCCTACGACGACGACACCGGCAACTCCGCCGCGCCCTTCAACTCCAACCCTGGACCAAGCTCACTGCCAGCTACAACGCCGCCACCGACCCAGAGCATCCCCCGGTTCGTCGTCACCGGCCGCACCAGGACCACCGGCGCAGCGGTCGTGCAGTGGACCGGTTCCGTGGACGATGTCGCTGAGCACACCGGTTCCACGGGTGACTGTGGCATGGTGGCAAGATCGTCTCCGCGGTCTCCTGCCACCGCCAGCGCAGGAGCAGCGATCCGGATCTCAGGCGCCGCCTCGTCCACGGGGGCTGGATCCGGTCATGTTCAGGCCGCCGACGATGAGACATGGTGGGACAGCCTGGGACCCACGCGGACAACCACGGACAACCACGGACCTCCGCGGACAGCGATGAGACCTGGCTGAACCCGAGCGCGCCAAAGGCGGCTGTCGTTTCGTCAGGGCGAGGACGCGCCACACTTCCAGCATGCCGAGCTTTCACGCCAGGAAGGCGATCGGTGACGCCCACGAGCGACGCGTCACCGAGGAACTCAACCACCGCGGCTGGGATGTCAGCCCCTGGGGCCAGGGAGTCATGGGTGAGCCCGTCCGCGTGGCCCTCCGCAGCACCGACAGCTTCCTTCGCTGGACCCCCGACCTCATAGCTGCCCGGGACGGGCAGGTCGTCTTGATCGACTGCAAGAGCCGGATGACCAGCCGGACCAGCAGTCGGCACGCCATCGAGAACGCCGCCGTCACCGCCCACCTCCAGCTCGTCGCCTGGACCCGGCTGCCCCTGTACTACGTCTTCGACGACCTCGACATCCTCACCCCCAGCGACGCCCTCGGCACGGGCATAGGCGGGCCTCGGACCACCGCCGGCTCCGGCGCGCCCTACCTCCTCGTCCCCGCCGACCGCGCCCTCGCCTTCGACCACGTCTTCGGCCCGGCCCGCCGCACCGCGCTTGTGTCGGTCAGCTCGCTCTGAGGCGGTCCATGAGGTCGGCGACTCCGTCGACCTGCCGGTAGGGCCTGAACTCCGGGACGAGTTCGCGGGCCAGGGTGATGCACCGCGCGGCGCCGATCCGGGTTGCCAGGTCGAGGGACTGGTTCGTGACCGTGAGGGCCTGTTCGACTTCGCGGGCTCGCAGCAGGCTCCGGGCTTCGTAGGTCAGGAAGATGCCGCGGGTCTTGTCGCGTGATCGGGGCAGCAGGCTCAGGCCTTCGTCGATGCGGGTGTGTGCCTGGTCGGTGCGTCCGAGGTCGAGCATGCATTGGCCCGAGTCGACGGCCAGGTCGGCCGTGCTCATCCATCGGCACCATTCGGGGGCCGGGTCGGGGCTGTCGGTCAGCAGGGCGGTCTCGGCGGCGGCCAGGTCGCGGTGGCAGTCGGAGGATTCTCCGAGTGCGGCGTGGGCGCGGGCCCGGCGGAGGTGGAGCAGGGACCGGGCGGTGGGGTGGCGGGTGTGGATGAGGGCCTGGCTGAGCGGCTCGACCGCGGCGTCGGGTCGGGTGAGCCAGATGGACTGGTAGGCGAAGTCGGAGAGAATGCCGGCGCCGAGATCGCGGTCCCGGGCGGCGTGTGCGTTGGTGAGGGCTGCGTTCCAGAGCTTGCCGGCGGCGTAGTGGTGGCCTTGGTCGAAGCGGTGCCAGCCGCAGGTGCTGGCCAGGGTGGCGGCGAGCAGGTGGAGTCGTCGGCCGAGGGGTTCGGTGTAGCGGCCGTGCTCGAGGAGGTCGGTGACCGTTTCCAGGTGGGCGTCCATCAGCTTGGCGGTGTGCTGGCGCTGTTCGGTCGGAAGGTTGGTCAGCTGGGTGGTGGTGTCCTCCAGCCAGTCGACCAATTCGGCATCGACTCGCGCGCCGTTCCAGGAGGTGGCGGGTGGATCGGGTTCGAGGGTGGCCCATTGGGTTGAGAGGCCGGCCAGTGCGAGGGCGCTGAAGGTCATGAAGGTGCGGCGGCGATGGTCCATTGCGGCCCTCTGTGCGTCTCGAAGTGCGTGAACGGTGAACGCCGGTCCAAGGGGCACCGGCTGTTCCTGGCCGGGCAGCCAGTGAGGCCAGTCGACGGCTTCCAGGTCGCCGAGGGGGACCTCGAAGGCTTCGGCGATGAGGAGCCGTGATTCGGCGCTGGGCGTCTTGCGCCAGGTCTCCCATTTACTGACGGCGGCCTTGTCGGTGCCGGATCGAAGGCCTTCAGGCCGGTTCCGGGCCGCACGGTGGATTCGGGCCGCAAGGTCGCTCTGGGACCAGCCGCGGAGCGCGCGGGCGTACGCAAGCGGGTGCCTGATCTGGTCGTCCACGGGCCGATCCCATCATCGACAGTGGCTGCGAGCCTACTGCGCGCACGGGCGGGACCACCCCGGGACTACAGACAACGCCTGGATGGGGACTACCCGTTGGGCTCTACTCGTCGTGCACCGACAAGTTCACTCACGAAGCGGAAGGAGTCCACGCATGAAACGACGCGCTGCAGTCATCGGCCTCGGCCACCAGGCGCTCGAGGACCATCTGCCCGGCCTGCTCGCCTCCAGCCGGGCCGACCTCGTCGCAATCTGCGACAGCAACCCGAACACGTTGCGGCAGCAGCAGGAGCTGTTGCAGGTCCCCGGGTTCATCCACGCCGGTGAACTGCTGGACACGGCGGCGCCGGACTTCGTGATCGTCGCCGTCCCGCACCATGCCGGCCGGGACGTCGTCCGGGAGTGCGCCGCCCGGGGCGTCCACGTCCTCAAGGAGAAGCCGTTCGCCACGTCCGTGGAGGAGGCCCGGGAGCTGGCCCAGGTCTGCCGGGCCGGCGAGGTGGAGCTGATGGTGACGCTCCAGCGGCGGTTCAACCCGATCTACACCAGCGTCGCCGGCCTACTGGACCAGATCGGCACCCCGTTCCTGATCGACGGCCAGTACACCTTCCACACCGACGACCCCGGCGCCGGATGGCGCGGGGACGTCCGGCAGGCCGGCGGTGGCTGCATCATCGACATGGGCTACCACCTCATTGACCTGCTGCTCTGGTACTTCGGCCTGCCCAGCCGGGTCATCGCCGAATTCTCCACCACCGCGGTACCAGGCGGCGGCTACGACGCCGAGGACACCGCCGTCATCCAGCTCGGCTACGACACCGACCTGTACGGGTCGCTCCTGCTGTCGCGGTGGATGGCGCCGAAGAGCGAGCACCTGCACGTGGTCGGCACCCGCGGCTCGGTACTGCTGTCCAAAGGCCGGGTCCAGCGTCTCGACCTGGACGGCACGGTCGTCGAGGAACTGACCCGCCCGCACGCGCCCGCCTCCGCAGCGACCGCGCAGATCGACCACTTCTGCCGGGTCCTGGACGGCGACAGGCCCAACACATCCGGCCCCGACCAGCACCTCGCGCACGCCGCGTTCATCGCCTCCTGCTACCGCTCCAAGGATGCGGGGCGCTACATCGACCCGAAGGAAATGCTGTGACCAGCACGCTCGCCCTCCTCGGCGGCAAGCCCGCCGTCACCGCCACGGGCCCCCACTTCACCTGGCCACCGATCGACGACACCACCCGCGCCAAGGTCACCGCCCAGCTCGACGAGGCGATCTCCCTACCCGGCCGGTCCGGCATCGTCGCCGAACTGGAGGAAGGCCTGCAGGACTACTTCGGCGTCCGGCACGCGATCACCACCAGCTCCGGCACCGCCGCCCTGCACGCCGCCTACTGGGCTGCCCGGATCAGGCCCGGCGATGAGGTGATCGTGCCGGCCTGGACCTTCCACGCCACCGCCTCCCCTCTCTTCCATCTCCGCGCCGTCCCGGTGCTGTGCGAAACCGGGCCGGACGGCAACATCGACCCCGCCCGTGTCGAGGAGCTGATCACGCCCCGGACCCGGGCGGTCATGGTCACCCATCTGTGGGGCAAGCCCGCCGACATGGCCGGGCTCGTGGCCGTCGCGAACGCCCACGACCTGGCGGTGCTGGAGGACGGCTCCCACGCCCACGGCGCGAGCATCGCCGGGCAGAAGGTCGGCACGTTCGGCCTCGCCTCGGCGTTCTCCCTCAACGGCCCCAAGCCGCTGTCGGGCGGCGAGGGCGGCTTCGTCCTCACGGACGACGAGGACACCTACCACCGGGTCCTCACCTTCGCGCACTACAACAAGCGTGCCAGGACCGAGATCCCGGAAGACCACCCGCTCGCGCGGTACGCGGTCACCGGGGCCGGCCTCAAACTCCGCATCCACCCGCTCGCCGCCGCCATCGCCCACGACCAGCTCGCCCGCCTCGACGGCTACCTCGCCGGGCGGACGGAGATCGCCCACCACCTCACCGACCGGCTGGCCCAGGTACCCGGCCTGAAGGTCACCACCCCACCCGAAGGAGTGCTCCCGTCCTGGTACGCGTTGACGCTCACCTACACGCCCGACGAGCTCGGCGGCCTCCCGATCGAGCGCTTCCACCAGGCACTCCTCGCCGAGGGCGCCACCGAGTTCGACCGGCCCGGCTCCACCTGCCCCCTCAACCAGCTCCCCCTCTACCAGGACCCCGGCATGCTCTTCCCCGGCCACCCGCACTCCCAGCGCCGCTACCAGCACGGAGACTTCCCCGTCGCCGAACACTCCCACGCGCACACCGTCAAGCTCCCCGTCTGGCATCGTGAGCAGGATCTGGAACTGGCCGCGCAGTACATCGCCGCGGCCATCAAGATCAGCGACCATCACAAGGAGCTGCTGTGACCCTCCCCTCCTCCGCCGACCTCGCGGCCGACGCCGCGGCCACCGGCATCACCGGCTTCGTCGCCGCCGCCGTGATCAGCCACCACGGCCACGTACTGCTCGTACGCCGCAACCCCGACGACTACATGGGAGGCCTGTGGGAGATCCCCTCCGGAACGGTCGAAAACGGCGAGAGCATCCTGGACGCCCTGCACCGGGAAACCCTCGAAGAAACCGGCCTGACCATCGACCAGGTCACCGACTACATCGGCCACTTCGACTACACGAACAGCCGCGGAACCACCACCCGCCAGTTCAATTTCGCCGTCACCGTCGCGACCACCGAACCCGTGGTCCTCACCGAGCACGACGCCCACCAGTGGGCCCTGCCGGGCGACCTGCCCGAAGTCAGCAACGCGGTCCGCGACCTGCTCACCGCCGCCTGACACTCACACCGCCGCACCGGCGCAGCCAAACGGCGCCTTCTCGACGAGCCGGGCGCTTCCGGTCCGACCACGCACCGTGGAGTATTGCCCGATGACGCACCCGGCGGCAGCCGGGCCTGGAACTGTGGCTCAAGCAGGCTCCGGCACGCTTGTGGCGTCTTCTTGCCTGACGGATCAGCAGGGCCGACGCGGTGGGGCCGGGTTCGCCCGGGCCACGCGCGGACCGATCGAGGCGGGGCCCCGCGCAGCCACGTCGTGGCTTTGCGCGGGCCCTCGCAGGCGGAAACCCATTCCGGCAGGTCGCGGTGAGGCGGCGAACATCCGGGCGACTCGAATGCGCCCTGCAAGGCCGGCCCTGTCCCCCGGCCCGGCGCGGGGATGAGAAGATCAACATGGCTCCCGGGCTTCTTGCCATTGCCTGCCCGGGAGCCACTCGCATGTCCGCCCCACGCGCCGTCAGCACCCGGTCCGGACAAGGACGCAGCACCGCCGAGCCGTTGGGCAGTTGGTCCCCGCCGGTGGCCGGGCCAGTCACCGCCACCTGGCTGGTTCGGGCGCGTGCCGGCCAGGCAACGGGGGCGGCCGGTCTCCGCGGCCGGCCGCCCCCGAGGATTCGGCTGCGCGGCCGCGGTCGTCCGGGCGCCGGGGTGCGGCGGGCCGGACTGCGCGGCCGCGGGGCGCAGCCGGATGTCGGCCCCTGTGAGGGGTGGCGGGGCGCTGCCGGGTCCAACGACGGTGCACCGGCCGAGGACACCGGTCCGGGTGCGGCGGTCTACGGCGCGGGGTCGGAGGGCCGGGCCGCCGGGGTGTCCGCTGCGGGGCGCCGCGGGGGCGGCACCGGTGTCCGGCCCGCTCGGCCGCCGGCGGCGAGGTGGGCGAGCACGAAGCGCTCCAGGCCGCTGCCGGGGTGCAGGTAGACGCGGCTACGGGCGGCTTCGATCTGCAGGCCGTTGAGTTCGTTCACCATGGTGGTGGGGATCGGCGCCAGGACGTCGTGCGGTGACCTGCCAACGAGGAGGTGATGGGGGCCGAGCGGCAGGACGATGGCATTCGAGTCGCCCAGGGCCATGCAGTAGGTGAGGGTGCTCCCGTCCCGGCGGACGGTCAGGGCCGGTGTGTCGCCGATGAGGAACTGGCCGCTGGCGGGGATCAGGATCTCCAGGCAGCTCTCGCGGATCGCCGCCCTGGTCTTGTGGAACATCTCCTCGATGCCGATCCGCAGGTTGTACCCGCTCAGCTCGTCGTCGCGGACGGTCCGCATGAGGTCCTCCGCCCACATCGCCAGGGTCTGGGGGTCGGCGACGTGTTCGCCGCTGTGCTTCAGGTAGTCGGCGCGCAGCAGGTCGGCGTGGACGGTGAGCAGCTTGGTGCGCTGACGCTCGTAGAGCGCGGCGAAGATCTGGTCGTGGAGAGCGCGGTAGTGCAGGGAGCGGGCCCAGTGCAGGGCGATGAAGTCCTTCAGTACGAGGACGTACTCCTCGTGCTCGAAGATGTCGCCGCGTTCCACCGCGTCGGCGGCGGCCGGCAGCAGGTTCTCGACCCGGCTCCAGACCTCCTCCAGCGAGGCGGAGGCAAACGGCACGAAGTCCGGCACCGTGCCGCAGGTCTTGATGCTCCTGGTCCTGTGCCGGTTCGTGGGGCGGTCCAGGTCGAACGAGTAGACCTGGTGCCCCGCGCTGCCGGCGTGCGCCGCGAAGCGTTTGAGCAGCACCCGGGAGACGACGTGCTGGTTCACCACCGGCGCACGTCCGTCCGCGCGGAGCGTCTCGATCCGGGTCTGCGTCCGCTCGGCGGCAGACCGCCAGTTGGGCTGCTCGTTCATCCGCCCAGTCTCCCGGACGGGAGCGACAGACCCGCCCGCCGGCGGAAGACCGCCCTGCCCGGCCCGGCCGGGAGCCGGGGCGCAGCAGGCGGGCGGCCGTGGCTGCCCCGGGTGCGGGGGTCTACGGTGTGGTGCCTGCGTCGCGTCGCGGGGGCTCCAGCGGTGTCCGGTCCGCCCGGCCGCCGGCGGCGAGGTGCGCGCGCACGAAGTGCTCCAGGCCGCTGCCGGGGTGCAGGTAGACGCGGCTGTAGGCCGCCTCGACCTGCAGCGTGTTGAGGCAGTCCACCATGTCGGCGGGGATCGCGGCCATGTCGTTGCTCGGTGCCCTGCCGACGAGGAGGTGCTTGCGGCCGAACGGCAGGACGATGGCGGCGGAGTCCTCCAGGGCCGTGACGCAGGAGAGCACGGTTCCCTCCCGGCGGACGGGCAGGGCCGGGATGTCGCCGATGAGGAACTCGCCGCTCTTTGGGGTGACGATCTCCAGGCAGGTCTCCCGGATCGCCGTCCTGAGCTCGCCGAACATCCTCTCGATGCTGACTCTCAGGTCGGCCCCGCTCCGGAGGTTGTCGGTGAACGGCTGCATGAGCCGGGCGCCGATGGCCTCCCGGGCCCCCTTGGCTGCGACGTACAGGCCGGTGTGCTGCCGGTAGGTGGCGCGCAGCCGGTCGGTGGGTATGGCGGCCAGGGCATCCCACGCCCGCTCGTAGGCTGCCGCGGCGGCGCGGTAGTGCATCGCGAGGTAGTGCAGGGAGCGGGCCCGGTGCAGGGCGATGAAGTCCTTCAGCGTGAGGATGTGCTCCTCGTGCTCGAAGATGTCGCCGCGCTCCACCGCGTCGGCGGCGGTCGGCAGCAGGTTCTCGACCCGGCTCCAGACCTCCTCCAATGAGGCGGAGGCAAAGGGCACGAAGTCCGGCACCGTGCCGCACGTCTTGGTCGATCCGGGTCTGTGCCGGTTCGCGGGGTGGTGGAGGTCGAAGGAGATGACCCGGTCGTTTGCCGCGAAGCGCTTGAGCAGGACCCGGGAGACGACGTGCTGATTCACCACCCGCCGTTGTCCCTCCGGCTGCAGCTCCTCGATCTGGGCCAGGATCCGTTCGGCCTCGACGGCACGCTGTCCACGTTGTTCGGGTACGTCCATCCGACTGGTCAGGCACGAACGCGAAGTCCGCAGGTGGTGGCCATGGCGCTCAGGCGGTCCGCGCGAATCCCGGCGAACAGCCGCGCGCCGGGCCCGGCGTCCTCCAGGTGGCGGTAGTGCGCTGCGGCCAACAGGTGGGGGCGCAGCCGGGCCGGGATACGGAAGGTCTCCCGCGTCCCGTGGCGGCTGACGGGTCCCGGGCCGGGCGAGGCTGCCATCGGCAGCGCCAGTGCGTCGCCGCGGGGGTGAGGTCCTGCAGGCGTGCGCCGCGCAGAAGATGTGGCGAGGCGCCGGTGGTCCAGGCCGCGGTGAGTGCCGCGGCGTAGAGCGGGTGGGGGATGTGACGGCGGATCCTCTCCAGGACCACGGCCGGGGGCAGGGCTGCGACGGGCGTGTCCCAGCCCGGGATCAGGATCCGGGCGCGGGGCGGCCTGCCCGGGCAACGGCATGCGCGGACGAAGGGTGTGTGGAATGCCTCGCGAGCGGCGTGGAGGGTGTCGACGACACGGTGGTTAACGCTGTTGAGCAGGCGCTCCAGGTCTCGCCCTAGGGCTGGGGCATGCCAGACGACGGTGAGGGCGGCGCCGGTGGCGGCGTGCAGGTCCAGCAGGTAGTGCAGGCGGAGGCGGGGTAGGTGCGAGCGCAGAACGATCACGTGACGGATGCCCTCGGCCCACATCCATGCACGTACTGCACGCTCTGCCGCTGCCTCCTGCGCCAGACCCTGCGTCCTCAGGTTGACCACCGACCTGCCGAGGGCGGTGAGGTGGTCGTGGAGAAGGACATCGGTTCGAGCCGTGCCCACGGTGGGGTGGATGGTGATGCATCCGGCCCGGGGTCGGGAGGCGGCGAGGGCCGCGGCGGTGAAGCGGGCGTCGTCGCCGCGGTCCAGGACCACCGTCACCGGTGGCAGAGCGCGCCGCTTCGACGCCGGCAGGACCAGGGCAGGGTCCACCAGCAGGTCGATGGGCAGGTCGCGCGCCGTCATCGCGACTGGTCCGGTCGGTGGCAGGCATCGCTCGCACGCAGGCTCGTCCACAGTTTCCGGCGTGCTGACACCCGCGGGGCTTCTTGGGCCGGCGGCGCCGCGCACGGGAGGCGGGTGGTGGCTCACAGCCGACTGAAGGCCCAGCCGAGCACCTCGCTGTCCACCCGCTCCCGGCCGGTGCGCTCCAGGCCGAGGCGCACGTGCGCGGTCAGCTGGGCCCAGGCTCGGAAGTTGCCGTGCGCGGCGTGCTGGTCGGCGGAGGCGATGGCGGCCGGGTCGGCGTCGGCCCACACCGGGTGGAACAGCGGGATGACGGCCTGGACTTCCTCGGGCGTGAGGCGGGTGAAGTGCTGCCAGATGAAGATGCGGGAGGAGAGCATCGGTTCGCGGCGCAGCACCTGGTGGCAGCCCTCGCCGCCGACGAAGATGATGGCGAGCTGGGTGTAGGGGTCGTCCCACAGGTAGCGGAAGTACTCGAAGGTCTCGCCGCTGAGCCACTGGGCCTCGTCGACGACGAGGGTTCGGGGGTGAGGGCGAGGGCTTGGCGCAGCAGGGCGTCGAACTCGCTGGGGCCGCGGGGCGGGGTTCCGGGCAGGTCGAGAGCGGCGAAGAGTTCGTGGCGGGCGGCGCGTGGGGTGGGGCGTACGCGGAAGGTGATGCGGCGGACGTCCTGGGCGGGGTCGAGGTCGCGCAGGCAGGTGTTGACGGCCAGGGTTTTGCCGAAGCCGGCGCCGCCGTGGACGCACATCATTGCGCGGGCGTTGATGGTGTCGGCGAGGTTGTCGCGGGCGGCGAGCAGGGCGCGGGTGGTGACGACCTGGGCGCCGGGCAGGCGCAGGTACTGGTCGCTGGCCTGGGGTGGCAGGAGTCCGGTCACGGGGTCTTCTTTCCGGTCGGGTCGGCGGCGGGGCTGGCGGTGAGTAGGCCGGGCGGGGTGTTCCAGTGCGCGGGTGGGGCGGTGGGTGGGATGAGGTCGGGTCGGGCGAGGGCAGTCAGGTCGGTGTGGGTGGAGGCGGCCAGTTCGCGGCCGGCCTCGGCGGCGGTCAGCGGGTCGATCGGTCGGGGCGCCGAGGGCTCGGTGGTGGCGCCATGACGCTCGTTGCGGGCGCGCTGGGCGTTCTCGAGGTCCTTAGCAAGGCGGCGGGTACGGGCGGCGCGGGCGCGGCGCACTGCCGCGATCTGCTCGCGGGTGGCTTCGTCGGCGAGGTGGGCGGTGGTCAGGTGGCGGCCGGTAGTGGGGTCGAAGAGTTCGATCTCGTGCCGGTGGTGGGGCATGTACCGCACGCTCACCCTGGTTCCGGCGCGGCCGGTCATCCACGGGGAGACGTAGAAGCGGCCCTTGAACTTCACCCCGCGGGTGGTGACCAGGCGGGACCCGGCCCGATCGTCCTCGAGGGTAAAGGACCACAGATCGGCTGGCGGGATGTCCCGTATCGGTGTGGGGTCCTCCTGCCACGCCTCAAGCGGGGTCCTGCCGCGCAGCGGGGCCGGGCGGTGTTCGGTGTTCCACCAGGTCACCCAGGTGAGCAGGCCCGCGGTGAACTCCTCGAACGACAGCAGAGCGCTTCGGTCGACCGGCTGCGGTCGGCGTCCCGGGCGGGGCTGGTGGGCGTAGCCGGGCAGCGCGGCCAGGTGCATCCGTTCCACCGAGCGGTTCAGCCCCTCCACCGTGCCCTTCAGGTGGGGCGTGTAGGCGGGCAGGGGCTCGACGGTGACGGCCAGGGCGCCGAACGCCGCCGTCACCGTACGGGAGAGGAAGTCCTTGCCTCGGTCGATCCGCACCTTCTCCGGCAGGCCACCCACCGGCCCGTAAGGGCTGGTGCGCAGCACCGCCGAACGCAGGGCCACGAGGACCGACTCACGGGAGGGATAGCCCGGGGTGACCGCCACGCCCGCGATCGCGTCCGTCGCGCAGTCGACGAACCAGGTGATCCATGGCCTGCGCTCCTGTCCGTCCACGAGCACGAGAACGGGGGCCTGCACGTGGTCCGCTTCCCACACCTGATTGCGGTGCCCGCGAGGCCGGGTCAGGAACACATCGTGCTTGCGGGCCGCGCGCTCCCCCGCCGTCAGCCCCGCCCGCTCCCCCGCGCTCAGGTCCCGCTGGATCGCCCGGTGCAGGGTCGGCAGCGACGGGGGTGCGGCGGGAGGCTGCTGTCGGGCGGCCCTGGCGGCGAGCTCGCGGTGCACCGCGGCGACATTGCCTTTCCAGAGGGCCAGCAGGTGGCGGACCTCTGGCGTGATGGTGAACCGGGTGCTGCTCTGGGCACGGGAGCCGGGTTCACGGGCCGCGGCCGGATCCCGTCCGGCGGCGGCCAGCCACCGCCACACCGTGCGCTCCGTCACCTCCAGGCACTGCGCGACCGTCCGAACCTGCCCCGTCGTCAGGGCGCCCTCCTCCCGCAGCGCCAGCAGGCGGCGCAGTGCCGGCCCGCGCAACGCGGCCAGAGATGCCTCTGGCAGGACGGCATCGGCCGGCCAGTCGGCGGCGACGGTGTCCTCGGGTACAGGTACGGGCTCTGGTGGATCGATCATGTTCTCCTGCCTTCCTCGGGCCGTTGGCACCACCGCGCGGTGGCCATCCGGCGTTCCGGTGCCGGCCAGCTGTCGCTGCCGGTTTCGTCACGGGGGCGGCGGCCGTCACACCGGTCCGGTGAGGCGGGCGCAGACTCTCTCCAGGAGCGGGCGGTCGACCACCGCGCGGGCCTGGCCGTAGACCTCCGCAGTCAGATGCGAGGTGACCTTCGCCCAGGTCCGGAAATTGCCGTGCCCGACGTGCTCCTCCACCCACGCCATGTCCACGGGTGCCACCTGTCCCCACAGCGGGTGGAACGCCTCCATCACCGGCCTGACCGCGGCCTGGCCCAGGCGCGGCACCAGCTCCCAGGTCAGCACCCGTGATGCCAGCGCCGGCACCCTGCGCAGGGCGCGCTCGGCCCCCGCGCCAGCGAGGAGCAGCGCGACGTCCGTGTCCGGGTGGTCCCACAACTGCCGCAGGAACTCCAGCGCCGGAACAGGCAGACGCTGCGCCTCGTCCAGGACCAGGACCCTGGGCTGGCGCAGCGCGTCCAGGAGCATCAGGTCCGCCGCGCCGGTGGCGTGCGGCAGCCGTTTCAGCTCCAGGGCGTCGGCCAGCACCCGGCGCAGTTCCGGCACCGATGGGTGCACCCCGACATGGACCCGGCGGACCCGGACCGGTTCCGGCAGCTGGGACAGGGCGTACTGCAGGGCCACCGTCTTGCCGTGGCCGGCATCCCCGTACAGGCACGCCACCGCACCCACCGCCGTAGCGTGCGCGACGCACTGCACCACCGAGGCGACCGAGGGGTGGCAACGACCCGCGCGCCGGGCACCAGAACCGGCACCTTGGCCAGGCGGGTCTGCTCGCGCAGGAACACCCGACCGCCCAGACCCGCGCCGCTGACCGTGCCCAGGCCCAACTCGCTCAGCGGATCCGGGCGCAGCGGCTCGGCAAGACTCGGTTCCCGCTCGACGACCAGCAACCGCCCCGCCAGGCGGTCACGGCGCACCACCCGGTGCAACGTTCCCAAAGTCGGCACGGCGGTGCTCGAGCCGGCGGCGGCAGCGAGCATACGGCGCCGCAGTTCCGCGACGTTCCCGCCCACTTCCGCCAGCAGTGCCCATGTCTCGTCCGGCATTGCGTAGCCCTGGCGCGCAGGCTTCCTGACGACCTCACCAGTTGCCTTCGCTTCCGCCAGCCACCGCCACACCGTGCGCACCGACACACCCACCGTGTCAGCCACCGCCCGCACATGCAACGACGTCAACTCCCCGGCCACCTGCCGCTCCACCAGACGCCGTACCACCAACGCACGCGGCAGCACCCGCCCCGAACGTCCACCGGCGCCGTCATCTCCCATACCGGGGATCAAACCCGCACACCACCAGCACCGGCATCAGATCTGTCGAACCCATGACAGCACTACCGGCGGTGCGATAAAGCCCCACGACAGCAAACCCAACCGCCAACCTCTCGCCACGTGACAGTCAGCCCGCCAGCCGCTCACCCACACCAAAGACACCTTGACCAGCAGAAGCCTGGCCCTCATGCCCTACAGCACAACCGACTCTCATCACCACTGACACCACGCTGAGAAATCGCATGCCACTCGATCCTGATCAGTGGCAGGGGCTTCCGGCGCCGTGGAGCCGCGAACTGCCGTGTCAGCGCGGGGGCCTACCGTTGCCGGCATGGAACCGACCGGACGGGATTCGAGATGGCACTGACCTTGGACGAAGCCGTGGCGCAGCTCGGCCACCGGCTTTCCCCCAAGCGGCGTTCAGCTGCTGCACGCCTGCGCCGGCTTGCCGATCCCGCTGCGGGTCCGTCGCTGCTGGACGCCCTCCAGCGGGAGGTCCGCGACACCCGTACATGGGAAACCCAATACCAGATGGTCATGGCCCTCGGGGCATGTGGCCACCGGCCTGCCCTCGGTCTGATCCGGGAACTCGCCCAGCGCCCCTTCGAGGCGACCATGGTGTACGTCGCGCTCGGCGATGCCATCATCCGGCTGAGCACTCCACAGGACACGGCCCATCCCCTGCGATGGTGCCTGGAGGCCGGTACCCCGATGCTTGCCGACGGTGCCCTGCGCGCCGTCGCCATGCAGCGACTCCCCCTGGACACGGCCACGATCGACTACGTCCTCGACTTCCTCGACCCTCTGGCCCCCCACGACGGCGCCCGGTTCCGGGCCGCTGCCGCCGCAGCGGGATGGACCGGTTCCCGGGTCGGGGAGTTCCTCCAGGGATGCGCCGCCGGCCCCGGGCCGACGTGGCCGGCGCAGCCGCCTCGTCCCTGCAGGGCAAGTACCAGACCTACTCCGTCTTGTAGAGACCCGCCCTGAAGGAAATTCAGCGGTCGAGATCGCTTGTCGAACGGTCAGGATCACATGTCGCAGGACAAGGACCAGGCGCTGCGCCGCGAACGCGAGCTCGCCGAGCAGGAAGCCGAACGGCAGTACCAGGCCGCGCAGGCCGCCGAACTCGCCGTCGCCAGGAGCTGGTGGACCCGCCTCACCCCGGCCCAGCGGGAGGGACTGGCCGCCGCGGTGAACCGGCAGGCCTGGAAGGAGATGACCGCCCGGGCCGGGACCGCACTCGGCGAGATCGCGCCGCAGTTCGCCTACGGCTGGCCCGCCCGGACCGCCGGCAGCCGGCGCGGCATCTACGGCATCGTCCGGCCCTGCCCCGCGCTCGTCGCCCACTGCCCCAGCTGCTCACCATGCGGGTCTTCGCACGAAACGCCCGGGAAGCGCGCGAGCTGGCCGCGGCCAGCCTCGACCCCGCACGCATCACCCACGTCGACCTCGCCGACCACGAGCAGGACACCCTCTGCTGACCCGTCCGCACCGGCCCGCAGCGGCCGGGCGGGCCTCGCCCCCAAAGCCGGACGCCGCGCCGCACCCGAGGACGGTCGGATGGTGGGCTACTCGTGGGCCGTGGTCAACGGCAACCGCGAAGGTCGCTCGCACGACAGCCGGGGAAAGAGCGCCGACGACGACCGGAGCGGGATCCGGGCCGTGGTCGAGGCGATCGTCCGGGCCTTCGACGAACGAGGGGATGCGCCGGCCGGCGGCGGCCGTCCGTCACCCGACTCGGGCCGGGGGCGGCGCGGGTGACCGCGTTCTGAATGCCGGGTGGGCCGGGACGGCTCGCCGTCCCGGCCCACCCTGGGTGTCTCACCGCGCCCGGCACCGGTGGTATTGCGCCCCGGTGCCCGGCGGCACGCCGGGCACCGGGGCCTGCTGCCAGGGGTCGGCGGCCAGCGCCGCGACCACAGCTCCGGACGGCAGCCTGCGGCCGGCCACGGCCAGCAACTGCGGTGCCAGGACAGCGGCCTGCAGTCGCCAGGCCGCGGAGCGGCAGGCGACCTGCAGCACGTCGTGCTCATCGATGCCGAACGGCCGGACATTGCGCGCCACCTCCACCCCCACGGCGCCTGTCCACCACGACAGGTCACCGAAGCACCCGGGTCGCTTCAGGGACATCGCAGGTCCTCTCTCACCGGGCGCCCATCGTGGCGCCTGTGGCCGGACAACGCCGCACTCCCGGTCGGCGTCGCGGGCGCCGGTATCGCGGCGAGCCGATGCCCGGCCGGACGGGATTCAGCGCAGAACGGCAGTGCGGGAAGCCAGGGCCGCCCGCAGCCGACCGCGCAACCGCGGCAACGGATCCCGCGATCCCAGGAGGGCGAGGAACTCCGCGGTGTCCCAAGTGGTGAGCGACCCCGTCCGAGCCTGGTACCAGCCAAGACGCTCAATGCGGTAGACGTCGTCGTAGTCCAGGAGCAGGTAGCCGGCGAGCTGGTGGATGTCCCTCCCCGGAAGCTTGTCCGGGGAGGTCGTCGCCTTGACGTCGACGAGAGTGCGGTAGGCGATCCAATCGGCGTCCGCGCCTCCCACATCGGCGCTGCCGCGAAAGTCGGAGCGAGGACGACCTGGTCGGGTGCAGTCGCCGCGCGCAGCGCCTCCAGGCCCCCGTGGCAGGCCCGTTCCACCATCGCAGCGATGTCCCGCACCTCATGGTCGGGCACGGCCCGCATCAAGGTCTCCAGGGTGAGAGAACCGTCGGCCTCGGCCAGCGGCATGGCGGGCCAGACCCTTCCGGTGCGGAAGACCTCCTCGAACAGTGCCGCGGCCCAGGCGAGGCGCGCGAGGCGATCCTCCGTCTCGGACGCCCGGGCGACGGGCAGTACGCGGCCGTCGAGCCGCTCGCGAGCAATGAGGTCGTCGATCGTGTCGAGCAGTTCAGCGCCGACCAGCCTCAAGACGGGGGCGTATTCGGCCGAGATCGCAATCCCCGCCTCCACCGAGCGGCCGCGCGGCTGAACCGAGCGCAGCGACCAGCGCAGGCGACGGTCGATCGCCGCGCCGATGGTGCCCCACCGCGGCGCGCTCCCGACTGGCGGCGCGGGCCGCTGGGCCGGAAGACGGGGGGACAGAGCCGCCCGGTAAGAGGCCCGCAGCGCGCGGAGGGCAGGGAACTCGTCGTCGAAGAAGGCCCGCAGGGCGGAGCTCTTGTCGTCGAGAAGGCCGGTCGGGTTCACGGTGGTTCCTCGTTCGAACGGCGGTCGGTGACGGATCCGGTTCTCGGTTCACAACAACAGGGTGTGTATCAACCCGGCAGAGGGGTTTCAGGGCGCGGGCCGGGGCCCGGCCCGCGAGGGAACGTCGGCGCCGCCACAGCGGACGCCGCCCCGAGGCGCTGCAGGCCGGCCGCTGTCACCCTCCGAACTCCTCGGCCTCCCCGACGGCCGGCCCCTGTGCGTCGAGCTTGAGCAGGCGCGAGGCGATAGCCCCCTCGTAGCGGCCGAACTCCTCGGCGAGTTCGGCCAATGACACCCCGTTGGCGCAGCGGTCGAGGAGGTCCGCGTCCTCCTCCGCCGTCCAGCGCTTGTAGGCGTTGGGGTGTTCGCGGCGCTTCTCCTCCACCGTGTAGGCCTTGGGAGGCTCGGGCAGGGCGGGGCGGGGAGCCGGTACCAGGTCGTCGGGGCGGGCGGCCAGGCGAAGGGAGTGAAGCTTCCAGCGGACCGAGTTCTCGGAGCGTCCGAGGTGCTGCGCAATGTCGGCCGGATCGCTGCCCTCACCGTGGAGGGCAGCCAGGCGGTCCTCCTCCTCGCCACTCCACAGTTCCCCGGTGCGAGGAGGCCGGTGGGGTGTCCGCGGACCCGTTGCGGTCACCCTGTCGCCTGTGCCGCCCGGACCTGCGGCAGCTGTCAGCAGGCGAGCGATCAGCGGGAGGTCAGCGGTGACGACGTCGCCCCGCAGTTCCGCAACGACCTCCCCGTCCGTGTCGCAGCCGATGATGCTCACCCGTCCTCGCCCCGGAGATTCCGAGTCGTACGAGAGCTCGTAACGGCGAGCTCCGTCAGTGGTCTGGGCGGTGATGGTCCGCCGCGTCGTCTCCGCGACGATCCACTGCGCCATCGGCCGGGGAGGCTCCCCCAGCAGCGGACCGGCAGCCACCCCGCCCGGTCCTGCGCCAGCATTCGAAGGCATTGTTCCTGCGAGTCCTTTCCAATCGGTGCAGAGGGACTGGCCCGCCGAAGCGACGCGTGCCCCGCGGGTCACGTCAAGCTGCCCCCGCACACACAGCAGAGATGATTGGCCATCAAAAAACTTGTACAGAAGGACTGTTAGCCATGAGGCGGCTTCCTTCTGGGTTCGAACCGTAGCAGCGGGCGCGAGACAACAGGGCGGGAACCAAACCAACCCGGAAACACACGCTCGCCACTGTCACAAGCACGCGCTAGCCTCGAGCCGCCGGCTCCCTTGTCCATGGCATCCGGCCGCGAAATAACTGCCCGGGACAGGCGGGTACCTGGCCAGTACCGAACCGCACGCCCGCAAGCCGGCATGCCCCGGCTCGTCCGGGGTGCACGGAGTGACGGCCGCATCCGGGCCGGCCCCGCCGGCGGCGTGGAGCGCGGGAACGGCCGGCCACCGAAACCGATCGGCCCGGCTCACACCGGCCGGCCCTGAGCCGGAAAAAATCGCTCCCGGACAGCGCGCGGCTCGCCGGGCACGGCGTGGAGTGGCGTGCGTGGTGCCGTGGGATTCCCGGGACGCCCACGCGGATCCCGGGCATCGACGAGGTCGGCGGTTCCGGGCCGGTCGGGCCGCCCTCGTGGACGAAGGCCCGACCGGGACAGCAACCCTCCGGACTCGATGGCGGGGCCGGACGTTCCCGCCGGACTCACCGAAACGAGCCGACCGCGGGCCCCGACCCCCCGGCCCCCCGCCCCCGGCCCCCGGCCCCGCTGCAGAGCCCGGAGTTCACAGTCTCCCGGCCCTGCGCGGCGTCCGTTCCGGCAGCGACGGCTCCGTCCGCGCCCGCTGCTCATCGGTCGGCGTTGCGCATCGGCCAACGATCGGATGATTCGCGGGAAGTGGCCCGGCGCACGTGGGTCGGCCGGGCGCGGGGCCTCGCGCATGTGACACTCCCGGATGGGATTTCGTGCCGTTCGGCCGGTCGGCCGGTCGGCTGGTCGATGTCGCAGTCGTTTTGATGGAGATTCGCGGAAGAAGGCGGTTGTGGTGTCCATGGACAGACCTCGTTCGGTCGAGCGGTCTCTGCGCGAGGCCGCGCCCCACGAGATTTTCGACGTGGTCCGCTCCGCGATCGTGCGCCGCCATCGTGCCTCGGCGGTGGACCTGCTGCTGGTCGACTACGCCATGACGAGGTTGCAGCCCGTCGGGGTGCTGCCGCACACCCGTCCGCCGGTATCGGTGAACGACAGTGCTCCGGGCCGTGCGTTCGGCGCCCAGGAACCGCATTGCGTGCATGACCGATCGGCGTCCGAGGTGACGGTGTACCTGCCGGTCAGTGTCCGGGGCGACCGGCTGGGTGTCCTCGGCGTCACCCTGCCGGGGGACGGCGAGCCGGCCGCCGCCGTGCTGGCGGACCTGCAGGAGTGCGCCGACGCGCTGGCGCACGAGGTGGTGGTCGCGGAGCGGGACACGGATCTCTTCCTGCAGGCGCGTCGGGCGGAGCGGCTGACACTGGCCGCCGAGATGCAGTGGCAGTTGCTGCCCGGGCGCTCCTGTTCCCGGCCGGAGTACAGCCTGGGCGCCCAGTTGGAGCCCGCCTACGCGATCTTCGGTGACTGCTTCGACTGGTCGGCGTCGGCCGACGACCTGTATGTGACCGTGAGCAACGGCATGGGCGAGGGCATCGACGCCGCGTTGCTGACGAACCTCGCCATCAACGCCCTGCGCAATGCCCGCCGCGCCGGCCTGAGCCTGAGCGATCAGGCCTATCTCGCCGATCAGGCCGTGTACGGACAGCACGGGGGAAGCCAGTACGTGTCGGCACTGTTGTTCCGTTTCCATCTTCCGACCGGACAGGTGGAGATTGTCGATGCCGGCTCCCCGAAGGTCTGGCGTGTGCGCAGCGGGGTGATCGAGCCGATCGAGCTGGAGGCGCAGATGCCCCTGGGCATGTACGAGGACACTTCCTACCTGCCGCAGCACTTGCGGGTCGAACCCGGAGACCGCCTGCTCTTCATCAGCGACGGCGTCTTCGACGCGCTGTCGCCGGGCGGTGAGAAGTACAGCCTCCGCGCGCTGGCCGCCTCGATCAGCGGCACCCGTCTCCTGCCCGCCTCGCAGGTGCCGAGAGTGATGCTGCAGGAGCTGACGGGCCACCGCGGGTCCGGCCCGGCGGCGGACGACTCCCTGGTGATGTGCCTGGACTGGCACGGCCCCACCGCCGACCGCGACCGCTGACCTCGAAATCACCCGGGGGTGGTCCTCATGTGGAGAAACGGCAGCTCCTTTGCGAGAAGCCCGCACGGGGCAGGGAGCAGGTTGCCAATCAGGGGCAGCACCGGAGATGGTTGCCTCCAGGCAAACATCTAGGTGATGAGGTGAGGGATTCGCCCAGCGAATCCTCGATATTTGGTTTCCACTCAAGCGCGCACTCCTTCGGACGCGGGACCGGACCTCGACTGGGTGGGGGCCCCGTACCCGGTGCTGGTCGCCGATGCCCGGGGCGCTGTGGTGCACTGCAATGACGCCGCAGGTCTTCTCCTGCCCGCCGCGGCGCCCGGGGCACCTCTGGCGGACGTGGCCCCGGCCTGGCTCTGTGCCGCGCACGCCGCGCTGGGCTCCCCCGGTCCGCACGCCGCGCCGGGCTCCCCCGGTCCGCACGCGGCCCCGGACACCGAAGAGCCGCCGCGCGGAGGCATCGGCGGACGGCGTTTCCGGGCGCACCCCAGTGTGCGGGGCGACGGCCGGGTGGCGTGGTGGCTGGTGGACGACACCGACCACCAGCTCGTGCGGGAGGCTCTGCGCATGGAGCAGGAGCGGGCCGCGTTCCTCGCGAAGGCGTCCAGTGTCCTGCTCTCCTCCCTCAACCTGGGACGCTGCATGGACGTGGCCGCGCAGATGGCCGCCGAAAGCCTCGCGGACGCCGCGCTGGCCGTCGCGGCGGTTCCCGGGCGCCGGATGCCGGTGGTGACCTGCCTGCGCGGCGGCACTCCCACCCAGTCCACCGTGACGGTGGACCCCGACGACGTACCGGGTCTGGGCGAGGCGCTGCGCGGATTCCCGCCGGTGCCCTCGCGGTGGATCGACCCGTCCACGGCTCCCGAGTGGATGCTGCCCCAGGGGCTGGGGCCGGTCGGCTCGATCGTGATCACCCCGCTGCCCGGGCACGGTGTGCCGGCCGGAGCGCTCATCCTGCTGCGCAAGGCGGAAACCGCAACCTTCAGCGACGAGGAGGAGGTCTTCTGCCGGCTGTTCGCCGCCCGTGCCGGGGCCGCGATGTCGGCCGCCCGCCTGTACGCGGAGCAGAGCGCGATCACCGACGTGCTGATGCGTGAGCTCATGCCGCCGGTCCTGCACCAGATCTCCGGGGTGGACTTCGCCGGCCGCTACCGGCCGTCCGCGGACCACGAACGCATCGGGGGCGACTTCTACGACGTGCACCCCGCGGCCGTCGAGGGCGAGGCCTCCCTGGTCTCCCTCGGGGACGTGTGCGGCAAGGGCCTGGAAGCCGCCGTACTGACGGGCAAGATCCGTAACACCCTGCACGCCCTGCTGCCCCTGTCCGGCGACCACCAGCGGATGCTCAACCTGCTGAACACGGCGCTGCTCAGCTCCCACCACACCCGCTTCGCCACCATGGTCCTGGCCTCCGCCGTACGACGCGGGAACATGGTGGACCTCACTCTCACCAGCGGCGGCCACCCCAGCCCGCTGATCATCCGCGCGAACGGCACCGTCGAGGAAGCCGACACCCACGGCACCCTGATCGGAGCCATCCCGAACATCTCCGCCACCACCGCCGCCGTCTCCCTGGCGCCCGGCGAGTCGTGCGTCCTCTACACCGACGGCATCACCGAAGCCAAGGGCGGGCCGCTGGGCGGCGATCTGTTCGGTGAGGAACGCCTCAAGCGCGCCCTGTCCGGATGCGCGGGCATGCCCGCCGAGGGGATCGCGGAACACGTACAGATGCTGGCCGCCCAATGGCTCGGCAACCGTCCCCACGACGACATGGCCGTCGTCGTGATCTCCGCCCCCGCACCCACCACCTCAGCGCGGTGAACGGACACACCCGAGGCAGGTTCACCGCATGAGCACGTCCTCCCCGCCCCGTCCTCCCCACGCCGGCCACGCGAAAGAGCCCGCCGAGCAGGTGCGGCACCCCGGCCACGCGAAAGAGCCCGCCGAGCAGGTGCGGCACCCCGGCCACGCGAAAGAGCCCGCCGAGCAGGTGTGGCACGCCGTCTCGGCCATGGACGAGTACGCGGCCACCGAACTCGTACTGCGCATGCTGGACGAGGGAACCGCCCCGGAGGACGTCCTGCTCGATGTGATCGCCGTGGTGCAGAGCCGCGTCGGTGAGGAATGGGCGGCCGACCGGATCAGCGTCGCCCAGGAACACGCGGCGACCGCCATCAACGACCGTGCCGTCACCGCGGTGAGCATGCACCCCACCGCCCGCACCACCGCCACCCGGGGCCGGATCACGGTGGCCTGCGTGGACGGCGAATGGCACGCCCTGCCGGCCCGCCTGCTCGCAGAGGTCCTGAAACTGCGGGGCTGGCACGTCGACTACCTGGGCGCCCAGGTACCCACCCCGCATCTCATCGCCCACCTCCACCACACCCGAGCGGACGCGGTCGCGCTCTCCGGCTCCATCGCCACCAGGCTGCCGACCGCGCACGCGGCGATCACCGCCTGCCAGGCCGTCGGGGTCCCCGTCATCGTCGGCGGTGCCGCCTTCGGCCCCCGGGGCCGGTACGCGCGACTGCTGGGCGCCGACGCCTGGGCACCGGAGGCCCGCGCCGCCGCCGACCACCTCGCCAGAAGTCCGCTGCCGCGACCGCAACCCGACCACCAGCAATTCGACGACCTGCCGCACCTGGCCGACCAGGAATACACCACGGTCGCCCGTCACAGCGCCACCCTCGTGGGGACCGTCCTCACCGCGTTGCAGGACACCGTCCCCGCCCTGCGCGCCCACAACGACGCCCAGCGTGAACGCACCGCAGAAGACCTCGCGCACATCGTGGAGTTCCTCGCCACCGCCCTCTACCTCGACGACGACGAACTCTTCACCCGGTTCATCACCTGGACCGCGCAGATCCTCGCGGCACGAGGCGTACCCCCACAGCCTGCCCCCCGCCCTGGATCTCCTCGCCCGTGAACTCCACGACTTCCCCCGGGCCACCCGCATCCTCAAGGCCGCCACGCACACCCTCACCACCGCCCACCCCACCGCCGCCGGGAACACCGCATGACCACACACCCCCGCCACCTGCAGCTGACCACGGTCGACACCCAGGACAGCATCCGCATGGAGCTCCACGGCGACCTCGACCACACCAGCGCCGACCTCCTCCTCGACGAGGTCACCGCGCAACTCGCGCGGCGGACCGCCCTGACCGACCTGCATCTGCACTGCGCGGACCTCGGCACGGTCGACCCCATGGGCCTGTCGGCCCTGCTGATGATCGGCCGCCGCACCACCGCGGCAGGCGTACGTCTGCACCTGGACGACAGACCTGCCAAGCTGGACCGGCTCCTGGACCTCACCGGAACCCGCGAACACCTCACTCATCCCCACCCCATCGGTGCCGCAAAAACCCCGGCGACCCAGGACAGCGCCCTACCGGCCCGCCCCACCGGACCGGACGGAACCACCTGAACCACTGCCGGCCCTCCACCTGGCACAAGCACCCACCGACGGGGAAACCGTGACCGCACCAGACGCCACCCCCCACACCTGGCACGAAGCAACCCGGTCCGCCAGCACCATCACCGAACTCCTCGACGTCATGTGGGAGCACGCCAGACACTCCACCACCGGCACCACCGCCCCCAGCTCCACCTCCCAGCTGCGCCTGATGTACGTCGTCGACCGCGAAAACGGCATACGGATGCGCACCGTATGCCAACGCCTCGCCTCCGCTCCCCCGACGGTGACCCGCATGTGCGACCGGCTGCAGGCCATCGGCTTCCTCCAACGACTGCCCTGCCCCGACGACGGCCGCGAGATCACCCTGCAACTCACCCGCGCCGGCAAAGAACACCTGCAACGCATCCGCGAACAACGCGACACCATGCTCCACCAGGCCATCAACAGCATGCCCCCCACCGAACGCCGTGCCCTGGCCACCGGACTCACAGCCCTCCGGACACACCTGGACACCACCCCCGGCGAGAGACACCAAACACCCCACAACCACTCCGCAGCCTGACCGACACCACCGCGACACCCCCACGGACGACAACCAGCCGACCACCCGGCCCGTACCACCCCCCAACAGCCACCCATGCCGTTCAACAGCCACCCGACATGACCACCACCCACCAACACCGGACAACACAGCCCGACCAACCACGCCGACCAGACCAGCCCGACCAACCACGCCGACCAGACCAGCAGAACACCACCCACACCCACACACCCAGAACCCCCCGGCTGCGCTCCACGATCAGCGCAGCCGAGCCGCGAGGGCTTCCTGGGACGGCTCGAGACCGGCGATCATCCCGAACGAGCCCGCGCCCGGCGGCCCGGGGCGACGCGTCGAGGCGGCCGTGGCGGCCGGACACCCCCTGCACACCGCTGTCGTCGGAGGCCCCCACTACCGGACTTCCCGATCCTCGCCGCGCCCGCCACGAGGACGACGGCCTGCCCCCTGCGCAGGCCCTCCAGCAACGTACGCAAGGCGCTCCCATGCCCGACGAACACGAAGCGGGCCGCGTTCGGACGCGTGGGGCAGCGGCGGGCGACCGGATGGCACAGACGATGCGCGAATGATGCAAGTGGAATCGGCCGTGACCGGCCAGTGATGCTTCCACCATTCCCATGAACGCTCCGCTCCCGGCCCCGCCCGTGGGCGGCACGCAGCGGAAGGCATCGATCCATGTGCGGCGACCCGAACCGGACCGGCAACCACCCCGTGCCGCACTCTCCCGGGAACAGCAACCCTCTCCCGCACTGGCGGCAGGCGGCCGCCTGCGTCTCCGAGGATCCGGAACTGTTCTTCCCCATCAGCAATGAGAGACCCGGGATCACACAGACCCGGCGCGCCAAAGCCGTCTGCGCCCACTGCCCGGTCATAGCGACATGCGCGGAAACAGCGATGACCACGGGCTAGGCCCACGGGGTGTGGGGCGGCATGGACGAACGGGAGAGGCGGCGGCAGCGGGCCGGGGAGGACGGCGGCCGGGAAACCGGCGGCCGCGGCACCCTGTCGCCCACCGTTGTCCGGGCCGCGCGGCAGGACGTGGCCGCGGCTGCAGTCCGGCTCCCCGGCGCCGCCGGATGGCTGGACGGAGCCGGGACCGCCGAGCACAGCGGTCCGTTGGTGGCCGAGGTCTGGGTCTTCGATGTCCGGGGCCGCAGGATCCTGCTGGAGGAACACCCGTGGCGTGGGCTTGTGCCGCCGGGCGGGAAGGTCGATGCCGGCGAGACGCCGCGCCGGGCGGCGGCCAGGGAGCTTCTCGAGGAGACGGGTCTGTCCGCCGTGCTGCTGAACAGGCCGGCGATGGCTTTCGTGCGGCGCTTCCGTGCGGACTCGGCGGCGACCACGCTCGGCCTGTCGTACGCGGCGGTCGTCGACCCGCGGCAGCCCCTGCGGTGCGAGCCCGGTCAGCCCGCCGCCTGGTTCGCTCTCGACAGCGCCTGGGCGTCCGCCTTTCCGGAGGACCGGGACCGCATGCGCCGCTTCTTCGGCTCCCTGGCGACGGCCCGGTGACGCGCCGCCGGATCGCTCTGACAGCGGGTCCTCCGTGGTGGCCGGGTCGCTGGATCGCTCATGGGGAGCGGTGGGTGGGGGTGAGTTCCTGATGGCTTGTGGGATGTGATGGAGCCGTCCGGCCGGCTGCTCGGGTGCGGCCGCACGGTGGTGGGACGGCGAACCTGGACGACGAGGCGGTGTTCGCCGCGGTCGTCCATGTGCTGACGACCGGTTGCGCGTGGTGTCGGCTGCCACCGTGCTTCGGCTGTCGAGGTCGACGGCTCTGCCACCGGAAGCAACTCATCTGTGCGGTCCGTTCACATGGTGCCGCGAAGCAGCACTCCCCAGGGGCACGCCCGGCACGTTCCAGGACAGCTCGTCGGACCCCTGCCCCTGAGCCGACAAGGACGCGCCGGCCACCCGGCCTCGAGGAGCGGCTTGCACCGCCCCCTTCGCCAACCCGCCCACCCACTCCCCCGCCTACTGACGCATCGCGGTGCCGGCCCGAGATCGGAGAGGATCTCGAAGCCCGACCGACAGCCCCCGGCCTGCGCCCCTGCCGAGGATCGCCGCTTCGGCTACTCGATGGCCTTGACGTGACCGATCGCCAGAACCGGCACGCTGCGCGCAGGAGCGCACCTAGCCGCCCTTGGCGAGAGTGGGGCGCCGCAGCGGATCGTGTTCATCCCTGCGTTGAACGCTTCCCGGGACATGGGCGGCACGGGCATCGCCTCCGCAGGGCCCCTCCGTACCGACGCCGACCGCACGTTGCCGGAATGTAATCTTCAATACATTCACGTCCGACTTGGACTGCCTGTAATTTCTGTTCACGCCGGCTCGTCGCGCTCGCCGCTCACCTCCTGCAGCTCTGGAAGGCCCCCATGCCCGCGAACCGCTCGACCATGACCAGAATCGCCGTGATCACGGCCACCGCAGCCCTCTGCAGCCCGCTCCTCAGCGCATGCGAAAGCACTGCGAGAACCGGCTCGGACCCAGCTCCCGCATCATCTGCCCCCGTGTCCGTCCAGGGCATCGCGATCAGCGCCTCGCCCGAGCTCGCCGCCAAGCTGCCGGCCGACATCAGGAAGGCGGCCGTCATCCGGGTGGCCTCGGACATCCCCTACCCGCCGTTCGAGATGTACGAGAGCGAGGGCAGCAAGAAGATCGTCGGCATCGACGTCGATCTCGGCGCCGCCGTCGGAGCCCGCCTCGGCATCAGGTTCGACTTCCAGGCCCAGAAGTTCGACGGGATCCTCCCGGCGATCCAGGCCGGGAAATTCGACGCTGTCATGTCGGCCATGACCGACAAGAAGGAACGCGAGAAGGCCGTGGACTTCGTCGACTACATCAACGCCGGCCCTGGATGGCTCGTCAAGAAGGGCAACCCGGACGGGATCAAGGTCGTCACCGACGTGTGCGGCAAGGCCGTCTCGGTGCAGACCGGCACCAACCACCAGAAGATCCTCGACCAGCGCCAGGAGCTCTGCAAGTCCCAGGGCAAGCCTCCGATCACCGTGATGGCCTTCCCGAAGGACTCCGAGGCGCAGCTCGCCCTGCGCAGCGGGAAGGTGGTGGCGGACTTCCTCGACGAGGTGACGGCGGTCTACGTTTCCGAGACCGCGGAGGGAGGCACCGTCTTCGACGCCGTGACCGGCCGGGAGGCGGTCGGCGAGACCAGCGCCTCCCCCATCGGAATCGGCGTCTCGAAGAGTGCCTCCGGCCTCAAGGAGGCCGTCCAGGGCGCCTTGCAGTCCCTGATGGACGACGGCACATACGGCAAGATCTTGGCCGCCCGGCATCTGCCCGGCATCGCGATCGCGCAGGCGACGATCAACGGCGCCCTGGACTGATCCAACGCACGGGTCGAAGCGTGAGCCGGCACGCATCCGGAGAGCTGTCGGGTGCTGAGCCGAGATACACGCCCTGCTCGCGCGCCACCGCTTCTCGGTCCCCGACCGGCCCGGGATCCGGCTGCGGACCCCGGCGGACCCGATCGCCTGCGCGCAGCCGAAGGCCTCGTCCTGCGGCTGCGCGCCACCGAGGTCCCGGTCCGTGGCCCGGCCGCCCACCGTGGCGGGTGACGGGCGTTCG
Organism: Kitasatospora paranensis; assembly: GCF_039544005.1. Taxonomy (NCBI): domain Bacteria; kingdom Bacillati; phylum Actinomycetota; class Actinomycetes; order Kitasatosporales; family Streptomycetaceae; genus Kitasatospora; species Kitasatospora paranensis. The sequence continues at coordinate 59,259 of NZ_BAABKV010000001.1, forward strand.
TGTCCGGTATGAACAAGCAGAACGCCCATGGGGGACGAGGAAGGCCGGACCCTGCGGACCGGGGCGCAGCACGATGCCCCGGCGCCGAGGGCAGCGACGCCCTCTTCCGCCAGTTCTCCGGCATCCAAGTCCTCCTTGATGAGGGCTGCTTTGCTCTTCATCGGGATCACCCGGGCCAGGCCGTCACGCCACCGCGAAAGGCGAACAAGCTCCCCGCCGAGCAACACCGCACCCCCACCGCGGACACCCACACCGAGAGCCGCGCCCTCTCCCATCGGCTCACCGGCACCGACTTCTTCACCCTCTCCTGCGAGGCCCTGAGGGCGAAGCGGGTGCGGCATGACCGCTCGGCCGACGGGGGCTCTCCTCTCGGCACCGGAAGGCCCCCGTCTTCAGCTCGGCCGGACGGAACGCGTGCAATCCGACGCGCTAGGACGACGTCCGGAACGGCTTGGGTGCGCTTGCCGAGCCGGGAATCTGATCCGACGGGCTCGAAGAGTTGGGCGAACGTTCCTCGTAGGTGGCAAGGGCCAGGCCCAGCGCGAAGAAGGTCGGCGCCCACTCGCCGATGAAGATGCCCCAACGGTCGGCGCGCTCGAGCCCAGCCTGTTCGGCCTTCAGCGAAGTCATCCAACTGAGCAGCGAAAGGCCGATCGACCCAAAAGCAGCCGCGTACGCGTGCTCGCTGGCCACTCCGGCGTCGTGCAGCTTGCGGACGATCATCATGATTGCAACTCCTCGTGGAGGGGACTGTGCTCCCACTCTTTGCGCGTCCGGCGGGTGGCGCCGGTTGCACTGCTTACGCAGCGAAGAGGCAGGTGCCCACAGTTGCGCCGGCCCACAAACGAACCATGGCGCGAGAACGCCGCACCACAACCGGGGTAGCCCTGGGCCGGAAACTCGCGCGGACACCCGTGAGCGCGCCGCCGCCCAGGCAGCTGCTCGGCGAAGTCGCCGACGCGCCAACTGCCGGAGCTCACTGGAGGCGACCGCGGGGGCAACGGCACACATCGACACCACCGAGGTGGCCGTCGTGAAGGACTCTCGGGCCAGTTCGCCGGCCCGGCGGGTCGCCGGCCGGGCTTCTCGGCCAGACCGCCCGGCTGGAGGTCCGTCCCCATCCATCCGGGACGGGTCGCGTCGATCAGCACGACGCGTTGACCGCCGACCTCCTGCGGGACCTGCGCACCGCGCGGCCCCACCCAGTGGTCTCCCTGACGATGCCCACCAACCGACGCGAACCGGACCACGCCCGGGACGCAGTGCGGCTACGCAACCTTCTCGCCGAAGCCGAGCGTCGGATCGAACCCTCAGCGTGACGGCAGAGTGTGCCCGTCCATTGATGGGCAACCGGGCAGGCATGAGCAGGCGGGGAGCGGGCACAGCGCCGGCGCGTTCGTGCGTCGCGGCCGCCGTCGCAGCCGTGCACGGAGCCGCACCGGGTCAGCTGTCACGCCCGGCTCAGCCCGCTCGAAGGCCGTGGAGGACCAGGGAAGGCACCGTGGCAACGCCCGCGCGCTGCTGATCAGTCGTTCCAGGCCTCGGGGTTCGGGAGGGCGGCAGCGTGGTCGTGGAGATGCGCGGCGCTTTCAGGTCTCCTGGAGCAGATCAGCGGAGCCAACTGGCCTGCCACGCCTGCCCGTCAGTATCCGCGGGTGCGTTCGGCGGCGAGGCGGTGCAGGGAGGGGACGCGGCGTAGTTGACGGGTGATTTCACCGCCGATGCTGACGCCGATGGCCAGCGCCAGGGCGATGGCTGCGGCACGGCTGAGGTCGCCGAGGCCGTCGGCGGGGCGTCCTTGGATGAAGGCGAGGACGCCGGTGTACGTGAGGGAGCCGGGCAGGAGGGGGCCGAGGGCCGCACTGATGTGCGGCAGGGGTTGCAGTTTCTGCTGGCGGGAGACGGTGTGGGCGAAGAGGGCGGCGGTGGCTGCGGCGATGCCGGTCGCGGCGATCGGGCTCATGTCCACTTGGCGGGTGAGGACGCCGAACACGGTCCAGGCGACGGCACCGTTGAGTGTGACGAACAGCAGCGTGTGGCGGGGGGTCTGCAGGAGAACGGCGAGGGAGATGGTGAGACCCGCGGCGGCGAGCAGCTGCAGCGCGGGCGCGGAGCTGCGTACCAGGGGTCTTCGGGGCGCAGGTGTGCGCCGAGGAGTTGGCCGATGGGCAGGACGGCGAGGACACCGAGGATGACGCCGGTGATGAGGTAGAGGAGTTCGACCAGGCGGGCGGCCGCGGTGAGATAGAAGCCGGTGAGGCCGTCCTGGACGGCAGCAACCAGGGCGCGGCCGGGCAGGAGGGCGAAGAGGCCGCCGGTGATGACCTGGGATCCGCGCAGGCCGGCGCCGGCCAGGGCGAGGACGACACCGACGACGGAGGCGGGGGCGGCCGCGACGGCGTACTGGTAGAACTCCGGCACGCCGCGGTCGTAGAACATGCCGGCGAGGCGGTCGCCGATGAAGGAGGCGACGAAGGCAGCCGAGAAGGTGAGCGCGGCCTTGGTGTCGGCGCTGCCGCCGACCAGGACGGTGGCGCTGGCCGCGAGCGAACCCGCGACCAGGGAGATCAGCCAGCCGGGGTACGGAGGGCTGCGGCGGCGGATCGCGGCCAGCCGCCGGCGGGCCTGCTCCAGGCCGAGGCGGCCTTCGGCAACCTGCGTCACGAATGTGTAGGTCGCCGACAGTCGCGTGTAGTTGGGAGCGCGCCGCCACACGGTGCGGTCCAGGATCATCGCGCCGTGGTCCGCCGAAGGGCGGTGGCTGATGGAGATCATGGTGAACGTGACCTGCGGCTCGCCGTCCAGGCCGTAGGTGCGGGCGACTGTGCGCATCGCGGCCTCGACGTCCTCGGTGCCCTGGCCGTCGGCGAGCAGCAGCTCGCCCGCGTCCAGGGCCAGGCCCAGGACGCGGGCTGACCGCCGCTGCCGGTCCGGCTCGGTCGCGTGCCGACCGGCGGCATGGGACCGGTTGCGAAGCATGTGCAGGCGGCGGTGCCTGCCGGGGTGGAGGGTTGTTGAGGGCACGGTCACAGGGAGTTCAGGACGTCGTCGACCAGGCGGGTGCCGCCGCTGGCGATCAGGGTGACCGCGATGGCGGTGAGCAGGATCCCGGCGACCCGGTCCAGGATGGCCGCGGTGCTCGGGGAGACGCGGCGCACGAGGTGGCCGGAGAGGTAGAGGGTGATGCCGGTGACCGCGGCGTAGGCCAGGCCCGCGACGGTCATGGCGATGCCGGCCTTCCAGCCGGACACATCCGCGCGGTAGGCGACGAAGAAGCCGAAGGTGGTGCCGCCGAAGGTGAGCGGGAACGTGAGCGGGGTGAACACGATGGACCGCCACGGCGCTTTCGGGCCTCTGGCCGCCGCCGTGTCGTCGGGGGCCCGCGGGGAGGATCCGGAGCCGGTCATCATCGGCACGGCGGCCAGGATCAGCGCGATGCCACCCGTGGCCGAGAGCGCGGCGGTGCTGATTCCGAGCAGTTCCAGCAGTGGCTCCCCCACCCACAGCGCCAGCAGCATGAGGATGGTGACGTTGCGGAACAGGCCGAACGACAGTTGGCGCTGTTCCTTCGGGGTGTAGCCCTCCATGTAGGGCAGGTAGGAGGAGAGGGCGGCGATCGGGCTGTAGAGCGCGAACAGGGCCAGGAACAGCAGTAGGGCGTGGCCCCAGTGGAACTCCGACACGGGTGCCTCCCGGGTGTGAGGGTGCGCGTCAGTAGTCGACGGGGTCGCGGGTGAGGGGGCAGGTCATGCAGTGTCCGCCGCCGCGGCCGCGCCCGAGCTCGGCGCCGACGATGGTGATCACCTCGACGCCGGCCTTGCGCAGCAGGGTGTTGGTCTGGGTGTTGCGGTCGTAGGTGAAGACGACGCCGGGTTCGACGGCGACGGCGTTGTTGCCGCTGTCCCACTGCTGGCGCTCGGAGGCATAGACGTCGCCGCCGGTCTCGATCACGCGCAGACCGCCGCTGATGCCCAGGGCCTCGGCGACGATGTCGGTGAACGCCCGGTCGCCCTCGTCGGTCACCTCCACGCCTGGTGCCTTATCCACGGGGCGCAGCGAGAAGGTGTGCACCGCGTTCATGATGGCCGGGTGCTGGGTGACGATGTCGCGGTCGGCGAAGGTGAACACCGTGTCGAGGTGCATGGCGGCGCGCAGCCGGGGCATTCCGGCCACCACCACCTGCCGGGCGGCGCCCCGGGCGAAGAGTGCGGCGGCGACCTGGGTGATCGCCTGCCGGGAGGTGCGCTCGCTCATGCCCATCAGGACGACGCCGTTTCCGACCGGCATGATGTCGCCGCCCTCGAAGGTGGCCTGGCCCCACTCCCGCTCGGGGTCGCCCCACCAGACGGTGGAGGTGCGGTAGTCGGGGTGGAAGGAGTAGACCGCCTTCATCAGCAGGGTCTCGTCGTGGCGGGCCGGCCAGTAGAGCGGGTTGAGGGTGAGTCCGCCGTAGAGCCAGCAGGTGGTGTCGCGGGTGTAGAGGGTGTTCGGCAGCGGCGGCATCAGGTACTCGCGGGTGCCGGTCGCCTCCTGGCGAGGGCCAGGTGGCCGGTGCGGAAGTCCTCGGGCAGGTCCGTGGTGGCCAGGCCGCCGATCAGGTACTCCGCGAGTTCGCGCGGGGCCAGCGTCTCCAGGTACGCCCGGGTGCCGTCGATCAGACCGAGGCCGACCTCGTTGGCGGTGATCTTCCGGTCGAGCAGCCAGCCGCGGGCCTCGGGGAGGGCGACGGTCTGCGCGAGGAGGTCGTGCAGTTCGACCACCTCGACGCCGCGGGTGCGGAGCTTGTTGACGAAGTCGGCGTGGTCGCGCTGGGCGTTCTCCACCCACATCACGTCGTCGAACAGCAGGTCGTCGGAGTTGGTCGGGGTGAGCCGGCGATGGGCCAGGCCCGGCGCGCACACCAGGACCTTGCGCAGCCGGCCGACCTCCGAGTGGACACCGAACGGCACTGTTGTCGCATCAGTCATGATCATCCTCAGTCTCCAAGACGGTGTGCCGGCTGACTCGGGGAGCGGGTTCTGCGCTCATGCCGGGGCGAAACGCAGAACGGCCGCGCAGCCGTCGTCGGCCATGCCCTCGGGAATCTCCGAGAAGGAGGCGCCGCCCATCGTCGCGGCCCGCAGCAGTAGGGGTGCGGCCAGGGCCTGGACGGCGGCCGCAGCATTGTCGAGGGCCTCGGGTGCGCTGTCGACCAGCAGGGGTTGGCGCCGGCCGACCACTTGAGCGGGTCGGCGGTGCGGTCCTCACTCAGCAGCAGCGTGGCCACCCGCCCTTCGGCCAGGGCCGTGCTGACGGCCGGCATGCCGTGCACCGCCATGCCCTGGGCCCGGGCGCTCTCGAACTCGGCCGCCGCGGCGGCGTGGCTGCGCTCGGACGCCGCTCGGAGTGCCTTGTCGACCGCCTCGCGCAGGACGGCGAGGGCGTCCTCTCCCCGCGGCCGCCCGGCACCTCGACCACCTCGGCGTGGCCCCGCCAGCCGGCGAGTTCCTCGCGCAGGATCGCGGTCGCCTTCGGGTCACCGCCCACGAAGACCAAGGCGGCACCGACCGCCTCGCACGCCTCGGCGATCTCGGTGGCGACACCGGCGGCGTTCCTGGTCCACACGTTGACGGTCCGGCGGTGGTAGGAGGCCATGTTCGCGCCGCCGGCCCGCACCCGGGTGATGTGCAGCGTGCTGCCACTGAAGGTGCGGCTGGTGGCCGGATCGAGGGCGCCTGCCGGGAAGGCGTCGACGTCCGCGCCCTCCCGATCGAGGGCAACCATCACGTAGGGAAGCTGGTGATCGAGGTCGAACGCTGTTTCCAGCGGATCGGCGACCGGACCCACGACAGCCCGGTCGCGGGCCGGCGGACGCGCGAGTGTGAACGCACCGAGCATCCGGCCGTCGGCAGCGAACAGAGACTCGCCCTGCGGACCCACCAAGTGCGGCGATCCCCCGACCGCACCGTCCAGCACCAGCAGGGTGGGCTCGTCCGCGCCCTGCTGCTCCAGATCCCGGCGCAGGGCACGCCAACCGGTCGCCACCCGGTGATCCGCGTCCTGGTCCTCCCGACTGGTGTCCAGATGCACCGACACAACGAGATCGGACGCGGTGTAGAGCGGACGGAAGAGGTCGAGATCCACGAGACCCTCCGGAGTCACAACGGCTGAGCAAGGCCGTCTCCACACGGAGCACTTGCCGCCTTATCGGACGATTTGCCCTTATTGTTGGCGGGCAGAATGGGGACCACCCCTCGCAGCGTTGCTGCACCGATGGGGCCGTGCGGGCGCAGCAGCCGACCGCGGCAATCCTGCTCGTACCGGCCGTCCGGGTGACCGGGCACGGCAGTGAGCGATCTGGCCGCACCACGTGGGCTCCACGGCGCACCGGAGGTGCGATCAGCCCAAGTTGCGGCGGGCGATGTCGGCATTGAGTGCGGTGGCGAAGGCGCACCAGGCGGCGTAGGGAGTCAGAGCGGCGGCGGTGGGGTTGGTACGGGCGGCGCGCCGGACAAGGTCGGCGTTGCTGAGGTCGAGCAGGGCACTGCCCGCCAGAGCGGCCGCCGGGCTGCGGCACTGGAAGCACAGCCAGTTCCAGGCAGCGTTGAGCGAGAGGTCGACACCGAGGAGACCGCCAGAGCGCGCCGATCGCGGCCGGACGCGGCGGTCAGGGCCCGGCCCGCGGCCCAGGCGATGGAGGCGTACAGCAGAGTCCGCACGACGCCGAACGCCCAGGAGGGCGGCTGCCAGGGCGGCTTGGCAAGCGAACGGAGCTCGACGCCGTCGAGACCAAGTACGCCCAGCGCGGCAAGACGGTGGAGATCACGGGGCTCAACGACCCCAGCGCCGGCCTCCACGGCAGGCTCAGCGGCGACCTCGCCGGCAGCCACTGATCCTTGCCCCGCTCCGCAACGGTGGCCGCCCCGGCGTGACGGGGTGGCCACCGCCGTCTCGCGTCAACGTCGAGGACCCGGACCTCCGGCGCTCACGGCGACCACTGGTGGGACGACCGACGGCCCCGGGTGGCCGGTCAGGGCGCCGGCTGAGCCGCCAGGTCGTCCGCGAGGTCGGCGCCCTCGGCGCCGGCGGCGTCGCTGAGTCCGAGCCGCAGGTGCTCGGTGTGGTAGACGGCCTGGTCGAGGAGTTCGGCGACGTGGTTGTCGTACAGCGCGTAGACCACCGAGCGGCCCTGGCGGGTGCCGACGACCAGGCCGAGGTTGCGCAGGAGCCGCAGCTGGTGGGAGCAGGCGGACTGTTCCATGCCGACGGCGTAGGCGAGTTCGGTGGCTGCGCAGGGCCCTTCGCGCAGGCGGGCGAGGATCAGCAGCCGGGACGGCGTCGCGAGAGCCTGCAGGGTGGTCGCCACGCGGGCGGCATTGTCCGCGTCGAGGCGGATGCGCGGGGCGGTGTTCTTCTCGGAGGCGGCTCCATGACCCATGGGCCAATACTACAGATGACGCATGAAGGACTGTTCATACGTTCCTGTATGTTGGACGGAGTCGTCCGTTCTGCCCTGACCTGAGCGAAGGGTCCGCTTGCCATGCCTTCCTCCGCCCTGATCGAGCGGCCCGCGCCCGAGATGGCCGCCGCGTCCGCCGGCGCCGCCCCGCGGCGGCGCACGCGGATCGTGGCGCTGCCCGAGGCCCGCTGGGCGGCGGCCTCGACGGCGCTGTTCCTGATCGCGCTGCCGCTCCAGCTGACCGGCGCCCCGGCCTGGGTCTGGGGGCCGCTGTACGCCCTCGCGTACGCCACGGGTGGCTGGGAGCCTGCCTGGGCCGGGCTGCAGTCGCTGCGGGAGAAGACGCTGGACGTCGACCTGCTGATGATCGTCGCCGCCTTGGGCGCCGCCGCGGTCGGGCAGGTGATGGACGGCGCCCTGCTGATCGTCATCTTCGCCACCTCCGGCGCCCTGGAGGCGATCGCCACCGCCCGCACCGCGGACTCGGTGCACGGCCTGCTCGACCTCGCCCCCGCCACCGCCACCCGGTTGCTCGACGACGGCGCCGAGGAGACCGTGCCGACCGAGGCCCTCGAGGTTGGCGACACCGTACTGGTCCGCCCGGGCGAGCGGATCGGCGCCGACGGCCGTGTCCTGGACGGCGCGAGCGACGTCGGCCAGGCCACGATCACCGGCGAGCCCCTGCCCGTCGCCAAGGTCAGCGGTGGAGCACCATCCCCCTCACGGCCGGTGTCCACGTGGCCATGTCTTTCACCGTCTGCGGGTCAATCGGTCGCAACAGCAACGCCGCGAGACCGACCAGCGGCCTTCTGCCCGCCGGATGCGGTTCTCCCCACAGCCTTTCCGGGCGGTCCTCGGCGCATCCGTCCGAGAGCGTGTTCACCACCAGCAGCGAGACGGTGCTCCCCGCCATCGTCCAACCCGAAGCCCTCACCAAGGCGAACGGACAGTTCAACACCCCCACGAGGGTGACCGGCCGGTTCATCGCCCCACCCTCGCCGGCTGGCCGACCGCCATCGCCATGCCCCTCACCTTCCTGAGCGCCGGCGCCGGCCACCCCGGCTCGATGCTCCAACTGGCCCTACCTCACAAGGACGCCGGCCGCGCACCACCGGCGTCGGCACCGCCCTCGGCCCCCGACCGCCCACCGCCCCGAACAACACCCGGGCAGCGCCCCGATGCTGTGCGCCCCACGCATCGCCTGGGGCCTGTCGTTCATCGCACCCGTCCTGTTCCACAAAGGTGTGGATCACGCCCCGGACCCGGTCCGGGCTGGTGAACGTCACCTCCGCGATCTTCGCCAAGGGCACGCCCTGCGCGGACCACAGCACCGTCATCGATCTCGCCCTGTCGGGTGGCGCTGGGCGGTCAGGATGATCACGTGGCTGAACGCGTGCGGGACTGTCGGGCCATCGGCTGCCCTGGCCCGGGAGAACGTCACCCACAGCGCGGGGATCTCTCCTGCCGGGGTGCGCGGGGACCGGGGCCTCAAAGTGAGAGGGCCCCGGCCCCGCGCCGTACGAGAGGCTACGGTCACGCCACCGAAGTCGGCTCCTTCGCGGCGTCCTCGGCCCGAGCGTCTGCGTGCGTGTCCATCATCAGTTCGGGCGCGGGGCGCCGGAAGCCCTTCGTGAGGAAGGCCAGGTAGACGACGCCGATCGCCAGCCACACACCACCGATTTCCAGCGCCGTGCGGCCGAGCTGCGTGAGCAGATAGACGGAGACCGCAGCGCCGGCCAGTGGCAACACGAGGAATGTGAACAGGTTGTGCCGCCTGTTCTGCTTCCACTCCCGCACCAGGTAGCCGATGACGGAGATATTGACCAAGGCGAAGCCGAGGAAGGCGCCGAAGTTGATGAAGGAGGTGGCCGTGGCCAGGTCCAGCTTCATCGCGATGACACCGCCCGCCGCGGTGAGCACGAGCGGCATGACCGGCGTGCCGAGCTCGAAGGAGAGCTTGCCGAACACTCGGCGCGGCAGCACGCCGTCGCGACCCATCGCATACATCAGGCGGGCCGTGGAGGCCTGCAGGGCGATACAGCTGGCGATGCCGCCCGCGAGGGAGATGAAGTTGACGATGTTGGCGTACGTCTCGCCGCCGATGAGCCGCTTGATGTCCCAGGCGGCTGCGTCCTCGTTCTTGAACTCTCCTCCAGGATGAACGAGTTGGAGCAAGAAGGACAGGACCAGGAAGATCGCGCCCGCAGCCACGACGCAGCCGATGATGCCGCGGCCGACGGTCTTGGCGCCGTCTTTGGTCTCCTCGCCGAGCGTGGACACTGCGTCGAAGCCGAGGAAGGAGTAGGCGGCGATGGCGGCGGCCGAAGTGATCGCGCCGATGGAGGTGTGCGAGTTCCAGAGCGAGTCGGTGACCGGGCCCGTGTCATGCCTTGCGAGATAGACGAGGCACAGCGCGGCGAAGAGGATCAGCGAACCGATGGCGACGGCCATCAGGACCCTGTTGACGCGGTTGGCAAGTTTCATGCCGAAGGCGTTGATGCCGGTGGTCAGGGCGACGACGACAATCAGCCAGACCCACTTGGGCACGGCCGGAAACTGCGCCTGGAAGTAGATCGCCTGGATCAGCCAGCCGACCATGGGGATGAAGAAGTAGTCGAGCAGCATCGCCCATCCGGCGAGAAACCCGATGCGGCTGTCGAGCATCTTACGGGCGTAGGAGTAGACAGACCCCGCGCCCGGCACGATGCGCGACATCTTCGCGTACGACAGGCCCGTCAGCAGCATCGCGACGGTGGCGACGGCGTACGCAGTCGGGGACGCGCCGTTGCTGGTCGCGGCGATGACACCGAACGTCGTGACCACGATTCCGGGCGATATATACGCCAAGCCGAACAGGATGACCGAGCCCAGGCTCAGGTCGCCCTTGAGGCGGGCGGAAGTCTGGGCTTCACTCATCGCTGGTGTCCTGTCGGAGGGAGGCGGGGGTCCACGTGTTCGGGTCGATGCTGCCGCCGTACAGCGGCAGCGAGACGCTCTGGTCGCCGGGGCGCCACTGCTGCCACATCCGGTTCAGGCCGGCGGTGCCGTAGCGGCGTACGGTGCCGACCTCGTCGAGGTCGATCACGTCGGTGAGGGTGAGGTCGCCGTCGGCCGGGGCCTCGGAGCGGACGGTGCCCTGCGGGTCGACGAGCAGGCTGCGGCCGACGCCCGAGGGGGCGGCGGCATTGACGCTGGCGACGAAGACCTGGTTGGCGATGGCGTTCGCGCGATTGAGGACGACCTCCTGGGCGCGGTCGCTGGTCGACGTACGGACGACGTTGACGATCAGCTCGGCACCCATCCAGGCCAGATGCCGGGAGACCTCCGGGAACCAGGTGTCGTAGCAGATCGACAGACCGATCCGGCCCACGCCGGGCAGGTCGACGACCTTGAACTCGACGCCGGGCACCGTCGTCTCGTACGGACGCCAAGGGAAGACCTTGCGGTATACGGCCAGGCGCTTCCCTTCGGGCGAGTAGACCGGGGCGGTGTTGTACACAAGGCCGTCGTCCCCGAGCTCGTAGACGCTGCCGGGCACCAGCCAGATGCCGAGGTCGCCGGCGAGCCGCGAGAACAGGGCGTCACGGGGCCCGTCGACGGGCTCGGCGGCATCCTCGGGTGCGGCAGCGACACCGGCCGAGCGCTCGGCAAGGTGCAGTTCGGGGTAGACAACGAGCGCGCCGGGCGTGCGCAGTTTGACGCGGCGCTCCACGTCGGCGGCGAAGCCCGCCAGGTCGTCGGCCAGGCGGCCGGGCGCCTGGGCAAGGATCAGCGGCAGGGGGCGGGACACGAGGGATCACAGCCAATCGAGCAGGAACAGGCAAGAAGAGTGGAAGAGGCAGGAGGGGCTTCCGTAGAGAGGAGCCTGCGCTCGGCCTCGTTTAAGCTAAATCAAATTTAGTTAATAGATGAGGGAAGCGTCAATGCCCTGTACCCGTGGGAACAGGTGCCGTGTGGCACGATCGTCGGCATGTCCCGACCCAAGAACCAGGAAGCCCGCCGCAGCCAGCTGATCACCGCGGCGGCCAAGCAACTGCGTGAGAGCGGTGCGGCGCGGGTCAAGCTCCGCGACATCGCGCAGGAGGCGGAGGTTACCCCGGCGTCGGTCCTCTACTACTACCCGGACGTGCAGGACCTCTTCGTCGAGGTCTTCGCCCGCGGCGCCAACCGCTACTGCGCCGAGCGGGAGCGGCGAATCGGTGAGGCGGAGGGTGCCGTCGCCAGGCTGAGGGCGTGTGTGGCCTCGGGGGTGGTGTGGCCGGGCACCGCGGAGGAGACCAGCCGGCTGCTGTACGAATTGTTCCCGGTGGCGTTGCGCGACGAGACGGCGCACTCCATCCAGCGGGACTTCTTCGACCGGCAGGCCGCCCTGTATGAGGAAACTCTGGAGCAGGGCGCGCACACCGGGGAGTTCACTCTCGCGGTGCCCGCGCCCCAGCTCGCGCGCACGTTTCTCGCGCTTGAGGACGGCTACGCCATGGAGGTGCTGGTCGGCGGCATCACCGCTGAGGAGGAGGAGCGGCGGCTGCTCACCTTCGCCCAGGTGGTCACCGGAAACGAGGGGTTGTCACCCTCGGCCTGACCGTGTCTGCTCGGCGCGACCGGCCGGAGCATCGGCGCGTCAGGTCGTGGCGGGTTGCCGGGCTCTGCACGTTCGAAGGCCCCGTTGCAGCAGCTGCGGTACGGTGCCGGCGGCGTCCAGGCGCACGACGCGCGGCAGCGCGACCGCGGGTTGGCGTGGAAGCCCTACTCCGTTCCATGGTGCGGCGGGCGAAGGCGGGGCCGTTCCCGTTGCACAGCGCCCGGGATGTCCCACTGCCCGGTCTTCAGACGAGCGGGCGGCTGCCGATGTCGGGGAAGTGGCAGGCGGTGCGGTGGTCCGGGTCGCCGCCTCCGACCCGGACCAGGGGCGGTTCCTGCTCGGCGCACAACTCGGTGGCCTTCCAGCATCGGGTGCGAAAGTGGCAGCCCGAGGGTGGGTCGAGGGGGCTGGGGACCTCTCCGGTGAGGCGGATGCGCTCGCGGCCGCGGGCCGCGTCGGGATCCGGTTCGGGGACCGCGGACAGGAGGGCCTGGGTGTAGGGGTGCGTGGGCCGGGAGTGGACAGCCTCGCGGTCGCCGGTCTCCACAACCTTGCCCAGGTACATGACGGCGATCCGTTGTGAGAAGTGCCGGACGACGGCGAGGTCGTGGGCGATGAAGAGGAACGCGATGCCGAAGTCGCGCTGCAGTTGCTGAAGCAGGTTGACCACCTGAGCCTGGATCGAGACGTCCAGGGCGGAGACCGGCTCGTCGGCGACGATCAGCTTGGGCCGGAGGGCAAGCGCCCGAGCGATGCCGATCCGCTGGCGCTGGCCGCCGGAGAACTCGTTGGGGTAGCGGTTGTAGTGCTCGGGGTTGAGGCCCACGGTCTCCAGCAGCTCCTGGACGCGCTTCCTGCGCCCCTGCGGCGGGTTGATGCCGTTGAGCGCCATGGGGGTCTCCACCAGGGTGCCGACGGTGTGCCGGGGGTTGAGCGAGTTGTAGGGATCCTGGAAGATCATCTGCAGGTGCTGCCGGGTGGCCCGCAGCTTGGACTTCGACGCGTGGGTGATGTCCACGCCGTCGAAGCGGATGCTGCCGCCGGTGGGCTCCAGCAGTCGGGTAACGAGGCGTCCCGTGGTGGACTTGCCGCAGCCGGACTCGCCGACCAGGCCGAGGGACTCCCCCGCGGCGACGCGGAGGTCCACCCCGTCCACGGCCCGTATGACCTCGGAATGACGCTGGATCAGCAGATTCCTACGAACCGGGAAGTGCATGTGCAGGTTGCTGACCTCGAGCAGGTCGCTCATGCGGTCCTCCGGGAGATGCGGGCCGTGAGGTGGCAGGCGGCCAGGTGGCGAGGGTCTTCGGCGAACGGCACAAGCTCAGGGCGGTCACTGCGGCACAGGTTCTGGGGGACCTGCTCGCGCACTGGGCAGCGCGGGTGGAAGGCGCACCCGGAAGGCAGGCGGATCAGGCTGGGCGGGGTTCCCTCGATCGGGTGCAGCGGCTCGTCCACGTTGCCGGACAGGTGTGGCATGGATGCCAGCAGGCCGCTGGTATAGGGGTGCTGCGAGTTCTTGAGTACCTCGCGGGCCGGTCCGTACTCGACGCGGCGCCCGCCGTACATCACCAGAATGTCGTCGGCGGTCTCGGCGACGACTCCGAGGTCGTGGGTGATGATGACGACGGCAGAGCCGAACTCCTGCTGGAGGTCCGCGATCAGGTCGAGAATTTGCGCCTGCACGGTGACGTCAAGGGCGGTGGTGGGCTCGTCGGCGATGAGCAGTTCGGGGTCGTTGACCAGCGCCATGGCGATCATAGCGCGCTGCCGCATGCCGCCGGAAAACTCGTGCGGGTAGCCGGCGGCGCGCCGCGCGGCTGGGGAATGCCGACCCGCTGGAGAAGTTCCACGGCACGCTCCCGGGCCCGGCGCTTCGAGGTCTCGGGGTGATGCACCCGATAGGCCTCGGCGATTTGGGCGCCGACGGTGAAGAAGGGGTGCAGGGCCGAAAGCGGGTCCTGGAAGACCATGGCGACACGGCTGCCGCGCAGTGCGCGCATCCGCGCCTCCGGCAGGGCGACGATCTCATCGCCACCGAGCCAGACTTCGCCGGAGACCAGGGCGCGCGTGCCCTTGTGCAGGCCGAGCAGGGCGAGGAGGTGACGGACTTGCCGGAGCCCGACTCGCCGACGATGCCGAGGGTACGGCCCTTCTGAAGGGTGAAGGAGACGCCGTCGACGGATTTGACCACCCCGTCGTCGGTGGGGAAGTGCACGCGCAGGTCGCGCACGTCCAGAAAGGCGTTGGGGTACACGGGGACTTCCTCTCGATGCCTTTCGGCCAGTCAGGCTCGGCGGACGCGCGGGTCGATCAGGCCGTAGACCACGTCCACGACGACGTTGGCGAGCACCACCGCTGTGGCGGCGAACAGGGTGGTGCCCATGATCACGGGCAGGTCCACGTTCTGCACGGACTGCACGGCGAGCTGTCCGATGCCGGGCAGGCCGAAGGCGGACTCGGTGATGATGGCGGCGCCGCCGAGCAGCGCTCCGAAGTCCATGCCGATGATGGTGACCACCGGCGTGATCGCCCCGCGCAGGGTGTGCTTGAGGGTCACCGTGCGGCGGGGCAGGCCCTTGGCGCGGGCGGTACGGATGTAGTCCTCGCCCATAACCTCCAACGCGGTGGAGCGCGTGAAGCGGGCGTAGGCGGCGAGGTTGATCACAACCAACGCAACCCAGGGCAGCAGCAGGCCGGTGAACCAGCTGGCGGGGTCTTCGGTGACGGGGGTGTAGCCGGCGGCGGGCAGTAGCTGCCACTTGTCCACGAAGACGTACTGGAGGACGAGCGCGATGAAGTAGATGGGCGTCGAGATACCGAAGAGGGCGAGTCCGACGGCGAACTTGTCCAAGGGCTTTCCCTTGCGGACGGCGGCAGCCAAGCCCAGGGCCACGCCGAGCAGCAGGAAGGCGAGGGCGGAGCCGAGGGCGAGGGAGAGGTCCACCGGGAAACGGCTCCAGACCGTGTCCCAGACGTCGGTGTTGTCGTGGTAGCTGATGCCGAGGCAGGGGGCGGAACAGTGGACAGCGGTGGAACCGTCGCCGAAGGTCCGGCCGGCCACCAGGCCCTTGGCGAACTCGCCAAACTGAACGAGCAGGCCCCGGTCCAGGCCGAGAGAGTGGCGGATCTCCGCGATCCGGTCGGGGGTGCAGCCTTTGCCGCAGGCCAAGACCGCGGGATCGCTGGGCACGGCGAAGAAGATGAATAAGGTGATGGCGCTGACCACCGCGATGACGGTAAGGGCGCTCAGCAGACGTCGTATCAGGTAGCTTGTCATGGTTCAGCCTCGGGATCGGCGGGGATCAGCCACGGTTCGCGCGCGGGTCGAGCGCGTCGCGCACCCCGTCACCGAGCAGGTTCAGGGAGAGCACGACCGCGAGCAGGGCAACGCCCGGCACCACCATGTAGGTGAGGTCGTAGAGGTAATAGTGAGTGGCCGTGTTGAGCATCCCGCCGAGGTCCGGATTGGGCGGCACGACGCCGACGCCGAGGAAGGACAGCGCCGCCTCGGTGGCGATGTTGCCCGGCACTGCCAGCGCGAAGGAGATCAGGACCGGCGCCCACAGGTTGGGCAGCAGCTGCTTGAACAGGATGTGGCCGGAGCGGGCGCCCATCACCTGGGCGGCGTCGACGAACTCGCGCTGCCGCAGCGAGATCACCTGACCGCGGACCAGCCGGGCCGGGTAGGCCCAGGAGAACAGGGCGATGACTGCAACGATGGTGCCCAGCTGCGCGGACTCGCTGACCGATCCGTGGCTGTCGGTGGTGATGGCGTTGGCGATCACGGGGGTCAGCGCGATGATGAAGAGGAGCTGCGGGAATGCCAGCATCACGTTCATCACCCAGTTGAGCAGTGAGTCCGCCCAGCCGCCGAAGTAGCCGGCGGCCAGGCCGACCAGAACGCCGAGTGCGGTGGCGAACACGGCGGCGGTCAGCGACACCACCAGCGAGGTACGCAGGCCGTAGAGCAGCCGTGCGAAGACGTCGTAGCCGGTGCCGGGCTCGACGCCGAGCCAGTGCGAGCCGCTGATGCCGCCGAGAGCGCCGACGGGGAAGTTGCCCTGGTCGGGGTTGATGGCGTGCAGGTCGGCCCTCACCGGACCCCAGCCCTCGACGGCGGAGAGGACCGGGGCGAGCATCGCGGCGAGGATGAAGAGCAGTGCCACGACGAAGGAGGCCGCCGAGGCGCGGTCGCGCCTCAGCCGCAGCCAGGCCTGTCGGGCCGGCGAGCGGCCGGTGACGGCCGTGGCGGGTTCCGCCTGCGCCTCGAAGGCGAGCTGGGTCTGGGTCATGGTTCGGTGCTGCCCTTCGCAGACAGAGTGGGGCGGGGCGGGCCGGGCCCGGCGGGGCTCCGGCCGGGTCAGGCAACTACGCTGATGCGCAAAGGAGTTACTTCTTGAGATAGACCTTGGCGAGGTTCATCGTGCCGATGACGTTGTCCTCTTGCAGGCCGCCGACCTTGGAACCCTCGAGATAGTTCATCTTCGTGTAGATCAGGGGGACCACGGCCGCAGTGCGGGTCAGGATGTCGACGTCGAGCTTGCCCCAGGCGGCGCTGACGGCGCCGGGGTCGGTGAGGGTGGAGATACGGTCGATCTCCTTCTCCGTAGCGGCGTCGTTGAGCTGCGCGAAGTTCCAGTTGCCGGTCTGCGTGATGACACGGGCGGACAGCAGCGGGGTGATCACCGCCGAGCCGGAGGGGTAGTCGGCGAACCAGTCGGCCCACATCAGGTCGTAGTGGTTGGACACGTTGCCGATGTTGCTGAAGTAGGTGGATGCGTCGATCCTCTTCACGTTGACCGTGATGCCCACCTGAGCCAGCGCGTCGTGGATGGCGTCGCCGACCTTCTCCGACATGACGGCAAGGGAGAGGGTGACGTTCTTCTGGCCGGACTCGGCGAGCAGCTGCTTGGCCTTGGCCTGGTTGCCTGCGGGGTCGGAACCGTAGGGGGCGGCGGCGAGGCGGCCAGGGATCTTCGGGTTGAGGAAGGTGGTGGCGTAGTCGCCGTAGGCCGAGCCGCCGAAGCCGCCGCGCACGGTCTGCTTGTTGATCGCGTACCCGATCGCCTGGCGAACCTTGAGATCGGTGACGGTGGCGGTGTTGATCGCCAGGTAGTTGATGGAGAGGAAGCGATGGAGTGGAAGCGCGACCTGAGCTGGGGGTCGCTGGAGAAGGTCTGGAGGTCGGTGCTGGCCACGGTCTGGCCGGAGACGGCGGTGTGCGCATCGCTACCGTCCGTCTTCATCAGCTGGTCGATGGCGGAGCCGTCCAGTCCGATCTTGACGTTGATCCTGTCGACATTCTGCTCGCGCAGCCTGTCCGTGCCGGCACTCCAGTGCGGGTTGCGCACCAGGGTCAGCTCCTTGCCGCGGGTATAGGTCCCGATCATGTACGGGCCGTCGGACCAGACGTGGGTGTCGTAGGTGGCACCGGTGTCGTGGGCCTTGGGCACAGCCGCGAAGGTACCGATGGCGGTGGCCTGGTTGAAGTCGGAGACGGACCTGTTCAGCTTGAAGACGATCGTGTAGGGGTCGGGCGTCCGGATCGAGGCCAGCTCGCCCTGCTTGGGCCCCTTGTAGCCGTTGCCGCCGACCAGCCATTGCTGGCCGTAGGTGGCGCCGCCCGCCAGGTCCGGGTCGAAGGACCGCTCCACGCCGTACTTGACGTCAGCGCTGGTGACCTCAGTGCCGTCCTGCCACTTGATGCCCTTGTTGAGATGGAACGTCCAGGTCTTCGCGTCGTCCGAGGGCGTGCCGGCGTCCGTGGACAGGTCGCCCACGAGCTTGGTCGACCCGTCGGTCTGCTTCTCCCAGTAGGTCAGCGACCGGTACAGGATGTGGCCCAGGTTCATCGCCGCGATCGTGTAGTTCCGCTGCGGGTCGAGGTGGTCGAAGTCGTAGGACGCGTAGTAGGTGAGTGTGCCGCCCTTGACGCGGTCGGTCGAGCGGCCGGATGCGGAGCCGGGCCCCCGCCGCAGGCGGTAAGACCGAGGGCAGCGGAGGCTGCAAGGGCCGTGAGGCTGACCGCACGGGTGTTGCGCATCATGTTGAGTGGTCTCCTAGCTGAAGGTGCAGCCCGGGGGAGGAGCGCGAGGCATGGTTCTTTGGACGCCCAGCCAAGTGCTTCATGGACCTAGCCGTCAAGAATTTGGCGGTAACTATTGATTAATTTGGACGACTAGCCAAAGATTGGTGACCATGGCACGACAGAAGAACCAGGCGGCCCGCCGGGCCGAGCTGCTCGCCGCCGCCGCGAAGGCGATCAGCGAGCACGGTCCTGGCAAGGTCCGCGTCGCGGACATCGCCGAGGCCGCCGGGGTGGCCAAGGGGTCCGTGCACTACTACTTCAAGGACCTCGACGATCTGCTGGAGCAGGTCTACCGGGAGGCCGGCGAGCGCTACTTCACCCAGCGCCTCGACGAGGTCACCCGCCACGCCGACGCACGCGACAAGCTGATCGCCTGCATCCGGATGGGCCTGCCGGACGGACCGGAGGACCAGCTGACCGGCCTGCTCTACCGCACGGGTGTCGAACTGCCGTACAACCCGCTGCGCGCCGCACTCGCCGAGGGGCTGACGGACAGGCAGGTCGGGGTCTACGTCGGCGTCCTGGAGGTCGGCCGCGCTCAGGGCCACTTCCGGATCGCAGAGCCGGTCCAGGATGTCGCCGCCAATCTGGTCGCCCTGGAGGACACCTACGCCAGCCGGATCATCTACCGGCGCGCGCCCGGCATGTTGGACCGCGCCATGGCGCTGATCCTCGGCTACGCCCGCGCAGTGACCGGCTGCCCCGGCCTCACCCCTGATCGCATCCCCGACCCCACCGAGGAGGACCCTGCCCCATGAGCCACGCCCCCCACCTGCGCACCCCCTCAGGCAAGGAGCGCGCCCGGGCCCTCGGCATCCCCTTCGCCGGGGAGCCGGGGCCGTACAACGCGATCACCGACGTGCCGGGCGTCGCGGTCGGCTACGCGACACTGATCAAGGGCGAGGCGGTCCGCACCGGTGTGACCGCGATCCTGCCCCGCGGCCGGGAGGGCGTCGGCTCTCCCTGCGCGGCCGGCTTCTACTCGCTCAACGGCAATGGAGAGCTGACCGGCACCCACTGGATCGAGGAGACCGGTTCCCTGGCGCTGCCCGTCGGCATCACCGACACTCACGGCGTCGGCTTGGTACACCGTGGCCTGATCGACTGGATCGGCGCCAACTACCCGGCACTGGCCGAGAAGTGGCTGCTGCCGGTGGTCGGCGAGACCTGGTCGGGCTACCTCAACGACATCAACGGCCCGCACATCCAGCCGCTGCACGCGGCGCACGCCCTCGACGCGGCGGCCCGGGGACCGATCGAGGAGGGCTCGGTCGGCGGCGGTACCGGCATGAACTGCTACCAGTACAAGGGCGGGTCCGGCACCGCCTCCCGTGTTGTCGCCTACGGCCCGCACCAGTACACGGTCGGGGCCTTCGTCCAGGCCAACTTCGGTGTTCGCACCGAACTCACCATTGCCGGCGTCCACCTGGGCGACGCTCTGCGCGACGACAACCCGATGTCCTCCGTCCGGGCAGCCGATGCCCCGCTGCCCGGCGGCTCCGGTTCGGTCATCGTCGTCGTCGCCACCGACGCCCCGCTGCTGCCCGCCCAGTGCAAGGCCATGGCCCGCCGGGTGTCGATCGGCCTCGGCCGCACCGGCACCAGCGGGGGCACTTCTCCGGGGACGTCTTCCTCGCCTTCTCCACAGCCAACGAGGGCGCGCTGCGCAGCGACTTCCCGGACGGCCCCCCGGTCCCGACGAGTTCGACACCCTCCGCTTCATACCTTGGGGCCGGATCGACCCCTTCTACGCCGCCACCGTCCAAGCCGTCGAGGAGGCCGTGCTCAACTCCCTCACCGCCAATGAGGACATGGTCGGCCGTGACGGCCACCGCTCCCCCGCCCTCCCCCGCGATCAGGTCCGCAAGCTCCTAGCAGCACGGTCGGCGGCGGAGTGACCCACCCGCCCCATGCCCTCGGGGCCGGAGACCCTCCCCCTGCGCGCCGCCCACCACCATCTGCACCCCACGAGGAGAAAGAGTTGCCCGGCGAGACCCTGACGCGCAGCGAGGCCCGCGAACGGGCCCGACTGCTCGCCACCGACGCCTACGACGTGTCCCTGGACCTGCGCAACGCGGTCCATCCGGATCGGGACACTTTCCGCTCGGTCACCCGGATTCGCTTCCGCTGCGCCGAGCCCGGCGCATCCACCTTCGCCGACCTGCTCGCCTCGACTGTCGACGCGGTCGTCCTCAACGGCCGCAGCCTCGACCCCGAAGTCGTCTTCGACGGCACGCGCATCCTCCTCGACGGACTGGAGGAGGAAAACGACCTGACGGTGATCGCCCGCTGCGCATTCTCCAGCACCGGGCAGGGCCTGCACCGCTTCACCGACCCCGAAGACGGGCAGGTCTACCTGCACACCCACCTCGAACCCGCGGACGCCCGCCGAGTCTTCGCCGTCTTCGAACAGCCCGACCTCAAGGGCGCATTCACCTTCCACGTTACCGCCCCCGAAGCATGGACGGTGCTGGGCAACACCGTACCCGCAGCCCCGCTCCCCGAGCCCGGTGACAACGAGCCCCCCTCGCAACCTGGCACTTCACCCCGACCCTGCCGCTCCCCAGCTACCTCACCGCCGTCGCCGCCGGCCCGTACCACGTGGTACGCGACCACTACCGGCGCGTCCTGCCGAACGGAGGCGTGCAGCACATACCCCTCGCCGTCCTCTGCCGGGCTTCCCTCGCGCCGTACCTCGACACCGACGAGATCCTCACCCTCACCCGCCAGGGCCTGGACTTCTACACCAAGCAGTTCGAATTCCCCTACCCTTTCGGTAAATACGACCAGGTATTCGTTCCCGAGCACAACATCGGCGCCATGGAAAACCCCGGGCTGGTCACCTTCCGCGAGGACTTCCTGTTCCGGAGCAGGGCGACCCGCTCCGCCTACGAGTACCGTGCCAACATCCTGCTGCACGAAATGGCGCATATGTGGTTCGGCAACCTCGTCACCCCCGTTGGTGGGACGACCTGTGGCTCAAGGAATCCTTCGCCGAATTCATGGGAGCTTTCGCATCGGCGGAGGCCACCCGGTACACCGAGGCGTGGACCACCTTCGCCAATCGCCGTAAGGGCTGGGCCCACCGCGTCGACCAGCGCCCCAGCACCCACCCGGTCACCGCGGACATCCACGACCTGCAGGACGCCAAGCTCCATTTCGACGGCATCACCTACGCCAAAGGCGCAGCGGTGCTCAAGCAGCTCGTCGCCTACGTCGGACAGGACGCATTCCGCAAGGAGTCCGTCGCTACTTCGAACGCCACGCTTTCGGCAATGCCACCATGCACGACCTGCTGTCCGCCCTGGAGGAGTCCTCCGGCCGCGACCTCACCGACTGGGCCCAGGCCTGGCTGCAGAGCAGCGGCGTCAACGCGTTCACCCCGCACATTCGTTGCGGCGCGGACGGCCGGATTCGCGAAGTTGTCATTGAACAGCAGGGCGAGCCGCTGCGCCCGCACCGCGTCGCGGTCGGCCTCTATCGCCTCAACGCCGAAGGCGCACTGATCCGCTACGCCCGTGCCGAAACCGACCTTCACGGCAGACTCACCCCGATTAACGGACTCGTGGGCGCCGAGCGTCCGGACCTGGTCCTCGCCAACGACGACGACCTCAGTTACGCCAAGCTCCGCTTCGACGCCCGATCCCTGGCAACCCTTCGCCGCCACCTGGGCGACCTGGCCGACCCGCTGGCGCGTGCCCTGGGCTGGACCGGCTTGTGGGACCTGACGTGCGACGGCGCCTTCGCTGCAGAGGAATTCCTCGACCTGGTGGCCGGATTCGCCGGACGTGAGTCCGAGATCGGGCTGCTTCAGACTCTGCACACCTGGTCCCGCGAAGCCCTGCTCTTCTTCGTCGACCCGGAACGCCGACAAGCAGCGGGCGCTCGCCTCGCCGATGCCGCCGTTGCCGAGATTCGTCTGGCCGAGCCCGGCGCAGACCGGCACCAAGCCTGGACCCGCTTCCTCGCTTCGATTGCCGCCCGCGATGCAGATCTCACTCTGCTGCAGGGACTCCTCGCCGAAACCGACAACCAGGAGCTGCGCTGGGCCCTGCTGGAGGCCTTGGCCGCCCACGGCCGCACCGACGACGAAGAGTTGGAGCTAGAGGCCGCCCACGACGACAGCGCGGCGGGCCACCGCTGCTTCGCACGGTGCCGCACCGCGCGTCCGACGGCGGCGGCCAAGGCCGAGGCCTGGGCCGCGGTGACAAAGTCGGCCATCCTCGGCAACGCCACGACGCAGGCCGTCGCTGCCGCCTTCCACAAGCCCGGGCAGCAGCACCTCATCGCGCCCTACGCCAACCGGTACTTCAAAGAGCTCACCGACCTGTGGGCCAAACTGCCCATCGAGACTGCGGTGCCGGTCGTGACCCACCTCTTCCCTGTGTTTCAGCCTGACGCCCTCGCCCTGGCGGAGCAGTGGCTCACCGACCATCCGCACGCTGCGCCCGCGCTGCGCCGGCTGGTGATCGAGGCCCATGCCGACCTCTCCCGCGGCGGGCGCGGGCCACGCTGAGGCCCGGACGCCCGAAGCGGCGGCGGATCCTGGACGCCGAGGTGGGCGACGGCATGCCGGCCGCAGAACATCCGTCACCCGAACGTGCCGGCATCCCAGCAGGTACGGGCCGGCGAATGGGAACGGTTGAATTTGCCAAGCGGTGCTCCGCGACGGTTCTTCCGCCGTCGGCCGGGTTTGCGGGCCGGGCCCGTGAACACTGCGTGCCCGGCACGGGAGTCCGTACCGGGCACGCGGCCCCGCCAGCCGGGTGTCAGCTGCGCAGGTCGCATGCCGTTCAAGCGGAGCGGCCGGGGCCGCTGGGTGCGACGACGAGCGCGGCGACGAGGCGGGCGACGAGGCGGGGGTTGTCGTGCGCCTGCGTACTGCCGTGCATGAGCAGGTGGTGGATCGTGCCCGCGAGGGCGAGCGCCAGCATCGGGCAGTCGGCGCCCGCGGGCACCCGGCCGAGTCGCTGCTCGGCCTCCAGGTAGCGGGCGAGCGCGTCCTCGACCGCGCCCGGGCCGGGGGCGCCGGTGCTCCAGGCCTCCCGCACCCGGTGCACGACCTCCTGCCGGGACATCGCCGCCGCGGTGATGACCGGCCCGTTCGCACCGAGCATCGCGAGCGCGGCACGGGTCAGGTTGTCCTGCACCGTGCCGTGACCGGCTCGCTCCGGCAGTGGACGGACTTCGGCGGCGATCCGCTCGAAGCGGTCCAGGACGAGCTGGGCGACGAAGTCGTCCAGGTCGGTGAAGTGGTTGTACAGCAGGCCCTTCGCGCAGTCGGCCTCCTCGGTGACGGCACGGTTGGTCAACCCGGCCGTCCCCTCCCGGGCGAGGACGCGTTCGGCCGCCGCGAAGAGTCGTTCCCGTGCGTCAGGGATGGCTACGCCGCGTGGTGACATCGGTTCTCCGCTCAGGGCTTGCACTGATGGGCATTTGCCCATACCGTCGAATGGGCAGATGCCCATACTAGCTCTCCGGCAGGAGCGGGACCATGCGCGAGCTCGTCAACACCCAGCAGTTGGAGGCCTGGAACGGCGAGGAGGGCCAACACTGGAGCGATCACCACGACCGCTGGAACGGAGCGCGTGCTCGACGTCGGCTGCGGCGCCGGCCAGACCACCCGGCTCGCCGCCCGGGCCGCCGGCAACGGCTCCGTCCTGGGCCTCGACCTCTCCGGCCCGATGCTCGACCGGGCCCGCACCCTGGCCGCCGGGGAGGGCCTGCATCGGATCACGTTCGAACAGGTCGACGCCCAGGTCCACCCGCTGCCGACCGCCGGTTTCGACGTGGCGATCAGCCGCTTCGGCATCATGTTCTTCGACGATCCGGCTGCCGCGTTCGGCAACATCGGCCGGGCCCTGCGCCCGGGCGGCCGGATCGCCTTCGTCTCCATGTCCGACCCCGCCCGCACCGAATGGGTGCAGGCGTTCGCAGCCGTCCGGGCCGCGCTGCCGCTCCCGCCGCAGGCCGACGGCACGCCCGCGGGCCGCGGCATGTTCTCGCTCTCCGACCCCGCCGAGATCCGCCGAATTCTCGGCGCGGCCGCCTTCACCGACGTGCGCATCGAACCCGCCGAGGCCCCCGGACGGTTCGGCCGGGACGTCCAGGACGCCGCCGAACACCTCCTGGCCTCCGGTCCCCTCCGACACCTGACAGGCCTCCTCGATCCCGCGGCCACCGACGGCCGGGCCGGCGCCGACCTGGTGCGGGACGCGTTGACCACCGCCCTGGCCCCGTACGAGCGGCCCACCGGCGTCGAACTCCGCACCGCGGCATGGGTGGTCACCGCCACCCGCCCCTGAACCCCCGCCGGCGGCAGACCGGCGGGAGCCGGCGTTGCCGATGACCGGCCCGTCGCCGATCTGCCGGCACGCCTGCGCGAAGACTGTCTTCCCCACAGGCGAGGCGGACGCATTGTTCGGGAAGAAGCTGGACGTCTTCGCCGAGCAGCACCCCGGTGCCGCCCCGGCCGAGAGCTGATCTTCCCGGGGACAGGTGCGCGCTGCGGCGGCCGCGCGCGTCGTCACGCGCGGCCACTGGCGCTTCACGGCGTCCGGTCCTTGTCGGCCGCCATCCGCGCGAGGACCTCGGGAACGGTGCGGCCGGGCGTGCCCTCGGGCAACTTCCGAGGGTCGAAGTAGACCGGGTTCGCCTGCACCCGGAGCTCCGCGGGCGCGGTGCGCCGCCACCTGCGCCTGTAGGTGGTCGACAGATGCGCAGCATCGTCCAGGCGACGTGCCAGCGCCGGGCCTCCTCGAAGGTCAGGCCGTGGTCGCCCATCCACAGTCCCATCCGGCGCATCATGCGGGGTGCGACCAGGAACTGGACCGGGGTGGGGAGCGGCGGCTTCGGACGGCTCATCAGGATCTCCTCGCTGTCCGGCCGGACAACCTCCGACAGCTCTCTCAACACAGGCCGCCCCCATGCCGGGCCACAGGGGGCACCCGGAAGCACACCGGAAGGCCTCTCTCGGCCTCCGGCCGGTGGTCCGTGCTCCTCTGCAGGCGGGGCTGGTCGCGCCGGAGAGCCACGCACGCGAAAGCAGCGTAAAGCGTACACTTCTGCCATGAGCGACATGTTGCCGATCACCGAGGCGCGGGCCAAGTTCGGCTCGCTGGTCCGCCGGGCCTCCCACGGCCGCGAGCGGATCGTCATCACCGACCACGGCCAGCCCGCCGCCGTACTCATCAACCCGGTCGAGCTCGCCGAGATCGAAGAGGCCCTCGCCCTCGCCGAGTACCGCAACCGCCAAGCGGCCGGCACCCAGCGCAATGTCGCCCATGACGAGGTGCGCGCGATGCTGGGGCTGGAGCGCGGGTGACCCACCGGATCGTCTGGGACGAGCACGCGATCAACGCGGCCGCCCGCTTCCTCAAGGACGACCACGACGGGCTGCGCCAGGTCATCGACGCCGTCGATCTCCTCGCCGACAATCCCCGCCCCACCGGCACCGCCGAGTACGGATCCCCGGCCTGCGCCGCCTGCACGTCGGCCGCTACCGCGTCCTGTACGAGATCACCGACGACACCGTGACCATCGTCGTCCTGAACCTCGGCCGCATCGCCTGACCCCGAAGGGGTTGGACGGCACCGGCCCGACGCCGCGCCGAGACAGGCCCTCCGGCAGTGGGGCCCGGTCCGGCGGCCGCGGCCATGGGCAGCCCAGTCACCGCGAACGCACAGGAAGGACCAGAGGGACGCACATGGCACAGGAATCGGACGCCGAGGGCACCATGCTCCGCTGGGTGGACATCCTCGCGCAGCTGCAGGCCGGCGTGGAGGGCTGGCGCTACCGGTCGTTCGCGCAGGCCGTCCGCGAGCTCGGCATCATGCTGCCGCCCGCGCCGTGGCCCGGAGACCGGGAGCATTGGGCGCCCGGCCGGTGCTTCGCCGCCGCCACCGACTACGCCGAGGCCACCGACGCCACCTACGTCGAGGGCTTCGTCCTGGTACCCGGCCTGACGGCATGGCCGGTCTTCGAGCACGCCTGGTGCCTGCGCGACGGCGCGGTCGCCAACCCGTCCCTTCCCGACGGGTCGGCAGCCCTGTACTTCGGCATCCCGCTGGCCGCCGACTACCGGCGCAGCGAGCAGGCCCGCCGCGGCACCCACGCCGTCCTCACCACCGACCCGCAAAACCCGTGGCCCCTGGTCAACGAAGACGCTCTGCGCCACGGGCTCCCGGCGACGGCGGTCCTGCCCCGGGCCGCGGCCGGCGGTACAGTCGCCCGGACGTGACCGGCGGCGGCCGGATCCAGGCAGCCACCGGTTGCCCACCCTCGGGGTGAAGGTGCCGCTGCGGCGCACCGGTCCACTGCTCTCGCTGCGCACCGGTCGCCGTACAGGCCCCACGTCAACTGCCCTCCCTGGCCAGCCCTGGGGGTCGCAGCGGCTTGGTGCAGCAGGCCGGCCAGGCCCGTCGCGGCCGACGGCGATCTGGACGAGCGGGCACGAGGTGTCGGGGCTCTCAGCCAGTCCGGTTGCGGCCAGGGGGATGGCGGTCGCGAGCCAAGGCGCGGGGCCCTGGCAGGTGCGGATCGCCCGTGGTGATGACGGCGGTGGTCCGCGCCCGGGGTCGGGCTGTGGCGGCGCGCGGTCTTCGGGATGCGCTGGCCGGATGGAACGAGCCGTGACCGGCCGGGGGCTTCAGTGGTTGTTGTCCGTATGAGACGTTCTGCTCTGTCCTGGGTTGCGCCGCCGAACGGGGCGGGCGAAAGCGATCCTGATGTGGCCAGCGGTCCCTCCGGCCGCGGCCCGCGCGGCGGGATCCTCGCCGAGGCCGCCGCAAGCACCGAACGCGCCGCAGCCTGGGTACGCCGGGTCGCCGAGCGGCAGAGCGAGCCCGAACACGCGGCCGTCCTGGAACGGTTCGCCTGCGCCGTCTCCCGCGCGGGCGCCGACCTCGACCCCACCGACGGCTACCTCGGCGGCGTCGGCTGGGAGACCCGCTACCGCCTTGATGGCTACGTCCTGCTCGGAGCCCGCCGAACGCAGCAGCCGATCACCCTCACCCCCACCGAGACCCTCACCCTGGGCACCATCGGCGCCCTCGCCCTCGCGCTGCCCGCCGCCGCCATGTTCGACCCCACCGACCTCGCCCGGCTCTGTGCCGTCCTCGACGACGCCGTCACCCACGCCCGAACCCACTCCCCCAACCCCGAGCCCGCCTCGACCCCACCCGCCTGATCGCCCACCACACTCTCGGCCCGGCCGGCCGCCAGCCCGGGTGGTGATGGGCATGCCCACGTTGCGCCCCCTTGATCGACTGAACACAACCCCGAGCAGCGGTGACCTCAGCGAGTCCGGCCGCCGCGAGGGGATTCAACGGCCGGACTGGCCTTGTTCACGAGTTCCGACGGATGTTCACCAGTTCCGGCAGCAGCCGTTCCTGCGGGTTGTTCCATTTGAGCTGGTCAGAGAAGCCGTTGTCTTTCCGATAGTGACGGGTGCGTTTCCGCTGGTCAGGCATAGTGCTGGTGCCTCGGTGGCAGAGACGGGGTGTCGTGTCGTCTCTTCGGTGGGGGTGTCGGATGCCGTCGGTGATGGGGCTGCTGGAGGAGCGCGAGCGTGCTGCCCGGCAGCGGGTAGAGGTCTTGCAGGCCGAGCTGCGGGAGGCCGAGGCAGCATGGGAGCGGTTCGTGATCGCCCGTCAGACGGTGGCCGAAGTCCTGGCGGAACCTCCTGTGGGCGAGGAGACGCCGTCGGCCGGGGTGGCCGGTGAACGGCCTGCACGGGTCACCGGGGCGGTGCCGGGATCGGTGGTGCCGCTCTGGAGGGAAGGTCTCGATCCGGGTGCGCTGGCGCCGGACTACCAGCGGCTCGTGGAGGTCCTGGCGGGGAGCGGAGCGGAGATGGACTGTCGGCAGCTCGCGGCGGCCCTGGGTCTGGAGGTGGTCGCGGCGAAGGTGGAGAGAGTGCGGTCGAAGGTGAAGCGCCTGGCCGCGCGGGGCTGGCTGGCCGAGGACCGTCCGGGGATGTTCAGGCCGGTGGCCGGGCGAGGCGGCGGCTCATGACCATGGTCATCGACCACCGGATCATCGCCTCGGAGGTGTCGGTGCGCATCTCGTAGTCGCGGGCGAGGCGGCGTGAGTGCATCAGCCAGGCGAACGTCCGTTCCACCAGCCACCTTTTCGGCAGCACCACGAAGCCCGTGGCGTCGTCGCTTCGTTTGACCACGGTCAGCGCGATCCGCAGGACATCGCGGGCGAGGTCGACCAGGCGCCCGGTGTAGCCACCGTCCGCCCACACCGGCGTGATGCGCCAGTGCCGCTCACGCAGTCGCTCCAGCAGCGTCCAGCCGGCCTCGCGGTCGGTGACGGATGCCGCGGTGACCATCACCGCCAGCAGCAGCCCGAGGGTGTCCACCACGATGTTCCTCTTGCGGCCGTTCACCTTCTTCCCGCCGTCGAACCCCCGGCTGGCAGCCGGCACCGACGCGGCCCCCTTCACCGACTGCGCGTCGATGATCCCCGCGGTCGGCTCCGGATCACGGCCCACGGCCCGCCTCACCCGGTCCCGCAACCGGTCGTGGAACTCCACGACCAGGCCGTTGTCCCGCCAGCGCCGGAAGAACGCGTAGACGCGGTCCCAGGCGGGGAAGTCCGCGGGCACCGCCCTCCAGGCGATGCCGCCCGCGACCAGGTAGCGCACCGCATCGACCAGCTGCCGGTGGCAGTAGCCCTCCGGCTGCCCGCCGCGGCCTTCCAGCCAGGCCGGCACGGGCATCGCGTCGCGCACGACGGCCCACTCCGCGTCGGTCATGTCCGAGGGATACCTCGGACGCCTGTGCGGCCGATCCCCGGCGTTTCCGAACCGGTGAGCGAGACAATCACACGACAGGGCATCGGAGTTGGACGACAACGACGCGGACACGGAAGACTGCAGCACCAGGGGCCTCCTGTTGCTCGACTGGATTCGACACCCACGAGCTGTGCAGGAGGTCCCACTTTCATGCCCTGCCGACCAGAAGATCACCCGACCGAGTCGGCAGACTCGAACTCACGCCCACCAAGATCGATAGAGCAACAGCCAGAGAGATCAAGGGCGTCAGCCCGTGCGCACTGCGGCCATCCCGCCGGTCCGCTCAGGCGCGGTCCGTCCGCTGCAGACGTCTGGAGCGGGGCTGTACCGGCGTGGTCGCTACCCGGCCACGGGGGTGGGCGTGTCGAGGACAGCGAGTTCTGCGGGTGTGGCCTGGCGTTTCCAGTCGGGGGCGAGGGCGGCGTAGGTAGCCACGTCGTGCCAGCAGCCCTGGGTGCGGAACAGTTGGCGCAGGGTTGCTTCGGGGTGCAGTCCTGCGGCCAGCATGAGTGGGGGCATGTGTTGGTGGTCGGTGCGGTGTCCGGCCCAGATGCGGTGCAGGCCGAGCGGGCCGAAGCTGTAGGCGATCTGGAGGCGGGCGGCTTCGTGGACGTGGCCTCTGGCGGGCGAGCCGGGCAGCAGGACGACGGAGGTCAGCATGGCGTTGCGGCCGTAGTCCTCGACCAGGAGGCCGACGGTGCCGAGCATGGCGTCGTGGTCGGGAGCGCACACGGCGAGGGTGTACTTGCGGCGGGGGTGGGTGAGGGGTGAGGTGGCCCCCGGAGTGTGGACACAGGGGTTTCATGCCGCGAGGGAGAGTTTAGCCGGGGCGTGGTGTCGCTGTTCGAACTCGAGTGGTGAGAGGTAGCCGAGGGCGCTGTGGCGCCGTCGGGTGTTGTAGTAGGTGAGCCAGCGGAACACCTCGAGCCTGGTCCGGGCCACCGTTGTGAGCGGGATCCCGTGCAGGGCCTCGCGCTTGAGGCTCTGCCACAGGCTCTCCGCCAGGGCGTTGTCATAGGACGAGCCGACGCGGCCCATCGAGCGGCGGATCCCGTGGCGGTCGCAGACCTCGGCGAACGCGACGGACGTATATTGCGATCCGCGGTCCGCGTGGAAGATCACTCCGGTGACGTCGCCGCCCCTCGCGGCGACCGCGGCCTCGATCGCGTCGATGACCAGTGAGGCCCGCATGTGCGTGGCCATCGACCAGCCGACCACCCGGCGCGAGCGGATGTCGATCACACAGGCCAGGAACAGCCACGACTGTCGGCCCGGATGTACGTGATGTCGCCGCACCAGCGCTCGTCCAGGCGCTCGGCGGTGAAGTCCCGCTCGATCAAGTCCGGCACAGGCGGTGCGACCGGCTCCGGGACCGTGGTGCGCTTGCGGCGCCGCAGGTGCCGGCCGGTGATCCGCCGCTCGCGCATCAGCCTCGCCACCCGCTTGCGGTTCACCGCCCGGCCACGGCCCCGCAACTCGGCGTGGACCCGCCGGGCCCCATAGGCCTCGCGGTGCTCGGAGTGGATTTCCCGGATCTCCTCCGCCAGGGCATGGTCGGCGGTCTGGCGCGCGGCACGGGCCCGGGCGCCGGCGAGCCACCGGTAGTAGCCGGACCGGGAGGCCCCGAGTATCCGGCACAGCCGCTGGACGCCGAAGTCCTCGGCGTTGGCGGAGATGAAGTCCCAGCGGCGGGCTCTCACTTCATCTCCCTCGCGAAATACTGGGCCGCCCGCCGCAGGATCTCCCGCTCGAGCTCCCACTCCTTCTCCGCTTTCGCCGGCCGCGCGTTCTCCGCCCGCAGCCGGGCGTTCTCCACCCGGAGATCATCCGAGGAACCCCCGCTCCGTCCGGCCTGGAGACCATCGACGTCGGCGGCGCGAACCCAGGTCCGCAGCGTCCCGGGGTTGACGTTCAGATCGGCCGCGACGTCCTTGAACGTCCGCCGCCCGGCCGAGGCCCGCCACAACGCCACCGCGTCCGACCGGAACTCCGCACTGTACTTCGAGGGCCGTGCCATGCAGATTCACCTTCCTGGACCAACAAGATCCATTGTCAGGTGTGTCCACATCTCAGGGGTCACCTCGCAGCTGCCCCTGGCCCGGCCGCTGCGACGACAGGGACCGGGCCCGGAGCGGAGCTGGATGGACATCGCACTCCTGTCACCGACCCTACGGTCCGGCGCGGCCTCCATCTCCTCGGCGCGCCGGACGGCCGGACGACGGCCGAGGCCCGGCACATGAGAGCACTTTCGGGCCGGACCGTGTCCACCGGCGGCGGCCCGTCAGCCATCGCCCCTGTCACTGTCCGGCCGCTCGGTGGCGGAGCGTTCCCCACGCCGGTCCGGACAAGGCGGTGGGTCAGGAGGGCGCGGTCCGGCCGGGCACGGATGGCCGGTCCGCGTCGCTCAGGGCGGCAGCGGGGGTGGTGCTTGCCAGCGCGCAGGCGAAAAGGACGATCAGGGGCGCGGTGTTCGGGTCGGTGGCCTGGCCGGTGGACAGTTGCCCCAGTCCCTGCCCGGCGACCCAGTAGATGAGTGAGAGGCCGGCGCCGGTCCATGCCGCGGCGGTGCGCAACCTGCCCGGGCGGAGGGCGGCCAGGCCGATGGCGGCCTGCAGCGCGGCGACGGCCACGTTGACGGCGGTTTCCGCGTGGCCGAGGTTCAGGGCGACGGTGTGGTCGAGGTGCCCGATCCAGCCGTTGAAGTCGTCGGTGCCGGCGGTCAGGGCGCCGACGGTGCTGTTGCCCGGAAGGGCCTGCAGTACGGCGCTGCCCACCCACAGCACGGCCCAGGCCTGCGCGGTCCAGGCCGGCGGGGGCTCGCTGGACTGGGACGGCCCGTCATCGTCCCGGGCGGGCCAGGCGACGGCGGCGAGAACCGCATACAGGAGGGAGGACGGCCCCGGGCGCGCCGGTGAGCATCAGCGCGTGTCCGCCGGCCAGTCCGCCGAGTCCTTCCCCGAGCCACCACACGGACAGGGCCCATCCGACGGAGGCGACCAGCGCGAGCCGTGCGGTGCGCGGCACAAGCAGTGCGGCGCCGAGCAGCAGCTGCGTGAGCGCGAACAGCACGTCCCACAGGGCCGGCGCGGCCACGCTCAGGTCGGCGGCCCAGTGCACCGGCCCCGCCACGAAGGCGGGCTGGCCGTCCGCGGTGGGAGCGATGATCTGATCAGCGAATCCGGTGGTCAGCATGAAGGGCTGGAACTGCAACGCCCCGTCCAGCAGCCACAACAGGCCCAGCACGACCTGGATACCACGGCGGGTCAGGCGCACAGAACCTCCGTCGATCAGCTGATCGGTTGCCCTCACTCCGGCTCGGCAGTGGCCGCCCTGGACCGGCAGGATTCGGTGGCAAGGACCGCACCGAGAGGGCTAGCACTCGTCCCTCTCCCGGTGACGGTGGCCCGTCCGCGCGATGTGCGGCCTGCGCTCGACCGTAGCCCGCGGCCGACCATCGCCACATCCGATCCTGCCGGGGATGCGCCGCACGGGCGAACCTGCTCACCCCACCGGCCCAGCACCACAGGCGATCACCAGGGCACTGCCAGTAGTCAGAAGAGGCCGCAGGCGATTCCCTCGGGGATCGTGCGGCAGCACCCGGGACCCGTGGATGCGGCGCCAGCCCGGCCCGCTCGGCCCCCGGGAGAGAAGAGGACCGCATGAACACCCTCGTCCACCGCCGTCTGGCCCGCGCCGCGGCCTGCACCGCCACCGTTCTCGTGACCATAGCCACCGCCGGCGCCCCCGCCCTGGCCGACGGCATGGGCGGCGGCGCCGGGGCCGGGGCCGGGGCCGGCGGGTTCGGGCCCGGCCCGCAGGGCACCCGCACCGTCCAGCCGCTGAACAACCCGTGCATGACCGGCGAGCCGCAGGACGTGTGCCGCAACATCGGCGTCACCGACGGCTGGTACGAGGGCAAGGACGTCAAGTTCCTCTACACCCAGAACTTCTTCTGCGACACCGCCGTCACCTCCGGCGCGTCCAACGGCTGCGAGGTCGGGGAGAAATACAAGAACGTGCCGCCCGGCACCACGTCGGACAAGTTCACCGACCCGCTCTACATCCCGGTGCCGCTGTTCAGCCCCGCACCCACCGTCCAGTGCCCGACCGGGCCGTGCATCGACCACCCGGACAACATCGACCTGTCCCGCCTGGCCTCGGCCCTGGGCAAGCCCGCCGACGCGCTGAAGGACGTCCCCCTGCCCGGGCACGACCACATCATCACCGACCGCAACATGGACCGCCCCGAATGGTGGCCGGTCTACGTCATCGGCGTCACCAACCCCGAATCGTTCAAGAAGATCGAAGAGGGCAAGGACCTGGCCACCGTCACCAAACTCGCCGCCGACCCCAACGCGGGCGTGACCGCGCCGATCCCCACCAACGTCTTCCTGTGGTTCCAGACCCTCGCCGGAACCGACGAGCCCCACCCCGTCATGCCCATGGGCGCGATCGCGGCCGGCACCGGCGCCACCCAGCAGCCCGCCCACACCGCCCTCGCCGCCGGCGGAGCCACCGCCCTCGCCGCAGCGGCCGGCACCCTGCTGTGGGCAAGGCGCCGCAAGCACACCGACGACGCCGCGCCCACGGCCCCGGCCGCCGACCTCATCTGAACGGCCATCCCGCATGGCACACCGGAAACCCCGGTCCGGCGAGCGCCGCGGCGGCACTACCGCCGTGGCGCTCGCCGCCGTCCTCGCCCTCGCCGGCACAACCGCCCTCACCGTCGCCGCCACTCATCAAAACGCACCGCCACCCGTGCCTCCCGCCACCGCCGCCGGCACCCTCACCCCCACCAGGACCGCCCCCGCGCTGCCCGACGGCCCGCCCCCGACCCCCACCACCCTCGACATCCCCGACATCGACGTCCACACCCCGCTCGACCCACTCACCCTCGACGACCAGGGCGCCCTCGCACCACCCGACCGCCCCGACCACGCCGGCTGGTACACCACCACCCCCGCCTGGACCAACCCGATCGTCATCACCGGCCACGTCGACTACACGAACATCGGTCCCGCCGTCTTCTACCGCCTCGGCGACCTCCGCCCCGGCCAGCACATCACCCTCACCACCACCGACCACCACACCCGCACCTACACCATCAACGCGGTGCGCACCTACCCCAAAGACGCCTTCCCCACCGAAGACGTCTACGGCCCCACTACCACACCCCAGCTCCGCCTCATCACCTGCAGCAACTGGAACCCCGCCGAGCACACCTACACCGCCAACACCATCGTCTACGCCACCCTCTGACCCCGCCCCCGGCGCACGGCTCCGCGCCCGCAGACCACGCAAAGCCGACCGGCCCTCACAGTCCGACTTCCGCCACGCGGGACCACCAACCCACCTCCGGGCGGCCCCCGAAACGCCACTACGAACGGGACAGTCGAAGCGCACCGACGGGCCCCGATTCGTCCGCGCGTGGGACGCGCTCCTACGAGTGTCGGCTCTGCTGCCAGGCAACCGCTCTGCTCAGCTGCTCCTCGCCGAGGCCGGTCATCGCGGCCACCCGCTCGTACATCTCCCCGTCGTCCAGCGGCCCCGGCCGGCGCACCGCCCGGGGGAGCAACCGGGGGGCGCCGTGTGCTCCGTGGACGCGACCGTCAACCGGGTCCATGGCTATGTCCTGTGCCTCTTCGACGATCCGGGCACCTTCTGCCCGGATGACGAGCTCCTGCGCAAGACGTAACGAGAAGAACCTGTAGGGCTGGCGCCGGGGCGTGGTTGGGGTGGCCGGGCACGCCCGACCCGGCCACCCCAACCCAGCGCCGCACCCCAGCCGGCTCGACAACGGCACCGTGCACCTGAACGAATGTGCGCCGACACCGCACAGTCCAGGCACTCAAGATCCGCAATGCAAGAACCGCCACGCCAGGCCGGGGCGGTGCCCGGGAGCGAGGACGACTCACGCGCACCGGCTGACGAGTCTGTCCCGGCCAGCCGAGTGATGCGGATGCCGGCCTCAATTCGCACGCGGCAGAGGAGCACCAGGTCGTGACGAGTCGAGACCGTCACGGAGGGCGGCGTTCTGAGCTACTGCGCCTACCACGGGACGCGGCACGGCCCGGAGCTTGCTGGCTTCCCGGGCCCGGCTGCGTCGCCAGCGGGAGGTGGACGAGGTGATGGCCGGCGACCGGAACGGCTACCGGAGGGTGTGGCCGACCTTCCGCCCGCCGGAGTCTGGCCACCAAGCCGGCACCCGCTTTCCGCGGGCGGCGGGACGCCACCGCCGGAGCCGGCCAATGCCCCCCCGACAGCCGTTCGCGGAC
Source organism: Kitasatospora paranensis (assembly GCF_039544005.1). Classification (NCBI taxonomy): domain Bacteria; kingdom Bacillati; phylum Actinomycetota; class Actinomycetes; order Kitasatosporales; family Streptomycetaceae; genus Kitasatospora; species Kitasatospora paranensis. The sequence goes on from NZ_BAABKV010000001.1 coordinate 94,446, forward strand.
ACGTGCCCGCCACCGCCGTCTACCCCATCGTGGCCGCGACCATCCACACCTCGCCGAGTCGGTCCTGCTCGTCGGAGTCTTCGGCTTTACCCTCCCCCTGATGCTGACGGCCGGCGCGTACCCGTGCCGGACTGCTGGACCCCGTCCTGCTGCTGACCGTCGCCGTGCGCGCGGTGGGGGCGAGCGACTTCCTCGCGCACCGCAGCGATCGCGCACTCGGCACACGCCTGCGCACCGGCCGGCTGGTCGCCGTTTGCCCGTCCCCGAAGGATCGACCCGGGACCCGCCCCTGGACGACCGGTCAGCCCAGGCTGGTGCGCATCAGCGTTCGCCCGCCGCACGGTGGAGGTGCTCCAGCGCGTTCAGCAGGGTGTCACGCAGGTGCCAGTTCAGCCAGACCGCAGTGTGGCGGGCCAGGACGTCGAGGGCGGTCTCCTCGATACTGCTGGGGGTGTGTCCGGGGCGGGTGTGGTGCGTCGACACGATCCCGAGGCAGCGGCCGAGGATGAGGAGAGGGTGCTCTGCACGGCGCGGCTGCCCGCTGCGAGCAGTGCCTCCCGGGTGGGGGCGTACGAGAACAGGGGGTCGGTCGCCGTGTCGGCGACGGTGACCCGTCGGCCGCGGACCCGGGCCGCGGAGCAGGCGCTCTTGGTGGCGGGGGAGACCCGGGCGAAGAAGTCTAGGAACGGCTGGTCGAAGCCCTGCTGTTCCTCGATCACGAGCGTGTCGTGCAGTGGGTCGAGGACCTGCAGGTCGGCCCGCGCGCAGCCACTGATGTCCACCGTGCGGGCGAGGGCGACCCGCAGGACGGTTCCCCGGTCGGTGGTGTCGGCGCCCGACCTCTCCCAGTACGAGGAGTCGGGCGCGCCCGGCCGGTTCTGACGGGGGAACCACAGCCGGTGGCGGTCGGCGGGGCGCGGTGCGGCGATCACGGCCTCGGCCACAACCTGAGGCGGCAGGTGATGGAGTCGCGCGGCGGCCTCGATCAGGTCCACCGTGTCGGCACCGTTGGCAAGCCGATAGCGCTCCATCAGGACGCCGGCTGCCTGCCAGAGCGTCGGAGTGGAAACGGCCGGGCGCTGTGGCAACGGGCGGCGCCCTGCCGCGGCCGGGAGCCCGCCTGCGCTGTCGTGACCACTCCCGTGGACGGTCGGGTCGGTGATGGCGATGCGCGGGCTCCTGTCGCCGGCCATGGCTGCGTGGCGCAGCCGAGTGCACGTCGAGCGTACCGGTGCCGGCCACGCGGCCGGTATGCCGGAGGGCTGTGGCCGTCACCGACGACGACGGCTACCTCCTGGGCATCCTCACCGCGACCCGCGCCGCCGGCGTCATCGCCACCACACCCACCTGACCCACCAGCCGTGGCCCGGGCCGGTGGACGGACGGCCAGGCCCCTGGTGGTGCGTCAATTCCTCGCGCGTCGAATTCGTTCCTCGCACGTCGATGTGCGTGATCGGGTCGTAGCGCCCCGATACGACGCGCGAGGAAACCGCAAAGCCCGGCCTTCGGCAGCACGGACCAGGCGTCGTAACAGGCCGTTGAGCTGCTCGAACACTCCTTCCTTCTGCCAGCGGGCGAAGTAGGCGTAGACGGTTTCCCAGGGCGGGTAGTCGTGTGGCAGGTAGCGCCAGGGGATGCCGGTGCGGTCGACGTGGAGGATTGCGTCGAGGAGGTCGCGCAGGTCGTGTTCGGGTGGCCGGCCGAAGGCCAGGGCGCGTGTGGTGCGTTCCTGGCGCCAGGCGGTCAGGGCGGGTTCGATCAGGGCCCAGCGGGCGTCGGACAGGTCGCTCGGATACGGTCGACGGACCGTCATGATGACGGCATACCGCGGGATCACCGCCTTGGCCATGGACCTCGCAACTGCGGGGACAGATGCCATCGAGGCCGGCTTCTTGGAATGAGACAGGACGGAGTACGCATCTCCGGCGAACTTTCGTGTGCACACGCCACACCGGTCGCGCCAACCTCAGAAGACGTCCTACAGACTCCGACCGGACAGCTCGAAAACCAGCATAAACCAGCGCTTTCATGGGCGAAACACCCAGTAACTGGGCGTTTAGCTCGTGAATGGGCTGTTGATCCCGGTTTTCAGGGTACCCAGGCTGCTCGTGGTCGGTGGCGCTTGAGGCCCTGGTGACAGGAGTGCCACTGTTCCGCGAATGTCCGCCGGAACTGTGCGCTTCCTCCTGTCTCATCCCTGGAAGTCAGGGATAAGCGGATCTGTCCGGCGAAGGTCTCGCCCCCTGGGCAGAGCAAGGATTCCGCAGTATGCCGTCATCATGACGGATCGTCGACCGTATCCGAGTGACCTGTCCGATGCCCGCTGGGCCCTGGTCGAACCCACCCTGACCGCCTGGCGCCGGGCTCGGACCGAACGTGCCCTCGCGTTCGGCCGGCCGCCGGAGCACGAGCTTCGCGATCTGCTGGACGCGATCCTCTATGTCGACCGCACCGGCATCCCCTGGCGCTACCTCCCACACGACTACCCGCCCTGGGAAACCGCTTACGCCTACTTCGCCCGCTGGCAGAAGGAGGAGTGTTCGAGCAGCTCAACGGACTTCTCCGACGCCTGGTCCGCGCCGCCGAAGGGCGAGAACCGGAGCCGACGGCCTGCATCGTCGACTCGCAGAGCGTGAAGACCTCCACCAACGTCCCCGCCACCTCACAGGGCATCGACGCCGGGAAGAAGATCGCAGGCAGGAAACGGAACATCGTCACCGACACGATCGGCCTGCTGCTCGTGGTGCTGGTCACCGCCGCGAGTGTTCAGGACAACTCTGCCGGCCGACAGCTGTTGACCGCGGTCGCGGCCGACCACCCGGCCGTCCGCAAGGCCTGGGTCGACATGGGCTACAAGACCGCCGTCGTCGAACACGGCGCCACGCTCGGCATCGACGTCGAGATCGTCCGCCGAGACCCCGCGACCAGGGGATTCGTCGTCCAGCCCCGCCGCTGGGTCGTCGAGCGAACGTTCGGCTGGCTCATGAACCACCGCCGCCTCGCCCGCGACTACGAAGCCCTCCCCGAACGCTCAGAAGCCATGGTCCACATCGCGATGATCAACCTAATGACCCGCCGACTCGCCGGCGAGGCCACCCCGACCTGGCGTGGAACCTGAGCCTCGAAACCGGGGACGAAACGCCCAGTAAGGTGCTGGTCTGCCTGCTCGTCACCGACTCCGGCACCCTCACTGCCGCCGACCTGGTCCAGCAGCTGCGGGTCAGCCCGGCGTCCGTATCGCACTCCGTCGCCTTCCTCGAGCAGCAGGGCCTGCTCCGGCGGGAACGACCTCCCGGCGAGCGCCGCGAGCGCTACGCCATCGACGGCGAGATCTGGCTCCGCTCCATCCTGACGGCAGTCCAGCTCCACAGGGGTTTGGTGACCGAACTGCGCAGCGCCGCCGGAGCCCTCGGACCCTGCACCCCGGCCGGCGCCCGCTTCAGTGACTCCGCCGACTTCCTGACCCTGATGAGCGAGACCCTCCAGCAGGTTGTCGACCAGTGGCAGCAGAGTCGCGCAAACGATGGCGCGCCCTGATACGGGGGAACTCCGCTGGTGACGGACACCTCCCACTGCTGCACGGTCGTGGCGAGGACAGTGTTAGGAGCAGGTAGCCTCCTGGCTCCATGGCCGACGTTACGCGGTATGGCACGTGCGGGGGCGACGGCGAACCGCGGACGGGCACCGGGTAAGTGATCGGGGGCAGGCCCGCACCGCACCGCCGGCCAACCCGCCCGCACCCAGGCCAGGTGGGTGGGTGAGGCCGGCGGGAACCTGGCCGTTTCGACTTGCCCGCGCCCTGGGCCCGGCTCCGGGGTTGCTGTTTCGGGTGGAGCATCCGCATTTTCCGGCTGACGACGTCCAGTCGACGGGATGCCGTGAAGGGACGAGACGCTGCCGGACCGGCTGAGCGAGCCACGACTCCTGCACCCTGCTGCGCCGCTGACCGGCGGATCGGCTTCCGGGGTCGGGGCCCGTCACCTACGGCACACGGCCACGAAGGCGGGGGTCAGGCGGGACGGCGAAGGGGCGAGCGGGATCCGCCGCCCGGGCGGGGGATCCCGGGCGGCGGGGCTGTGGTGGCGCCAGGGTCTCAGGATCGCTTGCGGCGCAGTACGAGGAAGATGCCGCCGCCGAGCGCAAGTGCCACCATTCCCAGGCCGAGGGGCAGCGCCACGTTCGCGCCGGTCGCGGCCAGGCCCTTGCCCGCGCCGGGCACCTTCCCGTTGTCGCCGCCGTCGCCGTCGCCGTGGGACGAGTTGCTCGCACCGGCGGTGCCGGAGGAGCTGTCCGTACCGGAGGCGGCGGGGCCTGTACCCTGTCCCGCGAACTGCTCCTCGGGGTCCCCCGCTGGCCCGCCACCGTTCGCCGTGGCCGTCGGCGCCACCGTGCCCTTCGCCGCGTTGGAGGCGTACGCGCCCCGGTCAGCCGCTCCGGCATCGCGGCGGGCGCCGGTGATGTCGGTAGTGACCTCGGGCAGCGGCTTGCCAGACCCGACCCCGGGCGAGCCCTGGGCCAGCCGGAAGTCGGGGGTGCCGTCGGTGCCGGGGGCGACGAACTTCGGGTCGGCGAAGAGGTCGTGCGGCCCCTTCGTCTCGGGCGGGCGCCCGCCGAAGAGCACGTTGTAGTCGTAGGTGACGTCGGTGTTCAGGTAGTTGGGGTTCACCGGCTGGTTCGGGCCGCTGTAGGACACGTTGTCGAGCAGTTGGACGTCGTTGCTCTCCTGGGCGTAGATGTTGCCGTAGCTGTTCATCCGGGTGCTGCGGCCGTTACGGTAGGCCGTGTTGTGCACCATGTCGACGTGCTGGCTCTTGTAGGAGTGGATGCCGGAGCCGCCGTTGTCGTAGGTGACGTTGTTGGCGACCAGGACGCGCCCCTGGTAGTCGGGGCCGCTCCCTCCGGCCTTCGCCTTGTCCTTGAGCGTGTCGATGATGATGCCGTTGCCGTCCGAGTAGCAGTTGCAGTGTCCCCACTTCACCTTGCTCTCGTTGTCGTGGACGGTGTTGTCGGTGACGCGGATCTTGTACGTGCGGGGGTCGCCCCGATCGACGTCCTGCGCGGACAGGATCGAGATGCCGCTGGTGGCGAAGACGGAGTACCACGCGTTGGCGTAGACGTGATTGCGGTCGATCGACACGTAGTCGGCGTAGCCGGCACCGATCCCCACGCCGGGGCAGTGGTGGACGGTGTTGCCGATGACGTCGATGTGGTGCGGCCGGTCGCCCGTCTTGCGGTCCTTGTCGATCGACAGGCAGTTGGTGTTGTACGTGCCGTTCTTGTCGCTGGCGCCCCGTTCGGCGTCGGCCAGGGAGATGTTCGCGCTGTTGCCCTTGATCTCCAGGTCGCGGATCACGATGTGCGCGGCGCCGCTGACGCGGATGCCGTTCCACGCGGTGACCGGGTTGATCACGGGGTGGTGCCCGGGGTAGGGGCGGTAGGTGATGGGCGCCCCGGGCCTGCCGGAGCGGGAGATCATCAGGACGTCCGATCCGCCCGGCGCCTCGGTGTAGGTGCCGTTCATGATCGAGACGGTGTCGCCGGGTGCCGTGCTGTCGGCGGCCTTCTGGAGCGTGCGGAACGGCTTGTCCGGTGAGGTCCCCGGGTTGCCGTCGGCCCCGCCGGGGCTGACGTAGTACGTCCGGGCCGCCGCCTCGGCCCGCGGTGAGCCGACGAGGCCAAGGGGTATCGCCGCGCTCGCCAGGAGGACGGCCATTGCGGGCTGCGGGTGTCCGTGCGGGCCACCACCGACCCGTACGCGTGCGACGGGAAGTCCACCGGCGCGCTGACCGCGCTGGCCGCGGCGGCGGGCGGGCTCACCGTGACCAACCTGGGCGGGGACCGCACCGCCCTGCAGCGGGACCTGCTCGCCGCGAGCCGCACCGGCACCCCCTTCGCCGCCGGCTGGAACCTCGGCGCCGCGCAGACGCGCGACGAGGAGGAACTGGCCGACGTCGCCCGCCTCGCCCGCGCCCACGGCGCGAGCGCGCTGGTCCTCTACGCCTACGACCTCGCCCCCGCGCCCCGGCTCGACTGGCTCCGCCGTCTACCGCGGGCCGCGACGGGCGGGGACTCCTCCCCCCACCCCTCCCCACCCCACAGACAAACGGAGCCGGCTCGATGACCGGATACCTGATCCGCCGACTGCTCCAACTGATACCCGTCGTGCTTGTGGTGTCGTTGGTGCTCTTCCTCCTGCTGCGGCTGATGCCCGGCGATCCCACCCTAGACATCCTGGGCCACGAGGCCAGTGCCGCCGACCGGGCGGCGCTGCGCACCGACCTCGGTCTCGACGCCCCCCTGTGGCGGCAGTTCACCGACTGGATCGGCGGCATCGTCCACGGCAACCTCGGCACCTCCTGGCTGACCGGCGAGAAGATCGGCGCCGTGCTCGGCGACCGGCTCCCCGCGACCGCCGAACTCGGGGTGATCTCGCTGGCCTTCGCGCTGCTGGTCGGCGTCCCGGCCGGTGTGCTGGCCGCCGTCAAGCGCCGCAAGCCCACCGGCACCGCGCTGAACTCCGCGGGGCTCGCGGCCCTGTCGGCACCGCACTTCTACCTGGCCGCGCTGCTCGTCCTGGTGTTCGCGCTGTGGCTGAAGGTGCTGCCGCCGTCCGGCTACGTGCCGTTCACGGAGGACCCGGTGGAGAACCTGCGGCACATGGTGCTGCCCGCCGTGACGATCGGCTCCACCATCGCGGCCGTCACCATGCGGCAGACCCGGGCCGCCCTGCTGGCCTCGTTCAACGAGGACTACATCCGCACCGCCGAGGCCAGCGGCCTCTCCCGCCGCCGGATCGTCGGCGTCTACGCCCTGCGCAACGCGATCGTGCCCGTCGTGACGGTCGTGGCGCTGCAGATCGGCGCGCTGATGAGCGCCACCGTGGTCACCGAGACCGTCTTCACCGTGCCCGGCATGGGCACGCTGATCGTCAACGGCATCTTCAGCCGGGACCTGCCCCTCGTGCAGGGCGCGGTCCTGATGGTCGTGGTGTTCGTCCTCCTGGTGAACCTGCTGGCGGACCTGGTCTACGCGTGGCTCGACCCGCGCATCACGTACTGACAGGAGCGACGATGGCCACCGAAACCCTCACTGCGGCCCCGCGCCGCCCGGTCCTGGACCGGCTGCGCCGCGACCCCCGCGCCCGACTCGCCCTGCCGGTCCTGCTGCTGCTCGTCCTGGCGACCGCGGCCCGGCCCTTCATGACCGGCCGGATGCGGGCCACCGACACCGGCGACCTCCTCGCCGGGCCGAGCCCCGCGCATTGGCTCGGCACCGACGAACTCGGCCGGGACGTCCTCGCCCGGATCATCGCCGGCGCGGCGGTGACCACCGAGGTCGCCACTATCACCGTCGGCCTGGCCCTGGCCGCCGGTACCGTCCTCGGCCTGGTCGCCGGCTACCGGGGCGGCTGGCTGGACTCCGTGATCATGCGGCTGTCCGACGGACTGCTCGCCTTCCCGCTGCTGGTGCTCGCCCTCACCGTGGTCGCCGCGCTCGGCCCGGGTCTGCGCAACGCGCTCATCGCCATCGCCGTGGTGACCACGCCCCGCTTCGCGCGGGTGGCCCGGGGCGAGGTGCTGTCGCTGCGGACCCGCGAATGGGTGTCGGCCGCCCGGATCGTGGGCGTCCCGCAGGGCGCGATCATGCGCCGCCACCTGCTGCCGCACCTGGCGGGCACGCTGCTGGTGTTCGCCGCGCTCCAGGTCTCCACCGCGATCATGGCCGAGGCGGCGCTGAGCTTCCTGGGTCTGAGCGTGCAGCCGCCGCAGCCCAGTTGGGGCGCGATGGTCGCCTCCGGCACCGACCACCTCAGCGCCAGCTGGTCGCTGAGCGTGTTCCCCGGCCTGGCGATCCTGCTGACCGTGGCCGCGTTCAACACGCTGGCCGACGCGCTGCGGGACGCGCTGGACGCGCACCGGCCGCAGCTGACCGCGCCCCGGTGACATCGCCGGGCGGCACCGCCCGGCACCCCCTCCCGTACGAACCCCGGTGACGACGGCTCCGGTGACGGCGTACCCCTCCCCGGCCGACGGACACCGCCCGTCCGCGCGCCCCTGACCGGCCGCAGGTCCCTCCGGTCCCCCTTTCGGTCGCCGCCCGGCACCGCCCGACCCGTGCCCCCGTCGCCCGCCGGGCGCCCACCCCGCCGCGTCCGCCCGGCCCCGCGCCACGGCCCTCCCGGGTGACCGCGTTCCCTCGCGCGCACCCGGCCCTCCCCCGGCACTCCGCACCCCCACCCGCGATCCGCACAAGGAAGTGCTCCACCATGTCGCTCTCCTTCCGTTCCTCCCGGTCCACGCCTCCCTCCGGCCCCGCCCCGGAGCTGCCGCGCCGCGCCGTCCTGGTCGGCGCCGTCGCCACCGCGGCCGGCGCCGCCCTGGTCACGCTCACCGGGTGCGGCAGCTCGGACTCCTCCTCCAGCGGCGGGTCCGGGACCCTGACCGCGGGCTTCGACAACGAGCCGGTCACCCTCGACCCGGCGCTGAGCGCCGCCATCTCCTCCGACCGCAACGTGCTGAACCTCTTCTTCGACGCGCTGCTGCGCCAGCGGCCCGACGGCTCCTTCGAGGCGGCGCTCGCCACAAAGTGGCAGCAGACCGAAAAGGAGGTCACCTTCACGCTGCGCGACGGGGTGAAGTTCCACGACGGCACCACCTGCAACGCCGAGGCCGTGGTCCACAACCTGCGCCGCGTGATGGACCCCAAGACGCTCTCTACCAAGGCGTCCGCGCTCGCCAAGGTCGCCTCCGTCGAGGCGCCCGACGCCAGGACCGTCAAGCTGAGACTGAAGGCACCGGACCCGCTGCTGCTCACCCACCTGGCGCACGAGGCGGGCATGATCGCCTCCCCGGCCGCGCTGGAGAAGCACGGCAAGGACTTCGGCCGCCACCCCGTCGGCACCGGCCCCTTCACCTTCTCGGTGTGGCGCTCCAAGGTGCAACTGACCGCCGAGCGCAACAGCGCGTACTGGGCGAAGGCCGCCGACGGCAGCAGCCTGCCCAAGCTCGGCAAGGTCGTCGTGCGCTTCGTCACCGAGCCCAAGGTGCTGCGCGCCGAACTCTCCACGGGCGGCGTCCAGTTGGTGCGCTCCCTGCCTCCGGAGGAGTACGAGCAGCTCGCCGACGACAAGCACATCGTCATCAAGGACACCGGGGTTCGCCGCTCCTACTACGTCGCCCTCAACACCACCGCGGGCCCCTTCAAGGACGCGAAGGTGCGCGTGGCGTTCGCCCGGGCCGTCGACCGCCACGCGGTGGGCAAGGCGGCCGCGGGCGACGAGTACGACATCGCCCCGTCCTTCGCGACCAGCTCCGACTGGTTCTACGACGGCTCCATCGCCCCCCTGCCGTACGACCCGGCCGCGGCGGCCGCGGCGCTCAAGGACGCGGGGCTGCCCAGCGGGGTGCCGATCACTCTCGTCGCCCGCCGCCGCGCCCCCGACCCGACCATCGCGGAACTGCTGCAGAGCCAGCTCACCGCGGTGGGCTTCACGCCGAAAGCGGAGGTGCTGGAGTTCCAGACCCAGCTGGACCGGATGAAGAAGCGGGACTTCGACGCCGCCCTGCTGGTCGTCGACATCCCGCGCCTGGACCCGTCGCTCTCCTTCAACCCCTACTTCACCAGCAGCGGCTCCAACAACTGGTCCGGCCTCAACGACAGCGTCCTCGACGCGCTCCTCGCCGACGGTGCCGCGTCCACCGACCGGTCCGAACGGAAGAAGGCATACGCGGACGCGCAGCGCCGCATCATCGACAACAACTACTGGGTGTTCCTGCACCAGGCGAAGTCGCCGCTCATCCACAGCAGCAGCCTCAAGGGCATTCAGCTGGACGTAGACGGCCAGTGGCGCCTCGCCGAAGCAGAGCTGGGGGCCTGACGCCATGCCCCTCCTCGACATCAAGGACCTCAGCGTCACCTTCGACGCCATCCCGGCGAGCCCGCCCGTGCGCGCGGTGGACAGCGTGAACCTCAGCCTGGAGGCGGGCGAGACGCTGGCCGTCGTCGGCGAGTCCGGGTCCGGCAAGACGGTCACGGCGCTCAGCCTGCTCGGGCTGAACCCGCCCGAGCCGGTCTGCGCCACCACCGGCTCCATCCGGCTCAACGGCGAGGAGCTGCGCGCCCTGGACGCCAAGGGGTGGCGGTCGGTCCGCGGGCGGCGGGTGGCGATGGTCTTCCAGGACCCCTCCTCCGCGCTGAACCCGCTGCTCACCATCGGCACCCAGATCACCGACGCGGTGCGCGCCCACGAGCGGATGAGCCGGGCGGAGGCCCGCGGCCGGGCCGTCCAGGCACTGGAACAGGCCCAAATGCCGGACCCGGAGAGCAGGTTGCGGCAGTACCCGCACGAGCTGTCCGGCGGCATGCGCCAGCGCGCCGCCATCGCCCTGGCGATCGCGTCCAAGCCCGAACTGCTCATCGCGGACGAGCCGACCACCGCCCTGGACGTCGCCGTGCAGGCGGAGATCATGGCAATGCTGCGCTCACTCTGCGCCGACCTCGGCATGGGCCTGATCCTGATCACCCACGACCTCGGGGTGGTCGCCGAACAGGCCGACCGGGTCGCGGTGATGTACGCGGGCCGGGTCGTGGAGAGCGGCCCCGCCGCCCGCGTCCTGGAGGACCCGCGCATGCCGTACACGCAGGCGCTGCTCGCAGCCACGCCCCGCATCGACGCGGCCGCCCGCACCCGGCTGTTCTCCGTGGAGGGGCAGCCGCCCCGGCTGCGGGAGCGCGCCACCGGCTGCTCCTTCGCCCCGCGCTGTCCGGTCGCCGTGGACGACTGCCGGACGACCGTGCCGGAGCTGAAGGTCTACGGCTCCGACCACGCGGCCGCCTGCCTCTTCGCCGACGCCCCGGTGGAACTGCCCGCCAGGCGGACCGCGCCGGTGCGCGGGCCCGAGCCCGCCGCGGCAGTGCCCGACGGGGCCGCGCCGCTCGTCGAGTTCGACGGCGTCGACCTGCGCTACCCCGTCCGGGGCGGGGCGCTGCGCCGGGTCACCGGGCAGCTGCACGCCGTCCAGGACGTCAGCCTGCGGGTGGAGGCGGGCCGGACGCTGGCGCTGGTCGGCGAGTCCGGTTCGGGCAAGACCAGCCTGACCAAGCTGCTGCTGCGGCTGGAGCAGCCCTCCGGCGGCACCGTCCGCTACGACGGCATCGACGTGACCCGGCCGGGCCCCGCCGAGCTGCGCCGCCTCCAGCGGGAGGTGCAGGTCGTCTTCCAGAACCCGTACGCCAGCCTGGACCCCCGGATGACGATCCGGCAGATCCTCCAGGAGCCGCTGCGGGTGCACGGTCTGGAGTCCGGCGAGGACGTCCTCACCGGGCTGCTGCGGGACGTGGGCCTGGACTCCTTCGCCCTGGACCGCTTCCCGTCCGCGTTCTCCGGCGGCCAGCGGCAGCGCGTCGCCATCGCCCGCGCCCTCGCCCTGCGCCCCCGGATCATCGTCTGCGACGAGGCGGTCAGCGCCCTGGACGTGTCGATCCAGGCCCAGGTCCTCAACCTGCTCGCCGACCTGCAGGCCGCGCACGGCATGGCCTACCTGTTCATCACCCACGACCTGGCCGTGGTCCGCTCGGTCGCCCACCGCATCGCGGTGATGCGCCACGGCCGGATCGTCGAGGAGGGCCCGGCGGAGGAGATCTACGCCGCCCCCGCCCACGACTACACCCGCGAACTGCTGGCCAGCGCCCCCGGCCGGCACGCCCGTACGACGGCCGACTCCCCGCACTCCCCGCACCAGGAACGGAGCCCCCAGTGGCAAAGGTGACCAGGGTCGTCCTGACCCCGATCAACACCCCCGGCACAACAGCATCACCTGCGGCCACATCCTCGTCGAACTGCACACCGACGACGGCTCCCTGGTGGGCGTCGGCGAGATGTCCGACCTGCAGCACCTGCCGCGCTTCCACTTCGACGTCCCCGAACTGGAGGCCACCCTCAACGAGATCCTCGTCGGCCTGGACGCCCTCCAACTGACCGAGGTGGAACGCCGCCTGGAGGCCAACTTCCCGCAGGCCGGCTACATCTACGACAAGAGCCGCGCCGTCAAGTGCGGGTCGACATCGCCTTCTGGGACCTGGCGGCCAAGCAGCTCGGCGTGCGCGTCTGCGACCTGCTGGGCGGCGCGGTCCGCGAGTCCGTGCCGATCGCCTACCCGATCTTCCGGCAGCAGAGCGAGGAGGACGTCGAGCGCAACCTCGCCATGGTGGAGCGCCGCCTCGGCGAGGGCTTCGAGTTCTTCCGGGTGTACGTGGGCCGCCGCCTCGACCTGGACGAGCGGTTCCTGCGCACCGCCCGCGAGCGGTTCGGCGACCGGATACGCATCAAGTCCCTGGACTTCTCGAACCTGCTGGACGCCAAGTCGGCCTGCAACTTCGCCGAGCGGGTGGCCGACGTGGGCTTCGACCTGGTGGAGGCCCCGGCCCCCAACCACGACGTGCGCGGCCTGGTGTACGCCCGCGGCCGGCTCCCCGTGCCGATCAGCGAGCACGTCTACGGCTTCCGCTGGGCGCTGGACCTGGTCGCCGCCGACGCGGTCGACGTGTTCAACGTGAGCGTCATCGCGATCGGCGGGATCACCCCGGCCCGCCGGATCTTCGCCATCGCGGAGGCCGCCGGAAAGTCCTGCCTGGTCGGCACCACCCAGGAACTGTCCATCGGCACGGCCGCCGCCGCCCACGTCGCCATGGCGATGGTGCCGGTCACCGAGCCCAGCGACCCGGTGGGCCCGCTGCTCTACACCCGCGACGTGGTCACCGACCCGGTGCGCTACATCGGCGGCCGGCTGCACGTGCCGTCCGGCCCCGGCCTCGGCATGACCCTCGACCCGGAGCTGGTCGAGGCGTCGGCGGGCCCGCTGACCTGGGCGTCGACCAGCGCGGCGGCCGTGGTGGACCGGCAGCAGGTGGCCCGATGACGGGCGCGGCGGGCGGTGCGGCCCCCGCCGCCCCGGGCGGCCGGTTCGCCAGCCGGGTGGCGCTCGTCACCGGCGGCGCCCGCAACATCGGGCTCGCCATCGCCGTCCGGCTGGCCGAGGAGGGCGCCGCGATCGCCGTCAACGGCCCCGACCCGCAGGAGGCGGAGGCGGCGGCGGCCGCGCTGCGGGACGGCGGGGCGCGCGCCGTCGCCTGCCCCGGCGACGTGTCGGACCCGGCGCAGGTCCAGGCGTTCGTCGCCCGCGCCGTGGCGGAACTCGGCGGCCTGGACGTGCTGGTCAACAACGCCGCCGCCGCGATGCTCGGCCGCGGCAGCCTCCTCGACCTGGACCCGGCGGACTGGGACCGCAGCTTCGCGGTGAACGCGCGCGGCACCTTCCTGTGCACGGTCGCCGCCGCCCGGGTGATGCGGGCGGGGGCGCCGTCGTCAACATCTCCTCCGTCGGCGCGACCCGCGCCCACCGCGCGGCCGTCGCCTACGACGCCTCCAAGGGCGCGGTGGAGGCCACCACCAGGGCGACCGCCCTGGAACTCGCCCCGCTCGGCATCCGCGTCAACGCCGTGGCGCCCGGCCCGGTCATCAACGACCGGTACGAGCTGCTGGACGCGGCGCAGCGCAGCGCCCGCATCCGGCCGGTGCCGCTCGGCCGGATGGGCGACGGCGCCGACGTCGCGGCGGCGGTCGCCTTCCTGGCCTCAGCCGACGCCTCCTTCGTCACCGGCCAGGTGCTCACCGTGGACGGCGGTCTGACCGCCCAGATCCGGCCGCCGGGCACCGACCCCTCCCTCTCCCCCGCCCTCGGGACCGCCGCCGAAGCCGGAACCGACACCACCTCCCCGACGCCGAACGGCGCCGACCGACCGCGAGGAACCGCATCATGACCGAGACGCCCCAGGCCCCGCTGAACCCCGACGACCTGGCCGCGCTCCGCGAGAGCAGCACCGCCACCCTCACCACCCAGTTGTTCAAGCTGGGCCTGCGCAACACCTTCCTCGCCGGGCTCGGCCGGGTGACCGGTGACCGGCCGCGCATGGTCGGCGAGGCGTTCACGCTGCGCTACATCCCGGCGCGCGAGGACATCGACACCCTCGACGTCTTCAACGACTACGACCACCCGCAGCGCGCCGCGATCGAGCAGGTCGGCCCCGGCCAGGTCCTGGTCATGGACTGCCGCGGCCAGGGCCGGGCCGCCTCGGCGGGCAACATCCTGCTGTCCCGGCTGTCGGTGCGCGGCGCGGCCGGCCTGGTCACGGACGGCACGCTGCGAGACGTCGAGGAGATCGGCGCGCTGCCGCTGCCGGTGTACTCGGCCGGCGCCGCCGCGATGACCAACCTGGCCCTGCACCACGCGGTCGACACGCAGGTCCCGGTCGGCTGCGCGGGTGTCGCCGTGTACCCGGGCGACGTCCTGGTCGGCGACCGGGACGGCGTGGTCTGCGTGCCGCGCCACCTGGTGCCGGTGATCGCCCGTCAGGCGCGCGAGCAGGAGGACCTGGAGGCGTTCATCACCGAGCGCGTCCTGGCCGGCGCCCCGCTGCGCGGCACCTACCCGGCGGACGAGGACACGCTGCGCGCGTACCGGGAGAGCCGCCTCGCGAGCACCGCCCCGTAGTCCCGGGACTGACCCCCGGTCCCTCTCCCGGTGTCCTGCGGCGGGGCGGGCCCGCCGCAGGACACCGGCCACCACGGAAGAAGGCAGGAATCCCCCATGATCAACTCCTCCTCCGACACACCCTCCCGCGCCGGACGCCCCACCGCCCGACGCGCCCCCACCCGACGCCCCTCCGCGGCCCTGCTGGTGACCGCCCTGGTCGGCGGGCTGATGTCCGCCGCAACGGCGCCCCCGGCCTCGGCGGCAGACCTGGCCGGCGACTTCGACTCGACCGCCGTCGGCACGGTGCCCTCCGGCTGGTCCGTGACCGGCGCGAGCGGCGACGTCACCGTGCAGGACGTGCCGGGCACCGTCGACCGCGGTCTGCAACTGCGCGACACCTCCAGCACCTCGTCCGTCACCGCGCGCGCCTCCTTCGGCAGCACGGCCGCGACGGTCGTCGCGGGCTTCCGGCTGCGCGCCGCGCAGACCTCCGCGACGGTCGGCGTGCACCTCGACGGCACGGCCGGCCACAGCGTCACCGTCGCCCTGGGCGCCGACGGGCAGCTCTACACCTACGACGGTGCCACCCGCGTCGACCTCGGCGCCTACACGGCCGACCGCTGGTACGACATCCGCGTCGTCGCCGACCCGTCCACCGACACCGCCGACGTCTACGTCGACGGCTCCCGCCGGGCCCGGCGCCTGGCGTTCCGCACCGCCACCGCGTCCCTGGGCGCGCTCCAGGCCGACGTCTCCGCGTCCTCCACCGGCACCGCCTGGCTGGACGACGTGCGCACCGGCACCGAGTCCGGGCCGCAGGGCTGGCCGTACCTCGGGCAGGTCGGGCCGCGCCCGCCCTCCAGATCGGCACCTCCCAGCTGCTCGTCGGCGCCGAGACCCTCGACCGGGACTACACCAGCTACCCGGCGTTCTCGCCGTACCTCGGCAAGCTCGGCGCAACCGGGGTGCGCCTGCAGGGCGGCTGGGCCAAGACCGAGAAGACCAAGGGCGTCTATGACTGGACCTGGCTGGACAAGATCGTCGACGACGCCCGCGCCCAGGGCCTCAAGCCGTGGATCCAGCTGTCGTACGGCAACGGGATCTACACCGGGGGCGGCGACAGCGGGCTCGGCGGCCAACTGCCGTCCTCCGCCGAGGCGCTGGCGGCCTGGGACGCCTGGGTGCGGGCGATGGTGAACCGGTACAAGGACCGGGTCACCGAGTGGGAGGTCTGGAACGAGCCCAACCTCGCCGGCATCCCGGTCGCCGACTACACCGACTTCTACGTCCGCACGGCCACCCTGGTGCGAGCGGCCGAGCCCGGCGCAGTGGTCTTCGGACAGGAGGCCGGGATCGACGTCACCTACGCCCAGAACTTCCTGACGCTGCTCTCCCAGCAGGGCAAGTCCGACCTGCTGGGCGGCGTCAGCTACCACCCGTACAACGCCGACCCCGACGACGCCTGGACGTACCAGCAGGTCGCGAAGCTGAGGGCGCTGGTCGACCAGTACGCGCCGGGCGCGGTGGTCCGGCAGGGCGAGAACGGCGCGCCCAGCACCGCCGGCAGCTTCGGCGCGCTGGGCGACACGGACTGGACGGAGCTGAGCCAGTCCAAGTGGCTCCTGCGCCGGGTCCTCAACGACCTGGGCCGGGGCATCAGCACCTCCGTCTTCAGCATCTCTGACCTGAACTACCCGGGGAAGGTCAACACCAAGGGCCTGCTCCGGACCGGCACCGACAAGTCGGTGCGCTACGCGAAGCCGTCGTTCTACGCCGTGCAGGCCCTGGCGTCGGTCTTCGACAGCACCCTGGCGCCGCTGCCCGGCTACCACTGGAGCGCCGCGCCCGCCACCGCACTGACCGTGCAGGCGTTCGCCAACCGCACCAGCGGCCGCCAGGTCGTCGCCGTGTGGGCCGCCACCGGCAAGCCCACCGAGAGCACCACCAGCACCGCGACGGACCTCACCTTCACCGGCGGCGACTTCGCTGACCCGGTCTACGTCGACCTGCGCACGGGCGCCATCTACGACGTCCCGGACGCCGGCTGGTCGGCGCAGAACGGCACGTACACCTTCCGGGGCGTCCCGGTGTACGACTCGCCCGTCCTGATCGCGGACCGCTCCACCGTCAAGTTCTAGTACCAGCGCCGGTCCCGTCCCGCGCCCCCTGGGCGGGACGGGACCGGCCGGGAGGCAACCGTGCAAGCCCCTGTCCGAGCCGCGCTGAAGTCGATCGTCGGCGACGCCCACTACCGGGACACCGACGGTGACCTGGTCCCCTTCAGCCGGGACGCGACCCCGCTGTTCTCCGCCCGGCCCGACGCCGTGGTCTTCCCCGCCGACACCCGCGAGGTGGCGGCCGTCCTGGAACTCGCCACCCGGCACGCCGTCCCGGTCGTCCCGCGCGGCGCCGGCTCCAACCTGTGCGCCGCGACCGTCGCGCTGCACGGCGGCATCGTCCTCGCGCTCACCCGCCTGAACCGCGTCCTGGAGATCGCCCCGTCCGAGCTCCTCGCCCGCGTGCAGCCGGGCGTCACCAGCGCGGCGCTCGCCGACGCCGCCGCCCGCGAGGACCTGCTGTGGGCGCCCGATCCGGGCAGCCGCACCGTCGCCACCATCGGCGGCACCATCGCCACCAACGCGGGCGGACTGCGCGGCCTGAAGTACGGCGTCACCCGCGACTACGTCCTCGGACTGGAGGCCGTCCTGCCCACCGGGGAGGTCATCCGCACCGGCGGCCGACTCCACAAGGACGTCGCCGGGTACGACCTGACCCGGCTGCTGACCGGTTCCGAGGGCACCCTCGCCGTCATCACCGAGGCCACCCTCGCGCTGCGCCCCGCGCCCCGCACCTCCGGCACCGGCGTCGCCTACTTCGCCGACCTGGCCACGGCGGGCCGGGCCGTCGACGCGATCATCTCCGACGGCGTGCTGCCCGCCACCCTGGAGTTCCTGGACCGGTCCTGCATCCGCGCCGTGGAGGAGTTCGCCGGGCTGGACCTGCGCACCGACGCCGGGGCGCTGCTGCTCTTCGGCGACGACGGCGAACCCGACTCCGTGGCCCGGACCATGGCCCGGATGAGCGACTCCTGCTCCGCCCGGGGCGCCCTGGAGGTCACCACCGCCGCCCGGATCGCCGAGGCCGAGGCGCTGCTCGCCGCCCGCCGCTGCACGCTGCCCGCGCTGTCCCGGCTGGGGGCGCTCACCATCCTGGAGGACGCGACCGTGCCCCGCCCGCGGATCGCCGAGATGGTGGAGCGGATCGACCGGATCGCCGAACGCCACGACCTCACCATCGCCACCTTCGGCCACGCGGGCGACGGCAACCTCCACCCGACCTGCGTCATCGGGTCCCGCGAGAACACCGGGGCCGTCGCCCGCGCCGAGCACGCCTTCGGGGAGATCTTCTCCGCCGCCCTGGAACTCGGCGGCACCATCACCGGCGAACACGGCGTCGGCGCGGCCAAGTTCCCCCACCTGTCGGCGCAGCTCGGCCCCGACCAGATGTCCCTGCTGCGCCGGGTCAAGGGCGCCTTCGACCCGGCCGGAATCCTCAACCCCGGAAAGCTGGGTTCATGAACGGCACCTCCCGGAAGGCGGCGGACCCGACCGGGCCCGTCTTCGACCCCGACCTGCTCTCCCGCTGCATCTCGTGCGGCTTCTGCCTGCCCGCCTGCCCGACGTACGCGGCGACCGGCGACGAGGCGTCCTCCCCGCGCGGCCGGATCAACCTGATGCGCGCCCTCCAGGACGGCGACCTCGACCCCTACGACCCCACCCTCACCGAACAGGCCTCCCAGTGCCTGGGCTGCCGCGCCTGCGAACCGGTCTGCCCCGCCGGGGTCGAGTACGGGCAGCTCCTGGAGCAGTGGCGCGACCACCAGTGGAAGGGCCGCCGCCAACCCCTCCTCGCGCGCTCCCTGATGCTGGTGACGCGACTGCGGGAGGCGTTCCGCCTCGCGGGGGCGGTGCGGCGGCTGCCGGGGGCCGTGCTGCGGAAGGTGCGGCGGCCGAGCCCCGGTGTGGCGGCCGGGGCCGGCGCGCCGGAGGCGTCCCTGATGCTCGGCTGCTTCGAACAGGTGCTGTTCCCCGAGGTCAGCCGGGCCGCGCGGCAACTGGTGCCGAATCTCGCCGTGCCCACCGGCCAGGGCTGCTGCGGCGCCCTGCACGCCCACAACGGCGACACGGCGGCCGGCGAGCGCCTCGCCCACCGCCTCGGCGCGGACCTGCCCGGCACCATCGTCACCACGTCCGGCGGCTGCGCGGCCCACCTCGCCTCGGTCCTCGGCCGGGACCGGGTGAAGGAGATCTCCGAGCTGCTCGCCGACGGGGGCGCGGCGGAGGACCCGCCGGGGAACCGACTCCCTCTCCCTTCAAAGGAGTTGGGCGAACTCCGGGTGGACGGCCGCCAGGCCCGCGTCACCCTCCAGGACTCCTGCCACCTGCGCAACGGCCTCGGCGTCTGGAAGGAGCCCCGCGCCCTGCTCGACCGGGTCGCCGACTACGTCGAACTGCCCTCCGCCGCGGGCTGCTGCGGCGCGGCGGGCACCTACTCCCTGCTCAGGCCGCGCGAGTCCCGCCGCATCCTCGACGCCAAGGTCCGCGAGATCGAGGCGGCCGGCGTGGACTACGTCGTCGCGGTCAACCCGGGCTGCCTGCGCCAGCTCCGGACCGGCCTGCGCCGCTCCCGCTCGCGCGTCAAGGCCGTGCACATCGCGGAACTCCTCGCCCGGGCGTCGCAGGACGCCCCCACTGACCCGCTCCCTCCCGCAGAAGAGGTACGACATGTCCCCCTCCCTTCCTCCTCCGCCGCGTCGGCGGCGGAGGCGGCCCTCGCCGCCGCACCGGCCCTCGCCACGCTCCCCCTCCCCCGGCGGGCCGCGCTGCTGCACGGCCTCTCGCAGGCACTCGGTGACCACGCCGTCCACCTGGCGTCCGTGGCCGACGAGGAGACCCGGCTCGGCACGCAGCGCCTCAAGGGCGAGATCGACCGCACCCGGGTGCAGTTGGAGATGTTCGCCGACGTGGTCGAGGACGGCGGCTTCCTGGACGCGGTGATCGACCACGCCGACCCGGCGGCCCGGCCCGCGCCCCGCCCCGACCTGCGCCGCATGCTGGTGCCGCTGGGGCCGGTCGCGGTGTTCTCGGCGTCGAACTTCCCCTTCGCCTTCTCGGTGCTGGGCGGCGACACCGCGAGCGCACTGGCGGCGGGCTGCCCGGTGGTGGTCAAGGCCCACGAGGGCCACCCCCACCTCTCCGACCTGACCGCCCGCCTCGCCGCGGACGTCCTACCGGCAGGCGTCCTGAGCGTGGTCCACGGCCGGGAGGCGGGCCGCGCGCTGGTCACCGACCCGGAGATCCGCGCGGTCGGCTTCACCGGCTCCACGGCGGGCGGCCGTGCCCTGTTCGACCTGGCGGCGGCCCGCCCGGACCCGATCCCGTTCTACGGCGAACTCGGCTCCCTCAACCCGGTGGTGGTGACCCCGGCGGCCCACGCGGCCCGCGGCGCCGACCTCGCACGCGAGTTCGCGGCGTCGGCGACGCTGGGCCAGGGCCAGTTCTGCACCAAGCCGGGCCTGCTGTTCCTGCCGGACGGCAACGGCCTGGAGGACGCCCTGCGCGAGGAGTTCGCCTCGAGGGCCCCGGCCCCCTGCTGGGCGAGTGGATCGCGGACGCCTACCGCAGCACGCTCACCGCCCTCGCCGCCCACCCCGCGGTGCGGCCCCTGCACCACCCGCCCCACCCTGCCGACCCCCGCCACGCCGCCCCAGCCCTGCTCGCCACCACAGCCGACGCGCTACGCACCTCCCCTGCGCTCCTGGAGGAGTGCTTCGGCCCGGCCGCCCTGGTCGTCACCTACCCCACCCGCGAGGACCTGCTGGAGACCCTGCGCGCCCTCCCGGGCGGTCTCACCGCCACCGTCCAGGGCGAGGAAAGTGAGGACGAGGAACTCTTCCACGCCCTGACCGCCGCCCTGCGCACGGGCCGCCTGGTCTGGAACGGCTGGCCCACCGGGGTGGCCGTCACCGCCGCCATGCACCACGGCGGCCCCTGGCCCGCCACCACCTCCCCGCTGCACACCAGCGTCGGCACTCGCGCCATCACCCGCTGGCTCCGCCCGATCGCCTACCAGAACGCCCCGGACGCGTTCCTGCCGCCGCCGCTGCGGGAGGGCAACCCGTGGGGCGTCCCCCGGGAGGTGAACCTCCCGGGCCGGCTCCGCGGGCCCCGGGACTGACGACGCGCTGTCCCCAGCCCGCCGCAATCACGGGACTTCAGCGGGGCGGGGGCCGTGACGACGACCGGTGCAGCCCGTCGTTCGACCACATGGCCGGCCCGCCCCGGCCACCGGTGGGGAACGAAGCCTTCGAGGACGATGTCGACCGCGTCGGCGATGCCGGGCAGGGAGGGGAGTGCGTCATCCGGACCGGGTGCCGCGGGCGGGTTCATGGCCAGACTGAACAGCAGGGCGAGGAGGACGACGGCGCCGTGTTCGGCGCGCAGGTACTCGGCGGGCCGCCCCGGGGCGGCCCGGCCTCCGGAGACACCCTGCAGCGCGGTGGGCGTGGCGCACCGGTGGCGGTCACCGGCATGTCCTGGTCGGGCTTCCGCCCCAGCGACGACCGGTGCACGTACGGCTATCCAACGCGCTGGCCGCGGTCTCCCTGCAACGGTCTGGCGGAGCTCGCCTCGGCGGCCGGCCGGGCGGCTCTGGCGGCCGAGGCCTCGGCCCTGCCGACGGAACTCACCACGGCGGTGCGGGCACACAACACCATGGCGCACCAGGAGGGACGGGTGTACGCCTACGAGGTGGACGGCCTACTTGAGCCTTCCCCCGGGACGTGGACACCGGAGTTTCATGCGGCGAGGGTGATCTTACGGGTTGCCGCTGGCTGCTGTTCGAACTGGATCGGGCTGAGGTAGCCGAGCGTGGAGTGACGCCGGCGGAGGTTATAGAAGGAGATCCAGCGGAACACCTCCAGTCTCGCCTGATGCCGACTGGCCCATCGCACTCCGGGCATCAACTCCCTTTTGAGTGAGGCGAAGAAGCTCTCCGCGACGGCGTTGTCGTAGCTGGAGCCGACCTTTCCCATGCTTCGCCGGACACCGTGGCGTCGGCAGAGTCTCGCGAACTCAGCCGAGCCGTATTGCGAGCCCCTGTCCGAGTGGAAAATCACGCCGCAGACTCGGCCGCCGCGGGCGGCCACCGCGGCCTCCAGGGCGTCGGCGACCAGGCCGGTGCGCATGTGGTCGGCCAGCGACCAGCCCACCAGGCGGCGCGAGTGCAGGTCGATGACGGTGGCCAGGTACATCCAGGAGCCGCCGATCGGCAGATACGTGATGTCGCCTACCCACCGGGTGTCGGGCGCCGGCGCCGTGAAGTCGCGTCCGATCAGGTCCGGTGCCGGCGGTGCGGTCATGTCCGGAATCGTCGTGCGGCAGCGTTTGCTCAGGTGGCGGCCGATGATGCCGTGCTCGCGCATCAGGCGTGCTATCCGTTTACGGTTGACCACCCGGCCCTGGGCTCGCAGTTCGGCGTGCACCCTTGGCACCCCGCAGGCGCCCCGCGTCTCCTGGTGGACTGCGCGGATCTCGCGTACGAGTGCGGCCTCGGCCGCTGCCCGGTCGGCGCGGGCCCGGGCACCAGCCCGCCAGGCGTAGTACCCGGAACGGGCGACGCCCAGGACCTCGCACAGCCGCTGGATGCCGAACTCGGCGGCGTGGGTGGAGATGAAGTCCCAGCGGCGGGCCCTCACTTCATCTCCCGTGCGAAATAGGCCGCTGCCCGGCGCAGGATCTCCCTTTCGGCCTGCCACTCCCGCTCGGCCTTGCGCAACCGCGCGAGATCGGACCGCTCGTCCGCGTTGAGGGCCTGCTCGGCCGACGCCGGCTCGGCGTCGGCGGCCCGCACCCAGTTCCGCAGCGTCTCGTGGTTGACCCCGATCTCCCTCGCGACCGCTGCGAACGTGTGCCGGCCCTCCGAGGCCCGGTACAGCGCGACGGCATCACGACGGAACTCGTCCGAGTACCTCGACGGACGTCCCACCTGGACTTCCCTTCCTGGATCTACAAGATCCAAGTGTCAGGGTGCCCACGTCACGGGGCAAAGCTCAGCCGTCCTGGAACGGTTCGCCAGCGCCGTCTCCCGCGCAGGCGCCGACCTCGACCCCACCGACGGCTACCTCGGCGGCGTCGGCTGGGAAACCCGCTACCGCCTCGACGGCTACGTCCTGCTCGGAGCCCGACGAACCCAGCAGCCGATCACCCTCACCCCCACCGAGACCCTCACCCTGGGCACCATCGGCGCCCTCGCCCTCGCACTGCCCGCCGCCGCCATGTTCGACCCCACCGACCTCGCCCGGCTCTGTGCCGTCCTCGACGACGCCGTCACCCACGCCCCCAACCCAGAACCCGCCCCGACCCCACCCACCTGACCGCCCACCCCGCCCCCGGCGGCCGACCGGCCGGGCAGGGGTCAGGAGGTCGGGTGCGGGGTGTGCGGGAGGTCCGGCGTGCTGGTGCGGACGAGTTTCTTGATCAGGGCCACGGTCTGCGCGGGCCTGAGCCGGCCGTGGTCGGAACCGACCGCCGAGCACACCACGGCCAGCAGCTGCAGCAGACCGACCCGTCGGACCTCGGCGTCCGCCTGCTCCCAGACCACGCGCGCTGCCGCCTGACCGGCTTCCCGGTGCTCGGCCTGTACCTCCAGGACCAGTGACGTGACCGGGTCCGGTGTCGAGCGGGCCACGGCCCGCAGGCGGTCCACCCCGGCGCGCTCGGTCAGGCCGTAGACCGGGCACGTCGCCAGGACGCCGAGCAGGAGCAGCGCGCCCTCCCACAGGGCGTCCTCGTCGCGGTGCTCCAGCTCGGCGAGCAGCAGCTGGCCCGCCGTCCACTCTCCCGTGCGGGCCATCGCATCGACCGCTTGGTCGACCAGGTCTTCGACTGGCGGGAGGGATAGGGCGTCGGCGTTCACGGGGGCACGGTAGCTCCCGCTGCCGACATCCTCCGGCCGACCAGCTGACGGGCGGGCCGAGAGGTGCGCCGGGTACTGCTGGCCGGGGCGGCCAGGCCGGAGGTGTCAACCAGAGCCGGCAGGCGGGAGTGGTGCGCGGGTTTGTTGGGTCCGGGGGCTTCCGGGCTCGCCGCCGGGCGTGGTCGGGACCCCTGGGGGGGTAGCCGCGTTCGCGGTCACCGTTTGGTCGTGCACGCAGGTTCGTGCCACAGCGTCCGAACGACGGTCCCGTCTGGTGTGATGCGCTCGGTGGACCAGGTCCGGCAGCTGCAGCCGACCGGCCGGGGTGCAGGGGCGGCTGCGGGCGCGGTGGTTGCGGACGGACGACGGCGACGGCGTACGGGTGTGGTCATGCTGGAGGCGATGCCCTCCCTGGTGCCGGGTTGAATCCCGTCGCCACCCGAACGCAGCAGCCCCGCGCGCCGCACCCGGTTTCCCAGGCGGCCGGGGCCCTGGGGCCGGCCATGCAGATCTGCGCCTGCGGGTCAGTGCGGCTGGGTAGCATCCGCGGATGGGGTCCGTGGTGAAGGCGCAGACGCTTCGGTCGGCGATAGCCGGCGCCGTCGCACAGTTGAAGTCCTACAACGTCCCCGCGGTATGCGAGCGGCTCGGGCTCGCCCCGGGTACCGAAGAAGAGGCCTTCGCCAGCAAGGCCCGGTACGTGACCGGCCGCCTGCAGAACCTGTCCCTGACCGACCTGGTTCGGGTCGCCCAACGGTTCGTGGAGGACTACGACGACGCCGAGTTGGAGGCCGTGCTCGGGTCGATGGGTCCGCGCGGCGTCGACGGGAGCTTCAAGAATCTGATCTTCGCGGCTGACGGGCCGAAGCCGAAGATCGTGCTGCGGGACGCCGTGGACAACATCCTGGAGATCGTCGAGAACGGCGAGCACTGCCTGGTCTACGACCGGCCGCTCGGCCCGGACGGGCTGACCCTGCGGGCCCTGGCCGACTGGTGGCGCAGCCGGCAGCCGGACCGGGCCGGCGATGAGGACGCCGAAGCGGCTCGCCACCTGCACAAGCGACTGCGGGCCAGCCTCGACTCCCCGCCGGAGCGGGTCCTGTTCGACGCCTACGGCACCTTCTACCCGCAGCCCGGCGGCCTCGACCTTCCGGCGCTGATCCCGCAGGTGTACCTGCACTACGACCCCTACGTCCGCCGCCCTTCACGGCCGGGCCTGCTTGCCCGCCAGCGGATGGACTTCCTGCTGCTCCTGCCCGGCCGCGAGCGGATCGTCATCGAGGTCGACGGGGCGCAGCACTACTCCCGGCCGTCAGCTGCTGTGCCGTCCGGGACACCGTTCGCGGACATCAAGGTCGAGGACCGGGTTCCGGATCCGGCGGCGTACGCGGCGATGGTCGCGGAGGATCGCCGTCTGCGGCTGGCCGGCTACGAGGTCTTCCGGTTCGGCGGCCACGAACTGTGCGGCCCCCGCGGCCATGCGGCGGCCCTCGACTTCTTCACCGCGCTCCGCAACCGGTCCAAGGCCAGGGCCGGGTAGTGCTTCGCCTGCCGCCGGCAAGGACGGCGGGAAGGGCGGGGACCGGCAGGTGTGGACGATCGCGTAATTCCCCAACCCGGTTGGTCACGTAATTCCCCACCGTGTCGCTGCTGAGGGGACCAGTCGTGCGGGGGCATCGTCGGCCGGTCGGAGGCGTCTGGCAGACTCCGCCGCATGGGAATGTTCAAGCGGGCGATCAAGGCGGATGGTGCAGGTCAGGCTGGGGAGCGAGCTGACCTGAGCGCACTCCTGCTGCAGGGTGAAGAGATGATCGAGCAGGTGGGTCGGGCTCACATGTCCTGGGGCTTGGGCTCGGCGGACCGCTGGGATCTGGACCAGACGACCGGCATCATCACCTGGACCTTCCCCGACAAGACCGCGACTGCGCCCGCGCAGATCCTGGGCAGCTTCGCCCCGCGGGCCGGCTCATGGATGTGGGCCTGGGCCAACCAGAGCCTCCTCCCCGACATGAGCCGCGACTCCCGCAGCTTCTGCGAGTGGGCGGAGGCCAACGGACATCCCGAGCTGGCCCAGCCCAGGATCGATGCCGACGAACAGACTGCTTCGACGCTCGCAGCCCTGGCGTTCCGGGTCACCGGGGCGACCGGGTATTACAGAGGTCCAGGGGCTAACTCCTCATACGTGATCATCACGTTCGGGCCGGTCACCCTGACGAACGCGGACGGCAGCGTCTGCACCTTCGACATCAACGTCAGCTAGCGCCGGGTCGGTGCCCTGAGCCTTCGCCGGGCACCGACCCTGGTGGTCCGCCGTTCTATGAGACAGCTGGTCCGCTCTTCTCGGCGGGATTCCTGGGGCGCTTGTTCGGGCGATAGCTAGGGCCGTTCATGATGACCTGGTGGCTGGTGTTGATCAGCCGGTCCAGCAGCGACTCGGCGACAACAGGGTTGGGGAAGAGCGGATACCAGTCGCTGGGCGCCCGGTTGCTGGTGATGATCAGCGAGCGGCCCTGCCGCTCGGAGACCAGTTCGTAGAGGTCGTCGGCCTGGGCCGCGCTCAGCTGCCGCATGGCGAAGTCGTCCAGGATCAGCACGTCCGGGCGGATCAGCTCCCGCATCCGCTTGTCCCAGGTGCGGTCCGCGTGGCCGCTGGCGAGCTCGGCCAGGACCCGGCTGGTTTTCGTGAAGCGGACGTTCGCGCCCTGTCGGACGGCGAGGTGCCCGAGGGCCTCGGCGACGTGTGTCTTGCCGACGCCCACGGGCCCGAACAAGATCACCGACTCGCCGGCATGGAGCCAGCACAGGGCGGCCAGGTCGCGGATCTGGGCCGCGGGCAGCTTCGGGGAAGCGCCGAAGTCGAACTCCTCAAGGGTGACCTGCTGCTCGAACTCGCCTTCTGCAGCCGCCGTTGGAAGGCGACCGTCTCGCGGCGGGTGATCTCGTCCTGGCAGAGGACCTGCAGGAAGTCCAGGTGGCCGAGTTCACCGCTGTGGGCCTGGATCAGCCGCGCATCGAGGGTCTCCACCATCCCGGAGAGCCGAAGCGCCTTCAGCGACTCGCGCAGGGCGGTGTCCATCACACTCATCGAACAGCCTCCTCGGCGCCATCGCGGCCCGGGGTGCCCTCGGGCTCGCCGGAGTTCTGGGACGGGATGTTCGCGGCGAACAGGCCCTCGGCGTCGTGGAGGAAGGCCGCGGCGCCAGCGCCGCCGGTCTCCGGCTCGGGGTCGGTCTCGGTGCTCGCGATCAGGATGCCCTTGATGGTGCGGTAGGAGGGGTCACCGACGGCGATGGCCTTGGCGCAGGCCGCCTCCAGCCGCTGGTCGCCGTACTTCTTCCGCAGCCCGAGGATCCCCTGGGCCGCGCGGAGCCGGTAGAGCGCATTGACCTCCAGCAGCTGGTCGATCACCTCCCGGCAGGCGTCGCCAACCTCGGAGGACTGGCCGCGGCACCAGATCGGCGTCTTCATGCAGAGGCCGACCTCTCACCGCCCGACGTCCCGCCCAGGCCCGGGACCCGGTCCGCGTACCAGCGGACCGGGCTTTCCCGTTCCCTCTCCGCTATGAACATCCTCCTAACATCCCGCAGAGGACATAACGGTTCAAACCGGGCACAAGAAGGCAAAAAAATAAGCCCCGAAGCAATTCCTATGCTTCGCGACAAAAAACTAGCTGTAAAGATGCATGCCGCCAACTTTCAATAGTCGCTGCCAGGGTACCGTGTCGACGTTGCGGACGTCGGAGAATTTGTAACCGGGGGAGGATTCTGAGAGATGATAGCCGGAAGGTAATGTCCCGCGATCATAGACAGGCTGATGATTGCTGTGATCCCCCTCGGGATTGGCTTCGGAACGGGAAGGCCAAGTTTGAAAGCTCCCTTGGAGATGGTCAGAAGAGTCGCGGATGCGCGCTGCGTAGGCATGGCTCTCCCTTGTCTGTGGTCGTTTTTGGGTACAAAAAAGCCCCTCTGCGGGGCGGCTATGAAGTTATTGGATGCAGAAAAGGCCCGAAGGTGCCTTCGATTCCCAATTCTTCCGGGAATCGAATCAATCCAAACTTCGGATTGATGCACATCGGGTGTATTGCTGACGTTCTAATTGATGCTCTGGCTTGGCTGATGTTTCGCCTCGCCCTGATGCTTGGAAAAGCTTATCCATCATCTGGTGCACCGTCAAGGACTTTAGCTCATGGCGGGGCTGATGCGGCAGCAGTCGTAACCCGCTCGGGTCACGGCACTTTTTTACCGCTCTGCCCTTTGGAAAGTCAAATGACCTCGGCTGACCTGGGCTTTTTCTATTCGCTGAGTTCGCCGAGCGCCCGAAGTGCGAGATCTGCCCGCAGAGCGACCCGTTGCCGCGCGCTGCGGAGGCTCGTGGCGGGGGCGAGCCGGTGTCCGCCCCGCCTCGCCCATCAGGCCGCCAGCCGGACCGTCTCCACCGTGCGAAGCCCGTGATCGTCCAGGAACCAGGCCAGGTGGTCCGGGCCCCGGCCGGCGGGGTCGAGGACCTGCAGCTGCAGAGCACCGTCGTCGGCGAGGCGGTTCCAGGCCGGGCCGGTCAGCGGTGGGAGGACACACCCGCCGTGCTCGACCGCCAGCTCGGCATCGGTGCGGTAGGCGGCACCTGGAAGCAGGACCGAGCGCACGCTCCGGGAGAAGGCCACCGGGCTGCGATGTCCCCGGCTGGCCGGCGCCGCGGCCGCGGCGTACTCCCGCCACAGCGCCCACCAGGGTTCGCGGGCGCTGCATGGGAACGATCGGCCGGCCCCCGGGGCGCCCTGCTGCGCGCTGCTCCCGGGGCGGCCGATACCTGCGGCGGGTGGTCAGCCGATGCCGGTGACCTGGAGGGCGGTGGTCCAGTTGGTGCGGATCGCGTTGCGGGCCGCGGACAGAGTGATGGTGCCGGCGCAGACGGCGTTCTTCAGCTTCGTCTCGACGCCGTCCTTGGTGTAGGCGGTCTTGGTGCCGTAGTGCGGCTCGGGCCACAGGTTGCCCGGGTCGCGGGGTGCGCCGCCGAGTTCGAGGGGGACGAGGTGGTCCTCCTCGTAGTCGGCCATGTTGGTGTCGGCGTAGCCGTAGTCGATGATGCCCTGGGCCTTGAGCGGGTTGGTGTAGGACGTCGGGGGGCGGACGGTGGTGGTCCAGCCGGAGACGCAGATGGTGGAGCCGATGGTGGACTGGGTGACGTCCGGGTTGTAGGTGCCGGGCGTGCAGGTCGGGTCGGGCAGCGGCAGGTAGGACTGCGAGCAGGTCGCGGCCTGGGCGGTATCTGCGGTGCCGACCACGACGGCTGCGGCGGTCAGGGCCAGGACGCCGGCGGCGGCGGTCAGGGTTCGGGGCAGGGCACGCATCGGGGGGCCTCCATGGGGTTCGGGGCGACGCGGAACCGGGCAGTCCCCATGACAGCGCACCACCGGCCTACGCGGGTAGACCTGTGACATGAACTCCACATTGCCACCCCGTTTCTGACCGACCATCCAGCACCCGCACACGCCCAACGACACTGCAACGCCCACCCGCCGCGCCGGGCACCCAGGAGCCGATCTCCGCGCAGCACGGTGCAGCCTCCGCCCCAGCATCGGCCACCACCGGCGAGCGGCCCCGGGCGGCCATGGCCCCGCTGGCCATTCCGGGTGAGCAGCTCGCCATCCTTGGCGGGAGCGCCGACATCACCGAGCAGGGCTCGCTACTCGGCCCTGCCACGTCCCTCGATCCGTCCTTCGCGGCAGTTAGCGGCACCACGGCCAGGACCACCCACGGGCTGCCGGCCGGACGGACTGCGTCCCGGCAGCCCCGTGCCCGGCCGCCCAGGTGCTGCCCCCCGTGGAGCCGCGCAGCAGCATCTGTCGTACGGGCCGTCACATCGGTCCGGGTTCGTGGGGGTAGGGTCCGGTTCGCGGAGCATCCGCCCGCGATCAGTGGGCGGGTGTGCCATGCCGCCCCTTGTGTTCCTGACGTTTCGGAGGAGTCTGTGCAGTTCACGGCTCGTTGCGCCCTGGCCGTCGCCGCGGCGGCACTGCTCGCCGCTTCCGGCTGCACCCCGGCAAGCCCCGGCGGCAAGAGCGGGAAGCCCGCAGGCAACGCCGCTCCCCGCCCGCGGCCGCATCCGGCGGCACGACGGCGATCCCGGTCGGCACCGGACCAAGGGCCACCTACACCGCGCAGGCGCAGCCCGCGCCCGGCACCTGCCACTTCCGGTACACGCCCGCGAAGCAGCCGCTGCCCGACCCCGCCTGCACCCCCGGTGCGACCAGCCCCGCCGTCACCCAGGCCACCATCGCGCAGACGATCTGCAAGACCGGCGGCTACACCTCCACCATCCGCCCGCCCGTGAACATCACGAACAAGGAGAAGGCAGGCAACGCCGCCTCCTACGGCTACACCGGACCGATGGGCGACGCCGAGTACGACCACCTCATCAGCCTCCAGCTCGGCGGCGACCCCAACGACCCCCGCAACCTCTGGATCGAACCGCCCTCCCCCGGCCACATCCCCGGCAAGGGCCCCAACAACCCGAAGGACAGCGTCGAAACCCACCTCCACACCGCCATCTGCAAGAACCAGATCACCCTCACCGCCGCCCAGCAGGCCATCGCCACCGACTGGACCACCGCCGAAACCAAACTCGGCATCAAACCCGCCACAGGCAACGACCAGACACCGACCGACACCGACTGACCCACGACCCGGCGCGCAGGCGCGGGTGGCCGGACCGCGAGCACGAGGGCATGCCAGCCCGCTGGGGGTCGGTCACCGCGCTGGTCTACCTCAACCTGAACGACATGGGCGCCCGGTTCATCGCCCCGGACGGCCCCCAGTACCCCGGATTCTGAGCGGTACGGAAGGCCACCGTCCCGCGCGCGGGATGGCGGCCTTCGGCGTGTTCGGGGCTCGGATCGGGGCGGCCGGTGTGTACGGCCGGCCGCCCCGGGCAGCCGGTGCCGTGCCGGCGTCCGGGCGCTGTGGGGGTGTACGTGCCAGACGGTGGAGCAGGGCATCACCGCGCGCCCTGGTCGGGACGCTCGGTGTACTCAACGAACAGGCGCGGGTTGGGGTACGCGGTCGCCGGCTACCCAACCCGCAGCGCCGGCCACGGCAGGCCAGGGATTCCCGCGCCGTACTAGCCGCAGGGCACCTCCTGCTTGGGCAGCGGGGCCAGGGTGTGGAAGTCCCACAGCAGCAGTGCCGCGGGGTCCAGTCCTCGGGCTACCAGCCGGTGGTAGAGCATGGCGTGGGCGTTGCGCTCGGCAACGTCGGTCCCGAGCTGCCGGCCGGCCTCGATCACGTCGGCGGCGTACAGCGACCTCAGCCCAGCGGTTCCGATGAGTGAGGTGATCAGCATGTGGCGTCCCGGCTCACTCCCATTGCCTGCCCGGGGCGCCACCATGACTGCCGTGTCGTCCTGGTTGCCGGGGACGTTGCCGGGTGGGTGCGAAAGGTCTTGTCGTTAGCGGGCTGCGGCAACGGCGTCGGTGTATTGCTCGGTGGTGAGGTCGTCCTCGGCGATGCCGAGACCGGACAGCACCGAGCGGACGACCGCGAGGGCCGACTCGAGGTCATCCTCCGTCTTGGCGATGGTCTCCAGCTCGATGAATGTGCCGTCGATCTCGGGCACGCGGACGAGGGTGGCCAGCAGCTCGCGCCCGTCCCGCTCGAACGTGTAGTTCCGGCAGCGCTTCTCGAAGGCGATCCGCGGGACGAAGCCGAGCCCGCGCACGATCTCGTGCGCGGCCTCCGCGTCCTCAACGCGGGTCTCGGCCTCGGGCTTCGAGCCGGACGCCTCGTCCACCCGGGCGCTCTTGTATGTCAGCACCGTGCGGGTGTCGTCCGGCCCGTGCACGGTGCGAATCCGAAGCTCCCGGTCCGCGCCCATCAGTGAGCCGTCCGACGCGTCGTAGTAGGTGTCCCGGTAGACCTCCGGCCGGCCCGGTCCGTGCGCGTCCTCCAGCTGGCGCATAACGCCTTCCGGGTCTAGCACCCGGGCCTTGAGCTCCGCTTCGATTGCCACTGCTGTTCCTCCGTCAGATCACGCGCTCAGCGTCGTCGACCATGGCATCAAACCCTCGCCGCCACCCCCGGTACAAGGGCCCGTGCGGCGTCGCAAGCACCTTGTACGTCGCGGACTCGTGCCCCTCCCACCCGGCATCGAACGCGCTGACGTACAGCGTCGTGTCGAGCCGGATGACCCGCCACACCGGCAGCGTGCGGTAGCGGTAGACCTCGACATGCCCGGCCTCGGCGAGCTCACGCAGGCGGGCCTCGGCCAGGCGCACGCCGCCGGCGAGAGACTCGACCGACTCCCCGATCTCCTCAGCGCGCCGGGCCGCGGCGGGCGAGTCGGGGTCGAGGAGCAGCACGCGCAGCCGGGGCGGCTTGTCGCCGTCGCGGTCGAGGTGGGTGCGCAGCAGGGAGTCGCGGAGTGCGAGCAGGCCGAGGCCGCGGACGGCCAGAACGTCGAGTTCCTTCGCGGACCGGGCGGCGCGCTGGATCTCGGCGGCGGCTGCGGCCTGGTCGACGAAGACGCGGACGATCTCGGGGAACGCGGCCAGGTCGAAGGCCGCACCAGGGGTGCGCTTCTCACGCTGGGGTGCGAGGCCGAGCAGCCGGCGGGCTTCGTTCGGCATGCGCAGGCCGTCGGCGATCCGCTCGAAGACGTCGAGACGGACGACATCGCGCCGCCCGTTGATGATCTCGTTCACGCGGCTCTGCGTCATGCCGACCTGGACCGCGATGCGGGCCTGACTGGCACCGCTGTGGTGCTGAACGTAGCGGAACAGGTCGCCCATCCGGCGCTCGCGCAGGGCCGCCCGGACCTCGCCGTTCTGCCACGAGGCCTCGGGCAGGCTGATCGGTTCGAGCGCTGTCCCCATGGCTCTCCCTGCGAGCTCATCTCATGGTGAGATCACCGACAGGGTATCGGCTGTGACGCAGCGTTGCCCGAGGGTTGCAGCATGAACATCACACGCTTGATGGAGCGCTCCGGCGACGGCCTGGGGGACGACCAGCTGCACGCCCGCACCTGCTGGCACCAAGGGGAACACGCAGGAGAGCTACGGCCTGACGGCCACGTGTACACCGAGCCTGCCGAACCGGGTGAACTGCTCGGCTGGGCCGTCGTGGCCTGCGCACGCCACCGGGGAGCAAGGTGACCACGGCCCCGAAGGTAGCGCGCGGGGAGGAACGGCGCGTCGACAAGAGCATCTGGCCGCCGCACCGCGAGGCCATCGACACGATGGTCCGCTTCGACCTGCGGCTCGGTGGCCGGTACGTCACCGCAGAGTGCCAGCTCGGCGCACACCACGCCTGCCCGGGCGGACTGCGGACCGAGACGCAGATCCCGATCGCGGAGCTGCGCTGCCGATGCGTAGCGGACGGCTGCGCATGCAAGCCGCGGCAGGAAACCTCCCAGTGACGAATCAAAGCGGCCCGCGCAGGACCTGCACAACCAGTGACTGTGTCAGCTGCGTCATCCGAGCGATGCGGCTCGCCGGACGGCCATCGGGGCGAGCCTGCGCAAGTCCTCGGCCGTGAACGGCGCACCGGTCCTGACGACGTCGACGTACATCACCACCTTGCCGCGCCGAAGGTACAGCTCCTACGGCGCACCGTGGAGATCAGTCTCGGCCTGTTCATCGCCAACAGCCGCAGCAGACGCGCCGACATCCCGACCGAGCGCGCCGCGCAGCTCACCGCACTCGAATGCGCTGGGAGCAGAAGGGGTGCCGGACACCGGTCGGGGCGGCGAGCTATCGAACCTGTCGCCCCGTCGGCCCCTCTCCCCCGCTCTCCCCTACTGGCCGGTGGCTCCGCGAAGCCGTGCCGCCGGGCCACCGCGCAGCGGACAACCACCACGCCGTCGGCGCGCAGCAGCAGGTTGCCGGGATCTCCTCTCCGCACCGGCTCTGCGCGCCTATTCTCCTCTCCGGCTCTTCCTCTGCTCTTCGTTCGGGTATGGCTCCAGCGCCTGGGGCTTGTTCCGGCACCGCAGCTACTGGGAGAAGTAGTCGGCTTCCGCCAGTCCGTGGACAAATGGGCTCTGAGCTGCGGAAAGGCCATCTCGGACGGCATCGCCTGGGGCAACCGCGAGTAGCAACCCCGAGAAGCAACCGCGAGTAGCAACGCCGAGTAGCAACCAGCAGAAGCAACCTGCAGAAGCAAGCGGCGCGGCGGCCGGCGCGGCAGGGACATTCCCGTGTATCCCGGGGCGCGTTGCTTGTTGTCCCTGGGGAAGCGGCGCTACGCCGGCGTGGAGTCCGCCGCCCATCTGAAGCGCAGTCACAAGACGAGCGCGGTGGGGGAGATCTCTCCTCTCATCTCGGCCACCCCATGAGGGGAGAGCTCTCCTCCCATGGGGTGGCCGGTCGGTACATCCCCTGGAGGGCCCTCTTGTTGGGGGAGATCTCTCCCTCAAGCGCATTGCAAGATATATATTTACCCTGTAGCTTAGTTCTCACCAGGAGATGCCGCCTCGAAGGAGCCTTGATGCCCACCACCGAGATCACCACCAGCGCGAACCGCACCCTGTCGGTCGAGATCACCGCCGATGCCCAGGGTCGCTCCACCTACGAGGTCTCGCTCCTCACCCGCGACGGCACGTTGACGAAGATGGGGTCGTTCGTGATTCACCCCGACCCCAGGACCGAACCCAAGGTCGGTCGCGTCTACATCCAGTTCGGCAAGGGCGACATGGCGCAGCGCGAGCTGCGGGTGGACGTGCCGACGATCGGTCCCGACGGGCCGTTCCTCGTGGGCGAGGCCATCTTCGACCCGTCCGGTATGACCCCGGGCGACGGCCTGTGGCTTCGCTCGACAGTGTCCGCCCACCCGACGCATGCGCCGCTCGCGCTTCCGTCGAAGAGCACGGCTTCGCGTGCCGGGGACATCGTGGAGGCCGTGGTGAAGCACTGGCTCCACCGCGAGGACTACACGGCGCTCGCGAGTACGTTCGGTGCGTTCCGTGCGCCGGACCGTCTGGCGGCGGTGCAGGCGAAGATCGCGGTCCTGGAGGCGGAGATCAAGGCCCGGAAGCTGGCGCTGGAGGACTTGATGACGGCCCAGATGATCTACGAGACCGAGCTGGCGATGGCGGACGAGCAGAAGTAGTCCTGCAGCACGATGAGGAAGGTGACTTCTGGGCCCGCTTGGGTCGTCGGCCTCCGGCCCTGTGGAATCTTTGTCGGTCCCGGCGGTCACACCGGCCTTCGGCGGACCATCTATGGATGTACGTGATCGACGCCGCACGTACATCCACCCGATTCGCCCCGGGCCACCGGGGTCCGAGCGGGGTGCGGGCATGTGTGTGCCCGCACCCCGCTCTGCGACTTCGTACGCCCTGATGCGGACCGGACTCGTCGCTCTGCCCGGTGGTGTCCCGCAGGGGGACACCCTGGCCGGCCCGCTGCAGCTGGGGCGAGCCATGCGCCGCCGGCTGTCGGCCGCCGTGCGCGCTCTAGTCGAGGCTGGCGCCGGACTCTCGGACGCGGCGCAGCTGCTGCGGATCGTCGTCGCCGCCAAGGCCCATCACCGCGCTGGCTGCGTCGCGCGGGTCCGCGTGCCCGAACTGGCGCGGTGGATGGGGGTGGGGAACTCCACCGTCGACAAGGCGCTGGCCGAGCTGCGGCGCGCGAGCGCGCTGAACACCGTGGAGCGGCGCGCGGCCTCCGGTGCGGTGGCCGGGCTGGACTGCGCGGTGCCGGGTCTGAGCGCGGCCGCCACCGCAGGTCCGGACCCTCTGGCCTTGACCCGCGCGGAGCTGGCCACGCTGCTGCGCCTGGTGGAGAGGGTGTTCGGCCCGGGCTGGGAGCACCAGGACGGTACGCGGACCGCGCCGGGGCTGCTCGCCTCGCGGAGCGGGCGCGGTGCGGCGACTGACCGGCTCGCGCTTGTGCTGCTGGTGCTGGAGGCGCGCGCGGACGGTCAGGTCCGGCTGTGCGGCGGGGCGGTGGACACGCGCGTCGGCCGTCCTGCGGCGACGGTCGCGCGCCTGATGGGCAGAGGCATCCACGCGGGTGCGCGCGTCCTGGCGCGCCTTCAGCGCGCGGGGGTGCTGGAGCTGGTCCGCAAGCCCACCGCGTCCGGGCTGGCCGCGCGCGGGGAGATCCGGATTCCTGCGGTGGCTGCGGCGCGCCGCGCGACGAGCAGCACGGGAGCGCGCCGGCCCGTGATTGCAGAGCACGCGCTTGCGGCAGTCAGGGACCAGGCTCCCTCCGCCGTGGAGAAGTCCCAGGTCGCGGCGGCCCCGGAAGGTCGCGTCCTCGAGGTGGCAGAGCCGGACGGTACGGCAGACCTGCACGCCCCTCACGCCCCGGTGGTTACTGCAGAAGTAGAGGGTGAAGGTTCAGGGGTGGTCTCCGGCGAAGCCGCGTGGGGGCAGGCCGCCGTTGCCGGTGGTGCGCGCGGGCGCGCGAGGGCCGGCGCCGAGGCCGCGCGCCTGACCCTCCGGAGCGCGGCCGGGGTAGGCGCGCTCCGCGCGGAGGGACAAACCCCTTCCAGCTCACCCGATGCCGAGGAGGAGCAGCGGGCGGCCGGCGCGCGGCCGGGTGCCTGGCGGCAGGAGTCCGCGCGGAGCCGGGTGCGCGCGGGGCTGGCACCGGTGGTGTTCGTCCTGGACGCGATGACGCCGGGCCAGCGCGCGGTCGCGGTGCGGGCCGCCGAGGTGGTGCTGCGCACCGTGGCGCCGGACTCTCTGGCGGCGCAGCTCGCTGCGCGGATCGGGCCGATGACCATGGGCGGGCCGGTGGAGGACCGCGGAGTGATCCGCAGCCCCCTGGCCTGGCTGCTGTCGCAGCTCCCGTCGGTCACGCTGTGTGGCCGCTGTGGGGTCCGGATGACCAGCGGGGCCGCGTCGTCGCGCAGCGCTGTGTGCGACCAGTGCGTGCACGGGGCCGGTGTCCGGGAGCGCGGGGCGCGGATCTGCCCGGTCTGCGGACGCCTGGGGCGTGGGTTCGAGGACGGGGGCAGTGCGGCCGGTGCGAGCACCGCCAGGTGCTGGAGCGGGCGGGCGACCTGGCGGCTGAGGCGGCCGAAGTCGTCCGGGTACATCAGCCGGGCGCCGGGGCGGTGGCCCGCCGGGCCGTCGTGGATGCTGTCCGGAGGGCGGTTGCCGAGGCTGAGCGCCGGGGCGCTGACCCGCTGCTGCAGGAGCTCGCCGCGCGCTTGGCCGCGCAGAACACGGCCGCGGAGTGGCCGCCGCCGGCGGCAATCTGGGCCGCTCGGGCCGGGGCGCGCCGCGTGCGGAGGGCCCGGAAGGCTGGCACTGTGCCGACGCGCGGTGCGCGCGCCGCAGCGCCGCGCGGCGTCCGGAGTCGGGGCTGTGTTCTTCCTGCGACCGCGCGCGCGAGCACCGTGATGCCCGCGCCTCGCGCGCCGCGCGCATGGCCGCGGCCGTCGGCTGAGCCTTCGGCACCGCGGGAAGGCCGCGCCGCGCGGGGAGGTGTGGACAGCCCCCGCAGCCGCAAGCAGTGCCCAAGCGGGGGCGGCGCGAGGCTGAGGAGCTGGTGGGGTGCGGGCGCGCCCGATCGGAGCGCGCGGCCCTTGATCCGGGTCCGGGCGCAGGGCGAGCGTCGACCAAGCGAGCCGGCCGCGGCCGAGTATGGACAGGCCTTGCGGCCGGGGGCCGGGCCTATGGACAACCCCTGCCGCCTGGCCGCGTTTCCCCTGAACAAACGCGATTGTCCAGGGGAAACGCGGTGGCCTTCCCGATGGACAGCCCTGGCGGCAGTGCCGCCTGCGGATCGGGTTCGCCAGACCGTTGCCTCGTCCAAGGCAGGCGTCCGGCGACTGGTTCGGGCCGGTGACCCAGCGATCCGCCGGCTGGCTTGCGTGGGCCGGCCCCGGCCCTGAGCCCGGATCCGAGGGCTCCTGCCGGACGCCGGACGCTGTCCCCGCGGGGGCCCGCGCGCAGCGCGGCGCGGCGCCGCAGGGCTTCGCGCGCAGGGGCCACGCGGACGCCTCTTGCCTTCCGAGCCGGGCGCGGCGCGCGCTGCTGCGACTGTCCATGGCCGCGCGCCGCGCCCTGTCGTTCCCCGGGCGCGCGGCGCGGGGCGATGGACAAGAACGTGGGCGCGCGGCGCGCGGGCACGGCCGGGCGAGTTGATCTCGCGCGCGAACCCCCTGGACAAGGCACCGCCCGCGCGGCTGTCCAGACGGCTGGCAAGGGGGTCTCGGCATCTTGGCGTCATCACCCCGATCGACGCGAAGGGACGGACCCGGACATGGCGCACCACCCGATCTCCGCTGGCACTGAGTCCGGCCCCTACGACTCCACCGACATGCGGATGCACCGCGCTTGGCTGCAGATGTGCGAGGACCCCCGGGCCGAGGTGGTCGTCGGTGGCTGGGCCGCCGAGAGCGAGCTCTTCTCCGACTGCACCGGCGCCGGCGACGTCCTGCAGCTGCTGAACGAGCTCTACCGGGCCGGCAACTGGACGGGCCACGACGCGCTTCTGGCCGCGCTGCTCGAGCGCGTGCCCCACAGCGGCTACGACGGCGAGGTCGCCTGGCTCGTCACTGTCCGTGCTCTGCTGCCGAAGGCGGCGCGGATGGCCCGCAGCCAGACGCGGCCGAGCATCGACTTCGAGGAGGCGTTCTCCGTCGTCGTCGGCGCCCTCTTCGAGGTCGTGCGTACCTACCCGCTGGAGCGGTGCCCGCAGAACATCTACGCCGGCCTCGCCCTGCGCACCCTCACCCTGACCCGCCAGACCCTCGGCCACCTCCTCGACGACGCGCCCCTTCCCCCGGACGAGGTCGCCGAGATCGTCGACCGCCGACCGGCCGGCCACGAGTCGGAGCCCGAGGAGCGCTTCGAGCGCCTCAGCCTGCTCATGGACGCCACCGAGCTGCAGCTGCTGTGCGAGGACGACCACGAGCACATCCACAGCCACACCGCGCGGGCCGAACTGCTGCACCTGGTCGTCTGGGCCGTGCGCACCGGCGTCCTGCGGCCCGACGAGGCGCAGCTGCTCGCGAGCTACTACGTCGACGCAGATAGCCGCGACGGCCGGACCCCGCGCTCGATGGGCTCCGACGGCGACCGCGTCCGTAAGGCCCGCTCCCGCGCCGTGAGCCGGCTGCGCGCCGCAGACCACGCCGCGTACTGGCTGGCCGCATGACGCCCCGCCACGCCCACTTTCCTTCGCCAGTCCCGACCCGCTGCGCGAACCCGTCCACCGAGAGGCACCCCGTGATCCCCCATCAGACCCAACAGGCGCAGACCGAGGCCGTCGACACGGACGCGCGTACCGTCGTCGAGGCCAGGCGCCTGGTTCGCCGGCTCGCCACCGTGCTGGTCACCAGCCCCTTCGACGAGCGTGCACACACCGATCTCCTGGACTTCCTCACCAGCGGGGCCGCGGAAGCCCGCGCCGCATGGGGACGGCTCAACGCGCTCTCCGACCAGGAGCTCACCGCCAAGGCCCGCGGCGCGGTCCTCGGCGCGGCCGCCCGGGGGCGGAAGTGAAGCGCGGCCGCGGCCGCGCGCGCCGCAAGGACATCAAGCGCGCCACCTCCCTGCGGGACCTCGAGCTCCTCGACCAGGTCGAGGAGGACGTGGACGGGGCGGAGCTGCAGGACGAGCCGACCGGTTGGCAGACCAGCACGGCCGCGATGGCCGGCGCGGCCCGCCTGGCCCGGGTCGGCGTGTGGGCGGCGCTGGTCGCCGGCCCGCTGCTCGGCGGGGCCGCGCTGCTCGGCGGATGCACCACCGAGGCCGCCGCACGGCCCACCCCCAGCGCCTCGAGCACGGCGGCGTCGGGCACCGGACCGGCCGGCTTCGCGCAGCTGTACGTCCAGGCCTACCTCGCCGCAGGCAACGGCACCGAGAACAGCGTGGCGCCCTACTACTCCGGCACCCTCGCGCTGAACAACCCGCCCGGGGCCCGCACCGCCGCCACCACGGTGGTCATGGCGACCACCGAGGTCTCGCCCGGCTACTGGTCGGTGACCATGGCGGCCGACGTCGTCGTCCACCCGCAGGGCAAATCCGCGACCGACACCGGACTGCACTACTTCCAGGTCGGCATCGAGGCGACCGGCCCGGCGACGGCCGGCGGTGCGCAGCAAGGCGTCGGCCCGGTCGGCTACACCGCAACCTCGCTGCCCGCGGAGATCTCCGCGCCCAGCTCCCTGCGGCCCGGCGTCCTGGTCTACGGGGCGTCCACTCTCAGCAGCACCGATCCGGCGCAGGCCACCGTCAGCGGTTTCCTGGCCGCCTACCTGACCGGCACGGGCCAGCTCGGCCCGTACACCACGCCTGGCGTGGTCATGAGCCCGGTCAGTCCGGCGCCGTACTCCTCGCTCACCATCGCCGGGATCAGCGACGACAAGCCGGCCGGTTCCAGCGGCAGCACCGCGGTGCCCGCCGACGGCACGCTGCGCCGCGTCCTGGCCCAGGTCAACGCCACCTCCAGCGCCGGGACGTTCTCGCTGAACTACGCGCTCACCCTGCGCGCCCGCGCCGGGCGCTGGGAGGTCAACGCCCTGGACCTGGCCCCGCGGCTGTCCCCGGCGGCGCCGGCTCGATGCCGAGCCCGGCCGCCGGCACCACCCAGACCCCCGTCGCCGTGCCCGCGGCGACGGCCTCCACCGCAACCCCGTAAGAGGAGTCCTGCACTATGCCCGCATCCACGCACCCGGCCGCCGGCCAGGTCTACCTGGCCGGCGACATCATCACCTGGGCCAACACCAAGATCACGCAGCTGAACACGCTCGCGCTGGCCGCCGCCGTCCTGATGGCGATCATCGCCGTGCTGATGGCCTGGTGGAAGACCCGTTCCTTCGTCGCCACCCTGGTCGCCCTCGTGCTGGCCGGCCTGGTCATCTGGGCCATCAACAACATGACCAGCATCCAGAACAAGGTCGGCACCGAGGTCAACGCCTCCCGTCCCCTGCGGCAGCGGCGCCCGTGGTGCCCGGTCCTGAGCAGCACGGGCGGGCGGCGGCGTGAGCAGCGCCGGCGACGACGTCCTGATCGGCCGCTCCTACACCCGGGCGCGGCGCAGCCCGCTCGTGATCGGGAAGCTGCCCGGGGCGGGCCGGCTGCCAGGCGGACCGTACACGATCACTCAGATCGTGACGATGGTCCTGGTCTTCGTGGTGCTGATCATCACCAAGGCCGTCTGGGCGCACTTCGGGCCCGGCAACGTGCTGATCATGATCGTCGTGCCGTGGGGCGTGGCGTTCGCGCTGCGGTACGCGCGGATGGACGGCCGGGACCCGGCCCGGGCGCTGCTGGGGGTCTTCACCTACGCGTCGACCCCCCGCGCCGGGCGGCTGGCCGGCCGCCCGGTGCGGCCGCGGCGCCCGAAGCTGCTCGACACCCGGATCACGGTCAGCCCGCAGGTTCCGGCAGCGGCCTCCGAGCCGCTGCCGACCCCGCGGCCCGCGGCGCAGCCCGCCGCCGCACCGCGCGCCCAGCACGGCACCGGGCCGCAGCGGATCGCCCCGGCCGGGCCCCGGCCCGCCCCCGCGGACTCCCGGCCGGCGGCCCCCGCCCGCCCGAGCGCCGCCGGCTCGCGCTCGGGGGCCCGGACCCCGGCCGCGCGTACCGCGCTGCAGGCTCTTCTCGCCGAGCTCGGCGAGGACTGACCCCTCTTCCATTCCTCTCCTTCTCTCGCTCCTCGGAGGACGACATGCGTCTGCCCGTTCGCCACATCAGCGGCAACCTCATCTGGACCACGAGCGCGTCGGTGTGGGGCGTGTGGCGCGTCGAGTCCGACAACTACGCGCACGCCTCCCGTCAGACCAAGCGTGAGCGCCTCGACCAGCTCGAGGCGCTCTTCAAGGCCCTGCGCGGCGAGGTGCTGCTGCTGAGTCTGTGCCCGCAGGTCGACGCCGCGTCCGTGGTGGACCGGATGACCTCCGGCGTGGACCTGGACAAGTCCCCCGAGCTGGTCGAGCTGTCCTGGAAGGTGCTGCGCCAGCTGGAGGAGCTCAAGCTGACCGGCCGGGTCGACTTCCTCGCCATGCCGCTGTCTCACGCGGACTTCAAGGAGAGCCTGCGCGCCGTCACCGCCTCGGCCACCGCGGAGGTGATGGGCTCGCTGGGGCTGCTCCCGCCGGCCGTCTCTGCGGGCGAGGTCTCCCGCCGCATGACCCAGGCGCGGCGCCTGGCGGCGACCTGGCCCTCTGGGGTCCGGCTGCGGCCGGCCAGCGAGGCCGAGATCCTGTGGATCTACGCCCACAGCGCGCGGCGCGGGCTGGAGGAGCCGCTGCTGCCGGAGGACGGCGCTGCGCGCGGCATCCGCGGCCGCGGCCGCACGGTGGCCGCACACGCCCAGGTCCTCCTGGACGAGGGCGGCCGCGGGCAGCTGTCCTCGAAGGCGCCCACCAACCCGCTCAAGCACAAGTACCTGCGGGCCGAGACCGAGTACGGCAGCAGCTACCAGGCGTTCTGCGTGATGTCGGAGATGCCGGACTCCTTCGTCTTCCCCGGCTCCGAGTACCTGTCCGCGCTGGACGAGTTCTCCTTCCCCGTCGACTGGTGCGTGCGGCTGAACATCGAGTCCGGTGCCAAGGCGGAGCCGCGCTCCCGGCGCCGCGCCAACGAGCTGGCCCACCAGTACACCGAGTACGACGGCGACGTCGCTGGCGTGCCCGCGCACCTGGACAAGGACACCGCGTCCCTGGACGAGTACCGCTCCCGGCTCACCTCCTCCTCCACCGAGGTGGAGATCCGGGCGTCGGTGGCCATGTGCGTCTGGGGCGACTCACCTGCCGACCTGAACGAGCAGATGGCCGCCCTGCGCAACCACTTCGGCGGCAGCGACTACACCCTGGAGCGCCCGGCCGGCGACCAGGTCAACCTGTTCCACGCGATGCTGCCCGGCGCCCGAGCGCCGCGGGTGATGAACGACTACGCGCAGATCCTGCTCGCGAAGGACTTCGCGATGGGGATGCCGTTCTCCGGGCAGGGCCTGGGCGACGACGCCGGCTCGCTGTTCGGCCTGCAGCTGTCCGGCGGCGGCGTGCGCCCCGTGCTGCTGGACTTCTCCCACGGGCCCAGGGTCAACGTCGCCGCGAACGCCGCGTTCATCGGCGAGCTCGGCTCGGGCAAGTCGGTGGCCCTGAAGGCGGCGCTGTACTCGATCCTGTCGACCGGTCACCGGCTCGCCCGGGCCGCCAGCCGCGGCCGCGGCCTGGTCATCGACCGCACCCCGCAGCGCGAGTGGGTCCGCTTCGTCGAGGCCTGCCCCGGTACCACCCAGGTCATCGACGTCGACGAGAGCGCCGGCCTGAGCCTGGACCCCCTGCGGGTGTTCACCGGCCCGCGCGCCGCCCGCTACGCCGAGAGCTTCCTGACCCCGCTGCTCGACATCGCCTCCATGTCCGTCGAGGGCGTCACCCTCGCCGAGGCCATCGAGGCGACCAACACCGGCACCGACCGCAGCATGCAGGGCCTGATCGACACCCTCGTCGAACGGGCCCGCACCTTGGACCCCGACGAGCCCAACGACGACGCGGTGCGCGCCGCCGCCAGCGAACTGGTCCGCAAGCTCCGCTCGCTCGCCAAGAAGGACCTCGGCCGGGTCATCTTCGACCCCGCCCTGCCGGTGGTCCGGGTCTCCGACGCCGACTCGATCGTCTTCGCCGTCTCCAGCCTCAAGCTGCCCACCAAGGAAGAGCTCGACGAGCACCGCCTCTCGCGGCTGGAGGTCGAGAAGAAGTTCGGGTGGCGGCTGATGTACCTGGTCGCCGCCCTGTGCAGGAGATCGCCTTCCTGTCCGAGGCCGAGTTCACCGGCGTCTTCTTCGACGAGTGCTGGTGGCTCTCCTCCAGCCCCGAGGGCCTGGACCTGATGCTCGAGATCGTCCGCGACGGCCGCAAGCACAACGCCGGCCTGTTCGCCGCCAGCCACGACCCCTACGACATCGGCCCCGACAACGAGCAGGGCGAGAAGATCCGCGGCCTGATCACCCACGCCCTCGTCTTCCGCCAGCGCTCCCGTCAGCTCGCGGCCCGGGCACTGGAGTTCCTCGGCCTGGACGGCACCGACCCCACCATGCTCAAGGTCGTCACCGAGAACCTCTCCCCGGTGAACGTTGCTGATGCCGAGCGTGTGTACCGCGCCGGCGAGTGCCTCTACCGCGACCTCAAGCGCCGCATCGGCGGCATGAAGGTGCTGATCCCGGCCGACGAGCAGGCCGCCGACGCGATCCACACCACCCCCGGTGAGCTCACCGGCGCCAAGGGCCGCTCATGAGCCGCCCCACCGTCGCCCGCACGGGCGCGCCCCGCGTCGGGCGCAGCGGCGGCCGCGGCCGGCGTATCGCGCTGGTCGCGATCCTCCTCGGTCTGCTGATCACGCTGTTCACGTCGATCGCCTGGGCCGACCCGCCGGTCCCGAGCCCGACGCCGGGCCCGGGCCCTCCGCGCCCGGCTCCACCCCGACCGCCACTCCCACCCCGACGCCTCAGCCCACCCCGACCGCCACCAACCCCAGCGCCGTCCCCCCATCAACCCGACGCCGTCCCCCGGGCTGACCGGCGTGGCCGACGACCCCGGCCCCGAGAAGAACCTGGCAGACCCTCCGGGCAGCAGCGGGATCCTGGCCCCGTTTAACGCCCCGGACGAGTACGGCGCCCCCATGCAGGTCTACACCGTCAACGTCGACACCGGCTCCTGGGACGACTTCGACCTGAAGATCTGGGGCTTCCTCACCTCGCTGTTCTTCACGATCGCCAAGTGGCTCGTCGGCTTCGTGTGCTGGTTGGTGACCTGGGCTCTGAACTTCGGCCTTGCAAAGATCATGGTCACCCCGGTGGCCGACATCTCCGGGACCATCCGCGACCAGGTCATCAACCGACTGGGACTCCCCGGACTCTTCCTGACCTTCGCAGCGCTGTTCGCCGGCTGGCACATCCTGTTCCGGCAGCGCAGCCGCGGCTTCGCGGAGGCCGGCATCTCGCTGGTCGTCGCCGCGATAGCCACCACCGTCCTGCTCGCGCCCGCCCAGGTCCTGCTGGGCACCGACAACGCACCCGCTGCCCAGGGCTCCGACATGCTGCTCAGCAACGACGGCGTGGTGGGCAAGGCCAAGGACCTGTCGCTGCAGGTGTCGAACCTGGTCCTCTCCCAGGATCCGGGCAAGTCCTCCGCCGACCCGACCTCGGTTTCCTCGCCGATCACCACCGGGCTCGTCAACGCGTTCGTGGTCATGCCCACCGAGCTGATGACCTACGGGAAGATCTTCACCGGCGACTGCGCCAAG
Organism: Kitasatospora paranensis; assembly: GCF_039544005.1. Lineage (NCBI taxonomy): Bacteria > Bacillati > Actinomycetota > Actinomycetes > Kitasatosporales > Streptomycetaceae > Kitasatospora > Kitasatospora paranensis. The sequence continues at coordinate 139,154 of NZ_BAABKV010000001.1, forward strand.
GCCTACTCGACCTTGAGCATCGTCGCCTACAACGCGTCGAACCTGCCGTCCGGCCAGGTGCTGGAGACGCGGTACATGAACCAGATCAACGACGCGGCGAACAAGTTCAAGGACGCCTGCAAGACCAAGGACTTCAGCCCCAGGGCGCAGAAGGCCTCCGCGGACACCACGTTCAGCGCCCTGTTCGTGGTACTCGCAGCGATCATCTGCGTCATCCTGATCACCCTCGTCAGCGGTGGGTTCCTGGTCGCTCAGGGCTGGGTGGCGTTCGAAGCCATCCGCGCTCCCTGGGCGCTGACGGTCGGCATCCTGCCCGGCGGAGGCCGCGCCACACTGTGGCGCTGGGTGGCCGCCCTCATCAAGGCCGTTCTCGCCGTCGTTCTCAGCGTCCTGTTCCTGGCGATCTTCATCCTGATGATCCTCGCCCTGCTGAAGTCCGACACCGGCAGCGTCCTCGCGGTGAAGTTCGTGTCGATCGACCTCGTCGCCGTGGCCGGCCTGGCTGGCCACAAGAAGATCAAGGAGACCGCCCGGCAGGTCGCCGTGGGCATCAACCGCAAGCTCGCCAACGCCAAGGTCGGCGGCGTGGGCCGCTCCGCCTTCGCCACCCCCGGCCGCTGCGCGGAGACCGCCCTCTCTCAAGCAGATCTGGGGCGAAGGCCGGTCAGAGGCCCGCAAGGTCACCCAGCCGCTCGCCAAGGTCGGACGCACCGCCAAGGACCTGTGGGTCGGCCCGCAAGCCGGACGACGAGGCGCAGCCAAGGGCGGGCGCCTGGGCAAGGCCGTGCGCGCCGCCACCACCGTGGCCACCGCGGTCGGCACCGGCGGAACCGCCGCGGCAGCCAAGGTCGCAGCGCAGCAGGCCTCGAAGACGGCGCTCACCAAGCGCCTCGCCGCCCGGATGTCGAACACCCGCGGCGGCCGTGCCACGCTCGCCGCCGGCAAGGCGGCGGCCGGCACCACGAAATTCGCCGCCAAGTACGGCCTCCTCGCATCCCCTGCGGGTTGGCCGGTCGGCATCCCCGTGGTGCGGCAGCCGCCAAGCGCGGAGCGAGCACCGCCACCAAGAAGACCAGCGCGGCGATGGCCCGCGTCGAGACCAGGCTCGGCGGCGCGGCCAAGAAGCAGTGGGGCGAAGCCAGGGCCTTCGGCAAGGAGTACGCGGACAACTCGAGGACGGCCGGCCGCGCGGTGCGCCGTGGTGCGAAGTTCGTGGCGAGCTCCGTATGGGACTCCTCCGGCAACCACGCATCCCCGTCGGCCATGCCGAAGAAGCCGACGCCCGGCCCGGCCCGGCCGCCGGCCACCCCCACCACCCCGGCCCCTGCCCCGGCCGCCGCGGCCCAGGACTCCCCCGGCACCCCGCCCGCGGGCCCGCCACGGCCACGGCGCCGAGCCACCCGCCCGGCGGGGCCGGCGGGCGGAGGTAGGCCGTGACGGGCAAGCAGAAGGCACTGGTCGCCGGGGCCGTGCTCACTCCCTGCGTCGGATTCGTCCTGCTGCTGGTCGTGATCGTCGCGGTCCTGAACGGCAGCATGTCGGCCCAGGCGGGTCAGGCCGGCCAACCGGGCGTCGTCTCCAGTGTGGCCGGGATCCCGCCGGTGCTGCTGAGCGCGTACAACAACGCGGTCGCCAACCTGCCGAAGCTGCGCCCGAACTGCGCCGGCATGACCTGGTCGCTGCTCGCCGCGATCGGCGAGGTCGAGTCCACCCAGGCCTCCGGCAGCTCCATCGCGCCGAACGGGGACATCAGCCCGCCGATCTACGGTCCCCTGCTGGATGGCTCGGCGCCGGCGGCAACACCTCGCCCATCTACAACTCCACCGACGCGGAGAGGCAGCTTTCCGGCGGCAGCACCTACGCACGGGCCGCCGGCCCGATGCAGTTCATGCCGGCCACCTGGATCAACGACGGACAGGACGGCAACAGCGACGGCGCCAGCAACCCGCAGAACGTCTTCGACGCCGCCCTGACCACCGCGACGTACCTGTGCGGGACCGGCACCGCCGACCTGCGCAATCCGGAAGAGCTCCGGGCCGCGATCCTGCGCTACAACCACAGCCAGACCTACGTGGACGAGGTCCTGCAGTGGAAGACCACCTACGACCAGATGGGGCAGACCGCCGGCAACGGGCCCCTGGTGCCCGGCGGCAGCGCCCGCGGCCAGGCCGTGGTCGCCGCCGCACAGCGGGAGATGGCGCAGAACATCCCCTACTCCTGGGGCGGCGGCGGCACCGCAGGCCCCAGCGTCGGCTTCTGCGACGGCAAGAACGGCTACCTCAACGGCGTCTGCCAGGCATCGCACACCGTCGGCTTCGACTGCTCGGGCCTGTCCCAGTACGCGTACGGCCAGGTCGGTGTCTCCATCGACCGCACCGCCCAGGCGCAGTACGACGGCGCCCCCACCAAGATCCCGTTGTCGGTCGGCCTGGCCGCCCTGCAGCCCGGCGACCTCGTGTTCTTCAGCCTCAACCCGGGCAGCGGCCAGGGCATCTACCACGTCGGCATCTACGTCGGCGGCGGCCAGATGATCAACGCCGCCCACACCGGAACGAACATCCGCCAGGAGCCGGTCTGGATGAACAGCTACACCGGCGGCGGCCGCTACTGACCCCGTTCCCCTCACCGCCCGCCGGCCCGCGCCCAACCTCCGCCCGTTGACCGAGGAGCGAGAACCATGACCACCCGCCCGGCCTCCCGCAGCGCCCGCCGCCCGCTCATCGCCTCGGCCTCGCTGCTCGCCCTCGCGGCCACTCTGCTGCTCCTACCCAACGGGCAGCCCCGGGGACAGGCTCCGCTGCCCGTCAAGCCATCCACTCAGCCCGCCACCAGCACGAGCGTCCAGAGCGTCCCGACCCCGGCTGCGCAGGCGTCCCGCGCAACCTCGCCCGCACCCGCGGCGCCCAGCACTCCCGGACCGCACCGGCCGACCTGCTCGCCGGCGACATGCCCGACAGCTACCTGCAGCAAGTCCTCGAGCAGACCCAGCCGGCCGACCTCCCGGCCGCGCAGGAGAAGCAACTCGTCGCCCAGGCCGACCAGGTCCTCCTCGCCGACCTCACCGGCCAGGGCCGCTCCGCCTTCCTCCTACTTCGGCGGCCAGACCGCCACGGCCGCCTGGTCGCACGTCCGCGTCCAGGCCGGCATCGCACGCCGTCACCCCGGCAGCAGCAGCCAGGTCGACGCCCACCTGGTGTACGCCGGCACCGACCCGCACGGCCAGGCCCAAGAACGCCAGACCGTCACCATCGTGCTCGCCCAGGCCCCCGGCGATGGCGGTTGGCAGCCGGTCGGCGCACCGTAGCAGCAGCTCGTGGGCCTGTAGCGATCCTGAAAACGTAGGTCGAAGCCGTCGCCGCCACCATGTCGAAGTCGCCCACGTCCACCTGTGGACCGGCGACAAGGGCGGCTCCCTCCGCTCCTGTCAGCCGCCCCGCTCCCGCCGGAGGCTATCCGCACTGCACGGCCGCGGCTCGTCAGCCCCCGGAAAATTCCTCACCGTCACGGTCACACCGGCCGCCTCGCCGCCATCTATGGAGAGGCGACAGGCCAGCTCCGTCCCCGGCCTTGGCGCCGGGGCCCTTGGAAGAGGACATCCGCATGACCGTCGTCGATGTGATCGACTCCATTCTCGGCGTCGCCTCGCACGCGCCCAGGCTCGCGCAGTCCGCCGGCCCGGCCGTGGCGGCCAATCTCCCCGGCATCGTCCTGGTCACCGCGCCGCTGCTGCTCCTGCTCGCTGCCGGGCAGATGGTGCTGGCCCGCCGTGCACTCGCCGACCGGGCCGGCGTGGAGCTCCTGCCCCGCCCCGGCTTCGACCCAGGAGAGGAGGACATCCTGCGCTTTGTCCACCAGCTCGTCCGCGCGCAGGCGAGCGCTTCCCGCTGGCACCTGACACCCCGCCGGGCCACCGCGGTGCGGATCCGCCTGACGTCGAGCGGCGGCCCGCCCTCCTACAGGGTGGAGGCCCGCAGCCGCACCCTGGCCCTGATCAGCCGTCACGCCTACGTCGGCTGCGAGCTGCGCGACCCCGAGCAGGAGCTGACCGCCGCCTCGGGCGTCACCATCACCTTCGAGGGCCCGGCAGACCTCGAGACCACCGGGGTGGCCGCCTGATGAGCAGCAGCCTGTCCAACGTCATCTCCCTGGCCAAGCGCCGCAGCCCCGAGAACGAGTCCCCCACCAGGCTCGACGCGATACTTGCCGACGCTCCGGAGCAGGACGAAGAAGGGCCTCATCCGGAGTTCGTCGCCCGTGCCGAGCTCACCCTGGCCATGCCCGACCACCTCGCGCTGCGACGGGTTCCCCTGCGCCCCGATCCCCTGCAGGGCATCACCGCGGCGCTGAGCTCGGTGAACCAGGAGGACGCAGAGCGGGCGGATGTCGTGCTCGACCTGATCCCCGTCACCGCGGAGCAGCTCAACCGCCGTCGCAAGCAGTTGCTGCGTTCCGGGCGCCGCGGCCGCGGCGCCGAGCCGATCCTGCCCGGCATGCCGCACGGCGGCGGCGCGTCGCTCGACCTCGGCGCCGTGATGGCGCAGGTGGCTCGGGAGGTGAAGCAGTCCGGCTCCTCCGCCAGCGGGCGCGGCAGCTCCGGTATCTCCGGTGAGGGCCTGTCGGTGCGGGCCGACATGACCGCGGTGCTGGGCAAGTACATGCCGCACGAGCCGAAGGAGCCGGTCTTCGCGTTCCAGCTGCTGGTGCGGGCCTCGTCCCGGGTCGAGGGCCGAGAGCTGATGCTGCTGGACGAGATCATCACGGCGCTGGAGGTCTGGAGCGGCGACAACCAGTGGAAGGAGGTCGGCCTCAACCTCCTCGTGCACCGGGTGGGGGCCGACTCAGTGCTGTACCGGCACCAGTTCGACCGGCGTTTCGCCACCGGGGAGTTCTCCCCGCGGCCGCCGGCGCTGGGTCAACGGCTCGGAGATCGCCGGACTGCTCAAGCCGCCCACGGTCCACAACGCGCACACCAAGCTGCCGGACGCGAGCGTCCCGCTGCCGCCAGGGGACCTGGTCGAGTACACCGGCCAGCGGGACCTGCTGCCGCTGGGCTTCGTCACCGGGCCCGACGGCCGGGAGTGCCTGGTCGGCGTGCCGCTGCGGTGGGTGCTGTTCGGCCTGTTCCTGGGCAAGTCCGGCTACGGCAAGACGGAGATGTCCCTGATCCAGGCGATCGCGCTCGCGCACAGCGGCCACGGGGTGATGTTCCTCGACCCGCACGGCGACGGCTGGCGCAAGGCCCAGCGGTTCCTCTCCCACGAGGGCCTGTACGACCGGCTGTGGGAGATCGACCTGTCGATCACCGACCCGGGCGCGATGGTCGCCTCCTGGAACCCGCTGTCGATGCAGGGGCGGCAGCCGAAGGACATCCCGAAGGTCGTCGGCGCGATCGTCGACTCCTTCGCCTCCGCCCTGAACTGGGGCGACACGAGCGGCCGCGCGAAGACGATCCTGACCCGCTCGGTGCAGTCCCTGGCCTATCTGTCGTACAAGTTCGCCGAGGCCGGCCACCCCGAGCTCGCGCCGACCGTGTTCCAGATCCAGACCCTGCTCATGGACGAGGACTGGCGCAAGCTCGTCGTCTCCTACCTGCCGCCCCGCCTGCAGAGCTTCTGGCGCAACAGCTTCCCCAAGTACCCGGGCGAGGCGGCGCCGGTCGTCACCAACATCATCGAGCGTCTGGACAGCTCGGACGCCCTGAAGGCATTCCTCGGCAGCCCGGAGTCGACCTACGACATCCGGCGGGCGATGGACGAGGGCAAGGTCGTGTTCATCTGCCCGGAGGGCTCCGGTGACACCGACCGGATCATCTCCTGCCTGATCATTTACGACCTGTTCCGGGCCGGCCTGTCACGCCGCAACATCCACCCCTCCCAGCGCCGGGCGTTCTGGACGTTCATCGACGAGCTCACCGCGGTGGACGGCGCCTCCAAGGGCCACCTCGCTGCGATCACCGAGCAGCTGCGCAAGTACATGGTCAAGCTGCTGGCGATGACGCAGATGATGCAGCGCCTGACGGCCACCACCAGGGCCGGCCTGCTGCAGAACCTGTCGATCCTGTCGACCACCGCGGCCGACGTCGAGGAGGCCGCGCTGGTCACCAAGCGGTGGGGCGGGGCGGTCGACCCGAACACCGTGGTCAAGCTGCGGCCCTACCACTACGTGATGTCCGTGAACCGGGGTGAGGGCATGTCCGACCCGTTCCGGGTGCGGGGCGCCAGCGTCGAGGAGGCGTACGCCCTCTACGACAACCCCGACGGCGCCGAGCGTCTGCAGGATGCGCTGAACACCAACCTGAAGCGGCGCCCCGTCGGGCAGATCCTCGCCGAGCTGGAGACCCTCGACGAGCGGATCTTCGACGGCGTCACCCAGTACCTGACCCCGGTCCGGGTCTCCGCGCGGGAGGCCGCGGCCGGCGACATCGAGTCCGAGCCCACCGGCCGGCCGCCCCGACAGCGCCCCGGCCCCGGCCGAACCGGGGCGCGCCTGGCAGCCCGATCGCGGGCGCTGCCGTCGACCCCGAGCAGGCGCAGTACGACCGTCCCGACGACGCCGACGAGGCATGGAGCACTGATCTGGGATGAACGCCGCCACCCTTCACCGCCCCGCCACGATGAGCCGCCTGGCCCAGGAGTCCATGACCGTGCTGTACCAGCACCGGCTGATGACCACCCAGCAGCTGCGCCGACTGCTCCAGCCCCGGGCGCAGCGGCCCGTCTATCTGCTGGACCAGCTCAGGCGCCTGGAGGATGCCGGGCTGGTCGAGCGGGTGCGCGCGCTGCATCGCAACCCCCGCCATGCCCAGTTCCTGTGGTTCCTGACCGAGGACGGCTACCTGCATATGGACGGCTCGCAGGAGAGCGTCACCCGCCAGCACCGCACCACCACCGCCACCGCCACCGGGCCTCGCCAGGCGCACACCCTGGCGGTGAACGAGGTCGGCATCGCGATGGTGGAGCACGCGCGGAGGGCGGGACATGAGTGCGGGCCGCTGGACTGGATGCCGGAGGTCGCCCACCGGATGCGGGACGGCCAGCGGCGCTTCGAGGACGGCCACGTCATCTCCGATGCCGTCCTGGATTACACGCACGTCGCCGGCGATGGCCGCCGCACGCTGCTGCGGGCCTTCGTCGAGCTGGACCGGTGCACCATGACCGTCACCCGGCTCGCGGACAAGGTCGCCGCGTACGGGCGGTACTTCGACTACATCCCGCAGGAGCACGACCGTGCCCGCCGTCCGAACAGGAGCCGTCCCGCCTGGCAGAGCACCTACTCCCGCTTCCCGCGGCTGCTGATCGTGCTGGACCACCAGTCCCCGCGTGTCCTGGGCTCCCGCACCAACGACCTCGGCGCGCTGACCGGCGCCAACCCCGGCCTGTCGGCGCTGGCGGCGCAGCTGTCCGTCGGCGTGACCACGCTGGCCAAGCTCCGCGAGCAGGGTCCGTTCGCCCCGATCTTCAAGCCGCTGCTGCGCAACCAGCCGCCCGCCGACATGTTCCTGCGTCCGCAGGCCGAGAGCTGAGCACCAGCACCACCCGTACAAGGAGGACAGCACCGTGACGACGACCAGCGACACCGGCCCGGACCTTGCGCCCGGCTCCGCCGGCGTCAGCATGATCCACCTGGCGGAGATCCTCCAGCGCCACACCCGCCTGGCGCAGCGGCGGTTCGTGATGCTGCCGTTGCGCGGGCCGGGCAGCGCCTACACCGAGCCCCAGGGCCGGCAGCCGGGCGATGCGACCGCCCCGGTCGAGCTCGCCGACCTGATCTCCGCCATCAGCGAGGTCGGGCTCCTGGAGCCGGTGCTCGTCGAGGAGACGCCGAACCCCGGCGGCGGCGCGCCGGCCATGCGGCTGGTCTCCGGGGAGCGCCGGCTGCGCGCCATGCGCTGGGGCGCCCTGCACCTGGAGGAGAACCCGCACTTCGCGTCCATCCCCGCCATCGTGTGCCCCGGCCCGCTGTCGGACGAGGAGCGTTCGACCTGGAGGTTCGTGGAGAACTTCGCCCGGGAGGACCTCAAGCCCGCCGAGCAGGCCGTCGCGCTGATGTACCAGCGCTGCGCGGTCCTGGTCGGCAAACTGCTGCGCGCCGGGAAGCCCGTGCCGCGCGAGGTCTACGAGATCACCGACGCCATCGAGCGGTTCCAGGCCCTGGAAAAGATCCGCGGCGGGGACCGGAGCTGCGCCGCGCCGTGGAGCGAGGTCCTCACCCGGCTCGGCCTGCAGCTGAGCGAGCGCAAGGCGATGGAGCTCGTGCGCGCCTTCAAGGAGTTGCCGCGCGAACTGAGCGAGGAGATGGACGAAGCGGGTGTCCGGCTCAACACGCGGATCCGCTACGCCCAGCTGCAGCGCGGCCGCGCGGATGCCGCGGCCGGGATCTGGGCCTCCTCAAGAACACCGGCCGGCTCCACCTGCTGCCCAGCGCCGTCGATATCGGCCTAGCCGAGCCGGACCTCGATGACGACGCCATCGTCGACGCCGCCGGCGAGCGGTTCGACAGCGCCAACGCCGGCCGCCGGGCGAAGCTCAGCCGCGTCCCCGCTGGCGAGGAAGCGAGCGGGCCACACGGCGACAACCCGGAAGACCTCGAGTCTGCCGACAGCGAGGCCCCGCCTCAGGCCAGCGATGCGCCGGCCGCCATGCCGGGGCCGGACGGCGAGCTGCCCGGAGTCCAGGGCCCGGACACGTCGGCGAGGCAGCGGCCGCTGGTCGAGCAGGCCGTCGTCCGCGCCACGCTCGACTCGCTGCGGGTGCTGCTCGCCGACCTGCGCACCGGCCACGACCTCGGCCGCTACGACCAGGGGTCGCTGCGTCTGGCGCTGCGCGAGCTCGAACCGTTCCTGGCCACCGACACCACCGCACCCGCTTCCCAGGAGGTAGCAGCCTGATGACCAGCATCTCCCTGCCCATGCCCACGGTCGGCGTTCCGCTGCCCGGCCGCGGCTGCGACTGCACCCGCTGCGCGTTCTGGATGGGCCCGGACGGCCGCGGCGGGCCGGCCACCGTCGAGCCGCTGTGTTCGGGCAGCAACGCCGACTGCAGCTACTGCGGCTGCGCGGCCACCGAGGCCGGCTCTTCTGCGGGTGCCTGTGGCAGCTGCCCGATCCGCTGCGGCTCCCGGACCGACATCGCCGCCTGGATGCACGACGTCGGCGGCACCCTCGCCTTCGACGACCTGAGCGTCGAGGGCGAGCTCCCGCAGCTGCCCTCGTTCATCCCCATGACCGACGGCAGCTCCGTCACCGCGCTGGACGCCAGCCTGCGCTGGCCCGCGTACGGCGTCGGCCTGCGGCGGGTCTTCAGCCCCGACACCCACACCATCTACCCGCGCTTCGCCGGCAAGGACGCACGCCAGGTCCTCGGGCTCGGCGAGCAGCAGAAGGCGGTGCTGGTCGGCTACGGCGAGGATCCGCTGGTGGAGGCGTTCTGGTCCTATCGGCGCCGTGACGGCCTGGTCGAGGAGCTCGCCTCGCAGGCCTGGGACGTGATCCTCTCGCCGAACTACTCGATCTACGGCAACTGGCCGCGGGCCGAGCACCTGCTGAACATGCGCCGCTGCCTCATGATCGCGCAGGAGTTCCACGAGGCCGGCGCCGTGGCGGTGCCGAACGTGTACTGGTACCGGCTGCAGGACCTGGAGCGCTACCGCGCCTGGTTCGACGACGTCCCCGCGCCGGGCGTCGCCATGAATCTGCAGACCGTCCGCGAGAACAACAACTGGGACTCCTGGGCGCTGCCGGGCCTGTACTGGCTGGCGGAGAACCTCCCCGAGGACCTGCCGGTCCTGCTCACCGGCCTGTCGCGAGCGGACCGCATCGCCCAGGCCGTCGCCCTGTTCGGTGACCGGCTGACGCTGATCAGCCAGAACCCCCACCAGTACGCGCTGCACGGCGCAGTGATGACGGCGAACGGGCGTGAGGACATCCACGCGCGGCCCGGCGACGCCTTCGCAGTCACCGTCCGGTACATGTCCTCGCTCCTGCCGCGACGGTGACTCGAGAAACATCCCGGCCGCGGTCACACCGCGTCCGTGGCCGCCATCTATGGAGGGGCGAAGAGGAAAGGAGTCCCGATGTCACAGCCCCACCCTGCGCCCGCTGCCACCGACCCGGCCCCTGGCGGGACCATCGACCAGTGGCGCCTGGCCGTACTGTCGGTCTGGCACCCGGCCCTCGGCGCGCCCCTGGACCCGGTGGCGGTCGTCGGTCTCGACCTGCGCCCGGGCGCCCAAGCCCGGGTGCACCTCGCCTGGGTGCCACTGGCCTTCGAGGCCGCCGACCCGTGGCGCGAGCTGCTGGCCGGCGGCGTCACTGGAGAACTGCTGGATCACTGGGCCGCGCAGCACACCACGGTGGCCGTCGACTTCGTCGATGTGCCCGAGGGCGCCGTCGACCTCGCTCACGCCGCCGGGCTCGTCCTCGACGAGCTCCTCGCCGAGGTGCTGCCGAACCTCCCCGAGCGAGGAGGGCTGATGGGCACCAACTCCAAGGCCAGCCACCAGAGCTACACCATCGCACCAGCCGGTGCAGACAGCTCGGACGACAACGCCCAGCCGGGAAGCGGTGAAGCCGTCAGCCAGGAGTATGCGGAGGCAGCCGCGAGCCTCGTCCTGGCCACGCAGCTCGCCCAGCTCATCGGCGACGGCGGCATCGACTGGGAGTCGGACCCGAACTACCCCTGCTCGATGTGCCGGACGACCCGGTCGAGAAGTTCGACCAGTTCGCCGAGCAGATCAAAGCCGCCCGCGAGGCCGTGGAGGCCATGAAGGCCGCCGGCGCCTCAGACGAGGAGATCGCCGAGAAGCTCAAGGACATCAAGGCAGCCTCCCTGACGTATCTCACCGCGCTCCCGCCCTGGGAACTCCAGCAGATCGCCGCAGCGAAGGGCTTCGAACACCCGGTACTCGTCGGTCTGTCCGGCAAGGGGCAGCACCCCTTGGTGCACTGGCTCGACCCGGCCTACGACCAGGACATCAAGTCCAAGGCCGCGATCCAGGCCGCCGCCCACAAGCGCTACCAGCAACTGCTGGCCGGCGAGACCTATGGCGGCCTGACACTGGGGGACGTCCACCAGCTCGAAGGCACACCCATGCCGCCCACGAGCGGCGGCTGGCCCGCCACGCCGGAGCAGGTACAGCAGGCCCAGACTGCACTCGCTACGGCCATCGACGAGCTGCCGGACAAGCCCCAGCTGGTGAACGGCGAGCAGCTGGCGGCGCTGTTGAAGGCGGAGCGGCACCTCGCTGGCGCCGAATGCCCCGAGATGGGCGACGCCCTGCAGGCGGCGAAGGCGAAGGCCCACCAGGATGTCGACGCCTACCTGGACAAGGCCTGGGTGAAGGCCCACAACACCGAGCTGGCGGCCAAGGAGGCGATCGACGCCGGCCTAATCACCGAGCAGCAGGCTGGCCTCGTGAGCGGACATCAGCTGGTAAAGCTGATCCGGCCGAACACCGACGCCGCCACGCTCACCATGGTCAAGGAAGGCATCGCGAAGCGGCAGGCGCAGCTCGACGCTCTCGACGCCGCAATGAGCGGTTACCTCCCGGTCGGCAAGGACACCAACGGCGCGCTCACACTCGCTCCCCTTGGGAAAGGGACAGCTGAACAGCAGAGCGAGGCGGTCAAGACCGCCGCCGAGTGGGCCGCCAGCACCGGCAAGCTGTACGAGGCGCAGCAGGCTGTCACGTCCTGGGCGAGCCAGATGGTACTTCCGCCAACCGATCTGACACAGCAGCACCCCGGCCTGGACAAGGAGAACTTCGTTCTCCCGTACAAGGAGACGGAGGCGCTCAACGCGTGGGCCAAGCAGCAGAAGCTCGCCCACCTGAGGGAGGTTGCCGAGCAGCTCGGCATGACCGCGGCCAGCAAGGCATCTCGGGCGCACGTGCAGAAGTTCATCGCGGGTCACTTCCACCCCAACTGGAAGCAGCAGCCGGCGTACGTCAACCTCGCGGCGGAGCAGGCGGAGAAGAAGAAGGCGGCCAAGGCAAGGCAGGCTGCGGTAGCTCCGCCCACACCGACGGCACCCGCCACCTCCGCAGCACCGGCGGCCGCGGCAACGGGCGCGGGCGCCACCCTCACCGGGGCGCCGGTCACCCCGGTCGCGAAGCCCGCCAGCCCCAAGCCAACAGCCCCCGCAGCGTCCGGAGGGGCGTTCGCGGCCAAGAACAAGGCGCTGGTCGCAGCGCTGCAGATGGCCGGCGCCAACGCCTCCGATCTGCCCAAGCGCGTCGAGTCCGCGCAGGTCGCGGCGATGTCGTTCGGGCCTGCGCAGTCCGCGGCGCTCGGCGGTGCGCACAGCAAGACCCTGCACCAGGGCCCGGACGGGGGATGTGGCTGTTCAAGCCGGACAAGCAGGCCGGCGGCGCCCGGGCGGCCGCGGAGGCAGCGGCCTCCCACGCTCTGGACCTGGGTGGCGTCCCCTCGGTGCCGGTCTACCAGAAGGCGATCGGCGGCCAGCCGGGCTGCATCCAGCCGATGGTCAAGGGCGCCAAGACGCTCGGCGGGAGTCCGTCGTCCTGGACGCAGGGCCAGGTGGACTCGATCGTGCGCTACCACGTCGGCGCCTGGCTGGTCGGAGACCACGACGGCCACGCCCAGAACATGCTCGAGACGCCGTCGGGCGGCCTGGTCAACATCGACCGCGGTCAGGCCTTCAAGTTCTTCGGGCAGGACAAGCTCGATCTCGGTTACGCCCCGAACAGTGGGTACGGCTCTGTGCCGGTCCAGCAGCAGCTGTACTCGGCGTTCATGGGCGGCAGCCTGGCCGCGGGGGTGAAGGTGAACCCGGCCGTCGCCCACCCGGTCATCAAGTCGTTCGAGGCGATTCCGGACGCTCAGTGGCGGGCCGTGCTCCACGACACCGCGCACCAGGGCGCGACGGCGGGTCTGCACTGGGTGCCGAAGATGCGGGCCCGGGCCGCCAAGCAGCACGGCGTCCCCCGGCTCAGGTGACGCCCACGCAGATCGCCGAGGCGTTCCTGGACCACGCCTGCGAACGCAAGGCGACGCTGCGCGGCGACTTCGCCTACTTCTTCACCAAGCAACTGAAGCTGTCCTCCGCCGCCGCCCTCAAGCACGGGAGCTGACCTCGATGGGAACGAACTCCAAGTCCACGCACCAGTCGTACACGGTCGCCCCGTCTACCGCGGCGACCCTGGACCCGCCGGCACCTGCGGCCGTGGCCGAGCAGCCCAGCCCGGCCGAGGCGGCCCAGCTGATCGCGGACCTGTTCAACGCGCCGTTCGAAGGCGGGACCGGCGCCGCGGCGGCGCAGCCGATGGCCGGCGTCGAGATGCCCGCGGAGCCCGTCCCGCCGCCGGCATCTGCCGACGCCGGGAAGGCCCGGACCACGGACGAGCCACCGGCGCCCGGCGAGGGCGAGTGGGATCCGGTCGAGCAGTCCCCAGCGGCCGAGCCGGATGGGCTGGAGGAGGCCGAGGGGCCGGCCGCCACCGGCGATGGGATGCCCGCTCCTCGGGAGCCCAAGGAAGAGGAGGAGGATCCGGCCGAACAGCCGCTGACGCCGGTGCCGGAAGCCCCGGTCAAGGGGCTGGCGATCGGTGAGCCGGTCCTGGTGGGCGGCGCCGACTTCCTCAACTCCGCGGCCACCTTGGTCTCCTACGACTCCTCCGACGGCACCCCCGCGAGGTGCTGCTGGCCCATGTGAACGAGGAAGCCGAGGAGAAGCTCCTGGACGCGCTCGCGCTGTCCGAAGAGAAGCTCGTTCCGGTGCAGGTCACCAAGGAGGTCACCGGCCGGCTGGAGCTCGACGAGAAGGCCAGCCTGCACGAGCTCGTGGCCCAGGCGGCGAAGTCGGTGAACCACAAGCTCAAGAACGGCATGGACGTCCCGCAGTCCACCCACGACAAGATCACGGCGGCTGTCAAAGCCGTCGCCACGGCCGCACAGGGCGCCACCGCCGACGAGGCGGCCATGACCCGCTACTACCTGGAGCAGCTGGAGACGATCGCCGAGAAGGCGAAATCCGGGCTGGGCGATCAGACCTACGCCGACGGCGGGAAGATCCCCATGGTGACTCCCTACCTGCACACCGGCATCGCCACCGTCACGGAGATGGTGCCCGCGCCGGCCGACAACCCCGAGCCGGGGCAGCTCTCGGCGAAGCTCCGCAACGCCAGCCGGATCAAGGCCTCCTTGGACCCGGCCACCGGTGAGGCCTCCTGGAACGGCACGTCCCGCGCCCAGGCGACGGGCAAGGAGTACCTCATCGACATGGGGGACGGCTGGAGCGCGGTGTACCGGCCCTACGGCCTCAACCAGCCTGGGAAGGCCGAGTTCAGCATGCGCGGCCAGCTCGAGGTCCACGCCCCCGCAGGGGCCGGCCACGGGCCCGAGCTCGTCTCCCGACTCGAGCAGCTCCACCTCGCGAACAAACCGATGACGGCCAGCGAAGGCGAGTGGACCTACCTTGCCAACAACATCAAGGCGCAAGGCCTGGCCTCGAACCCTCAGGTCAAGGAGGCGATGGACGTCGCGAGAGGGCTGGAAGACCTTCAGGTCCAGGAGCTCTTCCACGCGCACGCGCACGAGGCAGTCGGCATGGACGAGGCCGGCCTCTCGGCGTTCGCGAAGAAGCTCCAGCTGCAGGCCGCCCACGACGTCCTGCCCAAGCGCGTCGCCGTGGTCCGCGACGCCGTGGGCCAGGCCGCCGGCTTCGCGGACGGAGCTGCGCTGAGCGCGAGTCCCGGCTACCAGCCGACGCCGGCCAAGTCGGGCGGGTGGCTGACATGGAGCCGCTTCGACGTCACCGGCAACCCCGAGGCCTTCGCCAGCGCCTGGCAGGGGCGCAGCCTCGTGCACGGCATGGGCGGCGGAGACGTCACCACCCTGTTCGCGACAGGAGTGCTCGCCTCCACCGAGCGCCGCGCCGTCATGGGCACGAGCAAGGGCGTCGGCATGAGCGAGAGCCAGGACAAGTTCTCCGGCGGCGCCAACAGCGTCTTCCTGCGCGTCAAGGACACGCTGGAGGCCGGCTACAGTGGCCACGGGGTCCGTCTGGTCTGGGACGACCCGGCTGTGCTGATGAAGCGCAGCGACTACTACGCCTACAACGGCGACCACTTCGGGGCGCTGCACACCGCCAACGGGAAGAGCACCTCCGGGCAGACCAGCGATCCGATGAAGATCGCGACGTTCAGCTCCGGCTCCAACGAGGTGATGTTCAGGGACGGCATCGACCTGCTCGGCTCGGAGGCGCCGAGTCGCGTCCTGTGCGGCAGTGCGGACGACCGCGACAAGCTTCTGACGTTCTTCGCAGACAAGAAGATCACCCACCTCGGCGGCAAGCCCGTCACCGACGTCGTCGATATCTGACCCACACCCACGGAAGGGACGCCATGAACTTCTGGACCGACCAGCTCACCGCCCTGCTCGCAGGCACCCACACCACCACTGGCGATCCACTCGACGCCGGCGCCCAGATCGTCGTCACCAACCCGGACGGCACCGAGGCCTTCCGGGCCGCCCTCGCCCGCCACTGGCGCGAGGACGAGGACGACGCCAACCTGCTGTGGATCCGGCCAGTCGTGGGCGGGGGCCATCCCCCGACCACGAGTTCGGCTACGTCTTCAACCTCAGCCTCGCCCGGCGGCGAGCGCTGCACTGGCACACCGCTGGCGTCGACGGCCGCGGCCGCATCGTCCTGCGTCTGGCCGCCTCCGGGGGCGGTGAAGGCCAGACAGCCCGCATCGAGCCGGCCAGCGGGGCGGAGCTGGAGGAGCTGGAGCGCTGGGACACCTTCGTCGACCTGCTCTCCCCGAAGGAGGAGCAAGCCTTGGAGGAGCTGGCTGAGGACAGCTGGAGCGGACGCTTCGCGTGACGTCCATAATGTATGAGTGACATAATGTACGCAGTCGATACGGGGAGGAGCGCACGATGCGCCGCGGGGTGAGCAGCTTCAGAGCGGACCGCCTGATCGCTGAGCGGACGAAGGCCGGCCTGGGCCGCCAGGAGCTGGCCCAGAAGGTCGGCATCCGTCCTGCCGTACTCGACGACTACGAGGCCGCTCTGCGAACGCCGAACGCCAAGATGCTCGCCGGCCTCGCGGACGCAGTCGGATGCCAGATGAAGGACCTTCTCGATCCCGCCGAGGAGCCGGACCTGCGGACTCTGCGCGAGCAGGCCGGCGGCCTGGGGCCGGCTGCGGCGGCCGCGGCTGCGCAGATGTCCCGCGGGGCGTTGGCGATGCTGGAGGCTGGCCGAACGGGCGAGTTGAAGGACAGCGTCGCCACGGCCCTGGCCGCGGCGTACGCCACCAGCGAGGAGGAGGTGCGCCAGGCGCACCAGCGCAGCGTGGCGTCCGCGCGGTCGACGGCGCCGATCTGGCTGACCGAGCGGACGCTGCATCGCCTGGCCGACCACCTGGATCGGACGCCCGACGAGCTGCGCGAGCTGATCGAGACCGTCCAGGACGAAGAGCGGAGGGGATGAGAGTGAGCACCGAACGTGGAAGCGCCATCACGATCGCGCGGACCCAGGCGCTGCGCAGCCCGCTGCCGGGACATGAGGCGGGCCTGCCGGCCGACGCGCCGTGGCTGCGCGCGCGGGCGCAGCGGTTCGCCCGGGCGGCCGGGCTGCGGTTTCTGCTGGTCCTGGATACGGCTCAGTACACGCGGCTGACGGGGCAGCAGATCGGTGTCGAGGTGGTGGGCAGGGCCTATCGGGGGCCGGAGAGTGCCCGTCTCACGGTGCCGCTGCTGTACCTGCAGCAGGCCGCCCTCGCGACCCGCACCGAGGCCGACCAAGTCCTGGCGCACGAGGTCACCCACCTGAAGTGGCCGAGCTACGGACACAAGGTCACGGCATTCGACCGCGCCCAGTGGCTGCTCGACCAAGTCGGCGCTTCGCTCGAAGCGTGCGGACCGGGGTACGCCGGCTGTTGACCCGCGGCTCCGAGCCTGAACGGCAATGGGCCGCCTCCTCGCGCTGAGGGGGCGGCCCATCGGTGTTGCGCCGGCTGCTACCAGTCCAGGAGCGTGTGCTGGTCGAAGCGGCTGGGGCGCGATCGACCGGTGCGAGTGGGGGACGGGGGCGGTGCCCGGCGAGGCGGTAGACCGCTTCGAACATGTCGCGGTTGTGGTCCAGCCGCCACCACTCCAGGGCCGTGTGGACATCGGCGAGCGCGTCGGCGGGGCTCTTGCCGCTGAGCAGGCAGCTGTACCGGGCGGCGACGGCGGGGGTGCGGCTGCGACCGGCCACGCAGTGGAGGAACACCCGCTTCCCCTCCTGGCGCAGCTGCTGGACGATACGCGCGGCCTGGTCGACGACGAACGCGGTGTCCGCGTTGGCTCCTGCGCGGTCGACCAGCCAGACCCGGATGTGCTCGACGCCGGTCTGGGTCAGAATCGGGCCGGATCCGACGCGGCAGAGGCTGACGACGGCGTCGATCGGTGCGGGGCCGGCGACGGTGGTCTGGGCGAGGTTGCCGATGATCAGTCCGGGGTCGTCCGGGTGGAGGACGGCGAACGGCTGACCGCCGATCTGCGGGTGCGGCATCCGCTCGACCCTGGGCCAGCCCTTGGAGTCGTCCCGGCCTTTGTTCACCGTCAGGACCGCGAGGCCGACCAGGTCGGAGGCGTCCTGGCTGGGCCACCCGTGGATCAGGCGCTGCCAGTTGAGCGGCACTGCCGATCCACCCCAGCGTGCACCGAGAAGCGCTCCGGCGATCGCGGCGACGGTGTCGGTGTCGTGGCCGATGCGTACGGCGTTCTCCAGGGCGAGCTGGAGGTGCTGGCCGACGAAGGAGCCGCTGGCGGGGTCGGCTGCGGGCACGGGGGTCTGGGTGATGGCGGCCCAGGCGGCCTGGAGCGCCACGACGACGAAGCCGTTCTTGCTGGCGAAGGTGTGCGGGGGCCGGTTCTCGGCCTCGTCGAGCCAGGCGGCCCACTGGGCGCGGCGGTTCGCGGGGAGCAGGGTCAGTCCGGCGCGGACCCCGTCGAAGGTGCCGTCGAGGACGGCGGTGCGGATGCCGGAGCACCACAGGATGCATGCCTCGGCGCTCAGGGGGTCGCCGTGGGTCAGGTCGCTGACTGCGCGGGCGGCGCTGGCCATGGCGCGCGGGTCGGTGTCCAGGTAGCTGAGGGCGACGATGCCGGTCCGCATCAGGGCCCCGTTACCGGCGCCGAGGCCGGTCCGCTTGTACTGGGCGGCGGCCTGGCGGGCCATCACCTGGTGCAGCGGATCATCGGACTCGGCGTGCGCCCTCTTGGCCATGCCGAGGACGGTCCGGGTCTGGACGCCGACGTCGGTGGCTCCGTCGCGAAGCCAGATCAGGAAGTTGTTCGCGATGGCGTCCAGGGCGTTCGGGGTGCGCAGATCGGCGCCGCTGGCGGCGACGTCGGCGATGCACCACTGCATCTGCGTGTCATCGCTGTACTCGCCGGGCCGGTACGGGCCGTAGCCGCCGCCAAGCATCTTCGGCTGCTGGTCGGGGCGCATGGTGCCCTTGCCCTCGTAGTGGACGCCGAGAGCGTCGCCGGCGGCAGCGGCGAGAAGGACGCCTGCAGCGCGGTCGGTGCGGATCTCGGTCAGCAGCGGCCGCGGCACGGGCTGTGCGGGGCGGCGGGTGCTGGTGCGGCGGTTCGGCATCAAGTCTCCTCGTAGATCCGGCGGGCGTGCTGGACGTCGTACGGCTGAGGGGCCCGATGTCCGCACCACCGCGTGCATTTCGTCAGGGTGACGATATGAGCATAGACATGGCATTGCAAGATAGCAATAACCAATGTAGATTGGATGTCACTCGGCGGGGCTCCGTGCCGGACGGCACCGCATCGCAGTAGGCGAGCCGAGCCCCGCACCCCCTCCACACAAGTCAGCTCGGCCGCGCGATTCAGCTTTCGCATCGGCACCGGCGCCCGGAAGGACTTCGCAGACCATGAACTCCCGCGCCTGGATGCGCATCAGCATCAACGGCAGCCCCACCTACACGCGCATGCACACGTCCACCAACGACGACCAGGACCTCGGCTACCCCTCCGGGGACGCCTCCTGGACCGACGAGCTCAGGCCCACCGAGCAGCGCCCCGACGCGCTGGCCTACGCCCGGCAGCTCGCTGGCGTCTCCCGCATCGGCATCAGCGGCATCGAGGTCGAGGTCTTCGTCAACGGAGAGCGCGCATGAGGGCGTCCACGGTACCCAGCGAGCGCACGATGCTGCCTTCGACGGCCAAGCGGCGCCTGGACCAGGCGGAGGCGGCCGCCAGCACCGCACACCAGGCATGGCGGCTCGCCGACGGTGGCGACGCCGAGCAGGACGCGCTGGCCCTCTTCCGCGCCCGCTCTGTCGTGGCTGCAGCCGCCCGCCAGACGATCCGCGCCGAGGGCACGCATCACGACTGCAGGATCGCCGCTCCGCGCACCTTGCCGGGAGCAGCGCGCCTGGCGCAGGTGACCGCCCCGGGCTACGAGATCACCTGGCACCAGGAGGGGGCTTCTCGGGTTCCGGTGTCGTGGAGTTCGGCACCGTCAGCCGCCGTCAGGCTCGCCGGTACCTGGCCGCACGCCGCGCTGGCGGCTTTCGGCTGTTGCACGACCTGGGCGGGGCGTTCTACGCCGTCGGCGCGACGAGTTGGTACCGGCTGCGGGCCACCGCCGCCCCGGTGCCGACCGAAGCCCACGTGCTGCACGCCGCCTTGCGGGCGTACGGGGTCACCGACTCCTTCACGAACAGCGGCGGCGGCGTCCACTACGTCGTCGTGCCTCTTGGACCGGTGCCTGCCGAGCCCCTCGACAGCTGCCACATCACCATCGCTGCCGGAGAGCATACGCAGCGGCACCCGCAGGACCACGAGGAAGCCTTCACGGCCTGGCTCTGCGACGACGCCGGAAACCCCGTCGGCGGACCTCTCTACCTCGGCGTCAGCACCGACTGCGCCATGGATGCCGCCCTGTGCGCCAAGGCAGTGGCCGGCTGGCTCGCCCGGCACTGATCTCTGCTCCAGCTCCCCCACCCTGCTCCCCTGGAGCATCACCCATGGAGACCACGTGTCCAATCCCGTCCAGATGCTGCTGAACCAGCTCAGGCTGGGTATCCAGACCAGCGGTGCCGTGCGCACCGCCCGCAACGCGACCCGCCGGCCGCCCAAGGCCGGTCATGACCCCCGCACCGACCACGCCCGTCTGCGCTCTGCACGGAGCAAGGCCAAGGCGCAGCAGGCCGCCTGGCGGGCGGCGTGGCGGGCATGCCGCAATGGTGCATTCCGTGGTTCCGCGCGGCTGGCTGCCGATGCCGTCCTCGTGGAGCTCGCGGCCGACCCCGTGGAGCTGATGCGGCGGGT
This sequence comes from Kitasatospora paranensis, assembly GCF_039544005.1. Classification (NCBI taxonomy): domain Bacteria; kingdom Bacillati; phylum Actinomycetota; class Actinomycetes; order Kitasatosporales; family Streptomycetaceae; genus Kitasatospora; species Kitasatospora paranensis. Next base: position 159,452 of record NZ_BAABKV010000001.1, read on the forward strand.
TGACGCGGTGATCTACCACAGCTCGGCCGGCAAGGACTCGGTCGTGGGGCTGCACCGGGCGGTCCAGGCCGCGAAGCGCGCAGGGTGCCTGCACAAGCTGGTCGTCGTCCACGCCGACCTCGGGCCCGACACCGAGTGGCCTGGTGTTCGGGAGTTGGCGCAGCGGCAGGCCGAGCGCTACAGCCTGAGGTTCCTGGTCGTCGCGGCCGACGGCGGCTTCGTCGGGATGGTCGAGAAGCGCGGCATGTTCCCTGATGCGAAGCGCCGGCTGTGTACATCGTCGCTGAAGCGCGACGAGCTGGCCCCCATCTACACGCAGATCACCGCCGCGCTCGGGTTGGACGACCAGGCGCTGATCGTGTCGATCTACGGCGTCCGCGGGGTGAGTCGGCGGCCCGGGCCAAGAAGTCCGTGCTGTCTCTGGACTCCCGCGCCAGCAGCGGCAAGCGCCTCGTGCTGACCTGGAACATCATCCATCACCTGTCCACGACGGACGTGTGGTCGGAGATCAGCGATAACGGCCTGGAGTATCACCCGATTTACGACGCCGGCCTCGAGCGCCTTTCGTGTGCCTACTGCATTTTGGCACCGGATGCCGCGCTCGTGCTGGCCACCCGGGTGTGCTTCGCCCTCGGTTTGCCCATTCCCACGGTGTACGTCGACCTGGAGCGCCGGATCGGCCACACCTTCAAGCCCGACCAGACTCTCGCAGGGGTGGTCGCCGCCGCTCGGATGCTCGACGCCTTGGACGGCCCCCTCACCTGGCGCCGCGGCGACGCCGTACGGCGCCACCTCGGCGAGGAAGCCTGCCGGCGCTGGGAGCAGAGCCTGGCCTTCGCGGCCTGACCCCGCACCTGGCCCGCCGACCGACCGTGGCGCAGCCAACGGGTAGCCGCGGACGGACACGCCGCCGACCCCGACACTGCACCCGCATTGCAGAAAGGCACTTTCGGCTGTAAGGTTCGTGGCGCGCCCGCCCCTGCGGGATTTCCCCTTCCGGCTGGCATGCGGCCGGCCGAACCTGGAGACGTCGAATGACTCAAGATCACGCTCCACTGCCGATGCCGGTTCGGGCGATCGCGGCTCGGTACGACGTCGCGGAGCAGGCTGCTCGGCGCTGGACGAAGGACGAGACGTTCCCGGAGGCTGTGAAAAAGGGTCGCTGGGACCCGACTCTGGTCGACCGGTGGATGCGAGTGAACAACCCCGGCGCCTGGGCGTACGCCCAGCGCCGCGAGGAACGAGAACCCGCTCGGCCTGCCCGAACTCCCGGAGAAGGAGTTGCTCGACGCCAGGCGCTTCGGCGAGATGATGGCCCACCTGCGGCCGAACCTGCCGGAGGGCGAGCGGGCAGTACCTCCGACGACCATCCGCACCTACGAGGCGCGTGGCTTCGTCCCTGCGGCGGACCGCCGGCCAGAGGACGGCATGGAGCCGGCCGTCGACTTCGTGGGCTGGCACTGGTCCACCGTCCGGGAGCGCATCTACGCGAGCCGGCAGCTGTCGGCCACGCGCGTCGCCGTAACCGCAGCCGGACGGGGGAGTCCTGATGGCCGGCGGCCGCAGCTTCGTCACCCGCCAGGACATCCGGTCGAAGTACGGCGTCGGAGCCAACGTCGTCACGGGCTGGATCGCCCAGCCCGGCTTCCCGGCCGCACAGGCTACGCAGGCCGCAGGGGCTGGCCGCGGCCGCGAAGCGGAGCAGTTCGACGAGGCGGCGGTGGACAACTGGGTCCTCAGCCACGAGAACCAGCTGTGGCTGGCCACCCACGAAGGCGAAGCCGCTGCCAGGAAGCGGCGCTGCGCCGGCTCCCAGAGGGCAGCCCCGGGGACCTGCTCGACCTGGACGACTTCCGCACCCTCCTGGGGGACTTCAACCGCGGCAGGCCGATCGCCCGCGGGACCATGCAGTCCTATCGCAGCCGCGGGCAGATCCCCGCGGCGGACCGCCGCGAGGGCGACGACCTCAGGCCGGAGGTCTACGAGGATATGTGGTTCCGCAAGACGGTATACGACTTCATCGTCGACCAGCCCGGCGTGGGCGGACGCGGTGTGGGGCGAGCGACAAAGAAAGATCCAGGCATTGCAATATGAACATTAGAGCTGTAAAGTGGTTCTTGCGAGGGCGGCGGACGCCCCCGGGGAACTGCGGAGGCGGCAAGTGAAGAAGGATTCGCGGGATCTGGCGAAGGCCCTGAAGGAGCAAGGGTTCGAGGTCACTCCCTCCAAGAACGGTCACTTGATCGTTCGCCTGGGAGGGCGACGGATCGCCACCCTGGCGGGCACACCTTCCGACCGCCGAACCTGGCTCAACGACCTTGCCGCGCTGCGGCGAGCCGGATTCGTCTGGAAGCGCTGAACTACCAGCGGCCCGCCGGGAGACCGGCGGGCCGTCACCCCCTGCACCACCCCCGCCCGACCCGGAGGACCACGATGACCCCGCAGAACTGGAGCGTCTACGTCGAGCTCGACGCGACCGACGCCTCCGACGACGTCCACGACGAGCTCTTCGCCGTCCTGTCCGGGCATGACGCCCAGCCCACCACGGCCGACAACGGCAACTTCGCCGTCATCCTCAGCGTGGCCGCGGCCGGCCCGGCAGAGGCCGCCCAGGCCGCCATCGACCTGGTCCTGTCCGCTGCGCCGGCCCAGCTCGGCGACCGCCGCGTCGTTGGCCTGGAGGTCGTCACCGAGGCCGAGCAGGAACGGCGCAACGCCCAGACAGAGGACTGACCCTGCAGCGCCGCGTCCGCCGCGGCCACGCCCCAACAACCTGCGCCTGCCCGCTCACCCGCCGGCCGGACCCACCCATGGGTCCGGCCGGCGACCGTTTCTCACCCTGCGCGCACCCTCGCCCGCGGACCCGCCCCCCGGGCGACCAGGGCGCGCCGACTCGACCACGCACCGGCCGCCAAAGGACGCCAGCCAGAGCCGGAGTTGACTGCGCGCCACGCGCATTGCATTACGAACATTTTCAATGTAACTTGGCCGTCAGTTGGCCAGAGCATGCGCCAGGCCGGCTTCGCGCGCAGCACGCACCCGCGAAGCCGACTCCGTCACCAACCGCCCGGCTGTCACCTCGTGCCGATCGCCATCGAGGGCCAGCCACCCTCGCTACCAGCTCGACAAGCAGGCCCGCGTAACGGCGTACGGCACCCAACGCGCCCGCCCTCGGCGGCGCCCCAGGACGCGATACGTCGCCCCGATCACCAGCGGCGAACCCGCTGCCACGCCGACCGACTGACCGAAGAGAGGAACCCACGCCATGGGCAAGTCAACGGCCATCCCTCGCACCGCTACTCACAGGCCCGCCACCAGGCGCCGCCGCTTCCGTAACGACGACCTCGTCGCAGTGGACCTGTTCTCCGGGTTCGGAGGCCTGACCCGTGGCATCGAGATGGCCGGATTCACCACGATCATGGCTGCCAACCACAACCCCTACAAGGTCGAGGTCCACGAGGCGAACCACCCGAACGCCGAACACTGGATCGCGGACCTGGTCGATCCCGAAGCCGCCGACTACCACTCTGCCCGCGACCTGCCCGCTGCCGACCTCCTGGTCGCCGGCGTCTCCTGCGTCCACCACTCGCAGGCCAACACCCAGAAGGCGTACGAGCAGGGCCTGTCCCTGTTCGACTTCGACGACCCGGACTTCGAAGCTCGGGTCACGAAGTCCGAGCGCGACCGCGCTACTGCGAACTGCGTCCTGCACTACGCCGCCCAGCACCGCCCGCGGATGATCCTCGTCGAATGCACCACCGAGCTCGCCTCCTGGGGGCCGGCGGTCCCCGGCCGCCCCAAGGTCGGGGACGGCTCCACCTACCGCTGGTGGCTCGGGCAGTTCGACATCCTCGGCTACCACCACAAGGTCCTGTACCTGAACTCGATGTTCTTCGGCGTGCCGCAGTCCCGCGACCGGGCCTACTGGGTGTTCTGGGACAAGTCCATCCCCGCGCCCGACCTCGACTACCGGCCGGTGGCGCGCTGCCAGCCTTGCGACAAGGACGTCGAGGCTGTGTGGTCGTGGAAGACGGGGCTCCCGCCGACCGGATCGGTGCGCTACGGCAAGCAGTACGAGTACCGGTGCCCGAGCTGCCACCGTCCGGTCGCCCCTCCGGCGACCCCGTCGCTGGCCGCCCTCGACCTGAGCGTCCTCGGCACCCGTATCGGCGACCGGACCAAGCCCCTCGCCCCGTCGACGATGGCCCGCGCGGAGCGGTGCAGGCAGCGCTTCGCCCAGTTCCCCGCCGTCCTGATGCCGGCCAAGGGGGTGCACGGCAGCGAGCGGCACCCGTGGCAGCCGCTGGCGACGCAGACCAGCCAGCGGGAGGCCGCGATCCTGTCGACCGGCACGGTGGCGGCCGCGCACCGGCAGAGCGACGCCGGGCATCGCCTCACCCTGCCGCTGGACACCGCGGCCATGGCCTGCGAGAAGGCGGTCCTGCTCGCCGTCGACAACTTCCAGGGCGGTCCGCGGGGCGCCCACGACCCTACCTACGCAGGGCGGCTCGGAGACCATGGGGATTCTGTCCGCGGAGATGGTGCCGTTCCGCAAGAACACCCTCCCGTCGACGCATGTCGAGGCGATGCCGACCGTCACCGCCGAACAGATCCCCGGGCTGCTGTTCTCCGGCTGGTACAAGCAGAACGGCTCCACCGGGAGCGAGACGGCGCCGCACCCCCTTACCGACCCTCTCGGCACCCACGCCCACGACACCACCGCGCTGCTCGCGGACGAGTGGCGGGCCGCACTCAGCGAGCTGCGGCTGGAGGACTGCTACTTCCGCATGATGCGGGAGTACGAGATCGGCCGGGGCTGCGGCTTCGACGTCGACTTCGCCGGCTACCAGGGCTCGTTCGTCGTGTGGGGCAGCGCCCGCGACCAGGTCGACGGGTTCGGCAACGCCGTATCCCCGCAGGTCGGGGCCTGGATCGGGGCCCGCCTGCGTTCCGCTCTCCACGGCGCCTGACGTCCCAACCCTGCCGACGCCTGGTACCGCGAGCGCGGAGGCGCGCGCGTCCAGGGTTCCATCGACGCCGCCGCCCCGGCCCTGTGGCCGCTCAAGGGCCCCAACGCCTGGATACAGGGCAGCTGCTGACTCTCCCTGGAGGAGGACCAACTCGCCACGGTACTGCGCGATCGCTGGGCCCGCTGATGGATCCAGCGCCCCGACAACCTGCACCTACCTGCTCACCCGCCGCTGGCCGGACCCGCCCCCGGGCCCGGCCGGCGGCCGGTTCGTGCCCTGCACACACCCTCGCCCGCGGACCTTCCTCCCCAGGGCAGCCACCGCACGCCGACTCGGCCATGCACCGGTCGCCCAGGGACTCCGACCCGAGCTGGAGCTGACCACACGTTCCATTGGCATTGCGTTATGAATATTCTCAATGTACCTTGGTCCAGGCGTCGGCCCGACTCCGGTCCGCCGACCGGGCCGCCGCGCGCCTCACCCGTATCACCGTCCGTCTCGGCGGCAGGAGGCCCGACAACACCACCGCCCTCGGCGTGGACTTCTGACCCGCCCCTCCGCCCAACTCGCAGACCGATTCGATCGAAGGGCACCACCTTGACCGATGCCACCGCTGCCGCCCGCGCAGAGCGCGCCCGCCGCCACGCTGAGGAGCTCGCCGCCATGGCCGACGGTATGTCCGCTCGGGCAAGCGGCATGTACGGCCGGTTTGCTGGCGGCCAGCCCCTCCTGGTCGGCCACCCTCCTATCGGCCTGCCGTCCGCGATCGGGCCCGTGCCGACAACGCGACCAGGCGGGCGATCGAGGCCCAGCGTGAGGCCGAACGCGCGCAGGCCAAGGCGAACCAGGCCGAGGCGGTCGCCGATCTCGCGGCGATCGAAGCCGCGCGGAGCCGCCCCTGGCAGCGGTCCGACTTCCTGCCCGGCGACATCGTCACGGTCCGGGACTTCCGCCGCGACATGGCTGTCACCAGCAGCTACCAGGTCAAACGCGCCAACGCGAAGACCCTCACCCTCCACGCCCCGGCCAGAGGCTTCGACGACCCGAAGCGCACCTACGACCGGGTCCTCTCCCGCACCCGCGACGGCGTGACCATCACGAACCCCGCTGACGCCTGATTGCCGAGGCCAAGACCGCCGGTGCCTGCCTCAACCCCGCCGCCGGCCAGCCGTCTGGAGATCACCATGACCTACACCGTTCAGGGGTTCCTCTCCCTCGCCGACTTCGAAGCCCAGCACCCCTCACTCACCGAGGTCTTCCGCACCGAGCCCGGAGAGACGTACACCGCCACGGTCCGCGCCGAGGCGCGGCGCCGGAGGCTCGCGTACCACCGGGCCGGCGAGCCCGACTACACGCACATCACCTGCCGCTACACGCCCGACGCCTGATCGCGCCTTCTCGGTCTGGCGGGTGTGACCGCCCCACCCGCCAGACCACACAACCCAGCCAACCCCGCGAAGGGGCCGGCCACGACCGCGCAGCACGGTGCCGGGCCCGCCCTGCCAGCCCTCACCGCCGCCGCGCCCACCCACGCAAAGGAGTCCGCGCCATGAAGCTGACCCTGTTCGACCTCGACCGCCCGGCAGCCGAACCGGAGCCGGATCTCGTCCTGAACGAGGCCCGGCTCCGGGATTCCTTCGCCCGCTTCCGCGCCGCCCCGCACAAGACGCTGTCATACGGGCTCGGCTACGACTCGACGGACGTCCTCCTGGAGTACCTGCGCGACCCGGAGGGCTACGGCCTGAAGCCCGACCTGTCCGACCTGACCGTCCTTCACGCCGTCGTCGGCAGCGAGTTCGACAGCACCTACACCGCGGTCGAGCAGGCCATCCTGCCCAGGCTGCGTAGGCGCGGCGTCCGCTTCGTCGAAGTCGCCCGCAAGGGTCGCAGCCTGACCGACGGCTAGGAGGTCCTGGCAGACACACGCGAGCCTTACCGGCTCCACCGGCGCGGCCGCTTCACGCTCTTGGACGAGCTGGAGACCGGCGGCACCGTCGTCCAGGCCGCCGGCGGTAACACCTGCTCGTTGAAGTTCAAGGCCTTCGTCCTGGACGGCTTCGTGCGCGACGCGTTCGCCGGCGCGACCGTCGGCACTGCGATCGGCTACAACGCCTCCGAGGCTCGCAGGGCCCTGAAGTCCGAGAAGGCACAGGCCAAGGCGAAACCGGGCCCGGTCTCGGTCGCGCTGGACTACCCGCTCGTACGGACCGGGCGCAGCCGGGACGACATCGTGCGCAGGGTGGAGGAGGTCACCGGACGGCCCTGGAAGCGGTCGAACTGCTGGTTCTGCACCTACAGCCTTTCGTGTGGGTCGATGCCCGAGCATCTGGTCCGGCTGCGCGAGGAGCCCGCCGCCGCGGCACGGGCGATGCGCCTGGAGTACGTGTCGATGGCGCTGAACGAGAACGGCTCCCTGTATCCGAACAAGGAGCCCTTGCACACCCAGGTCGCCGCCGACGGGAGCATCGAGGCGCTCGGCGAGTTCGAGGCTCTGCTGAACGATCCGGGCCAGGACTGGGCGCTGTACCGGGTGCGGCGGGTCTACACGGCGGGCCGTATCGAGGCGTGCCGCGAGAAGCACTTGGATGACTGCATCGAGCCTGCCTGCCGCGACCGCGCGCTCAAGGGAACGCCCTGGCGGTCGCTGACCGTCGTGGCGTCCGGGACCCGGGCGGCGTGCGCCGGCCGTCTGCAGGAGGAGGCCGCGGAGGCGGGCGGGGCCTTGGAGCGGGACCAGCGGCACGGGGTGCCGATCCAGCGCCTCTACATGCGCCGGCTCCCCAACCCGATGCGTTTCGGCGCTGCCGAGGAGTTCCTGGTCTGCGCGCCTGCGACGGCTGTGGAGAAGGCGCGGCGCAACTTCCCCAAGGTCTGGCACCGCGTCGCTGTCCTCGGCCTTCCGGCCTGACCGCGTTCGGGCTCCTGGCGTCCGCATCAGGGCCGCCTGCATCGACCTGACCCCCGGGTACCACGACTTGGCCAAAAAGCAGTTCGAGGAGGCAGCATGACCGACGCAGCCCGCTCCCGTCAGATCTTCGAGCAGGCCCGGCTGCAGGGCTGCTACCCCCTGCAGCACGATTGGGGCAGCCCGCTCGGCGTGAAGATGCCCGAGCACGTGACGGAGTGCCCCGCGCACCGTGAGATCTGGCTCGGGTGGAGGAACAACCGCTACGACCTGCGCCGGCCGTCGGAGTGGCCGGGGTCGCCCAGCGGAATCATGGACAGCCGCACATCGCACGAGGAGCGCGCATACGGCTGGGCTGAGCAGAACCTCGCCCAGATGGGGCTGGTCGCGGAGATTTGCGGCCGCGGTACGAGTCCGCAGTGCAACCGGCAGGAAGCGATGACCTGAGGTACGACGGCGGAAGGACAGCCAGCCAATCAGCATTGCAATATAAGCATTGTCCATGTACATTGATTCTTCAAGGGCCAGTAGAGCAACCCCAGCCCGACCGCGCCCACGAGCGCCACAACCCGCCGCCTGAGCCTTGGAGAGATCCGCGATGCCCACTTCTCCCGCCACCGAGCACCAGACCGCCCCCATCCCGGCGTGGCTCGCCACCGTCGACGCCCAGCGCAGCCTGGCCCGGCTCGTCGCCCGCACGATCGCTGACACCCTGACCACCCAGTTCCCCGGCGCCGCCTACCTGACCCTGATGATCCAGGAAGAGACCCCGCGGGACTGGCAGCTGTTCCCGGAGAACGTCCGCAACGCCACCGGTGACGTGCTGTTCGACTTCGAGGGCGCCATGCCGCCGCTCGGGCCCGAGCACGCTGAACTGCGGGCGCAGTGGGGCCACCTTGCCCCGAACGACCCCTTCGCGCTCCGCACCATGCTGCGCTACCTCCACATCAACGGGGCGGTCTTCGACCGGCTCCCCGAGGACCTCGACGACTCAGACGATGACGAGGTCCGCCTGTGCCTTCTGCTGTCGGCCGAGGCACGCCCGCACAAGTGGGAGCACGAGGGCGACGACCCCTGGGACGTCGAGACCCGGCGGCTGCGCCCGTACTCCGCCGCAAAGGCGCAGCCGTAACGAATCCGATCTTCACCGGGCGCCCCGCCAAGCCGAGCGGACGGGGCGCCCGCCAGTCACCGACTCTCGCCTCGGAGGCCGCTCCCGTGTCCGCCATCGCCAAACGCAACGCAGCTGACTCGCCCCATCCGGGCCGGGGCAGCGCCCGGATCCACTTCGACCGGGGCCGCCACCCCGCCACCCGGCTCCCGCTGCTGGAGCCCGGCGCGCAGGGGCCGCCCGTATGCGGCGGCTGCGCCTTCCTCTACGAGCGCGCCGGTAGTCACGGCGCCCGCCTCAAGTGCCGTGTCCGCGCCTCGAAGCGCCGCCCCGGCCCCAACCTTCAGCCGGGGTTCCCCGCCTGCCAGCGCTTCCAGCCCGCCAACGACCAGGCCTGACAGCCCCGGAGGAACAATGCCGACCGACGACCGCGCCGCGCACGAAGTCGACGCACCGCTCGCCGAAGAGCAGCTGATCGCCGTCCTGCGCGACAGCATCCGCAGGTCCGCCGGGGCCCGCACAGCGGACGACCTCACCACACACCTGATCCAGCAGCTTCGCGGTGGACTGCTCCACGCCAACACGCTCTCCGAGGCGGTCAACACCGGACTCGACGTCGAAGCCTTGGCCAGCCGGTCCTACGAGGCGCAGACCGCCATCAACGGCCGGTCCGCCCACGTGACTTTCACCGCCGGTCTCGGCGACAGCGGCATCGCACGCGGCGAGCACCTGGACATCCGGGCGACCGTGTCCGTCAGGCACCGGGTCGACCTGACCCTCCGCTTCGGGCTGGTCAGCACCGACGCGGGCGCCAGCTGGACCCTGGCCCTGACGGCCCCGGACCGCAGGCGGCTCGCCTCGGCGCAGCAGATGACGGACACAGCCGGACCGCACGTCACCGAGCTCGTTCACGACCCCCGCCACCGCGCCGGGCTGGAACCGGTCATCGACTCCGCTCGGCACGTCGCCGCTTTGCGGGCCCTCTTCGACCTCCAGCAGGCGCGCGACCAGCTCGCCTGGGCAGCCTCCCGCGCCCTCGCCGCCCGTGCGGTCTTCGACCGCTACGGGTGCACCGAGCCGGACATGGAGCAGCTGCGCGCCCACCTGGGCCACCTCGCGCGGCTCGCCGAGGAAGGCCGCTGCCTGGTCGGCTGGTGACTGCCAGCACCGCAGGGGATCCGCCCGGGGCGAGGTACGGCAGCCGTTCGGACCGCCCTCGCCCAGAGACGCGGAGCAGGCCCGGCGGCAGACCGGGCTGCCCATCGACGCCGCCAGCCGGTCTCTGCCGACGGCTGGCGGGCGCCGCGCGCCTCCTGCGACGGCTACGAGCCGGGAACCCGTGCCCTTCCTGCGAGGCGCTGCCTGGCAGGCGCTCGCGTCGACCGGGCAGGCACATCGCCGGCCACCGGCGCATCGCCCGTGCCCGCGCCGCCGACCCGAGAGACCAGCGCCCCGAAGACGCCAGCGACACAGCCTTGCCCACCCGCCGGGCCACGAGCTGATCACCTCTCACCACGAGAAAGAGACCTCATGACCACACGCAACCAGCAGACCTCCAGCGGGCCGCGCCCGGCCGACCCGGCCCGGCCCCGCCTCACCGCGGCCCACCGCCGCGCGCTACTGGGCGGGGCCAAGGACCCGCTCGGCCTGCTGCCGAAGCGCGTCAACCTGCGCACGGCGGTCTCCCTGGCCAGCCTCGGCTACGTCGGCCTCGACCAGAGCAATGACTATCTGCGGGGCCGGGACGCAACGCAGGAGACGCTGGAGGTCTGGGGCGGCGTGCTGACCGAGGAAGGCTGGGCCAGAGCCCGCGCCGAGGGCGCGGGCGCCTTCCGGATCGTCATCGTCGGCTGCGGGAAGGCCAAGCAGGACCGCCGGGTCACCGCCGGCGCGCTGTACACCGGGTCGTTCCACTGGGCCTGCCGCTACACGGGTATGGAGCTCCTGCGCGGCGGCGGACGCCTGTACATCCTCTCCGCCGCGCACGGGCTCCTCGATCTGGACACTGAGATCGACCCCTACGACCTGACCGTCGGCGATCCCGGCAGCGTCGGCGCAGACGTCGTACGGGACCAGGTCATCGAACGCGGGCTGGAGGAGGCAGAGGTGACGGTGCTCGCCGGTAGTCGGTACGTCGACCTCGCGCGCGCCGTCTGGCCGGACCTCCAGGCCCCGCTGTTCGGTGCCCGCGGCATCGGGGAAATGAAGCAGCGCCTCGCTCGGATCCGCCGCGAGAGCCACCACCGCCACCTCTTGGGGTGAGCGGTGACGAACGTGCTCGCGCCCGGGCGCGGACGCTGGAAGGCAACGCCCGCTGGCCGTAGCAAGGGTGGGCGCAGCACTGGAAGAACCGGGGCCCCGGCTTATGCTGAACGGCACCTTGGATGCCATCTCCACCATGTCGAGCGTCGGCGAAGGCCGCCGGGACTGCGTGTTGCGCCGTAGGCTTTGGGAATGGTGAAAGCTGAAGTACCCGCATACCGCGGACTGATCTTCGACTTCTTCGGCGTCTTGACCTTCAACATGGTCGAAGTGATCTCCGCGTTCGAGGGCCGGGAAGGGATTGCCCGCGGGACCTTCCTTGGTGCCTGGGCCGACCCTCGGGGGCAGGAGCTTTTCCGTCAGCTTGAATTGGCCCGCATATCCCAGACCGATTGGAACAACGGGTTCGCGGCCCTGATGGGTGTGGCACCGGACAACCTGATGGCCCGGTACCTGCACGATGCCTTCCCGGCCTACCCGGTCATCGAGGTCGCACGGCGGGCCCGGGCCGCCGGGGTCAGGACTGCGGTGCTGTCGAACAGCCTTGGGCGAGAGCCCTATGACCCCTACGCCGGGTTCGACCTTGCCGGCTCATTCGACGAGGTGGTGCTGTCGGCCGAGGTTGGCCTGCGCAAGCCGGACCCGGCCATCTTCCGCCTCGTGCTCGACCGGCTCGGTGTGTCGGCCGAGGAGTGCCTGTTCGTCGACGACAGCGAGCAGAACCTGGCCACCGCAGCGGAGCTCGGAATCACCCCGCTGCTCGGGCTGGACGAGAAGGTGGTGGCCAGCCAACTGCGCGAGTTGCTGCGCCTACCCCGCCTCTTCTAGGAAGTCGCGGACGGGGTGGTAGGCGGTGTGCGGGGCAAGCTTGTCGCGCAGACCCTTGAGCTGGGAGGCGGATCGGGCGGAGTCGACGGAGCCAAGACAGGCGGCCGCGCGGCGGCCGGTGGCGACGGCCGCGTCGAGGTCGTCCAGCGCGAGATGGGCCTCCGCGGCACGGGCCAGGTAGATGGCGTGGCTACGCGGGAACTCCTCGTCTCCGGGGTACGCCCGCATGCCAGCCTCGAAGCGGCGCAGCGCCTCGGTCGGGTCCCCGAGGTCGAGCGCTGAGGACCCGGCGATCATCTCGACCTCTCCGTAGGTCACCCAGTACAGGAAGTCGGGGTCGTTGCCCCTGGACCCCTTGTCCAGGGCAGCGTGCGCCAGGTGGAGCTGGTGCCCGGTCGCCGTCTTCGCCCCGGTCTTCGACAACGCGCGAGCAGTGCGGGCGGCGAGCATGGCCTCCATCCGCGGGGTGCCCTGTCCCCGCGCGGCCCGGGCCGCGTCGAGGAGCGCCACCGCGCGGTCAGCCTGGCCCGGCGTGGAGTAGCACTGCACTGCCGCGAAAGACAGGGCGTAGGCGCCGCCGATAACGTCGCCGGCTTCGGCGGAGGCCCGCAGGGAGGCGTCGAAGTAGCGCTGCGCGGTTCCGTGCCTGCCCTGGTCGAAGCTGCACCAGGCGACCTGCCGGGCGGCTTCGGAGGCGATGCGGTACAGGCGGGTGGAGGCGGCTCCGGGGTAGCGGCCCGTCTTGAGCAGGGTAACGGCAAGGGACAGCTCGCCGGCTGCTTGCTTGCGGACCTCGCCGCTTCCGAGTTCGTCGTCGACCCGGCGAAGGTGGTCCAGGCGGTGTTCGATGTTCGCGAGCAGTCCCGGGCCGCCGCCGGCCTGGGCGGGAGGGCCGGGGCGGGTCCGGCCGAGGGCCTTCGCCCAGTGCCCGGCCGAGGCCGATAGGGCGACACCGGCGGTGACGAAGCTCCTGCGATCCACTCTTCTCCCATCCACCAGTTCGGCAAGGACGGTCAGGGCCGCTCCGTCCTCGTCCCAGCCTGCGCTCGACGGCCCGTCAGCCGCCAGTGTTCGGGCGAATCTCCCACCCGACTGCAACACCCGGTCGTAGGCGGCGGCCACGTCGGCGGTCACCGCTCGGTTCCCGTTCTCCACGTTGCGCAGGTACGCCGGGCTGAAGCCCACGTCCCGGGCGAAGCGCTCCCAGGACAGACCGGACTCCCGGCGCGCCTCTCTCATACCGTTCCGCAGTCGCTCGGACATCGCGACGCTCCTCGGATTTGGGATCGCTGTTGGATCGCCCGACTCCATTGTCCCTGCCTCGCTGGCGGTGTGTGCTCGTTTCAGCACAGAAGGCAACGACGGTAGGCCGGTTGGCCAGTCCAGAAGGGGGCACGATGCCGAACCCCGAAACCCTGCTCCGACCCTCGCCCCAGGCGGGCGCGTCCTCTCGGGAGCCGCGCCAGGTGGGCACCTACACCATCGGCAAGCTCGTCGGGTTCGATGCCGCCCGCACGGTGCTCGGTATCGACGGAAGCGACCTGATCACCGCGGAGATGACACTGACGGCGCGTGAGCTGACCGCTCCCGGGTTCGTCACCGACTTCGGCGACCTCGCCGCGTTCCGTACCCACATCGACGGGGTCCTTGACCACCGTGACCTGGATCAGGTCGTCGTCGACACCAGCGATCAGGGTATTGCCGATCATCTGCACACCTGGGCGGCGGCGAACCTTCCCGACGGCGCCCGCGAGCGCCTGCACGCGGTCCGGGTGCTGACCGGCCGGCTCCCGCGCCCCGACGAAGCACACAGCGTCCAGTTCAGCGCCCGGCACTGGCTCGACGGCCTGCCGGACGGGCACAGGTGCGGCCGGCAGCACGGCCACGCCTATCTGGTCACCCTTCCGTCAGGACCGGGCGGCAACCGGCTGCTGCCCGTGCCCGGCGAGCTGCGCGCCCTGCTGGCATCCGGGTTTGCGGGGAAGATCCTCAACCGGGTCATCGGCGTCACCCCGACGTCGGAGCACCTCGCCGCGCACCTCGCCGGGTGGCTGGCCAGCCGCGGCCTGGTCGACGCGCAGGGCCGGCCGTTCGCCGTCCGGGTGTCGGAGACCGAGAGCACCTGGGCCGAGTTCACTCCGGACGCGCGGGTGCCCGCATGACGACGATGGACGTGATCCTCGGCCGGAGTCGGCCACCGGATGTGCTGGTGTGCGAGGCGTTCGGCCCCACGATCCAGGGCGAGGGCCCGTCGGCCGGACAGCTCGCGTCGTTCCTGCGCATCGGCGACTGCAATCTGGCTTGCGGCTCCTGCGACACCCCGTACTCGTGGGACTGGAAGCGCTACTCCCGTGCCGAGCAGACCAGCCGCATGCCTGCCGAGCACGTCGCCGCCGAGCTCCTCCGGCACCCGACGGAGCTGGTGATCATCACCGGCGGCGAGCCGATGATGCAGCAGACCCAGCTCGTCCCAGTCGTCAGCCGCCTCACCGGGGCTGGGCGCCGCATCGAGATCGAGACCAACGGCACGATCGCCCCCGAGCCCGCATTCGACCAGCACGTCTCGCTCTACGCCGTCTCGCCGAAGCTCTCGCACATGGGCATGCCGACCTCACGCCGGATCAAGCCCGCCGTACTCAAGGCGTTCCAGGAGAGCGGCCGGGCGGTGTTCAAGTTCGTCCTCGACACCCCTGCCGACGTCGAGGAAGTCGCCGCGCTCCAGGACGAGCACGGATTGGAGCAGGTGTGGGTCATGCCGCAGGCCACCACCGCCGCGGCCGTCATCACCGGCCTGCGCGCCATAGCCGGCCCCGCGATCAACCGCGGATGGAACGTCTCCGGGCGCCTGCACACCCTGATCTGGGAGGACGAACGTGGCCGCTGACTTCGACACCGGGGATCTGACCTGGGACGACATTACTGAGCAGACGGACCGGATCGCCCGCGTCCTGCAACCGGACCCTGTGCCGCAGATCGTGGTCGGCGTGGTGCGCGGCGGCCTCATTCCCGCGGTGATCCTCGCGCACCGGCTCGGTGTCCGCGACGTGCGCGTGCTGGAGATCACTCACACCGTCGACGACTCCACCAACGCCGCGAAGACGGACCGGCCGGTGACCCGCAACAGCGCCTCGCTGGGAGACGTCGCCGGACGGGACGTCCTGGTGGTCGATGACGTGGCCGGCACCGGCGAAACCCTCGCCGCCGTTGTCCGCCTGGTCGAGCAGGCCGGTGCAGCCCGGGTGCGCAGCGCGGTGCTGGTGGTCAACGCGGCGAACTGGGGCGGCGACCGGCCGCCGGCCCAGGCAGTGACCGTGATCGGGGAGACGGTGGGTTGCTGGGTGGTCTTCCCGTGGGAGAGCGCCGCGGTCCGGGCGGGGAGGGCGCGTGAGCACGGTCGCGTTGTGCCTGCTGTCCTACCGGCTCGACCAGCCCTCGGGGATCGACCGGTCCATCGGGGCCTTGGTCGAGGGCCTGCGCCGGCTGGGACACACGCCGCTGGTCCTGGCGGCCGGACCCGCCCCGCACCGGCCCGAGCCGGGTGTGATCCGGTTGAAGAGCGTCAGCCTGCCGCAGCCGGCGACCAACGCCGACGTGCTCGCCGCCCTCGCCGACCCCGGCCCGGTGGTGGAGGAGGTCCGCGGCATCCTCGCCGACTGCCGGGTGGACGCCGCGTGCTGGGGCGACACCCTGTGGGGCCTGGGCTACCTCGACCCGGCGCCCGACGGTGTCACCACGGCCCTGATGGTCCACAAGATCCGCCCCAGCGGCGAGGACCGGTGGCAGCGCGCGCTGACCGCGGCCGGCGTCGTCTGCCCCGCCAGCGACTACCTCGCGGACAGCGGTGCCGCGGCGGGTCTGGACACCAGCTGCTGGGTGACCGTCTCCAACGCCCTGCACACCCTGCTGCCGCCCCCGCCTGCCGGAGAGCGGGAGGAGCTGCGGGAGGCGGGGCCGGTGCGCATCGTCTCGCGTGCCGACCGGGCCAAGGGACTTGCCGAACTCCTTGATGCCCTGCCCGACGACTGGGGCCGTCCTGTCGAGCTGGTCCTCGCCGAGGCCGGCTTCGAACTCCAACCCGGCGGACAGGCCCAGACTCTCGCGGCCTGCCGGGCCGTTGCGGCCCGGCGCCCGGACGTCGTGTCGATCCTGCCGGCGCTCGGCTGGTGCGAGGTGCCCGGCTTCTTCGCCGGCGCAGCGGCCACCGTCATCGCCACCCGTGTACCCGAGACGTTCTGCTTCACCGCGGCCGAGGCCTTGTCCGTCGGCACCCCGGTGGTCGGCTTCAACCTGGGCAACGTGCCGCTGCTGGCCCGGGCGGCCGGGCGCACCGTCCCGCTGGACGCCGGCCCGCAGGCACTGTGGTCGGCACTCGGCGGCCTGTTGGCCGACCCGGACCGCTACCGGCAGGCAAGCAGCGCTGCGCCCCGGCAGGTCGCCCGGTTCACCCCCGAGAGGTCCGCCCGCGCGCTGCTGAACGCCTTGGGTCTGTAGCAGCCGCCTACCTCAAGCACCGCCGCCACGCCGCGCGGGCGCACCGCGCGGCCCCGTCGCTCCTTCCCACGGAAAAGAGGAGGACCCCCGTGTCCCACACCCTGACCGTACCCGCCCCGCCGGCCCCTTCCCAGGCTGCGGCTGGGCCGGTCGACACCGCGGCCGTCGAGGACTGCGTGCGCCAGCTGCTGCGCGCGCTCGGCCAGGACACCGACCGGCCCGGCCTGCTGGAGACACCCGCACGCGTCGCCCGGTTCTGGGCCGAATTCCTCGGCCACGAACCGGGCTCCACCGGCACCGTCTTCGAGCACACCGTGCAGGGCGAGGACTGCGTCGCCGTCGGCGGCATCCGCACCGCCAGCATGTGCGAGCACCACCTGCTGCCCTTCACCGTCGAGGTGTCCGTCGCCTACCGCCCCGACGGACAGGTGCTGGGCCTGTCGAAGATCGTGCGGATCGTCGAGCAGCACGCCCACGCCCTGCAACTGCAGGAGCGCCTCACCGCCCAGGTCGCCGAGGAAGTCGCCCGGCTGACGGGCAGCCAGGCGGTCGCGGTGTGGGCAGTGGGCGAGCACCAGTGCATGACGGTGCGCGGGGTGCGCGCCCACGGCGCGCGCACCGCCACCGAGTACCTGCTTCCCGCCCTGGCCTGCGACGCGCTGCTCACCGAGCGGCTGCGCCGCGCGGCGGCGATGACGGGAGCCAGCCGGTGACCGCCTGGGTGGCGCTCGAAGGGGTGAACGGGGTCGGCAAGAGCTACCTCGGGCGCCGGGCCGCCGCCGCGCTGGGTCATCGGTGCGCGGCGCTGGTCGAGCTGCCCGACTCCCCGCCCGCGGGCCTGCCCGGCCAGGTGATCGCCGCGCTGCATGGCACCGGCGACCGCTTCCTGCGCACCGGGCACCCACACACCGAGACGCTGCTGCTGGCCGCGCTCCAGGTCCACCGCTGGGAGGCGCTGGCGCCGGTGGCCGCTGGCCGGGTGGTGCTGGAAGACCGCGGCCCCGCCTCGGTCGCCGTCTACCAGGCCGCCGTACTCGCCGAGGCAGCCGGCACCACCGACACCTGGGCGCTGCAGCAGGCCCTGGCCATCGAACAGACCATCACCGCCTGGCGGCCTGCGCCCAGCACCACCGTGCTGCTCACCGACGACCCCGCGGTATGCCTGACCCGGTTCGAGGAGCGCGCTGGCCAGCCGGCCGGCGCCGACGAGCGGGCGCTGATGGCCCGCGCCGGCCGCCTCTACCACCTGCTCGCCGCCGACCGGCCCGAGCAGTACCTCGTGCTCGACCGGCGCGTCCTCTCCGAGGACCAAGCGGTCGAGTCCATCACCGAAGCGTGCCGCGCGGCGGCCGCCACGACCCCGGAAGGGGCCACCCCGTGAAGCCCATCAGCCTGCTGTGGGGGCTGCGCTCGTACTGCGCCTCCCACGGCTGCCTCTACTGCTACTTCGGGACGGTCAGCGAGCACCGCGAGCAGATGCCCACCGCCCCCGGGGTGCTCTCCCACCTGTCGCCGAACGACCTGACCACCGCCGACGTCCTGGCCTTCGCCGAGACGCTTCACGACTCGCCGGTCGGCAGGGTGTTCCTCGCCGGCGGCGAGCCGCTGCTGTGGAAGCCGATCATCAGGCTGATCGAAGTCCTCAAGGCGGGCGGCCTGGAGGTGGTGGTGTGCACCAGCGGCGTCGCCTTGAACCGCCCGGACCTGCGCGAGCCGCTCATCGAGCTCGGCGTCGACGCCGTGTCGGTGTCACTGGACAGCGCCGACCCCGTCCACAACGACCAGTGGCGGCCTCCGCGCCGCGGGGGCGACGGCTGGGAGGCCGTCGTGTCGGGCATCAGCGCGCTGATCGCGGCCCGCGGCCCGGGGCCTCGGCCGAAGGTCGGCGTCTACAGCGTCATCACCCGCCGCAACCTCGCCGACATCGTCGCCCTGCCCGAACTCGCCGCGAGCCTCGGCTGCGACTACGCCGTCCCGCAGCCGATCGCCCTCGACCCCGACCACCGCCTGGCCGCTGACCTGTCCCTCACCGCCGAGCACCTGCCCGAGCTGCGGCAGCACTTCGACGACCTGTACGCCGCCGAGCTACCGCTGGTCCTGCCCGAACGCAGCTACGCCAGCCAGATCGCCTCCGCCGTCGCCCGCCCGACCGACCTCGTACCGGGCTGTTTCGGCGGCGACACGCTCTTCTTCGTCCAGCCGGACGGCACGGTGTGGGACTGCCCGTCGTCCCTGAAGATCGCCGCCACCCCGCCCGGCCGCCACCGCAGCATCAAGGGCGCCAAGGCACGGGAGCTGTTCCCGGCCCCGACCGGCTGCGGCAGCGACTGTGCACTGTTCTCCGTGGACTGCGTCAACATGTGGCCGCTCACCGGCTTCCCCGTCCTCGCACCGACCGGACCGGAGGTCCCCCGTGCCTGAGAACCCCGCACACCGGGCGATGGCCGCCGCCGTCGCCCGCATGCCCGCCCCGACGAGCCGCCAGGAGGCCACTCTCCTGGAGGCTGAGCTCGCCCACGTCTTCGGCGCCCGCCGGGCCGTCGCCGTCTCCTCCGGCACCGCGGCGATCACCACCGCGCTGGCCGCCTGCGGCATCGGAGCAGGCGACGAGGTCCTGCTGCCCGCCGTCACCGTCGTCATGACCGTCGCAGCCGTCACGGCCACCGGCGCCCGCCCGGTGTTCGTCGACGCCGCCGTCGAGGGCCTCGGCATGGACCTCAGGGACGTTGCGGCGAAGACCGGTCCCGACACCAAGGCCGTGGTGGCCGTGCACCTGGCCGGCCGCACCGACGGCATCCACAACCTGGCCGCCTACACCCGCACCGCAGGGCTGCACCTGGTCGAGGACGCTTGCCAGGCCCAGGGCACCACCACCCGCGGCCGCTGCGCCGGTACCGTCGGCGACATCGGCTGCTTCTCCCTCAAGGACGGGAAGATCATCTCCTGCGGCGAGGGCGGTTACCTCCTCACCGACGACGACGTCCTCGCCGACCGGGCCGCCGCGCACCGCACCCACTGGCAGACCGGCGCCCCCGGTGCCCCGGCCGGCAGCCGCCTCGGCTTCAACCACCGCCTGGCCGAGCCGCTCGCCGCCCTCGCCCGCCACCACCTCGCCCGCTTCCCCGAAGCCCTGGCCCTGCGCCGTCGGCAGGCCGCCGCCCTGCACCGAGCGGTCGACGGCACCCCGGGGCTTGAGCCGATCGCAGCAGCCGACAATGAGCAGCCCAACGGCTACAGCGCCCTGTGGCGGCTGACCCTGCCCCGGCCGCGCGCCTTCAGCATCCGCCTGGCCGAGGCGGGTGTGCCCAACAGCGTCGGCACCCACTGCCTGACCGCGGCCCACCGCCACCCGGCCGGCGCCCGTTTCGCAACCTGCGATCTTGCCCGTGCAGAGGCTACTGTGGATGCCCTGCTGGCCGTCCCCTTCACCGAGCACGACAGCGAACAGGCCATTCAGCAGCGAGCGTTGACGATCCGACAGGAGGCCGCTGCGTGGACCGGTTGATGCAGGACCCGCGCTTCACCGGCACGACCTTCGTCGTGATCGACTTCGAGGACTCACCCCGGCCGGCCGGCCCGCCGAGCCGATCGAGGTCGCGGCCCTCGCCCTGCGCGCCGACGGCGGCCGACTGGTCGAGGTCGGACGGTTCGAGTCCCTGATCCGCCCGCCCGCCGACGTCCCCGTCACCGCGTTCGACACCGCCCAGACCGGCATCACCACGCCGATGCTCGCCGCCGCCCCGACGGCCGCCACGGTGATGGCCCGCCTGGACGCGCACCTGAGCGTGCCTCCGTACCGGCTGGTCGCCCACCACGCCTCGACCGAGGCCGGGATGATCGCCCACCAGGCCGGGCACTGCCCGACCCTCGCCTCCACACCGCTGCTGGACACGGTGCGCCTCGCGAAGGCCGTACTGCCCGGCCTCGGCACCTACCGGCTGGACAGCCTGCTCGGCTACTACGGCATCCCTCGGCCTGCTGACCGGCACCGGGCGATGCCGGACGTCGAGGTCACCGTCCAGGTCCTGGCCCGGCTGCTGGCCGACGGGTGTGCCGCCGGCCGGTGGCGCACCCTCCTCGACCTCGACGCGGCCGCCGGGCTGCAGCCCAAGCGCCTCAGCCCGGAGCCGGTGCTGGAGCAGAGCGCCCTGTTCTGACCCCGGGCTCACGCCGGCAGGCGCAGCGACCCGTCCGCGATCATCGCGAAGAGCTGCTTCACCTGGAGGCGTGAGTCCTCCGACAGGCCCTCGACCTCGGCGATCTCCTGCTCGGTGAACCACCGCACCTCGTGCACCGCGCCCTGGTCGACCGTGCCGTCGTGGACCTGGGCGACGAAGACGTGGTCGATGTGGACGTGCGGTTCGCGGGTGTGGTTGTCGGCGCAGGCGTCCATCTCGACCACCCACCACGGAGCGGGCACCGCGCTGTGCGGGAACCCAGCCGGGAGAGGCAGCGACGGGCCGGGTAGCAGTTCGGCCCGCAGCCCGGTCTCCTCCCCGACTTCGCGCAGCGCGGCCTCGGCCGCACTCTCGTCCGCCTCCACGTGCCCGCCGGCCGGCAGCCACAGCTCCAGCCGCGGGTGCCACACCAGAGCCGCTTTCGGGACACCGTCCCCATCGGTGCGGAAAACGAACGCGCTGGCCGTCGGTTCCTTGATCACTTCTACTCCTCGGCACTCGGCCCACGGCGCCGCCCGGGCCCACCCCCGGGTGGCAGAGGCCGAGCCTTTCACACCCCGCACCACCCACATGACCGAACGTCACCGATCCGGCCACCGCGCCGCCCGGCCCCGGCAAGGGAGAACCCCGTGGACGAAGTCTGGAAGGGCCTGCTCACCTGCGACTACGAGCACACCAGGCCCGGCAGTACCACGCTGGAGCTCGACCTGTACACCACCTCGCTCACCCGCTGGCCGCAGGTCTTCATGGACGACCCCCGCCCGTATGGGCGACTGCGGCGCGCGGGCATCGTCGACATCCCCGAGAGTGACCACCTCGCCCTCACCGACCGCTGGCACCACCTGCTCGCCGATCCCACCTACGCCACCGCGATGGTCACCGCCGCCGAGCAGCGCCACCAGCACGCCGACGCCGCCCTCCTCGCCCTGGAACACCAGCTGGACCACGGCGAGGCGGCCGAGCACCAGCTGGCCGCCGCGACCGAGGCGTTCCTCGGGGTGATGAGCGCCCACATCGTCAACTGGCTCCTGCCCGACGAGCAGTGGCAGGAGCTGCTCGCCGGCCTGCTGGGAAGTGACGCCGACGGGCGGGCCTGCCGCCTGGCCTTGAACACACCCGATGCCACGGGCCACCTCCTGGACGCCCACCTGGTGCTCCTGGACGGCGCCGCCTCCCTCTCCGAAGGGAGCGGCCTCGCCACAGCGGCCAGCACCCTCGCCGCCCGCGCCGGGACCCTGTACGGCGACGGCTCCCCGGCCTCCGCCGCGATGCCGCTCGAAGACCGCACCCTCGCCGCCCATCTGCTTGCCACCACCGCCGCCACCGACACCACCGGTCAGCGCAACCTCATCGGCGCCTCGCGCCGCCGAGCGGTCCAGCTGCGCAGCGCCTGGACGCTGGCAGCCCACCTCGCCGCCGCCGGCAACCCCATCGCCACCACGCAGCTGGCGGCGCTGACCTGCGTGTGCCGATGGGCGGCCGGCAGCGAGGAGAGCCGCAAGGTCCAGCGGCACCGCTTCCTCGCCGCCGCCCGCCGCTGGTGCCAGCGAGCCGCCGCCGACCCCGCCACCATCACCGCCGCTGACCTGCTGGCCCTGGGAGCCGCCCGATGACCGCCACCGACCTGCCCTGCCTCGACCAGGACCTGCACACCGCGACCGCCGGAGTGAAGGCCACCACCCTGGCCCGCCTGGCCGCCGCCGGCCTGCCCGTTCCCGCCGGGATCGTCATCCCCGTCGACCACCCCGACGAGTGCCTGCCGGCCGCCGTCGCCGAGATCCTCGCCCGCTGCCCCGCCCCCACGGGCTGATCGCCCGCTCCTCTGCCGTCGCCGAGGACGGCACCACCGCATCCTTCGCCGGTCTCTACATCTCCCGCATCAGCCCCGCCCGGCCCGACGCGCTGCTCGACGCCGTCCTCGCCGTCCGCGCCTCCGCCCACCACCCGACCGTCACCGCCTACAGCCAGGCCCGAGGCGTCATTGCCCTGCCGCGCATGGCCGTTCTCGTGCAGCCCGCCCTGCGCCCGGCCTGCTCGGGCGTCCTGGCCGCCGACGTCACCGACAGTCGGTGCGCCCGCTGGCGGATCGAGGCCCTCCGCGGCCTGGCCGAGCCGCTCGTCAGCGGCACCCAGACCGGCGAGATCCACACCACCGGCCAGGGCCGCCGCACCGCCGTCCGCCACACCGCCCAGGGCATCATCCAGCTGCCCGGAACACCGGAGGAGTTGGAGATGCCGCCAGGCGAATGGATCCGCCTCGACCCGGGCGGCTCCGTCCGGGCGAAGATCCAGACGTCCGACGCGGGCGTGCTCCACCTCCACACACCAACCGAACTGGCCAAGCGTCCCGTGCTCACCGCTGAGGCGCGCGAGCGGCTGCTCGCCGTCGCCGCCACAGCCGCCGCCACCCTCAATCTGCAACACATCGACGTCGAGTGGGCGATCGACCCCCACGGCAGGCTCCACCTCGTCCAGGCCCGCCCGCTCACCGTGCCTCTCACCGACCACGCCACCGCCAGCCAGGCAGCTACCGACGACGACCAGGTGCTTCACGGGATCGCAGCCGCCCCCGGACGCGGCACCGGACCCACCGTCCGCACCAGCGGCGCCGACATCGCGGGCAGGGTCCTGATCTGCCGAGCGCTCGGTCCCGAAGCAGTTCCCGCGCTGCTCACTGGTCCGGCCGCCGTCGTGGCCACCACCGGCGGCGAGCTCTCCCACACCGCGATCATCACCCGCGAACTCGGCATCCCCTGCGTCACCAACGTCACCACCGTGCTGTCTGCCCTCAGCCCCGGTGCCGTCGTCGAGGTCGACGGCGGCGCCGGCACCGTCCGCCCCGCTCTGGCCGTCCCCGCCCAGCGCACCGCCCAAGACACCGGCCCTCTCAGCGCCACCGCGGTCCTCACCCACGCCTTGGAGCAGCCCGCGCCCGACGACGGCCGCGCCGCGACCCTGCTCTGGCACGATGCAGGCGGACCCTTGCCCGATGTGGCCGCTTTCGGCACCGGAGGCCCGCACCCCGTCGGCGTGCTGCTCGTCGGCGACCACCCGGTCACCGTCCCGGCCGGATGCCGCCCGATCCGGCTGCCCGGACTCGGCATGCTGCTGTGGCCCCAGGCCGCCCCGCCCCCGCCCACCGAGATCGCCGTCCTCGGGCCCGACCAGCAGATCCTTTACCGCAGGACGGTGCCCCGGTGACCGATCCCGCCGCCCTGCTCCGCGGCGCGCAGGCACTGATCGTGGACTGGGACGGCACCGTGGTGGACAACACCGCCGCCCGCCGCGCCGCCCTGCAAGCCGCTCTCGCCCCGCACGGCATCCCCGTCCCCACAGAGCGCTACCGGGCTCTGGCCGGACTGCCCGTGCGCGAGGTGATCGCCCGGCTCGCCGCCGATGCCGCTCTCCTGCCGCCCCCGGCCGAGGAGGTGGTGGCGCGCAGCCGGGCCGCGCTGCTGGCCGATCCGGCGCCGCGCCCCATCCCCTGCACCCTCGACCTGCTCCAGACCGCTGGCAGCCTCGGCCTCCCGCTGGCCGTCGCCTCCAGCGCTGCCGCGGTCCTCGTCCACGACGGCATCCAGCGCCTCGGGCTCCAAGCAATGCTGCCGGTTGTCGTCACCCTCGACGACGTGCCCCGAGGCAAGCCCGCCCCCGACGCCTACCTGGAAGCGGCCCACCGCCTCGGCGCCGCTCCGATGCGTTGCCTGGCCGTCGACGACGCCAAGGACGGCATCGCCGCCGCCCTCGCCGCCGGCATGCGCACCCTCATCATCCATCACGGCCGCCTTGTCCCGGTCGCCACCGCCAACACCTCGGGAGCTGTTCGTGCCGCGCAACCCTGACGACCAGCTGACAGGCCCGCAGTCCGCGCTCGCCGTGTTCGCCCACCCTGACGACGCCGAGCTCTGGGCCGGCGGCACCCTCGCCCTACACGCCCAGCACGCGCCCGTCCACATCGCCGTCCCCCTCCACGACCCGATCCGCGACGCCGAAGCCCAAGCCGCAGCGGCCGTTCTCGGCGCCACCCTCCACCAGCTTCCCGAACTCACCCCGGCCGCGATCCGGTCCCTGCTCATCGAGCTGACGCCCCATGTGGTCATCACCCACCCCGTCCACGACATCCACACCGCCCACCGGCGCACCACCGAGGCCGTCCTCGAGGCCCTGCCCGAGGCAAAGATCGAAACCGGCCGGCCGCGCCGCCTGTACACCTGCGACACCTACAACTCCCTCACCACCACCGGGCAGGTCATCCCCACGGTGATGGTCGACGTCACCGCCACCTTCGCCACCAAGATGCAGGCCTTGCGCTGCCACAAGTCCCAGCCCATCGACGACCACTTCGGCCCCATGGCCGAAGACCTCGCACGCCTGTGGGGCAGGCGGAGCGGCACCGACTTCGCCGAGGCGTTCACCGCCCTGCCTGTCCTCGGCCGCCTGCCCGGAGCCGCCCACCTGTGACACCCGGCGGCAGCCGCGCTTCCCACGAGCAGTTCCTGGTCCGCGTGCCGGTGGAGCCGCTGGTGGCCACCGCCGTGAACGGATGCCCTGGACTGTCGCAAGCATCCGCTCGCCGGTCTACCCGTGGGACAGGGCTGTCAACAGCCGTGGCGCACTGCTCCCACCCGAGTCGCGATGATCGGTCTCACGACCCGCCAACTCACTGGCGAAACCCCTTGGCGCGGAACCTGAGCATCACAACCGGGAACGAAACGCCCAGTTGGCGCCACGTCTCGCAGGGACCTTCGACCGGCGGAGCTACGAGGGCGGCATACCCTCACTCTTGGAATTGCAACATGAGCATTTGGAATGTATTCTAGCTTTCGCTGCCGCTGCGCTTCCGCCGCACTCAGTGACAGCTCAAGGCGCGCTGATCTCACGGCCGCCGACCAGCCGCGTCCCGCAACCGCCCTCGTGCCCTGGACGTCAGCCAACTGAACGCCGCAAGGCCGCAAATCCGACCTCTCGGTCTTGGATCCCAGAGCCTCCCCGAACCCGGAGAACGATGAAGAAGAACCTCCTGATCGAGGCCTCACTCGCTGGCAGCCGCCTGCGCGGCCTCTCCGCTCTCGCCCGCACTGGCACCGTCCCCGCACATCTCGCGGCCCCGACCGCCGAATTCGAGGAACTGCTCGATGCCTTCGTGATCACCGTCGACCCTGTGCTCGCCCGTGTGCTCGACAACATCGAGGAGCACGGGCTGCACATCACCGGCGTCTTCCCCGTCGAGGATGTCGTTCCCGCTGACCGCGGGCTGTTCAACTACACCACGGGCCTGGGCAAGCGGCTCGGCTTCGAACTCGCCCTGGCCACAATGCCGTTCCAGGTCGCCGGGCCCATCCTGAACCACGCCGCCAAGCTTCTGACCGCCGTGCCGAGTGAGGGTGACCTGATCGACGGCATCCTCGGCGGCGGCTACACCGCACGGCTGCACCGCTGCACGGACACCGATCGCTTCGCGATGACGCGCCGGATCTACGGCAGCGACCCCGCCCACGGGGTGTGGCAGATCGTGGTGCCCGACGCCGCGGGCCGCTACCCGGACGAGTCCGGGTACAACCACGACGGCCTGCCCCAGCCCCTGTTCTGAGCGCGCCGCTCTTGCCCCGGCCGGTTCGTGGCCGCTGACCCGAGCGGCCACGAACCCCGCCTCCTGATGCGCCCGGAAGCCCGCAATGGAGCAATCCAGCTCGCTGCCGCAGGCGGTCATCGACGGCATCCGCGACGAATTCCGGCGCGCCGGCTGGCTGACGGCGGACTACGGCCTGGCTAGCCACCGCAAGCGCGCCTTCATGCTCACCGTCCTTCACCTCGACCTCTCCGGCACCCGCCCCGTCGCCGCTCTGCCGACCAGCACCGCCGCCCAGGCGCTGAACTCGTCGCCTGACATCAAGATCCGCACCAAGGGCAAGAGGATCACCCCCGGCGGGAACGGCTTCCCCTCGAACAAGCCCGGCACGATGATCACAGGCAAGATCCGGGCCCGGTACCCGGTCAACGACCCGCACGTGCGATTCGCGCTCGACGAGGCTGCGCCGCTGCCCGGCTACCCGGCTACCCGGCTACCCGCGGAAAGGCTCGCGCACCGCAGCGTGCCGACAGATCGGCGACGGGGTCTCCCCGGTGGTCGTCCCCCGGTCATCGGCACCCTCATCGGCCGCCTCTGGAAGAGCCCGCTGCGCCACTACCTGTCCAAGGCGCACCAGCACCGCTCCCCTTCGTCCTCGCGACCTGAGCCGGCCTGTACCTCCGCCCCGGCCCGGCTGCCCCGGCCTGTCTTCCCTACTCCCGACGGAGAGCCCTGATGCACGCCACTGCACCCGCGCCCGACCGGCGCTCCACCCTCCTGTTCGGCCGCCCCGGCAGCCACGACGACGCCCAGCGTCTGGGCGAGGCCGTCGCCCGGACCTGGCACACCACCCCCTACAGCAGCCAGCCGGACATCCCGCTGAGCATCGTCGCGTCGCTGGCCCTGATCCCTGTCAAGGACCACCCCGGCGACATCGCCCGGACCATCAACGAGGCCTGCGACCAGCACCTGGTCCGCGGGCTGCGCGAGGTCTGGATCCACCACTGGGCGCAGCGGCCCGAGCTGGCCCCGGCGTTCGCCCCCATGATGGCCTGGCTGACGAAGAAGGTTCCCTCTGATCTGGCCCGCTCGGTGCGGAAGGTCGTCGAGACCTGTCTGCAGCACGGTTTGTTGGAGATGACCGGGAGCAGCGATCCCGGTGAGCGCAGCCAGGTGGATGTGCTGTCGTGGACTCTGACGGAGCTTCGCTCGCCCGGTGCCCGGCAGCGGCTCGGCGAGTTCCACACGCCGCCCCAGGTCTCTCAGCTCATTGCGAACGTTGCCGTGGACGGGCTGCCTCCTGCCGGAGAGCGGTTCCTGGAGCCGGCGGGCGGCTCCGGCGGCCTGTTCCGGGCGCTGGCGCAGCGGCTGCGTGAGCTCGGCGGTGATCCGGCGGACTACGAGTGGGTCCTGGTCGAGCTCGACGGCCTGGCGGCCGCTGCGGCGGCTGTGAATGCCATCGTCTGGGGGCTTGGGCCCCGGGTGGTGGTCGCTCGCGGTGATGCGCTGCGCGACCCGCAGGTCGCCGAGCGGGCTGGCGCGGCGGGGTGCAGCTGCGCGCCGAGCGGGACTCCATTCTTGCCCGGGTCGCGACGATCGAGGGTGTGCGTCGTGTGATCGACCTGGTCGAGCGGGCGGCCGAGGGACACCTCCCGTAGGAGCCGCACCGCGGCCGGACAGGCTTTCCTTTCCTTTCCCGCTGCCGCCCGCTCTGCAGCTCACGGGTGGGAGCGGCTCCGGCTGTGAGCTGGCTTTTCTTCATCAAAGGCTCCGGCGAACCGCCCAGTGCGGCTCGCCGGAGCCTTCTGGCTGCCTGCCGCGCTTCTGGCCGCCCAGGACCTCCTATAGGGTTTCGGCAGCGTGCCCGGGATGTGGCCGCGCGGAGAGGACGGGCATTCCGGCGCGCGCATTCGGCGACCCGGATCCCGGTGCGGTCCGGCGCTGCCGCTGTCCCGGATTGTGCAGCAGGAGGCGCCAAAAGTTCATGGTCTGATGATCCGTCAGATCTATATTCCAGATCACGCCAGGAGATCTGTCGACATTTCAATCCCACCGCTGACAGACCGTCCTGACGAGTTGTCAGCAGACAGTTTGATTGGAGGGCGATTTTCCACCAGCAAGAAGTGTCCAATTTGTTAATATAAGCCCTCTTTGTCGGCGACTATGCCCGTGACATGCCCCGCACTGGCCGAAATCGACTGCGGCGTGGGCCAAAACTTTCGTATGGTGACCCTGCGGTACTCATGATGCGCATGGGGTGGTCACCCCATGCGCTCATATGCGTACAACTCGGACATCGAGTTGGTCTAGGGGATTTCGCGCAAAGTAACCCGACTCGATCACTCTCTGTTGAGGTGTAGGGGAGTCGCCCCGCGATGGCGCGGAGCGACTATCAGAAATCCCGCCGACCGCGCCGCGGATGCGGACTCTAATCCGACTAACGGTGCACCCGGCGGGATAACGGACAGCCGATCAGCGGTTTGAGGATGAGTATGAGGAAGACGGGGAATTCCGCCGATCCGGCGGAGAAGGCGGGGGGCAGCCCTCCCCCGGCAGGGGACACCCGCACCTGCAAACAGGATCCCGACCCAGCCCCGCGAGCGGCGGCCGGGAGTAGCAGTCCTGGCCCTGCTGGTCGTACTCGCATGCTCCCTGGGGTTCGCCGTCCTACTCCGCCAGGCCGGCCAGCGGGTCTCCGCCGTGGAGATCACCGCGCGGGTCGCGCCCGGCCAGAAGATTCCGGCTGACGCGCTGGCCGAGGTCCAGGTCGCCAAGGACAGCAACCTGAAGTTCGTGCCCTGGGAGCAGCGGGGCATCCTCACGAGCAAGTATTCGGCCGCGGTCGAGATCCCGGCGGGCACGCTTCTGACCGGCCCGATGCTGACCGACGCCGCGGGCCTTGCCGGCGACCAGTCGGTGGTCGGCCTCTCCTTGAAGTCGGGCCAGTTCCCGCCCGGGCTGAAGGCCGGTGACCGGGTGCGGGTGATGTGGGTGGGCCGGGATGCGGCCGCGAAGGGTTCGACGTCCAGCGCCGCCGGTTCTCAGGGCGCCTCCGGAGCGGTCGAGCTGGTCGGCTCCGCCACGGTGCGCGAGGTGTTCAAGCCCGCGAACGGCGATGTCAGCTCGGCGCTCTCCCTTTCCGTGCTGGTGCCCGCCGCCTCCTCGGGGAGTGTCATCCAGGCCGCCTCGTCCGGCGAAGTCGGCTTGGTCCTCATCGCATCTGCCCCGTAAGGCTGCACGGAGACCGATATGTCGCTGATTCTCATCGCGTCCGCCAAGGGCGCCCCTGGAGCGAGCACCACCGCGCTCGCCATGGCCGGGGTATGGCCCCGCCAGTCCCTGCTGGCCGAACTCGACCCGCTCGGCTCCGACCTGGTGTACCGGCAGGTCGCCCCGAACGGGGACGTCCTGGACCCGAACAAGGGGATGTTCTCGCTGGCCCTTGCGGCCCGCGGTGTCCTGGCTCCCGACGTGGTCCGCGAGCACACGCAGCACCTTCCCGGTGAGCAGCAGGTCCTCCTGGGCCTGTCCCGTCCGGAGCAGGGAGCGGCGTGGGGCGAGCACTGGGACAAGCTCGGCCGTGTGCTGGCCGCCCCCGGGACGACCGACGTCATCGCGGACATCGGTCGTCTCTACCCCGGTGCTCCCACTTCGGCGCTGCTGCGCCACGCCTCGCTGATCCTGCTGGTGTCGCGCACCGGCGCCGAAGACCTGGCCCATGTCCGGGCGCGGGCGGCCACCGTTCACCAGCAGATGTCCGTGGGCGGGCGCCGTGGCGCTCCCATCGGCGTGCTGCTGGTGGCCCCGCTGCGTAAGAAGGCGCAGGCCGTGGACACGGCGGCCCGGGTTCTGGCCGGTGGCGGGACGCCCGCGCAGGTGGCCGGTGTGGTGGCGTTCGACCCGGACGCAGCCGAGCAGCTGGCCGGCCGGCGGCGCGGTCGCACCCACAAGACGCAGCTGGTCGGGTCGGTGCGCGGCATCGTGGCCGACCTGGAGAGCCGGTTCGGTCTCGGCCGCACCGTGGAAGCCGTCCCCGGTCGCGAGGACCTGGAAGGAGCGCTCCGATGACCACCGCCGTGGAATCGGCCGTCGACTACGGCCTTGTGAAGGTGCTGCGGGAGCGGACCGGTCAGGTGCTGCAGCAGCGCCGCCGGGCTCTGGAGGCCGGCGACCGACAGCTGTCGGATGCCGACCTGCGCGCGCTCTCCCTCGACATCATCGCGGACGAGCTGCAGGCGCTGTCGGCCGAGCGCATCAACAATGGGCAGGTGCCCATCTCCCTGGACGAGGAGGAGTGGCTCACCACCGCGGTCGCGGCCGCCCTGCACGGTGCCGGCCGGCTCCAGCCGTGGCTGGAGAACGTGGACGTCGAGAACATCGACGCGAACGGCTTCGACGAGGTCTTCGTGAGCTTCGCCGACGGGTCCCAGCAGAAGGTCGGCCCGATCGCGGAGTCGGACGCCGACATGATCGAGCAGATCCGGGTCCTCGCCGCCACCTCGGGCCTCAGCAGCCGTCCCTTCGACGCTGCCAACCCCAGCTCGACCTCCGTCTCCCGGACGGCTCCCGTCTGTCGGCGGTCATGAGCGTGGCACACCGGCCGGGCCTGTCGGTGCGCCGCAAGCGCCTGCGTGTGGCCCGGCTGTCCGACCTGCGGGCCAACGGCACGCTGACCTTGGAGATCGAGGCCTTCCTTACCGCGGCCGTCCGCGCCCGGCTGAACATCATGATCGCGGGCGAGGTCAACGCCGGTAAGACGACCCTCCTCCAGGCGGTCGCCAACGAGATCGACCCGCGCGAGCGCCTGATCACCATCGAGCGGTCCCTGGAGCTCGGTCTGCACGAGCTCGCCGACCTGCATCCCAACGTGCTCGCGCTGGAGGAGCGCCTGGCCAACGCGGAGGGCCAGGGCTACGTGTCGATGGCGGACCTGGTCCGCCGCTCGCTGCGCTCGAACCCGCAGCGCGTGATCGTCGGCGAGGTCCTGGGCGACGAGGTCGTCGCGATGCTCAATGCGATGTCGCAGGGTAACGACGGCTCGCTGTCGACCATCCACGCCAACAGCTCCGCGGACGTCTTCCAGAAGATCAGCACCTACGCGATCCAGGCCGTCGAGCGGATGCCGATCGACGCCTCGCAGCTGCTCGTCGCCAACGCGCTGAAGCTGGTCGTGTTCGTCGACCGCGACCTTGACCCCACCACCGGCCTGCAGCGGCGACGGGTCACCTCGATCCGCGAGGTCAGCGGGTACGCCGACGGCCGGGTCGCCTCCTCGGAGATCTACGCCCTGGACGAGAGCGACAACGTCGTACCGAGCGCCCCGCTGACCGACCGCACCCGCGCGCGGCTGGAGCGTCAACACTTCCAGGTGGGCAGCTTCGACTTCCCGGGCAGGTGGTGATGAACGGCGGATACCTCTCCCCGACTCCTCCTCGCGCTGCTCGCCGGCGGCGGAGCTGGCTGCGGGATCGTGCTCTTCGTTGCCGCGCTCGTGGGATGGCGCCGCAAGGCGACGACCACCACGCCTGCCTCCCAGCAGATCGCGCAGTTCCTGCGGCGGCGCGCCGGCGTGGCGCTGGTCGTGGGCCTGGTCGTGCTCGTGGTGATGCGCTGGCCGGTCGCCGCGGTGGCCGCCGTACTCCTGGTGATGTTCTGGTCGACCATGTTCGGCGGTGCAGCCGCGGAGCGTACGGCCCTGGCCCGGGTCGAGGCCCTGGCGACGTGGACGGAGGGCCTGCGCGACACGATCGCGAGCGCGGCCGGCCTGGAGCAGGCCATCAGCGCCTCGGCGCGCACAGCCGGTGTGACCCTGCGCCCTCACCTCCTGGCCTTGGACGACCGGATCCGATCCCGCATGCCGATGAGCGAGGCCTTGAACCACTTGGCGGCCGACCTCGACGACGGCGGCGCGGACATGGTCATCGCCGCGCTGATCCAGGCCTCGGGCCTGCGCGGCGAAGGCCTGCGCGAGGTGCTGACCGACCTGGCCAACGATGCCCGCGCCAAGGTCGCGATGCGCAACCGCATCTTCGCCAGCCGCTCGGGCACCCGCCGCAGCGTGCAGATCGTGGTGATCGTCATCGTCGCGATGGTGGTCGGCCTGCGGGTCTTCAACCCCGCCTACACCGAGTCGTTCGGCACCGCGCAGGGCCAGGCGGTCCTCGCCGTCGTGTTCGGCCTCTTCGCGTTCGGCCTCATCTGGCTGCAGCGCCTGTCGCGGGTGCCCGCCCCCAACCGGTTCCTCGTCAAGACCCAAGCAGGAGGAACGGCGTGAGTCTCGATCTGCTGTGGCCGCTCCTGTACGGGGCCGGCTTCGGCCTGGGCGCCTTCGGCCTCGTCCGGGCCCTGTTCCCGGGCAGGCCCAGTGCCGCTGCCACCGTGCTGCGCGTCGACGCCCGCGCCCGGCTCCCCCTGGGAAGCCAGGCGCCGGCGGCGCCGACCGCTGGCCGCACCGACCGGACATCGCAGATCCGAGAGGTCCTGGGGCTCCAGGCCTCCCGGCTGTGCGCACGCCAGGGCTGGGAATTCCCGGCGCTTCGCGCGGACCTGGCGATCCTGGGCCGCTCGTTCGAGTCGTTCATGGCGACGAAGATCCTGGTGAGCCTCCTCGGGCTGCTCTTCGGCCCCTGGTGTTCCTCGCCCTGTGGGCTGCGGGATTCGCCAGCAACCTGACACTGCCTCTGTGGCTCGCGCTGACATTCGCCGCGCTGTTCTTCTTCCTGCCCGACATCGAGATCCGCGGCGACGCGAAGAAGGCACGAGCCGACTTCACCCACGTCCTGGGCTCGTTCACCACCCTCGTGGCCAACAGTCTCGCCGGCGGCCGCGGCCTGCCCGAGGCACTCAAGACGGCCACCGAGATCACCGACAGCGAGCCCATGCTGCGCCTGCGCAGCGAACTGCAGGGCGCCCGGATGGCGAACCTGACCCACTGGCAGGCGCTCGACCGGCTCGGGCAGGAGATCGCCGTCCCCGAACTGCGGGATCTGGCCGTCCGGATCGCCCTCGCGGCGGACGACGGTGCGCGCATCCGCAGCTCGCTGATGGCCACCGCCAAGACCCTCGCCGACCGGGAGCTGTCCGAGGCCGAAGGCAAGGCCGGTGCGCAGTCGCAGACGATGCTCATCGCGCAGCTGTCACTGGTCGCCGGATTCATGATCTTCCTGATCTACCCGGGCCTGGTGCGGGTGGCGTCCCTGTGAACCGCGTCCTGTGCACCCACAGGCCACCCTGGCCGCGCGGCAGTGCCGTCGCCGCGGCCCCGACCGATCCTCCGCCCCGCATCCCGCGGGGCACCAACCATCGAGGGGAATCTGCACCATGAACGACGTTCTTGACCGCATGACCGGCTGGAACCCAGACCTCACCCTGGCCACCACGTGGGTCCGCGCCCGCGTGGCCGCCGTACGCGACACGAAGGACGCCGGCTTCTCCACCGTCGAGATGGTCATCGGCATCGCGATCATCATCGCGATCCTGGTTGCCGTCGCCGTCATCCTCAGCGGCGCCCTAACTACCAAGGCGACCACCGTGGGCACCTGCATCACCGGCGCGAGCTCTAGCAACAACGGCGGCTGCAGCTGACCACCGGACGGCAAGGAAGAGGAGAGGAAGGGGAACCGATGATGCGCCGCCTTCGCCGGCTGATCGAGCGCCGACGTACTCAAGGCCGCGACTCCGGCATGAGCTCCGTGGAGTTCGTGATCGGCACGCCGATCATCTTCGGGCTCCTCTTCCTCGCCGTCCAGTTCGCGCTGTTCTTCTTCGCGGACCAGGTCGCCCTGGCCTCGGCCCAGGCCGGGGCCAGGAGGCCCGGGCCACCGCCGACGCAGACCCCGGCGGCTGGCAGGGCAACGCCAGCACCGTCGCCCTCAACCGGATCCACTCCCTGGGCCCCGCGCTCAGCAGCGATCCGGTGATCGTGGCGGAGGACACCGGCCCGCACACGGTCAAGGTCACCGTCCAGGTCCAGGTGGTCAACGTCATCCCCTGGCTGCACCTGACCGCCACCGCGACCAGCGAGGGCCCCGTGGAGAGGTTCGTGCCCGATGCCGGCTGACAGCACCCGACCGAGCCTCGCACAACGACTGCGCGCCGACGACGGGATCAGCACCATCGAGCTGGTCATCGCCACACCCCTACTCCTGCTCATGGCCCTGCTGCTCGTCGGCTTCGGCCTCATGGTGCAGAGCCGGAGCTCCCTGGACGGCGCGGCCCGGGACGCCGCCCGCGCCGGGGCGCTGCAGCGCGACTTCCAGACCGCCACAGCCGAGGCGACCAGCGCCGCCCACGCGAGCGCAGCCGGCGTCTGCGCGAACGGGGACATGCAGGTCAACCCGTCCGGAGACTGGCGAGCCGGAGGCATGTTCACGGTGACCATCAGCTGTGACGTCCGCGGCCTGGCCTGGCTCGGGATCAACGCCAACCGGCGGGTGACCAGCACCGCCACCGCGCCGCTTGACACCTTCAGGCGGACATCCTGATGACCACAACGATCCTGCAGCGACTCAAGGCCCGCCTGCGCGAAGACGAGGGCAGCGGAGCCCTCTACCTGATCTTCGGCGCCATGCTGTTCATGCTCTTCGCGTCCTTCGTGATCGACGGAGGCCTGGCGATCCACCAGCGGGAAAAGGCCGCCGACATCGCCGAACAGGCCGCGCGCTACACCGCCAACCAGATCGACTCTGCGTCGCTGCGAGCCGGAAACCTCAGCGTGCCCGCCAACCCGGCATGCAGCGGCTACGCCCAGTCCTTCGCCGCCCAGGCCGGTGCGAGCGCGACCTGTACCTCCAGCGGCGGAAACACCGTCACGGTCGAGGTACAGCTGACCTACCAGCCGATCTTGATGCGATTGCTTGGCCAAACGTCAATTACCGTGCGTGGTAACGCGACAGCACATGCCGTACAGGAACAATGAGCCCCACGGGGAACGGGAGACACACCATGCGATCCACCAGCACCCGCCGCAGCACGCGACGGACTGCGGCACTGTGCTGCGCCCTGCTCGCCGTGACCGCGGCAACCGCGTGCGGCAGCTCCAAGCCGGCCGGCGACGGCACGATCAGCGGCGCTGGCACCGCCCCGCCGACCTCGGCCAGCAGCACCCCCGCCAGCCCCACCGCGACCCTGCCTCCCGGCGCGCCCGAGGTGGCCCTGCCCGCCGACCTGAAGGTCACCGTCCAGTTCCCTGCGACCGGCGACGCCGGGAAGGACGCCGTGGCGCAGTCCCTGACGTACGCGCTGCGCGCCTTCAACGGCGCGCTCGCTAAGGGCGACCTGCAGGACCCGGCGTTCAAGTACGCCTACGACGGCATGGCCCGGCCCTACATGGCCAACATGATCGACCAGCTCGTGAAGCGCAACCAGACGGTGACCGGCGAGACGCGGTACTACGCCCCCACGATCACCATCCAGGACGCCACTCACGCGGCGTTCACGTATTGCGAGGACCAGTCGAAGGGTTACGCCAAGGACAAGTCGAGCGGCAAGGTCCTGACCAGCACCCCTTCCGTGCGGGACTACACCGAGTGGAACCTCGGCCTCGAGAAGTCCACCCAAGGGGTGTGGCGCGTGACCCAGACTCTCGGAGAGAAGGGATCCACACGGTGCCAGAAGGCCTGACTCTCCGGCGGGCGAGAGTGGCCTCGGCCCTGGCCCTGTTTGCCGCATCGGTCCTGTCATCGCCGGCCCAGGCGGATTGGGGCAACGACCCGGGCGGCGGCACACCGACCCCATGGTCGATCGAGTCGCACGTCACCCTCACCATGCATGAGAACGGCGCCGAGGGTGGCACGCACCTGGTGTCCTCCGGCGGCAGCTGGGATCCGCCCGCCTGCTGGTACGAACCCGAGTACACCCCGGAAGGCTTCGACACCGCGTTCCAGGCGCTCCTTCAGCAGCTGGCCGGAACATCCGGAGGCGCGGACGCGCAGAAGCAGTACGACGCGCTGAAGGCCGACCACGACTTCCACCGCGGCGAGAACGGCGCCTGGTGGGGGATGGTGAAGACCAACGCGGCCTGGGACCTGCCGGTGACGACCACCTGTACGCAGAGCCCGGGCATTCGCTGGGTCCCGGCCGGCAACCCTCCGGCCGGGCTGCTCACCGTGACGCCGCAGATGCTGAGCAAGATCGCCTACGGGGCGACCAAGCTGCCATCGCCCGACGTCGCGCTCTCGCCAGCCGCCGACCGGCAGACCGTCAACCTGCCGACGTTCGTCAGCTTCAGCCGCCCTCTGCAGTCCGTGTCCGTGACCGCGTCACTGGACTACATGGGCTTCAACATCGCGGCGTCCACCCTGGCGGTGCCCATCTCGCTCGAGATCGACGCCGGTACCGACGACGCGTCGCCCCGAACCTGCACCTACCCGTTCACCGCGTCGGGTGGCGGCTACACCGTGGACTCGTCGTCGAGTAGCTGCAACGTCACCTACCTGCGGTCCTCCAGGGGCGGCACGTACCCGCTGACCGGCCGGGTGAAGTGGAAGGTGACGTGGACCGCCTCCAAGAACCCGAACGCGGCGCCTGCCAACGCGCTGCCGGACGGTCTGACCGACGCCGCCCCACAGGACGTGGTGGTCAAGGAGATCCAGACCGTGGTCACCCACTGACCACGCTCCCGCTGGACCGAGCAACACGAAGGACGGACCCATGAGCAAGTCGAAGCCGGCCACGGCCGCCCGCACGACGGGCGACCTGGTGCGCGCCGGCCTGGCCGGCCTGGCCCTGCTCGCGCTGCTGGCGGCCGTGCCGTGGGGGCTGATCACGTTCATCGGTAACCCCCTGCCCAGCAGCATGCCGACGTGGTCCACCCTCAACCAGTCGGTGGGCACCACCGTCATCATCAACACGCTCGCCGTGGTGCTCTGGGCGGTCTGGGCCCAGTTCGCGCTGTGCGTGGCCGTCGAACTCCGCGCCGCGCTCTCGGGGATCGGACGCCTGCCGATGCGGGTGCCGGCGGCTGGCGTCAACCAGGCCCTGGCCCGGCAGCTGGTTGCCACCATGCTGCTGGTCAGCGCCGGTGCGCTCATCATCGGCCAGGCCTCTGCCGCCTCTGCGGCCACCCCCGCTCAGGTGCCGCGGGCAGTTGCAGCGGCCGCCGTCGTGTCGCAGCAGGCCGCCGCGGTGACGACCGCGGCACCGGCCACAGCGCAGTCCCTGCCGACCTACGTCGTCAAGGCGCCGTCCGAGGGCCACCGCGACAGCCTGTGGCGCATCGCGGAGCAGCACCTGGGTGACGGCACCCGCTGGTCGGAGATCCAGCAGCTGAACGAGGGACGCCCTCAGCCCGACGGGGGCTCGCTCGGTTCCGACAGCCGGATCCGCCCGGGCTGGACGCTCCTGCTTCCGGCCGACGCCGTCGGGGATGACCTGCACCGTTCGACAGCCCAGACCGCCCCCGGCGGGGCGGGCGAGCACCTGGTCACCGTGGCCGAGGGCGACACCCTGTCCGGCATCGCCGAACGCGAGCTCGGGGACGGCGACAAGTACCCGCTGCTGCTGGAGGCCACGAAGGTCCTGGTGCAGCCCGATGGATCGCACCTGAGCGACCCGGACGAGCTGTTCCCCGGCGAGAAGATCGTGATTCCCGCCCCGGCCACCGCCACGCCGCCTGCGACGGCGCCGGCCGCTCAGCCGCCGGCCACGACCACTCCCGCTCAGACGCCCGCCCCGGACGCCACGGCCTCACCGAAGCTGGCCTCGCCCGCACCGACCGCGCCCGCGGAGGCCCCCACTGCTGCACCGGCAGCCGGCCCGGCGCAGATCCCGACCACCACGCAGCCGGCCCAGCACCCAATCGCAGAACCCGAGCACGCCCAGAGCGCGGCCGCCGACAACAGCAGCGACACCGTGCGCAACCTGGCCGTCGGCGGCGCGATCCTCGCCGCCGGCGTCCTGGCTAGCATCGGCCTGCGCCGCCTCCTGCAGCAGCGCCGCCGCAAGCCCACTCGCCGCATCCCCATGCCCGCCGGCGAGTCTGCAGGCCTGGAGCGACAGCTGCGCGCGACCACCAACCCGACCGGCCTGGCCCTGCTGGACCGCTCACTGCGGTCGATGGCCGCCCGCGCCGCCCACCTGGGCCAAGAGGTCCCGCAGCTCGAGGCCGTACGCGTCAGCGGGGATGCCGTCGAGCTGTACCTGGCTGCCCCGGCCGCACCGATCGCCCCGTTCACCGCCGCCGAGGAGGACACGGCGCTGTGGCGCTGCGGTTCCTCCACCCGCAACACCACCCTGCTGAGCGCCGAGGAAGCCGCCCGCACCCCGGCCCCCTACCCGACCCTGGTCAGCCTCGGCCACACCCCCGAAGGCGACCCGGTCCTGGTCGACCTGGAGACCGTGGGGCTGCTCTCCCTGGACGGATCCGACGGCGACGTCCTCGCGGTGCTGCGCGCTTTCAGCGTCGAGCTGGCCAACAGCATGCTCGCCGACGACCGTCTGCTGCTGCTCGCCGGCGTCGGCGAGCAGCTCGCCGAGCTCTACCCCGCGCACGCGGACTACTACGAGATGCTGCCCGAGGCCCTGGCCACGCTCGCCTCCCAGGACGCGTTCCAGCGCCAGGCCCTCGAAGAGGGCGGGCACTCCTCCCTGCGGGCCGCCCGTGTCAGCGACCCGGCCGCCGGCGACGCCTGGACCCCGCACATCCTGATCAGCACCGCCGAACCGGCCGCACCGCAGGCGGAGCAGCTGATCGACATCCTCCGTGCGCAGCCGAGGACGTCGATCGGCGTTATCGCGGGCAACCGCACCGATCTGCCGGTGGAGACCGGCTGGCGTATCCCGGCCGAGGCCGGCCTCGAGGTCGAGATCGACGGCCTCCCCTTCACTGTGATCCTCCAGCGCATCGAGCCGGACGCCTACCGGCATCTGGTGGACGTCCTGGCCACCGCCGAGCGGCGCGACACGCTCCCGGCTCCGGCCTGGACCCGGCCGACCACCACCACGGTGGCCGCCGAACCAACCGAGACCGAGGACGGCGCCGACCAGGGCACGGAGATGGGCGAGGAGCCGGTGCTCGTCGGGGCTGACGCCGCGACCGGGTCCGCGCTCGCCGCCCAGGTCACCTACACCGTCGGCCCCCGGCCGTCGCGCTGGGGCCGTCCACGATTCCGGTCACCGTCACCGTGCCGGTCGCGCTGGCCACGAACACCGGCGCGGCACCCGCCCTACCGGGCCCGCTCCCTGCGGCCGCAGGCGCCGCCGGCTCCTCCCGGGAGCCGCAGGACCTGGACCTGATCGCCGAGAAGGACGAGCAGGAGCAGCGCGCCCGCGCCGCAGCCTCAATCAGTGCCGCCGGCGCGGACGAAGCCGACCAGGAAGAGGATGCGGACCCCGATGAGGATGTCTTCGGCCTGGCCGGCACCGAAGACGACGAGGATCCGGACTGGGGCGAGGACGAGAAGGACCTCGACGCCCTGATCGCCCGCTACACCCAGGACGCTGACGACGAGCAGGGCGCCGAGCAGGCAGAGGACCACGGCGGAGTCCGGGACGCAGAGCCGGACGCCGAGCAGCAGGCCGCGGAGGATGGGGAGGACGACACTGTGGTCGGTGCCGAGGCGCAGCCGGTCACCGTCCCGAGCCCGGCCCCGACTGGTGCGAACGCGCGGGTCAGCCACCGCTTGCACAACTCCTCTGCGGTCCTGGCTGCGCTCACCGCCGACGCCGCGGAGCCATCCATCCCGTACGTCCGGCTGCTGGGGCGCGTCGAGGTCCTCGGTCTGGGCAGCGGCAAGCAGCAGGACTCGCGGCGCCGTCAGCTCACCGAAGTGGCGGCCTGGCTCGTCCTGAACCCCGGCAGCAGCCGCCTGGAGTTCGACGAGGCCATGTGGCCCGGAGCCCGGGTGGACAACCAGGCCCGCAACACCTTGATGTCACGGGCCCGACGATGGCTCGGCAACAAGCCGGACGGCAGCCCCTACCTGCCCCCCATCACCGAGGGCGTGTACGGGCTCGACCTAGCGGTGACCTGCGACTGGGCGCAGTTCCAGGAGCTCTACCGGACCGGCCACCACGGCAGCGGCCTGGACGCGGACATCGCGCTCGCCCAGGCGCTCGCCCTGGTCCGCGGCAGGCCCTTCGCCGGCACCCTGGCCACCAAGTACAACTGGAACGAGGCCTGGGTCCAGGAGATGATCTCCGCGATCGAAGACGCCGCACACGAGCTCGCCCAGCGGCGCCTGGCCGAGCGGGACCACCGGGCGGCCGCGATGGCCGCCGCCCGCGGCCTGGAGGCCATTCCGGAGAGCGAACTGCTCTACCGCGACCTCTTCGAGGTCCACGCTGCCTCCGGGGACCGCGAGAGCCTGGAGCGCGCCGCGCGCCGACTGCACGACCTGAACGAAGAACTCGGCGTAGACCCGGAGGAGGAGACCGTCGAACTGCTCGAGACGCTGCTGAAGGGACGCCGTACCGCAACCGCTTGATCAAGTCCCGCCGCAGGCACGCTGGACATGACGTCTCGTCGATTCGTCATCGCTCGGCGGTCACACCGGGCTCGACCGCGCCATCTATGGAGGGCGACAGGCGCCGCGTGCGCACTGACGACGACAGGGAGAACAGGGAGCGCATGGAGCCCATCTCAGGGGAACTGGAGCACCGCACCGATCCGTTGGAGCTCACCGCCACATCACCGAGCGGCCGTGGAGGGCGCACGGCACAGAAGCCGCGTCGGGGCGAGAAGGCGTTGCTGGGCGCCATCGTGGCCGGGTCCGGTGTGATCGCGGGCATCGGTTTCACCGGAAGCTACGCGGCGGTGCGCCGCCTGGCCCAGGAGAAGGGATTCTCCTGGTTCTCGTATGCCTTCCCGGTCGGTGTGGACGTCGGGATCGCGGTCATCCTGGCGCTGGACGTGTACCTGACGTGGAAGAAGATGGCCTTCTGGCCCCTGCGCATGATCGCGTGGATACTGACGGCCGGGACCATCGCCTTCAACGCCTCCGTCAGCTGGCCGGACCCCGTGGGCACGACCATGCATGCTCTGATCCCGGTCCTCTTCGTGATCGTGGTGGAGGCGGCTCGCCACGTGGTGCGCCGTACCGCTGATCTCGCCGACGACCGGCACATGGACTCGATCCGATGGTGGCGCTGGGCGCTGTCACCGGTGGGGACCTTCCGCATGTGGCGCCGGATGAAGCTGTGGGAGATCCGTTCCTACGACGAGGTCGTGCGGCTGGAGCGCGCCCGTGTGCTGTACCGGAAAGAGCTGCGTATCCGGTACGGCCGCAGCTGGCGATCCAACGCCCCGATTGAGGCTCTGCGGACGTTGCGGATGGCTGGCTACGGCATCTGGACCGAGGCGATGCACCAGGTCCTCGTCGACGCTCCTGAGCTGCCCTCAGGTGACCGGCCCGTGGAGGCGCTGCCGGCGGAGAAGACGGTGGTGGAGCGGATTCCTGTGAGTGCCGCGTCGGACCTCGTGGCTCCCGCGCCTTCGCCGGCTCTGTCCCCGATCGCCTCTGCTTCGGCCCGCCAGGAGTCCGATGCAGGGGTGGTGATCGCGGTGGGAGGAGGCGAGCCGGCCGCTGATGCCTCTCGTGCTGCGGCCGTCGACTTCCCGGCCGCGGGTGGCCCGTTGCCCATCGCAGAGGATGCCGCCGCTCGGCACGCACGGTGGGAAGCAGGGACGGTGGAGTCGTCCTCCGCAGCTGGGCATGAGTTCGTCTCCGCGTTGCCGGTTCGGGACGTCAAGTCGGTCCCTCCCGGATGGCAGGAGCTGGCCACGTCAGGGGCGCTGGTTGACGGTGCGCCAGCCGCAGCGGTGCTCCGCGCCGAGTACGAGCGCGACCCGGGCGCCGACCCGGGCGGCCTGCTGCAGGTGATCCAGTCGCTCACGGCACCTCTTCCGTCAGCAGTGGAGCTGCACGGGCCGCCGCGGCGTGTCTCGGCGCCGGATGCCGAGGAGATGACGCCGTTCGCTCCGGCTCCGATCCAGCGCAGCAGCTCGGCTCACCTCCGTGTCGAGCAACCGCAACCGCTGGAGGGCCCGCACGATCCGCCTGCCGCCGAGCCGGAGCCTGCACCGCTGAGCTCGGAGTCGGAGCGCGAGTCGCGAGCAGAGCAGCAAGTCGACGGCAGGCCCCTCTCGAAGAAGGACCGGGCTCGTCTGATCTACGAACAGCACCAGCGC
This sequence comes from Kitasatospora paranensis, assembly GCF_039544005.1. Classification (NCBI taxonomy): domain Bacteria; kingdom Bacillati; phylum Actinomycetota; class Actinomycetes; order Kitasatosporales; family Streptomycetaceae; genus Kitasatospora; species Kitasatospora paranensis. The sequence continues at coordinate 201,892 of NZ_BAABKV010000001.1, forward strand.
GAAGGACGGGAGCTGTCCCGAGGAACCCTCGCCCGGCTTGCCGGATACGCCCACGAGGGCAGCGCACGCACGGTCTACAAGGAGCTTGAGGACGAGCTCGGCCCCATCGTGGCCCGGCCCGGCGGGCACGTAACGGGAGAGCTCGCCGCCGCCAGCGCCGGGGCGAAGCTGCCCAGCCGCCCAGAGCCCATTCGGTGACGCTCTCCGAAGCGGAACGGCGTACTGGCGTTCTCCGAGAACGGCCGCCATCCTCCAGATGCAGCAGGCAGCGGGGTGCCGTTCTCCTCAGTGTGGCGGGCGATGCGCGCTGGTGGCCGGCCGGGTGGCCGGGAGCGGCTCGCTCTGGAGGTCCGTGGCCTGCGAGGCTGTAAATCTGTGATCCGTGGAACTGACGGGACGCCAGGCCCGTTCCGATCGCGGGTCAGCGTAGGTCTCGTTCGATACCTATCACCGAGTGCCGGCCCGGCACGGGTGCCCCAGGGCCGACATAAGGAGCTTTCGTCAGCGGACGACGGGGATGTCGCCGGAGCGCCAGTCGTTCACTCGTTTGCGGATGCTTGGAACCATCGGTAGTGCCTCGACTTGTTTCGGGGTGAACCATGCGACGTCGGTGGATTCGTTGCTGGTGCTGAGCTGCCCGCCGATGGGCCGGCCGAGGAGGCAGATGGAGAACTCCTGGCGGATTTCACCGTCGTCGTAGGCGAAGACGTGGCCCGGGTCGGTGTAGGTACCGACGATACCCATGATCTCGATGTCGATGCCGGTTTCCTCGCGAGTTTCCCGGATTCCGCAGCCGGCGAGTGATTCGCCGAGGTCCATCTTGCCGCCCGGAAGTGCCCACATGCCGTTGTCGGTGCGGCGCTGGAGGAGAACTCGGCCCTCGTGGTCGACGACGACCACGGAGGCAGCTGGGACCAGGCTGTTCGCCTTCGGGGCGTTCGGGTCGTTCTCAAAGTCACGCCGTGGCATGCTCCACCTCCGAGTTCGTCCATACGTCGCGGCCGCGGCCCCACAGCCCCTCGACATGGTCCAAGTACCGGTCGAATACGCCGTTGTCCTGAGCCCGGCGGAGGTGCATCATCGGGGCGTCGTGCCCGACTCTACCTGGCAAGAGGGGCGTCACGATCATGTCACTGTCGAAGCGGAAGACCGACAGGGGGCGTGGCCGGTCTCGAATCGAGCTTCGATGTTCGGCACATCGCGGAGCTTCCTGAGCTCAGCCAGTGTCACCTCGATCCGGGTGGACAGGGTGAGCGGTACAGCTTCTTCGCTTTCGCGCTGGCGGGTGACGGTGGATGCCGGGTCACCGAGAATGAAGCGGATCCGGCAGCCCGAGGCGGCCTTCCTGCGCAGAACCTCACCGAGTCGTGCCTGCTCCAGCCAGAGGAAGTAATTGGTGTAGCCAGCGAACACCAGGTCGCTCTCCGCCCGGCGGATCAGCTGTGCCCACAGCGATGTTGGCGCAGCGGATCGGTATGGATAGAGCTGGACCAGTTCTCGGTCGGGTCCGGACTTCACCAGGGTCTGCACGGCTGGCCAGAGCACGGTTTCCTCCTCATCGAGGGCTCGGCTGGCCGCTGCACGGTGCCGAGCGTGGGGCACGCGTGCGGGGTTGCTGACCCATCGTCCGATGGTTTTCGGGTCGACACCTACTGCACGCGCGAGCAGAGCTTCGGTCATGTTCGCACGAGCCATGGCCCGCCTCAGAGGTTCATTCACGGGGTACCCCTTCAGGTCTGCAAGGACGAGTAAAGGTGTACCAGCAAAACGTTCCAAACGTCCCTGGAACGGAGTAGGACGTCCTCGATTTCCGTCCGATGATCGGTATGTGACGGGCTATCAGCAGAACGTAGTGATTGCCAGGGTTGAGGCCGACAAGGCCAGGGAGGTGTCGTGCTTCCGCTGACGAACGAGTTCGACGTTCAGGGCCGGGGTGACGCGGCGCGGGACGCTCGGGACCGGGTGGTGTGCATGCTGCAGGACTGGCGCCTGCCGCTGTCGGAGGAGATTCTCCAAGCCGTCCGGTTGTGTACCTCCGAGCTCGTGGCCAATGCCGTGGAGCATGGTGGTGGCACCTGCCGGGTCCGGGCCTCCTGGACCGGCAGTCACCTGCGGGTGGACGTCATCGACACCTCCGAGGCAGTCCCCAACGCCGATCGGCCCGCATGGGACGCCATCCGGGGTCGCGGCATGCTGCTGGTGGACGCCCTCGCGACGACGTGGGGCTGGGAGCCGAGAGGCGACGGCAAGACCGTCTACGCGCTGTTCGCCCAGGACGCCCCGGCAGAACCCGGGGCCCAGCCGGCACCCGCGCCCGCTCTGGCGGCCGGGTGAGCGAGATGCGGGTCCGCGTGTACGGGCGAGGGCCCGACGGCAAGGAGACCGAGATCCTCCCTGAGGCCGTGTTCACCGGCAGCAACAACCCCTACGCCTACCACCCCGCGGCGGCGTTCGCGCTGTGCGAATGCGACTTACCCCAGTGCCCCTCGAAGATCGGACGACTCCGTTGAGACCGTTGACGCCCCTTGCCAGTTCCGGCCTGGTGATCGGATGCCGGCTGACCGTCTGGACGATGCGGATCGACAACGAGCCCTATCCCGCGCAGCGCCACCTCCTCGCCTGCCTCGGCGAGTCCGAGGACGGCGTGCGGTGTCAGGAGCACTCCGGGGAGCGGGAGACCTTCGAGGACGCCAAGCGGTGGGCCGCCGGCCACACCCGCCTTCACCCGGACCACCGCAGGTTCTCACAGCTCTCGGAGCTCGCCTGGGTGATGGTGCCCGACGAGGAGCCGGAATGACGATCGAGTCGGGCATCCTCCCGGACATCCCGCCGGGCCTGCCCTGGGCATCCGGAATGTGCTGCGAGCGCCTCCAGGTCCGAGACGTCACCCCGCACGGGACCGCGACCTTGGACGGCGTCAGCGTCGCTCTGTCGATCTGCCCGTTCTGCCTCGCCCACCACCGGCACAGCATCCGCGTGGTCGACCGCTACCAGCGCATGACCACGGCCGCCGGTCTTCGCTCCCACCGGATCGAGGCCGGGGCCCGCGCACGAGCCCGCCTCATCCAGGCCCGAAGACGCCGCGGACTCCACCCCGCGGCCCACTAGACCGCCCGCTCTGGCTACCCCGGCAGGGCCTCCCCCGTCCATGGGGTCCGAGCTCCACAGCGCCTTCGCGCGCCGCCACACCAGCCGCAGCTCGGCAACCGTGGGCACCGGCTCCCGGTCGGCAGCGGGTCGATACCCGTGCGGTTGGCCAGGTCATGATCATGAGTCACGGCCGTGATCGTAGGCTGCGAGCGGCCCTGCATCGCCCGGCACGCCCAAGGAACGAAGGACACGACGGTCGCGGGCATGCGACCGACCGCCCCGGCACGGGCCGCTCTCCGGACAAGCCGTCGGACATCTGCGCGGGCGCAGCGGCAAGATCAGGCCAGGGGCTCGGCATGGGACAGGGCCCCCGCGAGGTCCGTGCCCACCGGGAGGACCGTGCCGTCGGCAGCGATCTCCACTTGCAGCCGGCCGCTGTCGTCCGCATACAGGTCATGCCCGTGGGGTCCTTGGATGCCCAGGGCGTAGACCACGATCCGGCGCTGCGGGGCATGGCAGCCCACCCGGCCCGGGAACGTCACCAGATACCGACCCGCCACCACACTCACCCACTCCACGCACCTACCGGCGGGCACCTACCCGGCTGCGCCCGGTCGTACCCGGCAACGGCCCATGTGTCACCCGGCGGCCGCGCCCAGGATGCGGCACCGCCCGCAGGCCGACAGGCTCCGCACCGTGGCCGAGGCCCCGTCGCCTGCGGCCTCGGCCACCCACCGCCACACCCGCGAGGAAACCCACCGTGATCGTCAAGAAGCTCCGCGACTGCGGCACCCGCAGCGAACACGCCTGGAAGCGGCCGATGCCCCGAGCGCGGCGCGGTGACCCCTGGGTGATGACCATGGCGCATCACCGGGCCGTCGACCGGGTCCGCCAGGCGGAGAACGCCGCCAGGCGCGAGGAGAAGGCAGCCGCCGGCGCCCACACCACGCCGGTCGACGAAGTCTCCGAACTCGTCGAGGACCGCCTGGAGCACGAACGGCTCCGCCACTGCCTCAAAGCCCTCACCGGCCCGCAACGGCAATCCCTCACCCTCGCCTACTACCGCGGCCTCACCTACCAGGAAGTGGCCGACCTCCTGGAGACGCCATTGAGCACGGTCAAGACCCGCATGCGCGACGGCCTCGTCCGGCTCCGCGACTGCCTGGGCGTGGGCTCATGAACACCGCACCCGACCTGCACACCCTCTCCGGCGCCTACGCTCTGCACGCCCTCACCCAGGGCGAACAGGACGCGTTCGAGCGCCACCTCGCCCAGTGCGAGGCGTGCCGCACCGAGGTCACCGAATTCGCCGCCACCCTGGCCCGGCTCGGCTGCGCCTGCGCCCTCACGCCGCCGCCCGGGATGGAAGAACGGGCCATCGCCGCCATCGAAGGCCTCCGGCAACTGCCGCCACGCACCCTTACCGACCGAATCCGCCCCCGGATCCTCGCCCGGCGCCCCCGCACAATCGCCGCCCGCATCGTCCTGGCCGCCTGCCTCGCACTGACCGCCGGCCTCGGCACCATCGCCGTCCAGCAGCACGACCAAGCCCAGCAAGCCGAGACCCAATCCGCCCGGCTGCACACCGAACTCACCGAATTCGGCGCCCTGCTGACCGCCCCGGACGTGCGCAGCACCACCGCCGCCACCACCGACGGCACCGGCAGCGGCACCGCCATCTGGTCCCGGGCACGCAACCAGGCCGCCTTCCTCGCCACCGGGCTACCCGCCCTGCCCGCAGGCCGCGCATGGGAGCTGTGGCTCGACGAGGGCGGTGCACCACGCCCCGCCGGCCTCCTGCGCTCCGCCGACTCGACCCTGCTCCTGCCTACCGGCATCGCCGGCGCCCGGGCCCTCGCCCTCACCGACGAACCCGCAGCCGGCTCCCCCAGCCCACCACCGACCCCGTCCTGCTCCTCCCCGTCAACTGACCGAACCGGCTCCGGCCGGGTCCGCACAAAGGACGGGCATGTCTCCTTCCCGGGAGTAGCAAGGTGTAATGGTCATTGTCAGGGGTCGGTCGGCTCAGAGCTCCTCAGGGACTCCGCCTACCACCAGAGCAGTTGCGGTTCGACCGTCGTCAGTACCTGTGCCCGGTTCCCGGCGCTCCTCGCTCTCCAGGCCGATTCATGATGGCCCGTCACGTCGTGGTCCCAGACCGCGAGCACTCGACGCCGCCTTGGCACGTCCAGCCACCGGCCAGGCAGGCAGGCGCGGGGCCGGCCGCGAAGGCCGCGGCCCGGGCGAGGCCGAAGACGTCCCGCACGGACCGCTTCCAGCAGGGCCTGGCCGCGCTCGCCGGGGAAAAGGCCATGTCCGGATACCGCGCCCGCACAAGGAGCAGCTGGAGACCGTAGTGGCCGGCCCCGGCGGCGACGACGCCGCCGAGGTCGTGCACGTCGGCCTCGGCGCATGATTGAACAACCAGAAGACCGCTCGCCACGCCAAACCCACCCCGGGCCAGCTGACGCAGCCTCGCCGGGCACGGGGGCGTGATGGTGTCGGGATTCCCGGGGCACCCCTGCGAATCCCGTGCACCAACGAAGTTGGCTGGTCAGGCGCGGTCGGGGTTCCCCTCATAGAGGGAAGCCCGACCAAGGCGAGCCGCTCGACGGACGAGCCGGGCGTTTCCCGCTCGACTCACGAGATGCGCTGAGCAAGACTCGGCCGGACCTTGGTCCAGGGCCCAGAACTCACGGCGCAGCAGCGGTAGCGTCCGGGTCGGGCTGCGGTGCGGCAGCTACTACTACTGCTGCTGCTTAGCCTGTTGTTTTACCTCCGGTGATCATCTTGTGTTGCGTTCGGATCCTCGCCTGCCTGTTCGCTACGGGTTGGTGACCAGGGCGAGTCCGACGTCGTATTCGGGCGCTCGGCGGCGGTTGGGCTGGCCGGGTGGGCGACCGGGGCCGGGCCGGGAAGGTCTCGCAACATGAGCCGGGCAGGTCAGGGTCGTGCGGATGTTGCGGAACCCACGTCGGACCCGGGCTGGAGTGAGGCGGTCGGCGGGCTGGGGTCGTTCCCAGGGCCGGCGCAGGTCCGCGGCGAGGGACCTGGCGAGGCGGAGCTGGGTATGGGCGGCCAGAACCAGGCGGGTCCAGCGGTCTGCCGCCGCGGGTTCGCGCAGGCGGGGACGGGTCCAGCCCATGGTCTGCTTGAGGAAGCGGAAGGTGTGCTCCAGATCGAAGCGCCGCAGGAACGCGTGCCAGGCGGTGTCGGTGTCCTCATCGGAGGGCGTGGGATCGGAGAACCACAGCCAGACCGGCTTCGGGGTCCCGCCGGAGGGCAGGTGATCGACGTCGAGGCGGATCAGGGTTCCTTCGACGATGGGTAGTTGGCCCTGATAGTCGCTGCAGGCCGATCGGCGCCAGATGCGCGGGTGCAGGCGGTGCCAGGCACGGACGCGGGCGGCGCCGTAGTGGCGGGTGGCGTGTTCGCTGTCGGGGACGTGCCAGGTGGCGGAGTCGGCAAGCTCGAACCGGGCTCCGTGGCGCGGAGGTTGGCCGCCCTTCGGACCGACCCGGTGGCCGTCGGGGACGGGGTTGAAGAAGACACGGTCGGAGCGCATCCGCACGACGATCCGCACGGGCAGGTCCCGCAGGAGCCAGGCCAGGCGCGGGCCGTCGTAGCCGGCGTCCGCCACGATCAGCACCGGCGGGTCGCCGAGCTTCCAGTGTCCGGCGTTGAAGACGCATCGCAGGACTTCGCGCAGCTGGGCGGCGGTGACGGCAGCGGAGTCCGCGCCGGGTTCCAGCCGCTGTGCGTCCAGCAGGGCCGTCCAGGAGGTCGAGCCCTGTTCCAGGGCGGCGACGAAGGAGTAGGGCCAGCCGGGCACCATCTCGTGGGTGTTCTCGCGGCGGCCGTAGGTGTGGCAGAAGGAGCGCGCATCACTCGTGTTGGCGTCCGGCCGCAGCCAGGCGGTCACGTCGACGGCGAGGACGATCCGCCCGCCCGGGCCGCGGGGCAGACTGCGGGCCGCGATTGCGCATCGCAGGCGGTCCGCATCGAGATCCCCCGGTTCAAGGCGGCGTACAGAGAGCCGTGAGAGCGCCGGTGCTCAGGGGCGAGGGCCAACTCGACCAGGGCTCGGACCGGCCCGTCGGCGCGCAGCAGGGCATCCGACAGCTCGAAGAGCGCGTCCGCGAGGCGGGGCATCGCGGCGTACAAGTCCAGCCGAAAGGAGGACAGTTCCGCGACAGCCTGTCGGCTGAGGGCTTCAAAGACCACACTCGACATCGACGACCTCCGTGACCGTTGTGCGACTCGACATCACACAGCGTGAAACGGAGGTCGTCGCCGTGTCCGGCGGATCCCCATGTGGGTGACCAGATCGAACAACCTCAAGATGATCACCAGAGGTAAAACAACAAGCTTAGGGTCCTGCTGCTTCGCGGGTTTTGGCTTTGGCGCGGTCGACCTTGCTGCGGCACGAGCGGGAGCAGTACTGCTTCGGCCGTCCGGTCGGGCTCTTGGGCACCGGGTTGGGGCAGCCGGGGCGGGCGCGCTGCGGGGCCCTGGCCCGTGCCGTCGGCCGGCTGGTCGGTGGTGGTCGGCGGGGCGCTGCCCATGTTCGGGATCGTAGTCATCAAGGTCAGCAGCCTGACGGGGGTTTCGTCTCGCGGGGCGAATCTCTGTTTTCTGGGGCAGGGACACGCAATCTCGCGTGTGACTTCGCCTGGGGCCCGAGACGGTGCTGGTGGCAGGTCTCGCTGCTGCCGGCACCGTGGCTGTGGATAGCATGCACCTCGGGTCCGGGCGACACGTCAGCGGCGCCGGTTACCAGGTGGTGCCGGCGGGCTCCTCGATGGTGGTGTTGATGCGGTTGAAGAAGTTGGTGAGGCCGAGGCGATCACCTTCGCCCGTTTCGCGGCGGACGCGCGTCTGGTGCTGGTCAACGGCACACCCGGCGTCCTCTCGTTCGCCGAGGGACGACCACTGTCCGTCATGTCGTTCACCATCCGGAACGGCCGCATCACCGCACTCGACATCCTCACCGATCCGGACCGTCTGGCCGGGCTCGCCCTGGCCGCCTGACCGATGCCGGCCACCCCAAAGCGGACGCTGCCCTTCCGGGCGACCTCGCTGGCCTGGGCCGGCTTCATCCGCCCAGCCCCGGGGCAGGAAGGCAGGCAGGTTGCGCACATCGGCGAGGTAGGTGAACAGCCGCGCCGGGGGAACCGCCACCGTGCCCGATCCTTCGCAGTCACCCATGCCTGCCAGGCTGCCGCTCGTCCCTCGGCCGGGCAACCCCCGGTCGGCACAGGAACCGGACCTCGCGGCGGCAGGGTCGTCGCGTTGCCCCGCGTCAGGTCTTGCGCACCGTTCACCCGCGGACGTCCCCCGGGGTGCGGGACCGCCGTCGCGGCAACAGGCTCGACACCGTGGCCGGGGCCTCACCATGGCCTGGTCGCCCCGGCCCCGGCCACGACCGCCGGCCAACCAGCAAGGAGACCGCGCCATGATCGTCAAGAAGCTCCACGACTCCGGCATCCGCAGCGAGCATGCCTACGCCGCAGCCTTCGCCTCCATCGGCCTGTCCGTCATCACCTGGGCCACTTCCCTGAAGATCGAGAAGGGCCAGGACATCGAACGCGCCGACCGGTGGGGCATCTACGTCGGCGAATGGGCCCCCACCTTCTTCGGACTCGGCCTTGCCCTCGCGAACTACGAGAAGAACCTCTGACCCCTGCCGCGAGAAGAGAGTCCCGGCAGTGCAGGCCTGCCCGGCGGCGGTGCACCGCCCGTCGGGGTGCACCGCCGCTTGCCAGGCGTGGATTTCCTGGCCGCCCACGTCGATGACCTGAGCTGCTTCCAGGGCCCCGACCACCCGCTGGCTTCGCCGACGTTGCCCCAGTGCCTCGAAGGCGACCGGGTGCTCGGTCCCGGCCCCGTCAGGAACGAGGTTCTGCCAGGTGGTGAACTGCTGGACGGTCGAGACCCGGTCGTGGACCAGCTCGCCACACGGGCCCCTTCCGTACGGAGGACGGACCTGGTCTTGTGCCCGATCCTGTCGGCAATCACGGTGTGAAGACCGACCGGGCCGTGAGTAGCAGTCGGCTGGTGGGCGCGTGCGCGGGCACGACCGCGGATCCGGCGGGTGGTCAGGGCGGCGCCGGCAGTCAGTGCGGCGGCGGCCGCGAGGGCAGGGCCGCTGAGAGTGATGACGTGTTGCAGGGAGTTTGCTGCGGCGTAGCCCGCCGTGGCTTCGGCGCCGGCCCACAGCGGGGCGGCCAGCAGGCTGTACGGGGCTATGCGCCGGTAGGGCAGTCCGGTCGCGCCCGCCAGGTGCGGGGCCAGGGTGCGTACGACGGCGACGAATCGTGCGAGGAAGACGGCCTGGCCGCCGTGTCGCTCCATCAAGGTTTCGGCTCGCCGCCATGCGAAGGCGGGGATGCGACGGCCCAGGCTGCCGGTCCGTAGGCGGCTGCCCAGCAGGCGCCCGGTGCGGTGTCCGAGGAAATCCCCGGCAACGACCGCGCCCGAGGCTATGGCGATGACCAGGGACAGATTCAGGTCACCGGCGCGGGCCAGCACACCGCAGGCCAGCAGCAGAGTCAGGGTCGGGACGAACGCGCCGACGAGCAGCACAGACTCGGACAGCACCACAGCGGCCAGGATCGCGTAGGCGGCGGGGGCGGGGACCTGGCCGATCAGGCCGGTCAGTGCACTCATCGGCCCGCTCCGGTCAGGGCTGCCGACGACGCCGCCACCGGGGCCTGGGCGACGGGACGGCGCAGCTGCCAGACCCGTGCCGGGGGCACGTTGGCCCATGCGGTCCAGCAGCCGGTGGCGTACAGGCGCTGGTAGCCGGCGAGGACCTCCTCGACGCCGCGGTGGCGGCGGCCTTCGGTGCGGGTGGCGGTCAGAGCACGGGCGTAGCGGGTGCCTCGATAGGCGAAGTAGGTCAGGGTGCCGCCGGGCTGCAGCAGATCCATGTACCGGTCCATGATCTTCTGGACCTGGGTGGGGGTGAAGTTCGTGAAGGGGAGACCGGAGACGATGAGGTCGTAGCGGTGGCCGGTGTCGAGTTCTTCTACGAGGGCGTGGTGGACTCGGGCGCGTTCGCTGTCACCTGCGAGATGCGGGTGGGTGCGCACGAGGCGGCGCAGTCGTGCGGCGAAGCGGGGGTTGGACTCGACGATGTCCAGGCGGCTGCCGCGGGCGAGGCGGGGGATGAGGACACGGGTGACTGAACCGGTGCCGGCGCCGGCTTCCAGGACGTTCAGAGGGCCCACGCCGGGCTCATCTACGGGATCGGTGAGCAGGCGGGCCAGTGTCCTGCCGCTGGGGGCGACGGCGCCAGTGGTGCGCAGGTCGCGGGCTGCTTCGAGGAGGAATGTCCAGCCCTCGGCGTTTCGCTGCGTGAGGACACGGTCGTGTGAGGTGGTCCAGTCGTCCATGTCTTCGACGCTACAAAGAGCGGCGTTCCTGTGAATCCGCCGTTCTGTCGTCACAGTCCCCTACGAAAGTAGGGGAAGGTCGTGGCAGAACGGCGGACGGAGGGGGACCTGCTTCGTGCCTACGATCTACGGGTGAATCGTAAGTACCGCCAGAATCTGGCTTTATACGGCCGATACGGCTTGGTGGGGCTGCTGACTTTGGGATCGGTGCAGAACGGGGCATCGACCGTCGGCGGCCGCTATCTCACGGTCCAGAGTGCCGTGCTGGTGGCGTGCGGTGTGCTCTTGCTGATGCGCCGGGGCCACTGGCTGCTCACTCCCGCGGTGGCGACCGCCGCCGCCGGAGCGTGGGGCTGGGCCGCCCTGCCGGTGCTGGTGCTGGCTCTGTTCGATCTGGCCGCGGCCCGCCACACGCGGGCCGCGGTTGCCTGCGCCGCCGCGGCACTGACCGCGAACGCGATCTTCCCTCCGACTGTGTCCCTATGGCGGCCCCAGCAGTACGGATCCAGCGTGTTCCTGCTGCTGGCCATTGTGGGAGGACTGTGGATGGGCAACCGGCGTCGCCTCGTGCTGGCGATGAGCACACAGATCGAGCACTTGAGGATCGAGCGGGAACTGCGCGAGGACGCTGCACGCATCGCCGAGCGTTCCGCGATCGCGGCGGAGATGCATGACGTGCTCGCCCACCGGCTCAGCCTGATCGCCCTGCACACCGGCGTGCTGGCCACCCGAAAGGACGATCTACCCGCTCCCGTCATCGAACGCCTCGCGCTGCTGCGGACCGCTTCCACGGACGCCCTGACCGACCTGCGTGACGTGCTGGGCGCCCTGCATGCCGGCGCTGGCACAGGCGACGGGCCCGTGCCGGTCATGCGGGACGTCGAAGAGGTGATCGAGGAGGCCAGAAACGCGGGGCAGCACGTCGAGACCGTCGTCGACGGCACACCCGAGCAGGCCCCCGCGGCCCACCGGCTCGCCGTCTTCCGCCTCGCGCGAGAGGCCCTGAGCAACGCCCGCAAACACGCCCCCGACGCACCCGTGCGTGTCCGCATCGACTACCGCCCGCCCGCCACCCTCATCGAAGTCACCAACACACCCGGCGCCCGCACCGCACAGGCCGTGCCCTCCGGTTTCGGCTTGGTGAGCCTGCACGAACGCGTCGAAGCCCTCGGGGGCACCTGGACGCAGGCCCCCACGGCGCCGGCGCCTGGCGAGTGGCTGCGCGCATCCCCCATCCAACCGCCGAGCAGAACGGCCACCACTCGTGATCCGCGCCATGATCGTCGACGACGACGCCCTCGTCCGCCTCGGCCTGACCGACCTCCTCAACACCGACGAGAACATCGACGTCGTCGCCCAGGCCACCGACGGACTGCAGGCCATCGAACTGGCTACCACCCAACGCATCGACGTCGCCCTCGTCGACGTCCGCATGCCCCGCATGGACGGCATTACCGCCATCACCCGACTGCGCGCCCTGCCCCATCCGCCGAAGATCATCACCCTGACCACGTTCGACCTCGACGAATACGTCTACAACGCCCTCGCCGCAGGCGCCGACGGATTCCTCCTCAAAGACACCGACCCGGCCGAGATCCTGCGCGCCGTCCACCTCGTCGCCACAGGCTCCGCCATGCTCCATCCCTCCGCCGCACGCCGCCTCATCGACCGCTACCACCGCACCACACGCCCCCGAACCACTGACGCCGAGAGCCGCATCGCTGCCCTCACTCCCCGGGAAGGCGATGTGTTGGCCCTGCTTGCCGAGGGCGAGACCAACGCCGACATCGCACACCGCCTCGGCATGCGCGAGAGCACCGTCAAAGCCCACGTAAGCCGCATCCTGACCACCCTCGACGTCACCAACCGGGTGCAGGCAGCCCTCCTCGCACGCGATGCCGGCCACACACGATGAACAACTCCGGAGGCAGTCGCGGAGGGACACGCCTGAAAGATCGTGTAAGTCCGTGATGTGACGGTCTGGCCGGAGGCTCGGCCTCGGGCCTCTGGCCAGGCGGAACGGGCGAGTCATGACGGAGAAGACGTTGCCGAGTGCTGCGGCGACCGGGGAGGCGTTGGTCGGCGAGGTCGTCGAGCGGTTGATGGACAGCGCGGACGCCTCCGGGGCGGCCCTACTGGGCGAGGGCGGGCTGCTGACGGAAATCACCCGGGCCGCGCTGGAGCGGGCCCTGGAAGCGGAGAAGGCAGAGCACCTGGGCTACGAGATGACCCGGCAGGTCGCGGCTCGGGCAATTCCCGCAGTAGGACCTCGCTCAAAACCGTGCTCCCCGATGTCGGCGCGGTCACCGCGGCGGTGCCCCGGGATCGCAACGGCGACTTCGAACCGCAGCTGGTGCCGAGGAGCGGGCGGCGGGTGGCCGGGTTCAACGACCGGATTCTGTCGCTGTATGCGCGCGGCATGAGTGTGCAGGACATCCGCTCGCACTTGGCCCAAATCTACGGGGTCGAGGTCAGTCGGGATTTGATCAGCAAGCTCACCGACGCGATCGTCGACGAGCTGGTGAGCCGGCAGAACCGCCCGCTGGACGCTGTCTGGCCGATCATCTACATCGACGCGCTGTGGGTGAAGATCCGGTCCGGCTCGGTGGTTTCCAAACCGGTCCACCTGGCCGTCGGCGTCGACATGGACCGGCGCAAGGACGTGCTGGGGTGTGGGTCGGTGACGGCGGCGAGGGCGCCACCACGTGGATGGCCGTGCTGACCGAACTGCGCAACGGCGGCATCGAGGACGTGTGCATCGTCTGCTGCGACGGGTTGAAGGGTCTGCCCGACGCGGTGACCGCGATCTGGCCTCGTGCGACGGTCCAGACGTGCGTGATCCACCTGGTCCGCACATCATTGCGGCTCTCCTCGAGCAAGGACCACTCCACGCTGGTCTCGGCCCTGCGGGCTGTCTGTATCGCGCCGACAGAGCAGGCCGCCCAACGGGCCCTCGATCAGTTCACTGCTTCCGAGCTGGGCGAACGCTACCCGGCCGTGGCCCGCACCTGGCGGACGGCCTGGAGCGAGTTCACGCCCTACCTCGCGTTTCCGCCAGCCATAAGGAGGGTTGTCTACTCGACGGACATGGTCGAGTCGATCAACTCCCGGCTCCGGAAGGCGACCCGCAACCGCGGCCACTTCCCCTCCGAGCAGGCCGCATTGAAGCTGCTCTACCTTGCGGTCCGAGAACAGATCGACCCGAAGGCACGCGACGTCAACCACGTCGCCACACACCGGAAGGAGGCGCTGAACCAGTTCTCACTATTCTTCGCGGACCGGCTCAGCATGCGACAGCCCCTTGCGACTTACACGAAGTCGCTGACACGCCCGGGTCATCGGGCGCCGGACCGGTCCTCGAAGAACAGCGAGGACCGGTCCGGCGCCCGATGACCCAGTGTGACCTGCGCGGAGTCGCTGTCACTTCTGATTGTTCACGGTTTGGCGGTGGGTGGTTATGGGGTGGTGAGTCGGAGGGTGGTGAGGGCGTGCGGGGGCATGGGGAGGTGGAGGGGGCCGGGGGCGTGGGGTATGTCGGTGGGTGTTTCGTCGAGGCGGGTGGGGGTGGCGCGGGTGTGGGGTGGGAGGTCGATGTGGGCGGTGGCGGGGTGTCGGGTGGGGTTGGAGATCCGCAGGATCAAACCGTTACCGTCCTCGGCGCATTTGAGTGCGGTCAGGCGGGCGCCGCGGATCCGCAGGCCGGGGTGGCGGGTGGGGGCGGGGTCCGTGCCGGGGCGGAGCTGGAGGGCGCACAGGGGCACGGTGGCGTGGTCGGCGAGGTCGGCGAGTGCGCTGTCGTGGTGGGCGGGGGTGCCGGTGGTGAGGGTGAGGTGCCAGCTGTGGGGGCGGTGGCACTGGGCCTGGGGGTGGCGAGCATGGGGCCGGCGCCGGTGGTGCGGGTGGTCAGGTCGAAGCGGGAGAGCCAGCCGACGGAGCGCAGAAGGGTGATGACGAGTTCGTCGTGTCCGGAGGGGCTGGCGTCGGCGGCGATGCCGGTGCGTTCGGGCAGGCCGGCGGCGGCGACGGCGATCCGGTGCGGGCCGTGGCCGATCGCGGCGACGCTCTGGACGGGAGCGCAGCCGTGTTCGGCCTCGTGGGCGCGTTCAGTGGGCAGAGGGCCGAGGTCGGGGCCGACGGGGTGGTCGATGAGGCTGTAGTGGGTGTCGGCGGTCCACCACCGTGCCCCCGGACCGGAGTCGGACGTGGGATCGGGGGTGGGGGTGGGGGTGGGGGTGGGGAAGTGGACGCGCAGGCGGTGGTCGTCGGCGGTGTTGTCCAGGGACAGCGTCCAGTTCAGCGGGTCCTGGCCGGACCACCGCTCGACGGTGATCGTCAGCGGGACGGGCGTGGTGCGGGTGCCGCGGGCGGCGCGGTCGGGGGCCAGGCCGGCCGGCAGGTCGAGGACCGCGGACAACTCCAGCACCGTACGGACCGGGCTGGTGCGGCGGCGGGCGCAGGTCAGCCGCGGGGTGAGCGGGGTGTCGTGGGGGACGGGGTCGAAGTTGTAGGTGTCGCCGCGGTCGCCCTCGTCGCGCAGGGTCGCCAGACCCGGCATGCTCGTGCCGTCGGGCAGGTGCAGGGTCAGTGACGCGTCGGCCGCGGCCGCCAGCACCGACCCGTCGGGGAGGTCGAGCGTGGCGACGCCGTCCTCGAGGACGGCGGCCGCGTGCGGTGCGGGTTCCCCGCCCAGGACCACCGTGTGGACGGCGCTTCCCAGCGCCGGCACGTCGGCCGCCAGCAGCCGCAGCCGGTGCACCAGCACGGGCCGGGAATCGGGCAGCAGGTCGAGGTCCGCCTCGAACGCGGTCTCCTCCCCCACCACCTCCGCCTCGAACGGCACCCGGGCCCCGTTCGGACCGTGGACCGCTGCGGGGTGGCGCCCTGGCGCGGTCCGCACCTCGACCGTCACCGGCCCGGTGAACGTGTCCGGATGCGGGTTCAGCACCACGAACCGCGCCCGCTCCACCTCGGGGTCCCCGTACAGGCGGGTGTCCAGGCCCGCCGCGCCCAGGGCCCGCCCGACCAGATGCCCGGCCGTCTGGCCGACCCGCTCGAAGCGGACCTCGTTCTCCCGGTGCACCTCGTCCACACTGCACCCGCAGATCGAGTCGTGCGGCGAGTTGCGCAGCAGCAGCTCCCACGCGTGCCGCAGCTCCGCGGCGAGCGTGGCGTCCTCAGGTGCGTGCAGGGCCAGCAGAGGCTCCACCCAGCGCTCCAGCGCCGTCTGGGCGGCGGCGTTGGCCTGCTTGAGGTACATTCGGGCCGACAGCGTGCCGGGCAGCAGGAACGTCAGCCGGCCCGGCCGGTGCCGCAAGGCGCCCTCGACCAGCGGCACGCCCCCGCGGTCCGCCGCGGCCCGCACCTCGGCGAAGAACCCGGCCAGTGTGCTCTCGCGCAGCACCACACCCTGCTCGTCGGCGGCGGCCGCCACGGAGGCGATCGCCCCCACCGGATCCGAGGGGGCGAGGTGGTCCCCGCCGTTCATCAGCAGCCACGGCCCGGGCGTGGCTCGGCCGCGCTCGGCGGCGGCAAAATCCGACATGCGCTGCGCCCGGCCCGCCGCGCCGTCAGCTCCCGGCCACAGGACCTCGGCCTCGTGATAGCCCTGGTTCGCGGCCAGGACCTCGGAGCCGTCCGGTGAACGCCACCGGAACCTCGCCAGCCCCGCCGGAGCCCCCCGCCACACCAGAGCCATGTCCATCCCGAACCCGTTCAGGATCCGCGGCAGATCCGCCGGATGCCCGAACGTGTCCGGGCAATACCCCACATCGGCAAGCGCACCCACCCGTGCCCCCCACCGCCGCGCCGTCAACAGATTCCGCACCAGGTTCTCACCCGACACCAGCTGATTGTCCGCCAGCACATGCCAAGGACCCAGCGTCAACCGCCCCGCCCGCGCATGGCCGGCGAGCCGATCCGCGAGATCCGGACGCAACGCCTCGATGTCCGCCAACACGATCGTCTGCCCGTCCAGATGGAAGGTCGACATCCGGCCGTCGTCGAGCTCCTCGCAGATCCGCTCGGCGAGCTCGACCAGCCGCGCGCGGAACGACTCGAACGGTCGGTACCACTCCCGGTCCCAATGCACATGCGTCACCACATGGCAGTCCACTGTCGTCGGCTGCGCGGTGGCGGCGTCGTCCGTTCCGTGGTCGGTGAGGTTGGTCACGGCTGGTCCTCCGGAGTGGTGTGGGCCGCGAGCGCGGCAGAGAAACGAGCGGTCAACGCGGCCGGGCGGGTGATCGCCCCGCCGACCACCACTGTGTGCGCCCCCGCCGCAATCGCCGCGGACGCTTCGTCGGGGGTGGAGATCCGGCCCTCGGCGACGACCGGCACCAACAGGGCCGCGGCCAGCGCCCGCACCAGATCCAGGTCCGGCCCCGGCACATCCGGGCTCTCGGGGGTGTAGCCGGACAGGGTGGTCCCCACGAGATCCGCCCCTGCCTCGGCGGCCGCAACACCCTCCCCGAAGGTCGACACGTCCGCCATCACCAGGACCCCGCACCGGTGCAGCGAAGCAATGGTCTCCGCCAGCGTCAGACCGTCGCGGCGCGGCCGGCCGGTCGCGTCCAGCGCAACGATGTCGGCGCCGGCATCGGCGACGGCAAGGGCGTGCCGCAGGGTCGGCGTGATGTAGACGCCCTCGTCCCCGTCCTTCCACAGGCCGATGATCGGCAGCGAGACGGCCGACCGTACGGCCGCGATGTCCGCCAGGCCGTTCAGCCGTAGCCCCACCGCACCCCCCGCCTCGGCCGCCAACGCGAGCTGCACCATGAAGTGCGGCCCGTGCAACGGCTCGCCGGGCAGTGCCTGGCACGAGACGACGAGGCCACCGGCCAGGCCAGCCGGCAGGGCCGGCCTCCGGGAGGTGCGGGTCACGATGTCGGTGGGCACTGTCTGCTTCTCCTGGTTCGGTTTCCTTCGGCGGACGCCCGCCTCGGGCCCATCCAGAACCCGCAGCACCTCGGCCCCGAGAACGGCAACGACGTCCTGCCACGGCGCTCCGGCGGGCACGGTGTCGGCCACTGCCCCCGCACCCGGGACAAGCGTGTTCGCGGCACCGACCAGCGCCGCCCGCTCCCCCGCGTCCACCGGCTCCGCCGGATCCACCGTCAACCTCCCGGCACGGGCACCCGCGATTCCTCCCGCAGCTGCCAGCAGGTGGCCCGGCACGAACAGAGGATCCGCCGGGTCGAGGTCGGTGAGCCACGCCAGCGGAACCCCGCGCCGCACCAGCCCGAGCTGGGCGAGCGTCAGCTCCTCGCGCCGGGAGACGACGTCGCGCGGTGTCGCACCGCGGGCCAGCGCCTGCGCGGCGAGGACACCCGCGGCCTCGCCCACCGCCCACTCCCCGTGGTGCACCCGGTAGGCCGAGGCGGCCACCTGCGTGGCGGCCAGGTTCTTGGCCGCGGCCAGCAGGTTCACCGGCTCCGCGGGAACAAGCGCCGACAACGGCACCTGGAACGGCGCGGTCGGTGCGTACGCGGACTCGGGATGCCCGATCCTTGCGTGCAGATCCATGTGATAGAAGGCGAGGCCCCCGCTGTCCGGGAGGTTCGCCGCCCGGGCCCGGCCGTCCACCGGCTCCAGGTCCTGCTGACGAACCGGTGTCCTCGACGCCAGACGGCGCGACTCCCGCACGTACGGCTCCACCGCCAGCCCGTCCGGAGCTCCCGCCACGTCCGCCACCAGGCGCAGGCCCGGGTAGCCATACCCGCTACCGTCGTCGCGGGGGCACTCGGTCTGCAGCCAGTGCAGGAACGCCAGCGACAACTGCCGCGACTCGCTCCGGGCCCGCCCGGGCTCGTGGATCAGGGAGGCATCGGCGTAGTCGTTGCCGGACCAGTTGATCAGCGCAACGTCCCGAGTGTCGAACCGGCCACCCTCCAGCAACCGGCGGTATGTCCAGAACGGCGGATGCCCGTCCGGGCCGTCCGTGAACATGCGGTACCGGTGTTGCCGATCGTCCCAGCCCGCGATCTCCAGCGTGAACGGCTGCCCCGCGCGCCACCGCTCGTACCCCACGGGCCGCGGCCCGGTGTGGTCCTCACCCGGGCAGTACTCGACCAGGAACCCCGTGGTACAGGACTGCACGGCATGCGGCTGCGGCCCACCCGGCAGCGCAAGGCTCTCGTCGAACGCCGCCCGGCCCTCCGAACCCACCACCCACGGCGCGCCGGCCAATGGCAGGAGCTCACCACAGTCCGTCGCGTCCAGGAACACCTCTGCACGCACCGTCAGTTCACCGCCCCGCGTGTCGCGCAGGCGGACTTCGCCGATGCTGTCGCACGTCCGCGCGACCCCAACCGGGCGCACGCCCGTCACCACGCGGAGTCGACCGGACTCGCGATGGGGGGCGAGCATCGCGTCGACGACCCGCACCGCGGCGGCCGGCTCGAAGCACAGCCGGCTCACCCAGCCGCCCCCGGGTTGGCCACGCCACCGTACTCCGCGCGCAGTCTGCGGCGCAGCTCACGGTAGGAGGCGGAGGCGCCACCGCGCTCCTCGACGTGGGGATGTTCGTCGAGGGCCGGCACCAGCTGGGTGGTGATCTGACCGCCGAGAACAGACTGCTCGCACGTCAGCACGACGCTCCGCCCGGCGTCCGCGGCGGCCAGTGCCGCCGCCACGCCTCCCAGGCCACCGCCGATGACGGCGACCTCGGCCTGCACCTGTCCGCGGGATGTGTCGTCCTGCCGGTTCATCGGGAGTTCTCCGTGCTGGTGTCGGTCAGGGTGAAGTCGACCTCGAAGGTTCGCGACCAGGGAAGTCGCACCGATGCGGTGTCGACGGTCAGCTGCGCGAATCCGGGCAGTTCGGCACGGCGCGCGACCAGGCCCGCCGCGATGTCGCCGTACACGGTGTGCCCTGGCGGCACATGGTCGTGCCGGGTCGGATCGCTTCCTAGCAGCCTGCGGACGCGGGCCCGCTCACTGCTCATCCACCCCCAGTCCTCGACCAGACGGTGCAGGAGCAGACGGCGGTGGGCCTGTTCATCGAAGTGCCCGGCCCGGCGGGCGGCCACGGCGGCGACGATGTGCGCGGCCACCGTGCCGAGCGTGTTGCCCGCCGTGTTCCAGCCGGCGTACGCCGTCAACCGCTCCAGCACGCGCTCTGCCGCGAGCGCGGCTACCAGCTGGGGGTCGGCGCCGTTGGGCTGGGCGCAGTCGGCGACGGCCACCTCGTGCCCGGCGTCTAGAAGCTCTGCCGCGCGGCGGGCGAGCGCTCGCGCCGCGGTGGGGTCGGTGCCGGAGGGCGGGGCGACAGCCCAGTCGCCGGCGCCGTCCGGGGTATGCACCAGCAGCACCACGTCGGGCGGGGCGCCCTCCCGGCCGCCAGGCGGCGCGGGGTTGCCCCGCACGCCTCCAACTGGCGGGCGGCGGTGGTGCCCACTGGCACGTTCTCGTAGGCGGCGACGCGTTCCAGGCCGGCCGGGTCGGCAGCTTCCACGCGCACCATCGGCGGTGGACCGCCCAGCATGTCCAGCAGGGTGCGGGCAACCAGGGCGGTGCACGCCTCGTCCGCGCCGGGGCGGACGGTGATGCGCTCCCGGAGACCGAGCCAGGAGGTCCACCCGTCCAGCCAGTGCAGCTCCGCTGTGGCCAGACCCTCGACCGCGGTGTCGTCGGCCCCGACCACCAGCGAGCGCAACGTGCCGTCCGCGACCAGCTCCATCGCCGCCAGGTTGACGGCATGGTTGCGGACCCGCCGGGTCACGAAGTCCGCCCGCACCTCGGGCGGCACGGGAGGCTCCCCTCCGGGGGCTGCCGACCGTGCCGGGTCGCCGCAGGCGCGGTGGAGTGCGGCGGACAGCCGGTGCAGGGCCGGCCCGTGCGGGTCCCAGTAGTCGGGTTCCTCCATGGCGTCGGACGAATCCGGGGTCCGCGTGATCAGCGTGACGGCACGGACCGGGGTGCCGCGCGCGGCAAGTATCCCGAGCGGCTGCCAGGCCGCGGTGACCGCAGCGACGGAGGCGGGCCGGGTACGCGAGGCGATGAGTCCGCCGAATCCGAGCGTCTCCAGCGACACCACGGCGGCGTCCGCGGCCGTGGCTGTGAGCCACTCCCCGATCAGCTGTGGGCTGCCCGGGCGACGCAGCGAGGGCATCGCCGTGGCAGGCGGAACCAACAGGTCCACCCCGGCCACTGCGGCCACCAGGCGCGGCAGCCGGGCACAGGCGGGTCGTTCGTCCAGTGGGACCAGGGCGATCCGGGGGCGGCTCACAGGACGACCTCGTTCCGCTCGGTGCTGGCCGGGTGGGCGAGCAGCGTCCGGGCCTCTACTGCGGCCCCGATCAGCACGGCATCGGCGTCCATGGACGAGCGCACTACCGGCACGCGGGTCAGCAGGGGAAGGGCGTTCCTGGTGAGGGCCTCGCGCAGTCCGGCCTCGAACCAAGGGCCTGCTGCGGCCGCGCCGCCGCCGAGCACCACCAGGTCGGGGTCCAGCAGCGCGATCACACCGGCGAGGGCGACCCCAAGTGCCGCGCCGCCTGCCTCGATGGCAGCACGGGCCTCCCCGTGCCCGGCGCGGGCCAGGGCCGCCGCGGCCTGCAGATCGGGAATGTCGTGCCCGGGCAGGCGGCGCTGGGCCTCGGCGGTCATCGCGGGTCCGGCCGCGAGCGCCTCCACGTGCCCGCTGGCCCCGCACGGGCATGGGCGGAGCTCGGCGCCCGGAACCGGCACATGCCCGACGTGGCCGGCCGCGCCGCCGGCGCCGCGCAGGACCCGGCCGTCGACCAGCACCGCGCCACCGATACCGGTGCCGGCCATCACCGCGACGGCGACCGAGGCTCCACGGGCTACGCCGTGGGCGCTCTCACCGGCCAGGAATGCCTGCACATCGCCCAGTACGGTGGCGGGCACCTGGAATTCCTGCTCGGCGGCGTCGGCGACGTCGGTGTCGGCCCAGCCCGGGAGGGCGGACGTCGCGGAGCGGATCCGGCGCCCGGTGGGGTCGACGACGCCCGCCGTTCCGAACCCGACCGCCACCGGCGGGGTGCTGCCCGAGCGCTCGACGGCGTTCTCCGACGCGGTCCGGGCGAGCCGCAGCGCGGCCGCCAGAATTGCCTGGCCCCTGCGCTGCGGGCGTGGGGGCGGTGACCCGGGCGACGAGCCGGCCATCGTCTAGGACGACAGCGGCGCTGGTCTTGGTTCCGCCGATGTCGACGGCGAGCACCGGACCCTTGGCTCCGGTGGGTGACGTGATACTCATGTATGGCGTTCCCGGGTGATGGTGAATCGGAAGTCGTAGCGATCGGCGCGGTAGAGGCTGACGGCCCGTTCGACGGCGCGCCCGCGCGCGTCGCGGGTGACGCGTTCCACGTGCAGGGCGGGGAACTGCGGCGGCACCTTGAGCAGGGCGGCCTGGGCGGCGTCCACCACGGTGGCGCGCACGGTCTGCTCCGCGGATTCGGGAGCCGCGCCGGCCCGCTCGAGCCAGTGGTAGAGCGAGGTGGGCTCGCCGTGGTCGAGAAGCCCCGGCACGAGCGATTCGGGCAGCCAGACGTTCTCGAGACACATGGGCTCTCCGTCGGCGGTCCGCAGCCGCTCGAGGTGGACAAGCGGCGCTCCCGGCTCGACGAACAGGTCCCGCGCATTCACGACGTCCGCCGGGACGCGTTCCATGAGGATCATGCGCCCCGCCGGCGTCATGCGTCGCGCCCGGATGTCCTCGGAGAACGACGTCAGCCGCAAGGACTTGCTGATCGTGTCCCGGTCGGCGACGAAGGTGCCGGAGCCCTGGACACGGTAGATCCGACCCTCCTGGCTGAGCCTCTCGACGGCCCGACGCACCGTGACCCGGCTGACGTCGTAGCGCTGCATCAGCTCGCGCTCGCTGGGAAGCATGTCGTGGGGCGCGGACGCCTCGACCAGGTCCAGCAGCGATCGGCGCAGGATTTCGTGCTTCGGCTCGCGGGCCGGGGGACGGCCGCAGCCACGCCCGGTCGTACGGTCCCACGGCTGCCGTCCGTTGTGGTACTCATCCCTTGACCGCTCCCTCACCCACGCCACGGAAGAAGAACCGCTGCAGGGCGAAGAACAGCGCCAGCAGCGGCACGACCGCCATCATCGTGCCTGCGGCGATCACCCGCTGGTCGTTCGTGAAGGTGCCGGACAGGTACTGGATGCCGACAGTGAGGGTGTACTTGCTCTGGTCGGAGAGGGAGACCAGCGGCCACAGGAAGTCGTCCCAGCTGAACACGAAGCTGAAGACCGCCACGGCGGCGATGGTGCCGCGCACCGACGGAAGTGCTATGCGCCAGAAGCGCTGCCACTCCCCCGCGCCGTCGAGGATCGCGGCTTCCTCGATCTCGGCGGGAAGCCGGCGGAACGCGTTGCGCATCAGCATCACCGACAGGCCGGAGGCCGCGCCGGGGATCATCACGCCGAGCAGGGTGTTCGTCAGGTGCAGGGAGCGCGCGACGAGGAATTCGGAGACCATGATGCTCTCAAAGGGAATGATCATGGTGGCGAGGAAGATCCCGGTGGCCACCGCCCGACCGCGAAAGCGCATGCGGGCCAGTGCGTATCCGGCCATGGATCCGAGCAGGCAGTTGGTCAGGACGGAGCCGGTCGCCACCAGCAGCGAGTTCCCGGCGTAGCGCAGGACTGGGACGGTGTCGAGGACCTCGGCGTAGTGGTGAAGGGTGGGGTGGGTGGGCAGGAGCTGCGGCGGGTAGCCGAACACCCGCTCGCCGTTGCCCTTCAGCGAGGTCGACAGTTGCCACAGGAACGGTCCGACGGTCAGCGCGAACACGGCCAGGAGCAGCAGGTAGCGCACGGCGAGTCCGCCGGACCGGCGCAGGCGCAGGGATGCGGGGGCTTTGGCCGCTGCGGCGAGGTCGGCGCGGGGCGCGCTGTCGGTGGTGCGGTGCTCGGCCGCCGGGGCGGCGGGGGTCTGTAGCGGCGTCATGCCCGCTCCTCCCGGGTGTTGAGGCGGGTGACGGCCACCGAGAGGCCGAGCGTTCCGAGGAAGAGGACGATGCTCATTGCGGATGCGTATCCGGCTTCGCCTCCGAGACCGAGGCCCACCTCGCGGATGGTGTAGACCAGGGTCCGCGCTTCGCCTCCGGGCCCGGCGCTGCCGTCGCTGAGGGTGAAGACCTCGGCGAAGACCTTGGCGGAGCCGATGGCCGCGAGGGTCGCGACCAGGACCATGGTGGGGCGCACCAGTGGGAGCGTGACGTGGAAGAAGCGTCGGACCGGTCCGGCGCCGTCCACTTCGGCCGCTTCCAGGAGCGACTTGGGGACGTTGGCCAGCGCCGCCAGGTACACCACCATGTAGTAGCCCAGGCCCTTCCACACCGTCATTGCCATGGAGCTGAATAGCAGCAGCCGGGAGTCGGTGAGGAAGGGCAGCGGGGCTGCGATCACGTGGAGGCCTCGCAGGACCGAGTTGACCAGGCCGTCACTGGAGAGCAGCCAGGACCAGATGAGGCCGGCGACGACCATGGAGGCGACGACGGGCGAATAGAACACGGCCCGGAAGAAGCCGATTCCCGCCACCCGCTTCTGCACCAGCAGGGCCAGCCCGAGGGGTAGCGCGACGAGCAGCGGCACGACCACGGCGATGTAGAGCAGAGTGTTGCGAACGGACAGCCAGAACTGGTCGTCGCTCCAGAGCCGGGCGTAGTTGCGGGTCCCCGTGAAGGTGCCGCCGCCCAGGGTGCTGGCGTCGGTGAACGAGAGCACGGCGGTGTTGGCGAACGGCACGATGAAGAAGGCCACGGCCACGGCGAGCGCTGGGAGAAGGAAGAGCCAGGGGACGTACCAGCGTCGGCCGGTCACGGGGCCTCCAGTCGATCAGTCGGTGGAAGAAGGGCGGGGTTTGCGAGAGGGGACCGGTGCGGGTGGCCAGGGAGAGTGCCACCCGCACCGGTGGTCGTGGGCCCGGCGGGATTTCGGGCTAGCCGTCGGGCGCCGGGCGGGCCGGGCGTCAGCCGGTGGCGCCGCTGATCTTGTCGGCTTCCGCGACAGCCTGGTCGAGCGCCTGCTGGGGGTCAGCTTGCCCTGGAGGGCGAGCTGCACCTTGCCGATGACTGCGGCCGTGACACGCGAGTCGTACTGGACGGGCACGAGGTTCTTGGCCGTGGCGATCTGCGCGGCGGAGATCTTGCGCGCCTTGGACTCCGGCGATCCGTCGCCGTCGGTGCTGAAGTACGGGTCCTTGAGGGAGGACAGGGTGCTCGGCAGGATGGTCACGATCTTGCTGAAGGCGAGCTGGTTCTGCGCGTCCGAGAGGTACTTGGCGAAGTCCATCGCGGTCGCCTGGTTCTTGCTCGCCTTCGGCACGAGCAGGCCCATCACGGACATGTTGGTGGCGCCGGAGGCGCCCGTGATCTGCGGGCCGACTCCGGTGTTCGCGGCGATCGCGGCAGCGTTCTTCTTGATGACCGCAAGGAAGTTCGGGCCGGAGGGGAGCAGGCCGATGCGGCCTGCCTGGTAGGCCTCGTTCTCCTTGCTGTGGTTCTGGGTCAGCGAGTCCTGCGGGTACACGCCACCCTTGTAGGCATCCACCAGCTTCTGCAGGTAGGCGGCGGCGTCCGGCGTGTTGAAGGTCCACTTCTTGCCGGACGCGTCCAGCAGCGGCACACCCTGCTTGGCGAGGTCCGTGATGAAGCGGTTCTCCAGGGCGGGGTGGATGCCGAAGAACGAGCCCTTTCCGGCGGCCGACAGCTTGGCGCCGTCGGCGAGGAGCTCGTCGAAGCTCGCCGGCGGCTTCTGCGGGTCCAGGCCGGCCTTTGTGAACAGGTCCTTGTTGTACATCGTGACTTCGGAGGTCAGGTACCACGGCAGGGCGAAGGATCCGTCCTTGCCCGGCACCTTGAACGCGTCCCAGGCCCCCGGGACATAGGCGGACTTGACGTCAGAGGCGCCCTTGTCCATGTCGATGAACAGGTCCTTGGCCTCCAGAGCCTGCGCGAACTGGGGGTTCAGGTTGACGACATCGGGCAGAGCGCCGGCGGCGGCGTCGGCGGTCAGCTTCTCCTGCGCGCCCTGGAACGGGATGTCGACCCAGTTGACCTTGGTGCCCGGGTGGTCCTTCTCGTAGGCGGCGATGACCCCGGTCATGTAGTCGGTGAAGGTGGGCTTGAGCTGCAGGGTCTCCAGCGTGATGGTCCCGCCGACCTTGCCGGTCGGGGACGCGGCGTCCGCACCGGGGGAGGAGCCGCTCGAGCCGAGACCGCACGCGCTCGTCGCGAGCGCCAGGGTGACGGTGGTGACGGCCAGGCGGATACCTCTACTGCTGGGCATGACTCTCCTACGACGGTGGGGGAAGAGAGCGGATGATGTCATCCGAAGTGGTAGGGACCACTTGGGGAAGAAGGTGGCAGGAGCCACCGGCCGTCGTCAACCCTTTCGGGTCACCAACTGATCAAGAACGCGAGCCCGGGCTCGAATCAGCGCCACAAAGGTTATTAAAGGTACAAGTTGCCGACGTGTTAGGCGAGGACACCTCAACTACCGGGCCAGCCGGTACCGAAAGTCCGTCCCGACCACTTCTGCCAACCATTCCCATCTGGTATCTACCTCTGGTGACGGGAATCGTCCCGCTCATTTCACCGGCTGCCTGCGGCCCCTCCGGCGGCAGCACCCCCACCGAGAGGTCCAAATCGATGGACAACCGCCCAACCCCTTCGCGCCGCCGCCTGCTCAGCCTCACCCCCGCCCTGCTCGTCGGCGCAGCACTGCCCCTCGGCGCGACCACGGCCCGGGCCGCAACCGGCAACAGCCGCCGCCCGACGCCCAGCACGATGACGAACACGAGCATCGGCGCCGGGTCCTGGACCACGGGCACGCCCACGTCGCCCGGGCCGACCGTCCCCCGCGAGCAGCTGCTCCAGCTGCCCGGCGGCCCGTCCGGCGCAGAGATGTTCGTGTCCAACAACCCCGAGTCCTTCACCGGCCCCGGCTGGCTCGCCCAGTGCGGCCGTACCACCACCAACCGCGGAGGCGCCTCCCACCCGCTGACCGGCACATTCCCGGTGTACGTCTACCACCAGAACAGCACGGGCGGGACGGTCTACCTCCACGTACTCGCGTCGAACCCGGGGAGCTCCGCCGTCACCGTCCAGGCCACGGGCGCAATCTGGACCAATTCGCAGAAGCCGCTCGTCCAGGATCCGGCGCAGCGCGCCGGAACGGGGCCCTGTTACGCCACGTCGCAGGACTTTGCCGCCGGCACCACCCGCCCCTACCTCTCCCCCACAACCGTCAACCCCGGCACGATGGTGGAGGTAGCCAAGGTTGCCATGACCTCCTCCATCGTCGATGGCCTCCTGGACGTCACCACCACAGGTGGCGTCTACGTCTACACGGCCGTGACCACCACCGGCAGCACGGCCACCGCGATCAACTACACCCAGAACGACAGCCAGGCCGCACCGGGCGACATCATCGGCCAGACCGACACCACCTACGGCCGAGAGGCCGGCGTCTACGCCGCCTCCCGCTGGGACACCGGCGTGTGCGACATCGACGTTGCACCTGCCGGCTCCTACCTGGGCCTGGCCGTCAACACCACCCAGCGCCAGGTCGCCGCTCTCGACCAGACCGTGCCCGCCACGGCCGCCCTGTCCGACTCCTCTCAGCGCAGCTGGGGCAACTACGGCATGCGCTACGCGATCCGCACGCGCCTGACCAACTCCTCCGCGCAGACCAGGACCGTCGTTCTCACGTTCGCTTCCAACGTCACCGGCACGACCGATGTGCCGGGCGACACCTGGAACGGCGCGGCCGCAGTGTCCGTCAACGGCGGATCCCCCCAGATCATCACCCTCTACGTGCGACCCACCGTGCCACGCTGCGAAATCGGCCGCTATACGCTCCCGGCAGGCAGCAGCACTCTCGTCGAACTGGACTTCGAGGTCCCGGGGCTGATCACGGCAGGCTCCCAGCTCCTCCTCGAAAGTATCTGACGCCCCCCACGTCCGCTCTGGCCAGCAGCGAACGCGGGCCCCGAACCGGACACCAGCGCAGCACAGACCTTTTGCCTCTGCCCGTGCCTTCCTGCACTCGAGCAGGAGGGCACGGGCAGAGGCCCGGCAGGGACGACCACACCGCGGAGCCCTCGGCCGGCCCCGACCACCTGCCTGCCGAACGCCACCCAACGCACAAAGCCGCAAGAGGCTGAGCGGAGACCATCCCATCCGCCACCCATACCCGGCCGAGCCGAGCACCAGAAGCCAGTGCGCGTACACGGTCATCTGTGCTATCACGTCAGAGGTCAGTACCAGCTCCGTCGAACGATTGGCCTATGCCACTCACCGTCCGCGATCTCCTGGCCATCCCCGCCCTGCGTCTGCAGCTAGCCGCCGGCGCGGCAGGGCTCGGCCGCACCGTGGAGGCCGCACACGCCTCCGAGAGCATGACCCCTTCCATGTGGATGGAAGGCGGAGAGGTGGTCATGACCACCGGCCTGCTCTTTGGCCCAGGCCCCGAAGACCAGGCCGACTTCGTCGCCGACCTCGACCGCGGACGCGCCGCGGCCCTGATACTCGGCATCGGCTCGTCCCTGCCGTGCCGTCACGTACCGCAGGAACTCGCCACGGCAGCCGAGGCGCGCGGCCTGCCCCTGCTCACCGTCCCCGAACGCACTCCGCTCGCCGCGATCACGAAAACAGTCTTCGACGCCCGCGCCGCAGAAGAACGCCGCCTGCTGGAGCGCACCCTGCGCACCCAGCGACGCCTCACCGCAGCC
Organism: Kitasatospora paranensis; assembly: GCF_039544005.1. Classification (NCBI taxonomy): domain Bacteria; kingdom Bacillati; phylum Actinomycetota; class Actinomycetes; order Kitasatosporales; family Streptomycetaceae; genus Kitasatospora; species Kitasatospora paranensis. The sequence continues at coordinate 230,082 of NZ_BAABKV010000001.1, forward strand.
GCGGCATCCGCCGACGGACTCACCGACCTGCTCTCCGCCTGGCACCAGGCGACGGGCGTCGCCGTCATCGTCTGTGACGTGCTGGCCTGACCTCTCGGCGCCGCTGGCGCCGAACCGACACAAACCCTGGCCAGCGCCGCGGGAATCCTGGAAGCGGTTGCTCTGCGCGAACTGCGCGGCAGCGCCGGCGGGGACCTGCCCGAAGGTCCCGTGCACGTGCAACCCCTCGGAGCCGCCCGGCTACGGGGCTTCGTACTGCTCGTCGGCGCGAGCAGCGCCGAATCCAGGCTTCTGGGGAGTGTCCTCGTCTCGCTCCTGTCGGTCGAACTCGAACGCCGTCACCTCGCCGACGAGCCGCGCCGTCGCCACCGCACAGCCGTACTAGCCCGCCTGTTCAGCGCCGAAATCAGCGCCTCCCGAGCCGACGCGCTGCTGGCCTCGGTGAACCTGCCCGCCCGCCCACTGCGTGCCGTGGCCGTCCGCATCGCCACCGACACGGCCCTCGCAGGCGTACGCCGACCAGAAGCAACCACCCCCTCAAGAGCAGCAGGTGAGGCCGCGGAAGTCGCCGCCGACCTCGCCCTCGCCATACCCGGCGGCCTCGCCCGAGTCGCCGGCGACAGCGTCGAGGCCGTCGTGCCCGACGGCACCGACACCCTCGCCCTCCTCGCCCGCTTCGCCCCCGGCCGCCCGGCCGGCATCGGACCGCCCGTCGCCCCCCAGCACGCAGCACTGTCACTACGGCAGGCCGTCGCCCTCCTCCCCGTCAGCAAAGAAGCCGGAAGACCGGTCACCGCCACCGAGGCCGGGTCGGTCCGCCTGCTGCTGAGCCTGGGGAGCCCCGCACTGCTCGCCTCGTTCGCCGACACCACGCTCGCCCCTCTCGACGCCGCCGACCCAAGCGGCGAACTGCTCGAGACCCTGCGCGTGTGGCTGGAGACCAACGGCAGCTGGGCCGAGACGTCCGCCCTGCTCGGCCTGCACCGCCACACCGTCCAAAACCGCATCGCCAAGATCGGGAAGCTGACCGGCCGCCGGATGGACCGCGCCGAGGACCGGGTGGACCTGTGGCTGGCCCTGCGCGCGCGTGAGGCAGCCGGCCAATGACCTTCCCCTCACGCAGGATGGGCGCCCGGCACGGGCTCGGTCAGTACGCGCGCAAAAACCGGTCCAGCACGCGAACTCCGAAGCTCAACCCCGCGGCCGGCACCCGCTCGTCCACGCCGTGGAACATGCCGTAGTAGTGCAGCGACGGATCCAGCATCAGCGGAGCGAAGCCGTACGAACGGATACCGAGCCGTGCGAACGACTTGGCGTCGGTGCCGCCCGACATGACGAACGGCACCGGGTGCGCGTCCGGATCCTCGGCGCGCAGGGCGTCTGCCATCGCAGAGAACGCCGCGCCTTCGTGCTCCGCCGACACCGCGTCCTCGCAGTTGATGAACTCCCGGGTGATTCCGGGCCCCAGGAGGCGGTCCACGACGGCCAGGTACTCCTCGCGATGGCCGGGGAGGAACCGGCCGTCCACCTCGGCGTAGGCCGCGGCCGGGATCACGTTAACCTTGCCGCCGGCCCGCAGCACCGTCGGGTTGGCGGAGTCACGCACCGTGCAGTCGAACAGCTCGCCGAGCTGCCCCAGGCGGGCAGCCTCCTCCTCCAGGTGCTCGCGGTCGATGCGCACGCCCAGCACGCGGTCCAGCGCGTCGACGAGGGCTGCAACGGGTGGCGTCAGCGTGGTCGGCCACCGGTGCGAAGCCAGCCGTGACAGGGCGTGGGCCAACGTCGCCACGGCATTGTCCGGATTGTGCTTGGAGCCGTGCCCGGCGGTGCCCTTCGCGGTCAGCCGCATCCACGCGGTGCCGCGCTCCCCGACCGCCACCGGATAGACGCGTAGCGGACGCCCCGCCTGCGGTCCGCTCTCCGGGTGGGCGGTGATCGAGAACCCGCCGGACTCGCTGATCGCCTCAGTGCAGCCCTCGAACCACTCACGGTGCGAGGCCGTCACGAAGCGGGATCCGAACTCGCCGGTCGACTCCTCGTCCGCCAGGAACGCCAGCACGATGTCCCGCCGTGGCCGCGTCCCGGTGCGCGCCCAATGCCGGGCCACGGCCAGCACCATCGACAAGGTGCCTTTCATGTCGACGGCGCCGCGACCCCAGAGGCAGCCGTCGGCGAGGTCGCCCGCCAAAGGGTGGTGCGTCCAGTCCGCGGCGTCGAACGGTACGGCGTCCAGGTGGCCGTGGACGAGCAGCGGGGGCAGCGAGGGGTCGGAGCCACTGATGGTGGTCAACACGGTGGAACGCCGCGGAGCGGCTTCCACCAGTGTCGCTGGGATGCCCGCAGCGTCCAGCTCGGCGGCAACGTATTCGGCGGCGGCCCGCTCGCCCGGTCCGCTGCCGTCGCCTGGGTTGGTGGTGTCGATGCGCAGCAGGTCGTGGCAGAGCCGAACGGCGTCGTGGCCCGCGGCAGCGAGGGCGTCCTCGCGTTGGACGGACACGTCGGCGAAGGCCTCGGCAGGGTCGGTATCACGCAGAGATGGCATGATCAGGTCCTGTTCCGGTAGTGGACTGGCGCGGCAACAAACGGCGCAGGCGGCATCAGCCGTAGTGCGCCTCGGCGGCCGACGCCGCCACGGTGGTGCACACCTTGAACGTCCGAGCACCGTCGGTGGCGGTCGGCGCGGTGTAGGCGACGGTGCGCGGGCCGGTCCGGTCCACCGTCGGCACGGCCTCCACCGCCGCAGCCTGGTGGGTGGCGTGGAAGGTCACCTCGAAGCGGTGTTCCGCGGGCCCGCCGGTCGGTCGCCGGGCAGTGGCTGCTGACTGGACGGCGGCCCGGGCCTCCGCCTCGATCAGCGCCGCGCTCCGGGCGGGCGTCAGGCAGATCGCGGCGTACCGGCTCACAGCCCGCTTTACCGCGGCCGTCCGTGCCTGCGGCGCCCAGCGCCCGGCGGCGGCGCAGGTCAGGTCGTCACCGGTCACGAGCAGCACCGGAACACCGTGCTCAGCGGCGACCAGGGCGTTCATTCGGCCCTCGTCGGCCGCCTCGCCGTCGATGCGGAAGTCGACCAGGCCCGTTCCGAGGTAGGTGTGGGCGAGCACGCCCTCCTCGCCGGCCCCGGTGTGGTAGCCGAGCATGACCACACCGTCGGCGTCCTGCACGCCGTGCATCATGCCGAGCGGCTTGTGACGGCCCGTCAGAAGGGTCGCGCGGTCGTCCAGGTCCTCGATCAGGACGTTCCGCTGCGTGTAGTGGGCCTCGTTGACCATCACCTCGCTCGCGCCTCCGGCGAACAGACCGGCCACGCACGCGTTGACGTCACTGGTCAGGAAGCGTCGCATCCGGTCCCAGGAGGCGGTGCCCGGCTCCACGTCGTCCGGCCAGGTGACGCCCGTGACGCCCTCCATGTCGGCGGAAATCATGATGCGCACGATTCTTCGTCCTTTCCGGATCTCGTGTCGGTCCCACCCATCGGGCCCCCACCGGCTTTGGCGGGCCCTTCGCGCGTGCCGGCGCGCGCCGACAGGGGCGGCTGCGCGAGGACGAGGGCGCCGGCGCCGGGCGCGGTGGAGGCGGTCATGCGGGCCCGTAGTCCCAGTGGAACCGTCAGGTTGAGCTTTCCGTGTCCGGCCGGCAATCCGGCCGCCACCGGTATCCCGAGCCCGGCCAGCCGGTCGTGCATGACGTCGGCCAGCGCTTGCGGGTCGCCGCAGTCGGTGAAGTCCCCCAGCACCACTCCGGCCGCCGACTGCAGGACCCCGGCCCGGCGGAGCTGGGTGAGGATCCGGTCCAACCGGTACGGCTCCTCACCGGTGTCCTCCAAGAACAGCAGGCACCCGTCCGGCAGCCCGTACCCGGGCACGCCGATCGAGGAGGCGAGCAGGCTGGCGTTGCCACCGGCCAGCACCCCCTCGGCCGTGCCCGCGACCAGCGCCGGCGCTGCCAGCGGCAGGGCGCGCACGGACGTCGGTTCGAACAGCACCCGGCGAAGGTGCTCCACCGACTGCGGATCGGCGAACGCCCCAGTACCCGGCATCGGCCCGTGAAGGGTCGCCACCCTCAGCCGGGCCGCGAACAGCCGGTGCAGCTCGGTGACGTCGCTGAATCCCACTAGCGGCTTCGGCGCGGCCCGCGCGAGGACACCCCAGTCCAGCAGGTCCGCCATCCGCTGGCAGCCGTACCCGCCGCGCGCACAGAACACCGCAGCCACGGCCGGGTCCAACCAAGCCTGCTGCAGATCGGCCGCCCGATCCAGGTCGGCGCCCGCGAGGTGGCCAAGGTGGGTGTCGGACACGTGGGGCATGACCCGGACCTTCCAGGCCCCACTCCTCCAGCCGCGCCACACCACGATCCAGCTGCCCGGCGGGCACCGGGCCGGCCGGCGCGACGACAGCTACCGTGTCGCCCGACCTCAGCGCCGGCGGGCGGCGACAGACGCCGCCCGCCGCCCAGAGCGTGCTCACCGCCCGCCCTCCGCGGGCGCCTGCCCGGCGATGCCGAAGATCTCCTGATAGAACGCGAGCTCGGCCTTCAGAACGGTGGCGATCGTCTCCCCTGCCGCCACCCGTGCTGCTCCCCCGGTAGTTCCAGCAGCGTGCAGGGCACGCCGGCGGCGGCCAGCGCCTCGGCGAACACCCGCGACTGCTGCGGCTCGACGATGACGTCCTCCAGCCCATGCATCAGCAGCGCCGGACCGCTCGCCCGGTGCGCGTTGAGCACCGGCGACCGTTCCGCGTACTGGTCGGCCGCCTCCGGCAGGGGACCGATCAGACCGTCCAGGTAGCGGGACTCGAAGTCGTGCGTGTTGGCGGCCCACGCAACAGGGTCGGTGATGCCGTAATGCGAGACAGCGCCCGCGTATAGGCCCGCCCGCGTGAGTGAGGCCACGGCCGTCCAGCCGCCCGCGCTGCCGCCGCGCACCGCCAGGCGTCGCTCGTCGGCGAGCCCGCGCGCGACTAGGCCGCGCGCCACGGCCGCGCAGTCTCCAACGTCCACCAGGCCCCAGGTGCCGCGCAGCCGCTCGCGGTAGGTCCGTCCGTACCCGGTGGAGCCGCCGTAGTCGACGTCCACCACGCCGATACCGCGGCTGGTGAAGTACGCGACCTCCAAATCGAGCGCCATGGGTGAGCTGCCGGTCGGGCCGCCATGGACGAACACCACCCACGGCGGCAACTCGTCTGCCGCCACACGGTGATCCGCGTTGCGCGGCGGGTACAGCACCGCGTGTACGGCCTGTCCGTCCGGCCGGTGGAACACCTCCGCGTACGGCTGCGGCAGCCAGTCGGCGAAACGCAGCGCACCGCTGTCGCCTCCCGTCACCGACTCATGGATGCCATCGCCGGTGGCTGCGGCGGTCAGGTCGGCCAGCACGACACGGTGGTGCGAGTCCGGCGAGCCCGCCACGCAGACTGCCTTCCCGTCGGCCGCGTGCACCGTCGCAGCGAAGTCCGTGTACGGCAGCGGCAGATCACGCACACTGTCGTCGGACGGATCGACTACCCCCAGCCGGCGGCTGCTGCCCGTCCCGTGCACCGCGACCACCCGCCCATCGGGCAGCGGCGCGAACCACGCCGCCCCCGGCTTCCACAGCGCCCCGGCGAACTCCTCCTGCCGCGGCGCGACCGCACGGACCTCACCGCCGTCGGCCGGAACAAGGTGCAGGTTCCACCACCCGTCCGGATCGGTGACCGCCCACAGGGTGTCGGCGTCCCGCCACTCCGCCTGAGCGACCGAGCACCCCCTGCCGCCCGCCAGGACGCGATACCCGGCGTCCTCACCACCGTCCAGCGCCACGACGCACAACTCGCTCTCATCCCACGGCATATGCGGATGATTCCAGCCGATCCATGACAAATACCGCCCATCCGGGGACTGCCGCGGACAGGCCAGGAAGTCGTAGCCACCGGCCAGCACCCGCACCCGAGACGGGTCCAGCGCGGCGGACCCGTCCATAGGCACCGCCACCACCTCCCGCACAACCTCGCGCGGATGTGCGCCCACGCTCTCCCGCACGCACCACACCTCCGCCCGGCCGGACGGCGCGACAAGGTCGCCGTAGCGCACCGCAGGGCCGCCACCGCCATCCGGCACCACCGCCGTCAACGGCACCGGCTGCACACCCGGACCCGCCACCCACAGGCGCTGATCGTGCCAATCGACGAACACCAGACCAGTGGCACCGCGCCCCGAACCATCATCCGGCAACCCGACAGGCCGCCAGGCACGACCGCCGTACTCGTGCAACCGGCTGCGGGCGTTGAACCCTACGGGCAGCAAATCCTCCACCACACCGTCCACGGACCGGCGCACCACACAGCGCCGACCCCCTCGAGGGGACGCGGCTCGTCCCACCACACAGCAGCGTCGCCAGGCTCCCCCACGAGCTCCACCCAGCCGGGGATTCCGTCCTCGCGCGCCACATCCTCGGGCCCGATCGGGGAAGGCCAGGCGCCCGGCGCCAACCGACCGCTGCGGGCCTGCCGGCCCCGTGTTCCAGTCATGGGTTCCACCAATGCTTCTTATGGAAAATTCGTGCACGCGGCACCGGGTCAGGGGAAGGATCGAAGCGGGCCATCAATCGCCCAGGAAGCGTTCCAGCATGACGTTGGCCTCCTCCCTGCGCTCCAGACGCCGCAGCGCTCCCTTCGACCGGGCGGCCGCAGCCGTCACCAACGCATGCCCGAGGGCGACCAGCGCGGTCGGCGAGTCGGCGAAGGAAGCGCCACTGGTCGCCGCGGTCAGCACCTGATCGGCGATCCTCGCAACCGGCGAACCGTGCACATCCGCGACGGCCACCAACAACACACCGCGCTCACGCAGAGCACCCGCCGCACGAAGCGTCCAGCCGTCGTACCGGCGCACCGAGTAGGCAACCGCCACGTCCTTGGGCCCCGCGTCGGTCAGCGCCTCCACCGCACGGTCGGCGCTCCCGTCCAAAAGGACGACACGACCCAGAACGCTCTCCAGATCAGCCGCCAGCAGCTGTGCCAGACCACGGCTTCGGCCGGTGCCGAGGACGAACCGCTGCCGGGCCGCCAGCAAGGCCAGTGCAGCGCTGTGCAACGTACCGTCATCGCACGCCCCGTGCAGCGTCGCCGTCACGTTCGCGGCCTCCTGCTCAGCCATCCTGGCGGTCAGACCGGGAATCTGAGCCGGCCGCAGACGAGCCCGGAACCGCGCCCTCGGGTCGATCAGCTGCCCATCGAGGCGCTCGGCGACCCGCGCCTGCAGCTCGCCCAGGTCGCGGAATCCCGCCCTGCTCATCAGCCGGTGCAGATCGCCACGGCCAGCACCGGTCCCGGCCAGCAGAGCCGCCGCCGGCTCCAACGCCGACCGCGGCCAGTCCGCCAGCATGGCGTGGGCCAGCAGCTGCTCGGCGCCGCCCAGTTCGTCACCCGCGTCGGCCAGCAGCTCCGCGGGCTCGGACCACGCCGACGCGTACCCAGCCGTCGTCACCGCCGACCACCGACGGATCCGGCGCTGGCCCAAATGCAGCACCTGCGGCACCGGGAACGAGACAGACGACGAGGAAGGATCACGGCGGACTCCCTGGCGTTGGAACGGCGGGCGGCCTGTAGCGTTCAGGACTTCGGTCGGCACGGGAGCCACACACCTGTGCGACAGAGATCCCACGGCTTCACGTGGTCACAGGAGGCGGCAGTGGCAGGTAGGGAAAGCTCCGGAGCACTCGACGGCCCAGCGGGCCCGGGAGAATCCGACAGGGAGAGCGCAGCGGCGCGCCTGGGGATGCGGCTTTCCGCAGCCCGCGCCCGCCTACACCTCACACTGGAGGGCGTCGCCCAGCGCAGCGGACTGTCACGCAGCTTCCTCAGCCGTCTGGAAGCCGGACGCGCCAACCCCACCTTGGACAGCCTGGAACGAATCGCCGAGGCCGTGGAGACCCCGTTGTCGGTGCTGCTGGGCGGAGCGCCACTGGCAGGGCGGACCCCTGCGGCAGCCCCATACAGCACCCTGCACCGCCCGCACCGACCACCTCGCACATGGCCGCCAGGTGAAGGACGCACAGTGCCACTCACCCCGGTCGGGGCACGCCGCTTCGAGGCCGTGCTCGCCGAAGGCACCCCAGCCCACCACGCCTTCGACACATCCCATCCAGGCGAAGAACTGTGCGTGGTGATGACAGGAAGGGTTTCTGCCCAGGTCGGCAAGGAACAATTCGTCCTGGAACCCGGAGACGCCCTGCACTACGACTCCACCATCGTGCACCGCCTGGCCGCCTTGGACGGCCACAGCCGCTACCTGCTCATCGTGGCCAGCCCGGCCGCCGCGCCGCGGCGATCCTAGAGCGCAGGTCGACTCAGCGGCCGGCCACCACTCCAGGTTTGCCGACACCCGCCGGCCGAGCAGTACGGGAATCTCCACGCCTTCCACCGTACGGGCACCCCGACAACCCGAGCGATCGACGAAAGGTCGAGTCCTGGCGCGCAGCACACGACCTCCGGTCCAGGCCTACCGCCGGGTCTCGCCCAGTTCAACCACGCGCCGTAACCTGAGTCCCGCTCGCCCGGCAGCGTCCAGCCCGCCCGAACCACCCATGATCTTCCCTGGGAATCCCGGCCTTCAGACCCGACGGGGCTACGACCCTTGCCCCGGACCCGCGAACCGCCGAAATGTCCCTCCGCCCGGTGGCGATGGTCAGGCGGGCCCTTCTGCCTTGGACGCTCGGCTTGATCACAGTCAGCGCCGGTCTCCGGTGATGTCGCTCTCGCGGTGGCGCGCGAGGACGTCTATAAGGGAGGACGGGACGCGGACGCGACTCCAGGTCGATCTTTGGTCTCCATTGATGTCCTGCGGTGTCCCATTGCCATCCCCAGACCCCGTTGATCCGGCACAATGGCGAGAGGCGGCCTGGTCCGGGGCCGCCGGCCCCGACCTCCGCCAGGAACGTGCGGTACTCCTCAGGGAGCGTGACGCCGAACTGTGCCTCGGCCTCGGCGATCTCGGCGAGTGTCAGGACTGGTTCGAACAACGGGTAGGACGACGGCTCTGTGCCACGCGCCCGACGCTCGGCCTCGTCGACGGCGATGACGTGTTCCCGGACTCCTGACCAGTCCACGTGCACGTTCACGGCTCTCCTATCGACGGCGAGCACGGACACCATGGCCCGCCGCCGAGATCCGACCTTCGTTCGGGCTGACGCTCCAGGTCCCCCGCCTGGCCTTTGCCTTCAAGCGATACACACCCTGTTCAAGCCCGTTGGGCAAATCACAAGCTATGCCCACGATTTGATGAACCGGCGTTATAGGCGGCGGCTGCGCACTGCGGCGTAGGTGCGCTCCAGAGCCCTGAGTGTCCGGGGGCGGCTGCGCTGGGCCACCCCGACGAACAGACAGTCGACGACGGTCAGCGCCGCGATCCGGCTGGCCATCGCCCCAGAGCGGAACGTCGTCTCACGCACCGCCGTGGTCAGCACATGGTCGGCGTATTCGGTGATGGCCGAGCGCGGAAAGTTGGTGATGGCCACGGTGATGGCGCCGTTGCGGTGTGCTTCCGAAAGCACTTCGACCGTCGCGGCAGTGTCGCCAGTATGCGAGATGCCGATCGCCACATCGCCACCGCGCAGCAGGGCGGCGGAGGTCAATGCCATGTGTGGGTCGACCCAGGCGTTTATCCTGCGGCCGATGCGGTGCAGTTTCTGCTGGAGGTCCAGTGCCACCAGGCCGCTGGCGCCGACCCCGTATGCGTCGATGCCGTCTGCCGACGATAGCGCTTCCACGGCTCGTTTGAGGGCGTGGAGGTCCAGTTGGCCGACGGTGTCTTCCACGGCGCGGGCGTCGGCGAAGCCGAGTTTTGCGACGATGTCGGCCAGCGTGTCGCGTGGTCCGATGTCAGGCCCGACAGCTGTCCGGCCGGCGCTGCTTTCCTCGGCGCTGGCTGCGGAGGCCAGGCCGATCCGCAGGTCGGGGTAGCCCTTGAGGCCGAGGGTGCGGCAGAAGCGCATCACGGTGGTCTCGGAGGTTCGGCATTCGGCGGCCAGCTCGGTGATGGTCTGTGCGGCCACGTTCGCCGGGTCGGCGAGTGCTGCCTCGGCGACGCGGCGCTCGGCGGGAGGCAGTGAGGGCAGGAGGGCTCTGATCTGAACGAGGACGGTTTGCGGCGGGGCGCTGTGCGCGGGGGTGGGGGTTCGGGGGGCGGGTGCTTTGCGCTCGGCAGGGTTGTGATCGACCGTCCGGTCGGTGGTGGTGCGCTTGGGGTGGGCCTTGTCAGCTGAGGTCATGGGTGTGCCTTTCATGAACAGGGGATCCGGCGGGGTGGAAGCCTGTCTGCAGGGATGGCTCAGAGGTCGGGATCGGCGAGGGCGTCGCAGACGGCATGGCGCAGCGTAATGGTGGCGGTCGCGTCGCGGCCGAGGTGGACGCGGATGTGGTGAGGAGGACCGTTCACAGGCCGCTGGCGGGGCGTGGGCAACGCCGGTGGCGGTGAAGCCGGGGTGTTCGGCTCCGGTGGCCGGCCAGTGTTGCGCCAGGTGGTTCCAGGGGTCGTCGCGCAGGCTCCAGCCGAGGCCTGCGGCTGCTCAGTCCTTAGGTGTGGCATTGCAGTGCCTCGGTGCGCATGCGGGTGGTGCGGTTCGCCGTCTGCGCCGCGGTAGGTCGCGAGGACGGTGCCGAGAAGGTCGTCGGAGGCGACGAGGGAGGCTGCGGTGGTGCCGCGGGCGAGGCGCCCGGGAGGGATCGGGGTGGGGCGGGCGGTGCGGGGGGCCGTCATGCCGCGTCCTCCACGAACGGGTCGGTACCACAGGTATGGGGGCCGGGGACCTCTGGTGGCCCCGGGCGATGATTGGTAAGTTTTAACCGCTTGAAAACCAAATCACGTTGGCAAGTGACGATTGGGGTGGATAGCATGAGTGGCGTCGGGCAGTCCCTGCTGCGTGTAGCACACCACGACGACCTCCCTCGGCTGCATGAGATCGCAGCAGCCTCGCTCGTGTACGACACCGATGCCGACCGTGTGCTGAATCTGCTCTGGGGCATCACGGCCGACCGCCCCGAACTGCGGATCGTCGCAGAAATCGACGGCGCTGTCACGGGCCTGGCCCTTGGCTGGCTCGCCCCGCAACCGCTGTCCGACCCTGGCGCGTCCACGAGCCCGCCGGCCATCGCGCGCACCGGTCACACCTCCTCCTCGCCGTCGATCCGGCCGCCACGGCAGGGGCCACGGGCGAGCACTGCTGGCAGGTGTCGAGAAGCGACTGCGAGCAGCCGGCGCGGAGCGGCTCGCGGTGCGCGGCACCCCGCCGCACTACGCCTGGCCGGGCATCGACATCCGCTACACCCCGGCCGTGTGCCTCGTAGAGTCCGCCGGCTACGAGCGCGGCCCCGACGCGGTCAACATGCTCACGGACCTGGCCACGGCCGACCTGGACACGGCCCAGGACGAACAACGCCTGGGCGCGCACGGCGTCCGGGTACGCCGGGCCGTGCCGGACGACCGCGAGCGCCTGCTGTCCTGGATGCCAACCTGGGGCGGCAGTTGGGTCGGGGAGGTCGCCATCGCCTACGACCCACCGCGCTGCCACATCGCGGTGCACGGTGACGGCGAGCAGGCGGAGGTCGTCGGCTTCGGCTGCCACGGCGTCAAACGCGACACGTGGTTTGGCCCGATGGGCACCGCCGAGTCCCGGCGGGGCCTGGGCGTGGGCGCGATACTGCCGCGCCGTTGCCTGAGCGACCAGCAGAAAGCGGGGATCGGCGAAGCCGAGATCGCCTGGACCGGCCCCTACCGGCTCTACGCCCGCGCGGTCGGTTCCCGACTGGAACGAACCTTCCGCCTGTACCACAAGGATCCCGTCTGAGCTTCGAGCACTGCACCACGGTACAAGTCGACCCGGCACGCCCCTGCACTCCCTGGAGCGGTACACATGAGCAGCCCACGCCTCCTGCCCCCTTCCGGCCGACCCGTGTTCGGCCGCTCCGAGCGGCGCGACCGCGCGGTCCGCGCGGCCGTGCGCGCCGACCTGCTGGCCCCCGATGAGACGCCGCTGGCCGCCTTCCTCGACCTGACGGGCATCGCCGAAACCGTTGCTGCCCTCCGCAGCGCCTGGCCCCCGAGATCGCGGTCGAGCACACCTTCGCCGCGAAGGCCAACAGCCTGGTGCCGGTCCTGCGCGTGATGCTCGGGCACGGGCTGGGCTGCGAGGTTGCCAGCCCGGGCGAGCTCGCGCAGGCGCTGGCCGCCGGCTTCACGCCGCAGCACCTGGTCCTGGACTCGCCCGCGAAAACCCGACCGGAGCTGGAGGCGGCGCTGGCCGCCGGAGTGGCCGTCAACGTCGACAACTACCAGGAGCTGGCCCGCGTCGATGCCCTGATGGACGGGGCCGGCAGCTCATCCCGGATCGGATTGCGCATCAATCCACAGGTGGGACTGGGGAGTATCGCGGCCATGTCGACGGCCGGCAGTGACTCGAAGTTCGGCTTCGCCCTGAGCGACCCCGGGGCACGGAAGGACATCATCAGCGCCTTCCTGGCCCGGCCATGGCTGCGCTGGCTCCACGTGCACGTCGGCTCCCAGGGCTGCCCGCTGGAACTGTCCGTGGCCGGGGTCGCCGCCGTCGTCGAGCTGGCCGCGGAGATCGACGCGCTGGCCGGCGGCAGCCGCATCGAGGGCATCGACATCGGTGGCGGCCTGCCCGTCAACTTCGCCGACGATCGCGACGACCCGTCCTTCGCCGACCAGGTCGCCGCTCTGCACGCTGGCGCCCCCGGACTGCTGACCGGCAGGTACCTGCTGGTGACCGAGTTCGGCCGCTCACTGCTGGCCAAGAACGGCTTCATGGCCTCGCGGGTGGAGTACACCAAGTCCTCCGGCGGGCGGGCCATCGCACTCACGCACGTCGGAGTGCAAGTCGCCGCCCGCACAGTCTTCCTCCCGGAGTCCTGGCCCTTGCGTGTCCTCGCGTACGACGCCAAGGGCCTGCCCCATCCGGTCGGCAAAGGGGCAACCGTGACCCAGGACATCGCCGGGCCGTGCTGCTTCGCCGGCGACCTGGTGGCGCGCGCACGCGACCTGCCGCCGCTGGCGCCGGGCGACCTCGTGGTAGTGCCCGACACGGGCGCGTACTACTTCTCCACCCCGTTCCACTACAACAGCCTGCCGCAGCCCGCGGTGCACGCCTTCGAGGTGGACGCGGCAGGCGACGTCCACTTCACAGTGCTGTCCAGGCAGGAGACGGTAGCGGACATCGTGGCCCGCACCCTCGGCGAGACGACGGCCCTCTCTGCGACGGCCCCCGGGGACGCCCGATGAGCACATCGACGGGCAGCACCACGCCCGCGCGCCGCTCGACCAAGGCCTCCTGCGCCTGGCGGACGGGGTGCTGCAGCCTGCCTTCCAAGGACGGACCACCCCGGGCTGGATCCGCCGCAAACTCGCCGACGGCCTGACGTCCGTCCTGTTGTTCGGCCACAACTTCGCCGCGGGACCCGACAGGCACACCAAGGCTGCCGCCCTGATCGCGCACCTGCGCAAGGTCAATCCGGACGTCCTGGTCGCGGTCGACGAGGAGGACGGCGACGTGACCCGGCTGGATGGGCGACCGGCTCCTCGTAGCCGGGCAATCTGACCCTGGGCGCGATCTTGGGCTTTAACTTATCGCAACACTCCTTGATCATGATGGGGATGTTGATGGCGAGGCGGGGACCCAAGCGCAGGCTCGATGTGGAGGCGGATTACTGGCGGAGGCCGCAGCGAACGTGGCGTCGTTCGCGCGATGGGGCCGGGAGCCGCAATCGGCGGCGCCTGCCGGCGCTGCAGCAAGGTCGGTCGGCGGCCCGCAGGACGCTGGTGACGGCACGGCCCTCGGGTGACCGTCCCGCGGCCGCGGGGATCCCTTCGCGGTTGAGTTCCGATCGGCGGTGACCGTCGCCGTAGGCCCGTGACCGCGGGGGTCTGGCCGCACCCACTGACCGCGCTCCTGCCAAGCACCGACGCGCGGCAGGTGACCCAGCACGAGGCCGAGCTCGATCCTGCCAGCACGCTTACAGCCGTGCGCGCGGCCGGCGCGGACCGGCCGCTGGTCCCGGTCGTGCGTAATGCCCGTCGGCACGCCTGGCGCGTGTCTGGCAGCGCTGGATAGTCCGGCGACGCGACGCCGTGGTGGTGGAACTGGGGGCGCCGCAGCAGGAACCCTCCGGCGGGCTATGTGTGACGGCCTACGGTGCGGCGCGGGTGCGCACCGAGGCGGTGGCGGCCCACCTCGAGCGCTGAGCCGACCTACGTCTGGTTCGGAGTGGCAGCACCGCACGCAGGCGCCGGTGTCGGGACCACTCTCCCCGGCACGGGCCTCGTCGACAAGAGTTTCGTCAAATTTCACCTCCGCCGCTCTGCCTCGCGTGAGATGGCGCCCACGGGCAGACAGGGGACCACTGCGCGCTGCCGCAGCGGTTTGAGCGCCGACGAGTCCGCGTCGACAGGTGGCTCATCTGCGAACACATAATCTGATGCTCAGTCAGAAGTGGTATGGGAGAGCCACTTCGGCCCACGGAGCGCCGTGTTACGGCGAAAGAAACTTTTCGCCTTAGGGCTTGCCTGCAAGGTTAATTTCCGCACTACTGGTCCCCAGCCGGCGCGCACCCCTCGTTCCGGCGGACCCCCACATGACACCTGCAGGAGCAGCCATGCCGCGCAGCGCGCCGTCGTTCCTGAACAACCGGGCAGCAACCCTGATCGCTGCCGTCCTGCTGCCGTTGACCATCACCGCACTCGGCGCCCCCGCCCACGCAGCGCCCCTCACGGCAACGGGCACAGCCGTACAGACCGCGTCCGGTCCGATCACCCACCCCGACGCCGACCACCTGGGCTCCACCCTCCCCGGTCGGTCCTCTGCCGCAGGCACGAACGCCCGCCCACTTCCCGGCAGAACGACCCACACCACCGGCGCGCAGCTCACCGCACAGCTCAAGGCTTCCGCGCTGCCCGCCGGCGCCAAACCGCTCGGCGTCGACGTGGCCGCCTACGAGCCGAACATCGACTGGACCGCCACCGCCGCGGCCGGCGCCTCCTTCGCCTACGTGAAGGCCACGGAAGGCACCACCTACACCAGTTCGACGTTCTCGTCCCAGTACAACGGCTCGGCATCGGCCGGATTCGTCCGCGGTGCCTACCACTTCGCACTGCCGGACCGTTCCAGCGGCAAGACCCAGGCCGACTTCTTCGTCGACCACGGCGGCACCTGGGCGGCCGACGGCAGGACGCTGCCCCCGCTCCTCGACATCGAGTACAACCCCTACGGAGCGACCTGCTTCGGCCTGAGCACTACGACGATGGTCTCCTGGGTGCTCGACTTCGGAAACGAGATCAAGGCCCGCACCGGCCGCTACCCCAGCCTGTACACCACCACCGACTGGTGGCGAACCTGCACCGGCAACTCCTCCGCCGCAAGCGCCTACCCGCTGTTCGTCGCCAACTACACCGGCACTGCCGCCCCCATGCCCAACGGCTGGACGGGCCAGTCCATCTGGCAGTACGCCGACGCCGGCGTCTTCGCGGGCGACCAGGACGTCTTCAACGGCACCACGGCCGACCTCAAGGCCCTTGCCGCCAACACCGCAGCCGCCACCCCGCCCGCGCCCGCCGCGCCCGTCTGGCCTCAGACGCAGCAGGGTGACATCGGGACCCGGGTCAGCATCCTGCAGCACCTCCTCAACGCGCACGGCGCCTCACTGACCGTCGACGGCCAGTTCGGCTCCGGAACGCGCAGCGCCGTCGTGTCGTATCAGAGCTCCGCCGGGCTGGGCGCCGACGGCATTGTCGGCTCCGCCACCTGGCAGTCGCTGGCGAGCACGGTCATGCAGGGCTCCTCGGGCAGCGTAGTCAAGGCCACCCAGGTCGGCCTCAACGCCCACGGCGCCACCCTGACCGTCGACGGGCAGTACGGCACCGGCACGCGCGACGCGGCTCTGACGTACCAGATCGCGCAGGGACTCCCGGCCGACGGCGCCGTGCTCAAGCCGACCTGGCTTGCCCTCGTGTCCTCCTGACGGCGAGCCGGCCGACGCAACCGCACAGGGACCACCGACAGCCCCATAGGATCTCTCGGACGACCGACCGACGCCACCCGCACTCCGGAGATCCCGGGCACCCGGGCCGTGCCCCAAAGCCCGACACGACACCAGGGACAGGCCCAGCGCGGCATCAGACCCCACGCGTCACCCGAATCCGGGATCCCCGATCCCCACGAGACAAGGACCGATGGTGAGCCTCCCCCACTACCCACAAGCCGGTACCGACCGGCGCCGGCCCGCGCTGCTCCGACTGGCTGCGGCCCTGGCCGGTGCCCTGATGATGATGCTGGGCACCGCCCTCCCCGCACACGCAGCCGCCCCCGCCTGGCCGGTGCTCTCCCAGGGCGCTGGCGGCAACGACGTGGCCAGCATGCAGTTCCTGCTGCGCCAGCGGGGCCAGACCCTCGTCGCCGGCGGCTACTTCGACGCCCAGACGCAGAACGCCGTCGTCTCCTTCCAGACAGCCAGTGGCCTGACGGCCGACGGCATCGTCGGAACCAACACCTGGGGCAAGCTGGTCGTCACCGTCTCCCCCGGTGACGCCCAGGCCGATGCCGTACGGGCGATGCAGTTCCAGCTGCAGAAGATCGGCTACAACGTGCCCACCGACGGAGTGTTCGCCGGCGACACCACCACCGCCGTCAACGACTTCAAGAGCAAGCAGCAGCTGACCGGGGGCAGCACCGTCGGCAGCACAACCTGGCAGTACCTGCTCGGCGCAGCCCCCGGGAGCGGCGGCGTCTACGGCGGCTACGCCTTTGTCGTGCCAAGGGGCGCCGTCGCCGGAGGCCGGGACAGTCTGCTGCAGCCGCACCACGACTACCCGGCGGACGACATCCCGGTCGACGAGTGGACCGACGCCTTCGCCGTCACCTCCGGAACTGCCCGGCAGAACGGCGGTGCGAGCGACGCCTGCGGGTACGGCCTGGCAATCGACGGCGACGACGGCGTCACCTACCAGTACTGCCACCTGAACAGCCGCCTGGTGGCAACCGGCACCCGCGTGACCCCGGGCCAGCTGGTCGCCTACACCGGCAACACGGGCAACACCACCGGACCGCACCTGCACTTCGGCATCTTCCGGGGCGGTGTCTCGGTTTGCCCGCAGCAGATGCTGGCCGCCCTGTGGGACGGCACCACTCCCCCGTCCCCGCAGTCGCTGCCCACCACCGGCTGCTTCTACTGACCGCACGTCCGCCCGCAGCAGCCCGCCCGCACAGCCGACAGGACCGCACACCGCCAGCTCCCCCGGCCCGCAGGTGAGCGGCCCGGTCATCCCCCAGCCACACCGCCCCCGGGCCGGTCCGGGATCCCCCGCTCCTGGACCGGCCCACCACCCCGAACCGGCGCCACCCGTCACCACCCCGGCGGCCCGCGAAGACCACGAACAGGAACCCCCGCATGCGCCTTCCCCACCGCCACCGCATCGCCCTGCCGGCAGCCGTCGCCCTCGCCACCGGCATGCTGATGGTCGCCGCCCCGGGCGCCACCGCGCCACGACCGGCAGTCGCCGCCGCCACTGACCCTGTGCTGACCGCCGACATCGACCGACTGCTCACCGACCCTCGACTGGTCGGCGCGATGGCAGCCGTGGAGGTCGTGGACACCGGGACCGGAGAGGTCCTGTACACCCACAACTCCCAGCAGCTGGAACTGCCCGCCTCCACCATGAAGCTCATCACCTCCGCCGCCGCGTTGGACACGCTCGGTACGGACCACCGCTTCACCACCGACATCCTGGCGGACGGCAGGCGCACCGGCGCCGTCCTGCAGGGCGACCTGATTGTGCGCGGCGGCGGCGACCCCAGCCTGCGCGCCGAGGACCTCGACGCGCTCGCCCAGCAGGTTGCCGACAGCGGGGTCCGTCTGGTCACCGGCTCCCTGGCCTACGACGCCTCCCGCTACGACGACGTGCCGTTGGGGAGCGGCTGGGCCTGGGACGACGAGCCGTACTACTACAGCCCGCAGATCTCCGCCCTGACGATCGCCAGCGACACCGACGACGACATGGGGACACTGCAGGTCACCCTACTCCCGGTGCACCCGGCAAGCCCGCCGCGGTGCACGTGGTTCCCGCCGACACCGGGGTGACCATCACCGGCGCCGTGACCACCGGCTCGGCCGGGAGCGACTACAGCGTCGACGTGACCCGCCGCCACGGCACCAACGAGATCGTGCTGTCCGGCAGCCTGCCCGCCGACAACGGCCCCGACGACGAATGGGTCACCGTCGACGACCCGGCCCGGGCCACCGCGAACGTCCTGGCCGCCGCCCTGCGGCGGCACGGTGTCCACGTCCTGGGCCGCACCCCGGTCGCCCGCACCACCCCCGCCGGCGCTCGGCCCGTCGCCAGTCACGACTCCGCCACGCTCGGCGACCTCCTCGTACCGTTCCTCAAGCTCAGCAACAACGGCATCGCCGAGCACCTCGTCAAGGAAATGGGCCGGGTCAAGGCCGACGACGGCAGCTGGGCCGCCGGACTCGCCCAGATCGGCGACTTCCTGCACAGCAACGCACTGGACACCACGCCGGCACGCCAGGCCGACGGATCGGGGCTTTCCCGCTACGACCTGGTCACCGCCGACCGCTACACGGCGCTCCTGTCCTACGCGCGCCACCAGCCCTGGTTCAGCACCTGGTACGAGGCACTGCCGATCGCGGGCAACCCCGACCGCCTGGTGGGCGGCACCCTGGCCGGCCGCATGCAGGGCACTCCGGCGCAGAACAACGTCCACGCCAAAACTGGCTCCATGAGCGGCGTCGACACCATCGCCGGGTACGTCACCGCTCCCGACGGACGCAAGCTCGCCTTCACTGTTCTGCTGAACAACTTCGCTGGCGCACGCCCGCGTTCGGTGATCGACCAGATCGCCGTCCGGCTGGCGGGCGGCCCTCAGCGCCCGCGGCGCTGCGCGCGCAGGTCGACCGCGTCCCCGGCGCCGAGACCGACGCTGGGCAGCATGGCGTGCAAGGCCGCATGTGGGATTGACCCGACCGCAGGTCGCACGCAGCACGCAGCCGGCCGCCGGAGCACTCCTCCCGGTGGCCGGCGTCCCACCCACCCGCCGATAGGCTTCGTATGCGAACCCATCGACAGCTACGACACGGAAGGAGAGCAGCGCTGTGAGACGTCCCGACGCTCCCGTGGAACCGGCGCCCGCGGTGGTCGGCGTGGACGCCGGCGGCACGAGCACGCGTTGCGCCGTGGTGGGGTTGGACGGGCGGGTGCACGACCGCGGCCGCGGCGCCGGCGGGAACCTGCGCTCCAGCTCTGATTCTGCCGCCGCACTCCATCGGGCGCTGGAAGGCGCCCTGGCCGGAGTGGAGCGCCGCCGGGTCCTGGCCGGTCACCTCGCCTTCGCGGGCGCTGCCGGCCAGGACGCCGCGGCTTAAGGCGAATTGGCCGCCCTCCGTCTGGCGCAGGGCCGGACTGTCCGGTACTCCCGCCGTCGCCGGCGCCACCGCCTGTCCCGACGCTCTGCTCCAGCTGGCCGGCACGGGCGCCGTTGCCGCCCTGTACCGTCGCGGCGTTCAAGTCGCACGGCGTGACGGATACGGCTGGCTGCTCGGTGACGAAGGCTCGGGCGTCTGGCTGGGTCGCCAGGCGGTTGTCGCCGCGCTGGCCGGCCTGGACGGCCGCGGGCCGAAAACCACCCTGCTGCATGTTCTGCCTCGGGCGTTGGGCCTCCACGATGCCGCGGCGCTGACCGCAACCGCGCTGGCCCGCCGCATGGTGAGCGCCGTCCACGCCGCCGAACCGGCCGAGCTCAGCCGCCTTGCCCCGCTGGTGGACGAGGCGGCCCGGGCCGGTGCCCCCATCGCTGATGCCATCGTCACCCACAGCGCGCGGCGTCTGCTGCCCACCCTCGACTCGCTCGCGCCGGCGGCCAGCGCGGACTTCGCGGCCCTGCCGGTCGTCCTGGCCGGCGGACTGCTCACCGGTGAGACTCTGCTTGCCGACCGGTCACCCGCGTATTGCGTGCCGGCGGCGCCACCACCGTGCCGGTGCGGGACGCCGCCACCGCCGCCGCCCTTGCGGCCCTCGGCCTCCACCCGACCGTGCCGCCCGCCCGGGCCCACCGCCTCCACCGCGCAGTCGCCGCGCTCGCGTAGGGGTGGGCCTGCGGCCGCGCGCCGGGCGTCACCTTGGGCGCGGCCCGGCCCCGGCACGCACGACAGCACTGGGGGCACTCTCGCGGCCAACCCGGTCAACGGCCGTCACCGCGTACCAGGCGCCGCGGGCGTCGTCCGGCACGTCGAAGAATCCGACGGCCGCCGGGACCAAGGCCACCAAGTGGTCGGCGTCCGCGGCCGGACGCGGGCCAACGGGCCGCGCGTCGTAGCGGTAGACCGCGTACTGGAACGGCGCGGGGTGAGCGCCGCCGCAGGCCGACTCGAAGGCCAGCCCCCGGGCACCGCGGCGCTCCACCCGGACAACGGGGCGGCGCGGAGCAGCGCCGTCGGCCAGACGTGGAAGCACCGGCACCAGGGCGGGCCGCTGCCAGTGGTCGGCCTGCAACCGGCTGATCGACCCGATGCGGTCGGCCCAGGTGTCCTTGGCACTGAACAGGATGTCGCCGCTGATCTGGGGCAGCGTGGTATTGAGGTCGAGGTGGCGCGACAGCTCGGCCTGGTCCTGCCACGGAGCCGGCTGGGCAGGGTCGGCCACCTTGTACACGGCCTGCCCCGTCCACAGCAGTGTTCCGGTGTCGGCGGTCTGCGCAGCCCACCAGGGGGCGAGAACTCCGTAGTCGGCGACGGCCAGGCCGATGTGCCAGTACAGCTGCGGGGCGATGTAGTCCAGCCAGCCCTTCTGGACCCAGCCGCGGGTGTCGGCGTTGAGGCCGTCGTAGGACTGGAACGCCTTGGTGGCCGAGCCGCCCGGATCCCTGGTGTCGTTGCGCCACACGCCGAACGGGCTGATGCCGAAGTACGCCTCCGGTCTGGCCTCGCGAACGAGCTGCTGCATCTCGCTGACCATCAGGTCGACGTTGGCGCGGCGCCAGGCGGCCCTGTCAGTCCACCCCGGCCGTAGGCGGCGAACGCCGCATCGTCGGGGAAGTCCTGGCCACTGACCGGGTACGGGTAGAAGTAGTCGTCGAAGTGGACACCGTCGACGTCGTAGCGCCGCACTGCGTCCAGCATGGCCTGCTGGGCGAAGCGCCGAGCAGCCGGCACACCCGGGTTGTAGTACAGCTTGCCTCCGTAGGAGACCGTCCACTCCGGGTGGGTCCGGGCCGGGTGGTCGGCCACCAGCGCGGTGACATCGGGCTGCATGGACACCCGGTAGGGGTTGAACCAGGCATGGAAGGCCAAGCCGCGCTCGTGGGCGGCACGGACCATGAACTCCAGCGGGTCCCAACCGGGGTCCTCGCCCTGCACGCCGGTGATCCACTGCGACCACGGCTCGTACGGGGACGGCCAGAAGGCGTCCGCGGTGGGACGGATCTGCACGAAGACAGCATTCATGTTGCGGGCCCTGGCCCGATCCAGCTGGCCAACGAAGTCCGTCTGCAGGCGCTCGGCCGACAGGCCGGCCTGTGACGGCCAGTCGATGTTGACGACCGAGGCGATCCACACGCCACGCAGCTGGGCCTTGGGCCCTGCCACCGCCGGTGCGGGCGATGTCGAGGCATCCGCTGCCCGGGCCGGGCCGGCGGCTAGCAGCCCGCCGGACGCGCCCGAGGCGACTACGGCCAGTGCGGAGAGCACGCTCCGGCGGGAAGGTTCGGGCGAAGGCGACATGGCGGCTCCGTGGGAGACGTGGGCGGGCAAAGGGGTATGAGGCCCCACCGTCCGCGCAGCGGCGCAGCAGGGCGCGCTCTCGGCAGGGCGTGCCCACTGTGCCGGGTGCGCCACGAGACACGTCAAGGGCTGGGCAACTGATGCGGCGTGATTTCCCCTGTCAGGCAACTTCCCGGCACCGCAGCGGGGAAACACCGGCCCGCCCGCTACCGTCGGCCGCATCCCGCCACGCGCCTCCGCACCGCTGGCCGCGGCAGTCACCGGCACGCACGACGCAAGGCAGCCGTCAGGTGAAGGTTCTCGGAATGATGTCCGGCACCTCGCACGACGTCATCGACGTGGACCTCGTACTCGACGACAGCGACGCGTCGGCCCGGGGCCCGATCCCGGCCCTGCCGGGCACGGTGCTGCGCGGACGGCTGCTCCACCAGGCCGCGGTCCCGTACGACGACGGGCTGCGCACCGTCCTGGCGGCGTCGCTGCCGCCGCGCCCGGTCGACATGGCCGCCGTGTGCCGGCTCGACACCCTGATCGGGCAGTCCTTCGCGCGGGCAGCAGCCGAGGCATCCGGCGCGGTCGGCGGAGTGGACCTGGTCGCCTCGCACGGACAGACCGTCTACCACTGAGCCGACGACGGGGTCGTGCGCGGCACCCTCCAGCTGGGCAGCCCCTCATGGATCGCGGAGGTGGTCGGCAGCCCGCTGGTGCTGGCCGGCGTGCCGTGCGGAACGAGCCCCGCTGTCGGCGTCCCAGGCGCGTATCGCGGCGCGCTGAACCTCGGCGGAATCGCCAACCTCACCGTTGCGGGCACCATGGACGGCCAGGCAGTCGCGTACGCCACCGGCCCCGCCAACGCGCTCCTGGACGCGGCCGTGCTGCAAGCCACCAGAAGGAACTACGACCGCGAACGGGGCCCTGGCGGCCTCCGGCCACGTCGACGGCGCGCTCCTGCTGCGTCTCCTGACGGAGCCGTACTATCGGCGGCCGGCACCGAAATCCACCGGCAAGGAACTGTTCCACTCCGGCTACCTGGACAGAAGGCTGGCGGAGCACCGGGCGTCGGGGGCACACAACCGGCCGTTGCCGACCTGGCGACCCTCGCGGCCCTGACGGCACGCACCGTGGCGGACGAAGTGCGGCGCCACGCCCTGGGCGAGGTGCTGGTGTCGGGTCGCGGCTGCCGCAACCCCGTGCTGACCGCCGAACTGCCAGGAGTACGGCTGGTGCCGAGCGGCACCGTGGGACTGCCGTCGGACGCGAAGGAGGCGGCGGCGTTCGCAGTTCTGGGCTGGTACACCATCCACGGGCTTCCCGCCTCCCTGCCGTCCCGCACGGGCGCACGCGGGCCCCGGGTCCTGGGCTCCGTGGCACCCGGCCCCGGCGGGCTTCCGCGACCGGCCGCAGTGCGCCGGGCCCCTGCCACCACGGTCTTCCGCACAGGCTGAGCCGGAAACGGTCCCCTGATCGGCCCCGCTGACGCATCGACAGACTGTCCGCGCCCGGAGCGCAGGCATCGACACACCGTCCATCGCCGCCGCCCCGCAACCGCCCCTACGGTGAAGGCCCGCGGGTGACGGCAGCCAACGCATCGCCGCCGAAACACCAGCCCCGGTCCGTCCGGCAGCGCGGCCGACGACCCCCACGCACCTGCACCACCCCTGTCTCCGGTACCCCTTCCCGCCCCACCGGCAGGAACCGAGAGGAACACAGCGGCCATGCACACGCCCTCGCACAGACCCTCCCGCACCGCTCGCCCCGCGCGTGCGCTTCCGGCCATGGCGGCCGTCGCAGCCCTCGCCCTGGCAGCGTCCGCCTGCGGCGGCACGGCAGACCGCGCCAGCACGTCCGCCGACCAGGGCCCGCAAGCCCGGCGGAACTTACACCGTCGCCCTCACCGAGCCCAACCACCTGACGCCGGGCCAGACCACCGACAGCTACGCCATCCAGGTCATCCAGGGCCTGTTCGACACCCCGGTCACCCTGGACCCCAAGGACGGCCACGTGCTGCCGCTGGCGGCCTCGTCCGTCGAGTCGGCGGACCAGAAGGTCTGGACGATCAAGCTGCGCCCGGACGGCATATTCCACAACGGCGAGAAGGTCACCGCACAGAGTTTCGCGGATGCCTGGAACGCCGCCGCCTACGGGCCCAACGGCTGGGAGTCGAACTACTACTTCGCCCAGATCGACGGCTACGCGGACCTCAACCCGGCCGAGGGCCAGCAGCCGAAGGCGAACAAGCTGTCCGGTCTCAAGGTGGTCGACGACACCACCCTCCAGGTCACCCTGACCGCACCGTTCAGCCAGTTCCCGATGATGCTGGCCTTCACCGCTTTCGCACCGCTGCCGAAGGCGGCGTTCACCGACGCCAAGGGCTTCGACGCGCACCCGATCGGCAACGGTCCCTTCCAGATGGTCGGCGACTGGGTGCACAACCAGAAGATCGCCCTCAAGAAGTCGACGGCCTACGCGGGCAGCCGCAAGGCCATGGCGGACGGCGTCACCTTCAAGATCTTCACCAGTAAGGACACCGCTTTCACCGAGTTGCAGGCCGGCAACGTCGACATCATGACGACCGTCCCCGCGGCCCGCGCCCCCGAAGCCAAGCATGCCTTCGCCGACCGCTACTCCGTGCGCCCCAGCGGCACCATGGACTACCTGGGCCTGCCGCTGTGGGACAAGCGCTTCCAGAACCCGGACCTGCGCCGCGCACTGTCGATGGCCATCGACCGCCCGGGCGTCACGCAGGCCATCTACAACGGGGTGTTCAAGCCCGCCGACTCCGTGGTCGCCCCGATGATTCCCGGCCACCGCGACCAGGCGTGCGGGGAAGCCTGCACCTACGACCCGGCGAAGGCCAAGGCCCTGTTCGACCAGGCCGGCGGCTTCACAGGCCCGCTGGAGCTGTACTTCTCCAACTCCGATCCCACATACGAGCAGTGGATGACCTCGGTCGCCAACCAGCTCAAGCAGAACCTCGGCATCCAGGACATCAGCTTCAAGAAGATGGCCTCCGCCGACCTCGGCCCGATCCTCAACAAGCGCCAGGGCACCGGCCCCTACCGCCAGAACTGGGTGATCGACTACCCGAGCATGCAGAACTACCTCGACGGGCTGTACAACCCCGACAACCGCATGGGGTGGACGAGCAAGGAATTCGACGCCCTCGTCGCCCAGGGGAACGCGGCCAAGGACCCCAAGGACGGACTCGCCGCCTACCAGAAGGCCGAGGACGTGGCACTCAAGGAGATGCCGCTGATCCCGCTGTGGAACTGGCAGGACCAGTCGGCCTGGAGCACCAAGGTCGGCCACGTCCTCATCGACCCCTACGTCACGGGCCTGCACCTGGACGAAGTCACCGTCAACCGGTGACCGCCGGCCGCGCCCCGCGGCCCCCGCCCACCACCACGAGCCTCGGCCTCCTCCCGCGGACAACCGAGAACCCCAGCCCACACGCCCGCCGGCCCGGCCCCCTGTCCGGGCCGGCGGCCCGAACCCCCGGGGGCAGCCTTCCATGGGCCGATTCATCGCCCGGCGCCTGCTGCACGCGATCCCCGTGCTGCTGGCAACCACCTTCCTGATCTACGCGCTCGTGTTCGTCCTCCCCGGCGACCCGATCCAGGGCCTCGCCGGAGACCGGCCCGTCCCGGCCTCGGTGCTCCACGAACTCCACCAGCGCTACCACCTGGACGACCCTCGTCGTCCAATACGCCAAGTACCTGCGCGGACTGCTCACCGGCGACTTCGGAACCACCTTCCGGGGCCAGCCGGTCGGCGACGTCATCGCCGACCGCTGGCAGGTCACCGTCCGACTCGCACTCACAGCCTGGCTCTTCGAAGTCGTCCTCGGCATGGCACTCGGCGTGTGGGCCGGACTCAACAAGGGCCGCTGGGCCGACAACATCGTCCTCGGCGCAACCACCATCGTCATCGCCGTCCCGGTCTACATCGTCGGCTACCTGGCCCAGCTGGTCCTCGGCGTGAAACTGGGCTGGTTCCCCGTCTCCGGCGCCGACGCCGGCTGGCCCACCGCCTACCTCCTCCCGGGGCTGGTCCTGGCCTCCTTCGGCCTCGCCTACGTCGCCCGCCTTACGCGCTCCTCACTGGTGGAAAACCTGCGCGCCGACTACGTGCGCACCGCCGACGCCAAAGGCCTCAGCCGACGCCGGGTGATCATCAGGCACACCCTGCGCAACTCCCTCATCCCCGTGGTCACCTTCCTCGGGGTCGAGCTCGGCTCACTGATGGCAGGGGCCATCGTCACCGAGTACATCTTCAACCTGCCCGGCATCGGCCAACAGGTCTTCCAGTCGATCCAGCTGCGCGAGGGCCCCACCGTCGTGGGCATCACCACCGCACTCGTCCTGGTGTTCATCCTGGCGAACCTCGTCGTCGACGTCCTCTACGGCCTGCTCGACCCGAGGATCCGCCATGACTAGCCCCCAGCCGTCGGCCCCCGGGGACACCCTGCTGCCGCCCGCCCCCACCGGCATTCCCACATCCTCCGAGGCACAGGGCCCGCAGCAGACCGCGCCCGCATCGCTGAGCCGCGACGCCTGGCATCAGCTGAGCCGACGCCCCCTGGTCTGGGTCTGCCTCGCGGCGATCACACTCATCGGCCTGATGGCCGCCGTCCCCGACCTCTTCACCACCCTGCTCACCAACGACAACGGGCGCTGCGAGCTCTCCCGCTCCAAACTCGGCCCCACTGATGGCCACCCCTTCGGCTACGACCTGCAGGGCTGCGACTACCTCGCACAGGTCATGCACGGCAGCCGCCCCTCCCTGCTGGCCGGCGTGGCCGTCACCACAGGAGCGCTGCTCGTGTCCGTCGTCCTCGGTCTTCTCTCCGGCTTCTACGGCGGCTGGGTGGACAACCTCCTCTCCCGCGCCACCGAGGTCTTCTTCGGCCTGCCGTTCGTCCTCGGCGCCACTGTCATCCTCGTCGCCTTCCCCCGGCACGGGCTGGGCGCCATGACCCTCGTCCTCGTCGCGCTCGGCTGGAGCACCATGACCCGGGTCATGCGCGCGCAGGTCATCGCCGTCAAGGACGCCGACTACGTCCGGGCCGCCCGAATGTGCGGAGCCCGACCGACCCGGCTCATGCTCCGCCACATCCTCCCCAACGCCATCACCCCCGTGGTGGTCGTGGCCATGCTCAACATCGGCAACGTCATCTCCGGCGAGGCGACCCTCGACTTCCTCGGCGTCGGTCTCCAGTACCCCGCAGTCAGCTGGGGCCTGCAACTCAACACGGCCCAGAGCTACTTCCTCGACCACCCGCACCTACTGGCCTTTCCCGCCCTCTTCCTGTCAGCCACCGTGCTCAGCTTCATCCTGCTCGGCGACGCCGTCCGCGACGCCTACGACCCCAAGCTCAGGTGACCCCGTGACAGCCACCGCACCCGCCACCGGCGAGGCCGACACCCCCTGCTCGAAGTGGACGACCTCCACGTGGAGTTCCGCACCTCCCGCGGAACCGTGCGCGCCGTCAACGGCCTCAGCTACACCCTCCACGCCGGCGAGACCCTCGCCCTCCTCGGCGAATCCGGCTCCGGCAAGTCCGTGGCCGCCCAGGCCGTCATGGGCCTCCTGCCGACACCACCCGCCCGGATCACCCGGGGCGCGGTCCGCCTGCACGGCCGCGACCTGCTGCAACTGCCCGACTCCGAGCACCGCAAACTACGCGGCACCAAAATCGCCATGGTCTTCCAGGACGCACTGTCCGCACTGAACCCCGTCCTCACCGTCGGCACCCAGCTCAGCGAAATGTTCCGCGTCCACCGCGGACTGCGGCGCAAGGAAGCACGCACGAAGGCCATCGAGTTGATGGACCGGGTCCGCATCCCCGCGGCCGCCCGCCGCGCGGACGACTACCCCCACCAGTTCTCCGGCGGGATGCGCCAACGCGTCATGATCGCCATGGCCCTGGCACTCGACCCCGACATCGTCATCGCCGACGAGCCGACCACAGCCCTGGACGTCACCGTCCAGGCCCAAATCATGCGCCTGCTCGCCGAGCTCCAGCAGGAAACCGCGATGGGCCTCCTCCTGATCACCCACGACCTCGGCGTGGTCGCCTCCGTCGCAGACCGAATCACTGTGATGTACGCCGGCCGCGCCGTCGAAGAATCAGACGCACCACCGCTCTACACCGCACCCGCCCACCCCTACACCCTCGGCCTGCTGAACTCGGTACCCCGACTCGACCGCCCAGGCCAACGACTCCACCCCATCCCCGGAACACCGCCCGACCTCGCCGACCCACCGACCGGATGCGCCTTCCACCCCCGCTGCCCGCAGACACAGACACGCTGCACACACGAGATACCCGCCCTTCTCCCCGTAGGCCCACCGCCCGGCAAGCGCCGCAGCGCCTGCCACTTCACCGAGGAGGTCCTGAACCGAGGAGGCCAACGGTGACCACCGAGACCACCGCCACCCCGCAGGCCACCGCCACCGCCTCGCCCGCCCGGCCCGAACCGAACGAGGAGCCCCCGATCCTGCGGGTCCGCAATCTGACCAAGCACTACCCGATGACCCGTCACCTGCTCTCCCGCCGCCCACGGGACACCGTACGAGCCGTCGACGGCATCGACCTCGACCTGCACCGCGGCGAAACACTCGGCCTGGTGGGCGAATCCGGCTGCGGCAAGTCGACCCTGGCCTCCGTCCTCATGGGAATGGAACAGCCCACCTCCGGCACCGTCGAAGTCGACGGACAGGACCTCTTCGCGCTGGACCGCCGCCAGCTGCGCGCCATGCGCCGCCGAGCGCAAATGGTCCTGCAGGACCCGTACTCATCCCTCGACCCGCGGATGACAGTCGGCGAGATCGTGGCCGAACCACTGGTCATCCACCCCGACACGGCACCCCGGGCCCAGCGTCGCGAGACGGTCAACGAGCTGCTTCGCCTCGTGGGCCTCGACCCGGCACACGCGGACCGCTATCCCCACCAGTTCTCCGGCGGCCAACGTCAGCGAGTCGGCATAGCACGAGCACTGGCCCTCGGCCCGGAGCTGCTGCTCTGCGACGAACCGGTGTCCGCACTCGACGTCTCGGTCCAGGCACAGGTACTCAACCTCCTCGCCGACCTCCGCGAGCGCCTCGGCCTGGCCTGCCTCTTCATCGCCCACGACCTCGCGGTGGTGCAGTACCTCTGCGACCGGATCGCCGTCATGTACCTGGGACGGATCGTGGAAACGGGCACACGCGAGCAGGTCTACGGGCAACCGCACCACCCCTACACCCGGGCACTGCTGGCCGCCGTACCCGTGCCCGACCCGTCCCACCGAGGCCTGCCCCGCCCACTGCTGGAAGGCGACCTCCCCTCTCCGACAGACCCGCCGTCCGGCTGCCGCTTCCGCACCCGCTGCCCGCAGGCACAGGACCGCTGCGCACAGGAGGAGCCCGAGCTGACCGTCCGGCCCGGCACCGACCACCCGACCGCCTGCCACTTCCCCCTGGTAGTCGTGCCGGCGCCCGTGACAAAAGCCCCGGCCACGGAGCCCTCCTGACGGCCTGCCGAGAGGCGCCCTGCACTCGCCGTCCCGCCCGGCGCGCCGCTCCTGGCGGGCGGGACGGTGCCCTGCAGACTGCTCCGGCCGCCAGCCGCAGGGCCGCACCACGAGGACCCCGGATGCCGGGCACGCCCTGCGCGCACGGACGCTGGCCGCACGACCGCTCCACGCACCCGCACCCCGTTCCACCGGTCCCGCCCCGGGACCGTGCTCCCTCCAACCCGGTCGACGCCATGAGACAAAGGAGCGCCGCACTCATGCCAGACGTATCCGCACGGCCCGGACGAACCCACCGGCGCCGCATCTCCGCCCACGCCCGATTCGCCCTGATGACAGCCGTCGGCCTCCTGCCCACCCTCGCAGTGGTGCCCCAGGCCCAGGCCGCCGACCAGGCCACCGGCGGCGCGCGGGCCACAGGCTTCGCCGCAGCCGCCGCCGAGTACAAGGTGCCGCTGCAGGTCCTGCTCGGCGTCTCCTACCTGGAGAGCCGCTGGGACACGCACAACGGCGCCCCCAGCACCGACGCCGGCTACGGCCCGATGCACCTGACTGACGCCCGCGGCGCGCTGAACGGCCTCCACCAGCAGAGCGACGGCACAGGGGACCCGCGCGGCAAGGACGACACGCCCCTGAACATCCACATGCCACCGACGCCCACCCCCGCGTCGCAGATCCCCACCCGGCTCCAGACGGTGGACGAAGCCGCCCGCCTCACCGGCGCCACCAGCCAGCAGCTCAAGAGCGACCCCTCGACGAACATCCGCGGCGGCGCCGCCCTCCTCGCCGCCCACCAGGCCGCCCTCGGAGAACCCGCCTCCACCGACCCCGCCGCCTGGTACGGAGCCGTGGCCCGCTACTCCGGCGCCGACGACGACGCCACCGCACGACAGTTCGCCGACCAAGTGTTCGAGGTGATCGCCGAGGGCGAAGCCCGCCTCACCGACGCCGACGGCGGCCCGGTCACCCTGCCCGCCGCCCGGATCGCCCCGCGCACCGATCAGCTCGCCAAACTGCACCTGCGACACGCCCAGAGCGGCGCGGACTGCCCGCCCTCCCTCGGCTGCGAATGGATCCCCGCCCCCTACCAGCAGCTGTCGGACGCACCCGGCGACTACGGCAACCACGACCTGTCCAACCGGCCGTTCAACCAGAAAATCGACTACATCGTCATCCACGACACCGAGACGCTGTACGAGCCCACCCTGAGCCTCGTCCAGGACCCGACCTACGTCTCCTGGCACTACACGGTGCGCTCCGCCGACGGCCACATCGCCAACCACGTCAACCCCAAGGACGCGGCCTGGCACGCCGGGAACTGGTACGTCAACGCCAAATCCATCGGCATCGAACACGAAGGCTTCCTCGCGCAGGGCGGCCAGTGGTACACCGAGGCCATGTACCGCAACTCGGCGAAGCTGGTGCGGTACCTGGCCGGCAAGTACGGCATCCCCTTGGACCGCGCACACATCGTCGGCCACGACAACGTGCCCGGCAGCACCCCCGCCAGCATCCCCGGCATGCACCAGGACCCGGGCCCCTACTGGGACTGGGGCCACTACTTCGATCTGCTGGGCCACCCGTTCACGGGCTCCGGCCCCGCCGCCACGGCCGGCCTGGTCACCATCGCCCCCGACTACGAGACCAACGCCGAGCCCTACTACTGCGGCGACACACCCGCCGACCTGTGCCCCGTGCACGGCTCCGCGTCGATCACGCTCCGCACCGCACCACACGACGACGCACCACTCGTCACCGACATCGGCATCCGGCCCACCCCGGGCACCTGGTCGGTGTACGACCACGCGGCCCGTGTCAGCACCGGTCAACAGTACGTCATCGCCGACCGCGACGGCGACTGGACCGCGATCTGGTACCTCGGCCAGAAGGGCTGGTTCCGCAACCCCGCCGCCAAGCCCGTCACGCTCACCGAATACGGCCTGACAGTCGTCACCCGACCGGGCCGAACCTCGGTACCGGTGTACGGACGCGCCTACCCTGAGGCCTCGGCCTATCCCACGGGCATCAACCCGCAGGCCATCACGCCGCTCCCGTACACCCTCCAGCCAGGACAGCGCTACTCCTTCGGCGGAGCCGTCCACGGCGAGTACTACTTCTCCAACACGTTCGACCAGGCGAACCACACAGTCGTCCGCGGCACGAACGTCTACTACCAGATCCAGTTCGGCCAGCGATTCATGTTCGTCAACGCCGACGACGTCCAGCTGGTGCCGAGCTGGGCGCCCGCACCCACCGGCGGCTGAGGCCGGTAGCGTGGGTGCCGGCGCCGCGCCGCCGGCACCCACGACCGGCCACGGGCGGCCAGAGAGCCAGGACAGCACGATGACAGGGCACACGCCGGACAGGTCCTCTCCCCACCCGAGCCGGCAAAGCGAGCCCAGGGGCTCCTCCGGCAGCGACACTGGCCCCGGACTGGCCGCGCTCCATCGCTGGGCAGACTCAGCCTCGTTCGCGGACGGCACCGCCGAAGGACTCGTCCTGACCGACCACCACCCCGCCTTTCCCGGACGGACCGCCCTGGCCTGGCACGAACACGTCGGCTCCACCTCATACACCGACCCCTTCGGCCACGGACCCGGAACCTGGCGCTACGCCCGATGGACCTCACCCTGGACGCCGGTCGGGCTCGAGCTCGACCGACCCGGCGCCCCCCAGGCCCACAACGCTCCCGACCCAGTCGGCGCGGACGAGCTGGTGCCCTCCTGGACCGCCACCGGCCCCACCCACAGCCGCCTCACCGTACGCCTCCAGGTACGGGACGCCACCGGCAACGAATCCGACTGGTACACCATGGCCCAGTGGGCGCCCGGCGACGAGACTGTGCACCGCACCACCGTCCCCGCACAGTCCGACGCATTCGGCACCATCGAGATCGACACCTTCACCGCCGCGCCAGGACGCACCACCCATGCCTTCCGGATCCAGACCCTCCTCCTCCTCGCCGACGACCAGGAACCCGATCCCCGCGGGACCGCCACCTCGGACGCCCCACCCGCACTGCACTCCCTCACAATGATGGTCTCCAACAAGGCCGCGCCGACGCGCCACACGGTCAGCGGCCACGGCGGCGCCTGGGGCACCATCCTCGAAGTACCCCAGCGCTCACAGGAAGTCCACACCGGGCACTGTCCGCAGTACGACGGGGGCGGCGAGGCCTGGGCCGGCCCCGCCTGCACCGCCATGCTCACCGCATATTTCGGCCGTGGCCCCGCCGACGACGAACTGCTCTGGATCGATCCGAAGGATCCGGCCCCCGACGTCGACTTCACCGCCCGCGCCGTCTACGACTACGCCTACAAAGGCTGCGGCAACTGGGCATTCAACGCCGCCTACCCCGCCAGATACGGCCTACTTGGCATCGTCACCCGCCTCCGGTCACTCACAGAACTCGAGCACTTCATCACCGCCGGAATCCCCATTGCCACAGCACAGTCCGCCCGGAGCAACGAACTCGGCGGCTACTCCACCGCGGGAAACATCATGGTCGTGCGCGGCTTCGAAGAGAACGGCGATGTCGTTGTCAACGATCCGCTTTCTCCCACGGACAAGGACGTACGCCGAACCTACCCGCGCGGCGACTTCGAACGCGTATGGATGGCCGGCGGCGGAATCATCTACCTCGTTCACCCACCACAACATCAGCTGCCACCAAACATCCCGGGGCTGCCCAGGAACTGGTGACTGAAGAGTTTGGAATCTTCCGTGACAGCCAACCCACGCACCAACATGGGACAGCGGAACGAGCGGAACGGTCCGCCGTTGTCCGTGACCATCATGACAAGTGGCTGCACGGCGCCGTCGGCGTCGCGCGGGGCCAGGTCGGCCAGCCGGGAGCGGGCCAGGAACTCGGCCTTGGCGAGCGCAAGCTCGATCGCGGCGATCGAAGCGTCCCGGTCAGCGCGACGTGCCAGCCCAGCTCGTACTTCGACCAGTAGTCCCGGCAGCAGGCCAGTCGCCAGGTGCCGCCAACGGTGGTCTCAAACTCGGAGAAGTCCATTTGCCAGACCTGGTTCGGACCGGTCCGGTGGCAAAGGCGGCCTTGCGGCGGGCTGCAAGCTGTCGCCGTTCGCGCTGGGAGTTCGCCTCCAGCAGCAGACCCTCGTCGCGCAGCAGCCGCCGCACGGTGGCCTGCGAGACGCGGTGGCCGTCGCGGCGGCACATCGCCCACACCTTCCGATGACCCCACGCCGGGTGCTCGAGCGTGTGCCGGCGGGCAGCATCGCGGACCAGCTCCCGGGCAGGACGCGGCCACGGCCCCCGAGCCTGCGTGCCCTGACGGACACGGGCCTGGTGACGGCGCCAGGTGTCCATCCCCTCGAACCGTAGAGACCTTCCTTACGCGGTCGGTCCAGCTGAATGTGTTCGGCGCGGGCGTTGCTGATGAGCCGTTCGAACTCGGCGGGTGCATGGCCGGCCGCCGAGGTATGCCTGCGGCGAGTGTTGTAGAAGTCGGTGATCCAGGTGGCGATCTTGATCCGGGCCTGGTCCCGCGCGGTGAAATGGTGCCGGTGGATGTATTCGACCTTGATCAGCGATTTGAAGCTCTCGGCGGCGGCATTGTCCAGCGCCGAGCCCACATGCCCCGTCAACTGCACCACGCCCAACGTGTCGCCAAGGCCGTTGCACGCCTCGCTCGTATATTCACTGCCGCGGTCACCGTGGAAAATCACGCCGTCCACCTCGCCGCCACGGGTGGCGGCCGCCATCTTTGAGAGGACGTCCTGCTCGTTTGCGGGATAATTCATGGATTGTGCCAGGTTATGACGGTTTCGCCCGTTGCCCGCTCGGCGAGATTGGAGATCATCGCGAGGCGGATCACGCTTTCGGAGTGCTCGGGTTTGGTCTCGTAGTCGCGGGCGAGTCGCCGGTGCATCATGATCCAGCCGAAGGTGCGCTCGACGACCCATCTCCTGGGCACGACCGAGAAGCCCTTGACCTGGGCGTTTCGCGGGACGCCATCAACGTCGATGCCGAGCTTCGCTCCGTGTTCGATCGCCTGGGTCTTGTAGCCGGTGTCGACCCATGCTTGGTGATTGCGGGGTGCGATTCGGCGAGTCGGGTCAGGAGTTGCTTGCCGGCGTCGTGTCGGAGACGCCGGCGGCGGTGACCGTGACGAGTAGGAGGAGGCCGAGCGTGTCGACGACGATGCTGCGTTTGCCTCCGAGGATCTTCTTGCTGGCGTCGATGCACTGGGTGGCAGTCGGCACACGATAGTCTGCAGCGGACGCGCACGACCGGCAGATCCGGGCCGACGCCGCCCATGGGTTCGGAACTGCGGTCCGGAACCGGGTGCGCTCGGCTCCAGGCCGGCGATTCGAAACAACGCGCGCACAGCCCGATTCACCGACGATGAGACCGCCGACCGTGCGGAGCTGCCCGCAGCGGCCGACGGCTCGATCGATTTGGTGAAGGATCTACCCCGAGTGTGCTCAGCGCGGTGGTACGCACTGCTGCCCTGACCGTGTGCGAGTCGGGCCGATTCGTGCCGACGAGCGGACTGGCATGCTCGGGGGAGCAGAATCTCGCCATCCCGGACCCGTGGCACATGTACAACGCGATCACGCACCGGCGGACGGGCGAACATTGGGTTCATTCGACCGCTCGCCGCCGGCACGCCCGAGCTCGCCCCACCTCGGGGTCAGCTCTTGCTGACGGCGCAGCTGTAGGTCGCGCTTCCGGAGCCGCTGTAGGCCTCCAGGTCGATGTAGTAGGTGCCGGAGCTGCCGGCTGTGTAGGTGAGTGCCTCGGCCACGCCCTTGCCGTTGTTGACGGACCGGGTCTGGGTGCTGCCGCTGGAGTTGAGGAGGTACAGGTCGGCGTCGTAGGCCGTCGGGATGGAGCAGTTGACGGTGACGGTCTGACCGTTGGTGAGTGTGAGGGCGTAGTAGTCGCGGTCGGAGGTGCTCTTCATGCTTCCGGTGAGCGTGAGGGGGAAGGCGAGTGCGGAGATGTTGTTGGCGGCGCTGGTGGAGTCGTTCGGCTCGGCTTCGGTGTATGTCGAGCCGCCGCCGCTGTTGGTGACCGTCCAGGTGAACGTGGTGGAGCCGCTGGCGCCGGTGGTGTCGGTGGCGGTGACGGTGACGGTGGAGGTCCCGGCGGTGGTCGGGGTGCCGGTGACGAGGCCGCTGCCGCTGATGGACAGTCCGGCGGGCAGGCCGGTCGCGGTGTACGAAAGGGTCTGGCCCGCCGCCGAGTCGGTCGCGTTGAGCTGGAGGCTGACGGCCGTCCCGAGGGCGGTGGTCCGGTTGCCGGGGGAGGTGACCGTGACGGTGTTGCCGCCGCTCTGGCAGGTGGTGACCGGCGTGCCGCTGTAGAGGTTGGCGTCGGCGACGCCGTTGGTGACGCTCCTGAGGTAGTAGCCGCAGGTGGGCCGGTTCTTGAAGTCGAAGGTGCTGCCGTCGGTGAGGTGCCAGATCTTGTAGCCGGAGTAGGTGAGCGGGCTGCCGGAGACGGCCTTCTCGGGCTGGTGGTCGCCGAGCACGATGTAGGCGTCGGCGCCGGAGAGCGTGCCGAGGCCGTTCCTGTCGAGGAAGAGCGACCCGCCGCCCTGCTCGATGCCGACCCCCAGGCCTTGCCGGAGGTGGTCAGGCCGTCCTTGACCGCCCGGGCGACGAACGCCATCGTACGGCCCATCCGGTCGCGGGTGACGAAGTGCGAGTCGTCGATGGTGTCCGCGTAGTTGGGCCAGGAGAACATGCCCGTGGTGAAGGTGACGGTGCTGTCGTACGGGTTGGCGAGCGCGGTGGGGAGTCGGTGCCGCCGCCGCAGGCGTCGTAGACGATCGCACTGTTGATGTGGGTGCCTGCGCTGCCGCCGCCGGAACCGCCGCCCTTGGCGACGACGGACTGCACGGACGCCTGGAGCGCGGTGCCCTTCCAGGACGCGTAGACGCACTGGTTGCCGCCGGCGAAGTAGACGAACTCGGCATTGCGGACATCGGTGTTGACCTGGCTGCTGTTGCCGTCGGCGGCGGAGGTGACGACGTCGGTGGTGCAGGAGTTGATGCCGCTCAGGCCCATGATGACGTCGCACTCCGGGGTGGCGCTGCCGGAGCTCGGGGCGGAGTCGGCGAGGACGGTGACGTCGATGCTGCCCGTCCCGCCGGTGATGGCGTTGATCGCCTTGGTCATGGTGGCGGGGACGACGGCCCCGTCGCCGTTCATGGTGAAGGCCGGGCCGCTCCAACTGCTCCGGCTGACATCGGTGGAGCTGCCGAGGCGCACCCGGCTGACGGAGGCGTGGGCAGTCTGCGGTACGGCCACGGCGCTCGCGCCGGCCAGCAGGGCGATGGCAAGGACGATGGCGGGTCGACGCGGAAGTCTGGACAGGCTCGGTCTCACGAGTCCTCCTGGCTGCGGGGGCGTGGGGGTGACCCATCGTGGGGATGGCGTCGAAATGGAACATACAGATGAATGAACAGCCTGGGAACATGTAACTCATGCTTCAACAGCAAAGATTTTCCCAACCGCAGAGATCACCCCTGCATGCAGGAGGAATCTCCAGGGGAAGCTACTTCGAACCACTAGACGAGATCTTTTCAGGCACGTGTAGTTGGCGTTACATTGAGTGGATGACACGCACAGCGCGGACGCGTCTGTAGGTAATCAGGCGACAGGCCAGCTTGAGGAAGCCTTGTGGTTGTCGTCGCGTATCCTCAGCGGATGCGGAGGCGTCGGAAGCCTTGGATCCAGGTGTTGGTGCGCTCCACTACCGAGTGGACGGTGCCCAGGCCGGAGCCCTGCGCGACTCCTCGGCGGGCGTGGCCGGCTTGATGCCGCGCTTGCGCTGCCACAGCATCCGGCGGAACGTGTCGTAGTCGTTGCCGCGGTCGGCGAACAGCTGGCGCGGGCGATGACGGGGGCGGCCGGTGGCGCGGCGGATACGCCGGATCGCGTTCAGCAGCGGCGGCACCCGGATGGCGTCGTGGCGGTTGCCGCTGGTCCGAGTGATGCGAGCGGGGTGCTTCGAGCCCGGCCGGGCGCGGTCGACCGGGCTCGGGCCTGTTTTGTGCCGCCCCTACGAGCCTGGTGATGGGAGCCGTCGATCACCGCCCGGGACCAGTCCAGCTTCCCCGCGCGGTGCAGTTCGGTCAGCAGGACCTGGTGAAGCCGGTCCCACACGCCCGCCTCGTGCCAGTCCCGAAACCGGCGCCAGCACGTCATCCCCGAGCCGAAACCCAGCTCCTGGGGCAGCCAATCCCGCTGGATGCCGGTGTGCAGCACGAACAGGATCCCTGCAGACACCCACGATCATCTACAGGGAACCGGCCCGGATTGCGCGACCTGCGCTCCCGCACCGGCAGCAACGGCTCGATCCGATCCCACAGATCGTCCGGCACCACGCGCGCGGCCGCTCCTTAAGCTTCCCCACGGACGGACCAACGAGCCAGCGCAAGAAGATCTGGCCGCAATCCAGCGTTGGGGTAGCTCATCTCATTGCCCCGCTGGGGAAGCGATCGTTCCTGGATCGATGCGGGGGCTACGCCAGGCCGAGGCGCTTGGCGGTGTCCTCCCCCACCTGCATGCGACGGTGGCCCGGTTCGGCGAGTGTGGTGAGGATGCCGGCCACGACGGTTTCGACCACGGCCAGGGTCGGCACCAGGCTGTCGTACGGCGACGGTGCGGCGACCTGGCTGGGCAGCACGACCTCGGCCCGGGAGGCCACCGGGGAGAGCCAGGTGTCGGTGAAGAGTACGGTCTTCCCGCCGCGTTCCTGGACGATGTCGGCCATGGTCACCTTGTCGTCCTCGTAGCGGCGGTAGTCGAAGACCACCAGGACGTCCCGGCGGTTCAGCGCGGCCAGCACCGCCGTGCGCTCGACCGGCCGGTCCGGCAGGAAGCGCACATCGTCGCGCAGTTGCATCAGGTGCAGTCCGAGGTACTGGGCGAGGAGATGGGTGAACCGGCCACCGGCAAGAGTGATCCTGCGCTTCGGGTCCGCCAGCAGTTGGACGGCACATTCCACGTCGTGCGGGGTCAGCTCCGCCAGGGTGCGGCCGACGGCGGTGGTGAAGACCTCGCTGCCGTGACGCAACAGCCCGGCAGGACCGGCCTTTCCGGCGGCGGACCCTTCGGCCTCGTCGGCGTAGGAGCCGCTTGCGTACAGGGAGAGCGGGGAGGCGTTGCGTTCGTCGAGTTCGGCGCGCAGTGCGGTCTGGAAGTCCGGGAAGCCCTTGTAGCCCAGGCGGTTGACGAAGCGGATGACGGTGGGTGCGCTGACGGCGGCACGGTCGGCGAGGGTGGCGATGGTCTCGAAGCCGGCTGCCGGCCAGCCCGCGAGGAGGACCCGGCCGACCTTGCGTTCGGCGGGGCTGCACTGGCCCAGCCGCTGGCGGATCTCTTCGGCGAGGGCGCCAGTGGCCATGGGGGAGGTTCCTTCCGAATGTGTGCCCGCGTCCGGAGAGGGACGGGGTAGGGGCGTCACCTCCGAGCCTAGCGGGCCGGGCTGCGGAGGTGACGCCTGCTGATCGTGCCGGTCCGGGCTGGGCCCGGTCGACCCGGAACGTGTCAGTGCGGGGCGATGGCGATGGTCAGTTCGGTGAGCGAGGCCGCGGTGTGTCCGTCGGTCGTCCAGGCGCGGGTGGCACCGGTCTTGGTGAACGTGACCTGGAACGTGGGGGCGGACTCGTAGGTCGTGGCGGTGGCGGTGCGCTGCGCCGTCGTGGCGGTGAGGGCCCGAGCGGTTCCGGAGAACGAGTACGGGGTGCCCTCGGGGTTGTCGACGGAGTAGAAGACGTCGTTGTTGGAGGGCACGGGGGTGGCTGAGTCGGCGCGCAGGACGGTCTTCCCGGTGGCGGGTTCTGCGTGCCAGGTGAGGGGGTTGTAGCGGTCGCCGTCGGTGAGGTAGCTGTAGCGGACGTTGTCGATGGACCAGCCCGCGTCGCGCTGGCGGGTGCGGGCATTCCTCAGGTCGAGGACGGAGACGCCGTGGCTGCCCAGGACCCGCAGGCTCTCCCGGCGGGTGCCGGCGTTCTCGACCTCGATGGCGGTGTCCTCGTCGAGGGCGAAGACCCGGTCCTGGCCGGTGTCTGCGGCGAGCCGGATGGCCCGGCCCTCCCGGCCGGTGGTGCCGGTGTGGGTGTCGAGCAGGCCGGCCCGGAGGAAGTCGAATCCACCGTCGGGAAGGTAGCCGAGCTTGGTGGCGTCGTCGAAGTAGCCCGGTGCGGAGCCGTCCCGCAGGGCCTGGTAGCTGTCGCCGCCGGTGACCATGTCCGGGCCGGAGGCGATCTGGGCACCCGCGCTGGAACCGGAGACGACGGCGCCCGCCGCCAGCTTCGCGCGGATCGCGGCGAGAACTTTGGAGTCGGTGTGCGCTGCGCCGTGCAGGAGACTGGTGACGTAGCGGTACTGGTCGCCGCCGCCGAAGAAGAACCCGGTCATGGAGTTGACCTGTGCGACCACGGCGTCGGAGTCGGCAGCGTCGACGTGCTCGATGTCGATCGGGATCCACTGGGCGTCCGCGGCGCCGAACTGCTTGAACAGGTCGGCGTAGTAGGCGCCGTTGCAGGCCGAGTTGGAGCAGGTGGCCGGGTCGCCGGCGTTCGGGTCCTGGCTCTCGGGGACGGATGCGGCGGTGAGGACGCCGATGCGGGCGTGGCCTTCGCCGCCGGCCTTGGTGATGATCTCGCCGTAGATCTCGGAGTTGTTGTCCTTCAGGCCGCCGCCGACGAGGATCAGTGTTCCACTGTCCTGTTCGGTGTGGGCCCAGGCGGCCGGGACGGCTGCCGCGGTCAGGATGACGGCGGCAGTCAGGGCAAGGGCCGCGCGACCTGCGCGCGGGGAAAGCGGGATTCGGTGCATCCGGGGTCTCCCGTCGGGGTGAGGGGGTGGAGCCGAAAGGGATGGAGCGGAAGGGCCGGGTGCGTGCGGCCCGCCGGCGGCGCGCACCCGGTGGTCGGGGTCAGGCCTTGCGCAGGCGGTCGACGAGGACCGCGAGCAGGGCGATGCGGCTGGGCACGCTGGCGGTGTCGAGCCACTCCTGGGGGTGTGGTCGGCGCCGCCGATCGGGCCGAGTCCGTCCAGGGTGGGGATGCCGAGGCCGGAGGTGAGGTTGGCGTCGCCGACGCCGCCGGTGGAGGCGCCGTTAACGTCGAGGCCGAGGTCGGCGGCAGCCCCGCGGGCGAGGGCCAGCAGGCGTTGCGCGGCTGGCGTGTTCTCCATCGGCGGGCACAGGTCGAGCTGGTCGACGCGGGCGGTGGTGCCCTCGACCGCGGTGCGGGCGGCGGACTGCCGGATCGCAGTGATCGCGGTGTGCAGGCCGGCTGTGGTCGTGGCGCGAACCTCGACCTGCAATTCGGCCTGGGGGCAGACGATGTTGGTGCGGGTGCCGGCCCGTACGACGCCGACGTTGAGGGTGACGCCGGGCCAGCGGTCGTTGAGTGCCTGGAGGTCGACCACAAGGTGCGCGGCGGCAAGGGCGGCATTGGCGCCGCGCTCGGGTTCGATGCCCGCATGGGCTGCGCGTCCCGTGACCGTCACGAGGAGGTCGGCGACGCCCTTGCGTTCGACAACAAGGTCGCCGTTCTCCCGGGCGCACTCCAGCGCGAGGGCGTAGTCGGCTCCGGCGGCGACACGTTCGGTGATCGGTCGGCTGGCGGGCGAGCCGATCTCCTCGTCCGGGGTGGCGAGGACGACCAGTTCGGCGAAGGCGGTCCGGCCCTGCCGGACAAGGAGGTCGGCGGCGGTGATGCCGGCGAGCAGGCCTCCCTTGTCGTCGCTGACGCCGGGCCCGTGGGCCAGGTGACCGTCCGTGTGGAAGGGGCGGGCCGCAGCGGTGCCCTCCTCGAAGACGGTGTCCATGTGCCCGACGAGAACGATCCGGGCCCCACCGTCGGCGGCGGGCAGTGTGCCGGCGAGACGGCCGACGAGCACGTCGCCGCACGGTCCGCCGGGCAGGCGGGCGGGAATCCGTTCAGTGGTGAAGCCGATGCGCTCCAGACGCCGCTCGACCCAGTCGGCCACCCGGTTCACACCCTCGGGGCTGTAGGAGCCGGAGTCGATGGCGACTAGGTCGGCAAGGTCCGCGAGGTAGGACGGCATGGCCGCCTCGGCAGCGGCCCGCAGGTCGGCGGCGCTGGCCCGCGGGCGGTCCGTGGTCGGCGCCTGGTTGGCGTTGGCGCTCACAGGACCTTGGACAGGAACGCCTTGGTGCGCTCCTGCTCCGGGTTCACCAGGACGGTGCGGGGGTCGCCGGCCTCGACGACGACGCCGTCGTCCATGAAGACGGCGGTGTCGCCGACCTCGCGGGCGAAGCCGATCTCGTGGGTGACCACGACCATCGTCATGCCCTCGGAGGCGAGGTCCCGCATGACATCCAGGACGTCGCCGACGAGTTCCGGGTCGAGCGCGGAGGTCGGCTCGTCGAAGAGCATCAGCTTGGGCTTCATCGCCAGCGCCCGGGCGATCGCGACGCGCTGCTGCTGGCCGCCGGACAGCTGGGACGGGTAGTGGTCTGCGCGGTCGCCGAGGCCGACCCGGTCCAGCAGGCGCTGGGCCTCAGCACGGGCATCGCTCTTGTTGACGCCGTTCACCCGGACGGGAGCCTCGATGATGTTCTCGAGGGCGGTCATGTGGGGGAAGAGGTTGAAGCGCTGGAAGACCATGCCGATCTCGCGGCGGCGTTCGGCGACCTCGGTCTCGCGGAGCTCGTGGAGCCGGTTGCCGGCCTGGCGGTAGCCGACGAGGTCGCCGTCGACGGTCAGGCGGCCGCCGTCGACCTTCTCCAGGTGGTTGATGCAGCGCAGGAAGGTCGACTTGCCGGAGCCGGAGGGGCCGAGCAGGCAGCAGACCTGGCCGCGTTCGACGGTGAGGTCGATGCCCTTGAGGACCTCGAGCTTCCCGTAGTGCTTGCGCACGCCCTCGGCGTGCACCATGGGCTGGGCCACGGGTTCAGCCCTTCCGGTTGCGGTTGGCAGTGAAGAGGTCGGTGACGCCCACGAACATGCGGCGCAGTGGTGAGACCTGGCCCATACGGGCGGTGCCGCGGCCGTAGCGGCGCTCCAGCCAGGCCTGGGGGACGGACAGCACCGTGGTCAGCGCGAGGTACCAGAGTGCCGCGACCACGAGCATCGGGATGACCTGGTAGTTCTGGGCGTACACGTCCTGGATGTTGGACATCAGGTCGTGGGCGGCGATCACCGAGACGTAGGCGGTGGTCTTGAGCATGTTGATGGTCTCGTTGCCCATCGGGGGATGATGACGCGCATGGCCTGCGGCAGGACGATGCGGCGCATCGTCAGCGCGGGCTTCATGCCGAGGAGTGTGCGGCCTCGGCCTGGCCCGGGTCGACGGACTGGATGCCGGCGCGGACGATCTCGGAGGCATAGGCGGCCTCGTTGAGTCCGAGTGCGAGCAGGGCGGCGATCGAGGGGGTGAGCAGGCTGTTGGTGTCGAACTGCACGAAGGTGACGGTGGTGAACGGGATGCCGATCATCAGGTGCTTGTAGAGGGCGGCGGCGTACGCCCAGAAGATGATCTGCACCAGGAGCGGCGTGCCGCGGAAGAGCCAGACGAACAGTGAGGAGAATCCGTAAAGCACCGAGTTGTTCGAGAGCCTCATCACGGCGACGAGCGTGCCGAGGCCGAGGCCGATCGCCATCGCGGCGACGGTGAGCCACAGGGTGGTGACCAGACCCTCGAAGATCAGGTCCGCGAACAGGTAGTGGCCGACCACGTCCCAGTGCAGGTTCGGATTCTTGGCGAGCGAGCCGACGAGTCCGACCAGGGAGAGCAGGGCGAGGGCAGCGGCGATCCAGCGTCCCCAGTGCCGCACGGGGACGGCGATCAGTCGATCGGCGGCGGCTTCGCCCGCGGGCGCCGTCGTGGCTTGGTGGGTGGTGGGTGCCATGTCAGTCCACCGCGCCGTTCCTGGTGGCCTGCTTCACGGCGATGGAGGCGACGCCGTACTTGTCGTAGATCTTGGCGAGGGAGCCGTCGTCGATCAGCTCCTGGAGCGCCTTCTGCACCGCGTCAGTGAGCTGCGGGAGGTTCTTGGCGATCGCGATCCCGTTCGGGGAGGCGTTGTAGCCGCCGGCCGCTGCGGGGTCGTCGACGACCTCGAAGGAGGCACCGCCGTCGGCGGTCTTCGCCGTCCAGCCGGCCGCGGGCTTGGTGAGCACATCGGCGACGGCCTTGCCGGAGCGCAGGGCGAGCTGGGCGTCGGAGTCCTTGGGGAACGCCTGGATGTGGATCGGCCCGCGATTGGTGGTACGGCAGGCGTCCTGATGCTTCTCCAGCAGCTTCTGCTGGTTGGTGCCGGTCTGCACCGCGACGCTGCGGCCGCACAGGTCGTCCAGGGTCACGATCTTCTCGGGGTTGCCCTTCGCCACCATCAGGCCTGTCCCGGAGGCCGAGTAGTCGACGAAGTCGACAACCTGCTCGCGGTCCTTGTTGTCGGTGATGGCGCTGATCGCGGCGTCGTACTTGCCCGCCTGGATGGCCGGCACGATGCCCTCGAACTTCTGCGCCTGGAACTCGAACCTCACGCCGAGCTTCGCGCCGATGGCCTGGCCCAGGTCGTAGTCGAGGCCGGTCATCTCCTTACTGCCCTCCGAGACGTACATCTCGAACGGCGGGTAGGGGATGTCGGTGGCGACCCGCACCCTGCCGGCCTTCTTCACAGCATCCGGGAGACCGGCGTGCAGGGCCGCGTCCGGCCGGACCTCGATGCCTGCGACGGTCACCGCCGCTCCGGCACGCGTATCGGCGGACCCAGCTGAGTCGGCGCCGCTGCTCCCGCATGCGGCGGTGGCCAGACTGACGCAGAGGGCGAGAGCCGCAGCGGATGCGAGTCTGCCGGAGCTGGAGATC
Organism: Kitasatospora paranensis; assembly: GCF_039544005.1. Taxonomy (NCBI): domain Bacteria; kingdom Bacillati; phylum Actinomycetota; class Actinomycetes; order Kitasatosporales; family Streptomycetaceae; genus Kitasatospora; species Kitasatospora paranensis. The sequence continues at coordinate 274,188 of NZ_BAABKV010000001.1, forward strand.
TTCATGGTCGCAACTTCTTTCGGGCTGGCACGTCCGACCTTCTGGGCCGGTCCATCGAACGAGATCAAAAATTACACATGCGCCATCTAAATATCTAGATGTAACGCAGGATACAAAGGTGTAACGGCACAGAGCGTAGCCCGAGGCCAAAGATTCGCATGTCAGCGCCAAGATCATCTTCACTGGCTGTTACATCTGGCGCCGGCGGCACCTCATCTGTGCAGACCGTTCACAAGCTGGGGTGGAACTCCCCCTCGGGTGTCACGCCCGGCCAACTTCCAGGCAAGAACGTCGAACCCCTGCACGTACGCTGGACAAGGGCGTGCCAGCCACCGGACCTGGAGGAGCAGCTGCGCCGCCCCTTCGCCGACCCGCCCCGCCCACTCCTCCCTCTGCTGACGCATCGCGATGCCGACCCGAAATCGGAGGGGTTCTCAACGCCCGGCCAAGAGCCCTTCGGTCATCGACCTGCAAGACGCATCGGGTCGAGCAGATCGCCGAGCGCGGCCGCCGAAACCAAGCCCCCTCCAGCGCGATCTCGCGTACTGGCCGGCGCTCAGCGACCGACCGCTGCGCAACCTCGGTCGCACGTTGGTAGCCGAGGACAGGATTGAGCGCCGTGGCGAGGGCCGCACTTCCTTCGGCATAACCCCGGAGTCTGCCGGCGTCGGCCTCGATCCCTGCGACGCAACGGATTGCCAGGAGATCGCAGGCGCGCTCCAGCCGGTTGGCGGCCGTCAGCAGGAGATGCGCCATCAGCGGCTCGAAGGCATTGAGCTGCAGCTGCCCCGATTGCCCCGCGAGGGCGACAGCAGCCTCGACTCCGACGACTTCGAAGCAGACCTGGTTGACGGCCTCCGGCAGCACCGGGTTCACCTTGCCTGGCATGATGCTCGACCCGGCCTGCAGTGCCGGAAGCCTGATCTCTGCAAGGCCGGCCTGGGGGCCCGAAGCCAGCAGCCTGAGGTCATTGCAGATCTTCGACAGCCGCATGGCGAAGCACTTGAACGCCGAAGCGAGCTGCAGGAAGGCCCCCACTCCCTGGGTCGCCTCGATCGGGTCGCGCGCTGGCCTCACTGCCACCCCCGTGAGATCCGCGAGCTCGTTGACAGCGGCCGCGGCATAGCCGGAGGCTGCGTTCAATCCTGTGCCGATCGCCGTCCCACCAACGTTCACCTCGCGCAGCGGCCCGACCGCTCGCTCGAGTTGGTCGCGGTCGTCCCTGACAGTCAGCGCAAAGACGGCGAACTCCTGCCCGAGTGTCATCGGGACGGCGTCCTGGAGCTGGGTCCGGCCCAGTTTGACGACATCGGCGAAGGCCCGCCCTCGGTCGGCGAACGTGTCCGCCAGTCGCCCCATCGCCGGCAGGAGACCGCCGACAGCTGCGTGCAGGGCGAGCTTGACGGCTGTCGGGTAGACGTCATTGGTACTCTGCCCGAGATTCACATGGTCGTTGGGGCTGAGGTGGTTGTAGTCGCCGCGCATGCGGCCCACAGTTCGAGGGCCCGGTTGGCGATCACCTCGTTCGCGTTCATGTTGGACGACGTCCCTGCACCGCCCTGCAGCACATCGACGACGAAGTGCTCATGGAGAAGTCCATGGCGGATCTCATCAGCAGCTTCCATGATCACGTGCGCCCGCGCCGAGTCGAGGAGCCCGAGGCTGGAGTTCGCACGGGCGCAGGCGAGCTTGACCTCGGCGAGCGAGACGACGAGTTCGGGGTGGGCCGAGATCGGCACGCCCGACAAGGGGAAGTTCTCCAGGGCACGCAGGGTGTGGATGCCGTAGTACGAGTCCGCCGGAACATGCCGATCGCCGATCAGGTCATGCTCGAGTCGCTGAGGGTCCATGAACGCCCGTCTCAATCGGTGGGCTGCACTGCCCGGTTGTCTTATACGTTACATTTTCAGCTGTCTATGCGATAGATGTTTCGCTTGATCCATGCCAGTCGGCTTTGGCGGTGCCACTCGGGAGCCCCTCGCTTCGATCAACACCCCCGCCCGCACGGCGGACTCATTGCGCGCCCTGCACTCCTGCCGCGGATCGCTGCCATGGCCACCGATTGGCGCCGAACTAACAGATCGCCATCCCCTGCGCCTTGCAGACAGGCGCGTCCATGGCAGCCCCGGAGCAGGTGGGCTCAGATGCGGCTCGCGTTCGCGCTGACAGTGAGCGATGCCTGGGACGCCGGCGTGCCGGACGGTGCCACCGCAGGGCACCTTCTTGCCGACGCCGACCGCATGTTGCTGGAACGTAACCTTCAATACATTCACGACTGACTTCGACTACATGTAATTTCTGTTCACGCCGGCTCGGCGCGCTCGCCGCTCACCTCCTGCAGCTCTGGAAGGCCCCCATGCCCGCGAACCGCTCGACCATGACCAGATTCGCCGTGATCACGGCCACCGCAGCCCTCTGCAGCCCGCTCCTCAGCGCATGCGGAAGCACTGCGAGGACCGGCTCGGACTCAGCTCCGGCATCATCTGCCCCCGTGTCCGTCCAGGGCATCGCGATCAGCGCCTCGCCCGAGCTCGCCGCCAAGCTGCCGGCCGACATCAGGAAGGCGGCCGTCATCCGGGTGGCCTCGGACGTCCCGTACCCGCCGTTCGAGATGTACGAGAGCGAGGGCAGCAAGAAGATCGTCGGCATCGACGTCGATCTCGGCGCCGCCGTCGGAGCCCGCCTCGGCATCAGGTTCGACTTCCAGGCCCAGAAGTTCGACGGGATCCTCCCGGCGATCCAGGCCGGGAAATTCGACGCTGTCATGTCGGCCATGACCGACAAGAAGGAACGCGAGAAGGCCGTGGACTTCGTCGACTACATCAACGCCGGCCCTGGATGGCTCGTCAAGAAGGGCAACCCGGACGGGATCAAGGTCGTCACCGACGTGTGCGGCAAGGCCGTCTCGGTGCAGACCGGCACCAACCACCAGAAGATCCTCGACCAGCGCCAGGAGCTCTGCAAGTCCCAGGGCAAGCCTCCGATCACCGTGATGGCCTTCCCGAAGGACTCCGAGGCGCAGCTCGCCCTGCGCAGCGGGAAGGTGGTGGCGGACTTCCTGGACGAGGTGACGGCGGTCTACGTCTCCGAGACCGCGGAGGGAGGCACCGTCTTCGACGCCGTGACCGGCCGGGAGGCGGTCGGCGAGACCAGCGCCTCCCCCATCGGAATCGGCGTCTCGAAGAGTGCCTCCGGCCTCAAGGAGGCCATCCAGGGCGCCTTGCAGTCCCTGATGGACGACGGCACATACGGCAAGATCCTGGCCGCCCGGCACCTGCCCGGCATCGCGATCCCCAAGGCGACGATCAACGGCGCCCTGGACTGATCGGAACGCATGGGCCGAAGCGTGAGGCGGCACTAATCCGGAGGGCTGTCGCTGCTGGGCCACCGCCGCCTTCGGCGCACCGGTCCGTTGGCGGTGGGGGTCCGGCGCGGAGCGGCGGGGAGCAGATGACACCACGGCCGCGACCCGCACCTTCGGCGACGGCCGGGGTCCGCCGCCCCGTTACCCCTCCGCCTCGGGCCAGGCGTCGCTCGAACGCCACCAGAGAAACAAGAGATACATCTACCGCAACTTCTCGCGACTCTGTACTTTACGTTCCACCCCTGCAGGGTCGAGTCGGCTCATCACCCCCCATCGCGAGCTGGAGGAACTATGCCCACCACACCACCGTCTCCCGCCCGGAGACGCCGAGCCGTGCGGGTTCTGCTCGCAGGCCTTCTCACCGCAGGCACAGTGCTGGCCCTGCCGGCCGTCGCAGAAGCCAAGGTCAGCCGCTACCGCCAGGGAAGCGCGACCGACGTCACGCGCCCTTCATGGAGCGGGCCCGCCTACACCATGAACGGGTCGGGAGCCATCATTCCCGCCAGCATGACCCGAGCGGTGGACGCAGTACGCGGCGGCAGCGGCACCATCGACGTCGTCGTCCTGGCAGCCTCCACCGCCTCGGGCAGTCCCACCCCCGAGTGCGATGTCATCATCGGCCTCCCGAACGTCAACTCCTGCACCACAGACGTGCTCACCGCCACCCAGGACGCCTCCAACGCCCAGGTGAACACGGACGTGCGGAACGCAGAGTTCGTGTACTTCGCCGGCGGAAACCAGTGCAACTACGTGCACTGGAAGGGAACTCCCCTGCAAGCTTCCGTTCAGTCGGTGGTGAACAAGGGCGGCGGCGTCGGCGGCGGGAGTGCGGGCCACCACGTCAACAGCGCCATCGTCTACGACGCGTGCACGGCAAGCACCGACTCCGCCACCGCGCTCGCGAACCCCTACGACCGCAGCATCACCTTCACCACCGGCATGTTCAACTGGCCCAACTATGCCGACACGATCAACGATTCACACTTCGTCACAAGGGATCGGATGGGTCGCACCATGGCCTTCGTCGCCCGGGCCATCAAGGACGGCCTGACCACCGGCGGCAAGGCATGGGGCGTAGGCGTGGAGGAAGGCGGCTCCCTGTTCATCGACAACAACGGCCTGGCCACCCTCTACGGCCAGGACGCCTACGTGGTCCTGGGCGACCACCAGCCTGAGCAGGCCGCGTCCGGCAAGCCCCTGACCTACTCGAACTACAAGATCTGGCGGATCAGCCCCGGCGCCACCTACGACTTCAAGAACCGCCCCACCTGCGGCTACTACACCCGCAGCGTGACCAACGGCGTCGCAGACAGCAACCTGTACGCAGGCACCCCGGTCTGCTGACGCCACCAGCGCGAACGAGGCCCACCGAGACCAGCTCGGTGGGCCTCACCACGTGGGGACGCAGTCCGGCAGAAGTTCTCCTCTTGCACCTACCGGGACGGGTGAGGATCGCCCTCGGCCTCCCCCGTCCCGGAAACTCGCAGCAGGGGCTGGGTCCGCTGGAACTGGGACGGTGTGGCACGTTCGTCAAGGTAGCCAGCCGCCGCGGACCATCGCGGCGTCGCAGCGCTTACGCGGAACGCCGGTGGAGGTGCCGGGGGCGACGCCGACGGCGTGCTCCTCGGATCTCACGCCAGGGGGCGAGGAGCTGCGTCGCGGTGTCCGGTCGCCTGGCGACGAGGGCCTGGGGCGGGTTCCGAGGCGGGACCGGGCACGACCGCCCCGCCGCGGGGCGGACTGCGGCGCCGCTGCGCCACGGCGACTCCGGGGCTGCGGTCGCGGGCGAGGTCGGCGCCGAAGATCGGCCGGCTGCCGGAGGCGGACAGACCTGCGCGAAGCGCACCGCGCCGGCGTCCGTCAACGCATAGCACCGGCACGACCGTGCGGTGGAGCCGCGGGTACGCACGGGGACGGGCGGGTGATCCAGCCGGCCGGAACCGGGGCGAGGAACGTCCCGGGTTTCGGCCGTGGGAGGTTCGGCCGCCGTATGGACGCGGCCGCTCTACCGAGCAGCACCTCATGAGGGCCATGGGGCTGCCGGGCCGGGAATGCCAGTCCCGCCCACGCACCGAGGACAGTGCCGTGACCTGGAAACTTTCCCCGGGCAGATGGACTGGGCATCGCAGTGGATCCACCAGCGCAGCCGGGCGCCCGGCATCGACGGCGGCTCACCGCCCGCTCCCGCACGATGTTTGCCGTGCAGAGCGGGGACGGCAGTCGCGCCGCACGTTCGACTGCCTGCGACGGGTACGGAGGCCGGTCCCGTGCTGCTAGCTCTGCTTGATCGCGGAGATGTCGAATTCCAGGTGGATCTTGTCGCGACCAGCACGCCGCCGCCTTCCAGGGCCGCGTTCCAGCTCACGCCGAACTCCTTGCGGGAGATGGTCACCGATCCTTCCAGGCCGACCCGCAGGTTGCCGTAGGGGTCGACGGCGTTGCCGGTGTACTCGAAGTCGATGCTGACCGGGCGGGTGGTCTCCTTGATGGTCAGGTCGCCGGTGACGCGGTACTCGATGTCGGAGCGGGCCTCGACCGCGGTGCTGCGGAAGGTGATGTCGGGGAAGTCGGGGGCGTCCAGGAAGTCGTTGGTGCGCAGGTGCTGGTCGCGCTGTTCGACACCGGTCTCGATGCTCTCGGTCTTGATGACCACCCGGGCGGTGGACCGGGCGGGATCGGTGCCGTCCAGGTGGGCGGTGCCCTCGAAGCCGCGGACCTTGGTCACCATGGCGTGGCGGGCAACGAAGCCGATCCGGGTGTGGGCGGGGTCGAGGACGTAGTCCCCGGTGAGCTCGGAGCCGGTGGCGGTCATGGCTGGGGTGCCTCCGTGAGACGGGACCCGGGCGACGGTTCGCCTCGGATCGTTGCGGACCCACGCTTCGTCCACCCCGAGCACGCGCGGCGTCCGGGGCTTTGCCAGGGCAGCCGCAGCAGCATGCGCAGGGCGGTATGTCGGGAAACGCGCATGCCCAGGGCCGATAACGCCCGCGCGCCAGCCCGGCCGGCCAGTTCGCGGACCACGGCGCTGACCTGCGAAGACAGCCGGGGTGTGCGGCGCTGGTAGTGTTCCAGGACGCCGGGGAGCTTTCGCGGAACGTCTGGCGGCAGCCCCGCGTCGGGCAGACCAGGCGCCGGACCTGGACCACCACGACGACCCGGCGCGCGTCCGCGGCCACGTCTGCCACGGTCCGCCAGTGGTAGCCGTGCACCCGCTCGGTCTCGACCCCGCAGGTCGGGCACGTGACCGGACCGCCCGGCGTCCGGGCACGGACCCGGATCAGCTCCACCTCGTCCGCCACGCTCTCCAGGACCAGCGGCAACAGTCCCGAAAACACCGTGTTCACAAGCTCATTGGCATCAAGCACAACAGATCGTCACATGATGACGCTCTCCGTCACCACCGAATCAGCGACAGAGCCGATCGTCTGATACCACCCACGGCGGTCCCTTCACCTTCCCCACGGATGGACCAACGAGCTGACAGACCACGAGACATGGCCGCACGAGGGCTTGTGTTAGCTCCTCTTTAGGGCAATCGTCGCGGCCGGTACCGATCAGAGTCGCTACCGGCCGCGGTCGTGCGGAGAGGTCAGGTACGGAGGGTGGTCTCGTACGGGTCCCAGTCCTCGGGAAGGGCCTGCGGCGACGGGGCGCCGATCGCCACCTCGACGGGCGAGCCGGTGTCCACGGCGGCCTCAACCGCCTCCATCACGGCGAGGACGTGCAGAGCCAGTTCGCCGGTCGCCCGGTGCGGCTCGCCGGAGCGGATCGCACGGGCCATGTCCAGGACGCCAGTGCCGCGCCCCGCCGTGGTGCCGGTGGCCGCGACCTGGCGACCGGGGCCACCATCCTCGATCCGCGAAGGCCCGTCGAAGTGGTTGGGGTCGGGCAGGACGAGGGTGGCGTCCGTGCCGGTGACCTCGACGAACCCAAGCCGCAGCTGCGGGGACTCGAAGCTGAAGACCGTGGTGGCCGAGCCGCCCTCCGCGAACTCCAGCAGCGCCGAGACGTGAGTCGGCACGGTGACGTCGAACTCGGTACCCGCCCGAGGGCCGGACCCGATCGTGCGGCGGTCCCGGGAGCGGGAGCCGACGGCGCTGACCCGGCGGACAGGGCCGAAGGCCGCGACCAAGGCTGTCAGGTAGTACGGGCCCATGTCGAACAGCGGGCCGCCGCCCGCGCGGTAGAGGAACTCGGGGGCGGGGTGCCACGACTCCGGGCCGGGGATCTGCATCAGGCTGAGCGCGGTCAGCGGCGCACCGATCGTGCCGGAGCTGATCAGGCGCAGCGCACTCTGCAGACCGGCGCCGAGGAAGGTGTCCGGCGCTCCGCCGACCCGCAGGCCCGCGGCCTCTGCCTCCTTGAGCAGCTCGCGGGCACCGGCCGTGTCTGCTGTCAGTGGCTTCTCGTTCCATACGTGCTTGCCCGCTTCGATGGCGGCCCGGCCGACCTCGGCGTGCGCGGCGGGGACCGTCAGGTTGACGACCAGTTCGACGTCCGGGTGGGCGAGCGCCTCCGCGACGCCACCCCAGGCGGGGACGCCGTACGCCTCGGCCTGGGTGCGGGCGCGCTCCGGGGCGAGGTCGGCGCAGATGAGCACCCGCAGGTCGGGGAAGGCCGTCAGGTTGGTCAGGTACTGGTCGCTGATGGTGCCGCAGCCGACGACGGCGACGCCCATCGGACCGGTACGGTGCTGGTTCGCGGGGGTCATCGCACGCCCTCCGTGGTGAGGTAGGTGTGGCTCTGCGCCATGGCGTCGAACACGTCCCCAGCACACTGGTCGAGTTCGACGATGTGCCACTCGGCGGCGGGCGCGGCGGCGAGGACCGCGGGGACAGGCATCCGGCCAGCGCCGACCGCGGTGTTCGGCTGCTCCCGGTCGACGGTGATCGGGCCGTCCTTGACGTGCAGCAGGCGGACCCGGTCGCCGAGGCGGCCGAGCAGGGCAGGCACGTCCTGGCCCCCGGCGGCGGCCCAGTAGGTGTCGACCTCCAGGACCGCGGCCGGGTTCAGCAGGTCGGCGAGCACCTCCAGCGCGGGGACGCCGTCGAGCAGCGTGGACAGCTCGAACTCGTGGTTGTGGTAGCCGACCCGAATGCCGTGCTCGGCGGCGGCCCGGACGGCGGCATTGAGCTCGCCGGCGAGGGCGGCGACCGCATCGCGGTCGGCGAACCGCTCGGGGGCGGCGTAGGGCAGGATCACGGTGTCGGCGCCGACCACGGGCAGCGCCTTGAGGATCTCGGCCTGCTGGTCGCCGGTGATCCAGGCGTGCGCGCTGCACGCTCGCAGGCCGAACTCGTCGAGGTCGGCACGCAGTCGGTGCGGGTCGGTGAGCACGTCGTACGGTTCGACGCCGGAGTAGCCCATGGCGGCGAGCCGGCGCAGGGTGTCGCGCCGGTCGGCGGTCACGGCCTTCTCCAGGCCGTAGAGCTGGACGGCCAGCGGGGTGGTTGCGGTCACAGTGGTCGGTTCCTCCGGTGCGGTGGCAGGGTGCGGCCGTCCCGCCCGTCCGGGGAGGGGCGGGCGGGACGGCGGTGACGGGTCAGCGCGGGGCGTCTCCGTGGTCCGGGACCTCCAGCTGGACTCCCCGGCCAGCGCGGAGCGGTGGGCGACCAGTCCGGGCAGGGTGTAGCGGGCGGCGGTCCAGGCGTTGACCGGCGGGAGGTCACCGGTGAGGCAGGCGGTGACGAAGTCGTCGGCGAGGAACTGATGGGAGCCCTCGTGCCCGTTGGGCTGCCCGGTGAACTCTGCGGGCAGCCGGCTCAGGTCGTGCACGGGAGCGAAGCCGCTGACGAAGGCGTCGCGCAGCGACGGGTCGATGTCGGCGAGCGCTTCGTCGTCGAGCCGGGCGGTGGGGACGGTGCGCATCAGCTCCTCGATGTCCTCGGCCTTCTCGCGGTCCTGCCACAGCGTGGTGGTGGCGAGCTGCTCGAAGCTGCCCTCGGTGCCGAAGAAGCGGAACCGGGACTCGCGCAGCGGTGACGGGTAGCCGACGCGGCGCATCTCGTTGGTGCGCACCACGCCGCCGTCGGCGGTGCGGAACAGCGCGGTGGCGTTGGAGAAGTCGTTGCCCCAGCGGCTGACCTCGCGGTCGAAGACCCCGTCGCCGCGGGTGTCGGTGACACCCAGGCAGGAGACGTGGGTGACGTGGGAGCCGGTGACGGCGAGCACCCCGCCCAGGGCGTGGGTGGGGTAGTACATGGGCGGGAAGCTGGCATCGGCTTTCCACCCGTCGCCGCCGCTGAACTTGTAGGCGTCGTAGAAGCCCAGGTCCATGTCGTGCACGTAGTCGCCCTCGGCGTAGAAGATCTCGCCGAACGCGCCTTCCTCGCGCCGTTTGCGGCAGTACACGGCGGCCGGGTTGTAGTAGCTGGTCTCACCCATCATGTAGGTGAGCCCGGTGCGGCCGACCGTCTCGACGACGGCGGCTATCTCCTCCTCGGAGACGGCCATCGGGACGGAGGAGTAGACGTGCTTGCCGGCCTCCAGGGCCTGGACAACGAGCGGGCCGTGGGTCCAGCGCTGGGTGAAGATCGCGACGGCGTCGACGTCGGAGGCGAGCATCTCTTCGAAGGACGCGTAGGTGGTGGTGATGCCGTGGCGGGCGGCCTCGCGTTCCAGCCGCTCGGGGACGGCCTCGGTCAGGCGCACGTCGTGCACGCCGGGGTGGGCCTGGAAGAGCGGGATGAACGCGCGGGCGAACTGCCCGGCTCCGACGATGCCGATGCTGATGGTCACGGGTGCTCCAGTGGGTGGTGCGGGCGGGGCGGCGGGTCAGTTCTTCTTCGCCAGGGCCTTCTCGTACTCGGCCCGCATCTGGTCGCCGCCCTGGCTCTTCCACGCCTTGCGGGCCTCGGCCAGGGCGCTGATCGGCTTGCGTCCGGTGACGACGGCGACCATCAGGTCGTCGATGAGCTGATTGAGCACCGGGGTCTTGGAGATCGCGGTCTCGGAGTACAGGTTGACGACCGGGTTGGGCGCACTGACGGGCATCGCGTCGTGCAGGAAGGTCTGGGCGTCCTTGGCGACCTGGGCGGGCTGGCCGGCGAAGAAGAAGTTCAGCTCGGAGGGCTGGCACATGTAGGCCATGCTGAGTTCGGAGAGCCGGGCGGCGTTCTTGGTGGGGACCGGGGAGCCGTCCTGGGCGTAGGTGAAGTGGTGGTCGGCGATGCCGTAGTTGACGAAGGTGTACTCGCTGCTGCCGAACGGCGCGGCGAAGTAGTCGCAGACCCGGAGGACTTCGCGGATCTTGTCCTTGTTGCCGCGCAGCTTGGCGGGGATGCTGTAGTACCCCCAGTAGCCGGTGTCCTGGGCGACGAGCGGCTTGCCGCCGTCGAAGCCGGGCGGGAGCATCGGCTGGAGGTCGGCGCCGGGGCTGTTGCGCTGGATGACGCCGAGGTCGCCGCCGACGGAGACCATGCCGTTGAAGCCTTCGGCGTGCATGCCGATCGAGCCGTTCAGGAAGAGCTGGCGCTGCTGGTCCCAGGGCATGGTGGGGGCGTCGGGGTGGAAGGCGCCGCCGACCCACAGCTTGCGCATGTAGGCGAGCATCGCTTCCCACTCGTCAGTCTCGTGGTCCTTGGTGAGGGTGCCGTCTTGGTTGAGGCGCCAGGTGGACGGGACGCGGTGCATCGCGGCGAAGAATCCGCTGTTGAGGTCGGACAGGCCCCAGGTTTTCACGCCGGCGCCGGCCGGGGAGGACTTGGTGAACGCGGTCAGGAGCGCGTACACCTCGTCGGCGTTGCGCGGCACGTCCATGCCGAGCTTCTTGCGCCAGTCCTGGCGGTAGAAGGCGACGTTGTTGACCAGCGGGGTCGGGCGGGGCACGCCGAAGATGCCGCCGTCGATGGAGCTGTTGCGCCACGCCCAGTCGGGCAGCCGGGCCAGGTTCGGGTAGTCGAGGATCGCCGATCCGCCGACGAAGTCGGAGAGTTCGGTGAAGGCGCCCTGCTTGACGCTGCGGTCGATGGCCGGGGAGAAGTAGTGGTTGACGTTGAACAGGTCAGGCATGTCACCGCTGGCGATGATGGTCTGGGCGCGGTCTCCGATGTCGGAGCCGCCGACGAGGGTGGGCTGCCAGGTGAGGTTGAGCCGCTTCTCGAGCTCCTGCCACCAGCGGTTGTCGCCGCGGCCGGGGGCGGGTGTGGTGGCCAGCTGCATCAGGGCGGTCATGGTGCCGCCGCTGCCGGGTGCCTTGGCCACGGAGGTGAACTGCTCGGCGGCGGACGGGTAGCGGTCGTAGGCGGCGGGGACGCCGTGGATCGGGTCGCGGTGCTCACCGGGCATCGGGGAGGGGACCGGGCCGGCCTGGGGGTGCGGAAGGCTGCGCCGGGGGTGTGACCGCTGCTGCCGCTGCCACTGCTTCCGCAGGCGGCGAGGGTGAGTCCGGCGCCGAGGCCGAGCGCGCCGGCGAGCAGGGTGCGACGGGAGGTCAGGGGGAGGTGATCGGCTGTCTCATGACGGGGCCTTTCTGGTGTCCGGGTGAGGGTGGGGTCGGCGCAGGGCTGACCGCGCCGTGGTGTGCGGCGTCGTGGTGGAGAGGGGAGGGGTAGAGGGCAGGGGCTCAGCCCTTGATCGCGCCGACCAGGATGCCCTTGGTGAAGAACCGCTGCACGAAGGGGTACACGATCAGGATCGGCAGGGTGGCGACCACGGTGACGGCCATCTGCAGAGTCTGCGGCTGCGGGAGGGGGCGGTTGGGGTTGGGCGCGAGCTGGGTCATCGACTGTCCTTCAAGGACGTACTGCCGCAGGACCAGCTGGATCGGCCACTTCGTGGTGTCGTTGAGGTAGATCATCGCGCTGAAGAAGTCGCTCCACAGGGCGACGGCGTAGAACAGCGAGACCACGGCGAGGACTGCTTTGGAGAGCGGCAGCACGATCCGCCAGAGGATCTGCCACTCGCCGGCGCCGTCGATCCTGGCCGAGTCGAGGAGTTCGGCGGGCAGTTCCATGAAGGCGTTGCGGACGACGACCAGGTTGAAGGCGTTGATCGCACCGGGGATGATCAGTGCCCAGTAGCTGTTGAGCAGGCCGGTCTGCTTGACCATCAGGAAGTTCGGTATGATGCCCGCGCTGAACAGCATGGTGCCGAGTACGAGCCACAGTACGAAGCGCGAGCCCGGCACTTCGCGGGTGCGGGTGAGGGAGTAGGCGGTGAGGACGGTCAGCGCCATGGACAGCGCGGTGCCGACGACGGTGACGAGAATGCTGACCACCAGAGCCCGGGTGACCAGGCCGCCCTCCAGGATGGTCCGGTAGGACTGCAGCGACCAGTGCTCGGGCCACAGCAGGAGGCCGTCGCCGGCCAGGTCGTTCTGGGCGCTGAGGCTGACGGCCAGGATGTAGACCATCGGGTAGAGGACGGCCAGGCAGATCACCGCGAGGACGAACCCTTTGGCCGCGGTGCCGACCCGGGAGGGGCGCTCGGCCCACACGGGCCGGGCGGAGGGACGACGGGTCGGGCGCGGCCGGTTGCCGGGAGTCGGGGCCGCCGTGCTGTGGGGCCGCGGCCGGGTGGTGGTGTCGGCCATCAGAAGGCCCCTTCCGATCCGGTCCGCTTGACGAACTTGTTGGCGGCGACCACGAGAGTCGTAGCGATCACGCCCTTGAGCAGGCCCGCCGCGGTGGCGAGGCCCCAGTCCCCGCCCACCACGCCGCGGGTGTAGACGAAGGTGTCCAGGACCTGCGCGGTCTCCGCACCGACGGTGTGCTGCTGGAGCAGGATCTGCTCGAAGCCGACGGTCAGGACGTTGCCCAGCCGCAGGATCAGCATCAGCACCAGCACGCCACGCATGCCGGGCAGGGTGACGTGCCAGAGCCGGCGCCACGTCCCGGCACCGTCCACCGCGGCCGACTCGTAGAGCTGAGAGTCGATCCGGGTGATGGCGGCGAGGAAGATGATGGTGTTCCAACCCGTGTCCTTCCAGATCACCTGAGCGGTGATCAAGGACTTGAACCAGTGCGGATCACTCATGATGGCCACCGACTGGGTGCCGTGGTCGGAGATCAGGTTGGTCAGCAGCCCGTCACCGCCGAGCAGCTGCTGCCAGATGGCGATGACGATCACCCAGCTGACGAAGTGCGGCAGATAGACCACGGCCTGCACCCAGCGCTTGATCCGCTCACTCATGACGCTGTTCAGCATCACGGCCAAGGCGATCGGCGCAGGGAAGGCGAAGACGATCTGGAGGAAGCTCAGCACCACCGTGTTCTTCGCCGCGGTGACCAGCTGGGGGTCGTCGAACATCACCGCGAAGTTGTGGAAGCCGACCCACTGGCTGGCGGAGAAGCCGAGGAAGGGCGAGTAGTCCTGGAAGGCGGCGATATTGCCCAGCAGCGGGACGTAGCAGAACACTACGAAGTACAGCAGGCCAGGCAGCATCATCAGGTACATCGTGCGGGCCCGCCACATGCGGGTGCGCAGCGATCCGGCCGGGCGGGCCTTCGGCGTGGGGCGGGCGTGGGGGCGTTCCCTCGCGACCTGTTCTACGGACATCGTCGTTCCTTCCCTGCCTGCGGCGACGGGCGCTGCCGTGCCTTGGCGTGGGTGCGCAGGACCGTCGCCCGGCGGTGCGGGTGGGGCGGGCCGGGCCCTGCGGCTGGGCGTCGGCCCGGTTTCGGCATGGTGACGAAACCGGTCTGCGGGTGGGTGGGGGCTGTGCGGGCGGCTCGGGAGTCTGGCTCCGTCGACTGTCCGCCGGTCAGGCGGTGATCCCGACCGCAGTGAGGCTCCGCCCCAGCGGCCTTGCCTGTCAAGGCATCCCACAGAATTTTCGCTTTGTTTCCGAAAACTAGGGGGCAGATCGGCCCGAATACCGGCTGATCGGGGCACGGAGAGCACGAACGTCCATGTCGCGCGGGCCGGGGCAACAGGTCAGGGGGCGGGCGGCGCGGTGCTCCCCGGACGATCAGGGTGGTCGCCATCTCCATTCGCTGCGGCTCCTGGAGGGCCCGGTCACGCTGCTGCATGAGGATACGCACGGCCGTATTGGCCATTGCCGCGAGCGGCTGACGCACCGTGGTGAGCGGCGGAGCGGTCCACTGGGTGAAGGGCACGTCGTCGAAGCCGACCACGCTGAGCCCGCCGGGCACGGTCAGCCCGCGTTCGGCTGCGGCCTTGATGGCGCCCATGGCGAGCACGTCGTCACAGGCGAAGACCGCGGTCGGGGGCTCGGGCAGTTCCAGCAGTTCGCTCATCAGGCGGTGGCCGGACTCCTCCTGGAAGAGCCCGGTGCGCACCAGCTCGGGCCGGATGGGCAAACCGTTGCGGGCCAGCGCCGCGTAGTAGCCGTCGAGGCGGGCCCGGGCGCACCAGTGCTCCGGCGGCCCGCCGAGGCAGGCGATGCGCCGGTGGCCCAGCTCGACCAGGTGCAGCGTCGCGTCGAGGCCACCCTGCCAGTTGGTCGCCCCCACCATGTGGAACCCGGGCTGCGGCTCGCCGACCGGGTCGAGCAGGACGCACGGCACGCCCGCTTCGAGCAGTTCGCGCTCGGTGGCCGTCAGCGAGTCGAGGACCACGATCAGGCCGTCGGTCCCGCGGCGCAGCACCTGGTCGATCCAGCGCGACTCGGCCGCGCCGCGCAGTTGGCGGGTGGTGATGGCCACGCTGACCTCGTGCTCGGCCGCCGCCTCGACAGCGCCGCGAGCGAGTTCCGCCGACCAGGAGCTGGACATGTTGTCGATCAGCATGTCGACGATGCCCACCTGGCGTCGCCCGAGCGGCAGTTGGTACCCGTGGCGGACCAGCAGGCTCTGCACCTTGCTCCTGGTGAGTGCCGAGATGTCCCCCGGCCGTTGAGCACCTTGGAGACGGTCGCCACCGAGACCCCGGCGTCCGCGGCGACGGCCGCGAGGGTGACGCGTCCGCCCCGGCCGCCGCCGGTCGTGTCCTCTGTCATCTGATCCGCAGTTCCTCTCGTGTGGCCGTGCCGGACGCGTCCGCCGCCGGCGGGGCCGACCTGCGGCCCTGCGGTGGCAGCCAGGGTAGCGAGACACGGTCAGGGACGTCGGTCGGCGGTGCGTGGAGGTTGACCGCTGCAAACGGCGCTCCTAGACTTCCGGGCGGTAAATCTTACCGAAACTTTTCCGTGGCGGTCAGGCCGGGACGGCCCTCGGATCCGCCACCATCCGTCGCGTTCTGGCCGCACCGGGCCCGCTCGGTCGCACAGCCTGGAACCTGGTTCCCGAACACAGCCGCGTGGCCCGGTCACGGGCCCCTGGGAGGTACCGCGTGTTCCCGCCCCCGCAGCCACCCCTGCCCGCTACGCCGCCGCCGTCCAGGCGGTGGCGCTCCCGGTGCTCCGATCCGCACCGACTGTCCGGCCCGCCCGGAGCCGCGGGCCGGTCCCGACCCAGGCCAGCACCGGCCGCACCGGCATGCGCCCGCGCCCTGACCACGGCCGCGCCGAACCGCGCAAGCACGATCTGCCCGGCGCCCTCCGGGCACGGGCGGCCGTCGGTGCCGCGCACCCGGCCGCCGCAGTGCAGCACGCCGCCTCCGAGCGGGTATGGCGGCTGGTCTGGTCGCTCGGCGCCCCACCCCCACCACGGGCCGGCGGGGATCGGAGGGCGGCGGTGCCGGGTTGGCGGCCGCTGCTCCCACCGGGGGCGATCGCCCTGGTGCCCCCGCACCGGTCCGACTGGATCGAGGCGGCGGCGGCGTCTACCGCGCTCGGCGAGGCGGAGTTCTGCTGGCCCGGCCACCCGCCGGAGCAGGCCCAGCCGTGGGTGCGGATGCCGCGCTCCCCCGACCCGTCACCGGTGCTGCTGGAGTACCTGCTGTGGCTGGGCACCGCGCGCCCGCAACGGTGGCGCGAGCTGGCCGCGCAGTCCCTGTGGATGGTGCTTTCGGTCCTCTTGGAGGGCTGCCCGCCGACCGGCCTGCAGACGGGCCACGTCGACGCGCCAGGCCGTCCTGCCCCGCGCAGCGCCGACCCGCGGTTCCCCGATGTCGGCGGGCACGAGTCGGAGGGGCGGGTCGAGCCCGGGCGGCCGGAGCTGGCGGCCGCTCTGCGGTACGTTCGGGACGCCTGGCGGGAGGGGCCGCGCCCGCTGACCCTGGTGGAGCTGGCCGATGCCGCCGCCGTCTCGCGGGGGCACTTCGCCCGGATGTTCCAGGCCCACTTCGGTGTCGGCGCGATCACGGCGCTCGAACAGGTGCGGCTTGCATATGCCGAACAGCTACTGGAGGCTGGCGAGTTGAATGTGTCTCAGGTGGCCCGTGCCTGCGGCTTCGCCGATCCGCTGCACTTCTCGCGCCGCTTCCGGGCCACCCACGGGCTGGCTCCGCAGGTCTTCCGCCGCACCCCGGAGGCCGCCGTCCGTCGCTGCGACAGCCCGGCGGTGCGGACGCTCGTGCGGCTGACCGGCATCTGAGAAGTCATCTCATTTGGTGATTCTGCGGTGGCAGATCAGGGCGGCGGCGATGGTGGCGAAGGCCGCGAAGTGGGTGCCCTTGCGTTCGTAGCGGCGGTGGAGGCGGCGGAAGCCGCCGAGCCAGGCGACAGTCCGCTCGATGACCCAGCGGTGCCGGCCGAGGCGGGTCGAGGACTCGATGCCGCGGCGGGCGATGCGATGGGTGATCTGCCGTCGCTTCAGGTAGGAGCGGGTGAAACGGTGGTCGTAGGCTTTGTCGCCGTGGAGCTTCCCGGGCCGCCGGCGACGAGGGCCGCGGCGGGAGCGGATCTGCGGGATCGCCTCGACGAGCGGGATCAGGGCCTGACTGTCGTGCAGGTTCGCGCCGGAGACCGCCAGCGACAGGGGCAGACCGGTACGTTCGGTGAGCAAGTGGATCTTCGACCCGAACTTGCCCCGATCGACAGGATTCGGACCCGTCAGGTCCCCGTTACCGTTTTCGTGGCGCGCATGTTCACCGAGTCGACCGCGCACCGCGACCAGTCCAGCTCGCCCCGGGCGCCGAGTTCGTCCAGCACCTGGCGGTAGAGCTTCGCCCACACCCGGGCCGCGGTCCACTCCGCGAACCGGCGATGGGCGGTCGGCCCGGACGGCCCGAAACAGGGCGGAAGCTGGGCCCACGTGCACCCGGAGGTGGCGACGAACACGATCGCGGCCAGCACCTCCCGGTCCCCGTGGCGGCGTCGGCCGCCGCCCTGCGGCCGGGTCGGCGCCGGCGGCACCACCCGCTGGAACAGCTCCCACAGCTCGTCCGGCACCAGGCGCTCCACGATCGTCACGCGAGCAGCCTACAAGCCCAAATGAGATGACTTCTGAGCCCGTCCGCACTGCGGGCGGCGCGAGCCGCCGTCCCTCCCGGGGTCTCCGGGAGGGACGGCGGCCGTGTGGTGGCGCGGGTGCGTCAGGAGACGTCGACGCTGTAGTTCCAGGTGTGCGTGGTGCCCGAGCCGTGCCAGATCTCGTGGCCGGCCTGGACGCTGACCAGGTAGAGGTTGGGGTCGAGCCAGCCGGCGTTCTGGGAGTGGTCCAGGAAGTCGCGCAGGTTCAGGCCGGACACGCTCCAGGTCTGCGAGGTGCGCACGTAGCTGATGACCTGCCAGGAGCCGTAACTGCGGTAGACGTCCCAGTTGGCGCCGTTGGCCCAGACGCTGCCGACCTTGTCCGCGGAGCTCGGGATAGCGCCGTCGCTGTAGTTAAGGAAGACCATTACCTCGTTCTGCGGCTGGCTGCTCGGGTTCTGCGACGGGTCGACCCACAGGTCGTAGATCGAGTCGCCCTTCCAGTTGCTGGCGTTGACCTCGAAGTCCCAGTTGGTGACGACCTGGTGCTCGTCGCCGAGGCGCACCGGGAAGCCGCCGTGGTCGGGGTTGGCGTAGCCCCACTGCCAGCCGCTGACGACGGACGGCCACGCCTTGATGTGCCACTCGTCGTCGGGGATGCTGCTGTTGTTGGACCAGTTGAAGCTGGAGTACCAGTTGTTGCCGAGTTCGGTGTCCGAGTGCGAGACGCACTGGCTGCCGTAGCCCCAGCCGTTGTAGGTGTTTCCCCACTCGCTGTTGTGGGCGTAGTACTTGCCGTACATGATCGTGCCCTCGACGGCGCAGTTCTGCACGGTGGCGGCCTGGGCGGGGGCGGCGGCGACGCCGGTCAGCAGAGCGGCGGCCAGCACGGCCGTGGCGGCGCCGCGGCGGGTGCGGGCGAAGCGGTGCAGGAGGTTCACGGTGGCTCCATGGGTCCGTGGGGGTGGGAGGGACCGGGCGGGGCACAGCGGTGGTGGGGATACCGCGGCTGCGGCTCGCCCCGCTCGATCCGTCTCAAGGATGTCCTGGTCCGGTCCCCGCTCCCATGACGAATGGGCACGGCCGCATGGACGATGGTGCGCTCCTGACTCCGCCTCAGCGGGCGCCGCTCTCCAGCAGCCAGGTGACGGCGGTGACGCCGCGCGGGTAGTAGCGGCTGCCCGCGGCGACGCCGGTGATCATCTGGTCGCTCCAGGACCAGCGGGACTCGGTGGGGTGGCGCAGCCAGTCGGCGTGGGCGCGGTCGGCGGCGGCCATGTCGGCGTCGTCGGGGACGGCCAGCAGTGCGCGGGCGACGTACTGGCACAGGTAGATCTTGGACAGCCAGGAGTTGTCGCTGGTCTCGGAGAGCTTCCAGCCGCCGTCCGGGAATCGGCACCGGCCCGAGCCGAGGACGGCCAGCAGGTGGCCGCGGAGGGCCGCGGTGAGCTCCGGTTCGCCGTGCACATCGGTGCCGGTGAGGTGGGCGAGGGCGAGCCCCTCGACGACCGGGATGATCCGGGCGCCGTCCGGTTCGTCGAGCAGCGCCGGAACCGTACCGTCCGGGCCGACCGAGGCCAGCAGGGCCTTGACGGCGCGTCCGGCGCGGAAGCCGGCCTCGGCGGCCGCGTCCGTGTCGCCGAGGGCGTGCAGGGTGCGCTCCAGCCAGCGGTAGGCGGCCCAGCCCTTGACGGCCAGGTAGCTGCTGGAGCGGGCCTGGCCGAGCGAGGTGTCGAGGCTGTCGTAGGTGGTGATCTCGGCGCCGCCGGCCACCAGGTCGGAGTCGACGGTCTGGACGCCGTCCGCCCCCGGGTCGCGGGCCAGCATGCTGTCCAGGCAGGCGCGCAGGGTCGGGGCGTGGGCCGCGCACCAGGCGGTGTCGCCGGTGGCGGCGTAGACGGCGGCGGCGAGCACCCAGTTGAGCAGTTGCTCGCC
Source organism: Kitasatospora paranensis (assembly GCF_039544005.1). Lineage (NCBI taxonomy): Bacteria > Bacillati > Actinomycetota > Actinomycetes > Kitasatosporales > Streptomycetaceae > Kitasatospora > Kitasatospora paranensis. Next base: position 293,681 of record NZ_BAABKV010000001.1, read on the forward strand.
GGTCATGTAGGAAAAGCAGTCGGTCAGTCCGGGGCGCTCATAGGAGGAGTGGCCGTGCGGGGACCAGACGTTGGCGACGCCCATGTCGTGCGTGAAGCTGATCCCGTAGCGGTCGGTGTAGCTGTAGTGCGCGAGGTGGCGCTCCAGCACGTTGCGCAGCGTCCAGGGGTGCTGGCGGGCTTCGAAGAAGGAGTGGTCGACGGTGAGGTCGAGGGTGTTCATCATCCGGAACTCGCCCTCGTTGACGATCCAGACGGGTCTGCCGTCAGCGTCCTCCAGCAGTTCGGTGCTGCCGTAGTAGCTGCGGATCGCGAGCGCCAGCATGAACGTGCGGTCCTCGCTCAGAGCTTCCGCCCCCAGGTCCTCGTGGGCCTGTCGCCAGTCGGCGAGTAGGGTGTCGAACTCGGTCAGGGCGGTGGCGGCGACCGCCTCCAGATCCGGGTGGTAGCGGTTGTAGAGGTAGCGGCAGCGCTCGGGTGTGGTCAGGTACTCGGCGGTGTGGAAGCACAGGGCGAGCCGGTGGGTACGGCGTTCGCCCGGCGGCACCTCGAAGACCAGCAGGCCGGTCTGGCCGAGGCCGAAGCCGTCGCCCGGGTGGCGTTCGTCGCCGAGGATGAACGGAATGTCGAAGCCGATGGCGGTGCGGGCCCCGGGGGCGTCGGTGGCGATCGCGGTCCTGGTGCCCTCGCCGATCCCGGTGAAGCCGGGGCCCTCGACGACGCGCATCCCCGCGTAGGGGTCGGATCCCGCGTAGCCGACGAAGGCGCGCAGCGGCGCGGTGCCACCAGTGTTGTCGACGGTGAACTCGGCGAGCACGGCGGGCAGGACGGCGCGGCGCAGCGCCTCGTCGGGGGCGGTGCCGGGTTCGGGCAGCGCGCCGAGCGGGGAGTGGACGGCGAAGTCCAGCGGGCCGGCCGTCCAGCGGTCGGTCACCGGGTCGAGCACCCGCCGGACCTGGTCGGCGGCCAGTGCGGTCAGCGGTCCGGCGGGCGCCGGGGGCGGCCCTCCTCGCCGCCCTGGAAGCGGGCGAGCTGGTCGTCCTGGTCGGCGGCGAAGAACGGCAGCGCGTGGTAGGTGCCGCTGCCGGGGGCGTCCTCGACGGCGACGTAGACGTTCTGCCCGGCCGGTCCTGCTAGGCCGAGGCCGAGGCCGCCGTGCGGGCCGGGGTGTCCGAGGGTGAAGGAGGCGTGTGCTCCCATCGGGCTGTGCTGGACGTTGGTGATGTCCACGGTGGTGCGCTCCTGGGGAGGCGGGCCGGCCGGTGCGGGCGGGGGCCGCGCGCACCGGTCGGCGGCGGGGTGGGGGATGGTTGTCGTGCGGGGAGCGGCGGTTTAGCCGGCCAGCAGCGGGGCGAGGGTGCGGCGGGCGATCTCCAGGCCGGTCTCGGTGCGGTGGCGGTCGCCGGACCAGACGGGGTCTTCGTGCTCGACGGAGAGCACCCCGTCGTAGCCGCCCTCGTCCAGGGTGTCGACGAGGCGGCGCCAGTCGACCTCGCCGAGGCCGGGCACCCGGTAGCGCCACCAGCCGGTGTCCCAGGGGTCGGGGCGGGTGACGGCGCGTCCGGGCCAGCCGTAGCGGGTGCGGGCCGCCGGGTCGGTCTGGATGTCCTTGGCCTGGGCGTGGGCGACCTTGTCGACGTAGGGCCGCAGGGCGGCGACCGGGTCGATGCCCATCCAGACCAGGTGGGAGGGGTCGTAGTTGAGGTACAGGCCGAGCGAGAACATCCATTCCCACAGCTCGGGCGAGTAGGCGAGGTTGCCCGGGTAGCCGTCGGGGTGCCAGCCCTCCATCACGCAGTTCTCAATGACGACCTTGACGCCGCGTTCGCCCGCGTAGCCGGTCAGTTCGGGGAAAATCCGCTCGGCGTCGGCGAGGTTCTCGGCGACGGTCCGGCCGGGGTGGCGGCCGACGAAGGTGCCGACGGTGGGCGATCCGACCAGGGCGGCCGCGTCGATGCAGCGGTGCAGGTGGGCGTGGACCCGGGCGCGTTCCTCGGGGTCGGGGTGCAGCGGGTTGTCGTAGTAGGCGAGGGAGGAGAGCGTCAGGCCGTGCTGGTCGAGGAGTGCGGCGACCTGTTCGGCTCCGGCCCGGTCGAGGGATTCGGCGGCGAGGTGGGAGGCGGTGAACGGGCGGTCGCCGGTGGCGGGCCAGGCGGCGACCTCCAGGGCCCGGTAGCCGTGGTCGGCGGCCCAGGCGGCGAGTTCCGGCAGGGGGACGTCGGGTAGGCAGGCGGTCAGGAAGCCGAGCTTCATGTGGGGACCTCCGTGAAGGTGCCGTGCACCGCGGACGCGGTGACGGCGGCGCTGATGCGGGCGGCGCGCAAGCCGTCCGCGAAGGTGGGCAGGCCGTCGTGGGGCTGGCCTTCGAGGGCGGCGTGCACGTCGGCGGCGAAGTCCTCGAAGCAGGTGCGGTAGCCCTGCGGGTGGCCGGCGGGCAGCGGGTCGAAGCGGTCGGCGTGCGCGGTGGGCAGCGCGGGGTTGCGCCGCAGCACGGTGCTGGCGTCGCGGCCGCCGATCCAGAGCTGTTCGGGGTCCTCCTGGTCGAAGGCGTAGGAGCGGTCGGGGCCGTCGAAGGAGAACCACAGGCGGTTCTTGCGGCCGGCGCTGGCCTGGCTGACGACGAGCGAGCCGATGGCGCCGCGGTCGGTCTCGAAGGAGACCACCGCGCCGTCCTCGGTGGCCACGGCGGTGCGGGCGCCGACCGGTCCGCGCGCGTCGAAGGCCCGGCCGAAGCGGGCCAGGACGCGGGTGATGCGGTGGCCGGTGACGTACTCCATCAGGTCGCACCAGTGGACCCCGATGTCGCCGAACGCTCTGGTGGCGCCGCCCCGTTCGGGGTCGGTGCGCCAGTTGTCGGCGGTCCGGTCGCCGAGCCAGTCCTGCAGGTAGGAGCCGTGCAGCAGCCACAGGCCGGCGTCGGGGTCGGCGGCGATCCGGGCCCGGGCCTCGCGCACCAGCGGGTGGTAGCGGTAGACGAACGGAACGGCGGTCACCAGGCCCGCGCCCTGCGCCGCGGCGGTCAGTCGCTCGGCGTCGGCGACGGTGGTGGCCAGCGGCTTCTCGCAGACCACCGGGACTCCGGCCGCGATGATCCGCTCGGCGTCGCGTGCGTGCAGGTGGTTGGGGGTGCATAGGTGGACCGCGTCGAGGCCGGTGGCGAGCAGGTCGTCGAGGTCGGCGGCGGGCCGGGCACCGGGCAAGCGCGCCGCGGCGGCGGCCGTGCGCGCCGGGTTCGAGCCCAGGACGGCGGCGATCCGGCCGCCGACGGCGGTGACGGCGCGGGCGTGCACGCCGCCCATGAAACCGGTTCCGACGATTCCCACCCGGGGGCGAGCGGACATGAGGGGGCCTCCGTGCTGCGTTCTCTGGAAGGTTCGGGGCGTGCGGGACCGCCGGGGCGCGGCGGCGGGGGGCCGGTGCGCTCCGGTGGCGGTCCTCGGGGTCAGTCCTGGCGGCGCAGGTGCAGCAGGCGGCTACTGTGGTCCCGGGTGAGCCCGGTGGTGAGGCCGCGGGCGGTCAGGACGGCGCCGTGGTGGACCTCGCCGGTGTCCTGGTCGACGTAGCGGGCGTCGGGGTCGAGGGCGGCCATCCGCAGCGGGACGACCGGGGCGCCGTGCGGTTCGGCCAGCTGCCAGGCCACCAGGACGACCTCGTCGCCGTGGACGTACTGGACGGCGTTGCGCAGCCGGTACAGGCGGCCGTGCTGGACGGTCGGCCGGATCCGCTTGTAGCGGGCCACGAGTTCGGCGGCCGCGGCGAGTTCGTCCCCGCGCCAGTGGGTGAGGTCGCCGCCGATGCCGAGCGCGCCGGTCATCGCGACGTGGAAGCGGAACTCCAGCGGCAGGCGGCGGCCGGTCAGCGGGTTGGGGCTGTCGGTGACCCAGGCCCCCATGGTGCCGGGCGGGTAGATCTGGCCGTAGCCGTGCTGGATGGCGATCCGGTCGAGGGCGTCGGTGTTGTCGGAGGTCCACACCTGGTCGGTGCGGGCCAGCATGGCCAGGTCGGTGCGGCCGCCGCCGCCCGAACAGGCCTCGATGCGCAGGTCGGGGTGGTCGGCGCGCAGCCGGTCCATCAGGGCGTGGACGGCGTGGACGTGGCCGTGCCAGAGCCGGTCGGCGTCCGGGTCGCCGGGGCGGCCGGCCTCGGTGAGGACCCGGTTCATGTCCCACTTGAGGTGGTCGACGCCGTGCTCGCGGACCAGGCCGTCCAGCCAGGCGTGGGCCCAGGCGGCGACCTCGGGGCGGCCGAAGTCGAGGACGAGTTGGTTGCGCAGCTCGGTGCGCGGGCGGCCCCTCTCGTGCAGCACCCAGTCGGGGTGCGCGCGGTACAGGTCGCTGTCGGGGTTGACCATCTCCGGTTCCACCCACAGGCCGAAGCGCATGCCGAGGCGGCGCACCTCGGCGGCGAGCGGGGTGAGGCCGTCGGGGAACCGGTCGGGGGCTGGGGTCCAGTCGCCGAGTCCGGCGGTGTCGTCCTTGCGGGCGCCGAACCAGCCGTCGTCCATGACGAACAGCTCGACGCCGAGCGCGGCGGCCCGGCGGGCGAGGTCCAGCTGTCCGGCCAGGCCGACGTCGAAGCCGGTCGCCTCCCAGGAGTTGTACAGCACCGGCCGCAGCTCGTCCGGGCGGGACAGGACGTGGGCCCGCACGTGGGCGTGCCAGGCGCGGCTGGCACCGCCGAAGCCGTCCGCCGCGTACAGGCCGGTGGAGACGGGCGTGCGCCAGGATTCCCCGGGGCGCAGGACGACCTCGGGGCCCTCATGGCCGGCCGCGTGGGTGGCGGCCACCAAGCCGTGCACGGTGCGCTCCACGGTGATGCGCCAGCTGCCGCTCCAGGCCAGCGCGCTGGTCCACACCTCGCCGTACTCCTCACCGGTGTCCCCGGCGTCGATGGCGACCCACGGGTTGGCCTGGTGCCCGGTGATGCCGCGGCGGCTGGTGAGGACCGTCTCGGCGCGGGCCAGCGGCTCACGGACGAGCTGGTTCTCGGCGCTCCAGCCGCCGGTGACGTGACCGAGCCGGTAGTCGGCGCGCAGCGGCACCGTCCAGCGGGCGGCGGATAGCTGACCGATCCGCACGGGCTGCCCGTCCGCGCCGGTGTGCCGCAGCTCCGTCCAGCGGTCCACGGCGTCGCTGTCCGGGTGGACGCGGTAGAAGAGGTCGAGTTCCAGCGGTCCGAGCCGCTCGCGGAAGGAGAGGACGAGCAGGCCGTCCTCGACACGGTGCCCGTCCGGCTGCCACTCGGTGCTGCGGCTGCCGTCGGGGTGCACTACGCGCAGCGCCGGAGCGCCGAAGCGGGCACCGCCCTCCCCGGGTACTCCTCGGCGAGTTCGCCGTCGAAGTTGGTGGCGACGTCCAGAACGTACGGCAGGGCGGCCGCCTGCTCGGGGGTGAGCCGGGCGCCCCAGTGCAGGTGCCGCAGCCGGTCTCGGTCGTCCAGCCGGACGACGTAACTGCTGTGCGCGGTGGTGAGCATCCACAGGCGGGCGGCCGGGTCGTGGTGGACCACGGTCATGGGGGTCTCCTCGCTGATCGACTCCCCGAGCCTAGGCGCGGCGCTCGGCCGGGCAGCATGGCGGATCGTGACCGATCGGTTCTGCGGGCCGCACCCGTGACGGATCGCCCGGTCGACGCGGCGGCGGCCACACCGACCGGGCTCTGGGTCATTCGGCCGGCGGGTTGGCGTGCTCGTCGATGGCGGCGAGCTCCTCGTCGGTGAAGGCCAGGTTGCGGACGGCCACGACGTTGTCCTCCAGTTGGGCGACGCTGCTCGCGCCGACCAGCGCGGAGGTGACGCGGGCGCCGCGCAGCACCCAGGCGATGGCCATCTGGGCGAGGCTCTGACCGCGCGAGCGGGCGATCTCGTTCAGCGCGCCGATCCTGGTCCGGGTCTCGTCCTTGATGTTCGACACGGACAGGAAGGGGCTGGGGCCCGCCGCCCGGGAGCCGGTCGGCACGCCCGTCAGGTAGCGGTCTGTCAGCAGGCCCTGGGCGAGCGGGGAGAAGGCGACCGAGCCGACGCCCAACTCGTCCAAGGTGTCGAGCAGGCCGTCCTCGACCCACTGGTTGAAGATCGAGTACGAGGGCTGGTGGAGCAGCAGCGGCACGCCGAGGTCGGCGAGCGCCCGTGCGGCCTCCTGGGTCTGCGCGGGCGAGTAGTTGGAGACGCCGACGTACAGGGTCTTGCCCTGCTGGACGGCCGTGGCGAGGGCGCCCATGGTCTCCTCGATCGGGGTGTTCGGGTCGGGCCGGTGCGAGTAGAACACGTCGACCCGGTCGGTCCCCAGTCGGCGCAGGCTCTGTTCGAGGCCGGTGAGCATGTGCTTGCGCGAGCCCCACTCGCCGTACGGGCCGGGCCACATGTGGTAGCCGGCCTTGGTGGAGACGAGGAGTTCGTCGCGGTGGTGGCGCAGGTCGCCGGCGAGGATCCGGCCGAGGTTCTCCTCGGCGGCGCCGGGGGCGGCCCGTAGTTGTCGGCGAGGTCGAAGTGCGTGATGCCGAGGTCGAAGGCGCGGCGGATCACGGAGCGCTGGGTCTCGAAGCGGTTGTCCGCGCCGAAGTTGTGCCACAGGCCGAGCGAGACGGCGGGCAGCAGCAGTCCGCTGCGGCCGGCCCGACGGTAGGGCATGGAGTCGTAGCGGGCGGGGTCGGGGGTGTGGGACACGGGTTTCCTCGGTCGGGTGCGGAAATGGGGAGGGGCGGTGGGTAGGGCACGAACACCCGCGGCCGTCCCGGCCGGGACGGTGCCCTAAGGCCGGAACAGGGCGGCGTAGTCGGTGAGTTCGGTGCCGTCCGCGCGCACGGCGGACCACAGCGCGCGGTCGGTGAGCAGGCGGCGGTCGGCGTCGCGGGCGGTGCCGACGCCGCCGTCGGGGAAGCCGGTGCCACGCAGGGCCCGCAGGGTGTCGTCGTCGTGGCCGGGGTGGGTGATCAGGACATGCGGGCCCGGTCGCGTCTGCCGGAGCGCGGCCTGCAGGTCGCCGCAGGTCGGAACGGGGAGCGCGGGGACCAGGCGATCGGCGTCGATCAGGCCCTGCGCGGCGGCGACCGCACGGACGGCTTCGCCCGCGCCCGCGACCCAACCGACGCCCATGTGCTCGTCGAGGTAGCGCACCTGCAGGCCCCACTCGCGGGCCCGGTCGAGCTGGGCGGTGATCTCGGCGGCGGCCTCACGCGGGTCGACGCCGCCGCGCGCGTGCAGTTCGTCCGCGGTGCGCGGCAGGAAGCCGTCGCGGTCCAGCAGCGAGGGGACGGCGCGGGCCGGCAGCACCGGCCGCCAGCGCGGGCGCTCCCACTCGCTGGTTAGGGTGACGTGCAGGCCGCAGACGACGCCGGGCAGCGGGGCGATCAGCGCGGCGGCGTGCGCGGCGGCCGGTCCGGGAACCATCAGCGAGACGCTGCGGGCGGCCGGGCCGCGCAGCGCCTCGACAACGGCCCGGTTCACGCCCTCGCTCAGCCCGGCATCGTCCACCCGCACCACCAGCCGGATCCCCTGCCCGGTCCCGTCCACGCGCCACTCCGTCCCGCCGCCCGTCGACGGGCCGCACTTCCACAGCCTGGACGCTCCGCGGGCGGCCGTCCATGACGGATGGGCACGGGGTCATGGACGACCGTCACGGGATGGGGTGTTCAGTGGCGGGGGCGCGCCGGGTCGCCCTGGACGAAACCGTTGCCGGTGAAGCCGACGTAGACCCGACCGGGAGTGTTCATGTCGCCGGTGACGACGTTCACACCGGTGTAGTAGCAGGCCGGGTAACGGGCGGTCAGGGTCCAGGTCGTACCGCGGTCGGCGGAACTCCACACGCCCCACAAGCCGCCGACCTGGGCGTACGCGAAGACCGTCGGGTAGCCGCCAGGGGTGGCGGCCCGGCCGAAGCCGAACGCCCGGGCCTGCTGCACCCCGGCGGTCCTGGTCCAGGAGCCGCCGCCGTCGAGGGTGTACCAGAGGCCGCCCTGGGCAGTGCTCTGCCAGACGTTCCCGGCACGGCCGGGCACCGCGTGGACCTGACCGAAGACGTGCGCGTCGGTCCCGGCGGTGGGCGGGGGCGTCCCGGTGGCCCGGGCCCAGGTCGAGCCGCCGTCGGTGGAACGGAAGAACTCGCCGTCGCCGCGGGTGGTGGCCAGGTAGAAGGTGCCGGGGGCGGCCAGGTCCGCGTCCAGCGCCCGCTTGGCGCCCCACCAGATCATGTCGTGGATGCCGGGACCGGGGTCCACGCCGGTGGCGGCGGTCCACGTCCGCCCGTTGTCGCGGCTGACGTAGGGGACGTTCAGCGGCTGGGCCTGCTCCGCCGGGCGGTCGGCGTTGGCCGGGTCCGCGGCGTAGTTCGCGGGGATGGTCGGCATCCAGACGATCGACGAGGCGTCGGCGGAGACTGCGATGTTGCCGCCGTAGCGGCGGGTGATATCGGACTTCTGCCCGCCGAAGCGGGTCCAGGTGGCACCGCCGTCGGTGGAGTAGCCGGACGCCGGGTCGCTGGTCCAGCTCGCGTCCAGCGGCGCATACTGGGCGCGGGTGTCGCTGGAGACGGCGACGACGTACCGGGGGTTCAGGCCGGCATAGGCGAGGCTGGTGCCCGCCGAGAACTGGTCGGTGAGGATCGGGGCGGCCGGGTACGCGCCGGGGTCGGTGTGCCGGAAGCCGTTGCGGTCGGCGACGGCGCTGATCGGGTCGCCGCCGGGCGGCGTGACCAGGTCGTAGGTCACCGTCTCCTCGATGCCCGCGGAGACGAACCGCCAGTGCAGGACGGGATCGGCGGCGAAGGCGTCGTCGGCGCGCCACACCCCGATGCCCTGCGGGAACCAGACCCGGCCGGGCGCGGTCGGGTCGAACACCAGGGTGCCGGTGGAGAGCCAGCCGCTCTCGGTGGTGTCCTTGGGCCAGGACATGTCCGGGTAGTCGAGGGTCAAACCGAGCGGCTGCCAGCTCGCGCCGCCGTCGATGGAGCGGAACAGGTGGCCCGCCCGGACGGCGTCGTCGGCGGCCAGCAGCTTGGCGGAGTCGCCGGGTTCGACGGCCACGAACCAGGAGCCGCCCTGCGCGAGCGGCGCGGTCAGGTCGTGCCCGGCCGGGTCGGCGGCCGTGAACCGGCGGATCGAGGAGGCCGCGCCGCCGGCGGGGCCGAACGCCACCAGCAGGGTGCCGTCATCGGCGATCTTGGCGTCGGTGGGGGTGCGGCCGGTTTCCGGGTACGCCAGCTGCCAGCTGTTGCCGGCGTCGGTGGAGTGGTAGACGCCCGCACCGGCGACCGTCGCCCAGATGCCGCGGGTACGGCCGCCCAGCGTCCCGCCGGACGGGTCGAAGAGCACCGAGACGACGCCGGTGCCGCCGGTTCCGACCGGGAGCTGGGCGGGCGCCACCTGCGTCCAGTGCCGGGAGGCGTCGGTGGAGACGTACAGACCCTGGGTGCGGGTGCCGAAGTACACCGTCCGCGCGTCGGCCGGGTCGACCGCGAGGCGTTCCGGACCGGTGCGGTAGTTGTTGTTGCCCTCGACCAGCCAGCGCTGCCCGCCGTCGCTCCAGTGCGCGCCGCGGTCCCGGCTGGCCAGCACCCGTCCGTCCGGGCCGCCGTCACCGACGGCCGCGTACACCACCCGGTCGTCGCTCGCGGCCACGGCCACGCTCTCCACGCCGTAGTCGGCGTCCCTCGGATCCGGCACCCGGTCGGCGCGCAGCAGCTGCGTCCAGCTGCGGGTCACCTCGTCCCACCGGACCAGCCCGCCGACGTCCTCCCGGCCGTAGACGACACCTGGGGTGCGGGGGTGGATCACTAGGCCGGTGACGAAGCCGCCGCCGCCGATCCGCAGCGGCTGCCATCGGTAGTCGGCGGCCCTGGCGCCGGCGCAGGCCGCGCTCTCCTGACGGTCCGCTGCCGCCGCCGCGGACTGCGCCGGGAGGGCCGGAACTGCGAGCGCGAGGAGCAGTCCGAATCCGGCGGCCGCCGAAGTCCGGGCCCGGCGGCGCCGGGGCGGGTCCGTGGCCCGGCGGTACGGTGCGGGTCTACTGAGCGAGCGGGCGAGCATGTGCGCCTCCGTGTCCCTGGTGCCGGTGGTCCGGCGGTGTGCCCGTCTCCCGGGCCGTCGAGACCCGCAGCGTAGGCACCTGCCGGTCCGGCCGACATGGCCCGGGATGCCCGTCGCATGGACGCCCGTGACCGGCGCGTCCCGTGCGGAGCACCGCGGCTGCGGAACATGGACGACCGTGCGCAGTCGGGTTCCGCCCCTCCTCCCGCGACCCGTCCCCGACTACGGTGAACCGCACGTCACCGCAGCCCCGCACCCGGGCTCTCCATCGCCGACGCCGCGGGCATCCCGCTCCGGGCTCCCCGCCTTCACGGCCCAGCACTCCCCGAGGTCCCCGTGTTCACCGACCTTCCCCTGGCAGACCTGCACGCCTACCGCTTCGACGGCGCCGAGCCCGAGGACTTCGACGCCTTCTGGACGAAGACGCTGGCGGAGTCCCGCGCCGCCGCTACCGCCCCTACTGAGGCGCGTCGAGAACGGCCTGATCCACGTCGACACCTACGACGTCACATTTTCCGGCTTCGACGGCCAGCCGGTCCGCGCCTGGCTGTGGCTGCCGCGCGGGGTGCGGCGCCCGCTGCCCGCCGTCGTGGAGTACCTCGGGTACGGCTGCGGACGCGGCACCACCCTGCACCCGACCCTGTGGTCCTCGCTCGGCTACGCGCACCTGCTGATGGACAGTCGGGGCCAGTCCAGCCCGTACGGCGCGGCCGACACCCACGACGGTGACCTCGCCCCGCAGACCGGCGGCGTGCTGACCCGCGGCCTGGCCGGCCCCGAGTACCACTACTACCGGCGGCTGTTCACCGACGCCGTCCGGGCGGTCGACACCGTCGCTGCTCTCCCTGAGGTCGACCCCGACCGGATCGTGGTTGCCGGCGGCAGCCAGGGCGGCGGCATCGCCACCGCGGTGGCGGGCCTGCGCCCCGGCCTGGCCGGGGCGTGCGTCGACGTACCGTTCCTCTCCCACTTCCGGCGTGCCACGCAGATCACCGCCGCTCACCCGTACCGGGAGATCACCGACTACCTGCGGGGCCGCCCCGCCGAGGTGGCCCGGGTCTTCGCCACGCTGTCCTACCTGGACGGCGCCAACCACGCGGCTCGGGCCACCGCCCCGGTGCGGTACTCCGTCGCGCTGATGGACCCGGTCTGCCCGCCGTCCACGGTCTTCGCCGCATACCACCGCTGGGGCGAGCACGCCGGCGGCGCCGACAAGGCCATCCGGGTCTGGGAGTACGCCGCTCACGAGGGCGGCGGCGACCACCAGCTCGCCGAACACGTCGCCTTCGTGGCGCAGGTCACCGGTCGCACCGCCCCCTGACCCCCTCAGGCCCCCGACTCGACCCACCCAGGAGCACCACCATGACCGTCAGGTCGACCATCGACGCCGGATGGCGCCTCACCCTCACCGACCCGCACCCCGACGCACCCGCCGACCTCCACGGGCGGGTCGTGCCGGCCGCCGTCCCCGGCTGCGTCCACACCGACCTGCTCGCCGCAGGCCTGCTCCCCGATCCGTACGTCGGCCTGAACGAGGCCGAGCAGCACTGGATCGGCCGCTCCGGCTGGACGTGGACCACCGTCTTCGACCTCCCAGCTGCGGCCGGCGCCACCCGGCGGGAACTGGTCTTCCACGGCCTAGACACCGTTGCCGAGATCAGCATCAACGGCCGCGTCGTCGGCCGCACCGCGAACATGCACCGCACCCATGTCTTCGACGTCACCGACCTGCTCGTCCCGGCCGGCAACGAACTGCGGGTGCGCATCGACTCGGTGTACGCCTACACCGACGCCCGCCGGGCCGAGTCGGGCGAGCTGCCGACGACCTACGACGAGCCGTTCAACCACGTCCGCAAGATGGCTGCCAACTTCGGCTGGGACTGGGGCCCCACGCTGGTCACCGCGGGCATCTGGAAGCCAGTCGAACTGCTCAGCTGGAGCGGCGCGCGGCTGGAGTCCGTCCGGCCCGTCGTCACCGTCGAACGCCCCGGCCAGGACGGCCCCGCCGCGGCCACCGCGCACGTCACCGTGCGCCGGGACCCCGACGCCCCGGACTCCGAGCTGCTGCTTACCGCCACCATCGCCGGGCGGCGCGCCACCGGCCCGGTCCCCGCGGGGGCGGACACCGCCGAACTGACCGTCGAGGTGCCCGACGCCCGCCTGTGGTGGCCGATCGGCCTGGGCGAACAGCCGCTCTACGACCTGGAGGTCGGCCTGTCGTCCGGCGTCGGCACCGAGGACCGCTGGACGCGCCGGATCGGCTTCCGCACCACCGCCCTGCACACCGCGCCCGACCGGGCCGGGACCCCGTTCGAGATCCTGGTCAACGGCGTCCACGTGCCCGTCCGCGGCGTCAACTGGATACCCGAGGACTGCTTCGTCTCCCGCCTCAGCCGCGAGGACTACGCCGCCGCCCTCGACCACGCAGTCGAGGCGAACGTCAACCTGATGCGGGTGTGGGGCGGCGGCATCTACGAGAAGGACGACTTCTACGACCTGTGTGACGAGAGGGGCCTGCTGGTCTGGCAGGACTTCCTGTTCGCCTGCGCCACCTACAGCGAGGAGGAGCCACTGCGCGGCGAGGTCCTCGCCGAGGCCCGCGACAACGTCACCAGGCTCGCCCCGCACCCCAGCCTGGTGCTGTGGAACGGCAACAACGAGAACCTGTGGGGCCACCGCGACTGGGGCTGGCCCGAGGTCCTCGGCGACCGCACCTGGGGGCTCGGCTACTACACCGAACTGCTGCCCGCGATCGTAGCCGAGCTCGACCCCTCCCGTCCGTACTGGCCGGGCAGCCCCTGGTCAGGCTCCTCCGACCTGCACCCGAACGACCCGCTGCACGGGCCGATCCACATCTGGGACGTCTGGAACGAACGCGACTGGACCGCCTACGCCGAGTACCAGCCGCGCTTCGTCGCCGAGTTCGGCTTCCAGGGGCCGGCCTGCTGGCCCACCGTGCGGCGCGCGATCGACGACGGGCCACCCGCCCCGACCGGACCGGTCGCCGACGCGCACCAGAAGGCCAAGGACGGCGTCGCCAAGCTGCAACGCGGCATCCTGCCGCACCTGCCGGACCGGCGCAGCAAGGACCCAGAGCAGGAGATGGCCGACTGGATCTACCTCGCCCAGCTCAACCAGGCCCGTGCCGTCCGCTTCGGCGTCGACCACCTGCGCGGCCAGTGGCCGCGCTGCTCCGGCACCATCCTGTGGCAGCTCAACGACTGCTGGCCGGTCGCCTCCTGGGCGACGGTCGACGGTGATGGCCACCGCAAGCTCGCCTGGTACGCGCTGCGCGCCGCCTACCGGCCCCGGCACGCCGCCGTGTCGCTGGCCACCGGCCGCCGCCCCTTCGTCCGGCTCACCAACAACGGCGCCGACGCCTGGCGGACCGATATCACCGTCCAGGTCCACACGGTGACCGGCGAGCTGCTCTCGCAGGCCGTCCACCCGGTAGCCCTGTCGGTCGGCGCGACCGCCTCCGTGCCGGTCGAACTGGCGCCGGACCACCCGGCGGGCTTCCCGATGGTGGTGACGGTGTGTGAGGACGGAGCCGTCCGGGACCGGATTCTCACCGTGGAGGACATCGCAGCCGACCTGCCCGCCGCGCGCTTCTCCGTGACCACCGAAGCCGTCCCGGACGGCGTCCGCGTGCGCGTCCTGGCCCGCACTTTCCTGCGCGACGTCGTGCTGCACGCGGACCGGCTTGACGACGACGCCTCGGTCGACGAGCAGATGGTCACCCTGCTCCCCGGGGAGGAGCACGTCTTCCATGCCCGCACCACGGCGCCGGCCGACGACCCGCGCTGGCAGCACCCGCTGACCGTGCGCTGCGTCAACGACCTCGTGGAGCGGTGAGTCCGGGCTCGAACCCGGCACGGCGGCCCTTTCCCGACAGGTTCGGGAAGGGGTCGCCGTGGTCGGCCGGCCGGGCGGCGGTCAGCCCGGCGTGATCAGCAGCACGTGGTCCCGGAGGTCGTCCCCCGCACCGACGGCCGCGCCGAACGGCAGGTCGCAGGCCTGCACCCGGGGCTCCGACAGGACTCCGGTGCACGGGTCGTAGCCACGGACGGCCGCCGTCGCCGTGCCCAGCCCGGTGAGGCGCACGCTGCCGCCGACGGGCAGGTAGAGCACCACCGTGCCGTCCGCGCAGTCGCGCATCGCGAGGGCCGAGCGGCCCTCCTCGGCGCGCGGTCCGGCGACCAGGCCGGGGGCGGGACGCAGCCGGTGGAAGTCGACATGTTCGCGGAAGAACCGGGCCAGGTGCACCAGGGCCGCCACTCCCTCCTGGTCGTCCTGGAGGTTCAGGAACGGGCCCCAGGTGTTGTCGAACCCGTGCACGACGCCCAGCCCCGACATCGCCCCGCGCCAGGCTCCGCGCCGGGTGTGTTCGACGTCGCAGAACTCGTGCAGCGGGAGGTTCAGCGGCAGGGCGGGGTTGCGCTCGTAGCCGTACTCGGACAGCAGGGCCGATCCCTGCCAGCCGTCGAGGAGTTCCCCGATCCTGGTCTCCAACCCGGTGGCCAGCCAGCCCTCGTGGGCGTCGTGGCTGCCCCAGGACTGCACCATGACAGCGTCGACGGCACCCGGGTCGACAGCGAATCGCTCAGCGAACGGGGGACCGGCCGGGCCATTGTGGACGGCCACCGCCTTTCCATGCGGCGCGAGTTGCTTCAGGCGGCGGGCCATCCGCAGGGCCCACAGGTCGGCGACCCGGTCGTACCGGGCAACGCCGTCCGGGTAGAACTCGTACTCGTTCATCAGCGTCCAGATCCAGACGCTGTCCCAGGCGTCGTAGCGGGCGACCAGATGGCGCAGCCACAGGTCCTCCCACTCCGCGGTGAACGTCCCGCGGGCATTGAAGGGGAACTCCGTCCCCCAGCCCTCGACAATGAGTTCGAGCCCGATGCCGATCCTGGAGGCCTCAGCGACCACCTGGTCGACGGTCGCGAACCAGGCCGCGTCGAACCGGTCGAAGAGCGGGTACTGCGGACTGCCACCCCACGGCCAGCAGGACCGCGCCTGCCAGTCGTTGTGCCCGTTCGGGGATGGAACGGGCTGACCGGCACCCGGACGCGGACCAGGTCGAAGCCCTGCTCGCGCCGCCGTCGCAGATAGGCGCCCACGTCGGCACCGCAGTGCGCCATACCGAACAGGTGGTACGCGGTGTCCCCGAGGACGAACAGCGGCCGGCCCCGGGCGTCCGTGAAGCCCCAGCCAGTGCCAGGTGCGACGCGGGCCGGGCCGCTGGTGCCCGGCAGCACTTCGAAGGCGGCCTCCAGGCACAGTCCGTCGTCGTGCGGCCGGGAGCAAACCTTGACGTGCCAGGGCCCCACCTCGTCAGGACTGAAACGCACGCGGAACCGCTGCCCGTCGAAGAAGCCCTCGATGCTGCAGACCTGCCCACCGGGGCCACAGAACTCGGCCGAGACCACCACATCGGTATACGGGTTGGGGTGGCACCCGCGGGCGTCGAACACCCACTCGGCCACCGAGCCCCGGGCTACCCGGTCGGGGCGCCCGCCAGTCGTCGTCATGTCTCTCCCACCTGCCGTCCAACTCCGGCGGCACCGCCGCAAACCGGGCACCCGCCGCGGCCCCGCTGCGACCATCGTGGTCCCGGGTTCGCGGCGGCGGCCATGGCGGTTGATCACCGGATCATGGACGATCCCGCCCTGACGGCACCGTTGCAGGACCTGGGCCCTCGAGCGGCGGCGCACCGGCCGCAGCCGGATCCCTGACGATCCACGTCGTGCTGGGTCCGCAGCGGACCGACGATGGTTCGCAGTCGCGGGTGGCATGGACGAGGTCGACCTCGCCGGGTGGCCGCGGGTCACAGGGCGTTGGGAACGCGGGCGATGGCGGTAGGAACGCCGTCAAGGTCCACTGCCAGCGGGACCGGCCGCCGCGCACACCTGATCCTCCGCCCACCCGTGCGCGGCCCGGCCCCTGGTCCAGGTGTGCGGCGAGTCTCTCGGAGCACCGCGGCAACAGGCAGCACAGCGAACCACCCGGGCCGCAGGAGACCGAAGCCCGCACATCGCCATTCCGCCACAACTGGTGCCGCATCAGGCAACGTCACCCTGTTGAAAGCCGCTCAAAGGCCCGGCGTCAATGGCGGAGCGTCACCGGAGGAGAACGTCAGTGCGCGGGGCGGGCAGGAACAGGTGACTGGAAGGCATGGTCGGGTCCGGCCGGGCCGATCTACGGTCGCTGCGGTGTCGTCGCACGGCGACGCCGTCGCACGGCCGTTCACTCCCGGGCCGTGCCCCTCCCGACGGGCGGACGACTGGAGCCGACGTGACCCCGCACGACCCCGCACCCGATCGCCGCCTGCCGCAGGCCCTGCGGGACCTGGCCGAGCGGGCCCGGAAGGCCCAGGTCGGCGCTGGTCCGCGCGCTGCCGCGTGCTTCGCGCGCTGCTTCGCCGACACCTGGCTGACGAGCATGCGTCCGACCGCCGACGGGGACGTCTTCGTGATCACCGGCGACATTCCCGCCATGTGGCTGCGCGACAGCGCCGCGCAGGTCCGCCCGTACCTGCCGGCCGCCGCCGATCCCGAGGTCGGCGGGGTGCTGCGGGGCGTGCTGCGACGGCAGGTCCGCTGCGTGCTGATCGACCCGTACGCGAACGCCTTCAACGTCACCGCGGACGGGGCCGGCGCCGGCTACCCCGACGAGCCGCGGCCCGGGCCACGAATCTGGGAGCGCAAGTACGAGCTGGACTCGCTGTGCGCGCCGTTGCAAGTCGGGTACGCCCTGTGGCGCGCCACCGGCTCCCTGGAACACGTGGACGAAGAATTCGCCCGGGCCTGCCGGGCCGTGCTGAAGGTGATGCGCACCGAGCAGGACCACGAGGCGCGATCGTCGTACACCTTCCGGCGGGTGGGCGGCCCGGCCGCCGGGGACACCCTGCCGCGCGGCGGACGCGGCGCACCGGTGGCGGTCACCGGCATGTCCTGGTCAGGCTTCCGACCCAGCGACGACCGGTGCGCGTACGGCTACCCCGTGGCGTCCAACGCGCTGGCCGCGGTATCCCTGCACGGTCTGGGGGAGCTCGCCTCGGCGGCCGGCCGGGCGGCCCTGGCGGCCGAGGCGTCGGCCCTGTCGGCGGAGCTCGCCGCGGCGGTGCGGGCATACGGCACCATGGCGCACCAGGGAGAACGGGTGTACGCGTACGAGGTGGACGGCCTGGGCGGAGCGCTGCTGATGGACGACGCCAACGTGCCCAGCCTGCTGTCGCTCCCCTACCTGGGCTGGTGCACCCCCGACGACCCGCTGTACCTGCGCACCCGGGAGGCGGTGCTGGGCCCGGCCAACCCGTGGTTCTTTCAGGGGCGCGCCGCCCGCGGCATCGGCAGTCCGCACACGCCGGAGAGTTTCGTGTGGCCCATCGCGCTGGCGATGCAGGGACTGACCTCAAGCGACCGGGACGAGAAACTGCGGCTGCTGGAGCTGCTCGCCGCGACCGACGGAGGCACCGGCCTGATGCACGAGAGCTTCCATGTGGACGACCCAACCCGCTTCACACGCCCCTGGTTCGGCTGGGCAAACGCGATGTTCAGCGAGCTGTGGCTGGACCTGGCCGGTCTGTCGCCGACGCCGCTGTACCCGGCGCTGCCAGGGGCGTAGCCGCGCGGGGCGGGGGCGGGGCTGTGCTCCCACTCTTTGCGCGTCCGGCGGGTGGCGCCGGTTGCACTGCTTACGCAGCGAAGAGGCAGGTGCCCACAGTTGCGCCGGCCCACAAACGAACCATGGCGCGAGAACGCCGCACCACAACCGGGGTAGCCCTGGGCCGGAAACTCGCGCGGACACCCGTGAGCGCGCCGCCGCCCAGGCAGCTGCTCGGCGAAGTCGCCGACGCGCCAACTGCCGGAGCTCACTGGAGGCGACCGCGGGGCAACGGCGCACATCGACACCGTGGCAGCCGTCAACGTTCTCTCGACCGGGCCGGCACGTCGCCATGCCGACCCGGCCGACGAGAAGCCACCGGCTCCTGCCGAAGGAGGAGTCACCCGACGATTCGGAACGCGGGAAACGTCCCCTGCACTCCCTCATCAAGTCCCTTTGATTTCCTGGGGCTCGGCTCGGGTCTGCGGATTCGTCACGGAGTTCGGGACGTAGCGATGGATTCGTTCGTGGGAGCGAGTCTGCGCTTGAGGCGGACGGCTGCGACCAGGCCGAGGGTGAGGGCGCCGGCGGCGGTGTAGGCGGCGACCGAGGTGGCCGTCGTGAAGGACTCTCGGGCCAGTTTGCCGGCCTGGCGGGTCGCCGGGTCGTGGAGCAGTGGTTGGATGGAGGTCCCGGCACTGGACTGGACGCTCGTGGTCAGCGCCGATGCACGGTCGGCCGGCGTGCCGTGGTTTAGAAGGGTGCTGCGGAGGTCGGTGCCGAGGGTGGTGAACAGGACGGTGCCGAGGAGGGCGATGCCCAGGGCGGAGCCGACTTGGCGGGTGGTGCTCTGGATGCCCGAGCCTTGGCCGGATCGGGTGACGGGGATGTCGGTGAGGACGATCCCGGTGATCTGCGCGGTGGCCCATCCGACGCCGACGCCGTAGATGAGGAGGAAGGGGGCGACCTGCCAGCCGCTGCCGTGGGGGAGAGGATCAGGCCGATGCCGGCGACGCCGATGATCTCGCAGGTGATGCCGGCGAGGACGAGGTTGATGGTGCCGATGCGGGGCGCGAGGACGGCGCTGAGGCCGCTGGCGGCGAAGCTTCCGACGGCCAGCGGCAGCAGGGCGAGGCCTGCGTCGAAGGCTGTGTAGCCGAGTACGTTCTGGAACCAGAGCGGGAGTGAGAAGAGGATGCCGAACTCACCGAGGCTGACCACCCCCGCGACGATGTTGCCGTTCCGGAAGGAGGGGATTGTGAAGAGGCGCAGGTCGAGGAGGGCGGTGCGGCCCTGGTGGTTGCGGCGGAGTTCGACGGCGCCGAAGGCTCCCAGGGCGAGGACGCCGAGGGCGAGGGCGACGGGCACCGGGGACAGGCCCTCTGCCGAGCGGGCCCCGAACACGGAGAAGGGGCGCTCAATCTGCCACCAGCCGTAGGTACGGCCCTCGATGAGCGCGAAGACGATACCGGTGAAGCCGATGACGGACAGGACGGCGCCGAGCAGGTCGACGCCGTGTTCGGCATGCGGGTCCTTGCTCTCGGCCACGAGCAGGAAGACCCCGGCAGCAACGAGGATGCCGAGAGGAAGGTTGATGCCGAACGCCCAGCGCCAGGACAGGTGGGAGGTGAGCCATCCACCGAGGAGCGGGCCGAGGGCGGCGGTACCGCCAATTGTGGAGCCCCACACCGCGAAGGCGCGTGCCCGGTCGGGGCCGCGGAAGTTCGCGTTGATCAGGGACAGCGAGGTGGGCAGGATCATGGCCCCGCCGACGCCCTGGAGCAGCCGGCCGGCGATCAGCAACGCACCCGAGGCCGCCGTTGCGGCCACGACGCTGGCCAGGGTGAAGACGGCGGTCCCCATCAGGAAGAGGCGCCGACGCCCGAGGCGGTCGCCGGTGCGTCCGGCGACGAGCAGGAGGGCGGCGAAGACCAGCGTGTAGGTCTCCTGCACCCACTGGGCGTCGCTGGAGCTGATGCCGAGATCCTGGATGACGCTGGGGATGGCGACGTTGACGATGGTGGAGTCGACGATGATCAGTGCGACGCCGAGGCTGATCGCGACCAGCCCCCACCATCGAGTACGCGGCGACGACGCCGTGTCGGCCGGAGCCTGCGTGGTCGTGTTCCCGGTCATGGGCGGTGATCCGTTCGTGGATAAGGGCGTTGGACGGGGGCGTGGGGGCCGAGCGCGGTGGCGGCCGGCCCCGCCTGCTCCGGGTGTCGTCGGCGGACGGGCGATCAGGGAGTTCTCTCGGGCCGGCCGGGCCACCAGAAGCGGCGGCCGGCGAGGAGGACGAGCGACGGGACCAGGACCGTGCGCACCAGCAGGGTGTCCAGGAGGACGCCGATGCCGACGATGACGCCGATCTGGGTGAGCGTGATGAGCGGTAGGACGCCGAGGACCGCGAAGACCGCGGCGAGCAGGATGCCGGCGCTGGTGATGACTCCGCCGGTGGAGGCCAGTGCGCGCAGCACCGCTCGGCGGGTGTCGTGTCCGGCAACGGTGTCCTCGCGGGTACGGGCGATCAGGAAGATGTTGTAGTCGACTCCGAGCGCGACCAGGAACAGGAAGGACAGCAGGGGGACGTTGGTGTCCAGGGCGGGGAAGTCGTAGACGGTGCGGAAGAGGATCCAGCTCGCGCCGAGGGCGGCGAAGTAGGAGGCGATCACGGTGGCGACAAGGAGTACCGGGGCGACGAGGGCGCGAAGGAGCACAACGAGGACGACGAAGACGATGGTGAGCACGAGGGCACCGCGACGCGGGTGTCGTGCGCGTTGGCCTGTGCAGTGTCGTAGGCCTCGGCGGTGGCGCCGCCGACCAGGGCGGCGGATTCGGGGACTGCGTTGACCCGTGCGCGGAGGGTTTCGATCGCTCGGTCGGACTGCTTCGTGCCGGGGGCGGCCGTGAGGACGACATCGGCGCGGGCGTAGCGGTCGGTGCGGTCCGTCGGGGTGACCGAGGCGATCCCGGGCACCCGGCGGGCAGCTTCCGCGACCTGGTCGCCGGTGGCTGCGGTGGAAAGGAGAGTCAGCGGGTCGGCCGCGCCGGCGGGTTGGACGGCGGCGAGGGTGCGCTGGCCGAGGACGGCTTCGGGGGTCTTGCGGAAGGAGTCGCCCTGGGCGAGGCCCGTGCGCAGTCCGAGGGCTCCGGAAGCGAGGAGGAGCAGGACGGCGGTTCCGGCGACGGCGACCTGTGCGGGGCGGGTGGCGACCGCAGCTCCGATGCGTGACCACAGGCCTCGGCGGTCGGCGGTGACGGGATCGCCGACCTTGGGCACGAGCGGCCAGAAGAGCCAGCGGCCGGGGAGGACGAGTGCTGCGGGAAGGACGACGAGACCGAAGAGCATGGCGGTGAGGATGCCGATGGCGCCCGCGAAGCCGAGCCCTCGGTTACCGGTCAGTTCCGCAGTCAGCAGGGTGAGCAGGCTCAGGACGACGGTGGTCCCGCTCGCCAGGACGGCAGGGGCGGTGCCGCGCCACGCCTTGGCCATGGCGGCGAAGCGGTCGTCCGTCAGATGGAGTTCGTCGCGATAGCGGGAGACCAGCAGCAGGGCGTAATCGGTGCCGGCGCCGAAGACCAGGACAGACAGGATGCCTGCCGCCGAGGCGTCGACCTGGACGCCGGCATGCGGGGCCAGGACGCCGACCAGAATGCCGGCGAGGCGGTCTCCGGCGCCCACGACGAGGAGCGGGACAAGCCACAGGATCGGGCTTCGGTAGGTGATCAGCAGCAGAACGGCGACGACCGAGGCGGTGGCGAGCAGGAGGTTGGTGTCGGCGCCCTCGAAGACCTTGCCGATGTCGGCGCGGATCGCGGGCGCTCCGGTGACCTGGGCCCGCAGCGGGGCGGGGAGGTCCTCCGCGGCGGTGCGCCGGATCCGATCGACGGCCGAACTGTTCTCCGTGTCACTGGCGCCCGTGGACAGCAGGACTGCCACGGTGGCGACCTTGCCCTGGACGGTCTCCGGCCGTGCCGCCCCAGGTGCGAGACCCAGTGCTCCGAGCGGCTCGGCCCGCGCGGCCACGAGAGCCTGCTGGTTCGGGGTAAGGGGTGTGCCGTCGGTGTTGCTGTAGACGACGATTGCCGGTGCCACCGCGCCGGCCGGGAACGTCTTCACGAGGTCGGCGACACGGGCGGATTGCGAGGCAGCGGGCAGCCCGGTGCCCGTGGCATCAGTGGTGGTCGCGCCGGAGGGCCCGAGCATGAAGGCCGCGCCCAGCCCGATGAGGGTGAGGAGCAGGACCAGCCAGGCCGTCGCGCGCGGTCGCCTCGGTCGGTCGGCGGCCTGGGGAGAGTCAGGTGTGGACCGCAGCCTGCCGGTCGGGGGTGAGGTCAAGGGAACGCACTCTCTCGGATCGTTAAGTAACTTAGCGATTTCTACCGTGTCAGACTTACCTGCATGGCGCAACAACCAGGTTTCGGAGCCGGCCGCCGTTCGGATGGCGCCAGCGGACCGGCGGCAACGTCCGGAGTTCCGGCGGGCGACGACTTGTCGGAGGCCCTGCGCGAGGTTCTCACCCTCACCCAGCTGGCCCGCGCCGCACTGGCAGAGCGGTTGGGCATGCCGCTGACGAATGTCGAGGCCGTCGAGCACGTCGTCATGGCGCAGGGGGCCGGCAACGCGATCGGCCCGGTCGAGCTCTCCCGGCGATTGGGAGTCACCAGCGCGGCGGGAACGCAATCCGTGAACCGCCTTGTCGCGGAGGGTCACCTGTCGCGGGACCCGCACCCATTCGATGGACGCCGCCAAGTCCTGGGCGTCACTCCCAGCGGACTCGACCACGTCATGGGTGAACTGGCACCACTGCTCGGCCTGCTCTTCGACGCCTCCGACGGCCTGAGCGACCAGGAGCGCGAAGGGGCCCTGCGCTACCTCGAGCACGTGGCAGCCGCCTACCGCGCCTACCTGGCGCGCGTCGGACCACAGGACTGAGAGCGAGACGAGCGGCCCGGCCGGCCGCCGGCACCATGCGCGGGCCTGAACCCCAGGGTCGCCCTCCACTTGCCGGTCCAGGACTGCCATGTGTCGGCAGCATTCTCGGCCACACCGCCCGGCTGAAGGTCCGTCGTCATCCATCTGGGACGGGTCGCGTCGATCAGCGCGACGCACACCTTGAATGCCTATTCGCTGGTGACCGCAACGACACGTGTCGGACGCTGGCGCGTGCGGTCCGCACCGTGACTCACGCCTTCGGGGGCGCCAGGGCGCGGGCCGTGGGAATCTGCAGGAACGGCTGCGACGCCGGAGCGCCAAACGGCTCGCACACCTCTCGCCTGCCCATCGCCTTTGCTTCGACGCCCGGTGAGGACCCTATGGAAACCGACGAGCTGACCGCCGATCTCCTGCGGGACCTGCGCACCGTGCGGCCGTACCCGGTGGTCTCCCTCACGATGCCCACCCACCGACGCGAGCCGGACAACGCCCAGGACCCGGTGCGGCTGCGTAACCTTCTCGCCGAAGCCGAGCGCCGGATCGACGAGGACCCGGCGGTCGCGCGCCAGGCCCGCATCGACCTGCGCCAGCAGCTGGAACGCGCCCTGGCCGACGCAGACCTGCGCCACGCCCAGGACGGCCTCGTCCTGTATGCGACAACCGACAGCCACCAGATCTGGCATCTGCCCCGCGAGGTACCCGAGCGAGTGGTCCTCAGTGACACGTTTCTCACCCGCAACCTCGTGGCAGCGAAGGCACAGGCGCTCCCCTACTGGGTCCTGGTTGCCGCTGCCGACAGGGCGACACTCTGGAGTGGCGCAGGCGACTCCCTGCACCAGCACGAGCGCGACGGCTTCCCTGCCGTGCTGGAGGAGGGCGAGTGGGACGTCCAGCACAAGGAACGCGTCGGCGACCAGCCGAGCACCTTCCGCGATGAGGACACCCGCCGCTTCCTGCGCACCGTCGACGCCGCGCTGGCCGCCGTGCTCGCCGACGACCCCCGCCCGCTGCTCCTGGTTGGCCTCGCCCAGGCGGTGGCACTGCTCCAGGAGGTCGGCCAAGCGGCCAGGACCCCTGCGGCCACCGTTCTCAAGGGCAATCTCACCGAAGGCCCCGAGAGCGTGCTGCTCGACGAACTCGCCCCTGCCCGCGCCGGGCTTGTGCAGCAGGCGGCAAGCCGCATCGACGCCGCGCTCGATGACGCCCGCAGCCGGCGCACCTTCGCTGCCGGCCTGGACGAGGTCTGGGACGCCGTCACCACAGGCCGTGCCCACCTCGTCGCCGTCGAGGAGCACTTCCGGCGCACCGTGCGCCTGACCGACGGGCACCTCACCCCACTGAACGGCGAACCCGCCGGCGGGTGGGAGGACGGGGTACGCGAGGACATCGTCGACGAACTCGTCGAAGCCGCACTGGACAACGGCGCCGAAGTGGTCTTCCTCCCCGACGACCACCTCACCGACCACAATCGGATCGCCGCCGTCCTGCGCTACTGAAGCGCGCCGGAGGCCCTCAGTCAGCCGCTAGACGCTTCGGGGCGCCGGTCACGCCCGTCGGCGCGGCTCGGGGAGGAGGTCCCACGGTCCCAGAGGATCAGCTGACCACTCCGCGGGCGGCAGGTCCGGGCAAGCCTGTAGTAAAGGTGTGCATGAGCCACGGAGCGCTTCGGGGCGCTCCGGGCGTCGGCGGCCCAGCAGACGATGTGGTCGGCGGGGCCGCTGCTCGCCGTACAGGCTGCCAGCCAGTAACGAGCTGGTGCGTGATTGCGGCGGGGATATGCCGGCCCGAGCTGGGACCTTGTTCAGGCGGTGGCGGTGCGGTCGGAGACGAGGCCGGCGATGGCGGAGAAGGCAGTGGACGGCCGCGATCCGGCGGATGCCGTGTTCTCGGTGGTGGGCTGGATCGCCAACCGCCTCGGGATCCCTGGCGGCCGGGCACCCGCCGGCCGGTTGGCCGGTGTGGGTCATGCGCACCGGCCCGCCCACACCAGCCAGACCTGGAACCCCTTCCCCGACACTGAACTGTCCACCACGCCACCAGCTCGGCCACGGGCGAGCACCTGGCTGCCGGGATCAGCGGCACGGCGCCGCGCCACGTCTGGCGGGGCGCAGGCGGGCCGCCGGACGACGGCGTCGCCCGCAGCGGGTGGTCGGGGGTGGTCGGGTGGCGGGGAGCTGGTCAGGCCGGCAGGAAGAAGCCGGTGATGTCGGCGAGGCTCCCGTCCTCGTGGTGGCGGGCGGCGCTGATGCCGGTCGATGCCGCTGTGCCGTGGGCGTCGAGCTGGGTCCAGCGGGCCAGGGAACGGTCGTGGTGTTCCAGCACCTCGTCGATGCGGAACCGGTGGCCGGGGAAGGCCGCGGCGAAGCCGGCCATGTAGGCGGCGAGTTCGGTCAGGCCGGCGACCTCCGTCCCCGGGTCGCGGTAGGCGACCTCGTGCGCCGCGACCGCGCCGAGTGCGGCGACCCGGTCGGCGGGCTCGGCCGACCAGCAGGCGGCGTAGTCGTTCCAGAGCTGCTGGGTGTCACTCATGGTCGTCCTTGCTTTCATGGGTCTTGAGGGAGCCGATCGACGCCATCGCGCCGTCGGTGACGCTGTGCAGTGTGGTGCGGGGCAGGCCGGCCCGGACGAGCACCAGCAGGCCCTGGTAGACGGCGAGCAGGTGGGCGGCAGTGGCCCCGACGTCGAGGTCCGCCGGGGTGTCGCCACGGCCTCGGGCACGGGACAACGCGTCGGCGAAGCCGCTCTCGATCGCGGCCAGGCCGTGGTGCACGCCGTCGGTGACCCCAGGGAGCGTGAAGGACTCGACGGCGGTGTTGGTGAGCAGGCAGCCCGGGTCGGGCTCGGCCCCGGTCTCGATCGCCGAGGTGAAGAACGAGCGGATACCGGCCACAGGATCGGCGGGCTCCAGCAGGTGGACCCGGACACGGCCCTGCACGACCCGCTCGTTGTAGGCGTTCAGAGCCGCATGGAACAGACCGTCCTTGCTCCCGAAGGTCCGGTACAGGCTCCCCGGGTGCAGACCGGTGGCCTCCTCGATGTCCCGCAGCGAAACACCGAGATACCCCCGGTGCCGGAACAGCCGCATTGCCGAGGCCAGTACCTCGTCCTGCTCCCAGAGCTGCTTACGCCCCATCCCCACCCCAAGTAGTTGAACGACTGCTCACAAAAAATAGCACAGGCGGAACCGACCGCGCGTCCAATGCCCCTGCAGGACGGCCGCCCAACTGACACAGGGCCAACCCCCACAGCGGCGCCGAGGCAGGGCAACACCAGACCGGGGCTCAGCAGACAGATGGAACCGCCGTGGTGCGCGGGCGCGGATTCTGCCGCGCCGTGTGGACGGCCACGGCCAGCGCGGCGTCCGACGCCTCCTGACGACGCCGCCGGGACGCCGTGAAGGAGCAGCCGCGGCCGCAGTGGAGGGGGCGCCGGCCGGTGCCGCCGGTGCGCAGCGCGGTGCCGCTCTCGGGGCGGGCGGGTTCGGCTGCCGGTGCGTCAATTCCTCCCGCGTCGAAAAATGTTTCCTCTCGCGTCGATTTGCATGACCGGGCTCGCAGCGGTGGACGCGCGAGGAAACCGTGCGGCCCGGCCCCCTGATGAGAGGCCGGGCCGTGGTCGGAGCTGGACTGGGATCGGGCTCCTGCAGTCGACCGTAAGCGCCGACACCGCCGACGGCGGGACGGCTCGCCGACCGGCCGACGCCGGCGAGACCCTGCCCAGCGGGAGCGGGGCCGGGGTAGGCACGGGGGCGGGCGAGAGGGTGGTGGCAGCCGGCTGGCACCGGGGCGGGGGACGTCCCGGTTCCGGCGGCAGGGAGGTCCGGCCGCGGTGGGGGCGCGGCCGCTCTGCCGAGCAGCACCTCGCAGGGGGCCACGGGTCTGCCGCGCCGGGAATGCCAGCCCCGCCCGCTCACCGAGAACAGGGCTGTGACCTGGAACCCTTTCGCCAGCCAGGTGAACAGGCGCGCCGTAGTGGGATCCACTGGCCCGCCTCGACGCCACCGCAGACGGGGACCGCTGCCGACAGACCCTGCGCGACCGGGGCCGGCTCCGCCCGGAGCCTCGCGGTCGCCGCGGCTCCGGCACCGATCTGTCCCCGCGCGAACGGCAAATTGCCGAGCTCCTCGCCATAGGCGCCAGCGACCAGGACATGGCGCGGACCGTGGCCCCTGTCCCCCCGGACCGTCGAACATCACGTCGCCAATACGCTGAGGAAACTCGGTGCCACCCGTGACGAGGTCCCCAGAGCACCGAACGGTCGGCCCTGATCACGGGCGTCCAGGCCCCTGCCGACAGGTGGAGGGAGTCATTACCCGCCTGTCCCCCACACTGCGTCCGCCGAACCCTGCTCACCCATACGGCGGCCGCCCGATCCAGCCACGGGCACTTCCGGTGGCGCGGCGGCAGGGTGGGCAGGGACGCAGTATGGAGCCGTTGGGACAGTTGCTGTGTCAGGCCGCCGACGGACCGCGCGAGGGAATCGTGATGGTGTCGAACGAGTCTCCGGCCTCGGAAGTCTCGCCGGAGGCGCAAGCGCGCAACGAGTCGCTGAAGGCAATCAGCGCGGAGACCCGGGCGCTGGGCGAGTACAGCGGGCAGCACCACTGGGCCCTGGTGGAGCTGGCGCATGCGTACGCGCTGGTGACCGGCAGCCTCGGGGCGCCGGCCACTTCCAGTCCTGAACAGCGCCTGTAGGCCGGTGGCAGCGCGGTGATGCCCGGCGGCGATGGTCGGAGAGACGAGCAGCGGTTGCCGGGCTGCGTGACCTGGGTGCGACCTCGGCGGCTGTCGTCCCGCTGAGCAGCAGTCGCGAGTCCAATGGGGCGCTCACGGCGGTGCGCACCGGTGTGGGCCGGCCCTTCACCGATGGCGAGCTGGCCCTGCTCGCCGACAGCGGTCACCGGGCCGGCGTGGCTATCGACAACGCGCGCTCGTTCGGTGAGCATCGGGATATCGCGACTGCCATGCAGCGCCATCTGCTCACCGAGCTGCCGCGCGATCCGGATATGTCGCTGGCTGCCCGGGCTTCGCCCGGCGCACGGCGCCACCTGGAGCGACGCCCGGTCGGACCGGGAACGCCTCAGCGGGCGTTCAGGCTCCGCTCCTCAGGCGGCGACCGTCAGATCGGCGCGGCCGAACAGGAGCGCGTAGCCGCCGGGCAGGTGGGCGAGGAGGCGGTCGGTGAGGTGGTCGCCGGCGAGGTCGGTGAGGGCGGCCAGGACGGAGGAGGTGTCCCAGCGGGCGGCGGTGAGGCTGGTGTCCAGGTTGCGGGCGACGGCCTCGACGAAGGCGGGGGCGGGGACCGGCTCGGGGAGGGGATCTGGGTGGCGAACACGGCGCGGGCCCGTTCGGGCAGCATGACGGCGAGGTCGCAGCGCTCTTCGCCGGTGAGCTGGGATCCGAGGACGGCCAGGACCGCGTCGAGGACGCGTTCGGCCTCATCGTCGGTGGTGTAGCGGCCGAGGGTGCGGACCTGCTGAAGAAGACGGCGGTGCCGGGTCATGACGGTGGCCTTCCAGGAGTGGGGCCGGCCGCGCGGCGCGCGGCGGCACGGGACATCAAGGGCGGTGGCCGGGATCGGGGCGGCCGAAGAGGAGGTCGTATCCGGGGGCAGCTGGAACAGGACGCGGTCCATGAGGTCGTCGCCGGCGGCGTCCGCGGCGGTGCTCAGCACGGCGCCGGTGTCCCACAGGGCCGTCTGCTCGGTGGCGCCTTCGATCCAGGCCGCGGCAGCCCGCACGAACCGTTCCGGGCTGAGCGGTTCGGCGGCCTGGAGCGGGTTGAGGAGGACCAGAGCGAGGGTTTCGGGCAGACGCGCGGCAAGGGCGGTGCGGACATCGCCGACCAAGTGGGCCCCGAGCAGGGCCAGGACGACACGGGCGGCCCGTTCGGCCTCCTCGGGTGTGCCGTATTCACCGCGTTCCCGGACCTGGTCCAGGAACGCCTCCCAGCGGACAGTCACCGTATGTCTCCCTCCGTCTTTCGAAGGAGTTCACCGAGTGGACGGGGCATTCCGTGCCGCGCGGCAAGGCGCCGGTGAGGGCCGGTGACCCCGAGCGGCGGGACCACGCAGCGGGTGGCCCGGTGAAGGGCCGGGTGAGTGCTGCGCCGGTCGGCCGGGTTGCGGGCTCGGACGAGGGCTCCCCGGCCCGAGCCGTCCATGAACGTCACCTCCGACAGGTTGAGCATCGGGCACCGCCTCCTGATACGACTCGAGCGCGGCAGTCACAGCACGGCGCAGCAAGGGGGCCAGGTCGAGGTCGAGGTCGTCGCGCCCCGCACCAGGAGGTGTCGGGTATCCGGCCGTGCGTGGTGTTGGTCGGGGGTCCGGCTGCTCCGCAGCGAGGACGGCCCTGGGATGGGAGGGGGCCGGCGGGCGGGGTGCGGGGTGTTCCGCACCGCTCCTCGGGGGTTCGGGAGCGGTGCGGAACGGCATCGGGAGGGGTCAGGCCCGGATCTGCTTGCGGTCGCCGCTGTGGCTGATGGCGATCTTGCGGGGCTTGGCCTTCTCTGCGACCGGGATCTTCAGGGTGAGCACGCCCGCGTCGTAGTCGGCGCTGATCCCGGCCGGGTCCAGGGTGTCGGACAGCATGACCTGGCGGGAGAAGATGCCCAGCGGGCGCTCGGACATCTCCCACTTCACGTCCTCGCCCTCGCGGCGCGGGCGGCGTTCGGCCTTGACGGTCAGCATGTTCCGCTCGACGTCGATGTCGATCGCCTCCGGGTCCACACCCGGCAGGTCGAAGCAGATCACGTACTCGTCGCCGGCACGGTAGGCGTCCAACGGCATCGGGGTCGGACGCGACCACGTACCCGTCGTGCTCAGGAACTGCTGGGTCAGCCGGTCCAGCTCGCGGAACGGGTCGGTGCGCATCAGCATCGCGAAACACCTCCAGAAGGGATCGAAGGGGCCAGTGCGCTTCACCTGACACCTTTCTAGCGCGTCATCCATCCGATGACAAGTCTGCACGTCGCCTATAGAGTGACTTCATGAACGACAGGCCACCCACACCCACCGCCGGTCCTCCCGCGCCCCTCGAGCCCGCTTCCTTCGTCGCCGCCGCAGCGGCGCTGGCGGCCATAGACGACGCCGTCCGCACCGCCCACGCCCCGGGCCCCGAGGGCCGGCGCGGCCCCCACGACACCCAGGAAGGCCCCGAACCGGCCCTGGCCGCCCTCCTCCTGCTGCGCGAACTGCGCGCCCAACTCGCCGGCTGGGAAGCAGGCCTCGTGGAGAACGCCCGCACCGCCGGCGCCACCTGGGCCGACCTCGCACACCCCATGGGCGTCGCCAGCCGCCAGGCCGCCGAGAACCGCTACCTGCGCCTCAAACCCGCCCCTGGCACCCCCCACGCAGGCACGGGCACCGGCGCCGAGCGGGTCAAGACCGTCCGCGACCGCCGCGCCGCCGAACGCGCCGTCACCACCTGGGCCCGCGAGAACGCCACCCAACTGCGCGTCCTCGCCGCCCAGATCGCCGCTCTCACAGACCTCGCCCCCGCGGCCGACTCCCACCGGGCCACCCTCACCACAGCCCTCGGCACCGCCGACCCAGCCGACCTCGTGGCACCGCTGACCGCCATGCGACCCCACCTCGAAACCGGCCACGCCGACCTCGCCACCCGCCTCGACGACCTCACCCACCACACCGACCACCTCCGCCATGACAGCAACCAACGACGCGCCTGACCGCCACAGCGACACCGCGGAGAAGCGCTGGCAACGCATCCAGGACCGGATCGCAGATCTCGAACAGCGGATCCGCGAGACCAGCGCGGCCGCCACCGCCGCCCTCGACAGCCGCCTCGCACACCTCGACGCCATCCGCCAAAGCCTCGCCCAGGACCCCCGGCCCCCACGCGCCGCTCCCGGCAAGCCTGCGGCCGTCGCACCACGACAACCCGCGCCGGCCACCGAAGCCTCTGGCAGACGCCCCGCACACACCGCCGACCGCCACTGCACAACAAACCCGCGGCAGACCCGACCCACCCCCGACACCCCGCAGGCAGCCCGACACAACCGCCCCGGGCCGGCCGCACAGCGACGTGACGCGGCATGAGGCCGCCGGACGGGACAGACGACACGGCAAGACGCGGACAGGACACACGCCCGGTCTGGAAACATGCACGGGTCCGGCGCTGCGATCCCGGCGCGGCAGCAGCGCCCGCCCCTGTGCCCGGACTCGAGAAGTCGGCCCGCTCCAGTCCGGTGAGGGTGACCTGGAGACCGCGGGCGCAGTCGGCCGTCCCGGCAGCAGTGCCGGTCGAGGACGCGGCTCCGACACCCCGGAGCAACGAGAAGGGGCGACGGGACGCCCCTCGCCGAACCACGCTCCGTGAGGCGCGTGCGCCGGGAACGGGCGCCGCCGGAGTTCACCGCAGCAGCCGGTTCACACCGGTGCGCCGGAACCGCCCCGCCACCTGCGCACCGGGGACACCAGGCACAGCACGGCGCCCGCCTCGCCGGTGCGCAGGTGGATGCGGATGACCGCGCTGGGGCCGCCCGAGTCGCAGAAGTGCACGCCGGACATGCGCAGCACCAGCATGACGCTGGAAACCGCACCCCGCAGTCGCCGCCCTGCCCGTCACCGCCCCTGACCAGGCATTGAACCTCACCCGCCACCACAGGCCGCTGCAGGTTCTCCCGCGACAACGAACTGCAACTTCACACCCGAACGCAGACTCTGTCGTACTAAACGGACGTGGCAGCATGGTCGATATCGTCCAGGCCATCGGCCGGGCCCTGCAGATCCAGCCCGGCGAAGGCAAGACCGCTTCTCTTATCGTGCCTATTTTCCTGGCACCCGGAGAGGTTCTGGAGTCGGACAGTTACGGACCTCCGGTCCGTATTTTGTCTGCTTTGAGGTCTCACGACGAGCGCGTGGTGGAGGCCCTGGCGGTGCCTCAGCAGTCCGGCAAGCGTACCAAGGGGCACAGCGCGGAGGCTGCTGTTTTGCCTGGTGAGGGTGGGTCGGGTGAGGGTGGGTCGGATGCGTTCACGTTGCCGGTGCGGTTCCGGACGCCGGTGGACGAGAACGTGCTCGCGTTGTTCTTCGCCTCGCGGGTACTGAAGGGAAAGAATCAGTTCTGGCGGGAGGGTATCAATCATGCTCGGCGCCGGTTTTAGGAAACGGGCGGGCTTGACGTTCCATCTTCAGAAATGGTTGGTCCGGAGGGGAATTATCCGCTTGGTAAGTGGGTGCCCGACAGGCGATCTGAGCACGCCGCGGGTGAATTGGCCCGCACCGGGCGAAGATGCTGGATGCGCTCGGCATGATCTGGTCGGTGTCCGATGCACGGTTCGAGGCCGGCCTGGCCTGGGCGCGGGTCTGGGCGAAGGAGCACGGTTCGTCGCTCGCTGCTCCTGCGCGGGCCTCGATCGGGTCCTACCCGATCGGGACCTGGTTGTCAGAACTGCGGGCAGCGGCCCAGGTGCCGGCCGGGGAGCCGGGAGCGCTCGCTGCGGCGAGGCGGGCTTCGTTGGAGGAGATCGACCCGTTCTGGTGCCCCACCTGGCCCATCGTCCGGCAGCGCGCCTACTCTGTGGCACGGATGTGGTGGCTGGAGTCCGCCGGCAAGGTGGACTAGCCGGCACTGCCCGAGGAGACGGTGTTCGAGGGCGAGCAGCTCGGCCGCTGGATCGTGACGCAGCGGGCCGGCTGGCCCGGCCTGGATCCCGATCAGCAGGATCTCCTCGCGGCGCTCGGCATCGAGGCCGACGAGGAGCTGGTGGCTGCGCGGCAGGCCGCGGAGGGGAAGCTCAGGGTGTCCCGTGTGGACCGGTTCCAGCAGGGTCTGGCGGCGCTAGCGCAGTTCGTTGAGCGTGAGCGCCACGCCAACGTCAGGCGCCCGCACAAGGAGCTCCTGGAGGCCGTGGAGGCCGGCCCCGGGGGTGAGTAACAGGTGATTATATCATATTTCGCCCTGGGTGTGTGGCTCAACAACCAGAAGAGCAGGCGGCCGAACCTGACGCCGGGACAGCTCGCGCAGCTCGCCCAGCACGGCGTGGAGTGGGCTTGGGAGTTGAACGGGGCTACGGGCGGGATCCGCTCACCGGTCCGAGTCTGGCAGCAGTGCGCTCTCGGGTACGGGGAAGAGGCCACCACCGCCGAGGTGGCCCTGGAGGCGGCAGCACGTGCGGTCGGCCGGCGGTGCCGCCAGTGGAGGACGTCATTGGGCGCCTGTCCCACAACACCGCGCCCGCCGGACCTCGGCTCGCCCATACGGCGGGCGGGCCGATCCAGCTACAGGCACTGACGGCGCGGCGGCGGCAGGGTTGCAGTATGGAATCGTTGGGGTAGCCGCTGTGTCCAGGCCGCCGACGGACTGCGCAAAGGAGTTGTGATGGTGTCGAACGAGTCTCCGGCCTCGGAAGTCTCGCCGGAGGCGGAGGCGCGCAACGAGTTGCTGAAGGCAATCAGCGCGGAGACCCGGGCGCTGGGCGAGTACAGCGGGCAGCACCATCGGGCCCTGGTGGAGCTGGCGCATGCGTACGCGCTGGTGACCGGCAGCCTCGGGGCGCCGGCCACTTCCAGTCCTGAACAGCGCCTGTAGGCGGGCTGACGGTGGCGCGGTGATGCCCGGCGGCGATGGTCGGAGAGACGAGCAGCGGTTGCTGGGCCCGGCGTTCGCGGGGTTGGCGGCCGGGGTGCTCCTGCTCGACGCGGAGGGACGGATTCTGGCCGTCAATCCGTGGGCCGAAGGACTGCTGGGCCGCACGGCAGCGGCGATGGCGGGGGCGGATGCCCACGAGTTGCTGCATCGGGGTCCCGGCGGCGCCCCGGTTCCGCGCTCGCGGTGCCGGCTGTTGGCGGTCGCCGCGCAGGGGCGGCCGGCCTGGGGTGAGAGCGACGCCTTTCTGACCGGTGACGGCAGGTCTCTGCCGGTGCGCTGGTCGGCGGCACCCGTCCTGCGTGGGGGCCGCACGGTGGGTCTGGCCGTGTTGTTCGCCGACGTCGCGGGGAGCACTGCGCCCAATGGGCGGGAAGCCGCCCGGATGAGCCATCTGGAGGGCCTGACCGAACGGCTGACCCTGGTCGGCGCGATCACCGAGGTGCTGTCCGAGACGCTGGACGTCGAGGAGGCCGTGGATCGGCTCGGCCCGCTGCTCGTCCCCGCGCTGGCGGACTGGGTGGCCGTGGATCTGCGCACCCCCGAGGGCGACGTCCGCCGGGTCGCCGTCCTCGGCCCGGCGGGGCGGGACTCCGCTCTGGAGGCATGGCGGGGCCCGCTGCCGCCGCCGACGGCCCTGTCGCGTTCGGCGCTGGTGCGGGTGCTGCACGGCGCAGCGCCCGTCGTGCTCGGTGTGCGGGAGATGGCCGAGCCGCCCGATGCGCCGCTCGCCGCCGTCCAGACGGGATTCCTGCGCGCCCTGGGCGCGACCTCCGCCGCTGTCGTCCCGCTGACCAGTGCCCGCGAGACCACCGGGGCGCTCACGGCGGTACGCACCGGTGCGGGCCGGCCCTTCACCGAGGGCGAACTGGCCCTGCTCGCCGACATCGGTCACCGGGCCGGCGTGGCCATCGACAACGCCCGCCTGTTCGGCGAGCAGCGCGATATCGCGACTGCCATGCAGCGCCATCTGCTCACCGAACTGCCGCGCGACCCGGACATGTCGCTGGCTGCCCGCTACCAGCCCGCTCCTGCCGGTTCGCGGGTCGGGGGTGACTGGTACGACGCGTTCCGGCTCAGCGACGGCGCGATGGCGCTGGTGATCGGCGACGTGATCGGACACGATCTCCAGGCGGCGGCCCGGATGGCCCAGCTGCGCAACATCCTTCGCGCTCTGGCCTGGGATCGGCACGAGGCGCCGGCCGCCGTCATGGCGCGACTCGATGACGCGATGACGAGCCTGACCGATGTGCCCATGGCGACCGTGATCCTCGCCTACGTCGAGAAGCCTCTGGCCGGGTCGTGGCGGCTGCGGTGGACAAGTGCCGGGCATCCGCCGCCGCTGCTGCTGCTTCCCGCGGCCGCGACGCCGTCCCGCGGCGAGGCGCGATATCTGGAGGCCGGGCAAGGGCTCGTCCTTGGAGCGGGTGGGGATCCCGAACGTCATGACGGCACAGAGGAGCTACCGGCCGGTTCAACGCTGCTGCTGTTCACGGACGGCCTCGTGGAAGTCCCGGGTGCCGATCTCGGGGCCGGACTGGAAAAGCTGCGCCGTCACGCCGCCCAGGTGGCGGGCTACCCGTTGGAGGAGTTCTGCGACCAGATCCTTCGGGTCGTGCCTCCCGGCAGCACCGACGACACGGCACTTCTCGCCTTCCGGGTACCGTCGGGCTGAGCGACCCGCCATGAACCGCCGTCACACCCCGGTGATGGCCGGCCCGGCCACTGCGGCGGGCTCGCAGACGATGGCCGACTCCGAGCCGTCAAGCCCGAGTAGCGGGCCGGCGGCTGGTTCAACCGCTACCGGAAGACGTAAGGGGCGGATTCCGGCAACCGGCGCAGCCACTGCTGAGCCGCTGGTATGGCACAGCCGGTGGTTCAGCCCCACTGCCCCGGGTGCACCTCTCGCCCCCACACGCGAGCGCCTCTCCCGCGCGGGGAGCTCCTCGCGGCGCGGGTAGCCGCTGAGGCTGAGTGCAGCAGCAGCTGGTCCACTTCGGTGCGGCACCACAGTGCCACCACCTGTCCGGCCGGGGACACCGAATGCAGCACGGCGCCCACCTCGCGGGCGCGCAGGTGGGCGCGGGTGAGCGTGTTGACGCTCCCGGAGTCGCCAGCGGGTCCCGTGGCGACTCGGCCGGGGCCCAGGACTCCTTCCGACAAGTTCGCCCGGCCGGACGTCAGCGGGTGCGAGGCCCGGCCTTGGGAGGCGCGTGGTGCTCGACCGGAGGACCTGGCTCAGGAGTGGACGACGACAGCCCGGCGCCACCGGGTCGGGGTGCCCGGGCATGAGAGGGCAGGACCTGCGCGACGGGCGGCGACCTGTGCGGCGGAAACCGGACGCTCCCGGGCGGGGAGCGGGCCTGCCCGGCGGCTCAGGATTGGCAGGCCGCTCCCGCCAGGAGTCCGGCAGCCTCGGCTGCGGTCAGCGCGGAGGCGGTGCGGACGTTGGCCGGGTCGGCCGCCGCCGCCATAAGCCGGGCCGCCGCGGCGTCGTCCGTCCCTGGCGGAACGACCAGCAGGTCAAGCCGGGCAGTCTTGAAGGAACGCACCATGATCGCGTTCGGATCCTGCTCCACGCCGAACCAGCCACCGTGGACGACGTGTCCGGCGACCGGGATCCGGGACGGGATCACCGGCCAGTGGGTCGGGTTCAGTGTGACCCGGGTGACCCGGCCCCAACGGGCGTCCAGGACCGCCACCAAGGCGGGGAGTTCCAGCAGGAGGTCGTACGACCCGGGCCACCAGGCGCCGTCAAGCCGGCCAGGTCGCAGACCGGCGGGAGACAGTGACAGGCGGGTCACCACGTCGGGGGTGGACGGTTGGGCGGGGGACATCGTCGTACGGTCGAAGGTCGCGGTCATCTCGTGGGACCAGTCCCCGGCGCCACTCGCATGGAGCCGGCGTTGTCGTTCTCCGGAGACGACGCCGGGAACGGAGCCCGGCATGCGGAAAGCCTTCGGTACCGCCGAGTGTACGCGAGATCCGGCCGGATCCAGCTCTCCGGACGACCCCGGATCGGCCCCTGCCCGCAGTAGTGTTGACGCACCGAGGACGTTACAGACGCCCGCACCCGAACCGGCGTCAACCTCGGGCACTCAGCCGGTTCGTCGCGAGCCGGAGACGGGCACGCCATGGCCACCGACCGCACCTTCCCGTACCCGATCACCGGACTCTTCGACGGTGCCCGGTGGCCGCGCTCGCACGAGCCGAGAAGCGAACCACCCTCTCTGATCGCCGCGCTGCGCGGCCGAGTCGGCCCGATCCTGCCCGTCAGCGTGGAACGGACGGCCAGGAACACGGTGCCGCACCGGGTCACGGTCGACGGGCAGGTGGTACGCATCAATCGCTTCTCTTCCAGCGTCCACACCATCGGTGTGGGCGACGGACACCAGGACCGCTTCCTGTTGCTGGTCGTCCCGCCACGGACCCGTCCGGCCGCGGCCCGCACCGCGATGGCTTCGGCGGCCGCCCCTGGCAACAGCACTCTGGCCCCCTGGATCCTCACCGCCGCGTCCCTGGGCCCAGCCGCCGAGGGCGCTCCCCCACCCGCCCCGCCTGGCGCAACGGCACAGCGAATTGGCCGCCGCCCTGGCCGCCGCCATGGCCGGTCCCGCTGCCGCCCGGGCCGCAGCCACTGCCGCCCCGGCCACAGCCCGGCGGCTGACCGCGGAGCGGCAGGATGCGCACAGTCGGCCACATGCGCGCGTCCGGGTCCGCCGGCGGAAGCGTCTGCTCAGATCCTAGGCGCGGCTTCGTCCGGGCCAAGGCGAAGCCGCTCGACGGCGACCAGCGCGGCGGCGGCGCCGAAGTGACCGCCGGCATGCGCCCGCAGGTCGCGCCGCAGCTTCGCGAGCAGCGCGGCCGGGGAACCCCGGGCCCAGCGGCCGATCCGCTCGTCGAAGAGGTAGAAGATCAGCCCGGAGTCGCGAGCATCGATCACCCCGTCGCGGCCATCAGCAGCCGGTCCCCCGGCTCGACGGGGGACGGTGTCGGCGTCACCGATGCAGCACTCCCGCAGCCAGCGTCTGGGCCTGACGAGCGATCGACACCCGGCCCACCACCAGGGCAAGCTGAAGCCGGAACGCGTAGCCACGGCGGATGAGCGCGTGCGACGCGTGCTGCACGAACCAGCTTTGCGCGGGAGCCGATTGAGGGGTCATTGCCCGTGGCCCCATTCGGTATGAGCTTGCGCTCCGGCCCCCGGCGGGGCGGTCTGCCCGATTCGTGACGCTCTGGAGACCAGTTCCGGGCTCCCGGCGTACCGACGGTCGAGCTCTCGGGAATGGGAGCCACCGGGTCGCGCTGAGGCCCGAAGTGAACGACTGTCGCACTCGTCTCCGGCCGCACCGGGCAGGTCGGGTGCGGGGTGCTTCCAGCCGGGCGGGTAACGGCGGAACCGCTCGTTGAGGCGCCCGCGACCTCGTCTCTTCATCGCTGGAACCTGTACTGCGCGGTCCTCCGGGTCATGCGGGACCAACCACAGCGGGGTTCGCTGCAGCCAAGCCTCGATTGCGCGCCAGGCCGTCTTCGCCGTCTCGGCGGCCCAAGACCTTGCCGTACCGGCGCAGAGCCGTTCGAGGCCGCCCGACACCCGGTAGACGACCGCGACCGCTGCCATACCTCGAACTACCGTTCGGCCCGGCCGTGACGCTACCCGTTGGCCGGACCGTGCCCACGCGCGCGTCCGGCGCGCCGCTGCACCCGGTGGTCGCTACGTGACCGCCGCTCCGCGTCGACACGGTTTCCGCGAGACCCACCCGTCGGACCGCTCCATGAGGACCGGATCGTCCAAACCGCGCTCAGCGCGCGACTACCTCTCCCCGCCGGCTCCGGCGCGGGCCGGCTTTCCGTTCGCCTGCGCAGGTAGCGGCGGCTACGGGCCCGGCTGGGAAACCCGCCGACTCACGGACTCCACTGCCCCTCGTATCGGAGCCGTGGAGAGCAGGCGCCCCTATGCGGCGTGTTGGCGCCTGTGGCCGGTCCTAGAAGCTGAGCAGGCCGATGACGTGGCCGTCGTGGTCCACTACCGGCCAGATGTCCAGGCCGCGGGCGCGCATGGCGGCGGCCGCGGCGGCGGCGGGCATGCCGATGGTGGCGAACGGGGCACGGTCGAGGACGATGTCGCGCACCGGGGTGCGTTCGGTATACCAGGGCCGGCCCTGGAACGGCGCGAGGTGCAGGCGGGTCAGCAGTCCGGCGCAGCGGCCGTCCTCGTCGCGGACCAGGAGGTGGTCGGCGCCGGAGCTGAGCAGGACGTCTATCGCGGCGTCGACGGTGACGTGGTCGCTGATCTGCAGCTCCGGGCGTGTCATCAGGTCGCCGACCGTGAGGGTGGTGGCGGGGCGGTCGAGGGTGGTGGTCATGGGCGGACTCCTTGGTGTCTGGCCCGCCGTGGCCGCGGCGAGCGGATCACTGGCGGTGGGACGGCCGACGATCCGCCGGAGCGGGCCGCGGTACTGCTGACAGACTTCACGTGCGGCCGTCGCGGGCAGCGGGCGGCGGCAGGCTGTCGGGTCCGGTCGGCAGCATCCAGCCGGGCTATGCGGCGACGGCGAGGCGCCCGGGAGCGGTGCTGCTGGAGCCGTTGGCGCTCTGCGCGTTGCGGCCGGCGTTGGCGGGGCGGCTGCGGCGGCCGCGAGTGGTGGACGGGCTGCGGCGGGGGCGTTCGACGATGGGGGCCGTGATCACGGTGGGGATGCCGGTGGGGACGCGGGCGCCGGTGATGCGAGCCAGGTCCGCGTCGCCGGCGCTGACACGGGTGGTGACGGGGGTGATGGCGGCTGTGATCATCATGCGGGCCATCTCGCGGCGCTGGTTGGGCAGCACGAGGGTGACGACGGTGCCGGACTGGCCGGCGCGGGCGGTGCGCCCGCCCCGGTGCAGGTAGTCCTTGTGGTCGGCCGGCGGGTCCAGGTTGACGACCAGGTCGAGGCCGTCGACGTGGATGCCCCGGGCGGCGACGTTGGTGGCGATCAGCGCGGTGACCTGGCCGGTGCGGAACTGTTCCAGGGTGCGGGTGCGCTGGGGCTGGGACTTGCCGCCGTGCAGGGCCGCGGCCTTCACGCCGTTCGCGAGCAGGTCCTCGACCAGGCGGTCCGCGCCGTGCTTGGTGTCGGTGAACATGATCACCCCGCCGTCGCGGGACGCGATGTGGGCGATGGTGGCGTTCTTGTCGGAGTTCTGCACGTGCAGCACGTGGTGCTCCATGGTGCTGACCGCCCCGGCAGACGGGTCCACCGAGTGGGTGACCGGGTCGTTGAGGAAGCACCGCACCAGGCGGTCGACGTTGCGGTCCAGGGTGGCGGAGAACAGCATCGTCTGGCCGCCGTCAGCGACCTGCTCGAGGAGCTCGGTGACCTGCGGGAGGAAACCCATGTCGGCCATCTGGTCCGCCTCGTCAAGGACGGTGATGCCGACCCCGTCCAACTGGCAGTCGCCCCGCTGGATCAGGTCCTTGAGCCGGCCGGGGGTGGCCACCACGACCTCCGCCCCGCGGTTCAGCGCCTGCGCCTGGCGGCCGATCGACATCCCGCCCACCACGGCAGCCATCCGCAGCCGCACCGCGTGGGCGTAGGGGGTGAGGGCGTCGGTGACCTGTTGCGCAAGCTCGCGGGTGGGGACCAGCACCAGGGCCAGCGGGCGGCGCGGCTCGGCACGCTGCCCGGCGGTGCGGGCCAGCACGGCCAGGCCGAACGCGATGGTCTTCCCGGAGCCGGTACGACCTCGTCCCAGCACGTCACGGCCGGCCAGCGAGTTCGGCAGCGTCGCGGCCTGGATCGGGAACGGCGCCGTGACGCCCTGGCGGGTCAGCACCGCCAGCAGGGCCTTCGGCATGTTCAGTTCGTCGAAGGCCTCGACGGCCGGCAGCGCCGGGATGGTGCTCACCGGCATCGCGAACTCGCCCTGCGGGGAGAAGCTCTGACGAGCGCTACGGCCGCCAGAGGGGCGGTCGCCGTAGAAGGAGCTGCCACCGGACCCGGCCCTGGAGCCGCTGCCACCTCCAGCGCGGGAAGAGGCCGAGGAGCGGGAGTTGGTGTTCTGGTACGAGGAGCGACTGGAGCGGTTCATGGGAAACCTTCCTGGGTCGGCACGTTGCGAGGCGGCTCCGCAGCGCGGGGTGCCGGCAGGAGGCCGCGAGGGAACGGGCCGTAAGTGTGGAGAGCGGGGCGTGGACGGTAAAACCGTGCGGCACGTCACCTCAGGCCAGCGCTCACCGGCAGGGCGGGAGCGAAGATCCTCGAACCGTGGGATGTCACGGCAGGGCGCCTATCCGGACGCGGCGCTGGGCATCTCGCGTGAGGATGGCCGCCAGTGGTGGAGCCACGGGGGCCGGAACGGCCAGGATGGGGCGCGTTGGTGCAATGCCGAGGGGCCCGCACCGGGCGTGTACGCGGTGCGGGCCCCTCGCTGCTAGGCGGGTGCCGTGGCAGAAGAACTACAGCGGACGAATGTTCTCGGCCTGCGGGCCCTTCTGGCCCTGCGTGACGTCGAACTCGACCTTCTGGCCCTCGAGCAGCTCACGGAAGCCATTGGCATTGATGTTCGAGTAGTGGGCGAACACGTCAGCGCCGCCACCGTCCTGCTCGATAAAGCCGAAGCCCTTTTCCGCGTTGAACCACTTCACAGTGCCATTAGCCATAAAGAAATCTCCTTCAAGGGGCTGTCCGAAGCACACACAGTGCGGGCTCCGAGTCGCCGCGATGAGCACCCACCCGGGGAAGAGCCGGGAAACAAAAATGCGCCTGCAATACATCAGCAGGCGCACACAAAGTTCATGGGAACCACTACTGCAACTACCCTGAACTGTAGCAGGCCCGAGTGCGCGGTGGTGGAATATTCCGTCCCAGTAGTGTCGGCTCCTCCCCCAAGGCGACGGCGCTGCGGGGT
The DNA here is from genome assembly GCF_039544005.1 of Kitasatospora paranensis. Lineage (NCBI taxonomy): Bacteria > Bacillati > Actinomycetota > Actinomycetes > Kitasatosporales > Streptomycetaceae > Kitasatospora > Kitasatospora paranensis. Next base: position 334,742 of record NZ_BAABKV010000001.1, read on the forward strand.
CACAGCCGCCAGCATGCATGCCTCCTGGGGTAGTTGCCGACTTGGCCGCAGGCTCAGACCGAGCAGGGGAACCTGCAGAGGCGCCCGGCGCACAGTGGCGCAGCGGGCAGGGATCAGTCGGCGGAAACGCCCTTCCCGGCAGCCAGGGACGGGCCGGGTGCACCGCGCACTACTGCGATTTCCATCCATCGGAAGGTTGACCGTGCGGTCAACCTTCCGCTCCGCGAATTCGATTTCTCCGGAGGGCCCCGGTTTCACATTTGCCGTTGGCCCCCATCGAGCGCACCGCTGTGGAGCACATCCGGATGCTCGTCACGTCGGGGCGAGGCGGCCGCGGGCGAGTGCCGAACCGTGACCGGCCGTCGGGTCATGATGCCTCCGGCCCGGCCGCAGGCGGCGCCTGGCGGGCGTAGCGGTATCTTCCGGGCCAGTGCGGCCCCTTGGCGGACCAGATCAGTGCGGGCCACCGCTGGTCCCGGCCTGACCGACCAGCGGAGATGCAAGCTCCTACGGGCGCAGACACGAAAGCGGGTGACCGGGAGCGCGAGTACCCGGCCCCCTGCGGGGCGTCACCGTCCGCAGGCGACTGGCGAGCACCCAAGCGGAAACGATGCGCTGCACAGTCCGCCCGACCACTCACGACAGCGCGAGCACCGACGCGCCGACCGGTGCGGCACACCGGAGTGAAGCGGTGCGTGTGCGCCCCTGTCTGCGGGAACGGAGGCCGACGCCGGCATAGGCGCGGCCCGGCCGACGCGGGAGGTAGCGGCCGGGCCGAGCCGGTGTGCAGGCGACCGCGCACCCATCGACGATATGACGTGTCGAGCCGGCGGGCGCTGCTACAGGTGCGGGCCGATCACCCGAAGTGATCGTCAGATATCGGAGTAGCTGAGGTCCCCAACCGTCCAGCTGCTGATGTCCTCGATCGCGATGCGGTACATCCCGCCGGTGTGAGGGAGCCCGAAATTACCTTGCAGGATCCTCGCCCGGTGCAGGTGGAGGTGGGTGGGGCGCGCCGGCGGACCCCCACAGTCGGGGTGAACAGGGCCGCGAACGGCTTCAGGTGCTCCGAGGCCCGGAGGACCTCCGCGACCCGCTCCCACCACAGGGCCACCGGCGCGAGCCGGCCGGTGATCACCGCACCGGGAACCACCACTGTCAACGACATCTGATTATTGTGCTCGGATTCGACCATCGCGGCGATGTCGACGAGCAGCCCGTCAGGGTTCGACATGACACCCAGACTAGGACACCGGCTCCCGGCCCCCGCACCGCCCTGGGCCGCCCACTCGGGAATGGTTGCAGGTGCTCGGCAACGGGTGAAACGAGGGCCACGAGCACCTCGGGCCGGCATGCCGAACGCGGGTCGCCCTCGCCGGAGCCGCCGGGCTGCCGGTGGGCTTCCGCGTCCCGGCCGCTTCACGCGCGGCGCCGACGGTCGCGGGGTGAGCATCGACCGGGCGCTGCCCGCGGCGTGGTGGGAGCGTGGGCGCGGTCCGGTCGACGAAACGGCGCCGGGCCCGGGCCCACGCCGCGGGGCAGGCGTCATGACCGGCGCAAAACGGGAGCGGATGAACGCCCCGGGTGTGAACTCCGGTCCAGCAGCACGTCGGCACGCTCCCTGCCTCGCTGGCGGCCTGCGGTGAGCGGATGCCGCCCACCATGGACCGCTCCCGCTGCCCAAGGCGTCAGGTGTCGGCTTCCGGCTCCTGGCCGTGCGGGGAGCGGCGGAGCTGTTCGTTGATGCGCAGGGCCTCCTCGAGTTGGTCCTCGAGGATGACGATGCGGCAGGCGGCGTCGATGGCGGTGCCCTGGTCGACGAGGTCGCGGGCGCGCATCGCGATGCGCAGCTGGTAGCGGGAGTAGCGGCGGTGTCCGCCGCCGGAGCGCAGTGGGGTGATGAGGCCGTGTTCGCCGAGGGCGCGTAGGAAGCCGGGTGTGGTGCCGGTCATCTCCGCGGCGCGGCCCATGGTGTAGGCGGGGTAGTCGTCGTCGTCGAGACGATCGGGTGTGTGCGGGGTTTCGGGGGTGTGGGGGGTGTGGGGTCGGATGGCGGTCGTGGTCACTGCACCTCTTCTTGTCGGGGGCCGGGGACGCGTCGAGGGGCCCCGGTGCCGTAGTGGCTCCGGGGCCCCGAAGGGGAAACAACACCATCTACCGGCCCTGGGCCGGGTTTTTTAGGTCCGCATCGCCCATGGGGCGTGCGGGGATCGCGTATGCGTGACCGGAAACCACCGTCCTCGTACTCACAGGGGTCTGCGGTGTCCGCCCGGGTAACCACCTCACGGGCCGGGCGATCCTGATGGCGCTCTGTCCCTCCATTCCTCTGTGTACCGACCGGGAACTGACTTACTGCAACTGCGGGAACTGCTGAACTGCCAACCACTGGTACTGCGAACTGCCCTACTGCTGTGGCGGTCCCGAGGGCCCGCCCCTGTCCGGCAGCCAGCCCCGTCGCCCGTCCTGCTCACCCGCTCGGCTTGGAACCCCACTGCCCGGACCTCCCAGCACGCACGCCGGCAGCCTGGCGCCATTTGCTGGGATACCGCGTCCTGCGACTGCCGGTACCGCTCACTCAACTTCACTTGCCGGTACTGCACCTACCTGTACTGCCTTGTACTGCGATACCGCTGCGGCGGCCCCTGACACCTGCGGGCCGCCCGGCCCGGCCGCCGGTCCTGTCACCTTGCTGAGGCTTCCTGGCTTCAGGACCCTGCCGCCGTGCCGAACTGCGAACTTCTCCCGGCAGTTCGTGTCTGCCGGGTACCTCTCGACTACTTCCTACGAGACAAACACTAGCCACACCAATGGCCAATGTCTACTCCAGCGAGAGCAGATTTTTCCGCACGTGTTGGAGAGGTATCCTCCCTCCCGCACGAGAGGCGGCCCGCTCACCACAACCACGGGGGTTGCGACCGGGGCCGGCCGCAACGCAGGACGGAGGAAGCCCCGCGCGTCCAGCACCCCCGGGGCCACGAACGAACGAAAGGCCGGCAGTGGAAGGACCTCAGGCAGAGCCCGCGGTGCGCCCACCCGCGCCGCACACCCAGGCATCACTGGCGGCCGCCATCACCGAAGCCGTCCACGACCGCGACCAACGAGGCCTGCGCCGGCTCCTCGCCCGCTTCGCCGAACAGGCCACCCTCACCGACCTGCCCGCCCTGCGCCACGCCCTCGACACCACCCGCCACCACCGCGGCCACCCGCCCACACCTTGAGCGCACGGACCCGACGCCCGACCGCCGGCCACTGAATCGGCCCCCACCGCCGACCCGCACCACATACGGCTGCCATCACCGGGCCCGGGTAGGAGCGGGGGCGGCCGCCCCGGTGACCGGTTCGGAGCTCTCCCCGGCCCGAGTGCTCAGGTGCCAGCGCCGCAGACCGAGCACACGCACCAGCACAGCGACCGGCGGCAGCGCCAGCCGGCCGCCCGCGTACACGACCACGCGCCACCCGAACACGTCAGCACACGGACCCTCGCGCACCCCGCCGTAGACCTTCCCCGACACGTCACCCACAGCGGGCCGTGGGAGCCGCTGGACGAAGCGGCGGCCGCCGTGCGTGACCAGGACGCGGCCCGGTGGCGGCCGGCCACCGCCGCGGCCGTGCCGGACCAACCCGGGGCCGGCCGACGGGCGGTGAGCGAAGCCGTGCAGGCGGCCGTCCTCGGCGATGTCCTGCGAGAACCTCGGCAGGCCCGGCAGATCCGCACGTGGCCGCGCGCCGCCGACTTCCCGCCGGTCTGGCACCGGGAGATCTACACCGTCCTGGTCGCGCAGGTCCTCTACGCCCAGGTCAGGGACGATACGTCGGAGAGGAGCAGGGGCGGCGACCGCAGGGCTGGTCACTGCCGTTGTCGAGCGCCTTCGCGCTCAGGCGCAGCCGGCACGGAGCCTGAATACGGGGGTGGGAGCAGGTCGGCCAGTACGTGGCGTGGCTGGCGGCCGACGCGGTGCCGGACCCGAGCCTGGTGGTGGACTACGGGCAGGTCGTGGCCGGCGCGGCGGTCGATAGGCCTCTCGGTGAGGACGGGGAGTCCAGCGAGCAGGCGCTGCTCGCAGCGTTGATGACGCAGCCCGCCGCAGCCAGGGACCTGTGTGGCTGGCTGCGGGCCGAGGACTTCGGTGACGAGAGGCTCGGCCGCATCTACGCGGTGCTCGTCGAGCAGGAGCTGCGGAACGAGCCGCAGATCGCCGGACGGGGGAGGGTGAACATGGCCGGGCGCCGACTGCGGTGGTCATGGCCGGCCTCGTCGCGGCTGCCGAGTCCGAGCAGTGGCCGGTGGATTAGGGAACGTGGCCAGCGGCGAGGGCGGCACTGATGCAACTGGCCGCCGGGGCACCGGGCGTGCACGGCAGGCAGGCTGCGGCCATCGGGCGACGCGTCCTCCAGGACAGCGTCCTGCGCACGGTGGCGGCCGGGGAACGCACCTCGTTCGGCCGGGCTCTCGGTTCTGACCTCCATGATCTGTATGAAGAGGGGATCACCCCCTCGGCGGCCCGGACGGTGTCGGCGGCTCACGCAGTGACTGAACGGGCACGTCCGCGGCTCAGCGGGGTGTGTCGAGCACGTTGCGGATACGCGTGGCGACGTGCAGATTGAGGCGGGTCTCGACGTTGCTGAGGTCGTGTCCGGTGATCTCGCGGATGCGTTGGAGGCGGTAGCGGACGGTGCTGCGGTGAATGAGGAGCGTCTCGGAGGTCGCGTCGTAGCTGCCGCCGCTCTCCAGATAGCGCGAGAGTGTCGTCACCAGCTCGGTGTGGTGGCGGGCGTCGTAGTGCAGCAGCCGACCCAGCCATTCGTGGACGAAGCGGTCGGCTTCCCGTTCGCCGTCGCCGGTGCCCATCATGCGGCACAGGCCCAGCTCCTCGAAACCGGTGCTGCCGTACGGATGCCGGGACTGGCGGCGGACGGTGAGGGCGCGGACGGCCTCGTCGTAGGAGTGCGGCAGATCGGTGAAGACGTCGCAGTGGCCGCCGACCCCGATCGCGCCGGTCCCGGTGCCGAGTTCGTCCGAGACGGCCCGATGCAGCTCGCCTCCCGGATCGCGCCGGTCCTCACCGGCGATCAGGACAACGGTGGTCTCGCCACGAGAGCCGATGAGCACGTCCCATCGCAGCCGCCCGGCCGCGCGCAGCACCGCGTCGCCGAGCGCGGCCCTTCCGGTCATCCCGGCCCATTCCAGTGCGGCGACCCGGTGCTGACGGCGCAGGTCGTGGCCCAGGGATGCCGCCTGGGCGAGGACGTCTTCGGTTGCTTCACCCGAGATCAGCCGGTCGACTACGTCGCACCTCAGGTGGGGCTGCTCCAGCTCAGCCAGCCTGCGCTCGTGAAAGAGCAGGGGAGCCAGCACCAGAGCGGCATGTTCGAGCGTCGAGGTGTCCGTTTCCGCCGCCCGCCGGTCCGGATCGACCAGCGCGACCACGCCGAGCAGGTCACCGGCCATCTCGATGGGGGCGATCAGCCGGTTCCGGTCCCGTACAGCGCCGGGCCGACACCGCGCGCGGTCCATCAGGGCGTTCCTGCGCCGGCTCTCCGGCCCCGCGCCCGCTCCGCGGGGGATCCTCTCCGGGGTTCGCTCCGACCGGGACCCGCCCAGGCCCGCGGGTTGCCGAAGCGGTCCTCGGTGAGAACAGCGAATCCCGTGTGGTCGCACAGGACCTGCAGGATTCCTGCCTCGCCCCTGCCGGAGACGGCGGCGCGAGACAGCGCCTCGTGGACGGCGAGCTGCGAGGTCAGGGCGGAGATCGCTGCGCGGGGGCCGGCGCCCTCAATCCCCCGCAAGCTCTCCGACCCGGCGTGGTCTGACTCTCCCCGGCGCCCGGTGTGGCGCGCGAGGGCGATCCCGGTCTGCTGTGCGAGCAGATCGGTGAGGGTGATCTCCTCGACAGAGGGAGTGGTCAAGGAGCGGACGACAAGATAGCCGAGGCAGTGGTTCCGGTACCGCAGCGCGATGGCCCATACCCACGGCCGGCCGGGCTCGTGCAGGTGCTGGCTGTGGCCGTCCAGAGCGTCGATCTGCTGGTCGAGCCTGTCAGCGGCCGCCACTTCGGCGGCGGTGGCTTCATCCGGGGCTTCGCCACTGGCGTCTACCGCTGGCTCCCGCGCTGCCGGGTCCCCCGGCCGGCCCAGGGCGAATGCAGCCATCCGGCGCGGTGGGCAGCGCCGCGCCAGGCCGTGGTGCATGGCATACGCGGCTTCGGCGGTGAAAGGGCCGGTGGCGACGATCGCCGCCATGGCACCCCACAGCACCTCGCGCTCGTCGCCGCCGTCGAGCATGACCGTCACCAGCCGCAGCAGCGCGTGTCGCGCGGCCCCCGGCCCTGGGATGGCGGGGGTGGGTCCGGCGGTCGGAGAGGGAACAGCGCCCATCGCAGGTCCCTTCGCGGCTCGACAGCGGCTTCCCCTTCCACGTTACGCCGCTCGGCGCGGGTCCCTGCTGCCAGCTGTGCCGCGTTCCCGTCCTGGCGGACTGGAACGGCGGGGCGGTTTGGTCCTGCCGGGACGAGGAAACGCGCCGCCGTTCCAGCAAGGCTGCGAGGTGTGCGGTCCCGGCAGCCCGCCGACAAGGTCTTAAGCCGCGACGGAGGAGATTCCCATGGCGAAGGCAGTAGGTATCGACCTCGGTACCACCAACTCGGTCATCGCGGTCTGGGAGGGCGGTGAGCCCTCCGTTGTCCCGAACGCCGAGGGGAACAGGACCACCCCGTCGGTCGTCGCCTTCTCCGACAGTGGTGATCGGCTGGTCGGGCAACTCGCGCGCCGGCAGTCGATCCTCAATCCCAAAGGCACCATCACCTCGGCCAAGCGGTTTATCGGCCGTCGCTACGACGAGGTCTCCGACGAGGCCAAGGCGGTTTCCTTCGACGTGGTCGAGGGGCCGGGCGGTGTGGCTCGCTTCGAGGTGAAGGGCAAGCAGTACGCGCCGGAGGAGATCAGCGCGCAGGTGCTGCGGAAGTTGACCGACGATGCCGGGAAGGCGCTCGGCGAGCGGGTCACGGAGGCGGTCATCACTGTGCCGGCGTACTTCAACGACGCGCAGCGCCAGGCAACCAAGGACGCCGGGAAGATCGCCGGTCTTGAGGTCCTGCGGATCATCAACGAGCCGACCGCCGCCGCGCTGGCCTACGGGCTGGACAAGAAGGGCCACGAGACGGTCATGGTCTTCGACCTCGGGGGCGGCACCTTCGACATCAGCATCCTGGACGTCGGGGACGGCGTTGTGGAGGTCCGCGCCACCGCGGGCGACTCGCACCTGGGCGGCGACGACTTCGACCGCCGGGTGGTGGACCATCTGGCCGACGGATTCCAGAAGGCCGAGGGCATCGACCTGCGCAAGGACCCGCAGGCACTGCAGCGCCTGTTCGAGGCGGCAGAGAAGGCGAAGACCGAACTGAGCTCGGTCACCCAGACCCAGGTCAGTCTGCCCTTCGTTACGGCAGACGCCTCCGGGCCGAAGCACCTCACCGAGACGCTCCGCCGCGCCACCTTCGAGCAGATCACCGCCGACCTGGTGGAGCGCTGCCTCGGCCCGGTCAAGCAGGCGATGAGCGACGCCAAGATCACCGAAAACGACATCGACGAGGTCATACTCGTCGGCGGCTCGACCCGTATCCCCGCCGTGCAGACGCTGGTACGGCGGCTGACCGGCGGCAAGGACCCGAACATGAGCGTCAACCCGGACGAGGTCGTGGCGCTGGGCGCCGCCACCCAGGCCGGCGTGCTCAAGGGCGAGGTCAAGGACGTCCTGCTGCTGGACGTCATCCCGCTGTCTCTGGGCGTGGAGACAGCGGGCGGCGTGATGACCAAGATCATCGAGCGGAACACCACCATCCCGGCCCGCCGCTCGGAGACCTTCTCCACCGCCGAGGACAACCAGCCGGCCGTGGACATCGTGGTGCTCCAGGGCGAACGCGAGATGGCCGCCGACAACCGGGTGCTCGGCCGCTTCCGACTGGAGAACCTCAGGCCGGCCCGCCGCGGCGAGACCCAGATCGAGGTCACCTTCGACATCGACGCCAACGGCATCCTCAAGGTCAGCGCCAAGGACAAGGACACCGGAGCCGAGCAGGGCATCACCATCAGTGAAGGCTCCAACCTCGACCCGTCCGAGGTCGAGCGGATGATCCAGGAAGCCGAGGCCCACCGCAGCTCCGACCTGGCCCTGCGCGAGGTCATAGATGCCCGCAACGAGCTGGATGCCGCCGCCTACCAGGTCGAGCGCCGGCTGCACGAGTTGGAGGACGCCGCGCCGGAGCACGAGCGGGCCCGCGCTCAGATGCTCATCGAAGAGGCGCGTGCCGCCGACAAGCAGGAGGCGCCGCTGGACCGGGTCCGTGGTCTCATTTCCGAACTCCAGCAGATCCACGCGGCGCTGGCCTCCCACGCCGCCAGGGCCGGGCAGCCGGGCGCCGAGCCCGGTGCGGGGCCCGGCCCCGGTCCCGGGGGCGGATCTCAGGTTGGCGACGACGACGTCATCGATGCCGACTTCGACAAGAGCTGAGGCCCCGGCATGTCGGATCAGGAACAGAGCCGCCGCCCCGTGGCCAGCTCCGCCGAGGACCAGCTCCCGCCCGGCCCCGCGCAGCCGGCGGCGGCCGAACCCCGGGCCCACGAGGCCGCGGGAAGGGCACGGCCGCCCGACGAGACGCGACAGGAGTCGCCCGAGGAGCAGGGCGCCCGTATCGCGGAACTGGAGGACAAGTGGCGGCGTGCGCTCGCCGACGTCGACAACATCCGCAAGCGGTACGCCCGCGAACGCCCCCGAGAGCTGGAGGCCGAGCGGGCCAGGGTGGCCTCCGCGTGGCTCCCCGTCGTCGACAACCTCGACCTGGCCCTGGAGCACGCAGACTCGGACTCCGGGGCGATCGTCAGCGGTGTCAAGGCGGTACGCGACCAGGCCGTCGAGGTGCTGCGAAGGCTCGGTTACCCCCGCTACGAGGAGACCGGCGTCCCCTTCCACCCCGAACTCCACGAAGTGGTGTCCGTGGTGGATGAGCCGGACACCGCTCCGGGCACTGTCGTGAAGGTGCTGCGGCCCGGCTACGGCGAACCCGGCCGCCAATTGCGGCCGGCCGCAGTAGTGGTCAGCCGCACGCAGGGGTGAGGCCGCCATGGCAGAGGACTACTACGAGGTGCTGGGCGTCCCCCGCACCGCCGACGCCGCAGAGATCCAGCAGGCGTTCCGTACCCTGGCCCGCCGTTACCACCCGGACGTCAACCGCGATCCGGCTGCCGAGGAGCGCTTCAAGCAGATCAACGAGGCGTACGGCGTGCTGTCCGACCCCGACACCCGGTCCCGCTACGACCGCTTCGGCCCGGACTTCCGGCAGATTCCGGAGGACTACGACGAGCGGGTCGCGGCCGGCCCCGGCTTCGGCAGCGGCGCGTACCGCGGCAGTCCCTTCGGAGGCGCCCGAGGAGCCGACCGGTCGGGTGCCCGCACCTGGACGCAGACCGACTTCGACACTTCCGGCGTGGACTTCGAGGACCTCTTCGGGGGCATGTTCGGCGGCCGGGCCGGCCGCGCCGGGCGGGGCAGCCCGATCCCCGGCGCAGACCAGGAAGCCGAACTCACGCTCAGCCTGGAGGAGGCATACCGCGGCGGCAAGCGGAAGATCACCCTGGGCGGCCCCGGCGGGGAGCGCGGCTACGACGTCAGCATCCCGGCCGGGGTGGTCGACGGGCAGCGCATCAGGCTCGCGGGAGAGGGCGGCCGAGGCCGAGGACCGGGATCCTCCGGGGACCTGTACCTCCTGGTCAGGATCGCCCCCCACCCGCGATACCGGCTCGTCGGGCGCGACATCCACGTCGATCTGCCCGTCAGCGCCTGGGAAGCCGCCCTCGGCGCGACGGTGCCTGTCTCCGGTCCGGGCGGGACGGTCAAGGTGCACGTGCCGCCCGGCACCTCCACCGGCCGCCGGCTGCGGCTGCGCGGCGAGGGGATGCCTCATCCCAAAGGTTCCCCCGGTGACCTCTACGCCGAGATCAAGGTGATGGTGCCGCCCTCGCCCGGCCCGCGCGAACGAGAGCTGTTCGAGGAACTGGCCGCCGTCTCCTCCTTCGACCCGAGGAAGCAGACATGAGAGCCGATCACCGTGATCCCGCCGACGGCGCCGGACAGACTGGCGCCCGGGCCGCCTATCCCCTGGTTCGGGTCTACCGGACCAGCCCCTACCAGCTCACCATCGCCGAGGTGGCCGCCCACAGCGGGCTGCCCCCGACCTGGTACGCCGCTTCGTGGCCCTCGGGCTGGTGGACACCGAGCGTGACGCCCGGGGCCGACTGTGGTTCCGGGCCGGCGCGCCGTCGGCCATCGCCCGCGTACAGCGGCTGCGGGCCGGACTGTGCCTCAATTACGCGGCCGTTGGCGTCGTCATGGACCTGCTCGACCGTATCGATCGCCTGGAGGCCGCGCTGCGGCGCAGCGAACGAGCCGCCAAGGAGCCCACGACATGGACATGAACCGCCTCACCCAGAAGTCCCAGGAAGCGCTCCAGGCAGCGCAGAGCGTCGCTGTACGGATGGGCCAGACCGAGGTGGACGGGGAGCACCTGCTGCTGGCCCTGCTCGATCAGCAGGACGGCCTGACCACCCGTCTGCTGGCCGGGGCAGGCGCCGACCCGGCCGCCCTTCGGGACAGCGTCGAGTCCGATCTCTCCAAGCGCCCGCGCACGACCGGTCCGGGCGCCGCCCCCGGCCAGGTGATGGTGACCCAGCGGCTGGCCCGACTCCTCGACACCGCGGAGCAGGAGGCCAAGCGGCTCAAGGACGAGTACGTCTCCACCGAGCACCTGGTGCTGGCCCTGGTGGACGAGGGTTCGACCACCGCGGCCGGCCGGCGGCTCGGCGAACAGGGCGTCAGTAAGGACTCCTTCCTCGCCGCTCTCACCACGGTGCGCGGGAATCAACGGGTCACATCCGCCAATCCAGAGGAAGCGTACGAGGCCCTGGAGAAGTACGGGCGCGACCTCGTCGTGGAGGCTCGCACCGGCCGCCTCGACCCGGTGATCGGCCGGGACGCCGAGATCCGCCGGGTGATCCAGATCCTCAGCCGGAAGACCAAGAACAACCCAGTCCTCATCGGCGAGCCCGGGGTCGGCAAGACCGCCATCGTCGAGGGCCTGGCGCAGCGGATCGTGCGCGGTGACGTGCCCGAAGGGCTGCGGGACAAGACGGTGTTCTCGCTCGACATGGGCTCGCTGGTGGCCGGAGCCAAGTACCGTGGCGAGTTCGAGGAGAGGCTGAAGGCCGTACTGGCCGAGGTCAAGGGCGCCGAGGGCCGGATCCTGGTCTTCGTGGACGAGCTGCACACCGTCGTCGGGGCCGGTGCCGCCGAAGGCGCCATGGACGCGGGCAACATGCTCAAGCCCATGCTGGCCCGCGGTGAGCTGCACATGATCGGCGCGACCACGCTGGACGAGTACCGCAAGCACATCGAGTCCGACGCAGCGCTGGAGCGCCGCTTCCAGACCGTGCTGGTGGACGAGCCGACCGTCGAGGACGCGATCTCCATCCTGCGCGGCATCCGCGAGCGGCTGGAGATCTTCCACGGCGTCAAGATCCAGGACAACGCTCTGGTCGCCGCGGCGACCCTCAGCCACCGGTACATCAGCGACCGCTTCCTCCCGGACAAGGCCATCGACCTGGTCGACGAGGCCTGCGCGCGGCTGCGCACCGAGATCGACTCGATGCCCGCGGAACTCGACGAACTCTCCCGCCGGGCCACCCGGCTGGAGATCGAGGAGGCCGCACTCGACCAGGAGACCGACCCCGCCAGCCGGGCCCGCCTGGAGGACCTGCGCCGTGAACTGGCAGACCTGCGCGGCGAGGTGGACGCCAAACACGCCCAGTGGGAGGCCGAGCGCCAGGCCATCCGGAAGGTCCAGGACCTGCGCAAGCAACTGGAAGCCGCCCGGCAGGATGCCGAGCAGGCCGAACGTGCCTACGATCTCAACCGGGCCGCCCAGCTCCGCTACGGAACCGTCGCCGAACTGGAGCGCCGCCTGGCCGCCGAGGAGGAACAGCTCGCCACCAAGCAGGGCGAGAGCCGGCTGCTGCGCGAGGTGGTCACCGCCGAGGAGATCGCCGATATCGTCTCCGCGTGGACCGGCATCCCCGTCACCCGTCTCCAGGAGGGCGAGCGGCAGAAGCTGCTCAAGCTCGACGAGATCCTGCGCGAGCGGGTGGTCGGGCAGGACGAGGCCGTACAGCTCGTCGCCGACGCGGTGATCCGGGCCCGCTCCGGAGTGCGCGACCCGCGCCGGCCGATCGGCTCCTTCGTCTTCCTCGGCCCCACCGGCGTCGGCAAGACCGAGCTGGCCAAGACACTGGCCGCCGCGCTGTTCGACAGCGAGACCAACATGATCCGCCTCGACATGAGCGAGTACCAGGAGCGGCACACCGTCAGCCGGCTGGTCGGCGCGCCCCCGGATATGTGGGCTACGACGAGGGCGGCCAGCTCACCGAGGCGGTGCGCCGCAAGCCGTACGCGGTGGTCCTGTTCGACGAGATCGAGAAGGCGCACGCGGACGTCTTCAACACGCTGCTCCAGGTGCTGGACGACGGCCGGATCACCGACGCCCAGGGCCGAACCGTCGACTTCCGCAACACCGTGATCATCATGACCTCGAATCTGGGCTCCCAGTACCTGCTCCAGGACGCCACCCAGGCCGGCGAGATCAAGCCCGAGGCGCGGGCGCTGGTGATGACCGAGCTCAACGGCCACTTCCGTCCCGAGTTCCTCAACCGCATCGACGACATCGTTCTCTTCCACCCGCTCGGTATCGCACAGATCGAGCGCATCGTCGATCTGCTCCTCGAAGAGCTGCGCAACCGCCTCTCCGAGCAGCGCATCGCCCTCGTCCTCACCGAGCCGGCCCGCCGACTGATCGCGAGCGAGGGCTACGACCCGGTGTACGGGGCCAGGCCGCTGCGCCGCTTCATCTCGCACGAGGTCGAGACCAGGATCGGGCGCGCGCTGCTCAGTGGTGAGGCACGTGAAGGCGTGACCATCCTGGTCGACACCAGGGGCGACGAACTGACCGTCACCCTCCAAGACGAGCCGCAGGAGCCGGGATGAGTACTTCTCCAGCAGGCCACGCCCACCTCGGCGGCAGTACGTGGACGGTCGCCTGCGCCAACTGCGGCCGGACCAATCGCGTACCCGCCGCGGCAAAGGGCAGCCCGCGCTGCGGCAACTGCCGGGCCCCGCTGCCGTGGATCGCCGAAGCGGGCGATGCCGACTTCGGAAAGGTCGCCGAGCAGGCGGACCTGCCCGTGCTCGTCGACCTCTGGGCAAGCTGGTGCGGTCCCTGCCGCATGGTGAGCCCCGCCCTCGAACAGGTCGCCAAGGACCTGGCCGGCCAGATCAAGCTCGTGAAGGTCGACATCGACGAGTCGCCCCACCTGGCGCGGCGGTTCGAGGTCCAAGCCGTTCCCACCCTGTTGATTCTCGACCGCGGCAGGCCGGTCGCCCGCCAGACCGGTGCCGCGCCGGCGCACGCGCTTCGCCGGTGGGTGGACGAGTCACTGTCGGCGTCCCACGGGTCAGCCGATCCCACCTCGGGGAGGCCGCGATGACCACTCTGCCCGACCCGCACCTGTCCATGGTCCGGCCTGTCACGCCCAGAACCCCGCAGGGCTGCGAGGACTGCCTGCGCATGGGGGCTCCGTGGGTGCATCTGCGTCTGTGCCTGACCTGCGGCCACGTCGGCTGCTGCGACTCCTCGCCGATGCGGCACGCCCGTGCTCACGCGGCGAGCGACGGGCACCCGGTTGTACGGTCGTTCGAGCCCGGTGAGGACTGGCGGTGGTGCTTCGTGCACGAGGCGATGGTCTGAGCCCGGCAGCCTCGCCCGGCCGTGCTTCTTCCAGCCTGCGAAGTCTGCTTCTGCTTCCGCCTCGCTTTCCGGTTCCGCCGCTGTCTCCGTCGAAGGGAGTGAACCGTGACCGCCACCAGTGCCTCGAACGTCGCCGACGTCTACGGCGCCTATCCTCGGCTGACGGACGACCAGATTGCGATCCTGAGATCCTGCGGACGGGTACGGCCGGTCCTCGAGGGGAACACCTCGTCCGGGCGGGCGAACCCAGCGAGGACTTCTTTGTCGTCCTCAGCGGCACGGTGGCCGTGGTCGAAGACCACGGCGACCAGGAGCACGTCGTCCAGTTGCACGGCCCGCACAGCTTCCTCGGCGAACTCGGCCTCCTGGAAGGCCAGACGGCCGTCCTCAGCGCGGTGGTGCGCACGCCCGGCGAGGTGCTGGCCGTCGGTTCGGCCGCCCTGCGCGACCTGCTCAGCGGCGAGCCCGCGCTCGGCGACGTGATCCTGCGGGCCTACGTGCTGCGGCGTACCATGCTGGCCGGCGCAGGAACGGGCTTCCGTATCATCGGCTCCGCCTTCTCGCCCGACACGCGGCGGCTGCTGGAGTTCGCCGCCCGTAACCGCCTCCCGCACCGCTGGGCCGATCTGGAGAAGGACACCGAGGCCGAGGCGCTGCTGACGCGTCTTGGCGTCACACCGCAGGAAACCCCGGTCGTCGTCTGGCACGACCACCGGGTACTGCGCAATCCTTCCAACGTCGAACTCGCCCAGGCAATCGGGCTGCGGACCGGGACCACCACAAGGGCCGTCTGCGACCTGCTGGTGGTCGGCGCAGGACCCGGGGCCTGGCCGCCGCGGTGTACGGCGCATCCGAGGGGCTCTCCACGGTCGTCCTGGACGCGGTGGCGACCGGCGGCCAGGCCGGTACCTCCTCCCGGATCGAGAACTACCTCGGTTTCCCCGCCGGGATCTCCGGTATGGAGCTCGCCGAACGCGCCGTCGTACAGGCCAGCCGGTTCGGCGCGCGGATCTCCGTCCCCGCCGAAGCCACCGGCCTGGGACAGCGCGACGGGACCACCATGGTGCGGCTCACCGACGGCAGCACAGTCACCGCCAGGAACGTGGTGGTGGCCACCGGCGCCCGCTACCGGCGGCTGCCAGCCCCCGGCGTCGAACGTTTCGAGGGGCTCGGCGTCCACTACGCCGCCACCCTCTGGGAGGCACGGAGCTGCCGTCTTGACCCGGTGGCCGTCGTCGGCGGCGGCAACTCCGCCGGTCAGGCTGCCCTGTTCCTGGCGCGTGAGTCGCCCGCCGTCCACCTGCTGGTCCGGAGTGGGGACCTCGGCCACAGCATGTCCCGCTACCTGATCGACCGGATCGAGCGGCACCCCCGGGTCCATGTCCAGCTGCATACCGAGGTCCGGGAGGTCACCGGCGAGGACCGGGTCGAATCCGTCGTCGTCGAGGACAACCGCACCCGCGAGCAGCAGGTGCTGCCGGCCCGTGCCCTGTTCGTCTTCATCGGCGCGCGCCCCGGAACGTCCTGGCTCGCCGACGCCCTCACCCTGGACCCGCGCGGCTTCATTCCGACCGGGCAGGACGTAATCCCTCTGACAGCGGACATCTGGAAGCCCCTCGCCCGCGCCCCGCTCGCACTGGAGACCGGCCTGCCGGGAGTCTTCGCCGTCGGCGACGTCCGCAGTGGCTCGGTCAAGCGGGTGGCCTCCGCGGTGGGCGAGGGGGCCATGGCCGTCCGCCTGGCACACGAACACCTCGAGGAGGTGGGACCACCCGCCATCCGATGACCTCAGCCCATCCACCGCCGCGAAAGGCGAAATGACATGCCCGTCATGGGAGTTCCCAAGTTCGAGCGCTTCTTCCGCGCAGCCGCAGGCCTCGACGTCAACAAGAACGACCTCAAGCGCTACAACGACTTCGTGGACGCCAAGCTCTACGACCTCTTCCTCATCGGCACAGCCGACGCCAAGGCCAACGGCCGGGACATCATCGAGCCACAGGACCTCCCGGTCACCAAAGGCCTGCAGGAGAGCATCCACGCCTTCAAGAAGCTGGAGGAGGGCATCGAACTGCGCCCGCTGCTCGACCAGCTCGCCGCCCGCCCCGCCCTCGGCATGGACGCAGCCGAGGACACCCAGCAGCAGCTGCCCGACCTGGCCGGCGGCCTCAGCGTCGCCCTCGCCCGCGCCCTCAAAACCATCGCCCGCGACTCCCGCCGCCCCTCCACGGCCCAGTGGGACGAGGCTTTCGAACTCTTCGATCTGCTGATCTGAGCGCGGGCCTCAACCCGTTGCAGCCGGTTCGGCCAGCGAACACGTGGCGGGCGAACTCAGCACGCAGAACTCGTTGCCCTCCGAGACGGACCGGGCCCGGACCAGTGAGCTCTTTCAGAGTGTCCACCGATCGGGTGACAGAGCCGACGCGGCGGTTGGTGTGACCGTCCGCGATCTCTCTGGTCCAGGTGGCTGTCAACGGTGGACGACTGCTCACCCTGCCGAGCAGCAGTTGAAAGGGCTCAGTGATTCCCATGCAATTTATCGGCCGTCAGGGAATCAGGGGTGGGGGAGTTGCGACCCACGCGATCGCGGCCTTGGTGGTGAGTGCAGGCCCTGTACTGGGAGAGTGAGGGGACCGGCCGTACCACCTGCACCGGACGGGAGCCAGCGTGTCACATGGCGCCGACGCCACCCCGAGGGCATCCTGAGGGCACTTGCGATCGCGGGAACAGTCGACGAGAAGGGTCCAGCGATGCCGGTGTCGTCGCAGGACGTAACGGTCGTGACGCTCCTCGCGGACCCGGACGCGCCGACGGAGATCGCTCAGCGCATGGCCCGGACGCTTCCTGATCGGCTCGCCGACAAGTCCGGCCAGGGGCGACGGTTCAACGTCGAGGTGGTCAGTGAACCCTTCACCTCGGGGACCGAGGACCCGCCCACCTTGATGCGCCGGATCATGGACCGCGGGAGTGCGGAGAACTGGGACATCGTCGTGGCCCTCACCGACCTTCCGTTGCACTCACAAGGGCGCAGGCTCGCCGTGTATCGGAATCACGAAAACGGCTTGGCGCTGCTTTCTCTCCCTTCACTGGGGGGCCTACGGCTGCAGACGAGGGCCCGGCAAGCCGTTGAAGAAGCTGTGCTCGGCCTGGCAGGTCCGCAAACCCCTGGGGCTGAAGGACCGCTGCGAAGTCAGCCGCTCCCGGGGGCCTTCGTCAACCTTCCCGCGCCCATTCATCCGGGCCAATCCGGTGACGAGGAGACCGACGATGTCCGGTACGTCGTCGGCGGCCCGCGCGGCTACCTGCGGGTGCTCGCCGGTATGGTCCGCGCCAACCGGCCGTGGCGGTTGGTGCCGGGCTTGTCGAAAGCCCTGGCGGCCGCACTCGCCACGGGAACAGCAGCCACCGTGAACTCCACCGTCTGGAGCCTGGCCACATCCCTGGGCACACCACGCCTCGTGATCGCCACGGTCGGCTCTGTCGCGATCATGATCGGCTGGCTGATCGTGGACGCGAACCTGTGGCATCGATCACCGGAGAGCTCGCCGGAGGCGAGGCAGCGGGCGGCTCTCTACAACGCCTCAACCATCGTGACCGTGGGGATCGGGGTGCTCGTCTGCTACGTCGGTTTGCTGGTCATCAACTGGGCGTGGGCGCTGTTCATCCTCAACGACCGACTGTTCGCCTCCATGACACAAACCCCGCTTCACGCCACGCAGTACTGGACGCTGTCCTGGTTCGTCGCTTCGGTCGCCACCGTGGGCGGCGCCCTTGGATCGGGCTTGGAGAGCGACGAGGCGATCCGGGCAGCCGCCTACTCCAAGCGCGAACAGGAACGCCGCAGAGTGCTGCTCGACGACCACGGTGACCAGTAGGGCTTGGAGGCCCGAGCCCCAGCCCGGTCATGCCGCACCCGTCCCGCACAGGGCCGGTGCCGGCCTCGGCATCCGGCAGCACGTCCTCGCCAGGTTCGGCCAACAGCTCCGGCGCCGCCGCGCCCCCACCCCCGGGGGCCCGCTCGGTTGGGGGCGGGGTTGCTCGCGGACGAGTCGGCGTCCATCGCTCCTCCTCGGGCCCTCGGGTAGTGGGCGGTTTCACCTCGCCGTCCTCCCTCTGCCCCCTGAGGTGTACCGCAGTCCCGGTCGAGGAGCGGACCGGCGCCGTGAGGCGGCTGGCTCTGTCCACGAGCACCGTGGGCCAAGGCAGGCGGCAGACCCTATGGGCAGCCCCGGCGGCGGAAGCGGACGTGACGAGGGGCACGCACCGTGTGGTGCGTGCCCCTCGTCCCCGCAGTCCTTCCGGTGTCGCTGGCGGCCCCGCTACCAGCGGTACCAGCGGCCGCGGCTGCCGGAAGCGCCGGTGCCGCGGGCCACGAACCCGAGCAGCCACACCACCAGCACCACGATCGCCACCCACCACAGGGCCTTCAGTGCGAAGCCGGCACCGAAGAGGACCAGTGCCAGCAGCAGAACAAGAAGAAGCGGAACCATCTCGACCTCCGTCGTCAGCGTCGTCGGCGATCCGCGTGCCCCGGCCTGCGGCACATATTCGGGGGAATCTCGGGCCGGGGCAGGGGCAGGCGATGAGCCAGCACAGCTTCGACGAACCGGAGGCCGACATGAGTGCCAGTGACAAGATCGAGAACGCCGCGGACAAGGCCAAGGGCACGGTCAAGGCAGGCGCCGGCAAGGCGACCGGCAACGAGCGCCTGGAGGCCGAGGGCAAGGCCGACAAGGCCAAGGGCGACCTCAAGCAGGCGGGCGAGCACATCAAGGACGCCTTCAAGGACTGACATACCCGCCTGCCCTGTGGCGGTGAGCCACCCGGAGTGGCCCACCGCCACAGGGGTTTTAAAGCGGCTTGGCGGAACCGGACGAGATCGCTGCGGCGCCTGACCCACCGGCTCAGCCCTCCTGTTCCAGCCCACGTCGCCACGTCGAAAGCGAGATCGACGGCCGCCGCCACAACCGCCGTGGCGCCGCAGGTGCGGCGCGCGGAGGCGGAACGCATCGTGGAGGCATGCCGAACAATCCCTTCCGCACCGAGCAGTTCAAGCCGAACGTCCGCCTCCTCGCCGTAGGCACCGCCATGACCGGCGCCGGGGCCTTCCTGGGCGTCGCGGGGGCGGCACTGATCGCCACCGCCCTCGCCACCGCAGGACGCCGGGTGGTCACCGCCTGGGAGACCCACCCCGTGGAGATGGCCTCCCGCACCGCCCACCAGGCCGTGTCCGCCTCCCACGCTGCCCGCGACGCATGGCACTCCGGCACCGTCTGAGCCGATCCGGCCCCCTCACATCGCAACACCACACGTTCTGGCGCCGCATACAGGCCTTCCCACCTGGCCTCGCCCGCCGAAGCCAGCCACATCGGCCCCGAGGACGGCGCTCTGCCGCAGCGCGGTGAGGTGAAGCTCTCGATCGGGGTGGCGAAGCAGGTCGGGCCGGCCATATCCGCTTGGACGCGGATGCGGCCGGCGTACGCCTGCTCCTGGCCCTCTCTTCCGAGTGCAGGTGCTGGAGACCACTGGCACCGACACGCTGTTCGCGCTGCGGCTCCGAGCCCACCGTTACCTGGCGGCCTCCACAGTCAGCGGCTGCCCTCCCGCTCCGCGACAGCAGCGAGCGATGGCATGCCACCGGGCCCGGCGTGGCTCGGCGGCAGACGGCCGACTCCGCAGACTCTCCTGGCAGCCTGCGGTTCAGTGGCCCGCCGAGGTGACGGGCCCTGCCGAAAGCTGCGCGGCCTGGGCAAGACTGGGAACAGGGCCGCCCACTCCCATCGATGGGGGGCGCCATGGCGTGCTGCCGCGCCCGGCCGTAGTGGCAAGGCCGCCCGCGCGGCCTCACCTGAGGATGGCGTCGGCCGCCTTCTTGAGCGAACCCGGGTGTTCGGGCCGCCTGGGTGCCGAGGCCCGGACCTCCAGCATCCGGGCCCCGATCTCCTGCAGTTCCTTACGGCCCAGGGCCTCCCGCACTTTCGGGAACCAGTCGTTCTCCTCCTCCTCGATGTGGTGCCCGACCGTCTCGATGAGCACGGTGGTCTTCGCGTCGAACCGCTCGTCACCGGGCTCCATCGCATCGAGCTCGGCGCACAGGAGATCGGCGACGTGGTGCTCCTCGTACGACTCCAGGATGTCCTGCTCCAGGTCGGGGACACGCTCGCGGACCGCCGGGTACATGACCTCGTTCTCGATGTAGGTGTGGACCGTCAGGGCTTCCACAATCCGCCTCACAAGATCGGCCCTGACCTCGGCCGCGCCCGCATCGGCGCCTTCGAACTCCCGGAAGAGACGACGCACCTCCTTGTGGTCCTCCTTGAGCAGCACGATGGCATCAGTGGACATGTCCTTCCCTCTCTTCCGCAAACCGCACGACAGCGCCCCACAGGGACCCACGACCGGCGGCCGGCCTGCACCGGCGCCCGCGCCGGTCAACGGCGGGCACGCTCACCACCGTCCTCCCCGAACTCCTCCTCGTCCTCATCGCCGGCCCGCTGACGGGTCAGGCGAACCGCCTGCTGGGCGCGCACCCGATCCCGCGCCAGGACCCGCACCGAGGCGCCGAGGCGGGCGAACCCGGCCGCGGCGGCCAACCCGATTCCCGAAGCCGCGCCGGTCACCAGGACCACCTTGCCGTCCATACGCGGCGGGTCAGCCGGCCAGTCGGCCAGGTGCCGCCGGGCCCACAGCCCGACATTGCCGTACCCGAGCACCACCGACCGGTCCAGCGCCGTATCCATCACCGAAGCCACCGACATGCCCCGCTCCTGCCCAAACCCCCGAACCCACACAACAGGAGGACGCACCGCTGGCAGCCGCCGGACCCTGACACACGCTCGGCAATACCGGACCCAAAAGCACTCAGGGCGAGTGGGATGCAGCGATCGGGCGCAGCAGGGCCGCGAGGGGACCTGGCCTGCGCGGCCGGCGTCCCCGGGCCGCAAACCGGTCGGGGCCGGGAGCACGCCGAGAGGCACGGCCCCCTCAGAGATCATCCGGAGGCCGATGTCCGGCCAAGCGGTGCACAACTGCTGCGAAAGGAGCACGGTGCAGCAGCGGAATACGTTCTGAGTCCGGCCCGGCGTGCAGTCGGCGGCAGCGGGCCTGGTCTCGCGAGACAGGCGGTGGAGCAGGTGGAGAAGGCACGGGCGTCTGAACA
The DNA here is from genome assembly GCF_039544005.1 of Kitasatospora paranensis. NCBI lineage: Bacteria > Bacillati > Actinomycetota > Actinomycetes > Kitasatosporales > Streptomycetaceae > Kitasatospora > Kitasatospora paranensis. The sequence continues at coordinate 355,742 of NZ_BAABKV010000001.1, forward strand.
GGCAGCGGTGCGCCTTGCGGACCCGCAGTGCGCGACCTGCCACGGGTTCGGCTTTCGGCGGGGTCGCCCGTGCGGGCCCTGCGGTGTTCGGCTCACCGCCACGCTCGCCCGCCGCCTCCTGGCCGCCGATCACCGCCGCTGACGTCATCAACCGATCAGGTGGCGGCACCTCCCGCCTCGCCCGCACCCACGGGCTGCACATCACCATTTCCGGCGGCATGGTGGAGCAGACGTGTTCAGGCCAGGGTCGGCTGAGCCGGGATCAGTTGCGCGGCCGCTCCGTTGCCCGCCGAATCCGGGATGGTCACTCGGTGGCGCTGGGGACCTTCAGCGGGTCGCGGGGGGCGTCGGTCTTCGCGGCGGTGAGCTGTTCGCCGAGTTCGACGCGGCGGTTGCGGCCCATGGCCTTGCGGACTTCGGGGAACCAGTCCTTCTCCTCCTCCTCGACGTGGTGGCGCACGTTCTCCATCAGCACGGTCATGGCCCGGCAGCGACCATCGCCGGTGCCCTGCGCTACCCCACCGATTTCGATGTGCAGCTGTTGCACCTGCTCGCCCCCAGCTGATCCGATCGACTCGACTGGCTCACCGGCCACCTTGTCGAGGCCGAGGACAGCGCATGGCGGACGTGGGTGGACGAGAGCATTGTCAGCTGGGCCGCTTGCCTGCTGGCCGACGCCTCCCTCGCCGCCCTCGCCCACGACGTGGTCGCCCGGGCCGGGTGCTCCGTGGGCGTTGGAGGCCTGCGGCGCCTTGCTCACCCCGGCACCCACGACACCCACGCAGCTGTCCTGCTACGGCATCCGGACCTGCTCGACGTCGTCGCGTCCCTGCACCGGGCACAACTCGCCGCTCTGCTGGCTGCGGAAAATACCGCTGCGGCGTAGCCGCGACGCTTCTGCAGTAGGGAGCGGATGGTGCCCCGGCCGGAGCGCGGCAAGGACTCCTACCGCGGTTCGGGCCGCCGGGCGGGGGATCGATCGCGATCATCACCGGTGCGGACTCCGGGACCGGGCAGGGCAGACGTGCCAGCACGCGCTGCCGATCGCGGGCGGCACCGCGCAAGGACGCCTGCAGTCCGGTGTGATCGGCGAGATCCTCGACGCCACCGGCGGCACCACATTGGACGGAGGGTCACGGTGCTTGTGCGTCGGCCGCCGGCGGCTCGGGCTCCTCCTCCTCGTCGGCCTTGGCCCGCACGTCCGGTGGGGTCGGTGCGGTGACGTTCCGCTGCTGCGCGGACCGCTCCCTGGCTTCCTCGTCGATCCGCGGGTCGTCGTTCTTCTTCGAAGTGCTCACGGCGGTTCTCCCTTCGCTGATTTCTCATCACCCTCGCACCCGGCCACGCCGGGCGCACCGGTGGGCGATACCACGGGTGACGTCCGCGGGCAGGGGGAGTGTCCCAGCGCTTCCCTTGCACAGCGCTGGACGCGGATCCCGTGCGGCAGCCACACAGGCGTCGCAGGCCGGGCGGCCCGCGTGCTCAGGGGGCCGGCGTCGGCCTGTGGGGGCTCGTCCTGGTCCTGGGCGCCGTGGCCCGGCGGGGACGGGGGCTTCGGCCGGTTGCCCGGTTTGGCCCCGGGGCCGGCGACTCGCCCCGCATCGTCGCTTTCCAGGGCCCGTCGGACGCGGTCGGCCTCGGCTGCGACCGCCTTATCGACGCTGCTGGGGTCGGTGTCTGTCTGGCGTGTGGACGCCGTCTCCTGCTGATGTTCGCCCATGGTCGATGTTCCTCTCGTTGGTCGGTGGCGTGGGGCTCGGGGCCGAGACCGCGGCGCGGCAGCCCCGGGAGCGTGCCAGCGGGGGGGTGGAGATCGGTGGCGGGTCCGACAGTTCTGGGGGCCCGCAACCGGTCTCGGTCGCGGACGGGGCGGACGATCGGCCTCGGGCCGTGCGTGGCGGTCGCGGCGCTCATTTCCCGATCGGCTGGCGTCCGTGATGAGTAAGGGTCAGAACGGCAGCGGTCCCGAGGATCACGGCACCGGCGGCAGCGAGCGCCGGGCCGCCGTACCGGGCGGACGACAGCGCCAGGCCGCGGGCCGACTTCTGGGGCCGGACCGCCCCTATGGACGCGCGGGTGAGGCCTGCGGCGTGCTCCTTGGCCCGGCCCCCTGCGACGCGAACGCTGTGCGCAGCGGCGTTGACGCCTTCCTCGAGGGTGTGCCGTACGTGGTCGGTGGTCTGGATGGCGCGTTGACGGGCGTGGTCGGCTGTGCGGTTGACGCGTGCTTTGGCCTGGTCGGCGGCCTCGCGCGCGCGGGCGCTGACGTCGGCCTTGGCGGTGAGTTCTTCGACGGCGTCGGCCAGCCGGTCACGGGTGTCGGCGATCTGTGACGTCAGGTCGGCCACGCTGGGTGGGGCGTCCTCGGTGTTGTGCGCGGGGGTCATCGGTGCACACGCTCCTTGATCACGTCGATGTCGGCGCGGGTGGTCGCCATGGCGGCCTCGGGCACCGGGGATCCTGCCTTCTTGAGCTGCCCTCGGCCGCTCAGAGCGAGGAGAGTCGCGATCAGCAGGAGCGTTCCCCCGCGATCAGGGCCGCCGCCCACAGTGGCAGTACCAGGGCCAGGGCGGCGATCGCTGCAGCGACGAAGGCCTGCAGGCCGATGATCGCGAGGAGTCCGGCGCCTCCGACGAGGCCGCTGCCCAGGCCGGCGCGTTTCCCCTTCTCGGCGAGCTCCGCCTTGGCGAGCTGGACTTCCTGCTGCACCAGCCGGGTGGCCAGCTCGGTCACCTCGTGGACCAGCTGGTTCACCGGCCGGGTGCTTTTGGAGGTGGCCGGAGCGCTGCTGGTGGGGTCGTGGGCGCCGACCGCCGGGTTCGGTGGTGCGGCGGTGCCGGCCCGGCCTGTGTTCATGATCGTTTTCACCTCGCCGTTTCCCTTCGTCCGTGCTGCGGTCGCCTCTCACCGCGCCTGACCGCAGGCGCCCGGGGCAAACATGCACGAATGATCCCGTCCGGGTGCGCCCGCGGCCCTCGCTCGTCACCATCGCCATCGTGCTGGCGTTCTTCCCTGCCCCGGCCCCGCGTCGTGGCAGGAAAGCCCCGGAGCTTTGGCGCCGGCAAAGTGGCATCCGCCCGGGCGTGCCGGTGAGCCGTCTTCGGCCGAGCACAACCGCACACCCTGCCCCGGGCCGGGGAGCCAGGGCAGGGTGTGCGTTCGTCCCTCAGGCGGACGGCGGGAGCGGGGCGGGGGGCGGGAAGCGGTCCCAGACCCGGTGGGCGCCCAGCAGGCCGACAAGTGCGGCGAGGACCTCGTCGAGGTCCCCTCCGGTGAGCACGCCCGGGGCCTGCGGGTCGACGGCCGCGGCGGTCCACACCGCGCGCGCCGAGGAGTGGCCGCCGATCGGCTTGGCGTGCCGGTATGCCTCGTTCACCAGGAGGGCGATGCGTGAGTCGACCGTGCCCCGGGTCGCACCGGACTTGGCGTCGCGTGCGCCGAGGTCGTCGGCGGCCGGTGCCGGGGTACCGACGACCAGGAGGGCGTCGAACTCGACGGAGCGGGTGGCGGCGAAGGTCCGCTGGACGGGGAGGTCCTGGGCCAGGGGCGCGCCGGTGGGGGCGATGACGAGTGCGGTCATGCCGGCTCCGCGGATGGTGTCCCGGGCCTGCCGTACGGCGTCGGGGTCACCGGTGGGGTCGGCGACGATGCCGATCACCCGGCCCTGGGTGGGCCAGCTCGCGCCCAGCTGGGACAGGGCCGGGCTCGGCGATGCACTGGCGGGTTCGACGGTTGCCGCCGGGACGGGCAGGCCGAGGCCGCTGGCCACCTCGGCGCACAAGCCGGCGTCGATGTTGGCGAGCACGGTGAGGGCGCGTTCCTTGATGGCCTGCTCGTGCACCTTGGTCAGTTCGAAGGTGTAGGCGGCGATGACGTGCTGCTGCTCGACCGGGCTGAGGCTGAGCCAGAACATCCGGGGCTGGCTGAAGTGGTCGGCGAAGGAGGCCGGCGCCTCCCGCACCTTGGCGGCGGCGGCGATCGGGGTGGGGTATTCGATGAAGGCGTGGTCGGCGCTCCCGGCGAAGAAGGGGCAGCCGCCGTCGAGGAGTTCGGCTTGTACGGGGCGACTCCGGTGTGCACGGCGTCCTGATGGAAGCCGTCGCGGAGCATGTCGTTGACGGGCGCGTGGGTGCGGTTGATCGGGATCTGGGCGAAATTCGGGCCGCCGAGCCGGGTGATCTGCGTGTCGAGGTAGGAGAAGAGCCGTCCGGCCAGCAGAGGGTCGTCCGTGACGTCGATACCGGGGACGAGGTGGCCGGGGTGGAAGGCGACCTGTTCGGTCTCGGCGAAGTAGTTGGTCGGGTTGGCGTTGAGGGTCATCAGGCCGAGCGGCCGGACCGGAGCGAGCTCCTCCGGGACGAACTTGGTGGGGTCGAGCAGGTCGATGCCCTGGAATGTCTGCTCGGGGGTGTCGGGGAAGACCTGGATGCCGAGCTCCCACGCGGGGAAGGCGCCCGCCTCGATCGCATCGGCCAGGTCGCGGCGGTGGAAGTCCGGGTCCATGCCGTTGAGCAGCTGGGCCTCCTCCCACACCAGCGAGTGCACTCCCGCCCTGGGCTTCCAGTGGAACTTCACCAGGCTCGATGCGCCCTCGGCGTTGACCAGGCGGAAGGTGTGGACGCCGAAGCCCTCCATCATCCGGAAGGAACGCGGGATGCCGCGGTCCGACATGTTCCAGATGGTGTGGTGGGTGGCTTCGGTGTGCAGGGACACGAAGTCCCAGAAGGTGTCGTGGGCGCTCTGCGCCTGCGGGATCTCGCGGTCGGGGTGCGGTTTGGCGGCGTGGACGACATCGGGGAACTTGATGGCGTCCTGGATGAAGAACACCGGGATGTTGTTGCCCACCAGGTCGAAGACGCCGTCGGTGGTGTAGAACTTCGTCGCGAAGCCGCGGGTGTCGCGTACCGTGTCGGCCGAGCCGCGCGAGCCGAGCACAGTGGAGAATCGCACGAAGACCGGGGTCTCGACGCCTTCGGCGAGGAACGCCGCCCGGCACACCTCACCGGCGGTGCCGTAGCCGCGGAAGACACCGTGCGCGGCGGCGCCGCGGGCGTGCACCACCCGCTCCGGGATCCGCTCGTGATCGAAGTGGGTGATCTTCTCCCGCAGATGGTGGTCCTGCAGCAGCACAGGCCCGCGCGGGCCGGCCTTCAGCGAGTGATCGCCGTCTGCCACCCGGGTGCCCTGGGCCGTCGTGAGGAAGCCGCTGCTCTGCGCCCGCACGTTGCGGGGGGCGTGGCTGTCGCGTCCGGTGGCGGAGACGGCGGCGGGTTCGTCCTGGTCCGCCTTGGGCGGCAACGGGGCCCTCGGCTCGGTCGGTTCGGCCACCGTCGGCGGCTCGACTCCGGGAGCGCCCGGTCCCTCCGCGTGGGCGCGGCCCGCAGGCCTGGAGACCACGTCGGCCACAGCGTCCACGGCCTTCTGCACGGGGTTGGGGATTTCCACGGTTCCTCCGAAGGAAGTAAGGACTGCACACGTCCGGCGGGACGGTCGGCCCGGGCCGGCCTCGCGGGGCACCGGGCGGGTTCTGCGACCTGTGCGCCTGCCCGGATGATCCGACTCCACGCCGTAGGCCCGGCTGCCGTCGCCCGTGCGTTGCCCCCGCCTCGGCGCGAGCCGCAGCGGTCAGGGCCGCGCACATCGCTCCGCCAAGCATCCGGGCCGCCATCCGCCCCCGCGACATTTCCGCGCTGTCCGGGGCCGCCTTGGAGCCGAGAGGCCGGATCCCGGACTGCTGCCGACGGCCGGGCGGGGTGGTCGGCGGGCGGCGGTCAGCCGGTCCGGGTCCTGGGCACGACGGCAGGCGCGTCCTGGTCGATGTCGAAGAGCCGGTCGGTGCCGGTGATCCGAAGGACGCGGACGACCGGGTGCGAGGGCCGGGCCAGGTGAACAATCGTGCCCTGGCGCACGGCCGCCATCCGGGCGCGCAGAAGAGTGTTCAGGCCCGAGGAGTCCATGAAGGTCACGGCGCTCAGGTCGACCATCAGCATCGGCGGCACCGGCAGGCTGGCAAGGGCCCGGTCGAGTGCGGTGCGCAGCCGGTTCGCGGTGTCCGGTTCCAGCTCGCCCTGGCACTCCAGAACGGGACCGGCGAGGCTGTCGCGGACGGTGACGGTGAAGAAGGGATCGGGCTCGGCTACGGCGATCGGGTGACTCCCTCGAATATCCCCGTGTGGTGGACATGACCACCGTACGGCAGGCAGGTGCCTCCGACGCGGGCGCCGGACGACGTTCGCCGGGCTGGGACGCCGTCAGCTCTCCGCGGCGACCGACCCGGAGGCTGAGCGGCCGGTCGTCTCCCGTCGGCCGAATCCGCAGGCTGGCGCGGCCCGGTGGCACCCCCGGGTGCTCGTCACAGCTGCGGTCGGCCGCCTGGATCCGGGCGGGGACCCGCGCCGGACAGCGGGATGGGCACGCGCGCCGCCTCGCGGTCCGGTCCGGCCACGTCTCGGGGCCTCACCTCGAACCAGTCGGTTCGGCCACCTCCGAGTCGGCAGCGGAGATGGCAATCACGGGCACCGGCGGCGCGGCGGTCGTGCACGAGGACGCCGGGGTGCTCCGGACGTTCCCGAGGCGCTGGTGCGTGCCGGGTCGGAGCAGCCTGGTTCACCGTGCCCGACGACCTCTCGGTCCTCCTCGAATCGTCCGGCGAGAAGCCCCGGTGAGCAGCGCGGATCGGGCAGCCGCCTGCCGGATCGGGCGGACGCACGGGTTTGTCGGGTCCCCGGCGGACAGGCGCCCGCCATGGCACTCACCGACCTCGCGCAGCAGATCCCGCTCGCCACCGGCGGAACCGGCGCCCACCTGTGGCTCATCGCCGTCGGTGCCGTCCTCGTCCTCGGGCTGCTTCTGGCGTTCGTGCTGGGCCAGCGCCGCAAGGACCGCGAACCACCGCCGGCCGACCTGGGCGACGCGGGTTCCGGTCCGCGCCGTCACGCGCGACCGCGCTGATCACGGCAGGCCGGCACGACCCCGGAACGGAAGCGGGCACAACGGGGCGGAAGGGACCGACATGAGCACGGAACCCCGGCACAGGATCGTGCCGGTACGGCGTGCCGGGGCCAGACCGAGGCAGCAGAGGGCGCGCCCCGGCCACGAGCGGCCCCTGACCGAACGCGGGCGAGGGGACGCCCAGCCCGGAGGCGTCCGGCCCCGCCGCGGCGATGTCGTCGTCCTGCACCTGCCCGGACCGCGGGCCCAGGTCACCCACGGCGCGGCGCAGCTGGAGCCGTCCTGGTCTGGCGCAGTGGCCTGCACACTCTGCCGGTACGGGCAGGGTGGGACCGGAACCCTGCCGCTGAAGGAGGCGACACCGTTGGGCCATACCTGGGACACCCCAGAGCCCCACGACGACGACGGCGGCGGTGGCGGGCCGGGCCGGGACGAGACCCCGCAGGAACGGGCCGACCGGCGCTGGAACGAGGTGCTCCAGGAAGTCCGCGTCGCGCAGACCGGCGCCCAGATCCTCTTCGGCTTCCTCGTCAGCGTCGCCTTCACGCCCGTCTTCGCCCGCCTCGGCAGCTTCGACACGGACCTCTACGTCGTCACCGTCATACTCGGCGCCTGCGCCACCGGCACCCTCATCGCGCCGGTCTGCTTCCACCGCTTCCTGGCCGGCCACAACCTGAAGCCCGCTCTCGTCCGGACGGCCTCGCGCATGGTCGGCGTCGGCCTGGCCCTGCTGGCGCTCACCATCGGCTGCGCGCTGCTGCTCCTGCTGCGGACGGCCACCGGCAACCCCACCCTCGCCTGGATCCTCAGCGCCGCCGTGATGGGCTGGTTCGCCACCTCGTGGCTGCTGCTCCCCCATCTCGTCCTGCGCCGCGCCGAGCGGAGCAGGACCGAGGGCTGACCGGCCGCGGTTGTCGCGGCCGGTCCCCTCGGTGATCGTGTCGCCGAGACCGTTGTGGCCGCCGCGGCACGGGTCACAGCGCTACCGGCGGGCGCCGTGGCCATCGCCTGGGATCCGATCCGGGGTAGAACCAGGCCGGTATCGCCGCCCGCCGCGAGAGCGGGCCCGAGCGCCGCCGGCACGCGTGGGACGCCGGCGGGCGTGGCGTCCAGGACGCCGGCGATCGGGTCGTGGAGGCCGCCCGCCGGCTGGCAGAGGCCCGAGTCGACGACCCCGGCACGTCGGCGCGGGCAGGGCCAGCAGCGGCAAAGGTGCCGGCGGACGGCGACGGCGAAGCCCGCATGTGCGTCCGGCCCCGCCGCGCACGGGCACCCGGTGGTGAGCCCACCTCCTCTGCCCGGCCCCTGCCAGGTCCTTCCACCTCCCGGATCAGCCCCCAGGCCGCTGCACCGACATCCCGGCCGACGCAGCGACCGGCACGCCCTTTGGACCGGCGCCCCGGGGTAGCCGTACGGGTGGGATCCATCGCCGCAGAAAGGGGACCCACCGTGGAACTCACCGACTGGCTGCTGCGACCCGACGAACGCGGGAACCGGGCGACCGTCCTGGACCACCGACGGGCCGGCCGGGCGGCGTGGTCCGAGGGCAACCGGGTACGGCCGCTGGTCCACGGCGCCGCGTACTTCGCCGAACTGCTCGCCGCCGTGCGCGCCCAGCGCGCCGGGGACCTGCTGCTCTTCACCGACTGGCGCGGTCGCCGCCTTCTGGGCCACCACGGCCGGGTGGTAGCGGAAGGTCGGGCAGGTGACGTAGGTCATCAACGGGATCTGGGAGGTCGCCTGAGCGGCGGCCCCCAGCACCGCCCATGCGTAGGAGGCGTGTCCCTGGCTGTCGAGCCAGGGGAAGTAGTGGTCGGAGATGACGGAGAAGTCGTAGCCCACCCGCTCGGCGTGGACCACGTCCCGTACCAGCCGGCTCGGCCCGGTCTGTTCGGTCATCATCGTGTAGCCGAATTTCACCATGCCCGGCGCGTGCCCGGCCCCGGCGATTCGGAACGCGGGCCGGGCGGCGATTCCACCTGCGCAAGGAGCGCCGCCCCGACGCCTGCCGGCCCTGCCGCCGCTCATGGACCGCCGCGCACAGGCGTGCCGTCGTGGTGACGGGTCTGCTCGACTCCGGCCGCAGCGCGCCGCTGGAGGACCCGTTTTCAGCGCGCCCTCGCCGGCCGCCCCGTGCCCGCCAGCATCGGGGTCGGTACGGGGCTGCATTCCGGCCGCACCCATCGGGCTGAGGCTCCTCTGCAGGCGAGCCGAACGACGGGGCAGCACCTCCGCCCTCTCCGATCCCTCCGAAGCTGTTCTGAAGCTGCTGTGCCCCACCGGCGCGGACGAAGTCGTCGTCATCGGCCCGGCGTCCGGCTCCGCAACGGAACCGGGTCCGGCGGATCATTCCCGGCCCCGGCCGGAGCGGTAGTCGCGGACCCGGTCGATGAGGCCGATCCCCGGGGCCAGCAGCCGGCGGGCGGTTGGCGAGGATGGCGCGTCGGGATGCGGCCTGGTCGGCGCCATCGCCTTCATCGCGCGGACCCGCTCCCCAACCTCGCCAGCTCCTCCGGCGTGGTGCCGGAAGCGAGCGCGGGGAACAGTCGCTGCTCCTCGTCCTGGATGTGCAGGTCGACCTCGCGGCTCAGCGTCCGCAGGAGCGGATCGAAGTCCGCATCGGCCGGGGACCTGCCTTCGAGGCCCTTGAGCAGCCTCTCGACCTGGGCGTGGTCGGCGACCTCCTTGTCGGCCAGCCGGTCACCATCGAGGACGTGGGCGCGGACGGCCGGGTAGAGGTAGGCCTCCTCCGCGATCGAGTGCCGCACGAGCTCCACGCTGACCCGGTGGACGAGCTCCTGCAGCTCGGTGCGGGGCGCCACGGCGATCCGCGCGAAGAGCATCTGCACCTCCCGATGGTCCGCCTCGAGCTCCGCGATCACGTCTCCGCCGGGGGCGGCCATGGTTTGCACTCCCGTCGCCGTGGTGACTGCTGCGGGCAGACGCCTGCCCCGGTCCGCCCCGGCTAAAAGCGCCGTTCAGGGGCGGGACAATTCGGCGATCCGGGTAGGCGCACCGCAGGCGGTGGCTCGGCCGCAGCGCGCCGCCGTCCGCAGCCGGCTCACCATCGACGGAGGGCACGATGTCCCGACAGCAGATCGCCGAACCGTTGAACATCTATCTGAACGACCACCTCACCGGTGCCTTCGGCGGCGCCGCGCTGGCCCGCCGGATGGCGGGCAGCCAAGCGGACCCGTGGCGCGCCGCCGACATGGGCCGACTCGCCCGGGAGATCGCCGAGGACCGGGACGAATTGGTGCGGATCATGGGCCGGCTGGGCGTGCCCGTTCGGCACTACCGCACCTGGCTGGGTGTCGCCGGCGAGCGGATCGGCAGGCTCAAGCCGAACGGCACCCTGATTCGCCGGTCGCCGCTGAGCGATCTCGTCGAGCTGGAGGCCATGCGCACCGGCGTCGAGGGCAAGGCAGCCCTGTGGCGGGCCCTGCGCAGCGTCGCCGAGGACGACCCGCGTCTGGACGCCGCCGCGCTCGATCGCCTGGCGGACCGGGCCCGGGCGCAGGCCGACCTCCTCAACGGCTGGCACCGGGAGACCAGCGCCGAGGTGCTGGCCGGGCATCCGGGCCGGCCGGCTGCTCGCAGCGTCCGGCGGTAGCTGCGAGGAAGCGGGCAGCCGACCCGCGCAGGACGCGGACGTCGTCGTTCGGCGTCACGGCCGGAACGCCCGTCCGGTCGGTCCCCTCCCGGGCCGGGCAGCCGGTGCGCATCGCGCGGCCGTCACCTCACCCGGCGTCGGCGAGGCTCTGCCGTGCGGCGTCGGCCACCGCCTCGGCGGTGAGGCCGAACTCGGTGTAGAGCCGCTGGTAGTCGGCGGAGGCACCGTAGTGGTCCAGGCTGACGATCCGGCCCCGCGGGCCGACCAGTTCCCGCCAGCCGAGCGCGACGCCGGCCTCGACGCTGACCCGCGCGGTGACAGCGGGCGGCAGGACCTCTTCTCGGTACGCGCCGGGCTGGGCGGCGAACCACTCCAGGCACGGCAGTGACACCACCCGGCTCGGCACTCCGTCGTCGGCCAGCAGTCGCTGCGCCGCCAGCGCGAGGTGCACCTCCGAGCCGGTCGCCAGCAGCAGCACCTGCGGCCGCTCGCCGTCGGCCGGATCGCGCAGGACGTAGCCACCGCGGGCAGCCCCCTCCGCCGGAGCGCAGCCGTCCGGGCCCCGGTCGAGGACGGCTACCTTCTGCCGGGTCAGGGCGAAGCCGGTCGGACGGTCGATGTGCTCCAGCACCGCGCGCCAGCAGGCGGCGGTCTCGTTGGCGTCGGCCGGCCGCACGACGTCGAGTCCGGGGATCGCGCGCAGCGCGGCGAGGTGCTCGACCGGCTGGTGAGTGGGGCCGTCCTCCCCGAGACCGATCGAGTCGTGCGTCCACACGTAGATCGTCGGGAGCCGCATCAGCGCGGCCAGCCGGACGGCGGGCCGCATGTAATCGCTGAAGGTCAGGAAGGTGCCGCCGTAGGGACGGGTCAGGCTCTGCAGGGCGATCCCGTTGAGGATCGCGCCCATGGCGTGCTCCCGGATGCCGAAATGCAGGGTGCGGCCGTAGGGGCCGCCCTTCCATTCGGCGGTCTCGACGCCCTCCGGCAGGAAGGAGGCCTCACCGTCCATGGTGGTGTTGTTGCTGCCCGCCAGGTCGGCCGAGCCGCCCCACAGCTCGGGCAGGACGGGCGCGAGCGCCGTCAGGACCTTGCCGGAGGCGGCGCGGGTGGCCAGTCCTTCGGGATCGGCCGGGAAGGCGGGTATCCGGGTGTGCCAGCCGTCGGGCAGTCGCGGTTCCCGCAGCCGGTCCAGCAGTGCCGCCCGGTCCGGATGGGCACTGCGCCAGCGCTCGTAGCGCGGCGTCCACGTCTCGTGGAGTTCCCGGCCGCGCTCGCGGGCCTTGTGGGTGTGCGCGAGGACCTCTTCCTCGACCGTGAAGCTGCGCGCGGGGTCGAAACCGAGCAGTTCCTTGGTGGCGGCGACCTCGTCGTCCCCCAGTGCGGCTCCGTGGGCCTTTCCGGAGTTCTGCAGGTTGGGCGCGGGCCAGCCGATGACGGTGCGCAGCACGAGCAGCGAGGGCCGGGTGGTCTCGGCGCGGGCCGCCTCCAGGGCCGCGAGGACGGCGTCGACGTCCTCGACGTAACGGCCGGTGGCCGTCCAGTCGACGGTCTGGACGTGCCACCCGTAGGCGCGGTAGCGAGCGGCGACGTCCTCGCTGAAGGAGACGTCGGTGTCGTCCTCGATCGAGATGTGGTTCTGGTCGTAGACCATGATCAGGTTGCCGAGCCGCTGGTGCCCCGCGAGCGAGCTGGCCTCGGCGGTGACGCCCTCCATCAGGTCGCCGTCCGAGGCGAGCACGTACACGTGGTGGTCGAAGGGGCTTTCGCCGTCCGGGGCGTCCGGGTCGAGCAGTCCGCGTTCGCGGCGGGCGGCCATCGCCATGCCGACGGCGGCGCCGAGTCCCTGGCCGAGCGGCCCGGTGGTGATCTCCACCCCCGGGTGTGCCGGTACTCCGGGTGTCCCGGAGTGGCGGAACCCCAGGTCCGCAGGGCCTTCAGGTCGTCGAGTTCCAGCCCGTACCCGGTCAGGTAGAGCTGGACGTACAGCGTCAGGCTGGTGTGTCCACAGGACAGCACGAAGCGGTCGCGGCCGAGCCACTGGTCGTCCGCGGGGTCGTGACGCAGGACGTTCTGGAAGAGCAGGTGAGCGAGCGGGGCCAGGCTCATGGCCGTGCCGGGGTGGCCGTTGCCCGTGCGCTGCACGGCATCGGCCGCGAGAAGCCGGGCGGTGTCGACCGCACGGAGGTCCACCGCGCTCCAGCCGGCCCGCTCGGCGACGGGCTCGGCAAGGGACGGATGGCGGTCGGGCAACGGCGTGGTGCGCGGTGTCATGAGTGTCCTCCCATGGCGGTCGGGCGGGGCGGGTAACCACCCCGCGCCTGCCCGGGCTCGGCCCGGCCATGACCGCATCGGCCGGCGGATTCGACCGCACTTCCCGGTGCCGCCGCCTCCCCACCACCGTTCCGGCTCGCACGACGGCGCCCGTCGGCTGCGCGGCCCTGCGCGGAATGCGCCGAGCATCCACACAGGTCGGGCGTGTGGAACCGGGCGGCGGCGGCAAGACGGCGCTCCGGAGGCCGGTCGCCGACGGCCGGTGCCCTGCGTATTCGCCGAGGAGGAGTCTTTCGTGACGGTCATATCTCGTCTTCCCGGACCGATCCACCACCGCTGGGACTGGCAGCTACGGGCCGCGTGCCGCGCCGCGGACGACCAGTTGTTCTTCCACCCGTCGGGCGAACGCGGCCAGGCCCACGACAATCGGGAAGCCGCCGCCAAACGGATCTGTGCCCGGTGCCCCGTCCGCGCGCAGTGCCTCGAACACGCGCTGGCCGTCCGTGAGCCCTACGGCGTCTGGGGTGGCCTGGGCGAGGATGAGCGCATCGCCCTGCTCGGTCCCGTCCGCCACCGCCGTCGCTGAGCCGACAACTCCCCCCGGGCAGCGGTGTCCGAGGGCACCGGGACACCGGGGGCGCTGTCGGGCGCCCCGCCTTGCTCCCGGCCCAGGCCGACCAGCCCCGCGGTGAGGCGCTGTCGCAGGTCCGGGCGGTACAGACAGCAGCGCTTCGGTTCCTGACGGTACGGCCGGCAGGCTGGAAGGCGCAGGGGCGGCGGCGGGTCGGCACCCCGCCCGCAGTCCGGACCGGGGCATGTCCTCTCGCCGGCCCGCCGCCGACTCCGGCCGGGCCGACAGCGGGAGTGGGCCGAGGAGTGGCCGGAGGTGGGGGTCAGTGCAGGACGCTGACCGCGCGGGCGATGACGAGCAGCGAGGTGAGCAGGGCGGCGATGCTCTCGATGCTCATGAGGAGCTTGGCGCGGGTGGAGAGCGGCATGGTGTCGGTCGGGCTGAACGCGGTCGAGTTGGTGACCGAGACGTAGAGGTAGTCCGGCAGGGTGGGGACCCAGTCGGACGACCCGCTGGCCCCGTCGGAGACCTCCTGGACGGCGTCGTCGTTCTCGTCCTGGGAGAAGCGGAAGTCCGCGAGCGGGAGGTCGGCGCGCGGTGCCTGGGTACGGGTGACGGGGCCGCCGCGGTCGAGCTCCCAGTAGGCGAGCCCGAAGACGATGATGTTGGTGAGCCAGACCTGCAGGGCGGCGACGAGCAGTTGGCCGCCGTCCTTGACCTGGGACGAGACGAGCGCGTGGATGAGCACGCCGAGTGCGGTGAGGTTGCCGGCGCCGATCAGTGCCACGAGGGTGAGGGAGCCGGCGCGGGAGAGGCGGGTCTGGCGGGTCAGCCGCCGGGGGTTGACGGCGATCAGCGGGACGAGCAGCAGCACCTCCAGCGTCGGCAGCAGGTAACGCGGGGCGACCAGGAGCCGTTCGGGCAGTGCCAGATAGAGCAGGATCGCGGCCAGCGTGGCCGCGACGGCGGGCAGCCGGGCCTCACCGCGTCGTTCGTGCCGCGGATGGCGGTGTCGCAACTCCTCGCGACCGCGCGTCATGATCGTCTCCCCTGGCTTCGAAGCTTGCGCCACGGTGGGCGGCTCGCTCAGCGTTTGCACGCCGAGCGGCCGATCACACCCGGCGCGGCCCGAAACCTCCCTGCTGCACCGGGCGGATCACTCCCTGCCCGCCATGGATGGCGCAGCCCGCGCTGACGCCCCCGTGGGAGACCGCGTCGGGGCAGCAGCGGGGCGAAGACCGGACGCGGGGGACACGCACGCCGACCGGGTGTGGCCCGTCGGCATCCGGGCAACCGCGGGGGTGAGCCCGGCCGTGTTCCGACATCATCGGGGCACCGGGCCGAGGTGAGGAACGCCGACGGTGGGCGGGCCCCCGTCCGGCCAGGGCTGACGAGCCCCGCGGCCGACGCCGTGGCCCCTGGGCGCGCCGTCGCCGGACCCGGCATGCGCACCGCCCACCCTTCCGTCAGGAGGAGAACACCATGGCCGACCGCGCACAGCCCGGACCGAAGGTCCTGGCCATCGTGACCACCTACGGCGTCGAGCAGGACGAACTGCTCGTGCCCCACACACACCTGAGCGGCTCCGGCGCGCAGGTCGACATCGCGGCACCCTCGCCGGAGACGATCCGGACCCTCGTCGGGGACAGGGATCCGGGGAAGGAGGTCCGACCCACCACAACCCTGGCCGAGGTGGATCCGGCCGACTACGACCTGCTTCTCGTCCCTGGCGGGACCCTGAACGCCGACTCGTTGCGGCTGGACGGCGACGCGCTCGACATCGTCCGCGCGTTCACGTCCTCGGGCCGTCCCGTCGCCGCCATCTGCCACGGCCCCTGGGCCCTCGTGGAGGCCGACGTGGTCAAGGGCAAGACCCTCACCTCGTACGCGTCATTGCGCACCGATATCGGCAACGCCGGCGGGATCTGGGTGGACGAGTCCGTCGTCACGGACGACACGAACGGCTGGACGCTGATCACCGCCCGCACCCCGGACGACCTCGGGGACTTCCTGCACGAGATCGACGCCGCCCTGCAGGGTGCGACCGCCGGGCGGGCGGCGGGACACCGCTGAGCTTCGGAGGGTCGCACGATGGACAACGCCGAGCTGACCGCGCGTCTGCTGGACGCGCACGGGCGCACCTATGCCGACGAGGCGGGAATCACCCTCAGGGACAAGCCCGCACCGCTCTACCGGCTGCTGGTGCTGGCGACGCTCTGCGCATCCCGGATCTCGTCCCGCACGGCGACGGCGGCGGCCCGCGAGCTGTTCCGGGCAGGGCTGCGGACGCCGCGGGCGATGGCCGGCTCGTCCTGGCAGGAGCGGGTCGACGCCCTCGGCCGGGCCCACTACGTGCGGTACGACGAGAGCACCTCCACTGCCCTCGGGGAGGGATCCGCCCTCGTCCTCGACCGCTGGAAGGGCGACCTCAGAAGGCTCCGCGAGGAGGCCGGGCGCGATCCTGCGTCGGTGCGCGAACTGCTCCGGGAAGTGCCGCGGATCGGGCCGGTCGGCGCCGAAATCTTCTGCCGCGAGGCGCAGGATGTATGGCCCGAACTGCGCCCCAGCCTCGACGAACGGGCCCGGCGCACCGCCGGTGACCTCGGCTTGCCGCACTCCCCCGCCGGCCTGTCCGCTCTAGTCCCTCCCGAGGAGCTGGCCCGGCTCGCCGCGGCCTTGGTGCGCGTGGGGCTGGCGAAGGACGGCGTGCGGGACCTGCTCGGAGCCTGAGACCGGGTGGCCGCGGACACCCGGGACCGGCGAACCCCATCATCGGACACGCTCCCGGCCGCCGGGAGGTGCCCCGGAGAAGGAGTGACGACCATGAGCGAGAGCGACATGGCGGACGAGGTCTACCAACCCTCCGCCGCCGGGGACCGGGACGGCACGACCTTCCCGGACCTGGAGAACGATGTGGACGAACGCGACTATGACGATCTGCTGGACGAAGGCTGGTCGCCGCCGGAGAAGCCGCTCGGGGTCACCAAGGTGGGCACCACCGCGGCCGAGCAACGGGACGGCGAGAGCCTGGACGAACGGCTGGCGCAGGAGGTACCGGACTTGGCCGCGGAGGACGGCGACGGCGTCGGCGACTTTTCGGCAGGGCAGGGTGAACCGGTCGATCCCGAGGCCGGGACGGATCGTGCGGGCCGCCTCGTCGCACCGGACGAGGGCGCCCACCCGGACAGCGAGGCGGAAATCATCGCCACCGACGTGGGCATCGACGGCGGCGCCGCCGGCGCAGAGGAGGCAGCCGTGCACGTCCTGCCCGACGACGACCCGCATGCAGGGAGCTGTCGCGGGGTGAGAAGGCGCGGCCGGCCTCGGCGGCTCGCCCGTCAGCCACTGGGCCTGTTTGAGGATGCCGGGGGATGCCAGGCGGTCGTCCAAGGCCGCCGGTGGCCGGGATGCCGGCGGCGAACACGCCCGTCCCCATGGCCTCGGCCACTCCTCGGTCCGCTGCGTGGCGCTGTGTGCCGCGAGGGCACTGGTTCATGCCGGCCGTCTGCCCGTTGCCGGTGAAACATCACCGGCTCCCGGTTTCCCGACTCCATCGGCTTCGGCGCCGACGGCCTGTAGTTGTGCGCCTTCGACCGGCTCGCTCACGCCGCCGCGCCCGCGCTGGTGCGCGTCGATCCGCACCGCACCACGGTCCCGAAGACGCGCTGCACCTGCCTTTCCTGCTCGGGACCGGCGTGGACACCTGCAGCGAACAGCAGACGATGACGGTCCCGGCACTCGCGAGGACACGGTGGCTGACCTGCCCGCCAGCCCATATGCAACGTCGGCCCCGCCGAGAGAGGCGGCGTTTGGCGGAGGGATGCACGGGCAGGCGCGGGCTTGGCGCGCCGATCTCCCGTACAGCACCGGGATGCTGTCGACGCGGACCACCGGGGCCAATCCCCGGCACCCTCTCCGAGGAGTGACGATGAAGGCATTGACCTGGCACGGCCGGCGGGACGTACGCATCGAGGACGTCCCTGATCCGGTGATCGAGCAGCCGACGGACATCGTCGTCGAAGTGACCTCGACGGGCCTGTGCGGATCGGACCTCCATCTCTACGAGGTCCTCGGCCCGTTCCTGGACGAGGGGGACGTCCTGGGCCACGAGCCCATGGGAACCGTCCGCGAGACCGGCCCCGAGGTCACCGCCCTCCGGCCCGGAGACCGGGTGGTCGTGCCGTTCAACATCTCGTGCGGCACCTGCTTCATGTGCGATAGGGGCCTCCACTCGCAGTGCGAGACAACACAGGTCCACGCCTACGGCACCGGCGCCTCACTGTTCGGCTACACGAAGCTCTACGGCCAGGTCCCCGGCGGTCAGGCCGAGCTGCTTCGCGTACCGTTCGGCAACACCCTGCCGATCAAGGTGCCCGACGGCCCGCCGGACGACAGGTTCGTGTTCCTCTCCGACGTCCTGCCCACCGCCTGGCAGGCAGTCGAGTACGCCGATATCCCGGAAGGCGGCAGTGTCGTCGTCCTCGGTCTCGGCCCGATCGGCGACATGTGCACCCGCATCGCCGCACACCGCGGCGCCGGGCAGGTGATCGGCGTCGATCTCGTTCCCGAGCGGCTGGAACGCGTCCGTGCGCGCGGCACCACAGTTCTGGACCTCGACCGGCACGGCAAGCAGCTGGCCGCCACCGTCCGGGAGATGACCGACGGCCGGGGACCCGACGCCGTCATCGACGCGGTCGGCATGGAGGCCCACGGCTCCCCCGCCGCCGCACTTGCCCAGCAGTCGACCGCCCTGCTCCCCAACGCCCTGGTGGCCCGCATCATGCAGCACGTCGGCGTCGACCGTCTGCACGCCCTCCACCTGGCCATCGACCTGGTCCGCCGCGGCGGCACCATCTCCCTGTCCGGCGTGTACGGCGGCATGACCGACCCGCTGCCGCTGCTCACCATGTTCGACAAGCAGATCCAGCTCCGGATGGGCCAGGCCAACGTGCACCGCTGGGCCGGAGACATCCTCCCGCTGCTCACCGACGAAGACCCGCTCGGCGTCGACGCCTTCGCCACCCACCACCTGCCGCTCACGGACGCACCCGACGCCTACCGGATGTTCCAGAAGAAGCAGGACGGCGCCGTCAAGATCCTCTTCCAGCCCTGACCGCGTGCCCCGCCCGCGTGACGTGGACGGGCCCGCCCGCCACCATCTCCCGGAGCTGTGACATGACCCGTCGACCGCACCGTTTCCAAGGCCGGATCGCGCTGGTCACCGGCGCCTCTCGCGGCCTCGGGCTACTGATCGCCCGCCGGCTCACGGAACGAGGGTGCCGGGTGCTGCTGTGCGCCCGCGACCCCGCAGAGCTCACGGCGGCGGAGCACCGCCTGCGCGCCACCGGCGCCGACGTCACCTCCCTGGCCTGTGACATCACCGACGACACCGCGCCGCACGACCTCCTCGACGCCGTGCACGCGCTACTGGGCCCGCTGGACATCCTGGTGAACAACGCCGGCATCATCCAGGTCGGCCCGCTGGACACTCTGCACGAGGAGGACTTCCGCCGGGCGATGGAGACCATGTTCTTCGCGCCCCTGCGACTGACCCTGGCCGCCCTGCCCGACCTGCGCGCGAGCACGGCGGGCACACTGGTGAACATCTCCTCGATCGGCGGGCGGCTCTCCCCTCCCCATCTGCTGCCCTACGCCTCGGCCAAGTTCGCCGTCGCCGGGCTTTCCCAGGGGCTGCGCGCCGAACTCGCCGACGCCGAAGTCGGCGTCACCACCGTGTTCCCCGGCCTCATGCGGACCGGGTCCCACACCGCCGCCCGCTTCCACGGCCGCCCTGGAGCCGAGTACGGCTGGTTCGCCACAGCCGCCTCGATGCCGCTGCTCTCCATGGACGCCGAGCGCGCCGCCCGGGCCATCGTGCGCGCGGCCGAACACCGCCGGCCCGAACTCGTCCTCACCACACCGGCCAAGCTCGCCGTCCGGCTGCACGGACTGGCCCCTGCCACCACCACCCGGCTGCTCGGCCTCGCCGCCAGGATCCTCCCCGATGCCGGCAGTCATCCGCACCGCGACATCCCGGGCTCCGAAGCGGCCCGCGAGTCCGGGCTCCCCGCCGCGGTCACCGTCCTGGGCGACCGCGCCGGACGCCGCTTCGGCGAGCCGCGGCCGAACCCCTGACTCCTCGGCTGTTGCCACACAGTCAGCGGGCGCGCCGTCACCGTCGCCCGGACGGGTCGCGGGACGCCCCGCCTTGCGGCCCGGCGGCCCGGCGTCCCGGCGGCCGTGTCCGCGAGCGGCGATGCCGACGGTGGCCCGTCAGTCCGGCCAGGTGCCGGTCAGCCGCCGCGTGCCGGCCGCACCGCCGCGGTTGACAGCCGCCTTCACCAACGCGAACAGCGCCCCCTGCAGTGCCGCGGCGGCGAGCACCTCCTTCCAGGTGCGGTCCTCGTCCGTGGCCTTCGGCGCGTCCCCCTCGTGTCCGAGGAGTGCCCACAGGCGTTTGAAGAGGGCGCCGGCGATCAGCCCGCCGAGGATGCCGAACAGCAGTCCCAGCGGCTTGTAGAGGATCTTCACCATCATGGTCTCCCGATGCAGTCGGCCACCGCGTCACGGCGCCTGCGGTGCGTCTGTCCACGCCCTGCACCGGCAATCCTCGGCTCCTTCGGCCCGGGCGCGCACGCGCCGCGGGCACCGGCCCGTGGTCAGCGGGCGAGGCGGAGAAGGAAGTCGCCGAATCCGCCGCGCGCCCGGGCATCGCGGCGCGCCGAGGTGGTGACGGGATGCCGGCCGGTGCGTGTGACGTGCACCCCCGCCGCCTCCAGGGCCGCCACGAGCGCCCGATCCTCACCGACCGGCAACGGAGCGAAGCCACCGACCGCTCGGTAGGTGTCGGCCCGCACCCCGAGGTTCGCACCGTGGACGTGGGGATGCGCTCCGGCGTCCTCTGCTGCCGTGTAGTGACCGTGGAAGGCGACGGCGGTGGCTGGCGGGTGGCCGGTCCAGTCGGTGACGCGGACGGTCCCCGCGACCGCGCACCAGCCGGCCGCCGCACAGGCGAGCTGGTGCGCGAGCCAGCCGGACGGCACGCGGGAGTCGGCGTCGGTGTGGGCCAGCCACACCTCATGGAGGGCCAGGCCGCGGCCGAGCGCGAGGTCGAGCGCGCGGGCGCTGCCGGCGGCCCGCGCCCTGCCGACGTTGCGCACCGCGATCTCGACCGCCGACGCGCCGTACTGCCGGGCGAGCGCTGCGGTGCCGTCCGTGCAGGCGTCGGCCACCACGATGACGTCCACCGGTATGCCCCGCACTCGCGGGTGGCGGGCAGCCCGACGCAGCGAGTCGAGACATCCGCCGAGCAGGTCCTGCTCGTCGCGGGCCGGAACGACCACGGCAACGGACCGGATCATGTCAGGCCCTCGAGCGCCGCCACGGACAGCCGGGCTGCGGGCGTGTCCGGCCGATCGGGGCGGACCAGGACGTCGAGGAGGAAGTCGGGCTCGGTGTGCGCGGCGACAGCGACCAGGGCCGGGTGGGCGCGGGCCTGCCGATGGACCTCCTCCGCGCCCCGGGCGTGGTCGGCGACTGCGTGCCGCCAGTGCACCAGGAGGAGCGTGCCGCCCGGTTCGAGCGACTGCACGGCGAGGTCCAGCAGGTCGGCACCGACCGGAGCGTTGAAGTAGTACAGCAGCTCGGAAAGCACGATCAGATCGAAGCGACCCGTGGGCCAGTCGCGCGGGAGCACCTGGTGTTCGACCCGGACGTGAGGATGCTGCGACAGCCTGCGGCGCGCACGCTCGACGGCCTTCTGTTCCCGGTCACAGGCAAGGAGTTTTCGGCAGCGGGCGGCGAGCAGGCCGGACAGGACGCCGACCGAACAGCCGGGCTCGTAGGCGCTGCGGTAGACCGGGCGCGGGAGGGCCGCGACGGTGAGCGCGTACTTGCGCTGTTCGTACCAGCGGCCGGCCAGATCCCACGGGTCGTCCCGTTCGGCGTACATGCGCGCGAAGTAGGCATCCGGCGTGCACGTGTCCGCCCCCTGCGGGCGGCACTCGCGGCGGCTGCCGGTCATTGCCAGACCACCTCGAAGTCGCGCCGGAAGTGGTCGAGTTCGGCGGGCGGCAGGATCGCCTCGTCTCCGGGATCCTCGCCCAGCGGACGGATCTGGCTGCGGAAGCACTCCAATGCCTCGTTCTTTCGCGCCACGGCGGAGGGCGGCAGCGGGATGCGGGCAGCGCGGTGCCAGGGCAGCCGGGGGTCGCCGGGCGCAGCCCAGTGCCAGGCCCAGACCGGGTACTCCCAGACCGGAACCCCGCGGGCTGTGCCGGCGGCCAGCGCGGCCCGGCCCGCGGCCTCGTGGTCCGGGTGCAGGTCGCAGTGGAAGGGGGCCACGCACAGGTCGCACGTGTCCAGGAGCTCGGTGAGGCTGTGGGTGAGATCGCGCTCGTGGTGGTCGACCCGGCCGTCGGGTAGTCCGAGGGTGACGTGCTGCGCGTCGGCGCCGAGGCGGCCGAGGGCGTGGTGGAGCTCGCGGGTCCGTACGGCCGCCAGGTGGCGGGCCGTGGCGGTGGCGCTGCGGGGGTGTGAGGCCTCTCCGTCGGTGACGGAGACCAGTCGCAGGCGGATGCGGGCCGCGGCGAGGACGGCGAGGGTCCCGCCGAAGCCGAGGACCTCGTCGTCCGGGTGGGCGGCCACGACCAGCACGCGCGGGTCCCTGCCGCGGCCGGCGGGCTTGGGGCTCGCGGGCCCGTGGAGAGGGGCCGTCCGGGCGAGGGCTTCGAGCGGGTCGGCGACGGGAAGGTGGGCCAGGCCAGGCCAGGCGCGCCACGCGCTCTCCGGCGTGCCTGGGGCCTGAATGGGGTCGGCCGGTGGGGCGGGATACGGTTGCGGCGCGGGTGGGCGAGGGATCGGGTGGCTGGTCACGTGTCCCCCCAGCCGGACCGGGACTCGCTGGCCGCCCGCCCGAGCGCGGCGAGGTCGCGTTCTGCGTGGTGCTGCCTCAGGTACACGGTCAGGTCCGCGACGGCCCGTGCATGGACGGCGTCGTGGCCGAGCGGGGTGGCGCCGAGTGCGCGGCCCACCCGGCGCAGGACGTCGTCGGCGGCGTCCTCGACGGCGGCGCGCACCCGCATTGTGCGGAGGGCGGCTTTGCCCTCCCGGTCGTGCGGGTCGGCGTCGACGGCAGTGGCCGCGCCGTCCAGCAGGACGTCGACCGTGGACAGACGGGCGTCGACGGCGCCGAGGTGGGCGAGGGCGTGCGGGCCCAGGTCCCAGGTCCGCGATGCGGTCAGCAGGGTGCGGGCGACCGCGGCGGCGCCGCCCTGCCAGCATGCGGCGACGCCGATCCCGCCGTGGTGGAATCCGGGGCGCTGAAGGTAGGCGCCCGGTTCACCGACGGGGGTGGCCCGGACGGCGTCGAAGCCGACGTCCAGCGTGTCGCTGCCGGCCATGCCGGGCCCGGGCCAGCTGTCCGGCACGGGCCCAATGCCGGGCTGGTCCGTGCGCACGGCGAACAGCCGGCGGGACTCCCCTCACGCGCCGAGACAAGAGCGTGCGTGCACACCCTGGCGCCCGAACAGAACGGCTTCACCCCCGACAGGCGCCAGCCGCCGGGCACCCTGCGGGCCGCCAGGGAGTAGCCCGGCGGCTCGGCCGCCCACACCCCCACCGGACGTCGGGTCCGGTCACCGGGATGTCGTCGCCGTGCTGGGCGTCGAGATCGGCCAGAATCGCGATCGCATCCGCATGTCCTTCGGCGAGCCGGGCCAGCGACAGGTCCCAGCGGGCCCACTGGCCGAGGGCTTCCCATCGGGTGCGGGTCCTGCCCCGGCCGGGCAGCGGCAGATCAAGATGCCCACAGGCGGCCAGACGGGTGAACGCCTGCGCAATGCACCGCCGATGCTGCTCAGGGTCGGTGCCCCGACCGGGGCCCGCACCTGCGGCGAGGACCACGCCCGGTGCCGGGGAGTCGTCCCCCGTCACGGGCCCCATCCCGGGCCCCGGACCGTGTCGCGAAGGAGCGCCCGCGACTCGGACGGTTGGAGCAGCGGCCCAACAGGCATGGCCTTCTCCTCGGTGTCTAGGCGGCCACCGGGCGGCACGGCGCAGCGGCCCGGACTCCCGTTCGACACTGCACCTTGCACGGCCCGACCGCACGCCCGGCACCACCGTGCCGTCGCTGGGGCTGGCCCGCGCCCGGTCGCCGGGACGCGGTGCGGGGGTGGCTCTATGGGGGTTCGTCAAGGAAATCGGGCTGCGCGCGGGCGTGCGGGCCAGGCAGCATGGCGGTATGCCGGATCTGCTGTGGGACGACGTCAAGGACTTCTTCGACCCTGACCTGATGGGCGCTCTGCCGGACGTCTGTGTGGGACGAGGGCCGCGGACACCACCACCGCCACACCTACCGCCTGGCACACCGGAGCGAAACGGCGTCCGCCCACCCCCACCCGCCGGATTCGAGCCTCGACAGCTCCGACTGGCTGCCAGGAGCCGGCTCTCCGCGGGATGCAGCGAGCACCGGCCCGGTGTGGCCCGCTAGCGTTCACAACCATGAGCATGTTCACCGCGGTCGAGAAGACGGCCCAAGAGGCCGAGCGTCAGCTCGCACGGGGCGAATGGCAGCCGATCCCCGGCGACGTGGACCTGGCCAGGCAGACCGCCGCAGCGCTCGAGCAGGCCGTCGGCCCGGCCGAGAAACGGGACGCCATGTTACGGATCGAGCGACTGGAATCCCTGCGCGAGGCCCTCGCGGCCATGGCTCTCACCGTGGCCCGCACCCACGGCCAGCTCGCCTGGTTCCTCGCCCAGTGCACCAGCGACCTGACCCCGGTCCTGCACTGGCGCGCCCTGCCCGCCCCGCAGGGCCAGGCCTTCGGCACCGTGCTCCCCACGCCTGACGACATGACCGACGCCGAACACGCCGTACGGCGCCTGAACGGCATGTTGGCCCGCATCGCCACCACCCCGGACCACAAGCCCTGAAACCCGACCGGAATCCGCCGCACCGGGATACGCCCCAACCCCAACCGGCGCGGCTCCGCCCACGGCGTCACTCAGGCCCGCGGCGACTCCCACCACCAGCCCTGACCCCCGCCCCTTCGGCCCCGCCGCTGCCGCATCAGCCACGGCGGGGCCGAAGTGCGCCGGCCTACCCCAGGGAACCGCCTACCCGAGGCCCGGCGCCCCGGGTCGGCTGCCTGCACACTCGGCAGTCCGCGTCCATCCGTGTGACACCCCGGATGCCTTCGGCGCTGTATCTGCAGAGCGTCGACGAGGACTGGGATCGGCGCCCCTCACAACGGCGGACTTGAGGACGGTGCCCGGTGTCGGACACGGCCGACGACGGCAAACCCGCGCAGGTCGTAGTCGACCTCCTGGAAGTAGTCGCTGCCCAGCTCGGCGAGGGGTACCTGGCCAGCGATGGCCAGCACGGGGGTGCGGCTCTTGGCGGCGTCGTAGAGGCCGTTGAGCAGGTGCACGGAGCCGGGGCCGACCGTCCCCATGCACACGCCCAGGGTCCCGGACAGCTGGGACTGCGCGCCGGCGGCGAACGCGACGGCCTCCTCGTGGCGGCAGGCGACCCACGAGAGGCCGTCAGTGGTGCAGATGGCGTCGGTCAGCGGGTTCAGGGCGTCACCGACGACACCCCGAAAACATGGCGCACACCCAGTTCCTGCAGGGCATCGACGATCACTCGGGCGACGGTACGGGCCACGCGAGTCCTTCCAAAGGGGTCAGAGGGTGAAGCGGTCGGGGTGTGCGGCCTGCCAGTCCTGCGCCCACGCATCGGGGGCGTCGTCGAGGAGCTGTCCCGGCGCCAGCGGAGGGTGGAGCTCGGCGTAGGAGCGGATCGTCTGGGTGTCGAGCCTGCGCCGGAGCATATGAGGGTCCAGCTGTGACGGGTCGTCGACGCCCATCGCCGCCATGATCTGCAGGGCGCTCTTGACGGTCGCTTCCTGGAAGAGCTGCACCCGCCGCGACTTGTCCCCCACGTGCAGGGCACGGGCGCGGCGCGGGTCCTGGGTGGTCACGCCGACCGGGCAGGTGTTGGTGTGGCAGCGTTGTGCCTGGATGCAGCCGATGGCGAACATCATGGCCCGCGCGGCGTTGGTGTAGTCGGCGCCCTGGATGAGGCGCTTCACCAGATCGCTCCCCGTCGCGATCTTGCCGCTCGCGCCGATGCGGATCCGGTCGCGCAGGCCGGTGCCGAGCAGTGCGTTGTGCACGGTCATCAGGCCCTCGGTCAGGGGCATCCCCATGTGGTCGGCGAACTCCAGCGGAGCGGCGCCGGTGCCGCCCTCGGCGCCGTCGACGATGATGAAGTCCGGCGTCACGCCCTCGGCGAGCACGGCTTTGCAGACCGCGAGGAACTGACGGCGCGAGCCGACGCAGAGCTTGAACCCGGTCGGTTTGCCGCCCGCCAGCTCGCGCATGCGGGCCACGAAACGGACCAGTTCACGCGGGGTGGAGAAGACCTGGTGGTAGGGCGGTGAGATGACGGTGCGGCCCTGCGGTACACCGCGCACCTTTGCGATCTCGGCATTGACCTTGGCGCCGGGCAGGACACCGCCGATGCCGGGCTTGGCACCCTGGCTCAGTTTCAGGGAGACGCACTTGACCTGCGGGTGCGCGGCCTTCGCGGCGAACTGGTCCGGGTCGAAGCCGCCGCCGTGGGTCCGGCAGCCGAAGTACCCGGTGCCGATCTCCCACACCAGGTCGCCGCCGGGCCGCAGGTGGTACTCGGACAGGCCGCCCTCCCCGGTGTCGTGGGCGAACCCTCCCCGGGCCGCTCCGGCGTTCAGCGCCAGCACGGCGTTGGCCGACAGCGAGCCGAAACTCATCGCGGACACGTTCAGCAGCGCCATGTCGTAGGGCTGAGCGCAATCCGGGCCGCCGATCCGCACCCTGGGGACATCGGTGCGCACCGCGACCGGTGCCATCGACGGCACCAGGAACTCGCGTCCGCTCTCGTACAGGTCCAGCTCGGTCCCGAACGGCTCCTCGGCGTCGGTGCCCTTCGCCCGCTCGTAGACGATGCTGCGGGTGTCGCGGTCGAAGGGACGGCCGTCGACGTTGCGCTCGATGAAGTACTGCTGGAGCTCGGGCCTGATGCTCTCGAGAGCGAAGCGCAGGTGGCCGAGGACCGGGTAGCTGCGCAACACGGCATGCCGGGTCTGCAGCAGGTCCGCCACCGCAAGCACCGCCAGGGCCAGTAGCGGACCGGCGGCGCACCACCACCACGGCGACAGCAGCAAACCCGCGACGGCGGCCGCCGTCGCCGCGCAGACCAGCCAGGCAACCCACAGGATTCTCAGCACCTTCACCGTCTAACCCCGATCCTCCCGGGCAACCCACGGCGCGGGCGTCGGCGCTGCCCGTAGGCGCGGCGGGCGGTGGCCGCCGGGACGGCGGCCCGGACCCCTGGAGGGGCCCGGGCCGGGCTCACCGTTCATCGCTGCACGTTCTCCCCGCGCCACAGCGCCGGGCGCAACGGCGGCCGGCCGCAGCCGGTACCGGCCGGCGGAGTCCCGGAGGTGGGCACCCGGGCGGGATTCCCGCTCGCACGATCAACCGCTGCAGGCAGCGCCGGCGACGCATCGAGGGGCTTCCAAGGTCGACGCGGTAGGCCGTCCGCACCTCTCACCACCTGATTGCGCCCGGGGCGGGTGTTCCCGTGGGCTGCCGGAACCAGTCGAGACTGCAGTGCGGGATCCCGGTAGGCGGCTTTCGTGCGCGCGCCCCTCGGGCGGTGGGGCTGCGTCACTGCGTGACATGTGAGAGCCAGGTGATACGGGCGAGCAGCGTGGCGGCCACCGCCAGGGCGGCTGCCGTCCCTGCTTCCAGGATCGCGAGCCGGCTCGCGCTGCCGGCGACGACGGCGAGGGCCGGAGGTGTGAGGCAGGCGTGCACCGCGAGGAGCAGGACGAGCGACCGGGAGCGCCACCACCAGCGTGGTCCGACCCGGTGGCGGGCGAGCCGTCGGGTCAGCCGCCGGTCGTGGGCGAGGCAGACCTCGATCTCATCGAGTAGGTGCAGTTCACGCAGCGTCAACACGACCGGTCGCATTCCGGGGCAGGATCCACACGTGGTCGACCGGCCTGTACCCGCGATCTCCCGGCGCAGGCGCCGGTGCCCGCCTGCGGGCCGCCGTGCTGGGCGGCGGGCGGCTGCTGGCCCGCCGTTCCATGAAGCCCCGGGTCGTCGTCCGGGATCGTGCCTGCAACGAGAAATGCGCAGAGTTCCCCGCGGATACGGGCTGCGCTGTCGGGCCGGCCGGGAGCGGTGGCGTCGCACACGATGACCCCGGTAGCGGCACAAATGGGTGTGAGAAGGCGCGGGTGCCGGACATCGGCCTGGAGCACCGGCATCGGCCACGGTGACCTGGCGCGCAATACCCCGACCAGGCCATGACCGTCGACCCCTGCAACCTGCAGTGCCGCGGCCACGGCAAGTCCGCCACCGCGAGCGGTCCCTACGACCAACTGCGCCGGCAGCCCGGTGTCCTGACACGGCGGCGCCGAGCCGCCCGATCCCCGGTCGGCGCGCCGGGACGGTGGAACAGCGTGCCGCAGCGCCGGCGTCCGGCCCGATCGGCATCGGGGCGGCCACCGGCGCTGCTTTGGCCCCGGCGGGGTCAGTCCTCCGAGCCGCGGTGGCCGCGGCCCAGGGCGCGCAGGTCGAATGACCAGATGCCGCGCCCGTGCGTCGCGGCGTAGAGCCGGCCGTCGGGGCCGGTCCTCAGCTGCATTACCGTTGTGGTCGGCAGGTCCCGGCCGAGAACCTTCCAGTCCCTGGCTCCCGCCGCGCGGTGGAATGCGGCCAGGTCGGTTCCCAGGACGATGCCGCCGTCGGGCAGGAGGCGCAGCGAGTCCGCCGGGACGTCCGGCAGGTTGGCGGAGATGTCCGTCCAGGTGGTGCCGCCATCACGGCTCTCGAAGACGTGGCCGACACCGGCTCCGGGGCCCTCCGTCCAGGCCCGGGAGAAGCCGCTGAAGGCGACGAACACGTGCTTGTGGTCGGCCCGGTCGACGGCCAGCGACGAGACGTACCGGTTGGGCAGGGCGCCGTCGACGGGCAGGGCGAGCTGGTGCCAGCCGGTCCCGTCGGCGTTGCCGGTCGCTATGCCGCGGGTGAAGCCCTGGTTGTTGCAGGGGCCGCACCAGCCGGCGTAGACGGTGCCGCCGGAGGAGGCGACCGCGGTGGCGACGTGGCCTGCGCCCAGGTCGTAGGCGGCCTTCCACTCGTCGCCGCTGCGGATGGCGAAGCCCTTGTCCTGGACCCAGACGTGTCGGCCGCCGGCGATCCAGGTATCGGTGTTCCGGTCGTCGGTGGTGATCGGCGCGACGAAGCGGGCGCCGGCGCCGCCGAGCGCACTGTCCGGCGGGGCGACGGAGTAGCTGGTGGCCCTGGTCGGGTCGGTCGTCCAGGAGCCGTCGTTGGTGGCGCAGTTCTGGGTGACGGCGACGGCGAGGTAGACGTACTCCTCGGCGATGTTGCAGCCGTTGGCCGGGTCGACGATGGTGTCGGTGCCGTCGCCGCCGAAGTCGGAACCCATCACGTTGTCACGGGCGCGCAGGACGGACTCGCCGTTGTCCTGGAGGCCGCCGCTGACGACGACGCCGTGCCCGGCCGGATCGGCACCGACGCCGACCGAGTAGAACTGGAGCGTGTCGATCGTTCCGTCGTTGAGGGACCTCCAGTCCTTGGCGTGGCCTCCGGCGTCCAGCGCCCCGTCGAGGGCGGCTGTAGATGCCGCCATCGTTGCCCACGTACACGCTGGTCCTGCCGTGGTAGCTGCCGACGGCCACGGCGTGCTGGTCGGAGTGCGTGGTGGGCGAGCAGTCGCCGGTCTGCTTGGCCGGGTCGATCGACCAGCACGGGAAGCCGAAGTTCCAGTACGGGCCGGGCGTCGTCCAGGCGGCGCCGCCGTCCGTGGTCTCGAAGACCTCCTCCAGGCCCAGGTAGACGTGGTCGGCGTCGGCCGGGTCGACCTGGAGGAACTGGTTGTACCAGGACTGGATGCCCGGTTGGTAGCCGCTGTCCTGCAGCGCGGAGCCGGACCCCTTGAGCTTGTCCTTGTCGGCGATCAAGGTCCACGGGCCGAACGGCGAGCCGGACTTCGAGACGTAGACGCCCTGGAGGCCGCTGTCCGGGTCGGTGGCCAGCCTGGTCGGCGACTGGTCGACGGCGTAGTAGCGGGAGCCGTCCCGGGAGGGGGCGAAGGTGACGTTACCGACGTCCCCGGCGCCGGTGGGCAGGTCGCCGAGCGAGGTGACCCGCTGCCAGGTGCCGTCGGCGGCCTTGGCGTAGAAGCCGTTGTAGGTGTCGCCGCTGCGCCAGCCGACCGCCAGCAGGACCTTGGCCGGATCCCTGGGGTCGACGGCGACGTCGTTGGCGATGTTCTTGTACGGGGCGCTCGGGTCCTTCGCGTCGGCGCCACCGGGCAGATAGCTCGGGTTCGGGGCGAACTCGAGTGTCCACGGGCCGGAGAGGTCGGTGGTGGAGTGGCTCCACACGCCGCGGCTGGTGGCGGCCCACACCTTGGAGCCGGCGAAGCGGAGGGCGTGGATGGTGGTGGACTCCAACTCGGCGCCGCCCACCCGGTCGCCGGGCTGGAACTGGCCGTGCTTCGGGTCTGCGAGGAGGTACACGCCGGTGCCCACGTAGGAGGTGGCGCCGGTGTTCGACTCGCCGGTGGCGTACCAGAGACGCCCAGAGCCGTCGAGGTTCAGGGCGCCGGTGGAGAGCGAGGGCAGCCGGTCGGAGATGGCCTGCCACCGGCCGCCGCCGGTGCGGGAGCGGAAGACGCCGCCGTTGGCGCCGCCCGCGTAGACGTAGCCGTCGTCATCGGCGGCGATACCGGTGATCCGGCCGGTGACGCGGCCGGACCCGCCGCTGGAGTTGGAGTCGACGTCGCGGTAGCGCGGGTCGTCCGAGTCGTAGGGCTTGCCGGTGACGTGGTCCCAGGAGCCGGAGGTGTGGGCAATCGACTGCAGCTGGGCCCAGGCCGCGCCGTACGCGCCGGGGGCGACGATACCGGGGGCGGTGCGGGCCTCGGTGAATTGCTCGGTCGCCTCCGCGGAGTTCTCCGCCTCGTCGCCCTCGTCCTCACCGCCGCCGTCGGCCTTGGCGGCGGACAGCGGGGCGAGGGTGCCCGCCCGGGTGCGCTGGGCGTGCTGCCGACCCGCGTCGGCCAGGTGCCGGGCCTGCCAGGGCCTCGGCCCGGGTGCGGGAGCGGCGAGGGCCTGACTGGTGGTCAGGCCGAGTGCGGTCAGCGTGACGGCACACAGGAACAGCTGGCGTCGTTGCCTGTTGGGCACGGTGCGTTTCCTCCCGGGTGTGGCCGGGCGTCGGTCGGACGCCTCGGCGAGGGGCCAGTCGAAGCCTCCCGGGTCGCAGCGCGCGGCGGGAAGGGCGGCGCGCGTAACGAATCGTCAAAACTCTAAACAGTGAATGGACCGGCGGACAGAGAGAACGCCGCGGCGGGCCGCCCGGGCGGGCGCAGGCTCCGCTCCCCCGGTCCGGCGCGCCGGTCCGTCGGCGGTGGCGGTGCGGCGGCCGGGGGTGCGCCGGCGAGGCGGGCGGTGCGCCCGGCTACGGGGCCGGGTGTGAAGGTGGGGTGAGCGAACCGCGCCGCGGGTCGATGGGGTTCTCCGGGTCGCCGGTCGGCGTGGCCGTGGCACGGGGCCCGGCGGGGTGGGACGGGGACCCCGTCGGCGTCACCGCCGCTCCCCGCGACGGCGTAACGGCGGGAGCCGTCGCCGCCGACGACGCCCGCGGCGTGGCCGAGGCGGGATGCGCGCCCGCGGGCCCGGCGGGGTGCGAGGGCGTCACCGCGCTCCCGGTCGGCAACGCCGGCCCGGCCGGTCGGGCTCCGGGACCGCAGCCGGCCGCCGTACCGCCGACTGCGGTGAGCAGCGCGGCCAGTGCGAGCACCGCGTTCCTTCCGGGCATCCTGGGTCTCCCGACGTCGGGGTCGTGGTACATCTTGGACGCTGCGCGTCGGGCGGAGGTTCCCGGCTGCGACGCCGCGTCAGGGCGCCGCGTCCGCCGTCCGCCCGCTGCCGGGGGCGGACGGTGGGCCGACCCCGACCGCGCGGCTACTGACTTCGGCGCTTCGAGGTGATTGGCTTGTTCGGGTAGCTGACTGCCGGTCATCTGCGCGCTATGCCGTTGGTATGCGTTATGCGGATGGGGGCGGGCTGACGGCGAAGGGTCGTCGGCGCCGCGAGGCGGTGCGGCTGGAGGCCGCCGGGTTGTTCGCCGAAGGGGTCAGGCCACCGGAGGTCGCTCGCAGGCTGCGGGTGAGTCAGAAGTCGGCCTACCAGTGGCAGCAGGCCTGGCGGGAGGGCGGGGCGGAGGTCCTGGCTCGGAAGGGCCGGGCGGGCAGCGGTGCAAGCTGTCGGTGCGGTGCCAGGAGAAGCTGGCCGCCTACCTCGAGCAGGGGCCGGCTGCCCACGGCTGGGACCGGGACCAGATCTGGACCGGGGCGCGGGTGGCGACGTGATCGGCCGGAGGTTCCACGTCACGTACAGCGTCTCGGGCGCCACCCGCCTGATGCGCCGGCTCGGCTTCACCCCGCAGGTCCCGACGCGGCGGGCCGCCGAGCGCGACGAGCGGGCCGTGACGGCGTGGCAGGAGGTGACCTGGACGGAGGTCAAAGCACCCGGGCGGCCTGCGACGGATGGATCTGCTTCGAGGACGAAGCCGGGTTCACCCGCAGACCGCCCAAGGGACGCACGTGGGGACGGCGCGGTATCACCCCGGTCGTGAGGGTTTCCGGACGGGGCTCCGGACGGGTCTCGGTCGCCGAGCTGCTCGCGATGCGCCCGGGATCGCGGACCCGACTGTGCCACCGGCTGCGACGCCACACCGGCCGCAAGGGCGAACGCCGCAGCCTGTCCGAACGCGACTACATCAGCCTGATCGACGGTCTGCACCAGTT
The DNA here is from genome assembly GCF_039544005.1 of Kitasatospora paranensis. NCBI lineage: Bacteria > Bacillati > Actinomycetota > Actinomycetes > Kitasatosporales > Streptomycetaceae > Kitasatospora > Kitasatospora paranensis. The sequence continues at coordinate 388,043 of NZ_BAABKV010000001.1, forward strand.
GGTCAGAGCACCGATCGTGCTGGTGTGGCACCGGCTGAACACCCACGTCTCACACGCCATGCGCGACCTGATCGGCGCGCGGGAGTGGCTGACCGTGTTCATCCTGCCCGCATACGCACCCGAGCTGAACGCCGTCGAGTTCCTGTGGGCTCACGTCAAGCGCAGCCTCGCGAACCTCGCCGGTGTCGCCATCGACCGGCTCGAGACCCTCGTACCCAACCGCCTCAAGCGACTGCAGTACCGTCCCGACGTCCTCAACGGCTTCCTCGGGTAGTGGCCGCGGTCGTGGGCGAGTGCCGGGGTGCAGCGGCAACGGCGCTGGGGACCGTCGACGGCGCACAGAGTGGTCAGGGCCGGCAGGTTGAGCCACCGGTCGTGCAGTGGTGCGCGGGTGCGGGCGAAAGTAGGCGAGTCCCCGGGCTCGGTTCCGGGAAGGTGGGCGGCAGCATCTGCGAGACGGTGGGGTTTTCCCCGCAGAGCACGCCATCAATGATCGGCCGGACAGCTCCTGGTCGGAGTGAACCGCAGAGTCGGCCTGCTGACACCGCAGAGCTGATCACCAAACGCCTCGGGACTCGGCTGGTCCCTCCGGTATCCCATGACCCGCCGCGCCGCCACCGCTCACCTGGATTCAGGGGCGCCACGGTGTAGAAGTGAACGCGACCTGTTCCGCGCTGACGCCCGACTGGAGTTCCCGCATGAAGGCTCTCGTAGCCCGCGAGTACACGACACTCGACGGGGTCATCGTCACCGACCTCCCGAAGCCCGTCGCCGGTCCCGGTGAGGTGCTGCTCAAGGTGGAAGCCGCCGCCCTCAATCCGCTGGACCTCGCGTTGATCACGGGTGCGATGAAGGACTTCTTCCCCGTCGAGCACCCCCTCGTCGTAGGGATGGACGCTGCTGGCACCGTCGGCGAAGTCGGTCAGGGGGTGACGACCTACGCACCGGGTGACCCGGTGCTCGCCTTCACCGGTCAGGCCGGGGCTGTCGCCGAGTACACCGTGGTCGCGGTCGGTCCGCACCTCGCCAAGAGGCCCGCCGGCCTTGCCGCACAGCGCGCCGCGGCCATCCCCGAGTCCGGGATGACGGCCACGTGCCTACTGCGGGCGGTCGGCCTCACAGCGGGCGAGAGCGTGCTGGTGGTCGGTGCGACGGGAGGTGTCGGCCTGTACGCGGTACAGCTCGCCGCCTCGCTCGGCGCCAACGTGATCGCCACAGCGACCCCCGAGGATGCGGACTACGTGCGCGGGCTCGGCGCACACGGCACCGTCGACTACAAGGCGGGCGATGTCACGGAGCAGACGCTGCGCCAGGTTCCGGACGGTGTGGACGTGGTGGTCGACCTGATCAATCGTGGTGACACGCTGTCCAGCACGGCCCGGGCAGTCCGCGACGGGGGCCGGCTGGTCTCCCCCTCTTCGGGCCGCAGGACCTGGGCCGGGGAGTCACCGGCGCCTACATCGGCAGCTTCACCGCCGAGCCCGGTGACCTGGAGGACCTAGCCGCCCGCGCGGCCGACGGGCGGCTGCGGGTGGAGATCGGCGCCACCTACCCTTTCGCCGAGGCCCCGCAGGCGGTGTCGGACTTCGCAGGCAAACATATCCGGGGCAAGGTCGTCATTACCGGCCCGTAACGACGTCAGCGACGGCAGCAACGCCACCGCCAGGCCCGCTCCGCACACCACCAGCCACCCGTGCAAATCGCCCGGTTCGTCCTGCGAGGCCGTCCAGATCACCGGTGCGGCCTCTGCAAGGACCGCCACGGCCAGCAGCGCGGCGATGACGCAGAACCGGTAGCGGGCGGACCGCTCGACCGAAGGTGCGCGTCACCGTTCCTCCGCTCCGCGCCGGTCCGACTGCTCGATCCGGTCGTTCGATGGTGGATCGGGCAACGGCCGGGCGTCTTCGCGCTCGACGGCCGCCTGGTGGAGGCGCAGCACGCCGTAGCCGCCGACCTGTTCGGGCTCCCGACCGGTGAAGTGGGCGAGCACGGTGCCGTCGGGTGCTCGGAGGGTGCGGCGCGTGCCCGACTCGCGGTAGTCGCCCGTTCCCGACTCCCATCTCTCGGTGGTGACGGTGACGTGCGACCAGCGGACCGCGCGCATCGAGTCACGGGCGGCGGTCACGAAGCCGTCCTCGAAGCAGTAGAGGTGCGTCATCGGGCCGCCCTCGCGTCGCTCGAACAGGGGCCAGCAGGTGAGGCCGGCCAGCCCCAGGCCCATGATCAGCCCCAGGGTCGTGATCAGACCGTCGGGCCAGCGGGGAACACCGCGGACCAGCTCGTAGCCCGCCGCCCCCACGAAGAGCACGCCCAGCATCATGAAAAACCCGTCGCCGACCGTGGATCCCGGGACCGCGAGGCCCCGGTACCCGCCCAGCCCGTCGGCAGCCCCCATCGCCAGCGCCGCCTCGCGTTCGCTCACGCAGCCCTCCCCGCACCGGTGCCCGCACCCACGGCCCCGCCGTGGGGCCCCGCCTCCTCCAGGGGAGACGCTGCGGAGCGCCCCCGGGTTCCTCGGCGAGGCAGCGTACTGGCTTGCCGCGCCACCGGCCGTCGGCGGTGGTGAGCCGTCAGGGGTGGACGAGGAAGATCGAGACGAAGGCGCGGGGAGGGACCGTGGCGCCGGCGGCCGACATGGCCACCACGACGGTCCCCGGGCTGGCCGAACTGGTCCGCGACTCCCGTGTCCGGGCGCGGTCCGCCTTCGAGGCGGTCCGGTCACCACTGGCCGATGACGGGGAGGTCGCCGTTCACGCCGAAACGGGCGCTGCCGACGGTCGCGCCACCGTCGTAGGAGGCCTCATAGAAGTCGGAGTACTGCCCGCGGTAGACACCGACCTCGTCGCGGCCGTCGCCGTCCCAGTCCCGCACGATCGGCTGGTCACCCAGCACACCCAGCTTCACCTGGTACGCCACCGAAGCGTGGTCGTTCGACAGGCGTCTCACCCTGAGCGGCGAGCTCGGGATGAAGGTCGTCCCGGTCCAGCGCGGACGGCGGGCGCGGAGGTCGGGGCACGCCGTGCCGCGCTCGCCGAGCAGCTGGGCGACGACGACCGCCTGCGCGCCGAGCTCCGGATCGAGGACACAATCGGGAACGTGTCGGTGGTCGCCGACCTGAAGCTCCGCGAACTGCGCACCTCAATCGAGTACCCGGCGCCCGAGGAGGGCTACCCGTGAGCTGGGCGAAGCGGCTGATCCGGCAGCTCGCGGCGGCGCCGGCCGACACAGCCGCTCATGCCGAGGCTGCAACGTCGATGTGCAGGCATCCCTTACGGGCGGCGAGCGGCCATGCCGTGAAGCTCTCTCCGTGGGACTCCACGAAAATGCCGTGCCGGTGGGCGACGACGCCGATGGCCGGCTTCCCCAGCAGACGAGCCAGGACGTACGCGGCAGCCAGACTGGTGACGTCACGGATGGTGCCCAGCGGCAGAAGCGAACGGGTTTCGGCTATTGCTTCGTGCTCACCGGCTCTCAGCACGATCCTTGTCCCAGGCGAGACTCCGTGCGCGGTGATGGCGACGGCGATGTTGTCGAGATCATCGGAGCCCACGGCAGCCAGCGCCCTGGCACGGTTGAGGTGCAGCCGTTCGAGCACAGCCCGGTCGCCTCCGTGTCCCACCAACACCGGTATGCCCAGTGACCGCGCAAGTCGTGCATTCGGCGCGTGGGGATCCCGGTCCACACCGACGACGGGGACGCCCAGGCGCCTCAGCTCCCCGCACAGCCGAAGTCCGACCTGGCCCGTGCCGACCACGATCACGTGCCCGGACCGGGGCACGGTGCGGGGCCCGATCAATCCGACAAGCTGGGGGCCGAGCATCCGGTCGACGACGCCCGCGGTGAACATCGCGCTGAAGACGATCGTGCTCAGCATCAGCACGCTCGCCACCACCTGGTAGGCAGAAGAGTGGGGCGGGGCGGCTGCCGGGCCGACCGTGGCGACCACGCGGGCGGCGTCGAAAAGCGCCTCCGCCGCCGGGTGCCCGAGACTGGTGAGCCACGCCCAGTCGCCGAGCAATGCTGCGAGCATGCCGGCCATGCCGGCGAGCATGAGCCGAGCACCTGCGTCATGCGGCTGCCCGGTCAGCCTGTCCAGACGGGAGCGCCATTGGACCCGCTCGGGCGTCCAGTGCTCGGCACGTACGTCGGTGCCAGACACCCGGACCGCCCGCGTCAGAGGACCCTGGCGGTACAGGGCTGCAATGGCCACGTCGACACAGGGCCCGGCAAGGGCCGGGGCGACCAGATCGGCCGGCGAGGTGACGTCGCACTGCGGTAGTAGGCGGAGCAGCTCATCCGCCATCGTGCGGTCGAAGATCGTCACGACGATGGGGATGCCGGTGGAGATGTGGGCGAGGGCCAGTGCATACCGCAGGGCTGCGGCATCCTCGTGGAGTAGCACCGCGATTCCTGTGGGTTCTGGTGACAGCGCAGCGTGGAGGTCCTCGTCACGGGGTTGCGTGAGGTGCAGGACGGCATGCTCGTCCTCGCGCAGTGACGCGCACACCCGGCGGGCGAGGTTGGTCTCTCCGATGACGACGAAGGAACGAGTGCCGTCGGGGGTGGGGACGTGGTTCATATCGTGTCAGCTCAGTGCCCGGCCCGGTGGTGCGACGGTCTGATGGGTCTCCCGGCGGGTGGGTGCACGACCCAGGCATGGCTGACGCACCCTGTACGGACCCGACTCGGTTCACGAACCTGACACACCGTCACAATCCTCGAAGTCCGGGCCTCCGAGGCACAGTCACTCTTCACCCCTGGAATGTTGCAGGTGATGGGCAGCCAGGGTACTTCCAGCTTTCCATAATCCCGTGCGCACTATCGAAAGTTGCCATGGATCCTTATGCGCAGTGTGGGGAATTTTGTCCGGACATGGCTGCTGGCGGCAGGGTGGGGCTGTGACTACGTTGACGGTGTTGCGGCGACTCGCGGACATGACGTCTGACGACGCAGGCGGCTTCATGGCGCGTTCGATCCACCTGCTTCCCGGCTCCGTGCCGACCTCTACGGACAGACGGGATTTCCCCGAAATCGGTACAGCCCGGGCCCGTCGGCGTGTGACGGTCCAGAACTGACGCTCAGTGGACATGGCCTTGGCCAACCGGCCACGGGGCCGGCGAACGGCACAAGAATGGGTCCCGCCTGCCGGCAGGCAGCCATGGACACTCCGCGGCGATGGGCCGGCTGTGGGCGCGGTTCCCGCAGGATTTACGGACACCGGGTGAGGTGAAGCATGGCAGCCGATCGTCCTGAGCACGGGGCTTTGGTGGTGCACTACTCGAACGTTCGCCGGGTGGGCCGGGTGGTTGCAGCCGGTGGCCCGTGGTGGCGTCTGTGGCCACCACGGACGCATGTTCACTGGAGTGATGGAGTAGTCGATGCGTGGCGGGCGGGAATGTGGACTGTCTGCCCCAAATCCGGCGGCCGGTAGCCGAGGCCTGTCGGCAGGGTGGGCGGGTCCACGTGGAAGGGAGAACACGCCGGTCCGGAGCTGCAGCGCCCCCAGGGCCCAGCCGCCTCGCCTCCGGCGGTCGCTTCTCCACCACCGCGGCCACGCCGTCGTAGCAGATCCGAGTGTCATCGCTCTGGGCGACGTCGCGGTTGGACCCCGCTCCGTGGCGGACCCTGGACAGCAGCTGTCTGTGAGGTCCGGGGAGATGCTTGACGTTTCGGTCTGGGACTTGCTTGACGGTGTCTCGCGTGATGTCTGACGGTTCCAGGTGATGCTTGCCGGTCAGCGGAAGTCGGCGATGTAGCGGGCGACGGGACCGCCTCTGCGGGGGTGGGTGGAGATCTCGACGTCGCCGTCGAGGACGCGAAGGCAGGTGTCCTCGATGACCACGGTGACGGTCTTGCCGGCGTGTGCGACGCCTGGGCTCCACCACCGCACGGAACCGATGCTCGACCATCCAGTCCTCATCGCCCGCCCCGGCAGGTTCCGCCATCTCGCCCATGCCAGTGCAACGAGCCGAACCGTTAAGAGCGCGGTGGTGAACCGGTCTGCAGCTCGATGACCAGCAGCTTTCGGGTGGTGGCGGTGTCGGGGTGGCTGACTGCGGGCAACCAGCGGAGGGTGCGTCAGGTTGTGGAGGTGCGGAGTGCCGTCGGTGATCGCTTTGCTGGAAGTCCGGGAGGCGCGGGCCCAAAGGGTGACGGGGCGTCATCAGCACCGGCCGTTGTGGAGGAACCCGTGCGTGTGGCCGGGACACTGCCCGCGGGTCCGGTGCTGCGGGACGGTTATGACGCCCGGCCGCCGGCCTGGCAGGCGGGGCTGGGAGCCGATGTGCTGTGCGGGGCCTACCGGCAGGGGTCACCGCCGAGCGGGTGTGGAAGACCACCTGCGCACAGGGGCGGCTCCCCTCCCACGGCTGTCCAGGGCGTGGGAGGAAGCGGTCGTGGGTGTGTCGGCAGCGGTGCCCAACCCGGTCGACGGTTCAGTGCGCGGCTGCGGCAGCGGGATCGGTGCGTCGGTCCTGGATGAGGTCGGCCCACCGGCGGGCCGTACGGGACCACATCCGGTCGGTGTCTGCTTTCGCCTCGTCGAGCTGGGACAGAATCTCTTGCGGTTGAAGCTGCGCGGCGGGAGCGGGGTGGCACCAGGGCAGTAGGCGGTGCGGCGCTGGACGGCCGGTCCGCTGCGAGAGGCGCGGGTGGAGGTTCACGCGTGGGACAGCCTGAGCATCTGGGGCTGCGCTGGATCGATCGCCGGGGGCGGGCAGGGGGCGGCTGGGCATTGTGCGGCGTCCGGGAGAAGGGTGGCTCGCACCCGTGCCGTGGCACGGGTGGTGCCGTCCGCTTCGCGCCGCAGGAGCACGTGCTCGGAGAGGGCGGACACCATGAGCAGGCCTCGTCCTCGGAGGCCTTCCAGGTCGCCCCACGCGCCGTCACCTGGGATGACCGGGAGGTGGGGCAGAGGCAGGGTCGTGCCCGTGTCGACGACTTCTATCTCCAGGGTGTCGCTGCAGTGGTGGAGGCGGACGGCCATGTCGTCGCCACCGTGTTCTGCGGCGTTGGCCACCAGTTCGGCGAGGACGACGATCGGGTCGTCGGCCGCCAGGCCCCATGCGGTCAGCAGCCGCGTTGAGCAGGATCGTACAAGGTGTGCCATCTCGCTGGTCGCTGCGAGCAGGAAGACTGCGGTTCGGCATCGTCCGCTGTGGCGGGGGTCGGGACGGGCGGGCTGGCGTGGGGCTGGCGGTGCATCGGGATTCTCCTCCCGGGTCGTCCTCTCCGGGGCTGTCTGCGGGTCGCGGCGATGATGGAGGGGACGTGTGCTGGTGGTTCGGGGTGGGCGGTGGGCTGAACGGCGCGGGGGTGCCGGACAGCCGACCGCCCGCCGGGGACGCCGGGGGCGCCGGGGGCGCCGGGGGCGCCGGGGGTCGGCTAGCCTCCGAGTGCGTCGGATCCGGTGGTCACGGGCAGGGTGACCGAACTGAATCCGGTGAGGGCGCCGAGGGTGGTGGGGTCGTTGTTGGCCCCGGTGTAGTGCGGCGTGTAGGTGGTGTTGGCGAAGATCGACACCTGCTCGTTGTCGGTGGCCAGGAGGACCACACCGATGCGGTGGCCCTTGGGGACGGTGTAGTTGGTCGGCTCGGCCTTCCAGGTCACGGTGGTGGGCTGGCCGTCGACGACGATGGCCTGGTGCCGGTCACCCATCCAGTGGCGGATGTCCGCCCAGCCCCGTGTGATGACGTTGTACTTGTAGTTCTCGGGTGTGGTACGGAAGAAGATGCTGTACGGGCTGACGCAGGGGTCGTTGCCGGCGATGCTCTGCCCGGTGCAGAGCTTCTGGGATGCCCTGGTGTCCGTGTCGTACCGGGTGTCCGGCGTGTAGTAGTTGTTGCTCTGCGGGCCGTAGTCGACGAGCAGGGCCGTCAGGTACGGAGAGGGGCCGTTGAGGGCCGCGTTGACGGTGAAGGACGGCGCACCCTGCAGGGTGACGTCCCGGTCGAGGGCGGGTGACAGGTAGGCCAGGGACTGGGCGTTGCTGGCCCCGTCGGGGTCAATGAGGTTGCCCGTGGTCTTCGTGACGCCGTCGTCGGTCAGCTGCTGGCGCACGAACGGCAGCTTCGCGTTCTTGCCGAGGGAGCCGTCGGAATTGAAGGTGAGCTTGACCCCGGCGGTGCCGGCCGCGGGCCAGCTGTCCTGGGTGGTCCAGCTGGTGAGGTCGGGTCCCTGCACATCGGCCTTAGGCTGGTCCAGGACGTGGTTGTCCACGTCGTCGAGCCAGTAGTCGAACCACTGGTGGACCTGGCGGACGTAGTCGTAGGGGCGCTGGTTGTAGGGCCGGTAGTGCAGGCCCTGGGTCACCCAGAGCTTGCTCGGGACGTGGGCGTTCTGGAGGGCCTGCCAGTAGCTGACCGACTGGCTGGGGCGGACCACCGGATCGTTCACGCCCTGGACGAGGAAGACGCTGGGCTGGTCCGCGGTGACCTTGGCGGTGTAGTTGCGCGCGTCCCAGTAGGCGTTGCGCTGGCCTGTGTCGCGCTCGAGATGGGCAGTGACGTTCGAGGCGATAGCGTCGTTGCAGCTGTGGCGGTCCGGTCCGGTGCTCACGTAGGTGGCGAGGTTGTCCAGGTCGTAGCCCTTGGAGCCGGACGGATTGGTGACGACGCCGTCGAACCGGGTGTAGTCGTACCAGTCGGCGATGCCGGCGACGGACAGGATGGTCTTGAGGCCCTGGGGCTTGGCGGCGGCGCCTTCGATGGACAGGGCGCCGTCGTAGGACTTGCCCTTGAGGGCGACCTTGCCGTTCGACCAGTCGGCGGCGGTGATCTCGTTGCCGTTCTCGCCGTAGCCGGTGGCGCGGCCGTTCAGCCAGTCGATTGCGGCCGTGATCCCGGCCTGCTCCGATGCGCTGCCGGGGTCGACGCAGCCCTGCGAGTTGCCGGTGCCCACGGCGTCGAGGTCGGCGACGGCGTAGCCGCGCGGGACGAAGTAGTTGTCGAAGTAGGCCTCATAGGTCATGTCCCACTTGGCGTCGGCCGGCACCGTGGGGTCGGCGGTCGCGGTGACGGGCAGGTCCTCCCGGTTGGGGTTGTCGGCCCCCGAGGCGTCGGCGAAGATCTTGTCGATCTGTTGCTGGATGGCCTGGCCGAGCGGCGGCGTGGCGTCCTGCGCGAAGGTGTTCGCGTGGCGGCCGAGTGTGTCGCTGGCGTGCCCGTTGTACGGGCTCGGCTCGATGATGGTCGAGATCGTGACACCCGGCAGGGTCTTGGGCCGCTTCAGGCGCAGTTGCACCCGGGCGGGCGTGCCGTCCGGCCGTTTGGCCCCTGACACGATGTTGATCGTCTGGGTGATCGCCTGGGACAGGTCGCACTGCGGCATGGTCTCGGGCTGTGGGGCTGCCTGTTTGGCCTGGCTGGCCAGGGCCGACTTGCGATCGGCTGCGACGGCGGCGACGTTGCCTTGGTCGCAGATCTTCGTGTCCGGGTTCTGGACCTGGGGGGCCGCCGGCACTGGTTCCGCGGCTGCGGCAGCGGTGCCGGACGCCGTGAGCGTTCCGGCGATCGCGACACCGATGAGTCTTCTGTGAAGGGGTCTCATATGTGGAGTTTTGCAGGCAGATGAACGGCTATGGAAATGCCAATGTTCCATACCCTTGCATTCCACAGAAGGCAATCGGCCCGGTTTTCCGCATGCGGACAACCGGGCCGGGATATGGATGGCGGCGCGCCCTCAGGAGCGGCCTTGAATGGTGTCAGGCGAGCGCGCGGGTGCCCGTCTGGCCCGGAGTGCCGGGGACGGCGTGGGGAAAGTGGCAGGCCACCGAGTGGCCGGGGGCCAGCTCCCTCAGGGCCGGGGGCTGCTGTGCGCAGAGGTCGGTGGCCTTCCAGCAGCGGGTACGGAAGCGGCAGCCCGACGGTGGGTCAGCGGGGCTGGGAACCTCTCCGGCGAGGCGTATCCGCTCGCGGCTGCGATGGGCCGCCGCGCCGGGATCGGCGTCCGGGACGGCCGACAGCAGCGCATGGGTGTAGGGGTGCAGAGGGCCGGCGTAGAGGCTGTCCCGCTCGGCGATCTCGACGATGCTGCCCAGGTACATGACGGCGACGCGCTGGGAGAAGTTGCGCACCACGGCGAGGTCGTGGGCGATGAACAGGAAGGCGATCCCGAGTTCTCGGCGCAGGCGCCTCATCAGATTGACGACCTGTGCCTGCACGGACACGTCGAGGGCCGATACGGGCTCGTCGGCCACGATGAGTTTCGGTTCGACGGCAAGGGCGCGGGCGATTCCGATGCGCTGGCGCTGGCCGCCGGAGAACTCGTGCGGGAATCGGTTGGCGTGCTCCGGGCGCAGCCCGACGAGTTCGAGGAGTTCCTCGACCTTCGCGCGCCGCTGGGCGGGCGGCGCGGTGTTGCTGACCTCCATCGGCATGGAGATGATCTGGCGCACCGTCTGGCGCGGGTTCAGGGACGAGTAGGGGTCCTGGAAGATCATCTGGATCTGGGAGCGGACCGGTGCGAGCCGGCGCCGCGAGGCGTGGGTGATGTCCTCGCCTCGGTAGAGCACCTGCCCGGAGGTCGGCTCCAGGAGCCGCGCGACGAGCTGGCCGGTGGTGGACTTGCCGCACCCGGACTCGCCGACGAGGCCGAGACTCTCGCCCCGGTCGAGGGTGAAGTCGACGCCGGTGACGGCCTGTACCGTGGCCCGGTGGACTCGGAAGTGCTTGGTGAGGCCTCGGACGTCCAGCAAGGGGGTCTGGGAGGGTGTCATGCGCTGCTCCGGGCGTCGAGCTGGTCCGTGAAAAGGCGCTTTTGGGTGACCAGCGGCAGGTGGCAGGCCGCGGCGTGCCCGGCGGGCGCGAGGAGTGGGCGCCGGTCGCGGCAGGCGGCGCCGACCAGCTCGGTGTGCGGGCAGCGGGGGCGAACGCGCAGCCGGCCTGCAGGTTGAGCAGATCCGGCGGGGAGCCTTCGATGGGCGGCAGGTCGGCGTCGGGGTCGGAGTCGAGTCTCGGGACCGAGCCGAGCAGGCCGCAGGTGTAGGGGTGCTGCGGTGTGCCGAGGACTTCTCGGACGGTGCCGCGTTCCGCGGCGCGGCCGGCGTACATGACGAGGACGTCGTCTGCGCTTTCGGCGACGATGCCGAGGTCGTGGGTGATGAAGACGACGGCGGTGCCGAGGTCGCGCTTGATCTCCGCGAAGAGGTCGAGGATCTGCGCCTGCACGGTGACGTCCAGGGCGGTGGTGGGTTCGTCGGCGATGAGGACGTCGGGCTCGCACATCAGCGCCATGGCGATCATGGCGCGCTGGCGCATGCCGCCGGAGAACTGGTGGGCGTAGCTGTCGGCCCGTAGCTGGGGTTGGGGGATGCCGACGCGGTCGAGCATCTGGACGGCGCGCCTGCGGGCTGCGCTGCGGGGTTGGCCGGTGTGGCGGCGGTAGGCGTCAGCGAGTTGTTCGCCGACGGTGTAGTGCGGGGAGAGGGCGGTGAGCGGGTCCTGGAAGATCATGGCGATGCGTCGTCCGCGGACGCGTCGCATGTCCCTGTCGGTGGCGCCGGCGAGCTGGATGCCGTCGAGGGTGATGGAGCCGGTGATGACGGTCTTGCGCGGGTCGTGGAGGCCGAGGACGGCCAGGAGGTGACGGATTTCCCTGATCCGGATTCGCCGACGATGGCGAGTGTCTTCTGGCGTTGGAGGTCGAAGCTGAGGCCGTCGACCGCGGTCACCTCGCCGTCCTTGGTGGCGAAGCGGACCGTCAGGTCGGTGACGGACAGGAGAGGGCTCATGAGGCACGCACCCGGGGGTCGATGACGGCATAGGCGATGTCGACGACGACGGTGAACAGGACGAGGGCGGCGGCTGCGACGAGGGTGACGGCCATCATGGCGGGGAGGTCCTGTTCGGTGACGGACTTGACGGCGAGTTGTCCGATGCCGGGGATGTTGAAGGTCGTCTCAGTGATGAGGGCACCGCCGAAGAGGACGCCGAGGTCGAGGCCGAGGAGTGTGACGATCGGGGTGAGGGCTCCGCGGAAGGCGTACTTGAAGAAGACGGTGTGCTGGGGCAGGCCCTTGGCGCGGGCGGTGCGCACGTACTCCTCGCCCAGGGTGTCGATCATGGAGGAGCGGGTGTAGCGGGAGTAGGTGGCGATGTAGATGATCGCGCAGACGGCCCAGGGAAGTATGAGGCCGCCGAACCAGGCGGCGGGGTCCTCGGTGAGCGGGACGTACTGGGGGCGCGGGAGCAGTCGGGTCTGGTCGACGAGGAGGTAGGTGGCGACGATGCCGAGCCAGTAGATCTGGACGGCGGCGCCGACGAGGGCGAAGCCGGAGACGGCTTTGTCGAGCCAGGAGCCGCGGCGCCAGGCGGCGAGCATGCCGGCTCCAACGCCGACGGTGAGGAAGATGGCGACGACGCCGACGACGACGGATGCGGTGGCGGGGAACTTGGCGGTGATGAGGTCGAGGACGGGCTGCTGGTTGACGTAGGAGTACCCGAGGCACGGTGCGGGACAGGGGTTGTCGCCGATGGTGCGTCCGGCGAAGATGCCGCTGACGTACTGCCAGAACTGGAGGTAGACGGGCTGGTCGATGCCCATGTTGTGGCGGATGGTGGCGAGGGTTTCGGGGGTGCAGAGCTGGCCGCAGGCCATGCGTGCGGGGTCGCGCGGGATCTGGAAGAAGAGGAAGAAGGTCACCGCGGTGATGAGGAGAAGGATGGCTGCGGCGCTGAGGAGTCGGCGGATGAGGTAGGAGGGCATGGGTTTCGCCTTCGGCGGTCGCTGGGCGGAGGCGGGCATGTGGTGGCCGGCCGGGCGCGTGGGCGGCGGGGATTCACCTGGCGCGCCCGGCCGGCTGTCTCGTGCGGCGGTCAGCCGCCGCTCTTGAGGTAGATGTTGAGCGGGGAGAGCGCGCTGCTGGTCGTACCGATGAAGGCGCCGCCGATGTTGGAGCCGACGAGGAGAGTGGAGCGGGTGTCGGCGAAGGGGATGACCGGCACCTTCTCCATGATCTTCTTGTCGAGTGCGGCCCAGGCCTTGCCCTGCTCGATGATGCCGGGGAGCTGGTTGACGCGCTGGATCTCACCGTCGATCAGCGGGTCGTCAAGCTTGGAGTAGTTGTAGGAGCCGTCGGCGTTGGAGGACTGGAACAGGGCCGGTATGGTGCCGGCGCCGCTGGGCCAGTCAGACGACCAGCCACCGGTGTAGAGGTCGAAGCCGTTGTCCTTCTTGATGACCGCGTCGAGGTAACTGGTGGCATCGATGGGCTTCTTGACGACGTCGAAGCCCGCCTTCTGCAGAGCGGCGGCGATCAGGAGGGCACCCTTCTCGCCGATGTCGTCCTGCGCGTAGGCGTACACGATCTTGGTGCCGGTCTTGCCAGCCTTGTCGAGGATGGCCTTGGCTGCAGCGGGGTCGCCGGTAGCCGGGAGTTCGGGGAACGGGTTGTAGGCCTGGTAGCCGATGGTGGCGGGCGACAGGATGGTCGTCGCGATCTCGCCGTACGTGGATCCGCCGTAGACCTGGCGCAGCTGCTGCTTGGGGAAGGCCGTGTAGAGGGCCTTGCGCACGTCGAGGTCGGTGATGCGTGTGGTGTTGATGTTGAAGTAGCGCACGTAGGGGGTCATGCCGCTGACGGTGCGGGCCTTCAGGTCGGGGTCGGTCTGGGACTGGGGGACGAAGGACGCGTCGATCTGGGTGGTCAGGGTCAGGGCGTTGCGGTCCGAGCCGGACTGGGCGGCGATGCGCTGGGAGGTCTGCTGGGACTGGACGCCGAATTCGAACTTCCACCCGTCGGGGTAGTTGTGGCGCAGCGGGTCGGTCGCCGGGTCCCAGTAGGGGTTGCGTTCGAGGATCATGGCGGTGTCGGAGTGGCTGGCGATCTTGTACGGTCCGGTCGACTGCGGGAGGCGGTCGTAGTCCTTGCCGTCCTTGCTCTGCTGGACGGGTGCGGTGCTGGGCCAGGCGACGGCGAAGGGGAAGTCGGCGTGGGCTTCCTTGAGGTGGAAGACGAGGGTCTTGCCCTTGGCCTCCAGGATGCTGTCCGGAAGCGAGCCGCCGGAGGGTCCGGGGTAGGTCTTGGCGTAGTCGGGTCCCGAGAGCCAGGTCTGGACGTAGTTGGGGCCGCCGGTCTTGGTCTTGTCGTAGGAGCGCTCGATGCCGTACTTGACCTGTTCGGCCGTCACCTGGGTGCCGTCGTCGAACTTGAGGCCGTCCTTGAGGGTGAACGTCCAGGTCTTGCCGTTGTCGGTCGTGGTGCCGGTGTCGGTGGCGAGGTCGCCGACGAGGATGGCCTTGCCGTCGACCTGCTTGTAGCGGGTGAGGCAACGGGTGAAGAGTTGGGAGGCGGTGCTGGCGTTCGTCGCGTAGACCATGGCCGGGTCGAGGTGCTTGAAGTCGGCGGTCTGCAGGACGGTGACGGTGCCACCCTTTTTGGCCTCCGCCAGGGCGCCGCCGGACCCTTGGAGTCCGCGGTCGTGCCGATCGAGACGACGGTCGGGCTGAGCGCCTCGGGCTTGGCGGCGTCCTGCTTCGGTGTCCCGCCTCCGGCGGCGCTGCACGCGGAGGCGGTGAGGGCGGCCACGAGCAGGGCGGCGGCGCGTCTGTGGGTGCGTCGGTTCATGGTGTGTCCTTCGGGCAGGGCGGGGCATGGCCGTGGCCGTGGTTGCGAGTGGGGCCGGGCCGGCTGGAGGGTGGGTTCAGCGCGCGGAGCGGGGTCGAGGGCGTCGCGCAGGGAGTCGCCGAAGAGGTTGAAGGCGACGACGAAGACGAGCATCGCGAGGCCGGGTATGGCCATGTAGGTGATGTCGTTGAGGTAGTGGGCCGCGCCGTTTTTGATCATCCGCCCCCAGTCGGGGGTGGGCTCGACGATTCCGACGCCGAGATAGGACAGGGCGGCCTCGGTGGTGACCATCATGGGCACTTCGAGGGTGACGGTGACCAGGATGGGGGTCCACAGGTTGGGCAGGAGCTCCTTGGTCATGACCCGCCAAGGGCTGCAGCCTGCGACCTTTGCGGCCTTCACGAACTCCCGCTCGCGCAGGGAGAGCACCTGGCCGCGCAGCAGCCGGGCAGTCTTGGTCCAGCTGAAGAGCGAGAGCGCGACGATGAGGGCCATGACGCGGAGCCCGGTGGAGGCGTTCTCGTCGTCCGCGACGAACAGGGACAGGATGAGCGGTGTGAAGGAGAGAAAGAACAGCGTCGCCGGGAAGGCGAGGGCCACGTCGATGACCCGGCTGATCACGAAGTCGGTCTTCCCGCCGAAGTAGCCCGCCGCGACACCGGCGATGGTGCCGACGACGGTGACGACGGCCACCACCGAGGCGGCGATGAGCAGGGACGTCCTGATGCCGAACAGGAGCTGCATGAGGACGTCGCGGCCGAATTCCGGCTCGAGACCGAGCCAGAAATGTCCGTCGATTCCGCCGTTGGCCTTGACGGGATAGCCGAATTCATTGAGAAGGCCCGGCTGCTCCTGCCCGTACATGGTGTACGCATCGTGCCCGTAGAGGGCCGACACGACCGGCGCGCCAATGCCGATAAGAAAGTACAGGAAAACGACGAAGCCGCAGATTATGCCGGTTCTGTCGGCGAGAAGTCGTCCCCAGGCGAGGCGTCCGGGAGTTCGGAGCTGAGCGGTTCCCATACCTGATGATCTTCACACCGAATACATTCCGTGTGTAGCTGCCAAAATTCCATAGCCCTCAGGAGCTATGGAACAGCTCGGACTCCGCCGGTGACTGACCGTAGCGCTGCACCCATGCATGATAGGCGGGCGAGTTGTCCACGGCGGCCTGGTGCGCCTGCTGGGCGACGCGCACCAGGTCGTCGCCGTAGGCGGCGATGGCGCTGTCGCGGCGCCACAGCATGAGGTGGCGCATCCACAGGGGATTGCCCCGGATAGGCCGGACCGCGACGTTCTCGTCGGCCCGCACGGTTGCCTGACAGGCGGTGACCGCGCGTCCGGTGGCGACCAGCTCGCGACGTAGACCGGTATCGAACAGAGGGTAACGGTTGTTGGGGTAGAAGCCGGCGGCCGCGCAGGCGTCGTGCAGATGCTCGGGCCATCCCATGCCATCGGAGTGGGGAATGACCCAGATCTCGTCCTCCAGGTCGTTCAGGTCGACTTCCTCCTGTTGCGCCAGGGGTGGCTGGTGCACAGGGCGATGAAGACGGGCTCCACCGCGATGGTCCTGCACACCAGTTCCGGCTGCGGCTCCAGGACGTGCCCCGGGTAGTCGGCGACCAGCGAGAGGTCCATGCGCCGGGCGACGACCATCTCGACCTGGGTGCCGATGGCCCGCTCGGCGTGCACGGTGACACTGGTGGCGGAGTCGAGGTCGGCGAGCCAGTCCACGACCCTCCGATCCACGGCGGCATGGTGCCTCCGAAGCGCACGTTCCCCAAGTCCCCGCGGTGAGGGCGATAGGCAAGGATCTCGTCGATGTTGGTCAGAACCGCCTTGATCCTGGCGAGGACGAATGCGCCGAACTCCGTCGGCTGGGCGCCCTGCCGGCCCCGGAGGAAGACCGGCGCCCCGAGTTCCTCCTCGATCCGCTGGACCTGCTTGGTGAGCGTCGGCTGGGAGATGCCCAGCGCGGCTGCCGCCCGCGTGAGGCTTCCGTGATCGGCCACCGCCTTCAAGATGCGCAGGTGCCGCAATTCGAGATGCACCTGGCCAGCCTAGGGCAGAACCTGCGCTACCGACAGGATCCGGACACCGGTGAACATGCCCGCCAACGGGACATCCGCCGGCCGGCGCAAGGGGATGACGCGGGGCCGCCCGGGCGGAGTCGCAGGCAACTCGGCGGGCCATCCGCCCCCGACGGGATGGCCTGCAGCCTGGCTTCCGGTGGGGAGCCGTACCCGTACGTCACCGAACGGGTACGGGCAATCCAGCTCTGCACCGGGGCTGAGGAGACGAAAAGACACCTTCATCTTTTGCTGAATGACCCCTGACGGCGGCGTCCGCCGCTGCGTCCCCTCCCCGGCGCCCCACAACGTGTCGAAATCTTTCTTGTTCCACCCTGAGCCGTCCCAGGGATCGAGAACGCTCCGCGTCCTTCCGATTGTCGGGCGCGGCAGCATTCACTGTGCCGCTCCGACCTCGTGCGGAGTCGCAGGATCCGGACGAACCGCCAGCATATTGCGTGCAAAAGCACAGGATGCCTCCCACGTGGGTCACCCCTCGAGATGGGGTGTGCGCCGGCGGATACTGAGCCACATGCTCCCGTCCGACTCCCCATCGGGCTATGGAAATCTGGAAGTGTCGGTGAGGTTCAATCAGCTGCAACCCTCCAGCCATGAGAAGCCTCCCCACAAGACTCCTCGGCGTGACGGCCGCCGGTGCGCTCCTCGCATCTCTCGCCGCCGTCAACGCCGCCGCAGCCGACCCGGCGCCGGTCGCCCTCGTCCAGAACAACGAGACGCAGCCGGTGTACGGCATGTCCGATGCGATCACCCTCAAGGTGAACATCCAGACCGGCGTCGACACCGACAAGGACGGTCATCCGGACACGGTGCAGCTCCGGCTCAAGCGGCCCCACACCGCTGCCGGCGTGAAGGTGCCGACGATCATCGAACCGAGCCCCTACAACTACACACAGAGCGACCGTCTCCCGTACCACGAGACCCAGCTCAAATCGGACGGCACCCCTTCCATCGCGCAGTACTTCGCGGACCAGTTCTCAGCGCTGTTCCCTGACGCGGACCCGAACCAGGACCCCGACGTCCCGGCAGTCAATCTCCCGCAAGGCGCGGCGCCGGTGCCGGCCAAGGCCGACATGTGGGACATGACGTGGGAATCGTGGTTCGACAACTACTTCGTCCCCCGTGGCTACGCGGTCGCCGACCTCGACGCTCTGGGCACGGGGAAGTCCACCGGTTGTCCCAACCCCGGTAGCAGCAACGAGCAGGCCGGCGTCAAGGCAGCCGTCGACTGGCTGAATGGCAGTGCCGTCGGCACCGACGAGAACGGCAACCCGGTCACCGCCACCGACTGGTCGAACGGCAGTGTCGCGCTCAAGGGCAAGTCCTACGACGGCGCGCTGTCCGTCGAAGGAGCGGCCTCCGGCGTTAAGGGCCTCAAGACGGTGGTTTCCGTTGCGGGCATCCCGGACTGGTACCGCTACAGCCGCTCCAACGGCATGCCCGTCGCGCCGGGCGGCGCCAACGGCTACGACCTGGACAACCTCGCCACCTTCGTCAACTCGGGTCCGAGCCGTGCGGCCTGCAAGGCCATCATCGCCTCCAACCTGACCGACAAGGTCGCCTTCAACAGCGGCGACCGCACGGCCTTCTGGAACGAGCGCAACTACGCCTCTTCCAACGCCCTGATGAACACCAAGGCCAGCGTCTTCCTGATCCAGGGCACCAGGGACGAGACCGTCCGTCCGGAAGGCACCCTCTCCTACTGGCAGGCGCTGCAGCAGTACGGCATCCCCAGCAAGCTCTGGACCTTCCAGGGCACCCACATGCGGCCCTACCAGCTGCGGCGCGACGAGTACGTCCGCCAGATGCACCTGTGGTACGACCACTGGCTCTACAACCTCGACAACGGGATCATGGACGAGCCCAAGGTCGACGTTCAGAAGCCGGACCTCAGCGGCTGGACCACTCAGAGCTCCTGGCCCGCGCCGGAGGCCACCAACGTGACGCTGAAGATGCATGCCGACGGCTCCCTGAGCAGCGGATACGGCGGGCTCAGCGTCAGCCAGTCCATGACCGACAAGGGCGACGCCATCGACACCGAGAGCGTGCTGGACCCCAACGGGGCCAGCAATGCCGACTCGCTGGCCTACATCACGCCGAAGCTGACCGACGCTGTCACCCTCGAAGGCTTCCCCTCCTTCAGCGTCAACGCCTCACTCAACGGGCCCTCGCCCTACCTGACTGCGCTGCTGGTCGACTACGGGCCGCAGAAGTACACGGCGTACAGCGGCAGCACCAGCGGGCAAGCCACACTGTGTGATGGCGTGGCGGACGGGACCAACACCGGATGCTCCGCCCCCTACACCACGGGGATCTACTACCCGACCAGTCACCCGAACTTCCGTGTGGTCGCCCGCGGGTGGCTCGACGGCCGGAACTACATGAACGACAGCACCACCTCCCTGCTCACGGACGGGTCGGTCCACCAGTTCCAGTGGAAGGGGCAGCCGACCGAATACACCGTGCCGGCAGGCCACCAGCTCGGTGTTGTCCTCGTCTCCTCGGACAAGAAGTACACGCCGCGCTACGTCGGCACCTCGGGGACCGAGAGCTCCACGCTGACGGCCCGTACCGAGTTCAGCTCGGTGACCCTGCCCGTCAAGGCAGGCGGAGCGGCACTCGGCGGGTGATCACCCGCATACCAGGCGCGGGCGGCCGGCCGGGGCTCGAACCCCGGCCGGCCGCCCGCGTCGTCAGCACGTCAGGTCCGCCTGCGCCGTCCGCGAAAGCAGTTGGACGTCTGCTGCTGCACCGCAGCTCACCTACTTCTCCCCATCGTGGGAATCTGTCCAGAGAAAGGAGGGCTCCCTTGCCAGAGGTGCCGGCCGCTGACGTCACAGCGAGCGACAACCCACCTGTGCCGGCCGATGATGCGACGCCGGTCCGGTCCATGCCGCCCGGCTTCGATGCCGAGGACTGCGCGGACCCGCACATCGTCCGTGGCATCGACTGAGGTCGCCGGCGTCGCAGGCCAGGACCCGCCTGGCCGCGGCGCCAGGCCGCCTCGCTCGAACCCGGCTGGTCCCGGCCGGGCGTGCACAGCTCACGGGGAAGGGAAAGAGGCTCGTTTCCTGGCCCTGTCCCCATGGGCTGCACCCCGTGCAGGCGATGCGAGGAACCGGTCCGACGCCGCGGGCGACGTCTTCGGCGATGCCCCGGCCACCTGCGTGTCCCGCCCGGTCAGCCCTGACGACGCATTCCTTTGTGCGGAGCGCTCCCGATGAGTCCGCTGGATCATTCCAATTGGCCATAGCATTTCTTCGCGCGCCGGAAGATACAGGGGGCCGAGGCAGAGAGGCCGAAATCGTGCGCCATCTGGCCACTGTTCCGATGGACCTTTCGGCGCCTACCATGTTCCAATGCACCTCGAGCTGCGCCACCTCCGTATTTTGCAGGCAATCTTCGAGCACGGAAGCCTGACTCGTGCCGCCGCCAGCATGGGCGTATCTCAGCCGACTCTCACCAAGCAGGTGCAGCGCATCGAGGAGGAGCTGGGAGGGGAAATCTTCCGCCGCGGCAGGCAAGGGGCCACACCCACCGCGTTCGGAGAGTTCATCCTCGCCCGGACACGAGCCGCGCTGGCCAATATCGACGAAATCCTCGCCTACAAGCCCGGCGCCGGTGCGCTCGGTCGGTTGCGATTCGGTGGAACGATGCCACCGTGGCTCGGCGGGCTACTGGACCGGCTCTCGGAACTGGACGCGGACGCCCAGGTCACAGTCCACGCCGAACGGGCCATCGGCACGCTCGTCGACATGGTGGTCGGGAAGCGCCTCGACTTGGCCCTGGTCGCGGACTACCCCGGCCACCTGATGGATCGGCGGCCCGAGCTGGAGTGCGCCACGATCGCCGTAGAACCGATCTTCATTGCTGTGAGTGCGCATCACCCTCTCGCCGACTCGGACGAGATCCGGCTCTCGGACCTGGCCGACGAG
The DNA here is from genome assembly GCF_039544005.1 of Kitasatospora paranensis. Classification (NCBI taxonomy): domain Bacteria; kingdom Bacillati; phylum Actinomycetota; class Actinomycetes; order Kitasatosporales; family Streptomycetaceae; genus Kitasatospora; species Kitasatospora paranensis. The sequence continues at coordinate 408,628 of NZ_BAABKV010000001.1, forward strand.
CAGTGGGTGGTGCCGCACTCCGACGGCATGGGATGGCCGGAACACCTCTACGACGTCTGCGCCGCAGAAGGGTTCCACCCCAAGGGCCGTTACAGGCTGTCCGACACTGCGCTGCGCCGCGAACTGGTGGCCACGGGGCGGGCGGTTACGGCATGCCAGGCGTCGTTCGCCGCGGACGGGAACACCAGCGTGAAGCCCCTCCGGGGCGATCCGCTGTGGATGCGCCACCTTCTCATTTGGCGTCGAGACAGCCCCGTGGCCCCGCACGGGCCGGCTCTCGCAGAAACGGCACGGGACGCCCACCGGGAGGCCATGCGGCAATCGCCGGCCCACCCTGCCTGGGCCACGCGCCGTGGCGGCCTGGACCGGAGCCCGTCCCTGTTCAACGCGGTGGACTGAAGCCCCACCGCGCACGCCTACTTCGTCCTCACCACCGCGCGGGATCGCGTTCGACACATGCCGGGGGCCGTGCCCCACCATCAAGCGCGCTCGGAGCGAATGGTCCGGAGGAGGGCCACGGGTTGGACGGGCAGAACGCGTGCGGGTTCACCGTGGTGCCACACGCCTCGGCCCACCGGCACTCGCAGCCGCCGGCTCCCGATCACGGCCACGCGCGCCTGCGCCAGGGTCCGCCCATCCGGTCAGGCCCCGCAGTCAATGATCGGCGGCTTCACATCCGGGCCCATCGGTCAGTCGTCTCCGGGAAGCCCGGCACGGCTTCGCGCACACACCGAAGTCGGCATTCGCTCGCGGACGATCGCCGAAAGCAGCTTCCGGCCGGCGGCTATGACCAGTTGACATGGAGGATTTCACCCCGGCATGGGGTATATGTCTGATATCGATTGCTGACGGCTTGGGGAAGTTTCTGATTACGTAGTCCCCGCAGACAGCAGCCCCACAGGCCCAGAACCGTCCTCCGGTTCACAGCAGCGCAGGCGGATTTTCTTCCGCACCCGTTCCGGCGGGCCCCGACTACGGACCGTTCGGAAACTCCCGGTACCCGTACCGCAGTATCGGAATTCCGCATCCAATCCCTTACCCGAGGATGGCGTGCCATGCCCGAAAACGTTCTTCCGGATGCCCGCCCGATCGACGGTTCCGCAAGAGCAGCCACCGCCCCACCCGCGGCACGGCCGATCAAGCAGCGCAAGAACGGCCTGTGGGGCAACCCGTCCGCCCAGCTTCTGTCGGGCATGAAGGCGGGCTGGGGCTCCCCCGGCGAGCCAGCCGGCTCGCGGCCCACCGGACAGGCGGACCACACTGCCCGCCGCCGGGCCGCGCTGTCGACACGGTTCCCTCACGAACGCCTCGTGATCCCCGCCGGAAGCCGTAAGAGGCGCTCCAACGACACCAGCTATCGCTTCAGGGCTGCCACCGAATACGTGTACCTGACCGGCGATCAGACCGAGGGCGGTGTCCTCGTCCTCGAGCCGGCTCCCGGCGGCGGACACAAACAGTCCCTGTACCTGCCGGCACGCTCCAGCCGACAGAGCGGGGAATTCTGGCTCGACGGCCGCTCCGGCGAGCTGTGGACCGGACGCCGCCGCGGACTGGCGGAGAGCTCACACACCCTCGGCATCCCCTGCCGGAACATCAACGGCCTGGCCGAGGCGCTGCTGGGCGCCCCGGCTCCGGTGCGCCTGGTACCCGGCCACGACGCAGCCCTGGACCGGGACCTGGCGGACCACTGGGCGCCCGCGCACAACGAGGAACTGGTCGAGTACCTGGCCGAGCTGCGCCTGGTGAAGGACGTCTTCGAGGTCACCGAGCTCCAGCGCGCCGTCGACTCGACCGTGCGCGGTTTCGAGGACGTCGTACGTGCCCTCGACCGGGCGGAGACCACCACCGAACGCTACGCCGAGGCCACGTTCTTCCTGCGGGCCCGAGTGGAGGGCAACGACGTCGGCTTCAACACCATCTGCGCCTCCGGCGCGAACGCCTGCACCCTCCACTGGACCCGGAACGACGGCGCCCTTCGCCGCGGCGACCTGCTGCTGCTGGACGCCGGTGTGGAGACCCACAGCCTCTACACCGCCGACCTCACCCGCACCCTGCCGATCGGTGGGCGGTTCGGCGACGTGCAGCGCCGCGTCTACGACGCGGTCCACGCGGCTCAGGAGGCCGCTCTGGCCGTGATCCGCCCCGGTGCCCGCTACCGGGACATCCACGACGCCGCCCAGCGTGTCCTGGCCGAGCACCTCGTCGCCTGGGGTGTCGTGGCGGAGGACGTCGACACGGTGCTCGCGCTCGACCTGCAGCGCCGCTGGACCCTTCATGGGACCGGGCACATGCTCGGCCTGGACGTCCACGACTGTGCCGCGGCCGGTACCGAGACCTACGTGGACGGCAACCTCCAGGCCGGCATGTGCCTGACGGTGGAGCCGGGCCTGTACTTCCAGCCCGACGACCTGACCGTCCCCGAGGAGTACCGCGGGATCGGCGTCCGCATCGAGGACGACATCCTCGTCACCGCCGGCGGACACCGCGTCCTGTCGGCCACACTGCCGCGACGCTCCGACCACGTCGAGGCCTGGATGGCCTCCCTGCGCACCGGCCAGGCGTGAACCTGCGCCGACCCACGACCCGAAAGGCACCGGTCCACACGAATGTCATCCACACAAGCAGCCATCGGCAAGCCGCTGATCGGCATCAGCACCTACGTCGAGCCCTCAGCGAGCTGGCGCGCATGGGAAATGCCCGCCGTCCTCCTGCCGACCCCCTACATCCGCATGGTGCAGGCCTCGGGAGGCATCGCCGTGATGCTCCCGCCCGACAAGCCCGCAGCCGCCTGGGCCACCGTGGCCGGCCTTGACGGCATCGTCATCGCGGGCGGCCCGGACGTCGACCCCGAACGCTACGGCGCGACGCGCGACCTGCGCACCGATCCCCCGGCCTCCGACCGGGACGCCTGGGAGCTTGCCCTGATCGCGGCAGCCCTGGCCCTGAAGACCCCGCTGCTGGGCATCTGCCGCGGGATGCAGCTGATCAACGTGGCCTTCGGTGGCACCCTCGTACAGCACCTGGAGGGGCACGGGCACGGCGTGGCAGGAATGTACAGCTCACACCCCGTTTCCCCGGTCGACGGGACGCTGTACCACTCGCTCGTACCGGAGACCACCGCGGTCGCCACCTATCACCACCAGGCGGTGGACCGCCTCGGCGCAGGCCTTCGGGCGAGCGCCCATGCGGGCGACGGGACGATCGAAGCCGTGGAAGCGATTGAAGGCAGGGAAGTACCGTGGATCATGGGAGTTCAGTGGCACCCCGAGATGGGGACAGACCGCCGGGTGGTCGCAGCCCTGCTGCGCGCAACCGCCGAAGAGGCGCGGCGGCCGCAACTCGTGTCCTGAGACACCTGCTCTCCGACCGGCCCCGCGACCGCAACGCCTCCCCCGAAGGCATCCCGCAGCCGGCCGCGGACGCCGCCCTGGCCACCAACGGTGACCAGCAGGCCGGCCCAGGCGGTTCAGGGCCCACGCACCAGCGCGCCGCGGACTCCCGGAGCCTGCCGGGCGGTCACCGCGCGGCGCCCTGTGCGGCGGTGACCACACCGGCCAACGCGGCCGGCATGCGCTGGCTCGCCGGGCTCCACCCCGATCCCGCCTCCTGTCTGGACGGCTGGATCGCCGGGCGGCTGGTACCCGTACCGATCCATGCCTTCGCGGTCCTCAGTGTGAGCGCAGGCCTCGGACTTCACGCCCTTGAGATCCTCGGCCATCCGCACCCGCCCTGCCCCGTCCTGCACAGCATCCACCGGGGAACCGTGGACTTCTTCGTGCCGACCAACGCCATACAGGTGCCGAGACGCCTGGGCACCCGGCTGTGCGACGGCGTGCTGGAGTGCCCACCGCCGGGACGCTCCACCGCCCTCCCCGGCCGACCGCCTGCGGCCGGCCGGGGAGCCCCCGGCGCTTGCTGGCTGGTCGAACCCGACGGAGGCGGCAACCTGTGGCCGGCGGCCCAGGTACTACGGGCCGTACAGCGCATCTACGCGGCTGCAGCAAGGCCGCCCGGGTCCGACGTGAGGCTTCCGACCGGGACAGCCCTACGCTCACTGGCCCCGTTCTTCGCCGCGGCCCACGCAGCCAAGGCCACATCCACTCCTGGCGGCTGGTAGTTCCTGAGGCAGCCGCCAGGTCCACGTCCCGCCTGGTCGAGCGGGACACCTGGAGTCCGACGGGACTCCCCAGCGGGCCCGGATCGAGGGACCGGCCCGCTGCCGGTGCGCTGCTCCGTCCCATGGCGGCGCACATGGGGCCCGGCCTCAAAGGCGAGGCCGGGCCCCTGGCAAAACGAAGCAGATTCACATTCTCCGGCGACCGTCCCACAGCGGTCGCCGGGCCGGTCCTCCCGTGCGGACGGGAGGCAGCGCACTGCGACGCCCCCCGGCGCGCGTCGGAGAGCGCAGGGTCGGCCGTGCCCTCATCACGGTCCACCATCGTGGCGGCCTCCCCGGGAGGCCGCCACGATGAGCATCCACACGCTCGACCGGCCACCGTCCACGAGCCTGTCACCGGCGCGCTACGTCGCTACCCAGGCCAAATGGCACGGGCCACAAGCTGTCAGGGGTCCTTCGCCGTCGCCGCTTCGGGCGGAAGCCCTGGACCCCGGCAGCGGGACCCCACCCCTGGACCTTCGACAGTTCACCGGTTGGACGCCCGAAGGCAGAGAGACGGTCCAGGAGTGGACCCCGGGTCCCGTGGGATCAGGCGGAGCCGGAACACCTCTACCGCTACAGCGAAAGCAACGGGCTGCATTGGGTGGGCGCCAACGACGGCGCGCCGAAGTGCGTCACCATCCCCCGCCCGGCATCGGCGGCAAGTAGCTCCATGCGAAAAGTCAAGCGCCTGCCGGAGGCGTCGACGATGTCCCGGGCGGACATGCCGCGGCGGACCAGGACGGTGACGTGGGTGGCAGCGGGGGGCAGAGTCGACGCGGGCGGTGCTGCGCCTGGCGCTGGAGGACCTGGCCGCCACCGCGTTCGGTATGCGCTATGCGGATGGGGGCGGGCTGACGGCGAAGGCACGTCGGCGCCGCGAGAGGGTGCGGTTGGAGGCCGCAGGGTTGTTCGCCGAGGGGGTCAGGCCGCCCGAGGTAGCCCGCTGGCTGCGGGTGAGCCGGAAATCGGCGTGGCAATGGCAGCGGGCGTGGCAGGAGAACGGGTCCGGGGCGCTGGCCTCTCGCGGTCCGGGCGGCAACCGGTGCAAGCTGTCCCCGCGCTGCCAGGAGAAACTCGCCGAGTACCTGGACCAGGGTCCGGCCGCGCACGGCTGGGACGAGGACCAGGTGTGGACCGGGGCCCGGGTGGCCGTGCTGATCGGGAGGAAGTTCCACGTCTCCTACAGCGTCTCCGGGGCCACGAGGCTGATGCGCCGGCTCGGCTTCACCCCGCAGGTCCCTGTATTGCCGCGCCGGACCCCGGGCCGTAGCGTGGAGGTGGCCCGGCCGACGAACCGGAACGCCGAAACGAACGGTGAGCACCCCCAGCCGGGAGGTTCACATGCTTGTGTTCGCTCTCTTCCTACTCCCCGCGCTTCTAGGAGCCGTGCTCCTGCTCGGCCAGTACGAAGAACGCCTCACCAGGGAGCTCACCGCGCCGTCCGCCGGGGGCACGCCACCCGCACGCCAGCCATCCGCACCTGAACAGATCGGCGTTGCAGCATGAGCCCGCGAACCGCCAAACCCGGTGATACCTGCCGTTCTGGGCACTTACGGTGATCGGCATGACCGATGCAGGAGCCCCGAAGCGGCAGGAGTCACGGCCCGACTCGAGGAACTAGCCGCGGGGGTGACGATGCCTTCGCGGGGATCGTCGGTGCTCTGGCCGGCGGAGGTGTAGCCGAACAAGGCCATGACCTCGACGGGGAAGCCGCGGCCTCCGCGGTTTCGCGGACGTGGGGCTGCCAGCGTTCGCGGACGGCGTCGACCTTGCGGGCGTTGTCGTGGCCGATGCCGGCGACTTGCGCCACCGCTCAACGGACCGCATCGGGACGCTGATCGCGGCGACCGCGCGGGTGGGTGCCGGCGGACGAGGAAGTTGATCCGGCCGGGGAGGGTCTTGGGGACGGGCTGCAGGGCGTGTACCAGCCCGCGGTCGATGGCGTCCATCGCCGGTCATTCCTCCTCTGCGACGGTGTCGCCGTCCTTGATGTGCCGCCGGGTTGGTGTCGTCCGCGATCATGTCCAGCGCCCAGGCCGTGCTCAGTCCGCCGTTTTGAGCCGTCCCCCGAGGTGACCATCCTCCTTGCGCGGGGCGACACTCGCGGGTGAGCGGTCGGGGCTTCTGGTGGCGAAGGCCTGCTGCGGCCGCGTAAGCGCGGCGGCGTGGCACTGGCGCGATCACCTCATAGCTTTTGTTCATGATGCCTGATACACGAGGTTTGTCCGCCGTGCGAAAGTGGGGGCAGAGAGCCCCCTGGTGGCTGGTCCTGCTGCTCGGTGTGGCCTGCGCTGTTCTTGGCGCGGTGATCGTGTTGCAGCCGTTCACCTCGTTGTCGGTGCTGCGGCTGTTCATCGTCATCGTGCTGGCTGTGTCGGGGGTTGCTGACCTGGCCTCCGCGTGCAGGTCGCGGTCTGCGCGATGGACGGTAGCGGTGGGCGTCCTGTGGCTGGTCACGGCGCTGGTCGCGGCGGTGTTCCCGGGGCTGACACTGCGTGTGCTGGCGCTGGTGGTCGGGCTCGCGCTCGTGGCCGGCGGGATGGCGCGGCTCGTGGGTGCGGTGCGTGGCCGCGGGGACGAGCGGGCTGCGCATGTGCTCGGGGCGTTGGCGTCGGTGGTGTTCGGCTGTCTGGCGCTGGCCTGGCCAGATGTGACGCTGCTGGTGGTCGCGGTGGTGTTCGGGGCACGGACGTTCGTGTTCGGCTGCGCGCGGATCGTCGAGGCGGTGCGGGCGGCGCACGAGGGCGGGCGCCGCGAGAACGAGGGGGTGGGCGGAGGGCGGGGTTGGCTGCACGGGTGGCCGCGCACTGCTGCGATGGCCGCTTCGCTGGTTGTGGCGCTCGCGCTGCTGGCGCTCAGCGCGGCGTTGCACCGCGCCTCGCCCTCGCCGACCGCCTTCTACACCCGGCCCGCGTCCGTGCCCGCCACTGCGGGGGCGTTGCTGCGGTCGGAGCCGTTCACCCGAGCCGTTCCCGCTTCGGCGCAGGCGTGGAAGATTCTCTACACGACCACGCGCGACGACGGTGTCCCGGCGGTGGCCTCCGGCATCGTCCTGGTCTCCCGCAGTGCCCCAGCGGGGCCACGGCCGGTGATCGCCTGGGCGCACGGGACGACCGGCGTCGCCTCCTCCTGCGCGCCCTCACTCCTTCAGAAGCCGTTCGAGGCGGGGCGCTGCCCGCGCTGGACCAGATCGTCGCGAATGGCTGGGTCCTGGTGGCCACCGACTACACGGGCCTGGGCACCGCGGGCCCGCATCCCTACCTGGTCGGGCAGGGCGAGGCGCGCTCCGTCCTGGACGCCGTCCGCGCCGCCCGGCACCTGGCCACGGTGCACCTTTCCGACCAGACGGCGGTCTGGGGCCATTCCCAGGGTGGCCATGCCGCGTTGTGGACCGGCCAGCTCCAGCCGACCTACGCCTCTGACGTGCCGCTGGCCGGTGTGGCCGCACTGGCGCCGGCCAGCGACCTGACCGGCCTGGTCTCCAACCTCAACACCGTCCCCGGCGGCAGCATCTTCGCGTCCTACATCGTCACCGCGTACAGCCAGACCTACCCGGACGTCTCCTTCAACCGCCTGATCCGGCCCGAGGCCCAGGCCCAGGTCCGCGGCCACGCTTCCCGCTGCCTGGCCGAACCCGAGGTCTTCGTCTCCGTCGTGTCCTCCCTGCTGGCCGACAAGCCGATCTTCGCCACCGATCCCGCCACCGGGGCCAGCGGCGCGAGGCTGCGCGAGAACACCCCCACCGGCCAAATCCAGGCGCCGCTGCTGATCGCACAGGGCGAGAACGATGCCCTGGTCCTGCCCGCCGTCCAGCAGGGGTTCGTCCAGCAGGCCTGCAAGCGCGGCGACACCATCGACTACCGCACATTCCCAGGCCGCGACCACGTCGGCGTCGTCGCCCCCGACTCCGCACTCATCCCCCTCCTGGTGACCTGGACTCAGGACCGCTTCGCCGGTAAACCCGCCCCGGACACCTGCTCCTAACCCATCGCCTCTTGCGAATCAGCATCGAACCCGAGCGCCCGCGCCGGACTCGCTGTCGTCGAACAAGACAACCGGGAACTCGACACCGGTCGGATCGTCGAACTCGGCGAGCAAAGTCGTCGCCGACCGCCTCGCCGTCCTCAGTACCGCCCCACCGAGGGGCAGGGCTCCAGTCGGTCGCCGGCCCTGGGAAAGCCCTCGACCCAGGGGCTGACGTTGTCGCCGCCGGGCCGGTGGAGTCACGGCTCCACGCGCTCAGGGCATCGATGGCCTGCCAGCGTCGCCACCGGGAGTCGCCGGTCCGCAAGAGTTGGCGGGCGCGCCCGGCCGTGCCCGCCGAGGTACCCGACCCCGGCTCACCCTGGCCAAGGGCATCGGCAGCACAAGGGGAAACAACGAGGCAGGCTTACCGCGATGTCGGACGCGGTCAGGAACCGGGCGATCTCGGCGCCGTAGGCGCCGGTCCCCTCGATGCCGACGGCCAGGACCTCGCCGTGGGACCGCAGCCAGTCCAGCAGCCCCCGGTAGCCGTCCGGGCCGGTCTCGAACTGCTCGGTGGCCAGGTGGCGGCCGATGCCGTCGATGACCGCCACCTGATGGACTCGGTGTGCGTGTCGATCCCGCCGATGACGGCTATCTCATCTGCTGCTGGAACCTGCTGCCCTTCGGTGTGACCTGCGCGGAAGGGCACGCGCCGGCCGGGCAGGCGGTAGGCTGCTGCGGCTCTGAGAAAGCACTGGAACGCCGTCACATGCAGGTAGCGGCCTTTCGGCTTCCACTGCGCCGTGAGCTACCCGAGTGACCACCCCGCAACAACCCCGCCTCCACCTCGTTCATCCCCAGTGCCCACCGAGGACAGCCCGGCGGGCCCAGCACGGGAGAAGGGGTACCGGATGCACCGGGTCATCATCAGGGGTGCGCGCTCACGGCTACGGCCGCGGCCGCCCTGCTCGCCACCGCGGCGCCGGCTGGCGCGATGGGGCGGCGCAGCAGTGATGCCTGTACGCACAACTGGTCGGGGCCGCAGGTGTGCATCAGCATCGACGGGCATGATGACTGGGCTCGGCGCCTGACGGTGACCTGGACCAATCCGGGCACGGTGGCGCGGTCGACCGCGGTCCTGCACGAGGGCGAGCGGCAGGTCGAGATCCACGCACGGATGACCGGCACCGCGCGGGGCGGGCAGATCACCGCCGAGTGGACCGACATCGAGGTCTCCTGGGGGAAGCTGTGCGGCTCCTTCACCGACACCCCGAAGGTGTGGGCGTGCGTCGAGGTCCACGACGGCGGCATCTACTCCAGCTGACCTTCCGGCTGCTGCCCCGTTCCTACCGCTGTGGTCATGCCTCAAGCCCGGCGGGCGGTCAGGACGGCGGCACCGGGGTGCGCGAGGCATCCGGTGGGCCGGACCGGATGAGTTCCTTGGTCAGGGCCATGGTCTGCTCGGGGGTGAGCCGACCGTGGTCGGAGCCGACCGTGGTCGGAGCCGACCGCCGAGCACACCACGACCAGCAGCTGCAGCAGCCCGGCCTGGCGGACCTCGGTGTCCGCCTGCTCCCACACTTCGCGTGCGGCCGCCTGGCCAGCGTCCCGGTGCTCGGCCTGCAGCTCCAGGACCAGCGCCGTAACCGGGTCCGGTGTCGAGCGGGCGACCGCCCGCAGGTGGTCCACTCCGGCGCGCTCGGGAAGGCCGTAGACCGGGCCACTCGCCAGCACCGCGAGGAGCAGCAGCGCGGCTTCCCACACCGCGTCCTCGCCACGGTGCTCCAGCTCGTCGAGCAGCAGCCGGCCCGCCGTCCACTCCCGGGTGCGGACCATCGCATCGACCACCTGGTCGACCAGGTCCTCCACCGGCAGGTGGGACGGGGCATCGGCGTTCACAAGGGCACGGTAGCTTCCGCTGCCGACATTCTCCGGCGGACCGGTCGACCGGCAGCGTGGTAGTCGCGCCAGGCCTTGCTGGGCTGTGCCTGCCCTGGCATCCGGTCGGCTGGGCGGTGGGTCGGCTTCGGGGTGTGGGTCGTGCCGGGTCTGTTGCCTCTCAGGTTCGCGGTCTTGGTGCCAGGGCGAGTTTGCCGTCGAGGGCGGCGTTGATGAGGGTGTTGGCCTGCTGGACGACGGCGGCGGGCTGGCTGCTCAGGTGGCGTTGGACTGTGCTCTGCGGCATGTCCAGCACTGTGAACAGGTCGGCGAGGAGGGCCGGGTACGGTTCGAGGGCTGAGGTGATGGTGTCAAGGTTCTGCTGCCATCCAGCGCGTCTGAAGCCCAGTACGGCGGGCACCAGGAGGACGGCGAGCTTCGGGTCGTCGTCCATCGCGGCCGGCCCTTGCATTCCGGCGTGGTTCTCCTTCTGTGACAGGGCTCCGACGGCCCGGGCCGCGATCGGCAGGTACTGGAACAACGCGGCTGCAGTCGGTCGCGCTGCTTCCAGCTCCTCGTTCGTTGCCGCCTCAACGGCCTGCGTCGTGCTCGGCATGGAGATGAAGTCGGCAGCGTCGAAGAGGTCCCGGGCCGGGCCGGTCAGCCACGGCCCGGCGTCGCCGAAGCCTTGGCGCCGACCCGGCGAGATACCGAGTGCCCTTTCGACGGTCAGTGCATGCTCCTCCGTCGTCTCGCCGGGGTCTCGCAGAACGGTCAGCCGGGTGAGCGAGGCGAAAGCCTCGGCACGCTCTGCCGCGGTGATCCGGACGCTGCGCGGAAGCGCCTGGTCCGTGCGCTTGGCTGCGAACCGGGCTGCGATGGAGTCCAGGGCCTGACCGCGGTCGGCCTCGGGGTCGAGGCTCAGTCGCTCGGCTTCCGCTGCGACTTCCCGGTCCAGGCCCGCTGCCACCTCGCGCAGGACGGCGGTGATCGCCTCGCGGACGGCCGAGGTCGCGACGGGGAACCCGTCGAGCCACAGCACCACGTGCAGCACCCGGGGATCCTTCGTGTGCTCCCGCCAGGCCAGCAGGCGTAGCAGCTGCCCGTCCGTGCCCTTCGGGTACCGCCACAGCGGACGGCGTCCGCGGTTGCCCGCCCTGGCGGGGTGCGGGAGCAGTCCCTGGCTGCGGAAGATCTCCAGCATCCGCTCGCTGACGCTGTACCCGGCGCCGGTGGCTGCCCTAAGCAGATCAGAGGTCTCCAGGCCGGTTCTCGGCTCCTTGCTCATGCCGCGCAGCGTAGTGCGCGGTGCTCGCGTCAGAGGCGTCATCACGCGATCCGGTCGAGGTACTCCCAGCTAGGTGCGCGATAACTTGCAAACCGGTCAACAGGCTTTGCGACCAGGACTTTTGCACTGCTTACCTGATCGCGGGAGACGGTCGTGGGACCGTCGGAAAGGATCAGCATGGAGACGGAAGCAAAGGCGGCCGCCGACAGGCCGGAGACTGGAACCAGGCGGTGTCCGCGGCGCCGGGGGCGGGGCCGCCATCGGCCGGAACGCTGCCGGGAGGCCTCAGGTGCCCGGTGATGCCGTCCTTGGTCAGCTCGCAGCGGCCTCCCCGTGGGCCGCGACGGCGGCCGCGATCGCCGCGGTGGTACGGCACGTGATGCCGGTCCTTCCGGCACTGCTCGCCGAGATCCGGGGCTGGCGGAACGATGCAGCGGTGCGGCAAGGCGTGCGCAGCGGGGCTACGGCGGAGCAGCTCAAGGCGCTGCAGGACCTGGCCAGGCCGCTGCCGGTGGCCTCCGGGGAACCCGGTTCGGCTCCTGCCCGGGCGGAGTCGTGATCTGCCGGCCCGCAGGCCTGTATGCCGTCCACCCATGCGGGGCGCACCGGAGGCGCTGGCCGGTGACAGAAGGTCAGCTGGTGCTGGAGAACACCACGCCGCCGTCGGCCAGTGGCCGGCGTGCGGGCGCCGGGGACGGCGGCTCTGCGGCCGGCGGCGGCAGGAACAGGGCCCGGTCGACCGGGGGCAGGGCGCGCCGCTCGTTGGCGGCGGGCCGGTCGGTGGCAGGGGTGGAGAACTCCGGCAGGCCCAGCGGGCGACGATCACCACTCATGCCCGCAAGTGTGACCGCCCGTAGGATCCGCAAACGCCCCCGGTCCCGCGCGGGCGCCGGCTGCGTCACCGGTTCGAGGGACCGCGCGGGCAGGGCACCGGCCTCTAGGCTGATCGGTCGGCTGCCCCGCGAGCGGGGTGGAGCTCGGTGTGAGGGGTGGGTTGTGGGCGGTCCCTTGGCGGTGGCGGCGGATCCGGCGGTGTTGGAGGTGGAGTTCCGGCATGTGCATGGGCTGCTGGATCCGGCGGCGCCGGGTGTGCAGCGGTGGGTGGTCGAGGTCCGGGCCGGCGGGGAGCGGGTCGGGGTGCTGCGCGCGGTGCGGGGCCTGTACTGGCGGTCGGGGAACCTGCGGGAGCGCCTCGGGGATGAGGGGGCCTTCCTGGCGGCGTGTCGTCGGTCTTGCTGGACCCGGACGGCACGTTCAGCGCCAAGTTCGAGGCCGCGGTGGACATGGCGGGCAATGTCCTGGTGGTCGAGGGCCTGGAGCTGTCCGGGCCGTGGGCCGATCCGCTCATCGCCGCCTCGCTGGTCTCCAGTCTGATCGACCGGCTCGCAGACAACGGCTCCGCCGTGGTCCTCCCCGCGCCGGCGCCGACGTGGCCGGCGCCGTGCTGCTGGACGAGGCGGGGGCGCTGCTGGCCGGCGAGGAGTTCGGTGAGGACCTGCGGATCATCGACACCGCGATGGCCGCCCCGGAGGAGGCCGCGCACCGGGTGCAGCGGCTACTGGAGGAGCGTTCCCGTTCCGGCGGCCGCGCCCTGCCCGATGTGGACGACGAGGACGCCTGGGACGACCTTGACGGCGAGGAAGGCGGTTGGACGCTGACCGCCCGGACCCGGGCGGTGCTGCGCCTGGCGCTGGATGACCTGGCCGCCACGGCGTGGGCGGAGGCGGCGGCGCTGGGCGATGAGGGACTGACGGCGAAGGCGGCGGGACTGTTCGCGAGCCTGCCGCGGGTCACGTTCCACCAGGGAGCCGACTGGCGGAGGCAGATGGCCCGCACGTTCGACGACCTGGCCGCGGACCTGGACGCCGGAACGGATCTGGTGCCCGGGTGCACGGGCGAGGAGATGGCTCTGCACCTGGCGATCTGCCGGGCCGAGGACTGGCCGCGGTCGCCCGCGAGGATCTCGCCGAGGCCGCAGCGGTCATCGCGGCGGATCCGGCCCAACACAGCGAACGCACCTACGATCTGGTCGGCACGCCGATCACGGCAGCAGACGTGGCCGACCGCTTCGCGGTACCGCACCGGACCATCGACCTGGGCGAGTACCGGCGCCGGCTCCACGAGATGCCGGGACTGCTGCCTTTCCAACCGCCCATGCTTGCCTCGATCGCGACCGGCATCCGGCACGGCTTCCTGGACGGTACCGGCCCCGACCTCGCCGACATCCTGGGCCGCCCCCTTCGTGATCCCCTGGAAGTGGCGGTCGCCACCGCGTCCGCCACGGCACCGGAGGCGGTCCGGTAGCGGCTGTCGCACACCATCGGGGCGTCGTTGCACTCGCGCTGATCGCGGCCTTCATGGTCTTCGTCGACGGCACGATCGTGAACCTCACCCTCGCCCAACTCGCCTCGTCTCTACGCGCCTCCCGGTCCGAGCTCGAATGGGCGGTGAACGCCTACACCCTCTCCTTCGCCGCGGTGATGCTCGGCGCTGGAGCGATCACGGACACCCTCGGCGCGAAGCGGGCCTTCGTGGCGGGCCTGCTGGTCTTCACCGCCTCCTCCACGATCTGCGCTGCAGCCGGCTCCATGCTGGTGCTCAACGTCCCCCGGCTGGCCCGGGGCGCGGGTTCCGCGCCCCTGCTGCCGAGCGCGCTCGTCCTGGCCACCGCTTCCGCACCCGACGAGCAGACCCGGCAATGGCTGGTGGGTAGGTGGGCCGCCGCGGGTGGCCTCGGAATGGCCGCCGGCCCTCTGCTGGGCGGGGCGCTCGTCGCGCTGGCCAACTGGCGTGCCGTCTTCGCCGTCGACGTGGTCATCGGAATTCCAGCCGCACTGTGGAGCATCCGTTCGATTCCCGCCGTCTCACGGGGCGGTCGGCACCTCGACATCGCGGGGATGGCCAGTGCGACCGTCGTGATGGGCGGGCTGGTCTTCGCGCTCGTCGACGCCCCCGCGCGAGGATGGCTCTGCCCCGCAATCATCACCGCTGCCGCGCTGGCCATCTCCAGTCCCGCCGGCTTCGTCTGAGCCGAGCGCTCCACCCGGGAACCTCTTCTGCCGCCAGGCGTCTACTCCGACCGTGGATTCGTCGCCACAGCCGCCCAAGGCGCACTGTTCAACGGTCTCCGCGATGTCGCGGGCCACCGGCACGGACTCCGGGAGCTTCAGCGTCTTGATCATCGCATCGGTGATCCGCATGTTGGCCTGGTGCGGGATGAACGCGCCGAGCTGGTCGGCGGTGATCCCGGCGGCGTCCAGCGCCTGCTGGGCCACCTTCGCCATCTCGTAGACCGCCCAGCGGAAGACCGGCTGGCCGTCCATCCGCAGCGCGGGCCAGCGGGTCTCGTCGCCCGCACCGTTGACCGCGTCCTCCTTGGCGAACGCGGTGTCCCACGCCTGGGTCTGCGTGATGACGTCGCGCTGCGAGCCGTCCGAGCCCCAGATCAGCTTGCCGATGCCGGGCGTGTCGGACGGGCCGACGATCGCGGCGCCCGCACCGTCGCCGTCGCCGTCGCCGTCGCCGTCGCCGTCGCCGTCGCCGAAGATGAACGCCGTCGAGCGGTCCGAGGTGTCGGTAAGGTCGCTCAGCCGCTCCACGCCGATCACCAGCACGTACTCGGCCCTGCCGCCGCGGATCATGCCGTCCGCCAGGCCCAGGCCGTAGCCGAAGCCGGCGCACGCCGCGGAGATGTCGAACGCGGGCGCGGTGCCGCAGCCCAGCCGGTCGGCGATCTCGGTCGCGATCGCCCCATCCGACGGCGGACTCGAGAGCGTGCCATGAGCCTGGAACTGGAAGTCCAGGTGGTCACGCAGCTGGACCGGCTTCGGGCTGAGCGCGACGAACTCGCCGTCACGGAACGGGTCTGGCAGCGGATGGCCGGACAGCTCACTGCGGAATCGGCGGCGGCCGAGCCGCCGGCGATGCAGGTCGCAGGCCGAGCGGTGCCGCTGGCCCCGCACCGTGGGCCCGGCGTCGACCTGGACGCGCCGCCGCCGGGCTACCGGCGCCTCCTCGCCATCGTGCGCCACGCGGGCGGGCCGGTTGCGACCGAGCGGTCAGCGAAGGTACTGGGGTCCGTGACCATGCCGGCGTTGGCGAATACGACGTCCAGCGTGCCGAAGTGGTCGACGCTCTGCTGGACGGCGAGGGATCTCGGGTCGGTCGCGACGGCGCCCAGTGCCGGCGTCTGACGGTCGCCGATGCTTCGGGCGACCGTCTGGACAGCGTTCAGGTGCAGGTCGAGAAGGGTGACGTTCCTACCGTGCGACCGCAGGACGCGGGCGGTGGCAGCGCCGATACCGCTGGCAGCACCGGCGACAAGGCCGGTCTTGTTCGCGAGAGGGAAGCGGTTCATGCATGGTCCTTTGGATGTGCGCCCGTCGGACCCGAGGCTGAGGCGGTTCCCGGCTCCGCGACGTGGGCGGGGGATCGGCGGAGCCGGGTGACTCCAGGTGCCGGGGCGCGGGAACCGCGTGACAGCCAAACCGGCCGCCGGCGTATCCGGCGGCAAGCGGGACTCAGCTCACCTGGCTGCTGCGGGCCTCGAAGGTGGCCGTGGTGTAGGTGCCGGTGGGCAGGTAGTCACCCATGACGGCGCGTTCGTCGCCGGGAGTGTGCGTGTTCTGGACGGCGTGGGTGAAAGCGGATGAGGGCAGCATGTTGCGCAGGATCAGGGGCGTGTCGTCGCCGTGGCCGGCGCCGCCGCCGTCGCCGTCTGGGGAGAGGCTGAGCCAGTTGACGCCATTCGCGCGGGTGGCGTTGGCGGGCCGGTCCTGCGGCAGGCTGAGCACGATGCTGCACCAACCGTCGGCGTCGGTGACGAGTTGCTCGTCGTAGAGGCAGCCGACGGTCGTGGCGATGCTCTCGTTGGTGCAGATCGACCAGTTTCGAACGCGCCATCTTCCATGACCCCTCCTTCGCCACCACCGCCCGGATCGAGCGCGCGCTACGCCTCGCTTCGCGGCCCGGCGGCGCGGACGCGATGCTGGGGATCCTTTCGAGCCTCGGCTCCATGCGCGGAGTGCACAAGCAGTGGCGCCGTGACCTGCTGGCCAAGGTCGCCATCCTGGACCTGCCGATCTTCGTCGTCTGGGAGGACCGCGACCGGATCCTGCCCGCGAGGCACCTGGACGCGGCCCGCACCGCCTTTCCCAAGGCCCGCACCCACCTCTTCCCGGCCACCGGCCACATGCCGCAGATCGAACGGGCCGAATCCTTCGCCGAGCGGGCCCTGAACTTCTGGGCCTGACGCCCCGTTCCTTTCGGTCCGCGGTCGTGGCGGGCTTCTCCTCCCTCACCCGCCACGCAGCGAACCGAAGGGCCCGGTTACCCGTTCGGCCGCCGCCCGGTTGCGGCACTCGCGATCGGGCGGCAGTTTGCGACCGGGAGGGGCTGCGACCGCGGGCCCTCAGCGTGGAGGCGAGGACGCACGTGAGCATGCTGTCGGACGATCTACGGACCCTGAGCCGCGAGGCGTACGTCTACCTGTACCCGCTGGTCATGATGGACGTCACACGCCGCCAGTCCGCCGCCGTCCGGGCCGGCGTCAAACCCGGATACGGCCCGCCGAACCAGTTCCACCACCTGCGCGCCTTCCCCCAGCGGACTTCCGTGCCGTCGTCCGGCCCAACTTCGACACCCTCTACTCCAACGCCTGGCTCGACCTCACCTCCGGCCCGGTCGAACTCCATGTCGCCGACACCGCCGACCGGTACTACATGCTGCCGCTGATGGACATGTGGACCGACGTCTTCGCCACCATCGGCCAGCGCACCACCGGCACCGGCGACCAGGACTACCTCGTCGTCGGCCCCGACTGGCGGGGCGACACCCCGGCCGGGGCCACGGTCCTGCGCTCCCCCACCCCATACGTGTGGCTCATCGGACGGACCCAGACCAACGGCCCCGCTGACTACGACGCCGTCCACAAGGTCCAGGACGGTTACACCCTCACCACCCCGAACCCGACCACCCACACGCCCGACCCCGGCGTGGACGTCGCCACTGACCCCCTCACGCTGGTCAACAGCCTCAGCGCGGCGCAATTCTTCACCCACGCCGCCCAGGCCCTGGCCGAGAACCCCCACACGCGTCCGACTTCTCCGCCCTCGCACGCATCGCGCACCTCGGCATCGTCCCGGGCCAAGACTTCGACCCCGGACGATTCGACGCCGACGCACTCACGCAGGTCGAGGATGGCGCACGGGCCGCGCGCGACGCGATCCTCGGCTCCATGGCGTCCTTCGGCACCCCGGCCAACGGCTGGCGGACCTCCACCGACACCATGGGCGTCTACGGCAACAGCTACTTCAAGCGCGCCGTCGTCGCCGCAGGCGGACTCGGTGCCAACCCGCCCGAAGACGCCGTCTACCCAGTCCTGGCCACCGACGCCGACGGCCGGCCCGTGGCCGGCGAGAACGACTACGTCCTTCACTTCGACGCCGACGCGCTCCCGCCCGCCGGCGCCTTCTGGTCCGTCACCATGTACGACGGCGAGGGCTTCCAGGTCGGCAACGAACTCGACCGCTTCGCGCTCGGCGACCGCGACCCCCTCACCTACAACGCCGACGGCTCACTCGACATCCACATCTCCCACCGCAACCCAGGCCGGGACCGACAGGCCAACTGGCTCCCCGCCCCACTTGGCCCACTGGGCGTCACCATGCGCCTGTACGCACCCGCGCCCCAGGCTCTCGATGGCCGATGGAACCCACCGCCCGTCCGCGCGACCCGCCCCGACAAGGAGTCGAACGCCTGACCGTCGGACGGAGGGGACTGTGGGCAGAGCCTGTCGGCGGTCCGCACGGCGCGGGCCGTCACCATTGGTGTACCGACCCTCCGACAAGATCTGACGTCCCATCAGTATGTCTGTCGCTCCATGGAAGACCCGCGGGCGGTTCCCCGAGCCATGTCCGATCCCACGGCCCTCCCGGGTCTGACAAGTTGCCCACCCATTGGCCAAGTAGCGCGAAACTCTCGCCATCTGCGGTGCGACATCACGCGACGGCCGCCGTCCGCGACGTCCCGCCCCGTCGGACGCGGGCGGGGCCCGGGACGTCGCACGGCACGCGGCACCGCCGGGCGCGCACCACATCATCTGGCCGGTGATCTTCCGTGCGCTCCCCCGATCCCTGATGCTGTCGACAGCCCCACCACACCCGTCACCGTTCCCGCACACCGTCCCGGGCCCGATCACCAAGAGCTCCTCGGGTCGGGAACCCGCTGGACGAGACCGTGATCCGGTGCGACCGCGGGTGGTGACGGCATGTCCGGGGCACCGAGATCGCCCATGCGGCGCTCGTCCGGCGGCACCGACTGCGTGCCGGCACCCCCTACGGGCAGCGCCGGCCCGGCGACATCCCTGGTGTCATCGGCCGACCGGCGCTCCGCATCGGCCAGCCGGTTGACCGGCGGACCATGCGGCGGCGGACCTGATGATGGAGACGAATCGGTTAAGTTGTCAACTCATCATCAAATCGGATCCCTTCGTCTGTCGCGGGCGGCGCCGGGGGTGGCCGGCCGGATTGGACTAGATGGCCCCCGCCGTTTCGCGGCCCCTCCGTTCCCGCGGTGGAGCGCTCGCCGTCACAAAATCCCAGGTGAATCCGGTATTCGGCGCGATGCATGGTGGCAGCGTCCGCACCGGCGTCGTGCCGCGATCCGAGTCACGAACCTGGATGGCGGGTCGTTCGGGCGGGAAACGCGCCGTTCACTCCCTTGACGCGGCAGATTAACCGTTACAGACTCAACTCGCTCTTGATGTCGCGCACTTGCCGACCGGCTGGGCCGCCGACGAAGTCGTACACCTCCGACGTCGGCACTGCCGTCGGACCCTGCGAACGGGTTCGGCGCCCGCCGCCCCCGGCCCGGGACGGACCGGCCGGTCCTCCCGGACCACCGCCGGGTCCGCGGCCGGTGAACACACGGCCGGCCTCCGGCCGGACGAGGAGAGAGCCGGACCCGCCGCCAGCCTGAAGGGAACATCGATCATGACCGGACGTCATGTCAGCACGCCGCCCGCCCGGCCGGACCACCGGCCCCGCCCGGCGCGTCGTGCCGCGGCACTGTTGGCCGCAGTCCTGACCGCAGCGGCCGCTGCCGCCGCGACAGCCCCGACGTCGAGCGCGGCCACGGTGACCGGCACGGCCGGCCTGAGCCGGAGCGCCGTGCTCGCCTACCTGGCCGGTCTGCCCAATCACTCCGCCAACCGGGTCGCCTCCGGGTTCTTCGGCGGATACAGCAACAACGGCTTCTCCCTGACGCAGACCAGCGCCCTGCAGAGCCAGACCGGGCAGTGGCCCGCAGTGCTGGGCTGCGACTACGGCGCCGGCTGGGCGACCGCCACCGACCCGACGACGCTGATCGACAGCAGCTGCAACGGGGCGCTGGCCGACCACGCCCGCGCCGGCGGGCTGGTCACCGTCGACGTGCACTATCCGAGCCCCGGCTACGCGAACGGCGGCAACCTGAACACCCGGCTGTCCTCGTTCGCCGACCTGCTGAACCCGGCCACCGAGACCGGGGCGCGCTGGCGCAGCTACCTCGACAAGACCGCACAGGGCCTGGCCGACCTCAGGGCCGCCGGGGTGACCGTGCTCTTCCGGCCCTTCCACGAGATGAACGGCGACTGGTTCTGGTGGGGGAACCAGGACCCGGGCACCTTCCAGCAGGTCTGGCGGCAGATGCACGACTACCTGGTGACCACCAAGGGCCTCGACAATCTGCTGTGGGTCTACGCCCCGGACATGAGCCGCGGCAACCGCACCGCCTTCTACCCGGGGGCCGCCACGGTCGACATCGTGGGCCTGGACGCCTACTCCGACACCCCGTCCACCGTCCCCGGCTACGACGAGATGATCGCCCTGAGCAAGCCGTTCGCGCTCACCGAGATCGGCCCGAGCAACAGCTCCGCCGGCAGCGGGACCTTCGACTACAGCCTGTGGATACGCGCCATCCACGACAAGTTCCCGCGGACAAGCTACTTCCTCGCCTGGAACGACAAGTGGGGACCGCAGGCCAACCAGGGTGCCTGGAACTTGTTCAACGACCCGTGGACGGTCAACCGCGGCGAGCTCGCCATCGACCCAAACGGCGGCGGCACGGGCGGCACCGGTGGGACGGCGCAGAGCCTCTTCGACTTCGAGAGCGGCACCGCCGGGTGGACGGGCTCGGGCATCGCTGGCGGACCGTGGAAGGTCCAGGAGTGGGCATCCCAGGGCAGCAGTTCTCTCAAGGCCGACGTCGACCTCGGCTCCCGGACCGTCTACCTGGCACGTACGGCCGGCACGGACCTGACCGGCCGTGCCGCTCTCAGCGCGGACGTCCACCTCGCCCCCTGGGGCAGTCCGGGCAGCGGCGTGACCGCCAGACTGTACGTCAAGACCGGCAGCGCGTGGACCTGGACGGACAGCGGCCCGGTCACCGTCACCTCCGGCACCACCACGCTCCGGCTGAACCTCGGCTCCGTCGCCGGACTGAGCGACGTCCGCGAGATCGGCGTCCAGTTCGTCAGCCCCGCCGACAGCAGCGGCAGATCCGCCGTCTACGTCGACAACGTCACGGCCAGCTGACCGAACGGGCCGCCTCGTCGTGCTCCATCCACACCGACCTCATACACCGGTATCGGAGACACGCATGCCCCCATCGTCCGGCCGGCCGCCGGGGTAGGAGGCCGGCCGCACGCTGGCCCCCGCTCGTGGCCGCCCTGGTCACCGTGACCGCCCTGCTGTTGCCCACCGCAGCAGCAGGCACGTCCGGCACCGCCGGCACCGGCGCGGGCCTCGGTCGGCGGGTACGCCATCGGCACCTGGCTCGCCGAGCCGAGGGCCGCCGCCCGGGTCCCCGCGGGCCGGCCGGGCGCCCTGGCCCCCGGGATGCCGGGCCGCGCTGGAGGAGATCGACCCTTGGTGGTGCCCCGCCTGGCCGATCGTCTGGCAGCGCTCCTGGGCGGTCGCCAGGTCGTGGTGGCTGGAGCTGGACGGCCGCGTCGACTGGCCGGCGCTGCCTGAGGACACCGTCTTCGAGGGCGAGCAGCTCGGCCGATGGATCCTCGCGCAGCGGGCCGGCTGGACCGGCCTGGAAGCCGACCAGCAGGACCTGCTGACCGCGATCGGTATCGAGGCGGACCCCAGCTGGCTGCCGAGAAGGCCACGGCCGAGGCGAAGCCGAAGGCGTCCCGCGTGGATCGCTTCGCGCAGGGTCTGGCGGCGCTGGCGCAGCTCGCCGCGCGGGAGGCGCCGCGCCAGCGTCAGGCGTTCGTACAACGAGCTGCTGGGTGTCGCGGAGCCGGGTCCTTGGGGTGGGGAGCAGGTGGTCGTGTGGCATTTCGCCCTGCGGGTGTGTGGCTCGACGACCGGAGGACCAGGTGGGCGAGGCTGAGCGCGGGGCAGTTGGCGGCGCTGACTTTCGACACGGGGATGTCCTGTTCTGCCGTCTGTGGCGCCCTGGCCACCATCCTTGCCGCCCGATCAGCGGGGCGGGCCGTGGGCCTGTAATTCCGCAGTAACGGCCGCTGTCTAGTTTTTGGGCATCCCCCGCTCCCTCCTTGGAGGACCCCGATGTACCTGCCCCGACAGAACCGGCGCAGAACGGCTCTCTGGGCCACTGCCGCGCTGAGTGTGACGGCCGGCGTGGCTGGCTCGCCGCTGCCTGCGGCGATGGCCGCTGCACCCACTCCGTCCGGCTCCGCCTTCGTCCAGGTGGACCCGGCCCTGACCGGCGCCGTGGCAGGGGGTCAGGACGCCACGTTCTGTTCCTGGACGAGCAGAAGGTCGGCCACCAGGACTACTGGATCGCCAACGCCGTCCAGGTCACGGGTGACGCCGAGCTGATCGCCAAGCTGGCGAAGCGCGGCGACGTGCAGCAGATCGTCAAGGCTCAGACGTACCACGTGGACGACACTCAGCTGTCGGCCACCGCTGCCACCGACGCGGGCGACGGGACGCCCGAGTGGGGCGTGAAGGACATCGAGGCCGACCAGGTGTGGTCGCAGTACGGCGCGCGCGGCGAGGGCATCGTGATCGCCAACGTCGACTCCGGCGTGCAATACGACCACCCGGACCTGGTCGCCAACTACCGCGGCAACAACGGCGACGGCACCTTCACCAACGACTACAACTTCTACGACCCGACCGGGACCTGCGCCACCTCCAGCACCCCGTGCGACAACAACGGCCACGGCACCCACACGATGGGCACCATGGTCGCCAAGAACGGCATCGGTGTCGCCCCGAACGCGAAGTGGATAGCCGCCAAGGGCTGCGAGTCCTCGCAGTGCTCGGACGAGTACCTGCTGAAGGCCGGCCAGTGGATCCTGGCCCCGACCGACCACAACGGCAACAACCCGCGGCCCGACCTGGCGCCGAACATCGTCAACAACTCCTGGGGTGGTGACGACACCACGTTCTACCAGGACATCGTCGAGGCCTGGAACTCCGCGGGCATCTTCGAGGCCTTCGCCGCGGGCAACGACGGCGACGGCTCCACCTGCTCCACCGCGCACGCCCCCGGTTCGCAGGCCCCGTCCTACGGCGTCGGCGCGTACGACGTGAACGGCAAGATCGCCTCGTTCTCCGGCTTCGGCCCGTCCCTGGTGGACGGCTCGGCCAAGCCGAACATCTCCGCCCCGGGCGTCAACGTCCGCTCCACCTGGCCAGGTTCGGCGTACATGGCGGAGTCCGGCACCTCGATGGCCACCCCGCACGTGGCGGGTGCGGCCGCGCTGCTGTGGTCGGCCGCGCCGAGCCTGATCGGCGACATCGACGGCACCCGCGCGCTACTCAACCACGGTGCCCGGGACGTCGACGACACCCACTGCGGCGGCACCTTCGGCATGAACAATGTCTGGGGCGAGGGCAAGCTCGACATCCTCAAGTCCGTCGGCCTGGCCCCGCACACCGCCGTCAGCGTCACCGGCAAGGCCACCGACAAGGCGACCGGCGCCGCACTGCCCGGCATCACCGTCAAGATCACCGCAGACGGCGGCGACACCCGCACCGTCACCACCGCCCCCGACGGCTCCTACCGCCTGGCGCTGGCCCCCGGCACCTACAGCGTCGCCGCGTCCGGCTACGGCTACGCGACCTTCACGCTGAACGGCCTGACCGTAGCCGCCGGGCAGCCGCAGGACGTCCCGCTGGCGATGACCGCCGTCGCCACGCACGCCGTCACCGGTACCGTCCTGGACGTCACCGGCAAGCCGCTGGCCGGCGCCGTGGTCGAGCTCACCGGCACCCCCGTCCCCTCCGCGGTCTCCGGCCAGGACGGCTCGTACAGCCTGGGCAAGGTCGCCGAGGGCAGCTACACGCTGACCGTCAAGCCCGCCCAGCCCGTGCTGTGCAACGGCGTGTGGACCGGCCCGCTGGCCGTCGCCGCCGACGTCAAGAAGAGCGTGCAGACCCCCGCCCGCACCGACAACTCCGGCACCAGCTGCGCCCCCGCCGCGTACTCCTGGGTCAAGGGCGCCACCAAGGTCGCGCTCAGCGGCGACGAGGACGCCAAGACGATCGCGCTGCCGTTCCCGGTGACGTACTACGGCGTGAAGTACACCAGCGCCGCCGTCACCACCGACGGCCTGGTGAACTTCCTGGCGCCGCGGATCGGCGACTACGCCAACACCGCGCTGCCCACCGCCTACCAGCCCAACGGCGTCGTCGCCCCGTTCTGGGACGACCTGGTGCTCGACAAGAAGGCCACCGTCACCACCGCCACCACCGGCACCACGGGCAAGCGCACCTTCGCCGTGGTGTGGGACAACGTCCCGCTGGTCGCCGACACCTCGAAGCGGGTCAGCTTCGAGGTGCTGTTCGAGGAGGCGAGCGGCGCGATCACCTTCCAGTACCAGAACGTGCCCGGGGCGGGCTCCGGCGCCACCGTCGGCCTGGAGAACCAGGCCGGCACCGACGCCCTCCAGTACTCCTTCAACCAGGCCGTCCTGACCAACGGCTCGGCGATCCGCTTCACCCAGGAGCCAAGTGATGACCACCCACCGCAGAGCCCTCCGGCTCGCCTCCGGCCTGGTCGCCGCGGGCCTGGCGCTGACCGCCGCCCCGTACGCGCTGGCCGCCGACGCCACCGCCGGGACCGACGGCGTGGTCAAGCTGACCGACGCCCAGGCCCAGGACCTGACGCAGCGGATGGACGCCCAGGCGTACCCGGGCGGCGACACCGGCGCGACCGAGCCCGCCGCCGACGGCGGCGGCTCGACCACCTCGCACCTGGACGCCGAGCGCGCGCCCGTCACCTTCACCGGCACCTCCACCATGGAGGGCGTGCGCGGCCTGGGCACCACCGTCCCGGCCGGCTCCGACGGCAGCTACTTCACCGTCCACAGCCTCGGCAACGTGCAGCTGCACGCCGCCGACGGCAGCACCAAGTGGGCCCGCACCAACACCTCGCTGTACGCCGACTGGCAGGTCAAGCCGCTGCGCCCGTGGGACACCGAGCCGTACCCGGCCCGCATCCCGATGGCCTACAACTTCGTCAGTCCGTTCAGCAACGACTCCGCGCAGGGCTACGACACCGGCGACCTGACCGGCGACGGCGTGCCCGACGTGGTGATCTCCGCGTCCGTCGGCGCCCTGCCCTACCGGCCGTTCACCTCGCCCGGCTCCACGCTCACCTCCGGCTCGTTCGTCACCGTGCTGGACGGCTCCACCGGCACGACCCTGTGGTCGAAGCTGTACGCCTCCGCCACCCTGGTCCGGATCGTCGACGGCACCCTGCTGGTCTCCGACGCACCCCGGCAGAACGGCAGCGCGCCCAGGACCGCCACCGCCACCCTGACCGGCATCCGGTTCGACCACGCCGACGGCAAGCTCACCCCGGCCAAGACCTGGACGTACGACACCGGGGAGGCCGGCAACGCCGCCTGGGGCGACCTGGTCAGCCTCGGCGGCGGCAAGGTCGCCGTCTCCTTCGACCGGCGCAAGACCGCCACCACTACCGGCCGCAGCACCACCTCCGTGCTGAACGTGGCCGACGGCACCCTCGGCTGGCAGACCGACGGCGACCTGTACAACCGCAAACTGCGCCTGGACGCCTCGCGCCAGCGCCTGGTCGCGGTCGAGCACCCCGAGTACAGCGACGCGGTGACCTACTCCATGGTCGCCTACGACATCGCCGACGGCGCCCGCCACGTGCTGGACACCCGGGTCAACGTGCTCCCGACCGCCCTGACCGTCGGCGACGTCGCCGGCAGCCGGGGCGACGAGTACGCGGTCGCCGAGGACAGCCTCGACCCCGCCGGGTACATCAACGCCGGAACCGTCCGGGTCCTGGACGGCGGCGACGGCTCCACCGTCCGCTGGACCTCCACCACCAAGCGCATCGCCGACGGCACCGACGGGCCCACCACCTGGCAGATGGACGCCGTCGAGGGCTCGCTGGTCACCAGCTCCCAGGACGCCCACGACACCACCACCGCCGCCAACTTCGCCGGCCAGCGCTACGGGCAGCTCACCTCGTACACCGGCAACGGCAAGGTCCGATGGCAGGCCGCCGGCACCAGCGCCTCGCCCCACAGTCAGCAGATCGACCGCGAGCACGGCACCGTCCGGGTGGTCGACCAGCAGCAGAACGTCCGCACCTACAACCTCGGCAGCGGCAAGCAGAAGAGCCTCACCCCGCTGCAGGGCGACCTCAACTACGCGGCCGCCGGCGACCTCGACGGCGACGGCAAGCAGGACGTCGTCGCGGGCGGCAACTCCGACGGCGTGTGGGCCTGGAGCGGCACCTCGCTGCTGTCGGGCACCCCGAAGCAGTTGTGGCGGGCCACTGTCCCCGGTGAGGTGCACGCCGTCACCACCGCCGACGTCAACGGCGACGGCAGGCTCGAGGTCGTGGTCGCCGCCGACACCGCCACCGTCGTCCTGGACGGCCGCACCGGCAAGGTCCTGACCACTGTCGACGGCGGCGGGAAGTTCGTCCGCTCGGTGACCGTTGCCGACCTCGACGGCGACGGCAAGGCCGAGATCCTCGTCCCCACCGACGCGCTGCGCGCCTACAAGGGCGACGGCACCCCGCTGTGGACGTACAGCGCCCCGACGGGCTCCGGCGACGTGGTCTTCTCCGACGCCGTGGTCGCCGACGGCCGGGTGCACGTCCAGTACGGGAGCGTCAACGGCATGCAGAGCGCCGACTCCGTGCAGGGCGCCGTCGCCCTCGACGCTGCCAAGGGCACCGTCGCCTGGCAGACCGCCCCGACCGCGCCCGCAGCGGCCGTCGACGGCAAGCTGCACGGCGCGCTGCTCGACCACGCCGTCTTCGCCTCGCCCCAGATCCCTTACGCCGACGGCCACGCCGTGGTCCACACCTGGATCGTGCAGGCCGACCCGACCACGACCGGCAACACCGACCTCGCCAGCCCGGAGGTCGTGATGGAGATCCGCGACGGCCGCACCGGCGAACTGCTCCACCAGTCCATCGGCGGCAGCCCTTGGTCGCACGGCAACTACTTCACCGGCGGCACCGGCACCGGTGCCGGGCTGGTCGAGGTCAGCTTCGGCGTCTTCAACGTCTTCGGCGCGAACGGCGAGGAGCGGTTCAGCTCGGTGATCCTGCCGCTGCGCACCGCCGAGTACATCACCGGCCCGGACGGGCAGCAGCTACTGGCCGGCGGCACCGAGGCCGGAGTCAGCGTGTTCGACCCGGCGATCGTCGGCAACGGCTGGGCCTTCCAGGACGACCTCGGCGGCGCCACCCTGCGCGGTGCCCGCAACTACCTCGCGGCCGACCTCGACGGCGACGGCAAGCAGGAGATGGTCGCGCTCAACTTCGACAGCACGGGCGTCAACCGTGCGGCCGAATTGCTCGGCGGCGGCGTGCTGTACAGCGAGAACGGCATCCACCAGATGACGACTTTTAAGCTCTCCTGAACCCTTCACGGGACCCCCGCATGACCATCTGAATGAGTGGGAGCCGAGTACCCCGCAGGCGCCGGCCTGCGGGGTACTCGGCTTGTTCGTGTACTGTTGTCGACCTTATGGGCGCACGCGAGACAAACCGGACAGACACCGCACCACCCATGCTGCGCCTCCACCTCTTCAACGGATTCCGGGCCGAGCGCGACTCCGGGCCGCCGCTGACTGAACGCTGGCCCCGCCCCGGCGCCCGCACCCTGGTCAAGGTCCTCGCCGTCGCCTCCGGCCACTGCCTGCACCGCGAGGAAGTCATGGAGCTGTGCTGGCCCGACGCCGAACCGCAGTCCGCCGCAGGCAGCCTCCGCGTCGCCCTGCACGCCGCCCGGCACGCCCTCGAACCCGAACTCGCCCCCGCGCCGCCTCCTCCTACCTCAGGGCTGACGGCGGACTGCTGCTCCTCGACCACGCCGCCGTCTGGATCGACGCCGACCACGCCGAACAGACCGCCGAGGACGCCCTCGCCGACGGCCGGACCGAACAACTTACATACGCTATAAGCCAATTCACCGGCGAACTGCTCCCTGAGGACCGGTACGCGCACTGGGCCGAGCCCCGGCGCGCCCGGCTCGCGCAGCTGCGCGAACAGCTTCTGCTCCGCCTCGCCGCCGCCCACCTCGACCAGGGGAGGCACACTGACGCCGCCGCCTGCGCCGAACAGGTCCTCGCCACCAGCCCCGCCGAGGAACTCGCCCACCGCCTGCTCATCGACGCCTGCCTGCGCCAGGGACAGCGCCGCCGCGCCCTGCGCCAGTATCACCAGTGCCGCGAAGCCCTCGACGCCGAACTCGGCATCCGCCCCGCCCCCGAGACCGAACGCCTGCACCGCGCCGCCCTGGCTCCCACTCTTGCCTTCGCGCCCGCCAATACTTCTCTCCCCGCCCGACTGCGCGGCGCGACCCCCGCCCGGCTGCACGGCCGCGAAGACGAGTTGGGCCGCCTACTGGCCCCCGCCGGGCCGCCCGTCCGCCTGCTCACCGGCGAAGCGGGCATCGGCAAGACGCGCCTGGCCGCCGAAGCAGCCCGTCGCGCCGCCACCGACGGCACCGCTGTCCTGTGGGGCAGCGGCCAGGACGCCGAGGACCACACCCCCTACGGAATCTTCGCGGCCGCCCTCGACGGCTGGCTCGCCGAACACGACCCCACCGAGCGGGCCAGGGCCGGCGCCGAGTACCCCGAACTCGCCGCCTTCCTGCCCTCGCTGGGCCAGGTGCCGACCGGCACCGCCCGTAGCCCCGAGGAGGAACGCGACCGCCTCTTCCGGGCCGGGGCCGCCCTGCTCGGCGACCTCGCCGCCACCCGCCCCGTCCTGGTCGTCCTCGACGACCTGCACGCCGCCGACACCGGCTCGTACCAGCTCCTCGGCCACCTCGCCCGGCGCGCCCACGACCGCCGCGCCCCGCTGCGCTTCCTCGCCACCTACCGCGAGGAGGAACTCCTCGATGGCGACGCCCGCCGCCGCGCCGTCGCCGCCCTGCTCCGCCAGCAACTCGCCGTCCGCGAAGAACTCGGCCGGCTGGGGGAGGCCGCCGTGCTGGCCGCCGTCCGCGACGCCACCGGCCGCACCCCCACCCCCACGTCTGGGAACTCTCGCTCGGCAACCCGCTGTTCGCCCTGGAACTCGCCCGCGGCGCGGGCCCCGGCAACGACCGGGACCGGCCCCCGCCGGAGTACGCGATCTGGTCGGCGAACGCCTCGTCCGGCTCGACCCGCACGCCCGCCGCTTCGTCGAGGCGCTCTCCGTCGCCGGAGGCGAAGCCGCCCTCGCCGAACTCCTGGACGTCGCCGAACACGGCCTCCACCCGCCCGTCACCGGCGCTGCCGCAGCCGACGCCGTCGAACACGCCATCGCCGCCGCCCTCGTCGAGGAACGCCAGGTCGTCATCGCCGGACCCACCGAAGCCGGACTCGCCTTCCGGCATCCCCTCGTCCGGCTCACCTGCTACGACGGCCTCTCCGCCATCCGCCGCCGCCAACTGCACGCCTCATACGCCCAGGCCGTCCAGCGCCGCCGCCCCGACGCCGTCGACGCCCTCGCCTCCCACTTCACCCGCGCCGACGACCCGCGCGCCGCCGAGTACCTGCGCCGCGCCGCCGAGCGCGCCGCCGCGCTCTACGCCAACGACACCGCCGACCGCTACTACCGCGACCTAGTCGCCCGCCTCGACATCGACGCCGCCCGCGCCCGCCTCGCCCACAGCCAGGTCCTGCGCCGGATGGGCGAACCCGGCCGCGCCGCCGAGGCCCTGCGCACCGCCCTCGCCGAGTTCCTCGCCCGCGGCGACCACGACGACACCGTCGCCACCGCCGCCCACCTCTCCGAAGCCCTGTTCCGGGCCGCAGAACTCGACGAGGCGCTCACCGTCCTGGCCGCCCACCCTCCGCAGGCCGACACCGGCGCCGAGGCCCGCGCCCTGCACCACCTCGCCCGCTCCAACCTCCACAAGACCCAGGGCCACTACCAGGAGGCATTCCTGGCAGCCCGCCGCGCCCAGGACCCCGCCGAACACGTCCCCGGCCCGACCGGCCAACTCCTCCAGGCCCGCGCGCACGCCATGCAGGCCATCAACCTCGGCCTGGCCGGCCGCTTCGGCGAAGCCCGCCGGGCCGGGGACCGCGCCCTCGCCCCCGCCCAGGCCTACGGCGACCCCGTGCTGCTCGGCTCCGTCCTGTCCACCCTGCGTGAGAACGCCCGACGACACGGCCGCCTGCACGATGCCGTCCGCTTCGGCCGCCGGGCCCTCGACCACGCCCGGCAGTCCGGCGACCCCGTCGCCGCCGCCTTCGAACAGCTCAACCTTGCCGAACTCCACCTCCTCCTGGAGGACAACAGCACCGCCGCCCAGTACGCCGAGGCCGCCGTCGCAGCCGCCGACTGGGACGACGCCTGGTCACTGCCCTACGCCCTCGCCGTCCTCGCCCGCGTCCTCCTGCGCACCGGCGACCGGGACCGCGCCGCCGCCCTCCTCGAACGGGCCGGCACCCCTGGCGACGAACAGGCCCACCACGAGGTGCGGCGCGCCCGGGCCCTGCACGCTCTGCGCGGCGACGCCCCCGCCAGTGCCCTGGCCGTCCTCGGCGCCGACGCCGCCGAACAGGCCCCCGAACTCGCCGCCTACGCCCACCTCGCCGCCGACCGCCCCGCCGAGGCCGCCCGCATCGCCGCCGCCGAAGCCACGCGCGCCCACGCCACCGGCGAACGCCTCGCCGAAGCCGAAGCGCTCATCGCCCACGCCACCGCCGCGCACCGCCTCGGCGACCCCGCCACCGCCGGCACCGCCCTCGCCCGCGCCGAACACCTCACTCGCACCCTCCCGTATCCCTCCGGCCACACCAGGGTGCTGGGACTGCGCGCGAAGCTAGGCGACTGACAACGTCCACCGCCGGCCCGTGCCCCGGCTCCGAACAGGAGACACGGAGCACGGGCCCGCGGCAGTGCCCCCGTGCGGCGCAGGTGACGGCTGGGCTTTCCAGGTGCCGTCGAGAGTCCTCGGACCCAGGACGACGCCGCAGGCCGGCAGCTGCTGACCACGGCAGTAGCCGAGCATCCGAGCGTCCGAAAAGGCCTGCGCCGGCATCGAGCGCACCTTCGGCCGGCTCATGCAGCGTCGTCGCCTCGCCCGCGACTACGAGGCCCTCCCGGCCCGTTCCGAAGCCGTGGTCGACATCGCGGTGATCAGCGTCATGACTCGCCGACCCATCGGCGAATCAACCCTGACCTGGCACGGAACCTGACCCTCGAAGTCGGGGACGAAACGACGAAACGCCCAGTCAGTTCTGGCGGAGGGCAGGCATGGGAACGGGGACGGCGTACGCGGTGGCGCCCGCGCCGACTCCGCCTTCGCAGCTGTTGGGCGGATCGGTGGTGACCCCGCGGGTGGAGGGCCGTTCGGCGGCCCAGAACATGTACCCGAGGAGGCCGCTGGTGGTGCCCGCTCCGGCGGGCGCGGCGTTGGCGACCCAGTCACCGGTGGTCTTCTGGAGGAGGCGGGGAAGTTGTTGCACTCCGGGCGGACCTGCGAGCCCTCGGCGATGTAGAGGCCGGCGGTGAACTTGGCGGGTGCCAGCGGGCCGATCGGCGGGTTGTAGGTGGGTTTGCCGGTCAGGTGTTCCTGCCAGTTGGATTCGGCGGTGCCGGTGGAGGGCTGCTTGCTGGGGACCATGGCGTTGGCGTAGTCCAGCACGGGGTTCGCCGTGGTGAGCCAGTGCGCGGTGGCGTACTGGTCGAGGGGGATGAGCCAGCGGTCGCCGGCTGCCACGTCGATGGTGAGGCGGGCGGTGGGGTCGGTGCCGGTGGCGTCGTAGGGGTGCGCGGCGCGGTAGGCGTCGATGAAGGCCTGCAGGCCGACGAGGTTGGGGCTGGAGCTGTTCTCGTAGTCGATCTCGATGCCCACCCCCAGCCGGGAGGCAATGTCCGCGGCACGGCGGCCGAGCAGGGCCGGGTCCTGGGCGAGGGCGGTGTCCCACGCGCCGGCGTAAGTGATGCCGCCGATGGAGAGCATGACCCGGATGCCGTGGCTGGTGAAGTAGTCGACCACCGCGCTGTTCATCCCGATCGGCACGCCGTCGGCGGTCTGCGCGTCGTTGGTGGCGTCGAGGAGGCTGAGGGGCTGGACGAAGCTGAGGACGACCAGGTTGACCGAGGGGCGGCCGTCCCCGCGGTCGATCAGCCAGTGGTTGTTGTGGTCGAAGTCGGCCATGTCGCGGACGGTTGCCCAGGTGCAGGCGTCGTTGCTGCACTGCCAGGCCCCGTAGACCTGGATGCCGGCGGTGGCGGCGGTGGCCTGCGGCGCCGCGGCCGGTACGAGGGCGGCGGCCATCAGCGTGGCGGTGGTGGCGATTGCTCTGAGCCGGTGGAGCGGATGACGCATCGACGCCTCCAGGCGAAGCGGTGGGCCCCGGGCCGTCATATCGTGAGGTCTGGACCACTGGCTGTCAATGGCCCGCGCGCCTGCGGCACGCGTCCGGCTCTCCGGCGCCGGGCACCCGCCCACTGCCTCGGGCGGGACGGACGGTGGGGCCCGGGCGGTGAGCACCGCCCGGGCCCGGCGGTCAGTTGACGTTGACCGCGGTCCAGGTCGCGGCGACCGCGCTGTATTCGGCGCTGCTCGCGCCGTACAGGTCGGCCGCGGCGTTGAGGGTGGCGGTGCGGGCGGCCTGGTAGTTCGTCGTCGAGGTCATGTAGACGCTCAGGGCGCGGTACCAGACCTGCAGCGCCTTGGCGCGGCCGATGCCGGTGAGGGTGGCGCCGTTGTAGGTCGGGCTGTTGTAGCTGACGCCGTTGATCGTCTTGGCGCCGCTGCCCTCGGACAGCAGGTAGAAGAAGTGGTTGGCGACGCCCGAGGAGTAGTGGACGTCGAGACTGCCGACGGAGGAGGACCAGTAGTCGGCGGAGGCGCCGTCCTTGGAGGGCTTGTCCATGTAGCGCAGCGGCGTGCCGTTGCCGTTGATGTTGATCAGCTCGCCGATGAGGTAGTCCGGGGTGTCGGAGGCGAGGTTGGCGTAGAACTCCACGCCGGTGCCGAGGATGTCGCTGGTGGCCTCGTTGAGGCCGCCGGACTCGCCGGAGTAGTTGAGGCCGGCGGTGTTGGCGGTGACGCCGTGGCTCATCTCGTGGCCGGCGACGTCGATCTCGGTGAGCGGGTGGGTGTTGCTCGCGCCGTCGCCGTACGTCATGCAGAAGCAGGAGTCGCTCCAGAACGCGTTCACGTAGTTGCGGCCGTAGTGGACGCGGCTGTAGGCGCCGACGCCGTCGCCGCGTATGCCGTTGCGGCCGAAGGTGTTCTTGTAGAAGTCCCAGGTGGCCGCCGCGCCGTACTGGGCGTCGACGGCGGCCGACTGGCCGCTGGAGACCGTGCCGGTGCCCCAGGCGTTGTCGGCGTCGGTGTACAGGGTGCCGGTGCCCTGGGTCTTGTGGGCCAGGTCGGTGGAGTACTGACCGCCGCGGGTGGCGTCCTTCAGCTGATAGGTGGAGCCGGAGAGCGTGGTGGTGAGCGCCACGCTGCCGACGAAGACGCCGTTGCCGGTGCCGGTGGCATCGACGGTCTGGATCTGCTCGTGGGTGGACAGCACGGCGCCGCTGGCGGCGTCCGTCACGACGACCTGGCTGCTGGGGGTGCCGTCGGCGCGCACGCCCGTGACGGTGGAACGGTAGGCCAGGCGCGGGGCCCCGGAGGTGGCCCAGACGACCAGGGCCGCGTCGCCGGTGCTGTTCGCCGAGGTGAGGACGGCACCCTCGGTGTCCTTGACGCCGATCGTCGCGCGAACGGCGCCCGTGGCCTTGGCGGCGGCCTGCGCGGCGGACAGCTTCGGGGTCAGCGAGGCGGGGGCGATCGGGCCCTGCACCGCGCGGTCGACGGAGGTGACGGCGCCCTTCGCGGTCTGGTGCACCACCAGGTCGCCGCCGATGACGGGAAGCCCGTTGAGGGTGCGCTCGTACCGGGTGTGCCGGGTGCCGTTGGCGTCGACCACGGCGTCCTTGACGACCAGGGCCTCCTGACTGCCCAGGCCGAGGGCGCGTGCGGCGCCGGGGGCGGCCTGCCGGGACTGGCTGATCAGGCTCGCGTGCTGCTGCGCGAGGTCGGGCTGCGGGGCCGCCTGGGCGAGCCCGGCGCTGACCTGGATGGCGCCGGCGAGCAGGGCGGAGGTGGACAGAACGGCTCCGAGGGCGAGCTTTCGCTTCACGTACGGTTCCTTCCGGGGGTCTACCGCGGGTGTGCGGTCGCACCACGCTCCGAGGCGCCGATCGGCGCGAGCAGGGGCGGAGCGGGCGCTGTGGGGGCGCCCCGCAGGGTTGTCACCGGCACCCGGAAGAGCGGCGAGGTGGAGGGTTCCTGCGTGGCTGGCCGGAATCATGACGAACAATCAACTCCTGACGAAAGTCCTTTGCCGTTGCTTGGCAAGAGCTCGCCAAGAGGGAATATGTCGACCGTGTGACAGTTCTGCGTCGGTGGGCGAATCACTGCTGGCAGAACGGCATCCGCCCCCGCGCCCTGCGATTTCGAAAGCGGTCCGGAACTTCAGCACGGATCGGGTACCGCAGATGTCATTTCGTCAGCCGAATGGCGGAGGTCCGCCATGCACGCGCCCTTGCCGGGTCAAGGACAGGCGGCTACCCGCACCACTGCGTGGCGATACCGGTCCGGGCGGGCGTGAAGCGCACGCCCGGAAACGGATGGGCACAAAGGTCCTGCCGAATCCATGGGCCCGCCTGGCAGGGCAATGCCCGCCCTATTCCTGTCCATGACATTCTGGCTGGGCATGGAAATGGGGCGAATGCCGGACCGCGCATTCGCCTCCGCCGTTCCCCGTGGCCCATCGCCCGGGGAATGGTCAGCCGCCACCACGCCGCGACTCGGGGCGACCTTCGACTTGATGACACGGCATGGCGTTCGGCCGTGCCCTTCCCACCGCCGCACCTCTGACAGCGGCGCGAGCCATGGAACTGTCACAGGGGCCGGTGCATCTCGGCGCGAGCACTGCCGCCTGGTCGGCCGGCCCGGCCCCGGGTCCGATCCGGATGAGACCGCGCAGCACACCCCCGGGGGCCGTACGCGCGCGGTCCGATGCGCCACGTGCGTGCACGGAGAGGCGTCCGGCCGAAGGCCCCGCACGCGTCGGCGCGTACGCTGCCGACGGACGCGGGGTCCGGCGGCCGTCCGCACGGCCCGGATGATGAACAGGCCGGGCGGCCGTGCCCCGCCGGGCGGGCCCGGTGCCCGGCGGGGACGGACGGCCGGCGGCAGCACCGGGACCGGGACCGGCCGACGAACCGACGGCCGCGGAGTGCCCACGCCGAGATCCGGTTGCTCCGACCATGACCGACCTGTCGGCGCGGAGCAGAGGGACCCGGCTCGGGCCGGCTGAGGGCAGCGTCGGCCGCCCCGGTCGCGGTGTGTGTCAGGCGGTGGGCTGCTGCGGGACGCGGAGGGAGCCGTAGCGCTGCATCCGCTGCCAGCGCAGGCGGGAGCCGGCCAGGGCCGTGCAGAGCGACTGGATGACCACCAGGTACATCAACTGCCGGTAGACGAACTGCTGCAGCGGCAGCGTCCAGAGCGGTCCGAGCTTCTCGCCGTCCAGACGGAAGGCGTAGGCGCCCATGGCGGCCTGCAGGGCGAGGAAGGCGCCCCACAGGCCGACGATCCGCAGCGGGTCGAGGAAGACCAGGCCGTAGACGGCGTAGACATCGACGACCGGCCCCAGCAGGGGCAGCAGGACCTGGAACACCAGCAGATAGAGCAGGCCTCGGCGGCCGAGCTTGCCGGCCTGGCCGCGCTGGCGCAGCGCACCGCGGTGTTTCCACATGGCCTGCAGGGTGCCGTAGCACCACCGGTAGCGCTGGCGCCACAGCGCGCCGAGCGTGGCCGGGGCCTCCGTCCACGCCTTCGCGCGCTCCTCGTAGACGACCCGCCAGCCGGCCCGGCACAGGGCCATGGTGAGGTCGGTGTCCTCGGCGAGGGTCTCCTCGGCGACGCCCCCGATGCGCAGCAGGGCGGAGCGGCGGAAGGCGCCGACCGCGCCGGGGACGGTCGGCATGCATTCGGCGAGATCGAAGAGGCGCCGGTCGAGGTTGAAGCCCACCACGTACTCGATGTGCTGCCAGCGGCCGAGGAGGCCGCCGCGGTTGACGACCTTGGCGTTGCCCGAGACGGCGCCGACGCGGCGGTCGGCGAAGGGCTGGACGAGCATGCGGACGGCGTCGCGTTCGAAGACGGTGTCACCGTCGACCATGACGACGAGTTCGGCGCGGGCGTGCCGCAGGCCGAGGTTGAGGGCGGCGGGCTTGCCGGAGTTCGGCTGCCGCAGGACCCGGACGTACGGCAGGCCGAGAGACTCGACGAGGTCGGCGGTGCCGTCGGTGGAGCCGTCGTCGACCACGATGACCTCGACCGGGTGGTCGGAGGCCAGCAGGGACCGGACGGCCGCCTCGATGCCGGCACTCTCGTTGTAGGCGGGGACGATGACGGAGACCGGGTCGGTGACCGGGGGCCCCAACCGTGCGCGCGCAGGCGCTTGTGGCGGCGGGCGGCGGCCACGAGGGCGACGGCGCGCAGGATCCCGATCGCGCCGGCGGCCCAGAGCAGCCATCCGAGGATCGTGAGGGCCCAGGAGCTTCCGCCCAGGGCGCCGATGAGGGCCGTGCCCAGCCAGTGATCGGCGGTGGTGGCGGGGCGGACGGGGTCGGGCATGCCGACGGCATCGGAGACGGTCGCGAAGTGCCAGCCGGCCGCCTGCAGGCGGGACAGGAGGATGTCGAGGGCGGCGACGGTCTGGCTGCGGTCGCCGCCGGCGTCGTGCATCAGCACGATCTGGCCGT
This sequence comes from Kitasatospora paranensis, assembly GCF_039544005.1. NCBI lineage: Bacteria > Bacillati > Actinomycetota > Actinomycetes > Kitasatosporales > Streptomycetaceae > Kitasatospora > Kitasatospora paranensis. Next base: position 445,152 of record NZ_BAABKV010000001.1, read on the forward strand.
CGCGGCCCTTCGGGGTGCCCGCGGCCACGATGGACGCCACGCCGGGGCGGCGCCAGTCCTCGGTGTCCTGTGTGGTCAGGACGGTGAGATAGCCTTCCCGGCCGGCCTGGCGGACGGCGTCCCAGCCGGCGTCGGTGAGTGCGTCGTTCCCGGAGGAGTAGGGCGGCCGCAGGAGCGCGGTGGTGACTCCGGTCGCGCCGGCCACGGCGCTCTGCGCCTCGCGGAGTTCCAGGGAGCGCCGCCAGGGCGCGGCGGTCGAGAGGTCGGCGTGGGTGAAGGTGTGGATGCCGATCTGGTGGCCCTCGGCGACGATGCGGCGGGCGAGGTCCGGTTCGGCGGCGACCTGGGTGCCGACGGTGAAGAAGGTGGCGTGCACGCCGTGTCGGTGCAGCACGGCGAGGATCTGCGGGGTCCAGCGGGGGTCCGGGCCGTCGTCGAAGGTGAGCGCGATCGTTCCGGCGGCCGGGCGGACGGTGCGCGGTGCGCCGTCCTGGGCTGCGGCAATCACCGGGCCGCCGGTGCGCACCTGGTCGGGGACGGCGGTGCTGCCGCCGTTGTCGGGTGCGGCGCCGTCCGCGGCAGTGCCGTACATGTGCTGCGTGTAGCCCTGGAGGAGGAGGGCGGCGGTCAGTGTGAGGACGAGGGCGCTGAGCAGCAGCCAGTGGGTGCGCATGGTGCCCTGGCGGACCACGCCGCGGCGGCCTCGACCTCGGCGGGCTCGGCGGCGGGGCGCCGGGGGTGTGTGGCGGTGGTCACGAGCGGTTCGGTCTCCGGGTCTGGCGGATGGGCAGGGGACGACGGTGGGCAGGGGACGGAGGGCGGGGGTGTCAGGGGTTTTGGTGGGCCTGCGGCTGGGCTGGGTGGTGGATTTGCCGTGGGTCGGCGCCGGGGCGGGTGTCGTGGTGGCGGTGGGGGTGGTCGGACGCGGTTGGGCTGTGGTCGCCGTGCCGGGAGCCGCCTGCGGGGCGCCGGGTCGGGCGGTCGACGCGGTGGTTCCGCGGGTGGCGGCGCCCGTGTGCGGGACGGTGGTCGCCGCCGGTGCGTCGGGGGATGCGGGCGGGCTGGTCGGTGTGGGGTGCACGCGGGCCGCACCGCCGGGCAGGAAGGGGGCGTCGACTCTCGGGCCGCCGAGGATGTTGCTGGCGAGCAGGGCCAGGTAGAGCGCGGCGGGGATCAGAAGAATCAGACCCCTCGGCGGACACGGCGCTGTCGACGGCCGCTCCCGTCGACGAACACGGGCGCGGGCGCCGGCGGCGTGCGGTCCACAGGCAGGTTCTGGTCGATCACCGCGGTGCTCCAGGGAGGGGATGGAAGGTCGGGGCAGAAGTGGGGACGGCGCGGCCCGGCGGTGCCGGGCGTGGGTCGGACGCGCACCGGGCCCGCAGGCGGGCCGGAGCCGGCCCTGTGCTGCGCCGGGAAGCCGCTCGGCGGCGGACGCCGTACCCCGAGGTCAGGTCATCGTGCCCGGTCCTGTCCGGAACCGGGAGGCGGCGGACGCCTGCCTGCGCGACGACCGGCTGCGGACGCGCGGGCGGACCTGCGGCCGCTGTGGCCCCGTACCGGCCCGATCCAGGAGAGTCCGGGCCGGGCGTGGAGCCGCTCCCGGAGGCCCGAATGATCCGGTGGAATCGGTTCTTGCTCATCTCACGTCCTACAGCGCCACCGCCGGCCCGGATGTCACAGCCCGCCTCCCGACCGCCTCTCATGGCCTTCGGCCCGCCCGGCCCCGGTTCACAGCCCGGCCGGCAGGGCCATAGCCGGCCGCCGCAGCGACCAGGCCGGCAGTGAGGGCTGCCGAGGGCCTTGCCATGGGATTGGCCGCAGGGGGCAGCCGACGGCCGTCCTGGAGGCCAACGGCCCCGGCCCGTTCTGCGGGTCTTCCGAACTCGAGAACCACGGCAGAGCCGTCTCGCGCAGGTGGTCCGCGAACTGCTCGAGCTTCGTCGAGCGCCTGGCGGGGTCGGTCAGCACGGCGAAGCGCATGCTGGACATGTCCGGGCAGCTGGACGCACAGACGATGGACTCCGCTGATGCCGGCCTGGTGACGGTGAGGTCGGCATGGGATAGACGCCAGGCACCAAGGTCGTTGTCGAAGACGGTCAGGCTGTCGACGCTGCACTCGATCAGCTGTCCGGCGCGGTTGTACTTGCTCCTCGCCAGCCCGATCACTTCACGGCGCCCGGCAGCTCGCCGTTCTGGCGCGAGGCGCGACCTCATCCGGACGAACCCGTCCAGCATCTGCGCCAGGCAGGCCGCCCCGGCGTGAACGACGCCAGCGGGCCGCTCGGACTTGACGAGGCGAGTTACGCGGTCAGGCTCCAGCGAGATCAACAGCACCTGATGCTGCAAGCGGAGCTGTCCTTCGGATACTGCCGGGACGGCTCCCAACTGCGCTCGCGGGCGCGGGGACTGTTCCCGCGACGCAGGCGCAGAATCGCAGGACTGCGATACCGGCTGGGACGACTCGGAGCTACAGCGGGTGCTCGCTCTCCCGTGCGAGCCGGTCGATGACGGCCAGGGCGGCATGCTGCAGTGCCTCGTCGTCCTCGACGCTGGTGAAGTAGCCGCCGCTTCGGCGGGCCAGGGCGAGTTCCGCGCGGATCCGGGGCAGGGCGGGCGCGACGGCGGGGCCCATCCGCTGCAGGCACTCCAGCACGCGGTTGGCGGTCGAGTCGTTCTTCTCCCAGGCTTCCAGCAGCACCGGCAGGACGACCTCCACCTCGGCCGGGCCGCCGATCTCGTAGATCGCGACGGCGGCGTGCACCCGGGTCCAGTCGTATCCGGCCCGGAGCATCTGCCGTAGGCGGGGCAGGGCCGCGGTCGCCGGCGCTCCGATCCGGCCGAGGGCGTCGACCGCATTGTGCTGCTTGTGGGTGTCGAGCAGGTCGGTCAGCCGCGGCACTGCGCCGGCGGGGTCGCGTTCGAGGGCCCACAGGGCTTCTGTCGCGGCGAGGCGCAGGTCAGGGTCCTCGGCGTCGGCGAGCGGCCGGACGGTCTCCAAGGCGCAGGCGGCGTCGGTGCCGAAGCGGGCCAGCGCGTGGAGAGCCGCGGCTGCGCCGCGCCACTGTTCCTGCCGGACGGAGGCGGTGACGGCTGCGATGAGTGCGGGTACGGCCGCCGGGTCGCCGAGCCTGCGCAAGGCGGCGATCAGCGCGCAGGCGTCCGACCAGGGCCAGTCCCGGGCGAGGTCCGCGTCGGCCAGGCGCCGGGACAGTCCGGGCAGCAGTTCCCCGGCCGCCTGGGGGAGGTGGCCGGCAACCTGCACCGCGCGCCAGGCATCGGTGTCGGTGTCCAGCGCCGTCAACAGCCCGGGCAGGGCACGCTCGTCGCCGAGGCGGGCCAGTGCCGTGACGGCCGCCTGGTGGGCCCGGCGCAGCAGGGGTGCCGGGTGGCCCAGACGGCCGGCCCGTGAGTGGTGCGGTGGGCTTCGACGAGGGCGGCGAGGGGCTCGCGGGCCGGTTCGGCGACGCCGGCGGGGAGCCTGCTGAGGGCTTCGGCCGCTTCGGCGGCGGTGTAGGGGTCGTGGGGCAGCAGGCAGTCGGCGAGCAGCCGGACGAGACCGGAGTGGTCGCCGCGCCAGGAGCCGATCAGGGCCTTGGCCATGGCGATGGCGTCGTGCCGGGTGGCCCGGTCCGGACTGCGGAGTTGGGCGGTGAGCAGGGCCGTGCGCTCGGACAGCCGCGTGTCCAGGATGCGGTGGAGGGTGGTCAGCAACTCGGTGGTCGGGGCGTGCACGCGGCCGTGCCGGTCGAGGTCGTCGAAGACTGCGGCGAGTTGCGGCGGGACGCCCTGGTCCGGTGCCGGTGCGTCGGCGACGTCCGAACAGGTGCACTGCCGGCAGTCGGCCGGCCGGGCGTCGACCTCGTCCCGGGGCGCGGGCTCGGGTGCGAGCTGCTGGAGCAGGCCGGTCACCGTCGGGACGAGGTGGGCATCGATCGTCTCGGGTGTGCAGGCGGCCCGGTGGACGAGTGCGGCAAGCCGGATGTCGGCGTCCAGCGCGGTGTCGGCCGCCTGGGCAGCGAGCCAGGTCGTCACCGGGCCGCGTGCGGCCGGCAGACGCCGGGCCAGTGTCGCGGCCGCCTCGATGACCAGGAGCCGCTCCTCGGTACCGTTCTCGGCCGCCAGTCGCTCACGCAGCAGGGCGAAGGCCCGGTCGGTGTCGTCCAGGAACAGCCCCAGGGCCGGGACGGCGGCCTGCCGGACCTGCGGGTTCGGGTCCGCCGCGTGCCGGACGAAGTCCTCGATGCGCTCACGCATCCGGGGCACGACATCCGCATGGGGCGTCGAGATGTCGCCGGCGGGACTGTAATGGACGCCGTCGGGGTCGCAGTCCAGCGCCGAGCGGCCGATGCTGAGCAGGAGCCGGACGACGGCCGCGCGGTCGGGCGTGCGGGGATCGTCGGCGAGCGCGAGGAGGAACGGCAGGCTCGCCGCCGTGCACGCGTAGACGCCGCCCTGGTGGTGGGCAGAGTTGTAGAAGCTGCTGAAGGCCCTCTCCCGGACATCGGGGTCGGGTGAGGTCATCTGCTCCAGCCACAGCGGGACTTCGTCCGCCGGGCCGTAGGCGTGACCCATGGACGACCAGTCGACGCCCTCAAGACTGTTGATCATGAGTCGCACAGTGACACGAGGCACTGACAGCGCCACCGGTGCACAGCAGGCCGTCGGGCAGGCAGAGGCACCCTTCCGCTCGAGGCCGAGTACCCTCCCGTCGGATCCGGCCCGTACACGCGGGGAGCGACCCGACTCCGCCGCCCCACGAACCACCGCCGGCCGGCAGTCGAGGGCGAGCAGTCCTCGATGGAAGGGCCCGAACCCGTGGCCTGCGGCACCGTCCCGCTGCACCCCTGGTGACCACACGCGGTGACCCGTCCGTCGTGTCCCGGCCGACCCTCTCGTCACTCGGGCAGCGAAAATCCCAGCTCGCGCAGGCGCGGCAGGCACGCTTCGAGACACTGCTCCACCGAGGCCGCATCGGTTCGTACGAGGATGTCGTCCCGCAAAGGGGCGCCGGTGGCCACGAACGTCCAGGGCTTTCGCCGCTCTGCCATCCGCTCGGCGTCGGCCTTGAACAGCACGGTGATGCCCTGCTCGGCCAGTGCTTCCATGATCGCCACAACGTCCACCGGTGATCTCCCCTTCGAACACGTCACCGGTGAACCTACCTGTCCAGGGCCGGAGCACGAGCACCGACCTCACCTCCGGGAGTGACCAGTCAGAGCCCTGCCCGGTGGAATGCGCGACACCTCAACCCTTGCCGGTCTGCTTCTGACGGGCACTCAAGCGCACGGCCGTCGGCGGCGGCGGCGCCGGACCGCCGCACGGGACGGCCTCTGCCCGGCCGCAGACACGGCCGCGGACGTGGCCGCAGACGGACCGCCGGCAACGGGGCGCCCAGCCGCCCCGGGCCGCGCAGAGGCCGGTGGTGCACCCGGTCGTCATCGCGCGATCCTGGGGCGCACCGGCGGTGGCCGCCGAGGTGGCCTCGTGCCAGGACGCCGAGCCGGCCGGCGCTGCACGGAGACGGCCGGACGGGTACCGAAGGGCACGGCGGTCCAGCACGGCGCCGCACGGCTCGACGTCACAGGCGGACCGATGCGACGGCGGTGAACCGGCCGGGAGGCCTGGCGTGCTGGACAGGCACGCCTGTCGGCCGCGCCCGGACCCTGCACCGGTGGGCGATCGCTTCGCAGCCTTCGGACCGCGTGCCGGGGCGGCGGTCTCACTGCTCGCTGCGCTTCCGGGTCCGGGTCCGGGGCCGGGTCCGGCGCAGCATCCTTCGGACTGCCCCTGCGAGTGACATCTCCCTGTCCCGCCACACCGTGCCTGTCACCGCCCCCAGGATGATCACCACACCCAGCCCGATCAGCCAGGACATGAGCACGAAGACCACGCCGATAGGGCCGTACTCCTCGGAGTTGGACCTGACCATGCCCGAGGCGACGAATGAGAACACCACGCCCATGCCCAGGTAGTACACGCCGGTGGCACAGGCGGACGGGAGCAGAGATCGCCACGACATCCGACCGGCCAGCAGCACCCACATCGTGACCCACCAGTAGAGGGTGAAACCGATCAGGCCGATGACGGCGAGAAACACCGATCCGCCGAAGCGGTGCAGCCCGCCCGATGCCCATGCCGCCAGGGCCGCACCCCCACCAGCACCGCCAGTGCCAGGAGTTGGTGGGGAAGGTCCCGAAAGCCCCGGCCGGGCAGGCCGAAGCTCTTCTGGTAGAGCTGCTGCATCGTGGACATGGCAGCGATGCCCCCGACGCAGAAGAACACGGTGGCGGCCCCGGTGACGGCGTTCCTCGTCGTGGTGGAGGATGCGAACAGGCTGGCCAACTCGGCCGCCGCCTGACTGTCGAGGCCCAGCCGACGAGCCATGCCCGTCACCGCGGACCGGCCGGCCAGCGCGTCGGTCACGAGCATGAACGGGAAGAAGCACAGCAGCAGGGTCGCGGCGAAGATCATGCCCTGGTTGATGAAGTCGATCGCCCGCAGGCGCGCCCACAGGTCCTGCGCCCAGGAACCGAAATAGCGCTGCTTGCCCGATGCGGCCAGCCGGCGCAGGCGTCGGCCGCCTCGCCCGTCGTCGGGGTTCATACCCGGGCCTCTTCGGGCCCGGTCAGTCCCGAACGCCGCGATCGGGGCGGCACCGCGGTCTGTTCTGCGGGCGATTGTCTGCGACGGGTGGCAGGGCTGCGCCGGTGTCCGAGAAGTCCTTCCAGCGGTGCACGAACCGGCCCGCCCGACCGCGCTGCACACCGAGTGAGTACAGCCCGACGCAGCGAGCCCGTGATCCGCCGGCGGGCAGTCCGCCGCGCAGTGACCGAAGGACGGAAGGGGCCGACCAGGAGGGCGTCGGCGGCGGCGAGCAGGACCACTGCGACCAGTGGGGTCAGGCCGCTCCCGATCGGCTCGCTGAGGTTGTTGATCAGGTTGGCGACGTTCTGCGGCACGCCTTGGCCGGCGGTGCCGTCGGAGAGCTGTACGGCGAGGGCGTTCCCGTCGAGCCGCTCGAGTGCGACGTGGGTGCCCCGGCTGGTGAGTGCCGCCCGGGTGTCCGGCCCGATGGCGAGCGGGGCCATGGTCCGGACGTACGGGTCGGTGTCGCCCACGAAGCCGGACATCCACGCCGACAGCACCGTCGACAGGGACAGCGAGGACAGCAGGGCGGCGACCACGATCAACACCACCGCACCGGACGTCCGCCACTGGTGGTGTTCCCGCTCGGGCGGCGGCGTGGTCGCCTCCGGGGCGGGGCCGCGATCCGAGCACGCAACCGGGCGACTTCGTCCACTTCCCCGTCCGACCCCCGTCCGACCCCCGGACGAACCGGCAGCAGGCACGGGCCGCGACGGCACCGGCCCGCCAGGTCCGGTCGCGGCGCAGCTGCCAGGTACCGGCGGTCCGTGCTCCGGGCCCGGCCCGGCTTCGCTCGGCGCCATCGCACGCTCCTCGGATCAGGGCAGCAGGACGCTCACCCCCAACCAGGAGAAACCCTGCTCCACGGGACCACCAGCCGGTCCGGGCATACGGGTGGCACCCGTCCGGGGCCCCTGCCGCAGCACCGGGACAAGGACGTCGGCGGTCGGAGGGCCGGCCACAGCATCCGAGCGAAAAGCGGTCGCGCTGCCGACAGTCGCGCCGTAGCGTGCGCGCGTGAACGTTGAAGATCCAAAGGAAGTGGTCCGGCGCGGGTATGACGTGCTGTCGGAACACTACGAGCGGGCATTTGGCAGCGAGACGAAATACGGCTCGTGGATCGAGGAGTTGCTGGGTCGCCTCCCTGAGACAGGCGCCGTCCTGGACATCGGGTGCGGCACCGGGGTGCCGGTAGCCCGATCCCTGGTCTCGGCGGGTCACCGCGTGACGGGCATCGACATCAGTGAGGTTCAGATCCGCAGGGCCCGGGAGCGTGTGCCGGGCGCCGACTTCATCCGGGCTGATGCCACAACGGTGGAGCTCCCCGAGGGCAGCTTCGACGCCGTCGTCTGCCTGTATGCCCTGATCCATGTTCCGGTGGAGGAACAGCCGGCTCTCTTGGAGCGGATCGCTTCCTGGCTGCGGCCGGGAGGCTGGTTCTTGAGCACGACCGGGCATCGGGCTTGGACCGGAACCGATGAGAACTGGCTCGGCGGCGGGGCCGCAATGTGGTGGAGCCACGCCGACGCCGATGCGAATCGCGCATGGCTCGTACGGGCCGGCTTCGACGTGATCCACGAGGAGTTCGTGCCCGAGGGCGACAGCGGCCACGTCCTGTTCTGGGCTCGACGCGCTGAGGCGTGACAGTGACAGGCCGAAGGAGGTGGTGCAGCAGGACCGGGCCCCTGATCGGGCGAGTCGCCGGGTTGGTCCCCTTCCCCCTGACTCGTTCAACGAGCACTCGGGGAAGGGGACATGGCTCCGGCGAGGCCTTCCGTTTCAGGTAATTCCTCGATCGGGAGGTGCACCGATGACCGGACGAACCCCGGCTGGGCGGAATGCGGTGCGATAGTCGCGCGGCCCGCGCCCTGTGTGGCGGGCGAACAGCGCGGCGAAAGCGTCGGGGTCGGTGTAGCCGAGGGCGGCGGCGATGGCCGAGACGGTGCGGTCAGTGGTCTCGAGCAAGAAGCGCGCCCTGCGGACCCGGGCGATGTGCAGGTAGGCGAGCGGGCTCTGGCCGGCCTCCGCGCCGAAGCGCCGCAGCAGCGTACGCGGGCTCACCCGGAACTCTGCGGCCAGCGCCACCAGGTCGTAGCGGGCCCCGAGCTGCTGATCCAGCCGGCGTTTCACGGCACTGGAGAACGCGGCCCCCGGGGTCGGCAGCAGAGCGGGATCGACATACGGGTCCTGGGACGAGCGGGCGTCGTCGACCAGCGCGACGCGCGCCGTGCTGCGCGCTACGCCCGGACCGTCGTGCTCCCGGATCAGCTGGAGCGCGAAGTCGTACATCGCGCTGAAGGCGGCCGTCGTGGTGACCCCGCGGTCGGTGACCACCAGACGCTCGGGGCGCAGCCCGACCAGCGGGTAGCGGCCGGCCAGGCGGTCCGCGAACAGCCAGGAGGTGGTGGCCTCGCGCCCGTCCAGCAGGCCCGCCTCCCCGAGGAGGAAGGCCCCGACGCAGATCGACACGACTGCGACACCCGCGGCCGCGTGCTCCCCGATCGCCGCGAGCTCAGGCCCGAGTTCTGCCAGGAACGCGTCCAGGTCCTCCCCCGGCGAGAACGCGAAGCCGGGTACGACCAGGACGTCGACCGGCCGCAGCGCCGACACGTCAAGAGCCGTCCCGCCGGCCGCAATGACCCGTCGACGTGGCGACAGGACGGACACTTCGTACGGCGGGCGCACGGCACCAGCGGCCGCGGCGATGCGATCGGCCATCAGCAGCAGGTCGGGAACACCGAAGACTTCGGAGGCGAAGCAGCCGGGGTAGGCCAGCACGCCCAAACGCAGCGCTGTCATGTCCTCTCCCGGGTTGCTCCGACTTCCGTGGCGGGATCACCGGGATTCCCGGCGATCCCGCCGGTCCCGGCGCGGCCAGTCTCCCGTCAGAATCCCGCTCATGACAACCACTGCGGCTCACCGGGACGACCCCCTCGACGACTTCGCCCACCGCACGGTCGGCGTCGACGGCGTGGACAAGACCGTCCACGTGACCGGGACCGGCCCGGCCGTCGTGCTCATGCCCGAGATGCCGGGCATCAGCCCGGATGTCGCCCGGCTGGCCCGCTGGGTCCGCGACGCCGGCTTCACCGTCTACGTTCCCTCGCTCTTTGGCGTGGACGGGGCCTGGCCCACGGCCGAGGCGGGGGCGGACGTGGTCCGCCGGGCCTGTGTCAGCGCGGAGTTCCGTGCCTTCGCCGGAGGCGGTACCAGCCCTGTCACGCTCTGGCTGCGCGGGCTGGCCAGGATCGCCCATGCCGAGTGCGGCGGCCCAGGAGTCGGCGCAGTCGGTCTCTGCTTCACCGGCAACTTCGCACTGGCCATGGCACTGGAACCTGCCGTGATCGCCCCCGTGATGAACCACCCCTCGCTACCGCTGGACGACCCCGCCGGAATCGAACTCGGCCTGCAGGACGCCTCCGCCGTGGCCGATCGGGTCCGCCGGGACGGCCTGACCGTGCTGGCCTACCGATTCCAGGGGGACAGGTGGTGCACCGGCCGGCGCTTCGCCGCCTACCGGGCTCTACTCGGCGAGGCCTTCGACGGCCGGGAATTGCCCGCGATCGCGGCCAACCCCGACCCGCCACCCTTCTTCCGGGACCTGGTCGGCTGCGCCCACAGCGTGGTCACCGCCCACTTGGTCGACCAGCAGGGCCACCCGACGCTGCACGCCCGCGACGAGATCCTTCGCTTTCTCACCGCCCGGCTGGCCCCCGGTGTCTGAGTGTTCGTCAGGCGCCCGGGTGCAGGAGGGTTCGGCCAGGTCTGGCTCGCCGAGGACGCCGCGCTGGGTGTGGAGGTGGCGATCAAGGAAGCCCGCCTGCCGGCCGATCCGTCTCCGGCGAAGCGTGCGGAATTGCTCGCCCGGGCCACCCGCGAAGCGCGCAATGCCGCCCGGCTGGGAGATGCACTTCCGCACCGACCTCGACTATGCGGGCACCTCCGCCTATCGGTACACCGCCGTCCACGTCCGGTTCCCATCCGTCTCCCCACCAGGCTCCCACGGCGCCACCCAGCAGGCCGACATCGACGTTCGCCCCGCCGGATGGCCCTACCCCACGGCAAGTGACATGGCACTGCGCAGCGACGCCCTCATCCCGGTCTGCATCCTGGGCCCGATGACCGACACCCAGCGAGCTCAACTGACCGCCGCACTCGCCCAATACGGCGGCCCGAAATCGAACTCCGCCTGCTGATCGCGCAACCTCGTACTCATCCGGGGAGGCGGTCGAGGTGACGTCAGAAGTGGCCACCGGCGTCGCTTTCCGTCAGCGGCAGGCGCTCAAGCACCGCTACGACGATTGAACCGCGTGGGCGTGCGGCGGACCTCCCCGGGCCAGCCGCCGCACGCGCCACGTCACGGGGACTGCTCCAGGTAGTCCTCGTACGCCGCGACCTTGTGCCGCACGATGTCCAAACAGCGCTGCAGATCTGCGAGTTGTCCCAGGACGCGCTGCTCGTGATCGCGCAGCAGCGCCAGCCGGTCCGGTTCGGTGCCCGCGCCGGTGCGGGCCAGCCCGGTGTAGCGGCGGATCTCGGGCAGGGGCATGCCGGAGGCTCGGAGCACGATGCAGAGGTTGAGCCACTCGACGTCCCCCTCGGTGTAGCGGCGTCGGCCGCCGGCCTCGCGCTGCACGGGGTTGGCCAGGATTCCCTCACGCTCGTAGAAGCGGAGCGCGTGGACGCTCAGGCCGGTGCGTGCGGCGACCTGGCCGATGCTCAGACCGGCGGTGGCCAGGGTTTCCGGGGATTCCATTCGATCATCGTAGGACTTGAGCTAGACCCGACTCCAGCTCCTAGAGTGGCCGACCGGCAGCCCTGCAGCGGTGGAAGAAGGAGAGATGACCATGCGTTACCGAGTACTCGGCGGTACCGGCATCGAGGTGAGCACGCACTGCCTCGGGACCATGATGTTCGGATCCGTCGGCAACCCGGACCATGAGGACTGCATCCGCATCGTGCACGCGGCACTGGACCAGGGGATCAACTTCGTCGACACCGCGGACATGTACTCCGCGGGCGAGTCCGAGGAGATCGTCGGCAAGGCGCTCCAGGGGCGGCGTGACGACGTGGTGCTGGCGACCAAGGTGCACTTCCCGATGGGCGAGGGGCCGAACCGGGGCGGCAACTCGCGACGCTGGATCGTGCAGGCCGTGGAGGACAGCCTGCGGCGGCTGCGCACCGACCGGATCGACCTGTACCAGGTGCACCGGCCGGATCACCGCACGGATGTCGAGGAGACGCTGGGCGTGCTGGGCGACCTGGTGCGGCAGGGCAAGATCCGGGCCTTCGGCTGCTCGACCTTCCCGGCCGAGGAGATCGTCGAGGCGCAGTGGGTGGCCGAGCGGCGTGCACTGGCACGGTTCCGGACGGAGCAGCCGCCGTACTCGATCCTGGCCCGCGGGGTGGAGTCCTCGGTGCTGCCGGTCGCACAGCGCTACGGCATGGGCGTGCTCACCTGGAGCCCGCTCGCCTCCGGCTTCCTCACCGGCCGGTACCGCAAGGGCGGTCCGGTGGACCTGACCGGCGGGCGGGCCGCGCTCACCCCGCACCGCTTCGACCCTGCGCTGCCCGAGAATGTCCGGAAGCTGGAGGTGGTCGAGCAGTTGGTCGGGCTCGCCGGCGAGCTCGGCTGCTCGCTGCCGGAGCTCGCGGTGGCCTTTCCGGCGGCGCACCCGGCCGTCACCTCGGTGATCATCGGGCCGCGCACCATGGACCAGCTCACCGGCTTGCTGAAGGGTGCCTCGCTCACGCTGGACGGCGCGACGCTCGACCGGATCGACGAGATCGTCCCACCGGGCGTCAACCTCTACCACCCCGACGGCGCCTGGCGCTCGCCCGCCCTGGCCCCGGCCGCCCGCCGGCTGCCGCTCGCCGACCGGGCGGCAGCCGGGGACTGAGCGCGGATCCGCGGCCGGGGGCCGGGCCGCCGGGGACGGGGGCGGGGGCGGGCAGGCGGGCGACCCGCGACGGCGCCGCGTTCCGGAGCCGCTCAGTCGAGACAGAACTCGTTGCCTTCGACGTCCTGCATCAGGAGGCACGACTCGTTGACACCGTCGGCGCGCAGGAGCAGCCCGCGCACCGCGCCGAGCGCGAGCAGTCGCGTGCATTCGGCCTCGAGCGCGGCCAGGCGCTCCTCGCCCACGAGCCCGGTGCCGACCCGCACGTCGAGATGCACCCGGTTCTTCACGACCTTGCCTTCGGGAACGCGCTGGAAGTACAGCCGCGGGCCCGCACCCGAGGGGTCGGCGCAGGCGGCGGACGCCGGTCCCTGATGCCCCGTGGACAGTGCGCGGTCGAAGTCGTCCCAGGTGGCGAACCCCTCCGGCAGCGGCGGTGCGTCGTACCCCAGTGCCTCGGACCAGAAGCGAGCGACGCGCGCCGGTTCTCCGCAGTCGAAGGTGATTTGGACCTGCTTGATCGTTGCCATCCGTCCATCCTAGGAGTGGGGCCCGTCGTCGGGTCCACGGGCCCGGTGGAGCCGCCGGCGGCCTGTACGGTCATCGGCGTGCAGCGAAAGCAGTCCGGGCCGCGTCCGACGGCAGCGCGGCCGGGCCCGGGGCCCTCGTCCAGCGGCCCCCGGTACACCAGGACGCCGCAGCAGCAGGGACCGCTCCGCCTGGAGGCCCCCGCTCGGATCCCCGGTCGAGGGCCCGGTGGCGGGCGGCCCGTGGGGTGGGCCGCCCGCCGGGGGGTCGAGCTGTCGAGCCGTCAGGCGGTCACGGGGTCGGGGTGAGGGCGAAGCGGTGGGCGGGGTGGCCGTAGGTGTAGGCGTCCTGGATGACGGGGGCTCCGGCGGCGGTGCTCCATCCGTGGATGCTGAGGTTCAGGTTGCTCGCCCGGTCGACGAGGCGGCCGAAGGCGCCGTTGGTGGGCAGGCTCCAGATCTGGTCGGGGTCGGTGGTGGCGCAGGTCTGCTGGACGGCCTGGGCGTCGGTGGCCGCGGTGCCGCCGTTGTCGAGGCACCGGCCGGTGGCGGTGTTGCGGAGCAGGTAGCTGCCGTCGACGGTCGGCAGGCGCTCCCAGCGTTCGCTGCCCGTGGTGGTGCAGGGGTTCTGGACGAGGCCGGTGCCGCCGGTGGTGGCGGCGCCGGGGACATCGACGCACATCCTCGAGTTCTCGTTGACGAGGTGGAAGGTGCCGGTGCGGGCGGCGGAGTCGGGGCCGGTCGTGTCGATGGTGAAGGTCTGGGCGTTGCCGTAGGCGGGCCTCTGGACGGCGAGGTCACCGGCGAGGTCGCCGGAGTCGAGGACGGTGATCCTCATACCGCTGTTCTTGTTGACCAGGCTGCCGGTGCCGACGACCGTCCAGCGCTGGGCGTCGGTGCCGTTGCAGGGCGAGTGGTTGACCGCCCTGCCGTCGACCTTGGAGGCGCCGGGCACATTGAGGCAGTCCCCGGTGGCGGCGTTGCGGACCTCGAAGTAGCCGTCCATGCGGGGACGCGAGTCCACCGCTGGCTCGTGGTGGTGGCGCGGCAGGGCATCTGGGTGATCAGGCCGGTGGTGCTCCCGGTGTCCAGGCACTCGTCGCTGACCGTGTTGCGCAGCCGGAAGGCGGTGGGGTCGGCGGGGGCGTCGGAGGTGGTGAAGTCCATCCGCCAGGCGGTGGCGCCGCCGCCCTGCTGGACGATGTCGCCGGCCACGGCCGCGGCGGTGCCGGCGAGGCCGATGTCCGTCCCGCTCTTGCGGCTGGTGACGTGCTGGGCGCCGGACTGATCGGCGGGGCTGAACCACCACTGCTGATTCTGGCCGCCGGTGCAGGTGTAGGCGATGAGCGGGGTGCCGGGGGCGGTGGAGCCGTTGGCGACGTCGGCGCAGGTACCGGTGGCCTTGTTGATCAGGGTGAAGTAGCCCTGGTTGTCGATGTGGCGCAACCAGTACTGCGTGGCGGTGTTGCGGCAGGTGTGCTGGACGAGGACGTTGTCCCCGCCTCCCGGGGCGTCGAGGCACTTGCCGGTGGCGGTGTTCACCAGCCGCATCGTCACGTCGGGGGCGGGGCTGGTGGTGATGAGGTAGGGGCTGTCGGCCAGGTTCTCGTCCGGGTGGGTCGCGAGCTCGCTGCCGGCCGCGGGGTGGGGGTTGAAGTAGGCGTAGCCGTCGGCCTGGCAGTCGTAGACGTAGTTGCCGTTGAGCTCGGTGCAGTGCGCGGGGCTGCCCCAGCCCCGGCACATCGGGTCGTGGCCGTTGGGGCCGTTCGCACCGCCGTTCGTGTCCTGGTCGCAGTGGGTGAGGCCGAAACTGTGGCCCATCTCGTGGGTGATGGTGGCCTCGTCCCAGCAGCCGATCTCCAGCGGCAGTGCGGCCCAGCCCCCTGCGAGCGTGCCCCGGCCGCTGCCCCCGCCGGTGCAGCGGTTGCCGTCAACCCCGCCGAGCGTGACGCGCGGGATCCAGGACGGTGCGTCGGAGAAGACCATGTACTTGCGGGTGTCGCCCGCCGGCTGCGCCTTGATCGCCGTGAGGGCGGCGACGGCGGCCTTGACGATCGCGCCGGCGTTGTTGGCGGCGGTGTCGGTCGGCTTCGGGTTGGTGGGGATCCGGACCCGGGCGACGTCGATCTGGCAGTCCGGCGTCTGGACGAAGCGCAGACGCCTGGAGTCGCCCCGGCCGAAGCGGCGGGCGCTGGCCTCCATCACCTGGTCCCAGTCCCAGGTGACGCGGCGGATGGTGGTGAGGGCGGTGGCGTAGCGGTCGGCACCGCCGGCCTCGTAGGCGTAGATCACCTGGATCCGGCCCTCGGTGGTGTCGTCGACGCTCGGGTCGCAGGCCACCGGCGGGGTGGGCCCGGGCAGCGCGGTGAGCGGGACCTGGACGGCGGCGTGCGCGGCGCCGACGGGCAGCAGGCCCAGCGGCAGGCCGACGAGGCAGGCGAGGAGGGCGAACAGGACGCCGCGCAGGCGCCCCAGCCGGTTGGCCGCGCGCCCTGCGCGGGCGGCCGACGAGCGGAAGGGTCTCACGTGTACTCCCTGGCTGTCGTGCGCCGGGAGGCGGATCCGCCCGGCGTGCCAGAGGAGAGGGCCCGGCCCGCGACCCATCCCGCGACGTTATCCGACCGTGACCTTTCAGTCGACAGCGGGACGCAGCAACCAGCGGAACGCCGGGTCGTTGTAGTAGTTCTTGCTCTGCGTCAGACCGTCCCCGGCCGGCGGTGCCGGGAGCGACCAGTCGACCAGGCCGAGCCACATCCCGCTGTCCTGGTTGATCACGGGGTGGTACTGGCCGTCGTCGGGGATCCGCCAGCTCTGCCCTGCCGCGGCTGCGTCGCACGGCTCCAGGACGGTGCGCGCCTGATCCTGGGTGCTCCCGCCGACGCCCAGGCAACGGGCGGCCGCCGCGTTGCGCAGCTGCACCGTCCCGTCCGCGGCCGTGACGAGCGACCACGCCTGGGAGGTGACGGACCGGCACGGCTGCTGGGAGACCGCCGTGCCCGGCCCGGCCTCCGCACACTGGCCGGTCTTGCGGCTCACCAACTGCCGCGACCCGGCCGGCAGTGCCGGGCGGGTCGCCGAGACCTGCGGCACGGCCGGGGACGGGGCCGACGACGCGGTCGCCGACGGCGCTCCGGACGGATGCCCGGGAGGGGTCGCGGTCGGGGTGGTGACCGCCGCCGAGCCCACCGATGCGGCCGCCCCGGCGGGGTCGCGGGGTGCGCACCCGGGCCGGAGGGACTCGCCGGCCAGAACATCGCCGTGGCGGCGACCGCAGCCGCGCCGACCGCCAGCACCGCACCGGCCACCGGCACCCACGCCCCGACCGCACCCGACGTCACACCACCACCCGACGTCACACCGCCTGACGTCACACCACCACCTGACGTCACGCTGCCCGAGGCCGCGCCGCCTGGCCGGCCGGGGCTCCCGCTCCCGACGCCGCCGCGCCGGCGGCGAGCGGCGCCACGGCGTAGCACCCGCCCCACAGCAGCAGCGCGACCGGGAGCAGGGCACCGAGCCGGCTGTTGATGTCCTGCAGGTCGGCGGCGGCCCGTCCGCACCGGTCGCAGGACGCCAGGTGCCGTTCCAGGTCGCGCCCCCGGCTGCCGCCCCCACGGACGGCGACACTGAGGAGGTGCCCGTAGTGCCGGCACTCCGCGCTGCCCGCCGCGTCCAGATGCGCCTCCAGGTAGGCCGCCTTCAGCCCCTCCCGGGCGCGGGCCGCCAGCGAGCCGACGCCGCTCGCGGTCATCCCGAGCCGACGCGCCACCTCCCCCGCGCCCTCCCGCTCCACCGCCGAGTACCAGAGCACCGCTTGCCAGCGCTCCGGGAGCCGGGCGAAGGCGCGGGCGACCAGTGCGGCCTCCTGTCCGTCGAGCACCGAGGCCTCGGTGTCCTCGGATCCGGGGATCGCCGCGGCCCAGGTGTCGAAGTCGGCGGCGAGGTGCATGCGCTGCGCCCCGCGCGCCCAGTCGGCGGCGATCCGCCGCACGCAGGTGAGCAGATAGGGCCGCCAGGCGTACGAGGGCCGCGGCCCGCCGTCACCGCGCGGCAGGTCGCCGCGAAGGCCTCCGCGGCCAGGTCCTCGGCGCTGTGCCGGTCGCGGCAGCAGGTCCGCGCATAGGCCAGGACGGCGGCGTGGTGCCGCCGGAACACCTCCGCCATCACCGCGTCCTGGTCCGGCCCGCCGCCGGTGCCGTCCGTTGCGGGACGCAGGGCCTCGGCGAGTTCGGCGTCGCCGAACGCGGACAGATCACGGCCGGCGTGGTCGGAGGTGGACACGTGCTCCGCTCCTGGTGGGTCATCGCCGCAGGTGGCGGAGGTGTGGACGGGCCCGCCAGTCTGGTCGGCCGCACGCCACCGGCCTATTGGTCCAGTCCACAAAGATCGTGCACGGCTTTGCACGGACTCCTCCAGCCGCACGGACGGGGCCGGGGGCGTGCTGCCGAGCGGCGTCGTGCCGAGGGCGATCCGGCGCGCAGCGCGCAGCCGCACCCACCGGCCCACCGGGGCGAACCGAAGGAGGCTCGGGAGGCGCCCTTGTCCCACCCCGCACTCGCCCGCGACCGGTGATGCGCAGCAGCAGCCCTGCACCGCGAGCATCGGAACGGGCGTCCGTCGGCCACCGCCGGCGGGGGCCGACCCGGCCGGGAAGCCCGCGTTCGCATCGCCGGTCACGGACGAGGCGGCGCGGACGTCGTCGAGCGGATGCCGATCGCGCAGTGCACCACGGCCGAACACCGCCGTCCGGGCACTCGCCGGCCGCTCCCTGCGTGTTCTGCTCGGCGCACCGGCCGCGATACGGGAGCATACGGGTGAAAGGGGCAGAAAAGCCGTACCAGAATGGAAGAAGAAGGGGCGGACGTGTCCGGCAGCGAGAGTGAAAACCCAGCGATTCCCTCCCCACCCCGGTCCCGACTCGCCCAAGGGCGAATCGGGACTGGTGGCCGGCCCAGCTGGACCTGCAGGTGCTGCACCAGCACTCGCCCCGTTCCAACCCGATGGGCGATGACTTCGACTACGCGACCGAGTTCACCGCACTCGACGTCGAGGCGTTGAAGCGGGACGTCATCGAGCTGATGACCGCGTCACAGGACTGGTGGCCTGCCGACTACGGCCACTACGGACCGCTGTTCATCCGGATGAGCTGGCACGCCGCAGGCACGTACCGCATCGCCGACGGGCGAGGAGGCGGCGGCAGTGGCGCCCAGCGCTTCGCCCCGCTCAACAGCTGGCCGGACAACGCCAGCCTAGACAAGGCGCGTCGGCTGCTGTGGCCGGTCAAACAGAAGTACGGCCAGAACATCTCATGGGCCGACCTGCTGGTGTTCGCCGGCAACTGCGCCCTGGAGTCGATGGGGTTCAGCACGTTCGGCTTCGGATTCGGACGCGAGGACATCTGGGAACCCGAGGAGATCTTCTGGGGCCCGGAGGACACCTGGCTCGGAGACGAGCGCTACAGCGGCGACCGCGATCTCAGCAATCCTCTCGGCGCCGTGCAGATGGGGTTGATCTACGTGAATCCGGAGGGTCCCGACGGCAATCCGGACCCGCTGGCCGCCGCCCGCGACATCCGGGAGACCTTCGGGCGGATGGCCATGAACGACGAGGAGACAGCGGCCCTCATCATCGGAGGTCACACCTTCGGAAAGTGCCACGGCGCCGTCGATCCGGCGTACCTCGGCCCGGAACCCGAGGCCGCTCCCCTGGAGCAGCAGGGCCTGGGTTGGCACAACACGTACGGCAGCGGCAAGGGCGCCGACACGCTCACCAGCGGACTGGAAGGCGCCTGGACCAACAAGCCGACGGCCTGGGACAACGGCTATCTGGGCAACCTGTTCCGCTACGACTGGGAACGCACCACCAGTCCCGCTGGGGCCCACCAGTGGAGGCCGACCGATCCCGCGGCGCAGGGCACGGTGCCGGACGCGCACGACCCGTCGAAGCGGCACGCCCCGATGATGCTGACGACGGACCTGGCGTTGAGGGAGGACCCGGTCTACGGGCCGATCTGCAGGCGCTTCCACGAGCATCCGGACGAGCTCGCCGAGGCCTTCGCGAAGGCCTGGTACAAGCTGCTCCACCGCGACATGGGCCCGCTGTCCCGCTATCTCGGGCCGTGGGTTCCCGACCCGCAGCTGTGGCAGGACCCGGTCCCCCCGGTCGATCACGAACTGGTCGAGGACGAGGACATTGCGGCCCTCAAGGAGCGGATCGTCCACTCCGGTCTCAGCATCCCGCAGCTGGTCACCACCGCGTGGGCCGCAGCAGCGAGCTTCCGCGGTACCGACAAGCGCGGCGGGGTCAACGGGGCGCGGATCCGGCTGGCGCCGCAGAGGGACTGGGAGGCCAACGACCTGCCCGAGGTGGTCGGAACGGTGCATCGGCTGGAGCAGATCCAGCGGGACTTCAACGCGGCACAGACCGGCGCCAAGAGGATCTCCCTCGCCGACCTGATCGTCCTGGGCGGTTGCGCAGCGGTCGAGCGGGCCGCGCTGAACGCCGGGCATACCGTCACTGTCCCGTTCGCGCCGGGGCGCACGGACGCCTCGCAGGAGCAGACCGACGTCGAGTCGTTCGCCGTGCTCGCCCCGCGGGCCGACGGGTTCCGCAACTATCTCCGCTCCGGCGAAAAGCTGTCGCCGGAGACGCTGCTGCTGGATCGGGCGAACCTGCTGACGCTGACCGCGCCCGAGATGACCGTCCTGGTCGGCGGCATGCGGGCACTGAACGCCGGCTTCCGGGGTTCCCAGCACGGCGTCCTCACCCTGCGTCCGGAGACGCTGACGAGAGACTTCTTCATCAATCTGCTCGACTCGGGCACGGAGTGGAGAGCGTCGGAGTCGAGCGTGAACGTCTTCGAGGGGCGGGACCGGAAGACCGGCGAGATGAGATGGCTGGCCACTGCCGTCGACCTCGTCTTCGGGTCGCACTCCCAGCTACGCGCCATCGCCGAGGTCTACGCCGCCGGGGACGCGGACGAGAAGTTCGTGCGCGACTTCGTGGCGGCCTGGCAGAAGGTGATGAACCTCGACCGGTTCGACCTGCACCGACCTCCACCGGCAACCTCGCCCCGGTAGGCGGCGAGCCGGGCGGGGTCCCTCGCCATACCTGGCGTGGGACCCCGGCCCCGAACCTGGCGGCGACAGTTCGACGAATCCGGACGGCTGCATCGGCGGGGCGGACGGACGAGAAGACAGGGCCACGCGACGGCTCTGTGCCAGCTCCCCTTGACTGGCCGAGCAGACCGTCCCTGCCTGGTCATGTTCGGCGGGCGGCCCCGGTCGTGCCTACCGTGGAAGGCAGGGCGGGACAGACACCGCGGCCGCGGCATCCGGCCGGGCACCCGCCCATGTTGGCGACGGACGGTGAGGACATGTGCAGGTGGCTGGCCTATTCCGGGTCTCCGATCGCGTTGGCGGAGCTGCTCTACAAGCCCCAGCACTCCCTGATCGACCAGAGCCGGCACGCTTCGATGAACGGGTACAGCGACGGGTCCACGACGAGAGCGAGGTCCCGCTTGAGCTCGGGGAAGCCTTGGATGGCGCCGTTGTGCATCCACAACCAGCGGCCGTAGCGGAAGGGGTGGCAGTTGCTGATCCACCGACTCCGAGCTGATGTTCTACGTGGCGCTCACGTTCGGGCTGCAGGACGACACCCCGCTCGCCGTCGAGCGCATGATCGGCACCATCGAGGCCGCAGGGAACCGCCACGGTGTGCCCGACCCACTTCAGATGACGGTCGCGGTCTCCGACGGACGCCGCCTCTGGGCCTTCCGATACTCCACAGAACGTCACTCGAGGACACTGTTCTTCAGCACGGATGTCCGCACGCTGCGCGCGCTCCACCCGGAGATCGAGGCGTTGCGCGAGGTCGCGGACGGTGCACGCATCGTGGTCTCCGAACCGCTCGGCGACCTGACGGGCGCCTGGCACGAGGTACCCGAATCCTCCTACGGCCATGTCGCGGACGGGGGCGGCGAGTTGCGCGGCCTCGTCCCGCGCCCGGCCTGACCCGACAGCAGTCCGCCCATCGCCATCACGGGCCGGGAGGGCCTGCGGTTTCCCCGACCCCTTCCCCGACCACTGTGCGCCGGACGCACGGTCGTCACCGGTACGCTCGGCGTGCACCCGGCTGCCGCACGCGGCCGTGTCCGCGACAGGAGGACGGCCATCGCCACCACCGACCCGACCGTCCACGGACGTGGCCACGGGAGCACCGGCGGGCTCTCGACCGCGCCGGCCCGACTCCCGTTCCCGCAGCGCCCGTCCGTAGAGACCGCGACGCTCTGGCAGGCAGCCGGCGTTCTGATGGAGCGCTACCGGCTGGCCAACGGTGCCGACACCGTTGCCCTGATCGAGGCCGCCGCCCGACTCCACCACCTGCCGCCCCAAGTCCTGGCGGAGGCCGTTGTCGCCGCACCACGACCGGCCGACCGCCACCGGCTGTGGTTCCCCCGTCGGAACCGGCCGGGCGCCCCCGACTCCTCATACTGGGAGGAGGCAGGAGCCGACACCGCCGACCGTGGCACCGTCCTGCGCGCCGCCCTCGCCCGGACGGTCGACATCAGTGGCTGCGCCCGGGCCGACCTGCAGGTCCTCGATCCGCTGCACGACACGCTCGTGATCGAGGAGCAGCAGGGCTTCGACCAGCCGTTCCTGGACTTCTTCGCCCGCGTCTCCCCCGCCACCACGAGCGCCTGCTCTGCTGCCCGGGCCCGCGGCCGGCGGGTCACCGTCACCGACACGTCGACCGACCCTCTGTTCTCGTACGCCCCCGCCCGCGAGGCGCTGCTCGCAGCGGACAGCCGGGCCGTGCAGAGCACCCCTTTCCTCGTCCTCGGCCGCTGCCTGGGGATCGTGTCGACCCACCACACCCGCCCCGGACACACCCCCAGCCGCATCGAGGAGAGCGCCCTCGACGCCTTGGCCCACCACACCGCGGGCTGGCTGAACTGGAATCTGCGGGACACCCTGCTGAACGCCCTTGAGTACCTCCACCACGCGGCGGGCGAACGCTGAGGACGCGCCGACCGGGGCCGGGGCGTCGGGCGTGGGCATCTGGCGGACGAGGCATCAGGTGCGGCACCGGACGGCCGCGGAACGGCCTACCGGAGGTGCTCCGGGACGAGGGCCGGAGCAGGCAGCCCACGGGGGGGCAGAGTGCGGAGTGGCCCGGGACGGCGCCAGTGGCGCGGCCAGGGTGCGTTCCTGGCCCGCGCCCACGCGGCCCACCAGGTCGAGTTCGGGATCGCAGCCCCCGATGCGCTCTGCGCGGGTGGCGATGCCGTCGCTGCTGTCGCCGCGCAGCTCGTCGAGGGAGTACGCCCGGTAGGCCCGGCCGACCATCAGGCCCCGCTCCGCCTGGGGTTGATCGACGTCGAGGTCGGTGGCGAGTTCGGCGGCGGTCGGCAGGCGCCCCGATCGCTGTTCGAGCCGGTCCGCGGCATGCGTGACCGTGAGGTACAGCTCCTGAAGGCTGCGCGGCACCCGCACCGGCCGGATCGTGTCGCGGAAGTACCGCTTGATCTCGCCGATGATGGTCGGCAGCGCATAGGCGAGGAACTCGACACCGCGCTGGATGTCGTAGCCGTCAACGGCCTTGATCAGCCCGACCGTGCCGGCCTGTGTGAGGCCCTGGCGTTCGGTCGAGGCCCGGGAGCGGAAGCGTGCCGCGGCGAAGCGCACCAGGGGCACGTTCAGCTCGATGAGGGTGCCGCGCACATGGCTGGAGGCGGCCGTACCGGGCTCGAGCCCGGCCAGCCGGACGAAGCGCGCATCGCTCAAGGCACGCGCCTGCGCCTTGCCCACCGCCCGCATCCCTTCACGAGACGGACGCCGCGCACCCACCCCTCCGGGACGAAGGGCATCGGGTCAACAGGAAACGCGGAAGAAGGGAGCCCCGCCCGTCCGGCTTCTTCAGACGGCGGCACCCCGGTCATGATCACCGTGCCATGCACGGCCGGCCCCAGGCCGATCGGTGCGGGGCGAAGGGAGTTGTCCGCCTCCGCCCAGGCAGCGTCTGCCCCGCAGCTTCCAGGGAAACCGGAATCGGGAGCACCCGTCCCGCGAACCCTCTCGACGGGCCGAAGCACGGACGGGTCACAACGCTCTGTGTTCATCATCCCCTCGGCCTGTGCCCGCAGGGCGAATGGACGTCATCCCTGCGGCCCGGGTTCACTTCATTCCGGGGGCGTAGGGTGGAGACACGGCAGGTTGCCGCCGCGGTCGCCCGTCGTCCCCGCCGTTCGCACCCGCCGTCTGCCCGGGACTCCCGAAGACGACCGGAGCGCGTCGCTCCCTCGTAGCATGGGGACCATCGACGGGCCAGGAGGCCTGGCCATGCACCCCCACTCCTGCCACCCCGCATGCCCGCCTGGCACTGCCCTGCGCGCCGTCACCGCTCGTCTCGGTGACGCGGCCCTGTGCTACCTCGGCGGCACCCTCGACCCCGACGACGCGGAAGCCGCGCGAGACGCCCTCGACCGGACGCTCGCCATGCCCTGCCCGCTCATCTGCGTCGACCTGCGCGACCTCGGCTTCTGCTCCTGCACCGGCCTCAATCTGTTCCTCCAGGCCCGCCTGACGGCCCGCCAGGCCGGCCGCACCCTCGTCCTCCTCTCCCCCAGCCCCCAGGTCGAACGCCTGCTCCGCCTGAGCGAGACCGAGGACCTGTTCCCCGTCCAGCCCGACGTCCGCCACGCCCTCGCCACCCGCATGGCCGAGCCCGTCGCCACGGCCGCCTGACCTGCACGCGCTACGCAGTCACCCTCCCCGGCACGCCCGGCACCCACGCGCCCCCGGAGATCGTGATCGTTCACGCCACCGGCACCCACACCCCGGACGGCCAACCGATCTTCCAGGACACTGCCGGCACCTTCCGAAGAACGCACTCGTGAGCTGGTTCGCGGCACCGGCGCCGGCCCGAACTCGCGATCCCACCCGGATCCGGAACTCGTGCCAGGCGAGACCACAACAAATAGGAGAATGCCCCGTTAAAAGCACGAAAACGGGAAGACGAACCAGTACCTCCGCACCGGCGGAGCACCACTACCGGGACCACACACCGGAGACCACCGTGATCATCCTCGGAGTCATCCTTCTCGTCATCGGATTCCTCACCAGCATCTCCATACTCTGGACCATCGGCATCGTCCTCGTCGTCATCGGCGCGATCCTGTGGATCCTGGGCGCGGTCGGCCACCAGGTCGGCGCCCGCCGCCATTACTACTGACACACCGTCTGCCAACCCCGGGCACCCCCGTCCCCCGGAGGGGAAAGGGCCCAGGCTGCACCGTGGGGACAGGCGGACCGGCGGCCCACCGCGTCACCGCGTCACTGCGTCACTGCGTCACTGCGTCACCGCGTCACCGCGTCACCGCGTCACCGCGTCACCGCGTCACCGCGTCACCGCGTCACCGCGTCACCGCGTCACCCGAGGATGGCGTCGGCCGCCTTCTTGAGCGAACCCGGGTGCTCGGGCCGGTCAACGGCGGGCACGCTCACCACCATCCTCCTCATCCGCCTCGAACTCCTCCTCGTCATCGTCATTCCCGGGGGCATCCTCTTCGTCGTCGTACTCGCCCTCGTCGTCGTACTCGCCCTCGTCGAACTCCCCTTCGTCGTACTCCTCGGGCTCTCCCTCCTCGCTGTATGCGTCTTCCTCCTCGGGACCGCCGTCCTCCTCGTCGTATTCGGGCTCGTCGTACTCGCTCTCCCCCTCGGCGGCCTCTTCCTCCTCGACGGCCTCCTCGTGGGTCTTGACGACCTCGCCGTCGCGGATCTCGCCGCGCCAGCCGTCGGCCTCGTCGTTGCTGAGCGAGACGTAGCGCTGGAAGTTCTTGAAGTCCAGGCGCAGCCGGCGGCCCTGGGCGCGCCAGATGTTGCCGGTCTTCTCGAAGAAGCCCGCGGGGTAGTACTCGACGACGAGGACGATGCGGGTCAGGGTGGGGTGATCTCGTGGAAGCTCACGGCGCCGCGGGTACTGCCCTTGGCGCCCTGTGAGGTCCACACGATGCGTTCGTCCGGTACCTGCTCCTGCACGGTGGCCTTGAAGCTGCGCTTGGACGGCCCGACCTTGACCTCCCAGTCGGTGGTGACCTCATCGCCCTGGGAGACGCTCTGCACGCCCTTCGCGAAGCCGCTGAAGTCCTCGTACTTCGTCCAGTGGTCGTACGCGGTGCGCAGCGGAACGCCGACGTCGAGGGTCTCGATGATGTTCATCGGCTTCTTGCCGGACTTCCGTCCGGGCTTGCCGCCACCACCGCCGCCGAACGCGCCCTTGACCTTGTCGACGACGTTGTCCTTGACGCTCTTCGCCTTCTCGCCGAGGAAGGCCTTCGCCGGTGAGCCCCCGGCAGGGCACGGGCGCCGCTCTTCGGGAGCGCGCCACCGTTCTCGACGACCTCACCGAGCCGGCCGGTGAGGTCGGAGACCTTCTCGCCGGCCTTGTCGACCAGGTGCTCCACCTGTGCTCCGAGATAGTGGACGGCCTCCTCGCGCAGCTTGTCGAAACCCGAGGTCCCAGGTGCCTTCTGCTCCTCCTTGGTGGCCACGGCCTACCTCCTGCCGGCGCGCGTGGACGGCGTTCCGGAGGCGGTCCTCTTCGCCGCGCTCTTCTTCGCCGGAGCCTTCTTCGCTGGGGCCTTCTTCGCTGGAGCCTTCTTCGCTGGGGCCTTCGCCGCGCTCTTCTCCGCGGGAGCCTTCTGCGTCGCGCTCTTCTTCGCGGGGGCAGAAGCCTTCGCTCCTGCCGTCCTCTTCGCCGCCGGTCCGGCCGGCGCCGCGCGGCCGGTCGAGCGCTTGGCCGGGGAGGCGGACCTCTCCGGGGTCCTCCTCGTGGGTTTGCGCTCGGGCTCGGCCCTGTGAGCCGACCGCGCGGGACGTCCGGCGCGGTGCCGCGGGGCAGGCTTGCGCGACGGCTCCTCTTCCTCTTCCTCCTCCGGCTCCTCCTCGTCCTCTCCTTCCTCTCCGGGCTCCTCGACGTCCTCGTCCTGCGGCACCTCCTCCCACTGGTCCTCGCCCTCCCCTCGCCCTCGGGCTCGTCGAACTCTTCCTCGTCGTCGAGTTCGTCGTCCTGGTCTTTCGGCTTGCCGATGTTGAGCGTGCGTTCGCGCAGGGAGTCGGCGAGCTCGCCTACCTGTCGGTTGGCCGCGGCGACCAGAGCTTTCTTGCCCGCCTCCAGGAGCTCCCCCTGACCTGCTCGTTGAGCTCGGCGACCTGGGGCACCTCACCCAGCTTCCGGAGCCCTTCGGTGGCGAGCTGCCGCGGATCGAGCCCGAACCGGCGCCCGGCGATGTAGGTTGCCACCGCGAACGCGAGTCGTCCCTTCTTCGCGCGCCCGAGTACGTAGCCGCCGGCGACGGCAGCCGCCACAGCGGCCTTGGTGGCGTTGTTCATGAGGTCATCCCTTCCCGATGTGCCCTTCCCGGTCGGACAGCGCGTCAAGGGGCACACACACAGCGCGACACTCCGCGGCACACGCCGGACGCGGACACCGTCCGGCTCACGGCGGGCGCGGGGCAAACGCGATGCGTCCACCGGAGGCCTGGCCTCGGCCATCGCGCAGGTGTGACGCCCAGTCAACCGCGGCGACCGATCGCCCAGGGCAATCTTCGAGCGATCAGGTACTGTCGGCGCTTCGGGCGCCAAGGGCCGCACTTCCAGTCTGGACAGACAGCCCCGTGCGCGCACGCGGGAGGCGCAATCCTGCGGGGCGACGTCGCCTCCGGGACGGTCGAGGATCCTCGTCCGGTGCGGCCGTCAGCGGGAGGGTCCGTGGCCGGCCCGATCCCGGGCCAGGCCCCGCACACGGGCACCCCGCCGGGCGAACCCGGCCACAGCCGCCCGCCCGGTTCCCGGCGCGGCACCGGTCACCAGCACCACTTTGCCGTCCATCCGCGGCGGGCCGGCCGGCCAGGACGCAAGGCGCCCGCGCGCCCGCAGCCCCGGACTGCCGTGCCAGAGAACCACCGACCGGACCTGCGCCGTATCCATCGCCGAAGCCA
Source organism: Kitasatospora paranensis (assembly GCF_039544005.1). Classification (NCBI taxonomy): domain Bacteria; kingdom Bacillati; phylum Actinomycetota; class Actinomycetes; order Kitasatosporales; family Streptomycetaceae; genus Kitasatospora; species Kitasatospora paranensis. The sequence continues at coordinate 472,229 of NZ_BAABKV010000001.1, forward strand.
GCGACATGCCCCGCTTCTGCCCAAAGCCCCCAAACCCACACCACAGGAGGACGCACCTGTGCCGATGAAACGCCGCCCCCGGGGTAGCCGTCAGGGTGGTGTCAGGCCGACGGGGGAAGGAGGAGAGCGCACCGTGGAACTCACCGACTGGCTGCTGCTGCCCGACGAACGCGGGAACCGGGCGACCGTCCTGGATCACCGCCGGGCCGGCCGGGCGGCCTGGTCCGAGGGCAACCGGGTACGGCCGCTGGTCCACGGCGCCGCGTACTTCGCCGAACTGCTCGCCGCCGTGCGTGCTCAGCGCGCCGGGGACCTGCTGCTCTTCACCGACTGGCGCGGCGACCCGGACGAGCTGCTCGACGATGACGGCACCGACGTCGGCGGCGCGCTGTGCGCGGCGGCCGAACGCGGCGTGATCGTCAAGGGCCTGGTGTGGCGGTCCCATCTGGACCGGCTCCAGTTCAGCGAGCGGGAGAACCGCCATATCGGCGAGGAAGTCGAGGCTGCCGGGGGCGAGTGTCTGCTGGACATGCGGGTGCGGCCGGGCGGTTCGCACCACCAGAAGCTGGTCGTGCTGCGCCATCCGGACCGCCCGGACCTCGATGTCGCCTTCGTCGGAGGCATCGACCTCTGTCACAGCCGCCGTGACGACGGCACCCATCGCGGGGACCCGCGGGCCCAGCCGATGGCCGCCGTCTACGGCCACCGGCCGCCGTGGCACGACCTCCAGCTGGCCGTCCGCGGGCCCGCCGTCGGTGACCTGGAGGGCTGCTTCCGGGAGCGCTGGGAGGACCCGGCCCCGCTCAGCCGCAGCCCATTCGGCCGGCTACGCCAGCTGGTGCACCGCGAGGACACCCGGGCCGGCCGGCTGCCCGCCCGGCTGCCCGACCCGCTGCCCTGCGGCAGCCACACCGTCCAGGTGCTGCGCACATACCCCAACCGGCTGCTCCGCGGCTACCCTTACGCCCCCGACGGCGAGCGCAGTGTCGCCCGCGGCTACCGGAAGGCCCTGCTGCGGGCCCGGGCGCTCGTCCATGTCGAGGATCAGTACCTCTGGTCGGCCGAAGTCGCAGGCTGCTTCGCCCGGGCCCTTGCCGACAACCCGGGGCTACGGCTGATCGCTGTCGTCCCCTCACACCCCGATCAGGACGGCCGACTCACCCGGGGGATGAACCTGGTCGGACGGATCGCCGCCCTGGAGGAGCTGCGCCGCGCCGGCGGTGACCGGGTCGCCGTCTACGGGGTGGAGAACCACGCAGGGACTCCCGTCTACGTGCACGCCAAGGTGTGCGTGGTCGACGACGTCTGGGCGTCGGTCGGCTCCGCCAACCTCAACCGCCGCTCCTGGACACATGATTCGGAGCTCAACTGCGCCGTCCTGGACCAGGACCGGGACGGGCGCGAGCCGCGCGACCCAGGCGGGCAGGGCCACAGCGCGCGTACCTTCGCGAGGAACCTCCGACTGGAACTCGCCCGTGAACACCTGGACCGCCCCGCGCCCGACGACCCGCTCGCGCCGGATCCCCTCTGCGACCCGGTCCTCGCCTTCGACGCATTTGCCGAGGCCGCCGCCGCCTTGGACGCGTGGCACCGCAACAGCCGCCGGGGCCCCCGTCCGCCGGGCCGGCTGCGCCCCTACCGGGTGCCGCAGCTGACAGGCACGGCGCGCGTGCTGGCCGGCCCCCTCTACCGCCTGGTGGCCGACCCCGACGGCCGGCCGCTCCGGTTGCGGCGCAGCCGTTCCTTCTGATCGGCACGCGGTGTCCTGGTGCCGGATCACCCCCGGCCGGAGACGTAGTCGCGCACCCGGTCGATGAGGCCGATCCCCGGGGCCAGCAGCCGGCGGGCGGTTGCCGAGGACGGCGCGTCGGGATGCGGCCTCGTCGGCGACATCGCCTTCGTCGCGCGGACCCGATCCCCCAGTTTCATCAGCTCCTCCGGCGTGGTGCCGGAGGCAAGCGCGGGGAAGAGTCGCTGCTCCTCGTCCTGGATGTGCAGGCCCACCTCGCGGCTCAGCGTCCGCAGGAGCGGATCGAAGTCCGCATCGGCCGGGGACCTGCCTTCTAGGCCCTTGAGCAGCCTCTCGACCTGGGCGTGGTCGGCGACCTCCTTGTCGGCCAGCCGGTCACCGTCGAGGACGTGGGCGCGGACGGCCGGGTAGAGGTAGGCCTCCTCCGCGATCGAGTGCCGCACGAGCTCGACGCTGACCCGGTGGACGAGCTCCTGCAGCTCGGTGCGCGGCGCCACGGCGATCCGCGCGAAGAGCATCTGCACCTCCCGATGGTCCGCCTCGAGCTCCGCGATCACGTCTGCGCCGTGGCCGGTCATGGTGCACTCCCGTCGTCGTGGTGAATGCTGCGGCAGACGCCTGCCCCGGTCCGTCCCGGTCAAAAGCGATGTTCGGGCGGCGGGACGAAACCGCGATCCGGGTAGGCGCACCGGAGGCGACGGCTCCGGCCGTGTCGTCCGCCACCCGCAGGCGGCCCATATTCGATGGAGGGCACGATGTCCCGACAGCAGATCGCGCGACCGCTGAACATCTACCTGAACGACCACCTGACCGGAGCCTTCGGCGGCGCCGCGCTGGCCCGCCGGATGGCCGGCAGCCACCCGGACCCGCGGCGCGCCGCCGACCTGCGCCGACTCGCCCGGGAAATCGCCCAGGACCGGGACGACTTGGTGCGGATCATGAACCGGCTGGGCGTACCCGTCCGGCACTACCGCACCTGGCTGGGTGTCGCCGGCGAGCGGATCGGCAGGCTCAAGCCGAACGGCACCCTGGTCCGCCGGCCGCCGCTGAGCGATCTCGTCGAGCTGGAGGCCATGCGCACCGGCGTCGAGGGCAAGGCAGCCCTGTGGCGGGCCCTGCGCAGCGTCGCCGAGGACGACCCGCGTCTGGACGCCGCCGCGGTCGATCGCCTGGCGGACCGGGCCCGGGCGCAGGCCGACCTCCTCAACGGGTGGCACCGGGAGACCAGTACCGAGGTACTGGTCGGGCATCCGCGCGGGCCGGCGGCGCACAGCGCCCGACCGTAGCCACGGGGCGCCGGGAGCAGCGCTCCCGGCCCCGCACTCGGCAGACGCCCGGCTCCCGACGGAGCCGTCAGCCGGGTGCGGGACGCGGATGCCGTCGTTCGGCGTCACGGCGGGAACGTCCGGCAGGACGGTCCGCTCATGTCGGGCCAGTCCTATCGGGCGAGCCCGGTGCGCCTTCCCACGGACGGCGCCTCACCCGGCCTCGGCGAGGCTCTGCCGTGCGGCGTCGGCCACCGCCTCGGCGGTGAGGCCGAACTCGGTGTAGAGCGCTGGTAGTCGGCCGAGGCACCGAAGCGGTCCAGGCTCACGATCCGGCCCCGCGGGCCGACCAGTTCCCGCCAGCCGAGCGCGACGCCGGCCCCCACGCCGACCCGGGCGGTGAGACCAGGCGGCAGGACCTCCTCCCGGTACGCGCGGGGCTGGGCTGCGAACCACTCCAGGCACGGCAATGACACCACCCGGCTCGGCACTCCGCCGTCGGCCAGCAGTCGCTGTGCCGCGAGTGCCGGGTGCACCTCCGAGCCTGTGGCGAGCAGCAGCACCTGCGGCCGCTCGCCGACGGCCGGATCGCGCAGGACGCAGCCGCCGCGGGCAGCCTCCTCCGCCGAGGCGCAGCCGTCCGGAGCTTGGCGCGGGTGGAGAGCGGCATGGTGTCGGTGGGCTGAACGCGGTCGAGCTGGTGACCGAGACGTCGAGGTAGTCCGGCAGGGTGGGGACCCAGTCGGACGACCCGCCGGCCCCGTCGGAGACCTCCTGGACGGCGTCGTCGTTCTCGTCCTGGGAGAAGCGGAAGTCCGCGAGCGGGAGGTCGGCGCGCGGTGCCTGGGTGCGGGTGACGGGGCCGCCGCGGTCGAGGCAGCTGTGCACGTCCTCCCCGAGGACGGTCCGCGTGATTGAACCGCGGCCCGATGGACAGGCGCTGGTCATGGAGATCATCAATGTCTGTGCGCGCCCTCTGCTGGCGTCGATGTTCATCGCAGGCGGAGCCGGTGCGGTGCGGCGTCCCAAGCCCTTGGTCCCGGCGGCGGCCCCGGTGGTCGACGCGCTGGAGCCACTGCCTGGCGTCCCGAGCGACGTCCGCACCGCAGTGCGGCTCAACGGCGGAGTGCAGGCCGTCGCCGGCTCGCTCCTCGCGCTCGGGCGGCTGCCGCGGCTGTCGTCCGCCGTTTTGGCCTGCACCCTGGTGCCGGTGACCTGGGCCGGTCACCGCTTCTGGGAGGCCGAGGACGCGGGTGAGCGCGCCCAGCAGCGCATCCACTTCCTGAAGAACCTGTCCATGCTCGGCGGGCTGCTCGTCGAGGCGTCCCGGAGCAGTCGCCCCCGGCACCTGGGCCGGGTGACGAGCGCGCTGTTGCCGGTGGGGTGGAGGCTTCCATGACCGACTACGGCTACTTCCTGTCCTGCGAGGAGTTCACACCTGCCGAGCTTCTGGACCAGGCCCGGCAGGCGCAGCAGGCCGGGTTCACCCGCCTGGCCATCTCCGACCACTTCCACCCGTGGAACGATGCACAGGGCAGCAGCCCGTTCGTCTGGTCGATGATCGGGGCCCTGTCGCAGGCTGTCGACCTGCCGGTCACCACGCTCGTGACCTGCCCGACCGTTCGGATGCACCCTGCGGTGACCGCGCAGGCCGCGGCGACCTCCAGCGTGCTGCTGGGCGGCCGCTTCGCGCTCGGTGTGGGGACCGGGGAGGCACTGAACGAGCACGTCAACGGAGACCGGTGGCCGTCGTTCGCGGAGCGGGCGGACATGCTGGAGGAGGCGGTGGGCGTGATGCGAGAGCTGTTCACCGGGCGACTGGTCAACCATCGCGGCCGCCACTACGCCGTCGACAATGCCCGGCTGTACACCGCGCCCGCCGGGCCGCTGCCGATCTACGTGTCCGGCTTCGGCCCGAAGGCGGCCGAGGTGGCCGGGCAGCTCGGCGACGGCTTCGTGACGATGAGCCCCGACGCCGACCTCGTGGCGGCCTACCGGGACGCGGGAGGCACCGGGAAGACCGTGGTCGGCGGGGTGAAGGTCTGCTGGAGCAGCAACCGGGACAAGGCCGTCGACACCGCTCACCGGCTGTGGCCGACCGAGCTCCTGCCCGGTGAGCTGGCGCAGATCCTGCCCACCCCCACGCACTTCGAGCAGGCGAGCGAACTCGTCACGCGCGAGATGGTGGCCGATGCCGTCACCTGCGGCGACGACGAGGACGAGCACATCGACACCGTCCGCGCCTACCAGCGCGCCGGCTTCGACGAGGTGTACATCGGTCAGATCGGCCCCGACCAGGAGATCTTCTTCGACGCCTACCGCGAACTCGTCCTGCCCGCCCTGCACCGCTGACCGCCGGGCGGCACTTCCCCGTCATCGGGCCGCCTCGGGCGAGCGACAGTCCATGCGGAGCGTGCTCGCCTGGCCCGGCGCCTGCCCGTCGCCGGCGGCCGCAGTCCCCTGGTGGGGACAGGCGCCCGCCCCGGGGCTCAGGCCCGGGTGGCGGACTCGGCGTCGGGGCGGAGGGTGAAGATCTGGTCCAGGCCGACGATGTGCAGGGTGCGCAGCGTGTGGGCGGGGACGGCGGCAAGCGCGATCTCCGCCTGCGCGGCGTGGGCGTGGTGACGGGCCGCCAGCAGGGCGGTCAGGCCGCTGGAGTCGCAGAAGCCCATCCCGGAAAGGTCCACGACCAGGCGCTGGCCCGGTCGGAGGGTGAGGGTGGTGACCAGATCGCGCAGCCCTGGGGCGGTGGCGTAGTCGAGTTCACCGGCAACCTCCAGGACGGGGCCGGTCGCGGCGTCTCGGACAGTGATCTTCAGAGGGCTCATCATGCGTTCTTCGTCCCCGGGCCGGGAGGCGGATCGGTGGGCCCGCCCGCGGCGGGAGCGCCGAGCGCGAGCAGCGCGGTGTCGTCGTCGAGGCCGTCGCCGAAGTCGTCCAGCAGGCCGGTCAGGGCCCGGACGACGGCCTGGGGAGGCCGGCCGGCGAGGCCGGCGGCGAAGTCGAGCAGGGCGTCGTCGCCGAAGCGGTCCGTGCGGCCCGGGCCGGTGCGGGCTTCGGGGAGGCCGTCGGTGTAGAGCAGCAGGGTGTCGCCGGCGGCGAGGGTGGTGGTGGCGGTGGTGAAGTGGGGATCGGGCAGGATGCCGATGAGGAGGCCGTCGGGGGTGGGCAGGAAGTCGGCGGTGCCGTCGGCCCGCAGGACCAGGGCCGGCGGGTGGCCACCGGACCCGAGGAGAACGCCGACCCGGCCGGTGGACGGGTCGGGTTCGAGAATGCCGAAGATCGCGGTGCAGTACCGCGGGTCGCCGCCCGAATAGCGCTCGTGCAGCACGGTGTTGAGCGTGGACAGCGCCGAGACGGGGTCGGGGTCGTGCAGGGCGGCGGCGCGCAGCGTGTGCCGGGTCAGGGAGGTGACCGCGGCAGCCTGCGGCCCCTTGCCGCACACGTCGCCGAGGAAGAAGGCGAAGCGCCCCTCGCCCACCGGGAAGAAGTCGTAGAAGTCGCCGCCGAGCCGGTCGGGTGAGGCGGTGTGGTAGTGGGCGGCCGTCTCCACTCCGGGCACCGACGGCAGCACGGGGGCAGGAGTGCCTGCTGGAGGGCGGCGAGGGCGTCCTGCAGCCGGGCCCGGTCGGCCTGCGCCTGCCGTGCTGCCTCTTCGGCCGCCTTCCGGGCGCGCAGGAGTTCCTCCTCGTAGGACCGGCGGTCCCGGGCGTCGAACACGGTGGTGCGGATCAGCAACGGCTCCCCGTGACTGCCGCGCTTCACTGCGGAGGAGACGAGCACGGGCATCCTCGTCCGGTCACCGCGGACGATCTCGAGGGCGATGCCGCTGATCTCCCCCTGCATCTGCAGCAGCGGAGCGAAGTGCGTCTCGTGGTACAGCCGCCCGCCCACTGTCAGCAGGTCGGTGAAGCGCTTCCGGCCCACCACGGCGCTGCGTTCCAGGCCGAGCCAGCCCAGCAGCGTCCCGTTGATCTTCGCGATGGTGCCGTCCATCAGGGTGGACAGATAGCCGCAGGGGGCGTGCTCGTACAGGTCCTCGGAACTGTCCTCCAGCAGTGCGGCGAACGCGGAGGTCACCACCGAGCCGTCCTCGGGCCCGGGCGCTGCGCCCTCCTGTCCTTCCCGGCACGTCATCCCAGGCCCTTGAGGAAGGCGAGGAGCGCCTCGTTGGTGGCCTCGGGTGCGGACAGGTGCGGGCAGTGACCGGTCGCGTCGAGTGTGATCAGCGTGGAGCCGGGGATCGCCCGATGGACGAAGGCGCCGACCTCCGGCGGGGCGATGACGTCCCGTGCGCAGTCCAGCACCAGGGTCGGGACGCTGACGCGCTTCAGTTCGTCCCGGGAATCCGACAGGAAGGTCGTGCGGGCGAAGACCCGGGCCATCTCCGGGTCGGTGGCGCAGAAGCTGTTCGTCAGCTCCGCGCCGAGTTCGGGCCGTTCGGCGTTCCCCATGATCACCGGCGCCATGACCGCCGACCAGCCCAGGTAGTTGGACTCCAGTGAGGAGAGCAGTTCGTCGATGTCCTCGGTGCTGAAGCCACCCCGGTAGCCGTCGTCGTCGATGTACCGCGGTGAGGGGGCGACCATCACCAGCGCCCCGATGTGCTCCGGAGCCGCCTCCGCGGCCAGCACCCCCACCATCGAACTCACCGAGTGGCCGACGAACACCGCGTCCCGCAGGTCGAGGGCTTCGCACACCTCCACCACGTCCCGGGCGTAGCCGGCCAGGGAGGCGTAACGATCCTCGGAGAACGCCGACGGGTCCGAGCGCCCCGAGCCCACGTAGTCGAACAGCACCACCCGGTGGTCCTCGGCGAGGGCCGGCACCGTCAGGCGCCACATGTTCTGATCACAGCCGAACCCGTGGGCGAGCACCACCACCCGCCCGTGCGGGTTTCCCGTGACGGTCACGTTGTTCCTGCGCCGGATGTCCATGCCGGCCATCATCCCAGGTCCGGTCGGCCCGTCCGGCACGACGTGCGCCCGGTACGCTCGGGGCCGCCCGCTCCTGATCCGGGCCTCGGCCCGCGGCCCCGGGCACGGCGGAATCGTCGGGGACGAGGCCGAGGGCGTCCAGGAGCATCCGGTAGTCGTCCCGGTCACGGGCGAAAGCGGCCACCGTGCGCCGGGCACGCGGGTGGAGATCGGGCGGCAGGGAGCGGGCGGCGGATTCGAGGATGTCGGCGAGGGTGGTGAGATCGTGTTCGACGTAGCTGCCCACAGTTCACCTCCCGGCGCGGCTCGACGGAGCGGATTGTTCACGTTACTGCCCGCGCGGCCCGGGCGCCCCGGAGCAGCCGGCGGCGGTCCGGGGCGGAGCTGAAGGGGACGCCGTGGGCGACCGCCGGGCCGTCATCAGCCCGCGGCACGGGCGATGAAGAAGAGCACGACACAGGCGACGAGCACCGCGAGCACCGCGATCGGCCAGGGTCCCCATGCACGGCGCACCTCCGTCGGCTCGGGCACGGAGATGCCGGCGGTGGTGCTCCCCTCGCCCGGCCGCGTCTCCTGGGGTGGCACGCCCGCCGGGGGCGCGTGTGCGGCGGTGCCTGCTTCGGATGGCGGAACGGGCTTCGACACGGCTGCCCCCGAGGGGGCCGGCCCGTCGCCCAGGTCCGTTCCGTGGTGTTCCAGGAAGTCGAGTGTCGACGGCAGGTCGAGTTCCAGGTCGGGGCCGTCGGGGCCGTGGGCACGGGCGAAGCGGAACCCGCCGTCGTGCCAGAAGTGGGCTTCCACGAGACGCCCGGAGCGCCGGATCCGCAGGAGGTCCCGGGCGACGGGCGTCCCCCCGTCCACCGACCAGCCGAGGGCCCCGGCCCACGCGTACAGGTCTGCCTGGTCCTCACTCAGAGGTATGTCCGAACCAGCTGCGGCCATGATCCGTCTCCCACTCCGTGGGCCGGCGGCGCCGACCGGTCACCAGACGCGCCTACCCCGTCGGCTGAGAACGACCCGCCGGCACGGAAACTGCCCGCCCGCCGGCCGCGATGCGTCGAACGGGAGCGCTCGGGTAGGCGCGGCGGGGAGCGGTTGCCACGAAGGGGCACTGCGGCCCGATCAGAGGTGAGTGCGGTGAGATTCAGCGACCGCCGGAACGCCGGCCGGCAATTGGGCGACCGGCTGGCCCGAGCCTCGCGCAAGCCGATGGTGGACCCGGTTGTCCTCGCTCTGTCCCGGGGCGGACTGGCGGTGGCCGCCGAGGTGGCGCGGTGCCTGGACGCCGAGCTGGCCGGCGAGGTGCCGCCCGGCCACTGGGCGACACAGCCGCCCCGCCCCGTCATTCGCGGCAAAGGACGGACCGTCGTCCTCGTGGACGACGGACTCGCCACGGGCGACGCCGCGCTGAGCGCGGTCCGCGACGGGTGGTCCGCCGGGGCCGCCCGGGTGGTCGTCGCCACCCCCGTCTGTGCACCCCGTGCGGCTGCCTCCGTCCGGCCGGTCGTCGACGACCTCGTCTGTCTGAGCCTGCCGTGGTACTTCCGGTCGGTCGCGGACTGGTACACCGACTACCACCGCCTGTCCGACCACGAACTCGCCGAAGCCCTGACGTCGGTGCGCGGAACTCCGCGACCATCCCCGGCGCTCCGCACGGGCCCGGCCCGCAGGGCGTGATGTCGTCGCGCCCGGCCCCTCGGCTGCGCGGGCCGGTGCCCGATGGCCGGTCACAGGGTGCGGCTCGGTTCCTGGCCGGGGAGGGTGGGGTGGTGGGCATCCTCGTGGTGGTGGAGCAGCCGGATCGGCCGGACCTCCTGGTCGTGCACACGGCCGGGTCCGATCCGGACGTGCCCGGTGACCCGGGCCCGGTGACGGCCTGCGGGACCGACACCGCGAGCATGGTGGTCGAGCCCTGGCAGCCGGCGACGCCGGGCGAGCGCTGGTTCCCGCCGCACCTCGCCGGCACCGTCTGCCCGCGCTGCGACCGGGCCGTCCGGTCGGCGTGAGCACCAGCGGGCCCGCGCGGTCCGAGCGGCGAGATCCGGCCGTCACGAGGGGGGACACGGCGGCCGGACCGACCCCAGGCAATCCCGCACCCTTCGGCCGTACGACCTGCCGGGCCGCCGGGACCTGCCCGGCCCGGGCCCGCCCATCCGGAGGCCGGCGGGCGTTCTACTCCTCAGGGTCGTCGTCCGGCGGCTGGACGGTGTCCGTTCGCGGGGCCCGGGCCGTGGCGGTGCTCTCGGCGGTGGCGTCGTAGCCCTCCTTCACCGCTGCGGTGTCGGGGCGCCGCGGGTCGGGTCCGTCTGCGGGCTCGGTGTGGTCGGAGGCGCTGTCACCGTACGAGCGATCGGCGGGCGGCCGGGCCTCGGTTGCCTCCTGCTGGTTCCGGTCCTCGCGCCGGATTTCCTTGTGTGCCACGGGGGCTCCCGTCGGCGGGGGATGGGCCGCCGCGTCGGACAGGCCGCGAGGGCGCGGGAGTGGCCTTCGAGGAGCGGCCGGGGCCGGTCGGACGCCGTGCGGTGCCACCGGTTCGCAGCAGGGACAGTCGGTACGGGGCAGAGGACTCAGCCGGCACCCGGGAGGCGAGCCTGCAGGCTGCCGTCGGCGCCGGTCCGCGTGGTGAACCGCGGCTGCGGTGCGGTCGCCGGGCCGCCCACGTTCCAGCCGTCGGAAAGCCGGAAGGCGCTCCCGTGCCACGGGCAGATCACACAGCCGTCGGCGACCTCCCCTCCGACAGCGGACCGGAGGCGTGGCTGCAACGGTCGGCCAGGACGTGGAACACCTCGTCGGCCTCCCGGACGACGACGACCGGCACCTCGCCGACCATCCGACGGACGGCCTCGCCGACCGCGAATTCCTCGACCTGCCCCAGCGTCCGCCAGCCCGGCTCGACCACGTGCGCAACGGGCTCCGCCTTGTTCGCCCCGGAAGCCTGCCGGTAGGCGAGATGGCCACCGATCGCGGCGCCACCGCCGACCGCCGTCACACCCGCCAGCCCCAAGGCCCGCCCCAGCCCGTGGCGACCGCGGGAACGGGCCACCCACGACGCGCCGAACACACCCGCTGCGGTCGCCACCGAGGCGGCGTGCAGGAGGCCCGTACGCATCTGCTGCTCGTGCTGCTCCGCCCAGTCGACCCACCCGGTCCACGCGGCCGGCGCGGCGGCGACCACGCCGAGGCCGACCAGGAACTTGGCGGCCCGTTCGCACCCCGGCACCATGTCCAACACGGTGGCGGACGTCCATGCCCCGATGGGAAGTTGGACGAGCACCGGATGCAGCGGATGCCCCAGCGGGCGGCCCTGCAGGATGCTGCGCAGTCGCCCGAGCGGCAGTGCCCGGACGGCGTCCCTGACGGGCTCGGTGACCCGGTCCAGCTCACTCGCCTCGCCGACCGCGTCGAGTGCCTTGAGCATCCGGACGCCGACGTTGTCCGAACTGTCCGCCATGGCGGTGGTGATGCGTGCGAAGAAGGTCCCCATGGCCGACAACGCTGCCCCATCCGGTGCCGACCGGCCCGCGGGAAGGACCGACCGGCGTACGTCCAGACATTCGGGGCCGCCCGGGCCGCGAGCCGAGCCACCTCCGTCACCGCAGCCGCGGCCGCCGTCCGGCCCCGCTCATGACCGCGCCCGGACACTCCCCCGAACGGGGCCTGCCGTGGACGGCACGAAGCAGACGGTCACGGACGACGTGACCGATCGCACTGATCGTCAGGACTCGCAGCGGTGGTCAACGCCGGAGATCGGCGCAGGGGCGGCGACGCTCGGCGCGGTCCGGTCGGTGGCCGGGCTGAGCAGCTCGCGCACCGCGGGTGTTTTCGCCTCGTCCGTCGCCGAGCTGCCGAATCCGCCGTCGAGCGTCACCGGGCGCCATCGGGTGCCATGGGATTCCGCGCAGCGGGTAGCCGACGGCCGTCCTGGAGGCCGCCGACCCCGGCCCGTTCCCGACCCGCCCCGAGGGGGATTCCGTGCTGTCCGAAAGCACCGCCCGTACCGCCGAACCACAGGCCGAGCCACTCCCGCCGGTGACACATCGCCTCCGGGAGACACCCTCGCCGCAGGCGGACGTCACGGCCCGGAAGCAGGCGCTGCGGCGTCGGCTGGAACGGCTGATCGGGATCGCCGCCACCGAGGGCAACGAGCTCCTCCCGCTGCGCAACGGGGACGAGATCTTCCCGGCGATGCTGCAGGCCGTGGAGGAGGCCGAGCACACGGTCGACATGACGACTTTCGTCTACTGGCGCGGCGACATCGCCCACCGCTTCGCCCACGCCCTGGCGGCGAAGGCCCGTCAGGGCGTGCGGGTGCGGCTGCTGCTCGACGGCTTCGGCAGCCGGCTGATCGAACGGGAACTGCTCGACCTGATGGCGGCCGCCGGTGTCGAGGTCGCCTGGTTCCGGCGGCCGGTCCGGCTCTCACCGCTCAAACAGAACCACCGCTGCCACCGCAAGGTGCTGGTCGTCGACGCACGGACGGCGTTCACCGGGGGCGTCGGCATCGCCGAGGAGTGGAGCGGCGACGCCCGCAACCCGGACGAGTGGCGCGACACCCACGTGCAGGTGCGCGGTCCCGCGGTGGACGGCCTGGCCGCCGCCTTCGCCCAGAACTGGGCGGAGTGCCGCGAGGACGCGCTGTACGGGCCGGCCGACCGGTTCGAGGAGCACGCGCAGCCCGGCCGGGCGGTCGTGCAGGTGGTCCGCGGCTCCGCCAGCGTCGGCTGGCAGGACCTCCAGACGCTGATGCGGGTGGTCATCTCCGGCGCCGAGCAGCGCCTTCGCCTGGCCACCGCCTACTTCGCGCCCGACCGGTACTTCGTGGACCTGCTCTGTGCGGCAGCGCGGCGCGGGGTCGAGGTGGAACTCCTCCTCCCGGGCCGCACACCGACAAGCGGGTGTGCCAACTCGCGGGCGGGCGCTTCTTCGAGGACCTGACCGCGAGCGGCGTGACGATCTGGCAGTTCCAGCCGACCATGATGCACGCCAAGGTGCTGACCGTGGACGGCATCGCCACGCTGATCGGGTCCACCAACTTCAACCGGCGCTCCCTCGACCACGACGAGGAGGTCATGCTCGCGGTCATCGACGAGGAGTTCACCGCCCGACTGGACGCGCACTTCGACGAGGACGTCACCCGCAGCGAGCGGCTCGACCCCGGGCGCTGGCGGCGCCGCGGCACGGGCCGTCGTGCACTGGAGGCCGCCACCGCGCCGATCCGGCACTTCCTGTGACCGCTGGGCAGCCCCGCCGGCCAGGGGGCACGAGCGGCCCGGCCGTCCCTGCCCACCGGGTGCGGAACCCGCCCGCACGGCTGAGGCTGAAATCCCCGCCACTGGGCAGACGGGGCGCATGACGATGTTGCGGGGCATGGCCCTCGGACGGCGGGTCGTGCTGCCGCTCGGCCTCCAGACGATGCTGATGGTGCTGCTGGGGCTGCTGCTCACCGGACCGGTGCGGCGGGCGACCGGCCTGCCGGGCAGCGGTCTCGACGAGTGGCTCGCGAGGTCGCGCGTCCCGGCGCTCGACACCGTGAGCGGATGGCTCTCCCAACTGGCCTGCACCGCCACCGTGGTATCGGTCACCGCAGTGGTCGTGGTCGCGCTGCTGGCCGGAAGCCGCGGGCGGCTCGGGCGCGAGGCGGCGTTCCTCGGCGGCTCGGTGGCCGCCCAGTCGGCGGTGTTCCTGCTGGTCACCGCATGCGTGGAGCGGTCGCGGCCGGCCGTGCCGGCGATGGACGCGGCGCCGCCGACGTCCAGCTTCCCGTCGGGGCACACCGGCGCGGCCCTCGCGCTGTACGGCGGGCTGGCGGTGCTGTTCCTGCTCCTCGTCCGGTCACCGGCGCGGGTGCCGCTGGCCGTCACGGCGCTGCTGCTGCCGCTGCTCGTCGGAGCCAGCCGCCTGTACCGGGGCATGCACCACCCGACCGATGTGCTGGCCGGTCTGCTGAACGGCGGACTGGTGCTGTGGATCATGTGGCGGGCGCTGCTCGCGGACCGGGCGCCGTCCCCCACCGCCGCGGGGACAGCTGACGGGAGATCCGGAGCCTCTGCGGACCGTAACGCGGCCCCGGGAGTGCTCGCGTCGGCAGCCCCGCTCGAACCGGGGACCACGGACCCTTCGGACCGTACAGACACGGAGGCCGCCGGCCCGGCGATTCCTGCGAGCGCCGCCGGCACCGCGGACACGCCGGGCACCGCAGGCGCGGCGGGCGGCGACCCGGCGGTGGTCGGTGGAGGTGCTGTCGTGGTGTTCCATCCCCACCTGGTGGGGCCGGCCACCCGGGAGGCGCTGCGCGCCGTGCTCGCCGAGCACGGCTTCCACCGGCCACGGTTCGCGGCCACCACCGTCGACGATCCGGGCCGCGGCGTAGCCGCGCAGGCCGTCCGCGAAGGCGCGGCCCTGGTGGTCGCCTGCGGCGGCGACGGGACGGTGACCGCCTGCGCGCACGCCCTCGCCGGCAGCGCAACGGCGCTGGCCATCGTCCCGTGCGGCACCGGCAACGTCCTCGCCCGCAACCTCCGACTGCCCGGCGACCCCGTGCAGGCCCTGCGGACCGCTCTCGCCGCCCGGCCCCGTCGGATCGACCTGGCGTTCGCGGAGGGCGACGGCATCGTGCCGACCTGTGTCTGCGCCATGGCCGGGATCGGCCTGGACGCCGCGATCGTGGCCGGGACCGGTCGCGGGCTGAAGCGGCGACTCGGCTGGCCGGCCTACCTGCTGCCCGTCCTGCGGCACCTGCGGGACCAGCGGGTGGAGATCGCCGTGACGCTCGACGACGAGCCCGTGCTGCGGCGTCGCGTGCAGATGGCGGTGGTCGGCAACGTCGGCTCGCTGCAGGCCGGGGTCCGGCTCCTGCCGGAGGCCGAGCCCGACGACGGTCTCCTCGACCTCGTTCTGCTGCACCCGCACGGGATCGGCGGCTGGACGGCCGCCCTCCTCGGGCTCGGCATGGGCCGCCCGGGACGGCGGACCGGGGACGCGCACGGGCCGCTCGAGTACTTCCGGGCCCGCCGCATCACCGTCACCGCCGACAGCAGCGCGCCACGCGAACTGGACGGCGAAGCCGTACCCGCCGGCCGGACCCTCACCCTGCAGGTGCAGCCCGCCGCGCTGCTCATCCACGCGCCCGACGGCGTGCGGCGCCGCCCCGGTTCGCAGAGGACGCCGGAACAGAACCGTGCACAGGACCGAGAACGAGCCCATGAACCGACCCGGGACCGGAGGCAGGAGCAGCGGATGAACGGGGCGCAGACGCCGCCGCGGGAACAAGCGCATGCGGCCACGCCGCCGGGTGCGCGGTCCGTGTCCGGTGAGCAGCCGGCCGCCCCGGCGACCGGACGGGGGAACTGATGGGCACGGCCACCCGGGTCGGACGACGGGGCGGGGCCCGCGAGGAGCTGTCCGCCGACGAGGCCGTGGCCTCGCTCCGGGCGGAGCGCCGGGGGCGCCTGGCGGTCGACGCCTTCGTCCGGTTCCGCTACGCCGACGGATTCAGTCACGCACGTGCGCTCGCCTTCCAGACCGTGCTGTCGATCGTGCCGGCAGCCATCGCCCTGGTCGGCCTCTCGTCGGTGCTGCACACCCAGCGGATCGGCGAGGTCGTGGAGCTGACGATCGGCCGGCTCACCACCGGGCCCAGCGCGGACACCATCCACCAGGTGCTCCAGCAGAGCCGCGAACGGGCCGGGAGCGGCGGCGCGGTGGCGCTGTGGTTCGGGGCCGCATTCTCGCTGGCCAACGTCGCCACCGCGATGTGCCAGATCGAGCGCGGGTCGAACCGCATCTACGGCATCGAGCGCGACCGGCCCTTCCACCGCAAGTACGGGCGGGGCCTTGCCATGGCGCTGGGGGCCGGGGTGCCGCTCGGGCTCGGCTTCGTCGTCCTGGTCGCCGGCCCCGAGATCGCCGCCGCGGTCTCGCAGGTGTACCACCTGGGCCACGGCGCGGCCGCCGCCTGGGCGGTGCTCCGCTGGCCGGTCGGCCTGCTGCTCGCCCTGCTGTCGTCGAGTGTGGTCTTCCGCAGGGCTCCGCGCCGCCGCCAGCCCGGCTACAGCTGGCTGGCGTTCGGGGCCGCCGTCCATCTGGTGCTGTGGGTGGGGCTCACCCTGCTGCTCGGCGCCTACCTGCGGATCAGCGGCTCCTTCGACGCGGTCTACGGGCCGCTCAGCGTGTTCTTCTCGCTGCTGCTCTGGTCCTACCTCACCGCGATCGCCCTTTTCCTCGGGGTCGCGTTCGCGGCGCAGTTGGAGGCCGACCGGACAGGGCACCGGGACCCCGTCCGCCCGGATCCCGAGACGGAGTCCGACAGTGAGGCCGGCCGCGACACGGCCACCCGACAGTGATCGCGGGCCCCACCGTCCCGACGGTGCTCGCCGCGCGACACGGTCACCGACCCCGACGCGGTGGCCCGGTCGGACGGCAGGCTTCGGAGCACGGCAGCGGGGTAGCCGCGGTGCGATGACTCCCTCCGGCAGCACCTCGCGTCCCCTGTCCATCCGGTTCGCCGCCCTTCGCCGCGCCGACCTCCGGTTCGCCGGACGTCTGGCGGCCGCCGGGGTGGCGTTCGCGGTCGCCGCCGTGCCCGCTGTCGTCCTCGTCGTGCTGATCGAGGCCCACTGGGGTCCGCTGCAGACCGTCGACCAGCAGACTGCGCTGCGCCTGCACGCGGTCGTCCGTGACCGCCCCGGGCTCCTCGCGACCGTCCGGCTGCTCAGTGACCGGGTCTGGGATCCACTGACCTTCCGGCTGCTCGTGGCGGTCGTCGTTGCGGGCCTGCTGGCCCGCCGAGCCTGGCGCCTGGCCCTCTGGGCGGCCGCCACCGAAACCGCCGCGGGCCTGATCGGCCTGCTCCTCAAGATGTCGGTCGCCCGGGTACGGCCCCGGCTGCCGGATCCGGTGGCCACCGCGCCCGGCTACTCGTTCCCCTCGGGGCACGCCATGACGGCGGCGGCCTCCTGCGCGATCCTGCTGCTCGTCCTGCTGCCTTCCGTCCCACAGCGGCTGCGACCGGCTGCCTGGGCCGCGGCCGCGGTCTCCGTCGGCGGCGTGGGAATCACCCGGATCGCCCTCGGTGTCCACTGGGTGAGTGACGTCCTCGGCGGCTGGCTGCTGGGGTCGGCGCTGGTGGCGGCCACGGCCTGGGCGTTCGAGGCCTGGCGCGGCGACGTGGGCCGTCCGGTGACGCGCGTGACCGAGGGCCTGGAGCCGGAGCTCGGCGCACCCGGCGGCCGGGCGCCGGAACCGCCGCTGCCCGGCCGCCGCCCGTCGTCGTCGTCGGGCGGCGGCCCCGGGTGAGACGCCGACAAGCGGCCGTTCACGACGGCGGCCGGGTCTCCGGGTGACCGACCGCAGGAGGACGGGCGAGTGGGCGCCGCGACATCGTGGCAGCCCTCTCCGGGCTCCGACCGCGACACCGCGTTCGGAATGCGGACGACGGGTAGACGTGCAGGGGACCGACTCCCTCGTGAACGGAAGACCTCATGTCCGCCCAGCCGGCCCGCGCCGTCGGCGTGCTCGGCCCCGTCGCCCGCCCCGAGCGCCTGCTCGTGGCGTGGAACGGCAGCCGCGCCGTCACCGCCCTCCTCGACGAGGCACAGTCCCGCACCGTCGGCACCGCACTGCGTCTCCATTCCGAACAGCACCCGCGCCCCTCCGAGAGCCGTCGGCTGATCCGCTGGCTCCACCCGCCGATGGACGTCCTCGTCGACCTCGACGACGTGCCGCCCCGCCTGTGCCACCCCGACCGCGGATGACGTCCGCGCCCGCAGCACGCGCCGTCCCACCGCCCCCGGCCTCGCGCGCCACTGACGCCGCACACCATTGACACCGCTACGGGCCGCACGATCTGCGGCCCGTAGCGGCGTAGGGTCACGCTCAGTACGGGAGCGGACGGCCGGACGGCGTCCGAAGGTCCAGCGGGGGTCGGGGCGCCGGCACCTGGGGCCGCCGCACGAGAACTTGTCGCATCGTCATCACCACCTGGATCGACCCCCTGCCGTCCGATCCTGACCGGACGACCCCCGCACCAGGAACGCCTACCCGCACAGCCCGATGCAATCCGAGAAATCCGGCCGAGCTCCGGAGGCGCGGCCTCCGAGGCCTTCCGCGCCCCGCACGCTCCGCCCCCGGCACGGTTCGATCCGGCCGATGCGGACAGACGCCGGGACGAAGGTGGGCACGTGCGCCGCACATGGCGCCACAGCCCTCATGGTCGGCGCGACGCCGCCTCGACCCTGAATCCGACGCACCGTCAGCCCGGCGGCGTCAACCGAGGAGGCCGACCCACCCATGGACACACTCACCGTGGGCGTGGAGGAGGAGTTCTTCCTGATCCATCCCGCCACCGGCAGAACGGTGCCCCGCGCCGAGCACGTCCGGACGGCCGCGGGGCTCCGGCCCGCCGTCGCCTCCTCGGAGGTGCAGTCCGAGCTCCTGCAGTGCCAGGTGGAGGTGAACACTCCCGTCTGTCTCGGGCTCGACGAGGTGGGTGGCCATCTGCTGCGTCTGCGGCATTCGCTGGCCGAGGCCGCCGAGGACGTCGGCTGCCGCCTCGCGGCCTCGGGTTCCGCGCCCTTCACACCGTTGGGGACGCCGGCGATCAGCACCTCACCGCGGTACCGCTCGATGCGGGTGGATGCCGCGCAACTGGCCGCCGAGCAGCTCATCTGCGGCATGCACGTGCACGTCGGCGTGCCCGACCGGGCGACCGGCGTGGCGGTGCTGAACCGGCTCCGGCCCTGGCTGCCCGTCCTCGTCGCCATCGGAGCGAACTCCCCTGTGGGACGGCGCCGACACACAGTTCTCCAGCTGGCGCACCGTCGTCTTCGGCCGCTGGCCGGTCAGCGGCACGCCGCCGCCGTTCGCCGACGCGGACGACTACGAGCGGCGTGCCGGCGCACTCGTCGACCACGGGATCATCCGCGACCGGGGGCAGCTGTACTGGCAGGCGCGGCTGTCCGAGCGCTTCCCGACGGTGGAGGTGCGGGCGACGGACGTGCAGCTCCGGCCGGACGAGGCCGTCCTGCTGGCGGGCCTGATCCGCGCGCTGGTCGCGACCGCGATGGCCGGCGAGCGGGCCGGTGCACCGGCTCCCGTCCAGCCGCCGGAGTTCGCGGCCGGGGCGGTGTGGCACGCCGCACGATACGGCCTGACGAACCGGTTGCACGACCCGCTGACCGGGCATCCGGCCAAGGCGGGCGACGTCGTCGCCGGCCTTCTCAAGTACACCCTGCCCGCGCTGCGGGAGGCGGGTGACGAGCGCCAGGTCACCTCCCTGGTGCACCGCCTGCTGCGCGACGGCCAGGGTGCCGACCGGCAGCGCGCAGCCCTGGCCGCCGGCGGACGGGACGGCCTCATCCGGCTGATCACGGGGATCACCGCCACGGCCTGACGCGCGCGGGCCGCCCACCGCAGGTGGGCGCGGCGGACGGTGCACGGCCGGCGGTGCACGGCGGGCGGCGTGTCCGCGGGCGGCGTGTCGGTTCCGCCGGACAGGGCAGGCGTGGTGCATGTGGTTGATGCGACCGCCGGGCGTGTACCGGGCGCAGGAGGACACCGACCTGCTGATCTCCAGGGTGGTGCAAGAGCCCCTGCGGCCCGGCGACGAGGTCCTGGACGTGGGCACGGGCACGGGTGCGGTGGCGCTGGCGGCCGCCGGAACCGGCGCCCGGGTGACGGCGATCGACGTTTCTTGGCGTGCGCTGGCGACCGCGTGGCTGAACGGCGCACTGCACCGGCGGAGAATCCGCGTGCGGCACGGTGACCTGCTGGCCCCCGTCCGGGGACGGAAGTTCGCCCTGGTCGTCTCCAACCCGCCGTACGTGCCCGCCGCGGCGGCCGAACCGCCCGCCCGCGGCCCGGCGAGGGCCTGGGACGCCGGTCCGGACGGCCGGGCCCTGCTGGACCGGATCTGCCGGGAGGGGCCGGGCGTGCTCGACCGGGGCGGTGTGCTGCTGCTGGTGCAGTCCTCGCTGTGCGGTGTCGAGGCCACCTGCCTGGCGCTGGAGCGATCGGGGCTGGACGTCCGGGTCACGGCGCAGCGGGTCCAGCCGTTCGGTCCGATCATGTCCGCCCGGGCGGGTTGGTTCGAGGAGCGGGGGTTGATCGCGGTGGGCGAGCGCGAGGAGGAGTTGGTGGTGGTCCGCGGTGTCAGGCCGAGGTGAGAGCACCCGCATCGTCCTCCCGGACGGGGTGGGGCCGGCACTGGTCGAGGGCCCGGTCGAGGTCGTCCTGGCGGACGGTTCGGTCCGCAGGAGCGAACGCCCGGTGGTCGCCCTGTGCCTGTGCCGCCGAAGTCGGCTGTACCCGTTCTGCGACACCAGTCACCGTCGGCGCAGCCGCCCGACGGCGCCGCGGAGCGGCCGGGGAACGGCGAGTAGCCGACCTGGGTGACGGGGCGCGGGCGGGCACCGCGGTGTGTCGTCGGGGCGAGGGGCGATCGGGATCGGGGCGTCGGCCGGTCAGCCGTCCGCGAGCGGTCGCCGCAGTGACGACGCGCCGCGGCGCCACGCCCCCAGCAGGTGGTCAGCCAGCCGCGTCTCCAGCAGTGCGGTGGTGGCCACTCCGAAGGCGATGTCGGCCTCCAACTCTGGTTCGTCCGCGATCAGTGCCGCGATGACGCCACGCCGCACGAGCTGCTCGTGGACGGCGTCGGCCTCGATGTGCTCACGGTAGAAGCGGGTGCCCGCGGGCCCGGCGCCCAGCCGCCCGAATGCCTCGGCCAGGCGCGCGGAGCCGGGTGAGGACGTCACCTCGACGGCGGCGAACTGCCCCACCGATGCCCCGCGCAGGCTCCGGTGGAGGCCGAAGAGGGTCATCATGTTGACGACCGCGAGGGCCGGTGCGGGTACCGCGTCGAGGTAGTACCCATAGCCGGTGTCGAGACCGAAGTCCGCCATCATCTCGGCGAACAGCCGGGAGTGGGCGCGCTCGGCGCGGCCGGCGCCGTACTCGTCGTGCTCCACCGCGACCAGGGCCGCCTGGGCGGCGCCGTGCAGCCGGGGGATCACCCAGGCCTGCGGGTCCGCCTCCTTGAGGTGGTACAGCGAGCGGTGCACGAGGTATTCGCGGGCCTGCCACCGCTCCCCCTCGTCCCGCAGGAAGTGCGAGGGGCCGTTGCCGTGCACCGGCTCGACCAGCAGCGCGGACAGCTGACCGGCGAGCGGCGGCACCGGTGCGACTTCGGCCCGCAGGGCCGCCAGGAAGGCGTCCTCCAGGCGCCGCTGGAAGGCAAGGAGCGGGGGATCCCATTCCCAGGCGGCTGCCACGCCCGCGAACCCCCGGTAGCGGAGTTCGTAGCAGACGTAGAGCGCCAGTTGGTGGTCGTCGTCCCACGGTGCGTCGACCGGCCCCTCGTACGCGGGCGCCCGGGACGTCGGCGGCCCGGCAAGCAGGCCGGCCACGTAGGCGGTCAACGGCCCCCGGGGCGGGGGCAGGACCGGCTCGCGGCCTTCGGCGGTGATACCCACGACGGAACCTCCCGGACGGTGGGGCTCGGTTGCCTCGGCGCCTACCCCGCGCCACGTCGGTGACCCCGAATCCGGCGCACGGGCCGGGGCGCGGTACGGGACCGGCGCCCGGACGGTCAGGCGGCCGCCGGGAGGACCGTGGCGGCCCCCAGTTCCAGGACGCAGCACTTCGGGCCGCCACCACCCTTCGCGAGTTCGTCGGTCTCCACCGGCACGGGCTCGAAGCCGCGCGACGCCAGGAGCCGGGCAGTGCGCTCGGCCGCTGCGGGCAGCACGACGTGCCGCCCGTCACTGATCGCGTTGAGCCCGAAGCATTCGGCGTCGCCCTCCCCCACGGCCAGCAGATCGGGGAACAGCGCGGCCAGCCGACGACGGCCGGTGGCGGTGAACGCCCCGGGCCAGAACATCACGGTGCGCTCGTCCAGGACAGCGAGCGCCGTGTCCAGATGGTAGAAGCGCGGATCGACGAGTCGCAGGCCCACCACCGGCCGCCCGAAGTAGCGCGCGGTCTCCGCGGTGGCGGCCCGCTCGGTCCGGAACCCGTAGCCCGCGAGCACGGTACGACCCGCCCGCAGGTGGTCGCCCTCGCCCTCGTTGACGTGCTCGGCGGCGAGAACCGGGCGGTACCCGCGCCCCCTGAACCAGCGCTCGAACGCGGACGACTCACCGGAGCGCTCGGCGTGGCGGAACGACGCCACGAGGACCCGCCCGTCGATCACGGTCGCGCCGTTGGCGGCGAACACCATGTCGGGCAGCCCCGGAACGGGATCGATCAGCTCCACGCAGTGCCCCAGCCCCTCGACGGCCGACCGCAGTTCGCCCCACTGGCGGACAGCTCTCGCGCGGTGGACCGGGACCGCCGGGTCCATCCACGGGTTGATCGCGTACTCCACCGCGAAGTACGTGGGAGGGCACATCAGGAAACGGCGCGGCCGCGCCCTCCTCGGGATCCGCTCACTCATGGTGGCCTTCTCTCCTGGCGGTACGGGTGCGCAGCGGTCCGGCCGCCGTCAGGCAGCGGCCGGATCGGGCCGGGAGTCCGGAGCGGCGACCGGCGGGGGCACCGCACCCACGGGGCCGACCATCGGCCCGGACGGGCGCCGGGTGCCCTCGCGGCGTGAGAGCTCGTGCAGGGCGAGCGCCAGTCTCCGCACGTCCTCGGCCATCAGTTCCATCTGGGCGGCCGCGACCCGGCGCAGATGGTCCCCCGGGTCGTGCCCACGGCGGACGGGGTGGTCCGCACTCGTCCGGTGACTCATCGCTGCTCCTCACACCGTGCGGTCGCGGCCCGCCCCGTCCGGGTGGCCTCCCGCCCGGTCCCGCCGGCCCGCGCGGTCCTGCTCGCCCGCTCCGCTCCTCCCGGCCGCGGCGTCGTGCTCGTGCTCCTCCTGCCTCTCGTGCTCCCCGTCCTTCACGTCCTTCTGTTCGGCGACGGGGGTGCCCGCACGGACCGTCGGGACCCGCTGGTCGCTCTCGTCCGCGTGTCCGGGTACGCCGCCGGCATCGCCTTGGGGGAGGTCGTCCATGGTGTCGCTCCTGCCTCTCCGGGCCCTGGCGCCTGCCCGGGTGGCACCGGGCGAAACAGCGCGCCGACAGCGCCTCGCGGGGCGGGACCGGTGACGGACGGCGCAGGGTGGCGGTGCGCCGCCCGCCCCGGAGGACCACCGGGCATAACCTGAAGGTGGTGCCGCGTACGACACCCGCGACGCCGAGGGAGGCGTCCTCATGTCCGACCGATCGGATCGCCCGCCGCACCTGCGGGAGACGGGGGACGGCGAAACGCCCTCGCCCCGGCCACGGCTGGCGCAGAGCCCCAGCGGCTCCTATCGGGTGCAGGGGAAGGCCGTCCCCACCACTTCGGGCGTCCTTCTGGTCCTGGCCGGGGAGATCGACCAGGACAGCGCCCACGAGGTGCGCCGGATGCTGGAGGCGGCCCTGCGCGCGGGGCCGGGCAACCTCGAACTGGATCTCACCGCGGTGACGTTCTGCGACAGTTCGGGACTCAACGCCGTCCTCGCCGTGCGGCGTGCAGCCGAGTCGGACGGCCGTCGGCTGGTGGTCCAGGCCGCCGGGCCCCGCGTGCGTCACCTGTTCGACCTCACCGGTGCCAGTTCAGTGCTCGGCCTCTCCGACCCGTGAGCGGTCGGGCTGCGGTCGACGACGGTCCACTGCGGCCGACACGTCGGCCCGGCCCGGTCGTCGACGCGGGCCGCTCATCACCCCGGTCCGGTCGACCACGGCAACCGGGCCCACACCGTCTTGCCACCCGTGGCCGGTGAGACGCCCCACGTGGTGGCCAGCCGGTCGACGATGTGCAGGCCGTGGCCGTGCGGCTCCTGGGGACTCCACGGCCGCACCGTCGGATGACGCGGACCTCCGCTGTCGGTGACCGCCACGGTGACCCGGCCGCCGTCCCGGTCGAGGTCCAGCGCCGTCGCTCCCGGGCTGTGGGTGTAGGCGTTGGTCATCAGTTCGCAGGCGACGAGCAGGATGTCCTCCCGCTCCCCGGCCACGGCTGTGCCGTTCCACGCGGCCAGCGTCCGGCGGACAAAGGTCATCCCCTCGTGCAGGCCACGATTGTCGGCGGTACCGAGATCCAGATGCCGATGCTCGGAGCGGTCGGCGATCACAGGGCGCCCTCCTCCCGCGAACCTCTCCCCCGGGCGTGTGTCCGGCAGCCCGCGGAGTAACCCTCGCGGACGCGGATCGGTGCACCGTCGCCGCGGAGTCGGCAGCGGGCGCTGCACAGGGACGCCTGCGCGACCACACTGGAGGGGAAATCGCCGAAGGGCGGCAACCATGAGCCCCAGCCTGCGCATCGTCCGCCGCGAGGACGTGCCCGGCATCCGGACGGTCGCGCCGATGGGTGACGCGGACATGGACACCGCGCCCCTCCTGCGTCAGGCCCTGGAGGAGGAACTGAACAGGCCGCCGCCACCGGCCACGGTGGTCGTGGACTGCTCGGGACTGACCTTCTGCGCCTCGGCCGGCCTCAACGAATTCCTGCGGGCCCGCCGGACCGCCGGCGACCGCGGCATCGCCCTGTGTCTGTCGGCTCCTCGCGAGCAGATGCGGCGCCTGCTGCGTATCACCGAGACCGACACCGTTCTCGACGTCCGCCCGCCGGGGACGGCCACCCACGAGAACCGGCCTGCCGGGGCGCGCGACCAGGACGGGCCGGGAACCTGACGAGGGGAACGGGCGGCCGGGGACATGGGAGAACTCGACCGCCCGATCGCGCCACGCCCGCAACGGCACCCGGGGGATGGAGACCGTGCGTACGGCGCTGCACGCACGACATGTGCGTTCGCCCTCAGTGGACCCGGAAAAGGCGGCGAAGGCAACGACCGCCTCGCCTGATTCCCGCGGTTTCCGGGATTGCTGCCGCTCGCGGGTTCAGAGGCGCTCGTCCATGCGGATCGCCTCGCGCAGCTCCCGCCGGGCCGTCCCCTCGGGGCCCTCGCGCTCTTCGAGCAGCGCTGCCGCAATGGCGTCGAGCTTGCGCTGGACGGCGTGCTCGGCGCGGCGTTCGGCGTTCTTCAGCAACGCGAGGAGCAGCAGGGTCAGCGCTGTCATGGTGTCGCCGACGAGGATCTGCCACTCCGTGGACAGGCGGGCGGCGTGAACGGTGACGAACGCGGCCACCAAGAGCAGGCAGAACACGGAGAAGGCCGGCGAGGCGGTGAGGTTGGAGGCCGCCTCGGCGAGGCGTTCGAACCGGCCGCGGTCGCCGTCGGTGCGCTCGGCCGGGTGGGCGAAGGTCATGCTCCTCCTCGGCCGGGCGCCGCGCCCGCACCCCTGGCGGGTCAGTGGCCGAGGGCATCGGCCAGCTGTTTCTTGTTCATCTTCGACCGGCCCTTGATGTTGCGCTGCTTGGCCTCGTTGTAGAGCTGGTCGAAGGTCGGCCCCTGGGAGCCGGAATGCGAGCGGAGCCCGCCCCGGCGGCCGGAGGAGATGTCGTGGGTGGACGAGCGGCTGGCGGTCCTGGACTCGCCGTGCCGCGCCCGCTCCTTGTTGACTGTGCGGGCCGCGATCTCCTCGGCCCGCTCGGGGCTCTCCCCGCGCTCCCGGGCGCTGTCCTTGATGTGCTCGTACTGGCGCTCCCGCTTGGGACTCGATCCGCTCGGCATGACGTAGCTCCTCGGTGTCGGCCGGCTCTGCGGGCGGTCGCCCGCCGCCGCTGGCGTGACCCGGTGTCGGGTCGCACACGGCCCGGTTGTCGTTCACATCCCCTGCGGGTGGCCCGCGATGCGCATCACCTCGCCCGCTTGGCGAAGGCACCGATGCCCACGGCGAGGGCGACGGCCGCCGTGGCGGCGAGGCGGCCACGGTGCGCGGTGGCCCCGAACTGCAGACTGCGGTCGTACGACCCGTCTGTGAAGCGTCCGCGCGCGCCGTGGTCCTCGCTTCCGTCGACGGGCTTCCAGAGGTTCGCCGGGTCGTCGGCACGCCGGGGGCGGTCGGTCTGCTGGGAGTCGAAGCCGGTCCGCGCGAGGTAGCGGTCCAGCAGTCCGGGGGCGACCGCGTTCGCCATCAGGGTGGCGGCCGTGCCGGCGCCGACCCAGTACTCCCGCCGCCGCGGGTGGTCGGCCGCGTGCACGACCGCCCGGGCCGCCACCTCGGGCTGGTAGATCGGCGGCACGGGCTGGGCGCGGTTCGGCAGCCGGGACAGCACCCAGTCGAACTGGGGCGTGTTGACCGCCGGCATCTGCACCATGGTGGTGCGCACGGACGTGCCGGAGGCGAGGAGTTCGCACCGCAGCGCCTCGTGCCACCCCTGCAGCGCGTGCTTCGCACCGCTGTAGGCGGTCTGCAGCGGGATCCCGCGGTGGCCGATCGCCGATCCGACCTGCACCAGCGTTCCCTGGTTGCGCGGCAGCATCCGCCGCAGGGCGCTCAGGGTGGAGTGGACGTAGCCCAGGCAGGTCACCTCGGTGACGCGGCGGAACTCCTCCGGCGTGATCTCCGTGAAGGGCGCGAACACGGACGTGAACGCGTCGTTCACCCAGACGTCGATCGGACCGAGCTCGTTCTCGATGCGCTCGGCGGCGGCCTCGACGGCGTCCGGGTCGGAGACGTCCGTCTCGACCATGATGGCGGTCGTTCCGCTCCGTCGCGCCTCGGCCACCGCGGCCTCCAGCCCAGCGCTGCCGCGGGCGATCAGGGCGAGCCGGTCACCGCGCTCCGCGAACGCCCTGGCGCAGGCCCGGCCGATCCCGCCGCTGGCACCCGTCACCGCGACGACCCGTCCCGACCGGCTCGATGCGTCCATGTCCCGTCGTGTGTCCGGCAGCCCCCGGGGCAAACGCCCGGGCGCGGTGCGTCGCGGCCGGAGCGCAGCGGCCGTAGCGTCGAGGCCGGACCGACCGGCTTCGAGCGG
Organism: Kitasatospora paranensis; assembly: GCF_039544005.1. NCBI lineage: Bacteria > Bacillati > Actinomycetota > Actinomycetes > Kitasatosporales > Streptomycetaceae > Kitasatospora > Kitasatospora paranensis. The sequence continues at coordinate 499,027 of NZ_BAABKV010000001.1, forward strand.
AGGAGGAGAGATGGCGCCCACGGCACTGTTCGACATCGACGGGACACTCCTCGACACGAACTACCTGCACACGCTGGCCTGGGCGGAAGCGTTCGCCCAGTACGGCCACGCCCCGCCGATGGCCCGCATCCACGCGTCGATCGGTATGGGCGGCGACCAGCTCCTCGACCGCGTCCTCGGCGATGACCGCGACCGCGACCAGGACAGCGCGATGAGCGCCGCCCACCAGGCCCTCTACGCCCGGTTCTGGCCACGGCTGCGGCCCTTCGACGGCGCGGCGGACCTGCTGCGCGCGGTGGCCTCGCGGGGCTGGACGGTCGTCCTGGCGAGCTCGGCCTCCCGGCGGGACATGGCGGTGATGCGGCGCGCCCTGGACGCGGACGACGCGGTCACCGCCGCGACGAGCGCGGACGACGTCGAGGCGAGCAAGCCCGCGCCCGACCTCGTCCGGGCCGCCCTGGCGAAGGCCGGTGCCGAGGCACGCGAGGCCGTATTCGTCGGGGACACGGTCTGGGACATCGAGGCGGCGGGGGCCGCGAAGGTGCCGTGCATCGCCGTGCTCTCCGGCGGCTGGGGCGAGCGCGACCTGCGGGCCGCCGGTGCGCTGGAGGTCTACGAGGACCCTGCCGCCCTGCTGGCCGCCCTTGCGGACAGTGCCTTCGGACATCCACCGACCGGGCGCGGGGTCCGGTGACCGCCCACCGGGCCCCTCTCCCCGGTCGGCGCCCCGCCGCACTCGCCGGCGGTCCACCGCTCCGCGGAGCGGTGGACCGCCGGCGAGTGCGGCGGGGCCGTCAGCCCAGGCGCATGCCGTCCGGGTCCTCGGGCGGCGGCGCGCCCTCACCGGTCATGCGGGCCTGGGGGCGTTCCCGGATCGGCGCGTCCGCCAGACCTCCCGACGCACCAGCACCGGCACCGGCGGCTGCCGACCCGTCGGGGGCCAGCCGCCCGCGCCACCCGCCGTCCGCGCCGCCCTGCTCCTCGATGAAGCCCTTGAAGCGCTTGAGGTCTCCCTTGACCTGGCGGTCCAGGACACCGAGCATGTCGCCCGCCTTCTCGACCATGCCATGCGGCTCGAAGTCCATGGCCAGGCTCACCCGGGTGCGAGCATCGTCGAGGCGCTGGAACGTCACCACGCCCATCTGCCGGACGTCACCGCCGACCGTGCGCCAGGAGACCCGCTCGTCGGGCAGCTGGTCGACGATCTCGGTGTCGAACTCGCGGCGCGCTCCGCCGACCTTCGTCGTCCAGTGGCAGTGCCGGTCGTCCGTCTGACGGACCTCCTCCACCCCGTTCATGAAACGGGGAAGTCCTCGAACTGCGTCCACTGGTTGTAGACGCTGTGCAGCGGGACGTCCACGTCGATGGACTCCTTGACCTTGCTCACCACGGTCTCCTTCCGAATAGACAAGCCGGACAATCCATACTGTCGCTGCGCCTGCCCACGGCGCGGACACCCAATCAGGGAATCTGAAGCTCTCCGTGCCGGACCGGCCGGGCCAGTCGCACCGCGGCCTCCAGCATCAGACCGTGGACGAAGGCCTGCGGCAGGCTTCCGCGCAGCTGCCGCCGGGCGATGTCGAACTCCTCGGCGTACAGCCCGGGCGGGCCGCAGGCGGCGCGGTTGCGTTCGTACCCTCGGGCCGCCTCCACCGCGCGCCCCTGCTGGTGCTCGGCGAGGGCCATGAGGAAGCCGCAGAGCAGGAACGCGCCCTCCGCCTCCTCCATCGGCCGTTCGTCGTGCCGGAAGCGGTAGGTGTAGTGGTCCTCGCACAGATCGGAGCGGACGGCCTCCAGGGTCGCCAGAGTGTGCGGGTCGTCGGCCGGCACGGCGCCGCGCAGGGCGGGAAGCAGCAGAGCGGCATCGACGCCGGGGTCGGTGGTTGTGCGTTGCCAGCGCCCGGTGGGGTGGGTGGCTGCGGCGGCGGTACGGGCGGTGATCCGGTCGGCGAGGGCATCCCAGCGGCCGGCGTGCCGCGGTCGGTGACGCCTGCGGTGGCGGCGGCGCGCAGGCCGGCGACGGCGGCGAGGCGGCTGTGGGTCCAGTGGTCGTCGTGCAGTTCCCCGATTCCGGCGTCGGGCGCCCCCGAGACGGCTCACGTGATCACCGGCTGGCTCGCCCCGGTGATCGCCGGCCGCCCGGTCCACGGGTGGGCGTAGAACGCGGTGCAGGCGTAGCGGGTCCACAGGCTCCAGACATGGCCGGCGGGCATGCCGTGCCAGTCGTCGCCCTGGAGGTCCGGGACGGCCTGGACGAGGGAGCGCTGCCGCTCGGCGGTGCAGGCCGCGAAGGGGGCTGTGTGCTGGTCGTCGGCGTCCTCGTCGAGGCCGCGCAGGGTGGCTCGCCAGGCGTCTCCGTCCTCGGGCATGTCCCGGTGGCGCCAGCCGTCCGTCCGGTTCTCGGCGAGGCGGGCGTCGACCATCTGCAGGACGGGGACCTTCGGGTGCTGTGGTGGCCCGTCCTGGGCGAGCAGCAGGTCGAGCAGGGCGCCCGCGCAGGCCTCCTCCGTGGTGGTGAAGAACCGCAGGTCCGGCTGGAGTCGGAGGCGCTCGTACACGGTGGCGGCGGACGCCGGATCCCACGCGTCGGACTGGTCGAGGACGTCGAAGTCGGGGACGCGCCGGCCGGTCTCCCCCGACGGGACGATCCGGCGGGACGGCGGTCGTCGGGCGTGCACGGTCACCGCTCCCGGCGCAGGACGGACGCGAGCAGGCCCATGCCGCCGACGAGGGTCACCAGCAGGGGCGCGAACAGCGGCGGCCCCATCTCGACGTTGTAGCGGGCCATCGACCGGCCGCCGGGCTTGCGAGCGATGCCGCGGGCGTGCAGGTAGGTGCCCTGCAGGCCGTTGGCGACCACCGCGGCGGACATCACCGGCAGGACGGTGTGCGCGGCGCGTTCGCTGGCGCACCCGGCCAGGCGGCCCCGGCGGAGAGCGGGCCGAGCACGACGGGCCACCACATCATGCGGTTGCCGAAGCTGGCCCGGTCGTGCTCGAGGTAGATCTCGGCGGCGGTGACCAGGGCGCCGCCGGACATCAGCAGGGAAGCGACCGCTCGATGCGGCCGTGGCGCAGGTCGTACGCCGCCCGGGCGAGGGCCTGCGGCCCGGCCGGGCGGAGGGCGGAGAACGGCTGGCAGACTCACCGGGGTCACTCCTTGCCGCTGCCGGGCAGGAACTCCTGGATCTTCGCCTTGATGCCCTGCTTCATCATCGCGCCGCGGTCGCTGTCGCCGTGGACGACGGCGGAGGCCGCCGCGGTGATCTGGTCGAGCGTGGCGTGCGGCGGGATCGGCGGCACCGCCGGGTCGGTCCGGAAGTCGATCACGTACGGCCGGTCGGAGGCCAGGGCCTGTCGCCACACCTGCTCCACGTCCTCCGGCTTCTCCACCCGGGCGCCGTGGAGCCCGAGTTGGACGGCGAAGTCGGCGTAGCGGACGTCGGGGAGGTGCTGGGAGGGCTCGAACTGCGGGGCGCCCTGCATCGCCCGCATCTCCCAGGTGACCTGGTTGAGGTCCTGGTTGTTGAGCACGGCGACGACCAGGCGCGGGTCCGACCACTGCCGGTAGTACTTGGCGACGGTGATGAGCTCGGCGAGACCGTTCATCTGCATCGCGCCGTCGCCGACGATCGCGATCGCGGGGCGGTCGGGGTGCGCGAACTTCGCCCCGATCATGTACGGCACGCCTGGTCCCATGGTGGCGAGCGTGCCCGACAGCGAGCCGCGCATCGCCCCGCGCATCCGCAGGTGGCGGGCGTACCAGTTGGCGGAGGAGCCGGAGTCCGCGGCGATCATGGCGTCGTCGGGCAGCAGCGCGTCGAGGGCGTGGACGACGTGCTCGGGGTTGAGCGGGTCCGCGGACACGGCCGCACGACGTTCCATGACCTCCCACCAGCGGGCGGTGTTCTCCTCGACGGTCTCCCGCCACGCCCGGTCCTCCTTGACGTCCAGCAGGGGGATCAGCCGCCTGAGCGTCTCCGCGGCGTCCCCGACCACATTCAGCTCGAAGGGGTAGCGCAACCCGACCATCGACGGGTCGACGTCGATCTGCACGGCCCGGGCCCGGCCGAACTCCGGCAGGAACTGGCTGTAGGGAAAGCTGGAGCCGATCACCAGCAGGGTGTCGCAGTCGCGCATCAGCTCGTACGACGGGCGCGTGCCCAGCAGTCCGATCGCGCCGGTGACGTACGCGAGCGTGTCCGGCAGCACGTCCTTGCCGAGCAGGGCCTTGGCGACACCGGCGCCGAGCACCTCGGCGAGCTGCTCGACCTCCGGGCGGGCGTTCCGGGCACCCTGGCCGACCAGTACGGCGACCTTCTCCCCCGCGTTGAGGATCTCGGCGCACCGGGCGAGGTCGTCGTCCGCGGGCACGGGCGCGTAGCGGCCGACGCCGAGGCTGGAGGGCACCATCTTGAACGCGTGCGCGGGCGGCTCATAGTCGAGTTCCTGCACGTCGGCCGGGACGATCACCGCGGTCACCGTGCGCGCGGTGGTGGCGATCCGCATCGCCCGGTCCAGCACGTTGGGCAGTTGTTCGGGAACGGTGACCATCTCGCAGTAGGCGGAGGCGACGTCCTTGTACAGCGACAGCAGGTCGACCTCCTGCTGGTAGGAGCCGCCCATCGCGCTCCGGTCCGTCTGCCCGACGATCGCGACCACCGGCACATGGTCGAGCTTGGCGTCGTACAGGCCGTTCAGCAGGTGGATCGCGCCCGGTCCGGAGGTGGCCGCGCACACCGCGGTGCGGCCGGAGAACTTGGCGTAGCCGACCGCCTCGAAGGCGGCCATCTCCTCATGCCGCGCCTGCACGAACTGCGGTTTGTCGTCCGCCCGTCCCCACGCCGCGAGCAGGCCGTTGATGCCGTCCCCGGGGTAGGCGAAGACCTGCTCCACCTCCCACTGCCGCAGGCGTTCCAGGATGTGGTCCGAGACCTTCATGGGCATGGGCTCCGTTCGCAGCGCGGCTCACCGACGGGAATCACCCGCGGCGAGGGGGAAGCTCCCCGCCCGCTCGTCTCACCCGCCCGGGCCGCCCGAAACAAGGACGTCCGGGGCGCGGCAGTGGCGGCCCGGTGTGCCGATGGGAGCGGGGGACGCTACCGGTGGTGCCGGCTGCGACCGGAGCTGTCGGTACTCGTGCCGCGACGTAGGGAGCCGATCAGCCAGAGCACGAAGGCCGCGAGTGCGGCCCACCAGAGCAGCTTGAAGGCGAAGCCGAGCGTGAACAGCAGCAGAGCACACAGCAGCAGGACAACAAGTACCGGCACGGCAGCCTCCAAGGCGAGCGGCCCGGACGCGCTTCACCAGTAGTGGCGGCGTCCGCCCACCTCACGGCCCACCGAGCCGAGGATCAGGAGGATCAGACCGATGACGAGGAGCACCACGCCAATGGTCCAGAGGAATCCGAGACCGGTGACGAGACCGATCACGAGCAGGATCACACCCAGAACGATCATGTCGCTCTCCTTGCTTCCGTCCCCCTCGACCTGCGTCTTCCCGGGCCGGCGGATCCCAACCGGAGGAGGAGGCTCCCCGGCACGGCCGCCAATCGCCCCATGGGCGTCGCCTCGCCGTCGCCCGTCGGTGACCGCACTCCGCGGGCCGCCGGCCACCCCTGGACATTCGTCCGGTTCACCCGCCCCAGCCCGGGCAGACGCCTGATGCAACGGCCCCGAGCCACTTTCAGGAGGCACCCCATGGGCAGCGGCGACAAGGTCAAGAACACCGGCGAGAAGATCGAGGGCAAGGTCAAGGAGACCGCCGGGAAGGCCGTCGGAAACAGGAGTCTGGAGGCCAAGGGGAAGGGCGAGCAGGCGAAGAGCGACCTGAAGCAGGCCGGCGAGAAAGTGAAGGACGTCTTCAAGGACTGACGCAGGCACCTCGCGCATCACGCCACCGCGCGGTCCCGCCACCCGGGGAAGGGTGGCGGGACCGCGCGGGTACGACAGGCGTCACCCGTTCCGGCGCCCGTCGCGACGGCGACGGGCGGCCGCCCGGAGCCGCGCCCTCTCCGCCCTACTGCCCGGCCCGTTCGGGGTGGGTGAGGTTGGCGCCGGTCGCCGGGTCGAAGACGTGGATGCGAGCGGTGTCGATCCACAGTTCCAGGGGGCTGCCTTCGACCGCGCTGGTGGCGGGGTCGAGGCGCGCGACGATCCGGTGGCCCTGCATCCCGGTGTCGGCGCGGCCCGAGTCGGCGGCGAGCTCGGCGAGCTCGGCGGTGCCTGCGGGTCCGCCCTCCTCGGTGAAGTGGACGTAGACGTCGGAGCCCACCGACTCCCGTACGTCGACCGTGGCGGTGCAGGTCTGTCCGGAGCGCCGTTCGCCCACGAGTGCGGCGTCCTCGAAGTCCTCGGGCCTGACACCGACGATGAGGTCGCGCGGGGCGTCCTGCCCCTCCAGCAGGCGGCGCAGCCGGTCGTCGATCGCGAGGTCGCCGAGCGAGGTGCGCAGGGCGTTCTGTTCGAGGCTGGCTGCGAGGAAGTTCATGCCGGGTGACCCGATGAATCCGGCGACGAAGAGGTTCACGGGGGCGTCGTAGAGGTGCTGCGGCGTACCGACCTGCTGGACGACACCGCCGCGCATGACCACGACCCGGTCGCCGAGGGTCATCGCCTCGACCTGGTCGTGCGTCACGTAGACGGTGGTGGTGCCGAGGCGGCGTTGGAGGGCGGCGATCTGGGTGCGCATCTGGACGCGGAGCTTGGCGTCGAGATTGGAGAGCGGTTCGTCCATCAGGAAGGCCTTGGGGTCGCGGACGATGGCGCGGCCCATGGCGACGCGCTGGCGCTGGCCGCCGGAGAGGTTCGCCGGCTTCCGGTCGAGGTGCTGGGTGAGGTCGAGGATGCGGGCGGCCTCCTCGACCTTCGTCCTGATGACCGCCTTGTCGGCCTTCGCCAGCCGCAGTGCGAAGCCCATGTTGTCGCGGACGTTCATGTGCGGGTAGAGCGCGTAGCTCTGGAAGACCATGGCGATGTCGCGGTCCTTGGGCGCCTTGTCGTTGACCACCCGGCCGTCGATCCGCAGCGTCCCGGCGGTGATGTCCTCCAGCCCGGCGATCATGTTGAGGGTGGTGGACTTGCCGCAGCCCGAGGGGCCGACGAGGATGACGAACTCTCCGTCGGCGATGGTGAGGTTGAAGTCTTTGACGGCGAGCGCACCGTCGGGGTAGCGCTTGGTGATGCCGTCGAGGACGATCTCGGCCACGGTCTGCCTTCCTGTCCCGCCCGGGGCGGGCTCATCCCTTGACTGCGCCGGCGGTGAGTCCGGCGACGATGCGACGCTGGAACAGCAGCACGAAGATCACGATCGGTACGGTGATCACCACGGCGGCGGCGGCGATCGAACCGGTGGGCTGCTGGAACTGCGAACTGCCGGTGAAGAACGCGATGGCGGCGGGTACGGTCCGGGCCGCCGTGGTGGAGGTGAGCGAGATCGCGAAGAGGAAGTCGTTCCAGCAGAAGATGAAGACGAGGATCCCGGTGGTGAAGACACCGGGCGCCGCCAGTGGCGCGATGACCAGCCGGAAGGCCTGCGCGGGGGTGGCGCCGTCCATCTTGGCGGCCTTCTCCAGGTCCCAGGGGATCTCGCGGAAGAACGCGGACAGGGTGTAGATCGCCAGCGGCAGCGAGAAGGTCATGTACGGGATGATCAGCCCGGCCCAGGTGTCGAAGATGCCCAGCACCCGCTCGATGTTGAACAGCGGGGAGACCAGCGAGATGGGCGGGAACATCGCGATCAGCAGCGACATGCCGATCAGCAGCCGCTTGCCGGGGAAACGCAGGCGGGCGACCGCGTACGCGGCCATGGTGCCCAGGACGACGGCGATCGTCGTGGCGATCACGGCGATGCCGATGGAGTTGATCAGGGCCCGGGTGAACTCCGAGGTCTGGAAGATGCCGCGGTAGTTGGCCCACGTCCACTTGCGCGGAATGAAGTTGCCGTCGGTGAGCGTGCTCGGGTCCTTGAACGACAGCGCCGCGATCCACCACACGGGGAACAGCGCGTAGAGGATCACGATGAGATTGACGACGCCCCAGCCGGTGAGGGTCCTGCTGCGGTGGGACATCATCGCCGCTCCGGTTCGCCGCCCGGCGCCGCGGCACCGAAGATCTTGATGAAGAGAAAGGCGATGGCTGCCACGCACAGGAAGATCAGTACCGAGATCGCCGACCCGATGCCGAGGTTGAGGGCGGTGAAGAGATTGTCGTAGCCGAGGATCGACACGGAGCCGGTGTCGTTGGAGCCGCCCGTCAGGACGTAGATGTTGTCGAAGATCCGGAACGCGTCGAGCGTGCGGAACAGCAGCGCGACCAGGATGGCGGGCTTCATCAGCGGCAGGACGACCAGCCGCAGCCGCTGCCAGAAGTTCGCCCCGTCAACCATGGCGGCCCACACCGTCTCGTCGGGGACGAGGGCGAGTCCGGCGAGCAGCAGCAGCGCCATGAACGGGGTGGTCTTCCACACCTCGGCCAGGATGATCAGGCCGATGGCCTGCCACTGGTCGGTCAGTGGTGCGCTCCCGGCCGGCAGCAGTGCGGCCAGGTAGCCGGTGCCCGGCGTCCAGGCGTACTGCCACGAGTAGGCGGCGACCACGGTGACGATGCCGTACGGGATCAGGACGGCAGTGCGGACGGTCCCCCGCCCGAAGATCGCCCGGTGCATCACCAGGGCGAGTGCCATCCCCAGCACGAGTTCGACGGCGACCGAGACGACCGTGATGAGGACGGTCACCCACAGGGCCTGCCACCAGAACGGGGACGTCAGGACGGCCCCGTAGTTGCTGAGCCCGACCCAGTGGGCCTGCCCGGGGAACCGGAGGTCGTAGCGCTGCAGGGAGAGGTAGATCGCGTAGGCGATGGGGTAGGCGGTGACGGCGACCATCACGACCACCGCGGGCGCGCAGAGCAGCAGGCCGAGCCGCCGCTCCTGGCGCGCGCCCTCGGACAGTTCGGGACGCGGTCGGGCGCGCTCGTGTTCGGCGGCCGTGGCGGATGGGCTCACGGGATCAACCCCTTCGAACCGAGTGCGTCCTGGATCTGCCCCCGGAGGTCGGCGATGCTGCTCTCGGGCTGGATCGCGGCGGGTGGCGACAGGGTGTGCGAGATGGCGATCGACACGTTCTGGTACGCCGGGGTGCGGGGCCGTACGCTCGCCGTGTCGAGCGCGGCCAGCACGTCCGCGGCGAACGGGTAGTTCTTCGTCAGTTCCGCTGCCTGGTAGAGACCGCGCAGCGACGGCGGGAGACCGCCCTTGAGCGCGTTGGTGAGCTGGTTGTCGCGGTCGCGCAGGCAGAGGGTGGCCGCGAAGGCGAGGTCGGGGTGCCGGCTGTAGGCCCCGACGGCGAGGTCGATGCCGCCGATGGTCACCGTCGCGGGCCGGTCCGCGGTCACCCCGGGGTAGGGGGCCCACTTGAAGTGCTTGAAGAGCTCCGGCTGATTGGCCTTCATGGACGGGTAGACGAACGGGTAGTTCAGCTCGAACGCGGCGGTCCCGGACTCCATCGCGAGCCGGTTCTCGTCCTCCATCTGGTTGGGCAGCGACGGGTCCGCCGCTGCGGACCGTGCGGTGGCCCGCATGATCCCGGCCGCGACCACGGCCGGCGGCCCGAGCGAGGGGGCCTGGGCGTCGGGTGTCAGGATCGTGCCGCCCGCGCTGGTCACCAGGGTGTTGAACCAGACGGTGAGGCCCTCGTACTGGGCGCCCTGGATCTCGACGTAGTGCGGCTTGCCGGCCTTCGCGAGCGCGCCGGCCTGTGCCAGCATCTCGGCCCAGCTCCTGGGCGGAGTCTGCACCAGGTCGTCGCGGTACCAGAGCAGTTGGGTGTTGGAGTTGTAGGGGGCGCCGTAGAGCCTGCCCTTCCAGGTGGCGGTCTGCACCGCCGCCTGGAGGGTGTCGGCGGTCGCCTGCTCCTTCATCGCCCCGGTCCACTCACGGATCCAGCCGGCCTCGGCGAACTCCGCCGGCCAGGTCACGTCCAGGCCCATGATGTCGACCCCGGCGTCGTGCGCGGCGAGGCGGCGCACCAGTTGCTGCCGCTGGCCGTCGGCCGTGCGGGGCAGCTTGTTGTAGTGGATGACGTACCGGCCGCCGGATTTCTTGCTGCAGCCGTCGGCGGCCTGCTGGAGAGCGCCGGAGTCGTCCGGGAAGTTGTACCAGTTGAGTGCCACGGGACCGCCGCCCCCGCCGCCGCTGGCGCAGCCGGTGAGCGCCGTCAGGAGCACGGGCAGCCCGGCGACGGCAGCCGACCACCGTGAACGGAAGGTTCGGCTGCTGAGCATCGCACTCCTGGCCTCGGACGGTCACCTGCCGCGACACGTTACAAAGCCTGCCTCCCCGCGCCACGGGGCCACTCGGCGGCCCGGCCAGAGATCCACCTGACGGCTCAACGGCTCGCGCCCGGATCGGTCGGGAGCGGCGATCAGGTGAGGGGCTGGGCGTGCGGGGGTGTGCGTGGTGAGGGGTGCGGCCCGCTGTCCAGCACGTGGACGTGGCCCGTGGCGGTGATCTCGGCCCGCACCGTTCCGGCGGCGTCGCTGTACGCCGGGTGGCCACCGGGGCCGGTGCCGATGAGGGCGACGACCACGCTCGGCTGATCGGCGTGGCAGCCCGGGGTGCCGGGGAAGGTGAGCAGCCAGCGCTGGATCCGGGTGGTCAGCACAGGCCCCCGGACCGGTCGGCCACCGGTGAAGAGCGGCAGCGTCTCGGAGACCTCCAGCAGGCGAAGAACGGTGCGGCTCGCGGCGCGCAGCCGGACCGGAAATCCCGCGGCGATTCCCTGCAGGCGCAGTTCGAGCAGGACGTTGAGGCCGGAGCAGTCCATGAAGGCCACGTCGTGCAGGTCGAGCTCGACGGCGCTCGGCCGCTCCTCCCCCAGGGCGAGCAGTACGCCCCGGAGCGCGTCGGAGTTCTCCGGGTCGATCTCGCCCGACAGGTGTACGCGCAGCACCCCGTCGGACCCGCGCATGGTCCGAGCGAACAGCCGGTCCGGCAGGTCCTCGACGGAGCCCACGGCCGTGGCCGTCGTACCCGGGCCGAGGGCGGGCGTGAGCCGGTTCAGCGGGCCGAGGTTCTCGGACATGACGGGCGCCTCCTCTGGGGGAGCAAGGCTGTCGAATCGATCGTCCGCCGCCCCACAAGAGATGTCAATAGATACGTGAATCTTAATACGCGTATTGCAGTGCAGGAACCATTGATCGTAGGATGGGGTCATGACCAGTGGCGATCCCGGCAGCGGATGGACCTTCCTCACGAACCATGCCCGGGTGCTCTCCCTCGTGGCCCGCAATCCGGAGATCCGGATGCGTGACCTCGCCACCGCATGCCAGGTGACCGAACGCGCCGTGCAGGGCATCGTCGCCGACCTCGAAACCGGCGGTTACCTCACCCGCAGCCGTGAAGGCCGCCGCAACCGCTACCACATCAACCCCGACACCGAACTGCGCCATCCGGCCGAGGCCGGGCACACCGTCGCCTCCCTTCTCGCGCTCCTCGACGGGACCCCGGCCGGAAACGGCGACCGGGCGGTGGGCTCCGACGGGAACTGAAGCCCGCCGCAGAGGGGAGGCGGACAGGTCAGCCGGTGGTCCGAGCCACTGCTCCACCTGCACGGCAGACCTGGTCCCGGGTCGTCCGACCCGGCAGGCTCCCGACAGAGGCCCCGTTCAGAGCATCTCGACCGTGACGACGCCCCGCAGCACCATCCCCCGGTCCTGCGCCTCCTCCAATCCCGACTCGAACGCATCGGCGCGCCGGTCGGGCGGAAGTGCGGCAAGGTGCGGCCAGGTGCCGGGCGGGACGAGGGTGACCAGCGCGCCGCCCTCGGCCGCGGCCGACAGCCAGCCCGGGGAGGCCTCGATCGCCGGGAACGGCTCCCACACCTGGCGACCACCGACCAGCACCAGCCCCGCCACCCGGTTCTCCCGCACCCGGACGACGCCCGTGGTCACCGGCGCGTCCCCCGCCGAGGACACGAATCCGCTCTCCCACGCATCCACGGCAAGCGCTCCGTAGTCCTCCTCACCCACCTCGATGATCACCTCCGCGATCACGTCGCCGTCCTCCGTCTCCCGCACCGCCAACGCCCACAGCACCGGCCCTTCGCCCGCAGCACCCGTCACACCCGTTCAACGACCGGTCCCCCGCCGACAGCACGCCCCCGGCTCCTCGGGACCGGGTCGGCACGGCAGGAAGGACCGGGTCGGCATCCTGTCCTGCGCGCCGACCGCGATCCGCGCCTTCACGCAATGGGGCGAGCAGGTGCCGGCCGGCTTCGACCCGACCGGCCTGCGCGTCATCGGCTCGATCGGCGGGCCGATCAACCAGGAGGTCTGGATGTACTGCCGACACGTCATCGGCGGTGACCGCTGCCGCAGACCCGCTCCGGGAAGACCATGCGCCGTCTGCCGCAGGACTCCGGCGGCCCCATCGCAACGCCGACACCGTGCCCGGCCGGCGTCATTCGGGGGGCGGCAGAAGAGGTCCGAGCGGGCCGAGGTCGAGATTGAGGTCCTCCAGGGTGAGGCCGTACTGGGCGCAGAGCCCCTGCATGCGGTCGTGCAGGGCCATCAGCGTGGCGCCGAGCTCCTCCTCCTGCTGCTCCGTCAGGTCTCCTGCGTCGACCCGGTGCAGGGCCTGGCGCTCCATGAGCTGGCGCAGGAGTTCCACCACGGTGAGGACGAGTCTCATCAGGTCGCGTTCGACGCTGTCGGGGCCCGTGGTGACACGCCGCGCCACGACGCTGCGGGGGCCGGGCCCCGTGTCGGGATCGCCAGGCGGCCCCGCGGGCAGCAGGCGGAAGGCACGGGCCGCCGCATCCGCCACTTCCTGGAGACGGTCGGGTGGCCGGGCACGGTCGTCGGTCATGATCGGCGGAGCTCCGGGTCGGCCGGGACGGCCCAAGGCGCCGGATTGTCCTCGCTGATGGAGACGACCAGGGCGCGCAGCGAGATGCGGACGAGGTCGATGTCGGCGATCGACAGGACGACGTCGCCGGCGAGCACGACCCCGCCGGTGAGCAGCCGGTCGAGGAGGTCGATCAGGGCGACCTGGCGGTCGGGCAGGTGCGGGCCGTCGACCGGGGCGAATTCGTTCGGGGTGCTCACGGGAGTTCCGGGCCGGGTTCGGCGGAGCCTGGAGCCGCGGCGAAGGAGTAGGGCGCCCAGGGACCGGTGATGTCGATGCGGACGGCGGGCAGGTCATCGACGGTGTGGGCGAGGGCGTCGCGGAACGCATCCGCGTGCGCCACCGGGACGAGGCAGGAGACGTTCAGGATGTTGTCGCCCGGCCCGGTCGCGAGTTGCCCCTGCTGGACCGGGTGCCGGGTCAGGGCCGTGGCGTGGGAGCCGGCGACGGCCTCGATGCGGGCCGCCGCCGTCCCGGCGGCGCGTCGGGCGTCCTCCTGGGTGAGGCGCCGGGCACGGCGGCCGCGCAGGTAGGCGCGCCCCGGTGTGAGGTCCGGGTCCGCAGGGGGCGGCGGGGGGTCGGCGGCGGGTGCGAGGTAGAGCTTCACCCCCCATTCCTGCTGGTGGGCGATCCGGTCCAGCTGCGCCGCGAGTTCGTCGTGGCGGTCGTCGAGGATCTGCCGCACCCTGCCGTCGTCGAGGTGGACGGTGGCGAGCCGGAGCGGAAGGACGGTCGTCCGGGCGGCGGCGATCTCGACCACGCCGTGGTGGGCGCGCGCGACGGCCTCCAGCCAGTCGAGGTCCTCCAGGTGCCGGCGGAGGGCCTCCTGCCCGAAGTCGTCGGCGCCGACCGGGCTCACCACGGCGGCCACGTCCCGGTTGCCTGCGGCGTGGACCAGGTGGACGGGTGCACGGGCGACGCCTGCGGTCCGGGTCAGCGCCTCGGCCAGGTCCGGGGTGGGGCGGGCGACGGCGTAGGTGTAGCTGAGGGTGGAGGTCACGGCTGCCTCCGGCGGGTCGGACGTGACCGCGCTCCGGCGGCGGCGGACGGCGGCGCCTCAGCGGAGTCGGCGGTGTCCTCACCTGCTCCGGGAGCGATCTCGGCGCCGCGGCGAAGGGAGTCGAGCTCCGCCCGCAGGCGCCTGTTCTCCTCCGCGAGGGACGGACGGCCGTCGGCCCGGGAGGAGAGTGCGGGATCGCGCTCCCACCAGTCGATGCCCATCTCCTTGGCCTTGTCCACCGAGGCGATGAGCAGGCGCAGTTTGATGGTGAGGAGCTCGATGTCGAGGAGGTTGATCTGGATGTCGCCCGCGATGACGATGCCCTTGTCGAGGACCCGTTCGAGGATGTCGGCGAGGTTCGCGGAGGATCCCTGGCTGTAGGCGGGGGCGGAGCGGGAGGGCAGCGCGCCGAGCCGGTCGGCGATGGGGTCGCTCATCGTGTTCGCCTCGCTTTGTGCCTGATCGGTGCCGATGGGTGTGGAGGGACGTGGACGTCGGGTCACGGGCCGCCCGGTCGCCTGCGGGCCTGGATCTCCTCCAGCCGGTCGAGCAGTTCGTCCTCGCGGCGGTCGAACGTCTCCTCGTCGATGCGACCGGCCAGCAGCTCCTGTTCCAGGTCGGCGAGCGCGCGTTCGACGGGACGCGGGTCGTTGTACTCGTCCTCGGCCGCTTCCACGACGCGTTGCAGGATCCACGCGGTGCCGCGGATCGGTGCCAGCGGCAGGGTGAGGAGCTGCGTCACGAGGCCCATGGCGGATGTTCCTCCTCGGCGGATGTCAGACGAAGCTGTAGGGCGGAAGGGGGCCGTGCAACCGGCCGTCGATGTCGTCGCCGAAGTCGGCGAACAGCTTCTTCTCGGCGGCGAGAAAGGCGGCCCGGCGGTCCTCGGCGACGAGGAAGGAGACGTTGAGGAAGTCGGTCCCGGTCGGCGGGGTGGCGAGATCACGGAGGGCGAAGGGCTGCAGGGCCCCCATGATCCCGGCGGCGAGTGCCTCGTGCCGGGCCTGGACCTCTCCGGCGACGAGTTCGCCGAGGGCCAGCGGGAGGTCCGGGCCCTGATCCCCGGCCCTGATCCGGTCGTTGAGCTCGCGTGCCGGCGGGTTGTCACTGAGGATCCGACGCAGGAGTTCGTCCTCGTCCACGGCGGCTTTGAGATGGTACTCGGCGCACCCCTCCAGCTCTTCGAGGCGCTGGAGGTACTCGGCACGGCGGTCGTTGAGGGCGGTGACGACGGTGCCCTCGTCGGGGGCGGTGAGCCCGAAGCGCATCGGCAGGACGGTCCCGTCGTTCATGAGCCGCTCCTGCACGGCCTGGTGGGCCAGCAGGTCACGGCGCTTGGGGCGCAGGCCGTCGGGGGCCTCGCCGACCACCGCCCGGAGCGGCCCGGCCTCGACGGTGCGCAGCGCCGCCGGCGTCACGCCGACGCCCTCGAGCCCGTCCAGGTGCACGGGGTGTCCGGCACCGACGACGGCGTACACGTAGAGGGCCATGTCATTCCTCCCGGCGTCGTGCGGGCCTGCGGGCCGGCCGGGTCCGCCTGGGTTCGGGTTCCGGCTCCTCCTCGTCCTCGTCGCGTCCGAGGTGGAGGGTGTCGGCGACAGCCTCGACAGCGCCGGACAGTGCGCCCTTGCTCTTGCCGCGCGCACCCTTCTCGGTGACCTCGCCGACGATGTCGGTGAGCTGGGTCGGAGCCTTGCGGCCGGCCTCCAGGTCGAGGCGGTTGCAGGCCTCGGCGAACCGCAGGTAGGTGTCGACGCTCGCGACCACGATCCTGATGTCGATCTTGAGTATCTCGATGCCGACCAGGGACACCCGGACGAAGACGTCGATGACCAGGCCACGGTCCAGGATCAGTTCGAGGATGTCGTACAGACTGCCGGTACTCCCGCCTCGGGCCACCCCGGCTGCTGTGCTCTGGGGCACCACGGTCATGTCGTCTCCCTTCGTCGGCGCCCGCCACAACCGGGCGGCACGCTTCCGACGGCCGTTCATCGGCCCGGGCGCTTCACGTCCGACGGTCGATCTGGCCTCGTGTGTATCGGTGGATCCGCTCGTAGGCCACCAGGTCGCCGTGCGCGTCGAGCGACACCCGGTAGCTGGCCAGGACGCTGGTCGTGTCGGGGATCCGCTCCAGTTCCAGCACTTCCACGTCGGCCTGCCAGCCGTCCTCGGTCGGCTTGAGTGCGGACACGGATTCCGGCGTGCGGCCGAGGAGTTCGGCGAGCTGCCCGGCCGCGTGGCGCATGGCCTGGGGTGCCGGGATGCGACGCCCGGAACCGGCTCGGGGCTCATCGCCGCGTGGACGGCGCGCCTTCGCGGAGGCGCGGGGCTCGGCGGGATCCGCGGCGGCCCGTTTGCGCGGCCGCGCCTCGCCTTCGTTGCCTGACGCCATGACCCGGCCTCTCCCCGGATTCGGAGATCGCGTGCTGTGCATACCAAAGGACGCCTTCCACTGACGACGAAATGTATTCCTCGATTCGGTTACGAATCTGATTTTCTGCGCAGACGTATCGGTATTGCGGGGCCCCGGCGGCGGAATGTTCCGGGGTCTGGTTCGCGACGCACCACTCCACCGTGCACCGCACCTGGAGCGGCCGTGGCGGCCGTAGGTGCGTGCTCGCGCGCTCCCGCCGGAACGGGCGCGCGCCGGAAAGGGATGACCCATGAACGACACCACCAAGGCCGCCCTGGCAGCCGCCGTCGCCGGCGGCTACGTGCTGGGGCGGGCCAAGAAGGGGCGCATGGCGTTCGCCGTCGCCACCTACCTCGCCGGCCGCCGGTTCGACCTCGATCCGCGGCGGCTCGCCACCGAGGGTCTCCGCAGACTCGGCGAGATCCCTCAGGTAGCCGAGCTGAACGACCAGGTCAAGGGCGAGCTGCTCGACGCCGGCAAACACGCGCTGGCCAGTGCGGCCGACCGTCGCATCGGAGAATTCGCCGACTCCCTCCGCGAGCGGAGGCTGAACGTCCGCAAGCCGAAGCCGGACGAGGGCCGGGACGAGGACGAGTCGGACGACGACGAGCCGTACGAGGAGGACGAGTACGAGGAGGACGAGTACGAGGAGGACGAACCAGCCGAGGAGGCAGAGGACGAGGAGCCGCACGGCGAGGAGGAGGAGCCGGACGAGGAGGAGGAACCGCAGGCACCCCGCCGACGCCGTCGGACCGCGCCTTCCGCCGAACGCCCGCGCTCCTCGCGTGCCTCGTCCAAGCCTGCCCCGGCCGCGCGCAAGCCCGCCAAGAAGACGGCTGCACCCACAGCCGGGCGGAGCCCGGCCAAAAGCAGCCAGGCCAAGAGCAGCCCGGCCAAGCGCTCGACGGGCCGCGCCACCCCGGCCAAGACCGCCTCCGCCAAGCCCGCCGCGAAGAAGGCCTCCCCGGCCAAGAAGTCGGCCCCCGCCAAGAGGGCTCCCGCGAAGAAGACGGCGGCCCGGAAGACCGCGGCCCAGAAGACCACGACGGCGGCGAAGACCGCGGCCAAGCCGTCCGGGCGCTCCACCCGACGGAGGTAGACCATGGCCGGCACCCAGCAGACCTCGCGCAGCGACACCCCCGGTATCGACCGGTTGCGGCAGGAGGTCGTCGACTTCCTCGGAGCACAGGTGGAGCACCTCGCCGAGAAGGCCGGCGACAAGGTCGCCGACGTCACCGACCAACTCGGCCAGGTCGTCGAGAACGGCGGAGTCCTCCCCAAGGTCGGCGCCCGTGTCCTCCAAGGGGACTCACCGCTCAAGGCCTTCCTCGGCGAGAAGGCGAAGAGCGTCAAGGACAACGTCGTCGACAAGGTCAAGGGCGCGTTCGGCGGCGGTGGTGGCGGCAAGCCCGGACGGAAGTCCGGCAAGAAGCCGATGAACATCATCGAGACCCTCGACGTCGGCGTTCCGCTGCGCACCGCGTACGACCACTGGACGAAGTACGAGGACTTCAGCGGCTTCGCGAAGGGCGTGCAGAGCGTCTCCCAGGGCGATGAGGTCACCACCGACTGGAAGGTCAAGGTCGGGCCGTCCAAGCGCAGCTTCAAGGCCACCGTGCAGGAACAGGTACCGGACGAACGCATCGTGTGGACCTCACAGGGCGCCAAGGGCAGCACCCGCGGCGCCGTGAGCTTCCACGAGATCACCCCACCCTGACCCGCATCGTCCTCGTCGTCGAGTACTACCCCGCGGGATTCTTCGAGAAGACCGGCAACATCTGGCGCGCCCAGGGCCGCCGGCTGCGCCTGGACTTCAAGAACTTCCAGCGCTACGTCTCGCTCAGCAACGACGAGGCCGACGGCTGGCGCGGCGAGATCCGCGACGGCGAGGTCGTCAAGACCCACGAGGAGGCCGTCGAGGAGGAAGAGGCCGCCGAGCAGGACGGCGAGGACGACCAGGACGAGTACGACCTGGACGAGTACGACCTGGAGGGCGAGGAGGGTGAGGACGCCGCAGACGAGGAGGAGGCGCCCGGGGACGACGACTACGACGAGGAGGAGGAGGAGTACGACTCCGAGGACGAGTACGACGATGCGCCCGACGGCGAGGACGTCGAGGACGACGAGCCGGAGGACGCGGCGTACGAGGACGAGGAGGAACCGGAGGACAGCAGGCGTTGACCGCTCACCCCACCGATCACCGCACGGCACGACGGCCGGACCCACCCCACGGGCGGGTCCGGCCGGAACCGGGTGGCGGAGGGCCGTCAGAGTCGGCCGCGGAATCCTCCGGACTCCACGCCCCGCGCCTCGATGAACGCCTTGAAACGCCGCAGGTCGCCCTTCACCTGCCGGTCGACGATGCCCAGGGCGCCGGCGACCTTCTCACCCAGCCCGTCCGGCTCGAAGTCCATCGCCATCATCACCCGCGTGTGGGTGGCGTCGATCATCTGGAACGACACCACCCCGGACTGGTGCGTATCGCCGCCGGTCGTCCGCCAGGCGACGTGGTCGTCGGGGACCTGGTCCACGATCTCGGTGTCGAACTCCCGCGACACGCCGGCCACCCTCGTCCTCCAGTGGCTCCGGCGGTCGTCGATCTGGGTGATCTCCTCCACGCCGTCCATGAACTTCGGGAAGTCCTCGAACTGGGTCCACTGGTTGTAGGCGGTGTTGACCGGGACGGCCACGTCGATCGATTCCTGCACGGTGCTCATTGCTCGCGCCCTCTCTTCCGTTCGGCTTCGTCGGTCCACCGGCGCCTGCCCCCACGGCCCGCAGCCATACCGTCCCCCCGGGGATTTCCCTCGGCGTCGGCGTTCGATCGACCGGTCGTCCGGGAGCCCCGCCCACCGGGCCACCCGGGAATCAGGGCACACCGAGGGCCCGGATGGCATCCCTCGCATGCGGACTCCCGCATCCCGGGCCACGGTGGAAGGATGAACGTCGTCTTCGTCCTGGAACTGGACGTCCCCACCAACGTGCGGCTCCTCGGCCCCGGGCAGGAACCTGCCGACCCCCGGGGCCGGTCCGCCGCGCACACGTCGCCGCCACGGATCCCGATGCCCCCGGGGTCCGCGGTGCCGTCACGCTGTGCGGCCTGCCGACCCGGGACATGCCGTCGGGGCCGTCCGGGGCCACCGCCCCGGACGAGCCACCGCCTGCCCTGCGCTGGCAGACCTGCAGCATCTGCCGGATCTCCCGCAGCGACACCCCCGCCCCGCAGCCGGGCCCTCCGGCGCAGGCAGCCGACGACGTCACCACTGGTACCCGAAGCCCCGACCGTGGCCGAAGCCGGCGCGCGCGCAGGAGGCCCCGACCGTAACGTCAGGACAGTCGCGCCGGTCAGGCCGTCGGCCCCGACGGGCCGACAGGAGGTGATCAGGGTGGGCGGTCCGGGCGTGGACGCGGTGTCCGACGCGGCGGCCGGGGAGGGTGACGCCCTGCTGGGCGCGGTCCTCGCCGCAGTGCTGGAGGCTTCGCACGATGCCGCACCGCGGGACGTCCCCGCCCTGATCCGAGCAGCGGGGCGGGCCCTGGGTCTGCTGCGGGCGGAGGTGTACCTGGCCGATCTGCAGCAACGCCTGCTGGTGCCGCTGCCCGATCCGCACATGCGCAAGCCGGCCGGTGCGTTGGACGTGGACGGCACGCTGGCCGGGCGGGCCTACCGCCTGCGTCGCACCGAGGCGGCCCCGGGCTCCCCGGGCGTGGGTTGGGTCCCGCTGGTCGACGGGATCGAACGCATCGGGGTGCTGAAGGTGGTGGCCGAGGCCGGGGAAGGCCGCCTGCTCGCCCGTGCCCAGGCGCTCGCCTCCCTGGTGACATTGATCGTCGTGTCGAAGAGCACGTTCAGCGACGTGTTCGTCCGCACCGTCCGGACCCGGCCCATGAGTCTGCAGTCCGAACTGCTGTGGGCGTTCGTGCCGCCCCGCACGATCGGCACCCGCACGGTCACCTCCAGCGCTCTCCTCGAACCGGCCTACGACGTGGCCGGGGACGCGTTCGACCACAGTCTGGCCGGCGATCTGCTCCACCTGACGGTCGTCGACGCGATGGGGCACGATCTCGCCTCAGGTGGTGCCAGCGCCGTCGCTCTCGCTGCCTGCCGCTCGACGCGCCGGGCCGACGGCACGCCCACGGACATCGCCGAGGCCATCGACGGCGCGCTGACGCGCTGGATCCCCGACCGACTGCTGACCGCGGTGATCGCCGACCTCGACACCGCCACCGGGCTGCTCTCCTGGGTCAACTGTGGCCATCCTCCCCCGCTGCTGATCCGGGCCGGCCGTGTGGTGCCCGGCGCGCTCGAGCGCCGGACGCACCTCCCGCTCGGACTCGGCGGCGATTTCGCACCGGTGCCGCTGCACCGGGCGCGGCTGCAGCCGGACGACCGGGTCCTCATCCACACCGACGGCGTGACCGAGGCCCGTTCAACCACCGGCGACCTCTTCGGCGAGGAGCGCCTCATCGACACGGTCGTGCGCGCCACCAGCACCGGCGAGCGGGCTCCCGAGGCCCTCCGACGTCTCATGAACGCGCTCCTGGCCCACCGCGACCACGACCTGCGGGACGACGCCACGGTCATGCTCGTCGAATGGCACCCCGGATCGTGAGGGCAGCGCCCCGGCACGCCCGGATGGCCGCTCGGCCCCGCCGCCCCTCTCCCCCACCGTGCGCCGGGTGGCCAGGCAGCCCGTCCGCCGGCCACGACGGGCCGGTACGCGAAGGGTTCGTCCCCCCGACGCCGGGCAGGCGCTTCTCGGGCCGACCGGGGCGGTCGGCAATCCGCGTGCAGGCAGGTGAGCATGATGAGGATCGA
The DNA here is from genome assembly GCF_039544005.1 of Kitasatospora paranensis. Classification (NCBI taxonomy): domain Bacteria; kingdom Bacillati; phylum Actinomycetota; class Actinomycetes; order Kitasatosporales; family Streptomycetaceae; genus Kitasatospora; species Kitasatospora paranensis. Next base: position 520,161 of record NZ_BAABKV010000001.1, read on the forward strand.
CCCCACCGATCCGGCCGGACACGGCCCGGCGCCGACGGTCGCGAGGCCGGAAGGTTCCCCTCTCCCGGGCGGGCCGCAGCGGACCGGCCCGCGGCCCGGTGGCACGGGACCGGACGACGCCGGGTCCCGCCCGAACGGCAACGATGCCGACGACGGCCGGCCAGGCCGCAGCGAGGGCGGGACGACCGTCTCGGAGGAAGCCGTGGCCAAGATCGTCGGCACCGCGGCCCGTGAGGTCCCCGGCGTCCACGATCTCGGCGGCGGGCCCGGCCCCGAGCAGGGCGTGCAGGTGGAGGTCGGCCGACGACAGGCAGCCGCCGACCTCGACCTCGTCATCGAGTACGGCGCCTCCGTCCCCGAACTGGCGACGGCCGTGCGGGCCCGGGTGGTCTCCGCCGTGGAAGACATGACCGGTCTGGAGGTCGTCGAGGTGAACCTCCGTGTCACCGACGTGCACCTGCCGCAGGACGACGTCCCGGAGGGCAAGGGCCGACGCGTCCTCTGACCGTCCCCGGAGGAACGCGGACCATGGAGCGCGCGGCGCCGGGTCCACGGAGGCACACCGGTGCCGGGGCTCATCGGCAGGCAGGCCGGAGCAGGGGGTGCCCTGCGAGGGTTGGAGCAGCACGGACAGGACAGACGCGGAGTATGGCGACTGTGCACGAGGAGAACGAGCGCACGTACGACGGCGCCCTCCAGGGACGGCTGTCGGCGGCCTCACTGCCGCAGGTGGCAGCGGTCCGGTCGGGCGGCACCGAGACTCTCGACGCCGTCTACTTCGACACGGAGGATCTCCGGCTGCTGCGCCGGGGGATCACCCTGCGCCGACGTGCGGGAGGCCACGACGCCGGCTGGCACCTCAAGACGCCGGGCGGGAACGGAACCCGCACCGAGATCCGGCTGCCGCTGGACGGAGGCGACTCGCCTCCACCCGAGCTGGTGGCCAGGACCCGCACGGATGCCCGCGGATCCGCGCTGGCCGCGGTGGCCCACCTGCGGACCAGGCGGGACCTGACCCTGCTGGTCGGCGCCGACGGCCGCACCCTGGCGGAAGTGGCGCGGGACACCGTCTCCGCCGAACTGCCGGGCTCCTCCGGGCCGCCGGCCCGCGGCGCGGGGCGGAGCGCCGGTGACACGCAGTGGGTGGAGACCGAGGTGGAACTGGCCGAGGGAGACCCGGAGCTGCTCGACACGGTGGAGGCGGCCCTCGCCGAGCACGGGCTGCACCTGTCGTCCTCCCCCTCCAAGCTCGGCCGCGTCCTGCGCGGTCGCCTGCCCGAGGGCCCCGACGGCAACCGCGCCGCGGCACCCGCGCGCCCGCTCCACCCCACCCGCTCCCTCGGGGACGCGGTGACGGCCTACCTGCGCGACCAGGTCGCGGGGCTGCGGGCGCTCGACCCGGCCGTTCGGCTCGACGAACCGGACTCCGTGCACCGCATGCGGGTCCACGTCCGCCGACTGCGCAGTGCACTCGCCGCCCACCGCCGGATCCTGCGCAAACACGCGACGGATCGGCTCGACCAGGAGCTCCGGTGGTGGGGGAAGGTCCTCGGACGGGCCAGGGACGCCGAGGTTCTCGGCGCATCGCTCACCGCCGGGGCCGACGACCTCCCGGCTGACGCCCATCCCGCCCGGACCGGGCAGCTGCTCGCCTCGCATTTCGCCCGGCGCTACGACGAGGCACATGCCGCCGCGGTGGAGGCCATGGACAGCCCGCGCTACTTCGCCCTGCTGGACGCCCTGGAACGGCTGGCCGACGACCCGCCGCTGCGCCGCCGCGCCCGCAAGGGCCGGGCGCAGGCACGCCGCATGCTGCGGCGGCAACGGCGGCGGACGACCGAGCGGCTCGGCAGCGCACTCGGCCTTCCCCCGGGGCCGAAGCGCGACCGGGCCCTGCACCGGGCCCGCAAGGCGGCCAAGCGGGCCCGCTACGCGGCCGAGAGCGTCCTCCCCCTCACCGAGCGCCGGGCCGCGCAGCTCCGCAAGCGGATGAAGAAGGTCCAGCAGCCGCTCGGCAGCCACCAGGACGGCGTCATGCGCGAGCAGGCACTGCGCGCCCTCGCATCGCGACCGTCGACCGCCGCCCCGGAGGCCTTCGGCCTCGGAGTTCTGCACGCAGCCCAGCGCCGCCACCAGCGCCGCGACCTCGAAGCCGCCGCGAGGGCGTACAAGCGCCTGCGCAGCTGACCGGTCCCACCGCGCCACTCGTGAGGAGAACCGATGAGCGGCATCGCGATCTCGCACGACCGCATCACCACCGGCCAGGTCACCGGCCGGGTCAGCGGCACCGCCCCGGTGGGCCGCACCCGCTCGGCGGGTACGCTCCGATGACGCATCGTTACGATCTCGTGGGACGGCTGCTCGGCGCCCACCTGCTCGGCCCGCAGGCCGCCGCCCTCGTGCAACCGTTGGTCCTCGCCATGACCAGCGGCATGACCGCCCAAGAGGTCACCCACCGGCCGCTGTGGATCCACCCCGCCCTGACCGAAGTGGTACAGAACACCCTGCTCGCCCTGGGAGCTGAACCGCAGTGAGGAAGCCCGTTCCGGACAGTTCTCGGCGATGAGGGAACCGGTCCGCATCGCGGTGAGCAGCCTCGTCGGCCGCCCCGTGAGGCGGCGAACGGTGTGGCGGATGAAAGGCCTCGGGACGCCTCCGTGTGGCGGGAGCTCCCGGGTCATGCCGGACCACGGCGACACCTCGAGGTCGCGACGGCAGGCCAGGTGGGGGGAGTCGGCACTGGTCCTCCTGCCGGCTCCGGCGATCCGACGACAGCGGCGAATGGCCCCTCCCCCAGTAACGGTAGGTTCGCCGCCGGACCCGGTGTCCGAATTCCGGGGCGGCTGTACATGCGTGCGCCGCCTGCTGAGGACTCGTCAGTCCGACGTGAAGGCCGTTGTCGAGGGAGCGCTCCGTTGGACGCCGACCGTGGAATTCTCGGCCGGCGCACCGCGTACGACGGGCTGCCGCCGTTGCGCGGGAGCGAGGCGGGTCTGCCGGTGGCCCACCCGTTCGGGGACATCGCGAGGGGCGGTTCGTCACCCCTGGCGGCGGCCGGCTGACCGCCGTTGAGACCACCGGACACCACTGGATCACGCTCGATCATCCGGGCTGCGACGCGCAGACCACGCTGGCCAAGGACCAGGCGTCCAAGCGGCTCGCGCTCGCGGCGGAGGCGTCCTGCCTGCTCGCCGGCTGCACCCGCTCGGCCCGGTTCGCGCCCGGGAACGTCTATCGGTCCTTCCAGTTCCTGTACGGGAGCATCGACCGGCGGGCGTTCGTCCGGGCGCTGCTCACGATCGAGGTGGGCGATCACGGGCCCGTCGACCGGCTCGAGGCCTCCGCCATCGCGGCCGCCGGCCCGCCCGCGGCGATCGTGGACCACCTGGACGCGACCGCCGCGGTCGGCGTCGCCGTCCGCGCGGACGAGGCCCATTCCGTCCAACCCGGCCCCGGCGGATGGCAGGCCCTGGGACAGGCCCCGGACTGACGGCGGTCAGTCGCCGACGAACCACAGATACCGGTGCGGACCCTCCAGCACGACCTGCCCGAGGATGCGGACCTCGTCCACCCACGGCCCGCGCAGCTCGTCCGGGAGCCGGTCCAACTCACTGATCAGCACCGGGACCTGGCGTTGGTTGAAGACCGCTTCGGCATACGGGAGCAGGCCGCCCAGCATGGGGAAGCCCGCCTGCTCCAGGCCGGCAAGGGCCCCGGACCAGGCCAAGCCGCAAACTGCCCTGGCCAGAATCTCCCCGGACTCCGACCTCACCTGCATAGTGATCACCCGCAGACGCTATCCGGCCGATGCGCTCACGAACACGAAATATCTGGATGACGTTTCCCCAGGCCCCGGCCCTGCCGCCGGGAACGGTGCGGAGCCGGGCTGCGTCCCTTCCAGGGAGCCGGGCGAGGAAGGGGAAACTGTGCGTCAGGAACGGCAGAGGGCCGACGACATGGCCGCCGAGGCGGGTCTGGGCCGGTACGTACGGTTCGCCAGTCCGAGTTACAACGACGAGATGTGGTTCTTCGTGCCGGTCGGCGGCGCGTCCGCTGCCGGCGGGGTCCTCGGTCTCCTGCGGCACGGCTCCTCCTGGCTTGCGGTGTCCTTCTTCTGGAGCGTGCTGCTCGTCGGTGTGGGGCTGGTCCTGATGACGTATCTGGACACCTTCTCCCGGCGCCCGGGTGGGCCGGCTCCCAGGCTGTACTGCTACGAGCACGGCCTGGTGGCCGGCAGGCGGGGCGTGCTGCGCGCACTGCGGTGGGAGGACGTCCGCCTCGACAGCCGCGCGTGGGAGTACTGGAGCGCAGGGGACCACTACTCCGGAGAGGCACGTACGCTGACCGCACCTGACGGCACCGTGCTGGCAGCGTTCCACGGCGACGAACCCGCCCGCGCCGGGGCCTTCCAGCTGGCGCAACTGCGCAAGGCCGCACTCAAGCGGCTCGAGGACACCCCCGAGGAGCCTCACCCCAGCTGACCCGGCCCTCCGGACACCGACTTGCCGGTCGTGCTCATTCCACCCGCGGCATTGCCTGGCCGCGCCCCTGCCACCATCAAACCCGGCCGAGTGCCGAAGGCTGGTCGCCGCCGGACACCGGGGCACCCAGGACCGCGTCCGTTGAGCCGCTGGCGATCCGCGCCGGACGACGCCCCGAGTGCGCGCAGCAGGCGACGGACGAGGGTGGCGGAGATGCCGGAGGAACCTGCGATGCTCCGGGCGGGACACACCGCGGCAAACCAGGCGCGCCGGCGCTGCCGCCAGGCACCGGACTGACGGCCCCTCGGCACGGCGGGGCCTCCAGGACAGGAACCTGGCCTTTGGCATCCGCGGCCGGAACGCTCGCAGGTGCGCGTCGGGCGGGTCAGGTGGTCGGGGGCGGCTGCCAGGACGTGGGGTCGGCGCTGCGCGCACCTGGTCGCTCGCCACTGGCCGCCCCGCCGACGGGCCCGAACCGGAACCTGGGACCGGGGCCGAGCGCGCCGAGCTTCCATGGTCATGTACTGCGGTCAAGGTGCTCCGGGTCACGGGTCTGTCCCGGCGGTCGGCGAATGCATCGGCAGTGCGGGGCGGCGGTGTGATTGGGCGTCAGGGCAGGTCGGCGGCGGGGCGCGGCACGGCACGCGGGCAGCGGAGCGGGTCGATTGCGGCCGTACATGTCACAGCACTGTCCTGGGGGCGGCCCGGGCGGAACGGTTCGTCCGGGCCGGCGGTCCTGATCTTCGGAAACCCGCTCGCACCGAGCACCAGGCACCGCCACCCCGACCGGAGGAACACCATGCACGTCCGCAAGCTCGCCTTCGCCGCCCTGGCCGTCACCGCCGCCCTCTCGCTCACCGCCTGCCAGGACGACCAGGCGGGCACCGCGGCCGGCGCCCCGACCGCGTCCACCGCCGTCTCCCCCACCGGCGGTCCGGCCTCGGACAGCCCGACTTCGGGCACTGGGACCTCGGGCGGCCCCGGGAAGGGCAGCACCCCGCCCACCGCCGCACCGGCCGGCTCCACCGGGGCCGGGAAGGCCGCCAAGTGCCGAACCGCCGACCTGACCATCACCGCCGCGGACCGCACCATCACGGGCGACGCCGACAACACCGTCGTGGTCGAGCTGAAGAACCACAGCGGCAAGGACTGCACCCTTGCCGGGTACGCGGGCGTCGACCTCAAGACCTCGGCCGGCACACTGTCCGCGAAGCGGTCCGGCGAACCGGTCGTCGCGGGCACCCTGAAGAACGGCAAGTCGACGTACTTCGGCATCAGTTACCCGGCCAACACCTCGGGCGGCTCCGGCGTCCGGATCACCGGCCTGGTGGTGACCCCGCCGGACGAGACCCACCCGGTCACCCTGTCCTGGCCCGGCGCCGGCTCGCTGCCCGTCACGGACGGCAGCGGCTCCCCGGTGAAGATCGGCCCGATGGGAAGCGCCGGCCAGGGCGAGTGACCGCGGGCGCCCGTCCGGGCCCGCCCCTCGGGGGCGGCTTCCGCCGCCGGGGATCGGCGCCGGACCGCCGCCTACAGGCCCGGCCAGGTGAGTGCTGACGGCTTCCCGGAGACGGGCCCGATGTTGCGCTGCCTTCGGCCGGCGTCACCCCTGTCGGCATCCGAGAGGGGTGAGCCCGAGAGCCCGTGCTCTGCCTGCAGCCCCGTCAGGCGACGATCCGGCGCCTGCCCGCCCGGCGGCGCGGGTACGGGAAGAGCCGCGGAGAGCGTTTGGCGGCCACATCCTCGACCCAGCCGAAGGTCAGCACCAACAGGCCGAGCAGCGGGATCGCCACCAGCAGCGTGAACCATTGGCTGGTCAGCAGCCATTGGAAGTGCTTGTAGACGAAATCGACGCCCCAGAGGGGATCGATCAGCGGGACGGCGACCAGCAGCGCGGTCTCGTGCCAGAGGTAGACGCTCACGGCACGCGAGTTGAGGAGACTGACCAGGCCGTTCCAGCGTTCCAGCGGTCTGGGCCACCGGTCCCAGGAGGGGCTGACATGGAGCAGGAGGGCGACGAAGCCCAAGGACCACAGGGCCTGGGCGATCGGCCAGCTCTCGATGTCGGTCGGCTCCGACGGATCGACGGGCCGGGTCTGCAGGTACCACCAGGCCGCCGCCATGACGAACGGCGCGAGGGACGGCAGGATGTACGGCGACATCCTCTTGAGCAGCCCCTCCTGGTGGGCCATGCCGAGGATCCAGCAGGATCCGAAGGTCGCGAAGTCGTTGGCGGTCTCCCAGACCCGACCGTAGATGAACTCCTGGTCGGCGAAGAACGTGTTCATGACGATCACCATCGCCAGGGGGTGAACAGCGTCACCACCGGGAAGCGTCGCAGTGCCCGGAGCATCAGCGGTGAGAGCAGGACGTACCACAGGTAGGCCCGCAGGTACCAGAGCGGGACGACGAGCTGCTCGGCCCAGGTGTGTTCCACGTGGTGATGGAAACCGGCCAGGCCCTCCGCGTACGGAGGAGTGCTCAGCGGCAGGAGCCAGAACGCCATCTTGCCCCACCACCAGGAGGGGTGGCCCTCGGACTGCGGGCCCCAGCCGTCGAGGATCTGGAGGGTGATCATGATGCCGCCGAACAGCCACATGGGCGGCAGCAGCCGGCGCAGTCGGCCGCGGATCACCCCGAGCGCGGGACGGTCGAGCGAGCGGGTCATCAGCGAACCGGCCAGCGCGAACATCACGCCCATCGACGGGAAGACGAGGGGCAGCAGGAACCAGCCGAAGTTGTGGTAGAGCACCACGCGCACCAACGCCAGTGCGCGCAGCAGGTCGAGATAGCGGTCCCGGCCGCCCTTGCGCCCGGACGGTGCCGCCGCCGGTGGCTCCTGTCGCAGAACGGCGGGGACCCTCAACCGGAGGGTGTCGCCCTGGGCCCACGTGAGATCGGTGGGTGCGGTCATGATCGGGCCTCCACCGGTGCAGCGACCTCGCCGGTGCGCCGGAGCTTCTGCCAGCGCAGTCGGCCACCGGTCATCGCCGTGATCGCGGACTGCAACAGGACGATGTACATCAGCTGCCGGTACACCAGCTGCTGGAGCGGCAGGCTGATCAGGTACATCGGCTTCTCCCGGTCGAGCCGGAAGGCGTACCAGGACAGCAGGCCCTGGAGCAGGATGAAGCCGCCCCAGCTGGCGAGGGTGAGCGAGGCGTCCCCGAACAGCACCCCGTACAGCAGGAACAGGTCGACCATCGGGGCCAGCAGCGGGGCGATGACGCCGAACAGGACGACGAGCGGCAGCCCGAGCCTGCCGAAGCGTCCCGCCGGACCGCGGGAGGTCACGGCGCGGCGGTGCTTCCACATCGCCTGCATACTGCCGTAGCTCCAGCGGTACCGCTGGGACCAGAGCTGCTGGAGGCTGGCGGGGGCCTCGGTCCAGGCGCGGGCGCGCTCGGCATAGACGATCCGCCAGCCGTCGCAGAGCACCGCAATGGTGATGTCGGTGTCCTCGGCGAGGGTGTCGTCGCTCATCCCGCCGACCCGCTGCAGGGCCTCCTGCGGAAGGCGCCGACCGCGCCGGGGATGGTCGGGATGACGTTGAGCACGTCGTACATCCGGCGGTCCAGGTTGTGGCCCAGGATGTACTCGATGTGCTGCCAGGCACCGATCAGGCTCTCGCGGTTGCCGACCTTGGCGTTGCCCGCGACCGCGCCGATGGCCGGGTCGCCGAAGGGCTGGACCAGCTCGCGCACGGTGGTGGACTCGAAGACGGTGTCGCCGTCCATCATCACGATGATGTCGTACGAGGCGGCCGCGATCCCGGTGTTGAGCGCGGTGGACTTGCCGCCGTTGACCTTGCGGATGAGCCGGACGAACGGCAGGTCCATCCTCTCGACGATGTCCGCGGTGCCGTCCGTGGAGCCGTCGTCGATGACGATCACTTCGATCGGATAGTCACTGGCGGCAAGGGAGTTCAGCGTGTTGGCGATGCACTCGCGCTCGTTGTAGGCCGGGACGAGCACAGTGACCGGTTCGGTGAACGGCGGCCCCCAGGCGTCCAGTCGCCGGGAGCGGCGGGCGTGGATCGGCGCGAGGACGATCATCAGCGCGAACCGGCCGAAGTTGAGGAAGCCGACGGCGGCCAGCAGCCCGACCAGGACCGGCAGGGTGAGCACGGCCACGCGGCTGGCCCAGATGAACCCCTTGCCCGCCCACAGCTGGTACCCGTGCACCGGGGTCATCGCGCTGGACGCGCCGAGTGCGTCGGAGATGGTGGTGAAGCGGTACCCCTGGCCCTGCAACCGGTCGATGATCCGCCCGAGCGCGGTGACGGTCTGGGCGCGGTCGCCGCCCGCGTCGTGCAACAGGATCAGCCGACCCGCGCCGGGCCTGGGCGGCATCGCCGCCTGGACGATCTTGTCGACACCGGGACGCTTCCAGTCGTCGGTGTCGGCGTCGATGAACGCGGTGACGTACCCGTGCGAACCCACGTACTTCAGCACCGGGTAGTTCCAGTCGTCCAGCGCGGACGCGTCGGAGGAGTACGGCGGGCGGAACAACGCGCTGTGGACGCCCGCGACACCGGCCAGGGCCAGCTGCGTCTGCGCCAGCTCCCAGGTGATCCGGGCGTGGGACTGGTAGACCAGATCGGGGTGGGTGAAGGTGTGCACGCCGAGTTCGTTGCCGCCCGCGACGATCTTCCGGATCAGCTCCGGGTTCCGCGTGGCCATCGCGCCGGTCACGAAGAAGTCGGCACGGACGTGGTGGGCCGCGAGCACGTCCAGGATCTTCGGGGTCCATTGTGGCGAGGGACCGTCGTCGAAGCTCAGGACCACGGTGCGGTCGGGTATGCGGTAGCTCACGGGGTGTTCGTTCTTGCTGCCCCGCGCATCGATGATCGGGCCGCCCTTGAGCAGGTAGTCCGGCACGGTCGTCTTGTCGACCGAGATCGCGATCCGGGTGTCGTGGAAGACCTCGTTGGTGGCGAGGCCGCGCAGGACGAGGAGCGCGAGCAGGCACGCCAGCAGGGACAGCGGCATGAAGAAGCGCAGCGGTGGCGCGGCCAGTCGGCGCGGCCTCAGCAGGGCCTGCCGGCGGCGTAGGCCGCGCTGGGGGCGGGACAATGACGCTCCTGGAATCGATTGATGCGGGCGGTCAGGCGTGCTTGGTCGGCTGACCCGAACGCGTCGCCTCGTGCGCAGTGGTGGTCGCGGCCCTCGGCGCGGTGGCCGAGCGCTTCGCGTGGGCCGTCGCGGATCCCGTGGCAGTCCGGTGCGCGGACGACGAGGGTGACGGGGTGGGCGACAGCGACGGGGTGGGCGAGGGCGACGGGGTGGGCGACAGCGAGGGCTGCACGGGTATCCCCATCGCGGGAGCGGCCGCCTGCACGCCGATCAGGCTGCTGCCCATGGCGGCCGCCAGGACCGCGCCGACCACGGAGACCGGCCAGCCGAAGCCGCGCAGCAGTCGGCCGCGCGCGCCCGACTGGTCGACGAACACCGGTGCGGGAGCGGGCTCCTCGTATTCCGACTCGAACATGTCAGGCTGTGCCCGCTGCGCCGGTCCGCGTTCGAGGGACGTGATGACTTCGCGCACCTTGCGAGGCCTTTCCGTGCAGGGTACGTGGACCGCGTGGGCGTAGAGGGGGAACGGTAGTGCACCGGCATGATCCGAATTGGCCTCGATGGTGGCAATTGGTCCGATATGTTCAGGTGTTGTAATCGAACTGGAATGCCTAACGGCAGGTCAGGGGCCATGGGGGCATCCGCACGGTCGCCGGCTACCGATCGGTACATTTCTCGGTCGCAGCCGGCCGATCCAGCCCTCCTAGCAGTCGTTCGCATACAGCGGGATCCGGGGCCTCCGAGCGCGCCGTCACCCCCGGGCTCGGACCGTGATCCCGACCACGTGCGGGGCGGCAGGGATCGCGCGCTTCGCTAGGATGACGCCCTCGATCGATGTGATCAGTCGTTGATCATTCTGCAAAGGGCGTGTCCTGGTGCCGCCTCCACGCCCCAAGGAGCCCCCGTGAGCCAGCCCCGCCGCACCCCTCGCCGCTGCGCGTGGACCGTGCTCACGCTGCCGACCCTCGTCTGCGTACTCGCCGCGTGTTCCGGCGCCACCACGACCGGCGGGAGTGCCGACGCGCCCGCGCAGGGCGTGCCCGCCCGCAGCGCCTCGGCGACCCCGTCCGGACCGCCGGGAACCCTCTTCGACGACTTCCACTACAGCGGTCCCGACGACCCCTCGTTCACCGCGCACGGCTGGCAGGTCCGCGAGGGCGAGGGCGGCCCCGGGGTCAAGGACACCTGGTCCGCCGCCGGCGCCGGCTTCCCCGCCGACGCAACCGCCCAGGGGGCAGGACTCTGCAACTGCAGGCGTCCACCGACGGCACCAAGCAGGGCACCAAACAGGTCGAGGTGCAGAGCACCGGCACCGGCCTCCTCACGGGGACCTTCGCCGCCCGGGTCTACCTCGGCGACAAGCCCACCGGCGGTCGCAACGGCGACCACGTCGTCCAGTCGTACTTCCCGATCTCCCCCGAGGACTCGTCGGCGAACTACAGCGAACTCGACTTCGAGTACATGCCCAACGGCGGCTGGGGTTCGGTGGGACCGGAACTCGACACCACGAGCTGGTACCGGGCCGACCCGCCGGACCGGGTCACCCATGCCCTCAGGCAGCACCTCGGCGGCTGGCACATCATGATGGTCACTGCCATGAACGGGAAGGTCACGTACTCCATGGACGGCAAGGAGCTGTTCACCAGCTCCGGCAAGTACGTCCCACGCGAGAACATGGACATCCACTTCAGCAACTGGTTCATCGACCTCCCCTTCACCGGTGGCTCCCGGACGTGGGACATGAAGGTCAACTGGTTCTACTACAAGGCCGGTGAGGCCGTGTCCCAGGCGGACGTCCAGAAGACGGTGGACGGCTTCTACAGCGCCAACACCGACTACATCAACACCGTGCCGAAGTCCTGACCCGGCCCACCACTGCCCACAGCTTCGACAACCTCACGGACTCCATCGGCACCTCCGTCCCGGCGGCGGCGGCCACCTGTCGTCAGCATCCCGGGGTGCACGCACCGGCGTCCCGGCCGCGGATCACCTCGGCGGCCCGGCCCAGCTCGGCCAGGACGGTACGGACCGCCCGGCGGGCGGTCCGCTCGGGCCGGTGCAGGACGTCGACCTGCCGCCGGGCGTGGAGACCGGTGAGCGGTCTGAGCACGACGCCGGGGTGCGGACCTGCCGTCCAGCGCGGCATCAGGGCGACGCCGCCGCCGGCCGCGACGACCTCCGCGGCCATACTGAACTCGTTGATCCGGTGGGCGATCCGCAGCGGCCGGTTGGCCGCCGTGGCGACCGCGTCCACCGTGGCCATCAGCGGGAAGCCGTCGTGGACGGTGATCCAGGGCTCGTCCGCCACCTCGCGCGGGGTCAGCCGCCGCCTGGCGGTCAGTGGGTGGCCGGCCGGCAGGGCGACGTCCAGCGGCTCGCGCAGCAGGGTGGTCGCGGTGACGGTGCGCGGCCACGGCGGCGCGTGGTCCAGGCGGTGGGCGATCACCAGGTCGTACGAACGGGTGAGCGGCGGGAAGCGGTCCTGGGTCACGTCCTGGTCGGCGAAGGAGAGCCGCGGCCCGCCGGGGGCCGCCAGGCCGCGCAGCAGCAGCGGGAAGAACGCCGCACCCGCGCTGTGGAAGGCGGCGACCGACACGTCCCCGTCCGGCCGCTCGGCGAAGTCGGCGACGGTCTGCCGTGCCCGGGCCAGCGCCGTCTCCACCCCGACGGCCGCCTCGGCCAGCGCCCGCCCCGCGTCGGTCAGCACGACCCGGCGCCCGGCCCGCTCGGTCAGCGGCACCGTGACGGAGCGCTGCAGCAGCCTCAGCTGCTGGGAGACCGCCGACGGGGTCACCAGCAACGCCTCGGCGACCGCGGTCACGCTGCCCAGTTCGCCCAGTTCACGAAGGATCCGCAACTGCCGTGCATCCATGCCGACAGTGTAGGTCTGCTACAGCATTCCTTCAGTAAGTGGTACTGGGCTACAGCATCCGTCCCGGTGCACGGTTGGGGCGTGTCCGATGCCCGCGGCCCCTCGCGCCGCCCCGATGTGATCCTCTTGCTCGTCGCCGTCGTCTGGGGTTCCAGCTACCTGGCGGCGAAGACGGCGACCACGGCCGTGCCCGTCCTGACCGTGCTCCTCGTCCGGTACGCCGTCTCCGCCGTCGCCTGCGGCGGACTGGTCGCGGCACGCCGCGGGACCAGGCGGTTCACCCCGGACGAGCTCCGCTCCGGTGTCCTGCTCGGGGTCACCCAGGCGGCCGTCCTGGTCCTGGAGACGTACGGGGTCGCGCACACCAGCGCCGCCAACGCGGGCCTCATCATCAGCCTGACCATCGTGCTGACCCCGCTGCTCGACCGGGCGGGCGGACGCGGCCCGCTGCCGGGCGCGTTCCACGCCGCCGCCGGCACGTGCGTGCTGGCCGTCGGCCTGTTGATGTCCGGAACAGGACTGCACCTGCCGGGCACCGGCGACCTGCTGATGGTGGCGGCGGCCGTGGTCCGGGCCGGGCACGTCGTGCTGGTCGGCCGGCGCACGGCGGACGGGGCCATCCGTCCGCTGCACCTGACCACGGTGCAGACCGCCGTCGGCACCGTGCTGTTCCTGCCCGCCGCCGCGACGCAGTTGCCCGCGCTGGCCCGCAGCGGGGCCGCCACCTGGGGCCAACTGCTCTACCTCGCCCTGTTCTGCAGCGTGTTCGCCTTCCTCGCGCAGACCTGGGCCGTGCAACGCACCTCGGCCAGCCGGGCCAGCCTGCTGCTCGGCACCGAACCGGTGTGGGCGGTCGTGACCGGGGTCGCCGTCGGCGGCGAACACCTCGCGCTCATCGCCGCGCTCGGCGCGGTCCTCATGGTCGCCGGCACCTCCTGGGGCCAGGCCGTCGAACGCCGCCACCGCACGGCCCCGCGGCCCGCCCCCGTCCCGAACGCGGAGGCCCTCACGGGCGTCTGACCGGTCCGGGGGCGGGGCGACGGCGCAGCGAAGTCCGTTGTCAGGCGATGTCCTTGAGCAGCCCGACCGCGCCCGACGCAGAGCCGGCGTCCTCTTCGCGATGCTCCGCGACGGCACCTCTACGAACCTCGGTCCGCCGGCTCCGCCTGAATCACCGGGACTCAGGCTCCCCACAGACAGGACAGTCGTACTCGTCCTGCGACTCCATGGCCACCGGGTGCCCGCAGAAGACACAAGGACGCACCGCCCCTTCGGCGGGCACCCGGACGACCGGCTCATGATCCATGCCGGACAGCCTGCCACGCGATCCCTCCGCTGTCTCCCGACCGCTTGACCGCACACGGGGGCGCCCCCGTCGACGCCGTCCGGCACCGACCGGCCCGCGGCCGTACACCGGCCACCTGCCGGCCGGCGGCTCCCCGTGACGCGGGATCAGGCCTGCCCCGCACCACCGTCCGCCGCCAGGCGGGTGAGCCACTCGCGGAGCAGGCGCTGCTCGGCGTCGCTCAGGACGTCGGCGTCGTCGGGGAGGGCGGCGCGCAGCGCGCGGGCCGCCGGGGCGGGGCCGGTCTCCGCGGCGGAGACCGTCGGTTCGGCGCGGGTGACGGCGGCGACCATGGATTCGCGCAGGATGGTCAGCAGCGCCGGATTGCGGCGTTCCGCGGGGGTGGATTGCCAGGTGATGACCGCGCCCTGGCCGGTGGCCTGGATGATCTGGGCGGCCAGTTCCTCGTCGACCCGCAGCCACCCCCGGCAGCCAGCCGGCGCACCCGCCCGTGGAGGATCTCCAGGCCCGCGCGGTGGGCTGCGTCCGACCCCGGCCGGTGGCCCGGTTCATCACCGCGAACAGCTCCGGGCGCGAGACCCCGAACTCCACCACCAAGTCCCAACCGCGGCGCAGCTCCTCCACCGGATCCTCCGGGGCGGGGTCGAGCTGCGCGCGCTTGCTCTCCAGGAACTGTGCGTAGCCGTGCTCGGCGACCGCCTCCAGCAGCCCCTCCTTGTCGCCGAAGAGGCGGTAGATCGCCGGTGGCTGCATCCCGGCTGCGGCGGCGACCGCGCGGGTGCTCACCGCGTCGGGCCCGCCCTTCTCCAGCAGCTCGACGGCCGCCGCGACGATACGGCGGCGAGAGCTGTCGGAGGTATCGCGCACAGTCATGAATCGATGATATCGGATGCTTGATTCCATCGTTAGTACCAGTGTTACCATCGAGATGATTCCACTGGAAACAGCATGGGGAGTACTTCCGTGATCATCGTGACCGGAGCCACCGGAAAGCTCGGCCGCCGTACCGTCGAACGCCTCCTGGACCGCTTCCCCGCCGACCACCTCGGCGTCAGCGTCCGCGACCCCCGCATGGCCCAGGACCTCGCCGACCGCGGCGTCCGCGTCCGGCAGGGCAGCTTCGACAACCCCGCCTCGCTCGTGCACTCCTTCGAGGGCGCCGAGCAACTGCTCCTCGTCTCCCTCGACCGCACGGGCGAGGAGTGCGTCACCGGCCACCGCGCCGCCATCGACGCCGCCGTGAAGGTCGGCGTCGGCCGCATCCTCTACACCAGCCAGATGGGCGCCGCCCACGACTCCCGCTTCCAGGCATGCCGCGACCACGCCCGGACCGAGGACCTGCTGCGCGCCACCGGCCTGCCCTGGACAGCGCTGCGCAACGGCTTCTACGCCGCCAGCGCCCTGCAGTTCCTGGACTCCGCCCGCCGCACCGGCGACATCGCCCTCCCCGCCGACGGCCCCGTCGCCTGGACCGGCCACGACGACCTCGCCGAGGCGACCGCGGCGATCCTCGCCGACGAGGGCCGCTTCGAAGGACCCACCCCCTCACTCACCGGCCCGACGGCGCTCGACTTCGGCGCCGTCGCGGAGATCGCGACCCAGACCACCGGACGGTCCTTCACCCGCACGGTCGTCCCCGATGCCGCCTTCCGCGAGCAGGCCCTGGGGCACGGTGCCCCGGCCCCGATCGCCGACCTGCTGGTGAGCATCTTCGCGGCGGCGCGGAACGGCGAGTTCGCCGGCGCCGACCCGGCACTGGCCGAACTGATCGGCCGCGAGCCCGCCACCTTCCGCACCCTGCTGGAGCACGCCTGGGCCGAATAGATCCGGCCCTGAACTGCAGGAACAGGGGCCGGTTGCCGGACCGGGGGAACTCGGCGTGGAGGTGGGCCGAGGCGAAGGGGTGCCCCGGAAACGCGGCAGGCCCGTCGGCACCGGCTGCCGCTCCGGTACCGACGGTCCTGTGCCGCGTAAGCTGTCGAAAGCCTCGAGGCGCGGCGTGGCGCGGCGGAGGCCGGGTCAGGGAAGGTTGCCGGAAGCGCCCGTGACGGGGACTGCGCGCCGGCGGGTCGCTAGCAGGCGTTGCAGGTACTGGCCTTGTGCCGGGCGCCGTGGCTCTTGAAGTGCGTCGCAAAGGTGTCTCCCGCGCTGTTGATGGCTCCGGGATAGGCGAGCTCGGTGTCGGGCGCGCCGTGGAAGTTCCACCTGGTGTTGCAGTAGTGGGCTGAGCTTGCCCAGCGCCTTCGTGGTGGAGCCGCACTTGGCGTAGGCATCGGTGAAGGTGACCCCCACAGGGTCGGGGCGTGCCCGGGCGGCGCAAAGCACCTTCTCAGCAGCGGAGTTGGCTCCCCGGGCAGCCATCATGGCTGACGGGGAGACCGTAGCGGGGGCGGTGTGCCGACATATTGACGTCCCGAAATATCCAGCAGAACCTTTGAGTGAACTCGGTCACCATCGCTTGCGATGCAGGCGCGCGGAGACCACCGGTACGGACTGCCCCCGGAGTCGCAGGAGGATCCGCGGGTGCCGGGGAGCCTGACGACGGACGCGGGGCAGGGCCCGGCGCCGGATGGCCGACGGACTGTCAGGCGGGGCGTCGCCCGTTCGGGTGCAGCTAGCCAGCTCGGATGGCTCCACCGCGCCGTTCACCGCCGGACCCCCGTTCGGCACCGTCATGGCTGAGCCGTGCGTGTACCGCACATTCGGCCCTGGTCTCTGCGGAGTGTCTGTTGCGGGTTCGCCCGAGATGCGCGATGAGATGACAGTGGCTCAGATGACCATGTGACAGCCCTTCACATATCGGTGTGACCGGCCGCCCATCAGGCCCGATTCGCCCCGACCGGAACCACCGCTTCGGCGTGCGCCATTCGCTCCACGTCCGAGCGCATCACACACCTCACCCGCGAACGCGGATACGAAGGAGTTGCTCGTGCCCCCCACTGCCCTGCGCGCCGCACGCCCCCTCGCCTCTCACCGGGGGCTGCGCCGGTGCGCCGTCGCGGCCGCCTCGGCGGCGCTGCTCCTCGGCGCGTCCGCCCCCGCGCTGGCCGCCGAACCGAGTCCCGCGCACCACTTCGACCGCGACCACGTCGGTTCCACCGTCGCCGCCCACGAGGGCAGCGGCTCCGGCAGCGCCGCCCGCACGCTGGCCGTCACCCAGACCCCCGGCAACGACGTCTCCGGCTGGCAGGGGAACGTGGCGTGGAGCACTGCGGCCGCGAACGGCGCCAAGTTCTCGTATGTGAAGGCCACCGAGGGCAGCACCTACACCAACCCGTACTTCACCCAGCAGTACAACGGGTCCTACCGGGCCGGGCTGATTCGCGGTGCGTACCACTTCGCGCTGCCGGACCACTCCTCCGGCTCCGCCCAGGCCACCTGGTTCGTGAACCACGGCGGCGGCTGGTCGGCCGACGGCAAGACCCTGCCGCCCGCCCTCGACATCGAGTACAACCCGTACGGCGCCTCCTGCTACGGCCTCAGCCGGAGCGCGATGGTGTCGTGGATCCGCTCGTTCAGCACCACGGTGCACAGCCGCACCGGGCGTTACCCGGTGATCTACACCACCACCAGCTGGTGGCAGCAGTGCACCGGCAACTACAGCGGCTTCGGCACCACCAACCCGCTGTGGATCGCCCGCTACAGCTCCTCGGTCGGCACCCTGCCGGCCGGCTGGAGCTTCCAGACCTTCTGGCAGTACGCGGACTCCGGCACGCTGCCCGGCGACCAGGACCGCTTCAACGGCGCCTACGACCGTCTGAAGGCTCTCGCTCTCGGCTGAAATCCCCGGGTCACCCCGGGATCCCCGGGGTCCGGTCGAGCCGCTCGCCCCGGCGCCAGACCACGCGGATGGACAGCGAGTCGGTGATGTCCGTCGTGGGGTCGCCGTCGATCAGCACCAGGTCGGCCTGGAGTCCGTCCCTCAGCGCACCGGTCACGCGCCGGTCTACGTCTACTGGGTGAATTTCGCCCGGTACGGTGAGCCCGACTCCCCCGGCGCGCCGGGGTGGCGCCGGTACGCGGGAACGGGGTCCGCCCTGCTGGACCTGGCGTCCACGCCGTCGACGGTCGCCGACCCGGACGCGGCCCGGTTCGCGTTCCTGGCCTCCTTCCGCGCGGACGGCCGCTTCCCCGACGCGTGGGCCTCCGTCGCCGGCTGACGCACCCGCGGCGTGCCGACGCGGCCACGACGCCGGACGGCCGGTCCGGGTGGGATTCGCCCCACCCGCACCGGCCGTCCCGGCTACCGCGACCGGGTGCACGTCGGTCGACCCGGCGGCCCCCGGTCATCGGCGCGGGCGGATCACCCGCCGACGCACGTGCCGCTGCCCGTGCGGCAGGCGTACCCCCTGTCCGGCGGTGGTGCGGTCGGGGCGGACGCGCCGGGGACCGGCGCCGTGTAGTACTGGGCGTCGAGTTCGACGCCGAGGACGTAGCGGTTCTCGCCACCGGCCCGCCCGATCAGGCTGTCGAGGGAGATGGACCGGTACTCACGGTGGTAGGTGCTCGCCTCGTTCGGCGCGGGCCGGGCAGGAGCGGTGGCGGGGACCGGGGCGATCCGGGAGTGATCGCTGAACGGTGCGAGTGGAAGCTGGGTCACCTCGACGTGCAGGAGTTGATCCCCTTCCGGTACGAGCCGTAGGCGTAGGCAGGCCGTGGCCGGCCGGAGCTCGGGGAGGCGGTCGCCATGCGGGTTTGATCGATCCGGAAAAGCTCGTCCATCGGTGTGGCCTGCGGTGTCCAACCTGCACGGCTCAGCGCCCGGTTGATCCGGGTCAGCTCCTCGGGGAGGCTACCGTCGAAGGCACCGAACCATGCCGAGGTGCGCATGCAACTGACCGGGGCCCAGCGGCGCCGTTCACCGATGAAGGCGACGTTGTCGTTGGTGGAGCAGAGATCGTCGGCGCTCCGGCCGGCGTCGGTCATCCACGGGACGGCGGTGCGCACCTGGGCCAGGGCGTCGTCCAGCCGGGTGGTGGCGGCCCGGTCGGCTGTGGCGACCTCCGCGGATGTCGAGATCCCGTGGACGTCGGGCATGGCCGGGTCGAGGTAGTCGTGGACGCTGACACAGGCCCAGACGATCAGCAGGACGAGGACCACGCCGACTGCGGCCAGGGCACCCACGCATCCGCGGCCCTTGCGTGGGGCCCCGGCCGATGACCCGGCTGCTCTCGGTGGCACAGAGTCCGACGCGGGGTCCGACGCGCCGGTCATGATCGTCCTCCGGTACCGGAGGTGGCCGGCCACATCGGACGGACCCTCGAACGGTTCCACGCAAGCATGCGTCGATGATCGCAAAATTGTCGGTGCCGAGCGGATGCTCGACCGGCACGATCGGGCAACGATCCGGCACACGTGCCGAGTTCGACGGACCGGGCGGTGTCGCGGCGGTACCCGTCGGCCACGGGGCGCGGCGCGCGCCCACCACGTACCCGTGGCGCCGGATCCCGGCGAGCGTCCGCCGCAGGTCCAGGGCGCTGTGCAGGGCGTCGCCGCTCTGGCCGGCCCGGCAGCAGGCCAGGGCCTGCTGCTGCACCCGGGCCGGCGCGTGGGCGAGGAGAACTCGGCCCCGACGAACTGCTCACCCGGCTCGACGGCCTGGTCGCGCGGTCGGCGGCCGAAGCGGACCCCGGGCAACGCGACACCGTCGGCGCGACGCGCCTGGTGGCGCCGCACGACCGGGTGGCCGGCCGGTGCACCACCCGCACCCGGAGAGCCGGATGCGGAGGGGTGTACCCAGCACCACCATCAAGTCGGATAGGAGCACTACTGCCTCGGGCGCGCGCGAACGACAGGCTGATCGTGTGCCCGAGAGACGGGCACGGGAGGGAGTCAGGTGTCATGGCGAGCACTCAACCGACCGGCGCTCATTCGCTCCGCTTGGTCCGCGCGGACGCCGGTCCGGGCTCCGGTGTCCCGCCGATCCTTCCGAAGGCCGCGGCCGCTCCGACGTTACCCCCGCTGCTTCGCCGGGCGGCAACGGTCCTCACGGTGCTCGGGCTGGTGATGATTCCCTGGCTGGCCTTCCTGCACACCGGGCTGCCGGCCACCGCTCAGGCCTCGCACTGGGCCTGGACGTGGACGGGTCTGGACAGCTTCGAGGCGCTCGGCCTGCTCTCCACCGGGCTGCTCCTCAGGCGCGGCGACTGCCGGGCCGGCCTGACCTCCGCCGCGGCCTCGGCCCTGCTGCTGGTCGACGCCTGGTTCGACGTCATGACGGCTGCCCCGGGTTCGGACGTCAAGCTGGCGGTGCTGATGGCGGTCTTCGCCGAGTTGCCGCTGGCCATGGTCTGCGCGTTTCTCGCGACCCGCGCCATCCCTCGGCCGTGCCGCCGGGCGGAAGAGCTCGTGATGTGATCGGCGCTTGCGGTCCGGTCCGTTGAGGAAGTCCCCGGCCTGCCGCAACGGCGGTCCACGGGCGATTCGTTCGGCCCGCCCGGTCCGTTCGGCCCGCCCGGTTCGCCTGCCGACAAAGCCGGTGCCGGCACAAGCAGATTGCACACCAACACAACTGATGGGCCATCAGGATGCTCCGATGGACCAATCGAACATTTGGGGAGGAAATATGAGGCATTCGCGGGCATTGATCGGCGCGGGAGCTGCTGCCGCCATCGCCGGCACCTGGTGGTTCACCGACTCCGCGCCGTACCCGTACTCCCAGCGCCGACTGCTCGACCTGCCACTGCCGTTCCTGACCCTGAAGCGTCTGGACCATGTGCTGCAGGCCCGGGAGGGCGAGAGGATCCTGGAGATCGGCCCCGGAACCGGCCTGCAGTCGCTGCATGTCGCACCGCAACTGACCCCGAACGGCAGGCTGGACATCGTGGACATCCAGCAGGAGATGCTCGACCACGTGGGCCGCCGGGCCAAGGAGCAGGGCGTCGACAACATCGTGCCGAACTGCGCCGACGCACATGAACTTGCTTTTACGGACAGCTCGTTCGATGCGGCATACCTGGTGACGGCGCTGGGCGAGATCCCGGACCCGGCGCGTACGCTGGCCGAGCTGCGCCGGGTGCTGAAACCGTTCGGGCGACTGGTGGTCGGCGAGTTCTTCGACCGGCACCAGATCCGGCCGTCCGCGCTGATCAGCCTGGCGGAGGGAGCCGGGCTGCGGGTCGCCCGGCTGTACGGTCCGCCGTTCGCGTACTACGCGGTGCTGCGTCCGATCGACGCCTGACGCCGCTCGGGCGGTTCCCGCCCGGCCGGAGCGTAGACCGGACGGCCGTAGCCGTAGTGCTGAAACGGTGCTTACCGTGGCGGCCGCCGGGTTCACTCCTTGGGCTGTTCACGGGTGCGGACACAGCGATACTCACCGGGGCACGGTGCCCGTTCCAGCGGGCCCCTTCCACCTGCCGGCGGCCGGCGGAAGCCGACCTGCCGACCCGAGATGCCGTCCGCCCACAGGCCGAGATCGGGATCTACAGCTGGTACCAGGTTCACCAGGAGATCGGGTACAGGTTTCATGGCACTGTCCTCCTGCGGTGCCATAGCGTCGTGCCATGACGATTCCAGCCGGACTGAGACGCACGGTCCTCCGGGTGCGGCGGGACACCGGCTTTCTTGCCGCCGGTGTGCTGCCGCACCTGGGACTGGTGCCCGTATGGGCCTGGGCGGCGGCGACTACCGCCAGGACGGGGAACTGGCTCCTTACGGTTTCCCTTTCGGCCGCCCTGGCCGTGATCGGCACCCCGGTGCTGACGGCCGTTCAGCGGGCTCGCTACCGGCTGTTCATCGGTGTGGACGTCCCCCGGCTCACCCCCACCGCGCCGGAACCATGGACGTGGGCCTCGACCGCCCGGCGGCTCGCGGCGACGCGGCCTTGGCGCACAATCGGCTACCACCTCCTGCTGGGCCCGCTGCTCGCGCTGCTGGAGCTACTGGTGCTCGCGGTGGCGGTGGCGTGCCCGGCGGGCGTCATCGCCTACGCCTGGGCGTGGGCGCTGCCAACCGGGATCCGCCAGGACTGGTTCGGCTACGTGACCCAGCTGCCGGCTTACACAGCGGCTGGACTCCTCCTTCTGTGCGCCCTGCCCTGGACCGCGCGGGCAGTGGCCGGGGCCGAGGCGCGGCTGGCGTTGGGCATGCTCGGGCCCAGCCGGGCGCAGCGGCTCCAGGAGCGGGTCGATCAGTTGGCCGTGAGCCGGAGCGACTTGATCGCAGCCGTCGACGCGGAGCGCCGCCGCATCGAGCGCGACCTGCACGACGGCACCCAGCAGCGGTTGGTATCCCTCGCGGTCAACCTCGGCCTGGCCCTTGCCACCCGCCCGGACCTGCCGGGTGATGCCCGCGAGGTGATCGCGAGGGCGCACCTGGAGGCGAAGGAGGCGATCGCCGAACTCAATGACCTGGTGCGGGGCTGCACCCGGCGGTGCTCGAAGACCGAGGTCTGGACGCGGCGTTGTCCGGGCTGGCTGCCCGCACGTCCCTACCGGTGCGGCTGCGGGTCGATCTGGAGGAGCGGGTGGCGCCCAGCGTGGAGTCGGTCGCGTACTTCGTGATCTCGGAGGCGCTGACCAATGCGACGAAGCACGCCGACGCGATGCGTGCGGAGGTCCTGGTCCGTCGGGTCGGCGAGGTGCTGCGCGTGCGCGTGACCGACGACGGGCTGGGCGGTGCCGACGCCGCCGCCGGCACGGGGCTGACCGGGCTGGCCAGGCGGGTCGGCTCCCTGGACGGGACCTTCCACGTCAGCAGCCCCGTCGGGGGACCCACCACCATCACCGCGGAGCTGCCGTGCGCGCGGTGATCGCCGAGGACTCGGTGCTGTTGCGGGTCGGCCTGGTCAAGGTGCTGGAGATGGGCGGGTTCCAGGTTCCCGCCGAAGCCGGTGATGCGGAAGGGCTGTTGGCGGCGGTGGCGGAGCACCGGCCCGAACTCGCCCTGATCGACGTCCGGATGCCGCCGGACTTCACCGATGAGGGGGTGCGAGCGGCGATGGAGATCCGCCGGCGCTGGCCGGGGACGGCGGTGGTGCTGCTTTCCCAGTACGTGGAGGAGCGGTACGCGGCCGACCTGCTGTCCGCGAACACCAGCGGTGTGGGCTACCTGCTCAAGCAGCGGGTCGCCGATGTCGCCGACTTCGTGGCGGCGGTCCGGCGGGTGGCGGACGGGGGCACGGCCCTGGACCCGCAGGTCGTCGCCCAGTTGCTGCTGCGGCGCGACAGCGACCCGCTCGCGCGGCTGACTCCCCGCGAACGGGAGGTGCTCGGCCTGATGGCCGAGGGGCGCTCCAATGCCGGCATCGCGCAGGCGCTGGTGGTCGGCGAGAGCGCCGTGGCGAAGCACATCAACAACATCTTCGCCAAGCTCGACCTGCCCGTGGTCGACGCGGACCACCGCCGCGTCCTGGCCGTGCTCCGGTTCCTCGGAGCGTCCCGGGCCTGACCTTCCCGTCCGTGATCACGATCTACCGGCGGAGCACCCGGCCGTGGGCGCCCCTTGTCGCGAAAGCGGGACGGCCCTGGGCTGTGACCGGTCGGCGCGTGCGGCCAGGAATGCCCGCGTCGTCACGAGCAGGCTGCACCTGCCGACGGACGGGCGCTGCGGTTGACGCCGTCGTGGACGGTGTTGTGGACGGTGTTGTGGACGGTGTTGTGGGGCGGGCGCAGGTGACCGGGCCGGGTGTGAAAGGAGCGGGCATCGGCCGGGCCGGTGGTGAACGGGTCGGCCGGCTCGGACGTGGTCCGGTCGATGCCGAAGGCATCCAGCTGGGCGGCAAGGTCGGGGTGAAGGGCTCCGGCCGCGCGTGCAGGTGCCGGGGCGCCTTCTCGGCGGACACAGTGATGGGTCATCATGGGCCCGACCACGACGGCGGCCCGCGACCCGGCCGCCGGCCCGGGCACCGGAGGGGCGCAGCCCGATGAGTCTGGCCGGCCGAGCACGCCTGCCGATCGACGGCCGGGCCGTTGCCCGCAGCCGCCGCCCCTTGACGCTTGCCCGGGAGCTCTTCCGGGGTCCTTCCCGGCGGAGGAGGCGATCGTCCGCGAGCTGCTGCGGGAGCTGCCGCCCGCGGCCCGGTACGTCTCCTTCAACAGCCACCTCGGGAAGGCCACCGGCGCCGACCTGCTCTGGTGGTGGGTGGAGCCGGGCGGGCGGGGCTTCGGCTGCCTGATCCAGGTCCGGAGCCTCACCCGACACGCGGGTGTCTGGCGAATCGGCTCGGACCGCCGGGCCCACCCGGACACGCAGCTGACCCGACTGCTGTACACGTCCAAGCACTTCGACGTACCGGCCGCACTGCTGCTCCACCCCGGGACGCCCACCGCGACCGCCACCGCCGGCGGGTCTGCGGAAGAAGCGGCTGCCGCGGAGGCGGCCGCGGACGACCATCAGCCGTACACCCGGGCTGCCGGCCTGCTGCCGGCCCTGACGGTCCGTGGCGACCTCCGGATCCGGGCCGCGGAGGCCGAGAACGCCGGGCTCCGGCTCGGTGGCCTCGACGGACCGGAGCTGCTGGAGCGCGCCGTCCCGTTCGCGTCGCTTCTCGACCCCGGCACCGAGCCGCTTCCGCCCCTCACCACGAATGAGGAACTCGCCCGGCGGGGCGTGCACCGCCCGCTGCGGCCGCTGATCGCCGAGCCACAGTCCGGCGCGGGTGCGGTCGCCCGGATCATCCACGACGCCTTGCAGCCCCAGCCACCGTGCGCGGCCCGGACCACCGACGGCACCCTGCTCGACGGACCCGAGCGGAGGTCGGGGTTCGATGCCGTCGCCCATCTCGGCCATGTCGCCGCCGGTCTGCGGCCCACGGTGCCCGACGACGTCCACCGGGCGCTCGCCGGACACGGCCCGGCGCGGCTCGCCCGCTACGTCGCCGGCCTGGTCGTCGTCCCGCTGTGAGGCGTCGCCCGGGCCGCACCACGGCGGGATCCGGCTCCAGGCGGTCGGTGCAGGTGCCGGCTCGGTTCCGCGTCGGTCACAGCAGGGTGGGGTGATCTCGACCGCGGACAGCAACTCATCGGACTCCGTGATCGAAAGCGTCCCCGAGCGCTCCCTGCCTGTCCGGACCCGCGACGGCACACAGCCCGAGATCTCAATACGGGGCGGCCTTCGGCTCCTCCAAGCGGTCGATGTAGCCCTGGACCAGACTCGCAGGCACCGGGTTGTCCCAGTGTTCCCGCCGCACCACGAGGTGCAGCTCGTTCAGGAGGCGAAGGGCCTCGTACCGGTACCCGTCCACCGTGCCGAGCGACCTGGCGGCCTGCACCCTGTCGTGGGTGTCCAGAGCCCCGTCCTCCGCCAGCCGGGTGAGCAGCGCGGCACCGGTATCCCGGCCGCCGTCGACCTCGCACAGGGCCTTGGCGGCCAGGACACGCAGATGGCCGCCGGCGGTGCTGTCGTCGGCGAGGCCGATCAGGACGGCGACTCCGGCCTCCTGGTAGCCGGCCGAGGCCGCGAGGGTTTCGGCCGCTGCGGTTCGCTCCCAGTCCTTGAGCGCGCTGTCGTGGGCGAGTTCGGTCAGGAGCGCGGCGCCGGCGGCCTGGCAGCCGTCGGTGTCGATCAGTCTGCGGGCCGCCTTGCGGCGCTGATCGCTGTTCAGGGAGGTGCCGCGGACGAGGAGGCACACGAGCTCCGCACCGGTCTGCCAGTGCTCCTCGAGCACGAGCAGGCCTTGGGCCGCCTCCAGGCGGCAGCGACTGTCGTGCAGGGTCGGGTCGGTGGCGAGCCGGACGAGGAGCGCGGCACCGAGAGCGCGGGACTCGTCCCTGCGGGCGAGCGCAGCAGCCGCCCACACCCGACCGCGGTCATCGTCGAAGACGCGCTCCTGCACCCTGCGGTGCACCCACGTCGGCCACCACCACCGCGCCGCCGGGCTCTGCGCGGGGGTCTCGGCCAGGCGCACCAGACGGGAGGTCCCGGCCTCCCCGTGCCCGTCCAGGGCGGCCAGGTAGTCGGCGGCCCACGCCCGCGCGTACCGGAGCCTCGCGTCGTCCGCGAGCGCGGTCAGCAGAGCGGCGCCGTCCTCGCGGTGCGTGTCCAGGGCCGCCAGGGTCCTGGCTGCGTGGATGCGACCGTGGCCCATGGTGGTGTCCTGGGCGAGGCGGGTCAGCAGGGCGGCTCCGTCCTCCCGGTGCGCCGCCATCCCCGCCAAGGTGGCGGCCGCACTTCGGCGGAGGTAGTCGTTCAGCGAGGCGTCCCGGGCGGTACGGGTCAACAGGGCGGCCGCGGCCTCCTGGTGCCCCTCCACGGCGCTCAGGGCCACCGCCGCGTTCAGACGGTCGAGGTCGTCCGCGAACCCGTCCAGCCAGAGCCACTTCCGCAGCAGCCGGCGTCGTTTCGGCCACGTCCTGGTGCTGTCGTCGGCCAGGCGTGCCAAGCGCTCGGCACCGTCCTCGGCGTGGCCCACCACCCGGGCCAACGCCGCAGCCGCGTCCACACGGGTGTGACCGGCCAGTGAGGTGTCGTCGGCGAGGCGTGCCAGCAGGGCTGCCCCCGCCTCACGATGGCCGTCCCAGAACGACAGGGCCACTGCCGCGGACACGCGCCTCTCCTCGCAGAGACCGGCGTCCCCGGCGAGCCGGGCCAGCTCGGCGGGGCCGGGAGACGCAGATCCACCCGGTGCCGGGTCCGCCGTGGGTTCGCCCATGATCCTCCTCCGTCGTGCCGGACGTCCGCGGAGCGCACGCCCGGGCGTCATGGATGCCGTGCGGCTCACGCGGGAGGTGGGCCGCCGGACATGTCGTCAGGTGAGCCGGAGCGTGAGCACTCCGCCGGCGTGTCCGACGACGAGGTCGGAGCCGGCGGCGGCCAGGCAGGTGACCGCCACGTCCAGGGCCAGGTGCTGCACCGTGCCGCTGCTCGGTTCCCAAACCCGCAGGCCCCGCCCGGAGTTGCTGCCGGTGACCAGGACGGTCCGCCGGCCGGGGAGCGTGGTGGCGGTCATGGCCGTCAGGAGACTGCCCGGAGCGTCCGCGGGCAGCCCGTCGCCGACCGGGGTGCCGGTGGCGGGATCCCACAGCATGACCACGCCGCGGCGGTCCCCGGTGGCCACCAGGTCACGGTCCTGAGCGGGTACGGTCGCCACCAGAGCCACCTGATGGCGGTGGTCCTCCCGCACCCGCTTGCTCGGCGGTGTCGCGGCCCCGGGCTCCCAGGGATCGTCCACGGACGGATCCCACAGGTGGACGTCGCCCTGGGTGTCCGAGGCCGCCACCAGCGTGTGTCCGGGCGAGATCGGCACGGCGGCGATCGATGCGATCGCACGGCCGGTGGGGTTGAGACGCGCGACGGACTCGCCCGTCCGCGGGTCCCGCAACCGGACCGCCCCGCGTGGAGTGGCGGTGACGAGAAGGGTCCGGCCGTCCGGGACGGCCGCGGCGCACATGGCTTCCACGGAGCCGAGCCAGTTGGCGACGGGCTCGCACAGCGGCTGCCCGGTGCCCGGGTCCCACAGGACGAGCGTGCCGTCCGCGTGCCCACTCGCCAGGACGACCGGTCCCTCGGGCAGTTGAAGGGCCGTCAGCGACCGGACGGGGCTGCGATGCGCCGCGAGCGGCGCGTGGACGAGCCGACCGTCGGCCGCGTCCCACAGGAACACCGTGCCGGTGTCCCCGGCCGCCGCCACCAGCGTCGGCCCGACGGGCGAGGACACGACCGCGAGCGCGCTGACGCCCTCACCGGGACCGGGCCCGGACGAGGGGCCGGAGAGGACCTTCACCCGGCCCCGGGGCGTGCGGTCGGCCCCGAGCAGCACGCCGCCCTCCAGCCGAAGCCCCGCCCCCGGCTCACCGGTCCGCCCCGCTTCCGGAGCCGTCGGCGTCGCCGTCGCCGGGTCCGACCAGCCGTCCTCCGTCCGCACGCGCCCGGGTGCGTCGTGGGGGCGGGAGCCGTCGGGGTCCTCCACCAGGCAGTCGGCGATCGACCAGGTCTGCTCGCAATCCGGGCACTGGAAGTCTCCGGTCAGCAGCATGAGCTTGCGGGCCCACTCCTTCCCGGCCCAGTCCGGAGTGCCCCTGACCGCCACCATGGCCGCGAGCAGGCACAGGACGGCCCGCCCCGGCGTCCCGACGGGCAGACCGGCCACCGCGACCGCGCGGGCCACCCGCAGGAAGGGCACCCACTCCTGCCCGAGCGCCCCGTCCGGCAGCGCCCCGGCGACCTCACCCCAGACGTGCCCGTCCCGGGACGCCGCCGCGGGATCCGGCAGTCCGGGTGCCTCGAAGAGCGGGCGTACCGGGTCCACGAAGAAGTCGGCGATCTCGGTCTCGTACTCGCAGCCGGGGCAGGACAGCACGATGCTGCCCTCCTCGAGCCCGACGGAGTGCCACAGCACCTCTCCGATGCGGTGGCCGGCGAGAGCCGCGCAGGAGAGCGCGAGATACACGCACTCCGCGGCGGGCGCACCCGCCGTGAGGTACCCGCGCACCGCTGCCTGCGCGGCCAGTCGAACAGCGGCCGTGAACCCTGCTTCGAGGTCGGCGGGAATCGGCGTCGCGGGCGCCGCGGTCACCATGAGCCCCAGGTCCACCCACAGGCCCACGAACCGGCCGGGCGACGCCGCCGCGGCCTCGACGACGTGCGGCAGGACGGCGAAGGCCCCGCTGTAGAGGGTCTCCTGCTCCAACAGGCCGTCGCGGACGCGGCTCCACGGCTCCTTCCACTCCTCCCCCGCGCCGGCAGCGCCCGCGGCGGCCATCGCCTCCAGAACCTCCTTCAACTCCTCGATCGACACACCGTCGAGGTCGCGCCAACGGGGGCTGTCCAAGGGCAGTTTCGCTATCACGCAGTGCGCTCACAATCGACGATGAGGATCCGGACGAAACGGACTCGGGTACTCGGCGGCCCAGCTGGTCGGCCACGGTCGCCGCCGCGCGAGGCACGATCGGCTCCAGGGCGTCCAGGACGGCGGCCCAGCCGCTCGGGGGCACGGCCCGGACGGGCCTGAGCCGGCCGTGGTCGGAGCCGACCGCGGAGCACATCACGACCAGGAGTTGCAGCAGCCCCGCCCTGCGGACCTCGGCGTCCGCGTAGTCCCCCACCTCGCGCGCGGGCCCCTGGCCTGCTCCCCGGTACTCGGCCCGGATCTCCAGGACCAGCGAGGTGACGCGGTTCCGGCGTCGAGCGGGCGACCGTGCGCAGGCGGTCCACCCCGGAGCGCTCGGGCAGGCCGTGAACCGCGCCTGTCGCCAGGATGCCGGGGAGGGACAGCGCTCCTTCCCACGCCGCGGCCTCGCCTCGGCGCTCCCGCTCGTCGAGCAGCAGCCGGCCCGCGCCCACCTCTCCGGTGCGGACCATCTCGTCGACCACCTGGTCGACCAGGTGCTCAACCGGCAGGGCTCCAGTGTTCACGGGCCGACCGTATCCCCCGCGCCCGACATTTCCGGCCGTCCGGGTGAGCCGCTCCCGGCCGGCTTGGCTCACCCAGACGGCTTGGCGCGCCCGGGCAGCGCAGGGCCGGCTCGGGAACACGGCACAACCTGCGGTTGCGACCGCGGCTGCGGCGGCTCCCGTTCCCAGCGGCCAGATGGGCGCCGCATCGCTCTTCCGGGCCCGAGGTCAGCGCTCGGCCGTACACACAGGTTCGTGCCACAGCGTCCGGACCACTGTCCCGCCCCGGACGATGCGCTCGCTGAACCAGGACCGACAGCAGCCGCCGGCGGGCGCGCCGGGTCAGCGGGCGCGGAGGCAGCGGTGGTGGCAGGACGACGACGGCGGTGGGAGGGTGTGGTCATACCCAAGGCGATGCCCAGGACGGTGCTTCCGTGAATCCTGTCGGCACCCGAACGCAGCAGCCCCGGGCGGCCCTCCGTCGGCCCGGGAGGGTGGGCGCCGACGGTGCACGGTCCAGGAGTCACCGGAGAAGGTCAGCCCGCCCTCGGCCGGAGGGCGGCGCACTGGTGCCGGGTCCGGTTCGTGTGCGGGCCGGGCGGCAGGAACAGCGCCCGGTCGACCGGTGGCAGGCTGCGCCGGTCCGCGGCACGAGGGAGCAGCCGCGGCTCCGACCTCCAGACGCCGCCCGCCACCGCCCGACACCGACCGCCGACGGTACCGCGCCGTCAGACAGCCAGGTCAAGACCCGTGGTCGCGCCGGCGAGGGCGGCCCAGACCACCTCGGGGTGCTTGATGTCGCCGTGTGCGCCGGCGAACGGCGACTGGTCGGCCTTGATGACCTCGTCGCCGCACAGCCGGTAGAAGTGCCGGCCCTGCAGCGGGTACGGCTCACCCGCGGGTCTGAGGTCGAACTGGTCGACGCCGCCCTGCTGGAAGCCGTCGTGGCCCATCCCTCCCCAGCGGTAGGTCAGGTCGGAGGCCGCCTGGTCGTCCTCGTTGTTGAGCATCGACGCCGCCGGGTACCACCAGCCGACCGCCCGGTCGGCGAGCGAGAAGGTGGACTGCAGCGGCCCGGCGACCCGGTCGAAGTACGGGGCCAGGAAGCCGTTGCGGTCGATGTCCACCGGCATCGGCGCGGCGAAGCCGAAGTGCGAGAAGGCGCCTTGGACGAGCAGCACGGAGGCGACCGGGCTGCCGATGCCGTCCGGCAGGCCGGGCAGCGCGAACGCGACCAGCCTGGCGCCGAAGCTGTGCCCCATCAGGTGCACCCGGCGGCCGTTGCCGGCGCACCGGCCGAGCAACGGGCCGAGTCCGTCCCTGCCGATCACCCCCGCACGGTTCTTCATCTCGTAGTAGCTGGCGGTGCGCAGCGCCTCCCGGGCGCCGTGCCAGAGCACCTTGAACGGGTTGGGCAGACCCTGGGCGTCGCCCTGCTCGCTCGCCAGCCCTGCCAGCGCGCTGAACACCTCGCCGGTCGGCTTGTCCAGCACCGCCTGCTGCCCGGTGTCCTCGGCCGCCAGCGGCGGGAGGTGACCAGGCCGCCGACCAACCGGTGGAAGGCCTGCAACTGCTCGGCGTCCTCGGGCTGTTTGTCCAGCAGCGCGGTGATCCCGGTCAGCTTCGCCTGTTCCGCCGGGGCGAAGGCGGGGGCGAGTGCGGTGGCGAGTTCGGCGGGAGTGGAGGCGGTGGACGGGCTGTCGGGGGCGTCCTCGGGGAAGAGCATCGAGGGCCAGAACACGCCGACCACGCCCGCCTTCCCGTGCCAGGACGGGACGAACGAGTCGATCTGGGCAGCGAGTTCCCCGAAGGTGTACGCGTAGAGGGCGCGGGCGCCGGTGTCCGAGCTGTTCCAGCCGTGGCAGAAGACGAACAGCTCCCGCACACCACTGCCGGGCAGTGCGGCCACCAGGCCGTCGTCGTCCAGCAGCCGCCCGTCCCTGTCGAACCGGACCTCCCAGTACGGGAGTCCGCCGATCGGTGCAGCCATGGTCGAGCCATCTCCTCGGTTCTAGACGTTGGACATCACGCGCATCAGGTCGAGCAGGCCGTGGCCCTCCAGGTACCGGTCGCGGCCGAGCGAGGTCGCACTGGCACAGAACAGGTCCTTGACCTCGCGCGGGCGGCCGATGAACTCCGGCCGGACGGAGAGGAAGGCGGCAACGGCGCCGGAGACGTGCGGGGCCGCCATCGAGGTGCCGCTCTGCTCGGTGTAGACCGCAACGGCCGCCGGGTCTGCACCCGGCGGGAGCAGCGTGGTCGGGTCGCCGCGCAGGCTGCCGGTGGCACAGGAGGTGATCCGCTCGCCCGGGGCCAGCAGGTCCGGCTTCAGCCGGCCGTCCAGGGTCGGTCCCTTCGAGGAGTTGTAGGTGACACCGAACTCGTGCGGGCGATCGCGGTGGGTGGAGCCGACGGTGATCGCGCCATCGGCGTTCCCCGGGTCGGTGATGGAGGCCGGCACCCCCGGGTGTCGGTGCCGCCCTCGCCCGGCAGCCGGGTGCCGAACCCGCCGTTGCCCGCGCTCACCACGACCACGACTCCGCTGGCCGCGAGCAGGTCGACCTCCCGGCAGACCGGGCTCTGACCGCAGGCGTACTCGGCGGCGTCCCAGGGACAGCCGAGGCTCAGGTTGACGCCGTGCACCACCAGCATCCGGCCGCCGGTGTTCACCTTCTCCCGCAGGTAGTACAGCGCCTCGATCACCGCGCTGGACGATGTGACCAGGAAGTCGCCGCGCGGGGCGAGCACCTTCAGGCTGACCAACTGGGCCCGGGAGGCGATGCCCTGCAGTGAACCGCCCTCCGCGAGCTCGCGGGACTCCCGGACGGGTAAGCCGCCGATCAGCTTCAGGCGAGTGATCAGCGGAGTGCTGTCCGGTGGCAGGCCGCCGGCGATGATCCCCGCCACATGCGTGCCGTGGCCGACGGGGTCGGTGAGCGGCTGCTCCGCCGGATCGGCCGGGCCGTCCGGGCCGTCCGGCACCAGACCGGTGAAGTCCCGGTGGAGTGCGGCGACCGGGCCCTGCAGGGTGCCGGCGGCGAAATGCGGATGGCTTTCGTCGATACCGCTGTCCATGACCGCCCACACCACACCCAGACCGGAAGCGCCGTAGCAGCGGGTGACGGCATCGGCCTTGATGGTGGAGATCGAACGGTCGATGTGCGCCTCCATCGTGTAGTCCGGCCACACCCGGAACACGGTCGGCCGGGCGGCGGACTCCTGGTCCCGCTGCAGCAGCAGCTCGATCTCCTCGGGGCTGAGCAGGCAGCGCAGATAGGACGCGGCAACCCGGATCGGCTCCGGCCCGCCCGGGAAGACTCGCGCGTACAGGCCGAGGAACTCGCTCCGGGTGCGCTCGGTGTCCGCGTCCCGGGCGAGGTCCACCTCGACCAGCACCGGGCTGCGATTCTCCTCGTCGATCGGCACCACGCTCCTGCGCCGCTCGACAGAGCCCGGTTCGAGCGCCGGACCGATCCGGCTCCGCACCACCCCGTACGGCGGAACCGGATCAGGCCCCGACGCGGCACTCATCCCGGGCACCTCCCGTGACGGCGTACGACACCCCTCAATCCACCATGCGCCCACCGCCCCCGCCTGTCACCCGCACCCGCCCACCACGCCACTGCCCGACAGCAGCGAGCCCTGGGCCGCTGCCGCGCGAACCGGACACCTGGGCGGCCGGCACCATCGACGCCCCCGGCCGCCCCGGCGTGTGCGCCGGCGTCAGCTGGAGGTGGCGGTGGGGGCGACCCCGAGTACGCTGCCCAGCCGGGCCACGACGGCCGAGTAGTCGGTGTCCCCCTTGGCGAGTACGGCCTTGGCCTGGGCGACCTGGGCGGCGTCGTTGGCGGTCGCACCGGCAACGCAGCCGGTCGCACCCTGCCGCAGGTTCGTCAGCGCCGAGGACCACAAGGCCTGGGACTGCGCGTCGGGGATGGGGTCGAAGCCCTTGATGATGTTGAGATCATGGTCGAGGTCGCTGCACGCCGACTGGACCGCCGAGAAGTCGGCAGGGGCGGCCGGGTCGATGGCCACACTGCGCCGGAAGTCGCCGAGGTCGTGGTCGAGAGCGTGCATCCCCTGCTTGTGGCGACTGTCCTGGAACCATGCGACGAGCTTGACCTGGGCATCCCCGGAAAGCGTCGATGCATTGACAGCGGAGGGCGGGCTTGAGACCGACGGCGCGGTAGCGGCCGAGGTCGGACTGCCGGAAGACGAGCCGCCACTGCACGCGGCAAGCGGGACCACAGAGACGGCAACGATCAGACCGAGCAAGAACTGACGCATAGAGACCCCCTAGAAACGAAGATCCGGATATTACCGCGCCCATCTGACAGCAGCCGATGAACAGCCTTCTCGCCCGGCGACTGGCCGTCATGTCTTGACAGAAAAGCTGTCCGCGAGAGTTCGGCGTTCGTGGCCGGATGTGCATGGCCGGGCGTGTGTGGCCCCACTGACGTGGCAGCAGTTCCTGGCGGCAGCAGGAGTGCTGATGGGCGCGCGCCTCGCGCCGAAGGCGCGGGAACCGACCTCCTGCGCCGGGCACGGACTGGCGGGCCATCACGCCGTGCGACTGCTCCGCATGCCTCGGGTGACGGATGTGGCCGGTGCCACCACGACAGGCGACGGAAGCGGGAACTCCGCCCAATTC
This sequence comes from Kitasatospora paranensis, assembly GCF_039544005.1. Lineage (NCBI taxonomy): Bacteria > Bacillati > Actinomycetota > Actinomycetes > Kitasatosporales > Streptomycetaceae > Kitasatospora > Kitasatospora paranensis. The sequence continues at coordinate 553,816 of NZ_BAABKV010000001.1, forward strand.
GGTGACGGATCGTCACATGACGATCGCTTCGAGTGGAGCTCGCGGGCGACTTCGCCGGGGCATTGGTGTGATCGGGGGCGCATTGGCGGCCCTTTTGATCACGAAAATCGCCGCAAAAGCTGGCATTCCCGGCTCCACTTTGTGATCTTTACCGCCGGTAACACCCACCTGACCTGCCCTGTCAGGGAATTACTTGATGACAGACCGCAACCACCCGTAGCTTCTTGGGCGGTGCAACGAGCACCACCCGGGTTCCCCCGATGCACGGCCCGCCGGCTGACCCCCGGTGCGAGGGGCCGTGCCCGCCGACCGGCCGAGCTCCGAACGGGCCGGCGGTGAGCGGGGAGACCGGGGCGGCACGGCACGTCGGACACGTGCCGGCCGCCCATCGAGTGAGGTGAGCGAAACGTGGGCCCCACCGGGGCCTGGTTCCGCATGCCTGCCCGGGGCTTGTCGAGAGGATGTACATGACTTCCGGTCACGAGACCACTGCTGCCGCCATCTCCGCCAAGGCCACCACCAAGCGCAACCGGGTCCGCGTGGCCATCGTGGCCGGCGCCACCGTCGCCGCGCTGCCGGTGGCCGGACTCGTCTCGACCCCCTCGGCCTCGGCCGCCTCCGCCTCGACCTGGGACGCCGTCGCCCGGTGCGAGAGCGGTGGCAACTGGTCGATCAACACCGGCAACGGCTTCTACGGTGGCCTGCAGTTCACCGCCGGCACCTGGCGGGCGTACGGCGGCACCGCCTACGCACAGCAGGCGAACCGCGCCAGCAGGGCGCAGCAGATCGCCGTCGCCGAGAAGGTGCTCGCCTCGCAGGGCCCCGGTGCCTGGCCGGTCTGCTCCAGGAAGGCCGGTCTGACCAGGGGCGGCGCGCCGGCCCAGGTCGACACCGCCACGAAGCCCAAGCTGCCCCGCACGTCCGGGTCCGCCCGGAAGCCCGCCCCCGCCCCGATGACCGACCGGAGCTCCACCGACGCCACGCGATCGGCGCGGACGCCGACCCCGTCGTCCCCGGTCAACTCCCCGAGGAACGGCGCCCCCACCGGCACCTACACCGTCAAGAGCGGCGACACCCTGAGCGAGATCGCGGTCAAGTTCGGCACCGACGTGCGGAGCCTGTACGCGAGGAACATCCGGACCGTCGGCGGCAACCCGGACCTGATCTTCCCGGACCAGGTGCTGGACCTCTGAGCCCTGGTCGGACCACGGCCGGCCGCCCTCCCGGGGCGGCCGGCCCCGGCGCGTGGACCGCGGTGTGCGGATCCGCATCAGCCCCGACGCTACCCCTCATCGGGCAGGCTCTGGCCCTGTGTCATCACAGCACCTCCCGCCCTGACCGGCCGGGGACACGTGCGACAGCGGGCCTCACCCGATGGCGGCCTTGTAGCCGGCGGCGTCGAGGAGCTTGTCGATCTCGGACTCGGCCGACGGCTTGAGCTTGAAGATCCAGGCCTCGTAGGGCTCCTCGTTGATGAGCTCCGGAGTGTCGGCCAACTCCTCGTTCACGGCGATCACCTTGCCGCCGACCGGCGCGTAGATGTCCGACGCCGCCTTGACCGACTCGACGACGCCTGCGGGCTCACCCGCTTCGAAGACCTTCCCGACCTCCACCAGCTCCACGAACACGATGTCGCCGAGGGCCCGCTGGGCATGGTCACTGAGCCCGATCGTCACCGAGCCGTCCGACTCCAGACGCGCCCACTCGTGCGACTCCGCGAACCGCAGATCAGCCGGGATGTTCGACACACGCACTCCCATGAGGTCGTCGTTGATCGGCGCGCCCATCATCCCCCACACCTGCGCAGGAGCAGCTGAAGCTCACTCGCGTTTCTGACGGCGCGTCCGGCCGGTGTGGTCTTGGACGTTCCCTGAGCCTGATTGTCCGTCACCTTCGGGCAGGTCGTCCTGCCCGAAGGTGTGGCAGTCCGCAGCAGGCCGCTGCGCCCCGCCGACTCGCTGACCCACCCGGTCCCCGGGTGTGATCGGACGAACGTCGGCGGAGGCGCTCACCGGGACTTCCCGTGCGGTGCCTACTCGGACCCGGCGGCGGCCTCTGCGACCATTCCCGGTGCGGGCGTCCCGGCGGTCTCCCCTCCACCTCCTGCGCGGCTCCCTCCCCGAGCGCCGCCTCGATCGCGGCCGCCTCCATGGCGTAGGCGAACGCCTCGGCCTGCGCGGGCGAGACGTAGTGCGTGTCGACGCGGATCTCGAAGCGCAGCCCGCCCTCCGGGGTGTCGTCGACGTGGACGAAGAACCGCTCCCGCTGGGCCTCCTCCCGGGCGAACCAGTGGAAGACGGTGTCCCGGCTGGCCGCCCGCAGCTCCCCGGCCAGCTCCTGCGGGTCCATCTCCCGGCCGGTTTCCGCCGGCAGGGCGTAGGTGCTGCGGTTGTTGAAGTACGTCCTGATGTTCGCGTCCTCGCCGCGCTCGATCGAGACCCGCTCGACCAGCTCGTCCAGCGCCTCGGGGTCGAAGTAGGCGTGCCGGTAGGCGGTCGTGCTGCCCCGCCCGGCCCGCTCGACGGCCTCCGCCGCGCTCGCCCCCGCGACGTCGACGGCGCACACGCCCGCCTGTGCGACCATGCAGACCACGTCGGCGAACACCGCCCGGAAGCGGTTGTTGACCACCGGCCGCACCACCACAGGGCTGATGCCGGTGGCCCGGTACAGCCCGACCGCGAACAGGCCCAGCAGGATCCCCGGCACCGCGGTACCCGTCCGCGCGGCGATCGCCGGCAGCGCCGCCGTCAGCGCCGCCGAGTGGAACTGCGCACCCCAGTGCCGTGGCTCGCGCGGATCGGTGGGGCCCGGCAATTGCTGCGCGGGCATCGACCGCAGTACGCCCTCGAAGTGCCGCAGCGCCCGCTCGCTCTGCCGCCGTCCCTCGGCGGACCGCTGCCAGCGCGCCTGCTCCAGCTGCTGCATGCCACCGACCGGCTCGGTGTTCCGGGCCCGCACCTGGCCGAGCATGATCGCGCCGCCGAGGCCGTCGGTGACCAGGTGGTGCATGACGGTGACCCGCTGGACCGGACGGCCGTGCTGACGTACGGCCGCCATCCGCACCGGCCACTGCCCGGCGAAGTCGAACGGCTCGCTGCAGTAACGCTCCTCGACCGCGGCGGCGACCTCCAGCGGGTCGGCGTCCGCCGGCGCGTCGTACACCTCCAGCGTGACCTGCCCGGCAGAGAAGAGCTGCTGGAGCGCCCGGCCTCCCGGGGCGAAGCGCAGCCGGGTGCGCATCGAGGGGAAACGCTCCATCAGGTAGCGCAGTTCTGCGGCGAGGTCGTCCAGCGTCGTGCCGGGCTCCACCGGGGACCGGCCACCGATCGGCAGCTGGTTGCGCTGCCGGCCCATCGCCTGCCAGATCTCCCACATCCCCCAGGACATCTCCTCCAGGCCCTCGCCCTCGCCGGCGAAGTCGACCGCCACGCGCTCGGCGGCGGCAGGCACAACGGGCCCCGCCGACCCGGCGGCCCCGCCCACCTCGGCGGCGTCCGCCGCCTCCCCTCGGTCCGCATCTCACACCCTCGCCGTCTGCGCCCGGTGGCGCTGCCGCATCAGGAACGTCCGCACTCGCAAGTCGGCCCCACCGTGCCGGTCGGCCCCGTGATCAGGTGCGCTTCCGAGATCACGCGCACGCTGCGCAGCATCGGCGCCGCGGCGGGTGTGCAGCGCTGACAGCGCGCGCAGCACGTCCTTCACGATCCGCCCCCGACCTCCGCCGCCACCACAGTGCAGTCGTGCACGTCGGGGCAGGCGGCGAGGACGCGCTCCTCGGACATGGCCACGTACAGCCACCGTCACCGCCCAGGGTCGACGGCGTCCACCGCCCGGTCGACACGGCAGTATTACCCATCTCCCTCGCGGTACACCAGATCGCCGATGGGGCACTCCTGACGCCCGAGGAGACCGCAGACCCCGACCGCCCCCGAACACGCACCTCAGCCCGCGAACACCGCGCAGTCGAGCAAGATCGCTCCCCCGGGATTCGGGATTTCCTGTACGGCCGGGGTGCCGAGCAGGGTGGAGGCGGAGGTGGCGACTCGGGTCGCCCGGACGCCGCGGAGGGTCATGCGGGTGTGTTCGGCCTCGGTGACCATGCCCTTGGGTTCCAGGTGCGTCCGGAGCCGATCGGCGACCTGTTGAGTGGACCGCCTTGAGTGGAACGTCGCCCTCGTCGCTGCTCTGTCGGTTCTTGTTGCCGGACTTTCGGCGGTCGCCCGGCGAGGTCCGGCTCAGCCCGTCATGGCTCGGCCTACCGGCAGCTGCCCTTGATCCGGTTGGTATCGCCACCACGTCTGCAGCTCGATCATCGCGCCCGCGTCGCGCAGAGGGCCGACCCACGTGGCCGTCACGTCATCCCCGACCCCCTCGGCGAGGCGGACCGGCAGCGCCTGGGTCACGATCTGCTTGGCCCGCCAGAGACCGATGCCCATGCCCATGAGTTCCCGGAGCGCCTTCGCCACTTCGAGGGGCCGCGGGCCCACGTCGAGGAGCACGATGTCCTGGGGGATGTGGTCGCAGATCAGCACGAATCGGTCAGTCACCATGCTCCTCGATACAGGTTGGCAGCCGGCTCCAGTGAGGGCTCGCGTCACTCCTCCGGTGGTGTCCACATCACCCTGACCCGGTCGGCGGCGATGTCGAATCCGAGCAGCGGCTGCGGGCCGCCGCCTTCGGGGAAGAGCGGCACCGACTTGCCCAGGCGGCGCCCTATCGCGCTCAGGAGCCCGCACAGGACGTCCAGTCGCGCCTGTCCCTGAAGTTCCCGGAGGTCGACATCGAAGTCGATCTGCTCGCCCCCGAGGAACCGGAAGATCGCGCAGACCTCGGGATCAGGCCACGCCTTCAGGCTCGGGCACTCCGCGTCCGCCGGGCGGGACAGCACGGCCTGGGCGCGGGGCAGTGGCAGCACTGCGTCGCCCTCGGCGTACTCGAAGGCCCAGCCCCGTTCCTCGATCAGGTCGAGCACGGCCTGCCAGTCGGCCTCCGTCGTGTCCTCAACGAACACATCGGGCAGGCAGCCCCCATCCGTGGGATCGAGCAGCGAGGCGACCTGGTCGTCCCACAGCAGATCAGCCATGCCGCCATCCTGCCCGCCGGGCCCTGCCAAGCCGACCGATTTTCCTGGAGGAGCCCGATCAGCGACCTTGCCTGCGGGGCGTCCGTCGCGCTCAGGATGCGAAGGCGTGTCGGAGGAGCTCGCGCGACACGGCCGGCACGGCGGCGGTACGCGGTTCGAGGATGTCCGGAGAGGCAGGCCGTGGCAGCCGCGTCCGGGCCGTCCCGACGGGCGTCCCGCTTCAGGTGTGAGGCCCGCCGAACTTCCGCTCCGCGACCCCGAACGAGAGGACCTCCTGCACGGGTTCATCGGACCGCTCGAGAACCGGCCGCCGGACAACGCGATCTCGGTGGGCGCTCCGGCGATGGGGCGTACACCGCCGACACCGCGTCGACGTGGCTCTCCGGGGGCCGGGTGCCGCGCGCGGGTGGCGTTTCGGCCGCTCGGTGCGGGTGGCCTCATCCGGCTGCGGAGTCCCGCCTGCTGATCGCCTGGCGCAGGGCGAGCGGCAGCGGGCCGCAGAGGAGGGTGAGCTGCCTGATCCGGTCGCGGTGCTCGCGTCGTCGGCGGTGACTCAGCAGCAGTCGCAGCTGCGCTGCGGCGGCGAGCGCCACCAGGGCGGCGGCGCGAGGTTCCACCCGGCCGAGCGGGGTGCGCAGCGCAGCGTCGAAGGTGGCGACCAGTGCCCTGCGCGGGCGTGGGTCGCGCAGCTCGATCCTGGTGGCGGGGAAGAGTCCGAGGATCCGGTGCTGCTCGGTGCGGAGCAGGCCGGCCGCGGCGAGCTGCGCGGTGACCGTACGGACGGTGTGGCGGCGCCGGGCGACGATGGTCCGCCACGCGGTCGGCCTCCGCTCGGCGACCTCCGCCAGCAGTTCGCCGAGCAGCGGGTCGAGACCGGCCGGGGCCTTCGCGGCGATCGCCGCCTTGCCGTCGGCGTCCCGCAGCAGGCCGCGATGCAGGAGTTCGGTCAGGGCCGCCGCGCGGAGCAGCATCTCCAGGTTGCGCGTCCCGGTGAGCCGGCCGCGTTCCGGGTCGTAGGCGAGCAGGTAGAGCATGCCGGGCAGGGAGCCTGGCTGTGCTGGCATGGGGTCAACCTTCCGGATCCGGGGAACGGTCGGGGTCCTCGCCACTGGTCGGGCGGCCCCGCCTGGGCAGCCGGCCCACTCCGCCGGGCATCCGGCCGCTGTCGGTCAGCGCACGGCGGAGCAGGAACTCGATCTGCGCGTTGGTGCTGCGCAGTTCGTCGGAGGCCCAGCGGGCCAGCGCGTCGTGGACGGCCGGGTCGAGCCGGAGCAGGATCTTCTTTCGCTCCGTCGCCACTGGTCGCTCCTCACTACTGGTACAGGGAACCGGTGTTGACCACCGGCTGGGTGCCACGGTCGCCGCAGAGCACGACCAGGAGATTGCTCACCATGGCTGCCTTGCGCTCCTCGTCCAGCTCTACCACGTCGCGTTCGGCGAGCCGGTCGAGGGCCAGTTCCACCATGCCGACCGCGCCTTCGACGATCAGCCGACGCGCGGCCACCACGGCGCCGGCCTGCTGGCGCTGCAGCATCACCTGGGCCACCTCGGGGGCGTAGGCGAGCCGGGTGATCCGCGATTCCACCACCCGCACGCCGGCCGAGGCGACCCTGCTGGCGATCTCCTCGTCCAGCTTCCGGGTGATCTCGTCGGCGCTGTCGCGGAGCGACAACTGGCCCGGCTGGTGGGCGTCGTAGGGGTAGCTGTTGGCGATGTGGCGGACGGCGGTCTCGGTCTGGATGGCGACGAACTCCACGAAGTCGTCCACCTCGAAGACGGCCTTGGCGGTGTCCTCGACCTGCCAGACCACGACGGCGGCCATCTCGATCGGGTTGCCGTCGGCGTCGTTGACCTTGGCGGTCTCGGTCTCGTGGTTGCGTATCCGGGTGGAGATCCGACGGCGTGAGGTGAAGGGGTTGACGAAGGTCAGGCCGTCGGCGCGGATGGTGCCGCGGTAGCTGCCGAGCAGCTGGACCACGCGGGCCTGGCCGGGGGCGACCACGGTGAGGCCGCGCATCAGGATCAGGGACGCGATCAGGGTCAGCGGGCCGACGACGAGCAGGGTGACGCCGGCCGGCGAGCCGCCGTTCGCCTGCTGGACGGCACCGACGGCGATCATCCCCGGCCCGACGAGGAGGAGCAGCAGCAGGCAGAGCGCCAGCACGGGCAGTCCTGCACGGCCGGTGATCACGCGCTCGGTCACCTTGGGGGCCGGCATGGCGGCGTTGTCGTACTCCTGAGCGGCCATCAGGCCGTCTCCTCTCTCCTCCGTTGCCCGCTAGCGCGGGCTTAGCAAAGTGATATCACTTTTATGGCGAGGAGAGAAGGCCCGGGCCCCGCACCGACTCGACAGGGGGCAGCAGCGCTGCATCGGCCCGAGCGCGCGGCCGGGCGGCTCATCCGTCGAGCGCCGCCAGCAGCCCGTGCTGCACGGGCAGCGGCAGAGCCGGGTTGGCGGCTGCCGCGTGGGCGAGTTCCTCGTCGTCCAGGAGTTCGGCGAGTCGCCGCGCAGGCAGGCGCGGGTGCCGGGCGGCATCGGCCCGTACGTCCGGGTCGGGGTCCGCGGAGAGCCGGTCCACCGTGCCCGGAGGTGTCCGGGGGTCGAGGAGGGCGAGCCGCCGGATCACCGGGTCCGGGGCGTCGGCGTAGCCGGCCAGCCCCGCGGTGGGGAAGTTCGGACGGGTCGTCAGCGCCCACCGGTCGCGGCCCGTGTACTCCAGCAGGCAGCGCAGCAGCAGCGTCGCCGGGGCGTGCGGGTGGTTCTGGGCGAGCAGGACCCGCACGCCCGGATCGGGATCGCACGACAGCCGGGCCACGAGGTCCGGCGGCAGGCCCGGGTCGTACGCGGCCCGGCGGCGCAGCAGGGCGTGGCCGCTCAGGGAATGGCGGCGGGAGCGGGCAGGATCGAACATCCGGGCGGGGACGTCGGAGCGGCCGAAGGAGCCGTCCGGGTCGACCTGGTAGTCGATCGCGCCGCGTTCGTCCTCGGTGAGCGCCGGGTGCAGCGAGATCCGGGTGCGCACGGCCGGGTCGGGGTCGTCGGCGAGGGCCTGCCGCTGCGTCGCCGTCAGTTCCGGTCGGCCCGCCACCGTCTCGCGCACGCGGGGGTCGGGATCGCGGACCAGAAGCGCCAGGACGTCGAGCGGGAGGCTCGGATTGCCGGCGATCATCGCCCGGTCCTCCCTCCCCGCCGGGGCCGCCATCACCCGTTCCACCACCCGGCGGGAGAGCGCGCCGTGCATCAGCAGGTGGGTCCGCGCGTGGCAGGGCCGGTCCGGCAGCGCGCGCTCGACAAGGTCGGGGTCGAGGTCTCTCTCCTTGAGCAGGACGTGCTCGCGCACCCCTTCGTCCGGGTCGGCGCGCAGGGCCGACCGTTCCTGCGCGGTCAGCTCCGACCACCAACTGCAGGCGTACTCCCGGACCTTCGACTCCGGGTGCGAGGGGAACGTCCGCCGCGCCGAGCCCGGGACCTGTCGGTGGAGCATGCCGAGGAGTTCAGGATCGTAGGTCTTGAGCATCCGGACGACCGTGTGCTCCGGGAGCTCGCTGCGCCCGTGCGCGTGGCCCGGTCCCTGGGCGAGCCAGGCACGGACCAGCCAGTGCTCGTCGTCCACCAGCTCCGCGCGCCGGGCGGGGTCGACGTGCGGGTTGGCGGCGAAGAAGCTCCGGGTGCGGTGGTCGGGGTGGAGGAGGACGGCGTCCACCACCTCCGGTGGCAGGTCCCGGTCCCGGCAGAGGATCATCCGCACGGCGGCCGAGTCGCAGGCGAGGAGCCGGAGCAGCACGTCCGTGCCCGCGCTGGGGTTGAGTGCCAGCCCGGCGAGCCGACGGGCCGGAAGATCGGCCGCCTGCCAGATCTCGTCAGCCGTGCGTGGACGATGGCTCATGATCGACGACTCCCCTGATCGAGCGAAGCGCCGATTCTAGTGCCGCGCAAGCCGCGGGCCGGCGGGGGCGGCAGCCTGGGCAGCAGCGGCGGCGGCCGGGCCTCGGGAGGCTCGCCGAAGGATCGCTCGCCGCCCGTGCCCGCGTGGGGCTCTCGGAGGTCCCGCAGCCACCTGGTGATGGTCAGGGATTGTCGGTGATACTCGGTGGCACTCGGAGATGCTCGGTGGCACTCGGTGACGGGACCGTGGCCCCGACAGCGTCCGGAGGAGCACCCGCCCGCGGTGTGAGATGCCCGTGGGCCACCCGAACACTAGACTGGATCGGACCTTCCGACCCCTCGGGGAGGCTGTCATGCCCGCCGTGACCGTTGACAATGTGCTGGATCTTCCGCGTATCGCCGAGCCCGATCCGCAGGTCGCCGCGCAGCGGACGGTCACGACGGTGACGTCGGCGCCCAGCGGCTTCGAGGGCGAGGGCTTCCCGGTGTACCGGGCCTTCGCCGGCGTTCCGACACAGGCGCTGGACCCGTTCGTCCACATGGACCAGATGGGCCAGGTCGACTACGCACCGGGCGAGCCCAAGGGGACGCCGTGGCACCCGCACCGGGGTTCGAAACCGTCACCTACATGATCGACGGCCTCTTCCAGCACCAGGACTCGCACGGGGGCGGCGGTCTGATCACCGACGGCGCCACCCAGTGGATGACCGCGGGCAGCGGCATCCTGCACATCGAGACGCCGCCCGAGGCGCTGGTCGTCTCCGGCGGCCTGTTCCACGGCGTCCAGCTGTGGGTCAACCTGCCCAAGGCCAGCAAGTGGAACCCGCCCAAGTACCAGAGCATCGAAGGCCACGAGGTCACGCTGCTGTCCTCCGTCGACGGCGGCGCGCTGGTGCGGGTGATCGCCGGAAACCTCGACGGACATCCCGGCCCCGGCTCGACGTTCACCCCGATCACCCTGGCCCACGCCACCATCGCCCCGGGTGCCCGCCTCGTCCTGCCGTGGCGCCCCGACTTCAACGCCTTGGTCTACGCGCTGGCGGGGCACGGTTCGGTGGGCGCCGAGGGTCGGCCCCTTGCCGCTCACCAGCTCGCGGTCCTCGGCGCGGGCGATGCCCTGACCGTCACCGCGAGCAGCCGACCCGACGGTGGCACGGCCGAGCTGGACGTGCTGATCCTGGGCGGCGAGCCGATCCGGGAGCCGGTCTTCCACTACGGGCCGTTCGTGATGAACACCAAGGCCGAGGTCATCCAGGCCATGGAGGACTACGAGGCCGGCCGGCTCGGGGTGATTCCGGAGGACGCGATCATGCCGCACACCGCGCGGGGAGTGGAGCGTCGCCCGGAGAGGTGACAGCAGGCGCGCCAGCACGGGGGTCTCGTCCTCATCCTGGCCTGCCGCACCGTCAGGAGTACGGGCCGGGAGGCCACGGCCCGGTCCCGGGGTGGTCCCCTCCCCTACCGACGGCGCCTCACCTCCGCGCGGTCGAGCCCCGCAGCAACGCCGCGCCTCCGGCGCACGGCTGTGATGGCGCATGCGCCGGGGGCGCGCGGAGATCCGAACGCGCGGACTCGCGCGAACACATCCCGGAAATGGTTCGGATGCCAAGCAACGATGAGAGCTCCATCGGACACCGGAGGTAACCATGTCCATGCTGCTCATCACCGGGACCTACCAGATCCTCGGCGACAGCCCCGACGGCGACACCGTCCACTTCGTGCCGAACGACCCGGCCTTCTGGTGCGACCTTCCCGGCAGGCACAAGGTCAAGCGGGACGAGCACGGCGGCGTCCCGATCCGGCTGGACGGGATCGACGCCACCGAGACCCACTACCCCGGCGTCGGCCCGAGCTCCGTGCACCAGCCCCTGGGGCTCGGCGCCCACGCCGCCCGGAACGAGCTGCTGAACTGGCTGGGCTTCACCGGTCTACCCCACCTTCTACGACAACCTCCCCGACGCCCTGCGGACGGACATGACCGCCACCGCGCAACAGGCACGGACGGCCAAGACCCCCAACAGCGTCTGGCTGAACGACGTGACCACCACCGGCGCGAAGATCGAGAACCTCGACTCGATCACCGAGGACCTGGTCATCCTGCCCAAACTCTTCCGCCGCCTCGCGGACTACGTCAGGGTCTTCGGCCCGGACCTGATCGGCCTGCCCGCCTTCCTGGCCGGCGGTGGGGACGAGTTCTGGTTCACCGACGACCCCAGGAGGAAGCACGTCATCGGCCTGCAGCACGTGGTCGAGGTCACCAACGGCAGCACGCTGCGCATGACCCGCCCCATCGAGGACCTCGTCTTCTTCGAGAAGTAGTACGGGGCACCTGCCGCTCGGTGGAGGCCTGCACCCCGGCCATGATGGCCGTCCCGGCAAGGGGGCGGCTTCCACGTCCCGGGTCGGGGACGGCATCAGATCCGCGGTCAGGTCGGGGCGGTGGCCCTCAGGTGTCGAGGACGTCGGCGCCGCACGGCACACTTGTCCCCATGACGCCCGACACACTCAAAGCCGTCTGCCTCGGACTGAACGGCACGGTCGAGACCTTCCCCTTCAACCCGGAGACCTCCGTCTTCAAGGTCGGGGGAAGGTGTTCGCGATCAGCGCCCTGGACGCCGACCCGCTGAGTGTGAGCCTGAAGTGCGAACCCGAACTCGCCGTGCGGCTGCGCGCGGCCCACCCGGCAATCACCCCCGGCTGGCACCTGAACAAGCGTCACTGGAACACGGTGGCCCTCGACGGATCGTTGCCCGACACCCTGGTCCGCGAAATGATCGAGGACTCCTACGACCTGATCGTCGCCAAGCTCCCCCGCCTCCAGCGACTCCAACTGGACTGGCCCGGGACGCCCAGGGCGCCCGGGACCGACGAGCGCTGAGGCCGCCGACTCGGCCCGTCCCGGCGGCACCTCCGAACGGCACTCCTGGCGCCCAACATCTCCGGGCCGACCGCGAAAGCGGAGATGCCGGCCTCGCTCGGAAAGCCCGACGTCGTCGGGTGCTCGCGGTGGGCAACGGGTACTGGCGGAGATTCAGGAGTGGAGCCAGCTCCCGCGGGGCGGGACGTCCGTCGCACGGGACTGCGCGAGTTGGGCGACCTGGCGGGCGGACAGCGGCTGGGCCCAGGTCTCGACGTCGGCGACCGAACCGTTCCAGGCATCGACCCAGTGCGACTTGTAGCGGGCCCGACCGATCTGGAGCGGACCGCTGGACGGCAGGATGCCGGGCACCGGGACGGTTTCGGCAAGGGCTCCGTCGACGTACAGCGATATGCTCTTCGCCCTGGCGTCGTAGACACCGGTCAGCGTCGTCCAGCGGCCGAGGGCGGCCGGTCCGGAGGAGAGCGCCATGACGCTCTTGCCGGTCTCGGCGGCCGACTGCACCTTGAACACCCACCGGTTGTGGTTGGCGGCTGAGGAGTCGTCGCGGCCGAGGTAGAGCGAGAAGAAGGCGTCGCCGCCCTGGGAGACCGCCGCCTTGGGATCGGTCGCGGCGCTGTTGCTCACCACGGCGGAGACGGTGAAGCTCGCCGAGGTGTCGATGCCGCCCGAGTCGGTCGCGGCCCAGCCGTCGCCGTTGCCGGGCAGCGTCAGCGCCGGCCCGCTGTGCCCGGCGACCGTGCCGGGCCGGGCGGCCGGGCCGAGCCGCACGCCGGGGACCTCGACGGGCGCCGCGCCGGAGGCCGTGGCCGAGGGCGCGGGCGTGCCGGACACCGATCCGCTCGGCGCGGAGGCCTGGGGCGAGGCGTCGGCCGCTCCCGATGCTGCGGGCGAACCGGGCGCGGCTCCGGCACCGGCGGAGGTGGCGGCGGCGGAGGAGGTGGCGGCGAGTTGCTGACCGGCCGTCGGGTGCGACGTGTCCGCTCCCTGGACCGCGACCGCGGCACCGACGATGCCTATCAGGGCGACCGCACCGGCCCCGCCGACGATCACCCGGATCCGCTGCTTTCGCCGGCGGACGTCCCGTTCGTTCGCCTCGGCCATCGCCGCCCAGTCCGGACCGCCCCCGGCCGCTCCGGGCGGGAATCCCTGACTGCTCCAGCCGCCACTCACGGTGTCCCTCTCCCCCGTCGCCCATCGACGACCGCACACTCTAGCGACCCGGGCTGCGGTGTTCGGTGAAGGCCCCGCAGATCACCGGCCCCGCCCGGCCGGTGGGAGGCGGGGACGGCGCCCGCAAGGCCGACCGGCGGCGACGGTGAAAATCGCTGTCCGATGACCGGAGCACGGTGGTAGACATCCGGCGTGGAAAAGAATCTCGAGTTCCCCGAGCTGCTGCGACTGATCGACGAACGGTCGACGGCCTTCCGCGCCACGGTCGCCGCCGCGCCCAGTCTCGATGCACAGGTGCCGTCCTGCCCCGGGTGGACGCTGTTCGATCTGGTGAAGCACCTGGGTGGAGGAGACCGTTTCTGGGCCGCCATCGTCGGCGCGGGGCCTGCCGACGGTCCCCCGGCCGAGGCCGCCGCTGCGCGCGCCGCTCTGGAGGTGCCGCGGGAGCGCGAGGCCCTGGTGGCCTGGCTGGCCGCATCGACGCAGCTTCTGCTGAGCGCCCTGCGCGAGGCGGGACCGGATGCCGGCTGCTGGACGTGGTGGAACGCCCTGCAGACGCCGCGGACCTCTGGCGGTGTCGCCCGGCACCGGGTCCAGGAGACCACGGTGCACACCTACGACGCCCAACTCGCTTCGGGCACCTCGCAGCCGCTGCCGGCCGAGGTGGCACTCGACGGTGTGGAGGAGTTCCTGTTCACCGTCTGCGCAACGCCGATCGCCTGGCCGCACAAGCCCACGGCCTTCGACTTCCACTCCGCCGAGGGCCGCTCCTGGCGCCTCACGGTCGACGGCGACGGCGCACGCACCACCCGCATCCCCGCGCCCACGGCCGCAACCGCCGAGGGCTCGGACGCAGCCGGAGCCGCCGTCCATGGCACGGCCGGTGAGTTGGTCCTCTACCTGTACGACCGTATCCAGGCCGCCTCGATGCACGTCGACGGAGACGCAGGCCTGCTCGACCTGCTCCGCGCCTGGGAGCCGGAGGCATAGGACATCGCGGGAGCGGGGGCGGGCGCACCTCGGGCCGGTAGGGCTCGGCTCTTCGCCAGGTGCCGGTCACGGCACCGGCCTCGGGGCCGTCTTCGGTTTGTCACCGAGCCGGCGGTTATGCGTCCGGGCCGTCCTGGCCGCGCTCCTGGTCGCACGAACCCGCCAGATGATCAATCGTCAGGTAGGCCGCAGGTAGCTGCTCTCCGCCCCCACCCGCTCAGTGGCGACCGCCGCTCTCGCGGTCGGTGTTCCCAAGGCCATGTCCACTGCGGGGAATCCAAGTGGGCATGTCAGGGCCGACCGGGTCGGCGCAGCAGAACTCGTCGTCGGACACCGCATCCGTGCAACCGGCCCCGTGGAGGTGGCGTCACTCCGTGCGTCCGCACGATCGACGTCACTGAAGGACGCTCACATGACCGGTACAGCCGCCCGCCACCTCTATCTCGCTCGGCACGGCGAGGCATCGCCGGACGAGAGCGAACTGACGGATGCGGGCCGCCGCCAGGCCGCCCTGCTGGGGGAACGCCTGCGCGGGATCCCGCTGGCGGTGATTCACCACGGGCCTCTCGCCCGGGCCGAACAGACCGCCCGGCTGGTCGGTGAGCAGCTCGACGGTGTCCCCTGCCGCCGCTCCGAAACGGCCGGCGACTACGTCCCCTACCTGCCGACACGCGAGGAGCTTCCGCCGGAGGCGGCCGACACCTGGCTCACGTTCCTGGGCCAGTTCACCGATGAGGAACGCGAGCAGGGCCCCGGGCTCGCGGCGGCGGCGCTCGCGGACTTCACCGGACCTGTGGTCGCCGACGAGCCGCGCCACGAGCTTCTCGTCACCCACAACTTCCTCATCGGCTGGCTCGTCCGGGCCGCGCTCTCCGCGCCCGCGTGGCGGTGGCTGGGCATCAACCACGCCAACGCGGCCCTGACCGTCATCCGCTACACCCCCGACCGTCCGCCGGCCGTTCTCCTCTTCAACGACACCGGCCACCTCCCCGCCGAGATCCGCTGGACCGGCTTCCCGCGGGAGCTCCACGTCTGAGGCCCGGGCGCGGGGTCGCTGTCCACCCGTCGCGGCGCAGCCGCCCGGACAACCGGCTCGGGGCACCGGCCTGTCCGCGGACACCGCTCGGCGACCCACAGCCAACGTGGCATCAGCAACCGTGCCCGCCCGTAGGATCGCCGCACGGAACGACGGTGCGGCGGGGGTGGCGGCAACGTGCGTGGCGGAGTTGCTGGCGGTCGGTGTGCCGAAGGCGGCACAGCTGTGGGCGCCCATCGGGTCGGTGGTCCTCGTGCCCGACCAGGACCGCCGACCCCGGCCGTCGACCTGCTCGGCGATGATGCGTGACAAGCGACAAGCCGGTCCAGGACCGGCTTGTCCACACTCCGATCACGTGAACGCTTGGGCGGCGGACTCTGCGGTCAGCTGGAAATCGACGAAGAAGGTGCCGGGGTTGCCGGGCACGACCCGGCAACTGAAGCGGCACCCAAGCAACGAAGCGACCTCGGTCTTGAGGTTCTGCGAGAGAACGGCGGCCGAGCTCACGTATCTGGTCGTCGGGTCGTCGACGGCGTGGGCGTCGACGAGCGCTCCACGGATCCCGGTCACCACGTATTCGACTCGCCGACCACCGCTGAGGTCGGGCTCTTCGCCGTCGTGGTCGCAGCTCCCTACGTGGGCGAGCACGTCTCCCAGGACGGTCTTGGGCTGATCGGTCATGACTGCACACGCTACTTGGTCTTCCCTCACGGCCGCACACAGCCTGCGGTCCCGGTCGGTTCCGTCCTCGGGCCGAAGACGCCGCGGTAGGCAAATCAAACAGCCCGCTGGAGCCCCACCAGCGGACTCGCTTCGCCCCGCACAGCGCCATCTCGAGTGGCAAACCCGCAACTTCGAACAGCAGCCAACAGGCGGTTCCGGGCCGGCCCCCATCGACCGAGCGGCGAACGCCGCCGCTCGGTCGGGGCGACCGGGGCCGGGGGTCAGAGGGAATCCACCAGGCCTCCGTCGACGACGAAGTCGGCGCCCGTGATGTTCGCGCCGCCTGGCCCGGCCAGGAACAGCACGAGATCCGCGACCTCCGACGGACGGGTGAAGCGGCCGGTCGCCGACTGGGCCGCCGCCGCGCGGGCCACGTCGCCGGGGTCGATGCCCCGGGACTGCCCGACCGTGGCGGCGACGCCGTCCGCGCCCTGCCACAGCGCCGTCTCCACCGGGCCGGGACCGATCGTGTTCACCCGCACACCGCGCGGCCCGACCTCCTTGGACAGGGCCTTGCAGAAATTGGTGAGCGCGGCCTTGGCGGCGCCGTAGTCGATGACCAGCGGGTCCGGCAGGCGGGCGTTGACCGAGGAGACGGTGACGATCCGTCCATTGCCGGAGGCGAGCAGGTGCGGCAGTGCGGCCCGGGTGGCGCGGACGGCGGCCATGAGATTGACGGTCAGGGCCCACTCCCAGTCCTCGTCCGTCACGCTCAGGAAGCCGTCCACCCGGGGCCGGACCGCCCCGACGTTGTTCACCAGCACGTCGACTCCGCCGTGGCGCCCGACGGCCTCGGTGACCAGGGCGGCCGGACCGCCGGGCGTGGCCAGGTCGACCTCCACGACGGTGAGGTCCGCGCCCCGCTCCAGGTGCGCGTCGAGGGCCTCGGTGCGTCGGCGCGATCCCGCGACGACGTGGCATCCAGCCGCAAGGAACGCCTCGGTGATCGCGAGCCCGATGCCGCGCCCGGCCCCGGTGACGACGACGGTCTGTCCGGCCAGGCCCTGATCGACGCCCCCGGCTCCGGCCCGTGGCGCCGCGGGAGGGGTCATCGCCGGGCCTCCGGAGTCCGCTTCCGCAGCCGGCCGGGGCCCGTGGGCGACGGCCCGCGCCGGCATCCGTCGAGGGCCGACGGGTGTCCGCGATGGGGGAAGGCGATGAGGTTGGCCAGGGTCGTGCAGGGCCGGTACTGCGCGAGGGTGGCGGGGATGACGGTCTGCGGCAGGACCTGGTCCTTGCTGCCCGGGGCGGGCAGCGGCAGGCCGCGTCCGATGGTCCCGCTGCCGGCCTTCGCCGACGGGCGGGGTTCGACGTCGGGGAACGGCGTGGTCACGGATGGCACCTCTCTGTGCGGGTGCGCACGGGCCTCCTGACCCGGCAGAACCATCAGAGCGGAAGCACCGTGGCCTCGCACCAGGGAACACGCCCGGAGAGTCCGGCACGGCGCCACGGGCCGGGGCACGATCCGGCGTGCGCTGCATGGCCCCGTCGAGGCCGCGATCGGGTTGCGTCCGTGGGCGACGATGGAATGAGCCCATGACTGTCCACGGGGTGACGAGCCGACTGCCGGAGATCTCGGCTGTCCGAAGGCGAGCTCAAGCCTTGGCCGTGCTGGACCTGATCGTGTGCGACGAGCCGTCCCTGCGTTTTTCTCGTTCGATCCGGCCTGGTCGGAGACGGAGATGCCGGCTTCCATGGCCGACGGCTCAGGGAACGACCACTCGGCGGTGTTCTCGCCGGCCGGCGCATTTGCCCGGGTCTTCGACCACGAATCTCCGATGACCCCTCGGGCCGAAGATCCGCTCAGGCTGTGGCCGGGGCTGGTGAATTCGGTACCCGAGGCGTTCCGCCCGCTCCTGACCGAGCGGGCATTCTGCGAAAGTGACGGCACGCTGAGGGCAACGGTGTGCTTCTGGCGCGAGACCTCGGACATCGGTCGGCGGAGCGTGGCTGTGGACCTTCGGGATGAGGACAACGGGGACGTCGACCACAAGCCGCTCACCCGGGCCGCCGTCGCCCTGCTGAACCCTGATCGGCGCTCTGACGACGTGCACGGCGGTGTCGCGCGGATCGGATACGGATGCGGCTGACCCGACCCGCGGCTGCGGTCCGGCGGGTGGCCGGGCCCACGGAAGCCGTCGCTTCCGTGGGGCCCGACGCATCCCCTGTCGGTTCCCGGACCGGGTCAGCTGCCGAACGTCCCGCAGGCAGAGTCGACCTTGGTCCCGTCGGCGGTGAGGCGGCCCTCCAGGTCCGCTGCGGGGGCCTGCCCGGCGGCGAGTGCGGTGTTGAGCTCCTGGAAGTCGCCGGCCAGACGCTGGATGGCCGCACGGGCGGTGGCGTCGCCGCTCTTGGCGGCTGCGTCGGCCAACTGGGTGGCGAGGGCCTGGAAGTCGGCCTTCAGCGCGGTCGGGTCGCTCTGGTCCGCGTTCAGCTTCGCCTCGCCGTAGGTGGCGATCGTCTGCTTCGCCGACACGCAGCCGCTGTCCGACGCCTTGAGCAGGTGCGGAACGACGTAGGCGACCGGGGCTATCCAGAGAATCGACAGGACGATGCCGATCCAGGACATCACCTTGCCCCGGCCGACCTTCTTCGCGCGAACCAACCCGGCGATGCCGAAGCCGAGCCCGAAGAGCATGCCGCCGATCAGACCGAAAATCAGCGACGCCACGGCGAAGCCGTTCCTGCGCTTCGGCTCGACCGGCGCCGGGTAGCCGTACGGCGCGTGCGCATCGGGGGTGGCCTCATGGATGGGCTGGGACACGTCGATCCTTAGGTTGTGGGAGAAAGCTCTCTGGCGCCCCCGTCAGCGATGCATATGACTATCGGGTATTCCGCTTTCTGGCAAGAGTTCACAGGTCAAGGACGACGCCGGGGCCGGAGGCCACGTGTGGCAGGAAGACGGCAGCCCGGCCGGGTGGGCCGGGCTGCCGTGGGTGCGTGCGGGCTACTGGATGGTGGGGAGCTTGGCGGTGAGGGTGGTCGGGACGTTGACCACGTCGACGAGGCTGAGCTTGCCGGGGCCGAAGTCGGCGGCGGTCAGGGCCTTCTTGCTGCCGTTGTTCACGGTCTGCCAGACCGTGGCGCTGTCGGGTGACAGGAGCAGGGTGCCGTTGGCCGGTGCGGTCCTGGCCGCTGCGGTGGCTTCCCAGGTGCCGGGGACTGCGGTCAGCGGGCGCTTGTCGTACCCCAGGCCGGTGTAGTCGGCGGAGGTGAGGGGGACGGCCATGCCGCCGGCCATCACGTACACGCTCGGATCGGCGCCCGAGATGTTCTTGATGACGGTGCCGTTGGCCACCGGTTTGGCGGCCGTCTCGGCGAGCCAGGTGCCGGGGACGCCCATCAGGGTGTGGGTGTTGTAGCCGTCGGCGGTCCACTCGGCGCCGGAGATGTGCAGGGCGGCGTCGTCGACCATGACGTAGCGGCTCGCGTCGGTGCCGGACTGGTCCATCACCACCAGGCCGCTGGGCAGCCCGGTCGTGGTGGCGGTCGCGAGCCAGGAGGAGGGAACTCCCATGTCGGGGCGGGTGTTGTAGCCGTCCGTGGTCCAGTCCGTGCCGGAGATCGGCAGGGCTGCGCCGGTGACCACCACGTAGCGGCTGTTCCCGCCGGCCTGGTCGTGGACCACGGTGCCTGCCGGCGGTGTGGTGGGGAGGGCGTTGAACGCCGCGTTGTCGACCGGCACGATCCCGTTCAGGTCGTAGCCGTCCGGGCCGACGTCCGATCCGGCCACCGGAAGGCCGGCCCCGCTGATCATCACCTTGACCGAGGGGCCACCGGGCGACTTGACGAGCGTCCCGTTCGGCAGTGAGGCCGGGTCGGGGTAGGTGGTGGTGGTCGGATACGGGTCGGCGTGGTCGCTGCCGAGCCCGGCGAGCGGGCCGCAGTGGGGCCAGGCGCCCTCGCCCTGGGACGCGAGGACCTTCTCGGCGATCTCGATCTGCTGTTGCTTGGTGGCCCGGTTGGCGTACTGCGCGTACCGGCCGCCGCCGTAGGCGAGCCACGTGCTCTGGGAGAACTGCAGGCCGCCGTAGTAGAGGCCGTTCGAGGAGACGATCGCCCAGTCGCCGCCGCTCTCGCACTGGGCGACCTTGTCCCAGGTGGACACGGAGGCGGCAGAGGCCTGTCCGCCGACGGCGAGCGGGGCGGTGAGGGCGAGCAGAGTGGTGGCGGTGAGGGCGAGGGTGGACATCTTGCGGGAGTGCACGGTCATGGCGGGTTCCCCCTGGAACGGATGCGGACGGAGACTGGGTGGGGTGCGGCCGTGCGCGGGGCAGTCCGACCGGTGCGGGCCGGGCTGCCCCGACGGGCGCGGTTGCGGAGTCGCTGGCCGGGGCTTCCCGGCCGGTGCGGTGCGGGTGCGGGGTTACTGGGTGACGGTGGGGAGCTTGGCGGTGAGGGCAGTGGGGACCTTGACCACGTCGGCCGTGTTGTAGGAGCCGGCGGTGGCGGCCTTCTTGCTGCCGCCGTTGACGACCTGCCAGACCGTGGTGCTGTCGGGCGACTGCAGCAGGGTGCCGTCACTCGGGGCGGTCCTGGCGGCGGCCGAGGCCTCCCACGTACCGGGGACGGGCCGCAGCGGCTGCTTGTCGTAGCCGAAGCCGGTGAAGTCCGCGTAGCCGAGCGCGACGGCCATGCCGCCGGCCATCACGTAGACGGACGGGTCGGCGCCGGAGACGTTCTTGATCACGGTGCCGTTCTTCAGCGGGCGACCGACCGCACCGGCCTCCCAGGTCTCCGGGACGCCGACCACCGGCTGGTTGGCGTAGGAGGTGGTGAACTCCGCGTTGGTCAGCGGGAGGGCGGAGTTGTTGACCATCACGTACACGGAGGGGTCGGCGCCGGACTGACCCTTGATCAGGGTGCCGTCGGCGACGGTGGAGCCGGCGGCGCCGGCGAGCCAGGCGCCGGGGACGCCCATGAGCGACTGCCCGCTGTAGCCGTCGGCGGTCCACTCCGCGCCGGAGATGTGCACGGCCGCACCGGCCACCATGACATAGCGGTTCGTATCGGTGCCGGACTGGTCCATCAGCACGGTGCCGGTGGGCGGGGTCTTCGTGGCGGCCTGGGCCAGCCAGGTGCCGGGGACGCCCATGAGGGCCTGGGTGTTGTAGCCGTCGGCGGTCCACTCCGCGCCGGAGATGTGCAGGGCGGCGCCGCCGATCATCACGTAGCGGTTCGTGTCGGTGCCGGACTGGTCCATCACCACCATGCCGGCCGGGAGGGTGGCCTTCAGGGCGTTGTTCAGCCAGGAGGTTGGCACGCCCATGTCGGCGACGGTGTTGTAGCCGTCCGCGGTCCACTCCGCGCCGGTGATCGGCAGTGCGGCGCCGCCGACGATGACGTAGCGGCTGTTGCCGCCGGCCTGGTCGTGGACCACGCTGCCGGACGGGAGCGAGCTGGGAAGGGCCCAGAACTTGGCGTCGTCGACGGTCACGACCCGGCTCAGGTCGTAGCCGTCCGGGCCGACGTCGGATCCGGCGATGTCCAGGCCCGCCCCGTTGATGATCAGCTTCACCGTCGCATTGTTGGGCGACTTCACCAGGGTGCCGGTGGGCTCCGTTGCCGGATCGGGGTAGCCCTGGGGCCCCGACGAGTCGACGATCTTGTTGTAGCGGTAGCCCTCGAAGCCGTGATTCTCCAGGTAGTCACGGGTGTAGGTGGTGTAGCGGGTCGGGTAGTCGGTGCCCGACTCGGTGAAGACGTTCGCGACCTTGTGGTTGCCGTCCGTCCAGCCGGCGAACAGGACGACGTGGGTGCTGATGTTGTTGATCGCATCACCGGGACGGAGGTCGTCCAGGCTGGCGAGCTTGGTGGAAACACTGGGCAGGCTGCTGGTGGTCAGGCTGCTCGTCAGCTGCCACGCCATCGAGACGAGGCCCGAGCAGTCCTCGCGGTAGCGGCCGCCGGTCGCGTTGTCGGCCCACCACCCGTAGGGGGAGCTGAGGCCGTGGGGGCTGTACGGGACAAGGTTGTTGACCCAGTCCTGGGCGCGCTGGACCGCCTGGGGGCGGGTGACCTGGCCGCCCGGCGCAGCGCCGCCGCCGAGCGTGCCGGTGGACGTGACGGACTGGTAGCCGGACACCACGGTGTCGGCGTGGGCGGGCAGTGCGGCCAGGGCAGCGGAGGCGAGACCGGCGGTGAGCAGCGTGGCAACAGCAGCAGTGGTGCGCTGACGAATGGACATGAGATTCCCATCGAGGTCGATCCGACGAACCGTCGGATTCATGGATTGGCCGGGCAGGGCCCGGCCCAGGGCGTGGACGGCTGCCCTGCAGGAGCAGCCGGAGCGGGGACGGGGAGAAGCCAGGAGCGCACGGGGTGCGGACAGGTGCGAGGAGAGGGATCCGCAGCCCGGTGGGGCACGACCCGCAAGGGGCGAGGCAGGTCTTCGGTGCGCGGGGCACGGGGCGGCCCGGACGGCCGCCCGGCAGGGAGCGGTCCCGCGGAGCCGGCGGCGTGCGACGTACGGGGCCGGCTGGATGTGCGGGTTGTACGGGGTGTGCGGGACTGCGGCGGGTGTGCGGGTCAGCGCTGGGTGGCGGCCGCGGGTGGGGTCGGCGGCAGGTAGCTCCGGCGCAGGTGCGGAGAGGCCTGGTGACAGCGGGTGAGCAGGTCGGCCGCTCGTTGCACGGCAGTGGGTGCCGCAGGGGTGGGCGGTGTGCGGGTGAGGAGGTAGAGCAGGAGGTCGACCCGGTCCGGCTCGACCACGGCGGTGGCGTGTTCGAGGCCGTCATCGGGAGTGGCGTGCGCCCACAGGGCCCCGGTGACCTCGGCCGCTTCACCGGCCCGGGCCGGCAAGTGGTGTCTGCGCCTCAGGCTGGCGTAGACGATGTCCATGCCTGCATCAGCCCCAGGTCAGGTTGTCCGGGGCCGCGACGTGGGTGGACGGGGCGGCGGCAGCGGCGGAGCTGTCGGGGCTCTCGTCGGCAGCAGCAGGGGCGGCTGTGGCGGTGAGCGCGGCCAGGGAGATGGTGGCGGCCGCGGCGACCTGGGCGATACGGGTGCGGATCATGGCAGTGGTCCTTTGCTGACGTGACGGTCGGTGTGGTCTTCGCCGTTTCTGCGTCCCGCGGTTGACGCTTCGTCCGGTTGCCGTTCGGAGTGTTTCCCTGCCGGCGATCAATAGCTTCGCCTGGACCGGAACGTCGGGGAAGGGTTTCCGGCTGTCGCCAAGTCGCCTGGCGGGATCGCGACAGAAGACATGAACATGACAACACTGTTCATGGTTCAAAGGGGAAGGAAGTCCACAGCGAGGAGACTGCGGGCGAGCCCGGACATGCCCCATGGACTCGCCCCTGCCGCGATCCGGAACTGCTCAGCGCACGGAGGCCGTCAGCGCGGCCGGAGGCCGTTGAGGAGGTACTCGACGCGGGCGGTGGTGTTCTCCGGATCGAGGGGGTCGGTGCCGAGCAGGAGCCGGTAGTAGACCGGGCCGAAGAGGAGTTCGACCATGGTCCGGGTCGGGACGTCGGCGCGCAGTTCGCCGGCGGCGACGGCCGCGTCGAGGCGGTCCTGCCAGCACTTGTTGCGGGGTTCGAGGAAATCGGTGAGCAGGTCGCCGGCAAGGCGGGCATCGCTCTGGGCGTCGGCGACCAGGCCGCGCCAGATCGTTCCGAGGTCGGTGCCGAACGCCTCGACGACCCCCTGCGCCGCGGCGGCCATGTCGGCGGCGACGTCTCCGGTGTCCGGGACTCCCGAGAACGGTCCGGTCCGGTCGTTGAGGGCTTCGAGGATCACGGCCGCCTTGCTGGGCCACCAGCGGTAGATGGTCTGCTTTCCGACCCCCGCGGCAGCGGCGATGGCTTCCACGGTGACCTTGGCGTAGCCGTCACGGGCGGCCAGTTCGAGGGCGGCGTCGAGGATCGCCTGGTGGGAGCGCCGATTGCGCAGATCCGGATTCGGTGCGGGGGCCATGACCGGAATTGTTTCACGAGACGGAGCGTCTCGTCTTGACGCGGCCGCCCCCGCTCCGCCAGCATGTGCGCGGCGAAACGAGACGTATCGACTCGTCATTTCGATCAAGAAATTCGTGCAACCGGGGGGTTCACACCGTGCTGGAGACCGTGGGGCTGACAGCCACAGCGGGCGCCGTCTACGAGGCCATGCTCGATCACCCGGGCCTGGCCGTCGACCGGCTGGCCGCGGCCTGCGACCTGGGCCCCGCCCAGGTCCACGACTGCCTCGACGAACTCGCCGCGCTCATGCTGGTGCGCGCCTCCAGCGAGCACCCCGGGCAGATGCGCGCGGTCAGCCCCGAGATCGGCCTGGCGGACATCCTCGCCCGCCAGGAGGCCGAACTCGCTGCCCGCCAGGCCCAGCTGGCCGCCTCCCGCGCCGCGGTCACCCGCATGGTCGCCGACCGCGCCGAACAGCGCAGCGCCCACGGACAGCGCCTGCTCGGCATGGATGCCATCCAGGCGCGGCTCGAACAGATGGGCCACGGCGCCCGCACCGAGATCCTCGGCGTGCACCCCGGCCCCGCGATGCGCCCCGAGGACCTGGCCGCCGGACGCCCCGCCAACGCCGACGCCATCGCCCGCGGCATCACCATCAAGTCCCTCTACCAGGACGCCACCCGCAACGACCCGCACACCACCGCCTACGCCCACTGGCTCCTCGACCTCGGCAGCGAGGTCCGCACCGCACCCGTCATACCCCAGCGCCTGATCATCGTCGACCGCGCCCAGGCACTCGTCCCCATCGACCCCGCCGACACCCGCGCGGGCGCCCTGCACGTCACCGAGCCCGGCATCCTCTCCGCCCTCCTCGACCTGTTCGACCAGGCATGGAGCACCGCCGTCCCCCTCGGCGCGACCCGCCCCACCGACCCCTCCAGCGGCCTGACCGACATCGAACGCGAACTCCTCCGCATGCTCGGCGCCGGACTCACCGACGACGCAGCCGGCCAGCGCCTCGGCATCTCCTCGCGCACCGTCAGCCGCCACATGGCCTCGATCATGGAACGCCTCGACGCCACCAGCCGTTTCGAAGCCGGTATCAAAGCCGCCCACCACGGCTGGCTCTGAGCCCTACGATCCGACCACCGGCCCTCGTCGGTTCACCGTTGCCGGGTCCGGACCGGACGCCCGTGGAGAAAGTCGCGAAAAAGATGGCCCGAGGCAGTCCTGCGTGTCGATCCGTGGCCGCGCCGTTCGACCTGGGGTAGAGAGGGCCGGAAGGCGGCCCCCGATCGAGGAGACGGACGATGGCGAAGTACATGCTGATCATGCGAGGCACGGACGAGTCCCTCGCGAAGATGATGGAGACCCCCTTCGAGGAGATGCTCGAGACCGTGGGCCGGTTCAACGAGGAGCTGATCCGGGCGGGCGTGCTCGTCGCCGCCGAGGGACTGGACGACCCGTCCCAGGGTGTGGTGGTGGACTTCAGCGGGGAGACCCCGGTGGTCACCGACGGCCCCTACGGCGAGACGAAGGAACTGTTCGGCGGCTTCTACCTGATCGACGTCGCCTCGAAGGAGGAGGCGGTCGAGTGGGCCAAGCGGCTCCCGGCCTTCCCCGGCTCGAAGTGCGAGGTCCGTCGGGTGCCGGGCATCGAGGAGTTCCCGCAGGACAACGAGTGGATCATCAAGGAGCGGGCGTGGCGCGAGCAGACCGGCCAGATCTGACGCCCGCAGCCACCGACGGCCCGCCGAACGCCGAATCGGCGCGGCGGGCCGTCGAGGCCGTCTGGCGGATCGAGTCGGCGCGGATCGTCGGTGCGCTGGCCCGCTACACCGGGGACTTCGCGCTCGCCGAGGATGTCGCCCAGGAGGCACTGGCGGAGGCACTGGTGACCTGGTCGCGCGAAGGTGCGCCGGCCAGCCCGGTGGGCTGGTTGCTGGCGACCGCACGGCGGCGGGCCATCGACGCCTTCCGTCGCAGGTCGGCGCTGGACGAGCGGTACGCCATGCTGGCGGGCCGGCTGGCCGACGGCGAGTTCAGCGCCGGCGCGGGGACGGCGCCCGGCCGGCCGGACGATCTCCCGTGGGATCCCGACCGCGTCGATGACGACGTCCTGGCCCTGATGTTCACGGCCTGCCATCCGGTGCTCTCGCCCGAGGCCCGGGTGGCGCTCACGCTGCGCGTGGTGGGCGGCCTGTCCAGTGAGGAGATCGCCCGGGCGTTCCTCGTACCGGTGCCGACCGTCCAGGCCCGGATCACCCGGGCGAAGAAGACGCTGGCCGCCGCGCACGTCCCGTTCGAGCTGCCGCCGGCCGAGGAGCGGCCGGCGCGGCTCGGCGGAGTGCTGAGCGTCCTGTACGTGATCTTCACGGAGGGCTCGACGGCGACGACCGGTGACAGCCTGCTGCGCCCCGATCTCGCGTACGAGGCCGTCCGGTTGGCCCGGACGCTGGCCGCGCTGCTGCCCGGTGGGCCGGAGGTGTGCGGGCTCCTCGCGCTGTTCGAGCTCACCGCCGCGCGCTTTCCGGCGCGCACCGGGCCCGATGGGGAGGCGGTGCTCCTGGAGGACCAGGACCGGCGGCTGTGGGACCGCTCGGCGATCCGTCGCGGTCTGGCGGCGCTCGGCCGGGCCTCGGCCGTCGGGCGGGGCCTCGGACCGTACGGGCTGCAGGCCGCGATCGCCGCCTGCCACGCGACGGCGCCCTCGGTGGAGGAGACCGATTGGGAGCGTGTCGTGCTCCTGTACGAGGCGCTCGGCCGCGTGGCCCCCTCCCCCGTCGTCGAGCTCAACCGGGCCGTGGCCGTCGCCATGGCGGGCGGACCGCACCAGGCGCTGTCCATGGTCGACGACCTGGTCGCCTCCGGCCGCCTGTCGGGGTCCCACCTGCTCCCGGGCGTGCGCGGCGAACTGCTGGTCCGGCTCGGCCGGACCCGCGAGGCCCGGGCCGAGCTGGAGCTCGCCGCCCGACTGTGCGGCAACGCCCGCGAACGGTCCGTACTGCTGCGCAAGGCAGCCGCGTTGGAGTGATGCCGACCCACGGCCGGCGGCGGGTCAGATGGCGGCCAGGAGGGCGCGCAGCCGTTCGTCCTCCCGGATGATGCCGTTGGCGAGGCCCGAGCGCACGATGCGCCCGTCGTTCTCGGCGAGGTCGGCGACGCGCAGGCGCTGGTGGGTGCTCAGGGCGGTGGCGCCGAGGGCCTGGAGAGCCTCGCAGGCGCCGGGGATGTCCCCTCCGGTCTCGGCCGCGTGGAGGGCGGCCTCGGCGAGCCGGCCGCGATCGACGGCAGCAGGGTCCGTGACGGCCAGCAGGGCGAGGACGGCGGCGGGCGCCTTCTCGGGGTCGGCGAGCAGGCCCTCCAGGCGGGGGACCAGGGGCCGGGCAGCCTGGCCGAGGAGGGCGGCGGCGCGGATGGCGCGGATCACCGTCCACCGGTACCAGAGCTGGTTGCCGGCGGTGCGGTCGAGGACGGAGGCCAGGATCGTGACGGCTCCCCCGGTATCGCCGTCGATCTGCCACAGGGCGGTGGCGATCGCGATGTCGCGGTCCAGTTGCGGGGTGGTCGGCTCGGCGTCCTCGCTGACGGCGGCCCGCAGGGCGGGGACCAGTCCGGCGGCGGCCGGGCCGAGGGCGGCTGCCGCCTGGGCGGCCTCGGCGCCGTCGCGCGGGCCGGCGGCGAGGCCCTCGGCGACGGCGTCGAGCAGGAGGTCGGTCTCGCCGGTGAGGTCGTGGTGGGCGCGCGCCGCCATCAGCGACCCGCCAAAGTCGCGCAGCACGGCGCCGGCCCGGTCGCGCTCGGCCCGGTCGACCTCGGCCCGGTCGCGCTCGACCCGGTCGACCTCGGCCCGGTCACGCTGCACCTGCTCACGCTCGGCCTGCGGCGCGGCCGCGGCCGCGGCGCTGATGGCCGTGGCCGCGTACAGGAAACGGGGCAGCACGGCGTACAGCTCAGGCAGGGCGGCGGCGGCCTGCGGGCCCCACTGGCGCAGCAGGTGGACCAGGTCGGCGGTCTCGTTGTTGCCGAGCCCGTCCGCGGCCAGCCGGGTGCGGACGGCGGCGAGCAGGGCCGGGTCGAAGGGGAAAGCGGGGGCCTGGAAGTCGCCTGCGGCATCGAGCGCGCGGGGGCGCCGGTCGAGGTTCTCGGCCAGCAGCGGGGCGGCCTGTCGTGGTGCGACCCGGACGAGTACGGCCAGGGCCTGGTCGGCTGCCTCCTCGTCGGCCTGGGCGGCGAGTTCGGCGAGGACGGGCGCGGCTTCGGCGGCGGCCGGGCCGAGCTTGCCGAGCAGGCTTGCGGCCGGGAAGGCGGCCGCGAGCGGGGCGATGGCCGGGACGAGCCGTCGGGGGCGCCGCGGGAGAGGTGGCAGGCGTGGTCGGCCGCCGCGAGCGCCTCGGTCCGCACCTCGGGGCGGCCGTCGCGCAGCGCGGCGTCCAGCAGGGCGAACGCGCTTTCGCGGTCCGCGTCCGTCCCGCGGTGCAGCAGGTTGTCGACGATCGCGTGGAGCGGGTCGCGGTGGTGCATGCCGTACCGGCCGACGGTGAGTTCGCGGGCGGGCAGCAGGCCGAGCGCGGCCTCGTGGTGGGCGTCGGTCCACGGCTCGGCGGCGTCCAGGGCGACGAGGAGCGCGGCCAGGCGCAGCGGCGTGGGTGTGGTGGCGCCGAGCAGCGCGCGGGCTTCGGCGGCGGCGCCGGGGAGGTCGACCCGGCCGAGGGCGACGAGGATCTCGGCCCGGATGCCGGGATCGGGCTCGGCCGTCCAGCGGGTCCGCAGGGCGGCGGGGGCGGTTTCGGCGTCCCGGGTGCGGCCGAGCGTCCAGGCAGTGAGCAGCCGGATGTCCGCGTCCTGGTGCGTCAGCAGCGGGATCAGCAGCGGGATCCGGGTGACGACGGCGGCCCGGACGGCGCCCGGCGCGATCTCCCATTCGTCGTCGCTCTCGGCCAGCCCGCCGAGCAGGCGGAGGACCTCGGCCGTCCCGGGCCCTGCGGCAGCGGCGATCCGGGCGAGGTACGGGACGGCGTCCACGCTGGCGGAGTACACCGTGCCCTGGTGGAGGATGCACGAGTACAGCTCGGAGATCGCCTCCTCGGCGTCCTCCCCGCCCTCGGCGAGGGCGCGCAGCAGGTCGGGCAGGTCCTCGGCAGGACCGTAGGCGTGCGAGACGTCGGCCCAGGGGTGGGCGTCGAGGCCGGCGAGGACGTCATCAGGGTGCATGGGTGCGATCTTCCCAGCCGCCTCCGACAGGACGGTCGGGACCCCGTGCCGGCGGTACAGGGCCGGGCACCACCGCCCTGCGCTGCCCTGCACCGCCTTGCCCTGGGTGGCCAGCCCTATTCCGACGAGCGGGCCACCTGAGCAGCGCGCGGCCCGCGGGCGCCGCCGTCAGTCCTCGCCGGTGGCGACGATCACCACCGTGTGGCCGTTGCCGATGCCGACGACCGCCGCATCGAAGGTGGCCTCGCTGACCGGCGCCCAGTGGACGTTGCCCGTCGCACCCTCCCGGTAGGCGGCGTAGCCGTTGGCCCGCCAGTCGGCGTCGGGCCCGAGCAGGTCGACGAGTCCTCTGCCGATCGCCTCCGCCATGGGCCGCAGAGCGCCGTCACCGGCGCCGAGGGTGTAGACGAGGTCGCGGAGGAGGGTGGCCGCCGTCCACGGGACGATCTCCTCGGCCGGGATTCTGATCTTGAGGGCCGCGTCCATCCGCGCGGGGTCACGGGGGCCGCCGTGGCCGTGCCGGCAGTCCCGACAGTGCGCCGCGAGCAGGCCCGTGGGCTCCAGCACGTCCCAGCAGAGCTGCCCGTGGCTCCGGCCGTCGTCGGGTCCGAGCGCGACGACGCGGTCCTGCCACTCCCCCAGTTCGGCAAGCCACATCCCGAGATCGGGATCGGGCCCGAGGTCGTACGGCTCCGGTCGGCGCCGGAAGGAAAGGTCCACTGCTGCCCCCTGCGGGGCCGTGCGTGTGCCGCGCGGCCCGTGATGTTCGATGGCCGCCCGTCCGGCGGCTCCACCTGCTGGGACGACGCCCGGCGCTGCGGCGTTCCGGGCGTCGGGGCTCTGCCTCGCCCTGGGCCGGTGCGCCTCCGGCCGGACCCGGCTCCGGCCGGCCGACGTGCACCCGAGCGGCCGGGACTCAGCACGGCATCGGGGGCCGAGGACGGCAGCCGGGCTCAGGACGCCCCGCTCTGCGCCGCGATCATCGCGATCAGCCCGGCCCGCCCGTGTTCGGCGAGGTGGCGGCGCTGGCGTTCGGCGCCGTTGCCCTCCGCGAGCAGGCGGTGGACGAGCGGGGCCACCGCCCGGGTGTCGCCCAGGGCCGCCAGGACCGGGCCGAGCTGCTCCAGCATGCCGCGGACGAGCTCGGCCGCCGGCCGGGACATCCCGGTCACCGGGTCGTGCAGGGTGCCGTCGAGGCCGTAGCGGGCGGCATGCCAGCCCGCGCCCTCCAGACTCTCCGGTGTCCGCGGCGCCGGGGGCCGCCCCGCCGCCTCGTCCTGCATCGCCGTGACGACCAGTGCCCGCACCAGCCCGGCCAGCATGACCGCCTCGTCGGCGCGGAGCTGGACGTCCATGGCCCGCAGCTCCACGGTCGGGAACTTGGCCGAGAGGCGGGCCTGCCAGTACACCTGCCCGCGGTCGCGGATCAGCTCGGCCGCCAGGAGGTGGTCGATCCGGCGCTCGTAGTCCTGCGCGTCCGCGAAGTGCGGCGGGATCCCGCTGATCGGCCAGCGCCCGAAGACGACGGTGCGCCAACTCGCATAGCCGGTGTCGGAGCCCTGCCAGAGCGGCGAGTTCGCCGACAGGGCGATCAGCACCGGCATCCAGGGCCGGAGCCGGTTGAGCACCGCGACCCCCGTCTGCGGGTCCGGTACGGCCACGTGCACGTGCATGCCGTTGATCATGGCCTCGTCGGCCAGCCGCGAGACGACCTTTCTGATCGAGTGGTACCGGGGGCGTCCACGATCTCCGGAGGCACCGGCGGTGCGTACGGGGCGGTGCCGCAGGCCGCCAGCCGGCAGCCGGCCGTCTCCGCCGCGGTCGCCAGCGCGTGCCGCAGCCGCAGCAGGTGCCCGCCGACCTCGTCGAGATCCCGGCAGACCGGGGTGGCGACCTCCACCTGCGCCTGCAGCAGCTCGTTCTGCAGTTCCTCGTGGTGCACCGCGGGGTGCAGGCCCGCGATCCTGCACACCTCCTCGACCCGGGGCAGCGGCAGACCGCTCTCCGGATCGAGCAGCAGGTACTCCTCCTCGACCCCGACGGTCGGGCGGTCACCCGCGCCCGGGTCGATTCGGCCCCCGTCTGCCGTGTCGGTCCCTGCATCCATGACTCCGGGCTACCACGTCCGCCCGACGAGCACATCCCGGGAGAGCACGGACGGCGCCCCGGTCGAGGTCGAGGAGCGGGACGGTGCGCCCGTTGCGGCTGTGCAGGGTCGGCACGGCTGTGCGGCCCCCGCCGGGCGCACGCCGCCGGAGGAGGTCCGGTCGTCGGGGATCTGCCGTGCGAATCCCATGATCGGCTTTGCTAGCATGCGCCGCTCGGCCCCCACTGGATGAGGGGCCACGGATCTCGGGGGCGCGCGATGCGTCGTATCGGTCTCTTGGCCGTCGTACCGGCCGGACTTCTGTTCCTGGCCGGCTCGGCGGTACCGGCGCAGGCTGCCGGCAACGGTGCGATGATCACCACGATCAGTGGTGTGCCGTCGTCGGTGCCGGTGGGCGGGAGCTTCGAGGTGACCTTGACCATCCGGTCGAGCTCGCAGTACCGCATCCTGTGCGACGACTTCTTCCTCAGCGTCTACAACATCGGCCAGGGCGGCGGTGGGGTCTCCGTGATGTTCGACGACCCCGGCACGGCCAGCTGGCGCGCTCCCGATGTCACCACCGGTCAGGACTTCACCCTGGACGTGATGAACTCGAACGTGGTGATCCCGGCGCACGGCTCGCTCGCCGTCCACGCGCGGGTCACCTTGAGCAGCAAGGCCCACGCGGGGAAGTTCCGGCTTCTCACCAACGGAGTCTCCGGCTACTCGCTGCTCGACGCAGCCGGGCGCGGTGTCCAGGGGGCGCTGGACAACTACAACATGCCGCAGGTCACCTTCCAGTACGGATCCGGCGGCAGCTCCGGCGGCGGTGCTCCGGCCCCGACCCGCGCCGCACCGTCCAGCCACGCACCGGAGCCGGTGCGGACCTCCGAGCCGCCCGCCGAGTCCCCGACGCCCGCCGGCACCCCGACCGGTGCAACCCCCTCGGCGCCGGCCCCCGCCACCGCCCCCGCCGATCCGGTCGCGACGGCGCCGGCTCCGTCGTCGAGCCCCTCCACCATCACGCTCGGGACGGCGGGCAGTTCACGCCCCGGCATGATCCCGTACGCTGCCGGGCTCGGGCTCGTGGTCGCCGCCGCGCTGGGGGCAGGTGCCGTCGTCCGGCGCCGCCGCAGGACCGATCGTCCGGCCCGGGAACGCCTCTGACGGGCGGGGCCGGATCGCCATTCCGGCTACAGCAGGACAAGGAGCTTGGTGCCCGGGACCAGCTTCCGGTTGACGGAGGTGGACTGGACGAACACGGTGTACGTCGGGTTGTCGCCCGGCTTGACCGTGGCCTCCGACGTCGGCAGGCCGAGGAGCCGGCGCGCCGCCGGGCCCGAGAACACCCGGCCCGTCATCCGGCCCGTGGCCGGGTCCTTCTCCGCCACGGCGAGCTGCTTGCTGCCCTGGATCTTCTCCCGCTTGGACAGCTCGTAGAAGGCGCAGCCGGTCGTGTACGGGTGCCCGGCGCTGGTGACGAAGTCGCGGATCGGCGTCGACTGGTCGACCGGGACGAGGATGTACTTGCCGGTGTCCAGGGCGTCGAGGTTGGCCCTGACCTCGGCGGCGCTCAAGTCCTGGCCCATGGCGAACAGGTTCCTGGTGCCGCGCACGCCCTGTTCGCGGCCGCGCAGGAAGCTGGTGGCAGCCGTCTTGACGGTGCCGATGGCCTCCTCGACGCCCTTGCTGGAATCCGCGTCCCAGATCGCGATGTTGCCCGCGGGAAAGCCGTACTCCTGGGCGGTGCGCTTGGCCAGGGAGTTCGGGACAAGGATCGCCGACGTCCAGTGGTCGGGGAGGTTGTCCATGGCGCTCTGGATGCGGTCCATCCATGTGCGCAGGACGGCGCTGCCCTGGCCGGCGCCCATGCGGGTGTGCATCCGGCCGGTCTCCGAGCAGCCGGAGGCGTTCTCCTCGCCGTCGGTGACGACGACCTGGAGGAAGGCGTGCTCCCCGTACCCCTCCCAGATGTTCTTCAGGTCGTCGACGGACTTCACGGCCGCCTCGATCAGCGCCGTCGCGCCGCCGTCGACCTTGTAGAGGCCCTGCAGGGAGGGCAGGTGCTTGACGTCCATGTCCCAGACGAGGTTCTGCACCTCGTGGTCGAAGGCGTAGAGGCTGATGCGGGTCTCGTGGCCGAGCCGGTCGGACTCCTCCTGAAGGCCCTTCACGAATTCGTCCACCACACGGATGAGCTGCGTTTCGTGCTGACGCATCGATCCGGACTTGTCGACCACGAGCGAGACGTGGTTGACCTTGTGGTTGATCCTGTTCGCAGACATGGTTCCGCCCCTTTTCCAAGCCCTTTTCCGACGCCTTCACGGCGCCCCTTCGGCGTGGTTCCCACACTACGGCGGGACACTGACAGCCCGTCCCGACCTGCGGTTCCATGGGCCGATCACACGTGGTCCGACGGGCGGGCGAAGGAAATCCGGAGAGTCGGTCCCCTTTCCGCCGAAGCATTCTGACGTGCCGTCCCGAGGGGAAATGCGATCCGTGCGCTCCTGCCGTTCGAGCCCGAAGGCACCGCCGCATTGCCGGCCCCACGGACAGGCCCTTTTTCCCAAGGCTTCGGCGTAGTCGGATGGTGTCCGGTTCGGGGCGATCTGGCCGCTGAGGCGGGGCCCGGGAACGAGGCAGGCACGGACTTCCAAGATCATGGAGTTCTCTACGCCCCGTGATCCCAGTGGAAGACCGTGCCTGCCGAGGAATCATCGCCGATCCTGCCTGCCCTTGACCAGCTCCGCGAGCAGCCCCAGCTTGAACCCAAGGAGGTCCCGGGCCTGCTGGAGCGGCTGGCCGAGGTCCCGGACCCGCGTGATCCGCGCGGTGTGCGCCACGCCTTTGCCGCGGTGCTGGCGCTGACTGCGTGCGCGGTACTCGCCGGGGCGACGTCGTTGCTGGCGGTCGGCGAGTGGATCGCTGACGCACCGACCCACGTGCTGGAACAGCTCGGAGTTCGCCCTGATCCACTGCTGTCGCGGCGTCTTGTGCCCTCGGAGTCCGCGGTGCGTCGGCTGCTGGTGCGCATCGACGGCGACGCGTTGGACCGGGCGGTCGGCCGCTGGCTGGCCGACCGCCGCCCCGAGGCGACCAGACGCGCAGGACTTCGGGGCCTGGCCGTGGACGGCAAGAGCCTGCGGGGCGCCGCCAAGGCCCGTGGCCGGAAGATCCACCTGCTCGCCGCACTGGAACACACGACCGGCGTGGTCCTGGCACAGCTGGACGTCGGCGAGAAGTCGAACGAAATCACCCGCTTCGAGCCGCTGCTGGACGCATTGCCGACCTGACCGGCGTGGTCGTCACCGCCGACGCGCTGCACACCCAGCGCGAACACGCCGCCCACCTCCATCGGCGGCAGGCCCACTACATCGTGATCGTCAAAGGCAACACGAAGAAGCTGCGCAAGCAGCTCAAGTCCCTGCCCTGGGCGGACATCCCGCTCCAAGGCCGCGTCAAGGATGTGGGCCACGGCCGCTCGGAGATCCGCCGGATCAAGGTCGCCACCGTGAACAACCTGCGCTTCCCCGGAGCCCGCCAGGCCATCCAGGTCAAACGGTGCCGCACCGACCGCAAGACCGGTACAACCACGATCACGACCGTCTACGCCGTCACCAGCCTGACCGCCGGGCAAGCCTCCTCCAAGATCGCCCGACTCGTCCGGGAGCACTGGAAAGTCGAGGCCCTACACCACGTGAGAGACACGACCTTCGCTGAAGACGCCTCCCAACTGCGGACCGGCAACGCCCCACGAGCGATGGCCAGCCTCCGCAACCTGGCCATCGGAGCCCTGCGCCTGACCGGCGCCAACAACATCGCCGCCGCCCTACGACGCAACGCACGCCGCCCTGAACGTCCCCTCGCCTACCTCGGCCTCACCTGATCACGAACCGGACGGACGCTGACCTCGCCAGAGGCCCTGGTCCGCCGCTGGAGACGGTGAAGGGCCTCTGACGTCTCCTCGTGCAACGCTGTTCTGGGGCCCTGTCAGGCAGCGGCCAGATGGCACGTCGGTGACGGGCGTACCCGAGTGCGTCGCGCTGTGGACTCCTCGAATGCTTAAGCAGATGCTTGACCGATGTCGGGCGCAGCCCCTAAGCTTAAGTACATGCTTAACCATGAGGTGCAGCTGGACCGAGTCTTCCAAGCCTTGGCCGACCCCACCCGCAGAGCCATGGTCGAGCGGCTGACCCGCGGGCCGGCCTCGGTGAGCGAGCTGGCCAAGCCGCTGCCGATGTCGCTGCCCGCGGTGGTCCAGCACCTCCAGGTGCTGGAGGCCGCCGGCCTGGTGCTGTCGGAGAAGGTCGGACGCGTCCGCACCTGCCGCATCGAGGCCGCCGCCCTGCGCGCGGCCGAAGGGTGGATCGCCGCACAGCGGACGCCCTGGGAGCACCGCCTGGACCGACTCGACGACATCCTCGCCGAGCACTCCGAAGACAAGGACCAGCCATGACCGATCGATCCGTCACCCACTCCACGTTCACCATTGAGCGCGTATTCAATGCCCCGCTCGAGCGCGTGTTCGCCGCTTGGGGCGACCCGGTGATCAAGAACCGGTGGTTCGCCGGCCAGCAGAGCACCGAAGGGGACGCCGCAGCGATGGAACTCGACTTCCGAGTCGGCGGCACCGAGCGCACCGCGTTCGCCAACACCGAGGGCGGCCCCGTGTTCACCTACGAGGCCGTCTTCCGCGACATCGTGCCGAACGAGCGCATCGTCCTGACCAACCACATGCACAGCGACGAGACCCGCATCGCGGTCAACCTGGTCCACATCCAGTTCGACGCCGCGGACGCAGGCACCCGCGTCACCATCACCGACCACGGCGCCTACCTCGACGGCCACGACCGCGCCGACTGGCGCGAAGCAGGCACCCGCGACGAACTGGACCGCCTCGAGAACGAGCTGGACACCGAGAACCCGGATTCCCACACGCCCGCTGCCGCCATGGCCGCACCCCGCATGTGATGCCGACCCGACCAGCGGGCCATGCTCTCTGCCCGTTCGACTGACGGCAGTCCTGACGGCAACGAGGGCGTAGGGAGACAGCCGGGAACGACCAGGCGACCAGTACCGCCCAGGGCGAAGCCCCAGGTCAAGGCGGTGCCCGAAGCTACGGATCAAGAGGCTGCAGGTCCGAGTCGTGATGAGCGCGCCAGCGCAGCGGGCTTCAGGCCCAGGTCAGGGCCCTGCTTCACTTCGGTGAAGTGGGGCCCTTGATCGCTCTCCAGGGCCGTCGTCTCACAAGGCACGCCGCCCCCAACACTGTCTCGCCTACCCTGACCTCAACTGATCACGAAACGGACGGACACTGACTTCGCCGAGGCCCAGCCCTTTTTCCGGTGCCGGCGGCGTGGCGCGGCCGGTGACGGTCAGTCGGGATCGGCGGCGAAGGGGCCCTGGTCGACGAAGCGGCGCAGCCGACGGGCGAAGGACTGGGCGTCGGCCTGCGGCCAAGTGGCGATCGAGTCCTCGATGGCGGCTGCCAGGCGCTGCCTGGTGGCCGCGACGGTGCTGTGGCCGTCGTCGGTGAGGGCGAGCAGGGTCGCGCGGCGGTCGGCCGGGTCGGGCTGGCGTCGGAGCAGGCCGGCCTGCTCCAGGCGGTCGGCGCGGCGGGTGACGGTGGTGCGGTCCAGGCCGATCTCGCGGCCGAGGTCGGCGGCGCTGCGCGGGCCGGTCCGGGCGAGGCCGCTGAGGACGGGGTAGGTGAGGTCGTCGACCGCCTCCCCCAGGCCCTCGGTGAGACGGGTGTAGAGGCGGGCGCGGGTGCTCCTCCGCAGGAGGATGCCCAGCGCGTCGGCGATGTCCTGGCCGGTCGAGTTGTTCACCTCTCCAGATTAGCGTGCATCGCGCACGCTTCTCCTGCTACCGTTCATAAGCGTGCTCAAGGCACGCATCATGCCCGCCCCGACCGGGGCCGGCCACGCCCCACGGACCGGAGGAATCCCCGTGAACCGCACCGACATCCGCGCCGCCCTGACCGACCTGCTCTTCACCCCCGGGCTCGACCTGGACGAGGCCGCCGACCGGCACTTCGCCCCCGACTACCGCCAGCGCACCGACGGCGACTGGGCCGACCGCACCGAGTTCCTCGCCCACATCGCCCACCTCCGCACGGTCGTCGCCGGCGGCACCGTCGAGGTCCACGACGAACTGGTCGACGGGACGCGCTACGCCGACCGCCACACCGTCGAGGTCACCAAGACCGACGGCGCCACCGTCCGCATAGAGGTCTACGTCTTCGCCGACTTCGCACCCGACGGCCGCTTCCGCCGCATCGAGGAGACCACCCTCATGCTCCAGGGCACCGACGGCGACCGGGACCTCGGCAGCGCCCGCTGAGTCCCGCGCCGTCCGGGCCGCGCCGGTGCATCGCCCGCTCTGGTAAGCATGTCGTTCGAACGGTGGACACCGCGCACGGCGGCGCCACCCTGCGGAGGGGCGGGACGCACCGAGGTGTCGCATCACAGCCGGGCTTCGACTGCTGCACCGGGCGTTTCGGCCCCACCCCCAACGGGTCCTTCCGGGCCGGCCCCGGATGCGGTGGTGCCGCGCGGCGAGGCGCGCTGGGCCCGGCTGCTCAGTGACGGCGGCGAACCGCGGAACTGGATGCTCGTCCTGGCCCCGCTGCTGGGCCTGCACGCGGACGGCTGGGCCGGCGTCGGCTGGGGCGTGACCGCGGCGGTGTTCACCGCGGTGCTGCCCACGCTGATCCTGCGCTTCGGTGAGCGCCGCCGCTACTGGGGGGACCGGCACGTACGGCGCCGCCAGGACCGCATCGTGGCTGCCCCCGGCGTGATGGCCTCCGTCCTGACCGGCACCGCCCTGCTGTACGGGCTGGGTGCTCCCGCGGAGGTGTCCGCCCTGGTGACGGCGATGGTCGCCGTCCTGCTCGCCCTGCTGGCCGTCACCTTCGTCTGGAAGGTGTCGGTGCACTCCGCCGTCGCGGCCGGCGCCCTTGCCGTCCTCACCGCGGTCTTCGGCCCCTGGATGCTCGCGCTGGCGCCGTTGGTCGCGTCGATCGGCTGGTCCCGCATCCGGCTGCGCTGCCACACCCCGGGCCAGGTCGCCGTCGGCCTGCTGATCGGCTCGACCGTCGCCGGGCCCGTCTTCGCCCTCCTGCGGTGACGGTCCCGGTGACGGTCGTGGTGACTGCTCCGGCGCGCGGTGGACGCGGCCCGGTCAGGCGTTGCGGTCGATGCTCCACAGCGGGATGTGCTCGAAGAAGGTGACCGCCTCCTCCCGCCACCGTGAGCGCCAGCCGGCGGCCAGCGCGGACGCCTGCTGCGCGTAGTGGCGCATGTCGGCCTGCATCCTGTCCGGCACACCGCGGCGTTCGGCGATCTCCCGCAGCGCGGCAATGGTCTCCGGTGTGCAGCCCGGGTCGCCGAGAGCTGCCCGGACCTGCACGCGTTCGGCGCCTTCGACGGCCGCGAGCAGGGCGCTGGCGGTGTAGCTGTGCCGCCCGTCGCGGATGTCGGTGCCGGTCGGCTTGCCCATGACGGCCGCGTCGCCGAACAGATCGAGGTAGTCGTCGCGCATCTGCCCGCAGATCCCCACCAGCCGCGCGTAGGCGCGCAGTTCCTTGTCGTGGAGCGCCGGCTGCCCGCCCGCGGCCAGGAGGCCGAGCTGGATCGGCGCGAGGATCGAGTAGCGGGCGGACTTGAAGTCGGCCACACCGTGCAGGACGTCGTCCTCGGGCGCGGCGATGAAGTCGCGTTCCAGATCGATGATCTGACCCACGAACGTGTCGGTCGCCGCTCGCGTCTGCACCTCCACCATGGCCTGGCGCACCGCCACAGGCAGCTCCGCCTCCAGCAGCACCTGCAGGGACAGGGCGAGGGCGAGGTCGCCGGCGAGCACGGTCAGACCGAGGGCCGCCTGCGGGTGGGCCGGGAACCGGTCACGGTAGGCGTAGTAGGTGGACGGGCCACCGCGGCGGATGGGGCTGTCGTCGATCAGGTCGTCGTGCACCAGGCCGTGGGTGTGCAGCAGTTCGATGCTCAGCCCGGCGGCGTCCAGTCCGTCGACCCGCCCGTCGGTCACCAGCCTCGCCGCCTCGTGCAGCAGGACGACCCGCATCCGCTTCCCGCCGCGCAGGGACAACTCCCGCAGCAGGCGCACGCACTCCGGAGTGAAGCGGCTGAACGACGGCGCGTCCGCGTCGGCGCCCAACCTGTCGAAGTACTCCTCGAAGAGCGTGTTGAAGCTTCGCTCGTATCCGGCGACACGTTCGAGGGCCTGTGAGGTCATGACGAGTACTTCCTGCTCGGGGACGGACCGACACAGCTCTAGACGCGCCACGGGGCGCGATGGTGCCCGGGCCGTCCGCCGTCCGCTCGCTTGCCCTCCCCCGCCCCGTCCGTCCCCGCCGCGGAGTCCGTTGCCCTCCGTCACCCACCCGGAGCACGCCGTCCGAGGCCGCAGGACGGGGCGGCCCGAGGACGGTGCGGCCAGTGGGCGGGGCGGCCGGTGGGCGGACCCCGGCTGTCAGGGGGCCTTCACCGGGTGCGGCTCACCGAGGTAGGGGAAGGGCAGAGCGGACGTTCTTGTCGATGCCGAAGTCGTTGCCGGTCCACTGGAAGTCGTTGACGATGCCGTCCAGGTCGGCGAAGAACGGGTCGCTGCGCAGCCCGGCGTAGAACCGATGGCTGCCGCTCTGCACGCCGGTCGACGATCCGTGGCCGAAGTCGACGGCGACATCGGACAGGACGGCACTGCCGGCGGCGTCGTGCTGCCGGGCGCCGGGCCCTCGGCCCGGTGCACGGTGACGGTCTCGCTGCCGTCCCGCGGCGGGGAGAAGACGAAGGTGTAGGCGATGTCCGCCCGGTTGTTGCCGTCGGTGTCGATGTCGATCCGGTAGACCGCGTCCGGGTGGAAGGCCGCGCCCTGGGTCGGGGCGAACGGGTTCACGTTCATGATGACGACCGTGCGGCCCGCCTCGGCGACGGCTCCTGCCCGATCCTCCCAGCGGCCTGCCGGTGCCGCACCCGGCCCCGCCGCGCCGATCCCGCCTCGCCGTCGACACATCGCTCCACGACCGCGAACCCCGACCGAGAACCCCGGTCGATTCCCCGGTCGATTCCCCGGTCGAGGCGATGGCAGTAAAGGTGGGACATCCGTCATTGCTGCCGCAGTGGGCCGCTGCGAGGCTTGGCGCATGGCCGACCGCAGCGTGCTCATCGTCCTCTTCGAGGGCGTGCAGAGCCTCGACGTCACGGGCCCGCTGGAGGTCCTCGCCTCAGCCGGCGCGTATCGCATCCGCACCGCGTTCGCGGGCAGCGGCCCGGTCCGGACGAGCAGCGGCCTGCAGCTCCTGGCCGACGAGGACCTGGCGCACGCCGATCCCCCGCACACCCTGATCGTCCCTGGCGGCCCCGGCACCAGGGATCCCGACCCCGCGCTGATCCGCCGGATCGCGGAACTCGCCGCCGGCGCAACGCGGGTGACGTCCGTCTGCACCGGCGCTTTCCTGCTGGCCGAGGCCGGGCTGCTGGCCGGCCGTCGTGCCACCACCCACTGGGCGTACTGCGAGACGCTCGCCCGCCGGTTCCCCGACATCAGGGTCGAACCCGACCCGATCCATGTGCGGGACGGGCCGGTGGCCACCTCCGCCGGCGTCACGGCGGGCATCGACCTCGCGCTCGCCCTGGTCGAGGAGGACCTCGGCCGGCAGCCGGCCCTCGCCATCGCCAGGCACCTGGTGATGTTCCTGCGCCGCCCCGGCGGCCAGGCCCAGTTCTCCACCCAGCTCGCCACCCAACTCGCCGTCCGCGCGCCGCTGCGGGACGTGCAGCACTGGATTGCCGACAACCCGGACGCGGACCTGTCCGTCGAGGCGCTGGCCCGCCGCTCCGCCCTGTCGCCGCGTCAGTTCGCGCGCGCCTTCGCTGCCGAAACCGGCACCACGCCGGGCCGCTACGTGGACGGAATCCGTCTGGAGGCCGCCCGCCGACGGCTGGAGGACACCGACGACGCCATCGAACAGGTCGCCCGCGCCAGCGGCTACGGCACCGCGGAGGCCATGCGACGCGCCTTCGTCCGGACCCTGGCCGTCAGCCCGCTCGACTACCGCCGCCGCTTCCGCCGCTCCACCCCGCCCGGCCCCCGCGGCCGGCCTCCAGCAGTCCGGGCGCCTGCCCGACCGCCGATACCGCCATCACCGCGCCCGAGAACGCCTCGGCCGCCCACCGGAGGACACCGCGTTGAAGATCGCCATCCTGCTCTACGACCGCTTCACCGCCCTCGACGTCGTCGGCCCCTACGAGATCCTGGCCCGGATGCCCGGCAGCGAGGTCGTCCTCACCGCGCTCCGGCGCGGCCCCGTCCGCGGCGACCTCGGCAGTCTGGCCCTCACCGCCGACGCCGCCCTGGACGAGATCACCGCCGCCGACCTGCTCCTCGTCCCGGGAGGCCCCGGATCCGAGCGGATGCACGGGGAGCCCGCCGTCCTCGAATGGCTGCGCGCCATCGACGCCACCACGACCTGGACCACGTCCGTCTGCTCCGGTTCGATCCTGCTCGCGGCGGCCGGACTGCTCACCGGCCGGCGCGCCACCACCCACTGGTTCGGCCCCCGGGCACTGGCCACGTTCGGGGCCGTCCCGGTCGCCGAACGCGTCGTCTTCGACGGCAAGTACGCGACCGCCGCCGGCGTCTCGGCCGGAATCGACCTGGCGCTGCACCTGGCCGGCCGGATCCACGGCGACCAGGTCGCCCAGGCCATCCAGCTCATCACCGAGTACGACCCCCAGCCGCCGTACAACGCCGGCTCGACCACGACCGCCCCGCCCGACCTCGTCGCCGCCGTCCGCACCAACGGGCTCACCGTTCCGGCGGCCTGAACCGGGCGGGTCGTGGGCCCACCGCCCCGAGTCGGCGGCCCCGCACGCGGCAGTCCTGCCAGCCGTGGGGCGGCAGGGAGGACCAGTGGTCGCGCCCGCTGCCGTCCGGAGCGACCATGGCCTCAGAAAGGCCCTTGGGTCGCCGTTCGACGAGCGCGGCCGCCGAGCGGAGGAGTGCCCCGTGACCGAGCAGGTGCTGCCGAGCTGGAACCAGGGCCCGGCCCGGCAGGCGATCCTGGACCATGTCCGCGCGGCGACGACACCGGGGGCGGCGTTCGTCGAGCCGGCCGACCGGATCGCCACGTTCGACAACGACGGCACGCTGTGGGTGGAGCAGCCGCTGCCACCGCAGTTCGACTTCGTGTTCCGCGCCTGGGGCAAAGAGGTGAAGGCCGACCCCTCGCTCGCCGAGCGGCAGCCCTACAAGGCGCTCGTGGAGCGGGACCAGGGGTTCTTCGAGGGCGTGGCGACCCAGGAACCCGAGGTGGTGGCGACCCTGCTGGAGGCGTTCGCCCGGTCGTGGGCGGGCACGCCGCCCGCGGAGTTCGACGCGCAGGTGCGGGAGTGGACCAGGACGGTGCGGGACCCGCGCTTCGGCGTCCCGTACGTGGAGCTGGTCTACCGGCCGATGCTGGAGCTGTTCGACCTCCTGCGGGCGCACGGGTTCCGGGTGTTCGTGTGCTCGGGCGGCGGCCGCGACTTCATGCGGGTGTTCGCGGAGGACACCTGGGGGATCCCGAAGGAGAACGTCATCGGCACGGCGGCCGCCTACACCTGGACGGGCGGCAGGATCGTCCGCTCCCCCGAGTTCCTGGGCGGCCTGGACCTGGGGCCGGGCAAGCCCGAGCACATCTTCGCCCACACCGGCCGACTGCCCGCCTTCGCGGGCGGCAACGCCGATGTCGACATCGAGATGCTCCGAGCGCCGCGTTCGCGCTGCTCGTCCGCCACGACGACGAGCGGCGCGAGTACGCCTACACCAAGGGCGCCGAGGCCTCGCTCGCCGCGGCCGAGGAACTGGGCTGGACGGTGCTGAGCATGAAGAGCGACTGGGCGACGCTGTTCTGACCAGGACGCCGTGCGACCAGGACGCCGTTGCGCCCGGGATGCCCGTCCGACCAGGAGGACGGACGCCTTGAACGACCTCACCGCCGTCAACGTGCTCGTCGCCCCGGACGCGACCACCGCGCGGCACGCCCACGCCTGGAACGCCCGGATGCGCGCGGGCGTCCCGGACGGCTTCACCCTGGACGCCTCCTCCGGCCGCACATCACCACCCTCCAGCGCTACGTCCGGACGGCCGACCTGGACGACGTGTACGAGGCCGTCCGGCTGACGCTGGCCGCCACCGACGCGAGCCGCCTCTCCTACCGGGCCGTCGCCATCGGGCACGCCGACCGGGGCGTGCCGGGCCAGGGCCTCGCGGGCATCCTCCTGCGGCCCGGCCCGCAGGTACTCGGCCTCCAGGCCGCGCTCCTGGACGCGATCGCCCCGTTCACCGAGTCCGGCGGCACGGCGGCGGCCTTCGTCACCGACCCGGGCGGGAGCATCAGCCGGAGCACCCTCGACTGGGTCGAGAGCTACGTCCCCGACCAGATCGGGCCCGACCGGTACACGGCGCACATCACCGTCGGCTTCGCCACCCTCGACGACCTCCGGGCCATCGAGGCCGAGCCCTTCGACGCCTTCACTGTCCGCCCGTCCGCCGTCGCCGTCCACCAGCTCGGGGACAGCGGAGCCGCCCGCAGGCTGCTCCGGACCTGGCCCACCCCGGACTGACCGGGCCGCGGGCCGGGTTTCGCCCGGCGGTGCCGGTCAGCGAGGCCGGCCTGCCATCGAGCGTGTTCGCGGGGCGAGACGGGTCACCGGCCCCGACCGCGCCACCGGTAGCTTTCCCCTGCCGACACCCAGCCTGCGGCGAGCGGCCCGCTCGTTCCCGCCCGTTCCCCGAGGGGGATCCCATGTTCAAGGTCAACGAATACTTCGACGGCACGGTCACGTCGATCGCCTTCCAGCAGGAGCACGGGCCCGCGACGGTCGGTGTCATGGCCCCCGGCGACTACCGGTTCGACACCGCCGCCCCGGAGACCATGCACGTGATCAGCGGCGCCCTGACCGTCAGGCTGCCCGGCGCCGACGGCTGGGAGACCTTCACCGCCGGCACCCGGTTCGACGTCCCCGGCAACAGCGCGTTCGACCTCAAGGTCGACGGCGACACCGCCTACCTCTGCGAATACCGCTGACCCCTCGGGCGTTGGTCGGGGCGGCCGGTGCGTTCCGCCGGTCGCCCCCGGCAGGCCGACGCGCCACCGTCGTACGGGCCGCGGATGGGGGCCTCCGGCGCAGCATCGCCGCCGTTCAGGCCGTTGCCTTCTGCTCGCAGCAGGTGATGAACCGCAGCAGGTGGCCGTTGACCGTTTTCGGGCGGTCCAGGTTGAGGCCGTGGCCGGCCCCTTCCACGGTCTCCGTGCTCACGCCGGGAATCAGTGCGGTCACCCGCGCCAGCGCCAGGCGCGGCCGCAGCAGCGCACTGCGGCTTCCCACCAGGACCAGGGTGGGGAGCCGGATGGAGCCCAGCTCCGCGTCGGTGAACACCCTGGCCGGAGGGCGGCTGTTCGGCTTGTAGGTCCGCATGCC
Organism: Kitasatospora paranensis; assembly: GCF_039544005.1. Classification (NCBI taxonomy): domain Bacteria; kingdom Bacillati; phylum Actinomycetota; class Actinomycetes; order Kitasatosporales; family Streptomycetaceae; genus Kitasatospora; species Kitasatospora paranensis. The sequence continues at coordinate 598,267 of NZ_BAABKV010000001.1, forward strand.
CAGCATGAGCGGAGCGATCATCTCGGGTGGGGAGGTGAGTGCGGGGTTGGCGAGCAGCCGCCCGACCGCCGGGCGGAACCGGCGCGGAGCGAGCATCCCGAACAGGCCCAGGATCATGTGGGCGTAGAAGCGCGCGGGGACCTTCGCGATGCCGCCCGGATCCAGCGCCGCGACCGACGCGAGGCGCTCGGGTGCGTGGACGGCCTGGTTGAGCGCCAGCCACCCGCCGTAGGAGGCACCGACCAGGTGGACCCGCTCCAGCCCGAGGCCGGCGAGCACCTCTCCGAGCCAGGCCGCATTGTCCTCGAAGCCGGTCGCGACGGCACGTTGCACACTCCGGCCCGGATCGTCCAGCGAGTCGATCGCATAGACCGGGTGGCTCGCGCCCAGGGCGGCGACCTGCGGGTACCAGTTGGACGCGTGTCCGGCGTGGCCGTGCAGCAGCACGATCGGCTCGCCGCTCTCGGACCCGTAGCGGTGGACGTGGACGGTGCCGAAGGCGGTGTCGACGTCGAATTCGTCTCGGGGGCCCGGCCACAGCCCCATCGCACGGTCGTACGCCTCAAGGAACTTCGCACGGGCTTCCTCGCTGACGAAACGTCCGACGCTCGTCCTGGTCATGGTCCCTCCCGACATGCGAAACAGCAGCACTTGATGATACGTTTGTACCATAAAAACGCCGAAGGGAACCCGATGCCGAAACTGGTGGACCACGAGGAGCGCCGGGCCCACATCGTCGACGCCCTGCTCCGCACCGCGGCGGACAGCGGGCTGCACGCCGTCACCATGCGGTCCGTCGCCACCGCGGCAGGCGTCTCGGTGCGACTCGTGCAGTACTACTTCGACACCAAGGAGCAACTGCTGCTCGCCGCGCTCACCCGCCTGGCCGTACGCATGGGTGAGCGGATCCGGGACAGGGTCGGGGCGGTCGGCTCCTCCACGGCGCCGCGCGACGTCGTCGAGGCCGTCCTGCTCGAAGCCGTCCCGACCGACGAGGAGAGCCGGACCTTCCACCTCGTCTACACCGAGTACGCGGTGCTCTCCGTCACCGACCCGGTACTCGCCGGCCAGTCGTTCCTCGCGGCGCCCGACGAGATGGAGGGCTTCCTGGTCGGACAGCTGACAGCCGCCCAGCAGGCCGGCGCCACCGATCCCCGCCTCGACGCCCGGCAGGAGGCCGTCGTCCTCCTGGCGGTCTCGGCCGGCCTCGGCCTGAGCGTCCTGCTCGGTCAGCGGACGGCGGACGACGCGGCTGCCGTGCTCCGCTACCACCTCGCTCGGGTGTTCCCCGGCCGGGGGCCGCGTGACGGAGGACGGTCCGCGACCGTGGCCCTCCGTGCGAGGCGTCAGGCCGGCTGCTCGGCGAGCAGCCGGAAGGCGCGGGCGTCCTTCTCGACCTGCTCCAGGTCGAGCGAGCGGGCGGTACCGAACTCGCTGAACATCGCCTGCATGCTGCCGTCCGCCCAGAGGCACATGGCCGAGCCGGGGCTGCCGAACTCCTCGGCGGGCTGGAGGCCGCACTTCATCGCGCCGCCCCGCGGACCCGGGTCCGCGCTGTGCATCTCGGGGACGTGCTGCGTGGCGGCGGCGCGCTGGATCGCCCGGTCCAGGGACCAGGACGGCACGAAGTCGTGGCGCCGGTACCCCATCACCATGACGTAACCGGTACTCGGGGTGCCGTAGCTCGCCGCGAACGCCTTCGGGTCGGCCGCTCCCGACGCCGCGTCACTGCGCACCCGCTTCACCAACGGGCTGTCCAGGTCGGCCGACGCCCCGTTGAACCGGTCCGGCGTGACGAACCGGTAGGCGCCGAGGGCCGCGAAGCGGTCGGCCGTGGCGTACCCCGCCCCGGCCAGCGCCAGCACGACGGCGGCGGAGCCGACGAGCAGCCACCGGCGCAGCCGGCGCGGCGAATCCTGGTGCACCTGCACCGATTCCGGCACCGCGGCGAACGGCGACGCCGCACCGTCCGGCGGCGTCCCGTGGACGGGCGGCGAGGTCTCGAGCGGCGACATGTTGCTCCTGGGGCAGGTCCGACGAGCGGACATGGAATCACCTGGTGGTGACGCTGGCAAGATCCTTCGCGTGGACGGCTCCCGGCGCACCGAACGACCTACCCGTGCACGGCGTTCAACTGGCGCTGGGCGAGCGCGCGGGTGGCCTCGCGGTCCGGGCTGCCCGCACTGAAGTGGATCGCCCAGACGACGAGGCTGCCCCGGGTGGTGAAGACTTCGCTGCTGGTGAAGCCGTCGGAGTCCAGTTCCTTGTGGTCCACCCCGCAGGAGTCGTTCGTGGGGCCGGCGAACCAGGTCACGGTGGAGTCCCGCTGCCAGGTGCGGCACAGATTCAGTCGCATGCTCTGCGCGCCGCTAGCCGCCTGGTAGCGGATCAGGATGACCTCGTCCTGGCTGTCGTCGGCCGACGTCCAGCCGCGGCGGACCGCCGTGACGAATCGTCGCTGCACCGCGAGGCCGCGCGCCGCGGTGCGGTCCGGGGGTCGTACATCGCGTCGATGTACTGGTCGAGACCGAGGACACCGGTCGGCTGCTTCGCCCAGGCGGTGGCACCGGACGGGACGGGGAGGATCTCGGCTTCGAGGATCCGGGCCGCCTCCGCCGGGCTCTGCGCGGACTCGGTGCCGACCCGCGGCGCTGCGGAAGCGTCCACTCCGTCCAGGCTCTGCCGATGGACCGGCAGGCACCCGGCCGCGGCGGCTGCGAGCACGGCAACCAGCGCGGCGACCGGCCGGGCCCCGGACCGGAGGGCACGCCGACGGGACGGGGTGGACGGTCGGAGGCGGGGTTCACGCGGCACGCGGTGATCATGGCCGAGCCGCCATCCCCTGTCCAGGGAATTCCGCCCTGGCCGCACCCGGCCGCCAGGGCCCGGCCGTCAGCGCCTCCAGCAGGATGTCGAGGCCGGCCGCCAGCTCCGCCGGAGCGTCGTGCTCGGACAGCAGCGGGGCCAGCGCGCGCAGCCGCGGGTACTCGGCGGCCGGGAGGCGGTGCAGACCGAGTCGCAGCAGCGGTTCGGGCTCGTCGGGGTTGTCAACGATCTGCCGCTTGTCGACCAGCAGGTAGCCCAGGATCCAGCCCACCAGGGCACGGTAGATCCACAGCGCCTCCGCCCCGTCGAAGCCGCCCCGGCCGATCAGCCCGAGGAACCGCTCGTTCAGCTGGAGCATCGAGGTGGGCCGCCGGGCCAGCGGGACGGAGAGCGGCCGGGCGATCACCAGCGGCAGCAGGGCCGGATGCGCGTCCGCCACCGGCATGCCCTCGCGGTCCATCAGGGCGACCGCCGCCGCCAGCACCCGCGCCCGGGTGAGCCGGCCACGCCCGGACGAAGCCCCGCCGCGCCGGGCGGAGGAGGGCGCGCCACGCCCGTCCCCCTCGCCGCTCACGATCGCCTCCTCCGGCGGCCCCGCCGATCCCCTCCGCCCCTCCGCCACCACCGCCGGTCCGCGACGGGCTTCGGACCGGCGGTCGCGGCGGCACCCCGCCGTCAGACCGCGCCCTGCCGGCGGTCGATCACCGTGCGCAACTTGCCGCTGGTGGGAGTCCGCTCGAAGGCGGCGCTCGGCACGGTCTCGACGGTGCAGGCGAGCAGCCCCTCGTCCGCGGCCGACGCCAGCTCGGGGATCGCGGCGAGGAACGCGGCCCGCGCCACGGGCCCGTCCGGTGCGTACCGCGCGTCCAACCGGACGGTGACCCGCTCCCGGTCGTCGCCACCGTCCAGCAGCAGCTGGAGCTCGCCCCGGTAGCCGAGTTCCTCCGCCGCGACCGCGATGAAGCGCCGGACGTTGAGGAAGTACGTGCCCACCCGGACGACATCCCCGTACCGGCCCAGGAGTTCGATACGCGGGGTGTGACTGCCACAGGGGCAGACGCCCTCGACGCTGCGGCCGAGGTCACCGATCTGGTACCGCTCCAGGCGCTGCCCGGCCCGGGTGCGGCTGGTGAACACCAGGCGCCCCGGCTGCCCGACGGGCACCGGGCGGTCGGCCTGCGGGTCCAGGATCTCCAGGGTGTGCAGCCCGGTCAGCACGTGGTGGACGGACCCCTCGGCGTGCGTGCACTGGTAGCCGAGCGGCCCCAGGTCGGTGCTGCCGTACGCCGCCGAACGGATCACCTCCACGCCGAACTCCTCGGTCAGCACCCGGCGCTGCTCCGCCGTGAAGTGCTCACCGCCGTAGAACACCTTGCGGATGCCGCCGTACGCGCGCAGGGCGTCGCCCTCGGCATGGAACAGCTGCCACAGGTAGGAGGGCATCCCGAACACGGTGGTCGCGCCGTACGTCACCAGGGCCTCGGCGGTAGCCGCATGGTCGGGCCCGGCCGCGATGGGGAGCTGGCCTGCGTTGAGGCGCTCCAGGATCGAGAAGAAACTGATGAAGCTCCCGTACATGCCGCCGCAGTAGAACAGGTTGGCGGCCCGGTCCCGGGCGGGGTCGAAGCCCGCGGCGAGCAGGCCGTCGGCGGCGGCCCGCATCTGGGTGTCGTAGTCGGTATTGGTGAACACCGACAGGGCCGGGGCACCGGTGCTGCCGCCGCTGCGGAAGAACAGGTGGGCGTGGTCCGGTGCGAGGGTGCGCAGCTGCTCCTGCACCCCGGCCTTGTCCAGCAGCGGGCCGGTCGGCGCGGGCGGGACGGCGGCCGGCCCGGCGAGGTCGTCGAGGCAGGCGGTGGTGGCGAAGTCCGGGCCCGTCCGCACGGCGACCCGGCGGCTGTAGCGCTGGAGTGCGTAGACGCCGTCGTGGGGTTCGCCCTGGTAGGAGTCCAGCATGCCGCCGACCGGGGTGACCCGCAGGACACCGGCGGCGATCACCGCCTGCGCGAGCCGGGCGACGTCGGCGCGGCTGCCGCCGATCGCGGCGGTCTGCAGGTACCGGCGCATCGGCCGCAGCACGGACATCACCGAGGTGCGGGGCAGCGGCTTCACCCAGACGCTGCGGTTCAGCGGCGAGGCGGCGAGGGCCGGCCGGGTGTCGGCCAGGATCCGCCAGGATCCGTCCTCGGCGGCGATGACGCGGGTGAGGCCGAGGTGTTCCTCCAGCCGGGCGACCAGTTCGGTGGTGGTGATCTCGGCGTGTTCGGCCGGTTCGAGCTCGGGGCGGGGCAGCGCTGCGGACGCGGCGGCGAGGTGCGCGGCGAAGCGCTCGGCGAAGGCGAAGGCCTCCTTCTCGTCCTCGGTGTCGAGGTACACGACCTGGGGGCTGGAGCAGGCCTGCTGCTCGAAGCGGCAGACGTCGGCGGCGAGCGCGTCGAGGGCGGCGCCGTCCGACCAGGCGTCACGGGTCAGGTAGGCGAAGGAGATCCGGTGTCCCCACTCGACGAGGCGGCAGCCCGCCGGGACGAGTCCGGCGACGGAGCGGACGGCGTCCTCGCCGCCCCAGACGGCCACCGCGTCGGCGGGCGCGCACATCAGCCGCAGCCAGTCGGTGCGGGCCGACGGGAAGCGCAGGGCGACGATCCGGCGGGCCAGCGCGCCGCCGGGGTCGGCGGCGGCCAGCTCGGCGAGCAGGTGCTGGGCGAGTGCGGTGTCGGCGCTGCTGGTCTTCAGCACGTTGAGGTTGCCGGTCAGCAGGCCCTCCACGACGCTCAGCGGGGCGACGGCGGCGGCGTTCCCGGGCGCGATGTGGACCAGCAGACCGACCGGCGCCCATGCCTCGAAGACGGTCTCCCTGGCGTCGGGCCGGCCGAGGCGTTCGGGGTGCGGCGTGCCGAGTTCGCGGCGGAGCTTGCGTTCCAGCGCGGGTCGGTCGATCGCGGCGGCGATCTCCGCGAGCACGGCGGCGGCCTCCTGCGGGGCCGTCCCGCCGTCGGTGAGGTGGGTGAGCAGGCGGGCACGGACGGGGCCGTCCGGCGTGCGGAGGGCGTCGGCGAGGTGCCGGCAGGCGTTCAGCACCAGCTCGGCGGGCAGCGGTTCGGCCAGTGCGCGGGCGGCGATCGCGGGCAGGTCGGCGAGCCGCCGGGCGGCCTCCTCGTCGTCGACGAACGTGCCCTGCCAGTAGTGCGGTCGGTCGGTCACGACATTCCCTTCAGGAGTTCGGCGGCGGCGGCCGCGCAGGTGCGGTTGCGGCTGACGCCCGCCCGGCCGTGGATGGTGAACCAGGGCGTGGCCAGCGGGCACGGGCACTCCTGCCCGGGGTGCAGCGAGGCGAGGTCGCCCATGACGACGCTCTGCGCCGGCACCGAGGTGATGTACGGGGAGACCAGGTGGAGGAAGCCGCGTTCGCCGTACGGCAGCGGTTCCAGGGTGCGGGTGTCGCGGACGGCGGCCCGCGACCAGACCGGGACGTGCAGGCGGTGGTGCCCGCACTCGATGTACGGCACGCAGTGCTCGACCGAGCCGAAGGTGTCGCGGATCCGCTCGGAGGGGACACCCAGCTGCTCGGTGACCTCGGCGTAGAATTCGTCCTTGCCGATCTGCCGGTCGGCGTGCCCCTTCCAGCCGCCGCCGAGCAGCACCAGGGAGTCGGCCGGCAGCCGGAGCGGCGGGAGGCCGAGGGCCCGCATCCGTTCCAGGGTGAAGTGCAGGAACGCGGGGAAGCCGAGGATCCGGACGGGCAGCCCGCCCTCGGCGTACCGCTGCAGCGCGGCGATGCAGCCGTGGACGTCGAACTCGTGCCCGGCGCCGGTGTGCCGCAGGGCGTGCGTGGTCTCGTTGGCCGGTGCGAAGTCGCACAGGTAGTTGTCGGTGAAGGAGGTGCCGAGCTTCAGCTGCGGCGCCGGTTCGTAGCTGTAGAGCAGGTAGTTGACCGGCTGGTCGGGGGTGATCCAGCCGTAGTGGTCGAAGATCCTGGCCACCATGCGCTGGGCCGAGCGGATCGTCCAGGTGTCGAAGAACATCTGCGACTTCTGGCCGGTGGTGCCGGAGGACGTGAGATGGAGGAAGACCTCGTCCCGCGGGATGGACAGCACCTCGTGCCGTTTGAAGAAGTTGGCGTGCACCAGCGGCGTGCGGATGCCGTCGCCGACGGACGGCGCGGGGGTCTCCACCGGGCCGTCGAGCAGGGAGCGGTGGAACGTCGAGCGCTGCGCGTGCCAGGCGTTGCTCTCGGCCATGGCGGCGGCGAACAGCGTGTCGGCCGCCACGCCGGCCTGGTACGGAGCGGCCAGGTCGCACAGCTGCTGGACGTGCGGGAGCGCGGCGGGGTCGGGGACCTCGATCGGCGCGAGATGGATGTTCACGGGGCAACCTCGGGAAGGGGTAGGTAGGTCGACGTCCAGGCCGTCAGGTACGCGCGCAGGTAGGGCCGCAGCGGCTCGCTGACGGCGGTGGCCCTGAAGTCGATCTGACGGCTCGTCCGGGAGAGCACCACGTGGTCGTGGAACCGGTCGCCGATCCGGCGCATCGCCGGGTAGACGGCGCTCGGGATGAACCCGGCGGCCAGGAAGGCGCCGAGGCCGGCGGTGTCGGCCAGCGGCAGCAGCGTCTCCACGTAGTCCGCGCCCGCCCGGGTGACGGCCGCCATCAGCGGCTCCAGCGCGCCGGAGGCCGCCGCCGGGGACGGGTGGACCGCGATCAGCGAACAGCTCGCCGCGACCGGGTCCAGGTCGGCGTAGGCCTCGAACGCGCCGTCCGGCGGGGTGAGGACGGCGTTCGGGACGTGCAGCGGGAAGAACCGCTCGCCGGGGTCGGGGAAGCGCTCCAGGAAGCGGCGGCCGACGAAACCCGGCGCGGTGATCAGCTCCATCGGCCCGGTCGCCGGCGCGCCCCGCCTCGCCGACGGCTCGCCGGGGCCCTCGCCCTCGGCGCGCGGGCGGCCGAAGTCCAGGCCCGTGCTCCGCCGGGTGGCCTCCAGCAGCGGGGCGAGGCCCGCCGGCACCCGGTCGACGACCGCACGCCGGGCCAGGACGCCGTCGGCGTGCCGGGCGAACAGCGCGAGGCTCTCGCACCCGGCCACCTCGACCGCGTTCGGGAGCAGGCCGAGGGCCTGGAAGCCGTGCCGGGCGAAGACCTGCTGCGGGCCGGGCGTGACCACCCGGACGGTCGCGTAGACCGAGTCCAGGGCGCCCGTCGCGAAGGCGTCCTCGCACACCGCGGCGGTCAGCCGTCCGGCCAGCCCGCTGCCCCGCTGATCCGGGTGGACCGCCAGGCCGACGAGTTTGCCGATCCGGCTCCCCGGGTCGGTCTGCACCACCACGGACCCGGCCGTCCGGCCGGTGCCGTCGTGACGGGCGGTCAGCCAGTGGGTGTGCGGGTCGTCGATCAGGCGGCGCATCTCCGCGGGGTCGCTGCCGAGCGCGACCGGATAGCCGTGCCCGTAGACGTCGAAGTAGAGCTGTCGCAGCTGCGCCACGTCCTGCGGCGCCGCGGGAGCGATCACGGCGGTCATCGCGCGCCTCCGACCGGCTCCGCGGCCGGGGCGGGGGACGGGGCGGGGGACGGGGACGGGATCGGGAACAGGACCGGCTCGTGGCGCGGGGCGGACTCGGGCGCGGCTTCGGGGGCGGCTTCGGGGGCAGCCGGTCCGTACCGGCCGGTCCACCAGAGTGCGGCCGCGACCGGCAGCACACCGGCGGCCTGGACGAGGCAGAGCGTGCGCGGCGAGAGGTGGTCGCCGAGCAGGCCGAACACCAGCGACGACACGGGCAGGGTGGCTCCCAGCAGAGCCTGCATGACGGCGAAGAAGCCGGGCCGGTCCCCCACCGGCACCAGCCGCTGGAACAGGGCCACGAACCGCACGCCGATCACACCGACGCACCATCCGGCGACCGCCATAGCGGCCACGGCCGCGGGACGAGCGGCGGCCAGGCCGGGCAGGGCGAGCGCGGCCGCCATCAGGGCCAGGCAGCCGGCGCCGACCGCGGTGGGCGCGCCGCGCAGGCGGCCGCCGGTGGCCGCGCCCGCCAGGGTGCCGGCGCCCAGGGCCGCCTCCAGGGCGGCGACGGTCGAGCCGTCGGCGTGCAGCACCGTCCGGGTGTAGAGCGGCATCACCACGAACACCGCCGTGGTGAAGACGTTCGCCGCGGTGAAGCAGAGCAGCACGCGCCGGATGAACGGCAGGTCGGCGAGGATGCGGCGCAGCGGGCGGCGCGCGGTGTCGGTGGCCGTGGACGCGGCGTCGGTGGCCGTGGACGCGGCCGTGGGCGGGGTGCCCGGGGCGGCGGGGAAGCGGGTGGCACCGACCAGCACGGCGGCCAGCAGCCCGGCGCCGGCGCACCCGGCGACGACGCCTGTCAGCCCCGCCGCGTCGACCACCAACGGGCCGAGCAGCCCGCCGGCCAGCCCGGCGACCGACTGTGTGCCGAGCTCGAAGCCGGTCGCGGCCTCGATGTCGGCGTCCTCGACCAGTGCGGGGACGGACGTGGTCAGGCAGGGGTCGAAGAACGCCTGGGAGCAGGCCAGCAGCAGCGCGGCGCCGTACACGACGGCCGTCGGCGGCGTCGCCGCACACATCCAGCCGGCCGTGCCGAGGGCGACCAGACCGGCGGCGGCGGCCGAGACGGCGAGCACCGCGCGGTGCGGGAAGCGGCTGACGACCGCGGCCACCAGCGGCGCCAGCGCCACCGCGGGCAGGGTGCTGACGGCGAGGAAGGCGCCGGAGGCGAGCCCGCGGCCGGGGTCGGCGGAGCGGGCCACCAGCCACCACACCGCGCCGACCTGGAACATCCGTCCCGCGGCCTGGGTGAGCACCTGGGCGGCCCAGACGGCTCCGAACCGGCGGTTGCGCAGGACGAGCGGCCGGCCGCGGCCGGCCGCCCGGTCGGCGGTCATGCGTGCGGCCGTTCGTCGATGACGCGGATCAGCTTGCCCGTACGGGAGTTGACGGTGAGCTCGGCATGCCGCACCCAGGTGACGGAGAGCGGGTGGACGTGCCCGGCGGCGACCGCCGCCGGGTACGGCGGGCGGGCCGTGTGGATGGCGTCCACGACGGCGGCGGCCGTCGTGGAGAGCCCGGCGGGGTCGCCGTCGCAGGCCAGGCGGAGCACGAGCCCGTCCCGGCCGTCCCAGCGGCGCAGCACCAGTTGGACGCCGGTGATGCGTCCCGCCGGATCGGCGGCCCGGACGAGGTCGAGCACGTCGTCGGTGTACAGCGACACCGGTCCCACCCGGGCGCCCTCCTGGGCCCGGCCGAGGATGCGGAAGTGCCCGGTGACGACGTCCGTCCACTCGGCGCGGTCGCCGACGGGGTAGCGCAGCACGGGCATCAGCCGTCGTCGCAGGTCGGTGACGACGACCCGACCCGGTACGCCCGGGCCGGTGATCGGCTCGCCGGTGTGGTCGTCGAGGATCTCGACCACCGTCTCGGGGCGAACACCCGGTGCACCGGGTGTCCCGGCCCGGGACCGGGCGGCCGAGCAGCCCCGCGTCGACGGCGGCGTAACCGATGGACGACACGCGGGCGTTGGGGAAGGCCTTGGCCAACAGTGGCTGCTGGTCCGGATAGAGGCCCTCGCCGCCGAAGAGCAGCAGTGCCACGTCCGGCAGTTCGCGGCCGGTCGCGAGCAGGTGGTCGGCCAGTGCGCACAGTGTGGTCGGGGTGCCGGCCACCACCTCGGCGCCGAACTGCTCCAGGGTCGGCACGGTCGAGTGGAGCGGCGCCGCGCCGCCGATGGGCAGTCGGACGTTGGCGACCGGCGAGCGGTGCAGGGAGTCGAGGACGAAGCTGTAACTGGCGTACAGGTCGCCCGCGTAGAAGAGGTCGGCGACCCGGTGCCCGGGGCGCAGCCCGGCGTCGACGAGCCCGGCGCCGAAGGAGGCGGTGAACTCCCGCCACTCGTCGCGGGAGTAGAACGAGAACTTCGGGGTGCCGGTGGTGCCGCCGCTCTTGAAGACCACCGCCTCGGTCAACGGCCCGGTCAGCAGCCGGTTGTGGCGCGGGGTGTTCGCCTGCCAGTACTCGGCCTGCGGGACGACCGGAAGATCGGTCAACTCCGCCGTCCGGCCGGGCAGTGCGGCGTACAGGTCGGCATAGAAGGGGGAATTGCGGCGTACGAAGCGGATGAGTTCCGCTATGGGGTGAACGGGCATAGGTTCCTGCTTTTACGGCATGCGTGGGCGGAGCGAGGGCGCTGGGTGCGTGACCTCGCCCGATGGACGGGCTGGGAATGGTCGATCCGTGGCCGCAGGCCGATGGCCTGCGGAATCCCGCTTCACTGCCGACCCCGGGGAGTCGCCGGAACGGATGGGGCCGAAGGCGCGGCACCGGATGGACGGATACGGAGAGATCGTCGGTCAACTGACACGAAGTGAGGAGAAGTCGACGTCCCCCTCGACGGAAGAAAGGCTAGCACCTTCAGTTGCCTTCACATTCCAGCCCGAAGCTCGGTCGAGTCATGCAAGAAGGCGGCCTGAGGCTCCGTCAACGGCCTCTGCCGCCGGAGCGGGAATTCCCGCGTGAGGTACATCTCATCGCGACTCCGACGGAGGGGCGGAGGAAAAGGGAAGGAACGTATTCCGCATTTCTTTTGTTGAATGGAAGACATTCCAGGTCGGCCCGCCTGATTGCGGCGAGGATGCCGGAATTGCCACCCGCCGTTCGGGGGTCGGCCTCCCGCCGTGCGGCGGGGGCCGGGCGGCAGGTGACGGACCATCCGGTCAGGCGGGCCCGTCGCGCCGGTCCGCCGGGCGGAAGTCCAGGAGGGCTGCGACGGTGTCGCGCACGCCGGTGGCACGACCACTCCTGGGCACGAGGCGGGCCCGGTCGGCGGGGTCGCGGGTGAAGGCGTGCAGCTTCCCGCCCCGGGAGGCCAGGACCAGGTCGGTGGTCTCGCCGGCGATCTCCGCCGAGCCGACGGTCGTGTAACGGACGGTGGTGAGCAGGGCGGAGCGTTCCGCAGCGGCGAGCACCGCCTCGGCGTCGCCCGTCTGGTCGGACGGCGCCCACGACCCCTGCGGCAGCCAATCGGCCATGATCCGCAGCGTCTCGTCGAGGGTGCGCAGCGACAGCTCGTGGACGCCCAGCGCGTCGATGCGGACGATCAGGCAGACGCGTTCCGGCTGGGGCAGGAGGAGCGTCCGCCACGGCTCGCCGGGCCCCGCGCCCGTGATCCGCGCGTCCAGCACAGCCCGGGCACGCCGCTGGAAGGCGACCGCGATCCCGAGGTCGCCCCGGACCTGGATCCGGTCCTCGCCGGCGCCGGGCACGAGGAGCTGCCGTGCGGCGAGCGAGCGCACGGCCTCGGCCAGCACCTCGTCGGAGGGGCGGGCCTCCAGGAAGTCCACGACCGCGTCCACCACCGTCAGCTCGGCGACCGTGTAGGCGCCGAGCGGGACAGCCCCGGTGTGGACCAGGTCGACCACGGTGGTCACCAGCCCCTCCGGGACGGATGCGGACCCCGCCTCGGGCCCGGGGGCATCGCCTTCGCTCACCGGTCGTCCTCCGTCCATCGGGTCCCCGGCGGCGGCCCGCCGTCCGGGGCCGAGAGCACGCGCGCCGCGGGCGGCAGCGGTGCCTCACTGATCCACACCTGGGAGTTGCCGAAGAGTCCGCGCCCGGAGCGGCCGGACAGCGACCCGCCCAGCTCGTCGGACGGCTCGACGCGCTCGGGCGGGGAAAGCGCCCGGCAAGATCGGCGGAGGCCGAGCTGGTGTCGTCGTCGGCCTCGATCCGCCGGAGCGTCTCGGCCAGCGACCGGGAGACGGGCGCGGTCAGCGCGGTGGGGACGGCCAACGCGGGTGAGAGGTACATCGGCCGCCGCTCGGTGACCCGGGAGAGCCCCCACGGGCCGACGTTGCTGCGGGTGATCCGGTAGACGACGTAGTCCATCAGATGGCGCAGGTCGTCCAGGCTGGGCAGTTTGCGGGCCCCGAGGCGGCCGGCGTCTTCTCCAGCTGCAGCCAGGTGCCGTTGGCGGTGCGGCCGTGCAGTTTCTCGCGGACCACCTGACCGCGCATGCCGATGTCGGGGTAGCGGGACTTGTCGATGTCGCGGTGATGGCTGGAGAGCCGGTGGTGGCTCACCTCCGGAAACCGCCAGGCCTCGTAGAGCTGCGGCTCGTCGACCAGGACGTGGCCGCCGCACAGCACGTCGTGCAGTTGCGGGACCTGGAGGCCGTGCCGCTCCAGGTCGGCGAGGATCACGGCCTCCTGCGGGCTCAGCCCCTTGACGGCGGCAAGCAGCCCCTTGCGGTAGACGGCGTTGCGCGCGGTCAGCTCGATCAGCAGTTGCACCCGGGTGCGCGTCTCCTGCGCGGCGCGCTCCTGCTCCGCCCGCGCCGCGCCGCCTGCGGCGGCGGGCCTGTCCACTGACCATACGGACCAGTACAACACCGGATGCACCGGGACAACAGCGGACGAACCGCCGCATCCACGATGCCACCCGGGCGGCGGTCCCCGGCCTGCGTGTCCGGGGCCCCGCCGGGCGGCGCCTGCCGTGGCGCTGCGGATCATGGCCCTGCGAGGCCTGGCTCTGCGGGTCGCGGCTCTGCGGGGAAGGTCAGGGCGCGCAGTCGCGGCAGATGGGCTGCCCCTTGCTGTCCTCGCCGGCGAGTTGCGCGCGGTGGTGGACCAGGAAGCAGGTCATGCAGGTGAACTCGTCCTGCTGGAGGGGGACGACCCGGACGGTGAGTTCCTCGCCGGACAGGTCGGCGCCCGGGAGCTCCAGGCCCTCGACGGCCTCGGGGTCGATGTCGACCGCGGATCCCTGCTTGTCGTCGCGCTTGCTCTTCAGCTCCTCGATGCTGTCGTCACTGCTGCTGTCACCGCTGTCGCGCGGGGCGTCGTAGTCGGTTGCCAAGGCGGTACCTTCTCGTCGGGGGTCGCTTCCGGCGGGCGGGTCGCGCCGCCTGCCCGGCCGGCGGAGTGTACCGGCCGGCGCGCGCCCGGTCGCCGGTCCTGCCCGTGTCACCACCATCCCACCTGTCGGCCGCCCGCCGCACCCGCGGCCTGCCCGACACACACGATCAGACGCAAGATCCGGAACGACCGGGTGCCGCTCCACCGGTGCACGGCGGACGACGGACGGCGGGCCCCGCTCAGGTCAGGAAGGGCGCGACCTCGATGGCGGCATCCACGCCGGGCCCGTCCGGACCGCGTCGACGCGGACGAACCAGGCCTCCCGATCCTGCAGGGCCGGGTTCCCGGGTGACGTCGCGTCATGTGATCTAGGCTGTGCCCTTCTCGAACACCTGGTGGGCCTGCACATGACGAATGACACCGGACTCCGCAGTCTGATACGCGACGCCCGCTACCGGGCGTTCTGGCTCGGGCAGGCGACCAGCACCCTGGGCAACCAGCTCACCGTCGTCGTGCTCCCCGCGCTGGTGGTGCCCGGCAGGGGAGCCGGTGCCTTCGGCCTCCTGCTGGCGGTGGAGTCGGCCGTCATGGGAGTGCTGCTCCTGCTCGGCGGGGTGATCGCCGACCGCTACTCGCGCAGCCTGGTGATGGCGGCGGCCGACGTCTTCCGGCTCGTCGGCGTCCTCGGCTTCATGGTCTTCGCCGCCCACGGCCCCTTGCCACTGCTGCTGGTGTCCGCCGCGCTCAGCGGGGCCGGGGCGGCGCTGTACGAGCCCACGCACCGCGCGGCCCTGGCCCAGATCGTGCCGGAGGAGCTCCGCACCAGGGCCAACGCCCTCGACTCCGCGACCAAGCGGGTCGGCGGCCTGGTGGGCTCACTGCTCGCCGGCCTGCTGCTGGCCGGCATCTCGCCGCCGCGCACGCTGCTGGTCGACGTCGCCACGTTCGCGGTGAGCCTGGTGACCCTGGTGTGGCTGCGGCTCCCGCGGGTGCGGGCCGCCGCCAGCGGGGCGACGCCCGAGCAGGGCCTGCGGGCCGTGGTCGCCGAGGCCCGGACCGGACTCGTCGAGGTGCGGAAGCGGCCCTGGGTGTCGGCCCTGATGCTCCAGGGCACGGCACAGGTCTTCTTCCTCTTCGGCCCGAACTACGTCCTCGTCCCGATGGTCAGCCAGGCCCGCTACGGACTGCCCGCGTTCGGCTGGGTGAGTGCGGCGACCTTCGTCGGCTCGGTGCTGGGGTCGGTGCTGGGCGGCCGGGTGAGGTCCCGCCGGCCGGGGCTGTGGGCCATGAACGCGCTGGCCCCCTGCCTGCTGACCCCGCTCTGCCTGGCGGTCCACGTCCCGTTGTGGGCCTTCTGCGCCGCCGTGTCGGTCGGCTCGGTCGGCGTCGGCTGCTTCATGGTCCTCTGGTACAGCTCGCTGCAGGCCGAGTTCCCCGAGGACGTCCAGGGCCGGGTGTTCGCCCTGGAGGCCCTGGCCAGCTTCGGTCTCCAGCCGATCGCACTGGCGGCGGCGCCGCTGCTCGTCCAGCTCATCGGCCTGACCCCGTTCGCCCTCGTCGCGGTGCTGGTGCTGCTGGTGTCGACCTACGGCGTCCTGGCCGTCCCCGGGACTGCCGAACTGGCCTCCCCGGACGCGGCGATTCCGTCCCCGCGGTGCCCGTGCCCCAGCAGGTCTGAGGGCGTGCCGGGCGCGGTGTTCCCAACGTGCCGGCCCGTCCGGTCGAGATCGTCGGTGGCCTTCAGCCGAGAAGGTCGAGCAGCCGCCGGGCCTGACGGGCGGCAGTGCCCGGCGGGTTGCGCGGCCGGTCCGGGGCGTCCAGGGCGAGCATGAACAGCCAGACCAGGGCGAGCAGTCGGCGGCACTCCGTCAGCCGGGCGGTTTCGGCCGGCGTGAGATCGAGGTGGTGCAGCAGGCCCGGCACGTCCAGGCTGCCGCCCAGCCACGCCGACACGTGCTCGGTGACCTCGGCGATCTCGAAGGCGCGGTCGCTGCGGCCGGACTCCTCGAAGTCGACGACGCGCACCCGTGCGCCGTCCCACAGGTAGTTCGCGAGGTTGCCGTCGCCCGGGCCGAAGACCGCCGGGACGGCGCCCGCGGACGGCCGCGCCACGTCCGATCCGTCGAGCCAGCGCAGCCCGCCGCGCAGCGCCGCGGAAACCTCCGGGGCCTGGGCGCGAGGCAGTCCGGCCGCCTGCCAGGTGCGGATCCTGGCGGCGATCCCGGCCGGGCGCCCGGGACGTGCGGGGACTTCGGCCAACCGCGCGGCCGGCAGGCAGGTGTGCAATTCCGTCAGCGTGGTGGCGAGGGCCGCCGTCTCGCGGGCGCCCATCCGCACCCCCGCAGCGGTGCCCCGGGCAGCCTGGACATCACCACGGTCGGCCGCCCGTCGTCGGTGCCACCGTGCAGCGGTTCCGGGGCCAGCCCGGGCGCATGTTCGGCGAGCAGGGTGAGAGCGCGCCACTCGCGGGCATGCCGGTCGCCGTCCTGCGGGCCGAACCGCTTGGTGACCGTGACGGTGCCCAGGTCGACCGCGTGGGTGCTCCACCGCTCCGATGTCATGGCCGTGATCCTGCCAGGGACCGGAATCCGGCACACATGGGCGGCCGGCCGGCAGAGCCCTTCTTCCTGCCGCGGGCCCGCTCGTCGTAGGTGATGTGCCGCCACCCTGCCCCCGGTTCGGCGACGACGCGCCGCCAGTTGTTCGAGTCGGTCGCCGTGCAGGGTCGGTCGTCGTGTCGGCATCGGGCGTGGTGTCGGCGTCGATCGCCGTGTACGCGTCGGTCGTCGTGCTCGGGCTGGTCGTGCCGTTCGCGCTGTTCGTCGTGGGTGACGCGGGGCCGTGCACACGGGTCACCGGCCCGGGGCCGTCCGCTCGGACGGCCCCGGCCTCGTCAGAGGCTGCGGGCGGTGATGTCGCCGTGGGCGGTGGTGGCGCGGATCTCCAGTGCGGCGGCACCGTCGTTCCTGAGGGTGTTGCCGATGCGGCCGTGGCCGGTGCCGGCGTCCAGCGTCGCCGAGACACCGCTCGCGGCGCCGACGGAGATGTCGCCGGACTCGGTGCGGAGCACGACCGTGCCGCGCACGGCCTCGGCGATCCGGATGTCGCCCCGCGCGGTGGTGATCTCTGCGGGGCCGCCCAGTCGGCCGACCTCGACGTCGCCGTCGACGGCGGTGAGGCGCACACTGGCGGCCTCGTCCAGCTTGATCCGCCGGTACGCGCCGTCGAACGCGACGTCACCCAGGCGCCCGACGCCGCGGAGCTCGGCGGACGCCGCCTTGGCCTCGACACGTGATCCGGCGGGCAGCTGGACGGTGACCTCCAGCGAACCCGAGGGGCCCAGCAGCCGGTTGCCCGCGGCCGGCGCCGTGATCCGCAGGACACCGTCGGCGAAGGCGATGGTGGTCTGCTCGGCAGCCCTGGTGTCGCGGCCCTTGGACGGGTCGGCGGGCCGCACCTCGACAGTGGTGTCGGCGCGATCCGCGGCGATCAGCTGGACACGGCCGGCGGGGAGGTCCAGGACGACGGAGACCGGGGCGGGGCTGGCGAACTTCTGCATCGTGCTCTCCTGTACTCGCTGACTGTTTCTGACACCGGAAACGCTACGTTGCTTTCCATGTATCGGCAATACACTCGTTGCATTGCATTGGAATTCATGCAGGCCAAGGCCGTAAAAGTGTTGCAACGACCACGCGAGCAACGCAACGACGGTCGCTCCAGCCATTGCAATGGGAGAGAAGTGAACGCTATGGTGAGGCCATCAGGGACCACCACGCACGGACCACCGAGGAGACCACGATGCCGGGAGGCAGGCTCACCCAGCAGGAACGCCAGCAGATCGCACTGGGACTGGCCGACAACCTGCCCTACGCCGAGATCGCGCGCCGCCTCGACCGCCCCACCTCGACCATCACCCGCGAGGTGATGCGCAACGGCGGCCCTACCGCCTACCGCGCCGACCTGGCCCACCGCGCCACCGAACACCGCGCCCACCGCCGCCGGCCCGCGACCCCCGGAGCCCCGAGACCGCCGCCCAGGCCCACGGACGCGACGCAGACGCCGTCGCCGACTACGAGGAGACGTTCACCACCGTCCTCATGGCCTCCGGCCTGACCAAGATGGCCGCCCGCGTGCTCACCTGCCTGTTCACCACAGACGCGGGAAGCCTCACCGCATCCCAACTCGCCCAGCGTCTCCAGGTCAGCCCGGCGTCCATCTCCAAGGCCATCGCGTTCCTGGAGAGCCAGAGCCTCGTCCGCCGGGAACGCGACGAACGCCGCCGGGACCGCTACCTGGTCGACAACGAGCTCTTCTACCAGGCCACCATCGCCAGCGCCCGGGCCAACGACCAACTCGTCCGGACGGCACGCCAGGGCGTCGCCATCCTCGGCCCCCAGACCCCCGCCGCCGTCCGCCTGGAGAACATCGCCCGCTTCCTCGACTTCATCAGCGAGAGCATCACCCGCGCCGCCGAACAGGCCCGCGAAGTCCTCCACACCAAGCTCGAACCCACCCCCACCGGCACCACCGGCACCACCGACACCACCGACCGCCCGTAGGGTCGAAGCCCGGGGCGTGATCGGTTCCCCGGCCCGGGCCGCCGCATCAGATCGCCGATGACGGGGCCGTCCGCGGGGCGGGGTCGGCGGGCCCCGCGGTCCGCCCGGCGGCGAAGGCGGCCGCCGCCGTGACGCTCGCCGCGGCAGCCGTCCGGACCTGGTCGTCCGGCTGCTGCCCGTCCGAGGGCCTGCGGTGACGGAGCGTCAGTTCACGGCTGCCCTCGGGACGGGCGGTGACCCGGAAATCCCAGTCGTGACCGGCCCCGGGCGCACCGGCCAACCGGACGGTGACCTCGCTCGGCCGCGTCCCCGGCTTCAGGTAGGTGGCCTCCTCGATCATGCGCACCTGCTCCTGCGGGTCGCCGCTCAGCTCGAACTCCCGGCGCAGCGGCAGCTCCGCGCCTTCACCGGAGACGGTGAGGTAGAGCCGTCCGACCGTCGGCAGCCCGTCCTGGAGCAGCGGGCGGGTCGCGGCCGCGGCCGCGGCCATCGCGGCGGTGACCAGCTCGTTGGCCGGGCCGTGGTCCGTCCACGCCTCGCGGTGGATGTCGTACGGCTCGTGCGCGGGCCAGCCGTCCTGCGCCCCGGCGACGAGGTCGTCGAGGGTGACGGGCCCCTCGGCCGTCCTGCGCGCCACGTAGTCGATCACCTTGCGCACGTCGTCGGCCTTCGGTCCGGTGCCGTCCGGCGTGCCGAGCAGGTCCCCCAGCAGGGCGGAGGTGGCGGTGGAGGATCCGCCGGCGAGATCGACCAGCCGGTGGGTTGCCCGGATGCGGGCGGTCCCGGCTTCGGTCGCGGCGGTGAACTCCCCGCCGAAGACCGCCCGTCCGACGCGGACGGTGCCCATCAGCTGCTCGCGCTCGGCGGGCGTGGCGGTGGCGTGGTCGAACGTCCGGCCGCCCTCCGCCAGCGTCCGGTGGACGTCGTCGAGGAGCCCGGCTCCTTCGCCGAAGCGCAGTTCCCCGCCCTTGCGGTCCTCGGTGAAGGCGAGGTAGTGGTCGGCCGGCAGGTCCACCCCGGTGGTCTCCGAGAGTGGGATGTCGACGGTGAAGGGGACGATCCCCTTCTCCTTGACCGGGTTGCGCCTCCCGTCGAAGAGGGTCACCTCCACCTCGGCGGCACCGCTGTAACGGGCCATCGGGGTGGCGAACTTGCCGTTCGAGACGGTCAGGCCCGAGTCTGCGTGCGTGCCGCCCTCGCGGCGGAGCCGCTGGGCGCCGCCGGTGATCGCCGGGCTGTTGCCGACGTCCCCGGTGATCCTGGCCCCGACCAGGCCCTGGACGCCCGCGTTCCTCGCCGACAGGTCGGAGCGGGCGACGCCGGAGGAGGTGCCGTTGGACGGGCTCAGCTCGACCGCGGTGTCGGTGTCCCGGTGTTCGAGGGAGACGACCCTGACGCCGACCTCCACCCCCTTGCCGCCGCCGAGCGTCACCCGCCGGGTCGGGACGGTCGCCGCCACCTCGGTGCCCTGGCTCGCGGTGCCGAACAGGGCCGACAGGTGGCTGTGCGAGGTGACGGTGCCGACCACGGGCTCCATCTCCTGCCAGGTGCCCCTGCCGAAGAACTCCGGACCGCGCAGCCGCACCAGGTCCTGGACCCCGCCGACGTCGCCGAGCCAGCGCAGCACGTCGGTGTCGCGCAACCCGGTCTCCCAGACCCGCTCGGGCGGGATCCGGACGCCGGCCTGCGCGGGTGCCTCGACCGGGAGTGTCCGCGGCGGCCGCTCCGCAGTCGCCGCGTCGTCGGAACGCTTCGGGGCGACGGGCAGGGTCTCACCCGACTCGACGATGGTCTCGAAGCCGATCGCCGCGGTGCGCCGCTGGTGGACGGAGGCACCGGCCCACGGCCGCCTGGTGATCGTGAACTGCAGCTCCGCCTCGCCGCGGTAGGCGCTGCCGGGCAGCTTCGCCTTGGTGGCGGAGCCGGCCGTGGTGCTGCTGGTCCGGATGTCGGCGTGGTCGTGGCCCCGTCCCCCGGTGCCGGTCAGACCGGCCGTCACCGAGACGGGCGCGCCCGGCACGGGGACGGCGGCGGTCGCGCCGAGGGTGCCCTGGTGGCCGTGGCCGGTGCCGTCGGAGTCGGCGAAGGACCGCTGGACGTCCGTGCCGGTGTTGAACTCGGTGGTGCCCGACTCGCCCAGGTGGTCCATCCGGTCGCGGAGCACCGCGCCCACGCGGACGGTGGTGCGCCCGTGCCGCACGACGATCTCGTCACCGGCCGTCATCCCTTTCAGCCTGGACTGAAGCCGGTCGGGGGTGAGTTCCTCGTCCAGCTTGCGGCGGATGCCCGCCCAGTCGCTCCCGAAGGGGTTGCGCTCCGGCTGCGGCCGGCCGGCCGACGTCCCGTTCGTCCGACGTCGGGCGCCGGGCTGCCACCCCGACTCCACCTGGGACAGGATCGACTCGCCCAGGGTGCGCCGGGGGCCGCCACCGGCCCCGCCGTGCCGTGCGATGTGCCGTCCGATGTGTCGTGCGCCGTGCCGCTTGCCGTGCCGGGCAGTGCGTGGACGTCGGTGACGATCGCCGAGGAGTCGAGCCGCCGTCCCTCCACGAAGCCCTTCGGCTGCTTCGTCGTGGTCCGCTCGACCGGCCCGGACACCGGGTCGGCGTCGCGCATCGGGACGGCCACCCGGGCCACGGTGTCGACCTGTTGGGTGTGCGAGCCGTCGGACACGTTCAGCCGCTTGAACGTCACCTTGACGTCGTAGGCCGCGTCGACGTCGAAGAACACCGCCGGCTCGACGTGCTTGCCCCGGTTCGAGGAGGAGCCGACGGTCTCCGCGCCGTGGCCGTAACTGCGGTCCATCCGATGGGCGTAGCCGCCCCCGACCGTCACGAACGGCGCCTTCACGTTGAGCCGGCCGCCGGCGTCCAGGCGGTTGCGGCGGTCCCGCACGTTGCCCTGCCCACGGGAGGTGCGGGTGCCGGACTCGAACTCGTACTTGTCCGCGGTGGAGTGGTAGGTGGCGTCCGCCACCCTGGCGGTGACGGTGACCTCGGCCTTCCAGGTCGTACCGGAGACGGTCTCGGTGATCTTCCCGCCACGGGTGAGCCGGGAGAGCTGCGTCCTGAGCGCGACCCTGTCGAACGTGGCGCCGATCCGCTGCTGCACCTCCGGCGACGGCTCGCCGTACTTGGACCGGATGGCATCCTCGACCGCCGTACGCACCTTGTCGGCGCCGCTCAGGCTGTGCACCACGTACGACGCGTTCAGCTCGTGCTGCTCCCGCATGCGGCGCGGCGCGGTGTGGGTCGCCGCGGGCCGGTCGAGCTCAACGGCGTTGCGGCGGGCCACCGCGGACCGGTCGTCGCGGGCGGGCGCCGTGCCTTCGGCGGGCCCGGTGGGCCGCTTGAAGGCGATCGCACCGTCCTCCCTCTGGGGGGCCTGGACCTTGACGGTGTCGCGGGCGTCCATGCCCACCTCGACGCGCAGTGGTGCCGAGACGTCGGACCGCCCGCCGGGCGCCTCGCCGGGCCGGCCGAAATGCACGTCCACGGCCAACTCGGCGCCGTAGATGACCTGCGGCACACTGTACTTCCCGTTGGCGTACACCCGGTCGGCCTGGCGGCCCTGCCCGCCGACGCGTTCGCGCTGCTGGCCGGAGCCCGTGGCGAGCAGGTCGGCGCCGGGCGTGCCCTTGGCGACGGTGCCGCCGAGCCCGCCGTTGGCCGCGACGGTGCGCGCCAGCAGCCGGCGGTCCACGCTGAACGCGCCGGTCTCGTTGACCGTGTTGAGTTCGGCCTTGCCGTCCTCGCGGCGATAGGTCATCGACTCGACCCTGGCGACCGCGGTGACGACCAGGCTCTCCTTGCCGGGGATCTTCACCTCCAGTGCCTCGCCGCGGGTCATCCCGGTCAGCCGCGCCGCCAGGTTCGGCTGGCTGAACCCCCGCAGGACCTGGTCCCGGACGGCGTCCCAGTCGTCACCGAAGCGCTCCCGCCCCCGGGCGTCGACGGCCGCGCGCAGCGCGGCGGTGCTCTCCACGTCCCGGACGACGACGGTCTCGCCCAGCCCGCCCCGGTCGTCGCCGCCGTGCCAGACCGACTCCGGTGGGCCGGTGACCTCGTGCATCGGCGGCGCCGCGGTCTCGTCGACCGCGGCCGTCCCCTCGGTGGCGGGTGCGGCCGGCTTCTGCGGCTCGGACGGGGTGGTGTCGTGGTCGTGGGGCGCGGACTCCGCCTCGACCGCCACGGGGGTGGTGTCCGCTCGGTCCACCAACAGGCGGACGTCCGCCGTTCCCGCCTCGTGCGCGTCGGCCTTTCCGTTGAACGACATCTCGAAGTGGACGGCGCCGTCGTAGCGGACGCCGGGCACCTTGGACTTGCTGGTCAGCTGGGCGGCCCGGCTGTCACCCGCGATCTCGATCCGGTCCCGGCCGAGCCGCCCGGCGCCGCCGGCGCCGATCAGGGCGGCCCCCGGCTTCAGCGCGTTCGCCAGCCCGAACTGCCCCGCATGGCCGCGGTTGGTCGCGGTGCTGCGCACCTGCTGGACGCTGGTGCCGATGTTGAACTCGGTCTCCTTGGTGGTGCCGGTCTGGCGCAGGTCGCCGACCCGCGCACCGATCCGGACCGTGCCGACCGTCCGGCCGCGCCGGTCGGTGAGCGCGACCGTGACCGGTTCACCGGCCGTCATGCTCTTCAGGTCCCGCTGGAGCCGGGCGAAGTCCACCTCCGCGAGGACCTTGTCGCGCATCGCGGGCCAGTCCTTGCCGAACTCCTGCCTGGCCGCCTGCTCCACATGGTCGAGCAGTGCCTCCACGGGCGGGTGGCCCTGGGACGCGCCGCGCGGCGACAGGTCCAGCACGATCTCCTGGCCGCCGACGCGGCCGTCCAGCAGACGCTGCGGGGGTGTCCGCTGCTCGCCGACCGACGTGGCGTCAGGACGGACCGGGACGGCGACGGTCAGGCCGAGGTCCACCGCCTCGGTGTGACCGCCGGATCCGGTGCGCACCGGGACGCCCTCGTGGCGCAGGTCGTCGAAGTCGAGCTCCAGTCGCATCCTCGACTCGAACACGTCGGCGGGCTCGGCGGTCTTGGACCGCGCGACCATCCCGCCGAGGTCGAGGTCGACCTGCCCGTGGCCGCGGTCGTGGAAGTAGCCGGCGAGCTCCGCCGGCTCCGCGATGCCGCCCGACTGCCGGGCCTGGACCCCGACGTTGTACTGCCATTGGGCGTCGCGGCCGGTCCCGACCGTCACCGTCCGGTCGGCGCCGTTCTCGAACTCGATCTTCTCGGTGCGCAGGTGCGTCGACGCGGTGACCTGGCCGCGCAGCTTGATGGTGCCGCTCAAGCCGTTTCCGTCGAACCGGGCCGTCCACACCTCGCCTCGGGAGAGCGCACTGAGCATCGGGCGCAGGGTGGCCGGGCCGAAGTGGGCGTCGGCGAAGGCCCGGGCCGCCGCGCGGTCGCCCGGCACCGCTCCTGCGAGGACGGCGATGACCTTCTCCCGGACAGCCGCCTCGTTCCCGGTCAGACCGACCACGAGGTCGGTACCCGCGATCGGCCGGGGGCCGGCGGCATCCTGGTGCGGTGCCGGCGGCTGCGGCTCGGGCTCCACGGACGTGTGCGGCGGCTGCGGCTCGGGCTCCATGGCCGTGTGCGGCGGCTGCGGCTGCGGCTCGTCCTCGGGCGGCGCCGCCGGCTTCTCGCCGGTCTCCTCCGCAGCAGGCTCCTCCGCAGCAGGCTCCTCGGCGGCGGGCTCCTTCGCCGGGTCCGGGCGCTTCTCCCGGTCCGGGCCCCTCTCCGGGACGGGATCCTTCGCACCCTCCCGCGCGGTGGCGGGGGTGTGGGTATCCGCCGTCCCGGAGGGCACCGGTTCGCTGCCGTCGTAGTGGTTGCCCTGGTGATACACCGTCACCGGCCGCCCGTCCGAGGGTCCGAAGACCGCCAGGGGGTGCCGTCGTGGCCGACCACCCGCAACCGCAGGCCCAGTGCGTGCGCCGCTGCCGCGGGCAGCATCTCCCCTCGGTGGTCAGCCAGCGGGACTCCCAGTCCCGGACGGTCCGGAGCAGGGCCTCCCGCTCGCGCGGCGACGGCGGCGGCGCGCTGCGGGTGAGGTGGTCGCCGACGATCTGCCTCAGCTCCGCGAGCGGCAGTCCGGCGTACCCCTCCCGGACGTCGGCCGGGAGGTGGTCGAGCAGGACGTTCGCGCCCAGGTCCTGCCGGGCGAGCAGGTGACCGCGGTAGTTGGACACCACCTCGGCCGGCCAGTGTTCCGGAGGGAGTTCGGCGAAGTGATCCTCGACCACGGACTGCAGCCGCCGGGCGACTCCGCCGGGCGATCCCGTCCGCACCCCCACCAGGTCGGGCGCGCTCACGGCCACCGAGTGGAGCAGGCAGAGGCCGTCGCCCGCCACCTCCACCCGCGCCCCGGGCGGCGGGAAGCCGACATCGGTCGCGGCCTCGCGGTCGCCCGGGGCCTTCGGTGGCGGCGGAGGCAGGTGCGAGGAGCCTCCGCCGGGCCCGGCGGCGTCGGCCTGCGGGCCGTGGTTCCGGCCCGCCGGCGGGGCCGGCGGCGGGGCGGTCGGCGGCCGGTGCCCCGGTGCGTTGCTCCCGGTGCCGTCGACACCCTCCATGAACTCCCGGAACCCCTCGTACATCCGGTTGTCCGCCGTGGTGGCGTGCACCGGGTTGGCCTGCCCGTCGTGCACGGTGCCCGGGTCCCTGCCGTACAGCTTCTCCAGCAGCGGCAGCATGGCCGGCTCGTTCCGCCGCACCCAGTCGGCCCCGTTGTTCCGCGGCCGGCCGGTGTACGGGTCGGTGCCGTGGTTGGTGCCCAGGTAGGCGTTGGTGAGCTGGGCGAAGTACTCCTGCTCGTCGCGCGACGAGTAGTTGTCCACCGGCTTCCCGCTGCTGTCGTGGCGCGGCCCGTCCGGCCAGGCCGCCTTCGGGTCGCCCAGCTTCTGCCGGAAGGTGTCGGTGATCAGCTTCTGCTCGGTCGCGTCCAGGCCGTACCGGTGCACGGTGTGGGTGAACTCGTGCGTGGTGGTGGAGTACCCGTCCTCGTAGTGCCCGCCGTGCCCGATCGGGGTGTGCTCGCCGAGCAGGTTCTCCTCGGTGACCGCCGAGTGCCGTCCGCCCGAGCCGCGCATGTCGTCGTACCCGCGGCCGGCGCCCGCCGACGAACTGTTGTGCACCCCGCGCAGGTTGTGCAGCTCCGGGACATCCGGCATCCGCACGTCCTTCGGGACGACCACCACGTCCGCACCGCTCTTCAGCAACCGCGCCGCCGTCTCCGGGTCCTGGAGCATCCGGGCGACCTGCCGCTGTGCCTCCTGCCGTGCCGAGGCCGCGCGCTCCGCCCGCGGATCGACGTGCACGATCAGCTCCGCCGCGGTCCTCGCGAACTCCTTGGGCGGCAGACCGTTCTTCAGCGCATCCACCGTCTGCGGGTCCCGCGCCAGCCAACGCCGGTCCTCCGGGGCCATGGCGGCCAGTTCCTGCGCCCGCTCCTGCGGCGACATCGTCGGCAGCTCCCGCCGCAGCCGGTCCGCATCCGCCGGCGGCCTCGACACCGGACGCTGCTCGCGCCCGAGTCGGTCGACCGCGTCGCGCACCGAGGACCTGCCGGACAGCGCCCTCAGTTCGGCGTCGCGCTCCTGCTTCTGCCTGGCCAGGACCTCGTCGTGGCCGGTCGTCGACGGGGTGCTGCGGGTGGCACCTCCGGCCGGTCCGCCCTGGCTGCCGTGCACCGGATTTCCGGTGGCCGTGCGGGTGGTGGGCGGCGGCGGTGGCGGCAGACGGTCGGCGCCGGTCCGCCCTGCGCCCGGGCGGACCGTGCCGCTTGAGCCGGTGGACGTGATGGGCTGCGCCACCGGCGGCCTCGGAGCAGGCGGAACCGACGGCACACCGGAGCCGGACCGGCTGCCGCCACCCTGGTGACCGGTCGTGCCACCGCTCCCGACCGGGCCGGGCAGGAACCCGCCGCCCACCGGCGGACCGGCGGTCGGGCTCTGCGCAGCGGACGACACGGACGCGTCGGGCACGGTCTGGACCGGCACCACCTGCTCCGGATCGGTACGGGTCGGCGCATGCCCGCCGGAGATCCGGGTCCCGCCATCGAGGTTCGTGCTGCCTCCGGCCGCGGGGAGATGCGCGGCACCGCCGAGCACCCCGGACAGGTCGGGCGCCGCCCCCGTACCGCTTCGCTGCGCCGCGACGCCGGACGGCTCCGCCACCGTCTCACGCACCGGCGCAACGCCCTGCCCAGCAGCGGAGTCGGTTGCCGCGGACTGCCCGTGCACGGGGGCACCCGACCGGGGCCCGCCGGACTCGACGGGCGGTTCCTGTCGCTGCGCGTCCTGGTGTCCGCCGCGCTCCGAGATCGGATCCGACATCTGCTCAGACGTCTGCTCCGGGATCCGCCGGCGCGAATCCGTCTCCTGGCCCACCGTCGACTCCTGCGAGGGCCGGCCGTGCCGTGGCAGCGGCTCCTGCCCATCCCGCAGCGCCACTGGATCGTGCGCGTCGGGCTCCTGGTGGGATGTCGACTCCGACTCCCGACGGAGTGTCGGCTCCTGCGACCCGGCTGGAGCGGTGTCCGGACGCTGGGCAGGGGGATCGAACGAACGGGTGCCACCGCCCGAACTGCTCGTCTGCGCCTCGTGGGTGGCCGCTTCCGGGTGGCTGCCGCCGCCGGTGGGCCCGACCGACGACGAGACCTCGGCCGCTCGTGCGGAGCCGAAGGGCATCAGCCCACTCACCCGGGACCCGCCCACACCCGGGACCGAACCCGGGACCGGACCCGGACCCTCCGCCGTGTCCGTGCCGGAGGCGTTCCCGCCGTCCAACGAGCTGGCGCCGTTCACGCCGTCCAGTGAGCGGGTGGCGGTACCGCCGCCGGCCTCGTCGGTCGGGCCGTGGTAACTGCCGCCTCCCGAGGAGGCGGTGGGCTTCGAGAAGGTCGGCGGGCCGTGCTGGCCGCCGTGCGCAGCGGCGTTCGGCAGGTCCAGGTGCGGCGCCTCGGCCGGTTTGGGGGCGTTGGCATGGCCCTTGATCGCGGCAGCGCCGGCGTGCAGACCTGCGCCCGCACCGCCGGAGAGGCCGGAGCCGAGCAGGGACTCGCCGTCGACCTTGCCGGTGGTGATGAGCTGGGTGGAGACGTCCGCGCCCACTCCGACTACCGCTCCGGTGGCCATCTTGCCGGCGGTGGAGTTCAGTGCGCTCTCCGCGCCGAGCTTCTTGCCCGCGCCGCCGATTCCCCGGCCGATCAGATGGCCGGAAGCTCCGCCGATCGCGCCGCCGAGCGCGTTCTGGCCGAGCTCGTTCATGTCGATGCTCTTGCGGTGGCCCTCGGCGACTTCGATGCCCTGGGCGAGCAGGTTGATCGCGGCCATCTGGGCGGCCTGCTTGGCCGCCATCGTGATCATTTCCTTGAGCAGGGTCTTCAGCAGGGTGGAGACCACGGCCCGGCTGGCCCCGATCATCACGGGGACCTCGAGCAGCGAGGCGCCCGCGGTGAAGGGGGCTTCGGCCTCGGCGGTGGCGATCTCGAAGGCGAGGATGCCGAGCTGCGCGATGATCTGGATCTTCGCGGTCTCGGCGGAGTTGGCCATCTGCTCCAGCATGTCGCCCATGCCGTCGAGGGCGTTGACCGCGCCGGGCAGGTAGCCGGGGTCCTCCTGCGTGCCCTTGCCGGTGGCGAACTTGGCCCAGTACGTGGTCAACGCCTCGGCGGCCATGCCCTGTTGTCCGTCGAGCGCGCGCTTGATCGCGGCATCGGAGCCCTGTGCAGCGTCCTTCAGGTCCTCGGCGGCCTTGCGACAGTGCGCGGCCATGTCGCGGAGCTGGTCCTCGTCCGCCTCCGGCCAGCGGCAACCCGCGAGCAGCAGGAGCACCCACTGGAGGGGCTCGGGGAGTTCGACGGCCATCTGGTCAGTGCCTTCCGCTCGGAGCGATCCGCGGGGTCACCGGGATGTGTACGGGGTTGTTCACCGGGGCGCTCGGCAGGGACGGTGCAGCGGGCATCGGGTTCGCGCCGGTGTCCATGCCGTCGAACTCGGTGGCGATCGTCCCGTCCGCGCCTTCGTAGCCATCGGCCATCGCCTTCAGGCCGTCGGCGATGCCCTTCAGGGCTTCGGGCAGGCCCTTGATGACGTCCAGGGTGTCCTTGCTGTACTTCAGGTAGCCCTTGTCGCCTTCGGCGAACTTCTTGCCGGACTCGTCGTCGCCCCACGGCTTCTGCGCCTCAAGCGAAGTCAGGAAGGCACTCAACGAGGTGTACAGCGAACGGACTTGCTCGGACGCGGCGAGCACCGGCGACACCGCGGACCGGTACTGCTCCGGGTCGACCTGGAACCCCTGCCCGGCGCCCCTCCCCCGTCGCCGGACGCGCCGGCGGCGCGCTCGGCCGCGTACGTGCCGGTACGGGGCTGCGCCTGCTGAGTCGGCAGCGTGGCCGACATCCGGCGCAACGGCTCGGCGGGCACGGCCTCGGTCGCGTACCGGACCGGCTCGTCGTTGCTCATGGTGTTCCTTCGTCCGTACGGGGCCGACGGCGGGCGCGGGCAGGTCTGCGGCGGTGGCCGCGCGCTGACGTGTCGTCGGGCCGGCAACGGGACCTGCCCGTACCATCCGCCGAAACCGCCCCGAGCAGACGGAAGTTCACTGCTTCACCCACCGCGTCCTTGGCATACGTCCAGCCGCGGAGGTTACGCCTGCAAGGTGACCACGACATGACCAGCCGGAGGCCACTGGCCGATGAAGACCTCTGGTGGGAGACGACCCAGGAAATCGCTGCCGCTGTGCGGGTGTCCGAGCGGTCGGCGAAACACCGTCAACGCCGGTGGCGCGACAACGGCATAGCCGGGACAGCGAGGACCGCCCCCTGCCGATGGCGCGCAGGGCATCGTCCGAAAACCCTTTGCCCCCGGTCCGCCTGCTTGGTGGGATGCAGGGGCTTCGACGGCGGGAGGGGACGGCTTGGCGGTGTTCGGGTGTGCGGGCTGCGGCGCGGTCCTAACGGCGGCGGTGTCGGAGGTGGCGTTGCCGATCCACCTGGCCGACACCCACTGGGAGGAACTGCACCCGCCACTACTGGAAGCCGGGTCCTACGCCGTCGACCCCGCGCCGTACGGGCCGCCATGGCGGCAGTGGGACGAGGTCGGGGCACGCGAGGCGGCGGAGCGGGGGCACTTCGCGCCGTTCGGCGCACTGTCCGACGGGCCGTCGGACAGCGTCCTCCTCGCGCCCGGCGACATGCGCGGCACCCGGCTGATCCTTGAGCGGGCCGGGGGCTACTGCCTGGGGATCGACGGGAGGGACGGGCCGAACCTCGCCTGCCAGGGCTGCGACCTGCCGGTCGGGACAAGGATGGACGACTGCGGGTGCTGGCAGATCGTCCGGCTCGTCCCGCAGGCGGTGGTGCGCCTGCCCGGCCCGCCGGAGCGGCCGGTCATGGACTGGGCGGGACTGCTGGCCACCGGCGCGCTGTGGCACCGGCTGGGCGAGTACCGGGACATCGCGGCCGGTGTGGCTCTCGCCCAGGTGGTGGCCGCCGCCGGGGGCGCGCCCGTCGAGGTGGCGCCCGGACCGGTCGCGGAACTCCTCGGCCGGGCACTCGGTGCGCTGCTGCCCGTCGGGGACGGCGCAAAGCGGCTCGACCTGGCAGGACCGGGGTTCGGCGAGCCGGTCGCCGACCTGGTGCTGGTGCCGGTACATCCGCAGACCGGAGACATGTGGCAGCCGGGTGCCGGAGCGGTGCCGGTGCCCATGGATGCCGCGCTCTGGGCCGAGCTCGCCTTTCCGCCGCAGCGGACCCGCCTGCCTGCGGTCGGCGGACTGCCGGCAGGCGTGGAACGGGACGACCCGCTGCCGCCGTACCCGTGCCACCCGTTCCGGCCGTCCGGGGAGGCATTCCGGTACACGCTCGCGCGGATGCCCGCTGTCAGGGAGCCGTGGCTGCGGGCGATCTACGACCGAGGATGCTGAACCAGGCGGAAACGCGGTGCATCGGGGTTGCGCGCAGACCGGGTCAGCTGCCCGGGTGGGACGCCGCCCAGCCGTGTTCGAGCAGTGCGAAGGCCTCGGCGGCGGCGCGGTCCGGCTCGGCGTGCCGCAGGATGAGGCCGCGGGCCTCCAGGGCGAAACGGGCCAGTGCGGCGCAGCTGACGTCGTCCTCGGGGGCGCCGGCGGCCTCGGCGACGGCCCGCGCCAGGGCCGCCTCGTGGCGCGTCCACATGCGGTGGGCGTAGTCGCGCAGCGCAGGGGTCTCCTGCACCATGTGCAGGAAATCGGCGAACCGCGGGTCGTTGGCGTGCAGGGCGAACTGGGTCTGCTTCAGCAGGATGTGCGCGCGCAGAGCCTGCGGGATCGACGTGCCGGGGGCGCGGTCGCGCACGGCGGCGACGAGCGCTGCCTCCAGGTCGTCCTCCTGGTCGAAGACCAGGGCCTCCTTGCCGGAGAAGTGCTTGAACAAGGTGGTCACCGAGACGTCGGCGGCGTCGGCGACGTCCTTGACACCGACCTGGTCGTAGCCGCGGTCGAGGAAGAGCTCGAGTGCGGCGTCGGCCAGGGACTGGCGGGTCTGGGCCTTCTTGCGCTCGCGGCGCCCGGTCGGTTCGGTCACCCGGCCACCGTACCCCAGAGTGAATCAACTGCAAAAGTTGAGTCGTTGCACTTATTTGGTGATTGTGCTTTTGTGGTGGGGCCGGATCTCCCGGCCACTCACCCACCTCTCAAGGGACACTCCTGTGCACTCCTCCCGTGATCCCCGCATCGCGATCGTCGGCGCCGGCCCCGGCGGCCTCACCTGCGCCCGCATCCTGCAGCAACACGGCCGCTCGGTCACCGTCCTCGAACGCGAGGCCTCCGCGGACGCCCGTCCCCAGGGCGGCACCCTCGACCTGCACGCCGACACCGGTCAGGCGGCCCTGCGGGCGGCGGGGCTCCTCGACAGATTCGAAGCCCTCGCCCGCCCGGAAGGGGACGAGTGGCGCGTGCTCGACTTCGCCGACGCCGCCCTCCTGGCGCATCAGGGGCCGGGCGCCGACGGCGGTCGGCCGGAGATCGATCGCGGCCAACTGCGGGGCCTGCTCCTGGACTCGCTCACCGCGGGCACGGTGCGGTGGGACCGTGCCGTCACCGGTGTCACCCCGCTCGCCGACGGCACCTGTCGGCTGCACTTCCGTGACGGCACCACCGAGGACTTCGACCTGGTGGTCGGCGCCGACGGCGCCTGGTCGCGCGTCCGCCCGGCCCTGTCGCAGGCGGTGCCCCGCTACACCGGTGTCACCTTCGTCGAAACCGGATTCGACCACTGCGACACCCGCCATCCCGACCTCGCGCGGCTGGTCGGCAACGGATCGATGCTGGCGAAGGGCGCCGGCAGGTCCCTGGTCGCCCAGCGCAACAGCAACGGCCACATCCGCGCCTACATCGCGCTCCGCGCGCCGGAGGACTGGCACGTGGCTGCCGGTGTCGACCTCGGCGACCGGCGCGCCGTACGCACGCACCTGCTGACGCTGTTCGACGACTGGGACGAGAGCCTGCGCTCCATCCTGCGCAACAGCGACAGCGGGTTCGTCAACCGGTCCCTGTTCGTCCTGCCCACCCCGCACACCTGGGAGCACGTCCCCGGCGTCACACTGCTCGGCGATGCCGCGCACCTGATGCCCCCGGTCGGGCAGGGCGCCAATCTCGCCATGCTCGACGGCGCCGACCTCGCCCGCGCTCTCGTCTCCGAAGCCGGCGTCGACGACGCCGTCCGCGCCTACGAGAGCATCATGCTGCCGCGCTCGACCGAGGCCGCGACGGGCAGTGCGCAGGGACTCGACCACCTCGTTCCCGCGCAGGCCGTCCGGGCGGGCTCCTCGGCCGCGTCACCGGCCGGATGACGGGCCCGGGCCCCACCCGGACGCCCGCCGCGGCCGGACACGGCCGGACGCGGCCGGACGCGGCCTGGAGAATGCGGCTACGAGGCCGGTGCGGTCCCGTCGCCGCCCGCGACGGCGTCCTCCAGGGCCTGGATGTCGATCTTCCTCATCCGGAGCATCGCCCCCATGGCCCGCTGGGCCCTGGCCGGGTCCGGGTCGCCGATCAACTCCATCAGCCGGCGGGGGTGATCTGCCAGGACAGGCCGTACCGGTCCTTCAGCCAGCCGCAGTCGCTCTCCTGGCCGCCCTCGGTGAGCGCGGCCCACAGCCGGTCGACCTCCGCCTGGTCCTCGCAGTTGACCTGCAGCGAGATCGCCTCGGTGAACGGGAACAGCGGGCCGCCGTTGAGCGCGACGTACTCCTGCCCGGCGAGCTCGAACACCACCGTCATCACCGACCCGGCCTCGCCGGGGCCCGACTCCCCGTACCGCTGCACGCCGACGATCCGGGAGTCCGCGAACAGCGAGGTGTAGAACCGCGTCGCCTCCTCGGCCTGGTGGTCGAACCACAGGAAGGTGGTGATCTTCTGCTCCGGCACGGCGCTTCTCCAGTTCCTCCGGGTACCTCCCCCGACGGTAGGCCGGGCACCCCGGGCACGCACCACGGCCACGCCGCGTCACCGGCGGTCTCCCCGCACAGGGGAGCGGGCCCGGGCGGCCCCACGGCACGGTCGGGCCCGGGCGAGTACCGTCAGGCGAGCCCCTGCAGCATCTGCCGCGAGGTCACCGGCAGTTCGCGGACGCGGATCCCGGTGGCATGGTGCACCGCGTTCGCGACCGCCGCCGCCGTACCGACGATGCCGATCTCGCCGATGCCCTTCGATCCGAGCGGGCTGACGTGCGCGTCCCGCTCCTCGATCCAGTGGGCACGCACGTCCGGCACGTCCGCGTTGACCGCCACGTGGTAGGAGGCGAGGTCCCGTTCGGCGTGGTCGCCGAAGAGCGGATCCATGGTGGACTCCTCCAGCAGCGCCATGGAGACGCCCATCACCATCCCGCCGACGAACTGCGAGCGGGCGGTGCGGGCGTTGAGGATCCGCCCGGCCGCGAAGACCCCCAGCAGTCGGCGCACCCGCACCTCACCGCTGTCCGCGTCCACCTGCACCTCGGCGAACTGGGCGCCGAACGCGTGCCGGGCGAACTCCGCGCCCCGCCCCACGAGTTCCCGGGTGTCCGCGCGCACCGACAGGCCCTCCGGCGGCACCGCCGCGCCTCGGGCGAGCCGTTCCCGCAGCCGCGAGGCGGCCTCGTGCACCGCCCAGCCCCACGACGACGTCCCGCTGGAGCCGCCCGCCACCGACCCGTACGGCAGGTCGCTGCGCCCGATCTCGATCCGCACCCGCTCCACCGGCACCGCCAGTGCCTCCGCGGCGACCAGCGCCAGCACCGTCCGGGCGCCGGTGCCGATGTCCGCGGCGTTCACCCGCACCAGGAAGGTGCCGTCCGGCTCGGCGCGGAGCTCGGCGGCCGACGGGGCGATCAGCACGGGGTAGGTGGAGGCGGCCACACCGGTGCCGACCAGCAGCCGGCCCTCCCGGCGGGCGCCGGGCCGCGGGTCGCGCCCGGCCCAGCCGAAACGGCGGGCGCCCTCGCGCAGGCACTCCGCCAGATGGCGGCTGGAGAACGGCCGGCCGCTGTCCGGCTCGGTCTCCGGCTCGTTGCGCAGCCGGAGTTCGACCGGGTCCAGGTCGCAGGCCAGCGCCAGTTCGTCCATCGCCGACTCCAGCGCGAACATGCCGGGGCACTCGCCGGGGGCCCGCATCCAGGAGGGGTCGGCACGTCCTGCCGGACGACCCGGTGCGTGGTCCGCGACACCGGCGAGCGGTACATCACCCGGGCGGGCACCGCCGCCTGCTCCACGAACTCCTTCAGGGTCGACGACCTGGTCAGGATCTCGTGGGCC
This sequence comes from Kitasatospora paranensis, assembly GCF_039544005.1. Taxonomy (NCBI): domain Bacteria; kingdom Bacillati; phylum Actinomycetota; class Actinomycetes; order Kitasatosporales; family Streptomycetaceae; genus Kitasatospora; species Kitasatospora paranensis. Next base: position 632,281 of record NZ_BAABKV010000001.1, read on the forward strand.
AGGGCCTCGATCCGCCCGTCCGGGCCGGCTGCCAGCCGCACCCGCTGCACGGTCGGTGCCCGGTGGCCGGCCACCGCAGCCAGGTGCGCCCGCGGGAGCGCGAGCCGGACGGGCCGGCCCACCGCACGGGCGCCCATCGCGGCGAGCACCACGTTGGGCCGGGCCGTGCCCTTGGCGCCGAAGCCTCCGCCCACGTGCTCGTTCACCACCAGGACGTGCTCCTCCGGCAGCCCGAACAGCGCGGCCAGCGCCCGCCGCACCCCGTGCCCGCCCTGGCTGGAGTCGTGGACGGTCAGCCGGTCGCCGTCCCACTGCGCGGTGGAGGCGTGCGGCTCCATCGGGTGGTTGTGCAGCGGGCCGGTCCGGTAGGTGGCGTCCAACCGGATCGCGGCGGCCGCGTACGCCGTGTCGAAGTCGCCCCGCAGCCGGTCCGCGGGGTGGCCGCCGTTGGCCAGTTCGGGCGCGTAGGTGCCCGGGTGCCCCTCGACCAGCGCCACGTCGTGCGGCTCCGGCGCGTACTCCACCCGGAGCCTCGCCGCGCCCTGCTCGGCGGCCTCCGGCGTCCCGGCGACGACCAGGGCGACGTACTGGCCGCGGTGCGCCACCCTCGCGCCCTGGAGGACGGCCAGCGTCGGGTCGTCCGCCTCGCCGAGCCGCGGCGCGTTCCGGTGGGTGAGGACGGCCAGCACCTGCGGGTCCGCGAGGACCGGGTCGCTGTCCACGGCGACGACCTCGCCGCGCGCGATCGTGGCAGGCACCGGGCACCCGTACACGGCCCCGGCGGGCCGCCGGTCGGCGGCGTACCGGGCCGCGCCGGTGACCTTGGCACGGCCCTCCAGGCGGACGTGGTCGGCGGTCATCCGGCGGCCTCCTCGGCGAGATCGGACAGGACGCGGACGGCCAGGTTGCGGACCAGCGGCACCTTGAAACCGTTGTCGCGCAGGGGCCGGGCGGCGGCCAGTTCGGCCTCCGCGGCCTCCCGGAACGACGCCTCGTCGGCGGGCGCACCGAGCAGCAGGTCCTCGGCGGCCCACGCCCGCCACGGCTTGGGTGCCACACCCCCGAAGGCGAGCGCCACCCGGGTGACCCGGCCGTCCCGCACGCCGAGCACCGCGGCGACCGAGGCCAGCGCGAAGGCGTACGAGGCGCGGTCGCGCGCCTTGCGATAGGCCGAGCGCCCCGGGCCGGGCGGCGGAAGCACGACCGCGGTGATCAGTTCGCCGGGCAGCAGCCGGTGCTCCACGTCCGGCCGGTCGCCCGGCAGCCGGTGGAGGTCGCCGAGCGGCAGACTGCGGGCGCCGTCGGGCCCCAGCAGGGCCACGGTGGCATCCAGGGCCGCCAGCGCGACCGCCATGTCCGAGGGATGGGTGGCGACGCAGTGCTCGGAGTGGCCGAGCACCGCCAGATCGCGGTGGACGCCCTCGCGGGCCGGGCAGCCGGAGCCGGGTCGCCGCTTGTTGCACGGCTTCGCGGTGTCCTGGAAGTAGAGGCAGCGGGTGCGCTGCAGCAGGTTCCCGCCGGTGGTCGCCGCATTGCGCAGCTGCCCGGAGGCGCCGGACAGCAGCGCCTGCGACAGCACGGGGTACGCCGTGCGCACGAGCGGGTGCGCGGCCAGATCCGCGTTGCGGACGAGCGCGCCGATGCGCAGGCCCCCGTCCCCGGTCGGCGCGATGTCGGCCAGCGGCAGCCGTCCGAGGTCGACCAGCAGCCGGGGCCGCTCCACGCCCAGCTTCATCAGATCGACCAGGTTGGTGCCCCCGCCCAGGTAGCGGGCGTGCGGGTCGGCTGCGAGCAGCGCCACCGCCTCCGCCGGATCGGCAGGGCGCAGATAGCCGAACTCCTCATGAGACCGCCGCCAAGACGGCCCGGACGATGGCAGGGTAGGCGCCGCACCGGCAGATGTTGCCGCTCATCAGCTCGCGGACCGCCGCCTCGTCGAGCACCTCCCCGGCCGCCCCGGCCTCGGCCGGCAACGCGACCGCGGAACAGAGCTGCCCGGGCGTGCAGAACCCGCACTGGAAGGCGTCCTCGTCCAGGAACGCCTGCTGCACCGGGTGCAGCGCGTCGCCGTCGGCGAGCCCCTCGACGGTCGTCACCGCGGAGCCGTCGAGGGCGACGGCGAGCGCCAGGCAGCTGTTCAGCCGCCGCCCGTCGACCAGCACTGTGCAGGCCCCGCACTGCCCGTGGTTGCAGCCCTTCTTGGGGCCGGTCAGGTCCAGGTGCTCGCGCAGCACGTCGAGCAGCGTGCACCGGTTGTCCAGCACCAGGGTGTGGTGCGTGCCGTTCACCTCCAGGCCCGTCCGGGTCTCCGTCGTACCGGGCATCCGCCTGCCTCTCTCGATGCCGTCCGGCCTGTCCGTCCGGCCGGTCCGCAGAGGGATCCCACCCGGCGCCCCCGACCACACCCGGCGGGCCGCACGACCACCGGATCGCCGCACCGTTCCTCCCGCACCGGCCGCACCGGCGGAACGCCGTCCCTAGCGCTGTTGAGCGCCACCGCACCGGGCAGACGCAGCTCACGGGCCACCCCACGGACGGGCGTGCCCCGCACCAGCGAGGAGCGCGCCATGAACCCCTTCGAACGCACGCTGCGCGCCGTCGACCGTGCGCAGCGGCGGCGCACCGCCCCCGCCGTGGTCGTCGGCGTCGTCAAGAAGTACGGCGACGACCGGGGCGGCCTGCTCGCCGCCCTGATCACCTACTACGGCTTCGTCGCGCTGATCCCCCTGCTCCTGCTGCTCAGCACCGTGCTCGGCTTCGTGCTGCACAGCCACCCCGGCGCGCAGCAGGCGGTGCTCGACTCGGCGCTCGCCGACTTCCCCATCATCGGCGACCAACTGCGCCAGAACGTCCACTCCGTCCAGGGCAGCGGATTCGCTCTGGTCGTCGCCCTGCTCGGCCTGCTCTACGGCGCCCTCGGCATCGCCCAGGTCCTCCAGCACGCGATGGCCGAGGTCTGGAACGTCCGCGGCACCGACCGGCCCGGCTACTGGGCCCGCCTGGCCCGCAGCCTCCTGCTGCTGGCCGCCCTCGGCACCGGTCTGGTGCTCGCCACCGCCTGCGCCGCCCTGGTCGGCACAGCCCTGGCCGGACCGGCCGCCCGGATCGGCGGGCTTCTCCTGTCCGCCGCCCTGAACACCGCCCTCTGCCTGGCCTGCTTCCGGATCCTCACCCCGAAGGAGATCGCGACCCGCAGCCTGTGGCCCGGCTGCGTCCTGGCCGGCCCGCTGTTCACCCTGCTCCAGGCCTTCGGCGCGCTGCTGGTCACCCGCGAGCTCCGGCACGCCACGGCGATCTACGGCTTCTTCGCCACGGTGATCGGCCTGCTGTCCTGGATCTACCTGGCGTCCCAGGTCACCGTGTACGCGGCCGAGGCCAACACCGTCCTCGCCCGCCGACTGTGGCCCCGCAGCCTCCTGCAGCCGCCGCTCACCGGCCCGGACCAGGAGGTGCTGGAGGCCCTCGCCCGCCAGGAGGAACGCCGTCCCGAGCAGCATGTCGACGTCGATTTCACCGGCGCCTCCCGCGCGAAGGACGGTGACCGGGCGTCAGGCGGTCCCCCTGCGGACGGCCCGTCATGAGCGCATTGTCGACAGCATGTTGGGCCGGACGGGTGACGTCGGCCACAGTCCTGTGCTCCGGCCGCATGCGGCGTGGCAGGACGGGCAGACGGCGCGCCGAGACATCTGCACAGAGGAGTGCCATGCCCGCCACCGTCGAGCACGAGTCGACCGTCCACCTCACCGGCCCCGCGGCCGGCGACCTCCGGATGCTGATGCGGTACCGGAGCGGCGATCCCTACGCCGTGCGCCTGGTGTTCCTCGATCCCGACGAGCCGGACACCCCCGATGCGCCCGACGGTCGCGGCGCGCAGGACGGTCGCGCTGCGGGGGAAGGTCGCGCTGCGGAGGACGGCGCGGTGACCTGGTGGCTCGGGCGGGAACTCCTCACCGTGGGGCTGGCCAGGCCCTGCGGGACCGGCGATGTGGCGGTGCGCCCGCTGACCGCGGAGCTGCTGGAGCTGTCCTTCGCCGCCCCCGGCGGCGCGGCGGTCGTGCACGTGAGCACCCGGGCGCTGCAGACGTTCCTGCGGGCGACGTACGCGCTGGTGCCCGCCGGGTCGGAGACGGCCCGGCTCGCCGTGCCCGACGATCTCTCGGTCCTCTTCGAGTCGTCCGGGGAGAATCCCTGGTGAAGCCACCCAGCGGCGCCGGTGCCGGATCCGGGCCGCCGCCACGGCGCCGGGTCCCCGGGTCCTCCCGGGCTCGCCGGTAGCCTCGGATCGGCGGGTACACGGCGGTACACGGCGGGCCGGAGGGACCGACATGAGCGGGGAGCGGATGCACAGGATCGTGGTGGTGCGGCATGCCAAGGCGGACCCGAAGCAGCACACCGTGCACCCCGACCACGAGCGGCCCCTGACCGACCGCGGCCGGCAGGACGCCGTGCTCGCGGGCCGCTGGCTCGCCGGGCCCGGCCCGGCCGTCGACCGGGCCCTCGTCTCGACCTCCGCGCGGACCCGGCAGACCTGGGAGCTGATCGCCGCCGAACTGCCCCACCCGCCCCCGGCAGCCTTCGAGGAGGGCCTCTACCACACCGCCCCCGACACCATCCTCGCCCGGCTCCGGCGCCTGCCGAAGGACACCGCCAGCGTCGCACTCGTCGGCCACAATCCCGGCATCCGCGAGCTCGCCCTGGACCTCGCCGGCAGTGCGACCGGCGATCTGCGGACCCGTCTGGAGGAGTCCGGCCTCCGCACCGCAGGCGTCCTCGTCCTGAGCTTCCCCGGCCCGTGGAGCGACCTCGCCCGCGGCACCGCACACCTGGACACCGCCTGGTCGCCCCGCCCCTGAAACCGGTCGCCCGACAGTCCGGCCCACCGCTGCGGCCACCCCTCCCCGCCGAAGGAGACGAGACGGTTGGAGCACACCGCGCACGGTTCCCCGCCCGACCGCGGCGGCGGACCGGGCCGCGACGAGACCCCGCAGGAACGGGCCGACCGGCGCTGGAACGAGGTGCTCCAGGAAGTCCGCGTCGCGCAGACCGGCGCCCAGATCCTCTTCGGCTTCCTCGTCAGCGTCGCCTTCACGCCCGTCTTCGCCCGCCTCGGCAGCTTCGACACGGACCTCTACGTCGTCACCGTCGTCCTCGGCGCCTGCGCCACCGGCACCCTCATCGCACCGGTGTCCTTCCACCACTTCCTCGCCGGCCACAACCTCAAGCCCGCCCTCGTCCGCACCGCCTTCCGCATGATCGCGTTCGGCCTGGCCCTGCTCGCCCTCACCATCGGCTGCGCGCTGCTGCTCCTGCTGCGGACGGCCACCGGCAACCCCACCCTCGCCTGGATCCTCAGCGCCGCCGTGATGGGCTGGTTCGCCACCTCGTGGCTGCTGCTCCCCCACCTCGTCCTGCGCCGCGCCGAGCGGAGCAGGGCCGCACGCTGACCGGCCGCGGCACGGTGAACGCCCGCGGCCCCGTGACCGGGCACTCAGGGATCGGTCTCCTCGACGACGGTGTCGAGGAGACCGGCGCGGCCGCCGCGGCGCAGCTCGCGGCGTTGCCGGACGGCGCCGTTGCCGTCCTGGAGGAGCCGCCCGAGGACGGGTTCGACCCGGTCGGTGTCGCCGTTGTCGGCGAGTGCGGGGCCAAGGGCCTGCAGGACGCGTCCGACGACCGCGGGCGGGGAGTCCAGCGTGCCGCCGATCGGGTCGTAGAGGCGCTCGGTGCAGCCGTGGCGTGCCGCGTACCAGACCGCGGCGGACAGGGTCTCCTGGTGCGGGTGCGGGTGCGGCGGCCGGTCCGGATGGGGGAGCCCATGGGGCTGCCCCTGCCCCTGCCCCGCCGAGCGGCCGGCCAGGGCCACGGCGGCGACGGCCCGGACCAGCCCGGCCAGCATGACCGCCTCGTCGACGCGGAGCTGGACGTCCATGGCCCGGATCTCGACGGTGGGGTAGCGCTCGGACAGCCGGACCTGCCAGTAGAGCTGCCCCACGTCACCGATCAGGCCGCTCCGGACGAGGGCGTGGATCCGGTCGTCGTAGTCGCGGGCGTCGGCGAACCGCGGGGGCACCCCGCTGACGGGCCACCGGCCGAAGACGACCGTCCGCCAGCTGGCGAAGCCGGTGTCGACGCCCTGCCACAGCGGCGAATTGGCCGAGAGTGCGACCAGCAGCGGCAGCCAGGGGCGCAGCCGGCCCAGGACGGCGACACCCGCGTCCCGGTCGGGCACGCCGACGTGGACGTGCATCCCGGTGATGAGCTGCTCGTCCGTCAGCTGCGGGGCGTCGGCGCGCATGGCGCGGTAGCGGGTGGTGTCGGTCACCGGCACGGGCATGCGGTCCGTGAAGGGGGCGGTGGCGCAGGCCGCGAGTCGGCAGTCGTGGGCCCGGGCGGCCGCTCCGAGGGCGTGCCGCAGCCGTTCCAGGTGGGCGCCGATCTCCGCGGCCGACCCGCAGACGGGGGTGGCGATCTCCAGCTGGGCCTGGAGGAGCTCGCGCTGGACCTCGGAGCCGTCGATCGCAGGCTGCAGGTCCGCCGCCCGCCGGACCTGCCCTGCCCGGGCGGCGGGGAGGCCGGTGGCGGCGTCGAGGAGCAGGTACTCCTCCTCCACACCCACGGTGAGCATGTCCGGCTCGTACCCGCGGTCGGCCGGCCGAATCGTCGGATCCAGTGGGCCGCCGCACCGGGCCGCCACGGCACTCAGCCGGCGGCCGCGCCCATGGTGAGGCGGACGACGGTGCCGTTCTCCGGGCTGGTACGGATCTGGACGAGGTCGCACATCTGCTGGACGAGCCACAGGCCCCGCCCGCCGACCTGGTCCATCGTCGGCCGGAGCCGGCCGGCCATCGGGTCCTCGATGTACCCGCCGTCGCGGAACTCGCAGACCACCCGGGCCTCCTCCGCCCAGGTGCGCAGCGTCCCGCCGCCCGCGTACTTGATGCTGTTGGCGGCGACCTCGGTGGCGGCGAGCAGCAGGTCCCGCAGCCGGTCGCCGGTCAGGCCGTACCGGGCCGCGCAGGCAGTGACCTGCTCGCGGACGGCGGCGAGCCCGCCGGAGGCGAAGGCCAGCTCCTCGTCCGGGTCGCTGGGGTCGCCGAGGACCTCGAAGGCGTACGGCCCCTCGGCGTAGCCGAGTCCGGGCACCGGCCCGTCCGGGCCGAGCACCAGCGGATGGCAGCGCTCCAGCACCTCCAGGGTGCCGCCGGGGACGGTGCCGGTGTCGAACGGGCAGAGCAGCCACCAGACCGGGGACTCGGCGAACGCCCGGTTCAGCAGCCACTCGTGGTAGCGCAGCTCGGCGGTCTCGGCGACCGTCCGGCCCGTCCACCGGTTCTCGCTGATGGCACGGACCGGCCGCCCCGCCTCGGCGACCTTGCCGATCCACGCCTGCCAGCCCGGGATCAGGCGGCCCGGGTTGCTGCCCAGCTCACCGGTGTCGAGGAAGGACACCCGGTCCCCGGTGCCGGCGCCGGCCAGCGCCTCGCGCATCAGCTGCTCGCGCGGGCCCGAGACGGCGACCACGACCGCCTCGCCCGCGCCCAGGGCGTGCTCGACGAACGAGAGGGTGCCGGTCAGGAAGCCGTCCTCGCCCGCGTAGGGGAACAGGATGTGGCGCACGCCCTTCTCCGGGGCGGCAGCGGGAGCGGGAGCGGTGTCGGAGTGGTTCACTGCTTCAGCTCCACGGGGATCTCCGGGTTCTCGAACCCGAGCAGCGACCAGCTGCGGCGGAGGGTGTCGTTGGCGTGGTGGATCTCGATCCGGCGCTCGGGCAGCCCGCGCGCGGCCCCCGCCAGGACGGTCAACCCGGCACTGTCCATGAATTCCAGCCCCCGCATTCCAGGTGCAGCACCGGCGCCAGCGTCAGCAGCTCGCCGAGCGCCGTCCGGAAGGACTCGGCACCCTCGGTGTCCACGACGCCGCTGACGCTCCAGCGGTCCCGGGCCGCGCTGAACAGTCGGAAGGCCGGGCCGACCGCTCCTCTGCCCAGATGGTGCGGATGTACGCCGGCGGCCTGGTCGATGGCCTGCGGTGTCAGCGCCGCCCGGGCGTAGACGCAGACCAGGATCGCGCCGCTGTCGGCGGCGAGGGCGTCCAGTCGCAGCTCGTGGCGGGCGAGGATCTCCGGACGGGTGTCGTCGGCGGGCAGGCCGCTCAGGTCCGCCAGCACCCGCAGGGCACGGAACCCCTGCCGGTCGGCGCGCTCGGCGCCCTTGCTGACCTCGCTGAAGAACGACTCCCAGGACGCGGGGCCGCGGCGCGCCCCGTCCGAGCCCCCGAGCACCAGCACCATGTCGCCGAACAGCTCGCCGTCGGCCATGAACGCCCGCGCCGGCCCGGCCGTGTCCTCGCCCGGACCGACCAGCCAGCAGACGTGGTCCCCGACGTCGACCGGATCGAGTGTCGCCACACCGTGTGCTGTCCTCACCCCAGCTCCTTTGCCCCGCCCCTGACAGGCCACTCTATCCCCGTGGGACCCACCGTCCACCGCTGCGCCTGCCCCGGCCCGGTGCGGTGCGGGGCCGGCCGGCCGGACCGACCCCCGGGGTCACCGGACCGGTCGCCCGTGGCGGGCGATCAGCCGCCGGCGCGCCCCGGCGCTGCCGGACCCGCCGGACGACCGGCCGGCCCACCGGCGTGCGGGGGTGCGGCCGAGCAGCAGGATGACGGCGAGCAGCACGGGCGCGCTCAGCAGAACCAGGATCGACAGCATCGGGAAGCTCCTGTCCTCGGTGAATGATCTTCCCGCGTCTGGCCCCGCCCGGGCACCGGCAAACCCTCGGGCCTGCCGGGGTGTGCTCCGGGCGGATCCGGGCAGAAGTGCCCTCGAACGTCACGACCATGGTCGGGTCCGTGGCGTGGATCGCCGCAGCAAACCATGACATAGCACGCATAAGGGACCGATTTCGGGGAATCGCGCATGCCCTCGCGAATGGGGGGTAGCGGCCGCTGACGTAACGTTGGGCCACCGTCCGGCGACGCCACGACCCCGGGAGAGCGATCCTGATGACAGTCCTCCAGGCCACCACCGTCGCGACCCGCCTCGGTGCCGCGTCCGGCACGTCCGCGTACGACCTCCCGGTCGGCCCGGTGGCGGGGATCGAGGACCTGGGAGCGGTCGCGCCCGCGGACGCCCGGGTGCTGTCGAAGGACCTCTTCCTGCGCCTGCGGGAGCTCGACGAGGGCAGCAAGGAGTACTCGTACGTCCGCGGCACCCTCATCGAGCTCAACATGACGCTGGTGAAGTTCGCCGCCCGGCGCTTCGCAAACCGCACCGAGCCGATGGACGACATCCTCCAGGTGGGCACCATCGGTCTGATCAAGGCCATCGACCGCTTCGACCCCACCCGCGAGTTCGAGTTCGCCACCTACGCCCTGCCCACGATCACCGGGGAGATGAAGCGGTTCTTCCGCGACACCTCCTGGATGGTCCACGTGCCGCGCGGCATGCAGGAGCTGCGGCTGGCGCTGGCCAAGGCCTCCGACGAGCTGGAGCAGGTCCTCGACCGGCTGCCCACCACCGCCGAACTGGCCGCCCACCTCGGCCTGACCGAGCGCGAGGTGATCGAGGGGCGGAAGGCCGCCAACGCCTACCGCGCCCACTCCCTGGACGCCCCCGCCGACAGCGAGGACCCGGACTCCGGTGCGGGCCTGGCCAACCGGTTCTCCGTCGAGGAGACCGGCTTCGAGGCCGTCCTGCACCTGGAGACGCTGAAGCCCTTGATCGCCGCCCTCCCCGAGCGCGACCGGGCGATCCTCTCGATGCGCTTCGGCGCCGAGATGACCCAGGCGCAGATCGGCGAGGAGCTGGGGCTGTCGCAGATGCACATCTCCCGGCTGCTCAACCGCACCCTCGCCCAGCTGCGCACCGCGCTGCTCAGCGACAAGTAGGCCCGGCGCGCCCGGACGCCGCCGCGGCACCCGGGCCGAGGCTCCCGCGCCGACAAGCGGCACGGCAGGGGCGGCACGGCAGGGGCGGCACGGATCGGTCGGCGGTCGCCGACAGCGAGAGAACTGGACGACGGACATGAACGACCCGGCGCACTCCCCGGGGCCTGCGGCACAGCACCTGCCGGGCGGAGAGATCCGGCACACCGGCGACGGTGCCCTGGTCTGCACCCTGACGGGCGAGCTCGACCTGGACGCCGCCGCCGTGGTGGAACCCGTGCTCGCGGAGGCGGTCGGGTCGGGGGCGCCGCTGCTGGTGCTCGACCTGTCCGGGGTGGAGTTCTGCGACTCCTCCGGCCTCAATCTGCTGCTCCGCTCGCGCGCCGACGCGGCGGCGGCCGGCATGGACCTGCGGCTGGCCGCCGCACGGAGCCAGCTGCTCCGGCTGTTCGAGATCACCGGCACGGACCGGGTGTTCGCTCTCGAACCCACCCTCGCAAGCGCCCTCGCCGTCCGATGACGCCCGCCCGAACCCCCGTGGACCGCCGTGGAGCGGCCTTCACCCGCCCGGTCCGACCGCCCACCGGCGGAGGTCGGTCCGGCGGCTTCACCGGAACAGGTGGCGGTCGGGAACAGCCCGTGTCTCCCGGCGTTCCGTGGGCAGGCGTGTCACAGCGCACGGGGTCGGCCGGATGCGGCAGCACCTGGCCTCCGGCGCAGAATCCCGGTGAGTCCGGCTTGACCGACAACGCCGAACGGCGGAGTGAGAACGACATGACTTCGAGCGACCCGAGTACGGGCGGGCCGGCGCGGGCGCACCTTCCGCAGACCGGCCAACGCCGTCGCCTGGCCCTCACGGCGGTGCCGGGCCCGGTGGGCCACGGCCGGCGCTTCGCCCGCCAGGCCCTGGAGGACTGGGGCTGGAGCGACTCCGAGACCCGGACGGACGACATCCTGCTGATCGTCTCCGAGCTGCTCGCCAACGCCTGCCTGCACGGCGGCGGCCCGCGCGAGCTCGTCCTCACCGCCTCGCCCGCGCATCTGCGGGTCGAGGTGCTGGACTGCGAGATGCTGCTGCCGAGCCCGCGCCCGCCGCACCTGGTCGACGCGCCCGGCGGACACGGCCTGCACATCGTTCAGCGGCTCTCCCAGCGCTGGGGAGCGGTCGCCCACGGCGACGGCAAAGCGGTCTGGGCGGAGTTCGACGCCGCCCGCTCCCCGTCCTCGGGACGGCCGTCGCTCCGCTCTGACGTCCTGTCACCGGAGGCCCGGCTCGGGCATGGCCGCTCCCCGGCCGGGTATCCGCGAGCCGACCAGGGCCCGCAGGCCCGTCCCCGCCGAGCGGATCCCGATGCCGCCCGGCCCCGGCCGAGACATCCGGCCGGCTGCGGGCCGACGACGCCGGAGGACCCCATGGCCGATCAGCGACCGCGTTCCCGCACCCCCGCCAGGCCGGCGCAGCAGCCGCGGCCGCCCTCGTCGTCGTGCTCGGCGCGGCGGGCTGTCGGCCCCCGGCGGGACGCCGGCCGCCGGTGACGCCGCGGCCGTCTCCCCCGTGCCCGGTGCGGCGGCCGAACTCCGCCAGGCCGCCGGTGCCACCGCATCGGCCGGCTCCGCCCGGGTGGTCCTGGAGGAGTCCCTGGTCAGCGACGGGAAGACCGCCACCGTGCACGGCGAGGGCGTCGCCCGGCTCGGCGGGGCCGGCAACGGACACTTCACCGTCACCGCCGACGGCCGCGCCACGGAACTGCGCATCGTGGACGGGGTCGTCTACGAGCAGCTGCCCGCCGCGCAGCGCCCGGCGGGGGCACGGGCCGGTCATGGGTCAGGATCGACACCGCGAAGGCCGACGCGCAGGGCACGACCGGCATCCCGGACGTGTCCCGGCAGCTCGCGTTCCTGACCCGGGTCACCGACGTCACCCGGCTGGGGCAGGAGACGGTGGACGGCGCAGCCACCGTGCACTACCGGGGCCGGCTCGACCTGGGGACCGCCGGTGCGCAGCTGCTCGGCGCCTCGCTGCCGTCCGGGGTCCCGGTCGACGTCTGGGTCGACGACCGGCACCGGATCCGGCAGGAGAAGGTCCGGCTGGACGTGACGGCCACCGAGAGTACCCGCGGGGACGGCTCCGCGACGGCATCGCCGACGGCGGCCGCCGAGGTCGTCCTCCGCCTCACGGACTTCGGCACACCGGTGGTCGTGACGGCGCCGCCGGCCGGCGCGACCACGGACCTCGGTGCCCCCGCTGCGCCGGCACGCGTGGGCGGCCCGGGCGTCGGCCGGGCCGGGGCGTGACCTGCCGTCGTCGTCGTACCGGGCCCGCGGGCGCGGGCTGTGGTAGACCGGGGGCGGAGCCGACAGGCGTGGAGGCCGGCGTGGCCGACGAGGACCGCACCCGGGAGCACCCCGGCCCCGGGGCTGCTCCCGCCCGCCGGGGCAGGGCGGTCTCGGTCGCCCGGGAGGTCTGGCGGCAGGCCCGGACGGTCGAGCTCCTCCAGCGGTGCATGGCCTTCGCCGCGCTGTCCTTCGTCACGCTCGTGCCGCTGCTGATCGTGATCGCCGCGGCCTCCGCCACCCGCGGCAGCGGCATTACCGGCTGGTTCGCCGACGGCCTCGGGCTGACCGAGCGCGGCTCCCGGGCCACCCGGGACCTCTTCACCTCCCGCGGACAGGTCCTCAGCACCACCACCGGGATCGGCATCGCCGCCCTCGCGGTCTTCGGGGTCTCGCTGATGGCATCGATCCAGACCGTCTACGAGCGCATCTGGCACCTCGACCGCGGCCCCTGGCACGCCGCCTGGCGTCAGGCCCTCGGCCTGGCCGGCCTGACCGGCTACATCCTGGTCGCCGCCTGGAGCGGCCACCCGTGGCAGCACAGCGCGGCCCAGCCCGCCCTGCGCCTCACGGCCACCCTGCTCGGCGGCATCCTGCTGTTCTGGTGGTTGCAGCGCCTGCTGCTGGGATCGCGCGTCGCGTGGCGGCGGCTGCTGCCGGGAGCCGTGGCCACCATGGCCGGCCTGGCCGGCCTGCGCTTCTTCTCCCGTCTGGTCTTCGCCCCGCTGCTGGTCTCCAACGCGGTGTCCTACGGCGCCGTCGGGACGGTCCTCGTCCTGCAGACGTGGCTGGTGGGGGTCGGCTACACCATCTACGGCGGCGCCATCGCGGGCCAGGCGCTGGCGGCGGCGAAGGAGCCGGACCCGTCCGATCCCCGCCGCGGCCGATGACCGGCCGCCGTCCGACCGGGCCTCCCGACCCTCCACCGGTCTCCCGACCATCCACGGGCCTGCCGATCACGACGACGGCGGCCGGGACCGGTGGACGCCAGGTGTGAACGGCAGCCGGGTGTGCAGACGGTCATGGGGATGCCGCGGCGGCATCCTCCGGATTCTCCGGGCGAGGGGAGACGATCATGACGCGCGGTCGCGAGGAGTTGCGACACCGCCATCCGCGGCACGAACGACGCGGTGAGGCCCGGCTGCCCGCCGTCGCGGCCACGCTGGCCGCGATCCTGCTCTATCTGGCACTGCCCGAACGGCTCCTGGTCGCCCCGCGTTACCTGCTGCCGACGCTGGAGGTGCTGCTGCTCGTCCCGCTGATCGCCGTCAACCCCCGGCGGCTGACCCGCCAGACCCGCCTCTCCCGCGCCGGCTCCCTCACCCTCGTGGCACTGATCGGCGCCGGCAACCTCACCGCACTCGGCGTGCTCATCCACGCGCTCGTCTCGTCCCAGGTCAAGGACGGCGGCCAACTGCTCGTCGCCGCCCTGCAGGTCTGGCTCACCAACATCATCGTCTTCGGGCTCGCCTACTGGGAACTCGACCGCGGCGGCCCCGTCACCCGTACCCAGGCACCGCGCGCCGACCTCCCGCTCGCGGACTTCCGCTTCTCCCAGGACGAGAACGACGACGCCGTCCAGGAGGTCTCCGACGGGGCCAGCGGGTCGTCCGACTGGGTCCCCACCCTGCCGGACTACCTCTACGTCTCGGTCACCAACTCGACCGCGTTCAGCCCGACCGACACCATGCCGCTCTCCACCCGCGCCAAGCTCCTCATGAGCATCGAGAGCATCGCCGCCCTGCTCACCTCGCTGCTCGTCATCGCCCGCGCGGTCAGCGTCCTGCACTGAGCCGGCCCTCCACCTCCCCGCGACCGGACGGGTCCGCTCGCGGGGCGCCGCGGGCCCGGCGATGCTGGCAGGATGATCGAGCTTGCCGTCGAGATCCGCGCCGAGGCGGACGGCCTGGTCATCGTGGTGACGGGGTCACTCGACTACGACCAGGCCGCGCCGCTCGACGACGCCCTTCAGCACGCCCTCACCGACCGCCCCGCGCCCGGCCGGATCACCGTCGACATGGCCGGGGTGACCTTCTGCGACTCGGCCGGGCTCAACGGGCTGCTGCTCGCCCGCCGGCGGGCCGAGCAACGCGGCATCCCCTTCGTCCTCGCCCGCCCCTCCCCGGCCGTCACCGGTCTGCTGCACACCACCGGCGCCGACGAGGTCTTCGTCGTGGGGCCCGGGCCCGGCGCCCCGGGGGACGCGGCACCGGGGGCTCAGCCCCGACCGGAGACGTAGTCCCGCACCCGGTCGACGAGGCCGATGCCCGGTGCGAGAAGCCGGCGGGCGGTCGGCGAGGACGGCAGGTCGGGATGCGGTCGGGTCGGCGCCAGCACCCTCATGGCGCGGACCTGCTCCCCAGCCTCTCCAGTTCCTCCGGCGCGGCGACGGAAGCCAGGGCCGGGAACAGGCGCTGCTCCTCGTCCTGGATGTGCAGTCCGACCTCCCGCACCAGTGTCCGCAGCAGCCGCCCGAAGCCCGCACCGGCCGGGGGCCTGCCTTCGAGATCCTTGAGCATCCGTTCGACCCGCGCGTGGTCGGCGACCTCCTCGTCGGCGAGGCGGTCCCCGTCCAGGATGCGGGCGCGCACCGCCGGGTAGAGATGGGCCTGCTCCGCCATCGAGTGGCGGACGAGCGCGATCGTGACCTCGTGGACGAGGTCCTTGCGCCCGGCGGCGGGAGCCAACGACATCCGCGCGAAGATCTCCTGTATCTCCCGGTGGTCCGCCTCGAGTTCCGCGATCACGTCTGCACCCTGGCCGGCCATGGCGCACTCCCGTCCTCGTCGTGGTTGTGGCACCGACCGACTGCCCCGGTCCACCCCGACCAAAAGCCCTCACCCGGAACACGGCCGCGACGGTCGAGGTCCGGACGTGCGTGGTCGGGTGCGTACGACGCCAGGCAATCGCGGCCCGGATTCCGGCCGAAGAGGTCGGTGGTGCCCGGAGTTTCCGGCTGGGCGGCTCGGCGGACGCGCCGGCTAGCGCACCACGCGGTAGCGGAGGTAGACGATTTTCGAGCTGAAGGTGCGGGTCTCGACGAGTTCGAGATCCACCCGGCGCTCGCGACGGGGAAAGAACGGGATGCCGCCGCCGACCAGCACCGGGTGGACCACGGCCCGGTACTCGTCGATCAGATCCGACGCGGCCGCCTCGGCGGCGAGAGTCGCCCCGCCGATCGCGATGTCGCCGTCCCCCGGCTCGGCCCGCAGCCGCTCGATCTCCTCCGCCAGGCTGCCGGAGGCCAGGCGGGCGTGGCCCTGCACCGCCGACAGCGTGGTCGAGAACACCACCTTAGGGAGCGGATTCCAGAGCGCGGCCCATTCGAGCATCGAGTCGTCGAGCGACGGATCCTGATCGGCGGTCTCCCAGTACAGCATCGTCTCGTACAGCCGTCGGCCCAGCAGGTGGACGCCGACCTCTCGGATCTCGTCGATCCAGAAGCGAAAGACCTCCGCGTCCGGCGCCGTCCAGTCGAAGCCGCCGTCCGGCCCGACGATGTAGCCGTCGAGCGAGACGCCCATCGAATAGGTCACACTGCGCATCAGAAGTCCTCCTCGGCAACGGGTCCCACCGTACGACCGCCGTACGCCGCAGGTCATCGCGGCTCGCGGGCCCCTGGGCCGAGTCACCTCCCGGCGCCGCCGGTGTACGGCAGGAGCGGCCGTGACATGATCATCAGGTCGGTGGACTCCCGGAGTTCGCATGGTGCCGGTGGGCGGGAAGGCCAAGCCGTGGACGATGATCGCTGGGATCGGTGGCCGGAGCCGTGGGTGGGCACGGATGACGACATGCGGACGGTCGTGGGCGCGATCCCGCAGGCGGTCAAGGACGGGTTCAGGTACGACGAGATCCCTTGGCGGCGGTTCTCGCACTTCTACGGCCCGGGTGACGAGGTTCCCGGTCTCCTTGCGACGCTCGCCTCCCGGGACGCCGAAGCTGCCCGCCGGGCCTTGGGGGAACTGTGGGAGGGCCTCCACCACCAGGGCAGCACGATCGCGGTGGCGGCACTGGCAGTCCCGTTCCTGCTCCGGATCGCGGCCACCGGGTTCCCCGGGCTCCGCGCGTCGACCCTTCGCCTGGTCGCCGAGATCGCCCGCTGCCAGCACTTCGGGGACGGCAGACGCGAAGGCCTCCTCCAGGTCGCCGAGGATCCGGAGGATGCGGAGGGCACCACGATGTGTCCGGTGGACTGGACGATCCAGGCCGCTCGCGCCGCCATCACCGCCGACCTGCACCTCCTGTTCCCTGTTCTCCCCGACCCCGATCCCGAAGTCCGCTCCGCCACCGCCTTCGTCCTGGCGACGGGGACCGGCGGGATGCCGCGCATCTCCTCCGCCCTGCACAGCAGGCTGGCCGAGGAGAACGATCCCGCGGTCCGGGTGAGCCTGATCCTGGCGATCGCCCAACTCGCCCGCGAGGAGCAGGACGAACACGCTCCCGCGTGGGCCCGGGCCCTGTGGTCGGACGGCGACCAGCCGCTCGAGACGCGCGTCGGCGCTGCCCTTGCCTGGCTGTGCCTGGTCGACGACCCCGTCCCCGACGAACTCCGCACCCTCCTCACCGACCCCCGCACCGACCGACTCGGCGAGCTGTTCCAGCAGGTTCCATGGCTCCCCCGGTCGACTACTACGGCAGCGGGCTGCGCCGCTGCATCCACGAGATGCTCACGCCGGATGTTCCCTGGAGCAGCGTCTGACGTCCTCCGCCTGGGGCGGGCGGGCCCCAGGCCTCGGCTGCGCACTCCGGAGCGACCGGTTGAAGCCCCGTCCGGATGACCGCCGGAACGGGGGTGTGGAACACGGGTCGGCGGCAAGACGCCCTCCAGGGAGCCGGTTTCCGAACGCCGGCGCCCGTGTCTTCACCGAGGAGGAAGCCTTCGTGACGGTCATATCCCGCCTTCCCGGACCGGTCCACCAGCGCTGGGACTGGCAGTTGCGCGCCGCCTGCCGCGAAGCGGACGAACTGCTGTTCTTCCACCCGTCCGGCGAACGCGGCCAGGCCCACGACAACCGGGAGACCGCCGCGAAACGGATCTGCGCCCGATGCCCCGTCCGCCCGCAGTGCCTCGAACACGCCCTCACCGTCCGCGAGCCCTACGGTGTTTGGGGCGGACTCGGCGAGGACGAGCGCCTCGCCCTCCTCGCGCCCGCCGGCCGCCGCGGCCGGTAGCCGGATCGGCTGCGGCGGCCGGGCCTGCCACGCATCGCGTCTTCTCACCGCCTGCCCGCAGAGGCTCGTCCGGCGGACCACGCCTGCCCGAGTGCCAGCACGCTCAGGCCGAACATGACAACGCCCAGCGGGACATGGAGCGCGGGCTTGTGCGCGATGCCGAGCACCACCTGGACCGAGGCGAGGGCAAGGAAGCCGGAGGCGTACAGCACCGGGCGCGGTGACCCGCCGCCCGGGCGCCACGCCAGGATCGCCGCGAGCACGTACAGCATCGACGCGCCGTACATCACGCGCGCCCCGACGCTGTGCAGCACCTCGCCGTGGGACGAGGCCAACAGCAGCCCCGCGGTCACCGCCTGGAAGAGGATGGCCAGGGTCTGCAGGGTGATCGCGGCCCGCAGGAGGGCCGCTCCGCCCGGTGCCGGTGTCGTCCGTGTCGCTGTCGCCATGAGGGGTCCTCTCGTCTGCCGTGCGGCGGTGGATCGGTAGTGTCTCGACCGTCCGACGACGCAGGCCCGCGAAATGTCAGGCGAGGTGGGGCCTCACAACCCGGTGCCGCGTTTCGTCGAAGGGAAGAGAGCCGCGGCCGACGCGAGGACCAGGGAGCAGTGACGACCATGAGCACACCGTCCACGCCGGGGCACGAGCGGTCCGAGCCGGAGCTGGGCGCGGTCGTCGGCGAGCGGCGGCACCTGATCAATCTCGCCTACCGGCTGCTCGGTTCGCTGGCCGAGGCCGAGGACGCCGTGCAGGAGACCTACTCCCGCTGGTACGCGATGCCACGGCAGCAGCAGGAGGCCGTGGCATCGCCGGGCGCCTGGCTGACGACGGTGGCCGGCCGCGTCTGCCTGGACGTGCTCGGCTCGGCGCGCGCCCGGCGCGAGCGCTACGTCGGCGCATGGATACCCGAGCCGCTGCCCGACCGTTCGGAGTGGATCGACGGGCGAGCGGACGGCCGGGCCGAGTCGGCCGATCCCGCGGACCGGATCACGCTCGACGAGTCGGTGAACATGGCCTTCCTCGTCGTCCTGGAGGCGATGACGCCGGCCGAACGCGTGGCGTTCATCCTGCACGACGTGTTCCGGTACCCCTTCGCCGAGGTGGCCGCGATCGTCGGCCGGACGCCCGCGGCCTGCCGGCAGCTGGCCTCCTCCGCCCGTCGGCGCGTCCGCGCCGCGCGGGCCTCGGCGGCCCCGTCGCCGGCGGCTGCCACTGCGGCGGTCGGCGGACAGGCCGCTCTGGTACGGCAGTTCAAGCAGGCCTGGGAGTCCAGCGACATCGAGGCCCTGGTCGGCCTCCTCGACCCGAACGCCGCCATGACCGCCGACGGCGGCGGCCTGGCCGGTGCCGCTCTGCGCCCGGTGGAGGGCAGCGCGCGCATCGCCCAGTACCTGATCCACATCGCGGCCAAGGCCCCCGGCCTCGCGCTCCTGGAACGGACGGTCAACGGCCGTCCCGGTCTGGTCGCCCAGCACGCCGGCGTCACCGTGACGGTGGCGGCGTTCGGGATCACCGGTGACCGTGTCACGCACATCTGGGCCGTCCGCAACCCGGAGAAACTCCGCGCGTGGACGGGGACGGCAGGCGCGGCGCCGGCGCCGCGGCCACAGCAGTGACGCCGGGCGCTGCGAGCGTCCGGCGTCGATCCTCACGCGTCACGCATCACGCATCACGCGTCACGCGTCACGCGTCCGCACGGTCCGCGGCGTGGGTGACGATCTCGTAGAGGCCGGGCGCCACCTTCCTGAAGCGCCCGCCCACCGACTGCGCGAGCCGGGCCCGCTGGACGTCCGTGCGGTCCACCGAGAGGCCCGGCGGGACATCCACGAAGTCGCGCACCAGAGCGCTGTCCTCGTCGCTCAATCCGCCATCGGACATCGAGCACCTCCCACGTCGAACGACTCCCGCGCCTCCACTCTCGCACCGGGCACCCGGCGCGCGAGGCGCAGCGAATGTGCAGCGTTCGGGTAGGCCCGCCGGGCGGCGCCGGTCACGACCGGCCGGCGGGCGCCGGCGGGGCCAGGAGCTCGTGGGCGAGCTGCGCGACGGCCGTGGCCCGGGCGGTGTGGCGGATGCCGTCCATCCGGGCGAGGACGAGGTCCAGCCGCGGGTGCTCGTTGCTGAGCTCCAGCACGGCCACCCGGGCGCCGCTGTACGTGTGGTCCGTCGCCGGCCGCTGGTGCAGGACGGAGAAGCCGTGGCCGAGGGCGACCAGGGAGCGGACGGCTTCGTAGCTGTGCGAACGGTGGCGGACGACGGGAGTGATCCCGGTGGCGGTGACCAGCGACCAGAAGTAGTCGCGGCTGTGCGGCAGGTCGAGCAGGACGAACGGTTCGTGC
This sequence comes from Kitasatospora paranensis, assembly GCF_039544005.1. Classification (NCBI taxonomy): domain Bacteria; kingdom Bacillati; phylum Actinomycetota; class Actinomycetes; order Kitasatosporales; family Streptomycetaceae; genus Kitasatospora; species Kitasatospora paranensis. The sequence goes on from NZ_BAABKV010000001.1 coordinate 652,011, forward strand.
GCGAGCGCGGCCAGGTCGATCGTGCCCCGCCCGGCCAGGGGGTGGTCGGCGGCGACGAGCGCGTGGGCGGGCAGGGAGGCCACGGTCTCGCGCGTGATGCCCAGGCCGAGGCCCAGGTTGTAGGTGACGGCGAAGTCGATCCGGCCGGTGCGCAGGGCGTGGTCGAGGTCGTCCGCCTCGCCCTCCAGGACGTCGATCCGCAGCTGCGGGTGGCGCTCCGCCGCGGCGGCCAGCAGCCGCGGCAGCACGAACGGGGCGAGCGTGACGAAACAGCCGAGCCGGACGGGCCCGCTCAGGCCGCCCTCGACGCCGCGGGCTTCGGCGGCCACGTCGCGCGCGTGGCCGAGAAGCTCGCGGGCCTGCAGCAGCAGGCGCTCGCCGGCGGCGGTGGCGACGAGCCCCTTGCCCTTGCGGCGGATGAACAACTGGACGCCGAGCTCGTGCTCCAGGTTCGAGACGGCGGTGGAGACGGCCGACTGGGCGATCAGCAGCCGTTCGGCGGCGGCGGTCATGCTGCCGGCCTCGGCGGCCACGACGAAGTACCGCAACTGCACCAGCGTGAACCCGACCGCCTCCGACATGCCTGCGCCGCCTCCCTGCCTCATCTGAATCCGAGATGACCCAACCCTAAAAGATCTGCTTTACCGGCGGAAGCACCGCTCCCATAGTGGTGGTGCGGCCCCTCCGGCCGCGATCCCCCCACCCCACCGACCCCGGGAGAGGTGTGTCATGACGACCCTGGCCACGGCACCGGCCACCGCGCCGCCGTCCGACCGCATGCGCTGCGCGCGCGGCAGGAGGGCCGCGTGATGGCGTTCCACCGCATCCGCCGCTTCAACACCGCGGCCAGCTATCCCGAACAGAACCTCGCCAACGACCTGGCCCAGGCCGTCGTCGCCGAGGGCACCGTCTACCTGCGCGGACAGATCGGGCAGGACCTCACGACCCGCGAGAACGTCGGCGTCGGTGACGTCGAGGCACAGGCGGAGAAGGCGATGGCCAACATCGCCATGCTGTTGGAGGAGTCCGGCAGTGCGCTGGACGAGATCGTGAAGATCACGGTCTACCTGACCGACATCCGCTTCCGGGAGCCGGTCTACCGGGTGATGGGCCGCCGGCTCAAGGGTGTGCACTACGTCTCCACCGGCCTGGTGGTCTCCGCCCTGGCCCGGCCGGAGTGGCTGGTGGAGATCGATGCCACCGCCGTCATCCCGGCCTCGCGCCGGACGGAAGCGGCCGGGATCCGGCACGCGAAGGCCGCCGAACGCGGGGAGCTGCTGTGACCTTCTCCATCGCGGCCCGCTGCGCCCGCACCGGGCAGGTCGGGGTGGCCATAGCCTCCTCCAGCCCGGCCGTCGCCTCCCGCTGTGCGCACGTGCGGGCGGGGGTCGGGGCGGCGTGCACGCAGAACGTCACCGACCCCCGGCTCGGCCCGTGGCTGCTCGACCTGATCGCCGCCGGGTCCAGCGCCGCGGACGCCGTCCGCCACACCGCGGACACCGAAACGCTCATCGCCTGGCGCCAGTTGACGGCCGTCGGCACCGAGGAGCCCGGCCGCGTTCTCCGGCGAGCACGCGCTCGGCACGCACGCCCAGGCCGTCGGCCCGGACTGCGTGGCGGCCGGCAACATGCTGCTTCACGAAGGCGTGCCGCAGGCCATGATCGACGCCTTCGCCGGGCAACCCGGACTCCCGCTCGCCCAGCGCCTGCTGGATGCGCTGACCGCCGGTGCCACGGCGGGCGGCGAGGAGGGGCCGGTGCACTCGGCCGGCCTGCTGGTCGCCGACGCCGCGCCGTGGCCGGTGGTCGACCTGCGGGTCGACTGGACGGAGGACGACCCGGTCGCCGGCCTGGGCGCGCTGTGGCGGGTGTGGGAGCCGCAGCAGGACGCCTACGTCCGGCGGGCCCTCGCGCCCGAACTGGCGCCGGGCTACGGCGTCCCCGGGGATCTCCGATGACGCCCGCGACGGCCCGCGGGACCACGCCCGGCCGGGCGCCCGCCGCCGTCCGGAAGGTGCTGGCGCAGACCGTGCGGCGGGCCTCCTCCCAGGTCGTCGCGCTGTCGCACCGGCTGCACGCGAACCCGGAGACGGCCTGGGAGGAGGAGAGGGCGGCCCGCTGGACGGCCTCGCTCCTCGACGACCTCGGTTACACCGTCACCCCCGGCGCCTACGGTCTGCCGACGGCGTTCGCCGCCACGGTCGGCAGCGGTCCACTGCATGTCGCGCTCTGCGCCGAGTACGACGCGCTGCCCGGCCTCGGCCACGCCTGCGGCCACAACATCATCGCCGCCTCCGCGGTGGGCGCGGCCGCCGGGCTGGCCCGGGTCGCCGACGACCTCGGGCTGACCGTCACCGTTCTCGGCACCCCGGCCGAGGAGGGCGGCGGCGGGAAGATCGTCATGCTGGAGCGCGGCGCCTTCGCGGGCGTGGACGTGGCGATGATGGTCCACCCCGGCCCGGTCGACGTGGCCGAGGCCGAGCCCTTCGCCGTCGCCCATCTGGGTGTCCACTACACGGGCCGCGCCGCGCACGCCGCCGCCTACCCGGAGCAGGGGCGCAACGCCGCCGACGCGTTCACCGTGGCCCAGGTCGGCATCGGCCTGCTGCGCCAGCAGTTGCCGCCGACGACGCGGGTGCACGGGCTGGTGACCCGCGGCGGGGAGGCGCCCAATGCCATCCCCGAGCGCACCGACGGGCGCTGGTACGTGCGGGCGGCGAACCTGGAGGAGCTGGAACGCGTCCAGGCGCGGGTCGAGGCCTGCTTCGAGGCCGGGGCACTGGCCGCCGGCTGCGCGCTGGAGATCGAGCCGGAGAGCCCGCCGTACTCGGAGTTCCGCAACGACGCGGAGCTGGTGGCGCTGTACCGGCGCAACGCCGAGGGTCTCGGCCGGCGCTTCGCCGCGCCGGACGATCCGGCCGCGCGGATGAACCGGGCCTCGACCGATCTGGGCAACGTCTCCCGCGTGGTGCGGGCACTGCACCCGTACATCGGCATCGGCTCGCTGCCCGCCGTCAACCACCAGCGCGAGTTCGCCGCCGCCTGCGCGACCCCGGCCGCCGACGCGGCCCTGCTCGACGGCGCGCTGGCGCTCGCGCTGACCGCGGCGGACCTGGGCGCGGCCGCTACAGCCCGGGGCAGCCGGTGACCGCGCGGGCGTGGACCGTCAGCAGGCCGAGTGCGGCCGCCCGGTCCACCACCGGGTTCCGGGCGACGATGTGCAGGCCGTACCCGTCCTCCAGGGCAACCAGGTTGCGTGCGGCGTCGGCGACGGGGAGGGCGAGCGCGAAGACACCCGTCATCGCGCCGATCTCCAGCAGGGTCGAGTACAGCGCGACCTCGCGGGCGAAGAGCGAGCCCATCAGGGCCGCGTGCCCGGCGCTGCGGTCGGCGAGGCCGTGCAGCTCGAAGAGCAGCCGGTGCACGGCGTCGTCCGGGCCCTCGGGCAGCCCGGAGCCGAGGGCCGCGCGCAGCCGCGCGACCGGGCCCTCGGGCATCTCGGTGGCCTCGCGGCGCCGGGCCAGGTACCGCTCCACGGCATCCTGGTGGACGGCCAGGACGAGGTCGTCGAGCTCCGGGTAGTAGTACAGGACCGATCCGGCCGAGACACCGGCCTCGGCGGCGATGTCCTTGATGCGCAGGCCGGCCATGCCGCGGTCGGCGATGGCCCGCCCGGCGGCGTCGATCAGCTCGCCCCGTCGGGCCCCTTGGTTCTTCGGTCGTGCCATGCCGGCCATTCTCTGACACGCGGATCAAAATTTACAGCGCTGATACCTCTCGATCATTGACGTACGTCCGACCCATTGTTTGAATCTCGCATCAAAGAACTCGCGAGCGCGCAGCTGAGGACCCCTCCCATGAGTGACTCCACCGCATCCCACTCCCACGCCGACTGGCAGCGCCGGGCCGCCGCGCTCACCCCGCAGACCCGCGCCTTCGTCGACGGCGACCACCGTGACGCCCGCTCGGGCGCCACCTTCACCGACACCGATCCGGCCACCGGCAAGGCCTCGCCGAGATCGCCTCCTGCGACGCGGCGGACGTGGACGCCGCCGTCCGCTCCGCCCGCGCGGCCTTCGCCGACGGCCGCTGGTCCGGGCTGGCGCCCGAAGCGCGCAAGAAGCGCCTGCTGCGCCTCGCCGAACTGATCGAGCGGCACGGCCCCGAACTCGCCCTGTACGACTCGCTGGACATGGGCAAGCCCGTCGCCGAGGCGCTCGCCGTCGACGTGCCGGGCGCGGCAAGCTGCTTCGCCTGGCACGCCGAGGCCGTCGACAAGCTCTACGACGAGATCGCCCCGGCCGCGCCCGGCAACCTCGCCCTGGTGCGCCGCGTCCCGCTGGGCGTCGTCGGCGCCGTCGTCCCGTGGAACTTCCCGCTCGACCTCGCCTCCTGGAAGCTCGCCCCGGCGCTGGCGGCCGGCAACAGCGTCGTCCTCAAGCCCGCCGAACAGTCGCCGCAGTCCGTACTGCTGCTGGCCCGGCTCGCCGTCGAGGCCGGCATCCCCGCCGGCGTGCTCAACGTCGTGCCGGGCCTCGGGGAGAGCGCCGGGCGCGCCCTCGGCCTGCACGAGGACGTCGACGTGCTCGCGTTCACCGGCTCCACGACGGTCGGACGGCTCTTCCTCTCCTACGCCGCGCAGTCCAACGGCAAGCAGGTCTGGCTGGAGGCGGGCGGGAAGAGCCCCAACCTGGTCTTCCCGGACGCCGACCTCGACGCCGCCGCCGAGCGCGCCGCCTTCGGCTTCTGCTTCAACGCCGGGCAGGTCTGCTCCGCCAACACCCGGCTGCTCGTGCACGCGGACATCGCCGAGGAGTTCACCGCCCGGGTCGCCGCGCACACCGCCGGCTACGTACCCGGCGACCCGCTCGACCCGGCCACCCGGCTGGGCCCGCTGGTCGACGAGGCACAGGCGCAGCGGCTCCTGGGCGCCGTGGACGAGGCCAGGGCGGCGGGCGGGCAGGTCGTCGTGGGCGGCCGCCGGCCGGGCCGCATCGGCGCCTACCTGGAGCCGACGATCGTCACCGGCCTGCGCGAGGACGCGGCGCTCGCCCGCGAGGAGCTGTTCGGGCCGGTGCTGACCGTCCTGCCGTTCCGGGACGAGGCCGATGCCGTCCGGATCGCCAACGACTCCCCGTACGGCCTGGCCGCGTCCGTCTGGACGCGGGACCTGGGCCGCGCGCACCGCGTCGCCGAGGCGCTGCACGCCGGGACGGTGTCGGTCAACACCGTCGACGCACTCAGCCCGGCCACGCCCTTCGGCGGTTTCAAGCAGTCCGGCTTCGGGCGCGACCTCTCGCTGCACTCCTTCGACAAGTACACCGGCCTGAAGACGACCTGGCTGTCCTTCGGCTGACGCCGGCCCACCCGCCGGACTCCCAGCCGACCTTCTCCCCCACCCCCTGCACGGAAGGCACCACCATGAGCCGCACCCCGATGACTCCCGACGAGCTGAGGAGCGCCGACCGGGCCCGCATCATCCACCCCTACCTGCCCGGCACCGTGGCCGAGCGGGTGGTGATGACCGGCGGCTCCGGCTGCCGCCTCACCGACGTGGACGGCCGCTCGTACCTCGACGCCACCGGCGGCCTCTGGCTCGCGCAGATCGGCCACGGCCGCGAGGAGGTGGCCCGCGCCGCCTACGAGCAGATGGCGAAGCTCGAGTACTTCACCAGCTTCTGGGAGTTCTCCAACGACCGGGCGATCGAGCTCGCCACCAGGCTCACCTCGATCGCGCCCGAGGGCCTGGGCCACGTCTACTTCACCTCCGGCGGCTCGGAGGGCAACGAGGCCGCTATCAAGATGGCCCGCTTCTACCACCACCGGCGCGGCGAGACGGACCGCACCTGGATCCTGGCCCGGCACAAGGCCTACCACGGCATCGGCTACGGCGGCGGCTCGGCGACCGGCTTCCCGGTGTACCACGAGGGCTTCGCCCCGATGATGCCGCACGTCTCCCACCTGACCCCGCCGTGGCCGTACCGCAGCGAGCTCTACGGCGGCCAGGACCCGACCGACTTCCTCATCGCCGAGCTGGAGGAGCGGATCGCCGAGATCGGCCCGGGCAACATCGCCGCGATGATCGGCGAGCCGATCATGGGCGTCGGCGGCATGCTCGTCCCGCCGGCCGACTACTGGCCGCGCGTGCGCGAGGTGCTGGACCGGCACGGGATCCTGCTGATCCTCGACGAGGTCGTGACCGCCTACGGCCGGGTCGGCAGCTGGTTCGCCGCGCAGCACTTCGGCATCACCCCCGACATCATCGTCACCGCCAAGGGCATCACCTCGGGCTACATCCCGCTCGGGGCGCTGCTCGTCGGCGACCGCGTCGCCGAGCAGCTGCTCGCCGACCACGGCTTCCCGATGGGCTACACCTACAACGGGCACCCCGTCGCCGCCGCCGTCGCGCTGGAGAACCTGGACATCATCGAGCGCGAGGGCCTGCTCGCCCGCGCCACCGAGATCGGCGGCCACCTGCACCGCGAGCTGGAGGCTCAGCTCGGCGACCTGCCCGTGGTGGGCGAGATCCGGTCCGTCGGCATGATGCTCGCCGTCGAGCTGGTCGCCGACCGAGGCACCCGCGAGCCGCTGCCGATGCTCCAGCCGCTGCTGCCGGACGTGATCCGCCGCGAGACCGGCGTCATCGTCCGCGACTGCGCGCACTCCCTGGTCCTCTCCCCCGCACTGATCATGACGGAGGCCGAGGCCAAGGAGGCCGTCGACGCCATGCGTCAGGTCCTGGAGCGCGTGCTTCCCACCGGTGAGCTCCGCGCCTGACGGCGCGGCAGCCCACGGACCACCGGGCCGTCCCCAGCCCCCGTCGGGACGGCCCGGTCCCCACCCTCGCACTGCGCTGAACGTCCCCCATCTCCGCCAGCCCTCCGAGGAGTTCCCGTGTCCACCACCCCCGCACCGGACGGCCGGGCAGCCGGCGACGGACCCGACTCCGTGCCGAACCTGCACCGCAGCCTCGGCCGCTTCGACATCATGGCCCTCGGCGTCGCCGCGGTGATCTCGGCCGACGTGATCGGCCAGATCGCCACCGGCGGCGGCGAGGCCGTCACCTGGACGGCCGCCCTGGCGCTGTTCTTCCTCGTCCCGTACGCGCTGCTCTTCGCCGAGACCGGCGCGGCGTTCCCGCAGGAGGGCGGCCCGTACGTGTGGGTCAGGCTCGCCTACGGCCGCACCGCCGCCGCGCTCACCACCCTGTTCTACTGGGTCACCAACCCGGTCTGGCTGGGCGGGTCGCTGGTCTTCGCGGCCGCCGGCGCCTGGGACGGCCACATCACCCGGCTCGGCAGCGGCACCGTCGCCGACTACACCTTCAAGCTGGTGTTCATCTGGGTCGCCATCCTCACCGCGGTGGTCTCCTCCGGCGCGGCAAGTGGATCACCACGGTCGGCGCGATCGCCAAGGTCGTCGTCCTGCTGACGGTCACCGCGACCGCGCTGGTCTACGGCCTCCAGCACGGCTTCAAGGGCCTCACGGACACCGGTTTCAGACCCACCGCCGGCGGGTTCCTGGCGCTGGTGCCGATCCTGCTGTTCGCCTACGTGGGCTTCGAGGCCCCGAACGCCGCCGGCGAGGAGATGCGCAACCCCCGGCGGGACGTCCCGGTCTCCATCGGGGTGTCCGGCGCCGTCGCCACCTGCTGCTACCTGCTGCCGGTGTTCGCGGTCCTCGCCGTCGTCCCGGCCGAGCGGATCACCGGCGTCGGCGGCTTCCTTGACGCCGCGTCCCTGGTGTTCGGCAGCTACGGCGCCGCCGGCCACGCGATGCTCGCCGTCACCAGCGCCCTGTTCGTCCTCGTGCTGATGACCCAGGGCAGTGCCTGGATGATCGTCAGCGACCGCATGCAGGCCATGGCCGCCGCGGACGGCGGGTTCTTCAGCCGCTCCCTGGGCGCCTTCCACCCGCGCCTGGGCACACCCGTCCGGATGAACCTCGTCTCCGGCGTCACCGCGACCGCCTTCATGCTGGCCGCCACCCTGCTGGTCGACGGCAGCGCGGCGGCCGTCTTCAAGGTCGTCCTCACGGTGGCCGTCACCACGCTGCTGCTGTCCTACCTGGTCGTCGTCCCCGCCCTGGGCACGCTGCGCAGGAACCACCCGGACGTGCAGCGCCCGTACCGGGTGCCGTTCGGCCGCTGGGGGTTCCGGATCAGCCTCGGCCTGGTCTACGCGTGGATCGCCCTCGGGTCCTGGATCGCCCTCTTCCCGGGCGTCCTGGAACACGCGCTGGGCGTCGGCTACGACTTCGCCGGTACCTGGGGCGTGTCGCGCACCGTCTTCGAGACCTTCACCCTGGGCACGGTGGCCGTGCTGCTCGCGCTCGGCGTCGCAGGCCGCGCCGTCGCGGTGCGCGCCGACCGCCGCACTCCGCCGGCACCGGTGACCGAGATCCTCCCGGAGTACCAGGCATGAGGGCCCCCGCCACCGCACCGCAGCGCACCGAACACGACCTGCTGGGAGAGCGCGACGTCCCGGCCGGGGCCTACTACGGGGTCCACACCCTGCGGGCGGTGGAGAACTTCCCGCTCACCGGTACGCCCGTCGGCGTCCACACCGCCCTCGTCGTCGCGCTGGCCTGCGTCAAGCAGGCCGCCGCGCTGGCCAACCGGGACCTCGGCCTGCTCGACCACGGCCGGGCCGACGCCATCGTCCGCGCCTGCGGCGAGATCCGCGCCGGCCGCCTGCACGACGCGTTCGTGGTCGACGTGCTCCAGGGCGGCGCCGGCACCTCCACCAACATGAACGCCAACGAGGTGATCGCCAACCGCGCCCTGGAACTGCTCGGCCACCCCGCGGCGACTACGACGAACTCCACCCGCTGGAGCACGTCAACCTCAGCCAGAGCACCAACGACGCCTACCCCACGGCCGTCCGCATCGCGCTGCAGACCGGCGCGGGCGAACTGCGCGACGGCCTCACGGGCCTGGCCGACGCGTTCTCGGTGAAGGCCGCCGCGTTCGCGCCGGTGGTGAAGATGGGCCGCACCCAACTCCAGGACGCCGTCCCCATGACACTCGGTCAGGAGTTCGGCGCCTTCGCGGCCACCGTCCGTGAGGACGTCGAGCGTCTGGCCGAGGCGGGCCGGCTGCTGCTGGAGATCAACCTCGGCGGCACGGCGATCGGCACCGGCCTCAACGCTCCCGACCGGTACGCCGGGACGGTGTGCGCGCACCTGCGCGAGGTGACCGGCCTTCCGCTCCGCACCGCCCCGGACCTGGTCGAGGCCACCTGGGACGTCGGCGCCTTCGTGCAGCTCTCGGGCGTGCTCAAGCGCATCGCCGTCAAGCTGTCCAAGATCTGCAACGACCTGCGGCTGCTCTCCTCCGGTCCGCGCACCGGGCTCGGCGAGATCAACCTGCCGCCCGTCCAGGCCGGATCCAGCATCATGCCCGGCAAGGTCAACCCCGTCATCCCCGAAGCCGTCAACCAGGTCGCCTACCGCGTCATCGGCCACGACACCACCGTCACCCTGGCCGCCGAGGCCGGGCAGCTCCAGCTCAACGCCTTCGAACCGGTCATCGCCCACAGCCTGCTGGACTCGCTGGCCCTGCTCACCCGCGCCTGCGCGACCCTGACCGAACGCTGCGTCACCGGCATCACCGCCAACCCCGACCACCTGCGCAGCAACGTCGACCGCGCGATCGGCACCGTCACCGCGCTCAACCCCGTCATCGGCTACACCGCCGCGACCGGCGTCGCCGCCGAGGCCCTCGCGACCGGGCGCAGCATCCGCGCCCTCGTCCTCGAACGCGCACTCCTGACGGAGGAGCAGCTCGACCGGCTGCTCAGCCCGGAGAACCTCGCCTTCGCGACAGGGGCCCCGCAGACGCCCTGACGGCGCCGGCTCCTGGACCGCCGCACCCGTTGCGCGGACCAGGAGCCGGCAGGCTGCGGCCGGGCCCGTGCGGTCACGGCCCCCGTCGTCCGGGACGAGGTCGATCCCGTAGTCGCCGAGCCAGGAGACCAGGTCGGCGCGGCCGGCGCGGACGAGTCGCCCGCCGGTGAAGCGCGGATCGGCCGTCACCTCGGCGACGATGTCCGCAGGCGGCTCGAAGGCCGCCGTCTCCTCGTCCGTGCCGAACTCCGCCTCCGCCAGGACCAGACCGTGCAGCGGCGGATCGAAGACGTCGAAGCCCAGGGGAGGGACGCTCAGGCGCGTCTTGGTCAGCACCAGGGCGGGCAGCGTGGCGAAGACGTCGTACTCGGCCCGGGACAGGTACGTGTTGGTGATCGTCCCCTGCACGGGGCCCGGCCGGGCGGCGGGCACCTTCTGGGTGAGCTTGAACTCGGTCCGGACGGGAGCCGCCCGGTCCACCCGGCGCAGACGCAGCCGGGTGCCCGTCAGATACCGATCGGTGATCCGCCGCACTTCCCGGACGGACGAGGCCGGCGGCGGACCGGCCATCAGGAAGCGCCGCTCCCGCTCCACCAGGGCGTACTTCCCCGCGCGGTCCTGGGAGCCGTCGTCATGGTCTGGCGTGGGCACGGGCGCGCCTTCCCGGCCCACACGGAAACGCGGGCCTTCCTCGGTGACCGTCAAAGGATCACACGACACGAAGGCCCGCTGCCACGCCCGAGGCCGATCCGCCGGCCGTGGAAAGCAGGCGGCCGACGCGCGCCCGCCGCATCGGCCGTCCATGGACTCCCTGGGGCTCGACGGCAACCGCCTGCTCGTCGACCGGTTCTGTGGACCCGAAGCACCGGGATCTGCTTGCTTCACCACCCACGTTCCTGACACAACCCGCTGAGCACTCCTCGGGAGCAGGCGGCCACAGCAGGGCCACCCGCTCCCCGGTCGTCCCGGCGATCGGCTACCGGGTTATCCGGCTGCCCCGCCCGGTCGGTCGGCGGTGCCGTGGGCGAGGTAGCCACGCTGGGTGGTGATGTGGTCGGCGACGTACGCGGCATCGTGCCAGACACCCCAGATGAAGCTCGACCCGCGGCGGGACTGCCACGGCAGGCCCAGGAAGTAGACGCCGGGCTCGGTGGAGACTCCCCGTCGCTGGTCCGGCCGGCCGTTCTCGTCGAACGCGTCGACGTCGAGCCAGCTGTGGTCGGTGGCGTAGCCGGTCGCCCAGACGATCGAGGTGACACCGGCCCCGGCCAGGTCGAGCTCCAGGACGGGGCGGGCGACGCAGTCCGGCTCCGGTCCGAGGATGTGGGCCGCCGGCTCCTCGGGGAGGTCCAGCCCGTTGCGCTCGACGTACGCGTCGGCCGCCCGGAGGAGTTCGAGGTACTTGCTGTCGCCGAGCGCGATGTTCGCGGCGAGATCCGGGGCGAAGCGCAGCACGCCGTCGTCGTAGGACGTGGTCAGACCGACGAGCTCGATGCCCTCGGCGGCCAGGGCCCGGAAGTCGACGGTGTGGCCGCCCCGGGCTCCGCTGACCGCGATGGTGACGTGGTCGGCACCCTGCGGGGGCGTCTGGGCGTCCCAGAGCCCGAGCACGCCGAGCCACCAGCAGAAGTCCCGCCCGCGGTACTCGCGGGGAGGGCGGTCGTGGGGGCCGACGGAGAGCAGGACCCGCCGACCGGACCGGCGCAGCTCGTCCGCGATCTGGACGCCCGAGGAGCCGCTGCCGACCACGAGGACGGCGCCGTCGGGCAGTTGCTGCGGATTGCGGTACTCGTTGGAGTGGATCTGCACGGGGACGGCACCGGCCGGGACGATGGGCGGGATCACCGGCCGCTGGAACGGCCCGGTCGCGGCCACGACGAAGCGCGCGTCGATCACGCCTTCCGAGGTCTCGACCCGAAATCCGGGCCGACCGGCGTGCCTGCGGACGGAGGTCACCTCGACACCGCACCGGATCGGGGCGCCGATCTTCTCCGCGTACGCGGAGAAGTAGTCCGCGACCCTGTCCTTCGAGGCGAAGGCATCGGGGTCGATGTCGGAGAACTCCAGCCCCGGGAACCGGTCGTGCCACGCGGGCCCGTTCGCGACCAGGGAGTCCCACCGCTCCGAACGCCACCGCTCGGCGACCCGGTGCCGCTCCAGGACGACATGCGGAATGCCGTGGGCTCCCAGGTGCTCGCTCATCGCCACACCCGCCTGGCCCGCCCCGACGACGACGACGTCGGTCTCTTCACTGGGCATTGCAACCTCCACTCAGGCGGTAGTCCATCCGGTGTCGCGACGACTGTTGCTACCGCATGAGAAATCCTCGGGCGAGGCGGTAATTCTGTCTAATAGACGTTTTTGTTGTAGGTGATCTGATTTCCAGATCACCTCTGGTGCGGCGCACCGAGGAGCAGGGCGGCGACCGCCTCGGGGTCCTCGTGCATGGCGTCGTGGCCGGTCGGGAGGTCGTGGACCTGCCACGCGGGATCGGCGCGGAGCCGGGTGCGGAGTGCGGCGAACGGCGTCCGGTCCTCCCATCCCGAGCAGTAGACGAACTCCCGGCGGGGAATGCGGGCGGGCGGGTCGGAGAGCCGGATCGTCTGCAGGAACGAGGCGAGGGGATGGGGACGGCGGCGGGGATCGCCGCCGTCCGGCGGTCGGACGGCGTAGCCGGTGGCCGCGGCCCCGGCAGCGAACACCTCCCGGAAGTGCTCGTTCGTCGAGGACCAGCACGACTCGCCGTCGCGCGGCACGTAGGCGTCCAGGTGCACCAGTCGCGAGACGCGGCCGCCGGCGCGATCGGCCGCGGCGGCGACCACCATCCCGGCGTAGCTGTGGCCGACCAGTGTCACGTCGGTGAGGCGGGCACGATCGAGGAGCCGCAGGACGTCCTCCGCGTGCGTGTCGAGATTGGCGGCCGCGACCGTCGCGCGGTCGTCGTCCGGCCGCAGACCGGTCAGGGTCAGGGCATGCACCGTGTGCCCGGCACGCTCCAGCAGCGGAACCACCGCCTCGAACGACCAGGAGCCCTTCCACGCGCCGGGTACCAGAACGAATGTCGCCATGTGCCGCTCCTTCTCTCGGGACGCGGCACCGGGGCACGCTGCCGCGACGGCATGGGTCCGGCCGGGGCGATTCCCCGGCCGGAGGCCACTCCGCATGGAAGGTAGTGTCACCGGCTCAAGGTGTGGCTCGTTAGCGCCAGGAGGCCAACTGATGCCCGTTCACGGCCAATCCCGCCCGGCCGCGGGTGTGACCTCACAGACGTGGCCGTCCGGCGGCCGCCACCTCTGGCCGTCCGGCGGAACCAGCACGGTGCAGTCGCACGCACGGGGACACCTGGTCTACGCGGCCGGCGGCGTCCTGGCCGTCCGCACCGAGCGCGGCACCTCGATCGTCCCCGCCGACCGGGTCGCCTGGACCCCTGCCGGATGCACGCACCAGCACCGCGCCCACGGCGACACCGACATGCGGATCGTCTTTCTCCCGCCGTCCCTCGCCCGGCGCGTACCGGGCCAGCCGGCCGTGTTCCTGGCCTCCGGCCTCGCCCGCGAGGTCCTGCTCGCCCTGACCCGTCCCGGTCAGGACGGCGACGCCGGGCCCGACCACAGCCGCTCGGCGCGCCTGCGCCTGCTCCGGGTCCTCGTCGACGAACTCCGCGAGGCGCCCGAACAACCACTGCACCTGCCGGAGCCACGGGACGACCGGCTGCGGGCCATCGCCCGGATCCTGTACGAGACGCCGGCGGACAACGCCACGCTGGCCGAGCTCGGCAAGGCGGTCGGGGCCGGCACCCGGACCCTCAGCCGGCTCTTCCGCAGCGAGCTCGGCATGACGTTCCACGAGTGGCGCACCCAACTGCGCATCCACCACGCGCTCGTGCTCCTCGCCGACGGCCACGACGCCACCCGGACGGCCTACGCCTGCGGATGGGCCAACCCCAGCGGCTTCATCGCGGCGTTCACCGACGTCATGGGAACGACCCCGGGCCGCTACCGGACCGGTCACCGGGCCCCCGGCCACGCATCCTGACCTCCGAGGGCGGTCATGCCCCCGGAGTGACGGCGGCGGCCGGCCCGGATCCGTCCGGCCCGGTGACGGCTCGGCGACACGGCCCGATGGACGGCCTGGGCCCGCCCGGCGGCTCCCGGGCGGGCAGGCCGGGCGGGCAGGCCGGCCGTGCGGACTACATCGGGGTGGGCTTGATCATCGCGAACGGGGCGCCCTGCGGGTCGGCGACCACGGCCATCCGGCCGGCCGCCATGTCGAACGGCGGGGCGAGGACGGTGCCGCCGCGCTTGACCAGGGCGTCCACGGTGGAGTCCGTGTCGTCGACCGCGAAGTAGGTCAGCCAGTGCGCCGGCGTGCCGGGCGGGTCGTTGGCGAGCAGCGTCACCCCGCCGACCGCGCGGCCGCCGACCCGCAGCTCCCAGTAGGAGTCGGCGCCCTCCATCGGCTCGATCTCGATGCCGAACGCTTCCCCGTAGAAGCCGGTGGCACCGGGGACGTCGTTGGTGTGCAGCTCGTTCCAGGTCAGCGCGCCGGCCTCGTTGACCACCTTGGCGCCGAAGAACTCGCCGGGCTGCCAGACACCGAAGACCGCGCCCTGCGGGTCCGCGGCGATCAGCATCCGGCCGAGGTTGCCGACGTCCATCACCGGGGCGAGCAGGGTGCCGCCCGCGCCGACGATGGCGTCCTGGGTGGCCTGGGCGTCCGTGCTGGCCAGGTAGCTCGTCCAGACGGTGGGCGGGGTGGGCATGCCCTCGGGGGCCATCGCCGGACCGATGCCGGCCACGGCCTTGCCGTTCAGCTCACAGACCGCGTACCCGCCGAACTCGGCCGGGCCGGGCTGCCCCTGCCAGCCGAACAGGTCGCGGTAGACGTCCAGCGCGGCCTGCTGGTCCTTCGCCATCAGATCGACCCAACATGGCGTGCCGGTCGCGTACGGGGTGGTGACTTCGGGCATCGCTCGCTCCTTGTCGTGAGGTCCGTCCGTCACTCTTGCGGCGCCGACCGGTGACCGCCATCCGACACGCCGTCAGCCCCGTGGCAGGTGGGGGAGGCTCTTCGGCGGGGCGTGCGCGTGCCGCCGGACACGACGGCGCGGCACCCCACCCGGACGGCCGAACGGACCTTCCGGGCCGTCGGAGCCGCCGAGCCGTCGGCACGGCGCCGCATCAGGGGGCGGGGAGGGCCCGGACGTCCAGCCGGTGCTCGACGGCGGCGTCACCGTCGCGGGTGACCAGATAGGCGCCCTTGCCGGAGCGTTCGGCGACGGCCTCGACCAGCTCGGTGCCCCGGTAGACGAGACCGACACCGTCGTCGGTGCAGTGCGTGGTGGGCAGGGTGCCGTCCGCGACGAGGCGGTGGACCAGCGGGCGGCGGCCCGGGTCCACGTCGTAGTGCACGCCGTTGCCGTAGGGCAGGAAGCCGAGGGCGTCGGTGATCGGCTGCAGCTCGGGCCCGAAGGAGTCGGTGGTGCCGCCGCGGAACCAGCAGATCGAGCCGGCGCTCACCCCGCTCAGCACCACGCCCGCCTCCCACGCCCGCCGCAGGATCGCGTCCAGCCCGTGCACCCGCCAGACCGCCAGCAGGTTGGCGACCGAGCCGCCCATCACCCAGACCACGTCCTGCTCCAGCACGGTCGCCTCGACGTCCTCGTGGTTGGGCCGCGGGAACAGGTGGAGCGGGGTCAGGTCGAACCCGGCGATCCGGGCGGCCTCCGTCATCCGGGAGGTGAAGTGCTCGGCGTCGCCGATGGCCGTACCGACGTACATCACCCGGGGTCGGCGACCGTGGGCGCCGGACAGATCGACGGCGTGGTGCACCAGGGCGTCGAACTCGACCATGGTGCGGGCTCCGGCGCGGTGTCCGCCCGAGGTGGCGAGGATGGTGGGCTCAGAGGCAGGCATGGCACGCGATCCTACGGCCTGCCCCCTGCCCGACCAGCAGGCGCCCTCCCCTGTGCGCGGGACGCTCAGCGATTCCGGCCGAGCAGGTCGGTGAGATCCGCGAAGAGCCGTTCTCCCGCCGCAGCGGTGGCCGGCGAGAGGGTGTCGAGGGTGAGGAATCCATGGATCATTCCTGCCTCGCAACGGTGGACGACCGGAACGTTCGCGGCGGCCAACCGGGCGGCATAGGCATCGCCCTCGTCACGGAGCGGGTCGTGCTCCGCAGTGATCACCACGGTGGGCGGGAGCCCGCCGAGATCGGCGGCGAACAGCGGGCTGATCCCGGGGTCGGCCCGCCGGGACGGGTCCGGGACCCATTGCTCGGCCCCCCACGCGACGTCGTCGGCCGCCAGGCCCCAGCCCGCGGCCTTCGACCGTGCGCTGGGGCAGGAGAGCGTCAGATCGGTGTTGGGGTACGCCAGGATCTGGGCGGCCGGCAGCGGCCCGCCCTCGTCGCGCAGACGCAGGCAGGCGAGCGCGGCCAGGTTCCCGCCGGAGCTGTCACCCATGACCACGATCGGGCCGGCAGTCCCGGTGCCGGAATCCCCGCCGGCGACCGCCCATCGGACGACCTCCACGCAGTCGTCGACGGCAGCCGGCCACGGATGCTCCGGAGCCCGGCGGAAGTCGACGCTCAGCACCGCCGCACCGGTCCTGAACGCCAATCGGCGGCACAACCGATCGTGCGACTCCAGATCGCCGATCGTCCACATCCCGCCGTGCAGGAACACCACCAGCGGCCCGCAGGCCGCCGAGGGCCGGTAGAGACGGACCCCCACGGCAGCCGGACCGATCGTCAGATCATCGACGTGGGCGATCTCGGGGCCGCGGGGCCGGGCGTCGACACGGAGACGCTGGGCGCGCCGCAGCTCCGCCGCGCCCACGGCACGGGCCGGAGGTCGGGGTCCTGTCGGACTGCCTCGACGAAGGCGGTCAGTTCGGCATCGGCGAGCGAAGGATCGATCGATTCGGCCATGCGGGCCACGATGCCACATCGATCCTGACACCCCGACCCGGGGCCGCCTCCCCGGAGGGCAACTCCCCGAGAGCAGACCGATCTGACGATGCGTCGACGTGGGTCACCGGCCGACGGCGGCGGCGAGGCCCCGGCCCGCCTTGTGGGCGAGTCCTCGGACGATCATGCCGAGCTGTGCGGAGGTGCACGGCCCGTTGAAGAGGATGAAGTCGTCGAAGACGTGGACCCCGGGCCGGTCGGCGACGGCGTGTGCCGCGTCCCGTACCGCCACCAACTGCTCCACCGTCATCTGCGGTTCGCGCTCGCCCGGCTGGTAACGCGCCCCGAGCGGGAAGTCCTTGCCCGGGCGGTCGGTGAGCTCGACATGGCAGCCCAGCACGTGGGTGACCTGCCTGCTCCGGGTGAAGTCCACCAGCCGATCCAGCGTCGCGGTGAACTCCGCGAAGTCGAAGGCGTAGAGCCGGCCCGGGTAGACGGTGTCACCGGTGAGCAGGATGCCCGTCCACGGATCGTGAATGGTGACGGCGGCCTTGTGGTGGCCCGGAGAGCCGATCACCTCCAGCACGCGGCCGCCGAGGTCGAACACGACGGTCTCCTGCGGCCAGGAGGTGAAGCCGAAGAACTCCTGGACCGCCTCCGCCTCCCTGGCCACCACCGTGGTGGCCGGCCGGTCGGCGAACTGCGCGTCGGCGGCGACGTGGTCGCCGTGCCCGTGCGTGTGGGCCACGACCAACTCGTAGTCCGGGCGCGGGTGCTCGCGCAGCCAGGTGTCCACCAGCGCATCGACGGTCGTCCGCAGCGGGAACCGGGCCGGGTCGGCCGTGGCCCCGGTGTCCAGCAGCAGGGCACGCTCGTTGCCGAAGAGCAGGTAGAGGAAGGGCGCCTCGTAGCTGACGCTCTTGCTCTGGCGCAGGACGAAGGTGTGCTCATCGTAGGCGTGCACCTGGATGAGCGGCTCGGCGTCGGCCCGCCGCGACCGCACGCCGTGGTTCCAGCGCACGTCGAGGCTTCCGGCGATCGGCGCACTACCGGTGAAGTCGATCGGCGTGGTGGTGTCAGCAGTCATCGGTGTTCTCCCCCAGGTCCGTGTCGGCCAGCGGCGATGCCGCCATGAAGTACCGGACGTGCCGCCGGTCGGCGACGGGTGCATCCGGCTCGGCGCCCGGAACGGCCTCGGCCGCGTCCCGCGCCAGGTACGGGGCGAGGATCGCCCGCCACTGCGCCTTGATCTCGGCGGCCTCGGCAGCCGTGACCCGCACGGTGGCCGCCATCCCCCGGGCCGCGTCCCGCCACTCGGTGTCTTCGCCGGGCGAGCGGTCCACCCAGTCGAGCACCCGGGCGGCCTCGCGCTCGACCACCACCCGGCTCAGCTGCTGCACCACCAGCGGATCGACCTGCCCGCTGCCGGCCAACAGCATCTGCCGGTCGACGACCTGCCAGCGCCGCTCGCGCCGGTCACTGCCCGGCCCGGCCTCCTCGACGTAGCCGTACTTCGCCAGATGGCGCAGGTGGAACGAACAGCTGGCCTGGGACACGCCCAGCAGCCGCCCGCAGGTGGCCGCCGTGGCCGGCCCGATCCTGCCGAGTGTCTCCAGCAGATCCAGCCGGGTCGGGTGAGCCAGGGCGCGAATCGCCTTGGGATCGCTCAGTCGCATATGTCAAAGAGTACTTTGGCATTCATCATTGTCAACGTCTTCTTTGGCTTTCGTGGGGATGCCGAGTTGCGCCGGCCGTTCGCGCGACGGTCCTCACATGTGCTGAGCTGGAGCGTTGGTGTCGGACCATCAGAGATCCGCCTCGGACTTCCACGCCGGCTCCGGACCGAGCCGAGCACCCAGGGCCGGACCCCGCCCCCGTCACGTACGGGCCATGTCACCACGGCAGCCCACGCCTTGCCGTCAACGCATATCCTGTTGCCCATGACGCAAGAGGACGGTGAGCTGGACAGCCTGGTACGCAAGCGGATCCGCGCCCTGCGGGTGGCGCAGGGCTGGTCCTTGGAGGAACTGGCCTCCCGCGCCCGGGTCAGCCCGTCCACGCTCAGCCGGATCGAGAACGGCCGGCGCCGTCTCGCCCTGGACCAGCTCGTCACGCTCGCCCGGGCCCTGGACACCTCGCTGGACCAGCTCGTCGAGAACGCGGCCGACGACGTCATCATCAGCCCGACGATCGACGGGGCCCGCGGGCTCATGCGCTGGCCGATCAAGGCGGAGCCCGGCATGAGCGTGGTGCGCCAGCGCATGACGAACCCGCCGCCCGACAACCCCGGCCGCCTGCGCGCCCACCCGGGCCGGGAGTGGCTCGTCGTCCTGTCCGGCACCGCGGTCCTGCTGCTGGGCAACCGGCGCATCCGCGTGGAGACGAACCAGGCGGCGGAGTTCCCCACCATGCTGCCGCACGCCATCGGCGCCGAGGGCGGGCCCTGCGAGGTCCTGGGCATCTTCGACCGCGACGCCCGCCGTGGCCACCAACGCGGGGACGACGCCCAGGACAGCTCCCACCCCGCCCCGTGACACGCCGGTCCCCCACCGCCGCCGGCCGGGACGCCGCCGCCGGTGCGGTCGGCATCGACATCGAGGACCCCCGCGCCGGACGGCGGCCCCGGGGCCCCGGACTCCCACCTGCGCCCCGGGGGCGGTCGGCCGGGGTGCGGACTTCCAGCTCGGCGGGGCCTGGCATGTCACACGGGCGTGGCTGCGGTGGGCAGTGAAGCGACCCGACCGTCCGTGTTAGCGTTGCGGCGGAGGCTTGGATCTGCCTGCCCCGGACGAGATGTGCGCCGTACCCGGCCCGCCAAGACGACGCACTCGAGGAGACGTCATGGGCGCACGCACCTGCCTGATCGACTTCACCGGAGAGGCCCTCAGCCCTCATGGACTGGACGTCCGGTGGATCCACGGATCACCGTCCGCCAAGCACAACACCGACCCGGACATCCAGGTCCATGCCTACGACGAGCACACGTTCGTCCTGCGGCAGAACATGGCGATCGACTACGAGGCGCCGTTCCTGTTCCTGTTCTTCGGCAACGCCCGGGCGGTGCTGATCGACACCGGGGCCACTGCATCGTCCGAGTTCTTCCCTCTGCGCCGAGCGGTCGACGAGCTCATCGATTCCTGGCTCGCCCGTCACCCCCGGCACGGGTACCAACTGCTCGTGCTGCACACCCATCCGCACGGCGACCACATTGCGGGCGACGGCCAGTTCACCGATCGCCCTGACACCACGGTTGTCAGCGCGGAGCCGGCCACCGCCTGGCCGTACTTCGGATTCACCGACCACCCCGAAGCCGTGGCGCAGATCGACCTCGGGGGCCGAGTGCTGGAATGTCTGGCCACCCCGGGCCACCACGAGGCCGCCGTCACGTTCTACGACCCGTGGACCGGGTTCCTCCTGACCGGCGACACGGTCTACCCCGGCCGCCTCTCCATCAAGGACTGGCAGGCATTCAGCCGGACGATCGATCGCTTGATCGACTTCTGCGACCGCCGGACGGTCACCCATGTACTCGGCTGCCACATCGAGATGACCCGGAAACCGGGCGTGGACTATCCCATCCGCGCCGTCTACCAGCCCGACGAGCCCCCACTGCAGATGACCACCGGCCACCTGCGTGACATCCGCGAGGCACTGAGGCAGGCCGGCGACCAGCCCAGCCACCGCGCCTTCCCGCTGTTCATCCTGTGCCCCGACGCATGAGCGGCACGGACCAGACCGGGCCCCGTCACGGCTCCCCGGCGGCGAGAACGGCAGACCGACGCGTGGTGCCGCAGGCCGGTGTCCGGGTCGTTCTCGGCTCGGCGTTCGTCGACCCCCGCGATCCGAACAACGGGCTGGGCAACCCCTTCGCTGTCGTCATCGGCGCCGACGTCGCAGCATTGAGCTCAGCCCAACGCCGGGATCTGGCCCGGCGCACCGGCGCCCCCGAGACCGTCTTCGTCGATGCCGTCCGCCAACGGACCGGGCTTCAGAGCCCTTCCGGGTACGAGCTCGACCTGACCGTCCTGACACCGACCGGGAAGGCACTCGGAGCGTGCGCCCACGGCTTCATCGGCACCGTGCACGCGCTCACCCAGACCGGGGCCATCACCGCAGGCCTTGACCTGCTGATCACCACGCCGTCGGGCGGATCGGCACGGGCCTCGCTTGCCGGCGACGGCACGGTCATGCTTCAGTTCGACTCAAGTGAGCCCTTGATCGCGTACGGCCGCGCGCAGGCATTGGAGGAGATCTTCCACGTGCCGCTTCCGTCCCTGGCCGCCGGGCTGCCGGTCCTGTCCGTCGGCTCGCCCAAGTTGACCGTCGAGGTGGCACCCGGCGCCTTCGCCCGACTGCAGCGACAACTGGGCGGTCTGGACTACGACCGGCTCATGGCCCTGCAGCGCGAGCTGAACGTCAACGGGATCCATCTGTTCTGCCGCAACGACATCACAGGTATGCCCGAACGCGCGATCCAGACGAACGCGTACCTCGGCCGGGATCTCGCCGTGGACCGGGCCACCGGCGTTTCAAGCGCGGCCCAGGTCAGCGCCGACCCCCGCATCCACGCAGGCCGACAGTTGCAGATCACCCAATACACCCAGACGGGCCGTTCGGCGGTCCTCACCCTGACCAAGGGGGAAGGACGCAGTGTCTGGGTGGGCGGTGCCGCGAGCCTCCTCGGTCACCACTCCGCACACCCTTGCTCTTCCTGACCCAGTCAGTTCGCTGCGCGGGCCGCACGGTCCGAGGCGCGCCGCAAGCAAGCATGCCCCCAGGGAACAGAATCAGATCCAATCGCTTGTCAATGTCGGTGGACCTGTTGCAGCAGCCGACCCGCATCGATAGCTGACGCGGGGTGAGGTCGCGACGGCTGCCGATGCAGGGTGGCCCGGGCATGGTGACCGCCGGGGAGGCGGCCACCATGCGATCGCCGGTGTCAGTCGACGCCCTCTACGATCCGGAAGTCGCGCTCGACGCCGTCGGACAGAGCGGCCAGCGCCTCCTGGTAAGGCTCGCTCTCGCGCGCGGCGACGGCCTGCTCGAAGCTGTCGAACTCGATCAGGACGGTGAATTCGGCGATTCCGTCGTCGTGTGCGACGACCCGGCTGCCACGGGAGAGGACCCGTCCGCCCGCGGCCCGGACGGCCGGACCGGCCAGCTTGCTGTAGGCAGCCATCTTCTCGGGGTCGGAGATGGTGCGGTAGACGCTGACCCAGTAGCCCTTGGCCATGGAAACCTCCAGGATGTCGAAGTTCTGTGCCGGCGTTCGCCGTTGACAGGACGAGCCTATGCGGGCGGGAGGGCCGGGGAGTCGCCGCAGAGCAGGGGTTGCAGGAGTGGAACGTACAGCTCGGCGACTTCGTCGGGGTCCGGCCGGGTGAGCCGGTCGGCACGTGATCACCCAGCCCGGCCCCTGACCCTCACGCTGACGCCCGACCCACCAACCTCACCCAACCCACTCACGATCCGGATATCAACGCGTGCATCGCCCTCTCGGATCCGTCAGGCAATGCCGGCTGCGCCGATCACGATCCCGTCTGCGGCCCGAGCTCCTCGCCCGGCGGGATGAAAGTGTCGGCACTGTCGGCGTCCTCGACATGGCCGTACGCGTCGACCGTGATGGCCGTCGCCCGCCCCTTCGACGTGATGAGCCACGCGAGGACCTGCTCGGTCAGCGGGGTTCCGCCGGGACCTTGGTCCGTCCAGTGAGCCCGCCATCCCCCGCCGGGCACGGCGGCGACGACCTGGTCGGCCGGCTCCAGATGGGAGAAGTCCTCATAGTCCGTCACCGGACGAAGGGCTCCGCGCTTCCGGTCGACGACCAGCGCCGCCCCGGTGGGCCGGTCCCAGCCCTCCACACGCAGCATGCGACCGATCTCGGTCTCGGTGCCGTTGAAGATCGCTGTCCAGCCGGTCTGATTGAAGTAACGGAGATCCACAGCCCCATCATCTCGAACAGCGAAGGGCGGCCGTGCTCCGGGCCGCCCACGAACGCGGCCTGCGGGTGCCGGAGGACCTGTCGATCGCGGGCTTCGACGACGTCTACCTCAGCAGCACCGTCCCGATGCTCACCACCGTCCGGCAGCCGCTCGGGGAACTCGGCCGGATGGTCAGCCTGCTGATCCGCCTGATGGAGGGTCACGCCGTCGAGACCCTGCACGTCGAACGCGCCACCGAGCTCGTCGCCCGGGGCTCCACCGGTCCCGTCCCACCGCGCCGAGTGCAGCGTGCGGCCGGTGGACGTCCGGCAGACCCTCGGCCCGTGCGCGACGCGCCGCCGGGTCAGGCGCAGTCGCCCGGGTGGCGGACGTCCTGCTCGACGACGGCCTCCCATCGGGCGAGCAGGGCTTCGTCGTCGAGCAATTGCTCCCGAGCCAGGTCCGTCCGCTCACGCCAGGCCCTGGTGCGCTCGGCGGTGAGTCCGTCCGGGTCGCGGATGCCGGCTCGGGGTGCGCACCCGGGTCGGTCGAGGTGGTCACTGCACGTCCGGAGCGGTTCGGCGCCGATCGCGGGGCACGGGCAGCCGGCCACGCCGCACAGGGCGTCGTCGCGGCCGGTGACGTCGATGCGGTACCGGTGTCCGCCGACCCGCAGCACGGAGCGCACCACACCGCCGCTCTCGGCCACCACCCACGCACGTTCCGGGCGCGGCGACGGTCTGCCGTCCGCGCGCTCCCGGGCCCGCCGCCCACAGGGCGATCACCGCCTCCAGCGACAGGGTGGTGGTGCCGTCCGCCTCGTTGGGCAGGTCGGCGTGACCGTCGGCGAGGACCGCTTCCAGCAGCGTCCGCAGTGATTCCATGGAGCCGCAGCGTAGACCCGGTGAGGCAATCCTAGCCTTACCTCCCGGCTGATTCTCACGTTCGCCCGGCCGGCCCGACGCGTCCGCCGGGATCGATCGGGACGGAGCGGGGTCGACCGGGATCGCGCAGGATTCCCGCCGCGCGCCGACGGGCCGTCCGGGCGGCGGCCGGGCCCTATGCTGCCCGCATGGGCGATGACCGAGCTGAACGGGTACGCACGCAGGAGTTCTTCGGGGCGCGGGCGGCGGGGTGGGACGCGAAGTTCCCCGATGACGCGCCGCGCTACGCGGACGCCATCGCCGAGGTGTCGCCCGGCTACGGCGGCTTCGTCATCGACGCGGGCTGCGGCACGGGACGGGCTCTGCCGCTGCTGCGGGCCTCGGTCGGGCCGTCCGGCACGGTGCTCGGCGTCGACCTCACCCCGGAGATGCTCCTGCAGGCGTCCGCGCACCGCGCCGACGCGGCCCTGGTGCTGGCGGACTGCGCGCGGCTGCCGCTGCGCGACGGTGTCGCCGACCTGGTCTTCGGCGCGGGGCTGATCTCCCACCTGTCCGGCCCCGCGGACGGCCTGCGCGAACTCGCCCGGGTCTGCAGGCCAGGCGGCCGCCTCGCGCTCTTCCATCCGATCGGCCGGGCCGCGCTCGCCGCCCGGCACGGGCGGGAGATCACCCCGGACGACCTGCGGGCCGAAGCCAACCTCCGCCCGCTGCTCGCGGCTTCGGGCTGGCGAATGACCGCCTTCACGGACGCCGACGACCGCTACCTCGCGGTGGCCGAGCGCGTCTGACCCCCGGCCGGCCTCCCCGGCCGCGCCCGCGCGAGCGGGGCCCACGGGCCCTCGGCGCCCACCACCGGCCGCACCCGGCGTGCGACGGCGAACCCCGGATCGGAGCAGCATGAACAGTCCCACGCCCGACACCACGGCCGGTGCCCCGGAGCCGGAACTCGTGGATCTCCGCCCGGCGACGACGGCCGTGGTCCGCGGCGTCGTGCCGATGTCCGATCTCCGGGACTTCTTCGACACCTCCTTCGGCGCCCTCGCCCGCACCGTCCAGGCGCAGCGGATCACCCTCCTGAGCCCCGCCTTCGGCCTCTACCGCGGGACACCCGGGGCGACCGTGGACCTGGAGGTCGGGTTCGTCACGGACGGGGAGGTCCGTCCCGAGGCCGGGGTCGTGGTCGGGTCGCTCCCCGGTGGCCGGGCCGCACGGCTGACGCACGCCGGGTCGTTCGACGGCCTCGGCGCCTCCTGGGAGCGCCTGCGCTCCTGGCTGCAGGCGCAGGGACTGCGGGCCGGCGAGGACCGCTGGGAAACCTACGTCACACAGCCGTCCCCGGACATGGATCCGGCCGACCTGCGGACCCTGCTCAGCTGGCCGGTCGCGGACTGACGGAAGGGGGACGGGCCCCGGTCCTACGACGCGGTGCCCCAGCCCGGGACGGTCGGCAGGACCTGCTCGGCGATCCGGAGCAGCACATCGGCGTCCGGCGCGACGTCGTCCTGGCGCCAGACGGCGATCTCGTACGTCCCGTCACCGCCGGCGTGCGGGTCCTGCGCGACGACCAGGTGGTGCGCGAGGCCGCCCGGCCGCGTCCCGGGCTTCGCGCCGCCGGCCAGGAGGGCCACGGTGCCGGCCGAGTAGGTCGCCGCGGGACGGCCGAGCACGGACGTCCGCTCGGCGAACAGGCCCGGGAAGAAGGAAAGGTCCTCGACGGAGGAGTGGGGGTCGTGGGAGATCCGCACGCAGACCGCACCGATCTGGATCTGCGCGGAGGCGTCGAACTCCTTCGTCCCGTCGGCGAAGGTGATCTGTCCGCCCCCGGACTGCGCGATCGAGACGTGGTCGTCCGGCATGCCGAGCAGGGCGGGCAGGTCGGGGCGGTTGAGCGCGGCGCACAGCGCGGGGTACTCGGGCGAGTCGTCGGCCCTCGGCGTGTTGCACGGAGCGGGCTTCGCGGTCGGGGCGGACGATCCGCCGAACACCCTGGTCCCCCACACGCCGGCCACGGCACAGACCGTCAGCAGCACCGCTGCCAGCACCTGCACGCTCGCGGTGCTGCCCTTCGGGGATGTCGCGGGCTCGCGCCCGTCGTTGTCGATCACCGGCGGAGCGTATCCCGGGGGCGGACACGGGCGGGAGCCAATTTCGGCGCCCCGCCGAACAGGTCCGACCCCGGCGCAGGGCGCCGGGGTCGGACCGTCGTGCCGTACGGGATCCCTGGAAGGACCTAGCGGCGGAACGGGAAGCCGAAGGAGGCCACGTAGCCGGGGGCCGGTGTGCCGACTCCGGTCACGTCGTCGTAGCCGCGGACGGCGTTCAACGAACTGTCCATGCCGAGGCTGCGGACGGACGTGCGGGTGCCGCCCGCCGCGTCGACACCGTTCGCGTAGTCGACCCGGGCCACGGCGAGGCTGTGACCGGCGCCGAGCGGCTGGTCCGTCACGTCGTGGAGCAGCCGGGTGTTGTAGCGGGCGTAGATCGACGGGTTGGCGAAGCCGATCGGGACGCGGCGGGCCTGCTGGGCGAGCGCCTGAACGCCGGCGATCACGGGCGAGGCGAGCGACGTGCCGCCGATGCGGTACTCGTCGTAGCTGACCGTCCCGTCCGGCCAGGACTGCGTCTGCCCCATCAGGAAGCCGGTGTTGGGGTCGGCGACGGCCGCGATGTCCGGCACCGTGCGCAACCGGGTGGAGCCGTTGGCCTTGGCCAGCGTGTCCGGCACGACGCCGCGCTGGTAGAACGGCTGCTTGACGATGGCGCTCGTACCGCCGCCAGCGCCGCCGGTGAACGCACCGGGGAAGTCCGTCCAGCTCGCACCGTCGTCCGACAGCAGGGCCTTCCGGGTGCCCCAGCCCGTCTCGAACTGGTAGGTGTCGCCGCGGCCGACCGCCAGCGAGGTGCCGCCGACGGCCGTCACCCAGGCCGAGTTGGTGGGGCTGTCGACCTGCTTCTTCCCGGTGTTGTCGAGCTCGTCGCCGTTGTCGCCGGAGGAGAAGTAGAAGCCGATGCCCTCGACGGCGCCGAGCTTGAAGGTCTGGTCGTACGCCGCCGCGCTGTCCGGGGTCTCGTTGCCCTCGATGTCGCCCCACGAGTTGGAGACGATGTCGGCCAGCCGGTGGTCGACGATCTTGGTCAGGGCGTCCAGCAGGTCGGAGTCGTTGCAGGACGCGGCGCCGACGTAGACGATGTTCGCCTCGGGGGCGACCGCGTGCACCGCCTCGACGTCGAGTGACTGCTCCCCGTACCAGCCGGATCCACCGCAGTCGTCCACGCTGTTGTAGGAGTCGGGGAGGACCTCGGTGTACTGGCCCTTGCGGTAGGCGCGGTCACCGTTGCGCTTGGCGTAGGTGCTCGCGTCGGCCGCCATCGTCGGCGAGGCGTAGGCGTCGGTGATCGCGACGGTCACGCCCTTGCCGGTGTACCCCTCCGCGCCGTACGCCGCCCGCAGCTGACGGCCCGTGTAGCCGTGCACGGCATAGGGGATCTTGGCGCCGTTGACGGAGGGCAGGCCGGACGCGGTGTTCGAGCCGAAGTACGTCGAGTACGGCCCGGCGTTGCGGAAGCCGTCCCCGGGACCGGGCAGGGTGTCCTGCGGCTTCGCCCGGCGCGGCGCGCCGTCGAGGCCGGTCACGGTGAGGACGGCGCCGGCCACCGCCGCGGGGGCGGAGGCCGCACGGTCGGGCGCCCGGTACGTCCGGCCGTCCTTGCGGTAGTCGTGCAGCGAGGTCGAGAACGCCCGCTGCACGGCCGCCGCATCACCCGCCACCGCGATGTAGTGCTGGGTCGTGCCGGTCACGGTCAGGCCGGAGGCGCGCAGCCAGCCGGTGACCGCCGCGATCTGCTCCTGCGTCGCACCGAACCGCTCCTGGGCCTGCTGCGCCGTCAGGTACGAGCCGTACTGCGGCGACTGCGGGTCGGAGACCGCTTCCGCGAACGCGGTCAGGCCCTTCGCGTCGCGGCCGGCCAGGTACACGCGGGCCTCGACCCGGGCGGACGCGGCCGTGCTGCCCTGGTCGGCGGCCGCGGCCGTCCACGCGGGCTTCGTCCCCTCCAGGGCGACCCGGTCCCCGGGAACGCCGTCGGCGTACGCGGACGGAACACCGAGGGTCAACGCTCCGGCGAGCAGCGACATCGCTGCCACCACACTCCGTCCGGCGCTCCGCCGGGTGACACCTGCTGCCATGGAACCCCCACGTGGAATGGTCGGCGGTGGGTGGGCATGCTGCCGAGCGCACGTCGCACGGCCCGTGCAGGCGCACGGATGGGTGTGTCGCCCACCACATCACTCTTGTCAGGCTCGGATCATAGGCGCGAGCTGTCGGATTCTCAGGCCTTTTGAGGAATGTTGATCACATCAGCATCAGCCATGGAGTGATGACGATAGGCCAGGAGATCGCCGGGGCGGATCAAGCGCGCAGAAGTCGGCGCGCGTGAGCCCCGAGCGGAGCAGGAGGGCGGGCGCAGAGGGGGTGGCGACTCAGTGGTGATGACCTGTCAGTTCGAGAGCCCGGCGTCGCGGATCGCTGTGGCGGACGTGGGCCGTGGGGCCGCGGGCCGAGCGCGCGGCGGTGTCCCCGCTTCGCCGCGCCTCAGGTCGGGGCGGGCCGCTGGGCAGCAGCGGGATCGCATTCGCGACGCACTGCCGGCGATCGTCGGCCGGGCCCCGCCGGCGCAGGACATCAGGGGCGGGCCGAGGCGTCGGTGACGAACCGTCACCGGGATGCCAAAAGGCGGTGGCCCGGGCACGCCCGGGCCACCGCCGCAACGGGGTCTACTCGGCGCCGCTGATGCCGGGGGCGACGAACCGGCGGTGGAGCGGCGAGAAGGAGACCTCGGGGGTGCCGGTGATCCCGGCCTTCGCGACGGCCGGCGCCAGGCGCTCGGCCATGAACGCCTCGAAGGCCTGCTGCGACGTCCACACGTCGGTCACGCGCAGACCCTGGGCGTCGAACCACGCGACGTGGACCTGGCCACCGGCCGCCGGGACCTCCTCCCAGTCGACCGCGTCCCGCACCAGGTCGTACTGGGCGGGCGTCACGCCGGCCCAGCCCATCGACATCACCACAGCCATGATCGTTCCCCTTGCTCGGTAGCGACGTACCCGTCCCGCACCAGCCAACCGTCCCCACCCGTGCGGCGCACTCCCAGGACGACCAACGGGTGTCCCCCGGCCGGTCCGTCCATCGTGCCGCCCCGCAGCGCGGGCGGGCAGAGCGTGCGGAGGCACGCCGGCACCGGCGGACGCCACGTCCGCCCGGTGTACGGTGCACCCCGGAATTCAGGGCCACGGCACCGTCCGGTCGCGTCCGGCAGGTGCGGGTCGATGGCGCCCGCCCGGCGTGTCGCTCCAGCGTCGGTCCGTCACATGTTCTGGATCTTCTTCACCATGCTCGCGGCGCGGTACCCTCGGGCACGCCGTCCGCGATGACCGCGTCGGCCACCATGTGCCGGGTGCGCAGCGGCAGGATCTCCCGGTAGGCGGGCGAGTCGTACCAGGCGAGCATGTTCGCACGGTCGGGGAACTCGATCAGGATGAGGTCCTCGCCCCAGGAGCCCTCCACCACCTCCACCGCTCCGCCGTGGATCAGGAAGCGGCCCCCGAAAGGGTCCAGGGTGGCATCGATGCGCTCCAGGTACTCGACGATGTCCGGGCAGAACTCGACGGAGTGGACGTGGGCGACGGCGTAGGCGGTCATCAGATTCTCCTCCTGTACGGGTGTCGTTCCCACGGTAGGAAGCGGCGGGCGCCGCGGAATCAGTCACGCATCAGTCACCGCGCCCGTTCTGCCCCGGGCGGAGGTCCCACGCCTCCTCCGGCGTCTCGGGAGGCCCCGACCGATGCATCGACTTGGCTTCACCCTTGGTGCCTGAGTCAGAGCAGCTGATCCAGCCGCACATTCATGCGCCGAAAACCGGCGGCGTCGTAGAACGCTCGCGCGCCTTCATTGAAGTCCCGGACTTCCGTCACCAGGCGTCGACACCCGGCCCTGCGCCCCGCTTCCCGTACCGCTTCGAGCAGCGCCGAGCCGACGCCCGTGCCGGTGGCATCGGGGACCACCGCGATCTGATCAAGACAAACGACCAGGTCCGACCGGACCAGTGCCCCGGAATCCCAGCTGACGAGTCGTGCCTGGGCGTACCCGAGGGTCCTGCCGTCCGGATGCTCGGCCACGAAAGCTGTGACTGCGGGATCGGTCAGCCGGGCCCGAAAGAACGCTTCGAGGACGTCCTGATCCGGGGAGTCGACGAACAGGTCGGGTCGGTGCCCCACATGCAGCTGGTGAACGATGCCGTTCAGGCTCGCAAGCAGGGGAGCGTCCTCGGGCGAGGCGGTTCGTATCGTCGGCACGGCCACATCCTTGGCAGCCGCTCCCGTTCCTGTCACCTGATCTGGTGCGGGCAAGTGCCGACCGCCGGCCCCGCGACGAATCGTCACTCCGAAGCGCAATCGTCAGCATCCGAGGGTGCGGTGCGATGACCTCGTGGCGTGCTGATTCGACAGGACTGTCAGACGCCTGCGGCATGCTCGCCGGCATGAACGAGGACGCCTTCTGGCAACTCATCGAGGACTGCAGGCCCACGGAAGCCGACCCTGACGCCGAACTCCTCGCCTCCACAGTGACCGAACGCCTTGCCCGGTCCCCGCTGTCGCTGGTCACCGGGTTTGCCGAGCAGCTGTCATGGGCGCTCTACCGGCTGGACCGCAAGGAGTACGGACACAACCTGTCCGATGACGCCTTCCTCTACACCCGTGCCGCGGTCGTTGCCGACGGCCGCACCGCGTTCGACAGCGTCCTACAGGACCCGACGGCCTTCACTCCCTACGCCACCGACCTCATCTGGGCCGAGCCCCTGCTCTACGCACCGGACCGCGCATATCAGCGCATCACAGGTGAGGAGTGGGACCGCGACACCCGCTACTCCTACGAATCCTGCTCCAACACCGAGGGCTGGGCTGATTGACGGCACGGTCTGCTGGTGCTGACGGACGCCAGCGCCGTCGATCGTCCTCACGGAATGTGTGCCAAAGCCGATTTGTGAGAACGCCTGTCGCTGACCGGCGAGAGTACCCCGATCGGCCCCCGGGCTCTCACCGGGGCGTGACCCGGCTTACCCGGGAGTGGGGCGCCAGGCCCACTCGTGTGTCCTGCCGGAGGCACGACCGTCGCCCTCGCCAGGGTGTTCGAGCTGGTGGAGTCCGCGGGGGTCGACTCGTGGAGAGAGGAGCTGGTGGCTCGATGGCCATCCCGGAACGACTTACCGACCAAGAGCTGGACGAGCTCGACGAACTCGCTCAGGCCGCGACCCCAGGGCCGTGGTATGTCCAAGGCCTCGACGATGCCAACGCGATGAATCTCGTCGCTGTGAGCACCGTGCCCGACCTCGGCCCTACCAAGCGGTGGCCCGGGTTCGACCACCGCGAGATCGTGGCGGCAACGCTCGTCCAGCAACCCCGTTACGTCGACGTCGCCGACGAACGCTGGGACGAGAACGCGTTCTTCATCGCTGCCGCCCGCAACACCGTTCCTCTCCTCGTCGCAGAGGTCAGGCGCCTTCGCCGACAACTGGAGAGCCTCTCAGCGAAGGCCGACCAAGAACTGCAGTGATCCACAGGTCGTGACCCTTGCCCGTTCCCGGCTCGACGGTCAGCTCCGGGCTGCCGCCCGAGATCCGGCATCACGGTGGTTTGGCAGCCGTGGGCGGTCGGTGCGCTCATGACCGACCGGCCGCGCATGATCCTGGCTTCCTTCACCGGGCCCTTATGAAGCGGTCATCTAGGCTGGCGCGGTGACTGATGAGCAGGAGCGGGTGCAGCCGTCGGGAGTGTGGGCCACGGCGGTGGGGGTGGCCAGGGTGCGGGCGCTGGAGACCGAGCGGGAGGGCGCGCTGTTCCGCGACCCGCTGGCACGGGCCTTCGCCGCCGCCGGCGGCCTGTGGCCCTCCCCGCCACCGCTGCCCGATGACGAGGCCGCGCGACGACGCCGGCTCGCCGTGTCGTTCTCCATCGTCATCAGGACGAAGTTCCTCGACGACCTGTTGCAGCAGGCCTCCGCGTCCGGGATCCGGCAGGTCGTGCTGCTCGGCGCCGGCATGGACAGCCGGGCCTTCCGGATGGACTGGCCCGAGGGCACAAGGCTGTTCGAGGTCGACACCGCCGCGCCACTGGGCTTCAAGGCTTCGGTGCTGCGTCAGGAGCGGGCCGTCGCACGCTGCGAGCGGATCACCGTCGCGGTGGATCTGCGTGAGGACTGGCCGGCTGCGCTGGCCGCCGCAGGGCACGACCCGGACGCGCCGACCGTGTGGATCGCCGAAGGACTGCTGATCTATCTGCCCGAGGACGCGGTGGAGCTGCTGCTGGCCCGGATCGGCGCGCAGTCGGCGGCAGGCAGCCGGCTGGGGCTGACCTTGGGCTCGCGCGGCGTGATCGAGCGCTTCGGCGCGGACGCCGCACCGGGCTCGGCAGCGTCCATGTGGGTCTCGGAGATGCCCGACGACCCGGTGGGCTGGCTGGCCGGACACGGCTGGGAGGCCGACAGCCACACCCTGCGCGAGCGTGCCGCCGCCTACGGCCGCCCGATCACCACCCCGCCGCAGCGCGAGGAGCAGCCCGGCGGACTGATCTCGGCGGTCCGCTGGTAGAGCGTCTCCCGGTTCCGCGGAGCCCGGACGCGGGTAGTGCCACGAGGAGCAGGAGACGGGCGACCCCGGCCCCCTGCTCGCCGTCCTGCGTCCGGCACCCGGCGAGCCGAGCGGCATCGGCGACGAGTTCGCCGGGGCGGTCGTCGCGCTCGGCGAGCATGCCCGTCCGCTGCTCCCCGACTCCTGGCGCTGCTGGCCGAACCGGCCGAGACCCGGACCCACGGCACCGTGGTCGTCGCGGAGCTGGCGGTGGCCGCCGTGGTCTGGGAGCTGACGCACGATCCGGCGCCGGTCCTGCCCGTCGTCCTGGCAGGACTGGCGTGGGCGGGCAGACCCTGGGGTCACCGGGCGGCAAACCGCGCGGCCGAGGTCGCCGTCGCCCTCGGGCCTGCTGCCCTGCCGACCGTCCCCCACCTGTTGCCGATGCTCGACCGACCGGACACGGTCGCGGCCGCCGCCCGGGCCCTGGTGGCCACCCACCCGGACAGCGACCGCCCCGCCGGTGTGCGCCGCACCGAGCTCGCCGACCGCGTTCTCGCGCGTCTCCGGCCGGGCGCCCATCTCCACTCCGCACTGGCCGCGCTGGAGGCCCTCGCCGCACTCGGCCCCACCGCCTTCACCCCCGCCCGACTCGAACGCGTCCGGCTGCTCGCCGACGGGGACCGCCGCATCGTGGGCTCGGGCAGTCATACCGAGATCATCCGCAGCGACGAGGAGTTCCGTGCCGCCGCCCGGCGGGTGCTCGCGGCCCTGATGCGCTGAGGTACGCTGCCGCCCACCGCCGGCGGCGTCGAGGCGGCCCCGTCCGTTACCCGTCGTCCGTCTCCGGCGTGTGCGCTGCCCCGGTGCGGCCCTCGGCAGTGCGGTGGAAAGGTGTTGGCGGTCGATCACCGAGCGGGGATACTTCGGCTCTCCAGGGGCGTGGGAGGGCGGATGGCCGTGTTCGCGTGTGCGCGGTGCGGAACCGCACTGACCGGGGCCGTGTCCCGGGTCGCGCTTCCCGTCCATGCCCGCCAGAGGTACGGACACCTCCTGCTCCCCGCACTCATGGCACCGGGGACGTACGCCGTCGACCCCGAGCCGGCCGGGCCTCCCTGGCGCTCGTGGAGCGAGATCGGAGCTGACGAAGCGGAAGCCCGCAATGTGTTCGCGCCGGTCCCCTCGCTGTCCTTCGGGGCACCGGGAGCGATCGTTCTCGCGCCGGGCGACACCCGCAGCACCGTCCTGATCCCGGAGCGGTGCGACGGCCGCTGCATGGGGCTGGACGGGAGGGACGGCCCGAACCTGGCGTGCGCGAACTGCGGGCAGGCCGTGGCGACCCGCATCGACGACTGCTCGTACTGGCAGTCGACGAGGCTCGCCCCGAACGCCGTGCGCCGCGTTCCCGGGGACGGCCCGACTCCCCGGCCGGTCGAGTGGGCGGTGCTGGCGGAGGAACGGGAGAGCACGCCGCCGGTCGAGCCGTCCGGGCACTGGAGCCCGCGGTGGGAGGCGGCCGTCGGGTCGGCGCTGGCCCACCTGCTGGTGGCCTCGGCCGGCGCCCCCGTGACCCTCCCGGGCGGCCTCGTCACGAGCGCGTTCGGCCGCGCGCTCGATGCGCTGCTCCCCCGGGAGCTACCGACCAAGGGCCTGGCCCTGGCCGGACCGGGCCTGCCTCCCCGGACCCTGCTCCCGACATCGCCCTGGTGCCACGGCACCCGCAGACCGGGAGGGCGTGGCAGCCGCCCGGCACTGCCGTTGCCGTGCCGTTGGCCGCCGACGTGTGGCTGCATCTGGCCTTCCACGACGAACGGTCGGCCGTCCCTGTCACGGGCGGGACGCCCGAGGGTGTCCTCCGCGACGATCCGCTGCCGATGCACCCACCCCACCTGTTCCGGCCCGACTCGGCCGTGTTCCTCCACACGTTGGCCCGGCTGCCTGCGGTCCGTCAGCCGTGGCTGCGCGGGGTCCACGACCGCGTGAGGGCCGAGCCGTACGCCCGCCCGTTCTCGTTCGGGTAACCTGCGCCGCACCCGCGGCGGACGGGGGTCGGGCGGACGGACCGAGCGGACGGGTCGGGCCGTCGGGCCGGCGGGATCAAGCGGCGTCGAGGGCCGCGGTGATCTTGCGGATCATGGCGGCCTCGGCGGGACCCGGCTGTCCGCGGTGGGCGCGGGAGGCGGCCGCCATGACGGTGCCGACGGTGTCCCGGAAGTTCTCGACCTCCTGCGGGGCCTTGGCGCCGAGCAGGCGCACGGAGGCGGTGAGCGCGGCGAACACCTGGTCGGCCAGGTCGGCGGTGGAGGTGCCGCCGAGCCTCATGCCGGCGGGCTTGCCGGCCAGGACATGGCCGACCAGACCGGTGGCGGCGGACAGCGCCTTGCCGCCGGCGATCCCGGCCCGGGTGGAGGAGATGGCGCCGGGGTCGGCGACGGCCATCAGGGCGACGACGCCGTGCGCAGCGACCTGCAGGGTGAGCCTGTCCTCGGCGGTCAGGGCGGGTGCGGTCGAGAGGGAGGTGGCGGGCGTGGCGTTCTCGGACATCACGGTCTCTCTTCTGTGGTGGACGACAGGGACGGACAGGGTCGGTCAGGCGACGTCGTCGTGGTGGGCGGCGTGCCGGGGCATGAGGAAGGTCGCGGCCAGGGCTGCGGCGAAGGCTCCGCCGGGAAGCCAGAGGGTGTGCTGGAAGGCGGGGCCGAAAGCCGTCGCGCCGGGGACGGCGTGGCCGGTGCGACCGAGGAAGAACGCTCCGAGGCCGGCGACACCGAGGGCACTGCCGATCTGCTGGACGGTGTTGTAGAGGCCGGACGCGGAGCCCGCGTCGGCGACCGGGACGTCGGCGAGGGTGAAGTCGAGCAGCGGGGCGACGACGAGCCCCATGCCGGCGCCGCCGATCGCGAGCGCGGGGACGAGCGCGACGGAGGTCACGTCGCCCCGCCCCACCGTCCACATCAGGACGAGCATCGCGACGATGTCGAGGACCAGGCCGAGCTGCAGGACGGGCCGGCCCAGCCTGGGGGCGAGGACACCGGCGCCGACGCCGGCGAACACGGGCACCAGCAGCCCCCACGGGATCCCGGTCAGGCCGGAGCGCAGGACGCTGAAGCCGAGCCCGGTCTGCAGGAAGACGGTGAGGACGAGGAAGAAGCCGATGGCGCCGCCCATGAACAGCAGGTTGACCAGCAGGCCGCCGGCGAACGACCGATGACGGAAGAGTCCGAGCTCGACCAGCGGGGAACCTGCCGTGCGTGTGCGGCGCCGCTGCTGGGCGACGAAGGCGGCAAGGACGACCAGCGAGCCGGCCATCGACACGAAGGTCCAGGCGGGCCAGCCGAGGTCCTGCCCCTTGATCAGCGGGAGGACGAGCAGGAGGAGCGCGAGCGCGGACAGTGCGACGCCGGCCAGGTCCAGGCGGCCCGCCCGCGGGGCCTTCGACTCGGGCAGGTACCGGGCGCCGAGGACCAGGGCGAGGATCCCGACGGGGACGTTCACCAGGAAGACCGAGCGCCAGCCCAGGCCCGCGATGTCGCCGCTGGTGAGCAGCGCGCCCAGGATCGGTCCGCCGACCGTCGCCATCCCGGCCAGGGCACCGAACATGCCGACCGCCTTGCCGCGGTCCCTGGGCGCGTACATGGTCTGGACGACGGCCAGGACCTGGGGGACCATGAGCGCCGCCGTGACGCCCTGGAGGACCCGGGCGGAGATCAGTTCGCTCCCGCTCCGGGAGGCGCCGCACAGCGCGGAGGCGACCGTGAATCCGGCGGTCCCGATCAGGAAGAGCCGTCTGCGGCCGAGGATGTCGCCGAGGCGGCTGCCGGTGATCAGCGCGAGGGCGAAGGCGAGGGTGTAGCCGGCGGCGATCCACTGCACGGCGGAGTAGCTGCCGCCGAGTTCCTTGTGGATGGACGGCAGCGCCACGTTGATGATCGTGTTGTCGAGCAGGTCCATGAACATCGCCAGGAGGACGACGAACAGGGCGATGCTGCGGCGGCGGCCGGTGGCGGACGGGACGAATCCGGTGCCGGGTCCGGCGCCGGGTCCGGGTGCGGTGGTGACCATGGTGACCTCAAGTCGTGTGACACAGGGCGCGGCGGGTATGCGGGCGCGGCAAGGAGACGGCGGGGCCGGGCGCTTCTGCAGCCCGGCTCGGCCGTCATGTATCTTGGCTTTCAAGCTAGTGAGGCCAACCATGAGGGGAGATAGCTCGAATGTCAAGCGAAGTGGATCCGGTCATGGCCCGGCTCGGAGCAGCGGTGCAGGGCTATCAGTCCGCGGTCGACGACTTCGACCGGGTGATCGCGCACCGTCTCGGGGTCAACGAGACGGATCTGCGCTGCCTGGAGATCCTCCTCGCCACCGAGGAGACCACCCCCGCGAGCTCGCCTCCGAGCTGGGTCTCACCACGGGCAGCGTCACCACGATGCTCGACCGCCTGGAGAAGCTCGGCTATCTCACCCGCACCCCGCACCCCACCGACGGGCGCAAGACCCTCGTCCGCGTCACCCCCGACGCCGCGCACCGCACCTACGCCCTGATGGCGCCGTTCCTCGACGACGCCGGCCGCCGGGTCCTCGACCGCTTCACCCCCGAACAGCTGGAGGTGGTCATCGACTTCCTCGCCTTCAGCCGTGGCATCCAGCAGCAGCACACCCACCGGCTGCGTGAGGAGGCCCAGCCCGGGCCCCGGCGCAGCGGGGGCGGCAGGCGCCGGGCCCCCGTCCGGCCGCCGGCCACCGGGCCTGAACCGGCCGGGGTGGGACGCCGGCGCGCGCGGGGCCCGGTACGGTCGGTGGCATGCACCCTGATCGTCCTGATCGTCCTGCCTGTCGCTGCGTCATCTGCCACGACTACGGCGACCGTGACGAGGCCGACCACATGGACCGGAGGACGGTCGAGCAGGTCCAGGAGTACGGCTGGAGCGTGGTGATGGTCCCCGCCGACGACGAGGGGCCGGCGTTCGCCTACACCATCGGGCTGTGGCACACCCACGGGTCACCCGAGCTCGCCATGTTCGGCCTGGATGTCCGCACCATGCAGACACTGCTCAATGCGCTCGGCGACAAGGCCGCGGCGGGGACCGCGCCGGCGGCCGACCAGGAGCACCACGGGGTCGTCGAGGGCGCTCCGGTCGTACTGAAGAACGTCGATCTCCGCTGGTACCGGACGTTCTTCGGCTGCGCGATCGCCTTCTACCGGCGGCCGCCCTTCCCGGTCCTGGAGGTGGTGTGGCCCGACACCGGCGGCTCCTTCCTGTGGCAGCCCGAGAGCGACGAGCAGTACCGCCGGTCCCAGCCGCAGCTGTGGTTGCACCCCGCCGCGCACCCCGAGGGGGTCTGGACGGCGCTCGCGAACTCCTGAACCGGCCGCCGCCCGGGGGCGTTCAGGCGGCCGGGTACTCAACGGGAGGTGAGTACCCGTGCTCTGCCCCGCTGCCGGGGCATCCCGGGATCCTTGGGCCATGCGCCAGAAGACCGTGAATCCCGCTCCCCTCCTCCTGCTGTCCCTCGCTCCCGTGGCGGCCTGGGCCGCCTGGCTCGGCTGGGACCAGCAGCGTGACGTGCACCCGGACGGTTCGGTGACGGGCCCCTACGAGGCCTGGCAGGTGATCGGGTTGGTGCTGACCCTGTTGGTACCGGTGTGCTGGGCAGCCGCCCGGCGCCACACCGTGACCGCGGCGCTCGGCACCACGGCCGGTCTGACCGCCGCCGCCTGGTACGACTGGTCGGACGACTCCAGCGGCCTCTTCGCGATCGGCGTGGGCCTCGTCATGGTGGCGAGCCTCCTGGTGACCACCGCGGTCTCCGCCGTGATCGTCTCCGTGACCGGGGACGGCCGCCGCGACGGATCCGCCCCGCGGCCCGCCGCCTGACCTGGACGCCCGTGGAGCGACGCGGTCATCCGGCACGGCTTCGCGACGGTCGCCGAAACCCGCTTGATCCACTGGCCTATGGTTCCCGCATGAAGACCGTGCTCAGCTTGGCGAACATCACCCCTGACAACTTCGATGCCGCGATCAACCTGAACGTGCGCCCGGATCAGGAGCACCTGGTCGCTCCGGTCGTGAAGTCACTTGCCGAGGCGTATGTGCACCCCGACACGGCTTGGCCCCGACTCATCCTCGACGGCGACCGGCCCGTCGGTTTCCTCATGGCGTTCTTCGACGTCGACTTCGCCGGTGACGGTCAGGGCACCGACCTTCGCTCCGGCCTCTGGCGCCTCACCGTCGCAGCGGGGGAACAGGGGCGTGGATACGGCCGCTTCGCGGTGCAATCCGTGGCCGCCGAGATCCGCCGACGCGGCGGCACTCGTCTGACGACCACCTGGCACCCGGGCGGAAACGGCCCGGAAGGCTTCTACCTGGGGCTGGGGTTCCGGCCGACCGGGGAGACGAGCGGGGATCAGCGGGTCGGCGAACTCGACTTGGCCGAAGTCCCGTCCGAGGGACGGCACTTGACGACTCGCTCGACGGCCACCGCCGGGCGACCATGAGGTGACCGTGGCCGCACGGGTTCTTCGAGTGTGACCAAGGACCGGGTTTCGATGGTGACGGGCCGGCGCCGTGGAAGTCGGTTTCCTGCCCTTGAGTCTGAACTCAGGTGAGGTCGAAGGTGACGTTCACGGAGCCGTCCCAGTCCGGCGCCTCCGTGAGCGTGAGGGTGCCGTTCTGTGCCTCGTCGACCCGCACCATGATGCCGCCGCGATCCTCGTCGGCGAACGCAAGGGAGAAGTGGGGGTCCATCCCCATGAGGAAGTCCCAGCCCTCGCGCTCGGTCGCGTCGAGGTCCGTGGCATGCCGACCGGTTGCCCGCCAGCTGCCGGCCGCGTCGACAGTGACGGTGATGTCGATGTCGTAC
This sequence comes from Kitasatospora paranensis, assembly GCF_039544005.1. Taxonomy (NCBI): domain Bacteria; kingdom Bacillati; phylum Actinomycetota; class Actinomycetes; order Kitasatosporales; family Streptomycetaceae; genus Kitasatospora; species Kitasatospora paranensis. The sequence goes on from NZ_BAABKV010000001.1 coordinate 691,050, forward strand.
ATCTCAAGGTACGTCGAGTGATTGGCCCACCACTCGAGGCGGGCCCGACCCACGAATCGATCCATGGGCACACTATGCACGGTGTCCAGACCGGACGGGCGAGGCTGTGCGGCCGCCGGCCGTCCTCGCCGCCTCCGGACCTCGTTCCGAGACCATCGGTCAGCGCTGACGGCAGGAAATCCTCCGGCCAGGACGGCCGAATTGGCGGCTCCGCCGCAGGGACGTGCCGAAGAATTTCCTGCCCAAGGGACGAACGGTGGGGGTTTGCTACGGTCCGTCGCGTGGACATGAGCGGGTGGGAGGACGGGCATCGGGCCGCGTACGGCTGCGGGGCATGGGAACGGGCGCGCCGGCACGGGGACCTGCTGGTCGCCTGGTACGAGGAGCAGCCGCTCGTCCTCGGTGGCCGCACGGGCCGGCTCCTCGCACAGCCCGGTCCGCGCACCAAATGGCCGTGGCGGAGCAGTCCTCCCACCGTGGGCCTGGTGCTGTGGCGGGCGGCCCGGGAGGCCGGGGTCCTGGTCGACGACGTCCCCCTGGCGGAGGCCGTGCGCCAGTGCGGCCCCGAGTCCGCTGAAGCCCTGCCGGAAGGCCCCTTCCGGACGGGTTTCTGCCGACCGGATTCCTGCCGGACAGTCCTCGGTCGGACGGTCCGGGGCCCGGCGCGGTCCATCCCGGTGCGGCCTTGTCGGGTGGTGCCCGCGCCGTGGCCCGGATCAGGGACGTGCTCCAGGCCAACCTCGCGGCCGACCTGCCGCGCCATCACCCCGTCGAGGTGCAACGGACCCTCGGCTACCGCGTCCGGGAGCTGCGGGCGACACCGGACTGGGAACACGGAGACTGGCCGGCGCTGCTGGCCCTGGCGCGACAGGCCATGCAGCGGGCGGACGACCTCCGGGCCGCGGCAACCTGGCAGCCCACGGACCACGACCGATTCGTCGCCGGGCGTACCGGCCCGAAGCTGGAGCGCGCGACCGCCCCGGCGGGCCCGGCGGGCCCGGGGCCGAGCTGGCTGGAGCGCGCGTCGCGGCTGGTCCGTGCCGGCACCGCGCTGGCGGCAACCGCCGACGCACTGCCGTCCGCGGACGACGGGCGCCCGGGTCCACTGGCCGAGGTCCTCGGCGCGACGGCGCTCGCCTGCGCCGCGTTGCGGACCAGCGCCGAGGAGATCGAACGCCTCTGGCGGACCGAGCCGCGGGAGCCCGCGGACCCGGAGATCTGGGAGCGGGCCCGGGTACCGCACGCGCTCCAGGTCCAGACCGAGGAGACGGGGCACGTGGTCACGGCGGTCGCCGTGTTCCTGTGGCTCCTGGCCTGCAGCTGACCGGTCGAGCAGCCGGTCCCGCCCGGGGTGCCCGCACGGTGGGTTCAGTAGAAGTCGCCGCGGTGCTGCCCGGGGTTGACGGCGTCACGGCGCTGCTGCAGCAGCCGGGCCGTGCGGGTCGCCGACAGTTCGCGCAGGTGTGCCCAGCTCTGCAGGGTCATCATCGACCCGAGCGCATGGCGCGGAGTCAGCGGGTTGTCCACACAGTCCTGGTACAGGGCGACGGCCCGCTCGGCGTCCTGGTGGAGGGTGCGGTAGAGCTCGGCCGCGCGGTACTGGGCGTAGGGGTGGTGGCGCGCGGCGGCCGCCAGGAAGTACTCCAGGGCGTGGTCCGCGGGGGAACGGGTCAGGGGCAGCAGCCGTTCGAGGTACAGCTCCCCCAGGGCCAGCATGGCTTCGGGCTCGCCCAGTTCGGCGGCGGTGCGGTACCAGCGGGCCGCCTCGTCGAGCGACCGGGCGATGCCCGCCTGCGGGCATCCCTGCTGGTAGAGCGTCGCGAGGTAGTGGGCGGCCCGCGGCGATCCGGTGCTCTGCCGCAGCCGCGGCACCGCGCTCGCGTAGCGTCCCTGCACGAAGTCGATGTGTCCCAGGAGCTCGACGGCGTCGGCATGACCGGCGGACGCCGCGCCTTCCAGGAAGTGGGCGGCCGCCTCCCGGTACTGCGTTCCCGTCCAACAGTGCAGGCCGATCCGGTAGAACTCCTCGGCCGTCGTCGGCTCACGTCCGTCCACGGTGAAGTCGATCCCCCGCCACTGCACCATGCCGCTGTCTCCGTCGTCTCGACCCGCGGGTGCCATTGTGCACCAGCCTGCCGGGCGGCCGGTTCCGGGTCCGTGCCCGGCCGGCAGCCCGCCTCTCCGCACGCAGCCGCCGCGGCCCGCGTCGGCATTCCGGTCCACCTGATCGGAATTGGCCTTTCCCGGGGAGCGCCAACGGCGCCTAGGGTCGCCGCATGCGGATCCGGATCATCGACGCCTTCACCGACCGGCCCTTCGGCGGCAATCCGGCCGCCGTCTGCGTGCTGGACGAGACGGATCGCCCGGGCGGGGCGGATCGGCCAGGCTGGACGCACCAGCCCGACGGACCGGATCGGCCGGACGGCACCTGGCCCGAGGACGCCTGGATGCGGCGGGTCGCCGCCGAGATGAACCAGTCCGAGACCGCCTTCGCCCTGCGGCGCGCCGCCCCTGACGGGACGGACTGGGGCCTGCGCTGGTTCACCCCCGTGAACGAGGCCCATCTGTGCGGGCACGCCACGCTGGCCACCGCGCACGCCCTCCACTCCGACGGCCTGATCGGCCGCGACTGGGTGCGCTTCGGCACCCGCAGCGGGGTGCTGCGGGCCCGTCCCGAGGCGGACGGATCGATCACGCTCGACCTCCCCGCGAGCAGGTCCGTCCCGGCCGAGCCGCTGCCCGGCCTGGAGAGCGCCCTCGGCTGCACCCCGCTGGCAGTCCTCCGCACCGCGGCCCTCGACAAGGCCCTGGTCCTGCTCTCCGACGAGCGCACGGTGCGCGCCCTCACCCCCGACCTCGCCGCGGTGGCCCGACTGCCCATCAGGAGCGTCACCGTCACCGCCCCTGCGGAGGACCGCGCGGCCGGCTACGACTTCGTCTCCCGGAACTTCTGCCCGGCCGTCGGCATCCCGGAGGACCCGGTCACCGGTGGCGCCCACACCGCTCTCGCACCGTACTGGGCGGCACGGCTCGGCCGGTCCGAGGTGACCGGCTACCAGGCCTCCTCGCGCGGCGGACTGATGGCCTGCCTCGTCACCGGGGAACGGGTCATGCTCCGCGGACGGGCCGTCACCGTGGTCGACGGCACGCTCCGCAGCGAGCCGACCGGCCCCCGGCAGCCCCTCCGCAGAGCAGCCGTCGGCCGGGCCGCCACCCGGTCCCCCGTGCATCGCCACGGTGGAATCCTCTGGCGGCGGAAGCCTGGGGGCGGCGAGACTGCGGCGGTGAACACCCTGGCGCCCGCCCTCAAGCCGTCCGACGCTCCGCGGCCCGACCCGCGGGCCCACGGCCTCGCGGCCGACTTCGCGGGCATGGACGACCTGGTGGCCGACCTGGTCCTGCCCGCGCACGCACCCTCGTACGTCGTGAGTGCGCTCGAAACCTCCCGCGAACTCGTCCGCCACGCCTTCTACCGCTACGAGTTCGGCACCGTGGCCGTCACGCACGCGCTGGTCGCCGTGGAGCACGCCCTCGGCGAACGCTGCGGCGTCGGGCCGACGTTCCCGGACCTCATCACGCAGGCGGCCGCAGCAGGCCTCGTCCCACCCGGGGCCGCCGACCTCCTCCAGGCCTGCCGTCTGCTGCGCGACCAGGTCGCACGCGGCACCGTGACCAGCGCCGCGCTCACGCTGCCCAGGGCCGTCGAGATGGTGCGCGCCGCCTTCGACACGGCGGCCCTGCTCTTCCCGGCGCCGGCCGCCGCGGGGACGACGACCGAGGACGGCGGCGGCACACCCTCCGACAACCGGCTCGCCCGGCTGTGGGCCGAGCACCGAGGCACGCCGTTCCCAGCGAGCTTCCGCGGCGTGGACATCGAGAACGTCGACCTGATCCTCCTCGACGCGGACGTGGCCGGCCTCGTCCAGAGGGAACTCACGCGCGGGCTCGACGACGAAGGCATCGCGATCCTCTGGGCATGCATCGCGAACCTCGACAGGATCCTGCCGCTGATCGGCACCGAAGACTGCCGGTCCTTCTACGCACAGCTGCGGACACTGGCCGGGCTCGCGGCGGCACGCCACACCCCCGCCGCGAGCTGACCCCATCCGGCTGCCGGTGCCCGGCCGACCACGCCTGGCCGGGGCAGCGGCCGTCCGGGCCTGACGGCTCGGGGGTGTCGGCGCCGTCTGGCATCGTCCGGAGCATGGATCTGAGGCCCGAGCTGCTGCCGCCGTCCGTTCCGCAGCTCGAGCTGGACGAGTTGTGCCGCGAGATCGAGCGGATCGCAGGGATGCTCACCGCCGACCAGGCGGGCGCCGAGCGAGCGATCGCGGCATTCAACGCAAGGACCGGTCACGACTACGGCCCCTTGGACTTCGCCGAGTACGACGGCAGCCGCGACCTGGTGGACCTCGCGGTGGAGGCTGCCCGGCCCGCTCGGCCCCGGGTTCCGGGCATCACCCGGGACGAGCTCGTCGAACTCGTCCGGCGGGTCCTGGCGGCTGCCCCGGAGAGCCACCACTGCCTGCGACTTCTCGACGCCAACGTGCCGCATCCCCGCATGGCCGACCTGATCTTCCATCCCCCGGCCCGCCTCCGGGACGCCTCCGCCGTGCAGATCGTCGACGAGGCGCTCCGCTACCGGCCGATCGCCCTGCCGGGCGGTCGGAGCGAGTAGTCGAGCGGCCTCATCGAGGTGACCGGGCCCGTCACGCGCCGCACCGCCCGGCCCGGCTCCACGGTCATCTCCCGTGCCCACGCGAACAGCCGGTCGGTGCGGATCGACTCCCACCCGTCCAGCCCGTCCGAGGGGACCTCCTCGGACGGGCTGGACGGCGTTCAGGCGGCAGCGCTCCACGGCAGTCACGCGGGAGGGACGCTGCGCAAAACCGTCCGCTGAGCGGCCCGGCAGGGGATGCCCGGGCCGGGCCGGATGTGGCTGTTCGTCAGTCGAGGGCGGCGGCGAACATGCCGGGCTCGTAGGAGCCGCCCCGCTGGTGCGTGATGACGGCGAGCCGGTTGGCCGCGTTGATCAGGGCGACCAGGGAGACCAGGGCGGCGATCTGGTCGTCGTCGTAGTGCTTGCGCACCTGGGCCCAGGTGTCGTCGGAGACGCCCTGGTGGGCGTCGGCCAGCCGGGTGCCCTCCTCGGCGAGGGCCAGCGCGGCCCGCTCCGCCTCGGTGAACACGGTGGACTCGCGCCAGGCGGCGACGAGGTGGAGCCGGACGGCACTCTCGCCGGCGGCCGCGGCCTCCTTGGTGTGCAGGTCGATGCACCACCCGCAGCCGTTGATCTGGCTGGCGCGCAGGGACACCAGCTCCTGGGTGGAGCTCGGCAGCGGCGACCCGTGGATCACCAGGGCCGCATTGGCGAACCGCTTGGCGAACCGGGCGCCGATCTCGTTCTCGAAGAGGTTGATGCGGGTGTCCATGACCTCGTCCTCACTCGTGGTGGTGCGCTGACGACCACCAGATGCCGGCGGCCCGCGCCGCGTGACAGGGTCGGCGGTGTGACGTGCGCCACCGCGACCGGGTGTCACAGAACGGCGGGGCGAGGCGTCCTGTGCGCGTGGGATCGTCGGGAGCGAGGGGAAGGAGCAGCCGTGCGGAACGAGCACAGTGAGGGCGTGGAGGACACCGGCGGCCGGTTCGCCGGCAGCCCGGGCACGGACCCGGCGACTGCGGCGTTCGTCGCCCATCGCAACCTGCTGTTCACCGTGGCCTACGAGATGCTCGGCTCGGCCGCCGACGCGGAGGACGTCCTGCAGGAGACCTGGCTGCGGTGGGCGGGTGTCGATCTCGACACCGTGCGGGAGCAGCGGGCGTACCTGGTGCGGATCACCACGCGGCAGGCGCTGACCCGGCTGCGGACGCTCGGCCGCCGCAAGGAGTCCTACGTCGGCTCCTGGCTGCCCGAGCCGCTGCTGACCACGCCGGACGTGGCCGAGGACGTCGAGCTGGCCGACAGCGTCTCGATGGCGATGCTGCTGGTCCTGGAGACGCTGGCGCCGACCGAGCGGGCGGTGTTCGTGCTGCGCGAGGTGTTCGACGTCGGGTACGACGAGATCGCCGAAGCCGTCGACAAGAGCCCGGCCGCGGTCCGCCAGATCGCGCACCGGGCACGGGCGCACGTCGCGGCGCGCCGTCCGCGCGGAGTGGTGTCCCCGGACGAGAGCCGGGATGCGCTCGTTGCGTTCCGGCGGGCGGTCGAGACGGGCGACCTGCAGGGCCTGGTCGACATCCTCGCGCCGGACGTCGTCCTGCTGGGTGACGGGGGCGGGATCAAGCAGGCCGTGCTGCGGCCCGTCGTGGGGGCGGACAAGGTGGCCCGGCTGCTGGCCGGCGGGCTGGGCAGGATCACCGCCACGACGTCACTGGTGCCGGCCCAGGTGAACGGCCACCCTGCGCTGATCCTGCGGCTCGACGGCGTGCTCGACACGGTCGTGGCGGTGCGGATCGACGACGGCCTCGTCACCGGGCTCTATGCGGTGCGCAATCCGGAGAAGCTGTCCCGCATGGAACGGGAGACCGCCCTGCGCCGCTGAGACCGCTCCACGCCGCCCGCAGCCGCGGCCGTACCCCGCGGGGCGGGCGGCAGGGGTCAGAGGCAGTCGTCGGCCAGACGGGCGGCGGCGGCGAGGACGACGAGTCGGCCTGCGGCGGCCGCGGCGGGGAGCTCGAAGGGGTTGGCGAACGGGCCGGTGACCAGCAGGACCGAGCGGTGCGTGCGCAGCGACCGGCGCCAGTCCCGGGTCGCGGCGACCTCCCCTTCGAACCAGGCCTCGCCGCCGGGCCGCCGCAGGGACAGGCGCCGGCCGCTCAGGACGGCCGACCACCCCGCCCGCGGGTGTGTCAGGGCCAGGGCCGTACCGGCGTCCGTCCAGCCGTCCTCCGGCGCGGGCGCCCTGCCGGGTGCGGCCGGGACGACCAGCACCGGCCGGCCCGAAAGAAACTCCGGCCACGGCTCGCTCTCCGGCGCACCGCCGACCACGTCCACCCCGCCCTGCACCGTTCCCCCGCCTCGCCGCCGGCCCGCCCCCGGCTCCGGCCCGATCGGGCCCCTCGGCGACTCCGCTCACATCCTGGCCGGTTCCGGCGGTCGCGCGCACGAATACACCGGGCGCCTGCGCCGTGCACGGGGGGCGCATGGAAGCGCAGCGGGCGGTCGGCGGACGACGGAAGCGCAGCGGGCGGTCGGCGGACGACGGAAGCGCAGCGGGCGGTCGGCGGACCGGTGGAGGACCCCCGGCCGCGGGGTGACCGGTCAGTGGCGGCCGAAGCAGCGCTCCACCTCGTCGAGGTCGTAGAAGTAGCTGCCCCGGGCGATCGGCCTGCAGGCGGCGGGGAATGCGGTCTCCTTCTCGTTGTAGAGCATCCGGACCAGGTACCGAGTGCCGCCCGGCGCGGTCGCGCCCCCCGCCGTCCGGCCGCCCGCCGCGCGGGCGTCCGCACCGCCGTGCGCGGGGCCGGCGAACAGGTCCCACTGCACGTTCGCGGCCATCGGGGCGACCCGGGCGCCGCGCCACGGGTTGGTGCCGTAGCTGTAGGGCTGCGCCGGGTCCGCGGGCTCGGTGCTGCCGGGCAGGCCGAGCAGGACGGCGAGCGGTTCGATCTCCTCGGCGTGGGTGAAGCGGAGGACGGCGCCCTTGTCGCTCGTGCCGTGCGCCTTCGCCGCGGCCTGGGACAGCAGGTCGTCGAGCAGGACCTGCGCCATGCCGTAGGTGATGGTGCGTCCGCTGAAGGCGGGGCCCTTCTGGTAGAACTCCTCGGCGTCGTCGAGGTAGGCGAGCCGGCGGGCGTCCTCGGCCGGCAGGAACGGGTCGAGGTCCACGTCGGGGGCCTCGGCGCGCAGATCGGGCGCTGCGCCGTAGAGCTGGTAGAGCGAGCGGGCGAAGGCGAGCCGCTCCTCCCCCGTCATCGCGGCGGCGAAGTCGGGCCGGAACAGCCGGGCGGCGACCTGTGCGGCCGCCCGTGCGGTCTCGGGCTCGCCGTCGATCCGGGCGAGCACGGCGGCCAGGTCGGGATCGCTCGCGAGGTAGGCCTGGTAGTCGGCGTTCTGCGGCTGCTTGTGGAAGTACAGCAGGTTCTTGTCGGTGACGGGCGGCCGGATCACGGCTGCCAGGGCGGGGTCACCGGCGGTCAGCCCCGCGGTGAAGGCGTTCGCACTCGCCACGGCCCGGGCGACGCCGGACGTCTCGACCGCGATCGGCTGCTGCCCGGCGGCGATAGCGTCGAAGAGCCCGGGCAGACGGCGCTCCAGGCGCAGCGCGGCCTGCTGCTGCTCCTGGGCGCCGCGGGCGGAGAGGCTGCCGTAGCCGATCGACGAGGCGCCGGCGAGCAGCGCACGGACCTGCGGGCCGAGGCGCCGGCCGAGGGCGGTGAGCGCGCCGCGGTCCTGAGCGCTCTGCAGCACGGCGAGGACGGCGTCGCCGTCGCCGCTGTCGGTCATGGCCCGGGAGCCGTGCCGTGCGACGTTCTCGGTGAAGACCGGGGTGAATCCGCGCGGTGCGGGCTGGTAGGCGCGCAGGTCCTCCTGCGGGGCGTAGGGCGTCTTCGTACCGTAGAAGTGTCGGTCCGGGCGGGGGCGCGTCGCTGCGCCTGGGCAGCGGCGGGGCTGCCGGCGGCGGTGACCGCGGCTGCCAGGGTCACGGCCAGGGCCACGGCGGACGAGACGGTGCGCTTCACGGTGGAGTCCTTCGGGCGGCGGGTGTGCCGACCGGGCGGCATCGGCGCCGCCACCCTCACAGCTTCGGCCCAACCGCGGCCGACCGCACGCCGTGCACCGGGTGTGGCGGGTGTGAACAGCGCGCGCGAACGGTCCGCGCGGGCATGGGCACGAGGGGCGGACGCCCGGCGCTGCCGTCCGGTCTTATACCCCTCGGGGTATAGTGGAGCCCGAGGCTCACCCGAGGGCCACGGAGGAGAGGAGCACAGGATGTGCCGACGCGCTATCTGCCGGACCTGCAGCAGGATCACCTATGCGGGCTGCGGCATGCACGTGGAGCAGGTCCTCGCCGGGGTGCCGGCAGCGAACCGCTGCGCCTGCGACAAGGCCACCCGGCAGACCGGCGGCTGGCTGGGGAGACTGTTCCGCCGCAGCTGACACCGGACGCGCGGCCCGCCGTCTTCCGCGGACGCACCGGCCCGCACTCCGCACCGCTCGTCCGAACCCGCTCCCACCGCGACGACTCCGCCGGTTCGGGCCGACCGCCTCAGGGAAGGATCGCGACGTGCCGAAGCGCCTCGGCGACTTCGACTGGCCCCGACTCGCCCACGCCCGCGGTCCGGCCACGGACACGCCCGGGCACCTGCGCGCCTTGCTCGCCGACGACGACGCGCGCGCCTTCGTGGCCGGATACTCCCACCTCTGGTCGGAAACCCTGCATCCGGACGGCGGAGCCTGGTCGGTGACGGCGCCCGTGGCGCTCGTCGTCGCCGGGCTCCTGGACGATCCGCGGCTGGGGCCTGACGACCCGTCGATACGCGACGCCCTGCTCGCCTACCTCCACCGGGTCGCTGTGGCGGGCGACCTCGGCGCGGAGGCCGAGGAGTTTCGGGCGCGCGGTGAACGCGCGGCGGCACTCGCCTGCTACGACGCCGCGCCGGAGCTCCTCAGCGCCGTGGTTCCGCATCTCGTCGCCGACCGTCCGCAGCAGCAGGCCTGCGCGGCGGCCGCCATCGGCAGACTCGCCCGCCACCCGGCCGCAGCGGCGCAACGCCCCGCCCTGCTGGACAGGATCGAGAGGCTCGCCGAGCACGCCACAGGCGCCTACGAGCGCGCCACGCTGGTGTACGCGATCGGCGACCTCGGCGGTGAGCCTCGCCGGTGGCTGGACGATCCGACCCCCGCCGTCCGCGGCAGCGCGGCCGTGGCCGAGACGCTCGCGCAGGACAAGGCCGCCGTGCAGGTGCTGCTCACGCTGGCCCGTTCCCCGCGTGCCTTCGGCGCGTCCCTTGGGGACATGGCCGCACCGGTGCAGTTCATGGTGCGGCCGTGTCGCGACCAGCTCGCGGAGGCTCTCGTCCGGCGATCGGACGACCTGTCGGCCCTGCTCCCCTGTGCACTCGCCGCCGTGACACTCGCGCCCCGGTCAGCGGCACATCCCCTGGCCCCCTATCTGCGGGCCTTCTTCCCTGACGGCGCACCCGTTCCGCCGCTGCCTCCCCTGCACCGTGCATTCGCCGGGGCCATTGCCGGGGAGGCGGCGCTGTGGCGCCTGCCCGAGGCAGCCCGCACGGCCCTCTTCGCGCCCAACGGCCTCACGGCGCGACCGGAGGACTGGATGGCCATGGCCGCCACTGTGCCTCCCCCGCCGAGGACTACGACGCCGCGCACATCGTGGTGTTCGAGGGGTTCACCGCGGTCCGGAGGTACCCGGGGATGTTCTTCGGGGTGGGGCGTGACGATCCCTCCCTGCCGGACCGCGTCGTCCAGGTACTGCACACGGAGTACACGGAGGCCGTAGCGGCCGGTGTCGTCGGGTCGTTCGCACTTCGGATCGCGTCGCCCACCCGGCTGGTCCTCGACGTCCACGGGCACGGTCTTCCCGGCACGGAGCAGAGGGGCAGCTTCGACCTGGACGGCGTCTTCGGGCGCCTGGCGAACCATTGGCCGGCCCTGCACCTGTCTCTGGTATCCGCGCTCTGCCGACGGGTGGACGTGCGTGTGCGGGCCGGGGGCCGTGCCCTGACCGGCACCTACGTCGACGGCTTGGCCCTCGGCGCCCCCGCGGAGGAGCGCGATGACGAGTGCGTGGAGCCAGGAGCCGAGGGAACGCTGACGGGCTACCGCGTGACGTTCGACCTCGACACCGACTGGTTCCCGGCCGACAGTCGAATCTCCGACGGCGCTGCGGCCGACGGCTGACGGGCTCCCGGGGGCAGACCCGATCGTGCTTCGGCGGCCGGGCCGTCAGTAGGTGCCGCGGAGGAGGCGGCTCAGCACATGGGCCGGTCCGGCCATGAGCACCGCGGAGGCGGCACCCGCGAGGGTGATCAGGGTCAGCACGGCGGTGGCCGCCGGCCGCTCGTGCGGGAAGCCGGACACCAGCCAGGCACCGAAGCAGACCGCGACGGCGAAGAACAGCAAGGCCACGTCCGGGTCGCCGCCTCGCAGCGCCCGGACGATCCGGCCTCACGCCCCGGCCCCGGCACCGCGGCGCCCCGTCCGGGCGGGATCCGCGGGCATCGTCACCGAGCCGCAACCGTGCCCCCGCCAGGGGCGCCGGCGCACGGCAGCGGGACCGGGGCCGGGCCTGGGGTCAGACGGTGGTCTGCAGGATGATGTTCGTGATGTGCGACTGTGCCGGGCAGCTGGAGTAGATGCTGCCGGGGCCGTTGCCGTAGGAGGTGTGGGCCGCCCAGAAGTAGCACTGGACGGTGAGGCTCCACGCACCGCTGCCCGTGGTGCACGTGCCCCAGGCCGTGTTGGCGTTGTTGTACCCCTTGCTGCAGTTGCCGACCTGCGCGGCGGCGGGCGTCACGGCGAACGTCACGGGCGCCAGCACCGCCGCAGCGGCCAACACCGTCGCCGCGACCGACCGCTGGAACCTCCGAGTGGTCCCCACATCTGCCTCCCCTGGGTGCTGCCACCGTGCTCCGGCGGCGTCACCCCACCCTTCCGGCACCTGTCGCAGGGTGTCGAGGGCGTACGGGACCGCGGCGGAAGCGCGGACATCCGCCCCACGGCCCAGAGGCCGGACTCGCCAGGCCGGGCGGGGCGCACCCCGGCGCAACCAAACCGCCCGGGCACCGCCAACGCACCGGCCCGGCCGCCCGCACGCGCGTACGGGCCGGTGGACGGTGCCGTCGACGGAGGCGCTCCGGATCGGCCCTTGGGGCAGAACGATGTCGTGCTGATCCGAAAGGTCACGTCCGACGGGGCCCGGACGGCGGATCACCCCGCGGTGATCGCGACCGGTGGGCCGGCGTGGCTCTCACGGCCGGAGCGGTCCACCGCGGTGACGGCGTACCAGGTGCCTGCGGCGCCGGCGGCGGCGTTCGCGGGCAGGTAGTGGTCGGTGGCGAGGGCGGGCAGCAACGCGGTCAGGTACGGGAGTTCGAGGGGCGGGGTCGGACCGGGGTGGCTGTCGTACCGGTAGACCGCGTACTGGAACGGGCGCGGGCCGCCCGGGTGCGGCGAGGGGGTGATCCGCAGGCTCGTCCGGTCGGGCGCGAGGGTGAGCAGCGGCGGGCCGGGAGGGGCGGCGAGCGCCAGCCGGGGCAGGAGCGGGGCGAGGGCCGGGCGTTGCCAGTGATCGGCCGCGAGGCGTCTGACGGCGCCGATGCGGTCGATGCCGACGGTACGGGCGCTGAAGAAGAGGTCTCCGCCGATGGCCGGGAGTGTGGCGTTGAGGGTGAGGTGGCGGGAGAGTTCGGCCGGATCCTGCCAGGGGGCGGGGCGCCCCGGGGCCCCCGGGCGGGAGGCGGACTGTCCGATCCACAGCTGGGTGTCGGTGCCGGCCGTCTGCCGTGCCCACCACGGCGCGAGGACGGCGTAGTCCGCGACGGTGAAGCCGATGTGCCAGTAGAGCTGCGGGGCGATGTAGTCGACCCACCCCTTGCGGACCCAGCCGCGCGTGTCGCTGTGGAGGCTGTCGTAGGACTGCAGGGCGGTGGTGGCGGATCCGTCCGGGTCGGTGGTGTCGTTGCGCCAGACACCGAACGGGCTGATGCCGTAGACGGCTTCGGGGCGGGCGGCGCGGACGTGGTCGCGCATCTCCCGCACCATCCGGTCGGCATTGTCCCGGCGCCAGGCGGCCCGGTCGCCGAACCCCCGACCGTAGGCGGCGAACGCCTCGTCGTCGGGGAACTCGTCCTCGGACGGGTAGGGGTAGAAGTAGTCGTCGAAATGGACGCCGTCGAGGTCGTAGCGGACCACCGCGTCCATGATCGCCTGCTGGACGAAGGCGCGGACGGCGGGGATCCCGGGGTTGTAGTAGAGCTCGTCGCGGTAGGCGACCACCCAGTCGGGGTGGCGGCGGGCGGGGTGGGTGGCCACCAGCTGCGAACGGTCCGGCTGCAGCGCCACCCGGAACGGGTTGAACCAGGCGTGGAAAGCGAGTCCGCGCTCGTGGGCGGCCAGGACCATGAACGCCAGCGGATCCCAGCCGGGGTCCTGTCCCTGGGTGCCCGTCAGCCACTGCGACCACGGCTCGAACGGTGACGGCCACAGCGCGTCGGCCGCGGGACGGACCTGGACGAACACGGCGTTGAAGCCGATCGCCCGCGCCCCGTCGAGCAGCGCGACGAAGTCCGCCCGCAGGGTGTCGGCGTCCAGCCCGGGGCTGTCCGGCCAGTCGATGTTGTCCAGGGTGGTGATCCACAGGCCCCGCATCTGGCGCTTGGAACCGGCCGTGGCGGCCACCTCCGTCGACGCGGCCACCGTCGTCGGCCGGTCGGCCGGACGGGCGGCGGTGACAGAACCGGTGAGGGCGGTGGCTGCGGTTGCCATCGCGGTGAGGAAGGTCCGTCGACCGGGGCGCCCGGGACTGCGGCCGGCCGGGGGTGCGGGGGTTCGGTGCACGAGGTCCTCCTTGGGGCTGCCGGAGCGTTCCCCGCCCGAGCCGCCCCGATCGGGGCGAACCGCGCCGCGCCGGGGATTTCCCCCGAACGGGACCGGCAGCGCCGCCGGATGCCCCGGCCGGCGGCGGCATCGGCGACGGCGCAGGTCAGGTGCCGGTCGGGTGCCCGGGGACCGGTCGTCCGAGAGGTGAGGGTGCGCCAGGGATCGTCCGTCGCCCACGGGCATTTGGCCGGCGGTGCCCGGAACGACGCGAGGCCCGAGGCGCGGGAGAGGCGGGGTCGACCGGCCGTCCGTGCCTACGATCGCCCCATGGCGCTCTTCCGGATCACCCGCCGCTCCGCCCTGCCGCCCGCCGCGGCCTGGCGTCGGATGACCGACTGGGAACGACACTCCGGTCCCGTCCCGTTCACGGCGGTCCGGGTCGTCCGTGCGCGGCCCGAGGGGGTGGGGACGCTGTTCACCGCGCGGACGGCCCTCGGGCCGGCGGGCTTCGACGACCCGATGGAGGTGACGTCCTGGCAGCCGCCGGAGCAGGGCCGGCCGGGGCTGTGCCGGCTCGAGAAGCGCGGCACCGTGGTGACCGGCTGGGCGGAGATCGAAGTCCGGTCCCATCCGCAGGGGTCGGTCGTCCAGTGGCGGGAGGACGTACGGGTGGCGGCGCTGCCGCGCGCGTTCGACGCCCCGACGGCATGGTGCGGCCGCCTGCTGTTCGGGCGCGCCGTCCGGTACCTGCTCGGACACGACGGCTGAGCGGCGCCGCGGCGTCCGGCCCGGTTGCGACGTACGGCCCGGGGTGCTGCGCGCCTCTCGTCCGCGCTGCTGCGCGCCTCTGGTCCGGCGGGCTACCCCTGCGGGATGCTGAGGGAGGACAGGGCTCCCCCGGAACCGCACCGGCCGTTCCGGCAGGCCCGGAAGGAGGCCGACGTGAGCAGCACCATCGCGTCGGGCGAGCGGTCGGCGCCCCCTGCTCCGACCTCGCCGCTGCTGGAGCGGATCCGCGCGGGCATCATCGGCGAGGGCGAGATCCTCGACGGCCCGTACGGCCCGCGGCGGGTCACGTACGCCGACTACACCGCCTCGGGCCGCTCGCTGGACTTCATCGAGGACTTCATCCGCGACGCCGTGCTCCCCCGCTACGCGAACACGCACACCGAGAGCTCCGGGACCGGCCTGCAGACCGGCCGGCTGCGCGAGGACGCCCGCCGGCTGATCCGGGACGCCGTCGGCGGCGACGACGACCACCTGGTGATCTTCTGCGGGTCGGGGGCCACCGCCGCGGTGAACAAGCTCGTCGGCATCCTCGAACTGCGCCTGCCGGCCGGTCTCGACGACCGGTACGGCCTGCGCGGGCGGATACCCGAGGCCGAGCGCCCGGCCGTGCTCGTCGGCCCCTACGAGCACCACTCGAACGAGCTGCCCTGGCGGGAGACGATCGCCGACGTCGTCGAGATCGGAGCCGACGCCGACGGCCACATCGACCTGGCCGACCTGCGGGCCCGGCTGCGACGCTTCGCGGACCGGCCGCTGGTCATCGGGAGCTTCTCCGCGGCGTCCAACGTGACCGGCATCCTCACCGACGCGGACACCGTCGCCCGGACGCTGCACGAGCACGGCGCCCTCTCGTTCTGGGACTACGCGGCCGCGGGCCCCTACGTTCCGATCCGGGTCGGCGAGAGCGCGCCCGGGCGCGGCGACCACAAGGACGCGGTCTTCCTGTCACCGCACAAGTTCCCCGGCGGACCGCAGACGCCGGGCGTGCTGGTGGTGCGCCGGGACCTCGTGCGCAACCGGGTGCCCACCATGCCGGGGGGCGGCACGGTGATGTTCGTGGACCACCGCACCCACCGCTACCTGGACGACCCGGTCGCCCGGGAGGAGGGCGGGACGCCCGCCATCGTGGAGTCCGTCCGCGCCGGGCTGGTCTTCGGCCTCAAGCAGGCCGTCGGCACCGACCTGATCCAGGCCCGCGAGGAGCACCTGTGGCGGACGGCCCTGGACCGCTGGGAGCGGAACCCGGGGATCGACGTGCTCGGCAGCCACCGCGCCAGGAGGCTGTCCATCGTGTCCTTCCGGATCCGGCACGGCGAGCGGTTCCTGCACCACAACTTCGTGGTCGCCGTCCTCAACGACCTCTTCGGCATACAGTCGCGCGGCGGCTGCTCCTGCGCCGGGCCCTACGGCCACCGGCTGCTGGCGATCGACGCGTCGCACTCGCACGCCTTCCGGGACGAGATCGTCCGGCACCGGTGCGAGGGGATCAAACCGGGCTGGACGCGGATCAACTTCCACTACTTCCTCTCCGACACCGTCCGGGACTATCTCATCGACGCCGTCGGCCTGCTGGCCGACCACGGGCACCGACTGCTGCCCGACTACCGCTTCGACCCTCCCAGCGGGTTGTGGCGCCACCGGGACGCCGCGGCCGGACCGCCGCTGCGGCTGACCGACGCCCTCTACGACGCGCAGGGGCGCCTGGGCTGGCCCCGCGGCCGGGCCAGGGTCGGCGAGGAGGTCCTGGCAGAGCAGTTGGCCGAGGCCCGCGCGCTGCTCGCCGGGCGGCCCGAACCGGCCGACGCGGGTCCGTGCGGCCTCCCCGCGGACTTCGAGGCCCTGCGCTGGTTCCCGCTGCCGCCGGAGTGCCTTGCCCCGTGACGGTCCGCCGGGACGGTCCGGGCGGGACGGTCCGGTGGGGACGATCAGGGCGGCCGGTCGCCGGGACGGGACCGCTGCGCTCACGCGCGGTGTTTCGCCGCGGTGCCGGCATGGTGGGAGGGCTGCCACAGGCGGAGCCGACGGCCGCGGTGCCGTCCCCGCGTGTCGGACAGGCCGACCGCAAGGACACCGGCCAGGGCCAGCGGGACGAGGAGCAGGATCATCACGTTCACGGTCACCTCCGGGGTCGGGTGTTCCCACCCCGCCTGCCCGCCCGGCGGGATTTCAGACAGCCGGCTGCCCGGACGTCGGCTGGCGCCCCGCGCGACCGTCACCCTCGCTGCCCCTCGATGGCACCGTCCCCGCCACCGTCCCTTCCGGCGTCCCCGGCTTCGCGGAGGGTCAGCGCACGGGCAGGCTCGCGGCGAACGGCTGCCAGACCGGGTCGAGGGCGAGGGCGCCGAGCTGTTCCGCGGTCAGCAGCGGCGCATTGGGGTAGGGCTCCGTCCGGCCGGAGCCGGGACCGGGCAGGTTGCCCGCACTGACCGAGACCACCGTCCCGTCCGGCCGCCGCAAGGTGGCGTCCGCGGTCTGCTCGCCACCGGCCGCCCGGGCCGGCCGGTAGATCCTCAGACGGCCCCCGTCGGACTGCCTGACGGAGGTGCAGCCGGCGAGTCCGGGCTCACAGGCGCCATCGGCATCCTGGAGCGCCCCCGGTGCGACGCGGTTGACCGTGACCTGGACGCTACCGGTGCCCGTGCCGTTCGTGATCGTGTAGCCGACCTCCAGCAGGCCTGCGCCCGGTCCCGAGGTGCCGCGGCCCGACGACATCGGACGGCTGGCCTGGAGACCTGCGGGCAGTTTCGCGCGGAGGACCTCCAGGAGCTGGGCGGGACCGGTGGCCGCGGAGGGCGAGGGACCGGTCGAGGCGGACGCGGACGCGGAGGCGGGGGCAGCAGAGGCCGGACCGGCGGACCGCCCGGGGTCGAGCGGGCCGGTCGGCCCGTTCGCGGGGCGCAGCTGGAATGCCAGCATGCCCGCACACGCCACCGCGGCCACGGTGGCGACGCTCGCGGTCAGGGCGCGCCGGCGCTTGCGGCGCCGTCCCCGCTCGGCGGCACCGGTCGCGATCAGCCCGAGCCGGGCGGGTGGCGAGGCCTCGGCGGTCTCCCGCAGGGCGTGACTGAATTCGTCCTCAAAGGGCATGGCGGAGGCCTGCTTCCAGATCTGGTGGGAACGTCGGGGGGTCGGACGGTGCCGGAGGTCCGACAGGTGACAGCGGGTCTGCGGGTGGCGGAGGGCTCGCGGGTGACGGAAGGTCCACGGGTGGCGGGAGATCGGCGCGGTGGACGCCGGTCACCGCGGTTCGGCCGTGGTCCGCTCGACGAAGCCGTCGCCGAGCAGGTCGCGTATCCGGTTCAGCGCCCGGTGACTGCGCGAACGGACGGCGGTGGCGCTCAGGCGCAGCACCGCCGCGGTGTCCTCGACGCTGCGGTCCTCCCAGAAGCGGAGCACCAGGACCGCGCGGTCCCGGGCGGAGAGGGACTGGAGGGCCCGCAGCAGGGTCAGGCGCACCGCGGGGTCGGCGTCGGTGACCGCGATCTCGGGGAACTCGAAGGTCACCCGTTCGGTACTGCTGCGCCGGCGGCGGAGCGAGAGGAAGGTGTTGACCAGGACGGTGTGGGCGTAGCCGGCGGGGTTCTCCACGCGGGAGAGCCTGCGCCAGCGGACGAACATCCGGCTCAGTGCCTCCTGCACGAGATCCTCGGCGAGGTGGAGATCACCGCCGGTGAGGAGGTACGCCGTCTTCTGCAGGTGCCCGGCGCAGCCTGCGGCGAACTCCATGAAGTCGAGTGGCCCCGGTGGTTCCTGATCGGTCGTCGGTGAGTGGTCCATGCCTGGCTAACGCGGACGGCCCGCGGTTGCGTTGCAGCACCCGCCGACCTTTCTCCGCAGCCGCGGGAGGGGTCCCGGTCGCCTTGTGGCGGGGAAGGCGGGGTGGCGGGCTCCGGCACATGTCGATCGTGATCGGGGCCGCGGAGCGGGACGACGTGCCCGCACTCGTCCGTCTGCGTCTCGCGAATGCGGCGAGGCATCTCGATCTCGATCCCGGGGTCCACCGCATGCCCGACGTCGAGGCCGTGCGCGGGTACTTCGAGGGGGTGCTCGCCCACGGGTCCACCGTGGTGATCCTGGTCGCCGAGGCGGCGGGTGAGGCGGTGGGCATGGTGGAGGTCGTCCTGCCGGCGGAGCCCCTGACCATCAGATCCTGGTGCCGCGCCGCGCGGCCGAGATCCACACCGTGGGGCTGGACGGGCATCGCGGCCAGGGGTGGGGTCTGCCCTGGTGGCGGCGGCCGAGCGGGCAGCCGCGGATCGCGGGGTGACGGTCCTCCATGCCGGCATCCTCGCGCGGAACCAGGGGGCGGTCCGCTTCTACTCCTCGTCGGCTTCGGGCCGCGGGGGACACCGCTGAGCAAGGTGCACGACGCGGGCGGTTCCTGATGCTGCGGGAGGCCGGCCCGCACTTCCTCACCCACGAGCCCGAGCCGTTGCAGGATCCGGCCCCGGAGGCCTGAACCGGGGCCCTGAACCGGACGCCGGGCCGCTCGCGGACGGTCGACCGCCGCGGCGCCGCGATGGCCGGGCGCGGCGCATGGGAGGATCGGTGGTACCGGCACCGGACCGATCTCCGGGGGCCGTCCGTACCGACATTGCAGGAGCAGCAGTGCCCGAGCCGCTCGGCCCGCAGGAGCGCATCGCCGACACCATCCGCCCGGCCATGGTCACGGGGCTGCAGGGCGCCGTGCTCCAGGGCCCCGAGGGCGAGCGGCACATCGGTGCATGGGTGAGCTGGATCGCCGAGGTCGTCGCCGTCCAGGTCGTGCAGCCGATCGCCGACGAACGCGACGCCTTCGCCGACCGTGTCGACACGCTCAGCGAGGTCGCCAAGCGCAACAAGGAGGGGCGCCGGGACGCCCTCCAGGACGTGCAGCGGCTGGAGTCCCGGGTCGCCGAACTCGAGGCGGAGGTGGAGCTGCTGCGGGGCGGAGGCCCCGGCGACGCCGGGGGCACCGGGGCCTGAACGGCTGCACACTGTCGCTCGCGCAGTGGGCTCGATGCGGTGCGGTGAACGTCCGCGTCACCCGGCCACCGGCGTGCGGTCGACGAGGTGGCCGTACCCTCCGGCCTGCCAGACCATCGCCCGGAACTCCTGGAGGCTGAGCGCCCGACCGCCCGACTCGGCGCGGAAGTGGACGCTGCCGCACCGCCGGCAGTACCAGCCCTGTGACCAGAGCCGCTCCGCGGCCGCCTGCCCCGCCATCAGCCGGGCGTGGGCCGACCGCCGCCGCGCGGTATGGACGAAGAGCGCGACCGCCGCCACCATCGCGAGCGCCGAGATCCATCCGAGGAAGGCGAAGTCCTGGTGCGGTGACGACGTGACCGTCGTGGGATCGAACGGGGTGGGATCGAACGGGGTGCTCCGCGGGTCGGTCGCCCCGGCCCCGTCACTGAACCAGTGGCCGGCGAGGCCGCCCCCGAGGAACGTCCCGACCGACACCATCACCAGGAGCACGCCGGCACAGCCCCCGAGCGATGTCGTCAGCCGCTGCGGAGCGGGGGCCAGGGCCTGGGACAACGCCGTCGTCACCTCACGGGTGACCGTCTGCTCCGCCTCGTCGAAGCGGGCCGGCGTCGTGACCCTGACGCTGTCCCGCCCCGCGAGGTACACCGCCGGGACACCGGCGACCTGGTCCGCGAGCCCGCAGCTCGGGCACGGTTGCAGCACCGGCGGTCCGGCGTCCTCGATCCCTGCCATGGAACCCCCTGAACGTCCTGCTGAGCGAGCGCGCCCATGCTGGCAGACCGCGGGGTGCCCACGGGAGGCCTCTTGAGCATCTTCTGAGCATCGGCCGTCGTGACCTGGCACCCGGCACCCGGCACCCGGCACCCGGCCGGCCTCCTGTCGCTGCCTCCCGTCGCTGCGGGTGCGGGCGGCCGGTGAAGCCGTGCGGGGCAAGGCCTAGGCTTGGCCGACGGCCCCGTACCGGTGGCCGGCGAATGGCGGCAGGTGCCCCGCACCGACCGGGCCGAGCTGAGAGAGCGAGCCAGCGCATGGACGATCGGACCGTCTCCCGCAGGGCCGTCCTGGGGGCCGGCGTGCTGGGCGCGGCCAGTGGCGTGGGCCTGGCCGGGTGCGCGGGCAGCGGGCCCGCGCCGCAGCGGTCGCCGCGGGCCGCCGGTTCCACCGGCCCGTCGCCGTCCGCGAGCGCGCCGGTGTCCGCCTCCCCCGGCCCGCCGAAGGCCGCCGACTGGGCGGGGCTGGCCCAGAGCCTGGACGGGCAGCTGATCCGCCCGGGAGACGCCCGGTACTCCGCCGCCGGCCGGCTGTTCCAGCCGCAGTACGACGCCCTCCGCCCGCAGGCCGTGGCCTACCCCGGGCACGCCGAGGACGTGGCCACCTGCCTGGCCTTCGCCCAGCGGTACGGCCTGCCGGTGGCGGCGCGCAGCGGCGGGCACAGCTATGCCGGCTGGTCGTCCGGGGACGGGCTGGTGATCGACGTGAGCCGACTGGCCGGTGTCTCGGGCAGTGCGGCCGGGGCGCGGGTCGGTGCCGGGGCGCGGCTCATCGACGTCTACACCGGGCTGGCCGCCGCGGGTGTCACGGTGCCCGCCGGGAGCTGCCCGTCGGTCGGCGTCGCGGGCCTCACGCTCGGCGGCGGCATCGGCGTCACCGGCCGGGCCTACGGGCTGACCTGCGACAGCCTCACCGGGGCGGAGGTGGTGACGGCCGACGGCCGGGTCCGGACGGTCGACGCCTCGCACGATCCGGATCTCTTCTGGGCGCTGCGCGGCGGGGGCGGCGGCAACTTCGGGATCGTCACCTCGTTCTCCTTCCGGACCCATCCGGCCGCGGACTGCTCGTACGCGTTCCTGAGCTGGCCGTGGTCCCAGGCGGCCGCCGTGATCGGCGCCTGGCAGGCCTGGGCACCGGCGGCGCCGGACGCGCTCTGGGCGGACCTGCACCTGCTGGTGTGGGCGGACGGGCGGACCCAGCTGGGCAGTACGGTCAACTACCTCGGCCCCAAGGACGAACTCGCGAACCTGATCGACCGGTTGGCCGTCGCCCCGGCCGCCCCGAAGCTGCACACGGCGTCCTACCTGGCGACCATGCAGGCGATGGGCGGTGTCTCCGGGTACTCGCAGGCCGCCTCCCACCTGCCCGGCAGCCTGCCCGGCCAGAACCCGGCCGGCCGGCTGTCGCGCGAGTCCTACGGCGCCAAGTCGGACGTCTTCACCCGGCCGCTCGACGCCGCCGGCGCCCGTGCCCTGGTCGCCGCGATCGACCGCTACCCGCGCACCGGCCCGCAGGGCGGCAGCGCCGGGGTGGCCTTCGACGCCCTGGGCGGCGCGATCAACCGGGTCGGTGCGGCGGACACCGCGTTCGTCCACCGGAACGGCCTCTTCACCGCGCAGTACACCGCCAACTACCCGGCCGGGGTGACCGGGGGCACCGGCGCCGACCGCTCGTGGAGCTGGCTGGACGGCGTCTGGACGGCGATGCGCCCCTACGCGAGCGGCCAGGCCTACCAGAACTACGTGGACCCCCGGCTGGACGGCTGGGAGCAGGCCTACTACGGCGCGAACGCGGCCCGGCTGCGGAGCGTCAAACGCAGCTACGACCCGACCGGGATGTTCCGCTTCCCGCAGGCGGTGCCGCTCGGCGGCTGACGGCGAGGGGTGCGGACCGGTCCGGCCGCGGCGGAAATGACCTGCCGGGCCGTCGCCCCCGACGCTAGGGTCCGTGCGGGATCGATCATCGGAGGATCGACCGGAGTGGTGGAAAGGGTCCGTCCGTGGGTCTTGAGAGCATGCCGTCGGTGGAGTGGAAGATCGTCAATCGCAAGGGCAAGTCGTACGCGTACGACTCCGAGGAGGAGGCACTGGAGGAGCTCGCCGACTACGGGACGGGCGCGTCCGTCTGGATGCGGAAGGTCTACCGGGTGACCCCGTTCGTCACGAGGTCGCTGGACGGCTGGCAGCAGGTCCACCCGCAGGCCTGACCCCGGCGACGCCGACGAGGGCTGCGAGGACTGCGAGGATTGCGACGCCGACGAGGGCTGCGAGGTGGGCGAGTCAGCCGCGGGGCACCCGCCGGGGCGGCAGGAGCTCGCTCGGCTGGACGATCACATGGCCGCGACCGGTGAAGGCCAGCTCCCAGCCCTCCGTGGCGGTGCCGTGGCGGCGCCACGCCTCGGTGTTGCTGCTCTGCGCCTGCAGCTGCACCTCCAGCCCGGACGACCAGCCGACCACCGCATCGGCGTCGCCGTACACGTAGCGGCCGGGCTCGACCGGCAGCACCAGGGGGCGGCCCGAGGTCATCAGCACCAGGCTCCCGGTGCCGGAGAACTCCAGGCACTGCGCGCCCACCCCGGCGATCCGGTCGCCGTTGTCGAGCGCCACGGTGTGCCAGGCCAGCGAGGTGTCGAGCGCCAGCACGAAGCTGTTGGCGACCACCAGCCGTTCGTCGCGCAGCGGCAGGATGTGCAGGTGCTGGGCCAGATTGGCCAGGTAGACGGTGCCCGTCCCGGCGCAGCGCATCATGTCGAGCACACCGGGGTCGCGCCGCGGTGCCCGCCGGTTCCCGGAGGGCGGCGTCCAGGCGGTGAAGGCGATCTTGCCGACGTGCGCGACCATCGCGCCGGTGCGGGCCAGCACCTCGGACCGGCCGTCGAGTGCGACCCGCAGCATCTGCGCGTTCTGCAGCGCGAAGCGGTCGGTGCCGGTGCCGGCGGTGTGCGCCAGGAGGGGGCTCTGCACGGAGGGGCTCCTCGAACTCGTTCTCAGCCGCGGATCTTGAGGCGGTCGGCGGTGTCCTCGCTGGGCTGCACGACCACGAAGCCGGTGCCGCGGAAGCCGAGCTGCAGGGCCTCTCCGCTGCCGCGGCCGACCAGCGACCCGACCTTGACCGTGCGCCGGGTGCGGACCTCCAGCCCGGTCGTCCAGGCGACCAGGGCGTCCGGGTCGACGTAGGTCTCGGCCTCGGCGCAGTCCAGCACCACGGGCACCCCGCGGGAGGTGACGGAGACCCACCCGGTGCCGGAGGCCGTGACGTTGTAGAGGCCGGTGCCGGCCAGCAGTGCCGCGCCGCGCACCTTCTCCACGGAGCAGCTCAGGGTGGCGTCCATCGCCAGCAGGTGGGTGCCGTTGACCGACAGGGACTCCCCTGCGAGGTGCAGGTTGAGCACGTCGGCGCCCGCGTCGGCGAGGTAGAGCGCACCGTCGCCCATCCAGCGCAGCAGCGGGTTCCGCTCGCCGGAGGCCCACTCGCCGAGCGCCCGGCGGAAGGTCTGCGAGACCGGCTCGTACTGCAGGAAGCCGTCGTACGCGACCATCGCCCCGGCCTTGGCGTACACGTCCGCCCCGGCCGTCAGCGCGACCCGGCACATCTGCGTGCCGTGGTTGCTCATCCGCGCCGCGGTGTCGGCGGCCCGGTACCCGTCCAGCCCGCCACCTGCGAGGAACTGTGCCTGCATGACTTCTCCCGGACCTCAGACCTCGAACGGCTGGACGACGACGAAGTTCCCCGGCGCACCGCGGAACTGCAGGCTGTAGGACTCGGCCGCGTGCCCGGCGTACGCGGAGCGGCGGATCCGCACCGGCGCCGTGGTGATCACCTGCGACCCGCGCGACCAGGCCACCAGCGCCTGCACGTCCGCGTACGTCTCCGGGGCAGGGGTGACGGGCAGCACCACGGGGACACCGTTGGTCTTCACCACGACCGTGCCGTGCCCGCTGAACTGGAGGGTGAAGAAGCCGCCGTTGGGCAGCCCCTCCCCCTCGATCCGGCGGACCTCGTGCTCCAGGCCCGCCTCGAAGGCCAGCACCCGGTCCGAGCCGACGCAGAGCGAGTCGCCCTCCAGCCGGACGACGTGCAGGTCGCAGGCCTCGTCGGCGAGGAAGACCTGGCCCTCGCCGGTGATCCGCATCAGCTTCAGCTGCTGGCCGGTCAGGTTACCGACCAGCTTGCGCAGCATGCCGGAGCCCTCGTACGCGAAGTCGGCCTTGCCCTGGTAGGCGACCATGCTGCCCTGCAGGGCGAGGACGTCCTGGCCCTTGGTCAGCGTGATCCGGACGAGCTTGTCGTTCTGCTTCACCCAGCCCGGGCTCTCCGGCACCTCGGCGTACTTGGTCAGCGAGACCTGCACGCCGGCCGGCGCGGGAGCCGGCTCCACGCCGAAGCCCACCGGGGCAGCGGGCCCGGACGGCGGCACGGACGGGGGCACGGACGGGGGCTGGAGCGGTTGCGCGGGCAGCGCGACCAGGGTCGCGTCGTACGCCGGTGCAGGAGCAGGCACCGGCGCGGGAGCGGGCACCGGCGCAGGAGCAGGCACTGGAGGGGCGGCCTCGGCGGCCGGCTCGTCCTCGTCGAGCGCCTCGCCGCCGAAGTTCTCCAGCAGGGCTCGCAGGCCGCCGTCGAACCCCTGGCCGACCGCCGCGAACCGCCATTCGCCGCCGCGCCGGTACACGTCGGCCAGCATCACGGCCCGTTCCGTGGAGAACTCCGCGCCGGTGAAGCTGTAGCGGCCGACCTCCGCCCCGCCCGCCACGATCCGCACGTACCCGGAGGCGACCTGCGACATCTGCCCGTCGCCGTCGAGGGTGGCGGTCAGCGCCAGCTTGTGGACGGCCTCCGGCACGGCTCGCAGGGCCACCGCGAACGACTCGCTGTCACCGTTCTGCGCGCCCAGCAGCCGGATCGACTGCTCGGGGCTGGCCGGCTGGTTGAAGAAGACGAAGTAGCGGTCGTCGCTCAGCTTCTCGTCGGCGTCGAGACCGAAGCAACTGATGTCGAAGGACAGCCCGGGCCCGGTGATGTGCACGCCGAGGTAGAGGTCGGCGTCGGGCGTCAGCTCGCTGATCCGCACCCGGGACGCTTTGGCGAGTTCTCTGGACATGGCGCGGGCCGGTCCCCTCCCGTACGGCTACTGATCCCCGCGACCTTATCCCAGCGCGACGGGCCGGCAGCAGCCCCGGCGGACTGCGGCCTTCCCCCGGTGCGCCGTGCCTCCCGTCCGGGCCCGAACCGCCGCCGACGCGCCGACCGGACGCGGAGGTGGCACGTTGGATGGGGGCCCGAACCGCCCGGTCGAAAGGAGCACAGGTCATGTCGTCGAAGAGGCGCCGCAAGAAGAAGGCCCGTCGCAACCACGCCGCGAACCACGGCAAGCGGCCGCAGTGCTGAACCAGGCCGTCGCCGCCCGCCGCCCCCGGCAGCCGCACCCCGTCCGGTGCCTCCGGGGGCGGCGGGCGGTCCGCCGCGGTGAACACGCACGTGAAGGCGCGGGTCAGCGCCGGGCCCGCAGCCAGTCGGCGAAGGCAGCGAGGCCCCGTTCCGGCTGCCGGCGGCCGATGCCGATCCGGAAGCGGTCGGCCGGGGTCGGGGTGAGCTCGGAGCGGTAGATGCTCGCCGGCAGCAGCAGGACGCCCGCCTCCTCCACCAGCCGCGTGCAGAACTCCTCCACCCCGTCGGGACCGAGGTAGCGGGGGTAGGCGACGCAGCCGCCGTCCGGGGCCTGCCACTGGAAGTCGTCCGCGAACTCTGCGAAGAACGCGTCGAAGAGCGGCAGGTTGGCGGCGATCAGGGCCCGGTTGCGGTCCAGGATCGTGGCACGGGCCTTCAGCGCGATGCGGGCCAGCACCTCGCTGGGCGCGGAGTTGCAGATGGTGGTGTAGTGCTTGGCCCGCTCCAGCCGGGCGCGCAGCGCGCGGTCGCGGCAGGTGATCCAGCCGATCCGCAACCCCGGCAGGCCCAGTGACTTGGAGGTCACGTTCAGGGACAGTGCGCGCTCGGACAGGTCGGCCGCCTGCGGCAGCACGCGGGCGGGGTCGCGCTCCAGGCCGCGGTACACCTCGTCGCTGAACAGGTGGACCCCGCGCTCGTCGCAGAGGCGGGCGAGGGCGGCGAATTCGCCGGGGTCGACGACCTTGCCGGTGGGGTTGTTGGGGAAGTTCACCGAGACGACCCGGGTGGTGGGCCGTATCGCGTCCGCGACCCAGTCGAGGTCCAGCGCCCAGTCCCGGTCGGGGTCGAGGGCCACGCCGGTGACCTCGCACAGGGCCAGCGGCACGGTCTCGGCCGCCTGGTAGTTGGGGGTCACCACCACGGCGTGGTCGCCCGGGCCGAGCAGGACGTTCATCGCGAGGTAGAGGGCCTCCTCGGCGCCGGCGAAGCAGATCACGTCGTCGGCGACGGCGTGGTCGTACGTCCGGGCGATCACCTCCCGCAGGGCCGGGTCGCCGAAGGTCTCGGTGTAGCCGAGCGGCAGGTTCTCGAAGGCGGCCCGGTCCTCGTCGTCCGCGAGGGCGAGCAGCTCGCCGAGCGTCATGGTCTGGACGTCGGAGGCGGTGAGGTGGTGGCGGGCAGTGAACTCCCAGCGGGAGAAGTAGGTTTCCAGGCGGAAGTCGGGCAGCCGGGTCATCGTGACGGGTCCTCCGTGCGGGGTGTTCTGAGCTCGGCCAGCAGGCCGTAGACGGTGGAGCGGGAGACCTGCAGGGCCTCGGCGACCACCGGTGCGGCCCGCCGTACGGCGAACACCCCGGCCTCGTCCATCAGGCCGAGAACCGCGAGGCGGTCCTGACGGGTCATCCGTTCGACGGGGCGGCCGGTCTCCCGGACGTGGCCGCCGACGATGTGCCGGACGCGCTCGGACCAGTCCTGGTCGAAAAGCGGCTCGGGCCGCGGTTCGGCGGGCGCGCCGAAGGCGGAGAGCACCGCCGCCGCACGCTCCAGCGGCGTGCGATCGAGGTTGATGCACAGCACGGCCGAGGGTTCGCCGTCCGCATCGCGCAGGACCGCGCTGACCGAGGAGAGCCGGCGGCCGTCCGCGAGCAGCTTCTCGTACGGCCCGAAGACGTCGCGGGCGGACGGGTCGAGCGCGTCCAGCTCGCCGAGCATCGACGGATCGCCCGCGCTGCGGGAGGTCATCGGGTTCCAGATCTCCAGCACCCGGTCGGTGCGCGGGTCGTGGAGGACGACCTCGGCGTACGGGCCGAGCAGCAGCGCGACGGCCCGGCACACCGGGTCCCACCTCTGCACCCGGGGGTCGCGGTTCTCGGTCTCCATGCCTGGACTGTACGTCCAGACTGGACGAACAGTCCAGACGCCTGGTGCTCGGCCCGCCCCGCAGCACAGGTCCGGAGCGGTGCCGGACGGGAATGTGTCAGTGCGCGCCCAGCAGCGCCAGCGCCTCGGCCCGGGTGTCGCAGACGGTGGCGCGCCGGCTGATGCCCGCCACGTGCACCGCCTGCTCGACCTCCGGCGACGGCCCGAACACCGCGACGCCGACGCCTGCCCCGGCCAGTTCCTGGAAGGCCTCCGCCAGCACCTCGGCGCCGGCCCGGTCGAGGGTGACCGTCCCGGCCAGATCCAGCGCGATCCCGCTGGCCGCACGCCGCACATGCCCTGCCGCGGCCCGGCCGATGGCCTCCGCCGCCCGCACGTTCACGTGCGACCCCGCCTCGATCACCACCACCGCGTCACCCTCGACAGGATCGGTCTCCGCACCCTCGACGGGATCGGTCTCCGGCTGGTACATCGCGCCTCCGCTCGACTCGTGGTCCCCACGCACACGGACCGCTGCCCGCGACGGGCCGCCGGCGGTCGCCGACATCTCGCCCACTCAAGGCCACGCCGCCCGCCCCGGGCTCGGCGACACGCGCCCGCCGCCCGCCGCTCACCCGCGCGGTCCAGCCGGCCGGGCCGCGCGACCGCCCGACCGGGTCGGGCCGGGTCCGGCCGGGTTCGAGCGGGCCGGAGCGAGCCCGGCGCCGGTCAGTCTGCCGGGACGACGGCGACGGGGCAGGGCGCGTGGTGCAGCAGCGCGTGGCTGACGGGGCCGAGGTGCAGACCGGTACGGCCGGACCGGTGGACGGAACCCACCACCACCAGGTCGGCCTCGGCTCCGGCCTCCAGGAGGGCGTGCGCCGCACGGCGGGTCGCCTCGTGGCGGTGGACGGTGACGCCTGGCGGCAGGTCGCGCCCGGCAGCCCCGATCAGGAGCCCCCGGCGGCCCCGGCCGAGCCGCCCGACCCGCCGGCCGGAACCGCGTCGGCCGCACCCGCGGCGTGGGAGTCCGGGTGGCGCCCGCGCACCAGGTGCAGCTCGGCCCGCCGCAGACCCGCCTCCTCGACGGCGAACCCGACCGCCGCCCCGGCCTCGTCCCCGACGCCGAGCACCACCCGGCCGCGCGGCCGATCCGGCAGTGGGACGTCCGGGACGACCACGACCGGGTACGTGGCCCGGGCGGCGACGCGCAGGCTCACCGAACCCAGCAGCAGGCCGGGGAAGCCGCCGTGGCCACGGGAGCCGACCACCAGCAGCGGAGCATCGTGGGCGAGGCCCAGCAGGGCCGTCTCCGCGCCCTCCGGGAGCACCTCCGTCGAGACCACCGCCTCCGGCCGGCGACGGGTGGCACGGTCCAGCGCGCCGGCCACCAGGACCCTGGTCTCGGCACGGATGGAGATCGGGTCGCCCTCGTCGTCGACGTCCCGTTCGTAGCGCTCCCACGGGCAGGCATGGACCAACCGCAGGGGCACGCCCCTGCGAACGGCTTCGTCGGCCGCCCAGTCCAGCGCCTTCAGACTGGCGCGCGAGCCGTCCACCCCCGCGACGACACACCGGATCACCATGTCCGCCTCCTCCCGGTCCCGGCCGCACCGGCCGCACGGTCCCTCCCTGCCATCCTGCGGCCGAAACGCCACCGACGTCGGCCGGGCCGGCCCTCACCGGGCCGGAGAGCGGAGGGGCGCTCAGCCGGGATTCCCCGGCCAGGGATCACGCCCGGGTACGGTCGACGACTCACCTGGTGGGGTGGCAGTGATGCCCCTGAGCGTCGAGGACCCAGTCGCGGACAAGAGACGCCCGACCCGGTCGCTGAGGTGACCGGAGGCCGGGTCGGGCGGGCTCGACACGGCGAACAGCGAGCCGCAGGGCCCGATTTCGCCGTCCGGAACGCCCTGCCGCCGGTCCCGTCAGACCGGGCTGCCCGGCGCTATGGCGGCCGAGAGCTCGTCCGCGGACCCGGCCGGGCACGGCCTGCCGTTGAGGAGGGCGGCGGATATCGACACCTGGTCGGACCACTCGATGACCAGCCGTTCGCGGCCGCGCACGTAGCAGTTCCGGCCCCACACCCTGCCGCGGCCACCGATCTCCGGGAAGTCGACGGCCCCCGGCGAGAGGACACGCGACCAGCCCGCTCGCTCGATCTCCAGATCCCAGAACCCCGGGCCAGCAATCATGACTGCCTCCTTCGGGAGGCACCATACCTTCACACGCCGACCCCCTTTCGGGCGAGGCCCCGTCATCGCACCTGCCCGGACCTGCGGATTCACAAATGGTGCACCGGATTCCGCTCGCGGGCCCCCGCCGTCACGGATTCCCGGCGGCCGGCCCGTCCAGCCAGGCCGAAATCGCCCGTCCGATCAGGTCCGGCCGGTCCTCCGGCGTGTGGTGCCCGGCATCGACGTCGAAGTGTTGGACGGTGAGGCCGGCGATGTGGGCGGCGCACCAGGCGACGATGCCCTCGTGCATCATCGCGCCGGGGCCGGGCGCGAACGTGACCAGCAGCTTCGGCACGTCAGGACTGCTCTCCAGCCACCGCCCGTACGCCTCGATCCGCTCGACGACGTCCGCGGGATCGCCGCCCAACGGCATCGCGCGCGGCCACTGCAGCAGCGGCCGCCTGCTCTCCCGGGTCGGATAAGGCTTGCGGTAGACGTCGAGGTCGTCCTCGGCGAGGGGTTCGGCGACGGTGCCGGGCAGGGCCTGCTCGATGAAGGCGTTGTCGTCCAGGATCATGGCCTCACCGACACCGTCGGCCTTGATCGCCCGGAACAGCTCCCGGCCGCCCTCCGGGAACTCCTCCCAGGTCATGGGCTTGACGATGGTCTCGGTGAACGCGATGCCGCGCACCCGCTCCGGGTGGCGCGCGGCCCAGTCGAAGGCCAGGGCCCCGCCCCAGTCGTGGCCCACGAGGACCACGTCCCGGAGATCGAGGGCGTCGAACCAGGCGTCCAGGTACCGGGCGTGGTCGTGGAAGGTGTAGGCGATACCGGGTTTGCCCGACTCGCCCATGCCGATCAGGTCGGGGGCCAGCAACCGGCCCCGCCCCACCACCGGCATCACCTTGCGCCACAGGTGGGAGGAGGTGGGATTGCCGTGCAGGAAGACGATCGGCGCGCCGGCGCCGGACTCCCGGTGGTACATGGTCGAACCGAGGATCTGCTGGACGGGCATCGTCCGTTCCCTTCCGTACTGACATCTGGGGGTGGGGTGAGGGTGGTGCAGGAGGCGCCGGGCCGGCCCGGGCACGGTCACCGGAAGGCTGCGGCGTTCCGCTCGGCCCACGCCGCGAAGGTGCCGGGCGCCCGCCCGAGGACACGCTCGACGTCGGGGCTCACCTGCTGCTCGGCGCCGGTCGGCTCGCCGAGGATGGCGAGGGTGCCCTCGACCACGGGCAGCGGCATGAATCCGGCCATCAGTGCGTGGGCCTGCTCCCGGGTCTGCTCGACGAAGTCGACCGGCTCGCCCAGCGCGGCCGCGATCGCCGCCGCCCGCTCGCGCGGCGTGGTCGGCGCGGGGCCGGTCAGCGTGTAGACGGCGCCCTGGTGGCCGTCCTGGCGCAGCACGGCGGCCGCGACCTCGGCGACGTCCTGCGGATCGACGAAGGGCAGCCCCACGCCGCCGAAGGGCGCCGCGGCCTGCCGGCGGCCGCGGATCGACTCGGCCCAGGCGAACGCATTGGTGGCCATCCCGCCCGACCGCAGCACCGTCCACTCCAGGCCGGACTCCCGGACCGCCGCCTCGAACAGACCCGGGTGCCGGTACGCGTCCGGCCGGGTCGCCACGCCCTGCGAGGAGAGCAGGACGATCCGGCGGATCCCGGCCCGCTTCGCCGCGTCCAGCACTCCGCGCGGGTCCTCGCCGGCCACCAGCAGGAACAGCGCTCCGGCCCCCTGGAAGGCGTCCTGGAGACCGGCCGGATCGGCCAGGTCTGCCGCCACCGCCCGCACACCGGACGGCACGTCGGCAGCGGTGATGTGCCTGGCCACGGCCGTCACCGGCACCCCCGCCGCGGTGAGGCCGCGGACCAGCGCGCGCCCGACGTTCCCGGTCGCACCCGTCACAACGATCATGGAAATCTCCCCGGTTCCATTCCAGTTAGTCAGTTGACTGACTTACTTCGTGGGTCAGGACGCTAGCACACCGGAGCGGCCCTCCGCCGCCTATAGTCAGTCGGGTGACTGACTCATCGGAATCCCGCCGCCCCCGGGCCGCGGCCACGGCGAAGCGACAGCGGCTGGTCGAGGCCACCGCGCGGGTCCTGCACGAGCAGGGCGTGGAACGCACGACCATCGCCGACATCGCCCGCGCCGCCGACGTGCCGGCCGGCAACGTCTACTACTACTTCAAGACCAAGGACGAGCTGGTCGAAGCCGCGCTCGACGAACACACCCGGCACCTCGACACGCTGACCGGCCGCCTCGACGGACTCGCCGACCCGCGCGACCGCCTCAAGGGCCTCGTCCACGCATGGGCAGCCCGGCCCGACACCACCGCCCGCTACGGCTGCCCCACGGGCACCCTGGCCGCCGAGGTCGACAAACGGGCGGACGGGGGCCTCGACCTCGCGGCGGCCCGAGTGATCCGGCGGCTGCTGACCTGGGTCGAGGAGCAGTACCGCCTCCTCGGCGCCGCCGACCCGGAGGGCCGTGCCCTGACCCTCGTCGGCGCCTACCAGGGCATGTCGCTGCTCGCCAACGCCCTGCGCGACCCGGAGATCATGACCCGCGAAGCGGCCCGCCTGGTGCGCGAACTCGACGCACCGGTCTGACGGGGCGGCCGACCCACGGGTGAGGCTGCGGCGTCAGACCGGGAAGTCCACCCGCGCGGCGGACCGGGGGCCGAACCGGGCTGCAGGATGTCGCAGCAGCGGGCCCGGGCGCGTGCCGACCCGAAGCCCGCCGGCCCTTCCGGCGCAGCGGCTGTGCGATGATCCCGAACGCGGTGACAGGGTGTCACCCGAGGGGGTGGGGGCGTGAGTACCTACAGGTGGGCCTGTGTGGCGGCAATCTGGGCAATCTTCCTCGTCCAGGCGTGGCCCTGTCTGATGCACGGCCATCAGCCCCGCTGGTTCGGCGGGCGTGTGCAGGCGCCCCGACGGTGGGCCGCCGGCGCCGGACTGGTGGGCATCGGGAGCACCCTGGGCATCGTCTCCGCAGCGTGGAGCGAGAGCCTGAGTTGGATCCCCGTGGTCGTCGTGGTGAGCGGCCTCGCCGTCTCGGCCTGGGCCTTCCGCCTGCCGTCCGGTGGCACGCGGGCCTGAGAAACCGTCGGCGCGGCTCGTCGGTCGACCTCCACTTCGAACGCGGAGTCGGCCCGATCCCCCAAGGCGCGACCCGGACCAGAACATCGCACGGGAGCAGGCGCAGCGCGACGCGGTCCGAGTCGTGGAGGACGACCACGTCGTCGCCCCGAAGGCCCAGCTCCGCGCGCGCTCGTTCGTTCCGCCGGCGTCGTGGCCGCGATGAGCCACCTGCGCAAGCAGGCCCCGCGGCTGAGCCCGCAGGACGCACGGGCCTACGTCGCATCGATTCGGGACGGTGCCGAACCGCCGGACGAGCTGGCATGCCTCACCCGGAAGACGCCGAAGTGGCCGCTCCTGCCCATCGAGACACTGGCCGGTCCGGTCCAGGAGGGTTCAGGCCGAGGGGCCGAGGCCCGAGTGCCCTGGAAAGCATCCCGGCGGCGAGGAGCAGGACGGCGTCATGGTCACCCACGCAGACCTCACCACCTGGGCGGGCCCGGACAGGGTCCACCGCGCGGCCCGGCGGACCGTCGCCGCGTGGGACATCCCACCCGAGGCCAAGCGCCTGCTGACCGAGGTCGGAATCCCGATCACCGAGCAGATCGTCACCCACGTCCGCTACCAGGGCGGGCCCTCTCCGGAGCTACTGGCGTCCGGCGGCCGACAGTTCTACAAGCTCGCGATCATCCGGAGCGAGCCGAACCCCGACTTCTGGCAGGCCTTCGGCATCCAGCCGATCACCGGCGAGGTCCACCACATCCTGTGGACCGGCGAGGCCCGGTTCACCAACAGCTCCGTCGAGCTGTGGCTCCGGTCCCTCCACCACGTCGGCCACCATCTCAGCCGGTCCCGGGTGCTCGACGATCCGTTCGAGGACGAAGACGCCGCAGTCAACGAACTGCAGGCCCTGGCCGACGACCTCAAGGAGATCGACCCTTCCGCATTCGAGGGCTACGAAGCCTTCACCTGGCCGGCGTTCCTCGACCGTTGGCTCTGGTGACGCCGACCGTCCCCGCCACCGGCTGCCCACCCATGACGGGTGCCCCCTCAGTTCACCCTCGCCAGGTTGTCGGCGATTGCGGCGAGCAGGCTCGTGGTGTCGGTGGCGGCACCGTCGGAAGCCCAGCAGACGTAGCCGTCGGGGCGGATGAGCAGGGCGGCGGCGCCCAGTCCGTCGGGGCAGGCGGCGCGGACGAGGTCGACCCGCGGCGGGAGCCGGAGGCCGGCCGGGACAGCCCCGGCCAGGTCCAGCAGAACGGCGTGCCCCGAACCGAACAACGTGGACAGCCGGAGGGGACCGGCCTCGGTCACCAGGTCGGCGTCCGGCACGCGCCGGCCGGTGATCGGATGGTCGCCCGGCAGCGGGTACGCGAGGGAGAGGCCGGAGACCAGTCCTGCGAGGTGGCGGTTGGCCTCGGGCAGGCGCAGCAGGTCGACGACGATGTCGCGCAGCGCGGCCACGTCCTCGCTGGGTCGCGGATCCGCCAGCACCCGCTGCGCCGACGTGTGCTGGAGGACCTGGGCGCCGACCGGATGCCGTTCGGCGTGGTAGCTGTCGAGGAGCCCGCGCGGGGCGCGGTCCTGGACGACGGCGGCCAGCTTCCACCCGAGGTTGAACGCGTCCTGCAGGCCGAGGTTGAGGCCTTGGCCGCCCAGGGGCGGGTGGATGTGCGCGGCATCGCCCAGGAACAGCACCCGGCCGGCCCGGTAGTGCTCCAACTGCCGTGTGGCGTCGGTGAACCGCGACGCGTTGTCCACCGCTCCGAGGACGGTGTCCCGGCCGTACACGGCCTGCAGCACGGTGGCGATCTCCTCGGGGGTGACCGGTGTGTCGCCGGCGGTGCCCCCGGCGGTGTCCGCATCGCCGGGGTCGCCCGCGGTGTCCGCACCCTCCGCGCGCCCGAAGGTGAACCGGTACCGGCCGCCGCCGAGCGGGGCCAGCATCGCCCAGTGACCGCCCGCGTGACGCATCATGGTGCTCATGTGCCCCAACTGCTGCGGCACGAGCGACGAGGCGGCGGACAGCCGGACGTCGGCGAGCACCGCCCGATGCGTCCCGGGCCTGCCGGGGAACGGCAGCCCGAGCAGCTTGCGCACCGTGCTGTGGGCACCGTCGCAGGCGGCCAGGTAGCGAGCCCGCAGCCGCAGACCGTCGGCCGTCACGACCACCCCGCCGCCATCCGGCTCGACCCCTGACACGGCGGTGCCGCGCAGGATCTTCGCGCCGGCGGCCGTCGCCCGCTCCTCGAGCTCCTCCTCGATCTCCCACTGCGGGATCGCGATCGGGACGGGATGCCTGGTCCGCCAGGGCGTGCAGTCCAACGGCACCGGCAGCGCCGCGAAGTGCGCGCCGACCGGGTCGCCCGGCGTGGTCCGTCGCAGCAGCGGTTCCAGCAGCCCGCGCGACTCCAGCAGCTCGGCCGTCCGGGGCTGGATCCCGCCGCCCTTCGCCTGCTCGATGCGCCGGGGCAGCTTCTCCAGGACGACCGTCTCCACGCCGGCCAGTGCCAGCTCGTACGCCAGCAGCAGTCCGGCCGGGCCTGCGCCCGCGACGACGACCTCGGTCGCGCTCTCCGTCACCATGGCCACTCCCTTACTCATCTCGCCTCAGGGCAAATGTATACCAGGTGCAGAAATGATCCCGGGAGAGTTCCTTGCTACCGTGTCTGCCGTGGACGGCAAGCCAGGACTGCGCGAGCGCAAGAAGCAGCGGACCCACGCGGCGATCTCCGATGCGGCAATCACGCTCTTCCTCGAACACGGCTTCAACCAGGTCACGGTGGCCCAGGTGGCCGAGGCGGCCGAGGTGTCCAAGCGCACGCTCTTCGCCTATTTCCCGGCGAAGGAGGACCTCGTGGTGCACCGCCTCGCCGACCACGAGACCGAGCTCGCCCGCGTGGTGCGGGCCCGCCCGCAGGGCACCACCCCGCTGCGCGCCGTCCGCGAGCACTTCCTCCGGGGGCTGCACGACCGGGACCCGATCACCGGGCTCAACGACCATCCCCAGGTGCGGAGGGTCCACCGGATGATCCTCGACGCGCCCACGCTGGTGGCCCGGATGGACCGGTTCAAGGCCGGTGCCGAACGGGCGCTCGCCCAAGCCCTGCAGGAGACCGCGGACACGCCGGAGCTCACCGCGCGGCTGGCTGCCGTCCAGATCGTCGCCGTCCACTGGGCGCTGGCCCAGGACAACGCCGACCGCCTGGCGTACGGGGAGTCGGCCGACGGCCGGAGCGCGGGTGCGCTGGCGGACGCGGAGCACGCCTTCGACCTGCTGGAGAACGGACTGCGGCAGTTGACCCCGCAGTAGTGCGGCAGAGCGGTGCGTCGTAGCACCCGCGGAGCAGGCGCGCGCCGTGGCCGTCCGTCCGCCACCGGCCCGGCCGGGGTGGACGGAGCCGGGAGCGGCCGGGAGCGTGGCGGCGCCCGTTGTCAGTGCCGGTCGGGATGATGGATCCATGACCCACGCTGCTCCGCTGGCCACCGCCGGCGCCTACACCGATGCCGTCGCCACCGCAGTCGCGGCGGCCGCCGCCTACTACGCCGACGGCACGACGCCCTGGGCGACGACGAGTACGACGCGCTGGTGCGCGGCATCGAGGCGTACGAGGCCGCGCATCCCGAGCAGGTACTGCCGGACTCCCCCACGGGGAAGGTCGCGGGCGGCGCGGCCACCGGCGACGTGCCGCACCAGGCCCCGATGCTCAGCCTCGACAACGTGTTCTCGGCCGAGGAGCTGGCGGCCTGGGCGGCGGGCCTGGAGCGGCGCCTCGGCCGGCCGGTGGCGGGCTGGTGCGTGGAGCCCAAGCTCGACGGCCTCGCCATCGCCGCCCGCTACCGGGCGGGCGAGCTCGTCCAGGTCCTGACCCGCGGCGACGGCCTGGCCGGCGAGGACATCACCCACTCCGCCGACGCCGTCCTCGGCCTCCCCGGCCGGCTCGCCGAGCCGATCGACGTCGAGCTGCGCGGTGAGGTCCTCCTGACGGGCGATCAGTTCGACCACGCCAACCAGGTCCGCACCGAGCACGGCGCCGTTCCCTTCGCCAACCCCCGCAGCGGAGCCGCCGGCACCCTGCGGGCGAAGGACCGGCCGTACCGGATCGAGCTGACCTTCTTCGCCTACGGGGCCCTCGGCCTGGACGGGGATCTCGGCCACGCGGCGCTCCTCGACCGGATCGGCGCCCTCGGGGCGAACACCGCCGCGACCACGGCCGCGCACCCCGCCCGCTTCGGGACGGTCGAGGAGGTCCAGCAGCGCGTCGAGGAGATCGCGGCGCTGCGGGCCGCGCTGCCATTCGGCATCGACGGCGTGGTGGTGAAGGCCGACTCGGCCGCCGACCAGGAGCAGGCCGGCTCCGGCTCCCGCGCGCCCCGGTGGGCCGTCGCGAGGAAGCTGGCCGCCCAGCACAAGGTCACCCGGCTGCTGGACGTGGAGTGGAATGTCGGCCGGACGGGCATCATCGCCCCCGCGGCGTCCTCGAACCGGTGGTCATCGACGGCGTCACCGTCACCTACGCCACCCTGCACAACCCCGCCGACATCACCCGCCGCGGACTGATGCTCGGCGACCG
Organism: Kitasatospora paranensis; assembly: GCF_039544005.1. NCBI lineage: Bacteria > Bacillati > Actinomycetota > Actinomycetes > Kitasatosporales > Streptomycetaceae > Kitasatospora > Kitasatospora paranensis. The sequence goes on from NZ_BAABKV010000001.1 coordinate 728,167, forward strand.
GGTCTTCGTCTACCGCGCGGGCGACGTGATCCCCCGCGTGGAGGCACCGCTGGCCGACGAGCGCACCGGCGCGGAGCAGCCGATCGTCTTCCCCGAGGTCTGCCCGCGCTGCGGCGACGCCATCGACACCTCCGAGCAGCGCTGGCGCTGCGTGCGCGGCCGCGGCTGCCAGGCCGTCGCCTCCATCCGCTACGCCGTGGGCCGGGACCAGCTCGACGTCGAGGGCCTCGGCGGCACCCGCGCCGTCCAGCTCGTCGACGCGGGCCTGGTCACCGACATCGCCGACCTGTTCACCCTCACCAAGGAGCAGCTCCTCACGCTGGAGCGAATGGGCGACACCAGCGCCGACAACCTCCTCGCCGGGATCGAGGCCGCCCGCACCCGGCCGCTGGGCCGGGTGTTCGCCGCGCTCGGTGTCCGCGGCACCGGCCGGTCGCTGTCGCGCCGGATCGCGGCGCACTTCGGCAGCATGGCGGCCATCAGGGCGGCCGACGCCGACACCCTGGCGGAGGTCGACGGCATCGGCGTGGAGAAGGCCCGGGTCATCGTGGCGGAGCTGGCGTCCCTGGCGCCGGTCATCGACAAGCTGATCGTCCAGAACGTCGGCACCGCGGTGAGCGAGCCCACCGCCGCTCCGGCCGGCCAGGACACCGGGGCCACGGCCGGTCCGCTCGCCGGCGAGACCGTGGTCGTCACCGGCAGCATGAGCGGCGCCCTCGCCGAGCTCTCCCGCAATGCGGTGAACGAGCTGATCGAACGCGCGGGGGCAAGGCCGCGTCCTCGGTCTCCAAGCGCACCACGCTGCTCGTCGCCGGCGAGAAGGCCGGCTCCAAGCGCGCCAAGGCCGAGGAGCTGGGCATCCGGGTGCTCTCCCCGAGGAGTTCGCCCTCCTGGTCGCCGAGCACCTGGGCTGACCCCGACGGCCGGCGGCGCCGCACGGGCGCCCCGGCCGTGCACGGCTTTCACCGGCCCGGGCCCCTGCGCGCAGGCTCTCGGGCCGGCCCGTCGGCGGAACGGGTCCGGCGCAGGGCTGCGGCGCAGGGCCGCGGTGCACGGCGGGCGCCAATGGGGTTGCCGGAGCGGTGATCCGCCCAACACCTTTGCGCTCAGGGGTGTGTGGTGCTTCGCGCATTGGATGTTAGCGTTCACAGACATCCTGTCAAGACCTTCGGCAGTACCGGACGGAACGGGCCGCACCGCCGCCACCCCCGGCGCACCGGTCGTCGCGGGCCACCGCGACCGCCCCGCCGAACCGCGCCCGCAGGGCCGACCCACGACCACACAAGCCGCACAGGACAAGGGCGAGCCGCACAGGGCGGCCCGTGCCGGACATCGCCGCAGGTCCGACCGCCGCCGGGCCAACCAACCCCCGATGCACAGCGCGACCTCCGCACCGAGCACCCGTCGCCACGACTCCCGCCCCGCCGGAGAACCGCACCGCAGCCCGGCAAGGCGATCCCGGACCAGGCCTAACAGCCCTTTCCCCAGGGGAACTTCAGACCCCGGATCCGGTCGTGGTCAAGATTGGATAACGCGCCGCACCCCTCTTGCACCCACATCTTGTTAGCGCTAACAATCTCACCTGAGCGAAACGCCGGCGCCGTCCCACCGACACACGGGCACCGGTCCAGGCCCCCACCCGCACCGCCCGCTCCACCTCCTTCCGACGCTTCACCCACCCCTCCCCCGGAGGCCGGCACCCCGTGCCCGGCCGCTGCACAACCCTTCCGATCTGCCGCCCCACGGCCGCCCCGCGGCCCCGCAGCCGGAGGGGGACCGGAACTACCGAGAGGAAGAACCCCATGTCCAAGAGAGCTGCGGCCGCCGTGATCGCCGGCGCCATGATCGCCACCCTGTCCGCCTGCTCCTCGGGTGCCGCCGGCGCCGGCGACGCCAAGGGCTCCGGCCACAAGCTCGTCATCGGCTTCTCGCAGGTCGGCGCCGAGAGCGGCTGGCGCACCGCCAACACCAAGTCGATCCAGGACGCGGCCAAGAAGGCCGGCGTCGAGCTGAAGTTCTCCGACGCGCAGCAGAAGCAGGAGAACCAGATCAAGGCGATCCGCTCGTTCATCCAGCAGAAGGTCGACGTGATCGCCTTCTCGCCGGTGGTCGAGTCGGGCTGGGACACCGTGCTGAAGGAGGCCAAGGCCGCGCACATCCCGGTGATCCTCACCGACCGCGCGGTCGACTCCCAGGACACCTCGCTGTACGTCTCCTTCCTGGGCTCGGACTTCGTCGAGGAGGGCAAGAAGGCCGGCGACTGGCTGGTGAAGGAGTACCAGGGCAAGCCGGGGGACGTGAACATCGTCCAGCTGGAGGGCACCACCGGCTCGGCCCCGGCGAACGACCGCAAGTCGGGCTTCGCGGACGTGATCAAGGGCGATTCGAAGTTCAAGATCGTGGCCTCCCAGACGGGCGACTTCACCCGGGCCAAGGGCAAGGAGGTCATGCAGGCCTTCCTGAAGTCCCAGCCGAAGATCGACGTGCTCTACGCGCACAACGACGACATGGCGCTCGGCGCCATCCAGGCGATCGAGGAGTCCGGCAAGAAGCCCGGCACCGACATCAAGATCGTGTCCGTGGACGGCGTCAAGGACGCCTTCACCGCAATGTCCCAGGGCAAGATCAACTTCGACGTTGAGTGCAACCCCCTGCTCGGCGACCAGCTGATGGAGCTCGCCCAGAAGGTCAAGGCCGGCGAGAGCGTCGAACGCCGCATCAAGACCACCGAGGGCACCTTCACCCCGGAGCAGGCCACCGCCGCCCTGCCGAACCGCCAGTACTGACCCGGCCCGGAGACCGGGGCGCCCCCCCGACCTGCCCCCGGGCGGGCGCCCCGCACCCCGATCCACCACGAGAGGAGGGCCGATGCCACAGCAACCGGTCCTGGAAGTGCACGGGCTCCGCAAGGAGTTCCCGGGCGTGCTGGCGCTGGACGGGGTCGACTTCCGGCTCTTCCCCGGCGAGGTGCACGCACTGATGGGTGAGAACGGCGCCGGCAAGTCCACCCTGATCAAGGTCCTCACGGGCGTGTACGCGTCGGACGGCGGCCAGGTGCTGCTCTCCGGCCGCCCGGTACGGATCGCCGGCCCGCTGCAGGCCCAGCAGGCGGGCATCTCGACGGTCTACCAGGAGGTGAACCTCTGCCCGAACCTCTCGGTCGCGGAGAACATCCTGATCGGCCGCGAGCCCCGTCGGCGGGGCCTCATCCACTGGGCCGAACTGCGCCGCCGCGCCGCCCGGTCGGTGGCCGCACTCGACCTGGACATCGACGTCACGACACCGCTGGCCGACCACTCGATCGCCGTCCAGCAGCTCGTCGCCATCGCCCGCGCGGTCGACGTCTCCGCCAAGGTCCTCGTTCTCGACGAGCCGACCTCCAGCCTCGACCGCGACGAGGTCGCCCGACTCTTCGCCGTGATGCGCCGGTTGCGCGACCACGGGGTGGCGATCCTGTTCGTCTCGCACTTCCTCGACCAGATCTACGAGATCTGCGACCGGATGACGATCCTGCGCAACGGCCGGCTCGAAGGCGAGTACCTCACCCGGGACCTGAGCCAGATGCAGCTGGTCTCCCGGATGATCGGCGCCGAACTGGAGGGCCTGGAGAGCCTGTCGGGCACCGCCCGCAAGCAACCCGCCGCGCTCCGCGGCGGCGCCCCGTTCCTGCGGGCCGACGCGCTCGCCCGCCGCGGCGCCGTCGAGCCCTACGACCTCGCCATCCAGCCGGGCGAAGTCGTCGGCCTGGCAGGCCTGCTGGGCTCCGGCCGGACGGAAGCCGCCCGGCTGCTGTTCGGCGCGGACCAGGCCGACGGCGGCACCGTCCGGATCGAGGGCCGTGAGACCGCCCTGCGCAACCCGCGCACCGCGATCGGCCACGGCATCGCCTTCTGCTCGGAGAACCGCAAGACCGAGGGGCTCGTCGGCGAACTCACCGTCCGCGAGAACATCGTGCTCGCCCTGCAGGCCGCCCGCGGCTGGACGAAGCCGCTCGGCCGCACCGCCCAGGACGAACTCGCCATCCGCTGGATCCGCGCCCTCGACATCCGCCCCGACAACCCCGAGGCGCTGGTGCGCAACCTGTCCGGCGGCAACCAGCAGAAGGTCCTGCTGGCCCGCTGGCTCATCACCGACCCGAAGCTGCTCATCCTGGACGAGCCCACCCGCGGCATCGACATCGGTGCCAAGGCCGAGATCCAGAAGCTGGTGGCCAAGCTCGCCGAGGACGGCATGGCCGTGCTCTTCATCTCCGCCGAGCTGGAGGAGGTGCTGCGCCTCAGCCACAAGGTCGGCGTCCTGCGCGACCACCGGATGGTCGCGCAGCTCCGCAACGACGGCGAGCTGACCCCGGAGCGCATCATGACGACGATCGCGAGCGGAGCACAGCGATGACCAAGCACCGCCTCTTCTGGCCCGCAGCCGTGCTCGCCGCACTCCTGCTGGCCAACGTGGCCTTCACGCACGACTTCTTCGCGATCCGGATCAAGGACGGCCACCTCTACGGCAGCCTGATCGACATCCTGCACTTCGGCGCCCCGCTGATCCTGGTGGCGCTGGGCATGACCCTGGTCATCGCCACCGGCGGCATCGACCTCTCGGTCGGCTCCACCGTCGCCATCGCCGGCGCCCTGGCCTGCCTGCACATCAGCGAGGCCCCCGACCCCGGCAGCGTCGGCACCGTCCTCACCGCCGTCGCCCTCGCCCTGGCCGTCGCGCTCGTCCTCGGACTGGCCAACGGCCTGCTGGTCTCCCGGGTCGGCGTCCAGCCCATCATCGCCACCCTGATCCTCATGGTGGCCGGCCGCGGCGTCGCCCAGCTCATCACCGACGGCCAGATCATCACCGTCACCAGCGCGCCCTACCAGCTGATCGGTGGCGGCTACTGGCTGACCGCGCCGTTCTCCATCCTGCTCAGCGCCGCGATGGTGCTCCTGACCGCGCTGCTCACCCGTTCCACCGCGCTCGGCCTGCTGCTGGAGTCCGTCGGCGGCAATCCGGTCGCCAGCCGCCTCGTCGGCATCCGGGCGACCCGGCTGATCGCCCTGGTCTACGTCTTCAGCGCGCTGTGCGCGGCCGTCGCAGGCCTGATGATCAGTTCCAACGTGTCGGCCGCCGACGGCAACAACGCCGGCCTCTGGATCGAGCTGGACGCCATCCTCGCGGTGGTGATCGGCGGCACCTCGCTCAACGGCGGCCGGTTCTCACTCGGCGGTACCGTGCTCGGCGCACTGGTGATCCAGACGCTGTCCACCACCATCTACACCATCGGCATCCCGCCCGAGACCACCCTGGTGTTCAAGGCTGTCGTGGTGATCACCGTCTGCCTGATCCAGTCGCCGCAGTTCCGGACCAGGCTGGCCCGGCGCCGCACGGCACACCACCGCACCGCGGCCGGGACCGCAGCCGCACCCGCAAACCTGGAGGTCGGCGCATGAACGCCACCGTCGCCGCCAAACTCCGCGCCCACGTCCCGCTCGTGGTGACCGCCGTCCTGCTGGTCACCATGTTCGGCGCCGGATCCGTCCAGTACGACGGCTTCTTCTCCGGCCAGGTGCTGCTCAACCTGCTGATCGACAACGCCTTCCTGCTGGTCGTCGCCGTCGGCATGACGTTCGTCGTCCTCACCGGCGGCATCGACCTGTCGGTCGGCGCGGTCGTCGCACTCGCCACGATGATCTCCGCCTGGCTGGTCGAGAAGCACCACTGGCCGGCGCTGCTGGTGATCCCGCTCGTGCTGGCGATCGGCACCGCGGGCGGAGCCCTGATGGGCTGGATCATCCACACCTTCGAGATCCAGCCGTTCATCGTGACCCTGGCCGGCATGTTCCTGGCCCGCGGCCTCTGCTACACCATCAGCGTCGAGTCCATCTCGATCACCGACTCCTCGTACACCGCCATGGCGCAGACCCGCATCCCGCTGCCCGGCGGCATGTTCCTCTCCCCCAGCGCGGTGATCGCGGTCGTCGTGGTGGTCGCGGCCTTCGTGGTCCTGCACCACACCCGGCTGGGCCGCAACGTGTACGCACTCGGTGGCAGCGAGCAGTCCGCCCTGCTGATGGGCCTGCCGGTGACCCGGACGAAGGTCACCGTCTACGCGGTCAGCGGCTTCTGCTCGGCCCTCGGCGGCGTCCTGCTCACCTTCTACATGCTGTCCGGCTACGGCCTGCACGCGGTGGGCCTGGAGCTCGACGCGATCGCCGCCGTCGTGATCGGCGGCACCCTGCTCACCGGCGGGTCGGGCTACCTGCTCGGCACGGTGCTCGGCGTCCTGGTGCTGGGACTCATCCAGACCGTCATCAGCTTCCAGGGCACCCTGAGCTCCTGGTGGACCCGCATCGTGATCGGTGGCCTGCTCTTCGTGTTCATCGTCCTGCAGCGGCTGATCACCCGGAGCCGGCGCGCGTAGGGCCTTTCCGACACCGGCCCGCACCGGGCCACCCTCCCGGTGCGCGCCACGCCTGCGGCAGCAATCAGTTGCTCGCCGCCTCTCCACCCATGCCCTCCCGACAGCCCGCACTCCGCCCGCCGGACGGCCCCCCGCTTCGGTCCGTCCGGTCGCGGCGGCACCCGTTCCGCTCCTCCTGAGGGTGAGGCCGCGGAACACCGGCCGGCCGCCGGCCCGCAACGATGCGGAGCACGCCGGCGGCCGGCACCGGCCCCGTCACCACCGGCTGCCACACAACCGGCCCCGTCACCACCGGCCTCGTCGCCACCACCGCCCGCGGCGCAGGGCTGCCCACGCGCAGCCGCGCCGCTCCCCGTCCCGTCCGCACCGCGAGGAGATCCGCCATGCCCCTGAACCGTCCCGTGCACGCGATCTGGTTCCTGACCGGCAGTCAGGGCCTCTACGGTCCGGAGACGCTGGAGCAGGTCGCCGAGCAGTCCCGCGGTGTCGCGGCGCAGTTGGAGGCGTCCGGGGATGTCCCGGTGCCGGTGGTGTGGCAGCCGGTGCTGACGGATGCCGCGGCGATCCGGCGGATCTGTCTGGAGGCGAACGCGGACGATGCCTGCATCGGGCTGATCGTGTGGATGCACACGTTCTCGCCGGCCAAGATGTGGATCGCCGGCCTGGATGCGCTGCGCAAGCCGCTGCTCCATCTGCACACGCAGGCCAACACGCATCTGCCCTGGTCCACCATCGACATGGACTTCATGAACCTGAACCAGGCCGCGCACGGCGACCGCGAGTTCGGCTACATCCAGTCCCGCCTCGGCGTCTCCCGCAAGACCGTCGCCGGCCACGCCACCGATCCCCGGGTTGTCGGGCGTGTCGGTGACTGGGCCCGGGCCGCGGCCGGCCGCGCCGAGCTCGCGAGCCTGAAACTCGCCCGCTTCGGCGACAACATGCGCGACGTCGCCGTCACCGAGGGCGACAAGATCGAGGCCCAACTCCGCCTCGGCGTCTCCGTCAACACCTACGGCGTCAACGACCTCGTCGCCGTCGTCGACGCGGTCACCGACGCCGACGTCACCGAACTCGTCAAGGACTACGACGACCTGTACCGCCTCGCCCCCGAACTGCGCCCCACCGGCGACCGCCACCACGCCCTGCGCTACGCGGCCCGCATCGAACTCGGCCTGCGCACCTTCCTCACCGACGGCGAGTTCCGCGCCTTCACCACCAACTTCGAGGACCTCGGCGGCCTGCGCCAACTCCCCGGCCTCGCCGTGCAGCGCCTGATGGCCGACGGCTACGGCTTCGGCGGCGAGGGCGACTGGAAGACCGCCACCCTCCTGCGCACCCTCAAGGCCGCCGCCGAGGGTCTGCCCGGCGGCACCTCCTTCATGGAGGACTACACCTACCACCTGGAGCCGGGCCAGGAGCTGATCCTCGGCGCCCACATGCTGGAGGTCTGCCCGAGCATCGCCGCCACCACCCCCAGCTGCGAGGTCCACCCGCTCGGCATCGGCGGCCGCGAGGACCCCGTCCGCCTCGTCTTCGACGCCGCCCCCGGCCCCGCCCTGGTCGTCGGACTCGCCGACATGGGCGACCGCTTCCGCCTCGTCGCCAACGAGATCGACGTCGTCGCACCCGTCGAACCGCTCCCGCAGCTGCCGGTGGCCCGCGCCGTCTGGAAGCCCCGCCCCGACTTCCGGACCTCCACCGAGGCCTGGCTCACCGCCGGCGGCCCCCACCACACCGTCCTCACCACCGCCCTCACCACCGACCACCTCGACGACCTCGCCGACATGCTCGCCGTCGAACTCCTCACCATCGACAACGACACCACGATGCGCCGCTTCACCCGCGAACTCCGCTGGAACCAGGCCTACCACCGCCTCGCCCAACACCTCTGACCCACCACCGACCACACCCCACCCCCACCGCCGCGCCCGGTCACCGGGTGTCGTGCGGCCTGCGCCAGATCTTGATCTCGGTGGCCGGCAGGCGTTCCGCGAAGAAGCCCCCGGGTGCCGCCTGCCGCAGCACTCCGCGCAGCTCCCGTTCGAAGTCCGCCTGCCGGTCGCCGAACAGGTGCGGCGCCGAGTCGGACCGGGAGAACACCCAGGCGACGAGGTCGTCGGCGGTGCGGCGGACGACCTCCCCGGCCGACACGACCAGCCGTTCGACATCCGCGAACCCGGCCCGTGCCAGGACGAGTTCCTCCCCGCCCGGCGTCCCGTCGACCAGCACGCCCTGCCCCGCGCGCCGCACCGGCCCCAGGTGGCGGCGCACCAGCGCGCCGATCTGCCCGTACGGGGGCGCGACCAGGGGCGGCGGCGCCGGCTCGGCGGGCGGGTGCTTGAGGTCGCTCACGTGGACGAACGCCCCGCCCGGCTCCAGCATCGTCCGCACGGTGGCGGCAACCGCGTCGCGATCCGTCCAGTGGAAGGACTGGGCGAACACCACGGCCCGGAACTCGCCCAGCCCGGCCGGCAGGTCCTCGGCCCGGCCGGCGACCCAGCGCACGGTGGTCACGCCACGGCGACCGGCCTGCCGCTCGGCCTCGGCCAGCATGCCCTCGTCCGGGTCGAGGCCGACCGAGGCGGTGAAGTACCGTGCCAGGGCGAGCACCACGGTGCCGGGCCCGCAGCCCACGTCGAGGAGCCGGCCGCGGCCGTCCAGGCGCAGCGCCGCCGCCAGCGCTTCGGCGAAGCCCGGAGCGTACGGCAGGCGGCCGCGCTCGTAGTGGGCTGCGCTCCCCTCGAAGAGGGTCCTGTCCCACTGCCATCCGTCAGCCACGGCGTTCCCCAACACGAGCCGATGAGGTCACCGGCCGATTCTCCGTCACCCCGCCCTTCCGGAGAAGCCGACCGCCCGGGGCCGGGGGACGCGGTCGGCCGTCAGGAGTAGACCACGGGGCAGCCGCGCCGCAGGACGTGCTGGGCCGCGCGCAGGTACATCGCGACGTAGAAGGCGGTGTCCAGATCCTCGCCCCAGGGGCCCGGTCGTACGGCGGCCAGCTCCTTCGCGGCGCCGTCGAGGAACCACATCGTCAGGTCGAGGTTGTCGCACATGGCCGGGACCTCGGCGGGCAGGCCCACGGCCGCTGCCAGCCGCTCCGCGACGGCGAGGACCTGGGGCGCCCCCGCGACCGTGGTCGAGTCCGAGTAGCCCGTCTCGATGGGCAGCAGGATCTCCTCGTCCAGCGAGAGCGGCACCATGACCGTCCAGCCGCAGACGGTGTCGGTCTCCTCGGGGGTGAGCTGCGCCCGGCACAGGGCGACGAACCCGTCCATCGGGGGGATGAGCTTCTCCTCGAAGGACTGCCCGGATCCACGGCGGAACTCCGCTTCCTGCGGCACGGATTCGTAGGCGGGCAGACCCCGCCGGACCAGCTCCGCGTTCAGTGCCGCGGCCGTGTCGCCCATCCCGTCCTCGTCCGCACCGAACCACTCCTCCGCGCCGACACTCACGAGGTAGATGCCCATGGCCGCACGCTACAGCGCACCGCCGACACGGCCCCGCCGCGGCGGGGCCGTGCGCGCCGCCGCAGCACGGGGCGGCGCCGTCCGCGGATTCGGTGCGGACGGCGCTGCTCTCCTTCACGGCCGTGGGCCGCGGGCCTGTGCCCGTGCGGTCAGGGGGCGATGTTCCACTGCTGGCAGGTGTTGTCGAGCTGGGCCCACTGCCGGACGACCGTGCCGTTGGCCGTCCCGCAGTTGGTCGCGTCGAGGGCCATGCCGTTGCCGACGTTGCTGATCGTCCAGTGGCTGCCGGCCGGGGTGACGTCCCAGGCCTGGCAGCGGTTGTTCAGGGACGCCCACAGCTGGACGATCGTCCCGTTCGAGCTGCCGCAATTCTTGGAGTCGAGGACCGTCCCGCTGTTGACGTTGGTGATGGTGTAGTGGCCGCCGCCCGCGCTGCTGAACTTCCACTGCTGGCAGGTGTTGCCGAGCGAGGACCACAGGTCGATCGCCGTGCCGTTCGCGGTACCGCAGTTGACCGCGTCGACGACCGTGCCGCTGTTGACGTTGGTCAGCCGGTAGGCGGTGCCGGCGACCGGGAAGCTCCGGCTCGGGGCGGCGTAGCCGACCGAGACGATGTTCGCCTGGACGGCGTTGTCGGCCGCGTCCGTCGGGTAGCCGGCGGTCATGACGCCCTCGAAGAACGAGCCGTCGGAGCCGTTGCTGTCGTCGCCGCCGGTGCCGAGGACGATGGCGCCCTCCTTCTGCATCGGGGTGTAGCCCCCGAGGTTGGGCAGCGCGCCGTTGTACTCGGTGGTGAGACTGCCGGACTGCGCGTTGCCGTCCTTGATGGCGTAGGTGGTGGTGCCGTTGTTCTTGAGCAGCGCCGTGACGAACGGGGAGGCGTTCCCCTTGTTGCCCGTCCAGGAGCCGTTCCCACCGGCGAAGAGGCCGTTCTCGAGGTCGGCCTGGACCCAGGGGCCTGATCCGGAGCACGGGGAGAACCAGCACTCCGTACCGAAGTTGATGGCGTCCATGTGGCCGTTGCCGGTGTCGTTGCCGGAGGTCTCGGCGTTGCCGTAGTCGAAGCAGCAGCGGTCGTTGACGTGCGTGCCGCTGGTCACCATGTAGGCGCCCTGCGGTGCGCTGCCGGTGGGGACGCCCGACGTGCTGTTGTTGCGGTAGCCGACGCCGGCCGACACCCAGACGCCGTAGGCGGCATGGCCACCGACCGTCACGGGGAGCGCGTTCGCGATCGCGCCGACGTCCTGCCCGCCGTTGCCGCCGGGGCCCTCGATGGTGAGGTGGTTGTGCCTGGCGCTCTGGTCGTAGATCTCGGTGATGGTGCAGACCGTGCCGGTGCAGAACGAGTCCTGCGCCGCGGCGTTGGCGTAGCCGCCGGCCGTGAGCGTGCCGATGTTGGTGGTCGCACCGTCCGAGGCACGCCTGACCTGGTACAGCGCACCGCTGTAACTCCCGTAGAGAGCACGGGTGGTGCTGTGCGCGGCGATACAGGGGGCACCGGCGGACGCGTAGATGTCGCACGGCAGGGAGGCCGCGGCCTGCGCGGTGCCCGCCGCACCGACGGTGCCGACCAGCATGCCGAGCACCACCGCCGCGGTGGTGCCCGCGGACAGCAGGGCCCTTCGCAGGTTTCGAAGTCGGATCCGAACGATCAAGGTGAATCACGTCCCGTTCTGGGTGGGCCGGGTGGGGGATCCGCACCGACCGGCCGTCCGGCAGCGACGACCGAGAAGTGTTAGCGCTAACAATCCGTCGCAAACGACGCCGCCCGGAGGCGACGTCAAGGGCGTGGTGCGCACGGCGAGGAGCACGGTGGCGCGGTGCGCATCACTATGGGTCAGGCACCCGGAGCCGTCAAGGTATCCGGCAGGTAAAATGTTAGCGTTCACAATAATCCCCGCCGAGCGCGTGGAGGCCTGCGCACAGGGCGAGTTGACGACAGATTCGATCCATCGCATCCGGCACACCGCACCGCCGCGGCGCCTGCTGCGCAGCGGCACCGACGGCCGACGGTGGCGCGGCTCCCGGCGGCCCCGGGCCGCCCCGGCGGCGCGTGGCACCATGGATGGCATGGGTGCCACAGGCGTACGGGAGCCGGCACCGGCGGCAGGGCTGCGGGTGGCCGTGGTCGGGTCCGGGCCGGCCGGGCTCTACACCGCGGAGGCGCTGCTCAAGCAGGTCGCAGCGGCCGACTGCCCGGTCCACGGGGTCGCGGTCGACGTCATCGAGCGGCTGCCGACACCGTACGGCCTGGTGCGCTACGGGGTGGCGCCCGACCATCCCTCGATCAGGTCGATCGCCGATCACCTCCGGCAGGTCCTCGAGGATCCCCGGGTGCGGTTCCTGGGCGGCCTCGCCTTCGGTCGGGACCTGGACCGCGAACTGCTGCTGCGCTGCTACGACGCGGTCGTCTACGCCACCGGCGCCGCCCGGGACAGACGGCTCGACGTCCCCGGGGAGGACCTGCCGGGCAGCGCCGCCGCGGCCGAGTTCGTCCGCTGGTACTGCGGGCACCCGGATGCGGCCCCCGAGGGCTTCACGCTGGACGCCGAATCGGTCGCGGTGGTCGGCAGCGGCAACGTGGCGCTCGACGTGGCCCGGGTCCTGGCCGAACCGGCCTCCGCACTCCGGACGACGGACGTCCCGGAACGGGTCCTCGCGGTGCTGGCGGCCAGCCGGGTCAGGGAGATCCACGTCCTCGGCCGGCGCGGGCCGGCACTGGCCAGGTTCACCACCCGGGAGCTGCGCGCCGTCGGGGAGCTGCCGGCCACCGACGTCCTGGTGGACCGGGCCGGGCAGGATCCGGGCGCTCTCGACCCGGCCGGCGGCAACGGCGGCCCGGTGCGGCCCGACCGGCGGGTCCGGGAGAACCTGGCCGTCCTCGCGGACTGGGCCGCCCGGCCGCCGCGCGGTCGGCCCCGGCGGGTCACGTTCAGGTTCTGGACGCGGCCGGTGGAGATCACCGGCCGGGACCGGGTCCGCGGCCTGGTCGTCGAACGCACCAGGCTGGAGGAGTCGGGCCGACTGGTCGGCACCGGCGAGCGCAGCACACTCCCGGTCCAGCTGGTGCTGCGGTCCGTCGGCTACCGGAGCGTGCCGCTGCCCGGGGTGCCGTTCGACGAAATGCGGGCGGTGGTGCCCAACGTCGAGGGACGCGTCCGGGGGCGGACGGCACTCCGCGCCCCGGCGAGTACGTCGCGGGCTGGCTGAAACGGGGGCCGACCGGCGTCATCGGCACCAACAAGTCGGACGCGGCCCAGACCGTCCGCTCCTGCTGGCGGATCTCCTCCCGGCCGCGGCCGCACCGTCCCACGACGGTCCGCCCGCGCCGGAGTTGACCGCGCTGCTGGCGGCGCGCGGCGTGCGGCCGGTCAGCTACGCCGACTGGCTCGGCATCGACGCGCGCGAACGGGAGCTGGCGGCCGAACTCGGCCGCGGCGCCCGCGTGAAGCTGGGCGGCTGGGCGGAGCTGCACCGGGCCTGCGGCCACGGGCCGCCCGGCGCCGAACAGCGGCCGGCCGCGCATCCGGGCCGCGGCGCCGATCCCGCCTGCCCAGCCGATCGCGGTGGCGCCGACGCCCGCCCGCCCGGGCCGTCCGGGGGCTGACCGATCCGCCGGAGCCTCCGGCCGGCCGGCACCCGTCGAACAGCGGGTTCCGGACGGACGGCGATCTCGATACGGTGCCGCCATGACCGTGTTCGCCTTCGTCGTGCTCGCCGTCCTCGCCTGGACGGCCCGTTCGGTGCACCGGATGGACCACCTGGCCCGGTGGCGCCGTCTGCTCCCGGCCGTGCTGCTCGCCGTCGGTGTCGCGGTCGCGGTCGGGTGTCACGACACCGCACCGCGAGCGGCAGGCTGGACGGCGACCGCGCTCGCCCTGGGCGGCTGGGCCGTGGGCCTGCACGCCCGGCGCACGGCGGGCCGACCGGCGGCCGCCCCCGGCACCTCGGCACCGTCCCGGGCATGACCCGGCACCCGACACCCGCCCGCCCCGGCCCGCCGCCGGGGCATCCGTCCGCCGCGTCACCAGCACGGGGCCGCGACCTCGCGCGCGGCCTGCCGACCGACGAGGGAGCACACCGCCGATGGCCCTGTTCGTCCTGATTCCCGGGGCCGCCGCAGGCCCGTGGTACTGGCACCTCCTCTCGGCCGAGCTGCACGAGCGGGGCCATGACGTGGTGGCGGTCGACCTGCCGTGCGACGACGACACGGCCGGACTCGCGGAGTACGCCGACACCGTCGTCGAGGCCGTCGGCGACCGGGCCGACCCGGTCCTGGTGGCGCACTCCTTCGGCGGGTTCACCGCGCCGCTGGTGTGCGACCGCATGCCGGTGGCCCTGCTGGTGATGCTTCAGGCGCAGGTCCCGGCACCGGGCGAGACCCCGGGCGAGTGGTGGGGAAACACGGGCTACCCGCAGGCCCGGCAGGCCCAGGACGCCCGCGACGGCAGGGATCCGGACGACGAGATTGCCCTCTTCTTCCAGGACACCCCGCCCGCCCTGGCCGCCGAGGCCGGGACGCACACCCGTGCGCAGTCGGCCACGCCGTTCCTGGCGCCCTGGCCGCTGTCGGCATGGCCGGACGTCCCCACCCGGTTCCTGCTGGCCCGGGACGACCGCTTCCTGCCCGCCGCCTACCTGCGCCGGATCGTCCGGGATCGGCTCGGCATCACCCCCGACGAGATGCCCGGCGACCACTGCCCCATGCTGGGACACCCGGTGGAACTGGCCGACCACCTGGAGGCGTACCTGACGACGGGCCTCCGGTAAGCGGGCGCCCACCCGGGTCGCAGCCGCCCCGGCAGGCGAGCCGCGCAGCCCAGTACCGCGTCCGGCACCGTCCGCCCGTCGAGGAGGGTCCGGTGGGGCGGGCCGGCGGCGGACCCGCAGAGTGCGCAATATCCGCTCGCGCGGAAGCCACCCGGGCTCTACCCTCGCGGCCATGACAGCTCACGAGGCGGCAGACGGCTCCCCCACCGCGCCCGACGGCACCCGCGTGGTGATCAGGCCGGAGACCCTTGACGACCACGACGCCGTGCGGACGGTGCACGCCGAGGCGTTCGGCGACGGTGAACGGGTCCCCGGGCTGGTGGCGGCGCTGCGCGTTGCGCGGGCCGCGACGGCGCCGCTGTCCTTCGTCGCCACCGTCGACGACCGGGTGGTCGGGCACGTGCTGTTGAGTGCCACCCGGCTCGACGCACCGCGCCGGATCGTCGACGTGCTGTCCCTGTCGCCGCTGGGCGTCCTCCCCGCCCACCAGCGCCGGGGCATCGGCTCCCGGCTGGTCGCCCACGCCCTCGCGGCGGCGGAGGGCCGGGGCGTGCCGCTGGTGTTCCTGGAGGGCTCCCCGCGCTACTACGGCAGCCGCGGCTTCGAGGCCGCCGGCCCGCTGGGGTTCCGTTCCCCGTCGCTGCGCATCCCCGGACCCGCCTTCCAGGTCGCCCGGCTGTCGGCCCACGAGCCCTGGATGACGGGCACGTTCGTCTATTCGGACGTCTTCTGGGACTTCGACTGCGTCGGCCTGCGCGAGCACGGCATCTGACGGACCGTCCGCTCGGCCGGCGGTGCAGCCCCCGGCCAAACCGGGGCCCCGACCGTCACCCCCGGGGCTTCGCCCGGACGTGCATCCGCTCCCCCTGCCGCCCGAAGAGGCTGAGCACCTCGACGGGCCGCCCGTCCGCGCTGCTGAACCAGTGCGGTACCCGGGTGTCGAACTCGGCCACCTCGCCGGGGCCGAGGACGATGTCGTGCTCGGCCAGGACGAGCCGCAGTCGCCCGTCCAGCACGTAGAGCCACTCGTAGCCCTCGTGCGTCCGGAGCTCCGGCTCGGCGCCCCGACTCGCGATGACCATCTTGTACGCCTGGAGCGGGCCCGGGCTCCGGCTCAGCGGGACGAAGACCCCGCCGCTCGGCAGTGCCCGGGGCGTCAGCCGCACCCGGGGGTCCCCCACTTCGGGCGCACCGACCAGGTCGTCCAGCGGCACGTTGTAGGCGCCCGCCAGGGGCAGCAGCAGCTCCAGGCTCGGGCGCCGCTGCCCCGACTCCAGCCGGGACAGCGTGCTCTTGGAGATGCCGGTCGCCTCGGACACCGCGGCCAGGGTGAGGCCGCGCCGCTCGCGCAACCGCCGGAGCCGGGGACCGACCTCGTCGAGGACCGCCTGGTACGTCGGTGGTGATTCCATGGGGGCATTCCACCGCGCCGTCCCGGAATCGGCAACAAACATTGCCGCGGTGCGTCCGCCGGAGGCACGCTCCCGGGCATGAACCCACACCACGAGTCCGGCACCGGACTCCACCCCACCGGCTGCCGGATCGCCGCGGCCCTCGCGGCCGTCGCGGTCCTCGCGGAAGAGCGGAGGGCACGGTGACGCTCCTCAGCAGGCAACGGAACGGGGCGATCACGCCCGACGGCATGCCACGGGCGTCGTCCGTCCGGTGGGTCCTCGCCGGGCTGTCGCTCTCCATGGTGCTGTCCTCGCTCGGCACCAGCAGTGCCAACGTCGCACTGCCGACGCTGGCGCGCGCCTTCGGTGCCTCGTTCCAGGAGGTGCAGTGGATCGTCCTCGCCTACCTGCTGGCCGTCACCAGCCTGGTCGTCAGCGTCGGACGGCTCGGTGACCTCACCGGCCGCCGGCGGCTACTGCTGGCCGGGATCTCGCTGTTCACGGCGGGCTCGGTGCTGTGCGGGGCCGCTCCCGCGCTCGGGATCCTGATCGCCGCCCGGGCCCTGCAGGGCACCGGCGCGGCCGTCATGATGGCCCTCACCATGGCGTTCGTGGGCGAGACCGTCCCGACCGCCCGGACGGGCAGCGCCATGGGCCTGCTCGGCACGATGTCCGCGATCGGCACCGCCCTCGGTCCGTCCCTGGGCGGCGCGCTGATCTCCGGCCCCGGCTGGCGGGTGATCTTCCTCCTGAACGCCCCGCTGGGCCTGCTGGCCCTCGTCCTGGCCCACCGCCACCTGCCGCCCGACCGTCACCGGGCCGCCGCCGAGCGGACCGGCCTCGACCGGACCGGCTTCGATGGGGTCGGCACGCTGCTGCTCGCCCTGACCCTGGCCGCGTACGCCCTCGCGATGACGCTCGGGCACGGCAGCTTCGGGTCGCTCAACCTGACGTTGCTGGTGGCGGCCGCCGGCGGGGCCGGCCTGTTCGTCCGGGCCGAGTCGAGGGCCGCTTCGCCCCTGATCCGCCCGGCGGTGCTGCGTGATCCGCTGCTGCGGGCGGGCCTCGGCACGAGCGCCCTCGTCTCGACGGTGATGATGGGGACGCTGGTGGTCGGGCCGTTCTACCTCGCCCGCGGCCTCGGGCTCGGCAACGCCGCCGTCGGACTCGCCCTGTCCGCCGGTCCGTTGGCCACCGCCCTGGCCGGTGTGCCGGCCGGTCGCCTCGCGGATCGCTTCGGCGCCCCGAGGATGACCGTCCTCGGGCTCGCAGGCATCGCCGCCGGCTCCGTCGTCCTGGCCCTGACGCCGACGGCGCTCGGCCTCCTCGGCTACCTCGCCCCCTCGTGGTCGTCACCGCCGGCTACGCCGTCTTCCAGACCGCGAACAACACCACCGTCATGGCGGACGTCCACCCCGATCGACGGGGCGTCGTCTCGGGCATGCTCAACCTGTCGCGCAACCTCGGCCTGATCACCGGCGCCACGGTGATGGGCGCCGTGTTCAGCCTCGCCGCGGCCACCGCGGACGGGACACGGAACATGGCGACGGACGTGACGACGGCGCACCCCGCGGCCGTTGCCGCCGGAATGCGGATCACCTTCGCGGTGGCGGCGCTGCTGATCCTGGGCGCGCTCGCCCTCACCGTGGCCGGCCGCGCACGGGCGCGCCGGGCGGGATAGGAGGATCCGGCGGAGCCGTCCGCCCCGGCGGCCGCCTCAGCTCCAGGGCGTGTTCATCAGGAGGTCCGAGGTCTTCAGGGCGACCGCGGCCACCAGTACCAGCGCCACACCCACCGTGCCGGCGGCCTGGACCGCACTGCGGCCGCGCGGTGAGCGGTTCGGGGCGAGGGCGAGGACGGCACCGACCGCGGCACCCGCCAGCAGGCCGCCGAGATGGCCCTGCCAGGAGGTGAAGCCCGCCGAGACGACCAGCCAGACCAGCGAGCCGCCGAGGAGCCGGCCGCTGTCGAGCGGGTCGTGGCGGATCCGCCGCGCCATCACGACGTAGGCGCCGGTCAGTCCGAAGACGGCCCCGGACGCGCCGATCGCGGGCTGGTCGGGTGCCAGCACGTACTCCATCACCGCGCCGCCGAGCGCGGACACCAGGTACAGGCCGAGGAAGCGGACCCGGCCGAGCCATCCCTCCAGGACACGGCCGAGCAGCCACACCCAGTACATGTTGACCGCGATGTGGGCGATCCCGAAGAGGCCCTGGGTCGGGGGAGATGGAGGAACGCCGAGGTGATCAGCCGGTACCACTCGCCGTGCGCGATGCCGACCGCGTGATAGCCCGCCGGGAGGTACGGCGCGTCGACCGTGTAGTAGCCGCCGTCCGGCCCGACGACGGACTGCCCCAGCGCGGAGAACCGGTCGACGATCCCGGGGCCGGCGAGCTCCGCCAGGTAGGCCAGGACGTTGAGCACGATCAGCGTCCAGGTCAGGACGGGGAGGGCCGCGGCGCGCCCGCCGAAGCGGGTGACCGTCGGTCGGGCGCTCCGGGCCGCGCCCTTCACGCATTCCACGCACTGGTAGCCGACGGCCGCGTCGCGCCGACAGTCCGGGCAGGCGTACCGGTCGCACCGGGTGCACCGGATGTACGACTCCCGGCCGGGGTGGCGGAAGCAGACGGCGGTCGGCGGTGCCGCGGCCGGCCCGGTGGTCGGCGTGCTGTCCATGGGCGGGGCTCTCCGGAGGTGCTGACGGGGCATGGTGAAGGCGACGCCGCCCCCGGGGGGGACGGCGGGACCACAACCTAGCGGAGCCCTCCGACACGGTGATCACCGGCCCGACGGCCGGCCGGCCCCCGCGGACACCCGTCCCGCCGCGTCCGCCCGGAGACCGCGGGCGGACGCGGCGTCAGGGGCCCGCGTCAGGACGCGGCGCTGTCCTGCTCGGCCTCGACCTGGGCATTCCACTCGCGCTTCGAGGCCTGCCAGCCGTCCTCGTTGTGGCCGAGCCGCCAGTAGCCGGAGATCGAGAGGTCGGAGAGCGGGATCTGCCGTTCGATCCGCAGCAGCCGGCGCAGCTCCTTCACGAACCCGGCCTCGCCGTGCACGAAGGCGTGCACCCGGCCCGCGGGGAACTCCAGCGCGCGCACGGCTTCGACCAACGCCGCACCGACCGGCCGCTCCCCGCGGTGCAGCCAGACGACCTCCGCCGGGGAGGCGATCTTCTGCTCGTCCTCGGGCCCCGCGACCTCCACGAAGGCACGGACCTCGGTGTGTTCGGGCAGGGCCTCCAGCGCGGCCGCGATGGCGGGCAGGGCGCTCTCGTCGCCGGCCAGCAGGTGCCAGTCGGCGGTGGTGTCGGGGGTGTAGCCGCCGCCGGGGCCCATGAAGCGCACGATGTCGCCGGGCTTGGCGCGCGCTGCCCACGGACCGGCCAGGCCCTCGTCCCCGTGGACGACGAAGTCCAGCTGGATTTCACGCAGTTCGGGGTTCCAGGCACGAACGGTGTAGGTGCGGGTGACCGGCCACTGCTCCCGCGGGAACTCCTCGCGGATCCGTTCCAGGTCGAACGGCTCCGGATAGGTCACGCCCTCGGCCGGGAACAGCAGCTTCACGTAGTGGTCGGTCGCCGTGCCGGCCGTGAACTCCGCGAGCCCCTCGCCGCCGAGGACGACGCGCTGCATGTGCGGGGTGAGCCGCTCGGTACGGACGACACGGGCGGTGTGCGGCGTGCGGGGCCTGCGGGCCGGGCGCTCTGCCATGGGTCTCCCTCGGATCTGATGTCTGGCCTCACCCGAACAGTAGCGGCCCGGCGGCCACCGGAAGTCCCGGCGGCCACCGGGCCACCGGGCCCCGGAGCCACGGGGTCCGGCACCGTGGAGAAGGCCCGCTGACGGGGGGTCGGCAGCCTCCGCCGTCAGACGGAGGCCCAGGCCCGGGTCAGACGCGTTCGAGCGGGCGGTGCGGGCCGGCGGGCGCCTCGACCTCGATCACGTCGCCGGGGCGAACCTCGCCGCCCTGCCGGATCACCCCCATGATCCCGGACTTGAACGTGAACTCGCCGGTCTCCGCGTCGATCGCGAAGACCTCCTTCAGCAGGCCCTTGCAGAAGGAGTCGATCTGCGCGCACGGGTTGCGCAGACCGGTGACCTCGATGATCGCCCCGGCGCCGAGGTGCAGCAGGGCCCCGGTCGGGAGGCCGAGCAGGTCGATCCCGCGGGTCGAGATGTTCTCGCCGAGCTCACCGGCCGCCACCGCGAAGCCCTTCACGGCGAGCTCGTCGAAGAGCTCCTCGTGGATGAGGTGGACCTGGCGCAGGTTGGGCAGGTCCGGCTCGTACTGCATGCGGAACCGGTGCTTGATGGTCTCCCCGGCGTGCACGTCCCCGCCACGCCGAGGCCGGTGAGCAGGGTGATGCTCGCGCGGTTCGGCTTGCTGAAGGAGTACGTCGCGTTGCTGCTGACCGCTGTGACCCGCGCCGCCATGTGTCCGCTCTCCTCCGCCGGTGGTGCTGGTGCCGACGAGGGTATCCGGCCGCCTCGCGGGCGGGCGCCGGCCGGGCGGCCGAGGTCGGCCGGGTGCGCGGGTCGGCCGGGTGCGCGGGTCGGCCGGGTGCGCGGGTCGGCCGGGTGCGCGGGGTTACGAGGCTGCGGCGATCCGGGCGTACTCCAGGGCCGCGGCCCACAGCTCGCCGGCGGACGGCCGGGCACCGGGGCCCGCGTTGAGGGCGGCCTGGGCGTTCATGGCGGCAAAGCCCCACAGTTCGCGCCGCTCGCCGCGGGCGGCGGCCTCGGCGCCGCGCAGGGCGGTCACGATGCCGGGTCCGGTGACCGGGACGGCGGGCGGGACGGGCAGGAAGGCCCAGAGGTCGGCGAGGGCCTGCACGAAGGGGTCGAGGGGATCGGAGAGCCGGGACGGCTCGTGGGCAGTGGTGTCGGACATGCGATCACCGTCGCACGTGGATCTGACAGACCGACAGCAGCGTGTCGAGCGCCCGTCCACCGTGCAGGCCGGGACGGCCCCCGCCCGGGCAGGACGCTGTCGTGCGCCGGCGGATCCGGAGGGTGGTCGGGGCCCCGCCGCGCTCGGGGGTCCGCAAGCGGGGCCGCGTGGTTCCAGGTTGGGCCAAGCCGCCGGGCCTCGGCGCGGGCGGGTACGCCGCTCGGGGCGGCCCCTCGACACGGTTCACCCCTCCTGCCGAACGGCGCCGCTCCGACGGACTCCGTAGGTTGCACCGCCGGGCCCGACCATCGCGCCGCAGCGGGGCGCGGGTCCGACCGCCCCGGGGGTGGAAGCGGCCGGACCCTTCTGCGGCGGAGGCGCCGACGGCCGGGGGACAGCACGTCGGGACCTCCGATGACCCCGCCGACAGGCCGTCTGTCCCGTCACGCCCCGACCAAACCTGCGGGCTGCCCGCGAAGTCCAAGGGCCTCGGCAGGCCCTTGCGGTCGACTGCCCGGCGGCGAGGACCGTCCCCGCTCTTGTCGGCCCTGACCGGCCCGGGTGCGCACTTCTGTCTACGACATCCCGGGGCGACCGCGCGCGGGCCGGACCGGCCGGGCCGTACCCCGCGCGTCACGCGGGTGCATCGGGGATCTCTTCGCCGGCCGGAGGCATCAGCCGACCGGGACGGCCGCCGCCTCCGCCGGCCTGCGATCGGCGGCCGTCGCCGCGCCCCACCGGCGGGCCAGCACCGTGCAGGCCATCAGCTGCACCTGGTGGAAGAGCATCAGCGGCAGCACGACGAGGCCGAGGCCCGAGGAGGCGAACAGCACCGCAGCCATCGGCAGCCCGCTCGCCAGGCTCTTCTTCGAGCCGCAGAAGACCACCGTGACGCGGTCCTCGCGGGAGAACCCCAGCCGCCGCGCGCCCTGGTCGGTCAGGGTGAGTGCGGATGCCAGGAGCACCAGGCAGACCACCAGCAGCAGGAGCAGCCTGCCGGGCGACACGGTGTGCCAGACCCCGGCCACCATGCCTTCGCTGAAGGCGCCGTAGATGACGACGAGGATCGATCCGCGGTCCACCGCCGTCACCAGCGGCTTGTGCGCGGCGATCCACCCGGCTGTCCAGCGGCGCGAGAGCTGGCCGAGCAGGAACGGCAGCAGCAGTTGCAGGACGAGGGTCAGCACCGCTCCCCGTCGAGCCGCACCGCGCCCGCACCGCCCAGGAGCAGGGAGGCCAGCAGCGGCGTGACCACGATCCCGACCAGGCTGGAGAACGACGCCGCGCAGACCGCCCCGGCGGTGTTGCCACCGGCGATCGTCGTGAAGGCGATCGAGGACTGCAAGGTGGACGGCAGCAGACACAGGAAGAGCACACCGCGGGCGAGGTCCGGACCGAGCACGGGGGCCGTCAGCGCCCGGGCGGCCAGCCCGAGCAGCGGGAAGAGCGCGAACGTGGCGGTGAGGATGGTGAGGTGCAGCCGCCAGTGGGTCGCGCCGGCCAGCGCGGCCCGCGGCGACAGCCGGGCACCGTAGAGGAAGAACAACAGGCCGATCAGGACGGTCGTGGCCGCCGAGAGCCCGCGGGCCGCGGACCCGTCGGCGGGGAGCACGACGGCGAGGGCGACGGTGGCCAGGATGGCCAGCAGGTAGGGATCGATCCCGAGGCGTTCGAGGTGCGGGGTGACGTGCTTCACCGGTGGCCCCCGGACGGTGCGGGCCCGCCGCGCCCGGCATTCGGGCGGTGGCGGCCCCTGCGGCCGGCGGCAGGCTCCGGGAGAGGGTATCGGGGGGCGGGAAGGGGGCACGTCGCCGTTGATCGGGCCGGGACCGGGTTGTAGTACGTTCGCCACGCCAGCTCTTTCGCCGAAGGAGCAGCGATTGTATCCAATCGAGGTTGATCATGGATGACGAGGCCGGGCGGTCGGCGACGGGTCGCGGACGGGTCTCGCCGCAGGCGGTCGTCCGGGCAATCCGCGAGGACCTGATCCGGGGCGTCCACCCGCCCGGCCGGCGGCTGACCGAGGAGGCCATGGCGGCCCGCTACGGGGTGTCCCGGGTGCCGGTCCGCGAGGCGCTGCGCTCACTGGAGGCCGAGGGCTTCCTGGTGAGCCGCCCGTACGCGGGCATCGCCGTGGTGGAGTTGAGCGACGACGAGGCCGAGGACCTGCTGGAGATCCGGGCCCTGCTGGAGCCGCTGGGCGCGGGGCGCGCCGCCCTGCGGCGCACGGCCGAGCAGGTCGGACGGATGAAGGAACTCGTCTCGCTGGGCACGGAGGCCGCGGAGGACGGACGGCTGGAGGAGCTCGCGCGGCTGAACAGCCGGCTGCACGAGGTGATCGCCACCGCCTCCGGGAGCCGCACGCTCAGTCAGCTGGTCACCCAGCTCAGCAACAAGATCGCCTGGGTGTACGCGGCCGAACTGCCCCGCCGGGCCACGGACTCCTGGCGGGAGCACGTGGAGATCGTGGCGGCGATCGAGGAGGGCGACCAGGAGCGGGCCCGCGACCTGGTGGCCCGTCACATCGTGCTCGCCCAGTCGGCATACCGGCGTCGCCGACCGGATCCGGACGCCGGACAGGACGGGTAGCATCGAGAAGTTGTATACAACCCGCGTACAACCGATGGGCGCCCGCCCGCTGCGCGCGGCCGGGCGCCCGGTCGGAGCGGTGGCTCAGCTGCGGGCAAAGGCGAGCAGGTCGGCGTTGAACGTCTCGGCGAACTTCGGCACCATGGCGAGGCCGTGGGGCGCACCCGGTAGATCTTGTAGACAGCGCCCTTGACCAGCTTCGACGACTTGTCACCGGAGGCCACGATGGGGACGATCTGGTCGTCGTCGCCGTGCACGATGAGCGTCGGCACGTCGATCTTCTTGAGGTCCTCGGTCAGGTCGGTCTCCGAGAACGCCTTGACGCAGTCGTAGGCCCCCTTGATGCCCACCGACATGCCCCAGAGCCAGAACTCGTCGCGGGTGCCCTGGGTGACGGTCGATCCGTCGCGGTTGGCTCCGTAGAAGGGGCCGCTCAGCTCCCTGAAGAACTGGGACCGGTCGCTCGCCACACCGTCGCGGATGCCGTCGAAGACATCGATCGGCAGACCTTCCGGATTGGCGTCCGTCCTGAGCATCAACGGGGGATGGCGCCGACCAGGACGGCCTTGGCCACCCGGCCGGATCCGTGCCGGCCGAGGTAGCGCGTGACCTCACCGCCGCCGGTCGAGTGGCCGACCAGGATGGCGTCGCGGAGGTCCAGCGCCTCGATGACCGCGGCCAGGTCGTCCGCGTAGGTGTCGAGGTTGTTCCCGTCCCAGGGCTGACCGGAGCGTCCGCCGCCGCGCCGGTCGTGGGCGATGGCACGGAACCCGTTGTCCGCCATCAGCTTCAGCTGAGGGTCCCAGGCGTCGGCGGTGAGCGGCCAGCCGTGGGAGAAGACGACCGGCTGGCCCGAGCCCCAGTCCTTGTAGAAGATCTGGGTGCCGTCCGCGGCGCTGACAAAGGGCATGGCATTCCCCTTCGAAGTGGTCCAGGTGGATCCGGATTGTCCCCGAGGTTCCCGTGCCCGGGCCGCGCCGCCGAGGAGTCGTCCGAGGACGCACGTGGACAGCGCAGTGGCCGCGCTGCAGGAATCCGGGTCACCGCCACGCGGCCGACGGAAGGGCACGTCGTGCTGCTCACCCTAGTCGCCCGACATCCGTTCAGCGCGCCCGGCGGAATCCGCTCGGCGCGCCCGGCGGGACCCCGGGCCGCGGGATCGACCGGATCCCGCGACGCACGGGGCAGCCGCTCAGGACACCTGCGGGTACAGCCCCGCGACGCCGGAGGACAAGCCGGCCAGTACCCGGCGGCTGGTGTCGTCGGCGACGATCTCGTGGGCGCCGGCCGCGATGCCGTCCACGGCGAGCCGGGCGACCTCCACCGGGTCCGTCTTGGGGGCGGTGATCCCCCGGGTCATGTCGGTGTCCATGTAGCCGACGTGCAGGCCGGCCACCCGGATGCCCCGGTCCGCGAGCTGCACGCGCAGGGCGTTGGTGAGCGACCACTCGGCCGACTTGGCCGCGGAGTAGGCGCCGGCCCGGGGAAGCTCACCCAGGACAGCACCGAGAGGATGTTGAGGACGGCGCCGCCGCCGTTCGCCGCGATCTGCGGAGCGAAGGCCCGGACGACCGACAGGGTGCCGAAGTAGTGGGTCTCCATCTCCAGCCGGATGCTCTCGGGATCACCCGTCAGCAGGTCGCTGCCGGTGGATGTGCCCGCGTTGTTGACGAGGACGGTGACATCGCCGGTGGCCGCGGCGGCCGCGGCCACCGAGAGGATCGGTGATGTCGAGGGCGATCGGCTTGGCGCCGGGCAGGTCGACCAGGTCGGGGTTGCGCGCACCGGCGTAGACGGTGGCGCCGCGCGCGAGCAGCTCGCGACTCAGCTCGCGGCCGAGGCCGCGGTTGGCTCCGGTGACGAGGACGGTGCTGGTGGAGAGGTCCATGACTGGCTCCGGGGGTGTCGGTGGGTACGGGGGTCGGTGAGTACGGAGGTCGGGACGCGCTCAGCCGGGCGACTGCGCGGACGGCGCGGGCGAGGGGCGGTCCGACTGGTGCGGCCTGTTGCGGACGGCCGTCAGTGCCAGGACGGCCGCACCGAGGAACACGACGGCGTTGACGACCAGGCCGGCGTGCATCCCGGCGGTGAAGGCGTCCGCGATCGCGGCGCGTGCACCGTGCGGCAGCGGTGCCGCGGCCGCGTGCCCGGCGGCGACACCAGCGGCGACCGGTCCGCGGGCGGCACTCGGGACGCCGTGTGCCGCGAGCTGGTGCGGCAGCTCCGCGGTGAGGCGGCTGGTGAGCAGCGAGCCGAGGAGGGCCGCACCCATGACGGAGCCGACCTGCCGGGCCGTGTTGACCGCCCCGGACGCCATGCCGGCCCGCTCGGGCGCGACGCTGACCAGGGCTGCGGCCGTGCTGGGTGCGGCCACCAGGCCGCAGGCGGCGCCGAAGAGGGCGAGCAGCGGCCACACCCGCGCGTAGGAGGTGCCGGGGTCGACGGTGAGCAGGCCGAGGCTGGCCAGCCCGCCGAGGAGCAGCCCGAGCGCCAGTGGGGCCTTGAAGCCGGTGCGGCGGATCACCCGGCCGGCGCCGAAGGCGACGACGACGTAGACACCGAACAGCACCAGGACGCGCCAGGCCATCGCGAGGGCGCTCAGGTGCTGGACCTGCTCGTAGAAGAGGACGAGCAGGATCGCCACGCCCGTGAAGCCGAACAGCGAGACCGCGGCCACCACCATCACTGCGCTGAAGGACCGTGAGGCGAACAGCCGGAGGTCGAGCGTCGGTGCGGGAACGCGCAGTTCGGCGGCCACGAAGGCCACGGCGCCGACGGCCGCCACGGCCCAGGCGATGACGACATGCGTGCTGCCGTACCCCTCGTGTCCCCCTGGATGAGTGCGTAGACCAGGCCGGCGATGGTCACGGTGCCCAGCAGTGCTCCGATGGCGTCGATCCGGCCGCCGGGGGCCCGGGATTCGGCCACAAAGGGGATGGTGACCAGCAGGGTGAGGACGCCGAGGACGACGTCGGTGAGGAAGACGGCGTGCCAGCCGGCGTGGGCGAGCAGGACGCCGGCGATCAGCGGTCCGACGGCCAGGCCGATGCCGGACGCGGCCGCCCAGGCAGTGACGACCTCCGTCCGGCGGTGGGGGTCCGAGAAGGTCGCGCCGAGGACGGCCAGGCTGTTGGGCAGGATCAGGGCGCCGCCCACGCCGGAGACGAGCTGGCCGGCGATCACCGCTCCGGTGCTGCCGGCCGACGCGGCGAGCAGCCCGCCGACGATCATGACGACGACGCCGGCGCAGAACACCCTCTTGCGCCCGAACCGGTTGCCCAGGGTGCCGGCGGTCAGCACGAGGCTCGCGACGGCCAGCGTGTACGCGCTCGGGATCCAGACGAGAACGCCGGGGGCGACGCGGAGATCGGCCTGGATCTCGGACAGGGCCGCGGCCGCACCGGTGATCAGGACGAAGGTCATCATCGCGCCGAGGCACATCGCCGCCAGGGTCAGCGGTTCACCTCGTCCGCGAGCCGTGCTCCGGACGGCCGCGCCGCCGGCGGGCGACGGGCCCGGCGGGCTCGGCGGGCTCGGCGGGCTCGGCGGGCTCGGCGGGCTCGGCGGGCTCGGCGGGCGGGCTCTCCCCATGGCCGGGGCGTCGGCCGTCCGGGTCGGGTTCATGGTCATGGGGATCCTGTCCGTCCCGTGCGGAACGTTGGTGAGTTTGGATTTCCAACTCACTCTAGACCGGTGCGTAGGAAATCACAACGGACCGCGGTAGCCTTGCCCCATGTCCACGAACGAGGACCTCGCCGGCCGTCCCGCCGACCCGGCCGCGGCTGGAACGCACGAACCCCGCCGGCGCCCCGCCCCACGGGAGTGCTCCATCGCGCGCACGCTGGACGTCGTCGGGGAGAAGTGGTCGCTGCTCGCCCTGCGCGAGGTCTTCTTCGGCGAACGGCGCTTCGAGCAGATCGTCGCCAACACCGGCGCACCGCGGGACATCCTGACGGCGCGGCTGCGCAAGCTCACCGACGCCGGAGTCCTCGACCGGGTCCAGTACTCCGAGCGCCCGCCGCGGTTCGAGTACCACCTCACCCAGGCCGGCCGTGACCTGCAGCCCGTCCTGCTCACCCTGATGCACTGGGGCGACCGGCACCTGGCGGGCGGGCAGCCGCCTCCCACGGTCTGGACCCACACCTGCGGGCACACCCTCACCCCCGGGTCACCTGCGAGAGCTGCACCCGGCCGGTCGAACCCGACAGCCTCGTCCGGGAGTCCGGCACGGCGGTCTGACCGGCCGACGGGCAGCGGCGGCCGACCCGCCTGCGGGCCGGGCGGTAGCCTCGGCCGCGTGGAGGAGATCGACGGGGTGGAGATCATCGCCTTCCGGGACGCCGAGGCGTTCGAGCACTGGCTGGCCGGGCACCACACGCGCCGCGAAGGCGTGTGGGTCAGGATGGCGAAGCGGAAGTCCGGCCTGCCGACGGTCACCGCCGACGAGCTGGTCGACATCGGGCTCTGCTACGGGTGGATCTCCGGCCAACGGCGCTCCTCGACGACCGGCACTACCTCCAGAAGTACGTGCCGCGTCGGCCGGGCAGCCTGTGGTCGCAGGTGAACGTGGACCGGGTCGCGGCACTGACCGCCGACGGCCGGATGCGCGAGCCCGGCCTGGCCGAGGTGCGCACGGCACAGCAGGACGGACGGTGGGCCGCGGCCTACGCGTCGCAGCGGACGGCGACGGTGCCGCCCGACCTCGCCGCGACCCTGGCGGCGGACCCGGAAGCCGCGGCGTCCTTCGAGGCGCTCGACCGGACGGCGCGCTACCAGCTGATCCTGCCGCTGCTCCGGGCCCGCACCCCGGAGACCCGGCAGGCCCGGCTCGACCGGGCCCTGCACGCCCTGCGGGCCACCGACCGGCACAGCTAACCCAGCGGCATCGCACCTGGCCCGGCGGCGGGGCGGGCTCCACGCGGACAGCGGTGACCGCTACAGGCCGCGACTCACCACCGCGAGGACGGACTGCGCGGCGAGCCGGACTTCGTCCTCGGGGAGGTCGCGCAGCGGCCCGTCCACGAGCAGGCTCGACAGTCCGTGCACCGCGGACCAGGCCGCGTACTCCGCACCGGGGCGCCGGTCCGCAGGGAGCGCGCCGACCTCGACGAGTTCGTCGAGCCGGGCGGCCAGCAGGAGGTAGGGGTCCGCGCCGGGGTCGGTGGGGTGCGGGCCGGCCTGCTTGACCCCGCCGTGTCCGCCGGCACCGGAGAAGGCGGTGCGGAACCAGCCGTGTTCGGTGCGGGCGAAGTCGAGGTAGGCGCGGCCGATCGCCTCCAGCCTGGCCCAGGCCCGCGGAACGGGGTCGTCCGGGCCGACGGCGGCGGTACGGCTGATCATCAGCTGCCCGAGCTGCTCGGTGCAACGGGCCGCGACGGCGGCCAGCAGATCCTCGTGGCCGGTGAAGTGGCGGTAGGCGGCGTTGTGAGAGACGCCCGCCTCGCGACTGACGGCCCGCAGCACGACGGCCTGCGGACCGCCGCCCCGCGCCAGGGCCACACCCGCGTCCACCAGGGCCTCACGGAGGTTGCCGTGGTGATAGGTCCGATTCACCGGGATCATCCCCTTGTGCCCGAAATGTTGACAGTGTCCACTTCGAGGACGAGGATGTCAACAACGCCATGTTGTCACCGTCAACATGCACCTCGACCACCACCACCAGCACCACCACCACCGTCCGCACCGCAGCCACCATCAAGAGCCGGCCGGAGGCCCTCATGCCCCACCTCTCCGCACACCGGCGGTACCTCGTCCTCGCGGCCGTCTGCCTGGCCGCCTTCGCGATCAACCTCGACACGACGATCGTCAACGTCGCCCTGCCCGATCTGAGCCGCCAGCTGAACGCCACCACCCGCGACCTGCAGTGGATCGTCGACGGCTACAACCTCGCCTTCGCCGCACTGGTGCTCACCGCCGGCTCGCTCGGCGACCGCTTCGGGCGCCGCCCCGCCCTGCTGTTCGGCCTGGCGGGATTCGCCGCCACCAGCGCGCTCGGCGGCGTCGCCGGATCACCGGAGGCGCTGATCGTCATCCGGTTCGCCATGGGGGCCTGCGCGGCCACCATCTTCCCGACCACCCTGTCGATCATCACCAACGCCTTCCCCGACCGGCGGGAGCGGGCGAAGGCGGTCGGCCTGTGGGGCGCCGTCACCGGACTCGGCGTCGCCGTCGGACCGGTGATCGGCGGCCTGCTGCTGACCCGCTTCGGCTGGCCGTCCGTCTTCGTCGCGCTCGTCCCCGTCGCCCTCGTCGCACTGGCGGCCACCTGGGCCTGGGTACCCGAGTCCAGTGACCCGGCCGAGGCCCGCCTCGACCTCCCCGGACTGCTCGCGTCCTCCGCCGCCATCGGTGTCCTGGTCTACACGATCATCGAGGCCCCGACACGCGGCTGGAGCGCCCCCGCCACGGTCACCGGCTTCGCCCTCGCCGCCGTGCTCACCGTCGTCTTCGTCCTCGTCGAACGGCGGCGCAGCCACCCGATGATCGACCTCACCCTGTTCCGCACACCCGCGTTCTCGGCGGCGAGCGGGTCGGTCACGGTGGCGTTCTTCGCGCTCTTCGGGTTCATCTTCCTGGTGACCCAGTACTTCCAGTTCATCCGCGGCTACGGCACGCTCTCCACCGGCGTGCGGATCCTGCCGGTCGCCCTGACCATCGCGCTCGGCTCGCTCGGCGGCGTCGCCCTGGTCGCCCGGATCGGCACCCGCGCGGTGGTCACCACCGGGCTGCTCCTGCTCGGCACGTCGTTCGCCTGGATCGCCGTCTCGCCGGCGTTCATGTCCTACGACCGCATCGTCGGGCAGATGGTGCTGCTCGGGCTGGGCCTCGGACTGACCACGGCGCCCGCCACCGAATCCATCCTCAGCGTGCTTCCCCGGCCAAGGCGGGCGTCGGCTCGGCGGTCAACGACGCCACCCGCGAGGCCGGCGGCACCTTGGGCGTCGCCGTCCTCGGCAGCATCTTCACCTCCCTCTACGCCGCCCACCTGGCCGGGACGTCCTTCGCCGCCCTCCCCGCGCACGTCGGTGACGCGGCCCGGAACTCGGTCGCCGCCGCGCTCGGCGCCGCCGGCGGCACACCCGGCCGGGCCGGTCAGGAGCTGCTCGGCGCCGTCCAGGACTCCTTCCTGCACGGCTTCCACGTCGCCTGTGTCGTCGCGGCCGGCGTCTGCCTGCTCGGCGCCGTCGGCGCACTCGCCCTGCCCGGCCGCAGCAGGCCGCCCGCGCCCCCGACGCCGGCCGTCGCCGTCGGACGGCCCGCGGCGTCCACGGCCACGGCCCCGGGCCGGCCCCGGACCTGACGGCCCGCCGAACCGGGCGGGCCCGCGCGACACCGCCTCAGGACAACGGCTCCGGGTACCCCTCAGTGCGCGCCGTCGAGCCTGGCCAGCTGGTCGTCCGAGAGTTCCAGGTCGACCGCGGCCAGGCTCTCGTCGAGCTGCGCCACCGAGGACGCTCCGACCAACGGCACGACCGGCAGCGGCCCGAGCAGTTGCCACGCCAGCACGACCTGGTTGACGCTCGCCCCGGTCTCCCCGGCGACCTCCCGCAGCGCGGCCAGCCGGGCGGCGGTGCCCGGGTGGTTACGGTGTCCTGGTCGCCGTCCTGGTGACGGCGGGTGGTTTCGGCTGGGCGTACCGGGACAACTTCGCGGCCCTGGGCGCCTACCGCTTCCAGGCGCCGCAGAGCTTCCGTTCGCTGCCCGCCACCCCTTTCGAGCACGCTGCCGTGGCGAGCCTGGGGACGGGTGCGGAGCGCAGCAACGGGCCGATCGTCGCCTTCTACGGGGACGGGAAGACCTCGATGATCGCAGCCCTGGGACACCACGAGCACTTCTTCGACCCGGCGGGAAGCCTCGCGGCCGACCTCCGCGCGCTGACGGAGAACGGGACACCGCTGGTGGACGCGCACCCGGTGGATCCCGGTCCCCGCGGCGGCCGGATGTCCTGCGGGACGGTACGCCTGCCGACCTTCGGCGAGTCGGGCGCGTGCGCCTGGGTCGACGGCAGCATGTCGGTCGCCTACTTCGAGGCGCGGACGGACATCACGGTCGATCAGGACCAGCTCGCCGCGCACGCAAGGGAGTTCCGCGACCTGGCCGAGGTGCCGGACTGACCGGACGGCAGCCCGCACCGGGGTCGCCGACGCTCCGGGACCGACGACGTGCCCGGGGCCGGCGCGGAGGACTTCTGCACGGGAACCGCCGCGGCCTGCCGCGCTTCACCGGTCCGCCGCCCGGCGCCGTCTACGATCGGCAGGTCAAGCGGGCCGCCCGGCGGGCGACGGGATCTGGACCTGAGGATCGGCGCCATGTACAGCAGCGAGCGGAACGGAACGCACCGGATCCTCGGCGCACTGGGGGCCGTCGCACTGGCAGCGGCCGGCTACGGGGCATACGCCCTGCTGTCCGGCCCTTCGGGCAGCGGCTCGAAGGGCCGGACGGTCGTGGCCGAGCCGCCGTCCCCGGAGTCCGCCGCCGCCGGGGCGAAGGCCTTCCTGGCCGCCTGGGCCTCGGGTGACCTCCGGGCGGCCGCCGCCCTGACCGACTCCCCCGACGCTGCGGCCGCGGCACTGACGGCCTTCCGCGACGGGCTCAGGCCGTCCGGCCTCTCCCTGGCCGCCGCGGGGCAGGTCTCCGCACCGCCCGCCGCACCGCCTGCCGCACCGCCTGCCGCACCGTCCTCGCCCGGCCCGAACACCACCGTGCACCAGGTCGTGGAGGGCTTCACCGCGCAGGTCCGCTTCGCCGCGGCCCCGACCGCGTGGTCCTACGACGGCCGGATCGGCATGGTGCGGATGAGCGACGGCAAGGCCGCAGTCCACTGGGATCCCGGCGTGATCCACCCGCGGCTGACGGCCGGTGAGAGCATCACCGTGCAGCGGAACTCGGCGGTCCCGACCTCGGTGACGGACCGCCACGGCAAGCCGCTGACCGGTCTCCCCTCGCTCGCCCCGCTGCTCGGACAGTTCAGCGCCTCGCGGCCACTGCCCGCCGGCGCGCCGGACGACGGCTCCGCCGGCAGCAGCGTGGTGATCACCAAGGACTCCGGTCAGGGCAGGCCGGAGAGCCTCTTCACCATCGCCGCGCCGAAGGCCGGCCCGCCGCTGCGGCTCACTCTCGACGCCGACCTGCAGCGTGCCGCGGAGCAAGCGGTCGCCGCCCAGGCCGGCGGCGGGACGCACAACGCCTCCATGGTCGCGATCGAACCCAGCACCGGCCATGTGCTGGCGGTCGCCAACGCGCCTGCGGGCGGCTTCAACCGGGCCTTCCAGGGGGCCACCGCCCCCGGCTCCACCCTGAAGATCATCGTGTCGGCCGCCCTCCTGGAGGCGGGACTGACCCCCGACTCGCCCGTGCCCTGCCCGGCGACGAAGGTGGTCAACGGACAGACCTACAAGAACGACTTCCCGGAGCCCCACGAGGACTACACGCTGGCCCAGGACTTCGCGATCTCGTGCAACACGGCGTTCATCGGGCAGGCGATGGCCACCCTGAAGCCGGGCGCGCTCGAGGCCGAGGCCGCCGACGTCTTCGGCATCAGCGGCAGCCCCGGCTGGAAGACCGGCCTGACCAACACCGACGGCCGGATCCCGCCTCCGGCCGACGGCACCAACGCCACGGCCGCGCAGTACATCGGCCAGGGCACCGTCACCATGAACACCCTCGCCATGGCCTCCGTGGCGGCCACCGTCCAGAGCGGCACCTTCCGGCAGCCGATCCTCGTCGCCGACCTCCCCAGCCGGCGGCCAAGCGGCAGTTGGCGGCGGGCACCGACGCGGCACTCAAGGCACTGATGAACGCCGCCACCCGCGGGAACGGCACCGCCGCCCAGGCGATGGCGGGGCTCGACGGCGACATCGGCGCCAAGACCGGCACCGCCGAGGTCGGCGCACCGAACGCCCCCACCAACAGCTGGTTCGCCTGCTACCGCGGCGATCTCGCGGTGGCGACCGAGGTGGAGGGCGGCGGGTTCGGCGCCGACGCCGCGGGCCCTGCCTCCGCCGAGGTCCTGCGGATCGGGAACGCCGGCTGAGCCCGCTGCCGACGCCCCGAGGACCCCGGAAAGGAAACAGGTTCGGACATATCCTCACGGGCCGAGGAAAATAAAAGCAACAAATATTGACCTGATCGACCATGCGGCGTACCTTCGGGCAAGCGTCGCACAGCGTGAACTAAGCCGCTGCGCAGACGAGTTCGAGCTCCCACCCCCACCCACCAGGAGCACAGCATGCGCAGAAGGACACTTGACGGTGCGTCAACAGCCTTACGGTTCAGCGTGATCGGCCCGGCCCGTCGACTCCGGCGGTCCCTGCTGTCGGCCGTGGCGACCCTCGGGCTCCTGCTCGGGGCCCTGATCGCCATACCCGGCGTGTCGCAGGCCGCCGGCTCACTGCCGTGCGACATCTACGGCAACGCCGGGACACCCTGCGTTGCCGCGCACAGCACCGTGCGTGCCGTCCTCTCCTCGTACAGCGGCCCGCTCTACCAGGTCACCCGCGCCTCGGACGGCGCCACCGCGGACATCGGCCTGCTGGCCCAGGGCGGCTACGTCAACGCCGCCCAGCAGGACGCGTTCTGCGCCAACACCACCTGTCGGATCGGCAAGGTCTACGACCAGACCGCCCGGCACAACGACCTCTACCCCGGCCCCGCGGGCACGGCCGGCATGGGCGCCGACCGCGGAGCGGACGCGAGCGAGATCGCCGTGACGGCCGGCGGCCACAAGGCGTACGGCATCTGGATCTCCCCGGCGTCGGCTACCGGTCGCACGGTGCGGCGGCCGGCGTCGCCGTCAACGGCCAGGCCGAGGGCGCCTACATGGTGGCCAGCGGCACCCACGTCGGATCCGCCTGCTGCTTCGACTACGGCAACGCGGAGAGCACCGCCGCCGACACCGGCAACGGCCACATGGACGCGGTGAGCATCGCGACCACCTGCTACTTCGCGCCCTGCACCGGATCGGGCCCGTGGATCGAGGCCGACCTCGAGAACGGCATGTTCCAGGGCAACAACGGTTCCAACACCGC
Organism: Kitasatospora paranensis; assembly: GCF_039544005.1. NCBI lineage: Bacteria > Bacillati > Actinomycetota > Actinomycetes > Kitasatosporales > Streptomycetaceae > Kitasatospora > Kitasatospora paranensis. Next base: position 762,710 of record NZ_BAABKV010000001.1, read on the forward strand.
GAACACCGGCAACAACAGCCCGTTCGTGACCGCCGTCCTGAAGAACAACGGCCAGACCACCTATGCGCTCAAGGGCGGCAACTCGCAGTCCGGCGCGCTGAGCACCTGGTGGAACGGCTCGCTGCCGACCCGCGGCGGCTATCTGCCGATGCACCAGGAGGGCGGCATCATCCTGGGCACCGGCGGCGATAACAGCAACTGGAACATGGGCACGTTCTTCGAGGGCGTGATGGTCTCCGGCTACCCGACCGACGCCGCGGAGAACGCCGTCCAGGCGAACATCGTCTCGGTCGGGTACTCCGGCCAGACGAACGTCCCCAACGGCCCGCAGGGGACGATCACCGGCCCGGGCGGCCAGTGCGTCGACGTCGGCGCCGACGACACCGGCGTCAACGGCACCGGCGTCCAGCTGTGGAACTGCCAGTCCTACGCCGAGGACCAGCACTGGACGCACAACGCCAACGGCTCACTCGCCACCATCGGGCGGTGCCTCGACATCAACGGCAACGGCACGGCCAACGGCACCCAGGTCGAGCTGTGGGACTGCAACGGCGTCGGCGGCCAGAAGTGGATCCAGCAGGCCGACGGCTCGCTGCTGAACCCGCAGTCGGGGCGCTGCCTCGACTCGCCCAGCGGCGCGACCGCCAACGGCACCCGCCTCCAGATCTGGGACTGCAACGGCAGCGCGGCGCAGAAGTTCGCCGTCAACGGCGGCTCCCCGATCGCCGCCCCGGGCGGCAAGTGCGTCGACGTCGCGGCGGACGACTCGGGCGTCAACGGCACGGCCGTTCAGCTGTGGGACTGCCAGTCCTACGCGGTCGACCAGCACTGGTATCACAACGCCAACGGCTCGCTCAGGACGCTCGGCCGCTGCCTCGACATCAACGGCAACGGCACGGCCAACGGCACCCAGGTCGAACTGTGGGACTGCAACGGCGCGGGCGGCCAGGTCTGGAACCAGCAGGCCGACGGCTCGCTGGTCAACCCGCAGTCGGGGCGCTGCCTCGACTCGCCCAGCGGCGCCACCGCCAACGGCACCCGCCTCCAGATCTGGGACTGCAACGGCAGCACGGCGCAGAAGTTCACGCTGAGCTGAGTCCGCCCGGCAGGGCGGTCGCGCGCAACACCTGCACCCGCGAGGGGCGAGGGACCATCGGTCCCTCGCCCCCTCGTTCGCGTTCCGGCCCGACTTCGGAACACCGGGCCTCGAAACATTTCGCTTGCATCGATCGAGCCCTTGATCCCCTCCTCTCGATTTCATCGGGCGATTTCAGACCTCCACGACCTGCCGCGTCATTGAGCTGCAACTATTTTGCCCGACAAGGCACTTGGGCGGGCCGATACTTTCGCTGCTCCTGCCGAAAGTATTGACACCCCGACAGGCCGGATCAACACTGTTCGCCGTTGACAGTCCTCAGCCAGGGCCGGTCCGGGTCACCACCACGACCCGGCCGTCCGTTCGGCGACGGCACGACCACCGGCCGACCCCTGCCGCGTTGCCCCACGCCGACGTGCGATCGCTGTCATCCCCGGGCTCCGACAGCCCCGCCCGGGTGGCGCCGCCCCACCCGGTCCCCCACCCACCTCACCAGGAGGAAGCACCCTCATGAACCGAACCCCCAACCGGCCCAGGCGCCGTGGGCCCGCCCGATCCGGCCCGCTCGGCCGCCTCCGCTCGATCGTCAGCAGCGCCTGCGTCCTGGCGCTGGTGGCCGTGGTCGCGATGATCACGCCCGGTACGGCCAACGCCGACACCGTCGTCTCCTCGAACCAGACCGGCACCAACAACGGCTACTACTACTCGTACTGGACCGACGGCGGCGGGTCCGTCTCGATGAACCTGGGAGCCGGCGGGAACTACAGCACGTCCTGGAGCAACAGCGGCAACTTCGTCGCCGGGAAGGGCTGGGCCACCGGCGGCCGCCAGGCCGTGAACTACTCCGGCACGTTCAACCCGTCCGGCAACGCGTACCTGTCGCTCTACGGATGGACGACCAACCCGCTGGTCGAGTACTACATCGTCGACAACTACGGCACCTACAAGCCCACCGGGACGTACAAGGGCACCGTCACCAGTGACGGCGGCACCTACGACATCTACGAGACGACCCGCACCAACGCCCCCTCCATCCAGGGCACCGCGACGTTCAACCAGTACTGGAGCGTCCGGCAGTCCAAGCGCACCGGCGGCACCATCACCACCGGCAACCACTTCGACGCGTGGGCAAGCCACGGCATGAACCTGGGCACCTTCAACTACATGATCCTCGCGACCGAGGGCTACCAGAGCAGCGGCAACTCCAACATCACGCTGGGCACTTCGTCCGGCGGGGGCAGCACCGGCGGCGGAACGGGTGGCGGCAGCGGCAGCGGCGGCTGCACCGCCACGCTCTCCGCCGGCCAGCAGTGGAGCGACCGCTACAACCTCAACGTCGCCGTCACCGGCTCCACCAACTGGACCGTCACCATGAACCTCCCCACCCCCGAGAAGATCCTCTCCACCTGGAACACCGCCGCCACCTACCCCAGCGCCCAGGTCCTCACCGCCAAACCCAACGGCAACGGCAACAACTGGGGCCTCACCATCCAGACCAACGGCACCTGGACCTGGCCCACCGTCACCTGCACCACCACCTGACCCACCGCCCCCACACCCACGGCCTTCTGCACCCAGGCACCCACCTCCGCACCATCGCCCCCCAACGTCAGAGCCCCGGGATACCCGGGCCACGGCCGCCGGGTGCCACCCGACCACGGTCGGGTGGCACCCGGCAGGAGGAGAACCCACCCCGCATGCGAACCCCACCCCGCTCTCGCTGCGCTCCCTGGTCACGGGACTGACCGTCGCCGCACTCGCCCTGGCCGGCGCCGTCACCTCGACCGTCGAGGCCACCCCGTCGCATGCCGCGACCTGCAGCGGCTACGTCGGCCTCACCTTCGATGACGGACCGTCCAACGACCACACGCCCGGCCTGCTCAACGCGCTCAAGCAGAACGGGCTGCGCGCCACGATGTTCAACGAGGGCCAGTACGCGGCCGCCTACCCGGCCCAGGTCCAGGCCGAGATCAACGCCGGTATGTGGGTCGGCAACCACAGTTACACCCACCCGCACCTGATCCAGGAGACCCAGGCGCAGATCGACTCCGAGGTCTCCCGGACGCAGCAGGCGATCGCCGGTGCCGGCGGCGGCACCCCGAAGTTGTTCCGCCCGCCCTACGGTGAGACCAACGCGACCCTGCAGGCGGTGGAGGCGAAGTACGGCCTCACGCAGATCATCTGGGACGTCGACTCGCAGGACTGGAACGGCGCCACCACGGATGCCATCGTGCAGGCCAACGCCCGACTCACCAACGGGCAGATCATCCTCATGCACGAATGGCCGGCCAACACGCTCGCCGCGATCCCCCGCATCGCGCAGGGCCTGGCCGCCCGCGGTCTGTGCGCCGGCATGATCTCCCCGCAGACCGGCCGCGCCGTCGCCCCCGACGGCGGCGGCACCGGCGGCGGAACGGGTGGCGGCAGCGGCTGCACCGCCACGCTCTCCGCCGGCCAGCAGTGGAGCGACCGCTACAACCTCAACGTCGCCGTCACCGGCTCCAGCAACTGGACCGTCACCATGAACCTCCCCACCCCCGAGAAGATCCTCTCCACCTGGAACACCGCCGCCACCTACCCCAGCGCCCAGGTCCTCACCGCCAAACCCAACGGCAACGGCAACAACTGGGGCCTCACCATCCAAACCAACGGCACCTGGACCTGGCCCACCGTCACCTGCACCACCACCTGACCCACCGCCCCCACATCAGTGCACCGGTGGCGCGGCGGCCCCTGACCGCCGCGCCACGAGCACGGGGTGGGTCAGCCCTGGCTGGTCGGTGCAGTCTCCGCCGCATCGAGCTGGTGATCCGCCCAGACATAGCTCTCGGGCAGCAGGTCGCCGATGGCGACCGTCCGGAGGCGGTCACGTGCACCGACGATGACCTTCAGGGTCGGGAAGTAGTCAAGGAGGGCCTGTCGGCAGCGTCCGCACGGGGGCACCACACCTCGGTCGCGGTCACCCACGGCAACGATGGTGTCCAGGTCGTAGGCGCCCTGGGCGGCGGCCGTGCCGATGAGGACCAGCTCCGCGCACGGTCCGCCGGTGAAGTGGTGGGCGTTCACCGCAGTGACGATCCGTCCGTCCCGGTTGCGGGCCGCGGCCGCCATGGTGTGGTTGTCGCCCCGGCAGCGAGTGGCCGCGACGTGCGCCGCAGCCTGGACCAGTTCGTGATCGACGGAGTCGGTCGGTGCGGTCATCGTCGGCGCCTTCCTGAGGGATGGTGGTGCAGCCGATCATGCTGCCACGAGCCCCCGGGTCTGCGGTCCGCGGCCCCGGAACAGGAGGACCGCCCGACCTCCCCATCGCCCGTCCCTCGGTCGCTCCTGGCGGTCCGTCGGCGCCGATCGGTACCATCCATCCGCTGTCCGTTCGTCTGGAGATCCCCCCGTGTCCGTGCCCACGCCGTCGAAGTCCGCCGGGAGTTCGACACTTCCCGGAACCTCCCCGCGCCCCGGCCCGGTCTGCGACATCTGCGGGTCGGCGCCGGCTGCGGACGCGACCTTCCGCGGCCATCAGGGATTCCTCGTCCTGATGCGGTTCCCCAGGGCCGACGGACCGTTCTGCCGGAGCTGCGGTGTCGCGCTCCACCGAAGCATGACGGCCAGAACGTTGTGGCAGGGCTGGACGGGCATCGTCTCCCTGGTCGTCAACCCGGTCGTCATCGTCGCCAATCTGGTGAATCTGGCGAGGATGCGCCGACTCGCCCCGCCGGCCGGCGGCCCGGGTGTCCCCTCCGGCCGGGCCGTCCGCTGCTCCTGCGGGTGGAGCTCCTCGGACTCCTGCTGCCCGTCCTGATCGTCGGCACCGTCGTGCGGGACGCGACGACCAGCACCGACTACGCCGCCGTCGGCGACTGCCTCCACCGGGGCGAGGACTCCGCCCTGCCCGACATCACGGTCGTGCCCTGCTCGGACCCCGATGCCGACTACCGGGTGGTCGCCCGGTTCGACTCCTCCGACCCCGACGTCTGCGACACCTACCCCGGTTCGGAGGTCTCCGTCGCCCTGCGCCGCGGCCCGACGGCGTACACCCTCTGCCTCTCCCGGGTCGGCCGCCCCTGAGATCCGGCGACGGCACGCCCGATCGGCACCGACGCGGGCCGCCATGACCCGGCCGGGGCCAGTGGGGCGAGCGCGACTACGACGTGCCTGCCACTGTGTCGCCGACGATGGACCCGACGGCCGTGTCGACCGCAAGGCAGAACTCCTCGTCGCGCACGATGTCGCCGCCGTAACGGCGCCCGGCGGCGCGGGCCGCGGTGAGCACCGGGACGGCGGCGGCCGCAGGCCCGCCGATCGCGCCGAGCAGACGAACCACCGGCAACACCAACGGATCCGCCACCCCGGCCCGGAGCGGCGCGAGTTCCGGCACCAGCACGTCCACGGCGGTGTCCGCGTCACCGGTGATCCGCCACCAGACGCGGGCCGCGCCGAACCGGTCGTCGCTGTCGCGGGCCCGCCACGCCTGGCGGGCCAGGAAGTTCAGGGCAGCAGCGCGGGTGGCGCCGGTCGAGTTCGGGGAGCAGGGCGAACAATGCCTCGGCCACACACGAGAGCAGCGTCGCCCGGGGCCACGCCCCGCGGCACATCGCCACGGAGCCCGCAGCCTGTCAGGTGGTCAGTGCGCGCTCGGCAGCGCTGCGTTCGACGCAGAACTCGTTGCCCTCGGGGTCGGCCAGCGTCACCCAGCCGGTCCCGTCCGGCTTGCGGTGATCACCCACGAGCGTGGCCCCCAGGACGAGGATGCGCTGCACCTCGTCGTCCCGCGAGCGGTCCTGGGGCTGCAGGTCCAGGTGCAGCCGGTTCTTCACGGCTTTCGCGTCCGGTACCGTCACGAAGAGCAGGGCCGACCCGGGCGCCGTGACCAGCGCCTCGGGATCACCCGGGAAGTCGTCGTCGCCGAGGGAGCCGTCGAGGACGGCCGCCCAGAACTCTGCAAGACGGTAGGCATCCGAACAGTCGAAGGTCAGGTGCCGCGCGAGAGAAGCCATGCGGCGAAGTGTCGCCGACACCCGTTCAACCTGTCCACGCCATTGCGGACCGGCACCTGCAGCCTGGCGTGTGCGGGGAATCCCCTGCCGGCGCTCTGCACCTGCCTACAGGGACATGCCGCAGTACAGGGCCCGCTGCCCGGCATCGCGGGCCAGGTCGGCGAGCCGCACCAGGAAGTCGGCGATCAGCTCCGCGTCATGCCATGCGCCGTCCTCGGTGAGGGTGCAGGCGGTCGCGGCCTCGCCCAGGCGACTGCTCGTGGCCGACGCGAGTGCGTCGCGCAGGGCGTCCGGGAGCGACACCAGCCAGCGGCCGTCGTCCTGAGGATCACTCAGCAGGGTGCAGAAGCGCGGGTCGGCCTTGATCTCCTCGTCCGACGCGCCCATCAGGAAGGCCTGGACCGTACCGAGGAGCGTGTACGGGTCGGTGCCCTTGATCCCCACCGTCCCGAACAGGTCGTCGATACGGCCGTCCTGGAAGGCGGCCAGGGCCCGGACGTCGTCGGCGGCCGCGTAGTAGTCGTAGATGCTTCCCATGAAGAGATCGTGCCCGCCGTCACCGACAGTCGAGCGGGAGCTCGCCCCGCGCCGGGGGAAGGCCAGCAACGCCTACGCCGAGCCGGCCTTGCGCACGCGGCTGTCGAATCCCCATCTTCTTGCGCATTACGCAAGAAGATGTGCGCACAACGCATCGGTCCGTACGATCGGGCTCATGGCACACCCCGCATCGCACGCCCACACCGACGCCCCGACCCACGCCGAGCCCCACAGCCACCGGCACGACCATGAGCAGGACCACTCGCACGGCCACCGGCACGGTTCGGACGGCGTGGCGGAGGGCGCCATGGCTCGGGTTCTCGACCTCGACGCCGAGTTGTTCGGCGGGTACCTCACTGCCGTGACCGGCCGGCTCGCCGGGCTGGCCGGCGGGGGTGTCACGCACATCGTCGACCTGGGGGCCGGGACGGGGACCGGGACGTTCGCCCTGCTGGAGCGCTTCCCCGGCGCCCGGGTGACTGCCGTCGACAGCTCGCCCGCCATGTTGGCCGGGCTGGAGCGCACGGCGCAGGCCAAGGGGCTGGGCAGCCGGGTCAGCACCCTGGAGGCGGATGCCGGAAGCGGCCTGCCCGGCATCACCGGCGCGGACCTCGTGTGGGCGTCGGCCTCCCTCCACCACCTGGACGACCCGGCCGCGGCCCTCGACGGGATCCGCGCGGCGCTGCGGCCGGGCGGGCTGCTGGCCGTCGCCGAGATGGACGGGATGCCGCGCTTCCTGCCCGACGCCGTGGTGCCGGACCGCCCCGGCCTGGAGGAACGCTGCCGTCACGCACTGTCCGCGCTCCACGCCGACCAGGTGCCGCACCTCGGTGCCGACTGGGGGGCGCTGCTGACCGCGGCGGGCCTGACCGTCGAGGCGGAGCACACCGAGGACCTGGAGCTGCGCGCCCCACTGCCGCCCGCCGCCGGAGAGTACGCCCACCTGGTGCTCGGCCGGGTCCGGGACGCCCTCGACGGGCGCCTCGACCCCGCGGACAGGAGCGCGCTCGACGCCGTCCTGAACGGCGGCGCGCTCGATGTGCGCCACCGTGACGACCTCACGGTGCGTTCCACCCGCTGGACGTGGACGGCCCGCCGTCCCACCGACCGGCCCTGACGTCCGCACACCCCGAGGGCAGTGGAGCGCGGCGAGGCCCGGCCCGATCGGACCTCGCCGCGGCGCGGCCCATGCGCCGTCAGTGGGCGCGGAGGGTGTCCGCCCGTTTCTGCAGATCCCCCAGCACGCCGGCCGGGTTCTTGATCGCACCGCCGCCGCTCTTCTTGATCTCGGCCGAGACCGCGTCCCAACTGGTGTCGCCCAGCGGGTAGAAGGTGGCCTGCGGGAGCAGGGCGAGGAAGGGTGCGAGGTCCTCGTGCTTGCCGTTGGTGGTCATCTCCAGCAACGCGTCATGGGTGACCGGCATCAGGTTGTACGTCTCGTCGAATTTCAGGGTGTTCTCCTCGGAGTACACGAAGTCGAGGAACTTCTTGATTTCCTTCCGGTGGCCCCGCTCCTTGAACGCCATCATCCAGTCGGCCACGCCGAGCGTCGACTTGAGCGGACCGGCGCGCCCGGGGATGGGGGTGACGCCGTAGTCGATCCCGGCGTCCTTCGACATCTGGACGAGCGACGGGTGGCCGTCGAGCATGGCCGCCTTTCCCGCCGCGAAGTCCGCGAAGGCGGTCTTGCGGTCGGTCCGGGCCGGGTCGGCGTACGTGAGCCCGGGATCGACGAGTCTGGCCTTGAGCCAGCTGAAGGTGTCGATGTCCTGCGGGCTGTTCAGCGCGTAGCGTCCGGATTCGTCGGTGAATCCGCCGCCGTTCCCGAGCTCCCAGATCATGGTCTCGGCCTGGCTCTCCTCGGGGCCGAGCGGCAGCGCGTAGGGAATGCTCCCCGGCACCTTGGCCTTGATGAGCACCGCGTCCTGTCTCAACTCGTCCCAGGTGGTGGGCGGTTTCGCGATGCCGGCCCGCTCGAAGATCGCCTTGTTGTAGAAGAAGGCACGGGCGGAGGAGACGAAGGGTATGCCGTACTGGATCCCCTCGACCTGACCGGCCCGGGAGAAGCTGTCCAGGAGATTGGCCTGGGTGCCGATCGAGAGCACGTCGGATGCCTTGTACAGCAGATCTCCTGCGACCTTGTCGGCATATCCGCCGGTCTCCAGGACGTCCGGAGAGTTGCCGCTCCGGATCATCTCCTTGACCTGGCTGTCGATGTCGTTCCAGTTCACGACCTGGACGTCGACCGTGATTCCCGGATTGGCGGCGGTGAACGCGGAGGTGACGTCGTCCCAGTAGTGCTTGGAACTGTTCGACTCCTTGTCGCCGTAGTCCGCGGCGACCAGCCTGATGGTGACGGACCCCGCGGATCCGAAACCGCCCGCCGAGCAGGCGGTGAGCGCCATGGCGCAGGCCAGCGTCGCAGGTAACACGCGCAGCAGATGTCGTTCCACGTCGAGATCGCCTTCGATGGGGGGCAGCGCACGGCACGGCCACGAGGAAGCGAAATGCGGGATTCCGCAAACCTCCGCGTGGACCGTGCCGGGTGCCGGATGACGACCGATCACGCGCATTCCTGGCGCGAGTGATCGGCGAATGAGGGAATGGGCGAGAGTCTTGACCAGCGGGGCCGGCATCTCCAGCGCGGTTACCGAATCGTTGCCGCCGACGGGCGACCCGATACCTGCCGACCGTAGCGGTCCGAATCGTGACAAACGTACGCGCCGGTACGCCTTGACTGCCTCCCCCGCCCCTGCCACGGTGTGCCCGCGCCGGCCGGCGACGCGACCCGCCTTCGGCCGGCCCGGCGAACCGGTGAGTCCGGGCGTCGAAGTGCGGCCCTTGCCGTCGTCGGCTGATGGTCAGTAGGTTCCCACTGTCGAGTTCGGGCGCTCCACGCAGGGGGTTTGACGTCGTGTCAGGCGAGATCGTCGAGTACGGGCTCACCGACCCCTGGGAGGGCTTCGTCGCCGAACCGGCCGCAGGCCGTGCCGGCGCAGGCGTGCTGGTGCTGTCCGGGTCGAGCGGCCGGATCGAGCGTGAGCGGTGCCGACTCTTCGCCCGCGCCGGGGTGACCGCGGTGTCCGTCCGGTGGTTCGGCGGCCCCGGGCAGCCGCCGGGCATCTGCGAAGTCCCGCTGGAGACCCTGGTCGCCGCGACCGGGCTGCTGCGCGAACGCGGCGCCGAGCGCCTCAGCATTCTCGGCATCTCCAAGAGCGCCGAAGCCGCGCTCCTGGTGTCCTCCTCTCCGGCTGCGCCGATGCCGTGATCGCGCTCGCCCCGACCTCGGTCGTCTGGGCGAACGTCGGTCCCGGCCACGACGGCCGGCAGCATCCGTACCGTTCCAGCTGGACCTGGCAGGGGCAGCCGCTGCCCTTCGTCCCTTACGACGAATCCTGGGCGCCGGCGGAGCCTGCGGGCGCTCCGGTCTCCGTGCTCGGCTCGTACGAGCGCAGCCTCGCGGCGTTCGCGGACCGGCTCCCGGCCGCGGCCATCCCGGCGGAGAAGACGGAGGCCGAGCTGGTCCTGGTCGCGGGCGGCGGGGACCGGATGTGGCCGTCCCTGCGCTTCACCCACGAACTCGCGGAGCGGCGCGCGGCGGCCGGCCGCACGACGACCGTGATCACCCGGGCGGACGCGGGCCATCGAACCGTCTTCCCCGGCGAGGTGGCACCGCCCCCGTCCGCCCTCTTCGACCACGGTGGCACCCCCGAGGCCGACGCGGCGCTCGGCGCGGCGGCCTGGCCTCAGGTGCTGGCGGCCGTCCGCGGCGGCTGACCATGGAGGGCGGCCGACGGGGAGCGCCGACTCCGGCTCCGTCCCGGCAGCCCGCGAGGGCCGGCCGCACCGACGGCGGCGGGCCCCTCGCGCGCCCACGGGCTCAGGCGAGGGCGGTGGCCAGCAGGGCGAAGGCGGCGATGATGACGGCGACGCGGAGGTAGTGGAAGCGGTCCCAGCGGTTCATCTGCTCCTTCCAGTCCTCGGGTCGGTTCTCGGGCGTCCACGTCTTGCTGCGGTTGTTGATCGGGACGAGCAGCAGGATCGACATGATCACGCTGAGGATCAGCAGCGCGGCGGCGATGACGACGAGGCCGGCGCCGTGGTGATGCCGTCCGGCGACGGCCCAGACCGCGCTCAGGACGAGCGAGCCGATGTACCAGACCGGCATCACGGCGCCGAGCATCCGGCCCCGTGGGCGCGGCCGAGTTGGGCACTGTCCTCGGGGAGTCCGTTGAAGATCGGGTTCATGACGAAGGCGACGGAGAACTCCACCCCGACCATCAGGCCGACTATCACGGTGGTGACGATCTCGAGTGCGTTGAGCATGATGACCCCTCCTGGGATCTAGCACTGCTAGATGATGAGGTAACGCTAGCGCTGCCGTCGCTCACTTGTCTAGCGATGCTAGAATCGAGTCATGTCGGTACAGGAACGCAAGCAGCGCGAGCGGGCGAGCCGCGAACGCCTCATCGTGGCGACGGCCCGCGAACTCGCCGAAGAGCATGGCTGGGACGCGGTCACCACCCGTCGGCTCGCCGAGAGCATCGAGTACAGCCAGCCCGTCCTCTACAGCCATTTCCGCGGCAAGCGCGAGATCATCGGCGCCGTCGCCCTCGAAGGTGCTGCCGAGATGGCCGCGGCGCTGCGGGCCGCGACCTCGGCCGCGGACGGCCCCCGGGCCCGGGTCACCGCCCTCGCCCGCGCCTACCTCGACTTCGCCGAGCGCAACCCGGCCGTCTACGACGCCATGTTCCAGCTCGACGGCGGCCTGGCCTTCGCGGCCGAGGACACCCCGGAGCCGTTGAAGGACGCCTTCGCCGCCCTGCTGGAAAGCCTCGGCGAGGTCGCCGGGGACGGCGTCCACCCGGCGCTGTTCACCGAGGTGGTCTGGGCGGCCCTGCACGGACTGGCCACCCTGACCCGGGCCGGACGGCTGCCGCGGGAGGACGCCGAGCAGCGGGTGGAGCTGCTGGTGGGCCGGCTCGCCGTCATCTGACCCGCCGGGCGAGCGGCCGACAGGAGCAGTCGTCCGGCCCCGTCACATCCGGCCGCCGCCGTCCGTCAGAGCAGTGACAGCATCGACGAACGGCAGGGGATCACGGCCATGAACAGCAGGACGAGCACCAGCACCGCGGACACGGCGCAGCAGGGCACCTCGCGGATGTCCGACCCGGCGGCACTCGTACCGGAGTTGAAGGAGCTGAGCGGGTGGCTCTTCCGCGCCACCGGCAACCGGTCCGTGCCGCGTGCCACCATCGGCCTGGTGCACCTGCGGGCCGGCCAGATCGTCGGCAACACCTACCTGACGGTGATGCACTCGGCCAACCTGCGGAAGGCCGGCGAGAGCGAGGAGCGGATCGCCGCGGTCGCGTCCTGGCGGGACGCCCCGTACTTCACGGAGGCGGAGCGGGTCGCGCTCGCGCTCGTCGAGGCCGTCCTGCTGCCGGCCGCGGACGGCGAGCGCGTTCCCGACGAGCTGTACGCGGAGGCGGCCCGGCACTACGACCCGACGGCGCTGGCCACCCTCACGATCGCGATCGGCCAGGTCAACTTCTTCATCGCACTGGCCCTGGTCGGCAAGCCCCTGCCGGGGAAGTCCCTTGCCGAGCAGTGGACCTGACCCTGCCCCAGGCGATCGTCCCGCCGTGCGGCCCCGGCCCCGAGCGCCGGGGCCGGGCGGCCGGGCTCAGGTGTTGAGCGGCGTGGCGGGCCCCGTCGCGCTCTCCGTGGCGAGGACGAGCTGCGCGAGCTCGGCGTCGTGGTCGCGCAGCCAGTACGTGTCCTCGCCGAACTGCACCGGCGTCCGGTAGCCCAGCCGGGCCTGGGACGCGTTCTGCTGCTCCCGTCCCGGGAGGAACGTCGCCGTCGCCGGGACGATCGGCCGGATCACCTGGCCCTTGCCGCGGCCTCGCCAGGCGACGGCGGTGGCACCGTCCGGCGTCCGCTGCAGCAACAGGTATCCCAGGGTCTGGCTGCCGTCGCGCACGCCGAACGACAGCAGGCACAGCCGGACACCGGCCGCGAGCCGCGCGGCGTCCCCCGCCACGGTCCGCCCCTTCCCCAGGGCGGTGCCGGCCACGAGCCGGGCCGCCCAGCCGCGGTAGACGGCCGAGGTGGTCTGCGCACCCTCGATCCCGGGGTGGAAGGACGGCGGCAGCAGCGCCTTGATCAGCGCCTCCAGCAGGAACCACAGCACGAAGCCGAGGAACGCCAGGAGGGGACCCCCGAGCGCCAGTCCGGTGAGGACCAGCACCAGGGCCAGCACGAGCGACACGAGCAGGTGCACTGCCAGACGGACGTTCACTTCACTCCTTGATCGAATATCGGTCGAACGGGCAGACCTTAGCGCTCCGTCGTACCCGCCGGACAGGCTATTCCGGGAGTGCGTCCCACCACCGCGCCGGTGCGTGGGTGCGACAGGTCCATACTTGGTCGAACCGCTCGTCGAGAGGCATCGTCCACATGGCCAAGAACTCCGCCGGACCGCGCGCCACCGCGCGCAAGGCGCTGCTGCAGCTGACCGGGGTGAGCCGCTCGTACGGCGACCGGGAGGTGCTCCACCCCGTCGACCTGAACCTGGCCGCCGGGGAGTGCGTGGCCCTGCTCGGTCACAACGGGTCCGGCAAGTCGACCCTGCTGCGGGTCGCGGCCGGCCGCGACCTGCCGACCAAGGGCACGGTGCGGTTCGACGGACTGCCGATGAACGAGAACGACCCGCGGATCCGGGCCAGGGTCGCGGTCGTCGGCGACACGGTCGCCTGCTATCCCGACCTCACGGTGCGCGAGCACCTCCTGCTGGTCGCCGTCGCGCACGGTGTCGCCGACGCCGCCGACTGGGTCGCGCAGGTGCTGGAGAACCGGATGCTCACCGAGCGCGCCGACGCGCTGCCCTCGGCCCTCTCCTCCGGCCAGATGCAGGCCCTGCTGCTGGCCTGCGCCCTTGTCCGGCCCCGCGACCTGCTGCTGCTCGACGAGCCCGAGCAGCGCCTGGACCCGGAGGCACGCCGCCGGCTCGCCGAACTGCTGACCGCGGAGCTCGCCGACGGCGTGGCCGTCCTTCTGGTGACGCACCACACGGATCTCGCGCTGGAGATCGCCGACCGGGTGGTGGTGCTGGAGGAGGGCCGGATCGTCCGGCAGGGTGCCCCCGCCAAGGTCCTGGCGGCCGAGGCCGCGAACCGCGGCAGCGCCGCACCGGCCGGCGCCCGGTGAGCCGCCCCGAGGTCGTGGCCGGCCTGCCGGCCCCCGCCAAGGGCGAGGACACGGGGACGAACGCGGCCGCACGAGCGGACGAGGCTCCCGACACGGCCGCCACCGACGCCGAAGCGGACTTCGAAGCGGACTTCGAGGGCGAGGAGAGGGCCGCCGACTGGACGGACGACGACGACTGGACCACCGAGGCCCTGGCGCTGCTGCGCGCCCTGCGCGCACCGCACCGCCGCAACCGCGCCAAGCAGGTCGGCTTCGCGGTCTACTGCACCCTGCTCATCCTGGTCATCTGGGGCGGGATCCCCAGCCTCGGCCTCTTCCTCCAGGCGTCGATGGGCGCCGACTACACCGGTCACGGCCCCGACCTGCTGGCCGCCATGCCCAGCGGCATCGCCGCGGTCGGGCTCGCCACCGTCCTGCTCGCCGTCCGCGACGGACTGTGGCGCGGGCCGGTCGTACCGCCACGGGCCACCACCGACTGGCTGCTCGCCCACCCCGTCCGTCCCCGACCGGTCCTGCGGCCGTGGTTCTGGCTCTCCTGCGGGCTGGCCCTCTTCCCGGGGCTCGTCTTCGCCGTGGGCGGCATGGTCACCCTCGGACTGACCGTCCGCGTCGGCCTCCCGGCCGCCCTCGGCTGGTGCCTGGTCGGTGCGGCCTGCCTGCCGCTGCTGGGCGTCTGCGCCGGACTGCTGGTGCAGCGCAGCCCGCGGGCCGCCACCTGGGTGCGCAGGCTCACCCCGTACGTCACCGTGCTGATCCTGGCACTGGCGGCGCAGAGCGCCCTCGCCGTCGCGGGGCACCCCGTCCACTGGCTGGAGCGGGTGGAGCTGTGGTCCGGCCCGTGGGGCTGGGCGGGGATCGCCGCGCTGGCGCCGACGCCCGCCGCCGTCCCGGGCGGCTGGGTCGCCGCCGCCCTGCTGGTCGTGCCCACCGTGGTCTGCCTGGTGCTCGCCGACCGGGCCGCGTCCACGGTGTCGCTGCCCTGCTGCGCGAGCGGGCCCGGACGGCGGCCGGAGTGCTCGCCGCCCTGCGGACGGTCGAACTTCGGGCCGCGCGGCTGGCCGTGAGCAGCGCGTCCGGAAGCGGTCGGCAGTTCCGGGTCCGGCTGCCCGTCCCCGGCAGGCCTGGCTGATCGTGTTCTGGCGGGACGCCCTCTCGCTGCTCCGTGCGCCCGCGCGGCTCGGCCGCGCGGTGCTGCTGACCGTACCGGCGCAGCTCTGCGCGGTGCTGGCGCACGGGACGCGGGGCGGGCTGTCCTGGGCCGTCACGGCCGTCGCTCTGATCTTCGGCTACCTCGCCGTCGCCCAGCTGCTCGAACCGGCCCGGATCGAGACGGACGACGTGCGCCGGGCCTCGTGGTCCCCGTTCCCGTTCGCCGGGCTCATGCTGCGCCACGCGGTGGTGCCCGTCGTGCTCGGCGTGGTGCTCGCGGCGGCCGGCTCCGCCGTCGTGATGTCGGCCGGTGGCGGAGCGGAGGCCTGGCTCGCGCCGGTCGCCGTTCCCGCGCTCGTCGCGGCCGGGCTGGTGAACGCCTGCCGCGGGGCGGCCCGGCGCGACCTGATGTACCGCTCGTCGCAGGTGGCGGGCGGCGGCAGCGGCCTCGCGGTGTTCGCCGCTTGGTACGCGGCGGGTCCGGCCGTGGCGGTGCCCGTGCTGGCGGTGCCGTTCTCGGGGGCGCTGCGCAGCGGGTCGCTCGTCTCCTTCGGCCAGGCCGCGGTGGTGGGCCTGATGCTGGCGGTCGTCCTGCTCCAGTGGGCGTGGTCGAGGGCGGGCAAGCTGCCCGCCCAGGCCCGGCCGGGCCACGTCGGGCAGCTGTAGCGGCCGCAGGTCCGCGACCGGGCCCACCCGGTACGTCGCCCGGGCCGCCCCGGCAGGATCGGGGCGGCCCGGGCGGCGGCGCTTCGGCGTGCGCGCGCCGGGTCAGCGGGACAGGGCCTGTGCCCCGGCGCGGGCGAACTGCTCGTCCAGGTCACCGCTGGGGGCGCCGGCCACGCCGACGGCGGCGACCGGCGCCCCCTTCGCGGTGACCGGCACTGCGCCGGCCAGGAAGAGCGTGCCGGGGATGTCCTTGAGGCCGGGCGACTGGGTCAGCCGCTTGGCGAGGTCGGAGGTGGGGGCGTTCCAGGACACCGCGGTGAACGCCTTCCGCCGGGCGGACTCGGGCGACTGCGGGCCCGCTCCGTCGCCCCACAGCGCGACGACGGTGTTCCCGTCGCGGTCGACCACCGCGACCGACACCCGTTGCCCGTTCTTCTGCGCCGCCTCCAGGGCTGCCCGGGCTGCGCGGGTGGCGGCGTCCACCGACAGGTGCGCGGAGGTGGTCAGGTCGGCGGTCCCGGCCGTCGCCGCGGCCACCGGGACGGCGGTCGCCGCGCCCGACCCGGTGCCGGCGCCTGCGGAGACCGCACCGACGGCCACCGTGCCCAGCGCCGCCACCGCCACCGCACCGGCCAGCACACGGGTCCGCACTGTCGTCTTCCTCATGTCCGCTTCCTCCCGGATCACCGGCCGGTGCCCTGGTGGCCCGGCCATGCCTCGATCCTCCGGGCGGTGCGGGCCGTCGGCGGTCGGCCCGGTGGCCCGTCTCCGCGGGCATCATGGAGGACGGGCGTGTCAGCCGATCGGATGATGCGTCCGGCGGGCGTCCGGGTGAGGATTCCGGTGTCGGTGCAGGTCGACGCGGTGACGGGCACGCCGCCCGGAGCGGACATGATGCGGTGACGGGAACCAAGCGGTGACGGGAACGAAGCGGGACGAGGAGGGCGCGGTGCAGCCGACCCCGAAGGACGGTGCGGGCCGCGACGCGCGACGGCTGGCGCTGGTGTTCGACGGGGTGTTCCTGCTGCTGCTCGGCGCCTCGCTCGTCCGCTACCTCGGTCACCACGGCCGCACCGCCGCGGCGCCGTGGGTCGTCGGGCTGTCCGCAGCCCTCGCCGTGCTCCAGCCTGTCGGCTCCCGGCTGTCGTCCCGCGTCCCGCCGAAGTCCGCCGGCGGCGAGGCACGCGGCGGCCGCACGGCCGCGGTCGCCGTGCTGGGCGCGGTGACGGCGCTCTGGGCGACCCTGGTGGTGGCGGCGCCGAGCTTCGCCTGGTGCGCCGTCCCGATCCTCTACACCGCGTTGCGCACCCTGCCCGCCCGGGCGGCGATCCCGCTCGTGGCAACCCTCACCGCCCTGGTCACGGTCGGACAGGCCCGGCTGCCGGATGCGGACCCGACCCTGCTCGTCCTGCCGCCGGCCGTGGCCGTGCTCGCCACCGCCGTGTTCCTGTCCATGCAGCGGCAGAACGACCGGCAGCGTGCCCTGGTCGACGACCTCGTCCGCACTCGCCGCGACCTCGCGGCCACCGAGCGCCGCGAGGGCACCCTCGCCGAGCGCGAGCGGCTGGCCCGCGAGATCCACGACACCCTCGCCCAGGGCCTGTCCAGTCAGCAGATGCTCCTCCAGGCCGCCGACCTGGTCTGGGACGGCGACCCGGTCACCGCCCGCCGGCACGTGCACACCGCCGCGTCCGTCGCCGCGCGCAACCTCGCCGAGGCCCGCGGCTTCGTCCACGACCTCGCGCCCGCCGAACTGACCGACCATGGCCTCGACCAGGCGCTGCGCTCCCTCGCCGGCCGCCAGGGCGCCGAGAGCGGCCTGCCGGTCCGCTTCCACCTCGAAGGCACGCCGGTGCCGCTGCCGGACGGCGCGCAGGCCGCGCTGCTGCGCATCGCGCAGGGCGCGCTCGCCAACGTGCGCGAGCACGCCGCGGCGTCCACGGCCGTGCTGACCCTCTCCTACCTCGGCGACCAGGCCGTGCTCGACGTCGCCGACGACGGCCGCGGCTTCACCGGGAGCGGCGACGCCCGTACCGGCCGCGGACACGGCCTGCCCGCGATGCGCGCCCGGCTGCGCCAGCTCGGCGGCACACTCACCGTGGAGACCGCTCCCGGTGAGGGAACGGTCCTGTCCGCGGCGATCCCGCTGCACACCGCCCCCTCCGCAGCCCCCGCTCCTCGTCCGGACTCCGCGCCCGCGCCGGCGCCGGTCTCCGCCGGGGCCGGGCCCGCGGCACGCCACGCTGCGCAGCGGCGGACGGCATGACGGCCCCGATCCGGCTGCTGGTCTGCGACGACCACGCCGTGGTCCGCGCGGGGCTGCTGGCCCTGCTGGCCGGAGCGGGCGACATCACCGTGGTCGGTGAGGCCGGCACGGGCGAGGAGGCGGTCGTACTCGCCGCGCGGCTGGCACCCCAGGTCGTCCTGATGGACCTCCAACTGGGCGCGGGCATCGACGGGATCGAGGCCACCCGGCGGATCACCGCCGGTCCGGACGCACCGCACGTCCTGGTCCTGACCACGTACGACACCGACGCCGACATCACCCGCGCCATCGACGCCGGCGCCACCGGCTACCTGCTCAAGGCCGAGCGTCCCGAGGAACTGTTCACCGCCGTGCGTGCCGCGGCCGAGGGCCGCACCGTCCTGTCGCCGCCGGTCGCCTCCCGGGTGATGGCCCGGATGCGGACCCCGGGCCGCGGCTGACCCCTCGCGAGCAGGACATCCTGACCCACCTGGCCCAGGGCCTGGGCAACCGCGAGATCGCCCGCGCCCTGTTCGTGAGCGAGGCCACCGTCAAGACGCACCTGGGCCGGATCTACGCCAAGCTCGGCGTCGACACCCGCACCGGCGCCGTCGCGGCGGCCAAGGAGCAGCGCCTGATCACCTGACCCGGGCCGTCCCGCTCAGGCCCGGCGGGGCCGGGCGGCCTGCGTCAGGGGCGGCGGCCCCAGGCGGTGACCAGGCCCGGGGAGAGGTCGGTGGCAGTGCCGGTGGCGAGGGCCTGCCGGGCCTCGGCGAACTGCCCGGCGTCGATCAGGCCGGTGGCGAGCATCGCCTCGCGGGACCGGGCCCAGGTGTCCGACCAGAACGCGGCGATCGGGCTGCCGGCGGTCAGCGGCGGCACGTACACCTCGGCGCCGACCTCGGACAGGCCCAGCTCGGACAGCAGGCGGGGATAGCCGGGTGTCCAGGAGACGTCGGTGCCGAGCGAGGTCCCCAGTGCCTGCCACATCGCCCGCATCGCGAGCCGGTACGGGGTGTCCGGGGCCCGGCGGTGGTGAGGTCGACGGCGTCGCCCAGGAGGAGATGTCCGCCGGGCACCAGGAGGTCGCGCAGGCGGGCGATGATCCGGCGGCGTTCGGGGAGGTGCATCAGGACGAACCGGGCGTGCACGAGGTCGAACCGGCCGGGGTCGAAGCCGGGGTCGGTGATGTCGGCGGCCAGGGTCCGCAGGGCGCCGCCGGCGTACGGCCGGAGGAAGCGGACGTCGCGGTCGACGGCGAGCACCTCGGCCGCGCCGCCCTCACCGGCCAGCCAGCGCGCCACGGTGCCGGTGCCGGCGCCGACGTCGAGGCACCGGGTGCCGGGACCGACACCCAGGGCGCGCAGCCGGGCCCGGGTGATGTGGTCGTAGGCGAGCGAACCCAGGTCGATGCGCTCGCCCTCACCGGGTCGCCACGGCTCGAACAGGGACTCCCCGTAGCCGCCGTCGGCTGCGGGCCCTCCCCCGTTGTCCGGGGTGATCGGGGTCGTCGGATCAGCGGACACGCCGTCCTCCCGTCCGTGCCCGGGGCCCGCCGGAGCGGCCCCGGAGTCGGTGTGGACAGCCCCAACCCTAGCCGGGATCCGCCGGCGCGGCGGCCGGAGCCGGGGCCGGTGGCACCCCACCGGGAACGGCTGCGCCGACCGCCGGGGCCCGGCCGGTCAGCCCAGGGCGCGGACGGCGGCGAGGACGTCGAGCATCAGGTCGGGGTCGGCCTCCGACGGGCCGCTGACGGACAGCCGTGTGACGCGTCCGGCGTAGCGGCGGTGGATCTCCCGGGCGGCCTCCGCCGGTTCACCCGCGACGGCGAAGGCGTCGAACACCTCGTCGTCGATCAGCTCGCCCATCTCCTGCCAGCGGCCCCGGACGGACAGCCGGTGCAGCTCCTCGTGCAGCCCGCCCCAGCCGTGGGTGTCGAGGACGCCCCGGTAGGCGGGTGTGGAGGCGTAGAAGGCGATCCGCTCCCGGATCAGGACGCGGTTGGCGGCGAGCTCCTCCTCGGTGCGGCCGGTCGCGGTCAGCACACTGCCCACCACCTCGAACGGGCGGGAGGTCCAGGCCGCGCCCTCGGCCTCGGCCTTCGCCCGGGCCGCCAGCACGCCCGGCAGGACGGTGCCGGTCAGGTAGGGCAGGGAGGAGAAGGGGTGGCAGACCAGACCGTCCGCGACGGCACCGGCGGCAGCGGTCATCAGTGGTCCGACGCCGGCCAGCAGGATCGGCGGGGTGCCCTGCGCGACCGGGCCCGGGTCGAAGACCGGGGTCATCAGCGTGTGGGTGTAGAACTCGCCGCGGAAGGCCAGCCGTTCGCCGGTCTGCCAGCTGTTCCAGATCGCCCGGACGGCGCCCACGTACTCCTTCATCCGGGCGACCGGGCGGTCCCAGGGCATGCCGTAGCGGCGCAGGATGTGCGGCTTCACCTGGGAGCCGAGGCCGATGACGGCCCGTCCGCCGGAGGCCTCGTGCAGGCCCCAGGCCTCGTAGGCCAGGGCCATCGGCGTGCGGGCGAACGCGATGGCAACGCCGGTGGCGAGCTCGATCGACGCAGTGCGGTCGGCGGCGCGGGCGAGTTGGAGGAAGGGGTTGTGCGCGGTCTCGGACATGGTGAAGCGGTCCAGTCCGCGGTTCTCCGCCTCCCGCGCGGCCGCGACGATCCGCCCCACGCCCTCGGGCGCGATCGCGTCGAGGCGCAGCGGCCCTGCGGCGGTGTCGGTCATCGGGCTCTCCTCGGGTCGGGGCGAGGAGCCCGCGGGGACCGGCCCTCGCCCGGTGGTGCTGCCCGTCGCGTCGGCGGACCGGGCAGGCGGTCGGCGGACGGACAGACGTCGGCGGCGGGTCGTCACCGGTAGGGGCCGGTGCGGCCTGCCTGCCTCGCCTTCCCGCCCGCAGCACGATGATACGGGCGCACGGCGGCGCGGCCGGCTTCGCGGCCGGGAGGGCCGGAGGGGGCCGACGGTCCCGTCGGCCCCCTCCGCACCCCACCCCTCCCCTGCCCGGTCCGGGGCGGCCTTCTGCCGGACCGGACCTACCCGAAGGTGAACCAGTTGAGGTTGACGAAGTCGGCCGGCTGTCCGCTGGTGAAGGTCAGGTAGACGTCCTGCGTCCCGGTGACCTTGGTCAGGGATGCGGGCACGGTGCTCCAGGTCTGCCAGCCGCCCGTGGAGGCGAGGGCGAAGCTGCCGAGCGGGGTCGCCGTGGGGCTCCCGATGCGGACCTCCACGAGACCGCTCACGCCCGCGGCGGCACCGGAGGCGACGCGCGCGCTGAAGCGGGTGGCCCCGGCGCTCCCGAAGTTGACGGCGGAGTACTTCAGCCAGTCGCCATTGGCCAGCCAGCCCACGTCCTGGCCGCCGCCGGTGTCGGAGCAGGCCTCCACGGCCGTACCGGACTGGGCGCTGAACGACTCGGCCTGGATGGTGCCGAAGGCGCTCACACCGCCCGGCGAGGTGGCCGTGGGGGTGGGTGTCGGGGTCGGCGTGGGGTTGCCTCCCCCGCCCGCCGTGCCGCCGACGGTGATGGTGAACCGGCTCGGGGTGCCGGACTGCACCTTGCCCTCGAAGTCCACCCCGGCCGGGTGGACGTCGTCGTAGGGGAAGGCGTAGCCGAGGCCGTCGGGGGTGGTGGTGTGCAGGATCCGGGCGTAGTGGTTCGTCCGGGCGGCGGTGTAGAAGGCGGCGGGGTTCTCACCGGTCGGCTGGTTCGGGTTGTCCAGCAGCGTGGTGCGGTTGAGAGCGGCGGCCAGCCGGGCGCTGAGGTTGCCCATCTCGTCGTTGCCGGTGGTGAAGGGCGCGTCGCTGCAGGAGAAGATCGAGAGGGTGGACGGCTTGCCGAAGCTGCCCACGCCGGGGAAGTTCAGCTGGTCCCCGGAGACCCGGCCGACGGCGGTGCCCCAGGTGAACTGGGTGTCGATCCGCAGGTCGGTGCCGCGGTACTTGTCCCAGACCTTGTTCACGTAGTCGTCGAAGTAGCCCGCGAAGAGCGCACTGTTGCCGCGGATGGCGAGGTTGGGGCTGAGGACCCGCAGGTCGGAGCCGCCGCTGCTGACGATCAGCCGGCTCCAGTCGCTGCCGTCGGCGGCCGACTGGGCGCGCAGCCCGGCGGCGACCTTGGCCAGGCCGTCGGCGGGCAGGCCGCGGACGGTCTGGGTGCCCTGCCCGGTCTGCAGTTGGAAGGAGATCGGCAGGCAGACCATGTCGACGAAGGTGATGTTCGCGTACAGCTGGTCGGTGTTGTAGGTGAACTCGCAGAAGTCGTGCCGCACGGCGGTGTTGGGGTCGGAAGGGTTGCTCACCGACGGCAGCGCGAGGCCGCCGCCGCGGTTCAGCAGGAAGGTGAGCTTGGCGCCGACGGAGAAGTAGATGCGGCCGCTGTCCAGGTGAGGGAGGGTGACCGAACGGGCTCCCGCGCCGGAGGCGTTGAGGGCGATGGCACAGTCGACACCCAGCGGGGTCTGGTCGTTCGCCGGGGACGGCGGGTGGTAGAGGCTGGAGCCGTCGGCCTGGATGAAGGCCCAGTTGCCGCCGGCCGCCGGGTCGCGGCCCAGCACGTAGGCGTAGACGGTGTTGTTGCCGGTGGTGTTGACGAGGTCCAGCGGGAGGGTCGTGGCGGTCGAGGCGTCGGCGCTGGTCTGCAGCCACCAGGCTGCCGCGGGGACGGCCAGGGCCATTCCGGCAGAGGCGGTGAGCAGCTTGCGGCGGCTGATGGGGCGTTGGTGACGTGCCGTCATGAGGGGTTGGCTCCTTCTGTCGGGTGGGGGCTGCGGTCACGGGGGGCGGTCAGGTGTGGGGGCGGGCCTGGCCGTGACCGCGGGCAGGGGGTGGGTGGTCCCCCGGACGGGTCAGCCCAGGGTCCACTTCTGGTTGGCGCCGCCCGTGCAGGTCCAGGTCTGCAGCCGGGTGCCGTCCGCGGACGAATTGCCCTTGGCGTCGAGGCACTTGTTCGCGCCGGTGTTGGTCAGGTCGTGGGCCGCGGTGTACGTCCACTTCTGGGCGTTGGTGCCGTTGCAGGTGTACAGCTGCACGACGGCGCCGTCGGCGGTGGAACCGCCCGACACATCCAGGCACTTGCCCAGGGCCCGTACCGTGCCGTCGGTGCCGACCGTCCACTGCTGGGCCGGGCTTCCGGTGCAGTTGTGCAGCTGGATCGGGGTCCCGTCGGCGCTGGAGCCGCCCGCGACGTCCGCGCACATCCCGCCGATGCCCTTGATCGCGCCGGTGGTGCCGGTGCCCGTGCCGCCGCCGTCGTTCCAGGCCGAGGCGCGGACGTAGTCGACCGTCATGGTCTGCGGGAACGCGGTGGCGCCGTCCGGGCTGCCCGGCCAGTCGCCGCCGATCGCCAGGTTCAGGATGACGAAGAAGGGGTGGTCGAAGACCCACTTGTTGCCGCCCGCGTCGGCGGGGGTGCGGGTCTCGTAGGCGTGTCCGTCGACCGACCAGGTGATGCCGGTCGGGCTCCAGTCGACGGCGAAGACGTGGAAGGCGTCCGCGAAGGCCGCACCACCGGGGAGGGTGTAGCCGGCGCCCAGGCCGCCCGCGCCGGAGTACCCGGGGCCGTGGATCGTGCCGTGGACGGTGCCCGGCTCCTTGCCGATGTTCTCCATCACGTCGATCTCACCGCTGTTCGGCCAGCCGACGGTGCCGATGTCCGAGCCGAGCATCCAGAACGCGGGCCACACGCCCTGACCGCGCGGGATCTTGATCCGGGCCTCGAAGTGGCCGTGGGACTGGGTGAAGGACTGCGCGGTGTTCAGCCGGGCCGAGGTGTACTGACACTGGCCGTACCAGCAGCTCAGGCCCGGGTCGGTGTTCTTGCGCGCGGTGAGCACCAGGTGGCCCTGGCCGTCCAGCGCGGCGTTCGCGGTGCTGTTGGTGTAGTACTGCAGCTCGTGGTTGCCGTTGCCGGAACCGCCGGTCTCCAGGGTCCACTTCGCGCGGTCCGGGCCTGTGCCGGACGCGCCGTCGAACTCGTCCGACCAGGTCTGGGCCCCGACCGCGGCACTGGCCCGGGAGGCGCCGGTGCTGCTCACCGACACGAGGATCGCCGCGACCAACGCGGTTGATACGAGCAGGACAAGTCCACCGAGGGACCATCGGCGAGCACGATGAGCAGCCATGGATTCGCACCTTGTCAGTGGGGAACGATGCGCGGGACGCGAGGAGAGGCAGCGCGCCGAGAGCGCTCTCACATCCAGCGAGGTCGCGATCCTACGGAAACCTCCGCGGCTCCGGCAATGACGAGCGAATCGGGGGCAACCCTCTGACCTGCGGTGATGTCATGGCCGCTCAGGGCCTAAGGCGCATTTAAGGCTCAGATAACCCAACGAATCGATGATTCGCGCGACAAGGGTGCGCGGCGCCCGGCCAAGTCGTCCGCCGGGGGCGGACACTGACGGTCCTTCGGCGATCCGGCGGGCCGCCGGTGGTCAGGCCGGATCCGGGACGGGATCCAGCAGGTGGGGGCCGTTGTTGCGGACGCTGTTCACGGCGGTGGAGACGGGGGTGGCGGAGAGTTCGCCGCCGGCCGGCGTGTGGAGCAGCGCGCGGAGTTCGTCGGGGTCGGTGCGGGAGGGGTCGAGCCAGGCGTCCACGTCGGCCGGGTCGATGGCCAGCGGCATCCGGTCGTGGATGCGGCCCGCGGCATCCCGCGCCTCGGTGGTGATGATGGTGACCGTGGTGAGCCAGGCCCCGGCGTCGTCCTCCGGGCGGGCCCTGTCGCGCCAGAACTCGTACAGGCCGGCCATCGCCATCAGGCTGCCGTCCGCGGGGGCGATGAAGTACGGCTGCTTGCGGGGCTTGCCTCCCGCCACAGCCGGCAGGGCCGTCCATTCGTAGAAGCCGTCCGCCGGCAGCAGACAGCGCCGCGTGGCGAACGCCTTGCGGTACGCGGGCTTCTCGTGGACGGTCTCCACCCGTGCGTTGATCATCCGCGAACCGACCGACGGGTCCTTCGCCCAGGACGGCACCAGCCCCCAGCGGAGCGCTCTCAGGCGGCGCTGGACGATGTCCGTGTCCTTGTCCAGCCGGTCCAGCACGGCCCACACGTCGGCGGTGGGGGCGACGTTGTAGTCCGGTGCCAGCGTCTCCTCCGGATCCCACCGGGTCACACCGAACAGGTTGACCAGGTCCTGCGGACCTGTCGTCGAGACGTAGCGGCCGCACACGGCACGGACTCCTTCCCTGCGGCCCTGCGCAGAACGGATGTGCGGAAGGGGTGCGCGGGACGGGCCCGCCCTTCGCAGCGGACGGACCGGGCGGGCACGCCGGCCACCTACGCATCGTAGACACCCGGACCGACAGCCGGGCCGACGCGACACTTCGGGCGGGACACTTCGGGCGTGACGCTTCGGGTGTGCCACTTCCGGCGTGACACCTCCGCCGGGACGCCGCCTCGGGACGCTCGGACGCCACCGGCCAGGCGCGGCGGCGCTGAGAGCGCATTCTTCGGGCACCGTTCACGCGACCCACCCCCGACGGGCGACGCCCGTTGGGCCCGGGCCGGGAGCCTCGTGCAGCCCGGTCAGGACAATCACCAGGACGGACATCGTGACTGAAGCACGCGCACCCCGATGGCGCCGCGGCCTCGCCCTCATCCTCGCCACCGTCGCCGCCCCGACGCTGGCGGTCTCCATGCTGGCCGCCACCCCGGCCTCCGCGGCGCCGGCCGACGACATCCGGATCAACGAGGTGGTGACCACCGGATCGGTCAACGACTCGATCGAGCTCTACAACAAGGGCACCGCGGCCGTCGACGTCTCGGGCTGGATCCTCAAGGACGACAACGACAGCTCGAAGTACAAGATCGCCACCGGGACCACACTCGCCGCCGGGACGTTCCGCGCCTTCGACGTCCACTCCTCGTTCGGCCTCGGCTCCAGCGACAAGGCGCGCCTCTACCTCGCGGACGGCACCACCCTGGTCGACAGCTTCAGCTGGAGCAGCCACTCCGCCCCGTCCTGGTCCCGCTGCCCCGACGGCACCGGCGCGTTCGCCCAGGCCGCGTCGCTGACCCTCGGTGCGGCCAACGCCTGCGGCGGCGGCAGCGGCGGGAACACCACCCCGGTGGCGTGGCCGGGCAGCAGCTCCGTCGCCACCGCGGACGCCGCGAACGTCTTCGGCACCGACCTCAGCGGCCTGTACCAGGAGGGCGGGGTGATGTGGGGCGCCCAGAACAGCGGGAAGCTCTGGCGCCTCGTCCCGAACGGCTCCGGCGGCTGGCAGCCCGACACCGCCAACGGCTGGAGCTCCGGCAAGACCCTCCGCTTCACCAACGGCTCCGGCACCCCCGACGACGAGGGCGTCACCCTCACCGGCGCCGGCTCCGCGGGCGGCGTGTACGTCTCCAGCGAGCGCAACGGCGACTCCTCCGGCACCAGCCGCCTGTCGGTGCTCCGCTACGACGTCAGCGGCACGGGCACGACGCTGACCGCCGCCAAGGAGTGGAACCTGACCGCCGACCTGCCGGCCGTCGGCTCCAACCTCGGTCTCGAAGGCATCACCTGGATCCCCGACGCCGCCCTGACCGGCGCCGGCTTCAAGGACGCGACGACCGGAGCGGCCTACGACCCGAACGGGTACGGCGCCCACACCGGCGGCGTGTTCTTCGTCGGCGTCGAGGGCACCGGCATGATCTACGGCTACGTGCTCCAGGACAGCGGCGCGTTCACCCGGATCGCCTCCGTGAGCAGCGGCATGGCCGCCGTCATGGAACTCCAGTGGGAGCCGCAGGCGTCCCGCCTCTGGGTGGTCTGCGACAACACCTGCAGTGGCCAGCACCGGACGATGCAGATCGGCACCTCGGGCGCCCTCACCGTCACCGCGGTCTACAACCGTCCGACCGGCATGGCCGACCTCAACAACGAGGGCTTCTCGGTGGCCGGCGCCGGCGAGTGCGTCGGCGGCTCCAAGCCGGTCTACTGGGCCGACGACGACAACGACAGCAGCCACGCACTGCGCAAGGGCAGCATCACCTGCTGACCCGGCAGGCGCGAGAGCCGCGGCCCCGTCGCTCGGCGACCGGGGCCGCGGCCGTCCGCACGCGACGGCACCGGGCGCTGCCCCGTCTCCCGTGCGGGGTGCGGGTACGGGTGCGGGCATCGGCCCGGTCGGCCGCCCCGACCGACAGTCAGTGGGCGCCGATCGCGGCGAGGGTGCGCAGCGCCCGCTCGGGCAGGTCGACGGCGCCCGCGGCGATGTTCTCGTGCAGGTGGGCGACCGAGGAGGTGCCGGGGATGAGCAGGACGGTCGGGGACCGGTGCAGCAGCCACGCCAGCGCGGTCTGGCGGGGGTGATGCCGAGGTCGCGGGCGACGCCGTCCAATGCCTCGGCCTGCAGCGGGCGCAGGCCTCCCAGCGGGTGGAACGGCACGTAGGCGATGCCCTGTTCGGCGCACCGGTCGACCAGGGGGTCGTCCTGGCGGTGGGCGATGTTGTAGCGGTTCTGCACGGCCGCCACCGGGGCGATCCCCTGGGCGGCCGCGACCTGTTCGGCGCTGACGTTGCTGACCCCCAGGTGCCGGATCAGACCCTCGTCGCGCAGCCCGGCGAGCACGGTGAAGGGCGCGGCGATGTCGGCGGCCGAACGGGTCGCGGTCATCCGCAGGTTGACCAGGTCCAGGGCCGGCACGTCGAGGCGGCGGAGGTTGTCGTGGACGGCCCGGACGAGCTCGTCGCGGGAGAGCGCGGCGGGCCAGGCTCCGTCCGGGGTGCGGCGGGCGCCGACCTTGGTGGCGATCCGCAGGTCGTCGGGGTAGGGATGCAGGGCCTCGCGGATGAGGTCGTTGACCACGTGCGGGCCGTAGTAGTCGCTGGTGTCGAGGTGGGTGATGCCCGCGGCCACGGCGGAGGTCAGCACGGCGAGGGCTCCGGCCCGGTCGTGGGGCGGGCCCCAGACGTGCGGGCCCGCCAGCTGCATCGCGCCGTAGCCGATCCGGGTGAGCCGCAGGGTGTCGAACGCCCAACTGCCGGCCGCGGCCGTGGTGGCTGCGGTGGACGCGGTGGCTGCGGTGGACGCCGTGATCGTCTTCGAGGTCATGTCCGGATGATCGGCCGCCGCGTAGGCTGACGGCCAGTGATTCGGACATGGGTGAATCGTCGGGAGGTCGCGTGCCGGCAGAACTGTCCTTCTCCGCAGGCGATGTGGCGCAGGTACGGTTCGCCGTGTCGCCGATGTGGGAGATCGGGACTGGCTTCAAGCTGGTGAACTCCGGCTCCACGCACGCCGTGCACCGGCCGTGGGTGGAGCAGGTCCGACCGCGGGTGGTTGCCGCCGGGCTGGACAGGGGCTGGCTCGCCGAGCTGATCCCGCCGTCGGGGTACGTCCCGGACTTCCTCAATCCGGCGCCCGACGGGCCCGCCCCTGCGCTGGCCGAGGAGCTGGCCGGGATCCTGGCCACCTCCGGTGCCCGGGTACGCCGGGACCTCGACCGTCTCCAGCAGGAACAGGGGCTCCGCGGACCACGGTTGCGGGCACTGTACGCGGCCCCCGAGGCCGGTCTGGCCCGGCTGGCGGAGGAGATCGAGACCTACTGGGAACTGGCCGTGGCCCCCTTCTGGGCCCGGATCAGGGCCGTGCTCGACGCCGACGTCTTCCACCGGGCCCGGCTGGCCGCCGAGCACGGCACCGGATACCTCCTCAACGACCTGCACCCTGAGGTGAGTTGGGACGACCGTGCACTCCGCCTGGCCCGCCGGCGGCGGATGCTCTCCCGGCCCACGGCGGGGGCGGGGCTGCTCCTGATCCCCTCCGCCTTCACCGGGCCCGAGCCGCTCACCCGGGTGCGTCCCCCCGAGCCGCCGCAACTCGCGTACCCGGCACGTGGCACCGGCGCGCTGTGGGACTCCCCGCCCGCCGGGAGCACCGATGCGCTGGCCGCCGTCCTCGGCCGTTCCCGCACGCGGCTGCTGGCCGAGCTGGGGGCGCCGGCCTCGACCACCGAGCTCTCCCGCCGCACCGGACTCTCCCCCGCCGCAGTGTCCCAGTGCCTGACCGCTCTGCGGGCCGCCGGGATGGTCAGCGCCCACCGGGCCGGCCGCTCGGTGCTGTACGCGCGGACCGCGGTCGCCGACGCCGTCCTCGCGACCGTCGGCCCGTAGCTCCGCCGCGGCGGGAGGCGTCGGGAGCGTCCGGTGGGCGCGGCGGCAGGTCAGGTGAGGGCGTCCGCGAGCAGCTCCGCCGTCCGCTGGACGAGCATGTTGTCACTCGGACCGGCCGCGGCGAGGGTCGTCGTCAGGACGGCCATCACGAGCGGTGGCCCGTCGGGCGGCCGGACGACGCCCACGTCGTTCGCCACGCCGTACTGGTTGCCGCCGCCGGTCTTGTCCGCCAGGATCCAGTCCGCGGGGAGCCCGGCACGGAAGCGCGCGGTGTTGGTGGTGTTGGCGATCAGCCAGCCGGTCAGCCGCCGCCTGTCCCTGGGCGGCAGCACGTCGCCGAGGAGGAGGCGTGCGTAGGTCGTCCCGATGGCGCGCGGGCTGGTGGTGTCGGTCGTCCGCCACGGCTCCGCAGAGTTCAGGTCGGGCTCCCAGCGGTCCAGCCTGGTCCGGCCGTCCCCGATGGAGCGGCAGAACCGGGTGATCGCCGTCGGGCCGCCCAGCTCCCTGAGCAGGAGGTTCCCCGCCAGGTTGTCGCTGTGGCCGACCGCGGAGGCGCACAGCTGCTCGACGGTCATGCCCTGGGCCAGGTTCTCGGGCCTGCCGGTGTCGGGGGTGTACTGCGCGGCGTCGATGTCCGCCTGGGTGTAGTGGATCCGCCGGGCCAGCGCCTCGCCGTCCCGGTCGAGGTCCCGGAGGACCGCTGCGGCGGCCACACCCTTGAACACCGAACAGAGCGGGAACGACTCGTCCGCGCGGTACAGCACGGTCCGGCCGGTGGCCGGGTTCAGGGCGAAGACGCCGAGGCGGGCGGCGTGCTCCCGTTCCAGCTGCTCCAGCCCTGCGTACGTCGACTCGTCGGCGGACGCCGACGCGTAGGCCCGGTCACCCAGGGCGAGTCCGGTCGCGAGCGCCGCGCCGGTGCCGAGCGCCAGGACCGCGCGGCGGGACGGACGGGTCTCTCGGATGGTCACGATAGGTCTCCTGTCTCTCCTGTCACAGCACCGGGCAGGACGCCGACCGGAGAGCCGGAAGTTCCGCGCACGCACGATATGGCGCAATCCCGCCGGTCCTTGGCGGCGGGACTGTGCCGGAACGCGGATCGCGCACGGTGGCGCGCGGAGACGATCCGTCAGAGCACGTGCCGGACCCAGACGTTCGGCTCCACGTAGACCGCGCTGTCGCGCTCCACCTCGCAGCGCACCGGAGCGAGCGCGCCCGGCACGAGGACATCGCCCGTGACGTCGAAGGGGAGACCCGTCCAGGCCCGCCACTCGGCGAGCGATCCGGAGATCGTCATCGACGCGGGAGCGACCTTCTCGACCCGCGCACCGGCCCGGACGTGGACGCGCAGCCAGTGGTCGTGCGGCAGCTCGTCCTCCGCGCGGCACCGGAACGCGTACTCGCCCATCGGCGTGTGCGGCTCATGGTGCTTGCCGCTCGGCCGCACCGGCGCCACCACCTCGGCGAACCCGCGCCCGCGGGCGTTGTCCCGCATGGCACGGAGTATCAGGCCGGAGAGGCCGCGGCCCTGGAGGTCCGGCCGGACCGCGATCTCGATCGCACTGACCGTGTCCGGCTCGTCCGAGCGCCGGCGATCGGCGAACGCCCACAGCAGGATCTCGTCCCAGCCCCGCTCCGGCAGGCGGCCCTGCCGCTTGCCGCCGGCCAACCTGAACGGCACGCTCAGGCCACGCCCGACCAGTGCCCCGTCCGCGTCCGTCGCCACCACCACGTACTCGGGGAACACCTCGGCGATCAGCCCCACGTAGGCATTGCCGATCGGGTCCTGGTGCATGAAGACGGGCCAGGTGTCCGGCATCTGCCAGAGGACATCGTGCAGGTGGGGACGGTCGGCAAGGGTGGTGACGGTGAGCTGGTCCATTCCCGGCACCCTAATGGGCGCCCCCTGCCCCCCGGAGCCCGGGACGGTGCCTGACCTGCAGAGGCGTCCGCCAACCGGGCGCGAAGACCGACGGGTACAGCGATCCGCAGCACCTGCCGCGGCGCGACGACGCGAGCTCCGGATCGGGCCCGCCCGCCGGTCAGCAGCCGCCGGTCGGTGCGTCCGGACCGTCCGAGGTGTCCAGGATGTCCGGAGCGGGCAGCGCCCACCAGAAGTCGGGCGGCGAGGCGAGTACCCGGCCGAGCAGCTGCGCCGTGGCAGCCGAGAGAGCCTGAGCGGCCTCGACGGGCGCCGTGACCACCTCCTCGATCGCCAGGATCGGGTGGCCGCCACTCCCCTCTACCCGCCCCGCGCCCAGGAGCTCGATGTCGGCACCGACCAGCCACGGCGGGCCCCACCTCAGATCCCAAGGACAGCGCCGCGGAAAGTGCGCGGAGGCGAGGAACAACACGCCGGGAAGGGTGAGGGCGGCGAACACCCCGGCCAGGGTGATGCCCTCGATCCGGTGGAAGCCCAGCCTGCCCCGACCGGTCAGCCCGAGGTGGGTCGCCGCCCGGCCCAGGTGTGCGTCGGCGGTCAGGAGGTGCTGCCGCACCGCACCGGGATCGCCCGGCTCCGGGAAGGCCCAGTGCACGTCGCCGTCCGACAGGGGGATGAACTCCGTCACGGCGGCGAGTGTAGCCAGCAGCCGCCGTCCGTCCGCGGCCGCCCGTCCGGATCCGTGACGGGGGGAGCCCGGCGACGCGCACCGGCACCGCGCGGGCGCGCCGGACGTCGCAGCGCTCCCGTCCGCAGGGGTCCGCACCGCCCATAATGGCGAGGTACGCCCGACGGAGGCCCGACGGCCGGCGACCGGGTGCACCACCGGACAGGCCCCGGACCGGCCCGGTGGACGGAACGCAGTGGGCAGAGGGGCGGCGGCCCGCGGAGGTGGCACAGGTGTCCGACAGTGTCGGCGGGCCGGTCCGGCGGGCCCGCCTGCTGCGCCACCCGTGGACCCCGGTGGTGGCCATGGCGTCGCTGCCGGTCCTGCTCCTGGTCGCGGACGAGCTGACCCCGCCCTCCATCCGCTTCGGTCCGCTCATGGTGGCGGCCCCGCCGTTGTCCGCCGCCTTCTGCGGTCCGGGCGGTGTGCTCGTGGTGATCCTGGTGATGCTGCCAAGCGTCATCCTCTCCGGCCGTGCCAACGGCCAACTGGACTCGTCGAACTTCCCCGTCCAGCTCGCCACCATCCTGCTCATCAGCGTCGCCGCGCTCGCGGCGAGTGCGGTACGGCGGCGGCGGGAACGCCAACTGGCCCAGTCCCGCTCGACCGTCGAGCTCCTCCAGGGCGTCCTGCTGCACCCCCGCCGGAGCGGATCGGCCCGCTCTCCCTGGCCTGCCTCTACCTGACCGCCGACGAGGAGTCCTCCGTCGGCGGCGACCTCTACGCGGCCACCATCGCGGGCGGCACCGTGCGCCTCCTGCTGGGGGACGCCCAGGGCAAGGGGCTGAACGCACTGGAGACGGCCGGACGGGTGCTGAGCGCCTTCCGCCGGGCCGCCCGGAACCATCCCCGGATGGAGGACCTGGTCGCCGAAGTGGAGGAGAACCTGCGGCAGGACATGGCCGAGGCCGCCGCCGCGGGCGGCCCCGACATCGACAGCGGCGACTTCGTGACCGCCGTCTTCCTCGACCTGCCGACCGGCGCGGGCAGCGGGATCCGGGTGGCCAACCTCGGCCATCCACCGCCCCTGCTGCTCCGCACCGGTGCGGTCGCCGCCCTGGAACCGGCGACCCCGACGGCTCCGCTGGGCCTCGGCGACCTCGCCGGGGCCCGGCCGCCGGCGGACACCTTCGACTTCCCGGCCGGGAGCACCCTGCTGCTCTACACCGACGGCGTCGTCGAGGCCCGCAACCGGAACGGTGAGTTCTACCCGCTGGCCGAACGGCTCCGCCAGTGGACCGAGCTGCCGCCCGCCCGACTCCTCGACGCCGTCCACACCGACCTCCGGCACCATGTCGGAGCGCGGCTGGGCGACGACGTCGCGATGATGGCCGTCCGGCGCGCGGATCCCTGAGCTTCCCGGTCGGGTCAGCCGGAGATGCTGGGGGTGCCGGTCTCCAGGTGGCCGGTGAAGCGCTGGGACCAGGTGGTGTCGGAGTCGACGGTGACCGTGAAGTCGTACCAGCCGTTGGTGTACGCCACCGCGTTGAAGTAGTCGCTGGTGCTGCCGCCGGCCGGCACGGTGTATGTCCAGGGCCCGTCGGAGCGGTAGTTGGTGGAGGTGATGGTGAAGGTGACCGCGGTGGTGCCGGTGTTGGCGAGCTTGAACCAGACGGCCTGCTTGCCGGTGTCCGGCGCCGCGGCGTAGGAGACGGTGGCCGCGGCCGACTTGCCGGGCTTGGTGGCGTCGCCCTTGAAGCGGCGCAGGAAGCGGTTGGGGCCGATGACGCTGAGGTCGTAGGGGCCGTTGCCGTAGTTGGTGCCGCAGTTGAAGAAGTCGCTGGTGTTCGCGCCGGGGTCGAGGGTGTACTGCCAGGGGCCGCCGGTGCGGTAGGCGTTGGCGTAGGCGGCGAAGTGTGTGCCGGCGGTGCCCTGGTTGGCCATGGTGAGCCAGACCTTCATCACGCCGCCGGTGGCGAATTCCAGGTGGTCGAGGTTGGCGTTGGGCTGGTAGGGCAGGGCGCGGGCCGGGCGGGTGCCGGCCTCCTGCTGGGGCAGTTTGTTGTCGACGGGTGCGGGGTTGGGCAGCGGGCCGCAGGCGGACAGGCCGATGGTGGCGGAGGTGTCGGGCAGCGCGGGCAGTCCGTAGACCGGGTTGGCGAAGTCGAACATGCCGGTGAGGTCGCCGCAGACCTTGCGGCGCCAGGCGGAGATGTTGACGCAGTTGGCGGGCTTGCCCAGGGCGGCCGTCCAGCGCTCCAGGAAGCGCAGGACGGAGGTGTGGTCACAGACCTCGGAGCTGACCCAGCCGCCGCGGGTCCAGGGGGAGACGGCGATCAGCGGGACGCGGAAGCCGAGGCCGATGTTGGTGCCGTTGTAGAACTCGCCCGCGGTGCCGGCCGGGGCGGCGGGCGGCGGGACGTGGTCGAAGAAGCCGTCGTTCTCGTCGTAGTTGAGGAACAGCACGGTGGAGTTGAAGACGTCCGTGTCCGCGTTGAGGGCGTCCATCACCATGTGGACGAAGTGCGCGCCGTCGGCCGGGGTGGCGTAGGGGTGTTCGGAGGAGGCCTGGTCGGCGACGATCCAGGAGACCTGGGGCAGGGTGCCGGCGAGGACGTCGGCGCGGATCGCGGCGGCGATGTCGTCCGGGGTGCGGCCGGTGGCCTTCGGCACCGAGCCCATGCCCTTGACGGCGAGGGCGCTGCCGGCCGGGGCCGAGGCGAACTGGGTGAAGTAGGCGAGCGCGTTGTCGCCGTAGTTGTCGGCGGCGTTCTGGTACACCTTCCAGCTGACCCCGGCGTTCTCGAGGGCTTCGGCGTAGGTCTGCCAGCGCAGGCCGGACTCGTCGCCGCCGTCGTAGGCGGGGCCGCCCGCGGTGCCGGCCGGGTCGATCATGCCGGACCAGTGGTAGGTGCGGTTGGGGCCGGTCGCGGACAGCACCGAGCAGAAGTAGGCGTCGTTGACCGTCCAGTTGTCGGCCAGCGCGTAGTGGAACGGGATGTCCGCGCGGGTCAGGTAGCCCAGCGTGCGGACGTTGCCCTTGGCGGCGACCCAGGAGTCGAGCTTGCCGCCGTTCCACGCCTTGTGCTGGTCCGACCAGGCGTGCGACAGGTCGCCGTTGCACTGCGCCAGGCGCTCGGCGTCCGCGCCGCCGGCCGGCTTCGTCGCGGAGAACTGCCACGGGTACTGCCGGCCCAGCCCGTTCGGCTGGTTGAACACGCTGTAACCGCCGGCGACCTGGATCGCACTGCGGTCCGCGAAGCCGCGCACGCCCTTCAGCATCCCGAAGTAGTGGTCGAAGCTGCGGTTCTCCTGCATCAGGATCACGACGTGCCGGGCATCGGCCAGCGTGCCCGTGGTGCTCAGGTTCGCCGCCACCGCCGCCTGCGCGTCACCGCCACCGACCGCGGCACCCGCCACCGCGGCCCCCGCCGCGGCACTCGCCGACAGCGCCATGAACTTCCTACGACTCAGCTCAGCCATCGATCGTCCTCTGCCTTGAGATCACGTTCGTCGAATATCAGTCGGGTTCGGTCCCTGCGTCGGACGGGCGGCCCGCCCGGAAGCCGCGTCGACCCCACGGCCCACCTTCGGCCGTGGGGGTCGACGCGGTTGTCAGGGGGCGGGAGGGGCGTCGAAGGGGGCGCTCCAGGTCTGGTTCGGCTGGTGGTCCCCGCAGGCGTACGTGCCGACGGTGGCGGAGGCATCGGTGAGACTGCCGCCGAAGATGTCCATGCAGCGGCCGTTCGCCTTCAGCTGTCCGGAACGGTTGTACGTCCAGAGCTGGTTGGGGTCGGTGGTGGTGCAACCGGCGAGCTTGAGCCCACTGGTGGAGCCGACCACGCAGAGGGAGGTGTCCCGCTGCGAGACGATCAGCCCGTTGGCCTGACGCGCCCACTGCTGGTAGGTCAGGCCGTTGCACGCGTAGAGCCCGACGGCCGCTCCCGCGACGCCGCCGCCCTTCGCGTCGAGGCAGAACGCGGCGGTCTGGAAGGCGCTCTGCGCCGCCTGGATCTGGCCGGTCGGAGCAGCCGCGCCGCAGGTGCCGGGGTCGATGGTGTACATCGCGTTGTCGTGGCTGCCGACCGTGACGGTGATGGAGCCCTGGACGGAGCTGGTGGTGTGGTTCCAGAGGTCCTTGGCGGTGCGGGCGCAGCCGGTGTTCGGGAATCCGATCCGCCCGAGGTCCAGGGTGTAAGCGGTGGCCGTGGCGTTGCGGTTGAGGATGACGACGGCGCGTGCGCCGCCGGCCAGCGGCTTGACCACGACGTCGACGCCGGAGGTCTCGGTGGCGCTCTGACGGGAGGCGAGGTACCCGCCGGCGGTGGTGTCCTGGTCGACGGCGATGATGTCGGTGTTCTTCAGGATGTTCAGCTGGGGCGCGTAGGCGACCGGATCGGCGGCCATCTTCCGGACGTCGGTGCTGATCATCAGCGGGGAGCCCATTGCGGACCAGAGCGCGAACTGGCTGCGCTGTTCGGCCTGGGTGAGCTGGTTGTTGTCGCCGATGAGCAGCATGTCGGCGTCGTTGTGGTTGCCGGCGCCGTTGTAGCGGGCGAGGGCGACGGTGTCGACGTAGTTCTGGAGTACGCCGCCCTCGTAGTAGTCGCCGCCGTGCGGCCAGTCCCAGGCCGAGGCCATCGGGGTGGTGTTGTGCCAGACCGCGATGTCGGGGCTGACCCTCCACATCTGGCCCAGCCCGCGGACCCAGTCCATGGTCTGGTACTTGGCGGCGGACGCCGGGCCGGCCCCGGCCGGGGCGGACTCGTTGAACAGGATCTTGCGGGAGGTGCCGGCGGTGGCGGTCTTCAGCGCGTTCGCCGTGGTGGTGAACTCCTGCTGCCGGTCGGCGCCGGTGGTGCCGCAGTTGTCCAGCTTGAGGGAGTCCACCGTCCAGGCCGCCAGCGTGTTCGCGTCGTCCTGTTCGTGGCCCATGACGCCGCCCGGTACGCCCTGGCAGGTGTTGACGCCAGAGGTGCTGTAGAGGCCGACCTGCATGCCGAGGGAGTGGACCTGGTTGGCGTACGCGGTGAGGTCCGCGTCGAAGCCTGGCTGGGTGGAGCCCGAGTTCCAGGTGCTCGCACCGTGCAGGTGGCCGTCGGCCCCGCGCTGCATCCAACAGTCGTCCACGGTCAGGTTAGTGTAGCCGGCCGCGACCAGTCCGGTGTCCTTCATCGCCTGGGCCTGGTCGAGCATGAACTGCTGGAAGGAGTATCCGGTGCGGGTGCCGTCCAGGCGGGCCTGCGCGGCGCAGGTGAAGCGCGCCCAGTCGTTGAAGCCCATCATCGGCCGGGTGCCGATCGGGGTACTGGTGTTCGCCGCCACCTCGTCGGCGGAGGCGGTGGCGGGGACGAACGTGGCGAGGCCCGCCGCCGTCAGCAGTGCCGCGCTGCCGGCGCCGAGCAGGCGCTGATGCCATTTCATGAGGGTGCTCCCATGCCGTGGAGGGAATGCCATCGTGAGCGTTAGAGCTCGAATACATGCACTATCGAGCAGTTTCGAGCACACCGTGGCAGTCGGCTGTGAGCCTGTCAAGAGGATGCGCCGAGCCGGCCCGGACGCCCCCTTCGGTGACCTCGCGCCAACTCCGCTCCCCACCTGCGGATTTCGGCACCTGCCAGGACAGGCGGCCGAGGACTCTCCGCAAGGTGTTCGGAGACCCTCTGGACAGCACGACGGGCCACCCTGTGAAGGGCGGCCCGTCGGTGGAGCGGTGGCGTCAGCTGGACAGAGCGAAGGCCAGCAGGGCGGAGGCCGTCATGTCGAGGGCGGGCTCGCTGCTCTGCCATGAGCGGACGTCGTCCACGTACGTGCTTCCGTGTCCGGTGAAGGCCGAGAAGGCGTCCGTCCCACCGGGCGGGCAGGCCCTCATCCCGTCCAGGTAGTCGCCCAGTCCGCCGGTGAACTGGCCGGACCCGTTGGGCCCGTTGACGATCGCACCGAGCTGGATGGGACCCCTGCCGTCCAGACTGCCTGCCAGGTTGGGCAGTTGACCGGCGGTGCAATGCGGGAAGGTGGTGCCCTCGCCGACCATCATCGAGGTACCCCAGGCGTTGGCGCCCAGGATCCAGTCGGACTGCTGGACGCCGAAGCGGTTGAGCGACGTGTCGCCGGTGAGGTTGCGGTAGAGCCGGGTGGTGGCGGCCAGGCCGAGCGCGTGCGAGTCGGCGTCGAAGTCGTTGTAGACCGCGCCCATGTGGAACGGATCCTTGTCGGCGCGGGTCTTGGCGCCGGTGACCTGGGCCTTGAGGTCGGCCACCAGGGCGTCGTAGCCGATGGCCAGCCCGGCAGGGCTACCGGCGGCCTTGATCGCCCGGGCCAGTTCGGCCTGGGCCAGTGCGCTGGTGTTGTACATGTTGAGGGTGTCGGTGGTCCCGGTGGCGTCGTACGCCTTGGCCCAGGACGCCGCCTGGCCGAGCCAGCCGGAGGTCCGGGAATCGGCCAGCGCCTGCCCCGCAAGGGCGAGTTCGGCGCCGCCGAAGGCCAGGTCGTCCTGCCAGCTGTCCTCGGGGTAGTAGGCGTGGGGGACGGTGGTGACCAGGGTGCCGGGACTGGTGTCCGCGAGGGCGTAGATCTGCGCGGCGGTGTCCAGGTACCGCTTGGCCTTGACCGCGTCGGTGGCGGCGGACAGTTGCGCGCCGAGGGCGAAGTCGGCCGCGATCCGGCCGGCCTGGTTGGGGCTGATCTTCGCGCCGGGCGCAGCCGGAACACCGGGCGGTTCTTCAGGAAGGGGTGGGCGCTGTCGCCGTCGTCCGCCTCGGGCAGCCGCCAGACGTCGTGGTCGCCCACCACGCTTCCGTTGGAGGTACCCGATCCGAGGCCGACCTGGATGTAGAGGGTCCTGGTGTTCTCGTCCCACATCTTGTCGAGCCAGTCGAGGCCGTACTGGGCCTCCGCACGCAGGGCCGAGGTCGGCGCGGCACCGCTCTCCCGGGCGGCGAGCTGGAGAGCGGCGTCGGCATAGGAGGCGGTCTCGGTGAACTTCAGGTAGTCGCCGGCGTCGAACCAGCCGCCTTCGACGTCCACCGTGCCGCCGATCCTGGTCGGAGCGGCCTTGATCGTATCCCCGTCCGAGGAGGTGAAGGTGGGCCAGTTGTAGACCGTGGCGGAGGCATCGTCGAGGTGGGCCGGCTTGCGGTTCAGCAGGCCGGGCACGGTGCCGCGCCCGTCGCGCTGGGACTGGAAGAACGTGGTGGCGTCGGCGGTCAGGCCGCCGAAGACGGTGGAGGACGCGCCGATGGTGAAGGTCGGCGAGGTTCCGGCGGCGGCACCGCCGACCTCGATCCGGTAGGTCCCGGCGGCCTTCACCCCGGTGAAGTCGATCAGGTAGACCGCCGGATAGGCGGTGTTCCAGCTGCCGAGGCTGGCGCCGGTCGTACCGGAGGCGACGGTCGCCCCGGTACCGTCGACCAGTTTCCAACCGGCGCCGGTCACCGCGGACTTGGCGAGCAGGAAGGCCTCCTTCGCGCCGCTGTCGGCATAGCCCACCTGGTTCACCCGGACCAGTCCGGTGGTCGCAGCCTGCGCCGAACCGGCCCAGGAGGCCTGTGCGAGGACGGCGCCGAGGACGAGGGAGGCCGCCAGGGCTGCCCTGACCCCTCGGAGGCTTCGGGTCTGAGGGATCGTCATGCTGCCGTCTCCTGTGGGGAAGGGAAGCGGGAAGGGGAAGTCGGGAAGTCGGGAAGGCCGGGAAGGGCGGGAAGGGCGGGAAGGCCGGGGAAGGGAGGCGAGGTCGCACACTGAGGCCACACTGTTAGGAATGTTTCCTAATACTCGTGAAGGTAGTGCGGCCCATCCCGCCGGTCAAGGGGCCGCGTCAGGCCTTGACGCATCAAGTAAGGAAACTTAACTTATGGACCCTCCCTTCCTCCGCAACCCCTCACCCCCACGGAGTTCCCATGTCCGGGACGCTCAGCAGGCGAATCGGCCTCTTCCAGGCCACCGCCATCAACATGAGCCAGATGTGCGGCATCGGACCGTTCGTCACCATCCCCCTGATGGTCGCCGCCTTCGGCGGCCCGCAGGCCGTCATCGGCTGGATCGCCGGCGCCGTCCTCGCCCTCGTCGACGGCCTGGTCTGGGCCGAACTCGGCGCCTCCCTCCCCGGCTCCGGCGGCTCCTATGTGTACCTCCGCGAGGCCTTCCAGTACCGGACCGGACGGCTGATGCCGTTCCTCTTCGTCTGGACGGCCATGCTCTTCATCCCCCTGATCATGTCCACGGGTGTGGTCGGCTTCGTCCAGTACCTCGGCTACCTCTGGCCGTCCATGGGCAGGGGGAGGGTGATCTGGTGGGCCTGGTTGTGGTGGCCGCAGCGGTGGTGCTGCTCTGGCGCAAGGTCGAGAACATCGCCCGGCTCACCATCCTGATGTGGGGCGTGATGGTGCTCGCGGTCGGCGCGGTGATCACCGCCGCGTTCAGCGACTTCTCCCCGCCCGGGCCTTCACCTGGCCCGCCCACGCCGTCGACGTGACCCACGGCCGGTTCTGGCTCGGCTTCGCGGCCGGCCTCACCATCGGGATCTACGACTACCTCGGCTACAACACCGCCGCCTACCTCGGCGCCGAGGTCCGCGACCCCGGCCGGGTGCTGCCCCGCGCGATCATCTACTCCATCACCGGCATCATGGGCATCTACCTGCTGCTCCAGGTCGGCGTGCTCGGCGTGATCGACTGGCACGAGATGCTGGACCCGAACTCGGTCGCCGCCGGCTCGGTCGCCTCGGCCGTCCTCGAACGCGTCTGGGGCACCACGGCAGCCGACGTGGTGACCGTGCTGATCCTGGTCACCGCCTTCGCCTCCGTCCTGACCGGCCTGCTCGGCGGCTCCCGGGTCCCCTTCGACGCGGCCCGCGACCGGGTCTTCTTCCGCTCCTTCGGCCGACTGCACCCGCGGCACGGCTTCCCGGTGCTCGGCCTGGTCGCGATGGGAGTGATGACCGCGGCCGGCTTCCTGATCGGCCGGCACACCAACCTCGCCACCCTGATCGGGCTGCTCACCACGGTCATGGTGATCGTCCAGGCGTTCGCCCAGATCCTGGCCGTCACGGTGCTGCGCCGCCGCCAGCCCGGCCTCCCGCGCCCGTACCGGATGTGGCTGTACCCCGCGCCGAGCGTGGTGGCCGCGATCGGCTGGCTGGTGATCTACGGATACGCCGACCGCAACGCCCCCGGCCTGCACCCGATCGAATGGTCACTGGCCTGGGTGGCGGTCGGTGGTCTCGCCTTCCTCCTCTGGTCCAGGATCGAGAAGGTCTGGCCGTTCGCCCCCACCGAGATCCAGGAGGAGTACCTTCCGGCCAAGGTCTGACCGGCTGGGGTCTGGTCCGGCTCGGTCCGGCCCGGCGCCGTCGGGCCTTGGTCTCGTCGGTCGATCGATCAAGGCCTGCCAGGCACGGTTCGGCAGGCCGAGGGCCGGTCACGGGGCCGGCCGCGGGGCTGCGAGCCTGTGGCCGGCCCGGCTGCCCGGCCGACCCGGCTGCCCGGCCGGCCCGGGCTGCTTGGCTGCCTGTCAGTCCAGAGCCGCCGTGCGCCGTTCGAAGACCTCGGCGCGGGCGATGCCCACGGCGGTGGCCAGGGCGCCCTGCAGCACGGCCTCGTCGCCGAGCAGGCTTGCGGCCAGCCGGGGCCTCAACGGGGTGAGCCGGTGCAAGGCCTTCTCCACCGGTTCGAGCAGCAGGTCGGCACCGTGACCCAGGCCGCCGCCGAGCACCACCAAGTCCGGGTCGAGGACGGCGGACACGACCGCGAGGGCATAGGCGAGCTGCTCGGCCTCGCGACGGACGGCTTCGCCAGCCCGGGCATCGCCCGTCCGGGCCGCGGCGAAAACTTCCTTGGCCGTCAGCGGGCCGGGCATCCCGAGCTCCCGGGCGGTCCGGACCACGGACTCGGCAGCCGCCGACTCCTCCAGAGTGCCTCGACCTGGATGCGGCAGGAGACCGATCTCGCCGGCCGCTCCGTGCGCGCCGCGCTGGAGCTCTCCGTCGGCCACCACCCCCATCCCCAGGCCGGTACCGACCAGCAGATAGACGAAGAGCCGGCTTCCCGCCCCCGCACCGCGGGCGTACTCGCCCAACGCGGCGAGGTTGGCGTCGTTGTGCACGCTGATCCGCGTCTCCAGCCCGGCCTCGATCCGCTCGAACAGACCGCGGCGTCCCCAGCCCGGCAGGTTGGGGGCCAACTGGACGCGCTGCTCGCGCTCGTCCCAGACGCCCGGGCTGCCGATCGCGGCGTGCACCACATCGGCGGGAAGCAGACCGGCCTCGGCGGTGGCCGCGCGGGCGGCCTCGACCACGGCGTCGGCGACGGCGTTGGCGGTACGGCCTCGGTTCGGAACGTCTTGCCGGCCGACGATCCGTCCGGCCAGATCGGTGAGCGCGACCCGGAGCCGGGCCCGGCCGACGTCTATGCCGAGAACGTATCCAGCTGCCGGGTCCGGTTCGTACAGCACTGCCACTCGGCCGCGCTCGGGCGCCAGCAGACCGGCCTCCCGCGCCAGGCCGGCCTGTTCCAGATTGGCGAGGGCGGACGAGACGGTCGGCTTGGAGAGGCCGGTGTCGCGGGCGAGCTGGGCCCGGGAGGAGGGGCCGCCGGTCCGCAGCAGTTCCAGGAGCAGCCATTCGTTGTTGCTGCGCAGGCGCTGCCTGCTCCACGGCTGAGCCGTCTGGGCCTGCTGGGCTTTCTGGGGCTGCTGCGCGGTGCGGGGCTGCTGCGCCGGGCCCGGGCCGTCGGTCGGCACGGGGCGGGAGCTCATCGGTTCCTCCGGGCGGGTCGGGGTGGTCGTCGTCCGGCGGCAACTCTATGCAACGCGGGTCCACGGCGCCGTCAGGCGTCGCTGCCCCGTCTTCAGGGCCGCTCAGACCTGTTCGGGTCCTGCCCAAGGATGGTTCGAGCCCTGCTGAAGGACGCCCTGCCTACTCGGTTGAGTTCGCCGAGCGAGGAGGCTGGACCGCGTCCGCGGCGGACGGCGGCTTCTGCCCGCCCCGTCGTCGTCCAGCTCAGGAGCGGTTGCAAGGCTGCGATGTCCGAATCCTCGTGGAACACCACATCGAGGGCCGCGTCCACCGCCGGGACCGGTGCGATGCAAGCGCCCTGAGGACCGCCTTCTGCAAAGGTTCGGACCGGCCTCGGGCAGCGGCCACCGCGCAGGCCCGGTCGTCGGGACACACCCGGCAACGCCCCTGCGGCTGCACTGACCAGTTGGCCCCTCCGCCCGGACCGCGGACTGGTGCGCGATAGGTCCGACCTTTGCGCGGCCGTCCGCGGACTACGACGGCACATCGCGCCCTCCGACGCTGACAAGTCCGGTCTCGTAGGCCGCAATCACCGCCTGGGCACGGTCGCGGAGACCGAGCTTCGCGAGGATGCGGGCGACGTGGGTCTTGACGGTCGCCTCGGACAGGTGGAGGCGCCCGGCAAGCTCGGCGTTGCTCAGCCCGCGGGCGAGCAGGCTCATGACCTCGAGCTCACGCGGAGTCAGCGCTGCAAGATCGCGGTGTGCCGTCGATGCGCCGGCATCGGGTCGGGCGAACCGCTCGACCAAGCGGCGGGTGATGGCCGGGGCCAGAAGGGCGTCACCGGCCCGGACCATCCGGACGGCGGCGGTGAGGTGCTCGGGGCTGACGTCCTTGAGCAGGAAGCCGCTCGCTCCGGCGGCCAGCGCCGCGTAGACGTAACGATCGAGGTCGAAGGTGGTCAGGATGATCACGCGGGGACAGTCCGCCTCGCCGGTGATGATGCGTCTGGTGGCCTCAAGGCCGTCCATCTCCGGCATCCGGACATCCATCAGGACCACGTCCGGTCGGGTGCGGCGGACGGCGTGAACGGCCGCGGCGCCGTCCTCCGCCTCGGCCACCACCTCGATGTCCTCGGACTCCAGGATCATCCGGAAGCCGGCGCGTACCAGCGCCTGATCGTCGGCGACCACGACCCGCAGCGCCCCGGTCATGACGCGTCCAGGGGGATCAACGCCTTGACGCGGTATCCGCCGCGCAGGCGCGGGCCCGACTCGAGCGTCCCACCGTGGACGGCGAGGCGCTCGCGCAGACCGATCAGTCCGTGGCCACCGCCGGTGGAAGCAGAGTCGCTCGGACGGCCGCCGCTATCGGTCACCTCCACGCATACGTGGTCGGCGGCGTACGCGAGGATGACGTCCGCTCGTGCCCCGCTCGCGTGCTTGACGGTGTTCGTCAGTGCCTCCTGCACCACCCGGTAGGCGGCGAGTTCGACACCCGGCGGCACCGGCCGGGCCTCCCCGGAGACCGTCAGTTCGACCGGCATCCCGGACTGCCGCACCCCTCCGAGCAGGGCCTCCAATCGGCCGAGGCCCGGTTGGGGGGCGAGCTCCGCCATGGCCGCCGATTCGAGATCGTCCGCATCGATCGTGAGCAGACCCATGACCTGGCGCAGCTCGGTCATCGCGGCGCGGCCGCCGGCCTCGACCGCGAGCAGCGCCTCGCGGGCCCGTTCGGGGTCGGCGTTCATGATCTTGCGGGCGGCGCCCGCCTGGATGACCATCACACTGACACTGTGGGTCACGATGTCGTGCAACTCCCGCGCGATGCGGGCACGTTCGTGTTCGACGGCACGGTCCAGTGCCTCGACCTGCTCGCGTTCGAGGGCGGACATCCTGGCGCGTCCCTCCTCGACCCGGCGCCCCCACATCCTGATCTCCCACGCCGCGGCGAGCACGGGGACCAGGGCCAGCAGCGCGACGATGCCGTTCGGGAAATGGGGCAGTTTCGCGTCCGTGAACAGCACCACCAGTACGGCAGCCGCCACCGGCAT
Source organism: Kitasatospora paranensis (assembly GCF_039544005.1). Taxonomy (NCBI): domain Bacteria; kingdom Bacillati; phylum Actinomycetota; class Actinomycetes; order Kitasatosporales; family Streptomycetaceae; genus Kitasatospora; species Kitasatospora paranensis. Next base: position 807,050 of record NZ_BAABKV010000001.1, read on the forward strand.
GCTCGCCAGGGTCGGCACACGGTGCGGACCGTAGGCGGCCGCGCTGTAGGTGGCGACGATGCAGACGACGCCGGCCCAGAAGGCGACGTCGACCGAGACGTGTCTGGTGAACGGGGTGGCGGCGAGCACCACCCACAGGACCGCAAGCGGCCACCGCCGACGGAATGCCAGCGGCACCGAGCAGAACGGCAACAGCAGTGCCGGGCCGGCCCAGTCGACGGGGAGGGGAGCCCCGGCGGTCGCGGCGTAGCGGAGGCTGACGAGCGTCAGGAACAGCGCCAGCACCGCGTCGAACACGCGGCTGCCGCGGGCGGGTCGCGCCGGGCGCCCCGCTCGGTGTGCCACCCCGGCGGCCAGGTCTCGCAGTCGTTCTGCGGTCGGTACCTTCATCACGGAACGATTGTGACCGACGGTCGATCGCCGGCACATCCTCCTTGGCGGTCGGATCAGGTACATCGCTCGCCTACATCGCAAGGATGACATCGGGGGACCTCATCCCCTCGCGGTACCCGACATGACTCCTGCGGGCGACGTGCAGGTGCGGCCCGCTTCCCTAGCGTCGTCTCCGTCAGACGGACAAACGAGGGAGACGATGATGACCGAGCCGGTGATCGAGCTGAGCGGCGTCAGCCGCCGATACGACGAAGGGCCGCCGGCCCTGGACGACGTGTCGCTGACTGTGCACGCCGGAGAATCGGTGGCGGTCCTCGGGCCGTCGGGCAGCGGCAAGTCGACGATGCTCAACGTGATCGCCGGCCTGGACCGACCGACGTCGGGGGCGGTCACGGTGGGCGGGGTGCGCGTCGACCGGTTGGGCGAGGCCGGCTCGGCACGCTACCGGCGGGCCACGGTCGGCATGGTCTTCCAGTTCTTCAACCTGCTGGACGACCTGACGGTGATCGACAACGTGCTGCTGCCGGCCGAGGTCGCCGGGATGGCGCGCGGCGACGCACGCCGCCGGGCGGCCGAGCTGCTCGATGCCCTCGGTGTCGCACGCCATGCCCGGGCCAACCCGGGGCGCTTGTCGGGTGGCGAGCGTCAGCGGGTCGCCGTGGCACGTGCCTTGATGAACCGTCCCGCGTTGCTGCTGGCCGACGAGCCGACCGGGGCGCTGGACACCGCATCCGGCGAGGACGTCAAGGCCCTGTTCCAGGAGCTGCACGCCGACGGCCAGACGATCGTCACGGTCACACACGACCTGACCCTGGCGCAGTCCTGCGCGACGCGGACGATCAGGATCGTCGACGGTCGCATCGCGGCCGACGTCCGAACGGCGGCCGCCCGGTGAGCGGCCTCGGCAAGGTCGTCCGCTCCGGCGTGCGCCACCGACGGGTCCAGACACTCGTCCTGGGGCTTGCCACCACGGTCGCGGCGACTGCTTCCGTCCTCGGTGGCTCGCTGCTGGCGGCCTCCAACGGCCCCTTCGACCAGGCGTTCGCCCGGCAGCGCGGGGCCCATCTCACGGCATGGTTCGACGCGGGCGGGGCGAGTGCAGCTCAGGTCGCGGCCTCCGCGCACGCTCCCGGCGTCAGCGCGGCCGCCGGTCCGTTCCCGACCAGCACCGTCGACCCACAGGACGGCTCGGAACTCGGCCTGCCCGCCGGGGTGAACCTGCCGCCGATGACGGTGGTCGGCCGCACCGACCCGGGCGGCGCCGTCGACACGGTGACGCTCCTCCAGGGGTCATGGGCCTCCGGTCCCGGCCAGATCGTGCTGTCGGACGCCTACGACGGCCCGATTCGGCAGATCGGCACGAAGCTGCGATTCCCCGGCCTTCCCGGCGACCCGACCGTGACCGTCGTCGGCCTCGCACGGTCGGTCAGCCGGACGGCCGACGCCTGGGTTTCACCGCCCGAGATCAGCGCCCTGACGGCACCCGGCACACCCGGGGGCTACCAGATGCTCTACCGCTTCACTGCGGCAGGCACCCCCGCACAGCTCGCGACCGACCGGGACGCAGTCGCGGCAGCGGTTCCCCGCGGAGCCGTGTCCGGCACCCTGTCGTGGCTCACGACCAAGCGGGGCACCGACCGGAACACTGCGTTGTTCATCCCCTTCCTCCTTGCCTTCGGCCTCCTCGGCATCCTCATGTCCGTCCTCGTCGTCGGCAACGTCGTGGCCGGCGCGGTCGGTACGGGCAGGCGACGCATCGGCATCCTGAAGGCCGTCGGGTTCACCCCGGCCCAGGTCGTCCGTTCCTACATGGGCCAAGCGCTCATCCCGGCCTCGATCGGCGTCGCCAGCGGCCTCATCGCAGGCAACGCCCTCGCCGTCCCTGTGCTGTCCACGACCGCTGAGGTCTACGGAACCGCAACGGCAGGCATAGCACCCTGGGTGGACGTCGCAGTGGCGGCAGGCGCCCTGATCCTGGTGACGGTCACCGCGTGGGCGGCCGCATTGCAGGCAGGACGGCTGCGCACTGTCGACGCACTCGCCGTCGGACGGGCCGGGAAAACCGGACGCGGACAGGGCGCCGCACGGCTCGCAGCCCGACTGCCGATCCCCCGGCCGGTCAGTCTCGGTCTCGCCCTCCCCTTCGCCAGGCCCGCCCGCGCGGCCGGCATGGTCGCAGCGATCGTGTTCGGCACAGCCGCCACCACCTTCGCCGTCGGCATGGCCTCATCGCTGAACTGGGTGCAGGAAGCCAAGAATCACGACACCGCGGACGTGGTCATCCATACGTTCGGCCCACCACCCGGTGCGGGTCAGCGGAGCCCCGTTCAGCAGCGGCCGGCCACCGTGGCCCCGACCGCCATCAGCCCGTCGGCCATCACCACCGTCGTCACCGCCCAGCCCGGGACAGGCTGGTGGTACGGCACCGCCGACACCGACGTGACCGTGGCCGGCGTGCCCGGCTCCACCACCGTGACCACCTTCACCGGGGATTCCTCCCGCGCTGGCTACGCAATCGTCACCGGGCGCTGGTTCCGCGGCTCCGGCGAAGCCGTCGTCCCCGCCACCTTCCTGACCGCGACCGCCAGCCGCATCGGGGACACGGTCACTCTTCACGCCCGGGGCAGAGCCGTCCCGGTTCGGATCGTCGGCGAGGTATTCGACCCGCACACCCAGACCAATGAGGTCCTCACCGACGGGGCAACGCTCAGCACCGCCATCCCCGATCTGCGCCCCACGGCATACTCCATCCACGTCGAACCCCGCACGAACCGGTCCGACTACATCGACGCGCTGAACCGCGCACTGTCGCCGCTGAGTCTCACGGCCACCGCCTCCGGGGCCAACGGCTCCAGCGACGTGATCATCGCCCTCGACTCGCTGACCGCCGCCCTCACCCTGATGCTGATCGCCGTCGCGGCGCTGGGCGTACTCAGCACCGTGGTCCTCCAGACCCGTGAACGGGTACGCGACATCGGCGTCGTCAAGGCGTTGGGCATGACGCCCCGCCAGACGATCGCCATGGTCCTGGCATCGGTCGTGACGGTCAGCCTGGCCGGCGGCGCCATCGGCCTACCGGCCGGCCTGGCACTGCACGCGGCAACCGTTCCCGCCATGGGGCACAGCGCCGGTCTCGACTTTCCGTCCGCGGCCATCCACGTCCTCCCCGCTCCCGAACTCGTCCTCCTCGGGCTCGGCGGCCTGCTCATCGGCATCATCGGTGCCCTGATCCCCGCAGGCTGGGCGGCCAGGACAAGCACCATCGCGGCGCTGCGCACCGAGTAGGCCAAGCCGCAACGCCTCACATGCCAAGCCACCTCGGTCCGCCGGCTTCGCGCGCTCGCCCGACCCACGGGTGCAGCGCCGTCGTCGGCGGACCAAGGGGTACACGCTTCCCCACGAGACAGGAGCACCCGCCCCGGGCCCGCCGCCCCGCACTGATATGACGTACCGCCAGTCACTTTTACGGGCCTTGGCACTGCCGTCAAGACCCACGCCCCAGCAAGGGCTCAGAACCTATGAAGACCCCTGGCCGTCGCCCCAGTCCACATGCGCTGTCCCTCAACCGCACTCGAATTAGGCCGATCTGACTGTTCGGTCCCCCTCGTCGGCATGACTGAACGACGGCACTGAAAATGGCCCGGCGTAGCGGCTTGCACACGGATCGAAGCTGATCGGTCCACATGCCGCCCAGATCGTCGAACCGTTCACAGTTCAAGCACGCGTTCTAGAAGTAATCCCCTCAACAGCCATTGTGGGTGCGCATGTTCGAAGGTAGAGTCCCGGTTCGCCGAGCACGGACAGGCGCTCGAGCACGACTTGGGGCGGGCATGTCAAAGAATCGCGGCATCAACGAGGCTGCTTTTGATCTGCTTGACGCGTTCACGGAAATTGCAACCCGATATCCGCAGCGTCCGGCGATCCTCCACCACGGGCACACCGTGCGTTACCACCGGCTCCACGAGCTGGCGAACACCCTGGCCGAACGCCTGACGGCGGACCTGGGAGCCATTCCGGGCGCAGTTGCCGTACAGGCGACCCGCACTCCCGAAACAGTCGTCGCACTGCTGGGGATCCTCGCAGCAGGGGGCGTCTACTGCCCCGTCGATCCGGCATTTCCGCTGCAGCGTCAGCAGGCCATGGTGTCGGCGGCCGGATGCCGCGCAATCGTCGGCAGCGACCGCGAGCAGGCGTCCCGACTCGACCTGGAATTAATGGAGTTAGGGCCCGCCACGGAACCGGCCCCGGCCGCGTCACGAACCCCGTTCACAGACCCTCGGGATTCGGCCGCCACCGGCTTAGCCGCCGCAGAACGTCCCCTCGCGGCAGACGCGCCCGGCAGTGCCCGGAACAGAGTCGCCCACGACATGCCGGCATACATTCTCTTCACATCGGGTTCGACCGGGCAACCGAAACCCGTCGTCACTCCGCGCCGGGCCATCTCCAGCGCAGTGCACGCGCTGAGCGGCCTCTTCGCCCTCACGCCCGACGACCGCGTCCTGCAGTTCGCCTCATTGAACTGGGACACCTCCTTCGAGGAGATCCTGCCGGCCCTCACCACCGGAGCAGCCCTGGTCCTCGACAGCGAGGCCCACTCGGGATCCTTCCACCGGTTCCTCCGGATGGTCGAGCGCGAGCGGATCACGGTGCTCGACCTCCCCACCGCCTTCTGGCACGAGCTCGTGCTCCACCTCACCGAGGACCAGCAGCCCTTGCCCAGCTGCCTCAGGCTCGTGGTGATCGGCGGGGAGGCGGCGAACCCTGCCCGCCTGGCCGACTGGAGCAGCCTGGACACCACAGGGATCCGACTGGTCAACACCTACGGCTGCACCGAGACCACGCTGGTGACCCACGCCGTCGACCTGTGCGGGCCCCAGGCCTCCTCCCCGGCACCCGGTGGGACATCGGCACCCGCGCACCGATCGGCCGGGCACTGCCCCACGTCGTTCAACGGATCGGCGAGCAGGGCGAGTTGCTGATCAGCGGCATCGCTCTGGCGCTCGGCTACCTCGGGCTACCGGAGGCCACCGAGGCCAGGTTCACCACCCTCGACGGCGAGCGCTGCTTCCGCACGGGCGACCGGGTGAGCAGTTCGCCGGACGGCGTCCTCATCCACGAGGGCAGGCTGGACCACGAGATCAAGGTGCGCGGCATCCGCGTGGACCCGGCCGAGGTCGAGGCTCACATCGCCGGCCACCCCGAGGTGAGCGCGGTGGCGGTGGCCGGGGCCACGGTCGCCGGACGGTCCACCCTTGTCGCCTACGTGGTGCCGCGACGGCACGCACAGACCTCGACCCTGGACAGCGAAGTCCGGTCGTACCTGCGCGGGCGGGTGCCGGGCCATCTGGTGCCGAGCCGCATCACCGTCGTCCCCGGCCTGGTCCTCACCGCCAGCGGCAAGGTCGACCGAACAGCCTCCCATCAGCGACACGCGACCCCCGATCAGGTCAAAGGAGACCTTCGATGAGCGTTGACACCACCACCACGGCCGCCGACGCCACCGGCACGTCACCCGGGGGCCGGCCCTCCGGGCCGGGCACGGAGGCCGCTCCTCGCATCGAGACCGCGTCGGCACCCGGCATCGGCGCAGGCATCGGCGCAGGCACGGGGACGGATGTGGCTGGTGTGGCAGGTGTGGTGGCGATCTTCCGTCGCGTACTGGAGACTCCCGACATCACGCCGGATTCCGACTTCTTCCTGCTCGGCGGCGACTCGCTGATCGCCACCCGGGTATTGAGCGCCATCGCCCGCAGCCACGGCGTGGAGCTGACGTTCGAGGACTTCTTGCTCGCGCCCACGCCGCAGGGCCTGGCCACTGCGATCGCGGCCGCCCGGTGACCGGCAACGACCGCTCCGCCACGCTCGGTCCGTCCCACGGCCCCTCGCCCGAGCCTGCCCGCAGCCCCTCACTCGGCACCTCTCTCGACCCTTCCCACGGTCCCTCGCTCGGCACCTCTCCCGGGCCCAGGCCCAGGACGGAACTCGGGCCCACGCCAGGACTCGTCGCCGCGGGCCGCGGAGGCGTCGCCAGTGCCGTCGTGGTGGGAGCCGGGCTCGCCGGCCTCACCGCTGCCACCGGGCTGGCGGCCTGCGGGATCGAGGTCACCGTACTCGAGGCGCGCGATCGGGTCGGCGGCCGCACCCACGGCCTCCAGGTCGCTCCCGACCGATGGATCGACGCCGGCGCCGCCTACCTCGGCGAGCGACACACCGAACTTCTCGCCCTGCTGGCGGACTTGGACCTCAAGACCACACCGACCACGATGGCCGGCGCCAGCCGCTTCGCGCTCGGCACGGGGGACACCACCAGGGACGGTCGGTTCCCGCCGCTCAACGCCGTGGCGCTCGGCGACATGTTCGAGCTGCTGGACGAGCTCACCGCCACCGTCCGTCCCGACGCGCCCTGGCTGACGCCGGATGCCGAACGGCTCGACACCCTGACCGCGGCCGAGTGGGCCGAGAAGCACCTGACCCACCCGGACGCACAGCTCTTCTTCCCGCTCTTCCTGGGCGAGATGATGGCCGCCGATCCGGCCGACGTCTCCGTCCTGCACATGGCCTTCTACCTGCGCTCGGGCGGCGGCATTCGCTACCTGAACGCCTTCGAGGGCGGTGCTCAGCAGGATCGGATCGCGGGCGGGGCGCACCGGGTCTGCGAGCGGCTCGCCGAACGCCTGGCCGAGCGGCCGGGCGCGCAGGTGCGGCTGTCCGAGCCCGTACGGGCGGTCCACCAGGACAGCGACGGGGTCACCGTCCACGCCGCGCACGGCACCTATCGGGCGGACGTTGCGGTGATCGCTCTGCCGCCGCTGCTGGCCACCGCCCTCGGCCACCATCCTGAGCTGCCGGTGTCCCGGGCAAGCGGACGGACGGCCCGCGGCTGCGCGGTCAAGGTGAACCTGATCTACCCCGAGCCGGTCTGGCGCGAGCACGGGCTTTCCGGCTGGTCGGTCAGCGCCGAAGGCCCACTGCTGTCCACCGTGGACGACTCGCCCGCCGAGGGCGGTCCCGGCGTCCTGACGGGCTTCGTCACCGGAAGCGAGGCGCACCGATTCGCTGCACTCGCCCCGGAGCAGCAGCGCGCGGCAGCGGTCGACCAGGCCTCCCGGCTGTTCCCGATGCTCCCGGACCCGATCGGCCTCCACGTCACCGACTGGGTCAACGAGCAGTACAGCCAAGGTTGTTATGCGGCACTCCTCGGGCCGGGCGACTGGCTCCGGCACGGCCCGACGCTGACCACGCCGCACCGGCGGGTGCACTGGGCCGGCACCGAGACCAGTACCGAGTACTTCGGGCTCATGGAGGGCGCCGTCCGCTCCGGCCACCGCGTGGTGGCAGAGATCCTCGGCCTGCCCTAGCGGACTCCCGACCCGGCGACCACCGGAGTGGCGCCGCATTCACCACTCCGGAGGGGCCGCCAGGTCCCGTGCCCAGCCGGGCTCCCAACCCCGCGCCCCCACCAGCCCAACTCCCTCGCCGCACCAGCCCCACCCCGCGCCCCACCAGCCCGACCGCGCGACCTTCACCGGCCCCGGGCGCCGGCCGCTCGACCATCTCCTTGAGCGACCCACCGCCCAGCCGTCACCCCTGCGCCACCGGTCCCCCGCGGACCGGCCTTCCTCGACACCGTTCGCCCGGCACCGGTTCCACAAGAACCGGGTCGGGCCAGCCTTCAGGAGATCGCCATGAGCGACCGGAGTCCCGTCGCACCTCTCGCCGTCCGGCAACAGCTGATGACCGAACCCGGCCTCGGTGCAGGCAACTTCCTCGACCATGCCATCGCGGCGAACCCGAACCGTGCCGTGCCGTTCGCCTACAGCCACCACACGGACCACCGCGGCGCCGTCGTGCTGCGTGGCCACAGCCTGCTCGACCTCGCCGCCCTGCGCGACCGCTACGCCACGTGGTACCGGGCGAACGGTGTCCGGGCCGGCGATCCGGTCGGGGTGGTGGTCGGGGAGGGTCTGGAACCCCTGCTCCACTTCCTCGCCCTCACCGCACTGGGCGCCGTCCCCGCCCTGGTCAACGACGCCATGCGGCACGACGTCATGGTCCGCTACCTGAACCACGTGGGCGTGGTCGGCGTCGTCGCGGACGATCCCACCCGGCTCGCCGCGGCCTACCGCGAGGACCCGCAGCGCCGGCCGCGCTTCATCGCCATGGCTGCGGAGATCCAGGCGTTCGACACCGAGTCGGCCTCGCTGCCCGAGGACTACCCGTACCGGCATGCCGCGGACGACGTGGTGGCGCTCATCCACTCCTCCGGCACCACCGGCACGCCGAAGTCCACCATGCTGGCGCACCGCCAGTTCTGGGACGGCAAGCAGCCGCGCATGGTGCGCTTCCCCGCCGAGCCGTACGACCGGCTGATGTCCCTGATGCCGCACACGCACGCGGGCGGCCTCAGCTACTTCCTGACCGCGACGCTGCTCGGCCTGCCGACCGTGGTGATGTCCGACTGGCGGCGATCCGTCGTGGAGCCGGTGATGGAGGCCTTCCGGCCCACCATGGTCGCCTCCTTCCCGCGGACCTTCGTCGAGCTGGCCACCGGTGAACTCCCGGTCGCCGGAGCGGCCAAGGTGCACTCCTGGTTCAACACCGGCGACAGCGCGCACTACGGGCACATCAGGCGGCTGGTGGAGCTCGGCGAGCGGCCGGCCGGGCTGATCGAGCCCTGGCTGCTGCCGCAGCAGCGGGCCGAGCGGCCGGCTCTGCCCGGTTCGCAGTTCATCGACGGCCTGGGCTCGTCCGAGATGGGGATGGCACTGTTCGGGCAGGTGACCACGCCGGAGAGCGTCCGCAACGACCGCTGCGTCGGAAAGCCGCTCGAAGTCGTCCTCAAGGCGGCCGTGCTGGACGAGGACGGCGTCGAGGCCCCCGACGGCACGGTCGGAATGCTCGGTGTGGTCACCCCGTCCAGGACCCCGGGCTACTGGAACAACCCCAAGCTCACCGCCACCTTCGAGCTGGCCGGCTACTGGCTGACCGGTGACGTGGCCCGCCGTGACGCCGACGGTTCCTTCTACCACCTGGACCGCACGGTGGACGTGATCGACACCGTGACCGGCCCGGTCTACAGCCTGCCGATCGAGGAGGTGCTGCTGGCCGACTGCGCCGACCTGATCCAGGACTGCTCGGTGGTCGGCGTGCCCGGGGCCGCCGGCGAGGGCCAACGCCCCATCGCCGTCGTCCGTTTGCAGGCCGAGGCCGCGCACAGCTCGGCCGAGGACGTCCAGGAGGCCGCCAACAAGGCGCTGACGGAGGCCGGACTTGCCGCACTCGCCTCGGTGAGCATCGCCCGGACCGCAGCGGACTTCCCGCTCGGCCCGACCGGCAAGGTGCTCAAGCGCGAGCTGCGGACCCGCTTCGCCACGCTCTTCTCCGGCCAGTAGAGCCGCCCGATGGACCAGCACACGACCCGGCAGCCGTACCAGTACGTACGGACCCCGCTGGCCGAGCCGGACTGGCGGCGGCTGCCGGGCTGGCGGCATGTCACCACGGCGCAGTGGCGCGATGCCCAGTGGCAGCGGGCCCACTGCGTCAAGAACGCGCGGCAGCTGCAGGCCGTCACGGGCGGGCTGCTCACCGACCGGCTGTACGAGGAACTCGCGGCCGATCAGGAGCAGTTCGCGACGATGTCGATGCTGCTGCCGCCGCAGATGCTCAACACCATGGCGCCGTACGCGCCGACCGACCCGCACGGGTTCACCGAGGCGTTCCTGGCCGACCCGGTGCGCCGCTACATGCTGCCCGTGCGGGCGGACCGCCACCCGCGGTGGCCCAGTCACCCGAAGGCCGAGCGCGACTCGCTGCACGAGGCCGAGATGTGGATGGTGGAGGGCCTGACCCACCGCTACCCCACCAAGGTGCTGGCCGAGTTGGTCTCCACCTGCCCGCAGTACTGCGGGCACTGCACCCGGATGGACCTGGTCGGCAACTCCACCCCGCAGGTCACCAAGGCGAGACTGGTGCTCCGGCCGGCCGACCGGCAGGAGCAGATGCTCGACTACCTCAAGCGCACCCCGACCGTGCGCGACGTGGTGGTCTCCGGCGGCGACCTCGCCAACGTGCCCTGGCCGCAACTGGAGTCGTTCCTGCTGCGGCTGCTGGAACTGGGCTCGGTGCGCGACATCCGGCTCGCCAGCAAGGCCGTGGTCGGGCTGCCGCAGCACTGGCTGCAGCCGAAGGTGGTGGAGGGGCTGGGCCGGGTGGCCGCGGTGGCCGCCCGGCGTTCGGTCAACCTCGCCGTCCACACGCACGCCAACCACGTGCAGTCCGTGACGCCACTGGTCGCCGAGGCGGCCCGGGCCATGCTGGACGCGGGCATTCGGGACGTCCGCAACCAGGGCGTACTGATGCGCGGGGTCAACGCCACCGCCGAGGACCTGCTCGACCTCTGCTTCGCCCTGCAGGACGAGGCGAACATCCTGCCCTACTACTTCTACCTCTGCGACATGATCCCCAGCGCCGAGCACTGGCGGACCTCCGTGCACGAGGCCCAGGTGCTCCAGGAGGCGATCATGGGCTACCTGCCGGGCTACGCCACGCCGCGCATCGTCTGCGACGTGCCGCACGTCGGCAAACGCTGGGTGCACCAGGCCGTGGCCTACGACCGCGAACGCGGCATCTCGTACTGGACCAAGAACTACCGCACCGGACTCGAGGTCCGCACGGGCGACGACACCGACCCGAATGCGCTGCTCGACCGGCGCCACCCCTACTACGACCCGGTGGACACCCTCCCGGAGCCCGGCCGCCGATGGTGGGCCGAGCAGTCCGGCGCACCGTGTTCCTGAACCTCCCCCGGAAGGACCCGCCGTGAAACCCGTCTCCGCACAGGACGAACGACCGGACAGCGCGTCCGGCACCCCCAGCACGGCCAACGCCGTACTCACCCCGGACGACCCCGAGGCCGGCGGCCCGCTGCGCCGGATGTGCTGGATCTTCCCCGACCGGGAGTCGACCCGGACGGGCGCGATGTGGAAGCACTACTTCTGGGACCTCTACGCGGAGGTCGCCAAGGAGTGCGGGATGAGCTGGACCAGGCACTCCCCCGACGCGGTGACGGTCGACGGCACCGTCCGCGGCAGGCCCCGGGTGTACGTGGACGACGAACTGGTCACGCCCGAGGACACGCTGTTCGTCACCGCGCTCTACTCGCTGCCCTACCAGTCGATGGACGTCTTCAACCAGTACGCGCTGTACGCCGTCCTCGAACAGGCCGGGTTCTACCTGCCGTTCCCGCCGCAGGTGTCGCTCATCGGCAACGACAAGCTGGCCACCCTGCTGCACCTGGACGGCTCCCCGGTGCCCCCGATCCCGTCGATCCGGATCGGCACCGGGCGGGACGTCGGCAAGCACCTCTACGAGGTGGCCCTCGCGAACATGACCTACCCGGCGATCGTCAAGCCCGCCGGCTGGTGCGGCGGCGGCGGCATCAACCTGGCGCGCAGCGCCGAGGACATCCGCGGCCTGGCCAGCCTGGCGCAGGGCGGGGACACCACCCTCGTGGTCCAGCCCTACCTGGGCGACGGCACGGTCGACCACCGGGTGTACGTCGTCGACGGCAAGCCGTACGGGCTGTTGAAGCGGACCCCGGAGGCCGGCTCGCCGGTGGCCAACGCCAGCCGCGGCGGCACCATGGAGTTCGCGCCGATACCGGACGAACTGGCAGAGGCCACTGCCTACTTCGCCGAACGGCTGCCGATCCCCTTCTTCTGCGTCGACTTCCTGTTCGACGGCGAGCGGTACTGGTTCTCCGAACTCGAGCCGGACGGCGTGATCGCCCCGGACTTCGACGACCCGCACCGCTCGATCCAGCGGGACATCACCCGCGCCCGGTTCGCCGCCTACCGGGACGCCCACGCGAAGTGGCTGGCCAACACCACCACCACGGCCGGTGCGGTCATGTCCGGCGCGGAGAGGAGACCCGATGACGCCGTCGTTCTCACTGCCGCCGGAGGCGGCCGAGCCGCACCTGCACGTGGCCCGCCGGACACTGGAACGGCTGCGCACGGTGCCCGGGTTGGCGCCGCGCTACGCCGACCACGGCGAACCGCTGACGCTCGACCAGGTCGCCGCGCTGCCTCCGCTGCTGAAGGACGACCTCAACGTCGCCCTCGCGCACCTCGAACCGCGCTCGGAGCAGACGGCCACCTGGATCTTCCAGAGCGGTGGCAGCACCGGCGCGCCCAAGGTCGGCCACGCACCCACCGGCTTCTACATGGCCGGGGTCCACGCGCACTGGCAGCCGCTGGACCACGACGACGTGTTCGTCAACGCGTGGGGCGCCGGCCGGATGTGGGGCGCGCACTTCCTCGCCGCCGCACTGGCGGACCTGTCCGGGTGCCGGATCATCGCGGTGGGCTCCGTCACCGCCGACGAGTACCCCGGCTGGCTGGCCTTCCTCGCCGCCCGCCGGGTGACCGCGATCGGCGGCACCCCGAGCGTGCTCCGGCTCTGGTTCGCGCACGCCCGCGCCGCCGGCCTGAAGCTTCCCGCGCTGCGCAAGGTGCTCTGGCTCGGCGAGGCCTGGCAGCCCCAACTGGAGGAGGACATGGCCGCGGTGGCCCCCGACGCGCGCCGCTGGGGGATGTTCGGCAGCACCGAGACCTGGGTCGTCGGCACCAACACCCCCGACTGCCCGGACGACACCTTCCATCCGCTGCCCGAACAGCTGGTGCACGTCGGACCGGACGACCGGCTGGACTTCACCACGCTCAACCCGGAGATGCTGAACCCGGTGCTGCGCTACCGGACGGGCGACGCCGGCCGGCTGGTGGCCTGTCCGTGCGGCCGGCCCGGCCGGGCGATGCAGGTCCTGGGCCGCCAGGACAGCGTGGTGCAGGTCCGCGGCCTCGGCCTGGACGTGGCCGAGGTGGTCGCCCGGGCGGAGCGCGAGCCGGGCGTCTCCCGGGCCCAGGTCCTGATCACCCACCAGGGCGGCCGGGTCGGCACCGTGGAGGTGCTGCTGCTGGCCGACCGGGGCGCCACCGTGGACATCGAGCGGCTGCGCCGGGAGCTGCTCTCCGCGACCTTCACGCTCAGCACCGCCTTCCAGCACGATCCGCAGTCGTTCCAGGTCCGGCAGGTCGACGGGCTGATCAGCAACGACCGGACGGGCAAGACCGCCACGTTCGTCGTCCGGGAGGAGTCGTGAAGCCCCGACTGCCGGTCTCGCTGGGCCGCGGGTTCAACCTGTTCTGGGCCGGGCAGGCGGTCAGCACGGTCGGCGACCGGGTCACCGTCTTCGTCGTGCCGACCCTGATGATCTTCGTCCTGCACGCGTCCGCCCTGCAGGTGGGCATCGTGGCGATGGCCCAGTACCTGGGCATCCCGCTGCTCGGGCCGGTCGCCGGCGTCCTCGTCGACCAGTGGAACAAGCGCTGGACGATGCTCGTCTGCGACCTCGTCCGGCTGGCCGCGGTGGCCGTCATCCCGCTGGCGTACTGGCTGGGGTGGCTGTCCACCCCACTGCTGTTCGGCTGCGTGGCGGTGATCAGCGGCGCGACGATCTTCTTCACCGTCGGCTACCTCATCGCCGTGCCGGCCGTCGTGTCGAAGGACCACCTCGTCCGCGCCTACTCGCGGCTGGAGGGCAGCCGCTCGGTGTCCGAGGTGGCCGGACCGTCGATCGCGGCCGGCCTCTACAGCGCGCTCGGCGTGGCCGCCCTGCTCGTGGACGCCGCCAGCTACCTGGTGTCGGCCGTGTGCTTCCGCTCGATGCACCCCTGGGGCGAGCGGACGGTCGTCCAGGGCTCCGTACGGGAGCGGCTGACGCTGGGCTTCCGGCTGAACTGGGCCGATCCGGTGCTGCGGCGGGTGGTCGTGTCCGCGGTGACGCTCAACTGCGGCGGCCCCGTCTTCGTCACCGTGCTGCCGGTCCTCGCGTACCGGGGGCTCGGCGTGTCGGTCGGGGTGTTCGGCGCGGCCATGTCGGTCGCGGCGGTCGGCGCGCTGCTGGGCGCCGTGGTGTCCCCGAAGATCAGCGAACGGTTCGGCACCGGGCGGACGATGGCCTGGGGCCTCCTGCTGCACTGCCTGGTCGGGCTCGGCGTCCTCGCCGCGCCCGCTCTGCCGTCCGGTCCGGTGCTCGCCGTGACGATGGGCTGCTACGGCTTCTTCATGTCGTGCATCAATGTCTGCAGCGCACCCGCCCGGCAGTCGCGGATGACCGCCGGGAACCAGGGCGTGATGCACGCGGCGTACCGGACGGTGACCTGGGGCGTGATCCCGCTGGCCGCCCTCGCCGGCGGTCTGGCCGTCAGCCTGCTGACCGACTCGATGGGGATCCTCGACGCCGCGCGGGTGACGATGGCCGGCGGCACGCTGCTGGCGGCGTTCTCCTTCCTGCCGGCCGTCCGGATCCAGCCGCTGCTCGACGCGGCCGATCGGGAGCGCGATCAGGCGTCCGGCGCCGACCCGGCCGCCGGCACCGAGCCCGCCCTCGCGGACAGCACGCCATGACGACGGAACAGCGCATCGCGCTGATCACCGGGACGTCCTCCGGCATCGGGCTGGCCACCGCGGTCGCCGCGGCCCGGGCCGGCTTCACCGCGGTGGCCACCATGCGGGACACGGACCGGGCGGGCGCGCTGCGCGACGCGGCGGAGCGGGCCGGTGTCACGGTGGACATCCGCCGGCTCGACGTGACCGACGCCGACTCGGTGGCGGCCTGCATCGACGACGTCGCGCAGGCGTACGGACGGCTGGACGCGGTGGTCAACAACGCCGGCATCTCCAACTTCGACCCCACCGTGGAGATGTCGACGATGGCGGCGCTGCGGGCCAACCTGGAGGTGAACTTCTTCGGCGTCGTCGCGGTGACGCGGGCCGCGATGCCGCTGCTGCGGGCCGGGCACGGCCGGCTGGTCACCATCGGCAGCGTGCACGGCGTCGTCGGCCAGCCGTTCAACGAGGCCTACTGCGCTGCGAAGTTCGCCGTCGAGGGATTCATGGAGAGCCTGGCGCCGGTCGCCGCGGCCCACGGTGTCGATGTGTCGATCGTGGTGCCGGGATTCGTCCGTGACACCTCGTTCGGCATCTTCCCGGACATCAACCGCGCAACGGTGCAGGCCGCCTCCGGCCCCTACGCGCCCACCTTCGCCGACTACGTCGCGTGGATCGGCAGCCAGGGCTGGGAGGGGGCCGGACAGGTGGCGCAGGACGTCGCCGAGGTCGTGGTGCGGACCCTTCGCGCCGACCGGCCCGCCTTCCGAGTCCCCGCCAACCGGTGGGCCGCCGACCACGTGGGCCACAAGCTGGCCGACCGGGACGGCTCGACCGTGCAATCACTCGCCCGCACCTGGATCGGGCAGCCCGAATCCCCGTAGAGATCAGGAGATGCAGTGCCCGCGAAACCCCTTCAGGAACTGGTCGACCACGCCCGGGCGAACTCCCCGTTCTACGCGGAGACGTACCGGGACGTGCCGCGGACGGTCTCGCACCTGACCCAGCTGCCCGTCCTCGACCAGGCCGCGTTCTGGGCGGCGAACACCTGGCCGGACAACCGGCTGCTGACCGGTCCGCTGAACGACGCAGGTGTCTACAAGACCGGCGGCACCACCGGTGCCCCGAAGTTCTCCCCGTGGACGCGAACCGAGCACACCGACGCGGTGACGGCCTTCGGTGCCGGCATCGTCCGGGCCGGCCTCAAGGCGGGGCACCGGGTGGCCAACCTGTTCCGCGCCGGCGAGCTCTACAGCGGGTTCCTCTTCATCGAGGGAGCGCTGCACCACGCGCCGGTGGACAACGTCCGCCTCCCGGTCGGCGGCACCGCCCCCGACGACTACATCGCCGACCTGATCGCCGGTTTCGGCGTGCAGGTCCTGGCGGGCGAGCCGATGAAGCTGAGCGCGGTGGCCGAGCACCTCGTCCGGTGCGGGCGGGTCGCCGACTCCGTGGAGCTGCTGCTCTTCGGCGGCGACCTGCTCTTCGACGACCTCCGGCCGATCCTGTCACGGGCCTTCCCGAAGGCCGCCGTCTCCTCGGTGGGCTACGCGTCGGTCGACGCCGGGCTGGTCGCCGCGCCGGTGCCCGGCGAGGACGTCCGCGTCCACGAGGCCTTCCCGCACCGCACGGTGGTGGAGCTCGTCGACGAAGCGACCGGTGAGCCGATCACGGCCGTCGGCGTGCCGGGCCGGGTCGTGGTCACCAACCTGTTCCGCACCCTGATGCCGATCCTGCGCTACCCGGCCGGGGACCGCGCCGAGTGGGTCGACCCCGAGTGCCAGAGGTTCCGCCTCCTGGGCCGGTCGGAGGAGGGTGCCCGGGTCGGGTCGACCGCGATGCCGTCCGAGGACATCCGCGCGGTGCTGCTCGCCGCCGACCCGGGTCGGGTCATCGCCGGCATGCAGATGGTGCAACGCCGATGGGACGGCCGGGACGGCCTGATCCTTCGCCTGGGATGCACCGAGGAGCCTCCCCGGGCCTGAGCGAGCGACTCGTCGAGGCGGTCTACGCGGCCCGCCCCCAGTACCCGGACGAGGTCGCCGACGGCACCATCCACCCGCTGGTCATCGAGTGGGTGCCACGCTCCGAACTGCTCACCAACCCGCGGACGGGCAAGCTCCGACAGGTCGTCGACGAGCGCCCGCCCGCCTGACCCACGAACCGGCGGACCGGCGGACGCGCTGACGCACGAAAGCCGCCGGGGCGGGCGACCGATGTCGTTCGCCCCGGCGGCTTTCAAGCGCCGGCGATTCGGGCCCGCCCGCCGCCCGCCGTCGGCCGGAGCGGTCCGGCGCATGGAAACCGAATGAACGGCGGGCGACGGAAATGCGGCGGCCCGCTCAGTCGCCGAACGGCTTTCCGGAGAGCATCACACTCTGGCCGCGGAATTCCGCCACGACCTTCCCGGCCGCCTGCCGGACGGTCACGTCGTAGATTCCGTGCCGCCCCGACCGTGCCCGCTCGACCGCCTCGGCGACCAGGTCGTCGTCGACCGCCGCCGGGGCCAGGAACGTGACCTGCGCGGCCTGCGCGACGGTGACCGGGCCGTAGCTGTTGCAGGCGTACGAGAATGCCGCGTCTGCCAGCAGGAACAAGTACCCGCCGTGCGCCGTCCCATGGCCGTTCAACATCCCGGCTGTCACCCGCATGCGCATCAGCGCACGCCCGCTGGAGACTTCGTCCAGGGCGATTCCCAGGGCCCGGCACGTCTCGTCGCGCGCGTACAGTGCGGCGATCCTGGAATGCCCGGCACCGCCCGGTTCGAATTCCGTACCCATGATGTCCTGCTTTCCCCGGGAACAGCCCGAAAACGGCCGGAACGCTGCGTACCGAATTACATCGAGCCCCGCCGCCGGCTGTCAATGGCGGCCTGTTCGACCGCCCCTGACGGTCGGACGGCGACATGGCGCAGCGCGGTCGCGGGAAGCCGGGCCGGGCCCGTCACGGCCCCACCGGAACGGCCGTCGGCCGCCGGGGCGAGGACCCGGTGCTCGGGTCCGGTGCTCCCGTACGACGTCGCGGCCTCCCGCGGACGGACTGCCCGGTACATCGGAGTCGTACCGGGCGGTCCTCGGCAATCAGGTGGCCGTGGGTGAGCACCGATCACTACGGTGTGACGCCATGCCCCTGCAGATGAAGCTGACCGCGATCACACTCGACTGCGCCGAGCCCGAGGCGCTGGCCGCGTTCTACCGGCAGGCCACCGGGTTCGAGCCTCACCCCGACTCCGACGGCGACTTCGCCGGCCTCACCCGCGAGGACGGGCTCTTCCTCGGCTTCCAGCGCGTCGACGGCTACCGGGCTCCCCGGTGGCCCGACCGGACGGCGCCGCAGCAGATGCACCTCGACTTCGCGGTGGACGACCTGGACGAGGCCGAGGCCCTGCTGATGGAACTGGGCGCGATCAGGCCGGAGCACCAACCCGGCGGCGACAGGTGGCGGGTCCTCTCCGACCCGGCCGGGCATCCCTTCTGCCTGACCAGGAGCCGACCTGTGCCGCCGACCGCATCCGGGCGGACGCCACCCGAGCACTAGCCGGTCAGGGCCTGGGTGCCGAGCACCGTGAGCATGGCCAGGCGTTCGGCGTCCTCGCTGTCGGGCTCGGCGGTGTAGACCATGATCCGCAGGTCGCTGCCGGCCACCGTGAGCACGTCGCAGTCCAGCGTCACCGCGCCCACGTGCGGGTGGTCGATGGTCTTGCGCGCGGCTTCGTGGGTGCCGACCGCGCCGGCGTCCCACAGCTCCGCGAACCGCCCGCCGGCGGCGCGCAGGTCGGCGACCAGCCGCCGGAGTCGCGGGTCGGCCGGATACCGGTCGGCGGCCGCCCGCAGGTCGGCCACCAGGCCGGCCTCGAACGCCCGCCGTTCCTGCGGCGTGTGCCGGACGGGGCTGCCCGGACCGACCAGGTTGCGCCAGACGCCGTTGCGCTCGTTCCCCCGCCAGCCGGACGGATCGCCCATCAGGGCCGCGTAGGGCGCGTTGGCGGTGAGCAGCGTCCACGACGCGTCGTAGACCGCGACGGGAGTTCCGGCCAGCCGGTCCAACAGGCGCTGGACGCTCGGGGTGATGTACGCGGGGACGGTCTCCGGGCCCGGCGGCGCCAGCCCGGCCAGCCGGAACAGGTGGGCGCGCTCGGCACCCGACAGCCGCAGGGCGCGCGCGAGGGCTTCGACGACCTGCGCCGAGGGATGCGAGGCCCGGCCCTGTTCGAGCCGGGTGACGTAGTCGACGGAGATGCCGGCCAGCAGGGCGAGCTCCTCGCGGCGCAGTCCGGCGGCGCGCCGCTGTCCGCCGGAGGGCAGCCCGGCCGCCTCCGGCGGCACCCGGTCGCGCCATCGGCGTACTGCCGGTCCGAATTCCGCATGCGCCATGGTGTCCAGTGTGGCGCGGGGGCCGCGCCCCGTCCTGGTACCGGGAGTCCCAGGACGGCCGGGGCACTGGTCGGACACGGCCCCTGGACGCGAGTCTGGACGCATGACGACCACACTGATCACCGGAGCGAACAAGGGTCTCGGCTTCGAGACCGCCCGCCGGCTCGTCGCCGCGGGGCACACCGTCTACATCGGGGCGCGGGACGCGGAGCGGGGGCGGCAGGCCGCCGAGCGGCTGGGCGCGCGCCTGCTCGTGCTCGACATCACCGACGACGCGTCCGTGGACGCCGCGGCGAAGGCGGTGGAGGCCGACGGAGGGCTCGACGTCCTGATCAACAACGCGGGCATCGAGGAGCGCGGCGACGGGAACAGGGTGATCGGCGCCGCCGAGGTGACCGCCGAACTGATGCGGCGGACGTTCGAGACCAACGTCTTCGGCACGGTGCGGGTCACCCACGCGTTCCTCCCGCTGCTCCAGCGCTCGGCCGCTCCGGTCGTGGTGAACCTCAGCAGCGGCCTGGCCTCGCTGACCCGGGTCAGCCGCCCGGGCACCCCGGCGGCCGCGTACCCGGGCGTCGCCTACCCGGCCTCGAAGGCCGCGGTGAACATGATCACCGTGCAGTTCGCGAAGGCGTTCCCGGCCATCCGGATCAACGCCGTGGAGCCCGGCTTCACCAGGACGGACCTGAACGGGAACACCGGCATCCAGACCGTCGAGCAGGGCGCCGAGATCATCGTGCGGATGGCGCAGATCGGCCCGGACGGACCCACCGGGGGCTACTTCGACGCCGAGGGGCCGCTCCCCTGGTGAGGCGGGCCGTCAGGTCCTGACCGGTCGGCGCGCCACCCCGGCCGGGGTGGCGAGTGGTGCGGCGGTCAGCGCCCGGCGGACGAGGAGCGCGTCGTGCGCGGTCGTCTCGATCCACACCGGACGCCCGGGGACGCTCTCGTAGCGGGTCACCGTGCGGCCGACCCGGCTCGCGAACCGGTCGGGTTCGGCGCCGGTGACCACCACGACCTGTCCGCCCACGGGGATCTCGATCTCGGGTCCCGCCCGCCGTCCGGTGAACCGCAGGGCCGGTGTCCCCGGTTCGACCAGGAGGTGGCCGGCCGAGGCGCCGTCCAACAGCTCCAGCCGGGACACCGACGCGAGTCGGCAGGGCATCCGGGCGGCGCCGCCCGCCGCGACGAGCGCGGCCCGCCGCCCGGCCCGCACCCGGGCCAGCCAGGGGACGACCTGGTCGCGCGCGAGGTCCCTCAGCAGGATCAGCGGCACGTCCACCTGAGACTCCCGTCCTCGCCACCCGGTACCGGCGGTGCCCACGGTAGGGCACCGGCAGGACGCCCGCCGCACCGGGTCCGGCCGGCCCGCCGTGGCTCAGTGCAGCATCGCCGTCAGGTCCGCGAAGGCCTCCCGGACCGCGGCCGGGTTCTCGATCCAGGGGAAGTGGCCTGCGCGCTCGATCGTCCGCCGGAGGACGTTCGGCCGGTCGAAGTCACCGGCGTCGTGCCAGACGCCCTGGTCGACCACGCGGTCCAGGGCGCCGCCGACGACGAGGGTGGGCAGTGTCCGCGGCGCCCACCCCGCCCGGTAGTCCTCGTCGAAGTGGGCGTCGGCCCAGGCCACCGCGGACTGGCAGTACGGCAACTCCGCCAGCAGGGCCCGGCCTTCGGCCAGCCCGTCGGGGGTGAAGCTCCAGGGTGCGGCGGCCAGCGTCAACGCGCGCAGGGTCCGGTCGTCCGGGCCCGCGGCGTACGCCTGGGCGGCGGTCTCCACGGCGGGGATCGGATGCGTCTCGGCCCACCGGGCGAAGTGCGGGCGCCAGCCGGCGTGCGGCGCGCTGCCCACCAGCGCCATGCCCGCGAGCTCCTGCTCCAGTTCGGGGACGGAGAGCAGGAACATCCCGCCCGTGGAGTGGCCGACCATGACCACGTCGTCCAGCTCCCGGGCGGCCTCGGCCAGGACGTCCGGCCACCGGGAGTACGGACGGGCCGGGATCCGGGGGCCGGCGCGGTTGGAACCGTCCCCCGGCAGGTCGACCAGCCAGACCGAACCCGGCAGACCGGCCGCCACGGCGAGGCCACGCAGGGATTCCGACCCCAGGCCCGGGCCGCCCGGCACCAGCAGCCAGTTCCACCGCCCCTCGTCCGCCGACACCTGCCGCAGTCTCACTCCCGACGGCGTCCAGCGCTCCTGAACACTCGTACCCACAGCAGCCGCCCCCACGTCCCTCTCCGCCTCCGTCTTCCGCGGCCGGGCGCGGAACGCCCTCGGGCCGAGCCGTACGCTACCCGGCCACCACGCGCGCCGCCCGCCGGGATTGCCACGCCGGGGTGCGACGGACTGTCAGCGGGTGGGTCTAGCGTGGCGGGTTCAGACCTCGGCGCGAGCAAGGGAAGACCATGACCACACTCGAGAACCGGCCGAACACCGCCCTGGTGGTCGTCGACGTGCAGACCGGCGTCGTCGCCGGGGCCCATGAGCGCGACGCCGTGGTCGCGAACATCGGCAGCCTGGTGGAGCGGGCCCGGCGGGAGGGCGTGCCCGTCGTCTGGGTCCAGCACTCCGACGAACACCTCGTCAGGGAGAGCGAGGAGTGGCGGATCGTCCCCGAGCTGGTGCCGGGCGAGGACGAGCCGCTCGTCCCCAAGAACTGGGGCGACTCCTTCGAGGACACCGTGCTCGAATCGGTGCTGGCAGGGCTCGGCGTGGGGCGGCTGATCGTCGTCGGTGCCCCGACCGACGCCTGCATCCGGTCGACGCTGCACGGCGCAGTCGTCCGCGGCTACGACGCGGTCCTGGTCGGTGACGCCCACACCACGGAGGACCTGACGGCCTGGGGTGCGCCGCCGCCGGAGCAGGTCGTCGCGCACACCAACCTGTACTGGTCCTACCAGGCGGCACCGGGCCGGACGGCCGGCACGGTGAGCACGAAGGAGGTCGACTTCACCGGCACCTCCTGAGCCCGTCGATCGGTCCACCGTCCGTGGGTCCACCGCCCGGGATCGTCACCGCGCGATCCGGGCATCGGCGGCCACCGGATCCACGGCCGTCGCCGGGGCGTCGATCAGGCGTTCCAGCCGCAGCAGCGCCGGGACGGCGGCCAGGCTCAGCGCGATCAGGAACAGCCAAGGCCAGCCGGCGCCCCGGGTCAGCAGCAGGGTGAGGACACCGGGCGCCACGGTCTGGCCGAAGGTCCAGGACAGCTGGTGGACGGCCAGGTACCGGCCGCGCAGGTGCTCCGGCGCCAGGGAGACGCTGAGGTCCGCGGAGAACGGTGTGGCCGCGGTCTCCGCGAGGGTGTAGAGGACGATGCCGAGCAGGAGCCCGCCGAGGACGCACCAGCCCGGCGTCAGGCGGACGGCCGCGAAGAGGCCGAAGGCCACGGCGTTGAGCAGCGCCGAGGCGGCGATGACCCGCACCGGGCGGAACCGCTCCAGCCGGCGGCTGACGCCGGTCTGGGTGACGGCCACCTGCACACCGTTCACCACCAGTAGCACGCCGGCGATCCAGGCGGGGCGGTGCAGACCGGTCGTGATGTGGACGGCGAGCAGCAGGTTCAGCACCAGCGCGGTGAAGACGAAGTTCACGTTGACGGCGACCAGCAGGAGGTAGCGGCGGTCCCGGAGCACCGCACGGTACCCGCCGTCCGGCCGCACGGCGGCGACCCGGCGGCGCTCCGGTTCCCGGGCCCGGACCCCGGCCCCCGCGGAGGGTTCGCGGACGGGCCGCCACCGGGCCAGGAGCAGGGCCGCGGCGGCATAGCTCGCGGCGTTCGCGACCATGACGGCGTTCAGGCCCGCCGTGCCGGCCGCGCCGACCAGCAGCGCGCCGAGCGCGCCGCCGACCGCGAGCCCCGAGTTGCGGAGCGTGTGCAGCAGGGCGAACCAGCGCGGGCGGGCGGCGGCCTCGGCGGCGAGCACCACCAGACCGCTGCTCGACGTCCAGTAGGTGACGGCCCCGACCTGGGCGAGCCAGGTCACCAGGACGATCTGCCAGACGCCGTGTCCGCACAGGAAGCCGGCATAGCCGACCGCCGAGACCGCGTTGCCCGCGAGGGCCGTCCGGCGGGCGCCCCAACGGTCGATGAGCGGGCCGACGCAGACGGCGGTCGGCGCGGCCAGCAGCCGGGCCAGCGAGAGCGCGCCGCCCACCGCCGCGAGCGAGAGCGTGGTGGTGCGGGCGAAGTAGACCAGGACGAAGGCGACGACGAGGCCGCTGCCCACGCTGTCGATCACGGCGGCGCCGAGCAGCCTGCCGTTCCCCGCCGGCGGCGGAAGAGCGGGCGGGCGCCGGGTGCGGCCGGTCTCGGTGATGGCGGGTGCGGATGGTCCGGGCATGGCGACGAGGCCCTCTCGAAGGGTTCCGGCGGGTGGGAGGCCTGACGGCCGCTCCGAGTCTGCTGGCGGTAGGGTCGGCTGCCAACGGATTCGATGTCGGTCGAATCCACGGGCCGCGGCGGAAGGAGCCACGGGCGTGCTGACGCTGCGTTTCTCGGCGCAGGACCTGGCCCGGACCCGGTTCGCCTGCTCCCCGCTCTGGGAGGTGGTCAACGGCGTCCAGGTGCTGAAGGACCCGGGCCGGCACGGCGTGCACCTCGGCTGGGCCCGGCAGACCCGGCGGGCGCTGGCCGTACACGGCATCCGCACCGCCCTGCTGTACGAGCTGATCCCCGTTCCCACGCCGTACGTGCCGGACTTCCTGACGCCCGTTCCCGAGGTCGAGGAGCCCTCGTTGGAGGACGAGTTGGCCATCCTGCTGGGCACCTCGGCCGCGGAGCTGCGCACGGACCTGGACCGGATCACCGGCCCCCTCCCGCCCCTGGTGCAGCGGCTCCGCGATGCCCCGGACGAGGGCCTGGCCCGGCTGGCGGAGGAGATCAGGGCCTACTGGAGCGTCGCCGTGGAACCGCACTGGCCTCGCATCCGGCGCCTGATGGACGGTGAGATCCTGCACCGGGCGCGGATGATGGCGCGCGGAGGCGCGGCCGAGCTCTTCCAGGACCTGCACCCCGCGGTCTCCTGGGACGGCGGCACGCTCCGGGTCGCCCACCCCGGCTACGAGGCGGACCGTGCGCTGGAGGCGGGACGCGGACTCGTCCTCGTCCCGTCGGTCTTCGTCTGGCCCGGGGTGTTCTCGCAGAGCAATCCGCCGCGGCAGCCCGGCCTCGTCTATCCCCCGCGCGGTGTGGCCACCCTGTGGGAGCGTCGGACGGAACCGACACCCGAGGGTCTGGCGGCAGCGCTGGGACGCTCACGGGCCCAGTTGCTGACGGAACTCGTCGCGCCCGCCTCGACGAGCGAGCTGGCGCTCCGGCTGGACATGGCACCGGCCACCGTCTCGCACCATCTCGGGGTGCTGCGCGCGGCCGGTCTGGCGACCGCCCACCGGAGCGGCCGGATCGTCCTCTACCTGCGCACGCACGCCGCCGAGGCCCTGGTCGGAGCAGCGCCGGACACGGCGCGGACGGAAGGCACCGCCGAGCATTCCTGACGCCGCCATGGGAGGGACGTTCGGCGGTGCGCACGGCGGCCCGCCCCATCGGGCCGGACCACCGCACGCGGGAGGTCACCTGCCGGGCGTCACGGCACGAACGTCACCTGGGGGAAGCAGGACGACGGTCCGTCGAGCAGGTGGTTGTCGCGGCGGCGCACGCCGCGGTCGAGGAACGCGTCGACGTAGGCGCGCTGCGCAGCGATCGACGAGGCCGGGTCGACCGTTCCGACCTGGGCCTGGACGGCGGCCGCGGGCACCCGGCCGGCGTCGGCGATCTGCGGGAGCTGGACCTGCAGGTCGGTGAAGGAGAGATGGCCGGCGCCGGACAACTGGAGGTTGCGGTGCGGGCCGCGCAGGTTCGCCCAGAAAGGCTGCCACCAGACGTCGTCGTGCGTCCACCCGGCGCTGTTCATCAGCAGGAACGGCCGGTCCAGGCCGTCGGCCACGACACTGCCCACCGGCCCCTGCTCACCGAAGTCGAGCCCGCCGTCGAGGTCGACCGCGGCGTCCACCCGGGGATCGTCGTGCATGACCTGGGCAGCGGTGGCGCCGCCCAGCGAGTGGCCGACCATGCCGACCTCGGCGAGGTCCAGCTGCCCGGCGAGACCGGCCGGCAGGCGCCGGTGCTCGGCGTCCGGGTTGCCGCCCGCGTCCAGGTCGGCCAGCCGGTCCAGGACGAAACGGGTGTCGGCGACCCGGATGCCGACCAGGCGGCCCGGCAGGGCCGTGGCCACCGCCGGGTCGGCCTTCTCCACCCGGCCTCCGGGGAACTCCACGGCCGTGGACTCGAAGGTGTGGTCGATCGCCACCACGAGGTAGCCGCGGCTCGCCAAGTCCTCGGCCAGCACTGTCCCCTGGCCGCGGAGTCCGCCCTCGCCGGGCGAGTACAGCACCACCGGCAGGCCGCCGTGGCCGGCCCTGGCCGGCGCGCCGGGCCGGGAGTGGGTCAGGGTGCCCGCCCAGTCGGCCGTGTCGAGCGGCAGCCCGAACTGCTGCTGGAGCGACTGAGCGAAGGCGGCCGCGGTGCCGGCCGGGAGTTGCGGCGCCGGGGCACCGCCGCGGCCCGGCTGCGCCGGATACCAGAGGGTGACCATCAACTCGCGGGAGCGGCCCGGCTGCCAGGGGTCGGGCCGGGAGTGGTCGACGAGGTGCAGGTCGACGGTGCCGACCTGGTTCGGGCCGGCCGGGGCGGGAAGCGTCAGGTGCACCGGGGCGGCGGAGGGAAGGGTGTCGGCGTGGGCCGCCGGGGCTGCGAACGGTCCTGCCACGGCGAGCAGGACGGAGGCGGCGGCCGCGCGGGACCACCGGATACGGTTCGAAGTCATACCCGCACCCTATAGAGCGGCCCTTACCTGCCGCCTTCCCATTTCCGGACGGTGCGCACCGCACTCCGGTCCCCGACTCCGCCGCTGCACAACAGTCGTGACATGCAGTCACCCTCCGATCGCCCGGGGCGGGGCGGCCGGGGAGGTCAGCCGTGCCGCCCCGCCCCGGGCGTCACGACGGGGAGGTGGGCTCGGCGTCCGGGGCGCGGCGGGGCAGCCGCTGCTCGGCCCAGATGGTCTTGCCGCGGCGGTTCGGCCGCACCCCCAGCGATGGGTGAGATGGGCGGTGATGAACAGGCCGCGCCCACCCTCGTCGGCGTCGTCGGCGCGGCGCAGCCGGGGGCGGCGCTGCTGTCGTCGGCGACCTCGCAGATCAGCGCGCGGTCGCGGATGAGCCGCAGCTCCACCGGGCCGTCGGCGTAGCGGACGCCGTTGGTGACCAGCTCGCTGACGATCAGTGCGGTCGCGTCGACGAGTTCGTCCAGGTCCCAGCGGGCGAGCTGCTCGACGGCCGCCCTCCGGGCCGCGGCGGCGGACTCGGGCGCGTTGGGGAACGTCCAGGCGACGGTCTGCGTCGCGTCGAGCACCCGGGTGCGGGCGAGCAGGAGCACCGCGTCCTGGGCCGGCTGTTCGGGGGCCAGGGCGTCGACGAGCGCGTCGCAGGTGTCCTGGAGCGAGGGGTGCGGGACACGGGTGACCCGGTGGACCCGGTCCAGCGGGATGCGGGCCGGTTCCCCGTCCGCGGCCCCGAAGAGCGCGGCGTTGTAGAGCAGCAGGGTGCTGCCCTCGGGCACGGCGTACTCGACCACGGTGTACCGGGCGGCCCCTCGCCCGAGCAGTGGGCCCGGCGGCACCTCCAGCAGCTCGACCTCGCCGTCGGGGTGGACGAGGACGGGCGGGGGTGTCCGGCACTGGACAGGGTGCAGATCCGGGTGACCGGGTCGTAAACGGCGTACAGGCAGCTGGCCGGCCAGGCACGGTCGGCCTCCGCCTCCCGGTGCGGCCGGCCCGCGAGGTCGTGGAGCCGTTCGAGGATCTCGTCGGGCGGCAGATCGAGGTCGGAGAGGGCTGCGAGGGCGGCGCGCAGCTCGCCCATCGCCTCCGCGGCGTTGACCAGCGAGCCGGTGGTGTCGCCCGCGGTCAGGGCGACGCGGGCGCCGGAGAGCGGGATCACGTCGAACCAGCCGCCGCCGGTGCCGGCCGGCAGATAGGCATGCGCGGTCTCCACCGCCGCGTGTCCGGAGCCGCTGCCCTGTCGCAGCTCGCGCTGCAGGATCCGGGCCACCGAGCGCTCGCGGCTGTAGAGCCGGGCGTTGTCCAGGCAGAGGGCGGCCATCGAGGTGAGCTGTTCGGCGAGCGCCAGGTCGGTGCGCTCGAACGGGGTGGGGGTGTGCCAGCGGTACAGGCAGGCCAGCCCCAGGACCACGCCCCGGGCGCGCATCGGCACCACCATCATCGAGTGCACGCCGGCGGCGAGCAGCCTGGCGTCGCGGCGGCGGTCGGGGTCGAGCCAGTCCGCGTCCTTGGCCAGGCGACGGATCAGCACCGGGGCGAGATCGGCGAGGGCCTGCCGGTAGGGCGTCCCGAAGGGGTACGTGCCGACCTCGCCGACCGCCGGCACGCCCTGCCGGGAGGGGTCGGCGACGGATCGGAATCCGCCGCGGCGCAGCGGGGCGTTCTCCAGGACGGCCGCGGGTTCGGGGGCCTCGCCGCGCAGCACCGAGTCGAGCACGTCCACGGCCATGGTGTCGGCCAGTTCGGGGACGGCGAGGTCGCAGACCTCCTGGGCGGTGCGGAGGATGTCCAGGGTCGTCCCGACGCCGGTGGCGGCGCGGTTGAGCAGCCGCAGACCTGCCTCGGCCCGCGCGCGCGCCGTGATGTCGTTGATCGCCACCGCCACGCCGAGCACCGTGCCGTCCGGGTCCTGCAGGCGGAAGCAGGCCACCGAGACCACCGCCTGCGCGGCCGCCCGGCGGCGGCTGCGCGCGTGGACGAGCAGGTCCCGCACCGGCCTGCCGGTCTCCAGCACCTCGCGCAGCGTCCGCTCGACGTGCTCCGGGCCGGAGACGTTGCAGGCCTCCAGCACCTCCGGCAGCGAGCGGCCGACGAGCCGGCCGAGCGGGAAGTCCCGGATGAGGCGTGCGGCGGCGCTCACCCGGACGAGCCGCAGCCTGGTGTCGAGCAGGTGCAGGCCGATCGGCGACTGCGCGAACAGGGCCGCCTGAACCGCCCGGTCCAGTGCGGCCCGGTCGGCCTCATCGTCCATGCTGCTCACGTGGCGACCACGCTCCCTGCGACCGGAAGGGCTCCCGACACACCGAGCAAACCCCGACCGGGCGCTCTCCGCCACCGCGGGAGCGGTGGCTCCCGGGCCCCGCCGGGCGGCCCGCGGGCCCCGGGAGGCCCGGAGCCCCGTGAGGTCGCCGGCCGCGGCGGGCTTCTTCACGCTCGCCGGCGCCGTCGCCGCCCGCGTGTCCCGCCCGGTGCCGGAACTGCGCGGAGCGGGAGGCGGACGGACGGTCGCCGAACGTCGGGTCAGTCATTGTCGATCTTGTTTCCGGCGGGGGTGACCACGTACCAGCCGGCGCCGAAGGCCTTGGAGCCCTGCCCGGTGGTGTCGCCCGCCTTGTGATCGCCGGCGAAGTAGTACAGCGGATGGCCGTGGTAGGTCACCTCGACGCGGTGGTCCGCACGGGTCAGCGTGCCGAGCTGTGCGGCGGCCACACCGGTGCCCGCCTGCGGCGCCCCGTCGGTGGTCAGCGGCGGCCACGCGACCGCGCAGGCGCCGTCGCAGTTCGACATGGTGGGGGCGTCCTTCTCGAAGAGGTACAGGGTGCGCCCCTGGCTGTCCGTGAGGATCATGCCGAGGCCGGAGTTGTGCACGGCCACGACGGCGCCGGTCGCGCCGCCGGACGCCGGGGCGGACGGATCGGCCGGGGCGGACGAGGGCGCGCCGGACGACGCGGCGGGCGCCGAGGTGGCGGCCGGGGCCGCAGTGGAACCGCTGCTGCCACTGCTGCAGGCAGCGGCTCCCAGGGCGATGGCGGGGAGCAGCAGGGCTGCTCCGGCGAGACGCTTCATGACAGGCACTCTCCTTCCGACGGGCCGCCGGTGGGGGTGCGATGGTCGCCCGGCGGGCCTGCCCATTCGTACGGCTACGAAGCGCCGAGTGTTCACCGGGCGGACACATTGCACCGCTGTTCGGCGCACAGCGGCAGGGAGGAAGGAATGTATGGCTTCGTTCCGTAGAATCGCCTGATGCCCATACCCAAAGCTGAGCTTCACCTGCACATCGAAGGCACCCTGGAGCCGGAGCTCGCTCTGCGGCTCGCCGAACGCAACGGTGTCACGTTGCCGTACGCGGACGTGGCCGGGCTGCGCGCGGCGTACCGGTTCGACGATCTGCAGTCCTTCCTCGACCTGTACTACCGGCTGATGGACGTGCTGCGCACCGAGCAGGACTTCACCGACCTCGCCGACGCCTACCTCGCCCGGGCCCGCGAACAGGGCGTCCGGCACGCCGAGATCTTCTTCGACCCGCAGGCGCACACCGCCCGCGGGGTGGCGTTCGACACCGTCCTCGCCGGTCTGTCGGCCGCGCTCGACAGCAGCGAGGAGCGCTACGGCATCACCACCGGCCTCATCCTCTGCTTCCTGCGCGACCGTCCGGAGGAGGAGGCGCTCGCCACCCTGGAGGAGGCCAAGCCGCACCTCGACCGGATCACCGCCGTCGGGCTCGACTCGGCCGAGGTCGGCAACCCGCCGTCGAAGTTCGCCCGCGCCTACGAGCGGGCCAGCGAGCTCGGCCTGCACCTGGTCGCCCACGCCGGGGAGGAGGGCCCGCCGGAGTACGTCCGCGAGGCCCTGGACGTGCTGCACGTCGAGCGCATCGACCACGGCATCCGCTCGCTGGAGGACCCGGAGCTGGTCGCCCGGCTGGTGGCCGAGCGCATCCCGCTGACCGTCTGCCCGTTCTCCAACGTGCGGCTGCGCTGCGTGGACACCCTCGCCGACCACCCGCTGCGCCGGATGCTCGACGCGGGCCTGCTCGCCACGGTGAACTCCGACGATCCCGCCTACTTCGGCGGCTACGTGGACGAGAACCTCACCGACACCGCCGCGGTGCTCGGACTGACGGACGACCAGGTCCGCACACTGGCCCGGAACTCGTTCGAGGCCGCCTTCCTGGACGACGCCACCCGTGCCCGCTACCTGGCGGAGGTCGACGCCCACCGCTGAACCGCCGTCCCGCGGGCGGGCGGGTGGACCGGCAGGCGGACGGGCGGATCTGTGACGCCCGCCCGGACGCCGCCGCGCGGGACGTGCCGGGAGCGGCCGACCACCCTCGCGGGTGCATCGGCCCCCACCCGGGCGGACCCCTGGCCGACGCCCGTCCGGCGCTCGTCCGGCGCCACCCGGCGACAGGCACCTATCGTGGAGATCGTCCACAGTGGCAGGCGCTGAGGCGGGCCGAGCATGACGGATGCGGAGATCGACTACGCGGGGGTGTTCCAGGCGCTGCCGGGCATGGTGGCGCTGCTGACGCCGGACCTGGTCTACGCGGACGCGAACCAGGAGTTCCTGCGGATGTCCGGGCGGACCCGCGGGCAGGTCGTCGGCCGCTACCTGTTCGACGTGTTCCCCGACAACCCGAACGACGACGCGGCGAACGGCATGCGCAACCTGCAGGCCTCGCTGCTGCGCGTCCTCGCCACCGGCGAGCGCGACGCCATGGCCCTGCAGCGCTACGACGTGGAGTCGGTGGAACGGCCCGGCGAATGGGAGGAGCGCTACTGGAGCCCCGTGAACGCCCCGGTGCTGGGCCCCGACGGCCGGGTGGCCCTGCTGGTGCACCGGGTGGAGGAGGTCACCGAGCTGATCAAGGCCCGCGGCACCCCCGGCAGCACCCGCGCCCGCGTACTGGAGGCCGAGCTCTACACCCGGGCCCGGGAGCTGCAGGAGGTCAACGAGCGCCTGCGGGACGCACACGCCCGGGAGCGGGAGGTCGCCCTGGCCCTGCAGGAGGCGATGCTGCCCGCACCGGTCGACACCACGCGCCACCACGCCGCCGTGCGCTACCGGCCCGCCGTCGGTTCCCTGAACGTCTGCGGGGACTGGTACGACCTCGTCGACCTGCCCGGCGGCCGGATCGGGGTCGCCGTCGGCGACGTCGTCGGCCACGGCCTGCGGGCCGCCGGCGTCATGGGCCAGCTGCGCAGCGCCCTCAGCGCCGCCTCCCGGGTCGCGGAGGGTCCGGCCAAGGCCCTGGAGGTCCTCGGGCTGTACGCGCGCTTCGTCGACGGCGCCGAGTCCGCGACCGCCGTGGAGACCGCGGTCGACTGGGCCACCCGCACCATCGCCTACAGCAGCGCCGGCCATCCCCCGCCCGCTCTGCTGCACACCGACGGAACGGTGGAGTTCCTGGACCAGGCCACCGACCCGCCGCTCGGCGCCCGACCCGAGCACGTCTCCCGTCCGGAGGCCGCGACCGCCTTCGGCGAGGGCGACACCCTGGTGCTCTACACCGACGGCCTGGTCGAGCGGCGCCACGAGGACATCGACACCGGCCTGGGCCGCCTCGCCGCCTCCCTCGTCCGGCACCGGGAGGCAGACCTCGAAACGCTGGCCGACGCCCTGCTGCTCGACCTGCTGCCGCCCGGCGGCGCCACCGACGACACCGCCCTGGTCCTCGTCCGGCTCTGACCCGGGCCGCCGCCGACCGGCCCGGTTGCCCGCGGCCCGGTGGGTTGCCCCGCCACGGCATGGCTGCTGTGATCACTCCATGAGCCCCGCCACCGGCCCTCGCGCCGGGCAGCCGGCCGCCGTCCTGCTCCCCTATCCGCCGGAGCAGGTGGGCGGCGCACCGGGCCTGTCCGTGACGGTGTGGGACGGCAGGGGCCCGGAGCCGCCCGAACAGGTGCTCCGCGAGATCGGGTTCTTCGTCGTCCCGTACACGCTGGCCTCGGCCGCGCTGCCGCTGCTGCCGCGGATGTCACGGCTCCAGGTGGTGCAGAGCCTGTCTGCGGGGGTGGATGACCTCCGGCCGTTCGTGCCGCCGGGGGTGACGCTCTGCAACGCGCGGGGTGTGCACGACGCCAGCACCGCCGAGCTCGCCGTCACCCTGGTCCTCGCGGCGCTGCGGGGCGTACCCGGCTTCGTCCGCGCCCAGGACGAGGGGCGCTGGCAGGGCGGGTCCTTCCCGGCGCTGGCCGACCGCACTGTCCTCCTGGTGGGGCACGGGGCGATCGGCGCGGCCGTGGAGGAGCGCCTCGTCCCGTTCGAGTGCGGGATCCTGCGGGTGGCGCGTTCCGCCCGTGCGGCGGCCCGGGGGCCGGTGCACGCGCTGGCCGACCTGCCGGAGCTACTGCGGCAGGCGGACGTGGTGGTGCTGACGGTGCCGCTCACCGACGCGACCCGGGGGCTGGTCGACGCGCGCTTCCTGGCCGCGCTGAAGGACGGCGCGCTGCTGGTCAACGTGGCGCGCGGACCGGTCGTGGACACCGCGGCGCTGCTCGCCGAACTGCAGGCCGGACGGCTGCACGCGGCGCTGGACGTCACCGATCCGGAGCCCCTGCCCACCGGTCACCCGCTGTGGCACGCCCCGAACACCCTGATCAGCCCGCACGTGGGCGGCAACAGCTCCGCGTTCCTGCCCCGCGCCCTGCGCCTGATCCGCACCCAGCTCGCCCGTTACACCGCTGGGGAGCGACCGGAGAACGTCGTACTCGGTCCCGGCGCCTGACGGACCTGGACCCGGCTTCGTTCACGGGGTCGGGTTCTGACCCACTTTCCGCGGAGGTCTGACCGAGTGTGATGTCCGTCGTGTGTGGTGGGATGGCCGGACTTTGCTGCCGTGACCTACTGGGGGTCCGTCCTGATGCCCGTGCACCCGTCTCTGGCCTTCGCCCTGGCCGAGGGTTTGATCGATGTCCTGCGGTTCATCGAGGGCTGTGACGACGAGCAGATGAATCCAGACGACGCGGTCAAGGTCCTGGAGGGTGTCGGCCACCTGGTCGGCATGCTGTCGAGTGGTCAGCGGAGCGAGTTCGTCGATCTCCTGGCGACGATGGCCGAAGCCGAGTCCGACCCGGCGCGGCGGAAGTTCCTCGAAGGGTTCCCGGAAGGCTTCGGTCTCCTGGATGATGCGGCCTGACCTGGGGTTCACGAATAGAGCAGGACGCGCTGGCGCAGGAGATCGAAGCCGGCCCGGCCGAACATCCGGCGCATGAGCGTTTTGATCCGGTTTGACGTGTCCTTCGACGACGCCGGAGTTCCCATGGCCGCCGGTTGCTCCTCGTCCGTCCACACAACCGACGGTGATCACCGGTGGCCGTCTCCGCCTGTGGACCGACCGCACCCATTCACCGGTCCGGGAGTGCCGAATCCCGCGCGAGCGTCGTCTTCGTTCTCCCTCATCTCGCGCCAGGCTGCGACGAGATCGTGGTAGCGCAGGAAACGGGCGCCAGGAACAGTCTCGCCGCTGAACGTCTCGCCGTTGAGCCAGCAGATGTCGAAGACGTCGGTCTCGGTGTCCAGCAGGCAGCACACACCACCGCTGGTGGCGGTGAGGTCGGTGAACACCTTCCTGACGCTCGCGGACTGCACAAACATCCGGCTCATACTCGAGGTAGCGGCTGTGAACTGCAGTGACGCGAAGTTCGGGTGCCACGCGGGGGTGAACCTGACAGTCAGGTAGATGTAGCCGACCAGTACCCGTCCAAGCTCGTCCACTCTGCTGGAATCACGGAGGAAGAACTCGCGCATCGCGTCGTCGACGCCAATGACGATCGAGGTGTCCAGTTCGAGCGTGCCGCCTGCTGAACAGTCGACCGGTTTGCTCCTGAAGTTCGAGGTGAACTGCACGGTCACCTGCTCTCCGCCCGGCAGGGTCACCGGAAGCGCCGGCGTGTCGCGGCCTTGGGGAGCGAGCTCGGCCAGCCGGGTCAGTGCCCTCACGACGTTCCGAGGGGGCATAAAGATCTCGTAGCTGTAGTCCAGTCCCATACCGCCCTGCCTCCCCTGTCCTGAGCCGGCATCCTTGCACGGAATCGCCCGGCCCCCGGCTGATTTCGGGGCGGCCGGCTTCGTCCGGCGGGCGGCCAGATCAACCGCCCACCGGCACCTGAAGCACTCAGTCGCACCCGGCAGGTGACCGGACGCGCCGGCTCGCACTGGGTCTTCAGTCAGCCGCGACGAGCGACTCAAGCTGAAGTCAGTGCTCGCACACCCTGAACTGGGCGCGCTCACCGGTCACCTCCGAGCATTCGGGAAGATGATCACCGAACTCCAAGGCGACCAGCTCCCGCAATGGATCGAAGCGGTCCGCGCCGACGACCTGCCGAGTCTCCACACTGTCGTCAACGGCCTGGAACCCGACCTTGCCGCCGTCACCGCCGGCCTGACACTGCCCTGGAGCACTGGCGTCGTCGAGGGCCACGTCAACCGAATCAAGATGCTGAAGCGGCAGATGTACGGACGAGCTGGGTTCGCACTGCTGCGGAAACGAGTCCTACTTGCCGGCTGAGTTCTTGGTCTCTGCACGCAGGTCGCGAATCGTGAACGTCACGGGTGAGGGGAGCGCGTCACACTCGTGACCATGCAGCTCATCCGGGAGCAGTGACCTGGCGATGGCCTCGTCGGGGCCACAGTACGACGGATCAAGGTGGAATGTGGTCCGAGTACCGGAGAGTCTGGACGTGCCGAATTCCTCCCAGGCCCCGACAGGCGTCGCCCCGGCCAGCTCCTGGCGGAAACCTCGCCCGTCGAGCCAGACCTCGACAACCGTACGGACGCTGAGGGCCGCGGCCGCGGCCGGCGCCCATCTCCCTTTGTCGAGGAGGGAACCGAAGAATCCGGGAACAGGCCTGCCCTGCTCGACAGCGCTACGGTGCCGAGCATCCTCCACAGTGAAGCTCAGGTCCGATCCGATCTCCACACTGATCCGGCCATGCACGCCCGCGCCGTGGTGCAGCGCATCCCAGACCACCTGCTGAAGAACCTCCGTCGGCAGCTCAGGACTGTCCTTGCCCACCCGGAAATACATCGCCGGACGCGCCCGGACGTGCTCTTCGAAGGTGATCAACTGGATCTGATCGGCTGTGTAACACTCCACGTCTCCGATCATGACACTCACCACTGACAAGTCGCCCCGCCCATCCCAGAGAGCGGGATGTTGTGACGCAACGTCACCTTTCGCAGAAGTCGGACCAGAGCCCGAGATCGGACAGCAGTTGGGCAGCACCTCCGACAGCAACCCGACTTATCACCATTCGCATGGAGGTCGATGTCGGCCGCGTCGCTCGACCTGCTGTCCCGCTGAGTCGTGAGGCGACTGGTCGGCGGTATGACAGTTGCGTTGCTTCGACCCAGGCGGACAGCAAGGACAACAAGGGGGGCCAGGCAGCTCGGAGGAGCCAACACAAAGCGCGGACGCGCCGGTAGGTGGCCCAGCGGGTCCTGCCGGAGCCGGTACGGCCGAAGCGCCGCAAACCTGTTCACGTCGGAGTGAGCCGTGACTAGGCTGATCGTCCAGGGCAGGATCCGTGGTTCAGCGGCCCCCGGTCCTTACCGTCTGCCGTTGCCTTCAACAACATTGGAGCTGTCCGTGATCCGGTCGGTGCTGACCGTGCTGTGGTTCGTCGTGGCAATCGGCGGTGGTCTGCTGGTCGCTGTCAACTTCCGCGGCATCGCCGAGAGGATCTTCGATCTGATCGCCCGGTATTCATGGACAGGGCCCGGTACAGCCACCTCGACCACGATCCGCATCGTGGGCGGCGGCTTCGCCGTGGTCGCCGTCCTCGGCCTGGGCGTGATCTGGCTCTCGCACGTCCAGGGGCACTAGGGGAGCAAACAGAAGCTCTGCTGAGGCCACATCTCCTTCCCGAGTACGCGTTGAACTGGCCATGGGGAGGGAACGGTCCTCCGTGGATGGTGTCGGACGACCTGCGGGGGCGGATTGAGCCCTTACTGTCGGTCAGACGGCGTCGTTCGCGCATATTCCGGCCGACTGCCGCTGGATGACCGTGGTTCTTGGACAGCTGCGCGAATCCGTACGAGCGGTTCATCGGCGTACTGGCTCACCGTCGCTCCTGAGCCCTGGATGCCTCCAGCCACTGATCCATTACGTCCTCGACTTCGTCCAGGGCCGGATCGCGATTCCCGTCGGGCGCGTAGGCCGGTGACCGGTCGGCGCGCAGTTCCAGATGTGCGCAGTACTCGGCGCGCCGGGCACCTGCTCGTTCCGCAGGTGCGCCCGTGCGGAAGTAGGCGAGCAGTGCTGTCAGGACCCTGCGGCGCCCGAATGCGTAGAGCGCCGGCTCGACGAACCAGCGGCAGAAGCTTGGGTCCGGGTCGTAGACGGCAGCCGCCATCAGCGGATCGAAGAACTCCTCGGGCAGGCTGGCGCGTGCCAACAGCGGCCTTGCTACGGCTCGGGCCAGGTGCCGCGCGCGCCGGTCTTCGGGCACGTCGGCTGCGGCCTCGAGGTCCAGCAGGCGAGCCACTTCGGCTGCGCATGCAAGGAATGTACGTGTTGATGCCTCGCGGCGGTCACCTTCGGTCATGGCAGGATTCTCACCCACCGGCCGCACCGGGAACGGCCGTTATGGGTGAGATGACCTCGACCGAGTCCTGCTGGTCGCGGCCTACTTGCGAACGAACCTGACGCTGGGGCGAATTGCTCCACTGTTCGGAGTGTCCAAGTCGGTGCCCGGCCGAATCATCGACCGCGTCGGCCCGCTGCCCGCGGTCATGCCCGGGGCGCGGTTCCCCGAGGGCACCCGTGCTGATTGTTGACGGAACCCTCGTGCCCACCCGCGTCCACGCGATCGCCGAGAAGTCGAAGAACTACCGGTACTCCACGAACCACCAGGTCGTCATCGACGCCCACGCCCGCCTGGTCGCGGCGGTAGGGACACCTCCCCGGAAACCGGAACGACTGCAAGGCATGGGAGGGGCCCGGCGCGGCAGCCGCCATCGTCGTCGACCGATTCGATCAGCCGGCGCGCCTTCTTGAGTATCGGTTCCCCGAACCGCTGCCTTTCGCGCGTGCGCGAGGTCCTCGGCAGTTGGATGCCCTGCTCGGCGAGGGCCATCTCGGAGGGCGCAGACGCGAAACCCAGGTCCGAGACCGGCAGGCTGCCCGGCTGGTGGGCGGACCCGGTGCAGTCGCAGGCCACGGAAGACCCGGAGGTGCGACGCACAGGAGCCGTGCCTGCCCAACCCGCGAGGTCCGACGAAGACGTCACCGGCTGACCAGCGCCGTCCGCGGGGCGGGAAGCGTCGGAGGAGCCCTAGTCTGGCGTGATGGCGATCCACGGCTTCGCGACCACGGAGTTCCAGCTCGTGCTGCTGCGCCGGATGGCCGACTTCCACCCGGAGTTGGTCGAGCGGGCCGTGCGGCGGCTGGGATGCACAGCGTCCGAGATGCGCGAGGCGAACAAGCGCTGGCAGGCGATGCTCCGGTCGAGCCGGTTCCCGCACGGCGCCCGCCGCTACGCCGCGGTGCTCGGCCCACCGGAGGCCGTGCTGCCGCGGCGGATCGGCGACCTCGACTGCACGTCGCAGAGCTGGCGGCTGCCGCTCTGGCCCGAGCTGCGGTTCGAGATCCTGCTGGGGCCGGCCGGCCCGGCGGCTCCGCCGTGGAACGAGTGGCTGGTCCGGGCGCCGGGCACAGCCGTGCCGCGGCTGCGCACGGTGGGCGACCTCGTCCCGTGGAGCTGCGTGGTGTCGGACGTGGCGGCCGCCTTCCCGCCCGCCGTCCCGCGCGAGGGCGGTGCGCCGACCCGGTGGGAGCTCGACTTCACCGCCCCGGACGGGACGGGCCGGCCGCGCTCCTGCACGGCCGACTTCACCTGGGGCCTGCTGCAGGAAGTCCGGGCGCGGGACGACGGCGCGGAGCGCCCCTGAGCTCTCGGCAGGAGGTCGGGCCCAGCCGCGGCGGGCCGCCCGCCGGCCGAGCCGGATGCGGGTGTCGACCCCTCGCGCCCGGCGCCCTCGCACCCGGCGCCTGCGCGTCAGGTCTCCCGGTCGCCCGGGGCAGCGGGCGGGGGCCTCCGCACGGGCGGCGCGGCACGATCGGCCCGTTGTCACGACCGGTTAGGATCTTTCCGACCATTCGGTACGAATGTTGCGCACCCCGGCCGACCGCCGGAGCAGACAGGAGCGCCCCGCATGGCGAACGAGGAGCCCTCGCAGCCGACCGGGCCGCGCGCCGACCGGGTGCCGTGGTGGCAGGACGGCGAGGAGCCGGACTACCGGGCCACCCTCGCCAACGAGCGCACCTTCCTCGCCTGGACCCGCACCGCCATGGCACTGCTGGCGGGCTCACTGGCGGTGCTCCAGCTCAGCCAGATCGCCTCGGGCACGCTCCGGCTCACGCTGACCTGCTACCTGATCGCCCTGTCCGTCGGGACCTTGCTGCTGGGCTACCACCGCTGGCGCAGCACCCAGCGCCGGATGCGGCTCGGCCTCCCGCTCACGCACGCCCCCCACCAGTTGCTGGTCACCCTGGCGGTCCTCGTCCTCGTCGGCCTCATCAGCGTGATCGCGGCGACCACCCACTGACCCCGGCCGCCGCCACCCTCACGACGTTCGGATGGACCGGGCCGTGCAGTGATGGCAGTGGAGGACATCGACCGGCCCACCGGAGCGCACCCGGGCCACGGCCCGCGCACACGACACGGCGGACAGCACGCCGAGCGCGACCAGCACCACGCCGACAGCACGCCCGCTGATCAACGGTTTGACGGCCAGTACGAACAGCACCGCCGCCGCCAGGAACCGCACGGCACCCCGGCCCCGGACCACGGGCCGGTGCCGCTCGCGGACCACACTGATCTCGGTCGGCTCCTCGCACCGCGGGCAGCAGCCCACCCCGCCGGTCCCGCCCCCGCCGGCCCGCACCGTCTCGACCATCGGATCATCCGTCACACAGCAACCCTACGGCTCGCGTCCAGGGAGTCGACGGGTGGTCAGTTCCGCGCCCGGAGGCGCCAGACCAGCGGGAGGGCAAGGCCGGCGAGCAGGGCGAGCAGGCCGGAGAGCGCGATGGCGCGTCCGGTGCCGACGGCCTGGACGTCGCGGAAGGCCGCGGTGATGGCGTCCTGGGTGGCCTGGTCGACGGAGGCGAGGATCTGGGAGGCCAGCTTGGAGTCGGTCACCGCGTTGCCCAGCTGCTGGGCGTCCGCATCGGACAGGCCGGCTGCCTTGGCCCGGTCCACCGCCTGATTGGTCTCCACGCCCTGCTGGACGGCCACCGTCACGGCGACGCCGAAGGCGCCGCCCAGCATGCTGGTCACCTTGAACATGCCGGAGGCGGTACCCGCGAGTTCCTCCGGCGGCCCGGCCACCGCGGTGTCGGAGAGCGGGATGGACATCACGCCGAGTCCCGCGCCGAGCACGAGGAGTCCCCGGCCAGGATGGCGTAGTCGTAGTGCCGGCCGATGATCGCGGTGATCAGCGTGCCGGCGCCGAGCAGCAGCAGACCCAGCACGACCGGCAGCCGGGCGCCGCGCCGCGCGGAGAGCCGGCCGCCGTACGGGTTGAGCAGCAGGATGGTGGCGGTGGAGGGCAGCAGCAGGAGCCCGGCGGCGACCGGGCCGTAGCCGCGGACCTCCTGGAGGTAGAGGGTGAGCAGGAAGCTGACCCCTGCGAAGACGATGTTCATCACGGAGTTGGCGACCAGCGCACCGCAGAACGGGCGGGAGGAGAAGAGCCGCAGGTCGACCAGCGGATCCGACAGGTGCTTCTCGAGCAGGACGAAGAGCCCGGCCAGCGCCACCGAACCGACCAGCAGCGTGATGATCAGCGGATCGTCGAAGCCCTCCTCCTGCCCGGCCGTGCAGCCGTAGAGCAGGCAGAACGCGGCCAGCGCGCTGGTGAACAGGCCGGGCAGGTCGATGTGGCGGGTCGCGTTCGGGTCGGTGGACTCAACGGCCGAGCGGCGCACCAGCCAGAGGCCCGCAAGAGCCAGCGGGGCGTTGATCCAGAAGGTGGAACGCCACCCGAGCGTGCCGGTGAGGATGCCGCCGACGGCCGGTCCCGCCGCCTGGCCGACCCAGGCGACCGCCATCCACGCGCCGAAGGCCCGCGGCTGCTCCTCCGGCGGGAACATCGGCGGGATCAGCGCCAGGGTGGCCGGCAGGATGAGCGCGGCGCCGACACCCATGGCCGCCCGGCCGACGATCATGCCGGTGACACCTGGTGCGAAGGCCGCGACCAGGGAGACGGCGCCCATCACCACCAGGCCGATCTCGAGCATCCGCTTGCGCCCGAACACGTCGCCGAGGCGGCCGGCGGCGAGCACCAGCGCGCCGGTGGACAGGCTGAAGGCGTTGTTGGCCCACTGCAGGTCGGTCAGCGAGACCGACAGTTCCTTGGAGATCGTCGGGACGGCCACTCCGAAGTCGGCGAACGAGAGCCAGACCATGCCGGCCGCGACGCACATCCCGATCAGCGCCCTCCAGCGCTGATCCGAGTAGCCCTTGAGGGGCTCAACGGTCGATCGCGCCATGGGCCGGCTCCCGGTCTCAGGCCGGCCTCGCGCCGGAACGGACCACCCAACCATGCGTGCCGCGGCCGCCCGTCACGGTGCGACACCCACGGACGGGGCCCCGATACAGCCGTACGGCCCTGCCCGTGGGGCAGGGCCGTACGAAGGATGGTCGGCGGGGCGGGTTCACACGCTCCGTCGGGTGTGCGGCCGGGGGACCGTCAGATCGTGCCGGACTTCGCGATGGTGATCACCGCGCTGGTACGGCCGCTGTCGGAGCCCAGCTTCTCGATGGCCGTCACCACGTCCATGCCCTCGACGACCTCGCCGAAGACGACGTGCTTGCCGTCCAGCCACGAGGTGACAACGGTGGTGATGAAGAACTGGGAGCCGTTGGTGTTGCGACCCGCGTTGGCCATCGAGAGCAGGCCCGGCTTGCTGTGCTTGAGCTGGAAGTTCTCGTCCGCGAACTTCTCGCCGTAGATGCTCTTGCCGCCGGTGCCGTTGCCGGCGGTGAAGTCGCCGCCCTGCAGCATGAACGCCGGGATGACCCGGTGGAAGGACGAACCCTCGTAGCCGAAGCCGTGCTCGCCGGTGGCCAGCTCGCGGAAGTTCTTGGCCGTCTTGGGGACGACGTCGTCGTACAGCTTGAACACGATCCGGCCGAGGGGCTCGGTCTGACCGTTCTTGGTCGTGGTGATGTCGAAGAAGACATTGCTCGTCATGGGACCAGTCTCCCACTTCGCCCGGGTGCTCGGTCACCTGGGCTCCGCCCCCGTGTCGCCCGGCGACCCCGCAGCCGTCCCCGCCCGGTCGGTGCCCGGGCGGCCTCCCGGGCCCTCTGCGGGCCCGCGACCGGCCAGGATCCCGGCTCGGCCGTCGCCCGGTCGCCGACCTTGCCGGCCCGTCCCTGACGGCGGCTCATGCCGGTGCATCCGGCCCCGCGTACGCCGATCGGGGCATCCCGTACGCTCGCGCCATGAGCGAACGCACCGGACACCCGGCCTGCCTTCGGGGTGCGAGTCCCCGCACCGCGGGCCGCCCCACCGCCGCACCCGGCCCGGCCTGCGCGCCGTCGGTCGCCACCGGTGCGTGACGTGCTGCCCCACGTCCACCGGGTCACCAAGTACGACCCCGTCCACCGTGACCGGCACGGCCACTACACCGGTACGGAGCCCGCCGTCAGCGACCACGGCCCGGTCGAGGCCGCCTACCTGGAGGCCGTCCAGGCGTTCGCGGAGGAGTCCGGCGTCCACCGGTTGGCCGTCCGCGAGCCGCAGGTCGGTGGCTTCGTCCACTTCGGCGTCGAGCCGGCGGCGGACGACGACGGCCTGAGCGGGCTGTTCCCGGAGGGCCTCGCCGGGTTCCACGACGGCGCGCAGGTGTCGATGGACATCGCCCTGGCCCTCGTCCGGGCGATGCTCCGCGACAGCGGTGCCTGGTGCCGGCTGGAGGCGGAGGGGGCGTTCGCCGTCCACGTCGGCTGGGACCAGTACCTGTACGTCGGCAGCCACCTGCCCTGCCCGGGCGCGGTGGCCCGCACCCGCTCGCTCGGCCTGTTCCCCGAACGCCTGGACGCCTCGCCCTACGACGTCGACGTCGACCCGGGGGCCGTGCAGCGTCCGGCGGACGACGAGTTCTGGGCGCACCTGCGGTACGTCGTCGGCCGCCACCGTGCCACGTTCCTGGAGGAGAACCACGTCGGGAACGCATCGCGCTGGCACCGCCTGACCGCCGACACCGTCGACGCGGTGCGCTCCCGGCTGACCCCGCGGGCGCAACTGGCGGTCTGGCCGGACCTGCTGACCGACGTCGGGACGGCGATGGCCGCCCTGCCCGAGGAAGGCCTGGTGGAGATCGTGTGGGAGCGGGCGGACGGCCGGGTCACCTCGGTGGTGGCCGAGGAGACCGCCTTCGAGGCGGTGGCCTCGCAGGTCGCGGGGGCGCGGGCG
Organism: Kitasatospora paranensis; assembly: GCF_039544005.1. Taxonomy (NCBI): domain Bacteria; kingdom Bacillati; phylum Actinomycetota; class Actinomycetes; order Kitasatosporales; family Streptomycetaceae; genus Kitasatospora; species Kitasatospora paranensis. The sequence goes on from NZ_BAABKV010000001.1 coordinate 849,529, forward strand.
GCCGCGGTGGTGCCGCTCGACGTGGACGGACGGCGTCCGCTGTGCACGGCCGTGCTGCCCGATGCCGACGGCGTGCTGCGCGCCCGCTGGCGGACCGAGGCGACCCCGGCGACCGGGCCTGGGCCGTGCTCAAGACCCTGCGGCGCGGCCAGGCCGTCACCGGCACGGTGGCCTCGGTCGACGCTTCCGGCCGCGCGTCGGTGGACATCGGCGGCCCCAGCGCGACGCTCGACCCCCCGACGCGCTCCCGGCACCCCGTCGACCGGTCCTCCGACGCCGTCGACGTCGCCGTCGGACGGCAGGTCACGGCCGTGATCACCGACATCGACCCGGTACGCGAACACGTCGCCCTGTCGCTCCTGCCCGGGCTGGCCGACGGCCGGCCCGGCACCCCGCTGCCCGTCCGGGCCGGCCGGTATGACCCCGCGGCGGCGCTCCTACCGCTACGTGGGGCCGGCCGAGCTCGCGGCCCTGGCCGGGCCGGGGCGCGAGGGCCGGCGGATCCGCTCGCCGGCGGGCCTCGCAGGGTGGGCGGCGGAGCGGGGGCCGCAGGAGTGCGGCGAGCCGTTCACCTTCGTCGTCGACACCGCCGGCGTCCTTCGGCTGGCACCCCGCCGCAGCGAGCACGTGGTGTGCGCGGGCGGGGAGGCCGTCCTGAGCGCCGGCGAGATGGCGCTGCGGCAGGTGTCGGGACGGTGGACGGTCGACGGGGTCAGCAACCAGTCGACCGGTTACTGCCCGGACACCCGCTCGTGGCCCGCCGTCGCGGAGGCGCTGGAGCACGCCGGGATCGACCACCCCGGCGGGTTCACCCACGAGGTGGTGTTCCGGCGCTGCCCGGGCTGCCGGCAGCTCGCCATCGTGCGGGAGGAGGACTTCGTCTGCGTCTTCTGCGAGGCGCCGCTGCCTCCGCAGTGGAACGTGGACGAGGAGTGACCGGCGCCCGGCGGATTGCCGGGACCGGTGCCCCACCCGCCGCTTTCCCGGGTGTCGCCGCTCCCGGGTCACCAGTGCCGCGTCCGGCAACCTTCGCCCTGTCGCGGCCCGAAGCATCCGCCCCCAGCCTTCGGCCGGGAGGTACCCCCAACCGGACGCACCGGCGGTGCGTCCAAGTGCGTCCGGTACGAGGACGCTCCGCCGGCACGCCCAGCCGGGCGCCTCGGACCGCTGCTCGGCGGGCGAAGCTTGCCGGACGCGGCACTAGAATGACGGGCCCATGGAGCAGACCGCAGCAGAGGCCATGATCGCTGTCCCGGCGGGCCGGGTGACCTTGTCGGACCGGCGGACCGAACGCCGATGGACGGTGGAGCTCGCGCCGTACCACCTCGCGGCCTTTCCGGTCACCCAGGGGCTGTACGCGCGGGTCACCGGCGCCCGCCCGGCGGCGGCCGACGGGGACGACCTGCCGGTCGAGAGCGTGTCCTGGTGGGACGCGGTCGGGTTCTGCAACGCGCTGTCCGCACAGGACGGGCTGGTGCCCGCCTACCGCGCGCACCCCGGCGGCGAGGCCGTCGCCTGGGACGCCGGGGCCGACGGGTACCGGCTGCCGACCGAGGCCGAGTGGGAGCACGCCTGCCGGGCCGGCACGGACGGCCCGCGGTACGGGCCGCTCGACGAGATCGCCTGGTACCGCGGCAACTCGGAGGAACGGATCCACGAGGTGGGCGGCAAGGAGCCCAACGCCTGGGGGTTCCACGACATGCTCGGGAACGTCTGGGACTGGTGCTGGGACGTCTACGACGCCGAGACGTACGGCACCTACCGGGTGCTGCGCGGGGGCGGCTGGTTCGACGAGCACTGGAGCTGCCGGGCGTCCGCTCGGCGGCGCAGCCACCCGACCTTCCGGGTCGACGACGTGGGCTTCCGCATCGCGCGCTCACACGCGAACTGACCGACGTCGCCAGGCCGGTGCGCCGGGCCGGGCCCGGCGGAGGCACATCCGCCGGGCCCGGCCCTGCCGCGGACCGTCCCGACGGTTCAGCAGTCGGGGATGACGGTGCCGTTGTTGTCCTTGGCCACGTCGTTGCCCCAGCGCGACAGGTAGAACGCCGACACCCACTGCCCGCCCGGACCGACATCCGGATCCGTCTTCAACCACCAGTGGTTGAAACTGCTCCCGCTCGCGATCTCACGACCCCACGCCTTGCAGAACACGTAGTTGGTGCCCTGGTACAGCGTCCCCGTACTCACGGTGCTGGTCGGCGACCCGTACACCGCCGCGTTCGCGAACGTGTCCACCCAGTACGTGCCGCCGCCGGACGGCGGCGGGGTGGAGCCGCCGGACGGGCCGTAGAGGCGGATCGCGCCGTAGTAGTCGCCGTGCGAGGACAGTGCGGCGACCTGGACGTAGCCGCCGGAGTACGGCGCCTCGGCGATGTAGCCCTGGCCCAGGTAGATGGCCACGTGGTGGATGGTGGACGGGGTGTTCCCGAAGAAGACCAGGTCACCGGGGAGCAGCGGGGCCGTCCCGTCGCTCCGGTAGTACCGGGCGACGGCCCGCGAGGAGGGCCACTGGGTGGTGGTGACGCCGTTGATGACGTCGGAGCCGACCGCCAGGTAGTAGGCGTAGCGCACCATGCCGGAGCAGTCGAGCCCGCGGACGTGGCAGTCGTTCGGCGCGCCGTTGGACGCGTCGCAGGCCCCGTACGAGGGGCCGGGCTGGCTGCCGTGGCCGCCACCCCACGAGTACGGGGTGCCGATCAGGCCGCAGGCGGCCTTCACGGCCGATTCGGCCTGCGGGGCCGCACCCGAGGAGAGGACGCCGCAGGCGGGCGCGGCGTGGGCCTGCTGAGCGCCGGAGAAGAAGACGGCGAGGGCGGCCAGGACGGCCAGCAGCGCGGCCATGCGCAGCAGTGCCGCGGCCCGGCCGGGTAATGGGTCAACGCGCGTAGTCATGAGGGAGTCCTCGACTCTTGGTGCCACAAGTGGCAGAGGGGGAAGGGGAGTTGGTGGCGGACATTCAAGCACCGTGAGGGCCGCCGCCGATAGCCCCGGGGCCGAAGTCGCGCCGCCGCGGCGTCCGTTGCGGGGCGGCATGCCGCCGAGGCGGGTTCACCCCGCCGGGGGGATGCGGGCGTCGGCGCGCGGGGCCAGAATCGGCCGCATCTCCTGTTCCCGACGGGTCGGAGGCATCCGTGAAGGACCTCGAGTTCGAGCAGAAGCGCCGACTCTCCCGCCTGGAGGCCGCCGATCAGCTGTCGGCGCTGGCGGACGCGCTGCGGCACGGCGGCAACGCCGAACTGGAGCTCGGCCCGGGCACGCTGAGCCTGCGCGTTCCCGACGACCTGCGCACCGAGATCGAGGTGGAGGTGGGGGACGGCGAGATCGAGCTGGAGATCGAGCTCACCTGGTCGACCGGACAGACCGGGTAGACCGCCGAGGCGGCTCCGCGACGCGGTGGCGGCACCGACCCGCCGGGAAGATCCTGGAACACGGGGATCCTTCCCAGCAGGAGGTCCGTGCCGTGGACACCGCCACCCAGACCACCGGCCGGCGCAGCACCGGCGGGTTCCTGGACAGCCCGATCATCGGCATGGCGCCGTGGATCGTGTTCTCGGTGCTGGTCGGGCCGGGCCGCTTCGAGACGGCCGTCGCGATCGCCCTGGCGCTGACCGTCTTACTGGTCGCCGCCGGCCGGGTCCGGCGGCCGGGCAGCTCGTGGAAGATCCTCGAACTGGCCGACGTGGTCTTCTTCGCCGTCCTCGCGGTGGTCGGGCTGATCGCCTCCGCGGGGACGCTCCGGTGGCTGGAGACGTACGCGGGCGAGGTCTCCAACCTGGCGCTGGTGACCGTCGCCTTCGGCTCGATGGCCGCCCGGATGCCGTTCACGCTGCAGTACGCCCGCGAGCAGGTGCCGCGCGCCCACTGGAACTCCCCGGCCTTCGTGCGGACCAACTACGTGCTGACCGGCGTGTGGGGGCTGGCGTTCCTGGTGGCGGCCGTGGCCGGGCTCTACGGTGACCTGGTGCTGCACGACCCGAACGAGCTCTGGACGGGCTGGGTGATCCAGATCGGCGCGATCATCCTCGCGCTGCGCTTCACCGACTGGTACCCGGACGTCGTACGGGCCCGGGCCGCCCGGGCCGGCGGGGATCCCGTCCCGGTGCCGACGGTGGGCGCGCTCTTCCTCCCGCTCGCCGGATACCTGATGCCGGTCGGGATCGTCCTGCTGGCCTTCGATTCGGGCCCGGCCTGGCTGGGGGTGGCGCTGATCGTCGGCGGCGTCCTGCTGACGCGGGCGCTGCGGCGGCAGGAGCGGCCGGGTGACCGGCACAGCGAGGCCTGAACCGGCGACCCGTCCGACCCGCGGCGCCGGCCCGACGACAGGCCCCGGGCCGCCGCCCGAAGGATCCGCACGCAACGGTCGGCCGAGCACGCCGCACGAACGAGGCCGGGCCGGGCGCATCGGATGCGCCCGGCCCGGCCTTTCGTAGCGGGGACAGGATTTGAACCTGCGACCTCTGGGTTATGAGCCCAGCGAGCTACCGAGCTGCTCCACCCCGCGTCGGTGATCACCACTCTACGTCATCCGGGCGGCCCGACGGTAATCCGCCGTCTCCGCCGGCGCTCCGGCGTGTCCCCGTGCCGCCGCCGGGGCCGCTCGGCCCGCCGCCGGCAGGCCGCTCCCCGGTGGCGCGGCGGGTGCGGGCGCGTGGCCGGACGCCCGCGCCCGCCGCGCGAACCCAAGGCAGGGACGGCCCGCCTGACGGGAGGTCGTGCCGCCTCAGTCGCCGAGCACGGTGACGGCGATGCCGGCCAGGCGCTCCGGTTCCGCGATCACGTCGACGGCGGTGATCCTGCTGTCCGCGATCGTGAAGGCGAGCACCAGCGACAGCCGTCCGCCGGGGGCCATGACCAGGCCGACGGCCCCGTCCAGCAGCGCCGGGCCGGTGAAGCGGGCCCGTCCGGTGGCGGCCATGGCGCCCTCGGCGACCGTCCGGGCACCGCGGACCACGATCGGCTCGGGCGAGGGGATGACGGCCCGGTCGGCGTGCAGCACGACGTCCGGGTCGAGCAGGGCGAGCAGCGCGTCGAAGTCCCCGCCGCGCGTGGCGGCGAGGAACGCCTCCACCAGCCGGCGGTGGCGGGCGCGATCGGCGACGGGGTCCGGCGTTCCGCCGCCGACCCGGCGGCGGGCCCGGCTGGCCAGTTGCCGGGCCGCGGCCGGGGAGCGCTCGATCATGGGGCCGATCTCGTCGAACGGCACGGCGAACATGTCGTGCAGGACGAAGGCGAGCCGTTCGGCGGGCGTCAGCCTGTCCAGCACCACGAGCAGGGCCACCCCGACCGCGTCCGCGTGCAGCGCCTCCTCCTCGGGGTCGCCGCCCGCCCCGCGGTCCGGGTCGGCGGCCCGGCCCTCCAGGGGCTCCTCCGGCCGCGACCGGCGGGAGCGCAGCATGTTCAGGCACACCCGGGCGACCACGGTGGTCAGCCAGCCGGTCAGGTTGTCGACCCCGCCGGTGCCGGCCCGGGCCGCCCGCAACCAGGCCTCCTGGAGGGCGTCGTCGGCCTCGGCGAGCGACCCGAGCATCCGGTGGGCGACGGCCCGCAGATGGGCGCGGTCCGCCTCGAATCGCTCCGTCAGCACGGCACTTTCGTCCATCGGTCACATTCCCCGTTCGCGGCGTGTCAGAGAGGCAGGAGTCGAAAACCTACCGATCCGGGCCGGGCGCCGTCCGCCCGGGCCGGACAACCTCTGGAGGAGTCATGACGACGACCGTCCTGGTCACCGGTGGCACGGGCACCCTGGGCCGGCACGTGGTGCCGCTGCTGCAGGAGAAGGGCTGCACGGTCCGGGTGCTCAGCCGGCACGACCGCCCGTCCGCGGACGGCGTCCGGTACGTCACCGGCGACCTGCTCAAGGACGAGGGGATCGAACCGGCGCTGGCGGGCGCCGAGACCGTGCTGCACCTCGCCGGCGGTCCGAAGGGCGACGACGTGGCGACCCGGCACCTGGTACGGGCCGCGTCCCGGGCCGGGATCCGGCACCTGGTGTACATCTCGGTGATCGCGGCGGACCGGGTGCCGCTCGGGTACTTCCGCGCCAAGCTGGGCGCCGAACGCGCGGTGGCCGAGTCGGGGCTGCCGTGGACGACGCTGCGGGCCGCCCAGTTCCACGATCTGGTGCTGGGCGTGGCCCGGACGATGGCCAGGATGCCGGTGATACCCGTCCCCGGCGGGGTGCGCCTCCAGCCGGTCGACGCGTCCGAGGTCGCGGCCAGGCTGGTCGACCTCACTCTGGACGCGCCCGCGGGCGCGGTGCCGGACCTGGCCGGCCCGCAGGTCCTCGGGATGGGCGAGCTGCTGCGCGGCTACCTCGCGGTGCGCGGCACCCGGCGGCCGATGCTGCCGGTCCGGGTGCCGGGCGGCGCCGGCCGCGTCTACCGGGCGGGCGAGAACCTGTCGCCGGACGGCGCCGCGACGACGGGCGGCCGGACGTGGGAGTCGTTCCTCGCCGAAAGGGTGGCCGGGGGCGCCCGCTGAGGGCCCGCGGCAGCCCGGGACTGCCGCGGTGCCGGGCCGGATCGCCGTCCCGATCGCCGTTCCGGCCCGGGGCTCCTCCGGGCCGCCTCCGGAGTACCGTGGAAGACGTCGGGGCGGTGGTGCCGTACGCGGTCGCCGCAGACGTCCCGGTGAAGGACTCGACCGGAGGCCCGGCGCCTCCAGGAGGCGGTGGCGCCTCGTGACCGCTCACGCTTCGGCTGCACGACCCGCTGTCGTCCCGCACGGCACGAGGTCCCATGTACGCGGCCGATGACTCCCTCCAGAGTCCGCTCGGGGCCGTCGGGAAGGTGACGGTGCCGATCCCGGCGGACGGCCCGGGCGAGGTCCTGGTCGCGCTGCGGGGCGGTTCGGAGGCCTTCGCGGCGTGGTGCGCCGGGCCGGTCGCCGTGAACACCCGGGTGGTCGTCGTCGACACGTTCTCCGCCCGGTCGGTGCTCGTCGAGCCACTGCCCCCTGAACGCGGCGGTCCCGCGTCCTTCGTGAATCCCTTGCAGGTCAGGTGGTCCGTCATGTTGTTCTGGCACGTTCCCGCGCCCAACGAGGCGATGCTCATCTCCGGTTCGAAGCGGCAGTCGCAGGACACCCAGTTCCGGATCGTCACGGGCCACGGGAGCTTCGTCCTCCCGGTGAAGCAGAAGGCCCGCATGCTGTCCCTCGCCCTCCAGGAGGCCGAGATCGCCGAGGACTGCGTCACCCAGCAGGGCATCCGGCTCACCGTCCGGGCCGTCTGCGTCTTCAAGGTCGGCGACGACGCGGTGTCGATCGCCAACGCCGCCCGGCGCTTCCTGTCCGTGCAGAACCAGATGCAGGAGCTCGTCGGCCGGATCTTCGCCGGCCACCTGCGCTCCATCATCGGCGGGCTGACGGTGGAGCAGATCATCCGGGAGCGCAGCCGGGTCGCCCAGGAGGTCGTGGCGGGCAGCCACGGCGAGATGGAGAAGCTCGGCATCGTGGTGGACGCCCTGCAGATCCAGGAGATCGAGGACGCCACCGGCTACATCAACAACCTCGCCGCGCCGCACGCGGCCGCGGTGGCCAGCCAGGCCCGGATCGCCCAGGCCAAGGCCGACCAGGAGGCGACCGAGCGCGAGCAGCAGGCCGCCGCGCTCAAAGCCGAGTACGAGCGGGACACCGCGATCAAGCGGGCCGGCTTCCTCGCGGAGACCGAGCAGTCCAGGGCGCGCGCCGCCCAGGCCGGACCGCTCGCCGAGGCCCGGGCCACGCAGGAGGTCATCGAGGAGCAGACCTCGCTCGCCCAGCGCCATGTGGCGCTCACGGCGCAGCGGCTGGAGGCGGAGGTGCGACGCCCCGCCGACGCGGAGGCCTACCGGAAGCGCACGCTGGCCGAGGCCGACCGCGACCGGGTGAAGTTCGAGGCCGACGGCAGTGCCTACACCGAACGGGCCCTGGCCCAGGCCCAGGCGGACGCCAACACCGCCCGGGCGGCGTCGCTGCGGGACGGCAACCAGGAGCTGATCGCGGCCAACCGCATCGTGGAGAACCTGCCCGCGCTCGCCGACGCGGCGGCCCGGGCCTGGCAGGCGCCGACCTGACCGTGCTGAACGGCACCGACGGTGTGAACCAGGTCGCCGCCGGCATCGTCAGCCAGGGGCTGGCCATCCTGCAGTCCCTGCAGCACCAGGCGGCCCCGACCGGCACGACGTCCCCGGCATCGGCGACGGCGGATCCGAACGTCAACGGCCGCGCCACACCACGCCTCCCGAACCGGAGCTGACCGGCCGCCCCGGGTCACCGCACCGGACGGGACACACGTTGGAGCCCGCCCAGGATGTCCGGCGCCCGGCGAGCGCCGCGGCGGACGCGGTCGTCGGCCGGCCGGGCGGCCTGCTCGTCACGGTGCGGGGGCCCGCGACGCGACGGCCGGTGACGACTGCCTCGGGACCGGCCGGACGGTCGCCGGGTCGTAGAGGTACCAGCCGCGGGTGCGGGTGTCCCGGCCCCAGCTGATCAGTGCCATCCAGCGCGTCGACCCCTGGCAGAGGTGCCAGCGCTCGACCTGCCCGGGCTGCCAGCGGCCGCCGGTGCGGATCTCCACCCACCGCCAGCGCGGCTCGGCGTCCCAGCTCCGGCCGGGCCCGGACATCAGTTCCCGGGGCGCGCGGACGGCATCGCCCGGAGCGAGGTCGGGGCGAGGGGCAGGAGAAACGGAGCTCTGGCTTCCACCTTCTCAGTATCGAACAGGTGTTCGCATGATGGCAAGCGCGTCCGCCGGCCCCGGCGACCGGCGTCACGGCCCGGTGCGGGAGTCGCCGCCGTCCGCGATCCTCATGGCCCAGGTGTGGAAGGCAGCCCGCTCGGCAGGCGGGATCCGCAGGTGCGCGGGGATCCAGTCGGCAGTGGCGGCGTCGAGGAGGTCGGCCAGGCCGAGGTGGCACCAGTCCCCGTGAGCGAAGTTGTAGGCGCGCATGAGCGGCCCGACCCTGGCACGGATGGCGGCCACCTCGTCCGGCCCCAGCCCGGCCTCACCCGGCCATCCTGGCCGACGGCGGGCACCCGGGCCAGGCCCCGGACGGCGCGCGGCACCGCGCAGGCACAACGAGGCGGCCGCCGGGAGGGGGCGCCCCTGCCCCGCCGTCCCGGAACCCGACCGCCAATCCGAGGAGTTCGGGCTTTCACCGGATCGGGTGGCACCTCGACCGACTCCCCCGCCCCGGGACGGGTCGCGGCCTAGCGTGGATCCACGGTGCCCCGACCGGCGCCCCGGCGACCCGGGCCCCGACCGCGACCGCCCGTCCCCACTGCCCGCACCGCACGCCACCCGCCGAGGAGCCGCCATGGCCGAGACCGGACCGGACCACCGACACCTGAACGGGCACGCCGTGAGCCGTCTCTCGGCGGCCGTCATCGTGCACGACACGGCCGCCGACCGGATCCTCGCCCTGCACTACGCACAGCGCCCGTGGAGCCCCTCGGCCGCCTGGACCGTCCCCGGCGGGAAGGTCGATCCGGGCGAGCGGGTCGACCTGGCCGCGGCCCGCGAGCTGCACGAGGAGACGGGCCTGCTCGTCCGGCCCGAGGACCTGCGCCTGGTGCACACCGTCCAGGTCGAACAGGGGTGGGACGGCAACGGCGGATTCGTCCTGTTCGTGTTCGCCGCCACGGCCTGGTCCGGCACCCTCCTGAACGTCGAACCGGGCAAGCACATCGACGTGCGATGGGCACCGGCCCAGGACCTGCCGGGCCCGATGTTCCCCTCCGCGCGGCTCGCCCTGGACGCCTACCTGGCCGGCGGTCCCGCCTTCTCCGCCAACGGCTGGAGCGCCTCCGACCGACGCGAACCCGTCGAGCCCTGACCCCCGGGGACGGCCGAAGGATCGTAGGGTGACCCGATGACCGATCCCCAGGGCCTTGCCAGCACCGCCGGGTACGGCGAAGCCTGCCGCGCTCGTCGAGCAGTACGAGAGCGTGTCGTTCGCCGACGTGCACCGCGACGTGCTGCATCTGTTCCCGTCGCGGCCCGGCGTGATCCTCGACGTCGGCGCCGGCAGCGGGCGGGACGCGGCGGCGCTCGCCGGGCAGGGGCACCAGGTGGTCGCCGTCGAGCCGACACCCGAACTCCGTTCGCTGGGGCAGCGGATCCACGCGGACCGGGACATCGAGTGGGTCGACGACGCGCTGCCCGATCTGCCGGTGCTGACCGCCCGCGGCCGGTCCTTCGACCTGATCCTGCTGACGGCGGTGTGGATGCATCTGGACGGGGCGCAGCGGACGACCGCGATGGCTGCCCTGGTCGGCCTGCTCGGCCCCGCGGGCCGGGTGGTGCTGTCCCTGCGGCACGGACCCGTCCCGCCGGGACGACGGATGTTCGATGTCCCGGCCGAGGAGACGGCGCAACTCGCCCGCGGTCACGGGCTGGTGGTGGAACACCTCAGCGAGCACGCCGATCCGCACGGCCGCGACGGCGTGCGGTGGAGCCGCCTCGGGCTGCGCCGGTAGACGCTCCGGTCGGACACCTCGGGTCGGGATCCGGGTGCGGGAGGTCAGGCGGTGAGCTCGTAGATGCTTCTGGCGACCAGCCAGAGGCCGACGAAGAGCGACAGCGTGACCACCGTCTGGTCCTGGTGCTCGTCCATCCAGGTGCGCAGGCCGCCGAGGCGCAACTGCGCGGCGGTGGGAGAAGACGGTGTACAGCTCCATCACGATCAGCCCCGCGGTCGCGAGCAGGCAGTATCCGGCCAGCACGACGAAGGTGGTCCCGGCGGACAGGTCGGCCTCCACGACCGTGGCGGCGCCTGCGCCGACCATGGCCCACGGCTGGAGGAGCACGGCGAGGCCGGCCGCCGTGAACACCGAGACGCGGTCCAGCCTCGCCATCCACTTCGGCTGGCGCCTCGGCCGCGGCGGCAGCCGGCGCTTCCGCTCCCCGTACACGGTGAGCCCGATGCCCAGGGTCAGTTTCACCGCGGTGGCCGCGGTGGACGGGGCCGTGTGCGGGGCGGGCGGGGAGCCGCCGGTCAGCAGCAGCACCGCGGTGATCACCAGGACGAGGCAGGCGAGCCAGGAGAGGATGAACGCCAGCCCCTTGCGCAGGCCGCCGTCCGCCGACAGCAGCAGGATGAAGGCGCTGTTGTGGAGCGGCCCGAGCGAGATCGCGGTGCCGATCACGAGAAACTCAAGGACCATCGGCGCTCACCGCCCGCGCTGCCCCACCGGCCCCGGACCGGCCGGGCCGGGTCGCGACCGTCCACCCGGCACCGTGTTCGTCCGCCATCCTCGCCCTCCGGCCGGAGACCTTCGCAGACCTCCGCACGCGCGGACGTCGGGCCCGACAGGCGCAGGTACGTCGTGGCGGCACGTCGTGGCGACCGCCGCACTCCGACTCTCCGCGCACGGCGGGGGCGAGTCAAGCACGCCACGGCGGCTTCCTCCGATTGCCCGCCGGGCGGCGCAGCGGGGATCGCCCGTTCCGGGGAACCTGCGGTCCGGGCCCCCGGCGGCAGCGGGCCCGGCCGGAGGATGGCGCGATGGAGATGATCCACGTACGGCTGGTCGTCCCGCCGGAGCTGGCCGAGGAGACCGTCCGTGCGCTGGCGGCCGACCGGTTCGTCTTCAACCTGGTGGTGCTGCCGGGCGCCGCGCGCAACCCGGACGGCGACGCGGTCACCTGCGACGTTCTCACCGGGGCGGCCAACGACACCCTGGGCCGGCTGCGCGCGCTGGCGGTGGAGCGGCACGGCTCGATCGTCGTCGAACCCGTCGAGATGGCGCTGTCCGACACCGCGGCCGCGGCCGAGTCGCACCGCCTCGGTGCGCTGGCGCACGCCCCGGTCTGGGAGGAGGTCGAGGCCCGGATCCGGGCCGAGGGCAGCTACCGGCCGAGCTTCTACCTCTATCTGGTCGTCGCCGGACTCATCGGCTCGGTGGGGATCCTCACCAACTCGCAGATCCTGATCGTGGCGGCGATGGTGGTCGGGCCGGAGTACGGCGCGATCACGAGTGTCGCTCTGGGCCTCGAACGGCACAGCCGGGGTCGGGTCCGGCGGGGTCTCGTCGCCCTCGCCGTCGGATTCACCCTGGCGATCGTCGCCACCTTCCTGTTCACCCTGCTCGTCCGGGCGCTCGACCTCCAGCCACCGGCCTTCGAACGGGGCCTGCGTCCGGTCTCCGACCTGATCGACGCGCCCGACTTCTTCTCGGTCGTCGTCGCCGTGCTGGCCGGCATCATCGGGATCGTGTCCCTGACCGAGGCGCGGACGAGCGCGCTGCTCGGGGTGTTCATCTCCGTCACCACCATTCCGGCCGCGGCGGACGTCGGGGTCTCCTGCGCGTTCGCGAGCTTCCACGAGGCCGGCGGCTCCCTGCTCCAACTGCTCCTCAACATCGTGGTGCTGGTCGCGATGGGGGTGGTCACCCTCAAGGTCCAGCGGGCGGTCTGGCGCGGCATCGGCCGGCGGATCCGGCCCGCCCGAGGCGTCTGACGCCCGTGCCGGCCCGTTCGCAGCACCGCGACCCGGCTGCCGCGCGCGGCGGACGGCCCTGACGGGCCATCGACGGGGAAAGCGTCCTACGCTTCGGGCATGCCTCACGACGGACACCCCGCACGCACCGTCGACGACCAGCTGGCCGTCATCGACGGCTTGTGCGTGCTGCCCTTTCCCGCACAGGAGGTTCGGCCCGAGGGCGGCGACCGCTGGGGAGGCCCGGGCTACCACCTGGCGCTGCTGCGGGAGAGCCGGGACTTCTGGGAGGACCGCGGCGAGGACGTGGTCGAGGCGGCGGAGCGGGAGATCGAGGCCGATCTCGACACCCTTTCGGCGGTGCTGACCGACCGCTGGGGCGAGCCGGAGGCCGTCGACCTGTGGCCCTTCCTCGGCCTCGACAGCCCCGACCCCGGCTTCTCGGCGCCGGAGCCGCTGGCCTACCTGGCGGGCGTCGCGGGCAGCATGCGGGTCTGGCGGCCCACGGCGGTGCGGTGGATCGCGCTGGCGATCGGCCAGACGGATCCGGAGTGGCCGATCCAGCTGCTGGCGGCCAGTGGCGGGGCGTCCCTGCTGCCCCGCTGAGCGCCGCCCGGGGCGGGTGCTCTTCTCGGCACACCCCACGCCGCAGCGGGGAATTCGCTGGGCAGCGCCCGGCGGTCGGGGCAGAGTGTTCCCATGAACGGACGAGGGCTGGCAGCGGACGGGACGATCGCCCGTGAGGGCGCGCTGGCACGGGTGCCGGCGGAGTTCGCCCCGTCGTCGAGGCCGCCCGCGCCGGGGTGGCCTCGGCGTTCGGCGGGCGGCTGCACAGCGGCTACCTCTACGGCAGCATCCCGCGCGGAACGGCCGTCCCCGGCGTGTCCGACCTCGACCTGCTGCTCGCGCTCCGGGAGGAGCCGACCGCCGCCGACCGGGCCGACGCCCAGGTCCTTGGGACGGCGCTGGATGCGGCCTTCCCGCAGATCGACGGGGTCGGTGTCCTGCTGTTCTCGGTGCGGACGCTGCTCAGCGACCTCGAACGCCATGACCTGGGGTTCTTCGTCGCCTGCCTCTGCACGCCGCTGCTCGGCGCCGACCTCGCCGAACGGCTCCCCCGGTACCGGCCCACCGGCCTGGTCGCCCGGGAGACCAACGGCGACCTCGGCCTGGCCCTGCCGGCCTGGCGGGCCCGGGCCGTCGCGGCCGCCACCGCCGAAGCCGGTGCCTCCGCCCAGGCCGAGGCCGAGGCGGAGGCCGAGCGGCGCAGGCTCGGCCGCGCGGTCGGCCGGCGTCTCGTGCGCACGGGCTTCACCCTGGTGATGCCGCGCTGGGGCGGCTGGACGAGCGACCTCGACACCTCGGCCGCCGTCTTCGGCCGCTACTACCCCGAACGCGCGGAGCAGATGCGCGTCGCCGCGGCGACCGGCCGCAGGCCGTCGGGCAGCCCCGACGTGCTCGGGATGCTCCTCGACGATCTGGCGCCCTGGCTGGCGGCCGAGTACACGGCGCTGCACGGCGTGAAGGCCCCGCGCCCCTGAGCAGCGGCGGGGCGCCCGCCGTCAGGGCGCGACATCCCCGGGCGCGGCGGCATCGGGCGCGGCGGCGTCGGGCGTGGCGGCGTCGGGCGTGGTCAGGACGGCGGTGAGCAGGCCGGGGAACCGGGCGTCCAGGTCGCCGCGGCGCAGCTCCAGCAGCCGCTGGCGGCCGTGCGGGGTGCTGCGGATGACGCCGGCCTCGCGCAGCGTCTTGATGTGATGGGACAGCGTGGACTTCGGCAGGTCGCCGCCGGCGGGCTGGCAGGCGGCCACCTCCTGGGGGCCGTGCACCAGGCCCTGCACGATCGACAGGCGTGCGGGGTCGCTGAGTGCGAAGAGCACCTGGGTGAGCCGGAGGTCCTCGGGCTCGGGGTGGGGGAGGTCGCGTGCGGTCGCCATGGTTCCAGAATAGTTGAACAATGGGCGGGGCGGAGCTACGCTCGGATTGTTCGATATTTCTGGAACACTCCGTAGGGGTCCCCATGGGCATCACCGCCGTCCGACCAGCACCGCCCCTCAGCCGCCCGGTGCGGCGCCTGCCCCGCCCGGCCGGATTCTGGGTCATGGCAGCGGCCCTCTTCGCGCTGATGGCCGCGGCCGGCGCGCCGTCCCCGCTGTACGTGCTCTACCAGCAGCGCTGGCACTTCTCGGCGCCCGTGCTCACCCTGGTGTTCGCGGTCTACGCCCTCGCCCTGCTGGTGGCCCTGCTCACCGTGGGGGCACTCTCCGGCCACGTGGGGCGGCGGCCCGTGCTGCTGGCCTCCCTGGTGGGCGAGGTCCTGGCGATGGGCGTCTTCCTCTCCGCCCACGGCGTCGGCCTGCTGCTGGCCGCGCGGACCGTCCAGGGCCTGGCCACCGGCGCCGCGACCGGCGCCATCAGCGCCGCCCTGGTCGACCTTCAGCCCTCGCCCGGCTCCCGGCACGGCTCCCTCGTCAACAGCATCGCGCCCACCGCCGGGCTCGCCGCCGGCGCCCTGGGCGCGGGCGCCCTCGCCCAGTACGCGTCCTCGCCGACCGTCCTGGTCTTCGCGCTGCTCCTGGTGGTGTTCCTCGCCCTCACCGCCGCCCTCGCCTTCCTGCCGGAGACCGTCACGCGCCGCCCGGGCGCCCTCGCCTCGCTGCGCCCGCGGATCTCCGTCCCCGCCGAGGCGCGGCCGCAGTTCCGCGCCGCCGTGCCGGCCCTGGTCGCCACCTGGGCCACCGGCGGCCTGTACCTCTCGCTCGGCGGCTCGCTGGCCGCGGGCGTACTGCACATCGGCAACCACCTGATCGGCGGGCTCACCGTGGCGGTGCTCACCGGCGCGGGCGCGGCGGCCTCCCTGCCGGGCAGCCGCCGGGCGGCCCGGTCCGTCCTGACGGTCGGCGCCCTCGTCCTCGCCACCGGCACCGCACTGACCCTCGTCGCCCTGAACACCGGCAGCCCGGGCCTGTTCTTCGCGGCCACCGCAGTGGCCGGCGCCGGTTTCGGCAGCACCTTCGGAGGCGCCTTCCGGTCACTGGCCCCGCTGGTCGGCGCCGAGCGGCGGGCCGAGCTGTTCGCCGCCATGTACACCGTCAGCTACCTGGCCTTCAGCCTGCCCGCCGTGGTCGCCGGCGCCCTGGTGCCGGTCCTCGGGCTGCGCACCACCGCCGACGGCTACGGGGCCGCGGTGATCCTGCTCGCGGTCGCCGCCGCGGGCACCGCCCTGTGGCGCCGCGCGCCCGCGACGGCGGGCCGCCCGACCGGGTGACCCCGCACCGGCCGCGGGCGGTCGGCACCCCGCTCACGCGTCGCCGAGCTCCTGGAACAGTGTGAGCTGCACCCCGGCCGGGCCCTCCAGGCGGGAGTTGAGCGAGTTCCACGGCGTCCTGGTCGGGGGCGCGACCACCTCGGCGCCCGCCTCGGCGAGCCGCGCCGTGGCGGCCGCGGAGTCGTCCACCTCGAAGGCCACCCGGAACGGCCCGGCCACCCGGTGGCCGACCTCCACCGCGTCGATGAAGTCGGCGTGGCCCGGATCGGCCGGCTCCAGCGTGGCGCGGCCGGCCTCCAGGATGGTGACCCGGCCGTCCGGCGAGGAGAAGGCCGCACGCTCGGGCAGCCCGAGGACGTCCCGGTAGAAGTGCAGGGCGGCCTCGTAGTCGGCCGCGGTGACGACGAGTCGGAGTTCCCTGACGGCGGGTCGGTCGGCCACGGACTGCTCCTTCTGCGGGTCGGACTCGGCTGTGCTGCGGGCAACCGGTGCCCGACGGCCAGGATTCCCCGGCGGCGGCGGACGGCGCGACAGCCGGGCCGCGGTCGGCCGTCCGGCGCACCGTCCCAGCCGGATGTCCCAACCGGAGGTCCCGACCGGAGGTCCCGACCGGATGTCCCGGCCTCAGCCGGCGGCGGGTCGGCCGGGGGCCGCGGCACGGCCGGGAGCCCCGGCCGCTCCGAGCATCATCGCCTCGGCCGTCATGTCGTAGGCGAGACGCCAGGCCGCGGCGGTCTCGGCCGTCCAGCCCCCGGCGCCGGACGCGTCGGCCAGCGCCGCGAGCAGGGCCGTACGGACGTGGCCGTAGTGCTCGGCCCTGACCCGGTACTCGGCGTGCCGGGCGCCCAGCGACCTGGTGCGGCCGAGGAAGCCCTCGAAGTCGGGGATGGCCTGGACGATCGCGTCCAGCTCGTCGGCGAACTTCACCCGCAGCCGCGCCTGGTCGCCGGTGAACAACGGCCGGACTTCCGGGTGTTCGGTGAACAGGCCGCGGTAGAAGGCGTCGGCGACCTCCGGCAGCCGGCCCCGCAGGCGGGCCAGCGAGGCGTTGACCAGTTCGATCTGCTCGGGTGTCACGGTCGCTCTCCTGATCCGTCCTGGGTGTCGGGGTGGCCGAGGGCGGCGGCCAGCCGGGTGCGCCCGCTCACGCCGAGCTTCCCGTAGATGTTCTGGAGGTGGTTGTCGACCGTCCGCACGGACAGGTGGAGGCCTTCGGCGATCCCTCGGCTGGTGGCGCCCTGGGCGGCCAGCCAGGCGATCTCGCGCTCGCGCGCGGTCAACGGCGAACGGGTGTCCGCGGCCACCACCAGGCCGGGGGTGGCCGCACCCTCGCACCGTGCCCGCAGGCCGTCCGCCCGGGCCAGCGCGTGCGCGGCGGCGCGCTGCGCGCCGTCGCGGCGGTGCCGTTCGGCGGCGGCCACCCAGGCCTCGGCGGCCGCGAGATCGGCGCCCACCTCGCCCAGTGCCTCGGCGGCCTCGGCCAGCCGGGCGGCCGTCCCCTCGGCGAGGGCCCGGATGTGCGCGATCCGCGCGGCCGCGTACGGCCCGTCCGGCAGCCCCGCCAGCAGCCCGTCCGGCAGTCCATCGGCGGACGGAGGGCCGACCGGGGAGCCGTCAGGTGGCCCGTCCGGGCCACCCCGGGGCAGCAGTGCGGCGGCGTCGGCCGCGCCGCCCAGCCGGGCCAGGTCGTGGCAGAGTCCGAGGGCGGCGGTGCGGTCGCCGGCCTCCCGGGCGTTGACGGCTGCCGTCCGCAGCCTGCGCCGGGCCGCCTCCGGGCGGCCCGCGACGGCGTCCGCCCAGGCCAGCGCCCGCACGGATTCCGGCCCGGCCGGGCTCGGACCGGCCAGCGCGAGGAGGGCCGCGGCCGCCTCGGGATCGCCCTGCCCGCAGGCGGCCGCGCAGAGGACGAGGCCGGCGAGCGCCGCGGTCTGCGCGGCCGCGACGGCGAAGGCCCGGGCCTGGGCCAGCGACTCGCGGAAGTGCACGGCCGCCGCCCCGGGCCGGCCCTGGGCCAGCGCGATCCGTCCGAGCTGCAGCGGGAACCAGGAGGCGAGCGAGACGACACCCTCCCGCAGGGCCAGGCCCTGGCCCTCCAGCGCGGTCTCCCGGGCCCGGTCGAAGGCGCCGAGTTCCAGCAGCGCACCGGCCAACTCGCTGAGGCGACCGGCCGGGTGGGACAGTCCGATCCGCTCCGGCACCTGCCGGTGGACCTCGAAGACAAGCCGGCCGAGGTCGGCCGCGGCGACGATCCGGCCGGCGGCGAGCAGGATCCGGAACCGCGCCGCCATCACCAGCACGTCGCGCCGGGTCGGCACCGCGGGCTCCGCCGGGGCGCCGGCCCCGTCGCGGTGCTGCCCGGCGCCGGCGCCGAGCACCTCGGCGGCTTCGGCGGGCCGGCCCGCGAGACAGAGCAGGATGGCCTCGAACGCCGTCAGGGCCGTGCGGACGTCCTCACCGCCCCGCGCCCCGGCCCGCTCCAGCACAGCCCGGGCCGCCGCAGGGCCCGCCGATCCGTAGAAGCAGTTGAGGGCCAGGGTGACGGCGAGCGCCTCCAGTTCGTCCCCCGCCACGTCGTCCGCCGCGCCGCTCAGCACCTCGACCGCCTCGTCGGCCCTGCCGAGCTCGCCCAGCGCGATGCCCAGCAGCAGCACGGCCTGCGGGTCCGGGCCCTGCCGCAGGGCGGCCCGGGCGAGGTCGTGCATCCGGTCGATGTCGTGCGCGTGGTGGGCGAGCCGGGCCGCGCGCAGCAGCAGCGCCCGGTCGGCGGTGCCGGTCGCGTCGAGCCGCCAGCCGGCCAGGCGCAGCGCGTCCCCGCTCCGGCGGGCGCCGCGGGCCTCGACCCTGGCGACCTGGTCGAGCAGCAGCGACCGGACCCGCAGGCGCGGCATGCCGTCCTTGAGGACATCGCCGTGGACGGGATGGGAGAGCCGGACCTCGAGTCGCCGTCCGTCGGGCCGGACGGTGATCAGGCCGCCCTCCTCCAGTGCGGTCAGCAGCGGTTCGGTGGTGTCGGCGAGGAGTTCGTCCACCCCCAGCGGTTCGCACAGCGCGAGGCGTTCGAGGACGTCGCGCTGGTCCGCGGTGAGCGCGTCGAGCCGCTCCCGGACGAGACCGGCGACGCCGTCCCCGGCGCTGAGCCGGGCGGTGAGGCACCAGACGCCGCCGCTCCGGGCGAGGGCGCCGTCCGCCAGCCCGCGCAGCACCAGTTCGCGCAGATAGAGCAGGTTGCCCCGGCTGGCCGCCCACAGGGCCTGGCCGGCGGGGGCGGCGATCGGGCCGCCCAGCGCCAGGTGCAACAGGGTGTCCATGGCGGGCCGTTCGAGCTCCGCCAGGTCGATCCGTACGGCGCGGCCGGCCCGCCACCAGGCGGCGAGGGCGTCGGGCAGGGCCTCCCGGTCCCGGACGCTCGCCACCAGCAGGACCTCCGGCGCGGCGCACAGCGCCGTGAGCAGGGCCAGCGAGGCCGGGTCGAGCAGGTGCAGGTCGTCGACCCCGAGGACGAACCGCCCGTCACCGGCCCGGTCGGCGGTGCGGGCCCGGACGGCCGCCAGCAGGTCCTGCGGGTGGGTGTTGGGGGCGGCCGCGGGCCCGGCCGGGGCGGGCAGCAGCGGCGCCAGCGCGGAGAGCGGGACGGCGGCGGCCGTCCGGCTCGCCGTCAGGTGGGCGGCCTGCCGTCCTTGGGAGCGGGCGAGGTCGAGGTACTCCTCGACCAGCCGGCTCTTGCCGGTGCCGGAGCGCCCGCAGACCAGCACGGCGTGACAGCGCGCGTCGGCCGCGGCGTCGCCGATCCGTTCCAGTTCGGCGCGGCGTCCGATGAACGGCCACCGCACCGACGTCCCACCCAGCATGCCCGCCCCCGAGCGTTCCGGCACCGGTGCCCCCGGCGTCCGCCGGGCGGCACGCCGGGGCCGCGTGACGCGGCGCACCGGAGGTCGGTCCGGCGGTCAGTGTGGCACAGCGGGCCGGGGCGCGGGCGGTCGCGGCCGACGGACCGACCGGCGCGGGGTGGAGCCATCCCCGGACGGTAGCCCGGCGCCGCGCAGCCGGCCTGAGTAGTCGTTACTCATCCCCGGCCGCCGCGCGTCGCACCGAAGCCCCTGCGTCGCGGGTCAGCGCAGCGACAGCAGGCCGAGGCAGGTGCTGAGGCCTCCGGCGGCCGCCGCCAGCAGGCCGATCCGGCCGCCGGTCAGGCCACGCCGGGGCGGTGCGGTGCGGAGCGTCGCCGCAGGCGCCGCGTCGATCTTCAGGAGGGAGGTCCGTGCCGCCCATCCGACGGGTGGCCGGCGGCACACCGTCACCCGCCAGGGCTGCTCGGGGTCGTGGTCGACCGGTATCACGGTGCCCACCCGGTAGCTTCCGACATCGACCAGGTTGACGGCCGTCCGGGCCCGGGCCCGGTAGGACGCGCTGCCGCCGGGTGCAACGGTGAGCTCCAGGAGCAGCGGGATGTCCGGCCCCTCCCCGACGGCCCGGACGGATTCGATGCGGGCGGGTACGAGGACGAGGCGGCCCGCCCGGGTCCGGTCGGCGTGCCGGCGCTCGTCGGCGAGCAGCAGGGCGAAGCCGCCGGCCGCCGCCCACGGCGCGAGGTTCACCCCGATGACCAGCATGGCCACGCCGCTGCCGGTGTCCAGCCGGAACGCCCCGGCGCCGGCCACCACGACCGCGGCGCCGAACAGCACGCAGAGCACCGCACCGGCGGCGCCCATCACACCCGTCACACGCATTCCCGTTCCCCGTTCCTCTGCTGTGTGCGGCCCACCGGCCGCCCGTCCCCAGCCTGGCGCGGAGGTGGCCCGGCCACCCGGGTAGCGGCTACTCATTGTGCTGGGCGGCCGCGGCTCCCGGTGAGTAGCCGCCCGACCGGTGATTGAGTAGTGACTCCTCAGGTGCCGTTCGGTGATCCGGGGTTGTCTGGTGGTCAGCAGGGAGACCGATCAGGGATCCCAACCACCAGGGGAGAAACCACCATGCGCACCATCACCCGGAAGCCCGCCGCGGCGCTCGTGCTCGCGGCGCTGGCACTCGGCGTCCAGACCACCGCGGCCTCCGCCGCACCCGCACCCGCCTCCGCCGGCCCCGCGGCGGCCGCCTCCGGCGCCGCCGCCCGCAGTGTGCTCGTCCAGGTCGACAACTGGACGCAGTGCGAGATGGACTTCGTCTCCGCCTCGCTGTCCGGCGGGATCTGGACAGGCACCGACTGGCCGCCGGCGGTGATCACCAACAGCACGTGGGGCGTCTGGCAGTCGGAGTCCAACGGGGTCGGGACGGGCACCGAGGGGTTCGCCACCTACCAGCTGCACAAGTGCGTGAACCCGGCGAACAACTACACGTGGGTCAAGTTCCACTGGAACGACCCGTTCTACGGCAGCAACTCCTACGACACCAACGGCACCGGTGCCGGCGTGAAGGTCACCCGCAGCGGCGGCAGCGGCAACAACGCCGTCGTCAGTTTCACAGTCAAGACCGGCTGACCGGTCCGTTCCGGTCGACGCGGCGGCCCCCACCGGGGTCCGCCGCGTCGGCGCGCCCGTCGACCCGCCGCCCGGAGGATGTTCTCTCGGTATATACACTCGGTGTATACCCCTGGTGTACGGTCGTTCCATGAGTGTTCCTCTGACGCTTCTCGGGCTGCTGGAGCGAGAGCCCAGCCACGGCTACGACCTCAAGCGCGACTACGACTCCCTGTTCGGGCGCGGCAAGCCGCTGCCGTACGGGCAGGTCTACGCCACCCTCGGCAGACTGGCGCGGGACGGCAAGGTGGTGGCCGCCGACGCCGAGCCCGGAGACGGCCCGGACCGCAAGCGGTACGTCATCACCGATGCCGGGGTGACGGAGTTCGAGACCTGGCTCACCGAGCCGATCGCCCCCGAGCCCAGCCTGCAGACCGTCCTGTTCACCAAGGTGGTGCTGGCCCTCATGCTCGGCCGCGACGCCGAGCGGTACCTCGACACCCAGCGCGCCGCCCACCTGCAGCGGATGCGCGAACTCACCGAGCTCAAGCGGACGGGCGCGCTGGTCGACGCCCTGCTCGCCGACCACGGGCTCTTCCACCTGGAGGCGGACCTGCGATGGATCGACCTGACCGCGGCACGGCTGGACGCGCTCGCAGCGGCGGTGCGCCCGTGAACGCCCTCATCGAGGCACGCGACGTCACCCTCGCCTTCGGCGAGACACCGGCCCTGCGCGGGGCCGGCCTCGCGGTGGCGGCCGGCGAGATCGTCGCCGTCATGGGGCCCAGCGGCTCCGGCAAGTCGACCCTGTTGCACTGCCTGGCCGGCATCCTCTCCCCGACACGGGCGAGGTCCACTTCGACGGCTGCCGGATCGACACCCTGAGCGAGCCCGAGCGCAGCGCCCTGCGCCGCGAACGCTTCGGCTTCGTCTTCCAGTTCGGCCAGCTGGTGCCCGAGCTGACCGCCGAGGAGAACGTCGCCCTGCCGCTGCTGCTCAACGGCACCCGCCGGGCCGCCGCGCTCGCCGAGGCCCGGCCCTGGTTCGCCCGGCTCGGCCTGGACGGCATGGAGCGGCGGCGCTCCGGCGAGCTGTCGGGCGGTCAGGCGCAGCGCGTCGCCCTCGCCCGCGGCCTGGTCGCCCGCCCGCAGGTGCTGTTCGCGGACGAGCCGACGGGCGCCCTCGACTCGCTGACCGGCGAGCAGGTGATGGACCTGCTGGTCGGATCCGCCCGCGACCAGGGCACCACGGTCGTCCTGGTCACGCACGAGGCCCGGGTCGCCGCGTACGCCGACCGCGAGGTCGTCGTGCGCGACGGCCGGGCCACCTCGCTCACCGGCGATCGGATCGCGTCGTGATCCGGTTCGCACTGCGCCTGGCCGTCAGCGGCGGACGGGAGGCGGTGGCCCGGCTGGTCGTCATCACGGCCGCCGTGGCCATCGGCGCCGCCCTGCTGCTGTCGACGCTGGCGAGCATCAACGCCGTCACCACCGCCGGCCGGCGGCCGCTGTGGCTCAACTCCGGCTCGGCGAGCAACACCGCCGCGGCCGACGTCGACCCGGTGTGGTGGCGGGCACACCTCGACCACTACGACGGCCGGCAGATCCTGGAGGCGGACGTCGCCGCCACCGGGCCGACCTCGCCCGTGCCGCCCGGGATGTCGGCCCTGCCGGCCGCCGGCGAGTACTACGCCTCGCCCGCGCTGGCCCGGCTGGTGCGCGCCACCCCGGCCGACCGGCTCGGCGACCGCTTCCCCGGCCGGCTCGCCGGCCTCCTGGGCGACGAGGGGCTGCCCTCCCCGGACTCGCTGGTCGCCGTCGTCGGCCGCACCCCGCGCAACTCGCCCAGGCCCCGGGCGCCCGGAAGGTCACGGCCCTGGCCGGCACCGCCGTGTCCCAGTGCCAGGACTGCCTGACCGACGGCGTCCACAACGACGCCATGACCCTGATCCTGTCCGTCGTCGCCGGTGCGCTGATCTTCCCGGTGCTCATCTTCATCGGCACCGCGACCCGGCTCTCCGCGGCCCGGCGCGAACAGCGGTTCGCGGCCCTGCGGCTGGTCGGGGCGACGCCCCGGCAGGTCGCGGTGATCGCCGCGGTGGAGTCGACCCTGGCGGCCGTCGCGGGCACGGCCGTCGGATTCGCCCTCTACCTGGCCCTGCGGCCGGCCGTGGCGACCGTCCCGTTCACCGGCGAGCGCTTCTTCACCGGCGACCTGACCCTCCGGCCCGCACAGATCCTCGCGGTCGCTCTCGGGGTGCCGGTGGCGGCCGCCGTCGCGGCCCGGCTCGCACTGCGCCGGGTCTCCGTCTCGCCGCTCGGCGTCAGCCGGCGGGTGACGCCCGCCCCGCCACGGGCCCTGCGCCTGCTGCCGCTGGTCGCCGGGCTGGCGGAACTCGGCTGGTTCGTGGGTCGGCGGCCCCACACCACCACAGGGCAGACCGAGGCCTACCTGACCGGCTTCCTGCTGGTCATGACCGGCCTGGTGGTGGCGGGCCCCTGGATCACGCTGGTCGCCGCCCGGGCCGTCGCACGACGCACCAGCCGCCCGGCCGCACTGATCGCCGTCCGCCGGCTCGCGGACGACCCGAAGGCCGGCTTCCGGTCCGTCAGCGGCCTGGTGCTGGCGCTGTTCGTCACCAGCGCCACTGTCGGCATCATCGGCACGATCAACGTCAACCGCGGGTCGCTCTCCGGCGACCCGCTGACCCGGCAGCCGTGCAGTACGGCAACCTGCTCGACGACCCGCCGATGACCGCCGGCGTGCCGGACCAGGTCCTGGCCGGCCTGCGCGCCGTGCCCGGCCTGCGCGGCCTGGCGGTGGTCCACGCCAACCCCGCCCGGATCGGGGCCGGCCAGGACAAGCGGCCCTGGGCCCCCGGCCTGGTGCTCTGCTCCGACCTGGCCCAGATCCCGCTGGTCGGGCACTGCGCGGCGGGTGCGAGCGTCGCGGCCGTCCCGATGTACGAGTTCCTCAACCTGCAGTCGGAGTCGACGGCGGAGTGGCCGTCCGCGCCGATCTCGGCGCAGGACGTCGCACGGCTCCCCGTCCAGATGCTCTTCACCACCACCGACGGCTCGACCGCCGCCATGGAGCGGACCAGGACGGCGCTGACCACCGCCTACCCGGACTTCCAGTCCCGGACGGTCGGCGACTGGGGCAGCGACCAGCAGCGACAGCTCGCCGGCTGGCGGCAACTGGCCGATGTCGTCCTGCTCACCACCCTGCCGATCGCCGGGTGCAGCCTCGCGGTGAGCGTCGTCGCCGGACTGTCCGACCGCCGACGGCCGTTCGCGATGCTGCGGCTCACCGGGGCGCCGCTCGGGCTGCTGCGCCGCGTGGTCGGCCTGGAGAGCGCCCTGCCGCTGCTCACGGTGGCGGTCGTCGCGACCGGCACGGGCTTCCTGGCCGCCCATCTGTTCCTGAAGTCGCAGATGCACTACAGCCTGGTCTCCCCGGGCGCGGTCTACTTCGCCCTGGTCGCCCTCGGGCTGGTGGCCTCGCTCGGGATCATCGCCTCGACACTGCCCCTGCTGCGGCGGATCACCGGCCCCGAGGCGGCCCGCAACGGCTGAGCGGCCCGGGCACCCGCCGACCGCCGCACCGAACCACGGGCACCGCACTCGTCCTCCTCGGGGGCCGTGCGGTGCCCATGGCCGCTCAGCCATTGCGGCGAGTGCTCCCGGACCCGCCCTGCGCCGGGGCCGGATCCGGCCCCGGACCGCGACACCCCGTTGTAGCGGGAGGTACGAGTCGCTACGCTGCCCGGTATGAAGCAGCTGAACGTCCGACTCGACGACGATGCCCACCAGGTGCTCGCCCAGCGCGCGGAGGCGGCCGGCATGAGCCTGCCGGACTACGCCCGCACCGTGCTGGCCGAGGAGGCCGACGAGCGCCGGCACCGTTTCCTCACCGCCGCCGCGCACTTCTCGCAGGCCTGGGGAGCGGCGTTCGAGCAGGAGTTCGGCCCGTACCCCGTGCGGGAGGCCGAGGCGTCCCCGAGGGGCAACGCCGCGTGATCCTCCACATCGACCGGGCCTGGCTGCTGGACATCGCCCACCAGTTCCTGCCCGGCGACCCCGACATCACCGACTACGGGTCGCTGGCCGCGGCCGTCGCCCGGCACGCCGACGCGGTGATGGACGTCCCCGTGTACGGCGCACCGCACCAGCGTGCGGCCGCCCTGATGCACCAGCTCGTCCGGGTGCCCGCGCTGGACTTCGGCAACGAGCACTTCGCCGCGGTCGTCGCCGCCTCCTACCTGGCCGCCAGCGGCGAGATCGTCACCGCCGAACCGAAGGCCGCCGTCGAACTCGCCCGCCGGATCGCCGACGAGGCCCTGGACGTACGCTCCACAGCCACCGCACTGCGCGGCTGGCACCGCTGACGACCGGCCGCGGGCACCCCTGACCCGGCCTGCCACACTGCGGGGATGGCCCTGCAGATGTCCCACATCGTCGTCGACTGCCGCGACCCCGAGCACCTCGCCGCCTTCTGGTCCGAGGTGCTCGGCGTCGGGGTGGCCCTGCGCTGGAAGCAGTACGTGATCCTGGACGCGCCGGACGGCGGCGGGCCTGCGCTGGCCTTCCAGCAGGTCACCGAGGTGAAGCAGGGCAAGAACCGGGTGCACGTGGACTTCACGGTGACCGACCTGGGCGAGGTGACGGAGCGTCTGTCCGGTCTCGGGGCGCGGGTCACCGGGGAGACCACGGAGGACGGCGTCACCGCCCGGGTGCTCGCCGACCCCGAGGGCAACGAGTTCTGCCTCGTCCGGCTCGGCTGACCGCGGCTGCCCGTCGAGCGGCACCACACGGAGGCCTCACGCCGAGGCGTCACGGCGACGCATCAGGCCGAGGCGTCACGCCGTGGCGGTCCTCGCCGCCGCGCCGGGCCGGGCGACACCGTCCACCTCGACGCAGATCCCGAAGACCCGGTCGTGGCCCGTCCAGCCGTTCACCCGGCCGCGGTTGTTGCTGATCTGGACGCGCCGCCGCGCATGATCGACGGACGACACCCGGTGCAGGTACACCGCCCCGGCGACCCGGGCGAGCACGATGTCGCCGACCTCCAGCCTCGACGCGTCGACGGGCGCGACGACCACCGGCTGCCGACTGCGGATCAGCGGGACCATCGACGACCCGGTGGGCCGGAAGCACACCGTGGCTCCGGCGGCGACCCGGCCGGCAACGGCATCCAGTGCACCCATCCGGCGATCATCCCGGAACCCGAGCCGGCGGCCCACTGATTTTCCCGCCGCGCCGCCGTAGTCCACCCGGTCCGCCCGGGTCAGCCCACCGGGTCAGCCCACCGGCACGGGCCGGACGCGCCGGGTCAGCAGCAGGGCCCGCAGGCCGACCGCCTCCGCCGCGAGCACGCCCAGCGCGTCCAGCCACCCGAAGGGCACGGTGGCCGCGAAGGGCAAGGCGAAGAGTGCGGCCACCATGGACAGCATGAAGGCGATCCCGGCGCTGTCGGTCGGCCGCCTGCGCAGGCGCACGGCGGCGACCAGCCACAGGCCGACCGGGATCAGGGTGAGGACGGCGGCCAGCAGGCCGAGGGGCATCATGACCAGAGTGCCGGCCATCGAACCGGCACCGGGAGACGGATCCGCCGGATCGATCACCGGGTCCAGGGCCTCCGCCCGGGCCACCGCGGCGACATGGAGAAACGTGGCCGGCAGGACGATCCCGGCCACCGCCGCGGCCCGGCACCCGCGCACGGCCCTCCCCGGCGCCAGGTACCTTCCAGCCTGCCCGGCCACTGCCATGATCCGCCACCCCCGCACTGCACACCCCGCACTGAGCCGCTCTCCGCCCGGACCTCGATCGGGCAGCGTAGGGCTCCGCGGGCCGGGCTGTCGATCCGGTCGCGGTGACCCGTTCGGGGGATCCGGCGATCGAGGGCCGGGCCGACTGTCGGTGGGGTGTGCAACGCTGGCGCCGCCGTGGTGTCGACGACAAGGGGCAGCGATGAGCGGGCACGAGGCGAGGGGCGCGTTCCGGGTGGACGGCTGGGAGCCCGAGGTGCTGGACGAGCGCCCCGGGGCCGCGCTGGCCAAGGTGCGGCTGACCAAGACCTTCGACGGGCCGCTGGCCGGCACCAGCGAGGTGCACATGCTCAGTGCGGCGGACGGTGCCGGCCAGCCGGCGGCGTACGTCGCGTTCGAGCGGTTCATCGGGGCGCTGGACGGCCGCAAGGGTTCGTTCGTCCTCCAGCACTGCGCTCCCGGCAGCCGCGGCGAGCGGCTGGTGGTCCGCGTGGTGCCGGGCACCGGCACGGAGGAGCTGACCGGGATCACCGGATCCCTGGACATCCGGATCGACGACGCGGGCGGTCACACCTACGTCCTCGCGTACGACCTGGGCCCCGCGGCGGACTGAGCGGGCGTGTGTGCGGCCGGCCCGCCCCCTGGTGTGGGGGCGGGCCGGCCGGTGGTGCTGTGGTGTTGTGGGGTGGTGCGGGTCAGCGGGTGAGGCCGGCCTTGACGGAGCAGACGGGCCAGGCGCCGGGGCCCTGGGCGGCGAGGACCTTCTCGGCGACGGCGATCTGCTGGGCCTTGGTGGCCTGGTGGGCGTTGGCGGCGTAGGCGTGGCCGCCGAAGGCGCCCCAGGTCTTGGCGGTGAACTGCAGGCCGCCGTAGAAGCCGTTGCCGGAGTTGACGGCCCAGTTGCCGGTGGACTCGCACTGGGCGACCTTGTCCCAGGTGGAGACCGGGGCGGCGGAGGCGGTCGTGGCCGTGACGAGGCCGGCCACCGGGAGGACGGCCAGCGCGCCGCCCATCAGTGCCATCCGGACGCGCTTGCTGCGCTTGGTCGGGGTGGCGGTGGTGGCAGCGGTGGTCTCGTCACGGAAGGTCATGCGGTTCCTCTCGGCTGGTCCCGGGGGTCCCGGGCAGGCGGGCGCCGTTCGGCGGTGCCTTGCGTTCGTGGGGTGCGGGGGCGCTTCACGGCCCGGGCGTTCGGGCCGGTGGCCTCGCCGCACTGCTTTCGAAGGTAGGCAACCCGGGGGGCGGTGACAAGGAATCGGGTGTAGGCGCAGGTCAGCCGGACGTTACCGGGAGTATTGCGGACATTTCGGGCTTGCGGTTGAGCGGGCGACCACGGCCGGCGGGAGCCCGCTGTGGCGGCCGTCACCCGCTGCGGGCCGTGACGCCGGGCACATGATCGACGCCCGGTGAACCCCCACGCACACCGAGCGAGCGCAACCACCCCCACCCGGCGCCCCCGAATGGCACGCGTCACACACCCCGGCCCCACCACCCCGGGACCACCCCGCGGAGCCCCGCGGCACCCGCCGCGGCCTCACGCGCCAGCGGCCCGACCACCGCGCAGGCCCGGCGCAGCACGCCCGTTGCGCACAGACGGGATTTCCTCGGCCGAGCGACAGCCCGTGCGCCGGTCCGGGCGGGCGGCGACGACGGGCCGCGCCACGACCACGGTCCGTCCACGCACGGCTGCCCGCCCTGCCCCGGGGTCGACTACTGTCCCTCCCGCACGGATTGCGGTGTGATTTTCCGTTATCCGGTCCCCGCTGCCCGATCTCCCATCACGACAAGCAACACCAGCACAGGGCCGGACACGGCCGACCGAGAAGGTGGACCACGCCATGGACAGTGACCGCGCAGCGCTGCTGGTCGTGAAGGCCCGGGCCGGCGACGAGCGGGCGACGGACGAGCTGATCAGCGGGCACCTGCCTCTGCTCTACAACATCGTCGGCCGCGCCCTCGGCGGACATCCGGACACCGACGACGTGGTGCAGGAGACCATGCTCCGCGCCGTCGACGGACTCTCCGGCCTGCGCGACCCAGCCGGGTTCCGCTCCTGGCTCGTGGCGATCGCCATGAACCAGATCCGGCGCCGTCACCACGAACGGATGGCCGCCAACGCCGCAGCCTGCGCCGGGCTGCAGGACGCGTACGACGTCGCCGACCCGGGCGCCGACTTCGTCGACCTCACCATCGTCCGGCTCGGCCTGTCCGGGCAGCGGCGCGAGGTCGCCGAGGCGACCCGGTGGCTGGACGAGGGCGACCGCGAGCTGCTCGCCCTGTGGTGGCTGGAGGCCGCCGGCGAGCTGACCCGCCCCGAGCTCGCCGCGGCGCTGGAGCTCAGCCCGCAGCACGCGGCCGTCCGGGTGCAGCGGATGAAGGGCCAGCTGGAGACGGCCCGGGTGGTCGTCCGGGCGCTCGGCGGCGGCGGTCACTGCGCCGGCCTCGCCGAGCTGACCGCGCCGTGGGACGGGGTGCCGAGCGCACTGTGGCGCAAGCGGATCGCCCGGCACGCCCGCGACTGCGGCACCTGCGCCCGGCACTGGAGCGAGCTGTTCCCGGCCGAGGGTCTGCTGGCCGGCCTGGCAATGGTCCCGATGCCGGTCGGGCACACCGGCGCGGCGGGCATCCTCGCCGCCCACTTCGCGCACACCGCCGGGCACGCCGCGCCGGTGCAGGGGGCGTCCTCCGCCGCGCACCGGGGCCTTCCCCGGTCGCACCGCCGGGGCCGCGGGGTGCGCTCCGCCGCGCACCGGGGCATGGCGGCCCGGCCGCGGATGCCGATGGCCGCCGGGGTCGGCGGCGCCGTCGCGGTGACCGCGGCCGCCGCCGCGATCATCGCCGTCGGGCTGCCGGACACCGCGGGGCCGACGGCTGCCGTCGAGCCGTCCCCGCCGGTCCGGGTCCAGGCGGCGATCGCCTCCACGCCGGCCCCGTCCCCCTCTGCCTCGCCGTCGCCCTCGCCGAGCCCCACGCCGACGCCGACCGCGAGCCCGAAGCCTGCGCCGACCAGGCCCCGCAGCGCACCGCCGAGCAACCGGAGCCTCCAGGACCAGGTGCTGGCGCTGGTCAACACCGAGCGTTCCAAGGCTGGCTGCACGCCGCTCAAGGCCAACGGCAAGCTGCAGTCCGCCGCCCAGGGGCACTCGGACGACATGGCCGCACGGAACTTCTTCGACCACACCAACCCGGACGGCCAGGGCCCGCAGCAGCGGATCGACGCGGCGGGCTACCGCTGGAGCAGTTGGGGCGAGAACATCGCGAAGGGGCAGGCGGACCCGGCCTCGGTGATGAACAGCTGGATGAACAGCCCCGGCCACCGGGCGAACATCCTGAACTGCGGGTTCACGGAGATCGGCGTGGGCGTCCACCTGGGCTCGGGCGGCCCCTGGTGGACCCAGGACTTCGGCTCGCCGGCCTGACGGCCGCCGGGCGGGAGGGCTCCGGAAGTTGAAATGGCTCCGGCCGCCGCGCAGGATGGACGGCCGTGGGCCCGGCGCGCAGCACCGGGCCGGAGAGCATCGGGAGCAGTGGTGAGCGAAGCCGTCCGGGACGAGAAGAGCCGACGCAGGGCGATGATGATCCGCGCCTCGATCTACGTCGCGGGCACCCATCTGTTCGCCGGGTTCGTCATCCTGCTCTTCACGCTCGGTGGCCGCCGCTGATCGGCGGCGGCCACCGGGGCCGGTCCGGGCGGGCCGGCCCGGGTCAGCGGGCGGTGATGAGCGGCGCGCTCCCGCCCTGCGCCGCGAGGCCGTTGGCCCAGAGCGAGTCGACCCGGCGCTTCTCGGCGGCGTTCGGGTAGGGGTTGGTGCAGGACGTGCCGGGGCCGCCGCCGGACATCAGCTCGCTGCACGGGCCGGAGTAGTGGTCCGGCAGGCCGAGCACGTGGCCGGTCTCGTGGGCGGTGACCCGGACGGAGTTGTACTGCCGGTTCTGCGCGTAGTCGAGGAAGATGTAGCCGCTGCCGTGGCCGTCGGTGCTCGCGTAGGAGCCGCGCGAGTCGTTGCCCTCGTAGTAGGCGAAGTCGGCGTTGCTGCCGGCCCGCAGCTGGACGTTGCGCTCGGAGCCGTTCCAGATCTGCGCGGCGCTGGCTATCTGGCTGCGGAAGCTCGGGGCGTTGCCGGCGTCATAGGTGACGTAGACGGTGGCGAGGTAGGGCTGCGCGGCCTGCTTGGCCAGCGCGGACTTCATCACCGCTGCGTAGAAGGCGCGGTTGCCGGCCTCCTCGGCGGCGCTGCCGGCGTAGCCGGACGCGGTGACGGTGGATCCGGCGGCCGGGGCGGGGGCTGCGGAGGCGGAGGCGGGCGCGGCGAGGCCGCCGGCCAGGGCGAGGCCGAGGGCGGCCGACAGCGCGAGCACGGAGCGGTGCATGTGGGGGACTCCATTCACGGGCCCGGGCGCCGGCGGGTTGGGGGCCGCGCGGCGCCGGACGAAGGGGTGGTGCACCGAGCTTGGGGCAGGCCGGTGGCGCGGCGGATGATGCCAACAGGCGATAGTCCGGGGCGATTTCCCCGTCCGGCGGGGGCCGATGGTCTGACATGTTCTTGGCAAACTCTTGGCCGGCTCGTTAAGCTCCCGTCGTGGAGCTCGATGTGAGGCACCTCCGCGTGCTGTGCGCGATCGCCGACACCGGGAGCGTGCGCAAGGCCGCCCGGCAGCTCGGCATGAGCCAGCCGTCCCTCACCACCCAGCTGCACCGGATCGAACGCACCGTCGGGGGCCGCTGTTCACCCGCGAGCAGACCGGCAGCCGGCCCACCGCGCTCGGCCACTCGGTGCTCTCCCGGGCCCGGCCGATCATCGGCGAGATGGCTGCCCTGGTCGCCGCGGCCCGGCACGACGCCGCCGGGCCGCGACGCCGGCTGCGGATCGGCAGCGTCGGCAGCCGGGCCACCGCGACCTGGCTGCGCCGGGTGCACTCCCGCCTGCCGGAGACGGAGACCACCATCCAGATCGACGTGTCGGCGATCGCCCTGCTCCGGATGGTGGCCGCGGACCAGCTCGACGTGGCCTTCGTGCACGAGAGCGAGGGCTTCCCGCTGCGGGTGCCGCCCGGCGCCGAGCACCGTGAACTGATCGCCCGCGAGCCGCAGTTTGTCGCACTGGCGGCCGGTCATCCGGCCGCCGCCCGGCCGGTCGTGCAGCTCGCCGACCTGGCCGGGGACGCCTGGATGGTGGATCCGACCGCCGACCACGAGTACGCGGCGCTGCGCCGGGTGCTGGCCGGTGCGGGGTTCGACCCGCGGGTCGTCCAGGTCCGCGACAACGCCACCGCCGCCGAACTGGTCGCCTCCGGCGAGGCCGTACGGCTCTGCCAGCCGACCTCCCCGCCGGGGCCGGGCACGGTGCTGCGACCGGTGCACGGCGACCCGTTCGCCGTCCGGCTGCTGCTCGCCTGGCGGCCGCGGGCGATGAGCGCCCGCGCCCTGGACGCCCTGCACGCCGACCTCCGCACCGCCTACATCGAGCTGGCCCGGGTCAACCCCGCCTACCTCGCCTGGCTGCTCCAGCACAACCGCAGCCTGCGCCACCTGCTGACCCGGCCCGGCACCTGACGGTCCGTCATGGATAAGGCCGGATCAGTACGAGCCGAGGAAGCGGTCCAGGACCCGCACGCCGAACTCCAGTCCCTCGACGGGCACCCGCTCGTCGACGCCGTGGAACATCCGCTGGTAGTGCAGTTCGGGGCCCATCAGCAGCGGGGCGAAGCCGTAGCAGGCGATGCCCAGCCGGTTGAACGTCTTGGCGTCCGTCCCGCCCGACATCAGGTACGGGACGGGGTGTCCGTCCGGGTCCTCGGCGCGCAGGGCATCGGCCATCGCCCGGAAGGCCGGACCGGTCGGGTCGCCCGCGACAGCGTCCTCCAGGTTGATGAACTCCCTGGCCACGCCCGGCCCGAGCAGCCGTTCCACGGTCTCCAGGAACTCCTCGCGGGTGCCCGGCAGGTAGCGGCCGTCCACCTGCGCACCGGCCGTGCCGGGCATCACGTTGACCTTGTGCCCCGCCTCCAGGACGGTCGGATTGGCCGAGTTGCGGACGGTGTGGGCGAACAGCTCCCCGGCCCGGCCGAGCCGGGCGGCCTCGGCCTCCAGCCGTTCGCGGTCGATCGTGGTGCCCAACACCCTCTCCAGCTCGGCGAGCAGGGCCTCCACCGGCGGGGTGAGCCGCACCGGCCAGCTGTACGCGGCGAGCCGGGACAGCGCGTGGACGAGGGTGGCGACGGCGTTCCCGGCGGCCGCCCGGGAGCCGTGCCCGGCCGGTCCGGTGGCGGTCAGCCGCATCCAGGCGGTGCAGCGCTCACCGACCGCCACCGGGTAGATCCGGGCGTCCGCACCCACCGGCACCGAGTAGCCGCCGGACTCCCCGATCGCCTCCCGGCAGCCGTCGAGGCGGTCGCGGTGCCGGGCGGCGACGTACCGGGCGCCGTACTCCCCGGTCGACTCCTCGTCGGCGAGGAACGCCAGCACCAGGTCCCGGCGCGGTCGGCGGCCCGATCGCGCCCAGGACCGGACGACCGCGAGGGTCATCGCCAGCGTGCCCTTCATGTCGACCGCGCCGCGGCCCCAAAGGCAGCCGTCGTGGAAGTCCCCGGACAGCGGGTGCCGGGCCCAGTCGGCGGCCTCGAAGGGCACGGTGTCCAGATGGCCATGGACGAGCAGCGGGGCGAGCGCCGGTTCGGTGCCGGGGATCCGGGCCAGCACGCTGGCGCGCCGCGGCGCCGCCTCCACCAGCAGCGGGTCCGCTCCGGCGCCGGCCAGCAGCTCCGCCACGCACTCGGCGGCCGCCCGTTCGCCGGGCCCGCCGCCGTCGCCCGGGTTGGTGGAGTCGATCCGCAGCAGCTCGCGGCAGATCCGCGCCGCCTCGCCGTCCTCGGGCACCGGGACGGCGGGTTCGGCGGGCGGCGGGGCGGCGGTCATCGGCTGTCCTCTCGTTCGGGGCGGTGCGGTGCGGTGCGGGCGGCGGGTCAGCCGTAGCCCTGCTCGGCGGCGGCGTTCGCGACGACGGTGCAGATCTTGAAGGTGCGGGCGGCCCGGGTGGCCGTCGGCGCGGTGTAGGCGACCGTGCAGGGGCCGGTCAGTTCGACGGTGGGGACGGCCGCCACGGCCTCGGCCTGATGCGTGGCGTGGAAGTCGATCTCGAACCGGTGCGGCCCGCGGACGGGCGCGGGCCGGGCCCGGGCCACCGCACCGGCCGCCGCCGACCGGGCCTCCTCGCGGATCAGCCCGGCACTGCGCTCGGGCGGCAGGCAGAGCGCGGCGTACCGGCTGACGCACTCCTTCACGGCGGCGGTGCGCGCGCCCGGCGCCCAGCCCGCGGCGGCTGCGCACACCAGATCGTCCCCGGTGACCAGCACGACCGGGACGCCGTGCTCGGCCGCGGTCAGCGCGTTCATCCGGCCCTCGTCCGCGGGCTCGCCGTCGATCCGGAACCCGGTGAGCCCGGCGCCCAGGTAGGTGTGGGCGAGCACGCCGGGCAGCCCGGCCCCGGTGTGGTAGCCGAGGAACACCACGGCGTCGGCAGCCTCGACGCCCTGCATCATGCCGAGCGGCTTGTGGCGGCCGCTCAGCAGCCGGGCCCGCGGGTCGAGATCCTCGATCAGGACGTTGCGCTGGGTGTCGTGGGCCTCGTTGACCACGACCTCGGTGGCGCCGCCCTCCCACAGCCCGGCGACGCACGCGTTCACGTCGGAGGTCAGCATCCGGCGCATCCGCGACCAGCCGGGTGTGCCGGGCAGCACGTCGCCGGGCCAGGTGGCCCCCGTCGCGCCCTCCATGTCCGCCGAGATCAGGACACGCATCGCACGGCCTCCGGCGGACGGTCGGCGACCGGGCGGGCCGCGAGCGGCGGCTCCAGCAGGTGCAGGGCGCCGGGGGCAAGCCGGGCCCTGGTGCCGAGCGGGACGGTCAGCTGCAGCTCTCCGTGACCGGCGGGCAGCCCGGCCGCGACGGGCACGCCGAGGCCGCCGAGCCGGTCGGCGAGCAGCGCGCGGACCTCGTCCGGTTCGCCGCAGTCGGTGAAGTCGCCCAGCACGATGCCGGCCGCCCGGTCGAGCACGCCGGCGCGCAGCAGCTGGGTGAGGATCCGGTCCAGCCGGTACGGCTCCTCGCCGGTCTCCTCCAGGAGCAGCAGGCAGCCGTCCGGCGGCAGGGAGGTCGGGGTGCCGACCGAGGCGGCGAGCAGGCTGGCATTGCCGCCGGCGAGCCGGCCCTCGGCGGTGCCGGACACCAGGGGCGGCGCGGTGAAGGGGAGTTCGGTGACCTTCTCGGGCCGGAACAGCACCGCGTGCAGGTGCGCGGCGTTGGCCGGGCGGTCGGCGAGGGCGGCGGTGGCCGGCATCGGGCTGTGCAGGGTGGTGGTGCCGAGCCGGACGGCGACGGCCTCGTGCAGGGCGGTGATGTCGCTGGAGCCGGCCAGCACGGTGGGCGGGGCGTCGGCCAGCCGCGCCCAGTCGACCAGGTCGACCGTGCGCTGGGTGCCGTAGCCGCCGCGGGCGCAGAACACGGCCTTCACGGCCGGGTCCGCGAGCGCCTCGGTGAGGTCGTCGGCGCGGTCGCCGTCGCGGCCGGCCAGGTGCCCGAGGTGCCGGTCGAGGGCGTGCGGCAGCACGGTGACCTGCAGCCCCCAGGAGGTGAGCAGGGCGGTGCCTCGGGCGAGCAAATCGGGGTCGACCGGCCCGGCGGGTGCGGCCACCGCGACCCGGTCGCCGGGCAGCAGGTGGGGCGGGACGCGCGGCGGTACCTGGGGCATGGCGGGCCTCATCTCAGCTTGGGGTCGTAGGCGTCGCGGACGGCGTCGCCGAGCAGGATGAAGCTCAGCACCGTCGCGCAGAGGAACAGCGCAGGGAACGCGAGCAGGTGCGGGAAGTCGAGGAAGTAGGCCTGGGCGGCGTTGAGTTGCAACCCCCAGGAGAGGGCCGGGTACTGCAGCCCGACGCCGAGGAAGTCCAGGGTGGCCTCCCCCGAGATGACGTTCCCGACGTTCAGCATGGCGACCACGACGACGGGTGTCACGGCGTTCGGCAGGATGTGGCGGGACATCAGGCGCAGCGGGCCGGCGCCGGTGGAGCGGGCGGCCTGCACGTAGTCGGCGTCCTTGGCGCCGATCACCTGGGCGCGCATCACCCGGGTCATCGTCGTCCAGCCGAGGGCGACCAGGACGAGGGTCATCGCGCCGAGGCCGTGGTCGGGGAAGGCCACCAGGACGACGGTGGCGCCGAGCACGAACGGCAGGCCGAAGAACACGTCGGTGACCCGGGAGACGGTGGCGTCGACCCAGCCGCCGTAGAAGCCGGCGAGCAGGCCGAGCAGCACCGACAGCAGCAGGGCGCCCGCCGTCACCGCGAGCCCGATGACCAGCGAGGGGCGGCTGCCGCGGACGACCTGCCCGAGGTAGTCGCAGCCCTGGAGGTCGAAGCCGAACGGGTGCGCGAGGCTGGGGCCGACCCGGGAGTCGGAGAGTTCGCAGCGGCCGGTGTCGTGGGTGAGCAGCGCGACGAACGGCTCGGGGAAGGCCGCCATCAGGCTGATCAGCAGGAGGGTGCCGGCGCTGCACAGCACCAGCGGGCGGGCCCGCAGGTCGCGCCAGGCCGCCGCCGAGGGTGTCGCCGGCGGGCCGGACCCGGGCTTCGGCGGGTCGGCGGGCGGCAGGACGAGGTCGGCGGGCGGGCTGGTCGGCGGGCTAGTCATGGCGGATCCTCGGGTCGAGCAGGCCGTACAGGACGTCGACGAGCAGGTTGGCGAGGCAGAAGACCAGCACCAGCACGGTGGTGATGCCGACCACGGTGGGTCCTTCGTGCAGCTGGATGGCCTGGAAGACCTGCTGGCCGATGCCGGGGAGGTTGAAGATGTACTCGGTGACGACGGCGCCCGCCATGAGCGAGCCGAGTTCGATGCCGAGGAACGTCGCGACGGGGATCAGCGAGTTGCGCAGGGTGTGCAGCACGATGATGCGGCGCCGGCTGAGACCCTTGGCGCCGGCGGTGCGGACGTAGTCGGCCCGCAGGTTCTCCAGCAGCGACGAGCGGGTGAGCCGGGCGACGTACGCGACCCCGAAGGAGGCGAGGACGAGTCCGGGCAGCAGGTAGGCGCTCGGCCAGCCGCCGTCGTCGCCGGACACCGGGAACCAGCCGAGCCGGACACCGAGGAAGAGCTGGGCGAGGTAGCCGACCACGTAGACCGGCACCGCGATGACCAGGGTGGTGCCGGCCAGCACGGCGCTGTCCACCCAGCGGCCCTTGCGCAGCGCGGCCCAGACCCCGAACGCGATGCCGAGCACGGCCTCGAAGAACCACGCGGTCAGGCCGAGCCGGAGGGTGACCTGCCAGCGTCCGGCGATCACGTCGGCGACCGGCTGCCCGGTGAAGGTGCGGCCGAGGTCGCCGGAGAACAGGCCCCGCAGGTAGTCGAGGTACTGGCTGAACAGCGGCTCGTCGAGGTGGTAGCGGCTGCGCAGTTCGGCCAGGACGGCGGGCGGGACGGGCCGGTCGCCGGCCAGGCCCTGGATGGGGTCGCCGGGCAGCACGAACACCAGGGTGTGGATCAGGAAGGTGGTCGCCAGCAGTACCGGGACGGCGTACAGCAGGCGGCGGGCGATGTATCGGCCCATCGGTGGTGGTGCCCCCTGGAGGTCGGTTCGGTGGTCGGGGTCAGTGCCGGACGGACACCTTGTCCAGGTGCAGCCCCCGACGTACGGGTCGAGCAGCACGCTGCCGACCCGGGTGCTCCAGGCCGTCTGGTCCTGCCAGTTCCAGAGCGGGATGAGCGGCAGGTCGGCGAGGGCGATGTCCTCGGCCCGGTGGTAGAGGGTGATGCTCTCCTGCTCGGTGGCGGCGGCGTTGCCCCGGGCCAGCAGGTCGTCGAAGGCCGGATTGCTCCACCCCATCCGGTTGCCGGGCCCGAACAGGCCGGCCAGGTAGTTCTGCACGCTCGGGTAGTCGATCACCCAGTTCTGCCGGTACGGGCCGCTCGCCTTGTGGCCGTTGAGGATCGGGCCGAGGTCGGCACCGGACATCTTGCGGAACACGACGTCGTGGATGCCGAGGTTCTGGCGCAGCTCGTTGGCCACCGCCGTCATCCACTGCTCGTACGTGGGGTCCGAGTTGGCGAAGTAGAGCTCGACGGATCCGGCGAACCCGCCTGCCCGGTCGAGGAGTTCGCGGGCCTTGGCCGGCTGGTAGGTGCAGGTCTCGCCGCAGGCGCCGGCCCGGTGCCCGGGGATCATCGCGGCGACCAGCGAGTCCGCCGGGGTGAACACCTCGTTGTAGATGGCCCGGGTGATGCCGGCGCGGTCGATCGCCATGGACAGCGCCCGGCGGACGTCGGGGTTGCGGTAGCGCGCGTCCCACAGCGGCAGGCCGAGGTAGTCCATGGTGCCGCTCGGCCGCACCGAGTAGCGGCGCCCGAAGGTGCGCTTCGCCTCGTAGGCCCGGGCGGCCGGCACGTTGGTGACGAAGTCGATGTGCCCGGCGCGGAGTTCGGTGAATGCGGTGTCCTTGCTGGTGAAGATGCGGAAGTGCACGGCGTCGGCCATCGGCGGGCGCGGGCCGGTGTAGCCGTCGGCGCGTCTGAGGTCGATCCGCTGGTTGTGCTGCCAGTCGCCGTCCATCGCGAACGGCCCGTTGCCGACCGGGTGGCGGTCGAATCCTCCGGGTCGGTGAACGCGGCGGCGGGCAGCGGGGCGAACGCCGGGAATGCCAGCAGCATCGGGAACTGGCTGAACGGCGCGGCCAGGGTGACCTGCAGGGTGGTGTCGTCGAGCACCTCGAGGCCGGACAGATGGCGGGTCGCGGGCGTCCGCCCGTCGGTGGGGTTGAGCGCCGGGTAGCCGTCGATCTGGGCGAAGTAGGCGTTCGCCTCCCAGCCGTTGGGCCCGTACGCGGCGGCGTCCCAGGCCGCGGCGAAGCTGCCCGCGGTGACGGGCTCCCCGTTGTGGAAGCGGGCTCCCGGGCGCAGCCGCAGCGTCCAGACCCGCTGGTCGTCGGAGGTGAACGACTCGGCGGCCAGCGGCAGCGGGTGGCCGTCGTGCGGATCGAGCGTGACCGGGGTGTCGAACAGGCCCTGGATGACCTGGATCGCGTAACTGCTGGTCGTCCGGCCGGGAGTGAGGTGGTCGGGTTCGGTGAGCGCGACGGAGTAGCTGCCGCCGGGCACGGCCGGGAAGTCGCCGGGGTCGGCGGCAGTGCCACCGGCGCAGCCGGGCAGGACGGCGGCGGTGAGGAGTGCGAGGGCCGCGAGGGCGACCCGGCTCCGGGCCGGCTTCATCGGCACTGCTGTTCCTCTCCGTCGGCGTCTGCGGGGCCGGCGGGCGGGGTGTCCGCCGGCCTGATGCCGCGGGCCGGTGTACCGGGCCCGGCGGCGGGTGTGCTCAGCAGCGGGCGTCCGTCAGGCAGGCGGTCTCCCAGTCGTGCGGGGCGGAGCGGCGGCTCCCCGGGCCGGTGGCGGCCGAAGCCGGGGCGGTGGGCACGGGGGTCGGGGTGGCGGCGCCGTCGCCCGCCAGCCGGACGGCGAACGCGTCGAGGACGGGGCGGGGGCTGTCACCGGCGAAGTTGTTCAGCAGGACGGCGAACGCGAGGGTCCGGCCGTCGGACCGCTCGACGTAGCCCGCCAGCGCGTCGACACCGGTCATCGAACCGGTCTTGGCGTGCACCCGGCCCGCGGCGGCGGTGCCCCGCATCCGGTTGGTGAGGGTGCCGCCGACCATCCGGCGGGCGTCTCCCGCCACCGGCAGCGCGTCGTACCAGGCGTGGAACCAGGGCCGGGTGCGGGCGAACGCGAACAGGGCGGTCAGCCGGCGGGCGGTCAGCAGGTTCTGCCGGGACAGCCCCGAGCCGTCCGTCTGCCGGGCCGCGGTCGGCTCCAGGCCGCTGCGGTGCAGGAAGTCCCGGATCCTGTCGAGGCCGGCCGGCCAGCTGCCGCTGCCTGCGGCGACCCGGCCGATCTCCTTCACCAGGTGTTCGGCGATGCCGTTGTTGCTGAGTTTGAGGAACGGCACCATCAGCGCCGACAGCGGCGCGGAGTCGTGCCGGGCGAGCACCGCGGCGCCGTCCGGGGTGCTGCCGGCGGCGACGCCGCCCCGGACGGTGACCCCGTGCCGGGCCAGCGCGGCCGCGAACACGGCGGCGGCCAGCGCCGCGGGGTCGTCGACGGCGATCCACTCCTGCCCGGTGCCGCCGCCCGCGGGCACGGCGCCGCCGAGCAGCAGGTCGTTGCCGCCCGGCCGCCGGTCGACCTGGACGGAGTACGCGCCGCCGGCCGGGCCGGTGGCGATGCCGCCGGTCAGGTGCACCGGCGCCTCGGCGGGCGTGACCCGCACCGTCGCGGGCCGTCCGGGAGTCGTGTCCGGCGTGATGGTGAGGCGGACCGTCCCGGGGTCGTAGTCGGTGT
This sequence comes from Kitasatospora paranensis, assembly GCF_039544005.1. NCBI lineage: Bacteria > Bacillati > Actinomycetota > Actinomycetes > Kitasatosporales > Streptomycetaceae > Kitasatospora > Kitasatospora paranensis. The sequence continues at coordinate 889,820 of NZ_BAABKV010000001.1, forward strand.
CGGTGGTGAGGGTGAGGCCCGAGATCTGCGGGCTGTAGTAGGCGGCCTGGTCGTCCCAGGCCCAGTCCGCGCCGAGCGGCACGCCGTCGTACCGGGAGGCGTCCGCGCGCAGTGCACCGGTGACCTCGGTGACCCCGGCGGCGGCCACCGCACCGGCCAGCGCGTCGAGGTCCGCGGGGAGCAGGGTGGGGTCGCCGCCGCCGCGCAGCACCAGGTCGCCGTCCAGCACCGGGCCGCTGCGCCGGCCGGCCGCCAGCACCTCGGTGGTGAAGCGGTGGTCCTGGCCGAGCAGGTCGAGGGCGGCGGCCGCGGTGACCGTCTTCAGGGTGGACGCGGGCAGCAGCAGCGCACCCGGCGCGTGCTCGTACAGCACCTCGCCGGTGGCGGCGTCGGTCACCAGGGCCGAGGCCTGGGCGCCGGTCAGCCGGCCGTCGGCGAGCAGCCGGTCCAGGTCCGGGCCGAGCGACCGTGGGTCCGTGCCGAGGGTGCGCGCCGCCCGGGGCGGGGTCGCCGCCTCCGTCCGGGCGGCCGCGGACGTCAGCAGCAGCGCGCCGACGAGGACGGCGGCGAACGGCGTCGTACGCACTGTTCCTCCACGGGGACGGGCCCGCGACGGGCCGGACGTCCACCACCATGGCGGGTCGCGGCCCGCCGCCCGGCCGGTGGCGGCACGCGGCGGCCGAAATTCCTCCGCACGGACCACCCTGCGGCGTGTCGGCCGGTGGGCGGCGCGGCCGTGCGGGTAGCTGGTGACACACCGTCAGCCCCGAGCACCACGGGAGCCGCCAGCATGGTCGCCCACCGGCCCGGCCGCCGCGTCGTCCTGGGCGGCTTGGGCGCCCTGACCGTGGCCGCTTCGGCCCTGTCGGCACTGTCGGCGGCGTCGCCTGCTGCCTTCGCCGCCGGGCCGACCGGGTCGACCGGGTCGACCGGGCCCGGCTCGCCGGGCGAGCGGCAGATGCGCGGCGTCTGGATCGCGACGGTCGGGAACATCGACTGGCCGTCCGCGCCCGGCCTGCCCGCCGAGGAGGCGCAGCGCGAGTTCACCGTGCTGCTCGACCGCCTGGCCGCCCTCGGTGTCAACGCGGTCCTCGTGCAGGTGCGGCCCACCGCCGACGCCTTCTGGCCGTCCCGCCTGGAGCCCTGGTCGCAGTGGCTGACGGGGGTTCAGGGACGCGATCCCGGCTGGGATCCGCTGGCGTTCATGGTCGCCGCGGCGCACCGCCGCGGCCTCGCCCTGCACGCCTGGTTCAACCCCTACCGGGTCACCGTCGCCGGTGACGCGTCCACGCTCGCCGCCGGCCATCCGGCCCGCCGGCACCCCGAGTGGACGGTCGGCTACGGCGACGCCCTGTACTACAACCCCGGTGTGCCGGCCGTCCGCGCGTTCGTCGAGCGGACCGTGCTCGACGCGGTGACGCGCTACGAGATCGACGGCGTCCACTTCGACGACTACTTCTACCCGTACCCGGCCGGCGGCCGCGACTTCCCGACGACGAGGCGTTCGCCGCCCACGGCGCCGGCTTCACCGACCGGGCGGCGTGGCGGCGCCACAACGTCGACCTGCTGATCCGGGAGACCCGCGACCTCGTCCGCGCGGCGCGGCCGGACGCCGCCTTCGGGGTCAGCCCGTTCGGCGTCTGGCGCAACGCGGCCACCGATCCGGAGGGGTCCGCCACGGCGTCCTTCCAGTCCTACGACGGCATCCACGCCGACAGTCTGGGCTGGGTGCGCGCAGGCCTGCTCGACTACGTCGCACCGCAGTTGTACTGGCACCTGGGGCACCCGTCGGCCGACTACCGCGTGCTGGCCCGCTGGTGGGCCGCCCGGACCTCCGGCACGGACACCCAGCTGTGGATCGGCCAGGCCGCGTACCGCGCGGGCGCGGCGGGCCAGGACCGGGCCTGGAGCGACCCGGCCGAACTCTCCCGCCATCTCGACCTCGCCGCGGGCCTGCCCGCAATCGGCGGCGACCTCCTCTTCAGCGCCAAGGACGTCGTCGCCGACCGCCTCGGCGCGATCACCCGGCTCGCCGCCGACCACTGGCACCGGCCCGCACTGGTACCGCTGCTCCCCCGCCTCGCCGGCGGAACGCCGCCCCGGCGCCCCGCCCTGCGGCTCGACTCCACCGGCCTGCTGCACGCCGAACCCACCGATCACGCCTTCGTGTTCGCCCTGCGCCACCACTCCGGCCCCGGCACGCCGGGCACCCTCCTCGCCGTCCTGCCCGCGGCGGCGCCCCGCCACCGCCCCGCCACCGCGGGCGGGTACACCGTGACCGCCCTCGACCGGGCCGGCCGCGAGAGCCCACCGTCGGCCGCCGTCACGGTGTGACACCGGGCGCGGCGACGGGTGGGACGGCAAGGACGATCGGACGCGCAGGCCGCTACTCCGGGTCGGTGTCCTCGTTGAAGTGCCCCGGAAAGGTCGGCGGCCGGTGCGGGTCGGCCCGGAGGGCACGGGACAGGAGCAGCGCCATCCGCCGGGGACGGATCGTCGGCCGTGTCGGCCAACTCGGTGACCGACCACCAGCAGGACGCGGGACGTCCGACGGCGCCGAAGTTCCATGGGCACCGACCCTACGGGTTCGGCCCGCAGCCGACCGGCCGCGAACGGGGAACGGGGAACGGGGCGAGTCGGCGCGGCTTCCCGTCGGGCCGGGCGCAGACTGGGGGCGTGGCCGAGCAGTCCCCGGCCGGACCGGCGTGGGCCGGGCGGTCCGGTGCGATGTCGCGGCGTGCGGTGCTGGTCGGGGCCGCCGCCGCGCTGCTGGCTGCGTGCAGCGGGAAGAGCGGCCGCGGGACGGCGAGCCCCGGAACGGCCTCCCCCGGTACGTCCGCGGCGCCGTCCTCGGCCCCCGCCTCCTCCGCACCGCCCTCGTCGACCGCGGCGGCGCTGCCGGCGACGACCCCGTGGCGGCCGGGGCCGGGTGAGGTGCAGCCGGAGGTGAAGCTGCGGGCCGTCGAGCTGGTGGAGGCCCTCGGGGCCTGGCCGGAGGGCGGCGGCGGTGCCGCGGCGGCCCGGGTGAAGGTCGCGGCGCTGGGGCTCGACCCCGGGCTGGCCGCCGAGGCGGGCGGGCTGACCGGGGACGCCGGGCGGGCGGCGCTCCAGGTGATCGACGCCCAGTACGGCGGCATCCTCACCGACACCGCGAGCGTGCTGGTGGTGTGCCGGCAGTGGACGGCGACGGCGCCCGACCCCGCGGTGACGGCGGGCGGCACGACGGTGGACGTCCGGCTGAGCCGTGCGCAGCCGCGATGGACGGTGACGGCCCTGCATCCCGCGCAGCCGGGCCCGGCGGCGGCGCGGCTGTCGGCGGCGGCGGAACGGGTGCTCGCCGAGCCGCGGATCCAGCTGCCGCCGGCCGGACTCGCCGACGTACGGAGCGGCGCCGTCCACGACTCGGTGCTGACGGCGATGCTGACGCTGGCGGCCCGGACGCCGTTCGCGGTGAGTGTCGTCCGGTCGGGGCATCCGCTGGACGTGTTCGGCACGAACCGGCCGAGCGATCATCCGCAGGGGCGGGCGTTCGACGTGTGGCAGATCGACGGCCGGGCGGTGGTCGATCCCGCGACGCCGCACGACCTGGTGGACGGCTTCATGCGGGCCGCCGCGGCGGCCGGTTCGTACAACGTCGGTGGGCCGCGGCAGTTGGCGGGAGGCGCGGCGGGCCAGTTCTTCTCGGACGCCACCCACCACGACCACGTGCACGTCGGGTTCCTGAGCTGAGCGGGCCTGCCCTGTCCGTGAGCCGAGCAGGCCTGGCCTACACCGGCAGGAGGCGGCCGACGAGTTCGCCGAGGCGGCGGCTGTTGCGGCAGGCGTGCATGTCGACCAGGGCCGCGTAGGCGTCGGCCGCGGAGTCACCGGTGCCCCACTGGCCGGCCGGCTCGGGGTTGAGCCAGTGGACGCGGCGGGCGCGGTCGGCGATCCGCTTGAGGGCGGGCAGGTTCGGGTCCCAGCCGTTGGTGCGGGCGTCACCGAGGATGAGGACGGAGGTGCGCGGCCCGACCGCGTCGAGGTGGTGGTCGGCGAACTCGCCGAGCGCGGCCCCGTAGTCGCTGCTGCCGTGCCAGCCGGCGACCCCGGCCTCGGTGAGGATGCGCCGGCCGAGGTCGGCCGGATCCGCGGAGCCTGCGGTGACCAGCCGGGTGACCTCAGCGGTCCGGTTCACGAAAGCGAACACCCGCACCTTGCTGAACTGGTCGTGCATGGCCTGGACGAGCAGCATGGTGAAGTTCGCGAATCCGGCGACCGAGCCGGACACGTCGCAGAGCAGGACGATCTCGGGCCGGCCCGGCCGGTGCCGGCGGTACGCGGGGCGCAGCGGGACACCGCCGGTGGAGAGCGAACGGCGCAGGGTGCGGCGCAGGTCGATCCGGCCGCGGGCGGCCCGGCGGCGGCGGGCGGCCAGCCGGGTGGCGAGCTTGCGGGCCAACGGGTGGACGGTGCGGCGCAGTTCGGCGAGCTGGTCGCGGCCGGCGACGAGGAAGTCGACGGTATCGGCGCTGGGGGCGACGGCCCGTTCGGCGATCCGGTCGGTGCCGCGCAGTTCGGCGACGCGACGGCGCGCCTCGGTGCCGACCTGGGCGCGGAACGCCCGGATGCGGCGGCGGATCTCGTCCTCGGCCAGGCGGTCCGCGAGATCGGCCGCGAGGTCGGCGCCGTCGGGTCGCGGGCCGGCCCGCAGCGCGGCGAGGACCCGGGCGAGCAGGGTCTCGGGCTGGAGCCGGCCGAGCGTCTGGTGGGCGGACCAGCCGTCCGAGGCGGGCGTCGAGCCGTAGCGGCCGAGCGCGTCCACGGCCTCGCCCGCGATCCGGGTCAGCTCCCCGGTCGTCGGCGGCCAGCGCGTCGGCGAGGCGGTCCCGGAGCTCGTCGACGGTGCGGTCGGCGGCTCCGCGGGCGGCTTCGGGCGTGCCCACCCCGAGCGGGAAGTAGAGGTCGAACGTGGCGTCGAAGACGGCGCGTTGGCCGTTGGTGCGCAGCAGGGCGGCGGCCAGGCCCTCGCGGACGTGCTCACGGTGCGCGAGGCCGAGGACGTCGAGGACGGCGGCGGCGTCGACGGTCTCGGCCGGCCCGATCCGCAGGCCGTGGCCGCGCAGGGCACGGACGAAGCGGGTCAGCCGCTCGGCGAGCACGTCGGCCGGCCCGCTCACGCCAGGGTCAGCTTCCGGGTGGCCGCCACGATGTCGTCCTGGTGCTTGAGGACGACGCCGAGGCTGGCCCGGACGACGGCGTCGTCGAGGGTGCCGGCGCCGAGCGCGAGCAGGGTCCGGGCCCAGTCGACGGTCTCCGCGACGGACGGCGCCTTGCGCAGGTCCATCGCGCGCAGCGCGCCCACGACCTGGACGAGCGAGGCGGCGAGGACCTCGTCGAGGCCGGGGACCTTCAGCGCGACGATGCGCCGTTCGAGCTCCGGCTCGGGGTAGTCGAGGTGCAGGAACAGACAGCGGCGGCGCAGGGCCTCGGAGAGCTCGCGGCTGGCGTTGGAGGTGAGCAGGACGAACGGTCGGCGGGTCGCGGTGATCGTGCCGAGCTCGGGAACGGTGACCTGGAAGTCGCCGAGGACCTCCAGGAGGAGGCCTTCGACCTCGAGGTCCGCCTTGTCCGTCTCGTCGATCAGCAGCACGGTCGGCTCGTCGCCGCGGATCGCGGTGAGCAGCGGCCGGGTGAGCAGGAACTCCTCGCCGAAGATGTCCGTCCTGGCCTCGTCCCAGCTCTCCTCGCGGCCGGCGGTGATCCGCAGCAGCTGCTTGGCGTGGTTCCACTCGTACAGGGCGCGGGACTCGTCGATGCCCTCGTAGCACTGCAGGCGGACGAGGCGGGCGGCGCCGACCCGGGCGACGGCCTTGGCGAGTTCGGTCTTGCCGACCCCGGCGGGGCCCTCGACGAGCAGCGGCTTGCCGAGCCGGTCGGCGAGGAAGACGGTGGTGGCGACGGCCGTGGAGGCGAGGTAGCCGACCGCGGCGAGCCTGGCGGAGACGTCGTCCACGGAGCTGAAGAAGCCCGTCCCGGCTGCCTGCCGGTCGTCGTCGCTGCTGCTCATCCCGCGTACTCCCCTTCACCGCATCCGCTGCACCGCGTCCGCGCCCGAGCGCGCCGCCCCACCCTACTGGTCGGTCACTTCCGGGTCACGGGGGACGGCACCGGCGTCCCCGGCGCGGCCGTCGGTGCCGCGGGTGCGGTGAGGGCGGTGAGCAGGGGGCGAGGAAGCGGCGTTCGAGGTGGCCGGGCGGCAGGAGATCGGGTTCGACGTAGCTCTGGGCCAGGCCGCCCTCGCGGATGGCGACCAGGAGGCGGGCGACCTCGTCCGGGTCCGCCGTCAGGGTACGGCCGGCGCGGGCGAGGTGGGCGGTGAGTCCGCGGGCGAGTTCGGTGCGCAGCCGGGCGTCGTGCCGGGCGAGGACCCAGGCGGCCTGCGGGTCGCGGATGGCGTGCAGGGTGAACTCGGTGGTGACCAGGTACCAGTCGCGCTCGGCGGGGTCGATCTCGACCAGGGCGTCGACCAGGGCATCGACGGTGAGGTCGGCCTCGGCGGCGACGGCGGCGATGCGTTCGCCGATCCGGCGGACGGTCCGTTCGCTGTGCTCGTCGAAGAGCGCGAGGAACAGCTCTTCCTTGCTGCTGAAGTTGGAGTAGAACGCGCCGCGGGTGTAGCCGGCGCGGGCACAGACCTGCTCGATGGTGGCGGCACCGAAGCCGTGCTCGGCGAAGGTCGCCAGCGCGGCCCGGAGCAGCGCTGCCCGGGTGCGCGGACGGCGGCTGGTGGTGCCCTTGGGCATCGGCTCTCCGGATTCGGGACGGGGACGGGGCGGCGGCCGGGGCGGCGGCCGGGGCGGCGGCCGGGATTCGGGACGGTGGCCGCCGGGGGCGGGACGCGGCCCGGTCTCGGTGCGGGTGATCACCGGCCACGATACCGAGTCCCCTCGCATACAGGAATGCATCCGATGCATTGGCACATCGGATACACGGATGTATCTTTTGGGCGTCCGCACCGCCGCCGACCTCTGGAGCCCCGCCATGACCTCCCCGCTGCCGTCCTCGCTGGCCGCCGCCGTCGGCCCCGTCCCGGAGGGTGTGCTGCTGCCACTCCCCCGACCTTCGACTCGGTGGAGGCCGAACGGCAGTACCGTAAGGAGCAACTCGCGGCGGGCTTCCGGCTGTTCGGCCGGTTCGGCTTCTCCGAGGGCGTCGCCGGCCACATCACCGTGCGCGACCCGGAGAACCCGCAGTGGTTCTGGGTCAACCCCTTCGGGATGGCCTTCGGCCAGATCAAGGCCTCCGACCTGATCCTCGTCGACCACGAGGGCAACCTGCTGCACGGGCGCCGGCCGGTCAACAAGGCCGCCTTCGTGATCCACTCCCAGGTGCACGCGGCCCGCCCGGACGCGGTCGCCGCCGCGCACTCCCACTCGCTCCACGGCAAGGCCTTCTCCAGCCTCGGCATCCCGCTCGCCCCGATCACCCAGGACGCCTGCGCGTTCTTCGAGGACCACGCCGTCTACAGCGACTACCGCGGAGTCGCCAACGAACTGGAGGAGGGCAAGCGGATCGCCGCCGCCCTCGGCAGCGGCAAGGCGGCCATCCTGCAGAACCACGGCCTGCTCACGGTCGGCGAGTCGGTGGCCGAGGCGGTCTGGTGGTTCGTCACCATGGAACGGTCGTGCCAGGCACAGCTGTTGGCGATGGCCGCCGGGACACCGAAGCTGATCGACCGGGAGACCGCGCTGCTCACCCGCGGGCAGATCGGCAGCCACCTGGCCGGCTGGTTCCAGGCCCGCCCGCTGTGGGACCAGATCACCGCCTCCGACCCCGACCTGTTCGACTGAGCCCGGACGCACCGGCACCGGTCCGGTCCCCGAAGGGATCGGACCGGGCGGTGCGAGTGGTGCGGGCCGCCGGTGGTCGCCCGCTCAGTACTCGCCCTTGATCACGAAGTAGGAGCCGCGGATCTCGCCGGCCAGCTTCGACTTCTGACGCGCGAACTTGAAGCGCGAGGCCAACTCCTCGGGGACTTCCATGCCCTCCGAGAGCTTGAACCCGACCGCGCGCTTCGCCCCCTCCTCGATGCTGTACATCACGTTGACCGACAGGCCGGACTCGTAGAACACGTAGGCCATCCGGATGCCCTCCACCTCGAAGGCAGTGACCTCCAGCGGGCGGGCCGCGATGACGATCTCGCGCTCCTCGGCGAGAATGCGGTGCACCCAGTCGAGCGTCCCGGACGCCTCGTCGGCGGGATCGACCGTGAAGACGTGGTCGTACTTGTTCTTGAAGTAGCGCGCCTCGTTGGCGCGCAGGCCGGCGAGGGACTCCGCGACCGGAGACGACTCCAGGCCGACGGTGGACACGTTCACGAAGTCGACGACGTACGGCACGGACCCTCCTGGTGTCGATCTGTCAGGGCGACTGTAACGCCACTCCCGTCGGGCGCAGCCGGGGACACGATGCCCGGGAGGGGGTAGCTGGAGGGGGTGCCGGGCGTCAGCCCAGGGCCTCGGCCGGGGCGCAGGTCCGGCAGGCCATCCGGCGGGCGGGCTGCGGCGCGGTCGAGGCTCCCGTGCCGCTCAGGTGGTGGACGGCGTCGGCCACCACCCGCACGTGGTCCCCGCAGAGGCCCGCACCGCAGTGGTGACAGACGGCGACGGCCGTCCGGGTGCGCCCTGCGGTCGAGCAGTCGTAGCACTCCATGGCCGGACTCCCTTCCCTCGGCCCGCTGCGCCGAGGCGGTACGCCCCTCCGGAAGCCTCCCCCGCGCGGCACCCCGCCACACGGGCCCCACCGCACGGCGCGGACACCGGCCGACCCGGCGCGCGCCGGGGCCGCAGGACGCGTCCCGGCAGGTCGCGCCCCCACCGGCCCCGGCGTGCCGAATGCGACGCGCCGGGTGATGCTGGTGATCACGCAGCCGACCGGCGAGGTCTCGGCGGCGCCGGCGACGGACCGGAGGTCATCGTGTTCCAACTGCTCTGGATTCTGCTGATCGGGTTCATCCTCGGCGTGCTGGCCAAGCTCATCCTGCGCGGCCCCCAGTCCATCCCCTGGTGGCTCACCATGCTGCTCGGCGCCGCCGGCGCCCTGCTCGGCAACGCGGTGTCCGGCTGGATCGGGGTGCGCCACACCTCGGGCATCGACTGGATCCGCCATCTGCTGCAGGTCGGCTTCGCCGTCCTGCTGGTCGCGGTCGTCGCGCCCGTCTGGTCCCGCCGGAAGACCTGACCCCCGGCAGACCCGACCCACCGGCCCGTCCCGGGCCCTGCGGGGAGGAACCGCACGCACTGTTCGGGCCCGAGGCCCGTTGCGCTCCCGGCGCGGCGGGCCTCGGGCCTGGGCGCACGACCCCCTCCGGCAGGCCCTAGAATCGCTCCGCCGTCGGGCCGACCGGCCCGGGACGGCGGAGCCGTGAGCAACAGGGGGCGGATGAGCCGCGTCAGAACGGGCCTGGTGGGCGCCGTGGTGGCGGCCGTCGCCTCGGTGTGGACGATCTCGGCGATCGCCCACCGCTGGACGGGCTGCCTCGACCGCGTCGAGGCCGGGCCGCGGACGGCCCTGGTGCTGATCCTGCCCGCCTGCTTCCTGCTGCAGCTCGGCACCGGCGCCCTCTGCGCCTACCTGGCCTCGCGGTCGGGCCTGCTCACCCGCTTCCGGGATCCGCAGGTCGCGGCGTACGCGGTGACGGCCGTCGGCATTCTCGTCCTCGCCGCAGGGCTCGTCGCGGCCGCCGGTGCGCCCGCAGCCGGCCCGGGCTGCCACGGGTAGCGCGGCACCGGATCCGGGCCACCGCCCGGCCGAGGCATCAGGGGGATCCGGGCCGCCGGGACGGCAGGGTCACAGCCCCGACGGGAAGGCGAACGAGCCCGGCACGGCGACCTTGGCGTTCTCGGCCGCGGTGCCGTAGACCAGCGCGATCTCGTCGTGCGCGCCCAGCTTGATCGCGGCCGGGTCCCCGGTCACGGCCTTGCCGTTCACGTAGGCGGTCAGGGTGTGGTCCGCGTCCGTCTTCAGACCGCCGAGGTGGTCCGCGGACATCGACACCTGCCACTCGGTCATGAACTGCCCGAGCGTGAAGTCCGCCTGGACGGGGGACTCGATGTGGATCACGCCGGTGGTGTCGTGGGTGTGCAGCGGGCTGATCTGCTGGCTCTGCTCGTCGATGCCGACCAGCGCCGGGACGGTCACGGCCTTGCCGTCGGCGAAGACGTCGAGGTGGGCGTGGATGTGGAGGGCCGTTCCCTCCGCGCTCAGCATGGGCAGCCCGGCCGCCGCCACAGCCGTCGCGGCGCCGGAACCCTCCGGCGCCGGCCACGGCGGAGGTGTGGTGCGGCCCTCGGCGGTCGTCCGCGGCTGGGACGGGATGGCGGTGGCGGTGGCGGTCGCGGTGGCCGCGGCGCCGCCTCCCGAACCGTGGTCGTTGGTCGTCACGACGAGAGCGGTGATCCCGCCCACCAGCGCCAGCGCGGCGGCGGCGATGCCGCCGCGCACCAGCAGCCGGTTGCGGCGCTCGCGCCGGGCCTCGGCGGCCTGCTCGGCGGCTATCCGGCTGCGGCGGTCGGTGGGCTTGCTGCTCATGTGCGGTGTCTCCCGGATGTCGGCTCGGTCCCCCCGCCCCCGGTGCTCCCCCGCGTTCCTGCGGCTCCCCGCGCCGCTCGCCGGCGGCCCGCCCGGGCGCGTGCCGGTCTCCCGGCCCCGCCGCCCTGCTTCCAGTGTGCCGGACCGGTGGCGGAACCCGCCCTGTCCGGGGGGGTCACCCCGGACACACCGGCGCTCTCCGGCACGGTGGGTCGGGATGCGGAGGATCGCCTCTTCCTGCACCTGCCCCCGGGCGGCCTGGAACTCCCCCGTCCGGGGCGAGGTCGATACGGAGGCCGGTCAGCCGTAGCTGACGTCGGCGCAGAGGTCGGTGTCGGCGGTACGAGGGGCGCGGCCGGGCCCGCTCGGGGCCGCGGGGGCCGGGGTGGACATACCGCCGGCCGCCGTGACTGCCGGGTCCGCCGGGTCCGCCGGGTCCGCCGGGACGGTGTCGGCGGGGGCGGCGGCGGTCGGCGGGACGGCCCCGGCGGTGGGGGCGGCCGTTTGCGCGGCGGCCCCGGGGCCTCCGGCGCGTCGAGGGCGCGGTCGGCCCTGAGGGCCCGCCAGAGCCGGTCGGCGTCCGGCTGGAGCAGGGCGACCCGAGCGCCCTGGTAGCGCCAGGGCGCGGTGACGAAGGCCACGTCGTGCAGCGGGAGGTTGCGCAGCGAGGCGGCGAACGACACCAGCTTCTGCACTGAACCGAGGCCGGGGTCGACGGTGAGCGCCCGGGAGGCCGCCTCGGCGAGCGGCAGCAGGGTCGCCGGATCCATCCCCGCCCCCTTGACCTGGCGCAGCAGGGACGAGAGGAAGGCCTGCTGCCGCTTCGTCCGGCCGATGTCGGAGCCGTCCCCGAGGCCGTGCCGCAGCCGGACGTAGTCCACGGCGGACTGCCCCGCGACCCGCTGCCGGCCGGCGGCGAAGATCTCCCGGCCCTGGTAGGGCAGGCCCGGGTCCAGGTCACGTTCGGTGACGGCGTGCGGCAGGCAGACCTCGACGCCGCCGACCGCATCGGCCATGGCGGCGAACCCCCGGAAGTCGACCACCGCGGTGTGGTCGATCCGCAGCCCGGTCAGCTGCTCCACGGTGTTCTGGGTGCACGCCGGGTTGCCCCGGCCGCTGTCGCCGAGGGAGAAGGCGCTGTTGAACATCTCCCCGGTGCGGGGCGCCGTCCACCCGCCGTCGGGCAGGCGGCAGGACGGGATGTCGACCAGGGCGTCACGGGGGATCGAGACCCCGACGGCGTGCCGGTGGTCGGCGTAGACGTGCAGCAGGATCGTGGTGTCGGAGCGGGCACCGCCGACCTCACCGCCGCCCAGGTCCCGGTTGGCGCCGTCGCGCGAGTCGGAGCCGATGAGCAGGACGTTGACGGGCGTGCGGCCGTCGGCGTCCGGCCCGGCCGCGACCGGGCGGTCCCGGCTGACACCGTCGCCGGAGAAGGTGTGGATGCTGCCGTTCAGCCGCTCGTACAGCAGGCCGCCGGCCAGGGCGGCGACGACCACCGTGCCGACGACCGACCAGACCACCAGCGCCCGGCGACGACGTCGGACGGTGCCGCCGGTCGGTGCCGGGCGGCCGGATCCGGTGTCCGCCATGTACGTCCCCACTCCCCTGCGCCGATGTCCGCGGGAGCCGCCCGCGGCCGGTCCCGCCCGGCCCGTGGCCCCCGGCCGTGCCGTCCGGCGGCCCGTGCGGCCCGGGATCGGAGCCGGTCCGCGGATCTCACTGAACTACGACATACCTGTAGAAACCGACCGCAGCCTACAGGTGGGCCCCGCCGCCGCCGTGTCGGACCCGCCTGGCCGCACGACGGCGAATCCACGGACGTCCCACGCCCGGCCGCCGACCGGGCACCCGCTACCGGCCACCCGCTACCCGCAGCTGATCAGCCGCAGCAGCGGCGGCACCTCCGGCCAAGGTGAGGCGCCGCGGTCGACGGCCGCGGCGAGCCGCAGCGCGCCCATCAGCGGATCGCCCTCCGACGGATGGAGGCGGCCCTCGGGCAGCAGGGCCGCCAGGCGGCCGGCGACCGCGGCCCGCAGGCCCGGCAGCTCGAACAGTCGGCCGGTCAGGGCGATCGACGGCGCGTCGAGGCCTGCGGCAGCCGCCACGGCCGTGCCGGCGATCTCCTCGGCGGCGCGGTCCAGGATGCCGACGGCCACCGGGTCGCCCGCCACGGCGCAGTCGGCGACCGCCGGCGCCAGGGAGGCCAGCAGCGCCGCCCGATCGGGCCGCAGCTGGACGGCGGCCGGGAACCCCTCCGGCGGGCCGAACCGCTCGACCGCCCGGGCGAGCAGCGCCGTGGACCCGCCGGGGCGGCCGTCGTGGGCGCGCAGGGCCGCGTCGAGGGCGGCCCGGCCCAGCCAGGCTCCGCCGCCGCAGTCGCCGAGCAGGTGCCCCCATCCGTCGGAGCGGTGCCAGCCGGTGGCGAGGTCGGTGCCGAGGGCGATCATGCCGGTGCCCGCCGCGACCACCACGCCGGCCCGCTCCCCGAGCGCACCCGCATAGGCGGCGACGGCATCGGCGGCGAGCACCAGCCGGTGGGCGCCGGAGCGCCGGGCGAGCGGTTCGGGCAGGCGGGCCGCGAGGTCGGCGCCGAGGGTGGCCATGCCGGTGGCGCCGACGGCCAGGGTGTCCACCGTGCCGGCGCCGGTCTCGGCCAGCAGGCCCTCCAGGGCCGGGAGCAGGACGGCCAGCAGCGCGCCGGCGTCGATGCCCCGGGCGCCCGTCCGGGTCGGGGCCGTGATCTCCGTCCGTGCGGCCGGCGTCAGGCCGCCGGTGCCGTCCGGGCGGGCCAGCGCGACGCGGACGCCCGTCCCGCCGACGTCCACGCCGGCGACGAGGGCAGCCGGCGTCCGTGGGGCCGGGGCGTCGCGCCGCGGGTGTGCCTGCGGGTCGGTGGGCCGGTCCACGCGGGCGCCTCCTGGCGGGACGGTGCTGTTCGTCGGCGCGGACGGCGTCCGCGCAGGGCAACCGTACGACACGGCCCCGCGACCGGGTCGGCGGCGTCTGACGTACCGGCACCGGCACCGCCGGGGCTAGCGGCCGTGCGTCCCGGGACTCCTGTCGGCCCGTCGGGTGACCGCAGAGTATTGACGGCGCCTGGACAAGGGCCTACCTTCGGCGAACAGAAAGTTTCCAGCAAGTTTCACCATGATTGCGGCAAGACCGTGAATGGCCTTGCGCAGTCACGTATCTCCGCCCAGCCTCCGGCTGCCCCCACCCCGAGGAGACATCGTGGCCGAACCCACCCCCACGCCGCGGCACAGACGCCGGCGGCCGCGCACCGCCGCAGCCCTGACCGCCGCCGCCGTCCTCGGTGTCCCCCTCGGCGCCGGGCTCGTCCTCGGCCCCGCCGCCGAGGCCACGACCCCCGGCAGCCGGACGGTCACCGCCACCCTCTTCGAGTGGACGTACGCGTCCGTCGCCAAGGAGTGCACCGCGACCCTCGGCCCCAAGGGGTACGGCTACGTCGAGGTGTCACCGCCGCAGGAGCAGATCCAGGGCTCGCAGTGGTGGACGTCCTACCAGCCCGTCAGCTACCGGATCGCCGGCCGCCTCGGCGACGCGACCGCGTTCAAGGCCATGGTCACGACCTGCCACTCGGCGGGCGTCAAGGTGATCACGGACGCGGTGATCAACCACATGTCGGCCGGCTCGGGCACCGGTACCGGGGGCACCGTCTACACCAAGTACAACTACCCCGGCTACTACCAGACACAGGACTTCCACTCCTGCCGGCAGCCGATCAGCAACTACGCCGACCGTTCCAACGTGCAGAACTGCGAGCTGTCCGGGCTCGCGGACCTGGACACCGGCAGCGACTACGTCCGCTCCACGATCGCCGGCTACCTCAACAGCCTGATATCGATGGGGGTCGACGGCTTCCGGGTCGACGCGGCCAAGCACATCGCCGCCACCGACCTGGCCGCGATCAAGGGCAAGCTGAGCAACCCGGGCATCTACTGGGCCCAGGAGGTCATCTACGGCGCCGGCGAGGCCGTCCAGCCGGGCGAGTACACCGGCACCGGCGACGTCGACGAGTTCATGGGCGCCTACGACCTCAAGCGGATCTTCACCGCCGAGAAGCTCGCCTACCTGAGCAACTGGGGCGAGTCCTGGGGCGCGGGCTACCTGCCGAGCGCCAACGCACGGACATTCACCGACAACTGGGACACCGAGCGGAACGGCTCCACCCTCAACTACAAGTACGGCAACACCTACACGCTGGCCAACGTGTACCTGCTGGCCTGGCCCTACGGCTCGCCCAACGTCTACTCCGGCTACGAGTTCTCCGACATCGACGCCGGACCGCCGAACGGCGGCACCGTCAACGCCTGCTACGCCGACGGCTGGAAGTGCCAGCACAAGTGGCGGCAGATCGCCAACATGGTGGGCTTCCGCAACGCGGTCACCGGGACGGCGGTGACCAACTGGTGGTCCAACGGCAACAACGCCATCGCCTTCGGCCGCGGCAGCAAGGGCTACGTCGCGATCAACCACGAGAGCGGCTCGATCACCCAGACCTTCCAGACCTCGCTGCCCGCCGGCACCTACTGCGACGTCCAGCACGCCGATCCGACCAGCGGCGGGGGCTGCAGCGGCACCACCTACACGATCGGCTCCGGCGGCACCTTCACCGCCACCGTCGGCGCGGGCGACGCCATCGCCCTGTACGTCGGCGCCACCGGCTGACCGGCGGCACCACGGCGACCGGGCCGGGCCGCTGCGGCCGCCCGCGGGGGCACTCGGTGCCCGCGCGGGCGGCCGCCCGGCCGCGCCCGCGGAAGGTGATGGCGGCGCCGGGTGGGCCGCTGGCATGCTGACCCTGTGGAGAAACCCGAGATCGCCGTCGCCTTCGCCCCGGACCTGCACGTGTTCGTCGGCGGCGCGGAGCGCGCCGAACGGCCGGCCGTCCGCATCGACGGCGCAGCCACGCTCGGCCACCTCGTCGAGTCGCTGGGCGTCCCGCTGACGGAGGTCGGAGCGCTGCTCCTGGACGGCTCCCCGGTGCCCACCTCGCACATCCCGCGCGGCGGCGAGGCCGTCACCGTCCTGGCGGTCTCCCGGCCGCAGCCGCTCCCCGGGCCCGCGAGGTTCCTGCTCGACGTCCACCTGGGCAAGCTCGCACGGCAGTTGAGGCTGCTCGGCGTGGACACCGCCTACGAGAGCATCGACATCGGCGATCCCGCGCTGGCCGCCCGCTCGGCCGCCGAGCAGCGCGTCATGCTGTCCCGCGACCGCGGGCTGCTGCGCCGCCGGGAGCTGTGGGCGGGCGGGTACGTCTACAGCCACCGCCCCGAGGAGCAGCTCCGGGACGTACTCTCCCGCTTCGCACCGCCGCTGGCGCCGTGGACGCGCTGCACCGCGTGCAACGGCTCGCTGCGCGAGGCGACCAAGGAGTCGGTGCACGACGAGCTGGCGGCCGGCACCGAGCGGTCGTTCGACGTCTTCGCCCGTTGCGAGGACTGCGGGCAGGTCTACTGGCGGGGCGCCCACCACGGCCGGCTGAACGCGATCGTGGCGGACGCCGTGCGCGAATTCGGCGACATCCCGGCCACCCGGGCCTGAGCGCCCGCCGCGGCACGACTCCCCGGAGGGCCGCGCCGACGTGCCGCGTCAGTAGCTCCACGGCGGCGGCTCGGGAATGTCGCACGGTTCGACCACCGGCTCCGCCCCGGCCTCCGCCTCCCCCGCCAGCCGGACGCGGACACCGGGCCGGACGGCGTCACGGGTGCCGAGCACGCGGCAGCGCACGACGAAACCCTCGGCCATCCGCACGGGCCAGCGGTCCGCCCCGGCGGTGACGTTGCGATGGACGCAGAGCACACCCTCGCCCGCGCTGCGCTCGGCCTCCAGATCGGTGGAGCCGCAGCCGGTGCAGAGCAGGCGCTGGTACATCGCGGTGCCGCACCAGCGGCAGCGCTGGAAGTACAGCTGCGGGGTGGTGTCGTCGCGCTCCGCGACGGAGGCCGACGTACGGTCGGAAATCAGCTGGAGCACGGTTCATCTCCCTGTGCGAGGGCGGAGTCCGAGGCGCCCGGCGGCGCCGATTCAGGCTATGGCACTGAGTGCCCTCTGTAAAGGCACTCGGTGCCATGGCCGGGCGAGGAGTGGCTCCACGTGCCACCGGTGGCCGCGACACGACCGACACTCCCACGTCACGGGCGTCGGGACTGGCGCACGTGGCACAGAGTGTGTTCTATTAGGGGAACTGAGTTCCCTACAAGCCTGGATCATGCTTCGCAGCCCACCGGCGCGGGGCGGACTGGAGCGCCAGACCATGAGCAAGGACTTCGACCTCTTCCGGCTCAGCGAGGAGCACGACATGCTCCGTGAGTCGGTGCGCGCGCTCGCCGAGGCGAAGATCGCCCCGTTCGCGGCGGACGTCGACGAGCAGGGCCGGTTCCCGCAGGAGGCGCTGGACGCGCTGCAGGCCAACGACCTGCACGCGGTGCACGTGCCCGAGGAGTACGGCGGCGCGGGCGCGGACGCGCTGGCCACCGTGCTCGTCATCGAGGAGGTCGCCCGGGTCTGCGCCTCGTCCTCGCTGATCCCCGCGGTCAACAAGCTCGGCTCGCTGCCCGTCCAGCTCTCCGGCTCCGAGGAGCTCAAGGCCAAGTACCTGGGCGCGCTCGCCCGCGGCGAGGGCATGTTCTCCTACTGCCTGTCCGAGCCCGAGGCCGGCTCCGACGCGGCCGGGATGAGGACCCGCGCCGTGCGCGACGGCGACTCCTGGGTCCTCAACGGCGTCAAGCGGTGGATCACCAACGCCGGCGTCTCCGAGTTCTACACCGTCATGGCCGTCACCGACCCCGCCCTGCGCTCCCGCGGCATCTCCGCGTTCGTGGTCGAGAAGGACGACGAGGGCGTCTCCTTCGGCGCCCCGGAGAAGAAGCTCGGCATCAAGGGCTCCCCGACCCGCGAGGTCTACTTCGACAACGTCCGCATCCCCGCCGACCGCATGATCGGCGCCGAGGGCACCGGCTTCGCCACCGCCATGAAGACCCTCGACCACACCCGCGTCACCATCGCCGCCCAGGCCGTCGGCATCGCCCAGGGCGCCCTCGACTACGCCAAGGGCTACGTCCAGGAACGCAAGCAGTTCGGCAAGGCCATCGCCGAGTTCCAGGGCGTCCAGTTCATGCTCGCCGACATGGCCATGAAGCTGGAGGCCGCCCGCCAGCTCACCTACGCCGCCGCCGCCCGCTCCCAGCGCACCGACAGCGACCTCACCTTCTTCGGCGCCGCCGCCAAGTGCTACGCCTCCGACGCCGCGATGGAGATCACCACCGACGCCGTCCAGCTCCTCGGCGGCTACGGCTACACCCGCGACTACCCCGTCGAGCGGATGATGCGCGACGCCAAGATCACCCAGATCTACGAGGGCACCAACCAGGTCCAGCGCATCGTCATGGCCCGCAACCTCCCGTAACCACCCCCTCCACCACCTCAGAAAGGAGCAGGCACGATGACCTTGAGGATCGTTGTCTGTGTGAAGTACGTGCCCGATGCGACCGGTGACCGTCGCTTCGCGGATGACACCACCACCGATCGGGAGGGTGTGGACGGCCTTCTGTCGGAGCTGGACGAGTACGGCGTGGAGCAGGCGTTGCGGATCGCGGAGGCGTCCGGGGATGCCGAGGTGACCGTGCTGACGGTGGGTCCCGACGATGCGAAGGACGCGCTGCGCAAGGCGTTGTCGATGGGTGCCGACAAGGCCGTGCACGTGAACGACGACGACATCCACGGCTCGGACGTGATCGGCACGTCGGCGGTGGTGGCGAAGGCGCTGGAGAAGACCGGGTTCGACCTGGTGGTGTGCGGGATGGCGTCGACGGACGGCACGATGGGTGTGCTGCCGGCGCTGCTGGCGGAGCGGCTGGGTGTGCCGCAGGCGACCCTGCTGTCCGAGGTGTCGGTGGAGGGCGGTGTGGTCCGGGGCCGTCGTGACGGCGACGCGGCGACCGAGCTGGTCGAGGCCGGGCTGCCGGCGGTGGTGTCGGTGACCGACCAGTCGGGCGAGGCCCGCTACCCCTCCTTCAAGGGCATCATGGCCGCGAAGAAGAAGCCGGTGCAGGCCTGGGACCTGGACGACCTGGGCATCGACGCGGACGAGGTCGGCCTGGGGGTTCCTGGACGAAGGTCGAGGACGTCACCGCCCGCCCGGCCCGCACCGCGGGCACCGTCGTCAAGGACGAGGGCGAGGGCGGCAAGCAGCTGGCCGCCTACCTCGCCGCGCAGAAGTTCATCTGACCCGCCCACCGCGCATCCCACGATCGATCAGGAGCAACAAACCATGGCTGAGATCCTGGTTCTCGTGGACCACGCCGACGGTGTGGTCCGCAAGCCGGCCCTCGAACTGCTGACCCTGGCGCGCCGGATCGGCGAGCCCGCCGCGGTCGTCCTGGGCGCCGGCGACGCCGCCGCGGCGATCGCCGCCAAGGCCGCCGAGTACGGTGCCGCCACCGTGTACGTCGCCGACGGCCCCGAGTTCACCGGGCACCTCGTCGTCCCCAAGGTCGACGCGCTCACCCAGATCGCCCGGGCGAACGACGCCGCCGCCGTCCTGGTCACCTCCTCCGGCGAGGGCAAGGAGATCGCCGCCCGCGTCGCGCTGCGCCTGGGCTCGGGCATCATCACCGACGCCGTCGACCTGGAGCAGGGCGCCGCCGGCCCGGTCGCCACCCAGTCGGTGTTCGCCGCCTCCTTCCAGGTGAAGTCGACCGTCACCACCGGCGCCCCGGTCATCACCGTCAAGCCGAACTCCACCGCCCCGGAGGCGGCCCCGGCCGCCGGCACCGTGCAGACGGTGACGGTGGAGTTCACCGGGAACGCCGCCACGGTCGTCTCCCGCACCGCGCGCGTCTCCTCCGGCCGCCCGGAGCTGACCGAGGCCGCGATCGTGGTCTCGGGCGGGCGCGGTGTCGGCGCGGCCGAGGGCTTCGGCGTGGTCGAGGACCTCGCGGACGCGCTCGGCGCGGCCGTCGGCGCCTCCCGGGCCGCGGTCGACGCCGGCTGGTACCCGCACACCAACCAGGTCGGCCAGACCGGCAAGCAGGTCTCCCCGCAGCTGTACGTCGCCGCGGGCATCTCCGGCGCCATCCAGCACCGCGCCGGCATGCAGACCTCCAAGACCATCGTCGCGGTCAACAAGGACCCCGAGGCCCCGATCTTCGAACTCGTCGACTACGGCGTGGTCGGCGACCTCTTCACCGTCCTCCCCCAGCTCACCGCCGAGGCGGGACGCTGACCCCGACACCGGGGTGAAACGGCGGAGCCGGCCGGCAGGTACTGCACCTGCCGGCCGGCTCCGCCGTTTCCGCCTTCCCGGGCCGCCGCCGCGGGGCCCGGGTCCGTCTCACTCGCGGCCGAGGCCGGCCTCCACGTCCCTGACCACCCGCCACATCGGGGTGCGCCGCCGGGTGATGACCACGACCACGTCGTCCTCCTCCTCGGCCGGCGCGTCACCGGCCGGCGCGTTCGAGGTCCAGGCGCGCGAGACGTAGTCGAGGGCGTGGTCCATCTCCGCCGAGGCGTCGCCCACGCCGTCGGCGCGCAGCCAGGCCCGCAGGGCGTGGTTGTGCGCGGCGACCACGGCCGAGGCGATGACGTCGGCGCGCAGGGTGCCGTCCCGGCGGGCCGCGAACCGGCCGCGCAGGTAGGCGGCGAGCGTCCGCTCGTACCGCCAGACGACGGAGAGCTCGTACGTGCGCAGGCCGGGGACCTGCTTGGTGAGGCGGTAGCGCTGCACGGAGAAGGTGGGGTTCTCGGCGTACATCCGCAGGACCAGGCGGGCCGCGTCGCAGACCCGGACGACGGGGTCGTCGGCGTCCTCGCTCGCCTCCAGGAAGGCGGTCATGTCGGCCAGGCACTTCTCGTGGTCGGGGAAGACCACGTCCTCCTTGGACGGGAAGTAGCGGAAGAACGAGCGGCGGCCGACGCCCGCGAGCGCGACGATGTCGTCGATGGTCGTCTGCTCGTAGCCGCGTTCCAGGAACAGCCGGAAGGCCGCCGCGATCAGGGAGTCCCGCATGGCGGGCTTCGCAGGGGCGGCCGCGGTCTCCGCGCCGGCGTTCTTCGCGTCGGTCATGGCGTGAACTTAGCACTGTCCCGACCGGGACGGCACTCAGTGCAGCTGTGATCCGGCATCAAGGCCCCTGGGTGGCGGAACCCGGCAGCCGCCCACGGCAGTACCGCCGGGACGGACCCCGTGACAATGCCTCTCACTGAGAGCTAAAATCGGGGCATGGCCACTCAGGATCCCTCGGCCGATCTGGCCGAACTACTGGTCGGCATCCAGCGGCTGCTGCGCAGACGGCTCCGGCGCGGGCTGACCGTGCCGAGGCTGCGCGGCGCCCAGGTCGAACTGCTGCGCCTGGTCGCGGCCTCCCCCGGCATCCGGGTGTCGGCCGCCGCCAAGGAGCTGTACCTCGCCGGCAACTCGGTCTCCACCCTGGTCAACCAGCTGGTGGCGGCCGGACTGCTGCGCCGCGAGACCGACCCCGAGGACCGCCGGGCCGCCCTGCTGCACACCACCGACGACGCGGTCGCCCGGCTCGGCGCCTGGGACGCCCGCCGCCGCGCCCTGGTCGGCGAGCAGTTCGCCCACCTGTCCGCGGCCGACCGCGAGGCCCTCGCGGCGGCCCTGCCCGCCCTGCGCCGCCTGGCGGAGGGCCTGCGCGAGGAAGGGGACACGCCATGAAGCCGGAGCACGCCGTACCGGCCACGCCACCGTCCGCACCACCGCCCGGGCCGTCGCCCGCGGCCACCGGCGCTCCCGCGTCGGCCGCGATGACCGGCGCTCCCGCGTCGGCCGCGATGACCGGCGCTCCCGCGTCGGCCGCGGTGACCGGCGCTCCCGCCGTCCGGTGCACCGGACTGGAGTACGCGTTCGGCGACGCCAAGGCGGTGGACGGGCTCGACCTGGAGGTGCGCACCGGCGAGGTGTTCGGCCTGCTCGGGCCGAACGGCGCGGGCAAGACCACCGCGATCCGGGCCATCACCACCCTGCTGCCCGTCCGTCCGGACATGGTCCGGGTGTTCGGACACGACTGCGCCCGCGAACAGATGGCCGTCCGCCGGCTGCTCGGCTATGTGCCGCAGCAGCTGTCCGCCGACGCCAACCTCACCGGCCGGGAGAACGTCGCGCTGTTCGCCCGGGTCTTCGACGTGCCGCGCCGCGAACGCGCCGCCCGGGTCGCCGAGGCGCTGGGCGCCGTCGACCTCGGCGACGCCGCCGACCGGCTCGCCGGTACCTACTCGGGCGGCATGGTCCGCCGCCTCGAACTGGCCCAGGCCCTGGTCAGCGCCCCGCGCCTGCTCATCCTGGACGAGCCCACGATCGGGCTGGACCCGATCGCCCGGGACGGCGTCTGGGAGCGGATCCACCAGGTCCGGGCGGCGACCGGGATGACCGTCCTGGTCACCACGCACTACATGGAGGAGGCGGACGAGCACTGCGCGCGCATCGGGCTGATGCACCACGGCCGCGTCCGCGCCGTCGGGACACCCGACGAACTGCGCGCGGGCCTCGCGCGCGAGGGCGCCGAGCGTGCGCCCACCCTGGAGGACGTCTTCCGCCACTACGCCGGCAGCGCCCTGGCCGGCGGGGGCGGGACCGAGGAAGGAGGCGACTTCCGCGATGTCAGAAGCACCCGTCGTACGGCGTCCCGGGTCGGCTGAGGCCGGCGCCGGCGGACCGGGCCCGGAGCTGTCCCTGCTGCTCACCCCTCCCCGGCCCGTCCGGCCTGGCGGGTGGTGCCCGCGCGGATGCTGGCGATGTGCGCGGTCGAGCTGCAGAAGCTCCGCCACGACCGGACCGAGCTCTACACCCGCGCCGTCCAACCCGCGCTCTGGCTGCTGATCTTCGGCGAGACCTTCACCCGGATCCACGCCGTGCCCACCGGCGGGATCCCGTACCTGGACTACCTCGCCCCCGGGATCATCGCGCAGTCGGCCATGTTCATCGCGATCTTCTACGGCATCATGATCATCTGGGAGCGGGACTCCGGGGTCCTCACCAAACTCCTGGTCACCCCGACACCGCGCGCCGCCCTCGTCACCGGCAAGGCCTTCGCCGCCGGGGTGAAGGCCCTCGTGCAGGCCGCGGTGGTGGTGGTGATCGCCGCCCTCCTCGGCGTCTCCATGACCTGGAACCCGCTGCGGCTCGCGGGCGTGGCGGCCGCGGTGGTGCTCGGATCGGCCTTCTTCTCCTGCCTGTCGATGTCGATCGCCGGCATCGTGCTGACCAGGGACCGTCTGATGGGCATCGGCCAGGCCATCACCATGCCGCTGTTCTTCGCCTCCAACGCCCTGTACCCGGTCGCGGTGATGCCCGGCTGGCTCCAGGCCGTCAGCCGGGTCAACCCGCTCAGCTACGAGGTCGACGCCCTGCGCGGGCTCCTGCTGGGCACCCCCGCCCGACTCGGCGCGGACTTCGGCGTCCTGCTCGTCGCCGCGGCGCTCGGCATCGCCGCCGCCTCCGCCCTGCTCGGCCGCCTCGCCCGCTGACCCCCTGCGGCCCGGACGGCGGCGGAGGCTCGCGGCGCGCCGCCGAGGGCCGGGGAGCGCGGTCGGACGGGCCGCACTCCCCGGGGCCCGCCCGCCGTACTGACCGGTCGTCAGCCCGGACGGCGGGCCGGTCCCCGGACGTGTGGCGACCGGCGGCGGGGAACGGCCCCGAGCTGCGGCGGAGCAGTGGGGCCCCGGCGCGCTGAGGACTTTTCAGCGGGCCTGCGGCCACCGCTCGGCGCACCTGCGGCACCCGCCGATGGCTTCCCCGCAACGGCGTTGCCGCCAGGACGCGCCGGAGCCGATGAGGCGGAAGAGTGGCGCGGGGGAAGGAGCGTCGTCTAGGGTCGGGTTCCGAAACCGGCAACCCCGGACGCTCACTCGAACGGGCGGGGCCACCAGGAAGAGGAGTTCGACTCGTGGCCTCCCACCGCCGTCCGAAACAGTCCGGCAGGGCACGGGTGACCGTGCTGACCGCAGCAGCGGCGACCGCGGTCGCCCTCTCCGCCCAGGCGAGCGCCCACGCCGCACCGGCCAAGCCCTCCAAGGACGAGGTCAAGGTCCAGGTCGACCAGCTGATGCAGGAGCAGGAGCAGGCCTCCGAGCGGTACAACGGGGCCGTCGAGCGCGGTGAGCAGCTGCGCAAGCAGTCGGCGCAGCTCCAGGACGAGATCGCCCGCGGACAGGCGAAGCTCACCGAGGTCGCCACCCGGCTGGCCGCGGTGGCCGCCGACGAGTACCGCAGCGGCAACGTGGACCCGACCGTCGCCCTGATGCTCTCCTCGGACCCGGACAGCTACCTCAGCAAGGCCTCCGGCAACGAGCAGGCCAGCGAGACCCAGGCCTCGACGCTCAAGTCCCTGGAGGACCAGCAGCGCCGGCTCGACCAGCAGAAGCAGGAGGCGACCGCCGTCCTCGCCGACCTGGCCCAGACCGACCAGGAGCTGAACGCCGCCAAGGCGGACGTGCAGAAGCGCCTCAGCGACGCCCGGCAGCTCCTCAACTCGCTGACCGCGGCCGACCGCGCCTCACTGCTGGGCGGCGGTGCGGCCTCCCGCGGCGCCGACCGGGTCGACCTCAGCAGCCTCCCGCCGGCCTCGGGGGCCGCGGCCATCGCCGTCCAGGCGGCACTGGACGAGCGCGGTGTGCCCTACAAGTGGGGCGGCACCACGACCGCCGGCTTCGACTGCTCGGGCCTGATGCAGTGGGCGTACGCGAAGGCCGGGGTGTCGCTGCCGCGCACGTCGCAGGAGCAGGCCACCGTCGGCACCAACGTGGGCACCGACCCGGCCAACGCCCAGCCCGGCGACCTGGTGATCTACCACTCGGACGCGCACCACGTGGGCATGTACATCGGCAACGGGATGGTCGTGCACGCTCCGCAGACCGGCGACGTGGTGAAGATCTCGCCGGCCACCATGATGGACATCAAGACCATCCGCCGGATCTGACGGGCAGCCGAAGGGCTTAGACTGCCCGCCATGACCGACATGCCGCCGGAGCAGCGCGAACTCCTCGTCAGGCTCGCCGCCGGGAGCTACCTCCTGGTCACCACGTTCAAGAAGGACGGCACGGGTGTGCCCACCCCCGTCTGGGTGGTGCGCGACGGCGATGCGCTCGGGATCTGGACGGTCGCCGACTCGTGGAAGGTCAAGCGCATCCGCAACCGCGGCGACGTCCTGGTCGGCCCGTGCGACGTGCGCGGCAACCCGACCGGTGATCAGGTCCCGGCCGTGGCGGAGATCTGCGCCCCCGAACGCACCGCCGCCTACCGGACGCTGCTGCGGCAGAAGTACGGGCTGCTCGGTGTGGTGACGCTGCTCGGCAGCCGGGTCCGGCGCGGTGCGCACGGGACGGTGGGCATCCGGATCACCCTGGCGGGCTGAACCGGTTGTACCCGGAGGGTCCTGACGCCTGCGCAGCGGCGCGGCGGAGAGCGGACACGGGTGGTCCGGGGGTGCCGTCCGGTTGCTAGCATGCGGGGCCGCTCCGGTCCGGAGCGGCTTCTGCCCGGTCGATGTCCCTGCGTGCGCGCACGGTCACCCCGGTCGAGAACCGGGGGACGGCGCCCGTGCGTCTGGGAGTCCAGCGGTTCCGCAGACCCGCGCCGACCGGACGACCCGAAGGGCTGACCCTATGAGCACCCGCCGTACCCTTGCTGCCGCGCTGGCTCTCACTGCCCCCTGGGCGCTGGCCGCGTGCGACCCGTCCGGCGGGTCGAGCGACGCCACCGTGACCACCGCGGTCTCCGCCCCCGCGTCCGCCGCGGCCGGGACGACCGCCGGTGGCGCCACCGCGTCCGCGAGCCCCGTGCGGGCGAGCGCCACCCGCACCGGCGCAACCCGAAGCGCCACCGCGACGCCGACCACCGGGAGCGGTGGCGGCGGCGAGGTGACCAACTGTGTCAACCCGATGCTGAGCGTCACCAGATCGACGTCGGACGGCGCCGCCGGCACGATGGTGCAGCGCTTCGTGCTGAAGAACACCGGATCGGTCACCTGCTCGATGCACGGTCGGCCGACCGTCGTCCCGTACGGGTCCGGGCTGCCGGTCGTGGCGGTGGGCGCCATCCCCGCCGGCTTCGGCGACCTGGGCGGGAGCGGCGGCACGGTGGTGCTGGCCCCGGGCGGCACGGCGGCGTTCTTCCTGAAGTGGAGCGACGTGCCGGTGAACGACAACCCGTGCCCGAGCGCGGCCGGCTTCGCCTTCCGGGCGCCGCTCGACCCGCTGGCGGACGGCGACAAGACGGTGGCCTTCGCCTTCCAGCCGTGCGGTGCGGCGGCCCAGGTCTCCGAGGTGCTGCCGGCGAGCGTCACCTCCTGACACCCCCGCGGGCGGGGGTGCCGGGAGGCGTCCGCTGCTGGCGGGGGCGGGGCCGCGGGTTACGCCCGGAAGCCCTCCGGGCGCTCCGGGGTGGCCTTCGCCAGGGCCTCGGCGACCTCCTCGACGCCGCCCCGCAGCCCGTAGACGGGGGACTCCGGCTGCTGGCGCCAGGAGTCGTCGATGCCGCCCGCGTCCACGGTGTCGAAGCCCAGCTCGTCGATCAGTGCGCGCACCTTGCGCTTGGCCGCCTCGTCGTCGCCCGCCACCGGCAGCGCGACCCGGTCGGGGTGGCCGGCCGGCAGCGGCCGGTCCAGGAGGTCCTGGGCGTAGGTGCCGTTGAACGCCTTGACCACGGGGTGGCCGAGGTGCCGCTCCGTCCAGCGGCTCTCGGTCAGGCCCGCCTCGATCTCGGCGATCAGGCCGTCGCGCTGGCGGGGGTAGTAGTTGCCGGTGTCGATCAGCGCGAAGCCCTCGGCCGCCTCGTCGAACAGGCCGGACGGCAGATCCGGCACGGCCTTCAGCGGGATCGTCACCACCACGATCTCCGCCCCGCGGGCCGCCTCGGCCACCTCGACGGGCGTGGCACCGGTCTCCTGCGCGAGGCCGGCCAGCGTCTGCGGGCCGCGCGAGTTGGCCACCGCCACCTCGTGCCCCAGGGCGGTGAGCCGCCGGGTGAGGTTGCCGCCGATGTTGCCCGCGCCGATGATGCCGATCTTCATGGACCGTCCTCCAGTGCTGTGCGGCCGGTGTGCCGCACCGGACCCCAACCCCTCCGTGGCGCCACCTATTTCCGGACCGCGCCCGACGGGGTGTCAGACCGTCGGCGGGTGGGCCCCGTGGGCCGCCGCGGCGCCTCGGGCGGGGCCTCCGGGCCCGTCGGGCCCGTCGGGCGCCGGTCGACCGCCGCGCGGGCCTGTCAGGGGACCGTAAGGAGACCTGTAAGGGGCGAACCGGACAGGTGCCCGTTCCGCCCCGTTCGGTGCACTATGGGACGCATATGTGCCGACCGTGTTCCGGCCGGGATGGTTCCGACCACCCCGCCACCCCACCCGGAACGGGCCGGCACCGCGTTGCGCAGGGCGGTCGGTGCACAGGCACCGGCGGACCACCGGACTCCGGTGCCGTCCCGGGCAGCGCGCAGAGGACCTCGGGACCCCCGGCCCACCCCGCCGACCCCCGTGTCCTCGGACGCGGCCCGACCGGCGCTTGCCGCCGGGGGCGCGGGCCGGGTGCCGCAGAACGCGGTGCTCGCCTCCGCGCGCAGCCGGGACGCGTTCGTGGAGCCCTTCCGCGAGGCGACCCGTCCCGGGACGCCCTCGCTCCGGCGCGCAGACCGCGCGCGCCGCCCCTCGGGAAGGGCGTGGCACGACCCGCTCAGTGAGGAGCGACCGATGACATCCCAGCAGGCCCTGCACATCTCCGGCACCACCGCGGCCTACCTGCGCTGCTTCCCGTACGACCGCTGGCAGGCCGATTTCCACCTCCGGGCGCTGGAGGACCACGCCGACCGGCTCGGCCTGCACAACCCGCAGTTCTTCGTGGACAACGGTGTGTCGTCGCGCGCCGTCCGGCCCCAGCTGAAGGTCCTGCTCTCCCAGGCGGCCATGGGCCGCTTCGATACCGTGCTGATCCCCGGCCGCTGGACGTTCTCGCTGGACGACGGCACCGCGGCGGCGGTGATCGGCTTCCTGCACGAGATGGGCACGCAGGTGGTGGAGCTCCCGCGGGACCGCCGCCGCCCGCCCGCGTCGGGCACCGTGGCTCCCGGCGCCCCCGCCCGGCCCGTCCCCGTCCGCCCCGTCTGACCACCCGCGCCCCCGGGGTCAGGCCTCCGGGCCCGGCCCCGCACCGCGGGCGACGGTGTCGGTGCCGATGCCGCGCTCGTTCAGCACGGCCCAGACCCTGTCCCGCAGGAGCGGCACCTCGGTGAACCGGACGCCGGTGGCGTCCCGCAGCGCGTTGGCGAAGGCCGGTGCGACCGGGTTGAACGGGCTCTCGCTCATCGACTTCGCACCCAGTGGCCCGATGGCGTCCGAGGTCTCGGTGAAGTGGACCTCGGTGCGCGGCACGTCCGCGTAGGCGGGCAGCCGGTAGCGGCGGAAGGCGGCGGTGGTGACCTCCCCCGGCCGTCGACGAGCACCTGTTCGAACAGGGTCGCGCCGAGCGCCTGGGCCACCCCGCCCTCGACCTGTCCGCGGCACTGCATCGGATTGACCACCTTGCCGGCGTCGGCGCCGTGCACGCTGCGCAGGATCCTGATCTCGCCGGTGCCGGGGTCGACCGCCAGCCGGAACCACTGCGAGTTGAAGGCCACCGACCTCGGTGAGCCGCCCCAGTGGCCGACCCCGGCGAGCTCCACACCGCGCTCCCGCGCCGCCTCGAACACCTCCTTGAGCGTGAACGTCCTGCCCTCGCACTCCACCGCGTCGGCGGTCAGCCTCAGCCCGCTGCGCGGCGCCCGGGCGTACTCGGCGGCGAAGGAGACGATCTGCTCGGCCAGCGCGTTGGCGGCCTTCATCACGGCCTTGCCCGCCACCACCGTGCCGGCCGACCCGAAGGCCCCGGTGTCGTGCCGTACGACGTCGGTGTCCGACTGCCGGACGGTGATCCGGTCCGCGGTGGTGCCCAGCGCACCGGCGGTGATCTGCTGGTGCACGGTGGTGGTGCCGTTGCCGAACTCCGCGGTGCCGACCGCGATGTCGTAGGTGCCGTCCTCCAGCAGCCTGACCGTGGCGTCGGCGAAGTGGCCGCCCGGCGGGCCGGTGGCGATCATCGACATGGCGAAGCCCTGGCCGACCAGCCAGCCCTCCGGCGCGTCCTCGGCGCTGCGGTCCTCCGCGAGGGCGTCCCGGACGACCTGCAGGCACTGGTCGAGGCCGTAGCTGGCGATGTGCAGGTCCTCCTCCTCGCCGCCGGGGCTCAGCATGTGCTCGCCGGGGCCGATGATGTTCTTCTCCCGGAGGACCAGCGGGTCGACGCCCAGCCGCCGGGCCAGCTCGTCCAAGGCCGACTCCACGGCGAAGGTGACCTGGCCCAGGCCGTAGCCGCGGAAGGCACCGGCGGGCACGCAGTTTGTGTACACCGAGTACGCGTCGACCTTCTTGTGCGGCACCCGGTAGACGCCCATCGACTCGCCGACGCTGTGGAACATCACCGCCGGCCCGTGATTGCCGTACGCCCCGGTGTTGGAGACCACCCGGAACTGCAGCGCGGTCAGCGTGCCGTCCGCCCGCGCGCCGGCCTTCACGGTGACCGTGAACGGATGGCGGGTGGTGGCGCCGTAGAACTGCTCGGGCCGGGTGAACTCCAGCTTGACCGGGCGATTGAGGCGCAGCGCCGCCAGCACCACGATGTCCTCGACCAGCATCTCCTGCTTG
Source organism: Kitasatospora paranensis (assembly GCF_039544005.1). Classification (NCBI taxonomy): domain Bacteria; kingdom Bacillati; phylum Actinomycetota; class Actinomycetes; order Kitasatosporales; family Streptomycetaceae; genus Kitasatospora; species Kitasatospora paranensis. The sequence continues at coordinate 919,099 of NZ_BAABKV010000001.1, forward strand.
CCGCCGAAACCGCCGCCGACCCGGCCCGCGACGACCCGGACCCGCTCGGGCGGCAGGTCGTAGAGCGCGCACAGCGCGCGCCGGGTCAGGAACGGCACCTGGGTGCTGGAGCGGACGACGATCCGCTCGCCGCCGCTCTCCTCGTTCTCCTCGAAGTACGCGACGCAGCCGTGCGTCTCCAGGCTGGCGTGCTGGACCCGCTGCGTCCGGAAGGTCTCCTCGTACACCAGGTCGGCCTCGGCGAAGCCCTGCTCGACGCTGCCGATCTCGCCGTGCACCTCGCCGACCACGTTGTTCTCCGCCCTGGCGATCCGCGACTCCGGGCCCTTGGGGTGGATGACCGGGGCACCGGGCGCCATGGCCTGCTCCGGGTCGATGACGTACGGGAGCTCCTCGTAGTCGACGACGATCCGGCGGCAGCCCTCCTCGGCGGCGCCCTCGCTGTCCGCGACGACCGCCGCGACCCGCTGGCCGACGAAGCGGACGACGTCGTCGAGGACGCGGGTGTCGTCCGGGTCCTCGGTGGGGTGCTCGTGGCGGGCCGAGGAGTAGAGCCGCTCGGGGGCGTCGTGGTGGGTCAGCACGAGGTGCACGCCGGGCACCCGGAGGGCGGCGGAGGTGTCGATGGCGCGGATCCGGGCGTGCGGGTGCGGCGAGCGCAGCAGCTTCATGTGGAGCAGACCCTCGACCTCGATGTCGAAGGTGTAGCGGGCCGTCCCGGTGACGACCAGCGGCCCGGCGGGCGCGCCGAGGCTGCGGCCGACGGCCTGCCCGGCGGCCGGGCACTCGGTGTGTCGGACCCCGCGGACGGCGTCCTCGATCGCCCGGTAGCCGGTGCAGCGGCACAGGTTGCCCTTGAGCGACCGCGGCAGGTCGGTGAGCTGCTCCTCGTCCAGCGCGGAGGTGGTCATCAGGAATCCGGCGGTGCAGAAGCCGCACTGGAAGCCCTGCGCGTCCAGGAAGCGCTGCTGCATCGGGTGGAGCTCGCCGTCCTTGGCGAGGCCCTCGACGGTGGTCACCGAGCGGCCCTCGGCCCGGACGGCCGGGTACAGGCAGCTGTGCACGGGCCGTCCGTCGACCTGGACGGTGCAGGCGCCGCAGTCCCCCGCGTCGCAGCCCTTTTTCACCCCGAACCAGCCGCGCTCGCGCAGGTAGGTGCGCAGGCACTGGCCGGGCCGCGGCTCGGCGTCGACGTCCTGGTCGTTGACGCGGATCGTCCAGCTCATCGGGTGGCCTCCCGGTTCAGTTCGCGGCGGATCTCCTCGGCGTAGCGGAACGTCATGTGCCGTCGCCAGGCGGGCAGTCCGTGGATGTCGTCGTAGTACTCGTCGGCCCGGATGCCGTCTTCGAGTGCGTCGCGGACGGCCTCGGCGGTGGGCTCGGGCGGGAACCAGAAGCGGATCGGCCGGACGGTGGAGGCGGTGACGGTGATCGTCAGCGAGCCGTCGACCGGGTCGAGGGTGCCGATCACCAGGGCACCGGAGCGGCCGAGCCCGTACAGCGAGGCCTGGCGGAACGCCGTGCGGGCGGCGAGCGCCCGGGCGGGCAGGGTGATCGAGCGGAGCAGTTCGCCCGGCTCCAGCACCTTCACGCCGGCGCCGATGACGAAGTCGGCGACCGGCACCTCGCGGACGGCGCCGCTCTGCGCGAGGAGCAGGCAGACGCCGTCGAGGGCCGCGGTGAGCGAGATCATCGGCCCGGCCGGCAGGCCGTTGCAGAGGTTGCCGCCGACGGTGGCCATGTTCCAGATCTTCCAGGACGCCAGGAAGGCCCGGCAGCACTGCTCGACCAGCGGGGCGGCCCGCCAGGCCGCCTGCCGCCCGTGGCCGGAGAGCTCGGCGACGGTGCAGGTCGCGGCGATCTCCAGCCCGCCGTCGGCGGTCGTCCGCAGCGGCTGCCAGCCCATCCGGCCGAGGTCGACCAGCCGCCGGATGTGCGGCTGCGGCTCGGAGAACAGGTAGGTGCCCCCGCCGAGCCAGGCGTCGCCCGGCTGCCAGGTGGCGCGCCGCCGGGCGTCGCGCACCTCCGTCACCGTGTTCAGATCCACGTCGATCCACCGTCCTCCGCTGTTCGCTACGGCGATTGAAGCCAACGCGGGGCGGTCGGGACGAGTGGTGCGGAACACGGCCGGTCGGGGCCGGGGCTGGAGGATCGACCAGGCCGGGCAGGACGCGCGCAGGCCCCGCGCCGGGCCGCCGGGGTGCGGCGGCCGGGCACGGGGCCTGTGGGTGCTCCCCGTACCGCGGGGCCGCGGCACGGGGAGCGGGTGGCGTCAGCCGAGGGTCGCGAGAGCCTCGTTGAGGGCCTTCGACGGGCGCATCACGGCGGCCGCCTTGGCGGCGTCGGGCTGGTAGTAGCCGCCGATGTCGGCCGGCGAGCCCTGGACGGCGATCAGCTCGTCGACGATCGTCTGCTCCTGCTCGGCCAGGGTCTTCGCGAGGCCGGCGAAGGCCGCGGCGAGCTGCGCGTCGGCGGTCTGCTTGGCCAGCTCCTGGGCCCAGTACAGGGCCAGGTAGAAGTGGCTGCCGCGGTTGTCGATGCCGCCCAGCTTGCGGCTCGGCGACTTGTCCTCGTTGAGGAAGGTGCCGGTGGCGCGGTCCAGGGTGTCGGCGAGCACCTGGGCGCGCGCGTTGCCCGTGGTGGTGGCGAGGTGCTCGAAGCTGACCGCCAGGGCGAGGAACTCGCCGAGGCTGTCCCAGCGCAGGTAGTTCTCCTTGACCAGCTGCTGGACGTGCTTCGGGGCGGAGCCGCCGGCGCCGGTCTCGAACAGGCCGCCGCCGTTCATCAGCGGGACGACCGAGAGCATCTTGGCGCTGGTGCCGAGCTCCAGGATCGGGAACAGGTCGGTGAGGTAGTCGCGCAGCACGTTGCCGGTCACCGAGATGGTGTCCTCGCCGCGGCGGATGCGCTCCAGCGAGAACGCGGTGGCCTCGACCGGCGAGAGGATCTCGATCTGCAGGCCCTCGGTGTCGTGCTCGGGCAGGTACGCCTTGACCTTCTCGATCAGCCGGGCGTCGTGCGCGCGGTTCTCGTCCAGCCAGAACACGGCCGGGACGCCGGTGGCGCGGGCGCGGGTGACGGCCAGCTTGACCCAGTCGCGGATCGGCAGGTCCTTGGTCTGGCACATGCGGAAGATGTCGCCGGCGCCGACCGCCTGCTCCAGGACCGCGGTGCCCGCGGCGTCGACCACGCGGACGGTGCCGGTGACCGGGATCTCGAAGGTCTTGTCGTGGCTGCCGTACTCCTCGGCCTTCTGCGCCATGAGGCCGACGTTGGGCACCGAGCCCATGGTCGACGGGTCGTAGGCGCCGTGGGCGCGGCAGTCGTCGATGACGACCTGGTAGACGCCCGCGTAGCTGCTGTCCGGCAGCACGGCGAGGGTGTCGGCCTCCTGGCCGTCCGGGCCCCACATGTGACCGGAGGTGCGGATCATGGCCGGCATCGAGGCGTCGACGATGACGTCGGACGGCACGTGCAGGTTGGTGATGCCGCGGTCGGAGTCGACCATCGCGAGGGCCGGGCCCTCGGCGAGCTCGGCGTCGAAGGACGCCTTGATCGCGGCGCCGTTCGGCAGCGACTCCAGGCCCTTGAAGATGCCGCCGAGGCCGTCGTTCGGGGTGAGGCCGGCCGCGGCGAGGTCGGCGCCGTACTGCGCGAAGGTGTTCGGGAAGAACGCGCGGACGACGTGGCCGAAGATGATCGGGTCGGAGACCTTCATCATGGTGGCCTTGAGGTGGACGGAGAACAGCACGTCCTCGGCCTTGGCGCGGGCGATCTGCGCGGTGAGGAACTCCCGCAGCGCGGCGACGTGCATCACCGAGGCGTCGACGACCTCGCCGGCCAGCACCGGGACGGACTCGCGCAGCACCGTGGTGGAGCCGTCGTCGCCGTGCAGCTCGATGCGGAGCTTGCCCGCCTCGGCGACGACCGCGGACTTCTCGGTGGAGCGGAAGTCGTCGACGCCCATGGTGGCGACGTTGGTCTTGGACTCGGAGGTCCAGGCGCCCATGCGGTGCGGGTGCGCCTTGGCGTAGTTCTTCACCGAGAGCGGGGCGCGGCGGTCGGAGTTGCCCTCGCGCAGGACCGGGTTGACGGCGCTGCCCTTGACCTTGTCGTAGCGGGCGCGGGTGTCGCGCTCCTCGTCGGTCTTCGGGTCGTCCGGGTAGTCCGGCAGCGCGTAGCCCTGCTGCTGGAGCTCGGTGATCGCCGCCTTCAGCTGCGGGATCGAGGCCGAGATGTTCGGCAGCTTGATGATGTTGGCGCCGGGCGTCTTGGCGAGCTCACCGAGCTCCGCGAGGGCGTCGGCGATGCGCTGGCCCTCCTCGAGACGCTCCGGGAAGCTGGCGATGATGCGGCCGGCCAGGGAGATGTCGCGCGTCTCCACGCTGACACCCGCGGTGGCGGCGTACGCCTGGACCACGGGCAGGAACGAGTAGGTCGCCAGGGCGGGCGCCTCGTCAGTGTGGGTGTAGATGATGGTCGAGTCAGTCACCGGTGCTCCGCTTCACGTCTGCAAACGTCTCGACATCAAGATATCTCGTGATCGCCCCTCGCGGACACCACCCCCCGCGACGAGTCGCCGCCCGACCCCCGCGACCGGCCCGCCCGATCCGCACGGGAGCCCCGGCCGGGCGCTGCTACGACGACGGTGGGAGGGCGAGCGCGCGGACGGCCCGGGCGACACGGTCCAGCAGGGCGTCGTCGGCGATCTGCTCCAGGCGGTCGAGGAGGCGCTCGACGCGGACGGCGTCACCGGCCCGTACGGCCCGGCAGATCCGCCCGGTCAGGTCCCCGCCCGTCCCCGGACGGCGCGCGGCGACGCGCCGGTATGCCCTCCCGGGTGGGCGGGCCGACCGATCCGCACGGGCGGCACGCGGCCGCGAGGGGGCGGGGCCCGAGGAGGGTCGGCGCCCTGACGGAGAGGCTTCGGAGGTGGTTCGCATGGTGCCGGTCCCTCCGCGGAGAGGCGGGACGAGCGCTCGGGGGGCGGAGCGCACGGGTGCCGGCTCGGTACCGGACCCGCAGCCGATTCTTCCGAGGCCGGGCGGCGGACGATCGCTGCACCGTTTCTGCACCGCTGGGATCCCGCACAGCTCGGACGGCCCCGACCCGGCCCCGACCCGGCGCCGGGGTCAGCGGCGGCGGGTCACCGCGAGCACCGCCATGTCGTCGTCGCGCGGGCCGCCCGTCCACCGTGCCACGTCCCGCACCAGGGCGTCGACCAGCTCCCCGGGGCCGTCGAACGGGCCCAGCGGCGCGAGCCGTACGGCGGGGTCGTAGAACTCCCCCGCACCGTCCCGGGCCTCCGTCACACCGTCGGTGATCAGCAGCAGCGTGTCCCCGGGCTCGAAGGGCCACTCCTCGGGCGCGGGGCGCGACAGCCCGAGCCCGCCCATTCCCAGCGGCAGGCCGGGCTCCCGGGCGTCCAGCAGACTCACCGCCCGCTCCCGGCCGTCCAGCAGGTAGGGCCCGGGGTGGCCGCAGTTCAGCACCCGCAGCCCGGCCCCGCCGCGCGGCACCTCGCCGAGCAGCGCGGTGATGAACCCCTCCATCCGCAGCTCCTCCTCGGCGTGCGCGCTCTCCCGGGCCAGGGCGTGCTCCAGACCGTCGGCGAGCGCCACCAGGTCCGGCGCACGGTCCGCCGTCTCCCGGAACGCCCCGAGCAGGACGGACACCGCCGCCACCGCCTTCAAGCCCTTGCCCCGGACGTCCGCGATCAGCACCCGCACCCCGAACGGCGTCTCCTGCAGCGCGTACGCGTCGCCGCCGATCAGCGCGTCGGTCTCGGCCGCGCGGTAGCACGCGGCGACGGCCAGCGGCCCCACCCGGGCGGGCGGCATCGGCAGTACGGCCTGCTGCGCGGCCTCCGCGACCGAGCGGACGGCCTCCAGCCGGCGCCCGTGGCGGGCGATCAGCCGGTTCAGCCAGAGGCCGATCAGGGCGGCGAACACCGTGTTCGCGAGCTCCAGGTAGCCGGACCTGGTGCCGATCGAGCCGTCCCGGATCGTCAGCACCACCACGCCCAGCACGACGGCCGCGCCGACCGCGACGGTGTCGCGCAGCGACAGCAGCGCACCGGCCAGCACCGAGGCGGCGGCCAGCATCGGATCGCCCCAGTAGTCGGCGGGCTCCAGGGAGTTCCAGACCAGCCCGGCGACGATCAGCACCCACGGCACCAGCCGCACGTAGCGGGGCCACTGCCCGGACATCGATGCCACGGCCAACCACGATTCCCATCCGGAGAGCGGGCGTTTCCCCAGTATCCACCGCACCCGCACCGCCCCGCCCTGCCGGACACCCCGACCGGGGGACTCCGCGCGGCCTGCCGGGCGGGCGCTCCGGTGGCGGCCCGTCCACCCGGCAGGCCGCCGGAAATCGACTGGACCGGCAGGGGCCGGCCGGGTTGGCTGAGCGGCATGACCGACATCCGTACCGACCGCCTGCTGCTGCGCCCTGGCGGGAATCCGACCTCGCCCCGTGGGCGGCGATGAACGCCGACCCCTGGTCCGCGAGCACCTGGGCCCGGTGCTCACCCGGGAGCAGGCCGACGCCTCGGTGGCGGCCTTCCGGGCCGACTTCGAGGCGCGGGGCTACGGCTGGTGGGCCGTCGAGGTCCTCGCCGACGGGGAGTTCGTGGGCTTCGCGGGCCTCGACCGGGTGGACGACGGGCTGCCCTTCTCCGGGGTGGAGGTCGGCTGGCGGCTCGTCCGCCCGGCCTGGGGCCACGGCTACGCCACCGAGGCCGGCCGCGCCGCCCTGGCCTTCGGCTTCGAGACCCTCGGCCGGTCCGAGATCCTGGCCGTGACGACCGCGGGCAACCTCCGCTCGCAGGCCGTGATGCAGCGGCTCGGCATGACCCGGGACCCGGCCGACGACTTCGACGACCCGGATGCCCCTGAGGGCCCGCTGCGCCGCAACGTGCTGTACCGGATCGCCCGCGGCTCGCTGGGCTGAACGGGCCGGCCGCGCTCATCCCGCGCGGTCCGGCGCACCGGGCCCACCCGCAGGGCCGGACGGCAGGAGCTGCTCCGTCCAGACGACCTTCCCGGTCGGGGTGCGGCGGCTGCCCCAGCGGTCGCTGAGCCGGGCGACCAGGAAGAGACCGCGGCCGCCCTCGTCGGTCGGCCGGGCGCGGCGCAGGCGGGGCCGGTCCGGGCCGGGATCGGCGACCTCGCAGGTCAGCCGCTCGTCCCTGATCAGGCGGAGGACGACCGGCCCGCCGGCGTACCGCACCGCATTGGTGACCAGTTCGCTGACGATCAGTTCGGTGGTGAGGGCCAGCTCCGCCAGGCCCCAGGCGGCCAGCCGGTCGACGGCGGCCGCGCGGGCCGCGCCGACGGCAGCCGGGTCGGCCGGGAACTCCCAGCGCGCCACCGCCCCCGCGGGCAGGGTCCGTACCCGGGCGAGCAGCAGGGCCAGGTCGCTGCCGGGCGGCTCGGTCAGGACACCGGCCAGCACCCGGTGGCCCAGGCCGCCGATCGGCCCGGCGTCCGCCGCGGCGCGGTGCACCTGCTCCGCGATGCGGGCGACCGCGGCCTCCTCGGAGCCGCCCGCCCGCCGCACGAGGCCCTCGGTGCAGAGCGCCAGGACGCTGCCGGGGCGCACGTCCACCCGGATCGACCCGAACGGGGCGGACCCGACGCCCAGGGGCGGCCCCGGCTCTGCCGCCGGCGGCGGCAGCGGGCCGGTCTCCGGATCCACGATCAGCGGCAGGCGGTGGCCCGCGCCCGCGAGTTCGCAGCTCCCGTCCACCGGGTCGTAGACGGCATAGAGGCAGGTGGGCCCGTCGGTCGCGGCCACGCCGGGGCGCCGGCCCGGGCGGTCGGTCGCGGCCAGGTGGGTGACCAGGTCGTCGAGGTGGGTGAGCAGGTCCTCGGGCGGCAGGTCCAGGTCGGCGAGGGTGCGGACGGCGGTGCGCAGCCGGGCCATGGTGGCGGTGGCCTCGGGCCCGTGGCCGCGGGCGTCGCCGATTACCAGGGCGAGCCGGGCCGAGGAGAGCGGGATGGCGTCGTACCAGACGCCGCTGATCCGCTCGGCGGACGCGGCCGGGACGTAGCTGCCGACCGTCAGGGCGGCGCCGAGGTGCAGTTCGGGGCGGGGCAGCAGGCTCTGCTGGAGGTTCTGCACGATGTGCAGTTCGCGGGTGTAGCGGCGGGCGTTGTCGATGCCGAGTGCGGCGCTCGTGGCGACCTCCTCGGCGGCCGCGGCGTCCTCCTGGACGAAGCCGGGCCGCTCCCCCGTCCGCCACAGGCCCACGCAGCCGAGCACCAGGCCGCGGGCCAGCAGCGGCAGCAGCAGGAAGCTGGTGGCCCGGGCGGGCAGCAGCAGCCGTTCCCGGTCGGGCTGGCCGGCCACGAGCCCGCGCAGCCCTTCGAGGTCGTTCAGGAAGCGGGCCTCCCCGTTGCGCAGGAAGGCGCTCTCCTCCGTCCGGAGGCGGATCTCCGCGTCCACGGGGTACACCTCGGACGGCCACGGCGCGTCGGCCGGGGCGACGGCGGCGCGGCGCAGCGGTCCGCCGGCGAGGAAGGCGTCCGGTTCCTCGCCGCGGACGACGGCCTCGGTCAGGTCGACGGCCGCGAGGTCGGCCACGGCGGGGACGAAGGCGCGGGCGAGTTCCTCGGCGCAGCGGGTGACGTCGAGCGACTGGCCGATGCCCCGGGCGGCCTGGTCGACGAGTTCGATGCGCCGCTGCGCGGCGTACTGCCCGGTGAGGTCGGCGAGGGTGAGCAGGGCGCCGGAGGCCCTGCCGTCGTCGTCCTCGGTGCGGACGGCGGAGAGCGAGAGGACGAGTTCCCGGTCGCAGGCGGCCGGTCGCAGGGTCAGCACCCAGCCGGTCAGGGGTTCACCGCTGTCGATGACGTGGCGGATCCGGCCGGTGACGGTGTCGGCGTCGTGGGCGGCGAGGACGTCGGCCAGCCGCCGTGGCCGGTCGGGAAGGGCCGTCGCCGCCGGGGCGTGCGCGGCCAGCCAGTGCGGGAGGTTGCTCCGGACGACGGTGAGGTCGGTGTCCAGGGCGGCCACGCCGAACGCCGCCTGCGTGAACAGGGCGTGCAGCAGGCCGCGTTCCCATCGCGGTGGGCCGGTGCCGGAGGCATCGGTGCCCGGGCCGGAGCCCGACCGGTCCGCCATGGCAGACGGCTCCTTCCGTTCCCGCGGCGCGGTACGGCGTTCGCACCCGCACCTCCACGGTACGGCGGCGGGACGCGCCCGGACGGGCAACGGCGGTCGGGCCGGCCGGCCTCCCGCGGGGCCCGCCCGGGGTGGCATGAGAGCGTGGCGGCATGAGCGAGACGATCACGGTCACCACCTGGCACCTGGAGCAGACCTCCCCGGATGACCTGGTGCGGCCGGCCCCGCGCGCCGGGGAGGCCGATCTGCCGGTGGTGCTGGCCGAACGGACCGGCCCGGAGTTCGCCCGGTTCCTCTACACCGCGGTGGGCGGGCCCTGGTCGTGGACGGACCGGCTGCCGTGGACATACCGGCAGTGGCAGGAGTGGCTCGCCGGGGAGGGCGTCGAGACCTGGGTGGCGTGGGTGGCCGGCACTCCGGCCGGGTACGTCCAGCTGGAGCCCCGTCCGGGCGGCGAGGTGGAGATCGTGTACTTCGGTCTGCTGCCGGACTTCATCGGCCAGGGTCTGGGCAGCCGCCTGCTCGCCGACGGGATCGCCCGCGCCTGGGACCTCGCCGACCGGCATCCGGCACTGCCGCGGACCGCCAGGGTCACCGTCCACACCTGTTCACTGGACGGCCCGGCGGCGCTGCGCACCTACCGGGCGCGCGGGTTCCGGGAGGCCAGGACGGAGTCGGCCGAGCAGCCGGTCGTCGCGGCGCCCGGCCCGTGGCCGGGCGCCGACGGCTGACGGACCGGTCCGGCGGCGGAGCGGACCGCCGACGGACCGGACCGGCCGCCGTCAGACCAGGTCGAGACCCGGGTAGAGCGGGAAGTCCGTGAGCAGGTCGGCGGCCCGCTTCGCGACCGCGTCGCGGGCCTGGGGGTCGAGCACGTACCGGGCCCTGGACTCCCGGCCGGTGCCGGGGTCGGTGGGTGCGGTGGCGGCGAGGACGGTGGTGATCAGGTCGGCGATCTCGTCCATCTCGGCCGGGCCGAGGCCGCGGGTGGTGAGCGCCGGGGTGCCGATCCGCACGCCGGAGGTGTACCAGGCGCCATTCGGGTCCTGCGGGACGGCGTTGCGGTTGGTCACCACGCCGGAGTCCAGCAGCGCGGCCTCGGCCTGACGGCCGGTCAGCCCGGAGCCGGAGACGTCGAGCAGCACGAGGTGGTTGTCGGTGCCGCCGGTGACCAGGCGCACCCCGCGCCGCAGCAGGCCCTCGGCGAGCGCCCGGGCGTTGTCGACGACGCGCTGCGCGTAGTCCCGGAACTCGGGGCGGCGGGCCTCCGCGAGGGCCACCGCCTTGGCCGCCATGACGTGCGGCAGCGGGCCGCCGAGCACCATCGGGCAGCCCCGGTCGACGTGTTCGGCCAGCTCGGCGTCGCACAGCACGAGGCCGCCGCGCGGTCCGCGCAGCGACTTGTGGGTGGTGCTGGTGACGATCTGCGCGTGCGGAACGGGGTCGAAGTCGCCGGTGAGGACCTTGCCGGCGACCAGGCCCGCGAAGTGCGCCATGTCGACCATGAGCGTCGCCCCGACCTCGTCGGCGATTTCGCGCATCAGGCGGAAGTTGACCAGGCGCGGGTAGGCGGAGTAGCCGGCGACCAGGACGAGCGGGCGGAACTCCCGTGCGGTGGCCCGCAGGGCGTCGTAGTCGAGCAGGCCCGTCCCCGGGTCGGTGCCGTAGCTGCGCTGGTCGAACATCTTGCCGGAGAGGTTGGGGCGGAAGCCGTGCGTGAGGTGGCCGCCCGCGTCCAGGGACATCCCCAGCAGCCGCTGGTCGCCCAGCTCCCTGCGCAGTTCGGCCCAGTCGCCGTCGGTGAGGTCGTTGACGTTCCGGACGCCGGCCCGGCGCAGCGCCGGGCCCTCCACCCGCTGCGAGAGGATCGCCCAGTAGGCGACGAGGTTGGCGTCGATCCCGGAGTGCGGCTGGACATAGGCGTGTTCGGCGCCGAAGAGCTCGCGGGCGTGCTCGGCGGCGAGCGCCTCGACGGTGTCCACGTTGCGGCAGCCGGCGTAGAAGCGGCGGCCGACGGTGCCCTCCGCGTACTTGTCGCTGAACCAGTTGCCCATGGTCAGCAGCACGGCGGGAGAGGCGTAGTTCTCGCTGGCGATCAGCTTGAGCGAGGCCCGCTGGTCCTCGACCTCGGCGCCGATGGCGTCGGCGACGCGCGGTTCGACGTCGCGCACGACGTCGATGGCGCTGCGGAATGCGGTGGCGGCCGCCGGTACGACGGCGGTGTGCGGGGAGGACGGAACGGCGGAAGGGATGCCGGGCGTGGCCAAGGCGGTCTCCTCATGACGATTCGAAGGCCCAGGCGCACGGCGACAGCGTGAGACACGGAGCCGCTCCCCGATGGTCGAGTCCATCCCTGCGCGCCAGTCACGGCTCGCCGCGAGCCTAGCAACGCGAGCGCCGCGCCGCACAGGCCCCCTCGTGTCGCCCGCCTCCGTACGCACCGCCGGCGCGAGCACCACCAGGCACCTGGGTGCGCTCACTTCGGTGGCGAGGCGGACGTCGTCCGCCGGGTCCGCTGTACTGGTCGGGTGGGGGGTGAAGTGGAATAATCACCTCCGTTGCTGCGCGATCCGTCCGTTCGGAGGCTCCATGCCAGGTGCGCGGGCCGCCCGGCCCGGTTCCGACCGCCGTACGGGCTTCGCGCTCGTGGGCCGTGGAACGGAGCTCCGTTCCCTCCTGACGGCTCTCCGGGACGGGCCCGCCGTGGCCTTCGTCGAGGGCGAGGCGGGAATCGGGAAGTCCCGGCTGCTGCGGGAGGCCGAGGACCGTATCCGGGCGGACGGTACGCCGGTGCTGCGGGGCGTGTGCCACCCGCTGCGCGAGCCGCTGCCCCTCGGTCCGGCGGTCGACGCGCTGCGCGACGGCTGGTCGTACTTCGGGCCCGAGGCCCGGTTCGGCCCGGCCACGGCCGTCCTGGCGGCCTACCTGCCGGAACTCGCCGACCGGCTCCCCACCACAGCCCCGGACCCCGGGGACGGCAGCCGCGGCCAGCTGCTGATGCGCGCGGTGCACCAGGTCCTGGGGGCCCTGGGCCCGGCCGTGCTGATGATGGAGGACGTGCACTGGGCGGACGACGCCACCCAGGACCTGCTGCTCCTGCTGGCCCGCAACCCGCCGGGCCGGCTGCGACTGGTCCTCACCTACCGGCCCGGCGACCTGCCCGGCGACGGCAACGTACTGGGATCGCCCTACCGCCGCCCGGTCGGCGTCGGCGGCGCCGACATAGCGCTGCGGCCGCTCTCGCAGGCGCAGGTCCGCGAACTGGCGGTGTCGGTGATCGGCCCGGCGGCCAACGCCTCGCTCTGCCGGGAGCTGTTCGAACGCAGCGGCGGCATCCCGCTCGCCGCCGAGGAGGACCTCATCGTCCTGGCCGACCACCTCACCCGGGCCGGTGGTGCGTCGGCGGCGCTAGAGAACGCCCGGGTGCCGCGCGCCCTGCAGGAAGCGGTGAACAGCCGGATCGAACCGCTCGGCACCGGTGCCACCGCCGCGGTGCAGGCCGCGGCCGTCCTGGCGGTCACCGCGAGCGAGGAACTCCTCGCGGCGGTCGCCGCTCTGACCGATGATCAGGCCGAGGACGCCGTCACCGCCGCACTCGAAGCCGGTGTCCTGGTCGAGAAGGATTCCGGCCGGTACGGCTTCCACCACGCGCTCGCCCGCCGGGCCGTCTACGACAAGATCCCGGGCCCGCGCCGCCGCCGCCTGCACGCCCGCGCCGCCGAGGCGTTGGCCCGCCAGGACCCGCCCGCCCTGGTCCAGATCGCCCACCACACCCGTCGGCTCGGCACCGCCGCCTGGCTGCCGACCGCCCTCGCCGCCACCGAGCACGCCATCGCGCTCGGCGACGACGGCGTCGCCGCCGACCTCCTCCAGCAACTCCTCGCCGAGCCCGCCCTCGCACCCGACGATCGCACGCGCGCCGCCCTGGCCCTCGGCGCCATCGCCGCCTTCCGGACCGACCCGGCGGCCAGCACCGCGACGCTGCGCCGGATCATCGCCGACCCCGCCCTGCCCATCGGGATCCGCGGCGAGATGCGCTTCCACCTCATCCGCGTCCTGACGAACACCGACGCCTACTGGGAGGATCTGGCGGAACTGCGACAGGCGATCGCCGAACTGGAGAGCAGGCCGGCCACCGCCGCGGCCGCCATGGCGAGCCTCAGCTTCTGCTCCGCCATGAGCGAGCGGGGCCAGACCGTCGCGGAGGACCTGGCGCTGATGGACCGCGCGGATCACCTGGCCGCCCGCACCGGCGACCCCCTCACCCGGGCCGACGTCCTCGCCACCAGAATCGGGCTGCTGGAGATCATCGGCGACCCGCGCGGCCGGGAGCTCCTCAAGGAACTGCCTCTGCGGACCACCGACCGCGCCGTCCTCCGTCACAGCGCGCGGGCCCTCCACAACGCGGCCTACTACGAGATGTCCCGGGGCTGCGACCGGGAGGCCGGCGAGATCCTCGGCGAGGCCGAGGAACTGGGCCGTCGTACCGGTTCGCAGATCCTGGAACTCGGCTGCCTGGCCATCCGGCTGGGTCTCGACGTCGTGAGCGGCCGCTGGGCCGGTCTGGACGACAGAGTCGAAGCGACGCTGCAGGAGTCCCCGGAGAACAGCACGATCCGACTCGCCCTGACGGCGGCCGGCGCGATCCTGGACACCGCACGGGGGCGATGGGGGCAGGCCCGTGAGCGCCTCGCACCACTCACCGGCGCGGCCAACGCGGACATCGGGCCGCTGGCGATCAGCCTGCTCGCCCGGCTCGACCTGCTGGAGGGCGACGCGCCGAGTGCGTGGCAGCGGATCGAGCCGGCGGTGGCGGCCAGACGCCGCAAGCACCTGCGGGCGCAGACCGTCGACCTGGTGCCGACCGCCGTCCAGGCCGCACTCGCCTGCGGCGTCCATGACGAGGCCCGCCGCCTCACCGACGACGCCGAACGCGGAATCGAAGGCCTCAACGCGCCGGGCGTCGCCGCGGGAGTCTCCTGGTGCCGCGGCCTGCTCGCCGCCGGCACCGACCCCGAGGCCGCCCTCACCCACCTGGTCCGCGCTCGGGTCCGGTACGAGGCCATCGGCCGTGTCCACACCGCGGCCCGGGTCGCCGAACAGACCGGCCTCCTCGAACTCTCGCACGCCTCCGGTTCGGCCGGCCGCGAACTCCAGGGCGCCCTGGACACCTTCGCCCGGCTCGGCGCCACCGCCGACGCCGCTCGCTGCCAACGAGTCCTGCGCGACAACGGCCTGCTGCGCCGCACACCCCGCCGCCGCAGCTACGGCGCCGACCTCTCCCCGCGCGAACGCCAGGTGGCCGAACTGCTCTCCGCCGGTGTCACCAACCAGGAGATCGCGCACTCCCTCGCCCTCTCACCGCGCACCGTCGAGCACCATGTCGCCAGTGTCCTCAGGAAGCTGGGCGTCACCCGAGCCCGGGTCCGTGAGGCCCTCGACACCGAGCCCTGAGCCCGGGGAGGCGTCGTGCGTCGGGCACGGGCCGATGTCCGGCAGGGGCATGCGACGGGTCACCCGCGGGTGAAATCCGGCCGGGCGAGGGCGGGGTGGCCGTCCCGCGCAGCACGAGGCGTTCCGGCCCGGGGACCGGGCCGGAACGCCTGTGGGGTGGATGCCGGGGTTCAGCCGGCGGTGACGGTGATGCTGTCGAGGTTGATGCTGCCGGAGTCGTTCGGTCCGACGGCCAGTTGGATGGTGTTGTCGCCGCTCGTCAGGGTGACGGGGACGTTGACGGTGCCCCAGGTGTCCCAGTTGGCGGTGGTCGGCAGTTGGACCTGCACGGTGGTTCCGCCGGCGGTCAGGGAGACGGTGCGGGTGACGTTCAGGTACGGTCCGGGATTCCTGCCGCCCGTGGAGTTCGCGTAGCGGATCGAGACGTGGTGGGTGCCCGCGGCCGAGGTCGTCACCCGCAGGGTGTCGGTCGCGCCCGGGTAGAGGCCGGCCACGAAACCGCTGCCGGTGTAGCCCGCGTGGTTCGCCTCGGTGGTGGCGCCGCCGGCGAGGATGCCCTTCTCCGCCTCGCACACGGCGGTGACGGCGCAGGCCGGTGCGGTGACGGTGATGCTGTCGAGGTTGATGCTGCCGGAGTCGTTCGGTCCGACGGCCAGTTGGATGGTGTTGTCGCCGCTCGTCAGGGTGACGGGGACGTTGACGGTGCCCCAGGTGTCCCAGTTGGCGGTGGTCGGCAGTTGGACCTGCACGGTGGTTCCGCCGGCGGTCAGGGAGACGGTGCGGGTGACGTTCAGGTACGGTCCGGGATCCTTGCCGCCCGTGGAGTTCGCGTAGCGGATGACGGCGCTGTAGGTGCCCGCGGTGGGGACGTTCACCGTGAGGGTGTCGGTCGCGCCCGGGTAGAGGCCGGCCACGAAGCCGCTGCCGGTGGAGCCCGCGTGGTTCGCCTGGATGCTGGCGCCGCCGGAGAGAGTGCCCGTCTCCGCCTCGCACACGGCGGTGACGGCGCAGGAGGATGCGGGGTCGGGCAGGGCGAGTTCGGCGATGCTGGCCGCGCCGCCGCCGCTGAAGGTGAACGTGACGGCCTGCGTGGCGGTCGCCGGCCACGACACGTGCAGGTCGCCGCTGGCCGGGACGGCGCCGGTCGCCTCCTTGGTCCACCCCGCGGTGGACTGGACCCAGGCTTCGTAGTTCGCGGGCCTGGTCGGCCCCCACTGGATGTCGGCCCTGCTGGTCTGCTTGCCGGGTGCCAGGGTGACGGCGAGCGAGGACGGCGCGGTCGAGGCGGCGGTCCAGACGGTGGCGGTGCTGCCGTCGACGGCGGCGGCGGGCGGGTTGTCGGACAGGGCGGAGGATGCCTTGGCGGTCTGGCACCGTGCCTGGTTGGACGTCGGGACGAGGTCCGGCCGGGCGGTGGGGACGGTGAGCGGAGAGCCCTGTGCGAGGGTCTGCGGTCCGGTGGGGAACTTCACGGTGATCGGGTTGCCGGAGACGAGGGAGACCTTGGTGTTCTGCGCTCCGATCTCCACGTTGACGGATCGGCCCTGGTACTGCAGGCCGGTGAGCGTGACGCCGCCGCCGAGCTGCGGGGTCAGCATCGGGTTGAGCACCAGGGCGTCCTGCTGCCAGCGCAGGCCGGCGAGGCCGTAGGGGAAGGTCTGGAGGAAGCCGCCGGCGCCGGTCGCGAAGTTGAAGGCCGGGTTGCCCTGGCCCGCGGAGGCCCCCGTGAACTTGGTCTCCAGGAACTGCTGGAAGGGGCCGCGGAGGAAGGGGGCGTAGGAGTTCCGCAGGAGGGTGTCGGTCAGGCAGCCCGGGGTCTGGGCGTAGGCGGCGATGACGGCCTCGACCGACGCGGTCATTGCCGGGCCGCCGGCGTCCATCAGCGGGAGGTAACGGGTCAGGTCGGCGGCAGCGACCGCGGGGTCGGTGACGTACCCGGTGGGGTAGGTCATCATGACCGTGGCGGCCTGCTTGACGTTCCGGTTCGTGAAGCCGGCGTACTCGGGGTGCGTACCGTCCGGGTCCACCGGGACGACCAGGTGATCGGCGATCGTCGTCCATACCGGGTCGGCGCTCTGCCCGGCGGCCTGCGCGGCCAGGACCGCGTTGCGCAGCGCGACGACGGCGCCGGCGTTCGTGGACGACTCGTCGTTCACGTTCCAGGCGTACTCGTCGGCGGACTGCACGCCGTTGACGTGGTAGGTGCCGTCGGCGTTCCGGTCGACGCGGCTCGCCCAGAAGTCGGCGAGGGCCTTCAGCACGGGGTAGCCGTAGGACTTGAGCCAAGCCAGGTCACCGGTGGCCTGGTAGTACTGCCACTGGGCGAGAGAGATGTCGTTCTGCAGGTGGTCCTGGGTGGAGGGGCAGCCGTTCAGCCCGCCGCAGGTGCCGCTGGGGCCGTTGTCCCAGGCCCAGGATCCGCCCTTGAGGGCCCGGCTCGTCACCCCCGCTGCGTTGGCCTTGGCCGCCGCCAGCGTGTTGAAGCGGAACATCACCACGGACCTGGCGAGTTCGGGGTGGAAGGCCAGCAGGGTCGGGTACATCCAGGTGTCGGCGTCCCAGAAGATCACACCGGCGTAGTTGTCACTGGAGAGCCCCGCCGGCGGGATGCTCCAGCTGACGCCCTCACGCAGGCTGGAGTAGAGCAGGTAGAACGAGCTGTAGACGGCGGCCTGCACGTCGTTGCGGCCGGCCGCGGTGACGTTCGGCGCCCACAGCTTCGCCCAGGCGTTCTGGTGACGTGTCAGGAGAGCCGGCCACCCGCTGTTCGCAGCATCGGTCACGGTGGTGGCGGAGACCGTGTCGGGGGTCGCGGTTTCGTTGGAGGTGGAGATGCCGACGTACTTGGTGAACGTGTACGTCTGTCCTGCCGTCACCGGGACCGTCCACTGCTCCCCTACGGTGGCGAGGTTGCCACTGGGCGTCTGCGCGGTGGCGGCGGTGATGGTGGCTCCGGGGCCCGCGACGAGGCGCTGCGTCTCGGTGACCTTGGTGTTGCGCCCCGGGGTGATGAGCCGGACCGTCGAGGTGTGGGCGGTGGTGTCCACCGTCCGGGCGGAGGCGGGGTCGGCGGTGATGCGATTGGCGCCCAGGCCGTCGAGCAGGCCGGTCAGGGACAGGCTTCCGCTCCAGGCTGGGGTGACGGTTACCTGGACCTGGCCGAGGTTCATCACGTCTCGGTTGGCGAGGACGTCGAACTTCACCGCCGTGGCCTTCCCGGCCGCGGGCGTCCAGGTCATCGAGGTGCTGACCGTGGCGTTCCGCTGGTCGAGTGTCTGCTGGTATCCGGTGATCTGACCTGACGGCACGTTCGCGTCGAGGGTGCTGCCGCCCACCCCGAGGTTCATCGTGGACCAGGTCGGCAGCGCGGCGATGAAGTCGCTCGACCCGGCGGAGTTGTGCGTTCCGGTCTCGCTGTCGTAGACGCCGGCGACCAGCGCCGAGGTGTACCGGTTGTTCCCGAGCGGCCACCCGGACGTGTCGGTGGACTGCTGGAAGCCCTGGCCGACGGCGGGCAGGCGCTGCGAGAGGTAGCCGTTGCCCACGAACGGCTGCTTGAGGTAGTCGGCCGGGTCGAAGGCGGTGTTCGTGAGGACCCACGGGTTGGCGGGGCCCGCGTCGGGCTCCGCGACGGCGGGCAGCGGCGCCTCCGCGCCCAGGGCCGGAACGGCGGCCCACATCGGCACCGCGCACAGCAGCGCGGCGAGGGCGGTTGCGACGGCCAGGGCACGTCTGCGCCCCGGGACTGATGGATGTGGCATGGGTCCACTCCCCTGCTCTAGTGGGAACGTGACGACCGGCGCGAGGGCACAGGCCGGCACCCTGATGGCTGGTCCGGAAGGTCGACCGACGACCTTCTGACTTCAGAGGTTGAACGTGCGGCCATCTCGACCGCTGGCCCGAACCGGTGCGAGCAGTGCGGCGGTGACCTGCAATAAAAGCGACTTCGAAGCGGACGCCATCTTTGTCGGCCGGTCATGGGCCGTCAATGTCGCCGACACAATTTGTTGGTAATGGGCGAGTTTTCTCTACAATTCTTGAACCAATGGCTGAGTGCGGACCGCGGGCGCCCGGCGCGCAGCCGCCGTTCCGCTACCCGGGTCGGCGAGCGATGGGTGGTGTTCCACTACCCATCGCTCGCCGGACACCGAGTCCGATCCGTCATAGAAGTGCCGGGAATTCCGGCTTGCTCCGGGACCGGTGCGGAAGGTTTCCTCAGAGGGCCGCTGATCCGACGCAACCGTCGCGACTCCGTGTCGTGAATTCGCCGGGAGGGACCCATGAACCTGCAAGCCGACGGGTGCCGATCCGGGGCGGCGATCTATCTGCGCTGCTATCCCTTCGATGAATCGGCCATGCCGGTTCATCGGTACGCGGTGAGCCGCTTCGCGGACCAGTTGGGGCTTCCGGTTCCGACGGTCTACCTGGACAACGGTTGCCCCTCAGGGGGTCCGCTGCCCGCGCTGGAGCAGCTCATCGACCTGGCCGCCTCACAGGCCGTGCGGGCGGTGCTGGTACCGGGCCCGTTCGTCTTCTCCCTCTCCGACGTCGAGGCCCACCGTGTCGTCACTCAACTCGCCGCGCTGGGCTGCCGCGTGATCGAACTGCCGCTCCCGCGCCGGGTGGCGGACGGGCGGGCGGTACGGGCGGCGCCGGCCGCTCTGCTGAGGTGAGGTGCCCTGAGGTACCTCACGATTTCCGGACGGCAGGTCGAATGCGTTCTCAAGCGGTGAGATCGGGCATGGCGGTGGCGTGGCGGGGGCGTGACCGGTAGCGGCCGGTCGCGGCGGCGAGGTCGGTCCAGGCTGGGGAGCAGTCGATGGCAACCCGCGGGGGGAGGAGGGAAGCAGTCGGGACCGCAGCAGGAGAGGCGGCCCGGGGCGGTCGCTCTAGACTCGCCGCGTGGAGAACCTGAAGTGCAGTCAGTGCGGTCTGATCGGCCTGGAGACCGGTTTCGTCGAGGACTCGGGCGAGGGCTCCCGCGGGTACGCCCGCTGGATACCCGGCCCGATCGAGCGCGGGATCTTCGGCGGGGCGCGCCGAATGGGCAAGCCCCGCTGGCAGATCGACGCCTACCGCTGTTCGCGGTGCGGGCACTTGGAACTGTTCGCGACCTCGCCCGCCTGAGCCTTCGTCCGGACGCCCGGGGTGAGGGCGGCCCCGGTCGCCGGAGGGGGTGTCACGGCGGCCGGGGCCTGGCCCGGCAGGGGAGGCCGCGGACGGCGGGAGGGGGTTGCCTCCGGGGCCGCGTCCCTGCCTGCCGTCCGTCTGACCCCTCCCCCGGCGGCCAAACCTCCCGGATCGCGGATCCGTCCGTCGCCACGGGGGGCGGCGGCGGTGCCGCGGAACGCTCAGAGCGACCGGGCGGCCTCGCGCCGCTGCCGCTTGCCGAGAGCGGCCTGGGACAGGTCCTCGGCCTGGGAGCGCAGCTTCTTGAAGCCGTACCCGCGCTCGCCCAGCCAGGCCTCGGCAGCGGCCTCCGCCCGCGTCGCGGCGGCGACGATGTCCTCCTCGGCCTCACCGGTGTCGGCGAAGCGGAAGGTGAAGGCGGCCCGGGCCGCCAGGTCGTAGCTGAGGTGCCCCTCGGGGGTGAAGGCGGCGTGCAGCACGTCGTGGTCAGCGGCACGGGAGAGCAGTTCGGCGCGCTGCGCCTCGGTGAGGGCGTCGAAGACGCCGCGGACGGTGATCCGGAAGTCGCGGGTACTCATCCGGCCGACTCTAGGCGCCCGAGCCGGGCGGCCGCACGGCGATTTCCGCCCACGGGGCGCCGGCCGGGCAGGCATGATCGGACCGACACCGACAGAGAGAGGATCCGCCATGGAGTTCCGCCACCTGGGCCGCAGCGGCCTGGTCATCAGCGAGATCGCGTACGGCAACTGGCTCACCCACGGCTCGCAGGTCGAGGAGGACGCGGCGGCGGCCTGCATCCGGGCCGCCCTCGACGCGGGGATCACCACCTTCGACACCGCCGACGTGTACGCGGAGACCAGGGCCGAGTCCGTGCTCGGCCGGGCGCTGAAGGGCGAGCGCCGGGAGGGCCTGGAGATCCTCACCAAGGTGTTCTGGCCGACCGGTCCCGGCCGCAACGACCGCGGCCTCGGTCGCAAGCACGTGCTGGAGTCCATCGACGGCTCGCTGCGCCGGCTGCAGACCGACTACGTGGACGTCTACCAGGCGCACCGGTTCGACCCCAGCACCCCACTGGAGGAGACCATGGAGGCGTTCGCCGACGTGGTGCGCTCGGGCAAGGCGCTGTACATCGGGGTGTCCGAGTGGACGGCGGAGCAGATCAGGGCCGGCTACGACCTGGCGCGTGAGCTGCGCCTTCCGTTCGTCTCCAGCCAGCCGCAGTACAGCGCGCTGTGGCGGGTCATCGAGGGCGAGGTGGTGCCGACCTGCGAGGAGCTGGGCATCGGGCAGATCGTCTGGTCGCCGATCGCGCAGGGCGTGCTCACGGGCAAGTACCTGCCGGGTGCGGAGCCGCCGGCCGGCTCACGGGCCACCGATTCCAAGGGCGGGGCGAACTTCGTCGCCCGCTGGCTGCGGCCGGACGTGCTGGAGCGGGTGCAGCTGCTCCGGCCGCTGGCGGACGAGGCCGGGCTGTCCCTGGCCCAGCTGGCGGTGGCGTGGGTGCTGCAGAACCGCAACGTCTCCGCCGCGATCATCGGCGCCTCGCGGCCCGAGCAGGTGGCGGAGAACGTCAAGGCCGCCGGGGTGCGCCTGGACGCCGGGCTGCTGAAGGCGATGGACGAGATCCTCGCCCCGGTCGCCCTCACCGACCCGGCCCTGACCGCCGAGATGGCGCCCAAGGGCCGCCCCTGACCGGTGGGCCGACGGGTGCGACGGGTGCGACCGCGGCGGCAGGCCCGGTGCCGGCGCCGCCGTCGCACCCGCCGGCCGGCCTCAGGCCGGCGGGGCCTCGGCCCGGCGGTAGCGGCCCGGTGAGGTGCCGAACGCCCCGCGGAACGCCTCGATGAAGCTGCTCGGGGTGGCGTAGCCGCAGGCGGCGGCGACCGCCGTCACCGAGTCGCCACCCGCGAGCAGGGTCAGCGCGCGCTGCAGCCGCAGCTGGGCCCGCCACTGCGGGAAGCTCATCGCCGTCTCCCGTCGGAACAGCCGGCTGAGGGTCCGCTCGGACGCCCCGACGGCGGCGCCGAGCTGCGCCAGGGTGCGCGGATCGGCCGGATCCGCCGCGAGCAGCGCCGCCACGTCGCACAGCCGCGGGTCCTGCGGCGCGGGCAGCCAGCGGTCGAGTGCCGGGGTCGTCGTGAGTTCGTCGAGGGCGACCTCCTCCAGGCGCCGGCGCCGCTCGCCGTCCGGCGGGTGCGGCCCGCTCAGCACGTCCACCACCTGGTGCAGCAGCGCGGTGGCGGCGAGGACGGTGGGCCGGTCCAGGGCCAGCGGGTTCACCGCGGCCGGGTAGACCAGGCAGCGCAGCTCGCTCGGCCCGTGGGCGCGGTGGGCGTGCGGCACGCCCGCCGGGATCCAGACCGCACGGTGCGGCGGCACGACCCACGAGCCGCGGTCGGTGGAGACCTCCAGGACGCCGCTGCCGGGACAGACCAGCTGGTTGGCGTCGTGGTGGTGCCAGTCGATCCGCTCCCGGTCGGCCAGCGGCACGCGGGTGGGGCCGGTGAGGTGTTGGCGGGTTGTCGACACAACTTGTCAGAATATCGGAAGCCCTCGTCCCCGGTCGCCGCCAGGCTGGTCGGCGGCAGTGAAGACCGGACCGGGAGGGCGGGGCATGGCCGACACACGACAGCGCCGGCGTCAGCAGGAAGAAGCACGGCTGGGGCGCGGGGAGCGCCGCGAGGAGCCGGGGGTGTGGCGCCGGATGCGGCTGTGGGGCCTCGCCCACGCCGTCGATGACCTCTACCAGGGCCTCGTCCCGGCCGTGGTGCCGTTCTTCGTCCTGGAGCGCGGGTACGGCTACGTGGCCGCGGGCGGGCTCACCCTGGCAGCCACGCTGGGCAGCGCCGTCCCGCAGCCGTTCATCGGCCTGGCCGTGGACCGGCTGCGGCTCGGCTGGCTCGCGGCGGCCGGGCTGGCCCTGGCAGGCGCCGGGCTCGGCCTGTCCGGCCTGGCAGGACCGTACGGACTGGTGTGGCTGCTGGTGCTGCTGTCGGGGCTGGGGGTGGCGATGTTCCATCCGGCGGCGGGCAAGGCCGCGCGCGAGGCGGCCGGGGACAGTACGACGGCGATGAGCGTGTTCGCGGCCGGCGGCAGCGTCGGGTTCTTCCTGGCGCCCGTCCTGGCGACACCTGCGTTGGCGGCGTGGGGCGTGCGGGCAACGGTGCTGTTCGTGCCGCCCGCGCTGCTGGCGTCCTGGGCACTCGTCCGCAACCGGCACCACCAGCGGGCCCTGGCCGCCGCCCGGGCGGCGGCCGTCCCGTCGGGTGCCGACCGCTGGGCGCCGTTCCTGGTGCTCACCGCCGTGGAGGTGGCCCGTTCGGTGGTGTTCTTCGGGGTCAGCACCTTCGTCGAGCTGTACTGGCTGCGCGACCTGGGCGCCTCCCGCGGCCTCGCCGGCACGGCGCTGGCCTGCTTCCTCGGCGGCGGGGTGGCGGGGACGCTCGGCGGCGGGCGGCTCGCGGACCGGATCGGCGCGGTGCACACCGTGCGGCTGGGGACGGCATTGGGCCTGCCGGCGCTGACGGGGCTCTGCCTGGCCCCGGGCCCGTACCTCCCCCTGCTGTTCGCGGCGGCCACCGGAGTGGTGCTGAACCTGCCGTTCGCCGTGCTGGTCAAGCTCGGGCAGGACTACCTGCCCACCCGGCCCGGCACCGCCGCCGGGGTCACCCTGGGCCTGGCGGTCAGCATCGGTGGCCTCGCGGCGCCGGCGCTCGGGCTGGTGGCGAACGGGTACGGACCGCAGGGAGTGCTGGTGGCGCTGTGCGCGGTGCCGCCGGTGGGGCTGCTGCTCGCCCGCTTCCTGGCGGAGCCCTGATCCGGGGCTCCGCGGGGTGGTCCCGGGGTGGTGGGGCCGGGGTGTGTGACGCGTGCCATTCGGGGGCGCCGGGTGGGGGTGGTTGCGCTCGCTCGGTGTGCGTGGGGGTTCACCGGGCGTCGACCATGTGCCCGGCGTCACGGCCCGCGGCGGGTGACGGCCGCCACAGCGGGCCCCCGCCGGCCGTGGTCGCCCGCTCAACCGCAAGCCCGAAATGTCCGCAGTACTCCCGGTAACGTCCGGCTGACCTGCGCCTACACCCGATTCCTTGTCACCGCCCCCCGGGTTGCCTACCTTCGAAAGCAGTGCGGCGAGGCCACCGGCCCGAACGCCCGGGCCGTGAAGCGCCCCCGCACCCCACGAACGCAAGGCACCGCCGAACGGCGCCCGCCTGCCCGGGACCCCCGGGACCAGCCGAGAGGAACCGCATGACCTTCCGTCACGAGACCACCGCTGCCACCACCGCCACCGCGACCAAGCGCAGCAAGCGCGTCCGGATGGCACTGATGGGCGGCGCGCTGGCCGTCCTCCCGGTGGCCGGCCTCGTCACGGCCACCACGGCCTCCGCCGCCCCCGTCTCCACCTGGGACAAGGTCGCCCAGTGCGAGTCCACCGGCAACTGGGCCGTCAACTCCGGCAACGGCTTCTACGGCGGCCTGCAGTTCACCGCCAAGACCTGGGGCGCCTTCGGCGGCCACGCCTACGCCGCCAACGCCCACCAGGCCACCAAGGCCCAGCAGATCGCCGTCGCCGAGAAGGTCCTCGCCGCCCAGGGCCCCGGCGCCTGGCCCGTCTGCTCCGTCAAGGCCGGCCTCACCCGCTGACCCGCACCACCCCACAACACCACAGCACCACCGGCCCGGCCCACCCGGCCCACGGCAGGTGTCACGCCGCCGGCCCGCACCCCCACCACGGGGCGCGGGCCGGCGGCGTCGCCGCGTCCCCGGGCGTGAGCGGCCCCCGGGCTCGGGCCGGGAATCGGGCTCGGGCCGGGTCATGTGCGACAGCGAAGGCAGGTTCACCGAAGGACCGGCCACAGGACCGGCCGGCCCTTCACCATGGGGAATTCACGGTGCTGTTGCGCGACGTCACGAGCGGTGGTGCCGGCCCCGTCGTCCGGGCCCCGCGGCTCAGGTGTGCGGCCGGGTGCCGGGCTCCTGCGCCGGGACGCTCTGGGTGGCGCCGGGCAGCGTGGGCTTGGGCAGGGCGGCCACCTCCTGCTGGGCCCGGGCGAGTTG
Organism: Kitasatospora paranensis; assembly: GCF_039544005.1. Classification (NCBI taxonomy): domain Bacteria; kingdom Bacillati; phylum Actinomycetota; class Actinomycetes; order Kitasatosporales; family Streptomycetaceae; genus Kitasatospora; species Kitasatospora paranensis. The sequence goes on from NZ_BAABKV010000001.1 coordinate 943,867, forward strand.
GGCGGCGGTGTCGGTCGGCACGCCGGACGGGTAGCCGGCCTGGTCGGTGAAGCGGAACGCCGAGGTGAGGTCGCCGAAGGTGCTGCGCCGCCATGCGGTGATGTTGGGTTCGACCACACCGGTGAAGCGCTCCAGGAACTGCAGCACGGAGGTGTGGTCGAACGCCTCACTGGCCACCCAGCCGCCCACCGTCCAGGGCGAGATGACGATGGCGGGGACGCGGAAGCCGCCGCCGATCGGCAGGCCCTGGACGAACTCGCCCGCGGTGCCGGCCGGCGGGGTCGGCGGCGGCACGTGGTCGAACAGGCCGTCGTTCTCGTCGTAGTTGAGGATGAACGCGGTCTTCGCCCAGACCGCGGGATTGGACGCGATGGCCTCCAGCTTCTGCGCGACGAAGTCCGCTCCCGCGGCGGGCAGGTACTTCGGGTGCTCGGACTGGGTGCTGGTCGGGATGATCCAGGAGACGGCGGGCAGCCGGTCGTTGCGGGCGTCGTCCTCGAAGGTGCCGGCCGCCTGGGGCCGGACGCCGCGCTCGTAGAGCGGGCTGCCGGGCTGCGCATCGTGGAAGGCCTGGAACTGCTCCAGCAGGTTGCAGCCGTAGTCGTCGTCCTGCTGGTAGACCTTCCAGCTGATGCCCGCGGCCTCCAGCCGCTCCGCGTAGGTCTTCCACCGGTACGGCTGGGGCACGGAGTTGCTGATCACCGGGCCGCCCTGGGTGCCGCCCGGGTCGATCGTCCCGGTCATCCAGTAGAGCCGGTTGGGCCAGGTCGGGCCGAGGACGGAGCAGAAGTAGTTGTCGCAGACGGTGAAGGTTTCCGCGAGCGCGAACTGGAACGGGATGTCGTCGCGCGTGTAGTAGCCCATGACGTAGGGGCCGTTGGCGCCGTCGGCCGAGCGGTGGGCCGGCAGCCAGTTGTCCATCTTCCCGTTGTTCCAGGCGGAGTGCTGGACGGACCAGGCGTGGCTGGTGGACGGAATGGCCTGGGCGCTGGAGCGGTGGGTGTCGAGGTGGAACGGGAGCAGGTAGCCCTTGGGGTTCGGCTTGTCGGGCTGGTAGAAGACCGAGCGACCGGTGCTGAGCTTCAGCGCCTTGGGGTCGCTGAAGCCGCGGACACCGGAGAGCGTGCCGAAGTAGTGGTCGAAGGACCGGTTCTCCTGCATGAGCAGGACGACGTGCTCGATGTCGTCCATCGAGCCGCCGGCGGGCGCGCCCGCCGCGACGGCCTTCTGCAGGCTGGGTGGCAGCAGCGAGAGCGCGGCGGCGCCGGCGAACACTCCCGCCGCCGCTCCGAGGAGCCGTCGTCGCGTCAACTCGGCCATGGATGCCCCTTCTCGAGAACTGTCGATGCGAAGCCGTGCCGTGGTTCCTGTCGTGGACCCTTCAGCAATGTGCGGGCGACCCGGGCACCGGCGATGGAGGAGGAGCGTGAACGAACGGCCAACGTCGGGAGAACGCTCTCGGAGGCCGACGACGGCCCCGGCAGGGCAGTATGACGATCAATCAGCAATCGTGCGCCGCCGGACCATTGCGTACTGGTGCGACACCGTGAACATCGACTCCCGTGCACGGCGCTGTACGACCTCGTCGGCGGCCCGGCTGCTGACGGCTCGGTGGTTGCCGCCGCACCGGCGCCGGGGGCCGGCAGTGCGGCCGGCCGGTCGAGACGCCACGGGCCCGGATCGGACGTGGGCTGTCCGACCTGCGGGAATGGGGTGTGTGCCAGACATCGTCGAGGTTGCCGGAGGTGCGGGACAGCCGAGACGGAAAAGAGCACACGTCGGCCCTGGGAGGTCGAAGACGGCCTGTGGGAACGGATCGAGCCGCTGTTGCCGCAGGGGTACGCTCGCTCGCAGCAGTGAATCCGGCGTCAGACAGGCACTTCTCGACGTGCGTTCTCGGAGGCGCACGTTCCGAACACTTGAGGTTCTCGTGGCTGCCAAGGGCTACTGGGTCGGCGCCTGCCGCACCGTTTCCGACCCGGAGAATCCGGCCACCTACGACAAGCCGGCCGGTCCTGCCGTCGAGGCTGGAGGCGGACGGCTGCTCGCCCTGTCCGACGGCGCCGAGTGCGACGTCCGCATCGTCGACGGCGTTTGAGCCTCAGCTCGGCCGCCGGGCGAGCGCTCGGCATCGACTTCGCCCGGCGCGCCGTGCACGTTGCCGCGGCCAACGCGGGGCACGAGGTGATCGGTTCCGCGAGCGAGTCGCACCCGGCCGGCCACCCCATGGCGGAGCGGAGCGCCGTCGCCCGCCGCCAGGTGAAGACCTTCGGCGCCGGGCGGACCGGTCTGGGGTCGCCGAGCGCCGCGACCTTCGAGGGCAAGCCGCCCGTCCGACACAACTACTGCGACCGCTGGACCTTCGACATCCTGCCGGAGGAGACCAGCCGCAGCCTGCTGCCCCTCGCCCGCGGCGAACGGCCGGACCTGCCGCAGAACCTGTACCCGGCCGCCGGCAGCACCGATGACCGGCGGCGCCTCACCCGCCGGCTCTACGACCTGCTCCGCCGGCGCGGCGACAACTTCCTCCACTGGATGGCACCCATGTACGACATCAGCGCCATGGAGCACGACCCGACGCTCAGCGCCTTCGAGCCCGGCGGCGCCGTGCCGGTGGGCGGCGGGGCGCCCGGGCCTGACGGGCGGGCGCCGGGCCGGATGCTGACCAGGGGTCAGGCCGTGGCGAGCGAGACCTCGGTGGACTTGATCAGCGCCACCACCGTGGAGCCGGCCGCGAGGCCGAGCTCCGCCACGGCGTCCTGGGTGATGGCCGCCGTCAGTTCACCGCCCTCGACGGACACCTTGACGGCGGCCATCGCCGCGCCGGAGGCGACCTCGGTCACCGTGCCCAGGATCTGGTTGCGGATGCTCAGACCCGACACCGGGCCGGTGGCGAGCGCCACCTCGGTGGACTTCACCATCACGCGGACGGCGCTGCCCTCGACGAGTCCGAGTTCCTTCACCGCGTCGACGGTGATGGCCGAGGTGATCTCCTGCCCGCCGGCCAGCCGGGTCCGGACGGTCGCCATCGCCTCGCCGCTGGTGACCGAGGTGACGGTGCCGGGAATCTGGTTGCGAATGCTCAGGCTCATGCGCCCAACCTCACGAACGGTGGGGACGGAAGGGATTTCCGTCGCACTGCCGCCACGCTACGCGCGATCACCGGGCGCCGGGCGGAGCCGTTCGCGGCCGCCACCCGGATGCCGCGCCCGGCCTCTCATGGGCGGCCGGCGTGCCCCGGACGGCCGAACGCCCCGCCACCCGGAGGCGGCGGGGCGTTCGGGTGTCGGGTGCTACCCGGCGAGGATGCGCGCCTTCTGGGCCTCGAACTCGGCGTCGGTGAGCACCCCTGCTCCTTGAGCGCACCGAGGTCCTTCAGCTGGGCGAGCTTGTCGTCCATGCTGCTGCCCGCCGGGGCCGGCGGCGGGGGCGGCGGGGCCTGGGCCTGGACCTGGGCCTGCTGCGCGGCGTCCTGCTCCGCCCAGCGTCCGGCCTGGCGTCGGGAGACGCGGTTGGACACCGACGTCGCCGTCCCGGCGATCACGGCGGTGCGTGCTACCCCTCGAAGAAGACCTGGCATGGTCAGCTCCCTGCATTGGTCGGCCGTCCCGGACCTGCCGGTCAGACGGCGTCGGTTTCGGTGGCTTCCAGGGCCTCCAGGACGGCATCCATCGGAATCCGGCCACTGGCCACCATCCGGGCGCCGCCGCGGCGCAGCGCGGTGGCGAACGGCGCGGCCCAGAGGTTCTCGTAGACGATGACACCGGCGGAGTTGCCGGGTTCGAGGACGGCGGCGGCCTCGGCGAGGTCGCCCTCGTCGAGCATGCCGGAGGCGACGCCCTCGAAGACCGCGAGGTCGAGCTTGCCGTCGCCGTCCATGTCGGCGATCTCCATCGCGGTGACCGTCCCGTCGAGGTCCTTGCGGACGAAGGTCAGGTCGAGGATCCGGACGATGCCGCGGTCCACGAGGTCGACGAGCAGGGGAAGCCCCTCGCCCGTCATGCCATTGCCGGGGAACTCGATGATCACGTAGTCGATCGGGCCCATCTCGGCGAGTTCGTCGTTCTGGTCGGTCACGTCCCCTCCTCGGGGTCGGTCCTCCGACGGCCCGCTTGCCGTCCTGAGGTGTCCCGACGCGGCCGGCCGCTGCCGTGCCGCGGCGCTCGGGATGTCCCACCGCCACCGTAGGCGCGACCGACAGTGGCCGCATCGCGGAGTCGGGGTGGTCGCACCGCCACGATAGGCCGGGCCGCGCGGGGGCGGGATCACCTGCGCGGGGTGAGCCGCGGTGCGGGGCGCCGGGGCAAGGTGGACCGGCGGGTGGGCCAGGGCCGACCCCTGCCGGGCAAGCGGTCCGGGCGGGGCTCCGTCGGACCGGGCCCGTCCGTCAGGGATCGTCGAGCCGCGGAGGCGCAGGTGGCGGACGGAACGGGTTCCGGGGGCAGCACGGCCGCGCGGTCCGGGCCGTCCGGGAGGTCCCGGCGGTCCCGGCGCCGCGAGAGCCTGCTGATGAGCGTACGGGGGCTGCTCGGCGCGATCGGGCTCGGTGTCGTCTACTACCTGGTGCCGATGGACCAGCCCTTCAGCGACGAGACCGTGGTCGGGCTGGTGCTCGGCCTGCTCGGGATCACGCTGCTGGTGGCCTGGCAGGTCCGCCAGATCCTGCGGTCCAGACGGCCCCGGCTGCGGGCCGCCGAGGCGCTGCTGACCACGATCCCGCTCTTCCTGTTCCTGTTCTCGACGGTGTACTACCTGCTGGAGCGGTCCTCGTCGGGCAGTTTCAGCGAGCAGATGACCCGGACGGACGCGCTGTACTTCACGGTGACCGTCTTCAGCACGGTGGGCTTCGGCGACATCACGGCCCGCAGCGAGGTGGCCCGGGTGCTGACCACCGGGCAGATGCTCGGCGACCTGCTGCTCATCGGTGTGGCCGCGAAGGTCCTGCTCGGGGCCGTGCAGGAGGGCATGCGCCGGCAGTCCGGCAGCGCCCCGGGCTCCGACCCGCCCGGCCCGCCGCCGCCACCGCCGCCGGGCTGACAGGGCCGCCCGGCACCGCCGCGGGACGGCCACTGCCCGCGGCGTTTGCCGCCCGCGCGGGAAGTCGGGACGATCGAGGGGACGGACGGCGCACACCCGTACGCCCTTTCAGGTCCGGCGGTGATCGCCATGCCAGCAGGACGGCCCCAGCGGCCTGCCTCCCCGCCCGCTCCCCCGCCCCCGGGACGGCTGCGCAGCCACCCCCTGGACCGCCGCCCCCGGTGCTGCCCGGCGGCGACCCGCTGCTCGCCGCCCGGGTGGCGGTGCCGGCCGTCCCGGCCGCGTTCGTCGACCGGCAGCGCCTGGCCGACCGGCTGTCCGAGGGCCTGCGGCACCCGCTGGTCCTGGTGAACGGGCCCGCGGGCGCGGGCAAGACCCTGCTGGTGGCGCGCTGGGCGGCCACCGCGAGGCTGCCGGGGCCGCTGGCCTGGCTGACGGCCGAGCAGGAGGACAACGCGCCGGGCGTGTTCTGGGCGTACCTGCTGGAGGCGCTGCGGCGGGGCGGCGCGGCGCTGCCGGAGGACCTCGGCGTCCCTGTCCGCCCGGACACCGTCGACCACTCGCTGCTCACCCGTCTGGCCGCACACCTCGGCGGCCGGACGGCGCCGGTCGTCGTGGTGCTCGACGAGTTCGAGCGGATCACCGCGCCCGCCGTCGCGCAGGAGCTGGACCGGCTGCTCCGGCACGCGGCCGGCGGCCTGCGGCTGGTGCTGATCAGCCGCACCGAGCCGCTGCTCCCGCTGCACCGCTACCGCGCCGCCGGCGCGATCGCCGAGATCCGGGCGGCCGCGCTGGCGTTCACCCCGGACGAGACCGCCGTCCTGCTGCGGCGGCACGGGCTGTGCGTGTCCGAGCAGGGGGTACGGGCGCTGACCGACCGGACGGAGGGCTGGGCCGCGGGGCTGCGGCTGTGCGCCCTCGCGGCCGAGCGGGCGGCCGATCCGGCCACCTACCTCAAGGAGTTCGAGGCGGGGGACAACACGATCGCCGACTACCTGCTGGCGGAGGTGCTGGAGGCGCAGCCCGCGGAGACCCAGGACCTGCTGCTGAGTGCCGGCATCCTGGAGCGGATCCACCCCGGCCTGGCGGACGCGCTCACCGGCCGGCGGGACGCCGCCGGGATCCTGGAGCACCTGCACCGGGCCAACGCCTTCGTCACTCCGCTCGGCCACGGCTGGTACCGCCTCCATCCGCTGTTCGCGGAGATCCTCCGGGTCAACCTCCGGGCCCGGCGGCCCGGGGCCGAGGAGGAACTGCACCGGCGGGCCGCCCGCTGGCTGCACGCCCACGGGCGGGTCGCGGACGCCCTGCCGCACGCCACGGCGGCCGGCGACTGGGGCCCGGCCGCGTCCTGGTTCGTCGACGACCTCGCCGTCGGCCAGCTCTTCCACGGGCTGGCCGCAGACCGCTGGGCGGCCGTCCTCGCCGATCTGCCGCCCGGCGCGTCGGGGCCGGCCGTGGAGCTCGTCCGGGCCGCGCGGCACATCCGGGCCGGGGACGCCGTCCGGGCGCTGCGGCACCTGGACCGCGCCGACCGGCCGGCCGCCGGCGCGGCGGCCGACCGGGGCGACCTCCGGGCACGTCGGCTGACATCGGCGTTCCTTCGCGTGCTGGCGGCCGGCCCGGCAGGTCTCCCGGAGATGGCCGAGGAGGCGTCCCGCACCGCCGAGGGGCTGGAGCGGGAACTGCCCGCGGACCGGCTCGCCCAGTGTCCGGAACTGCCCGCGCTGCGGCTGAACGCGCTGGGCTCCGCCCGGCTGTGGGCGGGCCGGACGGCGGCGGCCGAGGACGCGCTGGCCGCGGCCGTCCGGGCCGCCGAGGGCCGGGCGCTGGCGGCCGTCCGGCACGAGGCGCTGGGCCGGCTGGCGCTCATCGCCCTGGTCGGCGGCGCGCCCGGACCGGCCGAGGCGCTGGCCGGACAGGCCGCGGCCGCCGCCGAGCACGGCGGACTGCCGCCCACCGCCACAGCGATGGGCCGGCTCGTGCTGGCCGGGACGGCGCTGGACCGCGACGACCTGGCCGCCGCCCGCGACGGCCTGGCCCGGGCCGCCGCGGCGACCGGGGCCCGCAGCGACCGGCTGACGGTCGTCGCGCTGGGCGTGCTGCGCAGCCGACTGGTGCTGGCCCGCGGCGGCGATCCGGGGTGGCGGTCCGGGTCCTCGCCGATGCGCAGGCCGCCGTGCGGACGGCCGGGCCCTCCCCGTGGGCCGAGGAGCTGATCGCCGAGGCACGCGGTGCGGCGCACCTGGCCGCCGGCGATCCCCGGGCAGCCATGGCGGCACTGCATGCGCTGCCGCCAGGCGGCGGCAGCCGCCTCCGCGCGGTCGCCCTGGCCCGGGCCGAGCTCGCCTGCGGCGACGCCGGGTCGGCGCTCGCCCGCCTGGACGCGCTGCCGCCCGCTGCGCCGGAGGCCGCGGCGCTCGCCGTCCGGGCCCTGCTCGTCCGCGCGGAGGCGGCCGCCGCCCTGGGCGACCCGGCCGCGGCACGGCGGGCGGTCGACGCCGCCCTGCGGGTCGCGGCGCCCGACCGGCTGCGGTTGCCGTTCCGCGAGTGCGGGCCCCGGCTGCGCGGGCTGGTGCCGGAGCGTCCGGGCGCGCCCGCCGGGTCACCCCGGACGGCCCGGCCCGGCGCGCTGCCCCCGGCGGAGGCCGCGGACGCGCCGCCGCTGGTGGTGGAGGCGCTCAGCGCGCGCGAGCGGGACGTCCTGCGACGGGTGGCGCAGCTGATGTCCACGGACGAGGTGGCGGCCGATCTCCACCTCTCGGTGAACACCGTCAAGACGCACCTGAAGAACATCAACCGCAAGCTCGGCGCGCGCCGCCGGGGCGAGGCGGTGCGGCGGGCCCGGGACCTGCACCTGCTGTGAGCGCGGCCGGGACAGCCGGGCCGGTCTCACCTGGCCGGGGTGATCCCCGCGGCGGCACCGGGGGCAGCATCGTCGGTGAGAGGCAGGCCCCCGTCCCCGTCGAGGTGCGTGTCATGCGATACGAGATCCGGGTCTCCGGGGTGATGTCGGAGGCGACCCGACGCGAGGGCTTCCCCGAGCTGGAGGGGTTCGTGGTGTCCTCGCAGACGGTGCTGTTCGGGGATGTCGTGGACGACGCACACCTCTACGGCCTGCTGGCCCGCTTCCAGTCCCTGGGGCTCCGGGTCACCGAATTCCGCCAACTGCCCGAGTGAGCACCGCCGCGGGCACCTCACCCGCTCACCCGCTCACCCGCAGCAGGTGAACCGCCGGGGCCGGCCCCGGTGCGACACTCCAGGCAGCCGGTCCGGGCCCGGGGCCCCGCCGCCGTCACCCGAGGGAGCGACCTCATGACCACGCCGACCTCGTCACCCCTGTCCACCGAGCCCGAGGACGTGCTGGCCGCCGTCGGCCGGTCCTGGCGCTGGCCGCTCGCCTTCGGCATCCTCACCGTGCTGGCCGGCATCGTCATGCTGAGCTGGCCGGAGGAGACCGTCCGGGTGGTCGCGATCATCATCGGCCTGCAGCTGCTGGTCGCCGGCGTCGTCCGCTTCGTGACGGCGTTCACCCACGACCGGACGACCGCCGGGGAAGCCGCGCCGTGTACATCCTGCTGTCGCTGCTCTCCGTGCTGGCCGGTGTGCTGTGCCTGCGCCACCAGTTGCAGACCGTCGGGGTGCTGACTCTGATCGTCGGCGCGTACTGGTTGCTGGCGGGCGTGCTGACGCTGTTCGTGGCGATCGGCGAACGCGGCATGCCGGCCCGGGGGCTGGCGATCTTCCTCGGCGTGCTGGGGGTCGTCGCCGGAATCCTGGTGCTCTGCTACCCCGTCCAGTCCGCCATCGCGATGGCCCGGCTGCTCGGCCTCTGGCTGTTGCTGCTGGGTCTGTTCGAGATCGGTGGCGCGTTCGTGCTCCGCTCGGCGCTGCGCCGACGGACGACGGCGGTCTGACCTGAGGGGCGCCCGGTCAGGCGCCGCCGGGACGGTCGCGCAGGCGCTCGCGCAGCCCGGCCGCGAGGGCGGCCACGGTCAGTTCGTCGAGCAGACCGCCACCCGTCCGCACCAGCCGCCGCCGGCGGACGGGTGCCAGCCGCAGCCGCAGGTGCATCCGGGTGGTGCCGCCGGTGGCGGGCCGCAGCACGAGCGCCCAGCTGAGGCCGGTGGCGCCGCGGACCGAGGTGTGGACGAGCGCGGTCGGCGGCCGGAGCAGCGCGACGGTCAGCCGGGCGTCGCGCCCGCCCCAGTCCGGGACGGTGTCGCCGACGGCCGGGTGCTGCAGCGTGGGTTCCACGTGCCGCAGGGCGCGCCGGGACGGTGGGAGGAACCGCTCGGCGGCCTTCGGCAGGTACCAGCCCGCCCGGCCGCGGCCGAGCTGGACGATCCAGGGCCACACCCGGTCGGGCGGTGCGGGAAGGTCGAAGGCGCGGTCCATCACGACATCCGGCCTCGGCACCAGGTCGTCGCCGGGCAGGAGGCGCTCGCGCTCGGCGGCGGTCGGTGCGACGGCGGCGAGAAAGGCCACGGGGCGCCCGCCTTCCGGTCGGTCGGTCCGGCCGGCCTGCGCCGACCGTGCCGACCAGCCAACCAGCCGGGGGCGGCGGCGGGCCCCAACGGTGGCGGTGTGTCGGGCCCCCGGGCCGTCGTCACGGCCGGGATCACCCGGGCGGCGTAGCCTCCCGGGTGATCGCCGTGGTGCCCGCGGCGCCCGACCGCCGCCGCTCCGGAGCCCCGTGCGAGGCGGTCACCCCGCTCCGGCCGCGGGCCGCGGGGCGGGTCTGACTTGCCAGCCCTGCACGGTATGTCAGATTTGCTAGGAAATATCCCGCACATTTCGCTGCTGGAGGTGCCACGTGGGGGTTCCCGCGGCTCGGATCGTGTTCGACGAGAGCGACCGGAGGGCCGTCGCGGACGCCGTGACGGAGATGCTCTCCACCGGCGCCCTGACGCTCGGCCCGTGGACGGAACGCTTCGAGGAGGCGTTCGCGACCGAGCACGGCGCCACGCACGCCGTCGCCGTCGCGAGCGGCACGGCGGCCCTGGAGATCGTGCTGCGGGCGATCGACGTCCGCGGCCGGGACGTCGTCGTGCCCGCCGTGACCTTCTACGCCACCGCCGCGGCAGTGGTGCACGCCGGCGGCCGGCCCGTGCTGGCCGACATCGACCCGGACACCCTGGCCCTGAGCCCGGGGACCGTCGAGGCCGTGCTGACGCCGGCCACGGCGGCGGTCGTCCTCGTCCACATCGGCGGACTGATCACCCCGCACGTCGACGCCCTGCGCGCGCTCTGCGACCGCCGCGGCATCCCGCTGGTGGAGGACGCGGCGCACGCACACGGCAGCAGCTACGACGGGCGCGCGGCCGGCACGTTCGGCCTGGCCGGGGCCTTCTCCTTCTACCCGACCAAGGTCACCACCAGCGGCGAGGGCGGCATGATCCTCACCGAGTCGGCGGAGATCCGCGACGAGGCCCGGATCCACCGCGACCAGGGCAAGGGCGCGTTCACCGCCAACCACCACATCCGGCACGGCGCGTCCTGGCGGATGAGCGAGCCGAACGCCGCCGTCGGCACCGTCCACCTGCGCCGGCTCAAGGAGTTCCTGGAGACCCGGCGCCGGGTCGCGCGGCGCTACGACGCCGGGCTGGCCGGGCTCGACGGCCTGCGCACACCCGTCGAACCGGCCGGCTGCCGCAGCAACTACTACAAGTACGTCGCGCTGCTGCCGCCCGGGGTCGACCGCGCCGCGTTCAAGCGCGCCGTCGCCGAGGGCACGGCGTGCGCCTGTCCGGCGAGGTCTACGACCTGCCGCTGCACCACCAGCCGGTCTTCGCCGAGTACCGGGACGCGCGGCTGCCGGTGTCCGAGGACGTCTGCGCCCGCCAGATCTGCCTGCCGGTGCACTCCGACATGACCGAGGACGAGACCGACCAGGTGATCGAGGCCGTGTCGGCCGTCCACCGCCGCCTGGCCGGCTGAACCGGCCCGCCGAAGCCAAGGAGCGAGAACGTGCGAGTAGCCGTCACCGGGGGCTGCGGATTCATCGGTTCACACGTCGTGGACCGGCTGCTGACCGCCGGGCACGAGGTCCTGGCCGTCGACACCACCGACCGCCACCTCAACCCGGGCGCCGAGCACGCCCGCCTCGACATCCTCGACCTGCCCGGGATGACCGCCGCCCTCGGCGAGTGCGAGGTGGTGTTCCACCTCGCCGCCATGGCCGACGTCGACCAGGTCGCGGCCGACCCGGTGCAGGCGGTGCGGGTCAACATCCAGGGCACCGAGACCGTCCTGGAGGCGGCCAGGCGCAGCGGCCTCAGCCGCACCGTGCTGGCCAGCACCGTCTGGGTCTACGGCGCCGCCCTCGCCGAGCCCGGCCTCGACGGCGAGGAGCAGGAGCTCGACGAGCGCGCCCCCATCGAACTCGACCACAGCGGCCACCTGTACGTCGCCAGCAAGCTCGCCGCCGAGATGCTCGTGCACAGCTACCGCGAGCTCTACGGCCAGCACTTCACCATCCTGCGCTACGGCATCCCGTACGGGCCGCGGATGCGCGACGAGCTGGTGATCGCCCGCTTCGTGCAGGCCGCCCTGGAGGACCGCCCGATCACCATCGCCGGCGACGGGCGCCAGACCCGCAACTTCGTCTACGTCGAGGACCTGGCCGACGCCCACGTGCGGGCGCTCTCCCCCGTCGCCCAGGACCAGACCTTCGCGCTGGAGGGGTCCACCGCGATCTCGGTCCGCGACATCGCCGACACCGTGGACCGGCTGCTCGGGCCGCTGAGCGTGGAACACGTCCCGGCCCGGACGGCCGACTACGCCGGGCGCCGGATCTCCGCCGCCCAGGCGAAGCGGCTGCTCGGCTGGGCTCCGCGGACGAGCTTCGACGACGGTGTCGCCCGCTACGCCGACTGGTACCGCGCCTCGGCCGGCACCCGCTGACCGCCCCGGTGCCGCACGCGCTGCTGGTCTCCGGCTCGCTCGGCCAGGGCCATGACGTGATGGCCCTGGCCTGTGCCGACTCACTGCGGGCGGCGGGCTGGACGACCACCACCGTCGATGCGATGGCCCTGCTCGGCGACCGCGCGGGAGCGGCCGGCGAGGCCGTCTTCCGGCGGCTGCTCGACCTGCCCGGGGTCTACGACGCCTTCCACTTCTCCGCGCTGCGGCCGGGGGCGCGGCTGGCCCTGCTCGCCGACGCGGCCGCGCAGGCCCGGCTCGTCCCGCAGCTGGCCCGGCTGCTCGACCGCGACCGCCCCGATCTGGTGGTCTCGGTCTTCGCCACCGCCACCTCGGCCGTGAACCGGCTGCGCGAGGCCCACCCGGGGCTGCGGCACCTGGTGCTCTGCACCGACGTCACCCCGCACCGGCTCTGGGTCCAGGACGGCACCGACCTGTTCCTGGTCACCTCGGAGGTCGCGGCGTGCGCGGTGCGGCGCTACCGGCCGCGGGCGCCGATCGCCGTGGTGCCGGCGCCGCTGCGGGCGGGCTTCTACCGGCCGCCCGACCGGGCGGCGGCCCGGGCCTCGCTCGGCGTGCCCGCCGACGCCCCGTGCGTGCTGCTGATGTCCGGCTCCTGGGGGCTGGGCCCGCTCGCGCGGACGGCCGTCGAACTGGCCGAAGCCGGGCCGCACGTGCTGGCCGTCGCCGGCCGGAACACCGTCCTGGAGAACCGGCTGCGGACGGCCGGGCGCCACCGGCCCCGGCTCCACCCGTTCGGCCACACCGACCGGATCCCCGAGCTCATGGCCGCCGCCGACCTGGTGGTGACCAGCTCCGGGGACACCTGCAGCGAGGCCCGGGCGATCGGGCGGCGCCTGCTGCTGCTGGACGTCGTCCAGGGACACGGCCGCGACAACCTCCAGCACGAACTCGAGCTCGGCCACGCCGACGTGACCTCCGCCCGCCCCGCCGAGGTCGTCCGCAACGCCCTCGCCGCCCTCGAACGGCCGTCCCCCGCACCGTCCCCGGGCGCCTCCCCGGACGCCTGGCGCACCGGCTTCACGGCCGCCCTGCGCCGGGTCGGCCTGGAAGGCGTCCCGGCCGGGGCATGACGGCTGCCGCCGGGCGCACTGCCGTGCCCTCGCGGCTCAGGCCGGGGATTCGCCGTTGCCGAACGACCACGCGGCCCCGTCGACCCCCTCGGCCCAGGCGTCCATGACCCGCCCCACCGCGGCCGGGCCGCCGGCACGACCCACCGTCAGCACGATGAAGCGCAGGTCCCTGGGAGCCTCCACCAGGGCGTCCAGCTCCTCGGCGGCCTCGCCGAGCGGGGCATAGGACTCGGGGGTGAAGGCGCCGGGCCGGTAGGCCTGCACGCAGAGGTTCCCGCCATGCCGGACGACCTCGAAACCTCCGTCGTCGCCCACCCGGATCACGTCCCCCATGGCGCAGCCGAGAACCGGGCCGGGACTGCCCAGGAGCCGGACGTGGGTCGACGGCAACGGACGGGCGGGGAGGACCTCGAAGACCGGCTGCCCCGACGCGTCGTGCCCGGCCGGGAGCCCGACGTGGACGGTGACGGGCGCTTCGGGATCATGCGTCATGCGGGCGATCGTCCCCTACCGCCCCCATGGCTCCGCCGGGGCGGCGGCGCAGGCCGGGCAGGCACCGTCAGTGACCGATCCCGTGGTCGCGGAGGGGGCCCGGGGTGAGGCCGAGGCGGCGGCAGCGGTCGGCGATCAGGGGAGGGCGCCGACGGTGGCGCGCCAGGAGCCGGTGGCGGAGGTGCAGTCGGAGTCGTGCAGCAGGAGGGTCGCCCCGCCGGTGAGGCCGGGGCGGGCGGTGCGGTAGACCGAGGTGGCGGTGGCCGAGGCCGTCCAGTCCCGGCCCCAGGCCGTCCAGAGCACCGTGCGCAGGCCGAGGCGGTGCGCGGCGAGGGCGAGGCCGGTGGTCGGCACCCCGTAGGGCGGCCGGTACCAGGTGGGCCGGGCACCGCACAGGTCGGTCACGGCCTCGGCGGCCCGGCGCAGTTCCCGCAGGTCCCGGCCGGGCGTCGGGTACCACTGCGGGCGGTGGTACCAACCGTGCACGGCGGCCTCGTGGCCGCGCGCGACCAGCTCCCGGCCGAGCAGCGGGGAGCGCTCCAGCATCGAGCCGAGCAGGAAGAAGGTGGCCCGTACGCCCAGCGCGTCGAGCGCGTCCAGGACGTACGGGGTGCTGCGCGGGTCGGGTCCGTCGTCGAAGGTCAGGGCGAGGTGGCCGGGGTCGCCGTAACCCGCGGTGCGCCGGGCGGCCGTCCGCCGGACGCCCGCCACCCGGACGGCCGCGGGCGCCAGGTGCAGCAGTTCGGCGCCGGCCGCGGCCGCGCAGGCCCAGCCCGCCGCGCGCAGCACCACCATCAGCCGAACCGGGACGCCAGGCGCCGGAAGAGCCCCGGCACGGCGCCGTGGATCCGGGCCGGCATACCGAGCCATTGCGGCACGAACAGCCGGTCGCGGCCGGTGGTGAGGGTGGCGACGACCGTCTCGGCCACCTGCTCGGCGGAGACCGGCCGCGGGCGCTCCCGCTGGTACGGGCTGCCGCGGCGGGCGAAGAACGGCGTGTCGACCGGCCCGGGCAGGACGAGCCGGACACCCACGCCGCTGCCGCGCAGCTCGTACCAGAGGCTCTCCGCGAACATCGCCAGCCCGGCCTTGGTGGCGGCGTAGGCGGCCTCGTCGCGGACGCCGACCTGGCCGGCCATCGAGCCGATCAGGACGATCCGCCCGCGGCCGCGTTCCAGCATGCCGGGGAGCAGTCGGCGGACGAGGCGCAGCGGTGCGGCAAGGTTCACGTCGATCATCAGGTCGAGGAGGTCGGGCGGCATGTCGGCGAACGGCCCGCGCCAGCCGAGCCCGGCGCTGGCGACCACGGCGTCGACCCGGCCGGCCGCGGCCAGCGCGCGGTCGGCGAGCCGCTCCGGGCCGTCCGGGTCGGCGAGGTCCTGTGCCAGGACGTGGCCGCCGGTGCGGGCGGCCACGGCGCCGAGGCGGCCGTGGTCGGTGCCGGACAGCAGGAGGTGCCAGCCGGCCGCGCCCAGCCGGGCCGCGGTCGCCGCGCCGATGCCGGAGGAGGCGCCGGTGACCAGGACGACGGGCTGCCGGGCGCCGGGCCGGTGCGGCACGGCCGCGGCGGACGCGATCGGCACCGGCCCGGCGGGGGCGGACACGGTCGGGGCCGCCGCCCGATCGGCGGTGCCCCTCCACTGCGGCGCGTCGTCGCCCATCTCCACCTGCCCACGTGTGCGCTTGTGCCGGGGCGGTCTGCCCGCCACGTCACCATCACACGGTTGCGGCGGGCGGGCTACCGGGGCCCGGCCGTGCGGGAGGGCGGGACGGGCGGCCGGGCCTCGGCGGGGGCGGCCGGTTCGTCCGTCCGGGCCTCCACCTCGCCGAAGCGCGACAGCACCACGGTGCCGCCGACCGCGATCGCGAAGCCCGCCAGGGCCGGCCAGGCCCAGCCGGGGCGGGCGGCGTCGCCGAGGGCCAGCACACCGACGAGCGCGGGGCCGAACGTCTCGGCCACGGTGCCGGCCGCCGTCGCGGCGGTCACCGTGCCGCGCTGGAGTGCCAGCGCGTAGGCCAGGTAGCCGCCGAGCCCGCCGAGGCAGAGTGCGTACGTCGCCGGGTCGGTGAGCAGGTCGGCCGGGCCGGCCGGGTCGATCACCCGGACGGCGAGGCTGGTGACGCCGAAGCCCACCCCGGCGAGGAGCCCGAGGACGGCGGCCGCGCCGTTGCCGTCCCGGCGGGCCGTCAGCGCGGTGAGCAGCAGGGTCACCAGGGCGGTGCCGAGCAGCGCCGCGTGGAAGCCGGGCCCGGCGTGCCGGGTGCCCTCGTGGCCGGCCGCCGCGGCGAGCAGGACGAGGCCCGCGACGACGGCCGCGACCGCGGCGACGTCGGTGCGCCGCAGCCGGGCGCCGAGCAGCCGGACGGCGGCGAGCGCGGTCACCGCCAGGCTGGCGTTGGTCACGGCCTGCACGAGGAACAGCGGCAGGGTGCGCAGCGCGACGATGCTGAGCGCGAACCCGGCGATGTCCAGGAGTGTCCCGAGCAGGAAGGGCCAGGAACGGAGCAGGGCGGCCAGCAGTCCGACGCGTACCCGGTCGGCGCGCGGCGCCGCCCGGGCGCCGCGCGCCTGGAAGATGCACGCGAAGCCGAAGCAGACGGTCGCGACCAGTGCGGTGGTGAGTCCCAGCAGCATCGTTCCCCAGGGGTCGGGCGGTGCCTTGGCCACCAGTCTGTGCCCGGGCGGGGTGCGCTGCAGCACCGGAGTCGGCCGGGCGGGCGGGGCGTCCTCGACCGCCCGGTCCGGCACGCCTTCGGGCGGCACACCCCCTGCGCAGCACCCCGGCCGACCTGGTGACGCAAACTTTCGCCATGCGCGCCGAGTTTTTGCATTGTCTGAGCGATCTATTGCGCCCGCATGTCTGCCTCGTTACGATCCCCCGCATCGGGCTCCCTGCTGCCGCCTTTTCTCAACCAGTCCTCGCAGCAGAGGAGTTGACGACCAATCGGAGGAGATCCAGATGGGTGTCACGCGTCGCGCGTTTCTGCAGGCCGCAGCCGCGGCAGGGGTCGCCGGAGCGATGGGCCTCGGCGAGACCGCGGTCGCCGGCTCCGCGGCGGCGGCGAGCGCGCCCGGCGACGTGGTCGGCAAGGTGACGGTGGGCTACCAGGGCTGGTTCGCCTGCGCGGGTGACGGCGCGCCGATCAACGGCTGGTGGCACTGGGCGCAGAACTGGGGCCAGGCGCCGTCCCCGTCCAACACCGCCGTGGTGGCCTGGCCCGACGTCCGCGACTACCCGACGACCTACCGCACCGCCTACGGCGCCCTCGGCAACGGGCAGCCGGCCTCGCTGTTCTCCTCCTACGACCAGTCCACCGTCGACGTGCACTTCCGCTGGATGAAGCAGTACGGCATCGACGCGGCCGCCCTGCAGCGGTTCAACCCGACCGGCGGCGAGGGACCGACCCGCGACGCGATGGCGGGCCGGGTGCGCAGCGCGGCCGAGTCCCAGGGCGTCAAGTTCTACGTGATGTACGACGTCTCCGATTGGACGACCATGCAGGCGGACATCAAGACCGACTGGACGAACAAGATGCGGGCGCACACCGCGTCCTCCGCCTACGCGCGGCAGAACGGCAAGCCCGTGGTCTGCATCTGGGGATTCGGCTTCAACGACAACCAGCGGCCGTTCGCGCCGGACGCCTGCCTCGACGTGGTGAACTGGTTCAAGGCCCAGGGCTGTTACGTGATAGGCGGGGTTCCGACCTGGTGGCGGACGGGCGACCGGGACTCCCGGCCCGGGTTCGGCGACGTCTACCACGCCTTCGACATGCTCTCGCCGTGGATGGTCGGCCGGATCGGCAACGTCGCGGACGCCGACAACTTCTACAACGTCGCTACCGTGCCCGACCTCGCCGAGTGCGCCGCGCACGGCATCGACTACCAGCCGTGCGTGCTGCCCGGCGGCGTGTCCGGCCGGCAGCGCGCCCACGGCGACTTCATGTGGCGGCAGTTCTACAACATGGGCCGGGCCGGGGTGCCGAGCGTCTACATCTCGATGTTCGACGAGTACAACGAGGGCAACCAGATCGCCAAGACCGCCGAGTCCCAGGCCTGGGTGCCGGCGGGATCCGGCTTCCTGGCACTCGACGAGGACGGCACCGCCTGCTCGTCCGACTACTACCTGCGGCTGACCGGCGACGGCGGCCGGATGCTGAAAGGGCAGCTCGCCCTCACGGCCGTCCGTCCCACCCAGCCGGTCGTCGGCGGCGGTGGCGACACGGTGCCGCCGACCGCCCCCGGCAGCCTTCACGTCACCGCGCAGACCGACACCACCGTGGCGCTGGCCTGGACGGCGTCCACCGACAACGTCGGGGTGACCGGCTACCGGATCCGGCAGATCATCGGAGGCACCGCCACCCCGGTCGGCACCGCCGCCGGAACCGCCACCGTCTTCACCGTGTCCGGGCTCACCGCCTCGACGTCCTACACTTTCGATGTGCAGGCGCTCGACGCGGCGGGGGCGTCTCGCAGCCGTCCAACCAGGCCGCCGCCACCACGGCGGCCGAAGGCTCGCCCACCGTCAACCTCGCCCTGCACCGCCCGGCCTCCGAGAGCAGCCACACCCAGGTCTACGGGTCGGGCAACGCCGTGGACGGCGATCCGAACACCTACTGGGAGAGCGCCAACAACGCCTTCCCGCAGTGGCTCCAGGTCGACCTGGGCGCGGCCACCGGCGTCCGCCGGATCGTCCTCGCGCTGCCGCCGGCCACCGCCTGGGCCACCCGGACGCAGACCGTCGCCGTCCAGGGCAGCACCGACGGCGCCGCCTTCGCCCAGTTGCTCGGGGCCTCGGGCTGCACGTTCGACCCGGCCACCGGGAACACCGCCACCCTCACCCTGCCCGCCACCGCGACCACCCGGTACGTCCGGCTCGTCTTCACCGCCAACACCGGCTGGCCGGCCGGGCAGGTCTCCGAGTTCCGGGTGTACGCCGCCTGATCGTCGCCTGGAAAACGGGCGTCCGCCTCCCGGCCGGGCCGGGAGGCGGACGCCCGTCGTGGAGACGGCGCCGTCAGGCGCGCCGGCTCCACAAGGGGGTGACGAAGGCGATCAGCACGGCGGCGACGCCGATCTGGAAGAGGTGGCGGATCCAGTCGATCCCCGAGGTGTCCCGGACCCCGAACGCCGAGGCCAGGCCGTTGCCGACCAGACCGCCGATGATGCCCAGGACGATGGTCAGCCAGAGCGGAATGGGCTGCCGACCGGGCAGTACGAGCTTCGCGAGCAGACCGATGACGAGACCGGCGATGATGGCCCACACCAACGACATGGCATCTCCTCCCACAGGACGCCCGGACCGTCCGGGACCTGACGACTCGTATGCCCTCCGGCGGGCCCGTCACACCTGGCCGTTCGGCGGGCCCGGCAGCGGGTGGCGGGGGACATACCGGCCCGTGGCCGTCGGCGCCCGGGACAACAGGTCCGAACAGCCGCCCCGGGCCACCGGGACACGCCGGCGACCACGGGGTTGCGGTGGGGACAGTGCGTCGAAACGGACAGCCGCGAAGCAGGGGACACATCGTCCGATAAATGGATCGATCAGGACATCATGGCGAGCCGCTGACCCTGGCCGGAGGGGCCCGACCGGCCCACCGGGCCACCGCACCCGGACCGGTCGGCCCGTCGCCGTTCCCGCCCCGGGGCTGGGGCGCCAGGACACCGCGTCCCTCCATCGTGCGCCTTCCGGACGGACGGGCCGGCGGTCAGCGCCGACGACGGGGCGGGTCACCGAGGCGGCCGGTCAGGCCCACCGCCGCCACCGCCAGCCCCAGACCTGCGCCGAACAGGATCACCGTCGTTGCGAACACGCCCGCTATCGCCATGGTCCGACCTCCAGGGGGACGGGACCGGGCACCCACCCGGTCCGACCCGGCCCGTCTGCCCCGTGGGCCCGCGCCCACTCCGGGCGACCGCCGTCAGGGGCGACCGCCGTCAGGGGCGTCCCTCGGACGGACCAGCGTCGGCGAGGGTGTCCGCGTCGAGGGCGTGGCCGGTCGTCGCGTCCACATGGGCGGGGATCTCGTCGTGCCGGTCACCGACCGTCGCCGTACCCGTGGGCTCGAACATGAGGATGGCGGCCCCGGACGGTGCCGACGGCCGGTGCTCCGTGCCCCGGGGGACGGTGAAGACCGCCCCTTCGGCAGCACGACGGTGCGCTCGCCCGCCGGCTCGCGCAGCGCGATGTGCAGTTCGCCCTCCAGGACGAGGAAGAACTCGTCGGTGTCGTCGTGGGCGTGCCAGAGGTGGTCGCCGTGCACCTTGGCCACCCGGACGTCGTAGTCGTTCACGCGGGTGACGATGCGGGGGCTCCACAGGGCGTCGAAGGAGTCCAGGGCCCGGGCGAGGGAGAGGGGTTCGTTGCTCACAGCCCCATCCTCGCTGTGCCGAATCATCGACGGGAGTGCTAGAAACAGCACATGGCGCAAGAATCCTCGCAGGCCGCGCGGCCCGCTCCGGCCCTCCCCCACCGCCGGGCGGCCCGGCCGCCGCACCGCGTCGTGGTGATCGTGGACGAGAACTCCAACCCTTCGAACTGGGGTGCGCCACCGAGATCTTCGGCCTGCGCAGGCCCGAGATCGGCGCCGACCTCTACGACTTCCGGCTCTGCTCGCCCGAGCCCCGCACCCTGATGCGGGACGGGTTCTTCACCCTCACCGGCGTCGCGGACCTGACGGCCGCCGACACCGCGGACACCCTGATCGTCCCCAACCGGCCCGACACCGAGGTGCCCCGCCGCCCGGCCGTGCTGGACGCCGTCCGGCGGGCGCATGCGCGCGGCGCCCGGCTGGTCGGCTTCTGCAGCGGGGCCTTCACGCTCGCGGAGGCGGGCGTGCTCGACGGCCGCCGGGCCACGGCGCACTGGCAGTGGGCCGACTCCTTCCGGGCCCGCTTCCCCGCCGTCCGGCTGGAGTCGGACGTGCTGTTCGTCGACGACGGCGACATCCTCACCGCGGCGGGCAGTGCCGCCGCGCTCGACCTGGGGCTGCACGTCGTCCGCCGCGACCACGGTGCGGAGGTCGCCAACGCGGTCAGCCGCCGGCTGGTGTTCGCCGCCCACCGGGACGGCGGGCAGCGGCAGTTCGTGGAGCGGCCGCTGCCCGCCGTGCCCGACGAGTCCCTCGGACCGGTGCTGGCCTGGGCCCAGGAGCGGCTGGACACCCCGCTCACGGTGCCCGACCTGGCGGGGCGCGCGGCGGTCAGCCCGGCCACCCTGCACCGCCGCTTCCGGGCGGAGCTCGGCACGACCCCGCTGGCCTGGCTCACCGGCGAACGCCTGGCGCTGGCCTGCCGGCTGATCGAGCGCGGGGAGTCCCGCTTCGACGTGGTGGCCCGGCGCAGCGGGCTCGGCAGCACCGCCAACCTCCGCGCACTGATGCGCCGTGAGACGGGGCTCGGCCCGCTGGAGTACCGGCGCCGCTTCGGACCGTCGGGCGGCTGAGCTACCCCGGGCCCGGGTGCGGCGGGTGGGGCGGGTCCGCGTGCGGCGGATGCGGGTCGGCGTGCGGCGGGTGCGGGGGCTGCGGCCGACCCGGCTCCGGGGGCGGCGGCAGGGTTGCCGTGCCGGGGGCGGGCTCGGGCCAGACCAGCAGGACGGGGCAGGGTGCGTGGTCGACCGCGAAGCGGGTGGCCGGGGCGAGGCTGCGCGGTCCGAGGCCGCTGCGGTCGCCGTCGCGGGCGAGCACCAGCAGATCGGCACCGTCCGCGGCGGCCACCACCTCGCGTTCGATCCGGCCCGTCCGCTCGACCCGCGAGCAGGGCCGTCCCAGCCGGTCCGCCGCCGCGTCCAGCAACTGCCGGGCGGCCGCGTCGGCGAGCTCCTCCACCCGGGTGCCGGGGTCGCTCCCCCAGCCCTCGGCCGGACGGTGGCCGCGGGGGTGTCCCCGGCCGAGCAGCCCGGCGAACGCCCCGTGCGCGGCACCCGGCACGTCCGCACCGCTGACGTGCAGCAGGACGACCGGGGTGTCCGACGGGGTGTGCCGGCGGGCCGCGTCGACGCAGGCCCGCCAGGTGCCCTCGGTGATCCACACGACGACGGCCACGGCTCACCCTCCGACGATCTGCAGGGACCCCCACAGTGCCACCACGGACAGGACCAGGGAAGCAGGCACGGTGAGCAGCCCCAGCCGGGTGAACTCGCCCAGGCCCACCTCCGCCCGGTGCTCCCGGACGATGCGCCGCCACAGCAGGGTCGCCAGCGAGCCGGCGTAGGTCAGGTTCGGGCCGATGTTGACGCCGAGCAGCACGGCGAGCACCGCCCCCGCCCCGGACGGCGCGGTGAGCGGCAGCAGCACCAGCACCGCGGGCAGGTTGTTGATGACGTTGGCCAGGACGGCGGCCAGCACGGCGACGCCCAGCAGCGCCCCCAGGCCGCTGCCGCCCGGCACGAGGCGCCCGAGCGCGTCGGCCAGTCCGTTGTCCACCACCGCCCGCACCACGATGCCGAGCGCCAGGACGAAGGCGAGGAACGGCACGCTCGCCGAACGCAGCACGGCCACCGGGGTGGTGCGCCGCCGGGCCAGGGCACGGACGGCGAGGACGAGGGCGCCGGCGAACGCCGCCCACGCCGGGTCCAGCCCGACGGCCGAGGCCAGTACGAAGCCCGCCAGCGTGCAGCCGACCGTGACCAGCGCGAACAGCGGCATCCGCGGCGCGGCGGCATCCGGCGGGGCGTCCGCCCCGGCGTCGAGGTCGCCCGCGAAGAAGCGCCGGAAGACCGCGTACTCGACACCGATGGCCACCAGCCAGGGCAGCGCCATCAGGGCGGCGAACCGGGTGAAGCCCAGCCCGCTGGCCGCGAACGCCAGCAGGTTGGTCAGGTTGGAGACCGGCAGCAGCAGGGACGCCGTGTTCGACAGGTGGGTGCAGGCGTAGACGTGCGGTTTGGGGCGCGCTCCCAGCCGGGCCGCGGTCGCGAACACCACGGGGGTCAGCAGCACCACGGTCGCGTCCAGGCTCAGCACCGCGGTGATCACCGAGGCGAGCACGAACACCTGGACCAGCAGCCGGCGGGGGCGCCCGGCCGCGGAGCGCGCCATCCACGCGCCGCAGGCCTGGAAGAGCCCCTCGTCGTCGCACATCTGGGCCAGCACCAGCACCGCGGCCAGGAAGCCGATCACGGGCCCGAGCTGCGCAGCCTCCTCCCGGGCGTGCGCGAGCGAAATGGCGCCGGTGCCGATCGCCACACCCGCCGCCGGCACGGCCACGACCGCCTCCGGCCAGCCGAACGGCCGGACGACCGCACAGACCAGGACGAGCAGGAGCAGGCCGGCCGACAGGGCCTCGGCCAGGGACGTGTTCAGGATCTGCTCCTCCGGGTGCGACGACGGCTCACGGACCCGATCGAACCAGACGGCCGGGCCGCAGGGCTGCACCGGGCCGGGACATGCGGGAACCGCGGCCGGTTCCCTCCACCGGCCGCGGCACCCGACGACGGGTCAGCCCAGGTTGGCGCAGGCGTTGCCGAAGGCCGGGTTGAGCAGGCCGACCACGCCCACGGTGTTGCCGCACACGTTCACCGGGACGTGCACCGGCACCTGGATCAGGTTGCCGGACAGCACGCCGGGCGAACCGGCGGCGACACCCTCGGCGCCCGCGCTCGCGCTCGCGGAGCCGGCGGTGAGCAGGACGGCGCCGACGACGGCACCGGCGACGGCGAGCGGCTTGCGGACAGAGATCACGACGACTCCCACGGAAGGAAAGGACGGAAGGACTGCCGACCGGGCCCGGCCGACATCCTGCGTTCGCCCGCCGGCCGGGGCCGGGTTGCCCACAGGGCGCCGATCCACCCGATCGGACGATGCCGCGGCGGCCCGAGTGCGGTCCGGGCCGGTGGGAGTGCCTCCCCATCGACCGGGCAGACGGGCGGGGCAGGAATTCGAGGTTCCACCGAGGAAGGGTGGGTGCAATGGCGTCCTACGTCCACGATCTGGCCCCGGGCCGCACGGGCGGCCGGGTGCTGCGGGTGGCGGGCCGGGCGGGGTTCACGGCCCGCGGGGTGGTCTACGTGCTGGTCGGGGTCCTGGCCCTGCGCATCGCGTTCGGTGACGGCGGCGAGGAGGCCGACCGCCAGGGCGCACTGCACCGGATCGCCGCGCAGCCGTACGGTTCGGTGCTGCTCTGGGTGCTGGCGGCGGGCTTCGCCGGGATGACCCTCTGGCGGGCCGCTACGGCGGTCTTCGGCGAGGCGGGCCGGAAGAAGCCCGGCAACCGGTTGCTGTGCGCGTGCCGCGCCGTCTTCTACGGGTCGGTCTGCTGGGGGACGGCGGCCTACGCCGCGGGCGCCGGTGGCGGCTCCGGCGGTGACGCCGCCTCCCAGGACTGGACGGCCACGGCCATGAAGCTGCCGGCCGGGCGCCTGCTGGTGGGAGCGGCCGGGCTGGTGCTGCTGGGTGTGGGCGTCGGCGTCGCCGTACGCGCCGTGCAGCGCCGGTTCCTGCGGAAGCTGGACACCGGGGCCATGGGGAGGCGCACCCGCAGCACGGTCACCGCCGCCGGGCTGGCCGGCAACCTCGCCCGGGGGACGGTGTTCGCCGGAGCGGGCGTCTTCGTGGTGGTGGCGGCCGTACGCTTCGACCCCGGCCGGGCCAAGGGCATGGACGACACCCTGCGCTCCTTCGCCGGCAGCGCCGCCGGGCCCTGGCTGCTGGTGGCCGTGGCCGCCGGGCTGGTGCTGTTCGGTGCGTTCTCCTTCGCCTCGGCCCGCTGGCGCCGGCTCTAGGACCTGGCACCGGACCGTCACCCCGGAGCGTCGGCTGCGGGCACGCGCGGACGGCGGGCGTGCCACGACGGCGGCGGGCCGGATCATCGTGATCCGGCCCGCCGCCGTCGTGGCACGCCCCGGCCCCACGGCCCGGGCCAACGGGGTCAGCGCTTGAACGCGTCCTTGACGTGCTCGCCCGCCTGCTTGAGGTCGCCCTTGGCCTGGTCGGCGCGCCCCTCGGCCTCCAGCCGCTCGTTGCCCACCGCACGGCCGGTCGCCTCCTTGACCTTGCCCTTGGCCTTCTCCGCAGCATTGTCGATCTTGTTGCCCTTGCTCACGGCTTCCTCCTCGGTCGGTCCCTCACGTCCTCCGGGCCGCCCCCGCGGTCCGGCACGGTGGAGCGCCTGCCCGGCGGCCGGAGGTCCAATCCTCCGGCTTCGGGCGGATTCCGCACCGGGTGACCGACCGCGTCCGACGGGGTGGGGGACGGCTCCACGGGGCAGGCGCGCCAGCAGGGACGAGGCGCAGCCGAACTCGACCTCACCCCGGCCGCGGCGGGGATCCTGCTCGTTGTCGAGGACGCCTCGACGGCTCCACCGGTGCTGCGCGAACCGGGCCCGGCCGGGCGGGTTCGGGCTGCACCTGGTCGCCCGGCTGAGCGACGCCTGGGGGGTCGACACCGCCCCGGGCAGCAAGTCCGTCCGGGCGCGGCTGACGCCCCGGCCGTTCGCCCGACCCCACCGCCCGGTCAGCAGACCTGGATGCCGATCAGGCAGGTGTCGTCGTCGGTGTCGGCACTGCTGTAGGTGAGCAGGTGGTCGAGGCGCTTCTCCAACTCGGCACGCCCCGCGTCCCCCTGGGCGCGTTCGGCGGTCGCCAGCAGGGCGTCCAGGGACTCCTGCAGCGGGCGGTCCCTGCGCTCGATCAGGCCGTCCGTGTACATCATCAGGGTGTCGCCGGGTTCGAGGGTCAGCGAGCCCTCCTGGTAGGAGGCGTCGGCGATCGCGCCGAGCAGGATCCCGTCCACCCGGGGCACGGTGCCGGCCCGCCCGCCGCGCAGCAGGACGGGCGGCAGGTGGCCGGCCCGGGCCCAGCGCAGCAGCCGGGTGTCCGGGTCGTACAGCGCGCAGACGGCGGTGGCGGTGACGCTGTCCGTCAGATGGTGCGTCACGGTGTTGAGCCAGCCGAGGAGTTGGGCCGGGCCGGAGCCGGTGGCGGCGAGTCCGCGCAGCGCGTTGCGCAGGGCGACCATCCCCGTGGCCGCGTCGATGCCGTGCCCGGCGACGTCGCCCACGCAGAGCAGGATCCGGCCGCTCGGCAGCTTCACGGCGTCGTACCAGTCGCCGCCGACCATGTGGTCCTTCTCCGCCGGGCGGTAGCGCACGGCGACCCGCAGGCCGCCGAGGTCCAGCGGTCCGCGGCCGACCGGCATGATGGCGTGCTGGAGCTGGAGCGCGAGGCGGTTGCGGGCGGCCGTCTCCTGCTCGCTGTGGGCGAGCCGGTCCCGGGTGGCGGCGAGCGCGACCTCCGTCCAGTGCTGGGCGGAGACGTCCTGGTAGGCGCCGCGGACGGCGACGATCCGGCCGTGGACGTCCAGGACCGGTTCGGCGACCACCCGGATGTGCCGGGCGATGCCGTCGGGCCGCTGCAGCCGGAAGGCCGTCGACGAGGGCCGCTGGTGGTGCAGCACGGTGCGCAGGAACCGCCCGATGGCGTGCCCGTCGTCCCGGTGCGCGTGCAGGCCGAGCTGTTCCAGCGGGATGGGGGCGGCATCGGCGGGCAGCCCGTACAGATCGAAGACGGTCTCGTTCCAGGTGATCGCGCCGGACCGGAGGTTCTCGTCGAAGCCGCCGATCCGCCCCAGGCGCTGGGCGTGCTGGAGCAGGCTGGCGACGCGCTCGGCCTGGTCCTCCAGCCGCCACACCACGACCACGTGGTCGCCGTGCCGGCTGACGGAGACGTCGGCGTGCGCGGTGAGCGGGACGTCGTCCACCAGGGCAGTGAGACCCATCCCGGCGGCCCGGAAGGGCTCGCCGGTGGCGTGCACGTGCTCGACGGCCTGGAACAGGCCGCCGGGTTCGGCGGCGAGCGGGTACGCCTCCAGCAGCCGGGTGCAGGCGACGGCGGCCGGCGGGCGCCCCGCGAAGTCGACGAACCGGGTGTTGACGTGGCTGATCAGGAAGTCGGTGAGGCCCTGCGGGCCGAACACCAGGCGCAGCAGCAGGCAGGGGTCGTTCAGCCCGTCGACCAGGTCGAGGAGTTCGGTGAGCCGCTGGTCGGTCGCGGCGGCGAGCGGACCGCCGGGTGCGGCGGGCTGGGTCTCCAGGGCATGCGCGCAGAGTTCGGCGAGCGCTTCGAACTGCCGTTGGACGGCGGGCGGCTGGGGCTCCAGCGGGCCCGGCCAGCAGATCTCCAGGGCGCCGGTGACCCGGCCGCCGGTGCCGGCCGGGACGGCGACCCGGACGCCGGTGAGCTGGCCCTGGCCGACCGAGGGCAGGGCCGCCTGGGCCAGGGTGTCGAACCAGACGGTGCGGCGCTCGGTGAGAGCGCTGCGGGCGGCGGTCGGCACGCCGGGCGGCACGTGGTGCCAGCGGGCGGCCTCCGCGGCGGCGATGCCGGCGCTGCCGGCCAGCGAGAGCGAGCCGTCGGGGTGGGCCGCCCAGATCGCGACGGCCGCGGCGCCCAGCGGGGCGAGGGCGTGGTCGAGGACGGACCGGGCGACGGCCTGCACGTCGTCGGCGGCGAGGGCGCCGGTCTCGGCGCTGCGGAGCCGCAGGGCGGTGGAGGCGGGCTCGGTGCCGGCGCCCGCGGCGGCCACGAAGTCCCGGGCGCTGTCGGCGATCCGGTCGTGGGAGGCCTGGTTGATGACGTCGGCGGCGAGCTCCAGGGTGGACACCCCGGCGCGTTCGGCGAGGCTGTCGAGCTGGAGGGCGGCCTGCGCGGGGCCGCAGCCGAGGCGCTCGACCAGGATGCCCTTGGCGAGTTCGACCAGGGCCCGGCCGTCGGCCGCGGCGTGGGCCTCCCGGACCTCGCGGCGCAGCCGTTCGACGGTGGCGGCGAGCCGGCCGACGACCCCGGCCCCGGGGTGCTCCCCGGCCCCCGGGCCTGCCGGGTCGGCGTCGGCGGCCCCGGGGCCGGCCTGTCGCGGCAGGGCGGTCCCCGGGTCCGACTGCGCCCCGTCGCGGGGGTGTTGCGGGTGCTGCACCGGGCGCTCCTCGGGTGGCTGGGGGTCGTGGCGGGCTGTCCGGTGCCGGGTCAGTGGACCTGGAGCCAGCGCTGGATGCAGGCGATCAGGTCGCGGGCGTCGACGGGCTTGGTGACGTAGTCGCTGGCGCCGGAGGCGAGGCTCTTGTCCCGGTCGCCGGGCATGGCCTTGGCGGTGACGGCGATGATCGGCAGCCCGGCGTGCTCGGGCATGGCGCGGATGGCGGCGGTGGCGGTGTAGCCGTCCATCTCGGGCATCATCACGTCCATCAGGATGATGTCGATGCCGGGGGTGCGGGTGAGCGCCTCGATGCCGGCCCGGCCGTGCTCGGCCTGCAGGACGTGCATGCCGTGCAGTTCGAGGATGCCGGTGATGGCGTAGAGGTTGCGGTCGTCGTCGTCGACGACCAGGACGGTGCGGCCGGCGAGGGTGCCGTCGACGTCGTGGGTGACGGCGGCGGCCGGGTCGTCGGCGCGGACGAGCGGCAGGACGTCGCCGGGCTGGTCGGCGGTCAGATGGAGGGCGATCCGCTCGCGGAGCTCGTCCAGGCTGGAGAGCTGTTCGAGCGGCGGGACCTGCGGCCGGGCGTTCAGGGCGCGTTCCTGGTCGGCGGTGGGCCGCCGGCTGCTGTGCGCCAGCACGGGGACCTGCTGGAGGGCGGGGTCGCGGGCCATCTCGTCGAGGAAGCGGAGGGCGGCGCCGTCCGGCAGGTCCAGGTCGAGGACGACGCAGTGGCAGGCGTGGGCGGCGAGCACGGCCGCCGCCTCCTGGGCGCCGACGGTGGTGACGACCTCGACCCGTCCGCGGTGGTCGACGAGGTCCCGGTGGTCGGCGAGGTCGGCGACGGCGCTCTCGGCGACGAGGGACAGCAGCCCGCGGGGGCGCTCCTCGATCACCAGCAGCCGCTTGCGCTGCGGCACCGGGGCCGGGGCGACGGCCGGCTGCGCCGGGGCGGGGCCGGTGGCACCGCCGGCCCGCCGGGCGATGTCCGCGGACTGCTCGGCGCGCTGCGTGCCGTCCTCGAACTCCGGGCGGGCGACGGGCAGGTAGAGCGTGAAGGTGCTGCCCTGGCCGAGCGTGCTGTCGGCGGTGATGGCGCCGCCGAGCAGGTAGGCGATCTCCCGGCTGATGGAGAGTCCGAGGCCGGTGCCGCCGTACTTGCGGCTGGTGGTGCCGTCGGCCTGCTGGAAGGCGCCGAAGACGGTCTCCAGGTGCTGCTGGGCGATGCCGATGCCGGTGTCGACGACGTGGAAGGCGACCACCGGGCCGCCGCGGCGGGCGACTTCGGGGATCCGGGTCCCGTCGGCCCGTTCGATGCGCAGTTCCACCCGGCCGCGCTCGGTGAACTTGACGGCGTTGGAGAGCAGGTTGCGCAGGACCTGGCGGAGCCGGTAGTCGTCGGTGAGGAGCTCGGCCGGGACGTCGGGGGCGGTGGTGATCAGGAAGTCGAGGCTCTTCTGCCCGGTCAGCGGCCGGAAGGTGGCCTCGACGTAGTCGAGCAGCTGGGGCAGCGGGATGAGCTCGGGGTTGACGTCCATCTTGCCGGCCTCGACCTTCGACAGGTCGAGGATGTCGTTGATCAGCTGGAGCAGGTCCGAGCCCGCGGAGTGGATGATGCCCGCGTACTCGACCTGCTTGGCCGTCAGGTTGCGGCCCGGGTTCTGGGCGAGCAACTGGGCGAGGATGAGCAGGCTGTTGAGCGGGGTGCGCAGCTCGTGGCTCATGTTGGCGAGGAACTCGGACTTGTACTTGGACGCCAGCGAGAGCTGGTGGGCGCGGTCCTCCAACTCCTGGCGGGCCTGCTCGATCTCCAGGTTCTTGGTCTCGATGTCGCGGTTCTGCGCGGCCAGCAGGGCCGCCTTCTCCTCGAGTTCGGCGTTGGAGGACTGGAGCTCCTCCTGTCGGGCCTGCAACTCCTCGGACCGTACCCGGAGTTCGGCGGTGAGGCGCTGGGACTCACCGAGCAGTTCGTCGGTGCGGGCGTTGGCGACGATGGTGTTGACGTTGACGCCGATGGTCTCCATCAACTGGTCGAGGAAATCGCGGTGCACGGGGGTGAAGGCGTGCACGGTGGCGAGTTCGATGACGCCGAGCACCTGGTCCTCGACGACGATCGGCAGCACCACGAGGGAGAGCGGGGCCGCGCTGCCGAGGCCGGAGGAGACGGTGACGTAGCCGGGCGGCAGGTCGTCGACGGCGATGGTCCGCTTGCTGCGGGCGGCCTGGCCGACGAACGACTGGCCGAGGTGGAAGCGGGTGGGGCGGCGCGAGTCGGCGGGGTAGGCGTAGGAGCCGATGAGGTTGAGCTCGGTGCGGTCCGCGGCCTCCTCGGCGAGGTAGAAGGCGCCGTACTGGGCCTGGACGAGCGGGGTGAGTTCGTCCATGACCAGCTCGGCGACGACGGCGAGGTCGCGGCGGCCCTGCATCAGCGTGGAGATGCGGGCGAGGTTGGACTTCAGCCAGTCCTGGTCCTCGTTGGCGCGGGTGGTCTCGCGCAGGGATTCCACCATGAGGTTGATGTTGTCCTTGAGGTCGGCGACCTCGCCGGAGGCGTCGACGGTGATGGAGCGGGTGAGGTCGCCCTCGGCGACGGCGCCGGTGACCTCGGCGATCGCCCGGACCTGCCGGGTGAGGTTGCCGGCGAGCTCGTTGACGTTCTCGGTGAGCCGCTTCCAGGTGCCGGAGACGCCCTCGACCTCGGCCTGGCCGCCGAGCCGGCCCTCGCTGCCGACCTCCCGGGCGACCCGGGTGACCTCGGCGGCGAACGAGGACAGCTGGTCGACCATGGTGTTGATGGTGGTCTTGAGCTCCAGGATCTCGCCCCGGGCGTCCACGTCGATCTTGCGGGTCAGGTCGCCCTGCGCCACCGCCGTGGTCACCTGGGCGATGTTGCGGACCTGGCTGGTCAGGTTGTGCGCCATGAAGTTGACGTTGTCGGTCAGGTCCTTCCAGGTGCCGGCGACGTTCGGCACCCGCGCCTGCCCGCCGAGGGTGCCCTCGGTGCCGACCTCGCGGGCCACCCGGGTCACCTCGTCCGCGAACGCGGACAGCGTGTCCACCATCGTGTTGATGACACCGGCGAGCGCGGCGACCTCGCCCTTGGCCTCCACGATGATCTTCTGCGACAGGTCGCCGCGGGCCACCGCGGTGGCGACCTGGGCGATCGAACGGACCTGGCCGGTCAGGTTGGAGGCCATCACGTTGACATTGTCGGTGAGGTCCTTCCACGTCCCGGAGACACCGCGGACGGTGGCCTGGCCGCCGAGGTTCCCCTCGGTGCCGACCTCGCGGGCCACCCGGGTCACCTCGTCCGCGAACGCCGAGAGCTGGTCGACCATCGTGTTGATGGTCTCCTTCAGCTCCAGGATCTCGCCCCGGGCGTCGACCCGGATCTTCTGCGACAGGTCGCCCTTGGCCACCGCCGTGGTGACCTCGGCGATCGAGCGGACCTGCGCGGTCAGGTTGTCGGCCATCACGTTGACCGACTCGGTGAGGTCCCGCCAGGTGCCGGAGACGTCGCGCACGTCGGCCTGGCCGCCGAGCCGCCCCTCGGTGCCGACCTCCCGGGCCACCCGGGTCACCTCGCCGGCGAACGAGGACAGCTGGTCGACCATCGTGTTGATGGTCTCCTTCAGCTCCAGGATCTCGCCCTTGGCCGTGACAGTGATCTTCTGCGACAGGTCGCCGTCGGCGACCGCCGTGGCGACCTGGGCGATCGAGCGGACCTGCGCGGTCAGGTTGCCCGCCATGAAGTTGACGGAGTCGGTCAGGTCGCGCCAGGTGCCCGAGACGCCCTTGACGTCCGCCTGGCCGCCGAGGATGCCCTCGGTGCCGACGTCACGGGCCATCCGGGTCACCTCGTCCGCGAACGCGGACAGCTGGTCGACCATCGTGTTGACGGTGTTCTTGAGCTCCAGGATCTCGCCGCGCGCGTCGACGGTGATCTTCTGCGACAGGTCGCCCCTGGCCACCGCCGTGGTCACCTGGGCGATGTTGCGGACCTGGTCGGTGAGGTTGCCCGCCATGAAGTTGACGGAGTCGGTCAGGTCCCGCCACGTGCCGGCGACGCCCGGCACCTGCGCCTGGCCGCCGAGCCGCCCCTCGCTGCCGACCTCGCGGGCCACCCGGGTCACCTCGTCCGCGAACGCGGACAGCTGGTCGACCATCGTGTTGACGGTGTTCTTGAGCTCCAGGATCTCGCCGCGCGCCGCGACGTCGATCTTCTGCGACAGGTCGCCCTTGGCCACCGCCGTGGCGACCTGGGCGATGTCCCGGACCTGGGTGGTGAGGTTGCCCGCCATCGCGTTGACGGAGTCGGTGAGGTCCTTCCAGGTGCCGGACACGCCCGGCACGTCCGCCTGACCGCCGAGCCGGCCGTCGGTGCCGACCTCCCGGGCCACCCGGGTCACCTCGGAGGTGAACAGCGACAGTTGGTCGACCATGCCGTTGAAGACGGTGGCGATCTCGCCGAGCAGCCCGTCGGCCTCGTCCGGCAGCCTGGTGCCGAAGTCGCCGTCGCGCACGGCGGTCAGGCCGGCCAGCAGACGGCGCAGCTCCGGCTCCGCGACCGCGCCGCCCTCGTCCGCCCGCCGCGTGTTCGGCAGCGGCCCGCCCGGCTTCGTTTCTGCCATGCCCGACCCACGTTCCCCTCGTCGTGAGCGGACCGGTGGGACCGACCCGCTGGTTCGGGAGCGGAGAGCGCTCCCCGTCGAAGCCTGGCCCTGCGCCGATGGCGGACCGTCGGCGACACTACCCCAACGCCGCTCCGGTATGCGTCGCTGCCGTCACCTCCGGAACGGCCGCGCAGACCCTCCGACCGGTGCGAATGCACCGCGGCCGCCGGCACGGCCGCACTCGGGACCGGACAGCCTAGAACCGACCGGTGCGGGCACGGTGTTCCGGCGCTCGACCCGGTCGAGGAGGCCTGCGGCGCCGCATGGAGCGACCCCGGACACTGCCGCGGCGCAAGCTTTGCCTCCGATACGGGAATTACATATACCAATCGATTACAGGATGCTGTAACTTCCTGTTCAGCGGCACCCCCATCGCCGCACACCCCCACACACCCTCGCGGGAGACCATCCGTGCGCTCAGTCCTGCCCAGATCCGGATCCGCCCGTCCTGCTGCCGTCCTAACCGTCGCCCTGCTCGCCGGGGTGGGTGCGGTCACCGTCCCCCAGCCCGCCCACGCCTCCGTCAGCCGGGTGCGCCTCGGCAGCTCCACCGATGTCAGCCGGAGCAGTTGGAGCGGCCCGGCCTTCACCATGAACGGCGACGGGGCCGTCGTCCCCGCCACCATGACCAAGGCGATCAACGCCATCACCGGCGGGACGGGCAGCATCGACGTCACCGTCCTCGCCGACTCCGCCCCGAGCTCCGGAAGCGCCACCCCGGAGTGCGACGTCATCATGGGCCTGAGCGGCATCAACTCCTGCACCACCGACGTCGTCACCTCCGCCGCCGACGGCAACAGCAGCCAGGTCAACACCGATGTCCGCAACGCCGAGTTCGTCTACTTCGCCGGCGGCAACCAGTGCGTCTACGCGTCCTGGAAGGGCACCGCGCTCCAGGCGTCCGTGCAGTCCGTCGTCGCCAAGGGCGGCGGTTCCGGCGGCGGCAGCGCAGGCACCCACATCAACAGCGCGATCGTCTACGACGCCTGCGGCGGCGGCACCGACTCCCCCACCGCGCTCGCCAACCCGTACGACAGCACCGTCACCTTCACCACGGGCATGTTCTCCTGGCCCAACTACGCGGACACCATCGACGACTCGCACTTCGTCACCCGCGACCGGATGGGCCGCACGATGGCGTTCGTCGCCCGGGCGGTCAAGGACGGCCTGACCACCTCCGGCAAGGCCTGGGGGTCGGCATCGAGCAGGGCGGCGGGTCGCTCTTCCTCGACAGGAACGGCCTCGGCACGCTCTCCGGCGCCGACGCCTACATCGTGCTCGGCGACCACCAGCCCGAGAAGGCCGTCTCCGGCAGCCCGCTCACCTACTCCGGCTACAAGATCTGGCACCTCACCGACGGCAGCACCTTCGACTTCAAGAACCGGCCCACCTGCGGCTACTACCTCAGGAGCGTCACCAACGGCGTCGCCGACGCCAACCTCTACAGCGGCACGCCGGTCACCACCTGCCAGAGCGGCGGCAACACCGTCACGGTCACCTCCCCGGTTCGCCGAGCACCGCCACCGGAACGGCGGTCGGCCTGCAGATCGCGGCCACCGACTCGGCGGCGGGCCAGACCCTTTCGTACACCGCGACCGGCCTGCCCGCCGGACTGTCCATCAGCGGCAGTGGCCTCGTCACCGGCACCCCGACCACAGCCGGGACCTCCGCCGTCACCGTCACCGCCACCGACACCACCGGCGCGAGCGGCTCCACCACGTTCACCTGGACGGTCACCAACAGCGGCGGCGGCTCGACATACGCCGAGGTCGAGTCGAACGACTCCACCGGCGCCGCGAACAACGTCGGTGGCCTCACCTTCCCGCTGACCGTCACCGGCGGCATGAAGAGCTCCTCCGACCGCGACTACTTCAGGTTCACCCTCACCGCCGGCCAGCGGGTGGACGTCTCCTGCAGCATCCCGTCCGCCTACGACGCCGACCTCTACCTGCTCAACTCCGGTGGCAGCACCCAGACCCGCTCGGTCAACAACGGCAAGGGCGCCGACGAGTCGCTGAGTTGGACGGCCGCCTCGGCCGGCACCTACTACGTCGACCTGGAGGCCTACAGCGGCTCCGGCAGCGCGGCCTACTCCTGCCTGATCAGCAAGAGCTGACCCCCGAACCGAGGTGCCCCGGTCCGCGGCGGCGGACCGGGGCACCGCGTGCGCGACAGCACGTCAGGTGAGCCCGGCCCGGCGGGCGGTCTCCTCACCACGCTGCATGTGCCGGTGGGCGGTGTCCCCCAGCGTGGCGATGATGCCCGCGACCACCGTCTCCACCACGGCCAGCGTCGGCACCAGACTGTCGTACGGCGACGGGGCACCGACCTGGCTGGAGAGCACGACCTCCGCCTGTGTGCTGACCGGCGACAGCCAGGTGTCGGTGAAGAGGATCACCCGGCCGCCGGCGTCCCGCGCCAGCTCGGCCATGGTGACCTTGTCGTCCTCGTAGCGGCGGTAGTCGAAGACGACCAGCACGTCCCGGCGCCCGAGGGCGGCGAGGTGGGCCGTCCGCTCCACCGCCCGGTCCGGCAGGAGGCGCACGTCGTCGCGCAGCTGCATCAGGTGCAGGCCGAGGTACTGCGCGAGCAAGTTGGTGAACCGCCCGCCGACCAGGGTGATGTGGCGCTTCGGGTCGGCCAGCAGCTGCACCGCGCGCTCCAGGTCGTGCGGCGGCACCTCGGCCAGCGTGCGGTCCACGGCGGCGGTGAACACCTCCCGGCCGCGGCCGAGCAGCCCGGCCGGTCCGCCCCGGGTGTCCGGGTCGCCGTCGGTGGCCGCGCCGTAGCCGCCGGAGGTGTAGAGGGTCAGCGGCGAGGCATGCCGCTCGTCGAGCTCGGCACGCAGCGCCGTCTGGAAGTCGGGGAAGCCGCGGTAGCCCAGCCGGTTCACGAAGCGGATCACGGTCGGCGCGCTCACGTCCGCCCGCTCGGCGAGCGTCGCGATGGTCTCGAACCCCGCCGCCGGCCAGCCGGCGAGCAGCACCCGGCCGACCTTGCGCTCGGCGGGGCTGCACTCGCCGAGCCTTTGCCGGATGTCCTCGGCGAGCGTGACGGAGGCCATGGTGCGCGGTCCTTTCGCGGGGCGGCGGCTGCCGCCCGGTCGGGCGGGAACAGACGTGATCTCCGCAGCCTAGTGCCGTGCCGGGCTGCGGAGACCGTCTCGGAGGGTTCGGTGTCAGGGAGCGACCGGGGCGATCGCCAGGTCCAGGTCGGCGAACGAGGCGGCGGTGGAACCGTCCGCCGTCCAGGCACGGAAGTCCCCGCGCTTGGTGAAGGTGATCCGGAACGCGGGGCGCTCTCGTAGGTGTCGGCCGTGGCGGTGCGCTGCACCCGGGTGGCGGCGAGCGCCCGGGCGGTGCCGGAGAAGGCGTACGGCACGCCGTCCGGGTCGTCGACCGCGTAGAAGGCATCGTGGTCGGTGGGGACGGGCTCGGTGCCGGTGGGCCGCAGCCGTCGCTTGCCGTCCGCCGGGATCACCTGCCAGGTGCGCGGGTCGTAGCCGTCGCCGTCGGTGAGGTAGCTGTAGGCGACGCCGGTGACGGACCAGCCGGCCGGGTCGGTGCGGCTGCGGGCGTGCCGCAGGTCGAGGACGCCGACGCCGTGCGAGCCGAGAACGCGGACGGACTCGGCGCGGGTGCCGGCGTGCTCGACCTCGACGGCGGTGTCCTCGTCCATCGCGAAGACCCGGTCGTGGCCGGTGTCGGCGGCCAGCCGGACGGCCCGGCCCTCGCGGCCGTAGGTGCCGGTGTGGGTGTCGAGCAGGCCGGGTCCGAAGAACCCGAAGCCCCCGCCGGGCAGGTAGCCGAGCCGGGTCGGGTCCTCGAAGTAGCCGGGAGCGGAGCCGTCCCGCAGCGCCTGGTAGCTGTCGCCGCCGGTCACCATGTCCGGGCCGGAGGCGATCTGGGCACCCGCGCTGGACCCGGAGACGACGGCGCCCGCCGCCAGCTTGGCGCGGATCGCGGCGAGGACCTTCGAATCGGTGTGGGCGTCCCCGTGCAGGAGGCTGGTGACGTAGCGGTACTGGTCGCCGCCGCCGAAGAAGAATCCCGTCATCGCGTCGACCTGGGCGACCACGGCGTCGGAGTCGGCCGCGGCCACGTGCTCGATGTCGATCGGGATCCACTGGGCGTCCGCGGCACCGTACCGCTCGAACAGGTCGGCGTAGTACGCGCCGTTGCAGGCCGAGTTGGAGCAGGTGGCGGGGTCGGCGGCGTTCGGATCCTGGCTGGGTGGGACGGAGGCGGCGGTCAGGACGCCGATCCGGGCGCTGCCCGCGCCGCCGGCGCGGGCGACGATCTCCCGGTAGATCTCGGCGTTGTCGTCCTTGAGCCCGCCGCCGACGAGGATCAGCGTGCCGCCGGCGGGACGGGCGGGATGTGCCGACGCGGCGGGTGCGGCGGCCGTGACCACGGCAAGGGCGGCGGTCACGGCGACGGCCGCGCGCCCGGTGCGCGCGGGCAGGGATCGGTTCATCGGTGCGCTCCTGTCGGAGGTGGGGGGTGTCGGGCTCGGTGGGGCACCGGGGGCGTCACGCCGGGACGGGGACGCCCCCGGTGGTGGTGCCGGCCGCGGCGGACGGGCGCGGCGGCCGTGACCGTGGTGGCGGGCGGCGGCGGTCAGCCGCGCCGCAGGCGGGCGACGAGCCCGGCCAGCAGAGCGATCCGGCCCGGCGCGCCGGCCGTGTCCAGCCACTCCTCGGGGCTGTGGTCGGCGCCGCCGACCGGGCCCAGGCCGTCCAGGGTGGGGATGCCCAGGCCGGAGGTGAGGTTGGCGTCGCCGACCCCGCCGGTCGAGGCGCCGTCGAGGTCGATGGCGAGTTCGGCGGCGACCGTGCGGGCGAGCCGCAGCATCTCCCGCGCAGCCGGGGTGAACTCCATCGGCGGGCAGAGGTCGACCTGCTCGACCTGGGCGGTGGTGCCGTCGACTGCGGTGCGGGCGGCGACCGCGGCGATGGCGTCCACCGCCGTGCCCAGCCCGGCGGTGGTGGTGGCCCGGACCTCGACCCGCAGCTCGGCCTCCGGGCAGACGATGTTGACCCGGGTGCCGGCCCGCACGACGCCGACGTTCAGCGTGACCCCGGGCCAGCGGCCGTTCAGCGCCTGGAGTTCGACGACGAGGTGGGCGGCGGCGAGCGCGGCGTTGGCGCCGCGCTCGGGCTCGATGCCGGCGTGCGCGGCCCGGCCGGTGACGGTGATCCGCAGGTCGGCGACGCCCTTGCGCTCGACCACCAGGTCGCCGTTCTCCCGGGCGCACTCCAGGCCCAGGGCGAAGTCCGCACCGGCGGCGATCCGTTCGGTGACCGGACGGCTGGCCGGGGAGCCGATCTCCTCGTCGGGGGTGGCGAGGACGACGAGTTCGGCGAACCCGGTGAGGCCCTGGTCGACCAGGAGCTCGGCCGCGGTGAGCCCGGCGAGGAGTCCGCCCTTGTCGTCGCTGACGCCCGGCCCGTGGGCGAGGGCGCCGTCCAGGGTGAACGGCCGTGCGGCGGCG
Organism: Kitasatospora paranensis; assembly: GCF_039544005.1. Classification (NCBI taxonomy): domain Bacteria; kingdom Bacillati; phylum Actinomycetota; class Actinomycetes; order Kitasatosporales; family Streptomycetaceae; genus Kitasatospora; species Kitasatospora paranensis. Next base: position 981,488 of record NZ_BAABKV010000001.1, read on the forward strand.
GTGCCGTCCTCGAAGACGGTGTCCATGTGGCCGACCAGCAGGATCCGGGCGCCGCCCCGGTCCGCGGGCAGGGTGCCGGCCAGGCGGCCGACCAGCACGTCGCCGCAGGGCCGCCCCTCGACCGGCCCGACCGGGACCCGCTCGGTGGTGAAGCCGATCCGTCCCAGGCGGTGCTCGAACCAGTCGGCGACCCGGTTCACGCCGTCGGGGCTGTAGGAGCCGGAGTCGACGGCGACGAGCTCGGCGAGGTCGGCGAGGTAGGACGGCATCCGGCTCCGGGCGAGCGGCAGCAGGTCGGCACCGGCGGGGGCCGGCCGCGTCGGGCGCGCGGGGGCGCTCACAGGACCTTGGACAGGAACGCCTTGGTGCGCTCCTGCTCCGGACGTCCGAGAACCTGCCGGGGGTCGCCCGCCTCCACCACGACGCCGGCGTCCATGAAGACGGCGGTGTCGGCGACCTCGCGGGCGAAGCCGATCTCGTGGGTGACCACGACCATCGTCATGCCGTCGGAGGCCAGGCCACGCATCACGTCCAGCACGTCGCCGACGAGTTCCGGATCGAGCGCCGAGGTGGGCTCGTCGAAGAGCATCAGCTTGGGCTTCATCGCCAGCGCCCGGGCGATGGCGACCCGCTGCTGCTGGCCGCCGGACAACTGCGCCGGGTAGTGGCCGGCCCGGTCCGCGAGCCCGACGCGCTCCAGCAGGCGCAGCGCCTCGGCGCGGGCGTCGGCCCGGTTGACCCCGGCGACCCGGACGGGGGCCTCCATCACGTTCTCCAGGGCGGTGAAGTGCGGGAAGAGGTTGAAGCGCTGGAAGACCATGCCGATCTCGCGGCGCCGCTCGGCGACCTCCGCCTCGCGGAGCTCGTACAGCCGGGTGCCGGACCGGCGGTAGCCGACGAGATCGCCGTCGACGGCCAGCCGGCCGCCGTCGACCCGCTCCAGGTGGTTGATGCAGCGCAGGAAGGTCGACTTGCCCGAGCCGGAGGGGCCGAGCAGGCAGCAGACCTGGCCGCGTTCGACGGTGAGGTCGATGCCCTTGAGGACTTCGAGCCTGTCGTAGTGCTTGCGCACGCCCTCGGCGTGCACCATGGGCCGGGCCATCGGTTCAGCCCTTCCGTTCGCGAGTGGGCAGCAGGCGGCCCGTGACGCCGACGAACATCCGCCGCAGCGGGGAGACGTGGCCGGCCCGGGCGGTGCCGCGGCCGTACCGGCGCTCCAGCCAGGCCTGCGGGACACCGAGCAGGGAGGTCAGGGACAGGTACCAGAGGGCGGCCACCACGAGCATCGGGATGACCTGGTAGTTCTGGGCGTACACGTCCTGGATGTTGGACATCAGGTCGTGCGCGCCGATCACCGACACGTAGGCGGTGGTCTTCAGCATGTTGATGGTCTCGTTGCCCATCGGCGGGATGATGACCCGCATCGCCTGCGGCAGCACGATCCGACGCATCGTCAGGGCGGGTTTCATGCCCAGTGACTGGGCGGCCTCGGCCTGCCCCGGGTCGACCGACTGGATGCCGGCCCGGACGATCTCCGAGGCGTAGGCCGCCTCGTTGAGCCCGAGCGCGAGGAGGGCGGCGACGGCCGGCGAGAGCAGCGCGTTGGTGTCGAAGCTGACGAAGGTGACCGTGGTGAACGGGATGCCGATCATCACGTGCTTGTAGAGCGCGGCCGCGTAGGCCCAGAAGATGATCTGGATCAGCAACGGGGTGCCGCGGAACGCCCAGACGAAGAGCGAGGACAGGCCGTACAGCACGGGGCTGGCGGACAACCGCATGACCGCGACGAGGGTGCCGAGCGCCAGGCCGACGGCCATCGCGGCGGCGGTCAGCCACAGGGTGGTGGCCAGGCCCTCGAATATCAGGTCGGCGAACAGGTAGTGGCCGACGACGTCCCAGTGCAGGTTGGGGTTCTTGGCGAGCGAGCCGACCGTGCCGATCAGGGCGAGCACCGCCAGGGCGGCGGCGATCCAGCGACCCCAGTGGCGCACCGGGACGGCGGTCAGCTGCTGGGCGGGGACGGGCTCGGCGGGGCCCGGCGCGACGGCACGGGCCGACGGGAGGGAGGCGGCCACGTCAGTCCACCGCGCCGTTCCTGGTGGCCTGCCGGACAGCGATGGAGGCGGCGCCGTACGTGCCGTAGATGGCGGCGAGCGACCCGTCGTCGATCATCTGCTGCAGGGCCTTCTGCACCGCGGCGGTCAACTGCGGGAGGTTCTTGGAGATCGCGATCCCGTTCGGGGACGCGTTGTACCCGCCGGCCGCGGCCGGGTCGTCGACGACCTCGAACGAGGCGCCGCCGTCGGCGGTCTTGGCCGTCCAGCCGGCCGCGGGCTTGGTCAGCACGTCCGCGACGACCTTGCCGGAGCGCAGGGCGAGCTGCGCGTCGGAGTCCTTGGGGAAGGCCTGGATGTGGATCGGGCCGCGGCCGGCGGCCCGGCACGCGTCCTGGTGCTTCTCCAGCAGCTTCTGCTGGTTGGTTCCGGTCTGCACGGCAGCGCTGCGGCCGCACAGGTCGTCCAGGGTGGCGACCTTCTCCGGATTGCCCTTCGCCACCAGGACGCCCGTCCCGGAGACGGAGTAGTCGACGAAGTCGACGACCTGTTCGCGCTCCCGGTTGTCGGTGATGGCGGAGATCGCCGCGTCGTACTTGCCGGCCTGGATGGCCGGGACGATGCCGTCGAACTTCTGGGCGGTGAAGGTGAACTTCACCCCGAGCTTCGCTCCCAGGGCCTGCCCGAGGTCGTAGTCGAGGCCGGTCATCTCCGTCTTGCCCTCGGCGACGTACATCTCGAACGGCGGGTACGGGATGTCGGTGGCGACCCGGACCCGGCCGGCCTTCTTCACGGCATCGGGCAGGGCGTCGTGCAGTGCCGCGTCGCGGGTGACGGACACGCCGGCGACGATCACCGGGGCGGCGGCCGGGGAGCCGTCGGAGTCGTTGCCCCCGGAGCCTCCGGAGCCGCACGCGGCAAGGACGAGGGAGCCGGACAGGACGAGGGCGGCCGCCAGGGCCGGTCTGCGGGAGACGGTGGTGTTCACGTCGCAACCTTTCAGGAGCGTGGGCGGCGCGAGCGGGGCGACGCCACAAGGCAGGACGTTACAGCTAATTCGTTTTCATCTCTAGATGTAACGCAGGCTACAAATACGTAACGCCGGCACCTTGCATCGGCCACCCGCACTTCAGACAGCCCAGTGGGCGCGATCGCTCGGCGCCGCCGTTACATCTGGTGCAGCCGATAGTCGCTCTGTATGTCCCGGAACTGCCCGACCCTCGCGCCGGTGGACCCGCTCCTACCCCGAGGGCCCCGTCAACGCCGCCCTCGGCCGACGGCTCCCGCGGCCGCGTGGACGGCCCCGCTGCGCGGCCCCGGCAGGGGCGGCACAGCGGTGGGGACGGCGGCCGGCCGCTGGGCGGGGACGGTGCCCAGGACGCCGGTGCGGACCACCTTGTGCAAGGTCCGCCGCAGCACCTGCTCGAACGCGGCCATCGTGCGGCGGGCCTGCGGAGTGTCCACGAAGATCGAGTTCATGTGGAGGCCGTCGGTGTCGCGCTGGAACCACGAGCAGACGCCGTTGGCCCGCGACGACCAGACGTGCGTGGTCGGCCGCCACACGTCGTGGTGCTCCGCGCCGGGGCACCTGCGCATGTCGATGTAGGAGAAGAAGTTCACCGGGAACGGCCAGGACCGGGCGGCGAACTCCTCCGGCGCCAGCAGCTCCCAGGCGCGGACGAACGGCACGTCGAGGTGGGCCATCATCTCGGTGAAGCCGGCCCGCACCCCGGCCAGCACCTCGGCGAAGTCCTGGCCCGGGGCGACCGGGAACTCGATCGGCATGGTGTTCACGAACCAGCCGACCGACTGCTCCCACGGGCCGCGGCCGCGCTCGCTGACCGGCATGAGCCCGCGGTAGACGGCGGGACCGCCGGCCTCCCGCAGGGTGGTGGCCACCGCCGCCAGCACCCCCATGAACGCCCGGCCGCCCGCCGCCCGGCAGCGCCGGTCGAACTCCTCGGTCTCCGCCGGGTCGAGCAGCAGGCCCGCCTCGTTCACGATCGGGTACATCCGGCCCGGCTCGACGCCGAGGTCGATCGGGAACGGCGGGAAGAAGCCGCCGTTGCGCCCGATGAACTCCCGCCAGTAGGCCAGCCGGTCGTCGTCCGCGGCGATCGCGAGGTAGCGGCTGCGCTGCTCGTGGGCGAAGTCCAGGTAGCTCGCCGCGGCGGGCAGTCCGGGCTCCCGCCCTGCGCGTGGGCGGCGTACGCGCGCTGCACGTCGTTGACCACGTTGGGCATCGACATGCCGTCGCAGACGATGTGGTCGAAGGCCAGGTACACGGTGGAGGCGTCCTCGCGGACGACGGCCCCCATGGTGAACAGTGGCCAGGCGAGCGTGTCGATGCTCCGTTCGAAACTGTCGGCCAGGTGGGCCCGCAGCGCGCCCGGGTCGTCGAACCGGCCCACGTCCACGGCGTCCAGCACGAGGTCAGCGGGGCGCACGGCCTCGCAGGAGAGCTCGCCCGCGAGCCGCCGGAACTCGCAGCGCAGCACCTCGTGGCGGCGCGCGAAGGAGAGCAGGGCGGCCTCCAGCGCGGGGCGGTCCAGCGGACCCGCGATCTCGAAGGTGACGGCCAGCCAGGAGGCCACCGGCTCGCTGGCCCGGCGGCCCTCCTCGGCGACGGTGAAGTGCTTGTCCTGGTTGAAGGAGGCACGCCGCTCGGGGTCGTCCGGCCGCCGCCCGTCGGCCGCCCCGCGGGCGGTCAGTCGCCACTCGACCACGTGCCCGGGGCGCAGGTCGAGGGCTTCGAGGGGAACTGCCGCATGCCGGGCCTCTTTTACCGGGAGAAACGATGTCCCAGCGATAACGACCGCGCGGCGACGAGGTGACGACGTCACGGTGTACGCCACCCGGCGTCCGCGTGTTCGACGGACGCGGCGGCCCGGTCAGACGGCGTCCTTCACGGCTCCCGTCAGCCGCAGCGCGCGGTCGGCCAGCGTCAGCGCCAGGAAGAGCACGGCGCAGCCGAGCATGAACCACGCCAGCTCGTGCAGGCCCGCGGTGTCGGCCCGGTGCGGGTAGCAGGCGGCGCCGGCCGCGGCGGCGACGATCGCGCCGAGGTACCCGAAGGTGCGCAGCAGTCCGGCCGAGGTGCCCAGCCGCTGCGGGTCGGCCTGGTGGTAGACCGAGTTCTGCAGGGCGAGGCCGGTGAGGCCCTGGGGGATGCCGAAGACCAGGGAGACCGCGAGCAGCAGCCAGACGGGGCTGCCGGCGCCGAGGGTCAGCAGCAGGGCGCAGGCGGCGACCTGCCCGACGCCGCCGACCAGCAGCTTGCCGCGGATCGCGTTGCGGCGTCCGGTGGCGGTGGAGACCAGGATCGCCGTCGCGAACAGCGGCAGCTGGGCGAGCCCGGCCTGCGAGGGTGAGTCCGCGCCCCTGTTGCATCCACTGGGTGACGCCGTACAGGAAGGCGTAGGAGACGACGTAGCTCAGCAGCGCCCGGGCGTAGGTCGCGATCAGCGGGCGGTTGCCGGCGAGCACGCGCAGGTCGATGAAGGGGTGCGCGGCGCGCAGCTCCCGGAGCGTCAGGGCGGTCGCGGCGGCGGCCGTGGTCACCGGCAGGTACCAGTGGGAGGTCTGCGGGTGCATCAGGAACAGCAGCAGGCTGACCAGCATGGTGGCGAACAGCAGCATGCCCGCGAGGTCCACCCGGGTGGTGAGACGGACGCCGTCCGCGGCCCGGGGCACCGGGGTTCTCGGCAGCCGCCGCCGGCCGAGGACCAGGCAGGCGAGGGAGAGCGGGATGTTGACGGCGAGGGTGGCGCGCCAGCCGCCGACGCCGATCAGCAGGCCGCCCAGGGTGGGGCCGATGACGGCGATGGTCTGGTTGGCGACGGAGAGCGCGGTGAGCACCCCGGCCGGGCTGTCGTGCCCGGTGCGGCGGGCCTCGCTGCGGATGAGGTGCATCGAGGCCGGGTAGCCGGCGCAGGTGCCGAGGCCGAGCAGGACGCGCGCGGCGATCAGCACGCCGAGGCCGGGGGCGAGGACGCCGGCCAGCCCGGCGACGCCGGTGAGGGCCGTGCCGACGAGGTAGAGGCGGCGCGGACCGTACAGGTCGACCAGCCGGCCGACGACGGGCTGGCCGATCGCGGTGGCCAGGTAGAGGGCGGAGATCAGCCAGGCGGTGCGGGCGGGCGCGGCGCCGAACGCGGCGCCGATCGGCACCAGGGACACCGAGATGATCGAGGAGTTCACCGGGTTCAGGACGGAGCCCAGGATCATCGGGGCCAGCAGCCTGCGGTCGAAGGCAGCCTGCGGGCCGGCGCCCTCGGCGGCGCGGCGGGGACGGAGCAGCCGTCCCAACCGCGTCAGCGGGGCGGGCTCCGACGTGCCCGCGGTGATCTCGTCCATGCCCCCACGGTAAAACCTTCAGCTGAAACTGTCCAGCTGATGCTGCACAGATCGGCCTGCCGAAACCGGCGGAGCCGTCACGCGAGCGGCCCCGCCGCGGGTGCGACGGGGCCGTGGGGTTGGAGCTGTAGGACGGGAACTGCTGCCGGGAGGGGCAGGCCGCCGGGCCGGGTGGCTCAGGCCTCCTGCTCGTCCCGCTGGTCGAACCACGCGCTGCGGGACGGTACCGCCGCGGGCGCCGCCTGCTCGTAGCGGGCGAGAGCGAGGCCGAGCCCGAAGAAGGTCGGCGCCCACTCCCCGACGAAGATCCCCCAGCGGTCGGCGCGCTCCACGCCCGCCTGCTCGGCCTTCATGGAGGTCAGCCAGCTCAGCAACGACAGGCCGATCGACCCGAAGGCCGCGGCGTACGCGTGCTCGCTGGTCAGACCGGCTTCGTGCATCTTCCGAACGATCGCCATGGCAGGGACTCCTCCGGACGGACCGCAGGTGCGGTCGCGGTCCCTCCAGAGTCGGCGGCCGGCAGGACGCCTGCGCCTTGCACCGCTCGCGCAGCGAATCGGGCACGCCGCGCGAGCGCCGGGCCGGGGGCCTCAGGTCAGTCCGCGGTGGCGATGAGCGGCCGGAGCATGATGTCGGGCTTGGCGCGCTGGAAGGCGCTCAGGTGCCACTTGTCGGCGAACAGCGCCAGCAGCGCCTCGTCCGAGCGGCGGGTGAGCACCTCGGCGTCGGTGAGACGGGCCTTGGCCAGCTCCTCCGCGCCCTGCGGGTCGGTGACCCGGGCAAGCTGGTAGGAGAGCCGGTCGAGGGTGATCGGGCAGGAGAACTCGTGCTCCATGCGGTGCAGCACGACATCGAACTGCATCGGACCGACCGCGGCCATCACCGGCGCCTGGTCGCCGCGGCGGTCGGAGACCAGCACCTGGATCACGCCCTCCTCGTCCAGCTGGGAGACGCCCTTGCGGAACTGCTTGGACCGGCTGATGTCCTTCGGCCGGGCCACCCCGAAGTACTCCGGGGCGAACGCCGGCAGCGGCGGGAACTCGGCCTTCCGGCCGGTGTAGAGCGTGTCGCCGACCCGCAGCGCGCCCGCGTTGATCAGGCCGACCACGTCGCCGGGGAAGGCCCGGTCGACGACCGTGCGCTCGGCACCGAAGACGGTGGACGCGTACTTCGTCGCGAACGACCGGCCGCTGGCCGCACGGGTCACGTTCATGCCGCGCTCGAACATGCCGGAGCAGACCCGGACGAACGCGATCCGGTCGCGGTGCGCCGGGTCCATGTTCGCCTGGATCTTGAACACCAGGCCGGAGAACTCCTCGCCGACCTCACGGCTGCCGCCGTTGGCCAGCGGACGGGGCGCGGGCGACGGGGCCAGGTCCACCACGGCGTCCAGCAGCAGCTTCACACCGATGTTGGTCAGCGCGGCACCGAAGAACACCGGGCTGATCTTGCCGCTCTCGAACGCCTCCTGGTCGTACCCGGGGCCGGAGGAGAGCACCAGCTCCAGCTCCTCCAGGGCGGTCTCCCAGTCCTCGCCCTCCTGCTCGGCGGCCTGGTCGGAGGTCAGGCGCTCCTCCAGCGCGGCGTGCGTACCGGCGGGCACCTTGGTGTAGCGGAGCATCTCCTCGGTGTTCGCCGCCTCGACCAGGCCCCGCAGGTTGCCCGCGACGCCGACCGGCCAGACCACCGGCACCGGCGTGATGCCCAGGTGGGTCTCGATGTCCTCGAGCAGGGTGAGCGCGTCGCGGCCGCGGCGGTCCCACTTGTTGATGAAGGTGATCACCGGCACACCGCGGTGGCGGCAGACCGCGAAGAGCTTGCGGGTCTGCTCCTCCAGGCCCTTCGCCGCGTCGACCAGCATGATCGCGCAGTCGACCGCGGAGAGCACCCGGTAGGTGTCCTCGGAGAAGTCGGCGTGGCCGGGGGTGTCGACCAGGTTCATCACGTGGCCGCGGTGGTCGAACTGGAGCGCCGCCGACGTCACCGAGATGCCGCGCTCGCGCTCCAGTTCCATCCAGTCGCTGGTCACGCCACGACGGCCGCCCTTGGCGTGCACCGCGCCCGCCGAGGTGATCGCCCGGGCGTGCAGCGCCAGCGCCTCGGTGAGGGTGGACTTGCCCGCGTCGGGGTGGCTGATCACCGCGAAGGTGCGGCGGCGGCCGGCCTCGTTGAGGATCTGGACGACCGGGACGGACTGCTCGTTGCTCACGCGATTCCTCGGGTACGGCTCGGCATCAGGCCGGTGACGCCTCTCCGTACCTGCTGGGCCCCGTGTCTGCTCCGGTGCCCCCGCCGATTCTAGTTGATCGGCTCCAAGGTCGGTGAGCACGCACCGTGAAGCGGTGCGGACGGAGCGGCGGGGCAGGGCCCGTTCCCGGGGCCCGGCCCCGCCGGGGACGCCGGGGCAGGCGCCGGCGCGCCCGCCCCGACGCCGGTCAGGCGCCGGCCTCGGCCATCCGCCGGCGCAGGCTGAGCGGCCGCATGTCCGTCCAGATCAGGCCGATGTGGTCCAGGCACTCCTGCCGGGAGCCTGCGGTGCCCTCGGCCTGCCATCCGGCGGGCAGCTCGCGGTCCGCCCGCCAGATGGAGAACTGCTCCTCCTCGTTGTGCACCACCAGGTAGCCGATCCCGTCACTGTCGCTCATCGTCTGGTCCCTCCCGTTTCTCTCGGTCGACGGGCCCAGCCTGCCCGGGCCCGTCCGCCGGACCCAGGGGCAAACGCGCGGCGCGCGCGGCGTCCGTCGCTGCCGGTTCTTCTCTGGTGGGGGTGCCGCCGCGGACGGCAGTGTGCTGAACGGCCGGACAGGGCCGATCGCCTCACCCGAGCCCCGCCGAACCCCGTGGAAGGAGTTCCGCCATGTCGGACATCCCCGAGAACGTGCATCTGCCCGCCGGGGGTGGCGGCTGTGGGAGCACTTCGCACTGCGCGGCCCCGGTTTCCCCGCCGAAGGGGTCCTGCGCCTGGCCCCGCCCGGACTCGCCCTGGAGGCCGACAAGTTCGGCCCGCAGGAGGCCCTGGCCGGCCCCGAGTGGGACGCCTTCCGGGACACCTTCGCCACCGCGGCCGTCCACAGCGCCGAGCTGCTCCAGGAGATCGCCGCCATGCCGCGCTTCCGGGCGGCGGTGGCCTGGCAGAACCCGGCGGTGCTGCGCACCGGGATCAAGCCGTTCCTGGACTGGACGCCCACCGCGGCCGGACGCACCAGCATGCCGCGCCAGCGCGAGGAGTTGGTCGCCCACTACTGGCAGCGGTTCTGCGTCAAGAACGACACCATCGGCTTCTTCGGCCCCGTCGGCTGGGGCCGCTGGGACCTCGCGACGCGCGGCGTCACGGTCGACCCCGGCACCGGGTTCCTCGCCGACTCGCAGGTGTACTTCGCCAGTTGGGCGATCGACGCGCTGGCAAAGGCACTCGCCGAGGATCCCGCCCTGATGGCCTGGATCCCGCCCTCCCGGGTCTCCTTCGTCCGGGTCGCGGACGGCGCCGTACGGCTGCCGGGCCGCCCGCCGCAGGAGATCTCCGACGCCGACCGCGCCGTCCTGGAGCTCTGCGACGGCACCCGCACGGTCGCCGCGATCGCCGCGTCGCTCGGCACCGACCCGGCCGACACCGCCGACGCCGTCCGCCGGCTCGCCACCAGGCGCTGGGCGCACTGGCGGCTCGACGTGCCGGCCGGCACCCACCCGGAGCGCGCCCTGCGCGCCGTCCTCGACCGGATCGCCGATCCCGCGGTGCGCGAACCCGCCCTGGCCAAGCTCGCGGTACTGGAGCGCGGACGCGACGCCGTCCGCGACGCGGCGCTGGACGCCGACGCGCTGACCACCGCCCTCGGCGCGCTGGAGGCGGACTTCGCCCGGCTGACCGCGACCGACGCCCAGCGCGCCAAGGGCGAGCGCACCGCCCCCTGCCGCGGCCTGGTCTACTCCGACGCCCGCCGCGCGGCCACCGCCACCGTGGGCACCGCCGTCCTGGACGAACTCGCCCCGCTGGAACTGTGCCTGACCGCGGCCCGGTGGATGACCAACCGCTTCGCCGAAGCGGTCGGCGCCCGCATCCGCGCCGTCCACCAGCGGCTGAGCGCGGCCGGCGGGCCGGTCGACCTCGGCTCGCTGTGGCTGGAGTGCCTGCCCTCCCCGCACCCGGAGGCGGCCGGCGACATGGCCGCCGTCCAGGCCGAGCTGCGGACCCGGTGGGCGCGCATCCTGCAGGTGCCCGAGGGCGCCCGCCGGGTGCGGCGCACGGCCGCCGAACTCGCCGACCTCGTCCGGGAGGAGTTCGCCGAGCCCGGTGCCGGCTGGTCGCTGGCCCGCTACGTCAGCCCGGACGTGCTCGTCCTCGCCGAGGACCGGCAGGCCGTGGAACGCGGCGAGTTCGAGCTGGTGCTCGGTGAGATGCACTGCGCGCTCAACACCATGGGCGCCTCACTCTTCGTCCACCAGCACCCCGACCGGGCCGCGCTGGTGGCCGAGACCACCCGCGACTTCCCCGGCCCGCGGCTGCTGCCGATGCTGGCCAAGGAGCTCCCGCTCAAGTGGTCCGCCCGCAGCCGCCCCTCGCTGGACCGGCCCGAGGACTACTACGTCGCACTGGTCGACCAGACCGGCGACCCGCACCGGCCGCGCACCGTACTGAGCGCCGACGTCACGGTGGAGGACCGCGCCGGCCGACTGGTCGCCGTGCTCCCCGACGGCACCGAGTTCGGCCTGCTGGACGCCTACGCCAACACCCTCACCCAGCGGGTGATGGACCGCTTCACGCTGCGCCCCGAGGGCGAGCACACGCCCCGGATCACCATCGACAAGGTGGTCGTGGCCCGCGAGACCTGGGTCTTCCCGGTCGCCGAGGCGGCGTTCGCCGAGGAGAAGGGCGAGGCCGAGCGCTTCGTCCGGGCCCGCCACTGGCAGCGCGTCCACGATCTGCCGCGCTTCGTCTTCGTCGTCTCCCCGGCCGAACCCCGTCCGTTCTACGTGGACTTCGAGAGCCCGCTCTACGTCACCATCCTCGCCAAGGCGATCCGCCGGCTGGCCCGCAAGGACCCGGACGCCCGGCTCACCGTCAGCGAGATGCTGCCCACTCCCGAGCAGGCCTGGCTGACCGACGACGAGGGCCGCACCTACACCTCCGAACTGCGCTTCGTCGCCGTCGACCGGTCGGTGACCGAGCCCGCCGGGAACGGGGCACCGTGATGCGCACCTTCGTCGACGACATCGCCGGGCACGCCGCCCGGCACCCCGGCCGGGTGGCGCTCAGCACCCCCGACGGCGACCTCCGGTACGCCGAACTCGCCGCCCGCGTCGAGACGCTGGCCGGCGCCCTGCACGCCCGCGGCGCCCGGCCCGAGACGGTCTGCGCAGTGGCCCTGGACCGCGGCGCCGACGCGGTCGCGGCGGTGGCCGCCGTGGTGCGCACGGGCGCGGCCTTCCTCACCCTGGACGTGGACCAGCCGCCGGCCCGGCTGGCGGCACTCGTCCGCAGCGGCGGCGCCGACCTGCTGCTCACCACGTCCGCCCTCGCCGCCCGGCTCGAACTGCCCGTCCCCGGACCGCCGGTGCTCGTCGACCGGCCGGCACCGGACGCGGCCGCCGCACCGCCCGCCGGGCCCGATCCGGACACCCTCGCGTACGTCAGCCACACCTCCGGCTCGACCGGCGAACCCAGCGCCGTCCTGGTCGAGCACCGCGGCCTGGACTCCTACCTGCGCTTCACCGCCCGCGAGTTCGGCCTCGGCCCGGAGACCGTGGCACTCCAGGTCGCACCGCTCGGCTACGACGCGTCGATCCGGGACACCTTCGCCCCGCTGCTGGCGGGCGGGCGAGTGGTCGTCCTGCCCCGCGCGGACGTGCTGCGCCCCGGCCCGTTCGGCGCCGCGGTGCGCAGCCACGGCGTGAACACCCTGCTGAGCACCACCCCCTCCTTCCTCTCCTTCCTGGCCGGACAGCCGGACGCGGCCGGGCTGCTGGCGGGTGTCCGGCTGGTGCTCTCCAGCGGCGAGTCGCTGCGGCCCTTCCTGACCGCCGGCGGACGGTCCCTGATCGCGGGCGAGCTGGTCAACCAGTACGGCCCCACGGAGTGCACGATGACCTCCACCCGGTACCGGGTGCCGGCCGTCCCGGACACCGGCGCCGACCTCGTCGGCACGCCGATCGACGGGGTCGTCGTCCGGCTGCTCGACGACGCCCTCGCGCCGGTCGCCGAGGGCGCCGTCGGCGAGGTGTGCATCGGCGGGAACGGGGTGGCCCGCGGCTACCGCGGACGGCCCGGCCGCACCGCCGAACTCTTCGTCCCCGACCCGCTCGGCCCGCCCGGCAGCCGGCTCTACCGCACCGGCGACCTGGCCGCGGCCGGGCCCGACGGGCTCCGCTACCTGGGCCGCACCGACCGCCAGGTCAAGATCCGCGGCCACCGGGCCGACCCCGCCGAGGTGGAGGGCGTCCTGCTGGCCCACCCGCAGGTGGCCGGCGCGGTGGTCGCGGCCGAGAGCGACGACCAGGGCCGTGTGTTCCTGGTCGCGCACGTCGCCGGTGCGCTCGCCGGCACCACCGACGCGGCGCTCCGCACCCACCTCGGCAGCGCCCTGCCGCCGCACCTGATGCCCCGCCGGTTCGTCCGGCACACGCACCTGCCCACCACGCGCAGCGGCAAGACCGACCGCCGGGCGCTGTCCGGAAGCGGCGGCGCACGGTGAGCGGGCGGGCACGGCCGCGCCCCTGGAAGGAGATCCGGGCATGACCACCGCCGTCACCCAACTGGGCCCCTCCGACGTGCACTCGGCCGCCGGGCGGATCGCCGGACACGTCCGGCGCACCCCGGTGCTCCCGCTGCTGCCCGGTGTGCTGATCAAGGCCGAGAACCGCCAGCACAGCGGCTCGTTCAAGCTGCGCGGTGCCGCCAACGCCGTTCTCGCGCTCGGCGCCGACCGGATCGTCACCGGTTCCTCCGGCAACCACGGCATCGCGCTGGCGCGGCTGGCCGGCACCCTCGGGTTCCGGCTGACGGTCGTCCTCGCGGCCGGCGCCAACCCGGCCAAGGCGGCGCTCATCCAGGCGCTCGGCGCACGCACCCTGACGGTGCCGGGCGGCGTGGCCGAACGCGAGGTCAGGGCGCGCGACCTGGCGCAGGAGACGGGCGCCGCGTTCGTCCCGTCCTCCGACCACCCGCTGATCGTGGCGGGCCAGGGCACGGTCGGCAGCGAGATCCTCGCCGACGTGCCAGACATCGACACCGTCTACGTCCCCACCGGGGGCGGCGGACTGCTCGCCGGGGTCTGCCTCGCGGCGTACGGCAGGCCCGTCCGGGTGGTGGGCGTCGAACCCGCCGCCACGCCCCGCTACGCCCGCTCGCTGGCCGCCGGCCGGCCGCTGCGGCTGCCGCCGAGCGCAACCGTCGCCGACGGGCTCCGCGGCCAGCAGCCGGGCCTCGTGCCCTACCCGATCATCCGCGACCGGGTCGACGACCTCGTCGCGGTCGCCGACTCCGAGATCCTCGCCGCCACCGCTCTGCTGGGCCGGTGCGGGGTCGAGGCCGAGCCCAGCGGAGCCGTCGCCCTGGCCGGGGCGCTGCGCGCCGGCCGTCGCGGCGACCGCGCCGTTGCCGTCGTCTCCGGCGGCAACACCACCGCGGCCCTGCGGGCCGCGACCGTCCGTTCCCCCTCAAGGAGCTCGCATGACCACCGTCGACACCACCGTCCTGACCGCCACGACCGAGGACCTGCTGGTCACCGTCTTCCGGGAGTCCCTCGGCGCGCCCGGCCTCGACCGTGACAGCGACTTCTACGAGGCCGGCGGCGACTCGCTCACCGCGTTCCAGATCACCAGCCGGCTGCAGGAGGCGCTCGGGGTGGAGGTGCCGGTCGCCCTGGTGTTCGCCTACCCGACCCCGGCCGACCTCGCCGCCGTCGTCGACGCCGACTTCGCCCAGGCGTGAGGGGCCGGCCGTGAGCGACATGTATCTGCCCGGCGGGCGCTGGCGGCTGTGGGAGCAGTTCGCGCTGCGCGGGCCGGGTTCCCGGCCGACGGCGTGCTGCGGCTGGCACCGGCCGGACTCGCCGAGGCCGCCGACAAGTTCGGGCCACGGGAGCAGCTCGCGGGCGAGCGGTGGGACGGCTTCGCCGCCGGGTTCGCCGAGGCCGCCGTGGAGACCTCGCGCGCCCTCCAGGACATCGCCCGCACGCCCGCCTTCCGGGAGGCGGTGGCGTGGCAGAACCGGCCGGTGCTCGACTCGGGCATCAGGCCGTTCCTCGACTGGACGCCCACCGCGGCCGGACGCACCAGCATGCCGCGCCAGCGCGAGGAGTTGGTCGCCCACTACTGGCAGCGGTTCTGCGTCAAGAACGACACCATCGGCTTCTTCGGCCCCGTCGGCTGGGGCCGCTGGGACCCCGGTACCGAAGGCCTGGCCGTCGATCCGGGCCGCGGGCTGGTCGCCGGAACCGAGGTGTACTTCGCCAGTTGGGCGATCGACGCGCTGGCCGCCACGATCGGCGCCGACCCGGCGCTCCGGCCGTGGGTGGCGCCCCGGCGGGTGCCGTTCGTCCGGCTGGACGGCGACCGGGTCGTGGTCCCGGGCCGGCCGCCGCAGCCCGTCGACCCGCAGGCCGCGGCCGTGCTGGCGCTCTGCGACGGCACCCGGCCGGCCCGCGCGATCGCCACCGCGCTGCCGGACACCGACGTGCCCGCCGTCCTGGCCGACCTGGTGGCCCGCCGGTGGGTGGTCCACCGGCTGGAGGTCCCGGCCGGCGCACGGCCCGAACGCGCCCTGCGGGCCTGGCTGGAGGGGGTGGGCGACCCGGCTCCCCGGCAGCGCGGGCTGGCCGCCCTGGACGTCCTGGAACTCGCCCGGGCCCGGGTGCGGGCCGCCGAGGGCGCGGACGCCGTGGTGGCCGCCCTCACCGCGCTGGAGGGGGTGTTCGTCGCCCTCACCGAGACCGCCGCGGTGCGGGAGAAGGCGGCCGGCACGGCACCCTGCCGGTCGGTCGTGTACGCCGACTGCCGCCGGTCCGCGACCGCCCGGCTCGGCCCGGCCGTCCGGGACGCACTGGCCCCGCTGGCGCCCCTGCTGGCCAGTGCCGGATGGCTGACGGCGCGGCTCGCCGCCGAGGTCATGTCCCGGGCCCGCGAGGTGTACGCCGGGCTCGCCGCCCGGGGGCCGGTGGACCTGGCCGCGTTCTGGTTCGCCTGCATGCCCGTCCTGCACGGCGACGCCCGGGTGGCGGCGGCGCGGCTCCAGGACGAGTTCCAGGCGCACTGGGCGGCGATCGTGGCCGCGCCGCCGGGTGCCCGGCGGGTGCGGCTGACGCTCGACGACGTGGCCGGCCCCGTCCGCGAACGCTTCGGGGAGAGCGGCGGCGGCTGGACGGCGGCGCACTACCTCAGCCCGGACGTGATGGTGGCCGCGGACTCCCCGGAGGCCGCCGCCCGCGGCGACGTCGACCTGGTGCTCGGCGAACTCCACCTGGCGGCCAACACCCTGGGCGCCTCGCTCTTCGTCCACCAGCACCCCGACCCGGGCGAACTCCTCGCCCTCACCGACCGCGACCACCCCGGCCCCCGGCTCATGCCGCTGCTGCCCAAGGAGCACCGCTCCCGGCTCTCCACGCGGGTGCGGCACGCGCTCGTCCGGCCGGTGGACCACCAGGTCGCGCTGGTCGACTTCACGGCCGAACCGGGCCGGGAGCACACGGCGATGAGTGCGGACGTGGCGGTGACCGAACGCGACGGCGAGCTCGTCGTGGTGCTGCCGGACGGCGCCGAGTTCCCTGCCGTGGACGTGTTCGCGCACGTCCTCACCACCCTGGCGATGGACCTGTTCAAGATCCTTCCGGAGGCCGACCGCGCACCGCGGGTCACCGTGGACCGGCTCGTGGTGGCCCGGGAGACCTGGCGGCTGCCCGCCGCCGGACCCGCCTTCGCGACCGAGAAGGACGAGGGCCGCCGGTTCGTCCGGGCCCGGCACTGGCGGGAGGAACACGGGCTGCCCCGCTTCGTGTTCGTGGTCTCGCCCACCGAGTCCCGGCCCTTCTACGTCGACTTCGACAGCCCGGTCTACGTCACCGTCCTCGCCAAGGCGATGCGCCGGCTGGCCCGCAAGGACCCGGACGGGCGGATCACCGTCACGGAGATGCTGCCCACGCCGGAACAGACCTGGCTGACCGACGACCAGGGCGGAACCTATACCTCCGAACTGCGGCTGGTCGCGGTCGACGAGGCGTAGCGCCCGGCCTCCCGTCCCTCCCGCACGTGCGGCGAACGCGGCGGGCCCGCCCGGACACCCGGGCCGGCCCGCCGCGCCCGCATGCCCCGACTCGCCCGCGTGCCCCGCCGCACCCACGTGCCCCGCTGGGCCCGCATGCCCCGACGCGAAGAAACTCCCGCACCCGGGGCTGCGCGCGGGGCTGCGTCTTCTTCCCTGGTGACGGGTCTCCCCGGACGGCAGTCTGCTGGAAAACACCGGCATGGAGGCCCACAGTGACAGCAGGAGCAGCCCCCGACGGGGCGAGGCAAGGCGACGACACCCGCACGGCATCCTTCGCTCAGCGGCGGCTGTGGTTCCTCGACCAGCTCGCCCGCGACTCCTCCGGCTCCCTGCTGCCGCTGGCGCTGCGTCTGCGCGGCCCGCTCGACGTGCCGGCGCTGGAGCGCTCGCTGAAGGGCGTGGTGGACCGCCACGAGGTGCTCCGGACCCGCTTCACCGCGGTCGACGGCGAGCCGGTGCCGCGGGTGGACCCGCCCGGCAGCGCTGTCCTGGAGCGGATGGAGGCGGGCAGCGCCGAGGAGGTGTTCGCCACCGAGCTGGCCCGGCCGATGGATCTGGCCACCCGGCACCCGCTGCGGATGACGCTGGCCCGGCTGGCCCCGGACGAGCACCTGCTGCTGGTGGTCGTCCACCACATCGCCGTCGACGGCTGGTCCTGGGACATCCTGCTCCGCGAACTGACCGCCGGCTACCGGGGGAGAGCGTCGAGCCGCCCGCGCTGCAGTACGCCGACTTCGCCCGCGCCCAGCACACCCGCCTCGCCGGCCCGCGGATGGACCGACTGCTCGGGTACTGGCGGGAGCGCCTGGCCGGGGTCGCCCCGCTCGAACTGCCCACCGACCGGCCCCGGCCGCGGTTCTGGGACGGCACCGGTGACGTCGTCCGGTTCACGCTGCCGCCCGACCTGGTGGCCGGTGTCGACCGGGTGGCCCGTGCGCACCGGGCGACCAGGTACATGCTGCTGCTCGCCGTCTACCAAGCCCTGCTGGCCCGTTGCTCGGACCGCACCGACATCGCGGTGTGCACCACGATGGCCGACCGCGGCAGCCCCGGCACGGCGGGCCTGATCGGTCCGTTCGTCAACACCGTGGTGCTGCGCACCGACCTGTCCGGCGGGCCGGCCTTCGGCGACCTGCTGGACAAGGTCCGGGCGGGCGCGCTGAAGGACCTGTCGCACGCCGACGCCCCGTTCGACCGGGTGGTGGGCGCGGTCGGCGGCGAGCGCGACCTGTCCCGCCACCCGCTGGCCCAGGCCTCGTTCACCCTGCTGAACGCCGCCCACGAGCCCGTCCGGCTGCCCGGCCTGGACGTGGAGCTGGTGCCGCCGCCGCTCACCGGCACCGCGATGGACTTCTTCCTCGACCTCAACCTCTGCCCGGACGGCAGCATCGCCGCCCGCCTCCAGTACGCGACCGCCCTGTTCGACCCGGAGACCGCGCAGGCCTTCGGCGCCGGGTACGTCGCGCTGCTGCGGGCCTGCCTGGACGAGCCGCGGACGCCGGTGCGCGAGCTCGCCGGGCGGCTGGCCGGCCTGCCCGGCGCCGGCGGCGCCCGCCCGGCCGAGGAGTGGACCACCGCGCCCGAGCCCGCGGCGGCCGACCTGCCGCCGGTCGCGGTGGCCGACGCCCCGGACGCGGTCGCGCTGGTCTGCGCGGACCGGACCGTCACCTATGCCGAACTCGACGGCCTGACCGGCGGGTTGGCCGCCTCGCTGGTGGCGGCCGGCGTCCGCCCGGGCAGCCCGGTCGGTGTCCTGCTCCGGCGCGGGATCTGGCCGGTGGCGGCCATGGCCGCGATCTGGCGGGCGGGCGGCGCGTACGTCCCGCTCGATCCCGATCTGCCGGTGCAGCGGCTGGAGTTCATGCTGCGGGAGGCCGGGGTCGAGACCGTGGTGGCCGACCGGATGACGGCCGGGCTCGCGGCCGGGCTCGGCGTGCGGACCGTGCATGTCGACACCGTGCGGCCGGACGCGGACGGGCCCCGGCACCGACCCGACCCGCAGGACCTCGCGCACGTCATCTTCACCTCCGGCTCGACCGGCCGGCCCAAGGCGGTCGGCGTCGAGCACCACGCGCTGGCCTCCCATGTCGCCGCCGCCCGCGACCGGTTCGGCATCACCGCCGAGGACGCGGTGCTGGCGTTCGCCTCGTTCTCCTTCGACGCGTCGCTCGACCAGCTGCTGCCGGCGCTCACCTGCGGCGCCCGGGTCATCGTCCGTCCGGACGAGCCGTGGCTGCCCACCCAGGTGCCCGAGGTGGTCGAACGGCACGGCGTCACCGTCGTCAACGTGCCGCCCACCTACTGGACGGAGCTGGCGTTCTCGCTCGACCGCCGGGCCGCGGCGGCCCTCTCCTCACTGCGGCTGCTGATCCTGGGCGGCGAGTCCGTGCCGGTCGGCGCCCTGGAGGCGTGGCGGGCCGCGGTGCCCGGGGCCCGGGTGGTCAACGCCTACGGCCCGACCGAGACCACCGTCACCTCCACCACCTACGAGGTGGGCGGACCGGTGGCCGGGCCGGTGCCGATCGGGCGTCCGCTGGGCGGCCGCCGGGTCCACGTGGTGGACGGGCACGACGAGCCCGTCCCGGTCGGCGTGCCGGGCGAGCTGCTGATCGGCGGCCCCGAGGTGGCCCGCGGCTATCTCGGGCGGCCCGCGCTGACCGCGGAGCGGTTCGTCCCCGACCCGTTCGGGCCGCCGGGCGCCCGGCTCTACCGCACCGGCGACGTCGTGCGGTGGCTGCCCACCGGGGATCTGGAGTTCCTCGGCCGGCGCGACGACCAGGTCAAGATCCGCGGCTTCCGGATCGAACTGGGCGAGGTGGAGGCCGTGCTGCGGGACTTCCCGGGCGTGGTCGCCGCGGCCGTCCGGCCGGACCCGGCCACCGGACGGAGCCTGGCCGGGTACGTGGTCGCCCCGTCCTTCGACCCCGCCGCGCTGCGCGCCTGGTGCGCCGAACGGCTGCCGCAGTACGCCGTCCCCTCGGACTTCACGGCCCTGGACGCGCTGCCGGTCACCAGCTCCGGCAAGCTGGACCGGGCCGCCCTGCCCGATCCCCGCCCCGACCGGGCCGCGGGCGGCGCCGCGTACGTCGAGCCGCGCACCGACGACGAGCGCGTCATCGCCTCGGTCTGGGCCGACGTGCTGGGGGTCGACCGGGTCGGCATCGACGACGGCTTCTTCGACCTGGGCGGGCACTCGCTGCTCGCCACCATGGCGGTGTCCCGGGTCGCCGAGCGGCTGGGCCGCGACGTCGAGCTGCGCACGCTGTTCGAGAACCCGCGGATCCGCGAGTTCGGCCCGCTGGTGGCGGCGGCCCGGCCGGCCGCCGGCGCAGCGGTCGTCCCGGTCGACCGGTCCGGGCCGCTGCCGCTCTCCTTCGCCCAGGAGCGGCTGTGGTTCCTGGACCGCACCTCCGACGTCGGCGACGAGTACGTGCTGTGGTTCTCCTGGCGGATCGCCGGCGGGCTCGACCGGGCCGCCTGGCAGGGCGCCCTGGACGACATGGCCCGCCGCCACGAGGTGCTGCGGACGGCGCTGGTCGAGGTCGACGGCCGGCCCGCGCAGCAGGTGTGCGACCCGATGGCCGTCCCGCTGGAGTGGCAGCCGGCCCCGGCGGGTGCCGACGAGGCGGCCCGGCTGGACGCCGTCCGCCGGCAGGCCGCGGCGCTGGCCACCCGGCGGTTCGACCTGGAGTACCCGCCGATGCTGCGCGCCGGGGTGTGGGAGCTGGGGCCGGCCGACCACGTCGCGGTGGTGGTCTTCCACCACGTGGCCACCGACGGCTGGTCCAAGGACGTGTTCGTCGCCGAGCTGGCGGAGTTCTACCGGGCCCGGCTGGCCGGGCGGCGGGCCGCACTGCCGCCGGTGCCGGTGCAGTACGGCGACTTCGCGGTGTGGCAGCGCGAGCGGGCCGAGGGCGGCGAGCTGGAGCGCCAGCTGGACTACTGGGCCGAGGCACTGGCCGGGGTGCCGGTGCTGGAGCTGCCCGCCGACCGGCCGCGCCCCGCGGCCTGGACGGGGCGCGGCGGCGCGGTGGAGGTGGCCCTCCCGGCCGCGCTCGGCGACCGGCTGGACGTCTTCGCCAGGGAGCACGGCGCCACCCGGTTCATGGTGCTGCTGGCCGCAGTGCAGACCGTGCTGGCCCGCTGGTCGGGGCAGCAGGACGTGGCGGTCGGCACCCCGGTGGCCGGCCGCGGCCGGGTGGAGCTGGAGCGGCTGGTCGGCTTCTTCGTCAACACCGTGGTGCTGCGGGCGGACCTGTCCGGCGGGCCGACCTTCGCCGAGCTGCTGGGGCGGGTCCGCGGGACGGTGCTGAGCGCCTTCGACCACCAGGAGGTGCCGTTCGAACGGGTCGTGGAGCGGCTGCGGCCCGAGCGGGACCTGTCGCGCAATCCGCTGTTCCAGGTGATGGTCGACGTGCAGGAGAGCGCGGCGGGCGGGCCCCGGATCGAGGGTCTCGACGTGGTGGACTTCACGCTGCCCTGGGGCTCGGCGAAGTTCGACCTGACGGCGGCGTTCCTGCTGTACCCGGACCGCTTCGCGCTCAACGTCGAGTACGCCGCCGACCTGTTCGACGCCGCGACCGCACTGCGGTTCGCCGAGCACGTGGGCCGGGTACTGGCGGCCGTCCTGGCCGACCCGGACACCGCCGTGGACCGGGTGGACCTGATGTCACCCGCGGAGCGCGCGGAACTGGTCGCGACGGCGGGCGCGGCGGCGGGCGCGGAGCCGGCCGTCGGGCTGCCGGAGCCGTTCACGGTGGCGGACGCGGGCGACGCAGTGGCGCTGGTCTGCGCGGGCCGGAGCGTGAGCTACGACGAACTGCACGCCCTCACCGGCGGGTTGGCGGCCGAGCTGGCCGCCTCCGGGGTGCGTCCGGGGACGCCGTGGGCGTCTGCGTGCACCGCGGGATCTGGTCGGTGGCGGCGATGGCGGCGATCTGGCGGGCGGGCGGGGTGTACGTGCCGGTGGACCCGCAGCTGCCGGTCGAGCGGCTGCGCTTCATGGTGGCGGAGGCCGGGGTGCGCCGGGTGGTCGCCGACGCCTCGACCGTCGGCGTGCTCGGGCCGCTGGGCGTGCCGCTCACCCCGGTGGAGCGGGTGCGGCCGGCGCAGGACGGACCACGGCACTCCCCCGACCCGTCGGACCTGGCGTACACCATCTTCACCTCGGGCTCGACCGGCCGGCCCAAGGCCGTGGGTGTCGAGCACCACGCCCTGGCCGCCCATGTGGCCGCCGCCCGCGAGCTGTTCGCGATCACCGCCGCGGACCGGGTGCTCACCTTCGCCTCGTTCTCCTTCGACGCCTCGCTGGAGCAGATCCTGCCGGCGCTCGGCGCCGGGGCCCGGTGGTGATCCGTCCCGACGAGATCTGGTCGGTGGAGGAACTCGCCGCGCAGGTCCGCACCGAGGGCGTCACCGTCATGGAGCTCACCCCCTCGTACTGGGAGGAGGTGGTGGCCCGGCTGGACGGCGTGGCAGGGGAGCTGGCTGGCCTGCGGCTGCTGGTCACCGGCGGCGAGGTGCTGCCCGCGGGGCCGCTGGAGCGGTGGTTCGGCCACCTGCCCGGCGTGCCGGTGGTCAACACCTACGGCCCGACCGAGTCGGTCATCTCCGCCACCGCGCACCGGCTCACCGATCCGGTGGAGGGCCGGGTGCCGATCGGCCGCCCGCTCGGCTCCCGTCGGGCGTACGTGGCGGACGGCCACGGGGCGCTCGTCCCGGTCGGCATTCCCGGCGAACTCCTGGTCGGCGGGCCGGAGCTGGCCCGCGGCTACCTGGGCCGGCCGGGTCTGACCTCGGAGCGGTTCGTCCCCGATCCGTACGGGCAGGAGGGCGACCGGCTGTACCGCACCGGCGACGTGGTGCGCCGACTGCCCTCGGGTGACCTGGAATTCGTCGGACGCAGCGACGGCCAGGTGAAGATCCGCGGCTTCCGGGTGGAGCCGGGCGAGGCCGAGGCGGTCCTGCGCCGGCACCCGGGGGTGCACGCCGCCGCCGTGCTCGTCCGCGAACTGCGCGGTGAGCCGGCCCTGGTGGGCTATGTCGCGGGCAGCGGCCTGGCCGCCGACCAGCTGGCCGCGCACTGCCGCACCGAACTGCCGGGCTACCTCGTGCCGAGCGTGTTCGTGCTGCTCGACGCGCTGCCGCTGACGGTGCAGGGCAAGCTCGACACCGCCGCCCTGCCCGAGGTCGAACTGCCGCCCGCCGCCGCCTTCGTGGCGCCGCGCACGCCCACCGAGACGGTGACCGCGCAGATCTGGGCCGAGGTGCTCGGCGTGGCCCGGGTCGGCGTGCACGAGGACTTCTTCGCCCTCGGCGGGCATTCGCTGCGCGCGGTGGCCGCCGCGTCCCGCCTGCGGGCCGCCTTCGACTGCCCCATCCAGGTGCGCGACCTGTTCGAGCACCCCACCGTCGAGCTGCTCGCCGCCGAGGTCGAGCGCCAGCTCGTCGAACTGATCTCCGCGATGAGCGACGACGAGATCGACCTGTCCCTGACGGTGGACCACCAAGACTGAGATTGGACGGAACGCGCCATGACCACTTCGGAGATCCGGCCCGCGACCGCACGACCGGCGCTGTCCCCGGCGGCCCGGCGGCTGCTGGAGCAGCGGCTGCGCGGCCTGGCCGCCACGGCGCCGGCGGGCATCCCGCGGCTCGACCCGCGCCCCGAGTACGCCCCGCTCTCGGCCGCGCAGCAGCGCCTCTACTTCCTCGACCAGCTCGACCCGGGCGCCGCCACCTACCTGCTGCCGGCGGCCTGGCGGTTCACCGGTCCGCTGGATGTACCCGCCCTGGCGGCGGCCGTCGGCGACCTGGTCGCCCGGCACGAACAGCTCCGGGTGACCTTCCCGGCGCAGGACGGCGTCCCCACCCAGCGGGTCCACCCCGCCGGGGGCGAGGCCCTGACCGTGGTCGACCTGTCGGCCGCGTCGGAGACCGTGCTGGCCGGGGCCGTCCGGGCGGTCGCGGTGCGGCCGTTCGACCTGGCGGCCGAGCCCGCCTTCCGGGCGGTGCTGCTGCGCGCCGCCGACGAGGACCACGTGCTGGTGCTGGCGATGCACCACATCGTCTCGGACGCCTGGTCGCTGGACCTGCTGGTGCGCGACCTGCGCGAGCTGTACCGGGCCCGGACGGCGGGCGACGCGCCCCGGCTGCCCGACCTGCCGGTCGAGTACACCGACTACGCGGTGTGGCAGCGCGGCACCGACGAGTCCGCCGACCTCGCCTACTGGCGCACCCGGCTCGCCGGGCTGACCCCGCTCGACCTGACCACCGACCACCCGCGGCCGGCCGCGCCGAGCGCCGTCGGCGCCGTGCACACCGTCGCCCTGCCCGGCACGCTCGCGGCGGCGCTGGCCGCGCTGGGCCGGCGGACGGACACCACGCCGTACATGACCGTGATGGCGGCGTTCCAGGCGGCGCTGGCCTTCCGCAGCGGCCAGGGTGACGTCGCGATCGGCACCGTCGTCGCCAACCGGGAGCGGCAGGAGACCGAGCAGCTCGCCGGGTTCTTCGTCAACACCCTGGTGATGCGGGCCGATCTCGGCGACGACCCCACCCCGGCGGCGCTGCTGGCCCGGACGCGGGAGGGCGTGCTGGGCGCGCTCTCCCACCAGGGCCTGCCGTTCGAACGGGTCGTCGACGCGCTGAGCCCGGAGCGGGAGCTGACCCGCAACCCGCTGTTCCAGGTGCTGTTCACGCACGCGGCGGCGGGCCGGGGCACGTTCGAGCTGGGAGCGGCGAGCGGCCGGCCGTTCCGCGTGGACCTGACCACCGCCAAGTTCGACCTGGCGCTGGAGCTGCGCGAGGACGGCGACCGGCTGGAGCTGGTCTTCGTCTACCGGCCCGACCTGTTCGCGGCCGCCTCGGTGGCCGGGCTCGCCGGCCACGTCGTCACGCTGCTGCAGGCCTTCACCGAGGCCCCGGACGAGCCGCTGAGCGGTGTGGACCCGCTCGGCGCCGAGGAGCGCGCCCGGCTGCTGGGCCCCGGCGGCCCCGCCAACCCGACGACGGACCCGGGCCCCGAACCTCGCCCGGTGCCCGAGCGGCTCGCCGGGCACATCGCCCGGACCCCGCACGCGGTGGCCGTCAGCGGCGGCGGCCGGACCCTCACCTATGCCCAACTGGACGCCGCGGCATCCGCGCTGGCCCGGCGGCTGCGCGCCGCCGGCATCGGGCGGGAGGACCTGGTCGGCGTCTGCCTGGGCCGGTCGGTGGACCTGGCGGTGGCCCTGCTCGGGGTGTGGCGCAGCGGCGCCGCCTACCTGCCGCTGGATCCGGCGCACCCGCGGGCCCGCCGGGAGTTCACCGTCACCGACGCCGGGGTGGCGTGGGTCGTGACCGACGAGACCGGGCGGGCGGCCGTGGAGGGCCTGCCGGTGGGCGTGATCCCGCTGGCGGACCCGGCGGACGCCGAGCCGGCGGCGGATCCGCAGGCGCCGGACGCGGAGCCGGCGGCGGGCGATCTCGCGTACGTCATCTACACCTCCGGATCCACCGGCCGGCCCAAGGGCGTGGAGATCACGCACGCCAACCTGGCGTGGCTGCTCGGCGCCGCCGACCGGCACTTCGACTTCGGGCCGCAGGACGTGTGGACGCTGCTGCACTCCCCCGCGTTCGACTTCTCGGTCTGGGAGCTGTGGGGGCCGCTGGCGACCGGCGGGCGGGTGGTGGTGCTGACCGAGGACGAGGTCCGCGACCCGGCCGCGGTGCACGCGGTGCTGCGCGCCGAGCAGGTCACCGTGCTGAACCAGACACCTGCCGCGTTCAAGGGCCTGCGGGCCCATCTCGCCCAGCAGGGGGCGGACTTCGGGGATCTGGCGCTGCGCACGGTGGTGTTCGGCGGCGACGCCTTCGACGTCCGCGACTACCGGGACTGGTTCGCCGGGCCGGGGCCGCGGCGGCCGGAGCTGGTGAACATGTACGGCATCACCGAGACCACGGTCCATGTGACGTACCGTCGGATCACGGCCGAGGACGTGGGTGCGGCGGTGCGTTCACCGATCGGCCGGCCGCTGGCCGGGCAGCACGGGTACGTGCTGGACGCCGCGCAGCGGCTGGTGCCGCACGGCACGGTGGGCGAGCTGTACGTGGCGGGCGGGGGTGTCGCCCGCGGCTACCGGAACCGGCCCGGACTGTCGGCGGAGCGCTTCCCCGCGGATCCGTTCGGTCCGCCCGGCGCCCGGATGTACCGCACCGGGGATCTCGTCCGGGTGCTCCCCGACGGGCAGTTGGCCTACGTGGGGCGCGCCGACCACCAGGTGAAGATCCGCGGCTACCGGATCGAGCCGGGCGAGATCGAGACCTCGCTGCGGGTGCAGCCCGGGGTGACCGACGTCGCGGTGGTGGCCAGGCCCGAACCGCACGGCGGGGCCCGGCTGGTGGCGCACGTGGTGATGACCGAGGGGCGGCCGCTGGATGCGGCGGCGCTGCGCGAGCGGCTGCGGCTGACGCTGCCCGAGTACATGGTGCCGGCGCTGTTCGTCCGTCACCCGCGGCTGCCGATCACCGCCAACGGCAAGGTCGACCGGGCCGCGCTGACCGCGGTGGCCGGGGACGGCGCCCCGGCGGCCGCCGGGCACGTGCCGCCCGCCGGGGCGACGGAGACGGTGCTGGCGCGGATCTGGGCCGAGGTGCTGGGCACCGAACGGGTCGGCCGCACGGCGAACTTCTTCGACCTGGGGGGCGACTCCATCCTGGCGCTGCGGGTGATCGGGCTGGCCCGCTCGGCGGGCCTGGGGCTCAGCGTGGCCGACCTGTTCCGGGCCCGCACGCTGGCCGACCTGGCGCGGCTGGCCACCGAGGCCGGCGAGGCGCCCGCGCCGGTGGCCCCGTTCTCGCAGCTCGACCCGGCGGACGCGGCCCGGCTGCCTGAGGGCCTGGACGACGCGTACCCGCTGACCATGCTGCAGGCCGGCATGCTGCACGAGATGCTCGCCGACCCGCGGCGCGGCGCCTACCACAACGTCACCGACCTCAAGATCACCGTGCCGGAGGGCTTCGACCGGGACGCCTTCCAGGCCGCCGTGGACGCGGTGGTGCGCGGCCACAGCATCCTGCGGTCCTCCATCGACCTGACGTCGTACCGGCAGCCCCTCCAGCTGGTGCACCGCACGGCCGGGCTGCCGGTCGGCCACACCGACCTGCGCGGCCTGCCGGTGGAGGAGCAGCGCAGCGCGCTGCGGAGCTTCGTCGACGCGGAGTTCGACCGCCGGTTCGACCTGGCGTCCGCCCCCTGGTCCGCATCCACCTGCACCAGCTGACCGATCACGAGCTGCGGCTGGTACTGACCGACTGCCATGTCGTGCTGGACGGCTGGAGCCTGACCTCGCTGGTCGCGGACCTGCTCGACCTGCACCGGCAGGCCGTCGCACACGGCCGGGCACCGGAACTGCCCGCGGCCCCCGCGTTCGCGGAGTACGTCGCCCTGGAGCGGGCCGCGCTGGACAGCGCGGACGCGCTCGAGTTCTGGCGGGGCTCACTGGCCGAGCTGCGGCCGGTGCGCTTCGCCCGGCGCGGGGCGGTCGCGGCCGGCGGCCCGGTGCACGAGGTGCGGCGCTCGTACGCGGCGCTGGCGGAGCCGATCGGCCGGCTGGCGCAGGCGGCCGGGGTGCCGCGACGGACGGTGCTGGTGGCGGCGTTCCACCACACCATGAGCCTGTTCGCGGAGCGGGACGAGGCCGCGGCCGGCCACTCCGTCGGGCTGGTCACCAACGGGCGGCCGGAGGTGGCGGGGGCGGACCGGATGCGCGGGCTGTTCCTCAACACGGTGCCGTTCGGGGTGGCCCGCCCGCGCGGCAGCTGGCTGGAGTACCTGCGGGCGGTCTTCACCGCCGAGCAGGAGATGCTGCCGCACCGCAGGCTGCCGCTGGCCCGGATGGCCCAGCTGCGGCCGGGCGAGCCGAACCTGGTGGAGGCGATCTTCAACTACGTGAACTTCCACCGGCTGTCGCACGACACCTGGGACGAGTCGCTGGAGATCGCCCGGACGATGTTCCCGCTGCTGGTCAACGCGAGCGTGAACGGCTTCACCCTGGACGCCGACCCGGAGTACGTGGCCCCGGCCACCGCCGAACAGCTCGCGGACGTGCTGTGCGCGCTGATCGCCGCGATGGTCGCCGACCCGCACGGCCCGGTGACCCGGCCGGCGCTGACCGGCCCGGCGCGGACGACGGCGCTGGAGACCTGGGGCCGGGGGCCGGTGCGGGAGAACGCCCCGCTGCTGTTCCACGAGCACGTCGCGGCGCACGCCGTCCGCACCCCGGAGGCGGTGGCCGTCGAGCACGGCGCGCTGCAGCTGACGTACGGCCGGCTGCACGTCGAGGCGGAGGACCTCGCGGCGCGGCTGCGGGCGCTGGGTGTCGGCACCGAGACGGTGGTCGGCATCTGCGTCGACCGGGGGCCCGACATGGTGCGGGCCGCACTGGGTGTGCTGCGGGCGGGCGGTGCCTTCGTGCCGCTGGACCCCAGCACCCCGCCGAGCGGCTCGCGTTCATGGCCGAGGACAGCGGGATGCGGGTGCTGCTCACCCAGACCGCGCTGGCGGGCACCGTGCCGTTCGGCGGGCCGGTGCTGCTGCTGGACGAGCCGGCCGGGGCGCCGCCCGCAGTCGGCGACCGGGCACCCCGACCGGTCGGGGAACCCGGCCCGGACACCCTGGCGTACATCATCTACACCTCCGGATCGACCGGCACGCCGAAGGGGGTCGGGATCCCGCAGCGCGGCCTGACGAACATGCTGGAGGGCCAGCGCGACCTGGTCGAGCCGGGCCCGCAGGACCGGGTGCTGCAGTTCGCCTCGTTCGGCTTCGACGCGTCGATCCTGGAACTGACCTGGTCGCTGGCGAACGGCGGACGGCTGGTCACCGCGCCCAAGGACGCGCTGCGTCCGGGCCCCGACCTGGCCCGCACCCTGCTCGACCACCGGATCAGCGCGGCCATGCTGCCGCCGAGCGCGCTCGCGGTGCTGGGCGAGGACACCTTCCCCGAGCTGCGGGTGCTCCAGGTCGCGGGCGAGGCCTGCCCGGCCGAACTGGCCGGGACGTGGGCGCGCGGCCGGCGCTTCCACAACGTGTACGGGCTCACCGAGACCTCGGTCTGGTCGGTCGCCGCCGAGCTCGCCCCCGGGCAGGGGCGCCCGCCGATCGGCACGCCCATGCGCAACACCGCGCTGCTGGTGCTGGACGAGGACCTGCAGCCCGTCCCGGTCGGTGTGCCGGGCGAGATCCACCTGGGCGGGCAGGCCGTCGGCCGCGGCTACCTCGGCCGGCCCGCGCTGACCGCCGCCACCTTCGTCCCCGACCCGTACGGAGCGCCGGGCGACCGGCTCTGCCGCACCGGCGACCTCGGCACGCACCGGCCGGACGGGTCGGTGGAGTGGCTCGGCCGCCGCGACACCCAGGTGAAGCTGCGCGGCTTCCGGATCGAGCTCGGCGAGATCGAGCACGCGCTGCGGCAGCTGCCGGAGGTCCGCCAGGCGGTGGTGCTGCACCGCACCGACCTGCCGGGCGAGGCGGCCCTGGTCGCCTACGTGGTGCCCCGCGCGGGCACCGCGCCCACGGTGGAGCACTTCACCCGTGCGCTGCGGGCGACGATGCCCGCCTACATGGTGCCCGCCCGGTTCGTGCTGCTGGACGACCTGCCGGTGAACCGCAGCGGCAAGATCGACAAGCGGGCGCTGCCGCTGCCCTCCGCCGAACGCGCCGACAGCGGCACCGCCTACGTCGCCCCGGCCACGCCCACCGAGAAGGTGCTCGCCGAGGTCTGGCGGGAGGTCCTCGGGCTCTCCCTGATCGGCGTCCACGACGACTTCTTCCGGATCGGCGGGAGCTCGCTGTCCACCGTCCGGGTCGCCGCGATGGCCGCCGAACGCGGCCTGCCGGTCTCCGTACGGGATCTGATCGAGCGGCCCACGCTGGCCCAGCTCGCGACCCGTGCCCTGGAGTCCGCCCAGGGCGCGGAGCCGGCCGCGGTCACCTCCGAAGTGCGCCTGCGCGACGGCGAGGGCGCCCCGCTGTGGTGCGTGCACCCCACCGGGGGCAGCGCCGCCTGGTTCGTGCCGCTCGCCCGGGAGCTCCCGCCGGGTCGGCCGGTGCACGCCTTCCAGGCCCGCGGCCTGCTCGGCGGCGTCGACCCGAGCACGATCACCGGCATCGCGGCCAACTACGTCGCGGAGATCGCCGAGCACGGCGGCCACGGCCCGCACGACCTGCTCGGCTGGTCGATGGGTGCCAACATCGCCCTGGAGATGGCCACCCAGCTCCACGAGGCCGGCCACACCGTCGAACCGCTCGTCCTGATCGAGCCCTACCTGCCGAACCCGGCGGCGCAGGCCCGGCTGGCCGGCGTCGGCCGCGACATGCGGGACGCGCTGCGGATGCGCGACCGGCTCCGCGCCCTGCCGCCGTCCCGCGAACGCGACACCGCCACGGCCGAACTGACCGCGCTGCTGCTTGGCGCGGGCATGAGCCCCGGTGAGGCCGCCCTGGTGGAGAACGCCCCCATCGAGGTCTGGCACTCGCTGCTCACCGCCCTGGCCGACTACCGGGTGCGGCCCTACCCCGGCCATGTGCACCTCGTGGTCGGCACGCTCGCCGCCGGGCTCCCGGCCGGCGAACCCATGCCCGGACTCGACGTCGACTTCCAGGCCTACGTGGCCCGTTGGCGCGAGCTGGCGCAGGGCGGCCTGACCGTCCACGTCAGCGAGGGCGACCACATGTCCATGCTCGCCGAGCCGCTCGTCCGCGACCTCGCGGCGGTGCTCGGCACGATCGGTGCGGAGGCCCGGCGATGACCCTCACCACGACCCGTTTCACCGAGCGGTACCTGCTGGACCCGGCCGTCAACGCCGACCCGTACGGCTACCTCAACGCCCTGCGCGACCACGCGCCGGTGTACTGGAGCGCCATGCACCGGGCCTGGCTGGTCACCGGGTACGAGCAGGTGGTGCACTGCCTGCGCGACCCCGACATCTCCGCGGAGCGGGTCCGGCCGCTGATGGACGCCGTCCCGCAGGGTGCCCGTGAGGACGCCGAGCGCGCCTTCACGATCCTCTCCCGCTGGATGGTCTTCAACGACCCGCCGCAGCACCGCCGGCTGCGGCAGGTGTTCCAGGAGCAGTTCGCCGCCCGCGCGATCGGCCGGTACCGCACCTTCACCGAGCGGGCCACCGGCGCGATGCTCGCCCGCCGCGCGGCGCCCGGCCGCACGGGCGACCTGGCGGCCGACATCGCCAAGCCTCTGCCGGCCCTGGTGTTCGCCCGCTGGCTGGGCGTCCCGCAGGCGCACGGGCCGTCCTTCTGGTACTGGAACGCCCGGGTCGGCGACCTCGTCCTGGGCGCCGCCCAGGAGGAGCGCGAGTACCGCACCTCGCTCCAGTCGCTGGTCAGCCTGGAGGAGTACCTGGCCGGGCTCGTCGCCGAGCGCCGGGCACAGTCGCAGGACGACCTGATCAGCTCGGTGCTGGCGGGCGGGCGGATCGGCGACTCGGTGAGCGAGGAGGAGTTCGTCGGCCTGCTCACCCAGATGGCGTTCGCCGGCGGTGAGACGACCAGCAACCTGATCGTCAACACCGTCCTCGCGCTGCTGCACCGCCCCGACCAGCTGGCCGCCGTCCGCGCCGAACCGCAGCTGGTGGGCGCGGCCGTGGAGGAGGCGCTGCGGCTCGACGGCCCGTCCAAGATGTCCGTCCGGACGGCCGCCCGCGACCTCGACCTGGACGGCCACGCCGTCCGCGCCGGCGACCGGATCTTCCTGGTCACCGCGGCGGCCAACCGCGACCCGGGGCGCTTCCCGGAGCCGGACGTGTTCGACGTCCGGCGCGAGGCCGGCACCCACCTCGGCTTCGGTTTCGGCGCCCACTTCTGCATCGGGGCCGCGCTGGCCCGGCTGGTGGCGGGCGCGGTGGTCGGCGTCCTGGTGCGGGACTACCCGGGGCTGGCGCTCACCGGACGACCGCTGTCCTGGCAGCCGTCCCTGCTCAACCGCAGCCTCACCACGCTGCCCGTCCGCTACTGACCCCCGGTGCGGGGGCGGGCCCGCGCGGCCCGCCCCCGCACCGCCCGACGAAAGGTCCGACGATGGCGACGACCACCCTGGCACCCGCCGGCCCGCGGTTGTGGACCCCCGCCCGGCTGCCCGCCTTCCGGCTGCTGTGGCTGGGCCAGTCCCTCTCCCTGCTCGGCGACGGCTTCAGCTTCATCGCGTTCTCCTGGATCACGCTGAGCCTCACCCACTCCACCCTCACCCTCGGCTGGGTGCTGACCCTGCAGGCGGTGCCCCGGGCGCTGCTGACCCTGGTCGGTGGCTCGCTCGGCGACCGGCTGTCCGCGCGCACCCTGATGGCGTACTCCAGTTGGGCCCGGGCGGCGCTGATGGCGGCGGTCGGCGTGGCCGGGCTGACCGGCACCCTGACGATCTGGATGCTGTGCGCGGCCGCCGCCGCGTTCGGCACCGTCGACGCCTTCTTCCAACCGGCCCGGGTGTCGATCCTGCCCTCGGTGGTGGACAAGGAGCTGCTGACCCCGGCCAACGCCCTGCTCGGGACGGGCACCAGGGTCGCCGCGGTGCTCGGCCCCGCGGTCGGCGGCCTGGTGGTGGCACTGTCCCGGGCACCGATCGCCTTCGTCGTCGACGGGGTCTGCTTCGCGCTGTGCGGCCTGTGCGTCGCCCGGATCCGGACGGCCCCGAAGGCACCCGCCGTGAGCCCCGCGGAGCCCGCCGAGTCGCCCGCCGCACCCGCCGCCGCGCCGGGCGACTCGCTCGCCACGCGGATCAGGGCCGGGCTGCGCTACACCTGGGACGACCCGCGGCTGCGCACCGTGCTCGTCCTCGACACGGCGGTGAACTTCTGTTACGCCGGGCCGTTCACCGTCGGCTTCGCGACGCTGGCCAGGGCCGCCCTGCACGGCGGTTCGGCCACCCTGGGCCTGCTCAACGGTGCGCTGGCGGGCGGGGCGATGCTCGGCACGCTGGCCGGCGGCGCGGTCGGCGGCCGCCCGCGGGTGGGCCTGCTGGTCGCCGCGCTGGCGGGCTGGCTCGGCGCCGGGATGGCGCTGCTGGGCATCCTCGACAGTGCTCCGGCGGCGGTCGCCACCGTGCTGATGATGGGCTTCGCGATCGGCTTCCAGGGGGTCTTCGGGCTCAGCTGGATCCAGCGCAACATCCCGCAGTCGGTGCTCAGCCGGGTGATCTCGGTGGACATGGTCCTCGGCTACGCGGCCGCCCCCGTCTCCCTGGTCGTCTGCGGCGCCCTGGCGCAGGTCGGCACCGGCGTCATGTTCGGCGGGGTGGCGCTGGTGCTGGCCGTGACGGCGCTCGGCGTGCTGTCCTCGCGGGCCGTCCGCGAGATGCGCTGACAGCCGCCCCCGGCCGGCGTGCGCGCGTCGCCGGCCCGGTCTACAGGGCCGCCGAACGGGCGCACAGCGCAGCCCGGTTGGGCTCGCCGGTCTTGGCCATCAGTGCGGCGATGTGCTTCTCCACGGTGCGCGGCGAGATGTAGAGGCGGTCGGCGATGTCCTTGTTGCCGAGGCGTTCGGCGAGCAGCACGAAGACCTCGAACTCCCGGACGGTCACCCCGAGGGCGCGCAGCTCCTCGGGGATCCGGCTGGTGCCCGTGCGGTGCTGGTGGACGGGGGCGCCCTGGCGGCGCAGCGCGGCCCGGCAGGCGTTGGCGACCGCGGGCACGTCGTGCTGGTGGAAGTGGTGTTCGGCGCGGCGCAGCCAGGCCACCGGCTCGCCCCAGCCGTCGGCGTGCGCGGCGTCGGCCACCAGGCGCAGGCCGAGGTGGAGGGTGGTGGGGTAGGGCTCGGCGGCGAGCAGGGCCTGGGCGACGGCGGCCTCGGCCTCCCGGGGCCGGCCCTCGCGGCCGAGCAGGACGGCCTCGGCGAGCAGGACGAACTGGCGGTTCCAGCGCATCCGTCCGGGCGCGGTGGCGGCGGCCGGCTCCTGCCGGGCGCGGTCGGCGTCGCCGGAGAGCACGTCGAGCAGCAGGGCGATGCCGTGGGCGCCGCCGAGGTAGTAGGTGGTGGGGTTGTCGCGCTCCAGGTCGGCGACGGCCCGCAGTTCGCGGACGGCCTGCTCCCGGTCCTCCTCCATGAGGGCGCAGAACGCCCGGGCCAGGCCGAGGGTGAGCGGCTCCTCCTGGGAGCCCGCGCCGTCCCAGGCCGCGAACGCGGACAGCGCCTCGTCCATGGCCGCCCGGTCGCCGAGGTGGGCGGCGAGGGTGGCCTTCGCCATCAGGACGTAGCGGACGGCCGGGGCGAGCCGCAGACGCCGGACGACGGTCAGGCACTCGTCGGCGCCGGCCCTGGCGGTGGTGAAGTCGCCGCGCAGCACGGCGTCGAGGATCAGGATCCCGTCGATGGTGTAGACGATGGTGGCGGAGCCGAGCCG
The DNA here is from genome assembly GCF_039544005.1 of Kitasatospora paranensis. Classification (NCBI taxonomy): domain Bacteria; kingdom Bacillati; phylum Actinomycetota; class Actinomycetes; order Kitasatosporales; family Streptomycetaceae; genus Kitasatospora; species Kitasatospora paranensis. The sequence continues at coordinate 1,015,540 of NZ_BAABKV010000001.1, forward strand.
CAGCGCCTCGTCGCGGGCGGCGGCCAGCCCCGCGGTGTCGCCGTCGGCGAGCCAGGCGTTGCCGCCGATCCGGGTCAGCGCGTACATGCGCTGGAGCGGGAGCTGGTGGCGTTCGGCGGTGGACAGGGCCTGTTCCAACATGGCGTGGGCCTCGCCCGGGTCGCGTTCGCGGGCCACCGAGGCGAGCAGTTCCCAGGCCTGGCAGGCGACGGTGGACAGTTCGTGCCGCTGCGCCGCCTCGACGGCGGAGCGGGCGAGCTTCTCGGCCTGCTGGGTGCGGTCGGCGCCGGGGGTGTCGAGGGCCAGATAGGCCGCGGCGACGTCGACCGCCGCGGCGACGGCCTCGTCGGGGGCCGGGCCGAGCACGGTGCGGGCGCGGGCGATCTGGCGGTTGCCGTCCGCCCAGCGGCCCGCGGTGTGGGCGACCTTGGCCAGCCGGGTGTGCAACGCGGCGAGGCGGGGGCGCCGAGGCCGGCGCCGCCGAGGGCGTGCAGGTGCTCGGCGAGGTCGAAGGCGCGGGCGAAGTCGCCGGCCTCGGCGAGTGCGGGCAGCAGCGACTCCAGGACCTCGGCCCGGCTGGCGGCGTCCGCGCCGCCGGCCAGCAGCCGTTCGGCGCGGTCGAGCAGGGTGATCGCGGAGCCGATCGCGCCGTCCGCCAGGGCGCGCCGGCCGGCCTCGGCGAGCAGGCGGCCGGCCTCGGCCGGGTCGCCCGCCTGGGCCCGCAGTTCGGCGACCAGCGGGCACCATTCGCCGGGCAGATCCGGGTGCAGCTCCTGGACGGCGTCGGCGGCCCGGCCGGCCAGTTCGGCCCGCGTCCCGGGGGTCAGCTGGGTGAACAGTGCCTCGACGGTGAGCGGGTGACGGAAGGCGTACCAGTCGGGTGACGGCCCGTCGGGCACGACGAGCTGGGCGGCCGCCCCGGCGTGCAGGTGGCTGAGCAGGCTGCGGTCGTCGATGCCGGTCATCCGCTGCAGCACCGTCAGCGGGAAGCGCCGGCCGAGCACGGCGGCGGCGGAGAGCAGGGTCAGCCCCTGCGGGCCGAGCCGGTCGATCCGCCGCAGGATGCCGCGCGCGAGGGCGGTGGAGACGTCGCTGCGCAGGTCGCCGACGACCCGCCAGCCCTCGGCGCCCTGGACGAGCGCTCCGCCGCTGATCATCGACTGGAGCAGTTCCTCGACCAGGAACGGGCTGCCGGCGCTGTCGTCGCAGAGCCGCTCCAGCGCCTCCGGCGGCACCCGGTCGGGTTCGGTGCCCAGCTGGGCGGCGATCAGGTCCTGCATCTGGGGCCGGGTGAGCGGGGGCAGTTCGAGGACGGTGCCGGTGCCGCGGCGGCGGGCCGAGGCGGCCAGGTCGAGGGCGTCGCAGAACTCGGTGCGGATCGTCGCCAGCAGCAGCACGGGCGTGTACTCGAGGTTGTCGACCAGGTACTCGACGACGGCCAGCGTCTCCGGGTCGGCGTCGTGCAGGTCCTCCAGCAGGAGCAGTTGGCCGCGTCCCTTGCCGGCGCCGATGAGCAGCCGCAGGACGGCCTCGCCGAGGATCACCATCGAACTGCTCTCGTGGTCCCCGGTGTTCCAGTCCGGTATGAGGCGGCCGAGGACGGGCCGGTAGGGGCCGAGTGCCAGGTCGTCGATCGGCTCCCCGCTGCGGAACAGCGACATCAGGGCCTCGGTGAGCGGCCGGAACGGCACGGTGGGGCCGGTGGTGCTGCTGCGGCCGCGCAGCACCCGCATCCCGGAGTCGAAGGCGGCACCCACCGCCTCGGCGGCCAGCCGGGATTTGCCGATGCCCGCCTCGCCGACCAGGAAGACGACCCCGCCGCGCTGCTGCCGCGCTCCGGCGAGCGCCTGCTGCAGGTGACGCAACTCCGCGTCACGACCGATGACATAGGGCGCATGGGAACGCATGACCGGATAGTAGTTGATACGTACCCATCACCGTCAGACCACGTCGCATCCACAGGTGGCGACGGGTGGTGACGGAGCGGTGCGGATCCGCGACGCAGCGGACCCGCACCCGGGGCGGCCGAGGATCAGTGGGGCGCCGACACCGAGGTGTCGATCGAGCTGAGGGTGATCACGATGCCGCTGGTGAGCACCAGTCCGGCCAGCACCCGGGCGCGGGCGCAGGCCCGGTTGCGGCCGGAGAGGGCGATCCCGCCGGCCGGGTCCTGGTCGGCGTCGAGGACGGCGGGGACGGCCTGGTCGGTGGTGGCGGCGAGGGCGGACGCGGCGTCGACGGCGGTCTTGTTCATGGCGGGAGTCCTTCGGTGGCCTGCGCGGGTTCGGCGGCAGGCGACGGGTGATGACGGTCGATCGGCGGGTGAGCACCGGTCGGGTGGCGCGGAGCATGCGGTGGGGTGGGGCCGGGCGGTCGGGTGGAGCCGGGGTGCCGCGGGTGGTCGGGCCGGGCGGTCGGGTGGAGCCGGGGTGCCGCGGGTGGTGGGGAGCGGGTCAGCGGCGGTCGAGGAGCAGGACGGAGGGGACGCTCTCCGGGTGGCCCAGCCTGAGCAGGGCGTATCCGATGCCGGCGAGGCCGGTGAGCAGCCCGGGCGAGGGCACGTGGTCGGGGGTTCCGCAGCGGTGGCCCTGCTCCTCGATGAGGCCCAGGACCTCGCCGGTGCGGCGGGTGAGGAGGTCGCCGGCCCCGGTGTGGCCGCGGCCGGCGAGTGCGGCCAGGGCCTCCAGGGTGCCGAGGGCGCCGTGACGCAGGCTCAGGTCACCCCCCGTGTCGGCGTCGGCGAGCAGCCGGACGCTGCGGTCCAGGAGGCCGCCCGGCTCCGGCCGGCCCGCCCCGGGCAGGACGTCCGCCGCGGCCGTGACGACCCCGGCGAGGCCGGAGTGCCAGGAGAGGTCGGTGCCCCGGCGCACGGCGGTGGCCAGCGCCGACCGCAGCAGCGCGGCGCCGGCGGCCGCGTACGGCTCGGCGGCCGGCCCGCGGTCGGGCCCGTGGGCGGCGTAGCGCAGCAGCGCCCAGCCGGTGCCGGCGGCGCCGTGCGCGAAGCCGGGCACCGCGGCGGCGTCCGAGGCGCGGGTGAGCAGCCGCCCGGCGAGCCGGCGGGCCAGCCCCGCGGCCTGGTCGCTGCGGGTGGCCCGGTGGGCCAGGACGGCGGCGGCGAGCGCGCCGGCGGTGCCGTCGGCGAGGCCGGTGCGGCCGACCTCGTCGGGGGCGGTCCAGGCGGCGTCCGCGAGGGCGGTCAGCGCGTCGGGCAGGCAGTCGGCGACGTCCTCGCCCAGCAGGTCCGACAGTCGCAGCAGGGCGTAGACGATGCCGCCGAGTCCGTTGAGGGCGCCCGGCCCGACCGCGGCGCTCAGCTCCGGGTCGGCGACCAGCGCGGAGAGCAGGGCGGGCAGCGGCCGGACGGCCTCCCGGGCCAGCGCGGTGTACCGCTCGGCCCCGGCCAGGGCACCGATCTGGGCGAGGAACAGCGCCACGCCGCAGTACCCCTGGGCGAGACCGCCGCCCATCGGCAGCACCGCCCAGTGCGTCCCGGCGACCCGCTCCAGGCCGAGCCAGTTGACCCGGCCGCCGCCGTGCACCGCGCGGGCGGTGATCTCGTCGGCGATGCCGCAGGCGGCGGTGAGCAGCCGGGCCGGCTCCGGCACCACGGCCGGCGAGGGCCGCACGGCGAGCTCGGAACGGGGCTTCCCGGCCGGCGAGTTGGCGCTGCTGACGGCCAGCGTCGCGGCGATCACCCACTCCTGGTCGTAGCGGTCCACCTCGTTCATCGCGGCGATCTTGCCGCGGACGGCGCCGAGGGCCGGCTCGGGCAGCAGCCCCTCCAGGCGGGTGCCGCGGGACGTCCGGACGGCGGTGTCCGCCGGGTGGTGGAAGAACAGCGGCACGTCGCCGCGCCACAGGTCGGCGATCTCGTGCTCGATCAGCCGCTGCCGGGCCGGGTCGCCGGCGGACTCCGTCCACAGCACGGCGAACACCGAGTCCCGGGCGAGCGCGTCGCGCAGCAGGTCGGGGTGGGTGGACTCCTCCAGCAGCGTGATGTACAGCCGGGTCGAGCGGACGATCAGCCGGGCGGGGGTGTCCGCCCAACGGGCCGGGAAGCCGTCCGCCGCGAGGAGTTCGTCGCGGTGCTCGGCGATCGCGTCGTACCCGGCCCGGAAGCCCTCCATCAGTGCGGCGCGGTGGTCCGCGTGGCCGGCCCTGCGGCCGGGCGGCAGCGGCTGGTTCTGGCCGGCCGGGCTCTCCACCGGGCCGCGGACCAGGCGCATCGTGTCGGTGCCGGCGCCCTCCCAGCGGACGCCGTCGCTCGGGTAGGCGCCGCTGTCGTCGCGGCCGAGGGCGGAAATGTCGAGCGCGCCGTTCTCGCCGATCAGCAGGTGCGGCAGCAGGCAGGTGCGGTGCACCGAGGCGTTCAGCGCGTCGGCCGCCGGGTCGCTGCCCGTGGTGGTCGCGGACGGCAGCCCGGTGTGGAACAGCGTCTCGGCGTCCACCAGCACCGGCTGGTCGCCGCAGGCGATGACGTTCTCGTAGTGCATGTCGGCGCCGTCCACCGCGTACAGCAGCGCCAGCAGCGCGCCCTGGCGGCGGTAGAAGGCGTCCGCCTCGGTGACCGAGCCGCACCAGCGGTGCTCGACGAACTCCAGCCAGCCGTAGCCGTCGCCGCGCACCGAGCGCGGGGTGCGCAGGCCCAGCCCGGGCACCTTGCCGTTGAGCCAGCCGACCGCGCCGTCGAGCAGGGCGTGCTGCTCCACCGGACGCGGCTTGTGGACGACGGCGCCGCCGTTCGCGAAGTGCAGCAGCGCCACGGAGCGGTTGCCCTGGTGGGCGTCGCCGCGGCCGAGGTCCACCCGGACGAGGGTGCCCGGGTCGGTGCCGTGGAACAGCTCGGCGACCAGCCGGTCCCGGTCGGCCCGGTACCGCTCGGCGAGCTCCGCCACCGCCCGGGCCGCGTCGAACGCGGTCTGACCGAGCATCCGGGCCAGCACCGGGTAGCGGGTGAACAGGTCGGCGAGACCCTGCCGGGTGCCGACGCCGGCGGTGAACGCGGCGAAGCGGTCCTGCGGGGTGGCGCCCGCGAGCCGGCCCTCGGTGCGGGCCAGGTGCAGCTCCTTGACCAGGGTGCGGGCGGCCTGCCGCACCAGCTGCCGCCCCAGGGCCTCCTCGAACGCCTGCCGCACGGCGGCGTGTTCGGCCTCGGGCAGGTCGATCCGGGCGGCCGCGTCGGCCCAGGAGGAGGCGATCAGCGGGTGCACGGCCGGCAGGAACGCCGCCGGGCCGTCGGCGGCCGACCGGCCGGGGGCGGCCGGCAGGTCGTGGGCCGCGGCCACCGCCCGCTCGACGGTCTCCGCCCAGCGGGGCTTCGCGGCCCGGGCGCCGAGGCGGCCGGGGAGTTCGTCCCCGAGGGCGGAGGCGAGGTCGTCGCCGAGCCCGAGGCTGGCCAGTCGGGCGGTGAAGCCGACCCGGTCCCCGAGCGCCCACGGCACCGGGCGGCGGCCCGGCGCGGCGGCGGGCGCGGCGGCCGGGCTCCCCGGCGCGGCCAGACGCTCGCTCAGCGTCAGCCCCCGCGCCCACCACCACTGCGGCAGGGTCGGGGTCCGGGTCTCTCGGAGAGTGGCGGGATCAGTCACAGGAACAACGTCCCAGAGTGCCCGACCCCCCGCATGGGGGTCGGACCCCCATATTCTGCGGCGGCCCCCCAGAAGCCCCCATGTCCGCCGCGCCCGGGGCGGGGGCGGCCCCGCGCCGGCGGCGCCCGACGGGCCGTCGGTGCTGGTCGGCGCGGTCCCGACCCGGGGGCCGGGCAGCCGCCCTGACGCTCCGCCGGGCCCTGGGCCGCCCGGCCGCGACGGGCGGATGGGGGCGGCCGCGCAGAGCGCGACGGCGGCGCGGACAAAGGTGGGGGAGGCTCCCGATGCCGCCGCCCGCCCCCGGACCGCAGCCTGATGTCACCGCCCCCTGCCCGCTCCGCCGCACCGATCGCCGGGCGGATGACCTTCGGAGGACCCGTGGGAGAACCCCTGCCTGTCAGCGTCGTCGCCCTCGACCCGGTGCTGGAAGCCGGTACCGAGAGCACGTTGGCCGTCTGTCCGGACCTGTCCGTGGCGGCGCCCGGAGAGCAGCCGCGGGTCGTGGTGATGACCGTGGACCGCTTCGCCCGTACCGAGCTGGACATGCTGCGCGCCACCCGCGACACGGCGGCCCGGCCGGCCGTCGTCCTGGTCGCCAGCGAACTGGCTCCCGGCGAGGCGCTGCACGCCCTCGCCGCCGGCGCCCGGGCCCTGCTGCGGCGCCGGGAGGCCGACCCGCCGCGGCTGGCCCGGGCCGTCCTGGCCGCCGCCCGCGGCGACTGCACGCTGCCGCCGGACCTGCTGGACCGGCTGCTGGAGCAGTCGGCCGCACCCGGCCGGGACGCCTCCGGCACGCCGGCGGGGTGGGCCGCGGCGGGGCTGTCCGACCGGGAGCGCTCGGTGCTGCGGATGGTCGCCGACGGCCACGAGACGAGCGAGATCGCGCAGTGCCTCGCCTACTCCCAGCGCACGGTGACGACCGTCGTGCACGACATCACCCAGCGGTTCCGGCTGCGCAACCGCGCCCACGCCGTCGCCTACGCCCTGAGGGCAGGTCTGCTGTGACGATCCTCGCCGAACGTGCCCCCTGGCCGTACTCCCCCGCACGGCCGCCCCGCCGACCGCCGCCGACCGGCCCGGCGGCCCGCAGCCCGGGTCCCCGCAGGTGTACGTCGCCGCCGGCCCCGGTGCGGCACGGGTCGCCGCGCTGCTGGGCCGGGCCGGAATCGCCGCGAGCCCCCGCCCCGCCCTCGGGGCGGACACCGTCTGGGTGGCCGCCGGGACGGGTGTCGAGGAGGCCCTGCGGGCAGGCTCGGGCGCCGGCCGCCGCCGGCTGCTGGTGGTCTGCGACACCGTGACCCCCGGCGGACTGCGGCTGGCGATCCGGGCCGGGGCCGCGGCCGTGCTGAGGTCCGCGGACCTGACCCCGGCGCAGCTCGCCGCCGCCGTGCACGGCGCCCACCACGGCGACGGCCGGATGCCGTACGCGGCACTCACCCAGCTCCTCGCCGGGGCCGGGACGGCCGGGCCGCGCCCGGAGGCCCCCACCGCCGGGTCCCCGCTGACCGCACGGCAGACCGCCGTACTCGACCTGATGGCCGACGGCCACGGGAACGCGGTGATCGCCCGCACCCTGTGCTGCTCCGAACACACCGTCAAGAACGTCATCTACGAACTGATGGCCCGTCTGCAGGCCCGCAACCGCGCCCACGCGGTCGCCCACGCGGTGCGCCACGGACTCATCTGACGCGCAGCCCGCCGCCGAACTCCCCTCTTCCGACATGGAGTAGCCGTGACCACGCACCACGCCGCGCCGCCGGCGACCGTCCGCCGCACCGCCCGCCACCGCCGGTACCTGATGTGCCGCCCGGAGTTCTTCGAGGTGCGCTACGCGATCAACCCGTGGATGGACCCGAGCAAGCCGGTCGACACGGCCCTCGCCGTGGCCCAGTGGGAGCGGCTGCTGGCCCGCTACACCGAGGCCGGCCACACCGTCGAACTGATCGAGCCCGTCCCGGGCCTGCCCGACATGGTGTACGCGGCGAACGGCGCCACCGTGGTCGACGGCCGGGTACTGGGCGCCCGTTTCCGCAACCCGGAACGGGCCGAGGAGGGCCCGGCGTACCTGCGGTGGTTCCGCGAGCACGGCTTCGGCCGGCTCCGCGACCCGGAGCACGTGAACGAGGGCGAGGGCGACTTCCTCGCCACCCGGAGCTGGATCCTCGCCGGCCGCGGCTTCCGGAGCACCCCGCTCGCCCACCTGGAGGCGCAGGAGTTCTTCGGCCGCCCGGTGCTGGGGCTCGACCTCGTCGACCCGCGCTACTACCACCTGGACACGGCCCTGGCCGTGCTGGACGGCGACGAGATCATGTACAACCCCGAGGCGTTCTCCCCGGGCAGCCGGTCCGTACTGCGCCGGGTCTTCCCGGACGCCCTGCTCGCCTCGCCCGCCGACGCCGCGGCCTTCGGCCTGAACGCCGTGTGCGACGGGCTGAACGTCTTCCTCCCGGAGGCCGCCCAGGACCTGGCCGGTCAGCTCCGGGCCCGCGGCTACCGGCCGCGGCCGGTCGACCTGTCGGAGCTGCTCAAGGGCGGCGGCAGCGTCAAGTGCTGCACCCTGGAGCTGCGCCCCTGACCGGGCCGGCGGCGACCCGGCCGGGGTTCAGCGGGCCACCGGCGCCAGGCCGAGCGCGTCGGCGAGCGCGTCCATCTCGACGGCGAGCAGCGCGCCGGGGTCGTGCCCCATCCCCTGGTAGTGGCCCTCGACCTCCAGACTGACGACGCCGTGCAGGCGGGACCAGAGGACGAGGACCGCGGCGAGGACGGGCACCGGATCGGCCTGCGGTGCGTGTTCGTGCACCCAGGCGCCGACGGCCGGCGTCTCCTCGACCCACCGGCGCAGGCCACCGTGCAGGGCCTCGGCGGCGGGCCACGGCCGGCCCGCCCCCAGGACGGCCAGGAAGGGGCCGAGGACGGCGCGGGCGCTGTCGACGGTGTGCGGCGGGGCCTGGTAGCCCGCCGACGGGGTGCCGGCCAGCAGCAGGTAGCGGTGCGGCTGGCCGAGCGCCCAGGCCCGGTAGGCCTCGGCGAGCGCGTGCAGCCGGGCCCGGGCGGGCAGTTGGGCGGCCCCTTCCGCGGCGCCCCGGACGGCTGCGGCGACGTCGCCGTAGCCGTCCTCGATGAGGGCGGTCAGCAGGTCGTCGCGGTTGCGGAAGTACTTGTAGAGCGCGGGCCCGGAGACCCCCATCGACTTGGCGATGGCGTTGAGGCTGAGTGCGCCGGTGCCGCCCTCCGCGATCTGGTCCAGGGCGGCCTGCTTGATCTCGTCCTGGACCTGGGCCCGGTACCGCTGGCGCGGCGTCTGAGCGCTGTCGGGCATCGCGGTCGGCTCCTTCTGCTGGCGGCGTGCGGTCTGCACGGGTGACGGGACGGCGTGCGCACGTGATCGGCGACACACACTATAGACAGAGTTAGAGGTTCTAACTCTAGAATGTGGCTATAGCCATCGCATCCACCGCGACCAAGGGAACCGCCATGTCCGCTCCGCTCCACGTCGTGCTCGGCACCGGCCCCGCCGGCACCACCCTCGCCGAGGAACTGCTCCGCCGCGGCCACCGCGTCCGCACCGTCGACCGCAGCGGCCGCGGCGGGCTCCCCGGCGCCGAGGCCGTCGCCGCCGACCTCGGCGACCCGGCCGCCGCCCGCCGCGCGATCGAGGGCGCCGACGTCGTCCACCACTGCGTCAACGTCGCGTACGAGCTCCAGGTGGAGGTGATGCCCCGGCTCCAGAAGGTCCTGCTCGACGCGGTGCAGGACACCGGCGCGCGCCTGGTGGTGATGGACACCCTGTACCCGTACGGTCCGTCCCTCGGCGAGCCCCTCACCGAGGACACCCCCTGGCGCGCCACCTCCCGCAAGGGCCGGATGCGCGCCGAACTGGACGCGGCCTACCTGCGCGCCCACGAGGAGGGCCGCGCCCGGGTCGTGCTCGCCCGGGCCGCCGACTTCTACGGCCCGCGGGTGCTCAACTCCAGCCTCGGCGCGGCCACCTTCCCCGCGGCCCTGAGCGGCGGCACGGCGCTCGCCCTGGGCAGCCTCGACATGCCGCACAGCTTCACCTACATCGGCGACGTCGCCCGCGGCCTCGCCCGGCTCGGCGAGGAGCCGGACGCCTTCGGCCGGGTGTGGCACCTGCCCACCGTCGCCGCCCCCACCGTCCGGCACACCCTCGACCTCGTCGGACAGCTGACCGGCGTGCCGTTCGAGACCCACCTGCTGGACTCCCCCGCCCGTGGGGGCCGTTCGACGAGGGTTTCATGGCCGAGTACGCCGAGCTCTTCTACCAGCACACCGAGCCGCAGGTGATGGACTCCTCCGCGTTCGAGCGGACGTTCGGCGAGGCCCCGACCCCGCTCACCGAGGGGCTGGCCGCCACCGTGGCCTGGTACCGCGCCTTCCTGGCCGCGCAGGCGCAGCCGCCCGCCGGCCACTGACCGGCGGGCCGGGAGCGGCAGGAAGCCGGGAGCCCTGGAGGCCTGGAGGCCCGGAGGCCCGGAGGCCCGGAGGCCCGGAGGCCCGGAGGCCCGGAGGCGCGGCGCGGGCCGGGCGGCCGTCGGGGAACGGGCCGCCCGGCCCCGCCCTCACCGGGGCGGCCGAGCCCGGCGGGCGGAGCGCCGTCCGACGGGACAGGGTGGGAGGAGACTGGGACCGCTGCGCCGGCGGTCCCGACACCCCCGACCGGAGGGACGACTCCTCACCCCCTGCCTTCTCCCTGCCCGCTCCCCTACCGTTCCCGGGCGCGCTCCCGCGCGCCCCACGTGTGTGCTGGAAGGTGGCCGACGCACGTGGACGACCACCCCCTCCTCGACCCGAAAGCGTTCGACACGGCGATCGTCGCGGTCGCGGTCATGGCCGGCCGGGACCACCGGCTGATCTACCACAACCGGGCCTTCGCCGCCCTGTTCGGCGGGCGCACCAACGGCCTGCCGGCCCGGCTGGCCTTCCCCGAGCCCGAGGCCGACCCGTTCCTCGCCCTGCTGGACGACGTCCGCGACCGGCACCGGGCCCGCCAGGTCACCGCCGCCCGCACCACCGCCCCGACCGCCCCCGGACGTCGGCACTTCGTCTACAGCGCCAGCCCCGTCACCACCCCCGAGGGCCCGGGCGTCCTGGCCCTCGCCATCGACACCACCGCCGAGGCGGTGGCCCTGCGCCGGTACCGGGCCCTGGTCTCCGCCGTCTCCCAGATGGTGTGGGTGCTGCGCCCGGACGGCACCGCTGCCGAACTCGTCCCCGGCTGGGAGCGGTTCACCGGCACGCCGTGGCGGCCGCGGGTCGGCCCAGGATGGCTGCACTCCATCCACCCGCGCGACCGGGCGCGGCTGCTCGGCGCCTGGCGGGACGCCGCGACCGGGGCGACCCCGATGTTCCAGTGCTCGTTCCGCGTCCGGGCCGCCTCCGGCGAGTTCCGGCACGTCCGCTCACGCGCCGTCCCGGTCGCCGACGAGAGCGGCACCGTCACCGAGTGGATCGGCGCCACCGCGGACATCGAGGACCACTGGCGTGCCCGGCTGCGCCAGCGCCTGCTGGCCCAGGTCGCGGACGCCACCGGCCACAGCCTGACCGACGCCTTCGGCGCCATGGCCCGCGTCGTCGTCCCCGAGCTCACCGACGCCTGCCTCGTCCTACTGCTCCCGCAGGGCGCCGAGCAGCAACCCGGGGGCGCGCTGACCGCCTCCCGGATCGCCACCGCCACCCGCGCGGGCCTGGCCGCACCGCCCGCGATGCGCCACCAGAGCGTCGTGCTCGGCCCCGAGGCCGCTCGGGCAATCACGGACGGCGAGCCCTTCCTGATCGGCTTCCCGGTCGGGCGGGTGCCGCCGGGCATCGTGCCGGAGGTCTCGATGCGATGGCTCACCGCGACCCGCGCCACCAGCCTCGCGATCATCCCGATGACCGTCGACGGCACGGTGCTCGCCTATGCCGCCGCCGCGAGCTGCGGCAACAGCCCGCCTCCCAGCAAGGCCGACCTCGCCCTGCTCCGCGAGGTCCTCCAGACCGCGCAACGGCCGCTGCGCCAGGCCCTCGACCACCAGCGCGCCCGGCAGACCGCACTCACCCTGCAGCGCGCCCAGCTCTCCCCCACGCCCGCCGTCCCCGGGGCCGAGATCGCCGCGCACTACCAGCCGGCCGCGACCACCGCCGAGATCGGCGGCGACTGGTACGACGCCTTCGTGCTGCCGGACGGCGCCGTCGTCCTCGACATCGGCGACGTCGCGGGCCACGACCTGAACGCGGCGACGGCCATGGGACAGATGCGCAGCATGCTGCGCGCCCTTGCGTACAACAGGCCCCCGGGAAGACACCGGCGGACGTCCTCGCCCAGCTCGACAACGTCGGCGACGGCCTGACGGTCGCGGCGTTCGCCACCGCCATCCACACCCGTCTCACCCCCACCGACCGCGGCTGGCTGGCGGCCTGGTCGAATGCCGGCCATCCGCCCCCGCTGCTGCTGCCCGCCTCGGGGCCCGCCCGGTTCCTCACCGCCGCCGAGCAGGACCCGCCGCTGTGCGTCGCCCCCGGCACGGCGCGGACCGTCCAGCAGGTGCTCCTCGCGCCCGGCGACACGCTGTTGCTCTTCACGGACGGCCTGGTGGAACGGCCGACGGCCCAGATCGGCGAAGGGCTGCGGCAGCTCGCCGTCGCCGCCGCCGGCCACCGCCACCTGGCCCTGGAGCCGCTGCTCCACCGGCTCCAGGAGCTCAGCGACGGGCGGGACGACACCGCGATGATCGCCTTCCGGGCCCGTCCGGTCGAGCCGTCGGCGGCCGGGCACTGAGCGGGGGCCCTGACCGGGCCCTGCCCGGGGGCGGGAGCGGGGCCGGCGGTTGCCAGCCGACGGTGCAGAGCCGTTGAACCCCGGGGAATCGATCATCTAGGGTGCGCCTGTGGCCGATCATGGGACCAACGACGATCACGGGACCGACGACGGGCTGTGGGCCGAGTTCGACCGGGAGTTCGGGAAGAACAACGCGGCACACGAACCGACCGCGGCCGAACGGCAGGCCGGACGGACGACCGGGCCCGCCCGCAGCCGCCGCAGGCCGTGGGCGGCCGCACTGGCGGCCGCACTGGCGGCCGGCCTGGCGGTGCTGAGCGGCCTGTCCGCGTTCCTGCTCTGGCCCGGGCCCGGCGGGAGCCCGGCCGTGCGTTCGGTGTCCTCGGCGACCGGGGCGGCACCGCCCTCCGTGACCGCTCCGAGCGGGTCCGCGGCGGCTTCCGCGACGGCTCCGGGGGTGGCCTCCGGTGCGACGCCGACCGCCGCCGCACCGCTCTCGGTCTTCCCGGCCCAGGTCCGGGGCCACACCCTGCTGGCCAAGGCCACCCACCCGAGCTGCACCGACCCGGACACCGTCGCACCCACCCTCGCCGGGCTGCTCGCCCGGGGCCACGGCTGCCTCGGCGTGGACACCGCCCTCTACCGGGACGCCGGGGGCGACCGGTTCACCCTGGTGCTGTTCACTCTCAAGGACCCGGTGGAGGCGGTCACGCTGGCCATGACGCTCGGCACCCGCCCGGACGACCACCAGGTCGCCGTCCAGGAGCCGCCGAAGGACTCCGGGCTGCGCGCCCTGCCCGCCGACAGCGGTCTCGTCCAGACGTTCGCCGGCCGGGGCCACACCCTGCTGGTCGGCCTCGCCCAGTGGGCGGACGGCCGGAGCAGCGACTTCAACGCCCTGGTCGGCGGGCTCACCCCGCTGACCGACGCGGTCCTGGCCGGGACGCCCAGCTGACCGGGCCGCCCGACAGGGAGGGACGGCACGGAGCGACCGCACAGGAGAGGACAGCACGGATGGCCGGGCAGCACGACGGGGGCCTCTACCCCTACCGGATACGCGGCCGTGAGCGCAGCGGCCTGGTGGTGTGGGTGAACGGTACGGACGGGTCGGACGACCGGGTGCTCACCGAGCCGGGGACAGACGGCCCCCGGGTACCGATCTTCGTGACGGGCCGGCAGGCGACGGCCCGTCTGCGGCGCGGCGGCCTGGCCCTGGAGACTCCCGAGTACCACACCCTGGAACTGGAGCGGGTCCAGCACTGGCTGGCCGACCCCGCGCGCCGGCGGCCGCCGTGGGGCGAAGTCCTGTGCGCATGGAACTTCTTCGAGGACCTGGCCCGCGGCCTGTCCCCGGAGTCCGGCACGGCCGTGGCCGACCTGCTGCCCGCCCAGGGCCCCGTCCACGACAGCGCCTACCACGCCATCTTCGAAGCACCACCGGACCGCCGGTGGACACCCGCGGAACAGCGCGCCGTGATCGACCTGCTCACCGCCGGCACAGCCCTGTGGAACACCTGCCCGATCGTCAGGAACCCCCGGTGGTGACGCTCCCGCCGTCCTGACGACCTGACAACCTCCTTACGGGATGGCGTCGGCGCGACAGCCGGGGCTATCGTGCACGGCCATGGGAGAGCTGATCGTTGTCCGGCACGGCCAGACCGAATGGAGCCTGTCGGGTCGGCACGCCGGCCGTACCGACGTTGCGCTGACCGATGCGGGTGAGGCCACAGCCAGGGCGCTCGCGCCGAGGCTGGCCCTGCGTCGTCCGGTCGCGGTGTTCAGCAGTCCGCTGAGCCGTGCGATGCGGACGGCCGAGCTCGCGGGCCTGGCCGGTGTCACGCCCGATCCGGACCTGGTGGAGTGGGACTACGGCGGCTACGAAGGCCTGACCGCCGAGCAGATCCGGCAGACGCGGCCCGGATGGGATCTGTGGCGGGACGGTGTCCTCCCCGGCGGCACCGCCCACCCCGGCGGCACCGCCCATACCGGCGAGCAGCTCCAGCAGGTGGCCGCGCGCACGGACGCGGCACTGGACCGGATCCGGCCGCTGCTGGAGGCGGGCGACGTCGCCGTGGTCGCTCACGGCCATCTGGCGCGCGTGCTCACCGTGCGCTGGCTCGGGCTCGACGCCTCCGCCGCCCGCCTGCTCGGCCATCCGGCCCCGGGCACTCTCGGTTTCCTGGCCGTCGAGCACGGGCAGCCGGTCATCTCCGCCTGGAACGTCCCGTAGCAGCGGGCCGGGCGAGGTCCTGGCCGTCCCCGGTCGCACCCCGCGTCGGGCGCTGCACACATCCGGCCGTCCGGGGCGTAACCGGGCGGGGACGGCGGGGGTTGGTGCGGGTATGACGACTCTGCCCCGGATGCCGCTCCTCCCCCGCCGACCGGTCCGGCCTGGGCGTACGGGGGTGGCCGGCCGTGCCTGACGCTCTCGACTCCGGGCACCGCAAGCCCGTCGCACCGCCGGCCGGCCATGAACAACCCGCCACCACCCGCGGCGGCACCCGCGTGCCGCCGGCGCAGCGCTCCCCGCTCACTGCGGGTCAGCGCGCCGCTTCCCAACTGCTCGCGCTGCGCGAGGTGGTGCTGCCCGCCGCGGTGATCGCCGCCGCGGTGGAGCTCCTCGCCGACCACCTCGACCACGAGGGGGATGCCGTGACCCGCGAGGCAACCGCCGCCGTCCTGACCCGGCTGCGCGAGGCCGTCGACCCGGCCACTGACATCGCACGGCCCAGGACGCCGCATCCCTGCCGCGCGGCTGTCCGCGCCGATGACCGCCACCCACCCAGGCGGTCGGCAATCGAACGCCAATCCGCCGTCAACCGGCCCGGTGCATGCTCGTCGCGGCAACGACGAGGGGGCACCGTGGACGAGGACACCAGAGCCGGCGACGGCACCGGCGGCAAGAGCAGCGGCATGAGCCACGGCAGCAGCGGCGCCGGGCACGCGGTCGTCGCCGGGGCGGGGATCGGCGGGCTGCTGGCCGCACGCGTCCTGAGCGAGACGTACGGGCGGGTCAGTCTGATCGACCGCGACGCGCTGTCCGCGGCCGGGGCCCGCGCCGCGGCGTACCTCAGAGCCGCCACGCGCACGGGCTGCTCTCCCGGGGCTTCGAGGTACTGCAGGAGCTCTTCCCGGGTCTGGCCGTCGATCTGGCCGCGCGCGGGGCGCTCGTCCGGGACGCGCAGGCGGACGTGCGGTGGTTCAACGACGGCCACCGATTGCAGCCGGGTGCCTCGCAGTTGCCGTGTCTGCTGGTGAGCCGGCCCGAGCTGGAGCACTACCTGCGGTCCCGGGTGGCCGCCCTCCCCGGTGTGGAGATCCACGAGCGCTGCGAGGTCGTCGAGCCGGTGGCCGAAGGCGCCGACGGGGCCGGGGGACGGATCACCGGGGTGCGGCTGCTGCGGGTGAACTCCGAGCCCGAGGTGGTGGCCGCCGAACTCTTCGTGGACGCCACCGGACGCGGCAACCGCGGTGCCACCTGGCTGCGCGCGCTGGGCTACGACCCCGCCCCGGAGGAGCGGATCGACTCCGGTCTGGTGTACGTCTCACGGGAGTACCGGCGACGGCCGGACGACGCGGAGGCGGACGCGTACCTCGTCGGGGCGGAGGCGGACGCGCCGCGCGGCGGCGTGGCGCTCAGTGCCGAGGGCGACCGCTGGCTGGTCACGCTCTTCGGCATGGCCGACGACGTGCCGCCCACCGACCCGGCCGGCTACCACGCGTTCGCGGCCCGGCTGCCCGTGCCGGACCTGTACCACCTGCTGCAGCGGCTCGAACCGCTGAGCGCCCCGCGCCTGATGCGCATCCCGGTCTCCGTCCGCCACCGGTACGAGCGGCTGGAGCGGTTCCCGGAGGGCTATCTGGTGCTCGGCGACGCACTCTGCCAGTTCAACCCCTCGTACGGGCAGGGCATGACGGTCGCCGCGTGCGAGGCCGCCGCCCTGCGGGAGTGCCTCGCGCAGAACCCGGGGGACGGGCTCGCCGGGCGCTTCTTCCGACGCGCCGCCCGCATCACCGACGTGCCGTGGGACATGTCCGTCGGCGGCGACCTGCGGTTCCCGTTCGTCGAGGGCCCGCGGACGGCGCGTGTGCGGCTGCTCAACCGCTATGTCGCGCGCCTGCACCGCGCCGCCGCGGCGCACCCGTCGGTGGGACGCGCGTTCCTGCGCGTGGCCAACCTGCAGGAC
The DNA here is from genome assembly GCF_039544005.1 of Kitasatospora paranensis. Taxonomy (NCBI): domain Bacteria; kingdom Bacillati; phylum Actinomycetota; class Actinomycetes; order Kitasatosporales; family Streptomycetaceae; genus Kitasatospora; species Kitasatospora paranensis. The sequence goes on from NZ_BAABKV010000001.1 coordinate 1,032,090, forward strand.
CCGCCGCAGCGCCTGTTCGCTCCTGCGGTGCTCGGCCGCGTTTTGCTGACCCGCCCGCCGGCGCGGTCGATGGATGCGCCCGAGGCCGCGGGGCGGCGGGCCCGGTCGACCGGTCGGAGGACGCTCTCCTCGTAGACGCTGTCCTAGAAGTCGCTGTCCTCGAAGTCGCTGTCCTCGAAGTCGCGCACCCAACCGTCCGCCCTGACCCCGGCTCTCTGGCCCTCTGGCCCTCTGTCCTGAGTCACGACGGCGTCAGACTTCGGTCAGCTCCACGAGTTTCAGGACGGTGTTCCAGTTGCGAGTGGTGGCGACGATGCCCTTCGCCGGCGCCCCCTTGGCCAGGGCCTCGGCCAGCTTGGACCGCCCGAGGCCGTCGGGGGCGTAGAGGTAGAGTGCGCGGTCGCCCAGCCGGAACTCCTCGGGAAGGTAGGCGGCCGGGTCGAGCGAGGCGAACCGCGCAGCATCGACCGGCGCGGAGAAGTACGTGACGTGCAGTTGCCTGCCCTCCAGTGTGGCCGCCGGGAACGGGCAGGCATCGGCCACGGCGCCGAGGTACGCGTGGTCGCGGACCAGCACCTCCACCGGGAAACCGAAGTGCTCCTCGATGGCCTCGCGCAGCCCGGCCGCGATCACGTCCTCGTCCTGTTCGACGCTGGTGAAGGCCGCGTTGCCGCTCTGCAGGTACGTGCGCACCTCGCCGTGGCCCAGACCGGTGAGCAGGGCGCGCAGGTCCGCCATCGGGACCTTCTTGTGGCCGCCCACATTGATGCCGCGCAGCAGCGCCGCGTACGCCTTGGTCGTCATCCGCCCACCCTACGAGAGCCCGCCGACAACGGGCGGGGAACGCCGCGGCACCGCCCGGACCGCTCAGGAGCCCGCTCGCGCCCACGACTCGACCTCCGTGGTGACGGCACCGTCGCGGAGCAGCGCCTCGTCCACGGCTAGGCCGATCCGGTGGTCCTGGCACGCCTCGGCGAGGGTACGGCGCCGGGCCCTCGTCCGCGGCCCAGGCGGCGGTCGCGGTCAGCAGCGCGGCGATGGCGATCTCCTCGTCCATCAGCCGGAGGCCGACGAACGGGTTCCGGTGGAGGACACGGCCGTCGAAGGCGATGTGCTCGGTGTCGTGGCCGTCGAGGTTGAGGTCCTGGCCGAGCTGCGTGCGGTGCAGGGCGGAGGTGAGGACGGTGCGCGGCCCGGCGAGCCGGACGACGGTGTCGTCGGCGATCTCGCCGTGGGTCCCGCGGATGACGATCCGTCGCTGCCTGAGCCGGTTGTGCCACTGGTTGTCGGTGAAGTCGTAGAGGCCGTGCAGGTTGTCCCCGAAGTCGAGCGTGGCCAGGACGGTGGACGCCGGACGGGGCGTGTCGTCGCCCGTCCAGCCGTCGCGGTTCAGCGGGTCGACCAGGGGTGCGGTGTGGCGGCTGGCGCGGACGGTGACCGGGCCGAAGCCCACGCCCAGGAGGCCGCGCATCATGGACACCGCGTGGTAGCCGTGGGTGGAGGACACCTGGACGGAGGTGGCCCGCCCGATCGCGCCCTCGGCGACCAGGGCGCGGCGCGCCGCGTGACCCGGCATCAGGAGGTACTGCTCGGCGACCTGGACGGCCCGGCGATCGCCGACCCGTGCCCACAGGGCGCGCAGGCCGTCGAGATCGGGGGCCGGGGGTGTCTCGGCCAGGACTTTCGCCCCCAGCTCGACGAGCCGGACGACCACCTCGGGATTGGCCGCCCACGGCACCGAGCTGACCACGAAGTCCGGCTTCGCCGAGCGGACGAGATCGTCGGGCGTCAGGTACGCCGGCGCGCCCCACCGGCGGCCGGCCTCCTCCGCCGCCTCCGGACGCCGGCCGGCGACACCGACGAGCGTCAGCCGCTCCGGCAGCAGGGCGGCGAGGCGGGCGAAGAACTCGGCCCGCCAGCCGGTGCCGACGATGCCGAACGTGGCGGGCTCTGTCATGCGATCCTCCGTCTGCCGCCGGCCCGTTCCGTACGTCCGGTCGTTGTCTTCGTTCGGTCGCTGTCTTCGTCGGGCACTGTCCTCGTCCAGGCACCCCCGTCGTTCGGACACTGCCGCCGTTCGGTGCCCTGGCGTGGCGAGTATGACAACTGCGCAGCACCCCTGACGAGTGAACCTCGGTCATCTGTGCGGGCCGAGGGAACCCAAGCACCGTTCGGGGGCTCCTTCTCGACAGGTGCCGGTTGTGACGACAGCGACCGGCGGAGCGCCTCGGCGCAGGACGAGAGGGGTTGGGCATGACGGAGTGGGGTGCGGGCATGACCGAGGTGTTCGGCCACCGCTGGGCGGAGCCGGAGGGTGAGCACGCCTTCGCCCTGGGGCCCCGGCCGCACGATGCAGCCCGTCGTCGCCGTCTCGGGCCTCGGTGTCCGGGTGGTACCGCGGTATCACGGCCGTCGCCGGGTTACCCCTGCGGTACCACGGTCGGCGGCCCCCGCCCGCCTACCGTGGACAACAGGGCAACCGGCCGAACCTCCCCAGGGATCGCGCCGCACCTGCCCGGGGCTCCACCCCGGTAACACCCGGCTCCGGGGCCCCACCGTTCCATCCGGCTCGACGGCACCACCGGCACGACTGCGGAGGGCGACATGAGCACCACCACCTGTGTCCACATCCCCGAGTCCGTCACCACGGAGGCCGGGCCCGCGCTCCTGGAGCGGCCGGCCTTCGTCCTCCCGTCGACATTCCCTGGCCACCCGGGTCCCGCGGAGCGTCCGGCGCCCCGCCCGCGCCGCGTGGTACGGACACCCGACCCGGCCGCCGGGCCTGCGGTCGTCCCCGCCGAGTGGGCCAAGCGCGCCCGGTGGATGCCGCCGACCGCGTCCGCGCCGCCTGTCGCATCCACCCTCACTCCCGGCCGCACCGCGCCACTCCTGGCTACCGTCCCCGCCGCCTGGACGACGCCCCGGCCGACGCGCCCGGAGTACGTCGCCCCGTCCTCGGCGTCCTCGTCGGGGACGGCCGGGCAGGCACCCTGGACCTGGTCGGCGACAGGTCCGACCTGGTGACCGCCGCGGCGGTCACCGGCTCAGACACCGCCCTCCGCCGTACCGTCCGCGCCGCCTGCCGCGGTGCCGCGCCCTTCACCGCGCGCCTCGTCGGCCGACCCACCGGCTGCCCCACCAGCCGACCCGGCCGACGCACCACCCTCAGACCCACCGGCCTCCCCACCGGCCTCCCCACCGTCCGTATCACGGACCGGCTGTGCCGGCGGGGCGGCCGGACGGGGGCGGACGCCCACCGCCAGCAGTGGGAGTGTGAGGCCCAGCCAGGCCGCGGCGAGGCACCAGCCGCCGAGGACGTCCAGGGGCCAGTGCACACCCAGGTAGATGCGGGTGAGACCGACCGCCACTGCCGCGACGCCGAGGGCCAAGGTCAGCGGCAGCGCCACGGAGCGCCGCACGCCACGCATCAGGGCCCAGCCGAGCAGGCCCGCGGCGGCAGCAGAGGTGAAGGCGTGGCCGGAGGGATAGGAGTAGCCACTGGGCGACGCGGCGACCCAGTCCGCCATCGGCGGGCGGGGCCGGGCGAACCCCCGCATCAGCCCGTTACGGAGCAGCTGTCCCACGGCGAGCACGAGCACGGGCGCGCAGAGCGCGACAAGGCGGCGGTCCGTCCGCGGGGAGCGCCGGAGCGTCAGAATTCCGGCGGCGACGGCGGCGAGATACGGCGGCACGCCCGTGCCCAGGTCGGTCACGACGCCCGCGACCCGCACCGCCCAGGCCGGTCGGTGGGTGAGTACCCACGCATGGATGGACGACTCGGCCGCGCGCGGCGCCCAGTCGTGCGCGGCCGCCAGCACGGTCACCGCGGTGAAGAGCAGCAGCGGGATCCCGGCCGCCAGGGCGATGGTGCGGCCGGTGCCCGCAGTCCGGCCCTGGTCGGCGGAGCTCACTGGCTCCAGGCCCGTGGGGTGGGGCATCGCAGGCACGCCTCTCGTCGCGGAGGTCGCGGTCGATCCCCACTCGGTCTACATGAGTGTAGACAGCGGCGAGTCGCCGGGACACCGGCCTCCCACTGCTCGTCACCCGGGCCCCGCGGCACGGGTGAGGCCCAGGTCGTAGGTCAGGATGACGGCCTGGATGCGATCCCTGGCACCGATCTTCGCCATCACCCGCCCGACGTGCGTCTTCACGGTGGACTCCGCCAGCACCAGCCGCTCGGCGATCTCGCCGTTCGTCCACCCCCGGCCGATCGCCAGCAGGATCTCCCGCTCCCGATCGGTCAGCGCACCGAGCCGGGGATCGCCCGCAGTACGGCCACCGGGGCTCCCGGCCGGCAAGTGGTGGGCATAGGCGTCCAGCAGACGCCTGGTCAGGCGCGGCGCGATGACGGCGTCCCCGGCGGCCACGGCCCGGATGCCGGCCAGCAGTTCCTCCGGCAGCGCGTCCTTGAGCAGGAAGCCGCTCGCACCCGCACGCAGCGCAGCGTGGGCGTACTCGTCCAGGTCGAAGGTGGTGAGGACCAGGATCCGGCAGCGGCCGCCGGAGGCCACGATCCGCCGGGTGGCCTCCACCCCGTCCATCCCGGGCATCCGGACGTCCATGAGGACGACGTCGGGGCGCAGCTCGGCGGCCTGCCGCACCGCTTCGGCACCGTGCGCCGCCTCGCCGACCACCGTGGTGTCCGGGGTGCTCTCCAGCAGCATGCGGAAGCCGAGCCGTTGCAGCGGCTGGTCGTCGACGACGAGCACGGTGGTCACGGGGTGCCGCCCCCGGGTACGGCGAGCGGGGCCAGCCGGAGCCGCGCCTCGACCGCCCATCCGCCGCCGGGCCGCGGGCCGGCGGTGACGGTTCCGTCGTACAGCGCGGCCCGCTCGCGCATCCCGACGAGGCCGTGGCCGTCCTCGTTGCGGCGCGGCAGCACGCCGGCGGGCGGGCCGGTGTCCTGGACGAGGACCCGGACGGCGCCGTCGTCGACGACGATCCGGAGTTCGGCACGGGTTCGGGCGCCGGCGTGCTTCAGGGTGTTGGTCAGGGCCTCCTGGGCGATCCGGTACACCGTCAGCTGGGCGGCGGCATCGAGGGTGTCCGGGTCCCCGGTGGTGCGGTAGGCGATCCGGGGGCCGGCGGCGCGGATCCGTTCGCACAGCGCGCCGAGGTCCGCGACGCCGGGCTGCGGGCTGAACTCGGCACCGTCGTCGCGGTCGCGCAGCACGCCGAGCATGCGCCGCATCTCGCCGAGTGCGTGCCGTCCGGCCCCGGCGATGAGCACCAGGGCCTCCCGGCCGCGCCCGGGGTCGCCGACGGCCGCGGCGGCACCGCCGTCGGCCAGGCCGATGATGACGGAGAGGTTGTGGCCCACGATGTCGTGCATCTCGCGGGCCACCCGGGCGCGCTCGCCGGCGGCGGCGAGTTCGGCGCGCTGGTCGCGTTCGATCTCCAGCCGGACGGCCCGTTCCCGCAGGGCGTCGACGTAGGCCCGGTGGATCCGCAGGGCCAGGCCGAGGGCCACGGATGCCGTCACGGTGGCGGCCAGGAAGAACAGCGCGTCGCCGAGGAAGACCGTCGGCGACAGCCGGACGGCGACCAGGCCCAGCAGAGCCGCCGTCGCCCCGCAGGCCCAAGCCAGGTGCCGCAGCCTGCCGTCCAGCGCCAGGCTGAACAGCGCGATCAGCAGCGCCACATCGGCGCGCAGCCACACCATGGCGATCCACTGCGCGGCAAAGGCCGCGGCGATCACCGCGAACGCGGCGGCGGGTGCCCTGCGGCGCCACCACAGCGGGAGGATCAGGGCCAGCTGCCAGACCAGCCTCGCCGCCTCGGGCAGGTGCGTCATCCGGTGCCGCAGCCCGCGCGGGACTCCGCCGTGCACGAGATCGGGCAGGCAGAACACCACGAACACCACGGCCACCAGCGCGGTGTCCAGGACCCACGGGCGGTCCTCGTCGATCCGGCTCAGGCGCCGCGCGGCTCGCGCCATGCCGGCGATCAGCCGGTTCCCGGCGAGGGCTTCGAGGCCGGAGAGCGAGGGATCCGGGGCAAGGGCGGTCGCGGCGGTCACCCGTCCATAGTCGGCGAGGACCGCCGGTCGGCGGCCGAGGCGAGCGTGCGCCTTGCCGTCGGTCATCCGTTCGGACGGATGCCCTCGCGCGACGGGCCGCAAGCCGACCGACCGACCCCGGACGGCGGACGGCGCACGCCCAGGCCCGGACGGCGGACGGCGCACGCCCAGGCCCGGACGGCGGACGGCGCACGCCCAGGCCCGGACGGCGGACGGCGCACGCAGGTCCGGGCGGCGCAGGGCGCACGCAGATCCGGTCAGCCGGGCATCATGCCGAGCTGGCGCATCATCGCGACCGAGTCCCAGCTCCACCATCCTTCCTTGACCATGCCGTCCTCGAACCGGAAGATCGTCATCCCGGCGGCCTCCAAGGATTTCCCGCTGGCCGGCATCCCCATGTACTCCCCGATGTGCGTGCCGCGCCACATCCAGCGGCTGGCCACCTGATCACCCTCGGCCAGTTGGCTCTGCACCTCGAAGGTGAAGTCGAACGCCTTGCGGTATCCCTCGACCATCGCCTTGACGGCCGCCGGTCCGACCGTGTCGCCGTCCATCGAGGGGTCGTGGTCGCGGTAGTCCGCCGCAAGGCACTGGTCGATCGCCGACATGTCCCCTGTCGGCGGCTCCACCAGCAGCCTGCGGGCCGTCTCCTTGAGGAGTTGCTCGTCACGCACCAGGTCGAGGTTGGTGAAGGTGGGGGCTCCTGGCAGAGCCCCACCATCTCCCGGAAGATCCGGTCGGTCTCCGGCAGACCGGAGTTCCGCATGGCCGCCTCGTACGACGGGAACTCGACGATCTCCACGATGTGCCGGGCGTCCGCCCGGTCGGCACCGACCATCGTGTGGGTGGCGGTGCGCCTGCCCTGGGTCTGCTCGATCCAGGTGTCCATCAGCCGGTTGAGCTCGTCCGGCTGCTCGGTACGGCACTCGACGATCTGTACAAAGGTCATCGGGACCTCCGTTCGCGCCCCCTGGTCTCCCCGTCCGCCGACCGCGCTGCCTTCCACTCTCCTCCTCCCCCGCCGACGCGGCACCAGAAGCACCCGGCCCGACGGCAGGGGACGCGCGGGTCGGCGCGGAGCCGCCGACCCGCGGGGAGTCGCGGACGGCTCTCGCCGTCAGGACCGCTCGACGGCGTCCGCCGGGACGCCCAGCCGGACGGGGAGCTCGGCCGGACGGTCCGCGCTCCGGCTCCGGTCCGCCGCGCGGGTGCGCCGCACGTCCGCCCGGCGGTTGCGCCACTCCCGCACGGAGCTGTGCAGCCGCTGAACGGCGACGAAGCTGGCCATCCGGTTCGCCAGCGTCAGCCGGTACTTCACCCGGAGCACGACGCCCAGCCGGGCGAGCTGCTCGGTGCCGATCGCGCCCAGCAGCCGCGACACGTGCTGCTGGTAGGCGCTGCGGTACGCCGCGTCGCCGTCCGGCACCGACCAGAACAGCATCGGGATCTCCTCGACGAGCGAGTTCCGGTCGTAGGACTGCAGGTGGGCCGCGAACTCCGGCTCGGGCCGGGCGATCAGCCAGGCGCGGACGAGTTCCATCGACCGGATCCGGTCGATCAGCCCCCGCGGGTCGGTCCGCTGCTGCGTGATGGACTTGTCGCCGCCCTCACGGACCCGCCAGTGGTAGACGTGGTCGGCGAGGACGTCCACCCGCGCGGCCAGGTAGTGGTGCGGGACGCTGACCGGGGCGTCCTCGTACAGGATGCCCTCCGGGTAAGTCAGGCCCGCGCGGTCGAAGAAGCTGCGCCGGTAGACCTTGTTCCACGCGGTGCGGTCGGTGACGAGCGCGGGCAGCTCGGTGACATGGGTCCGCAGCCTGGTCTCCTTGAACGGCCTGACGTGCGCGTGGGACTGCTCGTACCCGGTGGAGCGCAACCGCAGCGCGTTGCCGGCGACGAAGTCCGACCCGCTCTCCTCCAGCGTACGGACCATCAGCTCGTAGGCCCCGGGCGGCAGGGTGTCGTCGCTGTCCACGAAGGCCAGGAACTCCGTGCCGTCGGCGAGGTGCCGCCAGCCGGTGTTGCGGGCCGCGCCGAGCCCCTTGTTCTCCTGCCGGACGAGCCGGAAGCGCGGGTCCTGGGCCGCGAACGCCTCGGCGATCGCGGCGCTGGAGTCCGTCGATCCGTCGTCGACCATCACGCACTCCAGGTCGCCGAAGGTCTGTGCGGCGATGGACTCCAGGCACTCCTGGAGGTAGCGCTCGACGTTGTAGATCGGTACCACGACGGAGATCCGGGGAGCCATCGGCGGCCGGTGCCTTTCCTCGGGGGCGGACGAGCGCCCGGTGCTCGGTCACCGGGAGTGACCGCTCACAGCGTGGCCGGACAAGGTGAAGCCCCGCCCTGCCCCGGGCCAACGGCCGGTGGCGCTCCGGCGGCCAAGTCCCCGCCGGCCCGCTCCCGCCGGGAACACCCGTGCCACCGGCCGGGAAAGGCAGGGCAGGGCGACAGGCAGCGACGGGCGGCGGCACACAGCGCGGGGGCGCGGGGCGGGTGCACGGGGCGGCAGCGCGCGGCCCGAGGAACGACAATGGGGCCATGGGGCCGGAGCTGGAACCGGGTCTCGGCGATGTCAGCGCGCCCGCGCGGCTCGCCGACCCGGGTGAGGGCATCTCCCGCGAGGAACTCGCCCTCGCGACGCGCAACCACGGCCTGCCGCTGGAGGCGCTCCGCTACGACGTCACCCCGCCGGGGCTGCACTACGTGCTCACCCACTACGACATCCCGGAGACGGACGCCGCACGATGGCGGCTCCGGGTCGGCGGCCTGGTCCGCGAACCGCTCTCCCTCGACCTCGACGCGCTGCGGTCCCTCCCGGCCCTGACCGTGCGCGTCACCATGGAGTGCGCCGGCAACGGCCGGGCCCTGCTGTCCCCGCGGCCCGTCAGCCAGCCCTGGCTGGTCGAGGCGGTCGGCACCGCGGACTGGACGGGCGTGCCGCTGCGGAGCCTGCTCGCGGCCGCCGAGGTCGGGGCGGAGGCGGTCGAAGCCGTGTTCACCGGCTCGGACCACGGCATCGAACGCGGCGTCGAGCAGGACTACCGGCGCAGCCTGCCGCTCGGCGTCGCGACCGGCGCCGACCCGCCGGTGCTGGTCGCCTACGCCATGAACGGCGGCCCGCTGCCCCCGCAGCACGGCCACCCCCTGCGGCTGGTGGTTCCCGGCTGGTACGGCATGGCGCACGTGAAGTGGCTCCGGGAGATCACTCTCACCGACAGCCCGTTCACGGGTTTCCAGCAGGCGCAGGCCTACCGGCTGCGGCAGACGGCGGCGGACCCGGGCGAGCCCGTCACCAGGATCGCACCGCGCGCGCTGCTGACGCCGCCCGGCTTCCCGGACTTCATGTCGCGGACCCGTGTGGTGCGCCCGGGCCCGGTCCGGGTGGCGGGCCGTGCCTGGTCGGGCCACGGCCCGGTGACAGCGGTGGAGGTCAGTGCGGACGGCGGGCGCACCTGGTCGGACGCCGTGCTCGGCACCTCCGACGGCGACCACCCGTGGGCCTGGCGGCGGTGGCACCACGTCTGGACGGCTGTGCCCGGCCGCCATCTCCTCACCGCCCGCGCCACCGACGCGCAGGGCGGCACCCAGCCGCTGGACCAGCCCTGGAACCGCGGCGGGTTCGCCAACAACCTGGTCCAGCGGGTCGCCGTCGTGTGTGTCGACGACGCGGGCCCGGCCTGAGCAGCCGAGCGCGGGCACCCCGGACGGTCGGCCCGTCCACGAACCACCCGGGGCCTGGGCGGCAGGCATCGTCTCCGTCCCGCGGGGAACACGGGAGGCGTCCGCCCGGGGTTGGCGGCAGGAGGAGGCCTCGGATGAGGATCGACCCGGTGGTGTGGTGGTGTGTGGCAGGGCTGCTGGTGGCGGCCACCGCCGTGGTGGTGGTCCGGCTGTGGATCCGGCTGGTCCGGGCCCGCCGGCTGGTCGGCTCCGCCGGGCTTCCGCTCTCCACGCGGATGGGCTTCTGGGCAGCGGTGGCCTACGTCGTGATGCCGTTCGACCTGCTGCCGGACCCGATCCTGCTGGACGACATCGGTGTCCTGCTGCTGGCCCTGCGCGCCCTGGACAAGGCTGCCGCCAGGGCCGGTGTCGCCCCTCGCGCCACCACCGGCCCTGAGCGCGCCGGCACCGGCGCCCCCGGTCCTGCTCCCGGCCGTCAGTCCTCGATCGCGGCAAGGTCGATGCGCCAGTCGTTGCTGCGCATCCAGCTGCCCGGCGGGAACTCGAAGGCGCACTCCCCGACCAGGGTGAAGCCGGCCGCGCGGCAGACCGCGTTCGACGCGGGGTTGTCCACCGACGGGAAGGCGTGCAGGTGACGGTGCCGGCCCTCGGCCCTGGCCCGCCGGAGTGCAGCCGCCACGGCGACGGCCGCGATGCCCCGCCCCTGGAACGGAGGCAGCACGTTCCAGCCCATCTCGTACACCGTCTCCTGCTGCCAGACGCGTTCGCCGTATCCGACGGTGCCGACCGCCGTGCGGTCGGGCAGCAGCGCGATGCTGAACATGCACCCCTTGCCCGCCGGGACGAAGTCCAGGTAGCGGCGGTGCCGGTGGAGCAACTGCTCCTCGGTCTCCGGGCCGCCCACGTGCTTCTTCATCACCGGGGTGTTCACGCGGCGCAGCAGTCCGAGGTCGCCCTCGGTCCACGGCTCGATCCGTACGTCCGCCCCGCTCACCCGATCGGCCATCGCCCGCCCTCTCCCTCGCCCTCGCCTCTCGCCGTACGGCGCCCCTGGCCGACGACGACGCCAGGGCACCCCACGACACCCCGGGACACCCGGTCCGCCCGGTCCGCCGCACCGGCGCCCGGCGCGGCCGATGGGCAGGACCCTAGTCGGTGCCGCCGGCGGGGACAGGTGAATATCGTGGCCGATCGGGAGGCCTGCGGCGGCGCGGACTCAGGCCTTCAGAGCGGCCGCGGTGATCGCGCGGTTCTTGAGCGGGCTGGAGTACACGACGGTGGTGGTCACGGAGCCGAGTCCGGCGATCCGGCCGGTGGTCTGCTCCAGGTGCCGCATCGAGCGGGCGACGACCTTGAGGATGAAGCAGTCGTCGCCGGTCACGTGGTGGGCCTCGATGATCTCCGGCGTCGTCGCGACGAGGTCGTGGAAGGGCTTGTAGTTGCCGGTGGGATAGCGGAGCCGGACGAACGCGAGGATGTCGAGTCCGAGGCGCTCGGGGTCGACGACGGCCGCGTAGCCGGCGATCACGCCGCTCTCCTCCAGCCGCCGAACGCGTTCGGTGACGGCACTGGCGGACATCGAGACGGCACGAGCGAGCTCGGCGTAGCTGGCCCGGCCGTCGCGCTGGAGGGCCTCCAGGATGCGCATGTCGACGTCGTCCGTGGAATGAGCGGTCATGGCAGATGAATACCGGGGAATCACCGGCCGATCAAGTCCCTGGGCGGCGTTCGTCGGTTCTCCTGCCGGCCGCCGCGTCATAGCGTTACGGGCATGACGATCACCGACACCAGCGCGGCGCTCAGCACGCCGCCCGCGGCCCCGGCCGAGGCCGTTGCCTTCTTCACGGCGCGACTGACCTTCCAGGCGGACGTCTCCGACGTGCACGCGTCCCTCGGCTCCGGCCGCCCCGGGTTCGTCCTGCTCGACTCCCGCGGGGCAGCGGGCTGGCAGCAGGGGCACATTCCGGGTGCGCTGCACCTGCCCACCGCGGACATCGCCGCCCGGGCTGCCGACCTGCTGGACCCTGCCGTCCCGGTCATCACCTACTGCTGGGGCCCGGGCTGCGACGGGGCGACCCGCTCCGCACTGGCCCTGGCCCTGCTCGGCTACCGCGTCAAGGAGATGATCGGCGGCATCGAGTACTGGATCCGCGAGGGCTTCCCGCTGGAGACGGCGGCCGGTGTGCAGCAGCGCCCGGCGGACCCGCTGACCGCACCGATCGGCTCGATCACCTGCGCCTGCTGACGCACCCGGGGCCTTCCGGGCGGCTCCGGAAGGCCCCGCGCCTCCCGACGCCCGCTCAGCCCGGCAGCGGGCGGGCCTCGTCGGCGAGGACCGGCGCCAGGCCGAAGGCGGCGAACAGCTCCTGGTCCTGGAAGACGGTGGTGCGGGTGATCATTCCTCGGGCGACGGTGAAGACCTGGATGGTGTGCATACGGTGGACGCCGTCGGGCCCGCACAGGTAGGCGGCGACCGCCGGCTGGCCGTTGGCACCGATCGGGACCATCCGCCAGTCGGTGCCGCGCAGGCGGAAGGCCCGCTGCAGGAAGCCGACGTAGTCGTCGGGGCCGACGTACCAGTTGAGGAACGGCGGCATCTCCAGCACCACGTCCTCGGCGAGCAGCGTCCGCAGCGTCTCCAGGTCCGCGTTCCGGAAGGCCGCGACGTAGCGGTCCAGCAGCGCCCGCTCCTCACGGCCGGCGGGCTCGCGGACCTCGTCCTCGCGCAGCCCCGTCGCGGCGAGGCGCGCCCTGGCCCGCTGCAGTGCGCTGTTGACGGCCGCCGGGGTCATCTCCAGTGCCCGGGCCGCCTCGGCCACCGGCCAGTCGAGCACCTCGCGCAGCACGAGGACGGCGCGCTGCCGGGCGGGCAGGTACTGGAGTGCGGCCACCAGGGCCAGCCGCAGGCCGTCCGCGGCCCCCGGTTCGCCCTCGGGATGGGGGAAGGGCTGCAGCCAGGGCACCCCCTCGCCCCTGACGAGCGGCGCGTCGGGATCGCCGTCCGGGCCGGCGCCCAGCCCGGAGGGCAGCGGCCGCCTGGCCCGCTGTTCCAGCGCGGACAGGCAGACGTTGGTGGCGATCCGGTACAGCCAGGTGCGCACCGACGCACGGGCCGGGTCGTACCCGTCCCAGGCGCGCCAGGCGCGCAGCCAGGTCTCCTGGAGCAGGTCCTCCGCGTCGTGGACGGAGCCCAGCATGCGGTAGCAGTACGCGAGCAGCTCCCGCCGCACGGGCTCGGTGCGGGTCGCGAAATCCTCGCCGGTGGCCATGGTGGCGATCATCTCAGGTGCTCCTGGTGTGCGGGGGCGAACGGCCGCCCCGGCGGCCGGGCCCGACCGTGATGGTCGGGCCGGGCCGTGGTGGTCGGGCCGGGCCGTGGTGGTCGGGCCGGGCCGTGCGGGCGGTGAGACCGTGGCGATCGGCCGGACTCCGGCGGTCCGACCGGACGGCGGTGGTCAGGCCGGGCTGTTGTGGTACGCCGCGACCTGCCAGCCGTCCCCGGCCCGGGTCAGGGTCCAGGTCGCCAGCAGCAGGCGGTCGGCCGGCACGCCCTGCTCCCCTGCCATCACCACGCCGCCCCTGGACACCACCACCACGGTGTCCTCCCCCAGCCGGCGGATGCTCTGCACCTCGTCGACGACGCGGGAGCCCTTGAGCGGGCCGGCGAAGCGGGCGGCCATCCGGTCGCGGAGGACCGTCCGGCCCTCGCCGAACGAACCCGGCGCGACCGAGGTCACGTCCTCGGTGAAGTGGGCGGCGAAGGCGTCGGCGTCGTTGTCGGCCCAGGCCGTGTACAGACCCGCGAGCACGGCCCGGGCGGCCTCCTCCGCGGGGCGGGTCGCGGTGGGCGCCGCGCTGCCGCGGTACGTGTCGGTGCTGTTCATGTCGGTCCTCCCGGTGCGGTCGCCCGTCGGCCGGGCGGCCGACGGTTCACCGGTACATACCGACGGGGAGGGCCCGCGTCATCGGCCTCGGCCGAACGTGTCGCACCTCTTCCGAGGCCCCTGCGATCCGGGTGCCCGGCGGGGCGGGCCGCCGGGCACCGGCCGGGCGGTGTCAGACGGCCTGGACGGCGGCGAACCGCTGCGCCACGTCCGTCCAGTCGACGACGTCCCACAGGCGGGTGACGTAGTCGGGGCGGACGTTCCTGTACTGCAGGTAGTAGGCGTGCTCCCAAGCGTCGAAGGCGAGCAGCGGGGTGGTGCCCTGGCCGACGTTGCCGTGGTGGTCGTAGACCTGTTCGACGATCAGGCGCCGGCCGAGCGGCTCCCAGGAGAGGATGCCCCAGCCGGAGCCCTGGACGCCGACGGTGGCGGCGGTGAGCTGCTTCCTGAAGGCCTCGAAGCCGCCGAAGTGCTCCTCGATCGCGTCGCCGAGGGCGCCGTCGGGGCGGTCGCCGCCGTCCGGGGAGAGGTTCTCCCAGAAGAGCGAGTGCAGGACGTGGCCGGACAGGTGGAAGGCCAGGGTCTTCTGCAGGCCCACCAGGCTGCCGAATTGCTCCTCGGCGCGGGCCTCGGCGAGCTGTTCCAGAGTCGTGTTGGCCCCGTTCACGTAGGCCAGGTGGTGCTTGGAGTGGTGCAGCTCCAGGATCTCGGCCGACATGGCCCGCTCGAGTGCGGAGTAGTCGTACGGCAGGTCGGGAAGTACGTAGGCGCCCATCCGGGACACGGCCCCTTTCGAAGATGACGATCATGCCGGGGCAACACTATTGCACATCACTTGCAACTGCGATGGAGATGCTTCAGCATGTTCTGTGTGGGGCCGGGGCATCGGCCTTCCGGACGGCACGCCCTCGCGGGCTCCCGTCCTTCCGACCGACGATCGTCTTCCCAACCGGCGCCCGCCGGGACGTGCGCGCCGGCCCCGCGCAGACCCCGTGCCAGGACCGGTGACCGGGCGACCGGCGCCGGGCGTTCGTGCCGTCCGCCCGCTCAGGGCGCCTCGTGCGCGGACACCAGCGGACGGGCCGCGTCCGGCTCCGGCGCCGCACGCTCCCCGGCACGGGTCGCGCCCACACCGGCCGCCACCACGAGGGCGACGCCCGCGGCCGCGAGCGGGGCGGGGACTTGGCCGAGGATCAGCAGACCCATGACCAGCGCGATCGCGGGCTCCAGACTCATCAGGGTGCCGAAGGCGGAGCTGGTCATCCGGCGCAGGGCGAGGAACTCCAGACTGAACGGCAGCACGATGCTCAGCGCCGCGAGCCCCAGCATGGCGGCGAGCAGCGGCCAGGTCACCCGCCCCAGGCCGGCGGGCGCGGCCACCAGCACGCCGAGGACACCGGCCACCGGGATGGAGACGGCCAGGCCGTTCAGCCCGGTGACCCGGTCGCCCACCCGCTGCGTGAGCAGGATGTACGCGGCCCAGCAGGCAGCGGCGGCCAGCGCGAAGACCAGTCCCACCGGATCGACACCGCCGTGCCAGGGCTCGGTGAGCAGCACCACCCCGGCGGCCGCCAGCCCCGTCCAACGCCTGCGCCCGCCGCCGGCCCCCACAACGAGACGCCCAGCGGCCCGAGGAACTCCAGCGCGCTCGCGGTGCCGAGCGGCAGGCGCGCGATGGCGAGCATGAAGAACAGCATCAGGCCGGCGGTCACGCCACCCAGCAGGACGCACGCCGACAGGTCCCGCCGGGCGAAGTCGCGGGGCCGCGGCCGGACGAGGACCAGCAGCAGGACCCCGGCCCAGGCCAGGCGCAGACCGGCCGTGCCCAGCGCACCGAGGCGGTCGAACAGCGGCACCGACAGGGCCAGCCCCAACTGCACGCTGAGCATCGATCCGACGGCCATCAGGGCCCCGGCCTCGGCCCCGCGCGGGCGGCGGGCGGCCCGGGCGCGGGCGCGGAAGGGAGTGTGCGGCGAGCTCATGCCGTCCAGTAGACGTCTCCGGGTTCGTTCACGTCCACGTGTCGATCATGGATGATCCGTTCGGGAATCCTGAACAATGGGGCGATGGAGACCCGACGACTGCACCTGCTGGTGGAACTGTCCCGACTGGGGTCGATGCGCGCGGTCGCCGACGTGGTGGGCGCCACCACGTCGACGGTGTCGCAGCAGATCGCCGCGCTCGCGCGCGAGATGGGCACCGCCCTGATCGAGCCGGACGGGCGCCGGGTCCGGCTCACGCCGGCGGGCCGCCGGCTGGCCGAGCACGCCGTGACGATCCTCGCCGAGGTCGAGGCGGCGCATCTCGACCTCGGCCCGGGCGCGGAGCCGAACGGCACCCTGCGGATCGCGGGGTTCGCCACCGCCATCCGCGCGCACCTGCTGCCGATCGTCGCGGGGCTCGCCGTCAGCCATCCCCGGGTGAGCGTGCTGATCCGCGAGCACGAGCCCGCCGAGGCACTGGCGCTGCTGGCCACCGACGAGGCGGACCTGGCCCTCACCTACGACTACACCCTGGCGCCGGCCGCCACCGACCCCACCGTGCACACGACCCCGCTGTGGACCGCGCGGTGGGGGCTGGGCATTCCGGCGCAGGCCGACGCCGGCCCGGGGCCGGCCTCGGAGGTCTTCGCCCGGTTCGCCGGGCAGGACTGGATCGTCAACTCCCGCAACACCGCGGACGAGACCGTCGTCCGGGCCCTGGGCTCGATGGCGGGCTTCACGCCCCGCGTCACGCACCGCGCGGACAGTCTCGACCTCGTCCAGGACATGATCACCGCCGGTCTCGGCGTGGGCCTGCTGCCGCTCGGCAGCGCCACGCACCCCGGGGTGCGGACCGTCCCGCTCACCGCCCCCGACGTGGTCCTGCGCGCCTACGCCGCAGCCCGCCACGGCCGCCTGAACTGGCCACCCCTCACCCTGGTCACAACCCTCCTCACCCGCCAGGCCCCCTGAGGCCGGCCCTCCGCCCGATCCCCAAGGCATCAACAGCCGGGCCCACCCGGCACGTACGGCGCTACGCTGCGGCCATGATCTTCTCCTTGGCATCAGGCATCTAGGATTGCCGGACGGTCCGTCAGGCGGCCGATCCGCCCGAGGCACGAGAGAGCTCCCATGGCGACCGTCCAGCACACCACCATCACGCCGACCAAGCTGGAGCTCCTCACCGCGTGGCTGCCTGCGCAGCCCTGGTACTCGGGCCACGCCGGGGCGCCGGAGCTGGTCAAGGCCGGCGGCTTCCGGCTGGACGACCCGGAGGGCGAGGTCGGGATCGAGTTCCTGGTGGTCGTGGACACCGCCGCCCCCGAGCACGTGGCCTACCTGGCGCCGATGGGCTACCGCGGCGCCGCGTACGACGGCGCGTCCCGTGCGGCACTGATCGGCACCTGCGAGCACGGCGAGCTCGGCACCCGGTGGATCTACGACGGCGTCCACGATCCCGTGGTGACGGCACAGTTGCGGGCGCTGCTGCGCGGCGAGGCGGTGCCGCAGCACCAGAACCAGAGCGACACCCCCGACCTCACCGTCCAGGTCCACGGCGCCGGCCTCCACGCGGGCGACGTCCGGATCCGGCGCGTCCTGCAGCCGGCGCAGGCCGACGGGACGACCCCCGTGCGCCTCGTCGCGGGCTGGACCTGGCCGGACGGGACTCCCGCGCGTGGGGTCTTCGCAACCGCCGTCCAGGAGCAGCCCGGCCGCGGCTGACGGGCAGAGCCGGGTCAGTCCGCCCGCCGGACACCGATCTCGCGCAGGAAGTCCACGAGGATCCGGGTGAATCCCTGCGGCTGCTCCATCGTCGTGTAGTGGCCGGCGCCGTCCAGCGACGCGGTGCGGCCGTCGGGGACGATGTCCATCAGGGCGGTGACGGTGTCGAGCAGCGCAGGCACCTCGAAGGCACCGTTGACGGCCAGCACGGGGACGGCGATGCCCCTGGCGCGGGAGGCCAGGTCCTCGACCGGCACGCGGTGGTCCGGCTCGTCCGGGGTGTGCTTCATCAGGGTGTTCAGGGCCATCGCACGGACCTGCGCCACGACCGCCGGGTCGACCTCGTCGACGCCGCGCTCCGGCCCGGCGATCCACTCGACGAAACCGTCGAGGTAGCCGTGGACATCTCCGCCGGCCATCGCCGCACCCTGCCGCCCGGCGACGGCGGCCGACCAGGGGTCGGTGAGGTCCGGCTCGCCCAGACCCCGGCCGCTGACGACCAGGGCGCGCACCAGCTCCGGGTGGGCGACGGCCGTGTCGATGCCGATCAGCGCACCCATCGAGACGCCCACCAGCACGACCTGACGCAGCCCCAGGTGCCGCAGCAGGTCCGCGAGGTCGTCGGCCTGCCGGAACGGCCCGCTCGCGTTGGCGGAACGGCCGTGGCCTCGGGCGTCGGGCGCGATCACCCGGTGGCCGAGGGCGGTCAGGCCCGGAATCAGGTTGTCGAACTGCGTGCTGTCCACGAACACGCTGTGCAGGAGCACCAGCACCTCGCCGTCGCGTGGCCCCTCGTCGCGGTAGGCGAGCAGGCCGTCGGTGGACCGGAAGGTCTCGAACGCAATCTCCATCATGACAACCAAGGTGTCATGACGGAGCGAGAATGGCAACCCGGTTGTCATGTGGTGTGAGACAGTGGTGCCGTGACCGAACCGGCCCCCGAACCCCTCTCCCCCGACCTGCTGCCCGGACGCCTGATGGAAGTCTTCGCGCTCGTCGGCCCGCTCTACCGCCGCGTCCAGCGCCGCATCGAACTCGACGCCGCCCAGGGCGTCTCCGTGGGCGTGCGCGCCGTCCTGGACCTGCTCCGCGAGAACGGCCCGATGACCGTCCCGCAGATGGGCCGGGCCCAGTCACTGAGCCGCCAGTTCGTCCAGCGCATGGTCAACGACGCCGCGGAGCGCCACCTCGTCGAGAGCATCCCCAACCCCGCGCACCGACGCTCCTCGCTGATCCGGCTGACCGACGACGGCCGCGCGGCGATCACCGTTATCACCACCCGCGAGCACACCCTGCTCCGCCGGGCCGGCGGCGACCTCACCGACGCCGACATCACCGCCTGCGTGCACGTCCTGGCCCGGATGCTGGAACTCTTCGACGACGTCGACCTCACCGACGCCGAACCGCCCTGTTAGCGGACCAGGGGGTGTCAACCCTCCCGGGGCGGAGCGGCCTTGTCGGCGGTCGGGGGCCAGGGCCGCTCACCGGTCTCGCAGTGGTAGCACCGGGCGACGCGGTCGTCGTGGTTGTACCACTCGTGCGCCCCGCAGTCCTGCGTGCCCTTGCCGAGGATGCCCCGATCCACGAGGCACCAGGGCAGGAGCGTGCGCATACGCGTGCGCCACCGGTACCGGCCTGTCCCGCTCACCCCCGGAGGCTACCGGAGCCCGGGGGCCGGAGGGCCGGAGGGCCGGGCCTCCCGGGTCGACGGTCCGGGCAGCACCACCACCGGCGCCCCGCCGACCCGCCGACCCGCCGATCCACCGCTCGCCGCTCGCCGCTCGCCGTTCGCCCGTCAGGCGCTCGCGAACACCCCTGACGGGAAGGCGCCGTTGGCCAGGGCGGTGGAGGTGAGCCGGCCGCCGATTTCGGTGAGCCGCTGGACGCCGTCCGCACCGATCGCCTCGTACGGGGCCCGCGCCAGCCGGTCGGTCCGGTCCTCGACCGCGCGTCGCAGGTCGCGGCCGGCGGTGGTGAGGCCGCCGACGGCGTCGAGCAACCCGCGTTCCGTCAGCTCCTCCGTCGCCCGCGCCCACTCGGTGTCCGTCCACCCGCGGCTGCCGCGGGCGAACGGCGCGGTGAAGCCGCGGCCGGTGGCTGTGTGGGTGATCAGCGCCTGCACGCCGTCCAGTTCGGCCGCGGCCAGGGCGACGAGGTGGCCGTCCCCGCGGTGCTCCCGCAGCAGGGTGATCGCGTGCCAGAGTGCCAGGTGGGGCTCGTCCGGCACGGGGAGCGCGGCGTGTGCCGCATAGAGGACCCGGCCCGCGACCGGGAGGGCCCGGACGGCCGGCAGCAGCAGGCCCGACGCCTCGGCGACCTCGGGGTCGTCGGCGAGACCGTCCCCCAGCAGCCGGCGCAGCACCCGGTCGACGGCGCGGTACCTGGCGTCCAGCACGCGCTCCGGGCTCGCCAGGCCCCAGGCGCGCGGCAGATGGCGGGCGACGAGCCCGGGGCTGAAGTTGAAGAACGCGGCCGCCACCGGGCCCGCCCCGACGGCACCCATCGCGGCGGCCCGGCCCGCGAAGTACCCCATCCGGCCGGGCTCCAGGCCCGCACGGGTGAACTCCTCCTCGGCCTCCGGCGCGAAGTAGACGAGCGAGTGCAATGGGTTGAGAACCCCGTGACATTTCCTACCGGCGAGTAGCGTCATGGCCGCGACTGTACCGGCACCCGCGGCGGGCGCCGGAGCCGGTCCACGGACACTGGTCCGGGCACCGGTTCAGGCGCGCGGGCGCGGGCTCCGGTTCAGCCGACGGTGAGCGTGCCGTGCATGAACGGATGGATCGTGCAGATGTAGGGGTGGTCGCCGGTGCCCGACGGGACGGTGAAGGTCGCCGTGGCGCCGGGCTGGATCGTCCCGGTGTCGAAGGACTTGTCGGTCGCGGTGAGCGTGTGCGCGGTGGTGTCCGCGTTGACGACCGTCACCGTCTCCCCCGCGTGCACCGTGGCCGCGTCCGGGCCGAACTTGAAGTTGCTGATGGTGATCTTCAGGGCGCCCGTCGAAGCCGAACCGGAGCCGCTCGGCGCCGCGCTGCCCGCGGCGGAGCCGGAAGGAGCGCCGGACGGCGCGGCAGCACTGCTGCTCGCCGACGGCGAGGCGGCCTGGGCCGAGGTGACGGGGGCCGGGGTGGCGGGCGCGCCGCCACCCGAACTGCTGGAGCACGCGCCGGCCGTGAGGGCCAGCAGTGCGACACCGATGGCGAGGCGCAGGCGGATGGTCGTCACAGTCGGGAGCCGTTCGTGGAGGGGGATCCGGGCGGTCCGGCGCCGGACCGCGGTGTCCACTCTCGGGGCCGACCCCCGCCGGTGGGCGGCCGGCAGGGCCGAGCCGGCCCCTGGTTCACCCGCACGGGCGGGTACGCTCCGCCGAACGGCCCACCGCCCGGCATCGACCGGGCCCACGGTCCATCCGGACATGTGGGCATTCGGACATGCGGTGCGCCCGGAAATCCGTTGGCGGGCCGGCCCGGCGGCCGCCATCCTGGCCGCATGCCGATCAGGGAAGCCACCGCCGCGGACTGGCCCGCCGTCTGGCCGTTCTTCCGCACCGTCATCGCGGCGGGCGAGACCTTCACCTATCCACCGGACCTCGACGAACAGCAGGGCCGCGACTGGTGGCTCCTGCCACCGCCGAACCGCACCGTCGTCGCCCTCGACGACGCCGGGACGGTCGTGGGCACCGCCAAGATGAACACCAATCAGCAGGGCAACGGCTCGCACGTGGCCAGCGCGAGCTACCTGGTCGACCCGGCCCACGCGGGCCGGGGCGTGGGCCGGGCGCTGGTCGAGTACACGCTGGCGTGGGCAAGGGAGCACGGCTACCGCGCGATGCAGTTCAACGCGGTCGTCGAGACCAACGTCCACGCGGTCCACCTGTACCGCTCGCTCGGCTTCGCGGTGATCGGCACCGTACCGGAGGGGTTCCGGCACCCGTCCCGGGGCTACGTCGGACTGCACGTCATGCACCGCACGCTGTAGGCCCCGGGACACCGGCCGCCGGGCCGGAGCCCGGCCGGCTCAGCCCTCGGTCGACCTCGCCCAGAGGTTGAGGTCGGCGTCGGTGGCGTACTTGTCGATCTCCACGAGCTCCTCGGCGGTGAGCGGCGCGCTCCGCACCGCCGCGACGTTGCTCTCCAGCTGCGCCACCGAGGAGGCGCCGATCAGCGCGGAGGTCATCCGCGGGTCGCGCAGCAGCCACGTCAGGGCGAGCTGGGCCAGCGACTGACCCCGCCCGGCGGCGATCTCGTTGAGCGCGGTCAGCTTGCCGAGGGTCGCCTCGGTGAGGGTGGCCGGGTCCAGTGACTTGCCCTGCGCCGCCCGGGATCCCGCCGGAATCCCCTTCAGGTAGCGATCGGTCAGGATGCCCTGGGAGAGCGGCGCGAAGCCGATGCAGCCCGCCCCCTCGGCCTCCAGGACGTCGAGCAGCCCGTCGACCTCGATCCAGCGGTTGAGCATCGAGTACGACGGCTGGTGGATCAGCAGCGGCACGCCCAGGTCACGCAGGATGGCAGCGGCCTCCCGGGTCTTCTCCGCGTTGTAGGAGGAGATGCCGGCGTACAGCGCCTTGCCCTGCCGGACGGCCGACGCCAGCGCCCCCATGGTCTCCTCGAGCGGGGTCTGCGGGTCGAACCGGTGGGAGTAGAAGATGTCGACGTAGTCGAGGCCCATCCGGCGCAGCGACTGGTCGAGGCTGGCCGTGAGGTACTTCCGCGAGCCCCATTCGCCGTACGGGCCGGGCCACATGTCGTAGCCGGCCTTGGTCGAGATGACCAGCTCGTCCCGGTACGGGGCGAAGTCCGCGGCCAGGTGCCGGCCGAAGTTGGCCTCCGCGGAGCCGTACGGCGGGCCGTAGTTGTTGGCGAGGTCGAAGTGGGTGATGCCGAGGTCGAAGGCGCGGCGCAGGATGGCGCGCTGGGAGTCCAGCGTGCGGTCGTCGCCGAAGTTGTGCCAGAGCCCGAGCGAGATCTCCGGAAGCTGGAGTCCGCTGCGGCCGCTGCGGCGGTAGGGCATGGAACCGTTGTAGCGGGCGTCGTCGGCCCGGTACGGAGCGGGAGTCATCAGATCCTCCAGAAGAAAATTGTTTTCCGTATGAACAATATGAGGAATCCCGACGTCCCGCCACGCCGACCCGGCCGCCCGGGGGCGACCGCGTCGGTCGGCCGCCCCCGTCGGCGCCGGTCGGCCCCGACGTCAGAAGGCGATGCGGACCTTGAGGGCGGTGCGGTTGTCCATCTCCCGGTAGCCGTCGGGCACCCCGTCCAGGCCGACCGTCCGGTCGAAGACCAGGCCCGGGTCGATCGCACCGGACAGCACGTCCGGCAGCAGCTCCGGGATGTACGCCCGGGCCGGCGCCACCCCGCCGCGCAGCGAGACGTTGCGGCCGAACATCTGGCCGATGTCGACGCCGGCACTGCCGCCGTGCGGGACCCCGACGTAGCCGACCGCGCCGCCGTCACGGGCGATCGAGATCGCGGTGCGCATCGACTCCTCCGTGCCCACCGCCTCCAGGACGGCGTGCGCGCCCTGCCCGCCGGTCAGCTCCCTCACCGCCTCGATCGCCGCCTCACCGCGCTCGGCCACCACGTCGGTGGCACCGAACGCCCGCGCGATCGCGGTACGCGCCTCGTGCCGCCCCAGCGCGATGATCCGGCCCGCACCCAGCCGGTGCGCGGCCAGCACCCCGCACAGCCCCACCGCACCGTCGCCGACCACCGCCACCGTCGCCCCTGGCCGCACCCCGGCCGTCACCGCCGCATGATGCCCCGTGCTCATCACGTCCGACAGCGCCAGCAGCCCCGGCAGCAGCTTCTCCTCACCCACCGCGTCCTTCGGCAGCGCCACCAGCGTGCCGTCCGCGAACGGCACCCGCACTGCCTCGCCCTGCCCGCCGTCCGACCCCACCTCGCCCCAGAACCCGCCCTCCGGACACGACGTGTGCAACCCCTCACGACAGAAGTCGCACGTCCCGTCCGACCACACGAACGGCGCCACCACGAAATCACCCGGCCGGAACCCCCGCACCTGAGCGCCGACCTCCTCCACCACACCCAGGAACTCGTGACCGATCCGCTGACCCGCCACCCGCGACGCCACCCCCCGGTACGCCCACAGGTCACTGCCGCAGATACAGGCGTTCACCACCCGCACCACCGCATCCGTCGGACGCCGCACCGCGGCATCCGGCACCTCCTCGATCCGGATGTCGTTCGGGCCGTGGATCACGGTGGCACGCACAAGAAGCTCCTGGAGGATCGGGGTCGGGTCGGCGGCGGTCGGCCGCCTGCCGCCATGCTGCTTCCCGGACGGGCCACTCGTCCAGCTACATCATCTTCAGCTCGGCATTAAGCTCGCCTTATGCTCGATGTCAGACGGCTCGTCCTCCTCCGCGACCTTGCCGACCACGGCACCGTGACGGCGGTCGCGGAGCTGCACCGTGTCACCCCGTCCGCGGTCTCCCAGCAGCTGCGCCTGTTGGAGGAGGAGACCGGCAGCCGCCTGCTGGAGCGCACGGGCCGGGCCGTCCACCTCACGGCGGCCGGACACCGGCTGGCCGAGGACACCCAGGACGTCCTGGCCGCGCTGGAACGCGCCCGCTCCCGCCTCCACCTCGGCGAGGCGAACCCGACCGGCGCCTTCCGCATCGCCTGCTTCCCGAGCGCGCTCTCCCCGCTGGCCGCCCCGCTCGCCCGGGCCCTGGAGACCGTGCACCCCGGGCTCCAGCCGCACATCACGGAGGCCGAACCCGAGGCCGCCGTCCGCCTGCTGCTGCAGCGCCGGGTGGACACAGCGCTGCTGTACCGGTACACCAACCTGGCGCCGCCCTCGCACACCGGTGTCGAGACCCACCCGGTGCGCACCGACCCGCTCGTCGCCGTCCTGCGGACGGACCACCCGGCCGCGGCCGGGAGCGGCCGCCCGGTCGAGCTGTCGCAGCTCAAGGACAGCCCGTGGATCGCCGCCCCGGCGCAGTCCGCCTGCGGTCAGGCCGTGCTGCACGCCTGCCGGTCCGCAGGCTTCACCCCCGAGGTGCGGCACACCTGCTCGGACTTCGCCGCCATGCTCGCGCTCGCGGCGAGCGGCGGGCAGGTGGCCCTCGTCCCACTGATGGCCGTCGCCGCGCTGCCGCCCTCGCTCACCGCACGCCCGGTGGCGGACGGCCGACTGGCCCGCGAGGTGGAGGCGGCCGTCCGGCCCGGCACGGCCCGGGAGCCCGCGGTGGCGGCCTGCCTCCGCGCACTGCGCGACCTGCACGTGCCTGCCACGGCACCGTCGACCTGACCGCACCCCCGTATCCAACTCCTCGGGCCATCCGCAGTCGGGAGTCGGCGAACAGCGTCCGGGTGTCGGGCGTCAAGGAACCGTCAGGGAGTCCCTCAGGCAGTCAACGAGACGTCAGGAGCGCGGATCCGGGCGCGCCGAGGACTAGCGTCGCCGAGCAAGGCCCCGACTGTCCGCCCGGCCGGACGTTCCGCACCGGCGGGCACCACATCCCGTCGAAGGAGGAAGCGATGCTCCTGCACTACCCCCGGGTCTCCCGCATCCACGCGACCGGATCCGCCGCCACTCGCGGCGGCGTACACCCGGGCACCGTCCATCACCCGGTGCCCGCCCCGACCACCGGGAGCGGCGTGGCCGTCGACCGCGGCCGGCGGACCGTCACGGTGGACGGGCGCCCGCTGTCGCTCACCTACCTCGAGTTCGAGCTCCTCGCCCACCTGGTCGGCCACCCCCAGCAGGTCTTCACCCGCCGCCAGCTCATGACCGTGGTCTGGGGCCAGACGGCGTACGGGGACGTCCGCACGGTCGACGTCCACATCGCCCGGCTGCGCCGCAAACTGGGGCCGGTGCACCGGGACGGGATCGTCACCGTCCGACAGGTCGGCTACCGGTTCGACCCCCGGGCCGCAGCCGCGGGTCCCGGCTGACCGCGGCCCGGGCCACCGCTTCGATCGCCGGGGAGGCTGATCTCGGGGGTCTGCTCATCGGCAATGCCGACGGATTCCGGGGCCCGAACGTCTCCTCGGCCCCGGAACGACGGGCCACCTGTCGACGGCGCCCGTTCACGACGTTTCGGGTCCCATGAGCCCGGCGCCTTCGGCTCAGCTCCCGGCTGCCGTACGGGTGAAGACGTGCGAGCGGCCGATCGGGGTGAAGCCTCGGCGGGCGTACCAGCCGCTCGGCCAGTCGTCGGGGTCGGCGAGGAGGAAGACCAGACCGTAGCCGGATGCGCGCTGCAGGGCGGTGGCAAGCACGGTGTCCGCGTGGCCGCGCCGGACATGACTGTCGGCGGTGACGACGTCCTCGATCTGGGCGATCCCGTGGGCCGCGTCGAGGTAGGTGTCGGCCCAGGCGCAGACGGTGCCGTTCTCGTCGCGGACGGCGAGGAAGTGGACCTGGTCGGCGCCGCGGAGCCGGGCCGTTCGACGGTCGGCGAGCTGGTGGATCACGGCATCCTCGGCCCGGGGCATCCAGATGCGGAGCTGGCGCGCCACGGCAGTTCGCAGGTCCGCGACGGAGACCGTCTCCGCGGGTGGGACAGCGGCGGTGTGCGCGCCGGAGTGGGTCATGACGAGCTCGGTCTCGTGTGCGTAGCCGGCTGCGGTGAGGGCCGGCGCGCAGGCGGCGCCGACGGCCTCGTCGAGGATCGTGATCCGGCGGTGGCGCAGGTGGCCGAGTGCGTTGTCGGCCAGAGCGGGAAGGTCGTGGGGAGCCGTCGGCCCCTCGATGACCAGCTGGTTGTGTTCGTGGGAGGCCGGGTACTCCTGGTCCAGGACCACCACGCCGCCGGGAATCTCGGTCACCGCGGCGGCCTGACGCCGGGCGAAGGACGCGCGGAAGGCGGCGATGCGCTGGAGATCCTGCCCGATATGCCATCGGTTCCTGGACCGGCGGCGACCGCTTCCGCGCTCCCAGCCGCCGTCGCGCCCGTCGCCCCCGTCCCGTCCAGCTCGGCCACCCCGTCCACCCCGTCCACCGCGTCCACCGTGTCTCCATCGGACGGAGTCGCCGAGGACCGCACGCCGAACCACTGCTCGGCGCCGTACTCCTCGAACCGGTCCGCCTCGGTGAAGCCCAGTTTCGCCGCGACCCGCATCGAGCCGGCGTTGGCGGTCTGGGTGCTGAGCACCACCGGTTCGCCGGGAAGCGCGGCGGCGAACCAGTCGAGTGCCGCGGTGCACGCCTCGGTGGCGTATCCGCGGCCCCAGGCCTCCGGCAGGAACAGGTAGCCGAGCTCGGTCTCCCCGGCCTCCGGACGGACATGGCCAGGACGCTCCGCGGCACGCGGATCGAGCGTGATCACACCGATCATCGCGCCGTCGAGTTCGAGCACGAAGACCCCGGGGCGCCGGCCCGGCACTTCGGACATGGTGCGCTCGAGCTCGTCGCGCGGTCGAGCGCCACCGACGTAGGTGCCGACCTCGGGCGAGGCGAAAAGCTCGATGAACGCCGCACGGTCCCGGGCCTCGGACGCGCGGAGCACGAGCCGCGCCGTCCTGATCGGGACGGGCGGCCAGACCACGTTTCCAAAAACGCTCATGGCGGGGAACCTATCGCACGCACACCAACGGCCGGGCCCACCCGGCGAAACCGGCAGCCGAGCCCCCGACCCGAGGCCGGAGCCGGTCGATGCCTCATCAGGACGCCGCGGCAGGCGCCGCCGGGCGGAGCACGGCGAGTTCCGCCACCCTGGAAACGGAGTTGATTGACTGGCGGGCATGACCTCCATCGCATTCGAGACCGACACTCCCGACCCGATCGCCTACCTTGACCGGCTTGCCGCGACCGAACTGGGCCGCTCCTACAAGAAGCGCATGCTCGATGAGCTCGACGTCCGACCCGGCCAGACGGTGCTGGACCTCGGCTGCGGCCCCGGCACCGACCTCGGTGCGCTCGCCGAGGCGGCCGGCACGACGGGGACGGTGATCGGTGTCGACCACGATCGGGCTGCCGTCGACGCCGCGGCTGCGCGCACAGCCGGGCAGCACACCATCGACGTCCGGCTCGGCGACGTCCACGACCTCCCGCTGCCGGACGGCGCCGCCGATCGCGCCCGCACCGACCGGGTGCTGCAGCACGTCGCCGACCCCGCCCGGGCCCTGCGCGAGATCCGCCGGGCGCTCCGGCCCGGCGGACGGCTCGTCATGGGCGAACCCGACTGGGGCACCCTGACCGTCGACCACCCGGAGAGCAGCCTGTCCCACGCCTTCACCCGCTACGTCACCGAGAAGGCCGTGCACAACTCCCGCATCGGCAGCCGGCTCCCGCGGCTGGCAGTCGAGGCCGGCTTCGCCGTACCCGCTGTCATCCCGATCACTCCCGTCTTCCGGGACGCCCAGGCCGCTGACAAGGTCATCGGGCTGGAGCGCGTCACACGTCGCGCCGTTGCCGCCGGATACTTCACCCCCGAGGCGGCACAACGCTGGCTGGACCACCTTGCGAACGGCACCTTCTTCGCGGCGGTGACGTTCTACATCGTCATGGCGGAGGCATAGGACCTTCTCCACCTCGGCGCGCCGGGGTGCGTCGGGCGCGATGCGGGCGTGGAGTCCGTGCGACAGCGCAAGGCGGCGTGAGTGCCTGCGGTTTCCCGGCACCCCGGTGGTCAGGGGCGGACGGCGCCGACGTAGGGCATGTACTCGATGGGGGTGATCTCGATGTTCTTGCCGGTGCGCGGGGCGTGGATCATCCTGCCGCCGCCGATGTAGATGCCGACGTGGTGCAGGTCGGAGTAGAAGAAGACCAGGTCACCCGGCTGGAGGTCGCTCCTGGCGACGTGCCGGCCGGCGTTCCACTGGTCCTGGGAGACCCGGGGCAGGGACACTCCCCGCGCGCCAGGCCGCCCCCGTCAGACCGGAGCAGTCGAAGGTGCCGGGACCGGTGGCGCCCCACTCGTACGGCTTGCCGAGCTGCGCGTACGCGAACTGCAGGACGGCTGCGGCACGGCCGGTGGCCGGGCCGTCGTAGGTCGCGCGGGCCGAGTCGCGGGAGGCACGGGAGGCGTCCTGCCCGTCGACCGCGGCACGGTCGGCGGCCGAGAGCCGGGAGAGCAGTGCGGTGGACTCGGCCAGCTTGGACTGCACCGCCCGCTTCTGCTCGGCCAGCGCCCGGTCCGCCCGGTCGAGCTCCGCGAGGGTCGCGGTGGCCTCCGCGCGCTGCTGGTCCAGGCGCCGCTGCTGACTCTGCATCAGGCGCAGCAGGTCGCGCTGCGAGCTCGCGGCGATGTCCTGAGCGGCGGCCCGGGTGAGGTAGTCCTCGGGGTCGGCCGACAGCATGAGGGCGACCGTCGGGTCGACCGTGCCCCCGCGGTACTCGTCGGCGGCCACCGCCGACAGCCGCTCCCGCAGTCCGCTCGCCTTCTCCTGGGCGGCGGCGACCTGGTCCTGCGCTTGAGCGGCGGTCGTGCGGAGCCGCTGCTGGGCCTCCTTGAGCCGGTTGTACGTCTCGGTGGCTGCCTCGGCCTGCTCGCCGAGCTCGTCGACCTGGGCCTTGACGCCCGCCAGGTCGGGCTTGGGCTCGGCGTGCGCGCCGCCCGCGGACGCGATCAGCGCCGATCCGGCGGCGGCCGTGGTGACGATCGCGATCCGTGCGCGGCTGGGCGGACCGGGTTTGCGGCGCGTTCCCATCGGTGTGGTCACTCCCTCGCTGGCCTGCACCGGCCCGCGGTGCACGGGCAGGTCCGGACGGTACGAAGGCATCCGCCTCCGCACATCCACGAAGTAACTTAGTAGATGAGGGCGGGTCCGGGGCAAGCACCCCTACGATGGGCCCATGACGGCACGCCCCCACCCGGCAGGTGCGCACGATGCGCAGGAGCACGACGGCGAGCGGATGGACGTCGCCGCCGCCGTCCTGGCACTGCTCGCCGACCGGACACGCCTGGCCCTGCTGCACGAACTCGGCCGGGGCGAGGCGGACGTGACGACCCTGACCGAGGCCTGCGGTGCCGCGCGCCCCTCCGTCAGCCAGCACCTCGCCAAGCTCCGCCTCGCCGGCCTGGTCACCGCCCGCAAGGACGGCCGCCGCGTGGTCTACTCGCTGCGGCACGGCCACCTGAAGCGCCTGGTCGACGAGGCGCTGAGCGTCGCCGACCACCAGATCCGCGCACTGCCGCCGCACGACTGACCCTCCATCCGCCCCCTGCCGGTCACCGGCGGCAGTGAGCACCGGCATGGCGAGCCTCCGCCAACATGTGCGCATGTATGCACGTGTTGACTATCCTGGTGGGGTCCGATCACGCCTCAGTTCCGGGACGGGGCCGATGCTGTCCGTGCTGCGCAACCGCACCTACCGCCACCTGTTCACCGCCCAGGTCGTCGCACTGGTCGGGACCGGTCTGGCGACCGTCGCACTGAGCCTGCTCGCGTACGACCTCGCCGGCGGCAACGCCTCGGCCGTCCTGGGGACGGCGCTGGCGATCAAGATGACCGCCTACGTCGCGATCGCCCCCGTGGTCGGCGCCGTCGCGGACCGGATACCGCGCCGCGCGCTGATGGCGGCCATGGACCTCACCCGCGCTGCGGTCGCCCTCGCCCTGCCCTTCGTCACCGAGATCTGGCAGGTCTACATCCTCGTCCTCCTGCTGCAGGCCGCCTCCGCCGCCTTCACGCCGACCTTCCAGGCCACCATTCCCGAGGTGCTGCCCGCCGAACGCGACTACACGCAGGCCCTGTCGATGTCCCGGCTCGCCTACGACCTGGAGAGCCTGTTCAGCCCGGCGCTGGCCGCCGCACTGCTCACCGTGGTCTCCTACACCTGGCTGTTCGCGGGCACCACCGTCGGATTCCTCGCCTCAGCCGCACTCGTCGTCTCCGCCGTGCTGCCCAAGCCGCGGCCGGTCGAGCGGGGCGGCGGCGTCCGCGACCGGGCCGCCTTCGGGACCCGCCTGTTCCTGGCCACCCCGCGCCTGCGGGCGCTGCTCGCCCTGGACCTGGCGGTCGCCGCCGCCGGGGCCATCGTCTTCGTCGACACCGTCGGTGTCGTCCGCGACCACTTCCACCGGCCGGCCGGCGCCGTCTCCTCGCCCTCGGCGCGTACGGCGCCGGCTCCATGCTGGCGGCCCTCCTGCTCCCCCGTCTCCTGCGGCGCAGCGGCGACCGTGCGGTGATGCTGCCCGCCGCCTTCGCGCTGCCCGCCGTCCTGGCCGGCGTCGCCGCCGTCACCGCCACCGCCCCGGGCGGCTGGGCCTGGCCCGCGCTGCTGGCGGCCTGGGCCGCGATCGGCGCGGCCTGCTCCGGCGTCCTCACGCCCGGCGGCCGGGTGATCCGGCGCTCCGCCGCCGACCCGGACCTGCCCGCCGCCTTCGCCGCCCAGTTCTCCTTGTCGCACAGCTGCTGGCTGCTCACCTATCCGCTGGCCGGCTGGCTCGCCGCCGGCCTCGGCCTGCCCGCCACCGCGGCCGTCCTCGGCCTGGTCGCCCTGGCCGCGGCGGTCACCGCCGCCGTGGTCTGGCCCGCGCGGGACCCGGCCCGGGTCGAGCACGTCCACGCCGACCTCCCGCCGGGCCATCCGCACCTCGCCGGCGCCCACGCCGGCGGCGGCGGATGGCGGCACGGCCACACCTTCGTGATCGACAGCCACCACCGCAGCTGGCCCACCGGGCGGCAGCACCGCGGCGCGGCCCACGGCTGACCGATCCCCCTCCCCTTCTCCGCGGCCGGGCAGTCCTGCTAGTTTGTTTTTTGCCATGACAAATGAGCGGGGTGCAGCACCGCCGCCCGCGCAGCACACCACGGCGCGCGCGACCGGCGCGGCCCGCACACGACCGCAGCGAGCAGAGGAGCCAGGCCATGACGGCAGCCCCACCCCGGAACTGGGCCGGCAACGTCACCTTCCGGGCCGCTCGGGTGCACCGCCCTTCCTCGGTGGCCGAGCTCCAGGAGATCGTGGCCGCGGCCCGGAGCGTCCGCGCCCTCGGCACCGGCCACTCCTTCAACCGGATCGCCGACACCGACGGGGACCTCGTGCGGGTCGACGGCCTGCCCGGGCGGGTGGAGATCGACCCGGCGGCACTGACCGCCACCGTCCCGGCCGGGCTGCGGTACGCGCGGCTGGCCGAGCACCTGCAGGCCCACGGCTTCGCCCTCGCCAACCTGGCCTCCCTGCCGCAGATCTCCGTGGCCGGCGCCTGCGCGACCGGCACCCACGGCTCGGGCAACGGCCGGCCTGGCCTGGCCGCGGCGGTCGCCGGCCTGCGCATGGTCGCACCGGACGGCCGGCTGGTCGAATTGCGTCGCGGCGTTCCCGAGGACCGCCTCGACGGCGCGGTGGTGGCCCTGGGGGCACTCGGGATCGTCACCGAACTCACCCTGGACATCGAGCCGACGTACGACGTCGCCCAGTGGGTCTACACCGGCCTGCCGCTGGACAGGCTGGCCGGGGCGTTCGACGCACTGTCGGGTGCGGCCTACAGCGTCAGCGTGTTCACCGACTGGGCCTCGGGCGAGGCCCGAGTCTGGCTCAAGTGCCGTACCGACAGGGACGGTTCGGACCATCCCGGGGACTCGTGGCAGGGAGCGCGCCTCGCCGGCGAAGCGCTGCA
The DNA here is from genome assembly GCF_039544005.1 of Kitasatospora paranensis. Classification (NCBI taxonomy): domain Bacteria; kingdom Bacillati; phylum Actinomycetota; class Actinomycetes; order Kitasatosporales; family Streptomycetaceae; genus Kitasatospora; species Kitasatospora paranensis. The sequence goes on from NZ_BAABKV010000001.1 coordinate 1,063,917, forward strand.
CCCCATCCCCGGCATCTTCCCCGCCGCCTGCACCACGCAGGGCGGCCGCCCGGCCCGTGGCACGAACGGCTCCCGCACTTCCGACCCGACTTCACCCCCAGCAGCGGCACCGAACTCCAGTCCGAGCTGCTGCTGCCGCGCAGCGCCGCACCGCAGGCCGTCGAGGCGCTGCGCCGCATCGGCCACCGGATCGCGCCCGTCCTCCAGATCTCGGAGGTCCGCACCGTCGCTGCCGACGACCTCTGGCTCAGCCCCGCTCACGCTCGGGACTGCGTGGCCCTCCACTTCACCTGGAGCGACCGGGCGGAGGCCGTGATGCGCGCCGTCGCCGCCGTGGAGGAGGAGCTGCTGCCGCTCGGCGGCCGTCCGCACTGGGGCAAGCTGACCGCCCTCGCCCCCGGTGACGTGGCGGCGCTCCACCCCCGGGCCGCGGACTTCCGCCGCCTCATGGCGGACCACGACCCGGAGGGCAAGCTGCGCAACGACTTCGTGCGCGGCGTGTTCCCGACCTGACCGCGGCGCCGGCCTCCGCCGCCACCGGCCCGCCCGCCCTCGACCGGCCCGCCTCAGAAAGTGTTGGGTAAGCGGGGGACTACTCGGTTTTGAGGTCGTCGGCGAGGCGGCGGGCTGCTTCGGTCTCGATGGGGCCGCGCGGTTCGATCTCCTCGCCGGCGAGGCGAGCGGCCATGAGCCGGATCATCGCAACCTTGATCATCGCCTCGGCGTGCGCGGTCTTGCGTTCGTAGTCCCGTGCCAACCGTCTGCACCGCCCCAGCCAGGAGAAAGTCCGCTCCACCACCCACCTGCGGGGCAGCACCCGGAAGCCTTTCACATCGGCGTTCCGCGGCACCGCGACGATCTCCAGGTTCTCGTGCTCCGCCGCCCAGCCGACCAGGCTGGCATCGACGACATTGACGTAGCCGCCGTCGACCCAGACCAGCCCGACCTGCGGAAACAGGTTCCGGATCCCGGCAAGGACCAGCTTCGCGCCCGCCCGGTCCTGCACCGAGGCCGAGTGCACGACCGCCCGCAGCACGAGTCCACAGGTGTCCACCAGCAGGTGCCGCTTGCGGCCACGCACACGCTTGCCCGCGTCGTAGCCGATCGCCTGCCCGCCCTGGTGACTGCGAGCCGACTGCGAGTCCAGCACCGCCGCCGACGGCTGCGGATCCCGGCCGTCCGCCAGCCGGACCCGCTCGCGCAGCGCGTCGTGGACCCGGTCCCAGGTCCCGTCCGCCGTCCAGGCACGAAACCACCGATAGGCCGCGTCCCACGGCGCCAGGTCATGCGGCACCAGCCGCCAGGCACAGCCGCTGACCAGCACGTACAGCACGGTGTCCACAATCAGCCTGCGCGGGAACTTCAACGGACGGCCACCCCGACGCAGGTCCCGCTCCGGCAGCAACGGCTCGATCACCGCCCACTGAGCATCCGTCAACGACGATTCATAGGACGGCTTACACGAACAGACACACATGGCGGCGATCTTCGCGGACACCTCGCCCGCGAAGATCACAACCCATGCATCACTCCATGCAGCTGATCAATTACCCAACACTTTCTCAGCCCGTCGGCAGCGCCTGCATGGCCTTGATGAACCCGCTCTCGTCGAGCTCTCCGTCGAAGAACTGCTGCACGGCCCGGTGGAGCGGGGAGCTCGCGGCGGGCGGGTACGCCTGGTCCCAGGAGAGTTCGAACGCCGGCGCGTCCTTGACCAGGTCGTACTGGTAGGCGAGGTAGGCCGGGTTGGCGGCGGTGCCGAGGAACTTCGAGGTGTTGGTGGTGGTCGGCAGGTTGCCGATGGCGAGCTGCGCCTGCACGAACTCGTCGGAGTACTGGAGCTTGAGGAACTCGGCGACGGCCTCGGGGTGCTTGGTCTTCTTCAGCACCGAGTAGAAGTTGTTGGTGTTGCCGACGACGTCCTTCGGGTCGCCCTTGCCGTCGGTGACGGTCGGGAAGGAGCCGTAGCCGAGGTCCTTCTTGGTGAAGTCCGGGCTGGCGTCCTGCTGGGTGGAGTACTCCCAGGAGCCCATCAGCTCGAAGCCTGCCTTGCCGCGGGCCAGCAGCGCCGGCGAGCCGCCGTCGGTGAACTTCACCGAGTCGAAGCGGCTGCCGAACGCACCGGCGTCGATCAGCTGCTTCAGCATGCCCAGGGCCCGCCGGCTGTCAGCGCTCGCCCAGGCCGACTTGTCGCCGCCCAGCGCCTTCTGGAACAGGCCGGGGTCGGTGGTGCTGCTGGGCCCGGCGACGCGGTCGTAGACGTACTCGAACCACATCAGGGTCGGCCACTGGTCGCCGCCGCCGAGCGCGATCGGGGTGACCCGGCGCGTCTTGAGGACGCGCACGGCGTTCAGCAGGGCGTCCCAGGTCTTCGGCTCGGTCAGACCCGCGTCGGCGAGGACCTTCCTGTTGTTGAAGAGGAGGACAGGCTGGGTGCCGCGCATCGGGATGCCGTACGACTTGCCGTCGACCACCGCGGTGTTGAACACCGACTGGAGGAAGTTGTCCTTGAGGCCCGGATCCTGGGCGATCATGTCGTCGAGCGGCATGAGCAGACCGGCCTTGACGAACGGGGCGATCGAGCCGCCGCCCCAGTTGAAGAAGATGTCCGGGGCCTGCTTGGTGTTGATGATCGTCTGGAGCTTCTGCTGGTAGTCGGCGCCCGGGACGGTGTCCAGGACGGCCTTGACCTTGGAAGTCCTGTTGAAGGTGTCGACCAGCTGCTTCTCGACCTTGTTGGTGGCGTCCCCGTAGACCAGCACGTGGATCTCGCCGGAGTCGCCGGTGACGGACCCTCCGTCGACGGCTCCACCCCGGCTCCGGCGCCGGCCCCGGCGGCGCAGGCGGTCAGGGTGAGGCCGAGCAGCAGGGCCGTTCCGCCCGCAAGGAGGCCGCCGAGCCGGGTGGGGCGTCGCATCGCAGTACCGTGCCTTTCGAGGTCGTTCGGGGTGGGGGTGCGCCGGAGCCGGGAGACGGCGCGCCGTCCCGGGCCGGCGGCCCGGGACGGCGGCCCGGGGTCACTTCCCCGGTGCGGCCAGGATCAGGTCCTGGCGGATCGCGGTGTACGCGGACTTGGGACGGTAGTTCTCGTCGAACAGGTTCGCCGAGCCCTCGCCGGTGAACACGCCCGGCACCCAGGAGTACTTGTCGGTGAAGCCCCAGACCGTGAAGTCGGTGCAGTGCTCGGTCAGCAGGCAGCCCTGGAGCAGCACGCTGTAGGCCTCCGCCTGCGCCTCCCGTTCGGTGTTGTCGACCGGCATCGTGATCCGCACGTCGGCCTCGGTGATCGCGGTCTGGACACCCAGCTCGTCGAAGCGGCCGAGGTTGTCGGCGATGTCGTGCGGGGCCGGGTACTGCACGTCGAGGTGGCCCTGGACGCCGACGCCGTCGATCGGGACATGCTCGGCACGCAGCCGGGAGACCAGGTCGTAGAGCGCGGTGCTCTTCGCGTTGACACCCTCGATGTTGTAGTCGTTGATGAACAACTTGGCCTTCGGGTCGGCCTCGTGGGCCCAGCGGAAGGCGTCGGCGATGTAGCCGGGGCCGAGCTCCTGCAGCCAGATCGAGTTCCGCAGCGTGCCGTCGTCGTTGAACGCCTCGTTGACCACGTCCCACTGCCAGATCTGCCCCCTGAAGTGGCCGACCTCGTCGGTGATGTGACGGTGCAGGATGTCGCGGAGCTCGTCGGGGGTGAAGCTCCCGGCGGTGAGCCAGCCCGGGAGCTGGCTGTGCCACACCAGGGTGTGGCCGCGGACGAGCTGGTGGTTGGCGCGGGCGAAGGCGACGAGCTGATCCGCCGGCGCCCAGGTGTAGCTGCCGCGGGTGGGCTCGACCGACTCCCACTTCATCACGTTCTCCGGCGTGACGGACGAGAACTCGGTGGCGGCCGCGGCCTTGTAGGGGGCGTCGGCGGCCAGTGCGGCCATGTCGACCGCGGTGCCGATCCGGACCCCGGTCCGATCCCCGAGCGAGCCCAGGGACAGCGAGGCCGTATCGGCCGGCCGGCCGTGGTGCGGGGCGTCGTGCGCGGAAGCGGTGGCCTGGGGCAGGGTGCAGAGGGAGGCCGCCACGACCGCCGCCGTGGCGGCGATCAGTGCGGTGCGATTCGCCTTGGTCACAGGCGTCCTTTCGAGTTCGAAATGTTTCGGCATGTTGTCCGGAACGTTCCGGAACCTAGGGGCGCTTCAAAGCCAAGGTCAATCCCCCTGCACCACATTTCTCGACCGCACGACCGCCGGCGAGCTGCTCGCCGCGCCATCCGCCCATGCCGACCGACGCCCGATCCGCCGGCCGATCGACCACCTCATCACCGACTTGAACAGGCGTGATGCCGATCAGGCGGCACGCTGGAACCATCGGCCACGCCCGGGCCGATCGGCACACGAGCCCCTCGGCAACGATTCGACCCTCTCGCCGTCTTTCGAAACTTTTTCGGTATTTTCTTCTGTACTTTTCATTGACGCTGCTTCAGAAGGCTCTGCATACTTCCCAGGGCCGGGTGACCGACACACCCGTCCGGCGCCGGCCCCGGCACCGCCCGGCGGACCGCGGTGCCGGGCCGGTGCTGCCGTGCGCCCTTGATGCGCCCTGCTGGCCGAAACCGGTGGCTGGCTGACTTGGCTCCGATGACGATCACGGAGCGGAGGTACGGCAGTGCGGGACGAACTCACGGCCGCCCACGGCGCGGCGGCCCCCGTGCCCGCCGGACCTTCCCCCGGCCGCAGTGTGCTGTCGGTCCACGTGGGCGACCTGTACGGGGGGACGACCCGGACATTCCGCGCCGACACGCCCCACCGGGCGGCGAGCACCATGAAAATGGCGGTGCTGGCCGCCCTGTACCGCAGCGGCGCCGATCTGGACCGGCCGGTGCCGGTGCACAATGCGTTCGCATCGGCGGCCGGCGGCACCCCGTTCGGCGTCGACCGGGACGGTGACAGCGACCCCGGGCCCTGGCACGCGCTGGGGTCGGAGCGGAGCCTGCGCTGGCTGGCCGGCCGCATGATCATCCACTCGTCGAACCTCGCCACCAACCTCTGCCTGTCGCACGTCGGGCTGGAGGCCGTCGCGGAGGTCTGGCACCTGGCCGGGGCCCGCCACAGCGTGACGGGCCGCGGCATCGACGACCTCGACGCGCAGGCGCTCGGCGTGGTCAACCTGGTGACCGCCGCCGACCTCACCCGGCTGCTGTGCCGCCTGCCGCAGGAACTCCTCGACGTGCTCGCCGCCAACGCCCACCGGGTGGACCTCGCAGCCGGCCTCCCGCCCGGGACCCGGATCGCGTTCAAGAACGGCTGGTTCCCCGGGGTCCGGCACAGCGCGGGCATCGTGTACCCGCACGACGCCCCGCCGTACACGATCGCCGTCTGCTACTCCGGCCCGCTGGCCGACGGACACGACATCCACGATCCGGCAGCCCGGCTGCTGGCACGGATCTCCGCCGGCTACTGGGCCCAGCGGCACGCCATCGGCGCCGAGCACCCGCACTGACCCACGCCGCCCCAGGGCCGACGGCCGGGCCCCGGTCTCCCGGGGCCCCGGGCCGCGGCGGTGGGTGCCACCGGCCGGGCCGGAGACAACGCACCAGCGATGCACTGCCGCCGCCGCCACGCACGCGCGACGATGGAGCTGCGACCCCGTCGCGATCCGGAAGGGAGCCGACGATGACCGAGACGTTCTTCCACGCCGGCAGCGTCTACCGGCGCCAGCGGGAGGGCACAACGGCCGGGGAGGACGTGTTCGTGGTCGCCTGCGTCGGCCGCGCCCCCTGGGCTTCGGGAGCCCCCGGGAGGCGCACGGGGTCGCGTTCGGCTGGCGCCGCGGTCCGGGACCGGACGGGCCCGACCAGCCGCTCGGCTCGTACATGACCCACGACTTCGCGGGCTGGGAGGAAGTCCCCGACACCGAGCTGCCCGATCTCGTCGACAGCCCGATCCCGGTCGAGGCCGCCCGGCACACTCCGCGGGGCCCCACCGGTCAGCGGCACGGCGCCAAGGGCCGCACACCGAAACGCCACTGGTGGCGCCGCCCGGACTGACGTCCTCCCGGGCCGGCGTCCGGCGGACCGGCGTCCGTGAGCAGGCCGCCGTGAGAAGCCGCTGCGGGCCGTCGCCGTCAGCCGTCCTTCGGGTCCTTCGGTTGCTTCCGTTCGGGCCGCTGCTGCCGCTGCTGCCGTTCCTTCCGCTCCTTCCGTTCCTTCGCCTTGATCGACTCCTCCGCCTTTCGCGCCTTCCGCCGCGCCCGGTGCCGGGCGAGGCGCTCCCGGGCCACCTCCCAGCGCTCCTGCATCTGGCTGACCACGTTGTGCCACTCCTGGCGGATCTCGTCGTCCGGCGGCCGCTGCCCGCGCCGGATGCGGTCGAGTTCGTCACCGACCTCCCGGCCCAGCGCCGCCGATCCGACCAGCACGAGCGCCATGCCGAAGAGCGCCGAGAGCATCGCGAAGACGGCGCCGATCGCCCCGTAGCGGGTGGCGTAGGAGTTGAAGAGCCGCGGGAGGTACAGCGTCGCGCCCAGCGAGTAGACCGTCGCCAGCACGGCCGCGATGACACCGAACGGGAGGAGGTCCCGCCAGCCGACCCGCTTCGCAACGAGGACCCAGCCGCCCCAGGTCAGGAAGGCCACGGTCAGGGGCGCTTCGAGCAGGTAGGCGCCGAACGCGATCCGGCCGCGGCCGACGAACGCGTAGAGCCAGCCGCTCGTCACCAGGTAGACCACGAAGGCACCGGCCCATCGCAGGTCGTTCACCGTGTTGCGCACGCTGAGCGGCTTGAGCTGCCACGTCTGCTCGAACAACCGCTGCGTGGCGCGCGCGAAGCTCAGCACCGAGATCAGCAGGAAGACGAGACCGAACACACCGGCGCTGGTGTCGGCGGCCGAGGAGAACATCTTCCGCACGGCGTCGGCCCCGTCGCCCGTGAGGCCGTAGCGGTCGATGAGGCGGTCGGCGGCGGCATGCGGATTGCCGATCCGGGCCAGCACCGCTCCGCCGATGATCGCGAGCGGGATGATCGCGGTCAGCATGCTGGAGGCGAGTGCCATCGAGCGGTCGAAGCCTGCGATTCGCTGGAAGCGGTTCACCACGCGGAGCGCGAAGGCCGGACGCAACCAGAAGGTCAGCGTTCTGACGAAGCGCTCGCGGTTGATCGCTGCCGCCTTCCCCACTCGGAACCACGGGACTCCCCGGCGGCCCGAGCCTAGCCCGGCCGCCTGCCGAAAATCCCGGCCGCGGCGCCGCGCCCGGGCGGATTGCTCCGGACGGGTGAGGCCGGGAATCCGGCCGACACCGCCCCAGCAGCGCGGCCGTCGCCGCCGCGGGCCGTCCCCGGGTGCCCGGCCGGCCCGCGGCGCACATCCTGGCACTGCACGAGAAGACCGCCCGCCCGGGTACCTGCCGACACCGGCAGCGGCCCCGGGCTCCCCTGCGGTTCCGACCCCCGTCGCCGCGTCCTCCCGGATCCGGCGAGCACAGACAGGACATCCCGTGACGAAGCCCGACGCAGTGTTCATCTTCATCGGCACCTACCCCACCGAGGCCGCGGCCCGGGCCGACTACGACGTCGTCAAGGAACTGCACTCGCTCGGTGCGGTCGGCACGTACGACGCCTCCGTGATCACCAAGGACGACAACGGCAAGGTACACGTCAACAAGGACGAGACGGCCACCCGGCACGGGGCGTGGGGCGGTGCCGCGGCCGGTGCGCTCGTCGGTCTGCTGTTCCCGCCCGCGGTCATCGGCACCGCCGTGGTCGGTGCGGCCGTGGGCGGCGTCGGCGGCCACCTGTGGCGCGGCATGTCCCGGGCGGATGTGAAGGAGTTCGGGGAGCTCATCGACGACGGGCAGGCCGCGCTGGTCATCGTCGGCGAGAGCAAGGTCGCGCAGGCGGTGGAGAAGGCCGGGCTGAAGGCCGAGAAGCACATCGCCAAGGAGCTGGGGGTGAGCCCCAAGGACATCGACCAGGCCGTCCGGGAGGCGGCGTCGGAGATCGGCTGACCTGGCCGGACCTGACCGCCCCCGGCGCGCGGTGGTGCCGGGGGCGGCCGGGGCGGCCGGGCGAACGCTAGAGGCTGAGCAGGCCGATGACGTGGCCGTCCTCGTCGACCACCGGCCACGCGTCCAGGCCGCGGGAGCGCATCACGGCCGCGGCCTCGGCGGCGGGCATGTCGGCGGTGGCGAACGGGGCGCGGTCGTGCACGACGTCCCGCACCGGGGTGCGCTCGGTGTACCAGGACCTCGCCTGGAACGGCGCAAGGTGCAGCCGGGTCAGCAGCCCCGCGCAGCGTCCTCGTCGTCGCGGACCAGGGCGTGGTCGGCGCCGGAGCCGAGCAGGATGTCCATCGCCGTGTCGACCATGACGTCGTCGCTGATCTGCAGCGCCGGGCGCGTCATGAGCTCGCCGACGGTGGCGGCGGGGAGTTCGGCGGTGGTGGTGACAGGGGTGGTGGTGACGGGCGTGCTGGTCACAGGCATCGGTCCTTCCGTTCGGTCCCGCCGGCAGGGGCGGTGACCGGGCAGTGGCAGGGGAATGTCGGGGGCCGCGACGTCGGACGGACGCTCCGCCGGGTGCCGGCCGCGGTGCCCGTGGGGTGGGCACCGCGGCTCGGGCCCGGGCGGCGGCCCGGGCCCGAGGGTGTCCTAGGCAGCGGCTGCGGAGCGCCTCGGGGCGCCGCTCCGGGAGCCGCCGGAGCTCTGCCGGTTGCGGGCGGGGGCGCCGGAGCGGCGGCCGCCCCGGTTGGCGGACGCGGAGCGGCGGGGGCGCTCGACCACCGGCTCGGCGATCACGACGGGGATGCCGGTGGGCACCCGGGCGCCGGTGATGCGGGCGAGCTCCTCGTCGCTGGAGTGGACCCGGGTGGAGGCGGGGGTGATGCCGGCGTTCGCCAGCATCCGGGTGGTCTCGCGGCGCTGGTTGGGCAGCACCAGGGTGACGACCGTGCCGGACTGTCCGGCCCGGGCGGTGCGTCCGCCGCGGTGCAGGTAGTCCTTGTGGTCGGTCGGCGGGTCGAGGTTGACGACCAGGTCGAGGCCGTCGACGTGGATGCCGCGGGCCGCGACGTTGGTCGCGATCAGTGCGGTCACCCGGCCGTCGCGGAACTGCTCCAGGGTGCGGGTGCGCTGCGGCTGCGACTTTCCGCCGTGCAGGGCGGCCGCCTTCACTCCGTTGGCGAGCAGGTCCCGCACCAGGCGGTCGGCGCCGTGCTTGGTGTCGGTGAACATGATCACACCGCCCTCGCGGGAGGCGATGTGCGCGATCGTCGCGTCCTTGTCGCCGTTCTGCACGTGCAGCACGTGGTGCTCCATGGTGCTCACGGTCGCGGCGGACGGGTCCACCGAGTGCGTCACCGGGTCCTCCAGGAAGCGGCGCACGAGCCGGTCGACGTTGCGGTCCAGGGTCGCGGAGAACAGCATCGTCTGGCCGCCCTCGGCGACCTGGCCGAGCAGCTCGGTGACCTGGGGCAGGAAGCCCATGTCGGCCATCTGGTCGGCCTCGTCGAGCACGGTGATGCCGACCCCGTCCAGCTGGCAGTCACCGCGCTGGATGAGGTCCTTGAGGCGGCCGGGCGTGGCGATGACGACCTCCGCGCCGCGGTTCAGCACGTGGGCCTGACGGCCGAGCGACAGCCCGCCGACCACCGTGGCCAGCCGGAGCCGCACGGCGTGCGCGTAGGGGGTGAGCGCCTCGGTCACCTGCTGGGCCAGCTCCCGGGTGGGGACCAGGACCAGGGCCAGCGGCCTGCGGGGCTCGGCCCGCTGCCCGGCCGTCCGGGCCAGGACGGCCAGACCGAACGCGATGGTCTTGCCGGAGCCGGTGCGGCCGCGGCCCAGCACGTCGCGGCCGGCGAGCGAGTTCGGCAGGGTCGCCGCCTGGATCGGGAACGGTGCGGTGACGCCCTGCCGGGTCAGCGTCGCGAGGAGCGCCTTCGGCATGTCCAGTTCCTCGAAGGACTCGACGGCGGGCAGCGGCGGCGTGATGCTGACCGGCATCGCGAACTCACCCTGCGGGGCGGAGCTCTGACGGGCCCGCGGACCGCCGGAGCGCGGCGCGCCGCCGAAGCGCGAGCCGGCGCCGGAGCCGCCGCTGCCACTGCCGCCGAAGCGGGAGCCGCGGGCGGCACCGCCACCACCGGAGCGGGAGCCGGAGCCCGCGCCGGCGCGGGAGTTCGGGTTCTGGTAGGACGAGCGGCTGGAGCGGTTCATGCGAAGACCTTCCTCAAGGCGGCGCGTCACGAGGAGGTTTCTGCAGCGCGGGGCGCCGGCAGAGGTCGCAGCGAACGGGCCGGAAAGCAGGACGAGCGGGGGCGTGGACGGTGGAACCGTGCGGCACGTCACACCTGCGGTCGGCGCTCACCGCGGAACGGGAGCGAAGAACCTCGAACCGTGGCATCACACGGTCGGCGCCGATCCCGGACGCGGCGCGGTGCGTCTCGCGTGGGGATGGCTGCCGGTGGTCGAGCCTGTGGGCGCCGGAGTGACCGGGGAGCGGTCACGGCGCAATGCCGAGGGGCCCGCACCGGGCGTGTACGCGGTGCGGGCCCCTCGCTGCCTGGCGGGTGCCGTGGCGGAAGAACTACAGCGGGCGGATGTTCTCGGCCTGCGGGCCCTTCTGGCCCTGCGTGACGTCGAACTCGACCTTCTGGCCCTCGAGCAGCTCACGGAAGCCGTTGGCGTTGATGTTCGAGTAGTGGGCGAACACGTCAGGACCGCCACCCTCCTGCTCGATGAAGCCGAAGCCCTTTTCCGAGTTGAACCACTTCACGGTGCCATTAGCCATAAAAACTTCTCCTTCAGGGGGCTGCCGGAGTCCGCACTGTGCGGACTCCGAGTCGCCGCGATGATGACCCGCCCCGGAAAAAGATCCGGGAAACAAAAATGCGCCTGCGAAACATCAGCAGGCGCACACAAAGTTCATGGGAACCACTACTGCAACTGCCTCGACTCTAGCAGGCCCGAGCCCACGATGCGGAAATTATTTCTCCCGCCGCTCCGAGGTCAGGGTGCGGATCCGGCCCCCTTCGGCCGCGCGAACGACAACGAGCGGTACTGCTGGAGGAGTTGCCACCGCACTCGGACGCCCGGGCGCCGCATCGTGAGACCTGGCTCACGTGACGATCCCGAGGACCGACCGCCAGACCGACAGGTCGACAGGTCGACCGACCGACAGCCGACCGGAGCAAGCCGTGGCCCGTTCGTTCCTCTTCCTCCTCGGTAGCGCCCGGGTGGACGGCAACACCGAACAGCTGGCCCGCGCGGCCGCCGAGCAGTTGCCCTCCGACACGGCGCAGCAGTGGCTGCACCCGTCCCAGCTGCGGCCGGCCGACTGCTGCGACGCGCGCCACGCGGCGCAGGCCCGGCCGGACGAAGGGGACGAGACCCTGCTCCGGGAGGCGACACTCGCGGCCACGGACATCGTGCTCGCCTCGCCGCTCTACTGGTACTCGGTGTCCTCCTGGGCCAAGCGCTACCTCGACTACTGGTCGAAGTGGCTGTCCACCCCGGACCCGGGCTTCCGGGCCGCGATGGCCGGCCGCACCCTGTGGGGCGTGACGGCGATGGCGCACCGCGAGGAGGTGGTGGCCGAGCCGCTGGTTCTCACCCTCCACCACACCGCCGCCTACATGGACATGCGCTTCGGTGGCGTCCTGCTCGGCAACGGATCCCGGCCGGGCCGGGTCCGACGGACGAGCGGGCCGCCGCGCGGACGAAGACCTTCTTCGCCCAGGAGGTCCCGCTCGCCCGGTTCCCGTACGAGGAGAGATGACAGGGAGACTGCCGGGGAGAGCCGACGGCGAATACCGACGGCGGGAGCCGGCCGTCAGTGGCCGCGGGCGATCCACTCGGCGAGGTGGGGGGACTCGGTGCCGATGGTGGTGGAGTCGCCGTGGCCGGTTCGGACGACGGTGTCCGGCGGCAGTGCGAGCAGCCGGTCGCGGATCGATTCGACGATCGTCGGGAAGTCGGAGAACGACCGCCCGGTGGCGCCCGGTCCTCCCGCGAAGAGGGTGTCGCCCGTGAAGACGGTGCCCAGGGCCGGGGCGTACAGGCTGACCGCGCCCGGGCTGTGGCCGGGGGTGTGGAGCACCGTCAGCTCCGTCCCGGCGACCGTCAGCACCTGACCGTCGGTCAGCGGTCCGTCCGGGGCGCGGTCCGGGTGGGTCTGCTGCCACAGCACCTCGTCGTCCGGATGGAGCAGCACGGGTGCGCCGGTGCGGGCGGCGAGCGCCGGCGCGGCGTTGACGTGGTCGTTGTGGGCGTGGGTGCAGACGATCGCGACAAGGCGGCGGTCGCCCAGGGCGGCGGCGACGGCATCGGCGTCGTGGGCCGGGTCGACGACGATCGCCTCCTGGTCGTCGCCGACGATCCAGACGTTGTTGTCGACCTTCCACGTCCCGCCGTCGAGGGTGAACTCCCCGGAGGTGACGAGGTGTTCGATCCGGGCGGCCATCAGAACACCACCACCGAGCGGAGCACCTCGCCGCGGTGCATCCGCGCGAAGGCCTCCTCGACGCCGTCCAGCGGGATGGTCTCGCTGACGAACGCGTCCAGGTCGAGCCGGCCCTGCAGGTACAGGTCGATCAGCATCGGGAAGTCCCGGCTGGGCAGGCAGTCGCCGTACCAGGAGGACTTGAGCGCGCCACCGCGGCCGAACACGTCGAGCAGCGGCAGGTCCAGCCCCATCTCGGGGGTCGGCACACCGACCAGCACGACGGTGCCCGCCAGGTCGCGGGCGTAGAAGGCCTGCCGGTACGTCTCGGGGCGGCCGACCGCGTCGATGACGACATCCGCCCCGTGGCCGCCGGTCAGCTCCCGGATCGCCTCCACCGCGTCGCTGGACGAGGAGTTGACGGTGTGCGTGGCGCCCAGGGTGCGGGCGGTGGCGAGCTTGCGGTCGTCGAGGTCGACGGCGATGATCCGGGCCGCGCCCGCGAGCTTCGCGCCGACGACGGCCGCGTTGCCGACGCCGCCGCAGCCGATCACCGCAACCGAGTCGCCGCGGCCGACGCCACCGGTGTTGATCGCCGCCCCGAGCCCCGCCATCACCCCGCAGCCCAGCAGGCCCGCGGCGGCCGGCGACGCCGCCGGGTCGACCTTCGTGCACTGGCCGGCCGCGACCAGGGTCTTCTCGGCGAACGCGCCGATCCCCAGTGCGGGCGCCAACTCCGTGCCGTCCAGCAGGGTCATCCGCTGCGTCGCATTGTGGGTGTCGAAGCAGTACCACGGCCGCCCGCGCCGACAGGCCCGGCACCGGCCGCACACGGCACGCCAGTTGAGGATCACGAAGTCGCCCGGCGCGACCTCGGTGACGCCGTCCCCCACCGACTCCACGATGCCCGCCGCCTCATGGCCCAGCAGGAAGGGGAAGTCGTCGTTGATGCCGCCCTCCCGGTAGTGGAGATCGGTGTGGCACACCCCGCACGCCTGCACCTTCACCACGGCCTCGCCCGGCCCCGGGTCCGGCACCACGACCGTGACGACCTCCACCGGTGCACCCTTCGACCGGGCGATCACTCCCTGTACCTGCTGTGCCATACCGTCCTCCTCGCTTCCGTCCGTCCCGATCACCGTGTCACGGACGGCGCACCGCCCGCAGCAGACTCTCCCATCCGAAGCGGGCGCCGGGCCCGGGGCACGCGCAACAACCGCGGCCACGACAGGCACAGAGGGCCGCACGGTGCAGTGGCCGCGCGGCGACCGTCAATACGGTGGAGCCCCGGTTCGGGGGTGGCCATGCTGGGGAAATGGCTGACCGTGCGAACGTCGTCGTCGTCCGCGAGAGCGGCGCGTAAGGCTGTGCTGCTCCCGGTTCGGAGCGGTGGGGATCGATCTCGACCTGCTGGCCGGGCCGGCGGAGGCGCTCGCGATGATCCGGCAGCTGAGGACGGACGACTGGTGGCCGGACGACGGCCTGTGCCAGGGCGCGGCGCTGATCGACCTCGGCCGGAAGGTTCTGATGCTCTTCGCCTGGGAGGGGCCGAGCACCACCATGCGGCACCGGTCCGCCACCCTGGAACTGCTGCGGGATGCCCGGGCGGGGTGGGAGGTCCGGTGGATGTACGACGGCCCGGCGGAGCTCCGGGCCGCCCGGACCGCGCCCGGGTCCGTCTAGCCTGCCGAGGAATCAGGCTCGGGGGCCGTCCGGTCCTGCCGGGGCTCGTTCAGCCGGTCGAGGGTGTCGGTTGCGCGGCGCTCGACGAGGATCGGGATGAAGGCGAGGACCCGGCTGCCGTCGAAGTGGGAGCGGGCCTCCGCCACGGCCTTCGTGACGGCCGCGGGGCCGGTGGTGGCGTCGAACCGGCGGTGCAGGCGGTGCTCGGCCTCGCGCAGCGCGGACGCTCGCGTCGCGGCGCGCAGGGACTCCTGGTCCTCCATCCGCGCCTCCCTCGAACGGCCCGGAGGTGATCGGCACCGGACCCGGCCGGGTGCACGTGCCGTGTTCGCAGCGTACCCGCGTGCGGCGACGCCGGCCCGGCGTCATCCGCCGGGTGCCGACACCACGGCCGAGGTCGCCACCGGCGTCGCCGCCGATGTCGCCACGGATGTCACCACGGACGCCGTGTGCAGGGTGATGTCGGCGTGGACCGGCTCCGCCTCGGGGCCGGTCAGCCGGTACGTCAGCAGCCCGGCCTCGGCGAGCCGTTCCAGCGTCGTCGGCAGTGCGGCCGGCGGCAGGCGCAGGGCGGCCGCCGCGGCCTCCACCGGCAGGCTCAGCTGCGCCGCGGTGCAGGCCCGCGGCAGGTCGTCGGCAAGGTCGGCGAGCAGGTTTCCGACCAGTCCGCCGCCTGCGGAGCGGGCCATCGACGCCCACTGCGCGGCCCACTCGTTCCGCACGCCACCCTGCACAGAGCCTCCCGTTGTCTTCGCCGGAGACCCCCAGGGTCCACGATGTCACGCCCCGGGACCCTCCGGACTGGGCCGGGCGGGGGTGGCCGGCAGCCCCGCCCATCCGGCCCGGACGCGCTGGGCCCGCCTCCCCCGGCGTCGCCCGCCGTCGGCGCATCATGGGCCGGAAGGACGGAAGGAGAGCCATGCCGCGACCTGTCCCACCGGGCGGCGGATGGCGCCCCGCCGCCCCTTCACTGCCCGGGCTCTCCGTGTTCAGGGGCTACCGGCGCAGCTGGCTGCGCGGCGACCTGCTGGCCGGCGGCACGGTCGCGGCCTACCTCGTGCCGCAGGTCATGGCGTACGCCGGTGTTGCGGGCCTGCCGCCGGTCGCGGGGCTCTGGGCGATCCTTCCGGCGCTGGGCGTGTACGCGCTCCTCGGCTCGTCCCGGCTGCTGTCGGTGGGCCCCGAGTCGACGACGGCGCTGATGACCGCGACCGTGGTCGGGCCGCTCGCCGGCGGGGACGCCGAGCGCTACGCGGTGCTCGCCGCCACCCTCGCCGTGGTCGTCGGCGTGCTGTTCGCCGTCGCGTGGCTGGCCCGGCTGGGATTCGTCGCCGACCTGCTCTCGCATCCCGTCCTGATCGGCTACCTGGCCGGGGTCGCGCTGATCATGATGGTGGACCAGCTGTCCAAGCTCACCGGCGTCGCGGTGGAGGGCGAGGGCTTCGGCCCGCAGCTGAGGTACTTCGTGCAGCACCTCTCGCAGGCGGACACCGCCACCGTCGTCCTCAGTGCGGCCGCGCTGCTCCTGCTCTTCGCGCTCCAGCACTGGCTGCCGCGGCTCCCCGGGCCGCTGCTGGCCGTCGTCCTCGGCACGGCGGTGGTGGCGGCCTTCGGCCTGCAGGACCACGGCATCGCCGTCATCGGCACGATCCCGGCCGGACTGCCCACCTTCTCCCTGCCGGATCTGGGCGAGGTGCACCGGCTGCTGCTGCCCGCCCTCGGGGTGCTGCTCGTCGGCTACACGGACGTGATCCTCACCGCGCGGGCCTTCGAGTCCCGTGAGGAGGGCGAGCAGCTGGACGCGGACCAGGAGCTGCTCGCGCTGGGCGGGGCCAACCTCGGTGCCGGCTTCCTGCACGGGTTCCCGGTGAGCAGCAGCGCCAGCCGCACGGCACTCGCCCAGTCGGCCGGCGGCCGCACCCAGGGGTACGCGCTGGCCGCGGGTGCGGTCGTGCTCGCCGTCCTGCTCTTCCTGGGCCCCCTGCTGACGTACACGCCGTCGGCGGTGCTCGGCGCCCTCGTGGTGTTCGCGGCGATCCGGATGATCGATGTGTCGGGGCTGCGCCGGCTGAAGAGGTTCCGGCGCCGGGAGCTGCTGCTCGCGATCGGCTGCCTGGTCGGTGTCCTGGCGCTGGACATCCTGTACGGGGTGCTGGTGGCCGTGGGCCTGTCGGTGGCGGAGCTGCTGAGCCGGGTGGCGCGGCCGCACGACGCCGTCCAGGGGCTGGTGCCCGGAGTCCCCGGCATGCACGACATCGACGACTACCCGCAGGCGCGGACCGTTCCCGGGCTGGTCGTCTACCGCTACGACTCGCCGCTGTTCTTCGCCAACGCGGAGAACTTCCGCAGCCGGGCGCTGGCCGCGGTCGCCGAGGAGCGCGACCCCGTCCGCTGGTTCGTCCTCAACACCGAGGCCAACGTGGAGGTCGACATCACCGCGCTGGACGCGGTGGAGGCGCTCCGGGCCGAGCTGGCCGACCGCGGCGTCGTCTTCGCACTGGCCCGGGTCAAGCAGGACCTCCAGGACGAGCTGGACGCCTACGGCCTGACCGGATCCGTCGGCGCGGACCGGATCTTCCCGACGCTGCCCACCGCGGTGGCCGCCTACCGGGCCTGGGAGGCGGGCGCCGGCCCGGGCCCGTGACCTGCCGAGCGGGGGCGGGACGAGCCGGGGTCGCCCCCGGACGGCGGCGCCCGGTTTGACGGGGCCGACGGCCGGCCGGAGGGTGACAGGTACCCATGCCCCTCCGGACGGCGGGCCGGACCCTCCCTGGCGCGGCCGCACCCGCACCCGGGGCGCCCGGCCGCACCGGCCCCGCCCACGGCGCCCGCGGGGACCGGGCGGGCGCCCCGCACCCGTCGTGACCGAGAGGAAGCGGTGCCGGCAATGGTGGACAAGCAGGCCCGACGGATCGCTGAGTTCATCGAGCCGCTGCGTGTGGAGCCCGGCTCGCACGTGGATCTCGCGAAGGACTTCGACCCCCGCTACAAGGCCCGGGTGAAGAAGCGTGACGGCGCGGAGCTGCTGCGCACCGGCGTCGGCCTGCTCGCCGAGTACCAGGCGAAGCTGGCCGCCCAGGACAGCTACGGCGTCCTGTTCTGCCTCCAGGCGATCGACGCGGGCGGGAAGGACGGGACGATCCGCCACGTCATGAGCGGGGTCAACCCGCAGGGCGTCCACGTCAGCAGCTTCAAGGTGCCCTCCGCCGAGGAGCTCGACCACGACTACCTGTGGCGCTATGCGCAGCGCCTGCCGGCCCGCGGGGACATCGCGATCTTCAACCGGTCGCACTACGAGGAGGTGCTCGTGGTGCGGGTGCATCCCGAGAACCTCGACCGGCAGCGGCTGCCGGAGGAGGCGAAGGGCCGGGACGTCTGGACGCACCGCTACCGGGCGATCAACGACTGGGAGCGCTACCTCTGCGAGAACGGGTTCAAGGTCGTGAAGATCTTCCTGAACCTCTCCGAGGAGGAGCAGCGCACCCGCTTCCTGAAGCGCATCGACCTGCCGGAGAAGAACTGGAAGTTCTCGGCGGCGGACGTCCGCGAGCGCGAGCGCTGGGACGACTACCAGCGCGCCTTCTCCGAGATGCTCTCGGCCACCAGCACGCCGTGGGCGCCGTGGTACGTCGTGCCGGCCGACCGGAAGTGGTTCGCGCGGATCTGCGCCGCGGCCGTCCTCGTGCACACGCTGATGGAGATCGACCCCCGGTACCCGACCGTCGGCAAGAAGGCCCGCAAGGAGTTGCGGGCTGTCCGGCGACAGCTGGAGGACGAGGCGCCCGCGGGCGCGGCGCGCGACCCCTACGCGGCCGAGCACCGGCCCGGACGCGGGAAGGAACGGCCGTGAGCGCGGGCCCCGGCGCACGACCCTGGTACGCGACGCCGCCGGAGGAGGTCGCGGCGCAGCTCGGCGTGGACCCGGAGGTGGGGCTCTCCGCCGCCCGGGCGGCGGACCTGCTCGCCGCGCACGGCCCGAACGCGCTGCCCGAGGAGAAGACCGAGCCGGGCTGGCTGCGCTTCCTCGACCAGTACCGCAGCTACATGCAGATCATCCTGGTCGCCTCCGCGGTGGTCGCGCTGGCGATCAAGGAGTGGAGCACCGCGATCCTGCTGATCGTCCTGACGCTGTTCAACGCGGTCGTCGGCCTGCGGCAGGAGGGCAAGGCCGAGAGCGCGATGAACGCGCTGCGGTCGATGATGAAGACCACGGCCCGGGTCCGGCGGAACGGGGTGGAGTCGGAGATCCCGGCGGAGCAGCTGGTGGTCGGGGATGTCGTGCTCATCACCGCCGGGGACACCGTCCCGGCGGACGGGCGGATCGTCCGGGCGAGCGCGCTGCAGATCGACGAGTCCGCGCTGACCGGCGAGAGCGTGCCGGCGGCGAAGGAGGCGGGCACCCTGACGGGCGACCGGCTCGGCCCGGGCGAGCAGTCCACCATGGCGTTCATGAACACCCCGGTCACCCACGGCAGCGGCCTGCTGGTCGTCACCGGGACGGGCGCCGGGACGGAACTGGGCAAGATCTCCGGGATGCTCTCGGCGACGGAGAAGGAGCAGACCCCGCTCACCCGCGAGCTGAACACGCTGACGCTGTGGATCGCGGCGGCAGCCGGCGCCACCATGGTGGTGATGTTCGTCCTCGGCCGCAGCCGCGGCCAGGCCTGGGACGCGCTCTTCGTCAGCGCCGTCTCGCTGGCCATCGCGGCCATCCCGGAGGCCCTGCCCACCGTCACCCAGGTGATCCTCTCGGTCGGCAGCCTCAACCTCGCCAAGCGCAACGCCATCGTCAAGGAACTGCCGTCCGTGGAGACCCTGGGCTTCACCTCGGCGATCAACTCGGACAAGACCGGCACCCTGACGATGAACCAGATGACCGTCGTCGAGGTCCTCAGTCCGACCGACCGCTACACCGTCTCCGGCAGCGGCTACGGCCTGGAGGGCCGGGTCCACCACGCCGCCGGCTCCTCCCCGGGCATTGAGGACGCCATCCTGCCGTACCTGATCGCCAGCGACGCCAAGCTGGTGGACGGCACGGTGGTCGGCGACCCGACCGAGGGGCGCTGCTCGTCCTCGGCCACAAGGCGGGTCTGGACATCGACGCCACCCGGGAGCGCTACCCGCGGCTCGCCACGCTGCCGTTCGACCCCGAGTACAAGCTGATGGCGACCTTCACCTCGACCGTGGACGCGTCGGGACGGCCGGTGGTGCGGTGCTTCGTCAAGGGCGCGGCGCCCGCCGTCACCTCCCGCGCCAGCACGGCGCTCGCCGGGGGCGGACGGTGCCGTGGGACGCCGAGCTGAGCGGGCGCGCCGACGCGGCGTCCGAACGGATGGGCGGCGAGGGGCGCCGGGTGATGGCGGCGGCGGAACGCGACCTGGACCCGGCGGACTTCGACCCGGACGGCGACCTGCTGGCGCTCGTCACCGAGCTGCGGATGACCAGCCTGGTCGGCATGGTCGACCCGCCGCGCGCGGAGTCCGAGGAAGCGGTGGCCAGTGCCCAGGCCGCCCACATCCGGGTCCGCATGGTGACGGGGGACGACGTCACCACCGGCGAGGCCATCGCCCGGCAGCTCGGGATCCCCGGCACGGCGATCCTCGGGGCGGACTTCGCCGCCCTGCCGGAGGCGGAACGGATGGCCCGGATCGACGACATCGGGGTGGTCGGCCGCGTCGCGCCGGAGCACAAGGTCCTGCTCGCCGACACGCTCAAGAAGAAGGGCGAGGTCGTGGCGATGACCGGCGACGGCGTGAACGACGCGCCCGCCATCAAGGCCGCCGACATCGGCATCGCCATGGGCAGCGGCACCGACGTGGCCAAGAACGCCGGGCGGATGATCCTCTCCGACGACAACTTCGCGACCATCGTCTACGCCGTCGAGGAGGGGCGGAAGCTCTACGACAACCTCACCAAGTACATCCGCTTCGTCCTGATGCTCCTGGTCACCTTCGTCCTGACGTTCCTCGGCGCGACGGTCTTCAACATCGCCGCCGGCGAGCCGTTCACCCCGCCGCAGGTGCTGTGGATCCACTTCGTCGTCAACGCGCCGTTCGGCTTCGCCCTGGGCTTCGACCTGGCGAGCCCCGGCCTGATGCGGCGCACCCCGCGCCCGCGCGGCGAATCGCTGCTGACCAAGTCCGTCATGGTCACCGTCGGACTCAGCGGACTGGCCGTCACCGTGGCCCTGCTGCTGCTGATCACCCTGGGCCAGCACCACTTCGGCGACATCAGGACGGGCAACTCGATCGCGTTCACCGCCTTCGCGCTCTGCCTGATCGTGGCGGCCTACGAATGCCGCAGCGAACGCGCGACCGCCCTGACCCCCACCACGTTCGACAGCCGGCCGATGAACCTGGCGGCCCTGTCGGAGTTCGTCCTCGCCGTCCTGGTGACCCAGATGGACGCCTTCCGCCGCATGCTCGGCACTACCGAGATCACCCTCGGCCAGTTCGGCTGGGCCCTGCTGGCCCCCGTCGCCCTCCTGGTCCTCTGGGAGCTCGGCAAGCTGCTCGCCCGCCGTACCCCACCCGTGGCACCCGGCCCCGGGCCCTCCCCCGGCGCGCCGGGCCGCTAGCGCGACCGGGGCCCCGCGGCGCGGAACCTAGGGGCCGAGCGCCCCGCGGAGCCACTGTTCGACGCCTGCGACGTGCACGCGCGCCCCGGCCTCCGCGAGATCGGGACGGCGGTCGGCGATGGCGTCCTGCTGGCGGGCCGCTACCGCCTGCTCGACCAGGGCGGCCTCGCCGACCTGCTCCCGGAGGCGGCCGCCCGGGGCCGCAGCGTGGTGATCATCGGCCCCGGACTCGCGCCGCTCAGGCGGGACTTCACCCTGTCCGAGCTGGCTCCGCGGGCCCGGGCGGCCGGGGTCGCCGGGATGGTGCCGGTACAGACGGTCACGGTGGCCGAGGAGACCCCGGAGCTGCTCGCCCTGGCCGCCTCGGACGACCTGGTGGCCGGGGTGGTCGGCTGGACGGACCTGGCGGCCGCGGACGTCGCGAGCGACCTGGCCGCCCTGCGCGAGGCACCCGGCGGCGAGTTCCTCGTCGGCGTCGCCACCAGGTGCAGGGCGAGCCCGCCCCGGACCGGCTGGCCCGGCCGGACACCCTGCGCGGGCTCCGGGCGGTGGCCGAGGCCGGGCTCGCATACGACCTGCTGGTGCTGCCGCACCAGCTGCCCGCGGCCATCGAGGCCGCCCGACGGGTGCCGGAACTCACCTTCGTCCTCGACCACTTGGGTAAACCGCCGGTCCGGTCGGGGCGGCCCGACGGATGGCGGACGGCCGTCCGGGCGCTGACGGCGCAGCCGAACACCGCGTGCAAGTTGTCCGGGCTGCTGACCGAAGCCGACCACCATGGCCGCCGGCTACGGCGATGTCGTGCGGGTGGCCGGTGAGTCGACGGAGCGCCTGACCGGGGCGGAGCGGACGGCGGCGTTCCGTTCGACCGCCGTGCGGGTCAACGGCCTCGCCTGAGCCGGCGCCTGGTCGCGCCCCGCCGGGCCGACGGATGCCCGCCGGGGCCGCTTCGGAAAGCGGCACCGGCGGGCAGGGCCGTTCGGGTGAAGCCCGGCCGCCGGGGCACCGCCGGGCGGCGGCGGGGGCCGGAGGCCGGCACGAGCGTCCGCTGTCTGCCCCGGGTCTCAGCCCCGGGTCTCGGCCTCGATCTCCGCGTCGGCGACCGCGATCGCGACGCCGAGCGCCGAGGCGATGTTGCCGGCCGCCGTCATGACCCGGGCCGTCCCGATGATGGGGGCGACGGCCACCAGGACGTCCTGCAGCTGCGCGGCGGTCAGGCCGGCCCGCAGACCGGGCTCGATGTGGGCGAGGTAGGAGATCGGGGGCGCGTCCGAGGCGGCCAGCGCGGCGATCCTGGTCATGATGAGCATGTCCGGGGCCATCCCGCACCGCTCGACCGAGTCCACGGTCATGGCGGCGAGGGTGTCCAGGACGGGGGTCTCAGAGGCAATGGTCATGTCGATCGGTCTCCTGGTCGCAGGCACCGACGCGGAGGCGCGGAGAGTGAGGGTGTCCGCGAGCGCCGGGCGTCCTGCCACCACCGTAGGAGGCCCCCGCCCGTGCCGCACCGGGACGGCCCTCCCCGGCGGGGGTCCCGGCCCGGCCTGTGCCGTCCCCCGCGCACCGCGTCCCGGCCCGGGCCGAAACCACTGGCGGCACGGTGCCGGGAGCCGGTAGGAGTGGGGCATGGCACGAAGCGCGCACCGCACGCACCGCCCGGAGGTCCGCCCCGTCCCGGTCGGGGCCCGCACCGCGAGGCCGTGGCGTGCCGTCCTGGTCCGCGAGCTCCGGTACAGCTCCGCAGGCGTGCGCATCGCCGCCCGCGAAGGACGGCGACCGGTGCCGCAGGAGGTGCGCCGCCGTGTTGCCGTGCACTTCTTCGCCCGCAGTGATCCGCGGGGAGGAGGAGTGGCTGCCGACGCGTACGTCGCGGAGCGGCGTGCCCGTCAGCTGACGCGACGACAGCTGGACCGGGTCCGCCTGGGGCAGGTGTCGGACATCGAGGTCGAGCCCGGGCGCCATCGGCACAGCGCCCGCTGGCTCGCCTGAGTCCCGGGGCGGGGCCGACCGCCGCCCTCGGCCGCCGCGGCCTCCTCCGGCCCGGCGTCGTCACCGGGTCGACCACGGCGGCGCGGAGCGCGAGGACGGTGCGGCGGCCGACGCCACCGGCAGACGACGCCGCCGGAGGACGACGGACGGTCAGCTCAGGCAACCGACGTGGGCGAGGGCCCGCTTGAGCAGCACGCCCTGCCCGCCGGGCATCTCCTGCTGCACCACGGGCGACGCGGCCTCCTCCGGGCTGAACCAGACCAGGTCGAGCGCGTCCTGCCGGGGTCTGCAGTCGCCGGCCACCGGCACGATGTAGGCGAGCGAGACCGCGTGCTGCCGGGGGTCGTGGAACTCGGTGATCCCCGGGGTGGGGAAGTACTCGGCGACGGTGAACGGCTGCAGCGAGGCCGGGATCCGCGGCAGGGCCACCGGCCCGAGGTCCTTCTCCAGGTTCCGTTGCAGTGCGTCGCGGATCCGCTCGTGGTGCAGCACCCGGCCGGAGACCAGCGTCCGGCTGACCGTCCCGTCCGGTCCGATCCGCAGCAGGAGACCGATCCTGGTGACCTCGCCGGCGTCGTCGACACGCACCGGCACGGCTTCGACGTAGAGGATCGGCATCCGGGCCCGGGTGGATTCGAGCTCCTCGGGAGCGAGCCAGCCCGGCGTGGTTTCCGTCATGTCAGACATTGGCCGATCGTACGTTCCGGGACTGCTCCGTGCCGAGGCCCCACCCCGGGTGGCCGCTTCGGAGTTGAAGCCGCCGCCCGCCCGGGCCTCCCCGCTCAGGGCGGTCCGTGCCGCCTTCGTGCGCCCGGGTAGGTGCCGCGGACCGCCCGGATCGGGCCGGGTCGCCGGGTGGGGGGCCGGGTGGGAGGCCGGCAGCTGCCGGGCGGGCCCGCGGGGCTCAGCACGACGGCACCGCCTCGGGGCCGATGGGGACGAGCGCGGAGATCGCGATGCGGTGGTTGGCCCGGCGGAACTCCGCGGCCACCCGCCCGCAGCCGGGGCACTCCTGGAGGTGCCGGGCCAGTTCACGCCCCCGCCGCCGGCCCGGCCGGCGGACGGCGCCGGCCAGCAGCGAGGTGAAGTAGCGGCACTCCAGCCCCGTCCCCTCGTCCACGTTCTCGCGCAGGTAGGCCTCTCGCAGCCCGGCACGCGCGCGGGCCGCCAGGGAGCGCACCCCGCTCGGCGTCATGCTCATCCGCTGGGCGACGGTGGCGGCCGGCTCGCCCTCGACCACGAAGAACCACAGCAGCACCTGCCACCGGTCGGGCAGGGTGCGGTACGCCCGGGCGACGAGTGCCGTCTCCTCGGCGGCGAGCAGCGCGCCCTCGGTCTCCGCCTCGTCGGCCAGGCACTCGGCCCAGGTGTGGAAGTCCTCCGGCAGCAGGATCCGGTCCGTGGTCTGGGCGCTCCACTCCATCGCGGTGCGGCGGACGCACGCCATCAGGTAGGGCCGCCAGGCGTACCGCGGGCCGCGGCCGCGGGCGACGGAGAGGTAGGTGCTGGCGTAGGCCTCGGCGGCGAGGTCCTGGGCGGTCTGCGGGTCGCGGCAGTAGCGGCGGGCGTAGGCGAGCACGGCGGCGTGGTGGCGCCGGAACACCTCGGCCATCACGTCCCGGATACGGGAGTTGCGGGTGGTGGTCGAGGTGGCGAGCGCCGCCGCGAGTTCCGCGTCGCTCAGCGCGCTCATACCCGATTCGCGGGTGCTGGTCCGAAGGGTCACCTTGTTCCTCCTCAGCTCTGGCCTTCTCACGATGGGGAGTTCGTGGGCCTGACCGGTGTGACGACCGTGCGGGGCCGGGACGGCGAACTGCCTCATGAAGGGCATCGACGGCGGTCTGCTGCTGGGGCCGTCGGGACGGTGTGGCAGGAAGGGCCACAGCACACCAGTCCCACGGGTTTCAAGGCAACTGTCGCCATGAACGGTCGTACGCCCGGCGATTCCGGATCCGAATGTGGGGAATCCGCGTGAAGGTGTGCCCGGAGGCGCACACCCGCCGCCGCGCGCGCCGTGGCGGCCGACCGCGGGGCCCGGCGACCCCGTGGCGAGGCCGCGTCAAGTGTGACTCCCGGTAAATAACGGGAAAGTTCATACGGCATTCGCATGGTTGAACGTCTCTGCCGAGGCAGAATCATGACTCTGCGTCAGCCCTGTCGGGTGGCGCTCCGGCACCGGTCGGGCACGCACAGCGGCAACAGGGTGGGGGCTCCCGCCGGCCGATAGCCGGTGGGAGCCCCCACCCTGTTGCCATTCCTTTGCCCGGTCACCCACCACCGGCGTGCACGTGCGCACCGCCGTGGTCGGCCCCGCCGACGATCACTCCTCCGAGCAGGCCGTGCAACCGGTCCGTCGTGGTGTCGGACAGCACGACCACCCATCCGTCGCCCACCAGGTACGACCCGCCGTAGGCCTCCGCCTCCGAGGTCCAGGCGTCCTGGGCACGCGGTGTCGGGAAGGTCGCGATCCAGATCTCGTCCCCGCCCGCGGTGCACAGGCCCTGCCGGAGGTCGGCCGCGTCGGCGGTGATCTCGGCCGTGCAGCCGATCCGCCGGGCCAGCTCCTCCACCGACCTCCGGACGGGGCCCGGCGACGCCTGCGAGGACCCGGTCAACCCGCCTGGCCCCCAGAGGAGTTCCGTGAGCCCCAGGAGGAGCAGGGCCAGCAGCGCGGCCCACCGGAGGGCGCCACGGACGGTCAGGGCCCGGCCGGCCGGTGCGCGGGCGGTACCCGTGGCACTCACGGGCCGGTGGCCGCCTTGCCCATCGGGTTGATGGCCGTCCACTGGTTGTCCATCCCGTTCCCGAGGGCGTCACCGTAGCCCTGGTCGCCCGTGTAGGTGTACGCGGGCGTGCAGTTGATGCTCAGCTGCCAGGTGCCGTCCGGACGCTTCATCTTGCCGATCAGCTTCGGGTTCACACCCTTGATCTTGCTGGCGTCGACCGGGGGCGCGGGCGTCCAGATCTTCAGGCACGCCCCCTCGCAGTTGGAGCGCATCGGCCAGGCGGTGTCCTTGCCGTAGTGGTACAGCGTCCGGCCCCAGCCGTCCACCATGATCGGGCCGAGCTGCGGGTGGTTCATGACGGAGATCTGCGCTCCGGTCGGGGCCTGCTGGGACGGCTGCGGCGCGGCCGTCGCCGAGGCGGACGCCGAGGCGCCGGCGCCGGCCGCCTTGGCCTTCGACCCGTCCGGCGCCAGGGCGTTCCAGGTACCGCCCACGCCCTGGCCCTTGGTGTCGCCGGGGGCGGTGTCCTGCGCGTACCGGTAGGCGGGCCAGCCGCCCACCGTCAGCTGGTGCGTGCCGTCGGCCCGGGTGATCTCGCCGAGCTTGCCCGGATCGATCCCGGTGCCCGCCGCGGTACTGGCGTCGTTGATGACGGGCGGCCAGGTGGTCGCGCAGCCCCGGAGCAGTTGGACGCTGGCGGCTTCGCGGTGTCCTTGTCGAAGCGGTAGAGGGTGAAGCCCTGACCGTCGGTCATCACCGGGCCGAGCTGGTCGTCCACCCGGACGGCCAGCTGTCCGCCGGACTTGCCGTTGGCGGCCGCCGGCGAGGCCCCGGTGCTGCCGTAGTCGCCGTAGGCGCCGGCCGGGGACGGCGTCGCACCGGCCAACTGGGTTTGGCCGGAGGCCCCGTAGGACGTGGTGGCACTGCTGCTGGCGCCTCCGAAGGCCGCCATGAGCACGAGGCCGGCCAGCACGAGGCAGACCGCCACGAGGCCGTATCGTTTCGTCGTCAAGATCTTCCTTGCCTTTCCATCGGTGGAACGGAACGGTCGGGGAACTGCGTTCGGGTCGGTGGTGGTCGGGATGGGTGTTCGGGTCCGGCGGTCGGCGCGGTGGCCGGCCCGGGCCGGGCGGCGCTCACTGGATGCGCAGGGCCAGCGCGGGGCACCGGTCGACGGCCCGGGCCGCCTGCTGGAGCAGTTGCGGCGGCACCGGCATGACACCGGCGGCAGGGAAGCCGTCCGCCTCCAGGCTGATCACCTCGGGCAGGACGCTGGTGCAGAGCCCGTGGGCTTCGCAGAGCGTCCAGTCCACGACGATGCTTCCGGCGCTCTCCACGACCGGCAGCGGGAGCACGTCCTGGACGGGCCGGCCGCAGCCGCGCTGGTACGAGTGCAGCTGCAGGTCGTCGTCGAAGACCTCCAGGGCCGAGGCGACGAACCGGGAGGCGGCGTCGGGATGGCTGCACGCACCCCGCTTGGTGACCGCCCGCATCCGGTTCTCGACGAGCTCCAGGGCGGCCCGGCCGCCGCCCCTCACCACCTCCTCCAGGGCTTTGACCAGGGCGGGCAGTCCGAGGTAGCACGGCCCGCACTGGCCGGCCGTCTCCTCGGCCAGCCAACCGGCGATCCTGAGCACTTCGCCCAGCGGACAGGTCGTGGCCGGCAGCGGCAGGACGGCGCCGGCGCCCAGTGCCCCGCCGAGGCTCTGCATGGACTGACGGGACACCAGGGCCCGCGCGGCGGCCTCGGCGGTCAGCCACTTGCCGTGGTAGCCGCCGACCAGGACGCCCTGCCCGACGTCCATGCCGAACAGCGCGAGCAGCTCCGTGAGCGGGACGCCGGTGGGCGTCTCCACCACCTGGGAGCCGGCCAGGGTCAGCAGGACCGTCCCCGGCTCCGACGGAAGGCCGACCTCGCGGTAGGGCAGGGCCCCGAGGCGGGCCGCGACCGCGAGCTGCGCGTACGTCTCCGCGTTGGACAGCAGGGTGGGCAGACCCCCGACGCCGCTGTCGCTCGTCCGCACGCCGCCGCCGCGCGGGAGGGCGATCCCGCTGGTGATGCCGCGGGCCAGTGCGCTCCCCTCCCCCGAGACGAACCGCTCGGGGAGCCGGACGACCGACACCGGCAGCCGCATGAAGCGCCGCTCGTCCAGTGCCCTGCGCAGCGACTGCTCGGTGTCGGCCCGGGTGACGCCGAGGACGACCTGGTCGGCGTCCAGCGCGTCGGCGGCCAGCAGGGCCCCGTCCAGGACCAGGTGGGGGTGCGCAGCAGGAGTGCGGCGTCCTTCAGACAACTCGGTTCTCCTTCCGTTCCGTTGACCACCACGACCGGGCGGCTGCGGCGTCGGGCGGTCGCCTTGACGACGGCCCGGAGCTTTCTGGCGAACGGGAATCCGGCCCCGCCCCGGCCCCGCAGGTCCACGTTCTCGGCCAGGTCGGCCAGCTCCTCCGCCGACATCGCCGGCGGCCGGCCGTGCACGACGAGGTGGCCGCGGAAGTCCAGCCGCTCGGTGTGTTCCAGACCCGCGAACAGCACCGGCCGGTTGAGCCAGGCAATGGGTGCGCCGTTCATCCGTCCTGCCGTCGTCGGCCGGTTCCGGCACCGACCGGCGGCCGGGCGGCGGGTTCGGGCCGGGCCGGAGCGGGCCGGACGGGGGCGGCGGCCCGGCGCCGGGCGTCCCGGCCCTGCAGGGCCAGCCGCAGCCCGAGCACGCCGATCACCCCCACGACGGCCACGCTGTAGAGCACGTTCACCCAGGGGGCGGGCACCCGGCCGGCGTTGAGGCCGTGGACGAGCGCGGCGCCCCAGGCCGGGTAGGCGCAGATGTGGACGATCCGCCAGCGCCTCGCCTCGCCCGTCCGCGCCAGCAGCCCGCGGGCCGCCCCGGCGAGGGCCACCGCCAGGAGCAGGTAGCCCGCGAGGACCCCCAGGCCCAGCACCACCGGCCGCTGCGGGTCGGCGAACGGGACGATGGCGGCGAGGGCGCCGATCCGGCCCTGGATCAGCTTCATCCACACGTGCAGGGCGAGGAAGACCACGCCCGCGACACCCATCGTCCGGTGGATCGCCTGGGCGGCCAGCCGGTGGACGGGGTACAGCAGCAGCCGGTCGGTCGCCGCGAGTCCCCACAGGACGGCGGAGGAGAACGACACCAGGGCGAGGACCCCGGCGGCGGCCCCCAGGAAAGCCTGCAGCGCGCCGTTGACGACCACCGCCGCCAGGCCCAGCCCCACCGCCAGCAGCGGAAGGAGCGACCACACCGTGGGTGCACCCCGGCCGCCGGTCTCGGGCCGGCCTCCGCCGGGCCCGGCCGGCCCCTGGGCGGTGCGGCCCGCCCGGTCCACCCGCTCCGTCCGGCCTCCCCGGCCGCCCCGGCGCGTTCGCGCCGGCCCTGCGGCCGAATGCCAGGATCGGCGTCCTTGCCCTGTCAACATCGCTGCGCCCTCCGGCGTGTGCTGCTGTGCTCCGATGGAACGGGGACCCTGGCCCCGGGGCGGGCCGCGCGAGGACTGGTGACCGGGGCTCCCGGACCGGCCGCTGCCGTGGCCCGTGGCGGTCATCCGCAGCGACGCCCCTCGTTGATGCAGCTCACCATCTGGTCGAGCAGGTTCCGGTTCATCACGTTGATGAAGTCGCCGTGGTCGGTGACCGGGTTGTGGAGCTGCTCGGGGAAGCTGTCGACGGCGAAGCGCACGCCGGTCGGCACGTCGTAGGCGACGCGCTCCACCAGCTGGGGGATCGCCCGGAAGTTCTTGGGGCAGCTGCCGTTCGCCTGGGAGAAGGCCGTGTGGGTGCGGTGGTTGGCGCTGTCGATGTTCTTGCCGTCCCAGCAGTCCGGGAACTTCAGGGTCCGCACGACCCGGCTGCCGTTGGGGCAGATCGGGTACTTGTCGGCGAGCTGCCGGTTCTCGAACCCGGTGCAGCTCCACGAGGCGTGGGCGTTGGCCGGCCCGTTGGTGAGGGCCTTGGCGTCGCCGGTGATGATCCGCAGGAATCGGGTCATCGGCTGGACCTTGTTCCCGGCGGCGGAGTTGTAGGTGATCTGGACGTCCGCCGGCTGCAGGATGCGCCCCACGTTGCTGTCCTGGCCGCCGCCCGGCGCCTTGGCGTCCTTCTCGGTCACGCCGTTGAGGAGCCGCAGCACCGGCCAGTAGTAGGCGGACTGGTCCCCGTTCGAACAGGTGGTGCCGGCGCGGGCGAGCCGGTTGTTCGCGGAGAACGCGTCGGTGATGAGGTTCCCCACGTAGTCGTGCATGTGGTGGGCGCCGTTGCTCACCCCGGGGGCCACGATCACGTTGTCGGGGTTGAGGTGGCGGTTCTCGTTGCGGCCGCACTGCGAGGTGAAGGTGCCGGTGGCCGACCCGGTGCGGGCGGGCTTGGCGACGTTCGGGGAGACGGTGCGGATGTCGACGAAGCCGCGTCCGAGGCCGCTCCCCGATTGCCGGAGCCCTTGCTCAGGGCGGCCGGGCCCGAGGGGCCGGACGAGCCGGACGAGCCGGCCTGGGCGTCGGGTGCGTAGTCCCGGGCGGACGCGTCGACCACCAGGTCGCGCCGGATCCCGCAGCTCGCCAGCCCGGTGAGGTCCCCGGGCAGACCGGCGTCCGGCCCGGCGCTGGCCTTGAGGTTGCGCAGCGTGGTGGTGCGCTTGGCGACCAGGGCGTCCATCACGCGCTGCTCGCCGCCCCCGGCGCCGGGAGCCATGAGGCTCCGGTAGGCGTCCGCCACCTGGACGTCGAGGTCGGCGAGATCCCGGTCGACGGCCGGCTGGGCGGCCGCCGGCACCTGGTCCAGCAGTGAGCCGACGTCGCCGCAGGCGACCGTGCCCATCCGGGTGGCGGCCGGCTGCGCGGGCGGCTGGCGCTGCCCGGCGAACGCCGCGACCGTGAGCACCGACGCTCCGGTGACCGCCAGCACCCCGGCCAGCAGCAGGGCCAGCATCCTCCGCCTGGCCTTGTCACGTTTGTGAATCCTCATGTTCGCACCCTCGGAACGGGATCGGGCCTGTGGGACAGGCCGTGGGCAGCCTTGTTGCTGCATGTGTCAGGGGATTTCGGAAAGGTCCCGGGACCTGTCGGACGGCACTGCTTCGGAGAGATTGCCTAGCGCCGCGTCGCGGACGGCGAGGGCGCGGCGGCCGGCGGCGAGGACAGGTCTCCGAATTTCACCAGCCCGGTGGCCTCCAGGACCATCATGTGGTCGAGAACGGTCGAATTCGCCAGGGTCGCGAGATCCCGGACGGCGGAATTCTGGGTACTGGCGCGCACCTGGGCGACGACGGCGAACACCTGCCCGTGCGCATTGCGCACGATATTCGCGAAGAGCCGGTCGAATTCGTCGCCCTGGGCGGCGTCCAGCTGTTTCAGCCAGGCCTGCTGCTGGGCGGAGGGTGCACTGGGGACGTCCAGCCCCAGTGTCCCCGCCGTCTGCAGCACCGCCTGGTCGAGCTCGGTGTGCCCGTCGATCAGGTGCTGGCCGGCCGTCCTGACCTCAGGGGTGCCGCCCTTGGTGACGGCCATCCGGCCTGCGGGGATCTCCCACAGCCCGGCCCACCGGACCCGTTTGACGAAGTCCCGGTCGACCGCCGTCAGCGGCCCGGTCGGTGTCTGCACCGTGCCCGGTGCGCCGCCCGCCGCCTGCGGACTGCGGTACGAGCCCGCCGAACGCACCACCGGCACGACCAATGCCGTCACCGTGGACATCAGCGCCACGATGATGAGAAGAGTGGCGAACGACCGCGGAAGACGAGTCGCCTTGGGGAAACCATAGGCCACTTTCCCGGGTCCGCGCTTCTTCCTCGAAGATGACATCGATTTCCTCATCACGCCGGGGCGGGCGAACACGCCGGCCCGCCTCCGGAATTCCCTTCCGGTGGTTTCCGGCTTGCCGCGACGAACAACCTACGGGACACAGGGGTGCCCGTCGGTGAATTCGTCGACATGGACAGAATGCGGACGTCGGGGATCCCGGTCGGAAGTCACGGGAATTCGGGACGGCCGGACGCGGTACGGCTCAGGGTCCGATGGGCCGGATGTCCTGCCGGGGCCCGGAGGCCTGACGCGACGGCAGTTCCTCCGCTCTGTGGCGCAGCCGGGCGCACTCGGCGGCCATGCCGTGGATCTTCAGCGCCAGCAGGATCTCGAACCGCGCCTGCGAGGTGCGCAGGCTGCTGCCGAAGAGCCGCTCCAGCTTCCGGAGCCGGTACCGGACGGTCTGCGGGTGGATGCGCAGCAGCAGCGCGGCGCCGGTCGCACCCCCGCCCTCCAGCCAGGCGAGCAGGGTCTGTTCCATCCTGGTCTGCTGGGTCGGCGTCATGTCCTGGAGCCGGGCGAGCCATTTGGCGGACAGGTGGCCGGCGAGCAGCGGGTCCTGGAGGAGCACCACCTTGGCCAGGTGGTCCTCGACGAAGAGGATCTCCCCCGTGCTGCCGGGTCGTTGCGGCGTCAGCGCCAGCAGGGTGCGGGCCCAGCGCAGCGAGGCTCCGGCGTCCGCACGCGCCACCACGGGGCCGACCACCGCCGACCGGCCCTGGAGCCAGCGGACGAGCGTCCGGTGCATCCCCGGGGCCGGGTCCGGGATCAAGAGGTACGGCTCGGGGCCGTGGAGGTAGGCGACGACCTTCGCGGCGGAGAGTCCGGGCGGGGGCGGCCCGGGCGAGACGGTGAGCGCCACCGCCTGGACCGCTCTCGGGCGGTCCCGCAGCACGGGCCGGCCGGCGGGCTCGGCCGACCGGCGCCGCACCGGTTCGCGGCGGCCGTCGGTCAGGGTCAGTGAATCCACAGCGGCTCCTTCCACGGCGTGCCGGGACGGCACCACCGGGGTCGGGCACGGGACTTGGCGAGATCGGCCGTGCGCCGGCCGGTCGGGGCGGGCATCCGGCGCGTGAGAGCGCAGGACGGAGAATGCGCTGCCGGTCGACCACTGGGGCAAGGGTGCACCGGAACACCTCCCGGGGAACTGCCGGCCACAGGCGGGCCGGTCACCAGGGAAAGAGACCCGATTCGGGTTTACGTCCCGCGCCTTTGCCCATCCTTTACCCTGGGCCGGGGGCCCGGCCGCACTCTGCCGACGCCGGCCGGCACCGCCGGGCAGGCCGTCAATCTCCGTGCGAGGAAGGGGAGACGGGCCCACCCACGCCGCCGCTCCGGCCGCACCGGAGAGGGATCCAGGCTGTGAGAAGGGCCCGGCGCAAGGTACATTGCCCTACCGGCCGGGCCGACGAGGCACCGCGCCGGCCCCTGTGTCCCATACCGTCCGGACGCGAGCGAGGCCATGATGCGGCTCAACCTCAATCAACTGGCGATCTTCGCACAGGTCATCGAATGCGAGGGTTCTCGGCCGCGGGCCAGGTCCTCTTCCTGAGCCAGTCGTCCGTGTCGAAACAGGTGCAGAACCTGGAGATAGCCCTGCGGACCCAGTTGGTCGACCGCTCGGGCCCCAAGATCCGCCCCACCCTGGCCGGCGAGGTCCTGCTGGCGCAGAGCAAGGAGGTGCTGGCGTTGGCCGACCAGGCCGTCGCGGCCGTCCAGGCCGCGGCGCTCCTCCGCTCGGAGCCCCTGGTGATCGGCAGCACGAGCACCGTCGGCGGGCACTTCCTGCCCCTCGTCCTGCAGGAGCTCCGGCGCCGGGAGCCCGCCGTGCGGTTCGGCCTCACCGTCAGCACCGCCGGTCAACTCGCCGAGGCGCTGGAGGAGGGCCGGACGGGCATCGGACTGAGCGCCAGCACCCTGCCGCCCGGCCGGCACCGGTCGGAGCGGCTCGCCGACGACGACATGCTCCTCGTCTGCCCGGCCGACCACCCGCTGGCCGGACGGGACGTCCGACCCGCGGACCTGACCGGGGAGACCTTCCTGCTGCGCGAGTGCGGCTCCCAGACGCGCCGTCAGCTGACCGACCTGCTGCACAGCTGGGACATCGCCGGTGCCCGGACCCTCGACCTGTGGGGCACGGAGGGCATCAAGGAGGCCGTGCGGATCGGCCTCGGGGTGGGGTTGGTGCCGCGCGGGTCCGTCCGGCTCGAACTCCGCCACGGCGTGCTGGCCGAGCTGGGGATCCGCCCGGCGCCCGAACGTCGCACGGTGATGGCCAACTGGACGCTGGCGCGCCCGCTGACGGCCTACGAACAACTCCTGCTCACGATCCTGCGGGAGGCCGCACGGACGACCGCCGCGGCCTGACGCCCGGCCCGTCGGCGGCCCCGGCGGCCCGATGGGCCCGGCACGCGGCGGCGCACGGCCGGGTCGTCCCGACTCCGGTGTCCGTCGTCCTGGGAGGAGGGCTCAGACTGGGTCGGAGCACCTTTCGCACCGGAGGACGGATTTCATGGCTGAACGACCCTTGACGCTGATGGCAGTGCACGCCCACCCCGACGACGAGGCCACCGGGACAGGCGGCGTGCTGGCGCGGTACGCGGCGGAGGGCATTCGCACGGTCCTCGTCACCTGTACCGACGGTGGTTGCGGCGACGGACCGGGGTGCCAAGCCGGGCGAGCCCGGGCACGATCCGGCGGCCGTCGTCGCCATGCGCCGCGAGGAACTCGAAGCGAGCTGCGAGGTCCTGAAGGTCGACCATCTGGAACTGCTGGAGTACGCCGACTCCGGGATGATGGGCTGGCCGGCCAACGACGCCCCCGGGTCGTTCTGGCGGACGCCCGTGGCGGACGGCGCGGCCCGCCTGGCCGAACTGCTGCACCACTACCGGCCCGACGTGGTGGTGACGTACGACGAGAACGGGTTCTACGGTCACCCCGACCACATCCAGGCGAACCGGATCACGATGGCGGCCCTGGCGATCACCGGGCTGACGCCGAAGGTGTACTGGACGACGGCGCCGCGCTCGATGATGCAGCGCTTCGGTGAGGTCATGCGCGAGTTCGGTGGCGAGCAGGCGGAGCCGGACCCGGCGGAGGCCGCCGCGCTGGCCGAGATCGGGCTCCCCGACGAGGAGATCACCACCTGGGTGGACACCACCGAGTTCGGCGGCCAGAAGTTCGACGCGCTGGCCGCGCACGCCAGCCAGGGCGAGAACATCTTCTTCCTGAAGATGGGCAAGGAGCGGTTCACCGACCTGATGGGGGTGGAGACCTTCGTGCGGGTCCAGGACACCACCGGCGCGGCCGTGCCGGAGAACGACCTCTTCGCCGGACTGCGCTGACCCGCAGGGGCGGGCCCGGGCCGGCGGGCCGGGGCGGTGCCGGGAGACCGGACACCGCCCCGGTGGTGCGTCAGACGGTCGCGACACCGTTCGAGTAGCGCTTCATGAAGTAGGTGCCGAAGCCGTCCTGCACCGGGTCGCCGCTGTTGTTGACGCAGTGCAGGATGCCTCCGCCGCCGGGGCCGTTGAGGCAGACGGTCATCAGGTCGGTGAGCACCACACCGCGGGTGTCGGGCACCTCGTAGGCCCGCGCGGTGTGGATGTCGGCCTGCAGGTTGAAGAAGCAGTAGCTGCCCAGGCCCCAGGCCTGGTGGTCGGTGACGGAGTCGGCGACCTTGTACGCGGCGTAGCCGCTGGTGCCGTTGTGCGTCCAGGCGGACTGGGTGGGGACGTCGTAGGGGTGCTCGTTCTGGAAGAAGTAGGTGCGGCCGTGGTTGCCCTTCCAGAGCACCTCGTAGTTCTGGAAGTGCTCGACGAACAGGCCGTAGGTGGTGACCCGGTCGCCGTTGACGAGGAAGCCGATGCCGGCGGGGTTGACCGACCAGCCGACGCTGCCGTCGAGGCCGTGGTCGGCACGCCAGATCCAGACGTGGTCGACGATCACGTCGTTGCTGTCGATCCGGATGCCGACCTCGGTGCCGCCGGGCACGAAACCGCCGACGCGGACGAACACGTCGAAGAGCGCGGTGGGGCGGGCGGCGTGGCTCCTCCGGCTGTGGCCGTCCCCGACGCCGAGCAGGACGCGGGAGCCGGCCGAGGCGGTTTCCAGGAGCACACAGGCGATGGTGACGTCGTCGACATCGGCGACCTCGACGAGCGAGTTGCCGTCGACGGCCTGGAGGGTGGCCAGACCCAGGCCGAGGACGACCGTGCCGGGCCGGGAGACGCGCAGCGGGTCGGAGAGCCGGTAGATGCCCGGGGTGAGCAGCAGGTGCTGCCCCTGGGAGAGGGCGCGGTTGATCGTCCTGGCGGAGTCGCCGGGCCGGGCCACGTAGAAGTGCGACAGCGGGACGCTGTGCCCGGCGGCCCTGCCCGAAGCCCAGGTCGTCCCGGCGGAGTTGCGGCGCAGGGCCGGGACGAAGACGTGGTACGAGCCGTGGGCGTCGACGGTGAGGAACGGCTTCTCCCGGACGACGGGGGTGCGGTCGACCGTGGTCATCGGAGGGGCGGGGAAGCTCTGCGCGGGAGCACCCTCGGTGCCGACGAAGACCATGTTCCAGTTGGAGCCCGTCCAACTGCCGAAGGTGTCGTTGCGGGACAGCCACTGCTGCTGCGAACCCGACTCGACCTGGCCGTCCACCACGCTGTCGGCGAGGAATCCGCCACTGGACCAGCGGTTGCCGGGCGGGCTCGGCCACAGGGTCATGTTGCCCTTGACGTGCGTGCGGCGCATCGGGGCCGCCTGGGAGACCGCCCAGCGCTCCAGGCCGTCCGGCGGGACGATGCACAGGTTCTCGGCGGCCCGCCAGAAGTTCTGCGTGCCGTTGCCCTCGAACCACTGTGCGTCCGAGGTGACGTGACCGTTGATCACCACATCGTCGGGACTCTCGCCGAGGCCGAGGACGTGCGTGTAGAAGCCGACGTTGATGTCGACGTTGTAGGTGCCCGGCTTGAAGGCCAGGGCGTACCGCTCGGAGCCGAACTGGTTGGACTCCTGGATCTTGAACACGGCGTCGACCTGGGCCTGGATCGCCGCATCGCCCATGGAGGGGTCGAAGACCAGGACGTTGGCACCCAGGTGGGTGGTCCCGCGGGCGTCCGGCGCGGCCGAGGCCGAGCCGGCCGAGAGGCCGCCGACCATGGGCAGGGCGGCGGCGACCGCTGCGCCGCGGAGCACGGTTCTGCGGTTCGGGGTGACAGACATGACTCTCCCTGGCGTGGGTGGATGGGGAGGGGCCGGGCAGGGTTCTCGACGGAGTGAGAGCGCTCTCTCGCGGGAGGAAGTGAAACATCGGGGTCATGCCGCGTCAATAGGGTGCAGGCAACGGGTGGTTCGAAACGCCACTCGTGTTCACTTGATGAATGGGCGGGATCGGGCCCCGCCTCGGGCGCTCCGTACGTAGGGCCGGAATCGCCGCGTCGCACGTCCGCCGAGGTTTCCCGGCTCGAAGTCTTGACGACAGCACCTGTACCGGGCGACGGTTGGGGCTGCCCGGCCGACCATCCCTCACACCGACCAGGGAGACGGGTCGACGAGTCATGTGCGCACGGAGGGGGCGAGGAACCAGCCGCTCGAACTCATCCCGGGGCGACCGGCCGGTCGCCGAGGATCCGCTCCCACAGCAGCGAGTCCCGCCGGCTCCCGTCGAGCAGGATCGAGGAGTGCGCGACGCCGGACGGGCTGAACCCGTTGCGGCGCAGCACCCGCTGCGACAGCAGGTTCTCGAGAGGGGTGGAGGCCTCGGCGCGGTGCAGCCCGAGTTCGTCCGTCATCACCCGCAGTGCGAGCTCGACGGCGCGTCCGGCGTGTCCCCGGTTCCGGGCGACACTGCCGATCCGCTCCGCCCGGCCCTCCGGGGTGAAGACACCGGCCGGCCGGGCCGGCTCCCACCGCCGGAAGGCCTCCGCACCCCGCGCCGACGACGGACGTCCCGCGCCCCGGTGCT
The DNA here is from genome assembly GCF_039544005.1 of Kitasatospora paranensis. Lineage (NCBI taxonomy): Bacteria > Bacillati > Actinomycetota > Actinomycetes > Kitasatosporales > Streptomycetaceae > Kitasatospora > Kitasatospora paranensis. The sequence continues at coordinate 1,101,069 of NZ_BAABKV010000001.1, forward strand.
CCGGGGCGCGGGACGTCGGCGGGAGGCGACGGGACGTCCGCGAGAAGGCGGCGGAGCGTCAGCGGAAGGTCAACGACCCTGGAGGGACTTGACGTTGTCGCCGAAGGTCCAGCCCTTCGAGCCGTCCCAGTTGACCGACCACGTCATGAGCCCCTTCAGGGCACCGCCGAAGGCGTTCCACGACTGGCTGACCAGACTCGGCGCCATGTAGCCGCCGCCCGCGCCGGACTGGGCCGGCAGCCCGGGCACCTGCTTGTCGTAGGGCACCTTGACCGTGGTGCCCTGGATGGTCAGTCCGTTGTTCAGGCACGTGGTCTGCGCGGTGAAGCCCTGGACGGTGCCGGCCTGGTAGGAGTCGCCGGAGCAGCCGTACATGCTGCCGTTGTAGTACTGCATGTTCAGCCACCACAGACGGCCGTTGTCGACGTACTTCTTGATGATCGGCAGGTAGGCGCCCCAGATCGATCCGTAGGTGACGCTGCCACCGGTGACGTACGCGGTTTCCGGTGCCATCGTCAGGCCGAAGCCGGCGGGCATCTGGGCCAGCACGCCGTCGATGATGCGGATCAGGTTGGACTGGGAGGCGGACAGCGTGGTGATGGTGCCGCTGCCGGACAGGCCGGTCTCGATGTCGATGTCGATCCCGTCGAAGTTGTACTTCTTGAGGATCGGGACGACGGTCGCCACGAACTTGTCGGCGACGGCGCTGGAACTCAGGTCGATGCCCGCGGCTGCGCCGCCGATCGACATCAGGAGCGTCGCCCCGGCCGCCTTGGCCTGGCACATCTCGGCGGGGGTCGACACCTTGACGTTGGTGTCCATGCCGTCCTGCCACAGCACGGTGCCGTCGGAGAGGATCACCGGAAAGGCGGCGTTGATGACGTTGTAGCCGTGCGCGGCGATCCGGCTGTCCGTGATGGGGACCCAGCCCATGCCGGGGTGGACCCCGTTGCCGGCACCGTCCCAGTTCTCCCAGTACCCCTGCAGCACCTTGCCCGACGGCCTGGGCTTCGTGGGGCAGGTGTCGCCCGAGGGGCTGGTGGTCGGCGAGGCGCTCGTCGACGGACTGGTGCTCGGCGAAGCGCTCGTCGACGGACTGGCGGTCGGCGACGCACTGGTCGATGGGCTGGCAGTCGGGGAAGCGCTGCTCGACGGGCTGGCGGTCGGCGAGGGGCTGCTGCCGCCGGGGCCGGTGAGCGACACGTCGTCCGCGTAGTACGTGGGCTGCCCGTACCAGCCGTGCAGGAAGACGGTCACCGAGGTGGTGTTCGCCCCGGTGGTGAAGCTGACGCTGAGCTGGCCGTACGACGGGCTGCTCGGCGTCCAGGTGGACGGGTCACTGGCGAGACCGGTGCCGGTGGCGCCCAGGTAGACGTAGCTGCCCTGGACGTAGGCGCTCAGCGTGTACTGCGAGTTGGGCTGCACGCTGATGGTCTGGGTGCACTGGGCGTTGTCCTGGCCGGCCGGCGTGGCCTTGAGCGCGGAGGCGCCGGAGTGGACCGGACTGCCGACGGCCGCGCCGGAACCGCCGGAGCACGTCCAGCCGGAGAGACCGCTCTCGAATCCGGGATTGGACACCAGGTTGGGGGTGGCGGCCCCGGCCGTGACGGAGCCGGCCACGGCGAGCCCGGCTCCGATGACTGCGGCAGCGCTGACCCCCGCGAGGGAACGCCGCAGGACGGTGGGACGCTGCTCGCGGCGGCCGCTCCGGTTCGCCTGCACTGCGCGGGTCGCCCTCTGCCGGCGGGGAGTTCCGGACGGCTCGTTCCCGGCCCGGTCGCCTTCGAGCCGGCCGGGATCCGGGCAGGGGCCGACCGGGCCCGACAGGCGTGGCGTACGCGACCTCCGACGGAACATGCTGTGCTCCCTTCCCGCCGAGCGCCATGGACATGACCATCGCGTGGGGGCGTGACGCCCGGCTCTGGGTGAGGTGGGGACATGTGGGGCTGTGCCGAACCGGATCGTAGGAGGGGCGACAAGGCGCGGTCAATAGGTCTGGACCAATCGCCAGGAGTGCGCCGCTGCCGCCGCCTGCCGGCGGTCCTCCGGGGACGGCGCCCGACGCCGACAACCCTGTCAGGTCCGCCACGCCCGCCACGCCCGCCGGCGGCGCGCACTGCTCGACGTGTTCCGTTCAAACGCCCGTTGCCCGATGATGGGGTGACTCGACGTCGGCGACCCCCATGCTGCTCTCGGCAGTGCGCCTACGCGCGTAGTTCTGCCCTCTGTCCCCACGGCACGAGGAGTTTGACGGATGCCCAGAAACGACATGCCAGCCCACAGGAGCCGGTTCGCGCTCGCGGCGGCGGCCCTGGCCGCCCTCACCGGCTTCGCCGCGACCCCGCAGGCCGCGACCGCCGCCCCGGCGACAGCGACCGTCGCCCCCGCAACCGCCGCGGCCCCGGCTGCCGCTGCCGCCACCCCCACCGGGTGCTGTTCGACAACACCAAGGCGGAGACCGCCGGGAACGCCGACTGGATCATCAGCACCAGCCAGCCCGACCCGCTGGCCCAGAACGCCAACCCCACCACCGAGGCGAGCTGGACGGGCGCACTCTCCGCCTGGGGCGTCGCCCTGCAGAAGACCGGCGCCTACAGCCTCAAGACCCTGCCCTCCGGCTCCACCATCACCTACGGCACCGGCGGCGCGCTCGACCTCGCCAACTTCGACACCTTCGTGCTCCCGGAGCCGAACGTCCGGCTCTCCACCGCCGAGAAGACCGCGGTGATGACGTTCGTGCAACACGGCGGCGGGCTGTTCCTGATCTCCGACCACACCGCCAGCGACCGCAACAACGACGGCTGGGACTCCCCGCCATCATGAACGACCTGCTGACCGACAACGGTGTCGACAACACCGACCCGTTCGGCTTCTCGGTGGACCTCCTCAACATCACCACCGACAACCCGCGCGCGATCAGCGACAGTTCGGACCCGGTGCTGCACGGCCCGTTCGGCACCGTCACCGGCTCCATCCTGCGCAACGGCACCACCTTCACCCTCAAGCCCGCCGACAACCCGTCGGTGAAGGGCCTGGTCTACCGGACGGGATACAGCGGCAACACCGGCGCCTTCTTCGTCACCAGCACCTTCGGCAGCGGCCGCGTCGCCATCTGGGGCGACAGCTCCACCATCGACGACGGCACCGGACAGAGCGGCAACACCCTCTACAACGGCTGGGACGACCCCGCCGGCACCGACGCCGCCCTCGCCCTCAACGCCACCGCCTGGCTGGCCTCCGGGAGCGGCACCGGCAGCGGCAGCGGCAGCGTCACCCTCACCAATCCCGGCAGCCGCACCGCCACCGTCGGCACCGCCACCGGCCTCCAGCTGGCCGCGACCGACACCGCCGGCGGCACTCTCGGCTACGGCGCGACCGGCCTCCCCGCGGGCCTGACGCTCAACGCCACGACCGGCCTGATCAGCGGCACCCCCACCACCGCCGGAACGTACAGCGTGACTGCCACCGCGACCGACTCCACCGGCCCCTCCGCCTCGGCCTCGTTCACCTGGACGGTCGGCACGGCCGGCGGCGGGTGCACCGCCGCCCAACTCCTCACCAACCCGGGCTTCGAGGCCGGCTCGACCGCCTCCTGGACGGAGACCAACTCCGGCGGCTCCAGCAGCATCAACAGCAGCTCCAGCGAGCCGCCGCACTCCGGCACGTACGACGCCTGGCTGGACGGGTACGGCACGACGACCACCGACACCCTCGCCCAGTCCGTCACCCTGCCGACCGGCTGCGCCAGCGCCACCCTGAGCTTCTGGCTGCACATCGACACCGCCGGCTCGGGCACCACGGTCTTCGACACCCTCAAGGTCCAGGTGCTGAACTCCTCCGGCGCGGTGCTCTCCACCCTCGCCACCTACTCCAACACCGATGCCGCCAGCGGCTACCAGCAGCACAGCTTCAGCCTGGCCGCGTACGCCGGGCAGACGGTGACGGTGAAGTTCACCGGCGCCGAGGACTACACCAAGCAGACGTCGTTCGTGCTGGACGACACCGCGGTCAACGTCTCCTGACACCGCGGACCCCGGTCGGCCCCTGCCACCCGGCGGGGGCCGATCGGTGCGACCGCGTGCGCCGCACGGCGGTCGGCGGTACTCCCCTCCTCGTATCGAAGCAGCAGGCTGCGCCCTCGCGGAGCGCCGGCGGCCGTGGGCCGGGATGCCGACGGCCGCCCGGCGTCCGGGCCGGGCCCTGCGCCTCGGCGTGTCAGGAAGATTGACATGCCAGGCACTCCCTCCCATCATGGGAGCGCTCCCATCCCCATCCGCCGCACGCATCGTCGACGGTCGACGCGGCGCCCGCGCCGCACACCCACCCGTCCGTCGTCCGGCTCCGCGGCATGGCCCCGGGCCGGCGTATCACCCGGGAGGAACACCCCCATGCTGTTCCGCAGGAGACCAGACGGGCTCCGCCGCCCCCTCGCCGTGACGGCCTCGGCAGCCCTGGCCGTGGTGGCCGCGGCACTGCCGCTGTCCACCCCCGCCGCCGCGGCCGACCCCGCCGCCACCGGCGACACCACGGTCACGGTCAACGCGAGCGCGGGCCTGGGCACCGTCGGTTCCACCGCACTCGGCGCCAACACCGCCATCTGGGACTCGTCCATGAACGACCCCCAGGTGGTCTCCCTGTACAAAGCCGCCGGGATCGGCGCACTGCGCTACCCGGGCGGCTCCTACTCCGACACCTACCACTGGGTCGACAACACCGCGCCCGGTGGCTACGTCGCCCCGGGCACCGACTTCGACGCCTTCATGGGAACCGTGAAGGCGTCCGGCGCCCAGCCGATCCTGATCGCCAACTACGGCTCCGGCACGCCCCAGGAGGCCGCGGACTGGGTCCGCTACGCCAACGTCACCAAGGGCTACGGGGCGAAGTACTGGGAGATCGGCAACGAGATCTACGGCAACGGCGTCTACGGCAGCGGCTGGGAGAACGACACCCACGCGGACAAGACGCCGGACCAGTACGCCAGGGAGGTCAAGGCCTACGCCGCGGTCATGAAGGCCGTCGACCCCACCGTCAGGATCGGTGCGGTGCTCACCATGCCCGGCAACTGGCCGGACGGATCGGTGGCCGCGGGCGACAGCGGCGACTGGAACCACACCGTGCTCGCCGCCGTCGCCCACGACGTCGACTTCGTCAGCGTCCACTGGTACCCGAACACCGGCAACGGCGACCAGTCGCTCGCCGCCGTGCAGCAACTGCCCGGTGAGCTCCGCGAGGTGCGCAACCTGGTGAACCAGTACGCGGGCGCCGACTCCGCGAACATCGGCATCGCGATGACCGAGGTGAACTCCAACTCCGGCAGCGGCGCCTTCACCAGCCGCCCCAACGGCCTGTTCGCCGCGGAGGCCATGATCACGGCCCTGGAGAACGGCGTCTTCAACGTGGACTGGTGGGACACCCACAACGGCGCCGGCGCCGTCACCACGGTGGGCGGTGAGACCGACTTCGGCGACATGGGCATGCTGTCGAACGGCAGTTGCTCCGGCAGCGTCTGCGAGCCGGCGGTCGACACCCCGTTCGCGCCGTACTACGGCATCAAGGCGCTGGGCGCCCTGAGCGATCCGGGTGACACCATGGTGGCCTCCGGCGCCTCCGAGGCCCAGGTCTCGTCGCACGCGGTGCTCCGGGCCGACGGCGACCTCAGCGTTCTGCTGCTGAACAAGAGTTCCACCGCCTCACACACCGTGGACCTGCGGTACCTGGGCTTCACCGCCGACTCCTCGGCCCCCTCCGTCCAGCGCTGGGCGCCCGGTGACGACGGACTGGTGGACGCGACCGGGACGGCCACCTCCGCGTCGGCTACCCTGGCCCCGTACTCCGTCACCGTGCTGACCGTGCACCCGAAGAGCGGCACCGGTTCGTCCGCCGCCACTGTCGGCACCCCCGGGGCTCCGCAGACCACCTCGGTGGGCGCCAACACCGTCACGGTGAGCTGGCCGGCCACCACCGGCGCCGTGGACCGCTACGAGGTCTACGAGCAGCTCGGCACCACCATCCAGCTGCTCGGTTCGTCCACCGGCACCTCCGCCACGCTCTACAACCTGCCGCCGGGCTCCCGGCACACGGTCAACGTGCTGGCCCGGGACCAGGCAGGGCGCCTCTCCCGGCCCTCCGTCCCGCTGACCTTCACCACCGGCACGCCGAACGACAGCACCTGCACGGTCTCCTACCAGGTGACCACCAGCTGGAGCAACGGCTTCGTCGCCAACGTCGTGGTGAGCAACCTCGGCCCGGCGGACATCAACGGCTGGACGCTGGACTTCGACTGGCCGTCCACCGGGCAGTCCACGAGCTCGTGGTGGAACGCCGACATCACCAGTACGGGCCAGCACGTCCGGGTGACCAACGGTCAGTACAACGCGAAGCTCGCGCCGAACGGGGGCAACTCCGTCAACTTCGGCTTCGTCGGCGGCAACAACGGCGCCAACCCGTCCCCGACCGTCTTCAGGCTGAACGGAACGGTCTGCCGGACGATCATCTGATCCGCACCACCACCCGGGTGGGAGCGGCCCCGCCGCCCCCACCCGGAGCGCCTCTCCGACATCGACAGGGCCGGCGGGGCCGGTCAGGCCGTCGGCAGCGGCTGCGGGGCCACCGGGCCGGTGTAGCGGGCGGCCGGTCGGATGATCTTCGGGTCGGCGGCCTGCTCCAGGATGTTGGCGCTCCAGCCGATCGCGCGGGCGGCGGCGAAGGTGGGGGTGAACATCTCCCTGGGGAGACCGCACAGGTGCATCACCACGCCGGCGTAGAACTCGACGTTGGTGTGGAGTTCACGACCGGGCTTCAGCTCGGCCAGGATCGCCTCGACCTGGACCTCCACCTGCACGGCGAGGTCGACCAGTTCGCCGCCGATCGACTCGGCGATCCCGCGCAGCATCCGCGAGCGCGGATCCTCGGTGCGGTAGACGGCGTGACCGAAGCCCATGATCCGGTCGCCGGCCAGGACGCGCTCGCGGATCCAGCCGTCGATCCGCTCCGGAGTGCCGATCGCGTCCAGGGTGTCCAGCGCCCGGCTCGGCGCACCGCCGTGCAGCGGCCCGGAGAGCGCGCCCAGCCCGCCCACCAGGCAGGCCACCAGGTCGGCCCCGGTGGAGGCGATCACCCTGACCGTGAAGGTGGAGGCGTTGAAGCCGTGGTCCACCGTGGAGATCAGGTACTGCTCGATCGCCCGCGCCTTGGCCGGCTCGGGTTCCTCGCCGGTCAGCATGTAGAGGTAGTTGGCCGCGTGGCCGAGGTCGTCGCGCGGTTCGACCGGCTGCTGCCCCTGCTGAAGCCGGTGCAGCGCGGTCAGGACGGTGGGCACCAGCGCCGCGGCGAACAGCGCGTCCTCGACCCGCCGGTCGGACCCGGTGTCGAAGAGCGGCCGGATGCCGCGGTCGGCGGCGGCGATCGAGAGCGCAGCACCCAGGGCTGCGAGCGGACCGCCGTGGACGGTGCCCGCCGCCAGCGCGGGAAGCAGCGGGCGCAGTACGTCGGGCAGCCGGCGCAGCGGTGCGGTGCGGGCGAGGAAGGCGGCGCGGCGGGAGGCGTCGGGCAGGTCGCCGAGCAGCATCAGGTGCCAGACGTCCTCCAGGGTGCGCTCCTCGGCGAGCTCTATCGCCGAGTACTGGCGGTAGTGGTAGAAGCCCTCCAGCCCGCGGACGTCGCTGAGCTCGGTGTCGGTGACCACGACGCCCTTCAGGCCGCGCGGGACCTCGATCTCGGTGGTGCTCGGCATGGCAGTGGCCCCTTTCGTGGGTGATTCCGTGGACGTTCTGTACTCTCCGATCATTGATCGATGTTGTCAATGTTGATCCTGATCAATGTGCAATACTGTGGATCATCATCGGGATACGGCAGGAGGACGAGGGCGAACCATGGCCGGACGCTTGACCACCCAGCAGGTCGCCGAGCAGCTCGGCGTCAAGGTGGAGACGGTGTACGCCTACGCGAGCCGCGGCCAGCTCAGCAGCGAGCGGGCCCCGGGCGGCAAGGGCAGCACCTTCGACGCGGGCGAGGTGGCCGAACTGGCCGCCCGCGGTCGCCGCACCCCGGTGCGTCCACCGGCCGACGAGCCGGTCACGGTGCGGACCGGCCTGACCCTGATCGAGGACGGCCGGCTCTATTACCGCGGCCGGGACGCCGTGGAACTGGCCGCCCGGCACGGCTTCGAGGCCGCGATCGGATGGTTCTGGGGGATGGGCGCCGACGCCCCGGTGGCGCTGCGCGTCCCGCCCGCCACCGCCGAGGCGCTGGCCCGGGCCGCCGCCGCACTGCCCGACGGGATCCGGCTGCCCGACCGGCTCCGGATCTCGGCCACCGTCGCCGCCGCGCTCGACCCGCTCCGCTTCGACCTGCGTGAGCAGACCGTGCACGCGGCCGGGGCGGCCCTGATCGCCGGAATGGTGGAGGCACTGCCGCGCACCGCGCCTGTCCCCGGGCCCGACGCCTCGCTGGCGGCACGACTGTGGAGCCGGCTGGCCACCGCCGCCCCCTCGCCGGAGGCACTGGCCTGCCTGGACCGCGCCCTGGTGCTGCTGCTCGACCACGAGTTGGCGGTCTCCACGGTGGCCGCCCGGGTGGCGGCCTCGGCCCGGGCCCATCCCTACGCGGTGGTCTCCGCCGGGCTCGGCGCCACCGACGGCCCGCTGCACGGCGCGGCCAGCCCGCTGGCGCACCGGATGCTCGGCGAGGTCCTGGCCGGCGGCGCCGTACCGGTGGTCTCCGACTACCTGCGCACCGGCCGGCCGATCCCGGGCCTCGGCCACCGGCTCTACCCGGAGGGTGACCCCCGGGCGGTGGCCCTGCTCGACGCGGTGGGGCAGCTCGACGGCGGCGCCGCCGTGGTGGCGGCGGTCGCCGAGGTGGAGGCGGCGGCCGGCCCGGCGGGGCGCCCGGCCCTGCGGGCCAACGTCGACCTGGCCCTGGCCGCCATGGCCCTGGCCGCCGGGCTGCCGGCGGACGCCGGCGAGGTGGTCTTCGCGGTGGCCCGCACGCCGGGCTGGCTGGCCCACGCGGTGGAGGAGTACCGCGAGGAGCCGCTGCGGATGCGCGCCCGCGGCAGCTACACCGGGCCGCGCCCGCAGGACCTGCGGGCAGGGTCGCCCGCGTCCTGACGCAGCCGACGCGCCTGCGTCAGCGCCCGATGCGCCGTCGCCCCGCCCCGCCCCGGCCAGGCTGGCCGGGCCCCGGGGCGTTCGGGGGTTTCGCCGGGTGGGGTCCGGGGCCGGGGATTCCCCGGCTCCGGAGCCCACCGTTTGGCGGTCCCGCCCCTCACGTCGTGTCGTCGTCGGCCGCGGCCGGCGCGTCAGACCGCCGGCTTCCGGAGCGGGGCCGGCGCGGCGGCGAGGAGGGCCGTGATCTCCTCGGCGAGGTGCGGGCCGAGCTCTCCCCAGCCCTCCTTGTAGCCGTAGACGCCGGCCAGGGTGCGGGCCTCGTAGTCGCCGTTCATGATCTCGATGTCGTCGGCCGTGATGAGTGCCGGGTGGGCGACGCCGACCGCTGCCGAGACCTTCATCAGCTCCTTGCGCAGGGTCCGCAGGTAGTTGGCGGCCCGCTCGGCCTTCGAGGTCGGGTCGATGCCGCGGGCCAGCCACGGGTTCTGGGTCGCGATGCCGGTGGGGCACTTGTCGGTGTGGCACTTCTGCGCCTGGATGCAGCCGATCGACAGCATGGCCTCGCGGGCCACGTTGATCATGTCGACACCCAGGGCGAAGGCGACTGCGGCGTTCTCGGGCAGGCCGAGCTTGCCGGAGCCGATGAAGGTCAGGTCGTCGGTCAGCCCCAGCTCGGCGAAGGTGCCGTAGACCCGGGAGAAGCCCATCCGGAACGGCAGCGACACCGAGTCGGCGAACATCCGCGGCGCCGCACCGGTGCCGCCCTCGCCGCCGTCGATCGTCACGAAGTCGACCCCGCGGTCACCACGCGCCATCAGCGTGGCCAGCTCCTGCCAGAAGCCCGTCTCCCCCACCGCGCTCTTGACCCCGACCGGCACCCCGGTCTCGGCGGCGATCAACTCGACGAAGTCGAGCATCGAGTCGACGTCGTGGAACGCGGTGTGCCGCGACGGGGACGCACAGTCCTTGCCCGCCTCGATGCCGCGGATCCCGGCGATCTCGGGGGTCACCTTCGCGCCCGGCAGCATCCCGCCCAGGCCCGGCTTGGCGCCCTGCGAGAGCTTGATCTCGATCGCCTTGACCGGCGCACCGGCGACCACGTCCTTGAGCTTGTCGAGGTTGAAGGTGCCGTCCTCGTTGCGGCAGCCGAAGTACGCCGTGCCGAGCTGGAGGACGAGGTCACCGCCGTTGCGGTGGTACGGCGAGAGGCCTCCTCGCCGGTGTTGTGCATCGTGCCTGCCAGCGCCGCTCCTCGGTTGAGCGCCGTGACGGCCGAGCCGGAGAGGGATCCGAAGCTCATCGCCGAGATGTTCACGACGCTCGCCGGCCGGAACGCCCTGGCCCGCCCGCGCGGCCCGCCGAGCACCTTGGCCGAGGGCAGCGGAGCCTGCGGATCGTGCAGGTCGGGCCGGGCGGCGGCGAACGTGCGCTGCTTGACGTAGGCGTGCCCCTGGACGTGCTCGACGTCGACCTCGGTGCCGAACCCGGAGTAGTTGTTCTCCTCCTTCGCCGACGCGTAGATCCACGTGCGCTGGTCACGGCTGAACGGACGCTCCTCCTCGTTGGAGGTCACGATGTACTGCCGCAGCTCCGGCCCGATCGTCTCCAACAGGTACCGGGCGTGACCGAGCACCGGGAAGTTCCGGAGCAGCGCGTGCCGCTTCTGGACGAGGTCGCGGGCAGCCAGAAGCGCCACCGCTGTTGCGGCGGCCGCCCCGATCTTCCGGGCTTGCATGGACGTTCCTCCTCGATGCATGGCTCCGTCGCCATGCGGTGGAGCCATCATGTCGGGTGGGGTGTCGGACGGCGGGCGCACGGCCGAGCAGGCAGCAGCGCCCGTCCGGGAAGTCGACGAATGCGAAACGATCGTATGAGGCCGCGCGGACGTGCCTGCGGCCAGGGGTCGTTCCGGGGGATGCCGGCGGGAGGCGCCGCACGACGGCGGCGCGGCGGCCCGGCAGCGCGGCGTGCGGTTCCGCTACTTCCGCATGATCGCCGGTTCCTGTCGGCGCAGCAGGGCCAGGACGGCGACGCCCAGCGCCGCCGAGAGGGCGATCAGCATCACCATGCAGCGCAGCCAGCGGGAGCGGTCGGGCCGGAACAGCGGGTCGGCTGTGATCCCGGTCGGGAAGACCTTGTGCAGATCGATGGTCTGGGCCATCGCGGCCAGACCCCAGCGGGACGGGACCAGCCAGGCGAACTGCTCAAGGCCGGGCACCCCGTGCAGCTTCAGCATGGCGCCGCAGAACACGATCTGCACCACCGCGAGGAGCACCAGCATCGGCATGGTCGCCTCCTCCTTGCGGACGAGTGCGGAGACCAGCAGGCCGAGCATCATGGAGGCGAACGACAGCAACGCGACGGCGATGACCAGTTCGGCCAGCGGCGGCAGCACCACCCCGCTCTCCACCCGCCGTCCGGACGGGAGGCTCGCGCTGAGGTCGACGCCCGCCAGACCGACCACGGTCAGCAGGGCCGACTGCACCACCGTGACCGTGCCGAGCACCACCACCTTGGAGACCAGGTAGGCCGATCTGGACAGGCCGACCACGCGTTCGCGCTGATAGATCGGCCGTTCCTTGACCACCTCGCGGACCGCGTTGGCGGAACCGGTGAGCACGCCGCCGATGCAGAGCGTGAGCAGGACGTTGATCGCGTTCTCCGAGGAGATCGCCGAGCCGGCCATCGCCCGGCACATCGCGCCGATGACGAACGGCAGGGCGATCATCACGGTCAGGAAGAGCCGGTCGGCGGCCAGCACCGAGGTGTACCGGCGGACCAGCGTGGACAGTTGGGAGAACCAGCCCTGTGGCTGCTCCGGACGGATCCGGGTCCTGGCGGGGCCCCCGCCGCCCGGCGCGGCCGACTGCCAGGGGTGTGCGGCCGACGCGGCTCCGGCGGCCACGTACTGCTGGTACTGCGGGGACTCCCGGAACCGGCGCTGCCAGGTGGCGTGGTCCTCGCTCTCGAAGGCCTCGAAGGCCTCCGGCCACTCGGTGTAGCCGAAGAACGGCAGCGCCTCGTCGGGCGGGCCGAAGTAGGCGGTCCGGCCGCCGGGGGCCAGCACCAGCAGCCGGTCGCAGACGTTCAGGCTGAGCACGCTGTGGGTGACCACGACCACCGTGCGGCCGTCGTCGGCGAGGCCTCGCAGCATCTGCATCACCGAGCGCTCCATCCCCGGGTCCAGACCGGAGGTCGGCTCGTCGAGGAAGAGCAGCGACGGCTTGGTGAGCAGTTCCAGGGCGACGCTGACGCGTTTGCGCTGGCCGCCGGAGAGACTGGAGATCACCAGGTCGGCCCGGCTGTCCAGGCCGAGTTCGCGGATCACCTCGGTGACCCGGGCCGCCCGCTCGTGCTTGGCCGTGTCACCGGGGAAGCGTAATTCGGCCGCGTAGGAGAGCGCGCGGCGCACGGTCAGCTGGGTGTGCAGGATGTCGTCCTGCGGCACCAGGCCGATCCGGCGCCGCAGTTCGGCGTAGTCCCGGTAGAGGTCGCGTCCGTCGTAGAGGACGGTGCCCTCGTCGGCGGGGCGCAGCCCGGTGAGCGCGTTGAGCAGGGTGGACTTGCCGGCGCCGCTGGGGCCGGCCACCGCGACCAGCGTCTTCTCGGCGAGCGGGAAGCCGACGCCGTCCAGCAGGACCCGCCGGTCCGGGCCGACCCGGACGAAAAGGCCCTGCACGTCGAGCGAGACCTCGCCGGTGTCGGTGTACTCGACCAGCTCGTCGCCGGAGAGGCAGAGGGCGGAGTGGCCGATGCCGATGATGTCGGCCGGGCCGACCGGGGCCCGCACCACCGGGCGGCCGTTGACGTAGGTCCCGTTGTGGCTGGCCAGGTCGAAGATCTCGTGGCTGCCGTCCGGCAGGATGCGGAGCTCGGCGTGGTGCCGGGAGACCTCCAGGTCGTCGAGGACGAGGTCGTTGTCGCCGGCCCGTCCGATCCGCACCGTCCGGCCGGGCAGCCGCAGCACGGTGGTGGGCCGACGGAACACGCTGGAGCTCTGCGGGGCGAGCAGCGAGGTCCGCTGGCCGTCGGTCGGCACGGGCAGGTCGGCGAAGGTCGCGGACGGACCGTCGGCCGCGCTGCCGAACCGCAGCCGCATGCCGGGGCCGATGTCCTCGTGCTGGATCCGGCGTCCGTCGGCGAAGGTGCCGTTGGTGCTGCCGACGTCGTCCAGCAGCCAGTGGCCGTCGGCGGCGCGCAGCACGGCGTGGTGCCAGGAGACCCGGGGGTCGTCGAGGACGATCTCACCGGTGGGGTCGCGGCCCACGTGGTAGGCCCGGCACGGATCGATCAGCTGCGAGTCCGTGTCGGTGACGAGAACCAGTGGCGGCGCGGTGGGCGCGCCCGGGCGCTCTCCCATAGTTCGGATTCTAAGGCTTCTCCGGTCATTGATCTCGCGGTGGGCACGCGACCGCCTCCGGCCACGGCCGCCACCTCACCGAGCGCCGTGGGCCGGGTTGTCACAACCGTTCGGGGACGGGGTTTCCGACGGCCTCGACGGCACGGCGGACGGGGACCTTGACCAGCACGGCGAAGCCGATCACGAAGAACACCAGCAGGGAGATGATCGCGGAGCGGTAGCTGCCGGTGATCTGGTACGCGAGACCGAAGACCAGCGGGCCCATCCAACTGGTGCCGCGGTCGCTGACCTTGTAGACGCTGAAGTACTCGGCCTCCTTGCCGGCCGGGATGAGATGGGAGAACAGCGAGCGGGAGAGCGCCTGGCTGCCGCCGAGCACCAGGCCGATCATGCAGGCCAGGGCGAAGAACCAGGCGGGCCGGTGGGCGGGCATGAGGTAGCCGAGGGCGAGGGTGACCACCCAGCCGACCAGGGAGCCGAGGACGGTCCGCTTGGCGCCGTACCGGCGGGCGATCCGGCCCAGGAGCAGTGCGCCGCCGATCGCCACGATCTGGACGAGCAGCACCGCTGCGACCAACGAGGTCTGGTCCATGCCGAGTTCCTCGCTGCCGTAGAGCGAGGCTTGGGAGACGACGGTCTGGATGCCGTCGTTGTAGCAGAGGAAGGCACCCAGAAAGAGCAGGGTCAGCGGGTACTCGCGCATGCCGCGCAGCGTGCGGGCGAGTTCGCGCAGGCTGCCGGCGGCGGGCCGGCCGGGCACCGCCGCGGCACGGTCCGGGGCCACGCCGGCCCGGGACGGCAGCCGCAGCATCGGGGCGATCGTGAAGAGCGCCCACCACAGGCCGGCCGAGGCCAGGCAGATCCGCACCGCGGTGCCCGAGGACAGGCCGAGCGCGTCGTGGCCCTCGAACAGTGCCAGGTTGGCGATCAGCAGCAGTCCGCCGCCCGCGTAACCGTAGGCCCACCCCTTGGAGGAGACCGCGTCACGCTCGTCGGGGGCGGCCAGGCCCGGAAGGTAGGCGTAGGAGAGTGCGACCGACACCGCGTAGGCGATGTTGGCGACCACCAGCAGTGCCCCGCCGAGCAGGTAGCGGTCGCCGCCGAGGAAGAACATCCCCATGGTGGCGAAGGCGCCGACATAGGCGAAGCCGCACATCAGCTCCTTGTGCCGCCCGGTGCGGTCCGCGACCGTGCCGGTCAGCAGCATCACGGCGACCGACACCAGCACGGAGAAGGAGACCGTGTACGGGAAGAACGATCCCGCGGGGATCGCGAGGCCGAGCGGGTGCACGTCGCCGGAGGCGTCGGCGGCGTTCCGTGCGACGGAGGTCAGGTACGGCCCGAGGAAGACCGTCAGGACGGTGGCCGAGAAGGCGGCGTTGGCCCAGTCGTTGACGTACCAGCCGAACTGCATCCGGCGCAGAGCGCGGCCGTCGGCCGCAGTGGCCAGGTCGTCCGGCACGTGATCCGGCAGGTGGGCCGCGGTGTTCATGGGGCTCCCATCGCAGTAACGGAGTTGGTGCCGCCGTCGCTCCAGCACCCGCGCTCGGCGAGAACGTCCCGCAGGACGTCTATGCGATCGGCCATGATGCCATCCACGCCGAGGTCGAGGAGAGCCCTGATCCGTGCGGGATCGTCCACCGTCCAGACGTGCACCTGCAGACCGAGGCGGTGGGCGGCGCGGACGAAGGCCCGGTCGACGACCCGCACGCCCCGGTGCCGTTCCGGCACCTGCGCGCACACCCCGGCGAACGCCGCCCTGCGCCCGCTCAGCACCGGCCCGGCCAACGAGAGCAGCCGCAGTCGGGCCACCTCGCGCGGGCCGAGCGAGGTGGCGAGGCGGGAGCCGGCGCCGGCACGGACTGCGGCGAGGCGGCTGTCCGAGAAACCGCCGACGCAGACCCGGTCCCAGGCGTTGGTCCGGCGGATCGCCTCGACGAGCGGCCCGACGGCCGGCGCCGCCTTGACGTCGACGTTGAAGCGGGCACCGGGGAACGCGTCGAGCAGGTCCTCCAGCAGCGGTACGGGCTCGGTGCCACCGATCCGGGCCCGGCCGACGGTCTCCCAGGTCAGGTCGGCCACGGCCCCGGTCCGGTCGGTGACCCGGTCGAGGCGGGAGTCGTGGAATGCCACGAGCACACCGTCACGCGTGGCGTGCACGTCCGTCTCCAGGTAGCGGTACCCCAGGGCGACGGCAGCCGCGAAGGCGGCGAACGAGTTCTCGGGATGGCCGAGGTCACCGCCCCGGTGCGCGAAGGCGAGCGGCCCGGGTTGGTCGAGGAAGGGGTGCATGTCGTCCTCCGCGTCGCAGGGCGTGGTACCGGACGGGCCTGCGGGGCCGGTCGGTGCTGCCCACTCCGACGGCGTCTCGGACTGCGCACGTTACAGCATGACGCATTGTGTCAAGCAGTAACGTGCGGAGGCCGAGCCGGGATCGGGAGCGGACCTTGTCGACCGGCGTCAGGAGGCCGGCGCCGCACCGCGCTTGCTCCTCGGGGAACGGGGGCCGCTCACTTCGGGGGTGGGCTGTCCCAGCTGTAGAGGTCTGGCATGTTGTGCCGTCCGCCGGAGTTCTGGTTCTTGATCTGCGCGTCGGCCGTGTAGGACGTCCCGTCGTCGAAGACCACCGAACAGCGCAGGTGGGCGGTGTCACCGCGCGTCGTGCCGTGGACGTGCGGGGTGCAGGACACCGAGGTGACCGGTCGGCGGTCCACATCGGTCAGGTGCGACTTCATCGCGTTCTGCAGGTCGACGTAGGCGTCCGTGTTCGGCCCGCACCCGGCCGCACCCCCGCGACGACGGCCGTCAGCACGAGGAGCCCCGCTCCTCGCCGGAACACGCCCGCACCACACAGCCCACGAAGTCGGGCCATCCTCATCGGCAGGACTCCTGATCGGTCGGTCGAATGATCGGTCGGTCGAAGAGCCCCGAGCGTAGCGGGGACGTCAACCGGCCTTCGCCGCAGCCGAGGGGCTCGGCCCCTCTCCGCCGTGCGGCATCGTCCTTCCCCCTGCCGACCCTCATGCGCGGCCCGCTCGCGGCCATCCGGGCCGACGGCAATGATGGGTGGATGCGACGGGATCTCGTTGTGGTGGGCGCGCCGAGCAGCGCAGGCAGCTACGCACCCGGCCAGGAGGCGGCGCCGGGCGTGCTGCGTGAGCTGGGCCTGATCGATCGCCTGCGGGCGGCGGGCCGCCGGGTCCGGGACGCCGGGGACGGGCCGCTGCACGTGTGGGCGCCGGACCCGCAGCACCCGCGGGCCCAGAACCTCGATGCAGTGGTCCGATCCGTCCGGGCGGTCGCCGACCATGTCGCCGGGGCCCTGGAGGAGGACGCGGACGTCCTGGTCATCGGCGGCAACTGCACCGTCGCACTGGGCCTGATGTCAGCGCTCACGGCACACGAACCGGACGCCGGCCTGCTCTACCTCGACCGGCACTTCGATCTCAACACACCCGCGAGCACCCGCGAGGGCGCCTTCGACTGGATGGGGCTCGCCCACGGACTGGACCTGCCCGGGGCCGCGGAGCCGCTGACGGCCGCCTTCGGGCGCCGCCCGCTGCTCACCCCGGACCGGCTCCACCTCCTCGGCATCGACCCCGAGGCCGCCACCTCCTGGGAACGCGAGCAGGCAGAACGCCTGGGCCTGCGCTGGGGCTCGAACACCGACCTCGCCGAGGCGCCGGGCGCCGAGGTGACGCGGGCTCTCGGTACGCTCCCGCCCGGTCCCCTGGCCGTGCACCTCGACGTCGACGTCCTGGACTTCACCGACGCGCCGCTCGCCGAGAGCACGGACGGCCGCAACGTCGGCCCCACCCTCGACGCCGTGTCCGAGGCACTGGACACCGCCTGCCGGGACCCGCGCTTCCGAGCGCTCTCGATCGGCGAGCTCAACCCTTCCCGCGCCGCCGGATACCCCGCCGTCCTCGACCGGTTCCTCGCGAGCGTTCAGCACGCCCTGCGCGCGACCCCGTGAACCGCGGTCGTGAGCGCCGGCGGACCTACCGGCTCAGGCGTGTCCGCGTCCTCAGCGGTGCTCGGGGTTCTCGAAGTCGAAGCGGCAGCCGGCGTCCCACTCGGAGCGCTGGTTGCCGTGGGCGGGACGCCGCCGGCGTCCTTGAGCATCCGGGCGAGGTGGAGCAGGTTCCAGGTCATGAAGGTGGTGTTGCGGTTGGTGAACTCGTTCTCCGGGCCACCGGAGCCCGGGTCCAGGTAGGACGGGCCGGGGCCCGCCTCGCCGATCCAGCCCGCGTCGGCCTGCGGCGGGATCGTGTAGCCGAGGTGCTGCAGGCTGTAGAGGACGTTCATCGCGCAGTGCTTGATGCCGTCCTCGTTGCCGGTGATCAGGCAGCCGCCGACCCGGCCGTAGTAGGCGTACTGCCCACGCTCGTTGAGGATCGACGAGCAGGCGTAGAGGCGCTCGATCACGTGCTTGGTGACCGAGCCGTTGTCCCCCAGCCAGATCGGGCCGGCCACGACGAGGATGTCCGCCGCCATCACCTGGCTGTAGAGGACGGGCCACTCGTCGGTCTCCCAGCCGTGCTCGGTCATGTCGGGCCAGACGCCGGTGGCCAGGTCGTGGTCCACGGCCCGGACGACGTCCACGGCGACGCCCTGGCGCTCCATGATCGCGCGGCTGACGTCGATCAGTCCCTGGGTGTGGCTCCGCTCCGGCGACCGCTTGAGGGTGCAGTTCAGGAAGATCGCCCGGAGGTCGTCGTAGCGGGGGCCCGCGTCCTGGTTGCTCATGCCGGTCAGGACAGCACAGCCGACCGGCGCGGGCCAGCACCCTGCGCCGATCGGGTGGCTCCCGCGCGCCGCCTCTCCCTTCGATCTGCACCCGTTCCGACCTCGGGGAACATCGCGGGGCAGGCCCGCGTTGACGGCTGCGGAGCACCAGAAGCCTCTGCCGCCCCCGAAGGGACCCTCCGTTGAGCCTGTACGACATCCCCCTGCGCACCCTGTCCGGCGAGCCGACGTCGCTCGGCGACCACAAGGGCAAGGCCCTGCTGCTGGTCAATGTGGCCTCGAAGTGCGGCCTGACCCCGCAGTACGCCGGTCTGGAGCGCCTCCAGGAGCGCTACGCGGCCCGCGGCTTCACCGTGCTCGGCTTCCCCTGCAACCAGTTCATGGGCCAGGAGCCGGGTACGGCCGAGGAGATCCAGACCTTCTGTTCCACCACCTACGGCGTCTCCTTCCCGCTCTTCGAGAAGATCGACGTGAACGGTGACGACCGGCACCCGCTGTACCAGCGGCTGACCGAAACCGCCGATGCCGAGGGCACCGCGGGCGACGTGCAGTGGAACTTCGAGAAGTTCCTGGTCGCCCCCGACGGCTCCGTGGTGGGCCGCTTCCGTCCGCGCACCGAGCCGGAGGCCGACGAGATCGTCGCCGCCGTCGAGGCGCAACTGCCGGCCTGACCCGTCCGGCGCCGCTCCGGTGGCCACCGCACGCCGGCCGCACCCCCGGGGTGCGGCCGGCGTGCTGCGTGTCGGGCGTCAGCAGCCGTTCAGGACACTGCTGAGCTTCGACTTCTCGGCGCTGTCGACCGCGAGACCGTAGTAGTACTTCACCTGCACCCAGGCGCGGACGTAGGTGCACTGGTAGGAGGCCTGCGGCAGCCGGGTGGTCGGGTCCTGGTCGCCCTTGGAGCGGTTCGAGCTGGCGGAGACGGCCAGCAGCTGCGGACGGGTGACATCGTTGGCGAAGGCCTGGCGCTGGGCGGTCGTCCACGCCCACGCGCCCGAGCGCCACGCCTCGGCGAGCGGCACCAGGTGGTCGATGTCGAAGCTGGAGGCACTGGTGGTGGTGACGCCGTCGTACGGGGAGGACCAGTTGCCGCTGGTGGCGGTACAGGCGGAGTCGACGACGACGTTGGTGCCGTCCCGCTTGATGATCGTCTCGCGGGTGTTGCAGGTGCCCGAGATGGTGATCCAGGGCGGGAACAGGCTGCGGTCGTAGGTCGAGGTGTGGGAGTCGGCCGCGACGGTCAGCGAGGCCAGGTAGGTCTTGGCCGTCGCGGCGGAGACCGGGGTGGGCAGGGCGGCCTCGGCCGTACCGGCGCCGGTGAGCAGGGCGGTCGCAGCGATCGCGGTGGCGCCGAGGGTGGCGGCGGCACGGCGCAGCGGACGTATCCAGGGCATGCGTGACTCCAAGGGGTGCGGGAAGCGCGGGACCGCCCGGGCGGCATACGGCCCGGACGGTCAACCAGCATGGGGGCCGGGGAGTTTACGCGGGTAGACCCGGGAGGTTAATTCTTTGCGGGGCCCGCCCGCGGCTTGCGCACACCGGCGGCGCGGAGCGGCCACAGATCGCCGTCGCCGGTTCGCCGGGGACGGAGTTGAAGCACCGTCAGCGACGACGGAACGTCACCGGCCCAGGGTGTCGATGGCCTCGATCTGCCACCGTCCGCGGCCGGAGCCCTCTGCACCGGCCCGGGAAATCGTGTACGGGCGGTGCTGCGCCGGATGCCGCTCGTGGTCCATCTTCGTTGAACCACCGAGGAATTGACCGCACGCGGTCGCCCCCCCCCCGCGCGGGGTCGGGCCGCTCCGCGGCGAGCCCGCCGCCATCCGCGGCCCGAACTACCCAGTCTGCTCAAGGAGATGGCCACCGAGATCGTCGCCGCGATCCCCGAGTACCGGGAGCTGCTCGACGGCCCGAACGCCCGGCTGATCAGAATGGGCATCAAGCAGAACGTCGCCACCTTCGTCGACCTCGCCGCCCCGACCGCGACCACCGCCCTGCGCGACGACATGTACCGCCGCTTCGGCCGCTTCGAGGCCTACGAGGGCCGCAGCCTGGACATGCTGCAGGACGCATACCGGCCCGGCTGCCAGGTCGCCCTGCGCCGGGCCCGGCACCTGCTCGCGACCGAGACCGGCGTCGCCCCCGAGCGCTCGATCGCGCACTGCGACGACCATCTCGTGCGGCTCTGGCTCCTCGGCGACCCCACTCTCGTCCGCCGGATGACCAGCCGGTACCTCTCCGCGCCGGCCGGGATGACGCCGATCCAGCACCACCGGCTGACCGACACCCTGCGGGTCTGGCCCACCACCCGCGGCACGGCCGCGGAGATCGCCCGGATCCTCGGCGTGCACCCGTAGACCGTCCGCTACCGCATGCGACTGCTCGAACGCATCTTCGGTCCGCAACTCTCTTACCCGGAGAGCCGGTTCGCCACCGAGGTGGCGCTGCGCGCGCTGCACCTGGCCCGCTCCGAGCGCTCCCGGAAGGACGACGCCGCAGGTCCGTGATGTGCCGCCGCCGCCCGCCGGAGGCGGAAGGGACTGACGGAGCGTCAGTAAAAGGTCCCGATGCGGTGACAGGTGTGCAACTACCCCGACTCCCCCGCTCGTCACTCAGCCGTACTGCCTGCACACTGTCAGTACGGGCGGGCGCGGGGGCGCACCGCCACGACGGAGGGGTGGCCCGATGCAGGGGAGGCACAGACCGTCCACGGCCTGTTCGAGCGGCTGGCGGCGCTCGCGCCGGACGCACCGGCCGTGGTCTGTGGTGGAGTACGGCTCAGTTACGGGGAGTTGGACGCCCGGGCGAACCGGCTCGCGCGCCACCTGAACCGGCTCGGCCTGGGGCCGGGCAGGCTCGCCGCCATCGCACTCGGCCGCGACACCGAACTCGTCGTCGCCGTCCTCGCCGTGCTCAAGACGGGCGCCGCCTACCTGCCGGTCGAGCCCTCCGGACCTGATCTGACGGTCCGTCATGCCATGGCGGCGGCCCGGCCCTCGGTGATCGTCACCGAGGAGGCGCACCGGGTGCGGCTGGCCGACTGCGGCGAGCGGGCGGTGCTCTGTCTGGACACCGCCGCCGCGGAGACGGCCGCCGAGGACAGCGCTCCGCTCGACGTCGTGCTGCCCCCGGACGCCGCGGCCTGCCTCTTCACCACCTCCGGGTCGACCGGGCTGCCCAAGGCCACTCTGGTCGAACACCGCAACCTGCTGCACTCGCACCGCGGTTGGTGCGAGGTGTACGGGCTGACCGCAGCCGACCGGTTCCTCCAGACGGCCACCCTGGAGTTCGACGTGTTCACCGCCGACGTCGTCCGCGCGCTGTGCACCGGCGGCACCCTGGTGCTGGCCCGCCGCAACTTCACCCTCGACCGGACGGCCGAACTCTCCGAACTCCACCGGCTGGTGCTGGACGAGCGGATCACCGTCATGGAGACCAACGTGCACACCGCCAGGCGGCTGCTCGACCATCTGCAGCCCCGCGGCCTGGAGCTCGGCGGCCTGCGGCTGCTCACGGTGGGCGCCGAGAAGTGGTACCTCGACGAACACCTGCGCCTGCAGGGCTACCTCGGCCCCGGTGTCCGGGTGATCAACGTCTACGGGGTCGCCGAAGCCGCCGTCGACAGCACCTACTTCGACCCGGCCACGCTGGGGGACGTCCCCGAGCACCCGGAGCGGATCTCGCTGATCGGCGTCCCGTTCCCCGGGAACCGGGTCCACCTGCTGGATGCGGCCGGCCGGCCCGTCCCGGACGGCGTGCCGGGCGAGATCTGCCTGGCCGGCCCGGGAGTCGGGCCCGGATACCCCGCGCTGCCCGACCTGACGGCGGCCCGCTTCACCCCCACCGACCTCGACCCGGACGGCCGCCTCTACCGGACGGGCGACCTCGGTCGCCTGCGCCCCGACGGCGTCCTGGAGTACATCGGCCGGGCGGGGAGCGCCGGCGCGCCCGGGACACAGGCGGGCGAGGGCGACACCGAGTCGGCCGAGGTGACCGCGGCCCGCGTCGAGGCGGTGCTGCGCGGTCACCCCGAGGTCCGCGAGTGCGCGGTCAACGCCGTCACCGCACCGCCCGACGGACGGCGCGGCGGACGGCGCGGCGGACGGCACCGCGCACCCGTCGCCCACCTGGTCGCCTATCTGGTCGGCGCCGACGGCGCCGCCCCGAGGCCGCGGCCGTCCGCGCCTACCTCGCGGAACGGCTGCCCGAGCCGCTGCTCCCGGACGCGGTCGTCCCGCTGCCGTCGCTCCCCCGCACCCGGGCCGGCAAGGTCGACCGCGGTGCACTGCCGCTGCCGGCCCCGCGTGACGCGGCGGACGGGCCGCCCCGGCCCGGCAAGACGGCCCCGCCCTCCGGAAAGGGCGGCGGCGGACGGGCCGCCGGAGCCACGCAGGGTGCCGGCGGCTGCGTCTGGGTCGCGGTCACCCTGCTGGTCACCGTGCTGGCGAGCGCTTTCACCGACACCCTCTGGCCCGGCTCCACCGACCTCGGCCCGGTGCCGG
Source organism: Kitasatospora paranensis (assembly GCF_039544005.1). NCBI lineage: Bacteria > Bacillati > Actinomycetota > Actinomycetes > Kitasatosporales > Streptomycetaceae > Kitasatospora > Kitasatospora paranensis. Next base: position 1,123,790 of record NZ_BAABKV010000001.1, read on the forward strand.
AGCCGTGGGCGTCGATGTTCGAGGGGCTCTACCTGATCGAGGTGGTGGCGTTCGGCTTCGGCGTGACGTTCCTGGTCCTGGGCGGCCCGCTGATGGCCCGCCAGGGCCGCGGGCCGGTGGTCACCGGGCTCGCCCGGGTCGCCGTCGCCTGGCTGCTGGCGGCCTGGTGGCCGCAGGACAACGCCTACCGGGTGTCCCGGCCGCACGACTGGCCCGCGCAGGCCGGGCTGGTCTACGGCTACAACGTCACCCTGATCGTGGCGGCGCTGGTGGTGCTGGTGTTCCTGGCCCGCCGACCGGTGCGGGCCACCGGCCCCGACGGCCCCGCGGCCAAGGCCGGCCGGCCGGGAGCGGCAGCAGCGAAGCGCTGAACCGGGGCGGGCCGTCGTGGCCCGGCCGGTCCGCGATGCCGGGATCCGGGAGGGCGGCGAACGCGTCGGCCAGCCCGGCGTTCGCAGCGTGCACCACCGCCTCGGCGGCGTCCAGGGCGTCGCCGTCCCGGGCGGCGAGCGCGATGCCCGCGGTGGGGAACCCGTCGTCGCCGGCGGTCGGGATGGTCGGCAGCAGCCGGGTGCCGAACCGGGCGCAGCGCTCGGCGAGTTCGCGCAGGTGTCCGAGCAGGGCCTGCTGCGGGAGCCGGGCGCCGAGCGGCATCCGGTCCAAGGTCCGGACGAGGTGGCCCGGCCCGTGCACGGCGTCCAGCCGGGCCTGCAGCATGAACGCCACGGCAGGGCCGGTCAGCCGGAGGTTGGCCTCGGTCGGGGCGAGCCGGCCGGCCGGGTCGGTGACGAAGTCCACGTCGTACCAGCCGCGGTGGCCCGCCGCGGCCAGCTCGGCGCCGACCGCGAGGCCGAACGCCTCGGCGGTGGCGGCCGTCCCGGCCGGCACGGGGCCGCCCGGGCCGGCCGCGGGCCCCACCGTGGCACCCCGGTAGGCGGTGCCGTCCACGTGCATCAGGGCGGTGCCGACCGGATGGACGCTGCCGTCCTCGGCGACGACCGCGTCGAAGGTGAGGTTGCGCAGCCGGCCCCGCCCCGGCACGTACTCCTCGATCAGCGGGGCGCCGTCGGGCAGCAGGCCGGCGGCGGTCAGGCCGCGCAGCAGGGCACGGGCGCCGCCGGCCGCCGCGACCTCCCACGGGGTGACGACGACCGTCCCGTACCCGCCGACGCCGTGGTGGGCCTTCAGGACGGTGGTCTCTCCGCGGCGGGCCCGGGCGGCGAGCAGGCGGGCGGCCCGGCGGGGGCCGTCGGCGGCCTCCTGCCGGGGCACCCGGATGCCGGGGTGGGCGGGGGCGAGCCGGGTGAAGAGCCGGTGCGAGGCGGCCTTGGACTCGTAGCGCCGGACGGCGTCCAGGCCGGGCCCGGCGGTGCAGCCCCACGGCCGGACGGGCAGGGCGAGCTCGGTCAGGCGGTCGCGCAGGGCGGGGCGGGCGGCGAGCGCCGCGCGGACGGTTCCGGTGGGGCCGGCGAGACCGGTGTGCAGTTCGACGGCGCCCCAGGCCAGGTCCTCGGCGAGCCAGCCACTCCAGTCGCCGTCCGGCTGGTCGGGGAGGAGCAGGGCGGCCGGGTGCGGGGTGTAGAACGCCGCGAGGCAGGAGTAGTGGTGGGCCTGCTGCCGGGCGGCGGGGGCTGCGGGACGAACTGGGCGTTGAAGTCCGCCACGTCGCCGATGTGGACGGCGCGGCGGCCGCCCGTCCACGCCTCCTGCCAGGCGGTTCGGTTCACCCGCCGAGCGTACGGCGTGCCGGCGGGCGGCCGGGCGGGATCCGGCGGATCGGCACACGGGCGGCCGGCGCCGCGGAGCGGACCCCGGCGCCGGACCGATGAGGGGTGCGGAGGTGTCAGGCCTCGCCCGGGTGCCAGCTGGGCCACTCCCACGGGCGGTCCGCCCACTGGACGAGCTGGGGATCGTGCGGGTCGAGGTCGGGGAAGAGGTGCTTGATCTCCGGTTCGAACTCCTCCGGGGCGAGCGGCTTCCAGCCGCCTCCCTTGAAGTGGACGAGGCGGTAACGGCTGTCGGTACGGAACTCGGCGACCTCGACCATGGGCTCGGTCGTGCTGCTGTTGCTGTTCATGCCCCCAGCATCGTCCGCACCGGGAGCCTGCGCACGCGCACCACGCCCACCCGGCGGGCGGGAGAAACGGTTCGGCGCAACGCGGCGCCGGTCAGCCGCCGCCGGGCGCCGACACGCGGTACGACCAGCGGCCGAGCCCGTTCCGCGGCGGCCCGCCCGCTCGTTGGGCAGGACGCACCACACGCACGGGAGGTCGGGCATGGACGAACGGTGGGAGCCGCCGTGGCGGTACGAATGGGAGCAGCCGACCGGCGAGGCGGTGCCACCGCCGGCCGCACCGGCTCCGGCGCCCCGGCCCCGCCGGGCGGCCGGGACGACGGCGGCCGCGCTGGGCGGGGTCCTGATGGTGCTCGCCGCGGCACTGGTCACCTGCGGGCCGTCCGGTGGTGACGACGGGGCGCTGACGGCCGTCGCCTCCCCGACCCCGACGGAGCGGCTCCGCCCGGCCCACCCGTCCCCCGGTGCGGCGTCCGGCAGCGCGGCGCCGCCCGTGGCGTCGGCGGGCACGCCGGGCCCGGACGCGGCGGCCGTTCCGGACGCGTCCCCGTCGGACGGCTCGGACCCGGCCGACGCCGACGGGCCGGCCACGGCGCCATCCCGGCGCCCCGTGCGGCCGGCCCCGGTCCGGACGGCGCGCGGTTCGGGCTCCGGTCACGGCACCCGCCCGGTGACCGTCCCGCCGCTGACCGGACTCAAGGTGTGCGCGGCGGCGGAGCGGCAGGGGCAGTGGCTGCCCGGTTCGGCGCAGGCCCGGGCCTGCCGGAGCCTGTACGGCGGCTGAGGCGATCGCGCTGCGGGCGGAGCGGGGAAGGGCCGGGCCGCGCCCGCTACGGGCGGCCGGCCGCTTCCCGGGCCCGGCGCGCCGACAGCAGGGCGTAGAGGAGCAGGGCCGTGCCGGCCCCGGCGATGGAGCCGAACGCCGAGGTCGGCACCAGATCCAGCAGGGTCTCGCCGGGCTGCTGCAGGCGGGCGACCCGGTAGCCGGCGCCGGCCACCGCGGCCAGCCCGGTCGCGAGCAGCACGAGCCGGCGGCGGCCCGCCTCCAGCCTCATGGCGCACGGGCGGCCGCCGGCCGCCGCCGCCCTGCGCAGCTCCCGCAGCAGGTAGCGGGCCAGCAGCACCAGTGCGACGGCCGACGACCCGTACTGGAGCGCCGCGTAGAGCGGCCGCCCGAGGACGGACACGGTCTGCAGCGCCGGGATCAGCCGGCTGCCGAACCGGCCGGGGTGGGTGAAGCCGTCCCAGCCGACGTGGGTGGCGGCCCCGATCGCCGCGGAGAGCGCGAACCAGCCTGCCTCCGACGGCCGTGGCCGCAGCGGGCGGTCGGCCCGAGGCGCCGTCAGGAGCTCGGCGGCGCGTGCCCAGCGGACGGGCAGCAGCGCCACCAGCGGGGCCCTCAGCAGCAGATGCCACACGGCCACCAGCGCGGCCGTGATCACGATGTCGACGGTGAGCACGCCCCACCAGGCGTGGGTGGCGTCGCCGAGGGCGAACTCCCCGCGAAGTACGGCAGGTCGGGCGCCATCGCGCCGCAGACCAGCGCCGAGGCCACCAGCGGCCCGCGGGCCCGGCCCCGGTCCAAGAAGGGCAGGACGGCCAAGGGGTGACTGAACGTGAAGGGCATCGAGCCACTCTACGGGCGGCGGGCGGCACCGGCCGCGGCGGGCCCGGCGCCCGCGGGGGGCACCGCGGCGCCGCCGCCCGGCCACCGTCACGGGGCCACTCGCTCCGTCACGCGCTCGCCCGGCGCGAGGCGCTCCGGCCGGTGGCGGAGGACCGTCCCGGTGACGACGTCGAGCGTGGCGGCGGCGATCAGGCAGGTCACGGGCTGCGGGCCGCCCGCGTCGGCCTCGAAGGCGACCAGGACGGGAGGGGTCCCGCCGAGCCGGCGTGCGACCGCCGCGGCCTCCTCGGGGGTCGGTGCGCGGAACACCGGGTCCTGGAAGGCCGTCGGACAGGCCACGTACGCCGGGTCGGCGAAGACGAGCTCCAGACCGTGGTGGTAGCAGAGGTCGTACCCGGCGGCGAGCCGGAAGGCGACGGCGTCCCAACCGATCACCTCCCAGTCCCACCACGACCCGTCCGGGAGGCGGAGGACGCCGGCGTCCCGCGGTTCACCGGCCGGGGGCGGGCGGTTCACCGGGCGGCGGCACGGCCGAGGGCGGCGGCGTCGGGCCAGGCGAAGCGGTACTTCTCGGCGGTGCCGTGCAGCCGCTCCGGCCGCCCGCCGGGGGTGACACCGGGGCGGTCCCCACGTTGCGGCCGCCGAGCGCCGCGTAGAAGCCCTGGGCGGAGGTGTTGCGCGCGTGCACCCACAGATACAGGGGTGCGCCCGGGGCGCGTGCGGCGACGGCCTGCGCGGCGCGGGTCAGCAGGGCCTCGCCGATCCCCCGGCGCCGGCGTTCGTGGGCCACGTGCAGGTTGTCGACCAGACTGCCCCAGTGCGGGTCGTCGCCGAAGACCACGTGCACGAAGCCGACGGGCCCGGCGCCGTCCTCGGCCAGGACGGTCAGGCTGTCGCCGGGCGCTGCCAGCCGCGCCGACCACACGGCCTCCCGGTCGGCGGCGAGGTCGCCGTCGAGGTAGGAGTCGGCGTAGACGCCGCGGTAGTTGCGGCGCCAGCTGTCCGCGTGCAGCAGCGCCACCGCCCCGGCATCGTCCGGACCGCCCGTACGGAACCGCGGCAACGCCATCCGAACCGACCCCTTCACCGTGGGCCGCGGCTGCACGGCGGCCCGGAACACCCGCTCCGACCGGACCCTAGGCGCGGCCCGCCCGCACCGTCCACCGGGTTTCGCCCGGGGCCGGGCCGGCCACCCGCGGACGCGGCGCACCCACCCCTGCCCGCGGTTGCGCGGCTCGCGTACCGTTGGCGCGGGAACGGCGCGGCTGGGCGTCCGTCCGGACTGAGGAGGCGGGCGTGGCCAAGCCGGTGGCGTCGAAGCGGGTGCGCGGGCTGGACCGGGCCGCGGTGGGCCGTTCCGCGTGGGGCCTGTACCGGGAGATCCGGCGGCCGGGGTCGCCCGGCATGGGGGCCCGGCTGTTCGCGCTGCCCCGGCTGCTCCGGGACGTCCTGATCCGCCGCTACCCGGGTGTGGGGCCGGGCAAGCTGGCCGCGCTCGCGGTGCTGGTGCTCGTCTACCTGGTCAGCCCGGTGGACGCCATCCCCGACTTCATCCCCGTGCTCGGCTGGACGGACGACACGGCGGTGGTGGTCTGGTTCCTCACCGGGCTGACCCGCGAGTCCGGCCGCTACCTGGAGTGGGTGCGGCAGGAGACCGCCGCGGACTGACGCCGCGGCGCCGCCGGACCCGGGTCGGCGGCGCGGTGGCCGCGGCTCAGAACGCCTTGACCAGCCGTTCGAAGCGGAGGTCGTCGCGGAGCGGGATCCCGAACCGCTCGTCGCCGTACGGGAACGGCTCGAACTCGCCGGTGCGCCGGTAGCCGCGGCGCTCGTACCAGGCGATGAGGTCCTCGCGCTGGGCGATGACGGTCATCTCCATCCGGGACAGGCCCCACTGCTCGCGGGCGATCCGCTCCGCGCGGGCGAGCACGGCGCGGCCCAGGCCGCCGCCCTGGAGCTCCGGACGGACGGAGAACATGCCGAAGTAGGCACCGGCCGGCCGGCGCTGCACGTGGCAGCAGGCCAGCAGCTCGCCGCCGCGCTCGGCGACCAGGAGCACCGAGTCGGGGCGGGCGATCACCTCGGCGACGCCGTCGGCGTCGGTGCGCTGCCCGGCCAGCAGATGGGCCTCGGTCGTCCAGCCGGCCCGGCTCGCCTCACCGCGGTAGGCGGACTCGACCAGGGCGACCAGCGCGGGCACGTCATCGGCTCCGGCGGTGCGGAAGGTCGGCTCTGCGCCGGGGGCGGTCTCGGCTGCGAACACGTTCGGTCCTCCGGTGTGGTCTGCGGCGGGGGCGCCGCCATGGTGCCACAGAAGACCCCGTCGAGGTCGAGCCCGCACGGACCGGGCCGGTGGCCGGGCGGGGGGCGCCGCGCCCCGGGGCCTGGCCGGGACGGGCCGACCGACGGGTCACAATGATCACATGAGGTGGATCTACAGCCTGGCCGGCGTGGCACTCCTGGCCACGACGGTGGCGAGCATCCTGCGGACGCTGGTCGTGCCGCGCGGCCTGTACTCGGCGCTCGTCGACCGGCTCTGGCGGGTGCTGCGGACGGTGCTGCGCAGGGCGGCGATGCCCTTCGGCGGGTACGGCGCGCAGGACAGGGTGCAGACCTGGCTGGCGCCGCTGATACTGATCGGCATGCTCGGCACCTGGCTGAGCGGCATGCTGCTGGCGTACACGCTGCTGCTGCAGGGCACCTCGGAGCTGGCCTGGTCGGTGTCGTTCCGGGAGGCGGGCTCCAGCCTGTTCACGCTCGGCTTCGCCAGCGGGGACCGCCTGCACCTGTCGGCTCTGGACTTCCTGGCCGCGGCGACCGGCCCGCTGATCATCGCGCTGCTGATCGGCTACCTGCCGACGCTCTACGGCGCCTACAACCGGCGCGAGGTCGAGGTCACCCTGCTCCAGTCGCGGGCCGGCGAGCCCGCCTGGGGGCCGGAGCTGCTCGCCCGGCAGTCGCTGGTGTCCACCGAGACCGCCCTGCCGGAGCTGTACCGGGACTGGGAGCGGCTGGCCGCGGACCTCGGCGAGGGCCACTCCAACTATCCGGTGCTGCTGTCGTTCCGCTCACCGCAGCCGCACCGCAGCTGGGTGGTCGGTCTGCTCGCGGTGATGGACGCCGCCGCCATACAGCTGTCGCTGAGCCCGCGGTCGGCCCCGCCGGAGGCCCGGCTGGTGCTCCGGGCCGGATTCACCGCGCTGCGCGACATCGCCCGGACCCTGCGCGTGCCCTTCGATCCGGACCCGGACCCGGAGGACATGATCCGGCTGACCTTCGACGAGTTCGACGCCGCCGTGGCGATGGTGACGGCCGCCGGATTCCAGCGCGAGCGGACGGTCGACGAGGCCTGGCCGCATTTCCGCGGCTGGCGGATCAACTACGAGGCGATCGGTTACGAGCTGGCCCGGCGCAGCGACGCGGTGCCCTCGCTGTGGACGGGCCCGCGGGACTTCCCGGCCACACCGATCCCGCCGCGCCGCCCGCAGGACCGGCGCCCGAAGAGCTGAGCGCGGGGCGGCTCGGCGCGGGCGGGGTCAGAGCCGGCCGGGTCAGAGCCGGACGGTCGCTCCGCCGGTCAGGGCCTGCTCGGCGGCGGCGAGGATCTCGACCACCCGCAGGCCGAAGGCGACGTCGCAGGGGTGGGGCTCCCCGCCGCCGGCGGCGGCCAGCAGCGCGTCGACGGCCTGCTGAAGGGCGTCGACCGGGGGATGCCGTGGTCGGGCAGCCGGACGGTGCCCGACTCGCCGCGCAGCTCCAGCGCCACCCCGGCCGCGGCCGGCGGCGTGGTGAGGCTGAGCGCGAGGCTGCTGGTGGCGCCGCCGCTGTGGCCGAGCACCAGGTGCACGGTGTCCCCCGGCCCGGGGGCGGCGGTGACGACGTCGACGTCGCCGAGCACCGGGAGCAGCAGCGACAGCGCATGCGGGCCGAGATCCCACAGGGCGCCCTTGTCCCGGCGCCAGGGCGAGGCCGCGTACGGGCTGTCGGCGGTGAACACAGAGCCGAGCCAGTCGCACCGGGCGGTGAACCAGTCGTCGCGGGCGGCCTGCTCGGTGAGCCACGGCACCCGCTCGCCACCGAACCTCAGGGTGAAGAAGACGACCGAGGCGAGGCCGCCGGCGGCCACGGCGTCGGCGATCCGGCGGGCGTCCGGCACGGTCAGCGCGACCGGCTTGTCCAGCAGCAGGTGCCGGCCGGCCGCGGCCGCGCGGGCGGCCACGTCGGCCTGGGCCTGCGGGGCGAGGGCGACCGAGACGGCGTCCACGTCGGCCAGCAGCCCGTCGACGGAGTCGTAGGCACGGACGCCGTGCGCGGCGGCGATCTCGGCGGCCGCCTCCGGGCGACGGCCCCAGACCCCGGCGAACTCCACCCCGGGGTGGCCGGCCAGGGCGGGGGCGTGCACCGTGTGGGCCCAGGGGCCGGTGCCGAGCAGTCCGATCCTCATCGTGTGCGTCTCGTGTCTCTTCGGGGCCGGGGTGGCGTGCCGGGGGCTGCCGGGGTCAGCTCTCGACCCGGACGAGGGTGAAACCGTCGTAGCCCTTGGTGCCGACGGTCTGGATCGATGTCGCCGAGACCCGCGGCTCCGCAGCGATCGCGTCGTGCAGGCGGCGGACGCCCAGCACGGCCGGGTCGGTGGAGTCGGCGTCGGCGACCCGGCCGCCGCGGACGACGTTGTCGACGACGATCAGCGAGCCGGGCCGGGTCAGCTGCAGGGCCCACGAGAAGTACACCGGGTTGCTCGGCTTGTCCGCATCGACGAAGACCAGGTCGAACGGCTCGGCGCCCTCCTCGGCGAGCCGGCGGAGGCTGTCGGCGCCGGCACCCAGGCGCACCTCGGCGACCTCGGCGAGGCCGGCGTGCTTGAGGTTGGCCCGGGCGACGTCGGCGTGCACCGGGTCGATCTCCAGGGTGACCAGGGTGCCGTCGGCGGGCAGGGCCCGGGCCATCCAGATCGCGCTGTAGCCGGCGAGGGTGCCGACCTCCAGGATCCGGCGGGCGCCGACGGTCTGCGCGAGCAGCTGGAGCAGCTTGCCCTGCGGGGCCGACACGGCGATCTGCGGCAGCCCGGCCTCGTCGGCGGCCTGCTGGGCGGCCGCCAGTACGGGGTCATCGCCGATCAGACTGCCGGTGAAGTACTCGTCGACCGCCGTCCACTGCTGCTGGCTCACGCCCGTCTCCCCATCCGTCGCGGCCGGACCGGGTGTGCGGTCCGTCACCCGCACCCTAGCCGACCGCCGTCCGGGCGTCCCGCGACGACCGCCTGACGGTCAGTCGACGGCCGACTCGACGGGAGCGGCGGCGGGCTCCATCGGCTCGCCGCTCAGGCCGCCGGACTGCTCGGGGTGTTCGGCGCGGGCCTTGGCGGCACGGCGCTTCATCAGCCACGCGGATCCGACCCCGCCCAGCGCCGCGGCGACCAGCCCGATCCAGGAGAAGCTCTTGAGCCACTGCTCGGCGACCTTGCCGACCTGGTACACGAGCAGCGTGGTGCCGCCGGCCCAGGCGACGCCGCCGAGCACGTTGGCGATCAGGAACTTCCAGTACGGCATCCGCAGCGCACCGGCCAGCGGACCGGCGAAGATCCGCAGCAGCGCGATGAACCGGCCGAAGAACACCGCCCACATGCCCCACCGATGGAAGGAGCGCTCGGCGGTCTCCAGGTGCTCCGGCCCGAAGTGCCGGGGGAAGCGCCGGCCGAGCCGGTCGAAGAGCGGGCGCCCGCCGCGCCGGCCGATGGCGTACCCGATCGAGTCGCCGATCACCGCACCGAGGATCGCGCAGGCCGCCACCCACCAGGGGCTGACCACACCGCGGGCGGCCAGCAGCGAGGCCGTCACGAGGGCGATCTCGCCCGGCAGCGGGATGCCGATGCTCTCCAGCCCGATGATCAGTGCGATGAGCGCATACACCGAGGTCGGTGGGACGCCCTCGATCCACTGGTCGATGTGCAAGGCCGGTACCTCCGTGGCGGGACGAGACCGCGTCTCGGCTGGACTGCGGGGCCGGGGCGCACCCGGCCCGGCCAGGGCAGCCTAACGTGTTGACCCGCCCTTTACCTCAACGGCGATCTTCGGACGCAGGTTCCCGGCGCTGCCCGAGCCGTGGGACCGGCGGGGCGAGCGGGACCAGCGGGGTGAGCGGGGCTGCCGAGAGAGGTGGGACCGGCGGGGCGGGTGGTCAGGCCCCCGCTGGTCCGGTGGCAGCAGCAGCACCGCCAGCGCGGCGGCGCACGCCTTCGCCCGGGCGAGCGCGTCCGGCAGCCGGTCCGCGGTGAGCCGCGCGGCGGTGGAGCGCACGGCGAGGGCGAAGCGGGCCCGGCCCTCCCCGTCCAGCACCGGGACGGCGAGGGTGCGCACCCCGGCGGCGGACTCGCCGTCGTTCAGCGCGTGGCCCGACTCCCGGACCTTGGCGAGCTCGGCCTCCAGGGCGTCCGGGTCGGTGATCGTCCGGCCGGTGAAGGCGGTCAGCGGACCGAGCGCCGCCGGGCCGGGGTCGCCGGGGCCGGGCCAGGCCAGCAGCACCTTGCCGAGCGCGGTGGAGTGCAGGGGGCGGCGCAGGCCCAGGCCGTCCTCCGGGCGGACGGAGCCGCCGACCAGGATGACCGCGTGCGGTCCGCTGCGGATGGCCAGGTCGGCCGTGGCGCCCGTCCGGCGCGCCAGCAGGTCGAGCTCGGGGCCGGCGAGGTGCAGACCGCGCTGGTGGAAGCTGAGCCGGCCGAGCTCGGCGACGGTCGGGCCGAGGCGGTAGCGGGCGGTGTGCGCGTCCTGCTCCAGGAAGCCGGTGGAGACCAGCGTCCGCGCCAGGCGGTGGGCCGTCGACACCGACAGGCCCATCCGGCGGGCGAGATCGGAGGCACTGAGGTCGGGCCCGTTGTCGTGGAAGCAGTGCAGCAGGTTGAGCGCCCGGTGCACAGCCTGTGCTCCGGCGGGTGGTGGGGCGGTGACCTTGGCGGCCTCGGGCATGGCACCTCGCATCGGGGCAACTGCGGTACGGGGATCCCAGGTTATGGCAACCTGCGCCGCCGTATTGTGACGGCGGCATTGCAAGAGCGTGGCAAACATGAACATGCGATCCCATGATGTGGAAAGACTTGCTTCCGATTCGCCGGGCGTGGAACGCTCGGCGCAGTCGCCAGGACCGAACCGGAGGGAGCCGCACCGTGAACGCCAGCCAGTGCCGCACCTCCTGTTGTCGCTGACCGCACGCCCTTTCTCCCCGCGCCGCGAGCCCGCACCGCCGCCCTCCCCTTGCCATCTGATGGGCAGTGGGCGCGCACGCCGATGCCGCCGCGCCCACCTCCCTGCCGTCAGGAGCCGACCTGCCATGTCCGACCACGCCCCGGACACCCTCTGGTTCACCCGCTGCCCCGTCCCGACCGCCACCGGCATCGCCGCCGACCAGGGTTGGCTGACCGCCGAGTTCGCGGCCGACGGCATCGCCGTACGGTCGCTCCAGGACGCGGCGCCGGAGGAGGCCGCCGACCACCACTACACCCACGCCCTCGGCGCCCTCGTCCGCGAGGGCGGCAACGTCCCCGCGCTGTGGGCCCGTTCGCGCGGCGAGCAGACCCGGCTGATCGGCCTGACCTGGATCGAGGAGCGCCAGGCGGTCCTCGTCCGGGCCGGCAGCGGCATCCGTACCGCCGAGGAGCTCAAGGGGCTGCGGCTCGCCGTGCCCCGCCACCCCTCGCCGTCGACTTCTGGCGCGCGATGGCGCTCGCCGGATTCACCGGCGCCCTCGCACTCGCCGGACTCACCATCGACGAAGCCGAGTTGACCGACGTCCCGGCCGACGGCCACCGCGGCCAGTGGACGGCCGAACTCGCCGCCCTGCGCGACGGCCGGGTCGACGCGGTGTACGTCAAGGGCGCCCTCGCCGTCGAGGCGGCCCGCCGCTTCGGCGCCGAGGTCGCGATCGAACTCGACGCCGCCCCCGACCGGCGCCGCCGGGTCAACAACGGCACCCCACGGCCGATCACCGTCCACCAGCGGCTGCTGGACGACCACCCCGACCTCGTCGCCCGCTTCCTCGGTGTCCTGCTCCGCGCCGCCGACTGGGCGGCCGAACGGCCCGAGGACGTCGCCCGGATCCTGCGGGCCGAGACGGGCGCCGGAGCCGAGGGCGTCGCCGGAGCCTACGCCGCCGGCAGCCACCGCACCCTGCACCTCGACCTCTCCGAGGAACGCCTCGAACTGCTCGCCCAGCAGGAGCACTTCCTGCACGCGCAGGGCTTCCTCGCCGGCCGGGTCGACGTCCGCGCCTGGGCCGATCCGGCCCCGCTCGCCGCCGCCCGCCGGTCCGCGTGATCCCCCCTCAGCATCGCACCCGTCAAGGAGATGCCACCGTGCACACCCGCCGCCTCGCCCTCGCCACCGCCCTGACCGCCGCGGCCGCCCTCGCGCCGACCGCCTGCTCATCCGCCGGCACCACCACCGCCTCCTCCGACAGCAGGAACTCCGAGGTGACGCTGCGGATCCCCGATCCCGGCAACTCCGGCTTCCTCGCCAAGGGAAAGAAGGACGGCTCGCTGGAGAGAGCCCTCGCCGCCGTGCACGCCAAGGTGGCCTGGACCGGCAGCGCCGGGCCGTTCGCCCCGGCCGCACAGGCCCTCGACGCGCAGCAGCTCGACGTTGCCCAGGGCTCCATCACCTCGGCCGTCGCGGCGCTCGCCCAGAAGCCCGGCTTCAAGCTCTTCGCCCAGACCGCACCCGACCAGGCGGGCGAGGGCATCCTGGTGAAGAACGGCTCGCCCATCAGGACGGTCAGGGATCTGATCGGGAGGAAGGTCGCCTGCTCGCAGGGCGGCACCAGCGAATACCTGCTGCTCAAGGCCCTCAAGCAGGCGGGGATCTCCCCGAGCAGGTCCAGCGGGTCTACCTGCGCGCCGACCAGACCGCCGGCGTGTTCAACTCCGGCCAGGTGGACGCCTGGGCGACCTGGGGCACCTTCGCCGTCCCCGCGATCGCCAACTCCGGGGCGCACTTCCTCGTCGACGGCAAGGCCGTCGGCTCCGACAACTACGCGGTGTGGGCCGTCCGCACCGGCTTCGCCGACCAGCACCCCGAGGTCGTCAAGGCCTTCTACGGCTACCTGCACGAGAACGGGCAGAAGGAGAAGGCCGATCCCGCCGCGTACCTGAACGTCTTCACCGACGCCGGCCCGACCGCCGTCACCCCGGCCGAGAAGGACCTCGCCGTCAGCGTGGCCCGCCAGCGCGCCGTGGACTCCCCGATCACCGAGGCCGACATCACCCGGTTCGGCACGGTCGCGGCGTTCTTCACCGAACAGAAGGTCACCAAGTCGACGGTGGACGTGCGGCCGTACCTGATCGACGTCAACAGCCTCGGCGGGGCCGCGAAGTGACCACCGCCACAGTCGTCGACGAGGCCGCTCTGCGGGCCTCCGGCCTCGTCGAGCCGTACCCCCAGCTGCCCGCCCACCGGCCGCGGCCGCTCGCCCTCGGCCTGCGCGTGCTCGGCCCGCTGGGCCTGCTCGCCGCCTGGCAGACGGCCTCCGCGACCGGCGCGCTCGCCCCGGACGTCCTGGCCTCGCCCGGGCAGGTCGTCCGGGCCGTCGGGGAGCTGTGGGGCAACGGCCAACTGCCGGCCGCGCTCACGACCTCGCTCACCCGGGCCGGCCTGGGCCTGCTGATCGGCGCCTCTACCGGCCTGGTGCTCGGCGTGGTCACCGGCTTCTTCCGGCTCGGCGAGGAGCTGCTCGACTCGGCCGTCCAGGTCCTGCGGACGGTGCCGTTCCTCGCCCTGGTTCCCCTGTTCATGGTGTGGTTCGGCATCACCGAGACGGCCAAGGTCGCCCTGATCGGCGTCGCCACGAGCTTCCCCATGTACGTCTCCGCCTCCGGCGGCGTGCGCAACACCGACCGCAAACTCGTGGAGGCCATGCGCAGCTTCGGCCTCGGCCGCTGGGCGGTGGTCCGCGAGGTGGTCCTGCCCGGCGCGCTGCCGGCGCTGCTCTCCGGGCTGCGGCTGTCGATGACGCTCAGCGTCATCGCGCTGATCGCCGCCGAGGAGATCAACTCGACTGAGGGGATCGGCTATCTGATGGCCCAGGCGCAGAACTTCTCGCGCACCGACGTCCTGGCTGTCTGCATCCTCGTCTACGGGCTGCTCGGACTGCTCGCGGACGGCGTCGTCCGCGGCCTGGAGCGGCTGCTGATGCCGTGGCGGGCACCGCGCACCGCCCCGGCGGGCGCGGCCGGGAAGCCGGTGGCCCGATGAGCGCCTCCACCACCCGCCCGTCCGCCCGGGCGTCCGTCACCGGGGCGTCTGTCAGCCGACCGACGGGCACCGGCCTGCCGGACACCCCGTTGCCCGCCGTCCACCTGCGCGGCCTGCGCCGCGCCTTCGGCACCCGCGCCGTCCTGGACGGGATCGACCTCGACATCGGCCGCGGCGAGTTCCTGGCCCTGCTCGGCGCCAGCGGCACCGGCAAGACGACCCTGCTGCGCATCCTGGCTGCCCTGGACCGGGCCGACGCGGGCACCGTGCTGGTGCCCCCGGCGCGCACGGTCGTCTTCCAGGAACCCCGGCTGGTGCCGTCCAAGCGCGTGCTGGGGAACGTGACGGTCGGCCTGCCGCGCGGCGCCCGGACCATCGGGACCGCACGGCGGGCGCTGGCCGAGGTGGGTCTCGCCGACCACACCGACGCCTGGCCGGCCACCCTGTCCGGCGGCGAGGCACAACGCGTCGCACTCGCCCGCGCGCTCGTCCGGGAGCCCGAACTCCTGCTGCTGGACGAGCCGTTCGCCGCCCTCGACGCACTCACCCGGCTGCGGATGCAGGATCTCGTCGGCGAGCTGTGCCGCACGCACCGTCCGGCCGTACTGCTGGTCACCCACGACGTGGACGAGGCCATCCGGCTCGCCGACCGCGTGGCCGTCCTGCGGGACGGCGCGCTCGTCCGCGACGAGGGCGTGGACATCGCCCGCCCGCGCGACCCCGCGGACCCTGCCTTCACCACCCTGCGCCGCAGGCTCCTCACCGACCTCGGCGTCCACCCCGAACCCACCTGACCCCGAAGCCTCCTGACCCCGAGCCTCCTGACCCCCGACCACTCCCGGAGCGAACTCCCATGACCGTCACCGTCGGTGTCCACCGCAGCAACCCCTCCCTCCACCACTTGGCCCGCCTGGACTTCCTCCAGGAGGAGCTCGCCCCGCTCGGCGAACGGGCCGCCTTCCACCACTACACGGACGGCACCCGGACGGGCGAACTGCTCGCCGAGCGCACCATCGACTTCGGCGGCACCGGCTCCACCCCGCCGATCACCGCCCAGGCCGCCGGCCACGACCTCGTCTACGCCGCCGTCTCGGCGCCGCGGCCCGACCACGGCGCGCTGCTCGTTCGGGCCGACGGCCCGATAGCCGACATCGCCGACCTCAAGGGCGCCACCGTCGTGCTCGGCATCGGATCCTGGCAGACCCACCTGCTCGCCAAGGCGCTGCACCGGGCCGGCCTCTCGTACGGTGACGACATCACCGCCGAGCGGCCGCGCGGCGACGAGGCCGAGCGCCTGCGCGCCGGTGCGATCGGCGGCTGGATCGCCCAGGGCGCGGACCTGGCCGCCGCCCACCGCGGCGGCGAGTTCCGCGAGCTGGTCCGCACCGGCGACGTGATCACCGACCGGTCGGTCTTCTTCACCCGGCGGGACGTCGCCACCGAGCGGCCCGAGATCGTCGCGGCGATCGTGACCGCCCTGCGGCGCGCCGACGCGTGGGCAGCCGCCCACCTCACCGAGGCCGCGGCCATCGCCGCCGAGGACCAGGGCGGCAGCGTTGAGGACTGGCGGACGGCGCTGGCCGCCCTGCCGTGGGAACTCGAGCCCGCCACCGCCGGGTTCATCGCCGAACAGCAGGAGGCGGCGGACATCTTCCGCCAGGTCGGCTTCCTCGACGGCCCGGTCACCGTCGCCGACGCCCATCTGCCCGCGCTGGAGCAGATGGTGGCCGACGCCATCCGCAAGGGGGCCTGACCGATGGCTCCGGAAGTCCTCTGGTACATCATCCCCCGCGAGGGCCACTACCCCTGGGAACCGGCCGGCCGGCGCCCGGCCGGCCTCGGCTACCTCCAGCAACTGGCTTCCACCGTCGAACGCCTGGGCTACACCGGCGCGCTGCTGGCCACCGATCAGTACGACGTGTGGGCGCTCGGCAGCGCACTCGCCGCCGCCACCGGCCCGGCCTTCAAACCGCTGCTCGCCGTCCACCCCGGCCTGGTCTCGCCCACCCTGCTCGCCAAGATGGCGCTGTCCTTCGAGCACCTGCACGGCGCCGGCCGTCTCCGGTTCAACGTCGTCAACGGGTCGACCGCCCAACTGCGCGAGTACGGGCTGGACGTGGAGCACGACGACCGCTACCGGCTGTCCGCCGAGTACTGGAGCCTGGTCAAGCGCCTCACCGCTGGCGAGGTCCTCGACCACCGCGGGGAGTTCTTCCGGCTCAGCAACGCCGGCGGGTCCTTCCGCGACCTGCCACCGCTGCGCGAGGGGCATGTCCCTCTCTGGTTCGGCGGCTCCTCCGAAGCGGGCATCGAGATGGCCGCCGAGCACGTGGACGTCTACCTCACCTGGGGCGAGGCCCCGCACCTGCTAAAGGAGAAGCTGGAGCGGGTGCGCGAACGCGCCGCGGCGTTCGGCCGCACACTGCGCCTCGGCCTGCGGCTGCACCTGATCGTCCGTGACACCGAGGAGCAGGCCTGGGCCGCGGCCGACCGGCTGCTGGAGGTCACCAGCGAGCAGACCTACGCCCGGCAGCTCGGCGGGGCGCTCGGCGAGGACGGCGTCGGCTGGCAGCGGCAGTTCCGCCAGCACGGCGGCAAGGTGCCCGCGCACGCCCGCGAACTGGAGGTGCACCCCAACCTGTGGCCGGGAATGAGCCTCTTCCGCCCCGGCCCGGGCACCGCACTCGTCGGCTCGGCCCCACAGGTGATCGAGCGGCTGAAGGAGTTCCAGGCCCTCGGCGTGGACACCTTCATCCTCTCCGGCAACCCCCTGCTGGAGGAGGCCTACCGCATCGCCGAGACCGTCCTTCCCGCGCTGGATGTCGAGCGGCCGGCGGCGGGAAGGTGAGCGCAAGCGGCGAACCGCCCCGGTAGGGCTCAACCCAACGGGCGATGAGGTCGCGAACCTCGTGGGCGCAGGTACTTCATCTGTCCCCGAGGTCCGCGAAAACCTGCGTTCACGAGAGGAGCGTGCATCACGCCTGGCTGTCCGACTGCCCCTCGTCGTCGGACGGGTCGGACGTCGGCAGAGCGTCTTCCTCCCGGAGCAGTTCGATCACGCCGATCGCGTCATCGTCCTGCCCGAGGTCTGCGTCGTAGGAGGACGGGACGCCAGCCAGGTCACAGCCGGACTTCTCGATCAAGAACCGCTCGCGGTAGGCGTCGCGTGCCGAAACCGCAATTCGATCGATGAGCATGTAGCTCAGCCCCGCACCGACAGCCATTCCGGCGACAGGCACGAACTGTCCGAGCTTCCTCTTCGGCAGCTGCTGGGCGAACTTCGCCGCGAAGCTCTGGGCGATCCTGGTCAGGACCTTCTCGTTCAACTTGGCCCAAGGCGCGTTCCTCGCCAGCAGCTGGGTGAGTTGGGACAGTTCAGCGTAAGCGGCTGTCTTCGCCGATGTGCCGGTGGACATTCCGAGGGCAATCACCGACATCGCGAAGAGCTCTTCCTCGGGATCGCTGGGGCAATACCCGTAGCAGAGAGCTGTGGCGGCGACCACTCGCGTGGCAAGGGCGAGCATCATCGCAGCGTCGGCGACCATCGCCCCGGCCACGGTTCCGAATCCCGGTGCGGCACCCGCGCCTGCGCCGGCGATTGTTCCGGCGCTGACGAGGACTTCTCCGCCGGTCACGGCTGCAGCTGAGCCAAGGCCGGTTGCTGCTGCCGAGAGCGCGTGCCCGTACCTGACCAGGTTGTGCCTCGCGACCTCGTCGACAACCCTGAGGTCAAGGCCTCGGATTTCGTCCAACCCGGCGAGGTCATGTCCGGCTCGCCGATATTGCTCAATGACACGGTTCTTGCTCACCGTCCGACTTGCGGTTCCTCCCACGGCCTTGCCGAGGCCCTTGGCGGCTCCGCCGTAGGCAGCAGCCACCTTGCCGGCCCCAGGTGCGCTCATCGCCTTCTGGCCCAGCGAAGCGAGTCGATCCCGGGCCTGCTGCGGAAGAAGGCTCCTTGCCTGCTTGTTGAGGGAAGCCGCCTTCCGCTCCTGGAGTCGGTCCCACTCCCGCTGTTCGTATGTGGAGAGAGCCATGTCGCCGCCTCTTTGTCGGAGCGTTTGGAAGCTGTCCCGCGCAACATTCGCCGACTCCGCACGACGAACAGGGCAACACCCTTACCGCGAAGGCTGGTTGGCAGCTGATGAACCCGTCGGGGAAGAACATCGTGGAGCAGAATACGCGTTCCAGGAGGTCCGCGAACATGACCCCGCAGAATTGCCGCAAAGTCTCTTTTGATCACTTGGGGGTGGTTGGGTGGACCTTGGCCATGCAGTGGGCCAGGCATGAGGCATGCTCGGGTCTTCGGCAAGTGGGCGGAACGCAACCTTGCCGACGCCCGCAGCGTGAGCGTTGACATCGAAGTGGACCAGCCAGGCAAGGTGGCACGGGGAGGCACCCGTCACCGCACTCCAGATGGAGGCCTCTTGACAGTTGCTCACCTGTCGGATTGCGATTTCTCCGCCATGTGCGCCTGCATTGGGATGCCGGTAACGAACGGGTCGGTACCGAGCCCGATCACACAGCGGTAGTACCGGCGACCTCTCGCGAGAGGTGCCCGGCGAACGCCCCGGCTTGGGTCAGGCCGCTTGGCAGGTCACGCTGTCCACCGAAACGCATCCTGGTCAACCGGCCTCAACCACGGATCGTCTTCAAGAGGGCGGACCTGCAACATGTCGCCACCCCTCCGTCTACGACCGCTCGGGCAGCCCGGCGAAGTCCAGGACGGTGACCGAGGGGCGTCGGGTGGCCAGCGGCGGGAGGGTGAGTGCGAACGGCAGCAGGGCGCCGACCGGTCCGCGTCCACCGGTCGGCCCGACGTCCCGCACCGCGCCCACCGCCGGGCTCGCGGTGCGGAGCTTCGCGCGCTCACCGGCGTCCATCCCCCACGGCATCGGGGGCGCCTGGTAGCCCGCGGAGCGCATCCGGCCGGTCAGGGTGAGCCGGCTGAACCAGCGCGGGACGGCGTCGAACACCATCGAACCGCCCGGGAAGCGCTCGGCGCAACGCGCGATGAGGTCGCGGACCTCGGGCGGGCGCAGGTACATCAGCAGTCCCTGGGCGGTGATCAGGACGCCGCGCGAGGGGTCGATCTCGTCCGGCCAGCCCGGATCGGTCACCGAACGGGCGATCAGTCGCTGGCGGGGGCCGGGCGGCAGCAGGCGCTCGCGCAGCGCGACGGCCTCGGGGAGGTCGACCGAGACCCACTGGGCACGGCCGTTGTCGACCCGCCAGAACTGCGTCTCCAGGCCCTCGCCGAGACAGACCACCGTGCCGCGCGGCTCCCGGGCCAGGAAGTCGGCGACCTCGCGGTCGAAGCAGGCCACCCGCAGGGCCTGCAGTTGGCCGAGGAGGCCGCCGTCGGCGCCGAACCGGTCGGCGAAGGGGTAGTCGATCAGCTCGACGAGCTCGACCGCCTTGGGGTCCGGCAGCACGGTGTCGGGCCGGCGCGCCTCGACGGCGCGGTGGTAGAGCGTCCACAGCGCGGTCTCGGGCACCGCCCCCAGGTCCGCGGTGACCTTCTCCGGCTGCTGCACCGTCATCGTTCGGCTCCTGTCCCCGTGCGGTTCTCCCCGGGCAGCATTGTGCCCCGCGGCGGCGGTCAGCCGATGCTGAACGCGCCGTCGGGCGGCGGCGGGGAGTCGGCGGCCGCGTGGTCGGCGACGGGGCGGGCGGCGCCGATCAGGGCGCCGAGTTCGGCGCCCTCGGCGAGCCTGGCCGGGAAGGGGTCGCCGGCCAGCAGCCGGGTGAGCGGCTCGGCGGGAAGCGGCGCGTGCGAGCCGACCAGCAGCACGTTGCCGTAGCGGCGGCCGCGCAGCACCGACGGCTCGGCGGCCAGGCAGGTGTACGGGAAGACCGCGCGCAGGGTGGCGGCCTGCGCCGCCGCGAAGGCGAGCGGCGGGCCGTCGGCCAGGTTGGCGGCGTAGCAGCCGGCCGGGCGCAGCGCGGCCGAGGCCAGCCGCAGGAACTCGACCGAGGTGAGGTGGGCGGGGGTGCGGGAGCCGTGGAAGACGTCGGCGACGACCAGGTCCGCGCCGCCCGCCGGGGCGGCGGCGAGTGCGGCCCGGGCGTCGCCCACGGTGACCTCGATGCCGGCCGGCCAGGGCAGGTGCTCAGCGACGAGGTCGACCAGCGGGCCGTCGGCCTCGACGACGTGCTGCCGGGAGCCGGGCCGGGCGGCGGCGAGGTAGCGCGGCAGGGTGAGGGCGCCGCCGCCGAGGTGCAGGGTGTCCAGCGGCTCCCCGTCGGGGGCGAGGACGTCGGCGAGGTGGGCGATCCGGCGGACGTACTCGAATTCGAGGTGGGTGGGGTCGCCGAGGTCGACGTAGGACTGCGGGGTGCCGTCGAGGGTGAGCAGCCAGCCGCCGGGTTCGTCGAGGTCGGGCATGAGTTTGGCGGTGCCGAGGGCCGTCCGGCGTTCCACCGGGCGCGGGTCGTCGCTCACGCGACGCGGCCGGGCAGGTAGGCGGCCAGCCAGCGGTCGAGTTCGGCGAAGACCTCGGTGCGGGCCCGCTCGCCGGAGAGCACGAGGTCGTGCACGCCGCCGTCGATCCGGACGACGGTGACGTGCCGGCCGAGCCGCGGCCCGAGGGCGGCGATGTCGTCGGCGCGCAGCACGGCGTCGGTGCGGTGCAGGTCCTCCGTCCAGCGGGTGGTGGAGGTAGAGGCGGTGGACGCCATCAGCAGCACGGGGCAGTCCACGGCGAGGCCGCGCCGGACCTGCCGGTGGCCGCGCTGGATCGCGGCGAGCCAGCCGGCGTACAGCGGGAAGCCCTCGGCGGGCTTCAGGGCGAGGTCGAAGTCCCAGCTGCCGCGGTGGTCCCGGTGCAGGCTGTGCACGTAGTGCGGGTTGAGCGGGGCGGGCAGCTTGCGCAGTCCGGCGATCCGGCCGAGGGCGTCGAGCGCGGGTGCGCCGAGGGTCCGGACGGCGGGCGCGGCGGGCATCGACAGGAACGGGCTGTTCAGGAAGAGGCCGTCGACCAGGCCGCGGCCGGCCCTGCGGTGCGCCCACAGGGCGGTGACCAGGCCGCCGGTGGAGTGGCCGTTGACCAGCAGCCGGGTGTGCCCGTCGACCTCGCGGACGATCCGGACGGCCTCGTCGAGCTCCTCGTCGTAGGCGGCGAGGTCGCGGACGAAGTTGGGCGACTGGTGGGTCCGCAGCGAACGGCCGTACTTGCGCAGGTCGAGGGCGTAGAAGGAGTACCCGGCGGCATTGAAGTGGTCGGCGAGGTGGGTCTGGAAGAAGTAGTCCACGTAGCCGTGCACGTAGAGCACCGCCTGCCGGGAGCCGGGCACCAGCCGGCGGACCAGGGTGGCGCTGACGGCGCCCTCCTCGTCCGCGGCGAGCGGCAGCTCCGCCGCCTCGTACGGCTCCCCCAGGATGTCCGTCCGGAACTCCATGCCGCCCCTGCCTCGCTCGCCGTGCTGGTCCGTGATCCGTCGCCCGACCATACCGCCCGGTAGCTGCGGGGGTGACCGGAGGGCGGTGCGGGCGGCGCCGTCCGGCCGTACACCGAGCAGCCGTACGGGGCCCGGGGGCCGTCTCCGGGCTTTGGCCGGTCGGGGGCGCGCAGGCTAGCCTCAGGCGGCATGCCGATCTTTGGACGACGCCGAAGTACCGCCCCTCGCCTGGCTCCTGAGCTCGACGACACGGAGCTCGGCAGGGTCTGCCGGCAGCTCACCGGGCCCCGGATCCAGGGTCAGCTGGACCTGACGGCCGGGCTGGTCGAGCAGCTGCTGCGGGACGCCGGCTCCGACTGGGACCGCCGCACCCACCGCCTCGCGGTGCTCGCCCGGGTCGCCACGCCCGCGCTGGCCGCGGTGTGGCGGCGGCAGCGGCCGCGGGACGCGGACCCGCTGGTGCTGCACGCCTGGATCGACATTGCGCAGGCCCGGATGGCCGGGGCGCTGGAGGATCCGCGGGCCACCGTGGGCCGCTGCCGGCGCGCCGCCGAACTGCGTCCGGAGGATCCGGCGCCGTGGGTGGCCCTGCTGGCCGTGCACCGGCTGCTGCGCCGCCCGGAGCCCGAGGTGTACCCGCTGTGCCGGGAGATCGGCGCGCGGGACGCCTGGAACCGCACGGCGCACCTGGAGATGCTCCGCTACCTGTCGCCGGACGAGTGCGGCTCCCATCTGCAGGCCCTGGACTTCGCCGAGGCCGTCCGGGCGGCCGCCCCGCCCGGTTCGGCCGTCGCGGGCCTGGACCTGGTGCTGCTGACGGACCGCTACCGGGCGAGCCTCGCCCAGGGCGGCGTCACCGCGCTCGGCGCCCGCCGCCGCTGGGTCCTGCCGGACGCGGAGGCGGCGCTGGCCCGGGCGCTGGCGGACTGGACGACGCCGGGCTTCCTGCGGCACGCGGCCGCGCTGGGCGATCTGAACCTGCTGGCCTACGCCCTGGGGCAGGCGGGCCGGATCCGCGAGGCCGGGCCGGTGTTCGGCGCACTGGCAGGGGTGGTGACGCCGTGGCCGTGGGCGCTGGACGGCGACCCGGTGGAGCAGTTCGCGCACTGGCGCGACCAGGCGCCGGCGGCGGGCTGACCGGCGCCGCGGGCCCGCCGTCGGCACGTGCTAGGCCTGCGGCGGCGTCGGCGGCTCTCCGGCCGCACCGTCCTCGGCGGGCGGGCCCTCGCCCGAGGCGCCGCGCAGCACCGTGATCACGCCGAGCCCGGCCGCGCTGACCGGCACGGCCAGCAGGGCGCCGATGATGCCCGCCACGCCCGCACCGGCCACCACCGCGATCATGATGGTGGCCGGGTGCAGCTCCACCGTGCGGCTCTGGATCACCGGCTGGAGGATGTTGCCCTCGACCGCCTGGACGGCCAGCACCACGCCGAGCGTCCACAGCGCCTTGGACAGCCCGCCGTCGGCGAGCGCCACCAGGACGGCGACGGTACCGGAGAGGAACGCGCCGACGAACGGGATGTAGGCGCCCATGAAGACCAGCGCGCCCAGCCCCGGCGCGCCCGGGACACCGAGGATCAGCAGGCCGACGGTGATGAACACCGCGTCGATCAGGGCGATCAGGGTGGTGCCGCGCATGAAGCCGGCCATCGCGCCGAACGCCTGCTGTCCGCAGGCGACCACGGTGTCCGCGGCCCGCCCGTGCAGGTACCGGCCGACCGCCTCCGGGGTCCGGTGGCCGTCCCTCAGGAAGAAGAAGACCAGCGCGAGCGCCAGCACGCTGCCGGTGAGCAGTTGGGTGACCAGGCCGAGGCCGGAGAGCACGCCGCTGGCGAGCGAGTTGATCAGCGAGCTGCCGGAGCCGGAGCTCTGCTGGAGCGCGTACTGCAGCTTCTCGCCGGCCGGGCCCAGCCAGGAGGCCAGCTTGTCGCCGGCCTGGACGAGCGCGGGGGCGATCTCGGGGCGCTGTGCACCAGCGAGTTGACCAGCAGGGCGATCACCCCGGTGACCGCCAGCACCAGGACGGCGCAGGTCAGCCCGGCTGCTGCGCCGCGTCCGAGGCCGCGGCGCAGCAGCCAGGGCATCACCGGCTGGAGCAGCGAGGTGGCGAGCAGGGCCACCATCATCGGGACGGTGGCGGCGCGCAGCGCGACCAGGGCGTACACCACCAGCCCGCCGACCGCGATCAGCAGGATCACCGCGGCGGACCACGCGGCGGCGGCGCGCACGGGCGGCGGGAGCGCCTCGTAGGGTGGGCGCCCGTTCCCGGCGCGGCTCTGCCCGGCGCGAGCCTGCCCGGCGCGACCGTCCTCGGGGCCGGGGGGCGGGGGCTCCGCGGACACTCCCACCTCCGGGTCGGCCTGTTCCGATTCCGCACCATCTCAGCACATTCGCGGGGAACATCCGTTCCGCGCCGTCCGCGGCGTTTCTCCGCTCCGCGGGCGGCGCAGCCCGTGCGGCTGCGTCCGCGCTGCTGGGGTGCGCCCTGCGGCATAACCTGGTGCCAAGCCCCCCACGCGGTGCCGGCTGCGGCACCGGACGGTACGGCCGTCGGGGACCTGCGAAGGAGTGGGCCCATGAGTCAGCCCGTCGTCGTGGGAGTCGACGCCTCGGACACGGCCGCGTCCGCCCTGGACTGGGCGTCGGACGAGGCCTGGCGACGCGCGGAGCCGCTGCACGTCGTCCACGCCTGGCTCGGCGAGGCCGCCGAGGCCCCGGCGGGCCAGGAACCCCGGACGGCCCGGGACACCGGGGAGGACCTGCTGGACGCGGCCCGCCGCCGTGCGCTGCTGCGGCATCCGGGGCTGGCGGTGACCACCGCGCTGGTGCAGGACGAGGCGCGGGCGGGCCTGGTGGCGGAGTCCGAGTCGGCCGACCTGCTGGTCGTCGGCGCCCGCGGCTCCGGCGGGTTCCCGCGGTTGCTGCTGGGCTCGACCAGCCTCCTGGCGGCGGGACGGGCGGCCTGCCCGGTGGTCGTGGTGCGCCCGTTCGAGGGCGCATCCGGCGGGGTCGTCGCGGCCGTCCGCGGCGATGCCCGCGACGAGCCGGTCCTCGCCTTCGCCTTCGACAGCGCGCGCCTTCGCCAGACCTCGCTGCTCGCCGTCCACACCTGGAGCTACCCGCTGCTGACGAGCCGTGGCACCCTGCCCGTGGTCTACGAGGCGGGCGACGTCGCCGCCGAGCACGAGCGGCTGCTCGCCGAGGCCGTGGCCGGCTGGCGGGAGAGCCACCCGGAGGTGCCGGTCACGGCGGTCTCCGTCCGCACGGGCGCCGCGAAGGAGCTCGTCTCCCGGTCGAAGAACCAGCAGCTGCTGGTGGTCGGGCGCCGCGGCAAGCCGCGCGGCCCGGTCGGGCGGCTGGGCTCAACCAGCCAGACGGTGGTGCAGCACGCCGAGTGCCCGGTGGCCGTCGTCCCGCTGCCGGAGTGACCGGGCGCAGACGGTCGGGAGTGACCGGGCGCAGCCGGCCGCCGGGTCACCCGGCCGGGTCGACCAGCACCGCGCCGTCCGGGGCGCCGGAGAAGGCGAGCACCCGGCCGGCCTCCTCCTCGATCCCGGCCGCCGCACTCCTCGACAGCGGCGCGAACGGGGTGACCCGCACCGCCCCCTGCTCCGTCCGCCATGTCCCGGCGACCACGCCGTCGACCAGGACGGTGCCCAGCACGATGCCGTTGACCGTCATCACCCGCGGGCGGTGGGCCTCGGGCAGCACCCGCGTCCGGTCGGCGTGCGAGAGCAGCAGGTTGTCGAACGGCGCCAGCAGGCGGACGGGCGCGGGTTCGGCCTCGTCGGGGCGCGGCGCGTCCGGCAGGTCCCAGAGGGTGCGGCCCCGATCGTCCCGCAGCCGCACCAGCCGGTCGGCCAGGCCGGTCAGCACCGGGCCGAGGCGGCTGAGCCCGGACCACTTCTGCACGTCGGCCGCGGTGGCCGGGCCGAAGGCGGCGAGGTAGCGCAGCACCAGCCCCTCGATCGAGGGGGTGTCGTCCAACGGCCTGCCGAGCCAGTGCTCGGCCGTGGTGTGCGCCGCCGGACCGCTGCGGCCCCACAGCCGCGCGGCGGCACCTGGACGAGCGGCAGGGCGCAGCGCGCCGCCTGCGCGAGGGCGGCCGGCTCACTGGCCGGGTGGTCCGCGGCGAGCAGCGCGCCGAGCTGCTGGAAGGTGCGCGGCTCCTGCTCGACCAGGGCGCGGGCCCGCTCGGCGAGCGGGGCCAGGGCCTGGGCGACGGGGCCCGCGAGGTCGAGGTCGGGCAGCCGCTTGGCGTACGAGGAGCGGATCCAGCGGTCGAGCACGGGTTGGAACAGTGGGCGCAGGGCGAGGCAGTCGGCCGCCGTGACCAGGTGGATGGTGCCGCGCTGGAGGGCGATCCGCACGGCACCGCGGCCCTCCAGCAGGCTGCTGAGGTCCTCCGCGCGGAAGCCCTCGATCCGGCTGAGCAGGCCGAGGTAGGGCGGGTCGGGTGCGGCCTGGGCCTGCAGGCCTACCAGGTGCCCGACAACCTCGGCCGCCTCCCGGCCGGTGCGGGCGAGCAGGTGCTGCCGGGCCAGCAGGGCGCGGCCGAGCGCCCGCGCGGTGAGCGGCTGCGCCGCGGCGCGGCCGTCCGTCACGGGCGGTCGTCCGGGCCGGGGCCGAGGGTGCGGCGCAGCAGGGCGATCCGGTTGCTGGTGATCGAGTCGACGCCGGCGGCGACCATCCGGCGCATCGTGCGGCGCAGGTCGACCGTCCAGACCGAGACCCGCAGTCCGGCGTCGTGGGCGGCGCCGACGAGCGCCGGGCCGGCCAGGCCGAACGGCGGGTTGAGGTGGGTCGGGCGCAGGTCCTCCAGCAGCGGACGGGCCGGCAGCCGGGGCTGGCGCCAGGTCAGCGCGATGTCGGCGTCGGGGTCGAGGGCCCGGACGGCGAGCATCGCGGTGGCCGGGCCGCAGTACGCGACGCGGCGCTCGGCGCCCAGGTCGGCGACGAGGCCCAGCGTCGCGGCGGCCGGGCCGGGGGTGTCGAGGTCGATCAGCAGCCGGGCACGGGGGCCTTCGGTGACGGTCTTGAGCGCCTCGGCCAGGGTCGGCACGCGCAGGCCCGGCGCCCCGACGTCGGCGAGCTGGTCGAGGGTCAGCCGGCGGACCTCGCGGGGGTCGTCCCAGAGCCGTTCCAGGGTCGGGTCGTGCAGCAGCACGGGGACGCCGTCCCGGGTCAGCCGGACGTCCACCTCGACGGCGTCGGCGCCGGCCGCGACGGCCGCGGCGATCGAGCCCACGGTGTTCTCGCGCCGGCGGTAGGGGTCGCCGCGGTGGGCGACCGCGAGCACGGACGGGCGGCTCATGGGGTGGGGCTTCCTTCCTCGGACGGGCGGAACAGCGCGGAGGCGGCCGCGGGCGGGCGACGGCCCGTCAGCGGGCCTCGACGACCACGTTGGTGGACTTGATGACGGCGGTGGCGGGCGCGCCGGGGACGAGGCCCAGCTCCTCGGCGGACTCCCGGCTGATCAGCGACACCACGCGGAACGGCCCGGCCTGGATCTCCACCTGGGCGGCCACGTCGCCGAGCTGCACGTCGGTGACGATGCCGGGGAAGCGGTTGCGCGCCGAGGACGGCCTGCCCTCCGCCGCCGCGTTCTCCGGCTTGGCCAGCTCCCGGGCGAAGGAGGCGAGTTGGGCGCCGGGGATGATCCGGTGGCCGTGGTCGTCGCGGGCCGCGCCGAGCCGGCCCGCGTCGACCCAGCGGCGCATGGTGTCGGCGCTGACGCCGAGCATCGCGGCGGCCTCACCGATGCGGTAGGCGTGGGCCGGCCGGTCGGGCTTGGCCATGGGGACTCTCCTGGCGGTGCTGCGGCGAAGGACTGTCGCCGCCATCCTGCCCTACCGGCACGGCCGCGGGCCAAGCGGACCCGTCCGCCCGTCCGGGGCGTCGCGCCGCCCGGGCGGCCGTCGCGCCCGGCCGAGCCCTTCGGCCCGGCCCGGCGAGGAGGTCAGACCCCGCCGAAGAGGTCCCGCCGGACGCCCTCGCCCGCGGTCAGCACGGCGCCCGCCAGCACCGCGCCGCCACCCGCCGTGCCGGCGCGGACCTCGGTGACCAGCGGGACGAGCCGGGCGATCCGGTGTTCGACCCGGCGGGCGAGGTCGTCACCGCCGGCCCGGCCGATCTCGCCGCCGAGGACGACGCAGCCGGGGTCGATCACCGCGCAGACCGCGGCGGCGCCGATCGCGATGCGCTGCGCCAGCTCGTCCAGGAAGGCGTCGGCGCCGGAGCCCACCGCGTGGCGGACGACGGCCTCGCCGCGCGGTGCGGTGCCGGGCGGCGGGACGGGCAGGCCGTGCGCGGCGGCGAGGTCGCAGATGGCGGCCGAGGAGACGGTGGTGTGGAAGCCGCCGCCGGAGCAGCCGGTGACGGCGTCCGGCAGGCCACTGCCGTGCAGCGGCAGGTAGCCGATCTCGCCGGTACCGCCGTTCGCGCCGCGGCGCAGCCGTCCGTCGAGGACGACGGCGGCGCCGACGCCGTGGCTGAGCCAGCAGAGCACGAAGGTGTCGCGGTCACGGGCGGCGCCGAGGCGGTGCTCGGCGATCCCGGCGAGGTTGACCTCGTTGTCGACGACGACGACGGTGTCGGGGTCGGCGCGCAGGGCGGCCAGCAGTTCGGTGTGCCAGCGGGGCAGCGCGCCGGAGTTGTTGTGCACGCCGGTGGCCGGGTCGAACAGGCCGGGGGCGCCGATCGCGACGGTGTGCAGGCGTTCGGCGCCGGCTTCGCGGGTGGCGGCGCGCAGCGCCTCGACGGTGCGTTCGACGAGGTCCCCGTCGCCGAGTGCGGGCACCTCGGCGCGGGCCAGCGTGCGGCCGGTGAGGTCGGCGACGACCAGGCTGACGCCGGTGGAGCGGATGTCGAGGCCGGCCAGGTGGGCCCGGTCGGCGACGAGGGCGTAGAGGCGGGCGTTGGGGCCGCGGCGCTGCTCGCCGCTCTCGCCAGCGACGGCGACCAGGCCGGCCCGCTGGAGGCGCTCCAGCAGGTCGGCGACGGTGGGGCGGGAGAGACCGGTGAGGTCGCGCAGCTCGCTGGCGGTGAGGGGGCCGCGCTCCAGCAGGAGGTCGAGCGCCAGCCGGTCGTTGATGGCCCGGGCGGTGCTGGGCGTGGCCGTACGCACGGTCGTCATGGCTCGGCATCCTTCCAGAGCGGCACCGAGGGTTTCTATCAGGGTCCCTTCCTGATAGTTTACCGGCGCAGGCTGGAGGACGAGCCCCAGCGCGAACCGGAAGGGGAGGCACGGACCCATGGCAGACGACATCGACGCCGTACGGCGGGCGAGGGTCGGCATCGCGCTGGTCTTCGCCGTCCACGGGGCGGTGACCGGCACCTTCGCGACCCGGATCCCGTGGATCCAGGACCACCTGGGGCTCAGCCCCGGACAGCTCGGCCTCGCCCTGGTCGCCCCGGCGGTCGGCTCGTTCCTGGCGATGCCGCTGGCCGGCCGGATCGTGCACCGCTTCGGCGGCCGCGCCGCCGTCCGCGGACTGCTGATGCTCTGGACGCTCGCGCTGGCCCTGCCCGCGATCACCCCGAACCTCGGACTGCTCTGGGTCTCCCTGTTCGTCTACGGCGCGACCGCCGGCATGGCCGACGTGGCGATGAACGCCCAGGGCGTCGAGGTCGAGGTCCGGCTCGGCCGGCCGATCATGTCCGGGCTGCACGGGATGTGGAGCGTCGGCGGACTGGTCGCCTCCGGCTTCGGCGTGCTCGCCGCCCACCGGCAGGTCGACGCCCGCCTCCAGTACGCGGTGGTCGCCGCCCTGCTGACCGGGCTCGCCGTGGTCGTCACCCGCCGGCTGCTGGACGTCCGCCCCGAACCGGAGGAGCAGGCACCGCCGCGGTTCGCGCTGCCGCCACGCTCGGCCCTGCTCATCGGCCTGGTCGGGTTCTGCGCGGTGTTCGCCGAGGGCGCCAGCATGGACTGGGGCGGCGTCTACCTGCGGGACGTCACCGGCTCCTCGGCCGGCACCGCCGCCGCCTGCTTCGCCGCCTTCGCCGCCACCATGGCCGCCGCCCGGCTGGCCGGCGACGCGGTGGTCCAGCGGTTCGGCCCCGTCCGCACCGTCCGCCTCGGCGGCGCCGTCGCCACGGTCGGCGGCCTCCTGGTGGTCGTCGCCGGATCGCCCGCGGTCGCCATCCCCGGCTTCGCCCTGATCGGCATCGGCATCGCGGTCGTGGTGCCGCTGGCCTCGCCGCCGCGGGCAAGTCCGGCGCCAACGCCAGCCAGGCCATCGCCGGCGTCGCCACCGTCACCTACACCTCCGGGCTGGTCGCCCCCGCCGTGATCGGCGGCATCGCCCAGGCCACCTCGCTCACCGTCTCGTTCGGGGTCGTCACCGCCCTGGCGGCCGCCCTGATCCCCACGGCCGGCGCGATGCGGCAGCGGCCGACCGCGGACCGCAGCCGGCAGCCCGTCCCGGCCAACGCCGACTGAGGCCTGCCGCGGCAGCGGCCGACGACCAGGACCGCCCGCCCCACCTCCCCGGGGCGGGCGGTCCGCCGCGTCCGCAGGCCCCGCCCGCCGCCTTTTCCGCACCCCCGCGCCCTCCGTGTTCGCGGGCGCGGGCGACCGATTTCCGCCCGCCGGGGGCGATCGGGCATGCTCACCGGCATGGACCTCCCCGCGCAGCGCAACCCCGTCGGCGCCCACGTCCCGGTCGCCGGGCGCGGGCTGGCCGGGACGGGGCTCGCCTACGCGCGGCAGGTCGGCGCCGAGAGCGTCCAGGTGTTCGTGGCCAACCCGCGCGGCTGGGCGACCCCGGCCGGGAACCCGGCCCAGGACGAGGCCTTCCGCGCCGCCTGTGCCGAGACCGGCACACCGGCGTACGTGCACGCGCCGTACCTGATCAACTTCGGCTCCGACTCGGCCGCCACCCGCGAGCGGTCCGCCGAGTCGCTGCGGCACTCGCTGCACCGGGCGCACGCGATCGGCGCACTGGGGGTGGTGGTGCACACCGGCTCGGCGCTCTGCGGGCCGCCCGCCGCCGCGCTCGCGCACGTCCGCCGCGGCGTCCTGCCGCTGCTCGACGAGCTGGAGGCGTTCGGCGACGCCGCGCCCGCCCTGCTGCTGGAGCCCACCGCGGGCCAGGGCCGTTCGCTCTGCGCGCGGATGGCCGACCTCGGCCCGTACCTGGAGGCGCTCGACCGGCACCCGGCCGTCGGCGTCTGCCTGGACACCTGCCACGCCTTCGCCGCCGGGCACGACCTGGCCGCCCCGGGTGGCGTCGCCGCGATGCTCGACGAGCTCACCGACGCCGTCGGCCCCGGGCGGCTGCGGCTCATCCACGCCAACGACTCCGAGGACGCGGTCGGCGCCCGCAAGGACCGGCACGCCAACATCGGCGCCGGGATGATCGGCGCCCCGGCCTTCGGCGAGCTGCTGGCGCACCCGGCCACCGCCGGGGTGCCGCTGGTCATCGAGACACCGGACGGGCGGCACGACCCGGACCGGGTGGAGGGCGCCCGGCACGCCCGGGACATCGCCCGGCTGAAGGAACTGCGGGCCGCCGCCGGGGTGCCGGCATGAACCACGGCCCGCGGCGGCGCCTCGCCCTCCTCCTGCTGCTGCTCGTCGCCGCCGCCGGCTCGCTGCTGTTCTGGAGCCCGACCGCCGTCCTGGCCGGCGCCGCGGGCCCGTGGCGGCTGCCGGTGGCGCTCGCCGTGTACGCGCTGGGCACCGTCGCCTTCGTCCCCAAGCCCGCGCTGAACGCCGCCGCCGGGCTGCTGCTCGGCGTCACCGTCGGCCTGCCGGTGGCGCTCGCGGGGACGGTGCTGGGCGCGGCCGCCGCGTTCGCGCTCGGCCGGACGCTGGCCCGCGACGCGCTGCGGCCGCTGCTGCGGGCGAAGGCGGCCGCGGCGGTCGACCGCCGGCTCACCGAGCAGGGCTTCCGGAGCGTCCTGCTGCTGCGGCTGATCCCCGGGGTGCCGTTCCAGGCCGCCAACTACGCGTGCGCGCTGTCCGGGGTCCGTGCGGCCCCGTTCCTCGGGGCGACCGCGCTGGGCGTGCTGCCGGGCACCGCCGCGTACGTGGTGGCCGGGGCGAGCGCGTCCTCGCCCACCTCGCCGGCCTTCCTGGTGTCGTCCGCGGTGGTGGTGGCGCTGGCAGCGGCCAGCCTGGTCTCGCTGTGGCGGGCCAGGGCGGCCGTCGCTACCCCTCGGCCGGAGTCTCCCTGACCGGCGGACGCCACTCGCCGTACCCGGCCAGCACCGCCGTGTCGGCGACCATCACCACGCCCAGGACCAGCGCCCACAGGCCGTGCCCGGCGAGCGCCAGGGCGGCGACCGCGCCGCCGAACACCAGCAGCTGGGTCAGCAGCCAGCCGACCGGCGACTTCACCGACGCCCTCGGCGCGGCGTAGCGCCCCCAGAACACGGCGGCGACCACCGGCAGCAGCACGACCAGCGCGATCCGCAGCGCGAGCGGCCCCGGCGCGGCCCAGCCGCCGTACGCCAGCGCGGCCAGCGCGCACAGTTCCAGCAGGAACCGGACCAGCAGGGCCACCCCCGCCACACCACCCCGCACGGCTCTTCCCCTCCCCCGACACAGTCTTCGTCGACACGTCTCCGTGAGCGCACAGCCTAGGGCGGTCGGGGGCCGGTGCCACCCCCTTCGGCGCGATCGGCCCGGATTCGTTCGGACACGGGGTGTCCGGCGGCAATTCGGTGGCAGCCCCGCCGGACGCTGCGTCAGGATGGCGGCCATGACGACCTCACGCATCGATCCCCCGTTCGCCGCCGACGAGACGACCATGCTCAACGCCTGGCTGGACTTCCACCGCGAGACCCTCGCGGTGAAGACCGAGGGGCTGAGCACCGAGCAGCTGCGGCAGCGGTCGGCGCCGCCGTCCTCGCTCTCCCTGCTCGGGCTCGTCCGCCACATGGCCGAGGTGGAACGGGCCTGGTTCCAGGGCTGTCTCCAGGGCGAGGAGTTCAAGCAGGGCCTGTACTGGACCGACGAGAACGAGGACGGCGACTTCGACGACATCGACACCGCCGACGCCGAGGCGGACTTCGCCACCTGGCGCGCCCAGATCGACCTGGCCCGCCAGGCCGCGGCCGGGCTGCCGCTGGAGACGGTCGGCAAGC
Source organism: Kitasatospora paranensis (assembly GCF_039544005.1). Taxonomy (NCBI): domain Bacteria; kingdom Bacillati; phylum Actinomycetota; class Actinomycetes; order Kitasatosporales; family Streptomycetaceae; genus Kitasatospora; species Kitasatospora paranensis. The sequence goes on from NZ_BAABKV010000001.1 coordinate 1,156,224, forward strand.
GGCTGCGTCACGGCAACGAGGTGACGCTGCGCTGGATCCTCGTCCACATGATCGAGGAGTACGCGCGGCACAACGGACACGCCGATCTTCTGCGGGAGCGGATCGACGGAGTCACCGGCGAGTGACGGCGTTACGTCTTCGTTGACGGATCGTCAACCCGCTGTCGTCGTACACCGATATGGTCCACCCGCGGAACCGTCCGGCGACCTGCGGCGTCGCACCGATCACCGGGATCATCCCGGCCCTCGGTCGCGCCACGCCACGGACGGCTGCCGCGAGCGGGCACCGAACCGGTGATCAGTGCGATACTCGGACAGTTCCACCTTGTGGATGACGTGTCAGTAGGACATGGACACCGCGGGGGACGCGGACGGGACGGGACAGGGAGGCGCGGCATGGGAGCACTTCGCGACGAGCACCACCACAACGGGTGGCTGATGCCCTCCGGCAGCTACCCCGCTGCGGTCTACGACGACCCGTGGGACGCCGAGGACACACTGCCGGCCGTGCCCGCGCCGGCGGCCCGCATCGTCTCGCTGAAGCCGACCGGCTTCGAGGCCGCCCGCACCGTCGGCGAGCACCTGCGCACCGGCACGCCCGTCGTGATGGACCTGACGGAGATGACCGGCCCCGAGGCCAAGCGGATGGTGGACTTCGCCTCCGGGCTGATCTTCGGCACCCGCGGCGGGATCGAGCGGATCGCCCGCCGGGTCTTCCTGCTGACCCCCGCCGACGTCGAGGTGACGGTGATCGACCGCCCGCAGGACGGCACCGGCTTCTACAACCAGAGCTGACCCACCCCTCCCCGGCCGGGGACGGCATCCGCCGTCCCCGGTTTTCTGCTGCCCGGGGCCGGCCCGCCCCCTCTCGATCGAGACGCCGGAATTAAGAATGAGACATCCATGTCTCATTTGCTCTACACTCGATCCATGGCCACCGACCGCGACTCCGTCCTCGAAGCAGCCGTCGGCGTGCTCTCACGGCGCCCCACGGCGCACCTCGACGAGATCGCCCGCGCGGCCGGGATCAGCCGGGCCACGCTGCACCGGATCTTCCCGGGCCGCGAGGCGCTGATCCGCGAGGTCGGCATGCTCAGCCTGCGCAGATTCGCGACCGCCTGCGACACCGCCCGGATCGAGGAGGGCGACGCCCAGGAGGCCCTGCGCCGCCTCGTCGAGGCGGTCGTCCCGGACGCGGCCCTCTGCGCCTTCCTGACCGGTGAGAACCAGCTCTACGACGACCCGGAGATCAACCGCCTCTGGGACATCCAGGACGCCAGGGTCCGCGCGCTCTTCCTGCGCGGACAGCAACAGGGCGTGTTCCGGATCGAGCTCACCGCCGGCTGGCTCAGCGAGGCCTTCTTCGACCTCCTCGCCGGCGTCGGCTGGGCCGTCCAGGACGGACGACTCGCCCCCCGCGACAGCGCCTACTCGCTCACCGAGCTCTTCCTCGGCGGAGCCACCAGGAGAACAGAACCCTCATGAACGGCACCCACGTCCAGGTCCGCGCCCCGCAGCGCTGGGCCGGCCTGGGCGTACTCGTCCTGGCCGTCACCCTCGTCGCCGTCGACGCGACCGTCCTCTCCCTCGCCCTCCTCCATCAGCGAGTCGCTCCACCCGAGCGGCACCCAGCTGCTGTGGATCGGCGACGCCTACTCCTTCGTCCTCGCCGGACTGCTCGTCAGCATGGGTGCCCTCAGCGACCGGATCGGCCGCCGGCGGCTGCTGCTGCTCGGCTCCACCGCGTTCGGCGCCGCCTCGCTGCTCGCCGCGTACGCGCCGAGCGCCGGCTGGCTGATCCTGGCCCGCGCCCTGCTCGGAGTCGCCGGCGCCACGATCATGCCCTCCACGCTGTCGCTGATCCGGGCGCTCTTCCCGGACGCCCGGGAGCGGGCCACCGCCATCGGCATCTGGGGCGCGGGCGCCACCGCCGGCGCCGCCCTCGGCCCGCTGGTCGGCGGGCTGCTGCTGGAGCACTTCTGGTGGGGCTCCGCGTTCCTGCTCAACCTGCCCGTGCTGGCGCTGCTGCTGGCCCTCGGCCGCTGGCTGCTGCCCGAGTCCCGCGACCCCCGGCCCGGCCGCTGGGACGCGGCGAGCGTCGTGCTCTCGCTCGCCGGCGTCATCGGCGTGGTCTACGGCGTCAAGGAGGCCGCCGCGCACGGTCCGCTCTCGCACTGGAGCGTGCCGGCCGCCTTCGTCCTCGGCGCGGCCGCGCTGGTCGCCTTCGTCCGCCGTCAGCTCCGGTTGGAGACCCCGCTGCTGGACGTCCGGCTCTTCGCCGACCGGCGCTTCACCGCGGCCGTGGTCGGCACCCTGACCTCGCTGATCGGGCTGTCCGGCGTGATCTTCTTCATGTCGCAGTACCTCCAGCTCGTGCGCGGCATGTCGCCGCTGACCGCGGGCATCGCCGAGATGCCGGCCTTCGTCGGCGCCGTGGTCGGCGGGCTGCTCACCGCACGGGTGGCCCGACGCACCGGTGCCCGGGCCACCCTGACCGGCGGCCTGCTCGTGATGGGTGCGGGCCTCGCCGTGCTCGGGCTGGTGCACACCGACAGCACCTACCTGCTGCTCGGCACCGCCTTCCTGGCCGTCGGCACCGCCGAGGGCGTGGTGTACACCCTCGCCTCCGACCTCGTGCTCGGAGCCGCGCCCGCGGAGAAGTCCGGGGCCGCCTCCGCGGTCTCCGAGACCGCCTACGAGCTCGGCACGGCGCTGGGCATCGCCCTGGTCGGCTCGGTGGTCACCGCCCTCTACGCCGGCGCGCTGCGCGTCCCGGCCGGGGTGGACGCGACGCAGGCCAGAGAGTCCATCGGCGGCGCCGTCGAGACGGCCCGCACCCTCCCGCAAGCGGCCGGCGCCCGCCTCATCGCCGACGCCGAACAGGCCTTCGTGCACGGCATGAACGTGGCGGCGTGGCTGGCCGCCGGCCTGCTGCTGGTGTCCGCGGCCCTCGCCTGGCGGCTGCTCCGCCACCCCCACGGCGGCAACGCCGCGGCGACCGGCCCGGTGGAGGTCGGCCCGCACTCCGACGAGGAGCCGACGGAGCCGGCCCCGACCCCGACCCCGCCCGCGCGGCATAGCCGCGGGCAGCAGACGCGGGGCGGCGGCCGGGGCCGGGGCCGGGGCCGGGGCGGCGGCCGGGGCCGGTCAGACGACCGCGCCGAGCAGCGACCCGGCCAGGTAGGTCACGCCCATGGCCAGGGCGCCGCCGGCGACGTTGCGCAGGATCGCCCGGCCGGGCGGTGCCGAACCCAGCCGGGCGCTGATCCAACCGGTGACGACCAGGGCGACCAGCACGCACACCACGGTCACCGGCACCCGCAGGCCCGCCGGCGGCAGGACGATGGCGAGCAGCGGCAGCACCGCGCCGACCGTGAAGGCGACGAAGCTGGCGAGCGCCGCATGCCAGGGGTTGGTCAGCTCGTCGGGGTCGATGCCGAGCTCGGTCTCGGCGTGGGCGCCCAGCGCGTCGCGTGCCGTCAGCTCCTCGGCCACCTCGCCGGCGAGATCGGGGTTCAGGCCCTTGGCCTCGTACATGCCCGCCAGTTCGGCGAGCTCCTCCTCCGGCATGGTCGCCAGCTCGTGCTTCTCCTGGGCGAGCGCGGCCCGTTCGGCGTCGCGCTGGGTGCTGACCGAGACGTACTCGCCGGAGGCCATCGACAGGGCACCGGCCAGCAGGCCCGCCAGCCCGGAAGCGATCAGGGTGTCCCGCGAGCCGGTGGCACCGGCGACGCCGACCACCAGGCCCGCCGTCGAGACGATGCCGTCGTTGGCGCCGAGTACGCCCGCCCGCAGCCAGTTCAGTCGGCTGCCGAGTCCGCCGTGCCCCGGTTCGTGGTCGGCCTGGCCCGCCCCGTCGGGCGGGGGTGGGGGCTCGTGCTGCTCGCGCCGCGGTCGGCTGATTCGTCCACGGAGCCAGTCTGCGTCCCGGGCGGGCCTCGGCGGCCGTACGGCACGACGTGTCCTCGGCCGCTCGGAGTGTCCTCGGCCGCTCGCACCTGCCGTGGTGCCCGGGACTGTCCGGCCCCGCACCGGTCAGCGCAGCCGTACTCCGAAGATGGTGGCGTCGTCCTCGGAGCGCGGGCCCGACATGGCCTGCACGATGCCGTCGATGCAGCGCTGGAGGTCCTCGCCGGTGTGCCGCTCGGCGACCTCGACCAGGGCGTCGATCCGTCGGTCGATGTCCTCGTGGCGGCGTTCGACCAGGCCGTCGGTGTAGAGCAGCACGGTGTCGCCGGGCCGCAGCACGGTCTCCACCGCCCGGTAGCGGGTGTCGGGCAGCACGCCGAACGGCGGGCCGAGGTCCGGCACCAGGGTGCGGGCGCGGCCGTCGCGCACCAGGACGGGCGGCAGGTGGCCGGCGCAGATCCAGCGCAGCAGCCGCCGCTCGGGGTGGTAGCGGGCGATCACCGCGGTGGCGGTGGACTCGGGGCCGTCGTCGTAGGCGATCTCGTTGAGCCAGGTGCCGAGGTCCTCGACGACGGCCCGGGTGAAGGCGAGGCCGCCGAGGGCGTGCCGGAGCCGGGACATCAGGGCGACGGCGTCCAGGCCGTGGCCGCGGGCGTCCCCGATCGCCAGCAGCGCCAGGCCCTCGGGCAGCCGACGGCTCTTGTACCAGTCCCCGCCGACCCCGGCCTCGGCCGGCCGGTAGGCGACCGCGGTGCTGAGCCCGAGCTCGGTGAGCGGGGTGGCGGCACGCGGCACGAGGGCCTCCCGGAGCCGGCGCACCACCTCCTCCTCGGCGTCGGCGCGGCGGCGCTCGCGCAGCGTCTCCGACTCCTGGATGCGCAGCGCCCGCCGGCTCTCGGCGAGGTCGGTGACGTCCTGCAGCACGGCGCGCACGCCGAGGACCGGGCCGCCGTTCGCCGCCCGGACGGACTCGGCGACCAGCCGGACGCGCCGCGCCCGGCCGTGGACGGTCAGTGTCGTCTCGGCATCGAGCCGGCCGCCGTCGAGCAGCCGGTCGAGATCGCGGTGGAGCCTCGGCAGCGATGGGGGCGCGACCGCGCCCAGCAGCGTGGCCAGGTTCGGTGCCGGGTCGTCCGGGTCGAGGCCGAGCAGTCCGGTCAGGCCGTCGGAGGCCTCGACGCGGCCGTCGAGGAGGTTCCACTCGGCCCAGCCGACCCGGGCGATCCGCTGGGCGTCGACGGCGAGCACCTGTCCGCCCTCGCGGTTGAGCACCAGCAGGACCCGCCGGCCGCAGGGGTGCGCGGAGAGCAGGGCCCGCCGGTGTTCGATGCGGCCGCCCGAGCGTCGGCGGAGCCAGTCCACCGTCCGCTCGCCCATCGGGCGGCCGGTCCGGGCGACGTCGGCGAGGGCGGTGAGCAGCCGCGGTCGCGCAGCGCCGGGAAGAACCGCTGCAGCAGCACCGGCCGCTCGGCGACCAGGGCGCGCAGCGAGGCGCCGGTGTGGTGGGCGAAGCGCACCGCCGCCCGGTTGACGGCGAGGGCCGCGAGGTCGCGGACGGTGCCGTCGGCGTCGATGACCGGTTCGGTGAGCGCTGCGGGGACGGGGACGGCGTCCAGCAGCTCGTGCACCACGGGCTCGGCGGGCCGGACGGACGGCGGGGCCGCCTGGGACGCGTCGACATCGTCGGCGGTCTCGCCGGCCAGCACCAGCCGGTGGGCACGGTGCTCCCGGCGCAGCCGGGCCACCGTCCGCCGCAGGCGTGCGGCCTCGGCCGTGCCCTGGGCGGGTGCGGGGTCTGGCATCGGCTCTCCGAGGTCCGGCGGCGGGTACGCCCAGCATCTCCCCGGCCGCGGCGCGGGGCGCGGTACGGCGCTGCGCAGCGGTGGGGGTCAGCCATTCGGCTGAGGGCCGGGGCCGTCAGTGCAGGACGGCGCAGCCGCGGTCGCGCAGGTCGGCCAGCCAGTCGGGGGTGGTCTCCAGCTTCGTCCAGCGCAGGTCGAGCTTCTCCAGGTGCGGCACGCGCGCCAGGCCGTCGGGGAGGTCGGTGATCCGGGTGGCGCGCAGGTCGAGGTGGGTGAGCGAGGTGAGGGCGGCGACCGCGTCGGGCAGCCGCCGCAGCGGGGTGTTGCGCAGGTCGAGCAGCCGCAGGTCGGCCAGGGCGCCGAGGGTGTCGGGGAGTTCCGTGACCGGGTTGCCGGTGAGGTGCAGTTCGCGGAGCCGGGTGAGCCGGCCGAGGGTGTCCGGCAGGGCGGTCAGGCGGTTGTCCTGGAGCCGGAGTTCGCGCAGGGCCGCGAGGCCGCCGAGGGTGTCGGGGAGTGCGGTGAGCCGGTTGCCGGTGAGGCCGAGGTAGCGGAGGCGGTGGAGCCGGCCGAGGGAGGCGGGGACGCGGGTCAGGCCGTTGTCGCCGAGGTAGAGGAAGTCGGTCAGGTCGGGCAGGTCGCCGAGGGCGGCGGGGAGGTGGTCGATCCGGTTGTGGGCGAGGTCGAGCATCCGCAGGCCGGTGAGGTTCCCGACGCTGTCGGGGACGGTGTCGAGCGCGTTCTCCGCGAGGTTGAGGGAGTGCAGCCCGGTCATCGTCCACAGGCTGTCGGGGACGGCGGTGAGGAGGTTGCCGCCGACGCTGAGGTGGCGCAGCCGGCGGGCCCGGCCGACGGCGCCGGGGACGGCGGTGATCCGGTTGCCGTACAGCAGGAGGGTGTGCAGTTCGGGGAGGGCGAGGACGTCGGCGGGCAGCCGGGTGAGGGCGTTGCCGTCGAGGTCGATGTGGCGCAGGGTGGCGAGCGTCCGCAGGCCGTCGGGCCAGTCGGTGAGGCCGTGGTGCGGCGCGCGCAGGGCCACCGGGCGGCCGTCCGGATCCAGCCGGAGCGCTCCGCGCGGGAGGTCGGGCGGGAGGTCCACGGGAGGCTCCTCAGGTGCGGTTGAGGGCGCGGGTGACGCCGGAGACGGCGGCGGTGGTGAGCAGCCAGCCTGCGGCGATCAGACCGTAGCCGAGCCACTGGTGGAGCCCGGTGAAGTACCAGGCGGTGCGCTGGCCGAAGCCTCCGATCGGGACGAGCAGGTCGAGGGTGTAGACGAAGGCGTTGAACGGGACGCCCTGGCCGGGCTGGGCGGCGGTCGGCCGGCCCTCGGCGAACGCGGCGGTGCCCAGGGCGCTCAGCAGCATCAGCCAGAGGGCGGCCTGCCAGGGGCGGTAGCCGTAGCCGACGGTGGCGTCGAGCACCCGGCCCCAGGCGCGTCCGAGCGGGCCGAGGGTGCGGCGACGGCGGCGCTGTTTGGCGAGCAGGACGCGGCGGGCGTCGTCGTCGTGGCCGATCCGCCGGTACCAGGCGGCGAGTTGCTCGTACGGCTGCGGGGTGTAGCCGGGGGCGTGGCCGATCCAGGCGAGGCGTTCGTCGAGGCCGGTGACGCCCTGGACGGAGGTGTAGACGAGGCCGTCGAGGCGGGTGTCGGCGGCGCGGGCGTGCGCGTTGTCGTGCAGGACGGCGACCTGGGCCTCGCGGAGGTCGAGGCTCCCGGCCGGGCGGGCGGCGGGGGTGAGGTGGAGGTCGCCGGCGGTGAGCCGGCTGCCGTCGAGGGCGGTGCCGGCCCCGTTGAGGTGGGCCCCGTCGAAGGAGAGCCGGCTGCGGACGGTGGCACCGGGCAGGGCTATCGCGCCGTTGGCGGTGAAGCCGTCGGTGAGGACCATGGTGGAGGCGGTCAGGTCGTCGCCGCTCAGGGCGTCGCCGAGCGGGTTGTCGATCTGCGCGCCCTCCATGAAGAGCCCGCCGCCGAACCGGGCACCGGGCAGCCGCAGGCCGCCGCGGCAGCGGAAGCCCTTGCGGGCGAAGCAGCCGCCCTCCATGACCAGGCCGCCGGCCCACAGCGCCCAGACGCCGGGGGCGCAGGCCGGGTCGGTCTCGGCGGGCAGGCCGACCAGCTCGGTCGCGGTGAGGGTGACGCCGCTGAGCCGCAGTTCGCCGGTGATGTGGGCGCGGGTCAGGGTGAGCCGGCCGGCGATGACGGAGTCCTCGAAGAAGAGGTTGCCGTCGACCTTCAGCAGCCAGCCGTCCAGGCCGGGAATCCGGCAGCCGTGGAAGGTGGTGCCGCGCAGGGAGGCACCGCGCAGCAGCACCGGCTCCTCGAAGTCGCAGTCGGTGAGGCCGAGCGGGAAGTCGAGCCCGGCGCCCGCCAGGTCGACCTGCCCGGTGATCCGGGCGCCGGTGAGCCGCAGGCCGCCGACCCGGCCCGCGGCGGCGTCCGGTCCGCGCAGCAGCAGGGCGGTGAGCACCTCGGCGCGGACCGTCCGGTCCTCCGCCGCCCGGAGGTCGACCGCGACCCCGGCAGGGAAGTCGTCCCACAGCCGCTGCTCGGCCGTGCCGAGCTCACCGAACGCCACCCTCTGCTCCCCCGTGGTCGGTTGACACCGGCTCAGCAGCCTAGTGGAGGGCCGCGGCCCCTCCGACGGCACAGGTGGAATTGGGCCGCCGGACGGCGCGCCGCGGGTGACGGCCCGGGGGCTCAGGGTGCGACCGCGGTGCCGAGGGTGTCGGCCCCCATCATGCGGGGTGCGCCCTTCTCGTAGAAGGAGTCGACGTCGGCGAGGACGAAGCCGGCGCCGGTGATCAGGTCGGCGATCGGCCGGGTGAGGTGGCAGCCGGCGAACAGCCGCTGCTGGAGCGGGTCCATCCGGTGCTGCCAGTGGCGGACCTTCTCGTCCGGGGCGAGGCCGTGCTCGATGAAGAAGAGCCGGCCGCCGGGCTTGAGGACGCGGCGGATCTCGCGCAGGGCCGCGTCGGCGTCCGGGATGGTGCACAAGGTCCAGGTGGACAGCGCGCAGTCGTAGGTGTCGTCGGCGAACGGGAGCCGCTGGCCGTCCAGGCCGGCCCGGCGCACCTCGACCGGGGTCTCGTTCAGGCGCTTCTGCGCCAGCCCCATCCGACGTCGTTGGGCTCGACCGCGTCGACCCGGGTGACCGCCGCCGGGTAGAACGGCACGTTGAGGCCGGAGCCGAAGCCGATCTCGATGACGACGCCCTCCAGGCCGTCGCAGACCCTGCGTCTGAGCGTGCCGGCCTCCCCCATCGCGCACGCGACGTTCAGGATCCGTGGGACGACCCGGTCGCCGTAGTAGCCCATCACAACCTCCAGCGCCACCTCCCAGTCTGGCACTGCGGCGGGCCGGGTGCCGAGGTCAGCGCAGACCGGCGAGGATCTCCTCGACCGCGGGGCGGGCCCGCTCGCGGTCGGCGGGGACGAGCCCGATCCGGGTCCGGCGGTCCAGGACGTCGTCGGCGTCGAGGGCGCCCTCGTGGGTGACCGCCCAGGCGATCTCGGCCCGGGTGACGTCGATGCCTTCGGCGACCGGCTCGTCGGGGCGCGGCACGGCGGCGACGGCCAGTACGGCCGCGGCGGCGCCGCCGTGACGGGCGGTCAGCGAGGCGGGGGCGCCGGGGGCCGGCGGGGCGCTGTCGGCGTGGCCCGGGGCGCCGACCAGCGGCAGGCGGTGGGTGGTGCACGGCGCGGCGGCGAGGGCGCGGGTGCGGACGGCGGTGTCGACGGCGTCCTGGGCCATCCGGCGGTAGGTGGTGAGCTTGCCGCCGACCACGGTGATCACACCGGTGGGCGACTCGATGACGGCGTGCTGCCGGCTGAGGTCCGCGGTGGCCCCGTCGCCGGTGTCGATGAGCGGCCGCAGCCCGGCGAAGGCTCCGCGGACGTCCTCGCGGGTGAGCGCGGTGCGCAGCGCGGTGTTGACGGTGTCGAGCAGGAAGGTGATCTCGCCGTCGGTGGGCACCGGCACGTCGGGGACGGGCCCGGGTGCGTCCTCGTCGGTGAGGCCGAGCACGACCCGGCCGAGCTGCTGCGGCAGGGCGAAGACGAAGCGGCTGGTGGAGCCGGGCACCGGGACGGTGAGGGCGGCCCGGGGGTGGCCGAGGGCCGCCGCGTCGAACACCAGGTGGGTGCCGCGGCTGGGCCGCAGCCGGACGGACGGGTCGACCTCGCCGGCCCAGACGCCGGTGGCGTTCACCACGGCGCGGGCGGTGACGTGCAGGCCGCGGCCGGTCAGCGTGTCGGTGAGCAGCGCGCCCGTCCCGGTGACCTGCTCCGCGCGGACCCGGGTGAGGACGGCGGCGCCGTGCTGGGCGGCCGTCCGGGCGACGGCGACGACCAGGCGGGCGTCGTCGACGAGCTGGCCGTCGTGGGCGACGAGTGCGCCGCGCAGGCCGTCGCTGCGCACGGCGGGGGTGAGGGCGGTGGCCGCGGCCGGCCCGATCCGGCGGGCCCGGGGCAGCAGCCGCGCCGGGGTGCCGGCGGTGGCGCGCAGGGCGTCGCCGGCGAGGAAGCCGGTGTACACCAGGGCGGCCTGGGCGGGCCGGACGGCGGGCAGCAGCGGGACGAGCTGCGGCAGGGCGCGGACGAGGTGGGGGCGGTGCGGGTCATCAGGATGCCGCGTTCGACGGCGCTCTCGCGGGCGACGCCAATCCGGCCGGAGGCGAGGTAGCGCAGGCCGCCGTGGACGAGCTTGGAGCTCCAGCGGCTGGTGCCGAAGGCGAGGTCGCGGGATTCGACGAGGACGGTCCGCAGGCCGCGCGCGGCGGCGTCCAGGGCGATGCCGGCGCCGGTGATGCCGCCGCCGATCACCAGCAGGTCGACGGCGGGGCGGTCGGCCAGGGCGTCGAGCTCGCGGGTGCGGCGGCGCGCGTCGAGGACGGTGGTGCCCGCGTACGCGGGGTCGGGGCGGCCTGCGGTGGGGGTCATGGTGCGAGGTATCCGTTCAGGGCGGAGGCCAGTTCGCGACGCCAGGCCTGCTCGGGCAGCAGGTGCGCGACCATGCGGTGCGACTGGACGGTGGACTGGGCGATGAGCAGCACCATGGCGGCGAGTTCGGTGGGTTCGCCGGCGCGGATCGAGCCGTGCCGCTGGCCCTGGACGATCGCGGCGCGCAGGGCGTCGAGCAGACCCTGCTGGCTGGTGCCGAGCCGCTCGACGACGTACTCCATGAGCGTGTCGGAGTCGGAGTGCAGCAGGGCGCCGAGCACCGGGTGGTCGCGGAGCCGGACGGCGACCTCGACGACGGCGGCGACGAAGGCCTCGCGGTCCTCGCCGGTGAGCGCGACCTGCTGCTGGGTGGCGCGGATCTCGCGGGTGAGCAGGGCCCCGATGACGGCCCGGACGTCGGGCCAGCGGCGGTAGACGGTGGGGCGGCTGACCCCGGCGCGCCGGGCGATCTCGGCGAGCTGGGTGCGGTGCACGCCGAGGTGGACGATGAGGTCGGCGGCGGCGTCGAGGATCGCGTCGTCGGTGCTGGTCGGCTGCTCGGGCCCGGCGTTACTACTTGACATAATGCGTAATACTGTAACGCATGGCATCTGAGACGCAAGCAGGCCCCGGCGGAGCCCCGCGCTGCCGCTCCCCGATGGCGTGGGACGCCTGGGGCGACCCCGCCCTCGCGAAGCCGCTGTCGGACGACATCCGGGGGCTGCTGGCCGCGGCGCTCGGGGTGTCGCCGCTCGACGGCGACCGGCCGACCGCCGCGGAGATCCGGCTCCGCCCGTCCGCCCTGACCGGCGAGGACGTCGCCGCGCTGGCCGCGGTCGTCGGCCCGGAACACGTGTCCACCGCGGACGCCGACCGGCTGCCGCGGTCGGGCGGCAAGTCCACGCCCGACCTGCTGCGCCGCCGCAGCCGCGAGCCGCAGGACGCGCCGGACGGCGTGGTGCTGCCCGGCAGCGAGGAGGAGATCGCCGCACTGCTCGCGGTCTGCGCCGAGCGCCGGATCGCCGTGGTGCCGTTCGGCGGCGGCACCAGCGTGGTCGGCGGCGTGGACCCCGTCCGCGGCGCCCTGGCCGCCGTGCTCTCCCTCGACCTGCGCCGCTTCGACCGGCTGCTCGCGCTGGACGCCGTCTCTGGCGAGGCGGTGCTCGGCGCCGGGGTGACCGGGCCGCGCGCCGAGGAGCTGCTCGCCGAGCACGGCTTCGAGCTCGGCCACTACCCGCAGAGCTTCCGCTTCGCGACCGTCGGCGGCTTCGCGGCGACCCGCTCCTCCGGACAGGACTCGGCCGGCCACGGCCGCTTCGACGAGATGGTGCGCGGGCTGCGGGTGGTGACCCCGGCCGGGACGCTCGACCTCGGACGGGCGCCGGCCTCGGCGGCCGGGCCGGACCTGCGCGAGCTGTTCCTCGGCTCCGAGGGCGTGTTCGGCGTGATCACGGCCGTCCGGCTGCGGGTGCACCCCGTCCCCGCGGTGAAGATCCACGAGGCCTGGTCCTTCCCGGACTTCGCGACCGGCGCCGCGGCGCTGCGCGAGGTGGAGCAGCAGGGCACCGGCCCGACCGTGATCCGGCTCTCCGACGAGGCCGAGACCGCGGTCAACCTGGCCATGACGGAGCGGATCGGCGGCGAGCAGGTCACCGGCGGATGCCTGGCCGTCACCGTGTTCGAGGGCACCAAGGAGCAGGCCGAGGCCCGCCACGAGCGCACCAGGGCCGTACTGCTGGCCGCCGGCGGCACCCGCTCGGCGCCGAACCCGCGCGGGCCTGGGAGCACGGCCGGTTCAACGCCCCGTACCTGCGGGACGCCCTGCTCGACGCGGGGGCGCTCTGCGAGACCCTGGAGACCGCCACCGACTGGGCCAACCTCGGCCGGCTCAAGGACGCGGTGGCCGCCTCGCTGCAGTCCGCGCTGACCGCCGGCGGCAGCTCGTCCCTGGTGCTCTGCCACATCTCGCACGTCTACCCGACCGGCGCCTCGCTGTACTTCACCGTGCTCGGTGCCCAGCAGGACGACCCGATCGCGCAGTGGGACGCGGCCAAGCGCGCGGTCTCGGACGCCATCGTCGGCAACGGCGGCACCATCACCCACCACCACGCCGTCGGCACCGACCACCGTCCGTGGATGGACGCCGAGATCGGCGACCTCGGCGTGCGGATCCTGCGCGCCGTCAAGGAGACCCTCGACCCGGCCGGCATCCTCAACCCCGGCAAGCTGATCCCGTGACGGGCCCCGATCCCCTGCCCGGAGCCGCTCCCGCGCAGGGCGCCCGCCGCCGGGTGGTCCTGCTGACCAACCCGGCGGCGGGCGGCGGCCACGCGCAGAAGGCCGCCCGCCGGGCCGCCGTCCGGCTGCGGGCCGCGGCGCCGAGGTGCTGGACGTCGTCGGCGCGGACCCGCAGGACGCCGTCCGGGTCGCCCGCGAAGCGGTCGACCACGGGGTGGACGTGCTCGCGGTCGCGGGCGGCGACGGCATGGTGGCGCTGGCCCTCGAGGCGGTGGCCGGCACCGGCGTCGCGCTGGGCATCGTCCCCGCGGGCACCGGCAACGACCACGCCCGCGAGTACGGGCTGCCGCTGGGCGATCCGGAGGCGGCGGCCGACGTGCTGCTCGACGGCCGGACGGTCACCGTCGACCTCGGCCGGGTGGAGACGGCCGACGGCACCGTGCGGCACTTCGGCTCGGTGCTGGCCGCCGGCTTCGACTCGCTGGTCAGCGACCGCACGAACCGGCTGCGCTGGCCGCGCGGGCGGATGCGCTACAACCTCGCCATCCTGGTGGAGTTCGCGCATCTGCGGCCGCTGCCGTTCCGCCTGGTGCTGGCGGACGGCACGGTGGTCGAGCGGGACCTCGTCCTCGCCGCCGCCGGCAACACCCGCAGCTACGGCGGCGGGATGCTGATCTGCCCCGACGCCGACCACGCCGACGGGCTGCTCGACCTCACCGTCGTCCGGGCGATGCCGCGGCTGCGGGTCGCCCGGTTCTTCCCCACGGTCTTCCGCGGCACCCACGTCCACCACGAGGAGGTGGAGACCTACCGGACGGCCTCGGTACGGATCGAGTCCGCCGGGATCACCGCGTACGCGGACGGCGAGTACGTCGGCCCCCTGCCGGCCGAGGTGACGGTGGCGCCGGGCGCCCTGCGGATCGTCGTCCCCGCCTGACGCGCCGTCCGCCGTCCGGCCGGTGACGCGCTCCGGGCACCCGCTCCGCGCCACCGGCCGGGATCCGGCCCGCCACGGTGCGGAACCACCGCCCGTCCTCGCCCCCACACCTTGCCCAACCTATCGAAACTCGATAGATTCCCATCGCAACTCGATGGAGGGATGGGTCGTGGGAAAGCTGACCGTACGTGCGCTGCGCGCCGTGCTCGTGGTGGTGCTCGCCGGCACCGTGTTCGTACAGGCGGGCATGGTGTGGGCGTTGGCCACCAAACCGGTGGACGGGTCGCTCCCGCTCACCCCGTTGCGCGTGATCACGATCCTGGGGATGGTGTCCGTCCAGGTCGCCGTGGTCTGCGTCTGGCGACTGCTGGCGATGGTGCGGCGCGGGACCGTGTTCTCCCACGCCGCCTTCCGTTACGTGGACGGCGTGATCGGTGCGATCGTGGCGGCCTCCCTGGTCTGGTTCTCGGTCACGGCCGTCAATGCTCCGGGCCAGCGGGAGGACCCGGGCGTCACCGTGATCATGGCCGGGATCGGCCTGGCCATCCTGGGGGTCGCGCTCCTCGTGCTCGTGATGCGGACGCTGCTCGTGCAGGCCGTCGCACGCGACGTCGAAGCGGCGCAGCTGCGGGCCGAGTTGGACGAGGTGATCTGATGCCGATCACCGTGGACATCGACGTGATGCTGGCGAGGCGCAAGATGTCCGTCGGCGAGCTCGCGGACCGGGTGGGGATCACCCCGGCCAACCTGGCGGTGCTCAAGAACGGCCGTGCCAAGGCGGTGCGCTTCGCGACCCTCGCCGCGCTCTGCGAGGTGCTCAAGTGCCAGCCGGGCGACCTGCTGCGCTGGGAAGCCGACGACGCCGCGAGCGGATGACGCGCCCCGGGCGGGCGCGGGCCCGGGCGCGCCCGGCGCCGGGCCGGCCGGCGGTCAGCCGGCCCGGTAGGGCAGCTCGATCTCGGCCCACACCACCTTGCCCTCGCGGGTGTTGCGCGAGCCCCAGCGGTGCGCGAGCTCGCTGACCAGGTGCATGCCGCGGCCGCCCTCGTCCTCCTCGGCGGACGGGCGCAGCCGCGGCGGCTGGCCGCCCGCGTCGGCGACTTCCACCGTCAGCATCCGGTCGTCCCGGAACAGCCGCAGCCGGCGCGGCGCGTCCGCGTGCAGCAGGGCGTTGGTGACCAGCTCGCTGACCATCAGCTCGGCGAAGTCGCCGTGCACCGTCAGGCCCCAGTTCTGCAGGGTGGCCCGGGTGAAACGGCGGGCCTGCGAGGGCAGCGGGCCGTCGGCGGGCAGGTGCAGCGTCGCCATCCGTTCGGCGGGCACCGGCAGGGCCCGGGCCAGGATCATCGCGATGTCGTCGTCGGTGCCCTCGGCCACCAGGGTGCCGAGGACGGCGTCGGCGCTCTCCTCCAGAGTCCGCGAGCGGGCCGCGAGCGTGCGGCAGAGCAGTTCGATGCCCTCGTCGAGGTCGTGTCCGCGGCGCTCGATCAGGCCGTCCGTGTAGAGGGCGACGGTGGCGCCCATCGGCAGCGTGAACTCGACGCTCTCGAAGGCCGCGCCGCCGATCCCGAGCGGCAGCCCGGGCGGGAGCTCGACCACGGTGGCCGAACCGTCCGCGGCAATCCGCACCGGCGGCAGGTGCCCGGCCGAGGAGACCGTGCAGGTGCGCTCCACGGGGTCGTAGACCAGGCAGACGCACGTCGCGAACTGTCCCTCGCCGATCGCGCCGGCGGTCTCGTCGAGACGGGTCAGCACCTGCTCCGGCGCCAGGTCCAGGGTGGCCAGGGTGCGCGCCACCGTGCGCAGCTGACCCATGGTGGCGGCGGCCCGGATGCCGTGCCCCATCACGTCGCCCACCACCAGCGCGACCCGCCCGCAGGAGAGCGGCACCACGTCGAACCAGTCGCCGCCGACCTCGGATACCAGGCTGCTCGGCAGGTACCGGTGGGCGATCTCCAGGCCCAGCGTGCGGTGGATCTCCTGCGGCAGCAGGCTGCGCTGCAGGGTGAGGGCGGTCTCCCGCTCGCGCCGGTACAGCCGGGCGTTGTCGATGGCGAGCGCCGCGCGGGCGACCAGCTCCTCGGCGAGCGCGACGTCGGCGGCGGTGTACGGCTCCGGGTTGCGGGTGCGGACGAACTCGGCGCCGCCGAGCACCATGCCGCGGGCCAGCACCGGCACCATCAGGTACGAGTGGACGCCGGCCGCGACGCCGGGGGCGACCCGCTCGGAGTCCGGTACCAGGCCCCGCAGCACGTCCTCGTCGACCCGGGCGCGCAGCAGCGGCCGGCCGCTGCGCAGGCACTGCGTGTACACCCGGTTGGCCTCGTACTCGCTGGTGACGCCGACCGCGTCGGCCGCCCGGGTGAGCCCGGACTCGTACGCCTCGCCGACCGCGACGGCCCGGACCTGGACGGACTTGTCGGGCTGGAGGGCCGCGGGCTCCTCGCCGCGCAGCACCGGCTCCAGCAGGTCCACGGTGGCGAAGTCGGCGAAGCGCGGGATGACCGCCTCGATCAGCTCCTCCGCGGTGCGCTGCAGGTCGAGGGTGGTGCCGATCCGGGCGGTGGCCTCGGCGAGCAGCGCCAGGCGCTCCTGGGCGCGGGCGGCCCGCGCCTCGGCCTGGAACCGCTCGGTGACGTCGATCAGCGAGGAGCTGACACCGAGCACCCGGCCGGTGGAGTCCTCCAGCCGGAAGTAGGACGCGGACCAGGCCCGGTCGCGTCCCGGATCCCCGGCGTGCGGCCGTGCGAGCGGGCGTCGACGACGGGGCGGCCGGTGTTGAGCACCTGGCGCATCACCGCCTCGATCTCGGCGCTGTTGATGCCCGGCAGCACCGCCGCGACCCGCCGGCCGATGTGGTCCTCGACCGGCACCCCGTTGATCTTCGCGAGGGCGTTGTTCAGCCGGACGTAGCGCAGGTCGGTGTCGTAGACCGCCATGCCGATCGGGGACTGGGTGAACAGGCCGTCCAGCACCGCGAGGTCCGCCTCCACCTGGCGCAGCGCCCGGACGTCCGAGGCGGTGGCGAGCAGCAACGGGCTGCCGTCCGGCCCGGCGATCGGATAGGTGTGGAACTCCAGCTCGATGTCGGACCCGTCCCGGTGCCTGATCGGGTGCACCCCCGACCAGCCGGGACCGGCCATGATCTGCCGGAACAGCTCCTGCACCCGTTCGCGCCGGACCTCCGGCACCAGCAGTTGCGCGGCGTAAGCACCCACGGCCAGCTCGGCCGGGTAGCCGGAGAGCGCCTCCGCCTCCTCGCTCCAGTGCAGGATGCGGCCGTCGGCCTGGACGAGGGCGGTCGCCAGCGGCACCAGCCGGTGGCCACCCAGGCGCGCCGGATCGGCGCCCGCCTCGCCGCGGCCGGCGCCGTCGGCGGCCGTCCACTCGAATCCGTGCATGATCAGGAATCCACCTGCCCGGTACCTTCCCGGTAGAAGTCCGGACAACCCGGCTCCCACCAGACTGCCGAAAGCCCGACCGGTCGGCGACTGCGCGCCGGGCGCCGGAACGGGCGGGGTCTGTCCGCGGGGCTCAGCACGAGGGCCGTCCGCCGGCGAGCGCGGTCTCCAGCAGGCCGGCCCACTGCCGGACGATGCCGGCCCGGCGCGGGCCGTCGTCGGTCAGCAGGTTCGCCAGGCCCAGGCCGCGGGCCATGTCCATGGTGGCCTGCACCGTCTCGCGCACCCCGGGCACCGACTCGTCCGCGCCCAGGAACTCCACCGCGGCCCGGTGCGACTCGCGCCCGACGTGGTTCTCCAGGGCGACGATCCGTTCGCGCAGCGCCTCCTCGGTGGCGGCGGCCACCCACAGGTGCAGCCCGGCCCGGAACAGCGGGCCGGTGTACAGCCGGACGATCATGGAGACCACGGCCTCCGTCCTGCCCGACCCGGCCGGCGGCAGCTGCTCCGCGCTGGCCCGCACCGCCGCCAGCCGCTCGTCCGCCACGTACTCGACGGCCGCCGTGAAGAGGTCCTCCCGGGTCGGGAAGTGGTGCTGCGCCGCGCCGCGGGTCACCCCGGCGCGTTCGGCCACCACGGCGACCGTGGAGCCGTTCCAGCCCACCTCGGCCAGACACTCCACCGCCGCCTCCAGCAGGCGTCGGCGGGTGGCGCGGCTACGGTCCTGCTGCGGGGCGCGCAAGGCGGCGGCATGGGCGGTCATGGCTGCTCTCGGGTCGCGGACGTCGGAGGCTGGGGCCGATCCTCTCAGATCGGCTCGGCGGAGGCGGTCCGCGGGCGGCCGCGCAGCTCCCGGCGGAGGATCTTGCCGCTCGCGGACTTCGGTACGGCGTCCAGGAACTCGACCGCCCGCACCTTCTTGTACGGGGCCACCTGGGCCGCCACGTACTCCTCCACCTGTGCTCCCGTCAGCGCGCTGCCCGGGGTCCGCACCACGTACGCCTTGGGCCGCTCGGTGCCGTCCTCGCCGGTGACGCCGACCACTGCGGCGTCGGCGATCTCGGGATGGGTGAGCAGCAGGGCCTCCAACTCCGCGGGCGCGACCTGGTACCCCTTGTACTTGATCAGCTCCTTGACCCGGTCGACGACGAAGAGGTAGCCGCGCTCGTCGACGTAGCCGACGTCGCCGGTGTGCAGCCAGCCGTCGTCGTCGATCATCGCGTCGGTCTCCGACTGGCGGCCGAAGTACCCCTTCATCACCTGCGGCCCGCGGAAGAGCAGTTCGCCGCTCTCCCCGGCCGGCAGGTCGGACGCCGGGTCGTCCAGCGCCACCACCCGCAGCTCCGTCGAGGGGACCATCCGGCCGACCGTGCCGGGCGGCGGGTTCGGGTCGTCCAGCGACACCACGTGGGTGACCGGCGACAGCTCGGTCATGCCGTAGCCCTGAAGGATCCGGGGCAGGCCGAGCCGGCGGGCGGCGGCCGCCGCGAGGTCGGCGTCCAGCGGGGCGGCGGCGCTCAGCACGTAGCGGACGGAGGACAGGTCGTACTGGTCCACCAGCGGGTGCTTGGCCAGCGCGAGGACGATCGGCGGGGCCACGAAGACACCCTCGATCCGCTGCTCCTGGATGGTCCGCAGGAACTGCTCCAGGTCGAAGCGCGGCAGCACGACCACGGTGGAGCCGCTGCGCAGCGGCTGGTTGAGCAGCGCCGTCATCCCGTAGATGTGGAAGAAGGGCAGCACCGCGAGGATCCGCTCGCCCGGCTCGGTGGCGTGCACCGCGTCGGTCTGGGCCAGGTTCGAGGCGAGCGAGCGGTGGGTCAGCATCACGCCCTTGGGCAGGCCGGTGGTGCCGCTGGAGTAGGGCAGCACCGCGAGGTCGCGGGCCGGGTCGATCATCGGCGCCGGGTCCTCGGCGCCGGCCGCCGCCAGGTCGGCCAGCGACCGGTGCCCGGGCGCCCGGTCGCAGACCACGATCTCGGCTATCGGGTGCCCCTCGGCGGCGAGTTCGGCCGCGGCCGCGGCTGCCGTCGGCAGGAAGGCGGCGATGGTGACGATCCAGCGGGCACGGCTGTCGCGGAGCTGGCCGGCCAGCTCGCCGGGGGTGGCGAGCGAGGAGACGGTGGTGACGACAGCACCGGCCCGGGAGGCCGCGTACAGCGCGACCGGGTAGGCGATCGAGTTGGGACTGTACAGCGCGACCACGTCGCCCGGGCGAACGCCGGCCGCGGCGAGTCCGGCGGCGGTGCGGCGAGTGGCCTCGGCCAGCTCGGCGTAGGTCAGCGCGGTGCCGGTGACGCCGTCGACCAGGGCCGGCAGGTGGGCCCGGCCGTTCAGGTCCCCGAGCACGGCCTCGTGGATCGGCAGGTCGAGGGGCTCGATGTCGGGGTGGTCGCTGCGGAACACCATGCATGCCTCCGGCTGGTCCTCGGTGTGGTTCTGCGCTGGTGACAGCCTGCCGGGTTTCCGGCCCGGGGCCCAGAGGGCGGACACGAGAGATCCGTCCGGCGGGCACCGGTGACACCCCGACGGCCGCCGGACGGCGGGTCGACACCGGCGGCCGCCGGACGGCGGGTCAGTACGAGCGGGGCAGGCCGAGGGTATGCTGCGCGACGTAGTTGAGGATCATCTCCCGGCTGACCGGCGCGACCCGGCCGACCCGGGTGGCGGTGAGCAGCGCCGCGAGACCGTACTCCTGGGTGAGGCCGTTGCCGCCCAGGGTCTGCACCGCCTGGTCGACGGCGCGGCAGGCGGCCTCCCCGCCGCGTACTTGGCCATGTTCGCGGCCTCGCCCGCCGCCAGGTCGTCGCCGGCGTCGTACAGGTGGGCCGCCTTCTGCATCATCAGCCGGGCGAGCTCGACCTCGATGGTGCACTGGGCGAGCGGGTGCGCGATGCCCTGATGGGCGCCGATCGGCACGTCCCAGACCGTGCGGGTACGGGCGTAGTCGACCGCGGTGGCGAGGGCCCGGCGGGCGACGCCGATCGAGAACGCGGCGGTCATGATCCGCTCCGGGTTGAGGCCCGCGAACAGCTGGAGCAGCCCGGCGTCCTCGTCACCGACCAGGGCCTCGGCGGGCAGCCGGACGTCGTCCAGGAACACCTGGTACTGCTTCTCGGGCGCGACCAGCTCCATCGGTATGGCCCGGTACTCGAAGCCCGGGGTGTCGCGCGGGACGACGAACAGGGACGGCCGGAGCTTGCCGGTGCGGGCATCCTCGGTACGGCCGACGAAGAGCACCGCGTCGGCCTGGTCGATGCCCGAGATGAACACCTTGCGGCCGCTGAGCAGCCAGTCCTCGCCGTCCCGGCGGGCGACGGTGCCGATCCGGTGGGAGTTGGAGCCGGCATCCGGCTCGGTGATGCCGAACGCCATCTTGCGGCTGCCGTCGGCGAGGCCGGGCAGCCACTGCCGGCGCTGCTCCTCGGTGCCGAAGCGGGCGATGACGGTGCCGCAGATCGCGGGCGAGACGACCATCATCAGCAGCGGGCAGCCGCCCGCCCCGAGCTCCTCCAGGACGATCGAGAGCTCGGTGATCCCGGCGCCGCCACCGCCGTACTCGGCGGGCAGGTTGACGCCGAGGTAGCCCAGCTTCCCGGCCTCGGCCCAGAGTTCGGTGACGGGCTCGCCGGCCCGGGCCTTGTCCTGGAAGTACGCCTGGCCGTAGCGGGCCGCGAGGTCGGCCACCGCCCGGCGCAGCGCGGTCTGTTCGGGGGTCTCGACGAGCGGGCCTGCGGTGGTGCGCGGTGCGGACATGCGATGGTCCTTCCGGGCGGAGGGCGTGAGGGCGGGGATGTGCACGGCCCGGCCACCGGGCCGGGGGCCGGCGGGCGGCCGGACCGGGCGGCGGGATCGTGCGGGCGGGATCGGCGGATCAGGCGGGCTGGACGACGGCGAGGACGGTGCCGGGCTCGACCTGGCGGCCGGGCTCCACCCGCAGTTCGGTGACGACGCCGTCGGCGGGGGCGCTCACCTTGTGCTCCATCTTCATCGCCTCCAGCCAGAGCAGCGGCCGGCCGGCGGTGACGGTGTCGCCGACCGCGACGGCGACCCGGACGACGGTGCCCGGCATGGGGGCCAGCAGGGCGCCGGGCTCGGTCCGTTCGGCCGGGTCGGGGAAGCGGTCCAGGGCCGTGAGGGCGACCGCGCCGAGCGGGCCCTCGACGTGGACGGCCGGGCCGTAGGCGGCGACCCGGTAGGCCCGGCGCACCCCGTCGACCTCCAGCTCGACCCCGTCCCACTCGGCGGCGAGCAGCCGGGTGCCCGGGTGGCCCTCGGCGTCCAGACCGGCCCGGCCGAGCCGGTAGCGGACTTCCAACTCCTCACCGTCGGCGGTGCGGTAGCGCTTGACCTGGGGCTGGGACGGCAGGTTCCGCCAGCCCGAGGGCAGTGCGGTGCGCCGGGTCGCGGCGTCCGCGAGAGCGGCCGCGAGGGCAGCGGTCGCCCGGTCCTTGCCGTCCGGGGCGGTGAGGTCGGCGGCGTGCTCGGTCAGGAAGCCGGTGTGCAGCCGGGCCGCCAGGAACGCCGGGTGGCGCAGCGCCCGGACGAGCAGCTCCCGGTTGGTGGCCGGCCCGTGCAGCCGGGCCCGGTCGAGCGCGTCGGCGAGCCGGCGGGCCGCGGCGGCCCTGGTCGGGGCCCAGGCGATCACCTTGGCGAGCATCGCGTCGTAGTGCACGGTGACGGTCGACCCGGCGGTGACGCCGGAGTCCAGGCGCAGCCCGTGCGGCCCGGGCGCGGTGGTGAACTCCACGGCCGGGGTCGCGAGTTCGACGCGATGCAGGCGTCCGGTCTGCGGCTGCCAGTCGCGGGCCGGATCCTCCGCGTAGAGCCGGGCCTCGATCGCGTGGCCGGTGGTCGCCGGCGGCTCCCCGGCAGCCGATCGCCCTCGGCGACGGCGATCTGGAGGGCGACCAGGTCGAGCCCGGTGACGCACTCGGTGACCGGGTGCTCCACCTGGAGGCGGGTGTTCATCTCCAGGAAGGCCAGCCGGCCGTCCGGGGCGAGCAGGAACTCGGCGGTGCCCGCGCCGATGTAGCCGATCGCGCGGGCCGCGTCGACGGCGGCGCAGTGCAGCGACTCCCGGAGCTCCGGTTCGAGGCCGGGCGCGGGGGCCTCCTCGACCACCTTCTGGTGGCGGCGCTGGAGGGAGCAGTCCCGGTCGCCGACCGCCCAGACGGTGCCGTGCGCGTCCGCCATCAGCTGGACTTCGACGTGCCGCCCGGTCGGCAGGTACGGCTCGCAGAAGACCTCGTCGGAGCCGAAGGCGGCGAGCGCCTCGGCGCGGGCGGCGGCCAGCGCCTCGGGCAGCTCGGCCAGGTCGCGAACGACCCGCATGCCGCGCCCGCCGCCGCCCGCCGCGGCCTTGACCAGGAGCGGCAGGTCGCTCGCGGCGGGCGTGTCGCCGACGGTGAGCACCGGCACCCCGGCCGCGGCCATCAGCCGCTTGGCGCCGGTCTTGGAGCCCATCGCGGCGATGGCGGCGGGCGGCGGGCCGATCCAGGTCAGCCCGGCGTCCAGCACGGCCTGAGCGAACTCCGCGTTCTCGGACAGGAAGCCGTACCCCGGGTGGACCGCGTCGGCCCCCGCGGCGAGGGCGGCGGCGATCACCAGGTCGCCGCGCAGGTAGGTGTCGGCCGGGGCCGCACCGGGCAACCGGACGGCCGCGTCGGCGTCCCGGACGTGCGGGGCGTCGGTGTCCGGGTCGGAGTGGACGGCCACGGTGGCGATACCGAGCTCCCGGCAGGTCCGGAAGACCCGGCGGGCGATCTCGCCGCGGTTGGCGACCAGCAGTGAGGTGATCATCTCGTCCTTTGCCCTTACATCCGGAAGACGCCGTAGCCGCGCGCGCCCTCGACCGGGCCGCTGTGGACGGCGGAGAGGCACATGCCGAGCACCGTGCGGGTGTCGCGCGGGTCGATCACCCCGTCGTCGTACAGCCGGCCGGAGAGGAAGGCGGGCAGCGACTCGGCCTCGATCTGCTGCTCGACCATGGCCCGGATCGCCGCGTCGGCGTCCTCGTCGTACGGGGTGCCCTTGGCTGCGGCGGACTGCCGGGCGACGATCGAGAGCACCCCGGCGAGCTGCTGCGGGCCCATCACCGCGGACTTGGCGCTCGGCCAGGCGAACAGGAAGCGCGGCTCGTACGCGCGGCCGCACATGCCGTAGTGCCCGGCGCCGTAGGAGGCGCCCATCAGCACGGAGAGGTGCGGCACCCGGGAGTTGGAGACCGCATTGATCATCATCGCGCCGTGCTTGATGATGCCGCCCTGCTCGTAGCTCTCGCCGACCATGTAGCCGGTGGTGTTGTGCAGGAAGACCAGCGGGATGTCCCGCTGATTGGCGAGCTGGATGAACTGTGCGGCCTTCTGCGACTCGGCGCTGAACAGCACGCCCTGCGCGTTGGCCAGGATGCCCACCGGGTAGCCGTGCAGGGTCGCCCAGCCGGTGGCCAGGCTGGGCCCGTACAGCGGCTTGAACTCGTCGAAGTCCGAGCCGTCGACGAGCCGGGCGATCACCTCGCGCGGGTCGAACGGCACCCGCAGGTCGCCGGGGACGATGCCGAGCAGCTCCTCCTCGTCGTACTTCGGCGGCGCGGCGGCGATGTCCGGGCGCGGTCCCTCCCGGCGCCAGTGCAGGCGGTGCACGATCCGCCGGGCGATCCGGCAGGCGTCCGGCTCGTCCTCGGCGACGTGGTCGGCCAGGCCGGAGGTGCGGGCGTGCATGTCGGCGCCGCCGAGCCGCTCCTCGTCGGCCTCCTCGCCGGTGGCCATCTTCACCAGCGGCGGGCCGCCCAGGAAGACCTTGGCCCGCTCCCGGACGAGGACCGTGTGGTCGGACATGCCCGGCACGTACGCGCCGCCGGCAGTGGAGTTGCCGAACACGACGGCGATCGTCGGGATCCCGGCGGCGGACAGCCGGGTCAGGTCCCTGAACAGCGCGCCGCCCGGGATGAAGATCTCCTTCTGGCTCGGCAGATCGGCGCCGCCGGACTCGACCAGGTTCACCAGCGGGAGGCGGTTGTGCAGGGCGATCTCGTTGGCCCGCAGCGCCTTGCGCAGAGTCCACGGATTGCTGGAACCGCCGCGCACCGTCGGGTCGTTGGCGGTGATGACGCACTCGGTACCCTCGATGACGCCGATTCCGGTGACCAGCGAGGCGCCGACCGGGTGGTCGCTGCCCCAGGCGGCCAGCGGCGAGAGCTCCAGGAACGGCGAGTCCTGGTCGACGAGCAGCTCGATCCGCTCACGGGCGGTCAGCTTGCCGCGGGCGCGGTGCCGGTCGACGTAGCGCGGGCCGCCGCCGGCCAGCGCCTTGGCGTGCTCGACGGCGAGCGCGTCCAGTTTCTCCAGCATGACGGCGCGGTGGTCCGCGTACTCGTCGCCGCCGGTGTCCAGGCGGGTGGCGAGGATGGTCACAGCAGGGCCTCCGGGATGTCGAGGTGCCGGGAGCGCAGCCACTCCCCCAGCGCCTTGGCCTGCGGGTCGAAGCGTGCCTGGGCGGCGACGCCCTCGCCGAGCAGTCCGGTCAGGGTGAAGTTGACGGCGCGCAGGTGGGGCAGCAGATGCCGCTCGACCGGCAGGGCGGCCGCCTCGGGCAGCAGCGTGCGCAGCAGGTCGACGGTCAGGGTGTGCGCCAGCCAGCGCCAGCCGTCGTCGCTGCGGGCCCACACCCCGAGGTTGGCGTCGCCGCCCTTGTCCCCACTGCGGGCACCGAGCACCCGGCCGAGCGGCGCGCGCCGGGTCGGCCCGGCGGGCAGCGGCGGGGGCAGCGGCGGCTCGGTGAGCGGGGCGAGCGCGCGGGTGGCGCCCGGCGCGGGGATCGCGCGGCGGGTGCCGTCGGGCAGCACCGCGGTGTGCGGGACGCTGCCGGCGTCGAGGTACGCCGTCTCGAAGACGCCGTACGGCGTGCCCGGTCCGGGCGGCGCGGTCAGGTGGAAGCCGGGGTAGCCGGCCAGGCCGAGTTCGACGGCGGCGGCGCCGACCGCGCGGCCGACGGCCTTCTCGTCCGGATCCCGGACAGTGAGGCGCAGCAGGGCCGAGGCGGTCTCCTCGGTGGCGGCGTCGGGGTGGTCGGTGCGGGCGAGCGTCCAGCGCAGCTCGGCCGGCGGGCGGCCGAGGGCGGCCGCCATCTGACGGCGCACCAGGTCGGCCTTCTCCTCGATGTCGAGGCCGGTGAGCACGAACACCACCTCGTTGCGCCAGCCGGCCAGCCGGTTGAGACCGACCTTGAGGGTCGGCGGCGGGGCCTCGCCGTGCACCCCCTCGATCCGGACCCGGTCCTGGCCCTGGGCGGCGAGGCGGACGGTGTCCAGGCGGGCCGTCACGTCGGGCCCGGCGTAGCGCGGTCCGGCGGTCTCGTAGAGCAGTTGGGCCGTGACGGTCTCCACGGTGACGGCGCCGCCGGTGCCCGGATGCTTGGTGATGACGCTGCTGCCGTCGGCGTGGATCTCGGCCAGCGGGAAGCCGGGCCGGGTCACGTCGTGCTCGCGGAAGAAGGCGTAGTTGCCGCCGGTCGCCTGGGCGCCGCACTCGAGGACGTGTCCTGCGACGACGGCGCCGGCGATGGCGTCGTGGTCGTCGGGGGCCCAGCCGAAGTGCGAGATCGCCGGGCCGGCCACCAGTGCGGCGTCGGTGACCCGGCCGGTGACGACGACGTCGGCGCCCGCGTCGAGGCAGGCGGCGATGCCCTGCGCACCCAGGTAGGCGTTGGCGGCGAGCAGCCCCGGACGGGGCCCGAACTCGGCGGCCCGGCCGAGCAGGTCATCGCCCTCGACGTGCCCGACCCGTAGCGTCAGTCCCTGCTTGGCGGCCAGTTCGGCGACGGCCTCGGCCAGCCGGGCCGGGTTGAGCCCGCCGGCGTTGACCACGATCCGCACCCGCCGGTCGGCGGCCAGGCCGAGACACTGCTCGGCCTGGCGCAGGAACGTCCTGGCATAGCCGAGCCCGGCGTCCTTGAGACGGTCCCGGGCCAGGATGAGCATGGTGAGTTCGGCCAGGTAGTCGCCGGTGAGGACGTCCAGCGGCCCCCGGTGAGCATCTCCTCGAACGCGGCGAACCGGTCGCCGTAGAACCCTGACGCATTGCCGATCCGCAGCACGCGAGACCCTCCCCTGCCTGGTTCAGCAGCAGCCTGGCAGCGGCCCGTGGATAAAGCAAGCATGCGTGCTTGTTTTTCACCGACGACCCGGCCGGCACCTGGCGCTGCCGGGTCGTGGGTGCGCTGCGGCCTGTCGGCGACTGTCGGGGGCCACGGCGGCGGGCCACGGGGCGGCGCGGCGGTTTCTGGGGGTCGCCCTGGGGCCCGGTGTCGGACTGCTACCAGGGTGCTGCGGCCAGCCGCTCCCGGCAGATCCGGCGGTCCTCCGGGTCCGCCAGGGCGTCGGCGAGGCGGTGGGCCTCGGCCGTCAGCTCGGCGGCGTCGGGGGCACCCGAACGGGCGGCCACCCGGGCGAGACCCTCCGCGGCGAACGCCCTGTCCCAGTCGGCGAAGGCCATCGGGTGCTGGGCGATCAACTCGGCGTAGCGGGCGGCGTGCCGGGCGGCGACGTCGAGCAGGCCGATGGCCACCGCCACGGAAGCGATCATGTACTCGCCGCGGCCGTGGTTGGCGACCGTACCGGCCTGCATCCAGTGGTAGGTGGAGGCATAGGCCGCGTACAGGGCCTGCTCGCGTTCGATCTGCGGGCTGTCGGGCGACAGGCCGCCGTCCATCACGTCCCACGTGCCGATGTTGAGCTCGACACCGAACCAGCGGTGCAGATCCCGGCCGCCGCTCTGCTGGGCGACCAACGCCGCCGCGACATCCCGCCAGCCGTCGAAGCCGTACTCCCTCGCGATCACCAACTGGGCGTCCCGGAGCAGGATCTCGACGCCCGCATCGGCCCGGACGGCCTTCACCCGGGCCACGGCCACCGGGCTTCCACCGGCGTAGGCACGCCTGAGCTCCTTGGCCTGCGCCCTGAGCTGACCGAGATCGGCGTTCCCCGGCAGTTTCCTGGCTTCCATGCGAATCTCCATCGTCACCCGGGTCCGCTGCGGCCGGATGCGACAGGACGAAACCGCGCAGGGCTACGCACAGTGAGGTGGAATCCAGGTGCACTCGGTACTTGCCGCGGACGGGAGGCGCCCTGGTACGCACTGAGGGTCACTCCAGGACAGAAGTCTGACGGCGCCAACATCCGATGCAGCGTCGGGATCCGCGTGGGGCTCTGCGTGGGGCTCTGTGTGGGGCTCCGCGTCAGGCCGGGCCGAGGACGCAGAACCCGTTGCCCTCCGGGTCGGCGCGCACCGTCCACGGGAAGTCGCCGCGGCCTACGCCGGCGGGCGTCGCACCGAGGGTCCTGAGCCGGGCCACGGCCTCCCGGGCCCCGGCCCGTCGAAGGGGTACGGCGCCAGGTCCGGATGAGGCGCGCAACCAGTTCCGCGTGGTGGGCCGCCGAGGTGGTGGCGAGTTCGATGTGCACCCGGTGTCGAACCGTCGCGAAGCCCGGCACGGCGATGACCTCGACGCGGACGGCGGCGGGGTCCGGCCAGACGGGCCCCACGGGCTTGACGCTGGTCGCACCCGGTTCGTGGCCGGAAACACTCCACCCGAGCGCCGCCGCCCAGAACCGGCCCCGGATGATGCTGCTGCCCGGACAGGGCATGCCCGTGGCGACAGTGCCCGGGGCGACGTTGTCAGTGCGGAGAGATCAAGGCGCGAAGTACCAGCAGTACAGGTCGAGGCGCTTCTCCACACGACTGCCGGCCAGGGCTGACACACGTTCAAGGAGGTCCACCGCGTCGTCCGGCGAGATCTTATCGACCGATTCCGAGACGGCCTCAGCCCATGCACCTGCCGTGGCTCGGAGCCGGTCTCTTCCCGCAGCGGCAAGCGCCGTACACAGTGGCTCGGGGACAGCGAAGACGGTGAATCCGTCGTCGGCCATGGGCACCACTTCGCGGAGTGCGCTCTCGGCGCCCGTCAGCTGAGCCTCCCACATCAGCACCGCGTCATCCGGGTAGATGCCGTCGCTCGACACGGTCGGGAAGTCGTGACTTCTGCGGGGCCCGACCCGTAGGGCCGACTCGTCGTCCCTACCGAGGAAGAACTCACCTACGAGATTCGAGCGACTGCTTCCGAAAGTTCCCCTGGGGTTTCGGGGCGACCCGACGGACGACGCCGTGGCGGAGCCTCGTGGCCCGCACGCCTGGCGGAGCGTCAGTCCCTCGCCATCCGGCTCCGCACATGACCGGGCGGGCACGCTCAGAGCGCGAGCATCGCCGCGGCCACCTCGTCGGCGGCCGCGTCGGGGATCGCGGTCGCGGCCTGTTCGAGCACCAGCAGCCGCGCGCCGGAGATCTCGCGTGCGAGCGCCTCGCCGTTGCCGACCGGGAAGAACCGGTTGTGACGACCGTGCACCACGAGCGTCGGCAGGGCGAGCTCGGGCAGGCGCTCGCGCCAGCGCGGCGTGCAGTCGAGCCTGGAGAACGCCGTGCCCATCTGATTGGCCGTCTGGATCGCGGGCTCCGCACCCGGTGTGCGGTCGAAGACGCGCTCGGCGGTCGCGCGTGCCGCTGCGGGATCGTCGCCGAGGATCCCGGCTCTGGCGGCGGCGAATTCCGCGACGGCGGCGCGGTCGGACCAGTCGGGCACCGGGAGCGCGAAGCGTCGCTCCATGGCCGCCTTGTCGTGGTCGGGCAGATCGTCGTCGACCGGGCCGGGGGCGACGGGCCGCGTCCCGGCCAGGGTGAGCGCCGAGAACGCGTCCGGATGGTCGAGCGCGGCGACCTGGGCAACCATCCCGCCGACGCCGATGCCCGCCAGGTGCGCCGGCCGGTCGGCGAGTCCGCGGGCGAGTGCGGCCGCGTCGGCGGCGAGATCCCGGAGCGTGTACGCGGGCGCCTCGGGGTCAACGGTGGTCGATGCGCCGGAGTCGCGCAGGTCGTAGCGCACGACGTGCCGTCCGCCGCGCGCGAGGGCCTCGCACAGCGCGTCGGGCCACGACAGCATGGTCGTGCCGCCCGCGAGCAGTACGAGGGGCGCGGACGCGTCGCCGAAGTGCTCGACCCCGAGCGTGACGCCCTCGGGTGTGCGGAACGAATCGGACCTCGAACGCATCGTCAACCTCCGTGGCGGGTGCACAACCGTGGCCACGCTACCCCGCACCGACGACACCGGGCCCCATGTCCGGCGCTCCACCCTCACCTGCGGAGCGCGCCGAATCCGCGCTGCAGCGAGGACGTCCGGACCGCGGCCCGCACCGGCGGCCGGCGGCCGAGCGCTGCCGCCTCACCGCGCAGTCCGCCGCCGCGGCGGCGGAGCAGGTCGGCCGGCCGGGAGAGGCCGGCACGGCGTGCTCCGAGGCTGCCGGGAGGTCCCCGGCGCCGCCCTCCGGGCGCGCGGTCGGCACGCCCGTCGGCTCCGTCCGGCGCCGAACGGCCCGGGCGGTCGCCCGCGGCGACGGCCGCCGTGGCTTCCGGTACCGCCGATGGCCCAGCATCCGGGCCGTTTCCCACCCGGGCGGACGAACGTCGAGCGTGCCCGGAGGACCGCCGCGCTTCCGCGTGCCAAGACTTGTGGCGGGCACCGACCCCGACACACGGAGCGGCTGCCCAGGGCTCCCGGACACGACCGGGCACCCTTCCCTCCCGAATGGAGAAGACCGTGAAGGACATCCGCAAGGCCCTCGTTCTGGCCACCGCCGCCGGTGCTCTCGTTCTCGGCTCGGCAGGCGTCGCCAGCGCCGACGCAACCGCGACCGGCACGGCCATCGGATCCCCGGGCATTCTGTCCGGCAACGTCATCCAGGTCCCGATCCACATCCCGATCAACCTCTGCGGGAACAGCATCAACCTGATCGGCCTGCTCAACCCGACCGCGGGCAACGTCTGCACCAACAGCTGAGCCAGTGCGGTCGGGTGCCCCGGCCCGTCCCGTCCCGGGGACGTGCCGGGGGCACCGTGCTGCCGACAGGCCCTCAGGCCCTCAGGCCTGCTCCTCGATCGCGCGGACGACCTGCTCGCACAGCTCGTGGGTGCGCAGCGCGTCGCGTGCCGAGAGGACCTTGCCGGCCCGGACGGCCTCCAGGAAGCCGAGCGCCACCTGCTCGATGCCGCGCTGGCGGGCGACCGACACCCAGTCGCCGCGCCGCCGGACGGTCGGCTGGCCGCGGAAGTCGAGGACCTCGGACAGGTTGATCACCGACCGCTTGGAGTCGCCGCCGGAGACCTCCAGCACTTCCTCGGTGGCGCCGCTCATCCGGTTCATGATGCCCAGCGCGGTGAATCCCTGGCCGGCCAGGGTGAGGACGACGTGCTCCAGCAGGCCGTCCCGACTGCGGGAGCGGACGTCGACGTGCTCGATCTCGCCGGGGACGAGGAAGCGCAGGGTGTCGACGACGTGGATGAAGTCGTCGTAGACGGCCGTCCGGGCCGCCTCCGGCAGCCCCTCGCGGTGCTTCTGCAGGACGATCAGGTCGCGCGGGCGCTCCATCGCCATCAGGTAGCCGGGCGCGTGCCGGCGGTTGAAGCCGACGAGCAGCGAGCGGCCCGTCCGCTCGGCCAGGTCGACGAGGTGCCGGGCACCGTCGAGGGTGTGGTCGAGCGGCTTGTCGACGTAGACGTCCACGCCGGCCGTCAGCAGCTTCTCGACGATGGGGACGTGCTGGTCGGTGGAGGCGTGCACGAAGGCGGCTCGCACACCACTGTCGATGAGCTCGCCGAGGTCGGTGTAGCGGTGGGCGATGCGGTAGGCGTCGCCGATGCGGTCGAGCTTCGCCGGGTCACGGGTCATCAGCCGCAGGTCCAGGCCGGGCTGGGCGGTGAGGACGGGGAGGTAGGCCTTCTGGGCGATGTCGCCGAGGCCGATCACCGCCACCGGGAAACTCGCGCTGGCGGGGTCGGTTCCGTACTCGCTCACTGGCGCTCCTGCTGAGGGTGGGTGGCCCCCCTTGTGGCCCCGGCGATGGTGGCCGTCGGGGCCGGGCCGCCCAGCAGCATATGCCAGGAGCGCTGTTGAGCAGTGCGAATGCAGAAAATGCCGGGAGTGCCGAGCGGGCGCGTGCCCCACCACGGCCCGCGCCCGACAGCGCCCTCGGCGCGCGGGCGAGCGGAGCTCCGGGCGCGGGCGACCAGTGCTCCGGCCGCCGGGCGCGGGCGGATGTCCGGGCCGTCCGGGCCGTCGTCCCACCCGCCGGGCCGGGCATTGTGCCCGACGGCCGTCCGGGGATACCGTGCCATCAGGTCATGAGTGTCAGCGACAGGCCCTGGCTCGCTGACCGGCAACCCTCCGTCGCGGCGGGGTGCTCCAGGTGACGACCCGGTGGGGCCGCGGCGGCTCCGCAAGTGCGAGGACGTGTCGGCCCCAGCCGATCGAGCGGGAGGTGGCGGAGTGCGATCGGCCTCTCGGCAGCCCGTGTCCGCCCCCGGCCTGACGTCGCATGCGGCCGACGCCCTGTACGCCCGGCGCCACATCGACCTGCAGCGCGTGGCCAGCGCCCTGTGTCCCCGCTGAGGCCCTGCCTCCGTCCGGCCCGGCGATCCGCCGGCGCCGGCCTCTGACGGCCCCGACACCCCGACACCACCTCCCCGCCACCCGCCTCGGCTCCGCCGGCGGCACCGCGCGCCTCCCGGCCGCGCCCTGCGCCGGCCCGGCGAGCGCGTGGCCCACCGGCCTGCGGGGAATTCCCTTCGTCAGGAAGCGACGCCCCTCCATGCCCCGAACGCATCCGTCCCTCCATCTGGCCGTCGCGCTCGACGGCGCGGGCTGGCATCCCGCGGCCTGGCGCGAGCCCGACGCCCGGCCCGGGGAGCTCCTCTCCGCCGGCTACTGGGCCGACCTGGTCACCGAGGCCGAACGCGGCCTGCTGGATTTCGTCACCATCGAGGACGCGCTGAGCCTGCAGTCCGGCCACCCCACCGAGCCGGACGCCCGGACGGACCAGGTCCGCGGCCGCCTGGACGCCGTCCTGGTCGCCGCACGGGTCGCGCCGCTGACCCGGCACATCGGCCTCGTCCCGACCGTGGTGGTCACCCACACCGAACCGTTCCACCTCTCCAAGGCGGTGGCGACGCTCGACTTCGTCAGCCGCGGGCGGGCCGGGGTCCGGGTGAAGGTCTCGGCCCGCCGGGACGAGGCGGCACACTTCGGCCGGCGGACCGTCCCCCGTCTCCCGTTCGACGACCTGGGCACGCCCGCGGCGCAGGCGCTGGTCGCCGAACTCTTCGAGGAGGCGGCCGACTACGTGGAGGTGGTGCGCCGGCTCTGGGACAGCTGGGAGGACGACGCGGAGATCCGCGACGTCGCGACCGGGCGCTTCATCGACCGCGAGAAGCTCCACCACATCGACTTCCGGGGCAGCCGGTTCAGCGTGAAGGGCCCCTCGATCACCCCGCGTCCGCCGCAGGGCCAGCCGCTGGTCACCGCGCTGGCGCACGACACCGTGCCCTACCGGCTGGTCGCGGGCTCGGCCGACCTCGGTTTCGTCACCCCGCACGACACCGCCGGGATCCGCGGTCTGCTGGCCACGATCCGCACCGAGCAGACCGCCGCGGGCCGCGCGGACGACACCGTGCACGTCTTCGGCGACCTCCTGGTGTTCCTCGACGACGAGCCGGGCGCGGCCGCCGACCGCAGGGCCCGCCTCGACGCACTCGCCGGCGCCCCCTACCGCACCGACGCGCACGTGTTCACCGGCACGCCGGCCCAACTCGCCGACCTGGTGCAGGAGTGGCAGCGGGCCGGGCTGACCGGCCTCCGGCTGCGGCCGGCCGCCCTGCCGCACGACCTGGTGCAGATCACCCGCGGCCTCGTCCCCGAACTGCAGCGCCGCGGTGCCTTCCGCACCGCGTACGAGGCGGACACCCTGCGCGGTCTGCTCGGCCTGCCGCGCCCGGTCAACCGCTACGCGGCGGCCACCCCGGCCGCCACGGCAGCGCCGCCGGGACCGACCGTGCCCGAGGCGCCGCCGGCGCCCGCCGCCGTCTGAACACCCGCCCAGCCGAGAGACCTTGGGAACGCCTCCGCATGAGCAAGCCCGTCAAGCAGATCCATCTCGCCGCCCACTTCCCCGGTGTGAACAGCACCACCGTCTGGAGCGACCCGGCCGCCGGCAGCCAGATCGACTTCGACTCCTTCGTCCACCTGGCCCGCACGGCCGAACGCGCCGGATTCGACTTCCTGTTCCTCGCGGAGGGGCTGCGGCTGCGCGAGCAGCACGGCGCGATCCACGACCTCGACGTGGTCGGCCGGCCGGACACCCTCACCGTGCTGGCCGCGCTGGCCGCCGTCACGGACCGGCTCGGACTGGCCGGGACGATCAACTCCACCTTCAACGAACCGTACGAGGTGGCGCGGCAGTTCGCCTCGCTCGACCATCTGTCGGCGGGGCGAGCCGCCTGGAACGTCGTCACCTCGTGGGACGAGTTCACCGGGGAGAACTTCCGCCGCGGCGGATTCCTGGCCGAGGAGGACCGCTACCTGCGGGCCCGGCAGTTCCTGGCCGCGACCTGGGAGCTGTTCGACTCCTGGCGGGGCGACGAGATCGTCGCCGACCGGCGCAGCGGTGTCTTCCTGGCAGACCCGGACGCGGGCCGGTTCGACCACCACGTCAGCCAGTTCGACATCACCGGCCGGTTCGACGTCCCGCGCAGTCCGCAGGGGCGGCCGGTGATCTTCCAGGCCGGCGACTCCGAGGAGGGCCGCGAGTTCGCCGCCTCGGCCGCCGACGCCGTGTTCAGCCGGCACGGGACGCTGGAGGCCGGCCGGGCCTTCTACGCGGACGTCAAGGGCCGGCTCGCGCGCCACGGCCGCTCGCCCGACGACCTGAAGATCCTGCCGGCCGCCACCTTCGTCCTCGGCGACACGGACGCCGACGCCGAGGAGAGGGCCCACGTGATCCGCCGACTGCAGGTCAGCGGGCAGACCGCGATCCGCACCCTCGAACAGCTCTGGAACCGGGACCTGGGCGCGTACGACCCGGACGGGCCGCTGCCGGAGATCGATCCGCTGGTCGGCGAGCACACCGTCGCCCGCGGACGGGCCGATGTCCGGATGCGCCGGGATCCGCTGACCGTCGCCCGGCAGTGGCGCGAGCTGGCCGAGGCGAAGAAGCTGTCGATCCGCGAGCTCGTCATTGAGGTGACGGGGCGTCAGTCCTTCATCGGCACGCCCGCGAAGGTCGCCGCGACGATCGACTCCTTCGTGCAGTCGGACGCGAGCGACGGATTCATCCTGGTGCCACACCTGACACCGGGCGGTCTGGACGAGTTCGCCGACACCGTCGTGCCGCTGCTCCAGGAACGCGGGGTGTTCCGCACCGCGTACGAGGGCAGCACGCTCCGCGACCACCTCGGGCTCGGCCCGGCCGGGCGGCCGCGGGCCGCCGCCGGTGCGACCGTGCGGGAGGCGTCGTGAAGTTCCTGGCCATCACCCTGATCCCGCACGCGCCGCACCCGGTGACCGGCCGGCGGACGTCGACCGCCGAGCGGTTCCGCGAGGTCATCGGCAATGCGCTGCTCGCGGAGGAGCTCGGCTTCGACGGCTTCGGCGTCGGGGAGCGCCACGAACGGCCCTTCCTCTCGTCCTCGCCGCCCGTGGTGCTCAGCCACATCGCCGCACTGACCCGGCGCATCCGGCTGTTCACCGCCGTCACCACCCTCAGCCTGCTGGACCCGGTGCGCGCCTACGAGGACTACGCCACCCTCGACCACCTGTCCGACGGCCGTCTCGAACTGATCATCGGCAAGGGGAACGGCACGGCCCAGCGCGAGCTGTTCGACGTCGGCCCCGAGGACCAGTGGGAGCGCAACGCCGAGTCCTACGACCTGTTCCGCCGGATCTGGCACGAGGGCAAGGTCACCGCCACGCCGAAGTTCCGGCCCGCACTGACCGACGCCGAGGTCTGGCCGCGCCCGCTCCAGCAGCCCGTCCGGGTCTGGCACGGCAGCGCCACCAGCCGCGAGTCGACCGACCTCGCGGCCCGCTACGGCGACCCGCTCTTCTCCGCCAACGTGACCCACCCGATCGGGCCGTACGCCGCACTCGTCCGCCACTACCGCGAGCGGTGGGAGCACTACGGGCACGGCCCGGCGCTCGCCACCGTCGGCGCGGGAACGGCCGGCTACCACGCGGCCCCGACCTCGCAACAGGCACTCGCCGCCTACCGGCCGGTCTTCGAGGGCCGGCTCGCCTTCCAGCGACGGCTCGGTCTGGATCCGGTGTTCACCACGCTGGAGGACTTCGTGGAGCGCAGTTCGGCGCTGGTCGGCAGCCCGCAGCAGGTGATCGAGAAGGTGCACCGCTACCACGAGCAGCTCGGGCACAGCGTGCTGCACCTGCACGCCGATGCCGACGGTCTCACCCAGAAGCAGCACCGGGACAGTCTGGAGCTCTTCCAGTCCCGGATCGCACCGGTGCTGCGCCGCGGGATCCCCGACCCGCCGTGGGGCTGGGGGCCGGTGACGCCCCTGCCCGCGGCCGGGGCCACCACCACCTCGCGCGAAGGAGTGACGTCATGACCGGCAACACCCCGCTCGCCGTCCTGGACCTGGTGCCGATCACGTCGGGATCCACCGCCGCCACGGCGCTGCGCAACAGCATCGACCTGGCCCGGCAGGCGGAGCGGTTCGGGTACGCCCGCCACTGGTTCGCGGAGCACCATCTCAACCCCGGGGTGGCCGGTACCTCCCCGGCAGTCGTGCTCGCGCTGACCGCGGCGGCGACGTCCACCATCCGGCTCGGCGCCGGGGCCGTCCAGCTCGGGCACCGCACCGCGCTGTCCACCGTCGAGGAGTTCGGGCTGCTCGACGCCCTGCATCCCGGCCGCTTCGACCTGGGCCTGGGCCGCTCCGGCGGCAGGCCGAGTACGCCGGCCCGCGTGCCGGCGGGGGCGGGCCGCACCGCGGTCGTGGACGGCCGCACCCCGAACGGGCTGCGGATCCCGGCCCGGTTCTCCTTCGAACACCTGCTGCACCACCCGCGGTTCGCGCTCCAGCGGAGGCTGCTGCAGCAACCGGGCGCCCAGGCGCAGGACTACGCCGAGCAGATCGACGACATCCTCGCCCTGCTGGCGGGCACCTACACCGCCGCAGACGGCACCGCGGCGCACGTGGTGCCCGGCGAGGGCGCCCCGCTGCAGGTGTGGATCCTCGGCAGCAGCGGTGGCACGAGCGCGGAGGTCGCGGGCGCCAACGGCCTGCGCTTCGCCGCGAACTACCACGTCAGCCCGGCCAGTGTGCTGGAGGCGGCCGAGGGCTACCGGGCGGCGTTCCGGCCCTCGGCCGAGCTCGCGCGGCCGTACCTCGCCGTCTCGGCCGACGTCGTGGTGGCACCGGACGAGGCGACCGCCCGCGAGCTGGCCACCGGGTACGGCCCGTGGGTGCGCAGCATCCGCAGCGGCGACGGCGCCATCCCGTTCCCCACCCCGACGAGGCCCGGGCGCACGTCTGGACGGCGGCGGACCGGGAGCTGGTCGCGGACCGGCTGGAGACGCAGTTCGTCGGCTCACCGCGGCAGGTCGCCGACCGGCTGGAGGAACTCCGGGACGCCACCAGGGCCGACGAGCTCCTGATCACCACCATCACCCATGGGCACGCCGACCGCGTCCGCTCCTACCGGCTGCTGGCCGAGGAGTGGCAGCGGCGCTGAGAAAAGCCCTGGGGCCACCGGGCACGCCGCACGGCGGCGGGCCCGGTGGTGCGGTGTGCCCCGGCTCGCCGGCCCTCAGCGGCGGGCACCCTTGAGCGCGGCGCGCAGCCGGGCGTACGGCGTGGGCGGCAGCTCGCCGCGGCTGTGGCCTCGGGCGAAGCGCCGTTCGACGTAGTACTGCCCGATGGAGAGCAGGCTGGTGACGGCGATGTACCAGAGGGTGGCGACCAGCAGCAGCGGGATCACCTGGTAGGTCTGGTTGTAGATCAACTGGGCCGAGAACAGCAGGTCGTGGACGGCGAGGACACTGACGATGCTGGTGCCCTTCAGGGTGCCGATCAGCATGTTGCCGGCGGTGGGAACGATGGTGCGCATCGCCTGCGGGACGACGATGCGGCGCAGCACCCGGAGCCGGCGCAGGCCGAGCGACTGGGCGGCCTCCAACTGGCCCTGGTCGACGGAGAGGAGCCCGCCCTGACCACCTCGGCGGCGAACGCGGCCTCGTGCAGGGTGAGTCCGATGACGGCGGTGACGGTCGGCCCCAGCAGGTCCACCGTGTGCAGGCTGAACAGCTGGGGACCGTACGGGAGGCCCAGCGAGAGCGTCGGGTACAGCGCGCCGATGTTGAACCAGAAGAGGAGCTGGACGAGGACGGGCGTCGCCCGGAAGATCCACACGTAGCCCCGGCTCAGCCCGGAGAGCACCGGGTTGCCGGAGAGCAGCGCCACGGCGAGCACCGTGCCGATCGCGAAGCCGAGCACCATCACGGCCGCGGTGAGCCAGAGCGTGAGCAGCAGCCCGTGCACGATCGCCGTGGAGGTGAGGTAGCTGCCGACGACGTCCCACTGGAACGCCGGGTTGCGGGCGACCGAGCGGAGGAGGAGGCCGACCACCAGCAGTGCGGCGACGGCCGCTGCGGTGCGGCCGGGCCTGCGCCGCGGGACGATCACCGGATCGTCCTCGGGCGGGGGCGCGGAGAGCGCGGAGGGCAGGACGTCGTGGGGCGTGGCCATGGGGCGGCTCCGGGGAGTGGGCGGACAGGGCTCGGCTGTCGTCCGCCGCGCACGCCGCGTCCCTCAACGCGACTGGATCCGCCGGGACTTCGACGTGATCCGGGGCACCTCACTCCGCTCACGATCGTACGCGGGCCGGAAGCGCTCCTGTCAAGGGGCATCGGACACACCGTCCCGCATCCGGACGGCAGTTGACGAACTCCGAGGTTCACTGCTCAACTTGGCCGCATGAACGCCGAGCAGCCCCTGGTCACGCGCGGCCACATCGACTTCGGTCGGGTGTGGTCCGCGGCGTGTTGCGGCTGACCCGGCAGCAGGCCGCCTGACCGGCCCAGTTCTCCCGGGGGCATCTCCCTCGTCCGCCCCGTCGCGTGGGGCCGGCACCCCGTCCGTCCGAGCGCCTGCCCGACAGGCCCGGCGGACCGCACCAGGCGATCGCTGCCGCCTACCTTCGCGCACCCACTCCGCCCTTTTCTGACGATTCGTCAGGGGGCCGCCGCGCGCACCCGTTCCCCTCCCCTCCCCGCCCCGCCCGGCACGCGCCGCCGTCGCCGTGCCCTGCCGCGCGCCCCTCGCGGCCCCGGAAAGGACCCACCATGCCCGTCGAGTTCCTCGGCATCGCCGCCACCGGCGACGGCTCGGAGACCACCGCCCGCACCACCGCCTCCTTCGACCGCGACTACACGCTGCGCCTGGCCCGCGCCCACGAGGACCACGGCTGGGACCGCGTGCTCTTCGCGTACGGCGCGGGCTCGCCCGAGCCCGCCGCCGCGGCCGCCTTCCTCGCGGCGCGGCTCGACCGGCTGCAGATCCTGCTCGCGCACCGGCCCAACGTCTCCTACCCCACCTTCGCCGCCAAGACCTTCGCCACCCTCGACCGGATCAGCGACGGCCGCCTCACCGTCCACTTCATCACCGGCGGCAACGACCACGAGCAGCAGCGCGAGGGCGACTTCCTGACGAAGGACCAGCGGTACGCGCGCACCCGCGAGTACATCGGCATCGTCAAGAAGGCGTGGACCAGCGAGCAGCCGTTCGACCACGAGGGCACCCACTACCGGTTCCACGACTTCGTCTCCGACGTCTTCCCCGTCCAGCGGCCCCGCCCCGGCGTCTCCTTCGGCGGTTCCTCCGACGCGGCGTACGCGGCCGGCGGCGCCGAGGCCGACATCTACTGCCTCTGGGGCGAGCCGCTGGCCCGCACCGCCGAGCAGATCGCGAAGGTGAAGGCGGCCGCCCGCGCCGCCGGCCGCACCGACACCCCGCGGATCCAGGTGGCCTTCCGGCCGATCATCGCCGCCACCGAGGAGCTGGCCTGGGAGAAGGCGCACCGCACCGTCGCCGCCATCCGCGACCGCCGCGGTGCGGACGGGCCGGCCGGCCGCCGCGGCACCGACCGGCCGGAGAACACCGGCTCCCGGCGCCTCATCGAGATCGCGGAGGCCGGCGAGCGCTACGACCGCGCCCTGTGGACGCCCACCGCCGCGGCCACGGGCGGCGCGGGCAACTCCAACGCGCTGGTCGGCACCCCCGAGACGGTGGCCGCGGCGCTGCTCGACTACTACGACCTCGGCGTCGAGATCATCTCCGCCCGCGGCTACGACCACATCGACGACGCCATCGACTTCGGCCGACACGTCATCCCCTCGTCCGCGCGGAGGTCGCCCGGCGCGACGCCGCCACGGCCGCGGCCCGGGAGGCCGACCGGCACCGGCTCATCGCGGCCCGGGCATGAGCGCGACGGACGCCCGGCCGGCCGTCGAGGTCCGCGCCGTCCGCCTCGACGACCCGCTGGCGGAGCCGCTGATCCGCGAGCTCACCCACGAGTACGTGCTGCGCTACGGGCCGGGCGGGCACAAGGAGATGAGCCGCTTCCCGGCGGACGACTTCGTACCGCCGGGCGGCCTGCTGCTGCTCCTGCTGGAGCA
Source organism: Kitasatospora paranensis (assembly GCF_039544005.1). Taxonomy (NCBI): domain Bacteria; kingdom Bacillati; phylum Actinomycetota; class Actinomycetes; order Kitasatosporales; family Streptomycetaceae; genus Kitasatospora; species Kitasatospora paranensis. The sequence goes on from NZ_BAABKV010000001.1 coordinate 1,196,012, forward strand.
CGGCGAGCCGGTCGCCGGCGGTGCCTACCGCCGCCACGACGCGCCGTCCACCGCCGAGATCAAGCGGATGTGGACGCATTCGGCGCACCGCCGCCGCGGCCTGGCCCGCCGGGTGCTCGCCGAACTGGAACAGGCCGCGGCCGCCGAGGGCTACCGCCGGATCCACCTCACCACCGGGCCGCGCCAGCCGGAGGCCAGGCACCTCTACCTGGCGGCCGGCTACACCCCGCTCTTCGACCCGGCGCAGGACCAGAGCGACGCCCCGGCGCTGCCGTTCGAGAAGGAGCTGTCCGCCCCCCGCCCGCCGGCCCGGCACCCGATCCCCGACCGTCCGAGAAAGGCACCCGCCCCGTGAAGCGTTCACTCCCCACTGCCGCAGCCCTTGCCGCCGCCCTCGTCCTGGCCGGTTGCGGCTCGGACCCGGCGCCCGCGGGCCCGGCGGCCGGCGCCTCGGCCGCCGCGGCCGCCCGCCAGGACGTGGTCTCGGCCGAACAGAAGGTGGACGCGGTCGCCGCCCTGCTCCCCGCGGACGTCCGGAAGGCCGGCACCCTCAAGCTCGGCGGCGCGGTCGGCACCCCGCCCAGCGCGTTCTACCCCGACCCCGGCCAGAAGAGGCCGGCCGGGCTGGACGTGGACTTCGCCGATGCCGTGGCGAAAGTCCTGGGCATCACCATCACCCGCCAGGACGCCGCCTTCGAGACCATCCTGCCCGCGCTCTCCAGCGGCAAGTACGACGTCGGAACGGGCAACTTCGGCGTCACCACCGCCCGTCTGAGGACGATCGACTTCGTCACCTACATCGACGACGGCCAGGGGTTCGCCGTCCGCAGGGACAACACCGCGATCAAGCCGGTCACCGACCTCGTCCAGCTCTGCGGCCTCACCATCGGCACCGGCGCCGGCACCACCTTCGAATCCACCCTGGCGGCGAAGAAGAACGTGTGCACGGACGCCGGCCGCAAACCGTACGAGGTCAAGGTCTTCGGCGACAACGGCGCGATCCTCACCGGGCTCCAGCAGGGCCGGGTCGACGTGGTGATGTCCACCATCAACGGCCTGCGGCATCAGGCCGCCCAGCCCGCCGCGAACACCCGGTTCCTCGGCGAGTTCCACCGGCTGGACGTCGGCTTCGCCTTCAAGAAGGGCTCGCCGCTCACCCCGGCGTTCCAGGCCGCCGTCAACCGGCTGATCAAGGACGGGACCTACGCGAGGATCCTGCAGAAGTGGGGCACCCAGGACTCCGCCGTCGACAGCTCGCGGATCAGCCCGCCTGAGCATGCCTGAGCCGCTGTCCCCGCCCGTCGCCACGGGCGGGTCCGTCCGCACGGGGAGGAGCCCCGCCATGAGCACCACCGCCGTACCCGGGCAGAGCGTCGGGGCGGAGACCGGGCCACCGGGCGACGCCGACCTGCCGGTCGTCCCCGCCCGGCACCCCTGGCGATGGGCCGCCGGGGCCGCCGCCTTCGTCCTGGTCGCCCAGTTCGTCCACGGCCTGGCCACCAACCCCGGCTGGGACTGGCCGACCTTCCGGGCCTTCGTCGCCACCGACAGCATCCTGAAGGCCGTCGGCATCACGCTTCAACTCACCCTCTACGCCACGGTGCTGGGCTTCCTGATCGGTGCCGCGGTGGCCGCCCTGCGACTCTCGCGCAGCCCGATCCTGCAGACCATCGCCTGGGTCTACATCTGGGCCTTCCGGTCGATCCCGCTCATCGTCCAGTTGGTGTTCTGGTTCAACCTCTCCTATCTGTACCGGCGGCTGGGCATCGGTGTCCCCTTCGGCCCGGTCCTCGTCGACATCGACACCGTGCACGCGCTCGGCGCGCTCGGCGCTGCCGTCATCGGCCTCGCCCTGCACCAGGGCGCCTACGCCGCGGAGATCATCCGGGCAGGAGTGCTCTCCGTCGACGGCGGGCAGCTGGAGGCCGCCGCGGCCCTCGGCATCCCGCGCCTGCGGCAGGCCAGGCGGATCGTCCTGCCGCAGGCGATGCGCGGCATCCTGCCGAACGCCGCCAACGAGATCATCTCGCTGTTCAAGTCCACCTCCGTGGTCTACGTCATGGCGATCGGCGAGCTCTTCTACCAGGTGCAGGTCGTGTACGGCCGCACCGGCCGGGTCGTCCCGCTGCTGATGGTCGCCACCGCCTGGTACGTGCTGCTCACCACACTGCTGTCGGTCGGCCAGTTCTACGTCGAGCGGCACTTCGCCCGCGGCGCCGAGCGCACTCCGCCGCCGACCCCGCTGCAGCGGCTCCGCGCCCTCGTCGAGCGGATCACCGAGACCCGGCTCACCCCGCCCTCCGCCCGGACCACCGCACCCACCGCACCCTCGGGAGGCCGACCGTGAGCACTGCCACCACCGCGATGGTGAACGTCCGGGGCGTCCACAAGAGCTTCGGCCGGCTGGAGGTGCTGCGCGGCGTCGACCTGCGGGTCGCCGCCGGGTCCGTCACCGTCGTGCTCGGCCCGTCCGGCTCCGGCAAGTCCACCCTGCTGCGCGCCATCAACCACCTGGAGAAGCTCGACCGCGGCACCGTCACCGTCGACGGCGAGCTGATCGGCTACCGCCGGGTCGGCGGCAGGCTGCACGAGCTCAAGGAGCGCGAGGTGCTGCGCCAGCGCACCAGCCTCGGCTTCGTGTTCCAGAACTTCAACCTCTTCCCGCACCTCACGGTGCTGGAGAACCTGGTCGAGGCGCCGATCGGCGCCCTCGGGCGGCCCCGGGCCGAGGCCAGGGCGCGGGCCCTGGAGCTCCTCGGCAGGGTCGGTCTGGCGGACAAGGCGGACGCCTACCCCCGCCGGCTCTCCGGCGGCCAGCAGCAGCGGGTGGCGATCGCCCGCGCGCTCGCCCTGGAGCCGAAGGTCCTGCTCTTCGACGAGCCGACCTCCGCGCTCGACCCCGAGCTGGTCGGCGAGGTGCTGGACGTCATCAAGGACCTCGCCGCCGCCGGCACGACCATGATCGTCGTCACCCACGAGATCGGCTTCGCCCGCGAGGTCGCCGACACCGTGGTGTTCATGGACGACGGGGTCGTCGTCGAACAGGGCCCGCCCGCCGCCGTCCTGGACCACCCGCAGCACGAGCGCACCCGCGCCTTCCTGTCCAAGGTCCTGTAGCCCGCCCCTCACAGCCCCGCCCGAAAGAGGAGTCCACCGTGCCGACCTCCCCGCGCACCCTCATCGCCGCCGCCTCCGCCCTGCTCGCCGGCTCGCTGCTGCTCACCGCCTGCGGCTCCGGCGCAGACGCCGCCGCGCAACTCGCCGGCTCCGCCGGCAGTGCCGCACCGAACGGCACCACGATCAATCTGACACCCGATCAGCACCGCATCACCACCCCGAAGGTGGACGCCGTCGCGGCCCTCGTCCCGGAGGAGATCAGAAAGCGGGGCACCCTCCAGGTCGTGGACAACCTCGGCACCGTCCCCCCGCTGGACTTCCACGCCACCGACGACAGGACGATCATCGGCGCCGAGCCGGACATCGCCCATCTCCTCGGCAACGTGCTGGGCCTGCAGGTCGAACTCAACCCGGTCTCCTGGGAGAACGTCTTCGTCGGCCTCGACAGCGGCAAGTACGACGTCGGGCTCACCAACATCACCGTCACCGAAGCCCGAAAGGAGAAGTACGACTTCGCCACCTACCGCCTCGACATCCTCGGCTTCGAGGCGCGCAAGGGCGGCAGCTGGAAGGTCACCGGGCCCAAGGACGTGGCGGGCCGCACCATCGGCACGTCCTCGGGCACCAACCAGGAGAAGGTGCTGATCGCCTGGAACGAACAGAACGTCAAGGCCGGGCTCAAGCCCGTGACCATCAAGTACTACCAGAACTCCTCCGACTACTACCTGGCGCTGTCGTCCGGCCGGATCGACGCCTGGCTCGGCCCCAACCCCACCGAGGCGTTCCATGCCGCACAGGTCGGGCAGACCGAGGTCATCGGCACCTACTCCGGCGGCGGCGCCGACGTGCTCGGCAAGATCGCGGCGACCACCCGGAAGGACAACGGCCTGGTGAAGGCGCTGCAGGCGGCGATCGACGAGATCATCCGGAACGGCACCTACGGCCAGGTGCTCAAGCGGTGGGGCCTGGAGAAGGAGGCCGTCACGACCTCCGAGATCAACCCGCCCGGCCTGCCCAAGACCGACTGAGCCCGGCCGCAGGACGGCCGCGCAGGACGGCCGCGCACGGCCCGGCGCCCGGTCAGCCCTCGGCCAGGCCGCGGGCCGCGCCGGTCAGCGCGGTGAGCACCGGGGCGATCAGCGGGTGCCCTTCGGCGCCGGCCCGGACGGCGGCGAAGACCTTGCGGGTGGCGAGCTCGCTGTCCACCGGGCGGACGGCGACGGCGGCCAGATCGGTGCCGCGCAGCGCCGAGCGGGGCACCAGCGCCACCCCCGCACCGGCAGAGGCGAGCGCGACCACCGCACTGAAGTCGTCCGAGGAGTGCACCAGCCGGGGCTGGAAGCCGGCGTGCTCGCAGGCCAGCAGCACCACGTCGTGGCAGGGGTTTCCCGGGTACGGACCGATCCAGGTCTCGGCGGCCAGCGCGGCCATCGCCACGGGGCCGTCGCCCGCGGCCAGCGGGTGGTCCAGCGGCAGGACCGCCCGGAACGGCTCGGCGTACAGCGGGACGCGGGTGATCCGCCGGTCGTCGGCCTGCGGTGCGCCGCGGTACTCCACCGCCACCGCCAGGTCGGCCTGACCGTCGAGCAGCATCGGCAGGCTGGCGTCGCCCTCGGCGTCCCGAACCCGCAGCCGCACCCCGGGTGCCGTCCGGGCGAGGTCGGTGAGGGCCGGGGCCAGCACCAGCGCGATGCCGGTGGCGAAGGCGGCGACGGTGACCTCGCCCGCGACACCGTCGCTGTACGCGGCCAGGTCGGCCTCGGCGCGCTCCAGTTGCGCCAGCACCGCGTCCGCGTGACCGAGCAGGATCTCGCCGGCCGCGGTCAGCCGGACGCCGCGGCCGTCCCGGGCCAGCAGGTGGTGGCCGGTCTCCTGCTCCAAGGCCGCGAGCTGCTGGGAGACCGCCGAGGGGTGAGGTAGAGCGCGGCCGCGGCGGCCGTCACGGTGCGGTGGTCGGCCACGGCCCGCAGGGTCCGCAACCGTCGTGCGTCGATCACGGGGTCAATTCTGCCAGCGTGCGGCCGCCGCTCCGGACGGGCCGCCGACGGCCGTCCCGAGCGGGGGCGCGCACAGGGAGCCGCCGGCCCGGGAAGGGGGTGCCGGGCCGGCGGCTCGTGGGGGGCGGATGCCCCCGGGAGGGCGCGGTGAGGGTGGGGCCGCGCCTGGTCGGTCACTCCCCGCGGACGCGCCCATCGCGGCGCGCGCGTCGACGAACGCGGCGATGGCGCGTTCGACGTCGGCGGTGGAGTGGGCGGCGGAGAGCTGGACCCGGATCCGGGCCTTGCCGTGCGGCACCACCGGGTACGAGAAGCCGATCACGTACACGCCGCGCTCCAGCAGCAGTTCGGCGAGCCGGCCGGCCTCGGCGGCGTCGCCGATCATGACCGGGGCGATGGCATGCTCGCCGGGCAGGATCTCGAAGCCCTCCTCGGTCATCCGCCGGCGGAACAGCTCGGTGTTGGCGGCCAGCTGCTCGCGCAGGTCGCCGGACCGCTCCAGCAGGTCCAGCACGGTCAGCGAGGCCGCGGCGATCACCGGCGCGAGCGAGTTGGAGAACAGGTACGGGCGCGAGCGCTGGCGCAGCAGGGCGACGATCTCCCGGCGGGCCGCCACGTAGCCGCCGGAGGCGCCGCCGAGGGCCTTGCCCAGGGTGCCGGTGATGATGTCGACGCGGTCCATCACGCCGTGCAGCTCGGGGGTGCCGCGGCCGGTGGGTCCGACGAAGCCGACCGCATGCGAGTCGTCGACCATCACCATGGCGTCGTACCGGTCGGCGAGGTCGCAGATCTCGCGCAGCGGGGCGATGTAGCCGTCCATGGAGAAGACGCCGTCGGTGACGATCAGCCGGCGGCGGGCGTCCTGGGTGTCCTTGAGCTGCTGCTCCAGGTCGGCCAGGTCGCGGTTGGCGTAGCGGTGGCGGCGGGCCTTGGAGAGCCGGATGCCGTCGATGATCGAGGCGTGGTTGAGGGCGTCGGAGATGACCGCGTCGCGCTCGTCGAGCAGGGTCTCGAAGACTCCGCCGTTGGCGTCGAAGCAGGAGGAGTAGAGGATCGTGTCCTCCTGGCCGAGGAAGTGCGAGAGGCGCTCCTCCAACTGCTTGTGGACGTCCTGGGTGCCGCAGATGAAGCGGACGGACGCCATGCCGTAGCCCCAGCGGTCGAGGGCGTCCTTGGCGGCGGCGACCACGGCCGGGTGGTCGGCCAGGCCCAGGTAGTTGTTGGCGCAGAAGTTCAGGACCTCGCCGCCGTTGCCGGAGCTGACGCTGACCTGGGCGGACTGCGGGCTGCCGATGACGCGCTCGGGCTTGAAGAGGCCGGCCTCGCGGATCTCGTCCAGGGTGGCGGCGAGGTCGTCGCGGACGTTGTCGAACACGGAAGGACTCCTAGGTCAGGGGGTCGCGGGTCAGACGGTCCAGTCGAGGATGATCTTGCCGCAGTTGCCGCTCGCCGCCTCGTCGAAGGCGGCCTGGTAGTCGGCGGCGGCGTAGCGGCCGGTGATCACCGGACCGAGGTCGAGGCCGCCCTCCAGCAGCACCGACATCGCGTACCAGGTCTCGAACATCTCGCGGCCGTAGATGCCCTTGATGGTGATCATGGAGGTGACGATCCGCGCCCAGTCCACCGCGAAGTCGTTCGCCGGCAGGCCGAGCATGGCGATCTTCCCGCCGTGCGTCATGTTGGCGATCATCGACTGCATGGCCTCGGCGCGGCCGGACATCTCCAGCCCGACGTCGAAGCCCTCGCGCAGGCCCAGCCGCTGCTGGCCCTCCTCGATGGTGTGCCGCGACACGTCCAGCGCCAGCGTCACGCCGACCTTCTCGGCCAGCTGGAGGCGGTACGGCGACACGTCGGTGATCATCACGTTGCGGGCGCCGGCGTGCTTGGCGACGGCCGCCGCCATGATGCCGATCGGGCCCGCGCCGGTGATCAGCACGTCCTCACCGACCAGCGGGAAGGAGAGCGCGGTGTGCACCGCGTTGCCGAACGGGTCGAAGATCGCCGCCACGTCGAGGTCGACGGGGACGCGGTGCACCCACACGTTGGACGCGGGCAGCGCCACGTACTCGGCGAACGCGCCGTCGCGGCCGACGCCCAGGCCGACCGTGTTGCGGCACAGGTGGCGGCGGCCGGCCAGGCAGTTGCGGCACTTGCCGCACACCAGGTGCCCCTCGCCGCTGACCAGGTCGCCGACGGCGACATCGGTCACCGCGGCACCGATCTCGGCCACCTCGCCGACGAACTCGTGGCCGAGCGTCAGCGGCGTGGTGATGGTCTGCTGCGCCCAGCCGTCCCACGAGCGGATGTGCAGGTCGGTGCCGCAGATGCCGGTGCGCAGCACCTTGATCAGCACGTCGGCGGGGCCGATCTCCGGCATGGGGACGTCCATCAGCCAGAGCCCGGGCTCGGCCTTCTGCTTGACGAGTGCCTTCACGGCGAGCGCTCCTGACGCACGAACGACTGGTGGCCCGGCGGTGCAACCCCTGCCTCGCCGGGCACACTGCAATCTGCCTGGTCAGAGTGGGTGCGGTCCATCGAGGAATTCTTAACGGAGGTCGCAGCTGGGCTTCACGATCGTGCCCGAGCGGCGCCCCGACGCCCCGACGACGTGCCCAAGCCCACCCGGACGGGCTACCGGGCACGACCGGCCGGCCTGCCGGCGGGTCAGCTGTGGTTGACGATGACGGCGATGCCCCAGCCGATCGCCGCGAGCACCACGGCGAAGCACAGCACGGCCAGGACGTACCCGACCGGTCCGGCCGTGGGGCGGTCGGACACCGCCTCGGCGGCCCGGGCCGGCGGGTTGAGCGCCCGCAGGCCGATCGCGAACAGCGCGGGCAGGCCCGCGCCGGCGAGCATGCCGACGAGGACGATCTTCCACAGCGCGTCGAGGTTGATCCAGGAGTTCACGGCGCCGCCCTCCGACTCCGCTGCCGGCAGCACCGATCCCGTCCATGCGGCGTTGACGTTCTCCGGTGTCACCGCGGGCCGGCGGGAGGCGAGGAAGAACGCGATCGCCGCCAGCACCAGCACGGTGAAGATCACCACCACCCCGGGCGTCCCGCCGATCCCGTGCGCGGTCCAGTAGGCGAGCGCGCCGACCCCGGCGGCGGCCGGCAGGGTGAGCAGCCAGGCCGCCACCATCCGCCGGGCCACGTGCCAGCGCACCGCGGCGCCCTTCTTCCCGACCCCGGTGCCCAGGATCGACCCGGTGGCCACGTGGGTGGTGGACAGCGAGTAGCCGAAGTCGGTGGAGGAGAGGATCACCGCGGCCGAGGCCGATTCGGCGGCCATCCCCTGGGGCGACTCGATCTCCACCAGCCCCTTGCCCAGCGCCCGGATCACCCGCCAGCCCCCGATGTAGGTGCCCAGCGCGATCGCCACCGCACAGGAGGTGATCACCCAGGCCGGGGCGGTCGCACCGGACTGCAGCGTGCCGTTGGCGATCAGCGCCAGGGTGATGACACCCATGGTCTTCTGCGCGTCGTTCGTCCCGTGGGCGAGCGAGACCATGGAGGCCGAGCCGACCTGGCCGATCCGGAAGCCGTGCCCGCGCGGGCGTTCGGGCACGCCGCGGGTGAGGCGGTAGACCAGGTAGGTGCCGACCGCGGCGACCGCACCGGCGATGAACGGGGACAGCGCGGCGGGCACGATCACCTTGGAGACCAGGCCCTGCCACTTCACGGCCGACGTGCCGGCCGCCGCCATGGTGGCCCCGACCACGCCGCCGATCAGCGCGTGGGAGGAGCTGGAGGGGATCCCGAGGTACCAGGTGGCCAGGTTCCACAGGATGCTGCCGGTGAGCCCGGCGAAGACCACGGTCAGGGTCACGTCCTGGCTGTCGACGAGGCCGCTGGCGATGGTCGCCGCGACGGCGGTCGACAGGAACGCCCCCACCAGGTTCAGCACGGCCGAGACGGCGACCGCGACACGCGGCGGCAGGGCCCCGGTGACGATCGAGGTGGCCATGGCATTGCCGGTGTCGTGGAAGCCGTTGGTGAAGTCGAAGCCCAGCGCGGTGACGACCACGAACGCCAGGACCGCGTCGTTGCCGGTCACGTGCTCGAACCTAACCCGCCGTCCGGACGGACCCGGCGCTGCGACACCCGGCCTTCCCGGGTGGCGCAGGGCCGTCATCCGATCGGACCAGTGCCGGGCTGCGGGCCCGCTGCCCGGGCCCTGGCCCGCGCGTACCGGGCGGCCACCGGGCCGTAGGTGAGACCGTGCAGGACGAGGCTCACCAGCACGGTCATCACCATCACCTGGCCGACCAGGTCGGCGGCGTGCGGGTCGACGGGGGCGAGGGCCACGAAGGCGAGCAGGCCGAAGACGATGGAGGCCGGGCCGCGCGGGCCCAGCCAGGCGAGCAGCAGCCGGTCCGTGCGGTCCAGGCCGCTGCCGACCAGGCAGAGCAGGACGGGCCCGACCCGCACCACGGTCAGGGTGAGGGCGGCGTAGGCCACCACGCGCCCGTCGAAGTCGCCGGTGAAGGCCTGGGTGACGAGCTCCCCGAAGACGAACCAGAGCGCCAGCGACAGCAGCGTCCCGACGTCCTCCACCAGGTGCAGGGCCTTGGGCGGCAGGGCCCGGGAGTCCGGGGTGAAGAAGAGCCCGGCGACGAACGCGGCGACGAAGCCGTTGCCGTCCAGCACGATCGCCAATCCGTACGCGGTCAGCGGCAGGGCGAGGATGCCGAGCCGGACGGCGGACTCCCGCGTCAAGCCCGCCTCCCAGGCCCGGCGCAGCAGCCACCCGCCGGGCTTGCCGACCAGCAGGCCGGCCAGCAGGGCCCACAGCAGCGAGTCGAACGCGTCCCCCACCGCGTCGGCCGACCCCGGGCTGCCGCCGTGCGCCTCGACGCCGGCCAGGCAGAGCAGGAAGACCGGGGCGACGATGCCGTCGTTCAGCCCGCTCTCGACCGTCAGGACCCCGCGCAGCCAGGACGGCAGCCGGCGGTCGCGGATGAGCTCGGCGGCGGGCGCCAAGTCGACGGGCACCGTCACCGCGGCGAACAGCGCGGCCGTCCACCACCGGCCGCCGGGGAACAGCAGCCCGCCCGCGAGCACCCCGGCGGCCAGGGTCAGCGGCAGGGCCAACACCAGCAGCCGGGTCAACAGACCGCGCTGACCGCGGACGACCCCCGCGGGGACATCGGTGGCGTCGGTGAAGAGCAGCACCGCGAGGATGATCTCGGCCGCACGCTCGGCGTCCGAGGTGGTCAGGCTGATGAAGACCGGCGGGTTCGGGCCCACGGTCAGGGCCACCCCGGCGGCGGTCATCGCGACCGGCGCGGTGATGCTCCAGCGGGCCAGCCGGCCCGCCACCAGGGCCCAGGCGAACAGCGTTCCCATGCCCACGACCAGGGCGACCACGCGCGTACCTGTCTCTCCCCGGCGCGCGACCGGACGGTGGGTGGGTGCCCCGATGGTAGGGCGGGCGGGCGCCGGGAGGGCGCGGCGGCGCGGCCGGCGCGGCCGGTTTCACCGGTGTGCAGGCACCCGGCGCTTGTCGGACAGGCGGGGGTCCGGCGGCGGTGCGCCTGCGCGGCGGCGGCGCGGCGGGCGGCCGCGCTGGTGGAATGGGGACCGCGCCGCGCCGGCACCCCGGCCGGGCGGCGACCGACCGGGTGGAGGGGGCGGCGTGACGGCTCGGCTGGACGCGAAGGTGGTGCTGGTGACCGGGGGCAGCTCCGGGATCGGACGGGCGGTGGCCGTCCGGGCGGCCGCGGAGGGCGCGGCCGTGGTGCTGGCGGCCCGCGGGGAGGCAGCCGGCGAACGGGTCGCCGCGGAGATCCGCCGGGCCGGCGGGCGGGCGGTGTTCGCGGCCGCGGACGTCACGCTGGAGGGCGAGGCCGCTGGGCTGGTGGCGACGGCGGTGCGGGAGTTCGGGCGGCTGGACGGCGTGTTCAACAACGCCGGGGGCACCTCGCCGACCGGCCCGCTCCCGGCGATCGACGACGCCCGCTGGCAGGCCGAGCTGGACCAGAACCTCACCAGCGTGTTCTACGGCCTCAAGCACCAGATCCCCGCCCTGCTGGCGGCGGGCGGCGGGTCGATCGTCAACAACGCCTCGCTGGCCGGGGTGGTCGGGGTGCCCGGGATGGCGGCGTACACGGCCGCCAAGCACGCCGTGGTGGGGCTGACCCGGGCCGCGGCGCTGGAGAACGCCGACCGCGGGGTGCGGGTCAACGCGCTGGTGACGGGCAACGTCGACACCCCGCTGTACCGGCGGCTGCTCGGCGCCCCGCCGGTGGGCAAGCTCCGCACGGAGGCCCCCAATCCGGCCCGCCGGGTGGCCGACCCGGACGAGGTCGCCGCGTTCGTGGTCTTCCTGCTCGGCGACGACGCCCGCTTCGTGACCGGCGCCGCGCTGGCCGCCGACGGCGGCTTCACCGCGCAGTAGCAGGCGGGCACTGGCCTCCGGGGATATCTCTGACTAAGGTCAGAGAATGGAACCGTTGATGATCGCCCAGGTCCGGCGCTTCAACCGCACCGTCGCCCAGCGGATCGGCGCCCTGGACGACGCGTACCTCGCCCGCGGCCGGCCGCTCGGCCAGGCCCGGCTGCTGTGGGAGATCGGCGAGGACGGCGCCGACGTCCGGTCGCTGCGCGCCCGGCTCGCGCTGGACTCCGGCTACCTCAGCCGCCTGCTGCGCGCCCTGGAGGCCGACGGCCTGATCGAGGTCGAGGCCGGCGGGTCCGACGGCCGGGTCCGCACCGTGCGCCTCACCGCCGCCGGCCGGACCGAACGGGCCGGGCTCGACCGCTCCTCCGACGAGCTGGCCGCGGCGATCCTGGCCCCGCTCGCGCCCGCTCAGCGCACCCGGCTGGTCGGCGCGATGGCCGAGGTCGAGCGCCTGCTCGCCGCCTCCCGGCTGGAGATCCGGGTCACGGATCCGGGGGACCCGGCGGCCCGGCACTGCCTGCAGGCCTACGCCGCCGAGCTCGCCGGGCGCCTCGACGGCGGCTTCGACCCACGGCTGGCCCGGCCCGTCGACGACGCCGACATCACCGCACCGGCGGGCCTGCTGCTGGTCGCCGGCCTGGACGGCGAGCCGGTGGGCTGCGGGGCGCTCAAGTTCCGGCGGGAGGGCACCGGCTGGGCGGAGGTGAAGCGGGTGTGGATCTCGCCCGCCGTCCGCGGGCTCGGCCTCGGCCGCAGGCTGCTCGGCGCACTGGAGTCCCGGGCGGCCGCCGAGGGCCTGCGCACCCTCCGGTTGGACACCAACCGGGCCCTCACCGAGGCGATCGGCCTCTATCGCGCCGCCGGGTACCGCGAGGTGCCGGCCTTCAACGACGAGCCCTACGCCCACCACTGGTTCGAGAAGCACCTCGACGGCACCCCCGGGGCCGACGGCTGAACCGGCCGCCGTTCGGCGGTCAGCGCAGGATCTCCCCGAGGTCGTACGAGAGCGGCTCCTCCAGCTGCTCGTAGGTGCAGCTCGCCGGCTCGCGGTCCGGCCGCCAGCGCTGGAACTGCGTGGTGTGCCGGAAACGCGTGCCCTCCATGTGGTCGTAGCCGACCTCGACCACCCGTTCCGGGCGCAGCGGCACCCAGGAGAGGTCCTTGGTGCCCGTCCACCGACTGACGGCGCCGGGCAGCCGGGCGGCGGCCTGGGCGCTCTCGTCGGCCCAGGCGGCCCAGGGATGGCCGGCGAGGTCGGTCATCCGGAGTTCTTCGAGCTCCTCGGCCAGTTCGCGCCGGCGGGCCATCGGGAAGGAGGCCGACACCCCGACGTGCTGGAGGTGCCCCTCGCCGTCGTACAGGCCGAGCAGCAGCGAGCCGACGACCGGGCCGCTCTTGTGCTCGCGGTAACCGGCCAGCACGCAGTCGGCCGTCCGCTTGTGCTTGATCTTGAACAGGGTGCGCTCACCGGCCGCGTAGGGGGCGTCCAGCGGCTTGGCCACCACACCGTCCAGCCCGGCGCCCTCGTAGCGGGAGAACCAGCCGCGGGCGGTCGCCAGGTCGGTGGAGGCGGGGGCCAGGTGGACGGGCGCGGCGGCGTCGGCGAGCGCGCCCTCCAGCGCGGCGCGGCGCTCGGCCAGCGGCCGGCCGTCCAGGGCGTCGCCGCCGAGCGCCAGCAGGTCGAACGCGACGAAGGAGGCCGGGGTCCGCTCGGCCAGCGTGTTCACCCGGGAGGCGGCCGGGTGGATCCGCTCCAGCAGTTCCTCGAAGCGCAGCCGGCCCTCCCGGGCGATCACGATCTCGCCGTCCACCACGCAGCGCTCGGGCAGCTCGCGCCGGAAGGCCGCGACCAGTTCGGGGAAGTAGCGGGTGAGCGGCTTGGTGGTGCGGCTGCCGATCTCGACCTCGTCGCCGTCCCGGAACACCACGGCGCGGAAGCCGTCCCACTTCGCCTCGTACTGCATGCCGGGCGGGATGTCGGGCACCGTCTTGGCGAGCATCGGCTTGACCGGCGGCATCACGGGAAGGTCCATGGACCGATCGTCACCGGACCGGGCGGCGTCCGCGCGCCGGACCGGGCGGCCGAGCCTAGCGTGGGGGTATGGCCTCAGCGGTGGAACTGGACGTGGACGGCCGCACGGTGCGGCTGTCGAACCCGGACAAGGTTTACTACCCGGCACGCGGCTTCACCAAGCGGGACGTCGCCGAGTACTACCTCGCGGTCGCTCCCGGCGTGCTGCGCGGCCTGCGGGACAGGCCCACCACCCTGCAGCGCTTCCCGGACGGCGTGGAGGGCGAGTTCTTCTACCAGAAGCGGGCCCCGAAGGGCCTGCCGGAGTGGCTGCCCACCGCCCGGATCGCCTTCCCGAGCGGCCGCAGCGCCGACGAGATCTGCCCGACCGAGCAGGCCGCCGTCCTGTGGGCGGCCAACCTGGGCTGTCTGACCTTCCACCCGTGGCCGGTGCGGCGCTCCGACACCGAGCACCCCGACGAGCTGCGGATCGACCTCGACCCGCAGCCCGGCACCGACTTCCGCGACGCCGTCCGCGCCGCCCACGAACTGCGCGCCCTGCTGGCGGAGTACGGGCTGCGCGGCTGGCCGAAGACCTCCGGCGGGCGGGGCCTGCACATCTACGTGCCGGTCGAGCCGCGCTGGACGTTCACCGACTGCCGGCACGCGGTGATCGCGCTGGGCCGCGAGCTGGAGCGCCGGATGCCGGGCCGGGTCACCACCGCCTGGTGGAAGGAGGAGCGCGGCGAGGCCATCTTCGTCGACTACAACCAGATGGCCCGCGACCGCACCATCGCCTCGCCCTACTCGCTGCGGGCCCGGCCGGAGGCGACCGCCTCCGCGCCGCTGCGCTGGGAGGAGCTCGACGACGTCGTGCCCGCCGACTTCGACCTGCGCACCCTGCCCAAGCGGTTCGCCGAGGTCGGCGACCTGCACGCGGACCTCGACGAGCACGCCTTCGATCTGGAACCGCTGCTGGAGCTGTTCGCCCGTCAGGACTCCGGCGACCTGCCGTACCCGCCGGACCATCCGAAGATGCCCGGCGAGCCGACCCGCGTCCAGCCGAGCCGGGCCCGCAAGGCGTGACCGCGGGTCAGCTCGCGCAGGCGGCCAGGATCGCGGCCGCCGTCCACCGCCCGGCCGCGCCGGGCAGCCCGGCGAGGTGGCCGGCCGCCCGGGCCGCCGGCCAGCCGTGCGCCTCGGCCAGGCCGGCCAGCAGGATCCGGAGATAGCGCGCGGACGGTGCGGCGAGCGGCCCGGCGGTGTCCGGCCCCGACGCCGTCAGGGTGAGCACCGGCAGGCCGTCGAGGATGCCGCAGCACACCGCCGTCTCGTACCGGCCGGGCCCCCGGGGGTAGCGGCCCGGGGCGAGCACCGCGGCGAGCTCCAGGTCCGGCGGGCTCCCGGGTTCCCGGTGCATCTCCTGCGCGGCGAGGTCGGCGACCTGCTGGACGGTCAGCAGGTACCCGCGGCCGGGCGTCTCCCCCGGCGCGTCGGGATCGAACACGGCCAGACCGCCGCCCCAGACCTCGGAGCGGCCCGCGAAGGACACCGCGCCGGCCAGCAGCAGGGGCACGTCGGCGGCCGGCGGCCGCGGATCGCGGCAGCCCGGGTAGCTGCGGACCGCACCCGGCGGGCGGCCGCCGGCGAGGTAGCAGCCGAGCCGCGCACGGAGCAGGTTCGACCCGTAGGCGGCGTACCAGACCCGGCCGCCGGCCGGCCGGACGGCGGGCGCCACCGGGTCGGGCCGGCGGGGCGCCCCGGACCCGGCCGGCCCCGGGCTCACGGCCGCTGCGCCGCCGGGGCCGGGGCCGGGACGGCGAGCAGCCGGCCGGTGCGGGCCTCGGTCGCCCCGGCGGTGCCGCGCCACTCGGCGGCGGTCACGAACAGCAGCGGCTCGGCCGCCGGGCCGCCGAGCGCGCACGAGAAGCAGCCCCGGTCGGTGTCCACCGTCTGCAGCACCTCGCCGCCCTCCCGGACCCGGACGCACCGGCGGTTGGGCACGTCGGCGAACCAGAGCGCGCCCTCGGCGTCGAGCGCGATCCCGTCCGGGGCCGAGCCCTCCACGGCGGCCCAGACCCGGCGGCCGGTCAGGCCGCCGTCGGGGGCGATGTCGAAGGCGGTGATCCGGGCGGCGTACGACTCGGCGACCAGCAGGGTGCCGCCGTCGGGTGTGACGGCCATGCCGTTGGGGAAGGCCAGGTCGTCGGCGACCGTCCGCGCCGAGCCGTCCGGTGCCACCAGCGCCACGATGCCGCCGGCCGGCTTCTCGCCGGTCATCAGGTCGAAGCCGATGCAGTTGGCGTAGGCGGTGCCGCCGCCGGCCGCGGCGACCTCGTTCCACGGCCGGTCGCAGAGCGGCCGCAGGTCGGCGTGGGGCGTGAGGGTGCCGTCGGGGGCGCGGCGCAGCAGGCGCCGGTCACTCCCGGCGAGCACCAGCAGGGCGCCGTCCGGCAGCGGGTCGATGCAGAACGGGAAGGCGTCG
The DNA here is from genome assembly GCF_039544005.1 of Kitasatospora paranensis. NCBI lineage: Bacteria > Bacillati > Actinomycetota > Actinomycetes > Kitasatosporales > Streptomycetaceae > Kitasatospora > Kitasatospora paranensis. Next base: position 1,212,027 of record NZ_BAABKV010000001.1, read on the forward strand.
ATCCGCGCGGCGGTCTCCCGGTGGCCGTCCGCGTCCACCGCGAGCAGTTCGCCGGCGCCCCAGTCGCAGAGCCACAGCCGGCCGTCGTACCAGCGCGGGGACTCGCCGAGGACGAGGCCCTCCAGCAGGACGCGGGGCACGGGAGGCTCGGGCACGGGGGCTCCTCGGTCGGGGAGTCGGCGCATCCATGATGGCCCGCCGCGGCCGGCCCGGGCGGTGGCCCGGCCGGACCGGCGTGTCGGGGCCGGGCCCCGGCCAGGGCGCCCGTCAGCCCTGCGGGCGGGTCGCGGCGATGATCCGGACGGCGTCGTCGATCTGGGCGTCCGTCAGGTCCCCGCGGGCGGTGAGGCGCAGCCGGGAGATGCCGTCCGGGACGGACGGCGGGCGGAAGCAGCCCACGGCGAGGCCCGCGGTGCGGCAGTCGGCGGCCCACTGCACGGCGGCCTCGGGGCCCGGGGCGCGGACGGACACCACCGCGGCGTCGGGGGCGGAGGCGTGCAGTCCGGCGGCGGTGAGCCGGGCGGCGAGGGTGTGCGCGACCTCGCGGGCCCGGTCCGCGCGCTGCGGCTCGGCGCGCAGCAGGCGCAGCGCGCCGAGGGCGGCGCCGGCCGCGGCCGGCGCGAGACCGGTGTCGAAGATGAAGGTGCGGGCGGTCTCCACCATGTGCCTGACGACCCGTCGCGGACCGAGGACGGCACCGCCCTGGGAGCCCAGCGACTTGGAGAGGGTGACGGTGGCGACGGTGTCCGGCTCGCCGGCGAGTCCGGCGGCGGCGAGCGCGCCCCGGCCGCCCGGCCCGACCACACCGAGTCCGTGCGCGTCGTCGACCAGCAGCGCGGCGCCGTGCGCCCGGGCGGCGGCGGACAGGCCGGCCAGCGGGGCGGCGTTGCCGTCCACCGAGAAGACCGAGTCGGAGACGACCAGCGCCCGCGGGTGACGACGCCCGGCGAGGGCCTCGGCGACGGCGGCCGGGTCCGCGTGCGGGGCGCGGTGGACGTCGCTGCGCGACAGCCGGCACCCGTCGATCAGTGAGGCGTGGTTGTACGCGTCGGAGACGATCAGGGTGTCCGGGTCGGTCAGCGCGGTGAGCGCGGCCAGGTTGGCGGCGTACCCGGAGGAGAACACCAGAGCGGCCTCGAAGCCGCAGAACTCCGCGAGCTCGTCCTCGAGTTCGGTGTGCAGGGCGGTGGTGCCGGTGACCAGCCGGGAGCCGGTGGCGCCGGCGCCCCAGCGCAGCGCGGCGTCGGCGGCCGCCCGGGTGACGGCGGGGTGGTGCACGAGGCCGAGGTAGTCGTTGCTCGCGAGGTCCAGGACGGGGTCGTCGGCGGGCCGGCTGCGCAGCGTCCGGGTGAGTCCGGCCCGGGCCCGGAGGTCGGCGGACTCGTCGAGCCAGTCGAAGACGGCGGTCGGGGTGCGGGTCGGCTGCGGCGCGGCGGGGAGGACCATGGCGGCACTCTGGCACGGCCGGGAGCGGGGCGGCAACGTGCGCCTGGGCACACGGCGCGGAGCCCCGGCGCGGCGGCTGTGCTGCGCGTAGACTCCCCCGCCCCGGGGCCGGACGGGCCCCGGCGACGGTGGTCCGGCTGAGGGGAGCGTCCGTGGGTGAGGGCCGACTGACCGTGCGGGACGTGCTGGCACTGGAGCTGGTCGCACCGTGGGGAGCCGAGGTGGTGGCCTGCCCGGCGCGGCTGGACCGGCCGGTGCGCTGGCTGCACGTGGCGGAGGCGGCGGACGTCGCGGTGATGCTGACCGGCGGTGAGATGGTGCTGACGACCGGGCTGCTGCTGGCGGACGACGAGCGGGCCCAGGTCGCCTACGTGGAGTCGATGCAGCGGGCCGGGGCAGCGGCCGTGGTGCTGGGCCTGGGCCGCGCGTTCGCCACCACACCGGAGGCGATGCGCCGGGCGGCCTCGCGGTGCGGGCTGCCGATGGTGGTGCTGCACCGGCCGGCGCCGTTCGCCCGGCTGACGGAGGAGGTGCACGCCCGTCTGCTGCACGGGCGGTTCGCGGCACTGGACCTGTCGGACCGGATGGGCGGCTCGCTGTCCGCGCTCAACCTGTCGGGGTGCCGCTGCAGCGCCTGCTGGACGAGATCGCCGGCTACGCGGGCTGCCCGGCCGTGGTGGTGAACCTGGCCCACCGGGTGCTGGCGTCGGCGGGCGAGCCGGGGCGCTCGACGACCTGCTGCGGGACTGGGAGCGGGTGTCCCGGCAGGTGGCGCGGGTGCTGGGGAACGGGCCGGTGACGGTCGGTCCGGACGGCTGGACGGTGGCCCGGCTGGAGGCCCGCGGCCGGCAGTGGGGCCATCTCGTGCTCTTCGGCCACCAGGGCGGCGCGGACACCGGGCAGGTGCTGGGCCGGCGGGCGGCGGAGGCGCTGGCGGTGCACCGGCTGCTGGCCGACCCGGTGCGCGGCTGGGAGCGCGGCTGGGAGGACCAGGCGGCGGAGGCGCTGCTGGCCGACCTGGCGTCGGGGACGGCCCGCCCGGAGCAGTTGCTGCCGCGGTTCCGGGCAGCGGGTCTGCCGGTGGAGCGCCGGACGTTCGTCCCGGTGGTGGTGCGCCGCGTCGGCGGGGAGGGGTGCTCTGCGCGAGCGTGCGGCGGGCGCTGGAGGAGGAGGCGGTCGCGGGCCTGGTCGCCCGGCTGGAGCCGGACGGCGCGGTGGCCGCGCTGCTGAGCATCCCGTCCGAGCGCGACCCGGACACCGAGGTCGACCGGCTCGCCGCGCGGCTCCAGGCCCGGCTGGCCCCGCTCGGCGGCCCGGCGGTGATCGGCGCGGGCTTCGGCTGCCAGGTGCTGGACGAGGTGCGGCGCTCCTTCCTGGAGGCGGTGCACGTCGCGGACGCGGCCCTGGCCGGCCCGCCCTCGGGCCCGGTCGCGCGGCTGCGGGACGTGCGGCTGCGCGGGCTGGTCCGGCTGCTGCGGGACGAGCCGGAGCTGCAGGCGTTCATCGGCCGCGAGCTGGGCCCACTGCTGGGCCGCCCGGAGCTGCTGGACGTGCTGCGGACGTACCTGCGGACGGGCCGGAACAAGTCGCTGGCCGCGCAGGAGCAGCACGTCAGCCGGCCGGCGATGTACCGCAGGCTGCAGAGCATAGAGACGCTGCTCGGGATCGAACTGGACGACCTGGAGCAGCTGACCTCGTTGTACGTGGCGCTGCTCGCGCACGACGCGCAGCGCGGGCCGTGACCCGGCGCGGGCGCCGCGGGCGGCTGCCTCCCGGACACTTCGGAGCGTCCCGGCGGTTTCACCCTGAGTTCTCTCTACATCGCTGTAGAGTTCGGTGACGACCGACGGCGAGCAGGGAGCGGACGACGGTGGACGGCGTGCAGACGGAGCGGACCAGGTGGGAACCCCCGGAGACCCAGGTGGAACGGGTGTACCAGCCGGTCGAGGTGCGGTTCGAGGACGGCGGCTGGGCGGTGGGCCGGATCAACGCCTGGTGGCGGGCGGAGGACGGCACCCGGTGGTGCAGGGTGCGGCTGCTGCGCCGCGGCGGCGAGCCGCGCTGGATGGTCTTCGACCCCGACCGGCTGGCCCTGCTCCCCGCCCACGGGATCTGAACCGGACTCCCGCGCGTCCTCCCTGGTGATACCCGGCCGCCGGTCCGGGGTAGGCAGGCAGTGGGCGGGGCGCCACGGCCGGCCCGGGCGGCACGGCGGCCACGACGGAAGGCAGGGTGAAGGACTCCATGACGGTGAACCTCGGCAAGGGCCAGAAGGTCGACCTCGGCAAGCCGGGCGGCGGCACGCTGGAGGTGGTGCGGATGGGCCTCGGCTGGCAGGCCGCACCGCGCAAGGGCTTCCTCGCCAAGCTGATGGCCCGGGAGATCGACCTCGACGCCTCCGCGGTCCTCTTCGCCGGGCGCAAGCCCGTCGACGTGGTCTACTTCCAGCACCTGAACAGCTCGGACGGGTCCGTCCGGCACAGCGGCGACAACCTCACCGGCGGCGCCGGACAGGGCGCCGACGACGAGTCGATCACCGTGCACCTGGGCAAGGTCCCGGCTCAGGTCGACCAGATCGTCTTCACGGTGAACTCCTTCACCGGCCAGACCTTCCAGGACGTCGAGAACGCGTTCTGCCGGCTGGTCGACGAATCCACCGGGCAGGAGCTCGCCCGCTACACGCTCACCGGCGGCGGCCGGCACACGGCGCAGATCATGGCCAAGATGACCCGCGCCGGCAGCGGCTGGCAGATGACGGCGATCGGGGCGCCGACCAACGGCCGCACCTTCCAGGACCTCATCCCGGACATCGAGCAGCACCTCTGACGGCAGGTCGGGGCCGGGCCGCGCCCGGACGGGCGGCCCCGGCCCCGACCGCGTTCAGTCGCCGTCCGTTCCGTCCGTTCCGTCCGGCCCGTCCTCCGGGGCGGGCAGCACCTCCGCGGCGGCCCGCAGCCACTCCACCCAGAACGTCTCCAGCCCGATCCCGGCCTGCAGGACGAGGTGCTGGATCCGCCGCTCCGCACCGCCCTGCGGCGCGGTGAAGTCGCGCTCCTCGATCTCCCGGTACTCGGCCAGCTGCCGCAGGTGCAGGTCGAGGTGGCGGCGCAGCTCCCCGCCGAGCTCCGCGCCGGAACCGACCGCGGCGGCGGCCCGCAGGCGCAGCAGCAGCGGGTCGCGGATCGGCTTCGGGTCCTGGTCGTGGGCGATCCACCCGGTCAGCGCGGCCCGGCCCGCGGGCAGCACCTCGTACTCCTTGCGGCGGCCCCGGCTCGGCGGCTGCGGCACCGCGCGGATCAGCCCGTCCTTCTCCAGCCGCCCGAGCTCGCGGTAGATCTGCTGGTGCGTCGCGGACCAGAAGTAGCCGATCGACCGGTCGAAACGGCGCGTCAGCTCCAGCCCCGAGGAGGGTCGCTCCAGCAGGGCGGTGAGGATGGCGTGCGGCAGCGACATGCGCCCGATCCTAGGACGTGCGCGGCCGGGCGCGGGCGGGGCGCGGGCGTCGCCGACACCCCGGCGCGACGCGATCACCGATGGTCCTATGATCCTCCGCATGCCTCCTGCCGCTTCGCTCCCCGCCGGGCCGGTGTACGACCTGGTCGTCGCCTTCCCCGACCTGGCCCACCTGCGCGCCGCAGCCCGGCGCCGGGACTGGGACACCGTCAGCACCACGCTGACCGGGCTCGACGACGGGGACGATCTGGTGATCGCCGCCCGGACGGTGGCCGGGACGACCGGGGTCACGGTCATGCTGGACGAGGCGCTCGCCGCCGCGGGCGACGGCCCGGACGGCGTCCTCCCGCGCTCGCTGCTGGCCTACCACCACATCCTCACGGGGTGGGACATCCGCTCGGGCTACACCGCCGAGCACGTCTCCCGCTCCCAGTTCGACAGGTTCCACGACCATCTGCGGCAGGCCGAACGGCTGCTGATCGAGGCCGTGGCGCTGGACCCGTCGCACGCCCTCGGCTGGCACCTGCGGCTGATGACCGCCCGCGGGCTGGGGCTCGGCCAGTCCGAGGCCCGGCGGCGGTACGACCGGCTGGCCACGCACCGGCCGCACCACTTCTCCGCCAAGAGCCAGCTGCTCCAGCAGCTCTGCCCCAAGTGGGGCGGCAGTTGGGAGGCCGCGCACGCGTTCGCCGACGAGTGCCGCCGCGGCGCGGAGCCCGGCGGACTCGGCGCGCTGATCACCGTCGAGGCCCACGTGGAGCACTGGGCCACGCTCGGAGGCGCGGAGCAGCACACCTACTGGTGGCGCGAGGGTGTCCGGGAGAGCCTGTCGGAGGCCGCCGAATCGTCCGTGCTGCACCCGGACTTCGAGCGGAACCTGTGCTGGCTCACCGCGCACACCGATCTCGCCGCGGCGTTCAGCTTCTCCGGCCAGCCCGAGCTGGCCGCACCGCACTTCGAGGCACTGGGCCGCTTCGCCGCCGAGTACCCCTGGAACAGCATCTCCGGACAGCCGGACGCCCTGTGGCGGCGGCACCGCGACGCCGCCCTGGCCACCGCTGCGAGAAAGGCCTGACACGATGGTCACGCACACCGAGGTCGACGGCATCGAGACCGTCCTCGCACCGATGAGCGGCCCGCTGCGCGCCGGTCTGATGTTCCGGGTCGGCCGCGCCGACGAGACGCTCGCGACCGCCGGCATCACCCACCTCGTCGAGCATCTGGCCCTGCACCGGCACGGCCTGGCCGACTTCCACTACAACGGTGCGACCGCGGCCACCGAGACGCACTTCCTCGTCCAGGGCACCCCGGCCGAGGTGGTCTCCTACCTGAACGGGGTATGCGCCGCCCTGCGCGACCTGCCGCTGGACCGGCTGGACGTCGAGAAGGAGATCCTGCGGACCGAGGCGGCGGGCCGCGGAACGGGCAGCCGGCTGCCGCTGTGGCGCCACGGCGCGCAGTCGTACGGGCTGCTCGCCTTCCCCGAGTTCGGCCTGCACCGGATCGGCGCCGAGGAGGTCACCGACTGGGCCGCGGAGTGGTTCACCCGGCAGAACTGCGTGCTGTGGATCACCGCCGACGAGCTGCCGGAGGGCCTCTCGCTGACGCTGCCCGAGGGAGAGCGCCGGGCGGCACCGGAGGCGACCTCGGCGCTCCCGCAGAGCCCGGCGTACTTCACCGGCGAGGAGGCCGGCGTGGTGCTTCACGCCGTGGTCGAGCGCAGCACGGCGGCGCAGGTCTTCGCCGACCTGCTCGGGCGGGCGCTGTTCCGCGAGCTGCGCCAGGAGGGCGGCCTGTCCTACCAGGCGGCCGGGGACTACAGCCCGCGCGACGGCGGGTCCGCCGTGGTCACCGCCGTCGCGGACGCGCTGCCGGCCAAGCGCGAGGCCGTGCTCGGCGGGTTCGTGGACGTCCTCGCCGCCCTGCGGATGGGCCGGATCGAGCCGGCCGAGCTCGACTCCGTCCGCAACCGGGCCCTGGAGGAGCTGAACAGCCACGAGACGGAGGCCGCGGGACTGCCGGGCCTGGCCCGGGATCTGCTGCTCGGCCGTCCCGCCGTCGACCGCGACCGGGCCCGTGCCGCGGTGGAGGCGCTGACCGTCGCCGACATGCGCCGGGTGGCCGGGGAGGTGTGGGACGCCGCGCTGCTGATGACACCGTCCGGGACGAGCGCCGACTGGGCCGGCTTCCATGCGGCACCGACCACGTCCGGGGAGCGGGTGGCCGGGCGCCACTGGCCGTCCCTGGCCCGCGAGGGCTTCGGGATCGTCATCGGCGACGACGGGGTGAGCATGGTCGGCCCCGACGGGCAGGCGACGGTCCGTTACGACGCGTGCGCCGCCGTCCTGACCCTGCCGGACGGCGCCCGCCGCCTCATCGGGACGGACGCGATCACCGTGGATGTGGAGCCCACGCTGTACGGGATCCCCGCAGGCGAGATCGCCCGGATCGACGCGGCGCTGCCGCCCACCGCCGTGGTGCCGCTCCCGGCCCGCTCCGCGGACCGGATCCCGCAGCCGCCCGCCGGGAAGGCCCGGGGCGGCGTCCGGGGCGGCGTCCGGAGCGGCATCTGGTACGGCGCGCTCGCGGACCGGTTCGTGAACGCCTCGGACCCGCTGCTGGGCGTCGCCTTCCTCTGCCTGCTCGGGACGCTGGCCGCGGGGAACGCCGGGGACACCCCGGTCGCGGTCGCCCTCGCGATCGGCGTGCTGCTGGCGGCGGGGCCGCTGACGGCGGTCCGCACGGTGCGCCGGATCCACGCCCGACGCTGAGACCGGCGGGGGCCTGTGACGGAGGGCTCGGCGGGGGCTCGGCGGGCGGCCGAAATCCGGTTGCCCGGGCAGCGGGCCTCCGGCGATCATCCTCGGGACCCGACATCCACCGATCACCGGAGACACATGACCACCCAACTGTCCAAGGCCTGGCAGCTCTTCGAGTCCGGCGACCCCCAGGGATCGATGCGGGCACTGCGGTTCGCCGCCGACGAGCTCGCGTCCGCAGAGATCGCGCCGCTGGTGGCCGGGTTGGCCGAGGGCGCCGGCTTCACGGACCTCTCCGAGGCCTCGACAGCACTGGTGGCACGACCCGGTTCGGCCTACCGGCTCCACCGTTTCGGCTATGCCTGCGTCGAGCGCGGCATCCCGGCCCTGGCCGTCCCGGCTCTGCGGGAGGCCCTGCGGCTGGCGGTGGCGCCGCCCGCACCGGCCGCGCCGGAACGCACCGGCCTGTTCCGCCGCAAGACCAGGCGGCAGCAGCCCGACCCGGAGATCACCCCCGCCGGGTGCTGCTGGAACTGGTGACGTCCCTGGAGCGCGAGGAGCGGCACGAGGAGGCGCTGGCCGTGCTGCGTGAGCACGACGCCGTGCTGGGCGACTGGCCGGACCGCTACCTGACGGTCTACAACGCCCTGATGAGCGGTCGGATCGAGCTCGCCCGGGAGGTGTTCGACGCGCTGTCGGCGCCCGAGGGCGTCTGGGTGGAGCCGGGCCGACGGGTCGGGCGGATGCTGGAGCGTGCCGCCGCCCTGCCGCCGACGGGCGACCGGGACCTGCGCGGCTGGCACCACGTGCTGACCGGCGGGGTACTCACCACCCTCGCACCGCAGGGCTTCGACCAGGGCATGACCGGCCGCTGGGCCTACCTGCAGGACGACTTCGGCTCCTGCCGGCACGGCCTGGAGCGGCTGCGCACCGTCCTTGCGGCGACCGGCCGCAAGCCCGCCTCCGTCGGCCTGCTGCCGGACCGGGGCAGCCGGGCGCTCGGCCTGGCGGCGGCCCGCCTGCTCGGCGTTCCGGCCGCCCCGTACGAGCAGGGCACCGCGGACGAGCAGGGCGCAGCGGACGTGCTGGTGGTCGCCTACGACCTGAACGCGTGCGATCCCGCGCTGGTGGCCGCGCTGACCATCAGGGCGGCGGGCGACCTGCTCTTCGAGCACGCCACCTGCTGGACGGATCCGCCCGGCGCGTCCGCCGACGTCTGCACGCTGCTGGTGCAGACCGTGGTCGCCCCGTGGGAGCCGGGTCTGCAGTTCACCGAGGACGGCGGGGTGGAGCAGTCGGAGCCCGACGAGCGCTCGGCCGAGGAGCTGGCCGAGGCGATCCTGGCGGCCGATCCGGCTCCGCAGGAGAGCGACGGGCAGACACCGGCCGACCCGGACGGGACACTGGCCGCCTTCGCCGCCCGCGCCGCGGCCGGGACCTGGGCGAGCAGCCCTCGGGACCGGGTCCGCTCCTCGGGCCCGGTGCGCAGCTCGCGCTTCGCCTGAGCCTGCGGCCGCGGCGACAGCTGCGGCTGCGGCTGCGCCCGCGGCTCACAGGCCGGGTGCCTGCAGACCGTTCAGGTACCAGAAGGCCGCCGTGTACCACAGCAGGGCGATCGCGCAGAGCAGCGCGCCGCCCGCCACGGGCAGGGCCCAGCCCGGCAGCCGGCGGTGGCGGACCACGAGGACCTTGGCCACGAACGCCCCGTAGAGCGCACAGCCGGCGACGGAGTGGATGGCGACCCTGGTGTCGCCCAGCTGCACCCCGTAGACCGTGATGCAGTGGTAGGCGACGGGCAGCGAGAGCAGGAAGGCGACCAGACCGCCGATCCGGTGGGCGCGGTGCACGCCGCGCGAGGCCGCCCGCACGCCGGGCAGCTTCCCGTAGATCCAGAGGGCGAGCACCAGCTGGACGAGGGCCAGCGCCATCAGTGCGCTGCCGAGTCGGGCCTTCAGCTCCTGCGCGTCGTTGCCCCGCTCGCCGAACAGGCCGCCGGAGTAGTCCGGGGTGTGGACGCGGCCGTACCAGAAGAGGGCACCGGCCACGGCGATCGGCAGGAGGACCTCGACAACGCGGATGATCCGCCCTGCGGCGGAGGAGCGCTCGGTTCCGTGCATGTGGCCAGCCTGCCCCGTCCCCGCTCCGGTGCCGTGCGCGACGCACCGGAGCGGGGACGGGAGTGACGGGACGGGAGCCGCGCCCGTTCGGCTCCGTCACATGCGAGCCGCCGTCACGTCCGGTGGCGGAAGAGGATCCGGCCGCGGGTGAGGTCGTAGGGGCTGAGCTCCACCAGCACCCGGTCGTACGGGAGGATCTTGATGTAGTTCTTCCGGATCTTCCCGCTGATGTGCGCGAGCACCTTGTGCCCGTTCTGCAGTTCCACCGTGAAGGTGGCGTTGCGCAGGCACTCGACGACGACGCCGTCGACTTCGATACCTCGTGCTGTTCTCGGCATGTGTCTCATTTCTGTGGTCGGGGGCGGTGAGGCCGGCGAAGGGGAGAGGAGGCCGCCGGTACGGCGGCCCGGTGGGATGTCAGTGGCGCACCAGTTCCAGGTTGCTGCCGGTGCGCCGGGCGCCGATGCCCTCGAACAGGGCTGTCGCCGCCTGGTTGGACTCGTTCACCTCGGCCGAGGCCGTGGCCGTCCCGGAACGGTGCAGCGCGCCCAGCACCTCGGCCAGCAGGGCCCGGGCGATGCCGCGGCGGTGGTGGCCGGCGCGAACGGCGATCAGCCCGATCCGTGGCTGCCTGGTCAGCGGCGCCACCCTGACCAGCCCCACGTAACGGCCGTCCTCGACGGCCACCGCGTACTTCGACGGGTACAGCACAGTGGTCCCGTGCGGGCGGGGCAGGATCTCGGCCGGCATGGCCTGCCATCCGACGGTGGCCTCGACCTCCGCCCGGAGGGCGCCGTCCAGCTCGCGCAGCGGGCCTTCCTCCGCCTCGCCGGCCGGCACGATCGTGACGCCCGACGGCGGTTGCCCTGCCCGAGCCCGGTGAGCTGCGGATCGGTGGGCACCACGTACTCCCACTCGCGGCGCCGGACGGTGAATCCGGCCTGCTGCCAGCCGGCCAGCAGGTCGTGGTCGGTCTCGTCGACGACGGTGTGGAGCGGCGTCGGCAGGTCGGCCAGTACGGCCTCGGCAATCCGGTCGAAGACCGGGCGGTGCCAGGCGTCGATGCTGAGGAACGTCCGCCCGTCGGGCCGGACGGACACGTCGCCGCGGCCGACGACCAGGTCGTCGGCCAGTGCGTGCCACTGCTGTTCCGCGACGCGGGTCACGTCGACCGGGTGCCCGGTCGTGCCCGCGGAGAAGTGTTCGGTGTTCAACGGTGTCTGCCTCTCGGGAGAGCCTTGCGTGCAGGCGCTCCGGGCGACACCTACGTCAGCCGCCCGACCATGAAGGACAAGGGGAGCACCCATGGGACACAGCGTGCACGGGTCTCACCTCCTCGGGACGGCCTCACGGTCGTCAGCGACGTTAGCAGCCGGCGGCCGCCCCGCCCACAGGTTTTCCGGCCCCCGCGGGGGCACAGGGCCGGGGCAGGAGCGGAGGACCGGGGCAGGAGCGGAGGACCGGGCCGGGGAGAGCGCCCGGCCCGCCCCGGCGCCCCGCCCCGCCCCGGCCCGGCCCGGCCGCGAGGTCAGCCCGACAGGGCGTCGGAGACCAGGGCGCGGGCCTCGTCCTGGACGAGGGCGAGGTGGTCGGGCCCCTGGAAGCTCTCCGCGTAGATCTTGTACACGTCCTCCGTGCCCGACGGCCGGGCCGCGAACCACGCGTTCTCCGTGCACACCTTCAGCCCGCCGATCGCCGCGCCGTTGCCCGGCGCCTCGGTCAGCACCGCGGTGATCGGCTCACCCGCCAGGGTGTCGGCCCGTACCCGGTCCGCCGACAGCCGGGCCAGCACCGCCTTCTGCTCGCGGTCCGCCGGTGCGTCCACCCGCGCGTACGCCGGTGCACCGAAGCGCGCCGTGAGCTCCCCGTACAACTCGGACGGGCTGCGCCCGGTCACGGCCGTGATCTCGGATGCGAGCAGCGCCAGCAGGATGCCGTCCTTGTCCGTCGTCCACACCGAGCCGTCCCGGCGCAGGAACGAGGCACCGGCGGACTCCTCGCCGCCGAACGCGATCGACCCCGACAGCAGGCCGTCGACGAACCACTTGAAGCCGACCGGCACTTCCACCAGCTCCCGCTTCAGCTCCCCGGCCACCCGGTCGATCATCGACGAGGACACCAGGGTCTTGCCGACCGCAGCCTCCCCGGGCCACTCCCGGCGGTGCCGGTAGAGGTAGTCGATCGCCACGGCCAGGTAGTGGTTCGGGTTCATCAGGCCGCCGTCGGGGGTGACGATCCCGTGCCGGTCGGCGTCCGCGTCGTTGCCGGTCGACACGTCGAACGCGTCCTTGCGGCCGATCAGCGAGGCCATCGCGTACGGCGACGAGCAGTCCATCCGGATCTTCCCGTCCCAGTCCAGGGTCATGAACCGCCAGGCCGGATCGGTGAGCGGATTGACGACCGTCAGGTCCAGCCGATGGGTCTCGGCGATCCGGCCCCAGTAGGCCACCGACGCGCCGCCCAGCGGATCGGCGCCGATCCGGACGCCCGCCGCCCGGACGGCGTCCAGGTCCAGCACGGACGCCAGGTCCTCGGTGTAGCCACCGAGGAAGTCGTGGCGCCCGGTGGTCGCGGCCGCGAGCGCCCGCGCGTACGGGATCCGCTTCACCCCCGCCAGACCCGCCGCGATCAGCTCGTTCGCCCGGTCCTGGATCCAGCCCGTCGCCTCCGAACCCGCCGGGCCGCCGGACGGCGGGTTGTACTTGAACCCGCCGTCCCGCGGCGGGTTGTGCGACGGCGTGACGACGATCCCGTCCGCGACCGCCCGCCCCGACGCCGTCCGGTTGTGCGCCAGGATCGCGTGCGAGACCGCCGGGGTCGGCGTGTAGCCGTCCGCGGCGTCGATCAGCACGGTGACCCCGTTCGCGGCCAGCACCTCCAGGGCCGTCACCCGGGCCGGCTCCGAGAGCGCATGCGTGTCCGCCCCCAGGAACAGCGGGCCGGCCGTGCCCTGCCCCGCCCGGTACTCGCAGATCGCCTGCGTCGTCGCCGCGATGTGGTCGTCGTTGAACGCCGCGTCCAGGGCCGACCCTCGGTGGCCCGACGTGCCGAACGCCACCCGCTGACCCGGCTCCCCCGGATCGGGCCGCAGCGCGTAGTACGCCGTCACCAGCCGCGCCACGTCCACCAGATCCCCAGGTCCGGCCGGTTCCCCGGCCCGCGCGTGCACCATCGTCCGCTCCTCGTCGTCACCGTCGATGCCACCTCGCGCGCCCCGCCGCGGCGGGGCGCGCACGTCCCCACAGACCTACCCAGGGGGCCGGGGCACATTCGGAGGCCAACCCGGTCGGCCGCACGGCGTGACCTCCGGGCTCGGACCGGCCGCCCGCCCCGCCGTGTGATCACCCGAACGGGTGGCGACACGCCGTGCGCGCGCCCGTGCGCCCTACCTGCCACCCCGGCCGTTCCCGCACCGTGGCTGCCGAGGGCCGGAAGGGTACGCACCGTTCCGCCCGAGGACGCTCCCGGCATCGACACCATTCCCGGAAACTGATCGGCCGTCAGATTCGTCGTTCACCATGGACAGGTCCGCAGGACCGGGAACGGAAGGAGGACGCCGGTGCACCGCCGCCCACGGCACGCCGCCCTCCGCCGTGCCCTGTCCGCCGCGACCGCCGCCGTCCTCACCGCCGTTCTGCTGCTGCTCGCCGGTGCCCCGGCGGTCGCGGCTGCCCCGGCCGGCCCCGCCTCCGCGGCGGCCGTCACCCCCGGTCCCGCCGAACGGGCCGACACGGAGGAACCAGCGCTCCCCACCGGGGCTCCGCTGCGGCAGGGCCCGCGCGGTACGCCCCGCCCCGCACCGGCCCCTCCGGCCGGCCGGCGACCCGCCGCCCGCGACACCGGCGGCGCCCGCACCACGGGTGCCCTCGCCCCGCCCACGGCCGGGCGCGGCGCCCCCGCCCCGTACCCGTCCGGCACCACCGGCGGCGCCCGCGCCGCGGTGTACCAGGTCTTCCGCTGCTGACCGGCCGCCCGGCCGCCCCGCATCCACACCACGCACCCCGTTGGCCGCGCCCCGGGATCCCGTTCCCGCCGGGCGGCGCCCCGGGCTGCGCGGCGGCGGCCCCGACGCCCACACCTGCCCTGGTCCGGCCCGTCAGCGGCCGTGCCACGACCGACCGTCAGAGGACCTGATGTCTCGTCGCAGCCTGCCCCTCCTCCGCTCCCTCCCCTTCCCCACCACCGACGTCGCCGCCTCGCTGGTGGTGTTCCTGGTCGCCGTGCCGCTCTGCGTGGGGGTCGCCGTCGCCTCCGGCGTCCCCGCCGAACTCGGCCTGGTCACCGGCATCGTGGGCGGCCTGGTGACCGGCCTGCTGCCCGGCAGCAGCCTCCAGGTGTCCGGCCCGGCCGCCGGCCTCACCGTGCTGGTCTACGAGGCGGTCGCCACCTACGGCCTGCCCGCGCTGGGCGTGATCGTGCTCGCGGCCGGCCTGCTCCAGCTGCTGATGGGCGTGCTGCGGCTGGGCCGGCTGTTCCGGGCCATCTCCGTCTCGGTGGTGCACGGCATGCTCGCCGGGATCGGCCTGGTGCTGGTCGCCGGGCAGCTCTACGCACTAGCCGGGGCCCGGGCGCCCGGCAGCGGGCCGGCCAACATCGCGGGCCTGCCCGGGCTCGCCGCCGACACCCTGGAGTCCCCGCGCACCCTGGCCTCGCTGGCCGTCGGGGCCGGGACGATCGCGGTGCTGGTGCTGTGGAGGCGGCTGCCCGCCGTCGTGCGGACGATGCCCGCGCCGCTCGCCGCGGTCGGCCTGGCCACAGCGGTCACCGCGGTGGCCGGCCTGCCGGTGGCGAAGGTCGAGGTGAAGGGGCTGCTCGGGGTGGTCGACCTGCCGGACTCGGCCGGACTCGCCGTCCTTACCGGCACCGGTGCGATGGCGACCGTGCTGGCCTTCACCCTGATCGCCTCGGCCGAGAGCCTGTTCAGCGCCGCGGCGGTGGACCGGCTGCACGACGGCCCGCGCACCGACTACGACCGGGAGCTGATCGCCCAGGGCGTCGGCAACACCCTCTGCGGGCTGCTCGGCGCCCTGCCGATGACGGCCGTCATCGTGCGCAGCGCCGCCAACGTCCAGGCCGGCGCACGGACGAAGGTGTCCCGGGTGCTGCACGGCGTCTGGCTGCTGCTGTTCGCGGCACTGCTGCCGGCCGCGCTCGGCGTCATCCCGCTCGCCGCACTGGCCGGGGTGCTGGTCCACGCGGGCACGACGCTGCTGCCGCTCTCCGCGCTGGTGCCGCTGTGGCGCTCGCACCGGGGCGAGGTGGTGGTGCTGGTCGCCACCGCGGTCGGGATCGTGGCGACCAACCTGTTCGAGGGCGTGCTGCTCGGGCTCGGCCTCGCCGTGCTGAAGACCGCGTGGGACACCTCGGCCGTGCACCTGGAGGTCTCCGGCGAGCCGGACGGCCCGATCCTGGTCGCCCTCGCCGGGAACGCGACGTTCCTGCGGCTGCCCCGGATCCTCGGCACCCTGGAGTCGCTGCCGCGCGACCGGCCGATCGCACTGGACCTCACCGGCCTGCGGCACCTCGACCACGCCTGCCGGACGGCCCTCCAGGACTGGGCCGGCCGGCACCACGCGCAGGGTGTCGAGCCGGTGCACGCGCCCGCCCTGCACTGACCCGGCCGGGCCGTGCGGGGTGGCCCGCACCCCGCCGCCGACGGCTGTTGCGCCTTCGGCGGCGGGCCGGCCCGGGCGGCGCTACCGTGTCGGCGTGACGACCACCGAACGCGAACTGACCGGCCCCGTCGACCTCTGCCTGCCGGACGGCCGGCTCGACCCCGCGGCCGTCGGCTGGTCCCGCCGCCCGCTGCACCGCGCCAACCTGCGCGGCTGGGGGCGGACGAAGCGGTGGGAGTACTGGTGCGTCACCGGGCCGACCCACATCGTCGCCGTGACCGTCAGCGACCTGGACTTCCTCGGCCTCACCGGCCTGTACGTGCTGCGCCACGGCGAGCCCGGCCGGGCCCCGGTGGACCTGGAGCGGACGGCCCTGCTGCCGTTCGGGCACGGGGTGCGGCTGCCGGAGACGATCGCCGGGGCGGCCGGGGCGGGCGACGACGTGGTGGTCGGCCCGGAGCGGCCCGTCCGCGGTCAGGTCCGGGTGGAGATCCGCGCGGAGGGCACGGGCACCCGGCTGCGGGCCCGCTGCCTGACGCCGGACCACCGGCCGGTCGAGCTCGACGTCCTGGTCGGGCTGCCGCCGGGCCACGAGACGCTGGGCGTCGTCGTGCCCTGGAGCGGGCGCCGCTTCCAGTACACCTCCAAGCACACCGCCCGGCCCGCCTCGGGCAGCCTGCGGATCGGCGACGAGCGGTACCCGTTCGGCGACGACGCCTGGGGAGTGCTGGACCACGGGCGGGGTCGCTGGCCGCGCAACGCCGCCTGGAACTGGGGCGCCGCCTCCGGCCGCACCGACGGCCGGGTGGTCGGCCTGCAGTTCGGCGGCCGGTGGACGGCCGGCACCGGCGCGACCGAGAACGCGCTCTGCGTCGACGGGCGGCTCTCCAAGATCGGCGAGGAGTTGCTCTGGCTGTACGACGAGGCCGATCCGATGGCCCCCTGGGAGCTGCGCACGCCCTCGTCCGACCAGGTGGACCTGGTGTTCACCCCGTTCCACGACCGCCGCACCCGCACCGAGGCCGGACTGCTGGCGAACCGGACCGACCAGTGCTTCGGCCGGTATTCCGGCCAGATCCGGACGGACGACGGCGAGCACGTCCGCATCGACGGCCTGCTCGGCTGGGCGGAGGACGTCCGGATGCGCTGGTGACGGCGGCCGGGAGGCCCGGGCGGGCGACCCGGCGCGGCGACGCCGCGTCCGCGGTGCGGACGGCCCGGACAGGAGCGGGCCCGCGGCAGTAGGCTGCGCCGAACTTCCATGCCACCGCGCCGCGGAGGCGGTCCGACCTGTTCGGAGGGCAGGCCGGACGGCCGCCGCGCGCCGTGGCCGGGACGAGCGGCCGGGACGCGCCGTGGCAAGGCCCGGCGCCCCCGTCCCCGCTGGTCAGGCCCTGCGAGGTGCGGACGTCGCCGTCCGCCCGGCGGCGGCCCAGGCCGCGTAGCCGCCGAGCAGGTCCGAGGTGTCCGGCCGGCCGCTGCGGCGCAGCAGGCTGGCGGCGATGGACGAGCGGTGGCCGCCCGCGCAGTGCACGACGACGGGCCGGTCGGCGGGGACTTCGGCGATGCGGCCGGGCAGTTCGGCGAGCGGGATGTGCAGTGAGCCCTCGACCGAGCCCTCCGCCCGCTCGGCGCAGCCGCGCACGTCCAGCACCACCGGCGGGTGGGTGCCGTGCAGGGCGGCGGCCAGGTCGGCGGCGGTGCGCCGGGGTGCGGTGCGCATCTGGTCCGCGGCGGCGGGCAGTTGCTCCTCGGGGTGCGGCAGGTGGCCGGCCACCTGGTCGAAGCCGATCCGGGCGAGCCGGGTGACGACCTCCTCGGCGCGCCCGTCGGGGGCGATGACCAGGACGGGGCGGTCGGGGTCGAGCACGGTGCCGGCCTGCTCGGCGAACCGGCCGTCGGCGGGCACGTTGACCGCGTCGCGCAGGTGCCCGGCGGCGAACTCCTGCGGGCTGCGGGTGTCCAGGACGACCGCGCCGGCGGCCCGACGGGCCAGGAAGTCGGCGAGCGGGAGGGCGGGCACCGCGGCGGCCGGGTCGAAGAGGCCGTGCGCGCGGCGGTTGAGGTCGGCGTCGTAGCCGAAGTAGCCGGGGGCGGCGGACTGGCCGGCGGTGACGATGGCCACGAACGCGTCCTCGCTCATCGGCGCGCAGGCGTAGTTGGTGGCGCGCTGCTCACCGATGGTGGACTGCCGCTCGGTGGAGAGGTTCTTGCCGCAGGAGGAGCCGGCTCCGTGCGCGGGGAAGACCCGGACTTCGTCGGGCAGCGCCATCAGCCGGTGCTGGACGCTGTCGTAGAGCATCCGGCCGAGCCGGTCGGCGGTCGTCCCGGCCGAGGCGAGCAGGTCGGGGCGGCCGACGTCGCCGACGAACAGGGCGTCACCGGTGAGCACGCCGTACGGCACGGGATCGTCGGCGTGCTCGCGGACGAGGACGCTGACCGACTCCGGGGTGTGGCCGGGGGTCTCCATGATCTCCAGGGTGACGTCGCCGAGTTCGATCCGTTCGCCGTCGGCGAGCTTGCGGATCGGGTAGTCGGTCTCGGCCCGCCGGCCGTAGCCGATCCAGGCGCCGGTGCGCGCGGCGAGTTCCAGATGGCCGGCCAGGAAGTCGGCGTGGAAGTGGGTGTTGATCACTCCCTCGACGGTGAATCCGTGCCGCTCGGCATCGGCGAGGTACTCGGCGACGTCCCGCCGCGGGTCGACGACCACGGCCCGGCCGGTGGTCTCGTCGGCGATCAGGTACGAGGCCTGGGACAGGCAGTCGAGGTAGTACTGGGCGAAGAACACGGGGCCTCCTTGCTGCGCGGACCGCAGCTCGCTCACAGGTCCAAGGATACCCCTCCGGGTATGTCTGCGCCCGGGCCGCAGGGCAGCGGCCGCACCGGGCAACATACGGGTGGGGGTATATGGTGGTTCCGAGCATACCCCCATGGGTATGACGACCGGTCGCGGACGGCCGGGGGACGGCGGGGACGCCGAGGGGACGGACGACCGCACCGGCACACCGGATGGATGCCGACACCACCAGGAGACCCCATGGCCCGGACCGCCCCCTGCGCACCCACCGCACCCGGCGCAGCCGCATGATCGCGCTCGTGCTCGCCCTGGTCGCGGGCGCCGTCGTCGGGCTCGCCCTCGGCGGGCTGGGCGGCGGCGGCAGCATGCTCGCCGTCCCCGCCCTGATCTACCTGCTCGGCTTCAGCGCCGGCCAGGCCACCACCGCGGCCCTGCTGATCGTCGCGGCGACCTCGCTCTCCGCACTGCTCACCCATGCCCGGGCCGGCCGGGTCCGCTGGCGGACGGGCCTGCTGTTCGCCGCCGCCGGGCTGCCTGCGGCGGCCGCCGCGGGGGCACTGTCCTCGGCGATACCGGGGGCGGTGCTCACCGCCGCCTTCGCCGTGCTGGCCGCCTTCGCCGCCCGCCGGATGCTCGCCGGCAGCCGCCCCGCCCGAGGAGTCCGACCGGCCCCGGAACCGTCCGCGGACGGCCCCGACCACGCCACGCCCGCCCCTGCCACGCCCGCCGTCGCGCCGGCCGGTGCGGGCCGGGCCGGTGCGGGCCGGGCCGCAGCGACCGGCGCCGGGCTGGGCACCGTGACCGGGCTGCTCGGCGTCGGCGGGGGCTTCCTCGCCGTCCCGGCCCTGGTCGCCGTGCTGGCCGTCCCGATGGCCGAGGCCGTCGGCACCAGCCTGCTGGTGATCTCCGCCAACGCGCTGGCCGCCCTGGTGCCCCGGATCGGCGGCGCCGGCACCCTCGACTGGGCGGTGGTGGCCCCGTTCACCGCCGCGGCCGTCCTCGGCGCCTGGGACGGCAAGCGCCTCGCCGACCGGCTCTCCGGGCCCGCGCTCCAGCGGATCTTCGCGGTCGCCCTGCTCGCCGTGGCCGCCCTCATGCTCGTCGACGCCCTGCGCTGACGATCCCCCGGGCCCGCCACCGGGCCCGGCCCCCAACCCCGCCGCCCGCCCCCGCGGGCCGCACCCCGAAAGGACCGTCCCCCGTGACCACCCCCCGACCCCCGTCACCCGGCTGACCATCGACGAGCTCCACCCCCGTCTCGGCAGGCTCACCGTCGTCGACGTCCGCTCGCCCGGCGAGTACGCCGCCGGGCACATCCCCGGTGCCCACAACGTGCCGCTCGACCTGCTGCACCTCGCGGTGCCCGCCCTGCGCGCCGCGGCCGGACGCGGCGCCGTCACCGTCGTGTGCGCCTCCGGCAACCGCTCGGCGACCGCGTGCGACCGGCTGGCCGCAGCCGGGGTGGCCGCGGCCATGCTCGTCGGGGGCACCGCGGCGTGGGCCGCGGAAGGACACCCGCTCGACCGGCCGACCGGCGCCCGGGGCACCTGGGCGATGGACCGTCAGGTCCGGCTGGCGGCGGGATCGCTCGTCCTGGCCGGCCTGCTGGCCGACCGGGTCCTGCCCGGCGCGCGGTGGCTGTCCGCCGCGGTCGGCGGCGGCCTGGCCTTCTCCGCCGTCAGCAACACCTGCGCGATGGGCAATCTGCTCGGCCGGCTCCCCCACAACCGGCCGCGCAGCACGGCGGCCGACCTCCGCGGCACCCTCGCCGCCCTGCAGGGCTGACCCTCCGGGCTTCCCGGGGCCGGGCCCCGCCCGGCCCCGGGAATACCCCTCCCGGTATCAGCGCTGACCTGCACGGGGCCGTTGCGACCCGCTTGCGGAGTCGGCGGCCGCCGATACCCCCTCGGGTACAATGACAACCCGAACCCAGCTGCCGGAGAGGTGCCCCATGCAGGTCGACGAGGACGCAGTCGGTGCGGTGCTCAACCGGCTCCGCCGGGCCCAGGGCCAGCTCGCCGGTGTGATCGCGATGATCGAGGCCGGCCGCGACTGCAAGGACGTGGTCACCCAGCTCGCCGCGGTCTCCAGAGCCCTGGACAGAGCCGGCTTCAAGATCGTGGCGAGCGGCATGCGCCAGTGCATGGCCGCCGCGGACGGCGACGCCCCGCCGATGAGCGAGGCCGAACTCGAGAAGCTCTTCCTCGCCCTCGCCTGATCACCCCGGGCCCGACCGACGCTCCACGGCGTCCCTCCCCGGGGGCAGCCCTCACCCGGGGCAGCCCCCGGCGGCGGCTCAGGCGACGGCGATCCGCCGGCCGGTGATCTGCCGCGGCGCCACCCGTACCCAGAGCGGACGCCCGCCGCCCGCCCACGGCGCGGGCGGGTGCACCGCCTCCAGTCGGCGGACGGCCTCGTCGTCCTCCACCGGCTCGGCCGCACCCACCACCAGCACGCTCCAGCCGCTGCTCAGCGTCTCGTCGATCCGGTCCACCTGGAACGAGACGGCCGTACCCGGCTCGGGCGCCGCCGCGCCGTGCGGGTCGGTCCGGTACGCCACGCTCCGGCCGTCCACCGTGTAGTTCACCGGCAGGACGAGCGGTCCCGGCGCCGCGGGCAGGGCGATCCGCCCGATACCGTGCCCGTCCAGCCGGTCCCAGCACTCCTCCTCGGTGAGGTGGACGAGGACCGGGTGCGCGCCGGCCGGCGTTCGGCCGGGCGGGGGATCGCTCGGCCCGACGACCAGCTCCCAGTAGCTCGTGCCGAGGGCGGCGGCGATCCGGACGAACCCCGCCTGGTCGAAGGCCGGCCCGGTCTCCAGCAGGTACCGCAGGTAGTGCGGGTCCATCCCGGCCCGCGCGGCGAGCTCCTCGCGGCCCATCCCCCGCCGGGCGCTGCGGGCCGCGACCCGCTCGGCGATCTCGGCGGCGTCCCGTCCCGGGCCGGCGGCCGACACGGCGGCGGGCTGCTCGTTCACCATGGTTCCTCCTCGCTCCGGCCCACTCGGCCGCGCCCTCGTCCCCTCCAGCATCCACCGGCCCGGCTCCCCCGGCGCGGGCCGGACGTACGGCCGGGCGTGCGGCCGGTCGGCGGGAGGGCAGCGTGCGGGCGCGCACGGCCGGGTATGCGCAGGGCGTGGGATTCCTTCGCAGACCGAACAGCCCCGACCAGCCGGACGAGCCCGGCGGCCGGCCCGCCGTGGGCCCGGCCGCCGGCGGGAGCCCCGATCCGGCCGCCGATCCGGCTGCCACCCCGACCTCCGACCCGGTCGGCGCCGGTGTCGCCCCGCCCCTGGACGCCGAGGCGGCGGCCGGCGAACTCGCCACCCTGACCGAGGAGATGGAGCAGGGTACGACCGCCTCCCGGCGCCGCGCCGTCACCCGCGCCACCCGGCTGGTGCGCTCGACCGCCCGCGGCCTGGCGCGCGGCGGCAGCGCCACCGTCCGGGGCACCGTGATCGGCGGCCGGGCCCTGACCGACCGCCTGCTGACGACGGCCCCCGGATCCCCGTCCGGAACCTGGCGACGCTGCGGGCGCAGCACCCCGAGGCGGCCGACCCGGAGGCCCTGGCGGACCTGCTCGTGGTCGGGGCACGCCGGGCGGCCGCCGCGGTCGGGGCCGGCATCGGGGCGGCCGCGATGCTGCCCGTCCCGCCCGCCATGGCGGTGGAGATCGCTTCGGAGACGCTGGTCGTGGCGGCGGTGGAGATCAAGCTGATCGCCGAGCTGCACCAGGTGTACGGCTTCCCGGCGCTCGGGAGTGCGGGGCAGCGGACGGCCGCCTATGTGACCGCCTGGGCCGACCGCCGGGGCATCGACGGCTCGGCGGCGCTGCACCCGGCGGGGCTGGCCGCGGTCGCCGGGCTCGCGGTGGGTTCGGAGGTGCGGCAGAAGGTCCGCAAGCGGCTCACCCGCAGCTCGTTGCGGAAGCTGCCGTCGCTGACGCCGCTGATGCTGGGCGCGGGGATCGGCGCCCGGATGAACCGGCGGGACACCATGCGGCTCGCCGCCCGCGTCCGCAGCGATCTGCGGGCCCGGACGGACGCCCCGCCGGGGTACTGGGAGGCTGCGGCACCGCAGTGACCTGGCGCTCCGCGCCGCTCTCGGGATGTGAAAACCGCCGGTGTTCGCAATGCTGGAGACGTCCGGCATCTCCGAAGGAGGAACGCCCATGTCCATGCTCGACAAACTCAAAGGCATGCTCAAGGGACACGAGGACACGGCCCGCCAAGGCGTCGACAAGGCGGGGGACGCCATCGACTCCAAGACCGGGGGCAAGTACCAGAGCCAGGTCGACACCGCCCAGCAGAAGATGAACGACCAGCTCGGAGATCAGCCGACCGAGGAGCGGTAGGACCGAGTACGCCCGGGGCCCCCACCGTGAGGTGGGGGCCCCGGGCGCGTCCGCGGCGCCGTGGCCTCACCCGTACGGCCCAGTGGTCACCGGGCGGGCGGGCCGTCGACCAGGCGCTGCAGGCTGGGCCCGTACAGGTCGGCGAGGTGCTCCGGGGTGGCCTGCTCGCTCGCCCCGCCGGCCCGGTGGAGGCTGCAGGTCGCGCCGAGGCCGAGGAGCTGCCCGGCGAGCAGCTCGGCCCGGAGCACCGGCTCCGCGCCGGGCAGCAGCGCGGCCAGCCGGTCGGTGACCTGGGCCCGGAAGCGGTCCCGGAGCACCGTCCGCTCGTCCTCCTTGCCCAGCGCGAAGACCACCCGCAGCAGCGGGTCGGTCTGCTGCTCGCGGCGGACCCGCATCAGGGTCAGCACCAGGTGGCGGCCGAGCCCCTCCAGCGGGACGCCGAGCAGCTCGTCGGCGGCCGCCGAGAAGTCGGTGACCGCGTCGAAGAGCTGCTCCTTGCTGCCGAAGAGCTTGACGATCAGCGAGGCGCTGACGTCGGCGTCCGCGGCGACCGCGCGCAGGGTCACCTCGGCGTACGGGTGCAGGGCGAACGCCCGACGGGCCGCGCGCAGGATCGCCTGGCGACCGGTCGGGGCCGCGGCGGCGCTCACGCCCGGCCCTCGCCGACGCCGGCCGGACGGCGGGCGTCGCCGCCGCGCGGGCCGGGCACCGCCGTGCCGGGCCCGGAGCGGCGGCCGGGCATCAGCAGGGTGACGGCCAGGGCCAGCACGGCGGCGCCCGCCGCGACCAGGAAGACCACCAGGTACGCATGGAGCGTGGGGGCGGTGCGGCCGCCGACCTGGAAGGTGAGGTTGGCCAGCACCGCGGCCACGACGGCGCTGCAGACCGCCTGGCCGACCGAGCGCATCAGGGTGTTCAGGCCGTTCGCTGCGCCGGTCTCGGCGGCCGGGACGGCCCTGATCACCAGCGCGGGCAGGGCGCTGTAGGCGATCGCGGTACCGGCCGAGACGACGGTGGCCCCCGCGATGATCATCCACAGCTGATGGCTGGTGAAGAACCGCACCACATAGCCGACAGCCATCACGACGGCCGCGACGGCCAGCGTCACCTTGGGCCCGCGGGCGGCCGAGATCCGGGCCGACAGCGGTGAGAGCGCCACCATCGACACGCCGCCGGGCAGCAGGCACAGGCCGCTGACCACGATCGACGCGCCGAGGCCGTACCCGGTCGCCTTCGGCTCCTGCACCATCTGGGCGGTGACCAGCGAGTTGGCGTAGAACGAGAAGCCGATCAGCAGGGCCGCGAGGTTCGCCAGCAGGACGGCGGGCCGCGCCGAGACGCGCATGTCCACCATCGGTGAGGAGTGCCGCAGCTCGTACGCGCCCCACAGCAGGCCGAGCACGACGGCGGCGGCCAGCAGGCCGAGCGTCCGCCCGGAGGCCCAGCCCCAGTCGGCGCCCTGGGTGACGGCGAGCAGCAGGGCGACCAGGACGGCGGACAGGCCGACCGCCCCGAGCACGTCGAAGCGGCCGCGGGAGCGCAGCGGGGACTCGGGCACCTGCCAGAGCACCAGCAGGATGTCCAGCAGGCCGAGGCCGGCGGAGACCCAGAACATGGTGTGCCAGTCGGCGTGCTCGACCACCAGTGCGGCGACCGGCAGGCCGACCGCGGCGCCCACACCCAGTGTCGAGCTCATCAGCGCCACCGAGGACAGCACCCGTGCGGGCGGCAGCTCGTCGCGCATGATGCTGATGCCCAGCGGGACGACGGCCAGCGCGGCGCCCTGGAGTGCCCGGCCCGCGATCAGCACGGCGATGTGGGAGCTGATCGCGCAGAGCACCGACCCGGCGACCAGCACGCCGAGCGAGGCCAGCAGCACCCGGCGCTTGCCGTACATGTCGCCGATCCGCCCGAGCAGCGGGGTGCAGACGGCGCCGGTGAGCAGGGTGACGGTGACCAGCCAGCTGGCGGCCGTCGGGGTGCTGCCGGTGAGCTCCGGGATGTGCGGCAGCAGCGGGACGACGAGCGTCTGCATGAGGGCGACGACGACGCCGCAGAAGGCCAGGACCGCGACCATCAGCCGCGGGTGGGGGGATTCGTCGGCGGGGGATGTGTCCGCTGGTACTGGCATGGTGCTCGAGTCCGCTGTCCGCAGGGGTGTACACGTGTTCACCCCCAGGGTAAACACCTGTGCACCCCGGTCGGCACGCGGGGGTGCACCGGACGGCGGGGGAAGCGGACGGGGAGCCGACGCTCCGGGCGGGGGCGCGGGGGCCGTTTCTCCGGTCGGCCCGCTTGAGGAGGACAGGCCGCCCCCGGCGCCCCGCGCCCCGGCGGCACACGCGTCCGCCACGCCGATTCAAACACCGCCCCGGCCACCCCCACGACTGGTGTCCGGCACCAGGCGCACCGGCTCCCTCCGGGCGATCGTCCAGCCCCGGCTCCGGGCCGATGACAGCGGTGACCCCGCCGGTGTGGATCACCGCGCCGCGCGGTGGAAAGTGCCGCACGCGGATCGCCGGCCGGGCAATAGAGGGACATGCGGGACGCGAACGCCTGTCGGCGGCGGCGCACGGCCGGCTCAGAGCCAGGCCCCCAGCCGAAGGTGCAGAGGTAGCCGCGGCGCAGCAGGTCGCGACCGCGGGCCCCTCGCACGGACAGGATCGCCAGGGCGGCGAGGAACAGCGCTGCGAAGGCTGCCGGCACGACGGCTCCCAGGAGAGGCCGGACGAGGAGACCCGTCGCCGGGCCGGCGGCGGCCACCAGGCCGAGGCCCAGGTGGGCCGCGGACAGGTCCGCCCGGATCGCCTCGCGGGCCTCCGTCCGCGCCTGCGCCAGGTCGCGTTCGTAGCGTGCACGGGCCGCCGCGGGATCCGCCGCAGGTCCCTCGGGCCACTCCTGCACGGCTGTTGCTCCCTCGCGTCGACTGCGGCGGACCCTACCGGGGCCGGGGTGCCGGACCGGCGGGCGGCGGCGCGTTGCGGGCGGTCGCCGCGGTGTGAGTGAATACCGCCGGAACCGGCCGGAGTACGACGTTCCGCCTGCCCCTGCACCGTGGTGAGGAAGTCTCATGAGCACCGTCCTGCCCGCCGCCGCCCCGCGCCCCAAGTCGCCCGTCGGCTTCGTCGTGGCCCTGGTGCTGTTCGGTCTCGCCGCCGCCGCGGTCAACGCCGTGTATGCCTTCGGCATGCTGTTCGCCACCGACTCCTGCGGCACCGACGCCGGGTCGGCGGCGCTGTGCAACCCGGGGGTCTGGCTCCTGCTGGTGCTCCTGCCGTGGGGCGGCCTGCTCGGCGCCCTGCTGACCGGGGGCGTCGGCGCTGCCGCCGCCCGGCGCCGCGGTCGCTCGCCCTGGCCGGCGCTGCTGCCCGGCGTCGGCGTGTACCTGCTGTCGCTCGCCGTGGTCTACCTCACCGTCTTCGCCTGACCGTCCGCCCGGTCCGGTGCGGTGCGCCGCCCCGGGGAGCCCCTGGGAGCCCTCCCGTATGAGCACCTTCAGCCCGCCGGAGCCGCCGCGCTTCGCGACCGGTTCGCCGCGCGAGCGGGCGGCCCGGATCGTCACCGACGTGCTGGCGCTCGCCAACCTCGTCATCGCGCTGCTGGTCGTGATCGGCGCGCACACCGGCCGCGGCTGGGCCGGCGCCGGCTGGGGCCTGCTCGCCGCGCTGTTCTGCGGCGTGCTGCCGATCGGCCTGATCCTCCGGGGTGTCCGGCGGGGCAGGCTGACGGACCGGCACATCCGGGTGCGCCGCCAGCGGCTGGTGCCGATGGCGGCCAGTCTGCTCTGCGTGCTGGCGGGCCTGGCGGTGCTCGGCCTGCTGGACGCCCCGCGGGCGGTGCTCGCCCTGGTCGTGGCGATGCTGGTGGGGTTGCTGTCCTCGCTTGCCGTCACCGTCCGCTGGCAGATCTCGATCCACAACTCGGTGGCCGGGGGCACCGCCGCGGTCCTCCTGCTGGCCTTCGGACCGGTGGCGGTGCCCGCGCTGGCCCTGCCGGTCGCGATCGGCTGGTCGCGCCTCGTCCTGAGGGCGCACACCCCGGCCCAGGTCGTCACGGGCACGGCCCTGGGCGGCGTGTGCGGGCTCGTGTTCGCCCTGCTGCGCTGACGTCCCACCCACCGGAGGCGTCCGGACGGCGCCACAGCCCGCGGGCCGCCAGCAGCG
Organism: Kitasatospora paranensis; assembly: GCF_039544005.1. Lineage (NCBI taxonomy): Bacteria > Bacillati > Actinomycetota > Actinomycetes > Kitasatosporales > Streptomycetaceae > Kitasatospora > Kitasatospora paranensis. The sequence goes on from NZ_BAABKV010000001.1 coordinate 1,238,730, forward strand.
GGAGCACCCCCTCCCCACCTGGTAGGCCTCCTCCAGGTGCGGCACCCCGGACAGGACGAACTCGTCCACTCCGAGCCGGTGGTACTCCTCGATCCGGTCGGCCACCTCCGCGTGGCTGCCGACCAGCGCCGTCCCGGCGCCGCCGCGCACCAGCCCGACGCCGGCCCACAGGTTGGGATACACCTCCAGCCGGTCGGTGGACCCGCCGTGCAGCTCGCGCATCCGGCGCTGGCCCTCCGACTCGCTGCGGGCCAGCGCCTCCTGGGTGGCCCGGATCCGCTCCGGGTCCATCCCGGCCAGCAGCCGGTCCGCCTCGGCCCAGGCCTCGGCCGAGGTGTCCCGGCTGATGGTGTGCAGCCGGATGCCGAACCGCGGGCTGCGCCCGTGCACGGCCGCCAGCGACCGGATCCGGTCGATCTTCTCCTTCACCTGCCCGGGCGGCTCGCCCCAGGTGAGGTAGACGTCGGCGTGCCGGGCGGCGACCCGTTCGGCCTCCGGTGAGGACCCGCCGAAGTACACGTCCGGGACGGGCTCGGGCAGCCGGGTCAGCCGCGCCCCCTCGACCTGCAGGTGCGTGCCGTGGTGGTCGACGGTCTCGCCGCGCCACAGCCGCCCGGTGACGGTGAGGAACTCGTCCGTCCTGGCGTACCGGCCGGCCTTGTCGAGGAAGTCGCCGTACGCCCGCTGCTCCGCCGACTCGCCGCCGGTGACCACGTTGAGCAGCAGCCGGCCGCCCGACTGGTTCTGGTAGCTCGCCGCCATCTGGGCGGCCAGCGTGGGGCTGATCTGGCCGGGCCGGAAGGCGACCAGGTACCGCAGCCGCTCGGTGACCTGGGTCAGCATCGCGGTGGTCAGCCAGGCGTCCTCGCACCAGGCGCCGGTCGGGGTGAGGGCGCCCGAGAAGCCCAACTGCTCGGCGGTGCGGGCGATCTGGCCCAGGTAGGCGACGCTCGGCGGGCGGTCCGAGCCGGCCGTCCCCGGGGTGGAGCCGTGGCCCCCGCCGACGACCTGGCGGCTGTCGCCGGTGGTCGGCAGGAACCAGTGCACGGTCAGTGCCACGCCCGCTCCTCCCCCGGCGCCGGGGCGAAACCGCCGAAGCCGCCGTCGTGGTGGACCAGCGGGGCACCGCCGTCCGCCCGCGCGGCCAGCACCTCGCCGACCACCAGCAGGTGGTCGCCGACCGGCTGGAACTGCACCGGACGGGCCGTCAGCCAGGCGGCCGCCCCGGCCAGCAGCGGGGTGCCGTGCGGACCGGTGTGCCAGGCCGCGCCGGCGAAGCGGTCGATGCCGCTGCGGGCGAACTGCCGGGCCAGTTCCTCCTGGTCGCGCCGGAGCAGGTGCACGGTGAAGGCGTCGGCGGCCCGCACGGCGGGCGCGCTGGAGGCGCCCGCCGCGAGGTAGAAGGAGACCAGTGCGGGCTCCAGGCTGACCGAGGTGAAGGAGGTCGCGGTGAATCCGGCCGGGCCGGGGACGGTGATCACGGTGACCCCGGAGGCGTGCCGGCGCAGGGTCCGGCGGAGCAGGTCGGCCGGGGTGGCCCGCTCCGGGCCGACGGTGGGGCCGACGGTAGGGTCGGTGACGGGGTCGGTGGCGGTGGCGGGGCGGTCGTCCACGGTGGTCATGAGGTGTGTCCCTCCCGGGGCGCGGTGGTGAGCAGAGGGGGCAGGTCCGGGCCGCCGGCACGCAGCCGCTCCAGCCACTGGACGATCTGTGCGGCGACACTGCGGTGCGCGGCGTCGTTGAGCACGTCGTGCAACCCGTCGGCGACGAGGACGAGTTCGGCCCGGCTCAGCCGGGCGGCCAGCCGGCGGGCCGCCCCGACGGGGACGACCGGGTCGGCCTGCCCGTGCAGCACCAGCACCGGCAGGTCGGGGGCGGACGCCTCGGCGGCGGCGGCGAGTTCGGCCGGTACGGGGACGCCGAGCCGGCCCGGCCGGAACCCGGGGTCCTCGGTGAGCAGGCCGCGATGGACGGGACAGGCCGTCCGGGCGGCCAGTTCGTCGCTCCACCCCGTGCCGGCGGCCACCCGGCCGGCGGGTGCGCCGGCGACGAGGACGGCGTCCGGCCGGGCGGCGCCCGCCGCCGCGGCGAGGGCCACCAGTGCACCGGTGTCGCTGCCGGCGAGGACGACCGGGCCTCCTGCCTCGCGGGCGGCCGCGACGAGGCCGGCGAGGTGGCCGCCGTCGGCGAGCGTCCACACGTCGGCCAGGGCCTGGACACGGTACCCGTCGAAGGCCAGCCGCCGACCGAACCGCCCGTAGACGCCCGGGTGTTCACCACGGCCCGGCAGCAGCAGGACGGTACCGCGGACGGTGCTGCCCTCGGCGGGCTCCCAGGTCTGCCCGGGGTGCCGGACGGGCGCGGCGGCCGTCACCGGACACCGCCGGCGACCGCGGCGGCCGTCCGGGCCGCGACGGAGGCCGCGGCGGCGGCAGCCGTGGCGGCAGCCGTGGCGGCCTCGCGCCGGGCGACCTCCTGGCGGACCAGCGGCAGCAGCTCGCGCCCGTAGTCGAGGGCGTCGTCCAGCGGGTCGTAACCCCGGATGAGCAGGGTGGTCACGCCCAGGTCGACGTAGTCGAGCAGGGCCTGGGCGACCGTCTCCGGGGTGCCGACCAGGGCGGTGGAGTTGCCCGCGGCCCCGGTGGCGGCGGCGGGTGCCGTCCAGAGTGCCCGGTCGTGCCGGTCGCCCTTGGCGGCGGCGGCCAGCAGCCGCTGCGAGCCGACGTTCTGCGGGACGGCGGCCGGGCCGGTCGGCAGGATCGGACGCCGGCCGCCGAAGGCGTCGCCGCGGGAGCGGATGGTGTCCAGGATGCGGTGGGCGCGGCCCCAGGCCTCGTCCTCGGTGCGGCCGAGAATCGGACGGAAGGAGACGCTGAAGCCGGGCAGGGTCGTCCGCCCGGCGGCCTCGGCGGCGGCCCGGACCCGGGCGATCTGCTCGGCCGTCTCGGCCAGCGGCTCGCCCCACAGCGCGAAGGTGTCGGCGTGCTTGCCGCCGACCCGGTAGGCCGCGTCCGAGGAGCCGCCGAAGAACAGCGGGATCCGGGGCTGCCGGGCCGGGCGCACCTCGGAGTGGAAGTCCGCGAACCGGTAGTACGGGCCGTCGTAATCGAACGGCTTCTCCTCCGTCCAGGCCCGGGTGAGCACGGTGAGGTAGTCGTCGGTGCGGGCGTACCGCTCGTCCTTGGTGAGGTAGTCGCCGTCGCGGCGCTGCTCGGCGTCGTGGCCGCCGGTGATGATGTGGACGGCGACCCGGCCGCCGGAGAACTGGTCGAGGGTCGCGAAGGTGCGGGCCGCGACGGTGGGTGCGATGAATCCGGGCCGGTGCGCGATCAGCAGGCCGAGCCGCTCGGTGTGGGCGGCGGCGTAGGCGGCCACCTGGTTGGGGTCGGGGCTGGCGGAGGAGTGCGCGACCAGGATCCGGTCGAAGCCGGCCTCCTCGTGGGCTTGGGCGAAACGGCGGGTGTAGTCGGCGTCGACGACCGGGCCCTGTGCGGGGCGGGTCTCGGAGACGTCGTGGGTGGAGATCATGCCGATGAACTCGACGGGCATGGGTCAGGCTCCTTCGTGAGCGGTGGGAGAGGTGAGCGCGGCGCGGCCGGCGGCGAGCAGGACGGTGTCGTCCTGCGGGGTGTGCACCCGGCTGCAGAGCACGTCGCGCAGGTGGCGCTGGAGGGGGTGGTGGCGGGTGAGTCCGTGGTTGCCGACCAGGGCGACGGCCTGCTGGACGGCGTCGATCGCGGCGCGGGTGCCAAGCACCTTCGCCCCGGCGGACTGCTCCGCGGCGCCCGGCACACCGGCGTCGACGTCCTCGGCGAGGGCGCGGACGAGGCGTTCGGCGCCGGACAGCGCGATGTCGATCTCGCCGAGCGCGCTCCGGAAGGGCGGCAGGGTGGCGAGCGGCGCGCCGAGGGCGGTCGGTGTCCGCTCGTGCAGGAAGCCGGTCAGCCAGTCCTGGGCGGCACGGGCGACGCCCAGGTAGAGCGCGGTGAGGCCGAGGGAGTTCCAGGCGCCGCCGACCGGGTCCCGGCCGCCGTCGGCGCCCGGGACGGCCAGGTGCGTGACGTCGTCGAGCGGCACCGGCACGGCGTCCAGCACCACGTCGTCGCTGCGGCTGGCCCGCAGGCCGAGGTGGTCCCAGGTGGGGACGACGGTGATGCCGGGCCGGTCCGAGCGGACGAGGAAGGAGCCGACCCGCGGCTGCTCCTCGTCGGTGCGGGCCCAGACCAGCATCCAGCGCAGGGCGACGGCGCCGGTGGAGAAGATCTTGCGCCCGGTGACCTCCCAGTGGTCGCCGACCCGGCGGGCGACCGTGTCGGGCAGGCCGCCGCGGACGGGCGTGCCGAGTTCGGGCTCCACCCGCAGGGCGTTCACCAGGACGGGGCGCTGCGCCGACTCGCCGAGCAGGTCGGCGAGCGGTCCGCCCGGCCACTGCGGGTTGCGGGCCTCGGCGGCGTGGGTGAACAGGGTCATCGCGGTGACCAGCGCCACCGCCGGGTCGCCCTCCCCCAGTACGCGCAGGATGCGGACGGTGTCGGCGAGCCCGGCGCCGGGCCCGCCGTGCCGCTGCGCCACCGTGGCGGTCAGCAGGCCTGCGCGGTGGACGCGTTCGACACCCTCGTACGGGAAGTCGGCGTCCCGGTCGTGGTCGGCGGCGCGGGCGGCGAGTGCGGCGGTCAGCTCCGGCAGCCGGGCGAGGTCGGGACGGGCGAGTGCGGGTTTGCCGGGTGCGGGCGCGGCGGGTGCGGGCGGGGCGGCGATCATGGGGTGCTCTCCGGTGCGGGCATGGCGGGCGCGGTCAGCAGGACGGGCGGGTGGCGGACGGTCACGGGCGGCGGCTCACCGCCGGACCAGCGTTCGATCTCGACCAGCGCGTGCTGGCCGGTGCAGCCCTGGGACAGCCGGGAGCTGGGCTCGTCCGCGGTGAGCACGTTGGGGTTGCCGTGCGCGCAGAGCGGCGGTTCGGTGCCGGGGACAGGGTCGAACCAGGCGCCGGTCGGCAGCCGGACGACTCCCGGCCGGAGCCGGTCGGTCAGCCGGGCGCCGGCCAGGCAGGCCCCCGGTCGTTGAAGATCCGTACCAGGTCGCCGTCGCCGACCGCGCGGGCGGCGGCGTCGGCCGGGTGCAGTTCGACCGCCTCCCGGCCGGCCACCTTGTCGGACAGGCTCGGTGCGCCGACGTCGAGTTGGCTGTGCAGCCGGGTCGCGGGCTGGTTGGCGACCAGCAGCAGCGGATGACGCTCGGCGGCGGCGGTGCCGAGCCGCTCGGGCGGGTCCAGCCAGGCCGGGTGGCCCGGGCAGTCCGGCAGGGCGAGGGCCGCGACGGTGGCGGAGTGGAGCTCGATCCGGCCGCTGGGGTGGCCAGCGGCCTGCCCTCCGGGTCGGCCCGGAACTCCTCGAACAGCGTCCGCTCGGCGGCCTGTTCGGGCAGCCGCCACTCACCCGCCGACCAGAACGCGCGGAACGGCGGCGGATCCCCCGCGCCGTCGGCGCGCAGCCGGTCGGCCCACTCCTCGTACAGGTGCACCAGCCACCCGCGCGGCGTCCGCCCCTCGGTGAACTCCGCGCCGAAGCCGAGGCGTTCGGCCAGGGCGGCGAGCACCGCATGGTCGTCGCGGGCCTCGCCGTACGGGGCGACAGCGCGGTGCATGGCGATCAGGTGGGTGTCGCGGCGGCCGCCGCCGAGGTCCTCGCGCTCCAGGGCGGTGGTGATCGGCAGCACGATGTCGGCGTGCCGGGCGGTGGCCGTCCAGTGCGGCTCGTGGACGACGACGGTGTCGGGGCGGGCGAAGGCCCGGCGCAGCCGGCCGAGGTCCTGGTGGTGGTGGAAGGGGTTGCCGCCGGCCCAGTGCACCAGCCGGATGTCGGGGTAGCGGCGGCGGGTCCCGTCGTAGTCGTACTCCTCGCCGGGGTGCAGCAGCAGGTCCGCGATCCGGGCGCACGGGATGAACTCGTCCACGGGGTTGGGGCCCTGGGGCAGGAACGGCAGGCGCAGCGCGGAGCCGGTGTCGCCGACGTCGCCCATCGAGCCGTAGCCGTGGCCGAACCCGCCGCCGGGCAGGCCGATCTGGCCGAGCGCGGCGGCCAGCGCGAGGCCCGCCCAGACCGGCTGCTCGCCGTAGCGGGCGCGCTGGAGGGACCAGGTGACGGTGACCAGGGTGCGGGTGGCGGCCATCCGGCGGGCGAGGCCGCGGATCCGGTCAGGGGCGATGCCGCAGATCGGGGCGGCCCAGTCGGCGTCCTTGGGGATGCCGTCGGCGCTGCCGTCGAGGTAGCCGGCCAGGGTGTCCCACCCGGTGGTGCACCTGTCCAGGAAGGCGCGGTCGTGCAGCCCCTCGACGAGCAGGGTGTGGGTCAGCGCGAGCATCAGGGCGGTGTCGGTGCCGGGCGCGACGGGGTACCAGTCGGTCGGCGGACCGTCGGACAGGTCGTCGCGCAGCGGGCTGACCAGGGCGATGTCGACCCCGGCGGCGGCGAGCGCGGCGAGGTGGCCGGGGTGCCGTGCCGGGTGACGCCACCGGGGGTGACGTGCACGTTCTTGGCCGGGATGCCGCCGAAGGCGACGATCAGCCGGGTGTGCCGGGTGATCGTGGGCCAGGACGAGGAGGCCCGCAGCACGGCCTCGGCGTCGCCGACCACGTGCGGCAGCAGCACCAGCGAGGTGCCGAGGCTGTAGGAGTTCCGCGAGCCGGTGTAGCCGCCAAACTGCGCCAGGAATCGGTGCAGTTGGCTCTGCGCGTGGTGGAACCGCCCGGCGCTCGCCCACCCGTAGGATCCGCCGAAGACGGCCTGGTGGCCGAACTCGTTTCGGACGCGGTCGAGTTCGGCGGCCACCAGGTCGAGTGCGTGCTCCCACTCCACCTCGACGAAGGGCTCGGCGCCGCGTCGCGACGAGGGGCCCGGGCCGTGCTCCAGCCAGCCCGCACGGACGGCCGGGCGGGCGATCCGGGTCGGATGGTGCAGGGCGCCGGGCACGCCGCCGAGCAGCGGGGACGGCGACGGGTCGGCCGGGTGGGGCTCGACCGTGACGGCGCCGCCCGGCGCGGTGCGGACTCGGAACGCGCCCCAGTGCGAGGTGGTCGGGGTGGTGGTCACGGCCGGCCGGCCCCGGCGAGTTCGGCGGTGCCGACGGCCTGTTCCCGCACCAGGCGGACGAGTTCGCCGTAGTCGCGGGCGTCGGCGAGCGGGTCGAAGCCGCGGATCAGCAGGGTGGAGACCCCCAGCGCGGTGTAGTCCAGCAGCGATTCGGCGACCTGCTCGTAACTGCCTACCAGCGCGGTGGAGTTGCCGGCCGCGCCGGTGGCCTTGGCGATCGCCGTCCAGAGCCGCTTGTCGTGCACCTCGGCCTGGTCGGCGTACGCCAGCAGTCGCTGCGAGCCGTGCTGCGCGGAGTGGTCGAGGTTGAAGTGCCGCCTGAGATCGCCGACCCGCTCCTTGGTGAGGCGCAGGATCTCCTGGGCGCGCTGCCAGGCCTCGGCCTCGGTGGCGGCGGGGATGGGGCGCAGGCTGACGCTGAACCGGGGGTCGCGGCCGTACGGTGCGGCGGCCGCCCTGACCTGGCGGATCCGCTCGGCGATGCCGGCCAGCGGTTCGCCCCAGAAGGCGTACACGTCGGCGTGCCGGCCGCCGACCCGGATCGCATCCTGGGACGCACCGCCGAAGTAGACAGGGATCGGCCGCTCCGGGCGGACTCCGGACAGGGCGCCCCGGACGGTGTAGAACTCGCCCTCGTGGTCGAAGGGTTCGGCCGAGTCCCAGCTGCGGCGGACGATCTCCAGGAACTCGTCGGTGCGCCGGTAGCGGGTCGGCTTGTCGCTGAGGTCGCCGTCCCGGGCCTGGTCGGCGTCGTCGCCGCCGGTGATCACGTGCAGGGCGACCCGGCCGGGGTGGAAGGCGTCCAGGGTGGCGAACTTCCGGGCGGCCAGCGTGGGTGCGACGAACCCGGGGCGGTGGGCGAGGAGCACACCGAGGCGGTCGGTGTGGGTGAGCACCTGGTCGGCGACGGTGAAGCCGTCCGGGCTGGCGGAGGAGTGCGCGACCAGCACCCGGTCGAACCCGGCCTCCTCGTGCGCGGTGGCGAGGGCCTTCAGGTACCCGGGCTGGATCACGGCACCGGACGGGCTGCCGCTCCCGCTCTGCGCGGTGACGGCGGAGGCGGCGGAATCGGCCCCGGGGACGGCTGCGGACGCGGAGGCGGCGCCGGTCTCGCTGACCGGCCGGGTCGCGGCGATGCCGATGAACTCGACGGTGGACATGGCGGGGCTCCAGACGGGGAGGCGGGGCGTGGTCAGCGGGAGAGGCGGGCGCGCCAGTCGGGCGCGTGGTGGCAGGCGGCGCTGCGGCCGGGGCCGTGCGCGGTCGGGGCCGGACGGGCCGCGCAGTCGGCGTCGGCGAAGGGGCAGCGGTGGGCGAAGGCGCAGTCCGAGGCCGCCGGCGGCGCCGCCGCAGGGCCGCGCAGCAGCGCCAGGTCGGTGCGGTGCGTGCGGTCCAGGCTCGGTGCGGAGGCGACGAGCAGCGCACTGTACGGATGCAGCGGCGCGGTCAGGACGGCCTCGGCCGGGCCCTGTTCGACGACCTGCCCGCGGTACAGCACGGCGATCCGGTCGGCGACACCGGCCAGCGAGTCGAGGTCGTGGGAGATGACGACGACGGCCAGGCCCAGCTCGCGCCGGAGCCCGTCCAGCAGCCGCAGCACGTGGTTGCGGTTGGAGGCGTCCAGGGCGCTGACCGGTTCGTCGGCGAGCAGCAGGCGGGGCCGGGTGACGATCGCCCGGGCGAGCGCGACCCGCTGCCGCTGGCCGCCGGAGAGCCGCCCGGGGTGCGGTCGGCCAGCGACCGGTCCAGCCCGACCTGGTCGAGGGCGGTGAGCACGCGCTGCTCCCGCTCCTCGCGCGGCACCCCGGCGACCGCCAGCGGCTCCGCGACGAGCCGGCGGACCGTCAGGTCCGGGTCGAGGAGCGCAGCGGGTCCTGGAACATGTACTGGACCGCGCCGGTGCGGCGGGCCCGCCGCAGGCTGCGGCCGCGCAGCGTGGTGCGGTCCTTGCCGTCGACGGTGATCCGGCCCGCGGTCACGGGGGCGAGGCCGACGACGGCCCGGGCCAGCGTGGTCTTGCCGGAGCCGGTCTCACCGATCACGCCGAGGATCTCGCCGGCCCGGGCGTCCAGGTCGACACCGCCGAGCACGGGCTCGCCGCGGCGGTAGGAGACCTCGAGTCCGCGGATGCTCAGCAGCGGCCCGGCGGGGGCGGCGGGCGGCGCGGCCGTGTGCTCCTCGGTGGTGACGGTCATGCGGGTACCTCCGTGCGGTCGGGTGTTCCGGCTCCCTGCAGGGCGAGCGAGGGGGCGCGCAGGCAGCGCACCGAGCGGCCGTCCCCGGCGGGGGTGAGGGCGACCGGTCCGGCGGTGCAGGCGTCCGTGGCGTAGGTGCAGCGGTCGGCGAAGCGGCATCCGGCGCCGGCGGTGCCCGGCTCGGGCGGCCGTCCGGGGATGACGGCGAGTTCGCGGCGGCTGCGGTCGCCGAGTGAGGCGACGCGCAGCAGGGCCTCGGTGTACGGGTGCGCGGGCGCGGCGACCACCTCTGCGGTGGGGCCGTCCTCGACGATCTCCCCGGCGTAGAGGACCAGCAGCCGGTCGCTCACCTCGGCCACCACGGCGAGGTCGTGGGTGACCAGCAGCAGGGCGAGCCCGCGCTCCCGGCGGAGCCGGTCGAGCAGGTCCAGGACCTCGGCCTGGACGACGGTGTCGAGCGCGGTGGTCGCCTCGTCCGCGACCAGCAGCTCCGGATCGCCGGAGACCGCGATCGCGATCAGGACGCGCTGCAGCATGCCGCCGGACAGCTCGTGCGGGTGGCGCTCGTACACGGTCTCCGGGTCGCGCAGGCCGACCGAGGCGAGCAGCTCGACGGCCCGGCGGCGCGCCTCGGCGCGCGGGAGGCCGTCGCGCAGCCGCAGCGGCTCGGCGAGCTGGCGGCCGACGGTGAGCGAGGGGTTGAGGTAGGACCCCGGATCCTGGAAGACCGCGCCGAGGCGGCTGCCGCGGACCTGCCGCCACCCCCGGTCGCCGAGCCCGGTGAGTTCGGTGCCGCCGAGCTCGATCCGCCCGGCCGACACGGCGACGCCGGGGGCGAGCAGGCCGAGGACGGCGCGGCAGGTGAGCGACTTGCCGCTACCGGACTCGCCGACCAGTCCGACGGCCTCCCCGGGACGGACGGTGAAGCTGACATCGCGGACGGCCTCGGTGCGGCCGCGCCCGACGGTGACGTGCAGGCCGTCGACGGTCAGCGCGGGGCGGTCAGACGTGGGCATCGGCCTTCTCCTTCGGCGCGTCGGCGAGGCGGTGGGCGGCAGCGGGGCCGTCCGCGTCGGGGCGGTCGGCGGCGGGACGGCCGGTGGCAGCCGGGCCGTCCGCGTCGGCGGCTGCGGGGCCGGTCCCGGTGTCGTTCGGGTCGGTGTCCCGGAGGGCGTCGGCCAGCAGGTTGAGCGCGCCGACGGTGAGCATGATCAGCACGGCGGGTAGGGCCGGCGCCCACGGCTGCTGGGCGAGGAACCCGAGGTCGCTGGCGAGCATGCCGCCCCAGGTCGGTGCCGGCGGCTGGACGCCGATGCCCAGGAAGGTCAGCGAGGCCACCGTCAGCAGGCTGGTGGCGAGCGCGTGCGCGGTGGTGACCGCCACGGTCGGCAGCACCTTGCGCCAGACGTGGACGCGCAGGATCCAGCCGCGGCCGGCGCCCATCAGCTCGGCCGCCTCGACGTACTGGGCGCGGTCCAGGCCGAGCGCGGCGGCCCGGGTGACCCGGAAGAACAGCGGGGCCAGCAGCACGCCGAGCGCCAGCATCGCCTGGTGCAGCCCGTTGCCGAGCACCCCGACGGCGGCGATCGCGAACAGGGTGAACGGCAGGGTCATCAGCGCGTCCACCGCGCGCAGCGACACCCAGGTCGGCACCGGGGCGAGACGGACGGAGAGGATGCCGGGGAGGACCCCGAGCACCATCGCCGCGCCGACCGCCTCGACCGCCGCCACCACCGACGGCCCGGTGCCGGCCAGCAGCCGGCTGAGCACGTCGCGGCCCAGGTAGTCGGTGCCCAGCAGGTGGGCGCCGCTGGGGCCCTGGAGGATGTGGGCGGCGTCCTGGGCGAGCGGGTCGAGCGGCGCCAGGGCGCCTCCGAGGACGGCGAGCAGGGTGACCACCGCCAGGACCGCGAGCGCGGCCCGGGCCACCGGGAGGCGGACGGCTCCGCGGACGGCGCTCACCGCGGCACCGCCCCGGCGCCCGGCGCCCTGCGTGCCGCCGGGTTGAGCGCCAACAGGCCCGCGTCGACGGCGAGGTTGGCGACCAGCACCACCACGACGGTGACCAGCAGGGTGCCCTGGATGACCGGGACATCGTGCTGTTCGGCGGCGCGCAGGGAGAGTTGGGCGATGCCCGGCAGGTTGAAGATGCGCTCGGTGACGACCGCGCCGCCGATCAGCATCGGCACGCTCATGCCGAGCACGGTCACCGCGGGCCCGGCGGCGTTGCGCAGCACGTGCCCGAACAGCACCCGGCGCGGCGAGAGTCCGCGCATCACCGCGCCGGTGGCGTAGTTCTCGCGCAGCGCACCGACCAGCGAGGTCCGCAACTGCCTGGCGATGCCGGCCGCGGCGTCCAGACTGAGCGCGAGGGCCGGCAGCAGCGCGAACCGCAGCCACTGGCCCGGGTCCTGGCCGAACGGCACGTACCCGCCGGAGGGCAGCAGCCGCAACTGGACGGCGACCAGGGTGATCAGGCCGATCGCGACCACGAAGGCCGGCAGGGTGCCGAGCACGGTGCAGCCCGCGGTGACCGCCCGGTCCAGGCGGCCGCCGTTGCTGAGGGCCGCGCCGATGCCGGCCGCCGCGCCGAGCAGGACAGCGAACAGCAGCGCGAGACCGGCGATCGACAGGTCGACGGGCAGCGCGGCGGCGATGCTGTCGGACACCGGGACGGTGGTGAACCAGGACCGCCCGAGGTCGCCGCCGACCGCGTGCAGCAGCCAACTGCCGTACTGCACCGGCAGCGGGCGGTCGAGGCCGAACTCGTGGTCGAGGCGCACGATGTCGGCGGGTGTGGCGGTCTCCCCGAGGACGGCGGCCGCCGGGTTGGCGTCCGACACGGCGCCCAGGCCGAAGGTGAGCAGCGAGGAGAGCAGGAACACGAACGCCGTGCCTGCCAGCACCCGGGCGGCCGAGCGCGGCGCCCGGGCGGCCCGGCGGGCGAGCGGGCCGGCCGCCCACCGGAGGCCGGCCCGCGCGCCCGCGGCAGGAGCCGCCGCGGCGCTCACGACGCGGTCACCCCCTCGAAGCGCTGGACGACGGTGAAGGCGGGGATCTCGGAGATGCTGCGCCGTCGGGCGAGCAGCCGGGGCACGCTGTAGAGGAAGACGTTCGGCATGGTCCGCACGGCGACGGCGGTGGCCGCCTGCAGCGCCTTCGGGTAGTCGGGCGAGTCCAGGGGCGTGCGGGAGACCTTCTCCACCGCGGCCTTGAGCTCGGGCGGGGTGGTGCGCCCCGGGTTCATCAGGCCCTGCTCGCCGAAGAGCACCTGGAAGGCCTGCGCGGCGGAGTCGCGGCCGGCGAACTGGTCGGTGAACAGCGCCTTGGAGTGCTGGATGTAGACGATCTGGGTGGCCTGCGCGGCCGGCACGACCTCGATCGTGGCGCGGATGCCGACCGCCTTGAGCTGGGCCTGGAGCTGCTCCGGCAGGCCCTGCGCGGCCGAGGTGGTGAGGGTGAGCTCCACACCGTCGGGGTGGCCGGCCTTGGCGAGCAGGGCGCGGGCCTTGTCCGGGTCGTAGCGGAAGAGGTCCTCGGAGCCGGGGTCGTATCCGACGTAACCCTTCGGGAAGGGCTGGTAGTTGACCTCGCCGTGGCCGAACAGCTGCGTCTTGACGAGGGCGTCGCGGTCGATCGCGTACTTCAGCGCCTCCACCACGTCCGGGTTGTCGAACGGGGCCTTGGTGGTGTTGACGTCCAGGACGGCCACCACCAGCGAGGGGATCTCCTGCACCTCCAGGCCGGCCGCCTTCGCCGCCTCGACCTGGCTGCCGGGGATCTGCGCGACGTCGAACTGCCCGGACTGCAGACCGCCGACCACGGTGGCCGCGTCCGGCAGCGGGTAGACCTCGAGGTTCTCCAGCTTGATGTGCGCGGCGTCCCAGTAGGAGGGGTTGCGGCGCAGCACGGCCTTGGTGTTGAGGGTGTACGAGGTGAGGGTGAACGGCCCGGCGCCGGCCGGCCTGGTGGCGATGCCCGCGGCGTCCGTCTCGAATGCCTTGGGGTTGACCACCAGGCCGGTCTTGCCGGCGAGCAGGTTCGGCAACTGGTAGTCGGGCTGCGTGAGATGGAGGACGACGGTGGCGGCGTCGGGGGCCGCCACCTCCTTGACGTGCACCAACTGCGGGGCGACCAGGGACTTGGGGTCCGTCCGGCCGCGGTCCAGGCTCTTCTTGACGGCGGCCGCGTCCAGCGGGCTGCCGTCGGAGAAGGTGGCGCCGGGGCGGAGCGTGAAGGTCACCGAGGTGCCGTCGGCCGCGTACGTCCAGCCGGTGGCGAGAGCGGGCACGGCTGCGCCCTTCTCGTCGAGCTTGGTGAGCCCGGCGTAGACCAGCGAGAGGACATGGACGTCCCAGCCCGCCGAGGAGAACACCGGGTCCCATGAAGTCGGCAGCGCCCAGCCCCACTTGAGGGTGCCGGTGGATCCGCCCGCACCGGTGGCGACCGTCCCGGCGCTGCCGCAGGCGGCCAGGGCGAGAGCGGCGCCGGTACCGAGGCCGAGGCCGAGGCCGAGGAACGAGCGTCTGGCAAGGGTCGACGGCGATGCGGGAAGTCTGGTCATGAGCGTACGTCACCTTTCGCGGGCACGCCGGGCCGGCCCGGGGCGCGGCCGGCCCCGGACGCGACGGATCGCGGGGCGGCGGGCGGGGCACGGCCGTCGGGGTGCACCGACGGTTCAGGAAGGAGCGGAGGAGGCGGGAGCGCAGGAGGCGGGCCGGTACGCCGTACGGAACGGATGGCGTGCTCGGCCCGGGGGATGCGGGCGACTACCGGCGGGGGCACCGGGATGCGCGGCCGGCGGGCGGCGGCAGCCGGAGGGCGCCGCGGGCGGCCGGGAGGAACGGCGGTCGGGCCGCCGGGGTGAGCAGGCGCTCAGCGACAGAGGTCGCTGCTGGTGCGCCGGAAGTCCACGTAGCGGCACACCACGTTGGGGTGCGTGGAGAGCATGTGCTCATCCTGGCGACACCGGACCCGGGCTGTCAATGGACACCAAATGGTGTCTCATTCACCGATACGAACTCCCAACCCATCGCCCTCGAACGGTTCTTGCAGCTCAGAGGCGCCCTGCGCCCGCCGGGCCGGATCGGCGAGCAGCGAGCCCGCCGCCTCCCCCGGGTGCAGGAACAGCACCCCGTGGCCGGTCGGCACCACCAGGGCGCCGTCCGGGACCCGGCCTCCGCAGCGGGCCAGATCCACCGCCGTCAGGCTGCGGTGACGCTCCAACAGCCGCTCCGCCGGAGCGGTGTCGTCGGCGCGCGGGCGCAGCCCCGGACAGACCTCGGCGGCCGCCGCCAGGTAGGCCGCCAGCGGACGCCAGCCGGGGACCGCCCGCCGCCCCGCCGGGCCGGTGAACAGCAGCGTCGGCAGCGCGTAGCGGTGCCCGTCCTCGGTCTCCTTCGCCGCACCGGGATGCGGGCCGTCGGCGCGCAGCCCCACCACCTCGGGCACCGGCCGCCGGGTCTCCGCGCGGTCCCGCTCCAACCGGGCCCGGACGGCGGCCGAGCCGGCGTCGGCGCACAGCCGGTCGAGGTCGAGGCCGGGCACGCCGTGCAGCGCGGCGGCGACCCGGACGGCGGTGTCGGCGGGCTCGCCCAGCACGAACACCGTCTCCCGCAGACGCCGCATCACCCGCTCGGCGACCTCCGGCCCCTGCCCTTCGGCGGCGGCCGCCGCCAGCGAGGCGGGCCGGCTGTCGGCGGCCACCCAGCGCAGTTCGGCGGCGCGCGGGGCACCCGTGTGGGCGGTCACGCCCTCGACGTAGCCCGCGTACCAGGCGGTCTCGGCGGCCGGGTCGGGCGCCGGGTCGTCGTCCGCGTCGAAGAGGATCCCGAAGACCCGGCGGTGGCGTGCGGCGTCGCCCAGCAGCTGCCGCAGACGGCGCAGCACCGGCTCGGCCCCCAAGCCCACGGACAGAACGGGTCGGTGTACTCGACGACCTCCAGCACCGGCCCGCCCGCCGGCGACGGGCCGCTCACACCGGCTCGGCGACCGGCGGGCGGACGGCGCCGACCCGGGCCGCGGGCAGCAGGGCGGCCACGGTGGTGCCGGTGAGGATCTCGCGGGCACGGTCCTCCACGGCCCGCCAGACCTCCGGCAGGGCGTCCGCCGGGCCGGGGTAGGCGAGGCCGTCCAGCGGTTCGCCGCGCAGGGTGATGACGTCGCCGTCGACCGCCCGGACGACGTCCAGCAGGGTGATCTCGTCGGCCGGGCGGCCCAGCCAGTACCCGCCTTCGCAGCCGCGCTGGCTGCGCACCAGGCCGGCCCGGCGCAGGTCGCCGACGACCGACTTCAGGAACCGGAACGGAATACCCTGGGAGGAGGCGATGGCCTCGCAGGTGAGCGGACGGCCCGTGTCGCAGGCGAGTTCCACCAGCGCGCGGGCGGCGTAGTCCGCCTTCGCGGAAATATGCATGGGCCCGAGTATCCACGGCTCGGCGCGGTCTTCAAGCTCCGCCTGCGCACGGCCCGTTGGCCCGTCCACCGAAAGGACACCTCTTGACATCCTTTTGCCGGCGCCCCTAGCGTCCACTCCGTGCCCGGCACGCCGCACCCGCCGCCGCCGGCCTCCTCGGCGCGGCACGCCTCCCGGCCCCGCGCGCCCAGCGGCGGCGCCGGACTCCCCGGCACGTGCCGCCCCTCACCCGCCAGCCCACCGCCTGGAGTCACCATGTCCACCGCATCCGGCCACTCCGCCCCGGCACCGGACGCCGTGCCGGCCGACCCACCGGCCGACGGCGGGGCGGCCGCGACCTGTGCGGAGTCCGGCGACGATTTCCACCCGCACCTGCCCGACGATGCCGCGTCCGCCACGTCCGCGCCGCTGCGCGCCCGGCTCCACCACATCCGGGCCGGCGAACTCGACGGCGACACCGCGCAGACGGGTGGCATGCGGCGGTTCGCCGCGATCAGCGGGCGGACGGTCGGCTCGGCGAAACTCTGGATGGGCCAGACGCACGTCGCCCCGGCGACCGCCTCCTCGGACCACCACCACGGCGAGTCCGAGACCGCCATCCACGTGGTCAGCGGACACCCGGAGTTCGTCTTCGTGGAGGACTCCTCGGGCGAGCCGGTCGAGGTCCGGCTGCGGACGGGGCCGGGCGACTACATCTTCGTTCCGCCCTTCGTACCGCACCGCGAGGAGAACCCCGACCCGCGGGAGGAGGCCGTGGTGGTGATCGCCCGCAGCACCCAGGAGGCCATCGTCGTCAACCTGCCGGGCCTTTACGCCGGCCCCTCGGAGCAGTAGCCGTCCGGCACCGTGGGGCGGGCGCACCGGTTTCCGACCGCCCCACGACCCTGTGACGGAGGGTCAGGACAGCAGGCCGTCGTAGTCCGGCAGCTTGAAGGTGCGCTCCGCGTGCCCGCCCTGGAGGTCGGTGAGGTTGTTGCCGATGTTCGCGACGATGGTGTAGCCACGGCGCTCGATGTCGGCACGGCTCGCCGTCTTGAAGTCCTGGACGGCGTGGAAGAGGTCGCCGAGGTCGCGCCCGTACAGGCCGTCCACCGGATATCCGGCGTGCGCGAGCCCGTAGCGCGTCACGGGCTCGACGAAGTCCGGGCGTGCCGTGACGAAGAAGACCGCCACCCCGCGCGACCGGGCGAACCCGGCCAGGTCGAGCGTGGCCGGGACGGCGGGCATCAGGAACGGGTGGAAGTGCGTCTGCAGACTGGTGTTGTCGATGTCGAGCACGATCGCGGGCCGCCCGCCGTGGAGCGCCACGGCGCGCTGGTCGATCCACGGCCGGGCAGGCGCGAGCGCCGTCGTGACGTCGGCGAGCCACTGCGCCTCGGTCACAGCCGCGGCGGCGGCCGGTGCAACCTGCCCGGGCACCGGGGCCGTTGCGGCAGGGGCAGGGGTGGCGGCGGCGGCCGGGACGGCGGCGGCCCCGGTGAGGGCAGCGGCGACGAGCACGGCGGCGGCAACCTTGCCGGGAAGACTCTTCACGTGGTCCGGGTCCTTCGTGAGGGTGGCGGTGCGCACCCCCGCGGCCGGCGGTCCGGCCGGCGGCGAGGAGCAGCACCGGAACGATCTGGTCGTTCCCCGCAGACTTCCACACCGCCAGGCCACTTGACCAGAGCATGACTTGAATGCCGCACGGCCGGCCCCGAGGTTTCCGGCCGCATCCGCCCCGCCGGGGCCGGCGGCTCCGCGACAGCGACAATTCCGGCCGCGGGACGAGCACCTGCCCGTATGCTCGGCGCGTGCAGCCGCCTTCCGACGGGATCACCATGGCAACAGCGGACACGACGGAGGAGAAGTCCTGGTACGCGGTCCGCTGCGTGTTCCAGTGGGATGCCTGGGAGGGCACGCCCTACGAGGAGCGCCTGACCCTGTGGCAGGCCGTCTCGATGGAGCAGGCCGTCGCCCGGGCAGAGGTCGAGGCACGGGCCTATGCCGCGGAAGGCGGTCACCGCTACCTGGAGCTGGCCCAGTGCTACCACCTGGCCACCGAAGGGCGGCCGGGCGACGGGGACGAGGTCTACTCCCTCCTGCGGGACAGTCCCCTCGACGGGGAGGCGTACCTGGACCGGTACTTCGACACGGGCCGCGAGCACCAGGGCACCATCGCGACCGAGGAATGACGTCCGTCCCGTCCGCCGGTCGCGGGCCGGCGCGGCGGGTGAGCCAGGGCACGCCTGCGGGACGGCGATCCCCCTGGCCACGGCCCGGCCCGCGTCGGGAGAATGGCGTGGTGAGCGAGCACACCGAGAGCACCACCGCCGATCCCCCGGCGCCGCCGACGGACCGGCCGGGCTGGTGGCTGGTCATGCCGGTGAAGCCGCTCGAACAGGCGAAGTCCCGGCTGGCCGCCTTCGCCGGGGCGCACCGGCCCCGGCTCGCGCTCGCGTTCGCCCTCGACACGGCGGCGGCCGCACTGGCCGCGCCCGGCGTCGCCCGCCTGCTCGCGGTGACCCGGGACGCCGAGGCCGGCGCCCTGCTCGCCGCGCTGGGTGCCGTCGTGGTGGCGGACGAGCCGGGCACCGGGCTGAACGCGGCGCTGGCGCACGGGGCCGCCCGCGCGGCCGGCCTCGCGCCGCACGCACCGGTCGCCACCCTCTCCGCGGACCTGCCCGCGCTGCGGCCCGACGAGCTGGCCCGGGTGCTGTCCGCCGCCCGACCGCTCGGGCGGGCGTTCCTCGCGGACGCCCCGGGGCTCGGCACCACGCTGCTGGCCTGCCCGCCCGGCGGCGCCCTCCGGCCGGCGTTCGGCCCGGGTTCCCGTGTCCGGCACGCGGCGGGCGGCGCCCGGGAGCTCCTCCTCGACCGGGTGCCCTCCGTCCGCCGGGACGTCGACACCGGCGCCGATCTGCAGGAGGCGCTCGCCCTCGGCGTCGGCCCGCACACCGCGGCCGCGAGCGCCGCCCTGGTCTGACCCCGACCGGCCCCGCCCCCGCCCGACCCGGCTCCGACCGGCCCCGCGCAACCGGACTGCGTCCGACCCGACCCGGGCCCCGGTCATGCCGAGGGCAGGGACTGCTCCGCCCAGATGGTCTTGCCGTGCGGGGTCTGCCGGGTGCCCCAGGCGTGGGTGAGCTGGGCGACCAGCAGCAGTCCGCGGCCGCCCTCGTCGAAGGTCCGGGCCCGGCGCAGGTGGGGCACGGTGCTGCTGGCGTCGGAGACTTCGCAGATCAGCGTGGCGTCGTTGATCAGGCGGAGCTGGATGGGCGGCCGGCCGTAGCGGATGGCGTTGGTGACGAGCTCGCTGACCACCAGCTCGGTCACGAAGGCGGCCTCGTGGAGCCCCCAGGCCGCAAGTTGCTCGATGGCGATCCTGCGCGTCTCCGCGACCAGCGCCGGGTCGGGCGGAACCTCCCAGGTGGCGACCTGGGAGGCGTCGAGGGCCCGGGTGCGGGCGAGCACGAGGGCGACATCGTCCGCGGCCGGTGCACCGGTCAGGAGGGAACCGAGGATGTCGTCGCAGGTCTGCTCCAGGGAGGGGCCGGCACCGAGCAGGACGCGGCGCAGCCGGCCGAGGCCGACGTCGACGTCATGGTCGGCGGACTCGACCAGGCCGTCCGTGAACAGCGCGATCAGGCTGCCCTCGGGCAGGTCGAGTTCGGCGGACTCGAAGGGCAGCCCGCCGAGGCCGAGCGGCGGTCCGGCCGGGAGTTCGGGGAACTCCACGCCGCCGTCGGGGTGCACGACGGCGGGCCCGGGATGGCCGGCGCGGGCGACGGTGCAGCGCCGGGCGACGGGGTCGTAGACGGCGTACAGGCAGGTGGCGCCGATGTCGCCGCCGTCCTGGCCGTCGGGGTTCGGGTCGCCGTCCTGCGCCTCGCCCTCCCGGTCGAGCCGCAGCACCAGGTCGTCGAGGTGGGTGAGCAGTTCGTCGGGCGGCATGTCGATGTCGGCGAGGGTGCGGACGGCCGTCCGCAGCCGGCCCATGGTGGCGGAGGCCTGGATGCCGTGGCCGACGACATCGCCGACCACGAGCGCGACCCGGGCGCCGGAGAGCGGGATCACGTCGAACCAGTCGCCGCCGACGCCGGCCCGCGGACCGGCCGGGAGGTAGCGGGAGGCGATCTCGACCGCGGCCTGCCGCGGCGCGCGCTGCGGCAGCATGCTGCGCTGGAGCGCGAGAGCGGTGTTGCGTTCGTAGGTGTAGCGGCGGGCGTTGTCGACGCAGAGCGCGGCCCGCGCGGTGATCTCCTCGGCGAGCAGCAGGTCGTCGGCGTCGAACACGTCGGCGGTGCGGTGCCGCACGAGCAGCGTGAGTCCGAGCGTGTTACCGCGGGCGAGCAACGGCGCCACGATGAACGAGTGGATGCCGAAGGCGGCGACCCCGGCGGCCCGGACGGGGTCCTCGGCCAGCCAGCGGCGAATGTCGGGGTCGTCGATGCGGTGCCGCGAGGGCCGTCCGCTGGCGAGGGCGCGGGCGAGCGGGGAGTCGTCCGCGAAGTGGTCGGTGCTGCCCGGCTCCACTGTCGACTCGGGGCAGCCGTCCAGCACGGACTGCTGGGCGGCGCGGCGGAACACGGCCTGTCCGGTGAGGGGCTCCGGGGGCCGCCCGGTGCCGTCCGAGCCGGTGCCGCGGTCGAAGACGGCGGTGCCCTGGAAGACGGAGTCGAGCAGGTCGACGCTGGCGAAGTCGGCGAAGTGCTCGGTCGCGACGTCGGCCAGCTCCTGGGCGGTGCCGGCCACGTCCAGGGTGCTGCCGATCCGTACGGCGGCGGCGTTGACGACGGCGAGGCGCTGGCGGGCCCGGTGCTGTTCGGTGATGTCGAGGCCGCCGACGGAGACACCCCTGACCCGGCCGTCGGGGTCCTTGAGCGGGTACAGCACGGTGGCCCAGGCATGCGGGCGGGGGTCGTCGGGCACCCGGACGAAGCTCTCCTCCCGGACGGTCTCGCCGGTGTCCAGCACCTGGCGCATGAGCCGCTCCAGCCGGCCGTGCGGCAGACCGGGGTACATCCGGACGATGGTGCTCATCGGCAGCCCGAGCACGGCCTCCTCCTCGGCCGCCATGATCCGCAGCACCTCGTGGTTGGCGCCGACCAGCCGGATGTCGCGGTCGTAGACGGCGACGGCGATCGGGAGCTGGGCGAACGCCCAGGCGCCGAGGTCGCCGGACCTGTCGGAAGGCGCGGGCGGGTCGGCGGCCAGCACCCAGGACACGGTGCCGTGCGCGCCGTGCAGCGGCGTCGCCCGGACGTGGGCCTCGCGGGTCCGCCCGTCGCGGTGGCGCAGGGCCAGCCGCCCCTGCCACTCCTCGCGCCGGGCGAGCCCGCGCAGGGCCGCGGGCGGGGGCGGCGCGGCCAGCAGGGACGCGGCGGGCAGGCCGACGGCCTCGTCCGCGCGGCGGCCGAGCAGCTGCCGCGCTCCGGCGGACCACGCGGTGAGGACCCACCCGGCGTCGGCGACCGCCGTCGCGGTGCCGGGCGGAGGGCCGGGACCGCCGGTCCCGGGTGAGACGCCTGTCCGGTCCATCACTGCTCTTCTCGGTGGCGCCCGGGCCGCGGCCCTGCCTGTCGTCACCCGGGCTGCGGCCTTCGGCGTGCACCCTCCAGCATGGCTCCGGGTGCACGACGGCTCAACCGAGACCGTGTACGGAACGTGTGCGACCGGTGACCGCCCTCTGTACGCGGGCCGCCCGGCGTGATGACATGTACTCGCCAAGTTGCCCCGGCCGGCCGGTCCGGCCGGGCCCGTGCACGATCGGAAGGACAAGCCGTGACCGTCCGCATGCTCGTCGCCGCCGGCGCCGCCGCCGTCTCGCTCTTCGGCACCACCACCCCCGCCGCCGCCGCACCCGGCTGGACGACCCCGCCGCCGCCCGACAAGATCGTCATCAGCGTGGCCACCGTCAACGGATCGGGCTGCCCCGCAGGCACGGCCGCCGTCGCGGTCTCGCCCGACAACACCGCCTTCACCGTCACGTACAGCAACTACCTCGCCCAGGTCGGCGTCGGCTCCAAGCCGACCGACTTCCGCAAGAACTGTCAGCTCAACCTGGACGTGCACGTCCCGCAGGGCTTCACCTACGCGATCGCCTCTGCCGACTACCGCGGCTTCGCCCATCTGGAGGCGGGCGCCACCGGCCTCCAGAAGGCCACCTACTACTTCCAGGGACAGCCGCAGACCACCGCACTCGACCACCGCTTCGCCGGCCCGCTCGACGACAGCTGGCAGGCCACCGACACCGTCGCCGTCGCGGCCCTCGTCTACGCACCCTGCGGCGAGCTGCGCAACTTCAACATCAACACCGAACTGCGGGTCGGCGCCGGCTCCTCCGACCCCGGCCACACCACCAGCTTCATGACGATGGACTCCACCGACGGCGACATCAACACCGTCTACCACCTGGCCTGGAAGCACTGCCCCTGACCCGTCCGAGGACGGGAGCCGGCCTCCGTCCCGGTGACCCGACTCGGAGATTCGCCGACGGTAGGCGGGGAATCTCCGACTCAGGTCACTAGCATCCTTGCCATGCCCACTCGGAACCCGTCCGCCGCACACCTCGCCGTCCCGGCGCCGGACCGCAGCGCCGACACGACGTGACCCGGCTGCTGCTGCGCGGCGCCGAGGTCGGCGGGGAGCTCGTCGACGTGCGGATCGCCGACGGCCGGGTGGCCGAACTCGGCCGGGCGCTGCCCCGGCTGGACGCCTCGGAGCAGGTGATCGCCGCACGCGGCGGCGCCCTGCTGCCCGGGCTGACCGACCATCATCTGCACCTGGCCGCAGCGGCCGCCGACCTGACCGCCGTGGTGTGCTCCCCGTCTGCCGCGCGGGACGCCGACGAGCTCGCCGCGGCGCTCCTCCAGGCCCCGCGCGACGACCGGGGCTGGATCCGCGGGGTCCGCTACCACGCCTCCGTCGCAGGCGAGTTGAATGCTACGCGGCTGGACGGGCTGCGCTCCGACGCCCCCGTCCTGCTCCGCTACGGCAGCGGGGCGCGGTGGGCTCTGAACACCCGCGCCGCCACTGCCCTCCGGCTCGCGGACGCCGACCACCCCGGCATCGAGCGCGGCGCCGACGGCCGGCCGACCGGGCGACTGCACCAGGCCGACGCGTGGCTGTCCGAGCGGCTGGGCGCGCGACCTCTGACGGCGGGGGCCGCCGCACCGGGCGGGCCGCCGCTCGCCGAGCTCGGCCGCCGACTGGCCGACCACGGCATCACCGCGGTGACCGACGCCGAACCGCGGCTCGACACCCGCGCCGTGGACGCCGTCGCCCGGGCCGCAGCCTGCGGCGACCTGCCGCAACGGGTCCGCCTCCTCGGCGCACCGCTGGACGTCGCCCTCCCGCCGGACGGCCCGACCGCCGGCCCCTGGCGGATCGCCCTGGGCGATCCCGGCCCGCACGCCGTCGACGACCTGGCCGAGGAGATCGCCGCCGCCCACCGCACCGGACGGCCGGTGGCGGCGCGCTGCACGAGCCGGGAGGATCTCCGCCTGCTGTTCGCCGCCCTCGACCGGGCCGGCAGCACGCCCGGGGACCGGATCGAGCACGCCGCCGTGGTGCCGGCCGGCGCCGTGCCGGAGATCCGCCGACGTGGCCTGCACATGGTGGCCCGTCCGGGGCTGCTGGCCGACCGCGGGGACGACACCGGGCCCGGCGACACCACCGCAGACCCGACCACCGACCCGACCACCACCGACCAGACCGCCGACCCCGCGGACCGCCACCGCGCTGCCTCCCTGATCGCGGCGGGCGTGCCGCTGGGACTCTCCAGCGACGCCCCGTACGGGCCGCTGGACCCGTGGGCGGTGATGCGGGCGGCGATGCTGCGCCTCACCCCGGCGGGGGAGGTGGCGGGCCGCAGCGAACGGCTGACCGCGGCGCAGGCCCTGGCCGGCTACCTCTCCCCGCGCACGCGCCGGGCGGGCGGATCGGCCGGGTGCGGGCCGGCGCCGTCGCCGACCTGGTCCTGCTGGGCGCACCGGCCGGCGAGGCCATCCGGCGGCTGGACACCGGGCTCGTCCGGCTGGTGCTGATCGGCGGCCGCCCGGTGGGCGGCTCGGACCACCGCCGACTCGGATAGCCACCGCTGCGGATGGCGACCGGTGCGGACAACTCCCCTACGGCCCGCCGCTACGGGCGCAGTTCCACCGCGAGGTGCGCGGACAGCGCACGAAGGAAGTCCGGCGCGTCGAAGACCTCGCCCGCGGAGGCGACGCCGACCGCCCTCGTCCGCCCCGTGAGGATGCGGTCGACCGCCTCCACCACCAGCGGCGCCGTGACGGCATAGATGTCCTGGCCGCTGGCCACCGCGCGGCGTTCGGTGCCGCCGGAGCGCACGACGGCGTCGACGAGGAAGGTCTGCGCGGAGCGCCCGAGCGCGTCGACCGCGACCGGCGTCGGTGTGTCCGGGGCCGACACCTGCCCGGCCGCCTCGACCGTCATGGCGGTACGCACCTCCGGGATGGCCAGGTGGCTGGGGATGGTGACCACGTCCGCCATGGTGAACTCGCCGACGACGGACCGGGATCCCATCGGTTCGGGGAAGGCCCACTCCTGGATCGGCGGGGTGTCGTGGCGGTACTCCAGCCGCCCCTCGGTGAACACGACGCGCCCGCCGCCCCGCCGCTCCCGGGAGACCGCACCGGCGCTGCGCGTCCCGGCGGTGGGGTGCCAACTGCTCAGCCCGTACGCGACATGCGCTTCGTCGGCCGCCGTCCAGTCGCCCATGGCCGCGGTGACCAGCAGGTCCCCGAGCCCGCCGTAGAAGGCCATCGCCGGGACGATCAACGCCCCCGCGGCGCGGGCGCGGTCGGCGAAGTGCGCGAAGGTGTCGGCGTTGGCCTCGATCTCGGCCGCCACGTCCACGTACGGGATGCCGGCCCGCAGCGCCGCCTCGATCACCGGGGCGGCCGTCGTGGCGAACGGCCCGGCGCAGTTGACCACGGCGGCCGCACCGGCCAGCGCACGGTCCAGCGAGGCCGGGTCGTCGACCGACGCCGGACGGGCCTCGAACCCGGTGTCGGCGGCCAGTTCACGCAGCCGGTCGGCGTCGCGTCCGGAGAGGAGCGGGACGAACCCGCGCTCCCGCAGCTCCGCCACCACGAAGCGCCCGGTGTGCCCGTACGCGCCGTACACCGCCACCGTGAGTCCTGATCCCATGGGTCTCTCCCCTGCACTCGAACGACCGTCCCGCGCTGTTACGGACATCCTGTCGGCGGCCTGCACCCTGCACGAGTGTCCGGAACGCCAGGACTCGTACACTTCCGGACATGGGCACTGTCGCACTGGCCGTCACCGACGGCATGCTGCACTTCGAACTGTCCCTGGCGTACGAGGTGTTCGGGGCCGACCTCACCGCCGTGGCGGACCCGTGGTACCGCGTCTCCGTCTGCGGGCCGGAAGCCGTACGGGTGGGCCGGTTCCGGCTGGAGCCCGACCACGGCCTCGACCGGCTCCAGGACGCCGACACCGTGATCGTCCCGGGCTGGGCCGACATCGACGTGGAGCCGCCCGGCGACCTGGTCGACGCCGTCCGCGCGGCCCACGAGGCCGGCGCACGGGTGGCATCGCTCTGCACCGGCGCGTTCGTCCTGGCCGCCGCCGGCCTGCTGGACGGGCGGCGGGCGACCACGCACTGGGCGCACACCCGGGCCCTGGCCGAGCGCCACCCCGGGTGACGGTCGACCCCGACGTCCTCTACGTGGACAACGGCCGTGTGCTCACCTCCGCCGGCAAGGCCGCCGCAATGGACCTCTGCCTGCACCTCGTCCGCCTCGACCACGGCTCGTCGGTCGCCAACACGGTCGCCCGGCGGCTGGTCGTGCCGCCCCACCGGGACGGCGGCCAGGCCCAGTTCGTCACCACCCCCGTCCCCACTCCGGGCAACCACCCGCTCGCCGAGCTCCTCCCGTGGGTGATCGAACGCCTCGACCACCCGCTGACCGTGGAGGACCTGGCCCGGCAGGCCCGGATGAGCTCGCGTCACCTCGGCCGCCACTTCAGATCGGTGGCCGGCACCACACCGCTGCAGTGGCTGCTCACGCAACGGATCCGGCACGCACAGGAGTTGCTGGAGACCACCGACGACAGCATCGAATCCGTCGCGGCAGCCACCGGCATGGGCACCGCCACCACACTGCGCCGGCACTTCAACCGCACGGTCGGCGTGCCCCCGGACACCTACCGCCGCACCTTCCGCGCGCGGACCCGCGGCGGCCCGGACGACAACGGACACCGGCTGCGACACTCCGGGACCTGACGGCCCGGAACCCCGTCGCCCCCGTCGCCCCGACGGATCGTCACTTCCACTACCGCCACTGCCTCATGGAGGCGTGGCAGCAGGACCACCGGGCCGGCCGGGGCGGCCGGCACCAGCGGAGTCAGTCGTGGGGCGGCGGTGCCGTGCTGGCCCGCAGCACGACCTCGGCCGGCAACGGCACGGCGATCCGTCCGGCGCCCCCTCCGGCCGGCTGCGGCTCACCCGCGGCGAGGGCCAACCGCACCGCCTCGGCGCCGAGTCGGGCCAGCGGAATGCGGACGGTGCTGAGCGGCGGCGCCAGGTCGGCCGCCAGCGGGATGTCGTCGAAGCCCGCGACGGAGATCCGGCCGGGCACCGCGACGCCGCGGTCCCGCAGTTCGGCGAGGACGCCCGCCGCACAGATGTCGGACAGCGCGACCACGGCGGTCGGCCAGGACTCGGGCCCACCGGCGGCCAGGATCCGCCCGATCGCGGCCCGGCCGCCCGCGTGGCTGAACTCGGTGCGTTCGACGAGCGCGGCGGCCGGGTCGAGACCGGCCGCGGCCAGCGCGTCCAGCACCCCGCCGAGCCGCTCGGCCGGCACTCTCAGCCGTTCCGGCCCGGTCACCACGGCGATCCTGCGGTGCCCGAGGGCGATCAGCGCACCGGTCAACCCGGCCGCGCCACTGCGGTTCGCGGGCAGCACGGTGTCGTAGCCGGGGCCGTGATCGGTGATCGCGGCGACGGCGCCGCCCTGCTCGCGGTAGGCGTCCAGGGCCCGGTCGATCCGGCGGACGGCGTCGGGGTCGGTGTAGCCGGAGCCGGCCAGCACGATGGCCCGGACGCGCTGGCCGTGCAGCATCCGGATGGCGCCCAGTTCGGTCTCCGGGTCCGCGTCGGTGCTGGCGACCAGGCTCAGCAGGCCGGCCTCGGAGGCCGCGTCCCAGACACCGCGGGCGATGGCGCCGAAGTACGGGTCGGCCACGTCGTGCAGCAGCACCCCGACGGTCGCCCCGGACGCCTTGGCCAGCGCCTGGGCGGGGGCGTTCGTGAGGTAGCCGAGGGTCTCCGCGCTCGCCCGGACCTTCTCGGACAGCGCTTCGGTGACCGTACGCGCGGACCCGTTGAGCACCCGGGACGCCGTGGCCAGCGACACGCCGGCATGGCGCGCGACATCGCCGAGGGTCACCGCCATGTCTCCTCCGCCCGCCCGTGATCGTCCTGCCGGTCAGCGTACCGCCCGCCTCCCGCGGCCCTTGACCGGCAGCCTCCGGGCACCCTAGCCTCGGCGATGGAAAGCGCTTTCCATCGCTCTCCGATACCCCCACTCCCCAGGAGGAGACCGATGTCCCGCAGAGTGATCGGCGTCGTGATGAACGGCGTCACCGGCCGGATGGGCTACCGCCAGCACCTCGTCCGCTCGATCCTGGCCATCCGCGAGCAGGGCGGCCTCCCCCTCGGCGACGGCGAGGTGCTCTGGCCCGAACCGATCCTGGTCGGCCGCAGCGCCCACAAGCTCAAGGAACTCGCCGACCGGCACGGCCTCGACCACTGGACGACCTCGCTCGACGAGGCCCTCGCCCACCCGCTCGCCGAGATCTACTTCGACGCCCAGGTCACCACCGCCCGGGAAAGCGCCATCCGGGCCGCCATCGCCGCCGGCAAGCACGTCTACACCGAGAAGCCGACCGCCGAGTCGCTGGCGTCCGCCCTGGAGCTGGCGCGGCTGGCCCGCGAGGCGGGGCTCTGCAACGGCGCCGTCCAGGACAAGCTGTTCCTGCCCGGCCTTCTCAAGCTCAAGCGGCTGGTCGACTCCGGCTTCTTCGGGCGGATCCTGTCCGTCCGCGGCGAGTTCGGCTACTGGGTCTTCGAGGGCACCTGGCAGTCCGCGCAGCGCCCCTCCTGGAACTACCGCGCCGAGGACGGCGGCGGCATGATCCTCGACATGTTCCCGCACTGGCGGTACGTGCTGGACGGCATCGTCGCCCCCGTCCGCTCGGTGTACGCGCACACCGCCACGCACATCCCGCGGCGCGTCGACGAGCAGGGCCGCACCTACGCGGCGACCGCCGACGACGCCGCGTACGGGATCTTCGAGCTGGAGGGCGGCGTCACCGCGCAGATCAACTCCTCCTGGGCCGTCCGGGTCGACCGCGACGAGCTGGTCGAGTTCCAGGTCGACGGCACCCACGGCAGTGCGGTCGCGGGCCTGCGCAACTGCCGGATCCAGCACCGCGGTTCCACCCCAAGCCGGTGTGGAACCCGGACCTGCCGGCCACCGAGCAGTTCCGCTCGCAGTGGCAGCAGGTGCCCGACAACGAGGAGTTCGACAACGGCTTCAAGGCGCAGTGGGAGCTGTTCCTGCGGCACGTCACCACCGGCTCGCCCTACCAGTGGGACCTCCTGGAGGGCGCCAAGGGCGTCCAGCTCGCCGAACTCGGCCTGCAGTCCGCCCGCGAGGGCCGCCGACTGGACGTCCCCGAGCTGTCCCTGTGACCCGGCCGCCGCACCCCCGCACCCCCACCCGCCCGGCCGGCCCCTGCCCTCCCACCTCGCCCGAAAGCTGATGGCCATGACCGACATCGACCTTCCCGGCACCGGCCGGTACCGGATGCGCGAGCCCGAACGGCCCGACCGGCCGGCCGGGCCGCCCACCACCCGGATCGCCTTCGCCGCCGCCCACGTCGTCGCCGACCCGCTCGGCGACAACGCCCCCGGCGCGCCCGCCGCCGTGGACTGGGACGCCACCCTCGCCTTCCGGCACCACCTGTGGTCGCTCGGCCTGGGCGTCGCCGACGCCATGGACACCGCCCAGCGCGGCATGGGCCTCGACTGGGCCGCCACCCGCGAACTGATCACCCGCTCCGGGGCCGAGGCCCGGGCCACCGGCGGGCGGCTCGCCTGCGGCGTCGGCACCGACCAGCTCACCACCCCCGCCCGCACCCTCGGCGAGGTCGTCGCCGCGTACGAGGAACAGCTCGCGGTGGTGGAGGAGGCCGGTGCGCAACCCGTCCTGATGGCCGGCCGGGCGCTGGCCGCCCTGGCCCGCGGGCCGGAGGACTACCTCACCGTCTACGGGCGCCTGCTCGCCCGGGGCAGCCGCCCGGTGATCCTGCACTGGCTCGGCGAGATGTTCGACCCGGCGCTGGCCGGCTACTGGGGATCGACGGACCTCGACGAGGCCGCCAAGACCGTGCTCACCCTGATCGAGGAGCACGCCGGCCGGATCGACGGCATCAAGATCTCGCTGCTGGACGCCGAACGGGAGACGGCGCTGCGCCGCGCCCTGCCGCCCGGGGTGCGGCTCTACACCGGCGACGACTTCCACTACCCGGAGCTGATCCGCGGCGACGGACTCGGGCACAGCGACGCCCTGCTGGGCGTGTTCGACCCGATCGCGGCCGTCGCCGCCGCCGCCCTGCAGGCCCTGGACGCGGGCGACACCGCCCGCTACGACGCCCTGCTCGCCCCCACCGTGCCGCTCGCCCGCCACCTGTTCGCCGCGCCCACCTACCACTACAAGACGGGCATCGTCCTCCTCGCCTGGCTGGCCGGCCACCAGGAGCACTTCACCATGGTCGGCGGGGCGCAGAGCGGACGTTCCGTCCCGCACCTGGTCGAGCTGTTCCGGCTGGCCGACCGGGCCGGCGTGCTGCCGGACCCGGAGCTGGCCGTCCGACGGATGCGGCAGTTCCTGGCCGTGGCGGGGGTGACGGCATGACCGGGACGGAGCGGCTGTCGCTGAATCAGATCACCACCCGCGGGTGGAGCCTGCCGGAGGCCGTCCGGGGCTGCGTCGAGGCGGGGATCCCGGCGATCGGCCTGTGGCGGGACAAGGTCGCCGAGACCGGGCTCGCCCGCTCGGCGAAGCTCGTCCGTGACGCGGGTCTGGCCGTCAGCAGCCTCTGCCGCGGCGGATTCCTGACCGCCGCCGACCCGGCGCTGCGCCGCACCGCGCTCGCCGACAACCTCCGGGCGATCGAGGAGGCCGCCGAACTCGGCACCGACACCCTGGTGATGGTG
Source organism: Kitasatospora paranensis (assembly GCF_039544005.1). Taxonomy (NCBI): domain Bacteria; kingdom Bacillati; phylum Actinomycetota; class Actinomycetes; order Kitasatosporales; family Streptomycetaceae; genus Kitasatospora; species Kitasatospora paranensis. The sequence goes on from NZ_BAABKV010000001.1 coordinate 1,268,682, forward strand.
GTCGGCGGGCTGCCCGACGGCAGCCGGGACCTCGCGTCCGCCCGCTCCCGCGTCCGCGACGCCTTCGCCGAACTCGCTCCGCATGCCGGTGACTTCGGCGTCCGGCTGGCGATCGAGCCACTGCACCCGATGTTCTGCGCCGATCGTGCCGTGGTGTCCACCCTCGGGCAGGCGCTGGACCTGGCCGAGCAGTTCCCCGCCCGCCAGGTCGGCGTCGTCGTGGACAGCTACCACGTCTGGTGGGACCCGCAGTTGGCCGAGCAGATCGCCCGCGCCGAGGGCCGGATCGCCTCCTACCAGGTCTGCGACTGGACGCTGCCGCTGCCGGCCGACGCCCTGCTGGGACGCGGCCACGTCGGCGACGGCCACATCGACTTCCGGACGCTCACCGACCGGGTCGCCGCCGCCGGCTACCGCGGGTACGTGGAGGTCGAGATCTTCAACGAGGAGGTCTGGAACACGCCCGGCGAGGAGACACTCCGCACCGTCGTGGCCCGCCACCTGGCCCACGTGGCCGGCCGGTGAGGATCGTCCTCGCCCCCGACTCCTTCAAGGGCAGCATCGACGCCTCGGCCGCGGCCGAGGCCCTCGCGGCGGGGTGGCGGTCGGTCAGGCCCGGGGACGAGACCGTGCTGCGGCCGATGGCGGACGGCGGTGAGGGCACCCTCGCCGCCGTCCTGCGGGCCCACCCCGCCGCCGTGCGGCACGACGTCCCCGGCTGCACCGGCCCCGACGGGCGGCCGGTCACCGGGCAGTACGCGCTGCTGCCGGACGGCACCGCGTACCTCGAACTGGCCGTCGCCTCCGGGCTGCCGCTGCTGGGCGGGCACCTCGCGCCGCTCACGGCGACCACCCGCGGCACCGGCGAGAGCGTCGCAGCAGCCCTCGACCGCGGCGCCCGACGGCTGGTGCTGGCCCTCGGCGGGTCCGCCTCCACCGACGGCGGCACCGGCCTGCTGGCCGCTCTGGGTCTGCGCCTCCTCGACGACCGCGGCCGCCGACTGCCGGACGGCGGCGGGTGGTTGGCCGGGCTCGTGGCGGTCGACCGCAGCGCGCTGCGGCCTCCACCGCCGGGTGGCGTGCTGCTGCTCACCGACGTGACCGCCCCGCTGCTCGGGCCGGCCGGGGCCGCCGCCGTCTACGGCCCGCAGAAGGGCGCCGGAACGCAGGACGTCGCGCGGCTGGAGGCCGGGCTCGCCGCCCTGGCCCGGGTGCTCGGCGGCGACCCGGAGCGCCCGGGCGCCGGTGCGGCGGGCGGCACCGGCTTCGGGCTGGCCGCCGCCTGGGGCGCCGACAGCGCCTCCGGGGCGGCGGCGGTCGCCGATCTGCTGGGCCTGGACGGTGAACTCGCCCGCGCCGACCTGGTGGTCACCGGCGAGGGCCGCTTCGACGCAACCAGCCTGCTCGGCAAGGCCGTCGGCGAAGTCCTCGCCCGGGCGGCCCGGGCCGGCACCCGGGCGGCGGTCGTGGCCGGCGAGTCCGCCGATCCCACGGTGCAGACCCTCGCCTCGCTCGCCGGATCCGGCCGCGCCGCCCGCGCCGAACCGGCCCGCTGGCTGGCGTCCGCGGGCGCGGAGCTGGCCCGCCGGGCCGGGCGGTGAGCGGAGGCCGCCGCACTCGGCTCCGGCTCACCCGCACTGCGGCCGAGGCCCGTTCGGAATCTCCTCGCGCCCGAACGGCCCCGGTCGCATACTGGCGGGCGTGTACTCCGACGACGAGGCCGCAGCGCTCTACGACCGCCTCAATCCCTGGGCGCCGTGCGACGACTTCTTCCTGTCCGTCGTGATGGGGTCGGCGTCCGTGCTGGACGTCGGCTGCGGCACCGGTGCGCTGCTGCACCGGGCCCGGGAGGCGGGGCATCCGGGCCGGCTGTGCGGGCTCGACCCGAGCGCCGCCATGCTGGCGCGGGCCCGCCGACGCGCGGACGTGGAGTGGTCCCTGGGTCGGGCCGAAGATGCCTGCTGGGAGGCGGAGTTCGCATCGGCCGTGGTGGCCGGCAACGCGTTCCAGGTGTTCGTGACGGACGCCGAACTGCGGGCCGCGCTCGCCGCGCTCAGGGCGGCGCTCGTCGACGGCGGACGCCTGGTGCTCAGCACCCGGAACCCGGCGGCCCGGGCCTGGGAGGGCTGGTGCCCGGCGAACGCCACCGAGGTCGTCGACGACGCCGGCCGGGAGCTGCGCATCGTCCACCGCGTCGAGTCCGTCGCCGGCGAGGTGGTCACCTTCACCGAGACCACGGAGCGTCTCGACGGCACCGTGCTGCGCCTCGAACGCGACCGCCTGCGGTTCCTGGACGCCGACCGGATCGGCGGGTTCCTGCGCGAGGCCGGGTTCACGGTCGACCGCTGCGCGGGCGACTGGTCGGGCGGGCCGCTGAGCGCGGCGAGCCGGAACATCGTGGTGACCGCCCGCGCGACGACGCCCGACAGCGGCGACTGAGCGCCGGGGCGGTCAGACGGCGGCGTGGTCGTAGAAGCCGCGACCGCTCTTGTCACCGAGCAGCCCGGCGTCGACCATCCGCAGCAGCAGCGGCGGCGGGCTGTACAGCGGCTCCTTGAACTCCTCGTACATCGCCTCGGCGGCGGCCCGGACGGTGTCGAGGCCGACCAGGTCGGCGAGTCGCAGCGGCCCCATCGGGTGGGCGCAGCCGAGGACCATGCCGGCGTCGATGTCCTCGGCACCGGCGAAGCCGGACTCCATCATCCGGATCGCCGACAGCAGGTACGGGATGAGCAGGGCGTTCACCACGAAGCCGGCCCGGTCCCGGGCCCGGATGACGCGCTTGCCGAGCAGCGCGGTGGCGATGTGCTCGGCGCGGTCGGCGGTGGCCTCGGAGGTCAGCAGCGAGGGGACGAGCTCTACGAGGCCGAGGACCGGCACGGGGTTGAAGAAGTGGATGCCGATCACCTGCTCGGGCCGGTTCGTCGCGGTGCCGAGCTTCATGATCGGGATGGAGGAGGTGTTGGAGGCGAGGATCGCGTCCGGGGCCTGGACGACCCGGTCGAGCCGGGCGAAGATCCCGGTCTTCAGGTCCTCGCGCTCGGCCACCGCCTCGACGACGAGCTGCCGGTCGGCGAAGTCCTCCAGCTCGGTGGTGAAGGTGAGCCGGCCCAGCGCCGCCTCGGCGGCCTCCTCGGTGGCCTTGCCGCGTTCGACGGCGCGGCGCAGCGAGGTCTCCAGCCGGTGGCGGCCGCGGGCCAGCCCCTCGGCGTCGTTCTCGGAGACGCGCACGTCCAGGCCCGCCCGGGCGCAGACCTCGGCAATGCCCGCCCCCATCAGGCCGCAGCCGACGACGCCCACGCGTACCTGGTTGTCCATGCCCCACACCTCTCGCCGGTGCGCCGTGCCGGGCAGCCCGGCGGGGCTGGGCCCGTGGCGCGACCGCCCGATCGTATGACACTGAGTACCGCGATGCAAAGGCACTTGGTGCCATCCGTCGCCCTCGTTATGCACCTAGTTGCATAACGGCGCCGCAGGACCTACAAAGGGCACACTGCCGCAACCGTGCGAGGAGGCATCGGATGACCGCGTACCCCCGTCTGCTGAGCCCGTTGGACCTGGGCTTCACCACCCTGCCGAATCGGGTGATCATGGGCTCGATGCACGTCGGGCTGGAGGAGGCCGAGAGCGGCTTCGAGCGGATGGCCGCGTTCTACGCCGAGCGCGCCCGCGGCGGCGTCGGCCTCATCGTCACCGGCGGCATCGCCCCCAACGAGGCGGGCCGGCCCTGGGACGGCGGCGCCAAGCTCACCACCGACGCAGAGGCCGAGCAGCACCGGACGGTCACCGACGCCGTGCACGCCGCCGGCGGGAAGATCGCCCTGCAGATCCTCCACTTCGGCCGGTACGCCTACCACGCCGACCTCGTCGCGCCCAGCCCGATCCAGGCCCCCATCAGCCCGTTCGTGCCGCACGAGCTGACCGATGCCGAGATCGAGCAGACCATCGAGGACTTCGCCCGCTGTGCGCAGCTCGCGCGGACGGCCGGCTACGACGGCGTCGAGATCATGGGCTCCGAGGGCTACCTGATCAACGAGTTCATCGCCGCCCCGACCAACCGGCGCACCGACCGCTGGGGCGGCAGCTACGCGAACCGGATCCGGCTGCCCCTGGAGATCGTCCGCCGGGTCCGCGAGCGCGTCGGCGAGGACTTCATCATCGTCTACCGGCTCTCCATGCTCGACCTGATCCCCGGCGGCTCCACGCTGCCCGAGGTCGTGGAGCTCGCCAAAGCCGTCGAGGCGGCCGGCGCCACCATCATCAACACCGGCATCGGCTGGCACGAGGCCCGCATCCCCACCATCGCCACCAGCGTCCCGCGCGGCGCCTACACCTGGGTGACCCGCAAGCTGATGGGCAGCGTCACCGTCCCCCTGGTGACCAGCAACCGCATCAACACCCCCGAACTCGCCGAGCGGATCCTCGCCGACGGCCACGCCGACCTGGTCTCGCTCGCCCGCCCGCTGCTCGCAGATCCCGACTTCGTCGCCAAGGCCGCCGCCGGGACGCCGGAGGCCGTCAACACCTGCATCGGCTGCAACCAGGCCTGCCTCGACCACACGTTCAGCCTCAGGACCACCTCCTGCCTGGTCAACCCCAGGGCGTGCCACGAGACCGAACTGCTCGTCCTCCGCACCGACCGCCCCAAGGACGTGGGCGTCGTCGGCGCCGGGCCGGCCGGCCTCGCCTTCGCGCTCACGGCCGCCGAGCGCGGCCACACTGTCACCCTCTACGACAGCGCGCCGCGGATCGGCGGCCAGCTGAACACCGCCCGCCGGATCCCCGGCAAGCAGGAGTTCGACGAGACGATCCGCTACTACGGCCACCAGCTCGCCGCCCGCGGCGTCCGGCTGCGGCTGGGCGCCACCGCCACCGCCGACGGGCTCGCCGCCGCAGGCCACGACGAGATCGTCCTCGCCACGGGCGTGACGCCCCGCATCCCCGAGATCCCGGGCGTCGACCACCCGAGCGTGGTCGGGTACCTCGACGTGCTGCACGACCGGGCCCCGGTGGGGGACCGCGTCGCGATCCTCGGCGCCGGCGGCATCGGCTTCGACGTCGCCGAATATCTCACGCACCCGCAGCCCGACGGCTCCGACGCGGACACCGGCACCGGTCCGGACGCCGAGCGCGCGGCGTTCTTCGCCCGGTGGGGCGTCGACACCGGCCACACCACCCCCGGCGGCCTCACCCCGCCCCGACGGCACCGCTCGCGGCGCAGCGTCCACCTCCTGCAGCGCAAGCCCGGCAAGGTCGGTGCGGGCCTCGGCAAGACCACCGGCTGGATCCACCGCACCGAGCTCAAGGACCGCGGCGTGACGATGGTCCCGGGCGCCACCTACCACCTGATCGACGACGCCGGACTGCACCTCACCGTCGGCGGCGAGCGGCAGGTCCTGCCGGTCGACACCGTCGTGCTCTGCACCGGCCAGGAGCCCCGGCGCGACCTCCACCAGGCCCTGACCGACCTGGGCCTCAGCCCGCACCTGATCGGCGGCGCCCACACCGCGAGCGAACTCGACGCCAAGCACGCCATCGACCAGGGCACCCGGCTGGCCGCCGCCCTCTGAGCCCGGGCCAGGGGCATCCCGTCCTGCCCTGGCCCTGCTCTTGCCCTGGCCCTGCCCTGCTCCTGTCCTGCCCTGCTCCTGTCCTGCCCTTGACCTGTCCGGTCGATCCCGCCGGGTCAGGGGACCGGCCGGGCCGGGCCGGGGTCGGGCACCGCTCCCCCGGGCGCCACCTCGGCGATCAGCAGCGCCACGTCGTCGTCGCCGTCCGGGCGGCGCAACTCGGCCAGCAGCCGGTCGCAGGTCTCCTCCAGCGACGGGCCGGCGTCGGCCAGCAGGACGAGCAGCTGCGCCAGACGGTCGTCGAGGGGCTGGTCGCGGGTCTCCACGAGCCCGTCCGTGTAGAGGACCAGCCGGTCGCCGGCGGCGAGGTCCACCCGGGTCGACTCGAAGGGGACGCCGCCGACGCCCAGCGGCGCCCCGGTGGGCAGCTCCAGCAGCGCCGGGGCCCGGCCCCGGCGGACGAGGACCGGCGGCGGATGACCGGCCAGCGCCAGCCGGCAGCACCCCGTCCGCGGGTCGAAGTCGGCGTAGACGCAGGTGGCGAGGGACTCCTCGATCTCGGCCATGGTGCGGTCCAGGTGCCTGAGCACCTGGGCCGGGTCGAGCCCGAGGCCGGCCAGGGTCCGGGTCGCGGTGCGCAGCTGCCCCATGGTGGCGGCGGCGGTGATGCCGCTGCCCATCACGTCGCCGACCACCAGGGCCGAGCGGCCGTGTTCCTGGGCAATGGCGTCGAACCAGTCGCCGCCGGCGTCGCCGCCGCTGCCCTTGGGCTGGTAGCGGTAGGCGAGGTCCAGGCCCACCGCCTGCGGCCGCCGGGGCAGCAGATGGCGCTGCAGGGTCAGCGCCGCGTGCCGCTGGGTCTGGTACCAGCGGGCGTTGTCGATGCAGACGGCGGCGCGGGAGGCGAGCTCCTGGGCGAGGAGGACGTCGTCGGCGTCGAAGGGCGCCGGGTTGCCCAGGCGTTTGAGGTCGAGGGCGCCCAGGACCTCGCCGCGGGCGATCAGCGGCACCGCCAGGTAGGAGTGCAGGCCGGCCTGGGCGAGGAGGGCGGCGGCCCGGGAGTCGCGGGCGATCCGGGGCAGGTCGCGGGGCCCGACCCTGGCGACCAGGACCGGCTCGCCCGTCGCCGCGCAGCGGGCGACCAGCCGGTCGGCCGGGTACAGCGCGATCGCACCGGTCGGGTCCGCGGCCCGGACGGCCGTGCCGACCCCTCGGAGCGCCGGGTCGCCGCCAGGGCCAGGGCGCGGAACGCTGCCGGACCGCTCCCCGCAGCCACGGGGACGAGGCCGGGCCCGGCCCCGTGCAGGACGGCGTCCAGCACGTCCACCGCGGCGACGTCGGCCAGCTCCGGCACCACCACCTCGGCCAGTTCCCGGGCCGTGGTGTCGAGGTCGAGCGTGGAGCCGATCCGCGCCGAGGCCCGGGCGATGACGGCCAGCCGACGGCGGGCGGACGCGGCCTCGGCCGCCGTCCGGTGCTGCTCGCTCACGTCGATGACCGAGGTCGCCAGGCCCAGGATGCGCCCGGAGCGGTCCTCCAGCCGGAAGTACGACACCGACCAGGCGTGGTCGTGCGCCGGGTCGGCGGGCGTCCGGCCGACGGTGAGGTGGTTGAGCCGCGGCGCGCCACCCGCCATGACCTGCCGCATCACGGCCTCGATCGGCACCGGGTCGAGCAGCGGCAGGGCCTCGCGCACGCTGCGGCCGACGTGCCGTTCGGGGGCAGCGCGTTGATCCGCGCCAGCGCCGGGTTCACCATGACGTACCGCAGGTCGGTGTCGAGCACCGCGAGGCCGATCGGCGACTGCGCGACCAGCCGCACCGAGAGCGCGAGGTCGCGCTCGACGTCCCGGACGACGGCCTCGTCGGCGGCGAGTCCGAGCGCGAAGAAGTCGCCGTTCCGGTCCTGGAGCCGCATGTTGCGGAACTCGACCTGCCGGGTGCTGCCGTCCCGGTGCCGGATCGGAAAGACCCCGGCCCAGGGCTCGCCGGCGGCCATCACCCGGGTGAACAGGCCGATGACCAGGTCGAGGTGCTCCGGGGCGACCATCAGCTGGGCGGCCCTGCTGCCCAGCGCCTCCTCGGCCGTCCAGCCGAACAGCTCCTGGGCCTGCGGGCTCCACAGCGCGATCCGCCCCTCGGCGTCCAGCAGGATCGCGGCGACGCTCAGCACGTCCAGCAGGCCGCCCGGGTCCGACGTGGCCGTCGTCCGGGCAGGGCCCGCCCGGAACGTCTCGGCCGCGTCCATCCCGTCCTCCTTCCGCCCGGCCGCCGCAGCGGGACGGCCCGGCCGGCCACGCGCTCCTGCCGCCCGACGCTCTCCATCGTCTCCCCGGACGGCCTCCGGCGGCATCCGCACAGCGCTCGGGGGTGTCGGCGGCCGGGCCGGCGGGGGCCCGGGCCCACCGGCCGGACCGCGGCGCAGCGGAGTCGCACCCATCCTGACGAATCGTCAACTCGACTCCTGGCCAAGGGAGACGGCGACAGGCCGAGTGACCCGGTGCAAGAATGTGGCGCAGTACCGACAGAAGGGCGGCGACAATGCACGGCGTCGACGAATCAGGCAGCGGCCCGGCCCGGCCGGCCACGACAGGCCTCCCCTCCCCCGCCTCCGCCGGGATACCCGGCCGCCCGGCCCCGGGCGGCCGCGAACGGGCCCCTGCCGCCCCGGGCGGCGTCCTGCACCCGGACACCCTGCGGCTGTGGGCCCACGCCGTCGACCTGGCCGACTGGGACTGGGTCGTCCACCTCGGCGCGCGCGACGGCACGCTGCTGACGGCCGTCGACCTGCCCCCGCACGCCGCGGTCGTCGCGGCCGCGCCGGACGGGAGCGCGCTGCCCGGCCTGTGGCACGACCTGGTCCCGACCGTGCCGCAGGCCCGTGTCCTGTCCCTCACGCCCGGTGACCGCGCCCCGGCGGCCCCGCCCGTCCTGGACGGCCTGGGCCTCCACCCTGAGCATGCGCTCCTCGCCAGGGTCGACCTCGACGACCGGGGGCGCCCGTCCTGCGGGAGTCCCTGCCCGGCCTGCGGGCCCTGGCCCGGTGCGCCCTGGTCGTGGCGGTCGAACGGCTCGGCCCCGGCGACCTGGACTGGCTCACCACGTACTTTCAGCTGTCCTGCCTGCGCACCGACTCGGGGCAGCTCCTCGACTGCTCCCGGCTGACGGGACACCAGCTCACGCTCCTGCTGAACCGCCCCGACGTGCACGACGCGGACGTCCTCGCCGTCCCGCGGGCACCGGGGACACCGGTGCCGCGGCGCTGACGGCCGGCCACCGGACGGCGCTGCGGCGGTGCCGCCCGGGCCGGGACCCGGGCCGGGCGGCACCGCCGTCAGGAGGTGTCGGTCAGCGGTGGCCCAGCCAGGCCATCGCGGCGGTCGGCCTGTGGGTGTAGTCGAAGAGCGCCTGGTTCTCCCAGGCGTCGCCCGAGGTCGGGTCGGCCGGGTCCCAGCCGTTGCCGGTGACGGCCGTCCAGGTCGGCTCCCAGTAGAAGGCGCCGAGCCCCTTGCCGTTCGGGACGGCCTCCACCACGTCGAGGACGTCCCGCAGCGCGGCCGCCTGTCCGGCCTGGGTGGCCGGGTAGCCGGTGGTCAGCTGGGAGGTGGTGGCCAGGTTGTTCGTCAGGGAGTCTGCGTTGTCGAGGGTGAAGGCGTAGGCGGTCTCGGCGACGACGACCTGCTTGCCGTAGCGCGCGGCCATGTCGTCGAGGGTGGTCTGCAGGTCGCTCAGCGGGCCGTGCCAGTAGCTGTAGTAGGAGAGGCCGATGACGTCGAACGGCACGCCGTGCGAGACGGCGTTGTCGTAGAACGTCCGGGCACCCGCGTCGTCGCCGCCCTTCGCCAGGTGCAGCATCACCTTCGTCGCGGAGCTGACGGCCTTGGCGGCGTTCGCACCCTGGGTCAGGAAGGCGGCGAGGTTGCCCCAGTTGGAGGTGGAGCCCTCCGGCCAGAGCATGCCGCCGTTGATCTCGTTGCCGATCTGCACCATGTCGGCCGTCGTGCCCTGGGCCTTGAGGGCGTTGAGCACGTCGTAGGTGTGGTTGTAGACGGCGGTACCGAGCTGGGCGACGGTGTACGCGGCCCAGGGCGACGGCTTGGTCTGCTTGCCCGGGTCGGCCCAGGTGTCGGAGTAGTGGAAGTCGACGAGGATCTTCATGCCGAGCGCCTTGGCACGGGCGGCCATGGCCAGCACCTGGGTCTTGGTGTTGTAGCCGTCGGCCGGGTTCACCCACACCTTGAGCCGCACGTAGTCGGCGCCGGCCGCGTGCAGGACGGTCAGCGCGTCCGCGGAGGTGCCGTTGGCGTAGCTGTAGGTGCCGCCCTTGTCCTCGCTCTTCTTCAGCGTCGAGACGTCCACGCCGCGGGCCGCCACGCCGGTCGATCCGGCGGTGAGAGTGAGGTCGTCGACGTTGATCCAGTTCCCGGCGTTGGCGTCGGAGTCGATGCTGATGGTGCACTGGCCGCCCACCACGGCCACCGAGGTGACCAGGCGGATCCAGGCACCGTTGGGGGTGACCGGCAGGTCGGTGCGCTGCTCGGCGGAGCCGCAGTTGCGCAGCGCCAGGTAGGCGGAGTTCTGCCCGCCGCTGGAGCGGACCCAGGCGGTCAGCGTGTAGCTGCCGTCGGTGAGCCCCGAGAGGTACTGGTAGGTCTCCACCTTGTAGGCCGAGGCGGACCAGTGGGTGAGCCGGTAGGAGCCGCCGTGGCCGCCGGCCTCGGTGTAGGAGGCGGCGTTCTGGCCGCCCGCCGAGTAGGTGGACCAGCCGGTGGGGGTGGCGGTGGCCGCGCTCCCGCTCTCGAAGCCGGGGTTGGTGACCGTGGTGGCGGCCTGGGCGGTGGCGGCCGGGAGGCCGGCCGTGGTGGCAGTGGCCAGCAGGAGGGCGGCTGCGCCGCCCGTCAGCAGGCGCCGGAGTACCTGATGCATCGTCATCCTCGGCGATGTGGGGGGTGGGGGAGGTACTGCCTGGGGGTGGGTGGCGGGGCGGCCGCGCGCCGGGGCCGGCCGACCGATCCCGCCGGAACGGTCGGACGGGCCCTCCGTGCGCGGCCGCCCCGACGGGTGGTGCACCTGCCCGGACCGACCCTCGGCGGCCCGGGCAGGGGTCAGAGGTGGACGACCCGGGTGGCCCCGGCCGGGACGTCCAGAGCGCCGGTCACCGGTGCGCCGGTGAGCAGCTCGGTGCCGGCGCCCGGCAGCGGGACGCGGGCGTCGGCACCGGTGTGGTTGACGGCGAACAGGTAGCGGCCGTGCGTGCCGACCCGCTCCACCACCTCGACGTCGCGCGGGAGTTCGCGCCCGGGCAGGCCCGCGTCGGCGCAGACCCGGGCCAGCACGTCGGCGAGGCCGGGCTCGTCGAGCCGGGTGGAGAGGTACCAGGCACTGCCGTCGCCGAGGGCGTGCCGGGTGACGGCGGGGTGCCCGGCGGCGGGGCCGTCGGCGTACGTCCAGAGCGTGTCCGCGCCGCGGGGCACGACGAACTCGGACCAGGCGTCGCCGGCGAGGGCACCGCCGGGGCCGTCGAGCCGGACGCGCTCGCCCTGCCGCAGCGGTGCGAACTCCTCGACGGTGAGGCCGAGGACGTCGCGCAGCGCACCGGGGTGGGGGCCGGGGTGCACGGCGTCGTGGGCGTCGACGATGCCGGAGAAGTAGGAGACGGCGAGGGTGCCGCCGTCCTCGACGTAGCGGCGCAGGTTGCGGGAGGTGGCGTCGGTCGCCAGGTAGAGGGCGGGGACGAGCACCAGTGGGTACCCGGCGAGGTCGGCCTCGGGGTGGGCGAAGTCCACGGTGAGGTGGCGGTCGTAGGCGGCGGTGTACCAGCGGTCGGCCTGGTCGCGGGCGTCGAGTTCGACGCTGGGGCGCCATTCGAGCTTCTGGGCCCACCAGGACTGCCAGTCCCACAGGACGGCGGCGTCGGAGACCACCCGACTGCCGCGGACGGCGCCGAGCGCGGACAGGTCGGCGCCGAGGGTGACGACCTCCCGCCAGATCCGGCTGTCAGTGCCGGCGTGCGGGAGCATCGCGGAGTGGAACTTCTCGGCGCCGGAGCGGGAGGCCCGCCACTGGAAGAACATCGCGCCGTCGGAGCCGCGGGCGACGTGCGCCAGGCTGTTGCGGGCCATCTCGCCGGGCCGCTTGGCGATGTTGCGGGGCTGCCAGTTGACCGCACCGGTGGAGTGCTCCAGCAGCAGCCAGGGCCGGCCGCCGGCCACCGAGCGGGTGAGGTCGGCGGACATCGCCAGGTTGACGTGGTTCCGGTCGGCCTCGGCCACCAGGTAGTGGTCGTTGGCGACGAGGTCCACCTCGCGGCCCCAGGCCCAGTAGTCGAGGGACTCGCACTGGGTCAGCGCGGTCATGAAGTTGGTGGTGACCGGCACCCCGGGTGACAGCCGGTGCAGGATGTCGCGCTCGCGGACGAAGTTCTCCAGCAGGGCGTCGCTGGTGAAGCGCGCCCAGTCGAGCTGCTGGGCGGGGTTGCCGGCGGTGGGGGTGAGGCGGGGCGGCCGGATGTCGTCCCAGCGGGTGTAGGACTGGCCCCAGAAGGCCGTCCCCCAGGCCTCGTTGAGCTCCTTGACGGTGGTGTACCGGTCGGCGAGCCAGCGCCGGAAGTGCGCGGCGGAGGTCTCGCAGTAGCAGGCGGAGACCGGCACGCCGTACTCGTTGTGGACGTGCCAGAGGGCGAGTGCCGGGTGGCCGCCGTACCGGCGGGCGAGCTGCTCGGTGATGGCGGCGGCGGCCTCGTGGTAGGCGGGCGAGCTGTGGCAGATCGCGCCGCGGGAGCCGAACTCGTGGCGCAGGCCGTCACGGGTGACGGGCAGCGCGTCGGGGTGCTCGCGGTAGAACCATGCGGGGGGCACGACGGTGGGGGTGCCGAGGTCGACCCGGATGCCGTTCTCGTGCAGCAGGTCGAGCAGCCGGTCGAGCCAGCCGAAGTCGTGGACACCCCGCTCGGTCTCCAGCAGGGCCCAGGAGAAGATCCCGACGCTCACCATGGTGACGCCGGCCTCGCGCATCAGCCGGACGTCCTCGTGCCAGACCTCCTCCGGCCACTGCTCGGGGTTGTAGTCCCCGCCGTGGGCGAGCGCGTCCAGCCCGACCGGCCAGCGGTGCCGTACGGCGGGCCCGGCGGCCGCGTCCGGGTTCTTGTCGCGAGTCAGCGGGTGATCCATTGGTGCTCCATGGGACGGGACTGTGAACGTACACAGAAAGAGTGCGCAGTGTTTCGGCAAGATAACCGTACGGGGTAGGGGATTGACAAGTGTCCAGCAGGTTTCCGTACTGTGAACGTGCACAGCGACGGTCACGGCTCCGGGCACCATCGGAGACCGGCGCCGGTCATCGCGGCACACCCCCACCTGTTCCACTCCCCAGCAGTGATCCCCGGGAGGATCCATGCACCGTCGCCTCGCCCTCACCACGGCCGCCGCGCTCTGCGGCGCCCTGTCGCTGACCGCCTGCGGCAGCAGCGGCGGCGGCTCCGACGCACCCAAGGCCGCCACCGGGCCGGTGAAGCTGACCTTCTGGTCCTGGACTCCGAACATGGACAAGGTCGCCGCGATCTGGAACGCCTCCCACCCGGACATCCAGGTCAGCGTCCAGAAGCAGGCCTCCGGCGACGACCTGGTCACCAAGACCATCACCGCCGCCAAGGCCGGCAACGCCCCCGACCTCGTGCAGGCCGAGTACCAGGCGCTGCCCACCCTGGTCAGCAACGACGTGCTCGCCGACATCTCCAAGCAGGCCGGCAGCGCGAAGAGCGACTTCGCCCCCGGCGTCTGGCAGCAGGTCACCCTCGGCTCCGACGCGGTCTACGCGATCCCCGAGGACACCGCGCCGCTCGCCCTCTACTACCGCCAGGACCTCTTCCAGCAGTACGGCCTCAAGGTGCCCACCACCTGGGCCGAATTCGCCGACGCCGCCCGGCAGCTCAAGCAGAAGGAGCCGTCGAAGGCGCTGACCACCTTCTCCGCGAACGACTCCGGCCTGTTCGCCGGCCTCGCCCAGCAGGCCGGCGCGAAGTGGTGGACCGCCTCCGGCGAGACCTGGAAGGTCGCCATCGACGACGCCGCCACCAAGAAGGTCGCCGACTTCTGGGGCGGCCTGGTCAAGGACGGCGCCATCGACAACCAGCCGATGTACACCCCGGCCTGGAGCAAGGCGCTGAACGACGGCACCCAGATCGCCTGGGTCTCCGCGGTCTGGGCCCCCGGCGTCTTCACCTCCTCCGCCCCGGACACCAAGGGCAAGTGGGCGATCGCCCCGCTGCCGCAGTGGAACGCCGGCGAGTCCGTCACCGGAAGCTGGGGCGGCTCCACCACCGGCGTCACCGCCGGCGCCGTCAAGAGCGGCCACGCCGACGCCGCGGCGAAGTTCGCCACCTGGCTCAACACCGACGCCCAGGCCGTCGACGCCCTCGTCAAGCAGGCCGGCATCTACCCCGCCGCGACCGCCGCGCAGAGCGGCGGCGCGCTGGCCACCGCACCGGACTTCTTCGCCAACCAGCCCGACTTCTACACCCGGGCCGCCGCGATCGCGAAGAACACCGCGCCCGCCGCGTGGGGCCCGAACGTCAACGTCGCGTACTCCACCTTCAAGGACGCCTTCGGCAAGGCCGCCCAGGACAAGACCGACTTCTCGGCCGCGCTGACCGCGATGCAGCAGTCCACCGTCGCCGACCTGAAGAAGAACGGCTTCACCACCGAGGGCTGATCCGCCCGCCAGCCCGGCCCGGGCCGCCGCGCGGCGGCCCCGGGCGCCCAACCCACCCCTAGGACCGCCATGGCGTCCCACCAGCCCAGCCCGACCAGGCGCCTCGCCCCGTACGCCTTCCTGTCGCCCGCCGTCGCGCTGTTCGCGCTGTTCTTCGCACTGCCCATCGGCTACGCGATCTACCTGAGCTTCCGCGCCGTCCACGTGAAGGGCCTGGGCCTCGGCGCGCACGCCCGCACCGAGGTCTGGGCGGGCCTGTCGAACTACACCTCCGCGCTCGCCGACCCGGAGCTGCTCGCCGGATCCGGGCGCACCCTGCTGTACGGCGCGCTGCTGGTGCCGACCATGCTCGGCGCGGCCCTGTTCTTCGCCCTGCTGCTGGACACACCCAGGCTCCGGCTCGGCGCCTTCTCCCGGCTCGCGATCTTCCTGCCGTACGCCGTGCCCGGCATCGTCGCCTCGCTGCTCTGGGGCTTCCTCTACCTGCCGACCGTCAGCCCCGGCTACTTCCTGCTCGACAAGGCCGGCATCGGCGGCCCCGACCTGCTGCACGGTAACGGCCTGTTCGTGGCGCTCGCCAACATCGCGGTCTGGGGCGGCACCGGCTTCAACATGATCGTCATCTACACCTCGCTGCGTGCCATCCCGGCCGAACTGTACGAGGCGGCCCGGCTGGACGGCGCCTCCGAGCTCCAGGTCGCCCTGCGCATCAAGATCCCGATGGTGGCGCCCTCGCTGGTGCTCACCTTCTTCTTCTCGATGATCGCCACCCTCCAGGTGTTCAGCGAGCCGATGACCCTCAAGCCGCTGACCAACTCGATGAGTTCCACCTGGAGCCCGCTGATGAAGGTCTACCGCGACGCCTTCGTCCAGGGCGACATCTACTCCGCCGCCGCCACCTCGGTGGTCGTCGCCACGGCCACCCTCGTCCTGTCCTTCGGCTTCCTCAAGCTGGTCAACAAGCGCTCCGAAGGAGGCAGCTGAGATGAGTACCGTCCTGACCGACCGCCGCGGCCGCACCGCCCCGGCCCCCGGCACCACCCCCGGCAACGCCGCCGCCCCGCCGCGGCGCACCGCGTGGACGCCCACCCTGATCCTGCTGCTCGGCGCCGTCTACTGCCTGATCCCGATCCTGTGGGTCGTCATGGCGGCCACCAAGAGCAGCAACGAGCTGTTCACCACCTTCACCTTCGCCCCCGGCAGCGGCCTGCTCCACAACCTCGCCGACCTGTCGCACTACCGCGACGGCGTGTACTGGCAGTGGATGGCGAACTCCGCGCTGTACGCCGGGGTCGGCGCCCTGCTGTCCGCGGCGCTCTCCGGCGTCACCGGCTACGCCCTGGCCAAGTATCGCTTCCGCGGCCGCACCGCGCTCTTCAACATCCTGCTCGCCGGCGTGCTGATGCCGCCCATCACGCTGGCCGTCCCGCAGTACCTGCTGATGGCCAAGGCCGGCCTCGCCGACAGCTACTGGTCGGTCCTGCTGCCCAGCATCGTCAGCCCGTACGGCATCTACCTGGCCCGCATCTACGCCGCCGCCGCCATCCCGGACGAGGTGGTCGAGGCCGCCCGGGTCGACGGCGCCCGCGAGTGGCGGCTGTTCCGCAGCGTGGCGCTGCCGATGATGGTGCCCGGCCTGGTCACCGTCTTCCTGTTCCAGTTCGTGGCGATCTGGAACAACTTCCTGCTGCCGTACATCATGCTCGGCGACGACCACAAGTTCCCGGTCACCGTCGGCCTGTACTCGCTGCTCCAGCAGGGTGCCAACGCGCCCGCCCTCTACACTCTGGTGATCACCGGAGCGCTGCTGTCGATCGTCCCGCTGATCGCCCTCTTCCTGGGACTCCAGCGTTACTGGCGCATCGATCTGCTCTCCGGGGCCGTAAAGTCCTGACCGTCCGCCAGCACACCGCCGCTCACAGCTCCGCCCGACCCGTCCCCCGAGGAACCGACACCCCATGACGGAACCAGCGCACCGAGGCCGCGCGTCCGGCACCCCCGTCGCCCGCCGACCATCCACGACGTCGCCGCCGTCGCCGGGGTCTCGCGCGGCACCGTCTCCCGCGTCCTGCAGGGCGGCCACAACGTCAGTCCGGCCTCCCTGGAGGCCGTGAACGCGGCCATCGCCAAGCTCGGCTACGTCGTCAACCGGGCTGCCCGCAGCCTGGTCACCCAGCGGTCCGGCTCGGTCGCCTTCCTGCTCACCGAGCCGCAGGAGCGGTTCTTCGAGGACCCGAACTTCACCACCCTGCTGCGCGGATGCACGGCCGCCCTGGCCACGCACGACATGCCGCTGCTGCTGATGACCGCCGGGGACGAGGCCGAGCAGCGCCGGATCACCCGCTACCTGGCCGCCGGGCACGTCGACGGCGTCCTGCTGGTCTCCTCGCACCGGGGCAACCCGATGATCGAGCAGCTCCGGGAGGCCGAGATCCCGATGGTCTGCTGCGGCAAACCGCTCGGGCAGCGCGGCCGCGTCCCGTACGTGGCCGCCGACGACCGCGAGGGCGCCAAGGACATGGTCCGCCACCTCGTCGAGTCCGGCCGCAGCCGGATCGCCACCATCGCCGGCCCGCAGGACACGCCCGGCGGCGTCGAGCGCCTGTACGGCTACCGCGAGGTCCTCGACGAGTACGGCATCGCCTTCGACGAGCGCCTGGTGGCGTACGGCGACTACAGCCGCGCCGGCGGCGAGGAGGCCGCGGCCCGGCTGCTCGCCACCGCACCCGACCTGGACGCCGTGTTCGTCGCCTCCGACCTGATGGCCGACGGCGCGCTGACCGCCCTGCACCAGGCGGGCCGCAGCGTCCCCGGCGACGTGGCGGTCGGCGGCTTCGACGACTCCCCCGCCGCCCTGACCACCCGCCCGCCGCTCACCACCGTGCGCCAGCCCTGGGACCGGATCAGCAGCGAGATGGTCCGCCTCCTGCTCGCCCAGATCGCCGGCGAGGCCCAGCCGACGGTGATCCTCCCCACCGAGCTGGTGATCCGCGAGTCGGCGTAGCGGTGGGCGCGCTCGGCCGCGGGCCGGCGCCGCCGCAGGCCGGGCAGGCGGACGGTCGGCAGACGGGCGGCGGCGCGTCCCCGAACGCCGTCCGAGCGGCCCTAAGCTCGGGCGCATGAACGCTCACCGCGTGCCCCTCTTCTGCGACACCGCCCTGGCCGGGCGCATCGAGCGGGTCGAGGCGCAGCTCATCGCCAAGGGCAGCGAGGCCGCGCATCGTCGCAGGGCGGACGGGGCGGGCTTCGTGCTTCCGATCGCCGGAGGCGTGGCGAGCTTCGCCGAGGAGGACTCACCGCTCAACAAGGTCGCGGGGCTCGGCTTCGGCGGCCTGCCGAGCGCGGCCGCCCTCGACGGGATCGAGCGGGCCTTCGCCGCCTGCGGTGCCCCCGTGCAGGTCGAGCTCGCCCACCTCGGCGACCCCGCGATCGGCACCCTCCTGACCGAACGGGGATACCGGCTCGCATCGTACGAGAACGTGCTCGGCCGTGCCCTCGGGGGCGACCACGAGCAGGTGGCGCCCCCGGGGTCGAGGTCAGGCCGAGCGGCGACGACGAGTTCGACCGGTGGCTCGACGTCGTCGCGGCGGGATTCGCCCACCCCGACACGCGAGGGGTCTCCTCCCACGAGGAGTTTCCCCGTGACGTCATCGCGAGGGCCGTACGGGATCTGGCGGCGGCAGCGGGCGTCATGCGCTACGTCGCACTGCTCGACGGGGTGATCGTGGGCGGCGCCGGTCTCCGCATGGCCGAGGGCGTCGCGCAGTTCACCGGCGCGGCGACCGCACCCGATCACCGCCGCCGAGGGGTCCAGACCGCGCTGCTCTCCACCCGGCTCGCCGACGCCGCGGCCGCCGGCTGCGACATCGCCGTCGTCACCACGCAGCCGGGGTCCACGTCCCAGCAGAACGCCCAGCGCCGGGGCTTCGACCTGCTCTACACCCGTGCGGTCCTGCTGAAGCAGCCCTGAAGCCACAGGATCCCCCGCCGGCGGGCCCGGTCGGCGGAGCGCTCCGAGGGCGCGGCCTCCGGGCCCTGCTGCCGGCCCCTGTCGGCCCGCCCGGCCGCACGGGCCCTAACCTGCAGGCATGCCGCTGCCCGACCCGTTGACCGCCCGGATGGCCCAGCCGGACTTCTGGCCCCTGTACGCCTTCGACGACGATGCCGCCGGAGCCGACGAGTTCTCCGACGCCTCGGCACAGGAGGAGGACGAGGAGGACGAGGAGGACACCCATCGGGCGGAGTTCGGCCTCGGCGGCGGTCTCGCCCTCGTCCTCGACATCGATCTGACCGGCCGGGCCCACGACCTCGCGCTGCGGGCACCGGGCCTGCCGGAACCCGTCCAGCTCGGCTGGGACGACGAGGCGCACTTCCAGCCGCACGTGATGCGCTGGGCCGAGCTGGAGCTGCTGGCACGGGCGGTGGCGCTGCACGACCCCGACCTGCGCCACCCCGGCCCGGTCCTCGCGCTGCTGGCCCGTTTCGTCGTCCTGGACGAGCAGGCCGATCCCGACGCGTTCACCCCGCCGATGGACGCCGCCTTCCGACTGCTGCGCCCGGAGACGGGCAGGGGCACGGACCGCAATGTGCGGCCCGAGGTGCGCGACTGGTTCGAGCTGCGCGACCTGCGGGGCACCGGCCTGGAGTGGACGGTCGACGCGGCGGGCCACCACGCCGTCGACCAGCCCCTCGACGCGCGCGGCGCCCCGCTCTACTCCACGAGGACCCCGGGTTCCGAGGAGTTCCCGTTCGCCGCCTGGTCCGCGCTCCTCGACCGGGCGGAACGACTGCTCGCCGACGCCGCCGCCGACCCGGCACTGTCCCGCCCGGCCGTCCGCTCCGCCCTGGAGCGCTGCCTCACCGCCGACGGGCACCGCCGGGTGGCCGCCCTCGCCGACGCGCTGCGCACCGCGGGCTTCGCGCACCCGGCCCTGCTGCGCGCCCTGACGGCACCGGTGAGCCGGGCCGAGTCCTGCTGGGCGGTCGAGGTGCTCGCCGGTGCGGTGCAGGGATCGCTGGTCAGGAGGTGGTTCGGGGTGAGTCCGCTCACCGGTGCGCAGTGCTGGACGCTGTACCTCACCGTGCAGGCGGTGGAGCACCGGGCGGGTCGCGCCCGCCGGCTGGCCGCCGACCTCGACGCCGCCCTCCGGCAGGCCGGTCTCGGCCGGGCCTCGGCCAACGGCAGTGCGTACCGCACCGGGCCGGACGGCGAGCTCGTGGCCGTCTCGGACTCCGTCCAGGTGCTGGTCCGCGACGACCTCGCTCGCGGTGTGGCCCTGACCGCCGAGGCGCTGCGGCGCCACGAAGCCACCGACGGGGCACGGCTGCGGCACTACGCCGCACCGTACGAGGCGATCCGGCTGCCGTGGGAGCACGCGTGACGGGCGCCGGAGGCCGGTGGCCCGGAGACGGGGGCGGCTGCTTGGATGCGCCCATGGACACCACCGCCCCCGCCGGCTACGAGATCACCACCGACCCCGCCCGTCTCGACCGCGCCCTGGTGCACCGCTGGCTGTCGCAGGACGCGTACTGGGCGCGCGGCCGTTCGCGGGAGAAGCAGGACCTCGCGATCGACGGCTCGCTGAACTTCGCCGTCCACGAGGCCGCCTCGGGTGCGCAGGTCGGCTACGCCCGCGTGGTGACCGATCTGGCGACGTTCGCCTGGCTGTGCGACGTGTACATCGACCCCTCGGCACGCGGCCGCGGACTGGGGACGGCCCTGGCAGCCGCCGTCCGCGACCACCTGGCGCCGTACGGCCTGCGCCGGATCCTGCTGGCGACCGCGGACGCCCACGGGGTCTATGCGAAGGCGGGCTTCGCCCCCTGGCGCACCCGGAGAGGTGGATGGCCCTCGGCGAGCAGTGATCCGGCCCGGTCACCGCCCCCGTCGCCGACCCCGGTCACCGCAACTCCGGTCACCGCTGCCCTGCCCCCACGACCCGGGCCGGGTCCCGGCCGTGGTCAGGCCTGGGTCGCCGCGCACTCGGGGTGGCCCCAGCCCGTCCCGACCTTGGTGATCTGCTCGCCCTTGGCGTAGCGGCGGCTGCAGGGGCAGGTGCCCGGGAAGCGGGCGGCGAGCGTCCGGGAGCCGCCGGCGGACCTCGCGGCCGCGGACTTCGCCGTCCCCGACGTGGCCGCGCCGGACTTCGCGGCGGTCGTCCTGGCGGAGCCGGTGGCGGCCGATCGCCGCGGGCTCCTGGCCGCGGACGCGACGGGGGCGTCCGGCACCGGGAGGTCGTCGGCCGTGCCACCGGCCGCCTGCTGGGTCCGGGCGGCGTCGCTCGCGGCCTTGTCGGCGATCGCGTTCAGCGGGTCGCCGTCCACCTGGTGCGCGGGGACGTAGACGAAGGCGACGTCGCGGTCCGCGAGGAGCCCGTCGATGCGCTGGATCAGCTCCCGGTTGGCGACCGGCGAGCCGCCGGCCGTCCGCCAGCCGTTGCGCTTCCACCCGGCGAGCCACTTGGTGACCGCGTCGCGGGTGTACGTGCTGTCGAGGCGGACCTCCAGCGGGACGGCCGGGTCGGTGGCCTCCAGCAGCCGCTCCAGCGCCGTCAGCTCACCGACGTTGTTGGTGGCGCGGCCGAGCGGACCGGCCTGCCAGCGCTGCGGCGCGCCGGTACCGTCCGCGATCACGTAGGCCCATGCCGCCGGACCCGGGTTGCCCTTGCATGCGCCGTCACAGGCTGCGATGACTCGTTCGACCATGCACCGATCATCCCAAACCCGGGAGGCTCCCCAGGACACCGGCCTCACGCGGTCGCCGTCCGCCGGGGGGGGCGAACGTAAAGCGTCGATATTCATTGACGCTTTACGTCGACCCGTGCTGTACTGGCGCCGGCCTGATCGGCCGTCAGGACACCCAGGGGGACGAGATGACACAGCTGCAGCCCGCCGAGATCACCGGCATCGTCGACGAGACCGCACGGCTCACCACCGAGCACTACGTGTTCCCGGAGATCGGGGCCCGCCTGGCGGGCCTGCTCGCGGACCGGCTGGCGGCCGGGCACTACCACCGGGCCGAGGACGCCGAGACGCTCGGCCGGCTGGTGACCGAGGATCTCCAGTCGCTCAACGGCGACCGGCACCTGCGGCTGAAGTTCCACCCGTACGAGGTGCCCGCCGAGGCGGACGGTGCGGTGCGGGAGGAGATGACCCGGGCCGCCGCCGGCTCGCTCGGCGGAGTCCCGCTGATCGAGCGGCTGGCCGGCGGGGTGGTGCGGATCGAGCTCGCGCCGATCCTGTTCCCGCTCGACATGACCGCCGACACGCTGACCGCCGCCCTCAACCTGGTGGCCCGGGCCGAGGCCCTGGTCCTGGACCTGCGCGCATGCGTCGGCGGCCATCCGGACACCGTCTCCTTCATCAGCAGCTACCTGTTCGACGAGCCCACCCACCTCAACACGCTCCGCGACCGCGAGGACGACGGCGGGCAGCAGTTCTGGAGCCTGGCGCACGTCCCGGGGGCCCGGTTCGGCGGCCGCAAGCCGCTCGCGGTGCTCATCAGCCGCGCCACCTTCTCCGGCGGCGAGGAACTCGCCTACGACCTGCAGCAGCTGGGCCGCGGCCTGGTCTACGGCGAGCGAAGCGGCGGCGGCGCCAACCCCCGCCAGGGCTTCACCCTGCACCCCCACCTGGAGGCCACCATCCCGGTGGCCCGCTCGGTCAACCCCGTCTCCAGCACCAACTGGGAAGGCGTCGGCATCACCCCCGACGTCGAGACCGACCCCGCCCTGGCCCTGGACGCCGCCCACCGCGCACTCCTGGCGGAGATCGTCCGCACGGGCGGCAGCGCCCTGTCCGTACAGGAGGCCCGGGAGGCGCTCGACGGCGCGGCGCTGACCGCCGCCGACCCCGCGGTCCGGCTCTGACGGGCCTGCGCCGGACCAATCCACCGGCACGCCGGCGCCGAACCTGAACGACGGCCGTCCCCGCCCGCGCGGCGGAGGAGCCGGCCCGGCAACCGATCGGCGCACCGGTGCCGGCGGGCCGGACCGGCGGAGGGCCGGGACTCGTGGAGATCGGTGGTGCGGCATGTTCCGCAACGGGTTGGAACCCTGGCACGTCCTTCTGGTGATCGCCGTCGTCGTCCTCCTCTTCGGGGCGAAACGGCTCCCCGAGATCGCCCGGAGCGTGGGACGCTCCCTGCGCATCCTCAAGGCCGAGACGGCCGCCCTGCGGGAGGACGGCACACCGGCCGAGGAGTCCGGCGAGGACGAACAGGGCCGCCCGTCGGCGCCACGATGACTCGGCGATCTCCGTGACCTGCGCGGCCTGCGCGGCCTGCGCGGCCTGCGCGGCCTGCGCGGCGATCATGCGATGCGGGCTCGTCACTATGCTGCCCGGATGACGCATCCGTTCGAACTCGTGATCTTCGACTGCGACGGCGTGCTGCTGGACAGCGAACGCCTGGCCGTCCGGGTGGACCGCACGGTCCTCGCCTCGCTCGGCTGGGAGCTCTCCGAGCAGGAGATCGTCCGACGGTTCGTGGGCCGGTCGCACGCGTACATGGTCTCGGAGATCGAGACCCACCTCGGCCACGCGCTGCCGGACGGGTGGGAGGCGGAGGCCCAGCCGTTGTACGACCACGCCTTCGACACCGAACTGACCCCGGTCGAGGGCATCGTCGAGGCTCTCGACCGGATCACCCTGCCGACCTGCGTCGCGTCCAGCAGCAGCCATCCGCGCCTGCGGCGCACCCTCGGCCGGACCGGCCTCTACTCCCGGTTCGAGGGCCGGGTGTTCAGCGCGAGCGAGGTGGCGAACGGCAAACCGGCTCCCGACCTCTTCCTCCACGCGGCGGCGCGGTTGGGCGTCCCGCCGGCCAGGTGCGTCGTCGTCGAGGACAGCCAGTACGGCGTCGCCGCGGGCCGGGCCGCCGGGATGCGGACCCTCGGCTTCGCGGGCGGTCTCACTCCGGCGGAATGGCTGGAGGGTCCCGGCACGCTGGTCTTCGACGCGATGCGGGACCTCCCGGCCCTGCTGCAACGGGAGTGGTGACGGGCCGTCGACCCGACCGGACCGATGTCGCGTGGCCGCACCGGTGGACGGTCCTGCGACGTCGTGTCACCTTCCCCGGGTCGCCGAGGAAATCCGTTGGGCCGCCCGAGGTGCTCCAGGCATGATCGGCTCATGGACACCTACCTGGAGACCGAGCGCCTGGCCCTGCGGCGCTTCACTGCCGATGACGCGGACCTGCTGATCGAGCTGGACGGCGATCCGGCGGTGATGCGTTACCTGACCGGCGGCATTCCGACCGCGCCGGAGGTCGTCCGCGAACGCCACCTGCCGAACATCCTTGCCGGCTACGAGAAGTGGGGCGGCGACCTCGGGCTTTTCGCCGCGCACGAGAAGGACAGCGGCGCCTTCATCGGCTGGTTCATCCTGCGCCCGGAGCCGGAAGGCCCGCTGGACGAAGTCGAACTCGGCTACCGGCTGCGGCAGTCGGCTTGGGGCAGGGGCTATGCCACCGAGGGCTCACGGGCCTTGCTGGGCAAGGCGTTCACGGAGCTCGGTGTGCACACGGTCTGGGCCGAGACGATGTCCGTGAACCACCGCTCGCAGCACATCATGAGGAAGCTCGACATGACGCTCGCGGCAAGCATCCCCGTTCCCGCGGACATGGCGATGATCGAGGGCTCCGAGCATGGCGGCGTACGGTACGAGATCACCAAGGACCAGTGGGAGCAGCACTAGCCACGGGCGCGGACGACCGCTCCGCACCCGCGTGGAGCCGAGTGGCAACACCACGTGGGGCGGGCGGCCGCTCGGGCTCGGATGGAGCAGGGGCGGCTCCGTCAGTCGGCAGCGGTGAGCTGCTGTTCGAGGGCGTGCAGCGTGCGGTAGCAGGGCAGGACCTGGGCGAGGGAGGCGTTCGGTTCGCGGCCCTCGCGGATGGCGGCGACGAACTCGCGGTCCTGCAGTTCGATGCCGTCGGTCGTGACATCGACGCCGCTCACGTCGATCGGCTCGTCCTCGCCGGTGACGAGGTCGTCGTAGCGGGCGAGGTAGGTGCCGGTGTCGCCGATGTAGCGGAAGAAGGTGCCGAACGGGCCGTTGTTGTTGAACGACAGCGAGAGCGTGCAGATGGCTCCGCTCGCCGCCCGCAGCTGGATCGACATGTCCATCGCGATGCCGAGCTCGGGGTGGATCGGGCCCTGGATCGCGTTGGCCCGGACGATCGGCGAGCCGGTCTGGTGGGCGAACAGGTCGACGGTGTGCGCGGCATGGTGCCACAGCAGGTGGTCCGTCCAGGAGCGGGGCTGTCCGAGGGCGTTGAGGTTGGTGCGGCGCATGAAGTACGTCTGCACGTCCATCTGCTGGATCCGGAACTCCCCGGCCCGGATCCGCCGCCGGATCCACTGGTGGCTGGGGTTGAAGCGCCGGGTGTGTCCCACCATCGCGACGAGTCCGGTGCGCTGCTGGGCCGCCAGGCACGCCTCGGCATCGGCGAGGGAGTCGGCGAGCGGGATCTCGGTCTGGACGTGCTTGCCCGCCTCCAGGCAGGCGATGGTCTGCCCGGCGTGCAGGGGGTGGGCGTGGCGAGGATGACGGCGTCGACCTCGTCCGTCGCGAGCGCCTCGTCCAGGGTGGCGACGCCGCGGCCGATGCCGTGCTCAACGGCGAACTTCCGGGCGCTGTCGAGGGTGTCGCTCACGACGACGGCCACCTCGACGCCGTCGATCCGCCTGAGGGCGGCCGCGTGCTTGGCTCCGAAGGCGCCACCTCCGGCCAGGGCGATCCGGACGGTCTGCTGGGCGCTCATGTCACTCCTCCTCGGCGGGCGCCTCGGCCCGCGGCTGGTTCTGCAGGATCAGGTGGCCGACGGCGGTGTTGGACGCCGGCACGTGGTAGAAGCGGTGCTCGACCTCGACCGCGCCGTCCCCGTCGATGTCGCTCATCGCGCCGCGGGCGATCAGCCACATGACCAGCTCGATGCCCTCCGAGCCGGCCTGCTCGACGTAGTCCAGATGCGGCAGTTGCGCGAGGCCGGCCGGGTCGTCGACCAGCCGGTCGAGGAAGGCGTTGTCCCACGCCCGGTTGATGAGGCCCGCGCGGGGCCCTGCAGCTGGTGGCTCATGCCGCCGGTGCCCCACACCTGGACCTTCAACGGCCGGTCGTAGGACTCGATCGCCCGGCGCAGCGCCCGGCCGAGGTTGAAGCACCGCTCCCCCGACGGCACCGGGTACTGCACCACGTTGACGTGGAACGGGATCACCTTGCACGGCCACGTCCCGACGTCGCCGAACATCAGGGAGAGCGGGACGGTCAGGCCGTGGTCGACGGTCATCTCGTTGACCAGGGTGAGGTCGAAGTCGTCCCGGATGAGCGAGTGCGCGATGTGGGCGGCCAGGTCGGGGTCGCCCTCGATGCCCGGGACGGGGCGGGGCCGTAGCCCTCGTCGGCGGTGGGGTAGGCGGCGCCGGTGCCGAGGACGAAGGTGGGGATCAGCGACAGGTCGAAGGTGGTGGCGTGGTCGTTGTAGACGAGGAACACCACGTCGGGGAGGTTCTCCTGCTCCCACTGCTTGGAGAATGCGTAGCCGTCGAAGACCGGCTGCCAGTAAGGCTCGTCGGTCCTGTGGTGGTCGATCGCCGCACCGATCGCCGGCACGTGGGAGGTGAAGACGGCGGCGGTGACCACGGCGTGCTCGGTCGGCGGGGTCGGGTCGGCGTGGGCGGCCTCCAGGACGGCGTGGTCGATCCGGTTGCCCTCGATGGAGCGGCCGCCGCCGGCCATCATGTCGCGGTACTCCTGCTCGGTCATGCCGGTCATCGAGCCGGCCATCTGCTGGAACGACAGCCCGAGCGTGGCACCCCACTTGGCGAGGAAGTAGATGTTGCCGCCCTCGCGCATCGCGGCGTTGAGGTCGCGGTCGAGCAGGGCCCGCTTCTGCTCCTCGCGCAGCGGCCACGCGTCGAGGTAGGCGCGTTCGTCGGCGAGGTAGCGCTCGCGGTTCTCCGCGGTCATCAGCGACATGCAGAACTGGTTGAGGTGGTACCCCTTGGCCGACTGCTCGGCATCGAAGATCGTCGTCCCCGGGACGAGCTTGTAGGACTTGTCCAGCGACATGGTGCGGCTCCCATCGTGCGGCGGGTCGGTCGGTGGCGGGTCAGTCGGCGTCGGGTCGGTCGACGTCGGGCCAGTAGAGGCGCATCGGGTTGGCGACGAGGAGCCGGTGTCGCAGCTCCGGTGTCGGCGCGATGTGCGGGACGAAGTCGACGAGCAGGCCGTCGTCGGGCATGTGGCCGGTGAGATTGGGATGCGGCCAGTCGGTGCCCCACAGCACCCGGTCGGGGAACTCCTCGACCACCCGCCGGGCGAACGGGACGACGTCGCGGTAGGCCCGCCGCTCGCCGTCGAGGGCCGGCGGCCCGCTCGCGGACAGCCGCTCCGGGCAGGTCACCTTGCACCAGATGTCGGGCCGGGCCCGCAGGAAGTCGAGGAACGCCTCGAACTCGGGGCCGTGCGGGTCCTTGGTGACGTCGGGCCGGCCCATGTGGTCGACGACCAGCGGCACCGGGATCGCGAGCAGGAACTCGCGCAGCTCGGCGAGGTCGGCGGCCTCGAAGTAGAGGACGACGTGCCAGCCGTACGGCGCGATCCGCTCGGCGACGGCGAGCAGATCCTGCCGCGGCGCCGCGTCGACGAGCCGCTTGACGAAGGTGAACCGGACGCCGCGCACGCCGGCCTCGTGCAGGTCGCGCAGCTCGGCGTCCGGGATCCCGGGCCGCACGGTGGCGACCCCGCGGGCCCGGCCGCCGGAGGCCCGCAGGGCGGCGACCATGGCGCCGTTGTCGGCGCCGTGGCAGGTCGCCTGCACGACGACGGTGCGGGCGAAGCCCAGGTGGTCCCGGAGCGCGAAGAGCTGGTCCCTGGAGGCGTCACAGGGGGTGTACTTCCGTTCGGGGGCGTACGGGTACTCCGCCGCCGGGCCGAAGACGTGGCAGTGCGCGTCGACGGCGCCCTCGGGCAGCCGGAACTGCGGGCGGCTCGGCCGGGCGTACCAGTCCAGCCAGCCCGGGGTCTTCTCGAAGGCCATCGTCATCCCCGGGTCTCGTGGCGGGTCTCGTGGCGGGTCTCGTAGCGCAGTCCGAGCTCCGTCAGCGGGCCGCGCATGCCGTACATGTCCAGGCCGAGCTCGCCCGCGCGGAAGCGGGCGCGCTTGCCCTCCTCGGCGGCCTCGCGCCGGGCCGACGCCTCGGCGACCTCCGCGGCCCGCTCCTCGGCACCACGACGACCCCGTCGGCGTCCGCCACGACGACATCACCGGGCCGGACGAGGGCGTTGGCGCAGACGACCGGCACGTTGACCGAGCCGAGGGTGGCCTTGACCGTGCCCTTGGCGTTGACCGCCCGGGCGAAGACGGGGAAGTCCATCTGCTCCAGGTCGGCCACGTCGCGCACGCCGCCGTCGATGACCAGGCCGGTGCATCCCCGGGCGCGGAACGACGTGGCGAGCAGGTCACCGAAGAAGCCGTCCTCGCTCTCGGTGGTGCAGGCCGCGACCACGACGTCGCCGTCGCGGATCTGCTCGGCGGCGACGTGCAGCATCCAGTTGTCGCCGGGCTGGAGCAGCACGGTCACCGCCGTCCCGCACAGGCGGGCCTTCGGGTGGACGGGGCGCAGGTAGGGGCGCATCAGGCCGGTCCGGCCCATGGCCTCGTGGATCGTCGCCACGCCGAACGCCGACAGTGCGGCGACGGCCTCGGGATCGGCGCGGGTGATCGACGTGTGGACGACGCCGATCTCGGTGTGTTCCATGCGTTCTGCTCCTGGGTCAGTGGCCGGCCGCGGCGAGGTGCGCGGCGAGGCGGGGGTAGGCGCGCAGGGCGTTGCCGCCGTGCACGGCGGCCCGCTCGTCCTCGGAGAGGTGGG
The DNA here is from genome assembly GCF_039544005.1 of Kitasatospora paranensis. Lineage (NCBI taxonomy): Bacteria > Bacillati > Actinomycetota > Actinomycetes > Kitasatosporales > Streptomycetaceae > Kitasatospora > Kitasatospora paranensis. Next base: position 1,296,834 of record NZ_BAABKV010000001.1, read on the forward strand.
GGTGGCGTCGACGTACCGCTTGGTGTCGTCGTAGTGGTGGCCGGTGCGCGGGTCGATGCCGCGGACGGCGCCGATCATCTCGCTGGCGAAGAGGACCGACCGGCTGGGGATCACCTCGGTGAGCAGGTCGATGCCCGGCTGGTGGTAGACGCAGGTGTCGAAGAGGACGTTCTCCAGCAGCGTCTCGGGGTCGGGCCTGCCCAGCGCCGCCGCCAGGCCCCGGAACCGTCCCCAGTGGTAGGGCACGGCGCCGCCGCCGTGCGGGATCACGAACCGCAGGGTCGGGAAGTCGGCGAACAGGTCGCCCTGGAGCAGTTGCATGAAGGCGGTGGTGTCGGCGTTGAGGTAGTGGGCGCCGGTGGTGTGGAAGGCCGGATTGCACGAGGTGCTGACGTGGACCATCGCGGGGACGTCGTACGCGGCCATCGCCTCGTAGAGCGGGTACCAGTTGCGGTCGGTCAGCGGCGGCGCCGTCCACCGGCCGCCCGAGGGTCGGGGTTGAGGTTGACGGTCACCGCGCCGAGTTCCTCGACCGCCCGGCGCAGCTCGGGCAGGCAGGTCGCGGGGTCGGCGCCCGGCGACTGCGGCAGCATCGCGCCCATCGCGAACCGGCCGGGGTGGAGCCTGCTGACGCGGTGGACGAGGTCGTTGCAGATCCGCGCCCAGACCGAGGAGACCTCGAAGTCGCCGATGTGGTGGGCCATGAAGCTGGCGCGCGGGGAGAAGACCGTCAGGTCGATGCCGCGTTCGTCCATGAGGCGCAGCTGGTTGCCCTCGATCGCCTCGCTCAGGTCGTCGTCGGTGATGACCAGGTCGTCGGGGTCGGGGGCGTCGGCCGGGGTGCCGACCGCCGCGATCTGGCGGTCCCGCCAGGCGGCCAACTGCGCCGGTGCGGTGGTGAAGTGGCCGTGGCAGTCGATGATCACGGTGTTCTCCCGGTGGTCGTACGAGGTCGGGGCTTGCGCGGGTGCGGGGGCGGGGGCGGGGGCGGGGGCGGGGGCGGGCTCAGGCGCCGGTGGGCCAGCCGGTGTACTGCTCGGCGAGGTAGGTGCGGCCGGCGCGGGTGCCCGCCACGTTCTCCAGCTCGCCGAGCCGGCGGCGCAGGTCGAAGGGGTGCCGCCGGGCTCGGTGTGCAGCAGGCGGGTCATCCAGGAGGAGAAGTTCTGGGCCCGCCAGATCCGCCGGAGGGCGCGCGGCTGGTAGTCGTCCAGCGCGGTGTCGCCCTCGCCGCCGAGGGCCCGCAGCAGGACGTGGGCGAGCACCTTCGCGTCGTGCAGCGCGAGGTTGAGCCCGCGGGCGCCGGTCGGCGGCACGGTGTGCGCGGCGTCGCCCGCGAGGGCCAGCGAGCCCCAGCGCATCGGCTCCTGGACGAACGAGCGGAACCGCAGCACCGTCCGTTCCAGGACCGGCCCCTCGGTGAGGCGGAAGCCGTCCTCGCCGGCGACCCGGGCCTGGAGGGTCTCCCAGATCCGGTCGTCGGGCCAGGCGTCGACGGACTCGTCGGGGGCGCACTGGAAGTACATCCGCTGCACGCGGTCGGTGCGCCGGCTGATCAGCGCGAACCCGTGCTCGGAGTGGGCGTAGACCAACTCGGCCGCGCTCGGCGGGGCTTCGGCCATGATGCCGAACCAGGCGAACGGGTACTCCTTGCCGTAGCGCACCCGCCGCTCCTCGGGCACCAGGTCGCGGCACATGCTGCGCGACCCGTCGGCGCCGACCACGTACCGCGCCCGGATCTCGTGGCGGGTGCCGTCGGGCGCGGTGCAGCGCACCCGGGGAGCGTCGGTGGTGACGTCGAGGACCTCGGTGTCCCGGATGCCGTAGAGGACGGTGCCGCCGTCGCGGTCGCGGGCGTCGGCCAGGTCGGTGAACACGTCGGTCTGCGGGTAGAGCCACACCGACGCGCCCACGAGGTCCTTGAAGTCGATGCGGTGCGGGCGGCCGCCGAAGCGGAGCTCGATGCCCTCGTGCTCGTGGCCTTCGCGCAGGACGCGGTCGGACACGCCGGTCTCGACCAGGTCCCGGGCCGCGTCGGCCTCCAGGATGCCGGCCCGCTGGGTGGTGGAGATCCCGTGCCGGGTGCGGGTGTCGACCACGACCGTGCCGACGCCGGCGCGGCCGAGCCGGTGCGCCAGCATGAGGCCGGCGGGGCCGGCGCCGACGACGGCGACCGGTACCGAGGTGACGGTGTCGATGGTGGCCTCGGCCATGGCATCTCCTGTACGGCTGCGGGCGTCCGGGAACACCCCGAACGCTGGCATCCGCGACCGCGGCCGGTCAGCAGCACTTCCGCCAGGCGGAAGTGGGTCCGGAGATCAGACCGCCCCTCGGGCCCGTCGGCCGAGCTCCTCGGAGATCCCCTGGACGGCCCTCAGCAGCGGCTCGCGCAGCCCGCGGGCGCGGCTCGCGCTGCGTGCCTCGATGACGATCCCCAGCGCGGCGCCGACCGGTCCGGTCCGGCCGATCCGCACGGGTGCGGCCACCGCGACCGTGGTCTCCGAGAGCTGCCGGTCGCTCACGAAGACCTGCTCGCGGCGGATCCGGTCCAGCTGGGCGCGCAGCGTCCTCGGGTCGGTGACGGTGTGCGGGGTCCAGGCCCGCAGCGGCGCGTCGAGGACGGCCTCCTGGATGTCGCCGGGTGCGTGCGCCAGCAGCACCCGGCCCATCCCGGTCGAGCCGATCGGGAACCGGGACCCGACCATGGTCACCAGCTCCACCGACCGGTGCCCGGCGATCCGTTCGACGAAGACCAGCTCGGTGCCCTCGCGCACCGCGAGCTGGATGTTCTCGTGGGTCGCCTCGTACAGGTCCTGCATGAACGGCAGCGCCACATCGCGCAGGATCTGCGCGCGGGGCAGCCCGCGGCGATCTCCCAGAGCCGCAGGCCGACGTGCCACGAGCCGTCCTCGGCGCGTTCCAGGGCGCCCCATGACGCCAGCTCGGCGACCACCCGGTGGGCGGTGCTCAGGGGCAGGCCCGTACGCTGGGCGATCTCCGACAGCGTCTGCGACTGGCAATCGCGGCCGAACGTCGAGAGGACTTCGAGAACTTTTCCAGCCGCCGTGCTCCGGGTTGTGCTCACGCGGTCAGTGTCCCAGAAGGGCATTGAGCCGCCCGTCCGCCCGTCGTAGCATCGGCCGCGCACACGGAGGCACCATGAACCGAGCGTTTTCCGGGCTGTCCTCGATGGCGACGCGACAGCTGCTGGCCGAGCTGTCCGCACACATCCGGCGCGCCCACGGCACCGCGGTGCGGTTCGAGTCGGCCGGCGGGGTCGAGGTCGCGCGGCGGGTGCGCGAGGGGGCCGAGGGCGACCTGCTGGTGCTCGCCGACGACGCCCTGGCGCGACTCGCGGGCGAGGGACACCTCCTCGCGGACACGCTGCGCCCGCTGTGGGTCTCCCAGGTCGTCGCCGCCGTCCCGGCGGGATCGCCGGTGCCCGCCCTCGACTCGGAGTCCGACCTGCGGGCCGTCCTCCTGGCCGCGCGGCGGATCGCGTACTCCACGGGCCCCAGCGGTACGGCCCTGGTCGATCTGACGGCGCGGCTGGGCCTGTCCGAGGTGCTCGCACCGCGGCTCGTCCAGGCACCGCCGGGGTGCCGGCCGGCAGCCTGCTGGCCTCCGGCGGGGCCGAGCTGGCGTTCCAGCAGCAGAGCGAGCTGATGGACCTGCCGGGTGTCGTGGTCGTCGGGCCGCTGCCCGGCGGCGCCGCGATCAGCACGACGTTCAGCGGGGCCGTGCTGGCCGCTTCCACCCGTCCCGCCGGCGCCGCCGGGATCCTCGACCTGCTCGGCTCCGACGGGACGTGGGCGGCCGCGCGCGCGAAGGGCATGCGGGCCGCCCGGGACCTCGCCTGACGACGCCGCGGACCTGCCCGGCCCCGCCGCCACCGCCGTTGTGGGTACCGCAGCCCGGAAGGCGGCCGCGCCCGGCGTCGGATCCGTGGCGTCGGATCCGTGGCGGCGACGCCGGAGGACCGCAGGCGATGTCGGAGGGGCGTGCCACAGTACGGGCATGGACGCGAGCATGCACGGCACGGCACTCATCGACCAGGTCGTCGAACGGGTGCGACGGGACGGGTGGGACACGACCGATGCGCCCGATCTCGACACGCCGGTGCCGCTGCCGCCCGACGTCCTGACGTCCCTGGCGCTGCCCGACGGGCGACCGCTGCCGCCCAGCCTGCGCCGCTGGCTCGCGTTCGACGCCGGCTGGCTCGCCGAACTCGGCTGGTACGCGGATCCGGCCCGTCCGGACCTCCGCGGCGGGTCGCTCTCGGCGGTCGTGGCCGGGATGTTCGGCTTCGGGTCCGCCGAACGCGCCTGGACGGAGTCGTTCGCCGCGTTCGAGACCCTGCTGCCGGGGCCGTGCCTGCCCCTGTTCGGCGGCCGCGACTCGCGGCGCTTCCTCTACCTGGGCGGCGAGCCCGACTCCCACGGCGAGTACCCCGTCCTCGTCGCCGACATGGACGACATCCCGTACGTCGGGGTCGAGTACCCGGGCCTGGACGTCTACCTCGCGGCGGCGGCCGGCCTCGACTTCGGCCTCGACGCCTGGGACGGCCCGGCCGAACACTCCGCGTACGCCGGCCGGATGCAGGAGCACGCCGAACTGACGGGCCTGGGAGCGGACGGTCTGGAGATCCACGAGCTCTACGGCGCGGAGGGCGCGGAGGACCTCTGACGCCGCCTCTGCCCCGCGTCTGCCTCGGCCGGGGCGGCAGGGCCGCCGCCCGATCCGCCGCCCGATCCGCCGCTCAGTGACCGCCGAACCCCCAGACGATCGTGGACAGCGTCGCCATCGACAGCAGCGTCGACCCGACCACGGACTCCCGCGCAAGCGTGGTGCTGCGCCCGTACTGGCGGGCGTAGACGAAGACGTTCTGCGCGGTGGGGAGCGCGGAGAGCAGGACAACGGCGAGCAGGTGATGCGGCGGCAGGCGGAGCAGCAGGGCACCCACCGCGAGGGCGGTCAGCGGCTGGACCACCGTCTTGATCGCGACCGCGACCCCGCTCTCGGCGGAGATGACGGCGGCGGGCGCCGCCCGGCCGCACAGCGACATGCCCAGCGTCACCAGCGCGGTCGGCACGGCGGCCGCGCCGAGCAGGTCGAAGGAGTGGCCGACGGCCTGTGGCAGGTGCAGGCCGGTCGCCGAGAACAGCGCGCCGAGCCCCGCGCCGAGGATGATCGGATTGCGCAGCGGCAGCCCCAGCGCCCGGCGCAGCCGCGCGCCGGGGCCCCGTTCGGTGCCGGTGCCCGCGTCCAGGACGGCGAGGACGAGCGGGGTGACCACCAGGACCTGGAACAGCAGGACCTGGGCCACGAAGGAGGCGTCGCCGAGCACCTGGACGGCCACCGGGATGCCCAGGTTGCCCGAGTTGACGTAGCCGGCCGCCATGCCGCTGATCGCCTGGTCGGCGGGCTCGCGGCCGAAGATCCAGCGGCCCGCGGCCAGGCCGAGGCCGGAGGCGACCAGGGTGCCGGCGGCGAACGCCACCATCCAGGTGTCGGCGAACGCGCTGAGCGGCGTGCGGGCCACCGTGGTGAACAGTGCCGCCGGCATGGCCACGTGGAACACGAAGCGGCTCAGCACCTGCTCCGCCTGGGTGCCGAGCAGCCCCGTCCGGGCGACCAGGTAGCCGATCGCGGTCAGCATCCAGATCGGGGCGAAGGCGGTGACGAGCGGCTGCAGGGTGGGCATCGGACCTCGGTCGGGCGCGGCGGTACAACCGGGGCCCGGGATCTCCGCGCCCCGAAAGGCATTCAACCAGGCGGCCCACCCGTCCCGTTGCCTGCCCGGTCCTGCCGTCCCGTTGCCTGCCCGGCCCCCACCCGCCGGCGGATCCGGCGCGGCCCCGACCTCGAAGGCGCCGGCTTCGACCGTCAAGGCGCCGACCGCGACCGTCAAGACGCCGGCCGTGGCGCCGTCCGACACCCCAGAGGCACGGCGCAGCCTGCTGCCGGTTGCCCGACGGGATGGGTAATGTCCGCCCCACTGGCACCCGTCCCGCCGCCGCGCCCGGCCCGCGGCCGAATGGCATGCCCGGAGGAGGACCACCATGGCCCATCGCGACGCCGCCCCCGGGCCACCGGTGACCGGGCACTCGCTCGCCCACGACACGGCGCGCCTCGCGCTGGTGGTGGGTGCGCTCGGCGTGGTCTTCGGTGACATCGGGACGAGCCCGATCTACACGCTCCAGACGGTGTTCGACCCGAACGACCCGCACCCCGTCCCGGTCTCCACGGCGAACGTGTACGGGGTGGTGTCGCTCGTCTTCTGGTCGGTGGTGATCATCGTCCTGGTCACCTACGTGCTGCTGGCGATGCGCGCCGACAACGACGGCGAGGGCGGCATCATGGCGCTGATCACCCTGCTGCGGCGGTCGAGCTCCCAGCGAAGCCGGCGGACCACCGTCGTGCTGGCCGCGCTGGGGATCTTCGGCGCGTCGCTGTTCTTCGGCGACAGCATGATCACCCCGGCGATCTCCGTGCTGTCCGCGGTCGAGGGCCTCAAGGTGGTCGAGCCGTCGCTCGCGGACGCGGTGGTGCCGATCACCGCGTCGATCATCGTGGTGCTGTTCCTCGTCCAGCGCAGGGGCACCGCGGCGGTCGGCCGGGTGTTCGGACCGGTGATGATCGTCTGGTTCACGGCCATCGGCGCGTGCGGCGCCACCGGCATCGCCGACCACCCGGAGATCCTCAAGGCCCTGTCACCGACCTATGCCCTGACCTTCCTGTTCGGCCACTTCGGCACCGCGTTCTTCGCCCTGGCGGCCGTCGTGCTCGCGGTCACCGGCGCCGAGGCGCTCTACGCCGACATGGGGCACTTCGGCCGCCGGTCGATCACCCGCGGCTGGCTGTTCCTCGTCTTCCCCGCATGCGTGCTGAGCTACCTCGGTCAGGGCTCGAAGATCCTCGCCGACCCGGCCAACATCAGCAGCCCGTTCTTCCTGCTCACGCCCGGCTGGGGTCGGCTGCCGATGGTCGTGCTGGCCACCGCGGCGACGGTGATCGCCTCCCAGGCGGTGATCACCGGCGCGTACTCGGTCGCCTCACAGGCGGCCCAGCTCGGCTACCTGCCACGGCTGCGGATCGCCTACACCTCCGAGTCGACCATGGGTCAGATCTACGTGCCGTGGATCAACTGGCTGCTGATGGTCTCCGTGCTCACCCTGGTCTTCGCCTTCCGCAGCTCCGCGGCGCTGGCCTTCGCGTTCGGCATGGCGGTCACCGGCACCATCACCATCACCACCCTGCTCTTCTTCTACGTCGCCCGCGCGAGGTGGAGCACGCCGAAGTGGCTGGTCGCCGTCGGCGCGACGGTGCTGCTCTTCGTCGACCTGCTGTTCGTGGCGGCCAACGCGACCAAGTTCCTGCACGGCGCCTGGCTGCCCCTGCTGATCGGCCTCACGGCGTTCACCGTCATGACGACCTGGCAGCGCGGCCGCGCCATCGTCACCGCGGAACGGGCACGGCACGAGGGCCCGCTGCGGCAGTTCGTCGACGACCTCCACAGCGGCGAGGTGGCGGCGCTCCGCGTCCCCGGGCTCGCCGTCTTCCTCAACCGGGGGAAACAGACGGCCCCGCTGGCCCTGCGGGCCAACGTCGAGCACAACGGGGTGCGGCACGACCAGGTGGTGATCCTCTCCATCAGGACCGAGACCGTGCCCCGGGTACCCGCCGAACAGCGGATCCTCGTCGACGACCTCGGCTACGCCGAGGACGGCATCATCCACGTCACCGCCCGCTTCGGCTACATGGAGACCCCGGACGTGCCCGGCACGCTCGCACTGCTCGACCCGGCCGAGACGGAAGGCCGGCTGGAGCTCGACCAGGCGTCCTACTTCCTGTCGAAGATCGAGCTGCGGCGCGGGAAGGAGGCGACGATGGCGCCGTGGCGCAAGCGCCTGTTCATCGCCACCTCCTACATCACGGCCGACGCCGCCGAGTACTTCGGCCTCCCCCGCGACCGCACGATCATCATGGGCTCCCACATCGAGGTGTAGGCATCCCGCCCCGCAGGGGATGCCCCACGCCCGAGCCGTGCTGCGCCGGTACGGACGTCGGGGAGCGGGGCCACCAGATGACTTGGCAGCCCTGCCCCGAGGTCACGCGGTGGTGCGGCGGCTTCCCGCACTGAGGGCGACGTAGAGCGCCAGCGACGACGCCAGCCCCACCGCCCAGCCGTAGTCGGCGAGCGGCTTGAGGAGGGGATCAGGCCGTCGGTGGGGAACGGGCCGCCGTAGGAGCCGCCGACGGCGAGGAGGCCGCCCACGGCGAAGGCGGTGACAGCGCGCCAGTTCCAGCCGCCCACGTACCAGTAGCGGCCGCCGGGGCGGTAGAGGTCGGCGAGGTCCAGGGTGCTACGGCGGACGATCCAGTAGTCGGCGATCAGGATGCCCGCGACCGTGCCGAGCAGGCCGCCGACCACGCCGAGCCAGGTGAAGATGTAGATCTGCGGATCTGAGATCAGCTTCCACGGGAAGATCACGATCCCGACCACACCGGTGATCAGCGCCCCGGTGCGGAACGTGACCCACTTCGGCAGCAGGTTCGACAGGTCGTACGCAGGCGACACCACGTTGGCCGCGATGTTGACGGACAGGGTGGCGATCATGACGGTCAGCAGGGCGAACAGGATGCCCGCCGTGGAGTCCATCTTCGCCGCCAGCGCGATCGGGTCCCAGATCGGCGTCCCGTAGACCGCCTGCGAGCCGGAGGTCACCAGCACCGACAGCAACGCGAAGAACGTCATCGTGGTCGGCAGGCCCAACGCCTGGCCGCGGATCTGGGCCTTCTGCGAGCCGCCGAAGCGGGTGAAGTCCGGGATGTTCAGTGACAGCGTGGACCAGAAGCCGATCATGCCCATCAGCGCGGGGAAGAAGACCTTCCAGAAGCCGCTCCCCCAGCCGAGCTTGGACGGCTGGTCCAGCAGCGGCCCGAAGCCGCCCGCCTTCACGCTGATCCACACCAGCAGGGCGATCGCGCCGACGATGACGAACGGCGCCGCCCAGTTCTCGAACCGGCGCAGCGTCTCCATGCCGCGGGCGATGATCGCCATCTGGATCAGCCAGAACACCAGGAAGGACAGCCACTGCGTCCACGGGTAGCCACCGACATGGGACGCCGTCAGCCAGCCGTTGCCGATCAGCTTGCCCGCCAGCAGGAAGATGCCCTCGCCGCCGATCCAGGTCTGGATGCCGAACCACGCGCACGCCACCGCCGCCCGCACCATCGCCGGCAGGTTCGCCCCCGCAGTCCGAACGAGGCCCGGGCGAACACCGGGAACGGAATCCCGTACTTGGTGCCCGCGTGCCCGGTGAGCAGCATCGGCACCAGCACGATCAGGTTGGCGAGCGCGATGGTGAGGATGGCCTGCTTCCAGTCCATGCCCAGCGCGACCAGCCCGGACGCCAGCGTCCAGGACGGGATGTTGTGGGCCATGCCGACCCAGAGGCTCAGATAGTTGTAAACGCCCCAGGTGCGTCTGGCGACCGGGACGGGCGCGAGGTCGGCGTTGACGAACCGGGAGTCGTCGAGGACGACCCCCTCGGCGAGGGCGACCCGGCCGTCGGGGTAGGTCTGCTGGGTCATGGACGTTCCGGCTATGGATGGGGCATCGGAGGACATGGCGGGCCACCTCGGGGTCGCAGGATCTCGCGGGGGAAGACATCGACAGAGGAGAACAGAGGAAGCTGGCAGACCTGCAGGTCAAAGCCCTAACGCGATGGTCGTGTTCTCTCTTGCGCGACCCAGAGGGCGAGGAAGTGGTAGGTGGTCCAGCGTCGCGCGGCGACGGCGACGGCGACGGCGACGGCGACGGCGACGGCGACGGCGACGGGGACGGGGCGGAGGTCGGCGTTGGCGAATCGGGGGTCGGTGAGGTCGGCGCCGGCGGGGAGTTCGACTCTGCCGTCAGGGTGTGCGCTCGGGGCTATGGACATGGGCAACCGCCTTGTGGGGGAAGGCCGGAGGCCACCCGGGCCGGGTGGCCTCCGAAGGTCACGGTGGGTCAGGACAGCGCGGGGATGATGCCCTTGCCGTAGGCGTCGATGGTGGGCTCGATGGCGTCGTGCATGGCGTAGACGGCAAACTGGTCGACGCCGAGGGAGCGGAGCTGTTCGAGCTTGGCGAGCTGCCGCTCGGGGGTGCCGATCAGGCAGAAGCGGTCGACGATCTCGTCGGGGACGAAGGCGGTGTCCGGGTTCCCGGCGCGGCCGTGGTGGCTGTAGTCGTAGCCGTGCCGGTCCTTGATGTAGGCGGTGAGCTCCTCGGGGACCATCGCGGAGTGCTCGCCGTAGCGGGAGACGAGGTCGGCGACGTGGTTGCCGACCATGCCGCCGAACCAGCGGCACTGCTCGCGGGCGTGGGCGAGGGCCTCGGGCGAGTCGTCCGCGGTGACGTAGGCGGGGGCGGCGACGCAGACGGTCACCGACGCCGGGTCGCGGCCGGCCTCGGCGGCGGCGTCGCGCACGGCCTTGACCATCCACTCGGTGAGGTAGGGGTCGGCGAGCTGGAGGATGAAGCCGTCGGCGGCCTGGCCGGTGAGGTGGAGTGCCTTGGGTCCGTACGCGCCCATCCAGACGGGCAGCCGGGCGCCCTCCTTGACCCAGGGGATGTGCATGTCGGTGCCGTCGATCTCGACGGTCCGGCCCTCGGCGAGGTCGCGGATGGCGTGGATGGCCTCGCCGAGGCGGGCGAGGGTGGCGGGGCGGCGGCCGGCGACGCGCTGCGCGGAGTCGCCGCGGCCGATGCCGCAGACGGTGCGGTTGCCGTACATGTCGTTGAGGGTGGCGAACAGGGAGGCGGTGACCTCCCAGGTGCGGGTGGCGGGGTTGGTCACCATCGGGCCGACGACCAGGCGTTCGGTCTCGGCGAGGATGCGGCTGTAGATGACGAAGGGCTCCTGCCAGAGCACCACCGAGTCGAAGGTCCAGCCGTGGGTGAAGCCGGCCGCCTCGGCGCGCTTCATCCGGTCGATGAGCAGCTGGGCGGGCGGGTCGCTCTGCAGGACGAGGCCGATGTCCACGGGTCTCCTAGCGGTCGAGGTACTGGCAGGTGTCGCGCCGCTGGAAGCGGCCGTGGCCGGCGCGGCCGTGGTAGGTGCCGTCGTCGACGACGACGGTGCCGCGGGAGAGGACGGTGCGGACCTTTCCGGTGATCTCCTTGCCCTCGTACGCCGAGTAGTCGACGTTCATGTGGTGGGTCTCGGCGGAGATGGTCTGGACGGCCGTCGGGTCGTAGATCACCACGTCGGCGTCGGCGCCGGGCGCGATGGTGCCCTTGCGCGGGTAGAGGCCGAACATCCGGGCGGGGGTGGCGCAGGCGATCTCGATCCAGCGGCGCCGGGTGATGTGGCCGTCGACGACGGCCTGGTGCAGCAGGTCCATCCGGTTCTCGACGCCGGGCAGACCGTTCGGGATCTTGGAGAAGTCGCCGCGGCCGAGGTCCTTCTGACCGGTGAAGCAGAACGGGCAGTGGTCCGTGGAGACCACTTGGAGGTCGTTGGTGCGCAGGCCCTTCCACAGCTCGGCCTGGTGCTCCTTGGGTCGCAGCGGGGTGGAGCAGACGTACTTGGCGCCCTCGAAGCCGGGTTCGGCGAGGTTGTCGGTGGAGAGGAAGAGGTACTGCGGGCAGGTCTCGCCGAAGACCGGCAGGCCCTGGTCGCGGGCGCCGGCGATCTCGGCGACGGCCGAGGCGGCGGAGACGTGCACGACGTAGAGCGGGGAGCCCGCGACCTGGGCGAGCTTGATGGCGCGGTGGGTGGCCTCGGCCTCCAGGAGTTCGCGGCGGACCTCGCCGTGGTAGCGGGGTCCGTCCGGCCGGCGGCGAGGGCCTGCTCGACGAGGACGTCGATGGCGATGCCGTTCTCGGCGTGCATCATGACCAGGCCGCCGTTGTCGGCGCCGCGCTGCATGGCGCGCAGGATCCTGCCGTCGTCGCTGTAGAAGACGCCGGGGTAGGCCATGAACAGCTTGAAGGAGGTGATGCCCTCCCCCACCAGGAGGTCCATCTCCTTGAGGCTGGCGTCGTTGACGTCGGCGAGGATCATGTGGAAGCCGTAGTCGATCGCGCAGTTGCCCTCGGCCTTGGTGTGCCAGGCGTCGAGGCCCTCGCGGAGCGAGGCGCCGACGGACTGGACGGCGAAGTCGACGATGGTGGTGGTGCCGCCCCAGGCGGCGGCGCGGGTGCCGGTCTCGAAGGTGTCGGAGGCGAAGGTGCCGCCGAAGGGCAGCTCCATGTGGGTGTGGGCGTCGACGCCGCCGGGGATGACGTAGGCCCCAGTGGCGTCGATGACGCGGTCGGCCGTCCAGCCCTGGGCGACGGTGCTGCCGGTGGTGGCGAGGGCGACGATCCGCTCGTCCTCGATGAGGACGTCGGCGTTCAGTTCCTCGGCCGCGGTGACGACGAGGCCGCCGCGGATGACCGTACGGGTCATGGGCCGTTCTCCTCTCAGGCCTCGGTGAGCGGGCCGTAGGCCTCGGGACGGCGGTCCCGGTAGAACGCCCACTGCTGGCGGACCTGTTCGATGATGTCCAGGTCGAGGTCGCGGACGACGAGTTCCTCGTCCTTGTCGGAGGCGACCTCGCCGACGAACTGGCCGCGCGGGTCGACGAAATAGCTGGTGCCGTAGAAGTCGTTGTCGCCGTACTCCTCGACGCCGACCCGGTTGATCGCGGCGATGTAGTACTCGTTGGCGACGGCGGCGGCGGGCTGCTCCAGCTGCCAGAGGTAGGCGGAGAGGCCGCGGCTGGTGGCGGACGGGTTGTAGACGATCTCCGCGCCGGCCAGACCGAGGGCGCGCCAGCCCTCGGGGAAGTGCCGGTCGTAGCAGATGTAGACGCCGACCTTGCCGACCGCGGTGTCGAAGACCGGCCAGCCGAGGTTTCCGGGCTTGAAGTAGTACTTCTCCCAGAATCCCTTGACCTGCGGGATGTGGTGCTTGCGGTACTTGCCGAGGTAGCTGCCGTCGGCGTCGATGACGGCGGCGGTGTTGTAGTAGAAGCCGGACTGCTCGACCTCGTAGACCGGGACGACGATCACCAGGCCGAGCTCCCGGGCGAGGGCGCTCATCCGCTGCACGGTGGGGCCGTCCGGGACGGCCTCGGCCCAGTCGTAGTGCTCCGGCTCCTGGACCTGGCAGAAGTAGGGGGCGTTGAAGACCTCCTGGAATCCGATGATCTGCGCGCCCTGGGCGGCGGCGTCCCGGGCGGCCTTTTCGTGGGCCGCGATCATCGTCTCCTTGTCCCCCGTCCACGCGGTCTGATACAGGGCGGCCCTGATCACTCGGCTCATCGCTCGTCTCCTCGCAGAAGGCGGTGTAGACCGTCGAGATTAGGAGTCCGGGAGCCGTCGGGTGGAGTACCACGCTGTAACGCAACCCGGCGTTTCGCGTTCCGCCGCGAAACCATGATCGGATGTAAATCCCATGCATATGACGGAGCGGCTCGAAACGCGTTAAACCCGGGTTTCCAGCGGGAATGCTGCGTTGCTTTCCGTCGCCGCCGGGCGGGCCCGGAGCCCGCCCGGAGCGGGGTGATCGTGCACGGGCTTTGCCCGGGGTGATCCCGACCAGGCAAGATGGGCCGGTGACCCTCCTGGACCTGATGCCGAAGCCCGCCACCCCCGACGCCCTGTTCGAGACCTTCGCCGAGTGGGCGATGGAGCGCGGCATCTCCCTCTACCCCGCCCAGGAGGAGGCGCTGATCGAGCTGGTCTCCGGGAACAACGTGATCCTGGCGACCCCCACCGGTTCGGGAAAGAGCCTGGTCGCGGCGGGTGCGCACTTCGCCGCGCTGGCCGAGGGCAAGCGGACGTTCTACACCGCGCCGATCAAGGCCCTGGTCTCGGAGAAGTTCTTCGACCTCTGCAAGATCTTCGGCACCGAGCAGGTCGGCATGATGACCGGCGACGCCTCGGTGAACCCGACCGCGCCGATCATCTGCTGCACCGCCGAGGTGCTGGCGCAGATCGCGCTGCACGACGGCGACCGGGCCGACATCGGCCAGGTGGTGATGGACGAGTTCCACTTCTACGCCGAGCCGGACCGCGGCTGGGCCTGGCAGATCCCGCTGCTGGAGTTGCCGCAGGTGCAGTTCCTGCTGATGTCCGCCACCCTCGGCGACGTCCGCCGCTTCGAGGAGGACCTGACCCGCCGCACCGGCCGGCCCACCACCACCGTGCGCTCCGCGACCCGACCGGTGCCGCTGTTCTACGAGTACCGGCGCACCAACCTCCACGACACCCTGGAGGAGCTGCTGACGACCGGCCAGGCGCCGGTGTACGTCGTGCACTTCACCCAGAAGGAGGCGGTGGAGCGGGCGCAGTCGCTGATGAGCATCAACATGTGCACCAAGGCCGAGAAGGACGCCATCGCGGACCTGATCGGCGGCTTCCGCTTCACCACCAAGTTCGGCCGCAACCTCTCCCGGTACGTGCGGCACGGCATCGGCGTGCACCACGCCGGCATGCTGCCCAAGTACCGCCGGCTGGTGGAGCGCCTCGCCCAGGCCGGCCTGCTGAAGGTCATCTGCGGCACCGACACGCTCGGCGTCGGCGTGAACGTGCCGATCCGCACCGTGCTGTTCACCGCGCTGTCCAAGTACGACGGGCAGCGGGTGCGGGTGCTGCGCGCCCGCGAGTTCCACCAGATCGCCGGCCGGGCCGGGCGCGCGGGCTACGACACCGTCGGCCAGGTCGTCGCGCAGGCCCCCGAGCACGTGGTGGAGAACGACAAGGCGCTCGCCAAGGCGGGCGACGACCCGAAGAAGCGCCGCAAGGTCGTCCGGAAGAAGGCACCGGAGGGCTTCGTCGGCTGGAACGAGGAGACCTTCGAGCGCCTGATCGCCGCCGACCCGGAGCCGCTGGTCAGCCGGTTCAAGGTGAGCCACGCGATGCTGCTGTCGGTGATCGGCCGCCCCGGCGACCCGTTCCAGGCGATGCGCAAGCTGCTGACCGACAACCACGAGGACCGCGCGGCGCAGCGCCGGCACATCCGCTCCGCGATCGCGATCTACCGTTCGCTGCTGGAGGGCGGCGTGGTGGAGCGCCTGGAGCAGCCGGACGCCGAGGGCCGCACGGTGCGACTCACCCTCGACCTCCAGGAGAACTTCGCGCTGAACCAGCCGCTGTCCACCTTCGCGCTGGCCGCCTTCGACGTGCTCGACCCGGAGTCGCCCTCGTACGCGCTGGACGTGGTCTCGGTCGTCGAGGCGACGCTGGACGACCCGCGGCAGATCCTCGCCTCGCAGGAGAACAAGGCCCGCGGCGAGGCCATCGGCGAGATGAAGCGCGACGGCGTGGAGTACGAGGAGCGGATGGCCCGGCTCCAGGAGATCACCTACCCGAAGCCCCTGGAGGAGCTGCTCGGCCACGCCTACGAGGTGTACCAGCGGGCGCACCCGTGGATCGGCGACCACCCGCTGCGGCCCAAGTCGGTCGTCCGCGACCTGTACGAGCGGGCGATGACGTTCACGGACTTCGTCGGCCACTACGACCTGGCCCGCACCGAGGGCATCGTGCTGCGGTACCTGGCGGGCGCGTACAAGGCGCTGGAGCAGACCGTCCCGGACGACCTGAAGACGGACGACCTGAAGGACGTCATCGCCTGGCTCGGCGAGCTCGTCCGCCAGGTCGACTCCTCGCTGCTCGACGAGTGGGAGGCGCTGGCCAACCCGACCGAGCCGGCCGCCGCGGAAGTCCGGCTGGACGACAAGCCGGCGCCGGTCACCGCCAACGCCCGCGCCTTCCGGGTGCTGGTGCGCAACGAGATGTTCCGCCGGGTCGAGCTCGCCGCGCTGGAGCACTACGGCACGCTGGGCGAGCTGGACGGCGAGTACGGCTGGGACGCCGACCGCTGGGCGGACGCCATGGACGGGTACTGGGAGGAGTACGACGACCTGGGGACGGGCCCGGACGCCCGCGGTCCGAAGATGCTCCTCATCGAAGAGGTCGAGGACGAGGGCCTGTGGCGGGTCCGGCAGATCTTCGACGACCCGGCCGGGGACCGCGACTGGGGCATCGGCGCCGAGGTCGACCTGTACGGCTCCGACGAGGAGGGCCGGGCGGTCCTGCGGGTCACCGCCGTGAACCGGCTGGGCGGCTGACGGGCCGCCGCGGACCGCCACCGGGCCGCAGCGGAGCCCCGTACGGGGCTCCGCTGCGGCCGGACGGCTACATCCAGACGAACGGGGCCCGCGCGGTGTACGACACGGCGCGGGTCGCGTCGGCGAGGGCGGTGTCGCCGACCGGGGCGGTGGTGCGGCGGTCGGCGTAGCGCGAGACGGCGATGGTCAGGTAGTGGCCGACCGGTTCGACCCGGAGCACCTCGGCCGGCCGCGGGGCGGGCGCGCCGGAGGGGCTCGCGGACGAGGCCGGGGAGGCCGGCGCGGAGGCCGACGGTGCGGCACCGGACGGCACGGCGCCGGACGGTGCGGTGTCGGCCGCGAGGAAGGCCAGCACGGTCGGGTCGGTGAGGGCCTGGCGGGCCTTGAGCGCGCTCTGCGCGTCGGCGAAGCGCAGCACCGTCACGCTGCTGACGATCTGGTCGTCGGTGCGGGTGTAGCCGACGCTGACGTAGCCCTGGCAGCCGGTGCCGTGCAGCGGGTCGTGGCCGCGGTCGGTCAGCGTCTCGGTGCAGTCGGCGCCGTCCCGGGCGGCCGTGCGGGCGGCCTGGAAGGCTCCGAGGTCGACGGTGTCCGCGGCCGGGAAGTAGTGGTCGGAGGTGAAGGCCTGCGCCTCCGTCAGGGGCTGCGCGGAGGCCAGGCCCGGGGCGGGCTGGGCCTTCTTGGACTGGCCGCTGGTCGGGCCCAGGCCGGGTATCAGATCACCGGGGTTGGGGCGGCTCACCACCCAGCCGGCGCCGACGGCGACGACCGCGACGGCGCACCAGAGGACGGCACGGCGCCGCCCGGGCCCGTGTCCGCGCCGGTCGGCGGGCGCGACGGTGTCCTGGCCTGCCGGTGGCGCGGGGCGCTCCCCTGGGTCGTCATGGCGGAGATTGTAAGCAGATGATCAGCTGTCCGAGCAGTCCGGGTCCGGGCCGGGGGTGCGACGGGGCGTGACGGGGCCCGGTGGGGGCGCACGTGACCTGCGCCACTACCCTGAGCTGCGGCACTGTGACAACTCGCACACCGCCGGACGGATCTTCTGGCGGGTTCCCTCTGGCGGAACGCGAGGTGCCCCGGGCAGGATCGGGCCCATGGATCTGCTCGACACCCTCATCGCCAAGGGCCTGCGCCGGGAACTCCCCACCCGTGAGGAGGCCCTGGCCGTCCTCGCCACGACCGACGACGACCTGCTGGACGTCGTCGCGGCCGCCGGGAAGGTCCGCCGGCAGTGGTTCGGCCGGCGGGTGAAGCTCAACTACCTGGTGAACCTGAAGAGCGGCCTCTGCCCGGAGGACTGCTCGTACTGCTCGCAGCGGCTCGGTTCCAAGGCGGAGATCCTCAAGTACACCTGGCTGAAGCCGGAGCAGGCCGCCGAGGCGGCGGCCGCGGGCCTGGCCGGCGGCGCCAAGCGGGTCTGCCTGGTGGCCAGCGGCCGCGGGCCGACGGACCGCGACATCGACCGGGTCGCCGACACCATCTCCGCCATCAAGGACGCCAACGAGCAGGTCGAGGTCTGCGCCTGTCTGGGGCTGCTGTCGGACAATCAGGCGGAGCGCCTGAAGGCTGCCGGCGCCGACGCGTACAACCACAACCTGAACACCTCCGAGGCCACCTACGGCGACATCACCACCACCCACACCTACGCGGACCGGGTGGACACCGTGCAGAAGGCGCACGGCGCCGGCCTGTCGGCTTGCTCGGGCCTGATCGCGGGCATGGGCGAGAGCGACGAGGACCTGGTCGACGTGGTGTACGCGCTGCGCGAGCTGGGCTCGGACTCGGTGCCGGTGAACTTCCTGATTCCGTTCGAGGGCACGCCGCTCGCCCAGGAGTGGAACCTCTCGCCGCAGCGTTGCCTGCGGATCCTGGCGATGGTGCGGTTCGTCTGCCCGGACGTCGAGGTGCGGATCGCCGGCGGCCGCGAGGTCCACCTGCGGTCGCTTCAGCCGCTCGGCCTGGAGGTCGCCAACTCGATCTTCCTCGGCGACTACCTCACCAGCGAGGGCCAGGCCGGCCAGGCCGACCTCGACATGATCAAGGACGCCGGCTTCACCGTCGAGGGTGCGGGCGAGGCGACCCTGCCGCGCCACCGCGCGGACGCCGCGGCGGCGGCCGGGCACGGCTGCGGCGGCGGCACGTCCGCCTGCGGCAGCGCGGACGGCGCCGCGGAGCACGCGTGCGGCACCGGCGGCGGCTGCGGGCCGTGCGGCGGGCCCGCGGCGGCAGCCGACGCACCGGCGTCGGAGCCGGTCGCGGACGACGCGGCCGGCACGGACGAGGCCAGGACCGACCTGGTCCGGGTCCGCCGCCGCGGGGCCGGCACCGAGCTCGCTCCCAACGCCTGATGGAGGTCCCCCAGCTGCTCGGCCTCGACCGGGCACACGTCTGGCACCCGTACGGGCCGATGCCGGGCACCGTCGACCCGTTCGTGGTGGAGTCGGCGTCCGGGGTGCGGCTGCGGCTGGCCGAGCCGGTGGCCGGGCACCGCGAGCTGGTCGACGGGATGTCGTCCTGGTGGGCGGCCATCCACGGCTACCGGCACCCGGTCCTGGACGAGGCCGTCCGGGACCAGCTCGGCCGGATGAGCCACGTGATGTTCGGCGGGCTCACCCACGAGCCCGCCGTCCGGCTCGCCGCCACGCTCGTCGGGATCACCCCCGAGCCGCTGCGGCACGTCTTCCTGGCCGACTCCGGCTCGGTCGCGGTCGAGGTCGCCCTCAAGATGTGCCTGCAGTACTGGCAGTCCGTCGGGCGGCCCGCCAAGCGCCGGGTGCTCACCTGGCGCGGCGGCTACCACGGCGACACCTTCCACCCGATGTCGGTCTGCGACCCGGACGGCGGGATGCACCACCTGTGGGGCGGTGTGCTGCCGCAGCAGCTGTTCGCGGCCGAGCCGCCGGCCGGCTTCGACGCACCGGTGGACCCGGCGTACGCGGCCGCGCTCGCCGACCTCGTCGAGCGGCACGCGGACGAGCTCGCGGCCGTCATCGTCGAGCCGGTGGTGCAGGGCGCGGGCGGCATGCGCTTCCACTCCCCCGCGTACCTGCGGCTGCTGCGCGAGCTCTGCGACGCGCACGGGGTGCTGCTGGTCTTCGACGAGATCGCCACCGGCTTCGGCCGCAGCGGGGCGCTGTTCGCCGCCGACCACGCCGGGGTCTCGCCGGACGTGATGTGCCTGGGCAAGGCGCTGACCGGCGGGTACCTGACGATGGCCGCGACGCTCTGCACGGCCGAGGTCGCGGACGGGATCAGCCGGGGTGAGATGCCGGTGCTGGCGCACGGGCCGACGTTCATGGGCAACCCGCTGGCGGCGGCCGTCGCCAACGCCTCCCTGGGCCTGCTGCTCGACCAGGACTGGCAGGTCGAGGTGAAGCGGATCGAGACCGGCCTGCGGGCGGGGCTCGCCGGGGCCGCCGACACCCCCGGCGTGCTCGACGTGCGGGTACAGGGGGCGATCGGCGTCGTCCAGCTCGACCACCCCGTCGACATGCGGGCCGCCACGGCGGCGGCCGCCCGCGAGGGCGTCTGGCTGCGGCCGTTCCGCGACCTGGTCTACACGATGCCGCCGTACGTCACCGGGGACGACGACCTCGCCCGGATCGCGGCAGGCGTCACCGCCGCCGCGGCGG
Source organism: Kitasatospora paranensis (assembly GCF_039544005.1). NCBI lineage: Bacteria > Bacillati > Actinomycetota > Actinomycetes > Kitasatosporales > Streptomycetaceae > Kitasatospora > Kitasatospora paranensis. Next base: position 1,316,572 of record NZ_BAABKV010000001.1, read on the forward strand.
CGGGCTGACCCCCTGTTGTGAGGAGTTCCGCATGACCGTCCTGTTCGTCACCGGCACCGGCACCGAGGTCGGCAAGACCGCCGTGACGGCGGCCGTCGCCGCGGTGGCCACCGGGTCGGTGGCCGTGCTGAAGCCCGGTCAGACCGGGGTCGCCCCCGGCGAGCCGGGTGACGCCGCCGAGGTGCTGCGGCTGGCCGCCCGGCCCGACCGGCCGGTCACCGTCCGGGAGCTGGCCCGCTACCCGGAGCCGCTCGCCCCGGACACCGCGGCGCGGCGCTCCGGGCTGCCGCCGGTCGCTCCCGAGCAGGTCGCCGACGCGGTCGCCGAACTGGCGGCCGATCACGACCTGGTGCTGGTGGAGGGCGCGGGCGGGCTGCTCGTCCGCTACGACGAGCAGGGCCGGACGTTCGCCGATCTCGCCCTGGCCACCGCCGAGCGGGTGCCGGGGGTGGAGGTGCTGCTGGTCGCCTCGGCCGGGCTCGGGACGCTGAACACCACCGCGCTGACCGCAGAGGCACTGCGGGCCCGGGGCCTGCCGCTCGCCGGTGTGGTGGTCGGCTCCTGGCCGGACGCCGCCGACCTGGCCTCCTGCTGCAACCTCGCCGACCTCCCGCTCGTCGCCGACGCGCCGCTGCTCGGCGCCCTGCCGGCGGGCGCGACCGGGGAGGGCGGCGAGCCGTTCCGCGCCCTCGCGCACGCCGCACTGGCGCCGTCCCTCGGCGGCGACTGGGACGCGGCGGCCTTCACCCGCACGCACGCGGTGCCGGCGCCGGGTACGCCGTAGGACGGACCGGGCGGTTGCGGGCCGGTGGCCCGGTCGCAGGACGAGCGCGCCGCCTCCACGCGCCCCGGATTCGGTGACGGGTCATCGGCATGCGGAGGGTCCGAGAAAGGGCGAGGCGGGCGGCCGGCCCCCTTCCCCGGTCCGGCCGCCCGCCCCTGCCACCCGCGACACCCGCCGGCGGGTGCCGGGCCTCACTGGGCGAGCGTCTTGCCCGTCTCCAGCAGGGACTTCAGGTCGCTGAGCACCCAGCTCCAGCCACCGCCGCCGCCCATCGCCTCGTCGTCGTACCGGCCGCTGACCAGTGCGGCGAGCTGCGGCGCGTCGGCCAGCTCGTGGATGACGGTGAGACGGGTGGAGCCGTCCTTCTCGGCGAGCTCGTAGGTGAGGCGGGTGAAGCCCTCCTCCTTGAGCTGCGGCTCCATCAGCATCCGCCAGGTCAGCACCAGGCGGCGCGGCGGGTCCGCCTCGACGACCTCGCCGTCGATGATGGTGTCGGGCATCGCGAACCCCTGGGCGGCGGCGCCCTCGACCATGGCCGGGCCGGGCCGGGTCGCGTAGGGGGCGCCGGGGGTCAGGTTGTAGTCGGTGAGGCCGCCGTAGCCGTAGCGGTCCGTCCACTCGGGCTTCGTGATGGCCTCCCAGACCTGCTCGGGCGTGGCCTTGATGTACACGCGGTAGACCTGCGTGGTCGCCGCGGGCTGGTTGACGGTCATGAGTCCTTCTCCAAGTCTGCCTTGAGCTCGGTCAGTGCCGCCACGCGCCGTTCCGTGTACTTGTCGATCCAGCGGTCGTGGACGAGCCGGATCGGCACGGGATTGAGGAAGTGCAGCTTCTCGCGGCCGGACTTCCGCGTGACGACGAGTCCTGCGTCCTCCAGGACGCGCAGGTGCTTCATGACGCCGAACCGGCTCATCTCCAGCTCGGACTCCAGCTCGGTGAGCGTCCGCCCGTCGCGGGCGAACAGCAGGTCGAGCAGGAACCGGCGGGTCGGGTCGGCGAGGGCCTTGAACACCAGGTCGTCGTCGGACACGGCTCCAGAATAGGTGACCAATTGGTCACATGTCCAGCGCTGCGGAGTCCCCGGCCGGTGTGTCGCGACCCGTCGCACCGCCCTCACCCAGCGGCTTCACCCAGCGCCGCCACTGGTCCTCCCGGTGGTACCCCGACGCCGCCCAGGCGGCCCGGCCCTCCTCGTTGCGCTCCAGCACCATGGCGTCGGCCCGCCGGCCCCGAGCGCGGCGAACCGCTCCTCGGCCGCCGCCACCAGCGCCCCGCCGATCCCGCGCCGCCGCAGCTCCGGGGCCACCGCCAGCCGGTACAGATGACACCGCCAGCCGTCGAACCCGGCGATCACCGTGCCGGCCAGCGCCCCGTCGAGTTCGGCGACGATCAGCGCCTGCGGGTCGCGCTCCAGCAGCCGGGCCACCCCGGCCGGGTCGTCGGTGATGCTGGCGCCCTCGGCGGCACGCGCCCAGAAGGCCAGCAGGTCGGGTATCTCCGCCGGATCGGCGGTGCGCACGGTGATGTCACTCATGGCGCCTGTCTAACAGCACGCACCCGCCGCGGCCGCGAATTCCACATCCCGGGACACCACACCGGGACGCCGTGCCGGGCCGCCGGTGTGCTGCCCCTGCGCGGCCGTCAGACCGCCGGCGGCGCCGCGGCCGTGAGCTGCCAGACGGTGGTCGTCTTCAGCGCGGCGTCCTCCAGGTCCGCGACCACCGGCACCTCGTAGGCGGCCAGCGCGGTGAACCGCTCCCGCGGCAGATAGGCGCGGCCCGGGTCGCCCACGATCACCAGCGCACCCCGCGCCTGCGCCCGCTCCAGGAACGGCAGGAACCGGGCGGCCATGCCCCGCTCGTAGAAGACATCCCCGGCCAGCACCACCTCGGCCGGGCCGCCGTCGCCGTCGAGCAGGTCCTCGACCGCCGCATCCACCCGGACCCCGTTCAGCTCCGCGTTGATGCCGACGGCCGCCACCGCGTACGCGTCGATCTCGGCGGCCCGCACGGACGCCGCGCCGCGCAGCGCGGCCGCGATCCCCACCAGCCCCGACCCGGCGGCCACGTCCAGCACCGTCCGCCCCGCCACCAGCTCCGGGTGGTCGAGCACGTACCGGGCGACCGCCACGCCGCCGGCCCAGGCGAACGCCCAGAACGGCGGCGGCAGCCCGATCTCGCCGCGCGCCGTCTCGGTCGTCTCCCACAGGGCGATGGCGTCCTCGGCCATCTGCAGCCGGACCTCGGGCACGAAGGGCACGTCCGCCGGCCGGGTCGCCGCCCGGACGAAGGCCGCGTCCGCGCGGTCGGCGGCATCCGGCAGCAGGGCGGAACTCTGGTTCGGCATGCCCGCAGCATAGGGCCCCGGACACCCGCCCGGGCCGACCGACGGGCCCGTCGGCGACCGCCCGACCCGCCACCGGCCCGCGGACGGCCCGGCGGTGACCCCGGACCGGTGACGTCCGGCCCGGCCGCGCGGCCCGCCCATCGAGTGCCCACCGGGCGGCCACCGCCGGGCCCCTCACCCCAGCGTCACCACGTTGGTACCGTTTCCATACCGAAGCCGTGATGAGCTGCGGAAACGCTCGCGGCCCCGAGGGTGCCCGAGTACGATCCGGCTGACGCCCCGGGCAGAACGCACCGCCGTGTGCCGTGCTGCCCCGCGGCGGACTCTCGCGGGGCAAGGAGGTCACCGCGCACTCGGCACCGCGCGCCAGAGCTGTCGCGCGAACGCGGGAAGGGCAGCGTCTTGGCGGATCGGCTCACCGGAGGGGACTCCTCGCTGCTGCGTCGCATCAACGCGGCCGTCACCCTGCGGGCGCTGCGCGACGGACAGTCCGTCACCCTCACCCGGCTCGTCGGCGACACCGGGCTCTCCCGGCCCACCGTCGAGGGCGTCATCGAGGGCCTGGTGGAGTCCGGACTGGTCGCCGAAGTCGAGCAGGCCCAGGACAACGGACGGCGCGGCCGGCCGGCCCGCTGGTACCGGTTCCGCGCCGAGGCCGGGCACGTGCTCGGCATCGAGATCGGCGTGCACGACGTCCGGGTCACCCTCGCCGATCTCACCGGCGACATCCTCGGGAGCCACGCCAAGCCCGCCGAGGAGACCCTCGACGCCGAGGAGCGGCTCGGCCTGATGCGGACGGCCGTCGCCGAACTCCTGCGCAAGGCCGGGGTCTCCCGGGACAGCCTGTGGGCCGTCGCGGTCGGCACCCCCGGCATCGTCGACGCCGAGGGCACCGTCCAGCTGTCCACCGCCATGCCGGGCTGGACGGGACTGGACCTCGGGGCCCGGCTGCGCCGCTCGTTCCGCTGCCCCGTGGTGATCGAGAACGACGCCAACCTCGCCGCGATCGCCGAGCACTGGAAGGGCGCCGCGGTCGGCAAGGGCGACGTGGTCTTCGTGATGGCCGGGCTCAGCCCCGGCGCGGGCTCCCTCATCAACGGCCGGCTGCACCGCGGTTACGGCGGCGCCGCCGGCGAGATCGGCGCCCTGCACCTGCTCGGCCAGGAGGCGTTCCCGGAACGGCTGCTGTCCACCACCGGCAAGCCCCTCGACCCGCTGGACGAGGCAGCCGTCGCCCGCGTGCTGCAACTCGCCCGCGAGGGCGACGAGGTGGCCCAGGTCGCGATGGACCGCTTCCTGCGGCGGCTGGTGCACGACGTCGCCGCGCTGGTGCTCGCGCTCGACCCGCAGCTCGTGGTGGTCGGCGGCTGGGCGGCCGGGATCGGCGGTGTCCTGGAGCCGCTGCGCGAGCGGCTCGCGCAGTTCACCCTGCGCTCGCCGGACGTGGTGCTCGCCGCGCTCGGCACCGAGGTGGTGTCGATGGGCGCCCTGCGGGTGGCACTCGACCACGTCGAGGAGCAGCTGTTCGCCGTCGACCCGCCGACCACCGGTCCGCGCTGACGCCCCCGAGCCCGGCCCCGACCCCGGGTCCGGCACGTCCGCCGACGCAGTCCGCCCGGCGGAGCGGCGTGCGGGCAGGGCCGGACGCCGACCGTACGGGACCGGCGGCTCCACTCATGCGGAAAACGATCAATGGGGCCGATCACCCGGGGTCCGCGTTCAACCAGGCGCCGATCCTCGGCAGGGCCTCGGGCCCGCTGTCGCCCTCCACGGATGCGGCGAGGTCGGCGATCGTGACGGCGGCCAACGACGCGCGCCACGCCGCGTCGGCCGCTCCCATCGCCCGGGCGATGGGGCACCGCTTCGTGCACTGGTCCGGCGGCGTCCCCAGCGGTCCGCGCTGACGTATCTCGGTGCAGACGAACGCGGGGCTCGCCCCGTCGACGGCCTGCACCACGTCCAGCAGGCTGACCTCCTCGGGCTTCCTGGTGAGGACGTAGCCGCCGGTCTTGCCCTGGATCGAGTGCACCAGGCCCGCGCGGGACAGCGCCTGCATCTGCTTGGCCAGATAGCTCGGCGACACGTCGTGCAGCGCGGCCAGCCGAGCCGCCGGCACCGGATCGCCGGCCGCGGTCAGCACCACGCAGCAGTGCAGTGCCCACTCCACGCCACCGGACAGTTTCATGCCACCTCCATTTGACTCGGACAAAGGATATCCGAGTACTATCTCGGATATCAGCTGTCCGAGTTTGCTGGGGCTCGCCCCCAGGAAGGAAGGCGCATCATGAAGATCACCGTCATCGGCACCGGACTCATCGGCTCGCAGCTCGCCACCGAGCTGACCGCACGAGGCCACGAGGTGGCCGCCGCGTCCCTGTCCTCCGGCGTCGACCTGCTCACCGGCGTCGGCCTCGACACGGCGCTCGCCGGCGCGGAGGCCGTGGTGAACGTGACCAACTCCCCCACGTTCGACGAGCAGTCGATCGAGTTCTTCCGGACCACGGTGGGCAATCTCCTCGCCGCGGGCGAGCGGGCCGGCGTACGCCACCAGGTGGTTCTGTCCATCGTCGGCGTGGACCAGGTGCCCGAACTGGACTACTACCGCGCCAAGGCGCTCCAGGAGGAGCTGCTGCGCGGCGGTCCGACGCCCTGGTCGATCGTGCGCGCCACGCAGTTCTTCGAGTTCATGGAGCCGACCATGTCGTGGACCTCGGACGAGACCGCGGTGCGACTGCCCGCGACGCCGATCCGGCCGATCGCCAGCCGCGACATCGTCGACGTCCTCGCCGAGGTGGCCACCGGCACGCCGCTCGGCGGGATCCTCGAGATCGCGGGCCCCGACACGTTCACGCTCGACGAGATCGGCCGCATGACGCTGGCCGCGCGGGGCGACCGGCGCCCCGTCGTCGTCGACGACCGGGCGGGCCTGTTCGCGGCCGTCCGCGGCGACGTCCTCACCCGGGCCCCGGCGCGCGCCTGGCACCGACCCGCTACCAGGACTGGCTCGCCGGCTGACCGCGCCCCGGCCCGGGGCACGGCGCTTGGAGCGACACCGCACCCGCCACGAGCGGGCGCGGGGCCCCGACCGTCAGCGGTCAGCGGTCAGCGGTCAGGCGGACCGCACCGCGGTGACCGGGCTCACCTCGACGCCGCCGGACTCGCCGAAGGTCAGCTTGCAGGTGTCGGCACGGTAGGTGCAGACCGCCACCGCGACCTTGCGGCCGGCCGCCGCGTACTGCGTGGTCACCACCAGCACCGGGGTGCCCGGCGGACGCTCCAGCAGGACGGCCTGGTCGGCCTCGGCGACACCCAGCTCGACCGAGCGGGACTCGCCGTCGACGCCGACCCGCTCCAGCTGGCGCAGGACGGACCGGGCACGCTCGCCCTCGGTGGAGCCGACCAGCTGGGGCAGCGCGGGCAGGTGCGGCACGGCCGAGTCGGGGACGTGCAGCGACTCGGTCGCCACGATCAGGCCCTGGGCCAGGCGCAGTCGGCGGACGGTGTGCACGGTCTCGCCGGCCGGGACGCCGAGGGCGGTGGCCAGCTGCGGGGAGGCCGGGGCGCTGGTGCAGTCGACGATCCGCCAGGCCTGGCTGCGCGAGGTGCTCGGCCAGCCCTCCTCGCTGCTGCTGACCGGGACACCGACGCGCGGGGCGGCGATCAGCGTGCCGATGCCGCGGCGGCGCACCAGGCGGCCCTCCAGCTCCAGCTGGTCGAGGGCCTGCCGCAGGGTCGCCCGGGCCACCCCGAAGCGGGCGGACAGCTCACGCTCGTTGGGGATGACCTGACCGGTGGAGAACTCGGTGTCGATGGTGCGCAGGAGCACCGTGCGCAGGTGCCAGTACTTCGGCTCCGGAACCGCCGCCAGCTGTGCTTGCCCCACCGTGTCCTCCGCCCTGAAGGCTACGGGCCGCCCGGCGCCCCCGGGGTTTCGGCAGGTGGGGAGGGCGAGCTTTATCCGTCCTTCTTTATTAAAGGTCTTTGCAGTAAGGGACACTAGGGCTTGGCCGCGGAGATGGTCAAGACCAATGAACGGGGCTTACCGGATCGGGTAGCCTCGCCGGGTGATCGTGGTTTCGACAGTGAACGTCAACGGCATCCGGGCGGCCGCCAAGAAGGGCCTCGTGGAGTGGCTCGCCGGCACGAAGGCCGACGTGGTCTGCCTCCAGGAGGTCCGGGCCGAGGAGAAGCAGATCCCCGCCGAGGTCCGCGAGCTCGACGGGTGGCACGCGGTCTGGGCGCCGGCCGCCGCCAAGGGCCGCGCCGGTGTCGCCGTGCTCTCGCGCCGGCAGCCGGAGCGGACGGCCGTCGGCTTCGGCTCCGCCGAGTTCGACGGCTCGGGCCGCTACGCCGAGATCGACCTCCCGGGCCTGACCGTCGCCAGCCTCTACCTGCCGTCCGGCGAGGTCGGCACCGAGCGCCAGGACGAGAAGGAACGCTTCATGGCGGAGTTCATCGTCCACCTGGACGCGCTGCGCCGCCGGGCCGCCGAGGACGGCCGCGAGGTGCTGGTCTGCGGCGACTGGAACATCGCCCACCGCGAGGACGACCTCAAGAACTGGCGCTCCAACCAGAAGAACGCGGGCTTCCTCCCCGAGGAGCGCGCCTGGATGACCCGCCTGTTCGACGAGGTCGGGTACGTGGACGTCGTCCGGGCCCTGCACCCCGACCAGGCCGGCCCCTACACCTGGTGGTCGTACCGCGGTCGCGCCTTCGACAACGACGCCGGCTGGCGGATCGACTACCAGATCGCCTCCCCGGGCCTGGCCGCCAAGGCCGTCGAGGCCCACGTCGAACGCGCCGCCGACCACGCGGAGCGGTGGAGCGACCACGCGCCGGTGACCATCGGCTTGATCTCGGCCAACTTCTGTAGCGCCCACGGGAGATCGGGCAGCCGGCGACCGGGGCATCCACTGCGCGGCCTGTCTCCGGAGACGTCAGGGCGCCTCACGGGTTCGCGTTCTGGTGGTTCCGTGCGGGCGCGGGCTCGGGGCGTCGACCTCCTGCGGCCACCGCGCGGTGCCGAGGACGAGGGGGCGGGCGAACGGAGGCGCCTTGGGCAGTTCGCCGTGCTCGACGGACCCGATGTCGAAGCCGGCAGCCTCGATCGAGTCGAGGGTCGGGCGGTTGCATTCACAGCAGACCACCAGGCGGTTGAACCAGTTGAAGCGGTCCTGGGTACGGGCGAGCTGCGGGTCCCGGGAGCGCACGTGTTCCAGGAAGAGCAGCTGTCCGCCGGGACGCAGTACTCGGCCGATCTGGCGCAGGGCGCGCTGCTGGTCGGCGACGCCGCACAGGACCAGGGTGGAGACGACCGTGTCGAAGCTGTCGTCCTCGAAGGGGAGGTCCTCGGCCGGGGCGCGGAGCACGGTGGTGTGCGGTGCCGCTGCTCGGACGTGTCGGTCGAGTCGGCGGAGCATCGCGGCCCCGGGTTCGGTGACGGTCAAGGAGCGCACGGCGGGGCCGTACAGCTCGAGATTGGCGCCGGTCCCGGCACCGATCTCCAGGACTTCGCCGGTTGCCCGCGCGATCAGCCGGCGCCGCCGCTCGCGCAGCCCCGCCTCCTCGGCCCGGGCCATGGCACGGTCGTAGACCAGTGCGAAGAACGCCGTGTGGATGCTCATGGCTGCCTCGATTCGTCACCACCGGGCTCACGCGCCCGGTACACCTTCGACGCTACGGACCGGGGGCGGGCATCGCGTGGGGCGGTTGCCCCATCTTTCGCGGCGTCCTCACTCGGTGGCCGCCTCGGCCTGCGGCAGCAGCCCGTGCTCCAGGGCGAAGAGGCAGGCGCCGGCGCGGTTGGAGGTGTCGATCTTGGCGTAGATGTGCTCGACGTGGTTGCGGGCGGTCTTCGGGGAGATGACCAGGCGGCTCGCGATCGCCTTGTTGGAAAGGCCGCGGGCCAGCAGCCGCAGCACGTCGACCTCACGGCCGGTCAGACCGGCGGGTCCAGTGGTTCGACGGGGGACGCGATGGCCCGCTGCGGCAAGCACCGACGTGACGGCCTCCGCGTCGAGTCGGCCGGCCGCCGCCTCGGCGCGCAGCTCGGCGGCGGCCTGCGGTGCGGTCAGGGCGTCGCGGTGCGGCCGTGGCTCGATCATGGACCGGTAGGCGTCAGCCGTGCCGAGGATCCGGGCCCCCGGGAGATGGCGGGCGCCGTGAGTCCGCGCGGGTAGCCGGAGCCGTCCAGCCGCTCCCGGTGTTGCACGGCGATCGCGCCGAGCGGAGCCAGCGTCGGTGACTGGCAGAGCATGCGTTCCGTCAGGTAGGGCTGCAGGCGCACCCGTTCCCGTTCGCCCGTGCCGAGCGGCCCGGGCTTGTCCCAGATCGCGTTCGACACACCCAGGCGTCCCAGACCGTGGAGCAGGGCGGCCCGGCGGAGTTGGGTCCGCTGGTCCTCGGCCAGGCCCAGTCCGGCGGCGGCCGCGTCGACCAGGTCGGCCACGGCCCGTGCGTGTCCCAGGGTGTAGGGCGACTTCAGGTCGACGAAGTCGGCGACGGCCAGCAGCGCCCGCTCGAACTGCTCTCCGCCCAGCCACACCCCCAGCGCCGGTTCGGCGGCGATCACCGCCTCCCAGGTGTGCACCTCGTCCAGCTCGCCGAGCACCGCGTCGGCGTCCCGGCACAGCACGGCCACGAGACGGGGATCGAACTGGGATCCGGCGCGCCGTTCGGCCAGCGCCGTGGCGGCCGCGGTGCCGCCCACCCGGTGCGCGACCTCGGTGAACTCGGCCAACTGCGCCAGGCGCGACGCGATCGGTACGGCTTCGCCCTTGACCTCTCCGGGCCAGCCGCGTCCGTCCCACTGCTCGTAGGAGGCGGCCACCGCGCGCCGGACGGAGTCCGGCAGTCCGAGCCGCCCGGCCAGCGAGGTCGCCAGGGCGGCATGGCCGCTGATCATCCGGTCCACCTCGTGGAAACCGCCCAGCGCGAACTCCAGGCCGACCCGGAACCGGTGCAGCGGCGGATTGCCCGAGCCGATCAGCCGCACCGCCGCAACGGCACCGGCCAGGCTGCGCTGCTCGTACCGGTACTTGCCGGCTTTCAACGCGATGTCGTCGCCGAACCACTTCGCCTGCTCGTGGGCATCCGAGTGGCAACCCACGTTCACCAACAGTGCCGTGTAGTAGACGGCGACCCGCTCCTCGTCGTCCAGGCCGATCCGCTCGGCCAGGCGCAGGGCGATCAGGCACTGGCGCAGCACGTGCTCCATCGGCTGGCCGAAGCCGAGGTCGACGCCCAACGACAGCGCGGCGACCAGCTCGGCCAGTCGCAACCGCGGACCGGCATCGCCACCGCTCACACCACGACCTTACGCCGCCGCCGAGCGGGCTGCGGCGCGGCGTCCGGGTCCGGCCCCCGGCTTCCACGTCCGCCACGACGGCACCGCCGCCCGGCGGGCCCTCGCCGCCACCGGCCGGAGCTCGAACCGCCGGGTCACCCGGATCGGCGACGTGCCGAGCGGGCCGAACCGGTGACGATGGACTCGCCAGCAGCCGGGCACCGTCCACCGGGCCGTCGGGACGGCACGAGCACACGATCACGATCACGATCACAACCGACGTGACGGACTGCCAGGCCTGGAGGTCGGCGGGGCGGGAGGTGGTGGAGGACCGCTGCAGAGCCGGAGGACCTGTACCACCTCCCGCTCCGTCCAGCGGGCCGAGTTCTACCAGTGGTCGTGGCCGTCGCAGTGGTCATGATGCCCGTCGTGGCCGCTGTGCCCGTCGTCGTCATGCCCGTCGCCGTCATGCCCGTGGTGCTCGATCGTGGTGGGGTCGATGGCGGTGCGGGTGGTGCTGTCACCTCCTCCGGTGACGGTAGCGGTGTTGGTGACCCGCTCACGGGCGTGGCAGGAGACATCGACGTTCAGGGTGATGGGTGGGTAGCTGTGACCGGCCGGCAGGGTGTCGCTGCGCGTACAGGTGAGGGTGGCCGGAACGCAGTTCCATCCCGCGCCGGTGATCCTCTCGGCCCGAAGACCTTCGGGGAGGCGATCGTGGACGGTGACCGTGGTGCCATTGGTCGGACTGGCCGTCGCAAGGTTACCCACAGTGATGATGTAAACGCCGTCCTCGCCCTGAACGAAGGGGTCCGTGTGACTCTTGGCGATGGTCAGGCCGACCGGGACGACCGTGAACGTGAGGCTGGTATTGCCGATACTGCTGCTTCTCGGCTTGCTGCCGGGGCCAGTTGTGGTGCCCCTGGGTTCGGTGAGGCCAATGGCGGTGAAAGGCTCGACCACCGGCGTCGTCGCATCGCCGGCCCGGGCGACGTAGGTGGGTTGAACCGTCGCGGTCCAGGCCGTGGCCAGGACGATCGCCAGGACGGCCAGCCCGGTCAGCGTGACCGCTCCCGCCCTCCGGACCCACACCCTCAGCCCGGATCGGAACATGCCGCCCGGACCTCCCGTGCCGCGGATTGCTCCGGCCCGCCCTCTCCCGTGTCTGAACACCGACATCTCCGCTTCCAACCGTCGATAACAAGCTGTGGACACTCATGGTGACGCCGACAAAACTTCAAGCATCCGGCCGAAGTCGTCATCGACGGCGCCGGAGGAACCTGGAGAGCAGAAGGCAGAGAGCGGCGAGGGCGAGGGCCGAGAGCCAGGCGACCAACGAGGGGGGAAGTCCCCTTGCAGGGCGACCGACGCGACGTCCGCTCCGACGCTGCCGGGAGTCGACGGGAAGGTGAGGGTGGCGCGGGCGTTGTGCTGGACCAGGCCGCTACTGAGCGTGAGCTCCCCGGCCCACGGGCCGTTCGGCAGCGTTGCGTCCAGTGGGACGACCACCTCCCCGCTGTCGCCCGGAGCCAGTGTGGCGCCCGTCCTGGCAGTCGAGAACGGTCCGGCGTGCTGTCCGGCCGGCCCGGAGAGGAGGGACAGTGTCCCGCCGATGTCCAGGGCGCGACCCCCGTGTTGTGGATCCGGGCGTGAACCTCTCCACGCCCGTCGCCGGCTCGGGCCGGCCAGAGCCGTTCGATCGTGAAGTCCGAGGGTGGCTCGTCACCGCGACCGACGTCGACGTACATGCGGACGCCCACCCGGCCCGACACCGTCAGAGTGTGCGAGCGATCCGCAGGGGCGCTCGTCTGCGCCCAGATGACGCCGTACCGCTCCCCGGCGGCGGCGTCACCCGGCACTCGGATGCTGGTGCGCACCCGCGCCGTTTCGGAGGCCGCCAGCTCAAGGTCCGCCGCATCGAATGACGTCCAGCCGGTCAGCTCGTCGGGGGTGCGCTCCGGTGCGAAGGTGAACTCACCCTTCGCGATGGTGGCCGCCGCGGCGTAGACGTCGACGTGCATCGGTGCGGACGACTCGTTGGTGATCTCCACTCGCCGTTCGATGGTCGAGCCGGGTGCGAGATGGTCGACGATGTAGGCATGCGCCCTGGGATCGGCACGGCGGTCCTCCGGAGCGTCGAGAAGCTTGATGGCGATGGACCTGCCCGCAGCGGGGCCCTGGGGGAGGGTGCCCCGGGTGCGTGCCCCGCCGCCGGCATCACCCCGGCGGCCTGCACGAAGGCCAGCATCAGCAGGAGAATCCCGTACCGGCGCACACCCTTCGATCCGTCAGGCAACGGACTGGGTCAGCGTTCCGGTGTAGGCCCCGCCGACGGCGCTGGCGGGCACGTCCACGGCGACCGTCGGGTCCCAGCTCGCGGTGTTGTCCCCGACACCGGCGCTCCCGGTGACCACCGTCTGCGCGGAGTTGCTCAGCGTCACGTTCGTCGTGGTGACGGTGATGGTGCCGGTCGTCGTCACCGTCCCGGGCGAGTAGGTGGCACTGGTGGCGGGAATGGTCAACGATCCGTTCGCGAAGTCCGTCTCCGCCGCGGTCACCGTCCAGGAGGCCGAGAGGAGGGCGCGGTCGTCGGTGACGGTACAGGGGCCGATCGGTGCACTGATCGTGGTGCCGGGCGCTCCCGAGCCGAGGCTGGCGCTGGCCGGTACCGACATCGACAATGCACCGGTCGTGACGGTGAACGTGACTGTGGTGCTGGGGTCGTCCGCGGTGGCGATGCCCGGCTGGACCAGGGCGAGAATGACGGCTGCGGCCGCGACAGACAGGCTTCGTGTACGCATGATGGCTCCCGGAGTAGCCCGCCAGAGGACATCCCGACTGACGGCGGACATGCTGGTTGACGCGACTCAGGCAATCCGGCCCGACCTGTTTGCACAAGGCGACGCGCGCCGCGTTGCGCCACACGAATGGCGATATCCCAGCCGGAGCGAGGCCCGGCTCGCCTCGCCGACGCCCCTCGGACCGCCTGACGGCACGTCCGACGGTGAACCCGCACGCGGGTCACGGCAGGATCCACCGGTCGCGCGCGTTCGAGTCGTTCGGCGCTCAGGATTCCCCGAATCCGCCCGTCCTGACAGGCCGACAGGCACCGTCGAACCGGCTGTGCTCGAACGGATGGACCTTTTCCAACAGGCGCCCATCCGCTGGCGGATCGACCATCCGATCGCCACCCCGGGCCTGGCCGCCCGCTGCATCGATGCGTCCGTCGAACGCGCCGCCTCCCACGGCGAGCGCTGGTCCGAACACGCACCCGTCATGGCGATGTTCGACATCGGCCAACTCCGCTAGCGCTGATCGAAGATGGAGAGGGCCCGTGAGACTCCTCGGTCACAGCCGATTCCGGGGCCGGGGCAGAACCTGGGCGCTCTCCCATCACCGCACCGCACGCCACCCGGCGAAGGTCACACCGTTCGCGAGAGAGGGCAGACGCGGGTGGTGCAGATACTCGGCGGGGCCCGGCAAGTGGCGACGGCGGGCAGGGTCAGTCGTTGAACGCCGCGGCCACGGTGCCTCCGAGCTGGTTCAGGACGTCCCGTGAGAGTTGCACCGAGCCGGTGAACGACAAGAAGGCGTGGGTGGCACCCTTGACCGGGACGTAGGTGACCGGAACGCCGGCGTCGGCGAGCCTTTGCGCGTACCGACCCCCTGGTCCCGCAGCGGATCGAGCTCGGCGGTGAGGATGACGGCGGGGGGCAGCCCGGCCAGGTCGTCGGTCCTCGCCGGCGAGACTCGCGGGTCGAGCCCTTCGTCGGGAGTGGAGAGGTAGAGGCCCCAGAACCATTCGAGCCATGAGCGGGTCAGCAGCGGTCCGGCCGCATTTTCGTACATCGAGGGACTGTCGTCGAACCGGTCGACCGCCGGATACGCCAGCACCTGGAGCGCGATCCGCGGGCCACCACGCCGTTGGGCTTCCTGCGCTACGGCGGCGGCGAGGTTGCCGCCGGCGCTCTCACCGAACACCGCGATGTGCTGACCGTCGCCGCAGAAGCTGCCGGCGTTGGCCGCGACCCAGCTGACGGCGGCGTAGGCGTCTTCGATCGCCGCCGGGAAGCGGTGCTCCGGGGCCAGCCGGTAGTCGACGGAGACCACGATCGTGCCGGAGCGGTTGGCGATGATGCGGGCAATGTGGTCCTGGCTGTCCAGGTCCCCGAGGACCCATCCGCCGCCGTGGAAGAAGACCGTCACGGGCAGCGGCCCTGAGCGCGACACGCCGGCGGGGGCGTAGATACGGATCGGGACCTCGATGCCTTCGGCGGCGGCCGTGGTGTCGTGCACGCCGCCGACCGGTTCGGGGTCACCGGCGAGGGCGGTGAGGCTGCGCGCGAAAGCACGGTTCTCGGTGACCGTCAGGCTCTCCGGCGCGGGTCCACCTCCTTCGGCCAACTGTGCGAGCAGGGCGTCGATCTGGGGGTCGAGCGACATGGTGAGCACCCTCCTGAAGGCCGCCGGAACGGCAGATTGGAATCAGCGTTCCAAGTTCTATGTCCTCCAGATCTGGAATAGCAATTCCAATCCGGGTAGAGTGCGCGCATGAACGCGTCCGCAGAGCTCGAGGAGCCAGAGCAGCGTCGACTCACCAAGCCCGGCCGAAAGACGCGTGAGCGCATCATCGAGGCCGCCGCGGAGCTGATGTTCCACCACGGCGTCGGGGGCACGACCATCCCGGACATCCAGGCGGCCGCTGCAGTCAGCGCATCGCAGATCTACCACTACTTCGGCGACAAGCGGGGCTTGGTCCTGGCGGTGATCAACTTCCAAACCGACACCAAGCTCGACCAGCAGCGCCCCCTACTGGACAACCTGGACAGCATCGACGCGCTGCGGGCCTGGTGTGACACGGCGGCCGACCGGCAGGACGCCATGGGGTGCGCGGGCGGCTGCGAGATCGGCTCACTCGCCAGCGAACTCGCCGAGACCGACCCCTCGGCCCGCACGGACCTCTCCGCTTCCTTCGACCGATGGGAACGACCCATCAGGTCGGGGCTCGCCCGCATGCAGGCTCGCGGCGAACTGAGCGAGCGCGCCGATGTCGCCGCACTGGCCACCGCCCTGCTGGCCGCCGTCCAAGGCGGCATGCTGCTGTCCCAGGTCCGCCGGTCGAGCACCGCGTACCGGCATGCCGTTTCGGCGGTGATCGACCACATCGAGAGCTACGTCATTCCGTAACCGGACACGCCCACCTCCTCCGGGATGGAGGTTGGCCCGGCGAGGGCCCCGCATCCGAAGGACAAGCCCCGGGCCAGGAGGGCTCTGATGGCGAGGTCGCGCCAGGTGACCATCGTGCGGGGCGCGTTGGCCTCCCTGCGTTGGTAGGCATCGGACGACCTGGACAGAAATCCCGACCCCGGAAAGCGAACCCCGGCCACGACGCGCGCGGACATCAGCCCCGGAACCGCGTCCGTCCGGGGCGCGGTCCTGGGCTCTGATCAGCGGGCGATCGAGATCGCGAAGGGGGTGAACCCGCTGGACCGGATCACGTGGGGGACGAACAGGATCGCGGCCTCCGTGGCGCGGGCGGTCCGGATTCCGCCGAGGTCGGTGATCCACTCCGTGCGCCAGCCGAGGCCGGTGAGCAGGTCGCGGACGGTCTGCTTGGCCTGCGGATCCTCACCGGAGAGGAACGCGGTCGGGGCCTGGGTGAGGATCGCCGGCGCGGTCATCACCGGGAAGAGCATGGTGTTGAGAGTCTTGACGACACTGGTTCCGGGGAGCGCTTCCTGGAGCTGCTCGGCGAGGCTGGAGCCCGGGTAGAGCAGGTCGGCGGGCAGTCCGTCCGGTCCGTCGGTGGTGGCGTTGGAGACGTCGACGAGGATCTTGCCCTGCAGTTCGGCACGCAGGGCGACGAGCCGCTCGAGGGAGCCTGCGCCCGGGGTGGCGTTGATGACGACCTCCGCCGTGCGGGCGGCGTCGGCGGCGGCGCCCGGCTCGCGGTCCGCCACCGTCACCTCGTGACCTGCCCGGGTGAGGGCCGTGGCCAGGTTGCCGCCGACGCGGCCGTTTCCGAGAACTGCGATCGTGGTCATGGTGAGGTGGTCCTTCCGTATGGGTGAGTCGTGGCGTGCGGTCAGCGCGAGAGCGTGGCGACGGCGTGGGCGTGGATGCCGGGCGCGGTGGCCAGCAGGCTCTCGCTCTGCGGGGTCCAGGGGCGGCCCTGGGTGTCGGATATCTGTCCGCCGGCCTCGGTGACCAGCAGTACCCCGGGCAGCAGGTCGGCTCGGGCGCCGGCGAACTGCCAGAAGGCGTCGATCCGGCCGGCGGCCACGTTCACCAGGTGCAGGGTGGCGGGCACGGCGGTGCGCACCACGAGCGCGTCGAAAAGCATCGCGGTGATCGAGGAGCCGACGCGCCGCACGACCGTCTCGTCCTCGTCCGGCCGGGCCTGGCTGGTGGCCACGATGCTCAGACCGAGGTCCGCGGTCGCGGAGACGTGCAGCGGGCGGCCGTCGAGGTGGGCCCCGGCGCCGGTGAGCGCGGTGTAGGTCTCCCCGGTCAACGGAAGGTGGACCACAGTGAGCACCGGCTGGTTGTCGCGCACGAGGGTGGCGGTCACCGCCCAATCCGGCAGGGCGTGCAGGTGGTTGACGTTGCCTTCGGCCGGATCCACGACCCACCACTCGCCCGCCGGGAGCGCGCCGCCGTCGAGCTCGTCCTCCACCCAGCCGGCCTGCGGGCGCAGTTCCGTCAGGGCGGGGCGCAGGATGGCCAGGGCCGTGTCGTCGTTGGCGGCGAGCGCCCGCATCAGCTCGTCGCGGGTCCGGTAGCGGACCACGTCGCCGAAACGCTCGCGCAGCGCGGAGCCGGCTGCGCGGACGGCGATCGCGGTCCGGGCGAGCAGGTCGGCGTCGGTGGCGGGGACGCCGGCGGTCTGAAGAATTGTGGACATGGTGGTGCTCCCGACTCGGTAAAGGATGAGGTGGTGCGGGCGGAATCCGTGCTCTTGCGCCTGCTCTCGAAGATTAGAAGGCAGGCCGATTAACCTCAAGTGCATGTCAAGCACGGCTAGGATGAGTCTCATGCAATTGGATTTGAACTTGCTCGCCGCGCTCGACGCACTGCTGGAGGAGGGCAGCGTGGCCGGGGCGGCTGCACGCCTGCATGTCACCGCCCCGGCGATGAGCCGGAGCCTGGGCCGGATCCGGCACACGACCGGGGATCAGATCCTGGTGCGCACCGGCCGCACCATGACGCCGACGCCGTACGCGATCGCCGTCCGGGCACAGGTGCACGAGCTGCTGCACCAGGTCCAGGGGTGCTGGCACCGAGCCGCGAACTCGATCTGGCCACACTGGAGCGCACCTTCACACTGCGCTGGCACGACTCCCTGGTCGCCATGAGCGGCCCCGCCCTGCTCGCGGCCGCGCGTGAAGCGGCGCCGGGCGTGCGCCTGCGCTTCGTCGCCGAATCGAGCACCGACACCCCCGAGTTGCGGCGCGGCCAGGTCGACCTGGAGGCGAACGCCAACCGCCCCGGCGCACCGGACATCCGGGCCGAGAACGTGGGCGAGACCCCTCTGGTCATGGCCGTGCGATCGGCGCACCCCTTCACCCGCGTCAAGGCCGTCACCGCGCAGCAGTACGCCGCCGCCGAGCACGTCACCGTCTCGCGGCGCGGAAACCTCAGCAATGCCCTCGACGACGCCCTGGCCCGCCTCGGCCTCACCCGCCGCGTGGTGGCGACCGCACCCACGGAAGCGGCCGCGCTGGCGTTCGCGCGCGACTCCGATCTGGTGATCAGCGTCCCCCGAGCCACCACGCGCTCCGCGGTCACCGACCTCGGCCTGGTGGTGCTTCCCCTGCCGCTCGAACTGCCTTCGGCACCCGTCTACCTGTCGTGGCATCAGCGCTACGACACCGACCCCGGACACGCCTGGCTGCGCGGACTGGCACGTATCGCGCTGACCGTAGGCGGAGCGCCGTCGTAGTCGGCGCCGTCCGGGCGCCCCACCCGTGCGCCTGGACGCACGGCCGGTCACTGTGCGATTTCCCTCAGGTCACCGGGCCCGGCGTCAGGCGTAGCGGCCGACCGCTGCGGGGCGGCCAGGCCGACGTCTGCCGCTCACGACGGCGGTCCCGTAAACCCTTCACTCGGTCGGCTCGTGGCCGTTGAGGAGGTTGAGCAGGGCGGTGGGGGCGTTGTCGCCGAAGATGAGCCGGTGGTTCTTGTCGGATTCGGCGGCGAAGTGGGCGCTGCGGGGGAAGAGGGCGTGTTCGTATTCCGTGAGGGCGGTTTCGATGTCGTGGGGGTGTGCGGCGATGGCTTTGCCGAGTTCGGCGCCGTCGAGCATGGCGAGGTTGGCGCCCTCCCCGGCGAAGGGTGACATGAGGTGGGCGGCGTCGCCCAGCAGCGTCACTCCGGGAACGCGGTCCCAGCGGTGGCCGATCGGCAGGGCGCTGATCGGGCGCGGGTTGAGGGCGGTTTCGCCGTCGGTGATGAGTGCGGTGAGCTCGGGTGCCCATCCCGAGAATTCTGCCGCGATCCGGGCCGCCGCCGTTTCGGGGCAGGCGAGGATGGCGGTGATCCATTCCTGCGGCTTAGTGAGAGCGACGTAGGTGTGCAGGACGGCGTCGGTCTCGCGGTGGCCGAGGATGCCCTTGCCGGCCGTGACGGCGAACAGGGAACCGTCGCCGGTGGCCTTGGCTGCTGCGGGGTGGCGTTGGTCGGCGTCGTACAGGTACGTCTCGATGAACGAGGTGCCGACGTACTCGGGCTGCGCATCGGAGAGCAGCGGCCGGACCTTCGACCAGGCGCCGTCCGCGCCCACGAGGAGGTCGGTCGTCACGATCGACCCGTCGGCGAACGCCAGCTCGTGCTTTCCGTCTCCCAGGGGGCGGACACCGGTGAGCTTGTGTCCCCACCGGATCGTCTCGTCGGGCAGCGAGTCGAGCAGGATCCGGCGCAGGTCTCCGCGGAGCACCTCGGGGCGCGCGCCCGTGCCGTCGTCGGGCCGGTCGAGCAGGACCGCGCCGCCCTGGTCGAGCACGCGCAGGGCCTGGCCGCCTTCGTGGATGATCGCGCGGAACTCGTCGGTGAGGCCGGCCGCTTCGAGGGCGAGCTGGCCGTTGTACTCGTGGAGGTCGAGCTGGCCGCCCTGGGTGCGGGCCTGGGCCGATGTCTCGGCTTCGTGGATGGTCGCGGGGATGCCGTGCAGGTGCAGGACCCGGGCGAGGGTCAGGCCGCCGAGTCCGGCGCCGATGATCGTGACGGGAGTGGTCATGGTGGTTTTCCTTTCGGCTGGACACGCTCTACTCGGGTACAGTGTTCGCAGTAATGGCGTCACGATAGCACTACTGCGAACAGTGGACGCAGTAGTGGGGAGGAAACCGATGGACGACGCTCACACGGTGATCTGGAACCGGCCTGAGCGGGCCGCGAAGGGCCCCGCACCCTCACGCACCCGAGCGGAGATCACCGCCGCCGCCATCGCGATCGCCGACGCCGAGGGCATCGAGGCACTGTCCATGCGGCGCGTCGCCAAGGACCTGGGAACGGGCACAGCCTCGCTCTACCGCTACCTGGCGTCCAAGGACGACCTGATCGACCTCATGCTCGACGCCGTGGCGGCCGAGGACGGCGGCCAGCCCGCCCCCACCG
The DNA here is from genome assembly GCF_039544005.1 of Kitasatospora paranensis. Lineage (NCBI taxonomy): Bacteria > Bacillati > Actinomycetota > Actinomycetes > Kitasatosporales > Streptomycetaceae > Kitasatospora > Kitasatospora paranensis. The sequence goes on from NZ_BAABKV010000001.1 coordinate 1,336,599, forward strand.
GCGACTGGCGCAGCGACCTGCGAAGCCTGGCCCAGCGAACCCGGGCCACCATCCACCGGCATCCCTGGATGGCCTCCCTCGCGGCAGGGCGCCCCTCGCTCGGACCGAACTCCTCGACGCCACCGAACACGCACTCGCCGCCCTCGATCCCCTCGGCTTCGACATCGACGTCATGATCACCGTCGTCGACACCCTGCAGGCCTTCGTCCGCGGCTACGCCATCGGCGAACTCGCCCAGCAGGAGGCCGTCCGACGCTCCGGAGTCGGCAACCAGGAATGGATGGACGCCCACAAGCCCTACCTCGACCAGGTCGTCGAGAACGGGCGCCACCCACACCTCGCCCGCGTCATTCGCGATGCCGAGCTCCCCCACGCGGCCGACAGCGCCGAGCGCGGATTCCAGCTGGGCCTCGAACGGCTCCTCGACGGGTGGGAGAGCAACCTCCCAGGCCGGCCCTGACGATCCGGCAGCGCCGACAGGGCTCCGCACCACGGCACCGGTTGTCCCGAGTCGGCGACCACCACCCGGTCAGCGCCCGACACGGCCACGGCGCCGCGCTGACCACCTCTTCGACCGCTCTCCAAGCCAGTTGTCGCAGTCGCGTCGAGGCCTTCGACTGTCGCTGGTCACGAGGATGCTTCAGGCCGGCTGGAGGATCGCCTCGATGAGGTGTGGCCCGGGCGTGGCCAGCGCGGTGGAGAACTGTTCGGCCAGTTCGGCTGTGCTGGCAGCCCGGGTCGCGGGGACGCCCATGCCGGTGGCCACGGCGGTGAAGTCGATGTCCGGTCGGCCGAGGTCGAAGAGGGCGTTGGCGGCCGGTCCGGCCTGGCCGGCGCCGACGCGGTCAAGTTCGGCGCGCAGGATTGCGTAGGAGCGATTGTTGAGGATGACGGTGGTCACGTCGAGCTTCTCGCGCGCCTGTGTCCATAGTCCGGAGATGGTGTAGAGCGCGCTGCCGTCAGCCTGCAGGCAGACGACGGGCCGTTCGGGACATGCAATAGCTGCTCCTGCAGCCACGGGAATGCCCTGCCCGATGGCCAGTCCGGTCAGGCCCAGCACGTCGTGTGGTGCAGCGTTGGCGGTCGCCGAGAAGAGGGTGTTCATTCCCTCGGTGATCGACTCGTCGACGACGATTGCTTCCGGTGGGAGCAGGGCGCCGATGACCTTGGCCCAGTTGCCCGTGCGCAACGGCTCGTCCGCGACGGGAGGGTGGGTGTCCTGCGCCGGCAGCACTGCGAGGGTGTCCGGCGCGACGGTGTCCGCCAGTTCGCTCAGCGCGTCGATGACATCGAAGCCCTCGTCGGGGACGAAGCGGTGCACGCGCGTCCCCGGTGGAGTGAGGAGGCCCGGACGGCCCGGGTAGGCGAACGATGCCACTGGTTCGCGTGCTCCGACCAGGACCAGGTGCTTGATACCTGCGAGCTGCTGGTTGACGGTTTCAGCCCGGTAGCCCAAGGACTGGATCGCCGGTACGCCGACGCCGCGCCGCAGCCGGGCGGGCCAGGTCGGGCAGAAGGCGGCGGTTCCGGTGGCCTTCCGTATTCGGTCGGCAGCCTGCAGACCGCGCTCGCCCAGTCCGGCTCCGTCGATCAGCAGTGCGACGTGCTCAGCACCGGCGACCAGTGCAGCCGTGGTTTCCACGTCTGCGCGGGTGACGCAACGCCGTGGCGGTGCCGACAGATGTGGCACGGGCGGGGCGCTCTCCTCCCAGGAGAGGTCGGCGGCGACGATGAGGGTGGAGATCGCGCCGGAGGTACCGGTGTGTGACCGGTCCGGGGCACCGGGCACCCCCGCGCTCATCGCTGCTGCCACGGCTGCGGCGGTGTCGCGACCGATGTGCGCCGCGGTCTGTGGTCGGCGCACCCAGTGGGAGACGGTCGCGGCTGCGGCATCGATGTCGGATTCCAGGGGCGAGTCGAGCTCCTTGTGCGAGCGGGCGTGGTCGCCCACGACGTTGACGACGGGGGTGTGCGCTCGGCGGGCGTTGTGGAGGTTCGCCAGGCCGTTGGCCAGGCCGGGGCCGAGGTGGAGCAAGGTCGCGGCCGGCCTGCCGGCCATGCGGGCGTAGCCGTCGGCAGCCCCGGTGGCTACTCCTTCGAACAGACACAGCACACCGCGCATGGCCGGGTGGCGGTCGAGCGCCGCGACGAACTGCATCTCCGACGTACCCGGATTGGCAAAGCAGACGTCCACACCAATGTTGAGGAGGGTGCGCAGGGGAGTCTCGGCACCGTTCATAAAAGCCGATCACCTTCCATTGATCCTTTTGAGCCGCGCTGTTCTCGCTGGTAGAGGCCTGTCACTCAAGAGACGGGCCCCGTCCTCGCCTGGGGCTGATCGCTGCTCTCCGGCAGTTCGATCGCCCGGGACACCTCACGAGCTCGGTCGGACCACGGCGCGGGCCGCAACGTGCTGCTGTCGAGACGAACGGCGGTGCGAGTACCGTGCGCGTGCGTGGTCCTGCCCCCGTCTGAACACACCCGAAAGCCTGCGGTGGCCGAAGCCCTGCCCACGGCAGAACTCCACCCACGCTCGCTCGACCCGGACCTGATACCGGCTGTTGTGCAGCATCCCCATCAGGTCCAGATCGTCGAAGTGGACATCCACGGGGACCAGGACCCCGATGTCGGTGCTCGGCTGATCGTTCATGTTTCTCCTCACGATTCGCCACCCTGGGCGAGTTGACGGGGTGGATGCGGGTGCGGACCAGACCGACGAAGCCCGCGGCCAGGGGCTCCGGACTCATGCCGCCCGGCGCAACGCTCGCCCGAGCACAGCCGGCCGCAACAGCTTCGACGGCGGATCGAGCAGGGCCAGGACCCGGATGAGCTGGGCCGCGACCGTCGGGTCGGTGGCCGCCGCGGCCATCAGCCGGCTCATCATGGCGCCCTGCATCTTCTGTGTCAGGTTCGCGGGGTGTCCCGGCTCGTTGGCCATCCCCCACGGCGCGGTCAGAATGCTCGTCGCCCGGGCGAAGAAGTCGGCGGCGACGTCGCGCCGACCGGCTGAGAGCGTGTCGCGCAGCGCGCGGGCCTCGAGTGCCGCCACCGTCAGGCCCTGCGCGTTGACCGGGCTCAGCGAGCACAGCGCGTCCCCGACGACGACCAGCCCGTCCGGAAGGCCGGCGAGTTGGTCGTACCGGCGCCAGCGGGTCGCGGGGAAGCGGTACGCGACGATGTCGCTGAGCGCCTCGGCACTCTCCAGTGCGGCGACCACGTCGTCCGGGGCCGCCGCGGCGACGAACTGCGCGAAGCCGGCCTCGTCGGTCGGCGGACGCGAGGCAGGGCCGGTCCCGGTGAGGGTCAGGACGTGTCGGCCGTCCTCGACCGCCAGCAACAGCAGTCCGCGGCCGCCTGCTCTGACGTTGCCGCCGATGAGCAGTGCCCGGCCGGGCTGGGGCGGGAGCCGGACGAGCCGGCTGGCGTAGGCGACGTCGATGTTGACGCGTTGCTCGGCGGGACGTTCGTGCCCGAGTTGCTCGAGCCAGGCCGGCGTACGGCTGCCCCGGCCCATCGCGTCGACCACCAGGTCGGCGTTCAAGGTCTCTTCGCTGCTGCTGGGCTCCTGCCGCAGGACACGGACGCCGGTGATCCGCCGGTCATCACCGATCAGCCCGACGACGTCGGCGCCGAGCACCATCCGCAGGCCGTCCTGTTCGACCAGCCGCCGGCGCAGGTGGCGCTCGTAGAACGGCCGGGTGGCCTGGACGGAGTGGGCACCGACCGGCACCCGCGGCAGTTCGTTCCCGCAGAGGTAGAAGCGGTAGTCCGACAGCACATCCGCTACGACCGCGCCGTCGGCGCGCATCTCGTCGACCAGACCGGGAAAGACCTCGTCGACGACTCGCGCCCCGGCCGGCAGGAGGTTGTGGGCGTGCCGGCCGTGAGGGACGCCCCGGCGGTACTGGCCAGAGGCAGGATCGCGGTCGACGACCGTGACCTGACGGTAGAAGTTGGTGAGCACCGCGGCGCTGAGGAGTCCAGCGAAGCCGGCACCGAGGACGACTGCGTTTTCGTTGTTTTCGTTTGGCACGGGATGAATGCTCGGCGCTTCCTCGTGCCCAGAAACAGGTCAGACGGTTTCCACCTGGTGTCCGTAGACCTCACGTTCCCACATCCAGTCCGTGATGTGAGCCACCGCCAGGTCCCGGTGCCGGCGGTAGGTGCTGAACGACAGGTGCAGCGACTGGGCCACGTGCTCCTGCGAGCCGGCCGGGTGCAGGAAGGTGCGGTCGACGAGTTCGAACAGGCCGCGGCGGTCGGCCCGCAACGGCTCGGCGGCCATGGCGAGAAGCTCGTCGAGCCCTGAGCCGGAGGAGCGCACGACCCGCGATCGCATCAGCGGATTGCGCCGCAGTGCATGCGGCGTATGCAGATCGCGCAGCGCCGCGCGGACCGAATCGGTGAACTCGGCTTGGGAAAGGACGAGTTCGGCCGACTGCTCCTGCGCCGGCCGGGCCGGGGCACCCACCTCGCGGGCCGCGGTGAGTTCGAGCCACTCGGTGAGGCCGGTGCGCCGCCAGTCGTGGACGAAGACGGGGTAGGTGGTCCCCCGATCGTGTACGCCGCCTCGGCGGCCGGCCAGAAGTCCAGGTAGCCGAGTGTCGGCTCCCACAGTCCGGCATCCGCGTACGCCCCCACCAACGTCCAGGCCAAGTGGTCGCGTGTGAGGATGTCGAGGATCTGGCACACGGCGAACAGAGTCAGCGACGGTGACGATGCCTGGCCCCGGTCACGGTCGAGGAAGAACCGCCAGGCCCGTACGTGCTCACCGGGGCGTGCCGGGCCGTGCTGCTGGATGTACTGCCACATGCTGTCGACGCACGGATCCACCCCGAGATCCTCAGTGCACAGGTCGAGGCATGCGGCGAACCCCTGCGGCTCCCCGGCCGGTCCGCGAAAGACCCGGAAGGCTCCGGGCTGGCGCCGTATCCAGTGCGCCGCCAGCTCGGCCTGCTCCGCCCCTGAGCGCGGGTCGTCATCTCGACGATCGCGGCCGCGTCCTGCGGCCGCAGGACATCGATGTGGTGATCGACGGGCCGTGCGGCCGCGACGTATGCCGCGAGCCTGGTCCGCGGGCAGGTCACGACGATGGCGTCGGCCAGTAGCCGTTGCTGCTCGCGTGGGTCCGGCGCCGAGCGGATCCGCGCGACCAGGTCGGCCCGCACGTGGGCGTGCATCTCGGCGTAGCGCTCCGGGTCACGCCACCGCAGGTCGGCGTCGAGGACATCGCGGACCGTGTCGTGCAGGAACAGGCCGTACGGACCCTCCCCGACGAACGACAGCGTGCGCAGCCACGTGAACAGCTCGCCTGCGCTGTCGCCCACCACGGACCGTAGGACGTTCTCGGTGATGACGTTGGCGTGCGCGCAGACTTCCAGCGCCAACCGATGGCGCGGGCTCGGCACCTCGTCCAGGGTGCGGGCCAGGAGACCGCGCACCACGTCGGGCAGATCCCCCAGCGTGCGCGGCAGAACGCCACCGCCCCGCCGCACCGCGTCCACGAGCATGGACAGGGTGAGCGGGTGGCCGTGGCTGATCTCGAGCAGACGCTCGTGGAACTCGGCGGGAACGTCCTGCCCCGCCAGGTAGGCCCGGCCGTCACGCGGCGCGAGGTTGCGCAGCGCCACGACCCGGACCAGCTCGCGCCAGGCGGGATCGGCCAGCCACGCCGACGAGGGCGGCCGTCGCCCCGCGATCACCACGACCGCATCGGCGGGCAGCCCTGGCACGAACTCCTCCCGCACCCAGTCGTCGATCGGGGCGAGCAGCTCGTAGGTGTCGAGCAGCAGCACCGCCCCGCCGCCGATGGAGTGCGCCTCGAGGGAACCCGGGACCGGCGGCACATCGCGGCCGTCGACAGTGATCGGATCAGCGCCCGCAGCCACGGCGACATCGGCCAGAACATCCAGCAACGCGCTCTTGCCGATGCCGCCAGGACCATGAAGAAACAGCACACCGCCGGCGCCCAGCATCGACCGAAACAGCTCGATCTCACCGCTGCGCCCCACGAAGGCTCGCCGCCGTAGGTCCCGCAGCCGCTGCTTGATGATCGTCATACCGCGACACTACCCATCATCGAACGGCAGGTGCCCGCAGCCCTGGCGGCGACTGCCACAGGGGCGGCAGGCCGCGCCCGGACTCCGGTGCTCACGTCGGCCGGGGTTGGTCCTCAAGCGCGGATCCGCGGCAGGGGCGGCGCCTCGGCTGACCGCCGCCCCTGCCCGTCACGGCGCTGTCAGTGCGTCGACGAGCCCGGTCGTCGGCCGGCCGAGGAGCCGGGAGAGATCGTCACCGACACGCGCGAACGTCCCTGCGGCGATGGTCTCGTCGAGATTCACCAGGAAGCTCGCCAATTCCCCGTTCACCCCGGAGCCGGTGAGCATCGCCCGCAGCTCGTCCGGAGCGACCGGCTTGTAGATGACGTCTCGCTCCAGGACGACGGCCATCGCTTCCGCGATGTCCGCGTAGGTGAAGTCCGTGTCGCCGGAGAGGCTGTAGGTGACGTTGTCGTGTCCCTCGGTGGTGGCAACGACGGCCAGTGCCTCGGCTAGGTCCATCCGGCTGGCTGCCGCGACCACGGCGTCGCCGGCCGCCGCGGCCATGATTCCGGTGTGGCGAGAACCCGCGAGTGCATGGATGTAGTTCTCGATGTACCAGGTGTTGCGGAGGATCGTGTACGTCAGCCCTGAGGCGATCAGAGCATCCTCTGTCGCCTTGTGGTCGGCGTTGACCTCGAACCGGTCATCGTCGGCTCGAACGCCACTGGTGTAGTAGAGGTGCCGGACATCCGCGCTCTTGGCGGCATCGATGACAGAGCGGTGTTGCGCGAGGCGGTTCGGGTCGCTGCCGGAGATCAGTACCACGTCGGTGTGCCGGGCGACCACTTCGGCGACGCCGGCCGCGTCGGACAGGTCGAGGGCGACAGTGTTGAACCCCGCGGACGCGAGCTCATCGAGGCGCAGCCGGTTTCGGCCCACCGCGGTGATCGACTCGGGAGCGGTCCCCCGGTCGAGCAGCGCGTTCAGGACGTGGTGGCCGAGTGAGCCGGTGGCTCCGAAGACCAGGAGGGACTTCTCAGGCACGGTCATGGATCGTCACCTGGTAGCTGTCGAGGTCGGCAAAGGTGAAGGTGCGGCCGAAGGGGCCGTCGATCGGTGCGGAGACGATGGTGTGGCCGTCGGCGACGAGAGCATCGTGGATGGCCTGGGCGTCGGTGGCGTGCAGCCAGAGTGCGACACCGATACCGGGCTGGGGCACGGAGTCGAGGTCAGTGCCGGGCACGATGTCGCGGAGCGCGAACGCGATCGGCTTGGTCTCGAAGACGACCGCGTGCGGAGGTCCCGCCTTCGAGCGGACGAGGCCGAGGTACTGCTCGTAGAACGCCTGCGAGGCGTCGAGGTCGCGCACCTGGAGCGAGATGAAATCGGGGCCGGTGACGGGCATGGCGGACTCCTTGTTCTTCGTGTCAGCTTACTGACACGAGCGAGTATGTCAGAATACTGACATGAGTCAAAGCGGCGACGGCATCGACCTGGACAAGTCACTGGGCTACCTACTGAAGGAGGCTTCGAGTGCCCTGCGCGCAGCCATGGAGGAGGTGCTGCGGCCGCTCGGCATGACGATCACGCACTACTCGTGCCTTGAACTGCTGGCTCAGAGGCCGGGCTTGTCGAACTCCGAGCTCGCACGAGGCGCCTTCGTGACACGCCAGTCGATGAACGTGCTGCTTCAGGCCCTGGAGCGAGACGGCTACGTGACCAGGCCCGCGGAGGCGCCAGTCGGGAAGGTTCTTCCTGCGCGACTGACGCTCAGCGGCCGAGAGAGCCTGGAGAAGGCGAGCAAGGCGGTCCGCTCCGTCGAAGTCAGGATGCTGGCCGGCCTGACCGAGGCCGAGCGGTCGGACGCACTCCGAGTACTACGGAGCATGATCCGTTCCCTGCGCGATGGCAGTACCGGCACATAACCGGGCTTCCCGATGGGGCGCAGATCACAGCGATCACAAGTATGAGGCAATCACCGATACGACCAGGTCGGCCACCACCATCTGCAGCCGCGGCCACGAGTGGATACGGCTGGGCGATTTCGCCCAGTTCAAGCTGACCATTGATGCCTCCTTCGACCTCGCCGACACAACCATCGCCGTGCGTCGTCTGACCCGGCGGTCCTGGGACATCTCACAGCTGGGCCTACGCCCGAACCGCCGGCCGTGGTCCTTCGGCTCCGTTCTGGTTACTTCCGCAGATCGGCACGGAGGAAGGGAGCAAGGAGCGCGAACAAGGTGTCGGGGCGGTCGAGGGGAATGATGTGACCGCAGTCCTGGAGATGGTGCCCGACCAGGTCATCTGCGATGGGACGGAGTTGGCGTTCGAGCCCGGTGCCGACGGGGTGAGAGCCGACGGCCATGGTGGGCATGGTCAACCGTGCCGTCGCGACGGCGTCTTGGATCTGTTGCGCGCTGATGGGCAGGGCCCGGTAGTAGGAGAACGCGCAGCGCAGCGCGTCGCTTCCGGTGTACGCGCGGACGAAGGCCGCGCGTATGTCGTCGGGTACTCCGCGCCCAAGCGTCCCCGAGTCGAGAAACCAGTCGATGTACGGGGCCTCGTTGCCGGCCAGGACTGTCTCAGCGAGGCCGGGGACAGCGTGGAAGCCGAACCACCATGGGGTGCCGCCCGCGACGACGTGTTCTGCTCCGGGCAGGCGGCCGAGCAGTGCCTCCATCACGACCAGGCGCCGGACCAGACCAGGCCGGCGCAGCGCGAGCAGGACGGCCGGGCGGTGCCCGCACCGATGCCGATCACCGCCGCCGACGGCTCGCCGAGTGCTTCGAGGAGCCCTTCGGCGTCGGCGGCCAGGGTGCCTGCGTCGTAACCCTCGACGGGACGCGCGCTGGCACCGAAGCCTCGCAGGTCCGGGGCGATGACCCGGTACTGCCCGGCCAGTCGATCAATGATGCCGCTCCAGAGTTGCCAGGTGTGCGGGAAGCCGTGCATGAGGAGAACTGCAGGTCCCTCGCCGGCGATTGCGACGTTGAGTTCGACGCCGTTCGTTGCGACGCGGTGCAGTGTCGGTGCGGTGGTGGCGGGCACGACGACTCCTTCATGTGATTACTATTGGTTACCTAAGAACGATAGGTAACTGTCTGCCTGTCATCTAGACGGCACTTTCGGGGAAGGTGGTGAGCCACAGGTGACCGCACGAGGAGCTCGGGCCGCCGGTCGTGGGGTACGCGGCGATCTGTTCGATCCCCATTGCCCGACGCGGCAGTTGCTGGACCGCATCGGCACGAAGTGGACATCCATGGCCGTCAAGACCCTCGCCGAGGCCACACCGGGCGAGGTGGGCTTCGCGGAGCTCAGACGCCGGATGCCTGGCGTCTCTCAGAAGATGCTGTCCGTGACGTTGCGAAGCCTGACCCGCGACGGGCTGGTGTCGCGCCGGGTCGAACCGACCGTGCCGCCGCGGGTCTTCTACCGAATCACCGGACTCGGGCTGTCCCTGGAAGCCGCGCTCGCAGGGCTTCGGACCTGGGCCGAGGAGCACATGGCCGAGATCGACCGCGCCAACGAAGTCGTCGACCAGGAAGCCGACGAGAGATAGGCAGGCCGCTTTCGCGCTCAGCACTGGTAACTCGGGTACTCGATGCAGCCGGCGACGCAGTCTGGTGCCACGTAGAGATTGGTGTCCTGCGTCGCCTTCATCACCTCGGGCTGGGCGGACTTCGGCAGGCAGTTGGTGACGTTGCGGGAGTGTCGACCAGCTCTGGGTCGGGCATGCCACGTCGGCGGCAGTCGCGCAACAGGTCGGCCCACGACTCGGTGGACTCCCGCAGGCCCTCGGCGAGGGCGATGAGCTCCTTGGTGCCGTCGAGGCGAACGCCGAGCAGGACCAGGACGCATGAGTGGGCCTGGCCGAGCCGGACCTTGGGATGCACCCCGTCGGCCCAGAAGTGGACGAAGTCGCGGTCGGACAGGTCGCGGGCCTGGAAGGAAGCGTGGTCGTCGGTCCACTGCTTCGTCACCGGGTGAGCAGTCGCGGCCGACAGGCCGGCGGTGCCGCCGAGGAACTGCTCCAGGGCGGGGACGAAGTCGCCGGAGGACAGGCCGTACAGGTAGAGCAGCGGCAGGCTTCTGAGATTTTCGGGGACTTGTGGCACCACCGCGCGAGGATCTTGGAGGAGAACCGCTTGCGCTCGCCGGTCTCCTCGTCGACGCGTCGGTCGTTGACCCGCAGCGCGGTGACCCTGGACTCGGTGGAGCCGTCGTCGGTGACTACGTCGAGCGCGGGCGTCCCTTCCCGACCCGCGCTGCAACGTGGGCCTACTCCGTGACCGTCACAGGATCGATCGGGAAGGTACGCCTGCAGCGTTCCACCCCGATGTCGATCCACAGGTCTTGAGCATTGCTCGCCGATCACAAGTCCCGCGAGAACGACAAGGTCATGCGGACAGCGTGACCACGTGCTTGCCAACGGCGCCACCGCGCTCGAATGCCTCGTGCGCCGCAGCGATTTCCGCGAGCGGGTACATGCTGTCGACCACCGGACGCAGTGCACCCGAGGTGACGTGGTCGGCCACGTCGCTCAACAGGGCGCTGCCGGGGTTGGCGCTGAAGGTGCGGATGCGACGGGGACCGTGCACGCTCGACGCGGCGATCGCAGCCAGCGCAGGCAGCGACAGTCCGACCGTGACCATTCGGCCGCCTTTTGCCAACCGGCCTCGGTAGCGGTGCAGTTCCGTGCCGACGGTGTCGACGATGACGTCGAACGGGCCTATCCGGTCCGAGGTGGTGGAGCGGTAGTCGAGGACCTCGTCGGCACCGAGTCCGGTGAGAAGTTCCGCATGATGGTCGCGGGCCAGCGCGGTGACATGGCCGCCCATCGCGTGGGCCAGTTGCACGGCGGCGGTGCCGACTCCGCCGGCCGCGCCCCGCACCAGGACCCGTTCCCCGGCAGCGACGTGAACGCTGTCACGCAGCGCGATCAGCGCCGTGGCGCCCGCCACGACCAGGAAGCCGCGCCGACCGACGAGAGGCCCGCCGGAGCATGCGAGATACGGTTGGCTGCCACCGTGACGTACTCGGCCGCACCCGCGGTGACATGCCGCTGCCGGGGGTGCACGATGCCCCAGACCCTGTCGCCGGCCCGGTAGCCCTGGACGTCGGCGCCGGTCTCGGCGACGGTGCCCGCGAAGTCCAGCCCCGTGCCGATCGGGAACCGACGTCCCGACACTATCTTCAACTCCCCCGTGCGGAAGATCACATCGTGGCCGTTCACGCTGGTCGCCTCGACCGACACCAGTACCTCGCCCGCACCGGGAGCGGGACGGTCGACCTCGTTGACGCGCAGGACGTCCGCCGCGCCGTAACTCATGATCTGAACGGCCTTCATGTCGCAATCCTTCCGTGACCGACTATGGTGCCTTTGATGCTGGAACCCGGACGCGACATCACGGCCGTTCCCCTCTTCCTATGTCCAGAAGACCCACCCTCGTCGGCCCGGCCCGCGTCACACTGCTGCAGTGACCACGGCCTGCTCGCCTTGAGGGAAGCCCCCATCGTGAACTCGCGGAGTTTCTGCGCCCCGCTGAACCCGGCCCGCGGCGCGGTGTCGTCACGGTCGCAATGGCGGCGAATAGAGGACGACTTCGCTCACCGGGGTGAATCCCAGCCGCCGGTAGACCGGTGCGCCCATGTCACTGGCCTGCAGAGTACAGACGAGTGCTCCATGCTGGCGTCCAATGGCCATGGCCGCCGCCGTGAGCGCCGCGCCGATACCCCGCCGACGATACGTGGGATCGGTCCCGACCCAGTAGATGCCTGCCACACCTCTGCTGATCAGCACGGCCGATGTTGCCACCGCGCGACCGTCGATCCGTCCGACCACGCGGATCAAGCGGCCGAGATCGGTGCGCAGGCTGGATTCGGCATCCACGACCAAGTTCTGAAGCGTGGCGCCGACGCCGAAAGATGACGCGTAGGCAACGACGTAGTCCCTCACACCGTCCGGTCCATCGACGCATTCGATGACGAGGCCGACGGGCGGGGGCGGTTCAGACATCTGGTCGAGCCGGACCGCCATGACTGGCATGCTGCCGATCCGGCTGTAGCCGCGTTCCAGCAATGCTCCTGCCACGCCGGCGTCGCTGTCCGGGCCGACCCACCATCGCCAGGGCAAGTCGGCGAGCTGCTGCTCGGCTTCAGGAGCGGCCTCGGGAACACTGCGACCGCTGAGCCTCAGGACACCATTGAGCAGTCCGTGCTGGAGGCCGCTGCGGTAAACGATCAGATCCTCGTGGATCGAGTCGGATCCACCCCAGGCGAGCCAGTGTGCCCGGAGATTGGCCATGTGCAGGGAGATCTCATGCAGAGAAGTTGCCTCCGATCCAGCAGCATTCATGATTCCACCCTGAAGATCGCAGGCAATGTGGCCGGGGGCTTGGCCCCGCTGTTCGGTTGGGTTGGCGTACTGATCTTGGCGAGCGATCGGTGAATGCGGCTGACCGGTCCGTCGGCCCTCGACAGGTGATTGGCTCCGGACGTCCCTGCCCGGTCGGGGCGAAAAAGGCCAAACGGAACAGGTCCGGCCAGCCGAGCAGATGCTGTTCGAGCGCAGCATCGTTGAAGTCGTCACAGGGAGTCGGCAGGACCATCTGCTCGGGCCGGATCCCGGCGACGACGCCGGCAATGTCCGCAAGGACGACGAGCACAGGAGGACTGGCGGGGTAATGGGTCATGACTGAGGCAAGGGATCCTCTCGGTCGGTTGGACTTCTTGGTACGCGGAGCCCCGCCAAGCGGGCGGGACGGGCGTAGTTGTGCGCAGGTCCGACGACTTTCGTTCGGCACAGGACGAATGCTCGTTGCGCACTTGTGTCCAGGAACAGGTCAGGCGGTGTCCACTTGGTGGCCGTAGACTTCGCGCTCCCGCGTCCGGTCAGTGATGTGAGTTACCGCCAGGTCCCGGTGCCGCGGTAGGTACTGACGGACAGGTGCAGCGACTGGGGCACGCGTTCCTGCGAGCCGCCGGGTGCGGGAAGGTGAGGTCGAGTACGGCGAACAGGGTGCGGGTGCCGGATCGGCATCGCGAACGGCCAGGCAGCCGCACAACGGTCACGTCCGTTGGACTGGTGTATCGACGGCCACTCGGTGATCCGGCTTCAGGCTATGCGGTGAGTGCGGTCGGGCCGGTTTCGTGGGGTTCTCCCTCGATCGGGTGAAGGCGGCAGCGGCCGAGAACCTCGGAGCCGATGTAGCGGCGCTGTTCGGCCCCTTCGTTGCTCCGCTCGGCCAGGACTGCGCCGACCAGTCGGATGACCGAGCCGCGGTCGGGGTAGATCCCGACGACATCGGTGCGGCGCCCGATCTCCTTGTTCAGCCGTTCCTGCGGATTGTTCGAGCAGATCGACTTCCAGACCGTCTGCGGAAAGACGGCGAAGGCCAGCAGGTCCTCACGGGCGCGCTCCAAGTCACAAACCACCAGGTAACGGGGCACGCGCTCCTTCGGCGGTCGGTCTCCGCGGGAGCCGGGCTTTCGCCGGTTGCGCGCTTGGTCAGCCTTGTCGGGGACGGTGCAGCGGATCCCGCGGCGACGCAGGTAGTCGTGGTTCTTGCGGGACGCGTAGGCCCTGTCCGCTCGCACGCGATCAGGGCGGGCCCGCGGCCGGCCCGGGCCGATGCGGGGCACCCGGACCTCTCCAGTACGGCCTCGAACTGCGGTCAGTCCCCGCGCTGCCCGGCAGTCACCACGCTCGACATGAGCTTCTGACCCTGCTCAACTGCCGGGTTGAGCTTGGTGGTGAACCCACCGCGCGATCTCCGCGGTCCATGGTCACCGGGCTCGGTGAGAATGCCGGCGGTTCCTTCTGCAGGTCACCCTGCTTGCGGGCCCCGGCCGCGTGCTGATGGGCCCGTGGTCTCCTTCGCACGGTCCACGATCCGCCGACCAAGGCCGTCCTGCCACCCCAACATGCTCACGGCATACGAGTCGGCTCCAATGCCTCCGCACCCACGCACGGGCGGCCCGGGCCAGGGCCACCCGCGGCTCAGGCGAGCTTCGCCAGCGCCGCGTCGATCCGGGCCAGCACCCGCTCACGACCGAGCACCTGCAGGGACTCGAAGAGCGGGAGGCCGACCGTGCGCCCGGTGACCGCAACCCGGACGGGCGCCTGGGCCTTGCCCAGCTTGAGGCCGTACGCCGTACCGACCTCGGTGATGGCGTCCTTGATCCCGTCGGCCTCCCACGCGACGTCCAGCAGTCGCTTCCGGACATCGACGAGCAGCGCGGCGGCGGTCTCCCCCATGGTCTTCGCCCAAGCGGCCTCGTCGATCGCGGGCTCGTCCAGGAAGAGGAAATCGACGTTCTTGGTGATGTCGCCGAGGACGGTGACCCGCGTCCGGGCCAGCTCCGCGACCTCGGCGAAAACAGCCGGGTCGAACGCCTCGTCCTGCCACGGTGCGACCGGGGCCTTCAGCCACGGCTCGCAGGCCCGGACGAATTCCTCGGTCCCGAGGGCGCGGATGTACTCGGCATTGATGGCCGAGAGCTTCTTGACGTCGAAGAACGCCGGGGAGGAGGTGACCTCGTCGAGCCGGAAGAGCCCCGCCAGCTCGGCGAACGGCCGGATCTCGATGTCGTCCTTGGGGCCCCACCCGAGCAGCATCAGATAGTTGACCATCGCGTCGGGCAGGTAGCCCTCGGCGAGATAGGACTCGAGGGCGACCTTGTCCCGGCGCTTGGAGAGCTTCTGCCGCTTCTCGTTCACGATCACCGGCAGATGGCCCCACACCGGTGGAGTGACGCCGAGCGCCTCCCAGAGCAGTTGCTGCTTGGGGGTGTTCGACAGGTGCTCCTCGCCCCGGATGACGTGGGAGACACGCTGGTCCACATCGTCCACGACATTGGCGAGGACGAAGACCGGGGAGCCGTCACCACGGGCGATGACGAAGTCCTCCATCGCCGCGTTGGGAAAGGAGGGCTCGCCACGGACGAGGTCCACGACCGTGGTCACACCCTCGCGGGGCGTGCGGAACCGGAGCGCCCGGCCCGGCTCGAACTCCAGCCCACGGTCACTGCAGTGGCCGTCGTAGCCGCGCTGCTCCGAACCGGTGCGCTCGACCACCTGCTCCCGGGTGCAGTCGCAGTAGTACGCGGCCCCCTCGGTGAACAGCCGCTGGGCCACCTCGCGGTGCCGGTCGGCGTTCTGCGACTGGAAGTAGGGGCCCTCGAACGCGGGGTCACGCTCGTCGATACCGATCGCGGCCAGCGCCTGCAGGATTCCGTCGGTCCATTCGGGACGGTTCCGCTCGGCATCCGTGTCCTCGATGCGCAGCACGAAACGACCACCGCTGTTCCGCGCGATCACCCAGTTGTAGAGAGCTGAGCGAGCACCCCCGACGTGGAACATACCGGTCGGCGACGGAGCGAATCGGACTCGAACCTCAGGCGTGATCACGACCAGCAGATTAGCAGGCAAGGCCTCGCCCGAGCTCCGGCCCGGCCGTCACCCCGGCCGGGGGTGCCGCTGTGTCCGGTCGCTGCACCTCGGACATCGATTCTCTTGGCGCCAGGGGTCGTTGAGCGTTCACGGAGAGCCTTGTTGCGCGTCCGGTCCCGGACGAGTGTGGGAGCTGCTTCGACGTGTGGTGCCGCCGACGGCTCAGACGTCCAGGCGGCGCTTGCCGAGCCAGGCGACCACGGCCGGGTCGTGGTGGTCGAAGAACAGCGAGGTTCCGGTGTCCAGGCCGGCGATGGACGCCATCTGGTCGTCCGTGAGCGCGAAGTCGAGGACATCGATGTTCGCCGCGATGCGCTCGGCGCGGACCGACTTGGGGATCGTCACGATGTCGCGCTGGATCAGCCAGCGGAGCACGACCTGCGCCACCGACTTTCCGTGCTCGGCGCCGATCGCGCTCAGCAGCGGATGCGTGAAGAGCCCGTTGCGGCCCTCGGCGAACCCGCCCCACGACTGGAGCTGGACCCCGTACTCGCGCATGATGTGCTGGTCGGCGGCGCGCTGGAAGAACGGGTGGGTCTCGATCTGGTCGACCGCGGGCGTGACCTCGTTGTTGACGATCAGGTCGACGAGCCGGTCGGGGTGGAAGTTGGCGACGCCGATCGCCCGGACGCGGCCCTCGCGGTAGAGGTCCTCCATGCCGCGCCACTGGGCGTACACGTCGCCGAACGGCTGGTGCATCAGGTAGAGGTCGAGGTGCTCCAGGCCGAGCCGGCCCAGCGACGCCTCGCAGGCGCGCCGGGTGTTCTCCCGTGCGGGTGCGTCCTGGATCCAGAGCTTGGTGGTGACGAACAGGTCGTCGCGCGGGATTCCGCTGCGCCTGATCGCACGGCCGACGGCCTCCTCGTTCTGGTAGGCGGCGGCGGTGTCGAGGAGACGGTACCCGACCGCCAGGGCTTCGCTGACGGCCTGCTCGGTCTGCTCCGGCGGGATCTGGTAGACGCCGAAGCCGAGGATCGGCATCTCGACGCCGTTGTTCAGGGTGACGTGCTGCACGGGGGTCCTTCGGGACGGTCGGCGGTCGGCGGTCGAGCATCCGAAGGCCGGCTTCGATGGGCCGGCTCCCGTGGTCTCGGTGCGGTGGGCCGGTGATCCCTTCCCGATCCGGCCGGCCGGACCGCCGTCCGCGGGGCGGTGTGCCCCGTACGGCTGCACCCCGGCCGGTGGCCACCACAGCCGGCCGTCAGCGGGCGGCCGCGCCCTCCCCGGCCCAGGCGGCGAGCGCAGGCACACAGCGCTCGGCGAAGTCCTCGTAGTCCGCCGGGGTGTTGTAGACGTGCGTGGACAGCCGGAAGTAGCCGGTGCCCCCGAAGCTGGTGAACGCGGCCTCGACGCCCAGCTCCGCCGCGACCCGGTCGCGCAGCGCGTCGGCGGCGAGGCGGTCGGGTGCCAGGCCGTCCGGCAGCCGGACCAGCCGCAGGGCGTTGACCGGCATCCCCACGTCCACGGCGGCACTCTCCCCGGTGATCTCCGCGAACGCCTCGCCGATGACACGCTCGGCGTGGTCGGCCAGCTCGCCCAGGTAATCACGGGCCGCGGGCCAGCCCCAGGTGCGCTCGACGAAGTCGAGGGCGGCCGGAGCCGCCAGGTAGCTGGTGGCGTCCACCGTGCCCTGGGTGTCGAACCGCTCCGGGAAGGACTCGCGGGCGGCCCAGGAATCGATCAGCGGGTGGAGCAGGGTGCGCAGGCCCGAGCGGGCCACCAGCGCCGAGGCGCCGCGCGGCGCGCAGCCGAACTTGTGGAGGTTGCCCACCCACACGTCGAACTGCAGCCCATCGAGCGGATCCTCCGCGAGACCCGGCACGTGCGCCCCGTCGATCAGCAGCGGCACCCCGCGCTCGCGGGCGGCGGCGCCGACCGCGCCGACCGGCATCCAGCGGGCGGTCGCCGAGGTGATGTGGTCCAGCACGATCAGACCGGTCCGGTCGGTGACCTCGGCGAGGACGGCCGCGGCGGCCTCCTCGGGGCCGGCGTCCAGCGGCACCCGCGCCGTACGGACGGCGCCGCCCCAGCGGCGGGCCAGCCGCTCGGCACCCATGGTGACCGCGCCGTAGCCGTGGTCGGTCACCACCACCTCGCCCCCGGGCCGGTGCGGCAGGCTGCCGTAGACGACGCTCGCCCCGGCGCTGGCGTTCGGCACCAGGGCCAGGTCCCCGGCCGGGACCCGCAGGAAGCCGGCGACGGCGGCCCGGGCGGCGGCAACCCGGCCCGGCAGCCCGGGGAACCACACCACCGGCGCCCGGTCCATCTCCTCGCGCAGCCGCTGCTGCTCCCGCTGGGCGGCCAGCGGAACGGCCCCGAACGAGCCGTGGTTGAGGTGCCGCATCGCCGGGTCCAGCGACCACGCCGCGGCGGCGGGCCTTCCGTCCGGCAGGAGCAGGGGCGCGGTGCGGGGATCACGTCGTCTTCCCTTCGGAGGCCTTCGGCCCGGGGCGGCCGTCACAGGGGTCGGCGAAATCCTGGCACGGCGCCCGGTCGGCCGGTGCACCGAGGTCGGGTGCGGTGCACCGGCTGGCCGGGCCGACCGCCCGCCGCGCCGTGGCGACCTGTCGTGGCCACGCTTCGTGGTCGCCTGCGGCGCGGTGCTAGAAAGGACGCATGGTCGAAGACCCCGGCCGTACCCAGGGCGCCTCCAAACGGTCACGGACCGCATGGGGCCGGTGGAGCCTGGCCGGCCAGGTGTTCGCCGTGCAGGTGGTGGTCGTGGTGCTCCTCGTCCTCGGCGCGATCCTGGCGCTCGTCCTCGAGTCCCGGAGCGCCAGCGACCGGGAGGCGGTCAACCGGTCGGTGGGCGTCGCGGAGGCGTTCGCGCACTCCCCGGCCTCGTCCAGACCCTGAAGTCGCCGAACCCCACCGCGGTACTGCAGCCGATCACGGAGGCGACCCGCAAGGATGCCGGGGTCGACTTCATCGTGGTCATGGACACCCACGGGATCCGCTACACGCACCCGCTGCCGGACCGGATCGGCAAGCGGTTCGTCGGCACGATCGGCCCGTCCCTGGCCGGCCGGATCTACACCGAGAGCGTGCACGGCCCGCTCGGGCACGAGGTGCAGGCCGTCGTGCCCGTGAAGGCGCCCGACGGCTCGGTGGTCGGCCTGGTGTCGGCCGGGCTCAAGGTCGCCAACGTCACCTCCGAGGGGAACCGGCAGCTGCCCGTCATCCTCGGCACCGGCGCCGCCGCGCTCGCGGTGGCCACGGCCGGCACCGCCTTCGCGGCGCGGCGCCTCAAGCGCCAGACCCGCGGCCTCGGCCCGGCCGAGATGACCCGCATGTACGAGCACCACGACGCCGTCCTGCACGCGGTGCGCGAGGGCGTGGTCATCGTCGGGCAGGACGGGCGGCTCGTCCTGGCGAACGACGAGGCGAAGGACCTGCTGGGGCTGCCGGCCGACGCGGACGGCCGGCACGTGACCGAGCTGGACCACCTCGACCCGGAGACCTCCACCCTGCTGCTGTCCGGCCGGGAGGCCACGGACGAGGTGCACCGCGCCGGCGGCAGGCTGCTCGTGGTGAACCAGCGGCCGACCGACCGCCACAGCGCCGCCATGGGATCGGTCGCCACCATCCGGGACTCCACCGAGCTGCTGGCGGTCTCCGGCAAGGCCGAGGCCGCCGGACAGCGCCTGACCCTGCTGTACGAGGCCGGCATCGGCATCGGCTCCACGCTCGACGTCGTCCGGACGGCCGAGGAGCTGGCCCGGATCGCCGTCCCCGGCTTGGCGGACTTCGTCACCGTCGACCTCGCCGACCCCGTGCTGCAGGGCAACGAGCCGGCCGGCGGGGACATGGAGCTGCGCCGCGTCGCCGTCGAAGGCCTCCGCGAGGACCACCCGTTCTACCCCGTGGGCAAGCTGATCACCTTCATCCCGTCCACGCCGCAGGCCCAGGGCTTCGACAGCGGGCGGTCCCAGGTCGTGCCCGACCTGTCCGAGGCACCCGGCTGGCAGGCCCAGGACCCGCGGTGGACGGGCGGCGTCCTCGACTACGGGGTGCACTCGCTGATCACCACCCCGCTCAAGGCCCGCGGCATCATCCTCGGCGTCGCCAACTTCTGGCGCTGGCAGAAGCCCGAGCCGTTCGACGCCGAGGACCTCTCGCTGGCCGAGGAGCTGGTGGCGAGGGCCGCGGTCAGCATCGACAACGCACGCCGCTACACCCGTGAACACGCGATGGCCGTGACCCTCCAGCGCAGCCTGCTGCCGCGTGCCCTGCCGGAGCAGAGCGCGCTCGAGGTCGCGCACCGCTACCTGCCCGCACAGTCCGGGGTCAGCGGCGACTGGTTCGACGTGATCCCGCTGCCCGGCAGCCGGGTCGCGGTCGTGGTCGGCGACGTGGTCGGCCACGGCCTGCACGCGGCCGCCACCATGGGCCGGCTCCGCACCGCCGTGCACAACTTCGCCGCACTCGACATCGCCCCGGACGAGGTCCTCGCCCACCTCGACGAGCTCGTCGACCGCATCGACCGGGAGGAGAGCGACGACGGCACCGGGACGGGCGTCTCCGGCGCCACCTGCCTGTACGCGATCTACGACCCGGTCTCCCGGCTCTGCACGATCGGCCGTGCCGGGCATCCCGCACCCGCGCTGGTCGGGCCCGACGGCAGCGTCGAGTTCCCGGACCTCCCGGTCGGGCCGCCGCTCGGCGCCGGCGGTGCGCCCTTCGAGACCGCCGAGGTGCATCTGCCCGAGGGCACCCAGCTCGTCCTCTACACCGACGGGCTGATCGAGGACCGCGCCCGGGACTTCGACGTCGGCATGGAGCTGCTGCGCGACGCCCTCGCCGAGCGCCACCGGGAGCCCGAGGAGAACTGCCGGGCGGTCATCGACGCCATGCTGCCCGCCCGGCCCCAGGACGACGTGGCCCTGCTGATCGCCCGCACCCGGGTGCTCCCGGCTGAGAACGTCGTCGAGCGGGAGATGCCCTCCGACCCGGCCGCCGTCGCCGACCTGCGGGCCTGGACGGCGGCCGCACTCGAGCGGTGGGGCCTCGACGACCTGGTGTTCGGCACCGAGCTGATCCTCAGCGAACTGGCCACCAACGCCATCCGCTACGGCTCGCCGCCCGTCCGGGTCAGGCTGCTCCGCGACCGCGCCCTGATCTGCGAGGTGTCGGACGGCAGCAGTACGGCCCCGCACCTGCGCTACGCGGCGGACACGGACGAGGGCGGCCGCGGACTGTTCCTGGTGGCCCAGCTCTCCACCCGCTGGGGCACCCGCTACTTCCCCCGCGGCAAGGTCATCTGGGCCGAACAGGCCCTCCCCACCTCGGCCCCCCACCCGGCCGCCCCGCCCGCAGATCCCACCCCGGCCTGACAGCCCGCACCCCCGCAAGGCCCCCCAACAGGCCCCCGACAGGATCGGGAGGGCCTTTCGCACGCCCCGGCGCGGATACGGACGCGCTCTCGGGCCCGGTCGAGCAGGTGCCCCGCCGGGAATCCACCGATGAGCCCACCCACCGGGCCGTCCGGGTCGTCCGGGTCGCCGGGAAGCGGCCACCGGGCACCACAGCACATCAACTGACGCATCGTCATCGAATGGGTGTCTTCGAGCCGCGCGCCCACCCACCTCGCCACAACCCCGCACCGGGCGATCAGAACTGACCGTCACTCGGCAACGAAATGGTCAAGTTCAATTCAGTTGCATAGAACTGTTTGGCTGTTCACGACCAAGCTCTCAGTCGGCCACCCAGCAGCTACCCGACTGGAGTTCAGAGTGAGCCCCACCTCCTCTTCGCGCCGCCGCACCCTCACGGCCGGCGCCCTGGCAGCGACCTGTGCCCTGGTCGCCGCCGGAGTGCAGTTCTCCGCCGCCACCGCCACCGCCGTCCCGGGCCGGGACTCCGCGATCGCCAAGGCCAAGGCCAACGTCTCCCGCAACGCCGCGCTCTTCGGCTTCGGCGCCGGGCAGGACCTGCAGGTCAAGGACGTCGTCATCGACGCGGACGGCACCCAGCACGTCCGCTTCGACCGCACCTACCGGGGCCTGCCGGTGATCGGCGGCGACCTCGTCGTGCACCAGGACGCCCGCGGCCGGCTCACGGACTCCTCCCGCGCCGGCGGCCACAACCCCACCGTGAAGTCCACCGTCCCGAACGTGCCCGCCCGGACCACCGCCGCCAAGGCGCTGGCCGCCGCACCCGGCATCTCCGCCGCCACCTCCGAGCCCCAGCTGGTCGTCTGGGCCGCCGACGGCACCGCCCGGCTGGCCTGGCAGACGACCGTGAGCGGCCTCGGCAAGCAGGGCCAGCCCTCGGGCCGGGTCGTCGTCACCGACGCCACCACCGGCGAGCAGATCGAGCAGTTCGACGCGGAGCACGAGGCCACCGGCACCGGCCACTCCGAGTACACCGGCGACGTCGCGCTCGGCACCACCCTGCAGTCCAACGGTCAGTACGCCCTCATCGACCCCGTCCGCGGCCACACCACCAAGGACGCCCACAACATCTCCTCCAGCGCCGTGAAGGCGAGCTCCGGCACCCTCTACACCGACGCCGACGACATCTGGGGCGACGGGAAGAAGTTCTCCACCGACCGCGCCACCGCCGCCGTCGACGCACACGCCAACACCGCCTGGACGTACGACTACTACAAGAACACCTTCGGCCGGAACGGCATCAAGAACGACGGCAAGGGCGCCACCGTCTTCGTGCACGTCGGCACCAACTGGGACAACGCCCAGTGGTCCGACGCCTGCTTCTGCATGATGACCGGCGACGGGAACGGCACCACCGACCCCGAGCAGGTCGACCTCGACACCATGGGCCACGAGATGACCCACGGCGTCACCAGCGCGACCGCCAACCTCCGCTACAGCGGCGAGTCCGGCGGCCTCAACGAGTCGACCAGCGACATCTTCGGCACCATGGTCGAGTGGTACGCCAACAGCAGCGTCGACACCCCCGACTACCTGTTCAGCGACCAGTCCACCCCGCCGTGGCTGCGCCGCTTCGACAAGCCGTCGCTGGACGGGAGTTCGGCCGACTGCTGGACGAAGAAGGTCGCGCAGCTGGACGTGCACAACTCCTCGGGCGTGGGCAACCACTGGTTCTACCTGGCCAGTGAGGGCAGCGGCAGCAAGACCATCAACGGCGTCGCCTACAACAGCCCGACCTGCAACGGCTCCACGGTGACCGGCATCGGCAACCAGAAGGTCGCCAAGATCTGGTACCGGGCGCTGACCGTCTACATGACGTCCACCACCAACTACAAGGGCGCCCGCGCCGCGTCGCTGAGCGCCGCCAAGGACCTCTACGGCACCGGCAGCGCCGAGTACAACGCGATCGCGGCGGCCTGGAGCGCGGTCAGCGTCTCCTGACCCACCGACCACCGGGCGGCGGCCTGTCACGGCACTGTGCCGCCGCCCGGTCACCACGTCCGCCCCGTGGGAAGGCACGACCGGGCGGCCCGAGCCGGAGGGCTCGGGCCGCCCGGTCCGGGGCCGTCCCTACTTGGCCTTCTGCACGAACTCGTCGGTGTAGGTCTTCGTCAGGTCGACGGTGTGGCCCTTGACCGTCGGGTCGAAGGCCGACAGCACGTTGAGCACCGTCTGCGGGCCCTCCGCAGGCATCAGGCCGTCCGGGGAGTACATGCTCTTCTCGTTCTCCAGGGCCTTGACGTAGACGTCCTTGCCGACACCGGCGTAGTAGTCGGCGGGCATCTTCTCGGTGATCTCGGCGGGAGTGTGGCCCTGGATCCACTTGAGCGTCTGGACGAAGGCGTTGGCGAGCTTCTGGACCGCCTCCGGGTTCTTCTTGACGTAGTCGGTGGTCAGGTAGAGGCAGGAGGACGGGTAGGTGCCGCCGAGCGCCGCCTTCGCCCCCTCCGCCGTCCGCATGTCGATCAAGGGCTTGGCCAGGCCCTTCTGCATCAGCATGGAGATCGTCGGCTCGGTGGTCATGCCGGCGTCGATCTGCTTGTTCTGCATGGCGGCGACGAAGGTGGAGCCGGCGCCGACCGCGATCGAGGTGGCCTGGCCCGCCTGCACGCCGTTCTTCGACTCCAGGTACTGGGTCAGGAAGTTGGTGGAGGAACCCAGCCCGGTGACGCCGAGGTGGCGGCCCTTGAAGTCGGCCGGCGACTTCACGGCATCGGCCAGGTCGGTGCGGACCATCTCGACCTCGCCCGGGGCCTGCAGGAGCTGCACGACGGACTCGGTGGACTTGCCCTTGGACTGCAGGTCGATGTTGTGGTCGTAGAAGCCCACCACCGCGTCGACCTGGCCGGCGAGCATGGCCGTCTCGGCGTCGACGCCCGCGGGCTCGTCGGACAGCTGGGCCTCGATCCCCTGCGCCTTGAAGAAGCCGAGGTTCTGGGCGAGCATCACGGGCAGGTAGATCTGCTTGTTGAGGCCGCCGACCATGATCTTGACGGTGATGTCACCGCCGGCGTTCTTGGCGGCGGGCTTGGCGCTGCCGCCGCCGCTGCCGCAGGCGGTCAGGGACAGGGCCAGGGTGGTGGCGGCGACCACGGCGAGGGTGGATCTCTTGGCCAGCGACATTGCCGGTCTCCTTCTGGGGTGGGGGAGGGAACTGCGGTGGGGGTCTGGTCAGATGGATGCGGCGTCGGCGCCGGACCGGGCGGGACGCCAGCGCAGCACGCGCTTCTCGAACCGGGTCACCAGCCATTCCGCGAGCAGGGCGAGGACGGCGATGATCACGGTGCCGGCGTAGATGCCGTTGGCGTTGAACGATCCCTGTGCCTGGGCGATCAGCTGGCCGAGGCCGTACTGGGCGCCGAGGATCTCGCCGACGATGGCGCCGATCAGGGCGAAGCCGAACGCGGAGTGCAGCGAGGCGATGATCCAGGTCATCGCGGAGGGCAGCACCACCTGGGTGGTGACCCGCCACGGGGACGCGCCGAGGATCCGGGCGTTGGAGATGAGGTTCTGGTCGACCTCGCGGGTGCCCTGGAAGGCGTTGAAGAAGACCGAGAAGAAGACCAGCACGGTGGCCAGCGCGATCTTGCCGGACGGGCCGAGCCCGAACCAGATGATGAAGATCGAGCCGAGCACGATGCGGGGGATGGAGTTGGAGGCCTTGATGAAGGGGGCCGCGATGTCGGCCAGGGCCTGGAGCCGGCCGAGCGCGATGCCGAGGACGACGCCGGCCCCGGTGCCGATCAGGAAGCCGAAGACGGTCTCCTGCATGGTCACGCCGATGTTCCGCCAGATCGATCCGGTCGCCGTGCCCTCGGTGAACCAGACCCGCAGCTGCTCGGCGACGCCGCTCGGCGAACCGTAGGTGAAGGTGTCCAGCCAGCCCTGGCCGGCGCCGAGCTGCCAGGCGCCGAGCACCAGCACGACCAGCGCGGCCTGGGCGGCGAGGACGAGCAGCCGGCGCCGGCGCACCCGGGCCCTGGCGGCACGGAGCAGCGCGGTCTCCTCGGCCGGCCCTCCCGTTTTCGGTGTCATGGCGGGGCTCCCTGCGGAATGGTCGGTCGACGGCCGCACGGTGGCGGTCTGCAGGTCGGTCATCGGGTCGCTCCGGAGGGCTCGGCGTCGGCGGGGGCGGGCTCCGGAGTGGTACCGGCCGTGCGGGCGTAGGCGAGCTGCACCTCGTCGCGCAGGCTGTTCCAGATCTGCTCGTAGAGCTCGACGAAGCGCGGGTGGAAGCGGATCTCCTGGACCTTGCGCGGTCGCGGCAGGTCGATGCGGAAGGTGTCCTTGACGGTGGCCGGGCCGACCGTCAGCACCACGACCTTGTCGGCCAGGGCGATGGCCTCCTCCAGGTCGTGGGTGACGAAGACGACCGCGGGGCGGGTCAGTTCCCACAGCGCGAGCAGTTCGTCCTGGACGATCTGCCGGGTCTGCACGTCCAGGGCGGAGAACGGCTCGTCCATGAGGAGGATCTCGGGCTCGTTGATCAGCGTCTGGGCGAGGGCGACGCGCTTGCGCATGCCGCCGGACAGCTGGTGCGGCAGCCGGTCCTCGAAGCCCGACAGGCCGACCCGGCGCAGCCAGTCGCGGGCCTTGGCGACGGCCTCCTTCTTGCCGGTGCCGCGGAAGATCGGCCCGGCGGCGACGTTGTCGAGCACCGACTTCCAGGGGAAGACGGCGTCGGTCTGGAACATGAAGCCGACCCGGGGGTCGATGCCCTCGACCGGCTGACCATGGATCAGGGTGCGGCCCTCACTGGCCGGCTCGAGGCCGGAGATCAGCGAGAGGGTGGTGGACTTCCCGCAGCCGGTCGGGCCGACCACGGCACAGAATTCGCCGGGCGCCACCGTCATGCCCAGTTCGCGCATCGCGGTGTATATCCCGCCCGACGGGGTGCGGAACCGCTTGGTCGCGCTGCGCAGCTCGATCGCCGGGATCGCGCCGCTGGATGTCTCGTTCACTGCGTGCACCGCCTTGGGGCCGGGTCGTGCTGGTGGTCCGCCGGCACCCCTCGTTGTTCCGGGGTGTTTCGCGGTGATGTGAAGGTAGGACCGGGCGCAGGGGGCGGGAGTCTTGCGAACATTGCGCAGGTTCACCGCAATAACCAGGTTCTGCTCGTTCTGCTCACATTCACCGGGGTGGGCAAAACCCCTTCCGGCAGGCACAATCTCCCCGAGCACGGACCCGGGACGGAGGTGAGCACCGATGCTTCGACGCGGGCGCGGCCGGAAGCTCTCCGTCCGGATCCTGACCGGCCAGCTGGCGATCCTGGCCGTGACGAGCGTGATCGGCTTCGTCCTGCTCGCCCAGGCGCAGCGGGCGCAGCTGGACCGCGAGTACGAGCAGCGGGCGCTCGCCATCGCCGAGACGACGGCCGCCGATCCGCAGATCCGCAACGCCATGGAGTACGGCGGCGGCGGTGACGTGGTGCAGGCCATCGCCGGCCGGATCGAGGCCGCGTCGGGCGCGTCGTACGTGGTGGTGATCGATCTGCAGGGCATCCGCCACTCCCACCCGCACCCCGAGCTGATCGGCAGGGCGGTGGAGGAGCCTCTGGCGGTGCTCGGCGACCGGACCTGGGTCGGCATCAACCACGGCGCCACCGGGAGCTCCGCGAACGGCAAGGCCCCCTGCACGGCCCGACCGGCGAGCTGGTCGGCGAGGTGTCGGTCGGCATCGCCGAGAAGGACGTCCTCGGACAGCTGCGCCGTGAACTGTCCGCCTTCGGTCTCTACCTGGGCAGCGCCCTGGCGGTCGGCGCCACCGCGTCCTACCTGCTCGCCCGCCGCCTGAAGCGGACGACGTTCGGCCTGGAGCTGGAGGAGATCGCCGGCCTGCTCCAGGATCGCGAGGCGATGCTGCACGGCATCAAGGAAGGTGTCCTCGCCTTCGATCCGCAGGGCCGGATCAGTGTCGTCAACGACGAGGCCCGCCGGCTGCTGGGGCTGGGCACCGCGCTGGGCAGCCGGATCGGCGACGTGCTGCCCGAGGGCCGGCTGCGCAGCGCGCTGGACGGCACGCTGTCCGGGGTGGATCTGACCGTCCTGACGGACCATCACTGCCTGGCGGTCAACCGGATGCCGGTGGTGCTCCGCGGCCACGAGCTGGGCGCGGTCGTCACCGTCCGCGACCGGACGGAGCTGGTGGGCCTGCTGCGGGAGTTGGACTCCGTCCGCGGTCTCACCGATGCGCTGCGGGCTCAGCAGCACGAGTTCGCCAATCGGATGCACACCATGGCCGGGCTGCTCGAACTCGGCGAGCACGAGGCGGCGTTCGACTTCGCGGTGGAGCTGGGCCACGAGGCCGGCGCACTGGCCGAAGGCGTCCGCGAGCGGATCGGCAACCCGCTGATGGTCGGTCTGATCGTCGCCAAGACGACGGTTGCCGCGGAGCGCGGCGTGCGGATCGAACTCGACGGGGACTCCCGGCTGGGCGAGCATCCCGGGCATCTGCGGCGGCTACTGTCGATCGCGGGCAATCTGCTGGACAACGCGGTCGAGGCGGCCGGCAGCCCGGGCGTGGTGCGGCTCTCGCTCGTGGAGCGGCCGGAGGCGATCGTGCTGCGGGTCGCGGACTCGGGCCCCGGGATCCCGGCCGGCGCGGCCGCGTCGATCTTCGAGGACGGCTGGTCGACCAGCCCCGATCGCGGTACGGCGCGGCGGGGCCTGGGGCTCGCCCTGGTCCACCGCCTGGTGCAGCGGCACCAAGGGTCCATCACGGTGAGCGACGGCCCGGGTGCGGTCTTCACGGTGACGCTGCCGCTGCCGGATCAGGACCCGGCGCCGCTCGGCACGCTCTTCACGTTGCCGCCGGTCGTCCTCGCAGGTTCGCGTTCGGAAGGGGCACCGTGATCAGAACCCTCGTGGTGGACGACGACTTCCGGGTCAACGCCATCCACCGTGCCTATGTGGGCCGGATCCCCGGCTTCGAGGTCGTCGGCCGGGCCGATTCGGTCTCGACGGCGCTGAGTGCCGCCCGGGCGCTCGCGCCCGATCTGCTGCTGCTCGACGTCTTCCTGCCGGACGGCAGCGGGCTGGAGGTGCTGCGGCGGCTGCTCGCCGACGAGACCGGCGACCGCCCCGACGCACTGATGATCACCGCGGCCCGGGACGTGGGCACGGTGCGCTCGGCGATGAAGCTCGGCGCGACGGGCTACCTGGTCAAGCCGTTCGGCTTCGCCGCCCTGGAGGAGCGCCTCGGCGCCTACCGGGAGCTGCGGGATCGGGTCGCGGCGCTCGACCCCGCCGCGGAGAACGGCCAGGCGGAGGTGGACGCGCTGTTCACCGCCGCGCGGCCGGCCGCGACCACCGCCCCGGCCAAGGGCCACTCCGCGCCGACGCTGTCCCTGGTCCTCGCGGCGGTGCGGGCCCAGGGCTGCGACCTGTCGGCCGCCCAGGTCGCCGAGCGGACGGGCATCTCCCGGGCCACGGCGCAGCGCTACCTCTCCTATCTGGCCAAGGAGGGACGGGTCCGCCTGGAGCTGCGCTACGGGACGACCGGCCGCCCCGAGCACCGCTACCGGCCGACGTCGACCGAGGTCTGACGCCCGGCGGGCGCCGGTGTTCAGGTCGTGTTCAGGTCCGGGGTGCGAGGCTCGCTCCCATGGCTACCACTACGGAACGGCTCTCGGCAACGCCGGACGCCCGACGGATGCTGAACAAGGTTCCCGAGGTCACGATCTGGTTCTGGGTCATCAAGATCCTGTGCACCACAGTCGGCGAGAGCTTCGCCGACTGGATCAACATGACGCTCGGCGTCGGTCTGATCAACACCTCATTGATCTTCACCGCCGTCCTGGCCGGGGCGCTGGGCTGGCAGCTCGGCACCAAGCGCTACGTCCCGTTCGTGTACTGGCTCACCGTCGTGGTGCTGAGCGTGACCGGCACCCTGTACACCGACATCCTCACCGACAGCCAGGGCGTTCCCCTCGCGGTGAGCAGCAGCGCGTTCGCCGGCGTCCTCGCCGTCGTCTTCGGGATCTGGTACGCCCGCGAGCGGACGCTGTCGATCCACAGCATCGTCACCCGTCCCCGTGAGCTCTTCTACTGGCTCGCCGTCCTGGTCACCTTCGCCCTCGGCACCGCGACCGGCGACTGGACCCTGGAGCTCACGGGCTGGACCCCGGGGGTCTCGGTGCTCCTTCCGCTGGGGCTGATCGCGGCGATCGTCGTCGGGTCGCGCCTCGGCGCCAGCCCGGTGCTCTCCTTCTGGCTGGCCTACATCCTCACCCGCCCCCTCGGCGCCAACCTGGGCGACTGGCTCGCCTCGCCCGGCAGCGACGGCGGCCTGGGCCTGGGCACCGCGGTGACCAGCGTCGTCTTCCTGGTCGCGATCCTCGCGACGGTCCTCTACCTCACCGGCAGCCGCAGCGACGTCATCGAGGCCCGTAACGCCGCCCCGGCCGCCCGGGCGGCGAACCGGGTGCGTGAGCGGATCATGCTCGGCTACTACGCGGTCGTGGCGGTCGCCACCGCGGCACTGCTCGTCTGGGCCCACCAGCAGCCACACGCGGCCGTGGCCGGCGAGGGTGACGCGCCCGCCGCCGCGTCCGTCCCGCTCTCCCCGGAGCAGGCGACGTCCTCGTTCCCTCCTGCCGAGATCGCGAAGTTCCGCACGATCGCCGCCGACACGCTGGCCAAGCTCGACGCGGGCAACCAGGCGGCCGCGACCGCCCGGGTCACCGACCTCGAAAAGGCCTGGGACGACGCACAGCCCACCCTCGAACCCGCGAACGGGCAGGCCTGGACCTTCCTCGACGGCGAGATCGACCACGTCCTCAAGGCCCTGCGCGCCACGAACCCGAACAGGGCCACCGAGACCACGGCCCTCGACACCCTCCTCGCCTCGCTCGGCTGAGATCCTCGTCACCAGGGCGGCAGCCGAAGGCCGACGGGCTGCCGCCCTCCTCGGCGCGCCCGGGCGCGGCGGCGGGTCCGCGGCGGCTCCGGCGCCAGGAGGAGTAGCGGCCTCGGCGGCGCACCGGGACGGTCCGGCGGTTGGTGATACTGGGGCGGTGACTGTGCACCGGATCCTCGTGGTGGAGGACGACGCCGGCCTTCGAGGCGTCCTCGTTCGAGGCCTGCAGGAGGAGTCCTTCGAGGTGCTGGCGGCCGCCGACGGCGCCGGCGCGCTCAGGTCCGCCGACCGGACGGTGGACGCCGTCGTCCTCGACATCGGGCTGCCCGACTCCGACGGGCGCGACGTCTGCCAGGCGCTTCGGGCCCAGGGCCTCGACGCGCCCGTGATCTTCCTCACCGCCTACGACGGCCTGGCCGACCGCCTCTCCGGATTCTCCGCCGGCGGCGACGACTACCTCGCCAAACCCTTCCACCTGCCCGAACTCGCCGCCCGCCTCCGCGCGGCAGTTCGACGCGCGGGCACCAGCCCCGCCGTGCACACGGCCGAACTGCGCCTCGACCCGGCCCGGTTCCTCCTGGAGGGCCCGGACGGCCCGGTGCCCCTCACCCCGACCGAGTTCCGCCTGCTCGGCTGTCTCATGGCCGCACCCGGCACCGTGGTGCGCCGCCGGGCCCTGCTGCGGGCCGGCTGGCCCGAAGGAGCGATCGTCACGGACAACACCCTCGACCAGTACCTGGCACGACTGCGCCGCAAACTCCGCGAGGCCGGCGGCACGGCCGGCGTCGCCACCGTCCGCGGCGTCGGATACCGGTTCGCATGAGGCGCGTCCCGCGGCCGACGACCCTGCGCGGCCGGCTGGCCCTCGTCGCCCTGGCCACCAGCGTCCTGTGGGTGTCCGTGGCCACCGCCGCCTTCAACGTGCTCCTCGGCTCACAGCTGCGCGCGCAGGCCGACGACGTGCTGCGCACCCGGGCGGCCGCGGTCGTAGCCACGCTCGAACCGGGCCCGGGCGGCCTGGTCGTCCGGGAGCCCAGCGACGACACCGCCCTCGACGCGGGCGTGTGGATCTTCGAGGGCAACCGGCCGATCGAGCGGCCGTCGGCCTCCCCGCGCTGGACCGGGCGGCCCAGGAGCTCGCCGGGCGGGCGGCGGGCGCCGGCGGGCGGGATCTCGGGTCCTACCGTCTATGGGCGGTACCCGTCCTGGACGGTGCCCGCCGCGTCGGGACGGTGGTCACCGCCCTGTCGTCCGACCCCTACCGGGAGAGTGCCCGCAGCGCGTTGGTCGGCTCCGTCGCCCTGGCGGCGCTCCTGGTCGCGGGCATCTACCTGCTGTCGCGTCGCATGGTGGGCCGGGCCCTTCGGCCCGTCGCGGTGATGAGCGAACAGGCCGCCGAGTGGAGCGGGACGGACATCGCCCAGCGTTTCGGCTCCGCCCCGCGCCCCGTGGAGCTCGCGGCACTGGCAGACCGCCTGGACGGGCTCCTCGACCGGGTGGCCGCCGTCGTCCGGCACGAGCAGCAGCTCTCCAACGAGCTGTCCCACGAACTGCGCACACCGCTGGCCCGGGTCGCCGCCGAGGTGGAGTGGCTGATGGCCCGCGGCCGCGACGCCGCGGACCGGGAACGGTCGCACCGCGCGATCGCCGCCGACGCGGCCGAGATGCAGGAGATCTGTCGGGCCCTGCTGACGGAGGCGAGGGCCGGCTCGCACCGGGCCCCGGGCCGGAGCGAGCTGCTGCCCATCGTCGAGGCCGTGGCCACGAAGGCCGGCCAGGGCCGCCCCGCGCCCGCGATCACCGTCACGGCCGACCCGGTGCTCCCGGCGCCCGCCGTCGGCGCCACGGCGGCCGTCGTCGAACGGATCCTGGTGCCGCTGATGGACAACGCCCTGCGCCATGCCAGGCAGCGGGTCGGCATCACGGTGCGCAGCGGGCCGGCGGGCGCGGCACGGATCGTGGTGACCGACGACGGGCACGGGGTGCCTACCGCGGTCACGGACATCGGCGAGGCCGTGTTCGCCCCGGGCTACCGCGGCGACCCGGACGACGGGCACGACGGCGCCGGTCTCGGGTTGGCGCTGTCCCGCCGGCTGGCCAGGCAGGTCGGCGGCGACGTGGTCTGCGTGCCGGGAGCGGGCGGAGGCCGCTTCGAGGTGACCCTTCCCCGCGGGTGAGCGCCCCGCCGGGACGCGGACCACCGCGGTCCGCGCCCCCGGCCGCGGGCGTTGCCGTCCGGACGCCCTCCGGACGCCGTCCGGGTTCAGGCCTCGGTCACCGGGTGCACCGTTCCCCGGGCCTCGACGAACAGCGGCCCGTCGCCGCCGGGCGGTGCCGTCCGGGGCGCGCCGTTCTCGACGGTGAGGTCGATGCCCGACAACACCTCGCTCGAACCGTGCGAGGCGTGCAGTGCGGTGATCGACAGGCCGCTCATCGGTTCTCCGTGCGGGGGTGGGGGCCGAGGCTGCGGCGGGTGAGCAGCAGGACCGGCGGGACGGACATGGCGACCATCAGGGCCGCGTACGGTGCCGCGGCGCCGTACGCCAGGCCGCTGGTGCAGACCCAGAACTGGGTGGCCAGGGTCTGGGTGCCGGTGCGGCGCAGCAGGAGGGTGGCGGTCAACTCGGTGCCGGCGGTGAGGGCGACCATGGCGGTTGCGGTGCCCAGCCCCGGCAGGATCAGCGGCAGGGTGACGCGGGTCAGGACGGCGGCCGGGCGACCTCCTCGACGCCCGGCGGGACCTGGGCGAGCGCGGCCCGCACCGCGGTGAGGGCGAGCGGGACGTAGAGGATCACGTACCCGGTGACGAGCATCGGCGGCTGCTGGTGGGGCGGTTGGGCGTACTGGATGGCGAAGTGGACGACCGAGAGGGCGACCGCGATGCCGGGCAGTGCCCGGGTGAGGAAGGCGGCGCGTTCGGCGCCGCGGGCGAATCTGCCGTCGCGCCGCCAGGCGAGCAGCGCGACGGGGACGGCGGCGGCGGTCGCGACCAGCGCCGCGGAGAAGGTGTGGCCGAGGGTGGTGAGTGCCGCCGAGAGCACCGACGCCTGGGGCAGGGTGGTGGAGGTGCCGGCCAGCAGCCAGTGGCCGAGGGCGTCGACCGGCACGCCGAGGGCGGTGGCGACCGGGGCGCGGCCGACGGGAGATCGGCCGGCCGAAGCGCTCAGACGAGCTCCAGGGTGAACCAGACGGTCTTCCCCGCCGCGGTCGGGCGGGCGCCCCAGCTGCGGGCGAGCATCTCCACCAGGGACAGGCCGCGGCCGTCCTCGCTGTCGCTGTCGGCGAGCCGGGGCACCGGCAGGGCGGGGCTGGTGTCCGAGACCTCCACCGTGAGCTCCCTGGCCGTGCGGTGCAGGCGCAGGCCGATCGGCCCCCGGGCGTGCCGGACGGCGTTGGTGATCAGCTCGGAGCCGATCAGGCAGACGGTGTCCTCGACCGCGGAGCAGTCCCACTCCCCGAGGGTGGCCCGCAGGAAGCGGCGGCCGGCCGCCGCCGCGGTGGGGAGCGCGGACAGTTCGAGCGCGGCGGTCGCCAGCGGCGGGGCCGGCAGATGGGCGAGCAGCAGGGTCACGTCGTCCGGGTACCGGTCCGTCCGGGGCAGCATCGCCCGCAGCACCCGGTCGGCCACCACCTCCAGGTCGGGTGTCCGGACGAAGGCGCGTTCCAGCTCGGCGGCGAGCGAGGACAGCTGGGTGCCCAGGTCGCTCTCCGGGGTCTCCACAAGACCGTCCGTGTAGAGCACCAGCGTGGAGCCGGGCGGGACGGGGACGGTGGCCTGCCGGTGCGGGACGTCGCCCACCCCGAGCGGGACGCTGACCGGCGCGACGAGCTCGCGCACCGTGTTGTCCGGCGAGACCAGCAGGGCCGGCAGGTGGCCGGCCGAGCAGATCGCCACCTCGCCGGCGTCCGGGTCGATCACCAGGTAGCAGCAGGTGACCAGCTGGTCCGGCAGGTCGGCGACCACGGCGTCCAGCGCCTGCATCAGCTGCCGCGGCGGCATGCCCGTCTTGGCCAGGGCGTGCGCCGCCGAGCGCAGCTGCCCCATCACCGCGGCGGCCTCCAGCCCCCGGCCCATCACGTCGCCGACGATGACGCCGATGCGCCCCGCGCCGAGCGGCACCAGGTCGAACCAGTCGCCGCCGACGCCCGCCCCCTCGGTCGAGGCCAGGTAGCGGCTCGCGGTGCGCATGCCGGGGATCTCGGGCGGCGAGCCCATCAGGCTGCGCTGCAGGGTCAGCGCGATGTGCCGCTGCTGCTCGTAGAGCCGGGTCAGCTCCAGCTCGGCCCGTTTGCGGTCCGCGACGTCACGGACGATCGCGGAGGCGCCGCGGATCGCCCCGTACTGGTCGCGGGTCGGCCAGAGGGTGACGTCGACGTCGAGCAGCCGTCCGCCGGCCGCCACCCGGAGCGACTCGTGGTTCTCCACCCGCTCGCCGCGCGCGAGGCGGTCCAGCAGGTCGGTCACCTCCTCCTTGCGGTCGGGCGGCGCGAGCGTCCCGATGTGGCGGCCGGACGCGTCCTCCGGGCTGTAGCCGTAGAGGCGGTGGGCGGCGGCGTTCCAGTAGGTGATCCGGCCGTCCAGGGTGTGGGTGATGATCGCGTCCTGCGAGGACTCGACCAGCGCGGCCAGTTCACTGATCCTGGCCTCCGCCGCCTTGCGGTCGCTCACGTCCCGGATGGCGGCCGAGACCAGCAGGCCCTCGGCCGTCTCCAGCGGGCTGAGGCTGATCTCGACCGGGAACTCGGTGCCGTCCCTGCGCAGCCCGTACAGGTCGAGCCCGGAGCCCATCGGCCGGGTGCGCCGGGTGGCGGTGTAGCCGCCGCGGTGCCGCGGGTGGTGGGCGCGGAACCGCTCGGGCAGCAGGACCTCCACGGGCCTGCCGAGCAGTTCGTCCCTGCGGTACTCGAAGAGCGCCTCGGTCTGTGCGTTGACCAGCCGGATGACGCCGCCGTCGTCCACGATCACCATGGCGTCCGGGGCGGACTCCAGCAGCCCCCGGAAGCGCTCCTCGGCTGCACGCAGCTCGTCCATGTCCCGGTCCGGGGCACTCTGTCGAGGGATCGCCGCAGCACCGGCACCACCTCGACCCGGGGAATCATCAACCTGGCGACTGCGCGGGGCGACCATGGGAGAGGACGCTAGTCAGACCGGGCGGGCCGGTGGACCGGTGTGCGGAATCCCCTGCCGAATGATCTGCTTCGGTGCATTTCTGTCGCTTCGCGACCGGACCGGACGCCCCCGTTCCGCCAGGCCCGCCGCAGGGACACGGCGGCCGGATCGGAGGAGCATCGGGAGCGAGGAGGAAGGCCGTGATCGTCGACTGCGCGCACTACCGGGACGGACGTCGCCAGCACGAGGGCGCGATGCCCCTGGAGGAGGCGGCCTCCCACTGCCGGCAGGGCGGGTTCGTCTGGCTGGGCATGTTCGAGCCCGGCCCCGAGGAGATGGAACGCGTCCGCGAGATCTTCGGACTGCACGAACTCGCCGTCGAGGACGCCCAGGCCTTCCACCTGCGGCCCAAGTCGGAGCTGTACGAGGACGGCACGGAGCTGATCATCCTGCGCACCGCGCGCTACGACGACGAGCGCGAGGAGATCGACACCGGCGAGATCAGCATCTTCCTCGCCGAGCACTTCGTGATCGTCGTCCGCCACGGCATCGCCAGCGAACTGGCCGGGGCCCGCAGCCGGCTCGAACGCCGCCCCGAACTGCTGCGCACCGGCAGCCACTCGACCCTGTGGGCGATCCTCGACCAGGTCGTCGACAGTTACGCGCCCGTCGTCGCGGAGCTGGAGCGCGACATCGAGCAGATCGAGTCCACGGTCTTCTCCGGGACGGTCGCGCCGACCGAGCGGATCTACTTCCTGCGCCGCGAGGCCACCGACTTCTACCGCGCGGTGCACCCGCTGCTCGCCGTGCTCGGCCGGCGGCTGCAGCCCGGCCGGGCGCCGGCGGAACTCCTGCCCTACCTGCGCGACGTACACGACCACCTGCTGCTGGTGAACGAGGAGGTCGCCGCCCAGCGGGACCTCCTGACCACCGTCCTGGAGGCCAATATCGCGGTGATCTCCGTCGAGCAGAACACGATCACCCTGCGGCAGAGCGCCATCATGGAGCGGCTGACCGTCGTCGCGACCGTCTTCCTGCCGCTCTCCTTCGTGGTGGGCTTCTTCGGCCAGAACTTCGGCTGGCTGGTCGACCACATCGGCAGCTTCCGGGCGTTCCTCACGCTCAGTGTCTGCGGCCTGCTGCTGCCGTGCCTGGTGCTGTACGTCTGGCTGCGCCGACAGCGCCGCGGCCCGGCCCCGCGCCCGCAGGACACCGCCCCGCACGCGCGCCGCGGGGAGTGAGGGATCCGGTCGCCCGCGCGACCACGGCGAGTCGATCTCCGGCACCCGTTAGGGTGGGGAACTTCCCTCCGGTCGCCGATCCGCAAGGAGCCCCAGCCCCGTGTCCGACACCTTCGCCCACCTGCATGTCCACACCGAGTACTCGATGCTGGACGGGGCCGCGAAGAACGGCAAGCTGTTCACGGAGGCGGAGAGACAGGGCATGCCCGCGATCGCGATGAGCGACCACGGCAACATGTTCGGCGCGTACGAGTTCTTCCACTCCGCGGCCAAGACCGGGGTGAAGCCGATCATCGGCATCGAGGCGTACGTCGCGCCGGGCTCGCGCTTCGAGAAGAAGCAGGTGTTCTGGTCCCCCGGCGGCCAGCGCCCGGCGAACTCGGACGGCGAGGGCGGCAAGGACGTCTCCGGCGGCGGCCGCTACACCCACATGACCATGTGGGCACAGAACGCGACCGGCCTGCGCAACCTCTTCAAGCTCTCCTCGCTCGCGTCGATGGAGGGCTACTACATGAAGCCCCGAATGGACCGCGAGCTGATCGCCGCAAACGCGACCGGCATCATCGCCACCACCGGGTGCCCCTCCGGCGAGGTGCAGACCCGGCTGCGCCTCGGCCAGTACGAGGAGGCGGTCAAGGCCGCCGGCGCGTACCAGGACATCTTCGGCAAGGAGAACTACTTCCTGGAGCTGATGGACCACGACCTGTCCATCGAGCGCGACGTCCGGCAGGACTTGCTGCGGCTCGCCAAGCAGCTGAACATCCCGCTGCTGGCCACCAACGACTCGCACTACGTCACCGCCGACCAGGCGGACGCGCACGACAGCCTGCTCTGCGTCGGCGTGGGCAAGAACAAGGACGACCCGAACCGCTTCAAGTTCCAGGGCACCGGCTACTACATCAAGACCGCGGCCGAGATGCGCGAACTCTTCCGCGAACTGCCGGAGGCATGCGACAACACCCTGCTGATCGCCGAGCGGGTCGAGTCGTACGAGGACGTCTTCACCTACGTCGACCGGATGCCGCAGTTCGACGTGCCCGAGGGCGAGACCCAGGCGTCGTACCTGCGGAAGAAGATCGCCGCCGGACTGAAGATCCGCTACGGCGACAACCCCAGCCAGGAGGTGCTGGACCGGATCGAGCTTGAGATGGGCGTCATCACCCCGATGGGGTTCGACGCGTACTTCCTCGTGGTCGCGGACATCTGCCAGTACGCCCGGGACAACGGCATCCCGGTCGGCCCGGGCCGTGGCTCGGCAGCCGGGTCGATGGTCTCGTACCTCACCCGGATCACCGAACTGGACCCGCTGGAGCACGACCTGCTGTTCGAGCGGTTCCTGAACCCCGAGCGCATCAACCCCCGGACGTCGACATCGACTTCGACGACCGCCAGCGCGACCAGATGGTGCGCTACGTCACCGACAAGTACGGCTCCGCGTACACCGCGCAGGTGAACACCTTCGGCACCATCAAGGCCAAGGCCGCCGTCAAGGACGCCAACCGCATCCTCGGCTACCCGTTCGCGATGGGCGACCGGATCACCAAGGCGATGCCGCCGGACGTCATGGGCAAGGGCGTCCCGCTCGCGGACCTCTTCAACGACAGCCACCCGCGCTACAACGAGGGCACCGAGATCCGGGCGCTCTACGACAACGAGCCCGACGTCAAGAAGATCATCGACACCGGCCGGGGCATCGAGGGCCTGATCCGCGGCACCGGCGTGCACGCCGCCGCCGTGATCCTCTCCTCCACCCCGCTGCTCGACCTGATCCCGCTGCACAAGCGGGACAAGGACGGCGTGATCATCACCGGCTTCGACTACCCGTCGTGCGAAGCCATGGGCCTGATCAAGATGGACTTCCTGGGTCTGCGGAACCTGGGCATCATCGACCACTGCATCAAGATCGTCAAGGCCAACCGGGGCGCCGACGTCGACATCGAGAAGATCCCGCTCGACGACCCGACCACCTACCAACTGCTCGCCCGCGGCGACACCCTGGGCGTGTTCCAGCTCGACGGCGGCCCGATGCGCGCCCTGCTGCGGCTGATGAAGCCCACCGAGTTCGCCGACATCTCCGCCGTCAGCGCCCTGTACCGCCCCGGCCCGATGGGCATGAACTCGCACACCAACTACGCGCTGCGCAAGAACGCCCAGCAGGAGATCATCCCGATCCACCCGGAGCTGGAGGCGCCGCTGGCCGAAGTCCTCGGCCCCACCTACGGCCTGATCGTCTATCAGGAGCAGGTGCAGCGAGCCGCCCAGGTGCTGGCCGGCTACAGCCTCGGACAGGCCGACCTGCTCCGCCGCGCGATGGGCAAGAAGAAGAAGGAGGTCCTGGAGAAGGAGTTCATCCCGTTCCAGGCCGGCTGCCGCGAACGCGGCTACTCCGACGAGGCCATCCAGGCCGTGTGGGACGTGCTGGTGCCGTTCGCCGGCTACGCCTTCAACAAATCGCACTCCGCGGCGTACGGCCTGGTCTCCTACCAGACCGCCTATCTCAAGGCCAACTACCCGGCCGAGTACATGGCCGCGCTGCTCACGTCGGTCGCCGACGACAAGGACAAGATGGCGGTCTACCTGGCCGAGTGCCGCCAGATGGGCATCAAGATCCTCTCCCCGGACGTCAACGAGTCCGTGGTCGACTTCACCGCCGTCGGCACCGACGTCCGGTTCGGCCTGAAGGCCGTCCGCAACGTCGGTGTGCCGGTCATCGAATCGCTGGTGAAGACCCGGAAGGAGAAGGGCAAGTACGCCTCCTTCCCGGACTTCCTGGACAAGGTCGAACTGGTGGTGTGCAACAAGCGCACCGTCGACTCCCTGGTGAAGGCCGGCGCCTTCGACTCCCTCGGCCACTCCCGCCTCTCGCTCAGCACCGTGCACGAGACCGCGATCGACGCCGTCACCGGCCTCAAGAAGCAGCAGGCGATCGGCCAGGACGACCTGTTCGGCGCCCTCGACGGCGGCGACGGAGCTCCGGCGATCGGCCTGGACTTCGAGCTCACCGACCGTGAGTGGCCGCGGAAGCAACTTCTCAGCCTGGAGCGGGAGATGCTCGGCCTGTACGTCTCCAGCCACCCGCTCGACGGCGCCGAGCACATCCTCTCCCGCAACCGCGACACGTCCATCGCCGAACTCATGGGCTCCGGCCGCACCGAGGGCGAGGTCCGGCTCGCCGGCCTGATCACAGCGGTGGATCGCCGGATCAACAAGGCCGGCAACGCGTGGGCGATCATCACCCTCGCCGACCGCGACGGCTCCGTCGAGGTGTTGTTCTTCCCCGCCACCTACAACCTCATGGCCGACCAGATGGTCGAGGACAACGTCATCTCGGCCCGCGGACGGCTCAACGAGCGCGATGGCTCCCTGAGCATCTTCGGCCAGGAGATCACCACGCTCGACGTCTCCTCCGCCGAGCTCGGCACCAAGCCGCCCGTCCAGATCACCGTCCCCACCGGCAAGATCACCCCCGACCTGGTGGCCGAGCTCAAGCGGACCCTGCAGGAGCACCCGGGGGACGTGCCGATCCGCCTGCTCACCACCAACTGGGACAAGAACACCCTGTACGAGCTCGGCCCCCGGGTGAACCCCGAGCACGGCCTCGCCTCCGACATCAAGACGCTGTTCGGCACCACCGCCTGGATGGGGACGGTGTAGCGGCCGATCGGCCCGGCCCCGGACCGGCCCGGGGCCGCGCCCCGCCGGCCCGGCCGCTGTGGTGGCCGACCCGCGTTCGCGGGTATCAGACGGACATGACCGACACACGGGTCCGGCCGGGAGGCGGGGGCCGCCGCCGTCCGGCGAGGTTCGGGCGAACGATCGCGGCCCCGCGGCCGCGGCCGGGCTCCTCGCCGTCCAGGCGTGCACGCCCACCTCGTCCGGACAGCCCGCGCGGACGACGTCCGCCGCCGCGGGGGCCAACCCGCTCGACAACGTCGGCACCGCGGGCAACACCCTCGCGGTGAAGATCGACAACGTCGGCGCGGGCGTCCAGGCGCTCCACCGGGGGCTCGCACAGGCCGACATCGTGTACTGGATCCAGGTCGAGGGCGGCCTGTCCCGGTTCCTCGCCGTCTACGACGCGAACCATCTGCCCGCCTCGGTCGGGCCCGTCCGCTCCGCCCGGCAGACCGACATCCCGCTCCTGCAGCAGTACGGGCGTCTCGACTTCGCCTACAGCGGGGCCATCAGCGGGCTCCTTCCGCTGCTCGCCGCCGCCGACCTGCAGAGCGTCACCCCGCTCACGGACCCGGGTCTGTTCACGAACCGGGGCACCGACCCGACCTTCGTCGACCCGCACCAGGTCCTCGCCCGGTACCCGTCCGTGCCCGCCCGCTCCCCCGGCTTCGTGTTCGGCGCCGCACCCGCCGGCGGCACCGCCCTCGACGCCCGGACCTGGCACCTGCCCGCCGCCTCGCTCGGCGTCCGCTTCGACGGCAGCACGTACCAGGTCACCGTGGACGGCCGCCCGGGCTGGTCCGGCACCGCGACGGTGGTCGCCCAGCACGTCGGCATCGTGCCCGGCCTGTTCACCGACCACAACGCCGGACACCCCGACAACGAGGTGTTCACCCGGACCACCGGCTCCGGCCGGGCGGAGGTGCTGCGCGACGGCAAGGTGTGGGACACCCGCTGGAGCCGCCCCGACCCCGCCGCGGGCACCTCGTTCACCCTCGCCGACGGCACCCCCATGACCTTCGCCACCGGGCCCGTGCTGATGGTCATGGTGCCCTGAGCGACCCCGCCGGGGCGCACTCCCGAGCTGCGGTCGGCAGTCGTCCAGCACCTCCTGCGCCCTCACCGACCTGGCCGCCGACGAGGCCCGGACCGGTGCACTCCGGAGGAAGGCGGTGGGCCGAGGGCCGCGGGCCGGAGGCCGACGGCCGGGGCGGCCGGTCAGTAGACGTCCCGGACGTAGCGCTTGTCGCTCGCCAGCTGCCGGACGTAGGCCGCGGCCGACTCCTCGTCCAGGCCACCGTGCGTGGCGACGATCTCCCGCAGGGCCTGGTCGACGTCCTTCGCCATCCGCCCGGCGTCGCCGCACACGTAGAAGTGGGCGCCCTCCTGGAGCCACCGCCACAGGCGCGGGCCCTGCTCCCGCATCCGGTCCTGCACGTAGATCTTGTTGCGCTGGTCGCGCGAGAAGGCGACGTCCAGGCGGTCGAGGTGGCCGCCGGCACGGAAGGCCTCCAGCTCCTCGCGGTAGTAGAAGTCGGTGGCCTCCCGCTGCTCCCCGAAGAAGAGCCAGTTGGGGCCGGTGTGGCCGCGGGCCTGCCGTTCCTCCAGGAAACCGACGAACGGCGCGACGCCGGTCCCAGGACCCACCATGATCATCGGAGTGGCGGAGCCGGCGGGCGGGCGGAAGTGCGGCGAGCGCTGGACGAACACCGGCACCGGGCCGTCGTCAGCGCAGTCCGCCAGGTACGTGGAGCAGACGCCCTTGCGGTCCCGGCCGCGGTCGTTGGTGTAGCGGACGACCGACACCGTGAGGCGGACCTCGCCGGGGTGCGCCATCGGGCTGGAGGAGATGGAGTACAGCCGGGGCTGAAGGCGCTTGAGCACACCGGCCCATTCGGCGGCGGACGCCCGGACGGGGAAGGCACCGACCACATCTGCGGCCTGCCGGCCCCAACTCCACTTCGCCAGCTCGCCCTTGTTGTCGGGCCGCAGCAGCCGCCGGAGGTCGCGGTCCCCGTGCGCTCGGCGACGAACTTGAGCAGGTCCGGGGTGATCCGGGCGATGTCGAGGCGGGTCCGCAGGGCCTCGCCGAGCGGGATGTCGCCGCCGTCGGACAGCCGGACGCCCTCCTCGGGGTCGAGGCCGGTGAGGGCGAGCCACTCCGCGACGAGTGCGGAGCCGTTGGCCGGCCACACGCCGAGGGCGTCGCCGGCCTCGTAGGCGAGCTCGCCGCCGCGGGTGTCGAAGGCGAACTGCCGGACTTCCTTCTGCGATCCGGGCAGGCTGAGCACCCGGTTGCCGATCAGGAGCGTGGCGAACGGGGACGCCTTCGAGAAGGCCGCAGATGCGGCCGGCCGGGCCGCCGGGAGGAGCGCGGGGCCCGCGACGGCAGCCGCGGCGGCGGGCCCCGACGGCGCCGGTGCCCCGGCGGCGGCCGTCGCGGCCGGGGCGGGCGCGGGCTGCCGCCCGGCCGGGGCGGTGAGGGCGTCGGCCACCCGGTCAAGCCACTGACCGGCGGCTTCCTCGTCGTCGGGGCCGCAGTCCGTCCGCGGGTGCAGCCGGGTCGCGCCGAGCTCCGCGAACCGCTCGTCCAGCCGCCGGCCGTGGCCGCAGAAGTCGTCGTAGCTGGAATCCCCGAACGCCAGCACGGAGAACCGCACACCCTCCAGCCGTGCGGCGTCCGGAGCCGCCAGCGCCTGCCAGAAGGCGGCACCGTTGTCGGGCGCCTCCCCGTCACCGAACGTACTGGAGACGACCAGCACATCGGTGCCCGCGGTGAGTTGGTCGAGCGTGGCGTCGGCCATGCTCCGGACGGACGGCACTCTGCCGTCCTCGGCGAACCGGGCGCCGACGGTCGCCGCGTACTCCTCGGCGTTGCCGGTCTGCGAGGCCCACAGCACGATCAACTCCCGGGCGGGGGCGGCGTCGGCCGCGGCACCGGCAGGTGTGTCCAGGAGGTCGAGGACCGTCCCGAGCCAGGCGTCCGCGGCCTCCTCGTCGTCGGGGCCGCAGTCCGTCCGCGGGTGCAGCCGGGTCGCGCCGAGCTCCGCGAACCGCTCGTCCAGCCGCCGCCCGTGACCGCAGAAGTCGTCGTAACTGGAATCCCCGAACGCCAGCACGGAGAACCGCACACCCTCCAGCCGTGCGGCGTCCGGAGCCGCCAGCGCCTGCCAGAAGCCGGCACCGTTGTCGGGCGCCTCCCCGTCACCGAACGTACTGGAGACGACCAGCACATCGGTGCCCGCGGTGAGTCGGTCGAGCGTGGCGTCGGCCATCGCGAGCAGCGTGCTGGGACGCCCCGCCTCGGCCAGGCGCGCCACCGCCGTGGCGGCGTACTCCTCGGCGTTGCCGGTCTGCGAGGCCCACAGCACGATCAACTCCCGGGCGGGGGCAGCCTCGGTGACGGCACCGGCGGTGCCGCCGGACCGGTCCGGGGCGACCGGGGCAGCCGGCCCGTGGGCGAGCGCGGCGGGAGCACCAGGGGCGGCCGTCCGGGAGAACATGCCGGCCAGCACGCCGTCCACCCACAGCGCCGACTCCGGGGCGAACGGCGCACCCGCGGGCAGCACCGGGACCCCGGCGGCCGGCGCCAGCGCGACACCGGAGAGATACCCGGACAGGTAGCGGCGCTCGGGTTCCGCGAGCACCGGGGGCACCAGGTCGGCGACGCCGAACAGGGCGGCGAGCGCGGGGACGCCGAGCGCGGGGACGCCGAGCGCGGGGACGCCGAGCGCGGGAAGGGCGAGCGCGGGGACGGCGGCCGGCGCAGGGACAGTGCCGGCCTGCTGCGGGAAGGGCGCGGCGGGCGACTGCTGCGCCGGGCGAGCGGGGTCGGCGTCCGCCGGCACGGGAGCGGCCTCCTCGGGTTCGGGCGCGGGCACCACGCGCAGCGCCACGGCGCATGCCTTGAACTCGGGCTGGTACGAGATCGGGTCGATCGCGTCGTTGGTGACGGCGTTGATGCTGAGGTACTCGCCGAACAGGTCGTTCCAGTGGAACGGCGCGAAGCAGTTGCCGGGCCGGACACGGTCGGTGACCACCGCGGGCAGCACGGCGCGGCCTCGGCGGGAGGCGACCTCGATGTGGTCGCCGTCCTCGGCGCCCATCGCGGCGGCGTCCTCCGGGTGCAGCTCGACGAACGGCCCGGGGTTGAGCTTGGTGAGCTTGGCGACCTTGCCGGTCTTGGTGAGGGTGTGCCACTGGTGCTGCAGGCGGCCGGTGTTGAGAACG
The DNA here is from genome assembly GCF_039544005.1 of Kitasatospora paranensis. Classification (NCBI taxonomy): domain Bacteria; kingdom Bacillati; phylum Actinomycetota; class Actinomycetes; order Kitasatosporales; family Streptomycetaceae; genus Kitasatospora; species Kitasatospora paranensis. The sequence continues at coordinate 1,380,596 of NZ_BAABKV010000001.1, forward strand.
AACGGGTAGTCGTCGTCGGGGAGTTCGGCGGCGGGCAGGTGCGGGCGGCCGAAGAACTGCGCGCGGCCGGTCGCGGTGGGGAAGACCAGCCGGGGCCGGGTGCCGTCCCGCTCCAGCAGGGTCTGGCTGACGCCGTCGTTGAGGTAGCGGATCGGGTTGCGGTCGTCGCCGTCGGGGGACGCGGCCGGCCACTGCACCGGGGTCTCGCGCAGCCGCTGGTAGCTGACACCGCGCAGGTCCCAGCCGGTCTTCGGGTTCCAGGCCCGCTTGAGCTCCTCGAATACCTCCTCGGCACTCGTGTAGCCGAAGGCGTCGGCGAAGCCCATCTCGCAGGCCACCCGGGCGATCAACTGCCAGTCGGGCAGCGCCTGTCCCGGCGGGTCGACGACCCCCTGGACGAGGGTCAGGTTCCGTTCCGAGTTGACCATAATGCCGTCGGACTCGGCCCACAGCGTGGCGGGCAGCACCACGTCCGCGTAGGCGTTGGTCTCGGTCTCCGCGAACACGTCCTGGGTGATGACCAGTTCGGCGGCCTCCAGGCCGGCGATGACCGTCCGGCGGTTGGCCACGGAGGCGACCGGGTTGGTGCAGATGATCCAGCACGCCTTGATGTCACCGGCCGCCATCTGCTCGAACATCTCCACCGTGCCGCGTCCGACCTCGGTGCGCAGGGTGCCCGCGTCGACCCCCCACAGGTCCTCGATGAAGGCGCGCTCGGCGTCGACGAGGACGGAGCGCTGGCCGGGCAGGCCGGGACCCATGTAGCCCATCTCGCGGCCGCCCATCGCGTTGGGCTGGCCGGTCAGCGAGAACGGGCCGGACCCGGGGCGGCAGATCGCGCCGGTGGCGAGGTGGAGGTTGACCAGGGCGTTGGTGTTCCAGGTGCCGTGCGTGGACTGGTTGAGGCCCATCGTCCAACAGCTCATCCACTCGCCCGCCTCGCCGATCCACTGCGCGGCCTGCCGGATGTCCGCCTCGGGGATGCCGGTGATCCGGGCGACCTCCGCCGGCGGGTAGTCGGCGAGGAAGGCGGGCATCTCCTCCCAGCCCTCGGTGAACTCCGCGACGAAGGCCTCGTCGGTGTGGCCGTTCTCCACCAGCAGGTGCAACAGGCCGTTCAGCAGGGCGAGATCGGTGCCGGGCCTGATCTGGAGGAACAGGTCGGCCTTGTCGGCGGTGGCGTTGCGGCGCGGGTCGACGACGATGAGCCTGGCGCCGGACGACTTGATCCGGTCCATCATCCGCAGGAACAGGATCGGGTGGCAGTCGGCCATGTTGGCGCCGATGACGAAGAAGGCGTCCGCCCGGTCGAAGTCCCGGTAGGACCCGGGCGGGCCGTCGGCCCCGAGCGACAGCTTGTAGCCGGAACCGGCACTGGTCATGCACAGACGGGAGTTGGACTCGATCTGGTTCGTCCGCACAAAGCCCTTGGCGAGCTTGTTGGCGAGGTACTGCGCCTCCAGGGACATCTGCCCGGAGACGTAGAAGGAGAGCGCGTCCGGGCCGTGCTCGTCGAGGATGGCGCGCAGCCGGCCGGCGACCGCGGTGATCGCCGCGTCCACGTCCGCCTCTGCGGGCTCGGCCCCGCGCTCGGTGCGGATCAGCGCCCTGCCGACCCGCCCCGGCGCGGCCATCATGTCCGCGCTGGTCGAGCCCTTGGTGCAGAGCCGCCCGAAGTTCGTCGGGTGCTGCTTGTCCCCGGAGGACTTCCTGGCGGTGCGCCGCCCGGTGGCGGCGTCCCGGCCGATCTCCAGCACGATCCCGCAGCCGACGCCGCAGTACGAGCAGACCGTCCGGACGCCGTCCGTCTTCGCGCCTGGCGTCGTCACCGAATCGCCCTCCCCCGGGATCGCGGCGTCGCCCCCGTACGCGGTGGGCGTGGCACGGCGGGCGGTGGGGAGTTCCCACGATCATCACCGTAGGAAGGCCGGATTACCGGGTCGTCACGCTCGGTGGGTACGGGGCGTTAAGCCGACCGCACAGCCCGCGCCGCGGGCGTGTGAGCGCGGCGGGCGCTACGCGTCGGCCCCCGGCCGGTGCAGCGAGGTGGGCCCAGGCCCTCGTGCCGGACGTCAGCACGACCTCGGTCCTGGCGTAGCCCAGTTGCCCGGCAGGGCCGCGCGCTCGACCACCAGCACCGCCTCGGAGCCGGCCGGGACGCGCGCGCCGGCGGAGACCGCCACCGCCTCCCCGCCGCGAGCACGCCGCGCCGGACCCTGCCGGCCCGGACGGCGCCGCGCAGCCGCCAGGCGCCGAAGCCGGCCACAGCGTGGCCGTCCATCGCGGAGGTGTCGAAGGCCGGCAGCGGCAGGTGGGTGCGGAGGTCGTCCGCGAGGGTCAGGCCGGCCGCCTGCTCCAGCGTGACGGCCCGGGCGGCCGTCGGGACGCCGGTGGCGTGCGCGAGCTCGCGCGGCCGCCGCCAGGGCGTCCCCGGGCCGGACCGTCCGGTATGCGCGGCAGGGGCGTCCGCCCTGGGGAGAGGCATGGTGCCAGCCTGCCGCCGCCGTCTTTCCGCTCCGGACGTGTTGCGTTGCCGCCCTGCGCCGGTCCGCTCACGGTGCGCGCCGCGGGGCCGTGAGGTCTCGCCGGAAGGGCGCCGTGACGTGGCGGGCAGGCCGAGAGACAGCTGAATCGCTCACACCATTGGGCGATTGCGAGCTCAATCAAGTGATCGCCCTCGCAGATGCGAATCTAGGCTCGACGCAGTGCACACCGACGAGTGCCGCCGCCCCCAGGGAGAACCCGATGCCGACCCGTACCGTTCGCCGCCGGATGCTGCCACTGGTGGGCGGCTGCGCCGCGCTCGTCCTGGCGCTCGGCGGCTGCTCGTCGAGCGGCTCCACCACGTCGGCGGCCTCGCCGTCCGCCGCGACGGCCGCGGCGAGTGCCTCGTCCACGGCGAAGGTCGGCGGGACGGTGACCGTGTTCGCCGCCGCATCGCTGAAGGAGGCCTTCACGACGATCGGCAAGCAGTTCGAGGCAGCCCACCCCGGCACCGAGGTGGTCTTCGACTTCGCCGGCAGCGACGCCCTCGCGGCCAGTATCGTCAACGGCGCCCCGGCCGACGTCTTCGCCGCCGCCAGCCCGGCCACCATGAAGACCGTCACGGACAAGGGCGACGCGGCCGGAACCCCGACGACCTTCGTCCGCAACCAGCTGGAGATCGCCACCGTGCCGGGCAACCCCCACCACATCGCCTCGCTGCAGGACCTCGCCGAGCCCGGCCTGAAGGTCGTCCTGTGCGCGAAGGAGGTCCCGTGCGGGGCCGCCGCCCAGAAGGCCCTCGCAGCGGGCAACGTGCAGGTCACCCCGGTCGGTTACGAACAGGACGTCAAGGCCGCCCTCACCGAGGTCGAACTCAAGGAGGCGGACGCCTCCCTCGTGTACCAGACCGACGTGAAGTCCGCCGCGGGCAAGGTCGACGGCGTCGCCTTCCCCGAAGCCTCCTCCGCCGTCAACGACTACCCGATCGCCCCGCTCACGCACGCGCCCAACAGCGCGGGAGCCGGTGCCTTCGTCGCGCTGGTGAAGTCCCCCGACGGCCAGAAGGTCCTGACCGACGCCGGGTTCCTGAGCGCCTGACCGGGAGCCGCCGCGTCGCCACCCGGCCGCCGGTCAGCGCCGGGCGCTCCGGCGGGCGGGCGGGACGATGCGGACCCGCCGGGTGTCGGGCCCCCTCTCCAGGTCGTCGAGCTGCGCGGTGATCGTGCGGCGCAGGTCGTCGTCGTCCTCGAAGGCGTGGTCGTGGAAGAGCGTCCAGCCCGTCCACATCAGGTTGGCGCAGACCCGCGCCGGCACCCCGCCCGTCCGGGCGCCCATGCCGACGAGAGCCACCGAGGCGATGCTGCCCGGCACGGCCGCGTTCTGCCGGTGGACGGCCTGGAACGCGGCAGCGCACGCCAGTGCCACGTTCAGGGTCTCGCTCACGTTCTGCGCGGACTCCTGCATCGTCGGCGCCGAGATCAGGAACCTCGGCGTGACCGCGCCGGACGGCACGCACACCGCGCTGCCGACGGGCAGCCGCCCGGCGTGGCCGTCCCGGATCGCCCGCTGCACCCGCAGCTGGATGCCGGCTCCGAGGTGCCGCTTGATGACGGCGTCCAGGCCACCGTCCATCCGGCCGCGGGAGTTGGTGGGGCTGACCCAGGCGTCCACGTCCTCGTCGAGGATCGATCCCCGACGGATCTCGACGCCCGGGGTGTCGGCGAAGGCCGCCCGCCAGGCCGCCACCACCGCCGTGTTGACGTCGGCAAGCACCACCCTCAGCGGCACCTGCACGCGGTCCTCGGTCATGATCCACTCCCCTTGGTCGTCCGTCCGTTCGGTCGATGACGACGCTAGCCCTCGGCACCGACAACGCCGCGTCAGCGGAGGGACCGTCACCGGGTCTGCGAACCCGGAGCGGTGTTGTCACTCCCGGCCGATAGGACTGTGGATGCCGCCGGTGGTCGACCAGCCACCGGCCATGCCCTCTCCCGCCGCACGGCTCGACCCCTCGGAGACCCGCCATGAGCGACGCCAACACCCCTGCCACGCCCGGCCCGAGTGACCCGCTGGCGCTCGCGGAGCTCTTCTCGGGCGGCGGCGAGGCCTGGCTGCCGCTGCTCAAGCCCGTCATCGAGGCGCAGCCCGACGCCGCTGCCTTCATCGGCCCGGGCCGCGGACCGGACGTCGTGCCCGTCCGCGAACTGACCTTCCAGGCGCTCAAGCCGCACGCACCGCACCGGTGGAAGGTCGTCGTCTTCGGCCAGAACCCGTACCCCCGGCCGGAGAGCGCCACCGGCATCGCGATGTTCGACAACACCTTCCACGACTGGAAGGACAGCCAGTTCGGCAGGGTCGTCAGCATCCGCTGCATCATCAAGGCCGCGGCGATGTGGAAGTACGGCATCCCCAAGAAGACGCCGATCGCCGACGTCCGCACGCTGCTGAAGACGCAGGACACCGTCCAGCCGCCCGAGTGGTTCCAGGCGATGCTGACGCAGGGCGTGCTGCTGCTGAACGCGGCCCTCACCGCCAGTGCCGACGGGGCCGCCGGGCCGGATCGGCACACCGCCTTCTGGCGACCCGTCGCCGAGCGGATCGTCGAGGAGATCCTCAGCGCCAAGCAGAACGCCGCCGAGGAGGACCGCGGCGTGGTCTTCGCCTGGTGGGGGCGCATGCACGCAACCTGAAGAAGGTGGTGCTCCGGCTCCAGAAGAAGTACCCCGACGTCGACGTCCGGCACATCGACCACCCGAATCCCGCCGCGCAGGGCGACATCTTCTGCGACGGCGACCACTTCGCGACGGTGAACGCGGCTCTCGCCTCGCTGGGTGCCGACCCGGTCGACTGGCTCCCGAGCAAGGGCTGGAACGCGCTCACCGAGGCCGCCGAGGGGACGGACGGCGGGACGGCCGAGCGCATGGGCGCGTTCATCGCGTCCACCATGGAGCTGCACCAGCTGTATCTGGACCGACTCGCCAGCGTCAAGGACGAGGGACTCGAACTCCCGGCGATCACCGGCGTGTTCGACACTCCGCTGATGGACTTCCGGGATGCTGCCGGCCCGGTCGCCCGGCTGCTTTCCGGGCTGGACCGGCACATCGGGCGGTCGCACGAGTTCGGCAAGCGGCGGGCGGACGCGGCCGCGGCGGACGGCGGAGCCGGCGGCCTGTCCGCCGACGCGATCGCCGCGCTCCACCTCTACACCTGCGAGTCCGCGTTCTACCGGGAGATCAACGCCGTGCTCCGCACACCGGACCGGACACGGCTCGTCCCCTACCTCCCGTACCTGCGGCTGCTGTTCTCGGCGGTCTCGCAGCTCCCGGCCCGCACCGAGCCGCTGTGGCGCGGTGTGTCGCTGGACCTGCGGGCGCAGTACCCGCTCGGACGGACCGTCACCTGGTGGGGCGTGTCCTCGTGCACGTCGAAGCTCGGCGTGGCACAGGCGTTCCTCGGCAGCCGCGGCAGGCGGACGCTCTTCGAGGTCAATCCCCTGCGGGCCACGGGCATCCAGCAGTTCTCCGCGTTCACCGGTGAGGAGGAGTTCATCCTGCTGCCGGGCACGCAGCTCACGGTGACGGACGTGCGAACGGAGCGTGGCGGTCTGACCACCGTAACGCTGACCGAGCTGGCGGAGCAGACCCTGGTCTCCTGAGCGGTCGGAATCCGGTGCACCGGGTCCTCGCGGCAACATGTCGGTCGCCGTGAGGACCCGGTGCACCGGGCCGGTGGCGGATCAGCGGGCGAGGCAGTTCTCCACGGTCGGACGCACCCGCGGCAGGTGGAGATCGCCGACGGCCTGCCGCTCGGCCCGAGCATGAAGGTGCTGAAACGCGAACTGCGCCGCACCGTCGCCCCGGCGCACGAGGCCTGAGGGACGACCGGCCGCCGCGGTCACCCGCCGGTGCGGGCGAGGAGGTCCTCGACGGTCTGGGCGGGGCGCAGGACTTCGAACCGCACGGTGCCGTCCGCCCCGACGGTGACGCCGTGGACGGCAGGCTCGGGCAGGCTGTTGTAGCCGAACGGCGTGGTCGCGTAGTAGGCGCCGGTGTCGAGGAGGGCGACGATGTCGCCGGGCTCCAGGAGGGGCAGCGGCCGGGCCCTGGCGACGAGGTCGCCGGAGAAGCAGCACGGTCCCGCCACGTCCTGGACGGTCGGCTCGCCCTCCTTGGCGGCGCCGGTCGGGCCGTGGGCGCTGATCCGCAGCGGCCACGCGTCCGGCATGAAGACCGTCCGCGCGGCGACCTGGGCACCGGCGTGCGTGACGGCGATCCGCCGGCCGCCCGAGGTCTTGGTGTACTCCACGAAGGCGGCGGTGAATCCGCTCTTGGCCAGCAGCGCGCGGCCGAACTCGGTGATCACCCGGTAGCCACCGTCGAACAGGACGGGCGCCCGGGCCCGCAGCCGGTCCACGTACGCGTCGAAGCCCGGGTCCGCCGTGTCGCCGGTGAAGTCGACCGGCAGACCGCCGCCGATGTCGATGCCCACCACCTGGCGCCGGCCGGCCGCGGAGTCGACCTGCTCGGCGAAGGCGACGGCCCTGGCCACGCCTTCGGCCATCAGGTCGAGCGTGCAGCCCTGCGATCCCACGTGCACATGGACCCAGGTGAGCCAGGGCCGGTCCCGGTAGGCGCGCAGCAGGAGCTCCGCGTTCCCCGGGTCCGCCAGCGGGATGCCGAACTTCGAGGTCGCGGTGGCGGTGCTGGTGGCCCCGATCGAGCCGCTCCCGACCTGGGGATTGAGGCGGACGCCGATCCGGGAGCGGGAGCCGCGGTCGTCGAGGAGCGCGTCGATCCGGGAGAGCTCCTGGAGGTTGTCCGCGTTCACGGCGACGCCGAGGTCCAGGGCGTGGCGGAGCTCCCTGCGGGTCTTGGCCGGGGAGTCGAGGACGATCCGGTCGGGGGCGAAGCCGGCGGCCAGGGCCTGCGCCAGCTCGCCGGGGCTCGCCACCTCGCAGCCCATGCCGTGGCCGCGCAGGCGCTCCAGGACGGGGACGAGGCAGTTCGCCTTGGCCGCGAAGGTGTGCAGCACGTCGACCCCGTCCGGGAACGCGCGGTGCAGGGCCGCGACGTTCGCCGCCACGGCGTCGAGGTCGACGAAGGCTGCCAGCAGCGCGTCCTCGGGGTCGAGGAGCCTGGCCCGCACGGCCGCGCGGAGCACGAGTTCGCGCCGCTCGGCCGCCTGGGGACGGGTCATGGGCACACCTTCCGGAGGGTCGTCGGTGATGCTCCCGGGCACCCCGGGCGGTACGACCAGGGTGCCCGCCGGTGCGCCGCTGTGTCGTCGTCCGGGGATCCCGGGTGTGGCGGGCCGCCGTGCGGGGCCGGCCGGCCGACCGAGCCGCGCCTCCGGGGTACCTCCGGCAAGCCGCGACCCCGGGGTCCGTCCGACGGTTCCCGGCCGCCGGGCACGGTGCCGATCGGCTCGTACACGGCGGGCCCTTGCCGCGGGCGGGCCGGGCCGCAGCCCGTCGTGGCGCCGCCCAGATCATGGGGGCGGTCTACCCGGGCCGTGCGGAAACGCGCCGGAACATGGGTAGGGCGCCCTGATGCCCGGCCGGACACCGGTCGGGAACATCGCCGTGGGACGACGGCCGGGCCATGTGGGGAGGGCCGCCGGCGGACTCTCGCGGGGCGATCGGGCCCCGGCCCGCCCGCGAGCCGGATCAGCGCGACCGACACCCCTTTGGAGGAGTCCGTGGATCAGCGACGGCGCGGCACCGTTCGGTTCTCTGTTCTCGGCCGCCTTCAGGTCGACGTCGCGGGCCGGCCGGTGCCCCTGGGGCCGCTCAAGCAGCGGCTGGTGCTCGCCATGCTGCTCTCCCGCCCCAACCGGCCGGTCTCCTCCGGCCTGCTGACGGAGGTGGTGTGGCAGGACGAGCCGCCGAGAACGGCCCGCAAGAACCTGCAGGTCTACGTCTCGGCCCTGCGCAAACTGCTCGGGGGCCGGGGCGACGGCGAGGGCGGTGCGGACGGTGCGGGGGACGGGGCGCGGATCGTCCACGACTGCGGCGGGTACCGGCTGCACCTGGAGCGGTCGGAGCTCGACGCACTGCACTTCCAGGATCTCGCCCAGGCCGGCCGGGCCGCCCGATCCGCCGGTGAGCTCGACTCGGCGGCCGACCTGTTGAGACGGGCCCTGGACCTGTGGCGGGGCGAGCCGTTCGCCGATCTGCGCAGCTCGCCGCTGGTCAGAGCGGCCGCCGAGCAGCTGGAGGAGCGCCGCCTCGGCGGCTACGAGGACTGGGCCGAGGCCGAGCTGGGGCGGGGCGGGATCGCCGCCTCGGTCGCGGAGGCGGTCGGCGACCTGATCGAGCAGCATCCGCTGCGCGAGCGGCTCCAGGCGGCCCGGATGAACGCGCTGCACCTGATGGGCCGCCAGTCCGAGGCGTTGTCCGGCTACGACCGCTACCGCCAGTTGCTGGCGAGGGAGCTGGGCCTGGCACCGAGCCCGGCGCTGGAGACGCAGTACCGCTCGATCCTGACCGCCGGACGCTCCGGGCCCGCCGCCGGGGCGGGCGGAGCGGCGGCCGGGCCGGCGCGGACGGTGCTGCCGCCCGACACCGCGGACTTCACCGGCCGGGCGGAGCAGCTGCGCGAGCTGACGGACGTGCTCGGCGGGGGCGGGCGGGTGGCCGTCCTGGTGGGGCCGACGGGGATCGGCAAGACGGCCCTGGCCGTCCGGGTCGCCCATCTGCTCCGGGCGGAGTTCCCGGACGGACGGCTGCTGGTGCGGTCACGCGCCGCGGACGGCTCGCCGAGACCGTGGGAGGCCGTGCTGGCCGACCTCGGCCGACTGGCCGGCCTGGTGGACCGGCCCGCCGAGGATCCGTGCCGGGCACTCGGGCGCTGGCACGGCTGGCTCGCCGACCGCCGGGTCCTGCTCGTCCTCGACGACGCGCCGGACGAGGCGGTCATCCGCGTACTGCTGCCGGCCGGCGGCAGCAGCGCGGCCGTGGTGACCTCGCGCGCCCAACTCGCCGGCCTGGCACCGGTGCACCGGGTGGAGCCGCCGCCGTACTCGCCGGCCGAGGCGCTGGAACTGCTGGGCCGGATCATTGGGCGCCGCCGCCTGGAGGGCGACCGCGCGGCCGCGGAGGAGATCGTCGCCGCGAGCGGGATGCTGCCGCTCGCCGTCCGGGCGAGCGGGCTGAAGCTGGCCGTGCTGCGGCACCTGCCGCTGCGCGAGTACGCCGCCCGGCTGGCCGACCCGCGGATGGTGCTCGACGAGCTCGCCGCGGGCGACGTGGCCGTCCGGCCCCGGCTGGCGCTCGGCTGGCGGGATCTGACGCCGGCGCACCGGACGGCGCTGCTGCGGCTCGGACAGCTGCCGCTGGCCCGGCCGTTCACACTCGCCGAGGCCGCCGCGGCGCTGGGCTGCGGCGAGGACTCCGCGCTGCGGGCGCTGGAGGCGCTGATCGCCACCGGGGTGGTCACGTCGCCGCTCGACGAGGTGACCGCGCACCGCGCGGTCTACGCCCTGCCCCGGCTCGTCCAGCTCTATGCGCGGGAACGTGCGCCGCAGGGGCCGCCGCCGTCCGCCGGGCCGCCGCGCCGGGCCACGAGAGGGCCGTCGGTGCGATGGCCGGCGGGCGCACGGGCCTGAGCCCGTCTGCCCCGCAGGGCCCGGACGACCGGAGCCCGTCCGGGCGCCCGACGACGCCGCGCACGGCGTGCCGATACCGCGCCGACCCCAGAACTCGGGGTGGATCAGGGGTGCGACAGCTGGATCGGGCCGGCGTAGGCGGGCCGGGCGATCGGACGGGTGCGGTGGAGGGCCCCCATCAGCACGGCGCCGCCGGAGACCATGGCGGCGGTGCCCGCCAGGGCCATCGCGACGTACGCCAGGTGGCTGTGCCAGTCCCAGAGCAGCGCGTCCCAGGCCGCGATCGCGGTGGCGGCCGCCGAGGAGACCAGGGCGATCCGTACGGGCAGCGTCCACCGGGCCGAGAGCGCCGCGGCGGCCAGGCCGAGAAGTGCGGCCGGGACGACCGTGACGAGAACGGCGAGGACGGTGAGCACGAGGGCGGCGATCAGAAGGACCGGCAGAAAGAGGATCACGTCTTGCTCCTGTGGACCGACGGGTGCGGCGACATGGCGAGCCGCCCAGGGCGTCGGGCGGTCCGGCGTCCCGTGCGCAGGGGCCGGACGTGTCCGCCGGCCCTCGCGTCATCCTCATTCTGACAGGGAATTTGAACGTGTTCAACACCGGGCGGGTGCGGCGGGACTCTCCGACGACCACGGGGAGATGAGGGAGGGTCGGACGACCGGAGACCGCCACCGCCGCCACCGTGAAGAACCCGCCCTCGGTCCCGCGTGACCGCACCCCCGCTCGGCCCACCGGCAGCCTGTCACCGGCCGGGCCTCAGGGGAGTGTCACCACCTGCGCGCAGTAGCCGAGCCCCGAGCCGAAGCCCATGAGCAGGGCCGGGCGGCCCGACAGGTCTCCCCGGCCAGCAGCGACTCCAGGGCGAGCGGGATCGAGGCGGCGGAGGTGTTGCCGGTCTCGACGATGTCCCGCGCCACCCGGACGTGGTCCGGCAGGGCGAGCGCGGTCGCCAGGGACTCGACCATCCGCAGGTTGGCCTGGTGCGGGACGAACGCGGCGAGGTCCTCGCGGGCCAGGCCGGCCCGGGCCAGGGCACCGACCGCGACCTCGGGCATGGCGCCGGCCACCCAGTGCAGCACCTCCGGCCCGCGCATCCGCAGGTGGCGGTCCCCGCCCTCCGGCCCGTCCGGTCCCCCGGGCCCGGCGGGTCCGTCGGGTCCGTCGGGTCCGTCGGGTCCGTCGGGTCCGTCGGGTCCGCAACTCCAGGCGTCGGGCTGGGCGATGGCGTCGGCGCCGGAGGGATCGCTGCCCCACACGGCGGGCCGCACACCGGGCTCCCGCGCCGCCGAGACCACCACGGCCCCGGCGCCGTCGCCGAAGATGAACGCCGTGGAACGGTCGGCCGGGTCGACGATGTCGGACATCCGCTCGGCACCGACCACGACCACGTGGTCGGCGCTGCCGGAGGCGACCAGGGCGCGGGCGAGCTCCAGCGCGTGGCAGAACCCGGCGCAGGCCGCCGACACGTCGAAGGCCGCGCCGTCGAAGCCGTCCAGCAGCGCGGCCACCCTGGCGGCCAGCGGCGGCGCCTGGAACAGGTAGGACATGGTGGCCGCGACGACAACCCCGACCTGGTCGGCGGCCACGCCGGCGGCCGCCAACGCCTTCTCGACTGCGGCCGCCGCCATCACCTCCAGCGTCTCGTCGGGCTGGGCGAAGCGCCGGGAGGTGATCCCCGTCCGGCGCCGGATCCACGCGTCCGAGGAGTCGACGTGCCGGCAGACCTCCTCGTTGGTGACGACGCGGCGCGGGCGGTAGCCGCCGACCCCGGTGATCGTCGCGTGCCGGACGGCCTCTCCGGTGCGGGTGGGCTCGGACATCGGTGTTCCTCTCGTCGGGTGTACCTGGGACCGGACCGGATCCGGTGGCGCATCGGGCGACTCGCCCCGACGCGGCACCAGGCCTTCTCCCTCGGATCCCGGCGTGCCCGGCGAGATCCGGAGGAGAGGGCCCAGGGCCTCGCTTCCGGATCGGGCGCCCAACGCCGCGCGCTGGTCCGACAAGATCCGGCAGAGAGGCCCTAGCCGGCGAGTCTTCGGTACCTGCCGGCGTGGAAGACCAGCGGCGGGACGTGCGGATCGATGCCCGTGACGTGCACCCGCAGCAGCACGATCCGGTGGTCGCCGGCACCGATCTCCTGCTCGACGGAGCAGTCGAACCAGGCGCCGGCGCCGCCGAGCAGCACCGCCCCTCGTCCGTCCGGTGCCACTCCAGGCCGGCGAAGCGCGGCTCGGCGCCGCGCGTGGCGAGCTGCCGGCTCGCGCCTTCCTGCGTGCCGCCCAGCACGCTGACGCCGAGGCGGTGGGCCCGGCGCAGCCGCGGCCAGGTGGTCGAGGTGAGCGCGGCGCAGACGGAGACCAGCGGCGGGTCCAGCGACACCGGGACGAAGGAGGAGGCCGTCATGCCGACCGGTTCGCCGTCGACCAGGGCCGCCAGCGCGGTCACGCCGGTCGGGAAGGCCCCGAACACCCGGCGCAGCGCGAGCGGGTCGAGGTTCCGCGCCAGGGCCGGCGCGTGGCCGGTCGGGAGGTCGGCGGGTGCGCCGGGGCCGCCGGCGAGCCCCGCTCCGGTGGCGGCGCTCACGGCGCCACCCGGGTCGTGCCCGGCTCGCCGTGGCGCTTCAGGGCGCCGTCGAAGACCGCCGCCGTCGCGGCGTAGTCGTCCTCGGCGCGGGCCGTGTCCATGATGAACGTCCGGCACCCGGCGTCGATGTACCGCATGATCTCCCGTTCGACCTTCTCGTGGCTGCCCACCAGGTAGGGGCAGTACGTCGCGTGGTGGAGGAAGGGCCCCATCCAGTACGGGCTGTCGGGGCCGCCGGGGAACTCCTCGGCGGCGGACAGCCGCTCCACCCAGTGCGAGTCCGAGACGCTGCGGGCCAGCCGTTGGGCGAGCCGGCCGGCCCGGCTGGCCGGGAAGCGCTCGTACGCGAGGGCCCAGGCCTCCCGGTCGCTGTCGCGGGCGATGACGCCGAGTCGGACGCCGCCTCCCCGCAGGTCGCCGTGCGGGCCGTCCCCCGAGGTGCCGGGCGGCTCCGGGTAGCGCACGGGGACGGCGCCGAGCGTCCGGCCGGCCCGGAGCCCGGCCTCGGAGGAGCCGGAGATGTAGAGCTCGGGGGCGAGGTGCGCGGGCAGCGGGGGGAACATCGGCAGGGTCCGCACCCGGTACCAGGTGCCCTCGAAGGTCACCGGGCCGGCTCCGGCCAGCAGGCGCCGGACCAGCTGCGCGTATTCGGTCAGCCGCGCGTACCGGTCGTCGTGGGCGGTGTCGTCGCCGAGGGCGGCGAGGTCGCCGACGGCGCCTCCGGCGACGAGGTTGAGGGCGATCCGGCGGCCGTACACCGCCCCGAAGGTCGCGATCGTCTTGGCGACCGTGTAGGGGTGCGCGTACAAGGGCTGCAGGGCGACCAGCGGCGCGAAGTCCTCGGTGGCCGCGAGCACCTCCTGGGCCACGGCCCACGGATCGACGGTGTTGTTGTCGGAGTACACGAGGGCGCCGCCGAAGCCGGCCGCCTCCGCGCAGCGGGCGGCCCGCCGGACGGCCTCCCGGTAGCGGCCCGGCTGCGCGGGCGGCGGAATCGTGGCGAACAGCCGCAGGCCCGGCGCTTCGTCGGCCACACCATCACCTCTCCTCGTCGGTTCGACCGAGCACGGGGGTTTCGGGTCCACGGTGGGCGCGGCAGGTGGTGCACCTCCAGGCAGCGGGCAGGCAACTTTCCTGCCTGCCGTCGGGCCGTCCGAAGCTGCCGCCCTCTTGCCTGTTCGTGGCCGCGGCGGCGCTCCTAGGCTGACGCAGCATCACCCGTGGGAGTGCGCGTCGAGCGTCTCGTGACCGAACGGAGCCCCTCGTGCATGAGCCCGCCCCCTGTCCTACGGTCAACTCTCCGTCTGGCGCGATGTCCGGGAGCTGGGCCGCGACCGCTGGCACGAGGCGAACACCCGGACGATCTGGCCGCTGGCCGGGGAGGGGGAGCCGAAGGTGTCCGCCGTCGAGGACGCCGTCCTCGCGCTGGCCGCGCGGCACGAGTCGCTGCGGACGGTGTACGGGCTGTCGGATCCGTACGCGCCGGTGCAGCGCGTGCTGCCGTCCGTCGGCGAGGTCGACTCCGGCACGGTCGAGTGCGGCCCGGAGGAGTTCGACGGCGTGGTCGCAGCGCTGGCGGCCGCTCCCTTCGACCTGAGCGCCGCACCGGCCTGGCGGTTCCGGGTCGTCACCGTGGACGACCGCCCCCGGGCCGTCGTGCTGATCGGGCACCACATCGTCGCGGACGGCTGGAGCAACACCATCCTGGAGTCCGACTTCCGCGCCGCCCTGCGCGGGCAGGTACCGCCCGGCGCCGCCGCACCGCCCACGCCGCGGGAGCTGGCCGGCTGGCAGCGCTCGCCCGACCGGCGGGCCAGGCAGGCCGCACTGACCGCCTACTGGGAGCGGATCTTCGGCCTTCCGGCGGCGTCGCTGCGCACGGCCGGCGCCCCGGCCCCGCCCGACGACGCCTGCCAGTACTCCGTGCGCTCCCGGCAGGCATCCGCGGCCGCCCGGCGGCTCGCCGAGCAGCTCACGGTGCCGGTCTCCAGCGTGGTGCTGGCCGCGTTCACCTGGAGCGTGGCGCGCCTGGCCGGCCCGGGCCCGCTGGTCGCCCAACTGATGTCCTCCAACCGCTTCGTGCCGCCGTGGACGGACGTGGTCAGCTCCATGAACCAGTGGACGGCGGCCTCGGTCGGCGCCGCCCCGGACGCGTTCGTGCCGTACGTCCGCCACGTCCACACCCAGAGCCTGCTGGCCTACCGGCACGGCATGTACGACGTCGACGAGATCGACGCCCTGCGCGACCGGGCCGGCGCCGGCCGTGCCCCCCACCAGGCTTCCTGTGCCTTCAACTTCCTCACCGACGGCCCGGCGCCGCCCGGCGCCGACGAGGAGTCCGGCCCCGTCCGGGAGGTCCCGTTCTCCCGGATCGGGCACCCCTGCTACCTGCGGGCCACCGACGAGGCGGGCGCGACACTGGAGTTGCGCCTGCGGACCATGGGGATCGCGGACACGGTCACCCGGGACATCCTCGACGGCACCGTCGCCCGCCTGTCGGACCCCGCCTCCTGAATCGACCCAACCCTCCGGCCCCGCCGCGCCCATGGAGTCGCCCGTGTCTGCCCATGTGATCGTCCTCCACCGTTGGACCGACTCCTACGCCGACTACGCGTCCTACCTCGACCACTCCGTCCACCGGGTCAGCTACGTGACCACGCCGCAGGCCCGGACGGCCCTCCCCGCCGCGGCCGCCGCCGTCTCGGTCGTGCCGAGCACCGAGGACCGCGCCGCCGTGCGGGCCGCCGTCGACGATCTCGTCGCACGGCACGGCGCGCCCGCACGGATCCTCGCCCTGCACGAGGTGGACCTCGACGTCGCCGCGGAACTCCGCGAGCGGCTCGGCGTGCCCGGCGAGACCCCGGACCGGCTGCACCCCTTCCGGGACAAGTTGGCCATGGCAGAGCGGCTCGCCGCACACGGTGTGCCGGCGCCCGCCTCGGCGGCGGCCCCCGACCGTGCGGCGGTCGCGGAGTTCGCACGGCGCCACGGCTGGCCGCTGATCCTCAAACCTGTTCGCGGGACGGCGAGTTCGCATGTCACCCGGCTCGACGGGCCGGCGGATCTGGCGGCGTACGCCTTCCCCGCGGGCGTACCGGTCATGGTGCAGTCCTACCTCCCGCACGGCATCCTCCACGTGGACGGGGTCGCCGCCGACGGCGATCTGCGGGTCTGGCGGGCGTCGCGCTACCTCAACACCTGCCTCGGCTTCACCCGGGGCCAGGCGCTCGGCTCGGCCGAGATCGACGACCCGGTGCTGCTCAAGGCGGTCGGGGAGTTCACCCGGCGCGCGGTGCTGGCGATGTCGACGGACCCGTGGGTGTTCCACCTCGAACTGTTCGCCTCGGACGACGGCACCGACCCGGAGCTGCACGTCCTGGAGGTGGGCGCGCGCCCGGGCGGGGCCGAGGTCCCGTTCGTCTGGCGCGAGGTGCACGGCGTCGACCTCATGGCCGCCGCCGTCGACGTGCAGCTGGGCCGACCGCTGCCCGCCTACCCGGCCTCGGCGGATCCGACCGCCGGCGTGGACGAGTGCGGCGGCTGGCTGCTCGTCCCCACCCCCGCCGCCCGGCCGTGCCGCGTCCTGGCGGCGACGCCGCAGACGGGCCGGGCCGACGGGCCCTACGCCGAGCGCCTCCCGGCCCCGGGCAGCCGGCTGGCCGATCTCCCCGGTTACGAGCACTCGGGGGCGCGCTTCCGCTTCCGCGGACGCACCCACCAGGAGGTGGCGCGGGCGATCACCCGGACGGTGTCCCGGCTCGACTTCCGCTGCGAGCCGGTCGACCCGGCACGTCCGCCCCGCGTGGTCGTCCTCGGCACCGGCGGCCGCGCCTACCGGGAGTACGCGCTCGAGGACGCGGCGGCGCACGGCCGGGTGTCCACCGTGAACGACACGCCCGCCGACTGGGAGCTGCCGTACCTCGACGGGCACCGGGTCGCGGACACCCAGGACGTGGACGCGATCACCCGGACGGTGGCCGAGGTGCTGGCCGGGGACGGCGGGCCGGTCGGCCTGCTCACCTGGAGCGAGGTGCTGCTGGAACGGACGGCCGAGGCGGCCGCCCGGCTCGGCCTGCCGCACATGTCCCCGCAGGCCGTCCGCAACTGCCGCGACAAGCTGCGCACCCGGCGCCTGCTGGAGCAGGCAGGGCTGCCGTCCGCCCGCTACGCGCTCGCCCACGGCCTCGACGAGGCCTGCGCGGCGGCGGCCCGGATCGGGTACCCGGTGGTGGTCAAGCCCCGCGCGCTCGCGGGCAGCAGCGGTGTGGTGCTGGCCCGGACGGCCGCCGAACTCGCCGCCGTCCACCGGCACGCGGACGAGGCCGCGTTCACCGGCCTGGACCCGCTCGACGGCCTGATGATCGAGGAGTACCTGGAAGGCCCAGAGATCAGCCTGGACTGCGTGGTCGTCGCCGGCACCGTGCACTGCGTCAACCTGGCCAGGAAGCGGATCGGCTACCCGCCGTTCTTCGAGGAGATCGGGCACCTGGTGTCCCCGTGGCGCCACGAGCCGTGGGCCGACGAGCTGGTCGACACCGTCGCCCGGATCCACGCGGTCCTCGGGGTGACGACCGGCGTGACCCACGCCGAACTGCGGCTCACCCCGCAGGGCCCGCGCCTGGTGGAGCTCAACGGCCGGCTCGGCGGCGACTTCATCCCGCTGCTCGGCCGGCTGGCCACCGGCGTCGACCTGACCGCGGCCGCCATGGACGCGGCCCTCGGCACCGTCCCCGACCTGCGGCCGACCCGGGAGCTGTGCGCCGAGGTGCGCTTCCTGTACCCCGGCCAGGACGGCGCCGTGCAACGGCTGGACGTCTCCGGCGCCCGCGAAGTACCGGGCGTCGAACGGGTGGTGGCCCTGGCGGAGCCCGGGCAGCACCTGCTCCTCCCGCCGCGCGGCGTGGTGCCGCGACTGGCCGCCGTCATCGCCACCGGCCGCGACGCGGCCGCCTGCGACCGCACCCTCGACGAGGCGATGAGCCGGATCGAGGCCACCATCACCCCCGCCGAGGAGGCGTGAACACGGCCATGGTCAACCCCGAAATCACCCACGTGGTCCTGGGATTCAGCGTCGGCCTGCTGAACCAGCTGGACCGGCTGCTGCCCGCAGGGTCCGTCCTGGTGGTCGAGGAGCCCGCGATCTGCGCGGCCCGCGACGTCGCCGGGCAGCTCGCCCGGCTGAGCTGCGCGGCGGGCGTGGTCGCAGCCCCCGTCCAGGACGAGGCGAACGCCGCGACGCTCGCCCGGCACGTCGAGCGGCCGGCAGGCGTCCGCGCGGTGCTGCCGGGCCTGGAGTACACCGTGGTCGCGGCCGCCGAGCTGGCCGAGGCATGGGGCCTGCCGAACGGCGGGCCGCGGGCCGTCCGCGCCTTCCGCGACAAGTCGCTGCTGCGGGAGACCACCCGGTGCGCCGGGATCGGGCACCCCGACTGGCAGCGTGTCGACGGCCCGCAGGAGGTCGCCCGGTTCCGCGCGGAGCACGGCGGCTCCTGCGTGCTGAAGCCGACCCACCTGCAGGGCAGCGCCGGCATCCAGCTCCTCGGCCCCGGGGACGACCTCGACGAGGCCTGGAAGCGGACGGAGGCCGCCGACGAGGTGCACCTGCGCACCGCCCACGCGGGCAGCCCCGGGTACGTGGTCGAGGAGTGGCTGCGCGGGCCGGAGGTCAGCGTCGAGGCCCTCGTCCACGAGGGCCGGATCGCCTTCCTCAACACGACCGAGACGCAGCTCTTCCCGGGCCGTCACCCGGTCGAGCGCGGCCATGTCGTGCCGGCGCCGGACGGGGGCGCGGCGCCGGCGGAGGCCATGCACGCGCTGGTCGCCGCGACGGGCTTCCGCAGCGGCATCCTGCACGCCGAGTGGATCCTCCGCGACGGCCGACCGCACCTGCTGGAGTGCGCGGCCAGGCTGCCCGGGGACTACATCCCGTTCCTCATCGCGCTCGCCTGGGACAGCGACCTGATCCGCGGCCTGGTCGACGTGCTGGAGGGCCGGCCGCCCACGATGGCCCCGGCCCCCGTCCGCGGTGCGGCCGTCCGCTTCCTGGACGCCGCCCCCGGCAGTGTGCGGGAGGTCCGCGGCCTCGACGCCGCCCGGGAGCTCCCCGGCGTGGTCGAGATCTGGATGTCCGCCGAGCCCGGCCGGTCGGTGGAGCCGATGACGAGTTCCTGGTCGCGCGTCGGCGAGGTGGTGGCCGTCGGCTCCGACCGGGAGGCGGCGGCCGCCCACGCCCTGGCCGCGGCCGCCGCCGTCCACATCGTCACCACCGCGCTCGGGTAGCAGGATCCTTACGACTCGGTCCACGATTGCTGATGTGGGTACATTTCGTTGAAGGGAAGGGTTGGGGGATGCTGCTCGTTGACCAGCAACCGCCCCCTGCTCGGAGGTGCCCCCTTCCGTGACCGGGCGGCCTCGGCCAGCGGGCAGACTGAAGGCCACACAAGGAGGACGCATAGATTCCGATGAGCCGATGTACCAGTTCCGGCGCGACGTCACGCGGCAGAAAAGCCCCCGAACCTTCTGGACGTGACAGGGGCGCACGGTCTGGCCCAAGCCGCCGGCATCGCGAGCTTCTGGATCCGCAAGGGCATCGCTGACCGCGTTGAGGTACTCAACCGGCAACGACTAGTCCTTGCGATCTCACGGTTCGACGTCCGCGTGCTCGATGAGCCGCACGGGCGGAACACCTATCAGGTCCGGACGCTGGACCAACAGCACGCCTTGATCTGCCTCGGCCACGCGGCCCAGCTGCGAGACGCGTTGGTCGTCGCCGATGAGCAGTTGCTGTCCCGAAGTGCGGCCGCTGTGGTGGAGATTCGCAGAAGCAGCTCCATCATCGCACTTCTGACCCGGGCGGACCTGGGCTGGATGTGGCCCGGACGCGGCGTTCGCACGTGTACGGGGGACGCCAGCGCTGGACTGACAGCTCCTTCGTGACTGCCGTGACGTGACAGTGGCCGCACGGGCTCTTCGAGTGTGACCAAGAAGTGGGCCCGTGCGGCCTTGACCCATCCTGCCTTCTGCGGCGTCTCGCGCACACATCTCGGCGATGTGATCGAAGAGTTGGCCGATCCGTGGCTCGCCCGTTGCGAATCGGAGCTCCGTGAGCGCCGTGGTGCCGCGCGGCAACGCGAGGCTGGTGCTGGGCCGAAGCACGACCTGGTCTTCACCGACCGCCTGCTGGTCACCCTGGTCCACCTGCGCACCTGGCTCCCGCACGCCGCGCTCGCCGCGCTCGCCGAACTGTACGGCACCGCCCGCTCCACGATCTCCCGCGCCATCAGCGAGATCCGCCCGCTGCTGGCGGAGCGCGGCTTCGCCGTCCCCGACCGCCCCGGCATCCGACTGCGCACCCTGGCTGACGTGTTCGCCCACGCCGAGGCCGAGGGGATCCGGCTGCGGATCGACGGCGCCGAGACCCAGGTCCGCCGCCCGAAGGCCAACCGGCCCGGGCGGCGGGCCTTCGTCTCCGGCAAGAAGAAGCAGAACACCATCAAGACCACCACCATCAGCGACGGCCAGGGCCGCCTGCTGTGGTCGGGTGCGGACCACCCTGGCCGTATGCACGACCAGACCGCGATGCGCACCGAGGACATCGCTGAGCAGTTCCGCTTCCGCCCGAAGGTGACAGCCGAGGTCGACGAGGGCTACCGAGGCCTGGCCAACGAGTTCCCCGACCAGATCAGCGCCCCGCCCAAGAAGCCGAAGGACGACGCGCCACTCGGCGAGCAGTACGCCTGGCGGGAGACGCGCCGACGGCAGTCCTCGGAGCGGATCTGCGTCGAGCACGCCAACGCCGAATTGCGGCAGTGGCGCCCACTCCAGCGCTACACCGGCCGGCGCGAGGACTACGCCGAGACCCACCAAGCGATCGCCTCACTGGTCTCGGACCGCTCAGCCCGCCGGCCGACCAGCCGCAAGCCGAGCACTGAACTCGTGCGTGCCCGGCAGACCGCCTGCTGATCAACCACCAGCCGACCCGCTAGGCCGGCACGTCCGGACCCCAATCGCGGACCGAGTCGTTACTCACGAACCGACATGACGGACCGTCACGCGGCCCGGCCTCCGGGCCGGGCCGCGTCGGTGCGCCCGGGGCGGCGCGGATCGTCCGGAGCCGGCGGCCCCCGGCCTCAGCCGACTAGGGTCCGCTTCGGCCGGACGATGCAGAACTCGTTCCCCTCCGGATCCGCCAGCACCGTCCACGACTCCTCGCCGCTCTGCCCGACGTCCACCCTGCGGGCGCCGAGCGCGAGGATGCGCTCGATCTCGTCCGCCCGCTCCTCGGCGCCGGACGTCAGATCGAGGTGCAGACGGTTCTTGACGACCTTGCGGTCCGTCACCGGCATGAAGCAGAGGCCCACGGGGGCCGTCACGTCCGGCCCGACGACGACCTCCCGCTCCCGCTCGGAGAGGATCCGCCAGCCCAGCACCTCGGCCCAGAACCGGGCGAGGGCGGGCAGGTCGTGGGCGTCGATCACGATGTGGTGCAGGGAGACGGGCATGTCGGCCAGTGTGCCCGGGGAACGCCGGGAGGGAACCCGCCCGGCGGGACGCGCCGGGACGGACGCGCCGGGGCCGGGGCCGACACGAACGTCGGCCCCGGCCCCGGCTCCGCCCCCGCGCCCCCTGGTCAGAGCCCCGCGGCGCGGAACTCGCAGATCTGCTCCCAGAGGTTCCGGGGGTGCGGAACATGTCGACCACCTGGAAGTCGTCCGGGATGACGATGTCGTAGAGCTGTTCGATGGCCACGATTAGGCCGACGGTGGCCATCGAGCTCAGGCCGGCGTCGGCCAGCGGCACGTCCGGTGCGAGGTCGCCCTCGTACGACGCACCGGCCAGCACGTCCCGCAGCAGCTCCTCGAACCGGTCGTCCCAGGGCTTCGCCGCGGGCCCGGCGGCGGGCTCGGTGTCGCCGGGCGGCTCGGGCAGGCCGTCCAGGTCGACGGTGCCCTCCGCGGTCAGCGGCCAGTCGTCCACCTCGACCAGGACGTCCGGGATGAGCGGGCGCGGCAGCCTGCGCTCGGCGAGCGCCCGGCGGATTGCGTCCGGCGCGAACTCCTCGCCCGCCACGAGCCGCACGTACCCGACGAGCCGGCGTCCGGCGCGGGCCGGGTCCGGCCGCTCGACCACGCGGCAGTCCCGCACCGACGGGTGCAGGTCGAGCAGTTCACGCGTCCGGTGCGGGCCGACCGGCCCCATCGGCTCCAGCCGCCCGTCCCGGCCGACCCGGGCCAGCCGGCCGGTCGGGCGCAGCGGGCCGCCGCCCCGCGCGACGTACAGCTCCCCCACCACGCCGGCGGGCACCGGGCACTGCCGGGCGTCGACGACCTGCAGGCGCAGGCCGCGCGGTGGCAGGCCGTCGAAGGCCACCGGCCCGAACACGCCGTCGGCCTCGACGGTCTCGACGACCGTCGCCCGCGTGCGCAGCCCGGCCAGGACGGTCGGGGCGGCGTGGGGGTCGCCGGCGAGGACGACGGTGACCGGTCGCGGGGCGGCGGCCGCCAGACGCTCCGCGAGGAGCGGCGTCGTCCGCAGGTGCGTCACCCGGCCGGCGGCGATCAGCGCCGCCGCCTCGGGGACGGCGTCGGCGTCCGGGGCGGTGGTGAGGACGGCGGTGGCTCCGGAGGTCAGCGCGGCGAGCACGTCGGTCAGTCCGGCCGCGGTGGCCGGCGGCCGGGTGCACAGCCAGGACGACCCCCGGCCGAGGCGGCCCCGCGGGCCGCCAGCTCGTCGTGCAGCTGCTCCAGGGTGCGCGCCAGCTCGTCGTGCGACACGGGCGTGCCGGCCGGGCCGGGCAGGACGCAGGCCGCGTCGTCGGGCAGTCCGGTGGGCGGCTCGACGGCGGGCAGTCCCGCCGCGCCGGGCACGTCCGCGGGGGTCAAGGCGGCGCCGGCCCGCCAGATGCCGAGGACGGCGGCGACGCGGTCGGGTCCGTGGTCGGGCGCGACGGCGACGAGGGAGCCCGGGCCGATGCCGCGCTCGCGCAGGGCGCGCGCGACGGCGTCCGCCTGTGCGTCGAGCCGGCGGTAGGTCAGTTCCTCGGCGCCGCGGCGCACCGCGGCCCGGTCGGGGTGCTCGGCGGCCGCGCGGGCGAAGGCCTCGCCGACGGTGATCGGCCGGCCGGCCGGCTCGGCGGTGCGGTCCAGCAGGCGCAGGCCCTCCCGTTCCGCCGCGGGGAGGCAGGCGGCCCGGGCGTCGCCGTCCGGACCGAGCGACATCCGTTCGAGCACCGTCCGGTACAGGGCGGTGAGCCGGCCGGCGGCCTCCCGGCTCAGGCGGTGGCTGGTCGTGTTGAGCTTGAGGATTCCCGAGATGGTGAAGACGTGCAGCGCGAACTCGTTGTCGTTGTCGTTGTACGTCGCGTCCCAGTCCAGCAGGCTCTTGTCGACCTGCCGGAAGTCGAGGTAGTTGAAGAAGACGTCCAGCAGCCGGCCGCCGGGCCCGAACTCCTGCTGGATGACCTGCATGGGGAAGACCCGGTGCGGCCAGAGCGCGGTCAGGCCGTCGTGGACGGACCGGACGAGGTCGCCCCAGGTGCGGGCACCGGTGGGCATGGCGAACGGCAGCGTGTTGAGGTACATGCCGAGGACCTCGTCCGCGCCGACGATCTCGGGCCGCGCGTCGCAGACCAGCCCGGTGTAGAACGCCTCGGTCGCGACGACCGTGCTCATCACCTTCATGTGCGCGGCCAGCAGCACCGCCTTCATCGAGGTGCCGGTCTCGGTCGCCAGCCTGCGCAGGTCGTCCTCCAGGTCCCGGAAGTCCAGCATGTGCTGGTAGCGCTCGCGGGCGAGCGTCCGGTCCCCCTGCCAGGCCGGGGGCAGCGCGGTGTCGGTGCGTCCCTCGACCACACCGCGCCAGAAGTCGCGGTCCTCCTGGGAGTCGCGGGCGGCCGCCTCGGCGGCGACGTAGTCCGCGTACCGGAAGGGCACCGGCTCGGGCTCGGCAGGGGTGCGGCCCGCGCGGATCTCCCGGTAGCCGGTGAGGATCTCCATCAGCATCGTGTGGAAGCTCCAGCCCTCCAGGATCGGGTGGCACTCCGTGATGGTGATCCACCAGTCCCGGGCGTCCTGCGCGCGGTGGGCGTGCACCCGGATCAGCGGCGCACCGGTGATGTCCATCGGGGAGCGGCGTTCCCGGGCCGCGTACTCCTCCAGGGCCGGCCGCCAGCCGTCCGGGCCGAGGACGCCGTGGTCGCTCACGCCGACCGTGATCCGGGCCGTCCGGTGCACCAGTTGGAGCGGCACGGAGTAGCGGTTCAGCTCGAAGCCGGTGCGCAGCACCTCGTGCCGGTCGACCACCAGCTGGGTGGCCCGCTGGAGCGCCGCCCCGTCGACGGGCTCGTCGTCGCGGATCAGGTACGAGGTGGTGTCCTGGTAGGTGTTGACGTCGGGCCGGGCCCGCAACTCGATGATCATGCCGAGCTGGGTCGCGGTCAGCGGGTAGGCGTCCACGACGTCCGGCGGCAGGGCGGCGCGGTCCTCCGGGCCGATCAGCGCGAACGGTGCCACCGCGGGGGCAGCACCGCCCCGCCCGGGGCACCGGCCGCCTGCTCCGTGCACCACGCGGCCAGTTCCTCGACGGTCTGGTACGCGAAGATGTCGCCGGCCGACACGTCCAGGCCCTCGGACCGCAGCCGGGCGGCCAGCGCCACGGCCTGCAGCGAGTCCCCGCCGACGTCGAAGAAGTTGTCCTGCGGGTCGGTGCTGTCCAGCCCCAGGACCTCGGCCCAGATGCGCTGCACGGCGCCGGTCACCGCGCCGGAGGCGGGGGCCGCTCCCGATGCCGGGTCGGCGGACGGGTCGGCGGCGACCGGGTCGGCGGCGGGCCGCGCGGGGACGGCCCCGAGCGGCTGCTCCGGGTGGCGGACGAGGCTGTCGAGCAGGACCTCCCAGTCCGCGGCCCACCCTTGCGCGGTCTTCTCGTCGATCACCGCCGCGGCGTACTCGAGCCGGGCGAAGAGCCGCCGGCCGGCGTCCTCGGCGACGTGCAGGGTGAGGTCGAACTTGGCGTCGGGCGGGACGGCGGACCCGACCCGTTCGACGTGCAGGCCGGCGAGCCGGAAGCCGCCGTCCTCGTCGGCGCCCTCCATGTCGAAGGCGGCCTGGAACAGCGGGTTCCCGTCCAGCCCGCGGGTCGGCTGCACCGCGTCGACCACCCGCTTGAACGGCACGAAGCGGTGGTCGAATGCATCCAGGACAGCACCCCTGACCTGGTCGACCAGATCGACGAAGCTCCGGCCCGGCGCGCCCTGCGACCGCACGACGACCGTGTTGACCGCATAGCCGAGCAGTCCGTCCAGGTCGGGCGTCCGGGTCGAGACCGGCACGCCCACCGTCACGTCCTCGCTGCCGGTCAGCCGGGAGAGCATCACGTGATAGGCCGCCAGCAGCACCATGAACGGGGTCGCGCGCCGGGCCGACGCCAGGGCGAGGACGCCCTCCGCCGTCTCCGGCTTGATCGCCAGTTCGACGACGCCGCCGCGCCGGTCGGGGCGGGCGGGGCGGGGCCGGTCCAGCGGCAGCGGCGCGTCCCGCACCCCGCTCAGGGCGCCCCGCCAGTAGTCCAGGTGTCGGCCGAGCGCGGCCTCCGTCGTCCGGGACCGCTCCCGGAGGGCGAAGTCGGCGTACTGGACCTGCGGCGCCGTCAGCCCGGACGGCACCCCGGTGGACTCCTCGGCGTAGAGCGCCTCCAGCTCCGCCGTGATGATCCGGTAGGACACGTCGTCACCCGCGATGTGGTGGAGGTTGACGACCATGAGATGGCACTCGGGCCCGATCGCGACCACGGTGACCCGCAGCGGCCGGTGCCGGGTCAGGTCGAAGGGCCGGCGGCGCTCCCACTCGGCGATCTGCGCGGCGCGCTCCTCGCGGTGCCCGGCCGGCTCCTCGGCCAGGTCGACCACCCGCAGCGGGAAGGGCCCGGCCGGGTCGATGATCTGGCAGGGCTCGTCGCCGTCCTGTCGGTAGCGGGTGCGGAGGATCTCGTGGCGCTCGACGAGCCTCCCCAGGCCCGGCGCAGGGCCTCGACGTCGAGGCGCCCGGTGAGCCGGAGCGTCCAGGACATCAGGTAGGCCCGGCCGGCGGGTGCGAGCTGGTGCAGCAGCCACATCTGCTGCTGGCCGGAGGCCAGCGGCAGCGGGCCGCCCCGGTCGGCCTGCTCGTTCGTCCGCGTGCCCTGCGCCGGTACGACCGCCATCACGTGTCCCTCCCTGTCGAATCACCGTGCCGTGCAAGGGTTTCCGGCTGCGCGCCGCGGAGCTCGGCGACCTCCCGGGCGAGGTCGCCCGCGGTCGGCCGGTCGAAGAAGGCCCGCATGGACACCTCCGTGCCGAAGGTCGTGTCGATCTTCCACAGCAGGCGTGCGGCGAGCAGCGAGGTGCCGCCGCGGGCCATGAAGTCGTCGTCCGGGCCCACGTCCTCCTGGGCGAGCAGCTCCCGGACGAAGCCGAGGATCGTCTCCCGGTACCCGTCCTCGGCGGCCGGCTGCGCCGCCGGCGCGTCGTCCGCCGCCGGCTCCGGGCCGTCCGGCCCGGGTGCGCCGATCGCCAGCTCCGGGTCGGCCGCGAACCACTCGGCCAGGTTCCGCAGCCGGCCGGCGAGGCCGTGCGCCACCGTCTCGTCGTAGAGCGCCGAGGAGTACTCGAGGGCGCCGCCGTACCGTCCGTCGGGGTACGGCCAGAGGGTGAGCGCGAGGTCCGTCCGGGAGACCCGCCAGGCACGGCCCAGCAGGTCGAGGTCGCGCTCCCGCGGGACCTGCCCGATCACCTCGTCGCCGGTCAGCGCGAACAGGGTCTGGAACAGGGGGTGCGGGAGGCGTCGCGCGTCGGGGCGACGGCGTCGGCGACGGCCTCGAAGGGCACGGCGTGCCGGGCGAAGGCCTCCCGGCAGGTGTGCTCGACCAGGGCGAGCGCGTCCTCGAAGGACAGGTCGGGCGTGAGGCCGGGCCGCAGCACGACGGTGTTGAGGAACAACCCGACCAGGCCGTGCAGTTCGGGGCGGGTCCGCCCGGCGTGCGGGGAGCCGACCCCGAAGTCCCACTGGCCCGCGGCCCGCGCGAGCGTGACCGTCCAGAGCGTCAGGAGGACGACGTACGGGGTCGCGCCGGCCCGGCGGCCGAGGGCGAGCAGCGCCTCGACGGCCGGCGCGGGCAGGTCGACGACGACCCCGGCGCCGTCGATGCTGCGGTGGTCGGCGCGTTCGCGGGCGGTGGGGAGTTCCAGCGCAGGCAGGCCGGTCAGTGTCTCGCGCCAGTAGGAGAGCTGGTCCTCCCGCAGCTCGTCGGTCAGCTGCGACCTCAGCCATGCGGCGGCGTCGGCGTAGCGCAGCGGCAGGTCGGGGAGGTCCGGTGTGCGGCCGTCCCGGAGCGCGGCGACCGTCCCGTGCAGTTCCTGTTCGAGCAGCCGGGAGGACCAGCCGTCGCCGATGATGTGGTGGCACACCAGGAGCAGCAGCTGTTCGGGGCCGCCGTCGTGGACGAGGGCGGCCCGGAACAGCGGCGCGGTCGCCAGGTCGAAGCCCTCGCCGAGCAGGTCGGCGACGGTGTCGGCGACCTGCTCCGGGGCCGTCCGGACGGTGCGCAGCCCGACCGGGACTCCCCGGCGGGCTCGACCACCGCGACCAGGCCCCGGTCGTCCATCAGGTACCGGGTGCGCAGCACCTCGTGCCGGGCCACGACCCGGGCCAGCGCCTCCTCGACCACCGGTGCGGGGACGTCGGAGGGCAGCCAGACGAGGATCGGCAGCAGGTACTCGCGGCTTCGCGGGGCCATCCGGTCGAGGACCCAGAACCTCTCCTGGGCGTGCGAGAGCGGCAGCCGCGCGCCGGGCGGCAGCGCCGCGATCGGCTCCGCCCGCGAGGCCCGGCTCAGCAGTTCGGCCTGCTGCCGCGCGGTGGACGCGTAGTGGAGGTCGCGCAGCTCCACCGTGAGCCCGGACGCCCGGGTGAGCGCGGCGGCGAGCCGGGTCAGCATCAGGGAGTGGCCGCCGAGGCGGAAGAAGTCGTCGTCGGGGCCGGCCCCGTCGGCGTCCAGCAGCTGCCGCCAGGCCGCCAGCACGATGCGCTCCTCGGCGGTCCGCGGCTGCGCCGCGTCGCGGGGCGTCGCCGGTGTCCAGTCGGGCTCGGGCAGTCGGGCGCGGTCGGTCTTGCCGCTGCTGGTGCGGGGCAGCGCGTCGATCTCGGCGATGTGCGCCGGCACGAGCGCGGGCGGCAGCCGGTCGCGCAGGTGGGCGGCCAGGTCGTCGGCGGCGCCGGGCCTGGTGGTGACCGTCCAGGCCACCAGGCGCCGGATCCCGTCGGGGCCGTCGACCGCGCGGACGGCGGCCTCCACCACCTCGGGATGGGCCGTCAGCGCCGCCTCGACCTCGCCGGGTTCGATCCGCACCCCGTTGATCTTGACCTGGTCATCGGCGCGCCCGAGGAACTCGAAGGCGCCGTCGGCCCGTCGGCGTACCAGGTCACCGGTCCGGAAGAGCCGGGATCCCGGTGGGCCCGCGCTGTCCGGCAGGAAGCGCTCGGCCGTCCGGACAGCGTCCCCGTGGTAGCCGCGGGCGACGCCGGGCCCGCGCAGGCAGAGCTCGTGGACGGGCTCCTCCCCGCCGGGGCCCTCCGTCGGGAGGAGCAGGACGCCCGCGTGGTCGATGGGCCGCCCGATCGCGACGGCCCCGGTGAGCTGGCCGGGGTCGAAGCGCTGTGCCAGCGCGTCGATGGAGCACTCGGTGGGGCCGTAGGTGTTCCAGATCTCGACGTCGGCCTGTGCGAGCACGCGGTGGCAGAGCTCCGCGTGCAGCGGCTCGCCCGCGGAGCAGATCACCCGCAGGCTCTTGCAGGAGGCCAGGTCCGGTTCGGCGGCCAGCAGCCGCAGCATCGTGGGCACGACCTGCACCACGGTGGCCTGCTGCTCGCGGATCGAGGCGACGAGTTCGGCGGGGTCGCGCCCGGCGTCGGGGCGGCCGAAGGTCACCGGCGCCCCGCAGACCAGCGGGCCGAAGATCTCCCAGCCGGCCGCGTCGAAGGTGAGCGGGGTCTTCTGCAGGACCCGGTCGTCCGGGGTGAGCCCCAGGGCCCGTACGCCCCAGTGCACCCGGTTGGCGATGCCTGCGTGTTCGACGACGACGCCCTTGGGTGTGCCGGTCGAGCCGGAGGTGAAGATCATGTAGGCGGCCTGGCGTGCGGTGGCGGCCAGCGGCGGGGTGTCCGGGTCACCGGCTTCGAGGAGCCGGCCGACCCGGTGGACGGCCGTGCTGGAGGCGAGTTCCCCGCCCCGTTCGGCCTGCGCCTCGTCGACGACGGTGAGGGCCGCGCCGGCCGCCTCGACCGTCCGCAGCAGCCGGCCGGGCGGGGCGAACGGGTCCAGCGGGAGGTAGCAGCCGCCGGCGAGCCAGATGCCGAGCAGCGTCTCGACCATGCGGGGGCCAGGTTGCATCAGGACGGCGACGACGGACTCGCGCCCGACCCCGAGCCCGCCGAGGGCTCCGGCGATGCGGCGGGCCGAGCGGGCCAGCGCCCCGTAGGAGACCTCGTCGGCACCGGAGACGACCGCCGGCGCGCCGGGGTGCTCGCGGGCCCGGTCCAGGAAGAGGTCCGGCAGCAGGGGGATCATCGGCTACCTCGGTTCCATCGATGCGGACGGCTGCCCGCCGCGGACGCCGAGCGGACGCAGGTCCGTCCAGACCTCCGCGATGCGGTCCAGGCACTGCTGCCGGGTGCCGGTGAACCCGGCGGTGCGCCAGCCCTCCGGAGGCCTGCGGTGCGCCTCCCAGATCGAGTACTGCTCCTCGTGGTTGACCACGACGTGGTACGTGCTGTCCACGGCCGTATCGCTCACCGGGTCCTGCTTTCCTGGATGCTCGACGATGGGTGGTTGGGGGCGGGGGCCGTCCGCGCCGGCGCGGCGCGGGTCACAGCCCGGCCTGCAGCCCGCGGGTGTCGACCTTTCCGTTGGCGGTCAACGGGATCTCCCGGACGGCGACGATCTCGGCGGGGACCATGTACTCGGGCAGGTCCGCGGCCAGTTCGGCCCGGATCCGGGCGAGGTCGAGGTCGCTGCCGGCGGCGGGCACCAGGAACGCGGCCAGCCGCTGCGCCCCGACGGCCCCGGGTACGCGGTCACCACCGCCTCGCCGACCTCCGGCCGGCGCTGCAGCACGGCCCGGATCTCGCCGGGCTCCACCCGGTAGCCGCGGATCTTCACCTGGTGGTCGGTGCGGCCGAGGGACTCCAGTGCGCCGCCCCGCCAGCGGCCGCGGTCGCCGGTGCGGTAGAGGCGGGCGCCGGGCTCGCCGTACGGGTCGGGCAGGAAGCGCTCCGCGGTCAGCGCGGGGGCGCCGAGGTAGCCGCGGGCCACGCCGGCACCGCCGACGTACACCTCGCCGGCGACGCCGTCGGGCACCGGTTCGAGCCGGTCGTCGAGCACGTACATGGTGGTGTTCGGGATGGGCGCCCCGAGCGGGACGAGCCCGCCGGGGCCGGGCCCGGTGATCACCTGCCCGGAGTTGCCGACGGTGATCTCCGTCGGGCCGTACTCCGTGGCGACGGCCGTGCCGCCGGGGCCGGCCAGCTCCGTCCAGCGCCGGGCCAGCTCGGTGGGGAAGGCGTCGCCGGCGGCGATGACGAGGCCGGCGAGGCCGTGCGCCTCCTCGGGGGCGAGGTCCGTGCTCAGCAGGTTCAGGTGACCGGGCGTCATCTTGACGAAGCTGTAGGGCGCGCCGGCCGCCAGGAGTTCGCCGAGGTCGGCGGGGTCGAGCGGGTCGGGCAGCAGGTCCACCCGCTGCCCGGTCACCAGCGGCGCGTACAGGCTAGGGACGCCGAGGTCGAAGCCGATCGAGCTGAAGTGCGGCGAGCCTCCGGTGCCCCGGGCCGCGTACTCCCGGGCCGTCCAGCGCACGTAGTTGGCGAGCCCCCGTGGTGCACCATCACGCCTTTGGGGGCGCCGGTGGACCCGGAGGTGTAGATCACGTAGGCCAGCTGCGCCGGGCCGACCGCGACGTCGAGGGGGTGTGCGGCAGCGCGTCGATCGCCGCGCGTTCCGCGTCCAGCAGGACGGGCTCCGCCCGGTCGGGGTCGCCGAGCAGGGACAGGTGCTCCGACCGGGTGACCACGAGCGTGCAGCCGGCGGCGGCGGCCATGTGGCGCAGCCGGGGCGCGGGCAGGTCGGCGTCGAGCGGGAGGTAGGGCGCGCCGCTCTTCCAGACGCCCAGCAGGGTCGGCAGCAGGTCGGGGCCGCGGCGCAGGCAGACGCCGACCGGCACCTCGGGACGCGCGCCGCGGGCGAGCAGGTGACGGGCGATCCGCGTGGAGCGCCGGTCGAGCTCGCGGTAGTCGAGGGTGTGGCCGCCGACCCGGACGGCGGGCGCGTCGGGCGTCCGGGCCGCCTGGTCCCGGAAGAGGTCGAGGACGCCGCCGGCCTCCGGCCCGGCGGAGGGCCCGACGGCCCAGCGGTGCAGCACGGCGTGCCGTTCGCCGTCCGGCAGGACGTTGGTCGCCGCGTCGCCGTCCGGTGTCTTGGCCATCGCCTCCAGGACGCCGCGGTACATCGTCGCCAGCCGCTCCAGGTCCGCGGCGCCGAGGTGGCCGCCGCTCTGCAGGACGAGGACGCCGTCAGCGGCCCCGACGGCGAGCCCGTACGTTCGGCCCGGGCCCGACGCCCCGTCGGACGGGGCGAGCGCCGCGGTGCCGACGGCGAGCAGCGCGCGGTCGGCCGGCTGCCGTGGCCCGTCGGCCCGGGCGGCGGCCGGGGCCGTGCTGCGCAGGGCCTGCGCCACCTGCCCGACCAGCTCCCGCCAGCTGCGCGCGGCGGCGGGCTCCGCCGTGAGTCGGCGGACGTCGCGGCTGCCGTCGTCCGCCAGGACATCGGTGCCGAACACCCGTTCCTCGGTGAGCGTGCCGAGGACCTTGACGTGGGCCGCGGCCAGCGCGGCCGACGGGTCGGCGCCCGCGTCGGCGGCGAGCGCCTGCAGCTGGGCGGCGAGGTCGGCGTACGGCACCTCCACCCGGCGGACCGCCGCCGCGTCCGGCCCGGTGTGCCGCCAGGCGCCCGGCAGGGCGAACTCCGCCGCGCTCATCCGTCGGCCCCCGCTCCAGCAGCCGACGCGCGATCCGTCCGATCACGGGCCCGGCCTCGTTCAGGACGTAGTGGCCCGCGTCCAGCAGGTGCAGGGTGAACTCCCGGTTCGTCTCGGCGCTCCAGGCCGCCATGGCCGGGCAGCTCACGAACGCGTCCCGGCGGCCGCCGAGGACGGTGACGGGCAGCTCCAGCGGCGGGCCCGGGGAGTACGCGAGGGTCTCGACGACCTGGTAGTCGGCCCGCAGGATCCGTTCGAACATGGCCATCAGATCGGGGTCGTCGAGGACCTGCCCGGCCATGCCGCCGTACCCGACGACCCGGGCCATCAGTTCCTCGCGGGGCAGCCGGTGCAGCGGCGGGTCCTCGACGGTGCGGGCCTGCGGCCCCTCCGCGGAGGAAACCACGAGTTCGACCGGCCGGGGGCCGCCCGCGGCCACCAGCCGGCGCACGAACTCGGTGGCCAGCACACTGCCGGAGCAGTGCCCGACCACGACCAGCGGCAGGTCGAGCAGCGGCCCGACCTGCGCTTCGAGGTCGTCGAGCAGGGCGTTGCCGTCGGTGAGCAGGGCCTCCCGCAGCCGGTTCTCCCGGCCCGGTGGCCGGACGGCGCACAGGTCGGTCCCGGGCGGCAGGTGGTCGAGCCACGGCCGGAAGGCCGCGGCGCCGGCGCCGACGTGCGGGAAGCAGAGCATCCGCAGGCGGGCGTCGGCGGCGGGCCGCAGCCGGGCGATCCCCGGGCGGTGACCGGCCGGGCGCCGGCTGCGACGGTGGTTGCGGGGTTCATCCTTCGAGCGCCTTCCTCATCGTCGCGGCGACCTGCTGGTCCCGAATGACGGCCAGCGGGGATTCGAGTCCGTGGTCGAGCCGCAGGACGGCCGGCCCGTCCTGGGCGCCGTGCCAGGCCTGTTCGGCCGGGTGCGGACCGGCGCCGTCCAGCACCAGCACGGCCGGGCCGTCGTACGGGGCCCACACGTACTCCTGGACGGCCAGGGCGCGCCGGGCCCATGCCCGTTGCAGCCGCGGCAGGTCGGCGGGCCGCAGCGTGTCCTCGTACCAGTGCTCGGCGCGGACGCGGCGGTGGATCTCGTCGAGGCTCTCGCCGCCGGTGAGGGCGAAGCGTCCGGCGAACCGGGCCAGCCGGCCGGCGAGCAGGACGTCGAGGGTGGTGGCCGGCGTGCCGGACGGCGCCGCGGCGGGCGGGCCGACCAGGGCCAGCAGCGCCACGTCGGCTCCGAGGCCGCGCAGGCGGGCGGCCAGGTCGAAGGCGACGGCCGCGCCGTGGCCGAAGCCGGCGAGCCGGTAGGGCCCGTGGGGCCGGCGTGCGCGCAGGGCCGGGAGGAGCAGCTGCGCCCACTCGCCGACGGAGGCAGCCGATCCGGTGAGGGAGAACCCGAGGACCTCGCGTCCGGCCGCCCAGGTCGCGACGGCCTCCCGCTCCGCGCGGGCGTGGGTGTCCGAGTGCACGACGAACAGCGGCTCCGCCGGGTCGCCCGCGGCGACGGTCACCACCCGGACTTCGGCCCCGGCCTCGTCCGACGGGCCGTCCGAGGATGCGGCGCCCCCGTCCAGGGCCCAGGGGAGCGCCCCGGCGGGGCCGCCCGGCGCGGTGTCGCGCGGCAGGGTCAGGTACTCGGCGAGCCGCGCCGGCGTCGGGTTCCGCAGTGCCGCCGAACTGCGCAGCGGCAGGCCGCGCCGGCGGGCCTCGGCCACGATGTCGGTGATCGCGAGGGAGTCGCCGCCCAGGTCGAAGAAGTCGTCGTGGGGCGAGACGTCCAGGCCGAAATGGTCGCTCCAGAGCTCGCACACCAGACGCTCGACGGTGTGACAGGTGAGCGGCGTCGCGGTGCCCGCCTCCTCGGCGCCGCGGGCGGCCGCCGCCGGCGGCGTCGCGGTGCCCGCCGGAGTGTGCGGAGGTATTCGCTTCCGAAAGTTCGCATGCACGACGAGGCTCCGTCTCTCGAATCGAGCTTGTCAGGAAGCTTCGTTTCTGGACGGGCCGCAGGACAGGCATCCGGCAGGCAAGTTGCCCGGGGCCAGTTGCCGGTCCACTGCCTGGAGATCATGCCGCGCCGCCGGAAGGCTCGCCCTCGAATCGCCGCAGGGCGATCGTGCATTCAGCGGCGACTCTCATCCGAGAGGACAGGCCCGGTCGCCTCAAGGACATTCCGACGAGGAGAACCCACGCGTGACCTCAGCCATGGCGAGAACGAACACCGACCACATCGGCGAGACCTCCGTACTCGAACTGACCAGCGAGGAGCGGATCGAAATCGAGGCGCTGGTCAAGCGCCTGACGTGTGCCGGCCCCGCGCTGGCGGACGATCCCGCGTGGCAGGCACGGGCCCGGGAGGAGAGCTGCCGCCTGCCGCACCGCCTCGGCAGCGCCGTCCGGGCCTTCCGTCAGGACGCCGGGCCCGACGGCACCCTGCTGATCAGCAACCTGCCGCTCGCGGCGGAGCCGCTGCCGCCCACCCCCACCGTGCCCGACTCGGTGGAGCGCACCGCCACCGGCCCGGCGGCGGTCGCGGTGATGCTCGGCTGCGAACTCGGCGCGGTCATCGCGTACCGCGACGAGAAGCACGGCGCACTCGTCCAGAACGTCGTCCCGGTGCCCGCGCTCGCGGGCTCGCAGAGCAACGGCGGCTCGGTCCAGCTGGAGTTCCACACCGAGAACGCCTTCCACCCGCACCGTCCCGACTTCGTCGGCCTGCTGTGCCTGCGGCCCGCCCACGAGGACCAGGTCGGCACCCAGGTCGCCTCGATCCGCCGTGCCTTCCCGCTGCTGGACGAGGCGGACCGGGCCGTCCTGCGGCAGGCGCGCTTCCTCACCGAGGCGCCGCCCTCCTTCCACGCGGCGGGCCTGTCCAGTCCGCACCCGGTGCTCGACGGCGCCCCGGAGGACCCGGACATCTGCGTCGACTTCCACGCCACCCGCGCCCTCGACGACCGGGCCGACCTGGCCCTGGTACGGCTGCGCGAGGCGCTCGCGGCGGTGGCCTGCGACGCCGTGCTCCGGCCCGGGGACATGATCTTCGTCGACAACCGGACGGTCGTCCACGGCCGGGTCGCGTTCTCGCCCCGCTACGACGGCCACGACCGCTGGCTGCACCGCGTCTTCGTCCACCTGGACCACCGGCGCAGCCGCCGGCTCCGGCCCGGCAACGGGGCCGTCCTGGCCTGACGCGACCGGCGGAGCCGGCGCCACCCCCTGCGCCCCGGCCTGCGGCGCAGGCCGGGTGGCGCCGGCTCCGCCGTCGTGTGCCCGGCCCGCGCAGCCGTGCGGGCCGCGCTTTCGGGCTGCCGTCCCGCGCTGCCGTCCCGGCCCTGCGACGGCCCGGCATGGCGGTTCCATACCGCCGCCATACCGTCCCCGAATCGGCCGTCCCTAGCGTCGGGCCGTCGGCGCAATCCACCGACGCCCCTGCTCCGCCACCCCGCCCCTGCTCCCCCGCCCGGACCACGGCCGGCGCACCACCGCCCGCCGGCGGCATCACCGGACACCGCGGTCCCGCCCGGCCCCACGGCCCGGCCGGGGCCGCGCCTGCCCGATCCTCCTGGAACGGCTCCTGCTCACCGCTACGCGACCGTCGACAGACAGGAAGAGTGCTCATCCCATGGCCCCCCTGCGCATCCCCCCGGGCCGAAGGCCCACGCTCTCGCCCACGCTCCACGGGATCCTGACCCTGCTGCGCCTGCTCCCCCGGGTCAACCGCACCAAGGCCGTCCTGGGCGCGCTCGGGGTGCTGGTCGCCTCGGTGCTCCCGGTCGCGGTCGCCGTGGTGACCGGCCTACTCATCGGTTCGATCGACGCGACCCTCGGCGCGGGCCTGTCCTCCCCCGCCGGACGGCACACCTTCGTCCTGCTGGCCGTCGCCGGCTGCCTGGTGATGGTGCAGCAGACCCTCGCCCCCGTCCTGACGACACTCGGCGAAACGCTCGGACGCGAGGTGGACCGGGAGCTGCAGCAGCGGGTGATGGCCGCCGTGGGCCGCCCGGAGGGGACGGCCCACCTGACCGACCCCCAGGTGCTGGACGCCCTGCGGGTGGTGCGCGGCCTCGGCATGACCGAGATCGACCGGCCCAGCCAGGCCGTGGGCGCCCTCGCGGTGGTGCTGCCCGCCTGGCTGCGGGCGGTGGCCGCGGCCGTCACCCTGGTGGCCTTCCACTGGTGGGTGGGCCTGCTCTGGCTGGTCACCTGGCCGGTGGTCGTGCACGTGATGCAGCGCGAGTACTTCCGGGTCGGCCGGGTCGGCCAGGCCGGCAGCGGCGCCCTGCGCCAGGCCGAGTACCTGCGCGACGTGGTGCTCACCCGGCCCGCCGCCAAGGAGGTCCGGCTGTGGGGCCTGCTCGACTGGCTGGTCGCACGGTTCGAGCTGGCCTGGCAGGAGGCGACCGAGCCGGTCTGGCGCGAGCGCAGGCCGCGCGTGCGCGTGGTGCTCGGCGCGACCGGCACGGTCACCCTCGTCAACCTGGTCAGCTACGCCGTCCTGGCGTGGGCGGCCGTCCACCACGACCTGGGCCTCGGCTCCGTCGCGGTCTACGCGCAGGCGCTGGCACTGGCCAACAACTACACCGCCTTCGACGACAACAACGCCTACCTGTCCTTCGCCGGCGCCGCCGTTCCCCGGGTGCTGGGCCTGGACGCGAGCCTGCCCGCGCCCGCCGCGGTGCCCGGACGACGGCCCGAAGCCCTGCCCGCGGGCTTCCCGGCCGACCGGATCAGCCTCTCCGGCGTCCGCTTCCGCTACCCCGGGACGGACCGGGAGGCGCTGCGCGGCGTGGACCTGGACATCGCCGCCGGCCGCTCGCTCGCCATCGTGGGCGACAACGGCGCCGGGAAGAGCTCCCTGGTGAAGCTGCTGTGCGGCCTGCACACCCCGACGTCGGGCCGCATCCGGGTCGACGGACAGGACCTGGCGGAGCTCGGCCAGGAGGCGTGGCGCAGCCGTATCGGCGTGCTGTTCCAGGACTTCGCCCGCTACCACCTCACGGCGGCGGAGAACATCGGCATGGGCGCACCGCAGTACGCCGGCGACCGGGACCGGCTGCGCGAGGCCGCGGACCGGGCGGGTGCGCTGGCCCTGATCGAAGGGCTCCCGCACGGCTGGGACACGGTGCTGTCGCCCGAGTACACCGGCGGCACCGACCTGTCGGGCGGGCAGTGGCAGCGCATCGCGCTGGCCCGGGCCCTGTTCGCGGTGGACGCGGGCGCGCGGGTGCTGATCCTCGACGAGCCGACCGCCGCGCTCGACGTGCGGGCGGAGGCGGAGATCTACGAGCGCTTCCTCGAACTGACCGCCGGGCTCACCACGATCCTCATCTCGCACCGCTTCTCCACCGTCCGGTGCGCGGAGCGCATCATCGTGCTCGAGGACGGCGCCGTCGTCGAGGACGGCGGGCACGACGAACTGCTGGCGAAGCAGGGACGCTACGCGGCGATGTTCGACCTCCAGGCGGCCCGGTTCGTCGAACCGGCCCACGGCGGGGAAGCGGTCCTCGAAATCCAGGCGACGGCGGAGGCCGGACATGCGTAAGCCCTTCCAGGCATTCCGGGAACTGATGCGGATCGGCTTCGGCGCCGCGCCCCGGCACGCCACCCTGCAGTTCCTCACCGGCATCGTCTTCGAGGTCTCCGTCCCGATCGGCGGGCTCGGCGCCAAGACGATCGTGGACGCGGCGGTCTCCGGGGATCTGCGCCTCGGCCTCGGTGCCGCCGTGCTGCTCGCGGTCACCGTCGGCGCGGCGCTGACCTCGGTCTTCTACTACGTGCACTGCCTGTTCACCGTCCAGGAGCGCGCCTCCGCGGTCGCCGGCAAACGGCTGATGCGGCTGATCGGCGGCGCCGAGGGCCTGACCCACCACGAGAACCCGGAGTACCTGGACCAGGTGCAGCGGATCCGCGAGCAGCAGGGCCAGCTCTCGGGCATGGTGAACGCGACGGCCGGCGTGCTGCGGGTCGGGGCGACCCTGGCCGTCACCGCCGTCCTGCTGGCCCGGGTGGACCCGCTGCTGCTCTGCCTGCCCGTCCTGGCCGGGGTGTCCTTCTGGCTGGGCAAGCTCAGCCGCGACCTCGCCGTCCGCGCGCAGGAGGCGACCAGCGAGCGCGAGCGGCTGCGCGCGCACCTCTTCGAACTGGGCACGTCCACCGCCGCCTCGGGCGAGCTGCGGGTCTACGGCCTGACCGGCCTGCTGGGCGAGCGCCACCGCCAGGTCTCCGGGTCCGTCATCGGGCAGCGCAACCGGGCGAGTTGGCGCGGCGCAGTGCTGCAGGCGGTGGACGCCCTGGTCACCGCCGTCGGGTACATCGCCGCGATCACCCTCGTCATGGTGCTCGCCGTCCGCGGCTCCGCCACCGCCGGCGACGTCGTCCTCGTGCTGGGCCTGGCCGCCCAGCTGAGCTCGACCGTCGGGACGGCGGTGCGGTACGGCACGTACTTCCTCGTGGTGCTGCGGGTCGGCGGGCGCCTGGTCTGGCTCCAGGAGTACGTGGCCGGCGAGCGGCGCTCCCCGGCCGTCCCCGTGGCGGTGCCCGCCACCCTGAGCAGCGGCATCGAACTCCAGGACGTCCACTTCGGCTATCCGGGTGCCAAGGACGGCCGGGGCGTGCTCGCCGGGGTGAACCTGCACCTGCCGCCGGGCGCGGTCGTCGCCCTGGTCGGCGACAACGGCGCGGGCAAGACCACGCTGATCAAGCTGCTCTGCGGCTTCTACCGGCCCGACTCCGGCCGGATCCTGGTGGACGGCGTGGACCTGGCCGACCACGACACCGCGCAGTGGCGGTCGAGGTGTTCGGCCGCGTTCCAGGACTACGCCCGGCTGGAGCTCCCCGTCCTGGAGACGGTGGGCGTCGGCGACCTGCCGCGGATCGGGGACCGGGCGGCCGTCGGCGCGGCGGTCGAGCGGGCGGACGCCTCGGGCGTCGTCGCGGGCCTGCCGCAGGGCCTGGACACCCGGCTGGGCACCCGCTGGGACGACGGGGTGGAACTGTCCGGGGGCAGTGGCAGCGGCTGGCGCTGGGGCGCGGGCTGATGCGCACCGAGCCGCTGATCGCCGTGTTCGACGAGCCCACCGCGGCCCTGGACGCGCACACCGAGAACGCCCTGTTCGAACGCTTCGCCGCCGCCGCGCGCGCCGGCCGGGGGCGGAGCACCGTCACCCTCCTGGTCTCGCACCGCTTCTCGACCGTGGGCATGGCCGACCTGATCATCGTGCTCGACGACGGGGTGATCAGGGAACAGGGCAGCCACCGGGAGCTGATGTCCCGGGGCGGTCTCTACGCCGAGCTGTTCGAACTTCAATCCCGGGGGTACCGATGACGCTCGACTACACCGACGAACGCACGCTGCTGGGCGGGCAGTTGCCGGCCTGGAACTCCCGGCTGATCGCGGCGCTGCGGATCCAGCGCGGCTGGACCCAGGAGGAGCTCGCCGAGTACTCCGGCCTGAGCGTACGCACCATCAGGAACCTGGAGCTCGGCCGGGTGCAGAACCCGCGCCGCTCCTCGGTGGACCTGCTGGTGACCGCGCTCGGCGTCGCCGACGAGCAGCGGCAGGGCGTCGAACACCCGGACCACGCACGGTGGAGCGGGCCGCCGGCCGCCAACTCGGCGCTCGTCGGCAGCTCCGCGGTGCACCAGCAGCTCGCGAACACCGTCCGCACCAACCGGCTGACCACCTTCCTCGGCCCGGGCGGGGTCGGCAAGACCCGGATGGCGCTGAGCGTGGCCGCGCAGATCAGCCACTTCTTCCGGGACGGCGTCGAGATCGTCGAACTCGGCGACATCGGCCCCGAGCGGGGCGCGCGGGAGGACCGGGCCGCGGCCGTCCTGCACCGCGTCGGACGGCAGCTGAGCCGGGGACGGCCGACGGCCCCGACCGCGGCTGCCGCCGAGATCGAGGCCGAGACCAACATGCTGCTCGTGCTGGACAACGCGGAACACATCCCGGCCGGCGTCATGGCGGCCACCCGGGAGCTGCAGGCCGCCTACCCCGGCGTGCACATCCTCATCACGGCACGCCGCCGGCTGACCGAACGGCTCGGGGCCAACCGGGAGATCCAGCCGTTGTCGCTGGAGCACGCCCCCGGCGACCCGCTGTCCTGCGCGCCCGCCGTGGAGCTGTTCCTCCAGCACGTCGGCACCGGCTCGCGGGCGGCCGCGGAGCTGGAGAAGGACCTGCCGCTGATCGCCGAGCTGTGCCGGCGGCTCGGCGGCATCCCCCGCTACCTCGAGTTCGCCGCCGAGTGCCTGCGGGCCGTGCCGATCCGCCTGATGCTCTCCTACGGGCCGACGCCGGAGATGCTCTGGTCGCACGACCACGCGCTGCTGCCCCACCAGCGGTCGGTGACCGACAGCATCCGGTGGAGCATCGACCTGCTGAGCGACGACCACCGGCTGCTGCTGGAGCGGATCGCCGCCCTGCCCACCCGCCGCTTCTCGCTCGACGGGATCACCGCCGAGTACGACCGGCTGGGGCGGGGCACCTCGCCGAACCCGCTCACCCTGGTGTCGGATCTGCTCGACACCTCGCTCGTCCTGCCCGACCCGGCCCACCACTACCACTACCGGCTCGCGCCCTGCGTCGCCGAGGTGGTACAGCGGCCGGGCCGGGAGCGCCCGGCCCCGAGCCCGGTCTGACCGGCCCCGTCCGACGGGCCCGGTCCGACGGGCCCGGTCCGACGGGCCCGGTCCGACGGGCCCCGCACCGGCCGGGTGGTCGGGCCCCGGCCGGTGCGGGGGCCCGATCAGCCGAGCTCGGGCCAGTTCGCGAGGTCGTCGCCGTGCGCGTGGATCAGAGCGGAGACCGTCCGCTCCAGGCCGAAGGCCATGCAGGAGCTGTGCGCCGGGCCCTCGTCCGCGAAGCCGATGGCGAACCGCTCCCCGAGGTGGTCCTTGTGGGAGTTGGCCGAGGCGATCGCGGTGCCCGGGTCCCGGCCGTGGACCGGGGCGTGGAACTCGTACTTGAGGCTCTGCTGGAGCTGGCTGGAGCGCATGAACCGGTCGCCCGGCCCGAAGAAGGGATCGCTGGCCGCCTGGACGGAGACCGCCACCCCGAGCCGGGCGAACAGCTCCTCGCAGCGGGTGATCCAGGCGTCCCGCCAGTCCCACGCCTCGTCCTGGCCGGCGACCACCACGAACTCACGCATCCGGAAGGACCGGAAGCGGCCGTACTCGCTGGTCGCCTCGTGGCGGTAGCAGTGGCCGACGGCGTCGAAGAAGCGGGCCTCCCCGATGGTGCTGTCGGCGATCTGCGGATAGACGCTGTAGCAGACCGCCGGTGCCAACACTACGTCGGTCTCGGCCCGCGCGCCCTGCTCCCCGGCGTCCGGGGCCCCGTCGGTCCGCAGGGCGTGCACCGTGCCGAGCAGCTGCGGGAAGTTCTCCGCGTACTCGGCGCGGTCGATGTGCGCGCGCGGGACGACCGGCGCGTACCAGGTCGGGCCGGGCGAGGCCGAGGGGTCGACCTCGCCCAGCAGCGCCTGGAGCCGGTTCAGCACGGTCTCGAACTGCGGGGTGAAGCTCACCAGGCCGGGGACGGGGTGGGCACCACCCAGCCGGCCGCGGTCAGGCGCTCCAGCCGGCTCGGCTCCGGGCCGTCCGGACCCGCGGTGTCGAAGGCGCCGAGCCTGTGCCCGGCCGTCGTGGTGGTCATCGTGCGAGTCACACTCCTTGGGGGAAAGCAGGGTTCGGGCGTCCCGGGGCCGGCGGCCCCGGGACGGTGCGGCCGTGCGGTGGCTACCAGCCGGCTTTCTCGGCGACCACCTCGTAGGTGCTGTCCAGGCCGGCCATCAGCCGGGGGATGTCGTTCACGTGGAGGGCGACACCGAAGGACTTCTCCAGCGCGACGGTGAACTCGACGGCGAGCAGCGAGTCCGAGTCCAGATCGGTCTCGAAGGACCCGGCCGCCTCGATCTCCTCGGGTTCGGCCTGGAACACCATGGCCGCGACGTCCCGCATCTGCGCGATGCGGCCGGCACGGTCGGTGCCGGTGCTGGAACCGGTGCTGGCGCTGGTGCTGGTGCTGGTGCTGGTGCTTTCCATCGTTCCACTCTCACTTCCGGGAATCGGCGGCTGCTGCTCCTCCGGTCGGTGGCGCAGCAGGTGGAGGGCAGCGGGCAGGGTGTCGTCGACGGCCGAGCGCAGCAGCCGCAGGTAGTCCTCGGCCAGCTCGCGGGCCGCGCGCTCGGTGAACAGGGAGGTGTTGTACTTGAGCTTCGCCTGCACCCCGGCGGCCCGCCGGGTCACCTGCAGGGTCAGTTCGAACTGGCCCTGCTGTTGCGGCAGGTAGTACTCCGCGGCGCGGAGTCCGGCGTGCTCGACCTGCCGGCCCGGTTCGAGCGCCGCGGCGATCGGGTCGTCCTCGGCGGGCTCGTTGAGGACGAACAGGGCCGTGAACAGCCCGGGGCGGCCGGGGTCGCGCGGCAGCTCGGAGAGCCGGGGCAGCAGGGCGAAGGGGTAGTCGCGGTGCATCAGGCCCCGCCACAGCCCGGCCGTGGTGCGGCGCAGCACGGTGTCGAAGGAGTCGTCGGGGTCGAGGTGCACCCGCAGCGGCAGGGTGTTGACGAAGTAGCCGATCGCGTCGTGGAGTTCGCTGCCCTGCCGCTGGGTCACCGGGTAGCCGAGGACGAAGTCGTGCCGGCCGCTGTGGCGGTGGAGGAGCAGCTGGAAGACCGTGACGAGGTAGGCGAAGGCGGTGACGTTCCGGGCGGCGAGCGCCTCGCCGAGTCCGGCCACCAGGTCCGCCGGCAGCGGGAGGTCGATCTCGGCGCCCTCGGAGCGGTAGACGGCGGGACGCGGCCGGTCGGTTGGCAGTTCGGTGTGGCGGGTCACGCCCGCGAGTTCGCGCTGCCAGTACTGCCGGGCGCGGTCCGCCCGCGGCGAGGCCAGGTACGCGCCCTGCCGCCGTGCGAAGTCCTCGAAGGCGGCGCCGTCGTCCGGTGCGGTGTGCTCCGTGCCGGCCGCGAGCGCCGCGTAGTGCGAGAGGATCTCCCGGCAGATGAGCAGCTGGGAGACGTTGTCCGCGACGATGTGGTGGGCCGTCGCCAGCAGGATGTCCGGGCCGCCGCGGGTGCGCAGCAGCGCCGTCCTGATCGGCGGCTCCCGGTCGAGGCGGAACGGCCTGCGCGTCAGCTCCAGTGCGAAGGCGTGCAGTTCGGCGTCCGGGAGGTCGGCCTCGTACAGGTCGAGCCGGCCGGAGGCGCCGGAGGCCGGCGCCCGGCGGCGGCGGATCCGGCCGGTCGGGTCGCAGTCGAAGACGGAGTCGAGCAGGGCGTGGCCGCGGACGGTCGCGCGGACGGCCTGCGCCAGCACCCCGGTGTCCACCGGGAAGTGCAGGCGGAGCGCCGCGGTGACGTTGTAGGCGGCACAGTCCGGTTCGAGGTTCTGGATCAGCCAGAGGGCTTCCTGACCGAGGGTCAGTGCACCGCCGGCCGTGGGCGCGGAATTCCGCCGAATCGCCCCAGTCGCCGCAGGATTCATGCTCTGTCCGTCTCCCGTCCGGTTGGCGCACCGCTTCCACGCCCCTAGTACGGCACGGGTCCGAACGGCACGACAAGGAATCGGGACGGCAACTTTCCTGCCTGTCGGAAGCTGCCGGACACTTGCCTGTCCCCCTTCGCGGGGCGGCTCCTACGCTGTGATCGTGATGCCTGCAGAGGCGATGAAAAGGCAGCAGGACAAATGTCGGATCGGCCTTGAACTGTCCGATTGGGGGTTGACGAGCATTGATATATGAGAACGCCTACGAGATGATCCAGGACGATGTCTTCCTGCATCTCGGCGACGCCGCACGGAATATCGACCTCTATCTGAAGATCGAGGGTCTCAATCCCGCCGGGTCGATCAAGCTGAAGACCGCGCGGAGCATGGTGGAGGACGCCGAGCGCCGGGGGCCGTGCGCCCCGGATGCAGTCTCATCGAGTCGTCGTCCGGCAGTCTCGGTATCGCCCTGGCGATGATCTCCGCCGCCAAGGGTACCGGTTCCTGTGCGTCACCGATCCCAACACCCCGGCGCTGAGCGTCGACATGATCAGGGCCCTGGGCTCCGAGGTGGTCGAGGTGGACCGGCCCGACCCGAGCGGCGGCTACCTGGGCAGCAGGATCGCCTACATCCACGAGCGGCTCGCCGCCGACCCGGGTCTCGTCTGGCTCAACCAGTACGCCAATCCGGCGAACTGGGCGGTGCACGACCGGTGCACGGCGGCGGCGATCACCGCGGAGATCCCGGACATCGACTACCTGTTCGTCGGCACCGGCACCTCGGGCACCCTGATGGGCTGCATCCGGCACTTCCGGCGGCACTCCCCCGACACCCGGATCATCGCGGTGGACGCGGTCGGCTCGGTCAACTTCGACGCGGTCGCGGCGCCGCGGTACATCCCCGGGATCGGGGCGAGCCGGCGGCCGGAGATCTTCCGCCCGGAACTCGTGGACGACGTGGTGCTGGTCTCCGAGACCGAGACCGTCCGGACGTGCCGTTGGCTGGCCCGCCGGTACGGGCTGGTGGCCGGCGGGTCGACCGGGTCCGTGATCCGGGCGGTGCAGCTGCGGGCGCCCGAACTGCCCGCCGGTTCCCGCGTGGTGGCCATCTCGCCGGATCTCGGCGAGCGCTACGCACGCACCATCTACGACGACGCCTGGGTGGGCGAGAAGTTCGGTCCGGACTGCCTGGGCCGCCCGGCCGACCAGTTGTCCGCCCTGACGACGGTGAGGAGCTGACCATGTTCTCCTTCGAGGTGATGGGCGGCAGGCACATCCGTGACATCATCGAGGCGTCGCGGCCGGAGATCTACGACCGGGTCCGGGAGACCTACCTGGCCCACCACCGCGGCGCGACGATCAACCCGAACAGCTACTTCCTGCGGTTCCCCGAGAAGCCCGATGCCCGGATCATCGCCCTGCCCGCCGCGCTGCGCGAGGACGGGCGGGTGGCGG
Source organism: Kitasatospora paranensis (assembly GCF_039544005.1). Classification (NCBI taxonomy): domain Bacteria; kingdom Bacillati; phylum Actinomycetota; class Actinomycetes; order Kitasatosporales; family Streptomycetaceae; genus Kitasatospora; species Kitasatospora paranensis. The sequence goes on from NZ_BAABKV010000001.1 coordinate 1,425,264, forward strand.
GCATCAAGTGGATCAGCAGCTTCCCCGGCAACGTCGCCCGCAACGTCCCACGTGCCTCGGCCGTCCTGCTGCTGAACGACCTGGACACCGGATACCCCTTCGCCTGCCTGGAGGCGGCGCAGATCAGCGCCGCCCGCACGGCGGCGTCGGCGGTGCTCGGGGCCGAGCAGCTGCACGGATCGCGCAGCGCGGGCAGGCTCGCGGTCGTCGGCGCGGGCATCATCTCGCGCAACATCCTGGAGTTCTTCCACGCGCTCGGCTGGTCGTTCGGCGCGATCGCCGTCCACGACGCCGTCGAGGAGTACGCGCGGAAGTCCGCCCGCCACGCCGAGTCGCTCGGCTACCCGGCGGCGGCCTGCACCGCCCTGGACGAGGCCCTGGCCAGCGCCGACCTCGTGGTCCTGGCCACGACCGCCGCCGCGCCGTACATCCTGCGCCCGGACGCGCTGTCCGCGGGCCAGAGCGTGCTCAACATCTCGCTGCGGGACATCGGCCCCGAGCTGGTGGCCGCCTCGCACAACGTCGTCGACGACGTGGAGCACTGCCTGAACGCCGGCACCTCGCCGCACCTGGCGGTGCAGCGGTTCGGGCACCGCGACTTCATCGACGGGACGCTCGCGCAACTCCTCCTCGGCGAGATCCGCGTCGGGCGGGACAGACCCCGGATCTTCTCGCCGTTCGGCCTCGGCGTGCTCGACCTCGCGGTCGGCCACGAAGTCCTGCGGATCGGCCGGAAGAGCGGTCAGGTTCAACACGTGCCGGACTTCTTCGCCGAGGTCGAACGATGGTGACGCCCGGCGGCAACCCGGCCCGAACGGAGGTTGGTTGATGACGAAGCACAGGATCAGGCACCTGATCTCACTCGACGACCTGTCCGACACGGACGTGCGGGACATCGTCGAGCGCGGCGCGGTGCTGGCCCGCCGGGCGGAGGCGGGACAGGGCGTCGGGAACACGGCGCTCGCCGGCGACGTCGTCGGCGTCTACTTCCGCAAGACCTCGACCCGTACCCGCACCGCCTTCTCGGCGGGCGCGCTGCGGCTCGGCGCCGGCGTCCTCTCCTACGGGCCGGACGACCTGCAGCTCAACACCGGGGAGACCACCGAGGACACCGGCCGGGTGATGTCCGGGATGCTCGACGTCCTGGTGGCCCGGACGGCCGGCGACCCGCGAGAGATGCGGGCCTGGGCCGCACAGCGCCGGATGGCCGTCGTCAACGCGATGAGCGCCGACGAGCACCCCACCCAGGGCCTGACCGACCTGACCACCCTCGCCGTGCGGTTCGGCACGGTGGACGGACTGAGCGTGCTGTACGTCGGCGAGGGGAACAACTCCGCCGCGGCGCTCGCCCTGGGCCTGAGCCGCCACCGGGGGTGCGGCTCGAGCTGCGGACCCCGGCGGGCTACGGCCTGGCCCCGGCCGTCCTCGCCCGGGCCCGGGAACAGGCGGCCGCCCACGGCTCCACGGTGGCCGAACGGCACGACCTCGCCGATCTGCCCGCGGACTTCGACGCGGCCTACACGACCCGCTGGCAGACCACCGGCACCAGCAAGCCGGACCCGCACTGGCGGCAGGCGTTCGCGCCGTTCCAGGTGTCGGGGCAGCTGATGGAGCGCGCCCCCAAGGCCGTGTTCATGCACGACCTGCCCGCCCACCGGGGCGAGGAGGTCACCGCCGAGGTGCTCGACGGGCCGTCGAGCATCGCCTTCCAGCAGGCCGAGAACAAGCTCTACAGCGCCATGGCCGTCCTGGAGTGGTGCCGTGACGCCCACTGACCGCCGCCGCCCGGCGACGCCCGACCGGGCCGAACCGGCCGGCCGCGCTGAACCGCCCGGGGACGGAGGACCGCATGCTCCACCTGCGTAAGGTCGTGCCGTTCGTGCCGGAGCACAGTACGGCGATCGCCGACATGCGGGACGCGCTGGGCGTCGCCGACTCCGAGATCCGGCTGCTCACCCGTTTCCTTGGGCTCGAACGGATCGTCACCGCCGAGGGGCTGACGACGCTCGACATGCTGCTCGCCCTCGGCCAGGAGGCACTGGCCGGCGCGGACCGCTCCCTGGTGCGGTACCTGATCCACGCCCACACGGTGCAGCACGTCGCTCCTCCGGCCCTGCGCTGGATGGACGTGCTGCGCGACAAGCTGGGGCTCGCCGAGGCGGCCGCGTTCTCGATGTCCCACCAGGGCTGCGTGATCGGCCTGTCCGCGCTGCGGGCCGCCGAGGCGCTGCTCGGGACCGAGCCCGCCGGGAGCACGGCGCTGATCCTGATCGGCGAGAAGGCGCTGTCCCCCGTGATGCAGCACATCCCGGGCACGTCCGTCCTCGGGGACGCGACCGCCGGCGTCCTGGTCGCCCTCGACGGCCCGGGGGACGTGCTGCTGAGCACCGCGCACCGCACGCTCGGCGAGTTCCACCGGGCCCGGCACATGTCCGAGGAGCTCGCGCAGCGCTACACCCAGGCCTACACGCCCACGCTGGCCTCGGTGATGGTCGAGGCGGTGCACTCCGCGGGCCTGGAGATCGGGGAGATCGACCTCGTCCTGCCGCACAACGTCAACCGGTACTCGTGGACGGCCACGGCGCGCCGGCTCGGCCTGCCGCTCGAACGCGTCTACCTGGAGAACGTCCCGACGATGGGCCACTGCTTCTGCGCGGACCCCTTCGTGAACCTCTCGACCGCGCGCGCCGAGAACGCGGTGCGGCCGGGCGAGACCGTGCTGATGGTCTCCGCAGGCCAGGGCGGGACCTTCGCCGCCGCGGTCGCGAGGACCGCGGCCAGAGAGGAGTGACATGTCTGCACACGACCCCGCGCCGGCCGACGGCTTCGGCGCCCGGCTCAAGGCCGCCCTGGTCGGGGATCCGACCGCCCGCTTCGTGTACGTCAACAACTTCGAGGTCGAGCGCGTCTGGGGCCGGGGCGAACCGAACCTGCCCGGCACCGGCCTCTCCTTCTCCTCGGCGACGGTCAACCGGATCGAGGAGGTCGGCGTCCTGCTCGCCGACGCGCAGGACGTGGTGGTGCTCAAGGACGCCGTCGACTCCGACTACGCCGGGTACCTGGCGGCCCTGGGCGCCGCCGAGGGCACGCACCTGACGGTGGACCGGAACGTGCCGGAGCGGTCGGTCACCCTGGACGCGCTCGAATCGCCGCGTCTGCTGGCCGCCCTGCGGGCCCTCGCCGACGGCCGCACCTACCTGATGCCGCTCGGCATCTCGGCGGACGAGGAACGCCTCGCCGAGGCCGCGGGCCTGCCCCTGGCCGGACCCGGCGCCGTCGTTTGCAAGGAGGTCAACGGCAAGATCTTCAGCCGCGAACTGGTGGACGCCGCCGGGCTGACCGCGATCCCGGGCGCCGTCTGCCGGACACTGGACGAGCTCGCCGAGGCGCTCTCCGTCCACCTGGCCGCGGAGGGCTCCCGGGTGGTGGTGAAGGAGTCGCTCGGAGTCTCCGGCCGCGGCATGGTGGTGCTCGACGACCCGAAGCGCGGTGCGCAGCTGCTGCGGATGCTGGAGCGGCGCGCGGGCGCGGACGGGCGGGTCTCCGTCGTCGTCGAACGCTGGATCGAGAAGCAGGCCGACCTGAACTACCAGTTCGTCGTCGGCCGCGACGGCGGCGTGCGGTTCGAGACCGTGAAGACCGCGCTGACCGAGAACGGCGTGCACCGCGGGCACCTCTTCCCGCCGGCCCTGCGGCCGGACCAGGTCGACGAACTGCGGGCGGCCGCCGAGGTGATCGGCAAACAGCTCGCCGCGGCCGGGTACTTCGGACTCGCCGGCGTCGACGCGCTGCTCGGCGCGGACGGCACGCTCTACCCGTGCCTGGAGATCAACGCCCGCTTCAACATGGCGACCTACCAGAACCGGATCGCCGAACACCTGATCCGGGACGGGCAGTCCGCGCTCGCCACCACCTTCGACCTCAAGCCCGAGCGCGTGCACGGCTTCGACGAGGTACGCGCCGCCCTCGGCGACCTGCTCCTCCACCGCGCGGACCGGGACGGCCGCGGCCCGCGCGGCGTACTGATCAACAACTTCGCAACCCTGAACGCGACGTTCCTGGCCGGCGGGAAGCCGTACGGCCGCCTCTACGCGATCTGCGTCGGCGACGACGAACAGGACGTGCGGCGGACGAGGAGCGGACGGAGACCCTGCTGAACGAAATGGTGGCCAAGCCGTGAGCGAAGAAGTCGACTGGAGCGGCATCGCCGCGCAGTACGGGACCCCGACGTACGTGTACGACGGCGACTGGCTCGTCGAGAACCTCGACGCGCTGCGCGCCGCGCTGCACCCTCGCTGGAGGTCTTCTACTCGCTCAAGTCGAACCCGAACCGGGGCGTCTACGACGTCCTGCACTCCGCCGGCGCCCGGGCCGAGGTCTCCTCCCTCGCCGAGCTGCGCATCGTGCTGGAAGCGGGGACGGACCCGTACGACATCGTCTTCCTGGGCCCGGGCAAGAGCGAGCAGGAGATCACCGCCTGCGTAGCGGGCGGGATCTACGCGATCGTCTGCGAGTCGTTCGCCGAACTCGACCTGATCGACCGGACGGCGGCCGAGCACGGTGTCCGCCAGCGGGTCCTGCTGCGTGTCAACCCGGCCTTCTCCATTGCCGGTTCGCGGCTGACCATGGGCGGCAAACCGCGCCAGTTCGGCATCGACGAAGCCGAACTCCTCACCGCCGGGCCCGCCCTGGCCGCCTACCGGCACGCCGACGTGGCCGGCGTCCAGGTCTACCTGGGCACCCGCATCCTCGACGCCGACGTGATCGTCCGGAACACCGCGCACATCCTCGACATCGCCGAACGCATCGCCCGGGCCACCGGGATCCGGCTGGAGGCGGTGGACATCGGCGGCGGCCTCGGCGTGCCGTACTTCGACGGCGAGCACGAACTCGACGCCGCCGCACTGGCCAAGGACCTCAACCCGCTGCTGGACGCCTTCGCCGCGGCCCACCCCGACACCCGGCTCATCATGGAGTCCGGCCGGTACCTGACCGCCCTCGGCGGCACCTACCTGATGCGGGTGCGCTACACCAAGGAGTCGATGGGCGAGCGGTTCGCGGTGGCGGACGGCGGAACCCACCACCACATGGCCGCGGTCGGCATCGGATCCTTCGTCAAGCGCAACTTCCCGGTCGGGCTGCTCTCCCGCCGCACCGACCCCGCCGAGGCCGTCGGCCCGTGGAACGTCGCCGGCCCGCTCTGCACGCCGAACGACACCATCGCCAAGGGCGTCGCCCTGCCGGAGCTGCAGCCCGGCGACCTCATCGGCGTCCTGCGGTCGGGCGCCTACGGGCCCTCCGCCTCGCCGGTGTACTTCCTCAGCCACGGCTACCCGGCCGAGGTCGTGCTGCGGCGCGGCCGCTCGTACCTGGTGCGCACCCGGGACACGGCCGACGACATCCTCGCCAAGCAGGCGACCCATCCCGAGCTGCGCCGGAACGGCAACACCGACTGACCGCGCCGCATCGCCCCTGCACCGCACCGCACCGCACCGCACCGCACCGAGAGCACGCCGAACCGAGACCATGAAGGAGCCGACACGATGGCCGACACCGACCTCACCACGACCGACGCCCTGCGGGAGGCACTGGAGGCGGTCCTGAAGAAGGACCTGCCCGAACTGACCCCGCAGCTGCGGCTCTTCAGCGACCTGGCGCTGGACTCCACCAGCGTGATCGAGCTGCTGATGGCCCTGGAGGACACCCTGGGGCTGCAGATCGACCCGGACGAGCTGACCCCGGACGTCTTCGAGACGGTCGGCGCGCTGACCGCGTACATCGACTCGTGCCTGTCCGCCGACCTGCCCGCCGGGCACGGGCCGGTGCGCTGACCGATGCGGGAGACGACCTGCGGGGAGCAGCGCACCGCCGTCCGCCCGGACGGGCCCGGGACGCTGCGGCTGTGCCGGCCGGCCGCCCGGGTCTTCCCCGGGCGGCGGCCGGCCGAGCCGGCCGAGCTCGATCTGAGGTTCATGACGGACTTCCTGGCCGCCTTCGGCGAGCAGCCCGACCACGAGCACTACGCACGGGGCGGCGGGCACAGTTTCACCGACATGGCGCGGGAGTTGCTCGACGGGCTGGACCGTCCGCTGCCCCCGCTGGACACGGTGCTGCTCGCCTATCACCTCCCCGACCTGAGCGCGGTCGAGGTGGCGGGCTGCTACCTGGCCGAGCGGTGCCCGGGGCGCCCCGAGGTGTTCTCCGTGGCCGGGCAGGGCGTGGGGGCCCCGTTCACGGCGCTCAGGCTGCTGGCCGGCATCCGCGCGGCGGGCCGGCCGGCCGCGGGCGCCGTGCTGGTGCTCGACCAGTCGACGCTGCTGTACTCCGACCCGGACGCGGACGCGACACCGATCAGCGACTGCGCGGTGCTGGTGCGCACCTGCGACGACGCGGGGCCGGACGGGGAGGACGGGGACGTTGGGGACGTCGGCGAGGGCGCCGTGGACAGCGCGCGCCTCGACTTCCTCGCGGAGCGGGCAGTCGAGCCGAACGCGGCGCTGCGCGACCTGGCGACGCGCAGGCCCGGGGCCAGGATCGTGCTGGGCCGGATGCTCGCCGACCGGGTCGATCCACGGCTGGGGTCCGACTGCGAACTGGTCGAAGGGCCGCGCGACCGGCTCTGCACCAGCGCGTGGGCGGCGCTCGCCGAGCACTGGACGCAGGACCGGTACACGGTGGTCGCCGACTACGACCCGTACTCCGCGCGGCTGTTCATGGCCGGCCTGCGTCCGGGGGCGGCCGGGTGAACGGGGCCTCGACCGATCTGCGCCGCTGCCGCGAGCTCGGCCGCGAGGCGGGCCTGGCCGCCGGTCTCGCCGCCGTGCTCAACGGGTTCGATCCGGCCTCGGTGGCCCCGGGCGGCGTGGCGCTGCTGCCGGCGGCCGCGGTGTCCGGAAGCGGCGCCGAGGTGCTGCCCCATCCGTTCGCGGCCCGCGAGGGGCTGGCGCTGGTCCGCTTCCCCGCCGGCCGCACAGGTGCTGCCGGTACGGGTACCGGGTTGACGGGTGTGCGCGCCGCCGCCCTGACCGCGGTGCGGACGGGGTGCTCGACCGCCTGCTGGACGCGGCGGTGGAGCGGCTCGGCACCCGGCGCTTCGGCGGACTCCCGCTGATCGAGCGCCAGTTCGTCGCGGGCGCGCTGGCCGACGTGGTCACCGAGATCGAGCTGGCGGCCGGCGCGGCCGCGCGGCCGGAGGCCTCGGCCGAGGCGCTCTGGGCGCAGCACGAGCGGCTGACCGAGGCGGGCTGGACGGTCACCCGGCTGTTCGGCGCCGAAGGGTACGTCGTCGACCATCCCGTACGCGGCCTCCACCTCTCGGCCCTGACGGCCGACCTGTGGCTCGCCCGTCCGGACAGCACGGAAGGAGGAGGATGACCGTGGTCGAGCTCGACGAACGCCTCCGGGCCCTGCGCGGCACCGCCGCGGAGATGGCGGACGAGCTGCGCGCACACGCGTCCGCGCTGGACGCGGAGCCGTACGAGATGAAGCCGCACCTCGGGGTCGCGGCCTTCGACCTGATCCGCCGTTGCACGACGCCGCCGCGTTTCGGCGACCCGCTGCGCCTCGGCCGGTTCAGTTACGCGGCGGGGTCGTCGCTGGACACCCTGGTGTGGATGATCGAACTCGCCCGCGGCGATGCCGGGATGGTGCTGGCCGCGCCGGGGCCGAGCCTGGCCGGCATCCTCGTCGACCAGCTCGGCGACGAGCGGCAGCAGGAGTTCTTCCACCGCACGGTGGCCGACGGCACCACCTGGGCCTTCTTCGCCGTGACCGAACCGGGCCGCGGCAGCGACGCCAGTGCTATGGAGACCGCTCTGGCCCGGGAGGCCCCGGGGCTGTACCGGCTGAACGGGACGAAGAAGTACATCGGCAACGGCGCCCGCGGCGCCGTCGGCGTGGTCTTCGCCCGGACGGGCAGCGGACCGCTGTCGATCCGGGCCGCGCTGGTCGAAGCGGCCGCTCCCGGCTTTCGGGCGCGTGACCTGGAGACGGCCGGACTGCGGGGCGCGGCACTCGGCGAGATCGCCCTCGCGGACGTCCCCGTCCCGGAGGAACGGCTGCTGGCCGCCCATCTGCCGCCCACCCGGCGCGGCCTGTGGGGGGCGGTACGGGTGTTCAACACCGTCCGGCCCCAGGTGGCCGCGCTCGCGGTCGGCACGGGACTGGCCTGCCTGGACCTCGTCCGGGCCGAACGGCCGAAGGCTCCCGGCTTTGAGGCCGTGGCGGCCCGGCTGGAGGCCTGCCGCGGGCTGACCCTGGAGGCCGGCGCCGCGCTGGACCGGGACCGCGACGACGGCCTGCGCTCCAGCGCCGCCAAGATCGCCGCGGTGGCTGCGGCCCGCGAGGCCGGCCGCTGGGCGGTGCGCTCGCTCGGCCCGGCGGCCCCGGTCGACCACCCCTTGCTGGAGAAGTGGCTCCGCGACGTGTCCGCCTTCGAGTTCATGGAGGGCACCAGCGACATCCAGCGGCTGAACGTCGCACGCTCCGTGACGAGGGGACGGGTCCGGACGGGCGGGCAGCCATGAGGGTCGGCATCGACCTGCTGGAGATCGCCCGGATCACGCGGATCGCCGCTCACTCCGGCGGGCGGCGGATCGTGTTCTCCACCGCGGAGCTCGCGTACGCCGACACGCTCGGCGCCGTCCGCTGCACCGAGTACCTGGCGGGCCGCTTCTGTGCCAAGGAGGCCACCGCGAAGGCGCTCGGCCGCGGGCTCGGCCAAGGCCTGACCTGGCGTGAGATCGAGGTGCTCGCCGACGCCCACGGGGCGCCGCAGGTCCTGCTCAGCGGCGGCGCCAGGACGGTCGCCGAGCAGGCCGGGATCGGGCGGATCGACCTGTCTCTCAGTCACCAGGGCGGCCTGGTGGTCTGTGTGGCGGTGGCCCTGCCGCGCGAGGCACCGGCGCCGGCTTCGCCATGTGAGGCACCGGCGCCGGCTTCGCCATGTACCGACCCGCACGGCACGTCCCCGGCCGCACGGCCGGCGCGCCGTCCTGACATTCGAGGATTGGACCGATGGACCTCAGCCTCTTCTTCTTCGCCGACAGCGCCACCACCGGGGACCAGTACCGGCTGCTGCTGGACAGCGCCCGCTTCGCCGACACCCACGGCTTTCGGGCCGTGTGGACGCCGGAGCGGCACTTCCACAGCTTCGGCGGCCAGTACCCGAATCCCTCGCTGACCGGCGCCGCGCTGGCCGCCGTGACCGAGCGGGTGGCGATCCGGGCCGGCAGCGTGGTCGCCCCGCTGCACCATCCGGTCCGCATCGCCGAGGAGTGGTCCGTCGTCGACAACATGTCCGGCGGTCGCGTGGGGGTCTCCTTCGCCTCCGGCTGGCACGCCGGGGACTTCGTGCTCCGGCCGGACAACTTCAAGGACCGCAAGAACATCATGGTCGAGACGGCCGATACGGTGCAGCGGCTCTGGCGGGGCGAGGAGGTCGAGTTCGACGACGCCGAGGGCGAGCGACGTGCCGTCCGGCTGTTCCCGCGCCCGATCCAGCCCGAACTGCCGGTGTGGATCACGGCCGCCGGCTCCCCGCAGACCTTCCGGATCGCGGGCCGGCTGGGCACGGGCGTGCTGACCCACCAGCTCGGCCAGGACCACGATGCGCTGGGGCGCAACATCGCGACCTACCGGGAGGCGCTCGCCGACGAGCACGGCGCCCGGGCCCGCGGCCACGTGGCGCTGATGCTGCACACCATGCTCGGCGAGGATCGCGAGCAGGTGCGCGAACTGGTCCGTGAACCGCTGACCGGGTACCTGCGCAGCTCGATGGACCTCATCGCGGCGGATCCGGCCGCCCCGGGGCCGGACGGCTTCGACCTGAACCGGATCCCCTCCCGGGACCGGGAGTTCATGCTCGCCCGCTCCTTCGACCGCCTCTTCACCGGTGCCGGCCTCTTCGGCACGGTCGACGACGGTGTCCGGGTGGTCCGCAGGCTCGCCGCGATGGGGGTGGACGAGATCGCGTGCCTCATCGACTTCGGCGTGGGCCGCGAGGACGTGCTGCGCTCGCTCCACTACCTCGACGCACTGCGAGCACGGGTGGCCGGCCCGGACGGTGCGGAGAGCCCGGACGGCGCGGAGGGCTGAATCTGCGCGGCGGGCCGAGACTGCACGGCGGGCCCAGGCCGGCCGCGCCACTGCACAGCACAGCACGACAGGGCTGCGGCACCGCAGCCGACGACCGGGCGGGCCGGGCACCGTGGACCGGAGCCCGCACGCATCCACGAGAGGACGGCGCACGTGTCCGCCGCATCGACCCCTGCGCGCACCGCAGACCCCAGCGAGCCCGCCGCCCCACGCCCCGCGGCCGCCGCACGGCCCGACCGGACCGGGCCGCTGACCTGGGTCCAGCAGGAGTGGCTGCCCGAGCAGCCCGACGCCCAGAAGTCCTCGCACGAGGACAACCAGTTCCGGCAGCTGGACATCGCCCCGCTGGGGCTCGGCCCGGTGCGCAGCGCGGTCCGCGCGGTCCTCGCCCGCCACGAGGTCCTCCGGAGCCGCATCGTGGGCCTCGGACCGCAGGCCCACCAGGCCGTGGATCCGGTCGATCCCGGCTGGGAGCAGGTCCTGGAGACCACGGCCCTCGACGTGTGGGACGCGGCCGTGGCGGCGGCCCGCCGGACGTCGTTCCGGCTTTCCCGGCAGTGGCCCCTCACCCTGCTGGCCGGCACGGAGGACAGACACGGACGGGTCTCCCGGATCGCGATGGTGGTCGACCACTGGGCCGCCGACGGCCTGGGGGTGGTCGCGCTGCTCGACGATCTCACCGCGGCGCTGCAGGCCGCGGCGCTCGGCGTCGAGTGGATCCCCGCAGGCCCGGTGGAACAGCCGATCGACCTCGCCCTCTGGGAGTCGGCCACCCCCGCGGGCGCCGACCACCTGGAACGGTCGGTGGCCTACCGGCGGCAGCAGTTCGAACGCCTGAAGCGGGGCCTCGGGGACCACCGGCCCAGCCCCGGGGGTGGCCCGCTGCCGGGCGGGACCCGGTTGGGCTTCCCGGGCTGCACGCTGACCTCCGTCCGGCTCGCCGAGGCCGCGACGGTCGTCGCCGACCGGCTTCGGGTGCCCGCCGCCGCGGTCTTCCTCGCCGCGTTCAGCACCGCGATCGGCGCCGCCGAACAGGTCGGCATCGTCGGCACCTTCATGTTGTCGGCCAACCGGCTCACCCCGGCCGCGCTGCGCTCGGTCCGCAACGCGGTGATGTCCGCGCCCGTCGTGCTGGCCGTCTCCCCGCCCGGGGCTTCGCCGAGACGGTGGTGAATGCCGCCGCCCAGCAGTTGCAGGGCCTCCGGTACGCCAACACCGCTCCCCATCTGAAGCACGCCGTCACCGAGGAGGTCCTCGGCGATCTGCGGCACAGCGGGGTCGCGAGTGCGATCTTCAACTTCATGCCGGAGTCCGCACTGCGGGGCGACCGGGTGCCGGCGATCGTGCGGGACGCCCCCTGCGACGTCATCGAGCCGATGCCCGTCCGGGGGACGGCCGCCGAACGGATGGTGATGGTCACCCTGCGGGAGGACCGGGTGACCATCACCCTGCGCTGGCGCGAAGACACCAGCTGGCAGCAGCACGCGGAGCCGATGCTCCGGTACACCGCGGACCTCGTCCTGCACGAGGCCGCCCCGGGGCCCCGCCCGCCGGTGTTCGGAGGCTGAGCCGATCGGGGACCGAGTCGCTCCGATACCGAGACATGCGGGGACCGAGCCGCGCGGAAGCCGAGTCTCGCGGGCGCCGATCACTCCGGGAACGAGTCGCTCCGGGAACGAGTCGCTCCGGGAACGAGTCGCTCCGAGACCGAGGCATTCGAGGGCCGAGGTATCCGGCAGCGGAGGGATTCGGCAACCGAGGAGGTCGGTGACCGAGGCATCCGGCCACCGAGGCAGTCCGCCTCCGTGCCGTGCCCCCCACCTCAGCGGCGGCCGACCTCCGGCGGCAGACCCCCCAGCGCACGCCAGACCAGAGCGGCGGTGCGGGCGGGCCAGTCGGGCGGAGCCGGGTCTCCGGCGAGCGCGCGGCCGTACCAGCTGCCGGTGCACATGGTCAGCGCCACCTCCAGGTCGGCGTCCGCGGCGAGGAGGCCGCTCCGCTGCGCCTCCTGCAGGACGGCGAGCAGCCGGCTGCGGCGCGGCGCGATGACGCGCGCCCGGTAGCGGGCCGCGACGGCGGGATCCGTGGTCTCCTGCAGCATCGTCCCGACCAGTGAGAGCCGTCCGGGGCGGGAGACGCCGCGCCGGAAGTCCGCCAGCTCGGCCACGAGAGCGGCGAAGAGCTCCGCAGCAGGACCGTCGAACGCCCCGGACGCACAGGGCCCACCGGATGGCCCGCCGGCGCCCGCGTCGTCCTCGATCGCCGCGACGGCCGCCGCGGCCAACTCCGCCTTGCCCGCCCACCGCCGGTAGAGCGCCTGCCGGGTGGTGCCGGCCTCCTGCGCCACCGCCGCCAGGGACATCCGCTCGTAGCCGAAGACGGACAGGTGGCGCCCGGCGACGGCGAGGATCCGGGCATCGATGCCGGCGTCACGGACGCGGCCCACGCGACCGGGGTTCGGGTTCGGGTTCGACATCGGCTCCTCATTCCAATCCACAGCTGTATTGTATTGGAATGACCGCCGTCACGGCACCGTCGATCGCATCGAGGGGTACACCATGATCGTCGAGTACATCCGCTACCGGGTCCCGTCGGAGCGGCACGCAGCGTTCGAGTCCGCCTACGGCCGGGCCGCGGTCCCGCTGGGCACGGCGCCGCAGTGCGTGGAGTACGAGCTCACCCGCTGCACCGACGAACCCGAGTGCTACGTGCTGCGCATCGTCTGGACATCGGCCGACGACCACACCACCGGCTTCCGGGGCAGCCCGGTCTTCCAGGACTTCCTCGCCGAGATCCGCCCCTACATCGCGGACATCGAGGAGATGCGCCACTACGAGCACACCGGCGTGGCCGGCCGGGGAGGGTCCGTCCCGACCCTGTACGCGTGGGCCGGCGGCGCCGAGGCCTTCGAGCGGCTCACCGAGTGCTTCTACGCCCATGTCCTGAAGGACGATCTGATCGGGCCGCTGTTCGCCCACATGGATCCCGGGCACCCGCGCTTCGTCGCGATGTGGCTCGCCGAGGTCTTCGGCGGCCCCGCCCGCTACACCGCCGAACGGGGCGGCTACTCCCACATGCTGGGGCAGCACCTGGGCAAGGCCATCACCGAGCCGCAGCGCCGCCGCTGGATCGGTCTGCTGCTCGACGCCGCGGACGAGGTCCGGCTGCCCGCCGACCCGGAATTTCGCGCCGCCTTCGTCGGCTATCTGGAGTGGGGTACCCGGCTGGCACTCAGCAACTCGCAGCCCGGGGCCCGGCCCGTCACCACCGCACCCGTCCCGCACTGGGGCTGGGGGTCGCCCCGCCGTACCGGTCCTGACCGGTCAGCACGCGAGGGGCGGGGCCGCCGCCCGCGTACGCTCGGCGGCAGACCGGAGAACGATCCGACAGGGAGAGGACCATGGCGCAGAGCACGGAGAAGGCAGTACTGGCGGGCGGGTGTTTCTGGGGGATGCAGGACCTGATCCGCAAGCAGCCCGGCGTCACCGCGACCCGTGTGGGGTACTCGGGCGGCTCGACGCCGAACGCCACCTACCGCAACCACGGGTCGCACGCCGAGGCCGTGGAGATCGAGTTCGACCCCGCGCGGACGACGTACCGGGATCTCCTGGAGTTCTTCTTCCAGATCCACGACCCCACGACGAAGAACCGCCAGGGCAACGACATCGGCGCCAGCTACCGGTCGGCGATCTACTACGCCGACGACCGGCAGCGCACCACGGCGCTCGACACCATCGCCGACGTCGAGGCGAGCGGCCTGTGGCCGGGCAGCGTGGTCACCGAGGTGGAGCCGCTCGGCGACTTCTGGGAGGCCGAGCCCGAGCACCAGGACTACCTGGAGCGCATTCCCGACGGCTACACCTGCCACTTCCCCCGCCCGGGCTGGAAGCTGCCGCGCCGCTGAACGGACAGGTCCTGTCCGGGCCGGCGGGCGCCGACGGCGGGGCGGGCCGACCGGTCCGGGCGGGCGGCGTCCCGTTCGGCCGGGCCCGGGCCGGAGCCGGGAAGTGACCTTCTGCCCTGGCCCGCGGACGCCGTGGCCGGGAGGCTGGAAGGCTAACCTCCGGCCCGGCCGACCGCCGGACGAGGGAGGAGATCCGAGACACCGGCGGAGCGGACGGGGGCGCGCGCGGAGCCGGTCAAAACACGGTCATCCGCCACCACCTGGAGCCGGCCGCCGACGCCGCCGAACACCTCCTCACCGTGGTCAACGCGCAGTCGGCCGCCCAGCGCGCCCATCTGCTGACCGGCGACCCGCAGTACCTCACGGAGCTCGACGCCGGGGCGGGCGCGGCCGCCGAGACCTTCGCCGAACTCAACCGGCAGGCGACCGCGGTCGCGGGCCTGCACCTCGACCTCGCGCGGCTGGAGCACGACCTGGCGTCCTGGCTCGCCGTCCTGCGGGCACCGGTCCCGGCACCCGCCGCTCCGGTCCCCGCCGCTCCGACGCCCGCCTCCCCGGTGCCGTCCGCGGCCGCCACCGCAGCCACCACCGAGGCCGCCGCCGAGGCCGTCCGCGCCGCCGACCCGGCTCCCCTCCTCGCGGGCACGGCGCGCATCGCCGACGGCGTGGCCGCGGAGAAGCAGCGCCTCCAGGCCGCGACCTCCTCGGACCGCACCCGGATGATGGTCCTCGTCGGCGCGCTCACGGCCGTGCTGCCGGCGCTGGTCGGCGTGCTGGTCGTGCTGGGGCTGCGGCGGCTCGCGCGGCCCCTCGCCGACCTGGAGCGACAGGTCCGGGAGGCCGCGCACGGCGACCTGACCGCTCCCGTGGTCGACGGGTCGGCCCGGCCCGGCCTGCTGCGCGGGCTCTTCGCGGAACTCGAAGGGATCCGCGGCCTGATGACGGAACTGCGATGGGACGCCCGGCGGGACCAGGAGGCGCTCGACCAGCACGGCGAGGCGGCCGTCGCGGTCTTCGAGTTCCTGGTGGCGCACTCCGAGCCCGGGCCGGGGGTCGACGCGCACGGGTACCTGGTCGCCGCCGAGGGTCTGGTCGCCGGGGACTTCTGTGACGTCCTCGCACTGCCGGACGGCAGGACCGCCCTCGTCCAGGGCGACGCCTCGGGCCATGGCGTGCAGGCCGGGCTCGCCGGGGCCGCGGCCAAGGCCGGGGTGTCGGGCGCGCTGCGGCTCGGTCACGGCCCGCAGGTCGCGGTCGAGGCGGCGTGGGGTGCCCTCGCGGACGAGGACGAGAGGTTCGTCACGCTCGCGGTCGCCGTCCTGGATCCGCGGGCCGGGACGGTCGAGTGGGTCAACGCCGGCCATGAGCCGCCCGTGCTGCGACGGGCGGACGGCGCCGTCGAGCGGCTCGACGGCACCGGCCCCCTGGTCAGTTCGATGATCGACCCGGCCGACCGGCCGTGGACGACCGCCCGGACCGCGAGAGCCCCCGGCGACCTGCTGGTCCTCGCCACCGGAGTTCGGCGGCGGACGGCTCGAAGCGGCGCTGGCCGCCGCCCGCCCCGTCGATCCGGCCACCGCCGTCTCCACCCTGTACCTGGCGGCCGACCGGCACGGCATCGACTGGCAGCGCGACGACATCACCATCCTCGCCGCGGCGCCCACCGCCTGAACCGCCACCCCCGCCACCCCGCCACCGGCCGGTCACCGGGTCGACGGGACACGCCGGCCGGCCGTCCCTTCCGGGCGGCGGCGCGGCGCCCCGCCGGACGGCGGGTTGATCCGGCCGTGGCAGGATGATCTGATGTTCGAACAGAACAGCGAGGGGGCTGACGTGCGCCCTCTGCGTTCTCTCCCCGTACCCGAGCTGACCGACGGCACGACGGTGCTCCGGCAACCGTCGACCGCGGACGCCGCGACCGTCCTGGCCGGCACCCGCGACCCGCTGGTCCGCGAGTTCATGCAGGGCGTGATTCCCCATCAGGACCTCGACGCGGCCGCACGGTGGCTGGCCGACGTGCCCGCCCGGCTCTGGGCGCTGGACCGCGCCGCCTACTTCTCGGTGGCGTTCGCGGACGAAGGGCCGTCCGTGGGCTGGGCCGAGCTGGTCGACCTGCGTCCGGACGAGGGTGCCGCGGAGGCCGCGGTCTGGCTGCTGCCCGAGGCCCGGAGCATGCGAACGGCCACCTCGGCCCTGCGCCAGCTCTGCCGGTTCGGCTTCGAGCAGCTCGGGCTGGCCCGGATTGACGCGTACGCTGCGGCAGATAACATGCCAGTTCAGGTGGTTGGTGCATACATCGGCTTCCGCCGCGCCGGATTCCGCCCCGGGCTGTTCCGCAGCTCGCGGACCCACGCGCTGCACGATGCCGTTCACGCCACCCTGCTGCCTGACGACCTGTGCTGAGGCCTGGTCACGAACACGGGGGTGTTCCGGTGGGGAAGCAAGCGACGGGGTGGCCCGTCGAGAAGGAGGACCGTGATGTCGGGGGGAACCGGTGTTCCGGCTGCAGTGGCGGCGTCTGACGGACCGGGCGGGTCGCTGCGGCTCACGTCCGGCGACGCCGGAGCGGCCGCGGGACGGATCGAGCTGACGCTCGGCGCGACGGGAGAGCTCCGCGTCGAGCGGAGCGCCCCGGGCCGCCGCACCCTGCGGACCGGCCGGATCGACCGGGCCCTGCTGGCCCGGGTGCTCACCGCACTGGCCCAGGCCGCGCCCGGGACGGCCACCGCCGACGCAGCCGCGGACGCCCCCGGGCGCCGGCTGACCGTCACCGGCCTGCTGCCCGGCGGGGACAGCGCCTGGGACGACGCCTCCGGCACCCCGGTGCCGGGCATCGGCCACGCCCTCGGGATCCTCGCGGCGCAGGCCCTCGAACCCGCCGCCGCCGGACGGCTGCCCGCCGCGGTCGTGCGGGTGGACCAGCCGGCTCCCGAATCGGCCGGATCGGCCGGATCCGCGGACACCGGGGACACGGACGCCGGGCCCCGGCCCGCCGCGGCGGTCGGCACCGTCGCCGGCCGGCCCGCGTACGCGCTGGCCCGTCCCGGCGAGGGCTTCGGGCTGGCCGCGCTGGAGGATGCCGCCCCGCTCGGCGGGTCCGACACCGACTCCGGTGTGCTGCCCACCGCCGTCGCGCTCGGCACGGTGGAGGACCGTGAGCTGTTCGCCGTCGGCGGCGAGGACGGCGCCGTCCAGGTCTGGGACGCCGTCAGCGGCGAACTGCTGCACGGCACCGCGGGCGGCGAGGGGGCCCAGGTCGTCTCCGCCGGATTCGTCCAGGGTGTGCCGCTGGCCTTCTCGGCCGGCCGCGAGGGTGAGGTCCGCGCCTGGCACACCGAGGACGGCCGCGCGCTCGGCCTGCTGCCGGTCGGCGGACACGGCGCGGGGGCGCTGTGCCAGGCCCGCTGCGCCGACCTCGACCTGCTGGCCGCCGGCGGCGACGACGGCCTCGTCCGGGTCTGGGACGCCGCCACCGGCGAACAGCTCCACCTGCTGGTCGGTCACACCGACCGGATCACCGCGCTCGCCGTGCTCAGCCTCGGCAACCAGGCCCTGCTGGCCTCCGCCGGCCAGGACGGCACCGTCCGCCTCTGGGACCTGGCCACCGGCGGGCCGGTCGCCGTGCTCACCGGGCACTCCGGCTCGGTCACCGGGCTGGCCTTCGTGCCCGGCGACGGCGACCCCCGGCTCGCCTCCTGCGCGCTCGACGGCACTGTCCGGCTCTGGGACGTCTACACAGGGGCGGCGGTGCACGGCTGGCCGGCCGGCCAGGGCTGGCTCACCGCGCTGGCCGCCGTCCGCGTCGGCGGGCGCCCCGTCCTCGTCACCGGCGACGAGAACGGCACCACCGTGCTCTGGGACGCGGCCTCGGGCACCCGGATCGGCGACTGCACCCCGCCGGGGGCTTCCCGGTCAACAGCGTGGCCGCCGCCGAGTGGGACGGCCGCCCGCGGCTCGCCGTCGGCCACGGCGACGGCACCCTCCGGATCTGGGACGCGGCCGACCGCACCGGGACCTGGACCGGCGCCCCCGACGGCGGGGCGGTGACCTCGGTGGCGTTCTGCCCCACCGGGGACCGGCCGGTGCTCGTCTGCGGCACCGCCGACGGCGCCGTCCGCTGCCTCGACCCGCGGACGGGCGCGCCGCTGTCGGTGCCGACCCCGCACGCCGGTGCGGTCTCCGGGCTGGCCTTCTGCGCCGCCGTCGAGGGCGGCACGGCCGTGCTGGTCTCGGCCGGGACGGACGGCACCGTGCGGGTGCGCGAGGCACTCGGCGGGGCGCCGCTGCAACGGTTCACCGCCGACCCGGCCGGTGTCACGGCGCTGGCCGCGGGCCCGGTGGCCGGCCGGCGGACGGTGGTCACCGGCGGCCCCGACGGCGTGGTCCGGGTCTGGGACGCCGCCGAGGGGCGCTGCGAACGCGAACTGACCGGCCTGGCCGGCCCGGTCGAGGTCGTCTCGCTGGCGCCGCTGGGCGACCGCGAGGTGGTCACCGCCGGCGGCGCCGACGGCACCCTGCGGATCTGGGACGCCCGGGACGGCGGCACCGTCGGCGAGTTCACCGGCGGCGGGGCCGCGGCACGCAGCGTGGCGCTCCAGGACCTCGACGGCGAGGCCCTGTTGGCGTCCGGCGACCAGCGTGCGACGCTCCGCCTGTGGCACGTGTCCAGCGGGGCACTGCTGAACGAGGCCGAGGTGGACCGCGTCCCGCTCGCGATCGCCTTCGGCGACGCCGGCCTGCACGTGGTCGGCCCGGACGGCGCGACCGCGCTCTGACCGGACGGCCGGGTCGTCCTCCGCCGGCGGGGCGGAGGACGGACGGCCCGTTCACCGAACGTACGACGGCCCGGCGGCGCAGCCGGGCCTCCCGGGCACGAGCCCGGCGGAACTGGGGTGGGGACACATCATGAGCGGTTCGTCCTTCCGGATCGACCTCGACGAGGTGGAGGCCGCGGTCAAGGCGATCAAGGCGATGCTCGACGACATGGAGGGGCCGACGGCGCGGCTGGAGGCGGTGATCAACCAGATCAAGCCGACGGTCTACGGGACCGACGCGGTGGGCAAGTCGCTGACCGGTGGCAGTTCGTCGGTCGGCGGGCTGGCGGACCACCAGCAGCAGGTGTTCGCCGGGGTCAAGGCCTATCTGCAGAACTCCGCGCAGATGGCGGCCAACCTCGACCTGGTCGTTCAGCGCTACCGGGAGACCGAGGAGGCGCAGACCGCCGAGCTTCAGAGGTTGAACGGTGGGCAGGCCGGCAGCGCGCCGGTCGCCACGGAGCCGGCCCAGTTGCGTCAGGTCGATGCGATCGCGCCGTCGCCGGTCTCCGTCACACTGCCGCCCACGGCCACCCAGGACGCGGGGTACCACAACCCCGATGCTCCTCAACTCGACTACAACGAGCGGGACTCGAAGCCGGATCCGGAGCCGCGTCCGGCCCCGGGGGCGGGCACAACCAGCTCATCTGAGCAGGCCCCCTCGAACCGCACCCTCCGGTCCCGGCTCCACGCCGGGACACCGGGACCGGAGGGCGGCGGCGTTCCGACGAAACCTTGACCTGATATATCGTCAGGCAAATGAAGTAAAAGTCCTGACGCCACGCGTCCCGGCGTGAACCCTCCCCGCCGGTCCCGGGCACCCCGTCCCGGGCCGGCCGGCCAGTCCCAGAGAGCGACTCGTCATGATCGAGCTTCCGTCCGACCTCGCCGAGGTGCTGAAGGTCGTCCAGAGCAACGAACACGGTTCCGGGATCCTGTTCCCCGACGCCAACGAGGATTTGCTGTCCGAACTCGCCGCCGCCTGGGAGGCGTGGAACTCGGCCGCCGAGCCCGCGGTCCGCACCATCGTGGCCAGCGCCAACCGGGCGATGGCCAACATGTCGGGCGCGGCGGCGGAGAGCTTCCAGGGCTACCTGCACAAGTACGCGGGCAGCGACCAGTCCCACGCGGCGACCACGCTCGACGCCGGTGCCGCGATGGCCCAGTCGATGCGCGGCGCCCAGCAGGCCGTCACCCAGACCAAGTCCGAGATGGTCCGTGAGCTCCAGTACGCCAAGGACTACATGGACCAGAACCCGGCCGGCAAGCACGACGACATCGCCCAGTCCGAGGGCATCAAGACGGCCGCGGACACCTACAACACCTATGTCGGCCAGGTCGGTTCGAGCGTCGACTCGATGCTGCGGCAGAGCGCCGGCCACGTCGAGCGGATGACCGGCGCGGGCCAGGTGGCGCGGCTCGGCGGATCGAACGGCGGCGCGGCCTCCCCGACCCATACCACCGCCCCCACCACCACCTTCGACCCGTCGTCACTGCAGCACCCCAGTGCCACCGGCCTGGACTCGCTCTCCGCCCCCGGCGACCCGCTCGGCGGGGCCGCGATGCCCGGCGCTCCCGCCGGGACGCTCTCCGCCCCCGGCGACCCGTCGATGGCGGGGCTCCCCTCAGGGGCGGACATGCCCGGCGGATTCGGCGGCGCCGGCGGGTCGGGCGGCGGATCCGGGGACGGCTCGGGCGCCTACCGGCCACAGCTCGGCTCCCTGCAGCCCTTCCAGCCCCCGTCGCCGGCCGCCTTCACCGGCGGCTCCGTCGGCGGTGGCGGCTCATTCGGCTCGGGCGGTGGCGGCGGCGCCCCGGTCTTCTCCCCCGACAGCACACCGCACCTCAGCCTGGCCGGGCTGCCGGGCTTCTCCGGATCCACCGGTTCCTCCGGCGGCACCGGTGGCGGCCCGGGCGCCCTCGCCCCGTGGTCGCCGCCGACTCCCGGCAGTGGGACGTTCGGCGACTCGGGGCTCGGCCCCGGTAGCCTCGGCGTCCTGCCCTTCCGCAGTGTCGGCGGCCAGACCACCGGGATCGGCAGCGGATCGGGTGCCTTCAAGCCGGGATCCGCGACTTTCAAGCCGACCGTGCCCGGCGGCACGGCGGGCGGGCGCGGCGGCCTGGCCGGCGGCATGCCGATGGCCGGCGGCGGGCGCGGGTTCGGCGGCGGGGGCAGCGGGCTCGGCGGCGGGGCCGCCGGACGGGGCCTGTCCGGACGCTCCGGGCTCGGTGTCGCCGGAGGCGGCGCGGAGGGCTCGGCGCGGGCCGGCGGCGCAGGGTCCGCCGGCGTTGCCGGCTCGGGCGCGGCCGGCCGTGCCGGTACGGCGTCCGGCAGTTCGCGCGCCACGGGTGCGACCGGCATGGGCGGCGCGCACGGGCCTGGCGGGGCGATGGGCGGCGGCGGGCGGGGCGAGAAGCGCGGCGGCAACCGGTTCGTCCGGCCGACCCGCTTCGGTGCGGCCGGACCGGAGGACGAGGAGGAGATGCTCCTCGCCGACTCCGGCATCACCGGACAGGCGGCGCAGCACGAGGACGGTGATCCGCGCTGGGAGCGGATGCGCCGCCGGTGGCTCGACTCGGCCCGGACGGAGGGCGCGGGCACAGCGCCGGCCGCGGACGCCGTCGAGGACAGCCCCGCGGACCAGGCGACACTGCTGACCCAGCTCACCAGCGCCCTGCTCGGCCCGGACGCGGCCGCCGACGGCGCCGCGGCCCTGGCCGGCCTCGACGGCACGGACACCGCCGGGGGCTCGGACACGGACACCGGCGGCACCACGGCGACGGAAGGCGGACCGGCGGGCGGTGACGGCGGGTCGGGCCGTCCGTCCCAGAGTGCGTCCGGCTCCGCCGCGGGTGACGGCGGAACAGCGGACGACGGCTACCTCGACCGGGCCCGCGCCGTCGCGGCCCGGCGCGGTCGGCCCGACAGCGACGACTCCCCCGCCCCGGCCCCGTCCGCCGGAGGCGACGCCGCGAAGCCGGCGCCGCTCCGCGAGGAGGGCGGCTACCAGGTGCCGAGCCCGTTCCTTCGCGCGGCCCTGGCCCGGCTGGCCACCTCCGGGGGCGCCGAGGGCGGCGGCTCCACCGGCAGCTGAGTCCGGTGGGCCGACGCCGCCGGCCCGCCACCGGCCCCGCCCGGGCCCTCCCGCCGTCACCGTGCCGCTCCCCGCGAGCGGCACCCCGATCTCCCCGAAGTGGAATCGCCATGGATGAGCAGACAGACACCGAGCAGACGCACGCCGCGCTGCGCGACACCGTGAGCGCCCGCCCGGTGGAGACCGAACTCCGGATGACCGAGGCGGAGCCGGTCCGGACCTACGAGGCCCAGCAGGCACAGCCGTTGATGGACCGTGAGGTGGCGTACCACCCCGCGGAGGAGACAATCGTCGCCGAGCCGACGGCCCGACTCCGGCCGATGGAAGGCACCGTCGCTCCCGAACCGTTCTCCCGCCTGCAACCGGCACAGGCCGAGCACATCGCCGAACCGATGGCCCAACTCCGGCCCATGGAAGGCACCGTCGCCGCCGAACCCTTCTCCCGCCTGCAACCGGCACAGGCCGAGCACATCGCCGAACCGATGGCCCAACTCCGGCCCATGGAAGGCACCGTCGCCGCCGAACCCTTCTCCCGCCTGCAACCGGCACAGGCCGAGCACATCGCCGAGCCGATGGGGCAACTCCGGCCCATGGAACGGGCGGACGCCGCGGCGCCGATGACCCGGGCGTTGCCGGTTCAGTCGACCGCCCCGGCGGCAGCCGCCGCGGATGCCAAGCGCCTCGCGCCGACCCAGGCCGCCGCTTCGCAGGCGGGCGGTTCCGCGGGCAGCGGCTTCCAGGTGGACCCGGACCAGTACCGCGCGGCGGTCAGCCCGGTGCTGGCCGCGGCGGATCAGCTCAGCCAGCTGGTGACCGGCCTCACCGCCTTCCTCGATCACACCCAGTCGACGGCACCGTGGGGCAACGACGAGTCGGGCAAGAAGTTCGCGGAGGGCGAGAAGGGCTATCTGAAGTACAGCACCGACACCCTCAAGGGGTTGAAGGGGATGCCGGACGCCGTCCGCTACATCGCCGACGGCCTGAAGGCGATGGCGGACAACTACCGGGCCACCGAGGAGGACACGACCTCGGTGTTCCAGGACGACGGCGGTTCGGACACGGTCTCCGTGCCCCAGACGGGAACGTATGCCGCGCCCGTCAATGTCATGACTCCGCTCGCCCCGCGAGTCGGCACCACGGTGCACCCGTCCACGATTCGAAGGGCCTGATCCGATGGCGGTCGAGCTTCCGGAGCCCCTGCAGTGGGTGCTCCTCCTCCTTGCCGGAACCCGTTGGCCGGAGGCCGACGAGGACATGCTCCGCGACATGGCCCAACACTGGCGTGACGGTGCGAAGACCCTGGAGGACGCGGGCAAGTCCGCGGACTCCGCGGTCAAGCGCGCCCTGGACGGCCAGAAGGGCGTCGCCGCCGAGGCGTTGGCCACGCACTGGGCACAGTTCACCACCGGCAAGGGCACCGAGCAGGACCCGGGCTACTTCCCCGGCCTCGTCCAGGCCTGCAACGGCATGGGCGACATGCTGGAGGCCATGGCCAACTCCGCCGAGACGGCCAAGATCCAGATCATCGCCCAACTCGGCATCCTGGCCTTCGAGATCGCGACGGCGGAGGCGGAGGCACCGTTCACCGCCGGCGTCTCGCTGGCCGAGATCCCGGTCTTCGTCGGCGTCAGCCGGACGGTCGTGCAGCAGATCCTCAAGACGCTGCTCAAGGAGGCCCTGGAGTTCGCCGCCAAGCAGGCCGCCCAGATGGCCGCGATCAACGTCCTGGCCCAGGGCATCGAGGTGATGCAGGGTCACCGCAAGAGCATCGACATGAAGGAGGTCGGGCAGAACGCCCTGGGCGGCGCCGTCGCGGGCGCGAGCGGCCACCTCATCGGCAAGGGCCTGAGCGGTGCCGGGTCCAAGCTCGGCCTCAGCAGCGTCATGGAGACCACGGCCGGAAAGATGGTGCACGGCGCGGCCGTCGGCGTCGGCGCGGACGTCTCGACCCAGCTCATCACCACCGGTCACGTGGACGGCGGAAGCCTGCTCGGATCGGGCCTGAGCGGCGGTGCCTCGGTGGGCCTGCGTGCGGGTGCCTCGGCTGTGAAGGGCCACTTCAACGGGCCCCCCACGATCCCGACCCCGCACGGCGGTCCGTCCGGCGGCGCAGCCGGTTCCGGGTCGGCCGCCGGCGCGGGCGCGGGCAGCCCGTCCGGCCTCGGCCACGGGTCGGACACGCCGGTCTTCTCCAAGCCCGACTCCGCCACGGCTGGTTACCAGGGTCCGGGCGGCGGGTCGTCCGCCGGGGGCGGGTCGTCCATCGGCGGCGGTTCGTCCACCGGGGGCGGTTCGCACAGCTCCGGGAGCCCCGTCGGCGGGGCCGGCCACGAGAGCGCCGGCAGCAGCCCCGCGACGGGCACCGACGGGTTGGGGTCGACGCCGTCCGGCGCGTCCGCCCCGTCGGGCGCGTCGGCCTCGTCCGGCTCCCGGCCGGCGGGCGGCGACAGCCCGGCGTCCGGCGACACCCCGCACGAGAGCGCCGCAGGCCGCACGGAGCCCGCGCCCGCACCCGCGCCCGCACCGGCCTCCGCCACGCACGGCCTGGTTCCGTTCGGTTCCGACCGTGCCACCGCGTCGGCGGAGCACACCCCGGCCGGCGCGGCCGAGCACGCCCCGGTCGCGGACACCCCGGTGCACACCACCGAACGCCCGGCCCCCACCGTCACCGGTGCCGAGCCGGCCGCGTCCCGGTCGGAGGCGCCCGCCTCGACCGAGACGCAGACCGCCGGCCCGGTCCGTTCCGGCTCCGCCGACCACGCGACCGGCACGCCCGAGGCCGCTCCTGCGGAGCACCGGAGCGCGGACCAGGCCGCACAGCCGCCCGCGCAGCACCAGCCGTCCGAGACGGTCGCGGCCGCGCCGCACGGCACCGAGGGCGAGACCCGCACCGCGCCCGGCGACCACACGCCACCGGTCGACCGGACGGCCCCGACCCCGACGCCGAACCCGGCCGCCCACACCACGGCCGAGGGCACCGGTGTCCGTCCCGACCCCGCCGGCGGACCGGTGCACGAGAGCCACCCGGTCGCCTCCGAACCGACCGTCCAGCCCGGGGCGGACCGGCCGTCCGGCGCCCCGACCTCCCACGAGGTGCCCGCGGCCCGTCCGGCGGACACCACGGTCCATGCCACTCCCGGGACCACCCCCGAGGCCCGGCCCGCCGAGGCACCCGCGCCCGCACCGGCCGCAGCGCACACGCCGGAACCCGCACCCACCACCGCACCCGCCGCCGCACACGCACCGGCACCGGCACCGGCACACGAAGGCGTCGCCGGCCAGCCGGTCGGCGGACCGGCCCACACCCCGCCGGAGTCGGCCGGGAACGCTGTCCCCACCGCGCAGCCGCACGTCGCCCCGAGCGTGCCCGTGGCCGGGCACGGACCGGTGCACGCCGCGTCCGGTGCCCCCGTGGCGCACCCGTCCGGCGGTGCCGCCGACCGCGGCGCGTCCACCTCCGGGTCGAACGCGCCGCACGAAGCCGACGAACCGGCGGCCGGGACGAGCCGGCTCGACACCGCAGGGCTGCCCACCGGCCTGTCCGTGCCGACCGCCCGTCCCGGCTCGACCGATCACTCCGGGCGGCCGACGGACCCCGCGGCCACCCCGGCCCCGCCGCCGGTGTCCCCGGACGCCGCGCCCACGGCGGCCGCTCCCGGCGTCCTCGGCGGGGCGATGCCGATGCAGACGGGGGCGTGCCGCACGGCTCGCCGTCGTCGTCCTCCCGCCCGCCGACGCCCTCCGCGGCCGGCGGACCGGTCTCCCGGCCGGCCGGCGGCGGTACCGGTCCCGTCCGGGCGGGTGCCGAGCCGGTGTCCGCACCGCCCGCACGCGGGATGGACCGTCCGCTGCGCGCACAGGACGCCGAGACGATCCACCAGACCGAGCGCGACCAGCGCCGGCAGGAACTCGACGCGCTGCGCCGGAGCAACGACGGCGCGGTCACCAGGACGGCCGAACAGCTCGGCCGGCAGCAGGTGTTCACCTCCATCCGGCCTCCGGAGGCGGAGAGCCTCGTCCGGGACGTGCCCGGCATGTCCGCCCAGGAGCGGGCGCAGACGCTGGACGCGATGAAGCCGGAGTACCGCCGGTGGCTGGCGAAGGACCCGGCGTTCGTCGACGCGCTCCACGATTCGCTGCCGCCGAAGGAGTTCGCGAAGACGGCCGCCCAGCTGATGGTGGACGTCGACCCGCGGGCGAGCCAGCCGGCCACGGCCCGCCTGGAGGCCCGGGCCCAGGCGGAGCGGATGCTCCAGGATCCGGACGTCGCCGCCCGGCTGTTGAAGAGCGGGGCGGGCATGGTGGTCGTGCCGAAGGACGTCTCCATGACCGACGTCAACGCCTTCCACAACATGCGCGGCACGACGGCCGGCGGGGCGTCGGGCGGCGGCCGCGGCTGGGACGACGTCCGCGGGTCGGGCGGCCGGCGTGCCGCGGTGACCGAGGAGAACCTGCTCGGCGAGCACACCACCATCGGCAACGCCCCGCACTACGAGGACGGTTACTCGACCACCACGCACGAGTTCGCGCACACCGTCCACCAGGTCGGCCTCTCCGAGGGCGACCGGAAGACGATCACCGACAGCTACCAGCAGAAGGTCGCGGACCCCAACGCGGCCTGGTCGGACGGCCCGCGGCACGACACCCAGGGCAAGCCGGTCGACAACTACGGCTCCCGGGACGAGCTGGAGTACTTCGCCCAGGTCAGCAACGCCTACCTCGGTACCAACCACGGCACCGACCCGCACACCGGCCAGCCGCGCAACAACGGTCCGGAGTGGGTGCGGGCGAACGAGCCCCACCTCGCCCCGCTGCTGGAACGGCTGTACGGGCCCGACCCGGTGGCGGTCCACCAGGATCCGGCGAACCCGGTGACGGCGACCCGCGCCGACAACGAGATGTACCAGGGCTTCCGGGAGTTCATGGACCACGTCGACCCCCAGACCCCGCCCGCGCACGAACCCGCCGCACACGAGCCCGCCGCGCACGAACCGGCCGTGCCCCACCAGGACGCGCCCACCACCCCGCACACCGACCCCGCGACCGCCCACGACCCGGCCGCCACCACCCACGACCCGGCCGGCAGCGGGCACGTCCCGCCGCCGGCCCCGCGCGGCGAGCAGGCGCCCGGGGAGCGGGCGGGCGGGAACGAGCGGTCCGGCGAGACCCGCACGCCCCCGCCGCCGGAGGCCGGGACCGTCCACTCCGAGCCGCAGCCGCACCGCGTCCCCGACGGCATGACGGAGCACGAGACCGTCGAGTCCGAATTCCGGCTGGGCACGGCGGCGCTGCTGGAGCAGACCGTCATCGGCCGGCTGTCGGAGAGCGGACTCGGGCTGCCGGAGGGCGCGCTGGTGCTCGGCGGTGGCGGCGGTGTGGCCGCCGTCCAGCTGCACCGGCCGGTGCAGGACCTCGACATGCGCCTGACCTTCGACGGCAACGCCGCGGGGCGGTCGAACGAGGTCCTGAACTTCCTGGCCCATGAGGTGCTCACGGAGGGCACCGTCGTGCCCGGGCGCCGCGACACCGCGACGACGGTCACCGGGAAGTTCGGCGGACTCGACGTCAGCATCACCCTCGCCCCGGTGCATCCGCAGGAGCACCAGATGCACGTGGTGGTCAACGGCGAGACGCACACCGGCGAGACCGTCCCGCTCAAGGTGGTGGCCAGCGAGGACCTGCTCGGCGACAAGATCGCGGCCCTCGCCATGCGCAAGCAGGACGCCAAGGTCGACGTGGCCATGCTGCGCGAGAAGCGGCTCCGCGACGCCACCGACGTGCTCACCCTGTACTCCAAGCTCGAACCGGGCGCGCTCGACCGGCTCCGCAACGACCGTGAGTCGCTGCGGCCCGCGATCGGCAAGCTCGCCGACGTGGTCGCCGAGGTCTCGAAGCACTCCGGTGACCGGCTCACCCCGGAGCAGAGGCAGACCCTGGACGAGATCTCCCGGGGTCTCGGCAGTGCGCCGACCGCCAGGCCGGCCAAGGCCCCGAAGTCGAAGCCGACCCCGGAGGAGCTGGCGGCCCTCAAGGCACAGAAGGAGGAGAACAAGCGGCTCAAGGCCGCGGCGGCCGCCGCGGCCCAGGCCGCGCCGGCGCCTCCGCCGGTGCCCCACCAGGACGAGTCCTCCGCCGCCGGGGCCACCCGCGGCCCGGGCTCCGAGCACACCCCCGCCCCCGCCGCCGCCCCCGCCGGCCTTCCGTACCGGCCCCGTGTCGCGCGGCATCCACCCGGCACCGCCGCCGCCCGCGCAGGTGACCACCGGCGGCGGCTCCTCGCACGCGCACCAGGACACGGACGTCGACATGGAGGCGGTGTCCGACCGCGGGTCGCAGGTGTCGGAGCACGAGGACATGGAGGTCGAGCTCCCCGTGCGCCAGCAGCGCAACACGCTGCCGGTCTCGCTGCAGACCACCGTGGTCGGCAACCCGCACCGCCCGCTCAACGGCGACGAGGTCTTCCTCGGCGAGGTGCTGCCGTCCAACGACCGGCCGATGACCCGCTTCGGCAGCGAGCAGCGGTCGCACACCGTGCCGTGGGGCCTCACCCGCAGGGCCGCGGGCGGCTTCGCGGGGCGCTCGGCGGACTCGGTGTGGACCGAGATCAAGACCGACGTGGCGCACATGAAGACGTTCCCGCCCGAGCCGAAGGGTGCCGCCGCCAAGGACTTCCCGATGGTGCAGGCGCGGTGGAACGACATCGTGCACCGCCTCGACAGCCTGCCGGACCAGCCGCCGGTCGGCCGCCCGCTGGAGGAGTGGCACCGCAATCTCGGCGACCTGGTCTCGGGCTACATCGAGATCTCCCAGCTGACCTCGTTCGCGTCGTTCGCGGACGGCCGGGCGGTCGGTCACGGCGAGGCCCACCTGCTCGACCACCTCGGGCGGTTCGAGCGCGGCGAGGCGCCGGCCCCACCGACCCAGCAGGTGGTGGGCACCCTCCTTGACATCAAGGCGAGCGGTTCGCTGTCGGACCGGGACGCCGTCGCGGCCAAGGAACACCTGATCAAGAGCCTGCACCGGGCCTACCCGGGCTACATGACGCAGCAGCGGCGCGCCGACATCGAGCAGCAGCTCGGGCTCACCGGGCCGGTGCACGTCGTCAACCCGGGCACGCTGCCGCCCGGGGCTCCGGTGTTCGGCCGCTACGACATCAAGTCGGACCTGGTGGCGGACCTCTCGTTCGACCCGCAGTCGTCCACGATCGGCCGGATCATGCTCAGCGAGCAGTCCCGGCCGGACACCCAGTTCGGCAGCGCGCAGAACTCC
Source organism: Kitasatospora paranensis (assembly GCF_039544005.1). Taxonomy (NCBI): domain Bacteria; kingdom Bacillati; phylum Actinomycetota; class Actinomycetes; order Kitasatosporales; family Streptomycetaceae; genus Kitasatospora; species Kitasatospora paranensis. Next base: position 1,454,441 of record NZ_BAABKV010000001.1, read on the forward strand.
CACGCCGCGTCCTGGTCGCTGATGCGTGCCTCGCTGCTGTCCTTCCAGGGCAAGAGCCACCAGGAGCTGGAGGGCTGGCTGGGCGACCGGTTCAACGAGATGCACGCCCTGGGGGACAACCTGGACCCGACGACCCGTGCGGCGGTCAACCACGCCCGGCAGCAGTTGCGCGACCTGGACAACTACCCCGACCAGCAGCGGGCGGCCCGGACGAGCGACCTCGTCCGGGTGTTCGTGAGCACGCACCAGAGGCTGCCGCACACCACCTTCGTGGACACGTTCCAGCTCGGGTCGGCGACCAGCAGCGGCGAGCTCGACCTCGGGTACCTCGGTTCGGACCGGCACGACGCCACGGTCGCGAGCCACTTCGACGGGGCGGCGCCGTTCAACATGCAGGGGTGGAACTGGCCCGGTCGTACCAGGGCTGGAAGAACCTGGCCGAGACGCTCGGCCCGGTCGGCCCGAACACCGTGGCCGAGCTGGCGGGGCGCACCTTCACGCCGAAGAACCTCCAGCAGCTGGCCGCCTCGGCCGGCGGAAATCCGCTGCTGCCCGCCACGGCGCACCGGTACCTGCAGGGCCTCGCCCAATGGGAGGGGCGGTGTCGACCGTCTTCCCCGACCACGGACCGCAGGCGCTCCAGCGGACGTGGGCGGCCCAGCAGGCCATGTTCACGCCGGACCGGTTCGGCGGGGCCCGGAGTGCCCAGGACCAGGAGGCGCTGAACACCTGGTTCAACGAGATCCGGTCGGCACGGACGCCCCTCGAAGCCGCCCCGGCGCTGGCCGCGCTCACCCGCTTCTACAAGGTGCGCAGCGACGAGACCCGCCGCTCGGATCCGAACCAGGCGCTCCAGCAGGCCGTCCAGGCCGGGACGGCGGTGGCCCAGGCCCAGGCCCAGGCCCAGGCGGCCGTGTAGCGGCGGGCAGGGACGGCGGCGGCCGTGTCTCCGGGTCGGGGGCACGGCCGCCGCCGTATGCACCTCGCTCCGCCTGATCAGCAACCAAAGGTTGCACATCACCGCGGAGCGGTCTACCGTCATAGGCAACCAAAGGTTGCGAGAGGGCGGAGCGGTGCGATGGAGTACGGCAGCATCGAGCGGGAGATCCACATCGAGGCGGCGCCCGAGGTGGTCTACGAGGTCATCAGCACGCCCGAACACCTCAAGGAGTGGTGGCCGGACGAGGCGGACCTGAAGCCGGTGCCCGGCGCCACCGGGGTCATCACGTTCGGCGACGGCTCCACGCCCGAGGCGAACGTCGTCCCGGTCACCGTGGTCGAGGCCGACCCGCCCCGGCGGTTCGCCTTCCGCTGGGTGTACGACCACGGCGAGGCCGCGACCGCGGCCAACTCGCTCCTGGTCACTTTCGAGCTGGTCCCGTCGGGGACGGGCACGCTGGTGCGCTTCAGCGAGGCCGGGTTCCGGGAGAAGGGCTGGGAGGCCGCCGTCCTGGAGCAGCAGTACCGCGAGCACGTCACCGGCTGGGACTGGTACCTGCCCCGCCTGGTCGCGTACGTCGCCCGGCTGGAGTCGACGCCGTGAGCATCACCGTCGACGACGAACTCTGGTCGGCCGTGGGCGACCCCATCCGGCGGCGGATAGTCGACCTGCTGCTGGCCGGCGGCGGGACGGCGACCACGCTGAGCGAGCAACTGCCCGTCACCCGGCAGGCGGTCGCCAAACACCTCGGCGTCCTCGACCGGGTCGGCCTGGTCCACGGCACGCCGTCCGGCCGCGAGCGCCGCTACGAGGTGGACGAGGCCCAGCTCGCCCGCGCCGTCGCACAGCTGTCCTCGGTCGGGACGAGCTGGGACGCCCGGCTCCATCGCATCAAGCGGATCGCCGAGGCGATCCAGCGCAGCCAGGAGGGCTGACCCCCTCACCGACGGCACGAACGCGCCCCGACGCGGGCGCCCGCACGAGAGCGAGGCATCGAGATGGTGGACATCCTGCACAGGATCGGGGTGACGTCCTCCTCCCCCGAGGCGGTGTACGCGGCCCTGACGACCGTCGACGGACTGGCGGGCTGGTGGACGGAGGAGACCGACGGCGACCCCGGCGTCGGAGGAGTCGTCCGATTCCGCTTCGACGCGGGCGGCTTCGACATGAAGGTCATGGAGTCCGAGCCCGCCGAGCGGGTGCGCTGGGAGGTCGTCGACGGCCCGGAGGAGTGGATCGGCACCCGGGTCGGCTTCGACATCAAGCGGGAGGACGACTTCACGATCGTGCTGTTCCGGCACGAGGGCTGGCGGGAGCCGGTCGAGTTCATGTACCACTGCAGCACCAAGTGGGCGACGTTCCTGCTGAGCCTGAAGCGGATGCTCGAAACCGGCACCGGCGAACCCGCCCCGCGCGACGTCAGGATCAGCAACTGGCACTGACACACCCGCCGACGGCGGCCGGCCCCGCTCCGGGGGCACGGCCGCCGTCGCCGTCCGCGGGTCGGCCCGTCAGCCGGCCGGGTGCGGCGGCGCGCCGGCCGCATTCGCTGCGGGCGGCACCGCCGCGCCGCTCAGCCGGTCGAACTCGTACGGGTCGTGGGAGCAGAACGGCACGACCTCGGCGGGGCGCTCGCGGAGCAGGTCGCGCAGCCGCTCCTGGTTGTGGGTGCGGGCCCGGTCGTCGGTGGCCATCAGCCGCTGGAACAGCCGCAGGCCGGGCGGGCAGTGCGGCGCGGCCGGGTCCATCTCGACGTGCGAGAAGTAGGCGTCGCCGCAGTGCAGCAGCCAGGAGCCGCCGTGGCGGACGGCGACGGCCGCGTGGCCCCGGGTGTGGCCGCGCAGCGGGATCAGCAGGACGTCCGGGACGGCGTCGGCCACCGACCGCGCCGCCTCGAAGCCGAACCAGGGATCCCCCGCCGTCCGGTGCTCCACCCAGCGCGGGCCGTGCGCCCACTGCGCCGTGCGGTAGCGGTCCCGTTCGGCGCGGGTGGCGGGCGCCCGGGCGGCCGCGAGCTCCTCCGCGAACACGTGGACCTCGGCCTGCGGGAAGTCGCCGAGCCCGCCCGCATGGTCCAGGTCGAGGTGGGTGAGGACGATGTGGCGGACGTCCCGCGGGTCGTGGCCGAGCGCCCGGATCTGGTGCAGGGCCGTACCGGGGAGGGTGAGCCGGGGCCTGGTGACCGTCCGGAAGGTCCGGCCCAGCCGACCCGGGTCGGCCACGTCGCCGGTGCCGAAGCCGGTGTCGACCAGGACGAGCCCGCCGTCGGTCTCCAGCAGCAGGCAGTGGCCGACCATGCGGCCGGTCAAGGGGCCGCCGCTGCCGAGCAGTGCGCGGCCTCCGGGCGGCCCCATGGTCGCGCAGTCGAGGTGGTGGATGGTCACGGCGTCCTCCCGAGGGTCCGGCGCGGCCCCGGGCTGCCGGCACGCGCCGACGCCACTGTTCCGTGCCGCCGGAGCCGCCGTCCAGCCGACGCCGCTGATTCCTGCCGCCGGGGCCGTGGAGGGGTCGGTCAGGTACCGCCCTGGTCGCTGCTGGCGATGACGACGTAGCCGCGCTGCTTCAGACTGCAGGGCGTGCAGCGCCGCACCGGCAGCACCCGGACGACACCGTCGACCCGGACGGTGAGCTGTTCGTCGACCGTCAGGGTCGCTCCCGGGGTCTCGCAGGTCGAACTGACGCAGGCGCGGCCCGCGGCCTGGGCCTCCGTGAGGTGCGTCTGCTGAAGCAGCGGGTCGAGTTCGGACATGGCAACCCCTCCTCTGCGCGGTGGGTGGTCACTCGCCGGCGCGGTACGAGGACATCGTCGGCCCTGCGGGCCGCCACCTGAATGCCGCGATGATGCCGCTTGCCTGCCTCTTGCATGCCGTCGACCAGGTGCCGACCGGCCCATCGCTCCCCAAACGGCAGTTCCGGGACTACCGTTGAGACACCGTCACTCCAGGAGGTGTCCGTGACCCGCTCCATCGGAAACGTCGCCCTGAAGGCCGCCCGGCAGGCCACCGGCATCAGCAGCCAGAAGGCGCTCCTGCTCGCGCTGCGCCAGGCCGCCCGGGAACTGGGCATGGGCGCCGTGGGGATCAGCCCGCGGCAGGTCGCCCGCTGGGAGTCCGACACCCCGGGCTGGCCGCGCGCCGATTACCAGCGGCTGCTCGTCCACGTCCTGCGGCTGCCGGTCGAGCAGCTCGGGTTCCGGGCGCCCTGGGACGGCCACGGCAGCCCGTCCGCCGCCGGGCCGCCGCTCGCCCCGGTCGCCACGGCACCCGTGCGGGTCGCCCTGCCCGCCCCGCGGTCGGCCGGCTCGCAGCCCGACACCATCGGCGCCGACTACGCGGTCGTCACCGAGGCGCACCGGCGGATGTACTGGTCCGTGCCGCCCGCCACGCTGCACCAGGCCGTCGCCGAACACGCCGCACTCGGCACCGCGCTGCTCGGCGAGACCACCGGGGTCGCCCGCCGGATCCTCGCCGCGGCCCTCGCCGAGTCGCTGCTGCTCGCGGCCCGCATCCAGTTCTTCGACCTGCGCCGGCCCGACCAGGCCGACGCCACCTACCTCCGCGCGCTGCAGGCCGCCGGCGAGGCGGACGACTCGCTGCTCGGGGCCGCGATCCTCGCCCACCTGGCGTTCGTCCCCGGGTGGGCCGGGCGCCGCGAGGACGCCGTCGAGCGGATGCAGGCCGCCCGCACCTACGCCCGGCGCGGCCCGGCCTCCACCGACCTGCTGGCCTGGCTTGACGCCGTCGAGGCCGAGTGCCTCACCCGCTGTGGGGACCACCGCGCCGCGTTGTCCGTGCTGCGCCGCGCCGAGGACGTGCTGGCGGACGGCACGGACCGGCCGCCGAGCCCGGCCTGGTTCACCTGGTTCTCCCCGTGCGGCTGGCCGCCTTCAAGGGGCACACCGAGCTGAGCGCCGGCCATCTCCCGCAGGCCCGGACGACCTTGGAGGGCGTCCTGGTCGCGCTGCCCGCCTCCGACCGCAAGCAGCGCAGCGTCGTCCTCGGCGACCTCGCCATGGTCGAGGCGCGGGCGGGGCGGGTCGGGGCGGCCTGCGGCCTGCTGGAGCAGGCCCTCGACCAGCTGGCCGTGACCTGGTACGCCACCGGCATGGAGCGCGTCCGGGAGGCCCGGCGGGCCCTGGCCGAGTGGCAGGAGCGCGCGGAGGTGCGCCGCGTGGACGACCGGCTGTACAGCTGGTCCTCGACGATCAGCACGCTCCAGCGTTGAACGCCGTCACCAGGTCGCCGAGTTCGGCCAGCGAGTCGATGCGGAAGGTGGCCCGCCGGACCGCCGGGTCGTGCCGCTGGATCCAGCCCCACGGGCCGCGGCGGATCAGCGCCGCCCGCATGCCGGCGGCCAGCGCCGGCATGACGTCGTTGTCGAGGCGGTCGCCGACGTAGAGGATCTCCCGCGGCGCCACCGGGGCGGCCGCCGCGAGGCGCCGGAAGAAGGCCCCGTCCGGTTTGGCCGCGCACCAGTCGTCGGAGGTGGCTATCAGGTCGACGTCGCCGGCGAAGAGCTCGCGCAGAACGGCGCCGGCGCGCAGGGTCTGATTCCCGGCGATCCCCAGCCACGCACCGTCGGAACGGAGTCGGGCAAGCGCGGGCCGGACGTCCGGGTAGAGATCCTCCTCACCAAAGGTCTCCGGCCGCCCGGCCGCGGCCCGCTTGTCCCGCTCCCCGTCCAGGTCGAAGCCGGGCCGGAAGACCTGGAAGGTCTCCCGGTAGTCCTTTCCCTGCGCGATCGTCGCGCCGAACTGGGCGACGAAGGTGTGCCGCGGGACGCCGAGCCAGTCCGCCCACGTCCCGTACTCCCTGGTCTCGTCCACCAGGCACTCACCGACGTCGAACACCACAGCCTTGATCATCATTCGGGCAGCCTAACCAGGCCGGGCCGGATGTGTCGGTTCGTCAGACCGCCTCTGCCGCAGGCCATTTGCGGAGGCCTGCGGCAGCAGCGGTGAGCGGCGTCAGGCGGGAAGCTCGGCGAGAATGCCGTCCCAGAGGGCGACCCGGGCGGCCAGGGCGGCGCGGACGGTGTCGGCGCACTGCGTCCAGCGCTCCGCGTCGTCGCCGCAGAGGTCGATCAGCATCTGCATGGCCATCGGCGTGTGCTGCTCGCCGTCCACCTCGATGTGGCGCGCGAGGTAGTCCTTGAAGACCGTCAGCCGGCCGTCGGCGTCCTCGATCCGGACGACCTGCTCGAACATCTCCGGGATCAGGTCCTCGCGGCCGAACGCGAAGGCGGCGGCCTGGCAGTGCACCGGGGCGTGCTCGATGATGCCCCAGGTGACCGCCACGAACTCGGCCGCGGCCACGGGTATCCCGGCCGCCTTCGCCGCCTCCGCGACGGGCGCCCCGCCGCGGAGCCGATCCAGGAAGTCCTGCACCGGGGCGGTGTCGGCGCCGGCCCGTGCCATGCCGTCGAGGTAGAGCTCGAAGTGGCTGATCCAGCCGTCGCCGAGCTCGTCGCTCTCCTCGACCAGCACAATCTCGTTGATCAGCCGGCGGCTCGCGGTGGGGCCGCTCGGCACCCACGGCAGTTCGACGCAGGTCAGCTGCCGCTGCAGGCACTTGAGCAGCGACATGAAGTCCCAGACCGCGAAGACGTGTCTCTCCTGAAACGCCCGGACGCGCGGCAGGGAATTCAGCTCGTGGTAGACCGGGTGGCCGACGACCTCCCGGCGGACGGGTTCGATGGCCTCCCGCAGGGTGGTCAGCCCCGGGTGCGAACGGTCCCAGTGGTAACGGTCGGAACTCATGGGGTCTCCATGGTGTGCGAACGAAGCCGTGCAGGTTTGGTGACGGCAGTACGGAGATCACGTGTTCGATCCCGCGCGCCACAGGCTACGCGGCCCGCCCCGTCGGATTCGAGACCTCGGCACCGACTTTCTTCGCGGATCCCCGACAGGGCGGCAGCCGACGAACTTCCCCGCGCACAAGTCGGCATGACGATATGTCACGTGCGGCACCCCGCCACGGTCCGATGTCGACCCGGGTCAGTCCGCGGCGGGACGGTCGAGTTCGTCCCACAGCACCGGGTAGCGGTCCGTCAGCCGGCGCTCGACCCAGGCGAGGCGGCGGCCGACCAGGCCGTGGCGGTCGGGTTCGCCCTGGCCGTGCAGGCCCAGCAGCATCGTGCGCAGCCGGATGAGCACCATCGGCGCATTGCCGGCCGCCGCGATGACGTCGTCGACCCCGGTGCGCAGGAAGTCCTCCCAGGCGGGCAGCTGCACGACGATGCGGACCGTCCCGTCCCGGTCGGGGATGCCCAGCGGGCCGGCCGACAGCGCGGCCGGGGCGCGGAGCAGGTCCTCCAGGCAGTCCAGGCCCTGGACGGCGGTGGCGGGGTCGTTGACCGCCGGCGACAGCGCCCGCAGCACGATGTCGGCGAGCAGCCGAAAGGCGAGGAGAGGGTCCTGGTCGAACGTCCGGTCCGTCCCGGTGACCAGGGCCGCCAGCACCTGCGCGGCGTCGAGGCGGGCGCCGTGCACCTGGGCCACGGTGGCGCCGTACGGGAGGGTGTCGCCCGGGACGGCCCGCAGCACCACGACCGCGTCCGCCCTGCGGGCCGCCGCCAGCAGCCGTTCCGTGTCGACCTGCTGCAGCACGGCGACGGGGTGCGGCCAGCTGACCGTCGTCGGCGGCGGCCCGGACGCTCCGGGTGGACCGGGCGGGGCCGTGAGGCGGTCCGCCCCGGCGGACCTGCGGGCGTGCAGCGAGTCGAGGAGGCCGCGGCCGCGCTCGGTGACGGAGTGCAGGACGGGGGCCAGCTGGAGGAGGTGAACGCCCGCAGCTGGAGGGTGCGCAGCAGGGCCAGCAGGACGAGCACCAGGACGCCGGTCACGACGGGCACCGCGAGGGTGACCGTGGCCGCGGTACCGGTCGCCAGCACCGCGGTGAGGCAGTAGACCGCCAGGCCGATCGCGAAGGCGAAGGTCCGCCAGACCAGCGGGGCGTTGCTGAACAGGGTCAGGCGCGGCGAGAACGTGGTGTGCGCCCATTGCACCACCACGACCAGCAGCGAGAGGATCACCACCGTCACACCGAGCACGCCGAAGCCCAGCCCGACCAGCATCTCGTTCGCCTGCGGGCCCGGTACCCGTGGACCACCCGCGATCCGCGGCAGGGCGAGACCGAGCCCCAGCCCGAGGAGGGTGCACAGGAGCTGTGCACTGCCCGCCCGCAGACGCCTCCTGCGGCGCAGCGGGGTACGGCCGGTCGGGACGGTCATCGTCGCTCCCTCACTCCGTCCTGCGCCGGGGCCGGGACCGGCGACCGCCACCGTCACCGGTCCCGGCGGGTGCGGCGGCCCCGCACCGGCGTGGTCACGCCTCCCCTACCGTCCACGCTCCGGCCCGCCGCCACACGCACCCCGCTCCGCGTGTCTCCCGGCGGGCGCCCGGACGGGCCCCGACAGGCCCGGGCGGGTGACGGTCGTCAGCCCAGGACCAGCAGGTCCATCCAGCTGGTGGCCGGTGCGGCGGGGTCGGCCGCGGCCGCCGACCGCAGCCGCGCCATGCCGGCCTCGAACCGGGCGTCGCCGAGCGACGCGAGCTTGGAGTCCGCGTCCCGGCGGATCCGGTCGGCGAACTCCGCCAGGGTGGGGGCGTTCTGCTGCGGCAGGGACTCCAGCGACAGCCGGGTGAAGCCCGCGGCGGCGAACGCCGCACAGACCCGCTCGACGCCCGGGTAGTCGTCGATGCCCGCCGCCGTCTCGGGGAAGAAGCGCACCCGCAGATCACGGCTGCACCGGCCCGGGAAGGCGTTGCGGACGAGCACCCTGCCGCCCGGCCGCAGAACGCGCCGCAGTTCGTGTGCGGCCGCGTCAAGGTCGGCGAGGTGGTGCAGGACGGAACCGAGCCAGGCCGCGTCCGCACAGCCGTCCGGCAGCGGGAGCGACTCGGCCCGGCCGGCGACCACCTCGATGCGGTCGTCGGCCGGGACGAGTGCCCGCATCGCGTCGGCGGGCTCGACGGCCAGGACCCTGACGCCGTACCAGTCCCGGAACGCCGTGGCGAAGGCGCCGGTGCCGGCGCCGACGTCGAGCACGGTCATTCCGGGTGCGAGGCGGGCCGAGGCCCCGATGGCGGCGCGCCAGGCCGTCAGGCCGTCGCGGGGGATCTCCCGCGCACGGCGGTACGCCTCGGCGGCCGCGGCGTCGTACCGGATCGCTGCCATGCTCACGCCCCGTCGCGGTGGTCGATCCATCCGGTCCCGCCGCCGGACGGGGTCCCGGGGCCGCGGTGCGGCCGTGCCATGTCGTCGGCCCGCAGGTTCCCGTGGAACGCCGGGTGGCCGTGCAGCCTTCGGACGTAGGCCCGGAGCCGGTCGTGGCCGGCGACGCGGTCCGCCGTCGCGGCGTCCAGCCGGGGCCGGAGCACGAGGTCGAGCTCGACCAGGGCGACCCAGAGGTCGACGTCGGCGGCGGTCAGGTCCTCGCCCAGCGCGTACGGGCTCCCGGCCAGCCGGCGGTCGAGCCGGTCCAGTGCCTGCAGGAGCGTCCGGTGCGCCTCCTCCCGGCGCTGCGCGTCCGGGTCGGTCCCGGCCAGGCGGGCGGCCCCGGTGACGTCCGCGCGGAGCAGGTCGTGGAGGGCGTCGATCTCGGCGGCCAGGCGCGGCGGGCGCAGGTCGGGGAGGTGGCCCCCGGGCCCGCGGCGCGGTCGCGGCGGGGGTGCTCAGGTGCTCCACGAGGTCGCGGAGGATGTCCGGGGTGTGGTTGCTGACGATGCGTCCGCTCCACCGGTCGCAGAGCGCGGGCACGGTGAGCGGGCCGTCGTAGTGGTGCAGGGTCGCCTCGTAGGCGGCGCGGAGCGACCCGTGGCCCTCGGGGGTGTCGGCGGGGAGGACGAGGCAGGCACCGGTCGTCGCACGGTCCGGAGCGGCCGGAAGGCCCGGGGCGGCCGGCTCCCCCGGGGCGGCCGGGGCGAGCAGGTCGAGGGTGATCGCGACCCGCAGGGAGTCGGGACAGCCGGGACAGAGGTACACCAGGTAGCGGTGGGGTGCGGGGTAGTAGCCGCCCGCGCGGTCGACGCCGATGCGGCTGCGGAAGTCCCGGCCCCGCTCCGCGGCCGCCACGCGGGGCCGGGACGGACGGGGGCCGGGCTGCAGGGCGGCGGCGGACCCTGCGCGGGGACGGGACGCGGCGCCGAGCCGGCTACGGGCAGGACGATCTCAGGCATGGCTCTCCCTCGGGATGGCATGTGCGTGGAGCCCGGCCGTCCGGTCGGCGGCGGTGCCGGGGACGCGCAGCGGGCGGGGCGTCCCGGCCCAACCCGCCGGTGGTCGTGCGGCGGCGGAGCCGGGGGCGCGCAGGATCAGGCGGCCGGGCCGCAGGCGCTGCAGACCCGCAGCAGATCGATGTGCAGACGCCTGGTCAGGGAGCAGGACCGGGGCGGGGACGTCCGGCGCGGGCCGTGACAGGCGGACCCTGCCGCCCTGCCCGTCCCGCGCATCTCCCACCGGTCCCGTCGTCGGGGCTCGCGAGAGGCGAGTCCGCGCCTGCCCCGCCGCGTCGGCGGGACCCGGTCGTCACCCGGGGCACCCGTCGCGGCGGAGGGGCTGCCTGTCAGCGGACCGGGGTCGATGACCCGCCCGGGCCGGAGCCCTGCGCGGCGGGCGCTGACTGTCGTGACCGTCCCGAGCAGTGTGCTGGAGCCCTGCGGGACCGTCAAGAACCGCGCGTACCCCGAGAGATCCGGTGACCGTCCGGTACGGGGCCGTGCCTCACGAGGTCGCGGTGTGGAGGCGCTGCTGCGCGCGGTCCGGGCCGCGGGCGACCAGCTCGCCGAGGCCGTCCGCGCAGCGGTCGAGGAGTGCCGGGAGCTGTTCCTGCTCGGCCGCCGTGAACTCCCCGAGGACGAAGTCGCCGGTGCTCCCGCCCTTCGGCGGCCGGCCGATGCCGAGCCGCAGCCGCAGGTAGCGACGCGTCCCGAGAGCAGCGTTCACCGAGTGCGCGCCCTTGTGCCCGGCCGGACCTCCGCCGCGCTTCAGCCGGACGACACCGAACGGGAAGTCCAGGTCGTCCTGCGCGACCACCAGGCGCTCGACCGGGATGCCGTACGCGCGCAGCGCGGCGGCGACGGGCCGGCCCGACAGGTTGATGAACCAGAGCGGCTTGACCAGGACGACCGGCCGGCCCGCGAGCTCGATCTCCGCGACCCGGTAGCGGAGGCCCCGCCGCCGGAACGTCGCTCCGTACCGCGCGGCGAGGCGGTCGACCAGGAGGAACCCGGCGTTGTGCCGCGTCCGGCGGAACCGCGGCCCCGGATTCCCGAGCCCGGCCACCAGCCAGCGCTCATCGGACTGCATTCCTCGGCCCCCGGGGTCGTGCTGGACGCCGGCTCACGGTGCGGCCGGCCGGAGATCATTCTGCTCCCCGGTCAGCGGCCCTGCGCAGCGGGCTCCCCGCCGCACGGGCGCGTCGGGCCCGCGGCCGATCCGGGTCGGGAGGCGCCGCCCGCGCCGCGATGGGCGGTCCGGTGTGCGCGGCGGCACACGATCCGCGCCCCGAAAGCCCCGACCCGACCCGCACACCCCCGCCGACCTGCCACGATCCGGCGCAGCGGGCAGCCTCGGGCAGCGGGGAGGGCAGGCCCGGCCGGCGGGCGGAGCCGGTCGGCCGGGGTGCGACTGGCGCGGACGGGGCTCGGACAGGCAGGGTGGTGTCATGTCCGAACGCCGCAACCGCCGCCGCCTGCACGCACGCGCCCGTGCCCTCGGGGTCCCCGTCGAGCAGGTCCCCCGCAGGGGCACCCGGGACGAGCGGCCCGGCCGATCGCTCTCCGCCCCCTCCTGGGACGGGCCGCGGTGGCGCGACACCGAGACCCCGGACCGGGACCTGCCGGACCTCCGGGACGACCTCGGCCACCCGGGCGATGTCGACCACCCGGGCCACTTGGAGGACGTTCGCGGGCGGTACGACCGCCGGGACCGGGAGGGCTTCGGCCCCCGGCCGTCCCGGCGGGCCGGCTGCTGCGAGGTGGTCCTCACCCGCGAGGTGATGGATGGCGGGACGATCATCATGCTCAGCACCCACAGCGCCGAGTGCCCGCTCTGGTCCTCCCCCTGTAGGACTCCCCCTTCGTCGACCGGCGCCGCCGGGCTTCGTCGCCCCCGGCCGCTGCGCCCCGTCCTGCGGGTGCGGGTCGCCGGGGGCGCACGGTGGGAGCGGGGCGTCGCTCAGGCCGACCGCTGGCGGGCCCAGCGGCGGGCGGTCACGGCGGCCGCCGCGTGGCAGGCGAGGCCGACGCCCGCGGCGACGAGCGGGATCCGGGTGCCCAGCCAGAGGTGGAGCAGCAGGCCCGCCGGGACCAGGACGGCGGCCGCCGTCCGGAGCGGGCGATCGGCCCGCGGTGCGGGGCTCACGCGGCGCCCTGCGGCTTCACGCCGCGCACGTGGTGGATCCAGGGGCTCAGGTCACCGGTGGTGACCTCGTCGAACCCGGTCTGCCGGACGAGCGGCGCGATCAGCCGGACGGGGTTGTGCTCCATCGCTGGGCCGGTCAGGGCGCCGACCAGGTGGCGGGCCACCGGATGGGCGGGCGGCCGGAAGTCGGCGATCAGCAGGCGCCCGCCGGGGCGCAGCACCCGCAGCATCTCGGCGACGGCCCGTCCGCGGACGTCCGGCGGGAGGTGATGGATCATCAGGCTGCTGACCACCACGTCGTAGGTGTCGTCCGGGGCGTCGAGCCGTTCGGCGACGCCGTCCGCGTAGGTGCAGTGCGGGTGGCGGCCGGACAGCCGGCGGGCGTGGGCGAGGACGTCGGGTGACGGGTCGATGCCGCGGACCGTGCCGGCGGGGGTGACGGCGGCGGCCATGAAGCGGGTCAGGTAGCCGGTGCCGCAGCCGACGTCGAGGGCGTGGTCGCCGGGCCGGGCGCCGCTGAGTTCGGCGAGGCGGGCGAAGACGCGGCGGCGGCGCCCGGCGAAGAAGGCGGTGCCGAACGCCTCGTAGGCGCGTCCGTGGGTGAGGGTGATCCCGGCGGTGCGGTCGTCGGGCCTGCCGTGCAGAAAACGTGCGAGTTCCATGGCGCACACCTTTCTTAGTGGCGACTAAGTACCTTCAACTTAGTCGCCACTAAGAACGCGCGCAAGGCCCGTCTAGGATGGAGGGATGGCCGAACCCGCCCCCGCCGCGAAGCCCCGCAGGACCCGCCTCAGCGCGGCCGACCGCCAGGCGTCGATCCTGGCCGCGGCGACCGAGGTGTTCGCCGAATCGGGCTACCAGCGCGGCAAGATGTCCGACGTCGCCCGGCGGGTGGGTGTCAGCGAGCCGGTGGTGTTCCAGAACTTCGGGTCCAAGTCCGCCGTCTTCGCGGCCGTGCTCGACCACGCGGCCGGGCAGATGACCGAGGAACTGACCCGGTGGGCGCAGGCCTGCCCGACGATCGGCGCCTGGCTGGCCGACCTGCTGGCGCCCGAGCACCTGACCCGGGTGCACGCCCGCGGCACCCTCGGCGTGCTGTTCGCCGACGCCATGACGCTCACCGCCGAACCGGCCGTCCTGGAGGCGGCCCGCCGCGCCAACCGGTCCGTCGCGCGCACCCTCGCCGGCCTCCTGGACCAGGGCCTGCGCGACGGCAGCATCCGGGCGGACGTCGAACCCGAGGCCGGCGCCTGGTGGCTGATGTCGCTGCTCGCCTCGCAGGGCTTCCGCTTCTCGGTCGCCCCCGACCCGGCCGTACAGGAGGCCGCCCTCGGCGCCCTCACCCTGCGCCTGCTCACCGGGCCCCCGCCGGACGGCGGCTGAACGCAACGGCTCACAGACCTCGAATGGCCTCGCCCAGGTCAGGTCCGCAGGAGGCCCAGCAGATGATCGAACCGTCGATGTCGAGCTGCCCCATGAACCAGTCGCCGTCGGCCCTCACGAGGCAGAGGCCGTGGAAGGAGAGGACGACGTCAGGCCGGAGGGGGTGTAGTCGGCAAGGCCGCTCTCCTCGACGACGACGAGTCGTTCGAGGGAGAGCAGGGCCGCCTCGGAGTCCCCCGAAGCGGAGCGCACCCGCTCGATCGTCCACCCGTCGGGAAGGCCTGTGTCCACTGCTGCATGATCACAGCGGATGGCCTTCCCCAGCCACTCGTTTACGGCGGCGCCCCGTACGGTCCGCCTCGTGGCGGACGGCGCACTCGTCGTATCTCGTGGGATCGTGTCGTGGGATCGACTCGTGGGCTCGTGCAGCCCATGCCGGCCACGGCTCCGGACGGCAGCGTACGCCGCCCCCGGCGGACCGGGCGCGGCGCACGGCAGGAGACCGGTCAGAACGCGACGATGCCCTCGCCGCCGACCGCACCGGGGACGGTCTGCGACCCCAGTGCGGTGAGTGAGCCGTCCCGGCCGACCCGGAACTCGTCGACGATGCCCTTGACCCCCGTCTGCACGTACAGGAACCGGCCGTCCGAGGAGGCCGCGGAGTCCACCGTGCCGGGGTCCGTGGGGGTGGTGCCCAGCAGCGTGAGGTCGCCGCGCTCGCCGACCCGGAAGGCGCTGAGCGTGGAGCTGCCCGCGTTCGAGGCGTACAGGAATCCGCCGGCGGCGGTGACCCAGCAGGTGGCGGACTGGCCGGTGGCCACGGCCGCGGACTGGGTGGCCGTGCCATTGCGGTGGATCCGGACGGTCGCCACCGCGTTCGGGCCGGCCTGGGTGAGGAAGAGACCGCGGTCGCCACTGGTGACGAACCCGAACGGCACCGCGCCGGGCTGCGCGGTGACCACCGGGGCGTCGGCGGGTGCGCCGGTGCGGTGCAGGTCGAAGACGAGGATACTGCTGCCGTTGGCCTTGGTGGTCACCACCAGCTGCGAGCCGTCACCGGTGAAGCCCACCTGACCGGGCGTGTTGACGAACTGCGGGGTGGCGTTCGGATCCAGCCCCAGGCTCCGGTGCCAGGCCGCCTCGGCCCGCAGGCGCCCGCCGGCGACGGTGAAGCCCTGGATCGAGCCGCCCTCCAGCGCGTTGAGCACGTAGACCACGTCGCCGTGCACCGCGACGCTGACCGGGAACCGTCCGCCCGACCGGACGACCTGCCGCCGCACCAGCCGGTCGCCGTCCACCGCGAAGACGGTGACGGTGTCACTGCCGGCGTTCACCGCGTACAGCAGGGCGTGGTGTGCGTCGTACGTCAGCGATCCCTGCGAGGCGAGGTGGTCGGCGACGGAACCGTCCAGCACGCCCCCGAGGCCGCCGGTGTCGTAGCTGCGGGCCGGCGCGAGCCGCCCGTCCTCGCCGCGATGGTAGGCGACCACCTGGTTGCCCGCGGGATTGTCGGTCTGGACGAACACGGCGTGGTGGCCGCCGGCATCGCCGGTGGTGGCGGAGACGGCCGGGGCGGAGACGGCTGATGCGGCGAGAGCGGTCGCGACGGCGATGCCGAGGCGGGTGATCCTCTGCACGATGGGTTTCCTCCTGGGAACCGGGGCTGCGTCCGGTCCGGATGGCCGGGCCCTGGATCGGTGCCACGGGAGCGGCTCGGCGTCACATCCGGGCGGTCGATGACATGGCCTGACGTGCGGGCGCCGCAGCGCCCGCTCCCGGCAGAGGGAGCAGGCCAGCACCCGCAGGGCGCAGCATATGTGACGTTATGTCTGAATTGCGGGAGGCTCGGTGCCGTCCTGCGGAGGTCCGGGCCGTCAGCCGTCGCGCAGCGCGGTCTCCTCGCGGTCGAGGTCGTACTGGAGGGTGCGGCGGGTGGTGTCGCTGATCCGGTGCTCGTCGTAGAGGCGCAGCAGCTCGGTGTTCTGGACGGCGATGACGTCCTGGCGCAGCTGCCGGTAGGCGCCGGCCAGGGTGCCGGTGCCCGATTCGGCGGTGTCGGCGAGGCGGGTGGTGAGACCCTGGCGGGCGAGCGCGAGGGCCGCCTCGGGGAAGGTCTCCAGCCCGGCGAGCCGGTCGAGGTGGGCCAGGCCGGCCCGGTCGAGGGCGGCGCGGGCGTCGTTCTCCTCCCGGGCGGTGTGCTCCGGTTCGAGGGCGAGACCGGAGCGGTCCACGACGGCGGAGAGGCTGAACCCCTGGACGACCAGGGTGAGGACGACCACCGCGGTGGTGAGCACCAGCACCAGCGGGCGCCCCGGCAGCCCGGCGCCGTCCTCGGTCACCAGCGGGATGGACAGGGCCGCGGCGAGCGGCATCACCCCGCGGGTACCGGCCCAGGTGACCACCGTGGCGATCCGCCAGGAGGAGAGGCCGCGCTCGGGCCGGACGGCGGCGGACATCGGCAGCACCCAGAGGACGCGCAGGGCGATCAGCACCACCGCCACGGCCAGTGCCTGGAGCGGCCACCGCCCGCTGCCGGCGGGGAGGTCGCGCACCAGGGTGGGCAGTTCGAGGCCGATGATGCCGAAGACGACGCTCTCCAGCAGGAAGACGACCACCGCGTACACGGCGGACAGCTGGAGCCGGATCGCCGCGTCGGAGAGGCGGTGGCCGGACCGGCCGAGGACGACCCCGGCGACGACCACCGCGGTGACGCCGGAGGCGTGCACGGACTCCGCGAGGACGTAGGCGGCATACGGGGTGACCAGGGCGATCACCGTCTCCAGCACCGGGTCCGCGGTGTGCCTGCGGATCAGCCGGACGGCGGCCGCGAGCACGGCGCCGACGACGGCGCCTCCGCCCGCCAGGAGGACGAAGTCTCCCACGGCGAACTGCCAGGAGACGGCGCCCGAGGCCACCGCGACGGCGACCGCGACCTTGAACAGCACCAGCGAGGTGGCGTCGTTGAACAGGCTCTCGGCCTGGACGAGGACCTGCACCTTGCCCGGCAGGGCGAGCCGCCGGCCCAGCGCTGTCACCGCGACCGGGTCGGTACTGGCGAGCACCGCGCCGAGGACGAAGGCCATCGGGGCGGACAGCGGGGTGATCGCGACCGCAAGCGCGCCGATCGCCGCGGCCGAAGCCAGCACGAGCCCGAGCGCGAGGACGGTGACGGGCCGCCAGACCGTGCGCAGGTCGCGCAGGGACAGCTCCTCGGCGGAGGCGTACAGCAGCGGCGGCAGCACGACGAGCGAGATGGCCTGCGGGGGGATGTCCGGCGTGGGGGCGCCGGGGACGAGGGCGACCAGGACACCGGCCAGGACGAGCACCGACGGCGCCGGGATCCGCAGCCTGCGGGCGAAGGTCGCCACCGCCGTCGCGAGGACGACCAGGAAGAGGACGGTACCCACCGCGCGCATCAGAGACCTCCGGCACTGACCGGGCTGCCGCGGCGGTTCGCCGCGTTCCGTCCCCGGGCCGACCAGACTTCCCGGCACACCGGGGTCAACCCTAGCCTGCGGCGCCATGGGTGTCCGGCCGCGCCGTGCGTCGGACGAAGGGGGACAGCCGTGCGCGTCAGGCGAGGGGGAGCAGCAGGATCGGGTCGGTGGTGGGGATGGGCGACCCGGCGGCCGGTTCGAGGGTGAGGCCGATGCCACGGGCGCCGTGGACGGGCGCGTCCAGGATCAGCGAGCCGTCGGGGCCGTGGAGCAGCCCGGCGGGGCGGGCGGCCCCGCCGTCGTCGAGCCACAGCTCGTAGGCCTTGCCGGCGGGCAGGGCCGGCAGGTCGGTGGCCAGGAAGGCGGCGCGGTCCCGGCTCGCGGACCAGACCGCGGTGCCGGTGCCGGTACCGCCCGCCGCCCGGGTGGTGGCCGTCCGTACGTCGGGGGCGGTGAGCAGGGCCGCGAACTCGGACAGTTCGGTGTGCAGCCGCACGGACTCGGTGCGGGCGTGCTGGGCCCGGTCGTACTGGCGGACGGCGACAGCGCCGGAGACGACGGCGAGGGCCAGGCAGGCCGCGAGCACCAGCCGTCCGGGGCGCCGGAGGGCGCGGGCGAACCGGCCGGGCCGGGGCTCCGGCCCGGGGCCGGCCGGGCGGGCCGGCGGGAACGGGCGGATCCGGGTGACGGCGGCCATGGCCCGCTCCTCCGCACCCGCCGGCGGGTCGGCCGCCTCGGCGCAGCCCAGCCGGGCCAGCGCGGCCCGGAACCCGGCGACCTCGAGGCGGCAGGTCGCGCAGAGCGCCAGGTGCCGTTCGAAGGCGGCCCGCTCCGGCTCCGTCAGTGCGTGTGCGGCATAGGCGCCGGACAGGGCGTGCACGTCGGCCGGGTCGGTCATGGCTCCACCCCCAGGCAGTCGCGCAGCCGGATCAGGCCGTCGCGCATCCGGGTCTTGACGGTGCTCAGGGGCGCGTCCAGCATGTCGGCGACCTCCTGGTAGGTGAGCCCGCGGTAGTAGGCGAGTGTGAGGGACTGGCGCTGCAGGTCGCTGAGCGCCTGCAGGCAGTGCCGCACCCGTTCGCGGTCGAGGCGGTCCTCGACCTGCTCGGCGACCTGGTCGAAGGCCGTGGTGTGGGCCTGGGCCGCGGCGCGTTCCTCGCGCTGCACGGTGTTCTGCACCAGTCGCACCCGGTCCACCGCGCGGTGGTGGGCCATGGTCATCACCCACGGGACGACGCCGCCGCGCTCCGGCCGGTACTGGGCGGCCCGGCGCCAGACGTCGAGCATCACATCCTGGGCCACCTCCTCCGACTGGGCGGGGTCGCGCAGGACCCGCCGTACCAGCCCGAACACGGGCCCGGCCAGGGCCCGGTACACCTGCTGGTAGGCGTCGTGGTCGCCGACGGCCACCTTGGCCACCAGCTCGGCCAGCTCTTCGCGGTCGAACGGGGTGCCGGACGTCCGACAGACCTGATTCACCAAGGGAGACTCCTCCGTACCCGCCGACTCACCCGCGTCGTGGCGTGACGTCGGCACGACGTCCCTACCTGGTGTTCGGCGCCGGGCCCGGTCCGGACGGGTGCGGGATCGTTCCGACTCGGCGCCCGCTCCGCCGTCGGCACGTGGCCGGTCGGTGTTCGGGCGTCCGATTGTCGAATATTTGACCGATATTTCCTCCAGTCCCTCGTGCCTTCGTGGACGAATCAAGGTCATGGAAAACCACCCGGCCGGACGGGCCGCAGCGGAACTCCCTTCCGTGGAAGGCCCGGTCGAGCCGACGGACCATCAGGAAGGAGGTGCAGGGCGATGCGCACCACGCGAACCAAGCGGTCGCTGGCAGTCGCTGCGACCTGCGTGATGCTCGGGGGCGGCGCGGCCGTGGCCACCTCGGCCGCAACGGCCTCGGCCACCACCACCGCGAGCGTGTCCTCGGTCTCGCACGACAAGGACTGCCGCTGGTACCCGGCGCACTGGGAGAACACGTGGGTCGGCGGGCACTGGCAGAAGGTCTGGCACGCCGGTTACTGGCACAACGACTGGCACCCGGGCTGGTGGGACTCCCACCACCACTGGCACCACGGCTACTGGCACAAGACCTGGCACAAGGCCGGCTGGGACAACAAGTGGATCCCGGCCCACTGGGATCGGGTCTGGGTTCCGGCGGGCTGGTACTGCCGCTGACCGGGCCGGCACGGCCGGCCGCACCGAACGGCCCGGCGCCCACGGACGCCGGGCCTCCCCGGCCGGCGGGCACCACCGCCCGCCGCGCCGACCACCCGGGCCGACCGCCCGAACCGACCACCGGGCCGACCAGCGCCAGGAAAGAGCGTCAGGCCATGACCGCCGTCGTCCAGTTCCCCCGACCCGCCGCCGGCCGCCGCGGCAGGCGCCCGAGCCACCGTGCCCTCCAGCGGACGGGGGTGGAGCGAGCCGTTCACCGCCCGCCTGCAGTGCGTGGCGGACATCCGGGCCCACGCCCGCGCCTACCTGACCCGGGCCCAGCTGCCGCGCGCCGTGCGCGAGGACGCCGTGCTGGTGGTCAGTGAGCTCGTCACCAACTCCATCCGCCACACCCACGGCCCCGGCAGCCTCCACCTGCTCGGCGGGCCGGACGGCGTGGAGGTGTCCGTCCACGACACCAGCCGCCTGATGCCGCTGCCGCGGGTCGTCACCGCGGACACCGCACTCGGCGGCCGAGGTCTGGCCCTCGTGGTCGCCCTGTGCGACGCCGTGGCCGTGACGCTCGAAGCCGGCAGCGGCAAGACCGTCCACGCCCACCTCACGTCACCGCCCCCGCCGGCACCCACCCCGGCATCCGCCGACGGCCGGACCCACCACTGGTGACCGGGCCTTGCGGACCAGGCGTTGCGGACCGGGCTCTGACGGCCCGACCGCGATCACCTTCCCTGGGCGGGACAGCCGGCGGGCGCTGGGCAAAGCCGCGCGGTGTCGAGGGCGCGCTGCAGGTCCAGGCATGGAGAACGAGCGGCTCTGCAACGAGCTCGCCGTGGCCCTCGGACAGCACTGCGACCTGGCCGCCAATATCGATCAGATCCAGAGCCCTCACAGGTCCGAGACGTCAATCCAAGAAATCGTCGCCACCAGGTCGGCATCCTTGTCAGTTGCTTCGGCTGCGAGAAGGGCTCAGTCCCGGCATTCGCCCACGATCCGAGCCCAGGGCAAATGGCGGTCGATGTCCCAGTCGATGCCCGGACCCCGACGCCAGAAGGCCCCGTTGTTCGGCCTGATCTGCCACACCTGGAAATAGAGCACGGCCTGACCGTGAGCGGCAAGATCCTCGATGACCTCAGTAAGGTGAGCTGTCGACCACGCCGGGGCCAGGTTCCCGAACGAGGCCCGCAGCGCAGCAGCCCGGGGCGGGATCACGAGCTCGCGGGCGCCGAGATCAGTCAGCGCCCAGCGAAGCGCCTCGCCCTCGCTGTCATCGGGGGCCTCCCCTCGCTGCCGGAAGGCTTCATAGGCTCGTTGAAGATCGGGCACGGCACGTTGGATCTCCAGGTCCGCCAGGGCTTCGGCCGCCCATTGCCGAACGGTGGCGTTCTCGCTGTCCAGCAGGCCGATCAGCACGTCTCCCGGCCGCGGCGGCTGAAGAACTTGCGCGGCCTGGCCACCCGGTACGAGAAGACCGCCACCGTCTTCCAGGCCGGGCGCCACATCCGCTGGACATCTCCTGAGCGCGGCACCGGCAACATGTGATCATGTCAATATGGCATCTGGTCGGATCATTTTTCTCAACGGCACCTCCAGCTCGGGGAAGTCGAGCATCGCCAGGGAGCTTCTGGACATCCTGGACGACGGCGTCTTCTTCCACATGGCGGTCGACGGCTTCAACGCGATGCGCAGCAAGCGGGAGCTGGGGGCGGAGGATCTCGATGCCGCGCTGCGGCGGACCAGGATGGGTTTCCACCGGTCGATCGCGGCCATGGCCGAGGCGGGTAACGACATCGTGGTCGACCATGTGCTGAGCGAGCCGTGGCGGCTGGTCGACTGCTTGACGGTGCTGCGGCCCGAGGATGTGCTGTTCGTCGGTGTCCACTGCCCGTTGGACGAACTGGCCCGCCGCGAGCTGGCCCGGGGTGACCGCCCGCCGGGCCTCGCGGCGCACCAGTACGGGCTGGTCCACGGCCACGGTGACTATGACCTGGAGTGCGACACCAGCACGGCGAGCCCACGTGAATGCGCGCAGCGGATCAAGGAGTTCCTCCCGCACCGCCCGAGCCCCACCGCCTTCACCCGCCTAGGCCGGCGCTACCTGACAAACGGACAGGAACCGCTGACGGCGTGAGGCGTGCCTACTCGGCCGTTCGTATACTCGTGGCTGGCGCAGTGTTGGGACTGGCCTGGCCCGGGGGATGGGGCTCCAGTTGTGGATCTTGATTGTGTGGGTCGGTATCGTCGCTGTGTGCCTGAACTGATTGCGCCGACCGCCCGTCTGCACCGCGCGTGGCTCGAGGCGCGTGACGAGTGGGGCCCCGGGCTGCACGAGGACGGGTTCGGGATCGGGCCGTCGGACGAGGTGGACCTGCCGGACGGGTTTGCTGCCTGGGCAGCGCGGTTGGCTGACGCGTCCGGTCCGGAGGAGGTGGAGAGCGGCCGAGGTTGTGTGTACCGGTGGATCGTTGATGGCGATCGGGTACACGGCGGGATCGCGCTGCGGCTCAGGCTCAACGAATCGGTGCCAGAGTTCGGCCACATCGGCTACGGCATCCGACCGTCCTCGCGCCGGCGTGGACTGGCCACCTGGGCGCTGGGGCGGATGCTCGACGAGGCACGGACACTCGACCTGGACCAGGTGCTCATCGTCTGCGAGGCCGACAACATTGCCTCGGCGAGGACGATCGAGCTCAACGGTGGCGTTTTGGAAGGCTCCCGGGACGCCGGGTCCGGTGCAGTGCGACGTTACTGGATCAAGATCTAGTCTCATGGTCTGCACGTGGGTCCGGCCGGGGCCCGAGTTCGCTGGAGGTCGGCCCGCCGCCCTCGAGTCTCCGGCAGGGATGAGTTTGGGCGGATTTCCGTACTTTACGGGGTCTTGTTGTCCTTAGAGGAGCTAACACAAAGCGCGGACGCGTCGGTAGGTGATCACGCAGCAGGCCAGCTTGAGGAATGCCTCGTGGATGTCGTCGCGTATGTCCCATCGGATGCGGAGGCGACGGAAGCCGTGGATCCAGGCGTTCGTGCTCTCGACCACCCAGCGGACAGTGCCCAGGCCGGAGCCGTGTGGGACTCCGCGGCGGGCGATGACCGGCTTGATGCCGCGCTTCCACAGCAGTCGGCGGTACTTGTCGAAGTCGTAACCGCGGTCGGCGAACAGCTCCCTGGGTCGGTGGCGCGGGCGACCGGTGGCTCCGCGAATGCGCGGGATCGCGTCCAGCAGGGGAAGCAACTGGGTGACGTCGTGGCGATTGCCGCCGGTCAGAGTGATGGCGAGCGGGGTGCCGTGAGCGTCGGTGATGACGTGGTGCTTGGAGCCCGGCCGGGCGCGGTCGACCGGGCTCGGGCCCGTTTTGGGCCGCCCCGACGCGCCTGATGGTGGGAGCCGTCGATCACCGCCCGGGACCAGTCCAGCTTCCCCGCGCGGTGCAGCTCGGTCAGCAGCACCTGGTGCAGCCGGTCCCAGACACCGGCCTCGTGCCAGTCCCGCAGCCGGCGCCAGCACGTCATCCCGGAGCCGAAGCCCAGCTCCTGTGGCAGCCACTCCCACTGGATCCCGGTGTGCAGCACGAACAGGATCCCCTGCAGACAGCCGCGATCATCGAGAGGTAACCGACCCGGATTGCGAGACCGCCGCTGCCGAACCGGCAGCAGCGGCTCGATCCGCGCCCAGAGATCGTCCGACACCACCCACGGCGGACCCTTCAGATTCCCCACGGATGGACCAACGAGCATACGGACGATGAGACATGGCCGAACGACGGCTTTGTGTTAGCTCCTCTTAGTGAGGATCTCGCCGGTTAAATTTCGCAGGTCGGCAGGGCGTCCGGGCTGGCAGGATCGGGGCATGTCGATAGATCCTCTGCTGGTCGGAGCCCTTGGGCTGTGGGAGTGCCTGGCCTCGGCGCCGGTTTCGTTCCCGACGGCAGGGGGCGTGCGCGTGGTCGTCTCGCCGGGATCGGGGATGTGCCCTGCCGGGTGGGTCGGCGTGGTGGCTCTGGGTGGATCGGCGATCGTGACCGCGCCCAGCGAGGATGCGGCTGCGATCGTTCGCGATGCGTTCGCGACGCTGCCCGTGGAGGCCGTCGTCGATGCCGAGGCGATCCGCGGCATACTGCCGGTGGCCCGAATTCTCGGTCCTGCGGCGATGGCTTACGTGGCCCCGGACGGATTCCGTCCCGTGGCGCCCGGTGCACTGACGGTGGAACAACTGCCGGGCGGACATCCGGACCTGAGGCAGTTGGAGCAGCTGGCGGGCGACGGTGACGCCGGGGAAGCCGGTCTGGATGAGATCACCTCACCCGCGTTCGTGGTCCGCGAGGCCGGCCAGGTGGTCGCCGCCGCCGGCTACCGGGCCTGGCCGAGTCGGACCGCCCACATCAGTGTGCTCACCGCGCCCGGGTGGCGGGGCCGGGGGCTGGCCCGGGTGACGGGTTCGGCAACGACCACGCACGCCCTCGCGGCCGGGCTACGGCCGCAATGGCGGGCACGGGTTCCTGGGTCCCGGCGGGTCGCCATCGCCCTGGGATTCAGAGAACTGGGCGCGCAACTGAGCATCGAGCTCGCATAGCCGGGAGCCCGGGCCCCGAGCGGCAACGCCGGACTCCACCCCAGGCCCGTCGAGTGCCGGTGCCCTCGGCCGACACCGGTCCCAGTGGTGCCAGGGGCGCCTGCCGCGCCATGCCGTCGCTCCGGCCGGGCTAGGCTCACGGCACGAACCGCCTGGTCAGCAGGGGAATGGAAAGGGTCGAAGTCGAACATGAAGGTACTGATCTCGGGCGGCGCCGGGTACATCGGCAGCACCGTCGCCTCCGCCTGCCTGGACGTGGGCATCACGCCGGTGATCCTGGACAGTCTGGTGACTGGACGTCGGGAGTTCACCGAGGGTCGCGCCTTCTACGAGGGCGACATCGCGGACGGCGCTCTGGTGGACCGGGTCTTCGCCGAGCATCCGGAGATCGAGGCGGTCGTGCACTGCGCGGCACTGATCGTCGTGCCCGACTCGGTCGGTGACCCGCTCGGCTACTACCGGGCGAACGTGGCCAAGAGCCTGGACTTCGTCGGCCACCTGATCCGCAACGGCTGCCAGAAGATGATCTTCAGCTCTTCCGGCTCGATCTACCTGCCGGGCGAGGACTTCAGCGTGGACGAGGAGTCGGGGATCGCCCCGCAGAGCCCGTACGCGCGCACCAAGGCGGTCTGCGAGGCCATGTTCACCGACATCGCCGCCACCCAGCCCATCCGAATCCTCTCCCTGCGCTACTTCAACCCGATCGGCGCCGACCCCGAACTCCGCACGGGCCTCCAGCTGCGCCGGCCCAGCCACGCGCTCGGCAAGCTGATCGAGGCACACGACGACGGCCTGCCGTTCCGGATCACCGGCACCGACTGGCCCACCCGCGACGGCTCGGGCATCCGCGACTACGTACACGTCTGGGACCTGGCCGCCGCACACATAGCTGTGCTCCAGCGGTTCGATGCCGCCCTGGACGGCAAACGCTCCTCGGTGATCAACCTCGGCACCGGCACGGGCACCACCGTCACCGAGCTGGTCACGGCCTTCAACACCGTGGTCACCCCACCGGTCGTGACGGTCGAGACAGACCCGCGCCCCGGCGCCGTCGCCGGCGCCTTCACCCGCAGCGACCGGGCCAAGCGGCTGCTCGCCTGGGAACCGCGATTCAGCATCGCCGACGGCATCCGCGACTCCCTGAACTGGGCCGAGATCCGCGACCGGCGACTCCCCCAGTAAATCCGCCCGGGTCGGGTCCCGGCCGATCGGCCGGGAAGCCGGGCCTCGGCCCGGAGGTGCCTGCGGGGCGGCTGCCAGGACGTCGAAGAGGAGCACGTCTTCGTGAACGTTGTAGAGCCGGGTCCAGCGGTCGCTCGGTCTGCCGCCGGGATCTCGCTGCGGGGGCACCAGGAGGAGGCGCTGGAGGCGATCGTGCGGGGCCTGACGTCCCGTCCGGGACAGCCGGCCTCGCCGGGCGGGCTGCGAGCCGGAAACCACCACCTGCCGGGGCCCTTCACGTTCGCCCGTCTGCTTGGCGGCCGCCGTATCGCCGGCCTGAGCTGTGTGGTTGATGGCGAATCCGGATTTTGTTCGAGGTTACTCTCCTCGCTTCTCGGATCGTTCTCACTTCAGCTGAGTTGGGAGGGTGGGGAGCGATAGGCCCACGAACTGCCAGTGCCGCGGCATCCGACGGTGCCGGTCACCGGATGTCGTGGTCGGGGTGGATCCGGTCATATTGGTGCCGTGCCTTGGCGATGACGGTGCGGTGAGCGAGGGACCAGTCGGCGAGCGCCTTGACCAGGTGGGTCAGGTCGGCCCCGGTGTCGGTGAGGCGGTAGTCAACCTGGGCCGGAACCGTCGGGTACACGGTGCGGAGGATGAGCCCGTCGCGTTCCAGCCTGCGCACAGTGAGGGTGAGCATCCGCTGGGAGATGCCGTCGATCGCGCGTTGCAGTTCCCGGAAGCGGCGCGGGCCGCTGGCCAGTTCGACGATCACGAGGACCGACCACTTGTCCCCGATACGGTCCAGCACGTCGCGGATCCCACAGTCCGGGTGGTCTTCGCGCCCGCAGGGGTCGAGGTCGGCGGGTGGGGTGGTTACCTGCGTGTGCGTGGGTGACATCGAACTGCCTCCTTGTGGCTGCTTGGTGGGCGGATGAGGATCAAGCGTAGTTACTGAAGAGAACCACATCGGGAGACGTGACAGACATGATCTTGGTGACCGGAGCGAACGGGAACCTCGGCCAAGCCACTCTGGCGGCGCTGCGTGCCAGGGGTGTGATCGCGACAGGCGGAAGCCGCACCCCGAGCGCGGGGATGCTGCGTCTGGATTTCGACGAGCCGCCCGGCATCGACCTCGCTGGTGTGTCGACCCTGGTGCTGATCTCCGCCGGCTACGCCGAGGATGACCGGGTCATCGAGCGGCACGCGGCCGTCTTGGACGCCGCGGCCCGGGACAAGGTGGGGCATGTCGTCTACACGAGCCTGACCGGTGCCGGCGACCATCTCGGTTTCGCGCTGGCGCACCGTGCGACCGAACGACTCCTGCGGGCTGGCGATGTGCCGTGGACGATCCTGCGGAACGGTCTTTACGCCGAACTCTTCGGTGGTCTGCTGATGTGGGCACAGGACGGTGTGGAGTCCGCGTTCGGCGACGGCGCCCTGGCCGCGGTCGCCCGCGAGGATCTCGCCGAGGCCGCAGCGGTCATCGCGGCGGATCCGGCCCGACACAGCGGACGCACCTACGATCTGGTCGGCACGCCGATCACGGCAGCGGACGTGGCCGACCGTTTCGCGGTACCGCACCGGACCATCGGCCTGGGCGAGTACCGGCGCCGGCTCCACGAGATGCCGGGACTGCTGCCTTTCCAGCCGCCCATGCTTGCCTCGATCGCGACCTGCATCCGGCACGGCTTCCTGGACGGTACCGGCCCCGACCTCGCCGACATCCTGGGCCGCCCCCTTCGTGATCCCCTGGCAGTGGCGGTCGCCACCGCGGCCGCCACGGCACCGGAGGCGGTCCGGTAGTGGCTGTCGCACACCGTCGGAGCGTCATCGCACTCGCGCGTGGAGATCCCGCCGGGAGTCGCGACGGACCGCCTCGACGTGCAGCGGGCCCGGCCGACGAAGGCGATGAGCGGCCGATTCCGCAAGGCCGGCCCCGGCCTGTACGAGATCGTCACCGAGCGGCCGCGCCCCGACACCCGGTATCCGGACCTTCCGTAGCCCTTTCCGTGACCGCCTCTGCCGGTTCGCACCGGCATCGTGCAGGGCCGGCAGGTACTGGCTGCACAACTCCCGGCGGACGGCGCGCGCATGGCGCCGCTCCTCGCGTCCCCACCGGCTCCGGTCCGCGACCGTCGTCGCCCCGACGCCGACGAGCGCGCCGACCACCGTGCCGACCACCGGTGCCCAGTCCACAGCTGCCGCCTCCCGACCGCGGGCGACGGCCCGCGCGGTGTGCCCTACGGGAGTCTCGGCACGATGCCCGGGATCGAAACGCGGAGCCTCACGTCGCGGTGGAGCGTGAGCGCACCCACCGGCCTGACGTGCCGTCACGGCAGCCGGTGCGGGTCCTGCCGGAATCCGCGGCCCGCCGGGTCGCCGTCGTCACCGGCGGCGGCACCCGCGAGGCACAGCGGCGCTCCGGTCAGGACGGCGGCGGTGGCGTCGACGGCGAGGCGGTGCCAGGCGCGGGCGCCGCGCAGCATGGTGTGACCCCCGTACGGCATTGCGACCGTGCCGACGCGGGCCCCTGCGGCGGCGGCCCGGCGAGCGAACTCCCAGGTCAGGGCGGCGGAGGTGACGGTGTCCCGCTCGTCGTGCAGCAGGACGAGGCTGCGGCCGGAGAGGTGGGCGACCGGCTCGCCCGGCGGGCACCAGGGGGCCAGGGCGACGACCCCCGCCACCGCCGGATGGGCGGCGGCGGCGAGTGCGGCGCGACCGCCCATGGAGTGACCGACGAGCACGACCGGAGCGTCCGGCACGAGCCCGGCCAGGGTGTCGAGTGCCCGGCGGGCGTCCTCGACCGGGTGGGCGGCCCGCCCGTTCCATCCCCGGAAGCGGTAGCGCACCGATCCGATCAGTACGACGTCCCCCGGCAGTTGGCGTCGCACCGCCCGTCCGAACGGCCTCATCCGGCGGTCCGGGAGGTTGAGCCGGGACGGCGCGGTGAGGCCGTCGGCCCGCCCGCCGTGCAGCAGGAGGACGGCGGCCCGGGGGTGCCGGGGCTCGTGGTCGAGGCGGAAGGCCTGGAGCGGGGCCCGCGCCCTGGGGGAGTTCCGGAAGTACCGGGAGTTCCGGAAGTACCGGCGGTGCCGGGCCGGTGGCGGGTCTCCACGGGCGTCCTTTCGTCGACGGCGAGGGCGACGTCGACGGCGCAGTCGCGTGGCGCCGCCGTACGACGGGCGGGGCGCAGCCCCGGCCGAGGAGCACCAGGGGCCGGGGCTGCGGTCGAGGGGCCGGCCAGGTCAGGAGGCCGGCATCAGGACGGTGTCGACGATGTACACCGTGGCGTTGGAGGTCTGCACGTTGCCGCAGAGCACCTTCGCGTTGCCGTTGGCGGTGAAGTCCGCGCCGGAGCCCATGACCTTCACCTCGCCGCCCTCCAGGGTCGTGTGGCTGCCGGACAGCGCGGTCGGGGCGAGCCGGTTGGGGGCGACGTGGTAGGTGAGGACCTTGGTGAGCTTGGCCTTGTCGGCGAGCAGGGCGTCGAGATCCTTCTTCGGGATCTTGGCGAAGGCGTCGTTGGTGGGCGCGAACACGGTGATGTTCTGCGCGGAGTTGAGGGTGTCGACCAGGCCGGCCTGCTGCACGGCGGCGACCAGGGTGGACAGCAGCGGGTTGTGGGAGGCCGCCGTCGCCACCGGGTCCTGGGCCATTCCGCTGAACGAGCCCGCGCCGTCCTTCGGCACCGCCGCACAGGCCGCACCGAACGGCTGGTCGGCCGCCATCGTGGCGTCCGAGCCGGCGGTGGGCATGGCCGAGGTCGGCGCGGCGGCGGTGGCGCTGCCGGCCGGAGCGGCGTTGCTGCTGGATCCGCCGCCGCTGCTGCAGGCACTCAGACCGAGGGTGAGGGCGCCGGCGGCGACGAGGACGACGAAGGACTTGCTGCGGGACAGGGTGGCGGACATCGAATGCTCCTCGGCAAAAGGACAGGGTGAACCACCCGGCAGCCCGGGCGGCTGCGGGTCGGGGGCGGTGCGGTCAACAGGGGTGAGGTCGGAGGCGGACGGTCGGGCCGATCACCCGACGGGCCCTCAGAACACCGATGGCCGGATCGGTCGGCTCGGGCGTGCGGCCCCGTGGGGCCCTGCCGCGTCGGGTATCTGTTCCTGTGTCACATCAGCCGTTCGGCGCAGGGCCGGGGCCGGATGGGTGCCGGGCAGAAGTTTTCTCGATCGAGTGACAGCGATGGCTGTGACCTGCGGAAACGTCGGGCATTTGACCGGGCTCACTCCGAGACGCGGATCACGATCTTGCCGTGGGTGTGACCGGCCCGGCTCAGCTCGAACGCGTCGGCGACCTGCTCCAGCGGGAAGACCGCCGCGACCGGGACGGTCAGCCGCCCCTCGTCCACCAGGGCCGCCAGGGCGCGCAGGCCGGCCCCGTCCGGGCGGGCCCACATCCACCGTCCGCCCGCGCCGACCACCCGGTCGTCGGCGATCGACGCGTGCCGGCCGCCCTCCCGCAGCACCGCGAGCGTGGTGTCCAGCACCCCGCCGACGTAGTCGGCCGCCACCGTCACCCCGGCGGGCGCCAGATCGCGGACCCTGCCTTCGAGCCCGTCGCCGTAGGCCACCGGCTCGGCGCCCAGCGCCCGGAGCCGGTCGTGATTGGCGGGCGACGCGGTGCCGATGACGCGCGCTCCGAGTGCCACGGCGATCTGCACGGCGAAGGTCCCCACGCCGCCGGCGGCGCCGTGCACCAGGACGGTGTCCTCGGGCCCCGTCCCCAGCCGAACGAGCGTCTGGTAGGCGGTGAGGCCGGCGAGCGGCAGGCCGGCGGCCTCGTCCCAGCTCAGCCCGGCCGGCTTGGGGGCGGCGTCGCGCGCGGCGACGGTCACCAGTTCGGCGAACGTGCCGCCGTGGACGTAGTCCCGGCGGGCGTAGGAGTACACCTCGTCACCGGGGGCGAACTCGGGCGTGTCGAAACCGACCTGTTCGACGACTCCGGCGACGTCCCACCCGGGCACGACCGGGAAGACCACGTCCATCAGGCCGTCGAGCCCGCCGGCCATCACCTTCCAGTCGACCGGGTTGACGGCGGCGCTGCGCACACGGATCAGGATCTCGCCCGGCCCGACCTTCGGGCGGGGGCGGGTGGTCGGCGCGAGGACCTCGTTGCCGCCGTACGTGTCGTAGGCGACGGCCCGCATGGTCGGGGTGTCGGACGGTGCGGTCACGGTGGCCTCCTCCGATGTGCCCGGCGCACGCCTGCTCCCGGGCCCTCCCCGTCCATCCCAACACGGCTCCCGACCCGCCCGCCACAGCACGGCGGACGCGGCGGGCACGACAGGCGCAGCGGGCGCAGCGAGCAGGGTTCAGGGCCAGCCGGCCGGGGAGGCCTCGGGGTCGTTGCCTCTCACCCAGATGGTCGACGAGCCCAGGACCGTCCGCATCACGGCGAAGCCGCCCTCCCAGCCGCCCGGCAGGCGGAGGCGGCCGCGGCGGACGGCCCCGACCGCGGCCCGCGGGTCGTCGGGTTCCACGGTGCCCGTCCAGCTCGCCAGCCCGTAGTCGGGCACGTCGCCGGACAGCTCCACCCGCACGGCGATCTCCTGCCCCTCGGCGAGGAGTGTCGCCGGGCCGCGGTACTCGGGTGACGTCATGCCTCCGACCCTGCGCCAGTGCGCCGTGCTCTGCACCCCGGAACCGTCGCGGCCGCGGGGGCCTGACGCTCGGCGGTCAAATTCAATAGTCGGATTCGGCAGTCGGATTCGGCCGTCAGATGTGGATGCCGCCGGAGGCGAGGGCGGCCACGCCGGCGGCGGCTCCGGCCACCGACAGCGCGAGGATGACCTTCTCACGGCCGGAGAAGAGCCTCCGGTGCTGCTCGCGGCGGGCCATCACGAACAGGACGGTCGCCGGCGCGTAGACGACGAAGGAGAGCAGCAGGAACTTCAGACCGGCCGCGTAGAGCAGGAAGGCCGTGTAGGCGGTGGCGAGCAGGCTGACGACCAGGTCGGCGGAGATCGCGCGGGCGGGCGCGTCGGAGGGCTCGGGCCGGAGCATGATCTTGGCGGCGTAGGCCGCGGCCAGAAGGTACGGGACGAGGCTGAGCGCGCTGGTCATGTCGAGCACGAAGTTGAACGCGTCGTCGGAGAACAGCGTGATCACCAGGACGACCTGGGACAGCACCGTGGTCATCAGCAGGGCCGGGACGGGGACGTCGGCCCGGTTGGACCGGGCGAGGAACCGGGGCATGTCCCGGTCCTTCGCCGCGACCAGCAGGACTTCGGCCGCCATCAGGGTCCAGGCCAGGTAGGCGCCGAGCACCGAGATGATCAGGCCGACGCTGACGAACACCTCGCCCCACGTCCCGACGGCGGCCTCCAGGACGCCCGCCATGGACGGCTGGCGCAGCTCGGCGATCTGCGCCTGGGGCAGGATGCCGTAGGACACGATGGTGACCGAGGCGAAGACGGCGAAGACGCTGAGGAAGCCCAGGACGGTGGCGCGGCCGACGTCCTCGCGGCGGCGGGCGTGCCGGGAGTAGACGCTGGCGCCCTCGACGCCGAGGAAGACGAAGACCGTCACCAGCATGGTCCCGCGGGCCTGCTCGAACAGGCTGCCGTAGCCGGGGCCCCCGGTGACGTTGTCGGCGAACACCTGGGGGTCGAGGTAGGCCAGCGCCAGGACGATGAAGACCAGGATCGGCACGAGCTTGGCGACCGTGACGACGCGGTTGATGGCGGTCGCGGACCGGACGCCGCGGCGGATCAGGAAGTAGAACGCCCAGAGGCCGACGCTGGAGAGCGCCACCGCGAGGAGGGTGTTGCCGTCGCCGAGGGCGGGGGCGATCGCGCCGATGGTGGACATGATCAGCACCCAGTAGGTGACGTTCCCCAGACAGGTGCTCGCCCAGTAGCCGAAGGCGGAGAAGAAGCCGAGGTACTCCCCGAAGCCGGCCTTGGCGTAGGCGTAGACGCCCGCGTCCAGGCGGGGACGGCGGACGGCGAGGAGCTGGAAGACCAGGGCGAGCATCAGCATGCCCGTCCCGGCGATCCCCCAGGCGATCAGCGCGCCGGCGATGCCGGTCTCCTCGGCGAAGCGGCGCGGGAGGGAGAACACGCCCGCGCCCACCATGGACCCGACGACCATCGCGGTCAGGGTCGGCAGCGACAGCCGGATCGCCTTCGCGCTGCCGGTGGCCGCCTCGTCCGTCGCCGTCACGTCTCTCCTCCTGCGGTGGTGGCGGCCGGTCAATAGTCGACGGGGTCGCGGGTGAGGGGGCAGGTCATGCAGTGTCCGCCGCCGCGGCCGCGGCCGAGCTCGGCGCCGACGATGGTGATCACCTCGACGCCGGCCTTGCGCAGCAGGGTGTTGGTCTGGGTGTTGCGGTCGTAGGTGAAGACGACGCCGGGTTCGGCGGCGACGGCGTTGTTGCCGCTGTCCCACTGCTGGCGCTCGGAGGCGTAGACGTCGCCCGCCGTGGCGATGATCCGCAGCCCGGGCAGGCCGAGGGCCTCGGCGACGACGTCGGTGAACGCCCGGTCGCCCTCGTCGGTGATCTCCACCCCCGGGGCCCGGTCGGACGGGCGGAGGGAGAAGGTGTGGACGCCGTCCATGATCGGGGGGTGCAGGGTGACGATGTCGCGGTCGGCGAAGGTGAACACCGTGTCGAGGTGCATGGCGGCGCGCAGCCGGGGCATGCCGGCGACGACGACGCGCTCCGCCGCGCCCTGCGCGAACAGGGCGGCGGCGACCTGGGTGATCGCCTGCCGGGAGGTGCGCTCGCTCATGCCCATCAGGACGACGCCGTTGCCGACCGGCATGATGTCGCCGCCCTCGAAGGTGGCCTGGCCCCACTCCCGCTCGGGGTCACCCCACCAGACGGTGGAGGTGCGGTAGTCGGGGTGGAAGGAGTAGACCGCCTTCATCAGCAGGGTCTCGTCGTGGCGGGCCGGCCAGTAGAGCGGGTTGAGGGTGAGTCCGCCGTAGAGCCAGCAGGTGGTGTCGCGGGTGTAGAGGGTGTTCGGCAGCGGCGGCATCAGGTACTCGCGGGTGCCGGTCGCCTCCCTGGCGAGGGCCAGGTGGCCGGTGCGGAAGTCCTCGGGCAGGTCCGTGGTGGCCAGGCCGCCGATCAGGTACTCCGCGAGTTCGCGCGGGGCCAGCGTCTCCAGGTACGCCCGGGTGCCGTCGATCAGGCCGAGGCCGACCTCGTTGGCGGTGATCTTCCGGTCGAGCAGCCAGCCGCGGGCCTCGGGGAGGGCGACGGTCTGCGCGAGGAGGTCGTGCAGTTCGACCACCTCGACGCCGCGGGTGCGGAGCTTGTTGACGAAGTCGGCGTGGTCGCGCTGGGCGTTCTCCACCCACATCACGTCGTCGAACAGCAGGTCGTCGGAGTTGGTCGGGGTGAGCCGGCGATGGGCCAGGCCCGGCGCGCACACCAGGACCTTGCGCAGCCGGCCGACCTCGGAGTGCACGCCGTGATCCGACGGCGCAGCGGTGGTATCGGTCATGACCGTCCTGTGTCGTCGGCGGGGCCTGCTGCCACCCGCTCCGGGCCTCAGCACGGCCGGGGCCGGGGCCGGGGCCGGCAGCGCCCCCATCTTCCACCGGGATGTCAGGAAAAGTGCGGAACGCGCGAGATGTCGCTTCCGGTCGGGCCGGACGGTGGTGGGCCACCGGGCGGCAGCCGGCAGGTCGGACGCGTGCCCGGACGCTCCCCCGGCCGGACGAGGATCGCGTCCCGTCGGGCGCCACCGACCGGGCCGTGGCCGGGCGGGCGCGTAAATGGATCGATCGGTCCGCCCCGGCCTCCTACAGTGGCGGGGTCCCCGCCCCCGCCGACCGGAGCCGATCATGCGCGTGCCCTACCCGCGGACCCCGCACCTGCCGTGGTCGCCCGGGGCGAGCGCCGACGACGTCCGGGCCGACGGGGTGTCAGGCCTGCGCGGGTGCGAGGTGGTCGTCACCGAGAAGCTCGACGGCGAGAACACCACCCTCTACCGCGACGGCCTGCACGCGCGCTCCCTGGACTCCGGCCACCACCCGTCCCGGACGTGGGTGAAGGCCCTCCAGGGGCGGATCGGCAACGGGATCCCGGCCGGCTGGCGGATCTGCGGGGAGAACATGTTCGCCCGCCACTCGCTCGCCTACCGCGACCTCGACTCCTGGTTCTACGGCTTCTCCGTCTGGGACGAACGGGACACCTGCCTCGGCTGGGACGAGACCGAGCGCTTCCTGCGGCGCCTCGGCGTTCCGGTGCCGCCCGTGCTGTGGCGCGGAGTCCTGGACGAACGGGCGCTGCGGGCCCTCACCGTCGACACCGAGCGGCAGGAGGGCTACGTCGTCCGGCCCGCCGGCGCCTTCCGCCGCGCGGAGTTCGCCGGGCGCGTCGCCAAGTGGGTCCGCCCCCGGCACGTCACCACCGGCACGCACTGGATGCACACGGCCGTGGTGGAGAACGGGCTCGGACCGGCCGCCGCGCTGTGGACCGTCCGATCCGGCGGGACGGCCGACCTCCCCGCCCTGCTCGCCATCGCGGGGTACCCGCGCGGCGCCGGCGACACACCGGAGACTTCGGCCCCCGCGACCGCAGCGGCCGTCGCGGCCGTCGCCGACGTGTCGGCCCGACTCGACACGCTGGGACGGACCGGCGACGCACGGCTCGCCGGAGTCCTCGCCGCCGCCCTGCACGCCACCCGGCGCGAAACGCTCGCCCCGCGGCTCGCCGCCCCGCTCGGGACACCGGTGGCCCGCCGGGTCGCGGACCTCGTCGGCCTCCACCCCCGGCTGCACCTGCCCTACCCGGACGACGACCGGCGCACCGGGCTCGTCCGGCTGTCCGCCGCGGCCGATCTCGGCGTGCTGCACGCCGTGGCGGCGGCCGTCCTCACCGGCCGGACCGGCGCCGATGCCGACGAGGCCCGCGGCCAGGTCGACTGGTCCGCCCTGCACGCCGAGGACGCCGGCCTGCTCACCACCGGCACCGGCACCGCGCACCCGCTCGCCCGGCTCCGCAGCGGCCTGCGCGAGGCACTCGCCGACCTGCCGCCGGCCGCCGCCGAGCGCTGCTGGGCGGAGGCCCGTGAGGCGTACGCCCTCGGCCGGATCAGCGGGACCGAGGAGGCGGTGGCGGCCACCTGGCGCTGGCGCTCCGGCGCGTTCCCGCAGCTGGTGCAGCTGACCGGCCCGGCCGGCAGCGGCAAGAGCCGGCTCGCCGCCCGGCTGCCCGGCATGCACACCCGGATCGGTCTCGACGAGCTGCGCGCGGCCCGCGGCGACCGCGCCGACCAGCGCGCCAACGGCGACGTCCTGCGCGAAGGGCTCGACCGCCTCGACCGGGCCCTGACCGCCGGCGCGGTCGTCGTCTGGGACGCGACCTCGCTCAACCGCCACCAGCGCTCCCTGGTGCTGGCCGTGGCGCGCCGCCGGGACGCCCTGGTCACCCAGACCGTGCCGCTCGTCGACCCGGACGAGCTGCTGCGGCGCAACGCCCTACGGCCGCACCCGGTGCCCGCCGCCGTCCTCACGGACCAGCTGCGCCGCTTCGCGCCGCCCTACCCGGGCGAGTCGCACCGCACCTGGTACGTCGGGGCGTCCGGCACCGTCGACGACACCGCAGGCACACTCGACGCGGAGGACCCGTGATGCGCACCAGCGAGGAGATCTACCACCGGGTGCGGTGGGACGCCCGGTTCGACCCGGCACGGTTCGTCCTGGGCGTGCAGCAGCGCGGCGCCCAGCCCAAGCGCGTCCCACTGGACGCCTTCACGCCCGGCGGCGAGATCCCCTGGCACCGGGTGCTGTTCGTGGAGGCCGACGGGGAGACCGTGTGGGACCGTGCCGCGGGCATCGACCGCCTCGACTCCTGCACCGCGGGCGCGCCACCGAGCAGCGGCGCCTGCCCGCGCCGTTCTTCACCGCGCGGACGCCGCACGTCTGGCAGAGCGGCGGCTGGCAGCCCGTCGCCGACGCGACGACCCGCCCGGTGCCCACCGGCGGCCTGCGCGTGCTCACCTGGAACACCCTCTGGGACCGCTACGACCACGACCGGATCGACACCGCCCGGCGCCGCCCGCTGCTGCTCGAAGCCCTCGCGGCCGCCGACGCCGACATCATCGCCCTCCAGGAGGTCGAGGCAGGGCTGCTCGCCCTGCTGCTGGACGCCCCCTGGGTCCGGCACGGCTACGCCCTCAGCACCGACCCGCACGGCCGGGACGTCGACGACTTCGGGCTGCTGCTGCTCAGCCGGCTGCCCGTACTGGAGGCCGGACTGCACCGCCTCGCCCCGCACAAGGCCGTCGCCGCCGTCACCGTCCGCTCCGCCGACGGCCCGCTGACCGTCTGCGCCACCCACCTCAGCAGCGACCACTCGGACGACGGCCCGGCCCTGCGGCGCGCCGAACTCGCCCGCGTCGCCGAAGGGCTGGCGGGCCTCGACGGCGAGGCCCTGCTCGTCGGCGACCTCAACGACGGCCGGGACGGCCCCGACGGGCCCGCCGCCGTCCTCGGCCTCGCCGACACGTGGTCCCAGGTGCACGGCCCCGCGGACCGCACCCCGACCTTCGACCCCTCCGCCAACCCGCTGGCCGCGGTCTCCTCGCTCAGCGGCCGCGCCTCCCGGCTCGACCGGGTCCTGCTGCGCCCCGGCGGCACGCTCCGGGCCCGCCGGGCGGTGCTGCGCGGCGACCGTCCGACGGCGGACGGCCTGTACGTGTCCGACCATTACGGTGTGGAGGTCGACCTGACGGCGGACGGCGCCGAAGCCGGCGGGGCGTTCGACGTCGCGCCGACGGCGCGCACCGCGGTGGCCTGGATCCCGCCCGCGGCGCTGTGGCCCCCGATCCAGGAGATCCGGCAGGCCCACGACCCGCAGATCCACCGCTGGCCGCCGCACGTCAACGTGCTCTTCGGCTTCGTCCCCGAGGCGGACTTCGAGCGCGCCGCCCCGCTGCTCGCGGCGGCCGCCGCCGAGGCCGGGCCGTTCACCGCCCGCCTGGACGGGGTGCGGACGTTCCGGCACCGGCAGGACGCCACCGTCTGGCTGGACCCGGCGGCCGCCGGGGCACGCCCCTGGGCCGATCTGCACCGGGCGCTGCTCGACCGCTTCCCGCGCTGCCGGGGCCGCGCCGAGGGCTTCACCCCGCACCTCAGCCTCGGCCGCACCCACCACCCGCAGCAGGCTGCCGCCGACCTCGCCGCCCGGCTCACCGGCCTGACGGCGGAGATCGGCGAGCTCACGCTGCTCTCCCGCCGCGGCGACGAGCCGATGCGGTCACGGGCGGTGGTCTCGCTGGGCACGGGCGCCGTCCGCCTGCTGCCAGAGGCCGCCGCCGCCCCGATGCCCGCCGCCGAAGCCGCCCGCCTGGACGACCTGGCGGCCGACACCGCCCGCCGGATCGCGGCCGCGCTGCCCGAGGCCGCCGTGCACGTCGCCGGCTCCCGCCGGACGGGCTGCGCCCTGCCCGGCGCCGATCTGGACCTGGTGGCCGCGGTGCCCGGCGATCCGGCGCCCGCCGAGCTGAGCACCCGGGTGGCCGCGGCACTGCCCGGCGCCCGCCGGATCCGTCAGGTGACCGGCGCCCGGGTGCCGGGCCTGCGATTCACCGTCGGCGGCCCGGACGGTCCTGATCTCCAGGGCAGCGATCTCCAGGGCGGCGCGCTGGCGGTCGACCTCGTCCTCGTGCCGACCGGCCCGCTCGACCCGGCCGAGGCCGTGGCCCGCCGCGCGGAGCTCGGCGAGGCCGCCGCCGTCGCCCTGAGCGCGGTCTCCGACGCCGACGCCGTCGTCGCCGACGTGGGCGGGGCCCCGGAGGCCTTCCGCCGCCTCGCCCGGGACGTCAAGGCGTGGGCGGCGGCCCGCGGCCTGGACAGCGCACCGTTCGGCGGCCTGCCCGGCCTGGCCTGGACGGCGCTCGCGGCCCGGACCACGGCCGAGGCCCCGCAGCTCGACCCGGACGGACTGCTGCGGCACTTCTTCGGCAGCTGGGCCGCCTGGGACTGGCGGGCCCCGGTCGGCCCGCGCGCGGCCGTCCCCGTCCCGGCGGGCGCCGTCGTGATCACCACCCCGACCGCCCCCGTCCGCTCCTGCACCGCCCAGGTGACGGCCGACGGACGCGACCTGCTGGCCCAGGAGCTCTACCGCGCCTGGGAGATCACCGAGGCGGCCGCGGAGAGCGGCACGGACCCGAGGCCCGAACTGCTGGAACCTCCGGCGCTGCACCGCCGGCACGCCGCCTGGGCCGTGGTCACCGTCGCGCCGCCCCGGGCCGGGGACAGGGACGAGACCCTCGGCGCCGTCCGGGGCCGGATGCGGGCGCTGCTCGCCGCGCTGCAGGAGGCCGGCGCCACCGGCGTGCAGGCCTGGCCCCGCCCGTACGACACGTCCGGCACCGGACCGGTGGTCGCACGCTTCGCCGTCGGCCTCGGCCCGGAGCCGATCGACGCCGACCGTCTGGCGGGCGTCACCGAACGGTGGGTGCGCGGCCTGCCCGGCGTCGAGGTGACATGGACGGACGGCGGCGGGGTGCCGACCCTGCGCTGACGGCCTGCGGGCTTGATCCACAAGTAATTGAAGACTAAACTAAAACACAGGCGCCGGACCGGGGCACCGACCGGCCACGACGAGAACCAGGGGAG
Source organism: Kitasatospora paranensis (assembly GCF_039544005.1). NCBI lineage: Bacteria > Bacillati > Actinomycetota > Actinomycetes > Kitasatosporales > Streptomycetaceae > Kitasatospora > Kitasatospora paranensis. The sequence goes on from NZ_BAABKV010000001.1 coordinate 1,493,059, forward strand.
ACCATGAGCACGCACGTGACGGACAACCAGGAGAGCTCGCGCTTCGAGATCTTCCAGGACGACGAGCTCGCCGGCTTCGCCGAGTACCAGCGCCGCGACGACGCGATCGACTTCGTCCACACCGAGATCGACCCCCGCTTCGGCGGCCTCGGGCTCGGCGGGCAGCTCGCCCGCGCCGCCCTCGACACCGTCCGGGCGGCGGGCCTGGCCGCCCTGCCGCACTGCCCCTTCATCCGCGGCTGGATCGCCAAGCACCCCGACTACGCCGACCTCGTCCCCGCCGACCAGCACGCCCGCTTCGGCCTGTGACCGGCCGGGAGGACCGCACCATGGACACCACCGTCACGGACACCAGTACCACGGACGCCGGCGCCACGGACACCACCGTCACCGTCTCCTCGCCGGCCGGTGAAAACGCCGCCGGTGCGCCGCAGTTCGTCCGCTCGGCGGCTGCCGTCGCCACCAGCACCGGCGACGACTACCGCGTCGACATCCGCTCCGGCCACCACCTGCTGGCCGCGGACGAACCGGAGTCCGCCGGCGGAGCCGACACCGCCACCACCCCCGTCGGCCTGCTGCTCTCCGCCGTCGGTTCCTGCACCGCCATCACCCTGCGGATGTACGCACAGCGCAAGCAGTGGCCGCTCGACATCGTCCGCGTCCACCTCGGCTACGAGAAGGGCCCCGACGCCACCGCCCGCATCACCCGGCGCATCGACCTGATCGGCGACCTGGACGACGCCCAGCGCGCCCGGCTCCTCGACATCGCCGAACGCACCCCCGTCACCCGCGCCGTCCGCGGCGGCACGCCGATCGTCCCGGCCGAACCCCACGGCCCGCAGCCCGTCCGGGAGCGCAACCACCATGAGTGACCTCGACCGCCACCCCTCCGCCGAACGCTGCGGCGGCGAGGCCGCCCACGGGCCCGTCCGCGACCTCCTGCCCGCGCGCGAGACGGCACTCGGCGGCTCCACCGTCGTCCGGCGGCTGCTGCCGTCCATGGGCCGCCGGATGGTCGGAGCCTGGTGCTTCGTCGACCACTACGGGCCCGACGACATCGCCGGAGAGCCCGGCATGCAGGTGCCACCGCACCCCCACATGGGGCTGCAGACCGTCAGCTGGCTGCACCAGGGCGAGGTGCTGCACCGCGACAGCCTCGGCAGCCTGCAGACCGTGCGCCCGTACGAGCTCGGCCTGATGACCTCCGGCCGCGCCATCTCGCACTCCGAGGAATCGCCGCGGGAGCACGCCCGGTTCCTGCACGGCGCCCAGCTCTGGGTCGCCCTCCCGGACGCCCACCGGCACCGGGAGCCCGCCTTCGAGCACCACGCCGAACTCCCCGGGTCACCGCCGCCGGCCTCGACGCCCACCTCATCCTCGGCACCCTCGACGGCGCCACCTCACCCGGCACCGTCCACACCCCGATCGTCGGCGCCGACCTCGCCCTCACCGAGGGCAGCCGCCACCGCCTGCCCCTGGAGCCGGAGTTCGAGTACGCCGTCCTCACCATGTCGGGTCTCACCGAGGTCGACGGCGTCCGCCTGGAGCCCGGCTCGATGCTCTACCTCGGCTGCGGACGACGCGAACTCCCCTGCACGCCCACACCGACGCCTCCCTGCTCCTCCTCGGCGGCGAGCCCTTCGAGGAGAAGCTCGTGATGTGGTGGAACTTCATCGGCCGATCCGGCGAGGAGATCACCCAGGCCAGGACCGACTGGGAACAGAGCTCCCGGTTCGGCGAGGTGCACGGCTACGACGGCGCCCGGCTGCACGCACCGGAACTGCCTCCGCTCCCCCTCAAGCCGCGCGGACGGGTGCGCTGACCTGCGGGTAAGCCCGTACCGAGGTCCGCGTGAAGGGTCGCAGGAACGACCGGCAAGGAAGCGCCGGACGATGGTCGCGCCGACGACGCGGATCCTCGCGCCGCTCGGCAGCGCCCGCACCTGGCTGGAGACGCACAACGCCGCCGTGACCTCCCTCGTCCTCGCCGTGATCGGCGCCCTCCTGCTCGCCGACGGCGCCAGCACACCCTGCCCCGCCCGGCGAGCGATGTCCCTCATGTCCTTCGAGGACCGGCTCAGCATTCGACAGCCCCTCGCGGCGTGCACGAGGCCGCTGACTCGCCCGCCTTGAGCACGGCTCCGCCTCACGCGGTGGGGTGCGTCATCGGCCGGGAGCGCCAGAGCTGCCGGCCTGCCGCGCCTGCCCGTCAGTCGTCGCGGGTGCGTTCGGCGGCGAGGCGGTGCAGGGAGCGGGCGCGGCGTAGGTGGCGGGTGATTTCACCGCCGATGCTGACGCCGACGGGTCAGGCGCACGGCCCCGTTCGGCCAGCTGCGACCGGAGGCCGAGTTGCACGGACGGATACACGGGTGCGGACGGCGGCGCCTCGGCCGGGGCCGGGGCGGCCACCCGGACGGGCTGGTCATGACAGGTCGGGAACCAGTCCGACCCGGTGGGCGAGGACGACCGCTTGGACGCGATCACGCAAGCCGAGTTTCGCCAGGATTCGCGACACGTAGGTCTTGACGGTCTCGGGCGTGATGAACATCGCCGCGGCGATCTCGGCGTTCGATAGCCCTTCGGCGATCAACTGGAGCACCTCCAGCTCGCGGGGGTCAGCACGCGTACGACGTCCTGCCTGGCAGCCCGGGAGGTGTCGGCCGGTCGCAGGTGCTGGGCGAAGTGGCCGATGAGGTGGCGAGTAACGGCCGGTGCCAGCAGGGCTTCGCCCCGGGCGACGGTCCGGATGCCATTGACCAGCTCCGCCGGAGGCGCGTCCTTGAGGAGGAATCCGCTCGCTCCGGCACGCAACGCGTCGTAGACGTAGGCGTCGACGTTGAACGTGGTGACGACCAAGACCCTCAGCGTGCCTTCGGCATCGGGGCCTGCCAGTTGCCGCGTCGCTTGGATGCCGTCGAGCAGGGGCATCCTGACGTCCATCACGACCACGTCGGGGCCCAGTCTGCGCGCGGCCTGAACCGCCTCGTGGCCGTTCTCGGCCTCTCCGACGACCTCCATGTCGGGCTGTGCGGAGAAAATGGTGACGTAGCCGGTCCGCACCAGCGTCTGGTCGTCGCAGACGAGTACGCGGATCGGTGACGGTGCATCACTCACGGGGTCACTCCTGAAGGGTCTTGGCAGGAATCGTGGCGCGGACCTCGAAGCCGCCCTCGGGCCGGGGACCTGCCTCCAGTTCACCATCGAGCATCCGCACCCGGACACGCAGCCCGGCCAGCCCCCGTCCGCCGGCGACCGGTTCCCGCGTGACCGGTACACCGACGGGTCCGTCCGTGGCCACCTCGATCCCGAGCTGCTCGTCGCCGTACCGCAGCAGGACGCGGGTCGGTTTCCCGGGCGCGTGCTTCAGGGCGTTGGTGAGCGTCTCCTGCACCACCCGGTACGCGGCCAGCTCCACGTCCACGCCCTGCGGCCGCCGCTCGCCCTGCTCACTGAACTCGACCGGCTGACCCGACTTGCGGGCCCGCTCCACCAGGTCCCCCACCCGTCCCAGGGTGGGTGCCCGGTCCGCGCGCGCCGGGTCCGCGGGCGCCGACTCTCCTGTGGCCTCCAGGACACCGAGCAGGTAGCGCAGTTCGGTCAGCGCCCGGCGGCCGGTGTCGCTGACGGCCGTCAGCCCTTCCCTGGCGCGTTCCGGTGCGGACGTGAGCAGGAACTGCGCCGCGTCGGCCTGGACCACCATGGCCGTCACGTGGTGGGTGACCACGTCGTGCAGCTCGCGGGCGATCCGCGCCCTCTCGGCGGCGGTGGCCGCCTCAGCAGTCAGCCGCCGCCGCTCCGCCTCTCCCGCGCGCCGCGTGCGCACCGTACTCCCCAGCATCCGGACTGCGACCAGGACCAGGAAGAACGCGAGATAGTCCGGTCCGGACTGCGGTGAACCGAGGCGGTCCAGGGCGACGGCCAGCACGACGTAGCCCGCACCCGCCACGGCGGCCAGGCCGTGGCGGAAGCGGACCTGATGGGCCCCGGCGGAGTACAGGGCCAGATACAACCCCACGCTCGCGAACGTCGTCGCGTAGCCCAGCGCCTGATGCACCGCGAACGCGCCCGCAATGACGGCCAGACAGGCCGCGGGCCACCTGCGGCGAACTGCCAACGGCAGGGCTTGGGCCAGAACCAGCCCCAAGCCCACCACGTTCGCCGGCCGCTCGGGCAGATCGCCGATCTGCGCGCCGATGCCGGACAACGTCGGCACGAAGGCCCCCAGGGCGATCACCAGGGCGAGGACGCTGTCCCTGAGGAGGACGTCCCGCTCCCGCCACCGATCGAGCAACCCCGGGAGCAGCGGAATGCTCCACGGTGACTGACTGGACATCACTTCCGTTTCCTCCCGTGGATCCGTCTCAGCAGCCCGCACGCCGCCGGCTCTTCAGCCCGCCGTTGCGGTGGGCGAGGACGAGCATCCGGATGGCGAGAGCCAGGGCGGTGAGGACGGGCACCACCGACGCCTCCAGGCCGAAACCGCCACCGGTCAGGAGGGCTGAACCGTGCATGCCGACGGTGAACAGGCCCTCGGGGGCGTGTCCGGAGACCGGGATGCCGAGCAGTTGCTCTGCGGTGTTCCAGGCGAAGTGCAGACCCGCGACGAACCAGATGCTACGCCGCCACAAGAACGCCGCACCGAGCAGGGCACCCGCCTCCAGGGCGATCGCCAGTCCGCTCCACGCGTTCGCTCCCGGGGCGCCCAAGTGGGCGGCGCCGAAGAACAGCGAGGTGATCGCGAGGGCGGCCCGGCTGCCCCACAACTGCTCCAGGGCCTGCAGGGCAAGGGCACGGAACAGCAGTTCCTCGGTGACCGCAGCGCCGATCTGCACCATGACCGCGGTCCGGACGACCGGCAGGACATCGCTGCCCGCCCAGGAGAACGAGTAGCCTCCGCACACCGTGATCAGGAGAGTGGAGACGAGGACGAAGACCAGGCCTATTCCGCCGCCGAGCAGCGCCGCCCGGCCGGCCCCCGCCGGGCGGTCTCCGGCGTGGAGCGTCCTGCCGCACGGTGCATGACCAACCGGTACACGGCCACCGCGGCGGCCGCGCCCAGCACCGGCACCGGGCCGGGCCCGGTCGCTGTCAGGCCAGAAACCAGGCCGACACCCACTGTCCCCGTCAGCATCCAGCCGATCGGAGAGCGGACGATCCGGCCGAACCGGCCGAACCGGCCGCCGCGCCCGTCACCGTCCTCGCCCACATCGGAGCCGGTGTCGTGCGGTGTGGCGGACGTCGTACCCATGGTGGCCTCCCCTGTCGTGGTCGTACCTGCGCCGACCTGACGACCACGCTAGGAATTCGTCGGCGTCCGCGAATCACCCGTGCAGGGACGGCTCCGGTAGCTCGCACGGGGGATGCGCAACCCGCCGCGGCGACATCGAGGCGGGAATTGGCGTCCGGCGACGGGCCGCCGTCCGGTGGTCCGCAACGGCCGCCACCGGACCCGGGCCGTGGCCGTTCGCAAGTCGTGACAGGGTCAGGTGGGACAGGGGCAACTGGCCACTCCAGGTCAGCGCGACGAAGCCCGGCTCGGTGAGGCCGGCGTCGCAGCCCCGGAACGTACCGACGAAGTCCGGGGCGCAACTTGGGCAACGGTCCACCCAGGACGCGACGGGTTTCGGTCCAGTCGCCAGGCATGCCGCAGGCGCGAGGATGGAGATCAGCAATGCTCCCGGAGTTCCGTCATCACCAGCCCCCGAGCCACCTGCATGTCCGGCACCCCGTCAGCACCGCAGGGTCTGCGGGCGGCGGACCTGCTGCGGGCGGCGGACCGTCAGGCGGCGGCCCGGGGCGCCTGGTCGCGCAGTGCCCAGGCGCGTGTGCGGGCCGCGTCGGCGGCCCGGACCCCTTGCGCGGCCGGGGTCGTACCCGCCAGGCGCAGCTGCAGACGGTGTATACGCGCGTCGAGGGCGATCGAGATCCGGCGGCGGGAGCCGTCGCGGACCGCGGTGATGGTTGTGGTGCTCGTGTCCAGGCCCGCGGCGAGGTAGGTCGCGGGCCGGCCCTGCATCGCCAGTTCGGCTGGGATCGCGGCCGCCGGCTCTGCGCCAGTCAGGCCCCGGTCGGGGGTCGGCAGCTCGTTCTGCCTGGGCAGTGGGATGCCGAGAGCGGCGTCGGCGGTGCTGCGGGCGATCCGGGCCGGACGTCGCTCGGGTGGGCGCAGCAGGCGGCGGATGCTCAGGCGGCGACCGTCAGATCGGCACGGCCGAACAGGAGCGCGTAGCCGCGGGGCAGGTGGGCGAGGAGGCGGTCAGTGAGAGGGGCGCCGGCGAGGTCGGTGAGGGCGGCCAGGACGGAGGAGGTGTCCCAGCGGGCCGCGGGGAGGCTGGTGCCCAGGTTGCGGGCGACGGCCTCGACGAAGGCGGGGGCGGGGACCGGCTCGGGGAGGGGGATCTGGGTGGCGAACACGGTGCGGGCCCGTTCGGGCAGCATGACGGCGAGGTCGCAGCGCTCGTCGCCGGTGAGCTGGGATCCGAGGACGGCCAGGACCGCGTCGAGGACGCGTTCGGCCTCATCGTCGGTGGTGTAGCGGCCGAGGGTGCGGACCTGCTGAAGAAGACGGCGGTGCCGGGTCATGACGGTGGCCTTCCAGGAGTGGGGCCGGCCGCGCAGTGCGCGGCGGCACGGGACGTCAGGGCCGGTGGCCGGGAGCGGGGCGGCCGAAGAGGAGGTCGTATCCGGGGGGCAGCTGGAACAGGACGCGGTCCAGGAGGTCGTCGCCGGCGGCGTCCGCGGCGGTGCTCAGCACGGCGCCGGTGTCCCACAGGGCCGTCTGCTCGGTGGCGCCTTCGATCCAGGCCGCGGCAGCCCGCACGAACCGTTCCGGGCTGAGCGGTTCGGCGGCCTGCAGGGGATTGAGCAGGACCAGGGCGAGGGTCTCGGGCAGACGCGCGGCGAGGGCAGAGCGGACGTTGCCGACCAAGTGGGCACCGAGCAGGGCCAGCACCACGCGTGCGGCCCGCTCGGCCTCCTCGGGTGTGTCGTACTCGCCGCGTTCTTGAACCTCCTTCAGGAATGCCTCCCATCGAAGAGTCATGGCGTGTCTCCCTCCCGTCTTTCGAAGGTGTGGTCACCCGCCGGACGGGGCGTTCGGGGCCGGCGCGGCGAGGCGCCGTTGAAGAGGCGGGTGAGCTTGAGGAGCGGCTACGCGGCGGCCGACCCGGTGAAGGGCCGGGTGAGCGCCGCGCCGGTCGGCCGGGTTGCGCGCGGACGAGGGCGCCCACGCCCGGGCAGTCCAGGAACGTCACCTCCGACAGCGCGAGCACCACCTCGGGATGCACGTCGAGCGCGACGGTCAGGCCGGCGCAGCGAGGGGGCGATGGCGCAGTCGACCGCCCGCACCGCGAAGGGTTCGCGTTCTGGCGTGCGTACTTGGTGGGGATGGGCTTCCGGCCGGCCCGCAGCGAGGACGGCCCAGGGAGGACGGTCGGCGGCCGGGGTGTTCCGCACCGCTCCTCGGGGGATGAGGAGCGGTGCGGAACGGCATCGGGACGGGTCAGCCTCGGATCTGCTTGCGGTCGCCGCTGTGGCTGATCGCGATCTTGCGGGGCTTGGCCTTCTCCGCGACCGGGATCTTCAGGGTGAGCACGCCGGCGTCGTAGTCGGCGCTGATCCCGGCCGGGTCGAGGGTGTCGGAGAGCATGACCTGGCGGGAGAACACACCGAGCGGCCTCTCTGAGAGCTCCCACTTCACGTCCTCGCCCTCGCGGCGGGGCCGGCGCTCGGCCTTGACGGTCAGCATGTTCCGCTCGACGTCGATGTCGATCGCCTCCGGATCCACACCCGGCAGATCGAAGCAGATCACGTACTCGTCACCGGCACGGTAGGCGTCCAACGGCATCGGGGTCGGACGCGACCAGGTGCCGGTCGTGTTGAGGAACTGCTGCGTCAGGCGGTCCAGCTCGCGGAACGGGTCGGTGCGCATCAGCATCGCGAAACACCTCCAGGGGAACTCAGGGGGCCAGTGCGCTTCACCTGAAACCTTTCTATCGCGTCATCCATCCGATGACAAGTCCGGACGTCGCCTATAGAGTGACTTCATGAGCCAGAAGCACCGCACACCCTCCGTGGACCCTCCCGCGCCCGTCGAGCCCGCTTCCTTCGCCGCCGCCGCCGCGGCTCTGGCCGCCATAGACGACGCCGTCCGCACCGCCCGGACCCGCGCGCCCCAGCCGGCCCCCGAAGAACAGGAAGGCCCAGCGCCCGCCCTGGCCGCCGTCCTGCTCCTGCGCGAACTGCGCACCGAACTCGCCGGCTGGGAAGCGGGCCTCGTGGAGAACGCCCGCGACGCCGGCGCCACCTGGGCCGACCTCGCCCACCCGATGGGCGTCGCCAGCCGCCAGGCCGCCGAGAACCGCTACCTACGTCTCAAACCCGCCCGCGGCACCCCCGCCCGGCCGCCACCGGCGCCGGACGTGTCAAGGCCGTCCGCGACCGCCGCGCAGCGCAGCGCACCGTCACCACCTGGGCCCGCGACAACGCCGCCGAACTGCGCGTCCTCGCCGCCCAGCTCGCCGGCCTCGCCGACCTCGCGCCCGCGGCCGACGCCGCCAGGGCCGCCCTCACCACCGCCTTGGGCGCCGACGACGCCGCCGGCCTCGTGGCACCTCTGGCCGCCATGCGAGCCCACCTCGCAGCCGACCATGCCCACCTCGCCTCCCGCCTCGACGACCTCACCCACCACACCGACCGGCTCCGCCATGACAGCAACCAACGACGCGCCTGACCACCACGGCGAAAACGCGGAGGACCGCTGGCAGCACATTCAGCACCGGATCGCGGACCTCGAACAGCGGATCCGCACGACCAGCGCCACCGCCATCGCCGCCCTCGACACCCGCCTGGCCCGCCTCGACGCCATCCGTCAAAGCCTCGCCCAGGACCCCTGGCCCCCACCGGCCACTCCCGGCAAACCCCCGGCCGTCCCAGCACGACAACCCGCGCAGGCCACCGCAGCCCATGGCAGACGCCCCGCACACCCCGCCGACCACCGCTCCTTCCGCCCCGGCGCCGCCGACCCACAGCAGTCCCGGGCCGTCCCGGCCACCCCTGCGGGCAGCCCGAAACAAGCGGCTCGTGCCGGCCGCGCAGCGGCGTGAAGGGCAGGCCCACCGGCCGAGACAGAAGACACGGCCAGGCACCGAGTCCACCCCGGCGCAGCGGACGCGGTGTCGGTCAGGCCGGTCGCTCGGCGTCGGCCCCCGGTCGAACTGCGAGGCTCGGCGGGCAGCCGCCGGAACTCACCTGCAGCACCCGCCCCACTCCGGTGCGGCGCAACAGTGCCGCCACCTGTCCGGTCGGGGACACCAGCTGGAGCACGGCGGCCGCCTCGCGGGAGCGCAGGTGGGCGCGGATGACGGCGTTGAGGCCGCCGGAGTCGCAGAACTCCACCCCGGAGATGTCGAGCACCAGCGCGCCCGCCGCAGCGACCCCATCCAGCACGTCGGTTACCGCCACGTCCAGCAGCGGGCCCGTGACCTGATCCAGTTCACCCGCCGCTTCCAGCACCGGAGCGCCCTGTCCCGGCCGCGGCAGGACACGGAACGACGGCGGATCGACCTGCCCGGCCACGGTCATCGGTACGTCCCCCACCGCCACGGTGTCCGTGGCCTCCGATACACCCGCGCTTCGGGTGCACCCGGCGGTCGGCGTGCGGGGCGGATCCATACCGTAGCGGTCCGGGCGCCCGGCGTGGCCCGCTCCGCGACACCGGTCCGGGCGGGGGTCAGGTCTCGGTCGGGGGCACCGACCGGTCGGCGGAGTCGCGCGGTTCCTCATTGCGGCCCCAGGCGGCCTCGATGGGCGTGCCCTGGTCGACGAGGTCCCGAGCGCGCATCGCGATCCGCAGCTGGTAGCGGGAGAAGCGGCGGTGACCGCCGTCCGAGCGCAGCGGGGTGATGAGGCCCTGGTCGCCGAGGGCGCGCAGGAAGCCGGCGGTGCTGCCGGTCATCTCGGCGGCACGGCCCATCGTGCAGGCGGGGTAGTCGTGGTCGTCAGAGGAATCGGAGCCGGATTCTGGGGTGCGGGGTCGGACGGTGGTCGCGGTCACTGCACCTCTTTCACATGCGGTTCGGATGTTCGTGCTGGTTGGTAACGCGCGGAGGGGCCCCGGCGCCATTACGGCTCCGGGGCCCCGAAGGGATACATCACCATCTGCCGGCCCTGGGCCGGCTTCCTTGTGTGCGCACGGCCCCAAGGGATGGGGCGTGCGGGGATCGCGTATGCGTGACCGGAAACCACCGTCCTTCGCACTCTGGGGGTCTGCGGTGTCCGCCCGGAAAGCACTCCTCACGGGCCGGGCGATCCTGATGGCGCTCTGTCCCTCCGTCCCTCTGTCGGCACTCTCCGACCTGGTACTGCCAACTGCTTGCACTGCCCCGGCGGCCCGCAAGGCCACCCGGTCCGACAGCCGGCCCCTCCCCCGTCACCTGCCCGGGCTCCGGAACCCACCGGCGAACCTCCCAGCACGCGCGCCCGCAGCCCGGCGCCTTCACTGGGATACCGCAACCTGCCACTGCTGGTACAGCACCTTCGCCCGCCGAACTGCAACTGCGGGTCCCACTCGGTGGCAGCCCCTGATACCTGCGGGCCACCGGGCCCGGCCGCCGATCCCGTCGCCGTACTGCACCATCTCTGGCTTCAGAACCCCGCAACCGTGCCGACCTGCGAACCTCTCGCACAACTCCCGGCAGTTCGTGTCTGCCGGGCACCTCTCGACTGCTGGCTACGAGAGAAACCATAGCCACGCCGGAAGGCAATGTCTACTCTGGCCGTAACAGATTTTCCCGCACCCGGAGGGACGGTATTCTTCACCCGCGCAAGGACGGGAAGCAGGGGCCCGGCCCTGGCCGCGTGAGGTGTAGGCCGCCGCAGCCAGAACGGCACGCGGCGCCTCGCGGCGGCATCGGCAACGAGTATTGAGGAGCAACCGCGCTCGGATACGACGCGTGAGGAACCGTGCGCGGCCCCGGGAGTGTGCTGCGGCTACGGCGGCGTACCGGCGGCGGGTGCAGGAGGTGCATCGGCGGTCGGACCGACGTCCTGGGGGTTGGGCAGCGGCGGTGTTCGAGCTCCGGCCAGCATTCATGCCGCAGGGTGTGCTGTGCGCCATTGGCGTCCTGTCGAAGGCCGGTTCACCACCCCGGCCGCAAACGTGAGCTGGAGTGCCGGAACACTCTGCGAGCCTTCACAGTCGGGTGCCGCCTGCGGGCCCTCAGGCTCTGATCAGCGCCCTGACCGGGCTCAACGCTTCGGCGAAGGAACCGACGCCTCGGCAGGGATGATTCGTCGGGCGGGACGACAGTCCCCTCGGATTCTCGCCTTCAGGTGTTGTCGGTGCGGGGGAAGACGTACTCGTCGAGGACCAGGCCGAGGGCGACCGCGGCCGGCACCGCGACCAAGGCCCCCACAAGGCCCAAGAGCGCGCCGCCCAGCAGAACCGCGACCACCGTGACGATCGGGTGCACGTCCACCGCGAACTTCATCGCCCTGGGCATGATCAGGTAGTCCTCGAGGAGCCGGAAGGCGATGTAGAAGCCGGCAGTGGCAAGGGCGACCGGCAGCGATATCGACAGCGCGACCAGACTGACGACGATTCCTCCGATGGTCGAGCCGACCATCGGGACCAGGTCCATCAGTGCGACGAAGACCCCCAGCGCCCCCGCGTAGGGGACGCCGGTGGCCGCGCACCAGACGAAGGTCGCCAGGCCGGCGACGGCGGAGGTCAGCACGTTGCCCAGCATGTAGCGGCCCGTGCGGCTGAGGATCTCCTCGGTGATCTCCTCCACCCCCGGGCGCCGGCTGCGCGGGACGAAGCGGTAGCAGAACGCCTTGATGGCCGGCAGGGCCGCCATGACGTACAGGGTGACGCTGACGACGATCACCGCGGACGTCACGGTACTGAGCAGCAGCCGGCCCGCGCCGAGCACCCCGCCGAATACCCCGGAGGCCGAACCGCCCGAACCCAGCTGCGCCTTGGCGCGCGCGATCAGGTGGTAGTGGTCCTCGATCCGGCCCAGGGTCGACTGATGGTCGTGCAACTGCTGCAGCCAGCCCGGCACGGCGTCGACCAGCGCATTCACCTCGTCGTCCACCGGCGGGACGACCACCGCCAAGAGGCCGGCCAGCACCACGCCCAGCCCCGTCACCACGACCGTCACCGCCCAGGTGCGGCGCAGACCACGGCGTACCAGCCACGCGACCACAGGCTCCAGACTGACCGCGATGAACACCGCGAGGAGGAGCAGCGTGAGCAGCGATGTGAGCTGGAGGACCGCGTCCACCAGGTGCCACGCCAGCAGTGCGCCCACGCTGAGCGCGAAGCCCACCCGGAACCAGGATCTGACCCGCGGCGCGGTGCGTGCCGTGGTCTGGATCCGGGTCCGCGGTCCGCTGCCTCGGCGTGCCGGTGTCAGGTCGCGGGCGGGGTTGCTCGCGGACGTGTCTGCGTCCATCGCTTCTCCTCGGGCCCTCGGGTGGTGGGCGGTTGCCCCCTCGCCGCTTGCCGTCTGCCCCCTGAGGTGTGCCGCAGTCCCGGTCGAGGAGCGGACCGGTGCCGTGAGGCGGCTGGCTCTGTCCACGAGCACCGTGAGCCAAGGCAGGCGGCAGACCCTATGGGCAGCCCCGGCGGCGGAAGCGGACGTGACGAGGGGCACGCACCGTGTGGTGCGTGCCCCTCGTCCCCGCAGTCCTTCCGGTGTCGCTGGCGGCCCCGCTACCAGCGGTACCAGCGGCCGCGGCTGCCGGAAGCGCCGGTGCCGCGGGCCACGAACCCGAGCAGCCACACCACCAGCACCACGATCGCCACCCACCACAGGGCCTTCAGTGCGAATCCGGCACCGAAGAGGACCAGTGCCAGCAGCAGAACAAGAAGAAGCGGAACCATCTCGACCTCCGTCGTCAGCGTCGTCGGCGATCCGCGTGCCCCGGCCTGCGGCACATATTCGGGGAATCTCGGGCCGGGGCAGGGGCAGGCGATGAGCCAGCACAGCTTCGACGAACCGGAGGCCGACATGAGTGCCAGTGACAAGATCGAGAACGCCGCGGACAAGGCCAAGGGCACGGTCAAGGCAGGCGCCGGCAAGGCGACCGGCAACGAGCGCCTGGAGGCCGAGGGCAAGGCCGACAAGGCCAAGGGCGACCTCAAGCAGGCGGGCGAGCACATCAAGGACGCCTTCAAGGACTGACATACCCGCCTGCCCTGTGGCGGTGAGCCACTCCGGAGTGGCTCACCGCCACAGGGCTGAAGCGGCCCGGCAGACCCGGGTGACATCGCTGCGGCGCCCGGCTGACCGGCACAGCCGTCTGGTCCGGCGCCGCACCCGTCCAGAACACCGTGGAAGGAATCGCACCGTGGGACTCACGCACCCCCGACACCGCCGGCGCCCGCAGACCGAGGGGAGCGCCAACCCCTGTTCGGCCGGGAGCAGCGCACCGTGGCCCGGCATGAGCTCCCGCGCCGCGAGATGGATCCGGACACGGCCTACCAGATCGTCCACGACGAGCTGATGCTCGACGGCAACGCGCGCCTCAACCTGGCCACGTTCGTGTCCACCTGGGCCGAACCCCAGGCCGAGCGGCTCATGGCGGAGTGCGCCGACAAGAACATGATCGACAAGGACGAGTACCCGCAGACCGCAGAACTGGAGGTCCGCTGCACCGCGATGCTGGCCCGGCTGTGGCACGCCCCCGACGCCCACCAGGCGGTGGGCTGCTCGACCACCGGATCCAGCGAGGCCGCCATGCTCGCCGGCCTGGCCCTCAAGCGGCGCTGGCAGCACGCCCGCCGGGCCGCGGGGAAGTCCGCCGAGCGGCCGAACCTGGTCATGGGCGTCAACGTGCAGGTGTGCTGGGAGAAGTTCGCCGCGTACTTCGAGGTCGAAGCCCGCTACGTTCCGATGGACGGCGACCGCTACCACCTCTCCGCCCAAGGCGCGGCAGAGCTGTGCGACGAGAACACGATCGGCGTCATCGCCGTCCTCGGCTCCACCTTCGACGGCAGCTACGAACCGGTCGCTGACATCGCGCAGGCTCTGGATGACCTGCAGCAGTCCTCGGGCTGGGACATCCCCCTCCACGTCGATGCCGCCTCCGGCGGCATGATCGCCCCCTTCCTCGACCCCGACCTCCCCTGGGACTTCCGCCTGCCACGCGTGGCTTCCATCAACACCTCCGGCCACAAGTACGGCCTGGTGATGCCCGGCGTCGGCTGGGCCCTGTGGCGCGACGCCGCGGCGCTGCCCGAGGACCTGATCTTCCACGTCGACTACCTCGGCGGCGACATGCCCACCTTCGCCCTCAACTTCTCCCGCCCCGGCGCCCAAGTCATCGCGCAGTACTACAACTTCCTGCGCCTGGGCTTCGACGGCTACCGCCGCGTCCAGCAGACCTGCCGCGACGTCGCCACCCGCCTGGCCGGCGAAATCGCCAAGCTCGGCCCCTTCGAACTCATCACCGACGGCTCCGAACTCCCCGTCTTCGCCGTACGCCTGCGCGAGGACATCGACAACTTCTCGGTGTTCGACGTCTCCGCCGCCCTGCGCGAGCACGGATGGCTCGTCCCCGCCTACACCTTCCCCGCCAACCGCACCGACCTCGCCGCCCTGCGCATCGTCGTACGCAACGGCTTCGGACACGACCTGGCCGACCTCCTCCTGGACGACCTGCGCCGTGTCCTTCCCCGCCTCCAGACCCAGCAGACACCGCACCGCGACGCCGACAACGCCGGCGGATTCGCCCACGGCGCCGAGACCAAGAACCCGCAGCAGCCCGGCCGCCGCTGACCGAGGACGGGAACCAGGCCCGCGAGGCGCCCGCTGCTCGGGCCGCCAGGTGGCCACCAACGATCTGCGCCAGATCGGGGCCCGTCCTCCCGACGCTCGGCCGAGACCCGGTCGGAGTGGGCGAGCGGCTTCCGGCCCACCGGGACCGCCCGGACGAGACGTCGCCATGGACGCCTTCGCTTCGCCCCGCGCCCTCCCGGGAGTGCCCAGTGGTCGCACCGGAGTCCGGCAAGCAGAGCGCAGCCGTACATCCTCACGTGGCGCCCACCGACTTTCATTGCCTCGGCCTGGCGTCGCGTCACCGCTTGGGGCCGGCAGAAGACCATCACGGAACCACTCCGGGGCCGGCCCTCAGCCGCGCTGGGTACGCCGGAAGTCGTCAAGCGTGAGTTCCTGGGTCAAGACTTGTTGGCCGGATCCCTGCGACTCAGCCGAGTTGACCGGCGGGGCGTAGGCGCCGGCGGAGCCGTGCCGGGCCGCTACGGACGGCCGGGCTGCGGTGGCCGAGAGGCCTTTCGGCGGCACGGGGGCTTCAGTGCCCTTCGCCCGCTGGGGGAACGGTGCTGCCGGTCGGGGTCAGGCAGCGGCGCACGAGTGCGAGAGTGCGTTCCGTGACTGTGTCGAGGGGTGTGCCGTGCTCGACGGCGGCGAGGGCGGTGTGCAGCATTCCGGCGATGAGGTCGGCCGTGAGCGCGGGCTCGGGAGCGCCGAGCTCCCGGACGGCGGCGCGGAACGGTTCGACCTGTTCCAGATGGAGTTCCATCAGCCGCTGCTGGCAGGCCGGGGGAAGGCCGGCGTTCATGAGGGCGGCGGCGGGCCGGTGTGCGCCTTCGGCGCCGAGGCGGAGACTCTCCCTGAAGAACGCCTCGACGCGTTCCAGCGGGCCGTCCGCGGTGGCCATGGCGCGGGTGAGTGCCTCGTTGGAGCGCCGGAAGGCCTCTTCCGTGATGGTGGTCAGGAGGGCTGCCGAGGAGTCGAAGTACTGGTAGACGCTGGAGCGGGCCAGGCCCGCGAGGGCGCCGACCGCCGCCGGTGTGACTGCGGTGGCGCCCTCGTTCACCAGGATGTCGATCGCCGCCTCGATCAGCGCCTCGCGTTGCTGGGCGCGGTGCTCGGCGACAGTGGAGGCGTTGATCTTCGGCATGTGGGGCGGGCTCCTGGGTGGCGGACGGGGCCGGGAGCGACGTTCGGGTCTGCGGCGCCGGTCAGGACAGGCGGCCGTCGACCATCTCGTGCACCCGGTCGGCAGCGTCCATTATCGCCGTGTCGTGCGTGACCATGACCGTGGCCGTTCCGCGTTCATGGGTCTGCTCGGCGATCAGCCGTACCGCCTCGGCGGAGCGGACCCGGTCCAGCGCCGAGGTGGGTTCGTCCACGAGCAGGACGGCGGGGGAGGTCATCAGGGCCCGGGCCAGGCCGGCGCGCTGGCGCTCTCCTCCGGACAGCTGGTGCGGGCGGGAGGCGGTGCGATGGGTGAGTCCGACCGCCTGGATGAGTTCGTCGGCCCGGGCGCGGGCCGTGGCGTCGAGGCGTCCGTCGATGTGCAGGGGCAGCAGGAGCTGCTCCAGGACGGTGAGGGAGGCCAGCAGGTTCGACTGCTGGAAGACGAAGCCGATGTGGCGGCGCCGGGCAGCGGTGCGCTGCTTGTCCGACAGGGCGGTCAGCTCGGCGCCGGCGATCCGGACGGTGCCGGCGGTGGGGCGCTGGAGGCCGCCGGCGACGGCGAGGAGGCTGGACTTGCCGGATCCGGAGGGGCCGACGACAGCGACGAACTCGCCGGGGGCGACACACAGGCCGACGTGGTCGAGGGCGGTGACGGCGGCATCGCCGTCCCCCAGGGTGAGGGTGACGTCGTCCAGTCGCAGTCCGCCGGATCCCGCGGCGTCCGGGGCGGCCTGATGGTCGGTGGCGGATGCGGTCATCGGGTGGCTCCCAGAGCGGTCAGGGGGTCGACGGCGGTGATGCGGCGGACGGCGACGACGGCGCCCACGGTCCCGAGGGCGACCAGGAGGCCGGAGGAGGTGGCGATGGCCGGGGCGGACAGGGAGAAGGGGGCCTTGCCGATCATTGCGCTGCCCAGGGCCAGGCCGACGGCGGTGCCGGCGACCGTGGCGCCCACGAGCACGGCGACGACCTGGGCGAGCGCGTCGCGCAGGATGTATCCGGTGGGGGCGCCGAGCGCCTTCAGCAGAGCGATCTCGGCCCTGCGCTGCACCGTCCAGACGGTGAAGAACGCGCCGACGACCAGCGCGGAGATGACGTACAGGAAGCCCTTGATCAACGCCATGGTGCTCGACTCGGCCTCATAGCCGGGGGACGCGTCGAAGGTGGCCTCCTTGGTCTCGGCGCGGGTCGCGGTCGCCTTCTCCACAGCGGCGACGTCGGCGCCCGGCTTCAGGGTCAGGGCGACGGCTGTGGCCTGCCGGGCCGCGGCCTCGGGCAGGTCCCCCGGCAGGCCGTAGTTCAGGCGCCGCCACGTGTCGAGGTCGGCGTAGACGACGCCGATGTGGCCATAGGAGACGGTCCCGTCGACCAGGCCCACGACCTTCAGCCGCACCTCGCTCCTGTCCGCGGTCAGGACATCCCCGACCCGCACGCCCAGATCGGCGACCTCCCGGGTGATCACGATGCCCGCACCTCCCTCCTTCAGGCCCTCGCCCTCGGTGGGGGTCGGGGCCAGGGAGGAGTCCGGTGCCATGCCGAAGACGGCGAGGTTGACCTGCTCGCCCTTCCTGGCGCCCTCGGTCACCTGGGCATTGGCCAGGGTGTTCCCGAACGGCTCCGCCCGCTCCACCCCCGGGGCCCTGGACCACGCCTGCCAGTCCTCCTCCTCCACGGTCGAGCGGGAGAACTGCTCGCTGGTCGCCTTCTCGTCGAAGGCCATATGGGTCACGGGCAGCGCGCGCAGACCGGATATGCCGGCGTCCGCCAGACCGGAGGCAAGCCCGGACAGCAGGACGCCGAGCACGGCGATGAGCGCGACCACCGCGCCCATCAGGGCGAAGCGACCGCGGGCGAAGCGCAGATCGCGTAGGGCGAGGAACACGGAATTCTCCGAGGGATGAAGGTACGAGGGCACGACGACCGAGCACGCCAGCTCTTTACTCAAAGTTGACGACTCATGTGTCGGCATCCTATCGGATGTTATCGACATGCCTGTCGGCATGTTGGCCCGAGTCGGAAACGCGGCCGCCCGAGAAGCGCTCACCTCCCACAGCACGCCGGAACGGCCGGTCAGGTCGATCCGGGTCGGCCCCGAGCAGGAATCGCCCCTCAGGGAGTGAGCGTGAAACCGCGTTCCAGCGGTCAGGACCGCCGATCCGAGGGCTTCGTCGATGCTCCGTACTGTGCGGGCCAGCAGGGGACGAGAGAACTGACAGAGTCTTCGTGGTAGCCGCAGAGGATATTGAGCAATGCTTCGGCCCAGCCCGGTGGGCCGAACGTGGCGGCAAGCACAGGGACCCCGACCGCGAACCCCGACGGCGGCGCCGTGCGACATACACCCGACCGCCAGATGATGTAGCGGCGGATCATGCTGCCCTGCGCCTGGTGGCTGGGGTGGTCGGTGCCGTCGAGTGCGAAGTAGCGCAGGGCCGTGAACTGAGCCTCGATCCGGTTGAGCCATGAGCTGTTGGTCGGGGTGTAGGCGATCTCCACGTTGTTCGTCGCGGCCCAGGTCCCGACCCGCTGGCACCGCCTCGTGGTCAGGTGCGGTGAGTAGTTTTCGCAGATGCACGCCAGGATCAACAGGGCGAACGTTGCGTGATGCGGCACCAGCGGTCTTACTTCGAGCCAGTCATAGAATCGTCGCCCCGTGAGACGTACTGGGTTGTCCGATTCTGAGAGCCGGTGGGCCGCTCCTGTGCCTGCCGAGCCCTCGGGCCACGCCCCCGACGGACGTCCCGTCGTGGCGGCGGGGCGCGGCGGAATCGAACCATGGCCGTGTGCGGGCAGCCTCTACGCTGGGACCATGCACGAGACGGACGCGATTACCTCGGCAGTACGGGTCCTGGTGGTCGAGGACGATGCGGGGATCGCCCGTTCCCTGGTGCGTGGCCTCGGCCGGGCCGGCTACTCGGCGCGGAGTGTCGGAACGGGGCACGCCGCTCTCTGCGTCGACCCGCTGCCCGACGTGGTCCTGCTCGACCTGGGCCTGCCCGACCTGGACGGGGTCGAGGTCTGCCGCCGGCTGCGCAGGCGGTGCGATGCGGCGATCATCGTGGTGACCGCGCGCGGCGAGGAGGGCGACCGGGTTTCGGCCCTGGACGAGGGTGCGGACGACTATCTCGTCAAGCCGTTCGGGCTGGCCGAACTGCTCGCCCGGATCCGGGCGGTGCTCCGTCGCACGCGCCCCGTCGAACCGGAGCTGCTCCGGCACGGCGTGCTCACCGTGGATCCTCGGACCCGCAAGGTGAGCGTCGAGGGGAACGAAATCGCTCTCACACCGAAGGAGTTCGACATCCTGGAGTGCCTGGCGGTCGACCCGGGCCGGGTGGTGTCCCGGCAGGAGATCCTGGAACGGGCCTGGGACGAGCACTGGTACGGCCCCACCAAGGTGCTCGATGTCCACATGGCCGCCCTGCGCCGCAAGCTCGGCGTGCCCGGGCTGGTGGAAACGGTATACGGCCGGGGCTTCCGGCTCGGCGAGCCGGGCTGACCGGCGATGACCCGTCGGATCGCACTGACCGTCCTGGCCCTGGTCACCGTTCTCCTGGTGCTCGCCGTCGTTCCACTGGGCGTGCTGCTGACCCAGCGGGAGGAGACCTCCTTCCGCAGCACGGCGGAGGCCTCCGCAGGGACTCTCGCCTCCGCCGCCGAGGAGCACCTCTCCGACCACAAGCCCGACACCGACATGCGGGAGCTGCTCGACGAGACACAGGACGAGGGCGGCTGCGCGGCGGTCTTCGACGCGGCCGGACAGGTGGTCGCGCGCACCTCCTGCTCCACCGCCACGGACGACGGGACCCGGAGCCTGGTGGCCGCCGCCCTCGCCCACCCGCACACCACCGCACACCGGTCCGGCGACACCCTGACGGTGGCGACACCGATCGGCGACAGCGCCGACAAGGTCGGGGTGGCCGTCCTGGTGAAGTCGGCCGACCCGCTGGACGACCGGATCGCGGTGGTCTGGGGCTGGCTCGCGCTCATCGGTGTCGTGGGGCTCGTCCTGGGCACCGTCGTGTCCGTACGACTGGCCCGATGGGTGGGCCGCCCCTCCAGTCCGTCGACGCCGCAGCCAGGCGCCTGGGCGAGGGCGCGCTGGACGTCAGGGCCCCGGCCGACTCCGGGCCGGAGGAGGTACGCCGGCTCGCGGCCACCTTCAACACCATGGCCGCACGGACCGAGGCCCTGGTGCACGGCCACCGGGCGGTGACCGCGGACGTCTCCCACCAGCTCCGGACCCCGCTGACCGCGCTGCGGCTGCGCCTCGACCTGCTGGCGGCCGACGCCGAGGGCGAGGACGCGGTCGAACTGGCCGGCGCTCAGGAGGAGATCGCACGCCTGTCCCGGCTGGTGGACGGCCTGCTGGCGGCCGCACGGGCGGAGAACGCGGTGCCCAGGCCCGTCCCCGTGCGGCTGGACGACGTGGTCGCGGAGCGGATCGCGGCTTGGGACCCGGTGGCCGCCGAACGACGGGTGGAACTGAGCTCGCACTGCCCGGGGCGGCCCACCGTGTTCGTCGGTGCGGGCGACCTGGAGCAGCTCCTCGACAACCTGCTGGCCAACGCGCTGGACGCCGTACCCGGGGGCGGCCGCATCCGGGTGGAGGCCGCCCCCGCGGCCGCCGCCTTCGGACCCGGCACGGAGTTGCGGGTCATCGACGACGGACCGGGGATGAGCCCCGAGGCGCGGGCGACCGCGTTCCGGCGGTTCGGCAACCCGGAGGCCCGCGGCACGGGACTCGGGCTGGCCATCGTGCACCGGCTGGCGACCGCCAACGGCGGCACGGCGCGGCTGGAGGACACCGACGGCGGCGGCCTGACCGTCGTCCTGGAGCTGCCCGCGGTGCCGCGCGGGCAGGTGCAGGAGCCCGGCCGGCCACCGCAGCCGACCGGCTGAGCCCTCCTCCGCGCGTTCCCAGCCGTTCCATGGGCGTTCCGCTCTCGCTCCACCTGCCGTGACCAGGTACTTCTCCGGCCTTTACAGGATCCGAAGGATTTCTGAACGGGATCCCGACCGCCTGTGTCGGACGCTGGAGGCCTGGCGGTACGGACGCGACCCCGCCGAGACGCATCCTCGGACGACGGGTGCCGGGGCGCCGCCGTCGGGAGGTGCACGATGCCGGACTCCGACCCTTTCCAGGACCAGCGCGCCGTCCGCCGGCGCGACCGAGGTCTGCGCCGTGTCGGCGCGGTCACCGCCGCCGCGCTGACGGCCGCCGCCGCTGGCACCGCGATCCTGGGCACCCAGTACCGCAGCCAGCTGCCGGGTGCCGCCGTCGCCCCCGCAACGACGACCTCACCCGGTGCAGCGGGCACGCCCGGGACGCCGACCCCGCAGTCGACCGCGCCGCGGCCGCCCGCCCAGGCCCCGGCGCCGGTCACCCCGCACACGCAGGCACCGGCCACCACCTCGGGTGCGTCGTGACCGCGGCGGCCGTCCGACACTCCACCACGACCTTCCCGGCCTTGGGGACGACGGCGGTGCTGCTGGTGGCCGACCCCGGCGGCACGGCAACCGCCCTCCGGGTGCTGGAGGAGGAACTCTCGGCGATCGACCTCGCGTGCAGCAGGTTCCGGCCCGACTCCGAACTCTCCCGGGCCAACCGCGCCGACGGCCCGGTCACGGTCGGCCCGCTGTTCGCCGAGGCGATCGAGGCCGCGTTGCGGGCGGCGGAGGCCACCGACGGCGCGGTCGATCCCACCGTCGGCCCTGCCGTCTCGGCGCTCGGCTACGACCGGACCTTCGCCTCGGTGCGGCCCGAGGACGTCGCACCGGTGACCCCGGTCCGGCCGTCCGGCTGGCGCTGCATCGAGTGGCACGCACGGGCCAGGCGGCTGCGGCTGCCTCCGGGGACCGCACTCGACCTGGGGGCAACGGCCAAAGCGCTGGCCGCGGATCGTGCGGCCGAGCGTGCGACGCGTCTCACCGGGTGCGGGGTGCTGGTCAATCTCGGCGGTGATCTGGCGACCGCAGGCCCCGCACCGGGCGGGGGCTGGCAGGTGGCGATCGCCGACGATCACACGGCCCCAGCCGACGGAGCCGGCCCTGCGGTGTCCGTCCGCAGCGGTGGCCTGGCCACCTCGGGCACCACCGTGCGGAGCTGGCGGCGCGGCGGCCGGACACTCCACCACATCGTCGACCCGGCCACCGGGGACATCCCGGTCCCCCTCTGGCGGACCGTCAGCGTCGCCGCCGCGACCTGCGTCGACGCCAACACCGCGGCCACCGCGGCGGTCGTACGCGGTGCGCAGGCGCTCAGCTGGCTGAACACACTCCGCCTGCCGGCCCGCCTCGTGCGCACCGACGGATCCGTGGTGGTGGTCGGCGGCTGGCCGCCCGACCCCGCCGCCGATCCCGCCCGCGCCCAGGGAGGATCCCGATGACCGGCACCATGCAGTTCGCCTCCGCGGGCCCGAGCCCGCTCTGGTACGCGACCCGGGCCGGCGGCACCGTCGCACTCGTCCTGCTCACGGCCACACTCGTCCTGGGGATCGCGGCCGGCGGCCGGTACGCGCCCAAGCGGATCGCCCGGTTCGAGATCGGCGCCCTGCACCGGAACCTCTCACTGCTCACCCTCGCGTTCCTCGGCCTCCACATCGCGACCGCGATCGCCGACCCGTTCGTCCACCTGACCTGGCTGGACGCGGTGGTGCCCTTCGCCTCCTCGTACCGCCCGCTGTGGCTGGGACTCGGGGCCCTCGCCCTGGACCTGCTGCTGGCCGTCCTGGTGACCAGCGCGGTACGGCTGCGGATCGGCCGCAGGGCGTGGAAGGCGGTGCACTGGCTCGCCTACGCGGTCTGGCCGCTGGCGCTGTTCCACGGCGCGGGCACCGGGACGGACACCCGGCTGACACTGCAACTGGGTCTCACCGCCGGCTGTCTCACCGCCGTGGTGGCCGCGGTGTGGTGGCGCCTGGTCCGGGCGGGTCCAGGGCACCGGGCCGGCCGGATCTGGGCTGCTCTGTCCGCGGCCGCCGTGCCCGCCCTCGTGGTGGCGCTGCTCGCGGCCGGCCCGGCAAGGACCGGCTGGGCCCACCACGGCGGCACCATCGAGCGACCGGGCACGGTCGCCACCGACCACCGGACCGCCGGCGACGACGGCGCGGACGTGGACCGAGGAGACGACCAGTGATCCCGCAGACCAGCACAGTCGAGGCCCCGCAGCCGCAGTACATCCCCGAAGGCCCGGCCGGCGCCAGGCTGCTGCACGGCTGGTACGCCACCGGCGGGCCCGCCGGCCTGGCCGAGCACCTGCGGCGGTACGGTCGGCCGCCCACCGCTTCCGGCCGCCGGGCCGCGACGGGGCTGATCCGTGCGGTCGACGAGGCCGGGCTGACCGGGCGGGGCGGCGCCGCCTTCCCGACCGGGCGCAAGCTCCGCTCGGTCGCCGAACGGCGGGGCCGGGCCGTGGTCGTGGCCAACGGCATGGAGAGCGAGCCCGCCAGCGGGAAGGACACGGCCCTGCTCGACCTCGCCCCCCACCTGGTGCTCGACGGCGCCACCCTGGCCGCAGCCGCCGTCGGCGCCTCCGCCGTCCATCTCTGCGTGCCCCGCACCCGGTCGTGGCAGTTCGAGCGGCTGACCGCCGCCGTCGACGAGCGGCGGCGCTCCGACCTGGACCGGGTGCCCGTCCACGTGCACGCCCTTCCCCACCACTACGTCTCCAGCGAGGAGACCTCGCTGGTGCGCTGGCTGAACGGCGGCGACGCCCGCCCCTCGGCCGCCCCGCCACGGCCGTACGAGAAGGGCGTGGGCGGGCGCCCCACCCTCGTCGACAACGTGGAGACCCTCGCCCACCTCGCCCTCATCGCCCGCTACGGGCCACAGTGGTTCCGCGCCGCCGGGAGCCCGGACGCGCCCGGCACGAGCCTGGTCACGGTCTCGGGTGCGGTCCGTGTCCCCGGCGTCCGCGAGATCCCGCTCGGCACCCCGGTCGGGGCCGTCCTGGACGCCGCCGGCGGCGCCTCCGAGCCGCTCCGGGCGGTCCTTGTCGGCGGGTATTTCGGCAGCTGGCTGCCGCTCCCGGCGACGGACGTGCCGTTCAGCCGGAGCGGACTCGCCCAGGTCGGTGCCGGGCCGGGCGCGGGTGTGCTCACCGCGCTCCCCGAAGATGCCTGCGGCCTCGCCGAGACGGCGCGGGTGCTCGGCTACCTCGCCGCCCAGAGCGCCCGCCAGTGCGGGCCGTGCCGGTTCGGGCTGCCCGCCGTCGCCGACGACTTCGCCCGGCTCGCCGACGGGCACGCCGACCCGGAGCTGCTCGAACGGCTGCACCGCAGGACCGGTCTGCTCGCCGGCCGCGGTGCCTGCCGCCACCCTGACGGCGCCTCCCGGCTGGCCGCGACCGCCCTGGAGGTGTTCGAGGACGACGTGCGCCGACACGTGCTGCAGGGGCCTTGCGGCCCCGCCGTGCGCCGGGCCGTCCTCTCGGTGCCCGACCATGCGGACCCGGAGAGCGAGGGGTGGCGGTGACCCGGCACCACCGGCTCGCCGTCGACCGCGTCGCCTGCGACGGCCGTGGACTCTGCGCCGAGTTGCTGCCCGAACTGGTCACCCTCGACGAGTGGGGCTACCCGGTCCTCACGGGGTCCGCCGTGCCCGGAGAACTCCTGGCCGACGCCCGGCGCGCGGTCGCGGCCTGTCCCGTTCTGGCACTGCGGCTGGAACGGGGCCCCGATCGTCCCGTCCGCACGTGACCTGAACCACTTCTTAGTGCTCACCCGGGCACACTGCTGACGGTCCCGCACCGGACGGGACACCGTCCCGCCCACGGCGCGGTCCTGCATCACCGGAAGGCGGAGTCAGCACATGCACTCGACAGGCAGCACCACGGCGCCGACGGGCAGGACCGTACCGACTCCGACGGGGCTCCTGGGAGGGCCCGACGGGAACCGGCGGCTGGTCGCCGCCACCGGTGCGCTCCTGCTGGTCCTCCTCGCGGCGCAGGGCGTCACCATTCTGTTCCTCGGGCAGCTCCTCACTTGGCACTTCTTCATAGGAATGCTGCTCGTCGGCCCTGTCGTGCTCAAACTCGGCAGCACGGGCTACCGCTTCGTCCGCTACTACGCCGGCAACCCGGCCTATCGGCGACAGGGACCGCCGCATCCGCTGCTGCGGCTGCTCGCCCCGCTCGTCGTCGCCACCACGGTCGCCGTGCTGGCCACCGGCGGTGCGCTGGCACTCATGGGGCGGGACACCGGGCCGGTGCCCGTCCTGTTCCTCCACAAGGCCAGCTTCGTCTGCTGGGCGGCGGCGACCGGCGTCCACGTGCTGGCCCACGTGTGGCGTCTGCCCAGGCTGATCGGCGCCGACCTGCGGCTGCGCGCCGCACGCCACGGTGGGCCCCGCGTCCGCGGCACCGCCGTCCGCTGGTCGCTGCTGGGTGCGGCGCTGGCAGCAGGGCTCGCCCTGGCCCTCGTCGGCACACCGCTGGCCGCGCGGTGGCAGTCGTCCGCTCACCACGCCGGACGACACCACGTGAAGCACTCCGCTGCCTCGGCACCGGCGGCCGGCCGACCGTCCTGACCCGAAGCACGGTCGACGGGAGGCCGCGATCCGGCCTCCGGTCGACGGTCACGCATCGCACCGGCGCGTCCTGGCGTCGCGCTGGGGAGTCCCCGGCTGCGGGGCCGCGCAGTCGGTGGACGATCGTGCACGGCGCCTCGACCGTCACCCGCTGGATCAGCCGGAATCGCTCCGGCGGGACGTCGTGGACCGGCGCGACATGCTGGATGCCGGCGTTGTCGACCACGATGTCGGCGTCCTCCGGCAGGCCGTCCGCGGCGACCGGGTCGGACAGGTCCACCACCACCGCCGTCCCGCCGCACTCCTCGGCGCTCGCATTCGCCGCCTCGGCGGCGCGCTCCACGACGTGGACCCGGGCCCCGCGCCGGCGAATCCGAGCGCACCGGCCCGGCCGCGACACGGCCCGGTGGCCCATACCGCTCGTGGCACCCTCTGAAGCAAGGTGGGCCGTCGGTCGGCTCCGCGCGCCGCGGTCACGGCGTGCCGCGGACGTTTGCAAGGGCGGCACGGCGGGCCGCTCGCCCGCCCCGGCCTCAGGTCGCAGGCGGTTGGGCCTTCCGCCGGTCCCCTGGGGCCGACCGGCCCCCGCAGCCACGACCCGGGTGGGCGAAGACTGGTAATGACGGGTCCGGCGCTGGATCAGGGAGATCCACGCCGGGGCGGGACGCATTCTCCACGGCTGCCACGGACCCGGCCGTGCCGGACGCCGACAGATCCATGAGACCGGCGGGGCAGCGCACGGGGACACCTCCCGGCCCTCGCGGTGGCCCTCCACCTGAACCCCGCCGACCGGCGGCGGCGAAGCGAAGGAAGTGAGACGCGATGCAAGCCCTGATCGTCTACGAGAGCATGTACGGCAACACGCACGAGATCGCCGAGGCGATCGCCGAGGGAATCCAGGAGGCCCACCCGGACGCCTCCGTTCGGTGCCTGACCGCCGTCGCGGCCGACGCCGACCAGACCCGTGCGGCCGACCTGCTGGTGGTCGGCGGCCCGACGCACATGCGCGGCATGTCCAGCGGCATGAGCCGCCGAATGGCCGTGTCGGCCGAAGCCAGGAAGGAAGGCCACGACGAGCAGGCGCAGGAGGCGGCCGACACAGCAGAGGGACCGGGGTTGCGCCGCTGGTTCCACGACCTCTCCGACACCGAACCCGGCACGTACGCCGCCGCCTTCGACACCCGTCTGGACGGCCGGCTCGCCGGCGGAGCCGCCGAGGGCATCGCGCAGCGGCTCTCGCACCACCACTACGACGTCATGGTCGAGCCCGAGGGTTTCATCGTCGAGGACGCCGACGGGCCGCTGCGCACGGGCGAGATCGAACGCGCGAAGGCCTGGGGCTCCGGCCTCGTCTGACCGCCGGTCCCGGGACCGGCACCCGGCCGTCCGCGGCGCAGGGCAGGCGGAGCGCTCGGGCAGGTCCTCGGCCCGGTTCTCCGCGTGCGGCACAGCCACCAGCAGCAGGGCCCGAGGACGGGGCATGAACGGGCCGTCGCCGAACTCCCCCGGGCAGTCTCGACTGCCGCCATGGGCGACGAGCACAATCCCCAATTTCCCACGTGGGCTCGGCCGAAAGTTCCGGGCGAGTCCGGTGATGGCGGGTGGCAGGACCGCGCACCGTGCCCGCGTCCGCATGGACCTCCGGGTGGAGGTCGCCACGGGGACGGTGTCCTCCAGCGGGCCGACGGACCCCGGCACCGGTCGGTGGCGAGCAGCGCCGCGACGTGCCGTCCCATCGGATACGGCAGACAGTGGTGTGCGGAGCGCGATCGCCGGGGTCGACGGCCCGCACCGGGTACGACAGAACGGCATGCCGCCGGTTGAACACGAGGAGTGGCTGTGAGCGAGGAACTTGCAGGAGACTGGTACAACGAATTCGGCTCGCACCTGCGCCTGGTGGCCGATCCGGCCGGTCGGCTGACCGGGACATTCACCCCCGGCGCCGGGCCGGGCGGTCGGCGCGACCTTGTCGGGCAGTTCGACGTGGGTACCACAGCCGCGGGAATTGCGCTCGGGTGGACGGTCGCCTGGCGCGACGAGTACGGCGGACCCGCCTCGGTGACGAGCTGGAGCGGCCAGTGGCTGCCAGGAGAGCAACGCATCGTGGCGGGCTGGCTGTTCACGACCGCGACGGATCCGGATGAGGCGTGGAAGGCCACCGTGATCGGCCGGGACACCTTCCTGCGTCGACCGTCGTCCGGGGCAGCCGGACGGCCCGGTGCGTGACGGACGGCACGTCCCCCTGCCCGGGCGGACGCAGGAGGACGGCGCACAGGGACATCACTGCCCTCGGCAACACCGAAGACCTGCCGACGACCGATCAGATACTCGGCGACCTCCTGCTGATCGGTAGGGCCATCCGGATGCTGGTGCGTGCCCGCCGGGAGGGGCTGCGCTGTCGGGCACGGACTCCGCCGCTTCCTCCGGCCGCGGACGACGAGCAGCCGGCCTGGGGTGGACCTGACCGGCCCGACCCCACAACCGATGCGGAACGAGCCACCCGCACCGTAGGGATGACCGCCGGGGGCGGGCCCGGGGGCCTGCCCCCGGCGGTCGCCGGGTGCCGTGGGTCAGGAGACGTTGAGGGCGGTGTCGTCGATCACGAAGCTGGTCTGCAGCGAGGAGTCCTCGGTGCCGGTGAACTTCAGGGTGACGGACTGGCCCGCGTAGGCGGAGAGGTCGAAGGTCTTCTGGGCGTACCCGGTGTTCTTGTTGAGGTTGGAGTAGGTGGCGAGGGTGGTGGTGTTGGCCTGGAGCTTCAGCGTGTCGTAGGCCGAGGTGGTCGTGGTCTCGGCGGTGTCGATGTGCAGCCAGAGGGTGAGGGTCGCCTTGCAGCCGGCGGGGACGCTGACGGCCTGCGACAGGGTGTCGGTGTGGGCGCTGCCGTAGCCGTTCAGCCAGGACTTCCAGGATCCGGAGTGCGCAGCCTCGGACGAGGAGTTGTCGACGACACCGGCGGAGGCGCTCCACGGTGCGGCGGTGCCGGTCTCGAAGCCGGGGTTGCCGAGCAGCTGGCGGGCGGTGCAGCCACCGCCGGTGGACTCCGTCCAGGAGAAGGAGGTGCTGCCGGTGGCGTTGGTGGTGTCCTTGGCGGTCACCGTCACCGTGGAGGTGCCCGCGGTGGTGGGGGTGCCGGAGACGAGGCCGGTGGCGGAGTTGATCGACAGGCCGGCGGGCAGCCCGGTGGCCGAGTAGGTGAGGGTCTGGCCGGACGCCGAGTCGGAGGCGCTGATCTGCAGGCTCACCGCGGTGCCGACGGTGCCGCTCTGGCTGCCGGGGTTGGTGACCGTCACGGTGTTGCCGGTGGAGCCGCCGCCCACGATCGGGTGGGAGATGGCGCAGGAGTTGGTGTCGTTGGACCAGCTGGCCTGCTCGGCCCAGGTGCCGAACCCGCCGAAGGTGATGTTGGCCGCGCCGCCCGTGGTGCCCGGGGAGAGCCAGGCGCACTCGTCGGAGTTCTCCTGGCCGTCGTAGCTGCCGCCGGTGTGGTTGGTCCAGCCGCCGGCCGGGTTCTGGTCGGACATCATCTCGTGCCACTCGTGGCCCAGCGTCATCGTCCACCCGTCCAGCGTGCCGGGGGAGTTGACGAAGCCGACGCCGCACCCGGCGCCCGAGTCCATGTTGTACGGCTGGTTGCTGAACGCGATGTCGCCGTACGGGGAGGTGACGGCGCCGCCGGTGAGCGTGCTGTCACCGTTGTAGTCGTGCCACGCGCAGTACTGGTTCTGGTAGTTGTCGGGGTTGGTGCCGTGCGGCGAGAGGATCACGTAGTACGCGTCACGGTTGGAGGCAGCCGTCGTGTTGCCGAAGTGCGCGGCCGCGTTGACGGCCTCCTGGCCGAGCTGGTGGCCGCTGGCGGCACTGGGCGACGCGGCCGCGTTGTCGTACCAGACGCCAGAGAGCACGCCACCGCTCTGGTACGGGACGAAGTTGGCGTTGGAGGGGCAACTCGTGGCACCAGTGGTCACGTTCGGCCCGTCGCACCACTGGGTCAGGTCCGCGGACCAGAGCTCGTTGCCGGTGCCGATGCCCTTGAACATCTGCTGCGCGGCGCCCGCGGCCCCGGCGGAGTCGCCGGAGAACTTCGCGTTCCCGTTGGCGTCGGTGCTCTGCGTGCCCCACTGCGTTCCGTAGAACACCAGATAGACCTTGGAGTGGCCGCTCTGGACGCCGATCCCGTCGATGCCGCCGCCGTAGGACAGCGTCTGCGGGCCGGTCGCGGCGTTGAGTGCCGGGTGGCCGGCCGCCCAGGCCTGCATCTTGGCGTGCTGCGGGATCGTCGGCACCACGCCGTGCCGGTAGGTGTGCTGGTAGGCGGGGCTGAAGGGGTTCGCGACGGCGCCGCTCTGCGACGGCTCCGCGGCCGTGACGGCCGATGCCTGGGGTGCGGCGGTGGCCAGCAGTGCGCCGGTGAGGAGCGAGAGTGACGCAAGGCCGGTCAGGGCCGTGCGCGCCGCGCTGCCGGTACGGGGGATACCCATGTGTGGGGGTTCCTCTCTCCTGCAGACCCCGGCGCCGGTCGGCGCGGGCGGTCTGCTCCGTGGGACAGGTCCGTGGGACAGGGCAGTGAAGGGCACGGGTCGTGCGGCATTTCGGGGTGGCCGGACGAGGGCCGGCGTTCTCGCGACAGGACGGCAGGGCAGCTCTCCGCTCCGGTCCGCCCAGGCGGGGGCCCGGGCAGGGTGGACACCGGGTCCACGGTGGGGTGAGGTGCGGGGAACGTTCCGTACTGGCGTGAGGGTGAGCGCCACAGGCGGGGCGGGATGCACCGGATCTGACGCTCCGACAGCTGGTGTGCCGATCGCTGGCGTGAAGCAAAGCAGGGTTGACCGAGAGGGGTCAACGGATCCTGCGACGGTTTCTGTTCAGGCGTCAGAACTCAGAGGAAACTCAGAAGTTGACTTCCCGTCGAGCCTGGCAAAGACATTCCCAACGGTCGGAGAGGGAATCGTATGGGCCGGCTTCGGGGTCAGCCGTTCGGGCGCCCGACCCCTCTCGTGGCACCCGGTGGTGACGCCCCTGCCAAGTGGCCGCCGCCGGCACCCCGGCCGGGCCGAGCACCCCGACGACCCGCGACAGGAGCCCGTCCCCCGATTCGGCGCGCTGCTCCACCCTGCCGGTCCCACGGACGGGCTCCGCCGGCAGCTCACCGGCGTCCGCGGTGAGCGGAAGACGGCCGGGCGCGATCAGCGGAAGCGCGTGCCCGAAGCGGCGAAGCACGGACCAGAGCGAGCAGGCCACCCGACCGCCGACCGACCGGGACCGAACGGCCCTGTCCGGGGCCGGAGCATGGGCGGAGAGTGGGAGTGGAGGGGCCGCTGCCGCGTCCGTACGGGTCACGCGAGGCGGGCACGGAAGGAGGACGCGATGAACGGTTCGGTGCCGCTGGGCCGGCTCTTCGGCGTGCCGTTGCGGATCCACTGGAGCGCACCCCTGCTGGTCCTCCTGCTGAGCAACAGCCTGAGCGGGCGGACACTGCCCGCCTGGGCGCCCGGGCATTCCGCCGGCGTCTACGCGGCGGCGGGCCTGCTGGGCGCGGTGCTGCTGCTGGCGAGCCTGCTCGCGCACGAGGCCGCGCACGCGGTCGTGGCCCGCCGCGCCGGGATCGGCGTCCAGGACGTCACCGTGTGGGGCCTGGGCGGGGTGACCCGGATGGGGCGGGCCGGGACGCCCCGGGTCCAGTTCGCGGTGTCGGCTGCCGGCCCGCTGACCAGCCTGGCCCTCGGCGGGCTCGGGCTGGCCACCGGGGTCGGGGCGCACCAGGCCGGTGCGGCGGTGCTCGCGGCCGTACTGTTCTGGACGGGGTGGGCCAACCTGCTTCTCGGGGTCTTCAACCTGCTGCCGGCGGCACCCTGGACGGCGGGCGGGTCCTCCAGGCCGCGGTCTGGCGCCGGCTCGGTGATCGCGAGCAGGCGGAGCGGGTGGCCGGCCGCTGTGGCCAGGTGGCCGGCGCGCTGATGGTGTTCGGCGGCTGGTTCGAAGTGCTGCACGGTTCGGGCGCGGGGCTGTGGCTCCTGCTGATCGGATTCTTCGTCTCGGTGTCCGCGGGGGCCGAGGTCCGCCGTTCCGCTCTGGAGACCGCACTGCAGGGTGTCCCGATCACCGAGGCCATGTCCTCCCCTGTCGTCACCGCCTCCGACTGGCTCACCACCGAACGGCTCCTCGAAGAACTCCCGACGAAGGGCCGCCACTCGGTGCTTCCGCTGGTCGACTTCGACGGGCGGGCGAGCGGCCTGCTCGCGGTTCGCCGTCTGTCGGCCGTCCCGGCCGCACGGCGTGCTGAAGTACGGGCCCGCGAGCTGGCTGTTCCCCTGTCGCGGTGCCCCGTCGCCTCCCCGGCGACAGCCTGGTCGAGACGCTGGAACGTGCGGGCATGACATTGCCGCTGCTGGTCCTGGACGGCGGACGCCCGGTCGGCATCGTCACCGCCCACGACATTTCCCGTCTCGTCGAGCACCCTCGGCCCGACCGCCGGGCTCCCGGACCGACCCCCACCCCTCGGCGTAGCCGCCGGCCCACGCACGGGCGGGGTCGTGGGACCGGAGGCCCCGGCCGGACCAGTGCCCTGCCGTGGCACTGCGACCGGATCGGCGCGGCTGAGCGCGGGTGTGCCCGGCAGCCTCGGGCTTCTTTGCGTCCGCATGGTGGAACTGAGAGGAACCTCAGAGGTTCGAGGCGCTGACAACAACCTGACGGAGCATCAGACTTGGCGGCGCCACGTCAATCACGACGGGGCGTACGACCGCGTCGGTCCGCCGGAGTGGAACGCCGTCCGGGCTGCCCGCCCCGGGCGGTGCGCCCTCCGGCGGACCGGCGCGGCCCTCGATCCCCGGAGGCCCCATGTCACCGCGCACTCCTGCCCCCACCGCCCTCAGCGCGGCCGCCGCCGCCCTCTGCCTCGCGGTGTCCTGGATCCACATCCAGGACCAGGGCGGATTCCCCGGCGACAAGGCGCCCGGCTACGTCGGCGCCGGCTACTACCTCTTGGAGGCCGCGGGCATCGTCGCCGCCGCACTCCTGATCACCCATGGCCGGCAGGGGCGGCGCGCCCCATGGCTGCTCGCCGCAGCCGTCGCGGTCGGCCCCCTGGTGGGCTACATCCTCTCCCGAGGGCCCGGCCTGCCCAACTACAGCGACGACCGGGGCAACTGGAGCGAGCCCCTGGGCCTGGTCGCCATCGCCGTGGAGGCTGCCCTCGTGCTGACGGCCGGCGCCGTCCTCCTGGCAGGCCGGGGCGGTGCGGCAGCGCCCACCTCCGCGGCGTCCGAGGATGACTGATCCGACATATCCGAGATGTCGCTTTCACGGATTCCTTACGATGCGAATCCGAGATCTCCACGAAGACCGTGCCGAAGCCTTTCCGGAACCCGGCACCAGTGCTTGATCCTGGTGTAGCGTCATCGCCCGAAGCAGCGCGCTCTTCCGGGGAAAGAGCACACGTGCAAGGTCTCCCCGGGGTCGACGCCTGTATTCACGGAGAATTGTGAAGACTTCTCGACCCGGCGTCTCCCGGGTCGGCCCCTTGCCGTGGCGCCCCGTGAGCGCGCCGGAGCAAGGAGTCCCGTTCCATGACCACAGATTCCGGTCCTCCCGGCCGACGGCGGGCGGTTGGCAACCCGGCCGTTCTCCTCACCGCGCTGGCGGTGCTGCTGGTGGTGGCCACCGCTCTGGCGCCGGAGGCATCGGCAGCGGCCCCACCGATACCCGGGTCACCGCTGGACGCGTACAACCGGAGAATCCCGTACGACACGGGTGTGCACAGCATCGCCCGGCTGGCCGCGATCATCGCCTACGCACTGATGGTGGCCACGGTCGTCCTCGGTGCGCTGCTCAGGCTCAGGCTCATGCAACGGACGGTGAACCGCACCACGATGTACGGCGCCCATATGACGCTGGCCCTCTCCGCGCTCATCTTCGGCGGCATTCACGGCGTCACCTTCCTCTACCAGCCCATCTGGGACATCGGGCTGCACCAGCTCGTCGTCCCGTTCTCGGGCGGTCGGCAACGCCTCCCGGTCGGCTACGGAATTCTCGGAACCGAACTCGGAATCGCGGTCGGCTGCTCGATCTGGCTCCAGCAGCGGCTCGGATACGCCCGCTGGCTGCGCTTTCACCAGCTCGCCTACGTCGCATTCGCCCTGGTCTGGGTCCATGTGTTCACCGTGCACCCGGAACCGCGGCACCTGAACCCGGTGGCCGTCGGAATCGCCGCCGGGGCCGGGGCCTGCCTGTTCGCCTTCCTGATCCGGATCCTTCCTTCGCGTTCACGCCTGCGGGCCCGGAAGTCCTTCGCGGCCGGCATGGGAGGCTCCCTGTGACGGTCCACGGCGAGGGGCCGCTGTCCCCCCACCCCGTACCGGCCCACCCTGGCCACCCGCACACCTCCTGGACCGGTCCGCACCCGCACCTCCCGCCGCTGCCGCCCGGCCCGCTCCTCCCGCACCCGCAGGCGGGGCCGTGGTACCCGGCGCCGGCCGTGCAGCCGCCCCCGGTGTACCAGCCGGTGCCGTACACACCGCCGCTGCCCGTCCCGGCGGCGCCGCCCCCGAGCTCCCGCCGCCCGCACCGCTGCCCGCGGAGTCGTTCGGCCCGGCCCGACCGGCGCCGGTGCCCGAGACCGCGGCCGTCCGCATCAGCGTCGACAACAACCGCTGCCACATCTACGGCATCTGCCAGCAGGAGGCCCCCGAGGTCTTCCGGATCGCCGAGGGCGGCTCACTCCACTACACCCGGAACGTGCCCGCCCGCTTCGCGGCGCAGGCCCGGCAGGCCGTCCGGGTCTGCCCGATGCAGGCCATCGCGATCCGCGGCGGCCGGTTCCGCGAGGACGGGGCCCCCGGCGATCCGGCTCCCGCAAGCGGCCGGACACCGGCCCGCAGGCGGCGCCGGATCGTGGTGGCCGGCGGCGGACTGGCCGGGCTGAGCGCCGCCACCCGACTGCGCGAACGCGGCTTCGACGGCGAGCTGGTGATCGTCGGCGAGGAACGGCACCGCCCGTACAGCCGCCCTCCGCTGTCCAAGCAGTACCTGGCCGGCTCCCTCGGCGCCGAGGACCTCCCGTTCCGCGCGGACGCCTCGCTGGACGCCCACTGGCAGTTGGACACCCGCGTGGTCGGCCTCGACGTGGCCGGACGCTCCCTGGAACTGCGGGGCGGCGAACGGCTGCCGTTCGACGGGCTGGTGATCGCCACCGGTGTGGACGCCCGGCGCCTCCCCGAGGCGCCCGTGTTCAGCGAGCGGGTGCGCACCATCCGCACCCTGGAGGACGCGGCCGTCGTGCAGCGGGCCATGCACACCGCCCGCGCACACCACGTCGTCATCCTCGGCGGCGGCTTCGTCGGCTGCGAACTGGCCTGCACCGCCCGCGAACACGGCATGGACGTGACCCTCGTCGTACACAGCGCACCACTGCTGCGCCGGGTCCTGGGCACCCGGATCGGCACGGTGGTCGGCGACATCCAGCGCCGGGCCGGCGTCGACGTCCGGCTCAGCACCCGGATCACCGAGTGGCGGGACACCGGCGACGGACTGCGGCTCCGACTGGACGACGGCGACGTCATCGACAGCGACTTCGTGGTGCTCGGCCTCGGCGGGGTGCCCCGCACCGAGTGGCTGCGCGGCAGCGGGCTGGACGTGTCCGACGGCGTACTGACCGACGAGACATGCCACGCGGTCGACCTCGGCGGGACGGCCGTGCCCCACATCGTGGCGGCGGGCGACGTCGCCCGGTGGCCCAACCCGCGCTTCGACACCGTCCCACGCCGCATCGAACACCTGATCCACGCCGTCGAGATGGGCCAGCACGCCGCCGACTCGCTGCTCCGCGGCCCCGCGCGGTCCGCCCGGTTCACCCCGGTGCCGCGCTTCTGGTCCGAGCAGCACGGCACCCGCATCCAGGCCGTGGGCATCCCCGCGCTCGGCGAGGAGGTCGAGATCGTCGAGGGCTCGCTGCGCTCGGAGCGATTCGTGGCCAGGTACACCCGCCCGACCCGGCACGGCCCGCAGACGGTCGCCGCGGTGGCCTTCGACATGCCGCTCGAACTCCTCGCCCACCGGGATCTCGTCGGTCACACCACTCGTCCGCAGCCGCGGACCACGACACGAAGGAGACGCCGTTGAGCCGCCGTGCCCGGCGCGGACGCACCGTCCCCCGACCCACCTACGGAGGCCCACTGCCCTGGCTGCTCAGCCTCCCGGCGCGGCTGCACCTGCGCTGGGCGCTGATCCTCGCCGTCATGGTCGTCGCCATGGGGGCGTACGGCCGGACGCTGGTCACCGCCCCACCGATGCCGCCCGGCAAGGCCCCCGGCGTCGAACAGGGCGGCGCGCCGGCCGGCTCGTCCGTCGCGGCCCGCTGACACGGCAGGTCAGCCGGCCGCCCCGTCCCGGTCGACCGTGAGGTCGAGGAAGTGGGTGGAGCAGGAGATGCACGGATCGTGGTTGCGGATCACCCGTTCACAGAGGGTGGTGAGCTCGGCGTCACCGGGGTCGCCGGACCGCAGCCGGTCCTGCACCGTGCGTCGGATGTCCTCCTCGATCGCGTCCTGGTTCTGGGCGGTCGGCGGGACGAGATCGGCGGCGGTGACGGCTCCGTCCGCGTCGAGGGTGTAGCGGTGGTACAGCAGGCCGCGGGGCGCCTCGGTCGCCCCGTGCCCGGTGCCGGGCCTTGCGGGCACCTCGACGTACGGACGGGGAGGCGGCTCGTAGTCCTCGATGATGCGCAGGGCCTCGTCCACGGCGTGCAGCACCTCGACCGCCCGGACGACGATGCTGCGGAACGGGTTGCGGCAGACCGCTCCCTGCAGCGGGTCGCCGAGTCCGGCGTCCAGGGCGGCCTGCCGCGCCACCGGCGCGAGCCAGCGGCCGCTGACGGCGTAGCGGGCCAGTGGCCCGGTCAGGTGGCGGCGGCCGTCGAGACGTGCGTGCAGGGCGGTGGAGTGCGGCGTCTGGTGCTCGACGACGTGCTCCCCGAAGGCGCGGACGGCGAAGGTGCGGGTGGCCAGCGCCCGGTCGCTGGTGGCGGCGAGTCCGGCCGTGTGCGGCGCGGCCATGACGGTCGGGGTGCCCGACGCGATCGCGTAGCTGCCGGGTTCGGCGAGGGCGAGCAGGTCGTGGTCGCAGCCCGCCTCGGGAAAGTCGAATCCGGCCACCCAGTCGACGGTCAGCGCCGCGTCCTCCCGTGCCCTGCGCAACTGCTCGACAAGAGTCAGGAGTTCGGCCCGGCCGGGGACCCGGTGGAAGCCGCCGACGCGGAGGTTGACCGGGTGGATCGCCCGGCCTCCGAGCCGTTCGATGATCGCGTTGCCGGTCTGCTTGAGCCGCAGGCCGCGTTCGACGTCGGCACGCCTGATCCGGGACAGTTCGACGACGTTGTCGCAGCCGTGGAAGTCGGGGGCGTGCAGGAGGTGGATGTGCAGGGCGTGGCTCTCGATCCACTCACCGCAGTAGACCAGGCTTCGCAGGGAAGCGAGTTGGCCGTCGACCTCGACCCCGCAGACGTCCTCGATCGCGCGGCATGCGCTCAGCTGGTACGCGACCGGGCAGATGCCGCAGATCCGGGACGTGAGGTCCGGGGGCTCGGTGTAGGAACGTCCGCGCAGCAGCGCCTCGAAGAAGCGCGGCGGCTCGTAGACCGCCAGTCGGGCCTCGGCGACCTCCCGTCCCCGCAACCGCAGGTGGAGGGCGCCCTCGCCCTCGACACGGGAGAGCGCCCCGACCCGCAGGACCCGGGAGCCTCGGTGGGTCACCGTTCGAGTTCCTTCCGCGAGGCGGCCTCGAACTCCTCGGCCGCGGTGTTGAACGTGCGCAGCACCCGGACGACGTCCAGGGTCTGCATGCCGTCCCGGCGCAGGAGCGGGACGAAGGCGGGCAGGTTGGTGGAATCGGACGGGCCGAAGCAGCCGTAGCAGCCGCGCCCGAAGGTCGGGCAGATCGCGCCGCAGCCGGCGTGGGTGACCGGCCCGAGACAGGGGTGCCGTGGGCCACCGTCACGCAGACCGTGCCACGCTGCTTGCACTCGAAGCAGACGGAGTGCGCGGGGACATCGGGGGTGCGTCCGGCGAGGTACGCGGAGATGACCTCGATCAGCTGACGGCGGTCGATGGGGCAGCCACGCAGTTCGAAGTCGACGGCGACGTGGGCGCCGATGGGGGTGGAGGTGGCGAGGGTGGCGACGTAGTCGGGGCGGGCGTAGACGGCGGCCCGGAACTCCTCGATGTCCGCGTAGTTGCGCAGCGCCTGGACGCCGCCGGCGGTGGCGCAGGCCCCGATGGTCACCAGTCGGCGTGAGGCGGCACGGATCCGGTGGATCCGGTCGACGTCCTGCGGGGTGGTCACCGAGCCCTCGACCAGGGACAGGTCGTAGGGGCCGGGGACGTCGGCGCTGGATGCCTCCGTGAAGTGTGCGATCTCCACCCGGTCGGCGAGGGCGAGGAGTTCGTCCTCGCAGTCGAGCAGGGTGAGCTGGCAGCCGTCGCAGGAGGCGAACTTCCAGACGGCGAGCGTCGGTCGGCGACGGGGGTCGGCTGTCATGTCACAACTCCCTGACCATGAGGAGCGGCCGGGCGGTGGCCCAGCCCACCACCGGCCCGTCGCGGCAGAGCAGGAGGGGCCCGAGCTGGCAGTGGCCGCAGTGGCCGGTCCCGCAGTGCATGGTGCGCTCCAGTGAGACGTGGACCCGGGCCGGCTCGACGCCGCGCAGGGTGAGTTCGGCCGCGGTGGCACGGATCATCGGTTCGGGACCGCAGACGAAGGCATCCGTGTCCTCGGGCCGGAGTGCGATGCGGTCGAGCAGGGTCGTGACGACGCCGACCTCCCCCCAGAGGCTGTCGGGCCGGTCCACGGTGGTGAGGACGCGGGCCGCGGACTGCCAGTCGCGGATCTCCGCGGTGTACAGCAGGTCGCGCGGTGTGCGGGCGCCGATCAGGACGCCGATCCGCCCGTACCCCTGCGACGCCGCCAGCGCCGCGCGCACCAGCGGGCGCAGTGGTGCCAGGCCGATGCCGCCCGCGACCACCAGCAGGTCGCGACCGGCTGCCGCGGGCAGGCCCCAGCCGGTGCCGAAGGGCCCGCGGACGCCGACCGCGGCTCCGGTCTCCAGGGCATGCAGGGCGGTGGAGACGGCTCCGACGGAGCGGACGGTGTGGGTCAGCCGGTCGCCGTCCAGGGCGCTGACCGAGAGGGGGATGTCGCCGACGCCGAGCGCGTAGACCATCGCGAACTGGCCCGGAGTGAAGGGCGGCAGAGCTCGACCGGCCGGTTCGAGGACAATCGTGGCGGTGTCGTGGGTCTCGGGTCCGGCGGCCACCACCCGGTAGGGCGTCGGGACCGCGGCCGGACCGCCGAGGGGCGGCGCGGTCACGGGGCCCGGCCGGTCTCCGCGGCACCGGCCGATCCGTAGAGGTCCAGCAGCCGTGTCCGGGTGGCCTTCAGCCGGCGGGCGACGACCGCGGCGACCTCGTGGGTCACCGCCAGACCGAAGGCGGGGTCCTCCCGGCATGCCGTGCGGACGCGGGCAGCGTCGAACTCGGACGCCGCCAGGGGGCCGCGGGTCTGCGCGCCGAGGTGCCACCGGTAGGGCTCGAACAGCCAGGACCAGCCGAGCAGATCGCCCTGACCGAGGGTTTCGACGACGGCGGCGCGTCGGCCCGGGACGTGGATGTCGAGGGCGACGTGCCCGGACCGGATGATCCAGAACCGGTCGGCGTAACCGTCCTCCTCGAAGATCCGGGCGCCGCCGGGGACGGCGACCTCCCGGGCGTACCCGAGCAACCTGTCCCGGTGGGCGGGGGCGAGGGCGGCGAGAAAGCCGTGCTGGGCCGTGTTCACCGCGGGTCCCCTGGCCGGTGGCCCCGGCCCCGGCCTCCCGCTCCCGGTGGAGCGCGTGCGCCTCCTCGGTGATGTCGATGCCGACCGGGCACCACACGATGCAGCGTCCGCAGCCGACACACCCCGAACTGCCGAACTGGTCGAACCAGGTGCCGAGCTTGTGGGTGGCCCACTGCCGGTATCGGCTGCGCGGCGACGCACGGACGGGTCCGGGCGCCAGGTGGCTGAAGTCGAGGTCGAAGCAGGACTCCCAGCGCCGCCACCGTTCGGCGTGGTCACCCGTCAGGTCGGTGACGTCCTCGGCGGAGGTGCAGAAGCAGGTCGGACAGACCATGGTGCAGTTGCCGCAGGTCAGGCAGCGGGCCGCGACGTCGTCCCAGCGCTCGGCCGTGAGCGTGTCGCGCATCAGGGCCTGCAGGTCGACCGGCGGCATGCTCCGGCCCATCCGGTCGGCAGCCCCGGCGACCCGGTCGCGGGCCGCCTCCTGCGTGGCCGGATCGGCCGGGCAGCGCGGGAGTTCGGCCAGTACGGCCGCACCCTCCTCGCTCCCGGCGCGAACGAGGAAGCGGTGCCCCGCGTCGTCGAGGACCTCGGTCAGCGCGAGGTCGTAGCCGGGCCCGGCGGCCGGGCCCGTCCCCATGGAGACGCAGAAGCAGGTGGCGCCCGGATCGGTGCATTCCACCGCGACCAGAAAGGCCTGCTCCCGGCGGCCCCGGTACCCGGGGTCGGCGTACCGGCCGCCGGTCAGCACCCGGTCCTGGATCGCGATCGCCCGCAGGTCGCACGGGCGCACGCCCAGGAAGGCGTACGACGGGGGCACGGTCTCGTCCGCGGTCACGACGAGGTCGCCGTCGGCGCCGCGGTCGGCGCTCCACTCCCGGACTCTCGGCGGGTGCAGGAACGTCTTCCAGGACTGCGGGCCGGCACTGTGCGCGAACACGGCCCCGTCCGAACGGGCCCGCAGCCGGTAGGTCCCGGCCTCCAGTTCGACGCCCCAGCCGTACGGGAGGTCGTCACCGCCGGAGATCTCGGCGAGCACGATCGCACCGTCCCGCACGGTCGGTCCGACGACCGTGCGGCCGCGGGCGGCCAGGACGCCGATCAGCGCGTGCAGGCCGTCCCGGTCGATCACCGCCGCCGCCTTGGTGTCCGCCACTGCCGAACCTCCCGGGTCGCGACCACTGTCCAGCCCAGTGTCGAAGGCTGCCGGCGGCGGACGCCGCCGCTGTGACCCGGGTGGCCCTGATCCGTAGCCCGTGCGGGTGCCGTCGGCCGCACACGCCGCTGCCGGCGCCCCCGGTGGGGAAGGGCACGCCCCATGGACAGCGCCGCGCGGATCGCCGTCGTGGGCGTGGGCAACGAGTACCGGCGGGACGACGGCGTCGGCTGCGCGGTCGTGGCCGGGCTGGCCGCGCTGGGGGCGCACGGTGGGCTGCCGGGCGGCCCCGACCTGCTGCTGTGCGACGGCGACCCCGCACGGTTGATCGCGTTCTGGGAGGGGGCGGATCTCGCGGTCGTCGTGGACGCGGCCCACGCCCGTCCGAGCCGGCCCGGACGGGTGCACCGACTGGAGGTGTCCGGCGGGCGGTTGCACT
The DNA here is from genome assembly GCF_039544005.1 of Kitasatospora paranensis. Lineage (NCBI taxonomy): Bacteria > Bacillati > Actinomycetota > Actinomycetes > Kitasatosporales > Streptomycetaceae > Kitasatospora > Kitasatospora paranensis. The sequence continues at coordinate 1,533,952 of NZ_BAABKV010000001.1, forward strand.
CGGAACACCCGACCAGCTCGCACGGCCTCGGCCTCGGGGATGCCGTCGAGCTGGCCCGGGAGCTGGACCGGCTGCCGCGCCGGTTGGTCGTCTACGCCGTCGAAGGGGCCGACTGCTCGTTGGGCAGGGGCCTCTCGGCACCGGTCCGCGCGGCCGTGGCCCCACTGGTCCGACGGATCGCGGACGAGGTCGCGCGGTACCGCCGAGGTGCCCCGGACGGTTCGCCGGGGCCGTAGGGCGGGGTCATTCCAGACGGCCCTCGGCGCTCACCGCGCCGATCCGGCGGCCGGTGATGTGGTCGGGCCGGATGCGGATCCACACCGGCCGGTCGCCGCCGGCCCACGGCTCGGCGCCGGGCCGCCGTTCGAGCTGCGCGACGGCCGCCGGGTCGGTGACGTGCTCGGCCGCCCCGGTGATCAGGACGCTCCATCCGCGCCTCGTCCGCTCGTCGATCCGGTCGACCTGGAAGGAGACCGGCGAGCCCGGAAGGACCGCCGCCACTGTGTGCGGCGCGGTGCGGTAGACCACCGTCCCGCCGTCGACGGTGTAGTTGACGGGCAGCACGACCGGACCGGCGTCCGCAGGCAGGGCGATCCGGCCCACGCCGCGGTCGCCGATCCTGTCCCGGCACTCGGCCTCAGTGAGCCGGATGAGGGCGGGGTGGCCCGAGGGGGCGGATCGGCCCGGCGGCGGGTCGATCGGGCCGTCCAGCAGGTCCTCGTAGGTCATGCCGAGGGCGGCGGCAATGCGCTGCAGACCGCCGGGGTCGAAGAGCGGACCGGCCTCGATGACGTGCTGGAAGTAGGCCGGGGCCATGCCGGCCCGGTCGGCCAGGGTCTCCTCGGCGAGGCCGAACCGGCTGCGGCGGTCGGCGATGCGCTGCCTGACGGCATCCATGTCGATCGTCGGCCCGGTGGTGGTGTCGGGGCCGGACTCGGTCGGCCGCATGGCGGCCTCCTCCCGTCGCGTACCGGATGTATCGCCCTCCTCCAGCCTGCCCCGGCCCGTGGCCGCGTCCATGGGCCGGGCGGGCCGGGAACCGGGCCGGTCGGCCCACCCGGGCCCGGTCGACGGGTCGCACGCGGGCCCCGGATCTAGGCTGGGCGGTGGGGCGCGGGCGGTGGTGACCGTTGGTCGGGAGACGTTCGGAGGAACCGGTGGGCAGTACGTCGGAAGGGGACTCGGTGCCCGTGCCGCCGCTGCGGCCGGACGACCTCCTGGACGAACTGCAGGCGCGGCCGGTCGCCGCAGGGGGCACGCGCGACCGGGTGCACAGCCTGTTGGAGGCCGTGCTGGCGGTCGGCAGTGACCTGGAGCTCTCGCAGGTGCTGCGGCACATCGTGGAGGCGGCGGTCTCGCTCGTCGACGCGGAGTACGGCGCGCTCGGGGTGATCGGCGAGGACCGGCGGCTGTCGCGGTTCATCCCGATCGGGTTCACCGACGCTCAGATCAAGGAGATCGGTCCGCTTCCGTCGGGACACGGTCTGCTGGGCGAGGTGATCCGCCACCCGGGGCCGCTGCGGCTTGCGGAGATCTCGGCGCACCCCGCGTCGTCCGGGTTCCCGGTCGGCCACCCCCCGATGCACAGCTTCCTGGGGGTCCCGATCCGGATCCGGGGGCGGGTGTTCGGGAATCTGTACCTGACGGAGAAGCGCGGCGGCCGTGAGTTCGACACCGAGGACGAGTCCGTCCTGACCACGCTGGCCGTGGCGGCCGGTGTCGCCGTCGACAACGCCCGGCTGTACACCCAGGCCCGGCTGCGCGAACGCTGGCTGACGGCGAGCGCGGAGATCACCCACCGGCTGATGTCGGACGCCGGTGAGGAGGAGGTGCTGGACCTGCTGGTGTCGCGGGCCGGGGAGATCGCCGGCGCGGATCTGACGGTCGTCGCCGCTCCGATCGCCGACGCGGACGAGCTCGAGGTGCGCATCGCTGTCGGCCTCGACGCCGAGGATCACGCCGGGCTCGTGCTGCCGCTGCAGGGATCCTTCGGCGGCGCCGCCCTGCGGACCGGCGGGCTGGTGGTGAGCGCGGACGTCCGGAAGGATCCGCGGATCACGGCCGGACCACCCCGCTGGGCCGGCCTCGGACCTGCCGTCGCCGTGCCGATCGCCACCGGCGAGGGCCGTGCGCGCGGTGTGCTGCTGCTGGCCCGGGCCGCCGGGCGACCCCTGTTCGAGGAGGACGAGTCGGCGCCGCTGGCGGGCTTCGCCGCCCAGGCGGCCGTCGCCATGGAGCTGGCGGAGCGGCGCCGCGACGCGGAGCAGCTCCTGCTGCTCCAGGAGCGCGACCGGATCGCCCGGGACCTGCACGACCTGGCGATCCAGCGGCTGTTCGCCACCGGCATGACCCTCCAGGGCGCGACCCGGTTCATCGATCACCCGGAGGCGGCCGACCGGGTGCTGCGGGCCATCGACGACCTCGACGAGACCGCGAAGACGATCCGGGCCACGATCTTCGGGCTACGGGCCCGCGAGGCCGGTCCGCAGGCCAAGGGCCTGCGCGCCCGCGCGGTGGAGGCGGTCGAACGGGCGGCCGAGGCACTGGGCTTCTCCCCGGCCTGCGGATGACCGGCCTGCTGGACGTCGCCGTCCCCATTGAGGTGGCCGACGAGGTGGTGGCCGTCATCCAGGAGGGCCTGTCCAACACTGCCCGGCACGCGCAGGCCGGGAGGGCGGAGGTCACCCTGGACGCCGGTGCCGAGCTGGTGGTCACCGTCACGGACGACGGCGTCGGGCTGCCCACGGGCGGCCGGCGCAGCGGCCTCGCCAACCTGGGCGAGCGGGCTGCCGCGCTGGGCGGGTCGTTCGACGCCGGGCGGCTGCCCCACGGCGGGACCCGCCTGGTGTGGCGGGTGCCGCTCAAGGACGGCTGATCTCCAGCACGTCGCCGACCGGGAGCCTGGGCGTCGGGGATCCCTCCGGCCCGTACCCGAGGCGCACCAGCATCTGGACGTGGCCCGGGCCCCGGTCCGGGTCCTGCGCCGCCGCGCGCAGATCGGGCCACTCCACGAGCTCGTGGAGCAGACCCGCCCGGACGTGGTGAACGGTGGCCAGCAGGAGGGCGTGCTCCAGGGCCATGCCGGCCCGGATCCAGTCCCGTGGGCGGTCGTGCGCGGTGGTGAGGACGGCCAGGCACGGCTCGGCCTCGAAGGCCGCGGACCGGGGCCGGCCGGTGCCCGCGAAGTCCCGCACGGGTATCCGTCCTGCGGTGTCGTGGGGCCCGAGCGCGGCGACGGGGATGCCGCGTGCGGGCCCGCCCGGCTCGTGGACGGCGCTCCGGTCCTCGGCGCGGCGCGCCGGGTCGGCGGCGCTGCGCCGTTCGGCCCGGACGGCGAGGTCCAGCAGCCGCGTGGTCTCCTCCCGGTCGGGGAAGGACAGGTCGGCCTCCTCGGCCCGGGCGGCCTCGGCGAGGTCGTCGAGCACGGCGGCCGGGACGGGCTCACCGGTGAACGGTGTCCGGACGGTGTGCCGGCGCCAGATCGCGTCGTAGAGCCTGCCGGTGAGCGGCAGGGCGACCGGGGAGGGCCGGTCCAGCACGACGGACGCCACCAGGTCGGGCGCCTCCGAGTCCGGCAGCAGCCGGACCTCGGGTGCCCAGCCCAGGCGGCGGGCGGCGGTGCGCAGATTGAGCAGCGCGGCGCCGACGGAGAGGTACAGGGCGCGCCCGTCGGGGTCGATGGCCGGCAGCGGGCGGTCGTCGCTCACCCGGAGTTCCAGGCTGGAGATGTCCTCGCTGAGCCGGAACCGCCAGGGCTGGCTGTTGTGGACGGACGGGGCGGCGACGGCGGCCGAGATGAGCTTCTCCAGGGCCGCGGCATCGATGGCCGGGGTGGTCATGGCGGTCTCCTCCGAGTGCCGGGTCAGCCGGGCCCGGCGCCGCGGCCGGCTCGGAGGGCGTCCATGCGGTGGCGGTACTCGTCGGCGTCGATCTCGCCGCGCGCGAACCGCTCACCGAGCATGTCCTCCGGCGTGGGCCGCGGGACCGGACCGCCGGCCCGCGGGTCGGACGGCCGGGCGCCGGGGTGCTGGTGCTGCGCACGGCCGAGGTAGCGGACGAGGAGCACGACGCCGAAGACCAGCAGGCCCCAGAAGAGCACCATGGCAACGGTCATCAGGCCCCATCCCCAGCCGTTCATCCCGTGGTCGTACATCATCGCGGCCTCCTCGGCCGGGCGTGGTCGGGTCGTGCGACCCTCACCACCAGCATCCGCCCGGGCTCCGGCCCCGCGATGGGGCCGATCGGCTCCCTCCGCCGGGCCGGGTGGACTCAGTGCGACCGGGGCGGATGCTCGGCCTCGGCCTGCGCGGCGAGTACTGCGGCCTGGAGGCGGCGCTCGACGCCGAGCTTGGCGAGCAGGCGCGAGACGTGGTTCTTGACGGTCTTCTCCGCCAGGTAGAGCTCCTGGCCGATCTGGCGATTGGTCTTGCCCTCGCCGACGAGCACGAGGATCTCGCGCTCGCGAGGGGTCAACTGGGCCAGCGCCGCATCGGTGTCGCTCTCGTCGTGGTGGCGCAGGCTCTCCATGAGCTTGCGGGTGGTGGCCGGGTCCAGCATGGACTGCCCGGACGCCACCGTCCGCACCGCCGCGACGAGGTCCGCACCCTTGACCTGTTTGAGGGCGTACCCGGCCGCGCCGGCCATGATGGCGTCCAGCAGGGCGTCGTCGTCGTCGAACGAGGTCAGCATCAGGCATGCCAGGTCGGGCATGGTGTCGCGCAGCTCCCGGCAGACGGTGACGCCGTCACCGTCGGGGAGGCGGACGTCGAGCACGGCCACGTCCGGGCGGAGCGCCGGCACCCGGGCCAGGGCCTGGGCGCAGGTGCCCGCCTCGCCGATCACCTCGATGTCGGGTTCGGCCTCCAGCAGGTCCCGGACACCCCGGCGCACCACCTCGTGGTCGTCGAGGAGGAACACCCGCACGGGCGGCCCGTCCTCGCCGTGGCGCGTGCCGTCCATCGTGGCTCCCTCGGGCAGACATCGGTCTCCTCGATTCTGCGCGTGAGTGCACGGTGGCGCGCAGCGGCAGGCACCGGACGGCGGCGGGCCGCACCGGGCCGATCGTCAGACCGGCGCAGTGGTCGCCACCGTGACGTCGACGACACCCGGGACGGCCCGGACGGCCGCGGCCAGCTGCGTGAGGACGGCGGCGTCCTGCCGGCCGCAGGTGAGGGTGATACGGCCGTCCTCCGCACGTACGCCGACGGACGCGGCGAGAGCGGGGCCCAGGACGGCCCGCAGCTCGGCGACGATCTGGTCGACGAGGTCGGTGTCGGCCCGGAGATGCACTTTGAGCAGGTCACCGCGGCTGACGACACCGATCAGGAAGCCTTCGTCGTCGACCACCGGGAGGCGCTTGACGCGGCCGCGCGCCATGGCGCGCCCGGCTTCCGCGAGCGGGCTGTCGGGGTGGACGGTGATCGCCGGTTCCGACATCAGCCGGCCGGCGGTGTACGCGTCGGCCCGGTCGGGGTCGTGGTCCCGGGCGGCCAGCAGGTCGGTCTCGGAGACGACGCCGACGACCCGGCCGTCACCGGCCAGGACCGGCACGGCCCGGACCTTCCACTGCTGCAGGGTCTCCAGGACCTCCGTGAAGGTCGCGCTGCGGCCGACGGCGACGACAGCCCGGGTCATGACGTCCGCGACGGTGTTCAGCCGGCTGTTCATGAGGTGCTCCTCAGGTGGTCGGGCGGCGCCCCCGGGGCGCCGGGCCTGCGGCGCCCTCACGGAGCGTGCTCCAGGAGAGCGGGCCCAGCAGGTCCTCGAGTCGTTGCAGGACGTCCAGGAAGAGGTCGTCGACGGAGAGGAGGCCGACGAGTCGGCCACCGCCGAGCACGGGCAGCCGGCGCACCCCTGTACGCCGGAACGTCCGGTAGGCGGTGCCGAGGTCGTCCGCGGCGTCGACGGTGGTCACGGGGGCGGACATCAGGCCCGAGACCGGGGTGTCCGGTCCCAGGCCGGCCGCGAGGGTGCGGAGTGCGAGGTCGCGGTCGGTGAGGACCCCGTGCAGACCGTCCGGACCGGTGACGAGCACGCAGCCGACGGACTGCTCGGCCATCCGGGCGGCCGCGTGGCGGGCGGTCGCGTGCAGAGGGACGGTGACCGGTGGTGTGATCATCAGGTCGGCGATGCGCATCGGTGCTCCTGCCACGTGGTCGGGGCCTCGCGGCCTCCTGGTGCCGCCGGCTCCCGGCCCGCCTCTTCAGGACGCCACACCTGGCAGCCCCGGGCGAGGGCTCGGCAGGGCACCGCCGCTGGGTCGGTCGGCCCCTCGCGGGCGCTGCCCGGCCCTGCGGACAGGGGGCACGAGCCTCTGGAGCGGCGTGGCCCCGGTCGGTGACGCTGGGCGGGGAGGGAAGGGAGCAGAACGGCGGACTGCCGGTCCCGAAGGCGGTGGCACGACCCCGACCGGGTTCGCCCCGCCCGCGCGGCCGCGCACTCCGCCGTGTCTGCGCACTCCGTCCGGCCCCCGGCCGGACCTAACACGCCCCGGGAGCAGCCATGTGCCGTGTCGTCAGGTTCGCCGATCTGGGACGCGACGACGTCGGACGGGTGGGAGGCAAGAACGCCTCGCTGGGCGAGCTGGTCGGCCACCTCGCGCCGGCGGGCGTCCGCGTGCCCGACGGGTTCGCCGTGACCGCCGACGCCTACCGCGAGTTCCTCGCCACCGGCGGGCTGCGGGAGACCGTCGCCGAACAGATCCGCCGCCTGCACGACGGCGCGCCGCTGGCGCAGGTGGGATCCGCGGTGCGGGCCGCCTTCCTGGCCACGGCGCTGCCGTACCCGCTGGTGGCGGAGATGGGTGATGCGTACGCCCGACTCGCCGAGCAGACGGGTCGGCCCGATCCGGACGTGGCCGTCCGCAGCAGTGCCACCGCCGAGGACCTACCGGAGGCGAGCTTCGCCGGGCAGCAGGAGACGTTCCTCAACGTCCGCGGCGCCGCCGCCCTGTCGGAGGCGTGCCGGCGCTGCTTCGCGTCCCTGTTCACCGACCGGGCGATCGACTACCGGGAACGGCTCGGCTTCGATCACCTCTCGGTGGCACTGTCGGTCGGCGTACAGCTGATGGTCCGTTCGGACCTGGGCGGCGCCGGAGTGATGTTCACCCTCGACCCGGAGAGCGGCTTTCCGCAGGCCGTCGTGGTGAGCGCGGCCTGGGGCCTCGGCGAGACCGTCGTCAGTGGGCAGGTCGACCCCGACGAGTACCTGGTCTTCAAGCCGCTGCTCAAGGACGAGAACCTGGATCCGGTTCTGGCGTCCACCGTCGGAGCCAAACGGCGCAAGGCCGTGTACGCGGACGAGGGCCTGACACGGACGGTCGACACCACGGCGCAGGAGCGGGCCTCCTGGTCCTGACCGACAGCGAGGTGCGCAGCCTCGCCCGGTGGGCGGTCGCGGTCGAGGAGCACTACGGCTGCCCGATGGACCTCGAGTGGGCGAAGGACGGCACCACGGGAGGGCTGTACATCGTCCAGGCCAGGCCTGAGACCGTCCAGTCACGGCGCCGGGGGCCGTCCTGCGCCGCTACCGGCTGACCGGCACCGGCGAGCGGCTGGCCACCGGCATCGCCGTCGGCGAGGCGATCGGCACCGGCCCCGTGTGCGGTCTCACCAGCCCCGTGGAGCTGGAACGGTTCCCGGCCGGGGCGGTGCTCGTCACCCCGATCACCGACCCCGACTGGGAGCCGCTGATGAAGCTGGCCTCGGCGATCGTCACCGACCACGGCGGCCGCACCTCGCACGCGGCCATCGTCAGCCGGGAACTCGGCGTGCCGGCCGTGGTCGGTACCGGGCGGGCCACCGCCGTGCTGACCGACCGGCAGGAGGTGACGGTCTCCTGCGCCGAGGGCTCGGAGGGGCACGTGTACGCCGGGCACGTGGACTTCGAGGAGTCCGAGACGGACGCCTCGGCGCTGCCCGCGACCCGGACGAAAGTGATGCTCAACCTCGCCGATCCGTCGGCGGCATTCCGCTGGTGGCGGCTGCCGGCCGACGGTGTGGGGCTCCTCCGGACGGAATTCATGGTCGCCCACCAGATCCGCGTCCACCCGATGGCACTGGTCCACCCCGAACGGCTGCCGGCCGCGGACAGGCGCCTGCTCGACGAACTGACCGAGGGATACCCGGACGGGACGGAGTACTTCGTCGAGCGTCTGGCGCAGGGCATCGCCAGGATCGCCGCCTCGCGCTGGCCGGACCCGGTCGTCGTGCGGATGAGCGACTTCAAGACCAACGAGTACGCACGGCTGGTCGGCGGCGCGCCGTTCGAGCCGGTGGAGGCCAACCCGATGATCGGGTGGCGGGGCGCCAGCCGGTACGACGACGAGCGCTACCGCGAGGGTTTCGCCCTGGAGTGCCGGGCGCTGCGCAGGGTCCGGGTGGACACCGGCCTGACCAATGTCGTCGTCATGATCCCGTTCTGCCGCACACCGCAGGAGGCCGACCGCGTCCTCGCCGCGATGGCGGGCAACGGCCTGGCCCGCGGCGACCACGGCCTGCGGGTGTACGTGATGGCCGAGATCCCGTCCAACATCCTGCTGGCGGAGCAGTTCGCCGAGCGGTTCGACGGGTTCTCCATCGGCAGCAACGACCTGACCCAGCTCACCCTCGGGGTCGACCGCGACTCCGAGCTGCTCGCCCACCTCTTCGACGAACGGGATCCGGCTGTCACCCGCAGCATCGAGCATCTGATCACCGCGGCGCACACCGCCGGCCGCACCGTGGGCCTCTGCGGTCAGCGTCCGAGCAACGACCCGGAATTCACCCGGTTCCTGGTCGGCGCCGGGATCGACTCGGTCTCGGTGACACCGGACAGCTTCGCCGCGGTGAAGCAGCACGTGGCGGCGGCTGAGCAGGCGCTCGCCGGCTGACACCTGGCCTTCCGTCCCGTGCCGGCCCGGCACGGGACGCAGGGGTCACCGCCCTGCGTGGTAGGCCCGGGGATGCTCGACCGCCACGTCGGTGTCGTCCTCCAGGAAGTCCAGGGTCTGGTGGACGGCCACCACTCCGTCCACCGCGCGGCACAACTGCTCGGTGACGGCGACGAGACTGCGCCTCGGTACCCGGCCGGTCAGCGTGACCACACCGTCGTGCACGGTGACCCGGACGGCGTCCGGGGCCAGCCACAGCGTCCCGCCGAGCACGTCGTGGGTGATCTCCTCGCGGATCGCACCATCGTGGCGCAGGAAGACCTGGAGCAGGTCCCGCCGGCTGACGATGCCGACCAGCCGACCGATCTCGTCGACCACGGGCAGCCGCTTGACCCTGTGCTTGTCCATCGCGCGGGCGGCCTCGGGGATCGACCAGCCGGGACGGGCCGCCACAGCGGGCGCGGTCATCAGCCCGCCGGCGGTCTCGGCCTCCGCCCGGGCCCGGTCGTGCGCGCCGAGCCAGCGTCCGGGCGTACCGCTCTCCGGGTCGGGCAGCACCGCCGCCTTCCGGAGGAGGTCCGCCTCGGAGACCATCCCGAGCGGACGGCGCTGGTCGTCGACGACCGGCAGGGCGGTGATGTCGTTGCGGTGGAAGAGCAGCGCGATCTCCTTGAACGGCGTGTCGGGGCCGGCGGTGACGACCTCGCGGGTCATGACGTCGTGAACGGTGCGGTGCGACATGGTCCTCACTCCTCCGGGTGGTCCGAACTCCTCCACTGTCCGCCGCACGGCGTCGACGGCACAGGGCCGTTCGGTCCCGGAGCCGGGGCCGCTGCGCCCGTGCCCGGAACGGTCCGGCGGAGCGACCATGGGCAGAGGACCAGCCATCGGAGGCCGGACATGACCACGGAGAACGGCGCCGGCCGACCGGCGCCCCGACCGGGACTGCTCACCTTCCTCGGCGGCGTCGGGACGGTCACGGGCAGCAAGTTCCTGGTGGAGACCGACAACGCGCGGCTGATGGTGGACTGCGGCCTGTTCCAGGGCCTGGCCGAACTACGGCGACGCAACCGCCGGCCGCTCCCGCTCGACGCTGCGGACGTCCGGGCGGTGGTCCTCACCCACGCCCACCTCGACCACTGCGGCTACCTCCCCGGCTGGTCCGCGAGGGGTTCCGGGGCCCCGTGCTGACGACCCCGGACACGGCGCGCCTCGCCGAACTGATCCTCCGGGACAGCGCCCACCTGCTGCGCGAGGACGCCGACCACGCCAACCGGTACGGCTGGTCCAAGCACCGCCCCGCCGAGCCGCTGTACGACGACGAGGACGTCGAGAACACCCTGCGGATGTTCGATCCCGTCGCACTGGACACCGATGTCGAGATCACCGCCGGGATCGTCCTGCGGCTGCGCCGTGCCGGACACATCCTCGGCTCGGCCTGGGCACACCTCACCCTGGAGGACGGACACACCGTGGCCTTCAGCGGGGACCTGGGCCGGCCCGTCCACCCGCTGCTGCGCGCACCGGAGCCCTTCAGCGGCGCGGACGCGCTGGTGGTCGAGTCCACGTACGGCAACCGGCGTCACGAGGAGACAGCCGCACGCGAGTGGTTCGCCGGGGCGATCGAGCGCACCCTCGCCCGGGGTGGCACCGTGGTCGTCCCGTCGTTCGCGGTCGACCGGACGGAGGTCGTGCTGCACCAACTGGCCGAGCTGCGGCGCGAGGGCCGGCTCCCCGGGGACACCCCTGTCTTCGTCGACAGCCCGATGGCCCTGTCGGCCCTGCAGATCTACCGCGACGCCTTCGGGAACCGCTCGGACGAGCTGCGGCCCGATGTCCTGGAGCGCGGCGCCGCAGCCCTCGACCCGCAGCCGTTCACCCTGGTGCGCTCCCTCCAGGAGTCCCTGGCGCTCGAACGCTCCCGTGTCCCGTCCGTCATCGTGTCCGCCTCGGGAATGGCCACCGGCGGCCGTGTCGTGCACCACCTGCGCGGCCTGCTGCCGGATCCCCGCAACACGGTGATCGTGGTCGGCTTCGCGGCCGCAGGCACCCGGGCCCGCGATCTGGTCGACGGCACAAGGGCCCTGAAGATGTACGGCAGCTACGTCCCCGTGCGCGCAGAGGTCGTCAACGTGCCCGCCTTCTCCGCGCACGCCGACGCTTCCGAGATCCTCGACTGGCTGCGCGCCGCACCGCCGCCCGGTGCCACCTACCTGGTCCACGGCGAGCCGGAGGGCTCCGCGGCACTGCGCGACCGGATCGACCGCGAGCTGGGCTGGACGGCCGTCGTGCCCCGGCCGGGGGAACGCGTGCTGGTGCGCTGATCCGCGGGTCAGCCTGCGGGCGCCGCACCCACCGTGACCTCGTCCAGGTGCTGCACGACTGGGCCCGCGGTCACCGGTCGGGGCGGTCCGTGGCCGTCCGGACGGGCGAGGATGCTCAGCCCGAACGGGATTCCCTCCGCGGCGGTCAGATGCGGCAGGCTGCCGGCCAGGGACGCCGCCCGGCCGCCGTCGGTGTGAAGCAGCGCGAGGGCCAGCCGGAACATCGCCGGGCTCGGCGGGCCGCCCAGCCCGTAGTACTCGACGTCCACGGCGTCGACACACACCGCGACCAGCCCCGCCAGACCCGCGTGGCGCACCAGGAAGGCGCCGTGGCGGGTGGTGGACACCGCGGCCACCGCAATGCCCTCGGCCCGCAGCGCACGCAGCAGCCGGTGGGCGCCCGGCCTGCACCGGGGGCCCGCTCCTGCATCAGGTCACGGAAGCGCCGCGCGCCCTCCGCGGCGAGCAGCAGGACGAGGTCGTCCTCGGACGGTCCGAGGTGTTCGGCCGCGAGGTCGATCCGCCCGGTCTGCTGCCTCAGCAGAACGGCCGCGATGTCCAGGTCGAGGAGACCCGCCTCATCGGGCGCCAGGTGCACGGGTGGGTGCGCGCCGTACGGTTCTCCGGTGACGTGGGCGTACTGGCCCAGGAAGGCCTGCATGGCGTCGGCCCAGGCAGCGGTGCGCAGCGGCAGGCTGTCGGTGAGGACCGCGTCGGTGTCGACGACCACGGCGTCGATGCGGCGGGCGTCGATGCGCGGCCGCCCGGGGTCGGGTGGCCCGTGCGGGCGGGCGGTCCCGTTCACGGGTCGGCCCGCCCGTCGGCGGCGTCGGTGTCGTTGTCGACGTCCCAGGTGAGCCGGTCGGTGACACCGGCGAGTCCCTCGATCCGGGCCACCTGGAGGCAGAGGGAGGCGGCGTCGCCGCGGGTGCGGGTGCGGCCGGTCAGGGTGACGCGGCCGCGTTCGCAGTGGACGTGCAGCGAGCCGGGGGCCACTCCGGAGCCGGGTGTCAGGGCAAGGGTCAGGGCCAGGGTGCGGATGGCCTCGTCGTGCTCGCGGAGCGCGTCGAGGAGGTCGTGCAGTGTCAGCAGGCCGACCAGGCGGCCGTCGCGGTCGACGACGGGAAGGTGGTGGAGTCCCCTCTCGCTGACGAGGGCCACCGCTTCGCCGATGCCGGTGCTGTCGGCGACCGTGACGGCCGGGGCCGTCATCAGGTCGTGGGCGAGGATCCCGACGTCGGTGCTGCGTCCGGCCTGTGTCGCGGCGTACGCCGCGAGGACGTCGGAGGCGGCGATCACGCCGGCCACCGTGCCGTCCGGCCGGACGACGGGCAGGATCCCCCGTCCGGAGGCGGTGAGGGCGGTGACCACGGCGGCGAAGCCGGTGTCGGGGGTGACCGCGACGGCGGGACGGGTCATGCAGGTGCGCACCTGCGTGTGGCGGAGCGGGCGCGGGCTCCGCGGCCTGGCGAAGGTGGTGGCAGAGGTGCCGTCGAGGATGCTGTGGTCCACGGTGATCAGTGCTCCTCGGTGGTGGCCGGGCGGCGCAGCCGGCGCAGGTGGGGGTCGATGGCGTGCCGGGGTTCCAGACGGATCCGGGCGTCGACGCCGAGGAGTCCGTCGGGGCGGGCGATCAGCGGGTTGAGATCGGCCTCCGCGAGCTGGGGCAGGTCGGAGGCCATCCGGGACAGTCCGGCGAGGGTGCGGCGGACGGCGGCGACGTCGAGCGGCGGCCCGCCGGCGGCTCCGGTGAGCAGGGGCGCGCTGCGGAGTTCGCTGACCATGGTGGTCAGGTCGTGTTCGGTGAGCGGGGCCAGCCGGGCGGAGCGGTCGTCCAGGACGTCGGCCGCGGTGCCGCCGAGGCCGAGGACGACGAGCGGGCCGAACACCTGGTCCTGGACGACGCCGGCGAGCAGTTCGAGGCCGGGCGCGGCCATCGGCTGGAGGACCGCGCCGTCCATCCGGCGGCCGTACCGTTCGGCGAATCCGCGGTAGGCGGCGCGGATTTCGGCCTCGCCGGCCAGCCCGGTCCGGACGGCGCCGGCCCTGCTCTTGTGCACCTGGTCCGGCCAGTACGCCTTGAGTGCGATCCTCCCGTCATGGCCCTGCGTGCACAGGGTCCGGGCGGCGTGGAGGACCTCGTCCTCGTCCCGTGCCCAGTACGAGACGGTCATCGGGAGGCCGTAGCAGGCGAGGAGGTCGGCGGTCCGCCCCGGGTCGAGCCAGCCGCCGCCGGGGCGGGAGCGGAGAAAGTCGTCCACCAGCTGCCGGGCGGTGGCGGTGTCGGCCCGGGGCGCGGCGGCGGGCACGGCGACGGGTTCGGCCAGCCAGGCGGCCCGGTCCCGGGCGTGGGCCAGGGCGCGGGCGGCCGCGGCCGGGTCGGCGTAGGACGGGAGCATGCCGCCGCCCACGCAGCTGACATGGCAGACCGGCACCTGCTGGTCGGCCTGCACGACGGCGAGGGGGACGCGGCGGCGGGCCGGGCCCTCGCGGAGCGCCCAGAGGGCTTCGTGCGCCGCACCGCCGGCCAGCGCGGTGGGGACGAGGCAGATCAGCAGGGCGTCGACCGCCGGGTGCCGGGCCAGGAGGTCGGTGCACGCCTGGATCGCCGCCGGGTCGGCGGCCGCCGTGGTGTCCACCGGATTCCCGGCGTTCGCCCCGGCCGGCAGGACCGCGCGCAGGGCCGCCGCCAGGTCCGCGGGGAGTTCCGGCAGCAGCAACCCGGCGTCGGCACAGGCGTCGGCCGCGAGGATGCCGATCCCGCCGGCGTTCGAGACCACGACGACGGAGCCGCGCGGCGCGGGCAGTGGCTGGGCGTGCAGAAGGGCGGCCGTCTCGACGAGTTCGGCGATGCTGCGGGTGGCAGTGATGCCGGCCTGACGGAACAGGGCTTCGCGCGTCACGGTCGGGGTGGCGGCCGCGGCCGTGTGGGAGGCGGCACCGCGGCGGCCGGCGGCGGAGCGGCCGGCATCGACGGTCAGGACGGGGAACCGCCGGGTGACCCGGCGCGCGGTCCGCGAGAAGGCGCGCGGGTTGCCGAACGACTCCAGGTGCAACAGGGCCAGGTCGGTGTGCCCGTCGCCCTCCCACCACCGCAGCAGGTCGTTGCCGCTCACGTCGTACTTGTCACCGAGGGAGACGAAGCTGGAGGCGCCGATGCCGAGCCAGGCGAGGCGCGCCAGCAGGGCAATACCGACACCGCCGGACTGCACGGCGACACCGGCCGTGCCGGGCAGCGGGAAGGCGCCGCCGAACTCGGCGTCGAGCTGCACGGCCGGGTCGGTCTGGGCGATCCCGAGACTGTTGGGGCCGACCAGCCGCATGCTGTGGCGCCGGCAGGAGTCCACCAGGTCGCGAGCCTCGTCCGGGGCGAGACCGGAGGTGAGCACCAGCAGCGCGCGGACCCCGGCGCGGCCGCACTCCTCGGCCGCACCGGGCACGGCGGCGGCCGGAACGGCGAGCACGGCCAGGTCGGGGACACCGGGCAGGGCGGCGATCGCGGGGAAGGCGGCCTCGCCGGCGATCTCCTCGGCGTGCGGGTTGACGGCCCACAGGTCGCCGGTGAAGCCGCCCTCGCGGATCTTCGCCAGCACCGCCCGGCCGACCGAACCGGGCCGCCGGGAGGCACCGACCACGGCGACGGATCCGGGCCTCAGCAGGGCGGTCAGACTGGCGATGTCGGCGGTGCGGCCGCGTTCGTCGACGGCCTCCCGGTAGTGCTCGTCGTCCTCGTCGATCGGGACGCGGACCGTGATCTCGCCGTGTTCGAGGTGGCGGTGGACGGGCAGCCCGAGGTCGGAGAAGAGCTGCTGGACGGCCCGGTTCCCGGCCAGCGTGTCGGCCGCGAGTTCGCGGACGCCGCGCTCACGGGCGACGTGGACGAGGTGCTCGACGAGCAGCGTCCCGACGCCGTGGTGCTGCCAGTCGTCGGCGACGGCGAGCGCGAGTTCGGCCGTGTCGCAGCGCCCGTCGACGCTCTCGCAGTCCGCCTCCCCGACCAGGGCGCCGTCCACCCAGGCGCCGAGGGCGAGCAGGCCGGGCCTCGGCGGGCCGCAGAGCCGGTCGGCAGCCATCCGGGGTGCGAGTCGGCTGGCGCCGAAGAAGCGCTGCCGCCGGCTGGCCTCCGACATCCGCACGGCGTGCAGGGCGTGGACGGCATCGTGGTCGGCCGGGCCGAGCGGCCGGATGAGGGCGGTGGTGCCGTCGGAGAGCAGCACCTCGGCGCTGAAGGGCCGGTCCTCGATGGCGGACATGGGCGGTTCCCTCCGTTGGGCCCGGGGCGCGGCGCCGCCCGGGTGCGTCGTCCTCTCCAGACTCGCCTGCGGCGCACAGGGCCGACAGGGCCGTACGGTCCGGGACTGCGGGCCACAGGGGGCAGCGGCGGACCTCGCGGCCCGGCCGACCGGCCCGTTCGGCCCTCCCGTCCGCCCCGCCGGGGGCCGAGGATGGAAGGGAAGGACCCAGCCGTGATCGGGCGGTCACCGCTACGCAGCCGGGAGGCGGAGATGTTCATGAGCACCACGGAAGGCGGCTCTGTCCGGGCCGGCCCCGTCGGCCCCCGGGACACCGGCCGACGGCTGGTCGCCCGCCGCAAGCAGCTGGGACTGAGTCGCGAGGAGGTGGCCGGGCAGGCCGGCATGGGCACAGCCCACCTCGAATACCTCGAATCGAACCGGGGCGTCGTGGAGCTGGGGACGGCGTCCCGCCTCGCGGCGGCCCTGCGCACCTCCGTCCCGGACCTCCTGGGCGACAGTGGATCCGGTCCTCCTCTGCCGGCCGGCCGGCCCGTCATGGAGGAGCTGGAGTCCTGGGAGTGCTGGGCGAAGCTCGCGCCCCGGGGTGTCGGCCGCGTC
The DNA here is from genome assembly GCF_039544005.1 of Kitasatospora paranensis. Classification (NCBI taxonomy): domain Bacteria; kingdom Bacillati; phylum Actinomycetota; class Actinomycetes; order Kitasatosporales; family Streptomycetaceae; genus Kitasatospora; species Kitasatospora paranensis. Next base: position 1,549,998 of record NZ_BAABKV010000001.1, read on the forward strand.
GCTCTGGCGCTGCCGGACGGACCATGCGTCATCCCCGTCAACTACCGGGTCCTGGACGGGACGGTGCTCTACCGCACCACCGCGCACAGCACCCCGGCCGGGGCGGCCGGCAGCACGGTCGCCTTCGAGGTCGACCGGCTCGACGACGCGCTCCGCAACGGCTGGAGCGTGCTCGTCGTCGGCCCCGCGAAGCTCGTCACCGAACCCGAGGCCCTCGCCTGGTTCGGAGAGCACGCCGACCCCCGGCCATGGGTCGGGGACGAGGGCCGCGACACGTGGGTCCGGATCAGCCCGGGCCGAATCACCGGCCGAGCGCTGCGCAGCACGGACGCGGCCCCGCCGGACACTCCGTGACATCCGGGCGACCGGACGCCGCATGGCTGCTCCGCTTCGAGGGCTCCGACCCGGCCGGGACGGGCACCCGCGAAGTGCTGTGCGCCACCGGGAACGGCTACCTGGTCAGCCGGGCAAGCGCACCGGAGGCGCGGGCCGACGGCGTGCACTACCCGGGCACCTACCTGGCCGGCGTCTACGACCGGGCGTCGTCCGAGGTGGCGGGCCGTACCGTGGAGAACGAGGACCTGGTCAACTGCCCGAACTGGCTGCCGCTGACCTTCCGCCCGTCGGGCGGTGCCTGGTTCACCGGGCCACCGGCCGAAGAGACGCTCGAACTCGACATGCAAAAAGGGTTGTTGACCCGCCGAGCCCTGGTTGTCGACACCCTCGGCCGCCGTACCCGCCTGGTGCAGCGCCGTCTCGCCAGTCAGGCACAGCCGCACCTGCTGGCGCTGGAGACGGAGCTGACCCCGGAGAACTGGTCGGGCCGCATGGAGGTCCGCTCGGCCCTGGACGGCGCCGTCACCAACACCGGCGTCGCCCGCTACCGGCACCTGACCGGCCGCCACCTCGTCCCCGCCGGGACGGGGTGGGCCCCGACGGAGTGCTGTGGCTCCAGGTCTCGACTGCGGGCACACCGCTGCGCATCGCCCTGGCCGCCCGGACCCGGGTGCGGCACCAGGGTCCGAACCCCGAGGTGTCCCGCAGCGACGACCTCCGCGCGGACGCGGCATCCCAGACCCTGGGGATCGACGTGGTCCGGGGCGTCCCGGTGACGGTCGAGAAGACGGTGGCCGTCTTCACCTCGCGCGACCGTGCGACCGGCGACCCGCTCGCCGCGGCCCGGCGTCTCGCGGCGCGCACCGCAGGGTTCGACCGGCTGCTGCGGGACCACGCCGCACGGTGGGCCGAACTGTGGCACCGGTGCCGGATCGACGCCGACTTCGACGGGGCGACCGCCCTCCACCTCAACCTCTTCCACCTGCTGCAGACGTACTCGGAGCACTCGGTCGACCTCGATGTCGGCATCCCGGCCCGGGGCCTGCACGGCGAGGGCTACCGCGGGCACGTCTTCTGGGACGAACTGTTCGTCCTCCAGTTGCTCAACCTGCGTTTCCCGGAGCTCGCGCGGGCCGTCCTGCAGTACCGTCACCGACGCCTCGGCGCGGCCCGCACAGCCGCCCGCCGGGCCGGGTACGGCGGGGCGATGTACCCGTGGCAGAGCGGCAGCGACGGGCGCGAGGAGTCCCAGCAGCTGCACCTGAACCCGCTCTCCGGGCGGTGGCTGCCCGACCACAGCCACCTGCAGCGGCACGTCGGTTCGGCGGTCGCCTACAACGTCTGGCAGCACTACCAGGCCACCGGCGACCTGGAGTTCCTCGCCGGTACCGGCGCCGAGATGCTGTGGGAGATCGCCCGCTTCTGGTCGTCCGCCGCCGTCCACGACCCGGCACGCAACCGGTACTCGATCCGCGGCGTCCTCGGCCCGGACGAGTACCACGACGGCTACCCCTGGTCGGACCGCCCCGGGCTGGACGACAACACCTACACGAACGTGCTGGCCTCTTGGGTGCTGGCCCGGGCGCTCGAAACCGTGGAGATCCTGCCGGCACGCCGGCGCGACGAGCTCCTGGAACGCCTGGCCCTGGGCCGCGGCGAACTCGACCGGTGGCAGGAGGTCGGCCGCCGGCTGCACGTGCCGTTCCACGACGGGATCCTCAGCCAGTTCGACGGCTACGAACGGCTGGCCGAGCTGGACTGGCCGGCGTACCGGGCCCGCTACCCCGACCTGCGCCGCCTGGACCGGATCCTGGAGGCGGAGGGCGACACCGTCAACCGCTACAAGGCCTCCAAGCAGGCGGACGTGCTGATGCTGTGCTACCTGTTCTCGCCCCGCGAGGTCCGCGACCTGCTGCGCAGGCTCGGCTACCCCGCCGGACACGACCTGCTGCACCGGACGGTCGACCACTACCTGCGCCGCACCGTCCACGGGTCCACCCTGAGCGCCGTCGTGCACGCCTGGGTGCTGACCCGCAGCGACCGGCGGGCGTCCTGGCGGTTCTTCCGGGACGCCCTCGACGGGGATCTGCACGACCTCCAGGGCGGCACCACCGCCGAGGGCGTCCACCTGGGCGCGATGGCGGGCGCCGTCGACCTGCTGCAGCGGTGCTACACCGGCCTGGAGATCCGCGAGGACGCGCTCTGGCTGGACCCGCGCCTGCCGTCCGCACTGGGCCGGATCGACCTCGACCTGCGCTACCGCGGACACTGGGGCGTGCGCATCCACGTGGACCGGCGCACGGTGGTCGTCGCCCTGCGCGAGAGCCGTCAGGACCCGGTGCAGGTCCGCTTCCGGGGCTCGGCCGTCACGATCCGGCCCGGGGAGCGCCGGGAGTTCCCACTCTGAATCCCGGGCCGGCAGGACGTCGGCGCCCCGGCGGTCACTGGTCCGCCGGACCCCCGGCCGGCTTCGCCGCGACCACACGGGCTCCACATCCGTCCACTCCGCCTCCCAGCCGCGGGCGGCCGCGCGCTCGATGCCGCTCCGGCGCAGCAGGTAGGCCCCACCCGCCGCCGCGGTCATCCCGCAGAACGCCGCCAGTCCGTAGACGGAGGCGGACACCTCGAGCTCGCCTGCGCTGGACGGCGCAGGCGCCTGAGCGCCGCTGTCGTCCACCCAGATCCGGACATCGGCGCCGACGGGCGCGCCGTTCGGCACCTCGATGACCCCGGTGTCCCGGTGCCCGGCAGGGTAGGACCAGACGGCCTGCGCGCCGGCGGCGACGCCCTGGACGGCCCCGCCCGTCGGTGCAGCCGTCGTCGTCGCCGTCACCTGGTGCCGGTGCCGCGCCGTCTCCGCCGCGCCCGCCCGCATCCCGTGCAGGAGCACCAGCGCCACCACCGTGGATGCCGCCACCGAGAGGGCCAACGCGACCACCGCGGCCAGCACCAGCCGGCTGCGCGCCCGGTCGACGTGCCGGCAGAGCGGATTGTGCTCCAGGCCTGCGGCGCACCGCAGGTGCCGCAGGGCCGGGGTACGCGGGACCTGGCGTCGCTGTGGTGCGGACGCAGTCGACATGATGCTCCTCCTCGGCGGCAGATCGGCCCGCTCCGTCAGGGAGCGGTCGCCGGACCGGCGCCCTCCGGCTGCAACTCCCGGGCGATCCCGTGGGCCCACTCCCGGATGCGCTCCGGGTTGCGGAAGTCGCCGCCCTTGCCGTGCTTGACGAGGCTGTGGGCGATGAACCCCGGCGTCTCGGCGGTCATGCTGCCGCCGAACGTGACGTGGCCGCGGGCGTGCAGGCGCTTCATCTCCTTCGAGGCACCGCGCACCGGAGGGATGTCGTGCTGCTCCGCCGAACTGTCCACCGGCCCGCTGCTGAACAGCCAGACCGGACGCTGCGCCAGCGCATCGGCGTTGTGGCGGGCGCAGGCCAGCGCGTCGTGCTGCCAGTGCCCCGCGTAGAGCGCACTGCCCAGGACGACGGCGTCGAAGCCGGTCACGTCCCGCACCTTCCCGGCGGGGACGACGCTGGTCTCGAAGCCGTCCTCGGTGAGCGTCCGGCCGATCTCGTCGGCGATGCCGGCGGTGGCCCCGTGCTTGCTCCCGTACGCGACCAGAATTCTCCGGGTCTTCACGGCGGATCTCCTCGTCTCCGGCGCCGGGCCCGGCCGACCCGGCCTGCACCCTCCAGGCTCCGCCGGTCCGCGGCGCGACGACAGGGCCACTCGCCCCGGACCCGAGGTCGAGCGGCCCTGATGCGAGCAGCCGAGGTGCGCTGTGCTGAGGGTGTCGGGCCAACGGTGCGGAGGCGAATCATGGAGGTCCTGATCGGCTACGCCGGCGCACATGGCTCCACCCGGGGAGTGGCGGAGCACATCGCCGCGGTACTTTCCCGCCGTTTCGGCCACCGGGTGACCCTGGTGCCGTTGGGTCCGGACATCGTGGTGGACGGCTACGACGCCGCCGTCCTCGGCAGTGCCGTGCACGACGGCCGTTGGCTGCCCGCCGCCGAGGAGTTCCTGCGGCGCAGTACCGTGCCCCTCGGCCGGCATCCGGTCTGGCTGTTCAGCGTCGGCCTGCTCGGCGACCGCGGCAGCGCCTTCGGCCCCCGCACGGCCCGCCTGCTGCGCCGGCTGCGGGACGCGCGAGCGGCGGACCGGCCGGCCGGGGCCCGCGCCTTGGAAGTGCGCGGGCACCGCAACTTCGCCGGTGCGGTGGCACGCGGGCACTGGCCGCCGGCGGGACGGCTCGTGTTCCGGGCCATGGGCGGGCGGTACGGCGACCACCGGAACTGGGCGGACGTCACGGCGTGGGCCGAGCGGATCGCTGCGTCCCTCGCCGAGCAGAGCGGGGACCGCAGCGCGTGACCGGGATCAGACCGGCGGCCGGACGATCACCACCGGGCAGGGCGCGTGCATGGCGCATCGCTGGCTGACCGAGCCGAGGAGAGCGCGGGCGAAGGTGCCACGCCCCCGGCTGCCGACCACCAGGAGGTCAGCACCTTCGGCCGCTGCGAGCAGGACGTCGGCCGCGTTGCCGCGCACCAGGCGTTCGCGGACCTCGACCGACGGCGCCTCCGCGAGGACCCGTCGGAGCTCCCCGGCGAAGCGCTCGCGTGCGGTCTCGGCCTCCAACGTGGGTTCGACCACCGTGGGGCCCGCGAACAGGGGGTGGCCTCCCAGGCTCCCACCGCATCGACGACGGCCCCGGTCGACGAGGCATGGCGCAGCGCCCAGCGCAGGGCCTCCTCGGACGACGGCGAGCCGTCGATTCCCACCACCACGCGGGCGGACGTGCTGTTCGCGGTCACCCCGCACCACCTCGTTTCCGGTCGGTCGTCCTCCACGCTGCTCCGCTCCGGCCGGGGCCGCGAACAGAGCGGTCCGAGCGGGTTGTCCGCCGGGCGGGCGCGCGGCCCACCCGGCCCTGTGTGCCGTGACCGTCCGGCCCTCGCACCGGCGGCAGGGTTCTGGTGCGCTGGAGGCGGGGACGGGCCCGTTCGGCCGTCCGGGTCCGGAGCAACGGGAGGCGATCATGAGAGCCGAGGTCGGGGACCGGGTCATCGTCCGGGGTACCTTCACGGGCGTGCACGACCGCGACGGGAAGATCGTCGCGCTCCATCACGCGGACGGCACCCCGCCGTGGGACGTGCTCTGGTCGGAGAGTGGCCGCACCACGCTGCTGTTCCCGGGGCCGGACACGATCCTGCACCACTACGCGCACGAGGACGGTACCGAGGCCGCACCGCCGGCAGACCCGTCCGAGCAGCTCCACACCTTCGCGCCCTGACGCAGGTGCCCGAGCATCCGCCGGTGAAGCCGGATCACCTCGCATCGGGCATCACCGGGAAGCCGGAGAGGTCGAGGATCTCCGACACCGGGCGCCGGGGTGTGGCCGGCCCGGGCGGGCCGTAGCCCAACCTCACCACCAACTGCACGTGGCCCGGCCCCTCCTCGGGGTCGCGCAACAGGGCCCGGGTGTCCGGCCACTCGACCGCCTGGTGCAGGACGGAGAGCCGGACACCACGGACCGTCGCCACCAGCCAGGCCCGCTCCAGGGCCTGACCGGCGCGCAGCCAGTCCACCGGGTCGTCGCCGTGTGTGGTGACGGTGCACAGCTGCGGCAGGGCCTCGAACCGCTCGGTCGCCATGGCGGGGCGGCTCCCGGTGAAGCTGCGCATCGGCACCCGTGCATCGTGATCCAGCGGCCCCAGGGCCGACGCCGGGATACCGTCGGCAGCCGGCTTCTCCAACCGCAGCCAGCTACGGGTCTCGGCCTGCCGTGCCACGTCCGCCTCGATCCGTGCCTCGGCCTCGGCGGTCAGGGCCAGCACCCGTCGGACCCCGGCCTCCTCCAGCGGCGCGAGGATCACGCCCTCGGCGTGTGCCGCGGCGATCAACTCCCCGAGCACGCGCTCCGGGACGTCGCGGTTGGCGAACGGCCGGCGGGTGGAGTGGCGGTGCACGATCGCGGCGTACAGCTCCTCGACGGGCTCGTGCGCGGCCTGAGCCAGCCCGACGGTGGCGAGCAGGTCCGGACGGGTCTCGTCCGGCAGCAGCCTGACCACCGCCGACCGGCCGAGATGCCCGGCGGCCAGGCGGAGATTCAGCAGCGCCGCACCGACCGAGATGCTCATCGCCCGTCCCACCGGGTCGGTGACCGGCACGGCACGGGAGCGGTCGGCCCAGACCTCCACACCCCGGCAACCGGCCGTCGGCCGGAACCTCCAGGGCTGGCTGTTGTGCAGCGACGGCGCGGCGCCCGCGGCGGCCGCGAGCAGCCTCACATCGGCGAGTGTCATCGGCGACGCAGGCATGACGGGACCTCCTTGCCTTCCCCCGGTGGGAGGGGGCCGGCGCGGGAGCACCGGTCATCCGCCTCCGTACCTCCACGATGGGCTGCGGCGCCACGCGGCGGCGAGAGTCCCGCAGTCCCGCGCAGGACCTCTGACCGGCCCTGGCCCCTGGGCCCCTCGGCCCTGCCTGCCCGCCGGGACATGTGCCTACGGTGGGGGCGCGGCGGGAGGTCCGCCCCGCCGCACGGACCGGTGGAGGAGCCATGACGTCCGCCAGCACGCGACACCCCGTCATCCTCGGCGTCGACGGCCGGGAACCGGGCCTGCTCGCCACGGTGTGGGCCGCCGACGAGGCGGCGCGCCGGGGTCTGCCGCTCGGCCTGATCCACGCCGTCACGGTGGCGCTGCACGACCTGGACGGGCTGGAAGGACGGCTGCACCAGCGGTTGCGGCGGAACGGCAGGGAGGTCCTCGACCAGGCCGCCGTCCTCGTGGGCGAACGGCACCCCGGGCTGGAGGTGGCGGGCACCCTGGTGGAGGGCAGCCCGGCCAAGGTGCTGTGCCGGGCGTCCGCGGAGGCCTCCTTCGTGGTGCTCGGCTCCCGCGGACTGTCCCGCACGGAGGAGTACCTCAGCGCCTACTCGGTGACGGTGCCCGTGGCGGCCCAGGCGGCGTGCCCCGTCGTGGTCGTGCGCGCGCCCGAGCACACCACCCAGGACCAGCCCTACCTGGTGGTCGGCGTCGACGGCAGCCCGTCGTCCGCCGCGGCGGTGGACTGCGCCTTCGACCTGGCGGCCCGGCGGGGCGCGGCCCTGCGGGCCGTCTGGGTGTGGCCGTCGCAGCTGATCGCGCACGTCGACGAGGCCACCGCCCTGCAGACCCTCCGACGGTTGTTGGCGGAGACCACGGCCGGCCACGGCGCCGCGTACCCGGACGTGGAGGTGACCCACGAGGTGGTCCGCGGGCATCCGGTGGAGGAACTGGCCGAGGCCTCCCGGCACGCGCTCGCGGTCGTCGTGGGACGCCGGGGACGCGGCGGGTTCACCGGCATGCGCCTCGGCTCCGTCCCGCACGGGCTGCTGCACCGGGCCCGGTGCCCGGTGATCACGGTGCCCCGGCCGGGCGCATGAGCACGCCCGGAGCCCTGCGGCAGGACGACCCCGCCGAGCGGGACCGGACCGGCGCCCTCGACCCGCGCGAGGGGATCGAGCTGCTCCTCCGGGACCTGCGGACGTCGCCCCGGGGCCTCACCGAGCGCGAGGCGGCCCGCCGACTGACCGTGCACGGCCCGAACACCCTCACCCGGCGCGGCGGGCGCCGATGGCCGCGGGAACTCGCCCGGCAGTTCACCCACCCGCTGGCCCTCCTGCTGGCACTGGCCGCCGTCCTGGCCGCGGTGAGCGGGGCCCCGGCGCTGGCCGTGGCGATCGTGGCCGTGATCGTGCTGAACGCCATGCTGGCCTTCGCCCAGGAACAGCAGGCCGAGAAGGCCGTGGAGGCCTTGGCGGAGTTCCTTCCCGAGCAGGCGACCGTGCTCCGTGACGGGGTGCGGCGGGACGTCGAGGCCGTCGCGCTCGTCCCCGGCGACGTGCTGGTGATCGAGGAGGGCGGGGGATCTCCGCGGACGCCCGGCTACTGTCCGGTGGCGTGGAGGTCGACCTGTCCGCGCTGACCGGCGAGTCCGAGCCGGTGTTCCGTTCGGCGGATCTCGTGGACACCGATGGGGACCTCCTGCAGGCCAGGGACCTGCTCTTCTCCGGAACGGTCTGCACCGGCGGCCAGGGCGAGGCAACCGTCACCGCCACCGGGATGCGCACCGAGCTCGGACGGATCGCTGCGCTCAGCCAGCGCACCCGCCGCGAGGAGAGTCCGCTGGAGGCCCAGGTCAAACGGGCCGCCCGGCTGATCGCGGTCATCGCGGTGGGCGTGGGGCTCGCGTTCCTGCCCCTCGGACTGGCCGCCGGACTGTCGGTCGCGGCCGCGGTGAGCTTCGCCATCGGCCTGTTGGTCGCCAATGTCCCCGAGGGCCTGCTCCCGACCATCACCCTGGCGCTCGCCGCGGGAGTCCGCGACCTCGCCCGGCGCGGCGCCCTCGTCAAGCGGCTGTCCGCCGTCGAGACCCTGGGATCGACCACGGTGGTGTGCACCGACAAGACCGGGACACTGACCGAGAACCGGATGCGGGTGACCGCCGTCTGGACACCGGACGGCGAGATGGCCCTCGACCCGCCGCCGGAGCCGACCGGGCTGCCCGAGGCCGTCCGGGTCCTGGCCCGGGCAGCGGCGACCTGCACCTCCGCCCACCCGGAGGCCGGCCACGCCGACCCGACGGAGTCCGCTCTGCTCGACCTGGCCGACCTGCTCGGTACGCCGTGCAGGCCCGGGCAGCGGGACCTCGACCGGCGGGCGCTGTACCGTTTCGATCCGCGGATCAAGCTGATGACAACCGCCGATGCGGTGGACGACACGGTCGTGCTGCACACCAAGGGCGCGCCGGAGGAGGTCCTCGTCCACGCCGGCCGGCTCCTCGACCGCGGCCGGGAACGACCGCTCACCCCCGCCGACCGGACGGCGGCGGTGCAGGCCGTGGGCGCCCTTGCGGCGCGCGGCCTGCGCGTCCTGGCCGTCGCCCGCCGCGTGCTGCCACCGGGCCGGCTCCCGCCCGTCCGACGGGAGGACGCGGAGCGGGACCTGTGCCTGCTCGGCGTCGTGGCCATGGCGGACCCGCCCCGTGCGGAGGTCGCCCACGCCATCGGGCTGGCCCACCGGGCCGGGATCACCGTGCACGTCGTCACCGGTGACAACGGCATGACCGCGGCGGCGGTGGCCGGCCAGGTCGGGATCGGCCACCGCGGCTCACGCATCGTCACCGGTACGGAACTCGCGTCGCTGAGCGACGAGCGGTTGGACACCCTGCTGGCCCGCGGCGAGGAGGTGATCTTCGCCCGCACCTCCCCCGAGGCCAAACTGCGGATCGCCGACGCGCTGCGGGCCGAGGGGCAGACGGTCGCGATGACCGGCGACGGCGTCAACGACGCGCCCGCCCTGCGCAGCGCCGACATCGGGGTCGCCATGGGACGCTCCGGCACGGATGTCGCCCGCGAGGCCGCGACCATGGTGCTCACCGACGACAACTTCGCCACCATCGTCGCGGCGGTGGAGGCCGGGCGGCGGACGTACGACAACATCCGCAAGTTCATCGTGTACATCTTCGCCCACGCCGTCCCCGAGGTCGTGCCGTTCCTGGTCTTCGCCCTCGCCGGCGGGGCGATCCCGCTGCCGCTCACGGTGATGCAGATCCTCGCCGTCGACCTCGGCACGGACACCCTGCCCGCGCTCGCCCTCGGACGCGAGCGTGGTGAGCCGGGTCTGATGGACCGCCCGCCCCGCCCACGCGGCGAGAAGGTGATCCAGGCCCGGATGCTGGCCCGGGCGTGGGGATTCCTCGGGCTGATCTCGGCCTGCCTGGTGATGGCCGGGTTCCTGCTGACGCTCGGCGCGGCCGGATGGCACCCGGGCGATCCGACCGGACCCGGCACCGCCCTGCACCTGGCCTACCGGCAGGCCACCACCGTGGCCTGGCTCGGCATCGTCTTCTGCCAGATCGGCACCGCGTTCGCGGCCCGCACCGACCGGGCCTCCCTGTGGTCCGTCGGTGTCCTCGGCAACCGCCACCTGCTGGCCGGGATCGGCTTCTCGCTCGCCTTCGCCGCCGTGATCGTCTACCTGCCGTGGCTGCAGGGCATCTTCGGTACCGCCTCCCTCGGCCCGGCCCAGCTGGCCGTCGTGCTGCCGTTCCCGATCGTCGTCTGGGGCGCGGACGAGCTGCGCCGGGCGCTCGTGCGGCGCCGCCACCCGGCTGCCGTTCCCGAGGCCCCGGCACCCGTACCCGCGCCCGCGGTTGCACCCCGGCCCGCCGTCGAGGAGACCGCGCACCACCCGCTGCCCGTGCTCCTCGCCCGGCACGGCTGGAGCGAGCACCGTCTCCAACACGCACTCGGCGTGAGCGAGCACGCGGCCGCCGAGATCGTCGCCCACGCCCGCCGGGTCGCGGCCGGCCACGGCCGCCACGGACCGTGAGGCGCTCAGCCCCCAGCCCCGCGAGGCGGGCCGACCCGGTCCGACCGCCCGGCGGGAAGGATCCGGCCGCGCCCGCCGACCCTGGCCGCCGTGAAACCGACCACGCCCGCGAGCGCCGCCGCGCCGATCTCCGGCAACGCCAGTGGCTCGGTCAGCAGGACGTCCTGGAGAACCGGCAGGTACAACGCCGCGAGCGCCAGACCGGCTGACCCCGCGACAGCCAGCGGCAGGAAGGGGTTGGCACTGGTCACCAGCCGCTCCCGCAAGCCCAGCACTACCCCGAGCTGAGCGGCCAGCAGAGCGAGGAACAGCACGCTCTGCCACGGCGCCCCGGCGGCCCGCGCCCACACCGCGGTGGCCAGGCTGACGGCCGTGACCACGGCGCCCAGTCCGAGGACACCCTGCCAGAGCCCCCGGCCAGCACATGCTCGCGCGGGGACCGCGGCGGCCGCCGCATCGCCTGCTCGGAGACCGGCTCGGCACCGACCGCCACACCGGTCAGCCCGTGGGTGAGGAGATTGATCCAGAGGATCTGGCCCGCGCGGAGTGGCAGCGCGAGCCCGAGCAGCGGGCCGAGCAGCATGACCAGGATCTCCGCGACACCGCCCGCGAGGGCGTACAGGAGGAAACGCCGAATGTTGTCGTAGACGCGGCGGCCCTCCTCGACCGCCGCCACCAGCGTGGCGAGTTCGTCGTCGGCGAGGACCAGGTCGGCGGCCTGGCGGGCGACTTCGGTGCCTCGACGCCCCATGGCGACACCGATGTCCGCCTGTTGCAGGGCCGGACCGTCGTTGACGCCGTCGCCGGTCATCGCGGTGACGGCGCCACGTGCCTGCCACGCCCGGACGATGTCGAGCTTCTGCTGCGGGTCCGTCCGGGCGAAGACCCGGACGGCCGTGAGATCCGGGACGGCTCCGGCGGCACGGTCGCCTCCGGCGGCGACGGCAGCGGCCCGGTCGGCATGGTCCAGCAGTCCGACACGCCGGGCGATCGCACGGGCGGTGGCCGGGTGGTCACCGGTGATGAGGACGGGTGTGATGCCGGCCCTCCGGCAGGCCGCCAGCGTGGCCGCCGCCGCGGGCTTGGGCGGATCGGCGAGGCCCACCAGGCCGAGCAGCCGGAGGCCGGACTCCGTGGGGCCGGGGGCGTCCCGCAAGGCGCTGGCCACGGCCAGGACGCGATATCCCCGGGCGGCGAGCCGGGCCGCCTGCTGCGACGCGGAGGCCAGCAGCTCCGGGCTCGCGTCCAGCACTGCCGGGTCCAGGACGGCCTCGGGCGCGCCCTTGAGGCAGATCTCCAGTGGGCCGGAACCCGCCCGGTGGACGGTGGCCATCCGCTTGCGGAGGCTGTCGAACGGCTCCTCCGACACCCTGGGGCTGTGCCGTGCCAGACCGGCCGGGTCGAGTCCGGCCTTCACGGCGGCGACGAGCAGGGCCGCCTCGGTCGGGTCGCCGAGGAGTGTCCAGCGGCCGTCCGCGGCCACCGGGGGCCGCAGCGAGGCGTCGTTGCACAGCGCAGCCGTCCGCAGCAGCGCCACGGCGGCTGCCCGCCCGGCTGCGGGTTCGACCAGGAGCTCGCCCTCGGGCCGGTCCCCGGGCCCGGTCACGGTGGCCTCCCATCCCGGGCCCCAGAGCCGTTCGAGGGTCATCCGGCCCTCGGTGAGGGTTCCCGTCTTGTCGGTCGCGAGCAGCGTCACCGAGCCGAGGGTCTCGACGGCGGGGAGGCGGCGGACGATCGCGCGGCGGGCCGCCATCCGGCGTGCGCCGATGGCCAGGGCGAGCGTGACGACCGCGGGGAGCGACTCGGGGACGGCCGCCACGGCCAGACTGATCGCGGTGACGGCCATGGCTTCCAGGGCCTGGCCGCGGGCCAGGCCGAGCACGAAGACCACCAGGCAGAGCACGACCGTCACCAGGGCGAGGACCCGGCCGAGTCCGGCCAGGCGCTGCTGCAGCGGTGTGAGGCGGGGCCGCGGGTGGAGCGAGGCGGCGATCCGGCCGAGGGCACTGTCCTGGCCGGTGGCGGTCACCACGGCCACCGCGCGACCTCGGACCACCACCGTGCCGGCGGCGAGGCGCGCCGAGGGCACCGCCGCGTCCTTCTCGACCGGCACGGACTCGCCGGTCAGCATGGACTCGTCCACGAGCAGGGCGGTGGATTCGACCGGCGCGGCATCGGCGGGGACGATGTCGCCCTCCGAGAGCAACAGCACGTCACCGGGCACCAGCTCGGCGGACGGCAGTTCGCGTTCACCGCCGTCGCGGAGCACCCTGGCCGCCGGGGCGGAGAGCGTGGAGAGGGCGGCCACCGCGGTGTCCGCGCGGACCTCCTGGGCGACGCCCACGGCAGTGTTGACCACGACGACCAGGCCGATCACGATCGCGTCGGCGTGGTCGCCGGTCACCACGGTGAGGACGACGGCAGCGAGAAGCACCAGAACGAGCGGGTCGCGCAGCTGGGCGGCCACCCGGGACCGGATCGGTGTGCGGGGCGCGGAGCCCACCCGGTTCGGACCGTGCTCCGCCAGCAGGCGGGCGGCCTCGGCCGCGGTCAGCCCAGTGGGGCGGGTGGCCGTCCCCGTCACGGATCCGGCCGTCCGGCCGGGACGGGCACCGGCTCGGTTCCGCCCTGGTCCAGCCGGAACGGCGGGTAGGAGTCCGTCATCAGCGCCGCGTACGCGGCCACCCGCAGCACCCAGCGGTTGAGGCCGACCAGCAGGTCGAAGATCCCGGCCGGGTAGCGGGCGGTGGCGGCGAGGGCGACACCGGCGAACAGCGCGAGCAGTCCGATCAGGCCGCCGCCGCCCCAGCCCTCGCGGGCACTGCCGACGAAGATCGCCACCACCAGGTAGTGCGGCAGCACCAGCAGCCACCACTTCACCAGCACCAGGCCGCGCGAGAGTTCGCCCGGTGGGGCGATGTCCAGCCGGGCCGGGTACTCGGGGTGCTCCCCGAAACCGAACGGCGGGTACCGGTCGGTGCCGAGCGCTCCGTACGAGTAGAACGCCACCCGCCACGACCAGCGCAGGACACCGAGGTTGAAGTCGAAGATCCCCCGCGGATAGCGCCCGGTGAAAAGGATCGCGAAGAACGCGACCACGGTCAGCAGGAAGAACGCCACCCAGAGGAACGCCAGGACGATCCAGTGCGGGATGACCAGGATCCACTTCACCAGCCAGAGCCAGCGGGAGAGCGGGGTGTCGAGTTCGGCCTCCACCCGTACCGGCGACGAATCGGTGACGGTCACGGCGATCACCTCCAGGACGACATGCCGGGGCGGCGCACCCACCCGGCAGGTGCGCGGACACCTCCACCCTGCCCCGACGGCCGGTCCACCCGCCAGGACGGCACGGGCACCTCTACGGGGCCGGACGGCCCTGCCCGGCGCGGGACCGGCCGGGCATGGTGGAGGGACAGCGGCAGCATGCCGTGCCGTTCCCCCGTCCGGATCGAGGTCTCCGATGGCCGCGTCACTTCCTGCCGAGCGGCGGATCGTGGTCGGCGTCGACGGGTCCGCCTCGTCCGTGTGCGCGCTCCGCTGGGCCGCCGGCCAGGCTGCCGCGACCGGTGCCGTCGTCGAGGCCGTGATCTGCTGGGGCTTCCCGTGGGTGCATGGGCTGACGCCTGCGTCCGTGGACCGGGAACTCGGTTCAGTGGCCCGGCAGATGCTCGCGGATGCGGTCGCCGACGCTGCCGGGGGCAGGTGTCACCAGGTGATCCGTCAGATCGTCGAGTCGGGCGACCCCTCGGAGATCCTGCCGCGGCGGGCCCGCGGGGCGGACCTGCTGGTCGTCGGCAACCGCGGCCGCAGTGGCGTCGCCGCGACCCTGCTCGGTTCCGTGAGCCGGCACTGCACCGAGCACGCACCGTGCACGGTCGTCGTGGTCCGGGCGCCGACGGCGTAGGGCCGCACGACCGGAGCGGACGGGGGTGGCCGGCCCCGCGCCGGGGACCGCCTGCCGGACACCGGCCCGCCCGGTGTCCGCGGGACGGCGGGCGCCCGGGTCAGCCCCGCACCGAGGCGTGTGCCCTTGCACGGCCGGGGCGGGAGGTCGGAGCCACGGTGGCGAGGTTGCGGCCCCTGGTCTCCTCGGCCGCGAGCAGCGCGACGGTGGTGACGACCGCGGCGGCGCTCAGGTAGACCGAGATCGGCGTGGAACTGCCGTAGGACTTGAGCAGGGCGACAGCGATCAGCGGCGCCGGGGCGCCGGCCACGAGGGAGGCGAACTGCGCGCCGACGGAGGCTCCGGAATAGCGCATGCGGGTGCCGAACAGCTCCGAGACGAAGGCCGCCTGGGGGGCGTACATGGCGGCGTGGAGGGCGAGGCCGACGGTGACGGCGAGGAGGATCATCGGGTACCGCCCGGTGTCCACGAGGGAGAAGAACGGCCATGCCCAGATCCCCATCCCTATCGCGCCGGTCAGATAGACGGGCTTGCGGCCGACCCGGTCGGAGAGTGCTCCGAACACCGGGATGAGGGCGAACTCGACGGCTGCGGCGATCAGCACCGCGTTCAGGGCGGTCTGCTCCCTGAGCCCGACCACCGTGACGCAGTACGTGATGACGAACGTCCCGACCACGTAGAAAGAGATGTTCTCCGCGATCCGCACGCCCATGGCGACCAGGACGTCGCGCCAGTGGTGGCGCAGGACGGAGAGCACAGGCGCGGTCTCCTTCGTCCCCTGGGCCTCCCGGGCCTCGGCCTCCGCGAGGGCCCGCTGGAAGACGGGCGACTCCTCGATCGAGATGCGCATCCACACCCCGGTGGTGAGCAGGGTGAAAGAGGCGAGGAAGGGGATGCGCCAGCCGAAGGCGAGGACGCCGTCCGGGCCCCAGGCGCTGGTGAGCACGGTCAGCGCGCCGGCGGCAAGGACGAAGCCGAGTGCCGCACCCCCTGGGGCCAGGAAGCCCGGTAGCCACGGCGCTCGGCATCGCCGCGCTCGGAGATCAACAGCACCGCGCCGCCCCACTCGCCGCCGAGGGCGAACCCCTGGACGACCCGGAGCGAGGTGAGCAGGATCGGGGCGGCGACGCCGATGGAGCCGTACGTGGGCACGCACCCGATGAGCGTGGTGGCGGCACCCATCATCACCAGACTGATGATCAGCAGCTTCTTGCGGCCGACGCGGTCACCGAAGTGACCGAAGACGAGGGCTCCGATCGGACGGGCGGCGAAGCCGATCGCATAGGTGAGAAACGAGAGCAGGGTGCCCGTCAGGGGTCGGACTTCGGGAAGAAGAGCGGGCCGAAGACCGTCGCGGAAGCCAGGGTGTAGAGGAAGAAGTCGTACCACTCGATCGTGGTACCGATGAGGCTCGCACCGATGATCCCGGCCAGGCGTTCGGGTCTGTGGTCAAGGGCCGTGGTGCGCGGCGGTGCTGAGGGCATGAGGGGTCACCATCCGGGAGTCGGTCTGACGAGGAGGCCGTGGACGGCGCCGGTCGGCCCGTACACGGGGCCGGCGCCGGAACGGTGGCGCGGCGCGCGGGAGGCCGGGGTACGGCCCGGCCGCTCGGGCTCGTCGGCCGGATCCCGCACCGGGCGGCCGAACCGTCCGAGGCGGGGACAGGCTATGCGGCCGCAGCGGCTCGCCCCAGATGGTGCAGGGCCACACCGCGGAGGTCCGCAGTGGTGCCCGCAGACACCGGCACCTGTCGGGGAGCCCGACGGGCCGGCTCCGCCCGGCGGGGATACCGAACGGTTCGGGACGGGATTGGCTATCCTGCGGGGATGGGCGAGAGCAGGAGCGCAGGGCGGCCGCGGTCGGCGGACAAGGAGGCCGCGATCCTGCGGGCGGCACTGGAGCTGCTGACGTCCCAGGGCTTCGTCCGGATGACGCTGGACCAGGTGGCCGCGGCCGCCGGGGTCAGCAAGTCCACCATCCATCTCCGGTGGAAGAGCAAGGGGAACCTGGTCACGGCGGCCTTGGAGGCCGTCCGTATGGCGGAGGCCCCGCCGGCCACAGGGGACACCCGGACGGACCTGGTGGCCGTCCTGGAGGACTTCGCGGCGACGGTGCAGCGGGTCCGGGGCATGGCGCTGATCGGGACGTGCCTCGCCGAGGAGACCCACACGCCGGAACTCATCGCCCTGCTGCGCGAACGGACGGTCCTCCCCCGCCGTGCCCTGCTGGGTGAACTGCTGGAACGGGCCCGCGACCGCGGCGAGATCCGCACCGACGCCGACCTGGAGGAGGCGGTCTCGGCTCTCCTCGGACCCTTCTACGCCGACTACATGGCCGGTCGCGGGGGTCGGCCGGCGTGGGCCGAAGGCGCGGTGGACCTCGTCCTGGCGGGCCTCCGGCCCCCAGCGGCCGGCTGAGCCGACCCGCGTCCGGCGGCGCGGGCCGGCCCGTGCACGGATCCGCACACGGGCCGGGTGCCGGCCGGGTGTCAGGACGCGGCGCGGGCGCCCTGGATGTGGAAGTTGAAGTCGGCGTGACCGAGGGCACCCCACAGGCGCAGCCAGATGGGCAGCAGCATCTCGGTGCCGCGGGCCGTGGTGATGTCGCCGAGGTCCAGGACGGCGGCGGCGGGCCAGCCGAAGGAGACCAGGAGTTCGGTGGCGGCCTTCTTCGCGTCGGCGTCGTCGCCGGAGACGAAGACGTGGTGCTCCCCGCGACCCGGGCCGGGTCGACCATGACCGCGCTGTTCATCGTGTTGAGGGTCTTGACGACCTTGACGCCGGGGAAGGCGCGCTGGATCTGCTCGCCCAGGCTGTCGGTGTTGACCGGGTTCAGCGACGGGGGCATGCCCTGGGAGAAGTCGAGCGGGTTGGCGATGTCCAGCAGCAGCTTGCCGTCGAGATTCTCCGCACCCGCGCGAGCGAGCACGTCCAGGGCCGCGGCACCGGAGGTGGCGTTGACGACGGCGTCGGCGGAGGCGGTGGCGTCGGCGAAGGTCTCCAGGCGCACCTCGGGGTGGTCCTGGTGCCAGTGGGCGAAGGGCGGGGTGCCCATGGCGTCGGCCTCGGAGCGGGCGAGGGTGGCCTGCGGGTCGCGGGTGCCGATGGCGACCTCGTGGCCGACGGAGGCGAGCTTGGCGGCGATGGTCCGGCCGACGACGCCGGTGCCGAGGACTGCGTACTGCATGGGGGTCCTTCCGGAGGGGACGCGACGACGCAGGTGGCCGGCGCCTCCCATAAATCTAAACCGAGTCGTTCGGTATTGCAATGTTGCTGCGCCGCCACCGGGGAGCGCCCGGCCGGCGGGCGCTCCCGGAGCAGTCAGCGGCGCCCGTCCCAGAGGGCGCGCTGGTCGGATCGCGGGTCCACGAGGACCTCGGAGACGGCGTCGAAGCGCATGGTGGTGCGCCGCCGGGTCTCGTACCCGGGCCAGCCGGGCGAGCCGGAGGTGGCGAACGCGATCCAGGCGGCGTGCATGGTGTCGGCGAGCCCCTGCGGGGGTTCGGCACCGATCAGGCCCGCAAAGGCCGGGTCGTCCAGATTGTCGAAGACGAAGGGCAGTTCGGCGGCATGGCAGGCCCCGAGGCGCCCCTCGAAGGTGGGTGGCTGCCAGCCGAACTCGTACAGGTGGGTGCTGCCGGAGCAGGCCGCGCGGGCCTCGGCGAGCCGGACGGCGGGAATCCGGTAGAACCAGTCGGTGGCGATCTCGGCGAGCAGCTCGCCGGGGGTCGCATCCGGGCGCTGGGCGCGGTAGACGGCGAGGTCGGCGTCGGAGTCGAGCCCGTAGCGCGCGGCGGCGCCGCGCAGGGCGGCCTCGGTCACCGATCCGGCCACGCCGGTCGGCACGAGGAAGAGCCGGAACTCGTCGCTGTTCGTGCCGATCAGGAGGTCCACGTCTCCTCCCGCACCCGCCGCGATCCGTTCGAGGGGAGGCGCGGGGAGCACGTCGACGACGGGTTCGAAGGGCATGAGGTTGAGGGCGGCCTCGCCCCACCGCTCCGGGGCGGGATCCGCGGAGATCTCGGCGCGCAGCCGCTGCTGGGCCGCGGCGAGCACGTCGAGCGGGACGGCGGCGACGGCCCGATGGCTCGGCTCGACGCCGAGCAGGTCGGCGAGACGGCCGCCGATCAGCCGGGCACTCGCCGGGCCGAGGGTGTGGTGGGCGGCGCCGCTCTGCAGGATGGCGCGGCGGAAGAGCCCCGCGGCGCCCGGCACGGCCAGGAGGGTGCCGATGCTCATGGCACCGGCGGACTCGCCGAAGACGGTGACGTTGGACGCGTCGCCGCCGAAGGAGCCGATGTTCTCCTGCACCCAGGCGAGGGCGGCGATCTGGTCCAGCAGGCCCCGGTTGGCGGCGGCACCGTCGCCGAGATGGAGGAAACCGTCGGCGCCCAGACGGTAGTTGACGGTCACACAGACAACGCCGTCACGGGCGAAGCGCGTGCCGTCGTATCCGGGCACCGAGCCGGACCCGTTGGCGAATGCCCCGCCGTGGAGCCAGACCATCACCGGCAGCGAGCCGCCCGGGTCGGGGGTCCAGACGTTCAGATTGAGGCAGTCCTCACCGGGGATGTCCACCTCGGGGATCAGCCGGTCGAAGGGTGCGGCGTACGGGGCCTTGGGTGCGGTCGGGCCGTAGGACAGGGCGTCGCGGACCCCGTGCCACGGCTCGACCGGGCGGGGCGGCCGGAACCGGTGCGGACCGAAGGGCGGCGCCGCGTAGGGGATGCCCTTGAAGGCGAGGATCCCGCCTTCCGTGACGGCACCCCGCAGGGCGCCGTTCCGCGTGGTGACGAGCGACTGCATGAGCGTGGATCTCCCTGTCTGACAACACGGGCAGGGCCCGTCGAGAGTGAGGGCGGGGACATGTCGTCCCCGGCAGGACGCCCGCGGCTCCGCGCGCAGCTACCGCGCGGCGGCGCCGGCGATGCGCAGGGCCAGGCAGGCATACGTCTCGGCGATCTGCTCGCCGCCGTAGGGCTGGTCGGGACCGAACCACTGGGCGACGTGCATGCCCATCGCGCCGATGGCGGTGGCGGCGAGCACGAGATCGGGAACGGCGAACTCGCCGTCCTTGACGCCGCGGGCGAGGACGTCGAGGAGCATCCGGCGGCAGGCCGCCCGGAGTTCGAGCGCGGGCGCGGCGTGTTCGGGCGAGAGGGCGTGCAGTTCGCTGTTGGTGACGACGGCCAGCAGCGGGTAGTCGACGTGGACCCCGACGTGGGCGCGGACCAGCGCGGCCAGTTGTGCGGCCGCACCGTCGGCGTCCGGCACCGCCCCGACCGCGGCGGCGAGCCGGTCGTGCAGCTCGCGGTGGCCGACCTGGACGAGTTCCGCCAGCACCTGCTCCTTGGACTGGTAGTGCGCGTAGAGCGTGGCGGAATTGATCCCGACCCGGTCCGCGATGCGGCGGATCGAAGTCCCGTAGAAACCGAGTTCGGCATAGAGCGCCAAGGCGGCTTCGAGGATCCTGCCACGGGTGCCGGCGGGAGTCACGCCGTCCGGCAGTGCGACTGCCACGGCCGCGACCCGGCGCGGCTCCCAGTCGGGGACGTCCATCTGCCTCTCCTCGCACCCAGAACGCAAAACCAACCGATCGATTGGTTGACACGGTAGCGCAGAGGGCCCGATGGTATCTCGCAACACCACGGAAACAACCGATCGATTGGTTGGTTGTGCCGGGCTCCGCGGGCAGCCGCTCCGAGACCCGGAGGACCGAAGGAGCCCCCGACGTGCCCACCCCCGCACCAATCTCGCCGCATTCCTGGTGAACTCGGCGGAGCGCCGTCCCGACCGGCCGGCCGTCGTGCTGGACGGCGCCACCACGAGCTACGCCGAGCTCGACCGGGCGAGCGCCCGAGCGGCCGCCCTCCTGCGGGCCTCGGGTGTCCGGCCGGGCGACCGGGTCGGCCTGCTGCTGCCCAACGTGCCCGCCTTCCCGGTCCTGTACTACGCCGTCCTGCGCGCCGGGGCCGTCGTGGTGCCGATGAATCCGCTGCTCAAGGAACGCGAGGTGGCGTACCACCTCGACGACTCCGGCTCCTGCCTCCTCTTCGCACCGCTGGGGGCCGAGGAGGCGCTCCGAGGCGCGGTCGCCGCGGAAGTCCCCTGCATCGCCGTGCCCGACCGGGGGCTCGACGACCTGCTGGCGGGACACCACCCCGAACCGGAGTTGATCGCCCGGGATCCGGCCGACACCGCGGTGATCCTCTACACCTCCGGGACCACCGGCCGGCCCAAGGGCGCCGAGCTCACCCACGACAACCTGATCCGCAACACCGAGATCACCCGCACGACCCTGCTGGGGCTCACCGAGGACGACGTGGTCCTCGGCGCCCTCCCGCTCTTCCACGCCTTCGGGCAGGTCGTCGGCCTCAACTGCGCCGTCGCCGCGGGGGCCTGCCTGACGCTGCTGCCCCGCTTCGACCCGGCCAGGGCGCTGGAGATCATCGAACGCGACCGGGTGACGGCCTTCCTCGGCGTGCCCACCATGTACGGCACCATGCTGCTCACCGGCCGCGACCCCGGCGGCACGGCGTCCCTGCGGGTGTGCGTCTCGGGGGTGCTGCGCTGCCGGTGGAGGTCCTGCACGCCTTCGAAGAGGCCTTCGGCTGCACCGTCCTGGAAGGCTACGGCCTGTCCGAAACCTCACCCGTCGCCTGCTTCAACCACCCGGACCGCCCCCGCAGACCCGGCACCATCGGCACCCCGGTCCTCGGCGTCGAGCTCCGCGTGCTCGACCCGGACGGCGCCGAGGTGGCCGACGGCCGGACGGGCGAGATCGCCGTCCGCGGGCACAACGTCATGAAGGGCTACTGGCGCAACCCGACGGCCACCGCCGAGGCGATCCCCGACGGGTGGTTCCGCACCGGCGACCTCGGCGTCCGCGACCCCGACGGATACTTCCGCATCGTGGACCGCAAGAAGGACCTGATCATCCGCGGCGGTTTCAACGTCTACCCCAGGGAGATCGAGGAGGTCCTCCACGAGCACCCCGCCGTGGCCGAGGCCGCCGTGATCGGCGTGCCGCACCCCACGCACGGCGAGGAGGTCGCCGCCGTGGTCGCGCTCAGGCCCGGCGCCGACAGCAGCCCGGACGAGCTGCGCGCGTTCGTGAGGGCCCGGGTCGCCGCCTACAAGTACCCCCGCCTGGTACGGATCGTGGACGCCCTCCCCAAGGGCGCCACCGGCAAGATCCTCAAGCGGGACATCGTCCTGCCGCCGGAGAGCTTCTGACGGCACACCCGCCGCTCCGCCCGCGGCGGACCGGTCCGGTGCCCCCACGCACCGGACGGCCGCGGGCCCGAGGCACGTCGCCACCCCAGCACCGTCGACCGGTCTCCCCGGCCGGTCGCCTCCCCCACCCAGGAGTGCGTCCCATGATGTTCCGCTCCCTCCGCCGCGCCGCCCGTGCCGCAGCCGCCCTCGGCGCCTGCGCGGCCCTCACGACGGTCGGCCCGGCCTCCCCCGCCCAGGCGTCCACCCCGCCCCTGCCGCACCTCGCCATCACCGGCTCGTACGTCACCGGCGTCTCCTCCGGCGGCTTCATGGCCAGCCAGCTCCAGGTCGCCTACTCCGGCACCTTCCAGGGAGCCGGCGTCATCGCCGCGGGCCCCTACGACTGCGGCCAGGGCAACGTCATCGGCTTCGAGGCCTGCGACCTCGGCATCGGCCTGCCCGTCCTGGAGCAACAGGCCGTCACCTGGGCCGCCCAGGGTCGGATCGACCCGGTCTCCAACCTCACCGGCAAGCCCGTGTACACCTACCACGGCACCCTCGACCCGGTGGTCAACGCCGCGCTCTCCGATGCCGGGGTCGCCTTCTACCAGCACTTCGGCGCGCGGACGAGCTACCACAACTGGGACCCGGCCGGGCACTCCTGGGTCACCCCGTACGGACCCGTGGCCTGCTCGTTCACCTCGGCCCCGTTCATGAACAACTGCTTCGACGACCCCGAGCGCGAGATGCTCACCGCGTGGCTCGGCCGCGTCAACGCCCCCAACACGCAAGTGCCGAAGGGCACCCTGACGCACTTCGACCAGAACGCCTACGTCCCCGGCGGCTTCGGACCGGTCTATGCGATGGACACCACCGGCCAGGTCTACGTGCCGCCCTCCTGCGCCGCCGGACAGCCCTGCAAGCTCGTGGTCGCCCTCCACGGCTGCCTGTCCGGCCAGTACCTCCTCGGTGACGAGTTCGCCGAATGGGGCAACCTCGACACGTACGCCGACACCAACAACCTCGTCGTCCTCTACCCCGAGGCCATCGCCACCGCCCTGCCCGTCAACCCCCAGGGCTGCTGGGACTGGTTCGGCTACAACGGCCCCGACTTCGCGGTCAGGAGTGCGCCCCAGATGACGGCCGTCACGAACATGGTCCACGCCCTCGGCGGCTGAGCCGACCCGTCGGCCGGCGGCGGAATGGGCCGCAGCACCATGCGCGGCGCGGGCACTGTGGCCGCACGGCACATGGGAGCCGCACCGCATCCTCTCTACGGTGACCCGACATGGACAGCACCCACACCGCCGGTCTCCGCGCCGGCAACGCCGTCGACGGGCACACGGCCGCCGCTCCCTTCCTGGCCGGCCGCACCGCGCTGATCACCGGGGCGGCCAGCGGCATCGGCCGCTCCTGCGCCGTCGCCTTCGCCGCAGCGGGCGCCCGGGTCTACGTCGTGGACCGGGCGGCGGACGCGGCCAAGGCCGTGGCCGAGGAGGTCGGCGGGACGGCCTTGGCCGTCGACCTCTCCGACCCGGTCGCCGTGGACGGGCTGCCCGAGGACGCCGACATCGTGGTCAACAACGCCGGCCTGCAGCACGTCGCCCCGATCCACGACTTCCCGCCCGAGCGCTTCCAGCTCATCCAGCGGGTGATGGTCGAAGCCCCTTCCGGATCATCCGCCGCACCCTGCCCCACATGTACGAGCGGGAGTGGGGACGGATCATCAACATCTCCTCGGTGCACGGCCTGCGGGCCAGCCCCTTCAAGTCCGCGTACGTCGCCGCCAAGCACGCCCTGGAAGGACTGAGCAAGGTGGCGGCGCTCGAAGGGGCCCCGCACGGTGTCACCAGCAACTGCATCAACCCCGGTTACGTCCGTACGCCGCTGGTCGAGGACCAGATCGCCGCACAGGCCCGAGCCCACGGCATCCCCGTCCAGGACGTGGTGGAGCAGGTGATGCTCGAACGCTCCGCGATCAAGCGGCTGATCGAACCCGACGAGGTGGCACAGGCCGCGCTGTGGCTCTGCTCCGCGCACAGCGGCTACATCACCGGCACCTCCCTGCCGCTGGACGGCGGCTGGACAGCCCACTGACGGCCCCCGCCGTCCCTCCGAACCCCGCCGGGCGGCCTCAACCCCCGCCCGGCGGCCGTCCCCCGAGCCGCACACACCCACCGTGCGTGCGCCGTCCCCTCCCTCCCCCGAAATCGGTGACACCATGGCCAGCGCTCCCAGTGCTGTGAACGCGCCCGCCAGACCCGGCGGCCTTGCCCGCGTGGTCGGCGCAAGCCTCATCGGCACCACCATCGAGTGGTACGACTACTTCCTCTACGGCTCCGCGGCCGCCCTGGTCTTCGGGAAGCTCTTCTTCCCGCACTCCGACCCGCTGACCGGCACCCTGCTCTCCTTCCTCACCTACGCCATCGGCTTCGCCGCCCGACCGATCGGAGCCCTCGTCTTCGGTCACTTCGGCGACCGCCTCGGCCGCAAGAAGCTGCTGGTCGTCAGCCTGCTGATGATGGGCATCTCGACCGCCCTGATCGGCTGCCTGCCCACGTACGGCTCCATCGGCATCGCCGCCCCGATCCTGCTCACCGCGCTCCGGATCGTCCAGGGCTTCGCCCTCGGCGGCGAGTGGGGCGGCGCGGTACTGCTCGTCTCCGAGCACGGCGACCCCAAGCGCCGCGGCTTCTGGGCCTCCTGGCCGCAGGGCGGCGCGGCGCTCGGCAACCTGCTCGCGGTCGGCGCCCTCACCCTGCTGGCCAACGTGCAGACCGACGCCACCATCCTCGCCTGGGGCTGGCGCATCCCGTTCCTGCTCTCCGCCGTCCTGGTCGGTGTCGGCCTGTGGATCCGCCTGTCGGTCGAGGAGTCCCCGCTCTTCCGGCAGGCCCTGGCCAACAGCGAGACCCGCAAGGCCGAGCAGGCCAGGAGCAGGCACCGCTGCTCGCCGTGCTGCGCCACCACTGGAAGGACGTCCTGGTCGCGATGGGCGCCCGGATGGCGGAGAACATCTCGTACTACGTCATCACCACCTTCATCCTGGCGTACTGCGTCGGCCACCTGAAGGTCGAGAAGCAGACCGCCCTCAACGCCGTCCTGATCGCCTCGGCCATCCAGTTCTTCCTCATCCCGATGTTCGGTGCGCTGTCCGACCGGATCGGCCGCAAGCCGGTCTACCTCGCCGGCGCCATCGGCGTGGGCATCTGGATCTGGCCGTTCTTCGCGATGGTGGACACCAAGAGCTTCGGGATGATCACTCTCGCGGTGACCGTCGCCCTGTTCTTCCACAGCGCCATGTACGCCCCGCAGGCGGCGTTCTTCTCCGAGATGTTCGGCACCCGGATGCGCTACTCCGGGGCCTCCATCGGTGCCCAGTTCGCCTCCGTCGCGGCGGGTGCCCCGGCTCCGCTGATCGCCGTCGCCCTGCTCTCCTCGTACGGCGACTCCACGCCGATCTCGGTGTACGTCGGGATCGCCGCGGTGATCACCGTGGTCGCGATGCTCTTCGCCAAGGAGACCCGCGACCGTGACCTCGCGGAGGTCGGCCCCTCCTCCGGCACCACCGCCGGAGCGGCCACCGCACAGGACCTCGCCGCCTCCGGCGCCGGGTCCTGACCTGCCGGGACACACCCGGCGAACCCGCTCCGCCCGGCCGAGCCCCCGCTCGGCCGGGCGGAGCGGGCGTTCCCTCCCCACCTGCGCAACGATTGCGGCCACCATGTCCGACCACACCGTCACGTCAGCCCTTCGTCGCCTGCTGGAGCTCCTCGCCGACGGTTCCTCTGCCGAGGACATCAGCCGTTCCGTGGCCGAGGCCCGCGCCGGCGGCACGCAACCGCACGAGTACGCCGAGATCGAGGAAGGCGCGTGGCTCGCCATGCGCGTCCACCGGACGCTGCGTCAGCACCGCCGCCGCGAGGCCGAACTCACCGCGCTCTTCGACACTGCGAGCGACCTCGCCGCCCTGCGCGACCTCGACGCCGTGCTGCAGTCCATCGTCCGCCGGGCCCGCCTGCTGCTGGGCACCGACACCGCCTACCTGACGCTCCCCGACGAGCAGGCCGGCGACACGTACATGCGGGTGACCGACGGCTCCGTCTCCCCGCTGTTCCAGGAACTCCGGGTGCCGCTCGGCAAGGGGCTCGGCGGCCTCGTCGCCCAGACCGCCCGCCCCTACGCCACCCGCGACTACCCGATGGACGGGCGCTTCGACCACACCCGCACCATCGACGCCGGTGTGGTGGACGAAGGACTGGTCGCCATCCTGGGCGTGCCGCTGCTGCTCGGCTCCAGCACCAGAGAGGGCGGGAAGGTCATCGGGGTGCTGTTCGCCGCGGACCGCACCGCCCGAGCCTTCTCACCCGACGAGGTGGCCCTGCTGTGCTCGCTGGCCGCCCACGCCGCCATCGCCATCGACACCGCGCGGGCCCTCGCCGACACCCGCACCGCCCTGACCGGGCTGGCCGAGGCCAACGCGGTCATCCGCGAACACGCCGCCTCCGTCCAGCGGGCGGAGGAGGTCCACGACCGCCTCACCGACCTCGTGCTGAGCGGCGGAGCGACCGCCGACGTGGCGGCGGCGCTCGCCGAACTCCTGGGCACTCCCGTCGCCGTCCACGACCCGACCGGGCACCGGCTCGCCCAGGCCGGCCCGTGCCCGGACCTCACTCCCGACGCGGTGACCGCAGCCGCCGGCGCCTCCCGGGCAGCCGCCCGGGCCGTACCGCTGGAACGGCACTGGGTCTGCGCCGTCCTCGCCGGCCCCGAACTCCTCGGCAGCCTGGTCCTGCTCGACCACCGGGCCCTCGGGGACGCCGACCGCCGGCTCTTCGAGCGCGCCAGTGTCGTCACGGCGCTGCTCCTGCTGCTGCGCCGGACGGTCGCCGAGACCGAGAACCGCATCCGCGGAGAGTTGCTGACCGAACTGCTCACCGGCCCCGATCGCGACCCCGCCGGTCTGGTGGACCGCGGACGCCGTCTCGGCACCGACCTGGACCGCCCCCACCTGATGCTCGTCGCCCAGGGCACGGAACACACACGCGCCAAGCTGCCCACCGCCGGCCTGCAGCACCTCTTCGGCAGCGGGGGCATCAGCGCCGAGCACGGCGACACCACCGTCATCCTGCTCCCGCAGCGCGACACCGCCCCCGGGGCGGCCGCCCGCCGCGCCGCCGCCGGACTCTCCCGTCTCACCGGCGCCCCGGTCACCGTCGCCGCCGCCGGGCCGGCCGCGGGCCCGGCGGGTCTCGCCGCAGCGCACACCGAGGCCGTGCGCTGTCTGCGGGCCATGCACGTCCTGGGTCGGACCGGCGCGGGCGCCTGCGCCGCCGACCTCGGGTTCCTCGGCGTGATCCTCGGCGAGGGCCACGATGTCGGAGGCTTCGTCCGCTCGGTCCTCGGGCCTCTGCTGGACTACGACAGCCGGCGAGGCACGGATCTGGTCGGGACCCTGCGCGCCTACTTCGCCTCCGGCACGAATCTGACCCGGGCCAAGGAGGAACTGCACATCCACGTCAACACCGTCGTCCAGCGGCTGGATCGGATCGAGTCCATCCTGGGATCGGGCTGGAACAGCCCGGATCGCGCCCTGGAGCTCCAACTCGCCCTTCAGCTCGATCTGCTGGCGCTGCACCACTGACTGGGAAGGCCCCGGGGCGCGCCGCTCGGCGCGCCCCGGGGCCTGGTGGACCAGAGGCTCAGGGACGGGGCGCCGGAGGCCCGGCCGCCGTGGCGATCCGGTCGGCGACGGCGCCGGCGCCGTCATCGGCGACGAGGATCGTGTAGTGGTTGGTCTCCGGCACCGGGACGGGCACGACGCCGGTGCCGTCCAGCGCCGCGTCGGCCAGCCGCTGCGGGTCGTAGAGCCCCTGCGGCTCGTCCATCAGTCCGCGCTCTGCCCACAGCAGTTCGGCCGGGCAGTCGAGCCGGTGGATGGCATCGAGCGTCTCGGCGTCGAAGAGCTGGATGCCGTCGGCCCGGACGGCGTCGATCCGGCAGGACGAGCGCAGCTCCGGCTCCCCGCCCACCAGGTCGCGCTGGATGTAGGCGTCGACCCAGGGGGACCACACCGCGCCGAATGCCGGGTGGGCCTGCCAGAACGCGCGGTAGGCGGCCCGGTCGGGGAAGGTCATCGACAGCCGGCGCATGGCCGGGCCGATCACCGCGGTGATCAGCTCGTCGCCGTCCAGCCCGGGCGGCGCGGGGAAGCCGAGTCCGCCGTCCACGAGCACCAGCGAGGTGACCCGCCCCGGGTGCCGTGCCGCGGTCCGTGCGGCAACGAAGGCCCCCATGGAGTGGCCCGCCAGCACGGCGCGTCCGAGTCCGAGAGCGTCCATCACGGCGAGGACGTCCTCGACGTGGGCACCGATGCCCCACGGCCCCTCGACGTCTGCGCTGCCGGCCCGCCCGCGCAGGTCGGGGGCGACCAGCACGACCCGCCCGGCGAGGTGGTGGGCGACCCGCGCCCAGGACAGTGCGTTGGCGGTGATGCCGTGCAGGGCCAGGACCACCGGCGCGTCCGGGAGCCGCGCCGGCCACCGGAGTACGGTGAGCTTCCCGCCGGCCACGGGGATCCGGAACTCCTCGTACGGCGCCTCATCGGCCGCCGGGGAGCCGGTCGGACGGGCCTGCCGGGTCATGATGCACGCTCCTTCGCGGACGTGTTCCGCCCGCCCGTTCCGGACGGGGAACCGGTGCGCCCGCGGGCCGCGCGGATCCGCTCCGGAAGGCGCACCACGCCGCCGGGCAGCAGGTAGACGACCGCGACGAAGAGCGCGCCCAGCAGGAACAGGGGTTGGGACAGCGGTACCCGCAGCACCGCGGGAAGGTCGGCGACCGCACCGGATCCGGCCAGGTCGCCGAGACGGTGGTTGGCCCACGTGTAGAGGATGCCGCCGATCAGCGGGCCCCAGCGGCTGCCGGAGCCGCCGAGGACCACCATGACCAGCAGCGAGAGGGTGAAGTCGGAGGTGGTGGTCTGCGGGGTCGCGCCGCCGGTGAGCAGCAGGTACACGGTGCCGCCGAGAGCGGCGAGAGTGCCCGCGAGGACGAAGGCGGTCAGCTTGAAGCCGTACGGCCGCAGGCCCAACACCTCCACCCGGCGCTCGTTCTCCCTGATGCCCTCCCAGACCCGCCCGGTCGGCGAGCGGACCGCCCAGTGCACGACGCCGCAGGTCAGCACCAGGTAGGCCAGGGCGATCCAGTACAGGTTCGCGGTGTTCCCGATCCCGACCAGGGCACCGGGCAGCTGCTGTGCGGGGGCGGCCACGCCCTCCTCGCCTCCGGTGACACCGCCGGGGTTGCGCTCGACCAGGATCGATCCCGCCTGGGCGAAGGCGAGGGTGACCATCGAGAAGCCGATGCCGGTCACCCGCAGGCTCACCGCTCCCAGCAGGGCGGCGAGGGCAGCTCCGGCGGCCAGCCCGAGCAGTGCGGCCGCGGCGAACGGCAGACCGAGGCGGAGCATCAGGATGTCGGTGACGTAGGTACCGGCGGCGAAGTAGAGCGCGTGCCCGAAGGACAGCAGTCCGGTGCGGCCGAGGAGCAGGTCGTACCCGGTCGCGAGGGCGCCGAACACCAGGCACAGGGCGATGAGTTGCAGATTTCCCGGGCTGCCCACCGGCCCCTCGAGGAGGCCGGGCAGCGGAAGGGCGCTGTAGGGCACGACGAAGAGGACAAGCAGCAGGACGGCGGGCCACCAGCGGGCGGCCCGGCGCAGCGGCACGGAGCGCGGGCCGGCTGCCCGGTCGACGGTCGGGGCGGTGGTGGTCACGCGAGCCTCCCGGTGAGTCCGCGCGGCCGCACGAGCAGCAGGGCGGCGAGCAGGACGACGACGGAGAGGTCGCCGAGTCCGGCGGCGGTGTAGTAGTTGGCGAACTGCTGGACGAGGCCGACGGCCACGGCGGCCACGGCGGCTCCGCTGACGGAGCCCATGCCGCCGGTGACCACCACGACGAAGGCGAAGATGAGAAGCGATGTGCCCTGCGTCGGGTCGACGGAGCCGAAGTAGAGGCCGCCGACGGCTCCGGCCAGCGCGGCGGCGGCGCCGCCGATGGCGAAGACCAGGGTGAAGGCCTTGCGCACGTCGATCCCCAGTGCGGTCACCATGGCGCGGTCCTCGACGCCGGCCCGGACGACCAGGCCGTGCCGGGTGCGTCCGAAGAACAGCTTGAGTGCACCGAGCACCACCAGTGCGGCGGCGATCAGCACCAGCCGGTTGACCGGGATGCGGGCTCCGAGCAGGCCGAAGGTGCCGGCGAGGGCCTTGGGGCCGGGGAAGGGCCGGGCATCCGCCCCCAGATGGCGGAGAGCAGCGCCGGGACGGCCAGGCTCACGCCGACGGTGGCGAGGATCTGCTCGCGCGGGCGGCTGTACAGCGGCCTGATGACGGCCAGTTCCAGCAGCACGGCGGCGGCGGTGCCGACGGCGGTGCCGAACACGACCGCCAGGGCGAACCCGGCCCCGCCCGGTCCGGCGCCGGGGAGGTTGCCGGAGGCCGCCCACCAGGTGGCGTAGGCGCCGA
Source organism: Kitasatospora paranensis (assembly GCF_039544005.1). NCBI lineage: Bacteria > Bacillati > Actinomycetota > Actinomycetes > Kitasatosporales > Streptomycetaceae > Kitasatospora > Kitasatospora paranensis. The sequence continues at coordinate 1,580,361 of NZ_BAABKV010000001.1, forward strand.
TGGAGAGGAGGGCGCCGTGGGCGAAGTTGAGGACGTCCATCAGGCCGAAGATCAGTGAGAGGCCTGCGGCGACCAGGAAGTAGAGCGCGCCCAGGCCGAGGCCGGTGGCGGTGAGCAGCACGATCGTGGCCATCAGGGCCCCTCCGGGATGGGTGCGGGCTCGTGTCGTCCGACGCCGAGCAGTCGGCGGGCCGCCTCGGCGTCCGCGAGCAGGTCCCGCGCCGGGCCCTGGTGGGCGGTCCGCCCGTCGGCGATCACCGCACAGTGCTCGGCGAGGCGGCGGACGAGGGCGAGGTTCTGCTCGACGAGCAGCACCGGGACGGCCTCGGCGGCGCGCTCCAGCGCGTGGGCGACCTCGGTGACCACTCTGGGCGCGAGGCCCTTGGTGGGTTCGTCCGCGATGATCAGCCGGTTGCCGTTGAGCAGGGTCCGGGCGATGGCGACCATCTGCTGCTGGCCGCCGGAGAGTGTCCCGGCCGCCTGCTGGGCGCGCTGCTTGAGCTCGGGGAAGAGATCGTGCACCAGGCCGTAGGCCGGCTCGGGGACGCGTTCGGCGAGTCGGAGGTTCTCGGCGACGGTGAGTGCGGCGAACACGCCGCGGTCCTCCGGCGCGTAGCCGATGCCGCGGCGGACCAGCTCGTGGGTGGCCAGCTGCACGGTCTGCTCGCCGTCGAGGAGCACGCTGCCCGTCCGGGGCAGGAGACCGAGGATGCCGCGCACGGTGGTGGTCTTGCCCGCGCCGTTGCGACCGAGGAGCGCGGTGACGCCGCTCGCGGCGACGGTGAGGTCCACGCCGTGCAGGATGTGGCGTCCGCCGATCACCACCCGCAGGTCGTGGACGTCGAGCAGGCTCACAGCGCCTCCCCCAGGTAGGCCTGTTGCACGATCGGGTCGGCCATGACCGCCTCCGGGGTGTCCAGTGCGAGCAGGGTGCCGTGGTGCATGACCGCCACCCGGTCGGCCAGGCCCAGCAGGACGTCCATGTGGTGCTCCACCATGAGGACGGTGCGCCCCTCGTCGCGGTGCAGCGAGCGGATGAGGTCGGTGAGTGCGGGGACCTCCTCGGCGCTCACGCCCGCCATGGGCTCGTCCAGCAGCATCACCCGGGGCTCGCCGACCAGCAGCACGGCGAGTTCGAGCTTGCGCTTCTCGCCGTGCGAGAGCGAGGCGGCCGGGGTCGCGGCCCGGTGGGCCAGCCCGGTGCGCTCCAGCGCCTCCGCCACCTGCTCCGTGTGGCGCCCCGCTCGCCGCCATATCCGGTACGAGCCGCCGGTCGCGGCCTGCGCGGCGAGCCGGAGGTGGTCGGCGACGGTGAGTGCCGGCCACAGGCTGGACGTCTGGAACGTGCGGCCGAGCCCGAGCCGGGCACGGGCGTGCGGCGCCCGGTCGGTGATGTCCGTGCCGTCCAGTTCGATCCGGCCGGCGGTGGCCGGGTTCAGCCCGCTGATCTGGTTGAACAGGGAGGTCTTGCCGGCGCCGTTGGGGCCGATGAACGCGAGGAACTCGCCTTCTCGGACGTCCAGGGTGACATCGTCGAGGATGGTGGCGCCGCCGACCGTCCAGGCGAGCCCGGTCAGCCGCAGGACCGGGGCGGCGGCTGCCGCCCCGGTCCCGGCGCCCCCGGCACCCTCGGGTGCTGTGGTGGGGGTCATCGCGGTCAGCCCTTCATGGTCTTCACGGGCGGAGCGACCGTCGCCAGGGGCTCGGTGGCGACCAGCGAGGCAGTGGTGCCGGTGAGCTTGGCCTGGAACATCGGCTGGAGCAGGGCGTGGTCGGCGGCCCGGATCTGCTCCTGGCCCTTGACGCCGTCGAAGCTCCAGCCCTCCAGGGCCTTGATCATGGCGTCGGTGTCGGTGCCGTTGCCGGACTCAATGGCGTGCACGACCATCTGGGCCGCCGTGAAGCCGTCCGGGGTGAACAGGTCCGGGGTGCCTCCGGCCTTGGTGACGCCGCTGGTCATCGCGGTTTCCACCGGGTTGTTGCCGCCGGCGCCCGGGAAGTAGTGGGCGAGGAAGGAGATCTTGCCACCGGCCGCGCCGAAGACCTTGTTCGCGGCGGTCCCGCCCATGCCGGTGACGACCTTGCTGGAGTCCAGCACGCCCTGCTGGTCGAGGGCCGTCCACAGTGCGGGCGCCGTCGCACCGGCCCAGGCGACGAACACCAGGTCGGGTCCGGCGGACTTCACCTGCTGCGCGAACGGCGTCAGGTCGGCGGCGCTCGGCGGCGCCAGGACCGAACCGACGGTGGCGCCGCCGCCGCCCAGCACGGCCTTCACCGCGGCGACGTTGGCCTGGCCGAACGCCGTGTCCTGGGCGAGCACGGTGACCTTCTTGCCCTTGACGTCGCCCAGCATGGTGCCCGCGGTGAGGATGTCCTGGTAGGACTGCCGGCCGGAGCGGAAGGTGTACCGGTTGATGCCGGTGATGGCGTCGGTCGCAGCCGCACCGCTGATGTACAGGGTCTTGTTCTGTGCTGCCAACGGCGCCATCTGCAGGGCAACGCCGGAGTCCGTGGTCCCGGCCAGGATCGTGGTCCCCTTGCCGATCAGGTCCTTGGCCGCGGCGACCGCCCTGGCGGGTTCGCCGGCGTCGTCCTGCTCGGTGACCTCGATGGGGTGGCCCGCCGCCTTGCCGGTGCCGTGAGTCGCGTAGTCGAGACCGGCCTTGAAGCCCTGCTCGAACTGCGCGCCGTAGGGGGCCAGCAGCCCGGTGCGGGAGTAGACCAGGCCCACCTTGACCGGGGCGCCCGACGTCGCGGCCGCCGACGGAGCCGAGCCGGCGGTGCCCGCCGCGGCGCATCCGCCCAGCAGGGCGGTGGCCGCGAGGACCGAGAGAGCGGTCAGGTGGCGGTGTCCGATGGTGCCTCTGCTGGCAGAACTCATGATGGCCGGCTCCAGGTGTCGTGAGTCAGTGAGGGTGGGGTGGTGATTGCCAGAACCTAGGAGCAGGGCGGCGGCGCCGGTATGTGGGTGCCATCCCTATCCCTGCACCGGCGGGTGTGACCGACCGACATGGACAGCCCCGCGGACGGTCGGGAGGGTGAGAACGCCCAGCTCCCGGCTACCGGGGCGGGGCACCGATCGATCCCACACGAGAGGCAACGGTATGGACAAGGTGGTGGATTCGGCGGCGCGGGCGGTCGCGGACGTTCCCCACGGGGCGACGCTCGCGGTCGGCGGCTTCGGCCTCTGCGGCATCCCCTCGACGCTGATCGCGGCACTGGCCGAGGCAGGCACCTCGGACCTGGCGGTGGTCTCCAACAACTGCGGCGTGGACGACTGGGGCCTGGGCCTGCTGCTGCGGGCCGGCCGGATCAGCCGGATGACGTCGTCGTACGTCGGCGAGAACAAGGAATTCGCGCGGCAGTACCTCACCGGCGAGCTGGAGGTCGAGCTGACCCCGCAGGGCACGCTGGCCGAACGGCTGCGCGCCGGCGGAGCCGGGATCCCGGCGTTCTTCACACCCGCCGGGGTCGGCACCCTGGTCGAGGAGGGGGCCTGCCCTGGCGGTACGCCACCGACGGGTCGGTGGCGGTGGGTTCACCCCGCAAGGAGGTCCGGGAGTTCGGCGGCCGCCGCTACCTGATGGAGGAGTCGATCACCACCGACTTCGCTCTGATCCGGGCCGCGGTCGCGGACCGCCACGGCAACCTGGTGTTCCACTCCGCGGCACGCAACTTCAATCCGCTCTGCGCGATGGCAGGCCGGGTCACCCTGGTCGAGGCCGAGCGGATCGTGGAACCCGGCGAGATCGCGCCCGACGCCGTCCACCTGCCCGGCGTCTACGTCGACCGGATCATCGCCGCCGACGCCGACGACAAGCGCATCGAACGCCGCACCGTCCGCCCCGCCGTCCCGCAGGAGAACTGACCATGGCTCTGACCCGTGACCGCCTCGCTGCCCGGGCCGCCCGCGAACTGCGCGACGGACAGTACGTCAATCTGGGCATCGGCCTGCCGACCCTCGTCCCCAACCACCTGCCGGAGGGCATCCACGTCGTCCTGCACTCGGAGAACGGCATCCTCGGTGTGGGTCCCTACCCGTTCGCGGGCGACGAGCACCCGGACCTGATCAACGCCGGCAAGGAGACCGTCACCGTCCAGGCGGGAGCCTGCTACTTCGACTCCGCCGCATCCTTCGGGATGATCCGGGCCGGGCGCATCGACGTGTCCATCCTCGGCGCCATGCAGGTCTCCGCCTCCGGGGACCTGGCCAACTGGACCATCCCCGGCAAGATGGTCAAGGGCATGGGTGGCGCGATGGATCTCGTTCACGGCGCCCGCAGGGTGGTCGTGGTGATGGAGCATACAGCGCGCGACGGTTCGCCGAAGATCGTCCGCGAATGCAGCCTGCCCGCCACGGGGCGCGGTGTCGTCGACCGGATCATCACCGACCTCGCCGTCATCGACGTGACCGCCGACGGCCTGCGCCTGGTCGAACTCGCCGAGGGCGTGAGCGTTCCGGAGGTGGTCGCGGCCACCGGGGCCCCGCTGCTCCTGCCCGTGGGTGCGGAGGCCTGAGCCGGGTGGCAGCTTCAGGTCCACCGGCCGTGATCCGGGCAGGAGGCCGGGAACCGGAGGCAGTGCCATGGCAGCCCGCTCCATGACGACTCCGCCAAGAGTGGACAGCGCACACATGTCGCCCACCCGACAGTCGGCCGCAGGCTACGCCCAGAGGTCGTGACCGCCGACACCGTGCCGGGCGCCAGATGTGCCCCTGGGGGCGCGGGCGGTTCACCGACCCGTGCTCACTCCCCCACCCAGGAGTACATGATGGTGCGTTCACCGAGAAGACACGACGTCAGGGCCCGCATCGCGCGGCGCTGGACCGCCCTCGCCGCCGGCGCCCTGCTGCTGGTCGGAGGGGTGGCCACGGCCACCCCCGCCAGTGCCGCCGGCCTCACCCAGGTCAGCAGCTTCGGGTCGAACCCGGGCAGTCTGAACATGTACAGCTACGTGCCCGCCGGTCTGCCGTCCAACGCGCCGCTCGTGGTCGCCATGCACGGCTGCACGCAGAGCGCCACCGACTACTACACCAACTCCGGCTGGGCCAAGTACGCGGACATGTACAAGTTCGCGCTGGTCTTCCCGGAGCAGCCCTCGCTGACCAACCCGATCAGCAAGTGCTTCGACTGGGGCACGCCGTCGAACGACAGCCGCGGCCAGGGTGAGGCCCTGTCGATCTACACCATGGTGCAGTACGCCGAGACCACGTACCACGTCGACCCGAGCCGGATCTTCATCACCGGCCTGTCCGCGGGCGGCGGCATGACCTCCGACATGCTCGCCGCCTACCCGGACGTGTTCGCGGCCGGATCCATCGACTCCGGCCCGGCCGCACAGTGCTCCACCAGTGGCATCACCAACACCAACTGCACGTCGGGCACCACCAGCCACACCCCGCAGCAGTGGGGCGACCTCATCCGCAATGCCCACTCCGGCTACACCGGGCCGTACCCGCGGGTGGCGATCTGGCAGGGCAGCTCCGACACCACCGTCAATCCGGCGGAGCTGACCTACAGCAGGGACGGCTGGACCAACGTCTGGGGCATCGGCCAGACCCCGTCCAGCACCCAGACCCTCACCGGCGGCACCACCCAGAGCACCTACAACGACGCCACCGGCAAGCCCGCGGTGGTGACCTACGCGGTCTCGGGCATGGCACACGGCCTGGCCGTCAATCCCGGCTCGGGCACCGATCAGTGCGGGACAACCGGCACGTACTACATCAACTCCATCTGCTCCAGCTACTACACCGCCAAGTTCTTCGGCCTGGACCAGAGCGGCCCCGCCGCGCCGACCGGCCTGGCCGTCACCGGCACCACGGACACCGGCGCCTCGCTGAGCTGGAACGCCGTGGCCGGCGCGACCGGCTACGCCGTGTACCGCAACGGCACCCAGGCGAACACCTCCGCCGTCACCGGCACCACCTACACCGACAGCGGCCTCACCGCAGGCACCACCTACAGCTACACCGTCGCCGCCCTCGACTCCGCCGGCACGGTCGGCACCCGGTCCGCCCCCGTCAACGCCACCACCACCGGCACCTCCCCCGCCTGCCCGCCCCGACCGCCCTCACGGTGACCGGCACCACGGACACCGGCGCCTCGCTGAGCTGGAACGCCGTGCCCGGCGCGACCGGCTACGCCGTGTACCGCAACGGCACCCAGGCGAACACCTCCGCCGTCACCGGCACCACCTACACCGACAGCGGCCTCACCGCAGGCACCACCTACAGCTACACCGTCGCCGCCCTCGACTCCGCCGGCACGGTCGGCACCCAGTCCGCCCCCGTCAACGCCACCACCGCGGCCGCAGCCGCCTGCTTCACCGACAACAACTACAACCAGACCGTCGCCGGTCGTGCCCACCAGAGCGGCGGGTACGTCTACGCCAACGGCTCGAACCAGGCCATGGGCCTGTGGAACGTCTACACCGTCCACACGCTGAAGCAGACCGGCACCAACACCTACGTCGTCGCCGACGGCCAGTGCTGACCCGCCGCCGGAGCCCCGCCGCCCCGAACCTCCCGTAGCGGCGACGCACCGTGCCGAGGGACCGGCTAGACCGGCCCTCGGCACGGTGCGCGCGTCACCGCTGCGCCGCCCGTGGCCGCAGCACCGCGCCGGTGCGGCGGTGCGGGCCGGGCACGGGCCACCGTGGCCCACCGGGAACGGGCAGCCGCCGCACCGTACCGTGGCTCACGTGGTGGATGACACGAACGGAACGGACGGCGCGGAGGCTCGCCCGCCCGGACCGCCGCCCGTCCGGGCCCGGCACCCGGCGTGGTGGCTGGTGTCCGCCGTACTGGTCGCGGCCGCGGTGGTCTTCGCCCTGGACCGGCGGCACGACCTCGCGTCAGCCGTCCACCTGATCTCGATGGTCCGGCCGACGCGGTTGCTGCCGGCCGCCCTGTTCGAGGTGCTGTCCCTGGCCTGCCTGGCGGGACTGCAGCAGCGGTTGCTGAGGATGGGCGGGGCCCGGCTCGGATTCGGCCCGATGATGGCCCTGGTCGTGGCGGCCAACGCCGTGGCCGGAGCGCTGCCCGGCGGCGCTGCCTTCGCGGCGGCCTGGCTGTTCGAGCAGCTGCGCCGCCGCCGCGTGTCCCCCGTGCTCGCCGGGTCTGCCCTCGCGGTCGCCGGCCTGATGTCCGCTCTCACGCTCTTCCTCCTGCTCGTCGCAGGCGTCCTGGTCAGCGGTACGGCAGGGCCGGGCGGCCTGCGCGCCGCCGTCCTGTGGCTCGCCGCCGTCCTCGCCGTCCTGACGGCCACCGGGGCCGCCGCCTCCCGGTTCGCCCCCGCGCGGCGATGGGCATGGCGGCTCTGGCGGCGCCTCGGGCTGCGCTCCCGGCGGATGTGGACCATCGAGGACGAGCTGTCCCACCTCGTCCGCCACGTGCGGGAGCGCCGGCCCGGCGTCCGACCCTGGCTGACGCCACTGGCCCTGGCGCTGGGCAACTGGCTCCTCGACCTGGCCTGCCTCGCCGCCTGCGCGTGGGGGCTGGGCATCACGCTGCCGTGGCGGGGCACCTTGGTCGCCTACACGCTGACCCAGATGACAGGTGCCCTGCGACTGACACCCGGTGGGCTGGGCATCGTCGAGACGAGTCTTGCCGGGCTCCTGGTCCTCTACGGGCTGAGGGCCGACCAGGCCATCGCACTCACCCTGCTGTACCGCGCCGCGAGCTACTGGGCCCTGCAGCCGATCGGCTGGGCGAGTTGGGTCGGCCTGACGCTCACCGCACGCCGCCGGGGTCCGGGCAGTCCCGGCGGGGCGAGCGCGAGCTGAGTTGCCCGCCGCCGATCGCCCTCCACCGGTGGAGCCCCTGCCCGGGGGCAGCCCACCCGCCCCGGCCCCTCCTGACCGCGGAGCCAAAGGAGTGGGAGTCCGTGACCGGTGTCGCAGACCGCATCGCGGAGCTGTCCGGATCAAGGCCAACAGGCTGCTGGACCGGGCTGAGGATCCGAGGAAGCTACTGGACTTCGCCCGCACTCAGCGGCCGGTGCCCTGCGGCGGGGCGGCCGGAAGGCCGGAGGAGCAGGCGCAGCGGGCGTTGGCCGACGGCCGGGAGGACCTGGCCCGTGCGGCACTGGCCAGGCGGGCCGGTATGCGCGGCCAGGTGGCCCCGCTGGAGGAGGAACCGCTGCTGCGGACCGCCCCCGCACCCCGTGCCCCGACCGCTCGGGGCGCGTCCTGGTGCCGGCACCGTCCGCGCCGCGGCCGGGCCGGGCAGGTTCCGGACCCGTGAGGTTGTCGTCGCCCACCGCGGGGCCCCTGCTGCGACGCGCGCGCCGGCCGGTCCGTGGCGTCCGGTCCCGGCAGACCGGCCGGCTCCGCCTCCTTCACCACCGCCGTTGTCACCAACCGTCACTTCCCGGTCCCACCGCCCCGCAGGCAGCTGCCTCGACCGTCCGAGGTGCGGCCGGTGCCGCCGGTGCCAGGCTGGAAGTGGTACCGCCACCGGAGCGTGGGCGGCCGGCACGGGCCGCCCGGACGGCGGGGGTTCACCGCGTCCTCCACCACCGGCCTGGTGGGACACGCCGGGCTCGGCGCCTGCCCGACCGGGCGAGGGCCGCCCGGCCTCACCGAGGCCGCCGCGCCGGCTCTCCCCCGGCCGGCGACCCCGCCTGCTCGACCGGATGCCACCTGATCCGCTCGTCGACCGGCACCACACTCCAGCCCGAAGATCATCTGGGAGACCGCCATGAGAGCCGTCATCGGAGACCACGTCATCGTCGAAGGCAGCCGCCCCGGCGTGCCGCGGCGGGACGGAGAGGTGACCGCGCTGCACCGACCGGACGGCGAACCGCCCTGGGAGGTCCTGTGGTCGGACACCGGGCACTCCACCCTGTTCTTCCCCGGTCCGGACAGTCGACTGCGCCACGTCACCCGCCACGGCCCGAAGAGCGAGGCGCCGCGGCCGTCCGACCGGCCACGCACCTCCGCGAAGGCCGGGCGGAGCGGGCCGGCCGGGCCCGGCAAGCCCGCCGCCGGTCCGGAACGGGCCGGGCCGAGCGACGCAGGCGACCTCGGCAGACGCGTCGCGCTGCGCCGCGAGCAGCTGGGACTCGGCCGGGAGGAGACCGCGGTGCGGGCCGGCATGGCGGTGCCGTACCTGGAGTACCTGGAAACCTCGCCCGCCGACGTCGAGGCGGGAGCGCTGGCCAGGCTGGCCGCCGTACTGAAGACGACGGTCACCCAGTTGCTCGGCGGCGGACTCGACCTGCCGCCGGGCCGAGCGAGCGCCGCCGCGCACCCGGTGCTGGAAGAGCTGGCCCACTCCGAATGCTGGGAGCGCCTGTCCACCGACGGGGTCGGCCGGGTGGCCCTGAGCACCGCGACGGGTCCCCTCGTCCTCCCGGTCAACTACTGGGTGCAGGACGGCACACTGATCTTCCGCACGGCTCCCGAGGGTCCGCTTGCCGCCGCCGTCGGCCGGCGGGTCGCCTTCGAGGTCGACCGGATAGACGAGGTGCTGCGCACCGGCTGGAGCGTGCTGGCCACCGGTGGCGCCCACCGGATCGACGACCGGCCGGCGCCGGCCCACCCGGAACAACGGGACAGGCCGTCACCCTGGGCAGGCGGCGAGCGCGACCTGTGGATCAGGATCACACCGACCGAACTCAGCGGCCGCGTGATCCGTACCGCCGACGACCCGACGCGGTGACGCCGCCCGGCCACGTGGCCCCGCCCGCCGCCGACCCGTCGGCGCCGGAGATCCTGCACCGGGGTGGGCCGGTCGCGACGGGAGCAGGCCCGTTGGGCCCTGTCGCCGGCACGGGCCGCGGGGGCAGGCTCGCGGTAGGGCCGCAGACCGGTCCCGTGCCTCCCGTCGCTTGCGCGGCGACGACGTCCCGGACCTGCCCGCTGTCGCGGGTCGGCCGTCGGAGGGAGCTGACATGACCGCTGTGATCGCCGTCCTGGTGGCGCTCGTCGTCCTTGTCCTGATCGGGCTCGCGATGTCGATCCGCATCGTCCGCCAGTACGAGAAGGGGGTCGTCTTCCGGTTCGGCCGGATCATCGGAGCACGTGAACCGGGGCTGCGCCTGATCATCCCGTTCGCCGACGTCATGCACCACATCTCGCTGCGGATCGTCACCATGCCCATCCAGTCCCAGGGCATCATCACCCGCGACAACGTCAGCGTGGGCGTCTCCGCAGTCGCGTACTTCCGCGTCGTGGACGCGGTCAAGTCGGTCATCGCCATCGAGAACGTGAACTCCGCGATCAACCAGATCGCCCAGACGACCCTGCGCAAGGTGGTCGGCCGGCACACCCTGGACGAGACGCTCTCCGAGACCGACCGCATCAACCTGGACATCCGCCGGATCCTGGACGTCACCACGACCGAATGGGGCGTGGAGGTCACCCTGGTCGAACTCAAGGACATCCAACTGCCCGACACCATGAAGCGTGCGATGGCCAAGCAGGCCGAAGCCGAGCGGGAGAAGCGAGCAAAGATCATCAGCGCCCAGGGAGAGACCCTGGCCGCCGCCGCACTCGGCGAGGCCTCGGACACGATGATGGCCCACCCGCTCGCCCTCCAGCTGCGCAACCTGCAGAGCCTCGTCGAGATCGCCGTCGACAGGAACAGCACCGTGGTGTTCCCCGCACCGCTGATGAGCACCATCGGCGAACTCGGCTCCTTCCTCGCCCGCGAGGCGGCCGCCGCCGCTTCCGCACCACAGCTCCCGCCGGACGCACCGGACACCCCGGTCCCGACCAGGCCCGTTCACCGCCCTGCGGCCGACCCCGTTCCCGTACCGGCGCCCAGCGGGGTGGCCGGGACTCCCTAGGCGTCGCCGTCCCCTGCCGCCGAGGGCACGAGGGCGTTCGTCGGCGACGGGGGAGCGCATCGCACGGAAGGCTCACGAGAAGATGACGCAGCCGTTCCACCCACCGCGCCACGGGCCGCACCGCCTCGTCGAGCACTGGAGAGCCGCAGCGGCCGACCGCCGCGCCAGGGCCGCCGCCCGCCGGTGGCAGCACTCCGGCGCCGAACCGCGCTGGGCGCGCAGCGATCTGCCGGCCCGACGACTGCTCGGAAGGATCTTCGCGCCGTTCTTCCTGCTCGCCACCGTCGTCCTCACCCTGCTGGCAGCGAACGCGCTCCCCGCACCGAGCGCCGACCGTGCGTTCTACACGGGCCTCGCCGTGCTGTGCGCCGTGTGCACCGTCGTCGCGGTGATCGACCTGATCGTCATCCGGCGCCGGATGGCAGAGCAACGACGCTGGCACCGCTGAGGACGGAGCCGATCGGTCCGCCGGACTCGGGCTTCCGCCCGGTCCGCGTGCGAATCCGCCGCAGGAGAACGATCCTGCAGGAGGGCGGGCGTCGCCCGGCGATGCCGACACAGCTCCGGCCGTACCGCCCGGAGCACCCGCCACCGAGCGCCCCTGTCGAGCGACGGCCTTCGGAGTTCGTCGTCGGCCTGATCGGAAGGACGAGGCCATGGCCGAGGAACCGGCTCTTGAGGGAAAGATCGTCGTCGGGGTGGACGGTTCGGAGCATTCGAGAAGGGCTCTGCGTTGGGCTGTTCAGCAGGCTGAGCTCACCCACCGTGTGGTGGAGGCGGTGATGGCCTGGGAGCCGCCGTTCTCCGGGTGGGGCAGCGCTGTCCCGGTCGGCGAGGAGGCGCATCTGGGGGAGGCGGCGCGGAAGGTCCTGGCCGAGAACGTCGAGAAGGTGGCGGGCCCGCAGCCGCCGGTGGACATCCGGCTCAGGGTCGGGGAGGGAACTCCGGCCTGGGTCCTGCTCGGGGCCGCCCACGAGCAGGCGTCCCTGCTGGTCGTCGGACATCGCGGCCTCGGCGGCTTCGAAGGCGCCCTGCTGGGCTCCGTCGGGCAGTACTGCGTCCAGCACTCGCCCTGCCCGGTCGTCGTCGTCCGCAGCGCCGGAGACTGACCGCCGTCGCGGTCCTCCCGTGGGCCCGGCCGCGTCACGGATCACGGGCACGCACACCGCAGTCCACGGTCCTGCCATCAGGAGGTCGAGCCGATGTCGACTGCCCAGGTCACCGATCTGTACGAGGTGGCGATGGCGCACTCGTACCTGCGGGAGCGGATGACCGCTCCGGCGACGTTCGACCTGGTCGTCCGCACGCTCCCGCCCGGCCGCGGCTTCCTGGTCGCCGCGGGCCTGGAGCCGGTGCTGGACTTCCTCGCCGGGATGCGTGTGGACGAGGAGGACGTCGCGGCCTTCGCCGCCGCCCTCGGCCGGCCGTACCGGGACTTGGAGCCGCTGCTCGGACTGCGGTTCACCGGCCGGGTCCGGGCCGTGCCCGAGGGTCGCATCGTCCTCCCCGGCGAGCCCCTTCTTGAGGTGACGGCACCGCTGCCCGAAGCGCAGCTGGTGGAGTCGTTCCTGCTCAACCAGGTGTGCCACCAGACGGCCGTGGCGTCCAAGGCCGCGCGGTGCGTGATCGCGGCGGCCGGGCGGCCGACGGTGGACTTCTCGCTGCGCCGCACCCACGGCGTGTCGGCGGCCGACCAGGCGGCGCGGCTGGGCGCGCTGGTCGGCTTCGCCGGCACGAGCAACGTGGCGGCCGCCCGCCGCTACGGCCTGCGGGCCGTCGGCACGATGGCCCACTCGTACATCGAGGCGTACGGTGACGAGGCCGAGGCGTTCAGGGCCTTCGCCCGGGCCCATCCCGGCCCGGTGACCTTCCTGGTGGACACCTACGACACCGAGGCCGGCGTCGCGGTCGCCGCCCGGGTGTTGCGCGAGCTCGGGCTGCACGAAGGCTGCGCGGTGCGACTCGACAGCGGCGACCTCGGCGCACTCGCCGTCTCCGCCCGCCGGATCCTGGACGAGGCCGGGCTGCCAGAGGTGCGGATCACCGCCAGCGGCGGCCTGGACGAGTACGCCGTGGACGAGCTGGTGCGCAGCGGAGCTCCGATAGACCTGTTCGCCGTCGGAACGCTGGTCGGGGTCGCAGCCGACGCGCCGTACTTGGACGCGGCCTACAAGCTCGTCGCCTACGACGGCCGGCCGATGATGAAACTGTCCACCGGCAAGGTCACCGCCCCGGGGGCCAAACAGGTCCACCGCGCGCCCGGCTTCGCCGACACCGTCGCGCTGGCCGCCGAGCCCGCACCGGCGGGCACCCGGCCACTGCTGGCGACCGTGATGGCGCACGGACACCGCACCCGCCCCGCCCGGTCGATCGCCGCGGCCCGGGCCACGTTCGAGGCCGATCTCGCCGAACTCCCGGACGCCGCCCGCCGCATCGACGACCCGCGTGCCCCGGTGCCCGCCGTCTCCGCAGGACTGCGATCGCTCACCGACGAGGTCCGCCGATCGATCGAGGCGCGACAACGCACGGATCGCGAGCCGGACCGCTGAGCGCGCCGGCCCCATCCGCGGCGGGCGGCGCCGGAGACGCGTGTCAGTCCGGCGCCACGAGCCCGACCTCGGCGTCCACCACCCCCGGGACGGCACGCACCAGTCGTTCCATGACCGGGAGTGCCGAGGCGTCGGGCAGCGTCCCGCTCAGCGTGATCCGGCCCTCCTCCGCACGGACATCGACGGCCGACGCATCGTCCGGTCCGAGCACGGCGAGGAGTTCGAACCTCACCTGTCGGGCGAGGTCCTCGTCGGTGCGGAGATGGATCTTCAGGAGGTCGCTGCGGCTGACGATGCCCACCAGGCAGTCCTCGGCGTCGACCACCGGGAGCCGCTTGAAGCGGTCGCGGGCCATGGCCCGGGCGGCCTCGGCGGTCGGGCTGGTGACATGGACGGAGACGGCGGGCGCCGACATCAGGTCGGCGGCGGTCAGCCCGTCGGTATCGCCCTTCTCGCGGTCCTCCGCCGCCAGCAGGTCTGCCTCGGACACCACGCCCACCACCCGGCCGTCGCCCGCGAGGACCGGGACAGCGCTGACCTTCCACTGCTGCAGGGTCTCCAGGATCTCCCGGAAGGTCGCGCCGCGGCCGACCGCGACCACCGCGTGGGTCATCACGTCACCGACGGTGTTCCACTGACTGGTCATGGTGTGCTCCAAGACTTCCGACGCGGGCCGGGCCGCGGAGGGGTCCGTCCTCCCACTGTCCGCCCGACCGGAAAGGCCCGAACAGGGCCTTTCGGTCCTGCCGCCGGGGCCGATGCAGCCCTCGACGACGGGGATCGACGCGGGGTCCGGGACTCCGCGCAGGCCGGCGTCGTCAGCGGCCGCCCCGGGGACGGCGGTCGCGGGCACCGGCACCGCCCGCCCGCCCGGGTGCGGGCCGCCGGCGGTGGTGGCCGCGGTGGTCCGCGCCCGGGGCCGGGCCAGGAGGACGAGCGCGGGCGGTCTGTGCCGATGTCGTCCAGCAGTCCGGACATCGTCAGGCAGGGCGGCAGCCGGCGCGCTGCGCGCGCTCCTCGGGGCAGCGGGGCACGTGGGCGCCGGCCGGACGGTGGGCGGGCCCCGCGAGCGGGGCGTCCATGAACCCGGCCAGGAGCCTCGCCCCGGCGCTGCTCGGCGGAAGCGGTGGGCCCGTGTGGATCCACCTGCTCGGCCTCCCGGTCGGCGCGGTGCTCGCGGTGCCGCCGGCATGGGTGCTGCGCGGACTTCCCAGCGTCGAGGCCACCCGCGCCGCTCAGGGCACCGACGGGACGGACCTGCACGACATGCCGTCGTCCGGTTCCCGACGGACTCGGTCGGGGGTGGGCGCCCCATGGATGACGGTTCGTCAGGCAGCTTGCGGGGCCCGGACCGGTGCGGCCGGCACCGCGGCTGCCCTGTCCCGGGGGTGACGGACGACGACCACCGGGCACGGCGCGTGCTGCACGCAGTGCTGCCCGACCGACCCAAGGAGCGCACCGGTGAATCCGCCGTGCCCACGGCTGCCGACGACGAGCAGTTCGGCGCCCCGGGCGGCGTCGAGCAGGCCCGGGGCGGCACCGGCCTCGACGACCCGCGGACGGATCTCGACCGGGTGGTGGGCCTCCGTCGCCGCCGCGATGCTGTCGTCGAGCACCTTGCGAGCGAGCCCGGCCAGGTCCTCGTCCGCCGCGATCGGCACCGTCCAGCCCGTGGCGACGGGGTACTGCCAGCAGGCCACGACCTCGACCGCCGCGCCTCGCACACGGGCCTGCTCGACGGCCCATCGCAGTGCGTCGAGCGAGGACGGCGAGCCGTCCACGCCCACGACGATCCGCGGCATCGTCCTGGTCCGGTCATCCATCGTCGGTCTCCCTCGTCGTGTCGGTGTCCCAACCCTCGGCGTCCTGGGCGTGGTGACGAAGGGCCGAGGGGGCCACAGTCCCGGGACCTTCAGGCCAGGGGACTCGCCGCTCGTCCCCTCCGGCGCGGAACAGACGCCCACCGGCCCGACGATCGGGACCTTCGGCACCAGACCGGCCGAGCCGCACCGGAGCAGACTCGACCACGACAAGAACGCTTCCCCAAAGGCGAATTGACAGAGGAGACCGCATCATGGCCGTCCACCACACACACGCTCCCCGCCTCGCGCACCGACTCGGCGCCGCACTCCGGCACGCCGCCGTACGGCCCGCCCCGGTCGCTGCCGCCGACCCCGCGCTGCCCGCCGCCGCGGCACGGGCGCTGGCCACCGCGCGGGTCGGCCTCGGATTCGTCTTCCTCTGGGCCTTTCTCGACAAGGCCCTCGGCTGGGGCTACGCCACCCCCAGCGCCCGGTCATGGGTCGACGGCGGCTCCCCCACCAAGGGTTTCCTGAGCCACGTCTCCGCCGGCCCCCTGCAGTCCGTCTTCCACCACATGGCCGGCCAGACCTGGGCCGACTGGTCGTTCATGCTCGGCCTGCTGGGCATCGGCCTGGCCCTCGTCGGCGGTGTCGCCCTGCGGATCGCCGCGCTGGGCGGGTCGCTGCTGATGGCCCTCATGTGGGCCGCCGAATGGCCGCCCGCCCGCCACCTGGCCGACGGCACGGCGAGCGGCTCCAGCAACCCCGTCGCCGACTACCACCTCGTCTACGCCCTGCTGCTGATCGCCGTCGCCGCGACGGGCGCGGGCAGCACCTGGGGCGCCGGCCGCCGCTGGGCCGAACTGCCGATCGTCCGGGACCACGCCTGGCTCCGCTGACCGGCCCGGCACCTTCGTGGCCGACGGCGACCGTCCTGGTCGCCGTCGGCCACGTGGTGCTCCCGGGCCGACGGGCCGGAACCGGCGGGTCCACGAGGACCGGCCGCCCGAGGACAGCGGCCCGACCGCACGACAACAACCCCGGAAGACCTTGACGGAGAGGACGACGGACATGACGGTCCGGTGCGTGGTGGCGGCGGTGGACGGATCGCCGCAGAGTCTCGGGGCGGTCGACTGGGCCGCCGACGAGGCGTGGCGTCGACAGGTGCCGCTCAGGCTGGTGCACGCCTGCCTGTGGGAGCGGTACGAGCGGGGGACCGAGGACGAGGACGAGCCGCTGTCCGTCCGTGCGGAGGTCCGGCAGCTGATCTCCGCGGCCATGACGAGGGCTGCCGAGCGCCGGCCCTCGGTGGAGACCGTGCCGGAGGTCGTCCCGGGGGACGCCGTGTCCGCACTCCTGGGGCTGGGCGGCCCGGCCCCGCTCCTGGTGCTGGGTCACCGTGGCCGCCGGGGACTCGCCGGGCCGCTGCTCGGCCCGGTCGGACGACGGGTGGTCGCAGCGGCCGGGCACCCCGTGGCGCTGGTCCCCGATGAGCCGTCCGCGCCGGCGGGCCGGGTGGTCCTCGCGGTGGACGAGGACGGAGAGGCCACCGCCGCCGCTGCCGGATTCGCGGTCGCCGAGGCGCGGCTTCGGAGCGCGGAGCTGGAGCTGGTGCACGCCTGGCGGCGCGGCACCCTGCGGTCCGGCACCAAGGTCCCGATCGCCGGCGCCACGCCGGAGGAACGGGCCCGGCGGCTCATGGCCGACCTCGCCCTGCCGGGCGCCGACGGGCTGACCGTTCACCGGCACTCGCGGCGGGGGCGGGCGGTCGAGGTCCTGCAGGACGCGGCCGCCGGTGCCGGCCTCGTCGTGCTCGCGGCGCGGCGGCACTCCCCCGGCAGGCTGCAGCCCGGCCGGATCTGCCGTGCGGTGCTGCAGCGGGCCCGTTGTCCGGTGCTCGTGGTGCCGGTCGGCTGACGGTACGTCGGTGACGCCGCGCGTCAGCAGTGCGCCGTCCGCATCCCGGGGATGCGGACGGCGAAACCGTCCGGCCACGCTGCAGGCGTTGCCCGCCTGCAGCGTGGCCGGCCGGGTCGGCCTCACACCGTGCGGAGGCCGTGGGCCACGAAGATCGCGCGGGCGGCGTCCAGCTGCTCGGGGGTGGGCGCCGGCGTTCCCTCCAGGGGGAAGCGCCTCCCCTGCGCCGAGTACTTGGCGGACCCCAGGGTGTGGAAGGGCAGGACGTCCACCCGCGAGACGTTGCCGAGGGAGGCTGCGAACGCCGCGACGCCCTCGATGTTCGCGGGGTCGTCGGTGAGCCCGGGAACGAGCACGAACCGGACCCACACCTCCTTGCCGAGGTCGGCCAGCCGCCGGGCGAAGTCCAGGGTGGGTTCCAGCTGTTGTCCCGTGAGCCGCAGGTAGAGGTCGCGGTCCCAGGATTTGATGTCCAGAAGGACGAGGTCGACGTCGGCGAGCAGGCCGTCGTCGACCCGCCGGCCGAGGAACCCGGAGGTGTCCAGCGCCGTGTGCAGTCCGAGTTCGTGCTTGAAGCGGTGGAACAGCTCTCCCGCGAAGGCCGGTTGGAGCAGCGGCTCGCCGCCGGTGACGGTGGCTCCGCCACCGGCGGCCCGGATGAAGGGGGTGAGTTTCGCGGCTTCGGCGATCACGGCATCCGCGCTCGTGCGGGTGCCGTTGGACATCCGCCGGGTGTCCGGGTTGTGGCAGTAGAGGCAGTCCAGCGGGCAGCCCGCCAGGAAGACGACGAACCGGGTCCCGGGGCCGTCGACGCCGGTGGACACGTCCCAGGAGTGCACCGAACCGGTGACGCCGGGTGGCCCGAGCGGGATGGTGGTGCCGAGCATGACGGCCATGGGTGGTCCTCCTGAGCCGGCTAGAGCGAGCCGTGGAAGGTCCGGTTGACCACGTCGAGCTGCTGCTCGCGGGTCAGCCGGACGAAGTTGACGGCGTAGCCGCTGACCCGGATGGTCAGCTGCGGGTACTTCTCCGGGTGTTCCATGGCGTCGAGCAGAGTGGAGCGGTCGAGGACATTGACGTTCATGTGGAAGCCGCCGACCGCCGTGAAGCCGTCGAGCACTCCGGCGAGGTTGGCGATCCGCTCCTCGGGGGTGCGTCCCAGGGCGTCGGGGGTGACGGTGTTGGTCAGCGAGATGCCGTCCTCGGCGTGCTCGTAGGGCAGCTTGGCGACGGACAGGGCGCTGGCGACGTAGCCGTGCCGGTCGCGCCCGTTCATGGGGTTGGCGCCCGGGGAGAACGGATCACCGGAGCGGCGGCCGTCCGGGGTGTTCCCGGTCTTCTTGCCGTAGACGACGTTCGAGGTGATGGTCAGGACGGACTGGGTGTGCTCCGCGTTGCGGTAGGTGGGGTGCTTGCGCACCTTCGCCATGAACCGCTCGACCAGCCCGACCGCGATCGCGTCCGCCCGGTCGTCGTTGTTCCCGTAGGCCGGGTAGTCGCCCTCGACGGCGTAGTCGGTGACGAGCCCGGTGGCGTCCCGGACGGGCCGCACCGTCGCGTACCGGATCGCCGAGAGCGAGTCCGCCGCCACCGCGAGCCCGGCGATCCCGCAGGCCATGGTGCGCCGGACGTCCCGGTCGTGCAGCGCCATCTCAAGGCGCTCGTAGGCGTACTTGTCGTGCATGTAGTGGATGACGTTCAGTGCGTGGACATAGGTCTCGGCCAGCCATTCCATCTGCCGGTCGAACCGGTCGAGCACCTCCTCGTAGTCGAGGACCTCCGAGGTGATCGCGCCGGTCTCCGGGCCGACCTGCGTGCCGGACATCTCGTCCCGGCCTCCGTTGATCGCGTAGAGCAGCGTCTTCGCGAGGTTGACCCGGGCACCGAAGAACTGCATCTGCCGGCCGACCGCCATGGCGGACACGCAGCAGGCGATGGCGGTGTCGTCGCCGAAGCGCGGGCGCATCAGCTCGTCCGACTCGTACTGGATGCTGGACGTCGCGATCGATGTCGCGGCGCAGAACTCCTTGAATCCTCGCGGGAGTTCCGGGGACCAGAAGACCGTCATGTTCGGCTCCGGCGCCGGACCCAGGTTGTGGAGGGTCTGCAGGTAGCGGAACGAGGTCCGGGTGACCAGTGGGCGGCCGTCCTCCCCCATGCCGCCGATGGACTCGGTGACCCAGGTCGGGTCGCCGGAGAAGAGCTGGTCGTACTCGGGGGTCCGCAGGAAGCGGACGATCCGCAGCTTGATCACGAAGTCGTCGACCAGCTCCTGGGCCTCGCTCTCGGTCAGCCTCCCCGCGCAGATGTCCCGCTGGAAGTAGACGTCGAGGAAGGTCGAGGTGCGGCCCAGCGACATCGCGGCGCCGTTCTGCTCCTTGACCGCCGCGAGGTAGGCGAAGTACAGCCACTGCACGGCCTCGCGGGCGCTGCGCGCGGGCCCGGAGACGTCGTAGCCGTAGGCGGAGGCCATCTCCTTCAGCTCGTGCAGTGCCCTGATCTGCTCGGCGAGTTCCTCCCTGGAGCGGATCACCTCCTCGATCCGGGCCGGGTCGTCCGGCAGGGCGTTCAGCGTGTCCTTCTCCCGGCGTTTGACGGCGATCAGCCGGTCCACGCCGTACAGGGCGACGCGCCGATAGTCACCGATGATCCGGCCGCGCCCGTAGGAGTCCGGGAGGCCGGTGATGATCCCCGCCCTGCGGGCCGCGCGGATCTCGGGGGTGTAGGCGTCGAAGACCCCGGCGTTGTGGGTCTTGCGGTACTGGGTGAAGATCTTCTCGAGCTCGGCGGAGACGGGGTAGCCGTAGGTCTCCAGGGCGCCGGCCACCATCCGCCACCCGCCGTTGGGCATGATCGCGCGCTTGAGCGGCGCGTCGGTCTGCAGGCCGACGATCAGCTCCCGGTGCCGGTCGATCCAGCCCGGCGCATGCGCCGTGATGCCGGAGGGAATGTCGTGGGACACGTCGAGGACACCCTTGGCGCGCTCCTCGGGGAACAGCGCGCTCACCTGCTGCCAGAGCGCCGTGGTGCGCTCGGTCGGGCCGGCCAGGAAGGCGGCGTCGCCTTCGTACGGGGTGTAGTTGCGCTGGACGAAGTCCCGGACGTCGACGCTCTCGCACCACCGTCCGCGCTCGAAGCCGCGCCAGGCACTGCTGTGGACGGTGTCGTCGGCCTCGTCGAGGCGCTCCGTGTACGGTGCGGTCATGTCCCTGCTCCTCACGTGCGGGGGTGGTCAGGCCGGGTTGCCGCGGAAGGCGCGGCGCATGATCTGCTGCATGTCGTCGAGCATCGGCATGCGCGGGTTGGCGGGGGCGCACTGGTCCTCGTAGGCGTTCATCGCCTGCTGCGGCAGGGCTGCCAGGAAGGCCGCCTCGTCGACCCCGGCCTCCTTGAACGAGCGGGGGATGCCGACCCGGTCGCGCAGTTCCTCGACGGCGGTCGCCAGCGCCGCAACGCCCTGCTCCGGGGTGTCGGCGGGCAGACCCAGCATCCTGGCGATCGCCTGATAGCGCTCGGGGGCGACGTAGCTCCGGTACTTGGGCCAGCCCGTGACCTTGGCCGGCTCCGTGCCGTTGTAGCGGATCACGTGCGGCAGGAGCAGTGCGTTGGTGCGGCCGTGGGCGATGTGGAAGGTCGCCCCCAGGGTGTGCGCCATGGCGTGGACGACCCCGAGGAAGGCGGAACCGAAGGCCATTCCGGCGATGGTGCCGGCGTTGTGCATCTTTTCGCGGGCGACCGGGTCGTTCGGGCCGTCGGACACGGCCCGTTCGAGGTTCTCGAAGATCAACCGGATGCCCTGGAGCGCCAGGCCGTCGGTGAAGTCGTTGGCGTAGACCGAGACGTAGGTCTCGATGCAGTGGGTGAGCGCGTCGAAGCCGGTGTCGGCCGTGACGTCGGGCGGCAGGTGGGTGGTCAGCGCCGGGTCGCAGATGGCCACGCTCGGGGTGAGCGCGTAGTCGGCGAGCGGGAACTTCTGGCCGGTGGCGGTGTCGGTGATGACGGCGAACGGCGTGACCTCGCTGCCGGTGCCCGAGGTGGTCGGGATGCAGACCAGCCTGGCCTTCTCGCCGAGGTCGGGGAAGGTGAAGGCGCGCTTGCGGATGTCGAAGAACTTCTCCTTCAGGTCGGCGAAGTCCACCTCCGGGTGCTCGTACATCAGCCACATCACCTTGGCCGCGTCCATCGGCGAGCCGCCGCCGAGCGCGACGATGGTGTCGGGCCGGAAGGCGCGCATCAGTTCGGCGCCCCGGCGCACCGTGTCGATGCTCGGATTGGGCTCGACGAAGTCGACCACCCGCACCTCGACCGGCTCGCGGCGGCGGTCGAGGATGCCGCGGATCCGCTCCAGGTGGCCGACCTCCACCATCGTCCGGTCGGTGACGACGACGATCCGGTGGGCATTCGGCATGTCGGCCAGGTACGTGACGGAGTTGCGCTCGAAGTAGATCTTCGGCGGTACCTTGAACCACTGCATGTTGGTGTTGCGCCGCCCGATCCGTTTGATGTTGACGAGGTTGAGCGCGGAGACGTTGCCGGCCACCGAGTTGTGGCCGTAGGACCCGCAGCCGAGGGTGAGCGAGGGCATGAACGCGTTGTAGACGTCCCCGATGCCGCCCTGGGAGGACGGGGCGTTCCAGATGATCCGGCACGCCTTCACCGCGTGGCCGAACTCCTCGACGAAGGCGGCGTCCGCGGTGTGCACGGCCGCCGAGTGGCCGAGCCCGTTGAACTCGACCATGGCAGCGGCCAGTTCGATTCCGGCCCGGCGCGAGTCCGCGGTGAGCACGGCCAGCACCGGGCAGAGCTTCTCCCGGGTCAGCGGCTCGGACGGCCCGACTCCGGCCGCTTCCACCAGGATCACCGAAGTGTCGGCGGGGACGGTGAAGCCGGCGGCCTCGGCGATCTGCGGCGCGGAACGGCCCACCACGGCAGCGTTGAGGCGGTCCCCGGCGCACGCGGTCCCCTCACCGGCACCGAACAGGTGACGCTCCAGCAGGGCCTTCTCCTCACCGGTGGCGAGGTGGGCCTTCAGCCTCCGGAACTCCCCGAGCGCGGCGTCCCGGATCTCGGCGTCCAGGATGACGGCCTGCTCGGAGGCACAGATCATGCCGTTGTCGAAGGACTTGGACAGCACGATGTCGTTGACCGCCTGCCGGAGGTCGGCACTCCGCTCGATGTACGCGGGCACGTTCCCCGCGCCGACGCCGAGCGCGGGCTTGCCGCAGGAGTACGCGGCCCGCACCATCGCGTTGCCGCCGGTGGCAAGGATGGTGGCCACGTCCGGATGGTCCATCAGGGCCTCGGTGGCCGCCATCGACGGCTGGTCGATCCACTGGATGCAGGACGCCGGGGCGCCTGCCGCGACGGCGGCGTCCCGCACCGTCCGGGCCGCCTCGGCGGAGCAGCGCTGGGCCGAGGGGTGGAAGGCGAAGACGATCGGATTGCGGGTCTTGAGCGCGAGCAGGCACTTGAAGATCGTGGTGGAGGTCGGATTGGTCACCGGGGTGATACCGGCGACCACACCGACCGGTTCGGCGATCTCCACGATGCCGTCGATGTCGTCCCGTCGCACCACGCCGACCGTCTTCGTCCGGGCCATCACGTGCGTGACGTTCTCGCAGGCGAAGACGTTCTTGACGGCCTTGTCCTCGAACACTCCGCGCCCGGTCTCCTCGACCGCCATGACGGCGAGTCCGGTGTGCCGGGCCAGCGCGGCCAGGGACGCCTTCCGGACGATGTGGTCGACCTGCTCCTGGGTGAAGGAGGCGTACTCGGCCAGCGCGGCGGTCGCGCCGGAGACGAGCCGGTCCACCGCGTCGGACACGGCAGGGACGGCCGGGTCGGCAGGGGTCCCGATGCGCGGCTCGGCAACGGCACCGGATGCGGGTTCGGCGCTCTTCGCGGTCTGCGGGCGGCGGGGCATGGTGGACCACCTTTCGGGTCGTTGTCCGGGATGGGGCGCCTGGTCGTCGGCGCCCGTCACACAGCCTTGCGCTGTCGTGGCGTTGAGGGGTCCGCCGGTCGGGACCGGGCTTCGGGCCGAAGGTCCCTTGTTCACCGTCGGCCGGTCCTGCGGTCCACCGCGGCGGCCGACCGTCCGGGTCGGCCGTCACGGTCCGACCCGGGTCGCCGCCGGATCGCCGCCGTTCACTCGTGCGGGACGACGGCGACCGGGCAGCGCGAGTGGTGGAGGACGTCGCGGGCCACCGCCCCGAGGCGGGGCGCGGCCATGGGGTGCCCGGGTGCGCGCCGTCCCAGGACGACCAGGGACGCTCCGCGCGAGGCCTCCAGCAGGGCCTCGGTCGCACCACCGCTCGCCACCTCCGCGCGGGCCGGGACATCGGGGAACTTCTCCCGCCAGCGGCTCAGGGCATCCTGGAGGTGCACCAGCCGGTCGGCCACCAACGACTCCCTGATCGCCTGCTGATCCAGCGGAGCCTGCGTCACGTACGGGCCGGCGGAAAGGGTGCGGGCCTCCACCGCCCGCAGGACGGCGCCGACCCGCGCCGCCTGGTCGAAGGCGAAGCCGAGCACCGCGTCGCAGGGCCGGTCTCCCTGCACGCCCACCACGATCTCGCCCCCGGCTCCGGCCGCACCGTCGTACCCCGCACGGACCAGGACGACGGGACACCGGGCGTGGGCCGCCGTACGGAGCCCGACGGAGCCGGCGAGCAGGCCTGCGACCCCGCCGCGGCCGCGGGAGCCGAGGACGAGCAGGCCGTCCCGCTCCCCCGCGGCGGCCAGCACGTACGCGGGGCTTCCGGCCATGCGCTCGCAGGCAATCTCGAGTTCCGGCCGCGCCGCCGCGATCCGGTCGCGGATCGCGGCCACGGACTCCGGCAGTCGGGCCGCCTGACGCCCGGTCCGCGCGGGCGCACCGCCGTCCGCGTCCGCGACGTGGACCATCCGCAGGCCCCGTCCCGTCCGGCCGGCCTCTTCCGCGGCCCAGCGCGCGGCGGCCGCGCTCTGCGCCGATCCGTCGATCCCCACCACTACCGCGTGACGCATGGTCGTACGCTCCTTCGTGTCGATCGGCCGCGGGCCCACCGCGCGCGACCGCTGTCCTTCGGAACTCTCCGTCTCTGCCCGCGTCCCGGCCCAGGGGCCGTTCAGCCCCGCCGCGGCCCGAAGGTCCCGGCGCCGGGGTTCAGAGGCCCGGGACGAGGGCGACCGGGCAGGTGGCGTGGTGCAGGACGGCATGGGCCACGGGGCCCAGGCGCCCGGTCGTGGCGACGGGCCCCCGTCCGAGGACGAGCAGCCGGGCCTTGGCGGATGCCTCGACCAGCAACAGCCCCGCGCCCGCGGGTTCGGACTCCTCGACGACCTCGACCTCCGGGTGCGCGGCCTTCCACGGGGCGAGGACGGCACCGAGCAGAGCGGCCTCCGCCTCCCGCCCGCCACCCCGGCCGGTCGGCCCCGCCGCCGGGAAGGCGTGCAGCACCCGCAGCGGCAGGCGCCGCCGACGGGCGGCGTCGAAGGCGAAGTCGAGCACCGCAGCGCCGGGACGGCGGGCATCGACCGCGACGGCGAGGTGATCCCGGAGCCCCTCGTCCGCCGCCTCCACCGGGAGGAGCACGGTCGGACAACCCGCCCTCGCGGCGACGTGCAGGGCGGTGGATCCGACCCGCAGCCCGGCGAAGCCGCCGTCGCCGCGGGCCGCCAGGACCAGGAGTTCGGCGTCCTCGGCGGCGGCCACCAGCGCGGCCGTGGCGATGTCGTGGACCTCCTCGGTGTGCGCGCGCACCTGCGGGTGGCGCACCGCGAGCACGTGCCGGACGTGGTGGAGCAGGGCGCTCCCGTCGAGCGGCAGCGTGGTGGCCCCGACGGGCAGCAGGTGCGGCATCAGGGGCAGCGCGTGCAGGACGCGCAGGGGGCGGTCGCGGAGGGCCGCCTCGGTCGCGGCCCAGTCGGCGGCCGCCAGGCTTGCCGTGGAGGTGTCCACTCCGACGGCGACGGGCAGGTCCATGGTGCTCAGCTCCTTCGGCGGTGTCCCGGCGGGTCAGGATCCCCAGGTCCAGTCGGCGACCTCGGGCAGGTCGGTGCCGTGCTCACGGATCCAGGCGTGGTGCCGGGACCGGGTGTCGGCCATCTGCCGGCGGAGGTCGGCGGCGCGGACGGCGAGGCCGGGGGTGCGGTCGATGACGTCCATCACCAGGCGGTAGCGGTCGAGGTCGTTGCGGACCACCATGTCGAACGGGGTCGTTGTGGTGCCGGACTCCTTGTAGCCGCGCACGTGCAGGTGCGGATGGACCGTGCGGCGGTACGCAAGGCGGTGGATCAGCCAGGGGTAGCCGTGGTAGGCGAAGACCACCGGCCTGTCCCGGGTGAACAGGGCGTCGAACTCGTCGTCCGGCATCCCGTGCGGATGTTCCTCGCTCGGCATCAGCCGCGTCAGGTCCACCACGTTGACCACCCGGACGGCCAGGTCCGGCAGATGACGGCGCAGCAGGCCGGCGGCGCCGATCACCTCCTGGGTGGGGACGTCGCCGGCGCAGGCGAGCACCACGTCCGGGTCGAGTCCGCCGTCGTCCGTGCCGGCCCACTCCCACCTGCCCGCTCCGCGCGCGCAGTGGGCACGGGCGTCGTCGAGCGGGAGCCAGTCGAAGCAGGGCTGCTTGCCGGCGACCACCACGTTGACGTGGTCGCGGCTGCGCAGCACGCCGTCCGCGACGGCGAGCAGGGTGTTGGCGTCCGGCGGGAGCCAGACCCGTACGACCTCGGGGCTCTTGTTGAGGACGTGGTCGACGAAGCCCGGATCCTGGTGCGAGAAGCCGTTGTGGTCCTGGCGCCAGACGTGGGAGGTGAGCAGGTAGTTGAGCGAGGCGATCGGGGCCCGCCAGGGGATCCGCCGGGTGGTGCGCAGCCACTTGACGTGCTGGTTCACCATCGAGTCGACGATGTGCACGAAAGCCTCGTAGCAGGAGAACAGGCCGTGCCGGCCGGTCAGCAGGTAGCCCTCCAGCCAGCCCTGGCAGGTGTGTTCGGAGAGGATCTCCATCACCCGTCCGTCGTGGGCGAGGTGCTCGTCGGTGGGCAGGGTGTCCGCCTGCCACGCCTTGCCGGTGGCGCCGTACACCGCCTGCAGGCGGTTGGAGGCGGTCTCGTCCGGACCGACCAGCCGGAAGTCCCGGCGCTGCGCGGTGTCCGCCATCACCTGCTCGAGCAGGCCGCCGAGCACGCGGGTCGGTTCGTGCAGGGTCACCCCGGGCTTGTCGACCGGTACGGCGTACTGCTCCAGCCGCGGCAGCGGCAGGTCGCGCAGCAGCAGGCCTCCGTTGGCGCGCGGATTGGCGCCCAGGCGGCGGGTCCCTTCGGGGACGCAGGCCAGGACCTGCTCGGTGGGCCGGCCGTGGGCGTCGAAGAGTTCCTCGGGCCGGTACGAGCGCATCCACGCCTCCAGCTGGGCGAGGTGGGCGGGGTTGTCCCGGACCTGGTCCAGGGGCACCTGGTGGGCGCGCCAGGTGCCTTCGACGGGGACGCCGTCCACCTGGGCGGGGCCCGTCCAGCCCTTGGGGGTGCGGAGCACGATCAGTGGCCAGGTCGGGCGGTCCGTGCAGCCGTCCTGGCGGGCGGCCCGCTGGACGGCGGTGATCCGGTCGAGTGCGGTGTCCACGGCTGCGGCCATCGCCCGGTGGACGGCCATCGGGTCCGTGCCGGTGACGTACAGCGGTTCGTGGCCGTAGCCGCGCAACAGGGCGTCGAGCTCGGCCTCGGGCAGCCGGGCGAGCAGCGCAGGATTGGCGATCTTGTATCCGTTGAGATGCAGGACCGGCAGCACGGCCCCGTCGTGCACCGGGTCGAGGAACTTGTTCCCGTGCCAGGAGGCCGCCAGCGGACCGGTCTCCGCCTCGCCGTCGCCGATCACACAGGCGACCAGCAGACCGGGGTTGTCCAACGCCGCGCCGTACGCGTGCGAGAGCGCGTAGCCGAGCTCCCCGCCCTCGTGGATCGATCCGGGTGTCTCGGGGGCGACGTGGCTGGGTACACCGCCGGGGAAGGAGAACTGCCGGAAGAGCGCGGCCATGCCGGCGGCGTCGCGGGTGATCTCCGGATAGGTGTCGGTGTAACTGCCGTCCAGCCAGGAGTTGGCGAGGACGGCGGGGCCGCCGTGGCCGGGGCCCCAGATGCAGATCGCGTCCAGGTCGCGCTGCTTCACCGCACGGTTGAGGTGTGTGTGCACCAGGTTGAGGCCCGGTGAGGTGCCCCAGTGGCCGAGCAGCCGGGGCTTGATCTGCTCGGGGGTCAGCGGCTCCCCGAGCAGCGGGTTCGTCAGCAGGTAGATCTGGCCGACCGCCAGGTAGTTGGCGGCCCTCCAGTGCGCGTCGAGGGTGCGGAGCTCCTGATCGGACGGCGGTGCGGACGCCGGTGCGGACGCCGGCTGGGGGTCGGTGGGCATCGCGATGGTCTCCTCGGACTCGTCGGGCGGAACACCACTGAGGTCTGACTTATCGTCACGCTCCGGATGCGGCCGCGCACAGGGCCGACCGGGCCAGGTTGCGGCGGCACGCCCTCGGGACCTGCGGCCCTGCTCCGGAGGCTGCCCGGCCCCTGTCCGCCGCACCCCGACGGGCGAAGGCTGGCCCTACCCGCCGATCCGTGCGGGTGCGCCGGGCCGGGGGCACCGACCCTGTCGCCGCGCGCCGGGCAGGACCGGCCGCCCCTCACAGTCCAGGAGGACGATTCCCATGACGCCGTATCTGCTTGCCGGCATCGACGGTTCCCCGCAGAGCACTGCGGCCGCCCGCTGGGCGGCCGGCGAGGCCGTCCGCCGGGGGCGCGGCCTGCGGCTGGTCCATGCGCAGACCTGGCTCGACGACGTCCACGCGGACCCGGGCCGGCCGTCGGACGTGCGCGACCTCACCTTGCGCATGCTCGCGGACGCGCAGCAGGACGTCCGGCGCACCCACCCCGGGCTTGAGGTGGACACCGACCTGATCGGTGGCGCCGAGCCGGTGGACAGGCTGGTGGAGGCCGCCGCCGACGCCGATCTGCTGGTCCTCGGCTCGCGGGGTGTCGGGGGTTCGCAGGCCTGCTGGTCGGCTCGGTCGGCCTGGCCGTCGTCGCCCGTTGCGGGGTGCCGACCGTGCTCGTCCCTGCCATCGGAGGCGGACACCCGGGCGACCACGGCGGACGGGAGGTCGTCCTCGGCGTCGACACCCGGGCCCCTTCCGACGACGTCATCGACTTCGCGTTCCGCCAGGCCGCCCGGCAGGGAGCGGTGCTGCGTGCCGTCCACGGCTGGACGCCGCCGCCGGTCTACGGGTACGCAGGCTGGGTGCCCTCGCAGGTCGAGGCCGACCAGTTCCGCACGATCGAGGCCGAGCTCCTCAGGGAGGCGCTGGCGGCCCGGCGCGAGAAGTACCCGGACGTCGTCCTGATCGAGGACTGCCGCCCGGGCACCGGTGCGTCGGCCCTGGTGGAGTCGTCCGCCGACGCCGCCCTGGTGGTGGTCGGGCGACGGCGCCGCCCGCACGGCGCGGGGATGCGGATCGGGCCGGTCGCCCACGCCGTCCTCCACCACGCCGAGGCGCCGGTCGCCGTCGTCCCGCACGACTGACGGACGCGGACGCCGCCCTCGCCGCACGCTCCACGCCGTGCCCTCGCAGCCCAAGGGCGGGGCACGGGGGCCGGCGTGCCCCTCACGGTCGGGCCCGCCCCAGGCGCCGCCGCGACCGGACCATGGAACCGTCAGGGACCACCGGCCTTCCCTGCGACCCCGGCGGTGGCCCACGACCCGGCCACCCGTTCGTGGCGTCCCCCACCGGGTGGGACCGGCCCGGAGATTCCGCACCCGCCGACGCAGCGCCGTCCCCGAAGGAGCGACCCATGCCCCACACACCCCACCGCGCGGCCCGAGCGTGGCGCCGGCATCTGCGGCGGGCCCTCGGCGCCGAAAGCAGCATGCTGAGTCGGCCTGTCGACCGGGCCCGCAGCCGGGCCCTGCTGCTCGCATCGCTCGGTCTCGCCCTGGCCGCCTCGATGGGCGCCGCCGCCGGTTCGGCCGCGCTGGCCTCGGAGCAACGGAGGGCTGCGGCGGCAGCCCCTCACCTGCACCATCTGCAGGCGGTCGCGCTCTCCGGGGCCCGGCGGACCTCTCCCGCCACCACCCTGGGCACGGTCGCCTACCAGGTGGAGGTGGACTGGACCTACCCCGTCGGCCGGTTCCACACCGCCACGGTCGGCGTCACCCGGTACACCGCACCGGGCGGCAGCGCGGACATCTGGGTCACCGACACCGGCCTGCTCTCCGCAGCCCCCACGACCACCGCCGACATCGACGCCCACGCCGCCGGGGCCGGCCTGTTGACCTTCGGTGGCCTCTCCCTCCTCATCGGCTGCGGTCTCGGTCTCCGGCTGCGGCACCTGAACCGCACGGCGACGGAGGACTGGCAGAAGTCCTGGGCCCGGATCGAGCCCGTATGGACCGGCCGCACCATGCGCGGCCCCGGGCCGGGCGACCACCGGGCCGGCTGAGCCGACCGCGGCACGGGCCCACCCCTTCTTCCCACCGGTCGATAGGGCCGTCCGGCCCTACCCCTGCCCCCGACGCTCCGCCAGACTCTCCACAGGATTCCTCCGCCCCGCCGTACCGACGGGGCCACGAGCGCGGAGAAGTTGATGGCGCAGAGTGCGGCAGACAAGGCGACCGTCCCGGTGCGGGTGTTCCTCCTCGACGACCACGAGGTCGTCCGCCGTGGCGTGCACGACCTCCTGGACGCCGAGCCCGACCTCATCGTGGTCGGCGAGGCAGCCACCGTCGAGCAGGCGATCGCCCGCGTCCCCGCGCTGCGCCCCGACGTCGCCGTGCTGGACATGCGGCTGCCGGACGGCGACGGTGTGACGGTCTGTCGGGAGCTGCGCTCGCGGATGCCCGACCTCGCCTGTCTGATGCTCACCTCCTTCGACGACGAGGAGGCCCTGCTGGACTCCATCATGGCCGGCGCAGCCGGGTACGTGCTCAAGCAGATCAGCGGCACCGACCTGGTCTCCGCCGTCCGCACCGTGGCGTCCGGGCAGTCCATGCTGGACCCGGGCGCCACCACCCGGCTGATGGCCCGCCTGCGCGGCGACTCCGGACCGCAGGCCCCGGCATTCCCGGAACTCACCGACCGGGAAAGGAGATCCTCGCCCTGATCGGCGAGGGCCTGACCAATCGTGAGATCGGCCTGCGGCTCTACCTCGCCGAGAAGACCGTGAAGAACCACATCTCCCGGCTGCTGGCCAAGCTCGGGGTCGAGCGCCGTGTCCAGGCTGCCGTCATCGCCACCCAGGCCACCGCCGCCCACGACCACCCGGTCGTTCGCCCGACGCGCTGAGCGGAGCGGTCGGCACCGGCCGACGCGGACCGCCGTTCCTGTCCGGGGCCTCCCGACGGCCCTCGGGGGACCATCGGCCCCTCACACCCGCACCGGTTCGAGGCGACCCTTGATGCCATGAAGCCAGACCAGAACCCATCCACCGAGCACCAGCCGCTGGACGAACGGCACTGCCGGCGGCTCCTGGGCACGACCAGCGTCGGCCGGGTCGTCTACACGGTCGGTGCCCTGCCGGCCGTCCTGCCGACCCGCTTCCGCCTCGGCGGCGACGGCAGCGTGCTGCTGTGCGCAGCCGCAGGATCCGAGCTGGTCCGGGCCGTGTCCGGGGCGCTCGTGGCCTTCGAGGCGGGCGAGGTCAGCCCGTCGGACGGCACCGGCTGGAGCGTCACCGTGCTCGGCCGGGCCGCCATCGACGAAGGCCCGGCGCCGCACGATCCCGACCCGTGTCGACACCTGGGCCAGGTGGGCATCCGGATCCTCGCGGAGCTGGTGACCGGACGCCTCCTGGAGGCCTCAGCGACCTGTGAACACAACGTCATCTCCCGCAACAACGGGGGAGATGACGCTCAGCCTCCCAGCGGCGCCGACCAGACCAGCCGTGCTCCACCGCCCGGCGGGCTCGTCAGCTCCAGCGCTCCGCCCAGGCCCTCGGCCCGCTCGGCGAGGTTGCGCAGGCCGCTGCGCCGTCCCTGCGCGGGGATGCCGACACCGTCGTCCTGAACGGTCAGCACCACCTGCGTCCCCGTCGCCTGCAGCACCACCTCGACCCGCCCGGCGTTGGCGTGCCGGGCAGCGTTGCTCAATGCCTCACCCAGGACCGCCACCACGTGGTCGGCCACCCCCGAGGGGACGTCGGTGTCCAGCAGGCCCTCCATGCTCAGCCTCGGCGCGAAGCCCAGTGCCGCCTGTGCCGTCTCGACCGCCCTGACCGCCCTGGCCCGCAGGCCGGAGCCCGCCGCCTCGTCCCGCGCGCGGAGTCCGAAGATCGTCGATCGGATGATCTTGATGGTCTCGTCCAGGTCGCCCACCGCTCGGAGCACCCGGTCGGACGCGCCGGGGTGCTCGATGAAGCGGGCGGCGCTCTGCAGCGTCATCCCGGTGGCGAACAGGCGCTGGATCGCCAGGTCGTGCAGGTCACGGGCGATCCGGTCGCGATCCTCCAGCATCGCCAGCTGCTCGGCGTCCCGGCGCCTGGACGCCAGTTCCAGCCCGAGCGCAGCCTGGTCCGCGAATCCGAGCAGTGGTCCGATCTCCCGCTCGGTGAACAGCGTCTCCCCGCCCGGCGGGCCAGCAGCAGGACGGCGTCGATGTGCCCTCCGGCGCGCCCCAGCGGCACCGCCACCGCCGGGCCCAGCTGCTCCCGGCGTCGCGGATCGCCCACGAGGCGCGGATCGGTGGCCAGGTCCACGGTGGTGACCGGGGTGCCCTGCGTAGTGGCCGCCCCCGAGAGCGTGCCCTCCTGCGGCACCACGAGGCCTGTCCTTCCGGCCGCGTCCCCGCCCAGCGCGAGCTCGAGACGCAGTGTCCCGCCGGCTTCGGGCACCACCACGTCCGCCAGCTCCGCGCCGGTGATCTCGCGCGCCCGTTGCGCGATCAACTCCACCACCTGGGCGCGCGAACTGCCCGAGAGCAGACTGCGAGTGATCTCCGCGCTCGCGCTCAGCCAGCGCTGCCGGCGCTGCGCCTCCTCGTACAACCGCGCGTTGTCGATCGCCACCCCGGCCGCCACCGCCAGCGTCGCGATCACCGACTCGTCGTCGGCGTCGAACTCCTCACCGCCGCGCTTGTCGGTCAGGTACAGGTTGCCGAACACCTCCTCCCGCACCCGGACGGGCACCCCGAGGAAGGTCCGCATCGGCGGATGGTTGGCCGGGAAGCCGAAGGAGGCCCGATGCTGTGACAGATCCTCCAGCCGCAGGGGCTCCGGGTGGGTGATCAGCTCGCCCAGCAGCCCCTTGCCGGTCGGGTAGGGCCCGATTCCGGCAATCTCCTCCTCGGACAACCCGACCGTCAGGAACTGCGACAGCGACTCACCGTCCGGACCGATCACTCCCAGCGCTGCGTAGCGGGCATCGACGAGGACGGCGGCGGACTCCACGATCCGTCGCAACGCCTGGGTCAGGTCGAGTTCACGCCCGACCGACAGCACCGCCTCCAGCAGGCTGTGCACCCGGTCCCTGGTCCCCCGGGCCGCGTCGATCCGCGCCTGCAGCTCCTCCAGCAGCTCGTCGAGCCTGAGCTGCGGAATCCGCGACCGCGCCACATCGTCCCCGCCCACCCAGGCCTCCTCTGGTCTCCGGTACCCGCGGCTGTGCCGGGCGCGGGACCGATTCTCGCAGACCCCTCAAGGGTGCGGGCCCGGACGAAGTCCAGGGCGCTGCGCCTCCTCGGGCGCGGCCAATGGCCCCGCCGGGCCACGAGGTCCGGCACCGCTGCACAGGCGCGGGGCTCGGCGCGGCGAGCCGTCGTGCCGGAGCACGTGCCGTCAGGTGCGCTCCGCCAGGAGGTCCGCGCTCGCGGCGAGGGTGGCCAGGCGCGGGTAGTCGTCCTCGTCGATCCGGCAGCCGGCCCGGACGGACAGCTGCTCGACGAGGCCGAGAAAGTCGAGCGAGTCGAGTTCGAGGGCCTGCCGGTAGTTCTCGTCGGGGGCGAGGACGGCGAAGTCCGCGTCCGGGACGATCTCGGTCAGTACCTCGCGGACGAGGGCAAGTGCCTGGTCGTGGTTCACAACGCCTCCGGTGTCTGCAGCAGCCGGTCGAGTGCGGACAGGTAGCGGGCGCCCGTCGCTCCGTCGGTGACCCGATGGTCGGCCGACAGGGTGGCGGTCACCACGGGCCGTACACCGAGCATCCCGGCCGCGGCCCACGGCCGCTCGACCACCTTGCCGACACCCACCAGGGCGACCTGGGGCGGGTAAATGACGCCGAACACGGTTTCCACGCCCTGGTCCCCGAGGTTGGTCACGGTGATCGTCGGGTCGGTGGTCTCCGAGCCGCGCAGCCGCCCACCACGTGCTCTGGCAACGAGATCGCGCAGCTCCGCCATCAGGTCGGTCACCGGCAGGTCGGCGGCGTCGTGGATGGCGGGAGCGACGAGGCCGCCGCCGCGCAGCGCGACCGCCACCCCGAGGTGGACGGCCGGCGCGGGGACGAATCCGCCATTGATCCAGTGGCCGTTGAGCTGCGGCACTTCCCGGGCGGCGACGGCAGCGGCTTTGAGCAGGAGGGCGGCGGGCACGAGCCGCTCGGTGACCGGCAGTCGGCGGTTCCGTTCGCGGAGCCAGGCCATCGCGGTGGACAGGTCGACGGTCGTGGCGAGGTAGTAGTGGGGGATCTCCCGCTTGGCACGGGCCATTAGATCGCCGACGGCACGGCGCATCGCCGCCGACCGGTCGGGCGTGGGCGTCCTCGGGGCGTCCGGAGGTCCGGACCGGTCCGGCGGTTCGGTGGCGATGGCGGTGGCGATGGCGATGGCGGCCCGGACATCGGCGATCCGGACAGCGCCGTCCTGACCCGTACCCCGGACACCGGCGAGGTCGAGGCCCGCCTCGGCCGCGGCGCGTCTGGCCAGCGGGGTCGCCTTCACACGGTGACCGGCCGGTGGCCTCGCGACGGTGGCTCCCGTGGCGGCCTGCGGCGGCGTCCGAGGCCGTGCCGACGCGTCTGCGGCCTCGGGTGCCGGGTTGGCCGTCGGCGGTCGTGGCCTCGCTGCGGAGGCGGCAGCGGCCACATCGGAGCGGGTGACCCGCCCCCGTGGCCCGTCCCTTCGAGTGCGGCGAGTTCCACACCGCTCTCTTCGGCCAGCTTCCGGACGAGCGGGGTGGCGGTGGACCGTTCGGTGGCCGCCGGTACGCCGGCCCCCGACGCCCGTGGGTGATCCGCCCCGAGCTCCGCCGTCCGGGTGTGCGGAGCCGGTGCGATCACGGCAAGCGGGCGGCCCACCGGTACGGTCGTTCCCGGCTCCACGAGAAGCGCCTCGACCGTGCCGGACTCGAAACACTCGACCTCGATGGCTGCCTTGGCGGTGTCGACCACCGCCACGATGTCGCCCCGGACGACGTGGTCCCCTGGTTGGACGAGCCACTCCGTGAGCGTCCCCTCGGTCATGTCGGCACCGAGCGCGGGCATCGTGAACTCGGCCATCTCAGCCCACCGCCCGTCGGGCCGCCGCCACCACGTCGGCCACGCCGGGCAGTGCGGCCTCCTCCAACTGGCGGGCGTACGGGACGGGGACCTCGGCCCCGCACACCCGCTCCACCGGCGCGTCCAGGTCGAAGAAGGCCTGCTCGGTGACGCGCGCCGCCACCTCCGCCGACAGGCCGACCGTCCGCCAACCCTCGTCGACCACCACAGCACGGTGGGTGCGGCGCACGGAGCCGACGAAGGTGGCGTCGTCGAGCGGGCGGAGGGTGCGGAGGTCGATCACCTCGGCGTCGATCCGGTCGTCGGCGAGCCGGTCCGCCGCGGCCAGCACCTTGCCGAGCGAGCCGCCGTAGGTGATGAGGGTGACGTCCGTCCCGGGCCGCCGGACCGCTGCCCGGTCGAGGTCGGCGGGGCCGGCACCGGTGTCGAGGACACCGGAGGTGTTGTAGAGCGAGCCGTGCTCGAACACGACCACCGGGTCCGGGTCGGCGAGCGCGGGTGCCAGCATGTACCGGGCGTCCTCCAGGGTCGCGGGCGACAGCACCCGGATGCCCGGTATGTGGGCGTACCAGCCTTCGAGGCTGTGCGAGTGCTGTGCGGCGAGCTGGCGGCCGGCTCCCGTCGTCATCCGGATCACCAGCGGCACGGCGACCTGTCCGCCCGACATGTGGAGCAGGGTCGCGGCGTTGTTGAGGATCTGGTCCAGCGCCAGCAGACTGAAGTTGACGGTCATGATCTCGACGATCGGGCGCATGCCCGCGATGGCGGCGCCGATGCCGGCCCCGACGAAACCCGACTCCGACAGGGGGTGTCACGGACCCGCTCGGGGCCGAACTCGTCGAGCAGGCCGAGGCTGACACCGAAGGCCCCGCCGTAGCGGCCGACGTCCTCACCCATCAGGAAGACCCGGTCGTCGGCGGCGAGGGCCTCCCGGAGGGCGGCGCGCAGCGCCTCCCGGTAGGTGATCGGCTCGTCGGCGCCCTTCGCCCTGCTCATGACGGCTCCCCCGTCGGGGTGCGGACGAAGCGGAGCAGCTGCGATGCGGGCTCGACACCGCCCTGCCGGGCCCGGCCGACGGCCCCGTCGAGCTCCTCCGCGATCTCCTTCTCCAGGGATTCCAGGCCGGCTTCGTCGAAGGCGCCGTCGGCGCGCATCCGCTCGACGAGCAGGGTGATCGGGTCGCGCTTCTTCCACTGCTCGACCTCCGCCCTGTCCCGGTAGAGGTCCGGGTCGTACATGGAGTGGGCGCGGAATCGGAAGGTCCGCACCTCCAGGAAGTACGGGCCACCGCCCTCGCGTACCGCCTGTGCGGCCCGCCGGGTGGTCTGCTCGACGGCGGACACGTCCATGCCGTCCACCGCCCAGGCCGCCATCCCGTACGAGGCCGCCCGCGCGGCGAGGTCGATCTGGGCGTGCTCACGGGCCAGCGGAGTACCCATGGCGTAGAGGTTGTTCTCGCAGACCAGCAGCAGCGGCAGGCCCCACAGGGCGGCGAGGTTCGCCGTCTCGTGGAACTCGCCCTCGGCGAAAGCGCCGTCACCGAAGAAGCAGCAGGCCAGCCGCTGCTGACCGCGCATCCGGTCGGCCAGCGCCAGACCGGCCGCGACGGGGAGGCCGCCGGCAACGATGCCCTGGCCGCCGTAGAAGCGGCGTGCGGCGTCGAAGAGGTGCATGGACCCGCCACGTCCCCCGCTGCAGCCGCTGGTGCGCCCGAGCATCTCGGCGAGGACCGCCTCGGCAGGGATGCCCCGGGCCAGTGCGTGACCGTGCTCCCGGTAGGTGCTGACCACGGCGTCCTCCGGTGTCAGCGCCTGGTGGACACCGACGGAGACGGCCTCCTCGCCGATGCAGAGGTGGACGAAGCCGCGGATCTCGCCGGCACTGTACAACTCGACGCAGCGCTCCTCGAACCGGCGGATTCTCAGCATCTCCCGCAGCAGCAGGAGCCGGTGTGCGACGTCGGCGGGCGCCCGTGCGTCGGTGCGACCGGAGTCCGCCACGGTGCGGCGGGTCATTCCGCCTCCTCCAGGGTCGACACGTCGCCCTCGGGGATGCCGAGCTCCCGCGCGCGGAGCAGGCGGCGCATGACCTTGCCGCTCCGGGTCTTCGGAAGGTGCTGGTCGAAGGCGATCTCGCGGGGTGCGATGGCCGGGCCGAGCCGGCGCCGGGCGAACGCGGTGATGTCCCTCGCCAGGGAGGTGTCGGCGTCGAAGCCGGGCTTCAGCGAGACGAACGCCTTGACCACCTCCCCGGCGACGGGGTCGGGCCGGCCGATCACTCCGGCCTCGGCCACCGCCGGGTGCTCCATCAGCGTGCTCTCCACCTCGAACGGACCGATGAGATGTCCCGCGCACTTGATCACGTCGTCGGCTCGGCCGACGAACCAGTAGAAGCCGTCGGTGTCGCACCGGGCGAGGTCACCGGTGAGGTACCAGCCGTCGGCGAAGCACGAGCGGTAGCGGTCGTCCGCGCCGAGGTACCCGCGGAACATGGAGGGCCACCCCGGGCGCAGCGCCAGTTCCCCCACGGCGCCGGGTTCGGTCAGGACGTGCACACGGCCGTCGCGGACCGCGGCACGGCCGTTCGGTCCCCGTTCCAGGATGCCTGCCGCCACGCCTGGCAGCGGCCGGCCCATCGACCCGGGCCTGACCTCGCCACCGGCCCGGTTCGCGATCATGATGGAGCCCGTCTCGGTCTGCCACCAGTTGTCGTGGATCGGCAGGCCCAGGATCTCCTCGCCCCAGCGGACGGCCTCCGGGTTGAGCGGCTCGCCGACGCTCGCGATGAAGCGCAGGGCCGAGAGATCGAAGGCGCGCGGCAGGTCGGGGGACGGCCGCGCGGGCTCACCCGCATCAGCATCCGGATCGCGGTCGGCGCGGTGTACCAGACGCTGACCCGCTCCCCGGCCAGGATGCCGTACCAGCGTCTGGCGTCGTACTCCCCGGCGTCCACCACCACGGTCGCGCCGTGCGTGAGCGGGGCGATGACGCCGTAGGACGTGCCCGTCACCCAGCCGGGGTCGGCGGTGCACCAGAAGATGTCGTCGGGGTGGAGGTCGAGGGCCTGGGAGGCCGTCGCATGGTGGGCGACGACGGCCTCGTGAACGTGGACCGCCCCTTCGGCGTACCGGTCGTGCCGCTGGTGAAGTGCAGCAGCGCCATGTCCTCGGGGTCGGTGTCGGGGATCGTGAAGGCGTCGGACGCATCGGCCAGCAGGGCACTGAGCGACTCCGTGCCGGGAAGAGTCCCGGTGAACGGGCCCGTGACCAGGACGTGCCGCAGCCCCGGCAGGCGCTCACGGTGGCCCGCCACCTTGCGGCGGTACAGCTCTTCCGTGGTGACCAGCACGCGGACGTCGCCGAGCCGCAGCCGCTCCTCCACCGGCGCGGGGCCGAACGCGGAGAACATCGGGCAGAACACCGAGAGGTTCTTCAGGCTGCCGAACGCCACGACGAAGATCTCCGGGCAGCGTCCGAGCAAGGAGGCGACCCGCTCCCCCGTCCCACCCCGAGGGCCCGCAACACGTTGGCGAACCGGTTGCTGCTCGCGGCCAGCTGCGCATAGGTCACCGGTTTCACCGTGCCGTCGCCCGCAACGCAGCGGAGCGCGACGTGGTCGCCACGGCCCGCGGCGACGTGGCGGTCGACGGCCTCGTGCGCGATGTTCAGCCCCCGTTCTCCCGGAAGGCCGTCCAGCAGTCCCCGGGCGTCCTGCCAGGCGGCGGCCCGGCCCCCGGCCCGGTGCGGCCGGATTCCGGGAACGCCGTCGTCGCGCGGCCGTGCATGGAGGTCACCGTCCCCACGGGGGTCGCGGACCGCCGGAGTGGCGGGCCGGCCCTTCCTCCATCCTGCAAGGTGGCCGGGCCGCCCGGGAGGAGCGGAAGGGGCCCGGCCATCGGCCCGTGCGACGCCGCCGCTGGGGCCGATCGGCCCCAGCGGCGGACACGGTTCGCGGTTCAGGCTGGAGGCGGGACATCCGGCCGTGACAGGAGGCATCCCGAAATGAGTGACGACACGACCGACGGTCGGCTGCGCACGAAGTCGTGGGCCCTGCGACTCGACCTGTTCGAGGAGGGCGACACCACCAAGGTGCACGCAGTGCTCGACACCGGCGACAACACCCTGGAGAGCCGTACGAGTTCCCGCCGCAACCCGCACGACCCGCCCGTGCCGGAGGTCGGTGACGAGTACGCGGCCGGCCGGGCCCTGGTCGACCTCGGGCAGCAGCTGCTCCGGGCGGGCCGGACCGATGCAGCGGCCGACGATCCGGCGCTGCACACCTGAGAGCACCGGCACGGATCCGGGCGACGGACACCGTGCGTGCACCCGGGTGGGCGCCGGCCCGATCGCGGAGCCGGGGGCACGGCACGGCGGCACCCGGCCGAACCACGAGGACACACCATGACCCACGAGCGGAACCCCGACCGGATCGTCGTCGGTGTGGACGGCTCCGAACAGGCCGGCCAGGCCCTGCGCTGGGCCCTTCGGCAGGCGGAGCTCACCGGCGCCGCCGTGGAGGCCGTGATCGCGTGGGAGCCGCCGTACACCGGATGGGGCGGTGACATGACGGCCGGCGAGAAGAAGGAGCTCGGCATCCTCGCGGACAAGGTCCTGGCCGGGACCATCGCGAAGGTCCAGGAGTCCGGACCGCGCGTGGAGGTGCACGCGCGGGCCGCCGAGGGCACACCGGCCCAGGTCCTGCTCGCTGCGGCGGCGGACGACGACGTGG
The DNA here is from genome assembly GCF_039544005.1 of Kitasatospora paranensis. Classification (NCBI taxonomy): domain Bacteria; kingdom Bacillati; phylum Actinomycetota; class Actinomycetes; order Kitasatosporales; family Streptomycetaceae; genus Kitasatospora; species Kitasatospora paranensis. The sequence continues at coordinate 1,619,607 of NZ_BAABKV010000001.1, forward strand.
CCCTGCTCGTGGTCGGCAGTCGGGGCATCGGCGGATTCGCGGGCGCGCTCCTCGGCTCCGTGGGCCAGCACTGCGCGCAGCACGCGCCGTGCCCCGTGGTGATCGTGCGGGGCCGCGACTCCCTGGGCCGACAGACCGCGGACGCGGTGCCGCACTGAGCCGGTTCCCGCGGGGAGCGTCCGCGCCCCGCGAGGACCTCACCGAATTCACCCGGCCTTCCGCACCATGAACCGGCGGAAGGCCCGAACAGGCAAGGAGGATCGCCATGGCCGGCGAGATGATGCACCGACGGGCACCGCACTGGTGGCCGACGTTCTCGGACTGGTTCGAGGATCTCCCCGTCGACCTGCGGATGGGCGAGCACGTGATCCGCGTCGAGGAGTCCGAGCACGAGGGGATGTACACGGTAAAGGCCGAACTCCCCGGGATGGACCCCGAGAAGGATGTCGAGATCACCGTCGAAGGCGGTGTGCTGACCATCAGGGCCGAACGGGCGGAGGAGAAGAGGGAGAAGCAGCGGTCGGAGTTCCGTTACGGCTTCTTCACCCGCAGTCTGCGGCTGCCCGAAGGGGTGAGCGAGGCGGACATCACGGCCACGTTCGACAAGGGCGTGCTGACGGTGACGTGCCCGGTCGGGCAGGTCGAGGCGCCGGCCCGCCGGATCCGGATCGGACACGGCGCCACCGACTGACCCCTCGGCCGGCTGCCGCCCGACCCCGGCGGTCGGGCGGCACCGCCGGGCCCGGGATCATTGCTGCGGTTCGCGGTGCGCCGAGGGTCGGTCCGACGCCGGGCTGATCAGGCCGTAGTGCCCGTCGTAGCGGTAGTAGAGCAGGTTCCCGCGGCCGGTCGACGCGTCGGCGTAGACGACGAACGGACCGCCGGTCGCCTCCAGCCGGTCCACCGCCTGCTCCTCCGTCATGCGCGTGGCGGGCGCCGTCAGTACCGTCATCGGCAGGTCCGACGGCGCGAGCGCCTCCGGTCGCGGATGGACCTGCGCGAGCCGGTAGGGACCGGCGCCGAACCGGTGGATGACGCTGTCCTCCCTCGTACCGATCTCCGTGAAGAGATGGAAGTCGAAGTCCATCGTCTCCAGTTCGAGTGCGGCCTCGCCCGCGCTCTCCAGCGCCAGCGGGTACGACTTCCGCCGGACGATGCGGCGGTCCTCCCGCGGCAGCGGCACGTAGTGGGGCCGGTGCAATCCTTCGTCACCGCGCCGCCACTCGTGGGGGCGGGCCGCGCCGCCGCGGCCCCGCCGTGCCTCCCGGTCACGGTGCAGGCGTGAGAGCTGGACGGCCAGCCGGTCGCGCAGCAGGCCGATCGCCTCGCCCATCGTCGGGGCGGCCACGTGGGCACGTGCGAGTCTGCCGTCGACATCGACGGTCGCCTGTGCCAGGGCGGGCCGCTCGACCGAGGGGTTGTGCATCCGGGTCAGCCGCACACGTGCGGACAGCACGGGTTCCCGCACCGTGGCGAGCAGGTCAAGGATCCTGGCGCGGGCGTGTTCGACGGTCGCCGGGGCCACGTCCCGACCGGCGCTGACCTGCAACTCCGGTGCCTGGATCGACCGAGGGGATGACATGGCGGGCCTCCGCAGTGCTCGGTTGGGCGGGCCGACCCGGGGCGCCCGGGCACGCGGGCGACCCTCTCGCCCGCGTCACGCGGCCCGGTGCGGCCGCGCCGTCTCCCCCGACCGACGGTAGCGAGCCGCGCCGGCGGCCGCCTGGGCCGGACTGCCCCGACGAAGGCGCCGTCCGGCCCCCTCCGCCGACCCCCGCGGCCCTCGTCCCCGACGACGGCCGTCGGCACAGTGGAATCGGCCCCTCGGGCCGGCCGCGCCCGCCCACTCCGGGAGGAGGAGAGGACCATGCGCCATCGCACGGTACGGGACGTCATGACCAGCCCGGCGATCAGTGTCGCGCCGGACACCGGCTTCCGCGAGATCGTGGCTCTGCTCGACGAGTACGGCATCACCGCAGTCCCCGTCGTGGACGGCGCCGGTCACCCGATCGGCGTGGTGTCGGAGGCCGACCTGCTGCGCACCCAGGAAGCCCAGGAGGACCACTCCGGCCTGCTGCCCGGCCCGCCACCGCGACACGGCGCGCCGGTGACGGCGTCGGGGCTCATGTCCGCTCCCGCCGTGTGCATCACGGGCGAGGCCAGTGTGGTCGCGGCGGCACGGACGATGCACGCCCGCAACGTCAAGCGGCTGCCGGTGGTCGACACGGACGGACGGCTGGTGGGCGTGGTCGCCCGCGCCGACCTGCTCCGGGTCTTCCTCCGCGACGACCGCGCGATCCGGGCGGAGATCCTGGAAGAGGTGCTGGGACAGGTCGCCGGGGTCAGCCCGGCCTCCTCGGCGTGGAGGTGGAACAGGGCAGGGTCGTCCTGAGCGGCGATGTCGAGCGCGCCGAGCTGGCTCCGATCCTGGTGCGGCTGTGCGCCTCGGTGGACGGGGTGGTCTCGGTCACCGACCGGATCCGCCGGCCGGATCCGGTCGGCTCCTGAGGGCGGGGCCGATCCCGTCGGCAGACCGGGCTCGCGGGCCGGTCCTGCCGCGGCCTGTCACGCGTCCGGATGCTCGCCGCGGACGATCACCACGGGGCAGTCCGCGTGCTGCACGCAGTGCTGGCCGACCGAACCGAGCAGCGCCTCGGCGAATCCGCCGTGACCCCGGTTGCCCAGGACGAGCAGCTCGGCACCGTGGGCGGCCTCCAGAAGGACCTCGGCCGCATTGCCGCCCAGCACGCGTTCGCGCACCCCGACCTCCGGCTGCCGGCCGAGTTCGGTGATCACGGCAGCCGCAAGGACCTTGCCGGCCAATCCGGCGAAGTCGCCGTCGAGTGCCGTGCCGCTCCAGCCGTAGGTCACCGGGTACTCCCACGCGATCACCGCGTCCAGGGAGGCTCCGCTGAGTCCGGCCTGCCGCGCGGCCCACCGCAGCGCCGCGTTGGACGACGGCGATCCGTCGACCCCGACGACGATCCGCCGAGCGGCTGTGTCCTGTGCCATCCGATGCTCCTCTCTGGCCGCCCGTCCCCAGCGGACGCGGCGGAGTCCAGTGCCGGTCCGGCCGGCGGCTTCCCGACCACGCTCACCAGCGGACACGATTCCCGCTGCCGGTGCCAGGGCCGGCCGTGCCACGCCGTGGGGCCGTTCGGGACCTCGGAGCCGGGTCCTCCGTCACCGCCCGCCCCCGTCCGGCGTCCCGTGGCCGCCGTCCGCGGGCGGCCCGAATCCGCCGCCCCCCGGCGTCTTCACGACCAGCACGTCCCCGGGCTCCACGTCGACGGAGGCACACCCGGCGAGGGCACGGTCACCACCGCCCCGGCTCTCGATCAGGTTGGCGCCGAGAGCCCCCGGCAGGCCGCCCGCCAGGCCGTACGGCCTGACCCGGCGGTGCCCGGTGAGGACGCTGACCGTCATCGGTTCCAGGAAGCGGAGGCGGCGGACGGCCCCGTCCCCTCCGCGGTGGCTGCCCGCGCCCCCGCTGCCGGTCCTGACGGCGAACGACTCGACGACCACGGGGAGACGCGTCTCCAGGACTTCCGGATCGGTGAGACGCGAGTTGGTCATGTGCGTCTGCACCACGGACGCCCCGGCGAAGCCGGGGCCCGCCCCCGAGCCCGAACCGAGTGTCTCGTAGTACTGATGGTGGTCGTTGCCGAAGCTGACGTTGTTCATCGTGCCGGAGCCCTCCGCCTGGACGCCGAGCGCCCGGTACAGCGCGCCGACGATCGCCTGCGAGGTCTCGACGTTCCCCGCCACCACGGCCGCGGGTGGGGCGGGTGACAGCATGGAACCGGGCGGCACGACGATCCGGAGCGGCCGCAGGCAGCCGTCGTTGAGCGGGATGTCCTCGGCGACCAGGGTCCGGAAGACGTACAGCACGGCCGCGATGACGACCGCGGACGGGGCGTTGAAATTCCCCTCCAGCTGCGGCGAGGTTCCGCTGAAGTCGACGGTGGCGCAGCGGCGCCTCCGGTCGATGTCCACCCGGACCGCGATCACCGCACCCGAGTCGGTCTCGTAACGGCACTCCCCGCCCTGCAGCCGGTCGACGACCTGCCGGACGGCCTCCTCCGCGTTGTCCTGGACGTGTCGCATGTAGGCCTGCACCACCTCCACCCCGTAGGTGTCGACCATCGCCCCGATCTCCTCGGCCCCCTTGCGGTTGGCGGCGATCTGGGCCCGCAGGTCGGCCAGGTTCACCTCCGGGCTGCGCGAGGGGTACGGAGCGCCCCCGAGCAGCGCGAGTGTCTCGGCCTCGCGCAGGCGGCCGTCCTCGACCAGGAGCCAGTTGTCGAACAGCACGCCCTCCTCCTCGATCCGGCGGCTGCCCGCCGGCATCGAACCGGGCGTGATGCCGCCGATCTCCGCGTGGTGGCCGCGGGAGGCGACGAAGAAGAGCACGGTGTCCCCGTCGGCGTCGAACACGGGACTCACGACGGTGACGTCCGGCAGGTGGGTCCCCCGTGGTAGGGATCGTTGACGGCATACGCGTCGCCGGGCCGCATGGCGCCGCGGCGGCGTGCGACCACCTCCTTGACGGTCGTTCCCATCGACCCGAGGTGCACCGGGATGTGCGGCGCGTTGGCCACCAGGTTGCCGTCCGGGTCGAAGACGGCGCACGAGAAGTCGAGCCGCTCCTTGATGTTGACCGACTGCGCCGTGGCCTCCAGGCGTGCCCCCATCTGCCGGGCGACCGACATGAAGAGGTTGTTGAAGACCTCCAGCAGCACCGGGTCCGCGCGGGTGCCGACGGCGGGCAGAGCACGGGCGGCCTCGCGTTCGAGGACCAGGTGGCCGACCGGACCGACGGTGGCCCTCCAGCCCTCGTCCACCACGGTGGTGGCGCCGTCCTCGGTCAGGACCGCCGGGCCGCGCACCGTGTCGTCGGCACGCAGGGCTTCGCGCCGCAACAGCCTCGCGCGGCGCCAGGCGCCACGGGCGTACAGTCGGATCCCTTCGGGCTCCTGCGGATTCTCCGTCGCGGCCGCACCCAGCGAGGACAGGTCCGGCTGTTCGCCCACGCCCACCGCCTCGGCCGCGACCGCCTCCACGACGATCGGACGGTCCATCAGGAACGAGTAGAGCGCTCGATGGGCAGTCTCGAACTCCGTTGCCATCACGGCTGCTTCACCGAGCCCGACGGGCAGCACGGTGTCGGTGCCGTCGTATCGCAGGTGGGCCCGGAGCACCGTGCGGATCCGCTCGGGCGGCACGTCCTCGGTCGCGAGTTCCCCCGCGCCGCCTCGCCGAGTGCCTCGGCCACCGATCGGACCCGGTCCATCTCGGCCTCGCGCAGGGGCAGTTCGACGGCCTGTTCGCGCATGGCGGTCACGTCGGCCAGCCCGATGCCCAGCGCGGACAGCAGCCCGGCCATGGGCGGTACGAGGACGGTGCCGATGCCGAGGGCGTCCGCGACGGCACAGGCGTGCTGGCCGCCGGCCCCGCCGAACGTGGTCAGCGCGTAACGCGTGACATCGTGGCCCTGCTGCACCGACACGCGTTTCACCGCGTGGGCGATGTTGTCGACGGCGATGCGCAGGTAGCCCTCGGCGACGTCCTCCGGGGACCGGTCGTCCCCCGTCCGGGCCCTGATCTCCGCGGCCAGCTCGGCAAAGGCGGCGCGTACCGCGTCGGCGTCGAGCGGGGCGTCGCCGTCCGGGCCGAACACCCGGGGGAAGTGCGCCGCCTGGATCCGGCCCAGCATCAGGTTGGCGTCGGTCACGGTCAGCGGGCCGCCGTTGCGGTAGCACGCGGGCCCCGGGTCGGCCCCGGCCGAGTCCGGGCCGACCCGGTAGCGGCTGCCGTCGAAGTGGAGCACCGAGCCTCCGCCGGCCGCGACGGTGTGGATCGCCAGCATCGGCGCGCGCAGCCGCACCCCGGCGACCTGCGCCGAGAACACCCGCTCGTAGGCGCCCGCGTAGTGCGAGACGTCGGTCGACGTGCCGCCCATGTCGAACCCGATGACCCTGCGGTGGCCTGCGAGTTCGGAGAGCCGGGCCATACCGACGATGCCCCCGGCCGGCCCGGAGAGCACCGCGTCCTTGCCCCGGAACCGGTCCGCCTCGGTGAGACCGCCGTTCGACTGCATGAACAGCAGCCGCGCACCGCTCAGGTCGGCCGCGACACCGTCGACGTAGCGACGGAGTACCGGGGAGAGGTAGGCGTCCACCACGGTGGTGTCGCCCCGGGGGACGACCTTCATCAGTGGGCTGACCTCGCTCGACAGTGAGACCTGGGTGAAACCGGCGGCCAGCGCGGCCTCGCCGATCGCCTGCTCGTGCTCCGGGTGGAGATGGCTGTGGAGGCAGACCACGGCGAGCGCCGCCAGCCCGTCGCGGCGGGCCTCCTCGAACGCTCCGGCAAGGCCTGCCAGGTCGGGCGGTCGCAGGACCGTACCGTCCGCGGTGATCCGCTCGTCGGCTTCGATCACACGCCGGTAGAGCGGGATCGGCAGCCGGATCTCCCGGGCGAAGATGTCGGGGCGGTTCTGGTAGCCGATCCGCAGGGCGTCGCCGAAGCCACGGGTGATCACCAGGGCGGTCGGCTCGCCGGTGCGCTCGAGGAGGGCATTGGTGGCCACCGTGGTGCCCATCCGCACGGAGTCGATGCCGGCGTCGACGAGCGGGGCGCCCGGCGGAAGCCCGAGGAGGTGCCGGATTCCGGCGAGCGCCGGGTCTCCGCGGCGGTGCGGGTCCTGGGACAGGAGTTTGTGGACGACAATGCGGCCGTCCGGTCGGCGCGCGACGACATCGGTGAACGTTCCGCCCCGGTCCACCCAGAACTGCCATCCACCGCCTGCCACCCGTCACCTCCTGGTCGGCACGGGTCTCCGCCGCCGCACCGTCCCCACGAGTGTCCGGCCCGCGCCTGCCGCTCGCAAACACACCCATACTGGAGGAAGTGGGCAACGCAAGGTGGTGAGGCCCGGTGGCGGCGACCGTCGTGGGCGTGCTGCGCGAGAGCGACCCCACGGAACGGCGGGTGGCGCTGACTCCGCAGGCGGTGGGCTCCCTCTGCGGCCTCGGTCTCCCCGTGGTGGTGGAGAGCGGCGCAGGGGTGTCGGCAGGTTTCCCGACCGGTCGTACGAGGCCGCCGGGGCCGGGCTGGTACGACCGGGTGAGGCGGCAGTCGTGGCGGGTGTCCTGGTCGCCGTCGAGCGGCCGGCGACCCGCCTCATCGAGCGGATGCACTGGGGACAGCTGCTGATCGGCATGCTCGCGCCGGCCCGGATCCCGCTCCTGGTACGCCGCTGGGCCGAGCGCGGCGTGACACTCGTGAGCCCGACACCCGCCCGGCGGCCCGGCTCCGCCGTGCACCCGCTGGACGCGGCGGCCGGGCAGGAGGCGATCGGCGGCCACAAGGCGATCCTGCTCGCGGCGGACCGCCTCGACCGGGAACTCGCCGGCCGGGAGCAGTCTCCCGCCCGGGTCCACCTGCTGGGGTGCGGCCCGGCGACCCTGCGCGCCGCCGACACCGCGCGGGCGCTCGGCGCGATCGTCACCGGTCAGGACCCGACCGCCGCCGGCCGGGCCCTGCTCGCCGACCACGGCGTACGGGCTGCGGACACCGGCCCGTGGAACCGTCGGCGGATCGCCGCGGCCCTGATCGGCGTCGACGTGCTGGTGACCGCGGTGACGCCACCGGACCGGCCGCCGCCGGCCCTGGTCGACGAGGCCGCCCTCCACGGGATGGCGCGCCGCGGCGTCGTGGTGGATCTCGCCTGCGGGCCGGAGGGCGGGAACGTGCGATCCGCTCGGCCGGGGCGTGAGAGGACGGTCGACCCCGGCGTCCTGGTGATCGGGGCCGGACGTCTCGCCGCCGCCATGCCCGCCACCGCATCGGCGGCATACAGCCGCACTGTCCTGATGCTGCTGGAGCACCTCACTCCGGAGGGGCTGCTGGTCGTGGACCCGGAGGACCGGGTGCTCGGCGGGCTGCTCGTCTGCCAGGGCGGCGCCATCCGCGACCCGGGCGTGCTGCACGCGCTGCAGCGCGGGCTCACCCCGGCCGGAATGCCCTGACCCGGCGCACGGTACGGCTCATGGAGCACCGACCGGGAGCAGCACGTGCCGGACGGCCGACACCGAGTGGGTCGCGCAGCGGTCGAAGGCACCACCGAGCAGAACCGTGTCCACCACGTCCAGCCGGGTCGGCGCAGGCGTGCTCGACAGCAGTCGCTCGTACAGCAGCCGCTGACGCTGGGCCATCTCGTTCAGGCCGTCGTGGAGGTCCGCTGTCCCAGCCGCTCTCGGAGTCGCCAGGAGGTCGGCGGCTGCACCGAGCATCGACACCGCCAGTCCGGCCATGCCCGACAACGGCGTTCTCAACCGTTCGGGCAAGGGACCGCGCTCACGCCGTACCCAGGCGATGTCGCCCACGCCCCGTGCCGTCTCGGCCAGCCGCTGCACGTGGGACGCGACGTGCACCTCGACCACCAGCACGCGGGGTTCGACGGGCGGGCCCGTGGTGTCGAGCAGGTCGGCCGCCTCGGCCTCGATCTCCTCGTAGAGCCGGCCCAAGGTCCGGCCCGCGGCGTCCAGCTCCTGCTCGCCGGAGGTCCCGGAGGGGTCAGCGCGGCCCTTGCCGCCCTGTCCAAGGCCTCACCGGACAGCCTGACCAGCCGCACCAGGCGGCCGTTGCGCTGCAAAGTCCTCTGCGACATGGCCCGCTCCCGTTTCGACGACCGGCTCCCTTCCATGGAAACGCCGACATCGGCGGAGCGCTCCCCGCGGCCGTCGACGCCGTCGGCGGCGGCTGGACATGCCGGCCGAGCCGGTCAGCCGGAAGGGAGGTCGCCCTCCAGCCGGTGGGTTCGGGTCCACTCCTCTCCGCAGGAGCAGCCGAGGCGTTCCCGGATCTCGCCCTCCGCGGTCACGGTGACCTCGCGACGGACTCGGACGTGGACGTGGAGACTCATGGCGGACCGACTTTGCTTCGTGGACGGAAAAGTTCTGCCCATCGTCGCCTCCCCGATCACGATCCGGAAGGCCGGCGGGAAAACGTCTCGCCGGCTGGGACCCCGACGGGGTCGACAGCTGCTCGACACCTTGTCCCGCTATCCTCCCGCCGGAACCGGGATCCGGCCTACGTCCGGGGCCACGAGGTCGAGGAGCGAGCTGTGCGTACGACGGCGTCTGCCGAAGCGGGAGAACTGGAACGGCATCTGGGCGTGTTGGACGCCGTGGTGATCGGGCTCGGTTCGATGATCGGTGCGGGGATCTTCGCCGCGCTCGCCCCGGCCGCCCGCGCGGCCGGCTCCGGACTGCTGCTGGGCCTGGCACTGGCCGCCGTCGTGGCCTACTGCAACGCCACCTCCTCCGCACGCCTGGCCGCGCGCTACCCGCAGTCCGGCGGCACCTACGTCTACGGCCGCGAGCGCCTGGGCGACTTCTGGGGCTACCTGGCGGGGTGGGGCTTCGTCGTCGGCAAGACCGCCTCCTGTGCGGCGATGGCCCTGACCGTGGGCACGTACGTGTGGCCGGGCCATGCCCACGCCGTCGCGGTCGCCGCCGTGGTCGCGCTGACCGCGGTCGACTACGTCGGCGTGCAGAAATCCGCGTGGCTGACCCGCGGGATCGTCGCGGTCGTCCTGGCGCTGCTCGCGGCAGTGGTCGCTGCCTGTCTGACCGGCGGCACGGCGCAGGCGGCGCGACCGGATGTCGGGGGGACCGCCACCTTCGGTGGTGTGCTCCAGGCGGCCGGGCTGCTGTTCTTCGCGTTCGCCGGCTACGCCCGCATCGCCACCCTCGGCGAGGAGGTCCGCGACCCGAAGCGGACCATCCCCCGCGCGATCCCCCTCGCGCTCGGCATCACGCTGGTCGTCTACGCAGCCGTGGCCTTCGCCGTGCTCGCGGTGCTCGGGCCGGACCGCCTCGCCCGCACGGCGGCCCCGCTCGCCGAGGCCGTACGGGCCGCCGGTGTCCCCGGACTGGCACCGGTGGTACGCGTCGGGGCAGCCGTGGCCGCAACCGGGTCGCTGCTGGCGCTGATCCTGGGGGTCTCACGCACCACCCTGGCCATGGCCCGCGACCGGCACCTGCCGCACGCGCTCGCCGCCGTCCACCCGAGGTTTCGGGTGCCGCACCGCGCCGAACTCGCGGTCGGCACGGTCGTCGCCGTGCTGGCCGCCACCACCGACGTGCGCGGCGCGATCGGGTTCTCCTCCTTCGGTGTGCTGGCCTACTACGCCGTTGCCAACGCCTCCGCCTGGACGCTCACGCCCGTCGAGGGCCGCCCCGCGCGGATCGTGCCCATCGTGGGCGCCACCGGCTGCCTGGTCCTGGCCTTCGCCCTGCCCTTGGCGTCGGTGGTGTGGGGAGCCGGCGTGATGGTGGCCGGCGCCGTCGCCTACGCCCTGCGCAGGGCCGCCACGCGCACCTGACGGGCGGCTGCGGGCGCGGCTGCTCCACCGCGGTCAGCAGCCCGCGGACCGGCTCGGCGTGGGCCGGCCGGTCCTCGTCCGGACGGAGCATCCGGCCCGACCGGCCCTGGTGGGGCCGGGCGACAAGCGAAAGCATGGGACACGGCCGCCGGCACGCGCACGGCGGCGGCACACCAGCAGGAACGGAGGCGCCATGCCTGCGCATGCCGCCCATGGCGGCGACAGTCCGTCGCATGCCGGTGCCGACGAGGTCGGCCGTCGGTTGGCCATCCGCCGCACCGAGGCCGGCCTGTCCACCGACCAGGTTGCGTCCCGCAGCGGCCTGCCGCGTGACCTGGTCGAACATCTGGAGGCCGGCCGCGACATCCTCGACCCGTTGCTGCTGGCGCCGCTGGCCGCAGCGCTCGGTATGCGGGTCAGCGACCTTCTCAGACCCACCCGGCCTCCCGATGCCGGCGAGCCGGTGGTGCTTGAGCCGTGGGAGTGCTGGGCAAAGATCGCGCCCCGCGGTCTCGGCCGGGTGGCCGTCGCCCGTCCGGACGGGCTCCGCGTTCTTCCCGTCAACTACCGCGTGCTGGACGGCTCCATTCTCTACCGGACGGCGCAGGGCAGCCCGCTTGCGGACGCTGTGGGCCGGAACGTCGTCTTCGAGGCGGACTGGGCGGACAAGGCGTCGGCCACGGGGTGGAGCGTCGTCATCGCGGGCGGGGCCAGGGCGGTGACCGATCCCGAGGCACTCACCTGGCTCGCCGAGCATGCCGACCCACGGCCCATGGCCGGCGGCCCGCGCGAGACCTGGGTCCGGATCAGCCCGCAGCAGGTGACGGGACGCCGGGTGGGCCCGGCGGGACGGGAGCACGGCTGACCGTTCCGGGCATGTCCGCGCATCGGTCCAGGTGGTCGTGAAGGGCAGGAGCAGACTGTGAACGAGCCGATCGTCGTGGGTTTCGACGGGTCACCCGAGAGCCACGCCGCCATGGGCTGGGCCGCCCGTGAAGCGTTGCGCACCGGCCGCCGACTGGAGCTGGTACGGGCATGGCCCTGGCCGGAGTCGCACGTGCTCGGCCGGGAGGACGCACTGCGTTGGAGCCGCGCCGAACTGGCGCAGCAGGAGGCTGCCGTACGGGCCCGGCACGAGGGTCTGGCCACCACCTCCCGCCAGGTCACGGACCACCCCGCGACAGTCCTCGCGGCAGCCGGCCAGGGAGCCGCGATGCTCGTCCTGGGCTCCCGGGGGCTCAGCACCCTCCAGGGTTTCCTGATCGGCTCGGTGAGCCACGAAGTGCTGGCCCGGGCTGCCTGCCCGGTCGTACTCGTCCGCCCCCGTCCGACGCATCCGCAGGCACGGGCCGGGACGCGGAAGGCGGCGGGGGCACGGGTGTCATGCTCTGGCTGGACCTGCGTCGCCCGTGCGACGCAGTCGTCGAGTTCGCGTTCGAGGCGGCCGCCTCCCGGAGCGCCCCACTGTCCGTGCGCCATGCCTGGGACGTCCCCGGAGGACGCGAATACCTGGGCTTCGTGTCGGCCGGCCCCCTGGAGGATGCGGCGGCCGCAGAAGCACGGCGCAACCTCGACGCCACACTCCGACGCTGGCGTGGTCTCTACCCCGAGGTCGACACAGTTGTCGGCACGGTACGCGGTTCGGCCGCCCGTGCCCTCGTCACAGCCGCCGCCGGAGCGGACCTTCTCGTCCTCGGCCGGCACATCCGGCGGTCGAGCCTCGGGGCCCACGTCGGACCGGTGACCCACGCAGCCGTGCACCACGTGGCCTGCCCCGTGGCGGTGGTGCCGTATCGCTGACACCCAGGGGCGGGGCCGCACGATGACCGGGCGCCCTGCCCGCGGCGCCAGTGTCCGGTGAAGGCTCGGTCCCGACGGTGCTGCTCCTCGGCCCGACGGTCATCCCGACGGTCATCGATCACCTTGTGCAGCCCGTCCCGTCCCAGGTACTCGCGTCGAACCGTACGCCTTCACCGGCCTCCACGAGGGCGGTGACCCGCCCACCGGGCGGCTTGACCACGAGGGCACCGCGCACCGCATGCCTGTGCCGAGGATGCGCGCCGGGTGCCCGTCACCGGGAGGTGCCGTGGGCGGCGGGCCGACGACCGCCGCACCCGGTGTCACCGCAGGACTCCTTCGATGCCGCGGTGCGGGCGTCGCAGGTTTCGTTCGGTCGTCGAGGGATCCCGGCGGGGTGTGCGGATGCGGACGGGGCTCAGTCGGCGAGGATCCGTTCCCACAACAGCGAGTCGCACCAGTGCCCGTCGAGGAGGATCGTGGAGTGCGCGACGCCGTACGGGCTGAACCCGTTGCGGCGCAGCACCCGCTGCGACGGCAGGTTCTCCAGGTTGGTGGACGCCTCCGCACGGTGCAGCCCGAGTTCGTCCGTCATGACCCGCAGTGCGAGCTCGACGGCGCGCCGGGCGTGCCCTTGGTTCTGGGCGACGCTGCCGATCCAGTAGCCGAGGGAGCCGCGGCGCAGGTGTGCCTGCGGGAGGATTCCGCTGATGGTGACCTGCCCGATCACCTGATCGTCGGCGAGCACCACGCCCGGCCAGACCGTGCCGGCCCGATGCCCGGCCAGCAGCCTGTCGATCCGCTCCGCCTGGCCCTGGGGGTGAGGAACTCGGCCGGCCCGGCCGGTTCCCACCGCCGGAAGGCCTCCGCGTCCCGCGCCCGGTGCGCGGCGATCGGGGCGGCGTCGCCGGGCTCGATCAGACGGATCCTGGTACTGCTCTGCATGGCGTGACCTCGTTGCGGTGCGTCGTGTGAAAGGGCCAGACCTCGGCAACGGCTCTCGCGCCCGCGCCCTACACCCGCCGGAGGATCGAGTCGATCGCGGAGGTGCTGTTCTCGCCGAACAGGTCCAGAAACCTGGTGTCGAGTCGGTAGTGATGCGGGCTGTCGCGGAGGAAGTCCCGAAGGGTGGCCCGCTTCGCGAGGCTGTCCTCGATCAGCAGGTAGTCGCCGGCTGTCAGTCGGGTGTCGAAGAAGTCGAGCACGGTTCGCACGTGCGCGTGCGCATCCTCGATCACCAGCCAGGGCCTGGGCAGGTCGTCGCAGTCGGTGAGCACCTCGTCGAGGTGGCGGACGTCGCCGGTCCGAAAGCTCACTCGGTCGTCCTTGAGGTCGACCGCGGTGCGGTCGATGGAGATGATCACCGGCTGCAGGCCGTGCGCTTCGGCGACGTCGGCCAGCCACAGTGCGCTCCCGCCGCTGCCGGAGCCGAGTTCGATGATCGTGCCGGGGCCCAGTTCGGCGAGCAGCATCGGATAGCAGGCCAGGTCGAACACCGTCTTGTACAGCGGCTGACCGGCCCAGGTCAGGTGCTCGGTCACGCCCTGGGTGGCGACGAAGTTCCGGGCGGGGAACGCCAGGGCCGCGAGCACGTCCCGGTCGGTCCGGTCGAGGCGCGGCAGCGGATCCTGGAAGCGCTCCGCCGTCAGCAGTCCGACGTATGAGGTCAGTTCATCGGCCTGGCCGGTGCGTCGGGCCTTGGTCACCGCGCGCCGGATGTGGTGGTCGTGATAGGTGGCGATACCGCCCTGCCGAGCGACTTTCGCGACGACGAGACGCTCGGCGGTCTCGGCCAGTTCGTTGACCTCGTAGCCCGGCTCGGCCATTGCACCCCCAACTCCGGTTAGGACGCGAACATACACGATCAGCAGTGGTCTAGGCTGGGCGGCCGTGATTCGGCAGGGACGATGCTCGGGGCCGTCGGCGTGCTCTCCAGTTCGTCCACGGTGGCCACGCGGATGCTCAAGGACGGGATCTGTGCGATGAATGTACGGTTCGGCGTGAATCTGACGAAGCTCGAGGACCGGGCCTCCTGGATGGACAAAGCCCGACGTGCCGAGGCCCTCGGGTACGACGTGATCACCGTGCCCGACCACATCGGCATGCCGTCGCCCTTCCTGGCGTGTGCCCTGGCCGCCGAGGCGACCGGCAGCGTCCAGGTCGGCACGTTCGTGAGCAACACGTCGTTCTACAGCCCGGCACTGTTCGCCCGGGATGTCGTCACTGCTGCCCAACTCACGGGAGGGCGGCTGGAGGTCGGGCTGGGCGCGGGCTGGAAGAAGCCCGAGTTCGACCGGGCCGGCATACCGTTCGAGGCGCCGGGCAAGCGCGTCGACCGACTCGTCGAGACCCTGGACGAGGTGACTCGCGTTGCCGGGTCCGACCGGCCGCCCGTGATGATCGGCGGAAACGGCGACCGGGTGCTGCGGCTGGCCGCCCGGCGCGCCGACATCGTGTCCTTCGCCGGTACCAGGTTCGACCCGCAGGGCCGGGGCATGCAGTACCTGACCGAGCGCCAGCTGGACGAGCGGGTGGCTCTGGTCGATGCGGAGCTGCGCGCGGCGGGCCGGGAGGCGGTGCGCCGGAACATCATCGTCCTGCGCACTCAGGTGACGGATGATCGTCGGACGGCGCTGGAGGACTACTCCCGGTTCCTGCGCGTGAGTCCGGAGCAGGTCGCCGCACTGCCCGCCGTGCTGATCGGGAGCCCGGAGCAGATCGCCGAGCAACTGAGCGCCCGCCGGGAGCGGTTCGGCATCGACTACGTCATCGTGCAGGAGGCGGCGCTCGACGACTTCGGCAAGGTGATGGCGCTGTTCGACTGACCCGGGCGCGGGGGACGGGCCGGAGGCCGTTGGTCAGCGCGCTGCGGGGCCTGGTTCACCGGGCCGGGACCCGCCGTCGCCGGGTGTCCCGGTGCCCGTCGGCGCGTCGGGCGGTGCGAAGCCGAGCACCGTGCTG
This sequence comes from Kitasatospora paranensis, assembly GCF_039544005.1. Classification (NCBI taxonomy): domain Bacteria; kingdom Bacillati; phylum Actinomycetota; class Actinomycetes; order Kitasatosporales; family Streptomycetaceae; genus Kitasatospora; species Kitasatospora paranensis. The sequence continues at coordinate 1,634,758 of NZ_BAABKV010000001.1, forward strand.
ACCCGGTCGGACGGAGCCGCGGTGCCCTCGACGCTGCGGGCCAGCAGGGTGCGGGCCAGTTCCTTGGTGTCGACGCCTTCCAGGGCGGCGCGCAGGCGTGCGGCCAGCTGATCGACTTCACGCTCCAGCACGTGCTGTGCGTTGTCCGCCGGCAGCGGGGGCAGCGTCTCGCCGTCGACCTGTCGCATCAGGCTCTCGGTGATCGCGGTGACGACGTCGGTGAGCGGCAACGGGTTGACGGCCAGCGTCAGATGGACACTGGGACTGCCGGGCAGCGCGACACCGGCGTGCAGCCAGCCCGCCGGCAGCCACAGCACATCCAGGGGCCGCAGGACCACCTCCTGCGCGGGGGCGTCCGCCGAGGGCCGCACCAGCCATCGCTTGGCGCCCGCGAGCTGGACGAGGAACGCGCTGTAGGGATCGGTGTGTTCGGCGAAACCCTGGGCCGAGTCCGGCGTGAGATAGGCGTTGGCGAAGACCCGGGCGCCCAGATCGCCGGCGAGCGCCCGGGCGAGGCGGCCTGCCGGGGGTGGAACCGCTGGAGGCCCTGGAGGACCAGGGTCGATCCGCGGCCCACCTGCCGTGCGATCCCTTCCGCGTCGGCGAGTTGCCCGACGGTCGAGGCGGTGTCGGAGCCGGACGCCAGCGTGTAGTGGCGGGGGTTGACCAGTTTTCCGTCCCGCGCCATCCGGAACGCCGGCATTCGCAGCCCGCGATGGGTGACGAGCTCGTCCACGTCGTCCGGGGACAGCACCGCGCGCACCGCCTCGTGCGCCGTCGTCGTCACGGCGCGGTCCGGCCAGCCGCCGGAGAATTCGTCGACAGAGAACCCCAGGTCACGCAGACTCATACCGTCTCCCACCCGTTCGTCACCACACGACGTGCGATTCGTCAGGCATCGTAGGCGACCGCGCGGCGCCGGGACACACCTGTCCCGGATCGATTCGCGTACACACGCGGGGGCGTGCCGCAAGTACCGCCGACCCTGTTACGGCACCTCATAGTTTGGATACGGTCTGGCGGACGGCAACGACACAGGAGGATCTGCCATGGGCGAAGCGGTCTCGACGGGCGTCGACGTCTCCGGAAGGTCGCCGGAGATGCGCCCGCAGGACGATCTCTTCCGCCACGTCAACGGCCGCTGGCTCGAGGAGTCCGTCATTCCCGAGGACCGCGCCGTCGCCGGATCCTTCGTCGACCTGCGCGACGCGGCCGAGTTGCACCTGCGGGAGATCGCGGAACGGGCCGCCGCCGGGGACGCGCCGGACGGCAGTGACGAGCGGCGCATCGGCGACCTGTACGCCGGCTTCCTCGACGAGCAGCGCATCGAGGAGCTCGGTGCGGCACCCCTGCGTCCGGGCCTCGACCTGATCGCCGCGGCCGACTCCCACCCGGCTCTTGCCCGTGTCCTGGGGCACTTGCAGCGTCGGGGGGTCATGGGCCTCTTCACCGCGTACGTGGACATCGACGCGCGCCGGCCCGATCGCTACCTCGTCCATCTCCACCAGGCCGGGCTCGGTCTGCCGGACGAGTCGTACTACCGGGAGGAGTCCTTCGCCGAGGTCCGCGCCGCCTACCGCGCCCACATCGAGACGATGCTGAAGCTCACCGGTGCGGCCGACCCGGCCGGCACCGCCGACCGGGTCGTCGAGCTGGAGACCCGGATCGCCGCGGCCCATTGGGACCGGGTGAGCACCCGCGACGTGGTGCGCGCCTACACCCTCCTCGACCGCTCGGGCCTGGACGCCCTCGCCCCCGCCTTCGACTGGGACACCTGGCGGGCAGGGCTCGGGGCTCCCGCGTCGGCACTCGCCGAAGTCGTGGTGCGGCAGCCGGACTTCCTCGAAGAGCTCGCCCGGCTGTGGGCAAGGACTCCGGTGGACTGCTGGCAGGCATGGCTGTCGTGGCAGCTGGTCCGTACGACCGCGCCACTGTTGAGCAGCCCCTTCGCCGAGGAGCACTTCGCCTTCCACGGGACGGTACTGACCGGCGTTCCCGGCCAACGCGAGCGGTGGAAGCGCGGGTTGGACCTGGTGGAGTCCGGACTCGGGTACGCGCTGGGCCGCCTGTACGTCGCCGAGCACTTCCCGCCGCGCTCCAAGGAGCTGATGCTCGAACTCGTCGGCAACCTCGTCGACGCGCACCGGCGCAACATCGGCGCCCTGCCCTGGATGCGGGCGGCGACCAAGGACCGCGCGCTGGAAAAGCTGGACGCCTTCACGTCGATGATCGGATACCCCGACCGATGGCGTGACTACAGCGCCTTGACGGTGGACCGCGACGACCTGGTCGGCAACGTGCAGCGCGCTGCGGCCGTCGAGCTCGACCGTGAACTGGCGAGGCTCGGCGGCCCGGTGGACCGCGGCGAGTGGTTCAGGACCCCGCAGACGGTCAACGCGTACTACAACGCCCGGATGAACCAGATCGTGTTCCCGGCCGCGATCCTCCAGCCGCCGTTCTTCGACCCCGAAGCCGACGCGGCCGTGAACTACGGGGCCATCGGAGCGGTCATAGGCCACGAGATAGGCCACGGCTTCGACGACCAGGGCTCGAAGTACGACGGCACCGGTGCACTCCGGGAGTGGTGGACCGCGGACGACCGCGCCGCCTTCGAGGAGCGGGCCGGCGCGCTGATCGCCCAGTTCGACGCGCTGAAGTCGCCGCAGGCCCCCGGGCAGCACGTCAACGGGGCCCTGACGGTCGGCGAGAACATCGGCGACGTCGGAGGGTTGACCATGGCCTACCGCGCCTATGTCCGGTCGCTCGACGGCGCACGGCCGCCGGTCATCGACGGCCTGTCCGGCGCACAGCGGTTCTTCCTCAGCTGGGCCCGCGTCTGGCGGTTCAAGGCACGCGACGCCGAGGTCGGGCGCCGGCTGGTGGTCGACCCGCACTCCCCGGCCGAGTTCCGCTGCAACGCGGTCGTGCGGAACCTCGACGAGTTCCACGAAGCCTTCGAGGTGCGCGAGGGCGACGGGATGTGGTGGGCCCCGGCCGACCGGGTGCGCATCTGGTAGCCGGGCACCGCACCCTCCCACGCCCGCCCGCCCGCCCAGCCGCCCAGCCCAGCCCAGCCCGCCCAGCCCGGGACACCACCGTGTCACCGGTGCCACCTCCCGCCCGACCCACACACGTCTGGAGACCCCGCAGCGATGACCACGGCAACCTTCGAGGACCTGCACGATCTGATGTCGACGATGGCGGGCGACGAGAAACACCGGGAAGCGGCGACCTCCACGCTCGACGCCCTGTGGGTCCTGTACGACCGCGTGCTGCGTGTCACCCCCGAGATGGCCGAGGACCGCGACCGGTTCTTCCTGTCCAAGGGCCACGGGCCCATGGCCTACTACGCGGTGCTGGCCGCGAGGGGCTTCATCGACCCCGCCGAGCTGCGGCGGTTCGGTGCCTTCCGCTCCCCGCTCGGCATGCACCCGGACCGGGCCCTGGTGCCCGGCGTCGAGATATCCAGCGGTTCGCTCGGCCACGGGCTGCCGCTGGCGGTGGGCACGGCGCTGGGGCTGCGCGCCCGCGGCATCCCCTCCGACGTGTGGGTCCTCATCGGCGACGGCGAGTTGGACGAGGGGTCCAACCACGAGGCGATCGCCTACGCCGGCCGCGTGGGCCTGGAGCGGCTGCACGTGATCGTGGTCGACAACCACTCGGCGAGCCACGGCTGGCCGGGCGGCATGGAGAAGCGCTTCGAGGTGGAGGGCTGGTCGGCGGTACGGGCGAACGGCCGGGACCACGATGAGCTGGAGGCCGCCTTCCGCGCCCCGCACCCTGGCGCGCCACGGCTCGTGGTGGCCGACACCGGGGTGCGGTGACCCCCGTTCGCACCGGGCCGCGACCGTCGCCGCAGCCGGCCGGCCCGCATCCGTCCACCCCGTCGTGAACCCCAGGAGGACCCCATGGCCGGAATCATGCGTGAGCGCTTCGTCGACGTTTCGACGCAGCTGCTCGACACCCACGACCGGTTGGCGGTACTGACCGCCGACCTCACATCGGCCCTGTTCGACGGCGCCCGCGAGCGCCACCCGGACCGGGTACTGAACTTCGGCATCCGTGAACAACTCCTGATCAGCGCCGCCGGCGGCCTCGCGCTCGCCGGGATGCGGCCGATCGCGCACAGCTTCGCGCCGTTCCTCATCGAGCGGCCGTTCGAACAGATCAAGCTGGACCTCAACCACCAGGCGGTCGGGGCGGTGCTGGTCAGCGCCGGGGCCTCGTACGACATCTCGAGCAGCGGGCGCACCCACCAGTCGCCCGGTGATGTGGCGCTGCTGTCGACGCTGCCCGACTGGACGATCGACGTCCCCGGCCACGCCGACGAGGCCGAGGCGCAGCTGCGGGAGGCGGCCGACGGCGACGGGCTGGTGTACCTGCGCCTGTCGAACCAGTCCAATGCACACGCCCATGGCATCGCCGACGGTCGTCTGCACCGTGGCTTCCGCACGTTGCGTCAGGGCACCGCGGCTGTCGTCATCGCGGTCGGCCCGCTGGCCGACGCGGTCCTGGCCGCGACCGAGGGGCTGGACGTCACCGTGCTGTACGCGGCCACCGTCCGGCCCTTCGACGCCGTTGCGCTGCGGGCGGCCGTCGCCGACCAGCGTGAGCCGGCCGTCGTCCTCGTCGAGCCGTACCTCGCCGGAACCTCGGTCCCGGAGGTCGCGGACGCGCTGGGTGACCTGTCGCACCGGGTGCTCGGACTCGGCGTCGGCCGTGACGAGTTGCGCAACTACGGCTCGCCCCGCCAGCACGCCATCGCCCACGGCCTGGACAGCGCGGGACTGCGCCGCGCCGTCGTCGGGTTCCTCGGCCAGAAGTAGCGCCTGGCGCGGCCCGGGTCAGTCCCGGGCCGCGCGCAGCGCGGGTGTGAGCACCGGGAGCAGCGACAGGACGATCAGGGCGAAGACGGCCCACATGGCGGCGCGGGTGCCGCCCCACTGGGCGAGCGCACCGCCGAGCAGGCCGCCCAGCGGCATGGCGCCCCAGGTCAGCACCCGCATCGAGGCGTTCATACGGCCGAGGAGCTCGGGCGGGCAGGAGTTCTGGCGGTAGGTCAGCTGGGCGACGTTGCGGATGGAGATGCCGACGGCGAAGGCGAAGGCACCGACCGGGTAGAGCAGAACGAGCCAGCCGTGGCCGGTGAAAGGCATCAGCAGGACGAAGGGCACGACGGCCACGCTCGGCACCCAGATCGTGCGGGCGGTCCCGAGCCTGCGGATCACCGACCGCGCGGTCAGACTGCCGAGGAAGCCACCGAGGCTCTGTCCGGCCAGCAGCAGGCCGTAGAGCCCGGGACTGAGCTTCAGGTCCCTGACGAGCAGGATCGGTTGGACGGCCAGCAGGGCGGTGGTCGCCAGGCACAGCAGCACGCCGCTGGAGACGAGCATGCGCAGCACCGCGTCGTGGAAGACGTAGCGCAGTCCGACGGCGATCTGCTGCCGCAGCGTGCCGCGCGGTTCGTGCTCCGGTTGCGGCTCGGAGCGCCGGATCGCGCCGATGGAGCCGGCGGAGGCGAGGAAGCTGACCGCGTCCACCAGGAGGGCGCCGACCGGCCCGACGGCCTGCACCAGCCAGCCGCAGATGGCGGGGCTGCTGAAGTAGGCGCACCTGTTGGCGCTCTGCAGCACCGCGTTGCCCTCCGTCAGCCGGTCGCGTCCGACGAGGAACGGCAGGTACGAGAGGTGGGCGACGTCGAAGAAGACGGTGGCGGTGCCGGCCAGCACCGCCACCGCGTACAGCTGGGCCAGCGTCAGTTCACCGAAGGCGTAGGCCAGCGGTATCGAGGCGAGCAGGGCGAATCGCAGCAGGTCGGTCGCGACGAGCACCGGGCGGCGCCGCATGCGGTCCACCCACGCCCCGGCCGGCAGGCCGGCGATCGCGACCGGCACCGTGGAGGCCGCCGTGAGCAGGCCCATCTGGAACGCGGAGGCATGGAAGGTGCTCAGAGCAACGAGCGGTAGCGCCAGTGTGGTGACCTGGCTGCCGAACTGGCTGACGGTGTCGCCGGTGAGCAGCAGTTGGAAGCCCCGGTGGGTGCGCAGCAGCGATCGGGTCGGTGCGGGGGCTGTTGCGGGGATGCTGGAGGACGTGGTCATGGCAGGCGGGTCTCCCCACGGATCGAGCCGTCATGCGGGCTGTTCGGGGCGAGAAGAGCCTCCGGCAGGGGGTGCGGGCCCTTTCGCAGCACGAGCGTAGAGCATGCGCCTCGGGCTCCCACGGGTCACCGGAGTTCGCTGAGCCGCTTGTGTGAGGGTGTTGTGATCGTGCCCGAACTTAGTGTCATATTCCCAGTGAAAGTGGACTTTTGACGGCAGCGAGGAAGGTTGACCGCATACGGACGGCGGGCTTACGTTCTCGCTGACTGCCCGTTGATCCGCAGGGGTGGCGGGACGCAGTCACCGTCGACGAGCAAGGAGATCATTGTGCCCATTGAGACCCTGATCCGGCCCACCGAGGACGAGCTGCGCGCTGCGGCGATCGACGAGCTCGACGAGTTCGACGGCGACGCCCCGATGCTCATCGAGAACATCGACTTCGCCTGACGAAGCCGCGCACACCCGCGCCGTGCGGGCGGTCAGGCGGCAGGTTCCGCCCGGCCGCCGGCACGGCCGCCCACTCGTGAGAGGAGAGCCGCCGGTGCCGGTGAGCACGCTGACCGATCTGCTGAAGGACGGCAGCGATCTGCGCGCGGCGTACCACGGGAGTGAACCCCTGGTGCTGCGCAACGCAGTCGCTCTCGACGGACTGCCGCGCATCAGCGACATCCTCGCGCTGATCGACGGCAGCCTTCTGCGCCGCCCCTACTTCTCCGTCCTCCAGGACGGCCTGGCACCCTCCGACAGCGAACTCCTCGCTGCCCGGACGGTCGCCGGCAGTCGCGTCGACGGGTTCATCGATTCCGTCGCCGTGGGCGGACAGCTCGCGAACGGCGCGACCCTCAAGCTCAACCAGGTCGAGGACTGGCACCCCTTCCTCCGGGACGTCAACGACGCGCTCAACGCGGTCTTCCCGGCCGAGTCGAAGGCGTTCCTGTTCTACACGCCCGCGGGCAAACGCGGCATGCTCCCGCACCGCGACGGCTCCCGCGTCATCGCCATCCAGCTCGAGGGCGCCAAGGAGTGGCACCTGTACGACACGCCCCCCGAGCCGGCGGCCGGCCTGGACGTCGACACCTCCAAGGAGCAGGTCGTCGTCATGGAACCCGGCGACCTCCTCTACCTGCCGCACGGCACCGGGCACGCCGCCACCGCGATCGACAGCACCTCCCTGCACGTGACCTTCACGCTCACCGAGCCCTTCCCGTCGGCGCTCGTGCAGGCGTACATCGACGAGTGGATCGCCTCCGGCCGCCCGGCCAGGGCGGGCCGTGACGCCGGCTCCCGCTCGCGCGAGCCGCCGCACTGCTGGCCGACCTCAACGACTTCGGCTCCCGGGTCGACAGCGCCGCGCTCGTCGACCGGGCCCTCGCCACCGCACGTCTGCGAGACGGATCACGATGACGCACACAGACCCCCACGCCGATGTGGACACCGACCTCGCGGGCTGGCTCGCCGGGCGCCGGAACGGCCCCACCGCCCACACGGCCCTGTCCGGCGGCATGGCGCTGCCGACCGCCGCCGACGTGCTCGGCACGATCGACTGCGGCCTGCTCGCGCACCCCTACGTGGAGGTCTACCGGGACGGCGCCAAGTTGCCTGCCGCCGAGGTCTTCACCGCCCGCAGGGTCCAGAACCACAAGGTGACCGGCTTCGTCCACCACCGCAACGTCACCGGGCAGTACCGCGCGGGCGCCACCGTCCGTCTGCCGTCCGTCGCGGACTGGCTGGCCGCCGCACGGCCCGCCGTCGAGATCGTCCGCGGGACGTTCGGCCGGCACGTCGAGGCGACCGCCTACCTCGCGGCGGCCGGATCCCCGGTGGCATTCGCCGAGGCGGACGTGGACGCCGTCGTGCTCGTGTGCTCCGGCAGCGTCGCCTGGTACGGCGGCGAGGCGGATTCCGCGCCGCTGGAGGCTCCGGCCCGAACGGCCGTGTACGTTCCTGCGGGCACCACCCGCGGCGCGCTCGCCGGCAAGGACGGTGACTGCCTGCTGCTCGTCCTCGCCGAACGGTCGCCGGCCACGGCCGAGATCGTCCGGGCCCTGCGACAGGCCGGCTCCGCCCACCTGGAGCAGCAGGACACCGCCCGGCGCCACCACTTGATACCCGTCGACCGGAAGGCGGACTGGGTTCTCGGCGAACTCGCCGGATACTTCGCCGCGATGGACCCGGCCGACCTGCTGCGCCTCGTCACCGCCCGCCCTTGACGGAGCCGACCACCGGCGGTCCGGGGTCCCCGGCCGCGACGAAAGCCCCGTGTCGGCCGCCGGACGCCGGGAGCCCCGACCACCGGGACCATCGGGAGGATTCCGCCGTGGACCAGAGCCTTGCCCTGCGCAGCCGATCGCTCGACGAGGTCGAATGGCTGGCGCAGTCACTGTTGGAACGCATCGGCGTCACCCGCGTCAGTGACGTGACCGACCTGGACGTCCTCGGCATTCCGGTCTACCAATCCGTGCGCCCGCTGGCCGCCCGCGGACTCAACACCGTCACCAGCGGGAAGGGCCGGACCCGTCAGGGCGCCCGGGTCTCCGCGATGATGGAGGCCATCGAACGTCGCTACTGCGAACCCGAGGGCCGGCCCGAGCCACCGGTGACGTACGAGGTCATGAACGAGCGGATGCCGACGCTCGACCCCCGGCGGCTCGTCCCCCGCCGCGGCCACAGTTGGACGCCGCAGACGCCCACCACCTGGTGGCCGATGCACTGCCTGCGCAACGACGTCGACATCGCGGTGCCCGCGGTCGCCGTCTTCACGCCCTTCCCCCACGAGGGCGGACTGATGTCGTCCAACACCATCGGCCTGGCCGCGGGCAACGATCCCGTCGACGCCACCGTGCAGGCACTGTACGAGGTCATCGAGCACGACAGCACGGCCTTCGGTGAGAAGCTCGGGCTCGGCCACCGCGTGCCGCTGGACACCCTCCCCGACGCGCACCGGGAGGTCGTCGAGCGGTTCGAACGGGCCTCGATCAGCGTCACCGTCCACGCCTACACCGGCGGGCTGCCCGTTCCCACCTTCTTCGTCACCACCGACGACACCCACTCCCGCGACGGGATGCTCTTCAACGGAGGAGCGGGCTGCCACCTCAACCCGGAGATCGCCCTGATGCGGGCGCTCACCGAGGCCGCGCAATCACGCCTCGTCGTGATCGCAGGGGCGCGCGAGGACCTGGAGGGCCAGGCCTACCGGCGCCACGCCTCGTACGACGAACTGCGCGACTACCTCCACACCTGGAGCGAGGGCCGACCATGGCTGCCGTTCCACGCGATCCCCGACCGCAGCTCCGGCGACAACGAGGTCGACCTGGCGTTCCTGCTCGACATGCTCGGGGAGCACGGCCTGCACCTCGTCCTGCGCACCAGCCTGGCCCCGGAGGGCCTTCCCTTCTCCATCGTCAAGATCGTGGTGCCGGGCAGCGAGTTCACCCACGTCGACCACTTGCGGGCAGGGGTGCGCCTCCTGAACGCCCGCACGGCGCAACGACCGGACTGGACGGCGGCATGGCAGTGAAACTCACGGTGTACGCGGGCAGTTCGCTCCTGCCCGGGGATGCGGAAAAGCTGCGCGAGAGCGCCGACACCCTCGGGGTCGACCTGGTCATGCAGCCACCGATCATCCGCGGCGACCTGCTGCGGACCCCGACCGAAGGGAGGTGGAACAACCGCACCCTCATCCTGGACGGGCAGTTCGGCCAGAACCTCTCGGTCTCCGTCACCGAGATCCGCGAATACCTCGGACGCGGTCTCTACCTCGCCGGCGCCTCGTCCATGGGCGCGTTGCGCGCCGTGGAGTGCCGCACCCTCGGCATGGTCCAGCACGGCTGGGTCTGCGAGCAGTACCGCACCGGACGCGTCGAGGCCGACGCCGAGGTCGCCCTGCTGATGGACCCGATCACCAGCGAAGCACTCACCGTGCCGCTCATCAACGTGCGGTGGCTGCTGCGGGAGCTGGGCGAACGCGGCGAGCTGGACGCCGCGACCGCCGCGACCGCCCTGGAAGTCGCCCACCGCGTGAGCTACCGCGCCCGCATCCCCGAGGCGCTCGCCAACGCCTTCCGCCGTACCCTGCCCGCCGACACCGCAGGCCTCCTCGCACGGCAGTTGGAACCCGACGCCCTCCCCCACTGGGACCGCAAGCGACTCGACGGCATCGACGCCGTGGAAGCCGAACTGCACGCCCTCGCCCGCTTCCCTTCACACGCCTGACACCACGAGGCCGGACCGTGCCGGCGCACTCGGCCGCCCGATGACAGTGGCTCCGATCGATGGCCGGAGCCGCAGCCCCGGTGGTGAGAGGCCAACACCGACGCGAACGGTCCTGCCCCACAACTCTGCCGGGGCGGGACCGTCGACGCTACGGCGCCCAAGGCCGGAGCGTGTCCTTCATCGCGTCCGTCATCGCGAACTGCAGCAGCGGGCCGAAGGTGATCCGGCCGACGCCGAGACGGCGGAACCGGCCGAGATCGTGCCTGACGGGATGGGCCGTGGAGTTCACGGGAACGGCGACGGCCTCGATCACCGCCGCGAGCAGGTCGTCGTCGTCCTGAATGCCCACCGGGTAGACACTGTCGGCACCGGCCTGCTCCAAGGCCCGCAGCCGCTCGATCGCCTCGTCGAGGACGCCTGCGGTTTCGTCCGCATGCAGGAACAGGTCGGTCCGCCCGTTGATCCACACCGGGATCCCCGCGTCGTCAGCCGCCGCGCGCAGACCGGCGATGTAGCTCGCATGTTCCTGCGTGCTGCGCACACGTCCGCCGTCCGAGTGAACGGTGTCCTCGATGTTGAGACCGACGCCGCCGACCTCGACGAGTCCGGCGATGAGATCCGCGGGCTCCTGCCCGTACCCGGCCTCCAGGTCCACGGACACGGGGACGTCGACCGCCGAGATGATCGGCCTGACGGCGGCGAGTACCTCCTGGAAGGTCTGCCCCTCGTGGTCGGCGGCCCCCGAGAGACAGCGAGCGGATGACTGCCGACCGTCAGCGCAAGGAACCCGGCGTCTGCTGCCGTCCGCGCGGACCAGACGTCCCAGACGGTCGGCAGAACGAGCGGCTTCCGGTCGGCGTGGAGCTGCGTGAGGCGTTGAGCACGCTCGACGGTGGTACGAAGGTCCATGCCGATGAAGCTACCCCGGCTCACACCAGGATGCCGGGAGCGCGCCCCCGACGAAAGGACACACCCCGGCTTCATTCCGTTCCGGGAGTGCACAGGCCGTTCGGCGTTCGGACCGAGGTCGGTACGTCCGCAGGGCGCCGCAGGTGGTGCGCGCAAGGCCATACTCGCAACCCCTGCGTCGTAGGCCGCGCCCAGCCGCCCGGTCGTGCGCACACGATGCAGGTGCCGCGAAGTGCACAGGGCCAGACCGGTACCCGCCCGGCCCGTCCCCGATGGCGGCCGCGCCGGCATCGACCGTCATGGTTCCTGTTCCGGCGCACCCGCGCGGCCTGAGCGCCGGCCCCGCTCCTGCCCAGGAAGGCCGGCGCCCACGGCGGCGCTCATGGCGGAGACGGGCGTCCGGATGCTCGGTGGCGGGCGGGCGGCTGCCGGTTGGAGTCCGTGCTCGACCCCGCGGGGATCCGGGTCCGCAGTGGCCGGAGTCCGGTCTCAGCGCCCGGCTCCCGGGCGATCGGGCATGAGCTGCAGAAGTTCCGCGGCAGCCCAGTGCGGGCCGCGGGCCCGGACGTCGTCCCGCAGGGCATCGCTTCGCGTGCGGCTCCCGGCCAGCAGCGCCCGGACGGCGGCACCGGCGGACGGCGCGTCGAGAGTGTTGGGATCCAGGCTGCGGCCGACACCGGCACGCTCGGCATCGTGGGCGATGGCGAACTGGTCGCTGGAGAAGGGCAGGAAGAGCGCGGGTACCCCGGCGGACACGCATTCGGTGAACGAGTTGTTGCCACCGTGGTGCACCATCGCAGCAGTGACGGGCAGCAGAGCCTGCTGCGGGACGGTCTCCGCAATGTGGAGCCGGTCGGTCGGGGCGCTGCCGAGCACCGGGTCGTGAGCGAGGTCGACGGCCCGGTCGCCGGCCGCCACGATCACGGACGCGTCCGTGTGCTGGAGGATCCCCTCGACGGCGACCCGCAGCACATCGTGCCGGGCCGACAGGAAGGTGCCGAGCGCGACCAGGACGAGCGGTCGGCCGCCGGTGGTCAGTCGGTCGACGACGGCCCGCCAGGCCGGATCGAGGTCCGCGGCGTCCGGCTCCGTTCGGCAATGCCCGGTGTAGAGCGCGCTCGGCCCGGTCGGCGCGGGAGGAAGCCAGGGGAACTCCGGGTAGTTGAAGACGACCGCGTGCGACGAGCAGAGCGTGAACGCCCTCTCCGGGACGGAGCGTTGCGGTGCTTCGTAGCGGAGGGCCGTGCGGAAGGCCGAAGTGAAGGCGGTGTCGTTCTCCTCGACCGCAGCACGGAGCGGGGCGAGGGCTGCCGGGTCGGGACGCAGGGTGTCCGGCCACGCGTACGGGAGCCCGAAGAAGGCGTCCGGGCCCACCGGGATGTAGCTGGGGTGGCCGGGGCAGAACGTGGCGTACGGCAGGGCCAGGCTGTGCAGGGCCAGCGTCACCGGATAGCTGAGCTGGTCGACGACGTACCAGTCGGGCCGCACTCGGCGGTCGAGGTCGCGCACGTCCCGCAGCACCCGGTCGGGCTCGGCCAGCATGTCGGCGCGGCGGTGGCGGGCCTGCATGAGCAGGGCGGCCACCGCGCCGTCGGCGGTCGCAGCGAGGAACTCGCGCAACCGGGCAGCTTCGCCTTCCTCCTGCGCAGTCCGCTCGGCGATGCCGTGGTTGGCGTTGCGGGTGACGGTGAGCTCCAGGAATCCAAGCCCGGCCGACTCCGCGAGGTCGGCGAAGGGGGTGTGCAGGCCAGGGAAACGTCTGCGCCGGCCCGGCGCAGGGCCGATCCGAGCACGCTCAGCGGTGCGGCGTGCGAGCGGAACGGCGGGCTGATCACCACGACACGGGCCATCGTGTCCTCCCTGGAATCCCGGGCGGCGCCGGACAGCGTCCAGCCCTCCCGATGATGCCAGAGCGGAGCGGTCCCGCCGGTCGGATCGGACCGTCGGGTGCGGCCCACCGTGCGCCCAATCCGTCCGGGGCCGGTCTCCGAAGACCGGGGGTGACGGCTGCACGCCACCGACGAGAGGCCGACCCCGTGGAGCAGGACAGTCCCGGCACAACCGCGCGAACGCATTCCGGCTCCGGCAGCGGCCCGAACGGGCCGGTGACCGACGAGCTGGCCGGGTGGCGGAGGCACTTCTGGGGCCAGAGCTCCCCCGCTGACTGCGGCCGGGACCTCCTCGGACTGCTCGCCCGGGCCGAGTACGGCCGGGTCGAGGCGGGCCCATGGACGGCAGACTTGTCCACCGAGGATCTCGCCGCCGCGGCCCTGCGCCGGGCGGCCCGCGACGGCCTGGCGACGGACCCGGCGCAGCTCGTGACCTCTGCGCACGCGTCGCCCACGGTGCGGACCGCGCTCGCCGAGGCCTGGGCGGTGACCCTGGCGGCCGGGCACGGACGGAACGCAGCCGCCGTACTGCGCCGCCGGCTGCTGGCACGGCCGCCCGCCGGCGAAGCGGCCTTCCTGCTCGACCTGGCCGAGAGCGGCGGGCTTCAGCCGTTGACGGCGGCCGAGTGCGCGGCCATGGCCCGGTCGGCGGACCGGGCCGAGCGGCACGCCGCCTGGCGTTACCTGGCCGGGATTGCGCACGGTGCGGAGGTGCTGCCGAGGGTCGCGCCACGGACCGCGGATCGCTACGAGGCGCTCCTGCTCGCCGCGGTCTGGCAGCGGGCGGTGCCGGGGGCGGCGGCCGGCCAGGCCTTCCGTCAGGCCGTACGGCCTCTGCCTGCCGAGGCGGGGAGCGGCCTCACCGTCGCCCAGTCGATGCTGCTGGGCAGGCTCGACGAGCCGGGAGCGGGGCTGAGCGGGGGCATGAGCGTCCTGCTGGGCGGCCTGGGTGATGCGCTGACCGGCACGGGTCGCGTGGGCCGGGTCATGACCCTGGCCACCGCCGGGCCCACCGATCTCGGCCGGAGGCAGCCGCTGGTGGTCCGGCGGGGACCCGAGCACTGGGTGATGCGGATCCCGGTCGATGCCCCCGAGCCGTTGGACCCCGGACCGCGGCCGTGCACCGCGCGGCACTGGCCTGGTGGGCCACCCGGCTGCTGGCACTGCCCGGCGCGGCCGTCGACGTGGTCCACGCCCGCTTCGCCGATGACGGCTCACTGGCCATGGCCGAGACGGCACGGCGCCACGGCGCCCGGTTCGCCTTCACGGTCACACCGGACCCCCATCGCACGACCGCCGAACGCCACCGCGACCTGCCGGTCCACGCGAACAGCGAACCGGCCGCGGCCCTCCGCATGGACCTGCACCGGATCTTCGTCGCGGACCGGCTGGTCGCCCGAGCCGATCTGCTGGTGACGATTCCCGGCCGGACGGGCTCCGCCGAACTGCCCGAGCACTTTCCGCAGCTCGCGTCGCAGCGCCGTCCCCGGCGGATCGCGGCCCCGCCGGAGGGCATTCCACCGTTCGAACCCGGCCAGCACGACGAAGCGCTCGCGGCGACGCTGATGGGCCGGCTGTTCGCCGGCGGGGATCGGCCGGACGGGCTCGACGCGGACGGGTCCGGGGTGCGGGTCCTGCTGAGCGTGGGACGGCTGCATCCGGTCAAGCAGCAGGACCGGCTGGTGGAGGCCTGGCTCGACGCCGGCCTGCACCGATCGACGGCACTGCTTCTGATCGGTGGGTCCGGCTCCGACGCGACACCCGTCGAGACCGGGATGCGCGGCCGGATCGCCAAACTGCTGTCCGCGGAGCCGACGGCCCGACGGCGGATCGCGCAGTGGCCGGCGCTGCCCAACCGGCAGGTGCGGGTGCTGGAGCGGGCGCTCGCCTCGGGCCGCTGGTGCGGCCCGGCGATCTACGTGTGCCCCAGCGCCAAGGAGGAGTTCGGGCTGGCCGTGCTGGAGGCGATGGATGCCGGAATGCCGGCAGCGGGGCCCGTCCGCGGAGGCGTGCCGCACTACATCCGGGACGGAGTGAACGGATTCCTCCTGCCGACCGGTGGCGCCGGCGAACTCGCCGAGCGGCTGCGCGAGGTGTGCGGGCTGCCTGCGGACCGGCTGGCGGAAGTCGCCGCGCGCGGCCGCGGCACGGTCGCGGCCCGCTTCTCGGCGGCGGCGATGGCTGAGGCCCTGGCCGCCGAGTACACCGCGGTGGTCGCGGGCACAGCACGGTGAGGACCGCGCCGGCTCAGCCCCTGCCCGGCGGGTCGCAGCCGTTAACGGACAACCGGGCCCCGCCGCACAGCCGTCCCCGGCCCGGTGGCAAGATCCACATCCTGGCGGGTCCGTCGGAGGACCTCCCGGGAGAGGACATCACCGTGCATGCTTTCGCCTGGATCTGCCTGACGGCGGTATGGGCCCTTACGCTCACCACCGCGCTGCCTGCCCTGGTCCGCGGCCGGCTGCCGCGCCAATGGGGCGGCAAGGGTGATGCCCGGCTTCTGGGGACGGGACAGCTGGTCATCGCCGTCGGAGTCACCTGGGGCATCGCCACCACCGGCACCCCGGGGGCGGTGCACTGGGTGATCGGCCCCGGCCTGGTGCTCGTGGGCATCGGCCTCACCGCATGGGCCGGCCGCCGCACCGGGGCCGACCGGCCTCAGTAGAAGCCGCCGACCGCCCGGCGTCGGCGGAGTGCCACCGCGGGGCGCGTGCGTCACGATCGGCCTGTGGCAGGCGCGGCGCGCGGCCCCGACGGTCCGCCGACCGTGGAGGCGCCGCGGTTGCCCGCGCTGACGCCGACTACGCTGGCAGGCCGGGAAGTTCAGGGTAAGGGGCTGTTGGTTGTGGGCGGGGACGGGACGCGGGACATGGACGAGCAGGACGACGTGACGACCTTCATGGCGTTGCCGGCGCCGGAGGCTGCCGACGGCGCCCCCTTCGACCGGTGTCTGGCGGATGTGGTCCAGGTGCTCGGCCTCGACGCGGTGCGCCAGCCGGGCACCGACGACGGCCTGTGGGGCCACCGCGTCCGGCAGGCACTGCGCGAGGCCTGCGAGCGGGACACGGCCTTCCCCGAGGAGTCGTTCGAGGTACTGCTCCGCGCGGCCGTGTACGACGCGAACCCGAGCTTCAACCGGTGGTTCGTCGAGGCTGCCCTGAACGCGTTCGGGCGCGGGCGGGTCAGGTCCCGGCTGATCGGCTACCTGCAGGCGGGGACGGGCGCGGAGCGGGCAGGTGCCGCGCGGGCCTGGTACTGGACGGCCCTGTCGCTCGACCACCCCCGGCTCCGGGCGGTGAGCCCGGCCGGGGACCGGCAGGAACCCGACGACGACGCGGTCGGCGTGCGCGAGTGGCACGAGGCGGCGTTGCGGGAGTTCGTGGCCAACGAGGACCCGGACGTCCGGCGCTGCATCCTGCCCGGCCTGCCCCTGCGTCCGTCCGCCTTCCCGGCGGAGCTGCACCCCCTGGTGGAGGAGGCGGTGGCGATCGCCCGGTCCCATCCGGACGAGTACCTGCGGCACCGGGTGGAGCACCAGGTCCGCGGCTGACGGCCCCTCTCCTACACGACCCCACCTCGGCATCACGGCCGACGGGCCGGCCCGGGGACTCGCCGTCACTGTCCCGCCCCTCTGCGGTGCCAAGGCAGGCCTCCTGCCATGTCATCACCTCGTCGGCGATGACGCGTGCCCCACCGGGGGCGATCTTCTCCAGGTGTTCGAGGACGATCGGCCAGCCGCCGAGGAACACGGCCCGGGCGGCCAGTCGGCGGGCGCGGGCGGGCTCCGACACCTCCAGCAGTGCGGCCAGCGCGCGGGCCCGCGTCGCGCGGTGGAGGATCGTATCGGCGAGGTCCTCGGCCCGCTCCGACTCACCCTGCCGGGCCAGCTCACGGACGACGCCGATCAGCGCCTCGCCCTGTCCCCACCGGTCGGGGATCGTACGGGCGAGGGCTTCGGCCCGGGCCGTCCGACCGCACCGGGCCAACTCGCCGACCACGCCGATCAATGCCCTGCTCCGCGCCCAGCGGTCGGTGAAGGCTCCCGCGAGGGCCTCGGCCCGCGCGGTGTCCCCGGATCGCGCGAGCGCCTCGACGATCTCGGCCTGCCGCGCCGCGCGCAGGTCGGGCTCGACGATCCGGTCGGCGAGGGCCATCGCCCGCTCGACCTGCCCGTGCCGGGCCAGCAGCAAGGTCACGGCCGCCCGCAGGGCGAGGCTGTCGAAGCCGCCGTCGCGGCGGAGCAGCTGCTCGGCCCGGTCGGCGAGGGCGAGGGCCACCTCCTGGTCGACGGTCCCGGTGACCGCCTCCAGCAGCTCGGTCACGGCTTTGGCGTCGAGGGGCGGGCGAGGCCGGGCGAGGATCGTGAGGCACAGGACATGGGGGTCGCCGGTGTTCGCCTGCGGCCCGTCCGCCACGGCCCGGTCGGCACGGGCCAGGCCGCGCAGCAGGGCGTCGAGGCGATCCAGATCGCCGTTGCCGGCCTCGAAGGCCAGCACCGCGACGAGCGCCCCGCCCCGGCCGGTGCCGGCTCGACCCTCGGACCGGACGAAGCCCTCCACGCGGTCGGCGTACGTGCCGGCCAGGACGTGGTCGCCGGCGGCGTGCGTGATCTTCATGAGCCGGACGAGCACGTGCCCCGCGTCGGGGTGGTGACCGGCGTGCTCGGCCGCTCTGGCGGCGTAGCCGAGCGCGGCCGGGAAGTCGCCGCTCTCCGCCACCGTCTCCGCCAACACCGCCCAGGCCATGGGCCGGTTGTGGGGGTAGCGGATCCCTTCCGCCAGGTCGGCGGCGCGCTCGTGTCCGCCGGCACGTGCCACCGCCGGGATGTGGGCGACCAGGGCGCGGTCCCGGAGCGACCGGTCGGGCAGCGACTCTGCGAGCGCCCGCGCACCGTCCACATCTCCGGCCCCACCCGCTGTCCGCACCAGACGGACGAGGTCGTCGCCCGGACCGGACCGGCCCGCGCTCGACCGCACCAGCTCGACCGCCCGGGCGAGATGACCGGCACGGACGAGAGCCGCCGCCAGGCCCGTGCCGGTTCCCATCTCCGGGCCCCGGTGCGCCGCCAACCGCAGGACCGTCAGCAGGCAGGCCCCGTGGCCGCCGCGCAGCAGGTCCCTGCCGCTGCTGCCCGGCGGGGCCGGGCCGAGGCGCTGGTCCCAGGCCCTCGCCAGGTGGAGCTCGTAGCCCAACTGGGTCTGCCCCTTCGACATGCACAACCCCTCGCCGACGGCCGCCCCCGGCACCTCGCAAGGCGACAGCCACCCGGACCGACACGATAGACCGATCACCGGCTTGCGTCCGGCCGCCCACGTCCGGCCCCTGCCAACCCATCAACCGTCGCAGCAAGTTACGGCCTTCGGGCCCCTCGGGTGCCCGCTCCCTAGGGGCACCCGCTCATCGGGCAAGGATCGCGCCCGCTCGCCCGGGTGGAGGCCGCGCGGCCCTCATTCACGGTCGCGATCCGCGAGGAGCGCCCACAGGACCGTGACCACGGTGAAGCCGATCACCAGCACCGCGAAGAACAGGCCGACGGTGGCCGGCGTGCCCACCCGCGAGGGCGGGAGGACGATCTGGCGAACGATGTTGAGGCCCCCGACGGTGACGGCGTACATCCACCACGGGCCCCGTTGAAATCGGTGCATCGACTGATCCCCTTCCGGTCGAAGAGCAATGGGCGGCGAGGCGCACCGAGGCGGAGGGCGTCCGCACCCGGGCCCGCTCCGGCTGCCCGGGCGTTCCGGCCCCAAGTACCGCAACCCCCGGCGTGGTTCGGCGCCACCACCATCGGCGGCCTCGGCTCAGCACTGCTCGGCCGCCGCCGCCACACGGTCGCGGCACTGCGCCCACCACTGCTCGTCCCCGGCGGGCAGCCGCTCGGCACCCGGGCGGTGGCCCACCGAGCCGTCGAGCAGCTCACGGACGATGTCGGCGTGATCGGCATGCCGCTCGGTCTCGGCGATCATGTGCACCAGCACCCGGTGCAGGCCGGCGGCACCGGCCTGCCCCGGCCACCACGGGACGCGGCCGACGGCGTCCAGCGGCAGCGCCGCGACAGTGGCATCGGCGTGCCGCCAGGCCATGCGGTAGGTGTCCACGATGTACGCGCGGGACTCCTCCGCGGTGGCCCACAGGTCGCTGTTGGGCTCGAGCCCTGCCGGACCGAGGTCCGGGCGGAACCAGGGGACCGGCTCGGCGCAGTGGCGGTCGAACACCCAGCCCAGGTAGAGCAGTTCGACGCCGGCCAGGTGCTTCACCAGGCCGAGCAGATTGGTCCCGGTCGGGGTCAGCGGGCGGCGAACGTCACGCTCCGTCAGGCCGTCCAGCTTCCACAGCACGCTCTCGCGGGCGTCCTGCAGGGCGCGGCACAGATCGGTCCTGGGATCGGCGGTCGTCATGGCGGTCTCCGATCTCAGGCGCCGAGCAGGCCGACGGGGTTGCCGTCGGGGTCGGCGAACACGGCCATCCGGTCCGTCCCTGGCAGGTTCCGCGGTTCCAGCAGGCGGCTGCCGCCGAGTTCCTCGGCCCTGGTGAGCGCCACGTCCACGTCCGCGACCCGGAAGTAGACGACGATCCCGGTGTACGGACTTCCCGGACCGGCCTGGCCGATCCCACCCGTCGGCCGGCCCTCGTCCGCACCCACCAGCGCGTAGGTGCCGTCCAGCACCTCGACCGGCCAACCGAAGAGCCCCTGGTAGAAGCGGCGGGCGCGGGCCGCGTCGGGGGTGGAGATGTCGAACCAGGCCGCCGTGTGCGGCTGGCCGGGGCGTCCTTCGGGGCCTCCTTCGGGGGTTGCCCCGGGACCTGCTTCGGGGCCTTCTGCGGGGTTTGCTTCGTGGCTCGTTGCGGGGCTCGTCACGGGGTCCTCCTCGGGGTGTCGGGATACGCGGTCGAAGAGGTGACTCCCGCGGTGGGGCAGAATCGTCGCTCGTGAGCGAGGAAATTTCCGGCCCTTCCGCAGCCGCCGACCTGGACTCGGCCCGCGACGGCGACGACGCCGCGTTCACCCGCCTGGTGGCACCGCTGCACCGGGAGCTGCACGCCCACTGCTACCGGATGCTCGGCTCCGCCCACGACGCCGACGATGCCCTGCAGGAGGCGCTGCTGCGCGCCTGGCGCGGCCTGGACCGCTTCGAGGGCCGCAGCTCGCTGCGCGCCTGGCTCTACACGGTGGCCACCCGCACCTGCCTGGACTCCGTCGGCCACCGCGGCAGGCGCGCGCTGCCGGTGGACCTCGGTCCGGCAGCCGACCACGCGGTGCTCGACGCCGCGCCGCTGACGGAGGTCGCGTGGCTGAGCCCGTACGCCGACGCGGGCCTGCCGGCCGGCCCCGCCGCCCGGTACGAGCAGCGCGAGGCCGTGGAGCTCGCCTTCGTCGCGGCCGTGCAGCACCTGCCCGGCAACCAGCGGGCCGCACTGCTCCTGTTCGACGTCCTGGGCTTCTCCGTCGCCGAGATCGCCACGATGATGGACACCTCCACCACCTCGGTGAACTCCGCCCTGGCCCGGGCCCGGCGACAGCTCGCGGCGAAGGTGCCGGACATCTCCCAGCAGCAGACCCTGCGGATGGTCGGCGACACACGGGTACGGCAGATCGCGACCTGCTTCGCCACCGCCCTGCAGCGCGGGGACGCCGACGCCCTGGTCGCACTGCTCACCGAGGACGTCACGTGGTCGATGCCGCCGCTGGCGCAGTGGTACTCCGGCGTGCACGCGGTGATGGACTTCGCGGTGGCCGTTCCCCTGACCCGCTGCCCCAGCTGGCGCTACCTGCTCACCACCGCCAACGGGCAGCCGGCGGTGGCGTTCTATGTGGGGGCGGCGCCGGACGCGGTGCACGGAGCCTGGTCGATCACCGTCCTGACGCTGCGCCGGGACCGGGTGGCAGGAATCGTCTCCTTCCTGGGTGCCGAGCACGTCGCGGACTTCGGACTGCCCGCGATCCTCTGACGAGGACGGAGCCGAGCCCGGCGGGCAGGGCAATGCTGAGAGCGCTCTCAGGACAGAGAGGAGCATGACACCCCCACCGGGGTGGCATCAAGGGGGCAAGGCCTCCATGCGACCTCGCGGCCCGGTGGAGTTCGGAGTCCGTGCGCACCCTCCGGAATCCTCGCACGCGACGATGGGCGGCGCCCCGTCGACATGGTGCCTTCCCTCCGAATGGCAGGTGAGCAGCAGGAGTTACCGGCAGGAGGCGTCCACCCCGGCGCCATCGGGTCGCCGGCAGGCGCCGACGGCGGCGCGGCACGACTGCTCCGGTCGCCTCACCGGCACCCGGCAGCTCCGGCCCCAGCGGCCGTCGCTCGGCCGGGGGCGTCCGAAGTATTGACGGTCCGTGAGAGCGCCCTTAACCTCCTCGACTTGAGAGCGCTCTCAGTTTCTCGTTCCACAAGCTCTCTTCATCAAGCTCACTTCCTCAAGCTGCCGAGCCTCGTCCGAAGGGTCATGGCCTTCCCTCACGAAGGCTCTTGTGCAGTCCGTTCCGTCCTCCCGTCGCGCATGTCGTTCCGGTGCGCGGCCCCCACCCTGGGAGATCTCATGGTGTTCAGACCTGTCGATCCGTTCCGACGGGCCGTGCCCGTCCACGGCTCACCCGGCGGCGCCGCTCGCCGGACGGGGGCCCGTCCGGCCGCCGCCGGTTCCTTCGCCCCGGCGCCGTCGGCTTGGTGGCGGCGCTCCTCGGTGCGGCGCTGGCCGCGCTCAGCCCGCAGGCGGCGTCCGCCGACACGGTCGGTGCCGGCAGTTACACGACGCAGGCCGCGGGTCCGCTGCCCTCGGGCTGCGGCAACCTGTCGACCGACCCACGTCAGTGGGTCACCGCCAACGCCCCCGCGGGCGCCGTGCCCACCAACGACTGGTGGTCCTCGATCCTGTGGAAGAAGACCAACTGCGCTTACGGCGAGCCACTGTTCGCGCACCCGCTGGGCTTCCGTGCGCAGTCCGGGGGCCTGGGCTTCTCGTACACGACGACTCCGGCGATCTCCGGCAGCGGCACCGGCGTGGGCGAGTACCACTTCCCCTACAGCGAGGACTTCGTCGCGGGCGTGACCGGCCTCGGCGCCCCCGAGGTGAAGGTCGACGGGTGGAGCGACTGGACGGTCAGCCCGTACTTCTCCGACGGTGCCCACACGCTGCGGGCGACGATCGGTGAGGGCCTTCCGTTCGCCTACTTCCAGGTCACCGGCGGCAACGCGCAGATCTCCGTCGCCTCCGGGGCCACGGCGACGGTCTGGGCCGACACGGGCTCGTCGATCGGCTACACCGTCAACGGCCACGACTACGTCGCCTACGCCCTCCGGTGCGACCTGGTCGGTGAACGGCTCCGCGATCACCTCCTCGCTCGCCGGCAAGGGCTTCTTCTCGATCGCCGTCCTGCCGACCACCCCGGCCACGACGGCAATCGACCGCGCGGGCCTGGCCGCGACGTACGGGCAGTACGCACAGAGCCACGTCACCGGCAGCACGGTCGCGTACCGCTACGACGAGGCGAACAGCACCGTCATCACCGACTACCGGTTCACCACGGTCGCCCGTGAGGGCACCGAGACCGGCACGGTCGCCGCGCTGCTGCCCCACCAGTGGCAGTACCTCGCCGGCGGCAGCCCGCTGCCGCAGACCTACGTGTCGGGACGCGGTGCGCTGAAGGTCCTCACCGGCGTCTCCTCGTTCACCACGTCGATGGTGTACCACGGCGTGCTGCCCGAGGTGCCCGCGGTGGGTGACAGCAGTGGCACGGACGCGGCCACCCTGCAGAATTACCTGAACGCCGAGCAGGCCGACCCCACGAAGCAGGTCAGCGACGACACCTACTGGACGGGCAAGGGCCTCGGCCGGGCCGCCCGCATCGCGGAGATCGCCGACCAGACGGGCAACACCGCCGTCCGCGACTCGGCGCTGGCGGCGATCAAGTCGAAGCTCACCGACTGGTTCACCGCGTCGGCGGGCAAAACGGCACACCTGTTCTACTACGACAAGAACTGGGGCACGCTGATCGGCTACCCCGCCTCCTACGGCTCCGACCAGGAACTGAACGACCATCACTTCCACTACGGCTACTACGTCGCGGCGGCCGCCACCCTCGCCAAGTTCGACCCGGCCTGGGCGTCGACCGGGCAGTACGGCGGCATGGTCGACCTGCTGATCCGCGATGCCGACAACTACGACCGCAGCGACACCCGCTTCCCGTACCTGCGGGACTTCGACATCTACGACGGCCACGACTGGGCGTCCGGCCACGGCTCGTTCGCCGCGGGCAACAACCAGGAGTCCTCGTCCGAGGGCATGAACTTCGACAACGGCCTCATCCAGTGGGGCGAGGCCACCGGCAACAAGGCTGTCCGCGACGCGGGCATCTACATGTACACCACGCAGGCCGCGGCCATCCAGGACTACTGGTTCGACAGCAACCACCAGAACTACCCGGCCGCGTTCCCGCACCACGAGGTCGGCATGGTGTGGGGCGACGGCGGCGCGTACTCCACCTGGTTCTCCAGCGCCCCGGAGCAGATCCAGGGCATCAACCTCCTCCCGGTGACGGGCGGTCACCTCTACCTCGGCTACGACCCCGCCTACGTCAAGGCCGACTACCAGGACATGCTGACCAACAGCGGCCACACCCAGCCGACGATCTGGACGGACATCTGGTACGAATTCCTGGCCCTGGGCGACGGTGACAAGGCGCTGTCGGCCTTCCGCGCGAACAACTCGTTCACCTCGGAGGAGGGCGAGAGCAAGGCCCACACCTTCCACTGGATCCGCAACCTCGCCGCCCTCGGCAACGTCGACACCACCGTCACCGCGGACTCCCCGCTGGCCTCGGTCTTCGCCAAGAACGGCGCCCGCACCTACGTCGCCGCCAACATCACCGCCACCGCCCGCACCGTCCACTTCTCCGACGGCACCACCGTCGACGTCCCGGCCGGGAAGACCGTCGCCTCGGGCGCCAACACCTGGAGCGGCGGCACCGCCACCGGCGGCACGAGCCCCAGCGGCGGCCCGACCTCCACCGCATCTCCCACCGCCTCGCCCACCCCGACCGCCGACCCGAGCCCCAGCGCGTCCGCCGGCCCCACCGGCAGCGCCTCCGCCTCGCCCTCCCCCACCGGCGGAGCCACCTCCTCGCCGACGCTGTACCTGCAGAGCGACGGCAGCCTGACCGGCAGCACGCGGGCCGCCGGCACGGCCACCGTGGCCTCGGCGGGCGGCGCGAACCACGACGGCACCCCGTCCGGCCCGCTCACGCTGACCGCGACCGGGCTCAACCTCACCTACAACGGCGGCACCACCGCCTTCGACCTGGCCGTCGACGCGGGCACCGCCGTCGGCAACGCCACCCAGATCCGGCTCTCCTACGACTGCGCGGGCAACGGGAACTGGAACCGCGTCGAGACCTACCACTACTACGCCACCGACCCTGTTCCGGGCGTCGAGCACTACACGCAGACCGGCGGCCCGGAGTCCGCCACCGGCACCCCCTGCGACCTGGTCAACGGCACCGTCAAGGCCGAGATCTGGAACGCCCTCGGCACCAGCCCCAGCGCCCTGGGCACCGGCAACGCCTCCGTGCTGAACCTGCCCTACACCGCGACCACGGGCTCGACCTCCTCGCCGTCCGCCTCGGGAGGCACCGGGGGTTCCTCCTCGCCGACCCTGTACGCGCAGGGCGACGGCAGCCTGACAGCGGCCGTGCGGGTGTCCGGCAGCGCGGTGATCACCTCGGCGGGCGGCGCGAACCACGACGGCACCCCGTCCGGCCCGCTCACGCTGACCGCGACCGGGCTCGACCTCACCTACAACGGCGGCACCACCGACTTCGACCTCGCCGTCGACGCCAACACCTCGGTCGGCAACGCCACCCAGCTCCGCCTCTCCTACGACTGCACCGGCGACGGCTCCTGGGACCGCGTCGAGACCTACCACTACTACGCCACCGACCCCGTCGCCGGCTGGGAGCACTACACGCAGACCACCGGCCTCGAATCCGCCACCGGCACCCCCTGCAACCTCGCCGGCGGCACCGTCAGGGCCGAGATCTGGAACGCCCTCGGCACCAGCCCCAGCGCGCTGGGCACCGGCAACCTCACCGTCCTGCACCTGCCCTACAGCTGACCTGACAGCAGCAGCAGGGCAGCTCAAGGCCCGGGCCCCGCGCAGGGGGCCCGGGCCGTCCCCCTTGTCCACCCGCCGACACGATCGGGCTCCTGCCCGCGGGGTGACCGGCGTGTCGGGCCGCGCCGCACTACCTCGTCCGGCCGCTGTGCGACCGGGGGACGACAGCGGCCGGACGGGGTACTCCTGCCGGTGGAGGGCCGATTGGTCCTGTGGGTCGATGGCGGGCGGGACGCTGCGCCGTACCGTCGGTGTCATGAGCCGAGGACTGCATCTGGCCACGTACCTGCTGGCCTTCGACACCCGGGACCAGTCGCTGCAGGACCGCACCCGGGCCGGGTACCTGGTCCGAGCCGGTGCCCTGGCCGAGCTCGCCCACCGCGGCGCCGCCGCCGAGGACGGAGCGGGCCGGGTGGAGGTCGTCTCGGCCGACCCCACCGGGGACCGCGTGCTGGACGCACTGCTCGCCGAGCTGGGCGACCGCCGCCGCACCTGGAAGTCGTGGATCAGGCGCAGCCGTGACGACACCCTCGAAGCCGTCGAGGAGCAGCTCACCGTGCTCGGCGTCACCGTCATGGCCGACCGCGACCCGCACGGCCCGGTCAAGCCGCATCGGGCCGTGGCGATGGACGATCCACGCGAAGCCCTGGACCTGCAGGTGCGGGTGGCCGAACTGGTCCGCGGCAGCGCCCCGGTCGCCGAGGTGCCGTTCGCCGACGCGGTACTCGCAGCCCTGGCCGCCCACGGGCATCTGAGGCTGGTGCTCTCGCGACACGACCGCAGGGCCCACGCCGGGCGGATCACCGCGCTGACCCACCGGCTCGCCGACAAGGCCCCGCACCTGGCCAGGGCGGTGAGCGGGCTCAATCTGACCATGGTCGCCGGCCAGGGCGGGATGGGCGGCAGCTGACCGCGTCCCCGGCACTCGGGCCCGTCGGCACCCCGTCCGGTTGCCGTCACCGGGCCGGAGGCCGACAGAGCGGTGGCGGACGCGCTCCGACGGTTCGATAGCGTGGCGGCGTGTCGAGGAGCGAGGCGTTTCGGGACGTGGGCGAGGCCGCCTGGTCGTGGGTACTGGACCAGGTGCGCGAGGACGACGGGCCGTGGCTGCCCGAGACGGTGCCGGAGGGCGGCACGGACGGGGCGGCACCGGCCGGGGACCGCGACTCCCTCTACGCCGGGATCGCCGGCCTGGCACCGGTCCTGGCCGAGATCGCCCAGCACCGCCCGCTGACCCCACGGGAGCGGGATCTGGCCGCCGGCATCGTGGCCAGGCTGTCCGCGCAGGCCGGCACCCGAACGGAGGCGTCCTTGTACGACGGCCTCGCCGGGGACGCCACCGCGCTGAGACTCCTCGCGCCGGGCGAGGAGGTGACGGCGCTGCGGCGGCTGGCAGGCCTGGCGACCCCCGACGGGTGGCAGACCACTCTCGACCTCGGGCCGGACTGCGACAAGCCTCTCGACGTCGTCGTGGGGACGGCGGGCGTGGTGATGACGGCGGTCTGGGCGCGGAGCGAGGAGACGGAGGCGATCGCGGCGACCGGCGGTGAGGCCCTGCTGCGAGCGGCGGACCGGCGCGAGACCGGCCTGGACTGGGGCATGACGCCGGGTGCGCAGTCGAGGATGCCGAACTACTCGCACGGGACCGCCGGGATCGCGGCCGCACTGGCCGTGGCGGGCGCTGCGCTGGATCGGAGCGACTTCCTCGACGCCGCTGCCGAGGGAGCCCGCCACGTGCTCGCGGTGGGCTCGCTGGAGGGCGGGGGCTTCGTCGTCCCGCACACCATCCCGCCGTCCAGCCGGGAGGTGGAGCCGGTGACGTACACGTGGTGCCACGGCCCGGCGGGCACCTCGTACCTGTTCGCGGCGCTGGCGCACGCCGGGATCGCCCGGGTGGCCGGCCACGACGTCGACGACCTGCGGCAGCGCTGCCTGACCTCCTCCTCACCTCGGGGCTCCCGGCACGCCTCCGCCCCGGCTTCTGGGACAACGACGGCCGGTGCTGCGGAACGGCGGGCGTCGGGGACGTGCTGCTGGACGCGGCGCAGGACTGCCAGGTGCCGGAGCGGAGGAACACGCTGCTCACCGCGGCGCACCGCATGGGCGACGCCCTGGTGGACCGGGCCGTGCGGGACGGGGCGGGCGCCCGATGGCGCTTCCTGGAACACCGCAACGACCCGCCGCTGCTGCCCCCGGCACGGCCTGGATGCAGGGCGCAGCGGGCATCGCGGCCTACCTGCTGCGACTCGCCCGCTGCATCAAGACCGGCCCGGACGCTGCCGTCGTGGACCGCCCGGACCAGTGGTGGGCGGTGCCGGCCCACGTGCGCAGCACCATGTCATGACCGCCCGCGGGACGCCAGGTGGTCCGGGTGCCGAGCGCCGAACGGATGGCGGCCCGCCGAACCGAACGGCGTGCAACGGCACGGCAGGTCGTCAGGGCTGTGCCGGGGCGGGCTCCCAGGCGAAGCCGTCCGGGTCGGTGAAGGTGTCGGCGGTGCCGCCGAGGACGATGCGGTGCGCGCCGGTGCCGTCGGCGGGCACGCCGAGGTCCTTGGCCAGGGCCCGGCGCTTGTAGAGCGCCAGCTTGACGGAGCCGGCCCGCCCGGGGGCGAACTCGGTGTACTTGCTGCCGAAGCTCTTGGCCACGGCCAGGCCCCGGCCGACGTAGAACTGCTTGGTGGCCTTCATGTCCTCGACGCCGAGCAGCAGGACGACGTCGTCGATCTCGCGGGTGGCGGGGCCGGTGTCCTTCTTGGCCGAGGTCGCGATCTTCCAGATCGTGCCGTCCGGGGCCTGGACGACGCCGCCGTAGCCCCACAGCGACTTCGCGGCGGGCTTGAGCACCGTGGCGCCGGCCGCCACGGCCGCGCCGACGAAGCCGTCGACGGTGGCCGGACCAGACACCGTGAGCGCCAGGGTGAACCCGCGGAATCCGGCCGAGGGCGCCTCGGCCGCCCGCAGACGGATCCGGGTGTCCACGCCGAAAGCGCGGTAGAAACGGCCGGCGGCCTCGACATCGGCCACCTCGACGGTGACGGAACCGAGGGACAGGGCGACTGCGGTGGGAGTGGTGTTTGCCATGACCACCACGCTACGAGGCACCCGGCCGCCCACGCTTCTCCATTCCTGACCGGTCGATCCCCGGGATCGTCCTGGTGTCGCCGCGTTCCCTTTCGACGGCGTCGAACGGGGACTGCCACCGTGCCGCTCCTGCTCCAGGTGGAGGACGTGAGTGGTGATCGGCTTCCCACCGACGCAGGCTGGTCAGTACCCGCCCGGACTCCCGGGGGGGCGTTGCCAGGTGTTTCTGCCGGTCGGGCCGACGGGCAGTCAGAGATACGGACTCACATGGTGGAACAGGGAATGGCCCCGGGCTGCCCGCCACCCTTTCACGGGATCGGCCGGTCGGTACGGAGATGGGCGCAGCACCGGTTCACGCGGGCGCGCTCCCGGGGCGGGCCGGCCGGGGCAGCTGTCGCCGCAGGTGTGCTGGCGCTCGTGGGCGCGGCGGCCCCGGTACCGGCCGGTGCCGCGTCACCGACCGTCCGTGAGGGCGTGTCAGCCGGTCCGGCGCGGTTCGTGCCCGGCGCCTGCCCGCAGACGGCGGATCCGGTCCCCGGGCGGTGCGGGTTCCTGGAGGTGCCCGAGAACCGGGAGCGGCACGGCGGGCGGACCATTCGGCTGGCCGTCGCGATCATCCCGGCCGCATCGGCGAGGCCGGCCGCCGAGCCCGTGGTGTTCATGGAGGGGGTCCCGGCGGCGACGCGTTCGGGAGCATCCCGTTCCTGATCGGTTCCGGGGTGAACCGGGACCACGATCTGATCGTCATGGCCCAGCGGGGCACGCTCCACGCGCAACCGAACCTCGCCTGCCCCGAGATCGACCGCTTCGGCGCGAAGGCCGTGGGGCTGGTCTACGACGCGCCGTCGACCGGGCGGCGGCTGGTGCGCGCGGCGAAGGAGTGCCGGGACCGTCTGGCGGCCGGCGGAGT
The DNA here is from genome assembly GCF_039544005.1 of Kitasatospora paranensis. NCBI lineage: Bacteria > Bacillati > Actinomycetota > Actinomycetes > Kitasatosporales > Streptomycetaceae > Kitasatospora > Kitasatospora paranensis. The sequence goes on from NZ_BAABKV010000001.1 coordinate 1,663,970, forward strand.
CGAACTGAGTGCCTACAACACCACGGAGAACGCCGCGGACTTCGCCGACCTGCGCAAGGCGCTGGGCGTCGAGCGGTGGAACGTCTACGGGTACTCGTACGGCACCGACCTGGCTCTCACCTACCTGCGGCTGCACCCCGAGGGGATCCGCTCGGTGGCGATCGACTCGGTCGCACCTCCGCAGGTCGTGAGCCTGCCGTGGACGTGGGACAGCGCCCGGGAGGGGATCGGCGCGATCCTCGCGGCGTGCGCGGCCCAGCCCGCCTGCCAGAGCCGCTATCCGAACCTCCCGGACGTGCTGACGGAGCAGGTCCGGCGGCTGGAGGCGCACCCGCTGAGGCTGACGGCGCAACCGCCGGCGGGCGGGACACCGGTGGAGGTCGTCCTCGACGGGGGCGCGCTGGTGAATCTCCTGGTCGCCAATGCCGTCAAGGCCGTCGACGTCCCGGCGGCACTCGACGAACTCGCCCACGGAAACCCGGAGCGCTTCGCCCGGGCCCAGGCCGCCGGCGCGACGCCCGTCGTCGGCGAGTTCGCCCATGGCCTGACGCAGTCGGTGGCCTGCAGCGAGTGGGTGCCGGGCTTCTCCGAGTCCGACCTGCTGGCGGCGGGGCGCCGGGCCTTCCCGGGTGGCCGGACTCCGTCCTGGCCCAGGCACCGCAGCTTCCCTTCGAGCACGACGTCTGCCGGGTCTGGAACGTCCCGGACCGCACCGCCGTCCAGCGCGTGACCACCCGCAGCACGGTACCGGCGCTCATCGTCTCCGGGAGCTTCGATGCGAAGACCGGGGCGAGCTGGGGCCGGTACACGGCCCGGACGCTGCCCCGGTCGACCGCCGTGCTGATTCCCGGGATCGGCCACTGGGTGGTGCCCCAGTCACCCTGCGCGCAGAGCGTCCTGGCCTCCTTCCTGGCCCGTCCGACCGCGCCCGACACCACCTGTGCGGCAGGACTCACCCCGCAACCGTTCACCATCACCCCCGAGCCGGAGACCGCATGATGTCCGTCCGCCCACCCCACCACCGACGCTCCGTGCGACGGCTCCGGACCGCGATCGCCGGGGCCGCGACCGGTGTCCTCCTCCTCGGCCTCGCCACGCCGCCCGCCCACGCCGGGGACGGCACCGAGGCGCAGCTCGGTACGACCGCCCGAACGGCCGGCCACGCCCGCTTCGAACCCGGCCCGTGTCCGAGGACGGCGGATCCGATCCCCGCCCTCGGGCAGGCCCGCTGCGGGACGCTGACGGTGCCGGAGAACCGTTCGCAGCGCGGGGGACGGATGATCACCCTCGGGGTCGCGATCGTGCCGGCGGCCGCGAGCCGGCCGACGCGCGACCCGATCGTGTGGTTCGCCGGCGGGCCCGGCGACGACGCGGTCTCCGAGATTCCGCTGGCGCTCAACGGCGGTCTGAACCGCGATCGCGACGTCATCTTCATGTCCCAGCGCGGGACGTACTCGGCCGACCCGGCCCTCACCTGCCCGAACATCGACCAGTTCAACGCCGACGCCCTCGGCCTCGTCTACGGTGCGCCGTCCACCGGGCGCCTGCACGTCGAAGCGACGCGCACCTGCCACGACCGGCTGGTGGGGCTCGGGGCCGACCTGAGCGCGTACAACAGCACCGAGAGCGCCGCCGACTACGCGGACCTGCGCGTCGCGCTGGGCATCAAGCAGTGGAACGTGTTCGGCATCTCCTACGGCACCGACCTGGCCCTCCTCTACATGCGCGAGCACCCGGACGGCATCCGGTCGGTGGGCATCGACGGCGTACTGCCGCCCTCCCTCGCCGGCGGAGCCGTCACCTGGAAGGCCGCCCAGGAGGGCTTCGACGGCATCTTCGACGCCTGCGCGCAGCAGCCCGCCTGCAACGACCGCTACCCGCACCTGAAGACCACCTTCGAACGCCTCGTCCGTGAACTCGAGGCCCGACCGGTCACCACCACCGTCACCGTGCCGGACCGACCGGAGCCGGTGAAGGTCGTGCTGGACGGCGGCACCCTGGTGAACTGGCTGACCTTCGCCAGCCACCTGGCCGCCGGAGTACCCCGCTCCATCGACGAGCTGGCCCATGGCAACCCGCAGCGGATCGCCGAGCAGCTGGCGGGCGGCAAGCTCAGCCCCCAGGCCATCGGCAGGCTCTCGCACGGACTCGCCTACGGCGTCTTCTGCAGCGAGTGGACCCCGTACGAGACCGAGGCCGACGTGCTCCGCGCCGGGCGGCGCGCGTTCCCGTCGTTCCCAGAGTCGGTGCTGGCCAACGCACCGGGGCTCGCGTGGCTCCACGCGGACTGCCGGGCCTGGGACGTCCCCGCAGCCCCGCGCTCGGTCCGGGACGTGACGCACAGCGACATCCCGACCCTCGTCCTGTCGGGCGGCTTCGACTCCCAGACCGCGCCGAGCAGCGGCCCGTACGCCGCCCGCACACTGCGCCGGTCCACCGAGGTCACCATCCCCTGGGTCGCCCACGTGGTCTTCGCCGACTCCCCCTGCGCCCAGTCGATCACCACCTCCTTCTTCGACACCCCGACCGCACCCGACACGGCCTGCCTCTCCGGCCTCCGGCCGCCCGCATTCGACATCGCGCCCTGACCTTCGCCTCGCGACCGGACTCCAACACCTCGGGCAGTACCGACCGCAGCAGCGCGGTGCCGATCCCGCGCCGCCGCAGCTCGGGGTGGACGCACACCTCGACGTTGGCGATGCCGTCGTTCGGCGCCTCGGGCAGCGACAGCCGGACCGTGCCGGCCGGCCGCCCGTCCAGGTGGCCGGCCCAGACCCGGCCCGGCCCCTCGTGCACCGGCGGGGTGCGCAGCCGGCCGATCGCGCCCTCCCTCGTCAGCGGCGGGTCCTCGGGGAAGTCGACGGCCCAGGCTGCGGCCCGCATCAGGTGGTAGCCGTCCAGGGTCTCCTCGGTGGCGTGGTGCGGATCGAGCGGCTGGATGTCGAGGGTCACCGGTTCTCCCTTGCCTGTGGATCGACTGCCCGTGGATCGACGACCCATCATGCCGCCCGGGCCGTCCCACGGGTCCACGGGCTGCGGCAACGCCGGTACCGTCGAACGGATCCGGGTACGCTCACCGGCATGTCCGGCTCTGCGCTGTCCTTTGGTTCCGCCGCCCGCCTGTACGACTCGATCCGGCCCACCTACCCGGTGCGGGCGGTCACTTGGGCCGTCGGCGCCGAGCCGGTGCGGGTACTCGATCTGGGGGCGGGCACCGGGCTGCTGGCCGGTGCCCTGCGCGCCGTCGGCCACGAGGTGATCGCGGTCGAGCCCGACCGGCAGATGCGCGCCGTGGCCGCCGAACGTCACCCGGGCACGCAGGTGCTCGCCGGCAGCGCCGAGGACATCCCGTTGCCGGACGAGTCCGTCGACGCCGTCGTCGTCGGACAGGCCTACCACTGGTTCACCCCGCAGGACGCACTGCCGCAGATCCACCGGGTGCTGCGCAAGGGGGCGCCTTCGCTGCGCTGTGGAACATCCGTGACGATCGGACCCCGTGGGTGGCGGCGCTGTCCGGCATCGTCGGCACCGAGGGGTACGGCCTGGAAAGTGCCTGGCAGTACGGTCCGGTGACGCCGTGGTTCACCGAACCCGAACGTGGTCTGGTCGAGCACTCGGTGACCGTCCCGACGGATCGGCTGATCGACCTGGTGCGGTCCCGCTCCTCCTATCTGACCGCCGACGCCGCCGAACGGGCCCGCCTGGACCGGGAGATCGGCGAGTTGGCCGCCACCGAGCCGGCCCTGGCCGGCCGCGACAACGTCGAGATGCCCTACCGGACTTGCGTCTACCGGATGCGGCGGATCTGATCCGCGCCCGGGCCATCACCCGGGCCGTAGCACGGATCCACCCGTGATCTCGACAACTTCCTTCAAAGAAAGCCCTCTTGAGTGAATCCGCTGCCGGATGCCCGCGGGGCGGCCCCTCGGAGGGCCAATCTTTCGAGTGCGAACGGGGCGCCGGCCATCCGGCCCAAGGCGTGAAATGACCGACATCGCATCGCTTTTGACGTTCAGTCGGAATCGTCCCTGCGGACTATGCTGCTGCCCCCAGCCCGGCCCGCCGCGCCGTCGTCGCACCGGTCCCCGTACTCCTCCCACTGCTTGAGGACGCTGATGCTTCGTGCCGGATCGTCACTCGCAAGGCGCACCTCGCCCCACCGCACCCGTCCGGCTCCTGCCTCCGATCGTGACCGTGGCAGCCGCTGACATCGCCACCCCGGCGGTCCGTGCGGCGGGAGGCCGAGCACAGGGATGTGGCCGGCGGCCTTCCACGAAGGGGTGAACGACCAGACGTGGGCCGACAGAACGATCGGCCGCACCAGGGCAGAGTCGGCAGGGAAGGCGAGCAATGATTCGGCAGCGGACCAACATGGACTGGATGCTCAAGGAGCTGGCAGAGGGCGTGCCGCACGCCCGCCACGTCATCGTGCTCTCCGCCGACGGTCTGCGGATGGCCCAGTACGGCACCGAGCCCGACACCGCCGACCGCCTCGCCGCCGCCTGCGCCGGGCTGCAGAGTCTGGCCACCGCGGTGGGACACGAGTTCCCGCACGGCGACGGCCGGATGCGGCTCGTCGTGATCGAGGTCGGCGGCGGATTCTTCTACCTGATGGCGGCCGGCTCCCGCGCCTACCTCGCGGTACTGGCCGACGAAGGTGTGGACGCCGGGCTGGTGGGCCAGCGGATGCGGGAGCTGGTCGCACGGATCGGCGAACACCTCGACACACCTCCGCGCAACGGCGAGCAGGTCGCGCGAGCGCAGCCGATGCCCTGACGGCCCGGATGCCCGGCCGGTGCGACAGCTCGGCCCGGTCCGCGGGGTGACCTCCACAGCCGCACTGCCCTCCTCTTCCTTCCTCCCACTGCAGTCCTGCCCCTCCCCCGCTTTCCTCCCTCTCGACGACCGCCTCGTGCCGACCCCGGAGCCACCGTGACCAGCCCGTTCCCCGACGACACCGCCCCCACCCCGCCCCCGGGTGCCCCGCCCACGGACTTCCCGCCGAAGGGCTCGCGGCCGGCGGCCTTCGACGCCTCCACGGACCGGAGGCCGAGGCCGATCCGGCGGGCCTCTACGAGAAACTCCGCGCCGAGTACGGCGAGGTGGCGCCCGTACTGGTGCACGGCGACCTCCCGGCGTGGCTGATCCTCGGGCACTCCGCGAACCTCACCGCCATGCGTACGCCGTCCCGCTTCTCCCGGGACTCCCGCCGCTGGACGGCATTCCAGGAGGGACTGGTCGCAGCGGACTCGCCGCTCATGCCGGTCATCGCCTGGCAGCCGCTGTGCGTGTTCGCGGACGGCGAGGAACACCGGCGTCTGCGCGCGGCGGTCACCGACGGCCTGAACCGCCTCGACCGGCGCGGGATCCGGCGCCACGTCACCCGCTACGCCGACCAGCTGGTCGAGGAGTTCGGCCCCTCCGGCCGGACCGATCTGGTGACCCGGTTCGCCGAGCGGCTGCCGATGCTGGTGATGACGGAGCTGCTCGGTATGCCCGAGGAGTACGGGCCCCGGCTGGTCGACGCCGCCCGCGACATGATCAAGGGCACCGAGACGGCCGTCGCGAGCAACGACTACATCGTGGACGTACTGCGCCGGACGATGGAGCGCAAGCGGGTGACACCCGGCGCCGACCTGGTGACCTGGCTGATGCAGCACGAGGCCGGACTCACCGACGACGAGGTGATGGAGCATCTGCGGACAGTCCTGCTCGCCGCGAACGAGACGACCGTCAATCTGATCTCGGACACCCTGATGATGGTCCTCACCGACCAGCGTTTCCGCGCCCACCTGGCCGGCGGCCAGATGACCCTGCCGGACGCTCTGGACCAGGTCCTCTGGGACTCCCCGCCGTTCCTGCTGATGGCGGGCCGCTGGGCCACCGGCGACACCGAACTCGGCGGCCGGCAGATCAAGGCCGGCGACATGCTCCTGCTCGGCCTGGCCGCCGGAAACGTCGATCCGGCCGTCCGCCCCGACCTGTCGAAACTGCTCTCCGGCAACCGCGCCCACCTGTCGTTCGGCAGTGGCCCGCACGAGTGCCCCGGCCAGGACATCGGCCGGGCCATCGCGGAGACCGGCATCGACATCCTGCTGACACGCCTGCCGGACCTCCAGCTCACCGTGGCCGAACCCGAATTGACCTGGACGTCGTCCTGGCTGGCCCGACACCTGGTCGAGCTGCCGGTGCATTTCACCCCGCCGACCGCCAAGGCGCCGGCCGCCGCCGAACCCACTGTCCCCACGACCCGACCGGCAGCAGCGGCACCGGTCACACCGTCCGCGACACCCACCGCGCAACCGGCGTCCCAGCCGCCCGCCCAGCCGCCGGCGGCGCCAGAAGCCGGAGCCCAGGGCGTCACCGTGCCCCGGCAACTGCGCGGCTGGTGGCGCACCTTGACCGGGAGGTTCCGGCGCTGACGCCGGCTGTCCCGTCCGGGACGAGCCGTGGGAGGCCGTCCGCACGCCTGGCGGTCCCGCCCCCGGTCGCTGCCCGGCCGGGCGGGCGGGTCCGTCCGGCGGCTACCCGGCGGGCCCGCCGGCCGACCGCACCAGGTGGGCGTAGACCACGACGTTCCCCTGGTAGCCGGTGGCCTTGGTGTAGCCGCCGCCGCACGTGATCACACGCAACTCAGGACGGCCGGCGGCGCCGTAGACGCGGCCACTGGGGAAGTCGGCCTTCCCGTAGACCTCGATGGCGTCGATGGCGAACACGGCGGTGCTCCCGTCCGCGCGTGCGAGGTCGATGAGGTTGCCTCGGTGGAGTGCACCGAGGTCGTAGAAGACGGCGCGCCCCGCCGTCGTGTCGACATGGCCGACGACGACCGATGTTCCGGTACTCCCGGGGGTGACGCTCCCCCGTACCAGCCTGCCAGATTTCGGTCGGTGGCCGACGGCGGCTCCGGGCCTCCGCTCGCGCCCAGGCCCACCTCGGCGACCGGCGCGTCGACACCGATCACCGGGATCCGGATCCGCGTGGGCCTGGACCATCCCAGCGGCGCCGGGTCCGGCGGTGCGGCCGGTGCCGCGGCCGTCGACGGCGCGGAGGACGGGTCGGGTGCACCCTGCCAGGAGTCGGCCGCGGACGGACCGGGCGGGGCCTGCGTCCGGGTGCCCTCATGCACCAGCCAGGAGCCGAGGCAGACGGCGGCGCCTGCCGCAACGAGGGCCGCACGGGCGGCGGGCGTCAGTGGTCGTCGCACCGTCGGCACCTCTCCGGTCGCTCCGAACCCGTGGCCGCAGGACGGCCCAGGACCTGATCAGGCCTCCGCGCGGCCGGGCCGGCGGCGGAGTACGACGGCGGTACCCCCGACGAGACCGGCCATGGCGATCGCGCCGCCCGCGAGGGTGACGGCGGTGTCCGCTCCGGACACCCCGCCGCCCCCGCCCGCGAGCGAGGGACCCGTGGGCACCGTGGCGGTGGTGGTCGGAAACAGTTCACTGCCGCAGGTGATGACGGCGTCGGCCCCCGGACGGTCACCTTGACGGTGCCGGTCTTCACGGTCGCGACCGCGGTGCCGGCGGCCGTGGTGAAGGTCGTACCCGGGCCGTCCGTCCGGTGCTCCCCGTCGGCTCCGACCACGCGCAGGTCACCGACCCCGGCACAGGCGACGACGTCGCCGTTCACCAGCTCCAGACTTCCGCCTTCGGTACGGCCCTTGATGGGTGTCGCGGCTCCCGACGATGATCCACCCGCATACGCGGGAACGGCGAACACCGCGACGGCCACCAGCGCTCCGCCCGCCGCCACCGCCCGGCCCGCACTCATCCTGATCACACTCGCCATCGGTCCTCCTCGGACACGGCGGGCCACAGCTTCTCTGTCGGCCCGTGCCATGAGGATTCCCGACCAAAGTGTCCCGTAGCACCGCCAATCGGGTATTTGTCATATCAACTCACTTTGTTGGACGACGAATTGTCAGGCTCAGGGCACATCGATCCGCGACCCACACCCCTGCCGAACCGACCCCGACCGCAGCGGTCCGAGCGAAGTGAAGAACGGAGTGGACAGCCGGACGGCAACGACGCAAGGTGGTCGGCATGCTGTCGCTTCGGAGCATCCCCACTCCCGTCCGCCGCCGGACTTCGCCGTCCACGGCGGAACGCGTCCGCGTGCTCGACGAGTTCAACACCTCCGTACGGCGCCCCGACGCGCACGGCGGGCTCGCGTGCCTGCCGCTCGTCCTCGACGCCCTCGCCGAGGACGAGGGCCGGCCCGACGGGACGCGGTGGATCGTGGACGAGAACGCGCGGTTGGACATGGCGGCATTGCTGCGCCACTGCTTCCCCCGGCCGGACATTCATGTCGCGGCCGCGGAGTACGGCGCGGCAGCTCACAAGCGTGGCTGGCTCCGCCTCGATCGAGCCATGCGGACTCACGAGTACACATGCCTCGCCGAAACGGCCGAAGGCTGGGCGGAGACCGACCGCACCTTCGACGATGTCCTGCAGGCGTACGGTCGGCCTTCCGTGATCTTTGGCGACCAGGATCCGCGCTCGGCCAAGACCCTCGGCTACGCCTCCGACGACCGGACCGATCCGCTCGCGGTTTTCCACTTCGACGAAGCGGGAGGCGCCCTATCGGCACGCCTGCTCGCGTTCCGGAGCGGTGACGACCTCTTCGGAACGAGCATGGCCTTCACCCCGTTCGGCGAGGCCGTTGCCGACGAGCACGAGAGGCGTCACAACTGATCGATGCCCTTGCGTCGCTCCTCGACAGCCAAGGCCTCGGTCACCGCTGAGCCGAGCACCGTGCCGAGCGCTGGGAGCAGCGGGTTCGAGGGCGAGGCGGTCAAGGTGGGGCGCCTCGCGCCCACGTGAGGTGCGAGGCGTCGGCCCGGCGGCTGGGGCTCGCGGCTCCGGCTCGCCGCACGCACCCCTCGGCCGATGAGCAAGCAGGGCGTCGGCGTGCCGCTGGAGCGTCAGGGCGTGATGTCCACGGTGATGGCCAGGGTGCGCTGGTCGGGGAGGCAGGGTTTGGCCTCGCCGCAGCTGGTGCGTTGCGCGGTGAGCTCGACCGGGCCGGCTGCCCGGGCGAGGAAGGTCTGGGTGAGCGTGCCGCAGCCGCCGCCCGGGGGCAGGGTGATGCGGCGGAGACGGAGGGGGCCGCGGTGGGGGCGAGGAGGTGCGGCGCCGAGCTGGTGACGGCCGACCAGTAGGTGCTGTGGAGGACGATGCGGATGGTCGAGCCGACCTTGACGGTGACCGTGGAGTGGTTGGCCTGCTCGTCCAGGGTCGTGGTGGGCGGGCTGGTGGCGGGCCCGGCGCTGCCGGCTGCCGGAGAGCTGCCGGCCGGTGCCACGTGGGCGGTCGCGTCCTTCGGACCGCAGCCGGTGAGGGCGGCCAGTCCGAGTGTGGTGCAGCAGAGCAGCGTGGCGACCCTGCTCGCGGAGGTTCTCTTCATCGTGGGGCTCTCTGTTCTTCGGGCTGCCGCTGTGTCGGCCGGTGGTGGTGATGGGACGCACAGCCGGCCGGGTCGGATCCCTGCAGCGGGGGTCTCGCGAACGGAGGCTGCTGTCGTCCGGGAATGCGTGGGCGCCGGGGCAGGCCGTACAGCGGCCTGCCCCGGCGCCGGCTCGGTGCGCGGTGCTCAGTACTCAGTACTCAGCGCTCAGTGCTCAGTGCTCGGTCAGGAGACGTTGAGTGCGGTGTCGTCGAGGACGAAGCTGGTCTGGAGCGAGGAGTCCTCGACACCGTTGAACTTCAGGGTGACCGACTGGCCCGCGTAGGCGGAGAGGTCGATGGTCTTCTGCGCGTAGCCGGTGGCGGCGTTGACGTTGGAGTACGTGGCGACCGTGGTGCTGTTGGCGGTCACGGTGAGCTTGTCGTACGCGGTCGAGCCGGTCTCGGCGGTGTCGACGTGCAGCCAGAAGGAGAGGGTGGCCTTGCAGCCGGCCGGGATGGTGACGGTCTGCGAGGCGCTGTCGGTGTGGGCGGAGCCGTAGCCGTCCAGCCAGGCCTTCCAGGAGCCGGAGTGCGCCGGCTCGGAGGTGCTGTTGTCGACGATGCCGCTGGTGGTGGTCCAGGGAGCGGCGGTGCCGGTCTCGAAGCCGGCGTTGCCGAGCAGCTGGGCCGCGGTGCAGGTGCCGCCGCCGGAGGTGGCCTCGGTCCAGGTGAACGAGGTGCTGCCGGAGGCGCTGGTGCTGTCCGTGGCGGTGACCGTCGCGTTGTAGGTGCCCGCGGTGGTCGGGGTGCCGGTGATGAGGCCGGTCGAGGAGTTGATCGACAGGCCGGCGGGAAGTCCGGTGGCGGTGTAGGTCAGGCTCTGCCCGCCGGCGGAGTCGGAGGCGCTGATCTGCAGGCTGCCCGGGGTGCCGACGGTACCGCTCTGGCTGCCCGGGTTGGTCACCGTCACGGTGTTGGTGCTGCCGTGGGTGAGGATGGCGTGCGTGATGGCGCAGGAGTTGGTGTCGTTGGACCAGCTGGCCTGCTCCGCGAAGGTGCCGAAGGGGCCGAAGGACACGTTGGCGGCGCCGCCGGTGGTACCGGGCTTGAGCCAGGCGCACTCGTCGGAGTTCTCCTGGCCGTTGTAGGAGCTGCCGGTGACGTGGTTGGTCCAGCCGCCGGCCGGGTTCTGGTCGGACATCATCTCGTGCCACTCGTGGCCGAGGGTCATCGTCCAGCCGTCCAGCGTGCCGGGCGAGTTGACGAAGCCGACGCCGCAGGAGGAACCCATGTCGACGTTGTACGGCTGGTTGGAGAACGCGATGTCGCCGTACGGCGAACTGGCTGCGCCGCCGGTCAGGGTGGTGTCGCCGTTCCAGTCGTGCCAGGCGCAGTAGCCCTGGGTGGGGCTCTGGTAGTTGTCCGGGTTGGTGCCGTGCGGCGAGAGGATGACGTAGTAGGCGTCGCGGTTGGACGCGGCGGTGGTGTTGCCGAAGTGGGCGGCCGCGTTGACGGCCTCGACGCCCAGCTGGTGGCCGGTCGCGCCGGAGGGCGAGGCGGCTGCGTTGTCGTACCAGACGCCGGAGAGCACGCCGCCGCTCTGGTAGGGGACGAAGTTGGCGTTGGCGGGGCAGCTGGTCGCGCCGGTGGCGACGCCCGCGCCGTCGCACCACTGGGTGAGGTCGGCCGACCAGGTCTCGCCGTTGGTGCCGATGCCCTTGAACATGTTCTGGGCGGCCTGTGCGGCGCCGGCGGAGTCGCCCGTGAACGCCGCGTTGCCGTTGGCGTCGGTGCTCCTGGTGCCCCACTGGGTGCCGTAGAAGACCAGGTAGACCTTGGAGTGGCCGCTCTGGACGCCGATGCCGTCGACGCCGCCGCCGTAGGAGAGCGTCTGCTGGCCGGTGGCCGCCGCCTGCAGCTGGTGCGCGATGAGGTCGCGCTTCTTGGCCGCGTACTGCTTCATGCCGGGGACGGCGCTCTGCGTGAGGGCGGAGCTGTACGGGTTGAACTCGTTGCTGATCCCGGATCCGGCCAGGGCGGCGTTGTGGTGAGCCTGACCCGAGACGGCCGGGGACGCCTGGGCCGGGGAGGCCTGCGCCGGGGCTGCGGAGGCGAGGCCTGCGACGGCGAGTGCCAGCGAGGCGATGCCGGCGAACGCGGTCGATCTCGCGCTCCGGGTGGTGGGGGAACTACCCATGGGTTGGGGGAGCCTCTCTCATGCCGACCGCCGCCGGGGCCTGTGGGCGGGGGCGGTCGATGCGTGGATGGGAACCGACGGAGCGCGGGCCCGGGACAGGAGTTTCCGCACGATCAGGGGCGCACGAATTCTCCGGCCGAATACCGCACCGACCGCGGAGTTGATGACGCGTCACCTGTGGGGAGGCGGTCCTTCCGTCGGCGGCTGAAGCAAAGCAGAGGCACTGACAGGGGGTCAATAGGGAACGTTAAGGAAACTCTCAGGACCGACATTTCCCCAGCTCATGGCCGGTCCAGCGGCCTTCACTCCACGCGCGTAGCCATAAACTGTATGGACATCAACTTCCCTGTTGAACAGTTTTCAGGGGATTCCGCGGAATACCTTTTGCCAATTCTTGGCAAGCCGGGGCACAGGCGCCTTCGAACGAGCCGGAAATCATCACCCCATGGACACGACTGACGAATCATCAGCAGATGGAGGTCGAGGTCACGTCCGAGTTCGGTCGGCGGCGGACGTCGTTCCGTCCTGGGGCGGGGCGAGTACCGCGACTTCGGTGCCGAAGCCGACGACCAGCTCCCCGCCGGGCGCGAAGGCAACGGCTCGGATCTGCTCGGGAAAGACCAGGTCGGGTCGCATCCTCCGGCCGGTGGCGAGGTCGTGGAGGCACACCGTCCTGTCGTCCCGGCCGCTGGTGGCCAGGACCGGTCGACCGTTCACCGTTCCCGCGGCCGCCATCCGCGCCCCTCGGCACCGGTTGCCGAGTGCTGTCCCGATCTGCTCATGGGTGGTCAGGTCCCACACCCGCACGGTGCCGTCGTCGCCGCTGGTGACGGCGACCGGGCGGCCCTGGACCTCGGCCACGGCCAGGGCCATGACCCAGCCGTTCCGGTTGGTGAACGGCTCCCCGACCTGCTCGCCGGTCCTCAGGTCCCAGATCATCCCGTCGTCGCCCGCGGTGACCACAACGGCGCGACCGCCCGCCTTCGCGGTGGCCAGGGCCATCACCCAGCCGCGGTGATGCGCGAGCGGACCCGTGATCTGCCGACGGGTCGCCAGGTTCCATGTCCGTACTCTGCCGTCGTCGCCGCCGGTGACGGCGACGGCGCAGCCCTGGACCTCCGCCACGGCCACGGCCCGGGCGGGCCACGAGGTGATGAGCTCGCCCCGGCCGGTGGCCAGGTCCCAGATACGCAGGCCGTCACTGCCGACGGTGACGGCGACCTCGCGGCGTTCGACTGTCGCCGTCGCCATGGCCTCCACCGGGCCGGTGTGGCCCGTCAGTTCCGGTCCGGCCGGCTGGCCGGTGCCGAGATCCCACAGTCGGACGACGCCGTCGTCGCCTCCGGTGACAGCCACCGCGCGGTCATGGAGCAGGGAGACCGCCACGGCCCGTACGGACCCGGTGTGACCGGTGCGGGGTGTGCCGGGTGCGCGAGCGAGGTCCCAGACCCACACCATGTCGTCGGAGCTGCTGGTGACCGCGACCGGCAGTCCGTCCACCGTGGCCGTGGCCACCGCGACGATCCCTTCGGTGTGGCCGGTCAGTGGCGGCCCGAGTTCCCCGCCGGTGGCCAGGTCCCACAGTCGGACCGTTCCCTCCTCCCCGCCGGACACCGCGACCGTACGGTCGTGCAGCCGCGTCGTCGCCACCCCCCAGACCGGACCGGTGTGGGCGGCCAGGGGCAGGCCGACGGGTCGGCCGGTGGCGAGGTCCCACACCCGCACCGTTCCGTCCCAGCCTCCGGTGACAGCAACGACCTTGCCGTGCACGATGGTTGTTGCGACCGTCATCACGGCGCCGAGGTGACCGGTCAGCGGTTGCCCGACCTTCTTCCCGGTGGCGAGGTCCCAGAGTCTGACCGTCCCGCGGCAGGTGCCGGTGACCACGACGGTGCGGCCGCGCACCTCCGCCGTCGCCAGCGCGGTCACCGCTGTGGTGCGGCCGGTGAAGGAGTACCCCAGAGGCCGGCCCGTGAGCAGATCCCATGCCCGCATCCCGGCGTCGTCGTCGGCGGTCACGGCGACCGTGCGGCCGTCGACCACGGCCGTGGCGATCGCCCGGACCGGCCCCCCGGGGGCTCCCCGAGGGCGTCGCCGGTGGCGAGGTCCCACACCCGTACGGTCCCGTCCCAGCCGCTGCAGACGGCGACCGCCCGCCCGTCGGCCGTCGCCGTGGCGGCCGCGCGAACTCCCGGGCCGCGTCCGGGAAGGTGCGGCCCGATCTGCCCGCCGGTGGTCAGGTCCCAGACGCGCACCAGGCCTTCGCTGCCGCCGGTGACCGCGACCGGGACTCCGTCCACGTCCGCCGTCGCCACCGCTCCACCGGGGTGGCCGGTGAGCGACCGCAGGCGCCGGCCGTCGAGGCGGGCGCCCACGGCCCATCGGACCTCCCACTCCGACGGGCGTGCGCCGCGGCCCGCGCCGGCCGTGTCCAGTCGGCTCACCAGGGCCCGATGCCCCCACCTGAGCGCCTCCAGGCGCAGTAACCACCGTCGGTGGCAGCCGTCGGCAGCGCGGTGCCCGCTCAACGACTTCCAGTACACCCAGGCGCACAACCTGGCGTCCCGGCCCGAGGCCGCCGACAGCAGGGGGACGACCAGGTCCGGGTCCGCCCACACCAGGAACCCGGCATCCGTCAGGAGGTCGTCGCTCCGCCCTGCCCGGACTTCGGCTTCCATTCTCGTCCTCAGCCCGGCCGGGGTGGCCTCGGCCCAGCAGGCCTCCGGAAGCGGATTCACCACAGCACCTCTCACGGGTTCGATCGCCGGCGGTCCGTCACGTCGAGGAAACGGGCCCACCCGCCGCGGCTCGTGACCGGCCGGTACGGAAGGGCCCGGGACGATGGGGGTCAGGCGGTACTGGGGAGATGGGCCCACCGGGCGATGCCGTCCGGATGCACCCGGGTGCCGTGTGCCGAGGAGACCGACCGGACGATGGTGAGGCCGCGTCCGTGCTCCTCGGCGCTGCACCGACGCACCCGGTCGTCGCTGCGCACAGCAGGTCCGCCGTCGGTGACCTCCACACATATCCGACGCCTCGGACGGTCGTGGAACAGGCGCAGGGAAATCGGCGGGGTGGCGTGGACGACGGCGTTGGTGACGAGCTCGGACACCACGAGCAGGACTGCGTCCGCGGCCTTCCGGTCCACCTCCCAACGCTCCAGGAGGCTCGCCGACGCCCGCCGCGCCCGTCCGGGAGCCTTCGGGCAGTGCGTCAGGGGCCATGAATCGTGGTCCCCGGGGGCATGGCCCGGATCGGGTACTGCCGGCTGTCCGTTCAGTCGGGCGCCTGTCTCATTCCCGAGGACTGCGACGGACTGGTTTCCCTGGCGGCCTGTCGGCGACATGACTGCTCCTCAGATATCGCTGGCCATCGCGCCGAAGACCTTCTGTGCCGTGAGATGTGGCCCAGCAGGCGGCCGGAAGTGCCGTCGGCGGGGAACCGGAAGATCGGGCGGAGCGGCGCGTCTGTCGACGAGTGCGCCGTTGAAGGTGTGCGCTTGCGGCTGTCAGGGATGAGCCTACGGGGGTCGCACTCCGCCCAGAACGTGCGTCCGTTGCGCGACAAGCCCGATTCGTTGCGCTGTTCCGACATTCTCGCGGGATCATTGCTCGGCCGTCCCGGGGTTGCGTCGGTGGATCGGCGCGGCCACCGAGTGCCACTCCCGCCGGATCAACCCGAACACCCACGAGTCGGAGACCTCGCCGTTCACGACGCAGTCCTCCCGCAACGTCCCCTCCCGCACGAAGCCGATCTTCTCCAGGACCCGGGCGGATGCCGCATTGCGCGTATCGGCCTCGGCCTGGACCCGGTTCAGATCCAGGGTGTCGAACGCCCACTGCAGCAGGGCGTGCGCGGCCTCCGCCGCGAAGCCGCGGCCCCACATCGCCTCGTCGAGGCAGTAGCCCAGGACGCGCTGCGGTACTCCGGGTTCCAAGCGGTCAGACAGCACCAGCCGACGAAGGCACCGTCAGAAGCACGCTCGATGGCCACCCGCACCCCGGTGCCCTCGTCCGCCATCGTCCGGCAGGTCGCGAGGAAGCGGGATGCTCGGGCCCGTTCGGTCCACGGCGGGGAGTCCCAGTAGCGCATCACGCGGGGGCTGCCGTGCAGCGCGAAGAGGGCCTCCGCATCGGCGTCGGCGAAGGGGCGCAGCCGCAGGCGAGCGGTCCGCAGTACGGGAGTGGCCAGAGTCATGCGCCCCATGCTGCGTCCTCATGGGCGGGCAGGACACCGAATATCCGGTTCCGCCCAGGTCCTCAGCCGATGAGGCGGGAGAGGGCCACGAGGCTGCGGCTGCGTTGCACGCCGGGTTCCTTGCGGATCCGCTCGATGACGTTCTCCAGATGGTGCATGTCGGTGACGAGCAGGTGGACCAGGGCGTCGGAGTCGCCGGTGACCGTCCAGGCCGCGACCACCTCGGGGAACTGGCGCAGCGAGGACAGGATCTCCTCCGGCGGCGTGCGCTCCCGGCAGTAGACCTCCACGAAGGCCTCGGTGCCCCAGCCGAGCAGAGCGGGGTCGAGCACGACGGTGAAGCCGCGGACGACTCCTCGGGCCCGGAGCCGGTCGATGCGACGCTTGACCGCACTGGCCGACAGGCTGACCTCGGCCCCGATCTGCGCGAACGACGATCGGGCGTCCTCTCCGAGGTGGCGCAGCAGCAGGAGATCGGTGGCGTCGAGGCCGGCGGCCGATGTCGGCGCGAGGGTGGGGTTCCCGGCCGCGCCGGGGCGCTGTGCCGGCGTCCTGCCCGATGGCGATGCGCCGTGTCCCTGCCCGTCGATCAGCACGTTGTCGACTCCTTGGTAGGTGTTCGCCGGGCCGCGGACGGGCACGGCTCCCGAGGATCCGTGCGGGTCGTGCGGCGCGGGCGGGGCTCCGGCAGCCGGCGTCGTGGGGGGGATTGCGCCCAGGGTCTTCGCCCTGCCTGTGCGGGGAGCAGGCCCAGTGATGGGGGCTCGTCGAGGCGTGATGGGTGACGCGGCCTGTCCCCCGCGGGTTTCAGTGCGCCGGAGAGTTCCTGCGACGGCGTGCGCCGGCACGGCCGTGCAGGGGTGAGAAGGGCTGCGCGCCTGTTGGCGTCGGCAGCAGGGCCCTTGAGGCGGATGCGGCGATGGGGGTGCGCTGGGGATTGCCCGGCCTGTTCGGTCCCCCTGGGGGCCTATGGGCAAGCGTATGAGGGGATCCTCGGATCGGCACTGGCCATACCATCCACGCTGCCGGACCGGCTTGTCCACATTGTCCATCCGTGCCGCCCGGCACGGCGAACGGCCCTGGCGCGGGCATGGCCCGGACGGCACGGTCGGCCAGCCCTCAGCGCGCCGTCCGCAGCTGGAGCCAGCAGGAGAGCCGGTCGTCGGGGTGGTCCAGGTCGATCGCGAACAGCTCTCCCGCGCGTCGCAGCCGGTACTTGAGGGTGTTGGGGTGGATGGTCAGCCTGGACGCCGCCTCCCCGATGTTGCCGACCGCGTCCAGCCAGGCCGTGACGGAGGCGGCGAACGCCGTGCCCCTGGCGCGGTCGTGCTCGATCATCGCCTCGATGCCGGGGTGGCGCAGCCGCGGACGGCGGGCCAGTTCGTCGCCGACGTGGGCGAGCAGGACGCGGGCGTGGGTCTCCCGCAGTGTCGCGAAGGGGCACGCGTCCGGGTCGGCGGTGGTGACGCGGAGGATGTCGTCGACCTCGGCCCGCAGATCGGGCAGTTCCTCCGGGCCGGCGGCGATCCGGGAGCAGGCGGCGCGCAGCGGCGTCCCGATACTGCGGGCCAGCACCGCCGCCGCCTGTTCGCCGAGACGGCCTGCGGTGCCGGACGCACCGTCGTCGTCCAGTGGGAGGAGCACGTAGACGGTACGGCCGACGGCGGCCACCGACGCCTCGGCGTGGACGGCCGGCCAGTGTCGCGTGGCGGCGGCGGCGAGGTGGACCAGCAGGTCGCCGGCGGGTGTCTCCGCATGCGGTGGCATCGCCGTCGGGGCGAGCGGCGCGAACCCGAGCAGGACGAGCGGGCGCCGGGCCGCGAGGCCGAGTTCGAAACGGACCTCGCGTGCGGTCCGGCCGCCGCGCAGTGCCGCCCGCAGCGCGTCCTCGCGGGCCTGGAGGTCCAGCTCGGCGGCGCTGCGACGGCGCAGCAGGTGCAGGGCTGCCAGGCGAGCGCCGTCCAGCATCGCGCGTTCACCCGCGTCGTCGATCGGCCGCTCGCCCTCGATGGCCCAGATCGTGCCCAGCGGCCGCTGCCCCGCCCGGATGGCGACGGCGGCACGCGGCAGTTCGTCCTCGGCGAGCACCGGCAGCCGCACGACGGCGGGCGCGGCGAGCACCTCCCGGTACTGCGCCTGCTGCTCGGGCTGGTGCGGGACGCGGCGCCCCAGGATGCCCTGGCGGCGGAGCTCGTCGATGCGCTGATCGGGCAGGGTCGAGTAGGCGAGGATCCGGTGGTCCAGGTCCTCGATCGCGACCGATCCGCCGGTCACCGCCGCGATGGCGTCGGCCAGCGCGTACAACTCCTCGCTCGGCCCGCCCGGGGTCGGCAGATTCGCCGTATTCATTGTGCGATCTTAGGCGAAATCGCCAATGACTCACCGTGGCCGAGGACTGAACATAAGGAGCACTTCGGAGGGAGGGCCGGAGATCGTCATCCAGGGGGCGAAACCACTACGGAAGGATCAGGCAATGGCGACGACGCAGGCGGCCCGGGAGCTGGTGGGGCTGTTCCCGCCCGGGACTGTCCAGGACGAGGCGGGCGCGTTGGTGCTCGGCGGAGTCCCGGTGGCCGAGCTCGCCGAGACGTACGGCACGCCCGCACTGATCGTCGACGAGGCCTCGATCCGCGCCCGTGCCCGTCAGTACGCCCGCGGCCTGGCCGCACGCTGGCCGAACTCCCGGGCCACCTTCGCCTCCAAGGCCTTCCCCTGTACGGCCGTCTACCGGCTGCTGGTGGAGGAGGGCCTCGGTGTCGACGTCGCCGGCGGCGGCGAGCTGACCCTCGCCCTCGCCGCGGGCGCCGACCCGGCCGGGCTGGTCGTGCACGGCAACGCCAAGACCGAGGAGGAACTGCGCCTCGCCGTCGAGGCCGGCGCCGGGACGATCGTCGTCGACAACTTCGACGACATCGACAAGCTGGAGAAGATCCTCGCCCCGACCCCGACCGCCGGGAGCGGCGGCGGGCAGGGCGTGCTGGTCCGGATCACCCCCGACATCCGCCCGGACACCCACGAGGCGATCTCCACCGGCCAGCACGGCTCCAAGTTCGGCCTGCTCCTGCCGCAGGCCCGCGAGGCGATCGCACGGCTGCGCACCAGCGACCGGCTGCGGCTGGACGGCGTCCATGTCCACGTCGGCTCGCAGATCCTGGACCTCGAACCGTTCGCGCAGGCCGTGGAGGCCGTCGCCGAGCTCGGCGAGTTCGCCGTCTACGATCTGGGCGGCGGCCTCGGCTCCCGGTACACCTACCCCGACCACCCGCCCACGGTGGAGGCGTACCTCGACGCCATCACCGACGTGGCGAAGCGCCTGCTCCCGGCCGACGCCCGGATCCTGATCGAACCCGGCCGCTCGATGGTCGCCGAGTCCGGCGTCTCGCTCTACCGGGTCGTCTCCGTGAAGCGCGGCGGCGGCCACACCTTCGTCGCCGTCGACGGGGGCATGGGCGACAACCTCGAGGTCTCGCTCTACCAGCAGCGCTTCGAGGCCGCGGTCGCCACCCGCCCGACCGGCGAGGGCGAGCTGTGCCGACTGGTCGGCCACCACTGCGAGTCCGGCGACACCCTCAGCGCGGACGTCCCGCTCGACGACCCGCGCGTCGGCGACCTGATCGCCGTCCCGGTCACCGGCGCCTACACCTACGCGCTCAGCAACAACTACAACGGCGCGCGCCGACCCCGGTGGTCTTCGTCCGCGACGGCGAGCACCGCCCCGTCGTGCGTCGCGAGACCTACGCCGACCTGATGCGCCGCGACCTGCCGTAGACCCGCCGCAACGGCACCTCCTCCCCGCCCCGGGCCTCACCGCCGGGTCGGGAGGCCATCCTGCCCTGCCCAGAGAAAGGCATCCGCATGCCCCCTCGGAACGATCTGAGACTCCGCCAGCAGTTGCTGCGGCGCAAGCCGGTCTCAGCCTTCCTGACCCAGGACGCCCTCGGCGACGGAGACGGTGGCGGCCACCGGAGCGGCGGGCTGCGCCGCACCATGGGCACCTTCCAGCTCACGATGATCGGCGTCGGGGCCACCATCGGTACGGGAATCTTCTTCACCCTGAGCACGGCCGTCCCCCAGGCCGGTCCCGCGGTGATCCTCTCCTTCGTGATCGGCGCGATCACCGCCGCCCTCACCGCGCTCTGCTACGCCGAACTCACCTCGGCCGTCCCGGTCTCCGGTTCCTCCTACTCCTACGCCTACGCGACGCTGGGCGAACTCGCGGCCTGGATCGTCGGCTCCTGCCTGGTGCTGGAGTACGCCGTCTCGGGCGCGGCCATCGCGGTGAGCTGGGGCCAGTACCTCAACGACCTGACGCAGCGCCTGTTCGGCTTCACCATGCCCGCCGCGATCTCGGCCCCGCCGGGCGACGGCGGCCACGTCAATCTGCCGGGCGTGGTCCTGGTCGTCCTGTGCTGTCTGGTGCTGATGCGCGGCAGCAGGGAGTCCGCGCTGCTCAACACGGTCATGGTGCTGATCAAGCTGGGCGTGCTGGTGCTCTTCGTCGTCATCGGCGCCACCGGCTTCCACCGCAGCAATCTGCACCCGTTCGCGCCGCTCGGCTTCGCCGGCATCAGCGCGGCGGCGTCGTCCGTCTTCTTCTCCTTCATCGGGCTCGATGCGGTCTCCACCGCGGGCGAGGAGGTCAAGAACCCGCAGAAGACACTGCCGCGGGCCGTCATCTGCGCACTGCTGGTCGTGACCGCGTTCTACTGCGTCGTCGCCCTCGTCGGCGTCGGCGCACAGAACTGGACCCTGTTCAACGGCCAGGACGCGGGCCTGTCCGCGATCCTCCAGCACGTCACCGGCCAGGCCTGGCCCGGCGCGGTCCTGTCGGCCGGCGCGGTCGTCTCCATCGTCAGCGTCACGCTCGTGGTCATCTACGGCCAGACGCGCATCCTCTACGCGATGGGCCGCGACGGCATGCTGCCGCCGATCTTCCGCACGGTGAACCCGCGCAGCGGAACGCCCGTCGGCAACACCCTGATCGTCGGAGCGTTCATCGCGGGGCTGGCCGCGTTCGTGCCGCTGGACTGGCTGGCGAACCTCACCTCCATGGGCACGCTGGTCGCCTTCGCGGTCGTCTCGGTGGGCGTGATCGTCCTGCGGGTGCGCGAGCCGCACCTGCAGCGCGCCTTCAAGGTCCCGGGCTACCCGGTGGTGCCGGCCCTGTCGGTGGTCTTCTGCGGCTACCTGATCTGGAACCTGCCCGCGGACACGTTCATCCTCTTCGCCGGCTGGCTGGTGCTGGCACTGGGCGTCTACTTCGGCTACAGCCGCAAGCACTCCCGCCTCGGCCGGCCGGCGGCGGAGACGGCGCCGGAGCCCGTACTGGCCGATTAGATCCGTGTCGCGTGGTGATCCGTCCGCGGCATCACCGGTGCCCGGCGGGGAACCCCGGCCGGGCATCTGGACAGACTCACCGTGGGCGGGGCAGTCCTTGATCTTCTCCTCGCCGTCCGCGTCGGTGGTGCAGGCCGGGCTGCCGGCGCCCTCGTCGGCGCACGGGTCGCTCCGGGAGACGCCGAGGGCGACGGTGGCACCCGCGCGCACGCCCCGCAGCCGGGTGGGGCAGCGACGGGCAGGATCGGCAGCCTGCCGAGAAGCGGGAACGGCACGTGTCTCTCCCGAGAGGCGCGGGGCGGCCCGAATCGCGGCCGGGCGGGCGGACAGAATGACGGGCCGTCAGGTGACCGTCGTCGTGCGCGCGGTCAGAGCAGTCCGCCACCACGGGCCCGCGAGCATCTCGTCGTGTGCTGACTTCTCCGGTTCAGTGACGGACAGTCCGCAGGCGTGCTCGATGTCCGTCCACGCCCGCGAGTACTCGCACCAGTGTCAGCGAGCCGTAGGGTTGGCGCGCCAACAGCCGGGTGACAAGGGAGAAGCGTGCGGTCTGAGGAACACGTGGGGTGGAAGCAGGACTTCCCGGTCCGGTATCTCCTGGTGGGGGAAGACATCGGCGATGAGGAGGAGGGCGTGTTGTGGGGGCGGTGCGCAGAAGTCGAGGGTCTGTTCGTGGACCCGCCTCCGCTGTCGCGAGAGATTCTGACGCTTCGCGGCTGCCCGCGTGAGAGCCTGCTGGCCCAGGCCGTTACGGACAGCGCTCAGCCTGTGCGGCTGCTGGGGAACGGGACGCTCTCGATCGAGCCCACGGACCCCTCGAACGGCGGGCCGTTCCGCATCTGGGACCTGGAGGACGCGGCCGTCCTGGCCGGTGGCCCACGCCCGGCGATCCCGAGCGCGTGGACATCGTCGTAGGCACCGGCGTCAGGGAGGACGACTTCTGGGGCAGCAAGCAGCTGCCTGCGAGCCCTCGGTTCGACCTGTGGCTCCCGTCGCTGTTGGAGAACGGGCCTTCGGGCAGCTGCCGCTCCGTTGCCGGCCTGTTCACCCCGCGCCCCCGCGGCCGAGCGAGCCCGTGCGCCTGATCGGCTGCGAACCCGCCGAACCGCTGCTGGCCCTGCTGCGCCATCCCCTTCCGCAGACGGGTGATTCGATCGCGCTCCGGCGCCTCGACCGTCATGGCCGAACGATGACCAGGCACCGCCTCAACCCGCACAACGTCGAGGCACGGCCGTCCGTCCTCGGGGAATCCTGATCGACGTCACCTTCTCCGACCCCGGGGACGACCGCCCCACCCTGGCCGCCCGCCCCGTCTGGGAGATGTGGTCCGACGGCGTTCCCGCCCTGCGCAACCAGTGGGCGCCGTTCGACGCCGAGGGCCAGTCCGAGTGGCTGGACCTCACCCGCATCGGCTCATACGGGCCGGACGGCCTCTCCGGCGGGACGTACGACCTGGACGGACGGCACGTCACCAGCAGGACGAGCATGCTGCTGGCGCTCGGGGAAGCCCTGCTCGGCCCTGGCGCGAACTACGGGACATGCCTCGACTCGGTGGCGGACTGCCTGTGCGGCGGCCCCTCCGTCGTCCCCCCGTTCACCCTCGTTTGGCACCACGCCGACATCGCCCGCCGCGCCCTCGCCGGACACATCCTGCACCACCGTGGCGGCCTGTCCTACTTCGAGGAGACCGTGAACCTCCTCCGCGAAAACGGTGTCACCGTCGTACTCCAGTAAGGGAGACGACGGGTAGTCACGCCGCGGCGGGATCGCAGAAGCGGACCGGCATCCCGGTGGTCGTGGTGAACAGCTTGTGACGTGCCATCTCGGCTGCGATGCACGTCGGGGGCCGGAAGGGCGACCGGCCCCCGACCGGTCAGGGGACGTTCAGCGCTTCCGGCCGGACAGGGCCAAGGCGCGGGAGAACGTCGGCGCGTCGTCGGCGATCGGGACGGGTGCCGCGAAGCCGTCGTACTGGCGGAACATCTCGGCCCACTGCTCGACCTGGCCGAGCACCGCTGCGGAGGTGGCCTCGTCGAGCCGGTAGCTCTGGCCGGAGGCCTGCGCGGCCTCCCAGCCGTGCAGGGTGAACTCCAGCAGGATCATCCCGGCGATGGCCGCCGCCGGGACGGTGGAGTCGCCCATCGGCATCTGCTGCTTCCAGACCGCCGGCTCGGACCAGGCGGCCAGCGCCTTGTCGACCTGCTCGGCGTAGGCATCGGCCCAGCCGGGCTCGGCGGTGAAGTCGCGCTCGTACCACTCGGCCGGGACCGCACCGCCCTCCGCGCGCAGCGCGAAGTTGTGCGCCGTCCACAGGATCAGGTGGTTCACGACCGCGCGCAGGTCCCACTCGGCCGAGGGCGTCGCGGCGTCCAGCCCGGTCGGCTCGTCACGGATGCCGCGTACGACACGGACGGTCTCGGTGGCGGCGTTGCGCAGCCCGGTGTAGAGCACCGGCAGTTCGGGGTTGTCGTTCATGGAGACGACGGTACGGGCGCTGCGCGGCGCGGTCTTGAAGAAACGCGACACGCCTAGAATGCGGGCATGGCACAGAGACCTCCGACGGTGGGACGAGGTGTCCTGCACCCTGCGGAGGGCGCAAGCCGGTTCACCGTCACGCCCGTGCCCCCGGGCCCGGACTCGCGGCCTACGTGGAGTACCACTGGATCGTCCGCTGGGACGTGACCGGGCAGCCGCCGTACGAGCAGCAGGTCCTCGCTCACCCCAATGTGCACCTGGTCCTGGAGAAGTCGGGGCCCCTCGTCTACGGCGTGATCCGCGGCATCTTCACCCGCCGCCTGATCGGGGCGGGCCAGGTGCACGGGGTCAGGTTCCTCCCCGGCGGCTTCCGCGCCTTCACCGCCGGCCCGGCCCGGAAGCTGACCGACCACATCCTGCCCGCGGCCGGCGTCTTCGGCCCCGGGGCCGACGAGCTCTGCCCGCGCGTCCTCGCCTGCACGGACACGGACGCGATGGTGGCCCTCGTCGAGAGTTTCCTGCTGACCCATGTCCCGGCCGAGCCGGACCCGCACGTGGCCCGGGTCGCCGCGATGGTCGAGGCGATGACGGCCGATCGCACCATGGTCCGGGTCGAACAGGCCGCCGCCCGCTTCGAGACCTCGCCGCGCACCCTGCAACGCCTGTTCGCCGAGTACGTCGGCGTCTCCCCGAAGTGGGTGCTGCGCCGTGCCCGCCTCCAGGAGGCGGCGCAGCTGGCCGACAGCGGGTCCACGGACTGGGCGGCACTGGCTGCGGATCTCGGCTACGCCGACCAGGCCCACCTCACCCGCGACTTCACCTCGGTGGTCGGCGTCCCGCCGTCCCGGTACCGCCCTCGCGAGGGGTGACCCGCACCCCGGTGCCTGCCCTCGCCCGGCCGCCCGCTCCCGCCCCGGCGCAGTGGCCGGGGCGGGGGCTCACCTCGTACGTGACCCCGTGAGGGATCGGCGTCAGGCGGTGTGCAGGGTGAGGTGGTAGGCCGCCAGGATGGGATTGACCGGCTGGAACCAGGTCTCGCCGCCGGAGCTGCAGTTGCCCCAGCCGCCGGAGGTGACGCCCTGGGCCTGGTCGCCGGTGACGAAGGAACCCCGGAGTCGCCCGGTTCCGCGCACACATTGGTCTCGGTCAGGTTGTAGACGCTGCCCTGGCTGTAGTTGACCGTCTCGTTCTTGCCGAGGATCGTGCCGCAGTGCCAGTGCGTCGTCGATCCGGAGCGGCACACCGAGGAGCCGACCGGTGCCTCTGCCGAGCCGCGCACCAGGACGTCGGAGACGCTGCCCCAGCCCAGCACGACGGGGACGGTCCACCAGCCGCTGCCGACGTTGACCCAGGAGTAGTCGTTCCCCGGGAAGGTGCCGGCCTGGAAGTTCCCGATGTAGGAGTTGTCCCAGCCGTAGACGGCCGCCCCCGCCTGGGCGCAGTGGCCGGCACTGATGAAGCCTCCGTAGACCGAGAAGCCTATGGAGCAGCGGATGCCGTGGCTGTAGTACGGGTCGCCTCCGACGGTGCCGGCCGACAACGTGGTCGGAGCCGGGGTGTCCGCCCGGTGCACCGTGACGACGTCCGCGCTGTCGCCCCCTCCCGCCTCGGCGACGAAGGCGCGGACGGCGGGATCCTCGGCGGCGCCGGCCCGTACGTCGATCACGACGCTGTTCGTGCGGGGGTCGACGCGCCAGCCGCTGACCCCGGCGGGGGCCTTCTGCCTGCGGGCCAGCGCGTCGATCCTGGCCTTGGCCGCGTCGAGTGCCCTGCTGGTGTGGGCCACCAGGACGGTGCTCGCCCCGGTGCGCTCGACAGCCGGCGCAGCATCGGCGGCGGTGACGGCGACGACCAGCTTCTCGCCGGCCGCGTCGAACCATGCCCCGCCGAACGCGGTGCCGGCGGCCTGTTCCGCCTTCGGCGCGATCCGGGAGGCGTCCGCCTCCCGTTGCAGCCGGTGCGCTGCAGCGGACTCCGTCAGACCCAGGTCGTGGGCCATGGCCGCGACGACGGCTTGCGGGGCCGCGGGGCCGGACGCGGCGCGGGGGCTCGCCGCGACCGCTGTGGCCGGGCCCGCGCCCGCGACGGCCACTCCGAGCAGTGCCGTGATGCCGACGAGTGCGGCAGTTCTGCGCCTCATGTCGTTGCCTCTTCTGTGGTGGGGGGCGGGCATGCGGTGAGAGCGCTCTCAGGTGACGTCCGGGACATCGTAGGAGGCGGGGAAGCGACATGTCCATACCAATGCAAGAGGGGATGCCATAGAGCCTGATGGATCGTCACACTGCTACCAGGGGACAGCAATTACCCCAGCTGCATGGCTGAGGCACTCGACGGAGGGCGAGGATTCGGGTCCGCGGGAGCGGGACCCGGCGGCCTACCGATCGGCGGCCGGCGGCGCGAAGAGTGTCCGGACGGTCTCGGCTGCCGTCTCGCGCAGCCAGGTGTGGGCACGGTCGTCGTCGTAGCGCTGGTGCCACAGCAGGTACAGGGGGACGTCGGGCATCTGGAGCGGCAGGGTCAGCGCGACCAGGCCGAGCCGCTGCCGGGCCGCGCGGGTGACGGCGTCCGGAAGGGTGACCACGAGGTCGGTGGCGCAGGCGAGTTGCAGGGCGAAGGCGGCGGTGGGCCCGGCAGCGACAACACGCCGTTCGTGGCCGCGCGTGGCCAGGGCGTCGTCGATCCGGTCGCGCAGGCGTCCGCGCCGCGAGACGGTGAGGTGTTCGGCGGCGGCGTAGCGTTCGAGGCTCAGGGCCTTCGGCGAGCGGGTGGCCGGGGCGGACGGCGACGACCAGCCGGTCCCTGCCGACGAGGCGGTGGCGGATGTCGGGGAGCGCCGGCGGGGCGGCGCTGGATTCGAGATCGACCTCGCCCCGACGCAACTCGGGTGTGTCCGTGCCGGGTTCGGCGGACAGGCGCAGCTGGACACCGGGGGCCCGGCGGTGGACGGCGGTGATCAGGGCGGTGCCACAGGCCTCGACCAGGGCGTCGTGCCAGCGCACGGTGAACACCCGTTCCAGCGTCGTCAGGTCGAGTTCCTGCTGTGCGGAAAGGAGTTGGTGGGCCTGCTGCACGAGGGCGTGGACCTGGGCGCGGATGGCGAGTGCGCGGGTGGTGGGGACCATGCTGCGGCCGGTGCGGACCAGGATCTGGTCGCCGGTGGCCTTGCGGATGCGTCCCAGGGAGCGGCTCATCGCGGGTGCGGTGACGTGGAGGCGGGCCGCGGCGCCGGCGACGCTGCCCTCTTCCAGCAGCGCGTCCAGGGCCGTGAGCAGGTTCAGATCCAGTTGCATGGGAGTCACTCTACGAGTGACTGACATGCACTTGTTGTTAAGTGCCGGGGAGCCTACCTTCAGAGGGCGGGCGCCGGACAAGCCGCCCCGCACCCATCGGACCCGAGGAGCCCCCATGAGCATCGCCATGCCTTTCGCCGCCGACACGACGCTCCTCTCCGACGTGGTGGCCGCGGTGAGGACCGCCGGCCTCACGCTGCGCGACCGCCACACCACGCACGCCCGGGGCGTGAGCCTGGACGAGATCGTCGAGGAGATCCACGCCAACGACGATGCGGTGCTGGACGTGCTGCGGGAGCCGCTGCTGCGGGCCCGGCCCGGATCGCAGTGGGCCGAGGACGAGCTGGCCGGCGGCGCGCTCCCGCTCGGGGAGTGGTGGGTCGTCGACCCGGCCGAGGGCAACATCAACCACGTCCACGGCATGTCGGACTGGGCCGTGACCGCCACCCTGGTCCGCGACAACCGGCCGGTGCTCACCGTCGTCCACCTGCCGCTGACCGGCGACACCTACACCGCCGTCGCCGGTGGTGGGGCCCGCCTCGACGACCGGCCCCTGAAGGTGTCCGCCAAGACCGATCTCGGCGCCGCGCTCACCGGTACCGGTCAGGCCAGGCCCGGCGAGGACGAGCGCACCTTCCGACGGATCGGGGACTCGGTCACCGCCATGCTGATCAACGGACTCGTCGTACGGGTGTCCGTTCCCGCCACGATGCAGCTCATCCACGTCGCGGCCGGACGCATGGACGCGTTCTGGCAGTTCTCCGACGTCCGCTCCGGCCTGGTCGCCGGTGCCCTGCTGGTCTCCGAGGCCGGAGGCACCGTCACCGACCTGGCGGGCGAGCCCTGGCACACGGGCAGCCGCGACTTCCTGGCCGCCGCACCCGGCCTCCACGCCGCCGCCCTCGAGGTTCTCTCCCCGATCGCCTGACCGCGAAGCAGCCGAGGGCTTGTCCGACAAGCCCTGGCACCCCCGCTCGTCCCACCGACACCGAAGGACCATCACCTCATGACCAGTATCGGCATCCTGGGCGCAGGCCGCGTCGGCACGAGCCTCGCCGACAAGCTCGCCGCCACCGGACACCACGTCACCCTCGGCCGCCGCAGCCCGATGCGGGAGACCACCGCGCCCGTCGAAGCCACCGGCCCGCGCATCGCCTTCGCCGACCAGCGCACCACCGCCCGCACCGCGGACATCGTGATCAACGCGACGCCCGGCGACAGCGCCCTGGACCGCCTTGCCGGCCTGCGGACGGAGCTCGCCGGCAAGATCCTCGTCGATGTCTCCAACGCCACCCGCGACGCCGCAGACGGCCTGCCCGGCGACCTGTGCTACCCAGGCAGCAGCCTCGCGGAGCACCTCCAGGCTGCCCTCCCCGACACCCGTGTGGTCAAGACCCTCAACACCATGCTGTTCACGGTCATGACCGCCCCCGACATCCTGGCCGTCCCGCCGACCGCCTATCTCTCGGGGAACGACGAACACGCCAAGAAGACCGTCACCGGCCTGCTCGGCGACCTGGGCTGGCAGCCCGCCTGGATCGAGGACCTGGGCGACATCACCACGGCCCGCGCCACCGAGGCCATGATCCTCGTGGTCCCCCACGTCCTGCGCCGAACGGGCTTCCGGCCCTTCGCCGTCTCACTCGCCCGCTGATCCCGGGCCGGGGCCCGCCACCGGTAGGCGCCCCGGCCGATCAGCTCGTCCGGTGGGCCCGCCGGGCCGCCTCCGCCTCGGAGATCGCCCACGCCGCGTTGACGAGGCCGATGTGGCTGAAGGCCTGCGGGAAGTTGCCCAGCAGGCCCGCGCCGTCCGGTGCGATCTCCTCGGCCAGCAGGCCGACGTCGTTCGCGACGCCGGCCGCACGCTCGAAGTACGCGATGGCCGCTTCGGTCTCACCGGCCATCGCGAGCGCCTGGGCCAGCCAGAACGTGCACAGCAGGAAGGTGCCCTCCTCCCCCGCTAGGCCGTCGTCCGTGTCCAGGTAGCGGTAGACGAGCCCGCTCGGGCTGGTGAGGCGGTCGCGGATCGCGTCGATGGTGGCGCGCATGCGGGGCGACCCGGCCTCGGTGAATCCCACGATCGGCATGACGAGCACCGAGGCGTCCAGCCGGTCGGAGCCGAACGCCTGCGTGTACGCGCCCGCCGTCGCGCTCCAGGCCTGCTCCTCGATGGCCGCGCGGATCTCCTCCCGGGACCGGGTCCACGCGGGTACGCGGTCGGCGGCATCGAGATCCTCGGCAAGATCGATCGCGCGGGCCAGGGCGACCCAGCACATGAGCTTGGAGTACACGAAGTGCTGCGGTCCGCTGCGGACCTCCCAGATGCCCTGGTCCGGTTCGGTCCACCGGGCCGCGGCCAGATCGGCCAGTCCCGAGAGGAACTGCCTGGTCGGACGGTCGAGGCCGCCCAGGTACGCCCGGAGCCGGTGCGCGGCGCCCAGGAGCTCCCCGTAGACGTCGAGTTGGCGCTGCCGCCAGGCCGCGTTGCCGACCCGGACCGGCCTGCTGCCCCGCCACCCGGAGAGGTGGTCCAACTCGCGTTCCGTCAGGTCGCGTTCACCCCTGATCCCGAACATGATCTGCATGTCGTGGGTGTGTGCGGGATCGTTCGCGGCGGCCTGCGCCATCCAGCCGAAGAAGGCTTCCGCCTCGTCCGGGCAGGCCGCGACCCAGAGTGCGTCGAGGGTGAACGAGGCATCCCGTACCCAGGCGAACCGGTAGTCCCAGTTGCGGACCCCTCCGACGGTCTCCGGGAGCGAGGTCGTGGGCGCCGCGACGATCGCACCGGTGGGCTGGAAGGTGAGCGCCTGGAGCACACGGCCGCTGTGCCGGACCTCCTTCTCCCACCGGCCCTCGTACGTCTGGTGCAGCTCGGACCAGGACTGCCAGGCGAGGACGGTGTCGTCGAGGAGCGCCTGGATCTCGTCCTGGGACAGCAGCCGGGGCGTGCCCCCGGCCGGGGTGTACTGGAGGGCGAAGGCCACCCGGTCGCCGGCGGCCAGGCGCACCCGGCCGCGTGCCCGGTCGGTGATCTCGAACGGCACCGGCGAGGAGAGGCACAGCGAGTCCGGCCCGCCGTGGCAGCGCATCCCCCCGTCGACCGGGATCAGCAGCGGCCGGATCATGCCGTACTCGGGCCTCGGCGCGAATTCCACCACCAGCTCGACCGTGCCCCGGGTGCACTCCGCGACCCGCAGCAACAGGTGCGGCGCGTCCTTGCCGAGGTCGTGTCCGCGCCGGCCGAACCCCATGGCCAGCGCGTCGGTCAGGGTCACGCTTCCGGCATCCGTCCGGAAGTCGGTCCGCAGCACCATCGTGCGGTCCCGGTAGGCACGCCGGGTCGTGAAGGCCTCCCCGGCCTGATCGACCAGTGGCCCGCCTCCGCGTCCAGGAGGCGGCCCAGCACCGACCGGGCGTCGAAGCACGGCATGCACAGCCAGTCGACCGAGCCGCCCGTGCTGATCAGCGCGGCGGTCTGGCAGTCGGACACCATCGCGTAGCCCTCGATCGGCACGTCGCTCATCCGCAGCACCTCCCGCCGACCCCTCGATTGTCCGCCGCCCCGGCCCGATCGGCAGCCGAGGAGCGCGGCTGTGGAGCACTGGACGTGGCGGCCGGGGGCGAGGACGAGGGGCGCCGGACCGCGCGGTGCAGCGGCACCCCCGTGCCCCGCCGGGTCACGGGTCGAAGCGGTAGCCGATGCCCGGCTCGGTGACGAGGTGACGCGGCCGCGCGGGGTCGCGCTCCAACTTGCGGCGCAGGCCGGCGAAGTAGACCCGCAGGTAGTTGCCGTGGTCCTCCTGCTCGGGCCCCCAGACGTCGTGCAGGATCTGCCGGCCGGGGACGAGTCGGCCGGGACGGGCCAGGAGGACGGTGAGGATCTTCCACTCGGTGGGGGTCAGCCGCACCGGTCCCTCGGGGCCGACGACGGTGGCCGCCGCGACGTCCACCTCGTGGGCGCCGATGACGGCCCGCAGCGGCGGCGCCTCGACCGGGGACCTGCGCAGGACGGCGCGGAGGCGGGCGAGGAGTTCGTCCATGACGAACGGCTTGGTGAGGTAGTCGTCGGCTCCGGCGTCCAGCGCCCGGACCTTCTCGGCGGCGTTGTCGCGTCCGGACACCACGATGATCGGCACGGAGCTCCACGCGCGGAGGCTGCCGATGATGTCCATGCCGTCGGCGTCGGGCAGTCCGAGGTCGAGCAGAACGGCCTCGGGCAGGACGCGGCCCGCCAGGTCGAGGGCTTCGGCGCCGGTGGCCGCGGTGAGGACGGCGTAATGGCGCGCGTGGAGGT
Source organism: Kitasatospora paranensis (assembly GCF_039544005.1). Lineage (NCBI taxonomy): Bacteria > Bacillati > Actinomycetota > Actinomycetes > Kitasatosporales > Streptomycetaceae > Kitasatospora > Kitasatospora paranensis. Next base: position 1,695,146 of record NZ_BAABKV010000001.1, read on the forward strand.
TGATCGTGAGGGCCCGCAGGATGCCGGGTTCGTCGTTCACCACGAGGATGCGGCTCACGCCGTCACCTCCCTGGGGTCCGCGAGGGCTCCGGCGGGCGGGCCCGCGGCGGGTGCGGGGCCCTTCATGCACTCGCCTGCATACGAAGGCGCAGCCGGCGGACGGCGGCGTCGGTGTGCCGGCGCAGGGCGCGGTCGATCACGGCGCCGCGCTGGTTCTGCAGGGCGCGTTGCCACAGCCGGGCGGGTTCGACCTCGGGGATGAGGACGGTGATGCGGTCGTAGGTGCGCTCCGTACCGAGGTGGTCGACGAACGCCGCGATGGGCCGGCCGAGGCGGCGGTGGGCGTCGGGGATCTCGACGAGCGGGACGCCGGGGCGCCACAGCTCCCAGTCGCGGCGACGGGGGTACCCCGGCCGGAGGCTGGGGGAACCCCGGCCGCCTGCCGGTCCTCGGTGTCGGGCGCGGTGTGGACGACGGTGACGGCGAGCACCTCGTCGCCGAGGGAGACGGCGGCGCAGAGGGCGTCACGGGTGAGCCGGGTGATGGCGGTGACCGGGACGACGACCAGGGAGCGCTGCCGGGTGACCGGGCCGGGGATGCGGCCGAGTTCCAGACGCTCGCCGATCCGGGCGTAGCTGCGGTGGATCATCGCGTCGAGCGACAGCGCGGCCAGGCCGCCGGGGTGCTCAGCCGGTCGCGCTGCCGGGCCGGCCGCGGGCCGGTGTCGGGGGTTGCGCCGCAGTCCGTTGCTGCGCACCGGTGGCATCGAGCATCGAAGGGGTCCTCCACGAATCGAACGTTCCCCGATCCTGTCGGGTGCGCGGGGGCCCGCCCCCGACCCATACGGGAATCTGACGCGGCCGGCCCGAGCCCTGACACGACCTTGACGCGCAGGTGACGCCGCCGTCCCGGGCCGCTCCCACGGAGCGCCGTGGCGCCCGGTCATTCCCGTTTCTCCCGGGCGGGATCGGGCACGCGCAGGACCTGCATCCGGATCCTGCGGCGGGGCAGTGCCGCCGGCAGCGCGGCCGCGAGGGCGGCGGCGGCGAACAGAGCGAGCCGCGCGCACTCCACTCCCGTGTCGCCCCAGGCCAGTTCGGCGTAGCGGTGGACGACGAATCCGTTGAGGAAGAGCCATCCGGCGCCCGCGATCAGCGGCGTCGCCGCCGGGCGGGAGACGGCCCCGAGGACGGCGCAGAGGGCGGCGAAGGCGGCGAGGACGATGCCGCCGGCGTGCCGTTCCCCGACCGCCGCCATGACCGTGGTCAGGACGGCGAAGGCGACCAGGGCGAGGGCACCCGACATGCTCACGGGCAGGCGGTCCACCACCGGCCGCAGCGCGCGTCCGCCGGGGCGGGCGTAGTAGAAGTCCATGGTCGGTGCCTGCCTCTCAGTGGATCGCGGCCGGGGTGCCCGGCAGGTGCCAGACGTTCCGGCGGTGGAAGGCCTCCAGCTCCTTCTGGAGTGCGGGCTTCGGCACGGCGAGGACCGGGCAGGCGGCGTGCTTGACGCAGTGCGTCGTCACCGACGGCCGCAGGCCCCGGCGGAGCAGGCCGCCGCTGCCCGCACCGACCGCCAGCAGGTCGTCGGACCGGTCGGCCGCGCGCACCAGGACGAGGCCGGCGTCGCCGCGCACCACCCGGGCGCGCAGCGGGACGCCGGCGGGGGCACCGCCGAAGGCCTCCTGCAGTGCCTGGCCCAGGCGGGCGGCGGCGGACTCCTGCCAGGCGGTGAGCAGCGGCGGGCAGGGGGCGCGGCGATAGAGGTGCTCGCCGCCCTGCGGGAGCCAGGCCAGGACGGCCAGGACCTCCGCGTCGGTGCGGCGGGCCTCGTCGACGGCCCGGTGCAGCGCTGCCAGACTGCCGAGGGATCCGCTGACACCGACGACGATCCGCCGTGTCCGTCGTCCGTCGTGATGGCCCTCGTCGATGCCGGTCATATCCGTTCCTCGTTCGCTCGGCTGTTGCTCCCAGCGAATCCCACGGATCGGCGGGCGGGCCGTTCCTTGACGCCTCCCTGACGCCGGCGAGGGCGTTCCGCACGCGTTCCTGACGGGCACCCCGCGGGCCGCCGCCCCGGCCGCCCGCAGGCCGGAGGCCGCCCGCGCGCGTCAAGGACCTGTCAGGGATCGTCCGCCGGCAGTCAACACAGCGTCAGGGATCCTTCCGACCGGGCGGGCTCCACCTAGCGTCGGTCCTGTTCGGCCCCTCGTCCAGCCCCGGGGCGGGACTCCCGTCCCGGATCCGTTCCGTCACCTGGAGCACCTCTCGTGACCTGTGCAGACACCGCTCCCCCGGAGTCCGAGCCGGAACCGGAGCCCGAACCGGAACCGGCGCAGCGGGGCACCTCGGCCGGTCCCGCCGCCCGGCGGGCACCCGAGCGTCCGCTGCTGGCGCTGGCCCGGGTGACGTACGGCGCGGTGCCGCTGGACTTCGAGGAGGTCGCGGCCCGGATCCCGGCGGTGCAGTGGGGGCTGGCGCTGGCCGGTGACGCCGACCTCGAACTGCATCTGGCCTGTGTCGACCGGCGCGAGCTGCGTGAGGTCGCCGCCGGCCTGCGCCGGGCCGGCGCCGCCCGTATCCGGGTCGAACTGGTCCTGCGCCGACTCGTCCCCGGGGCGGCACCGCTTCCCCCTGCGACCACCCCAAGGAGCGCCGTCGTATGAACCTCACCCCGGTCCGTCCGCGCCGCGCCGCCGAGCACCGCGGCACCACCGTCGGCAGCCCGTGGCCGGCCTCCGCCCTGCTGGAGCGCAGCGGGGAGCTCACGGTCGGCGGTGTCGCCCTGGCCGATGCCGCCGACCGGTTCGGCACGCCGCTGGCGGGTGCTGGGCACGGCAACGCCGAGAGTCCGGGAGAGCTGCGCCTGGCGCGGCGTCTGCGGGTGGGGCGGATCGCGGTGGACAACCCCGCCGAGCTCCTCCGCGGGCGCCTACCAGCTCTCCATGGCGCCCGGCTACAAGCCGGTCGGCCGGCCCGCCCTGGTCGCCGTCCGCGACGGCCGGTCCCGCCTGCTCATCCGGCGCGAGACCGTGGAGGACTTCCGGGCCCGCGAGGTCCACCCGTGAGCGGGGCCGCCGCGGAAGGGCCCCGCGGCCCCGCGTCGGCAATCGCCGGTGTCAAGGCGGCGTCAAGGTTGCTGCCCGGCGCGTAGTGCGTGCGTCAGGGAGCGGGGCGCCGGGAGCTGTCCGGGGTTCGAATGGACACGGGGCCGCCGGGGCCCCGCCCGGGTCGCCGGTTTGGCGGCCGGGTCGGCCGGGTCGCGGTTGGCGGCCGGGCGTTCGAACGAGGGCAGGTTGCCATGAACGAGGGTGTTCGGGTCGTCGTCGGCGTCAACGGCTCGCTGAGCAGTCTCGCCGCCGTGTACCGGGCGGTGGACGAGGCGGGACGGCGCGGGGCGACGCTGGTGCCGGTGATCGCCTGGTCGGATGCGGACGACAGGGGCCTGCGGCCGGCCTCGGAGCTGGAGCACGCGGCGAGCCGGCGCCTGGACACGGTCTTCGAGCAGGCCTTCGGCGGCTACCCGAACGACCTGGTGATCCGCCCACTGGTGGTCCGTTCCGATCCCGGCCGCGCCCTGGTCGCGGCGGCCGACCGGCCCACCGACCTGCTGGTCGTCGGCAGCGGCCGCCACGGCCGCCTCCACCATGCCCTGCACGGGTCGGTGCCCCGCCACTGCCGTGCCCACGCAGCATGCGAAGTCCTCGTGGTGTCACCGTCGGCCCTGCTGGAGAGCATGGAACTCACGGCACGGAGCGGCGCTCCGCTGCCGTTCCTGGCCGGCCGAAGGACGCCCTCGCGCCGTCCGGCCACGGCGTCGTGACGGACAGGCAGCACCGACCACCGGGACGCCCGGCACCGTGGGCCGGACGACTCGTCCGCCCCGCAGGAGACGGCCCAAGGCCCGCTCCGGCGGTCAGTCCACGTACCCGAGCGCGCTGTGGCACCGCGTCCACCGACCGGGCCACTCGGCGTCCGGGGAGGCGTCCGGGGACGCGACCGGGCCGTCGTCGTTCCCGGCGCAGGGCAGTGCGGTGCGCACGGGAAGCCGCACGATGTCGGCCGTGCGCACCGGACCGACGGCGGGAAGGCCGTCGACGGCACCGGAACCCGCGGACGCGACACTCTTCGTCGTACTCATGACCGTTCTCTCCTCGGAACGACGCCCCCGCACGGTCCGTGCGGCGGACAGCCGGGGATGCAACGCGACCGGGCGCCTTCGGGCGGCCCATCCGCGTGCCGGTGTCCGCCTCCAGTGGAACCCCCGCCGCGAGGGACGTCCTCGGTCTTGACGCACCGGCTACGCCGTCGCCACCTGCCTTGACACACCCTTGACGTCCCACCGGCCGGACACCGGGCCCCGGAACCGGGCCGGCCCGGACCGGGCCCGCCCGCATCGACGTCAACACCGTGCATGGAGGCGCCTTCGCAGGATCAAGGACGTGTCAGGGCCCGGCCGAAGAGGACTCCACCGGGGGATACCGTCACTGCTGCGCCCCGACGGACGGGGAGGACCACCTCCCACACGTCGGGCCCGCCGACCCTTTCGGAGGACCACCATGACCTGCCGCTGCACCACCGAGGAAGAACCGGAACCTTCCGAACCCGCCCCGGCCGGACGCCTGCTCGTCCCCGTCCGGCCGGGACCGCTGGGCGACACCGCCCGTCTCTTCCGAACGCCGCTCGGCGCCCGCACCGCGGTCGCCTTCACCAGTCCGGGCCGGCTCGTCGCGGCGCTCGGCACCGCGCAGCCCTGGATCACGCTTGCCGAACCCGTGCTGCGGTCCCTGACCGGGCCGCTCGGCGTCACGTCCCCGATCGTCGATCCCCCACTGGTCGCGCCCGCCGCCCGCCCGGTCTCCGGCCGGTGGGAGACCCACCCGGTGGCGTCCGGCGAACAACTCCCGCAGCCCAAGGGGACATCTCGCCCTCCCGTCCCCGCCGCCCCGGGCCCGCACGGCCACCGCACCCGCTGATGCCGGGGCTCGACCTGACCGGCGGTCACCGACACGGTCAGCAGCAGCCGGAGGGGGAGCCGCCCCTCTCCGCGGCCGCACCGAGGGTGATCAACTGCGGTGCCGCGGGCACCGAGCAGCAGCCGCCACCGCCCGCCCGCTCGGCGTCGGGCCGGTCGAAGAGCCCGGCTCCGCCGCACACGCCGGTCTCCGGCAGCGTCAGCTCGACCCGTGCGGCGGCCTCGTGGTCGCCGGCGAGGGCGGCGGCGACGGAGCGGACCTGCTCGTAGCCGGTCATGGCGAGGAAGGTCGGCGCCCGACCGTAGGACTTCATGCCGACCAGGTAGACCTCGCCGTCGGGATGGGAGAGCACGGCGGCGCCGTGCGGGTAGACGGTGCCGCAGGAGTGCTGGTTGGGGTCGATCAGCGGGGCGAGGGCGGCGGGGGCCTGCAGGCGCTCGTCGAGGCCGAGCCGGACTTCGGACAGGAAGGACAGGTCCGGGCGCAGACCGGTGAGCACGACGACCTCGTCCAGCGGCTCGCTGCGGCGGCCGTCCTCGGAGATCAGGACCACCCGGCCGTCGGCCCCTTCGACGGCTGCGGTGCGGAAGGCGGTGAGGGTGCTGGCATGTCCGGCCTCGACGGCCGCCTTGGCCCGGAGGCCGAGCGCACCACGGGCAGGGAGCCGGTCGGCCTCACCGCCGCCGTAGGTCGAGCCGGTGACGCCTCGCCGGAGCACCCACACCGCGTGGGTGCCGTTCTCCTCCTGCGCCAGGGCGGCGAGTTGGGCGAGGGCGGTGAAGGCGGAGGCTCCGGTGCCGACGACGGCGGTGCGGCGCCCCGCGTACCGGGCACGGACCGCAGGGTCCGTCAGATCGGGGATGCGGTAGGAGATGCGGTCGCTCGCGGCCCGCTCGCCGAGGGCGGGCAGGCCGTCGGCGCCGAGCGGGTTGGGGGTGGACCAGGTGCCGGAGGCGTCGATGACGGCGCGTGCCGCGAGGCGCTCCTCCGCTCCGTCGGCCGTGCTGACGTGGACGGTCCAGGGCTGCTCGGAGCGGCCCGCGTCGACGATCCGGTCCCGTCCGGCGCGGGCGACGCCGGTGACCCGGGTGTTGCAGCGGACGCGGTCACCGAGGACGTCGGCGAGCGGCTGCAGGTACCGGTCGGCCCAGTCGGCGCCGGTCGGGTAGGCCGAGCCGTCGGGGCGGCGCCATCCGGTGGGGGCGAGGAGCCGTACGGCGGCAAGGTCGACGACTTCGTCCCAGGGCGAGAACAGCCGGACGTGTCCCCACTGGCGCACCGCGGTGCCGGCGGCGGGGCCGGCCTCCAGCACGAGCGGGTCCAGCCCCTGCTCGATCAGGTGTGCGGCGGCGGCGAGCCCGACGGGACCGGCGCCGACCACGACGATCGGCAGCGGCCGGGCGGTGCTGTTCTCGCTCATCACGGTCCTCCAGGTGATTCGGGTGATTCGGGTGAAGGAAGGCGGTCGGCCGGCCAGGGACGCGCTGATTCGACATTCGTCGATATATCTCGAGCTTGCCGCACTGCATCGATGGATGTCAACATAGACGCATGTCGAACCTGGAGCTGCCGATCCTGGAGCCGGACGCGGCGCCGTGCTGCCCGCCGATCACCTCCGCCGAGCTGTCCGTCGAGGATTCGGTGCGGATGGCCGCGATGTTCAAGGCGCTGGCCGACCCGGTGCGGCTGCGACTGTTCTCGAAGATCGCCTCGCACCCGGGCGGAGAGGCCTGCGTCTGCGACATCCAGGACGTCGGGGTGTCCCAGCCGACCGTCTCGCACCACCTGAGGAAGCTCCGCGAGGCCGGGCTGCTCACCAGCGAGCGCCGGGGCACCTGGGTCTACTACCGGGTCGCACCCTCGGCGGTGGCCGGCATGGCCGCCCTGCTGGACCTGACGCGCTGAGCCGCCGAACTCCCCGGCGAATCTTCCGGAGAATGCGCAGGCCGGCGATTTTTCCAGGAGCCCGACCGGTCACCCTCGGTGTCGCCCGCCACGACTCGAACCGGGGATTCGGTCCGTACACTCCCGAGATGTGACAATCGGTCACAATTGCCAAGGCGCCCGGCACTGCCGACTCCCCACGCCTCCGATGGACACGCTTGATTGTCCATCAATGAAGGAGGAGAGTGAGAGGACAAGGAAGCGTGGGCCGGGGCGCCCGAACGCGCGGGCGAGCCACCGCTCGGGGCACACGGAACGCACGGCGCGCACGGAGACGAGGGCGTCGAGAGCCCGACAGGGCCCTGCACAGCCGGCGGCCGGCCGAAGGTCCGTGGCAGCGCCGCGCAGCCCTGCCGTTCCGGACGGCCCCGGCCCGTCATGCCCAGCGAAAACCCAGATTCCGGTGCCGTGGTCCGGCTTCGCGGTATCTCTGCCGCCCGTCGGCCGTGCACCCGTGAAGAGGTACAGCCATGCCTGATGATTTCAGCCTTCCGCCGCCCGAACTTCTGCGCGTCGAATTGGTGGACCTCGGCCCCGTCATCGACCCCCCGTTCAGTGATGCCAAGAGTTTCCGCCGACACCTGCCGCACGTGCAGACCACGCCGGTGGAGTTCGAGCCGATGGAATCCAACCTCGCCGACGACGGACGGCGGCGCGCGGTGGAGGTGGCACTCGCGTCCGAAGCGGTCGACAGGGAGTTGACCGGCAAGCGCTGCGACGTCCTCGGGGTCGGATCGGCAGCGACCGGGCGGGACAGCGAACACCCGCTGGTGACCATGTACAACTACACCGACGGCCAGGTCGTGGAGGCACTGGTCGACCTCGATGCCGCCAGGGTTCTCGAAGTGAGCACGGCGGATCGGCAACCTCCGCTGGCGGCTGCCGAGCGCAGCCAGGCCCTGGAACTGCTCCGCGGCGCGGACGGACTGGTGGACCCCGACATCGACCTCGGCACCGGCATGGGTCTGATCGTCGAGGAGGTCGACTTCCGCAGCCCGCGGTACGGGCACCGGCTGGTCGACCTGCGGTTCGGCCCCAGGGACAGGCGCCTGCCGATCGCGTTCGCCGTCGTCGACCTCACCGACCAGGCCGTCGTCACGGCCGGCCGGATACCCCAGGAGATGTCGTCATGACCGTGCAATCCCTGTCCGGAACCTTCGTCCGGTCGTCCGGCGGACAGGTGCAGTGGCCGCCGGAGGCCCCGGTGTGGAGCTTCCAGTGGCAGATGGTCGACGGAGACAGTGAGGCCATCGCCTTCACCAACGTGCGCTACAAGGGCCAGACCGTCCTGTACAAGGCGAGCCTGCCGATGATCCGGGTCCAGTACGACGGCCCTGCGGGCCCGTACAAGGATGCCCTGAGCAGCGGGAACATGCAGGGGCCTGTCAAGGTCTACGAAGGCACGAATCCGGCCTACCGCTTCCTCGTGGTCGAGAGCTACCACACCATCGGCAACTACCGGCTGACGAACCGATGGATCTTCCGCAGCGACGGGATCATCCTGCCGCAGCTGTACAGCGCCGGACTGCAGGCGCCGTACAACCACCGGCACCACGTGTACTGGCGCTTCGACTTCGACATCGTCGGCGCCGCGAACAACCTCGCGCTGGAACACCTCCAGGTCGGTACGGACTGGGGCTACGGCCCCGGCTGGCTGCCGTACGGCACGGAATCGGTGGTCGCCCGCTCGCCCCGGAGCACCTACGCGGTGCTGAACAAGTCCAATCCGCTCGGCACCCTGACGGGGTACGTGATCGCACCGGGCCCGTTCGACGGTGTCGCCGACGGGTTCGGACGACTGGACGCGGCGGTACTGGCCTACCACGGCACCGAGGACCTGCGGGGGCGGCTGGGGACGTCCCAGGACGACCAGATCCTCACCCAGGCGACCGGCGAGAACATCAACGGCCAGGACCTGGTGCTGTGGTGGTGCGCGCACCTCGATCACCACGCCAGCGAGGGCGGCAGCGAGTGGCACGTGTGCGGGCCGATCCTGCAGCCGTTCGGCTACCCGTGACGGCGGCCGGCCCCGCCCGCCGGATGCCCCGGCCGGCCGGGCCCGCCGTGGCGCCGGACGCACCGACGGCCCCCTCCCGTTCACCCGGGGAGAGGGCCGTCGCCGTGTCCGGTCAGCCTCCCGTGGAGCGGCGGCCGCGGTGGGTGAAGACCAGCGCGACCAGGGCCAGGCCCACCGCGCCGCCGACGAACTGCATGCCGACGAAGGCCGGCACGGAGCCCGGTGCGATGCCGGCGAAGGTGTCGGTGAACGCGCGGCCGATCGTGACCGCCGGGTTGGCGAAGGAGGTGGAGGAGGTGAACCAGTACGCCGCGCCGATGTAGGAGGCGACGGCGACGGGGGCGAACCGCACCCGGTCGGTCCTGGCCAGGCCGAGGATCAGCAGCACCAGGCCCGCGGTGGCGACCACCTCTCCGAGCAACAGGTGCCCCGCGGAGCGGTCGTGCGTCGACCACCGCACCGGAGCCCTGCCGAACATCGCGTCCGCCAGGATCGCCCCGCCGATCGCGCCGACGATCTGGGCCGGGATGTAAGCGGCGACCTCCCGCAGGCCGATCCCCTCGGCCTTCCGCCGGCCCGTCCACCACTCGGCCAGCGTCACCACCGGGTTGAAGTGCGCGCCCGAGACGGGACCGAGCAGCAGGATCAGCACACCGAGCCCGAAGACGGTGGCCAGCGAATTGGCCAGCAGCTGCAGGCCGACGTCGCCGCTGAGCCCGGTGGCCTGGATCCCGGAGCCGACCACGACCGCCACCAGGGCGGCGGTCCCGACCAGTTCTGCCGCCACCCGGTTGCGCAGCGGCACGACGGGCGCCGGCCCCGGGGCCGGTTCGGGCGACCCCGCGGTGGTCGGTGCGGGATCGGTGGCCATGGGATCGGAGGCCACCGGATCGGTGTCCATGGGCCGGACGGGGCTGTCGGTGCTCACGGCGTGACTCCTTGTGCCGCGGGCGGCCGGGGCCGACCGGGCGGAACGGGTTCGGTGACTCAGCAGGACCGTTTGCGGTCGGCGGCAGCACCCTCGCGAGCACGCACGGCCAGGGCCGCGTACTCGTCGGCGAGCATCTGCAGCGCCTCGGGGCGCAGCCGGTAGTAGGTGAAGCGCCCGCAGGGCTCGGTGTCGACGACACCGGCGTCCCGGAGGATCCTCAGGTGGTTGGAGAGGTTGGTCTGGCGCGCGCCGGTCTCGGCCACCAGGTGGGTGGTGCAGAGCGCCTCATGGGCGAGGAGCCGGACGATCTGCATCCGCAGCGGATCGGCCAGGGCCTTCAACAGATCACCATCGACTGACGTCACCATGGGCTGATACGTTACAGGCGAAGTCCAGGCCTGGCGAGTCCGATCGAGCAGCCGGAAGCGGGCCCGCCCGAACGGGCGACGCCCACCGCGCGCCGGTGGAGTCGCCCGGACCACGTCACGCCCGCCGGCGAGCGGGCCGGAATCCGCAAGGACACCCGCATGCCCGCACCTGCCGCGTCCGTCCTCTTCGTGTGCATCCACAACGCCGGCCGCTCCCAGATGGCCGCCGGCTTCCTGCGGCACCTGGCCGGCGACCGGGTCGAGGTCCGCTCGGCCGGTTCGGCCCCGGGCGACCGGGTCAACCCGGCCGCCGTCGCGGCCATGGCCGAACTCGGTATCGACCTCTCCGACCAGACGCCCAAGATCCTGACCACGGAGGCGGTCGAGACCTCGGACTACGTCATCACCATGGGCTGCGGCGACGCCTGCCCGTACTTCCCCGGCAAGACCTACCTGGACTGGAAGCTGGAGGACCCGGCAGGCCAGGGCGTCGAGGCCGTCCGGCCGATCCGCGACGGGATCAGGCTGCTCGTCGAGGGCCTGATCGCCGAGATCGACGCGAGGTAGCCGCCCCGACGCGAGGTCCCGCACGCCCGGCACCCGCACGCCTGCCCTATCGTTGACCGTCGATGGAGCAGGGCGAATCCCCGCGAAGGAGTGTGACGACCTCGTGTCCCGGCGCCCCCACGACGCAGGCATCCCCCGCACCGACCTGCCGACGGCCCCTGGTTCTTCCGTCGTGGCGATGACCGCGGCGCACGCCGAAGCGGTGCTCGCGATCTACCAGGCAGGCATCGACGAGGGCAACGCCACCTTCGAGACCACCGCACCCGCCTGGCCGGTGTTCGACGCCGCACGCCTGCCGGAACACCGCTGGGTCGCCGTCGACCACGACGGAACGGTCCTCGGCTGGGTCGCCGTCTCCGCGGTGTCCAGCCGATGCGTGTACGCGGGCGTGGTGGAGCACTCCGTCTACGTGCACCCCGACGCACAGGGGCGGGGAGTCGGACGGATGCTGCTGGACGCGGTCATCACCTCGACCGAGGCCGCGGGCATCTGGACCATCCAGTCCGGGATCTTTCCCGAGAACCACGCGAGCCTGGCCCTGCACCGGCGGGCGGGCTTCCGCGTGATCGGCACCCGGGAGCGCGTCGGCCGGCAGCACGGCGTCTGGCGGGACGTCATGCTGCTGGAGCGACGCAGCTCCGTCATCTGAGAGCGCAGAACCGGGGTCGGGTCCCACGCCCGCCATTTCGTCACCCTCTGTCATCACCAAGCGGGTCGTGTAGGCCGGCGGGGCCGGAGCTCCGTACGTCAGGGGCTGGGCCGCAGGAGCCGGCGGCCGCCTCGTCGCACCCCGCATTTCGGACGCCCTCACCACACATGGCCGACCACTCCGAATGGGCCCGTCGGAATCATCCGCATCCGATACGTATCCGAATGACAATGCCCACCGGACCGAAGCACGCCGGAGTGCAACGGGCCGCCGCTCGGCGTGGGCGTGGCGCTGCGCCCGGCCAATTCCCGCACACCGATCCGTTCGGCCCTCCCATCCCGCGGCAATGCCGAGCACGAGGATTCACCGGACGGCCGGAAGAAAACCCTCGGGGATCGACCCGCCGGGGCAACGGCGCTCCGGGATTCCACTCGGACCGGTTTCAGCATCCAGCTGTTCGTGAATTCAGAACCGTCCCATTCCGATCGGGGAGGATGGGAACGTCGATGGAACCCGGCCGGCGATCCGCTCCGGGGCAGCGCGACTACTTCTCGGCCGTCACATCCGCGGCCCGCTTCAGGGCGGACTGGATGTCGTCCTTCACCTTCGTGAGAGAGTCGATCTTCGCGTCGATGTCATGGCGCTGGAGGGCGCTCTCCACGGCGAACCAGATGCCGATCACGTTGTTCTTGGACTTGCACTCCAGGTCCGCGGTGGCCGTCGCGATCTCCTCCGGGGAGGGGCTGGACGCCGCCCACTTCCGGTCGTTCATCGCATCCATCGGCGAGGGGTAGGAATACCCCTTCTCCTTCATGCAGGAACTCCACGCGGCGAATGCCTTCTTGACCCGCGGGTCCTCGATGGAGCGCTGGTAGTCGCCCAGGTTGATGTCGTCGGCGAGTTCGGCCTCCTTCATTCCCCGGCCCGGCTGCACCTTGCCGGTGGCTTCCTGGGTGCATCCGCCGTAGGGCACCGACTGGCCGTTCGCCGCGGTCTTCGCGCTCTGCGAAGGAGAGGCCTTGATCTGCCCCGGCTCCAGACCTCCGGTCAGGACCTGACGCTCCTCGTCGGTGAGCGTGGGCTGGCCGGACTTGTCGGCGCTGAAGCCGGCCGGGGCGTGGTAGCCGTAGGAAGAGGCGACCGAGAGGTCCGTGGCACCGTAGCGGCGGACGGTCTGCGTGATGGGGCTGTCCAGGTTCGGGGTCAGCGGCGCGTAGGTGTATCCGAACCGCGCCATGCAGCGCACTTCGAGGATGTTGATGGCGTTCTGGACCTGCGCCATCTGCCGGCCGTTCAGCAGATAGTCCTCGATGGGAAGGGTCTTGTCCTTGGCCGTCGTCATCATCGGAATACTGGTGACGTCGACCGGGCCCGGCGAACCGTGCGCCGAATTCGTGACGGCGGAGCATCCGGTGGTCAGCACGGCGAGAACGCCGATCGCGGCGGCGAGGTGAGCGGTGCGCATGGAACCTTTCCTGTCCTCTACGGTGTGGACGGATGCCGCCACGCCGCCCGGCCCGCGCGCTGGGCCGGGCGGCGTGGAATGGGCGGTGGTGATCCGTCAGCCCCAGGACTGCGAGGCGTTCTCGTTCTTCAGGGTGGAGTTCAGGTTCGCGTCACCGAAGACGCCGATGGTCTGAACAGCGCCCTGCTGGTTCGAGTTGTACCAGATGTGCAGCGTGAGGTTGTGGTCCCAGTTCGACACCGAGGCCGCGTTGTTCTTCACCGCGACACCGGCGCCGTTGCTGCCGCCGGCCCAGCTGTGGAAGGTGTAGGTCTTGCCACTGTCGGTGTAGTTGTTGGCGTACGGGTCACCGACGCGGGCACCGGCGTAGTTCGAGTTGAAGTAGAGGCAGGCGTCGCCACCGGCACCGTTGTCGCTGTCGGTGCAGGAGCTGGTGTTGTCGGCGAACGCGATTCCGGAGCCGAGCACGGCCGCGGTGACGGCGGCGGCGGCCACGAATGCGGACTTACGAACGAAGGACATTTCTGAACCCTTTCGGAAATGCGCCGCGGGGTGGCGAATTCGCCGCGGGAACGAATCCCGTATCCCCGTCGCCCCGAGCGGGGCGGCGTCCCAGACACTCCTCCCTGAACGGACGGGTCGTCAATCGATCTTTTCCATGGGCGAGTTGACGGCCGGGCCGGACGAAGAGGCGTGAGCTGGGCCATCTCACCATGTGGACATTTTCGTGTGGCGCAGATCACATGAGCCCTGTCCGATTTGCCATGCCCTGAACGACCTTCCTTGACTCATCGTCACCTTCGTTGGCAGCCTTCGACGTTCACCCGGGTCGTCGAGGAGTCGAAGTGACAGAGCTGTTGGAACAGAACGTCGGGCCACGGGACGAGGAGCAGGCGCCGCCCTCGGGCGCGGCCTCACGCCGCCGGCTCTTCATCGCGCTGGCGGTGGCGTCCGCGCTCCTGGCCACCGGCGGCGTCGTGGCCTCGACGTACGTCAAGTCGCCGGGCCAGCTGGCGGCCGAGACCAAGGCGCCACCGCTGTCGATGATCACCGCGACGGTCGAGAAGCGCGTCCTGTCCGACACGGTGGTCGCACGCGGGAGCGTCGAGGCCTCGTCGCAGTTCCAGGTCACCCCGCTCGGCGGCGGCCAGGGTGCAGCGGTGCAGGTCGTGACGGCGGTCCACGTCAAGACGGGCGATGCCGTCCGGCCCGGGGACGTCCTGCTGGAGGTCTCCGGGCGGCCGCTGATCGCCCTGCCCGGAGCGGTTCCGATCTACCGCGATCTGAAGCCCGGCGACCACGGGACGGACGTCGCCCAGCTGCAGGCCGCGCTCAAGAGCCTCGGCTACCCGACAACCGGGGACGACGGCGGCAGGTTCGGGCCGGCCACGAAGCAGGCGGTGGCGAAGATGTACGCCCACCTCGGCTTCGACCACCCGGTCACCGGCGTCGACGACCAGGCGAAGCTGAAGACCGCCCAGCAGGCGGTCGACACCGCGCAACGGCAGGTCGACGCCCTCGACGCGCAGATCCACGCGGCCTCGGGGACCCCCGCGACGACCCCGCCCGGCGGGAAGTCCGGGGCGTCCGGCGGCGGCGAAAGCCTGGCGACCCAACTCGCCTACGCCAAGAAGGCGCTGCTCTCGGCCCAGGACGACTACCGGACCACGGTCGACACCACCGGGCCGATGATCCCGATCTCCGAGGCGGTGTTCCTCCCGGCCTTCCCCGCCCAGGTCACCGCGTTCACCGCCAAGGTCGGCGACCCCGTGAAGGCACCGCTGATCACGCTGTCGACCGGCCGCCTCGGCGTGCACTCCCAGATGACGCCCGACCGAGCGGCCCTGCTCAAGCCCGGCATGCCGGTCGAGATCACCGTGACGGCGACCGGCAAGCACGTCGCCGGGAAGATCACCTCGATCGGCGAGCCCTCCGCCGCCGACGCCCAGGCGGACGGCGGACAGGGCGGAGGATCCGGCGGCGGCGCGCTGACCAGCAGGGTCACCATCGACCCCGTCGACGACCTGGGCCCGGAGTGGGCCGGCAAGGACGTCCAGCTCACCGTCACCTCGGCCTCCAGCGGGGCGGACGTCCTGGTCGTGCCGCTCTCCGCCGTGTCCACCGGCGCTGACGGAGTCGCCTCCGTGGTAAAAGCCACGAAGGACAGCTCCGGGCCCCCACCCGCCGGGTGCAGGTCGTCGCCGGCCTGACCGGAGGCGGATTCGTCCAGGTCACACCCGTCCGGTCCGGCGAACTCGCCCAGGGCGACCAGGTGCTGGTGAGCGGATCATGACCGAAGTCATCCGCATGACCGGGATCGGCATGACGTACCCCGGCACACCGCCGGTCCAGGCCCTGCGCCCGCTCGACCTCACGGTCTCCGCCGGCCAGTACGTCACGGTCGTCGGCCCCTCGGGATCGGGCAAGTCGACGTTCCTGAACATCGCCGGGCTCATCGACCGCCCGACCGAGGGCACCTACGAGCTCGACGGACTCGACACGGCCGCCCTGCCGGACGCGGACCGCACGGCACTGCGCGGGCGCCGCATCGGATTCGTCTTCCAGGCCTTCCACCTGCTGCCCTACCGCACGGCGACGGAGAACGTGATCCTCGCCCAGCTCTACAACGGCACCCCCGCCGGCAGCGGCAGGGCCGGGCCGTCGAGGCGCTCCGGCAGGTGGGGCTCGGGCACCGGCTCGACGCCCTGCCCACCCGGATGTCCGGAGGCGAGCGCCAGCGCGTCGCCATCGCCCGGGCCCTCGTCAACCAGCCGGCCCTGCTGCTGTGCGACGAGCCGACCGGCAACCTCGACTCCGCGACCGCCGAGTCCGTGCTGCGGCTGCTCGACTCGCTGCACCGGGACGGCCTGACGATCATGGTCATCACCCACGACCCGGCCGTGGCGACCCGCGGCCAGCGGAGCCTCGCCATCCGGGACGGCGTGCTCGGCGAGCGGGTGAACGCATGAAGACGACCGTTGCCCCCTCCCGGTTCTCCGTCCACGACCTCGTCTCCGAAGCACTGTCGGGCGTCCTGCAGCGCCCCGGCCGCTCGGTGCTGACCATGCTCGGCACCGTCCTCGGGATCGGCGCCTTCGTCGCCGTGCTCGGTCTCACCGCCACCGCGAGCAGCCAGATCGACGGCCGGTTCAACCTCCTGGCCGCCACCGAGGTGACCGTGCAGGACATCGGCCCCGGCGACGAGGGTGCGCCCATGGCGTTCCCGGCGGACGCCTCGGCCCGGGCCCGGGCCATCAACGGCACGGTCGGCGCAGGCATCTGGTGGCCGCTGCCGATCCACCCGAAGGCCGTCGCCTCCTCGCCCTTCGCACCGGAGGGCACCGGCCAGGGCCTCGGGCTGTACGCGGCCGAGCCCGAAGCCCTGGTGGCGATGCATCCGACGCTCGCCGACGGCGTGCTCTTCGGGCGCTTCCACCAGGACCGGAAGGAACGCGTCGCCGTCCTGGGCCGGGGCGCGGCCGAGCGCCTGGGCATCAGCCGGCTCGACGCGCAGCCCGCGGTCTTCATCGACGGGTCGCCCTACACGGTGGTCGGCATCCTCGACGACATCAGCCGGTTCCCCGAGCTGCTGAACGCCGTCGTCATCCCGTCCAGCACCGCCATGGCGGCGTACGGCTCCCCGCAGGACCCGCGGGCGAGCATGGTGGTGGACACCAGGATGGGCGCGGCGCAGGTGGTGGCCGGTCAGCTCGCCCTCGCACTCCGGCCGGACGCCCCGCAGTTCCTCAAGGTGTCGGCCCCGCCGGACCCGACCACGCTGAAGAGCGGGGTCGCCAACGACCTCGGCACGCTCTTCCTGCTGCTCGCCGGCATATCACTGCTGATCGGAGCGGTCGGGATCGCCAACACCACCCTCGTCGCGGTCCTCGAACGCAGCGGCGAGATCGGCCTGCGCCGTGCGTTGGGGGCGCGCCCTCGGCACGTCGCGTTCCAGTTCCTGACCGAGTCCGCGGCGCTCGGCACGCTCGGCGGGCTCGTCGGCACGTGCCTCGGTGTCGCCGTCGTGCTGGCCGTCGCCGTCGCGCAGGACTGGACCGCGGCGCTCTCCATGTGGGCCGTCCTCCCGGCCCCGCTGATCGGGTCGGTCACCGGGATCCTGGCGGGCAGCTACCCCTCGCTGCGGGCCGCCAGGATCGAGCCCGTCGAGGCCCTGCGCCGGTGAATCCGCAGGTCGGAGCGGTGATGGGGGTGGGCGTAGCGTCCCGGAGGAGGGGGTGTGCGCCGGCGATACAAGGGCGATACGACCTGCGCTACCGGCGGCGCCTAGCCTTCGGGGCATGACCACGGCGGCGGGCCGGTGCCCGTTCGTCGGAACCGGAGCCCGTGGTGGGCAGCTCCGGTCCCGACGAACGGGGACGGACCACATCGGGTCGAATCTTATGAAAGTGCGCAAAAGCGGACAGAATTCGGGACCCACAAACGGCCCTGGAGCCGCCGAACTCGGAACCACCGGGGTGCCGGACCATTTCGGTCCCCATCCAGCCGTCACGGGCCTCCTGTGGCTTTTGGCCCTCCGTGCCTGGCCGTCGAACCTCGGCGGGCTGTCCACGCCCCTGGAAAGACCGGTCAAACCCGGTGATATCGGGCCCGGCGATCCCGTCCGGACCCACCGGTACCAGCCCCTCCCCCTGACGACGGAGTCCCTGCTGTGAAGCTTTCACCCTCGAAGAGCCGGCGCGGAGTTCGGGCCGCCGTCCTGGCCACGGTGGCCGCGGCGGCGAGCCTCGCCACCGCGCTGCCTGCGTTCGCCGAAGCGCCGGCGGCCAACGACGACAATGACTCGTACTACTCGTCGGAGAAGTGCGCGGCACACTCGGACTGGTTCCGCTTCCGCCTCTTCTACAACTCCGGCTACCAGGGGGCCTGGGTCAACGCCGGCCACGGCATCGGCAACTTCGACGCCCTGCAGACGAACAACGGCGTCAAGGCACTCACCTTCTGCTCCGGCACGGGCAACGGCGCCGGCCAGAACGTCAAGAACAACACCGCCTCCGTCTACAACTACGGCGGCCACCTGGTCGTGGTCAGCGTGAACTCCTGGTCCCACGGCGACACCGACGCGTTCTACCCCAACACCGGCGGCAACCTCGTCGCCACGTACAACAACAACGCCAGCATGGCCGTCTACGAGTAACCCTCGTGCGCCGGGCCCGACACAAGGAGCAGCCGATCGTGCGCGGTGCATCCACCGGAGCGGCACACCGCACGGCGCGGGGATCGGCGACGGTGCTCCTGGTGATGACATCCGTTCTGGTGGGGGGCTTGGCGGCCGGGTCGTCCGCCGCCGGACCCACCTCCTTCCCGTCCGCATCCATCCCGTCCGCGTCCGGCACACCGACCGCTCCCGGGCCCATCGCCGGGACGGACCCCGACCCGGCGGCATGGCACCTCCCGCTGGAGGCCTACCGCCCCAGCTGGGCCCAGGAGTCGACGATCGGACGGGCCGAGTCCGCGCTCGTCGAGCAGTGCATGAACGGCCTCGGCGTCACATGGCGGCGGGCCCCCGAGATTCCCAGGATCGGGCCCCGTACCCTGACCGACTGGCGGTACGGCATCCATGACGCCGAGCTGTCCGCGGCCCGCGGCTACAAGCCGGACGCCGCCGAACAGGCCCGGTACGACGCGGCGCTCCGAGCCCAGCAGGCGGAACCCACCCCCTCGACGGAGACGCTGGTCGCCCTCGGCGGTGTCCAGGGCCTGCCCCCGGAGGAGGCGGACGCGGCCGCCGCAGCCGCCGGGCGACTGGCGGCGGCCGGCCGGAGGATTCCGCAGGAAGGCTGCTACGGCGAGGCGCGCCGCACTCTCGGCAGCGCGACCCGCGGGGTGTCCGCGCTGGTCAGGGAGCTGTCGAGCCGGTCCTTCGCGGAGTCGCAGACGCAACCGGAGGTGCGGGAGGTCTTCGCCCGGTGGTCCTCCTGCATGCGCGGGCAGGGTTACGACTACGCCGCTCCGATGGACGCGAACGACGACGCCCGGTTCGCGGCCGACCCGCACATCGTCACGCCGCTGGAGACCGCCACGGCCTCGGCCGACATCGTCTGCCGGCGCCGGACCGGGGTCGCCGAGATCTGGTTCGGCGCCGAGTCGAAAGTCCAGCGGCGGCTCATCGCGGAGAACGCCACCCGGCTCGCCGCCGACCGGAGCGTCCTCGACCACGTGCTGCGGACCACCGCCGACATTCTGGACCGGCAGCCGTCCTGACCTGGGTGTGACGGGTGACGGGTGTGGACGCCGGGGGCGGCCGGTGGGATGATCAACTGCTCTCCGGCGCACGTCCGGTGGGCGAGTGAGGCATCGTGAAGATCTACCTGGCCCTACCCGTCGTCCTGCTGGCGTCGCTCTTCGCCGCCTCCGGTGTGGCGGCGATCAGCCGCGGCTGGGTGCTGCCCATGAACCGGCGCCATGTCCGTCTCCCCCGCCGCTACGGCTGGGGCCAACTGGTGGTGGCCCTCGCACTGTGCTGGCAGTTGGTCTTCGGTCTGGCGGTCGACACCTTCGGCATCCGGCAGTGGGGCACGCTGACCGGCAGCGGAGTGATGCTGGTCGGCCTCGTCCTGATGATGAGGGGTCAGCGAGGCACCGGCGGACGCAAGGACAGCAGCACGCAGTGACGGCTCCGCCGGGCCCGAACAGGCTTCACCCCTCGTACTGCCCCGACCGCGGCGCGCCAACCGCGTGCGCGGACGGGGAGACCGCAGTTGCCCCCGTCGCGACCTCGATCCACCGCATCGACTCCGCGACGGGCTCGGCAAGCCGCAGGTGCTGTCCGTGACTGCGGGCGAGGTGAACGAGATCCACCCAGCGGTCCTCCGCCCAGGCGCGACCGGCATCGGCGCGGAGCTGGACCAGCTCCGCCACCTCGGCCGAGGCGTTCCCCTGGTCGCCGTCGAGACCCGGCCCACCGAGGCGACAGTCCGTCCCGCCCGCGGCCGGGGCCCCCTGGGACGGGCGGAGCGCGGCAATGCGAGCGGCCGCCGCATCCCGCAGTCCCCTCGCGAGATGATCGGCATGCAGGGCAACGGTCGTGATCATCCCGATACCGTACAGAGGACACCCGGTTTCTGACGCGGCGACAGGCCGACGGCCGACCTGCGCACTCCACGACCCTGGGCGCTCCCCGCCTCCCGGCTCCTTCCTCCCGACTCGCTGTCTCACCGCTCGCCGTCCCACTGCTCGCCGCCTCACTGCTCGGCTGCGAGGAGGCGCCTCATCCGGATGAGCCCGTCGCGCATACGGGTCTTGACGGTGCCGAGAGGCGCACCGACGGCATCGGCTATCTGCGTCTGGGTGAGGCCGCCGTAGTAGGCGAGGGTCAGACACTGCCGCTGGACCTCGCTCAGTTCCCCCAGGCATTCCCGCACCCGGTCGCCGTCCAGCCTGCGCTCGACCGCCTCGACGACCTCGTCGGACGGCGGGAGGTGCGAGGCGGCGGTCACCCGCCTGTCCCGGTCGGCTGAGGCCCGGACCGAACGCACGCGGTCGACGGCGCGGCTGTGGGCGATGGTCAGGACCCAGGCCGCCACCCCGCCCCGCTCGGGCCGGTAGCGCGCAGCCGTGCGCCAGACCTCCAGCAGAACCTCCTGCGTCACCTCCTCGGACTGCGCCGCATCCCTCAGCACTCGTCGGACGAGCCCCAGCACCGGCCCCGCCATGGCGTCGTACAGCAGCCCGAAAGCCCGTTCGTCACCCGCCGCGACCAGCGGCATCACGCCGTCCAGCCCGTCGCCGACCTGCGACGACGGGGGCCCTGCGGTGGCGGGGGAGTCGAGTGGGCGTACCTGCGGTGCGGTCACGGCACGACTCTTCCGGGTCGACATGCGCCCTGCGACTTGCAGCGTTCGTGCGTCGATAGGGTCGGCCGGGGACACACCGGCAGGTCGCCCGTCCGCCGCGTCTGCCGGGCTGCCGCCCGCACCTGTGCTCTCATCGAGCGGGTGGCGTCCGCCACGGCGGGCCGAGCGCACCTCCTGCCCGGCCCGTACCGACAGAGATCACCGCAGGGAGATCACCAGTGGCCACCGATTTCGACGCGCCGCGTGCGGGCGAGGACGATCAGCAGGACGACGGCCTCCGCACGCTGAAGGCCACCCGCGCCACGGCGAGGGCTTCCACGGTCGACGTCGTCGACCAACTGGAGGCCGACTACGCCACGGAGTTGCCCGGCGCGGACCTCTCCGGCGAGGATCTCAGCGTCCCCGTACTCCCCAAGCAGCAGGACGAGTTCACCTGCACCGCGTGCTACCTCGTGCACCACCGCAGCCGACTCGCCCGCAGCAGGAAGAACCAGCAGATCTGCCGCGACTGCGACTGACGCGCCGCCGGGCGGACAGCCGGAAGCGGCGGGCACCACCGGGGCGGGGAGCCGGAGACGGCGGGCACCACCTCGCCGCCCTCCCCCGGGGGACGGTGGCGCCCCAGGCCAGTTATTGGCGACGTGCGGAGCCGGGTGCGGTCCCGGCTCTCGGCCCTAGAGTGGCCCCATGGCAGACGTTCCGGTGAGCACGCCGCCCTCGATCGAGGAGCTGAACGCCGCGGTCGAATGCGCCTGCGCACCGCCCACGAGCGCGTCCCGGGCGAAGCAACTGCGGTGGGTCGCCGGTGAGATCCGCACTGCCCTGGAGCGGGACGCCGTCCCGGCGGCGGCCGCCCGGTCGCTCGGCGAACTGCTGGCGCCGGACACCCTCGCCGCCTACCTCCGGGCCGCCGAACTGGGCCTGCTGCGGCGGAAGCCGACCGCACGGCCGGACCAGGCGTCGTCGGCGTCCATGAAGGTGCGGGAGGACTGCCTGCAGATCCTCGGCGCCCGGGCGGGGCTCGCCGTCGTACTCCCGGACCGCGACCTGCAGGTCGTGCTCCGGCCGGTGGTCGCCGCCCGTCCGCGGAGCATTCTGCTCGGCCACCTGGAACGCGCGGTCCGGCCGGGCCGGTCGCAGGCCCGGAGCCGGGTGCTCGCCATCATCGCCACGGTGATGGACACCGGCTGCCGGGCCGGCGAGCTCTGCACCCTTCGCGTGGACGACGTCGACCTCCGCCGGGGCAGGATCCGGGTCACCCGGCTTCCCCAGCACCGGGATCTGCTGGCCGAACCGGTCACCGAGACGGTCGCGCTGTCCGGTCCGGGTCGGGCCGCCCTGCGGGACTGGCTGACCGTCCGCAGCCGCCTGGTCCTGCGCGACGCCGCGAAGCCCGCCGGCCCGACGAACGAGACCACCACCGCCCTGTGGGTGAGCATCTCCCCCAGCGGCCGCAGCCGGCCCGGCCTTCCGCTGCACTTCCGGGGCCTGGCCCGGGCCTACGTCCGCGAGATCCAGGCCCTCAACATCGACATGGCCGGCGAGCCCGGCTGGGAGCCGCTGCCGAAGCGGATGGAGCAACTGCGCCGCGCCATCGACCTCGAACCGGCCGACCTCCAGGGCGTGACCGTCCTCCGCCGCACCGCCACTCCGCTCCCCGACCCATAGCCCGGGGTCGTCGTCAGTGCCCGCGAGGACACCCGCGCCGTGAAGGCGCCTCCTCCACTCCCCACCGGATCATGCGAGTCCTCCCCCGCCCGACTGCCCGGCTTTCGGCGCCGCTTCGATCGCCTTACTCGCGTCAGCCGAGCTGCCCGGTCGGGCGCATGGTGATCTGGTTGATGTCCACGCCCGCGGGCTGGTTGAGCGCGAAGGCGATCGCGGCCGCGATCTGCTCGGGGGTCATCGCCTCCTCGGGGGTGCCGCCGCGCTCGGCCCAGAACGCGGTGTCGACCACTCCGGGGGCGACGACGGTCACGCCGATGCGGTCCTTGCCGACCAGCAGCCGGGTGTTCTCCGCCAGCGCGTGCGCGGCCCACTTGGTGACCGAGTACAGGTTGCCGGGCGTGTTGCGCACCCCGGCGACGGAACCGACGAACACGATCCGGCCCTGCGATGCCCTCAACTGCGGCAGCGTCTCACGCACCAGCAGGGCCGGGCCCAGAACGTTGGTGAGGACCATGGCGCGCATGTCCTCGGGGGCGTGGCTCTCCAGGTTGCCGGGCAGCGAGAAACCGGCGTTGGCAGTGACGTTGTCCAGTCGGCCCCACCCCTGGACAACGCGGCCCACGGCGGCGGCCACGTCCTCCGGCTCGGCGGCGTCGCCAGTGATCGTCAGGAGCCGCTCACCCGCTCCGGCCGAATCGGCGAAGGCGGCCAGCTTGCCCGCGTCACGTCCGGTGACCGCCACACGGTGGCCCTGCTTGAGGAGGGTGCGGGCGGTGGCGGCACCGATTCCGGTCGATCCACCTGTGATCAGCGTGACGGGCTCCATGCAGCGGCCTCCTCGGCGACGTGGTCATCAGTTCCCCAAAACGCCTGCACTATACGTGGGGTGAGCTGCTGCCAGGGGTGTCACCGGCCCCGGGCCCGCTCCGCCGCCGGTGCGAGCTCCCACGGGACATCGGACCGGGTGTCTCAGGGGGCAGGGGGCAGCGCCAGCCAGTCCTGCCAGCTGATGTCGCGGCCCAGGTAGCGGGGTTGCCGGAAGGGCCAGTCGGCGGCGATCCACTGCGGCACCAGCGCGTCGAACGCGCGCTCCGCCTCGCCGCCGACGAGTGCGTCGACGACCCACCAGGAGATCTCGCCGTCGGAGCCGGCGCGCTCGGGCGGGTCGATGTAGACGCAGCCGAGGACGGCCGTCTCCTCCTCGTCCAGCAGTGCGTAGTTGAAGGACTGGTGCGCGACCATCTCCTTCTCGTGCCGCCGCAGGTCGATGCGGTTCTCCTCCGCCGTCATCGTCTCCTTGGGCCAGCCCCAGGCCGGCCCGAACATCTCCCACAGGCGCTCGCGGGATCCCATCACGGCGGGGTGGTCGATCGACGCGTCCGCCTCCCGGATCGGCCGGAGGTGAAGTGCGCTGTCGGGCACGGGCACGTGGACGGGGTGGACGAAGTCGTCAGGCAGCCAACTCATGAGGGTCGAGGCTACTGCGGACGGGCCACCGGGCGCACCGCCGCCCGGTCGGATCGGCTACGGCATCGCGCGGTGGACGGCCTCGTCGAAATCGGCGGGCCTCGCACCGCCGGTCAAGTCCCAGACCCACAGGCCGACGAAGGCCCCGGTGAAGCCCAGGACCCGGATCCCGCCTTCGTCCATCTCCTCGGCGTGTTCGTCGGACAGGACGGTGGCGTCGAGGGGCGGGCCCATGGGGCGCCAGCCCGTCCCCGTGTCACGGCGGAAGCGCAGCACCGCACCGTCCAGGTCCAGCCCGAGCCGCAGCCGCGCTCCGTCCGCCGCGTCGCCCAGGCGCTCCTGACCGGCCTCGTCGACGGTGGTCACCCCGCCGTCGCAGCCGGCCCGGCGGAGGACCGGCCGGCCGGCGTCGTCGGCGGTGACGTGGAGGAAGTACCAGTTGCGGGTGTTGTAGTAGGCGGTGATGCCGGCGAGATGGTGGAAGCTGCTCGGCCGGAAGTCCACCGTGGCCTCGAACAGGCAGCGCGGCCCCGCGACACGGCGGGCCACCAGGCTGGGGCCGATCAGGCTCTGCGGCGAGCGGCCACCGCGGATCCGCAGATGGGAGGGGCGTTCGGTCAGCGACAGCCAGTCCGCACCGGCGGGGCGGCGCAGCGTCGACCAGTCGGGCCCGAGCGTCGGCGCGTCGAAGCCGTCGGCGTGCCCGCCGTGCGGGTCACCGACCTGCGGGTCTGCGGCGTGCGGACGGTCTGCGTCGGGGGCCGGATCCCGGGCCGGGCCCGGGGCGGGGACGTCGAGGCCGGGCAGGCCGCCGCGGGTGCGGGGCCATCCGTCGGGCGACCAGGTGACGGGTGCCAGCGCGGTCTCGCGGCCCAGGATGCACGGGCCGTGCCGTCCGTGCGGGCGGCCGACCAGGTAGGCGAGGTAGGTGTGCCCGTCGGGGCCCGGAGTGTGGACGAGGCTGCCGTGGCCGGCCTTCTGCAGGGGCAGGTCGGGATGGTTGCGGGCCGTGAGGAGCGGCCCGTCGGGGTCGCGTTCGTAGGGGCCCGCGAGCGAGGCGGCTCGGGCGACGGTGACCTGGTGCTGGTATCCGGTGCCGCCGTCGGCGGTGAGCAGGTAGTACCAGGCGCCGCGGCGGTAGAGGTTGGGGCCCTCGATCCATCCGGAGCCGGGCGGGAGCGCGATCCGTACCGGCGCACCGACCAGGCGCCTGGCGGCGCGGTCGTAGCGGGTCGCCTCCAGGCCGGCGCTCCCTCCGTGGCCCGGCCGCCAGTCGTGCACCAGGTTGAGCAGCCGGCTGTCGTCCCCGTCGTGGAAGAGGGAGGCGTCGAACCCGCGGGAGTGCAGCGGGACGGGGTCGGACCACGGACCGTGGATCGTCGGGGCCGTGACGAGCTGGTTGGGGCTGTCGGTGAAGCCGGCCGCGTAGGTGGAGACGTTGCTGTAGACGAGGTGGAACAGGCCGTCCGCGTAGCTGAGGTTGGGGGCCCAGACCCCGCCGGAGTCCGGGCAGCCGGTCAGGTCGAGCAGCCGCGTGCTGTCGAGTGCGCCGCCGAGCGGCTGCCAGTGCACCAGATCCCGGGAGTGGTGCAGGCGCACGCCCGGGTACCACTCGAAGGTCGACGTCGCGAGGAAGTAGTCGGCTCCGACCCTCAGGATGGACGGGTCGGGGTGCGAGCCCGTCAGGACGGGATTCCTGATCGTGCCCGTGTCCTGACGCAGCATTTGGCCACTTCTCCCCACCGTGCCGGGGCCCCGGCTCGTGCCGTCGGCCGCTCCGGATCGTAGGGTCGAACACGTTCGCAGGCAACGGGGTCGCCGCGGATGGCCACCGGCTACCGGCTACCGGCCGTGCGGGGGCCGGGGCCGGGGCCGGTGATTCCGGCGAGGATGAGGTCGATGCCGGCGAGGAACTCCGCCCGGTCGTCGTGCCTGCGCAGCTGGTCGGCGACGGTGCGGGTGAACGCGTACTCGTCCGGGTCGAGCTGTTCCCATGCGGCTGCCATGGCGTCGAGGTACTCCGTCCGGTCGATGCCCGGCTTGGCCGCCTCGGTGTTGTCGGCGTTCTGGCCGGCCACCCCGAGGATGTAGTTCAGCAGCGCCGACGCCGCGGTGAACTGCGCGGCGTCGGGCACGCGGAGCGCCTGGAGCTGGCGTCCGATGCGCTCGAACACCCGCAGCGTGCGCGACTGCCACGGTCCGCGGGCGAGCTGTGTGCCGACCCAGGGGTGGGCGTCGATCGCGTCGAACACGCCGAGGGCGAGGGCGCGGATCGCCTCCTGCGGCGTCGCGTCGGCGTCGTCGTCGGCGATGGTCGCGACGACGGCGTCGGTGGCCGCGCCGAGGAGTTCCGTCCTGCCCGTGACGTGCCAGTAGATCGCTCCCGGGCCGGTCGCGAGACGCTCCGCGAGTGCGCGGAACGTGAGCCCGCTCTCGCCCACGGTGTCGAGGAGTTCCACAGCGGCGCCGACGATGCGCTCCCGGGAGAGCGGGTCCTGCCGTCGTTCCGGGCGGCGCGTCCTGGTTGCCATGCCGCCATCCTACGGCGCCTTGGAACGTCGTTCCAGCTTGACAATGTCTGGAACGCCGTTCCATTCTGGAGATGCTGGAACGCCGTTCCAGGCCGGCTCGCCGGGCGCCTGCCCGACGGTCCGCCGCGATCAGGAAGGCAGCACCATGACGACACCGGTCACGATCATCGGCGCAGGGCTCGGCGGGCTGACGCTCGCCCGCGTCCTCCACGTCCACGGCATCCCGTCCACGATCCACGAGGCGGAGCCCTCGCCGGCCGCCCGCGCGCAGGGCGGCCTGCTCGACATCCACGCGCACAACGGCCAACCCGCCCTCCGGGACGCGGGCCTCCACGAGGAGTTCCTCGGCCTCGTCCACCAGGGCGGCGAGGCGACGCGCGTGCTCGACAAGGACGGCACCGTCCTGCTCGACGAGCCCGACGACGGCACCGGCGGGCGCCCGGAGGTGCACCGCGGCGACCTGCGCCGCATGCTGATCGACTCGCTGCCGGCCGGCACGATCCACTGGGGGCGCAAGGCCGCCGCCGTCCGGTCGCTGGGCGACGGGCGGCACGAGGTGTCGTTCGCGGACGGGGCGACGGTGCAGACCGGTCTCCTGGTCGGCGCGGACGGGGCGTGGTCCCGGGTCCGGCCGCTGCTCTCCGGCGCCTCGCCCGTGTACACCGGCATGTCGCTCGTCGAGACCTACCTGTTCGACGGGGACACCCGGCACCCGGTCGCCGCGAAGACGGTCGGCGGCGGTTCGATGTCCGCGCTCGCGCCGGGGAAGGGGATCCAGGCGCACCGGGAGGGCGGCGGCACCCTCCACACCTACGTCGCGCTCTCCGCGTCGCCGGAGTGGCTGGCCGGAATCGACTTCGCCGATCCCGCCGCGGCCACCGCCCGGATCGTGCGGGAGTTCGACGGCTGGGCGCCGGAGCTCACCGCACTGATCACCGACGGCGACACGCCGCCGGTGCTGCGCCCCCTCCACACCCTCCCCCAGGACCACCGGTGGGACCGGGTGCTGGGAGTGACCCTGCTCGGCGACGCGGCCCACCTGATGCCCCCGTCCGGCGAGGGCGCCAACCTGGCCATGTACGACGGCGCCGAGCTCGGCAAGGCCCTCGCCGCCCACCCCGACGACGCCGAGGCCGCGCTCACCGCCTACGAGCAGGCCCTGTTCCCCCGCAGCGCGGCGGCCGCCGCCGACTCCGTCCGCATCCGGGAGCTCTGCTACGGCGCCACCGCACCCCACAGCCTCGTCGCCTTCTTCACCGACGGCGGCCAGGCCGGGTGAACCGCGGCCGCACGGACGCCCGGCCGCCCGCGCCCCGGAGAACCGGAGAACCGGACCGGGGCCGCCGCGCCGCGCGAGCCCGGTGGGGGCGGAACTCACGCGGCGCGGGTCGGCCCCGGCCCGGGGCGGGTGTCAGCCGGCGAAGCCGGCGAACAGCTTGGAGAACTGGTACGGGGTCTGGGTGACGTTGGTGCACTGCGACAGCCCGCCCTGGCAGGCATTGGCGTCCCGGGTCATCTCCCAGAAGGCGAGCTCGCCGAGGTGGTTCTGCTGGGCGAAGGTGACGAGCTGCTGGGCGTCGGTCAGGCCGAACACCTCGGTGGGGCTGTCGTTCTGACCCAGCATCGGCGTCACGCCGACCGCGGCCCAGGCCTGGGCCGCGGTCAGGTTCGGCCAGACCTGCAGGATCTGCGCCTGCGTCGCCCGCGCCGACTGGATCACGTAGGCACCCATCCGGCCGCTCGGGTTCGGCGCCGCCGAGTCGCCGAAGTCCATCGCCATCGCGTTGACCACGTCCACCGACAGGCCCGCGTTCTTCGCGGACTGGAGCACGTACAGGCCGTCCGCGGTGAGGCCGGTGGGCAGCACCGGCAGGGTCAGACTGACCTTCAGGTCACGGCCCTTGGCCCGCTGCGCGGCCTGGACCTGCGCGACGGCCGCCGACCGGCGGTCGACCGAGGCCTTGTCGGCGACCGCACCGCCCTCGATGTCGAAGTCGATCCGGTCCAGGGCGTAGACGTCGACGACCTTCTGGTACTGCGCCGCGAGCGCGGCGACGGTGGTGCAGGACTGCGCCAGCTCGGTGCCGTTGGCCCCGCCGAAGGAGGGACGGACGTCGCCGCCGGCCGCGCGGACGGCATCCATGTCGGCCTTGTCCCAGCCGGTCGCCGGGTCGTAGGCGCCGAACCAGCTCGCGGTGCAGGGCTGACTGCCGTTGATCAGGAAAGCGAGGGAGAACTGCTTGAGGCCGCTCGCGGCGGCGAGCGCCGGCAGGCTGGGCGTCGGGTACGCGCCCAGGTCGACGTAGGGGGCGGGAGCGCCGGGGACGGCACCGCTGCCCGCGGTGCCGGTCACCGCGGCCGAGACGGGGGACTCGTTGCCGGTCGCGTCGAAGGCGGAGACGCCGACGGTGTGGGCGCTGCCCTGGAGCAGGCCGGTCAGGCTCGCGCCGGTGCCGGTGACGGTGGCGACCACCGCGCCGGACTCCCAGAGGTGGTAGCCGGCGACGGCCTGGTTGTCCGTGGCGGCGCTCCAGGCGAGCGAGATGCTGCCGACTCCGGTGCCGGTGACCTTCAGCCCGGTGGGCGTGGTCGGTGCGGTCGTGTCCGGCGGCAGGCCCTCGCACGGCTGGTTGTTGATGCGGCAGTTGGCCGGTGCGACCTGGGCCGCGCTGCCGTTGGACACGTCGAACCCGACCACGGCGGCGGTCGCGCCGGGCGCGAGGGCGCCGGCCCAGCTCGGCGGGGTGATCGTGTACCGGGTACCGCCGGGGACGGCGGCCGAGGTGAGGGTGCCGTTCCAGGCGCCGCTGACGCTCTCGCCGGTCGGCAGGTCGAAGGAGAGCGACCAGGTGCCGACCGAGGCGTTCGTGTGGTTCGTGATCGTGTAGCCGGCCTCGAAGCCGGTCTGCCAGTTCTGGGTGACCGCGTAGGTGGCGATCAGACCGGTCAGGCCGGTGTCGGCGTGGGCCCCTCCGGCGGCAAGAGGGACAGCGGCCAGCGCCGCGGCCGAAACGGCGGCAAGGGGCAAGGTGACGCGCCTCATGGGCGAGTTCTCCTCGGCTTCGGGGCGCGGCAGAACCGCGCCGCCTGGATGTGTGGGGGATGCAACCGCGCGGCCCCCACAGATTGGTCCAGACCACAGGTGAGCGTCAATAGGAAGGTTTCTTAATCGTGAAAACCGCACACCGGCCCGGGCGTTCGGCCCGTCCGCCGAGCAGGCCCGCCGAACGCCCACCGAACATCCCCACCGAAAACGCCCACCGACGGCGCAAGGCGGTCGTAGGGCCGCCGCCCGGTGCTACACCGGGTGGGACCACTCCCCCGAAGCGACCTGGACGCCACCCATGCAGACCGGCCCGATGGCCCGCACCGCTCCCGACCGAGCCCCGACGGACGACTCCCCCGACCGCCCCGGACCCGCAGCGCCCGGACCCGCGCCTGCGCCGCGCTGCTGCTGGCCGCCGTGCTGCCGCTGACCGCCGCAGCGCCGGCCCTGGGCGCTCCCGCCGCCCCGCGGGACCTCCGCGTCGCCCGCACCGCTCCGTTCGCCGAGCAGCTGACGCCCGATCTGATCGCGACGATGCAGCAGCTGCGCATCCCCGGAGCGA
Source organism: Kitasatospora paranensis (assembly GCF_039544005.1). NCBI lineage: Bacteria > Bacillati > Actinomycetota > Actinomycetes > Kitasatosporales > Streptomycetaceae > Kitasatospora > Kitasatospora paranensis. The sequence continues at coordinate 1,725,150 of NZ_BAABKV010000001.1, forward strand.
TCGTCTCGATCAGCACACCCGAGTGGGGCACCTGGACGACGACCCTGGGCACGAGCGATCTCACGACCGGAGCCCCCGTCAGGACCGACCAGCACATGCGGGTCGGCAGCATCACCAAGACCTTCACCGCCACGGTGGTCCTCCAGCTCGTCCAGGAGGGCAGGCTCTCCCTCGACGACCCGGTGGCGAAGTTCCGCCCCGAGGTGCCGAACGGCGAGCACATCACCATCCGTCAGCTGCTCCAGATGACCAGCGGGCTGTACAACTACTCCGAGGACCTCGCCTTCAACCAGCGGCTCGACCAGCACCCCGAGAGCGAGTGGACGCCGCAGGAGCTGCTGGCGGTCGCCTTCCGGCACCCGGCGTACTTCCCGCCCGGCACCGGCTGGCACTACTCCAACACCAACTACATCCTGCTCGGCCTCATCGCCGAACAGCTCACCCACCAGCCGCTCGCCCGGCTGTTCCAGAAGCGCGTCTTCAACCCGGTGGGCCTGCACGAGACCAGCCTGGACAGCGACACCACCGTCCCCCGTCCGCATGCCCAGGGGTACCAGTTCATCAGCAACGTCGACAGCCTGACGGCCCCGGTCCTGACCGGCAAGGACGCCGCCTGGGCGGACTGGTCGGCCGGCAACCCGTACGACGTCACGCACGTCAACGCCTCCTGGGCCTGGGCCGCGGGCGCCGCCGTCTCCACCGTCGACGACCTGCGGCGCTGGGCGCCGGCGCTGGCCACCGGGATGCTGCTGAGCCCGGAACTGCAGAAGGAACGGCTCACCTTCGTCCCCACCTCCGACCAGCCCGGTGCGCCGCAGTACGGCCTCGGCATCGCCGAGATCGAGGGCTTCATCGGCCACGACGGCCAGATCCCCGGCTACAACAGCTTCGAGGGCTACGACCCCGAGCGCCACGCGACCGTGGTCGTCCTGGTCAACCTCAACCAGTCGCCGGACGGCTCCGCGCCGGCCGACCAGTTGACCAAGCTCGTCATCGCGAAGCTCTTCCCGCCGCACTGACCGCGGCGGCGCCACGACGCGGCGGCCGCCCCGGGCAGACGCGAGCCCGGGGCGGCCGCCGCGTCGTGGCGCGAGCCCGGCGTGCCCGGCGTGCCCGGCGTGCCCGGCGTGCCCGGCGTGCCCGGCGTGCCCGGAGGACAGTGCGATCCCCGCAGGAATGAACGTTCGATCACGGGGCAGTCGACGGCCGACACCGACTGGGAGGTCGTACCGTGGTTCCCCTGCTTCTCGTTCTGCTGCTCGCCCTGATCCTCTTCGGCGCGGGATTCGCCCTGAAGGCCCTGTGGTGGATCGCCGTCATCGTGCTCGTCCTCTGGCTGCTGGGCTTCGTCGCCCGTGGCACCCACTCCTCGGGACGCCGTCACCGCTGGTACCGCTGGTGACCTGACCACGCACGGCAACGGGGCGCGTCCTGCCGGGGCGCGCCCCGCCGCATGTCCGCAGCGGGCCGGTGACGGCCACGGACACCTGCCGGCCGGACGGTGCACCAACTAGGGTGTGGCGTATGAGCCCGACTCCCCTCGACCCCGTCGCGCACAACCGCCTCGCCTGGGACCGCGAGGTGGAGAAGGACAACGAGTGGTCGCGCCCGGTCGGCCCCGAGGAGATCGCGAAGGCGCGGGCCGGCCAGTGGTCCATCGTCCTGATCGGGCACGAGCCGGTCGACCCGACTTGGTTCCCGCCGGACATCGCCGGTCGCGACGTGCTCTGCCTCGCCTCCGGCGGCGGGCAGCAGGGCCCGGTACTGGCCGCGGCGGGCGCGCGGGTGACCGTCTTCGACAACTCGCCCCGCCAGCTGGCGCAGGACGAGACGGTCGCGGCGCGGGAAGGGCTCGACCTGCGCACCGTGCTCGGCGACGCGCGCGACCTGAGCGCGTTCCCGGACGCCTCGTTCGACCTGGTCGTCCACCCGGTCTCCAACCTGTTCATCCCGGAGCCGGCGCCGGTCTGGCGCGAGTGCCACCGCGTGCTGCGCCCCGGCGGGACACTGCTGTCCGGCTTCCTCAACCCGGACGTCTACCTCTTCGACGCCGAGCCCCTGGAGGCGCGCGGCGAGTTGGTGGTGCGCCACCGCCTGCCCTACAGCGACCTCACCCACCTGGCGCCCGAGGAGCGGGAACGGCTGTGGGGCCTCGACGCGCCGGTCGAGTACAGCCACACGCTCACCGAGCAGCTCGGCGGGCAGATCGCGGCGGGCTTCGCCATCACCGGCTTCGCCGAGGCGCCGCACCACTCGGACGCCACCGCCGGCTGGCTCTCCGGCTACTTCGCCACGAAAGCGGTCAAGGCAGGCTCCGGCCACTGACAACCCGCCGATCCACAGACCGGGAACACCCCGGCCCCGGCACCCCGCGTCGCTCATCGCGTCAGCAACCGTGCCCACGTACTCATCGAAGTGCTCATCTGAGAACGGATGAACGTGCTCAGTTCGCGGGCACCGATCATCCGTCCGCCGAGGTCTTCGGCCTGGCGAGAAGACCGCGATCCGCTACGCGGACTCCGCCCACGCCCTCTGTCGCAGGCCACAGAGCAGAGGGGCCGGTGAAACCCGCTCGACCAGGCCACCCCTTGCGGGGATCATGTGTCAATGCCGTCGACCCGATCAGCAGCCAGCAGCCTGCAGGACCACGCCGTTCTCTGGAGCATCGGCGAGGTCCGAGCAAGCGATGTGGTCAGCGCCGCATGCGATGCACTCGTTGCCGGACTCGACAGTCCCGGCCTGCGGGCCCTGGCAGCGTGCACACGCGCTGAAGCGGACTACGACGTGCCCGAGATTCTCCCCTCCGCGCTCGACGAGCTGGGCCTCACCTTCTATCCAGTCGGGAGCATTCCCGGCCAGGAAGCCGCCGCGCGAGCACTTGCGGGCCAGATGCTGGCCGGCGAGCTGACCCCTCGGGAGCTCGCCTTCCGCGTCCACCAGCGTTTCGGGCATGAGCTTCCCCTTGCGGAACGGCTCGCCGAGCTCGACGACGAGTACGACATGCTCGACTACGGGGGCGGCAGGGCCCCTTCGGAGGTCGACGCAGAAGTCGCGACCGAAGCACGCCGACTGGCTCCGCGCCCTGGCGTTTCACTCGAACCCACGGACGCACGGACCTGATGCACACCGATCGACCCGCGCCTTCATGCTGAACCAGCTTCAGTTTCCGTGAACTCGCGGGGATCCGAGGGTCCAGAGCGGCCAGGCCGATCTCGTCGAACCGGTGGATCACGTCCCGCACGGTGTCCTCGTCGGCCTGCACGACCGCGCGATCACCGGGACACGGTTGCCGCCGGCCGAGTTTCAGGCGTACTCGGGGGTCGTGTCGTCGACGGGCGCGGTGGCGCGGCCCGTCGCGGCGGGCCGCATCCGGACGATCCCCCAGCCGACGAGCGCCGCCGCGACCGCGGTGAGTGTGAGGCCGGCGACCGTGACCGCCTGCTGGAACTGCGCGGTCTGCTGCGTGGTCCAGGTCGAGGCGGCGATGTCGCCGGTGAACAGCGCCGCGAGGATGGTGCCGGTGACGGCGATGCCGACGCCGGAGGTGACCTCGGTGGCGGTGTCGGTGAGCGCCGCGCCGACCGTGGTCCGGTTCTCCGGCAGGCCCCGGAGCACGTTGACCCCGGCGACGACGCCGACCACGCGCATCCCCGCGGCAACGAGCACGAGCGCGAGCGCGACCCACACGTAGCCGAAACGGCTCAGCAGACCGTGGACGGCGAGCCCGCACACGACCGCTGCGGCGCTGAGCCGGGCCGCCCGGTCGAGGCCGACCCGCTGCACGAACGGGCGGATGAACGCGCCGCCCGCGACGAGGACGACGACCTGCGGCAGCATCCCGACGGCGGCGAGGCCGGGGCTCCACCCCAGGCGAGCTGGAGTTGCAGCGTCACCAGGTAGCCGAGGCCGGCGGTCGCCAGCCCGGCCGCGGCCTTGTAGGCCAGGCCGCTGGAGACCAGCGGCCGCGCCACCAGTGCGAGGTCGAGCAACGGGTGGGGCGCCGAGCGCTCGCGGAGGACGAAGAGGATCCCCGCCACGACGGCTGCGGCGGTGACCGCCCACGGGAGCCACGCATCCGCGCCCCGGTCGACGAAGAGCGTCGGGGCGACGAGCGCCGGCACGATCGTCGCCGTGCCCAGCACCGCGCCTGCCACGTCCAGCGGATCGGGGTGCAGGTCGGCTGCTTCGTCCGCGGCGATGCCGATCCGCACGCCGACGGCCGCGAGTGCGGCGATCGGCACGTTCACCAGCAGCAGGACCTGCCAGGGCGCGATCGCGAGTACGAGGCCGCCCATGGTCGGGCCGATCGCGAGCCCGACCAGGCCCACGGTCGTGATGAGGGTGGTCGCACGGACGCGCAGGCCGTCCTCCGCGAACAGGCGGAAGGCCAGGGCCATCGACCCCGGTGTCGTCATGGCCGCGGCGATGCCCATCGCCGCCCGGACGGCGATGAGTTGCCCCGCCGTGGTGACGAAGCCGGTCGCCAGGCTCGCCACGCCGAGCAGGACCAGCCCGACGAGCATGACCCGGCGCCGGCCGAACCGGTCGGCCATCGCGCCGAACGCCAGCATCAACCCGCCGAACACGACCGCGTAGGCGCCCGTCACCCACTGCAACGCGGTGGTGGAGGCGTGCAGTTCGCGTCCGATCGTGGGCAGCGCGACATTCAGGATCGAGTTGTCCAGCATCTCGAACAGGAACACCGCGGACAGCCCGGCCAGGGCCACCCACGCCTCCCGCAACGATCGGGGGAGCGCGGAGCCCGTTCGGCCGGTTCCTTGGGCATGGTGAACTCCTTCATGTCGTGGCGATGGTCCGGCGGCTGTCCTTCCGCGGGCCGGAGTCGGCCGCAATGCGGGTGCGCCTTGGTGCGGTGCGACGCGATGCGGCCGCTCTTGGGCGCGTCGGTCGACTCGGCGGCCGGCCGCCGGCCGGGGACGGCTCCGCTGCGGCGGGGCATTCCGGTGCGGGCGCCCCGACGATAATGAGAGCGGTCCGTCGGAGGCCGTACCACTAGGTTATGCGACTAAGTTTAGTTACACAAGGAAGTGGGGCCGGATGCCCAGGACCGGTGAGCGGGGCGGGCCGCAGACGCGCGCGCGGATCTCGGAGGCCGCGACCCGACTGTTCCTCGAACGCGGCTTCGACACCGTCACGGTCGCCGAGGTCGCCCGGGAGGCCGGGGTCTCCAGCGTGACGGTCTTCAAGCACTTCCCGCGCAAGGAGGACCTCCTCCTGGACCGCACGGTCGACGCCGTCGAGCTGCTGCGCGCGGCGGTGCGCGACCGCACCCCGGGCGTCGACGTGACGGAGTCCCTGCGCGGGACGGCCCTCCGCCTCGTCGACGGCCGCCACCCGCTCTCCGGCGTCGACGAGCGATCCGTCCCGTTCTTCCGGACGGTCGCGGCGTCGCCCGCCCTGGTCGCGCGCGCGCGGGAGATCGCCGCCGATCTCCAGCACACCCTCACCGAGGAACTGGCGCACGACCCGGCCTTCGAGGGCGACGGCCCACTGCTCGCCGCCTTCTTCATCGCCGGTTACGCCACCGTGCTGATGGAGACCGCACGCCGGCTCATCGCGGGAGAGCCGCCGAGCTCCGTCGTGGACGACCACCGCGCCCGCGTCGAGCACCTCTTCGTCGCCCTCCGCAGTGGAGTCGCCCCCGGGCCTGAGGGCCCCGGGGGTGAGAGCCCTGGGCGTGAGGGCCCTCGGCGCCCCGCCCGTCGGCGTCGATCACCCGCCGCCCGACAGGCGGACGACCCGCGTTGCACCTCCCTGGCAGACCATCGGAGATGTCCTTCGTGCACGTCTCCATCAAACGATTGAACGAGAGGCGTCGGCGGTGATAACTTCCCCGCCATGCCCGACACCAGTCGCGAACGCATCTTCGCCGCGGCCACCCGGCTCTTCGCCGCCCACGGCCACGACGGCACCACCACCCGGCAGATCGCCGCCGAGGCCGGCCTCAACCTGGCCACGGTCAACTACCACGTCGGCGGCAAGACCGAGTTGTACCGGGAGGTGATGCGCCGCGCGCACGAGGCCGAGCAGGCGGCGCTGACCGGGGCGCTCGCCGAGTTCCGCAGCACCGCCGCCACCTCGCCCACCGCGGCGGTCGCGGGCCTCCTCGACCGGTACCTGGACTTCTGCATCGCGCAGCCGCACGTTCCGTCGCTGTGGATGCGGCGCTGGCTCGCCGACGCCGCCGAGGTGTCGGAGCTGGAGGCCACCTACGCCCGCCCGCTGATCGAGTCCGTCCGCGAGGCCGTGGCCGCCGCGCTGTCCCCGGCGGAGCCGTCCGGACGGGACGGGTACCCGGCCGTCGACCTGGAGCTGACGGTCTGGACGGCCCTGTGGATGACCCACGGCTTCTGCCGCTCCGGCATCCTCGATCCCGACGCGGTGCGCCGCGGCCCGGACGACCCGGCCGCCACCGACCGCTTCCGGCGCCACCTGCACTCCGTCGTCCTGCGTGAACTCGGGCTCCTCCAGGGCGAGTCGGCGGGCGCACGGTGAACGGCACCGCCCTGTCCCGGCGCCGACTGCTCGGCTACGGCGTGGGCTCGGTCGGCACTGGCGTCTTCTCGACCGTGCCCGGGCTCCTGCTGCTCTTCTTCATGACCGACACCCTCGGCGTCCCGGCCGGAGTCGCCGGACTCGTCGTCACCCTGCCCAAAGCCTGGGACGTACTGCTCAACCCGCTGGTCGGTGCGGCCAGCGACCGGGAGGCGATACGCACGGGCCGCCGCTCCCGGCTGCTCCTGGCCGGCGCCTTCGCCGTGCCGGCCGCCTTCGCGGTGATGTTCTGCTGCCCCTTCACCGGCGGCGCGGCCGCGGTCTGGGTGACCGTCACCTTCGTCCTGGCCGCCAGCGTCTTCTCCGTCTTCCAGGTCCCCTACGTGGCGCTTCCCGCCGAGATGTCGGACTACAGCACGGAGCGCACCCGCGTCATGGTCTGGCGGATCGTCTTCCTCACCCTCGGCATCCTGGTGGCCGGCGGCCTGGCCCCGGCGCTGGTGGACGCCGCAGGGGGCGGCCGGACGGGGTACGCCGTCATGGGGGTGACCGTGGCCCTGACCATCGGGGTCACGATGACGATCCCGGCCCTGGGCACCCGCTGGGTCCGGTCCCGGCCCGGTCCCGAACCCCTGGGCCTCGTCGCCGCGTTCCGCACCGCCCGGGGCAACCGGGCGTTCTTCGCCCTGCTCACGTCCTTCGTCCTGCAGGCCGCGGCGGTCGCCGTCATGCTCGCCGCCGCCCCGTACGTCGCCGTCTACCGCCTCGGCTCGTACGGCCTGACCTCCGTGCTCTTCGTCTGCCTGGTCGCCCCCAGCGCGGCGGCCGTCCCCCTCTGGGCCCGGGCCGCCGGGCGCTTCGGACGGCTGCGCTGCCTGGTCGCCGCCACCGTCGGCTACGCCCTGGCGGCCGCGGCGCTGCTGCCGGCCCTGACCGCGGGCAGCGTCCCGGCGGTCCTCGCCCTGTGCATGGTGCTGGGAGTCGCCTACGCCGCGCTCCAGGTGCTGCCACTGGCCCTGCTGCCGGACACGGTGCTCGCCGACGCCGCCCGGACGGGACACACCCAGGCAGGCGCGTTCACCGGTCTGTGGACGGCCGGGGAGACCGGGGCACTCGCCGCCGGGCCGGGCGCCTACTCGCTGGCGCTCGCCGCCACCGGCTTCGTCTCCTCGACCCTGGACCACCCCGTTGCCCAGAGCGCCGCGGCCCGCACCGGGGTCCTGCTCGGCTTCAGCCTCGTCCCCGCCGCACTGATGCTGCTCTCGCTGCCCGCGCTGCGCCGCTACGGCCGCCACGCGGCCACCGCCACCGCCGCAACCGCCGTCCCCAACAACAGCCCCACCGCCACCGCAAAGGATCCCGTCTGATGCCGTCCAGCCGCCCGGGCCTGCCGGAAATCGGCCGTACCACCACCGAACTCCTCGCCGAAATAGCCGAGTTGACCGCAGCGGACCTGCCCACCCGTGGCGGCCGCACCGCGGCCTACGTGTACGACAGCGGGCGCCCGGAGGTGCGCGAGGCCGCGGAGCAGGCGTACCTCGCCCTGATGGAGACCAACGGGCTGGACCCGACCGCCTTCCCGAGCATCGTCGCCCTGGAGCGCAGCGTCGTCGGCGCGGTCGCCTCCCGGCTCGGTGGCGACGCCGCCACCCCGGGCATCTTCACCAGCGGTGGCACCGAGTCGATCCTCCTCGCGGTCAAGGCCGCCCGGGACGCCCGGCCGGACGTGCCGGAGCCCCGGATCGTGGTGCCCGTCACCGCGCACGCCGCCTTCCACAAGGCCGGCAGCTACCTCGGTGTGCGGGTGGTGACCGTCCCGGTGGACCCGAAGACCTTCCGTGCCGTCCCCGAGGCGATGGCCGCGGCCTGCGACGACTCCACCGTGCTGGTCGTCGTCTCGGCGCCCTCGTACGCGCACGGCGTGGTCGACCCGGTGGCGGAGATCGCCGCCATGGCGGCGGACCGCGGACTGCCGTGCCACGTCGACGCCTGCGTCGGCGGCTGGCTCCTGCCGTGGCTGTCCGACTGCGGGGCCGACATCCCGGCGTTCGACCTGACGGTGCGGGGCGTCACCTCGCTCTCCTGCGACCTCCACAAGTTCGGCTACGCGCCCAAGGGCGCCTCCGTCCTGCTGTTCCGGGACGAGGCGATGCGGCTGGGCGCGTACTACGCGTGCGCGGCCTGGCCCGGTTACACCGTGGTCAACTCCACCGTGCAGAGCAGCAAGGGCGCCGGGCCGCTGGCCGGGGCCTGGGCGACGATGCAGGCGCTGGGCGCGGACGGCTACCGGGAGTTGAGCCGTGCCGCGCTGGCCGCCACCCGCCGGCTGATCGACGGGGTCGGGGCGATCGACGGGCTGACGGTGCTGGGCAGCCCGGACGCCACCCTGGTCGCACTCGGCTCCGACAGCCTCGACCTGTTCGCCCTGGCCGACGAGGCCCGCGCCCGCGGCTTCTTCCTGCAGCCGCAGCTGAGCCTGGACGGGCTGCCCGCCAACCTGCACCTGACGCTCACCGGCGTGAGCGAGCGAGGGGTCACCGAACTGCTGGCCGTCCTCGCCGAGGCGGCCGACGCGGTCCGGCCGCTGGGCCCGCCGCAGCCACCCGCCGAACTCGTCGCCCTGCTGGGCGACCTGGACTTCGGCTCGCTCGACAACGCCGCCTTCGCCGCCCTGCTCCCGGCCGTCGGCGCCGAGCTGACCGGCCCCGACGCCGGCCGGATGGCACCGGTCAACCGGCTGCTGGACGCGCTCCCCCGGCCACCCGCGAGGTCATCGTCACCCGCTTCCTCTCCGCCCTGTACAGCCCGCACCTCGCGGGCTGACAGCGCGGCAACGGCCTCCGCCACGGGCGCCGGTCCGGCGCCGGACGGGCCGCCTTCCTCCGGAGGGGGCGGGTGCGGGAAGGCCTATGGCCATGCGGATGCCATCGGCGGAGGGCGCCTGGGCCGGAGAGGTCGGCACTGCGGAGGGGAACATCCCGCTGCGGATCGGGATCCTGGCCGACGGGCTGGTGGAGGTCCGCCTGGCGAACGGCCCGCCGGTCTCCGTACCGGCCGTCGCCTCCCGGCGCTGGGATCTGCGCCTGAGCGCGCCGCTTCAACTGCCAACCGCCGACGCCCGACTGAACAGCCCCGGCTTCGGGCTCGAACTGCGCGCCGAGCAGGACCGCCTGGCGGGCCGGGCCGTTGCGTTCAAGGACGGCGACCGGGACGGCCTGCTGGGCGCCTACCTGGTCCACGCGTGCACGCTGCATCCCCGCTGACACCGCGGCCGGGCCCGGGGGCCCGGGATCGGCGAGCGGACGGCCCGGTCCTCGGCACCCGACGGTCAGCGGCCCGCGCCCGGGTAGCGCCGGCTGGCGCGCATCAGCGCACGGACCTCGGCCGCACGCCGCGCCTGACCGTCGGCGTCGAGGCGCCGGCCGCCCGGCTCCTCGTCCGGCGACACGTCGATGACGGTGCCGTTGGGCCGGCACCACGGGCAGACCCGGGACTGCTCCAGCAGCCAGCCGTCCTCGCAGCCGAGCGGACAGGTCGGCTCGGCGACCAGGGCGAGCACGATCTCGTCGGCGCGCTCCAGCAGCTCAGGGCCGGGCAGCTGTGCGAACCGGTCCCACCAGCGGCGCTCGATCCGCTCCCGCAACCGGGCGGCCGACGCGCCCTCGGCGAGCTGGCGGGCGATCTCCTGGCGCACCCCGTGCGGGACGCCTCCGCGCAGGTCGAGGGCACGCATCATCGGGCCGGGCATCGCGGCCGCCACCCAGGCGACCGCGTCCTGACCCCTGGCCGGGAAGGCGCTGCTCATCGATGGCCCCTCGGACGCTCGCTACGACTCGCTTCCCAGTGAATCCCGCGATGCCGTCCGTGGCAAACCACCCCCGCCCACCAGGGCCGCCCGGGGACCCGGCCCCGGCCGAGTGTCAGGTCCATCATGCCTGTTCGGAGGCCCTGTGCGGTAGGACCGGGAGCACGCCCGATCCTCCTTGTCACGGCCCGTTCCGGGCCGCAGACTCGACGGCATCCACTCTCCGACGTACGGGTCGGCGCCGCGCTGCGGCTGCCGTCCCGTCGTTCCGCCATGCCTCACGGGGAGGCCGGCGTAGGGGGGTGACCGTGCGAAGGGGAATCGTTGGATCAGGACAGGGTCATGCGGGCGCGGGTCAGGCTGCTCAGCGCGGAGCGGCGGGTGTTCCGCGGGCCGGACGCACTGGGGGTGTACCGCCTGCTGACGCAGGTCGAACCGGAGGTCCACGGCTCCAAGCTCGCGTACGTGCTGGTGGAGGCCGCCCGGTCGTACCAGGTGCGGGACCTGCCGGAACGGCGGCTGGCACTCCTGGAGGAGGCGGTGGCGGTGGCGTCGGCACTGGGCGAGGCGAACCCCTACCGGGAGCGGATGCTCACCCGGGCGCTCGACGCCCGACGGCAGGAGCTCGACCGGCACCGGGACGCATAGGCAGACCGGCAGGCGGAGGCAGGCCGGGTCGGGTCGGAGCGTGCGGGCCCGGGCGTGCGGGCGGGGCGGTGTCCGCGGGGCACCGCCCCGCCCCGGCGGGCGTGCTCGGGTCAACGGCCGCCATCGCGCGGGTCTTGGAACGGCAAACACCCCGACGCGGCCGCGGGCGGATCCGTTCCGGCCGGGATCACCCTCGGTCATCGGCCGAGGGGCCGCCTTCCGCGCCGGTTCCGCCGCATCGGCGGGAGAAGTCCGCCGGAACGGTTCGAACGCGTACACCTTCGCCCGAATACGGACATGAGCGACCTCGGCATGCTCACGTCGCCCCGGCGTACGGCGATGGGAAATGACACCCGGATCGACGGGCAGGGGAAGACAATCCACACCCTTTACCCAGGGATGGGGCGCTCAGGACCACCCCGACCGGGCCGTCCGCACCCCACCACGTGGCAGGTCAGGAGCGCTCCAGGGGCGCCCAGACCGACTGTCGCCACCCCCGGACATGCCCTTTCCGCGCCCCGCCCCACCCCGGAACGACCGAAACTTTCGGACGCCCATCTCCTGACAGTTCATCAGAATTCGATGACGGAAGTGCGCCGTCTGTCCGTTTTGTCAGAACACCACGGGAGGGGGAATGCGGTCGTTTAATTCGTGACCATCGCGAAACATCTGCCTGCTAACCTTCCACTCGCCATTCACCTCAAGTTTCCCGACAGGTAGCGATGAATTTGGAAGAGAAGGCTGCCGTGCGCACCGTGGCCGTGGTCCTCGGCGGCGGCGTCGGTCAGCGCATCGGCCTGCCGCTCCCGAAGCAGTTCGTCAAGGTCGCAGGGAAGCCGATCATCGAGCACACCCTCGAGGTCTTCGAGTCGTCGGCCGACATCGACGAGATCATCGTGGTGATGACGGCCGGCCATCTCGCAGCCGCCGAGGAGATCGTGCGGCGCGGCGGTTTCACCAAGGTCAGCCGGGTCGTCCAGGGCGGGGCCACCCGCAACGAGTCCACCCTGTGCGCCCTGGACGCCCTCGGCGACCAGGAGTGCAACGTCCTGTTCCACGACGCGGTGCGGCCTTCGTCACGCACGCGATCATCGGGGACTGCGTCGCGGCGCTGCGCGAGCACGCGGCGGTCGACGTGGTGATCCCCTCCGCCGACACCATCGTGGTCGCCGACCGGGACGTCCTGACCGGCATCCCCGAGCGCTCGACCCTGCGCCGCGGCCAGACCCCGCAGGGCTTCCGGATCTCCACGATCCGTCAGGCCTACAAACTGGCCGCGGAGGACCCGGACTTCGCCGCCACCGACGACTGCGGCGTCGTCCTGCGCTACCTGCCCGAGGTGCCGATCGCCCTGGTGCACGGCAGCGAGCAGAACATGAAGGTCACCGAACCGGTCGACCTGTTCATCGCCGACAAGCTCTTCCAGCTCGTCTCGCGGACGGCCCCGGCGCACGCCGGCGAGGACTCCTACGACCGCGGGCTGCGCGGCAGGACACTGGTCGTCTTCGGCGGCAGCTACGGCATCGGCGCGGACATCGCCGACCTGGCCGAGCACCACGGGGCGGACGTCTTCCGGTTCAGCCGCAGCCTGAACGGCGTCGACGTCGGCGACCCGGCCGCGGTGGACCGCGCGCTCGCCGAGGCGCACGGCGCCACCGGCCGCATCGACTACGTCATCAACACCGCCGGGGTCCTGCGGATCGGCGCCCTCGCGGACACCGACCACACCGTGATCGACGAGGCCGTCCGGGTCAACTACCTGGCCCCGGTGCACATCGCGCGCTCCTCCTTCCCGTACCTGAGCAGCACGGCGGGGCAACTGCTGCTCTTCACGTCCAGCTCGTACACCCGCGGCCGGGCCGACTACAGCCTGTACTCCTCGGCCAAGGCCGCGGTGGTCAACCTCACCCAGGCGCTGGCCGAGGAGTGGGCGCCGCACCGCGTCCGGGTCAACTGCGTCAACCCGGAGCGCACGCGCACCCCGATGCGCGAGCGCGCCTTCGGCGCCGAGCCGTCCGGCACCCTGCTCGACTCCGGGACGGTGGCCCGCACCTCGGTGGACACCCTGGTGTCCGACCTGACGGGCCACGTGATCGATGTCCGGCGCGAGGACCCCACCCGCACCGTGGCCGCCTCGTGATCCGACGCATCCGCTCCGTCCTGCGGGTGAGGACGCGATCCGGCTTCCTCCTCGTCCTGCTGTTCGGCGCCTCCTTCGCGGCGATACCGGTGTGCGCACTGTTGCCGTCGCTCTGGGGATTCGTCGCCGCGTCCGCGCTCAGCTACCTGACCGACGAGTGGCTGCACGGCAAGGAGCCCGAATTCATCGGCCGGATGGCGCAGCTGCGGCTCAACCGCATCCTGCGGTTCCTGGCCCGCACGGCCATGCTGCTGGTGCTCGCCGATCGGCTGGACGCCCCCGACAACCTGGTGATCACCGGCCTGATCGTCTGCGGTGCGCAGTCCGTGCTGCTGATGCTCTACACGGCGCTGCACCGGAGCATCCGGCTCGGCCGGGTGCTGCCCGTGGTGGTCCGCAACCTCCACCTGAGCTCCATCGAGATCCCGAAGAGCCCGCCGGGCTTCCTCTACGACCGGTACCTGCGCAAGCTGCTGCACCTCGACCTGCCGATGCACGCCGGGCTGCTCGCCGGCATGGTCACCGGGCAGTGGCGGCTGACCGAGGGCGGCTACGGGCTCAGCCTGCTGCTGCCCGTCCTGATGCTGATCGCCCTGCTCGGGCAGTTCCGGCGGGCCCGGCGGATGCCCCGCCGGGAGCGGATCATCGAGGCCGTCAACCTCCAACTGGCGGAATACCGGCCGCAGGTGGCGCTGTACTTCAGCTTCGCCGCGGTGTCGCAGGACTTCATGTACCAGGTCAACATGTGGATCGAGACCCTGGAGAAGCTGCACCTGCGTCCGCTGATCGTCCTCCGCGAGCGCGGCGCGTTCCGCTTCCTGAGCCGTACGCACATCCCGGTCGTCTGCGTGCCCAAGGCCGACGACCTGGCCGAGCTGGAACTGCCGGACCTGCGGGTCGTGCTGTACCCCGGCAACGCGGGCAAGAACGTCCACATGCTGCGTGTGGCGGAGGCCAAGCACGTCTTCATCGGCCACGGCGACAGTGACAAGCTCGCCAGCAGCAACCGCGTCAGCAAGGTGTTCGACGAGATCTGGGTCGCGGGCCGGGCCGGCCGCGACCGGTACCAGCGGGTGCGCCACGCGATCAGCAACGACGCCATCGTCGAGGTGGGCCGCCCGCAGCTGGAGCCGATCCGGATGTACGCCGAGCACACGCCCGGCCCGCTGCCGGTCGTGCTGTACGCGCCGACCTGGGAGGGCTGGAGCGACGACGACTGCCACACGTCGCTGATCCCGATGGGCGTGCGGCTCGTCAGGATGCTGCTCGCGCAGAACGTCCGGGTGATCTACAAGCCGCACCCGCTGACCGGTCGCCGCTCCGCGAAGGCCGCCGCGGCCGACGAGGCGATCCGGGACCTGCTGCGGGCCGACAACCGCAAGCGCGACGCCAGGGCGACGGCGGCCGCGGTGGCCGCCGCCAGGCCCGGGCTCCAGGACATCCAGGCCCGCCTCGACGAGCTGTCCGGCCGCAACCGGACGGGCGACGACGCCGAGCAGACCCGCACCGGGCGCATCGCCGGCGGCGACGGCGCCGCCGAGTGGCAGGCGCTGCACGACGAGTGGCACCGCATCTTCTGGGAGAGCCGCGGCGCCGTCCGCCACAACGTCATCCTGAAGTCGCTGCCGACGCTCTACGAGTGCTTCAACCAGGCGGACATCCTGATCAGCGACGTCTCCAGCGTGGTCGCCGACTTCGTCGCGAGCCTCAAGCCGTACGTCCTGACCAACGCCGGGAACCTGCCGGACGAGGAGTTCCGCGCCGCCTACACGACGGCCGGCGGCGCGTACCTGCTCGACCGCGAGTGCACCCGGCTCGCCGAGATCCTGGACTCGGTGCGCGCCCCCTGGTTCGACCCGATGCAGCCGCACCGGAGGTCGCTGAAGGAGTACGTGCTCGGCCCCGACACGCCCACCTCGATGGAGCGGTTCAACCACGCCGTCGAGGCCCTGGCCCGCAAGGCCGAGGTCCAGCAGTGGGAGCAGCAGAGCGGCGGGGCGCTTCCTGCCCCGCAGTGGGAGAGGCACGAGGAGCCGGAGGCCCGCGCGGCGTTCGGCTGGTTCCGGCGTGACCGGGATCCGGCGTACTTCGGCTGGTAGAGGACTCGTGGGCCGCCGTCGACCGGCGGCACGGACGATGGCCGTCCCGGAGCCCCGCACACCCGTGCGGGCCGGGGCGGCCGCTCGGCGAACGGATCCCGGGGCGCACCCGGAAGCCCGGACGCCGCGGAGGAGGAGTGGGATCAGCATGACGGTCAGGGTCAGCGTTGTCGTGCCCGTGTACAACTGCGGTGCGCGCTTCTGGCCGACGCTGGAGTCGCTGCGGGCGCAGACGATGCCGCGCAGCGACTTCGAGGTGATCCTCGTCGACGACGGGTCCACCGACACCACGGTGCAGTCACTGCGCGGCGACACCGCCTTCGACCGGTGGATCCGCGTCGTGGCGAGTGAGCACAGCGGCGGGCCGGGCCGGCCGCGCAACATCGGTGTCGACGAGGCCGTCGGCGAGTTCGTGCTCTTCCTGGACGGCGACGACCGGCTGGCCCCGGAGGCGCTGGAGCGCCTGTACGCGCAGGCCGTCCGGGCGGACGCCGACATCGTGGTGCCCCGGACGGCCGGGCACGGCCGCCCGGTGCCGCGGGACGCCACCGCCCTGCCGCTGGAGCGCGGGCATCTGCTGACCCACCCGGCGCTGGTGCAGTCCATGACGGCGCTCAAGCTCTTCCGCCGGTCGTTCCTGCTCCGCCAGGGGCTGCGCTTCCCGGAGGGGCGGGTGCCGTTGGAGGACCACCTCTTCACCCTGCGCGCCCATCTGGCGGCCGGCAGCGTCTCGGTGGTGCACGACTACACCTGCTACCACGCGGTGCGCCGATCCGATCCGGGGCCGCCGCCGCACGCCGGCACCGGCATCGCGGACGTCTGCCGCTCGGTGGCCGCCCTCTTCGGCCTCGTCCGGCAGGGCGTCGCGCCCGGCCCGCAGCAGGACGCCCTGATCGCCCACTGGTACCAGGAGCAGTTGCTCGGCCGGCTGGACGAGCGGGTCCTCGGGCAGAGCGCCGCCGGGTACGCGAAGACGCACCGGGCGATCCTCGACCTGGTGCAGCGGGAGGTGCCCCCGCAGGTCGACGCGCACCTGCCCGCCACCCTGCGGGTCCGATCGGCGGTGCTGCGCTCCGGGAGCGCGGAGGACCTCCGGGTGCTGGCCCGGCACGAGGCGGGGTTCACCCACCACACCCGGGTGGAGGCGCTCGGCTGGAACGCCGGCCGGTTCTCGGTGATGACCAGCAGCGACCTCCTCCACCAGGGCAAGGACGGCACCGTCCGGCCGGTGCGGTTCGTCGTGGACGGCGACCGCCTGCGCTGGGACCTGCCGGCGGGCCTGCTGGCCCTGCCCGGTGTCGCCGAGGCCGCGGACATGACGGAGGCGCTCGCCGCCACCGCGCTGCGGGGCTACGCCCGGCTGCGGGACGACAACACCGACGTCTATCTGCCGGGGCACCACCGGCTGGTGAGCATTCCGCTGGGCCGCAACGCGGACGGGCTGCCGACGGTGTCCGTCCGGGTGGAGGCGACCACCGAGTTCGACGCGGCCCGCGCCGACCACGACCGGCCCGTGACCGGCCTGTGGGACTTCAACATCCTGATCGAGACGTGCGGTTGGCGCCGCCCGCGTCGTATCGGCGACAACCGCAGCCCGGTCGCCGACGGTCAGCTGAGGCCCGCGTTCCTCGCCGACGCGACGTTGGTGGCGCCCTACTGGACGAAGACCGGCAATCTCAGCGTGCGGGTCGCCCCCGCGGCGCCCGGTGCGCTGAAGCAGGCCGTCCGGGAGCCGGACCGGTCGGCGGTGTGGGCGGACGGCCCGGCGCTCCGGGTCCGCATCCCGGTCGAACTCGCCCCGCTGGAGCGGCCGGTGGCCGTCGAGGTGACGCTGGCCGCGGAGCCGGGGCGGACGCTGGCGGTGCCGGGCCGGATCGCGCCCGGCGAGGCGGCCGACCTCGCCGTGCTGGAGTTCTCGGCGCCCGTCGGTGCGCTGGGCCCCGACGGGCCGGCGGCGGGAGCGGCGGCGGCGCCGGGCGCCTGCGCGTGGGAGATCCACCTCCGTCAGGACGGCGCCGGGAAGTCGGCCGCGCTCGGCCTGACGCTCGGTCAGGCCGGGCCGGGTTCGTGGTCGGTGGCAGGGGCGCGCCCGTGACCGGCGCCGACCGGCGGCGGCGCTCGCTGCTGCTCGGCGGGCTGGGGGCCGCGGGCGTGCTGGGACTGGGGGTCGCGGTGTCGCCCCGCGCCGGGCGGCAGGGCGGCGCGCAGGGCCCGTTCGCCCTCGACGCGGCCTCCGGTGCGCTCCTGCGGGAGGCCGAACTGGCCGGCACCGGCACGGTGATGCAGTCCTTCTCGTTCGACAACACCAACCGGTGGATCATCGCCGCGCAGATCCGCGACCGGGCCAGGGGCGACCTGCGGCTCTCCCGGCTCTCGCTGGACGGCGGGCTCGACGCCGAGATGATGCTCAGGGGCTTCGGCCACGGCGGGCAGATCGGTGTCGTCCCCGACGGCACGGGAAGTCACGTCTGGGTGGAGTCCTCCCCGCCGACGAGGACGGCACGGCCTGGGGCACCCGGGTGGCGCGGGTCCGGTTCGCCGACGGCGGGGAGGTGGACGCGGACTCCGGCGAGGTCGAGGAGTTCGACCTCGTCCCGGGGGCGCGCCGGGTCACCTGCGCGGTCGACCCGCGGCAGCGCCGGCTGGCGGTCCGCTTCCAGGTCGGCGGCGAGCAGCGGTTCCGGGTGTACGACCTGGAAGCCGTCGCCGCCGGCGGGAACAGGCCCGTCCACGACGTGCCCGCGCCGCGACCGCACGTCACCCGGGCGAACCCGAAGCCGTACGCCCAGGGCTTCGCCCTCTACGACCGGTACCTCTACACCCTCGAAGGCAGCCCGTACGGCGTCGCCGACTCGGTGGCGCCCACCGGCAACACCTGGGTGACCTGCACCGACCTGTCCGTGCCGGGGGCCGTGTGCTGGCGTCCCGCCAGCTCACCGACGGTGCGCAGCTGCCCCACCGCGAACCCGAGGGGATGGCCGTCCTCCTCCCCGGCCCGGCGGACAGCCACCGGCCGCGGCTGGCGTTCGGCCTCGCCTCGATCCGGGACGGCAGCACCCGACTGGCCAGCATCTACTACAAGGAAGCCCGTTGACCACGCACTCCCCCGTCGACCCCCCGCACGCGCTCGCGGACCTGATGTCCGCCGACGAGCCGGCCGCCACCGACCCGGCGACCGGCGAGGGCGGTCCGGCCGTACCCGCGCCCGGCCGGACCCGCCGGCGGCGGCGCCGTCCGCTGCTGATCGCCCTGGCCCTGCTGGGCGTCCTGCTGCTGGGCGGGGCCGGGGCGGCGTGGTGGACGGTGCACCAGCTGGGCTCCAACATCCACCGCGAGGACGGCGTGTTCGACCGGGCGGCCCTGCCGGACGCGGGCCCCCGCCCGGAGGCCGACCCGGCCGCGGGCAAGGCGATGAACATCCTGCTGGTCGGCTCCGACTCGCGCGGCCCGGCCTCCACCGGCAGCGAGGCACAGACCGACTTCGAGGACCAGCGCGGCAACCGCACCGACACCATGATGGTGCTGCACATCCCGTCGGACCGCTCGGCGATCCGGGCGGTGTCGATCCCCCGCGACTCGTGGGTGCCGATCCCGGGCCACGGCGAGGCCAAGATCAACGCGGCCTTCTCCTGGGGCGGGCCGCGGCTGCTGGTCGCCACCGTCGAGGGCGTGACGGGGATCCGGATCGACCACTACGTGGCGGTGGACTTCGACGGCTTCAAGGCCATGGTCGACGCCCTGGACGGGGTGGACGTCACCCTTCCGGCCGCCGCCCACGACCCCTCCCAGCACGTGGACTTCGCCGCCGGCGTCAACCACCTCGACGGCGCCCGGGCGCTGCAGTTCGTCCGGCAGCGCCACGGGCTCGCCCGCGGCGACTTCGACCGCGTCGTGCGGCAGCAGCAGCTGCTCGCGGCGATCGCCGGCAAGACCCTCGACGAGGGCGTGCTGTCGCACCCGCTGCGGACGAAGGACCTGCTCGACTCGATGACCCGGACGATGACCGTCGACAGCGGCTTCGCCCTCACCGACATGCTGGGCCTGGCGAGCAGCCTGAAGAACGTGCGCACCTCGCAGCTGGACTTCCGGACGGTGCCCACCACCGGCACGGGCTGGCGGCAGAAGCAGAGTGTCGTGCTGCTGGACGACGCGCGCGCGGCCGAGCTGTTCACCGCCGTCCGCAAGGACACGGTCTGGCCGAAGGCGGCGAAGGGCGAGACCTGGAAGCCCTGACCCGCGGCTGCCACGTATGCCCAGGCACCGTCCGCCCTCGCCGAGGGCGCGGTCCGGTAGCATCGCGGTCTTCGGCCGTCGTCGTGCGGCCGGAGCCTCTGCGGAGCCCCCATGCCCCCACTCCCCCTTCCGGCAGCCGTTGCCGCCGTCGCCGTCGCCTTCCGGGGCGCGGCGGTCCACTCGGACGAGACCGGCTGCGGCCGCTGCTTCGGCGACGCCACGCTCCGCATCCTGCGGTCGCCCGGCGCGCCGCTGCCTCCCGACGACGTTGCCCGGATATCCGGGAAGGACCCGACCCACTGGGAGGACCGGCCCGCCGTCATGCGCCGGATCCTGCCCCGGCTCGTCGCCCTGCTGGCCGAGGGGACGGACGATCCCGACCGCCTCGCCCGCGGGCTGGCCGCCGCGGGGTGGCAGCAGTGGCCGGCCCCGGAGTCCCGGGCGGTCGCCAGGTTCCTGGACGCCTGGTGGGCCGCGGCGCTCGCCGAGGACACCCCGCCCACCCCGGCGGCGGACGTCCTGGCGGCCTGCACGATCGCCCGTGCGTCCGCGACTCCCTTCCTCGCCCGGTGGGCGACCGACACCTCGATGACGGCCCGGGCCCACCTGGCACGGAGCGCCCCTCGGTGGTGGGAGGACTTCGACCTGGGCCACAGTCCCTTCGACTGGTGGTGGGGATCCGACACGGCCCGGGATGCCGCCGACGCGGAGCTGCGGGAGTTCCTCACTGTTCACGCACCGCGGGCCGGCACCGCCCGTTCCGGTCGTCCCGGCGGGCCGCCTATCGTGGCGTCATGACCCAGGTGATCGTGCTCAACGGCGGCTCCAGCTCCGGCAAGTCGGGGCTCGTCCGGTGTCTGCAGGCGGTGCTGCCGGGCGCCTGGCTGGCCGTCGGGGTCGACACGCTGGTCGAGGCCCTGCCCGCCGCCCTGCGGACCTCCGGGGCCGGGATCGGGTTCGCCCCGGACGGCGGGGTGTCCGTCGGGGAGGCGTTCCGGGCGCTGGAGGCGGCATGGATGGCGGGGGTGGCCGCGATGGCCGACGCGGGCGCGCACATTCTGGTCGACGACGTGTTCCTCGGCGGAGCGGCCTCGCAGCAGCGGTGGCGCGACGCGCTGGCCGGTCTGCCGGTGCTGTGGGTGGGTGTCCGGTGCGATGCCGCGGTCGCCGCGGACCGTGAGGTGGCCCGGGGCGACCGGGTCACCGGGATGGCGGCGTCGCAGGCGGACGCCGTCCACCGCGGCGTGGTCTACGACCTGGAGGTCGACACCGGGAAGGCCGAGTCGATGGCGTGTGCCCGGCGTGTGGCCCGGCATCTCGCCGAACCGGCCGACTCGGCCTGAACGACGCTTCGCGGCAACGGAGTTCCGGCAGGTCGCGTACCTCTCGCCGCATCGGGCCCCAGCCTTCAGGCCGGTCGCAGCCGCTTCGTCCGGACGGTGGCGCTGTGGCGGACTTCCATGCCGACGGGCAGGTACAGGGCGAGTGCTCCGGTGAGCGAGTGCGTCGCACCCGGCCGTACAGCTCGCGCTCGCAGGCGGCCACCAGACGGTGGACGGTGCCGATGTCGTCGGCGGTGATCGGACGTCCCCGGTAGCCGGGTGGCAGCGTCGGCAGGAGATCCGGCATCGGTCGGCACCCCGGGCGGCGATTCTGCCACAGCGGTTCCCGCCGCGGCGTCGGGAGCGGGCGCCGAGCGGAAGCCCGCAGGGGCCCGTCGCGGCGCCGAACGAGTGGACTCGTCCGGCTGCGCACCGGACGGGGCCCTCCGCCCGTGGTCCGGGTGGTGACGTTGCCGTCTGAGCCCCCGACCGGAAGGCGACACCCCGCGATGCACAGCACCCCCTCCCGCCGTACGTTCACCACGGCGCTCCTCGCCGCGTCCGTCCTGGCCGCGGCCCCTGCCACGGCCGCCCGCGCCGCGGGCCGGGACCGCCACGGCGAGGACGACTGCCCGCCGGACGGCCTCGGCCCCGAGCTGACCGCCCGGCTGGACACGGCCATCGAGGACGTCCGCAAGCAGGCCGGCATCCCCGGTGTCGTGGCCGGACTGTGGATGCCGGGCAAGGGACGCTACGTCCGCGCGACCGGGGTCGCCGACACCGCCACCGGCAGGCCGATGACCACCGATGTCCTCGTCCGGATCGGCAGCGAGACCAAGACCTTCACGGTCACCGCGCTGCTCCAGCTCGTCGACGAACGGCGGATCGGCCTGGACGACCCGATCTCCGCCTACGTCCACGGTGTGCCCGACGGCCGCCGGATCACGCTGCGTCAGCTTGCCGGGATGCGCAGCGGCCTGTTCCCGTACACCTCCGACCCGGACTTCGTGCAGGCACTGGAGAGCGACCCGAGCCGCTCGTTCACCCCGCGCGAGGTGCTCGCCTACGGCTTCAAGCACGACAACACCTTCGCGCCGGGCGCGATGTTCCAGTACTCCAACACCAACCTCGTCCTGCTCGGCCTGGTGATCGAGAAGGTGAGCGGCCTCGCGCTGGCCGACGTCATCCGGCGGCGGGTCCTCCGTCCGGCCGGCCTGCACCGCACGTTCTTCCCGAGCGGGCCCCAGTTCCCCGAGCCGCACCCGCGCGGGTACACCGACCAGACGCTGAGCGGCGCCATCACGGACTCCACGGACTGGAACCCGAGTTGGGCCTGGGCCGCCGGGGCGATGATCTCGGACCTGCAGGACCTGCGCCGCTGGGCCCGGATCGTCGCCACCGGGACACTGCTCAGCCCGCAGACCCAGCGGGAGCGGCTCACGGTGCTGCCGACCGGCTTCCCCGGCACGGACTACGGTCTGGGCATCTTCGAGACCGGCGGATGGATCGGGCACAACGGCTCCATCCCGGGCTACGAGACGGTGACCGTCCACCTGCCGTCGCAGCGGGCCACCCTCGTGATCATGATCAACACGGACATGTTCTCCGCCGGCCAGGAGCCGTCCACGCTCCTCGCCCGGTCGATCACCGAAATCGCGACGCCGGACAACGTCTACGACCGCCCCGTCCCGCCGCGGTAGGCCCGGGGACCACGTGCCCGGTCGACGCGGACACCGACGGCAAGGCGGGACTCCGACGCGAGCCCGGGCGCCGAACCGCGTCGTGCCGGGAGGCCCTTGGACGGCCGGGGCTGGTCGAGCGGATACCTGGGCCGGGGGCCGTCGGCTTGGGAGACTGGGGACATGACGGCGAATTCTCTGGCCAAGGGCGCCAACTCCCCGGTCGCGGCGGACTCCGTGCTGGCCGTGTTCGGCTGGACGGCGCGGCCGGGCGGACCCCGGGTGCGGGTGTGGGCGCTGCTGGTCGGCCCGGACGGACGGGTCGGCGCGGATGCGGTGGTGGGCGGTCCGCGACCGTCCCATGCGTCGGAGCCGGTGCGGGGGCATCCCGACGGGCGGATCGAGGTGCACCTCGCCGCCCTCGGCGCGGCCGTGGACCGGGTGCTGCTCTGCGCGACGGCCGAGGACGGGACGTTCGGCGGACTGGCCGACCTCCGCCTGTCCCTGACGGACGGCCGGAGCGGTGCCGCGGTGGCCGAGTTCGCGATCGCCGCGACCCGGGAGACGGCGATCGTGGGCGGCGAGCTGTACCGCCGCGCCGGGCAGTGGCGCTTCCGCGCCGTGGGACAGGGCTACGCGACGGGGTGGGCCGGCCTGACGGCCGCCTTCGGCGCCACCGAACCGCTCCCGCCGCCCCTGCCCACGCCGCAGGCCCCGCCGACGCCGACCCCGGCGGCACCACCGGCACCACCGGCCCCACCGCCACCCACCCCGACCGTGCAGCTGCGGATGCCGCCCCCGGCCACCCCTCCCGTCCCGCCACCGGCGACACCCACGCCGACCGTGCAGCTGCGGATGCCGCCGACCGCCGGGGCGTACGGCACGCCGCCGACGGCCGCTCCGGAGGAGGACGTGCTGCCGGTGGACATGCGCAAGCGGATGTCCCTGCGCAAGCAGCAGGTCGCGGTCAGTCTGGCGAAGCACGGTGCGGCGGGCGTCTCGGCCCGGGTGGTGCTCGTCCTGGACGCGTCCGGCTCGATGGCGCCCCTCTACTGGCAGGGCACGGTGACGGGGGTGGTGGAGCGGATGGCCGCGGTGGCCGCACAGCTCGGCCAGGGGCGCCCGATGCCCGCCTGGACGTTCGCGACGCATCCGGCCCGCCTCCCGGACCTCACCCTCGCCGGGCTGCCGGAGTGGCTGGCCCGGCACGTCCGGGTGGGCGAGATCAGCCTCTTCGGCCGCCCCCGGAAGCCGCGCCGCGGCCTGCTGCCCGGGCAGGTGGACATGCGGATGGTGGGTGTCCAGAACGAGGAGCAGCGGGTCATCGCGGAGGTGCGCGCCCATGTGCGGGCCCAGCCGGCGGACGGCCCGACGCTGGTGCTGTTCTTCTCGGACGGCGGGGTCTACCGCAACGCCGAGATCGAGGGCCAGCTGCGGGAGGCGGTCGAGGAGCCGGTGTTCTGGCAGTTCGTGGGACTGGGGCAGGCCGACTACGGGGTGCTGGAGCGGTTCGACACACTGCCGGGCCGGCGCGTGGACAACGTGGGGTTCTTCGCGGTGGACGACATCGCCGTGCTCTCCGACGCGGAGCTGTACGACCGGCTGCTGTCGGAGTTCCCGCTCTGGCTGGCGGCGGCGCAGCGGGCGGGCATCCTGCGCTGAGCCCTGGTGGTCCCGGGCCCGGGACCACCGGGAGCTGCCCTCCGGACGACGACGGCGCCCCGCCCGCCCCGTGGCCGGGGCGCGGCGGGGCGCCGTGACGGAGTGCTGCCCTCCGCTACACCAGGAGCGACCTCACCGCACGGCAGGTCGCCGCGGACGGGCGGTGGATGCCGACCCGGACGGCCATCGCCCGGATCCGCCGGTTGGTCGCCTGCTCCGGCCGGTAGATGCCGGAGTCCAGCAGGACGACCGCCAGGCGCATGGCCTTGAGGCGGCGGTTGTGGTCGATGTACCAGTCGCGCGGCAGCCCGGCCGGCAGTGGCTGGACGGCGGGCGGACCGGAGCGGCGGACGGGTCGGACAGGACGAGCGGTGCGCTTGGCGCGCGCGGGACGGGGCGGGGCGGCGGGTTGGCCGGCCGAGGGGACGGCGCGGGTCGACAGGGCAGCGGACATCGACGACCTCCTGGTGCGGTGGTGGGGCGCTCGCTGACAACTCCCATGCTAGGCGGGGGGTATGACAATTCCGGGGGCTCCCGGGGGCCCCGCGGGACGCCCCCTGTGACCCGGGCCACCCGCACCCGCCGGCGAAGGGCCGGAGCCCCTCTCCGTGTCGCGCGGGTCACCGCCAACTCCGGAATGAAATCGGGCAATCCCCTACAAATCGGTCAACAAAACGCGCCCCGCCGGTGAGGGTGCTCACACGCCCCAGGGGTCAACGACGATCCATAGGAGAACAAAACGGACGAAAGGCCTGATCGCGGACGAACCTCTCGGCTCCTGCCCGCCCGGAGGCGTCCTTGCAGGTCAGCGGCATGATGGCGACCCGCGCACGCCCGCGCCGCAGCGCCGCCGCGGCCCCTCGGCCGACCCAGTGACGACTCGTCACTACGGAGGTCCGTCGTAGCAGGGGGCTCTTGGCGGGGGTTCCCGGCCCGCTAACAATTGCGGAGTCGCCCAGACACCTGGGACTGCGGACAACACCGCAGGCCAGTTCCTCCTGGACACGGCCAAGAACGCGTCGTGCCACCGTGCCCCGCACCGATCACGGAGCCTCCCGGCTCCACCCACGTGCTACCGACACGTGCGATCGGACCGGCGGGGACGCGGCCAACCCGATTGAGGTCAGTATTTCCATGCCCATTATTTCCACTCGTATGCGTACCCGTGCCGCTCTGGTCACCGCCGCCGCCGGTCTTGCCGCCGTCGGTGCCGCCGTCGCCCCGGCCGCCACCGCTTCCGCGGCCTCGCTGTCCCCGCAGAGCATCGCCGCCCAGGTCGTGCCCGCGAACCAGCTGGCGTCCTTCAACCAGATCATCTCGCACGAGTCCGGGTGGAACGTCCACGCCACCAACGCCTCCTCCGGCGCCTACGGCCTGGGCCAGGCCCTGCCGGGCTCCAAGATGGCCTCCGCCGGTGCGGACTGGAAGACCAACCCGAAGACCCAGATCAAGTGGGCCTACGACTACATGAACTCCCGCTACGGCAGCCCGAACGCCGCCTGGTCCTTCTGGCAGAACCACCACTGGTACTAAGCCCACCGGTACTAAGCCCACCGGCTGAACCCCGTGCGCTGCACCGAGTGACCGCGCCGTCCCGGCCGGTCCGGACCTGACCCGGACCGGCCGCGCCCCGCGGCAGAGCCCGCCGGCCGGGCACCCCGACGACCCGTCCGCCACGAGCGGACCGGGCACCGGGGTGCCCGGCCGGCGGGCTTTCGGCGATGGTGGGCACCGCACGCCGCGACGGCCCGGACGGGCCGCCCGCGGTCGGCCGGAACGCCCGACCGCGGGCGAGAGCCTGCAGGCGACCGCCTGCGGACGGCGGCCTGCGGAACGGCCCGCGGCACACCGTCACCGGCTGAGCCGTTCGGGTGACCGCGGTCGGCGGCAGAGCGCCTGGGCACCTGCGGCCGGCCCGCCGCGCCGGGCCGTCACGGCGTACGCGATCCCTCCTGGCCGGTGCCGCCCGGGCTGCACTGCCGGGGGATCCGGGGCGGCCACGGCGGCAGGGTCGACGGGCGGAAGGACCTGATCGGGGCGGGACTGAAGAGCGGTTGGCGGGTCACGACGGGCTCCTTCGGTGTGCAGCCTCCGACACGTGCGGTGCGCACCCGGCTGCGCTCCGACTCTGCACCCGTCCGGGCGCACGCGCAGCACGACTGCCCGTGGTCAGGACCGCGGGCGGCCCGGCCCGGGCAGGTGCGGGAAGCGGTACTCGGTGCGGCTGGTGAACAGCTCGCCCGGGCGCAGCACGGTGCTCGGGTAGGCGGGCCGGTTGGGGGCGTCGGGGAAGTGCTGGGTCTCCAGGCAGATCGCGGCGTGGCGTCCGTAGCCGCGCCCGTCGGGGCCGGTGAGGGTGCCGTCGAGCTGGTTGCCGGTGTAGACCTGCACACCCGGTTCGGTCGTCCAGACCTCCAGGACGCGGGCGGCCGCGGGGGCGCTGAGCCGGGCGGCCCGGCGCGGCGCCGCCCGGCGGTCGCGGGGGCTCAGGATCCAGCAGTGGTCGTAGCCGCCGGCGTCGCGCAGTTGCGGCTCGGGGCTGTCGAGCATCTCGCCGATCCGCTGCGGGGAGGTCAGGTCGAAGGGGGTGCCCGCGACGGGTGCGGGTGGCCCGGTCGGGATGCCGTGGGCGTCGACGGGGAGGTAGGCCGGGAGTCGACCTGCAGGGTGTGGTCGAGGATGTCGGGCCGGCCGGTGAGGTTGAAGTAGGCGTGGTTGGTGAGGCTGACGACCGTGGGCCGGTCGGTGGCGGCGGTGTAGTCGATCGCGAGGGTGCCGTCGGCGCCCAGGGTGTAGGTGACGGTGGCGTCGAGGGCGCCGGGGAATCCCATGTCGCCGTGCGGGCTGTGCAGTGAGAGGCGGACGGCGGCGCGGTCGTCGTCCTCGACCGCGGCCGCCTGCCAGATGCGGCGGTCGAAGCCGTCCGGGCCGCCGTGCAGGGCGTGGCCGCGGTCGTTGACCGGGATGCGGTGCTCGGTGCCGTCGAGGGTGAAGCGGCCGTGGGCGATGCGGTTGGCGTAGCGGCCGACGAGCGCGCCGAGGTAGGGGCTCTGCGCGGCGTAGCGCTCGGCGGTGGCCAGCGAGAGGACGACACCGGCGGCCTCACCGGCGGTGTCGGGGACGGCGAGGTGGTGGAGGATGCCGCCGTAGGTGAGGATCTCGGCGTGCACACCGGTGCCGGAGTCGAGCTGCCAGGCCTGGACGGCGGTGCCGTCGGGCAGGGTGCCGAACGGCCGGCAGCGGACGGTGGGTCGGGGCATGGTCGTGTCCTCGGGACGGGCGGCTGCGCCCGGCGGGGCGGCGGCCGGGACGGTGGATGGTCGGGAGCGCGGAGGGGCGGGGGCGCGGGGGCCGGGGTCGGCGGCGGGGAGCGGCGCACGCGCACGGCGCGATCCCGCGGCCGTGTGCGTGCTCCGGCGTCGGATCAGCGGCTCCGTCCGGCCGTGGAGTCGCGGATCACGAGCCGGTGGCCCGGCCGCTCGCGCCGGGGCTCGGCGGGGGCTGTCCGGTGAGGCGGGCGGTGAGCCGGTCGACGGCGAGCCGGGCGATGGCGGACTTGTCCGGGGAGATGGTGGTCAGCGGGACGGCGCAGAAGCGGCCGTCCTCGATGTCGTCGAAGCCGGCCACGGCGACGTCCTCCGGGATGCGCAGGCCACGTTCGGTGAGGGTGCGCATGGCGCCGATGGCGATCAGGTCGTTGTAGGCGAACACCGCGTCGGGCCGCTCGCCGCGGTCCAGCAGGGCGGCCATCGCGGCGGCGCCGTCGGCCCGGCCGTAGCCGTCGGTGACGACGACCAGTGCCTCGTCCGGTTCGATGCCGGCGGCGACGAGTTCCTCGCGCCAGCCGCGCAGCCGCATGTGGGCGGGCTGGCGCTCGTGCCCGGTGCGGGAGCCGAGGAAGGCGATCCGCCGGTGGCCCAGCGACAGCAGGTGGCGGACGGCCTCCCGGGCCGCGGCGACGTTGTCGATGGCGATGTGGTCGTACGGCGCCTCGTACTCGCGCTCGCCGAGGAGCACCAGGGGCACCGTCTCGTCGCGGCCGGTGAGGTCCTCGGTCTCCAGGTGGATCGGGCTGAGGATGAGTCCGTCGATGACGTGCGAGCTGAAGCCCTGGCTGACGTGGATCTCCCGCTCGCGGCGGCCCGCGGTGTGGTCGACCAGCACGGTGTAGTCGTGCCGGGCGGCGGCGTCGATGACGGCGCCGGCCAGTTCGGCGAAGTACGGGTTGCCGAGTTCGGGGACGGCGAGGGCGATGATGCCGGTGCGTCCCTTGCGCAGGTGGCGCGCGGTCAGGTTGGGCCGGTAGCCGAGCTCGTCGATGGCCTTCTGCACCCGGGCCCGCATCTGCGGGGTGACGTGCGGATAGCTGTTGACCACGTTCGACACGGTCTTGACGGAGACGCCCGCCCGCTGCGCGACGTCCTTGAGGCTGACGCCCACGGCACTCCTTCGTTGACTGGGACCGGCCCCGGCGGTGGCCGGGGCCGGCGTGGGGTCCGGGCGCACCGCCCGGACCCGACCTAGGTCGTTCTGCGGCCGCGGACGAGGTAGCGCTGCGCGACCACGACCAGGATCAGGAAGCCGCCGCTGACCACCGACTGGTAGGAGGAGTTCAGCGAGCCGATCTGGTTGATCAGGTTCTGGATGACGGCCAGCAGGAGGACGCCCCACAGGGTGCCGCTGACCGTGCCGGCGCCGCCGACCAGCAGGGTGCCGCCGATGACGACGGCCGAGATCGCGTCGAGTTCCATGCCGACGCCGACGATGGTGACGCCCGAGGAGAGCCGGGCCGCGTTGATCGCACCGGCCAGGCCGGCCAGCAGGCCGCTGAGCAGGTAGACCGTCACCTTGGCCCGGGCCACCGGCAGTCCCATCAGGGTCGCCGCGTCCGAGCTGCCGCCGACCGCGAACAGCGTCTGGCCGAAGGACGTCCGCTGGAGCAGTACGCCGCCGAGGCCGAACAGCGCCAGCGCCACGATCAGCGGGTGGCCGAAGCCCCAGACGGTGCCCTGGCCGAGCTCGGCGAACGCGGAGTGCCGGGGGACGAGGTAGGTGGTCGCGCCCTCGTGGGTGATGGCGAGCAGCAGGCCGCGGGCCGCGAGCAGCGAGGCCAGCGTGACGATGAAGGGCGCCATGCCGGCCTTCGCGACCAGCAGGCCGTTGACCGTGCCGATCGCGCCGCAGACCACGAGCGGCAGCAGCAGCGCCGGGACGATGCCCCACTGCGAGGCCCAGGCGGCCAGCACACCGCCGAGGGCGAAGACCGAGCCGACCGACAGGTCGATGCCGCCCGTGATGATGACCAGCGTCATGCCGAGCGCGACGATCGCGAGGAAGGACGCCTGGACGGTGACCCCGCGGGCGTTGTCGAGGGTGCCGAACGTCGGGTAGACGAAGGAGGAGACGAGGACCACGGCGAGCAGGACGGCGAGCACGCCCTGGCGCTGGACGAGCGAGAGGAGGCGCTCACGACCGGTCGTCGCTGGGGCGCGGCCGGCGGGCGGCGCCGCCGGTCCCTCGGGCCGGGCGGTGGCGGGCTCGGACAGGCCGAGTGCGGGAGTGGGGTTCATCGGGATCGGCGCTCCCGGGCGACATAGACGGCGGCGAGGATGATGGCCGCCTGGGCGATCTGGGCGGTGGAGTCGGGCAGGTCGTGCTTGACGAGGGTGGCGCGCAGCAGCTGCATCAGCAGGGCGCCCGCGACGGTGCCGAGCACCCGGACGGAGCCACCGGTGAGCGGGGTGCCGCCGACCACGACGGCGGTGATGGCGGAGAGTTCCATCAGGTTGCCGAGCGAGGACGGGTCACTGGCCGTCAGCCGGGCGGTCGCGAGGACGCCGGCCAGCGCGGCGAGGACGCCGCACAGCACGTACACGCCGGTGAGCAGGCGCTTGACCGGCAGGCCGGCCAGGGCGGCCGCGGCGCGGTTGCCGCCGACGGCGACCACCTGCCGGCCGAAGGTGGTGCGCTGGACGAGGAAGGCCACGGCGAGGGCCAGCAGGCCCGCGATGACGACCACCAGCGGTACCCCGAGGACGCTGTCCGTGCCGAGCGCCAGCAGGTCGGGGTTGACGATCTGCTTGAGCTGGCCGTCGGCGAAGACCAGGGCCAGACCGCGTCCGCCGACGAACAGGGCGAGGGTCGCGACGATCGGTTGCAGCCCGACGACGGACACCAGGGCGCCGTTGATCAGGCCGACCACCGCGCCGGTGAGCAGGGCGATCAGCAGGGCCGGCACCAGCCCGTAGCCGAGGTAGAGCGGCAGCAGGGCGGAGGCCAGCGCCATGGTGGAGCCGACCGACAGGTCGACGCCCTCGGTGCCGATCACCAGGGCCATGCCGAGGGCCACGATCACCACGGGGGCGACCTGGACGAGCTGGGTCCGCAGGTTGTCGACGGTCAGGAACCGCTCGGTGAACAGTGCGTTGAAGACCAGGAGGACCGCGAGCGCCGCATAGACGCCGTACTCCTGGAACCACGCGGAACTCGGCAGCCGGGTCAGGCCGCGCGCGGGGACGGCGGTCGCCTGGGTCATCGGGGTCCTCCTTGCCGGCGCGGGCCGGACGGGGCTGGTCGGGCACCTTCGGGCCGCCGGCCTCGGCGGCGGGTGCGCCGTCGGCGGTACCGGGGGTGCCGTCGGGAGAATCGGTGTCGGTGTCGGAGGCGGTGTCGGTGTCGGAGGCGGTGTCGGTGTCGGTGTCGGAGGCGGCGGGGCCGTGGTCGGCGAGGACGGCGAGCAGTTCGGCCTCGCCCACCTCGTCGCCGGTGAGTTCGCCGGCGACCGCGCCGCTGCGCAGCACCACGATCCGGTCGGCGCCCTCGACGAGTTCCTCGATGTCGGAGGAGATCAGCAGGACCGCCAGGCCCTCCTGGGCGAGTTCGTCGATCAGCGTCTGCACCTCGGCCTTGGCACCGACGTCGATGCCGCGGGTCGGCTCGTCCAGCAGCAGCACCTTCGGCTCCAGGCAGAGCCACCGCGCGAGCAGCACCTTCTGCTGGTTGCCGCCGGACAGTTCGGAGACCTTCTGCTCCGGGCTGGACGCCTTGATCCGCAGCCGCTTCATGAAGACCTCGACCACGCGGTCCTGCCGGGCCCGGGAGACGATCCCGGCCCGCGACAGCCGCGGCATCGCGGCGAGCACGATGTTCTCCCGCACCGACAGACCCGGAACGATCCCCTCCGCCTTCCGGTCCTCCGGCAGCATGCTGATCCCGGCCCGGATCGCCGAGGCCGAGCCGTGCCGCCGCAGCACCCGCCCCCGACGGTGACGGTGCCGCCGTCCAGCGGCAGCGCACCCGCGAGGGCCTTCGCCGTCTCGCTGCGCCCGGAGCCCAGCAGACCGCCCAGCCCCAGCACCTCGCCCGGGCGCAGCGCGAGGCTGACGTCGTCGAGCTGGTGGCGGCGGGTCAGGCCCTGTGCGGCGAGCACCGGTTCGCGGACGACGGCGTGCTCCTCGGCGCCGAAGCCGGTGACGCCGTGCCGGCGGACCTCGGAGATCTCCCGGCCGAGCATCATCGAGACCAGCTGCATGCGGTCCAGGTCGGCGAGGTCGCCGGTGTGGATGTGGCGGCCGTCGCGGAGCACGGTGACGCGCTCGCAGAGCCGGTACAGCTCGTCCATCCGGTGGCTGACGTAGAGGATCGCGATGCCCTGGCGGCGCAGTTCGCCGACGACCCGGAACAGCGTCTCCACCTCGCGGGGTTCGAGCGAGGAGGTGGGCTCGTCCATCACGACGACCTGGGCGTCGACGGAGACCGCGCGGGCCAGCGCGACCATCTGCTGGGTGCCGAGGCCGAGGGTGTGCAGCGGGCGGCGGGGGTCGACGTGCACGCCGAAGCCGGCGAGCAGGTCGGCCGCCTCCCGGTGCATCCGGGGGAAGTCGATGAGGCCGAGGCGCTTCTTGGGTTCGCGGCCGAGGAAGATGTTGCGCGCCACGCTCATCAGCGGGACGAGGTTCACCTCCTGGTAGATCGTGGAGATGCCGGCCTGCTGGGCCTCGAAGGGCCGGGCGAAGGCCACCGACGAGCCAGCGAGGAGGAGTTCGCCGTCGTCGGGGCGGTGCACGCCGGTCAGGACTTTGATCAGGGTGGACTTGCCCGCCCCGTTCTCACCGACCAGGGCGTGGGTCTCGCCGGGGCGCAGCGAGAAGGAGACGTCGTCGAGGGCCACCACGCCGGGGAACCGCTTGCTCACACCGCGGGCCTCCAGCACGGGTGTCGCTGCGGGGAGGGCGCTGCCTGCGGCCCGGACGGCCGCCGCTTCGGGGGTGCCATGCTTCTGGCCTTCCGGAGGGTCGTAGGGGTGGTGCCGGGCCGCCGCGCCCGGGGTGGACGCGGCGGCCCGAGGTGCGGGCCGGGCCCGCGGTCGGGGCGTGGCGTCAGTAGGCGCCGGCGACCGAGGCGGCGGCGTTGCTCGGGTCGTACGCCCGGTCGGAGATCACGACGCTGTCCGCGATGCCCTCGCCGCCGAAGAACTTCTGGATGGTGGCGAAGGCCAGCGGGCCGAAGCGGGGGTTGGACTCGATGACGCCGTTGTAGTCGCCGGCGGCGAGCGCCTGGACGGCGTTGCGGGTGCCGTCGATGGAGACCACCTTGACGTCCTTGCCCGGCTTCTTGCCCGCGCTCTTCAGCGCGGTCACCGCGCCGAGGCCCATCTCGTCGTTCTCCGCGTACACCGCGGTGATCTCCGGCTTGGACTGGATCAGCTGCTCCATCACCTGCTGTCCCTTGTCCCGGGCGAACTCGCCGGTCTGCTGGGCGACGATCTCCATGCCGGGCGCCTTCGCCTTGAGCTCGTCGACGAAGCCGCTGGTGCGGTCGGTGGTGACGTTGTTGCCGGAGGAGCCGAGCAGGATGGCCACCTTGCCGGTGCCGCCGGTCGCGGTGACGAGCGCGTCGGCGGCCCGCTTGCCCTGCTCCACGAAGTTGGAGCCGATGAAGGTCAGGTAGTCCTTGCAGGCGGTGGCGTTGACCTTGCGGTCGATGGTGATGACCGGCACGTGCTTGGCGGCCGCCGCGTCGAACGCGGGCTGCAGGCCGTCGGAGTTCAGCGGGGCGACGATCAGCACCTGGGCGCCCTGGTTGAGCATGTCCTGGATGTCGCTGATCTGCTTGGACAGCTGCGACTGGGCGTTGGTGGTGAGCAGCTTCTTCACGCCCAGCTTGGCGGCCTCGTCCTTGATGGACTGCGTCTCGGCGATGCGGAACGGGTTGGCCTCCTTCTCCGACTGGGAGAAGCCGACGACCGCGTCCTTCAGGTCGATCTTCGTGGCGCCGTAGGCCGAGAGGGTGCAGCCGCCGCCCGCGGCGGAGGCCGCGGCGGTCGGGCTGGCGACCTGCGCGGCCTGCCCGTCGCCCGAGCCGGAGGCCGGGGTCTCCGACTTGGCGCAGCCGGTCGCGGCGATGCCGACGGCGGCGGCGATCAGGGTGGCGACGACGAGTCTGCGGGGTCCGTGCGTGGCGTTCATGGAGGGACTCCTTGGCGAGGTGACGGCGGCACCGGGCAGGTGGGCCGGCGGCGCGGTGGGGGTGCGTGCGGGAGTGTGTGCGGGGTGGAACGACGGTCGCCGGAGGCGCACCGGGCACCTGGCCGACAAGGGTGGTGAATCCGTCGGCAGGGAAGAGCGGGAAGAGGCCTGCGGGGCCCCTCGGTGGCGCTGTTTACAACGTTATATATGCGGCCCGATCCGCCGGGCAAGAGTGTTGCGGACTCATTTCTGCTCATTCACCGACCACGCACCGCGACCACCCCTGCACCAACGCCCGCGGACGCCGCAGGGCTTGACGCCGCCACGGCCCGACCGCCCGCGAGCGGCGGGCCCGGCCCCGGTCCGGCCTGCGGGTGGGCCGCGCACCACCCCGGGCCGCGCGCCGCCGCAGGCCCGCGCACCGACAGGCCGTCAGGGGATCTGCACGGCGGAAGGGGACCCAGGTTGACGGGTCGTCGACACACGGCCGACCACCGGGCGACACATTCCCGTACATCGGCGACCGCAAGGGGTGGACACCGTCGCAAGCCCGTGCTGTCATTCTCCCTGTCCGCTTTTCCAACGTTGTGCAAGAGGCGGGCACCACCCCGCGAAACCACCCGATCGCCCACCGGACAGCCGCGGGCCGGGCCTGCCGACGGCGCCGCCGTCCAGCCCTGCCCGACGACGCCGAGCCGGGCCCAGGGCCCGCCACGCCCGGCACCGGCCCGCCCCCACCCGGCTCCCCGGAGCGGGCCACCCGCCCGGCGTCCCGACACCCCCGCCGCGGGTCCTCGCCGGCACCACCCCGCCGCCGCGACGACCCGGCCGGTCGCCCCTTGCCCGCGGCCGCCCCGCCCGTCGCCACCGGCGACACACCACCCACGTCCCTCGCGCGAGCGGATCGCCGCGGCGAGGGCTGCCCCACGACCCTCTACTCCCCCGTGTGAGGAGCAACCGCATGAGACGACAGCCAGCCATCCGACACCGGCGCGGGATGTGGGCGCTGCTGCTGGCAGCGACCCTCTCGCTGCCGGTGGTCGGCCTGGCCCCCGGTATCTCGGCCGCCGAACCCGCCGACGCCGCGACCACCTTCGCCGCCGGCGACCCCAACGCCCAGGTGCACGGCCTGAAGGGCGAGTACTACCGGATGTCGGCCCCAGGCGCCCACGACTTCGCCGAGCTCGGCGGAACCGAACTCGACCCGCAGATCGACCTGCCCGGCCTGGCCGACACCTTCCAGGAGCTGACCGGCCGCCAGGAGAACACCACTGCCCGCTGGACAGGCCGGATCCAGGCCCCCACCACCGGGGACTACACCTTCTACGCGATCGGCGACAACGGCTTCCGGCTGTTCATCGACGGCCAGCCGGTCATCGACCACTGGGTGGGCGACTGGGACCACGAGCAGACCAGCGCCGCCGTCCACCTCACCGCCGGCGAGCAGCACGACTTCCGGCTGGAGATGTTCCAGGACACCGGCGGCGCCAACATGTACCTGCGCTGGTCCGCTCCGGGCCTCGCGAAGCAGATCGTGCCGGAGTCCGCGTTCACCCCGCCCGACGGGTTCAGCGTGTACCCGGTCGCGCTGTCCGTCGCCCAGGACGGCCTCAAGGTGCAGGCCACCTTCCAGGGCAGGGTCGGCAACGCGGCGACGGTGGCGGACCACCTGCGGGTCGAGGCGGACACCACCGCGATGCCGCTGAAGTCCGTCGCGGTCGCCAAGGACGACAAGCGCTCGCTGATCGTCAAGCTCGCCGAACCGATCCAGAAGGGGCAGAACGTCCGGGTGCGCTACGACGGCACCGGCGGCCTCACCTCCGGCGGCGAGGCCGTCCCGGAGATGGCGCGCACGGCGGACAACGCCTCCACCCACCGCCTCACCACGCCGTTCGGCGACAAGGTCGACCCGAACCACCCGCTGCCCGAGTACCCGCGCCCGCAGCAGGTCCGCTCCGACTGGCTGAACCTGAACGGCCCCTGGCAGTTCGCCGCCGCCTCCGCCGGGCAGCAGCCGGTGTTCGGCAAGGACCTCGGCGAGAAGATCATCGTGCCGTACCCGGTCGAGTCCCAGCTCTCGGGCCTGGAGCGGCACGAGGACCACATGTTCTACCGGCGTACGGTGACCGTGCCCAAGGGCTGGAAGATCGGCCAGGGGCAGCGCCTCAAGCTGAACTTCGGCGCCGTCGACTACCAGGCCACCGTCTGGGTCAACGGCACGAAGGTCGCCGAGCACACCGGCGGCTACACCGGCTTCGGCGCCGACATCACCGACGCGGTCAAGGGCACCGGCCCGCAGGAGATCGTGGTCGCGGTCACCGACACGGCCGGGGCGAACCAGCCGCTCGGCAAGCAGTCCAACTCCCCCGGCGGCATCGTCTACACCCAGTCGTCCGGCATCTGGCAGACGGTGTGGATGGAGCCGGTCGCCACCACCTCGATCGACAGCATCACCACCACGCCCGACATCGACGCCGGCATCCTGGCCGTCACCGTCAACTCCCCCGGCGCTCCCGCCGGAACGATCGTCAAGGCGGTCGCCAAGGACGCCGCGGGCAACACCGTCGGCTCCATCAGCGGCCCGGCCAACACCCTGCTCCACCTCCCGGTGGGCAACCAGCACCTGTGGACGCCCGACGACCCGTACCTCTACGACCTGAAGGTCACCCTCACCAGCGGGAAGTCCACCGACAGCATCAAGAGCTACTTCGGCATGCGGAAGATCGCCCTCGCCGACGTCGGCGGCTACCAGAAGATCGTCCTCAACGGGAAGCCGATCTTCTCGCTCGCCGAACTCGACCAGGGCTTCTGGCCGGACGGCCTCTACACCGCGCCCAGCGACGCCGCCATCAGGTTCGACCTGCAGTCGCAGAAGGACCTCGGCTTCAACGCGGTGCGCAAGCACATCAAGGTCGAGTCGCCGCGCTGGTACTACCAGGCCGACAAGCTGGGCCTGCTGGTCTGGCAGGACTTCGTCTCCGGCGACTACAGCACCGCCGCCGGCCAGCAGGAGTTCGTCGACGAGGGCACGGCCGAGATGAAGCTGCTGCACAACTCCCCCTCGGTCATCGGCTGGATCGTCTTCAACGAGGGCTGGGGCGAGTGGGACCGCACCGCCACCGGCAAGCTCGCCGACGCCGTCAAGGCGGCCGACCCGTCCCGCCTGGTCAACGCCCACAGCGGCGTCAACTGCTGCGCCTCCAAGGGTGACTCCGGCAAGGGCGACATCATCGACCACCACGACTACGGCAACAACGACCCGGCGTTCCCCGACGCCACCCGGGCGGCCATGGACGGCGAGCACGGCGGGTTCACCCTCCGCTCCCCCGGCCACCTGTGGCCCGGCGCGCCGACCGTCATCTACAGCGGCGTGAACGACAAGGCGGCGCTCACCCAGAAGTACGTCCAGAACACCGAGACCTTCTACCTGGCGGCGGCCGGCGCCGAGCTCTCCGGCTCGGTCTACACCCAGGTCACCGACGTGGAGCACGAGCTCAACGGCCTCTGGTCGTACGACCGTCGGGAGATCAAGGTCGACCCGGCGCAGGTCCGCGCGATCAACCTCAAGGTCATCGCGGCCGGTGCCGCGGCCGGCGCGCGCTCCGAGCTCAAGGGCGGCGGCTCCTGGTCGCTCGACGAGAACACCGGCACCACCGCCGCCGACCAGGGCCCCAACCACAGCCCGCTCACGCTGACCGGCGGGACGAGCTGGGCCCCCGGCGTCAGCGGCAGCGCCCTGAAGTTCAACGGCCAGGCGCAGTACGCCCAGACTGCCGGCCCCGTGCTCGACACCACCAAGAGCTACTCGGTGTCGGCCTGGGCCACCCTGGACGCCCTCCCCGGCAACTACGCCACGATCGTCAGCCAGGACGGCCGCCGCATCGAGAACCCCTTCTACCTCCAGTACGGGCAGGGCGCGTTCGCCTTCAGCCTGCCCGGGGCCAACCGCGCCCGGCTGCCGATCACCCCGCAGCTCGGCCACTGGTACCACCTGGTCGGCGTGCACGACGCGGCGACCGCCACCATCCAGCTGTACGTGGACGGCACCCTCGCCGCCAGCGTCCCGTCCGGGCCGGCCGACGTCAGCACCGGCCCGCTCGCGGTGGGCCGCGCCAAGTACAACGGCGCGAACGGCGACTTCTGGAACGGCTCGATCGACCAGGTGCACGCCTACGACCGGGCCCTGACCGCCGCGGAGGTGAGCGCCCTGCACACCGCCGAACTCCCGCAGTAGCCGGCCCGGCAGGGCCCGCCGGTCCCGGCGGGGCGGACCACCTCCGCCCCGCCGGGACCGGCGCTGTCGTTCCCGGCCGCGCACCCTCCCGGCAGATGGCTGCGTGCCGCGGGAATCACCGCCACCGCCAGAGGGTTTGACATCCGGTCAACACACGAGCGGGGAGGGTCCATGACGGACGGCATCGAGGTTTCCGGCAGCGTCGGGGCGGGATTCGAGGCAGTGCGGGAGGAGTTCGCGGCCGTGGCCGCGGACGAGGGCGGTGACTACGCGGCGCAGCTGGTCGTCCATCACGGCGCCGAGCGGGTCGTCGACCTCTGGACGGGGCCGGAGTTCGACGGGGACACCCTCACCGGGGTGTTCTCCTCGACGAAGGGAGCGGCGCACCTGGTGGTGGCGCTCCTCGTGCAGGAGGGGGCGCTCGACCCGGACGAGCGGGTCGCCGCGTACTGGCCGGAGTTCGCCGCGCAGGGCAAGCAGGACATCACCCTGCGGGACCTGCTGGCGCACCGGGCCGGGGTGATCGGCGTCGACGGCGGCTTCTCCCTGGAGGAACTGGCCGACGACCGGGTGCTGGCCGAGCGGCTGGCGGCGGAGCGTCCGCGCTGGCGGCCGGGTGCGGCGTTCGGCTACCACGCCCTGGTGATCGGCGCGTTGACGGGGAGGTGGTCCGCCGGGTGACCGGCCGGACGATCCAGGAGCTGTTCGAGGAGCGGGTGCGGGCCCCGTACGGGCTGGACTTCTTCCTCGGGCTGCCCGAGGAGCAGGAGGCGCGCTTCCGGACCACCCAGCCGATGCTGCCCACCCCCGCGCAGCGGGCCGTGCTGGCCGCCACCGCGGCCGGGCCGGGCAGCCTGCGCGGCATCGCCTTCAACGGCAGCCGCCCGGAGCAGCCACTGGACGCCCTGCCGAACCACCGGGTCGTCCGCGCGAAGGGCCCCGCCTCGGTCGGCGGCATCGGCTCCGCCCGGGGCATGGCCGGGATGTACGCGGCCGCGATCAGCACCGTGGACGGCCGGGCGCCGCTGCTCAAGCCGGACACCGCAGCGGAGTTCGCGCAGGTGCACTCGGTCGGCCACGACGTCGTGCTGGGCAAGCACAACGCGTTCGCGCTCGGCTTCTCCGCCGTGTCGGACGCGTTTCCCGTCCTGGGCGCGGGCGCGTTCGGGCACAGCGGCGCGGCCGGATCGCTGGCCTTCGCCGACCCGGGCCTCGGTCTCGGTCTCGGTCTCGGTCTCGCCTACGGCTACAACCGCCGCCGCTTCGCCTTCCCGGGCGGTGCGGCCCCGGAGAACGCCCGGCTGATCCGGGCGGTCGCCGCCGCGGCGGCGGCCGCTGCCTGACGGGTGGACGGCCCGGCGCCCGGCCGCCGGGTCTCCCGTCGGCGCCCCCGGGGACGGTCCGCACCGCCCCCGGGGGTCACCGTCGGCGGGATCGCCGTGCCCGGGGCCACTGCTGCCTCAGCCGCCGCTGCCTCAGCCGTCGCTGCGTCGGTCGCCGTTCCCGGGGCGCAGCAGGTGGGCGGCCTGCAGGATCGCGGCGACACTGCCGGCCTCGGTGATCGTCCCGTCGTGCACCATCGCCAGCACCTCGGCCGGGGTGGCCCGGTGCACGGTCATGTGCTCCTCGGTGGTGTCCCGGGCGATCCGGCCGGGCGTCAGGTCGCGGGCGAGGAAGAGGTGGGTGACGGCGGCGGTGCTGGACGGCAGCGGGTGGATCAGGCCGAGCCGCTGCCAGGCCGAGGCCCGCCATCCGGTCTCCTCCTCCAGTTCGCGCGCGGCCGCGGCCGGCGCCTCCTCGCCGGGTTCGATGCCGCCGCCCGGCAGGTGCGTCATCCGACGGCCGGTGAGGTAGAACTCGTCCTGGACGAGCAGCACCAGCCCGTCGGCGTCGACGGCGACCACCCGGACGGCGTCGGAGACCTCCACATGCTCGTACACGCCCGGCGGCGCGAGCCCTTCGACCGTGTCGGCCAGAAGTCTCAGGTAGGGGCCGTCGTGCAGCACCTGCCGGTCGAGCCTGCGCCGGTTGCCGTCGTCGGCCATCGGCCGCCCTCCCTCTCGCCGTGGGTCTCCTCACAGTCCAGCCACCGCGGGCGCGCCGGTCAAGACGGCGCGCCCCCGTACGCAGAGCTCCACCGGGTGAAGGGCCGGGTCGGGTGCCGGTCGCGCAGCAGGTCCCGGACCGACGGGCACCGCAGCGCCCGGGGCCGGCCGGACCCGGGCGCTGCCGTTCAGCCCGCGGCGGTGACCGTCATGCTCACGAGTCCGGGCCCGACGGGTGGCCGGGGTCGTGCTCGTGGCCGTGCCCGCAGTCGATCCACAGGGTCAGGGACTTGTCGGCCTCCTGGTTCTCCGCGAAGTCGGTCGACCGGTACAGCAGCTTGTGCCGGCTGTCCCCGGTCACCGCGATCGGGCCGGTGTAGGCCGTCCAGCCGGTGCCGTCCAGGTTGTACTCGGTCGTGCTCACGCCCGAGATGTCGTCGGTGGCGCTGAGGGTGACGGTCACGTCCCTCGTGTAGCGGTCCTTCCATTCGGCGGCCGAGTCGGTGGCGGCGGCGGTGACCGGCGGCGTGGTGTCCAGCGGCAGCACGCCCTCCTCCTGCTCCATGGTCGGCTCGTTGTTCGGGGTCGGCGCGTCGGGGAGGTTGGCCGCGCCGACCTGGCCGATCTCGCCGGCCCGCAGCCGCAGGGCGCTCCAGTCGTCGTGACCGGTGAGCCGCGTGTACTGCCCGTCACCGTTGACGTCGGCGTTGACCACGCCGCGGTTCTGAACGCCGTTGCAGTTCCAGTCGACCCAGCCCTTGCTCCTCGCCGTGGTGATGTACGGCCCGTTCGGGTCGTTCCTGCAGTAGTGGACGACGTCGTAGTCCCTGCTGCTGAACGGGTAGACGTTCTCGTCCAGGAAGGGCTCGTTCAGGCTGCGGACGTCGCGGGAGTAGTCGGCGATGCCGGTGGTCGCACCGGCGGTCAGGCCCCGGACGGAGAAGGAGTAGTTCATCACGCTGAAGTACTGCGGCTTGTTGTTCGGGAGGTCGGTGTCCCCGGCGTGCCGCAGGCTCAGGTTGTGGCCGAGTTCGTGCATGAAGTCGACGGCCTGCGCGGGGATCAGCGGGATGTCGGCGGCGAGGGCACCCAGGCTGAGGATGAAGTCGCTGCCCGGGAGTGCGGCGATCCCGAGGGTGGTCGAGCCGGGCCACAGGCGGTCGGCCGAGACGGCGTACCGGAAGATCGGGGCCCGCCCGGAGCTGACGAAGCCGCCCGCCTGCGTCTTGATGGTGTTGAAGGCGTCCCAGCGGTAGTTGCCGTTGCCGTCGAGGGTGCCGAGGTTGGCCTGCTCGGGCAGCTGCCGTGCCCTGCTGAGATCGCCCCAGGTGGTGTTCGTGTCGAAGTCGAGGATGCTCCCCGGCCCGGCGTCGATGTGCAGGTTGATGCCGGTGGACGGCGAGTGCTTGGTGTAGGGGAGTTCTTGAACGCCTCGACCACCCGGCGGATCGCCTGCGGGTCGAGCGCGTGGCTGTGGGTGGCGTCGGCCATCCAGTCGAGCTGCACGAAGATGTCCGGCTTGTTGACGTCGGCGCCCATCGCGGGCAGGTCGATGAACTGCGGCCCGCTGCCGTCACCGGGATCGAGGGTCACGCCGTTGCGCTTCCAGTCGTCGGGGATCCCGTCGCAGGTGGTGGAGTTGCAGTCGAAGGTGAACTGGACGGTCGGGTTGGCGCCCGCACCGCCGGTGCGGCCGATGACGTAGCCGCCCGGCGCCGTCTGGGTGTAGGTGTTCGGCCCGGTGGTCGGGCTGTCCCAGCTCACCTGCACCGTGCCGGTGTCCTCTCCGGCGATCCGGAAGGAGGCGTTGCCCGCGCTGCCGTTCGATCCGAGGCAGGGCGCGGACGACCAGCTGGCCGAGGTGCCCGGGGCGATCTCGCCCGGCTGACCGCCGATCAGGCATCCCCGGGTCGCGGTGAGGCTCGCGAGCGTCAGGGCGCGGTCGCTGTTGTTCGTGAAGTTCACCGTCACACCGCCGCCCTCGCGCGCGCGGCGGCGGCGGGCGAGACGACGGCGGCGAAGGTGAGCATAGCCAGGGCCATCACGAGCACGGCGGAGATCCCGGTCCGCGGCGGGTGGCCGGGCCCGCCCGGTCTGCCCGCCCTGGCGGATGCGCCGGATGCGTGTTCTGTATCCATACCATCACGCTAGGGCGCGTGCCGACGGTGCCCCGTCACGACCTGACGGACGGTCACTCTCTCGGACGATCGCCCTGGGGAGGCACGGCTCCCGTCCGGCCCGACCGCCCGGCGGGTGTCGGTCGGGCCGGACGGGTCGTCGGCCCCGTCAGGTGCGGTAGGGCCGCTTGTCGCGGGCCTCGCGCAGCGCGAGGGACCACCAGCCGAGCTGGTCGAGCATGGTCTTGGCCGCGGCGTTGACGGCGTCCGGGTCCTTCGGGTTGCCCTCGTCGTCGAATTGCGACCAGGCGCCGTGGAAGCTCACGGTGTCCCGGACGGTGACGGCGTGCAGCTCGGCGAAGACCTGCCGCAGGTGCTCGACCGCGCGCAGGCCGCCGGAGAGGCCGCCGTAGGCGACGAACGCCACCGGCTTGGCATGCCACTGCGCGTTGTGCCAGTCGATCACGTTCTTCAGGGACGCCGGGTAGCTGTGGTTGTACTCGGGCGTCACCACCACGAAGGCGTC
Organism: Kitasatospora paranensis; assembly: GCF_039544005.1. Classification (NCBI taxonomy): domain Bacteria; kingdom Bacillati; phylum Actinomycetota; class Actinomycetes; order Kitasatosporales; family Streptomycetaceae; genus Kitasatospora; species Kitasatospora paranensis. Next base: position 1,767,643 of record NZ_BAABKV010000001.1, read on the forward strand.
CGCCTCGGCCAGTCGCGTGCTGACGGACTGCACGGCGGCGAGCGTCTCCGGCGCCGGAGTCGCCCCGAACGCGGGGAGCACCATCGACAGGTCGGCCTCGGCAAGGTCGATCACGTCCACCTCGAAGTCCCCGTGCCCTTCTGCCTGCTGGGCGAACCACCGGCTCACGACCGGACCGAACCGGCCGTCGCGGACGCTGCCGATGATGACCGCGACCCTGAGCTGACGCTGTGTCACTGAATCCTCCTGGAAAGGCATTTCGGAAAGGAAGAGCGGCCGGCCACCCGTTCGGGGGCCGTCTGTGACCAGACAACAAGGTGAAGTGCGGTTGAGGTCAAGCGCGATCCGCTGCGGACGGCAGGTCCCACCGGGAACGGGGGCGCGGGCAGGGCGGCAGGGGACGGGCGGCCGCAGGGCCCGGACAGCACGCAGGACGGCCCGGATGCGCAGTGCGCATCCGGGCCGTCCTGTACTGGTAGCGGGGACAGGATTTGAACCTGCGACCTCTGGGTTATGAGCCCAGCGAGCTACCGAGCTGCTCCACCCCGCGTCGTTGGTCACGACTGTACGGCACGTGGGCGGCTTTCCGTTAATCCATATCGGCGGCCCTACCGCGGACCGGGTGCGGGGGCGCCGGGGTCAGGCCCGGTCGTCGGGGGCGGTGAAGGTCATCTCGCCGGGCAGCCCCGGTCGGACGGCGTCCGTCGTCTCGGGCTCGTCGAGGTCGGGCGGGGACAGGAACACCGCCTGGCCGACGGGAGGCAGCCTGCGGGGCCGGGGCATGCCGGTGTCCTGGGTGGCGGGTTCGGAGAAAGCGGGCCGGCCCAGGGGGCGGCGGTCGGTGTTCATGATCGCAGTGTGTCAGGTCCGGACACCGGCTGGTGACCGCGGGGGCGTGCCGACGGCCGCGGGCGGGCCCGGCACGGTCGTGGCAGGGGCGCGGCGGCCCGTCCGCACCCGGCCCGACGGCTGCGACCGCCCGCGGAGAACCACCATTGCGACGGCGGGGCCCCGGCAGGTTTCCCGACGCCGAAGCCGAGCAGACGCTCCTCGTGCCACCCCTTCCGGCGGCACCCGGACCGGCGGCACCCCGCCTCCGCACCGAACGGAGCTCTCATGATCCTCATCGGCGTCCTTCTCCTTCTCATCGGCTTCGTCACCGGAATCTCCATCCTGTGGACGATCGGCCTCCTGCTCGCCGTGATCGGCCTCGTGCTCTGGGTCGCGGGCTCCGTCGGCCACGCGGTCGGCGGCCGGCGCCACTACTGGTGACGCCCCTCCTCCCGGCCGGCGGCCCGCACAGCACGTGCGGGCCGCCGGCCGCGTCGTGGAGCCCGGCGCCACCGCGGTGCGGATGCGCGGCGGGCGGGATCGCGGAAGGGTGGTGGACGGAGTCCCTTCGTCGAGGCATCTGGAGTCCCCGTCATGACTGCGCGGCCCCTGGCACAGATCGGCGTCACCGGATTGGCCGTCATGGGCCGCAACCTGGCGCGCAACTTCGCCCGCCACGGCTACCGGGTCGCCGTCCACAACCGGACGGAGGCCCGGACCAGGGCCTTGGTCGACGAGTTCGGCGGCGAGGGCGACTTCACCGCGACCGCCTCGCTGGAGGAGTTCACCGCCGCCCTGGAGCGCCCCCGGCGGCTGGTGATCATGGTCAAGGCCGGGCAGCCGACGGACGACGTCATCGACGAGCTGGTCCCGCTGCTGGACGAGGGGGACGTCGTGGTCGACGGCGGCAACGCGCACTTCCTCGACACCCGACGGCGCGAGCAGGCCCTGCGCGAGCGGGGCCTGCACTTCGTGGGCAGCGGTGTCTCCGGCGGCGAGCAGGGCGCCCTGGAGGGCCCGAGCATCATGCCCGGCGGTTCGGAGGAGTCCTACCGGGTGCTGGGGCCCCTGCTGGAGGACATCGCCGCCCAGGTCGACGGACGGCCGTGCTGCACCCACGTCGGCCCGGACGGCGCCGGCCACTTCGTGAAGATGGTGCACAACGGCATCGAGTACGCCGACATGCAGCTGATCGCCGAGGCGTACGACCTGCTGCGGCACGCGGGCGGGCTGCAGCCACCGGAGATCGCCGCGGTGTTCCGGGAGTGGAACGGCGGCCGCCTGGAGTCGTACCTGATCGGGATCACCGCCGACGTCCTCGCCCACACCGACGCCGCCACCGGCCGGCCCTTCGTCGACGTGGTGCTCGACCGGGCCGAGCAGAAGGGCACCGGACGCTGGACGGTGCAGACCGCCCTCGAACTCGGGGTGCCGGTGAGCGGCATCGCCGAGGCGGTCTTCGCCCGCTCGCTGTCGGGCCACGCGGAGCTGCGGAAGGCCTCCGCCGGGCTGCCGGGCCCGACCGAGACCTGGCTGGACAGCGCGGCCTCGGACCGCTTCGCCGAGGACGTCGAGCAGGCACTCTACGCGTCCAAGATCGTCGCGTACGCCCAGGGCTTCCAGCAGATCCAGGCCGGCAGCGACGAGTACGGGTGGCGGATCGACCCGGGGGCGATGGCCACCATCTGGCGCGGCGGCTGCATCATCCGGGCGCGCTTCCTCGACCGGATCCGGGCGGCCTACGAGGGCGACCGCGAGCGGCCCTCCCTGCTGACCGACGAGCACTTCCTGCAGGCCCTGGCCGGTGCGCAGTCGGCCTGGCGCCGGGTGGTGTCCACCGCCGCTCAACTGGGGGTGCCGACGCCCGGCTTCGCCACCGCACTGGCGTACTACGACAGCCTGCGGGCCCGGGTGCTGCCGGCTGCGCTGATCCAGGGCCAGCGGGACTTCTTCGGCGCGCACACGTACCGCCGCATCGACCGCGACGGCTCCTTCCACACCCGTTGGGAGGAGCCCGGGCGCCCCGAGGAGGAGCGCTGACCCGCCGCACGCCCGGACGCCGGGGCGGGCCGCCACCGGTGCGGCGGCGGCCCACCCCGGCGTCCGGGGGCGACAGGCCCGGATCAGGCCGGCCGGCGGGTGGCGGAGCGCAGATCAGAGCGGCGGGCCGTAGAACGGGCCGTAGTAGCCGCCGTACAGCTCCTTGTAGGCCGGGTCGCCGCCGTGCTGGTCCGGGTGGTACTCCGGGCCGTTCTTGATCTCGTCCTTGCTGCGGTCGACGTGGACCTTGCGCTCCTCCTCGTCGACGCTCACCACGGTGCCGGCGGGCAGCAGCACCTGCCGCCCGAAGATCCACGGGCCGGTGTCGACCACCAGGTGGGACGCGCCGACCTCCTCGGAGTGCCGGTCGATCCTGCCGATGTGCCCGTCGGTCGCCTCGACGCCGAAGCCCACCAGGTCGGAGCCGGAGACGTGACCGGACGTGGTGCGGAACTCCCAGATCTCGATGCCGCTCATGGTCCTCACCTCTCGTTTCTCGTTGCGGTCACCCGGCCGCCGTCCGTTCCGGCGGCCGCGCACCGGTCGACTGCCCCCGGATCCGGCCCGCACACCTGCGCCCTTGTCGACGGCATCGGGCGGCGCACGGCGTTCCCTGTCGCATCGCCCGGTCGACGTCCGGGTGGCAGATCGACCGGACCGCCGGGAACGGCACCGACACCGAGGACACGACATGACCCGCTCCGCCACCGTGGACGACTACACCGCCTCGCTCCCCGAGGCCCAGCAGCGGATCTGCGACCTGCTGCTCCCCCTGATCGAGCAGGCGGTGCCCGGCACCGGAGCGGTCTGGCACGGCCACCCGGTGTGGAGCCTGGGCGCGGCCCCGGGCAAGGCGCCGGTCTGCTTCGTCAAGGCCTACGCCGGCCACCTCGCCTTCGGGCTCTGGCGGGGCCAGGAGGTCGCCGACCCGTCCGGCCGGCTGGCGGCGGGGGCCCGCTCGATGGCGAGCGTGCGGCTCCGGTCGACCGCCGACGTGGACGCCGCACTGTTCGCCGGCTGGCTGGCCGCGGCGCGGGACCTGGAGCAGGCCGTCGCCGGGTGACCGCCCCGGACGGGACCGGGCCCGGACAGCAGGGCGCCTGCCCACGGTCGCGGGCAGGCGCCTGAGTCCGAGTCCGAGCCGGTCAGTTCCGTACGGCGGCGGCCCCCGGCCAGCGCAGCGCCCGGGCGCGGGGTGCCTTGGCCTCCGCCGCGTCCTCCGGCGTCCGGGACGACCCGGCGTCCGCGGGCGCCGGCAGGACGGCCGGCCGCGGGCCGGTCATCGGCAGCGTGCGGACCATGTCGGCGACGTCGGCCACCGGACGGACCAGGGCGGCCCTCGTCAGCGCCCGGCCGAAGGCGGCCGAGGCGTGCTCCCCGGCCAGCTCCGCGAGCTGGGCCACCTCTCCCACCGGCCGCCGCAGCACGGCCTCCGTCAGCACGAGGTCACCGGCCGGGTCGTCCCGGCCGAGCGCCATGACGAGTTCGGCCAGGTCGCCGACCGGCCGGCTGACGGCAGCGGCCCGCAGGGCGGTCTCCGCGCCCGGGAAGGTGTGGCCGGCGAGCAGCCGGAGCAGTTCCGCCACCTCGCCCGCAGGACGGCGGCCGGCCGCGGCGTCGAGCACCACCACCGCCAGGCCGCCCGGCTCGCCTTCGTCCGGGCCGGGGTGGAGCGCGGACGGGGGAGCCGTCGAGACGGACGGTTCGGCGGAAACTGGGCGTGCCACGGGAACTCCTCGAATAGCGCACAACGGTTCGTGGTCACTCGACCACTCGCTGTCAGCATCGGCAGCGGCCGCCGCGTCAGCCACCCGGGCGCACCCGTCCGTGTCACGGCGCTGCGGTGTCCGCGGCAGGCGGCCGGGGGCCCTCGCCCGTTCGGTCGTCGCCGTCCGGGGCGAGGTCACCCTGCGTCGCGCCGTCCCGGCCGTCCGCGTCGAGGAGGTCGGCACCGCCGACCTCGGCGTCGGCGCGCGTTCCGGCCTCGGCCCGGCGCCCGTCACGGTCGGCCATGGCGGCCGTCCCGGCCCAGGCCCTGCGTCGCACGCTCATCGGGGGATCTCCCTTCGTCCGGGTGCTCACGCCTCGATGGTGCCGCGACCGCCCGGCGCCGTCGATCGCACGGCACCGCCGGGGCGGACCGGTCGAGCGGGATTCAGGACCGGCTTCGAGCGGGGTTCAGGACCCGGTCGCCGGGTTCCGGCCGGGAGGGGTGCAGGGCCGGTGCGCGGCGTGCGGCTGCACGTACCGGCAGGTGTGCAGCTGCTCCCCCAGGGCGTCGAGGACGGCCTGCCCGGCCGCGGCCCGCAGCGCGGGGAAGACGTGCAGCTCCTCCTCGCGGACGTGGGCGTGCACGGCCTCCAGGAGCCGGCCGCGCAACCGCTCCGTTCCCGGGTCGTCGTCCGCGGCACCGTGCAGCCGTCCGATCAGACGGCGGATCCCGGCGTGGTCGTCGATCTCCCGGTCCGCCATGGCGCGGCCGCCCAGGACGTATCTGCGGATGGCCGGGTGCAGGTAGGTGCGTTCGGCGGTCGCGTGCCGCAGCAGGTGGTCCGCCAGTGTGTCGACCAGCTCCCTGCGCTCGCCGGCGGCGGCCGTCCCGAGCCGGACGAACAGGGCCTCGACCGCCCGGTGGTCGGCCTCCAGTCGGGTGACCACGTCGGTGCCGTGTCCGGCCATCGTGCTCTCCTCCCGTCGTCGGGGCTCCGGGTGACGCCGTCGGGGACGCCGTGCGGCATCCGTCCGCGGGTCGTCCCGGGGATCGGCCCCGCCTCAGGCGAGCGGTTCGGCGTGGATCGGGGTCTGCGGATCGGGGAGGTCCGCCCAGGCGATCAGATGGGCGAACCCGTCCTCGGTGATCTCCACCTGGATCCGCCCGCTCTCGTCGGTGCACAGGGCGTGGCCCTGGGGTCCGACCCCGCCGCGGTACTCCACCACGGCCGTCTGCTGCCGCTCGTGCGCGCCGGGCGCACCGGGGTAGGTCAGTACCCACCGCCTGCCGGTGTCCATCACCGCTTCCGTTCTCCCGCCCGCCGGGCGGGTCACTCGTCGTCCCGCGCCTGCCCGGCCCGGTCGGTGCCAAACCCGGCTCCGGCCGCGGCGACCGGGCCGTGCTCCCGGCGTACCGTGAAGGCAGGCCGGGCGACCGGGGAGGCGGGCGGTGAGCAGGGTGGCACACGACGGTTCGGGCGAGGCGCTCGCCGCGCTGCTGGCTCGCTCGCACCATACCTCTCCGGACGGACTGCCGATGCTGGTCGACGCGGCGGCGCGCGACCTCGGCCTGGAGGGCGCCCGGATCCTCCTCGCCGACGTCCAGCAGCACCTGCTCGTCCCGCTGGACGACGGGCACGGCGCCGCCCGCGCGCTCGGGGTGGAGGGCACGCTGGCCGGCCGGGCCTACCGGGAGACGTCCGTCCGGGTGGCCCGCGAGGACGACGGTCTGCTGCGGATCTGGCTGCCGCTGATCAACGGCATCGAACGGATCGGCGTCCTGGAGGTCACCGCGCGCGGCGACCACCCCGGCCCGGAGGACCGCTGCCGGGCCCTCGCCGACGCCGCCTGCCTGGCCGTCGTCGCCAAGAGCGGGTTCAGCGACACGATCGTCCGCACCGTCCGCACGGCACCCATGAGCCTGGCGGCGGAACTCGTCTGGTCGATCCTGCCGCCGCGCAGCATCGGCACCGACCGGGTGACGTCCAGTGCCGTCCTGGAACCGGCGTACGAGGTCGGGGGCGACGCCTTCGACCACGCGCTGCACGCGGGGCGGCTGCACCTGGCCGTGGTGGACGCGATGGGGCACGACCTCGCCGCCGGGCTGTCCGCGGCGGTGGCGATGGCCGGCTGCCGCTCGGCCCGCCGCGCCGGCGGGGATCTGCACGACGTCATGACCGCCGTCGACGAGGCACTCGCCCGCTGGATCCCGGACCGGCTGCTGACCGCCGTCCTCGGCACGCTGGACGTCGCCGACGGGCTGTTCCGCTGGCTCAACTGCGGCCACCCGCCGCCGCTCCTGATCAGACGCGGGCACGTGGTCGCCGGCGCGCTGGAACACCCCGGCGAACTGCCGCTCGGGCTCGGCGCCGCCGCCGAGGGCGCGCGCCGCACCGTGCACACCGCGCAACTGGAGCCGGGTGACCGGATCCTCGTCCACACCGACGGCGTGACCGAGGCCCGGGCGTTCGACGGGGGCCGCTTCGGCGAGCTGCGGCTGACCGACCACGTCGTGCGGGCCGCCGCCGCCGGCGAACGGGCTCCGGAGGCGCTGCGCCGCCTGGTCTCGACGATCCTCGAGCACCAGCGCGGCCGCCTCGACGACGACGCGACGATCGTGCTGGTCGAGTGGCACCCGCCCGTCCCGGCGGACTGACCGGCCGCCGGGACGGGACGGGCCAGGTCAGCCGACCCGGAGGGTCAGCTCGGCGGTGTGGAGCCGGCCGCCCGCACGGAACTGCAGGAACAGCCGCCAGTCGCCGGCCTGCGGGAACTCGGCGTGGAACGTCAGGTCGGGGCCGCCGTGGTCCCCGTCGACGGCGGTCGCGGGGTGCAGGTGGGCGAAGGCCAGGTCACCGGCGTGGACGGCGGTCAGATGGGCGTAGGTGTCGAGGTAGGGCTGCAGGTCGGTGACCGGCCCGCCGTCGCGGGCGATGTGCACCGTCATCGGGTGGGCCATCCGGGCCATCGGCTCACCCCGGACGGTGACGGTGTAGCCGTCGACCTGTGCGGTGGTCGCGGCGGGCGGCAGCGGGACGGCCGCGGCGGTGCCGGGCACGGTGACCGGGCGGGAGAGCACGAGCGCGCTGCCCGCGGCCCCGCCGCTCTTCGGGACGAAGGAGGCGTAGGTGCGCCAGGTGCCGGGCGCGAGTGCGGCCAGCGAGGCCGTCCAGGTGCCGTCCGCGGCCATGGTGGGGTGCAGGTGCTGGAAGCCGGTCAGGTCGGAGCGGACGGCGTAGAAGTGCATCCGCTGGGTCTGGTCGACGGCGAAGTCGGTGACCGCCCGGCCGTCGGGGCCGGTGACGGTGAAGCGGTAGTCGGCCGCCGCGCCCGCGGGCAGCGGGGTGTCCGGCGCGGTGAGGCGGTAGCCCTGGACGGTGTCGGTGAGGCCGGTGCCGCCGTCCGGGCCGGGCATGTCGGCCATGCCGTCGGCGGCGCCCGCCGCCGGGTGACCCGAGGGGTCGGCGGCCGAGGCGGGGGCCGAAGCGGCCGGGTCGTGGTGCGTGCCGGCGGAGTCATGGGCCGCCCCGCCGGGGCCGCAGGCGGCGAGCAGGGCGGTGAGCACGACCGCGGTGGCGCACGCGGTCAGGGCACGGCGACGGGAGGTACGCGAGGTGGAGGACATCTCAGGTCTTTCGGCTGGGCGCGGCGCAGCGGCGCGCGGAGGGGAGGGGACCGGAGGCCGGGGCCCGGGCGGGCCGTCCGGCGGGCCCTCTCACGTCCGTGCGACACAGACCCGCAGCAGCAGGGCCCGGCCCGCACGGGGTGGGCCCCGGCGGCGCGGCGCCCGGGCCGCGGCCGGCGGCCGGAACGGGCCGCGGGCGGCGGACAGGGCGGCGGCGAGCAGCGCGAGCATGGGCGGCGCGACCGGCCCGGTACGGCCCTGGGCCCGGGTGGAGAGGCACGTCCCGGCGCCGGCCGGCGCGGCGCCCGGACGGACGGCGGCGTGGCCGCCCGGCGCCCGGGCCGCCTCGGCCGCCGCCGGCTCGGTCCGGTGGGCGCCGCCGTGGGTCCCGGCCGGGCCGGCCATCGCCGCTGCGGGTGTCGCCGGGGTGTGGCAGCCGGCCGCCGCGACGGGCGAGCCGTGCATGAGGATCAGTCCCAGCAGCAGGGCGGCGACCGCGATCGGCCGGGCCATGGCCCGGGGCGGCCGGCGGTGTCCATGCGCGGCCCCTCCCCCGTCGCTCGCCAGGGTGCGGCCGGGCGGTCGGCCGCACCGGGACGACGGTACCCCTCCCGGGTACCCGGGGTGCGGCGGGCCGGGCCCGCGTCCCCCGGACGGGTGGCGGCCGGCCCGTCAGCGGGGCGCGACCTCCACCCAGACGGCCTTGCCGCCGGGCAACGGACGGCTGCCCCAGGAGCGGGCGAGGCGCTCGACCACGAGCAGGCCGTAACCACCGGGGTGGCCGGGGCGGCGGTCGGTGCGGAGCGCCGGCGGCTCGGGGTTCCCGTCGAGGAGTTCGACCCGAAGGGCGTCCGAGGAGCGGAGCAGGACGAGCTCGCGCGCGCCGTCGGCGTGCATCGCGGCATTGGCGGCGAGCTCCGCCACCATCAGCAGGACGTCCTCGGCGGCGGCCGCCACGGCCGGATCGGCGCTCCCCAGCCAGCCCCAGTCCTGGAGGACGTCCCGGGCGAACGCGCGGCACCGGCTCACCGAGCCCACCGTCTCCCGCAGGAGGAGCCGGCGGACCTGCGGCGGACCGTCGTCCATGGCACCTCCGTCCGGCGCGGCGGCCTCACCCGGCGCGGCCGCCGGGGGTTCGGCCTCCGCGGTGCGGGCGCGCCGCACCCGCCCCCTCAGTGTCACCCGGAGCGGGCGGCCGCGGCCCGTCGTCGTCCAGGCCGTCGCGCAACCGGGCCAGGGTGGCGGCCAGCAGCCGCGACACGTGCATCTGGGAGACGCCGATCCGCTCGGCGATCTCCGACTGGGTCAGCCCCTCCCAGAAGCGCAGCCGCAGCACGGTCTGGTCGCGTTCCGGCAGGTCGGCGACGAGCGGGCGCACCGAGAGCCGGAATTCGACCAGCGCCAGTTCGGGATCGCGGGCGCCGAGCCGGTCCAGCCGGGAGCCGCCCGCCTCGTCGGCGTGGTCCTCGCGCAGCGAGTCCAGCGAGTCCGCCCGGTAGACGCGTCCGGCGCACTGCCCGGAGGTCACCTCGGCCTCGTCGATGCCGAGCTCCCGGGCGAGCTCGGCGCTCGACGGCAGCCGGCCGAGCTGCTGCTCCATGCGGTCGGACGCGCGGGCCACCACCAGGTAGAGCTCCTGGACGCTGCGGGGCACCCTGACCGGCCAGGTGGTGTCCCGGAAGAAGCGCTTGATCTCACCGGTGATGGTGGGGATGGCGTAGGTGAGGAACTCGACCCCGCGGGTGTGGTCGTAGCCGTCCACGGCCTTGATCAGGCCGACCGTGCCGGCCTGGAGGACGTCGTCGGGCTCGGCCGCCCGACGGCGGAACCCGGCGGCGACGAACCGCACCAGCGGCATGTTCAGCTCGATGATCGTGCCGCGGACGTAGCTGTAGGCGGCGGTACCCGGTTCGAGGGCGGCGAGGCGGGCGAAGAGGGCGTCGCTGAGGACGCGGGCCTCCGCCTTGCCCATCGCCCGCATCTCCTCGGTGCTGGGGCGGTGCGGGAGGTCGGACGGTCGGTCGCCGGACGGCCGCGCCGAGCCGGGCAGCGGCAGCGGCGCGCCTTCGGAGGTCGTGGTCACAGGGACGGGCGTGGTCGCAGGGGCAGCAGTGGAGGACACGGTGTCATCTCCGCGGACGGGAGGGATCCACCGGGCGCGCAGGCGCCGCCTCGGCGGAAGGGAGACCTGTCCGCCCGGCTTCTTCAGGCGACGGTGTCCCGGCACGTGGACCGTGCCGTCGAACGCCGGGGGCCTCGGGCCCGCCGGTCCGGGCGCGCTGCTTTCCGTGCGCGCTCCGCGTCCCGAGCCTACGCCTCCGTCGCGGGCGGGGAAAGCGCCGCGGCCCGGACGGGGGTGTCCCGGCGCCGGGACGCCGTTGGTCAGAGGGGCCGGATCCGGGCCCGCAGGAGGCAGAATTCGTTGCCCTCCGGGTCGGCCAGGACGTACCAGCTCTCGGCGCCGCTCTGGCCGACGTCGGCGGGCCCGGCGCCGAGGGCGAGCAGCCGCTCCAGCTCGGCGTCCTGGTCTCGGTCGGTGGCGCTCACGTCGAGGTGCAGCCGGAGCTTCCCGCGGCGCGGGTCGCTGCTGGGGCTGATGACCAGGGTGGGCTGCGGGCCGCCGAAGCCGGCGTCGGGCGGCCCGATCTCGATGCTCCCGTCGTCCTCCCGGCCGAGTTCGACGTAGCCGAGGACGTTGCTCCAGAAGACGGCGAGCGCCTCGGGGTCGGCGGCGTCGATGACCAGCTCACTGATGCGGCATGCCATGCCCGTGAGTGTACGGAGGCGGGGGATCGGCGGTGCCGGAACGGCGGGCCTGGTTGACCCTGCCGCGGACCGCGGCGACGATCGCCGGGAGGGCCCTGCCCGCGCCGGCCGGGTGCGGGCCCGCCCGTCCCGGAGGTCGGGCCGGGGCCGTCGCCACGCGAGGAGCGCACCGTGCACCAGGACGAGACGGCCGAGCGGCACCGGCGCCCGGCGGACATGGACGACGCCACGGTCGCGGCGCTCGGCCTGCTGTCGGAGGCGTGGGAGACCACCGAACGGGCCCGCGGCCGGCTGTACGACTTCCACCAGCTGACCGGCGGCGCGGACCGGCTGGTCGGCGAGGCCGTGGAGGCGCTGCGGCGGGCCGGCCACACGGCCCAGGCCGACCTGGTCGAACGGACCGTGCAGGGTCGCGACGTGCTGCCGGGGATGTGGACCTTCCAGGTCGTCGAGGCGTACGACGAGGGCTACCACCGGGCGTTCGCCGAGGCGGAGCAGCAGGTCCGCGCGGCACTCTGCCCGGGGCGCGACCACATCGCGGAGGCCGAGATGAGGGCCCGGCGCCGGACGAGGTGACGTCCGGGGCGCCGGGCGGGGCCCGCGGTCAGTGACCGAGCCGGTGGACGAGCCGGCGCCCGAGCGACGGCTTGACCGGGTCGGCCCCGGCCGGTGCGGCGGCGCGGCGGGCCGCCGCCCGTGCGGGCCGGGCCGTCAGCCCGGCGGCGCGGGCCGCCCGGAGTTCCGCGGAGCGGCGGCGGGCGCGCCGGGCCCCGGAGGACGCCATCACGCAGCCGAGCAGGAACGCCAGGGTGAGCGCGGCGCCCGCGACGAACGCGCCGAGGGTGTTCACGGTGCCCACGCCGTGGCCGAGCACCGTGACGGCGTAGTCCGGTCCGCCGCCGGGGTTGTCGGCGATCGCCAGCCCGGCGAAGGCACCGGTCGCCGCGAGCAGCAGAAGTCCGAGGATCAGCATCGGGGTTCTCCTTCCGGAGGTCTCCGACGGCGTGTGCCCCCGATCCGGCGGCCCATCCGCGGCAGACCCGCCCGGGCCCCGCTACGGCCCCTGCTGCGCGTGCGGCCCGCGGCCGCGCAGGGCGTTGAGCACCGACCAGACCACGGCGACCAGCGGGACGGCCACCACGGCGCCGATCACGCCCGCGGCGATGCCGCCGCACAGCACCGAGACCGCGACCACCACCGGGTGCAGCTGAACCGCCCAGCTCATCACCAACGGGTGCAGCAGGTGGCCCTCGATCTGGCCGATCACGACGATCAGCAGCAGCACCACGATGGCGATCACCGGCCCGCGGGCGGCGAGCGCCACCACGGAGGCCACCGCCATCGCCACCGGCGAGCCGATCAGCGGGACGAACGACGCGAAGAACTCCAGCAGCACCAGCGGCAGCGCCAGCGGCACCCGCAGGATGTACAGCGCGATGCCCACCAGCACGGCGTTGCTCGCCGCCACGATCACCACACCGCGGGTGTACCCGGCGAAGGTGCGCCAGGCGGCCCGGCCGCCGCCGTCCCAGGAGGCCCGGGTGCGCACGGGCAGCTGCCCGTGGAACCACCGCCACATGCTCTCGCCGGAGTGCAGGAAGAACACCGAGCAGAACACCGCCAGCGCCGCCCCGCCGGCGACCTCGACCAGCCGTCCGGCGCCGCTGACGGCCGTGCTGATCAGCGTCGAGCGGTGTGCGCTCAGGTACGAGGCGACCTTGTCCCGCAGGTCGGCGACGCTGCTCGCGCGGACGTGGAACGGCGGCCCCTGCAGCCATTTCTCGATCCGGTCGAGTCCGCCGCCGAACTCCTTGCCGAGGCGGTCCGCCTCGTCCGCGACGGCGTTGCCGACCAGCGCCAGCAGTCCGGCGACCACGACGATCGTGCCGAGCATCCCGATCAGCACCGCCAGCCAGCGCGGCATCCGGCGCGCCAGCACCTCGACCGGCGGGCGGAGCACCGAGGTGATCACCAGGCCCAGGAAGACGGAGACGGCGACCAGCTGGAACCGCTCCAGCACGGTGAAGACCGCGTACGCCGCCACGCCCACGACCAACAGCCGCCACGCGTAGTCGGCGGCCGCCGTCAGCACCGGGTGGACGGGCGGGGGCCGGAGCGCTGCGCGGCGTCCCGGCGGACCGCCGGGAACCGCGGTGTCCGCCGCCCGGTGCGCCGCGGGTCGGCCATGGGGCATCGCCTCCTGTCTCCTCCCCAGCCTGGCGGTCGCGCTCCGTGTCCGCCCCGCCGGGCGGCGTGGCGCGGTGCGTGCGGGTGACCCGCGGCGGCGGGGCGCGTGCGGGCGGCCTGTAAGCCCGGCCTAGGCTGGGCCGAAGCAAAACGGACGAACCGGACCGGCCCGCAGGTGGGCGGGCCGGCACCAGGGAAAGCGGGACCCGCCGATGGGCGACGGCATGACAGGGATGCACCACCACGGCGGGGGACGCTCGGGCCGTTCACCCCTCCGCCGCGCTGCACTGGTCACCGGACTGGCCCTTCCTGGTCGGCGCACTGCTGGCGTTCGGCCTCTACACGGCAGGCGTCGTCCGGCTGTGGCGCCGAGGCGACCGGTGGCCGATCGGCCGGGTGATCGCCTGGACGGCGGGCGTGGCGACCGTCCTGCTGGTCACCAACACCGGGCTCAACGACTACGGCATGGTGCTGTTCAGCGCCCACATGATGCAGCACATGGTGCTGTCGATGCTGTCGCCGATCATGCTGCTGCTGGGCGCGCCGATCACGCTCGCGCTGCGGGCGCTGCGCCCGGCGGGCAAGGGCAACGGCCGGGGCCCGCGCGAGCTCCTGGTGGCGCTGCTGCACAGCCGGTACGTACGGATCGTGTCGCACCCGGCGGCCACCATCCCGCTGTTCGTCGCCAGCCTGTACGTGCTGTACTTCACGCCGCTGTTCGACTTCCTGATGCAGTCCCGGATCGGGCACATCGCGATGATGGTGCACTTCCTGGCGGTCGGCCTGCTGTTCTTCTGGCCGATCATGGGCGTGGATCCCGGTCCGAACCGGCCGGGCTTCGTGCTGCGCATCATCGAGCTGTTCATGGGGATGCCGTTCCACGCCTTCTTCGGCGTGGCGGTGATGATGGCCACCGAGCAGCTGGTGTCCACCTTCAACGCGGCCTCCTCGCCGCCGGGCACCCACCTGCTGGACGACCAGAAGATCGCCGGCGGCATCACCTGGGCGTTCGGCGAGATCCCGACGGCGATCGTGCTGATCGCGCTGACCCTGCAGTGGGCCCGCTCGGAGGAGCGGCAGGCGCGGCGCCGCGACCGGGCGGCGGACCGGGACGGCGACGCCGAGCTGGTCGCCTACAACGCCTACCTGGCCCAGCTGAACCGGCGCGGCCAGAAGGCGGCCGACGCCGGCTGAGCGGAGCACCGCGCGCCCCGTCCCACCCCGGTGGGGCGGGGCCGCGTCGTCCCCGGGCCGGGCGGCGGGTGCTCAGACCGCGCCGGCGGCCGCGGCGGCCCGGGCGGGCGAGGGGGCGGTGAGCAGGCGGCGCAGCGTCAGGGCGTCCGGGGCGAGTGCGGCGAGCAGGACGGCTCCGTCCCCGGGCAGTCCGAGCAGCGCGGCGTCGGCGCCGGCCGGGGGCGGTGGCGGGGCGGGCATGTGGACGGTGAGCAGCTGGCCGGTGGTGCGGTGCGGGCCGAGGACGGCGGGGCCGTCCCAGCCGGGGGCGCCGTGGCCGAGGTCGGTCTGCTGGTCGAGGATCGTCCGGCCGGACTGGTGGACGGTGAGGCGGGCGGTGAGCCGCCCGGGGGTGTGCGGGCCCGGTCGTGGCCGCGGCCGAGGACCTGTTCCTCGCGGTGGCGCAGCCGGGCGCCGGGGGCGAGGGTGATCCGGGTGCGCAGCAGGAGGTGGCTGCCGGTGGCGGCGATGACAGGTTCGGGCAGCCAGTGCAGTTCGGCGTCCTCGCCGACGGTGATGTCGAGGTCGTAGCGGGCGGGTTCGCCGCCGGCGCCGGGCAGGCTGACGGTGGCGGCGGCGGTGGTCACGGTGAGGGTCGCGCCGGGCCGGACGTCGAGGGTGAGCGCCAGGTGGTCGCCGCCGAGCGGGGCGGCCATCGAGCCGACCACGGTGACGTGGGCGCCGGGCCCGGCGGCGCGGGTACGGCGCGGGGCGAGCGGGCCCGCGCCCACCAGGACGGGCAGGGCGGTGCCGCCCCGGCCGTCGGGTGCCGCGGTGATGCGGGCCGACGCCGTCAGGGCCGAACCGGTCACGGGGCGGTGACCCGGGTGCGGACCCAAACGGCGAGGCGTTCGCGGACCCAGGCGGCGACGGGGGCGATGCCGTCGGGTGCGGTGAGCGCGGTGAAGAGGGTCGGCAGGTCGCCGCGCTGGGCCCTGGCGTCGCGGGCCATCACCGCGAGGTCGGCGCCGACCAGCGGGGCGAGGTCGGTCTTGTTGACGACGAGCAGGTCGGAGGTGGAGACGCCGGGGCCGCCCTTGCGGGGGATCTTGTCGCCGCCGGAGACGTCGATGACGAAGATCTGGTGGTCGACCAGGCCGCGGCTGAAGGTGGCGGTGAGGTTGTCGCCGCCGGACTCGACGAGGATCAGGTCGAGCGGGCCGACGGCGTCCTCCAGGTCCTCGACGGCCTCCAGGTTGGCGGAGATGTCGTCGCGGATGGCGGTGTGCGGGCAGCAGCCGGTCTCCACGGCGGTGATCCGCTCGGGCGGCAGGACGGCGTTGCGCAGCAGGAACTCGGCGTCCTCGGTGGTGTAGATGTCGTTGGTGACGACGGCCAGGGAGAGCTCGTCGCGCAGGGTGCGGCAGAGGGCGGCGACGGTCGCGGTCTTGCCGGATCCGACCGGGCCGCCGAGGCCGATCCGCAGGGCCCGGCCGGGGCGCTCGGTGTGGGTGTGGCGGACGGGCAGCTCGTGGGGGTCCACGTGGTCACGATGCAAAGAGGCGTACCTTCCAGGTGCTGTGCTGTTCGGCGTGGACGTCGAGCAGCGGGGCGGAGGCGGCGGGCAGGTCGCCGAGTGCGGCGGCCCGGACGGCGTCCGCGGCGACGGCGTCGAGCTGCGGGGCGAGCCGGGCGAGCAGGGCGGCGACCTCGTACGGGTCGAGGCCGAGCAGCCGGACGCAGGCGGTGGCGGGGCCGTTGACGGACTCGTACGCGGCGAGCCGGGCGGCGTCGGCGGGGGTGAGGGCGGCGGCGCGGGCGGTGAGGCCGAGGACGACGGGGTGGTGGGCGCCGCGGGGGTGCCGTCCGCCGAGCCGGTCGAGGTCGGGGTGCGGCCAGGCTGCGCGGGCGGCCCGGAGCAGTTGGCGGCCGAGCCGGCGGCTGGTGGCCCGCAGGGCCGGTGCGGGGGTGCGGGCGTCGGCGGCCTCGTCGAGGGCGTCGTGGTCGGCGCCGGGGTCGCCGCGGCGGCGGCGAGTGCGGCGGCCGTCAGGCCGGTGGTGTGCAGGCGTCCGGTGAGGAACGCGCCGAGGCTCGCGGCGTCGTGGATCCGGCCGGCCTTGACGGCGGCCTCGGCGCCACCGGAGTGGGCGTGCCCGCCGGCGGGGAACCGCCCGTCGGCGAGGAGCAGCAGGGCGGCCGTCATCAGAACAGGAAGTACCGCTGGGCGAGCGGCAGTTCGGTGGCGGGGGCGGGGGCGACGGTCTCCCCGTCGATGGTGACGGTGAAGGTGTCGGGGTCGACCCGGACGTCGGGACGGGCGGTGTTGTTGACCATGTGGTCCTTGGTGACGCCGCGGGTGTTGCGGATCGCGGTGAACTGCTTGCCGATGCCGAACTGTTCGGCGAGGCGCTCCGGCAGGCCGTCGTCGAGGGCGGCCCGGGCGGTGAAGTTGAACGAGTTGGCGGCCGGGGCGCGGCCGGTGGCGCCGAACATCGGCCGGGGCAGGACGGGTTGCGGCGTCGGGATGGAGGCGTTGGCGTCGCCCATCTGGGCCCGGGCGATCTGGCCGCCCTTGAGCACCAGGTCGGGCTTGACGCCGAAGAAGGCGGGTGTCCAGAGCACCAGGTCGGCGAGCCGGCCCGGCTCGACGGAGCCGATCTCGTGGTCGAGGCCCTGGGCGACGGCCGGGTTGACGGTGTACTTGGCGACGTAGCGGCGGGCCCGCAGGTTGTCGGCGCGGCCGTCGCCGGGCAGGGCGCCGCGGCGGGCCTTCATCACGTGGGCGGTCTGCCAGGTGCGGGTGACGACCTCGCCGATCCGGCCCATCGCCTGGGAGTCGGAGCTGATGATGGAGATGGCGCCGAGGTCGTGCAGCACGTCCTCGGCGGCGATGGTGGAGGGACGGATCCGGGATTCGGCGAAGGCCAGGTCCTCGGGCACGTGCGGGCTGAGATGGTGGCAGACCATCAGCATGTCGAGGTGCTCGTCGACGGTGTTGACGGTGTGCGGGCGGGTCGGATTGGTGGAGCTGGGCAGCACGTTGGGCTGGGACACCACGGTGATGATGTCGGGCGCGTGGCCCCCGCCGGCGCCCTCGGTGTGGTAGGCGTGGACGCCCCGGCCGGCGATCGCGGCGAGGGTGTCACCGACGAAGCCCGCCTCGTTCAGGGTGTCGGTGTGGATGGCGAGCTGGGCGCCGGTCTGCTCGCAGACCCGCAGACAGGCGTCGATCGCGGCGGGGGTGGCGCCCCAGTCCTCGTGGATCTTGAAGCCGAGCGCTCCGGCCCGCAACTGGTCGTGCATGGACGCGGTGTTGACGGTGTTGCCCTTGCCGAGCAGGCCGATGTTCAGCGGCAGGTCGTCCATCGCCGCGAACATCCGCGCCAGGTGCCAGCCGCCCGGGGTGATGGTGGTGGCCTTGCTGCCCTCGGCCGGGCCGGTGCCGCCGCCGACCAGCGTGGTGATGCCGGCGGCGAGCGCCTCGTCGGCGAGCTGCGGGCAGATGAAGTGCACGTGGGCGTCGATCGCGCCGGCGGTGAGGATCTTCCCGTTGCCGGAGATCACCTCGGTCTCCGGGCCGATCACCAGGTCGGGGTGGACGCCGCCCATCGTCTCCGGGTTGCCGGCCTTGCCGAGGGCGGTGATCCGGCCGTCGCGGATCCCGACGTCGGCCTTGACCACCCCCAGTGGTCGAGCACGACCGCGCCGGTGATCACGGTGTCCGGGGTGCCATCGGCGCGGGCGGCCCGGGACTGGCCCATCGACTCGCGGAGGACCTTGCCGCCGCCGAACACGGCCTCGTCGCCGCCGCGGCTGCGGTCCTCCTCGACCTCGATCAGCAGATTGGTGTCACCGAGCCGGATCCGGTCACCGGTGGTGGGGCCGTACAGGTCGGCGTAGCGCTCCCGGGTGAGCCACAGGGCGGGACGGCCGGTCGCGGGACGGCCGGTCACGGGACGGTCAGTCATCGAGCGGCCCTCCGGTCTCGGCACGCAGTCCGTGCACCTCGCGCCGGCCGCCGATCGGCACCAGCTCGATCTCGACCGGGATGCCCGGCTCGAAACGGACGGCGGTGCCGGCCGGGATGTTCAGCCGCCGGCCGCGCGCGGCCGCCCGGTCGAACTCCAGGCCCGGGTTGGCCTCGGCGAAGTGGTAGTGGGAGCCGACCTGGACGGGCCGGTCGGCGGCGTTGACGGCGATCATCCGGGTCACCGGCAGGCCCGCGTTGAGGCCGATGTCGCCGTCGCCGTACAGGATCTCGCCGGGCACGGGCACGGGCACGGGCACGGGCCGGCCGGCGGGGCCGGCCTCCGCGTCGGGGCCGGTCACAGGATCGGCCCGTGCACGGTGACCAGCTTGGTGCCGT
The DNA here is from genome assembly GCF_039544005.1 of Kitasatospora paranensis. NCBI lineage: Bacteria > Bacillati > Actinomycetota > Actinomycetes > Kitasatosporales > Streptomycetaceae > Kitasatospora > Kitasatospora paranensis. The sequence goes on from NZ_BAABKV010000001.1 coordinate 1,786,341, forward strand.
CGGGGAAGGTGGCCTCCACCTGGACGTCGGGGATCATCTCCGGGATGCCGTCCATGACGTCCTTGCGGGCCAGCACGTGGCGGCCCGACTCCATCAGCTCGGCGACGGTACGGCCGTCCCGGGCGCCCTCCATGACGTGCGAGGTGATCAGGGCGACGGCCTCGGGATGGTTGAGCAGCAGGCCGCGGGCCTGCCGGGACCGGGCGACGTCCGCGGCGACGTGGATGAGCAGGCGTTCCTGCTCGCGCGGGGTGAGCTTCATCGTGGCGTCCTCGGGTGGGGAGTGCGCTGGCTCGGCGGGTCCGGTCAGTGCACCAACCCTTCGTTGACGCGGCGTTACGCCGGACTTTCCGCGCTGTAACCACGGCGGGCCGGCCACCGGACGTGCCCCTGTATACCGCCGCACCGCCCCCGCACCCCGGCACCGGCCGCACCGACGGCGTGTCAGAGCCGGATCCGTACCTCCACCGGGAGGTGGTCGCTGCCGGTGGCGGCCAGGGTGCGGGTGGAGACCGGCACGGCGCCGCGGCACAGCACCTGGTCGATCCGGGCCAGCGGCAGGCCGGCCGGCCAGCTGAAGTCGAACCCGGACCTGGCCGGGGTCAGCCGCGAGGTCAGCGGGGCCAGACCGCGGTCGTCCAGCGTGGAGTTGAGGTCGCCGAGCAGGATCACCCGGCGGATCGGCTCGGCGTCGATCACCGCGGCCAGCCGCCGGGCGCTCTCGTCCCGGCCCGCGGCCGCGAAGCCGGTGGCGTGCACCCGGACGGACGGCAGGTGCGCCACGTACACGGCGACCTCCCCCTGCGGGGTGCGGACGGTGGCCCGCACCCCGCGCTTCCAGTAGACGTGCACCGCGGCGGGCTTGATGTCGACCGGGCGGGCGTCGGTGAGCGGGTACCTCGACCAGAGCCCGACGGTGCCGGAGCGGGCCCGGTAGGGGTAGTCGTGGGCGAGCACCCGCTCGTACACGGCCTCGCCGGAAGCGAGTTCCTCCAGGGCGACCAGATCGGCGTGCCGGCCGAGCAGGGCCCGCGCGGTGCCTTCCGGGTCCGCGTTCCCGTCGTCGACGTTGTGCTGGAGGACGGTGAGGTCCGCGGGCCCGGTGTCCGCCGGCAGCAGCCGCCCGCCGAACACCGCCGTCCACGCGAGCGCCGGTACGAGGACGGCGAGCAGTGCGGTGCGCGAGCGTCGCCACAGGGCCACCGCGAGCAGCACGGGCACGCCCAGGCCCAGCCAGGGCAGGAAGGCCTCCAGCAGGCTGCCGAGGTGCGCGCCGCCGTCGGGCACCAGGCGGTGGCCGGCCGTCAGCAGCGCGAGCAGCAGGGCCGCGGCCACCGTGGCCCACCCCCGCCGGCGCTCCGGCCGCTGCCGCTCCCCCATCGTGCCTCCCGGGTGTCCCTGCCCGCCGCGTGATCGTCTCTGCCCGGGACGCCGCGGGCCGGTGCGCGGTTGCGCGAGCCCGTTGCGCGAGCCCGTTGCGGGGTGACCCTTGCGGCGGCGGGCGAGGCGTGGCGGCGGGCGTGCCGGGGACGGAATGTGCCGGTGGACCTGGCCGGGGAGGCCCCTGAGCGGCCATGATGTTCGTTGGCGGATCACCGCCGGGGCGCAGGACCGCCACGGCCGGCGACCGACGCACGCTCTCGATCGGCCATCCCGCGGACGGGATGCGGAAAGGACGGCGATGCTCGCGGACGGGACGGCGGTGCCGGCGAACGGGGCAGCGATGCCGGCGGACGGGGCGGCGATGCTGGCGGCGGTGGGGCTGGACGACCGCGCCGAACGGCTCTACACCGACCTCGTCGTCCGCGGCGCGGGCGCACCCGCCGAACTGGCGGCCCGCTGCGGCAACGACCTCACCGCCACCGAGGCGGCACTCGCGGCACTCGCCGAACGCGGCCTGATCGCGCCGCAGCGCGACGGCAGCGCCCGGTACGCCGCCGCCCCGCCGACGGTCGCCCTGGAGGCGCTGCTCACCGGGCGCCGGCACGCCCTGCGCCAGGCCGAACTCGCGGCCGCCGCCCTCGCGGAGGCGTACCGGACGGCAGGCGGCGACGGCACGCACCGCGACCTGGTGGAGGTGGTCGCCGGCCACGCCGCGATCGGCCACCGGGTCGCGCAACTGCAGGCGGCGGCCACGGAGGAGATCCTCGCCCTGGTCACCGGGAGGTACCAGGTGGTGCGGGCGGACGCGACCGGCGCCGAGACGGCGGCGGTGGAACGCGGTGTCCGGTACCGGGTGGTGATGGAGCGGCGGGCCCTGGAGGAGCCGGACGCCGCGGCCACGCTCTTCGAGGCCATGGACCGCGAACAGCAGGTGCGGGTGGTGGAGGACGTACCGACCAAACTGATCGTCGCCGACCGCACCGCGGCCCTCGTCCCGCTCACGGAGACCAGGAGCGGGGCGGAGCCGGTCGCCCTGGTCGTCCGCGCACCCGCCCTGGTACGGGTGTTGACGGTGCTGTTCGACCAGACCTGGGAGTGGGCGCACCCGCTCGGCCGGGACGACGGCGCGGTCACGGTCGGCGCCGCACCGGCGGGCGAACCCGACACGGTGGACCGGCGGATCCTGGCCCTGCTGCTGGCCGGCGCGACCGACCAGTCGGCGGCCAACCAGCTCGGCCTCGGGCTGCGCACCGTCCAGCGGCGGATCAGCCGGCTGATGGCGCTGGCAAGGGCGGAGACCCGGATCCAGCTCGGTTGGCAGGCCCACCGCCGCGGCTGGGTTCCGGACTGACGACCCGTCTCCCCCGGTACCGCCCGCCCTCCCTAGGATGGTCCGACCGGCGGCCGGGCGGACCCGTGCCGTGGACGGCGTCGGTGGCGTGGGAGGGCTGGGGAATGGTGCGGGGGCGCGGCTGGCGCACGGTCGTGTGGGGGGCTGCAGCGGTACTCATGGCGGGGCCGGCCCTGGCAGCGCCGGCCGTGGCCGATCTGACCACCGGCTACCGCCGTGTCACGGTGGTGGGCGGCGCGATGGCCCCCACCCTCGGTCCGGGCGACCGCCTGCTGGTGGCGGACGTCGCCCCCGCCGAGGTGCACGACGGCGACCTCGTGCTCGTGGACGTGCCGGAGTTCGTCGGCGACAGCGGGAGCCTGGCGATCAAGCGGGTGCTCGGGGTCGGCGGCGACCGGCTGTCCTGCTGCGGCGGTCCGGGGATCCGCCGCAACGGCTCCGCCCTGGCGGAGCCGTACGTCCGCGGCGCCACACGGACCTTCGACCTGACGGTGGCCCAGCACCACCTCTTCCTCCTCGGCGACAACCGCCCGGACTCCGTCGACTCGCAGTACCCGCAGCTCCTCCGCGACCGGTCGAACGGCACGGTGCCCGACACCGCCGTCCGCGGCCGTGTGGTGTGGGCCTCCACCGGTGCGGTCGCGGGCCCGGAGGCGCAGCGGGTGTCGGACCTGATGCTCCGGAGCGCCATCGGCGTCGTCCTGACGCTGGTCGGCGTGATCGCCCTGCCGACTACCCTGGTCCTCTCCTCCCGGCGGCGGCGCCGCCCGTCGCCCCGATCCCCGAGGAGCCGATCCTGCCGGGTCCGGCTGGCGCGATGGGACCGGCGGGAAGGGCGGGGGCAGCGGGGACTCCGGGGATTCCGGGCATGGCGCCGGGCGATCCGGGCCGCGGCGATTCGCTGCCGGTGGGTCCGTAACGCGGGACGGAGCGGGACGGGCTGACGCCGGGTCGACCCGGGCGGTGGCCCTCTATTCCTGCGGCCACCGGACGCTGCCGCACGCGTTGCGGATCCGATGGTGCCGGCACCCGCCCCACCGTCCGAGCGTCGGGCGGAGGCGGAGTTGTTGACGCGCACGTGGTGCCCGCGGCGGCGACGGGTGTGGCGACCGGCATGGCGCCCACGACAACGCCACCGCCCGGCGGGGCGTTTGCGCAGAGGTGCGGACACCCCGGACAGCTCCGGATGCCGGCCGACCTCCGCGTAGGGTCGGACCATGCTGAACGGGGTGGGAGCGCGCGAACTCCACGATGACCTGACGGGGTGCGAGGGGACGGAGGCCTCCGGGGACGTCGTCGCACGGTGGCTCGACCGGGCCCGCGGCGGCTACCGCAACTCGCTCGCCGTCGCGGCCGAGTGCAGCGGATGGTGGACTGCCGACGGCACCGTCCGGCCGCTGCTCCACGAGCTGTACGCCCTGGGCCGGGTGAGCGACGTCCTGCTACTGGGCCGGCAACCCGCAGGCCGTACGGCGGAGATCGCCGTGCCGGGCCCCGCACTGACGGACGCCGGGTACCTGGGCCTGTTCGCCGCGCTCGGCATGACACCGTCCGGGAGTGCGGTCTTCGACCCGCTCCTGCACGAGATCGTCGAGGTCGAGCAGAGCGAAGACCCCCGGGCGCCGATCGAGGTCATCGAGGTGCTCTGGCCGAGCCTGCTGCTCGGCGACCTCGTCTTCGGCCGGGCGGGCGTCCGCGTCCGGGCCGGTGCCCGGCGGGCGCAGCGCGGCGTCGCCGACCGCTCGCCGCTGTACTGGAGCTTCCGGCGCCGCCACCGGCCGACCGTCGACCTGTCCCAGGGCTGGGGCGGCAACTCCCAGTGGAGGACGGACCTCCGTCTGGACTACCGGACGTCGTCGGGTGACCGGCTCAACGTGGCCGGCGACCGCCCGATCGACGGAGACCCGGAGCTCGGCCCGGACCACCCGGAGAATCTCAGCCCGGAGGAACGGCTGCTGACGCCCCTCGAACGCCGCGAACTGCTCCGTCACCGCTGCCTGCTCCGCACTCCCGAGGCCGCCGGCGAACTGGCCGGGACCGCCGGCTGGGCATCGGAGTTCATGCCCTTCGACTGGATCCTGCCGCCCGGCGAGGAGTGACCGGCGGCGGCCCGGGCACGGCGGTCGGAGACCGAGACCGAGACGGTCGGGTACGGGCTTTCGGCTCGGGTTGGGCGGGGGTCGCTCGGGGTTCACCGGGCGGTCCGGCGGCGCTGCGTAGGGTGCGGGCGTCAGGCACCGGCACCTTGGACAGGGAGACGACATGACGCAGCGTCCGATCGGACCGGGCTCGTCCCGGCGTGTGTTCCTGCGGGCCACGGGGGCGGCGGGCCTCGGAGCCGCCTCGCTGGGCACGGTCGGCGCGACGGCCGACGCCGCCGACGCGCGGCAGGCCGTCGGCACCCGCCCGCCCGTCCGGACGGGCACCGGGCTGGACCGGCTGCCGCACCCGCTGGTCGTCGGCCACCGCGGAGCCTGCGGCTACCGCCCGGAGGAGACCCTCGCGGCTCGTACGAACTGGCGTTGGAGATCGGCGCGGACGTCATCGAGCAGGACCTCGTGCCGACCAGGGACGGCCATCTGGTGGTCCGTCACGAGAACAACATCGCCGAGACCACGAACGTCGCCGACCACCCGGAGTTCGCCGCCCGGCGCACCACCAGGACCGTCGACGGCACGGCGATCACCGGCTGGTTCACCGAGGACTTCACCCTCGCCGAACTGCGCACGCTGCGCGCCAAGGAGCGGCTGCCGCAGCAGCGCCAGCACAACACGCTGTACGACGGCCGGTGGCCGGTGCCGACCTTCCGCGAGGTGGTCGACTTCGCCAGGCAGCGCTCACGCACCCTCGGCCGCGACGTCTGGCTGTACGTGGAGACCAAGCACCCCAGCTACTTCCGGTCGATCGGTCTGCTGCTGGAGGAGCGGCTCGCCGACGAGTTGAAGCGCGGCGGACTGGCCGGGCGGGGCGGCCGGGCGATCCTGCAGTCCTTCGAACCGAGCAGCCTGCAGCGGCTCGCCCGGCTGGTCGACAACCCCCGCATCCAACTGCTCGGCACGGCCGACACCCGCCCGTTCGACTTCCAACTCGCCGGGGACAGCCGGACGGTGGCCGATCTGGTGAAGCCGGACGGCCTGCACTGGCTCGCCTCGTTCGCCCACGGCATCGGGCCGACCACCCAGCTCGTCGCGCCGGTGGACGCGACCGGGAAGCTCCAGGCGCCGACCACGCTGGTCGCCGACGCGCACCGGGCCGGACTGGTGGTGCACCCGTACACCGTCCGCAACGAGAACTCCTTCCTCCCGCTGGACTACCGTCGCGGAACGGACCCGAACGCCTACGGCGACGCGATCGGCTGGGCCCGGTACCTCTACGGCCTCGGCGTGGACGGCTTCTTCACCGACAACAGCGACACCGCGCGGCTCGCCCGGCAGGACTTCTGGTCGGCCCAGGGCGTCGGCTGACCCACCGCCGGCCGTCCGACCCCGGTCCGGTCGGACGGCCGCCTTCGCGCGGCGCGGCAGTGGCGCGGCAGTGGCGCGGCGATACGGCGGCGGTGGCGGCATGCGGTCGGTGCGGCGCATGGACGAAAATATGTCGGTCGGTCTACAGTTTGCGGCATGGGAGCGAAGGGCGAGGAGACGCGTACCCGGCTGCTGCAGGCAACCCGGCTGCTGATCGAGGCACAGGGGTACTACGGCACCGGCCTGAACCAGGTGCTGGCCGAGAGCGGGGCACCGCGAGGCTCGCTCTACTTCCACTTCCCCGAAGGGAAGGACGAGCTGGTCGCGCTGTCCCTGCAGGAGGCCGGACAGGGCGTCACCGACCTGATCGCCGGGATCACCGGCGGCGAACTGACCCCGGTCGAGGCGGTGCACGGCCTGCTGGAGATCTTCGCCGAGCGGATGACGGAATCCGACTACGCCAAGGGCTGTCCGCTGGCCACCGTCGCCCTGGAGACGGCGGCGGGCCACGACCGGCTCCGCCGGGTCTGCGCCGACGCGTACGAGGCCTGGCAGCACTCGCTCGCCCGGATGCTGGTCCGGTACGGCCGCGACGCCGCCGCGGCCGAGTCACTGGCCGGGGCCCTGCTCGCACTCGTGGAGGGCGCCCTGCTGCTGGCCCGGGTGCAGCACAGCCGGGCCCCGCTCGACCAGGCGGCCCGCGCCGCGGAGATCCTGCTCCGCGACTGAGAGCCGCCGCCCGTGCTCGGCAGCACTGCTTCCTGCCCCGCTCCAGCCTCAGCCCCAAAAATTATGTAGACCGGTCCATGGAATAAGTCGACGAAACGGATCCCCTGATGGACGACACCCGCTCCCTCCCCCGCCCCACCGCCCTGGTCCTCGGCGCCGGCGGGTTCCTCGGCCGCTGGCTCACCCTGGAGCTGCTCCGGCGCGGCCGGACGGTCGCCGTGGGCCTGCGCGGCGGACCGGCCCGCGAGGCGGAACTCCGCCGGTGGCTCGGCGACCACGGCGCCGACGAGACCGAACTCGCCGCACTGACCGGCGTCACGGTGGACATCACCCGACCCGGTCTCGGCCTCTCCCGCACGGACGAGAGCGCCCTGTCCGACGTGCAGGACGTCCACAACCTCGCCGCCCGGTACGCCTTCGGCCTCTCCCGCGCCGAGGCCCGCGCCGCCAATCTGGACGGCGCCGTGCACACCCTGAACTGGGCGGCCGGCCGCCCCGGCTGCGCCGGCTCGTCCACCTCTCCGGCTACCGCGTCGGCCGTTCGGCCGCGCCCGTCCACCCGCTGCCGGCCGCCGACGCCGACCGTCTGTACCGGGCGCTCGGCCCGTACGAGGCGTCCAAGACCGAGGGCGACGCCGCCGTCCGGGTCCTCGCCCCGGAGCTCGGGGTCCCGCTGACCGTGGTCAACCCGGGCGTGGTGATCGGGCACTCGCAGACCGGCGAGGCGGGCCAGTACATCGGGCTGGCCCCGCTGGTGGAGCAGCTGCGGACGGGCCGGTTGCCCGCCCTGGCCGGCACCCGGCGGACGTTCGTACCGGTGGTGGCGGTCGACCACCTGGCAGCCGTGATCGCCGTCGCCCCCGACCACGACACGGCCCCCGTCCAGCTCCACACCGTGCTGGACCCGGCCACTCCCCCGCTGCCGGAGCTGGTCGCCCTGGTGGCCCGCCGGCTCGGCGTCCGGGCGCCGCGGGTGGTGCTGCCGACCGGGCTGGTACGGCGGCTGCCGCGCGCCCTGACCGGCGTGGAGCCGGAGGCGCTGACGTTCCTCACCGAGGACCGCTACGACACCGCCTCGGCCGATGCGCTCGCGAGGGCGGCCGGTCGGGCCCACCCGCCGGTCGAGGAGCTGCTCGGACGCTGGGCCCTGCGCCTGGCCGCCGACCGCCTGCCGGCCGCAGCCCCCGCCCCGCGCACCACCCCCGGCACCGGCGCCACCCCCGACTCCGACTCCGGAGCCTGAGGCCGACGCCCGGCCGCGCCCACCGTGAGGGGGGCCGGCGCAGCGGACGCGGCGGACGCAGCAGGCACAGGACCGGCAGCACGTGTTCCCGCTGCGTTCGCCCGCCGCTCGCCGGACGGTCCGGAACGACCCCTTGATGGCTGTCGATGTCAGCGAGTTGACTGGACAACAGCTCGCCGTTCGGCGGGTTCACGACATACCCTCACGGAGCCACGATGCCCTTGCCGACCGTCCGGCGCGCCCGCATGGCCGCGGCCGTCTGTGCTGCGGCCGCCCTGCTGGGCCCCTGGCCGCCGCGCCCGCGGCCAGCGCCGAGACCGCACCCACCACGGCACCCGCACTCGACGTCCTGACCTACAACACGTTCCTGATGAGCACGGCCCTGTACCCGAACTGGGGCCAGGACCACCGGGCGCGGGCGATCGCCGCGGCGGACTTCTTCCAGGGCCACGACGTGGTGGTCCTGGAGGAGGCGTTCGACAACGCCGCCTCCGACACCCTCACCGCCCAGGCGTCGGCGGCCTACCCGTACCACACGCCCGTGGTCGGCCGGTCCACGAACGGCTGGGACGCGACCTCGGGCAGTTACAGCTCCACCACCCCGGAGGACGGCGGGGTCACGCTGCTCAGCCGGTGGCCGATCCTGCACCGGGAGCAGTACGTCTACAAGGACGCCTGCGGCTCGGACTGGTGGTCCAACAAGGGCTTCGTGTACGCCGTCCTGGACGTCGCCGGCGTTCGCACCCATGTGGTCGGCACCCACCTGCAGTCCACCGACTCGGGCTGCTCCAGCGGCCAGGCGGCGGGCATCCGGGCGGCGCAGCTCACCGCGATGCGGACGTTCCTGGACGGCAGGCACATCCCGGCGAGCGAGCCGATCGTGGTGGCCGGGGACCTCAACATCGACTCGCACGGCTCGGAGTACCAGGCGCTGCTGGACAACGGGAACCTCGCGCCCGCCTCCGCCCGCACCGGCTGGCCCTACTCCTTCGACACGGCGGACAACTCGATCGCCGCGTACCGGTACCCCGGTGAGCCGAAGGAGGACCTGGACTACGTGCTGTACCGGGCCGACCATGCCCGGCCGCAGCAGTACACCAACACCGTCCTGCGGTCCCACGCGGCGCCGTGGACGGTGAGCAGCTGGGGCCGGAGCTACACGTACACCGACCTGTCCGACCACTACCCGCTGGCCGCGCACTGACCGCGGCGGTGCCGCTGGACCGACCGGTCGGTCCAGCGGCACCGCCCGGGGCCCTTGAGGCTGCCGTCCGGGTCTGCGGGACACGCCACCCGGCCGCTCCGTGCGCGTTGCGCCAAGCGTCTGCGGGGTAACGGGGGCAGGGTGGGACAGAGCCGATCCGAACCGAGGAGTGAGCAGCCATGGCCATCGCAACCGTCAACCCGGCCACCGGGGAGACCGTGGAGACCTTCACGCCGTACGACGACGCCGCCGTCGAGCAGCGGCTGGCGCTCGCCGAGGACGCGTTCACGGCCTTCCGGCTCACCTCCTTCGACGAGCGGGCGGCGCTGCTGCGGCGGGCGGCGGACCGCCTGGACGCGGACCAGGAGGAGATCGCCCGCACCATGACGATCGAGATGGGCAAGCCGATCGGCGCTGCCCGGGCCGAGGTCGCCAAGTGTGCGAAGGCGATGCGCTGGTACGCGGACCGGGCGCCCGGTCTGCTCGCCGACGAGCACCCGGAGGCGGCGGACGTCGCGGACTCCGGTGCCTCCTCCGTGCTGGTGCGCTATCGGCCGCTGGGCGTGGTGCTGGCCGTGATGCCGTGGAACTTCCCGCTCTGGCAGGTGGTGCGGTTCGCGGCCCCGGCGCTGATGGCGGGCAACGTCGGGCTGCTCAAGCACGCGTCGAACGTGCCGCGGACGGCGCTGGCCCTGGAGCGGGTGTTCCGCGAGGCGGGCTACCCGCGGGGCTGCTTCCAGACCCTGCTGATCGGCTCCAAGGCGGTCGAGGGCGTGATCCGGGACCGCAGGGTGGCGGCCGTGACGCTCACCGGCAGCGAGGGCGCGGGCCGGTCGGTGGCCGCCGTCGCCGGCGACGAGGTCAAGAAGTCGGTGCTGGAGCTGGGCGGCAGCGACCCCTTCGTGGTGCTGCCGTCGGCCGATGTGGCCGCCGCGGTGAAGTGCGCGGTGACGGCCCGGGTGCAGAACAACGGGCAGTCCTGCATCGCGGCGAAGCGCTTCATCGTGCACGCGGAGGTGTACGCGGCGTTCACGGCTGCGTTCGCCGACCGGATGCGGGAACTTCGGGTGGGGGACCCGCTCGCAGAGGAGACCGAGGTCGGCCCGCTGGCGACCCGTCAGGGCCGGGCGGACATCGAGGAACTGGTGGCGGACGCGGTGGCCCGGGGCGCGGTGGCGGAGTGCGGCGGCGCCCGGCCGGAGGGCCTGGACGACGGCTGGTTCTACCTGCCGACGGTGCTGACCGGGGTGACCCCGCAGATGCGGATCCACCACGAGGAGGCGTTCGGCCCGGTCGCCACCGTGTACCGGGCGGAGAGCCTGGACGAGGCGGTGGCGCTCGCCAACGACACCCCGTTCGGGCTGAGTTCCAACGTGTGGACGAGCGACGCGGCGGAGCAGGAGCGGTGCATCCGCGACATCGAGGCGGGCGGCGTGTTCTTCAACGGGATGACCGCCTCGCACCCGGCCTTCCCGTTCGGCGGTGTCAAGCGCTCCGGCTACGGCCGGGAGCTGTCCGAGCACGGGATCCGCGAGTTCTGCAACGTGACCACCGTGTGGCGCGCGCGCTGACCGCGCGGGCCCAACGCCCGCCCGGCTCGTCGCGCCGGACGGGCCGGGCGGGCCGGGCGGGCCGCGGTGACGCTCTGTCTCTTTGTCTCTCTTTCTCTCTGTCGCCATGTCAGGGCGACAGGTGTTCAGGATGCGGCGACATGGCGGCGCCGGGCGGCGGCCGCGTGCTGGCCGTCGAAGCGGCCGACCAGGACGACGGCGGTGATCGCCCACACCAGGGAGCAGAAGGCGGTCATCCAGTTCGAGGTGGTCTGGACCCACACCAGGAGCAGGCCCATCGACAGGGCGACCCAGAAGACGACCGCGGACATCGACATGGCGTCGAGCACGCGGCGGACCCTCGTCACCATGCCGGGTCGCTTCGGCGCGGTGCCCCGGGCGTCCTGCGCCCCTGCGCGCGACGCCTCGCGGGCGGCCGGTCCGGCCACCGGCGGCGCGGCGGCCGGACGGTCGGCGGGTGTCGGTTCCATCTGCGGACCCCTTTCGGCGGACGGCCCCGTCCTCCACTGTGGCACGGGGCCGTTCCGGCGGCACCGCGGCCGCAGCGGTTTCCCGTCGCCGGGCCACCGGGTACCCCGCTGACGTGCAGATCCACCCCATGCTGGCCGCCACCAGCGAGCGTCGCACGTTCGACTCCGGCTGGCTGCTGGAACGCAAACTGGACGGCGTCCGGGCGATCGCGGAACGCGACGGCGACGCCGTGCGGCTGTACTCCCGCACCGGGCAGCGGATCGAGGCCGGGTACCCGGAGCTGGCGGCTGCGCTCGCCGCGCAACCCGTACCGCGGTTCGCCGTGGACGGGGAGATCGTCGCGCTCGACGACCGGGGCGCGACCAGCTTCGCCCGGCTGCAGCGGCGGATGCAGCTGCGCGACCCGCAGCGGGCGCTGGCCACCGGCGTCCGGGTGTCGTACTTCCTGTTCGACCTGCCTGCCCTGATGGGGCACGACACCACCGGGCTCGCGCTGCTGGACCGCAAGCAGCTGCTCCGCGAGTCGTTCGACTTCGCGGAGCCGCTGTTCTTCACCGAGCACGTCGCGGCCGACGGGCCGGTGCCGCTGGCCGAGGCGTGCGCCCGCGGCTGGGAGGGGCTGGTCGCCAAGCGCGCCGACAGCCGCTACGTGCCGCGCCGCTCACCGGACTGGCTGAAGCTGCCGTGCACGGCCGGGCAGGAGCTGGTGATCGGCGGCCACACCGACCCGGGCGGCCGGCGGAATGGCTTCGGCGCCCTGCTGGTCGGCCACTACGCGGACGGCGCGCTGCGCTACGCGGGCAAGGTCGGGACGGGGTTCGACGCCCGGGAGCTGGACCGGCTGACCGGTCTGCTGGCGGCCCTGGCCCGCCCGGACCCGCCGTTCGCCGACCCGCCCGCCACCGAGCGGACGGCGCACTGGGTGGAGCCCCGGCTGGTCGCCCGGGTGGCTTTCACCCAGTGGACCCGCGACGGCCGCCTGCGCGCCCCGCGCTACCAGGGGCTGCGGACCGACAAGCGCCCCGAGGACGTGGTGCGCGAGTGACCCGGGCCCCGTGCACCCGAACGACGCGTCCGACATGCGTCGGGGGATTCGGCTCCTACCGTCCCCGGTGAGGGGGTTCCCCATCGAGAGGTGCACACAGTCATGGCAGGAAAGTTCGAGCTGTACGTCGACGAGTCCGGCAACCACCGCTTCCGGCTGAAGGCCAGCAACGGCACGGTGGTCATCACCGGTGCCCCGCAGGAGTCCAAGGACGACTGCCTGAAGAGCATCGAGTCGCTGCGCAAGCTCGCGCCGTACGCGCAGGTGCTGGAGGTCTCCGGGGCCCAGGGCTGACCCGGGTTCCGGCACCGTCGGGCCGGTCGTCCCCCAGGGGCGGCCGGCCCCGCCGCGTCCCGCGGCAGCGTGTCGGTCCGGTGAGGTCGACCCCGGACGGGCGCTGTCGTGCACGTGACGGACCCATCGGATCTCCGCGAAAGCCTCACACGTGACACCTGTCGATCGTTCGGGTGCCCTGCATAGGGTCCTCCCAAGGTCGCGCCAGGCGCGACACCCGACCGGGAAGATCCCATGGACTACTGCGCACCCTGCCGACGCCACCTCAACGGGGCCCTCTCGTGCCCGGGCTGTGGCGCCACGGCCGGTGCCGCGCAGCCGGGGCCGGCGATCGTCCGGCCCGCGAGCGCCGCACCGCGATCCTCTTCCAGTGCCCCCGGCCGACGGCGCAGGGCGCCCCGGCGGCGCCGGGCCCTGCTGCTGACGGCCGCCGGGCTGGCGCTCGGCGGCGCCGCCGGGGTGCTGGCGCTGGCCGCACCGGACGGCAGCGGGGCGGCTCAGCCGGTGACCGCGTCCGTCGAGGACCAGGTGGCGGGCTCCGCCGGCAGCGCGACGGCGGCACCCGCGAGCGCCGTGCCGGTCTCCGTCGCGCCGAGCACGTCGGTCCGGCCGTCCCGCAGCGCGCGGCCGAGCGCCTCGGCCAGCGCGTCGGCGTCGGCCTCCGCGTCCGCCCCCGACCCGTCGGCGTCCACGGGTGCCGGGACCTCCGCGCCGACGTCCGGCACCGGGGCCCCGCGACCGAGCCGGAGCCCCGCCCCGAAGCCCTCGCAGTCCTGCAAGCCGTTCCTCTTCTGGTGTACCTGACCGGGGTGCTCCGCTCGTACCCGCGCCGCGGCGCGGTCGGGCCGGTTGCTGTCCGGCGGGTCGCCCGAGCGGGGCGCCCTCCGAACGACGGAACGACGTGTCCGGCCGGGCAGGGGAAGGGCGGGCAGCCGGGCGTTCGGGCGCCGGGGCACGCGCGCGCGGCGCCAGCCCAGGCGTCCGCCGAGGGCGCCGTCGGGAGCGATCGCGGCGATGACGGCTAGGTCCTCGGCGGTCGGCGTGATGTCGGCGGCCGCGACGTTCTGCGCGACCCGGTCGGGGTGGCGCGAACCCGGGATGGGGACGACGTAGTCCTTCTTCGCCAGCAGCCACGCCGGCGCCAGCTGCGCGAGCGTGATGCCCTTGCCCTCGGCGAACCCGGCCGGCTCCTCGGCGACGGCGACGTTCGCCTCGAAGTTCCGGGCTTCCACCAGGGCAGCCGCCGGCGGAAGGCGGCGGCGTCGCAGTGGTCCGGGGAGGTGACCGCGCCGCTGAGGAAACCGCGGGCGAGCGTCGAGTAGGCGACCCGGGCGACCCGCTCCGGGCGACCGTGCGGCGCAAGACCGAACAACTGCGCTTGGCGCAGACGTCGGGCCACCTGGACCCGGCGTGGGATCCCGCCGACATCCTGATGTTCGTCAACCAGCTCGCGATCGCCCGGGTCGGCCAGTCCGACCTGCTGCCCGCCGACGCGGCGGAGCGCACGGCCTTCCTGTCCGCGCGCCGAGCCGCCATCGTGGCAGCCGTCCAACGCCTATTTCCCGCCGCCGCGGCACCCCGGGAGCAGGAGCCCGGGCGATCGCTCTAGCTCCCCAAAAGATCGGCCAGTACCGCAACATGGCTGATCGTCAGGTCCTTCGTCGCGGTGAGCAGGGTGACGTTGCCCGCGGCGGCCAGCTGTCGCAGGTGGGCGAGGGCCGCCGCGGCGTCCGGCTCCTCCAGTTCGCCGAGGTAGCGCCGGCGGAACTCGTCGAACCGCTCCGGGTCGTGGCCGTACCACTGGCGCAGCCCGGTGGACGGGGCGACGGCGCGCAGCCACTCGTCGAAGCCGGCGTCCTCCCTGCGCAGTCCGCGCGGCCACAGCCGGTCGACGAGGACCGGGACGCCCTCGTCCGGCGCCGGCTCGGCGTAGATCCTTCGACTCGTGACGGCCATCCGGCCATGCTCGCGCCCTGACGGGCCGGAAGCATGCGTACGCTGCGGAGTGTCCTGGATGCTGTCCGTACGGCCTACACAGGGGGACGGTGGAGCGTGGGTGCTGCGAGGACGGGGTGCGATCCGCTGGCGGCGGCCGGGGTGCTGTTCCCGGACGGTGCGGGGCGGCTGATGGTGGTGCGCGCCGTGTACGAGAGCAGGCACCCGGTCGAGGTTCCGGGCGGCGGCTGGGAGGTGCAGGACGCCACCCCGCGGGACACCGCGGTGCGGGAGGTCGCGGAGGAGCTGGGGGTGCGGGCGCAGCTGGGCGCGCTGGCGTGCGTCGACTGGTCGCTGGACGTCTTCCGGCCGCCGATCGTCTCCTTCCTTTACTGGGCATCGCCGCTGACCGCCACTCAGCTGTCCGGGCTTCGGCTGCAGGAGGACGAGCTCGGCGGGTACGTGTTCGTGACGGCCGCGCAGGCCGCGTCGGCGCTGCCGCCGAAGCTGTCGCGGCGGGTGGCGGCCTGCCTGCGGGCGCCGGCGGGGGCCGGTCCGGTGGAGTTGGAGGACAGCCTGCCGGTCGGCCACAGCCGGGCGTTCCTGCCGCCGCTCCCGACGCCGGCGTACACCGCGGCGGCCGGTCTGGAGCTGGCGGGCGGGGACCGGCCGCCGGTGACGCCACCGCTGGACCGGGACACCTACATCGCGACCCGGCCGCGGATCCGGGCCGAGGTCCGGGTGCTGGCCACCGATCCCGCCGGCCGGATCCTGGTCGAGGACGCGGGGGCGGACGCGGACGGCGGGACGGGCGCGGACGGCGGGACGGGCAGGGACACCGGGGCGGATGCGGCGGAGGCGGTGCGGCTGCCGGGCGCGGTGGTCGCGGCGGATGCGGAGACGCCCCGGCAGGCGGCGGCCCGGGCCGTCCGGGGACGGCTGGAGGGCGGGACGGGCCGGCTGCTCGGCCTGGACTGGCTGCCGGGGGCGGCGGGCCCGCCCGGCTGGTGTACGTCTTCGACGGCGGCACGGTCGCCGGGGCGGGCGGTGTCCCGGGCCTGCGGGCGGTACCGGCCGGGCGGGCCGGGGCGCGGGCGGCCGCCTGTCTGGCGGCGCGGGACGCACCGGGTGGCCCGATCGAGCTGGTCGGGGGCGCGCCGACACCCTGAACGCTGGGCGGTGGGACGGCACCGGGACACAATGGAGCGACGCGCGTCGTGCTGTCCGAGGAGGTCCCGTGGCCGGTGAGATCGAGTCCGCACTGACCGGTTGCCGGGTCGAGGCGATCTCGGTCGCCGGCCGCCTGACGGTGGCGCTGTCCGGGGGCGTCGTGGTGACGGCGGCGAACGACTTCCGGCTGCGGACGGCCACCGAGGTCGAGCATTTCTACCCGCGGCTGGCCCTCGGCCCCTCGGGGGCGCTGTCCGCGCTGGTCGGTGCCCGGGTGATCGGCGCGGGGGTCACCCGGGCCGGCGGTCTGGAGCTGGACTTCGGCGCCGCCGGGCAGCTCTCCGTCCCCCGGACACCGGCGGTCCGGCCGGAGCCGAGGCCTGGCGGGTCGCCGGCCCGCACGGGCCGCTGTTCACGGCGGAGCCCGGCGGCTACCTGGCGGTCTGACCGCCCTGGCGGTCCGACTGCGGGGCGGCCCCTCCCGGGCGGGCCCGGGCGAGGCCGGTGCCCCCGGCGTCGGTACGCCCCGTGTCAGCGCAGGTCGAAGACCAGGCGTGCGGAGACCGTGCCTGCGAGGACCTCCTCGAAGCAGGTGTTGACGTCCTCCAGCCGCCGGGACTCCCGGATCACCCGGGTGCGGCCCAGCGCGTGCAGCCGGAACACCTCGGCGAGGTCCTGCCGGGTACCGACGATCGACCCCACCACGGACGTGCCGTTCAGCACCGTGTCGAAGACCGGGATCTCCAGCGTGCCCTCGGCGGGCAGCGCCACCAGGACGAGGACGCCGCCGCGCCGCAGCGCCCCGTACGCGGCGGTGAAGGACTCGTTGCTGACGGCGAGCGAGATCGCGGCGTCGGCGCCGCCGAGCCGCTGCACCTCGGCGGCGACGTCCTGGGTCCGGGCGTCGACGACGTGGTCGGCGCCGAGCTCGCGGGCCAGGTCGAGTTTGGCGTCCGTGACGTCGACGGCCACGGTCTCGGCGCCGAAGATCCGGGCGTACTGGAGGGCGAGGTGGCCGAGGCCGCCGATGCCGGAGACCAGGACCCGGGACCCGGGCCGCGCGCCGCCGATCTTCACGGCCTTGTAGGTGGTGACACCCGCGCAGGAGAGCGGCGCCGCGTCCATCGGATCGATGCCGTCCGGGACGGGGACGACGTAGTCGCCGTGCGCGAGGGCGTACTGGGCGTAGGCGCCGTCCACCGAGTAGCCGGAGTTGTGCTGCTGGAGGCAGAGCGTCTCCCAGCCGGTGACGCAGTGGTCGCAGCGGCCGCAGGCGTCGGCCAGCCAGGGGATCGCCACCCGCTCGCCGACGTGGACGTGCCGGACCTGGTCGCCGACCTGTTCGACGACGCCGACGCCCTCGTGGCCGGGCACGAACGGCGGGCTCGGCCGGACGGGCCAGTCGCCGCGTGCGGCGTGGATGTCGGTGTGGCAGAGGCCCGAGGCCTCGATCCTGACCCTGACCTGATGCGGGGCCGGTTCGGGGAGCGGGCGGTCCTCGACGGTGAGCGGCGCGGTGAAGTCGCGCACGACGGCGGCCTTCATCGTGGCGCCGGGCGCGGGGGCGCGGTGCATCGCGGCATCGTTCACGGGGCGGCCTTCCGGTCTCGGAGGGTGGCGCGCCACCGGTGCCGGGTCGGGCGGCCGGGTCGGGCGGGGCCGTCCCTGCGGCGGGCGGCGCGAAGCCACGCTAACCCGGAGGAACGGGTACCGCATGCGGGGGCGGCGGCGTCACCGCGGAGCCCCCGCACGCGGCGGGTCGGTCACAGGCCTCAGCGGCCCGGCGTCACCGGGTGGCTGCCGTAGGGGCGTGTGATGATCTCCATGCCGTGGCCGGCCGGGTCCAGGAAGTACAGCCCCCGGCCGCCGTGGTGGTGGTTGATCTCGCCCGGCAGCGCCATCCGCGGGTCGGCGTAGTAGGTGATCCCGGCCTGCCGGATCCGCTCGAACGCCGCCTCGAACTCGTCGTCGGAGACGAGGAAGGCGTAGTGCTGGGCGGTGATCGGCCCGGCGGGGACGGTGGCGAAGTCCAGGGTGACGCCGTTGGCGGTGGCGACGGGGACGAAGGGGCCCCACTCGGCCCCGGCAGCGAGGCCGAGGATCCCCGCCAGGAATTCGGCGGACTCCCGGTTGTTCCGGGCGTGGACGATGGTGTGGTTCAACTCGACGGACATGTGCGGAATGCCTCCGTAAGGCACCTCGCGGACACCTCCATGCCTCACCCGGCCGGTGACCGACACGCGATGCCGCACCGCCGACCCTACGCGGGGGCCGCCGCGCCGTCGAGGGCCCTTCGGCCGACCCGGCGGGGCCTGCGCCCGGCGGGCCTGCGTCCGGCGGGCCTGTGTCCGGCAGGCCTGTGTCCGGCAGGCCCATGCCCGACGGTTCTGTACGACGGCCACGGACGACGTCCGGAGGGCTCGTCTAGGATGACGGCCGTTCAGGCCGGCCGCCGGGCCGGGCCGAAGGGGGAACGGTGTTCGGGATCATCAGGCCGTGCCGTCACAGCCTGTCGGAGGGGTTGCGCAGCTCGTGGCTGGCACACCTGTGCGGGCTGTGCCTGGCCCTGCGCGACGACCACGGGCAGCTGGCCAGGACGGCCACCAACTACGACGGTCTGATCGTGTCGGTGCTGGTCGAGGCGCAGGCCCCGCGGTCGGCGGGCGGCCGGCGGACGGCCGGGCCCTGCCCGCTGCGCGGCATGCGCACCGCCGAGGTCGCGCGCGGCGAGGGGCGCGGCTGGCGGCCGCGGTGTCGCTGGCGCTGGCCTCGGTGAAGGTGCGGGACCACGTGCTGGACGCGGACGGTGTGTTCGCCCGCCGACCGGTGGCCGCGGGTGCGCGGGCGGTGGCCCGCCGCTGGGACCGCAAGAGCGCGGGCGGCGGCGCCGGACTCGGCTTCGACACCGCGGTGCTGCTGGAAGCGGCCGGACGCCAGGAGGAGTTGGAGCTCGCGGCCCGGCCGGGGTCGTCGGTGCTGCTGGTGACCGAGCCGACCGAGACGGCGACTGCCGCGGCGTTCGCCCATACCGCGGCGCTGGCGGGGCGGCCGGAGAACGCCGCCGCGCTGGCCGAGGCCGGCCGGCTGTTCGGGCGGCTGGCGCACCTGCTGGACGCCGCGGAGGACCAGTCCGCGGACGCGGCCGGCGGCCGGTGGAACCCGCTGACGGCGACGGGGACGGACCGCGCCGAGGCCGAACGGCTGTGCCGGGACGCGGTGCACGGGATACGCCTGGCGTTGAAGGACGTCCGGTTCCACGAACGGGCGCTGGTGCACAGGTTGCTGGCGCACGAACCGGGGCTCGCCGTGGACCGGGAGTTCGGGCACGGCGCCGGGTGCTCGGCCGCCGCGCACGGTCAGCACCCGGGCGGGCCGCTGACCGGGGAACCCCCGACGAAGCCGCCGCAGCCGCGCTCCCCGCTGGCGGGCTGCGCGGTGTGGGCGGTGATGGCCTGCACGTGCCAGCTGATGTGCTGCGAGCACGACGACCCGTTCAGCCGGCAGCGCCGGGACGGCTGGTGCCAGCGCAACTGCGACTGCGACTGCTGCGACGCGTGCGATGCGTGCGATGGATGCGGCGACTGTGACTGCTGCAACGGATGTGACGGGTGCGACTGCTGCGACTGCGGCTGCGACTGCAGCTGACCCGGCGCAGCGCCGCGGGGCAGACCGCTCCGCCCGGTGCGGCCTGGGGGCCGCCGAACGACGTACAGCGCAGGACGTGCACCGCGGTCACCGCCGCGGGCACAGGACACCGAGCCGGGGGGCCATGGACACGCATGCCACCGCGGGGGCCGCGGACCCGCACGACAGCACCGACCCGCCGACCGTGCCGTTACGGATCCCCGCACCCCGCCAAGAGGCGGCTGCCGCAACGCCGACGGCACCCGCCGAGCCGGCTGCCTCACCCGGCCGCAACGGCATGGTCATGGCTCTCGGCACGACGGCCTCCCGGGCGCTCGGCTTCGTCCGGAACTCCGCGGTCGCGGCCGCCCTCGGCGTGCACGACGTCGGCGATCCCTTCAACCTCGGCAACTCGGTGCCCAACACCATCTACCAGATGCTCATCGGAGGCGTGCTCGCCTCGGTGTTCGTCCCGGAACTCGTCCGGGCCGCACAGACCCACCGGGACGGCGGCGCCGCGTACACCGACCGGCTGCTGACCATCTCCGGGATCGCCCTGCTCGTGCTGACGGCCGGTGCGGTCGCCGCCGCACCCTTCCTCGTGGACGTCTACTCGCCCTACGGGCCGGGCCCGGAGCGCGACCTGACCATCGCGTTCGCCCGCTACTGCCTGCCGCAGGTCTTCTTCTACGGCGTGTTCAACCTGCTGGGCCAGATCCTCGCCGCCCGCGACCGGTTCGCCGCGATGATGTGGGCCCCCGTGCTGAACAACGTCGTGTCGATCGGCGTCTTCGGGCTCTACATCGGCGTCGGGTACCACGCCGAACACGCGGACGGCGTGACGCCGGGCGCCACCGCGCTGCTGGGCGTCGGCAGTACGCTCGGCATCGTCGTCCAGGCCCTCGCGCTGGTGCCGTCGATACGGCGCTCCGGGTACCGGTGGCGGCCGCGCTTCGACTGGCGCGGCACCGGCCTCGGACGGCCGATCCGCTCCGCCGGCTGGGCGCTGCTGCTCGTCGTGGCCACCCAGGTCTCCTGGGCCGTGATCAGCCGGCTCAGCGCCGATGCGGGCCACCGGGCCGAACTGGCCCATCTGCCCGACGCCGTGGGGATCGCCTCCTACACCAACGCCTACGCCTTCTTCGTCATCCCGCAGGGCATCATCACGATCTCGCTGGTGACCGCCGTCCTGCCGCGGATGTCACGCGCCGCGACTGCGGGCCGGTACCGGGCGATCGGGACGGATCTGGCCGGTGTGCTGCGCTCCTCCGCCGCTCCGGTGGTCACCGCCACCGTGCTGTTCCTCGCGCTGGCACCGCAGATCAGCGCCGTCGCCTACCGGCACAGCCAGGTCCACGCGGGCGACGCCCGGGTGATCGCCGAGACGCTCGTCGCCTTCGCGATCGGCATCCCGGCCTTCTGCGCGCAGTACGCGCTGGCCCGCGGCTTCTACGCACTGGGGGACGCCCGCACACCGTTCTGGCTGACCCTGCTGACCACCGCCACCAACGCGGGCCTGGCCGGAGCCGCCTACCTGACCCTGCCGCTGCGACAGATCATCGTGGGGATGGCCCTCGGACAGAGCGCGGCCTGCCTCCTCGGGGTGGCGGTCACCGGGGTGGTGCTCGGCAGACGGCTCCGGGCCGCCGTCGCGGCCAACGGGCAGGACGCGACCGCGCGCGGACCGCGGGGGCGGATCCGCAGTGGCCTGGACGGCGGCGGGGTGACCCTCCTGCACGGGGCGATCGGCCTCGCCTGCCTGCCCGGGGCGCTGGCCGGGCACTGGGCCGCCGGTCGGATCGGCACCGCCCTCGGCGACGGCACGGCCGGCAACCTGGCGGGCCTCGCCGCCGGTTCGGCGGCGGTACTGATCTCCCTCTTCCTGTTCGCCCGGCCCCTCGGCGCGGGCCCCGCGGTAGCCCCGCTGGCCCGGCGACTGCGGATCCGCTACCCCGCCTAGATTGCCGGACGCGGCGCTAGCATCGGACGCCATGGCTTCCTTCGTCCACCTCACCTCAGCGGCCGACGCACCCAGGATCCGGCGGGTCGGGATCCGGGCGGACAGCCGCGGGCGCGAGGGCTCGCGCGGCGTGTTCTGCTTCCCGGTGCTGCGGTCGCACACCCTGACCCACCAGTGGCTGCGCGAGCTGGCCCGCCACGGCAACCGCGGCGGAATGGTCGCCGTCCACCTGCGGCTCGACGACGCGGAACCGGTGACCGTCGGACGCTACAACCGGCCACCGGAACGGGTGACGGCCGCCGAGGCGGTGGCCCGGCTCGCCGCGATGGCGGACCCGCGCGGCTGGGAGGTCTTCGTGCCACGGGCGGTGACGGCCCGTGAGGTGCGCCGGATCCGCAGCGCTCCGCAGGTGGCCGGCTGGCGGTATTTCCCGGACTCCAACGGCCGGGTGCCCTGCACGTGCTACGGCTGCCGGGTCCGCGGGGAGTACGGTTCCCGGCGGCTGCGCGAGCGGCGTCCGCACGAGCTGGACGGCCCACCGCCGCCGGCACGTGTCCTGATCGCCCGGGTCGAGGCGGCGGGCAGGCCAGGGGATTCGGCCGCGCTGCGGGAAACCCTGCACTGGTTCGGCATGCGGCGCCGCGGCCCGCTGCCCGTCCTCGCCCATCTGGTGGAGCACCCCGACCCGGAGGTGCGCGAGGCGCTCGCCTGGGCCGTCGGCCGCTGGCGGACGCCGGGCGTCGCCGAGCTCCTGGACCGGCTCGCCGAGGACCCCACCGCCGCGGTCAGGGAAGCCGTCGAGGCCGTACGGGACTGAGCCCTTGCCCGCCACGGACGCCGTCCGGGTGTCAGCGCGGCGGCTCCCAGACCGCGCCGTCGTGGGCGAAGAGCACGCGCCGCGGGTCGAGCTCGGCCAGCCGGTCGAGCCAGGCCCGCCGGCCGGGCAGCGGCGGCTCCGCATCGTCGCGGGCCGCCGAACGCGCCGCCCGGTCCGACCCGAACCCGGAGGCGAAGTCGTACGCCTGGCCGGCGAGCAGCACCGTGCCGTCGCTCCGCCGGACGGCCAGCGACTGGTGGCCGTCGGTGTGCCCCGGTGTCGGCAGGACCAGCAGCCCCGGCCGGATCTCGGCCTCGCCCGTGAGCTCCTCGTACCGCGCGCCGGGGAAGTCGACCAACGCGTCCATGGTGTACCCGCCCGCCCGGGCGGTGGCCAGTTCGACGGCCTGGACCAGCACCGGCCGACCGGCGAGCAGCGGGTTCCCACCGCAGTGGTCGAAGTGCAGGTGGCAGTTGACCACCAGTGAGACATCGGCGGTCGTGACCCCGACGGTCGCCAGCGCCTCGGGCAGCGGACGGCGACGCGGCCGGTAGTACCGCTCCGTCTCCGGGTCGACCGCTCCCATACCCGTGTCGAAGAGCACCAGTTCACCCCGGCCCTGCACCAGGTAGGCCAGCACCGGCTCCACCCGCGGCCGCGGACCACCGGCCTCCGCGGCCGGGCGGACGAAGTACCCCAGGTCCAAGCGGTGGACCAACCAGTCGTCACCCATCCCGCCACCCTCCCAGGACCGACGGCAGCTGTCCGGGCCGTTCGCGCGGAGCGGAGCAACGGAGCGACGGACCTCCTCCGTCGCCGGCCCGGCCGGCCCGGCGATGATGGCGCGATGAGGATCCGTATCGACGCCTTCGACCTGCCGGGGCGGACCTGCGCGCCCGGTACCGGCTTCCCCGGAGCGGCGAACATCCATGTCGCCGTGCAACGCCGCAGCCGGCCCGGCGAGTTGCTCGACCTGCAGCCGGGGGACGCCGCCGCGTCCGGCTGGACGCTGGAGTGCACGGCCACCCCGACCCCGACCGGCACCGACCTGCGCGGCCCGTACGTCCAGGGCGGACCGGGCGGACGCTTCGTCTACCTGTCCTGGGGCGAGGTCGACGAGACCGGGGCGTTTCGGATGTTCCGGCGGGCCAAGCTGATGCTGGAGGCGGTCGATCCGGACGTGCTCGCCGCCGCCGTCGGGACGGGCCTCCTGGTCGGGCGGCTCGGGCTGACCGACGCCCGCGGCCGACCGCTCTGCGCCCAGGTCGAGCCCCCGCTCATCACGTGGTCGGCCGGGCCCCGGGCGACCGGTTCCGGTACGGCCGACCCCGGCCCCGCAGGGGCTGAACCGCAGTCAGGGCCCGCCCGTCGAACCCTTGATCGTCTCGGCTATGCTGCGCCCGACCGGGCGCGCAGGTGCGCGCCCGCACTGCGGATGGGGTGGGAAGCACCATGATGGGACCGGCACACGCGCTCTCCGGCGCGACGGCCTGGCTGGCCGCTGGAGCGGCGGCGTACGCGCTGGACAACCCCATGCCGTGGCCGGTCCTGCTGGCCGGCGCGCTGATATCGGCGGGCGCGGCGCTCGCCCCCGACCTCGACCACAAGGCGGCGACGGTCTCCCGGGCGTTCGGGCCGATCTCCCGCGGTCTGTGCGAGGTCATCGACAAGATCGGCGCCGCGGCCTACAAGGCCACCCGCGGCAAGGGCGACCCGAAGCGCAACGGCGGTCACCGGACGCTGACGCACACCTGGCTCTGGGCCGCGCTCTCCGGCGCGGTGGCATCGGTGTTCTCGGCGTACGGCGGGCGCTGGGGCGTGCTGGTGGTGCTGTTCATCCACATGGTGCTGGCCGTCGAGGGCCTGCTGTGGCGGCAGGCGCGGATGTCCAGCGACATCCTGGTCTGGCTGCTCGGCGCGACCAGTGCGTGGACGCTGGCCAGCGTGCTCGACAAGCCGGGCAACGGTGCGGGGTGGCTGTTCGACCAGCCCGGCCAGGAGTACCTGTGGATCGGCCTGCCGGTGGCGCTCGGTTCGCTGATCCACTGCCTGGGCGACGCCCTGACGGTCTCCGGGTGCCCGGTGCTGTGGCCGATCCCGATCGGCCGCAAGCGCTGGTACCCGATCGGCCCGCCGAAGGCGATGCGCTTCCGGGCCGGCAGCTGGGTGGAGATCAAGGTCCTGATGCCGGTCTTCATGGGCCTCGGCGCGCTCGGTGCGGTCGCCGCGCTGGGATTCGTCGGCTGACACCCTCGACTGCCCGGCTCCCGTCGGCCGACGTCCGTTCAGACTCTCGGCGGCAGCCGGTGCAGCAGGACGTCGTCCAGACGGCCGTCCCGGATCTGCGCGGTCATGTAGGTGCAGAACGGCTGTCGGCGGCGGTCGGTCGGCGAGCCGGGGTTGAGCAGGCGCAGCCCGTTGGCGGCGACGGTGTCCCACGGGATGTGGCTGTGGCCGAAGACGAGGACGTCGAGGTCGGGGAAGCGCTCGGCGCAGCGCCGTTCGCGGCCCTGCGCCGGGCCGGTCTCGTGGACGACGCCGAGGCGTACCCCGTCGAGGTCGGCACGGACGGTCTCGGGCAGCCGGGAGCGCAGCTCGGGTCCGTCGTTGTTGCCGTGGACGGCGATCAGTCGGCCGGCCCGCTCCGCCAGCAGGTCGAGGGTGCCGGTGTCGGTCCAGTCCCCGGCGTGCACGACCGCGTCGGCGTCGTCGATCGCGGCGAGCAGGTCGGCAGGGAGCCGGCGGGCGCGGGCGGGGACGTGGGTGTCGGAGACCAGGAGGAGACGCACCCGGGCAGTCTGCAGGTCGCCACGGCGGGGGTGGCCGCGGCACGCCCTTCCCGCGGCGGGCATCCGGATACTACTGTCGGGTAACCAAAGTGTCCTTCGCCGGAGAGGTGCGCCGATGCCCGCCCGTTTCCCGTCCGCCCGTGCGCTCGGCGGTCTGCTGATCGCCGCGGGGGTGGCGCACTTCGCCGCTCCGCGCCAGTTCGACGCGATCGTCCCCCGTGCACTGCCCGGCTCGCCGCGCAGCTGGACGTACGCGAGCGGGGCGGCGGAACTGGCGGTCGGGGCTGCCGTACTGGCACCCCGCACCCGGGCCGCCGGGGCGCTGGCCGCGGCGGGACTGTTCGCGGCCGTGTTCCCGGCCAACGTGAAGATGGCCTACGACTGGCGCGACCGTCCGGAGCCGTGGCGTTCGATGGCGCTGGCCCGTCTGCCGCTGCAGGCACCGCTGGTGCTGTGGGCGCTGCGGGTGCGGCGCCAGGCCTGACCGCGACCGCACCCGGAGCGGGCGATCCGGCGGGCGGGCGAGGCGTCCGCCCGGCCGGTGGGGCGGTGATCCGGCGGGGAGCGGAAGTCCGCCGGTCAGGGCACGACGGTGACCGGCCAGCGGCCGGCCTTCACGAGGCGCACCGCGACCGAGCCGATGATCCGGTGCCCGGCCCGCTCCGAGGCGCCGACCACCACCGCGTCCGCCTTCAGCTCGTCGGCCGCCCGGACGAGCCCGTTGTACGGGTCGCCGGGGAAGGTGACGAACTTCCAGCGAACGCTGTAGACGCCGCGCAGCCGCTCGACGGAGGCCCGGATCTCGCCGACCAACTGCTCGGCGACGGCACCGGTGGCCTCGGCGACCGGGACGCCGAGGGCGGCCGCGGCCCCGAGCAGCGGCTGCACGAACACGACGGCGAGCAGGGCGTTCTGGCGGCGGGCGAGGCCTGCGGCGTACGCGACCGCACGCCAGGACGCCTCGGAGCCGTCGGCCCCGGCGACGATCACCTTGGGGCCGTCGGTGCCCCGCTCGAAGCCGGAACCCGCAGCCGGCACCCGCTCGGCGGACGTGTCATCACTCACGGCCCCGAGCGTAGCCCCGGGGCCGGACCGTGCGAAGGCCGGGGGCGGCCCCGGGACGGCACCCTGCGGACCGTGCAGGCCTGCCACCGCAGGGGCCGTTCGACCTCACCCGACCCCACCCGACCCCACCCGGCCTCACCCGATGTCGGCCGCGAGCGCCTCCGCCACGGTGCTGTAGACCCGCAGTACCTCCTCGGCCCCGGCGATCTCCAGCAGCCCGATGATCGCCGGGCCGGGCTCGGCGAGGACGAGGGTGCCGCCGGCGGTCTCGACCGCCTCGCGGGCGCCGAGCAGCAGGTCGAGCCCGGCCGAGTCGCAGAAGGTCAGTCCGCCGCAGTCGACCACCAGCAGGACGGCCGGGGCCGCGACGGCCTGCTCCAGCGCACGGCGCAGCGGTCCCTCACCGTCGCGGTCGAGTTCGCCCTCGGGGCGGACGACCACGGCATGCGCCGTCTGCCGCACCTCGACGTCCAACTGTCCGCCGTCCGGTTCCATCGCTCGCTCCTCGCCCGCCTGCACCCCCGCACCGCCTCTCCACGATAGGTCGGCCACCCCCGTCCGGCTGTTCGGCTGTTCGGCCGGGGCAGCCCTGCCCCTGCCGCGCCTGGGACTGTCGGAGCACCAAGCGCGGCCCAGATATGAGAGGTTGTCCCATATTTGGGATATCATCTCGAATATGGGACCCGACATCGATCCACTGGACCTCCGCCTGGCCTCCCGGCTCGCCGAGCTGCGGACGGGCAGCGGCTGGTCACTGGAGGAGCTCGCCCGACGTGCGGACATCAGCCGCTCCACCCTCTCCCGGCTGGAACGCGCCGAGATCAGCCCGACCGCGGCCCTGCTCGGCCGGCTCTGCCGGGCCTACGGGCGGACGATGTCCCAGCTGCTCGCCGAGGTGGAGCAGGACGCGGCCGGACTGCTGCGCGCGCACGACCAGCCGGTGTGGACGGACCCGGCCACCGGATTCGTCCGGCGGTCGGTCTCGCCGCCGCAGAGCGGCATGCGCGGCGAGCTGGTGGAGGGGATCCTCCCGGCCGACGCGTCGATCGCCTACGACGGCCCGTCCGTCCCCGGCCTGGAGCAGCACCTCTGGCTGCTCGCGGGCCGACTGGAGCTGACCGTGCAGGAGCAGCTGCACCGCCTGGCACCCGGCGACTGCCTGCGCTTCCGGCTCTGGGGGCGTTCCGCGTTCCGCAACCCCGGGCCGGAGCCCGCCCGTTACGTCCTCGCCCTCGTCCTGCCCTGAGGCCCGCGCCCCGGCCGGACGCACCCCCACCCGACCACCCCCACCCGACCACCCGACCACCCGACCGTCCCGAGGGAGCACCGTGTCCCCGTCCCTGCCGCACCCGACCTCCGCCACTCCCCCGAGGCCCCACACCCACACCACCCACACCCACAGCTCGCCCCTCCCCCTCGACGCGGACGCGCTGCGCGACTCCGCGCCGGGCCTCGCCGACCTGCTGCTGGACGCCGTCCGCGGCGGGGCCTCGCTCGGCTTCCCCGCGACGCTGACGACAGCGGAGGCCTCGGCCTGGTGGCGCGCACGGGCGGATGCCGTCGAGGGGGCCACCTGCTGGTCTGGGCGACCGGCGCGCCGGGGGCGTTCACCGGCACGGTCAGCCTGGCCCTGGCTGAGCTGCCGAACAGCCGGCACCGGGCCGAGGTGGCGAAGTTGATGGTGCACCACGCGGCGCGCGGCCGGGGTCTCGGTCGACACCTGCTGGCCCTCGTCGAGGCGGCGGCACTCCGGGCGGGCCGGACCCTCCTGGTGCTCGACACCGAGACCGGCAGCGCCGCCGAGCGGCTCTACCGCGCCGCCGGCTGGACGCCGCTGGGCTCCATCCCCGACTACGCGACCGATCCGGCCGGCACGCTCCGGCCGACCACCGTCTACTACAAGCACCTGTTCACCACAGGCACCTGACCCACCCCGCCGAGCGCGGCCGCCCGTTGGCGGTGGCCCGCAGGAGCCCCCGGGCACGCCCGCGGCCCCCGCCCCGCCGTCCGGGGACGGGGGAACGGGGGCCGCACGGCACGGTCCGCAGGGGGCTCGGAACCGCGGGACAACAGCGGTCGCGGTCAGCAGGGTCAGGCCCGGCCTGCCGCCTTCTGGGTCCGGCGCGACAGCGAGTCGATGACGACCGCCGCCAGCAGCACCGCACCGGTGATCATGAACTGGAGGGCGTTGCTGAGGCCTTCGATGTTCATGCCGGACTGGATCGAGCCGATGACCAGCGCACCGAGCAGTGCCGACCAGGTGCTGCCCCGGCCGCCGAAGAGGCTGGTGCCGCCGATGACCGCCGCGGCGATCGCGTTCATCAGCAGGTTGCCGCCGCCGGAGGTCTGGCTGGCCGACTGGATCTGCGCGGCCAGGAAGAGACCGCCGACAGCCGCCATCGTGGAGGTGATCATGAACACCGAGATCCGGGTCCACGACACGTTGATACCGGCGCGCCTGGCGCCCTCGATGTTGCCGCCGAGGGCGAAGATCTGCCGTCCGTAGGTGGTGCGGCGGAGCACGAAGTCCAGCACCACGATGAAGATCAGGAAGATCAGCAGGGCGAGCGGCAGGCCCTTGTACTGGTTGAGGGTGTACGCGGCGAGGAAGCCGACGACGGCGATGGCGATGGTGCGCAGCGCGATGTCCATCGGCGGCCGGAACGGCACTCCGGCGGCCCGCCGTCGACGGGTGTCGACCAGCGAGGAGACGAGGAAGAGCACGACGCCGACGGCGGCGGCGCCGTAGGCGGCGGCCTGCTGGCCGTAGATGGTGGTGTAGAGCCTGGAGACGATGTCGGTGCCGGGCAGGTTGACGGTGCCGGTGCTGCCGAGGATCTGGAGCATCAGGCCGTTCCAGCCGAGGTTGCCGGCCAGGGTGACGACGAAGGCCGGCACGCCGACCTTGGCGAAGAAGAAGCCCTGGATCAGGCCGACGACCGCGCCGCCGGCCAGGGCCGCCAGCAGTGCCACCCACTGGTTGACGCCGTGGGTGACGAGCAGCACGGCGTAGATCGCCGCGCAGAGTCCGCTGACGGAGCCGACGGACAGGTCGATCTCGCCGAGCAGCAGCACGAAGACCACGCCGATGGCGATCATCCCGGTGCCGACGATCTGCTGGGAGAGGTTGGAGAGGTTCTGGGCGGACAGGAAGGTGGAGTTGAGGCTGCCGAAGACGGCCCAGATGACGATCAGGGCGACGATGACGGGGAGCGAGCCGAGTTCGCCGCTGCCGATCCGGCGGCGGAACTCCTGCACGTACCCGCTCAGGCCCTGCTGGCGGACGATCAGGCGGGGGTCGACCGCCGGGGTTGCGGCGGCGGCGACCTCGACGGGGGCGTTGACACCGCCCTTGGGCATGCTGTCCTCGGGCAGCGGGGCGCGCTCGTGCCGCTCCGGGCCGGTCCCGCCGGTGGGGTCGTCGGTCACTGCTCTCCCTCCTGTCCTTGCTCCTGGATCTGACCGCGTTCCCTGCGCCGGGTGACGGCGTTGTCGGTGGCGCCGGTGATGGCGGAGATGATCTCCTCCTGGTTGGTGGCGCGCCGGTCGAAGACGCCGTTGTTGCGGCCGAGCCGCAGCACGGCGACCTTGTCCGATACGGCCATGACGTCGGCCATGTTGTGGCTGATCAGGATGACGCCGAGGCCGCGCTCGCGCAGGCGCTCGACGAGGTCGAGCACCTGCGCGGTCTGTTCGACACCGAGGGCGGCGGTGGGCTCGTCCAGGATGACGATCTTCGGCTCGCCGACGAGGGCGCGGGCGATCGCGACGACCTGGCGCTGGCCGCCGGAGAGCGAGGCGATCGGGATGCGCACGCTGGGGATGCGGATCGACAGCGTGTCGAGGAGCTCGCGGGAGCGCTTCTCCATGGCGACCTCGTCCAGGATGCCGAACCTGCGGATCTCCCGGCCGAGGAAGAGGTTGCCCACCACGTCCAGGTTGTCGCAGAGCGCGAGGTCCTGGTAGACGGTCGCGATCCCGAGGTGCTGGGCGTCCTGGGGGCGGTGGATGCTGGCCGACCGCCCCTCCCACTCGATCACGCCGTCGTCCGGCGTGTAGACCCCGGCGATGGCCTTGACCAGCGTGGACTTGCCGGCGCCGTTGTCGCCGACGAGCGCGACGACCTCACCGGCCGGCACCTCGAGTTCCACGTCGGTGAGCGCCTGGACGGCGCCGAACCGCTTGGAGACCCCGCGCAACGCCAGAACGGGTGGGCCTTCCACGGATATCAACTCCCTTGTCGGTCGGACGGGTGGGGACCCGCGTCACTGGAGGCCGGCGGCCTTGCAGGCGTCGGCGTAGGTGGGAGTGCAGATCTGCGCGACGGTGTAGAGGCCGTCCTTGACCACGGTGTCGTTGATGTTGGACTTGGTGACCACGATCGGGGTGATCAGGTTGGCGGGCACCTTCTGGCCGCTGCCGCTGGTCGCGGTGGTCGGCACTTCGGTCGGCGTGAGCGAGGCGCCGTTGGCCCAGCTGGCGACGATCGCGGCGGAGGCCTCGGCCTCGGGTCCGTACGGCTTGTAGATCGTCATCGTCTGGGTGCCGGCGAGGATGCGCTGGATGCCGTCGAGCTGGGCGTCCTGACCGGTCAGCGGGACGCTGATGCCGGCGGCCTTCATGGCGGTGGCGGCACCGGCGGCCATGCCGTCGTTGGCGGAGTAGATGCCCACGACGTTCGGCCCGCCGATGGCGGTGATCGCGGCGGCGGTCTCCTGGTTGGCCGTGTTCGGGTCCCAGTTCGGGGTGTCGTACTCCTTGCCGATCGTGAGCTTGCCGTCGATCGCGCTGTGCGCGCCGGCCTTGAACTGGCCCGCGTTCGGGTCGGTCGGCGAGCCGTTGATCATGATGATCGAGCCCTTGCTCGCATTGGCGCCGACGGCCTCCACCAGGGCCTGACCCTGGAGCTGGCCGACCTTGTAGTTGTCGAAGGAGACGTACGCGTCGACCGGGCCCTGCGCGAGCCGGTCGTACGCGAGCACCTTGACGCCGGCGTCGTGGGCCTTCTGCACGGAGGCCTGGATGGACTTGGAGTCGACGGCGTCCAGCACGAGGATCTTGTTGCCCTTGGTGAGGGCGGTGTCGACCTGGGTCTGCTGGAGCGTCGCGTCCTGGTTGGCGTTGTAGTAGTCGATCTGCGCACCCGGGACGAGCTTCTTGATGTTCGCCTCGAGCAGCGGCTTGTCGAATTGCTCGTAGCGAGTGGTCTTGGACTCCGGGAGGAGAAGACCGACCTTGACGGTGCCGCCGGAAGCCGCCGAACCGGATGCGCCGGACCCGGTGGACTGCGCGGCGCTGCCGCAGGCGGCCATGCCGAGGCCGAGCGTGACGGCCGTGGCGGTGATGACGATGTGACGGACGACGAGCTTCACGGGACAGCCTCTCAGTCGATCTCACCCCTGGATTCGAGTCTGCGAGGACCCGGCCGGTGCCGCGACAGCGGCTGGGCCGAACGAGCCGCACAAGACCGCCCGTTCGGCGGTACTCGGCGCGACGCGGTGCGGATCGGGTGCCGGGAGGAGGCCCCGGATCCTGCACAGGAGATTCACCGGAAACCGACCAGTGGTCCAGACCAATACCCTAAGCTGACCGTGCACGGTCATGGGGTAGGGCTACGGAACGACCAGTGGGGGTCTCCTCGTCATGCCTGCTCAGCAGAGGACGCGCCGCGCCGCGGCGTACCAGGACATCGCAGACGATCTCGCGGCAGGGATCAGCACCGGGCGACTGCCCGCCGGTCTGAACCTGCCCTCGGAACGCCGGCTCGCCGCCGCCTACGGGGTCAACCGGCAGACGGTCCGCGCCGCCCTGCAGCACCTGCGCACCCAGGGGCGGGTGGCCGGCGACCATCTCGGCACCTACGCACTGGCGCCACCCGGAGCCAGGCCCGTCCGGGCCTCGCTCAGCCGCACGCCGGCCACCTCGTTCCCGGGCTCCTTCCTGCCACCGGACCGGCCGGCGGCCGGCGGCGGCCGGCTGGCGCGGCGGACACCCGAGCGCTGGGCCGCCGCGGCGCTGGACATTCCGCCCGACCGGGCGGCCCTGACGTACGACCACCGGCTGACCGGCCCGGACGGCACCGCCCTGCAGCGTGCGACCACCTGGTTCGCGCCGGTGCTGGTGCTGCTGGTGCCCCAACTCGGCCGGGCCGCCGCCGCGGCCGACGCCGGGCCGGCCGCCGATCGGACCGGCGGGCCGACCGCCGACCTCGGTGACCTCTACCTGTGGTCGGCGATGGCCGGGCTGCGGCTGCGCGCCGCGGACCGCGTCCAGTTGGTCCGCGCCCCGGCACCCGGCGGCGGCGCAGCCGACGGACTCGCCGTCCACCGCACCATCACCGACCAGCACGGCCGGGCGCTGATCGGCACCGCCTTCCGGATCAGCGACGAGGGCGCCGAACTGCGGTACGCCGACAGCCAGGCCATCCTCCCGGGCGACCGGCTGCCGCGGACGGCGGGTGCGGCGGCGATCGGCGCCTCGGACCGGGCCGTGCTGCACTCCTGGGCGTCGCCCAACGCACCGGACCGCGGACTGGCCCTGCGGGCGCGGATCGTGCTGGGCTGCGAGCAGGCCGCCGCCGAGGAGGTCGCCGGTCGGCTCGGGCACTCGACGGCGCTGGTCACCGCCTGGCGCGACCGCTTCCGCGCCGGCGGCCTGCGCGCCCTGGAGGCCTCCCCGCGCTCCCGGCGGACCCGGCCCGCCCCCACCCAGGCCGCGGCGAGGACCGCGGGGAGGACTGCGGAAAGAACCGCGGAGCGGACCGCGGCCGGGGTCTAGGGAGTGTCGGGCCTGCGCATTCGCACCAGGGCGTCCACCGCGCGGCCCGCCGTGCCGTGGCCGTCCGGGGCGGGCACCGTGCGGTGCACCCGCTCGGCGCGGACGGTCGTCAGGCCCACGCCGGCCAGGTCGGCGAGGACGTCGTCCGGGGTGAAGAGCACCGCCGGGTCCTGCGGGCCGCCGACACCCTCGGCCAGGTTGGTCGAGTCGTGGCCGATGACCAGCAGGGTGCCGCCCGGAGCGAGCCCGTCCGCGGCGTGCCGCAGCGCAGCCCGGCGACCGGCGGCGGGCAGGTGCAGATAAGCGAGCAGCACGAGGTCGTAACCGCCCGGCACGGGCGCGGCGGTGCGGGCGTCGGCCACCGTCCAGGTGATCCGGTCGGCGGCGCCGGGCGGGCCGGCGGCGGCCAGCGCCCGGCCGCGCTCCAGCGCGACGGCGGAGAAGTCCAGGGCGGTGACCTGCCAGCCGCGGCCTGCGAGCCAGATGGCGTTTCGGCCCTCGCCGGCGGCGAGGTCCAGGGCCCGGCCGGGCGGGAGGTCCGCGCACTCGCGGACCAGCCGGCGGTTGGGTTCCGCGCCCCAGAGCAGCTCGGCGGCGCGGTAGCGGGCGTCCCAGTCCTGACGGTCCATCGGCGGCCTCCTCCTCGGCATCGTACGTCGCGGACGTCGCCGGCGTCCCGGACGCACCGGACGGGGCATGCACATTGTCTGGTACATGACGCCCGGATGCGGTTCGATGGGGTGACGCCGCCTCAGGGCCCCACGGGAGGACCACGATGCGCACGATCCGGACCGGCCTGCTCCTCGCCGCCGCCCAGCTCGCCGCCCTCTGCGCCGGCCCGCCCGCGATGGCCGCCGCCGCGGACCTCCCGCCGGGCGGGTACTACGTCCAGAGCGCCGTCGCCGGACTGAACGCGGCCGACGCGGGCGGCACGGTGGCCCTGCACAACCCCCGGGGCAACGAGGACCATCAGCAGTGGACGTTGCGGCCGCAGGGCGCCGGGGCCGTGCTGGAGAGCACCGACCAGGCCGGGCGCTGCCTGGGCCGTTCGGGCTCCCGGGCGGTGGTGGTCGGCTGCGCCGACCCGGCCGCGGTGTGGGAGGTGCTGTCCTCCGGGGCGCAGACGCACCGGCTGCGGGTGCCCGGCGCGGAGCAGTACCTGAGCGTGGCCCCGAAGCCCGC
Organism: Kitasatospora paranensis; assembly: GCF_039544005.1. Lineage (NCBI taxonomy): Bacteria > Bacillati > Actinomycetota > Actinomycetes > Kitasatosporales > Streptomycetaceae > Kitasatospora > Kitasatospora paranensis. Next base: position 1,820,415 of record NZ_BAABKV010000001.1, read on the forward strand.
GGGCGCCGTCTACCCGGCCGAGTTGATCGTCGCGGGCAGCGGCCCGCTCACCGACTGGTACCTCACCCCACTCTCCCCCGCGACCGTGCCGATGCCCGGCCCGGAGCTGCGCACCCTCGACCGGATGACCTTCCTGACGGCGCACAACGCGTACGCCAACGGCGTGGACGGCGGGTTCGCGCCGCCGTTCGTGAACCTGGCGCCGAACCAGGCGCGCGGCATCGACCAGCAGCTCGCCGACGGCGTGCGCGGGTTCATGCTGGACATCCACCAGACGCCCGACGGCGCGATCCTCTGCCACGACAGCTGCTTCTGGGTCAGCCGGCCCGTCGCGCTCTGGGTCGACCTGCAGCGGATCGTCGACTTCCTCGACCGGCACCCGTCGGAGATCGCCACGGTCTTCCTGGAGGACTACGTCGACCCCGGGGTGCTGCGTGCCGAGGTGGCGCGGGTGCGCGGCCTGCCCGAGGTGCTGTTCCGGCCGGACACCGCCGGGGTCCGGGAGCACGGCTGGCCGCGGGTGGCGGACCTGGTCGCGGGCAACCACCGGCTGCTGCTGTTCACCGACCACAGCCGGGCGGCCGACCAGGCGGCCGGACTGACCCGCGACTCGTTCGGGGTGATGTACCAGCGGGAGTGGACGGTGGAGAACTACTGGTCGATGGGTTCGGGCATCGGCACCTCGGACTGGTCCTGCTACAGCCGCTGGTACGGCGCGGACGACGTCGTGCCGCTGACCCGGACGGAGCCCGGCTTCCGCCCGCTGTTCGTGATGAACCACTTCCGGGACGTCACGGTCGCACCGACCGCCTCGGGCGACAACGGGAAGCTGCTGGACCGCGCGGAGCGGTTCTGCCGCCCGGCGGCCCGCAAGAAGCCCTCGTTCCTGGCCGTCGACCGCTATGACCTTGGTAACCCGGGCGCAGCGGTGGCTGCCCTGAACGGGTACGCGGACGCCGGGTGACCGGGCCGGGGCAGCCTGGCTCCGCAGACGAACGATCCTGCTGCGGCGGGCCTGCCGTGGCGCGGGGACGGTGCGGGGACGGCCGGGTGCCCCGGGGTGCGCCCCGGAGTGCCCGGGGGCGGGCGGTGCGGGGGCGCCGGAGCTGACGGCCCGAAAGGTTGTTAGGTTAGCCTTGCTTCCCTTACTGTCTGCCTGCCGGACCACTGACCCCGCACCCACGGAGCCTGCCATGCCCGCCCGTCGTTCCACCGCAGTCACGCTGCTGTCCCTCGCCGTCGCCGGTGCCGCCCTGGCCGGTTGCTCGAAGAAGGACGACGCGGGATCGGCGGACGCGGTCCAGGTCAACGCCTCCGACTCGGCCTGCGAGCTGTCGACCACCACCTTCCCCGGCGGCACCGTGCACCTGGAGGTGCACAACAAGGGGTCGAAGGCCACCGAGGTCTACGTCTACGCGGCCGGCGACAAGATCGTGACCGAGCGGGAGAACATCGGCCCCGGCACCAGGGCCACGATCTCCGCCGAGATCAAGCCGGGCTCGTACGAGGTCGCCTGCAAGCCGGGCATGACCGGCGACGGCATCCGCCAGAAGATCACCGTCACCGGTGACGGTGCGAGCACCGCCAAGGCCGACCCCCGTCTGCAGTCCGCCGTCGACGCCTACCGCGCCTACGCCCAGCAGCAGGCCGACGCGACCATCCCGGTGGTCACGCAGTTCGCCGAGGCGGTCAAGTCCGGCGACCTGGAGAAGGCGAAGTCGCTCTTCGCCGCGTCCCGGGTGGGCTGGGAGCGCACCGAGCCGGTCGCCGAGAGCTTCGGCGACATCGACCCGAAGACCGACACCCGCGAGGACGGCCTGGAGGCCGGCCAGCAGTGGACGGGCTGGCACAAGCTCGAGAAGTCGATCTGGGCCGACGGCAAGGTCACCGACGACGACAAGAAGCTGGCCGACCAGCTCGTCGCCGACCTGAAGGACTGGCAGACCCGCATCCCCAAGGCCGAGATCACCCCGACCGGCATGGCCAACGGCGCCAAGGAACTGCTGGACGAGGTCGCCAAGAACAAGATCACCGGTGAGGAGGACCGCTACAGCCACACCGACCTCTCGGACTTCCAGGCCAACGTCGACGGCGCCGACAAGGCGTACGCGCTGCTGAAGCCGGTCGTCGCGGAGAAGGACGCGGCCCTGGCCAAGACCCTCGACGGCGAGTTCACCGCGATCAACGCCCTGCTCGCCAAGTACAAGCAGGCCGACGGCACCTACACCTCCTACGACAAGGTCACCGAGCCGGAGCGCAAGGCGTTCTCCGACGCGGTCAACTCGCTGGGCGAGCCGCTCTCCAAGCTCGCCGCCGCCGTCGTCACCCCGTAGCACGGCCGCGGGTGCGGCGGCCCCACCGGCCGCCGCATCCGCACGCCGAGTCAGTACCGCCGAGCCAGCCCCGTGAGGAACCCCGTGGACGCCGAGACCGCTCAGCCCGCCACCCCGGCCGACCAGGCCGCCGAGCAGCCCGCCCCCAGCCGGCGCGCCCTCATCGGCTGGGCCGGTGCCGGCCTGGCCCTGGGCGCGGCCGCGGCCGGGTCGGTCGCCGCCGCCACCATGAAGGAGGACGGCGCCGCCGCGCCGGCCGTCGACTCGACCGCGGACATCGCCTTCTACGGCGACCACCAGTCCGGGATCGCGACGCCCGTCCAGGACCGGCTGCACTTCGCCGCCTTCGACGTCGCCACGAACGACCGCGCCGCGCTGGTCGCGATGCTGAAGGAGTGGACGAAGGCCGCCGCCGCGATGACCGGCGGCCGCGAGGTCGGGGCCGGCGCCACCGGCGGCGTCCCGCAGGCCCCGCCGGACGACACCGGTGAGGCGCTCGGCCTGCCCGCCTCCCGGCTGACGCTGACCATCGGCTTCGGTCCGACGCTGTTCGAGAAGGACGGTGTCGACCGTTTCGGCCTCAAGGCGCGGCGCCCGGAGGCGCTGATCGACCTGCCGAAGTTCCGCGGCGACCGGCTGGAGGACGGCCGGGTCGGCGGCGACATCTGCATCCAGGCCTGCGCGGACGACCCGCAGGTCGCGGTGCACGCCATCCGCAACCTGGCCCGGATCGGCATGGGCGTGGTCAACGTCCGCTGGTCGCAGCTCGGTTTCGGCAAGACCTCCTCCACCACGCCCGAGGCACAGACCCCGCGCAACCTGATGGGCTTCAAGGACGGCACCCACAACATCGCGGGCTCCGACACCGCGAAGCTCGCCGACCACGTCTGGGTCGCCCCCGGCGACGGCCCGGAGTGGATGACCGGCGGCTCGTACCTGGTGTCGCGGCGGATCCGGATGACCATCGAGGCCTGGGACCGCACCTCGCTCAAGGAGCAGGAGGACGTCTTCGGCCGCACCAAGGGCGAGGGCGCGCCGTACGGCAAGCAGAAGGAGCGGGACACCCCGGACCTCTCGGCGATGCCGCAGGACTCCCACGTGCGCCTCGCCCACCCGGACAGCAACAACGGGCTGATGATCCTGCGCCGCGGCTTCTCCTTCACCGACGGTTCGGACGGCCTCGGCCGCCTGGACGCCGGCCTGTTCTTCCTCGCGTACCAGCGCGACACCCGCAAGGCGTTCGTGCCGCTGCAGACCAAGCTCGCGGCCAACGACAAGCTGAACGAGTACATCACGCACGTCGGCTCCGCCCACTTCGCGTGCCCGCCCGGTGTCCGCAAGCCCGGCGAATGGTGGGGCCAGGCCCTGTTCGGCTGACCTCCCGACCCCGTACCACCTCCGACCCCAGGAGCCCCCGTGTTCGGCAACTACCTGATCGGCCTGCGTGAGGGCCTCGAAGCCAGCCTCGTCGTCTGCATCCTGATCGCCTACCTGGTCAAGACCGGTCGGCGGGACAGGCTCGCCCCCGTGTGGGGCGGCATCGCCGCGGCCGTCGTGCTCTCGATGGCCTTCGGCGCCGTGCTGCAGTACGGCTCGACGCAGATGGACTTCGAGTCGCAGGAGGCGCTCGGCGGCTCGCTGTCGGTCATCGCGGTCGGGCTGGTCACCTGGATGGTCTTCTGGATGCGCCGCACGGCACGCCACCTGAAGACCGAACTGCACGGCAAGCTGGACGCGGCGCTCGCCATGGGCACCTTCGCCCTGGTGCTGACGGCGTTCCTCGCCGTGGGCCGCGAGGGTCTGGAGACGGCGCTGTTCATCTGGACGGCCGTGCAGGCCACCAGCGACGGGGTCCGCCCGCTGGTCGGCGCCGTCCTCGGCCTGCTGACCTCGGTGGTGCTGGGCTGGCTGTTCTACCGCGGCGCGCTGAAGATCAACCTGGCGAAGTTCTTCACCTGGACGGGCGCGATGCTGGTCGTCGTCGCCGCGGGCGTGCTCGCCTACGGCGTGCACGACCTCCAGGAGGCCGGCTGGATCCCCGGCCTGCACGACGTGCTGTTCGACATCTCCAGCACCATCCCGAAGGACAGCTGGTACGGCACCCTGCTGAAGGGCGTCTTCAACTTCCAGCCGGACCCGACCGCGCTCCAGGTGATCGTCTGGGTGCTCTACCTGGCGCCCACCCTGGCGCTGTTCCTGCGGCGCTCCGGCGGCTCGACCGCGCCGAAGCCGGCCGCACCCGTCCAGCCCGCCGGGACACCGTCGGCCTGATGCCCGATCCGCCCCGAGGCCCCCGCCGTCCGACCGGACGGCGGGGGCCTCGGCGTCGGTGCGGCCGGCGGAAGCCTCCGGGGAGCGCGCGGCCGGTGGGCCCTATCCGTCGAAGACCACCAGGGAGCGGCCGCCGCGGCCGGCCGTCATCCGCTCGAAGGCGGCCGGGATGTCCGCCAGCCCGATCCGGTCGGTGATCAGCGCGTCCAGGTCGAGGCGCCCGGAGCGGACGTGGCCGGCCAGGACGGGCACCGACTCGACGGGGTCGCAGTTGCCGAAGACACAGGCGGTCAGCGTCCGGGCGTAGTGGAAGAGCTCCAGCGCCGAGAAGGACACCTCGTCCTCCTTGCCGCCGATGCCGACCACGGTGGTGCGGCCGCCGCGGCGGGTCGCCGACCAGGCGGAGCGGATCGCGGCGCCCCGCCCGACGCATTCGAAGGCGTGGTCGGCGCCGAGGCCGCCGGTGAGCTCCCGGACGGCCTTCGGTGTCCGGTCGTCCGCGATCAGGAAGTCGGTCGCGCCGTGCTGCCGGGCCAGCTCCTCCTTGCCGGGCGCGACGTCGACGGCGATGATCCGCCCGGCGCCGGCGATCCGCGCGGCCTGCAGGACGGCCAGTCCGATCCCGCCGAGCCCGTACACCACCTGGTCGACCTCGGCGGGGGTGCCGGCGGGGACGGTGGCGATGACCTGCTCGGTGGCGGGGTCGACGACGGCGATGGTGTCCGGCCCGGCGGCCGGCCGCCAGCGTCCGCCGATGCAGTGGTCCGCGTGCTGCTGCACGTGCCGCTCCTCATGTCCGCTGATGGTCCGGTGGTGGTCCGGTGACGGTCGGGGCTACCCGTCAGTAAACTAGCAGTGGTAGTCAACGGGGTCGGCGGCCTCGTCCGCAGGGGGTGCGTCACGTTCCGGGCGGCGCCGCGGCGCGACGGGCGCCCGGTGGCGGGCGGACGCGGCACGAGCGGAGGGGCGGCCCGGCGGCACCGTCCACGGCCCCGGGGTTCCGGCTTGGGAAAGGTCGCCCCGGGCCGGTCGAACAGCCTGTTATGTTGGCCCCATGGACGCTCGATCAGCACTCGCCGACGCCCCTTCGCGCAGGTCAGCGGCGCGCGAGCGGCTGCTGGAGACGGCGTCCGGGCTGTTCTACGCCGAGGGCGTCCAGGCTGTCGGCGTCGACCGGCTGATCACCGCGGCCGGCGTCACCAAGGCGACCTTCTACCGCCACTTCCCCGGCAAGGACGAACTCGTCCTCGCCTACATCCAGCAGCGCGACCGGGACGTCCGGGCACGGTTCGCCGCCGCCGGCGCCGCGGCCCGCGACCCGCGCGGCGTCCTCGACCTGCTGGTCGGGACACTGGCCGAGGAGATCTGCGGTCCGGGCTTCCGGGGCTGCCCGTTCATCAACACCGCCGCCGAGTACCCCGATCCGGCGCACCCCGTCCGGCAGGCCGTCGCCGAGCACCGCCGCTGGTTCCGCGCCGCACTGGCCGACCTGGCCGCCGGCTGCGGCCACCCCGACCCGGAGACCGCCGCCGGCATCCTGGTCCTGCTGCGCGACGGCAGCATGGTCGCCGGGAACCTCGACGGCGGGGCCGCCCGGGAACACCTGCGCAGCGCGGTCGCCGCCCTGGTCGGCCCGGCCGGCTGACCCGCCCGTCCCGCCTGCCCGTCCCGCCCGCCAGGGCGGTCCGCCGAGCCTGCCACGCGGGGAGCGGCCGGGACGAACACGGGGACACCGGCGGCCCGGTGGCGGCGCCGCGCTAGGGTGCTCCGCACGCCCTGCCGCCGACGCCAGGAGAACCACCGTGGTGCCCGAGCCGACCGACCGACCGCTGGACGCGCCCACCGACCGACCGCCCACCGACCGACCGCGCACCGACCGACCCGGCGCCGGGCGGCGCCCGGTGATCGCCGTCCTCGGCGCCGGCAGCATCGGCTGCCACCTCGGCGGCCTGCTCTCCGCCGTCGCGGACGTCACCCTGGTCGGACGGCCCGCCGCGATGGAGATCCTGCGCGCACACGGCCTCACCCTCACCGGCGGCGGCCGTCCCACCCGCCGCATACCGGCCGACCGGCTGCGCCTGGCCACGTCGCCCGAGGCCCTGCGCGACGCGGACCTGGTGCTGGTGACGGTCAAGTCGGGCGGGACGACCGGGGCCGGCCAGGACCTCGCCGGCCGGCTCTCCCCGGCGCGGCGGTGATCAGCCTGCAGAACGGCCTGCACAACCCGGCGCAGCTGCGGGCCGCGGTCGGCGACGCGCACCCGGTGGTCGCCGGGATGGTCCCGTACAACGTGCTGCAGACCGCGCCCGGCGTCTTCCACCAGGGCTCGGGCGGGGCCCTGATGATCGACGACCAGCCTGCCGGGATCGCGCTGGCGGAGGCCGCCGAACAGGCCGGGCTGGCGATCGAGCGCCGCGCCGACATGCGCGAGGTGCAGCACGGCAAGCTGTTGATGAACCTGAACAACGCGATCAACGCGCTGTCCGGCCTGCCGCTGCGCGAGGAGCTCGGCTCGCGCGCCTACCGGCGCTGCCTGGCGCTGTGTCAGCGGGAGGCGCTGGCGGCGATGCGGGCGGACGGGGTCCGCCCGGCACGGCTGGGGGCGCTGCCGACCGCGCTGATGCCCAGGCTGCTGGCCCTGCCGGACGGGGTCTTCCGGCGGCTGGCGGCGGCAGCGCTGCAGGTGGACGCCGAGGCGCGGTCGTCGACCTGGGAGGATCTGCAGCGCGGCCGGCGGACGGAGATCGACAGCCTCCAGGGCGAGGTGGTCGCGATGGCGGCGCGGCACGGGCTGGCGGCCCCGGCGAACGCCCGGCTGATCGAGCTCGTCCGGGCGGCCGAGGAGTCCGGCCCCGCGGCCCGCACCTGGGCCGGCCCCGAGCTGCTCGCCGAGCTGACGGCGGCCCGTTGACGGCCACCGGCCGGAAACCGCCCCCAAAGACGAGTCCAGGATTCGCATTAGATAGTCTTCCGGTCGTGAGGCTGACCAAGAGCACCGACATCGCCCTGCGCATCGCCATGCGGCTGGCCGTGCTGGACGAGGCGTCCAACCCGACCACCCGCGAGGTCGCGGCGGCGATGGACGTGCCGTACACGCACGCGGCCAAGGTGGTCAGCCGACTCCAGCACCTCGGCGTGGTGGAGGCCCGGCGGGGCCGCAGCGGCGGCCTCGCGCTCACCCTGGCCGGCCGGACGGGCTCGCTGGGTGCGCTGGTCCGGGAGTTGGAGGGGGTCGGTGACGTGGTGGGCTGCGAGGACGATCCGCCGTGCCCGCTGCGGGCCGCCTGCCGGCTGCGCGGCGCGCTGCGCAGCGCCCAGGAGGCGTTCTTCGCGGCACTCGACCCGCTCTGCGTCGACGACCTGGTCGCCTCGCCGACCGGCCCCGTGCTGCTCGGACTGCCCGTCCGCCCGACCGCCCGGGAGTGATCCCGGGCCGCACCGGCCGGACCTGCGGCCGATTGCCGCGCACAGCCAAAAATACGAAGATCACATACCAATTAGGAGCTCCGATGCTGTCCCCGCAGAACCTCCCGGTCGTCGAGGCCACCCTGCCGGTCGTCGGCGGTGCCGTCGGCGAGATCACCGCGCGCTTCTACGAGCGGCTCTTCGAGGCCCACCCCGAGCTGCTGCGGGACCTCTTCAACCGGGGCAACCAGGCCAACGGCAGCCAGCGCCAGGCCCTGGCCGGATCGATAGCGGCGTTCGCCACCGCGCTGGTCGCACACTCCGAGGTGCGCCCGGACGCCATGCTCGCCCGGATCGCCCACAAGCACGCCTCGCTCGGCATCGCCCCCGAGCAGTACCAGGTGGTGCACGAGCACCTGTTCGCCGCGATCGTCGAGGTGCTCGGCGACGCCGTCACCCCCGAGGTCGCGGCCGCCTGGGACGAGGTCTACTGGCTGATGGCGCACGCCCTGATCGCCCTGGAGAGCGACCTGTACGCGCAGGCCGGCTCCGCTCCCGGCGAGGCCCGGCGCCCGTACACCGTGGTCGCCCGGATCCCGGAGACCGCCGATGTCGCGACCTTCGTCGTCCGCCCGGCCGACGGCAGCCCGGTGCCCGCCGTCCGGCCCGGCCAGTACGTCTCCGTGGAGGTCGAACTCCCGGACGGCGCCCGGCAGATCCGTCAGTACAGCCTGACCGGGCAGCTCGACGGCGCGCTTTCCTTCGCGGTCAAGCGGGTGGCGGGCGCGCCCGCCGGGGAGGTCTCCCACCACCTGCACGACCGGGTCGGCAGCGGCGACACCCTCCGGATCAGCCCTCCGTTCGGCGACGTCGTGCTCGCCGACGGGGAGGGGCCGCTGCTGCTCGCCTCGGCCGGTATCGGCTGCACCCCGATGATCGGCATGCTCGCCCACCTGGCCGCCACCGGCGCCACCCGCCGCGTCGTCGCCGTGCACGGCGACCGCGACCCGGGGAGCCACGCCTTCCGGGAGGACCTGCACCAGCTCGTCGGCAAGCTCCCGGACGCCGAGGCCCACGTCTTCTACGAGCAGGCCGCCGACGACCTGCCGGCCGACCGGACCGGCCTGGTGGAGCTGTCCGGCATCGACGTGCCGGCCGGCGCCACCGCCTACCTGTGCGGCCCGGTGCCGTTCCTGCGCTCGGTGCGCGGACAGCTGATCGCGGCGGGCATCCGCCCCGCCGACATCCACTACGAGGTGTTCGGGCCGGACCTCTGGCTCGGCGCGGAGGGCTGACGCCCCCGACCGCGTCCACAGGGGCCGGGCCGGCGGTCAGCCGCCGATCCGGCCCTCCAACTGCCCGAGCAGCTCCGCCAGCCGGCCGGCCAGCTCGCCGTGGCGCTCCCCGGTGAGCCCGGCGAGCACCGTGCGCTCGAAGGCCAGTTGGTCCGGCAGGATCCGGTCGACCAGGCCGCGACCGGCGTCCGTCAGCCGCAGGTGCGCCACCCGGCGGTCCCGGGTGTCCGCCCGCCGCTCGACGAGGCCGCGGTCCTGGAGCTGCCGCAGCCGCTTGGTGACGGCCGCCCCGGAGGAGAAGGTCTCCCGCGCCAGTTCGCCGGGCGTCAGCTCGTGCCCGGTGCGGCGCAGCGCACCGAGCAGGTCGAACTCCGGGCGGGTGAGCCCGGCCCGGCGCAGCGGTGCGTCCTCGGCCTGCTGGAGCAGCGCGGCACAGCGGTTGATCCGGCCGATGATCTCCATCGGCCCGGTGTCCAGGTGGGGGTGGATGCCGCGCCACTGCGCGACGACGGCCGCCACCGTGTCCGTCGGCGCCACCGACTCCGTCATGCCTGCCGCCCCGTTCTGCGTGCTGTCCTGCCCGCCGTACTGTGTGCCGAGCTGCGTGCCGTCATGCCTGCCGCCCCGTTCTGCGTGCTGTCCTGCCCGCCGTACTGTGTGCCGAGCTGCGTGCCGTCATGCCTGCCCTGCCGCGTGCCGTGCTGCGTGCCGTCATGCCTGCCCTGCCGCGTGCTGTCCTGCCGCCTGCCGCGGTCCGGCGGCCGGGTGGCCGCCCGGGTCTCACCGGGCCGCGGCGAGCGGGCCGGTGAGGCCGCCCCTGCGCCGTACCGTCGCTGCGAGCGTACGGTGTCCGGCGTGCTCCTCGGCCGCGACCTCGCGGTCGGGGAGGTCCGGTCGGGGCCATTCGCCGGCCGCGGTGTCGGCGGCGGTCCGCAGGTCGACGAGGGCGCCGGTGAGGCGGCGGCCCGCTGCGGCGAGGGCCGCGGGCTCCGGGGAGGGGTGCGCGAGGAGGTGTTCGGCATGCTCCCGGGCGGCCGCGGCGTCCCGGACGGTGGCGCCGACCCGGCGGCCGGCCCTGCGGTTGGTGACCAGCAGGACGGCGAGGAGCCCGAGCAGGGCGCCGGCCACGGTGTCGAGGATCCGGTCGGCGACCAGCGGGCCGCTCGGCTGGGTGCGGCCGAACTCGGTGACGAGCAGCGCCATCGGGGTGACGCAGATGCTGCCGAGCCAGTAGTTGCGGCCGATCAGCGCCTCCGCGCCGAAGTTGCCGGCCAGGCAGCAGAGCACCAGCGGGACGGCGCCGAGGTGGGCGAGGGGCACGACGGCGGCGAAGACCAGTACCCCGAGCAGGTTGCCGACCACCCGCTGCACGGCCCGGTGCCAGGTGAGCGTGCCGTTGGCCTGGTAGAGCGAGGCGGCGGTGACCAGCGCCCAGGACGGGCGGCCGATGCCGAGCGCGGCTGCACCCCAGCCGGCCAGGGCGCAGCCGAGGAACGTCCGGTGCACGACCGGCAGCAGCGGCGAGCCCGGGCCGAGCAGGCGCAGCAGGGAGGGGCGGGGTGCGGGGGCGTGCCCGGCGACGGCGGCGTGCCCGGTGTCGTGTCCGGTGACGTGTTCGGTGCCGGCCGGGTCCGGGGCGGGCAGGGGGCGCCGGTGCGCAGGGCCAGGGCGAGTCCGCGCAGCCGCCCCGGGTCGGCCGCGCCGCCCGGGGCGGGGCCACCGGTGTGGGCGGCCGCGAGCGCGGCCTCGGCGTGGCCGAGCAGTCGGACGAGGGTGCACCGGTCCGCGCCGCCCCGCCGGGCCGGGCCGTCCGCGGGCGTCGGCAGCGAGGACCAGGCGGCGTGGAGGGCCGCGGCGGCCACGGCGCGCGGCCGGGTGCGGTGCGGACCCTCGGGGGTGGCGGCGTACGCGGCCGCGGCGTCGAGGGCGCGCGCGACGGCGTGCCGCTCGGGCCCGTCGCGGCGGATCAGTGCAGGTGCCAGACAGACCAGCCAGGCGAACGCGCCGGCGGCCGCGGCCAGACCGAGCCGGCCGGCGATCGCCGGGGCGGACAGCGGCACGAACAGCGCGGCCGAGGAGACGAAGGCGAGCACCACGTGGCCGGGTGGTCCGATCCGGGTGGCGTCGCAGACCGCCTTCTGGACGGCGGCGAGCAGGGCGCCGACCGCGACCAGGACGACGACCGAGTGGGTGAGCGCCGCGGCGGCCATGGCCGTACCGAAGCCGGCGAGCATCCCGAGCAGGACGAGCGCGACGGCGCGGGCGCGGGCCGCGTACGGCAGGTGGTGGCCGTACAGCGCGCAGAGCGCGCCGGCGGTGGTGGCCATCGCGAGGTCGAGGCGCCCGGCTGCGAGCAGGAGTGCATCGGGGACGGCCGCGGCGGCCACCACGCTGAGTGCGGGCTTGTACCAGATGTCGGACGGGCGGCCGAGGCGGAGCGGGGCCGCCAGTCGGCGTCGCAGGACGAAGCGCGGGCGGGCGGTCGCGGGGGGACGGGTGGAGCTGCTCACCCGAACAATGTTAGCAAGTGTTTTACTCGTAAACGATTTGCTACGGCGGGCGGACGCCCGTGTGCCCCGCCGCCCGCCCGCCGCCCGCGGGGGCGGCGGAGGTGGGCGGCGGGGCGACGGGTGGCGACTCAGGGGCGGGTGGCGACTCAGGGGCGGGCGGCCGACTCGGGCTCGGGCGCGGACCCGGCGTCGGCGTCGGCATTGGCGTCGGCATTGGCGTCGGCCGCACGCGGAGCCGTCGCCGCCGCAGCGTCGCGGGCGCGGCCGGGTACGGCCAGCGTCACCAGGGCGGCCGCCAGTGCCGCACCGAGCCCGATCGCCAGGCCCGTCCGGAACCCGCTCTCGGACGGCAGCGCCACCGGCCCCATCCGGACGGTCATGTGGGAGAGCACCACGCCGATCACCGCCGCCGAGGTCGAGGTGCCGATGGACCGCATCAGGGTGTTGAGACCGTTGGCGGCGGCCGTCTCGGAGGCCCGCACGGCGCCCATGATCAGGGCCGGCATCGAGGCGTACGCGAAGGCGATACCGGCGCCGATGACGCTGGAGCAGACGACGACGCCCCAGACGTGACCCATCAGGGCCAGCGACAGCCCGTAGCCCGCGGCGATCACCAGCGTGCCGACCAGCAGGGCCACCTTGGGGCCGCGGGCGGCCGAGAGCCGGGCCGACACCGGGGAGACAGCCATCATCACCAGGCCGGACGGCGCCATGCACAGACCCGCGGCGACCATCGACTGCCCGAGGCCGAAGCCGGTGGCGGCCGGCAGCTGGAGCAACTGCGGGATGATCAGCGACATCGCGTACATCGCGAAACCGACCACCACCGAGGCCGCGTTGGTCATCAGCACCTGACGGCGGACGGTGGTGCGCAGGTCGACCAGCGGGCTGGTGGTGCGCAGCTCGAACACGCCCCACAGCAGCAGGACGACGACCGCGGCCGCGAACATCCCGAGCGTGCTGCCGCTGCCCCAACCCCAGTCCGAGCCCTTGGAGATGGCGAGCAGCAGGCAGACCAGGCCGACCGAGAGCCCGACGGCGCCGACGACGTCGAACCGGCCGCCCCCGCGCACCGGGGACTCCGGGACGAGGGTCGCGACGAGGGCGACGACCACCAGGCCGAGCACCGCCGCGGTCCAGAACAGCACGTGCCAGCTGGCGTGCTGGGCGACCACCGCGGCGAGCGGCAGGCCGAGCGCGCCGCCGATCCCGAGCGAGGAGCTCACCAGGGCCATCGCCGAACCCATCCGCTCCGGCGGCAGCTCGTCGCGCATGATGCTGATGCCCAGCGGGATCACGCCGGCCGCGCACCCCTGGAGCGCGCGCCCGATCACCATCGGGACCAGCCCGGTCGAGACCGCCGGCACCAGCGAGCCAACGACCAGCATGCCGAGGCTGACCAGCAGCATCCGGCGCTTGCCGTACATGTCGCCGAGGCGGCCGAGGACGGGGGTGGCGACCGCGCCGGCGAGCAGGGTGGCGGTGATCGCCCAGGAGGCGTTGGCCGGAGTGGTGTGCAGCAGCTTCGGCAGCTCGGGGATGAGCGGGACGACCAGGGTCTGCATCAGCGAGACGACGATGCCGGCACCGGCCAGCACGGCGACGATCGCACCTGGACGGGCGGGGGTTGCGGAGCGTGAGCTCACGGGGGACTCCAAGTCACGAGGCGACTTGTGCATCATACATATGATGTGCACCATGCATGAAGCCCTTCGGCGCTACCCTGACCACGGAACGTGAGGAGGAACAGTGCAGGACCAGATCGGCGACATCGAGCGCGAACTGATGCTGATCGGGCGTCACCAGGTCATCGCCGCGCTGCGCACCGACCGGCCGACCGGCCGGCTCGAACGCAGCGCCTACACCCTGCTGAGCCGGATCGAGGCCGAGGGACCGATGTCGATCGGCCAACTCGCCGAGGCCTTCGGCCTGGACACCTCGACGATCAACCGGCAGACCGGTGCCATGCTCCGCAACGGGTTGGTCGAACGCATCCCCGACCCGGACGGCGGCATCGCCCGCAAACTCCGGATCACCGGCGACGGCCTGCGGCGGCTGCATGCGGACCGCGACTGGTCGGTCAACGGCCTGTCGGTCGTCCTGGCGGACTGGCCGGCGGAGGAGGTCGCGGTGCTGGCCCGCGCGCTCGCCCGCTTCAACATGAGCATCGAGCAGCACGAGGGCCGCAGTTGGCCCCGCCCGGCCGACGGCCCGGCGGACGCCCCGGCAGGCGGACCGCTGGACGACCCGCTGGACGGACCGACGGGCGGACCGGCGGGGGACGCGGGCGACCGGGCACAGGCCTGACGGCGGCGACCGCGCCGTACGGCATCGGCCGGGTCGCACCCGGCCGGTGGCCGCGGCCGGACGCCGCACCGATAGGGTCGGCGGGCATGGACACCGCCACCGCCCTCTGGTCCTTCGGCCTCCTGGTGGGCCTGCTGACGCTCACGCCGGGCCTCGACACCGCCCTCATCCTGCGCACCGCCGTCCTCGGACGGCGCCGCCGCGCCTGGGGTGTGGTGCTCGGCATCCAGACCGGCACCCTGGTGTGGGGCGTGCTCGCCTCCGTCGGGGCCACCGCCGTCCTCACCGCCTCGCACCTGGCCTACGAGACGCTGCGCTGGGCAGGCGCCGGGTATCTGCTGTGGACCGGCGCCCGGATGCTGCGCGACTCCTGGCGCCGCGACACCGGGGCCGCCCCGGACGGCAGCCCGGCGGACGGACCGGCGGACGGGCACGGCGGCGACCGGCACGGCGGGGACAGGCAGCGCACGGACGGGCCCGCGGACGGCAACGGGCTGGTCGCGGGCTGGCGCCGGGGTGCACTGACCAACCTGCTCAACCCGAAGGTCGGCGTCTTCTACGTCGCCCTGCTGCCGCAGTTCATCCCGCCCGGCGCACCCCACCTGGCCTTCGGCGTCCTGCTGACCTGCGAGCACCTGGCGCTCGGCCTGGTCTGGTCGACGGTGCTGGTGGGCTTCGCCCGGGTCGTCCGGCACCGGCTGACCGGCCCCACCGCCCGGCGCGTCCTCGACCGCATCACCGGCGGGGTGATCGCGGCGTTCGGCCTTCGACTCGCCTTCGGCGACTGATCGGGCCGGCCCGCGAGCGCGGGCAGCGCACTCGGTGCAGCAGGCCCGGCGCAGGCCCGGCGCGGGCCCGGCGCGGGCCCGGCGCGGGCGGCTCAGTGCAGCAGGCTCTGCCAGTCCCCGGGAACCCGGCCGGCCGGGCCGGGCGACGGCTGGGTCGGCGGGCGCGAGGCCGGACCGGCGAGCGGCGGGCCCGTGTAGTACTCGTCGGTCTCGATGTTCCAGAACCAGTCCTCGCCCGGCTCGAAGCTCGTGAGGAACGGATGCCCGGACTCCCGGGCGTGCCGGGTGGCGTGCTGGGACGGCGAGGAGTCGCAGCAGCCGATGTGGCCGCAGGCGGCGCAGCGGCGCAGGTGCAGCCACCAGCCGGCGTCCTGGCCGGCCAGGCACTCGGCGCAGCCGTCCCCGCTCGGCAGGGCGGCGGGGTCGATCCCCGGTACCTCCTGCTCGCTCATGCAGGTGCCTCCTCGACGTGCGGGCCCGGGCGTGCGGGCCTCCGGACGTTCCCCCTCCGGCGAACGTACGCCGGTCTGCGGCGGCCCGCCCGTCCGGGGAACGGCCGTCGGGGCCAGGGGTGTCAGTGGCGCGTGATGGGATCGGCGCGGACAGCGGGGACGGCGGAACGGTGATCGAGGAGGCGGCGGTGGAAGGGCGGTCGACGCGCTGGCGCTGCACGGGGCTGCACTGGCAGGACGACCGGCCGGTGCTGGGCGCGGTGCGCGGCGGGGTGCGCCACGAGCGGGTGGTCGAGCCGGGGGCGGCGGTGGGCTGGCGGCTGGGCGGGCCGCGCCGGTGCTCCGGGCCGCACCTGGCCGGCGAGCCGGAGCGGCGTGACTGTCCGCACCGGGCGGAGATCGACCCGGTGGCGGGGGCGGTGCTGTGCGTGCCGTGCCAGCAGGTCGACCGCGGCCTGGCGCTGGCCAGGGACCGGATCCTGGACGACGGGCGGACGTACCGGCTGTACCTGGCGTGGTTCGGCGGCGACCTGGTGAAGGTGGGGCTGACCGCCGAGCAGCGCGGCCGCTCCCGGCTGCTGGAGCAGGGCGCGCCGGTCTTCACCTTCGTGGCCCGGGGTCGCTGCCCGCCGTCCGACGGGCCGAACTGACGGTCAGCGGCTCCGGGCTCGCGCGGGAGCGGTTCGGGGTGCGGGCCAAGGCGGAGCAGTGGTGGCACCTGCCGGGGGCCGCGGAGCGCCGGGCGAGGGTGGCCGGTGCCCGGGCGGCCGCGCTGCAACTGCTGGCCGGGCATCCGCTGACCACCTACCCGGACGGGCCGGTGGTGGACCACGTGGAGCTGTTCGGCCTGACGGACGGCCCGCCGCCGTCGTACCGGGAGGTGACCGCCCTGGCGGACGGCGCGACCGTCTGCGGCGTGCTGCGGCCGCCGATCGGCCGGATGGTCTTCCTGGACCAGCCGGACGGCGGTGAACCGCTGCTGCTCGACACCCGCCGGCTCACCGGGTGGGCGCTGCGGGCGGCGGCGCCTGCGCCCTGCAGCGGGGTGGAGCTGCGCCCGCACCGCCGGCCGCCCGCGCCGGACGCCCAGGGCGCGCTGTTCTGACGCACCGTCGGGCCGGAGCGGGGACAGGAGTGCGGGCGCGGCACGATGCTCTTGCCCTCGGGGCTACCGACCGGTAATCCTTACTGACGTTCCGTCCAACAACGTCCGCCGCGCGCCGCCGAGGAGCCGCATGTCCGCCGAGGTCACCTTCCCGCTGCCCGCCCCGTACGGGTCGCGCACCGCCACCGTCCGCTACCACCGGCGGGGCAGCGGCAGCCCGCTCCTGCTGCTGCACGGCGTCGGACACCACTGGCAGGGCTGGGAGCCGGTCCTGCCGGCCCTGGCGGAGCGCCATGAGGTGATCGCGGTCGACCTGCCCGGCTTCGGCACCTCCCCCGGCCTGCCGGACGGCGTGCCGTACGACCTGACGGCCGCCGTCCCGACCCTCGCCGCGTTCTGCGCCGCGCTCGGGCTCGACCGCCCGCACGTGGCCGGCAACTCGCTCGGCGGACTGCTCGCCCTCGGACTCGGCCGGGCCGGGGCGGCCCGCTCGGTCACCGCCCTGGCCCCGGCCGGATTCTGGTCCGAGGCGGAGCGCCGCTACGCCTTCGCCGTCCTGGCGTACATGCGGCTGGGCGCGACCCTGCTGCCGCCGTCCGCCGTCGACGCGCTGTCCCGGTCGGCAGCCGGACGGACGGTCCTGGTCAGCAGCATCTACGCCCGGCCCGGACGCCGTTCGCCGGAGGGCGCGGCGGCCGAGACCCGGGCCCTGCGCGGGGCGACCGGCTTCGCCCCGACGCTGGCCGCCGGCCGCCGCACCCGCTTCACCGGCGACATCGCCGGCGTGCCGGTCACGATCGCCTGGGGCACCCGCGACCGGGTGCTGCTGCGCCGCCAGGGCGTCCGGGCGCTGCGCGAGATCCCGGGCGCCCGGCTGGTCCGGCTGCCCGGCTGCGGCCACGTGCCGATGAGCGACGATCCGCAGCTGGTCGCCCGGGTGATCCTGGACAGTTGCGCGGCGGCGGCCTGAGCCGCGCCCCGGGCGGCGGCGCCGCACGCACGCCCCGGGGTGGCGGAAATCACGCACCGCCACCGGTCACCTACGGTGGCGTAGGTCACTTCACAAGGTGAAACATCTACGGTATGGACGATCATCAGGAGACCCTTGACCTCGGTTCCTACGCAGCCCTCGGTGACAGCTTCACCGAGGGCCTGAACGACCCCGGTCCCGACGGCCGCTTCGCCGGCTGGGCCGACCGCCTCGCGGCGATGCTGGCCGCCCGCCGCCCCGCCGGCGACTTCCGGTACGCCAACCTCGCCGTCCGCGGACGGCTGCTCGACCAGGTCACCGCCGAACAGGTGCCGCAGGTCCGCCGGATCCGGCCCGACCTGGTCACCTTCTGCGCCGGTGGCAACGACATCCTGCGGCCGGGCAGCGACCCGGACGAGGTCGCCGAGCGCTTCGAGGACGCCGTGCTGGAGCTGCGCGAGCACACCGGCACGATCCTGATCTGCACCGGCTTCGACACCCGGACGGTACCGGTGCTCCGCCACCTGCGCGGCAAGATCGCGACGTACAACGGCCACCTGCGGGCGATCGCCGACCGCAACGGCTGCCAGGTCGCCGACCTCTGGTCGCTGCGCTCGGTGCACGACCGGCGGGCATGGAGCGAGGACCGGCTGCACCTCTCCCCCGAGGGCCACCAGCGGGTCGCCCTGCTCGCCGCCCGCTCCTCGGCCTGGCGGCCGACCAGGACCCGGAGGCGCCCTGGCCCGCCCGGCCCGAACAGACCCCGGCCGAGCAGCGCCGGGAGAACCTCCAGTGGGCGCGCGCCTACCTGCTGCCATGGGTCGGCCGCCGGCTGCGCGGCGAGTCCTCCGGCGACCACGTCGAGGCCAAGCGGCCCGAACTGCTGCCGCTCTGACCCCGCCGGGCGCCGGCGCGGCCGACCGCACCGGCGCCACGGGCCCGGTTTCGCCGCGCCCCGACGCGGCATACGGTCGTACGGGGGCTCGCCACCCGCCCCGAGGAGGCACCGCCATGACCGACTTCGCCGTCGACGTGACCAGGATCAGCCGCGAGGCGCACCGGACGATGAGCGCGCAACCGGCAACCGGCCCCACCGGGCGCCTGCCGGAGGAGCAGGTGGTGAGCGTCCTGAACGACGTGATCGCGACCGAGGTGGTCGGCTGGCTGCGCCGCACCAGGAACGCGCTGGCCGTCCAGGGCACCGGTGAGCGCGGGATCGCCGCACTCTTCACCGACCACGCCGAGCAGGGGATGCGGCACGCCGTGGCGGTCGCCGAGCGGATCGTCGCGCTCGGCGGGCACCCCAACTTCGACCCGGACACGCTCGCCCAGCGGGCGCACACCGACTACTCGGTCCCCGGCGAGGCCGCCCTGACCACCATGCTCGCCCGTGACCTGCGGGCCGAGCGGATCGTCGTCGCCTCGTACCGGGAGATCGCGGCCTGGCTGGGCAACCGCGACGCCGGGAGCCGGCGGCTGATCGAGGCCCTCGTCGCCGACGTCGAACGCAACGCCGGCGAACTGGCGGGCGCCGTCGCAGCCCGCACCGGGACCCCGGGGCCGCCGACCCGGCCGCCGCCGGACCGCCGGCCGGGCCTCACGACTCGTAGCGCTCGACGTCCTCGACGCTGCGGACGGCCGCCAGATTCGGATCCTCGCCGGCGTCGGCCCGCGCGCGGCGCTGGCGCAGCAGGTCCCAGCACTGGTCGAGTTCCGCCTCCAGTTCGTGCAGCCGCTGCTGTTCGACCTCGGGGTCGATGCGGCCGGCGGCCAGCTGCTCCCGCAGGACGCGCTCGGCCTCCACCATCTCCCCGATGCGGTCCAGGATCCGCCGGTCGGTCCCTTCGCTCACCTGCTGTTCCACCGGGCACCTCCGTCCGTACGACCTTGTCCCCGAGCCCGCCCCTCCTTTCAGCCTAGGCCGATTCGGCCGCTGTTTCGCCGCGGCCGCCGCAGGCCCGCGTGCCCCGGGCGGCGGTGTGGCGGCCGCGGGGCGGCCGTGGGGGCGCCTGCACCCGTGCGGGTGAGGGGCGGGTTGACACCACGTCAGGGCCAGGATCAGGATGGTCATTGTTGGCAATGGTTTTCGCTTCCAATAACTGTCGAATGGAGCCACCCATGTCCCTGAACGTCCCCACCGCCCTGCTGGAGAAGGCCGAGCACGGCGAGGTCGACGACGCCGAGTTCATCGACACCGTCCGCACCTCGCTGCCGTACGCGTACCGGCTGGTCGCCGAGCTGACGGACGAACTGCACGACTCCCCGAGGAGTTCGCCGACAACACGGTCGCGCCGAGCGAGGCCGAGCGGGCCGAACTGCTGCGCGCGATGGCCAGTGACGCGATCCGCGGCAGCCTGGAGCGGCACTTCGACGTCGTGCTGGCCTTCCAGAACTGCCACCGGGTGGCGGTCTTCCGTCCGGGCGGCGAGCAGGGCGAGGCGTACCGGCGCTTCACCTCCGTCCGCGCCCAGCTGCTCAACCAGGTGCCGGGCCTGCGCAGCTGCTGACGCCAGGCAGGCGGGCGGGTGGGCAGGACGGACGGGTGGGCAGCGGACCGGCGGGCGTCAGCCCGCGGTGTGCAGCGGGTCGGCCGGATCCCGGCCCAGCAGGCCGAGCAGCCGGGTCTGCGCGTCCGCTCCGGGCGGCACCGGAACGGGCGGGCCGAACACTCCGGAGGAGGCCAGCCCGTCGGCGTACGGCGTCACCTGGGCGAGCGCGAACTCGGCCGCCGCCGGGTCGATCCCGGCATCGGCGCCGACCCCGACCGCCAGGTCCCAGGCGTGCACGATCGCGTCCACCGTCATCTCCCGGCAGTAGTCGAGCGACGGGCGCTCGCCGTAGGAGAGGTGCACGGTGCGCTGCAGCGCCCCCGGCTCCGCGAACGCCGCCAGGGCCGCCGCGGCGCAGGCCGTCCACACCCCGGCGGGATCGTCGCCGAGGACGTCGCCGTCGAAGCGGTCGCCGACCTCGGCGACCGTCCGGCCGGCCAGCAGCGCGGGGGCCCACAGCTGCTCGGAGGCCACGTGGTTGGCCAGCTCCCGCACGCTCCAGTCGGCGCACGGCGTCGGCCCCGGCCACAGCGCGCCGTCGGCCGCCGCCCGTACCTGGCGGCCGACGGCCTCCTGCGCGTTCTCGTAGAAGTGCAGCACCTCGTCGACATGAACGACCATGCCTCCACCTTTCACCCGATCGGCCGACCCGGCACCTGGAACCCCGGCCGGCGCCCGGACGTGGTGACCGGCATGGAGCGATTCCACCTCGACACCGACGGCGAACGGATCGCCGCCGTCCACCTGCCGCCCGCCGTGCCGGGCCCACCGGTCACCGCCGTGGTGCTGCACGGCGCCGGGGACAGCCACCAGGGTTGGCTGGAGGCGCTGCTCCACGACCTCGCGGGCCGCGGCTGCCGGGTGCTGGCCCTCGACTTCTCCGGCCACGGCGCGAGCACCGGCACCCTCGCCGAGCTGTCGCTGCGGCGCCGGCTGCGCCAGGCGGCGGCGCTGATCGACCGGCGGGCCGGCGCGGACGACCTGGTGCTGACCGGCTTCAGCATGAGCGGCCAGACCGTCGCCGACCTCACCGCGTCCTACGGCCCCCGGGTGCGGGCGATCGGGCTGTGCGCGCCCGCCGTCTACCCGCGGGCCGCGTGGGAGCTGCCGTTCGGCGCCGGGTTCACCGAGGCGATCCGGCGGCCTGGCGCGTGGCGGGACTCGGCCGCCCTGACGTCGCTGCGGGCGTTCACCGGACGCTCCGTGCTGGCCGTCCCCGGCCACGACGACGTCATTCCGGCCGCGGTGACCGTCGCCGTGGCGGACGCCCTCGCCGCCCGGTCCGCGTTCACCCGCCTGGATCTGCCGCGGGCCGGGCACGCGCTGGCCCGGCGGTTCGGCGAACACCCCGCCGAACGGCGGCGGTTCGTCGCCGCCCTGCTCGGCGCGGACGGCGCGGACGGCGCGGGCCGACCGACCGGCACCGGCCTGCCGCGGGCGCCGCGCCGGACGGCATGATGGACGCCGTCAGCCCCGCCCCCGTGCAGGAGGTCAGCCGCCGTGCGCAGCCCGGTCACCGTCATCGGCGAATGTGTCGCCGACGCCTTCACCGACGCCGCCGGCAGCGGCCCCGGCGAGCTCGCGCTGCGGGTCCACCCGGGCGGCGGGCCCGCCAACACCGCGGTGGCCCTCGCCCGGCTCGGCACACCCACCCGCTTCCGCGGCCGGCTGTCGGGCGACGTGTTCGGACGGCTGTTCCGCAGTCAGCTGGAGGGCTCCGGGGTCGACCTCACCGGCTGCGTGGCGGCGCCCGAGCCCAGCACCCTGGCCGTCGCCGAACTCGACGCCGAGGGCCGGGCCGTCTACTCGTTCCACGCGGAGGGCACCGCCGACTTCCAGTGGACCGCCGCGGAGCTGGCGGCCCGGCCGGCCGACGGCTCGGTCTGCGTGCACACCGGGTCGCTCGCGCTCGCCCGCGATCCGGGCGGCCCGGCGATCGAGGAGTTCCTGGCGGCCGCGGCGGCCACCGCGACGGTGTCCGTCGACCCCAACGTGCGGCCCCTGCTGGTCGACCCGGCGCGGTACCGGGAGCGGCTGCCGCGCTGGTGCGAGCTGGCCGACCTGCTGCGGCTCAGCTCCGACGACCTCGACCACCTGTATCCGGGCAGGCCGCTGGAGGAGGTCTGCGACCGCTTCCACGCCGCGGGGACGCCGCTGGTCGTCATCACGCTGGGCGCGGACGGAGCGCTGGCGTCACTGGACGGCACGCGGATCACGGTGCCGGCGGTGCCGGTCACGGTGGTCGACACCGTCGGTGCGGGGGACGCGTTCACCGCGGGGCTGCTGCACCACCTGGGCGGGCGCGGCCTGCTCGGTGGGCGCCCGGCCGGCCTGACCGTGGACGAGACCGCCGCGGCCTGCCGGTTCGCCGCCCGGGTGGCCGCGCTGACCTGCGCGGTGCCGGGACCGAACCCGCCGTGGGCCGACCGGCTCTGACCACCGGCCGTACCCGCCACGCACCGGGGCCGGCGCCGCGTCGCCGCCGCGCCGGCCCCGGGTGGCCGTGCTGCTCCGGCTACTCCACCGGCGCCTTGTCGCGCAGTACCTCGATGAAGGCGCGCATCCAGCCCGGGTGGTCCGGCCAGGCCCGGGCGGAGACCACGACACCGTCGACGACGGCCTCGCCGTCGACGTAACCGGCCCCGCCGGCGACGACGTCGGGCTCCAGGGCCGGGTAGGCGGCCGTGCGGCGGCCGGCGAGTGCCCCGCCGACCAGGGAGATCAGCGGGCCGTGGCAGATCTGCGCGATCGGCTTGTCGAGCTCGAAGAAGTGCGCCACGATCCGCTGCACGTCGGCGTTGTTGCGCAGGTACTCCGGCGCCCGGCCGCCCGGGATGACCAGCGCGACGTAGTCGGCCGGGTCGACGTCGGCGACGGCGACGTCGGCGGGCCAGGTGTAACCCGGCTTCTCGGTGTACGTGTCGAAGCCGTCGACGAAGTCGTGCACGACGAACTGCAGGGTCTTCCTGGACGGTGCCGCGATGTGCACCTCGTACCCCTCCTCCCGCAGCCGCTGGTAGGGGTAGAAGACCTCCAGCGACTCCGCCGCGTCACCGGTGACGATCAGAACCTTGGCTGCCATGCCGGCGGTACCGTCCCTTCGCTGCGCCCACCTGCTGTGAGCCCCGACACACACTGCCGTCCGTCGGGCCGCCGGGCAATGCGGCGCGCGATGCACGGGCGGCGTGCGCTGCCTGCTCCGGCGTGCGCCTGCTGTGCGCTCCTGGACCTTGACACGCGCCCCCGCCGTTCGGACGGTCGGGTCAGCCCGGCGGACGCGCTCCGCGAGCGTCCGGCGGGGCCGGCGCCTAGCGTGCAGATGAGTCGTGTCCCTGGCCCGGAGGTCGCCATGAAGTGCTCGCAGATCGTGGGCTCCAGCACGGTCGCCAACCTGCGCGACCTGGGCGGCATCGAGTTCCCCGGCGGCCGGATCAGGGCCGGCCGGGTGTTCCGCTCCGGCGGGCTGGACCGGCTGGACGCGGCCGCCGATCCGGTCTTCGCCCGGCTGGGCGTCCGGACGGTGATCGACCTGCGCACCGAACGGGAACGCACCGAGCGGCCGGACCGGATGCCCGGCGGCGCCCACCTGCTGGTCGCCGACGTGATGGCCGATCCCACCGGCACCGGCACGGCCGCCCGGCTGGCCGCGGTGCTCGCCGACCCGGCTGCGTCGGACGGCGAGTTCCGGTCCGGCGGCGCGGCCCGCGCGCTGGAGGCCGGATACCGGGCGTTCGTGACGGCCGAGTCGGCGCGGCGCGCCTACCGGCAGGTGGTGACCGCGCTGGCCCACCGGGAGGGCGGCCCGGTGCTGTTCCACTGCACGGCCGGCAAGGACCGCACCGGCTGGGCGACGGCGCTCGTCCTGCTGCTGCTCGGCGCGGACGTGCGGACGGTCGAGGCGGAGTACCTGTCGGTGGGGGCGGCCGTCCGGGCCGAGTTCGCGCCGCTGGTGGCGGAGTTCACCGCAGCCGGCGGCGATCCGGAGATCGCCGACGCGGTGTTCGGCGTCAGGCCCGGCTACCTGCACGCCGCCCTGCAGGCGGTGGCCGACGGCTGGGGCGACGCGGAGTGCTACGCCCGGGCCGCGCTCGGCCTCAAGGACGAGACCCTCGGCCGTCTCCGGGAGAACCTGACGCTCTGACCGGCCGCGCGGGGCCGTCCCGGCGGCGCGGGTCCGTCCCGGCCGGCACCGGGGGTCAGCGGGAGGTCCAGGCGAGCAGGGCCTCCAGTGGCAGGGTGTTGGCCACCCGGTCGGCGGGGACGCCCGCGGCCGCGGCCCGGGCGCAGCCGTAGGCCTGCCAGTCCAGCTGGCCAGGGGCGTGGGCGTCGGTGTCGACGGAGAACAGGCAGCCGGCCTCCAGCGCGCGGGCGATCAGCCGGGAGGGCGGGTCGCGGCGCTCGGGACGGCAGTTGATCTCGACCGCGGTGCCGGTCGCGGCGCAGGCGGTGAACACCGCGTCGGCGTCGAACCGGGACTCGGCGCGGGCCCGCTTGCCGCCGACCAGGCGGCCGGTGCAGTGGCCGAGGACGTCCACCAGCGGGTTGCGCACGGCGGCGACCATCCGCCGGGTCATGGCGGTCGGTTCCATCGCCAGCTTGGAGTGGACGGAGGCGACCACCAGGTCGAGTTCGGCGAGCAGGTCCTCGTCCTGGTCGAGACCGCCGTCGTCGAGGATGTCGCACTCGATGCCGGTGAGCAGCCGGAAGGGCGCAAGGGCGCGGTTGACCTCGGCGACCTCGGCGATCTGGGCGCGCAGCCGTTCGGCGGTGAGTCCGCGGGCGACGGTGAGGCGCGGCGAGTGGTCGGTGAGCACGGCCCACTCGTGGCCGAGGGCGCGGGCGGTGCGGGCCATGGTCGCGATCGGGCTGCCGCCGTCGGACCAATCGGAGTGCAGGTGGCAGTCGCCGCGCAGGGCCGCCCGCAGCTCCTCGCCGCCCTCGGCGAGGGGGCCGGCGCGTGCCATGAGGTCGGCGAGATAGCCGGGGGTCCCGCCGGTCGAGGCCTCGGCGATGACCTGGGCGGTGACCGGCCCGACGCCGGGCAGCCGGGCGGCGCTCGCGGTGTCGACGGGCCCGTCGGGGAGGCCGCGGGCGGCGTGGGCGGCGGTGCGGAAGGCCTTCACCCGGTACGGGGAGGCGTCCTCGCGCTCCAGCAGGAAGGCGATGCGTTCCAGGGCGGCGACCGGCTCCATGGGCCCAGTGTGGCGGGGTTCGCGGCAGGCCGCTCCCGGACGCGGGAGGCCTTGTTGACAGGGCGTCTAACTGGTTGACTGCTGGCGACCTCCGCCCGGCACCCCCACCCTCACCGGAGCCCCGATGCGCGACGCCACGCCGACCCAGGACCGCGAGACCAACGCCGAACGCCTGCTGCGCGCCTCCGCGAAGCACACCTACGACCCGCTCACCGCGATCGACTGGGACGCCCCCGTCGATCCGGACGACTTCGCCCTGCCGGCGCACCGGGTCTCGCTGCACGGCACCCCGCTGTGGTCCCGGCTGACGCCCCGGCAGCAGGCGCAGCTCAGCGTGCACCAGTTCGCCTCCAGCGCGGCGGCCGGCATCTGGTTCGAGCTGGTGCTGATGGAGGGGCTGATCCGGCACGTCTACGACGACGACCTGACCACCCCGCACGCCCAGTACGCGCTGACCGAGGTGGCCGACGAGTGCCGGCACTCGACGATGTTCGCCCGCTACATCACCGCCACCGGCTACCCCTCGGCGCGGGCCTCCGCCCGGGCGCAGCGCCGCGGGAAGATCCACTTCCTGCTGAACGACACCACGCTGACCTTCGCCGGGGCGATCTTCGTCGAGGAGTTCACCGACGCGATGCAGCGCGAGATGATCCGCGACGAGTCGCTCCAGCCACTGGCGCGCGCGGTGGCCCGGATCCACGTGGTGGAGGAGGCCCGGCACATCGGCTTCGCCAAGCCGGAGCTGGAGCGCCGGTGGGCGGCGATGACCCCGGCGCGGCGGGCGGTGTTCCGGCGCGGGCTGGTGGTGATGGCCCGGCTCGCGGTGGCCGAACTGGTGCAGCCGCGGGTGTACGCGCTGGCCGGGCTGGACACCCGGGAGGCCCGCCGGGCGGCCGCGCAGAACCCGGCGTGGCAGCAGACCCGGGTGGACTGGGCGCGCAAGGCGATGACGTTCTTCACCGACATCGGCGTGATCGACCGGCGGACGGCGCCGCAGTGGCGCCGGGCCGGCCTGCTCGGCCCGCACTGAGCGGCGGCAGCGCCCCCAGGGCGATCCGCCCGAGCGGGGTGCGGCCGGGGGCGTTCGTGGCGCAGGATCGGAGGGTGGACGGCAACGGAACGGCAGAGGGACTCCGGCTCGGCTCGGCACGCGCCCGGTGGGTGCTGCTGGCGACGGTGCTCGGGTCCGGCATGGCGATGCTCGACGGCACGGTGGTCAACGTCGCCCTGCCACGCATCGGCGAGGACCTGGACGCGTCGCTGGCGCAGCTCCAGTGGACGGTCAACGCCTATCTGCTCACCCTCGCCGCGCTGATCCTGCTCGGCGGTTCGCTGGGCGACCGGTACGGACGGCGCAAGGTGTTCGTGATCGGGGTCTGCTGGTTCGCGGCGGCCTCCGCGATCTGCGCCGCGGCGCCGACCATCGAGGTGCTGATCGCGGCCCGGGCCCTGCAGGGCGTCGGCGGCGCGCTGCTGACCCCCGGCTCGCTCGCCATGCTGCAGGCGGTCTTCCAGCCCGACGACCGGGCCGGCGCGGTTGGCGCCTGGTCGGGGCTGGGCGGGGTGGCCGCCGCGGTGGGCCCGTTCCTCGGCGGATGGCTGGTGAGCGGCCCGGGCTGGCGGTGGATCTTCCTGCTGAACGTGCCGGTGGCCGTCGTGGTGGTCGCCGTCTCGGCCCGGCACGTCCCGGAGACCCGGGATCCGGACGACCCGGGCCGCTTCGATGTCCGCGGCGCCGTGCTCGCCGCCCTCGCCCTCGCCGGGGTGACGTACGCGCTCACCGACGTCAGCAGCGCCGCGGCCCCGGCCGCCGGGCTGCTCGGGGTGCTCTGCGGGGTCGCGTTCGTGCTGGTGGAGCGACGCACCCCGCACGCGATGCTGCCGATGGAGCTCTTCTCCTCGCGCCTGTTCAGCTCGGTGAACCTGGTGACGCTCTGCGTGTACGCCGCCTTCAGCGGGATCTTCCTGCTGCTGACGGTGCAGCTGCAGATCGTCTCGGGCTTCAGCCCGCTGACGGCGGGTGTGGCGCTGGTGCCGATCACCCTGCTGATGCTGGCGTTCTCCAGTCGCGCCG
This sequence comes from Kitasatospora paranensis, assembly GCF_039544005.1. Lineage (NCBI taxonomy): Bacteria > Bacillati > Actinomycetota > Actinomycetes > Kitasatosporales > Streptomycetaceae > Kitasatospora > Kitasatospora paranensis. The sequence goes on from NZ_BAABKV010000001.1 coordinate 1,847,666, forward strand.
GCCGGCTGGGCCGCACCGTCGGCCCGCGGCTGCCGCTGTTCCTCGGCCCGATGATCTGTGCCGCCGGGGTGCTGTTGATGCTGCGGATCGGGCCGGGCGCGTCCTACTGGACGGACGTGCTGCCGGCCGTGACCGTCCTCGGGGCCGGCATGACGCTGCTCGTGGCGCCGCTGACCGCGACCGTCCTGGCCGCGGTGGACGTCCGGCGGGCCGGCATCGCCAGCGGGGTCAACAACGCGGCGGCGCGCGCCGCCGGACTGCTCGCCGTGGCGGCCCTGCCGGCGCTGGCCGGTCTGAGCGGAAGCGCCTACCGGGTGCCGGCCGAGGTCGACGACGCGTTCCGCACCGCGATGCTGATCTGCGCCGGCCTGCTCGCCACCGGTGGCCTGCTGGCCCTGCTCACCATCCGCAGCGACGCGCTGGAGCCCGAACGGGAGATCGCCGAACCCAACTGCGGCTGGCGGTGCGACACCACGACCCCGCCCATGGACCCGGGGCACCCGGTCGACCGGGCCGGCTGACCGACAGGGGCGCGGAGGACTGCGCAGTCCTCCGCGCCCCTGGGGGCGTGCCCCGGAGAGTCCCGGGGAGAGCCGTTACAGGATGTCGCCGGGCGCGTACTTGGCGGCGGCAGGGTGGGCGTCGGCGACGGCCTCGATGCGGCGGACGATCTCTGCGACCTGGGCGCCGGCCGCGCCGGTGAAGGAGAGCCGGTCGGCGAGCAGCGCGTCGAGGGCGGCCCGGTCGAGCGGGATCCGCTCGTCGTCGGCGAGGCGGCCGAGCAGGGCGTTCTCGCGGGCGCCCTCGCGCATGGCGAGCGCGGACGCGACGGCGTGCTCCTTGATGACCTCGTGCGCGGTCTCCCGGCCGACGCCGGCCCGCACCGCGCCCATCAGGACCTTGGTGGTGGCCAGGAACGGCAGGTAGCGGTCGAGCTCGGCCTCGATCACGGCCGGGAAGGCGCCGAACTCGTCGAGGACGGTCAGGAAGGTCTCCAGCAGGCCGTCGAAGGCGAAGAACGCGTCCGGCAGGGCGACCCGGCGGACGACGGAGCAGGAGACGTCGCCCTCGTTCCACTGGTCGCCGCCGAGCTCGGCGGTCATCGACGCGTAGCCGCGCAGGATGACGGCGAGGCCGTTGACGCGCTCGCAGGAGCGGGTGTTCATCTTGTGCGGCATGGCCGAGGAGCCGACCTGGCCGGCCTTGAAGCCCTCGGTGACCAGCTCGTGGCCGGCCATCAGGCGGATGGTCTTGGCGAGGCTGGACGGCGCGGCGGAGAGCTGGACGAGGGCGGTGACGACCTCGAAGTCCAGCGAGCGCGGGTAGACCTGGCCGACGCTGGTGAGCACGTTGTCGAAGCCGAGGTGGCCGGCGACCCGGCGCTCCAGCTCGGCGAGCTTGTCGGCGTCGCCGCCCAGCAGGTCGAGCATGTCCTGCGCGGTGCCGACCGGGCCTTGATGCCGCGCAGCGGGTAGCGCGCGATGAGCTCCTCCAGCCGCGCGAAGGCGACCAGCAGCTCGTCGGCGACAGTGGCGAAGCGCTTGCCGAGGGTGGTGGCCTGGGCGGCGACGTTGTGGGAGCGGCCGGCCATGACCAGCTCGCCGTACTGGGCGGAGAGGCTGCCGAGACGGACGAGGACGGCGACGGTGCGGTCCCGGACGTGCTCCAGGGACTGCTTGATCTGCAGCTGCTCGACGTTCTCGGTGAGATCGCGCGAGGTCATGCCCTTGTGGATCTGCTCGTGGCCGGCGAGGTCGCTGAACTCCTCGATGCGGGCCTTGACGTCGTGCCGGGTGACCCGCTCACGGGCGGCGATCGACTCCAGGTCGACCTGGTCGACGACGCGCTCGTAGTCGGCGACGGCGCCGGCCGGGACCTCGATGCCGAGGTCCTGCTGGGCCTTCAGCACGGCGAGCCACAGGTGGCGCTCGAGGACCACCTTGTGCTCGGGGGACCACAGCTGGGCCAGGGTCGCCGAGGCGTACCGGGAGGCCAGGACATTGGGGATCTGGGGCTTCGCGCTCACGCTTCGCAAGCCTAACAGTCGAGGTCAGCGCGGACGCCGCCGGCTGCTCCTTCGCCCGCTCGCCTCCGGGCGCTCCGGCCTGGTGCCGATGTTCGTCGCTCGGGACGGGCGCTTCCCGTGGCGGGTCCACCACCAGGGGCGCGGGGAACTGCGCGCGGCGGAAGGGCAGCTGCCCGCCCTCTCCCGCCCGCCCGGTTCCCCACTCCGCCCGGTCCTCCCGGGCCTTCGGCACCGGCGCGCCCTTCGGCTCGGGGCGGGAGCTTCCCGTGGCGGGTCCACCACCAGGGGCGCGGGGAACTGCGCGCGGCGGAAGGGCAGCTGCCCGCCCTCTCCCGCCCGCCCGGTTCCCCACTCCGCCCGGTCCTCCCGGGCCTTCGGCACCGGCGCGCCTCGAGGCCCGGGCCGCGGGGTGTCAGGCCGGGCGGGTGCCGGTGAGCAGGGGCAGCACCTGGCGGCAGAGCCCGTCCAGGGCCGTGCGCTGCTCGGGGTCGAGGCTGTCGAAGGCCTCGTGTGCGCGGACCATGTCGGTGCGGATCCGCTCCAGGACCTCGCGGCCCTGGTCGGTGATGCCGACGATCTTCACCCGGCGGTCGCCGGCGGCGGCCTCCCGGTGGGCGAGCCCGAGGGCCTCCAGCCGGTCGACGATGCCCGTCACGTTGGAGGCGTCGCAGCCGAGCCGGCCGGCCAGCGCCCGCATCGGCACCGGCTCCAGGACGGCCTTGAGGGCCTTCGCCTGCGAGGAGTTCAGGCCGTGCCGGGCGGCCGCCGCGGCGAAGTCCTGGAAGTAGGCGGCGCCGACGGCGGCGACCGACTCCATCAGGTCCGTGGTGGACGGTGCGGTGGTGGCTGAGGTGCCCATGGGCACAGCGTACGACGAGATGGTTCACCAGCTCCAGATTCGAGTGACCAAAGGATCGGGCCGGTACGGCTCAGAGCACCAGCTGCTCGAAGAGGTGCCGCAGTTCGGCCTCCGGGTCGGCGGTCAGGCCGGTGTGCACCGGGCCGGGCTGCAGCACCGCGCTGCGGGGCGCGGTCAGCCAGCGGAACCGCTGACCGGGGCTGTCCCCGGCGGCCGGGCCGGCCGCCTCGGCGCCGCCGCACACGCCCTCCACGCCGTGCAGCGCCCGGCGCACCGCGGCGACGTCCGCGACCGGGTCGAGCGCCAGCAGCCGCCCTTGGTCGAGGTGGGTGCGGGCACCGAGGTAGCCGCTCTGCCGGCAGTAGAGCAGCACCCCCACGTTGACGAACTCGCCGCGTTCGACCCGCGGCACCGCCCGGACGACGGCGTACTCGTAGTCGTCGTACCTGGTGTCGTCACCGGTCATCGGGCCACCTCCGGGAGCCAGTCGCGGGGCCCGCCAGGCGGGCCGTCAGCTGTGCGCGGTACGCGGCGCGGAGCGCCTCCGGGCCCTCGAAGCCCGGCTCGTCGGTCAGCCAGACATCGGGGACGGCCTCCAGCGCGGCCTCCAGGGCCGCCGCGGCGCGCGGGGCGAGTTCGGCGTCGGCGGCCTTGAGGTCCGGCGCGGCGCGCAGCAGGGCGTGGTCCCCGGCGTCGTACCGGCGGGGGATCCAGCCGGCCGCGCCGGGCCAGTGGTGGTGGAAGATCAGGGTGGCGCCGTGGTCGATCAGCCGCAGCCCGCCGGCCGCCATCAGCATGTTGGGGTTGCGCCAGGAGCGGTCCACGTTGCCGATCAGCGCGTCGAACCAGAGGACCTGCCCGGCGAGTTCGGGATCGACGTCGAAGCAGAGCGGGTCGAAGTTGAGCGCGCCGCTGACGAAGGCCATGCCGAGGTTGGCTCCCCCGCTGGCCCGCATCTGGTCCTGGATCTGCACCTCGGGCTCGCTGCGGGCGAGCACCGGATCGAGGTCGAGCAGGACGAGTTCGGGCACCGGCAGGCCGAGTCCGCGGCCGAGTTCACCGGCCAGCACCTCGGCGATCAGCGCCTTGCGGCCCTGCGCGGCGCCGCACCACTTGAGCACGTACAGCCGCCGGTCGTCGGCCTCGATCAGGCCCGGCATGGACCCGCCTTCTCGCAGTGGCGTCACATAGCGGAGCGCCGTCACCTCGGTGAGCATCGGGCCAGCGTACCGACCGGGCGCGGGCCGGGCGGCGCCGCACTGCGGTGGCAGGCGCCGTTCGTCCGTGCGAGTGTGGCGGGACAGTAGCCCTGTGCGGCTCGGACCAGCACGTGAGGGATGGACGATGGAGCGACCTCGGATCGTGATCGTCGGCGGCGGCTTCGCCGGACTGGAGTGCGCCCGCCGGCTGGAACACAAGCTCGCACCCGCCGACGCGGAGATCTCGCTCGTCACCCCGTTCGGCTACCAGCTCTACCTGCCGCTGTTGCCGCACGTCGCCGCCGGGGTCCTCACTCCGCAGTCGGTGGCGGTGTCGCTGCGCCGCACGCTGCGCCGCACGCACATCGTGCCGGGCGGGGCGATCGGCGTGGACCCGCGGTCCAAGGTGATCGTGGTCCGCAAGATCACCGACGAGGTGGTGGCGCAGCGGTACGACTACCTGGTACTCGCGCCGGGCAGCGTGACCCGGACGTTCGACATCCCCGGCCTCACCGACTACGCGCGCGGGATGAAGACGCTGGCCGAGGCGGCGTACGTCCGCGACCACGTGATCGCCCAGCTCGACCTGGCCTCGGCCACGCTGGACCAGCACGAGCGGGAGTCCCGGCTGCAGTTCGTGGTGGTCGGCGGCGGGTACGCGGGCACCGAGACGGCGGCCTGCCTGCAGCGGCTCACCACCGCGGCGATCCGCCGCTACCCGCGGCTGGACCCGCGCCTGATCAAGTGGCACCTGATCGACATCGCCCCGAAGCTGATGCCCGAGCTCGGCGACAAGCTCGGCACCACCGCGCTGGAGATCCTGCGCCGGCGGGGCGTCGAGGTGTCGCTCGGCGTCTCGGTCGCGGAGGTCGGCGCGGAGAGCGTCAAGTTCACCGACGGCCGGGTGCTGCCGAGCCGGACGCTGATCTGGACGGCCGGTGTCACGGCCAGCCCGCTGATCAGGACCCTCGACGCGGAGACCGTGCGCGGCCGGATCGCGGTGACCGCGGAGATGCGGGTGCCGCAGTTCGACGGCGTCTTCGCGATCGGCGACGCGTCCGCGGTGCCGGACCTCGCCAAGGGCGACGGGGCGGTCTGCCCGCCCACCGCCCAGCACGCGGCCCGGCAGGGCAAGGCGGTCGCCGACAACGTGGCCGCCGCGCTGCGCAACCAGCCGTTGGAGCCGTACTACCACAAGGACCTCGGCCTGGTGGTGGACCTCGGCGGCAAGGATGCCGTCTCCAAGCCGCTCGGTATCGAACTGCACGGTGTCCCGGCGCAGTTGGTGGCCCGCAGCTACCACCTGATGGCGATGCGGACGAATGCCGGCAAGTTCCGGGTGGGCGCGAACTGGCTGCTCAACGCGACCGCCGGCGACGACTTCGTGCGGACCGGGTTCCTGGCCCGGCAGCCGGCCCGGCTGCAGGACTTCGAGTACACCGACGCGTATCTGACCCGGGACCAGGTCCGTGAGCACGCCCAGTCGCTGCTGGCGAAGGGCTCCGCCACCTGACGGACGGCCACCGGTACCGGTCGGGTGAATCCGCCCGCCGACCCGGCTCCGGCGCTACCGCTCTGACCTGGGCGGTAGCGCCGACACGCGTGCTGGCGTGATTGTCGGACCACGCAGCGTCGCCGCGATTAGCGTCCGGCAGCATGCGACCCATCTCCCTGCCCCGCCGCCGTACCGTGCTGTCCGCCGCCGCGGCGGCCACCGCAGGCGCCGCGCTCGCCCGGCCCGCGGCGGCCTTCGCCGCACCCGCCTACGACCTGCCTGCGGACCGCACCGCCGCCCGTGAGATCCGGGACGAGTTCGTGCACAGCTGGGAGGGCTACAAGCAGGCCGCCTGGGGCTACGACGAGGTCCGTCCGGTCTCCGGCACCCACAACGACTTCTTCGCCGGCGGGCACTCGTTCGGCCTGTCGATCGTGGAGGCGCTCGACACGCTGTGGCTGATGGAGCTGGACGACGACGTCAGGCTCGGCGCCGACTGGATCGAGGCGCACCTCGACCCGGCAGCCGACGCCGACGTCCAGGTCTTCGAGGCCGTCATCCGGCTGGTCGGCGGGCTGCTGGCCGGCCACCTGTGCACCGGGCGGCAGGCCCTGCTGGACCGCTGCCGGGAGCTCGCCGACCGGCTGCTGCCCGCCTTCACCCGCTCCCCCACCGGCATGCCCTACCGATACGTCAACCTGCGCACCGGCGCGGTCTCCGGCACCACCAGCCCGCTCGCCGAGATCGGCTCCAACATCCTGGAGTTCGGTCTGCTGTCGCAGCTGACGGGCGACCAGAAGTACTGGGACGCGGCCAAGCGGGCGATGCGGGCGGTCGTCCAGCGCCGGTCCGGGATCGACCTGCTCGGCACCTCGCTGCACATCGAGACCGGCCGCTGGAAGGACACCACCTCCTGCGCGCCCAACCCGCCGGTCGACTCGTTCTACGAGTACCTCTGGGCGGGCGCCGAGCTGTTCGGCGACGGCGAGCTGCGCGACTGGTACCGGCTGCTGACGGACGCGGTGGCGCGCCGCCAGCTGGAGCAGCGCGGCGGCTACGCCTGGTACCGGCAGGTCGACTACGCCAGCGGGAAGACCGTCGGGCGGCAGGCCTCCGAACTCGGCTCGTTCTACGCCGGCCTGCTCGGCAAGGGCGGGGACCTGGCGGCCGCCCGGGACTACTACGGCACCTGGACGATGATCCTCGGCAACAACGCGGTGGTGCCGGAGGCGATCGACTACGGGAGTGCCTCGGTGGTCTCGGGCCGCAACGACCTGCGGCCCGAGTACGTCAACTCCTCCTTCGACCTGTGGCGGCTCACCGGCGAGGCGTCCTTCAAGGAGACCGCGTACCGGTACTTCCAGGGGCTGCGGGACAACCTGCGGGTGCCGGGCGGCTACACCGTCGCCGACGAGGTCTCGCCCGTCCGGCGGGGCGACCTGACCCCGGGGTACTGGTTCGCGGAGAACCCGAAGTACCTGTACCTGATGTTCGCGGCGGCGCCGCGCTTCGACTACCGCTCCGGGCTGCTGTCGACGGAGGGGAAGCTGCTGCGCGGCGCCGTCCGCGGCTGAGCGGGCGCCGCTACCGCGCCGTCAGGTACATCCCGGCGGCGTCCTGGCCGGGGGTGTTGCGGCAGGACCAGTTGCCGGTGGTGCGGGCGTTCAGCAGGGTGAGGCAGCGGCCGAGGGCGAGTTCGGCGTAGGCGTTCGGGTGGAAGGACTCCTGGAGGGCGCCCTGGGTGGTGGTGCCCATGTCGAGGAAGCGCGCCCACTCGCTGGTGGTCGCGGACGGGGCGGTGGTGGGGGTGGCGAGCCGGGTCGCGGTGGAGCAGACCTCGCGGCCCTGCAGCAGGTCGCGCAGGTCGAGGAACTGCACGCCCTTGGCCGCCGCCACCGCGGCGAGGTGGTCGGAGATCTCCGGGACGAGGGTGTCGCGGGCCCAGGTGGCGTCGCCGTCCCAGAACGGGCAGCCGCCGGTGCTCGTCCGGCTCCAGCCGCTCTCCGGGTAGCGGTTCTCGGCGGCGCGCGGGATCGGCGACGGGTAGGACTGCAGGACGATCCGGTAGCTGCCGCTCGTGTACCCGGCGGCCGACATCACCGCCCGGACCTCGTCGATCGACTTGCCGACGCCGGCCATCGCGGTGGCCATCTTCGCGTCGACCGCGGCCTGCTGGTCGTCGTTGCAGTACGAGTACCAGATCTCGTAGTCCTGCACGCAGGTGGAGATCACGTCGGCGAAGCCGAGGTCGTTGCCGCCGACGGACATCGTGATCAGCTTGACGGTGTTGCTCGCGGCGACCGCGGCGAGCTGGTCGGCCTGCGGGGCCTCGCCCTTGAAGGACTGGCCGCCGTTGGCGGCGCGGAACACGTTGGCGGTGGTGGCGCCGGAGCAGGCCAGGTTGACCTGGGTCTGGGCGACGGTCGGGGCGGAGCGGACCTCGGAGACGTCGGAGCGGTCGCACCCGCTCGCGTAGGTGGCGCCGTAGACGCGGGCCGGGTCGTAGCCGCTGCCCGTCCAGGCGCGGTCGGTGCCGTCGCGGCTGCCGGAGGCGGTGTCGCTGTTGCCCTGCCACCGGCCGGCCTCGCCGGAGATGTAGCTGTCGCCCATGGCGACCACGGCGGTGGGCCCGGTGGCGGCGGCGGCCGGGCCGGGGACGGACAGCAGCAGGGGCAGGGCGAGGGTCGCGGCGGTGAACAGGGCGGCGGCTCTGTGGTGCGTGCGGGACTCGGGCACGGCGGAACTCCTGCGGACGGCCTCGCGCGTGTGGGGGCGCGAGGCGCTGGTGAGGGTGGACCGCCGGCCGGTGGCGTGGAGAAGATGACATGCCCGCGGTTGTTACCGCCAGGTATCCGACCGGACCACTTCGCAGGGTGACCGCATTTCTCCCTGGGTGACCGCCGCCACACGCCCGCCGGGCGCCCGCCGCTCAGCTCAGCCGCGACGCCCCCGGCCGGTGACCAGCACCTGCGCCAGATCGCCGGCCAGCCGCACCGCCTCGTCGGCGGCCAGGGTGGCCGAGGTGAGCCGGATGCCCGGCGGGGAGTGCAGCCGGAACCGCGCGCCGGGTGCCGCGACCCAGCCGCGCTGCAGCAGCGCGGCGGTGACCGCGGTCTCGTCCGGCACCGGCACCCACACGTTCAGCCCGCTGACGCCGTGCGCCGCGATGCCGTGCCCGGCCAGCGCCGCCAGCAGCGCCTCCCGCCGGGCCCGGTAGGCCGCCGCCGGCCCGGCCACCGGAACGGCGTCGGTGCGCCAGAGCTCCGCGACGGCCTGCTGGAGCAGATGGCTCACCCAGCCGGTCGCCAGCCGCTGGCGGCCCAGGATCCGGCCGATCGTCACCTCGTCGCCGACCGCCACCGACAGCCGCAGGTCCGGCCCGTACGCCTTGGCCGCGGACCGGACGAGGAGCCGGCTCGCCCGCGTGGGCACGCCGTCGGGGCCGCCGGCGAGCGACTGGAACGGCTGGTCGACCATCCCGTGCCCGTGGTCGTCCTCGATCAGCAGGGTGCCGGGGTGGCGGTCCAGCACGGCCCGCAGGTCGGCGGCGCGGGCCGGGGTCAGCGCGGCACCGGTCGGGTTCTGCGCCCGGTTGGTGACGACCAGGCAGCGGGCGCCCCCGGCGAGCGCCCGGTCGACCTCGGCGGGCAGCGGCCCCTCGTCGTCCAGCCGCACCGGCGCGGGCACCAGGCCCAGCGCGGGCAGCAGGTCGAGCAGACTGCCCCAGCCCGGGTCCTCGACGGCCACGGCGTCGCCCGGACGCAGCCGGGTCACCAGGGCCTGTTCGATGGTGTCGAGGGAGCCCGAGCAGACGGCGAGCGCGCCGCCCGGGGCGCCGTCGGCGGCGAAGGAGTCGCGGGCGAGGGCGAGCAGACCGGGGTCGGCCGCCGGGTGCCCGTAGAGCACCGGCGCGCGGTCGGCGGCGGCCGCCGCGACGGCGAGGGCGGGCCCGAGGGCGGGGAGCAGCGCGGGGTCGGGGTTGCCGGTGGAGAGGTCGCGGGCGCCCGGCGGGACGGGGAGGGCGATCTCGTCGCGGGAGGTGGTGGCCGGACGGGGGCGGACCCGGCTGCCCTTGCGGCCGGCCGTCTCGATGACGCCGCGGTCGCGGAGCAGGCGGTAGGCGGCCGCGACGGTGTTGGGGTTGACCCCGAGGTCGGCCGCGAGGTCGCGCAGCGGCGGCAGGGCGGCGCCGGGCGGCAGTTCGCCGGCGCCCACGGCGCGTTCGACGTCGGCGGCGATCTCGCTGGCACGCCGACCCTTGATCGGATAGTCTCCTAGCACAAAAGAGATTATGCACTAGTGCAGAGAGGTTGTCATGTCGGACACCGCCTACGCCCGCACCGCCCGCACGACTCCGACCCGGTACCGCGAGCGGGCCACCTGGGAGCGGGAGGAGATCCACGCCGTCCTCGACAGCACCTGGATATGCCACCTCGGCTTCGTCGTGGACGGCGCCCCCGTCGTGCTGCCCACGATCTTCGCCCGGGTCGGCGACCGGCTGTACGTCCACGGCTCGACCGGCAGCCGTCCGCTGCGCGCCGCCGGGGCCGACGAGGGCATGCCGGTCTGCGTCACCGTGACGCTGGTGGACGGCCTGGTGCTCACCAAGTCGGCGTTCAACCACTCCGTCAACTTCCGCTCGGTGGTGGCGCACGGCACCGCGCACCAGGTCACCGACCCCGAGGAGCTGGCGGTCGCGCTCGACGCCCTGGTCGACCAGGCGGTGCCCGGCCGCTCGGCGGACGTCCGGGCCGCCAACGCCAAGGAGCTCGCCGCGACCGCGGTCGTCCGGCTGGTGCTGGACGAGGTCTCCGCGAAGACCCGCGACGACGGCGCGAACGACGACGAGGCCGACCGCGGGCTGCCGCACTGGTCCGGTGTCGTCCCGATGCGGACGGCGTACGGCACTCCGGTGCCGCACCCGGACAGCACGGCGGCGCTGCCCGGCTACCTGGCCGAGCTCGGCTGAGGGGGCGGCGGTGCTCATCCGATCCTGGGACCGGGGCGACGAGGCGGAGTGGCGGGCCTGGACGGCCGACCGCGACTTCGGCCTGCTGGCCGCCAACGGACCGGCCGGCGCCGGCCCGGTGCTCACCCCCACGCACTTCCTGCTGGACGCGGACGCCGGCGAGATCCTGCTCCACCTCGCCGCGCCGAACCCGCTGATCGCCGCCCTGCGGGCCGACCCGCAGGCCACCCTGGCCGTCACCGACGACCACGCCTTCGCGCCCGGCTACTGGCGCGGCGAACCGGGCACTCCGACCAGCTACTACGCCTCGGTGCACTTCTCGTGCACCGCGCGGATCGTCGAGGACGCCGCCGGCAAGGCCGAGATCGTCACCCGGCAGCTCGGCCGCTTCCAGCCCGAGGCGGCGTACCCGGTGGTCCCGGGCGAGGCGCCGCACGGCCCGCTGCTCTCCGGCATCACCGGGCTGCGGCTGACGGTCCACGAGGTGCGGGCGAAGTTCAAGTACGACGACAAGAAGTCCGTCGACGCACAGGCGGGGATCGCCGACCGGCTGGCCGCGCGCGGCACCGGCTCGGACGCCGGGGCACGGGAGCAGCTGCTGCGCCGCAACGCCCGGCGGGCAGCGGCCTGTCCGGCGGAGGGCGGCTGACGGATCGCCCGGACGATCCGCCACCTGTCGTCTCATCAGCCGCAAAAGCGGGCATACCGGTCGTCGAGCTGATGGAATGTGGGCCGGATCCTGTCCATCCGGCCGAGCAGGCGGGCCGTCCACCGTCGAGGAGCCCGTCGCCGTGTCCACCTCGTCCCCGCCGCACGCCGAGGGTCATCTCGGCCATGTCGTCTTCATCTCCGCCGCCGCCGCGATGGGCGGCTTCCTGTTCGGCTACGACAGCGCCGTCATCAACGGCGCCGTCACCGGCATCCAGAAGCACTTCGGTGTCGGCAACGGCGAGACGGCGTTCGTGGTGGCCATCGCGCTGCTGGGATCGGCGGCCGGCGCGGTGGTCGCCGGGCGGCTCGCCGACCACCTCGGCCGGGTGCGCACGATGCTGCTGGCCGCCACGCTCTTCGCGATCAGCGGCGTCGGGTCGATGTTCCCGCCCAGCATCCAGGTGCTCGCCGTGTGGCGGGTGGTGGGCGGCGTCGCGATCGGCATCGCGTCGGTGATCGCCCCGACCTACATCGCGGAGGTCTCCCCCACCGCGTACCGCGGCCGGCTGGCATCCTTCCAGCAGTTGGCGATCGTGCTCGGCATCACCGTCTCGCAGCTCGCCAACTACGCCCTGAACCAGGCGGCGGGCGGCGAGTCCACCAACCACCTGGCCGGGATCCAGGCCTGGCAGTGGATGCTGGGCGTGGAGACCGTCCCGGCCCTGGTGTACGGGCTGATGGCGCTGGCGATCCCGGAGTCGCCGCGCTTCCTGATCGCCGACAACCGGGAGCAGCAGGCGCGCAAGGTGCTGACCGAGGTGGAGGGTGCGGACATCGACCTGGACTCCCGGGTCGCCGAGATCCGCTCGGTGCTGCACTCCAGCCGCAAGCCGCGGATGAAGGACCTCTTCGGCGGCCGGTTCGGGCTGCTGCCGATCGTCTGGGTGGGCATCGGCGCATCCGTGTTCCAGCAGTTCGTCGGCATCAACGTGATCTTCTACTACTCGTCGTTCCTGTGGCAGTCGGTCGGCATCAACGAGTCGAACTCGCTGCTGATCAGCCTCTCCACCTCGATCGTGAACGTGGTCGGCACGGTGCTCGCGATGACCCTGGTCGACCGGATCGGCCGCAAGCCGCTGGCGCTGGCCGGCTCGGCCGGCATGGCGCTCTCGCTGGGTACGGCGGCCTGGGCGTTCTCCTTCCGGGAGGGCACCGGGGACACCGCCACGCTCGCCGACAGCTACGCGACGGTGGCGCTGGTGGCCGCGCACGTCTTCGTGTTCTGCTTCGCCTTCTCGTGGGGCGTGGTGGTCTGGGTGCTGCTCGGCGAGATGTTCCCCAACGCGATCCGAGCCCTCGCGCTGTCCGTCGCGGCCTCGGCGCAGTGGATCGCCAACTGGGCGATCACCGTCAGCTTCCCCGACCTCGCCGACTGGAACCTGTCGGCGACCTACGTGATCTACGCGGTCTTCGCCCTGCTGTCGATCCCGTTCGTCGCGTTCTGCATCAAGGAGACCAAGGGCAAGGCCCTGGAGGAGATGGGATGAGCGGGCCGCAGGCGGCGCCGGGCGGCTCGGCGCAGAACGTCACGTTCCCCAGCAACGGGCGCACGGCCCACGGCTACCTCGCGCTCCCGCCGCAGGGCGTCGGCCCCGGGCTGGTCGTCGTCCAGGAGTGGTGGGGGCTCACCGGCCACATGACCGCGATGGTGGACCGCTTCGCGGCGGAGGGCTTCGTCGCCCTGGCTCCCGACCTGTACGGGGGCGCGACCACGCACGACCGCGCCGAGGCGGCCCGGATGCTCGCCGCGCTGCCTGCGGACCGGGCCGCCCGGGACCTCGGCGGCGCGGTCGACCTGCTGCTGGAGCACCCGCAGGTGGTCGGTGACGCGGTCGGCGTGGTCGGTTTCTGCATGGGCGGCGGCCTGGCCCTGCTCCTGGCCGCCGACCAGGGCGACCGGGTGGCCGCCGTGGTGCCGTTCTACGGTCTGCCGAAGATCCCCGGCTTCGCCTACCGGGGGCTGACCGCGCACGTCCTGGGGCACTACGGCGAGCAGGACGCCTCGCTCACCGAGAAGGCGGTGGACGACGCGGCCATGCTCATCGGCGAGGCCACCGACCGCCGACCGGAGATCCACTTCTACCCGGCCGGGCACGCCTTCATGAACGACGAGAACCTGCTCGGCACCTACGACCCGCTCCAGGCACGGATCGCCTGGCAGCGCACCCTCAGCTTCCTCTGGGGCCACCTCGGCTGACCCGGGGCGACTGCCGGACGCGGTGCACCGGTAATCGGATGGACTTCCGGACGGCGAGGGCCGATAGTCTCGTAGTGACCTCCGCCCCCGCCCCCTCCCCCGCGTCGGCCCCGATGCCCGCGCCCCGTGCCCGGTTCGCCTGGGCCGGCCGCAACTTCCGCATCCAGACCGCCGCCACGGTGGTCAGCGGGCTCGGCAACGCGGCCGCGCCGATCGCCACCGCCTTCGCCGTCCTGCAGGCCGGCGGCACCGCGACCCAAGTGGGGTACGTCACAGCCGCGCGGCTGGTGCCGCTGGTGCTGTTCCTGCTGATCGGCGGGGCCCTCGCCGACCGGATCCCCCGCCACCGGGTCATGGTCGCCGCCAACCTCTTCAACGCCCTCTCGCAAGCGGTGCTCGCCGCGCTGGTGCTGGCCGGCACCACGCCGCTGTGGTCGCTGCTGCTGTGCGCGGCGGCGGGCGGCGCCGGGCAGGCGTTCTACGCCCCCGCCTCCGAGGGCATGATCATGGAGAGCGTGGCCGCCGCCGACGCCGGCAAGGCCTTCTCGGTCTACCGGATGGCGCTGAACGGCTCGCAGATCGGCGGCGCGGCGCTCGGCGGCGCGATGGCCGCCGCGGTCGGCCCCGGCTGGGTGCTGCTGGTGGACGCCGCCGGGTTCGCGGTGGCCGGCTCCCTGCGCGCCCTGCTGAAGGTCGAACAGCTGCGGCCGGACGTCGCCCGCCCCGGGCTCGTCCACGAACTGCGCCTGGGCTGGCGGGAGTTCGTCTCGCGCCGCTGGCTCTGGGCGGTCGTCCTGCAGTTCTCCCTCATGATCGCCTGTGTCGCGGCGGTCGAGGCGGTCTACGGCCCGGTGGTGGCGGCCCGGCGGTTCGGCGGCGCCGACGCCTGGGGCCTGGCGATGGCCGCCCTCGGCATCGGCATGCTGGCCGCCGGCCTGCTGATGGCCCGCTGGCAGCCCCGCCGGCTGCTGCTGGTCGGCAACCTCGGCGTCTTCCTGTTCGCCCTGCCCGCGCTGACCCTGGCCGCCGGGGCGGGCCTGCCGGTGCTGATCGCCGCGATGTTCGTCTCCGGCTGCGGCGTGACGGTCTTCGGCGTCAACTGGATGGTCGCCATGCAGCAGGAGATCCCCGCCGAGATGTTCTCCCGGGTCTCCGCGTACGACCACTTCGGCTCCATCGCGCTCACCCCGCTCGGCACCGCCCTGGCCGGCCCGGCCGCCGAGGCCCTCGGCCTGGACGGCGCGCTGTGGACGTGCGCGCTGGTCACCGTCGCCCTGGCCGTCGTCGTCCTCGCCGTCCCGGAGGTCCGCCGGCTGACCCGGCGCACGTCCGCCCCGGTGGCCGGCTCGCCCGCCCCCGCGCCCGCCCCCGCCCCCGTACCGGCGGCCGTCCCCGCGACCGCCGACGCCCGCTGAGGCAACCGGGCCCGGCGCCGGCGCGTCCGTACCGAACGTACCCGGCCACCCGAGCGGAGCGCCCGTGCCCCCAAAGCCCCTGCTGTACGTGGACGTCGACGGCGTCCTCAACCCCGCCGACCCCTACCCCGCCGACGACTTCCACCGCCACGAGATGCTCGGGTACGAGGTGCTGCTCACCCCCGGCACGGCGCCTGGCTGCGCGAACTCGCCGACCACTACGAACTCTGCTGGGCCACCACCTGGCAGGAGTCGGCGAACGAGCTGCTCTGCCCGGTGCTCGGCCTGCCGGACCTGCCCGTCGTCCGGGTCAACGGCTACCGGCGGCAGCCCGGCGACCCCCGGATCCGGCTGATGGAGCTCTTCTCCGGCGCCAAGTGGGCGCCGCTGCTGCGCCATGCCCAGGGCCGCCCGTTCGCCTGGATCGACGACGTCATCCCGCCCCGGCTCGTCCGCAACTCGCTGCTGCGCCGCGACCGGCTGCTGCTGCGGATCGACCCCGCCGAGGGTCTGGAGCGGTACCAAGTCGACCGGCTGCTGCGCCGCCCGCCCCGCACGTGGCGGGCCCGCTGACGCCGCGCCCGGCGACCCGGCAGGACCCGGGTCGGCCCGGGGTCAGCCCGTCGGCAGCCAGCTGACGTGGCCGGCCAGCAGGGCATAGCCGACGAAGGCGACGGTGTCGATCAGGGCGTGCGCCACCACCAGCGGCATCACCCGGCCCCAGCGGCGGTAGAGCAGGCAGAAGACCGCGCCCATCACCATGTTGCCGACCAGCCCGCCGACGCCCTGGTAGAGGTGGTAGGAGCCGCGCAGCACGGAGCTGGCGACCACCGCGGCCGGCCAGGACCAGCCCAGCTGGCCGAGCCTGCGCAGCAGGTAGCCGACCACGATCACCTCCTCCAGGATGGCGTTCTGCCAGGCGGAGGCGGTCAGGACGGGGATGCGCCACCAGACGTCCG
Organism: Kitasatospora paranensis; assembly: GCF_039544005.1. Taxonomy (NCBI): domain Bacteria; kingdom Bacillati; phylum Actinomycetota; class Actinomycetes; order Kitasatosporales; family Streptomycetaceae; genus Kitasatospora; species Kitasatospora paranensis. The sequence goes on from NZ_BAABKV010000001.1 coordinate 1,863,496, forward strand.
GCAGTCCCGAGGGGGCGACGGTCAGGTTGAACCCGGCCGCCTGCGCGGCCAGGTAGAGGCCGAGCCCGGTGCCGCCGATGGCGGCGGCCACCAGGACGCCGCGGCCGAGGTCGCGGCGCTTGTCCCCGAGGTCGAAGCCGAGGACCCGCAGCGAGGTGGACTCGCGCACCAGGAGGTAGCCGACCAGGGCGACGGGCATCAGGCCGCGGGCGATGTAGTAGAGCTGCCAGGCGAGGTCGATCCACGGGCGGCCGGGCGCCCGGGAGCCGTTGAGGGTCGCGACCTGCTGGCCGAGCGCGATCGGCTGGGTGAGCGAGTCGGCGAAGCTGATCAGCGCGCCGATGCCGCTGGCACCGAGCGAGAGGCCGAGCACGATGAGCAGCTCGACACCGAGCAGGCGGCGGGCCGGCGTGCCGGTCTCGGGCTCGATCGAAACGCTGGTCACCTGGTCTCCCGCCCGCGGCGCTGCGGCCGCGGCCGGTACCGGCCGCGGCCCGGGGACCTGGGCGGTCTCCGGGCCGATCATCCTCGCACACCGGGATGAGAAGGCGGCTGCTGGGCGGGCCGGACGCTCAGCCCACCGGCCAGGTGTGCACCGGCTCCCCGGTGCGCATGTGCTCCAGGTACCTCCTGGTCATCGCGGCGACGGCGGCGGTGCGGTCCATGTGGAAGTGCTCGCGCAGCCGGTGGACGGTGGCGGCCTGCCAGGCGGCGCCGTTGGTGCGGCGCAGGCAGCGCTGCTCGATGATGCCGAGGTAGCGGTCGCGGTCGGCGGGCTCCACTCCCCACTCGTCGAGTCCCTGGTAGGCCAGCGGCAGGAGCTCGCCGAGGACGAGGTCGGTGACGGCGACGGGGCCGGTGCCGCGGCCGGCCCGACCGGAGCGGGGCCAGTGCAGCACGGCGTCGATGCCGTACCGGGCAGCGGTGTGGAAGTTCTCGTCGGCCCGCTCGAACGGCAGCCGGTTCCACACCGGCCGGGGCTGTTCGGCCAGGACCCGGACCAGCCCGTAGTAGTAGGCCGCGTTGGCGAGCGTGTCGGCGACGGTGGGACCGGCCGGCAGGCAGCGGTTCTCCACCCGCAGGTGGGCGACCCCGTCGGCGACGTCGTACACGGGCCGGTTCCACCGGTAGACGGTGCCGTTGTGCAGGCGCATCTCGGCGAGTTTGGGGACGCCGCCCGAGGCGAGCACCTTGACCGGGTCCTCGTCGTCGCAGATCGGCAGCAGGGCCGGGAAGTAGCGCAGGTTCTCCGCGAACAGGTCGAGCGCGGAGTCGACCCAGCGCTCCCCGAACCAGGTGATGGGGCGCACGCCCTGGGCCTTGAGCTCCGCCGAACGGGTGTCACAGGCCTGCTGGAAGAGCACGGGGCGGGTCTCGCGCCAGAGCTCCCGCCCGAAGAGGAACGGCGAGTTGGCGCCGAGGGCGACCTGGCTGGCGGAGACCGCCTGGGCGGCGTTCCAGACCGGGGCGAACCGCTCGGGGGTGACCTGGAGGTGCAGCTGCAGCGAGGTGGCGGCGGCCTCCGCGACCATCGACACCGACTCCACGGCCAGGTGTTCGACCCCCTCGATGTCGAGCGCGATGTCCTCGCCGCGAGCGGCCAGGATCTGGTCGCTGAGCAGGGTGTACCGGTTGTTGTGGGACATGCTGTCGAGACCGGTGTGGTCCAGGTCGAGGGTCGGCAGGATGCCCACCATGACGATCCGGGCGCCCGCCTCGGCGGCCCGCCGGTCGGCGTAGCGCAGGAAGGTGTCGATCTCCTCCCGCAGGTCCTCCAGGACGTGCCCACCGAGCCGCCGGGGGCGACGTTGACCTCGATGTTGAACCGGCCGAGCTCGGTCTGGAAGTCGGCGGAGGCGATGGCTTCGAGTACCTGGGCGTTGCGCATGACCGGCAGGCCCTGCTCGTCCACCAGGTTGAGCTCGATCTCCAGGCCCATCATGGCTCTGGGGCGGTCGAAGCGTCCCTCGCGCAGCATCCGTTCGAGCACGTCCAGACAGGACTGGAGCTTGCGTCGGTACAGCTGCCGGTCGGACAGTTCAGCGCGAGTGGCAACGACCTTCTCGCCCATGAGTGCCCTCCTCCCCTAGGTCGACCGTGCAAGCATCATGCCCATCCGGAAGATCGATAGCCCGGGCACTCGAACAGGTTGGCGGCGACGGGATCTGACGACTCGTCAGTAGAATCCCGACTTGCCGCACGCCACCGAACGTGATATCAAGGTCACCCTGCGCACCTGTTCGAGTAGAATTCGCACTGCGCGCCCGCCCGGCCTCCCGCCGCACGACAACCTCGTGCAGGCGTGGTGCCGCGCCCGCACCGCGATCATGCCCAACCGGACACGGCCCAGGTCCCGTCACACACCGACGCCACGCCGGTATGCCGCACTCGCACGCCGATCTCGCACGGAGAGGCGACCCGCCATGACTCTGCAGACCCCTCAACCGCCGCCCAGCGCCCTGCGCGCCGTCCTGGCCGCTCTCGACGACGAGAGCACGCACCGGCGGCCGGCGGCCGCCGTGCTCCGCAGTACCCCCGGCCCCCTGCTGCCGGCGCACCCGCTGGCCGTGTACGTCCTCGAAGGGCCTGCCCTCGCCTCCGCACGGCGCACCGGCTGGCGGTTCCTGATCAAGCACGGCACCGCGGGCGTCGTGGCGGCCGCGGAGGTGAGCGAGACACCGGGCGTGGGCCACACCTTCGCGCACTTCGCCGCCGGCCCGTACCTGGACTCCACGGTGCAGGCGCTGCGGCAGGCCTGGCAGCTGGCACAGGGCTCGCGCATCCGGCACCAGCCGCGGCTGCTGTCGATGCCCGGGCACTACGCCACCGCGCTGTGGCTGACCGGCCCCGAGCCGGGCGGGGCGGACGACCTGCTGATCCCGCTGTCGCCGGCGCCGCTCGGGGTCACGGCGCACCGGGTGTACCAGGCGGGCGAGCTGCTCACCGCGCTGGACCGCCCCGAGGTGGACGGCGCACCCCTGCTGCTCGGGCGGGGCTGACGGGGAGGGGCCGGCCCGAGGAGGGCGCATCACCCGGACGGGCCATCGGCCCTGACTCGACAGGGTCAGGCGGCCGGTGGCCCGTCCGGGCGTTGCGGCCGCCGCCCGCCGCCTGAACGGGTGATCTCCGGACGCGGGTTGTGGCGCATGTCACGAAACAGCTGCGAGACGGACCGCGGATGCCGACACTGGGAACCAGCGTGGGAGCGGGCTCTGTCCTACCCACCGGAGCGTCGACTCACACCTGGGCCGGCGAGTGAGGATCCGCCGGCAGGGCGGCACGCCTCGGGGGGTGCCGTGCGGTGGGGCGGGATCATGAGCAAAGCGAGGTACGAGCTGTGTGCCAGCACCGTCCTGAGTGCCCTTCGGCGGAGTCGGCCGACCGCGAAGCGGCCGTACCGGTGGCCCGCCACCCCGAGCAGGGCTGGAGCCTGCTCTGCAACGGTGTCCTGCTGTTCGAGGACACCGGCGAACTCCTCCCCGACGGCCGGGTGATCGCCCCGCGCCGCCCGCTGGCCGTGGCCGCCTGAGGCGGCCGGGGGTCGTCCGACAACGCGCAGGGGCGCGGGGCCGCGCCCGGCCCGGGAGCAACTGGTGCTCCCCGGTCCGTGCGCAGGCCCCGCGCCCCTGTCGGTGCCCGGGATCAGGCGCCGTACTCGTCCAGCGGCGGGCAGGAGCAGACCAGGTTCCGGTCGCCGTAGGCGCCGTCGATGCGGCTCACCGGCGGCCAGTACTTGTCGGCCGGGTTGACGCCGGCCGGGAAGACGGCCACCTCGCGGCTGTAGGCGTGCGCCCAGTCGCCGGCCAGGCGGGCCGCGATGTGCGGCGCGTTGCGCAGCGGGTTGTCCTCGGCGTCCCACTCACCGGAGCCGACCTTCTCGATCTCCGCGCGGATCTCGATCATCGCGGCGCAGAACCGGTCGATCTCGTGCAGGTCCTCGGACTCGGTCGGCTCGATCATCAGCGTGCCGGCCACCGGGAACGACATCGTCGGTGCGTGGAAGCCGTAGTCGATCAGGCGCTTGGCGATGTCGTCGACGGTGACGCCGGTCGCCTTGGTGAGCGGGCGCAGGTCGATGATGCACTCGTGCGCGACCAGGCCGCCGGGGCCGGTGTAGAGCACCGGGTAGTACGGCGCGAGCCGCTTGGCGATGTAGTTGGCGTTCAGCACGGCCACCTGGGTGGCGCGCTTGAGGCCCTCGCCGCCCATCAGCCGGACGTACGCCCAGGAGATCGGCAGGATCGCCGCCGAGCCCCACGGCGCGGCCGAGATCGGGCCGACGCCGGTGGCCGGGCCGGCCTCCGGCTGGAGCGGGTGGTTGGGCAGGTACGGGGCGAGGTGCTCGCGCACGGCCACCGGGCCGACGCCCGGGCCGCCGCCGCCGTGCGGGATGCAGAAGGTCTTGTGCAGGTTGAGGTGCGAGACGTCCGCGCCGAACTTGCCCGGCTTGGCGAGGCCGACCAGGGCGTTCAGGTTGGCGCCGTCGACGTAGACCTGGCCGCCGGCCTCGTGCACCATGGCGCAGATCTGGGTGATCTCGGTCTCGAACACGCCGTGGGTGGACGGGTAGGTGACCATCAGCACGGACAGCTGGTCGCGGTGCTGCTCGATCTTGGCCTTGAGGTCCTCGACGTCGACGTCGCCGTCGGTGAGGGTCTTGACCACGACGACCCGCATGCCGGCCATCACCGCGGAGGCCGCGTTGGTGCCGTGCGCGGACGACGGGATCAGGCAGACGTCGCGCTGGGTGTCGCCGTTGGCGTGGTGGTAGGCGCGGACGGCCAGCAGACCGGCCAGCTCGCCCTGGGAGCCGGCGTTCGGCTGGATGGAGACGGCGTCGTAGCCGGTCACCTCGACGAGCTGCTGCTCCAGGCCGTGGATCAGGCTGAGGAAGCCCTGCACCTGCTCGGCCGGGGCGAAGGGGTGGAGCTGGCCGAACTCGGGCCAGGTCACCGGCTCCATCTCGGTGGTCGCGTTGAGCTTCATGGTGCACGAGCCCAGCGGGATCATGCCGCGGTCCAGCGCGTAGTCGCGGTCCGAGAGGCGGCGCAGGTAGCGCAGCATCGCGGTCTCCGAGCGGTGGCTGTGGAAGACCGGGTGGGTGAGGTACTCGTCCTCGCGCAGCAGCGCGGCGGGCAGCACGTCGGCCGTCTCGGCGAGCTCGGCGCCCCGGACACCGAACGCACCGAGGACGGCGGTCAGGTGCTCGCGGGTGGTGGTCTCGTCGCAGGAGATCGAGACGGTGTCGGCGTCGGCCCGGTACAGGTTGACGCCGGCCGCGCGGGCGGCGGCGACGACCTCGTCGGCGCGGCCCGGGACGCGGGCGGTGACGGTGTCGAAGAACGTGCCGTGCACGAGCTCGACGCCGCCGGCGCGCAGACCCTCGGCGAGCGCCGCGGCGTAGCGGTGGGTGCGGCGGGCGATGTCGGCGAGGCCGTCCGGGCCGTGGTAGACGGCGTACATCGAGGCCATCACGGCGAGCAGCACCTGGGCGGTGCAGATGTTGCTGGTGGCCTTCTCGCGGCGGATGTGCTGCTCACGGGTCTGCAGGGCGAGGCGGTAGGCGCGGTTGCCGTCGGCGTCGACCGAGACGCCGACCAGGCGGCCGGGCAGGTTCCGGGCGTACTCGGCGCGCACGGCGAGGTAGCCGGCGTGCGGGCCGCCGAAGCCCATCGGGACACCGAAGCGCTGCGAGGTGCCGCAGGCGATGTCGGCGCCCAGCTCGCCCGGGGACTTCAGCAGCGTGAGGGCGAGCAGGTCGGAGGCGACGGCGACGACCGCGCCCAGGCCGTGGGCCTGCTCGATGACCGGGGCGAGCTCGCGGACGGCGCCGGAGGCGCCCGGGTACTGGAGCAGCACGCCGAAGACGCCGCGCTCGGCGATCTCGGCCGGGATGCCGTCGGACAGGTCGGCGACGACCACCTCGACACCGGTCGGCACGGCACGGGTCTCGATCACCGCGACGGTCTGCGGGAGGGTGTCGGCGTCGATCAGGAAGACGCCGCCCTTGACCTTGGTGACGCGGCGGGCCAGCGCCATCGCCTCGGCGGCGGCGGTGCCCTCGTCGAGCAGCGAGGAGCCGGAGGTGGCCAGGCCGGTCAGGTCGGAGACCACGGTCTGGAAGTTGAGCAGCGCCTCCAGGCGGCCCTGCGAGATCTCCGGCTGGTACGGGGTGTAGGCGGTGTACCAGGCGGGGTTCTCGAGCACGTTGCGCAGGATGACCGGCGGCGTGAAGGTGCCGTAGTAGCCGAGGCCGATCATCGGGGTGAGGACCTGGTTGCGGTCGGCGAGCTCGCGGAGCTCGGCGAGCACCTGGGCCTCGCTGCGGCCGGCCGGCAGCCCGAGGGCGGTCAGGCTGCGGATGGCCTCGGGCACGGCCGCGTCGGACAGCTCGTCCAGGGAGCCGTAGCCGACCTGGGCCAGCATCTTGTCCTGGGCGGCCGTGTCGGGGCCGATGTGGCGGGTCTCGAAGGGGCTGGCCGCTTCGAGCTCGGTGAGAGTCGGCTGGGCGTTCATGGGGGTCGAGGCCTCCTGGTCACGGACCGGCGGGGGTGCGCGCGACGGCCGGCCGCCGTGGGGGGCCAGGAACGCACGAACCCGTCAGGCCTCCCCCTCTGTCATCGGTACCTGAGAGCTTCGCCGTACCGGCGCCCGGAGGCATCCTGTCGACTTGCACCGTCGGTGAGGGTGGTACCGGCGGCTCCTGTGCCAACGGCCCTGCCCTGCTTTCCAGAGTGACCTATCCCACGCGGTACGGATGCCTGAGAGATTCCGGGGAGGAGTTGCTCCTTCGGCGCCCCGTCCCGCCAGTTCAGCGGGGTGGGGACTCTCCCGCGCGGGCTCGGCGGTCGCCGCCCAGGGTACCAGCGGGACCCGGGTGGATCACGGCTGCTGTGACGGCCGTCGCACGGCCGCCGGTCGGAGGCGCCGTCGCCCGGACGGAGCAGGGCCGCCCACGGACGGACGTGCTCCGCTCGCCGCCATCCGGTTCGTGGCGTTTCGTGTGAGATGGCGTCTGGCCAGCTCCTCCAGCCGCCCCCGTCCCCGACGACCGCAGGAGCAGGTGCACTGGAGGACAGCGTGCAGACCGATATCGATCCGCGAGACCTGATCGGGCACAAGGCGGTCGACCGGAACGGTGACAAGATCGGCACGGTCGACGAGGTCTATCTCGACGACGCGACCGGTGAGCCCGAGTGGGCCGCGGTCCGCACCGGGATCTTCGGCCGGGACGCCTTCGTCCCGCTGACCACCAGCGAGTTCTCGGGCGAGGAACTGCGCGTCCCGTACGACAAGTCGCTGATCAAGGAGTCCCCGGACTTCGGCGTGGGGCAGCACCTCTCACCCGCGCAGGAGTTGCAGCTGTACCGCTACTACGGGCTGGACACCTCCGGCAACGGGCGGCCGACCGCCCCGCCGGCGGCCGCGGCGCCGGTGGGCACCGGTCGGGCGCAGGACGCGGAATTCGGCGCGGTGTCCGGCCGTCCGGCGGCCGGCGGCCCGGACGGCGGGCATGCCCGCGCCGACGGCGGCGCCGTGCACGACCGGGCGGTCGAGGAGCAGCGGCCGACGGCCGGGCCGGCCACCGCGCCGCAGCCCGAGGCGGCCCGGGGCACCGGACGCCCCGCGGACGGCACGGCGTCCCACGGGGCGGCGGCCGACCCGCGTCCGGCGGCGCAGACCCTCGTCGACAACGTCCGCCGGCTGCCCACCGCGGCTGCCACCCAGGCCGCCCAGGGCACCCAGGTCGCCGCCCGGCCCGCCCCGTCCGCGCAGTCCGCCCCGTCCGCCGCCCGGACGGCGGCCTCGACGGCGGCCCCCAGCGGCCCGGTCGAGGTGACCTGCCGCGAGGAGCGGCTGGACATCAGCACCGAGTGGCACGTGCTCGGCACGGCACGGCTGCGCAAGTACGTGACCTCCGAGGCGGTCGAGCGGCGGGTGCCGGTGGTGCGCGAGCGGGTGCGCGTGGAGCGGGTGCCGGTCACCGACGCCGAGCGGGCGTCGCTGACGGAGCAGGAGATCGCCGAGGCCATGGAGGAGGTCACCCTGCGCGAGGAGCGCCCGGTGGTCCGCAAGTACCTGGCGCCGGTCGAGCGGGTGCGGCTGGTGGTCGAGCGGTACACCGAGGAGGAGGTGGTCCGCGAGGAGCTGCGGCGCGAGCAGGTCGAGGTCCACGACGGCACCGCCCAGCAGCCGCACGGCCCGCAGCAGGCCGACCGGGCCGCCGCACCGCAGAACCGTCCGGCCGCGGCCGACGGCGGCCACGGGCAGGCCGCCGCACCCCATGCCGGGCCGGCCCCCGTGCACTCCGCCGGGCCGGTGCCGGCCGGCGTGGCCGCACGGACGGCTTCGCCCAACGGGACGGTGCGGCCGGAGTCGCTGCGGCCCTCCTGAGCCGGCGTCCCTCAGGCCCCGGCCCGCTGCAGCGGGCCGGGGCCTGCGCGTTGCCCAAACTTCACCGATCGATATTTGACACACTGAAGTATTGGCGTGCATCGTTACTTCAGTTGATTCACTATCGCTCGTCTGAAGCAGTCGGGGGCCTCCGCACAGGGCTGCCCGTCCACCGGAACGGGCAGCCCTAACAGGAGGAATGAGAACCGTGAGTGAGGCCCCACAGCCCACCACCGCAGCCGAGAAGCCGAGCAGCGCGCGGGTGCTCCCCGCCCTGGTCCTCGCGATGCTGGCGTTCAGCGTGGTGCAGACCGCGGTCGTCCCGATCCTGCCGTCGCTGGCCAAGGAACTGAACGTCTCCGGCTCCAGCATCACCTGGCTGATGACGGCCAACCTGCTCTCGGCAGCCGTCCTCACCCCGCTGCTCGGCCGCTTCGGCGACCTGCGCGGACGCAAGCCGATGCTGCTCGTCTCGCTGGCCGGCCTCGTGGCCGGCTCCGCCCTCGCCGTCGGCACGCACTCCTTCACCTGGCTGGTCGTCGCCCGCGTCCTGCAGGGCGCCGGCGGTGGCGTGCTCCCGCTCGCCATCAGCATCGTCCGCGACGAACTGCCTCGCCAGAAGGTCACCGGCGGCGTCGCCGCGATCAGCGCCTCGATGGGCGTCGGCAGCGGCCTCGGCCTGGTCGCCACCGGCCTGCTGCTGGAGCACTGGAACTACAAGTCCATCTTCTGGATGGGCCTCGCCTTCGGCCTGCTCGCCATCGCCCTGGTCGCGATCCGGGTGCCGAGCGACCCCGTCGTCGACAAGGAGGGCGGCGCCGACCCGCTCGGCGCGATCACCCTCGCCGGCTGGCTCTCCGCGCTGCTCGTCGCCGTCAGCCAGGGCAACCACTGGGGCTGGACCTCCACCCGCACCCTCGGCCTCTTCGCCGTCGCCGCCGTCGTCGCCCTGGTCTGGATCCTCATCGAGGTCAAGGTCACCCACCCGCTCGTCGACATGAAGATGCTGTCCCGCCCCGCGGTCGCCTTCACCAACATCTCCGGCCTGCTGATGGGCTTCGGGATGTACGGCTCCTTCATGGTGATCAGCAACTTCGCCCAGACCCCGGACAAGCTCGCCCACTACGGCTTCACCGCCACCGTGCTGCACGCCGGCGTCATGCTGCTGCCGTCCGCGCTCGGCTCGATGGTCGCCGCGCCGCTCGGCGCGCTGATGATCGCCCGCCGCGGCCCGCGCCTGCCGCTGGTCCTCGGCGGCGTGCTCGGCGCGGCCTCGATGGCCTACCTCGCCCTGCGCCACAGCCACGAGTTCGACATCTACTTCGCCTCGGCCGTCTTCGGCCTCGGCGTCGGCCTCGCCTACGCGGCCATGCCCGCCTACATCAACGGCGCCGTGCCCGCCGAGCAGAGCGGCATCGCCAACGGCATGAACGCCGTGCTGCGCACCGTCGGCGGCGCCATCGGCACCGCCGTGATGGCCGCCATCCTCACCGGCGACACGATGAAGCTGCCGATCCCGATCGCGCTGCCCACCCTGCACGCCTACGAGCACGCCTTCTGGACGGCCGCCGCGATGTGCATCGTCGCCGGCCTGGTGCCGTTCGCGATCCGCCGGATCAAGTCGACCGACGCGCCCGCCGCAGCCGAACCGGCCGCCGCGCCCGCGCTCGCCAGGACCGACGCCTGACGAGGCGTCCCCTCTCACGCCGCCGGACACGGCGTGAGAGGGCCGGGCCGCCCGGTGGCCGGTCGTGGGATCACGACCACCGGGCGGCCTGGCCCGCCGAGCGGCCCCGCATCCGGGACGGTGCGGGGCCGCTCGGCGTTCCCGGGCAGCCGCCGGGCAGCCCGGGAGGCCGGCCGGGACGCCCCCGGGCGGGTCAGACCTGCGGCCGCAGCGGCAGCGCGCCGGAGGGCCGCAGCAGCGGATCGTCGATCGGGAAGGTACGGATCCGGCCCGGCCCGCTCTCCGGGGTCTCGAAGCGGACGGTGACCCGGCCGACCCCGCTGCCCTGTACCCAGCCCGCCCCCAGCTCCTCGTGCACCACGTCCTGCCCCGGCGACCAGCGGCGCAGCTCGGGCGCCTCCGGTTCGGCGGCCCCCTCCTCGGCCGCCGCCGGCTCCCCCACCGCCTCGGCGGCCTCCGCGGCCTCCGCCCCGGCCTCCGCCCGGGCGGCCTGCGCCGCCTGCGCGAAGAGGTCCTCCTGGGTGAAGTCGGCCAGTTGTGCCACGCCCACCCCCAGCAGTCGCACCCCGCCCGTGGTGTCCACCTGGGCGGCGAGGCGCCGCGCCGTCTCGGCGATCACCCCCGGGTCGTCGGTCGGCGCCCGCAGCGTCTCGGATCGGGTCAGCGTGGAGAAGTCGAAGCGGCGCACCTTCAGCACCACCGTCCGCCCCGACCGGCCGGTGGCGCGCAGCCGGCGGACGCAGCGCGCCGCCAGCTGGTCGATCTCGTGCAGGATGCGCTCCCGGTCGGCGAGGTCCACCTCGAAGGTGTCCTCGACCGAGACGGACTTCGCGTCGCGGTCCGCCACGACCGGCCGGTCGTCCTGCGCGGTGGCCATCAGGTACACACCCGTGCCGTGCGCACGGCCCAGCAGCTGGACGAGCTCCGCCTCGCCCGCCTCGGCCAGGTCGGCCACCGTGGTCAGCCCGGCCCGGCGCAGCGCCTGCTCGGTGGCCGGGCCGATGCCGGGCAGCGCCCGCACCGGCATCGGGCTCAGCACCGCGCGCTCGGACCCGATCTCCACCAGCACCAGGCCGTCCGGCTTGGCCTGCTCCGAGCCGATCTTGGCCATCAGCTTGGAGCCGGCCGCCCCCACCGAGGCCGTCAGCCCGGTGCGCTCCACGATGTCGGCGCGCAGGTCCTCGGCGACCGCCAGCACCAGCTGGGCCCCTCGCCCGGCCCCGCGGCGGCCAGCGCCGGGCCGTACGGACCGGCCTCCAGGTCCACGAAGGCCTCGTCCAGACTGAGCGGCTCGATCAGCGGGGAGCGCTCGCGCAGCAGGCCCATCACGATCTCGCTGTTCTGGCGGTAGGCGTCGAACCGCCCGGAGAGGAAGGCCGCGTTCGGGCAGAGCCGACGGGCCTGGGCCATCGGCATCGCCGAGTGCACACCGAACCGGCGGGCCTCGTACGACGCGGTGGAGACCACCCCGCGCCCGCCGAGCCCGCCGACGATCACCGGCTTGCCGCGCAGGCTCGGCTTGGCCGCCTGCTCCACCGCCGCGAAGAAGGCGTCCATGTCGAGGTGGATGATGCTCGGCACAGTGCGCACACGGCGATCATCCCGCAGCCCACTGACAGGTCGGCCGAACGGCCGCCCGTCCGGCGGCGTCGGCCCCTCCGGACCGGCCCCGGGGGTCAGTCCGTGCCGGCGTCGGCGAGGGCGCGGGCGATGCCGGGCTCCTTGGCGCCGAGGAACTGCGGGTCCGGGCGCAGCCACACGTTCAGTGCGGCCTTCCCGGCGCCGGGGATCTCCCGCAGCCCGCCGTAGTACCAGGTGGTGTCGTGCGGCTCCTCCACCCCGACCGCGTAGGAGTCGATCCCGGCGGCCTGACAGAGCGCCAGTGCCCGGCGGACGTGGAACCGCTGACTGACCAGCAGCGCCTGGTCGACCCCGAAGATCCGGTGCGCCCTGGTGCACGAGTCCCAGGTGTCGAATCCCGCGTAGTCGCCCACCACCCGGACGGCGGGCACCCCGTGCGCCACCAGGTAGGTGCGCATGGCGTCGGTCTCGTCGTAGTCGGTGCGGCTGTTGTCGCCGGTCACCAGGATCGCCCGGACCTTGTGCTGCCGGTAGAGGTCGAGCGCCGCGTCGAGGCGCCCGGCCAGGTAGGGCGAGGGCTCGCCGTCGAAGAGGCCCGCGCCGAACACCATCGCCACCGGTGCGGCGGGAGCCGTGCGGACGGTGCCGACCCGGTCGCCGGACCGCACCCACAGCCAGGTGCTCGGCGCCAGTGCCAGCACCGTGAGCACCACGACCGCCCGGAACCACCGGCGCCGGCCGGAGCGGCTGCCCAGGCCCGGCACGAGGGCGAGCCGGGCCGTCACCCGCCGGTGGAAGGGCAGGGAGGCGGGCAGCGGCTCCCGGAGGGGACGCAGCAGCCGCCCGCACCGGCTCCGCACCACCCGCAGCAGCGGCCGCAGCACCGGCGGCAGCGCCCGCAGTACTCCCCGGACCGCCCCGTACGCCCCTGCCGCGCGCTGCCGCACCCCACGCCCCCTTGATCGACTCGTCGATGTCCCGGACGCGGCGAGGGGCCCGGACGGTTCCCCGCCGGGCCCCTCGCGCGGGGAGTCAGACCGCGCGGTTGCGGCGCTGTGCCAGTTCGTCGGCCGGGTCCTGGCCGAGCACCGTCTCACCCGTGTCGGTGCGCTCGGCGTGCAGGCGGCCGAGGGTCGCCTCCAGCTCCTGCCAGACCGCGCCGACGGAGATGCCGAACATGCCCTGCCCGCCGCCCAGCAGTTCCACGGCCTGCGCCGGGCTGGTGCACTCGTAGACCGTGGCGCCGTCGCACATCAGGGTGAGGTCGGCCAGCCCCCGCCGAGGTCCGCGGCCTGCAGGTGGGCGACGGCCACGCGGATGTTCTGGAGCGAGACACCGGCGTCCAGCAGCCGCTTGACGACCTTGAGGAACAGGATGTCGCGGAAGGCGTAGAGCCGCTGGGCACCGGCCGGGTAGGCGGTGCGCACGCTCGGCTCCAGCAGCCCCGTGCGGGCCCAGTAGTCGAGCTGACGGTAGGTGATGCCGGCGGCGGCGCAGGCGGTCGGCCCGCGGTAGCCGATCAGCGCCGAGGTCGGCGGGATCCGTTCGATGGCCGGCTGGCCGGCCTGTACCGCGGGGAAGCGCCCCACCCGGGGCAGCTCGGGTTCGGGGGCCTCGGACGGCGGGGCGTCCCAGGCGGACGGGAGGGAACGGCGGGCGGCGCGCGGGAGGTGCACGGCACACACGCCTCCAGCGGCAGCTTCATCGCCGGTACCGCTCATGCCAACCTCCGTCCACTCGTCCTGCGGGTCGGTGACGCCCGGGTGGCCTAACCACCGGAGCCATCCCTGACGGTAGGCAGTCGCCAGAGACCCGTCAACGATCGCCACGCCGGGCTGCAGCGAAGATTTCACTCGGGCGAGTGGTTTTTCGTGCCCTCGGGGCGGGTAGGACGGCGAAAATTTGCCGACTCCACGGCCGACAGCCGTGGCGCAGCGGCCCGGCGGGGCCGCTGCCCGGCTACTGCTGGCCGCCGAAGTCCTCCGGCGAGACCTGGTCGAGGAACTCGCGGAACTTCTCGACCTCGTCCTCCTGCTCGTCCGGGATCGCGATCCCGGCCTCGGCGAGGACCTCCTCGCTGCCGAAGATCGGCGTGCCCGTCCGCAGCGCCAGAGCTATCGCGTCCGAGGGGCGGGCACTGACCTCGACCCCGCTGGCGAAGACCAGCTCGGCGTAGAAGACACCCTCGCGCAGGTCGCTGATCCGGACCTCGGTGAGCTGCTGGCCCAAGGCGTCGAGCACGTCCTTGAAAAGGTCGTGGGTCAGCGGCCGGACGGGAGTCATGCCCTGCTGGGCGAAGGCGATCGCGGTCGCCTCGCCCGGGCCGATCCAGATCGGCAGGTACCGATCGCCCCCGATCTCCCGGAGCAGCACGATCGGCTGGTTGGAAGGCATCTCCACCCGGACACCCACGACGTCGAGCTCATTCACACTGGCAACCCTATGGCCCGGGCCGCCGATAGGAAAGCGCAGCCCCTCGGAGGCGGGCCGATCCGCCGGGCACACGCACGGCCCGGCCCCCGCCCGCCGGCGGTCAGTTCGGACGCGGGCGCAGGCCCGCCTGGACCATCGCCGCGTGCAGTCGCACCGACAGCGTGGCCAGCTCGCGCGCGGTCGCCTCGGCGTGCGCCCTGGTCTGCGGGTTGCGGTGCCGCCGCAGCGGTGCCACCACCTGGTCGACCAGGGCGATCTCCCGGTCGGCGGCGGCCTTCATCGCCCGCAGGTGGCGGGGCTCCAGCCCGAACCGGCCGAGCTCGGCCACCAGCCGGGCGATCTGCAGCGCCTCGCCGTCGTAACCGCCGTCCGGACCGGCACTGACCAGCCCGTACGACTCCCACTCGACGAGTTCGCCCTCCTGGGCCTCGGCCGCGGCGAGCAGCTCGGCGCGGCCGAGCCGGACACCGAGCACGACGCCGCTGGCGGCCGCCAGCTCCCGGTCGGCCTCCTCCAGGGGGCCCGGCCGGGCCTCCGGCGCGGGCAGCGCCGGAGGGGCCTCGCCCCGCTCGATGGCGTCCAGGTGCTCGCGGATCACCCGCAGCGGCAGGTAGTGGTCGCGCTGCATGCGCAGCACGTACGCGAGCCGTTCGACGTCGGCCGCGCTGAACTTGCGGTAGCCCGAGGGGGTGCGCTGCGGGTCGACCAGCCCCTCCGCCTCCAGGAAGCGGATCTTGGAGATGGTGACCTCGGGGAAGTCGTCCCGGAGGAACGCCAGCACCGCCCCGATGGAGAGCAGTTCGTCGCGCCTCCCCGTACCTCGGCCGCACGTCGTGTGGCGGGCACGGGGGTGGCCCCGAGAGTGGTGGGAGTATTCGCGGTCACTCGGGCTCCTGCCGAAGTCGGATTCAGTACCCCCGGCCGTGGCCGGCGAAGAACACCAGCCGGTACTTGCCGATCTGCACCTCGTCGCCGTTGTTCAGCGTGACCTCGTCGATCCGCTCCCGGTTCACGTACGTGCCGTTCAGGCTGCCCACGTCGGCGACCGAGAAGCCGCCGCCGGGCAGCCGGCGGAACTCCACGTGCCGACGGGAGACCGTCACGTCGTCCAGGAAGATGTCACCCTGCGGGTGACGGCCGGCGGTGGTGAGGTCCGCGTCCAGCAGGAAGCGGCTGCCGGAGTTCGGTCCGCGCTGCACGATCAGCAGGGCCGAGCCCGGCGGCAGGGCGTCGATCGCCGCCAGCACCTCGGCCGACAGCGCCGGGGTGGCACCGGTGGACGTGGCGTTGGGGTCGTACGACTCGAGACCGGAGATCGAGATGGTCGAGGTGGTCTCGACGGCACCCTCGGCCGGCGCGCTGCGCAGCGGCGTTCCGCAGTTGGAACAGAACCGGGCCGTGACCGGGTTCTGGTTGCCGCACCGCGGACACGGAGTGGTGCCAGCCATGTTCACAGCCTCCTGGCGCGGCACACCCGGCTGGGTGTGCCCGGCGTAGGGGTCCGGGGTAAACCCTCCACCGGAGGTTGAGGGTGCTGCCGGGAAACCTATGCGCGGCGCCGCGCCCGCGTCGTGCGACGCGCCGTAGCCCGGCTGATTGCCCCCGTACGGCGTGCCGCCCTGGCCGCCGGCGTCGAGGTACTGCGGCCGCTCCACGTACTGCTCCCCCGCCGGGGCGGACCGCATGCCGGGCACGGCCGCCTCGTCCTCCATCCGGCGGTGGCGGGCGGTCGGCGCCTCGACTGCCGCCTCACGGCGGTTGTTGCGGCCGAACAGCTTCGAGAACAGACTCACGGGCGAATCCCCTTGCGTGTGACAGACCCGCCCGCGGGGCAGGGTGACAGGCTCGAACAGGCGGCATGCCCGGCATCCGGCCGGGCCCGACCAGGCGGTGGGGCGTGCCAGCCGGTTGGAACATCCCAGTGTGCCTCACCGGGGCCCCGCAACGGCCACCGGGGTTGCGGTCGGCTGACGGACCGTACGGCAGTCGGTCCGTCACTTCGCCGCCGGCTTGCCGTACTGGAGCGGCTTGGGCGTCGCGATCGCGTCCACGACGACCTTCTGCTGCTGGGTGATGGTCGCCGTGGCCTGGTCCTTCTCCAGCGTCCGCACGACACCGCCGGGGATGTTCAGCGCGGGCGTGAGGTCCTGGGGGTTCCCGACCACGGTGAACCGGAACGGCTGCGAGACGCTGCGGCCGTCGATCTGCACGCCGGACGGCGAACCGTCGGTGAAGTAGGTGCCCGCCACCACACGCACGTCGTTGATCTGAATCGCCTCCGCCCCCGCCGCTCGGAGTTCCTGCAGGGTGTCCAGCAGCATATCCGCCTTCACCTGCCCTTGGGGATCATCGATCGTGAGTACGATCCCGGGTCCCGTGGCCCGCTCGGTACCTGCCAGCACGCCCAGTTCCGTCACCTTCTTCCTGGTCTGCTCCTGGGCGTCCCTGGCCTGGTTGGAGCTGTTCTCCAACTGGGTCAGGTTCTGCTCCAGCTGCGTCTTCTCCTGCTGGAGACGCTGCTGGCGGCTGTCCAGTTCGTCGAGGATGCGGACAAGATCCTCCTGCCGCGCACCGCGCAGCTGGTTGTGGTCGTTGGTGGAACGCACCTGGATCGCCAGACCCAGCCCCAGCGCGAACAGCAGGACGGCCACGACCAGCTGGCCGCGCGAGACCCGCGGCGGCCAGAGCGCGGCCCGCAGCCTGCGCCGCGCGTCGGATGCCGGTGCGGCCGCGGGCACGGCCTCGGGCCCGGACTCGGCCTCGGCCTCGGGCCGGACTCCGCGGAGTCGGATCCGGCGGGGTCCGATTCTGCGGGGTCGGCGGGGTCGGCCGGCTCAGGGGCCTCCGCGGGCGTCGCCGGACCGGCCGTTCCGGTGGATCCGCTCACTCCGCCGGGTTCGGCGACCGCCTCGTTGCCGTCCCTGCCTTCGACGCCCTCGATGTCCTCGATGTCCTCGATGCCTTCGGGGTGCTTCTCGTCGTCTGCCACGCCCGTCCCCCTCACGCCCGGAACACGTGTCGTCTGATCGCGGCCGCGTTGGAGAAGATGCGGATGCCGAGCACCACGACCACACCCGTCGACAGCTGGGCGCCGACGCCGAGCTGGTCGCCGAGGAAGACGATCAGGGCCGCGACCACCACGTTCGAGAGGAACGAGACCACGAAGACCTTGTCGTTGAAGATCCCGTCGAGCATTGCCCGGACGCCGCCGAAGACCGCGTCGAGCGCCGCGACCACCGCGATCGGCAGGTACGGCACCACGGCGTCCGGGACCTCGGGCTGCACGAAGAGGCCGACGACCACGCCGATCACAAGTCCTAGAACGGCAATCACGGTGTGGGTACTCCTGTCCCGGTAGTGTGCGGCTTGGCGGTGCCGGTCCGCGGCGCGGTGCCCGGTGAGCCGGTCGCGCCGGAAGCCCGCCCCGAGGCCGGCGACGGGCTCGGCGGGGCGGTCTCCGGACGGGCGGTGCGCAGGGTCACGCCCAGCGCCGCCGGCAGGGTCAGTCGGTCCTGCACCGATATCGAGGCCTTGATCCCGTAGGTGTCCTCGATCAGCTTCAGGTAGCGCCCCTCGGCGGTCTGCGGGAAGGCGCTCTGCAGGTGCGCACCGTCCCCGATGGCGAGGACGGTGTACGGCGGCACCAGGGGGCGGTTGTCGACCAGCACCGCGTCGCCCGCGGCCCGGATCGCGGAGAGCCCGGTGAGCCGCTGGCCGTTGATGGAGAGCGCCTCGGCCCCGGAGGCCCACAGGCCGTTGACGACCAGCTGGAGATCGTGGTCGCGCAGGCGACCCACGTTGCTGAAGCCGTCGGCCTGCCGCGGGTCGTTCGCCGAACCGCCGCCCGCGGTGCCCTGGGCGTCGTCGAGGACCATCTTCAGGCCCGGCCCGCGGATCTCCCCGGTGCCCGCCGCGGCCGCGAGCTCGGCGAGCCCCTCGTCGCCGCCGCTGGGCAGCGCGTCCTGCTGGGCCTTGCCCACCCGGTTGCGGAGGTCCTCGACCTTGCGCTGGAGGTCGTCGGCCGTCCGCGTCTCGTCGGTGACCCGGTGGACGAGGGCGTCGCGCTCCTTGGCGAGCGTCGGCTCGGCCTTGGAGGCGTTGACCCCGCCGACCGTCACCACGGTGGCCGCGAGGGCGAGCCCGAGGGCGAGGGTGAGCCGCCCGCGCCGGGTGCCCGGAAGCCTGGTCGGCCCGTCGCCGCGGGCGGCCGCCTCGGCGTATCCCTCGTCCAGGCTGTGGTCCATCACATTGGTCAGCAGGGACATCGAGGCGTCCGGACGGTTGAACCGCCCGTCCCGTTCACTCGGCGTCGGCGTTGCTGGCATCCGGACATCGTCCCATGACGCCGGGGGCACCTCGGCACAGCCCCCTTCACCGCCGTCGCACCGCCCCGCCGTCGGCGCTCCGCCCGGTCACCGGAACGTGACCGGGCCGGTGCCGGGCGTGTCCACCGCCCGGCACCGGCCCAGGTACCGCCGGGTGCCTAGCGCCCGGCGCCGTCCACGACGGCCGCCCACTCGTCGAGCAGCTGCTCGGTGGCCTGGTCGTCCGGCCCCTCGGCCCACAGGTGGGTGACGGCCTCGGCCGGGTCCGGCAGCACCAGGGTCCACCGGCCGTCCGCCTCGACGACGCGCACGCCGTCCGTGGTGTCCAGCTTGCGGTTCCCGGCCGCCTCGACGACCGAACGCATGACCATGCCCTTGGCGGCCCACGGCGTCGCGATGTCGCGGCGCTGGATGTGCGCCTGCGGGATCCGGGCGTCGATCTGGCTGAGCGTGAGCTGCGTCCGGGCGACCAGACCGACCAGCCGCACGAACGCCGCCGGGCCGTCCAGCACGCCGCTGAACTCGGGCACCACGTAACCGCCGCGCCCGTCGCCGCCGAACACCGTGCCCTCTCCCGCGGCCGCCTTGGCCAGGTCGTCGGGCGAGGTGGTCGTCCACGTCACCTGGGTGCCGTGGTACGCCGCCACCTGCTCGGCGATCCGGGTCGTGGTGACCGGCAGCGCGACCTGGCCGCTCCGCCGCTCCGCGGCGACCAGGTCGAGCAGGACCAGCAGGGCCCGGTCGTCCTGGATGACCCGGCCCAGCTCGTCCACGAAGGACACCCGCTCGCCCACCGGGTCGAAGCGCACGCCGAAGGCCGCACGCGACGACGCGACGAGCTCGCCCAGCCGGGCCAGCGCGGCACGCCGCTCGTCGGCGTCCTCGGTCGGCCTGGCCTCGTCGAGCCCGCTGTCGACCGTGAGCGCCTCCACACCGAGCCGGCCGAGGATGCTCGGCAGGACGAGTCCGGCGCTGCCGTGCGCGGCGTCCACCACGACCTTCAGGCCCGCCTCGCGCACCCCGGAGGTGTCGACGGCCCGCAGCAGGTTGCGCGCGTACGAGTCGAAGACGCTCGACGGGTGCAGCAGGTCGCCGATCTCGCCCGGGAACGCCCGCCGGAACTCCTGGCGCGCGTACACCCGGTCCAGCTTGCGCTGGCCGCCCTGCGAGAGGTCCGCGCCGGTCTCGTCGAAGAACAGGATGTCCAGCGAGTCGGCCACACCCGGGGTGGTGCGCAGGAAGATGCCGCCCGCGCTGCCCCGGGCGGTGTTCTGCCGGGCGACGGGCATCGGGACGTTCTCGAGGTCGCGGACGTCGATGGCGCTGGTCTGCAGCGCGGAGATCATCGCTCGTTTGAGTGCACGGGCACCGCGCGAGTGGTCACGCGCGATGGTGACGGTCGCGCCCTTCTTCAGCGTCGTCGCGTACGCCCCGGCCAGCCGTACGGCCAGCTCCGGCGTGATCTCGACGTTGAGGATCCCGGACACGCCGCGGACGCCGAACAGGTGCTCCTGGCCGCGCGACTCCCAGATCACCGAGGTGTTGACGACCGCGCCGGCCTCGATGGTCTTGAACGGGTACACCCGGACGTTGCCGGCGAGCAGGGACTCCTCGCCGATCAGGCACTCGTCGCCGATGACGGCGCCCTCGTCGATCCGGGCCGCCCGCATCACATCGGTGTTCTTCCCGATGACGCACCCGCGCAGGTTGCACTGCGGTCCGACGTAGACGTTGTCGTGCACGACGGCCTTGTGGAGGAAGGCACCCCGCTTCACGACCACGTTGCTGCCGAGCACGGTGTGCTCCCGCAGCTCGACGCCGGCCTCCACCTTGGCGTAGTCGCCGACGTAGAGGGCCCGCGCAGGACGGCCTCCGGGTCGACCTCTGCGCCCTCGGCGACCCAGACACCGGGCGAGATCTCGAAGCCGTCCAGCTCGACGTCGACCTTGCCCTCCAGGACGTCCGCCTGGGCCTTCAGGTAGCTCTCGTGGGTGCCCACGTCCTCCCAGTAGCCCTCGGCGATGTAGCCGTAGACGGGCTTGCCCTCCTTGAGCAGCTGGGGGAAGACGTCGGAGGACCAGTCGACGGACTCGCCGGCGGCGACGTACGAGAAGACCTCCGGCTCCATGACGTAGATGCCCGTGTTCACCGTGTCGGAGAAGACCTGCCCCCAGGTCGGTTTCTCCAGGAAGCGCTCGACGCGCCCCTCGTCGTCGGTGATGGTGATGCCGAACTCGAGCGGGTTCGGCACCCGCGTCAGGCAGACGGTGACCAGTGCACCCTTCTCACGGTGGAACGCGATCAGCTCGGAAAGATCGAAATCGGTGAGCGCGTCACCGGAGATCACAAGAAACGAATCGTCCTTGAGGGCGTCCTCGGCGTTCTTGACGCTGCCCGCGGTACCGAGCGGGACTTCCTCGTTGGCGTAGGTCAGGTGCATCCCCAGCTCTTCGCCGTCCCCGAAGTAGTTCTTCACCAGGGAGGCGAGAAACTGCACGGTGACGACCGTGTCCGAGAGGCCGTGCCGCTTCAGCAGCCTGAGCACGTGCTCCATGATCGGCCTGTTCACCACCGGGAGCAGTGGCTTCGGCATGCTGGAGGTCATCGGTCGGAGACGAGTACCCTCGCCTCCCGCCATCACGACGGCTTTCATTACGGGTGCGTCCTCCTTCGCGGTGGTGAACCCTGCGGATCCATCAAAACCGTTCCAGAGCTTCTCTACCCGGATAAAAACGTCCGACTCACCGTGTCGCGGCAAGTCGGACGTAGAGATGCTGTCAGCAACCGTGGAGAACGTCAGGCAGGAGCGCCGGCCGCCTTCACGATCCGACGGGCCTGGACGGCGTACAGGATGCCCGCCCACCAGTAGAGCGTCGTACCCCACCAGATGAATGCCCAGCTGACCGGCTCGGCAACCGTCGCCAACCATCCGTCGCCCGATCCCAGCAACAGAAGCGGAAAGGCGTACATCAGATTGAACGTGGCCGCCTTGCCCAGGAAACTCACCTGCAGGGGGCCGTAACCGTGCCGGTTGAGAATCGGCAGCAGGGACGCAATGAAGAGTTCACGCGCCAGCAACAGCGCCGTCAGCCACAGCGGGAGGATCTCCCGCCAGGTGAGACCGACCAGGGTCGACAGCACGTACAGCCGGTCCGCGGCCGGATCCAGGATCTGGCCGAGCCGGCTGATCTGGCCCCACCGCCTGGCCAGCTTGCCGTCCAGATAGTCACTGATGCCGCTGAGCATCAGCACGACGATCGCCCAGCCGTCGTTGTTCGGCCCGCCGAACACCGGCCAGAGGATCAGCCACAGGAAGATCGGGACACCGACCAGCCGACCGATGCTCAGCAGGTTGGGGATGGTGAGGACGCGGTCGGTCTGCACGCGCGTCTCCTGAACCTCCACCTGGGGACCCTCCTGATGACCGAGCTGTACGGGCGGTGCGGTGACTGCCGTACGACGACTTGTGCAGCAGTGACCTTACAACAAAGAAGCCCCCACCCGTCACGGGTGGGGGCTTCTCAAGAATTGTTCGGCGGCGTCCTACTCTCCCACAGGGTCCCCCTGCAGTACCATCGGCGCTACGAGGCTTAGCTTCCGGGTTCGGAATGTGACCGGGCGTTTCCCTCGTGCTATGACCACCGAAACACTATGAAACTGTCCGCCACCGACACACCCGAAAAAGAATCGGGGTCGGGGTCGTTGTTTCAGAACAACACAGTGGACGCGAGCAACTGAGGACAAGCCCTCGGCCTATTAGTACCGGTCAACTCCACCCATTACTGGGCTTCCATATCCGGCCTATCAACCCAGTCGTCTACTGGGAGCCTTACCCTCTCAAGGAGGTGGGAGTGCTCATCTCGAAGCAGGCTTCCCGCTTAGATGCTTTCAGCGGTTATCCCTCCCGAACGTAGCCAACCAGCCATGCCCTTGGCAGGACAACTGGCACACCAGAGGTTCGTCCGTCCCGGTCCTCTCGTACTAGGGACAGCCCTTCTCAACACTCCTACGCGCACAGCGGATAGGGACCGAACTGTCTCACGACGTTCTAAACCCAGCTCGCGTACCGCTTTAATGGGCGAACAGCCCAACCCTTGGGACCTACTCCAGCCCCAGGATGCGACGAGCCGACATCGAGGTGCCAAACCATCCCGTCGATATGGACTCTTGGGGAAGATCAGCCTGTTATCCCCGGGGTACCTTTTATCCGTTGAGCGACGGCGCTTCCACAAGCCACCGCCGGATCACTAGTCCCTACTTTCGTACCTGCTCGACCCGTCAGTCTCACAGTCAAGCTCCCTTGTGCACTTACACTCAACACCTGATTGCCAACCAGGCTGAGGGAACCTTTGGGCGCCTCCGTTACTCTTTAGGAGGCAACCGCCCCAGTTAAACTACCCACCAGACACTGTCCCTGATCCGGATCACGGACCCAGGTTAGACATCCAGCACGACCAGAGTGGTATTTCAACGATGGCTCCACCATGACTGGCGTCACGGCTTCAAAGCCTCCCACCTATCCTACACAAGCCGAACCGAACAACAATAGCAAGCTATAGTAAAGGTCCCGGGGTCTTTCCGTCCTGCTGCGCGAAACGAGCATCTTTACTCGTAATGCAATTTCACCGGGCCTGTGGTTGAGACAGTCGAGAAGTCGTTACGCCATTCGTGCAGGTCGGAACTTACCCGACAAGGAATTTCGCTACCTTAGGATGGTTATAGTTACCACCGCCGTTTACTGGCGCTTAAGTTCTCAGCTTCGCCACGACGAATCGTGACTAACCGGTCCCCTTAACGTTCCAGCACCGGGCAGGCGTCAGTCCGTATACATCGCCTTACGGCTTCGCACGGACCTGTGTTTTTAGTAAACAGTCGCTTCTCGCTGGTCTCTGCGGCCAACCCCAGCTCAGACAGTAAATGTCATCACCAGGACTGGCCCCCCTTCTCCCGAAGTTACGGGGGCATTTTGCCGAGTTCCTTAACCACAGTTCACCCGAACGCCTCGGTATTCTCTACCTGACCACCTGAGTCGGTTTGGGGTACGGGCCGCCATGAAACTCGCTAGAGGCTTTTCTCGACAGCATAGGATCATCCACTTCACCACAATCGGCTCGGCATCAGGTCTCAGACTACGTGAACGGCGGATTTGCCTACCGTTCGTCCTACACCCTTACCCCGGGACTACCACCGCCCGGGCTGGACTACCTTCCTGCGTCACCCCATCGCTCACCTACTACCCTGTTGGGTCACCGGCTCCACCACGTCCCTTCGTCCGAAGACTCCAGGCCGGCTTCACGGGCTTAGCATCAAGAGGTTCGACGTTGGCGCTTCAAAGCGGGTACGGGAATATCAACCCGTTGTCCATCGACTACGCCTGTCGGCCTCGCCTTAGGTCCCGACTTACCCTGGGCAGATCAGCTTGACCCAGGAACCCTTGGTCAATCGGCGCAAGAGTTTCCCACTCTTGTATCGCTACTCATGCCTGCATTCTCACTCGTGAACCGTCCACAACTGGATTCCTCCGCTGCTTCACCCGGCACACGACGCTCCCCTACCCATCCACAGCGCCGTTGGGCGTATTCTGTGAATGACACGACTTCGGTGGTGTACTTGAGCCCCGCTACATTGTCGGCGCGGAATCACTTGACCAGTGAGCTATTACGCACTCTTTCAAGGGTGGCTGCTTCTAAGCCAACCTCCTGGTTGTCTCTGCGACTCCACATCCTTTTCCACTTAGCACACGCTTAGGGACCTTAGTCGGTGTTCTGGGCTGTTTCCCTCTCGACCATGGAGCTTATCCCCCACAGTCTCACTGCCGTGCTCTCACTTACCGGCATTCGGAGTTTGGCTAAGGTCAGTAACCCGGTGAGGCCCATCGCCTATCCAGTGCTCTACCTCCGGCAAGAAACACACGACGCTGCACCTAAATGCATTTCGGGGAGAACCAGCTATCACGGAGTTTGATTGGCCTTTCACCCCTAACCACAGGTCATCCCCCAGGTTTTCAACCCTGGTGGGTTCGGTCCTCCACACGGTCTTACCCGCGCTTCAACCTGCCCATGGCTAGATCACTCCGCTTCGGGTCTTGGGCATGCAACTGTAACGCCCTATTCGGACTCGCTTTCGCTACGGCTACCCCACACGGGTTAACCTCGCTACACACCGCAAACTCGCAGGCTCATTCTTCAAAAGGCACGCAGTCACAGTCCGAAGACTGCCCCCACGGCTTGTAGGCACACGGTTTCAGGTACTATTTCACTCCGCTCCCGCGGTACTTTTCACCATTCCCTCACGGTACTATCCGCTATCGGTCACCAGGGAATATTTAGGCTTAGCGGGTGGTCCCGCCAGATTCACACGGAATTTCTCGGGCTCCGTGCTACTTGGGAGAAGCTCAAGTGAGCCGCTGATGTTTCGTCTACGGGGGTCTTACCCTCTACGCCGGACCTTTCGCATGTCCTTCGACTACACCAACGGTTTCTGACTCACCCAGCCGCCGGCAGACGACTGAAGAACTTTCCCACGACCCCTCATACGCAACCCCTGCCGGGTCTCACACGTATCAGGTTTAGCCTCATCCGGTTTCGCTCGCCACTACTCCCGGAATCACGGTTGTTTTCTCTTCCTGCGGGTACTGAGATGTTTCACTTCCCCGCGTTCCCTCCACATACCCTATGTGTTCAGGTATGGGTGACAGCCCATGACGACTGCCGGGTTTCCCCATTCGGACACCCCCGGATCAAAGCTCGGTTGACAGC
Organism: Kitasatospora paranensis; assembly: GCF_039544005.1. NCBI lineage: Bacteria > Bacillati > Actinomycetota > Actinomycetes > Kitasatosporales > Streptomycetaceae > Kitasatospora > Kitasatospora paranensis. The sequence goes on from NZ_BAABKV010000001.1 coordinate 1,888,674, forward strand.
TCCCCGGGGCCTATCGCGGCCTCCCACGTCCTTCATCGGTTCCTGGTGCCAAGGCATCCACCGTGCGCCCTTAAAAACTTGGCCACAGATGCTCGCGTCCACTGTGCAGTTCTCAAACAACGACCAGACACCCACCCGCGAATCGTCCGAAGACAACCCTCAAGTGAGGCCGGCATCCCAGAGGCGAACGAAAAAATCGTTCCCTCAGGACCCAACAGCGTGCCCGACCCGACCGACTCAAACCTGCGTTCCACGCCCCCGAAGGAGCAGTACTGGCAGCCGTCACCGACCGTGCCGAATAGTCAACGTTCCACCCATGAGCTAGCACTCCGGAACACTCGTCCGAAGCTGCTGTGTGCTCCTTAGAAAGGAGGTGATCCAGCCGCACCTTCCGGTACGGCTACCTTGTTACGACTTCGTCCCAATCGCTGGTCCCACCTTCGACGGCTCCCTCCCAAGGGTTAGGCCACCGGCTTCGGGTGTTACCGACTTTCGTGACGTGACGGGCGGTGTGTACAAGGCCCGGGAACGTATTCACCGCAGCATGCTGATCTGCGATTACTAGCAACTCCAACTTCATGGGGTCGAGTTGCAGACCCCAATCCGAACTGAGACCGGCTTTTTGGGATTCGCTCCGCCTCGCGGCATCGCAGCCCTTTGTACCGGCCATTGTAGCACGTGTGCAGCCCAAGACATAAGGGGCATGATGATTTGACGTCGTCCCCACCTTCCTCCGAGTTGACCCCGGCAGTCTCCTGTGAGTCCCCATCACCCCGAAAGGCATGCTGGCAACACAGAACAAGGGTTGCGCTCGTTGCGGGACTTAACCCAACATCTCACGACACGAGCTGACGACAACCATGCACCACCTGTACACCGACCACAAGGGGGCGACCATCTCTGGCCGTTTCCGGTGTATGTCAAGCCTTGGTAAGGTTCTTCGCGTTGCGTCGAATTAAGCCACATGCTCCGCTGCTTGTGCGGGCCCCCGTCAATTCCTTTGAGTTTTAGCCTTGCGGCCGTACTCCCCAGGCGGGGAACTTAATGCGTTAGCTGCGGCACCGACGACGTGGAATGTCGCCAACACCTAGTTCCCAACGTTTACGGCGTGGACTACCAGGGTATCTAATCCTGTTCGCTCCCCACGCTTTCGCTCCTCAGCGTCAGTAATGGCCCAGAGATCCGCCTTCGCCACCGGTGTTCCTCCTGATATCTGCGCATTTCACCGCTACACCAGGAATTCCGATCTCCCCTACCACACTCTAGCCTGCCCGTATCGAATGCAGACCCGGGGTTAAGCCCCGGGCTTTCACATCCGACGCGACAGGCCGCCTACGAGCTCTTTACGCCCAATAATTCCGGACAACGCTCGCACCCTACGTATTACCGCGGCTGCTGGCACGTAGTTAGCCGGTGCTTCTTCTGCAGGTACCGTCACTTGCGCTTCTTCCCTGCTGAAAGAGGTTTACAACCCGAAGGCCGTCATCCCTCACGCGGCGTCGCTGCATCAGGCTTTCGCCCATTGTGCAATATTCCCCACTGCTGCCTCCCGTAGGAGTCTGGGCCGTGTCTCAGTCCCAGTGTGGCCGGTCGCCCTCTCAGGCCGGCTACCCGTCGTCGCCTTGGTAGGCCATTACCCCACCAACAAGCTGATAGGCCGCGGGATCATCCTGCACCGCCGGAGCTTTCCACCCACCCCCATGCAGGAGCAGGTCATATCCGGTATTAGACCTCGTTTCCAAGGCTTGTCCCAGAGTGCAGGGCAGATTTCCCACGTGTTACTCACCCGTTCGCCACTGATCCACCCCGAAGGGCTTCACCGTTCGACTTGCATGTGTTAAGCACGCCGCCAGCGTTCGTCCTGAGCCAGGATCAAACTCTCCGTGAATGATTACCCGTAATCGGGTTCACACCCGCGTTGAGCGGCACGGCGGTCACCGGAATGAGGTGAACCCCGCGCACTGCGTCCTCGCTGTGTTTGTTACTTCAAAAGGAATCTCCAACCGATCGAAACCGACCGGCCGGGGATGTCAACATATCTGGCGTTGACTTTTGGCACGCTGTTGAGTTCTCAAGGAACGGACACTTCCTTCGGACCGCCTTCCAGCGGACCCTCCGGGCGTTTCGCTCTTTCGTGTTCCCAGCTTATCAGAACGTTTCCGACTGTTTAACCAGACGTTTACGTTTCCGACTTGCGGAGTTAACCATCGCCGCGTGGCGACCTGAGCAACGATAGCCGGTCCTCACCCGAGCGCCTAATCGAGCCGCGCCGGTGTCACCCGGACGGCCGAGGGCGGGCTGCAGCCGGAGCCGTGCCGCCGTCTCGTCGCCACTCGGACGGATGCCGTAGAGTGCGGCGCATCGCGCAAGAGGACTAGACCACTTGGTGTCGTGCCAGCCTGCGGTTGCGGGCCTGACGACACGCCACAGGCGGTCCGGTGCAGTCGGGGCGGGCAGTTCGCCCGACCGGGGCACCAGGTACTTACGTCACGATATGTCCGAAGTTGACATAATTTAGGCTTCAGCTGATGTCGACGCCGCTGTCCGGCGGCCGCACGTGCTGTACTCCGCACCTGGGAGGCTCCACCATGACCACTGTGACGTCGCCGCTTGCCGGCCGGGCCGTTGGGCTCGCCGCCGTGCCGGACCCGGTCTTCTCCGGCGCGATGGTCGGACCCGGCACGGCCATCGACCCCGTGCGCCGGCCCACCGAGGCCGTCGCGCCGGTGGACGGCCTCGTGGTCTCCATGCACCCGCACGCCTTCGTCGTCATGGACGCGGACGGCCACGGTGTGCTGACCCACCTCGGCATCGACACCGTGCAGCTCAATGGTGAGGGCTTCGAGCTGCTGGTCGCCAAGGGCGATCAGGTCAAGCGCGGCCAGCCGGTCATCAAGTGGAACCCGGCGGACGTCGAGGCCAAGGGCAAGTCCCCCATCTCCCCGATCGTCGCGCTGGAGGCGCCGGCCGAGGCGCTGAGCGGGGTCGCCGAGAGCGGCGACGTCGCCCTCGGCGGCGAACTCTTCACCTGGAACTGACACGGCCCGCCCTCCCGGGTGAAAGGAAAATCAGAACGTGGAACCGATGCTGCGGGGCGTAGGGGTCAGCCATGGGGTCGCCATCGGCCCTGTGCGCCACATGGGAACGGCCGAGCTCGAGCCGCCCGCGAAGCAGATCCCGAGCGAGGACGCACCGCACGAGCAGGCGCGGGCCCAGGCCGCGGTCGACGCCGTCGCCGCCGACCTGATCGCCCGCGGCAACCTCGCGGGCGGTGAGGCGCAGGCCGTCCTGGAGGCCCAGGCGCTGATGGCGCAGGACCCGGAGCTGATGGCGGACGTCAGTCGGCGGATCGCCGTCGGCAGCAGCGCCGAGCGGGGCATCTACGACGCCTTCGCCGCCTACCGGGCGTTGCTGGCCGCGGCCGGCGACTACCTGGCCGGGCGGGTCGCCGACCTGGACGATGTCCGGAACCGCATCGTCGCGCGCCTGCTCGGCGTGCCGATGCCGGGCGTGCCGGACAGCGACGAGCCGTACGTGCTCTTCGCCCACGACCTCGCGCCGGCGGACACCGCGCTGCTGGACCCGGCGCTGGTGCTCGGCTTCGTGACCGAGGAGGGCGGGCCGACCAGCCACAGCGCGATCCTGGCGCGGGCGCTCGGCGTGCCGGCGGTCGTGGCGCTGCCCGGGGCGACCGAGGTGGCCGAGGGTGTCGTGGTGGCGGTCGACGGGAGCAGCGGCGAGGTGCTGGTGAACCCGTCGGTGGAGAAGCAGGACGAACTGCGGCAGCTGGCCGCGGAGCGCCGGGCCGCGCTGGCGGCCTCGTCCGGGCCGGGTGTGACCTCGGACGGGCACCGGATGCCGCTGCTGGCCAACGTCGGTGGCCCGGCCGACCTGCCGGCGGCGCTGGAGGCCGGGGCCGAGGGCGTCGGGCTGTTCCGTACCGAGTTCCTGTTCCTCGACGACTCGGCGAAGGCCCCGTCCGAGGAGAAGCAGGTCGAGGCCTACCGGAAGGTGCTGGAGGCGTTCCCGGAGAGCCGGGTCGTCGTCCGGGTGCTGGATGCGGGTGCGGACAAGCCGCTGGACTTCCTCACGCCGACGGACGAGCCGAACCCGGCGTTGGGCGTGCGGGGCCTGCGGACCCTGCTCGACCACCCGGACGTGCTGGCCGGGCAGCTGCGGGCGCTGGCCACGGCGGCCCAGGGGCTGCCCGTGCACCTTGAGGTGATGGCGCCGATGGTGGCGGACCGGCAGGACGCCAAGGCGTTCGCCGACGCCTGCCGGGAGGCGGGCCTGGTCGCGAAGTTCGGCGCGATGGTGGAGATCCCGTCGGCGGCGCTGCGGGCGCGGTCGATCCTCCAGGAGGTCGAGTTCCTGTCGCTGGGGACGAACGACCTGGCGCAGTACACCTTCGCGGCCGACCGGCAGGTCGGGGCACTGGCCAGGCTGCAGGACCCGTGGCAGCCGGCGCTGCTCGACCTGGTGGCGGCCGCGGCGGAGGCCGCGCAGTCGGTGGGCAAGAGCTGCGGGGTCTGCGGGGAGGCGGCGGCGGACCCGCTGCTGGCCTGTGTGCTCACCGGACTCGGGGTGACGAGCCTGTCGATGGGTGCGGCGTCCATTCCTTATGTGCGGACCGCGCTCGCCAAGTACACGCTGGCGCAGTGCAGGCGTGCGGCCGCGGCGGCGCGGGCGGCGGACAACGCTGCCGACGCGCGGGCGGCGGCGCATCAGGTGCTGTCCGGCGAATAGGCGCCCCGGGGCAGGGCCGGGGCCGCAGGGGCGCTTCCACCGTGGGGGTTGGAAGCGCCCCTGCTCGCGTCCGCGGGACGGGGCCGGGCGGGGCCCGGTGGGTCAGCCTCGGCGGTCCTGGCCGAGGCGTTCGAAGAACCGCAGGTGGTCGAGGTTGTCGACGGAGCCGGGGTTGACCGCCTGCTCCAGCGGGGTGCCGGAGAGCAGTCGCTTGACCGGCACCTCGATCCGCTTGCCGGTGAGGGTGTGCGGGAGGCCGGTGACCGCAATGACCTCGTCGGGGACGTGCCGCGGGGAGAGCTCGGACCGCAGCGAGGTGCGGATCCGGGCGCGCAGGTCGTCGTCCAGCTCGGCGCCCGTGGTGAGGACGACGAACAGCGGCATCCAGTAGCCGCCGTCGGGCTCCTCGACGCCGATGACGAGGGACTCGGCGATCTCCGGGAGGCGCTCGACCACCTCGTAGATGTCGGAGGAGCCCATGCGGACGCCCTGGCGGTTCAGGGTGGAGTCGGAACGGCCGTGGATGACGACCGTGCCGCGGCCTGTGACGGTGATCCAGTCGCCGTGCCGCCAGGTGCCCGGGAACATGTCGAAGTAGCTGTCGCGGTAGCGGGCGCCGTCGGGGTCGTTCCAGAAGCCGATCGGCATGGACGGCAGCGGCTTGGTGACGACGAGTTCGCCGACCTGGTCGGTGTGCGGGTCGCCGTGGACGTCCCAGGACTCGACCGCGGCGCCCAGGCAGGGGGCCTGGATCTCGCCGAGGTGGACGGGGAGGGTGGGGACGCCGCCGACGAAGCAGCTGCAGACGTCGGTGCCGCCGCTGACCGAGGCGAGCCAGACGTCGTGCTTGACCTCGTCGTAGATCCACTGGAACCCGTCGGGGGCAGCGGCGAGCCGGTGGTGCCGATGCAGCGGACGGCGGAGAGGTCGAGGTCGCGGCCGGGGTGGAGTTCGGCCTTGCGGCTGGCGATCACGTACGCGGCGGAGGTGCCGAGGACGGTGGCGCGGGTGCGGGCGGCGACCGACCAGAGGGCGCCGGTGTCCGGGTGGCCCGGGCTGCCGTCGTAGGTGACGACCGTGGCGCCGACGAGCAGGCCGGCGACCAGGAAGTTCCACATCATCCAGCCGGTGGACGTGTACCAGAGGAAGCGGTCGTCCGGGCCGAGGTCGAGGTGGAGCGAGGCCTGCTTGAGGTGCTCCAGCAGGATGCCGCCCTGGCTCTGGACGATGGCCTTCGGCAGGCCGGTGGTGCCCGAGGAGTAGAGCACCCAGAGCGGGTGGTCGAAGGGGAGCTGTTCGAAGACCGGCTCGGTGTCGTCGGCGACGAGGTCCTCCCAGGGCAGGGCGCCCTCGGGGGCGGGGGCGCCCAGCAGCGGGACGTGCACCACGGTGTGCACGGACGGCAGCTCGCGGCGGAGTTCGGCGACGACGTCGGTGCGGTCGTGGTCCTTGCCGCCGTAGTGGTACCCGTCGACGGCGAACAGGACGACCGGCTCGATCTGCTGGAGCCGGTCGAGGACGCTGCGGGCGCCGAAGTCGGGGGCGCAGGACGTCCAGACGGCGCCGACGGCGGCGGTCGCGAGGAGCGCGACGATCGCCTGCGGGATGTTCGGGAGGTACGCGCCGACCCGGTCGCCGGGGCCGACGCCGCGGGCCCGGAGGGCGGCGGCGAGGAGCCGAGCTCGGCCCAGGTGAGGGCGGTGGGCTGCTCGGTGGTCTCGTCGAGGTGGAGGATCGCGGGCCGGTCGGCGCGGCTGCTGTCCTCGGCGGCCCGCAGGGCGTGCTCGGCGTAGTTGAGGCGGGCGCCGGGGAACCAGCGGGCGCCCGGCATCGCCGGGTCGGCGAGGACGGCCTGCGGCTGGGCGGCGAAGCGCACGTCGAACCATTCGGCGACCGCGGACCAGAAGCGGTCCAGGTCGTCGGTGGACCAGGTGTGCAGGGCGGCGTAGCGGGCGGCGGCCTCGGTGTCGTCCGGGGCGGGGGCGAGCGGGGCGGCCGGGGCGCCGTGGTGCTCTGCGGCCCAGGACTGGAACGCGACGATGCGGCTGGCGGCGGCCCTGGCCGGGTCGGGGCGCCAGAGCGGTCGGCCGTCGGGTGGGGTGCTCACGGTGGTGGTCTCCCGGGGTGGTGTTGCTCCCTGCCCGGGGGCCGGGGGCGGTGGGCGGTGCTGCTTGTGGCGGGCCGCCCGCGTGGTGGCTGACGAGCAGACCTTGCCATGTGATCGTCGGGCGCGCCAGAGCCCGGCCGGACGGGCCGCGCCGTCGGCTCATGCCTTCGGGCGATGGCTTCAGGTCGTGGTGCCGGGTCATGGCGCCGGGCCCTGGTCGGGCTACCGGGCGAGGTGGGCGTAGTCGCCGTTGAACCAGGCGTGGGCGACCCGGGTGTGGAACGGGAAGGCCAGCTGCGAGGGTGTGGGAAGGAACTGCCAGCCCTCGGTCTCGTCGGTGGGGACGGACGGCGGGAGGTCGCCGATCCGCTGCGGGGGCAGCATGCCGAAGAGGCAGAGGAAGCCGCCGGCGGTGTCGGAGTCGGTGGCGACCAGGGCGACCTGGCCCTGGTCGGCGCGGATGCCGGTCTCCTCGCGGAGTTCCCGGACGCAGGCCTGCTGCCAGCTCTCGCCGTAGTCGATGTATCCGCCGGGCAGGGCGAGCTCGCCGCGGCCGGGCTCGATGGTGCGGCGGATGACGACGAGACCGTTGGCCTCGGGGGCGACGACGGGCAGCAGAGTGACGACCACCGGCAGCGGGTTGCGGTAGCTGACCTCCTCGCAGCCGGGGCACGTCCGGGGCCAGCCGGTGGTGCCCTCGGTGTAGCGGGTACCGCACCAGTGGCAGTGCGAGCCGGGGCCGTAGGTCTTCCGGTCGGCCTGGTCTGTGGTCGTCATGGGGTGGATGGTAACGCGCCGGGCGGAGGGCCCGCGGAGGCGTTTCTGACGGGACGTCGGGCCGTGGGACTCGAGCAGGACGGGGAGGGCGAGGCGCTCCCCGACCGCCTCGGACCAGGCCTGCGGGTCGGGGCCGGGGTCGGTGAGCCGACCGGCCCGGGCGCGCTGCAGGGCGTCGGTGAGCGCGGCCTGGGCGGTGAGGTCGCCGGGGTGACCGCAGGCGAGGGCGTGCAGGGGGTGCCGTCGAGTTCGTACGTCTCGGCGATGCGCAGGTCGCGGTGGTGGGCGGGGATGTCGAGGTGGGTGAGGGCGAGGGCGTCGGCGCCGCCGGCGGCGGCGAGGGCATAGCGGTGGGCGACGGTGTCGAAGTGGCCGATCCGGAAGGGGCCCTGCCAGGGGCCGGTGCCGTTGTGGTGTTCGGGGACGGTGAGGTCCTTGTCGTGGGTCGGCAGCGGCCCGGCGCCGTGCCGGGTGGTGTACGTCCTCAGGACGCCGAGGCGGAGGGCGGCCCGGGCGGCGCCCTCCTCGGCGAGGAGGGTCTCGGCGTTGTCGAACGTGGTGGTGGACCAGGTGGTGTACGGGTGGAAGCCGTGGTGTTCGTCGAGCAGGACGCCCTGGGCGCCCTCGAAGACCACGGGGCCGCTGCGCAGCAGTCGGCCGAGGTGGCCGGGGTCGGTGAGGCGGACGCGGGCGGCGAAGGCGGTGAACGCCGCCGTGCAGTCGGCGGGTGGCGGGGCGGGCAGGTCTTCGGGGGTGAGGCCGAGCTGCTCGGCGAGGCGGGCCCGGAGGAGGTCGAGGAGGTGGCGGAGCCGGCCGGGGGTGGTGCAGTCTCCGGCGGTCGGGGCGTCCGCCGGGTACTGGAGGGCGTAGTGGGCGGTCTCGCCGATGCCGAGGCCGCAGGATCCGTGGCGGGCGGCGCCGCGGCGCTGTTCGCGGAGCCGGTTGGCGGCCGCGTGGTACGGGGTGGTGAGCAGGGCGCGGCGGTCCACGGTGAGCAGGGCGAACGGGTCGGGGACGCCGAGGCCGGCGAGGTGGCGGGCCTCGGCGGCGAGGGCGAGCGGGTCGACGAGGGCGAACCGCGACAGGTGGGTGGGGACGCCGGCGAGGGTGCCGGAGCCGAACTGGGCGAAGGTGTGGTGCTGTCCGTCGTCGGTGACGACGTTGTGGGCGGCCTGGGCGCCGCCGTTGTGCCGGACGACGGCGCGGTAGGGCCGGCCTGCGGGCTGCCTGCGGCAGAGGTGGTCGACGACGGTGCCCTTTCCGGCGTCGCCGAAGCCGAGGTCGCAGACGATGACGTGGCCGTCGGGGTGGGGTGCGGTCATCGGGGGCCGTTCGGTGCGGGCGGCCCGCCCCGCCGGGTGGGTGATCGCGGGCCGGATGGGCCGCGGGTCGGGCGGGGTGGGCCGCAGGTCGTCAGAGCCGGGTGGTGCCGGTGGCGGCGCGGTCGGTGGCGTCGAGCAGGGAGGGGCCGGGGACGGCGACGCCGGTGGTTCGGCGGGCGAGGCCGCCGAGGGCCTTGCCGACGGTGGCGACGGAGCCGGAGCCGAGGTCGGTGAGGTCGTCGAGGCCCTCCTGGAGGTCGATGGCCTCCTCGCCCAGGCCGATGGTGAGGGCGATGGTCTCGCAGACGGCGTCGAGGTCGTCGAGCTCGATGACGTGCTGGCCGAGCAGCTTGCGCCAGGTGCCGAGGACCTCGGCGCTGCCTGCGTAGGCGGTGCCGGCCGGGAGGATGAAGTAGACGTGGTACAGCCGCTGGAGCTCGGCGAGGATCACGGGGACGGGGATGTCCTCGGGGATGGTCTCGCCGAGGACGGCGGCGACCTCGCGGGCCTTGACCTTGCCGTAGGGCAGTTCGTCGCCGATGAGGAAGAGGTACCCCTTGCGGCCGCGGCGCTCGACGCAGTCGAGGGCGGTGTGGCGGGCCATGGCGTACATGGCGAGCTCGTAGGACTCGGTCATCTGACCGCCGCCGCCGCCCTCCAGCAGGATGTTGCCCAGGTCGTCGTCCATCCGGTTGTCGGACTCGAACTGGCCGAGCTGGAGCGGCACGCGGTCGCAGGTGGCGTCGCCGACGGCGCCGAAGAGGATCTGCGGGTGCTCGGTGTACCCCTTGCGCAGCAGCAGGCCGAAGAGCTCCGGGAGCTTGGTCTGCAGCACGCGCGGGACGGTCTGCATCGAGCCGGTGACGTCGAAGAGGACGGCGACGGCGAGCGAGTCGGGGTGCTCGTCGGAGTCGCGGCTCTCACGGGTGGTGAGGCCGGACGGGTCGAGGGTGGGGTGGGCCTGCCAGGTGGAGCGGGCGCCGCGGGTGGCGGAGTCGCTGTACGCGAAGGCGCTGGCGCCGGTGCCGGCGCGGTAGGTCGCGGCCGCGTCGTAGACGTCGGTGGACCAGGTGCCGCTGCCCATGAGCTCTCCTCAGGAGGGGGAAGGTGGAACGGCCGGAAGGTGCGCGGGCCGTAGAGACGGTGGAGCAGGTCGTCGAGCTCGGCGAGGAGCCGCCAGGCGTCGTGCGGGCGGCGGGCCTCGGCGGGCAGGGTGCAGCCGGCGATGAAGGCGCGCATCGGCTTGGGTGCGCGGGGGCCATCAGCTGCTCGATGCAGCGGGTCGCGAGGTGGATGTCGGTGGCCTCGGTGACGGGTCGGCGGGCGGGGACCTCGGGCGGGTACCGGCTGCGGTGGCGCTCCACCAGGGCGGTGGCCGGGGTGTGCGGGCCGGTGGTGGCGTAGCACCAGTCGACGAGGACGAGGCCGTGCTCGGCGGGGTGGATCAGGACGTGTTCGGGGTGGACGGCGCCGTGGCGCACCCCGGCGCGGTGGGCGAAGCCGAGGGCGACCAGCAGTCTGCGCCACATCCATGCGGCGTCGCGCGGGTCGAGGCCGTCGGGGTGGGCCCGCAGGACGTCGGTGAGCGGGTGCAGCCCTGGCCGGCGGGCGAGGACGTTGACCTGGCGGGGTGCGGCGGCCGGGTCGGCGGTGTCGTGGTGGCGGAACGTCTCGACGAGGGACGGGACGTAGGCGAGGTGGCGGCGGTCGCCGTGGCGGGCGAGCCGGGTGAGGGCGGCGGCCTCGGCCTCGATGAGGTCGTTGTCGGCGGGGTTGCGCGGGATCTTGAGCAGGACGTCGAGGCCGTCGTCGGTGGTGGCGCTGCGCAGCACGGCGATGTCACCGGTGGTCAGGGTGGCTCCGAGCCGGTAGCTGTGGCGGTCGGTGCGCAGCCGGTCGGTGCCGTCGCTGCCTGGGGCTGCTGCTCCGTGGCGGGCCCAGAGCCGGCCCAGGGCGAGGAAGGCGGCGGCCGCCTCGGTGCGGTGGGTGTGCGGTGCGGTGTCGGGGTGGAGGAGCCGGGCGAGTCGGCGGTGGCGCCGGCCGGCGGCGGCGGGGTCGGCGGGGAACAGGTCGGCGGGGTCGGTCGCGGCGGTGACGGCGGCCAGTGCCTCGGCGAACGTGCGCGGGGTGGCGGGTGCCGCGGCGGGCGCCCCTGCCGGGGGCCCGGGGTGGGGCGGGTGCGGGGCGGTCATCGCACGTCCTCCTCCCGGCCGGGGCGGAGCAGCGGGGGTGCAGGACGCGGGCGTCGCCGGGGTGGTAGGTGCGGGCGCGGGGCCCGCCGCGGCTGCCGCCGCGCTCGGTGGTGGTGCCGGTGGACTCGACGAAGCCGGGGACGGAGAGCACCTTGCGGTGGAAGTTGCCGGCGTGCAGACGCTCGCCCCAGACGGCTTCGTAGACGGCGCGCAACTCGGGGATGGTGAAGTCGTGGTGGAGGAAGGCGGTGGCGAGCGGGCTGTACTCGATCTTGGCGCGGGCCCGGTCGAGGCCGTCGGCGAGGATCCGGGCGTGGTCGAAGGCGAGCGGGATGCCGGGGTGCCCGCCGACGCCACCCCCGTGGGTGTCGGCGGACGCCCCGGCGGTCTGAGGGCTGGTGAGGTCGAGCGCGGAGACGGGGTGCCAGGCGGCGGCCGCGGCGTCCGTGCCGGCCTGGGGATCGGGCAGGCCTGGGGCGAAGGCGAGGTAGGCGACCGACACCACGTGCATCCGCGGGTCGCGCTCGGGTGCGCCGTAGCTGCCGAGCTGTTCGAGGTGGATCCGGCTGAGGGCGGCGTCGATCTCGATGCTGCCCTCCAGGCCGGTCTCCTCGGCGAGTTCGCGGACGGCGGCCTCGGCCAGGCCCTCCGCGCCCGCGCGGAGGAAGCCGCCGGGCAGGGCCCAGCAGCCCTGGTAGGGCGGCTCGGCCCGCTCGACGAGCAGGACGTGCAGGTCGCCGCCGCGCAGGGTGAGCGCCACGACGTCGACGGTGACGGCGACGGGAGTGAAGGCGCGCGGGTCGTACGCGGCGAGCCAGTCGCGCTCGGTGGCGCGTGGCTCGGGCGGGTCGTCGCCCGTGGTCGCGTCGCCTCGCCAGCCCGTCATCGTGCACCTCGTTCGCCGTGGTCGATTGTTCTCCGAGTGAGAACAACGTAGCGCAGGGGGCCGGTGCCCGCCAGCGACTTTCGATCACCCGTACGAGTGGTCCGCCCGGGCGCCGGCCGACCCGCCGGCCGACCGCCCTCGACCCACGATCGGATCCCCGGGCCGCGGACGTGCGTTCTACAGTGCAGACACCACCGCCGACCAGGAGGTACCCCATGTCCGCCGCTCCCCCGCCGGGTTTCGCCGCGGCCCTCGCGGCCGGCCCGCTGGTGCTGGACGGCGGGTTGTCGAACCAGCTCGCCGACGCCGGCCACGACCTGTCGGACGCCCTGTGGTCTGCGCGGCTGCTGGCCGACCGGCCCGAGGCGCTCACCGCTGCCCACCTGGGCTACTTCCGGGCCGGCGCGGACGTCGCGATCGGCGCGAGCTACCAGGCGGGCTTCGAGGGGTTCGCCCGCCGCGGCCTGGACCGGCCGGAGGCGGCGCGGCTGATCGGGCTGAGCGTCGGCCTCGCCCGCGAGGCGGCGCGGCTGGCCCGGGCCGACCGGCCGCTGTACGTGGCGGCGTCGGTGGGCCCGTACGGCGCGGTGCTGGCCGACGGCTCCGAGTACCGGGGCCGGTACGGGCTGGGCGTCGCCGCCCTGGAGCGGTTCCACCGGCCGCGGCTGGAGGTGCTGGCGGCGGCCGGGCCCGACGTGCTGGCGATCGAGACGATCCCGGACACCGACGAGGCCGAGGCCCTGCTGCGGGCGATCGACGGACTGGGGGTGCCGGCCTGGCTCTCGTACAGCGCGGCGGGCGGCCGGACCCGGGCCGGGCAGCCGCTGGCGGAGGCGTTCGCGCTGGCTGCCGCCAGCGACGCGGTGCTCGCCGTGGGGGTGAACTGCTGCTCGACCGAGGACGCCGACCGGGCGGTGGAGATCGCCGCGGCGACCACGGCCAAGCCGATCGTGGTCTACCCGAACAGCGGCGAGCGGTGGGACGCGGCGGCCCGCGACTGGCGCGGCGAGCCGACCTTCGCCCCGGCCCGCGTGGCGTCCTGGCGGTCCGCGGGCGCCCGGCTGATCGGCGGCTGCTGCCGGGTGGGCGAGCGGGAGATCGCGGCCCTGGCCGCCGCCGTCCGGGCAGCGGACTGACCCGAAAGGTGCACGCCCGGCCGTCGGCCTGGCAGACTCTTGGCGATACCACTGCGGTCGACAATGTCGACCGCCTGTCAGCGGAGGTAGCCGATGCCCGGCCCGATCCAGTCGCTCTCCCGGGCTGCCGCGATCATGCGGCTGCTGGCCGGCGGCGAGCGCCGGCTCGGACTGTCCGAAGTGGCCACCGCCCTCGACCTCGCCAAGGGCACCGCGCACGGCATCCTGCGCACCCTCCAGCAGGAGGGCTTCGTCGAGCAGGACCCGGAGAGCGGGAAGTACCAGCTCGGCGCCGAGCTGCTGCGGCTCGGCCAGAGCTACCTGGACGTGCACGAGCTGCGCGCCCGGGCGCTGGTGTGGGCCGACGACCTGGCCCGGGCCAGCGGGGAGACGGTCTACCTGGGCGTGCTGCACCAGCGGGGCGTGCTGATCGTGCACCACGTCTTCCGCCCGGACGACACCCGCCAGGTGCTGGAGGTCGGCTCGATGCAGCCGCTGCACAGCACCGCGCTGGGCAAGGTGCTGCTGGCCTACGACCCCGTGGCGCGCGGCGAGCTGGGCGACGGCCCGCTGGAGTCCTACACGCTGCGCACCCTGACCGACCCGGCCGACGTGGACGCCGAGTGTGCGCTGATCCGCGAGCGGGGCTGGGCGGACTCGATCGAGGAGACCTGGGAGGGCGTCGCCTCGATCGGCGCGCTGATCCAGGACCGCCGGCGCAACCCGGTGGGCGCCGTGTGCGTGAACGGGCCGGTGGAGACGGTGACGGAGAACGGCTTCGTCAAGCCGGGCCTCGTCGCCTCGGTGCGCAGCGCGGCCCGGGCGATCTCCCGGGATCTGGGCGCCGGGCGCTTCTGACCGCAGGACCATCGGCCGTGCCGGAAGGGCGCGGACGGGCCACCGCCCGTCCGCGCCCTGGCGTTTTGCCCCGGTTCGCGGCCTTGGCCCCCTTACGCTGGCGCCCCATCGCCGCACGCCACCGGGCGACGGCGACCGTCACAGGTACGTAACCCCGCCTTGACGTGGAGGGCGGGGGCGGTGGAAGCTTCCGCATGTCGGTCGACATTGTCGAACGGCGGCCGGGAGATTCACTCCCACCCCGCGCTCACCCGCACCGCGCTCACCCGCATCGGTGGTCGCCCGGTCTCCTGCCCCCACCCCCACCCCCTCCCCATCGGGTCATAGGACAAGGGAGTCTCTGTGTCCGCTTTCTCCAACGGCGACATCTTCGTCGGCGAAACCCTCGGCACCGCCGCGCTGATACTCCTCGGCGGCGGCGTGTGCGCCGCCGTCACGCTGAAGAAGTCCAAGGCCGTCAACGCCGGGTGGCTCGCCATCACCTTCGGCTGGGGCTTCGCCGTCCTGGTCGCCGCCTACATGTCGGCCCCGAAGTCCGGCGCCCACCTGAACCCGGCCGTGACCATCGCCCTCGCCACCGAGAGCGGCGACTGGAGCAAGGTGCCGCTCTACATCGGCTCCCAGATGCTCGGCGCGATCATCGGCGCCGCCCTGGTGTGGGTCACCTACCTCGGCCAGTTCCAGGCCAACGAGGAGCCCACCCTCGGGATCTTCTCCACCGGGCCCGAGATCCGGAACCCGATCCAGAACCTCCTCACCGAGATCATCGGCACCGCCGTCCTCTGCCTGGCGATCCTCACCCAGGGCCTCAACAAGGGCCTCGGACTGTCCGGCACCGGCATCCTGATGGTCGCCTTCACCGTCGTCGCCATCGGCCTCTCGCTCGGCGGCCCGACCGGCTACGCGATCAACCCCGCCCGCGACCTCGGTCCGCGCATCGTCCACGCCCTGCTGCCGATCCCGAACAAGGGCGGCTCGGACTGGTCGTACGCCTGGGTCCCGGTGGTCGGCCCGATCATCGGCGCCCTGCTCGCCGGTGGCCTGTACAACCTCGCCTTCTGATCCGACCGCCGGGCCGGCCGGGGCAGGTTTGCCCCGTACCCGCCCACGGGGACTGACCCGACGTCAGGCCCGCCCGCCCCTCAAACCCTCTTCCAGAGCCGAGGACCCCATGACTTCTGGCAACTACATCGCCGCGATCGACCAGGGCACCACCTCCAGCCGCTGCATCATCTTCGGCGCCGACGGCCGGATCGTCGCCGTCGACCAGCAGGAGCACTCGCAGATCTTCCCGCAGCCGGGCTGGGTCGAGCACGACGCCGCCGAGATCTGGACCCGGGTGCAGTCGGTGATCCGCGGCGCGCTGGAGAAGGCCGGGCTGACCAGGGACGACATCCGCGCCATCGGCATCACCAACCAGCGCGAGACCACCGTGCTGTGGGACCGGCACACCGGCAAGCCCGTCCACAACGCGCTGGTCTGGCAGGACACCCGCACCGAGGCGCTCTGCCGCGAGCTCGGCCGCAACGTCGGCCAGGACCGCTACCGCCGCGAGACCGGCCTGCCGCTGGCCAGCTACTTCGCCGGCCCGAAGATCCGCTGGCTGCTGGACAACGTCGAGGGCCTGCGCGAGCGTGCCGAGGCCGGCGACATCCTCTTCGGCACCATGGACACCTGGGTCATCTGGAACCTCACCGGCGGCGTCGACGGCGGCAAGCACGTCACGGACGTCACCAACGCCAGCCGCACCATGCTGATGAACCTGCACACCCTGGCCTGGGACGAGAAGATCGCCGAGTCCATGGACGTGCCGCTCACCGTCCTCCCGGAGATCCGCTCCTCCGCCGAGGTGTACGGCGAGGCGGTCGGCGACCTGGCCGGCGTGCCGGTCGCCTCCGCGCTCGGCGACCAGCAGGCGGCCCTGTTCGGCCAGACGTGCTTCGACGAGGGCGAGGCCAAGTCGACCTACGGCACCGGCACCTTCCTGCTGCTCAACACCGGCGAGAAGATCGTCAACTCCTACCACGGCCTGCTGACCACCGTCGGCTACCGGATCGGCGACCAGAAGCCGGTCTACGCCCTGGAGGGCTCGATCGCCGTCACCGGCTCGCTGGTGCAGTGGCTGCGCGACCAGCTCGGCATCATCTCCACCGCCGCCGAGATCGAGACGCTGGCCTCCACCGTCGAGGACAACGGCGGCGCCTACTTCGTCCCCGCCTTCTCCGGCCTGTTCGCCCCGTACTGGCGCTCCGACGCCCGCGGCGTGATCGCCGGCCTCACCCGCTACGTGACCAAGGGCCACCTGGCCCGGGCCGTCCTGGAGGCCACCGCCTGGCAGACCCGCGAGGTCGTCGACGCCATGCAGAAGGACTCCGGCGTCGAACTGACCGCGCTCAAGGTCGACGGTGGCATGACCTCCAACAACCTGCTCATGCAGAACATCGCCGACGTGCTCGACGCCCCCGTCGAGCGCCCGTACGTCGCCGAGACCACCGCCCTCGGCGCGGCCTACGCGGCCGGCCTCGCGGTCGGCTTCTGGAACGACCTCGACACCCTGCGGGCCAACTGGCACCGCGCCGCCGAATGGACCCCGCGGATGGACGACGCCACCCGGGAGCGGGAGTACAAGAAGTGGATCAAGGCCGTCGAGCGCACGATGGGCTGGGTGGAGGAGGACGACGAGAGCTGACGGACCGGCCGGCCGGGGCAGTGACGCCCCGGCCGGCCCCCGTGACGTTCCGGCCCGCCGCACCGGGCCGGCCCCGGTCTCCCCGCGGAGACCGCACCGCACACCGAGAGGAGACACGGCGCCCGCCCCGGACGCCGTACACCACACCATGGCAAGCATCCCGACCCTGGGCGCCGGCTTCACCACCGGCCACACCGCCTCCCGCGCCGAGACCCGCGAACTGCTCGGCAAGGCCACCTACGACCTGCTGGTGATCGGCGGCGGCATCCTCGGCACCGCAACCGCCTGGACGGCGGCCCAGGCGGGTCTGAAGGTCGCCATGGTCGACGCGGGCGACTTCGCCGGCGCCACCTCCAGTGCCTCCTCCAAGCTCGTCCACGGCGGCCTGCGCTACCTGCAGACCGGCGCGGTCAAGCTGGTCGCCGAGAACCACAAGGAGCGCCGGGCACTGGCCACCGACGTGGCCCCGCACCTGGTCAACCCGCTGACCTTCTTCGTCCCGGTCTACAAGGGCGGCCCGCACAGCGCCCCCAAGCTCGGCGCCGGCGTCTTCCTCTACTCGGCGCTGTCCGCGTTCCGCGACGGTATGGGCCGGGTCTCCACCGCCGCGCACGCCGCCCAGCAGGTGCCCGCGCTGCGCACCGAGGGCCTGCAGGCGGTCGCGGTCTACGGCGACCACCAGATGAACGACTCGCGGGTCGCCGTGATGACGGTGCGCGCCGCCGTGGAGTCCGGCGCCGTCGTGCTCAACCACGCCGAGGTCACCGGCCTGCGCTTCACCGGCGGCCGGGTCACCGGCGCCGAACTGAAGGACCGCCTGGACGGTACCGAGTTCGGCGTCTCGGCCCGCCTGGTGCTGAACGCCACCGGCCCCTGGGTCGACCACCTGCGGAAGATGGAGGACGCGGGCGCGGCCCCGTCCATCCGGCTCTCCAAGGGTGCCCACGTGGTCGTCAAGCGCCGCACCCCGTGGCGCGCGGCGCTCACCATCCCGATCGACAAGTACCGCGTGTCGTTCGCGATCCCGTGGGAGGACCACGTCCTGCTCGGCACCACGGACGAGGAGTACACCGGCGAGCCGACCGACGTCCGCGCCACCGAGGCCGACATCGACCAGATCATGGACGAGGCCGGGCACGCGATCCGCGACGAGCACCTCGACCGCGACCTGATCACCTACGCCTTCGCCGGCCTGCGGGTGCTGCCGGGCGGCCCGGGCGGTACCTCCGCCGCCAAGCGCGAGACGGTGGTCACCGAGGGCCGCGGCGGCATGCTGTCGGTCGCCGGCGGCAAGTGGACGACCTACCGCCACATCGGGCGGACGGTGCTCGACAAGCTCCGCAACGTCCCCGGCACCGGGCTGGCGGAGGACATGTCGCCGTTCCCGGCGACCGTGCCGCTGCCGGGCGTGGGCGCGCCGAACGCCGTCGCGCACCGCCTGCTGGTCGACCGCGAGCCCGGCTCCCGGATGGAGCCGCTGGTCGCCAAGCACCTGGCCGGCCACTACGGGACGCTCTCCTTCGAGATCGCCCACCTGATCGCCGCCGACCCGGCGCTCGGCGAGCCGATCCACCCGGACGGCCCGGACGTGTGGGCCCAGGTGGCCTTCGCCGCCGACAACGAGTGGGCCTACACCGTCGACGACGTGCTGCGCCGCCGCACCACGATGACGGTGCGCGGCCTGGACACGCCGGAGATCCGGCAGCAGGTCGAGACCTTCCTCGCGAACCGCGGAAAGAAGTAGAACGCAACCCCTCGCCCGCTGCGCGCGGCGGAGCAGCGGCCGCGCGCGGCGGGCGGCGGGCGAGGGGCGAGGGGCGGAGGGCGGGCACCGGGGGTGTCCGCCCTCCGGCGCGTCCGGGGCAGGGCGGCGCCGGCCGGGCGGGAGAAGCCCCCGGTGCAGGGGAGTGCACCGGGGGCTCGTTCAGGGGCTGCCCTTGGGCCGTGGCCGCGGCCCCGGCCGTCGGGCCGCGGCCGTCAGACGATCAGGCTGAGCGGCAGGATCAGGGCGATCGCGACCACCGAGATCACCGTCTCCATCGCCGACCAGGACTTGACGGTCTGTCCGACGCTCATCCCGAAGTACTCCTTGACCAGCCAGAAGCCCGCGTCGTTGACGTGCGAGAAGAACAGCGAACCGGCGCCGATCGCGAGGACCAGCAGGGCGGCGTGGCTGGTCGACATGCCGGCGGCGAGCGGGCCGACGATGCCGGCCGCGGTGATCGTGGCGACCGTGGCGGAGCCGGTGGCCAGACGGATCAGGACGGCGATCAGCCAGCCGAGCAGCAGCGCGGAGACGTGCCAGTCGGTGGCCCACTCGCTGACGGCCTGACCGACGCCGACGTCGATCAGGGTCTGCTTGAAGCCGCCGCCGGCGCCGACGATGAAGACGATGCCGGCGATCGGGCCGAGCGAGGCGGCGACGGTGTCGGAGATGCGCTGCCTGTCGAAGCCGGCCGCGCGGCCGAGGGTGACCATGCCGAGCAGGACGGCGGCGAGCAGGGCGATCAGCGGCGAGCCGACGAAGTCGAGGACGCGCTGCAGGACGGCCTTCGGGTCGTCGATCACCACGTCGACCAGCGCCTTGCCGAGCATCAGCACGACCGGGAGCAGGATGGTGGTGAGCACGGCGCCGAACCGCGGGGTCTTCTCGGCGCCGACGGCGGTGGGCAGCGCGGTGCGGGTGGCCGTGGCCGTCCCGGCGGCGGTACCGGCCGGGGCGCCTCCTGCGGGGCGGCGTCGCCACCGTCGCCGGCGGCCGGGCGGGTGCCGGGGGCGGCGTCGCCGTCCGGCGCGGCGGGCGCCGCGAGCGGGCCGACCCAGCGCTCGGCGACCCGGCCGAAGAGCGGGCCGGCGATGATCAGCGTGGGGACGGCGATCAGCAGGCCGAGGGCCAGGGTGACGCCGAGGTCGGCGTGCAGGGCGTCGACGGCGACCAGCGGGCCGGGGTGCGGGGGCACCAGGCCGTGCAGCACGGAGAGGCCGGCCAGTGCGGGGATGCCGATCCGCAGGACGGGGACGTTGCCGCGGCGGGCGACCAGGAGCACGATCGGGACGAGCAGGACGACGCCGACCTCGAAGAAGAGCGGCAGGCCCAGTACGGCGGCGATCAGGGCCATCGCCCAGGGCAGGCCGCGCCGCCCCGTCCGGGCCAGCACGGTGTCGGCGATGGTGTTGGCACCGCCCGAGTCGGCGAGCAGCTTGCCGAGCATCGCGCCGAGGCCGATGAGCAGGCCGACGCCGGCGACGGTGCTGCCGAACCCGGTGGCGAAGCTGGTGAGCAGCTTGTCGAAGGGGACGGCGGCAATGGCGGCCAGCAGGCCGGAGCCGAGGACGAGGGCGAGGAAGGGGTGCAGCTTCAGCTTGGTGATCAGCAGCACGATGGCGCCGATGGCGAGCAGCACCGCGAGGAGGAGTCTGCCGTTGCTGTCGGTGTGCGGCAGGGCGGGGCGGCCGCCGCGAGCAGGAGGGTGGGGGTCACGCGAGGTCTCCGTTGACGTGGCCGAAGAGTGCTGCGGCCTTCTCGACGAGGGTTTCGGGGCCGGGACCGACGTCCAGGACGATGCCGCGCTCGTCGGTCCCGAGGGGTTCGAGTGCGGCGAACTGGGAGTCGAGCAGGGAGGTCGGCATGAAGTGGCCGACCCGGTGCGCGAGACGGTCGTGCACGAGGTCCTGACCGCCGCTGAGGTGTAGGAAGAACGCGTCGGGGCAGGCCGCGCGCAGGGTGTCGCGGTAGCGGCGCTTGAGCGCGGAGCAGGTGACGACGCCGCCCTCGCCGAGCCGCGACCGACCGCCGAGCCAGTCGCCGAGGGCGCGGAGCCAGGGCTCCCGGTCGTGGTCGTCGAGCGGGGTCCCGGCACTCATCTTGGCGATGTTGGCGGCGGGGTGGAAGTCGTCGGCCTCGGCGTACGGCAGTCCGAGCCGCTCCGCGAGCAGCCGGGCGACGGTGGTCTTGCCGACTCCGGAGACGCCCATCACGACGATGACGGGCGGGCGTTCCCCGGGGTGGTTCTCGACGCTGAGAGCCATGGTGGTGCTCCTGTTCTGCCTGATCCGCGGCCAACCTTGGCGCAAAGGTATGACTTATTCAAGCCACTGAAACCCAATCGTCATACTTTTGCTTCCGGATAGGCTGGCCCGATGGACATCCAGGGCCTCCCCGGCCGCCTGCTCGCGGATCTCGGCCCTGCCATCGCCTCCGGCGAGATCCCGGCGGGGACGGTGCTGCGGGCCGAGGAGCTGGAGGAGCGCTACGGCGTCTCCCGGACGGTCGTCCGCGAGGCGGTGCGGATCCTGGAGTCGATGCGGATGGTCACGGCCAAGCGCCGGGTCGGCACCACCGTCCAGCCGAAGGCCCAGTGGGACGTCTTCGACCCGATGGTGATCCGCTGGCGGCTCGCCGGCGCCGACCGGCCCGCCCAGCTGCGCTCGCTCGGCGCGCTGCGGCTGGCCGTCGAGCCCGCCGCGGCGGCGCTCGCCGCCCGGCACGCCACCGACGACCACCGGCGGGAGCTGAGCGCGCTCGCGACCGAACTCACCGTCTCCGCCCGCCACGCGGACCTGACGACCTTCCTCCAGCACGACATCGACTTCCACGCCACGGTGCTGCGCGCCTCCGGGAACGAGATGTTCGCGCACCTCGGCGACACGGTGGGCGCGGTGCTCACCGGCCGCACCGAGCACCAGCTGATGCCGCACCGGCCCGAGCCGTACGCCGTCCGCCTGCACCGGGAGGTCGCGGAGGCGGTCTGTGCGGGCGATGCCGAGCTCGCCGAGCGCGCCATGCGCACCATCGTGGCGGGGGCGCTCGAAGAGCTGAGTGCGACCCTCGACTGAGGTTCGTACCTGAACGCCCGCCTGATTGCGCCGAATTCCGGTGGATTCGGCCCTTCGGCCGCATGCCGGGCGCCCGCCGGGGCAGGGTTGCGGTGGGGCGCGCAGGGGCGCGCCGCCGAGTGGCAGGTCTGCGCTGGGGGTCGCCGATGTCCGCCGTACGCCGCCGGCTGCCGGACGAGGTGCGGGCCGCCGCCGTCCGGGCCTGGCTGAGCTTCTCGCTGACCCTGGTCGCCCTGACGGTCGCGGTGCTCGCCTCGTACGCGCACAGCAGGCTGCTGCCGTTGTCGCTGTTCGGGATGGGGCTCGGGGTGTTCGGGACGGTCTGGAGCCTGCTGGAGATCCTGATCTCGCGTCAGATCGCGGCCCAGCGCAGGCGCGGGCCGAACTCCGCCTCGCCGCTGGACGGCAGCCGGGAGCGCCGACGGCGCCCGGCCGACGGCCGGGCGCCGCTGCGGGGCTAGGCCCTCCCGCCGACCCACCCTGACGGCGGGTCAGCCCCGGGAGCCGACCGCGTAGCCGTACTGGTGGGGCCAGTTGCGCTCGGCGCCCAGTTCGCGGGCGGCGTGCAGGGGCCAGTACGGGTCGCGCAGGAGTTCGCGGCCGAGCATCACCGCGTCGGCCCGGCCGGCGGCGACGACCTCCTCGGCCTGGGCCGGCTCGGTGATCAGTCCGACGGCGCTGACCGGCAGACCGGCCCCGGCGCGGATCTGCTCGGCGAACGGCACCTGGTAGCCGGGGCCGGTGGTGATCCTGGCGTGCGGGGCGATGCCGCCGCTGGAGACGTCGATCAGATCGACGCCGACCGCCTGGAGCTCCTTGGCGAGCAGCACCGTCTCCTCCGGCGTCCAGCCGGGCTCGCCGTCCAGCCAGTCGGTGGCCGAGACGCGGAAGAACAGCGGCAGGTCGGCCGGCCAGGCGGCGCGGACGGCCGCGGCCACCTCCAGGGCGAACCGGGCCCGGCCGGCGAACGACCCGCCGTAGCCGTCGGTGCGGTGGTTGGAGTGCGGCGACAGGAAGGAGTGCACCAGGTAGCCGTGGGCGCCGTGGATGTCGGCGACCCGGAAGCCGGCCGCGGCCGCCCGGGCGGCCGCGGCGGCGAAGTCGTCCACCACGGCGGCGATCTCGTCGACGGTCAGCTCGTCCGGGACGGGCCGGTCGCCGAAGGCCACCGGCGAGGCGCCGACCGGCTGCCAGCCGCCGTCCGCCGGGCCGAGCGCGACCGAGCCGGCGGTCGGGCGGTCACTGGAGGCCTTGCGGCCGGCATGGGCGAGCTGGATGGCGGGCACCGAGCCGTGGGCGGCGATGAGCGCGGCGATGCGGGCGAGCGCCTCCTGCTGGCGGTCGTTCCACAGCCCGAGGTCGTAGGGCGAGATGCGCCCGTCGGGGCGGACGGCGGTCGCCTCGACCATCACCAGTCCGGCCCCGCCGGCCGCCCGCGACCCCAGGTGGGCGAGGTGGAAGTCGGTCGCGACGCCCTGCTCGGGACCGTCCGGAGCCGCGGAGTACATGCACATCGGCGACAGCCAGACCCGGTTCGGGACGGTCAGGGAACGGAGGGTGATCGGCTCGAACAGGGCGCTCACGGCTGCTCCTACGGGGGACGGCGGCGATCGGGCTGAAAAGTACGATAACTCTCGTACTACGATGGCTGTCAAACTACGATGATCCTCGTACAAGCCGGAGGGCGTCTCCTACCATGAGGAGCGTGACCGACCACAGCCCCGCGACCGCCGCCGCCCTGCCGGAGCCGGCCGTCGCCGACATCAGGCTGGAGAGCGTGCTGCACGCACTCGCCGACCCCGTCCGGCTGCGGATCGTCGCCTCGCTCGCCGGCGCCCCGCACGAGGTCAACTGCCTGGCCTTCGACCTGCCGGTCGCCAAGTCGACCCTGACCCACCACTTCCGGGTGCTGCGCGAGGCCGGGTTGATCCGGCAGTGCCGCCGCGGCACGTCGAAGATGAACGCCCTGCGCGCCGACGACCTCGCCGCACGCTTCCCCGGGCTGCTGGACAGCGTGGTCGGCGGCTACCGGGCCACCGCCGGCCACTGAGCGCCGGCGGGCCGACGGCACGGACCGGGCCGGGCCGGACGGGCGGCGGGGGTCAGAGCACGGGCACGCCGACGCTGCCGCGCAGCTCCGCCAGCAGGGTGCCCTGGTCGGTGATCATCTCGGTGAGGATCCGCCGGGCCGCCCGCAGCAGGTCCGCGACGTCCGGCGTGCTCAGCTCGTAGACCACGGTGTTGCCCTCGCGGGTCGAGACCAGCAGACCCGTCCGGCGCAGCACGGCGAGCTGCTGCGAGAGGTTGGACGGCTCGATGTCCATCTCCGCCAGCAGCTCACGGACGGGACGGGGGCCGTCCTGGAGGAGTTCGAGGATGCGGATACGGGCCGGGTGCCCGAGCGTACGGAAGAACTCCGCCTTGGCCTGGTAGAGCGGGACCGGCATGCTCAGTCGTCCTCGTCTTCCTCTTCGTCCGGCGTGTGCGGCAGGGTGATGCCGTGCCGCCCGGCGATCCGCAACAGACTGCCGATCCGGCCCCGGTACGCCTGCACGCCGTCGTCGTCCCCCGCCGAGAGCGCGATCGCCAGCTCGGCGCGGGCCTGGATCAGCTGAGCCCCGAGCTCCTCGCGGAACAGGTCCGTCACGGCCGACCTCCGTTGCCGGCTTCGGCGCCGGCCCGCCACCCCGGGAAAGACCCGGGAGATCCAGCATCCAAGACTGCGCAGACTTCTTCAAGTTCCGGGCCGGACGGACGCCACGCCCACGTCCGGGTGACATTCCGGACGGCCGGGCCCGGCCCCTGGTACGGATGCGCCATGCGCACCATCGCCGCCGCGGCCGCCGCCGCGCTCACCCTGCTCCTGCTGCCCGGGCCGGCCGCGGCCCGGGTGGTGCCGTCGCGGCTCACCCTGTCGGCCGGGGACCACCGCCTGGACCTGCTGTGCTCGGGGGTCCCCGGCGGCGGCCACCCGCAGGCCGCACGGGCCTGTGCCGAGCTGGCGGCCGCCGACGGGGACCCGGACCGGCTGCCGCACGGCAACGGAATCTGCCCGATGGTGTACCAGCCGGTGACCGCGCGGGCGGACGGGCTCTGGGACGGCCGGGTGGTGCGCTGGACGCGCGAGTTTGCCAACTCCTGCACGCTGCACCAGGCGACCGGCACGCTGTTCGCCTTCTGAGCCGGCCGGTTCTGAGCCGGCCGGGCCCGCCGCGGCCGGGCTCCGGTCGGCCCGGGCCGCGGCGGACGGTCAGCCGGCGAAGCGGTGGGCCCGGCGTCCCCGTATGCCGGGCTCGCAGGCGAACAGCCCTCCCGCGGCCGGCTGCGCGGCCAGGTCGGCCGGCGACAGGTTCTCGGTGGCGGTGGTGATGTACAGGGTGTCCAGGCCGGGCCCGCCGAAGGCGCAGCTGGTGGTCATGGTCGCGGGCACCCGCACCACCGTGTCCAGGGTGCCGTCCGGCAGGTAGCGG
Organism: Kitasatospora paranensis; assembly: GCF_039544005.1. NCBI lineage: Bacteria > Bacillati > Actinomycetota > Actinomycetes > Kitasatosporales > Streptomycetaceae > Kitasatospora > Kitasatospora paranensis. Next base: position 1,913,693 of record NZ_BAABKV010000001.1, read on the forward strand.
TGGACGCGCCCGGCGAACGCGACGGCCACCCAGATACCGCCCTCGGCGTCGACGGTGACGCCGTCCGGCACACCGTCGGTGAACGCGGCGAACGGCTCGGGGTCGAGCAGGGCGCCGTCCCGGTAGCGGTAGGCGCGGACCTCGCGGGTGGGGCTGTCGGCGTAGTAGGCGGTGGCACCGTCGGGCGACCAGTCCAGGCCGTTGGAGATGGTGACGGCCGGCAGCACGGTGTGCACGCTGTGGTCGGCGTCCAGCCGGTAGAGGCTGCCCCGGCCCGCCTCGTGGGAGTAGGCCATGGTGCCGGCGAGTAGCCGGCCCTCGGGGTCGCAGACGGCGTCGTTCATCCGCAGCTGCCCGTCGGCGGAGTCCAGGTCGGCGATCCGGGTCAGCCGCTCGCCGTCCAGGACGGCGAAGCCGTCGGCGACGGCCAGCACCAGGCCGCCGGAGGCGCGGAGAGCGATCGCGCCGACCGGCAGCCCCGCGTCGAAGTGCGTCCGCTCCCCCGTCGCCGGGTCCCAGCCGTGGACGTGGCCGGCCAGGATGTCCACCCAGCGCAGCACGCCGGTGCGGTCGTCCCAGAGCGGGCTCTCGGCGAGGTGCAGACGGTCGGGGACGACCAGGTCGGCGGACAGCAGTCGGGGCATCGGGGCTCCTCGGACGGACGGGCAGATCCGGGCCCGATGCTAAGGCTTGTCCGACGACCGGCCGACGGTGCGGTGGTGCCGGCCGCGCGCTCAGCCGTCCCGGCCCTGCCAGGTGGTGACGCAGACTTCGTTGCCCTCGGCGTCGGCGAGCACCCAGAAGGCGGGCGCGCGGGTCGCGGACACCAGCCGGCCGCCGGCCGCCAGGGCCGTCCCGATCCGCCGGGGTGCCTGGTCGTGCGGTACGGAGACGTCGAGGTGGATGCGGTTGCGCTGCGCGCGCGGCCCGTCCATCTGCTGGAACCAGAGGGCGGGGCCCTGCCCGACCGGGTCGACGAGCGGGTCCTGCGGTCCGTCGGCGCCCGCCTCGTCGGTGCAGCCGAGCACGGCCTTCCAGAACGGCCGGATCCCGGCGATGTCCAGGGCGTCGATCGCGATCTCCAGCAGTTGGACGGACCGCGGTGCCGGCGCGCCGATGCCGGGCCCGGTCGGTGTCCCGGACGCGGCCGCGGTGGCGGAGATCCGACGGGCGAGGGCGATGTCCCGGGCTGTCACCGCTGCCTCGTCCGACGACTGCAGGGTGAGGACGACCCGGTCGGGACGGACGTCGACCCGAAGGTGGCGGTCGGCGTCGTCGCCGCACACCTCGACGGCATCCGCGGCCAGGCCGACCGCCCGGGCCGGCGAACCGGCCGGGACGGACGTCTGCAGCGTCCCCAGCACCAGGCGCCACCCGGAGCCGTGAACCGCCTCCGACACTTCCCGCAGACTCGGGATCCGCTCCATGGCCGCATCCTCGCAGCGCGCTGCCGGCCGGCCCGCCCCGTTCCGGACAGGCTCCGACGCCCGGCGGGTCGGCGGGCGTCAGACCACCACCCGGTGGTGGGTGGTGAGCCGGCCGTCGTCGTCCAGCACGTGGAAGGCGATCATCGGCGGGTGGTCGAAGGCCAGGCCGGAGCCGCCCTCCCAGGGAAGCGTGCCGGTCGAGACCACGCCGGGGGCGACGGCCAGCGGCAGGCCGGCGAACCGGGTCACCGCGCCGGTGTGGGCGTGACCGCAGAACACGGCCTTCACCTGCGGGTGGCAGCGCACCACCGCGGCCAGCCGCTGCTCGTCACGGAGCCGGATGCCGTCGGGGATCGGGGAGTGCAGGGCCACCGGCGGGTGGTGGAAGGCCACCACCGCGGGGACGTCCCGGCGGGCCCGGCTGAGGGCGGCGTCCAGCCAGGCGAGGGTGTCGTCGCCGAACGCGCCCTCGTTGCGTCCGGGGATGCCGGAGTCGCACAACAGGACGGTGAGACGGGGCAGTTCGTGCAGCCGGTCGACCGGGCCGGTGGACGCCTCCTCGCCGAGGAGGTCCCGGCGGAAGGCCGCGCGGTCGTCGTGGTTGCCCGGGCAGGCGAGCACCGGGTGGCGGTCGGAGGCGAGGATCCGGGCAGCCTCGGCGTACTCGGCGGCCAGGCCGTGGTCGGCGATGTCGCCGGTGACCAGGACGGCGTCGATCGGGCCGGGCAACTGCTCCAGGTAGGTCATCACCCGCTCGGCGCGGGCGGCGGCGCGCGCCCCGGCGTCCCCGTCGTGGTCCTGGCCGAGGTGGATGTCGCTGAGGTGGGCGAGCACCGGCATGCGTGGCCTCCGGGTCGGGTGTCGGCGTCAGGGCGTCGGGGCTCGGGTGTCCGGGTCAGGTGTCCGGGTCAGGTGTCCGGGTCAGGTGTCCGGGTCAGGTGTCGGGGTGGGGTATCGGGGTCAGGTGTCGGCGAGCAGGGCCCGCAGTCGGCGCAGGCGGTGCAGGACGTCCTGGCGGTTGCGGGCCTGTTTGATCCAGGCGGGGAGCCGGCTTCCCAGCGTGCCGTAGCGCGCGCCCGGCCGGAAGCCCGGCTCGCCGCCGAGATACCCCTCCAGGTAGGCCAGGTGTTCGGCGTCGAGCGCCCAGAGCACCTGGCCGCGCAGTTCGGCGCGGAGCCAGAGCGCCAGCCCGGAGACCGGGTCGACCCCCTGGTTGCGCCACCACGACGGGTAGACCTCCACCGGATGGCGCCCGACGGTGCCGCAGGGGCACCGCAGGGCGAGCGCCCGGACGGTGTCCGGCCACTGCGGGCGTTCGACCTCACGCCGCGCCGCCCGGCCGCAGGTGCCGCAGCGGCTGTCGACGACGACCTGGACGGGCCCCTGGAAGGCGTGGCCCGCGGTGCGGACGAGTCCGCAGCCCGCGCAGGCCACCCGTGTCCCGGTGCGGACGGCCCGGGCGTCGCAGCGCGGGCAGCGGACGAGCGCGGAGTCCAGTGGCAGGTGCGGTCCCACCCGGGCCGCCTCGACGGCCGGCCGGACGGCGCGCGCGTCACCCGGCAACGCGGACCCGCAGGGCGTCGGCGGGCGGCGCCGGATCCCGCCGGACACGTCTCCGACAGGCCGTCAGGCAAGCGCTGAGCTCCGACTGAGGCATCGTCACCCTCCCCTTCGGCGCGCGCGGCGGTGCGTCGCACCCCGACTCTACGCCGCGGCGACCCCCGCGGTCAGCCCGCCGGTGCGGGCTCCGCGGGACGCCTGAACATCCGGGTCGCGGTGATCTCGCCGTGGATCGCCGGGCCGTCCGGGTCCTGGGCGGCCGGCAGGCCGGGGCGCAGGTGCTCCTCCACCGAGATGTACTTGAGGCCGGCCCGCAGGTCGGCGTCGTTGCGCAACCGGATGACCAGTGGGAACTCCGCCAGTGCGGTGGTGTCGAACAGGCCGGTGGTGTAGATCAGTTGGACGCCGAGCGCGTCCGCGACGGCGCGCTGCAGCTCCAGCAGGTAGGTGGCGTTCGCCCGGCCGATCGGGTTGTCGAGGAACAGCGTGCCGGCGTGCCGCAGTTGGGACTGGCCGCGGTCGTTGGCGCGCAGCGCGGCCATCGTGCAGTAGAGCGCGATGGCGGCGGTGAGCAGCTGCCCGCCGCTGAAGACGTCGGACATCTGGCCGACGCTGACGCGCTCGGCGCGCAGCACCGCGTCCGGCTTGAGGATCTCGACGCTCACGCCGCGCGGCCCGATCGCGGCGGCGACGCCGCGCAGCAGCAGGGACATGCCGTCGCGGCGCAGGTCGGAGTTCTTCCGGACGGCGGCGCGGGTGGCCTCGTCGATGACCTCGCCGAGCCGTTCGACCAGGGTGGCGTGGTCCGGGTCCTCGAACCGGATCCGGAGGAACTCCTGACCGGACCACTCCCCCAGGCCCTCGGGGAGCCGGGAGAGCCGCTGGGCGGCGCGCAGGGTGGCGAGCGAGGACTCGACCAGGCCGCGCAGCCGGTCGACGATCGAACCGCGGTTGCGCTCCAGTTGGGCGAGTTCGTCGGTGAGCACCCGCAGCCGGGGGCGAAGGCGGTGGCCCAGGCTGCGGCGTGGTCGGGCAGCGTGGCGGTCGGCAGCTCACGGATCTGCTGGCGGGCGGGGGTGCGGACCGCCTCGTAGCGGGCCGCGTTGGCGTGCCGGATCAGCGCGTCGGAGGCGTCCCGGACGGCGAGTTCGGCGCTGCTCAGGTCGGCGGCGGCGGCGCGCAGGGTGCGGCGGGTGTCGGTGGCGGCGGCGCGGGCCTCGGCGAGGCCGCCGAGGTACGGCTCCGCGCTCGGCTCGGCCTCCTCGGGGTGGTCGCGCAGGCCGTCGCGGAGCTGGCCGGCCGCCTCGTCGAAGTCGGCGGCGGCGGCCTGCGCGGACTCGAAGGTCCGCAGCAGGTCGGCGTGTTCGGTGCGGGCGGTGTCCAGCCGGTCCCGGCGTTCGGCAAGCAGGGTGGTCGCGGTGCGCAGCAGGACCTGGGCGTGCTCGGGGTCGGCGGGGACGAGGTCCTCGGGGAGCTCGGTGTGCGCCTCGCCGTCGGCGGGGGCGGAGCGCTCGGCCTCGCCCCGCAGCCGGCCGAGCTGCTCGCTGGCGGTGGCGGCGCGGGCCTCGATGGTGGCGACGAGCTCCTCGGCGCGGGTTGCGGCGGCCTGCCGGGCGGGCCCGTCGGCGCCGTCGGGGCTGGCGAGGAGCTCCTCGGCGCGGGTCCGGACCTTGTTGGTGAGGCGGTCGAGCTCGGCCGCGGCGGCGGTCTCGTCGCCTTCGGCGCGGGCCTGCTCGGCGCGCAGGTCGGCGCCGACGCCGACCTTCTCGTAGACCTGGGACGCGGCCCGGTAGGCCTCGCGCAGGGCCGGCAGGGAGGTGGCGGTGGCGTCAGCCGCGGGGGTGTCGTCGGCGACGGTGGAGAGCTCGGCGCGTTCGGCCCGCAGGGTGCGGCTGGTGCGGCGGGCGTCGTCGGCGGCGCGCTGGGCGGCGCGGCGGTCCTCGTCGCAGGTGCGGGCGCGGTCGGCGCAGGTGGCCTGGCGGCGGTCGCACTCGGCCGCGTCATCGGCGAGTTCGCGCTGTCGGCGTGTCCAGGTGGCGCGTTCGCGCAGCCGGAAGGCGAGCCCGGCGAGGGCGTCGGCGCGGCGGCGGGCCTGCTGGACGGCCTCGCGGCGCTCCTCGTGGGCGGCGCCGGCGGCGGCGTGGTCGGACTCGGCCTCGGTGTGCTCGGCGCGGGCGGTGGCGAGCACGGCGGCGGCGAGCTCGGCCTGCTCGGCGGCGGTGCGGGCGGCGTCGGCGAGTTCGGCGAGCGTGCCGGGCGGGCACTGGGCGTGCCAGGAGGCGAGCCGGGCAGCCAGCGCCCGGTCGTGGCCGAGGCGGGCGGCGAGTTCGCGGATGTGCTCCTCGCGGGCGGTGGCGCGGGTGCGCAGTTCGCGGCGCTCGTCGTCGGCGGCCCGCTCGTCGTGCATGGCCGGGTTGGGCGGTACGAGGAAGAAGGCCGGTTCGTCCTGGATCGGGGCGATCAGGGCGGCGGCGGTGCCGACCGCGACGGTGGAGCGCGGCAGCAGGGCGGCGTCCTGGAGGGCCTCGCGGGCGCGGTCGAGCGAGGACGGGTCGGTGACGACGACGCCGTCGACGAGCTCGGGGCGGGCGGCGAGGATGGCGTCGTGGTCGGCCGGGTCGACGGACTGGGCGAGGTAGCGCCAGCCGGGCAGGGCGGGGATGCCGTGCTCGCCGAGGTACTCGACGGTCGCGAGGACGTCGGGGCCGGGCGGCAGCAGGCCGCCGTCGCCGAGCGCGGCGAGGATGCGCGAGTCGTCGGCGGCGGCGGTGCGCAGGTCGAACAGGGTGCGCTCGGCGGTGGCGACCGTCCGGTCGAGCTGGTCCCGCAGGTCCTCGGCGCTGCGGTCGAGGACGGCCGGGGTCAGGAAGCCCTCGCCCTCCTGGGCGTCCTGCTGGTAGGGCGTCAGGGCGAGCAGGTCGGCCAGCCGCGGCTCGGCGGCGAGCAGCGCGGCCGTCCGGTGCTCGGCGGCGAGCGCGCGTTCGGCGGCGGTGCGGGCGTCGGCGGCGCGGGCCGCGGCGAGTTCGGCGCGGGCCTCGCCGGAGGCGGCTTCGCGGACCCGGGCGGCGGCCTGCTCGGCGGTGGCGCGGACCTGTTCGAGGGCGGCACCGGCGGCCTTCTCGGCGTCGGCGGCGTGCAGGGCGGCGCGGGCCGGGTCGGGTTCGTCGGTCGTGGCGTCGATCCAGCCGGCATCGACGGCCGCGTGGGTCTCCTGTTCGACCTCGGCGAGGCGCTGGCGCAGGTGCTCGGCCTCGCTGCGGGCCTTCTGGGCGGCGGTGGCGGCGGCGGTGGCCTCGGCCTGGGCGGCGGAGCCGTCCTCCTGGAGCTCGCCCGCGCGCAGTTCCTCCTGGTCGGCGCGGGTCTCGGCGGCGTGGGCGGCGGCCTCCAGGGCCCGGGCGAGGGCGCCGGCGGCCTGGGCGCGGGCGGCGAGCGCCGGGGCGGCGTCCAGCTCGGCCTCGCGGATGGCGGCGGCGACCCGCGCGGCCCGGTCGGCGGCGGCCCGGTGGCGCAGCACGGCCTCGGCGGCCTGCCAGGCGGCGTACAGGGTGCGGGCCTCGGTGAGCTCGCGGCGCAGTGCGGCGGCGTCGGCGGTGGCGGCGGCGAGACCGAGGGTGGCGTGCCGGTGGGTGAGCTCGGCGGTGATCAGGGAGTGCCGGGTGCGGTCGGCCTCGGCGGCGGTGACGGCGCTCGCGGCGGTGGCGACGTCGATGGCGAGGTCCTGGGCGCGGTCGCGTTCGGCGGCGGCGCGGGCGCCGAGGGTGTGGGCGAGCCGGCGGGTGCGGCGTTCGGCGCCGCGGTGGGTCTCGCGGACGCTCTCGCGGGCGGCGGTGGCGTCGACGATCCGCTGGAGGAGGTCGAGCGAGCCGGCCGTGAAGTCGCGTTCGGCGGTGAGTTCGGCGCGGCGGCCGAGTTTGGCGGCGAAGCCGTGGACGAGGTCGGCGAGGCCGTCGGTGTCGCGGGTGTCGGTGACGGCACGCAGCAGCAGGTCGGTGAAGTCGGCGTCGTGCTTGACGGCGAACAGGCCCGCGGCCTCGCCCTCGTCGGCGTTCATCTCGCGCTGGTAGCGGAAGAGCTCCGGGTCGAGGCCGAGCTCGCCGAGGTGTTCGTTCCAGCGGTCGTGGATCTCCTCGAAGCCGAGGTCGAGGTGGAGGTTGGCCTTGCCGGCCTCGGTCATCGCGTCGCGGAAGCCCTTCATGGTGCGGCGGCGGCCGCGGGCCTTCTGCTCGCCGGCCAGGCCGATCCGCTCGGCGACCGGGAGCGAGTCGAGGGTCAGGCCCGGGCCGGGCCGGAAGGAGTACCAGAGTTCGGCGAACTTGCGCGGGTCGGAGGAGACCTGGCGGCCGCGCCATTCGCTGACCTTGCCGACGACGATCAGCTCGCCGGTGACGGTGTGCTGCCACTCGAGGGCGACGTGCCCGCAGTCGTCCGCCAGGAGGAACTTGCGCAGCACGCCGGAGCTGGCACCGCCCAGGGTGTTGCGGTGGCCGGGCAGCATGACCGAGAAGATCAGCTTCAGCAGGACGGACTTGCCGCCGCCGTTCTCCAGGAAGAGCACGCCGGCCGGGGCCGGGCGGCGGCGGGGGCCCTCCGGCTCCTCGCCGAACAGGCCGATCTGCTGCGGCGCGGGCTGGGCCACCGGCTCGCCGACGCCGCGCAGGTCGAGCACCGTGTCGGCGTAGCGGGCGCCGGCCGGCCCGATCGAGTACAGGCGGACCCGGTTGAGCTCGTACATGAGGTGCGGTTTCTCCTGGCGCTGATCAGAGCGAGTGGAACGGCAGGCCGGCGTCGGCGACCAGCTCGTCGGCGTGGTCGGCGGGCAGCAGGGTGGCGGTGCCGTCGGTGACCGGGACGACGCCGAGCTCGGTGAGCTCGGCCATGGCGGCGCTGCCGGCCAGGTCGCGGACCTGGAGCTGGTAGCGGGCGGTGGTGCGGTAGGTGCCGCCGGCGTCGTCGGAGGTCTTCTGCAGGAAGCCGGAGTCGACCAGGAACAGCACCGCCTTGGAGACGATGCCGGTGGTCGAGCCGGCGAGCCGGCGGGCGTCCTTGGTGGCGCCGGTGGCGCTGCGACGGGCCCAGACCCGCCAGGCGGCCTCCAGGCCGGGGGCGTCGCTGGCCGGGTCGGTGACGGTGCCGTCGGCCTCGGCGCGCTCCTCCAGGCGGCGGCAGGCCTGCCGGACGAACGCGTCGACGCCGTTGACGGTGACCCGGCCGAGGTAGCCGTCGTCGGCGAGGTCCTCGGGGCGGGGGAAGGCGAGCGCGGCCACGGCGAGGTGGGCCAGGCCGTGCAGGAAGCGGTCGGTCGACTCGGAGGCGGCGCGGCGGGAGTAGTCGCCCATCCGGACGGCGAAGACCGAGTCCTCGGCGGCGGCGACGGCCATGCCGGCCCGGGGGCTGACCTCCAGGACGACCAGGCCCATGCCGGTGGCGACGGCGTCGGCGAGCCGGGAGAAGGGCGGGTCCTCGCGGTAGCGGCGGACCAGCTCGGCGTACTCGGCGTCGCGGGCGGGGAGCAGCTTGGCCTGGAGGCCGAAGGAGACCAGGCGGGCGGCGTCGGACACGTCGGCGGGGGTGATAGCGGCGGGCGCGGCCTCCGGCTCGGGGGCCCAGGCCGCCTCGTGGGTGATCGTCACGGACGGGACTCCTTGCGAGCGGGGTGATCCGACAGGGGCGCGTGGGGGTGTCCCCTGCGGGGCCGGCGTCATCAGCCGGCCTCCTTGCGGGCGGCGGCCATGCCGACGGCGTCGAGGAGGGCGGCGCCGACGATGAGGTCGGCGCCGCCGAACTCGGGGTCGTCGAGGCGGGTGCCGTCGTCGACGGCGAACAGCAGCCGCTCCTCGCCCTGCCGGTAGGCGGTGCCGACCGGCGGGCTGGCGGCGTGCACGGCGAGCAGGGCGACCAGGTAGGGCAGGTCCGGGTCCTGGCGACGGGCGTCGAGGAGCAGGCCGGACAGCCGGCGCGGTGCGTCGGCCGGCAGGTCGAGCAGCTCGAGTGCGGCCTCCAGCTGGGCCTCGGTGAAGCGGCTGTCGTCGGGGGTGGCGACGAGATCCGGGTCGGGCAGTTCGGCGCCGAGGTGCTCGCGCTCGACGGGCGGGGTGAGCAGCAGGTCGACGAGGTCGGCGACGCGGACGGAGGCGGGGGTGCGCAGGCCCGTCCCGCGGGCGAAGAACGCGTCGGTGGGCCGGACGGCCGTCTCCAGCGGGAGCTCCAGCAGCGGGGCGAGCAGGTGGCCGTACAGGTCGATGCCACTGCGGGCGGCGGGGGCGGCGAAGGCCTGGCGGTCCTGCTCGGCGCGGAACAGCGGGCCGGCCTCCAGCAGGCGGGTCTGCAGCTGGGTGTGGCGGCGGATGCAGTCCTTGACGATGTCGACGAGTTCGGCGGCACGGCGCTTGTGCTCGGGGTCGGTGGACTCGTCGCGGGCCTTGCGGATGTTGGTGAGGATCGCGTTCTCGTGCCGGTAGCGGTCGGCGATGTGGTCGAGCGCCTCGTCGATCAGGTCGGGGACGGTCTCCATCCAGTCGACGGCGCGGACGTTGCGCCGGGTCGCCTCCAGGGCGCGGCGCAGCGTCTCGGCGTACTGGACGGTGCGGTACCGGGCCTGCTCGGCGGCGAGCTGGGCGTCGGCGAGGCGGCCGCGCCGGATCAGCACCTCCAGCTTGACCTCGGCGGCGATCTGGGCGGAGGTGACGTCGGTGTCGAGCGCGCCGACCAGGACGTTGACGGCCTCGTCGGTGGTGCGCAGGTAGACACCGCCGTCGGGCCCGGGCACCTCCTCGACGAGCTTGAAGTCGTAGTCGCGGCGGACGTAACCGCCGTCGGCGCCGAAGGTGCCGTAGACGGCGCGGAAGCCCCGGTCGACGCTTCCGACGTTGATCAGCGACTCGAGCACCCAGCGGCCGACGCGCTCGTGCTCGGCGGTGCTGCGGGCCGGGTTCTGCGCGGCGATCCGGGGGTGGAGGCGGCCGAGCACTATGTCGCGGTCGGCGCCGGTGTCGAAGTCCATGTTCAGCGTGACCAGGTCGATCACGGCGAGGCCGACCTCGGCCATGGCGTACGAGCCGTACTCGCCGGCCAGGTTGACCTTGCGCGCGTCGAGGTCGTGCAGCGGCGCGGTGCAGGCCAGCGCCTTGAGCCGGCGGGCGAGGCCCTCGTCGGCGGCCGGGCCGGGTGCGGGCCGGGTGGGCTGGTCTGCGGTGGCGGTCACGGTGGACAAGATTAGAGGTTCGCACCGACAACATCCGAAACGAGCCTGCTTGCCCCGGTTCCGGCGGCACCTCCCGCCGGCGCCCGCTCGCCTCCGGGCGCTCGGGGCCCGGTGCCGGCGGTCGTTCCCCCTCGCTCCCGCCTCGCTCCCCCGCGCCCCCGTTCGGCACCGACACACCCTCCTGAACGTGTTCAGTTTTTATCTTGAACACGTTCAATTCCACGGCTAGAGTCGCCCTGCGCAGCCGGGACACCCCGGACTGCTCCTTCGGCCTGGGGAGACCCGTATGCCCACCGATCCCGATCCGGCCGGCCGGCGCGCCGCAGTGCGGCGCATCCGCACCTGGCTCTGGATCTTCATCGTCTGCCTGGCGCTGAGCGGGCTCACCGCCTTCCCCCTGCAGACCGAGAGCCGCTGGCTGGCCGACGCGGTGCACGGCAGCGGCCTCGGCGCGCACTGGCCGGCCCTCGCCGACTGGACGGAGCGGATCCGCGACGGCCTCGCGGAGACCGGCGCGCGCTACCCCTTCCTCGCCTACGGCACCGACTGGCTGGCCTTCGCGCACCTGGTGATCGCCGCCGCGTTCTGGGGCCGCTGCGCGACCCGTCCGCAACGTGTGGGTGATCCGGTGGGCGCTGCTGGCCTGTGGCGGCATCATTCCGCTCGCCCTGATCTGCGGCCCGCTGCGCGGCATCCCGCTCTACTGGCGATTCGTCGACATGTCGTTCGGAGTGGTGGGCGCCGTCCCGCTGCTGATCGTCGACCGGGCGATCCGGCGCCTGGAGTGGGCCCGGGCCACCACCGCGCCGAACGGCTTCACCACCCCCGCCCCCGCCCAGGCCGCTGCCCGGGCCGCCACCCCGGCGGGGGTCCGATGAGCCCGGCCGGCCTGTCGGGGGCCGCCGCCCCGCCCGCTGCCCTGGCCGGGCTGGACCACCCGGGATGGGTCGCGCACTTCACCGCCGAAGCCCACCGCCGCGCCGCCCAGGGCGACCCGGACTGGAGCCGGGGCGCCCGCGCCTCGGCCGCGCTCCGCCGCAGCCTGCAGAAGTTCCAGGTCGGCGAGGACGGCGACGGGTCGGCGCTGATCGCCAAGGCGGACGCCGCGGGCGACGCCGCCTACACGGCCGCCCTGCGGCTCTTCGTCGCCGAGGAGCAGAACCACGCGCGGCTGCTGGCCCGGCTGCTGGCGGCGGCCGGGACACCGCTGCTCGGCGCGCACTGGAGCGACGCGCTCTTCGTCCGGCTGCGACGGCTGCTCGGCCTGCGGCTGGAACTGATGGTGCTGCTGGTGGCCGAGGTGGTCGCGGTGCGGTACCACCGGGCCGTCCGGGACGGCGCCGGGGACCCGCTGGTCGCCGAGGTGGCCGGGCGGATCCTCGCGGACGAGCGGCGGCACATCCCGTTCCACTGCCGCCGGCTGCGGGAGTCGCTCGACGGGCTGCCGGCGCCGCTGCGCTCCCCCGCCGTCGCCGGCTGGTGGCTGCTGGCCCTCGGCGCGGCGGTGTTCGTGGCCGCGGACCACGGGCCGGCCCTGCGGGTGCTCGGGGTGCCCCGGCTGCGCTTCACCGTCGACGTGGCGGCGGTCGCGGCAAGGGCCGCCCGGGCGCTGGGGCGGGCCCGGTGACGGGGAACGCCGGGGTGGCGCCCCGGGTGTTCGCCGTCCTGGGCGCCGGCCTGACCGTCCAGGTCGCGCTGCTGATCCTCGTCGCGGCAGTGCCGGGAGTGGTCGGCGAGGCCGCGCTCTCGCCGGTCGGCGTCCTGATGTGGTTGATCTCGCTGGCCGGCGGCCCCGCCGCGAACAGTGCTCTGACCCGGCGGTGGATCCGCGGCGGCGGTCCCCTCGGAGCGGGGCCCACGAGCCTGTGGACGGTCCGCGCCTGCGCCGTCGGGCTGGCGATGTGGATCGCCTCCGCCGTCGTCCTGCTCGCCCTCGTCCTGCTCGTCGACCTCGTCGGCGGCCTCGTGTTCCTCGTGGCCTGACAGCACGGCACAGCGGCTCCCCGTCCGTCCGGCGCCACCCGTGCGGCCACCTGGCGGTGCATCAACCGGGTGGAGTGAGGCCGCTGGTGGGGGCGCGCGCACCCGACACCCCCGCCGGTCACCCGCGCAAACGATCAGGCCCTACGATCACCCCCAGGAGCGGTTGGAAGGCGGGCGACGCGTGACCGACGCGGTGATCGATCTCAATGCGGACCTCGGTGAAGGGTTCGGGCGCTGGACGCTGACCGACGACGAGGCCCTGCTGTCGGTGGTGACCAGTGCCAACGTCGCCTGCGGCTTCCACGCCGGCGACCCCTCGACGATGCGGCGGGTCTGCGCCCTGGCCGCTGAACGCGGAGTACGGATCGGGGCCCAGGTCTCCTACCGGGACCTGGCCGGCTTCGGCCGCCGGGCGATGGACGTGCCCTCCGAGGAACTGGCGGACGAGATCGCCTACCAGATCGGCGCCCTGCAGGTGTTCGCCCGGGCCGCCGGCTCCCGGGTCAGCTACGTGAAACCGCACGGGGCGCTCTACAACCGGGTGGTGCACGACGACGAGCAGGCCGAGGCGGTGGTGTCCGGCGTGCTGCGGGCCGGCGCGGTCTGCGACGGGCCGCTGCCCGTCCTGGGTCTGCCCGGTTCGAAACTGCTCGCGGTCGCCGAGGGCGTCGGGCTGCCGGTGGTCGCCGAGGCGTTCGCCGACCGCGCGTACACCTGGGCCGGCACCCTCGTCCCGCGCAGCGAGGCGGGCGCCGTCGTGCACGACCCGGAGTCGGTGATCACCCGGGCGGTGGGGATCGCCCGGGACGGCACCGTGACGGCCGTCGGCGGCGAGCCGGTGGCCGTGCAGGCCCGCTCGCTCTGCGTCCACGGCGACACCCCCGGCGCGGCGCAGCTGGCCTGGCGGGTGCGCGGCGCACTGGCCACGGCGGGCGTGCGCGTGGAGCCCTTCAGCTGACGGCCGGCGGGCCGGATGATGGCACCACCGGCGCCCCGGGCCCCGGTGGAGGTCGAGGCGACGGCGGAGGGGGACATCCATGGGCGGTGCGGTGACGGTGCGTCGGGTCGGCGAGGACGCGCTGCTGCTGGAGGTGGGGTCGGCCGACCAGGTGGCGTCGCTGTACGCCCTGCTGACGGAGCGTCGGGACACCCTGCCGGAGATCACCGAGATCGTCCCGGCCGCCCGGACGGTGCTGGTCGACGGCGTCGCCGACCGGGCCGCCCTCGCCCGCGAACTCACCCGCTGGTCGGTGCCCGAGCACCCGCCCGCCGAGGGGCCGCTGATCGAGGTCCCGACCGTGTACGACGGCGCCGACCTCGCCGAGGTGGCCGCGCGGTGGGGGTCTCCCCGCGGAGGCCGTCCGGATCCACACCGCGGCCGAGTACCGGGTGGCGTTCTGCGGCTTCGCGCCCGGCTTCGGGTACCTCACCGGGCTGCCCGACCGGTACGCCGTGCCGCGCCGTGCCACCCCGCGCAGCAGCGTGCCGCCCGGCTCGGTCGCCCTGGCCGGCCCGTACACCGGCGTCTACCCGCGCTCCTCCCCCGGCGGCTGGCAGCTCGTCGGGCGCACAGCGCTCCGGCTGTGGGACACCGGGCGCGAACCGGCGGCCCTGCTCGCGCCCGGCGTGCGCGTGCGCTTCACCGCGGTCAGCGGGGCGGCGGATGCGCCGGGCGCGACCCAGGACGCTCAGGGAGGTGCGGGAGCATGACCGACCTGCTGGTGGTGCGCCCGGGGCCGCTGACGACCGTTCAGGACCTGGGGCGGCGCGGCGTCGCCCACCTCGGCGTGCCGCGCGCCGGAGCGCTCGACGAACCCGCGCTGCGCGCCGCCAACCGCCTGCTCGGCAACCCGCCCGGCGCCGCCGCGCTGGAGACCACGCTCGGCGGGGTCGCCCTGCGGGCGCTCGCGCCGGCGGTCGTCGCGGTCACCGGCGCACCCGCGCCCGTCCGGGTGGGCGGCCGGCCGGCCGCCTGGGGCGCGGCGGTGGCGGTGCCGGCCGGTGCGCTGCTGGAGGTCGGCCCGGCCACCCACGGTGTGCGCAGCTACCTCGCCGTGGCGGGCGGCATCGCCGTCCCGGAGGTGCTCGGCAGCAGGTCCGCGGACCTGCTCTCCGGGCTCGGCCCGGCGCCGCTCGCCGAGGGCGACCTGCTGCCCGTCGGGGACGCCCCGCCCGGGCTGGCCGCCGCGCTGGTGCCGCTGCCCGGGCCGCCGGCCGAGCTGGTGCTGCGGCTGCGGCTCGGCCCGCACGCCGACTGGTTCGCCGACCCGCTGCTGCTCGCCCGCCCGGGCCACCGGGTCGCCGCCGCGAGCAACCGGGTCGGCCTGCGGACGGAGGGCCCGGCCCTGGCCCGCGCCCGCACGGGCGAACTCGCCAGCGAGGGCATGGTGCTGGGCGCCGTCCAAGTCCCCCCGGACGGGCTTCCGGTGGTCTTCCTCGCCGACCACCCCACCACCGGCGGCTACCCCGTGGTCGGCGTCGTCCCGCGCGCGGACCTCGCCGCGGCCGCCCAGGCCCGCCCCGGCACCCCGGTGCGCTTCGTCCCGCTGCGGGGCTGACGGCGCGTCACTGCGCGAGGTAGCCGCCGTCCACCGGCAGGACGGCGCCGGTCACGAAGGAGGCCTCGTCGGAGGCGAGGAAGAGGATCGCCCGGGCGACCTCGGCGGGTTCGCCGAGCCGTCCCAGCGGATGGAGGCGGACGATCGCGTCGAGGTACTCGGCGCCGCCGGGCTCGTCCGCCAGGTCGCGGACCCGGTCGGTGCGGATCGTGCCCGGGGCAACCGCGTTGACCCGGATGCCCTGCGGCGCGCACTCCACCGCGAGGTGCTTGGTCAGCCCGGTGGCGACGAACTTGGCCGGCCCGTAGGCGGCCTGGCCCGCCTGGCCGGCCACGCCGGAGATCGAGGAGACGCACACCACGGCTCCCCCACCGGGCCGGGCGGCCATCTCCTCGATCGCGTACTTGCAGGTGAGGAACATGCCGCGGCCGTCGACGGCCATCACCCGGTCCCAGTCCTCCGGCTCCGTCCGGTCCACGGTCGAGAGCGGAAGGATGCCGGCGTTGGCGACCAGGACGTCGATCCGCCCGTACGCCCGGACGGCCGCGGCGATCATCGACCTGGCGTCGTCGACGGCGGCCACGTCCCCCGCGACCGCGGTCACCTCGGCGCCGCGGGCGGCCAGGGCGGCCCGCAGCCCGTCCAGGGCCGCCGCGTCCACGTCCGTGACCACCAGCCGGGCGCCCTCCGCCGCGAACAGTTCCGCGGTGGCCCGCCCGATGCCCCGGGCCGCGCCGGTGACCACCGCCGCCTTGCCCGCCAGTCGCCCGCCGCCCATGCCGTCGCTCCCGTCCGCGGTGCCTTCCGTGGCGCCTTCGTGGTGCCGTCCGCGCCAGGATGCCGCAGGCACGGGCGCGCGCCCGGCTGACATGCCGTCACCGGCAGCCGGGAAGGGGGCGGGAAGCGGGCGGGGCGGCTCAGCCGCGCGCGGCCCGCCGCCGCCAGACGATCACGCCGGCGATCGCCACCACGAGCAGGCCGACCACCGCGACGGTGGCGGCGGCGCTGCCCGAGGAGCTGCTCGCGGTGCCGGTGGCGGGGCTCGCCGACGGGGCGGCGGCCGGGGCCGAGGAGGGGTCGGGGACGGGTGCGGCGGCGGCAGGTGCCGAGGAGGAGGCCGCGGGCGAGGCCGGGGCCGGGCTCGCGGCGCCGCCGGACGGCAGCGGCTTGGCGCCGGGCGCGGCCGCGGTCAGCTTGAGCACGGAGGCCGGGTGCTCCGGCTCCGTCCCGCCCTGCGGCAGCTCGATCCAGCGGTCGACCTGCCCGTCGGAGTAGGTCACCACCGATTTGAAGACCAGCTGCTTGGCGTCCGGCAGCTGCCTGACCTTGATCTTGTAGACGGCGCTCTTGCCCGGGGCGAGGGCCGGGCCGGCCACCTGGTACCCGTCGGAGGCGGCGCTCAGCTGCCAGCCCTTGGGGGCGTCCACCAGCGAGACGTCTCCGGACGTGAGACCGGCGGGCAGGACGACCCGCACCTGCTTGATGCCCGCGGTCGGCGACTCGCCCTCGGCGTTGAAGGAGACCACGGCGTCGACCGCGAGGGCCTGCGGGGTGGCGGACTCGACCTCGACGTGGGCGAAGGCCGGTCCGGCGAGGGCCAGCGCCCCGGCGAGGGCAGCCACCGGTGCGGCGAGGCGGGCGACGAGACGGGAACGGTTCATGGCGCCGGATGCTCCAGTGCTGGGCTGACGTGGCCCACCCATGATGCCGCACCCGGTGGAGCGGCCCGCCCGCCATCGGCACCGCCGATCAACGGCGCCGCGGCGCTCCGGCTCCGCCTACGGCCGCTCGCGCGAGGTCAGCCGGCCCCGGACGGCCGCGTGGACCTCGGCCTCCTCGGCCGGATCGGCGGCCAGCCGGCGCAGTCGCTCCAGCACGCGGACATCACCCGTGGTGGTGACATGGCGGGCGGCGAGTTCGCGGGTCGACTCCTCGCAGTCCCAGAGGCACTCGACGGCCAGGCCCTGGGCGAAGTACGGGTCGGTGCCCGCCAGCGCGCGGGCGGCGCGGCCGCGCAGTTCGGAGGAGACCGTCTCGCCGTAGACGTGGCGCAGCGCGGGGACGGCAGCGGCGGCGGCCAGCCGCCCCGCACCGTCGACCAGGGTGGCGAGCCCGGCGCCCTCGACGCCCCGGACGGAGATCCAGCGGCGCAGCGCGTCCACCACCAGCGGACCGTCGGCGGCCTCACCGGCGTCGGCGAGCAGTTGCACGGCGGCCTCGCCGAGGGCGCTGTCGGCGCCGCCGGTCGAGGGGTCGGCCCAGCGGCGGGCATGGGCGAGCGCCTCCGGGCCGCGCATGCGGCCCAGGACGGACAGCGCGGCGGAAACGACCCGCTCGTCGATGTCGGCGGCGGCCACCTCGATCAGCCCGGCGACGGCCTCGTCCTGCCGGTCGACGAGGTAGCGCAGCGCGGCGGCGCGGGCACCGGGCAGGCCGTGCCGTGCGGCGTCGAGGACGGCGTCGCGGTCCTCGGTGCGGACGACGGCGGCCAGGCAGCGGGCCGCGGCGGCGGCGCGGCGGGCGGCGGCCTCGGGCTCGCCGGAGCCGGCCTCGCCGGTCTCGGGCCGGTCGGCCCAGGCGAGCACGTCGGCGGTGCTCCAGCCCGGGGTGACGCCACCGCGGTTCAGCTGGCGCTGCCACAGGTCGAAGGGTGACTGCTCGCCCGCGGTGGCGACCCGCGGGTGGTGGGCCGCCCAGAGCCGCCAGGGGCGCGGCTCGTACGCCCCGCGCACGGCGGCGCGCAGCTCGGCGTCGCCCGCCGGGCCCTCGGGGAAGCGCCTCAGGACGGCGGGGGCAAGCTCCAGCAGGGCCCGGTCGTCGTCGCGCAGGGCGAGCTCGTCGAGCGCCCAGGCCCAGTTCCAGCCGGTGGCGACGTAGTCGCGCAGCAGGTCACGGGCGTCCCGGCGGCCGTAGGCGGCGAGGTGGCCGAGCACGGACAGGGCCAGGCCGGTGCGGGACTCGTCCTGGTCGAGGGCGTCGTCGAGGGAGTGCAGGTGGCGCTCCATGCCGGTGAGCGGCGCCTCCAGCTCCATGTAGAGGCGTGCGTAGTAGAGGGAGCGGTTCTCGACCTGCCAGTCGGGCCGGGGGTCGCGCGTGACGCAGGTCTCCAGTGCCTCGACGGCCTCGCTGCGGTCCGCCGCCAGGGCATGCAGTTGCCCGTCGCCGCGGCCTCTCTGAAGGAGGCCGACGAGACTGGCACTGGGCGCTATCACTGGCTCGAACATGAGGTCAGCATCCGTTGCGGCGGTCGTCGAGGCAACGGGATTTCCGTCGCCGGGGGTGGATCGGTCCTGAACAGGCGCCCGGGCGCCGGAATCACCGAAGGCTACCGCCTGACGGCCGGGCGCGCACACAGGGCGCCCGGAACCGGCCGCCCGCGGGCGGCCACCCCAACGATCGTCCGTACACCTCCTGTTTCGACCCGAACGGATCGCCGACACCGCCCGCCACCGGCACCCGGCGTCCCCGGCCGCACCCGGGGGCCCCGCCGGGCAGGCGGGCTTCCTGCGACGCGCCAGTGACGCGCTAGACCTGCCGACGCCGCTGCGGCATCACGGAGTCGATCTCCTCGCGGAGCTCCGCCACCGCCGGCATCGTCTGGTAGCGGCCGGCCAGCCGGTACATCTCGCGCAGCCGGTCCCAGGTGCGCAGGGACGAGGTCTGGTTGATCGCGCCCATGGCGAGCTTGGCCTGGAGGCAGGCCGCGTCGGGCTCGCCGGAGATCCAGTACACCGAGGCGAGGGTGATCTGGTCGAGCAGGGCGGAGCGCTCCCGGCCGACCGGGCGGAGGTCGATGGCGCGCTGGGCGTGGTGCTCGGCCAGCCGGACGGCGCCGGGGTCGTGCTCGGCGAGGGTCCGGTAGACCAGCGCCTCCATGCCGTGCAGCTCGGCCTCGTTGAACAGCTGCATCCAGCTGGGCGGGGTCTCCCCGTCGTCCTGGACGAAGAGGTCCTCGGCCTCGCCGAGCACCCGGTGGGTGGCGTCGGAGCGGCCGAGCGAGGCCTGCGCCCACGCCTCCACGGTGTGCAGCATGGCGCGGGTGCGCGGCAGTGCGCGGTCGCCGGCGCTGGCGTTGGCGAGCTGCATCAGTTCGAGTGCGTCGTCGGCCCGGCCGAGATGGAGCATCTGCCGGGCCGCGCGGGAGATCGCCTCGCCGGCCCGGGGCCGGTCGTCGGCCTCCTTGGCGGCCTGGGCGGCGATCACGAAGTACTTCTGCGCGGTGGGCTCCAGGCCCACGTCGTGGGACATCCACCCGGCCAGCACCGCCAGGTTGGCCGCCACCGTCCACAACCGGCGCTCCACGGGCGGACTGTGGCGGTGGGTCAGCAGACCGCCGACCTCGTTGAGCTGGCCGACCACCGCCTTGCGCTGGAGGCCTCCGCCGCGGGAGGCGTCCCAGGCCCGGAAGACGTCCACCGACCGCTCCAGGGCGGCGACCTCGTCGTTGCCAACCGGGCCGGCGTCGTAGACGTCGACGACCGGTTGGGGGCCGCCCTGGGTGAGCACGTGGCGCGGTCCGGGTCGTTGGGCGGCGTACGCCACCCCGTCCCCGGTCAGCCAGTCGTGGAGGTTGTCGGCGATGACGGCGCCGGCGGCGAGCGCGGCGCCCGCGCCGACCAGACCGCGTCGGTTCAGCATGAGGTCCATTCCCGTGAACTCGGTGAGGACCGCTGCTGTTCGATCCGGCTCCCAGGGCACCGCCGCCTCGGTCTGCGCGGTGGTACCCGTCCTGGTGGGCCGGTGTCGCTCGAGACCGAGGTCCTCAGTGGTGACGACACGGCCGAGCCGCTCCGTGAACACGGCGGCGAGCACCCTCGGCACCGGATCGCGGGGGATCTCCCCCTGCTCGATCCAGCGCCGCACCCGCGAGGTGTCGGTGGAGAGCTGCTGCTGCCCCATCGCCGCACCGCGCCGGTTGACCAGCCTGGCCAGTTCGCCCTTGGACCATCCGGTCAGGGCGAAGAGGTCGGCGAGTCTGGTGTTCGGCCCCTTGTCCACGTGAAGCCCCCAGGTTCCTCGGCTGATTTCGACAGTAGTGGCTCTGTCACATGCCACGCGACCATTCGCCAGCCTTCGCCAGGGTCCGCTACGTGGTGTGCCAGTGGTGACCGGGTGTCAGGTAGGAATGCGCCTCCCCACCCCGGATCCGGGCAGCGGCCCGAACCGGCCGCCGCACGGGCCCGACGGACCGTCAGGACCCTTCCGGGGGCCTCGAAGGGCCCGGCGGAGGGGTGGCGCAGCCGGGGTGGCGCGGGGGCGCCGGGCACGGCGCGGCAGGACGGACCACCGCATTCCCCAGGGTGCGGACACGGACCGGACGGCCGCCTCCGCGCCCGACGCCCGCACTCCACCCGGGCCCTCGCCGGCGGCACCCGTCTACCGCCGGCGGCGGACGGCTCGTCAGGAGCCGGCATTCCCAGTCGGCCAGGAAGGGACCCTCACCAGCCCATGTACTCCACAGCCAGCACCGGCACCCGCCCGGCCCCCGTCGTCGAACCGGGCACGGCGCGCCACCTTCCGGGCCAGGCCCGCACCGGGCTGCGGCCCCCACCGCGACCGGCGGCCGGCCCGCTCCCCGAGCCGTCGAGCTGCGCGACCCCCGCGCCGGGCTCGTCCGCGCACCGCTCGCCCCGCGGCCCGGTGAGGCGGGCGCACGGTCCGCCGGCGGGCGCCTGCTGACCACCCGTACGGGCGACGGGTTCGTGGACCGGGTCGACCCCGCGGCGCTGCAGACGCCCGCGGTGAAGGCCGCGCTCGCCGCCGTCTCGCGGATATGTCCCGCCTTCCTCCCCCGGCAGGTGCTGCGGGAGGGGAGCCGGCACATCCTGGTGGCCGGCACGATCGGCCGGGCCCCGGTGGTGGCGAAGTGCCTGGCACCGCAGGCGGCCCGCGACGAGCAGCTGGTCGAGCGGTTCCACCACGAGGTGGCCGTGTACCGGGCGTTCGTCCGGCACCGTCCGCCGGTGCGGCTGCCGCGCCTGGTCGCGGCCGACCACGACCGCTGCGTGCTGGTGCTGGAGCGGATCCCCGGCCGGCCGGCGGCGCGCGAGCGGCACCCGGTGAACCCGCCGACCCCGGGCGAGGTGCGGGCGATGCTGGGCGCGGTGCGCACGCTGAACCTGTGGCGCCCGCCGTCCGACGTGTTCGGCAAGCCGCTGGACTACCAGATGGAGATCGCCCGGTTCCACTCGGTGGGCCAGCTCACCGACCGGGACGCCGGCGACCTGCGGCAGCTGCTGCACGGCCTGGCGAACACCAACTGGCAGCTGTGCCACGGTGATGCACTGCTCGGCAACATGCTGCTCGCGCCGTCCGGCCCCGTCCTGCTGGACTGGGAGGAGGCCGGCTGGTACCTGCCGGGCTACGACATGGCGGTGCTGTGGAGCGTGCTGTCCGGCGACACCGCAGCGCGCCGGCAGATCAGCCAACTCGCCCAGGCGGGAGGCACACTGGCCCGGGACGCCTTCCTGGTGAACCTCGTCCTGGTGCTGATGCGCGAGATCCGGCTGCACGACGTCCCGGGCGCCGGCGAGGAGCAGCGGATCATGATCCGCCGGCTGTACGACGACGCCGGGCTCGCCCGACGCGCGGTGCGGGCGGCGGTCGGCACCCGCTGAGCGGCAGCTGCCGAGCCGCACCTGCCGGTCGGGGCCGCCGGTCGCGGCGGCCCCCGCGACGGACGGCATCGCGCCGGACGGGTCAGCCCCGGCGGGGGCACCCCGTTCCAGGGCCGCGCGGCCGACCGCGTCGAGCACCGTCTCGTCGGCGGCGAAGTGCATCCGGCCGCTCAGGACGTCGCGCAGGTAGCGCTCCAGCGGGTGCCGGCGGCTGAGCCCGGGGTGCCGGTGAGCGTGACCGCCTGCTGGACGGTGGCCACCGCGGCCCGGTTGGCGAGCAGCTGGCCGGCCGCGCTGCGGGCGACGGCGGCCGGCTCGCCGCGGTCGATGCCGGCCGCGAGCGCGGCGAGCAGCTCCTCGGCGCCGATCAGCGCGGCCTCGATCTCGCCGAGGGCCGCGCGGTAGCGGGGCAGGGTGGCGAGCGGCTCGGTCAGGTTGGCGGGGGTGCGCTGCCGGAGGAAGCGGATCAGCCAGTCCTGGGCGGCGCGCGCGGTGCCGAGGTGGACGGCGGAGAGCGCGAGGTCGTGCCAGGCGCGGGTGGCGTCGGCGGCGGCCTGCCGTTCGGGCGTGGCCGGCCCGGGCGGAACGAGCCGCACCGCGTGGTCGGGGGCGACCCGGACGCCGTCGAACAGCACGTCGTGTCCGGCGCTGGCGCGCAGGCCGAGCTGGTCCCAGACCGGGTCGATCTCCAGGCCGGGGCTGTCGCCGCGGACGAGGAACAGGCCGGTGCGGGGCTCCGGTTCGTCCGTCCGGGCCGGCACGGCCATCCAGGCGAGCGCCTCCGCGCCGCTGCAGTCCGTCTTGCGGCCCGTCAACTTCCAGGCCTCGCCGTCCCAGTGGGCGGTGGTCGTGGGCTGCGCACCGGCCGGCAGGCCCGGTTCGGCGCGCAGCGCGGAGAGCAGGGCGGGCCCGCGCCGGGACTCGGTGAGCAGCCGCCGGTAGCCGGCGGCGGGCCACAGGCCGGTGCGCGACTGCTCGGCGTGCAGCAGCAGGGTGTGGGCGGTGAGCACGGCCACCGAGGCGTCGCCGCGGCCGAGTCCGGCCAGTACCCGGACGGTTTCGGCCAGGCCCGCGCCCGGTCCGCCGTGCCGGCGGGCCACGGTGAGGGTGAGCAGCCCGGCCTCGTGGACGGCCTCGACGCCCTGGTACGGGAAGGTGCCGTCGCGGTCGTGCTCCTCGGCACGGGCGGCGAGCAGGTCGGCGACGCGGGGCAGGCGGCCGAGGGCGTCGGCAACGGCTGCGGCGCCGTCGACCGGGGGCGCGGCTGGGGTCATGGTGGGGCCTCCGGGCGGGCAGCTGGGACGCGGCGGGTGCTGGCGGCACGCGGGCCCGGCGGCGGCCGGTTCGGACGCTCCGTCGTCCCGGCCCCGATGGGGCGGGCGGGCGGCCGCGGGCACCCGGTGTTGCGCGGGGAGGGGGCGGTTCGCCCCGGTCAGCGGCCCGGACAGGTGCCGCCCGCGTCCCGGCGCAGGTCGAGGTGCCTGCGACGGGTGAGCAGCGGGAGACGGCACGGCATGCCGTGACTGTACGAAGCGTTGATCGCCACCGTCAAGCACTCCCCGGGCGGTGCCCTCAGCCCTGCTGGAACATCTCCGCCGGCAGCGGCTTGAGCAGCTGGTAGAGGTCGTCCGCGATCGGGCGGTCCCAGGAGGCGATGGTGACCAGGACACCGTCGCTGCGCCCGAACTGGGAGCAGAACACCCGGCCTTCGCTGACCTTGACCTTCTTCACGATGAGCAGGTCGTCGCCCAGCATCACCGGGAAGTCCTCGGTGGAGACGAGGTCGACCTCCTCGGTGTTCTCCAGCGCGGCCAGCAGCTGGCGGACCTCGAACGGGACGCCGTCCTCGGTCTCCCGGGCCGCCGATCCCTCCGGCAGGTTGCCGATGAACATCGCGGGGCCGCGGCCGCCGTAGAGGTCGTAGCGCAGGAAGATCCCCTGGCAGGAGCCGTCCGCGCCGGTCATGATCATGGCTCCGAAGTGACCGGGCCAGTCGCCCGGGTCCATCGCGAGCACGTCGAAGTCCGGACCTGCGGGGGAGCCGGAGCGACGGCGGAGGAAAGACATGGCACCATCGTACGTGGCCGGTGCCCGAGGCTCGCCGGACGGGTCCGGCGACGCTCCGTGACGAGTGTCGGTGACTTGCGGGGGATCTACGCTCAGGGACCAATGTTGACTCTGAGCAACCGTCCGGGCTACGTTCGGTTCAGCACGAGAAACCGCCGTGGGCATGACCCACCGGGGGGCGGCTTGTTCGGGCGTGCCGTGTCACGCCTTCCCTCATCCAGCACGTCGTCGTGCGAAAAGATCTGACCGGCCGTCTGCCGTGCGGCGCCCCTGCGGGCGCCGGAGGGCGGGCGGGGCCACGATCGACAACTCCACAGACCAGGTTCGCGGGGCCCCTGGGCCGTCGCACTCGCGGACCTGTCCGGGACACCGCCGCGTGGGGGCGTGCGGATCCCGGACGATCCGGTGCCGCGGTCGAGTAGCTCTTGACCGCGGGGCCACCACCTCCCGGCGACTGCCGTGCCCCTTCGTGGGGTGCGGGACCGGCCGACGCACCTGGTGCGCTTGGGGATCACCTCGGGAGGAGCTCGTCGCCGGCGCCGGTGACGGGTAGGACGGCCGGCGCCGTGCACGACCGCGTGGGGGCGGTCGGCACGGCGTCTGCCTGCTCCATACTGTGGGCCGCTGCTTGTCCAGCAGTCAACGAGTTTCGGACCATCAGAATTCATTTGTGACCTCCGGGGCGTCACCAGGGGTTCATCCGGGCCCCGCGGGCCCTCCTCCGGCGCGTTCCCCGCCGGGCCTGCCCCGGCCGCCCGGTGGATCAGCCGAGGTCGAACTCGCCGTCCCGGGCCCCGAGCACGAAGGCCCGCCACTCGGCCGGGGTGAAGATCAGTGCCGGGCCGTCCGGGTCCCGGCCGTCCCGCATCGCGATCAGGCCGTCCACGAACGCGATCTCGACGTCGCCCGCCGTCCGGCTGCCGGAGCGCCACTCGGCCCCGCTCAGGTCCGGCCGGAGCTTGCCGCCGGTCTCCGGCGTGGTCGCGGTCTCGGTCGCCATGGTGGTTCCTCCCGAAGCGGTGCTGGTCCGTCGTCGATCCAGCGTAGCCAGCACGCCGGGCCGGTCCGGCCGGCATCGGCGGATCACCTGCCCCGGGGCGGCCCGCTGTGGTATCGGGAGCGGCAGACACACGGCCCGTGTTGGCCCGTGCCGGCCGGACGGGCTGCCAGAGTGGTGCCCGAAGCACCCCGTCCAGATCCCGCAGCCCCCAGGGAGCAGCCGATGGACCGCAGGGCCGGCACCGGTGCCGACGTGATCCCGATCTCCGACGCACCGTCGGCCCCGTCCGGTCCGACCACGCCCTCCCCCGGGCCCGCGCAGGTGCCGCGGCCCAGCCGGCCCGCGGGGCTCGGCCGGGTCGGGGTGGTGCTGGTCTCGCACAGCCAGGAACTCGCCCTGGCCACCCGGGCGCTGGCCCTGTCGCTGGCCCACAACGACGACCCGGCACCGGTCGCGGCGACCGGCGGCAGCCTGGACGACGGTCTCGGTACCAGTGCCGTGCTGATCGCGGCCGCCGCCCGGCGGGTCGACCAGGGGCACGGGGTGGCGGTGCTGTCCGACATCGGTGCGGCCGTCTCCACCGTGCTGACCCTGCTGGCGGAGGCCGACGAGCACGGCCTGCCGTTCCCGGTGCGGTTCGCCGATGCGCCGTTCGTGGAGGGATCGGTGGCCGCGGTGCTGACGGCCACCGCGGGAGGGGACCTGGCGGCGGTACTGGACGCCGCAGAGGAGACCTACCGTCAGCACAAGGTATGACAGATCGCCCGCGCGGCCGTCTCGGCCGCCGATAGCATCGGCGCAGTGCGCGGGGCGGGGAGCCCCCGCCGGAGTGGGGGAGAACCCGCGATGCGCGTGGTCGTGACCGGCGGAGCCGGATTCATCGGAGCGAACCTGGCCCGGGCCCTGCTGGCCCGCCCGGAGGTCGAGCAGGTCCGGGTGGTGGACGACCTCTCCACCGGCGACAAGGCCAACCTGGACGGTCTGGGCGTGGTGTTCCACCAGGGCACGATCCTGGACAGGGCCCTGCTGGACGAGGCGTTCGCCGGCGCGGACGCCGTGGTGCACCTGGCGGCACTGCCGTCCGTCCCCCGCTCGGTGGCCGACCCGCTGGCCAGCCACCACGCGAACGCCACCGGCACCCTGGAGGTGCTGGAGGCGGCCCGCCGGGCCGGTGGCCTCTACGTCGCCGCGGCCTCCTCGTCCTCGGTGTACGGCGCCAACCGCGAACTGCCGAAGCGCGAGACGATGCGCACCGCGCCGATGAGCCCGTACGCGGTCAGCAAGCTCGCCACCGAGTCGTACCTGGCGGCGTACCACCACTGCTACGGGCTGGGCGTGCTGCCGCTGCGCTTCTTCAACGTGTTCGGTCCGCTCCAGCCGGCCGGGCACGCCTACGCCGCGGTGGTGCCGGCCTTCCTGGACGCGGCGCTGGCCGGGCGGCCGCTGACCGTGCACGGGGACGGCGGCCAGAGCCGCGACTTCACCTACGTCGGGACGGTCGCCCAGGTGCTGACCGAGGCCGTGCTGCGCCGGGTCGTCCACCCGGATCCGGTCAACCTCGCGTTCGGCACCCGGACGACGCTGATGGAACTGGTCGGCGAGCTGGGCGCCGTCCTCGGCCGCCCGCTGGAGACCGCGCACACCGAGCCGCGGGCCGGCGACGTCCGGGACTCGCAGGCGGACAACGCGCGGCTGCGCGAGCTGTTCCCGGAGGTGGTGCCGGTGCCCCTGCGCGAAGGGCTGGAGCGGACGGCCGAGTGGTTCAGCTCGCGCTGAGCCCCTCGCCGTCGAAGTCGAAGACGGTGCGCTCGGCGCCGGCCAGGGCGGTCTTGAGCCGGCGCAGGGCGTAGTCGTCGAGGTCCGGCAGGGCGTCCGGCGCGAACCAGCCCACCTCCAGCGACTCGTCGTCGTTGACCCGGGCCTCGCCGGCCACCGGGCGGCAGCGGAAGGTGAGGTCGAGGTACTGGGCCCGGTCGCCGTTCGGGTAGTGCAGCAGGGAGGAGACGGACACCGAGGTCAGCAGCTCGGGGACGACGGTGACCCCGGTCTCCTCCATGACCTCGCGGGCCAGGCCCTCCGCGGGCTGCTCCCCCGGGTCGAGGATGCCGCCGATCAGGGCCCACCGGCCGTTGTCGCTGCGCCGCCCGAGCAGCACCCGCCCCCGGTCGTCGACCACCACGGCGGCGACGCCGGAGAGCCAGAGCGGGCGGGTGCCGACCACGGCACGCAGGTCTGCGAGGAAACTCGGAATGGCCATGACCCGACCCTACGGCCTGGCCGCGGCCGGTCCGCCCAGCGGCCGGGCGGGAGAGCCGACGACCACCGCACCCGCGGCGACGTCCCGGGTGACCACCGCCGCCGCGCCGACGAAGGCGCCCGGCCCGACGCTACGGCCCTGCAGCACCACCGCGTTGGAGCCGACGGTGGCTCCGTCGGCCAACCGCACGGACCCGGACACATTGCCGCCGGGGTAGACGGTGACCCGCTCGCCCAGCACGGCGTCGTGACCGACCGTCGCGTTGTAGTGGACCTGGCTGTGCCGGCCGAGGCGGACACTGCTGGAGACGTACGCCCCGCCCATCACCAGGCAGCCGGGGGCGAGTTCGGTCTCCGGGGCGATCAGGGCGCGCGGGTGGACGAGCACGGCGGGCTCGCCGCCGGCCGCGTCCAGCAGGGCGGCGAGCCGCTGCCGGACGGCGGGATCGGCGATGCCGACCAGGTAGCGGGCACCCGCCGGGAGGTCCTCGGGCGCGCGGACGGGCAGGCCGCGCACGGTGGTGCCGCGCGCCCGGTCGTCGAGGAAACCGGTGACGGGGACGCCGGCCGCGAGGGCGGTGTCGAGGGCCTCGCGGCCGACGCCACCGGCGCCGGCGATCCAGAACTGTGGTGCGGTCATGGCTCGCTATTCTGGCGGGCCCCGGTCAGGACGCCTCCTCCACGGCCCGCTGGGCGAGCCGCGGTGCGGTGGCCTGGCGCGGCAGGACCACGCGGGTGGGCGGGGCGGATATGGCGGATGTGTCGGAGGGCACGGGGAACCCGGGGTTGACCCCGCCCGCGGCGGTGACCCCGGCCGGGCGGAGCAGCACCTTGACGGTCAGCAGCAGGATCCGCAGGTCGAGCACGAGCGAGCGGTGCGCGATGTACCAGAGGTCGAGTTCGATCCGCTCGGGCCAGCTGATCGAGTTGCGGCCCTGCACCTGGGCCCAGCCGGTCAGGCCGGGCCGGACGGCGAGGCGGCCGCGCTGGTGGTCGGAGTAGTGGACGACCTGCTCGGGCAGCGTCGGCCGGGGGCCGATCACGCCCATCTCGCCGCGTGCGACGTTCCACAGCTGCGGCAGTTCGTCCAGGCTGGTGGTGCGGAGCAGGGCCCCGAGGCGGGTGATCCGCGGGGCGTCCGGCTCCTCGGGGAAACGTTTGTCCCGCATGGTGCGGAATTTGAGGATGTCGAACTCGCGGCCGTCCCGGCCCGTCCGGGTCTGCCGGAACAGGGCCGATCCACCCATGGTGCAGCGGATCATGACGACGATGAGCAGGCCGAGCGGGATCGCGACGATCCCGGCCAGGGCGGCGATCGCGAGATCGCCGCCGCGCCTGATTCCTCCCCCGACTGGCTGCATGTGTCCCCCAACTGGTGTGGTGGTGTGCCGGCCTCAGCCGACCGTCCAGGGCAGTTGTCGTGCCCTGGCGACGGCCGCATAGGTCTCCAGGGAGACCCGGGCGACCGCCCGCTGGTCGAACTCGGCCAGGGCGCGGCGGCGGGCCGCCGCACCCAACTGCGCGCGCAGGGCCGGCTCGGTGAGGAGCCGGCCGAGCGCCGTGGTGAGCGCCCGGGCGTCGCCGGGCGGGGCGAGCAGCAGGTGCTCGCCGTGGGTGCCGATCTCCCGGCAGCCCCGGATGTCGCTCAGCACCATCGGCAGGCCGCAGGCGGCGGCCTCCATGGCCGAGCGCGAGAACCCCTCGCGGTACGACGGCAGGACGAAGACGTCGAGCGCCGCGTAGAGCTCGGGCATGTCGGAGCGGCTGCCGAGGAAGTCGACGCCGGCCTCCGTGCCGGCCAGCGCGTCGGGCTTGTCCGGGTCCTCGGGGCCGATCCAGACGAACCGGGCCTTGCCGGCCAGCGCCCGGGCCGCCTCGGCGTACTCGGCGATGCCCTTCTCGGCGACCTGCCGGCCCACCCCGCCGACCAGAATTTCGTCGTCGGCGACGCCGAGTTCGCGGCGAATCCGGGCGCGGGCCGCCGGGCCGGCCGGGAAGCGCGAGAGGTCCACGCCGTTGCCGACCACCCGTGAACGGTACCCGGGCACGGCGGGCGCCAGCGTGCGCCGGTCCTCGCCGTTCTGGTACAGCTCCGCGTGCGAGAAGCGGGCCGCGAAGGCCTCCGCCCCTAGCACGAACGCCCTTTTGGCGAACGGGTCGTGGGCCTGCGCCCAGAGCCCGTGGCAGGTGTTGACGACGACCGGCACCCGGGCCAGCCGGCCCAGGACGCGGCCGAGCACGCCGGTCTTCGGATTGTGGGTGTGCAGCACGTCCGGGCGGATCCGGCGCAGCACCGCGAGCAGCTCCCGGCCGGCCGCCGCGTCGGCGCGCGGCTGCCAGGCCCGGGTGAGGGCGTGCAGCGGCTCGTGCCGGACGCCGATCGCGGTGAGCTGCGGCACGTACGGGCCGGGCGCACTGATGCCGTACGTCTCGAACCCGGCCTCCAGGTCGACCTTGAGCTCGGTGGCCAGCAGCAGCTGGAGGCTCATGTCGACGGTGGTCAGGTGCGCCACCCGCAGCGGGCGGCCGCCGGGGCCGCGCAGCCGGGGCGGGAGCGGGAGCCGCTCAGGCACGTGCGCCCACCGCCTTCGCGGTGGCGACGATGCGGGCGTAGGCCCGCTCGGGGACGAGCCGGCCGTACAGCTTGGCGCGGAAGAAGTCGATCGGGTCGGTGCGGCGTACCGGCACCCGGCAGAAGCGGGCCGGGTCGGAGCCCGGGAGGTTCCGGCCGACCTCGCCGGTGGCGGCGGTGCGGAAGCGCGCGCGCAGGGCGACCGCCATGTGCGGCACCGGCACGCCCCAGGTGTAGGCGAAGTGCCGCGGGCGGGTGCCGAGGTGCTCCTCGACGTCGTCGCTGCAGCCGTCCAGCTCGGCGGTGGTCAGCAGGGCGGGGCGGGCGTGGGTGCGGGTGTGGTTGGCGACCGTGCAGAGGCCGGAGCCGGCCATCTCGCGCAGCTGGTCCCAGCTCAGCCCGGGGGCGCCGGGGCCCTTCGCGGTGGAGCCCTCCCAGCGCATCTCGCCGCCGACGTGGCCGCTGGCGAGGTAGACCGTGAAGGGCAGGCCACGCTCCTTGAGCAGCGGCCAGGCACGCTCGTACACGTCGGCGAAGCCGTCGTCGAAAGTCAGGACGGTGCTGGGGGTGCGGCGGCCGGCGGCGAGCCGGTCGCCGGCCTCGTCGATGGAGACCACCCGGCCGGGCGGCAGGTCCGCGAGCAGGTCGAGCTGGGCGGTGAAGTCCGCGGTGGCGACGTCCAGTTCGTCCGGGGTGCCGCCGCCGATGCGGTGGTAGATGAGGAGCGTGGCACCCTCGCCGGGGGTCGAGCCCGCGGCACGGGCCAGGCCGCGCTTGAGCGTGGTGCGGAACCCTCCGGCGGCCGCGGGCGCGGCGGTCGTCCCCATCGTTACCCCTCCGCGGCGCCCTCCCCGGCGCCGGCGAGCCCAGCCCGGCGGCAGGTGCGGCGCCGGGCGGGAACCACAGTAGGGGGAGATGTGGGGCTGCTGCTGGCTAAATGTGAAAGAAGCGCGGAGGTGGGCCGAAACCCGTACGGTCCGGTCGTTCCTGTCCGGATCCGGACCGCAACCGGGACGCGGAACGCACAACGGCGGACAGCCGCCGCGCAGGCGCCAGGAGACAGGCCGTACGGGCGGAGCCCCCGGCGGGCCCTACAGTGCGGAGCCGCCGCCGGGGCGCAGCGGGGGCCCCGAGGGACGCAGCCAGGCCACCGCGACGCGGGTCAGCAGCAGCACGCCGGCGGCCAGGCAGCCCGCCACCGCCATCGCCCAGGCCGGGCCGTCGCTCTGCGGCACCAGGACCGCGACCAGAATGCCCGCGGCCACACAGGCGGCACCGACCGCGGTCAGCAGCAGCTTGTGGCGCTGCAGCGCACAGCCGCTCCAGGCCCGTGCCCAGCGTGTCACCGAGTGGTGACCATCCGTGCCCATCATGCCTTCCACGGTATACCCGTACCCCGTGCGCGGCCCGTCATCCGGTGCGCCCCGGGGCGCCCGGGCGCCCCGAAAGCGCCCCGCGAAAATTCGCCGTCCGCCGTACAACCATCCGGCCGGCCTGTGGGTCTCCACTACATTGAGCGATCCAGGAGCCGTCCGCGGCACGGGTAGGGAGTCCCCACCGCGGTCCGGATCACCCGGGGCGGAGCCGCCGTCCCCGGGGTCGGCGGCCGGGCTCCGCCTGCCGACGGTACCGCCACGCCGCACTCCGGCGACCGAGGGGGAACCGCGTGCCGTACTCCGTTGCCACGACGACCATCAGCACCCCGCCGTCCACCGTCACCGCCGTCCGGCCGCGGCCGGCCGGCCGGGCCACGGCCGGCCGTGACCGCGGCAGCTGGCTGCGGCTCACCCCGGCGCAGCCGCTCTTCCGGGCCCGGGCCGCACAGCGGCTCGCGGTGCTCGCCTACCACGGGGTGACCGACCCCCGGTCGTTCGCCCACCAGCTGGACCGGCTGCGCCGGCTGGCCACCCCGGTGTCGCTGCCCGCAGTGGAGCGCGCGATCGCCGAGAACCGACCGCTGCCGCCGCGCTCGGTGCTGATCACCTTCGACGACGCGGACCGCACCGTCCTCACCCATGCCCTGCCGGTGCTCGCGGCGCGCGGGATCCCGGCGGCGGCGTTCGTCATCGCCGAGCTGATCGGCACCGACCGGCCGTTCTGGTGGCACGAGGCGGCGTTCCTGGCCCGGCACGGCGGCCGGGCGCGGCTGCTGCCCGGCGGCCACCCGGGCCGGGTGCTGGCCCGGCTGCGCGAGCTGCCCGACCCGGACCGCAGACGCTGCCTGCACGAACTGCGGGTCAGCGCCCACCGCCGGCCCCCGCACCAGGAGCAGCTGCGCCCGGAGGACCTCCGGACGCTGCGCTCGGGCGGCGTCACGATCGGCAACCACACCCTGGGACACCCCAGCCTGAGCCGCTGCGACGACTCGACGGTGCACACCGAGATCACCGGCGCGCACCTGGCCCTGACCCAGTGGCTGGGCGAGGCGCCGACGGCGTTCGCCTACCCCGACGGAGGGTACGACCCGCGCGCGGACGCGGTGCTGCGCAGCCTCGGCTACCGGCTCGGCTTCCTCTCCGACCACCGGCTCGGCCCGCGGCTGCCGGCCCATCCGCTGCGGATCAGCCGGCTCCAGGTCGACTCGACGACCGGCAGCCGGCGGTTCGACACGATCCTGTCCGGGCTGGAGCCGGCCCTGCAGCGCTGGCGGGGTTCGCCGGCCTGACCGGCCCGTTCCGCCGGGGCCGGAAGCGGCCCCGGCAGACCCGGGCCCATCCTGCCGGAGCCGCGTATCGCGGAGGTATCGCGCCGCCGGTCCTGCCCTCCCCTACCGGCCGGGCCGGACCGGCTCCGGCTCCGGCTCCGGCTCCAGCAGGCGGTCGCGCAGGGCCGCGACCACCTCCGGTCCGGCCTCCAGCCGCTGCGCCGCGTACCCGGCCACCGATCCGTACCGGTCGGTGAGCCCGGCAAGGAAGAGCTCCATGATTCGGGCGGGCGCGCGGCCGTAGCCGGGCCAGCGCAGTTCCCCGTCCGGATGGCGGGCGTGCCATTCGGCCACCAGCCGGCCGGTCGCCAGCTCCGTACGGGCGAAGTCGGCGAGGACATCCTCCTCGCCGACCCCGAGCAGGGTCAGCACCAGGGCCGCGATCAGCCCCGTACGGTCCTTGCCCGAGAAGCAGTGGAAGACGGTCGGGCCGTCCTCGTACGCGATCAGTCGGAGCACCTCGGCGATCTCGGCGACGCCGTCCTCGGCCACCTCGGCGTACCGCTCCGCGAGGTAGGGCGCCGGGTCGGTCTCCGGGCCGAGCGCGGCCTGGTCGTACGGGCGGTGCTCGATCGACAGGTTGTACCAGCGCCGACCCGGAAGGTCCGGGATGCGGGCGGTCTGCGCGATCTCCCACGGGTAGCGGAGGTCGATCACCGTGCGCACGCCGAGGGCATCGAAGCGCCGCAGGTCGTCGCCGGCCAGCTTGCCGAGCGAGTCCGACCGGTAGAGCAGGCCGTCGCGGACCGTCCGGCCGTCGGCCGTCCGGTGGCCGCCGAGGTCGCGGAAGTTGCAGAGGCGCTCGAACAGTCCGTCGTCGATCATGCGTTCACGCTAGGGGAACGGCCTGCGGCGGCGGGCCGGAACGCCGTACTCCGCGCGGCCCGGGCTCAGCCCGCCGGAACGGCCGACGCGATCAGGGCGCCCTCCGGGTAGCCGAGCGCGGCCCCGGTCAGCTGCGAGGACCGCCCGTTGTGCAGCACCGTCAGGGTGCCCGATCCGGGACCGATCGCGGCGGCGTCCAGCCGGCGCAGCACCTGCGCGGCCACCGCGTCGGCCGACCCGTGGAACCGGACCCCGGGCGCGGCCCGGTCGGCGACCGCGGCCCTGATCTCGTCCCGGACCATCTCGTAGTGGGTACAGCCGAGCACGACCGCCGTGGTGCCCACCGGGGTCCGGGCCGCGGCGTCCGTCACGGCGCCGGCGATCGCGGCCCGGTCGCCGCGCTCCACGGCGTCGGCCAGCCCCGGGCAGGCAACCTCGGTGACCTCGGCGGCACCGCCGAAGTCCGCGATCAGACCCCGCTGGTAGGCGCTGCCGGTGGTGGCCGGGGTGGCCCAGATCGCCACCGAGCCGCCGTCGGCAGCGGCCGGCTTGATCGCCGGAACGGTGCCGATCACCGGCAGACCGGGCTCCAGCTCGGCGCGGAGCCGGGCCAGGGCGTGCACAGAGGCGGTGTTGCACGCCACCACCAGGGCATGCGGCCGGAGTGCGGCGGCGGCCCGCGCACAGGCGAGGGCGTGCTCGGTGAGATCCTCCGGGGTGCGCGGGCCCCAGGGCATGCCGTCCGGATCGGAGGAGAGCACCAGGTCCACGTCCGGGCGCAGGCGCCGCAGGGCGGCCGCCGCTGCGAGCAGGCCGATTCCGGAGTCCAGCAGTGCGATCTTCACAGGGCACGACTCTACCGAACGGCCCCGGGCGGCCCCCGTGCGGCAGACTGCCGGAGTGACGTTCCTGGTGTGGGTGTCGGGGTTGTCCCTGGTGGTGTGGGTCTGGCTGACCGCGTGCCACGGCATGTTCTGGCGGACCGACCAACGGCTGCCGGCCCGGGCCGAGCCCGCCCGCTGGCCCTCCGTGGCGGTGGTGGTGCCCGCCCGCGACGAGGCCGGGGTACTGTCGGCCTCGCTGCCCGGCCTGCTCGCCCAGAAGTACCCCGGGCAGGCCCGCGTGATCCTGGTGGACGACCACAGCAGCGACGGGACGGGCGCGCTCGCCGAACGGCTCGGTGCCCAGGGCGGGCTCCCCCTGACGGTGGCCGTCCCTCCCCCGCTGCCCGCCGGCTGGACGGGCAAGCTCTGGGCGCTGCGGCACGGCGTCGAGCTCGCCGGGGACGTCGACCACCTGCTGCTCACCGACGCCGACATCGCGCACGGCCCCACCTCGCTGGCCGACCTGGTCGCCGCGGCCGAGACCGACGGCCTCGACCTGGTCTCGCAGATGGCGCGGCTGCGGGTGGCCACCGGCTGGGAGCGGCTGATCGTCCCCGCGTTCGTCTACTTCTTCGCCCAGCTGTACCCCTTCCGGCGGAGCAACCGTCCGGGCGCCCGGACCGCCGCCGCGGCGGGCGGCTGCTCGTTGGTGCGGCGGACGGCGCTGGAGCGGGCCGGCGGGGTCGCCGCGATCCGCGGGGCCGTGATCGACGACGTGTCGCTGGCCCGGGCGGTCAAACGGACCGGCGGCGCGACCTGGCTGGGGCTGGCCGACCAGGTGGACAGCGTGCGGCCGTACCCGCACCTGGGCGAGCTGTGGCGGATGGTGTCGCGCAGTGCGTACGCCCAGCTGCGCCACTCGCCGCTGCTGCTGGCGGGGACGGTCCTCGGGCTCGGGCTCGTCTACCTGGTGCCGCCGGTGGCGGTGGCGGCCGGGGCAGCGGCCGGACGGCCGGCGCTCTGGGGCACGGGGGCGGCGGCGTGGGCGCTGATGGCGGGGACGTTCGTACCGATGCTGCGCTACTACCGGCAGCCGGCCGCGGCGGCGGTGCTGCTGCCGTTCACCGCGGGCCTCTACCTGCTGATGACGGTCGACTCGGCGGTCCAGCACTGGCGCGGCCGCGGCGCCGCCTGGAAGGGCCGGACGTACTGAGGGGCCGGCCCGGGAAGGCCGGGCGGCGCCGGGAACCGGGCGGGCGGGAGGGGCAGGGCAGCTGCCCTTCCGCCGCGCGCAGTTCCCCGCGCCCCTCGTGGTGAGCCCGCCACCGGGCGCGCCAGTACCGAAGCCCGGGAGGGCCGAGCGGAGCGGGGGAACCGGGCGGGCGGGAGAGGCAGGGCAGCTGCCCTTCCGCCGCGCGCAGTTCCCCGCGCCCCTCGTGGTGAGCCCGCCACCGGAAGCTCCCGCCCCAAGCGACGACCGTCGGCGCCGGGTTCGAGTGCCCGGAGGCGAGCGGGCGACTCCCGCCCCGAGCCGAAGGGCGCGCCGGTGCCGAAAGCGAGGAGCGACAAGCGACCGACGAAGGAGGGAGTGCCGGAGCGACGAACGTCGGCGCCGGGTTCGAGCGCCCGGAGGCGAGCGGGCGACTACACAGCGAAGCGGCGGGCCTGTTCGGCGACGCGGCGGCCGAGGTGCTCGGCGGTGGAGAGGTCGGACTTGTGCATGGCGTCGGCGCCCTGGTCGCCGTTGGACTGGGCGGCGGCGCCGAGCCAGAAGCCGAGGCGGTTGAGGTCGTACTCGGAGGCGGTGGACTTGTTCCAGCCGGGCAGCAGGCCGAGGTTGACCCAGGTCATGCTGTGCTGGGCGGCGAAGAGCGAGAGGGACTGCAGGCTGTGCAGCTTGTCGCCGCTCTTGGCACCGGAGTTGACGAAGCCCGCGGCGAGCTTGTCCTTCCACTCCTGCTTCATCCAGCGACCGCTGGTCTTCTCGACGAAGGTGCGGAACCCGGCGGAGACGTCGCCGAGGTAGGTCGGGGAGCCGAAGATGATGGCGTCGGCGGCGTCCAGGACGGCCCACTGCTCGTCGGTGATCTCGTCGACCGCGATCAGGTGGACGGTGGTGCCGGCGACCTCCTCGGCGCCCTGGCGGACGGCCTCGGCCTGACGGGCGGTGTGGCCGTATCCGCTGTGGTAGGCGACGGCAACGGTGGTCTCGCGTGACATGGCGTCAGATCCCTCTGCTGGTAAGGCGACTGAAGTCGACACCGGCGTGATCCGTACCCGCACCGGCCCGACCCTGCGATGCTCGCAGCACCCCGGAGCAGGCCACAACGGCAGATCAGAGACTCCGATGGGTCGGGCCCGCGGGTCCGTTCAGCGTCCGAGCAGCCGCAGGGCGGCCGGCTTGGTGAACTCGTAGCGCACCATCTGCTCCAGGTCGCGCAGCCAGCCCGCCGGCCCGGGCGGGGCGGCCAGCACCTCGCGGTAGATCCGCTCGAAGGCGGAGGCGACGCCGTCGAGCGAGAAGCGCCCGACGATCCATTCCCTTCCCCAGTGCCCGAGTTCGGCGCGCTGGTCGGGATCGTCGAGGAGTTCGCGGATCTGGGCGGCCAGTCGCTGCGGGTCGCGCTCGCCGTCGCCGAAGCCGTACATGCAGCGGGAGGCGTGCGGTTCGACCAGCGGGCCGGGCCGGTGGATCGCGGTGTAGCCGGCCGCGCCGTGGACGATCACGGGCTTGCCGAAGGCGAGGCCGCGCAGGGCGGAGCCGCCCATGCCGAGGACGAGGTCGGCGGCCTGGTAGGCGGGCCGCGGGTCGGCGGACTGGCCGGGGACGAGGATCGCGTCGCGGCCGAGCGCCCGGTTGGCGTCGGCGGCGCGGACCCGCAGCCGGTCGAGGCTCGGGCCGGCGCCGACGATCACCAGCCGGATCCGCGGGTCGGCGAGCCGTCGGACGGCGTCGACGGTGAGCTCGGCGCCCGCGTCCTTTTCCAGGTCGGGCACCAGCCGGGTGACGATGGCGAGCAGCAACTCGTCGTCCGCTATGCCGTGTTCGCGGCGGAAGGCGGTGCCGTCGACCACTCCGGGAGCGTCCGTGCCGGTGTTGACGGGCGGCTCGATCAGGCGGACGTCGCGGTGGCCGAAGGCGCGGCCGTCGCCCATCAGGGCGCCGAGGCCGAGGACGAGGGGCTGGTGCCGGGGCAGGCCGCGCAGCATCCGGATGCCGTAGAAGGTGGTGACGACGGGGATCCGGCCGAGCCGGCCGGGCCCGAAGTAGGCGTTGCGGGCGGCGCGGACCTCCCAGGCGTGCACGAGGTCGCTGCCGTGGTCGGCGGCGACCCTGTCGAGCCTGCGCCGGACCTCGCGGTGCGGGGTGTCCGGGCCGCCGGCCACCACGACCTGGAGGCCGTGGCGGGCGGCGACGTCGACCAGCGGCGCCGTGCCGGCGATCCCCTGCGCGAAGAGCACCGGGTCGTGTCCGCGTTCGCGCAGGGTGCGGGCGATGTCGACCGCGTTGAGCTGGGCACCGCCGAGGGCGAGGTTGTTCAGGTGCACCAGCACACGCACGGGTCTCATCCGGTCATTCCTCCCACTGGTGCGGTACGAACACGGGCGCGGCCAGCACCACGGCGCGCGGCGGGGTGTCGAGCATCGGGCCGAACACGTCGAACTGGCCGACGGAGTGCCAGCTCATCAGCGTGCCGCCGTCCGTCCTGCCGATCGAGTACACGCCGGCCCACAGGGTGTACCGGCCGCGCGGCAGCGGCAGCCGCGGGATCACGCAGACCGCCTCGTGGTCCTCGCCGTTGAGCCGGACCTCGTGGCTGATCTGGAAGATCGGGCTGGAGGTGCCCTCACTGACGCCGAGGTGCAGGGTGGCGTCGCCCCGGTAGTCGCCGCCGAGGGTGAGCTCGACGGTCATCGGCTCGTCGGTGGTGAGGCTGTCGCGGTCCTCGCCGCGGATCGCGTGCTTGAGCAGTTGGAGCGGCTCACCGGTGCGGGCGCCGCCCTCGGACTGCGCCTCGATGGAGTCGCGGTAGCCGGCGAGGGCGTCCTTGATCCCGGCGTCCACCCGGACGGTGCCCTGCTCCAGCCAGATGCCGCGGCGGCAGATCGACTCGACGGCGGGCAGGTCGTGGGAGACGAAGACGATGGTGGTGCCCTGCTCGGCGACCTCGCGCATCCGGTCGAGGCAGCGCTGCTGGAAGACGGCGTCGCCGACTGCGAGGACCTCGTCGACCAGCAGGACGTGCGGCTCCAGATAGGCGGCGACCGCGAAGCCGAGCCGCATCTGCATGCCGGAGGAGTAGAACTTCACCTGCCGGTCGATGGCGCCGCCGAGCCGCGCGAACTCGACGATGTCGTCGAAGCGGGAGGCCACCTCGCGGCGCTTGAGCCCGAGCAGCGCGCCGAACAGGTAGACGTTCTCCCGGCCGGTGAGGTCCGGGTGGATGCCGGCCCGGATCTCGATCAGGGCGCCGATCCGGCCCCGCACGTCGATGATCCCGCCGTACGGGTACATCACCCGGGTCAGCATCTTCAGCAGGGTGGACTTGCCGGAGCCGTTGGAGCCGATCAGGCCGACGGCCTCGCCGGGCTCGATGTGCAGGTTGATGTCGCGCAGCGCCCAGCGCCAGTCCTCGCCGCGGCCGCCGCGCAGCCTGCGGGCCATCGACTCGACCTTGTCGCGCAGCAGCATCCGCTGCTGGTCGGCCTTGAAGCGCTTCCAGACGTGCTCGGTGCGGATCGTCCCCAGGTCCAGGTCAGGCGACATCGGCGATCCCCGTTTCCAGCTTCTTGAAGAACAGGTAGCCGCCGACCAGGAACACCAGCGAGGAGACGGCGGCGATGGCGGTGAGTCCGAGGTCGGGTGCCTGGCCGTAGAGGAGGGCGCGGCGGTAGCCCTCGATGACGGCGCCGAGCGGGTTGATCCCGCAGTAGATCTCCTGGAGCCGGACGGGGATCTTGGCCAGCGGGTAGGCGACCGGGGTGGCGAAGACGCCCATCTGGGTGATGATCGGCAGGAGGTGGCGGACGTCGCGCAGGTACACCACGGCCACCGACATGATCAGCGCCACGCCGTAGGTGAAGGCGAACTGGATCAGCAGCAGCGGCAGCGCCCACAGGAAGGTCACCGCGGGGGCCGTCCAGAACAGCAGGAACAGCAGGCCGAGCACGGCGGTGCCGATGAGCATGTCGACGGTGGCGACCAGCATGGTGGCGAGCGGGAACACCTCGCGCGGGCAGTACACCTTGTTGAGCAGGCTGAGGTTGTTGGCCAGGCTGAGGGCGCCCTGGTTCATCGTGTTGCTGAAGAACTGCCAGACGATCAGCCCGACGTAGGCGAACAGCGTGTAGGGCGCGCCGCCGGTGTCGATCTTCACGGCGCGGTGGAAGACCAGGGTGAAGATGGCGCACAGGGCGAGCGGGGTCAGCACCGCCCAGGCGAAGCCGAGCACCGCCTGCTTGTACCGGGCGCGCAGGTCGCGTTCGGCCAGCGCGCGCACCAGCTCGCGTGCGCCCCACAGTTCACGGGCGACCTGGGCCGGGCGCAGCCGGCGTTTGAAGACCAGGTCGGGCGGTGGTCCTTCGGGTACCGAGGGCCCGGTGGCCGCCCGGTTGTCGCGCTCGTCGACGACCTGCGCGCTGAATCCCCCGGGCCCCCCGCCCTCTCGTTCCGGCTGTGGAAAGGGCCGCTGTTCGACAGGGGCGGCCCAGGCGTCCACTCTGGCACAACGTGTGCGCGCGGGGGCTGGTTCGGTGAAGGTCGGGCTGCTCAGCGGCGGTGCCGGGGGCGGGCGTTCAGTGCGGGGCGACCATCGTGTCCAGTGCGGCGGGGATCCGGTCGACGCCGCCGGCGCTGGTGGGGGTCGTCCGTTCGTCACCGACCAGGACGGTGGGCAGTTCGGTGATCCGGTTGCGCACGAGCTGTGCGGAGGCGTCGGCGGTGAGCCGGCCGACCTCGTCGGAGCGGTAGGCGGCGCGGAACGCGGTGGCGTCCAGGCCCTGGAGGAGGGCCCAGGCAGCGGCGCGGTCCTCGGTGGTGAGGTCGGTGTGCTGCTCCCGGACGGCGCGGAAGACCGCCGCCTGGAGCCGTTCGGCGACGCCGAGGCGCTCCAGGGTGTAGTAGAGGCGGGCGTGGCCGAGCTGGGTGCGCTCGTCCGGGCCGTCGGGCCAGACCGCGGGGATGCGGCGCAGCACCACGTCGTCGTGGTGCCCGGCGGCCCAGCGCTCCAGCGAGGGCTCCAGCTGGGCGCAGTGCCGGCAGCCGTACCAGAAGAACTCGACGGCCTCCCGGGGCTGGGCCGAGGCCCGCGGCCGGGGCGCGGGGTGGACGGCGTGGGCGCCCTCGCGGGGCACGTCGGGGGCGGCGGCCGCGGCCGCGCCGGGCGCGAGCCCCGCGGTGAGGACGGCCAGGGCGGTGGCGGTGCGCAGCAGTTTCACGGCCGTAGCCTGGCAGTGACGGAGTGCGACGATCCAGCCGCGGCCGGGCGGTGGGCGCGGATTCCCCCGAACGGCCGAGGGCCGCCGGGGGCGGAGGGGCCGTAGGAAGGTACGAGGTGCCCCGGCGGGCGGCACGGGGGTGTGGAGGATCGGACGGTGTCCCGGCCGCGTGCCGGCACGGACCATGGTGAGGCTGGCGTGTCCCCGGACCGTCATGCCACCGGCGGTCGATGCTCCCCTCCTTCCGCCGCGTCGAGCACCAGGAAGTCGCACGTACATGTCGCAAGCCACCTCCGCCGGGCACTCGTTGATCGAGCAGTACGGTGTCGACACGATCCCCGAGGCCGAGCGGACGAGCACCCCGAAGGACGTGCTGTCGATCCTGGTCGGTTCGAACCTGGCCTTCGGGGTGGTGGTGTTCGGCTGGCTGCCGGTCTCCTTCGGCCTCTCGTTCTGGGCCTCGACGGCGTCCCTGGTGGTGGGCACGGCGCTCGGGATCGCGCTGACCGCGCCGCTGGCGCTGATCTCGCTGCGGACGGCCACCAACCTGTCGACCAGCAGCGGCGCGCACTTCGGCGTGCGGGGCCGGCTGATCGGCTCGGTGGTGGGGCTGCTGCTGTCGCTGGGCTACACGGCGCTGGCGCTGTGGGTGGGCGGCGACGTGGTGGTCGGCGCGCTGAACCGGCTGCTGGGCCTGCCGGCCAGCGGTGCGGCGTACGTGCTGACGTACAGCGTGCTGGCGGCGCTGAGCGCGACCGCGGCGGTCTTCGGCTACCGGCTGCTGCTGCGGCTGGAGCGGATGCTGATGTGGGCGATGTCCGGTCTGCTGCTCGCGGGGCTGGTGGCGTTCGCGCCGCACTTCTCGGGGTCGGCGCACGGCGCCTACCTGCTGGGCGGGTTCTGGCCGACCTGGCTGCTGGCGGTGGTGTCGGCCGGGCTGAGCGGGCCGATCGCGTTCATCACGCTGCTGGGCGACTACACCCGGTACGTGTCGCCGGCCCGGCACTCCTCGCGCCGGGTGCTGTGGGCGACCTGCGGCGGGCTGTTCCTGGGGCTGCTGGTGCCGCAGGTGTTCGGCACCTTCACCGCGGTCGCGACCGGCGCCGGCGGCGACTACGTGCACGGGCTGCTGGCGGGCGCCCCGGCCTGGTTCCTGCTGCCGCTGCTGCTGAACGGCCTGCTGGGCAGTGCCGGGAACACCGGGCTGATGCTGTACTCAATGGGCCTGGACCTGGACGCGATCCTGCCGCGGGCCACCCGGCGGCAGGCCACCTACGTGGTCGCGGCGGCGGCCACCGTGCTGGTCTTCCTGGGCCACTTCGTGTGGAG
Organism: Kitasatospora paranensis; assembly: GCF_039544005.1. NCBI lineage: Bacteria > Bacillati > Actinomycetota > Actinomycetes > Kitasatosporales > Streptomycetaceae > Kitasatospora > Kitasatospora paranensis. The sequence continues at coordinate 1,955,054 of NZ_BAABKV010000001.1, forward strand.
CGCCCAGGATGCGGTGACCTCGTTCGTGCTGGTGCTGACCGCGATCGGCGCGCCGTGGGCGGTGATCACCCTGATCGGCTTCCGGCGCTGCCGCGGCGACTACGACCGGGCCTCGCTCCAGGTGCTCAACCGCCGCACCCGCGGTGGGATCTACTGGTACAGCGCGGGCTGGAACCTGCCGGCGACGGCGGCGTGGGCGGCCGGCTCCGCGGTCGGCCTGGGCGCGGTGGACACCCCCGTGTACCGCGGGCCGCTGCTGGGCCTGACCGGTGGCATCGACGTCAGCTTCCTGCTGTCCGGGCTGGTCGCCGCCGTGCTGTACACGGTGCTGTCGCGCGGGCAGCGCGGCCGGGCGGGCGCCGCGGTGGCGCCTCCGGCCGCCGCCGGGCGGCGGCCGGAGGCCGTGGTTCAGTCCGCCGACGGCGCGTAGCCGGGCTTCACCGGGAGGCCGTCCTGCTCGGGGGCGGTGAGCTGGGCCGGGACGGCGGGCGCCGGCACGGCGGGCGCTGCGGTGGCGGGCGCGTCGACCGCGGCCGGGGCGGGCGCCGGCACGGCGGGCACCTCGGCGGCGGGGGCCGGTGCGGCCTGGGCAGCGGCCTTGGCCGCACCCGAGTCGAAGAAGCGCAGCAGCTCGACCGGGAACGGCAGCACCAGGGTGGAGTTCTTCTCCGCGGCGACCTCGACCACGGTCTGCAGCAGGCGCAGCTGGAGCGCGGCCGGGGTGGCGTCCATGACGGCGGCGGCCTCGGAGAGCTTGGCGGCGGCCTGGAACTCGCCGTCCGCGGTGATGATGCGGGCGCGGCGCTCGCGGTCGGCCTCGGCCTGACGGGCCATCGAGCGCTTCATCGAGTCGGGCAGCGCGACGTCCTTGATCTCGACCCGGTCGATGTGCACGCCCCAGCCGAGGGCCGGGCTCTCCAGCATCAGCTCCAGGCCGCGGTGCAGGTTCTCGCGGCCGGAGAGCAGGTCGTCGAGCTCGCTCTTGCCGATGATGGAGCGCAGTGAGGTCTGCGCGACCTGCGACATCGCGAAGGTGTAGTTCTGCACGTCGACGGTGGCCCGGATGGGCTCGACCACCCGGAAGTAGACGACGGCGTCCACCCGCACCGAGACGTTGTCCCGGGTGATGCCCTCCTGGGCGGGCACCGGCATGGTGATCACCTGGACGTTGACCTTGCGCATCCGGTCGATGACCGGGATCAGCAGCGTCGGGCCGGGTTCGCGGACGCTGCCGCGGACCTTGCCGAGCCGGAAGACGACGCCCCGCTCGTACTGCTGGACGACGCGGACGCCGGTGACGAGCCAGAGCAGTCCGAGTCCGATGATGATGGCGAGAATCGCCATGCCGTACCCTCCCCGCAGCGGCGTGACCTGGCCGGGCCCGGGGTGGGCCCTGTCGCTCCGAGCGAGCCGCGCAGGACAGTATGCGCGCGCCGACGTGCGCCGCACAGCGGGGGTGCGGTTTCCTGATCCTGCGTTGAGGTTTCCCGTCCGCGGTCAGCGCCGCGCCCCGGCGTGCACGTCGGAGAGCAGCCGCTGCCAGGCGTCGGTGACCACCGCGAGGTCGAAGCGGGACAGCGCGCGCTGCCGTGCCGCGGCGCCCCGGGCGCTCCGGGCGTCGGCGGTCAGCTCGCGGACGGCGCCGGCGAGCGCGGCCGCGTCCCCGGGCGGGACGAGGACGCCGGTGACGCCGTCCTGCACGACGTCGCGGACGAAGCCGACGTCGGTGGCGACGGCGGGCAGGCCGGCCAGCGCCGCCTCGATCAGCACCCCGGGCACCCCCTCGCTGTCGCTGGTCAGCAGCAGCACGTCGGCGGCGCGGTAGAGCGGAGCGGGGTCGGCGAGTTCACCGAGGAAGGTGACCCGGCCGGTGGTGTCGCGCTGCTGGAGGGCGGCCCGCAGGGGGCCGTCGCCGGCCACCGCGAGGTGGGCCTGCGGCAGCTCGGCGAGGGCGTCGAGGGCGAGGTCGAGGCGCTTCTCGGCGGCGACGGCGCCGACCCAGGCGAGCAGCGGGCCGTCGGCGGGCAGGCCGAGTCCGAGCCGGGCGGCGCGACGGTCGGCTTCGTCCGCGGCGGGCGGGAAGCTCGCCGCGGCGCGGCCGTTGGGAATGGTGCGGACCCGGTGCGCGGGCAGCCCGAAGCGGGCCAGCAGCACGTCGCGGGCGCCGTCGGAGATCGCCGAGACGGCGGCCGCCCGGCGCAGGAAGACGGCCACCCGCAGCCGGCGCGACGCGGAGGCCGTCCAGTGCCGGGGATCGCCGATGTTGACGTAGACGAACGGGGTGCGGCTGCCCGCCAGCGCGAGGGCGCAGGCCGGCAGCGTGGAGGAGCCGTGCGCGACCACCACGTCGGCGTGCCGGGCGGCGGCGCGCAGGGCGCGCAGGGTGGTGGGGTGGAAGCGCGCGGGTCCGAGGACGGGGGTGTCGGCGGCGCCCGGCGCATCGGCGTGCGGCTGGAGCGCGTACAGGTCCGACGCGCCGCCCCGGCGGAGGAGTTCGGCGTGCAGGTCGCGGGCGAGGTTCTGCGCGCCGCGCCGCCGCGGGTCGGTGACCAGGTGCAGGACTCGGGGCTGCGCGGAGGCTGCGTCGGACATGCCCAGACCCTGGCACAGCCCGGCGCACCCGCGCAGGCGTTCCCCGGATGGCCGCGCGCGGCCCGCGGCGGCGGCGGACCGCCGTGGGCCGGCTCCCTCGGGGAATCCCTGGCGGACATCGGGTCGGCCTGGGATGCTGAGCGCCTGTCAGGGCGCGGACCGGACGGGAGACCGGCCGCGCCGGGTTCCCGGGGGTTGCTGCTGTGCATGTGCTCTATGTGATCGACAGCCTGCACCGGGTCGGTGGTGCCGAGCAGGGTCTGGTCGCGATGGCACCCCAACTGGTGCGCGCGGGAGTCCAGTTGGACGTCGCGTATCTCAAGGGGTCGCCCGGCGGGTTCCAGCCCGAGCTGGTCGCGGCCGGGGCCCGGGTGTTCGGTGTGCACCGGCCCGGCCGGGCGGCGACGGCCGCGGCGCTGCGCCGCCTGGTCCGCGAGCAGCGGCCCGACCTGGTGCACACCACGCTGTACGAGTCCGACGTGCTGGGCCGGGCGGCGGCGCTGTCGGCCGGCGTTCCGGTGGTCTCCAGCCTGGTCAACTCGTCGTACGGGCCGGAGCACCTGCACGCCCGGGGGCTGTCGCCGTGGAAAGTGCGGGCCGCGCAGGCAGTGGACGCGGTGACCGCGCAGGGCGCCCGGCGCTTCCACGCCCTGACCCGGCACGTGGCCTCCTCGATGAGCCGGCGGCTGCGGATCGCCGCGGACCGGATCGACGTGGTGCCGCGCGGCCGCGATCCCGAACTGCTGGGGGCGGTGACACCGGAGCGGCGGGCCGCCGTGCGCGCCGCACTGGAGCTCGACGGCGGCGTCCCGGTGGTGCTCGCGGCCGCCCGGCAGCAGTACCAGAAGGGCCTGGACGTGCTGGTGGAGGCCTTCGCCGACGTCCGCCGCAAGGAGCCCGACGCGGTGCTGCTGCTCGCGGGCAGCCGCGGCGCGGAGACCGCGCGGCTGGAGGAGCTGGCCGAACGGGCGGGCGGGGTACGGTTCCTGGGCCCGCGCGACGACGTGTACGACCTGATGGCGACGGCCGACGTGTTCGCCGTGCCGTCCCGTTGGGAGGGGCTGGGCAGCGCGGCGATGGAAGCGATGGGCGTCGGCGTGCCGCTGGTCTGCTCGGACGTACCGGCGCTGCGCGAGACGGTGGGCTCGCAGGACTACGCCCTGCTGGTGCCGCCGGAGCGGCCCGCCGAGCTGGCCGCGGGACTGCTGGAAGCGCTCGGCGACCCGGCCGCGGCGGGTACCCGGGTCAAGGCGGCGCGGGCCCGCTTTCTCACCTCCTTCACCCTCCAGCAGGTGGGGGCGCAGATGGTCGGCTTCTACGAGCGCTCGCTGCGCCGGGCGTAGGGCCCGCCCCGCGCTTCCCGCCGGGCCCTGCGACCCGGACCGGCCACGACCGGACCGGCCAGGAACCGGACCGGACCGGACCGGCTGCGGCGATTCACGGGCATAGCCGGTGCAACCGCCGCAGGGCGCGCAGGAGTGGCGAAATTCGTCACCCGCGAAATGGTCAAAGCGCTTGCGCCGCTGGTCCGTGACCGGCAAGCATCGCAGGGGGAGCGGTCGGCCGGGGGTACGGCAGTCCGCGGGGGCATCCGGCCGGGGCGCCGACCGGATGTGGGCGACGCCGTTCCAGGGGGCCTGATGTCACAGCGACAGCCGCGATGCCTCGGCCTGCAACCGACCGGAGACGGGGCCGGCTTACCGCCGCGGCGCTGATCCCGTACCTGCACGACGACCGCAACACCAGGGCGCGCCGCACCGACCGGCGACCACGGGCCGACCAGCCACGCCGCGTGCCCGCACCACGAACGCGAGGATCCAACCGGTGGAACCGGCAAACCACTTCACCGTCCTCCGACGCTACTGGCGGCTGCTCGCCGGCTGCACGGCGGCGGCGTTGATCATCGGCATCCTGCTGACCCCGGCGGGCAACGCCGTCGACAACGGCAAGTGGCAGTGCAAGGTGGCGATCACGCCGGTGGCGGGCGCCGGCGACGCCGTCCGGGCCGACCAGGTGCTCAGCTACGCCCAGGGCTCGGACGTGAGCACCTCGGCCGCCAAGAAGCTCGGCGTCACCGACGTCGCCGGCCTGGTCGCCCGCCGCGAGGTCTCCGCCGCCTCCACCGAGATGCTGGTCATCACCACCACCGGCCCCACCCAGCAGTCCTGCGCCGAGCTGGCCGCCGCCTTCTCGCAGGCCACCATCAACGGCTACAGCCAGGAGTCGAAGAAGAGCGCCGACGAGTCGATCAAGCGCCTCCAGGCGCAGGCCGACAAGCAGCAGGAGCAGGTCAACAGCCTGCAGCACGACTTCACCAAGGCGGGCTCCGCCGACCAGCCGAAGCTCCAGCCGCAGCTCACCGCCGCGCTCGCCGCCCTCACCAAGACCCTCACCGACATCAACACCCTGCAGAGCTACAGCCAGACCGACGCCATCCAGCAGTGGGGCAGCATCGATGCCAAGGACAGCGGCGGCAGTCTGCTCACCTCGCCCAGCCGCGGTCTGCGGCTCTCCCTCGCGGTCGGACTCGGCCTGGCGCTCGGCATCGTCGCCGCGGTGATGCTCAGCCGGATGGACACCCGGCTGCGGACCCGCAACGCCACCGAGGAGGCCTTCAACCTGCCGGTGATCGGCGAGATCCCGCAGCTGTCCCGCCGGGTGCGGCGACTGCGCGAGCCGCTGGTGGTGGCCCGGCCCTCGGACCCGGGTGCCGAGGCCTACCGCTCGCTGCGCTCCACCCTGCTGCTGACCGGACCGGAGTCGCTCGCCGCCCGGCCCGCCGGCGACCAGGACCGCGGTGTCCGGGAGCGTGCGGAGGCCGCTCCGGTGATCCTGGTGATGTCCGGCCGCAGCGGCGACGGCCGGACGACGACCGTGGCCAACCTGGCGGCCGCGCTGGCCGAGACCGGCCGGGCGGTGCTGGTTCTGGACTGCGACTTCCGCCACCCGCAGGCGCACGAGCACTTCGGCGTCGGGGACGGCCCCGGCATGGCCGAGCTGCTGAGCGGTGAACAACTGCCCGCCCTGGACGACCTGATCCGGCGAACCGGCGTGGAGGGCGTCAGCCTGATCACCGGCGGCAACACCACCGCCTACCCGGCCGCGCTCGTCCTGCGGGCGGGCGAGGTGCTGCGACGGGCCCGCCGGCACGCCGACGTGGTGCTCATCGACACCTCGCCGCTGCTGCACGCCAACGACGCCTACGACCTCGTCCAGCACGCCGACGCGGTGCTGGTCACCGCGCTGGCCGGCAATGTGACGCCGGAGCAGGCGGACCGCGTCTCCGAACTGCTGGCCCGCACCGGCGTGCCGGTGGCCGGGGTGGCGCTGCTCGGCACGATCGGCCCCTCGGGGCGGCGACTCAAGCGGGACGGCCAGCGCGCCCCGCTGCTGCCCGCCCGCTCCGCGGGGGCGTCCGCGCCCCGTCCCGCGGCGCCCGCCGCACCCGGCCCGGCGGCGCCCGCGCCCGGGCCGGCCGCCGAACCGCCGGTGTACGAGGAGCACCACCGTTCGGCCCCGAGCTGGGCCCGCCGCCCGGCCCCGCCCGCCGAGACCGTCGTGGAGACCACCCTCCAGCTCCGCGAAATCGAGGAGCTGTGAGCGGCCGCCGCCGGGTGCTGTGGCTGGCCAAGGGCCTCGGCCGGGGCGGCGCCGAGCAGCTGCTGCTCAACTGCGCCCGGCACGCCGACACCGGACGGTACGAGATCGAGGTGGCCTACGTGCTGCCGTACAAGGACGCGCTGGTGCCCGCCCTGGAGGCGGCCGGGGTGCGGGTGCACTGCCTCGGCGCGGCGCCCGGCGCGCTGTGGCCGGTGCGGCTGCGCGGGCTGCTGGCGGAGCGCCGGTACGACCTGGTGCACTCGCACATGCCGATCCCGGCGGTGGCGGCCCGGCTGTCCGCGTTCGGGCGCCGGGCGCCGCGGCTGGTGCACACCGAGCACAACGTGTGGGAGCGGTACCGGACGGCGACCCGATGGGCGAACGCGCTCACTTACCGGCGCAACGACGCGGTGATCGCGGTCTCGCACGCGGTGGCCGCCACCATCGGGCGGCGCCGCCCGGCCCCGGACTGGGTGACGGTGGTGCACCACGGTCCCGACCTCGCCGGCGCCCCCGAGGGCCCGCGGCCCGCGCCGCCGCGCGCGCCGAACTCGGCCTGCCCCAGGACGCGCTGGTGGTCGGCACGGTCGGCAACCTGACGGCCAAGAAGGACCAGGCCACGCTGCTGGCCGCGTTCGACCTGCTGCGCGCCGACCACCCGGCGGCGGCGCTGCTGCTGATCGGTGCCGGGCCGCTGGAGGCGGACCTGCGGGCCCGCGCCGGCGAGGGCGTGGTGTTCGCCGGATCGCGGGCGGACGTGCCGGCCCTGCTGCCCGCCCTGGACGTGTTCACCCTGAGCTCCCGTCAGGAGGGCCTGCCGGTGGCCCTGATGGAGGCGATGACCAGCGGGCTCCCGTCGGTGGTGACCCGGGTCGGCGGCATGCCCGAGGTGCTGGACGACGACCGGCAGGGGCTGCTCGTGCCGCCCGGCGACCCGGCGGCGCTGGCCGCGGCGCTCGGCCGGCTGGCCGGCGACCCCGCCCTGCGCGCCCGGCTCGGCGCCGCGGCCCGGGAGCGGTCCCGGGGCTTCGACGTGGCCGGCGCCCAGCACGCGATCGAACAGGTCTACGCCCGGGTGCTGGCGGGCTGACCAGGGCCGGGCAGAGCCCGGACCGCGTCCGGCGGCCCGACGCCGCCGGACGGCAGGGCCTCACTGAGAGCACACCGAACGGAGCCGACGACCAGATGAGCAAGCCAGGCAGCGGGCTGACCCACCGTCCGCTGACGGAGGCCGACACGCCGGCCGTGCTGGAACTGCTGACCGCCTCGCTGGCGGGCGGCCCGACTGGGACGCGCAGTGCCGAGTTCTTCGACTGGAAGCACCGCCGCAACCCGTTCGGGCACAGCCCGGGCCTGGTCGCCGAGGACGCGGACGGCCGGCTGGCCGGCGTACGGCTCTTCCTGCGCTGGCAGTGGCGCTCCGGCGGGCGGGTGATCCCGGCGGTCCGGCCGGTGGACACCGCCACCCATCCCGACTTCCAGGGCCGCGGCATCTTCCGGGAGCTCACCCTGCGGCTGCTGGAGGAGGTCGCCGGCGACACCGAACTGGTCTTCAACACCCCGAACGGCAACAGTCTGCCCGGCTACCTGAAGATGGGCTGGCGCGAGGTGGGCCGGGTGCCGATCGCGATCCGGGTGGCCCGGCCGACCGCGTTCGCGCGCGGCGTCCGGGGCGTGCTGGCGCGCCGCCCGGCGGGAACCTCGCGCCCCGTCGCCTGTCCGCTGGAGCGGGCCGCCGACTGGTTCGGCGGGCCGTGCACGGGCCTCGCCGAACTGCTGCGCGAGCGCGCCGCCGCCGACGTCACCGACACCCGGCTCGCGGTGCGGCGCACCCCGGAGTTCCTGCGCTGGCGGTACGGCGACGCCCCCGGCCTGGACTACCGGGTGCTCACCTGCCACCGCGGCGGCGAACTCTCCGGGCTGGCCTTCGGGCGGCCCCGGCGGCGCGGCCCGCTCACCGAGTTCACCCTCGCCGACGTGATCGTGCGGCCCGGCGACCGGGGCAGTGCCGCCCGGCTGCTGCGCACGGCCGCCGCGCGGTCCGGCTGCGACCACGCCGCGGGCCACCCGGCGGCCGGGACGGAGGCGGCGGCCGCCGCCCTGCGCAGCGGCTACCTGACCGCCCCGCGCACCGGCATGGTGCTGGCCGCCCGCACCCCCGCCGGCCCGCTGCCCGCGGACCGCTCCACCGCCGACTGGCGGTTCTCCCTGGGCGACCTGGAGGTCTTCTGATGGCGGCCGCGCACGGCCGGCCCGCTCCCGCCGCCCCGGCGGCGGCGCTGCGCGCGCTGGCCGACCGGGTGCCCTGGCCGACCGCGGTGGCCTGCTGCCTGGTGCTCGGCTACGTGACGGTGTTCGTACTGGCGATGGTGCACACCGGCTACGACACCTGGGGTGCGCTGCTGATCCTCCCGGCGCTGATGGCGATCGGCACCCCGATCCTGGCCCGGGTCGCCGCCGCCAACTCGGAGCGCGACGTGTTCCGGCTGCTGATGCTGGCGATGGCCCTCAAGCTGCTCTGCGCCTTCCCCCGGTACCTGATGGCGTTCGTGCTGTACGGCGGTGCGGCGGACGCCAAGATGTACCACGAGCGCGGCAGCGACCTGGCGCTGTTCCTGGACACCCACAACCCGCTGTCCGGCACCTTCCACTACGACCTGGGCATGAAGGTGGCCGGCACCGGCTTCATCATCATCGTGACCGGCGTGGTGTACGCGATCACCGGGCCCTCGCTGGTGGGCGGCTTCCTGGTCTTCTCCTGGCTGGGCTTCTGGGGTCTGCTGCTGTTCTGGCGGGCCCTGCAGATCGCCTTCCCGGAGGCCGACTCCCGGCGGTACGCGAAGCTGGTCTTCTTCCTGCCGTCGCTGCTGTTCTGGCCGTCCAGCATCGGCAAGGACGCCTGGATGATGTTCTGCCTCGGCCTGACCGCGTACGGGGTGGCCCGGCTGCTGGACCGCCGCTTCGGCGCGTTCGTCTGCATCGCGCTCGGCTCGCTGGGCACCGGCATGGTCCGCCCGCACGTCACGGTGCTGGCGGGCGCCGGCCTGACGGTGGCGTACGTCCTGCGCCGGCGGCCGCAGCAGGTGAGTGCGCTCGGGCCGCTGCGCACGGTGCTGACGGTGGTGGTGCTGGGCGTGATGGTGATGTTGATGCTCCAGCAGGTCTCGACGTTCTTCGGCACGAACGGCACCACCGGGGACAGCGTCAACCACGTGCTGTCGGAGACCTCGCGGCGGACCTCGCAGGGCAACTCGGTGATCAACCAGGCGTCGGCCGACGACGCGGCGCCCCAGTTCAGCCTGAATCCGGCGGGGCTGCCGGTGGCGGTGGTCAGCGTGCTGTTCCGGCCGTTCCCGTTCGAGGCGTCCAACATCCAGAACCTGATCCAGTCGGTGGAGTGCTTCGCCCTGCTGGTGATGTTCATCCGGAGCTGGCCGCGGCTGCGGCAGCTGCCCCGACTGTTCGTCAGACGGTCCTACGTCGCCTTCACGATCGTCTACACGCTGCTGTTCTGCTGGGCCTTCTCGACCATCAACAACATGGGCATCCTGTCCCGCGAACGCGTCCAGGTCCTGCCGCTGGTCCTGGTACTGCTCGCGGTACCCCGGCCCGACGGGGACAGGCCCAGGGCCCGTCCGCACTCCCGGCCGCCGATGTGGCGGGTGCAGCCCGGGCAGTGGGGCGGACGGACGGCCGAAGCGGCGCACCGACCCCCGGCCGCCGTCGGCGGGCCGGGCGCACCACCCCGACCGAGCACCACCTCGTCCCAGGGGGAACGAACCGACCATGACGACCACCGACCTCGGCCTGCCCGCCGCCCTCGGCGGCACTCCCGCCTTCCCCGACGGCCTCCCGCTCACCCGTGTCCGGGTTCCCGACCGCGAGGCCGTGCTGGCCCGCATCGGCGACGTCCTCGACAGCGGCCAGCTCACCAACGGCCGCACGGTGGCCGAACTCGAGGAACGCGCGGCCGACCTGCTGCAGGTGCCGCACGTGGTGGCGGTCTCCAACTGCACGGCCGGCCTGATGCTCGTCCTCCAGGCCGCCGGCGTGGGCGGCGGCCGCCCGGTGGTGATGCCCGGCTTCACGTTCTCGGCCACCGCGCACGCCGCGCACTGGGCGGGCGGGGTCCCGCTGTTCGCCGAGGCGCGCGAAGAGGACATCACCCTCGACCCGGCCGACGCCGAGGCCCGGCTCAAGGCCGCCGACCGGCCGGCCGCCCTGATGGCCACCCACGTCTACGGCACGCCCTGCCAGGTGGAGCGGCTCCAGGAGATCGCGGACGCCGCCGGGGTGCCGCTGGTGTACGACGCGGCGCACGGCTTCGGCTCGGCCCGCGGCGGGGTGCCGGTGGGCGGCTTCGGCCTCGCCGAGGTCTTCTCGATGAGCCCGACCAAGGTCGCGGTGGCCGGCGAGGGCGGGCTGGTCGCCACCCGCGACGCGGACCTCGCCCGCACCCTGCGCTGCGCCCGCGACTACGGCAACCCGGGTGACTACGACACCCTGTTCCCGGGGCTGAACGCGCGGATGAGCGAGCTGCACGCCGCGGTCGGGCTGGCCTCGCTGGCCGGGCTGCCCGAGCGGGTCGCGCACCGCGGCGCGCTGGTCGCGGAGTTCGCGGCGGTGGTCGACGGGCTGCCGGGGCTGCGGCTGGCCCTGCCCGAGCCGGGCGACACCTCCACCTTCAAGGACCTGACGCTGATCGTCGACGCCGAGGTGTTCGGGCTGGGCGCCGACGCGCTGGGCCGCGCGCTGAAGGCCGAGGGCATCGACAGCCGGCGCTACTTCCATCCGCCGGTGCAGCGGCAGCGCGCGTACGCGCACCTCGGCCAGGCCGACGCCCTGCCGGTGACCGACCGGCTGGCGGAGTCGGTGCTCACGGTGCCGCTCTGGACGCACATGGACGCGGTGACGGTGCGGCAGGTGGCCGCGGCGGTGATCCGGGTGCAGGCGTCCGCCGGCTCCCTGCAGGCGGCCGGGGTCTAGCCGCACGGGGCGCCGTGCGGGGGCCTCGGCGGTCTGCGGTACGACATATCGCCGGATCAGGTGAAGCGAGGTGGACCCGGGAATCCCGAGGTCGGCAGGATGGCTCGGCGGGCCGCCCGGGCGGGCGGCCCCGGGCCGTCCGGCCTGATCCACCCTCATGACTGGAGCACCCGGTGTTCAAGGGATTCCGCAGCTTCCTGCTGCGCGGGAACGTGGTCGACCTGGCGGTCGGCATCGTCATCGGCGCAGCCTTCACGGCGGTCGTCACCGGGTTCGTTACCGCGTTCCTCACCCCGCTCATCGGTGTGGCCAGCGGCGTGGTCGGCGACTACAGCAAGGAGGCGTTCTCCGTCGCGGGCACCACCTTCCCGTACGGCGCCTTCCTGAACGCGCTGATCAGCTTCGTGCTGGTGGCCGCGGTGATCTACTTCGCCGTGGTGCTGCCGGTCGGCCGGCTGCAGGCGCGTTTCGAGCCGGTCAAGGACACCCCGGTGGCCAAGTCCGACTGCCCGGACTGCCTCAGCACGGTGCCGGCCGCGGCTGTCCGATGCGCGCACTGCACCTCGGACCTGGCCGGCCGGCCCGGGTTCCCCTCGCAGCCGGTGCGGGTGCACTGACCGGCGGTTTCGCTCCACCCGCCCGGTCGCGGGCGGCATCCCCACGGCCGGGCGGCGTGCGCAGCGCAGCGCACGCCTCCGGTTCGGACGGCCGGTCGTGCGCCGCGGGTCGACCGGGCGTCGGCCGGGGGTTCGCCCGGTGTTCGAACCGGGGCCCGAGGGGTGTCCTGGCCGGAACTCGACGCCGATATGTCGGATATTTACACTTTCGAACCCTTCGCTCTGGCGAAGACTCTGTAAACAGTCGAACTCCCTCCCGTTCCACTCTCCTCAGCAGGCACGTTGTGGGCTTACGGTATGCCCCATGACCTCGCCCCGCTCCTACGACGGAGTCGGCTACCCCCTCCGTCCTTCTCCTCCGGCACGCCCATCTACGACAGCCTCGTCGCAGAACGCGGTGTCCCGCAGATCGCCCCCATCAACGTGCCGGCGGCCCTCCCCCGGCCACCGCGTACGGCAGCTACAGCTCCGGCTACGGCACCGGGTACGGCACCGGATTCGACAGCCCCGGCAGCAACCTGCCGGCGCTGCCCCCGGCCCGCCTGGCGCTCGGCCCCGGCCCCAGCAGCGGCCCCGCCACCTCGTACATCCCGGCCCAGCCGGCCCATCAGATGTACGCGGCGGCCCCGCAGCCGAACGTCCCGGGCTACGGCGCCCCCAGCCGTACCTGCCGCCGCAGCGCCCCCAGGCCCCTGCCTTCCCGCAGACCCAGGGCTACCAGGGCCAGTCGTTCGGCGGCCAGAACTCCTTCGCCTCGGCGCCGTCCGGCATGACCGGCCAGCCGTTCGGCGCGCAGGGCGGCCAGGCCCCGCAGGGCTTCGCCGACCAGAGTTTCGGCGGCAACCAGCTGCGTCCGGCCGCGCCGGTCGCGCCGGTCCGGCCCGTCCAGCAGCAGTACCCCGGTCCGACGTACTACCAGCAGGCCGGCTGACCCCAGTCGCACCGACCCGGCGAACGAGGGCGCCGGGCCGCCGCGAGCGAGCCGAGCGAAACAGAGCAGGGCACGGGTCTTCCCACGGGGGCCGTCCGCCCGCCGCACCGCGGCGGACCGGGCGGCCTCCGCGCATTCCCCGGGCTGCCCGGGGCGGGCCCGGCGGCTGGCAGGATGGGGGCATGCCAGTGCTGACCGGACTCCATCTCTACCCCGTCAAGTCGACCTACCGGCTGAGCCCGGAGAGCGCCGACGTCGAGCCGTGGGGCCTCGCCGGGGACCGCCGGTGGATGCTGGCCGGGCCCACCGGCCGAGCGGTCACCCAGCGTGACGATCCCAGCCTCGGACAGTACCGGGTCCGGCCGCACGCCGACGGCTCACTCACCGTCACCGACCCGGACGGTGCCCGGATCCACGTGCCCGCACCGTCCGTCGAGGCCGGCGACCCCGCCGCCGAGGCCGACGTCTTCGGCACCTTCTTCCCCGCCGCCGAGGCCGCCAAGGACGTGCAGGTCTGGTTCGGCGAACGCCTCGGCGACGTCCGCCTGCTCCACCTGGACCGCCCCGGCACCAGCCGCCGGATCGACCCGAAGTACGCACTCCCGGGCGAGACCACCAGCATGGCCGACGGCTTCCCGCTGCTGCTCGCCACCACCGCCTCGCTCGACGCGCTCAACGAGCGCCTGGCCGCGGACCACCCGGCCGGCGACCGCCGCGCGCAGCCCCTGCCGATGACGCGGTTCCGCCCGAACCTCGTGGTCGGCGGCACCGAGCCGTGGGCCGAGGACGGCTGGCGCCGGATCAGGGTCGGCGAGGTCACCTTCCGCGTGGCCAAGCCGTGCGGGCGGTGCGTGGTCACCACCACCGACCAGGAGAGCGGCGAGCGGCGCGGCCCCGAGCCGCTGCTCGCCCTCGGCCGGCACCGCCGGTTCGGAAAGCAGCTGGTCTTCGGCCAGAACCTGATCCCCGAACGCCCGGACGGCTCCGACGGCGACCTCCTCGGCACCGTCAGGATCGGCGACGAGGTGACCGTCCTGGAGGAGGGGCCCCGCCCGGCGCCGGACGTCCGCCGCTGACCGGCGGCACCGCGCCCGGGCCCGCTCGTTAGCAGGACGACGGCCGCGGTGCAGGCAGCACGACACCCGGCGGGGCACCGCGGCCGGCCGGGCGCGGGTCCGGAGCGGGACGCGGAGCCGGAGGCGACGGCGTCCGGGGACGATGGCAGGCTTCGACGAAGGGGGACGGCAGACCGCATGGGTGAGCACAGGGTCCGGGTGACACAGGACAGCGCCTCGCGCTGGCGCCGCCGCGCCGGCGACTACGAGACGCTGCAGGAGGCGCTGGCCGTCGCCGAACCCGGCGACACCGTCACCGTGCGGCCCGGCATCTTCCGCGAGGCGGTGGTGATCGACAAGGCGGTGACGCTGCGGGCCGCGGACGGGCCGGGCAGCGTCAGGATCGACCCGCCCGGTGGGATCCCGCTCACCCTGGCCGCCGCCGCGGCCGTCCACGACGTGGTGGTCGAGGGCTCCGACCGCTCCCTGCCCGCCGTCCTGGTCACCGCCGACGGCGCCCGGCTCACCGGCTGCCGGATCGACACCCGCGCGGCCACCGGTGTGGAGATCGCCGACGGCGCCTCGGCCGTGCTGCGCGGCTGTACCGTCGCCAACCCGGCCGGTCTCGGCGTCCGGCTGCGGGCCGGGGCCAGGGCCGGCCTGCAGGACTGCGAGATCGCCGCCGCCGGGCAGGCCGGGCTCGCCGTGCTCGGCGGCGCCGCCGCCGTCCTGGAACGCTGCCGGATCCACCACACCGGCGGCGCCGGGCTGCTGCTCACCGGCAGCGGCAGCGGCGCCGAACTCACCGGCTGCGAGATCTACGAGATCCGTGGCGCCGGCGTGCAGGCCGAGGACGGCGCGGTCGGTCGGCTGACCGACTGCACGATCCACCGGGTCACCGGCAACGGCCTCAGCCTCGACACCGAGGCCGAGCTCGGGCTCGCCGGCTGCCGGATCCACGACGTCCCGGAGAACGCCGCCGACCTGCGCGGCCGCTCCCGGCTGCAGCTGGACCGCAGCACCGTGCACGGCTTCGGCCGTGGCGCGCTCTCCGTCTGGGACACCGGCACCGAGGTCTCCGCCACCGGCACCGAGATCCACTCGGCGGAGGGCGACTACCCGGCGCTCTGGGTGAGCGACGGTGCCCGGCTGGCCCTCACCGACTGCGCCCTGCACGACCTGCCGGACGCGCTGTTCGTCCTCGACCGGGAGTCGGTGGCGTCCGCCACGGACTGCTCGTTCAGCCGGATCCGGGCCTCCGCCGTCTCGGTCAGCGGCGGCGCCACCGCCGACCTGACGGACTGCCGGATCCAGGACGCCGGCACCGGGCTGTGGTTCCGCGACCACGGCAGCGGCGGGCTGCTGACGGGCTGTGAGATCTCCGACGTCGCCACCGGCGTGATCGTCGCCAAGGGCGCCGACCCCGTCCTGCGCGCCTGCACCGTCCGCGGCGCCGGCGACGCGGGGGTGTACGTCTCGGCGCAGGGCCGCGGCACCTTCGAGGACTGCCGGGTCTCGCACGGCCGCGGCTTCGGCTTCCACGTGATCGACGGCTGCCGGACGGTGCTCACCCGCTGCCGGGCCGAACAGAACGGCCGCTCCGGGTTCGAGTTCTCCGAGACCGGGCCGATCACCGAAGGGTGCGTCGCGGACGACGTGCCACCGCCCCCGCCCGCACTGCCGGCCCCGCGCAGCGCGGCCCCGCCGCCCGTACCGGCCGCTGCCCCGCCGCTGACCGCGCAGCTCACCACCGCGGTCGCCGCCGCGCCCGCCGCGATCGCACCGATCCCGGACTGCCGCCCGGCCGACGAGGCCCTCGCCGACCTGGACGCCCTGGTGGGCCTGGCCACGGTGAAGCAGGAGGTGCGGACGCTGATCGACCTCATCACGGTCGGCCGACGCCGCCGCCAGGCCGGGCTGAAGGCGCCCTCGCTCCGTCGGCACCTGGTGTTCACCGGCGCCCCCGGCACCGGCAAGACCACGGTGGCCCGGCTGTACGGCGAGATCCTGGCCTCGCTCGGCGTGCTGCAGCGCGGCCACCTGGTGGAGGTCGCCCGCGTCGACCTGGTCGGCGAGCACATCGGCTCGACGGCGATCCGCACCGCGGCCGCCTTCGACCGGGCCCGCGGCGGGGTGCTCTTCATCGACGAGGCGTACGCGCTGGCCCCCGAGGACGGCGGCCGCGACTTCGGCCGGGAGGCCATCGACACCCTGGTGAAGCTGATGGAGGACCACCGCGACGAGGTCGTGGTGATCGTGGCCGGCTACACCGCCGAGATGGAGCGCTTCCTGGCGGCCAACCCCGGTCTCTCCTCACGTTTCTCCCGGACGGTCACCTTCCCCGACTACTCCGCCGACGAGCTGCTCGCGATCGCCCGGTCGCAGTGCGCGGAGCACGAGTACGCCCTGACCGAGGCCACCGCGGACGCCCTGCTGGTGCACTTCGCCGGTCTCGAACGCGGGCCGGCGTTCGGCAACGGACGAGCCGCCCGGCAGGTGTTCGAGACCATGGTGGAGCGGCACGCCATGCGGGTCGCGCAGCTCGCCGACCCGTCCACCGAGGAACTCCAGTTGCTCGTCCCCGCCGACCTGCCCGGCTGACCGCCGGGGGCGGGCGGCCGCATGCGAGGATGGCACCGGCCGGCCGACGCGCGCCGGCCCGCCACCGGAGGAGGAGCCGTGTCCGACAACGCCCAGCTGCTCGCCGAGCAGCGCCGCGCCCTGATCCTCGACGAGGTGCGGCGGCGCGGAGGTGTCCGGGTCAACGAGCTCACCCGGCAACTGAACGTCTCCGACATGACGATCCGCCGGGACCTCGACGCGCTGGCGCGCGCGGGCTCGGTCGAGAAGGTGCACGGCGGTGCGGTCCGCATCGAGGCGGCGCGCACCCACGAACCCGGCTTCGAGGCCAAGTCGTCGCTGGAGCTGTCCGCCAAGGAGGCCATCGCCCGCGAGGCGGCCCGGCTGGTGGCCCCGGGAGCGGCGATCGCCCTCTCGGGCGGCACCACCACGTACGCGCTGGCCCGCGAGCTCACCCACGTCGACCGGCTGACCGTGGTCACCAACTCCGTCCGGGTGTCGGACGTCTTCGAGCAGGCGCAGCGGGCCGGCGGACCGGCCGCGACGGTGGTGCTGACCGGTGGGGTGCGCACCCCTCGGACGCCCTGGTGGGGCCGGTCGCGGACCGGGCGATCCGCTCGCTCCGCTTCGACCTGCTGTTCCTCGGCACCCACGGGATCTCCCCGGAGGCCGGGCTCTCCACCCCGAACCTCGCCGAGGCCGAGACCGACCGGGCGTTCATCGCCTCGGCGCGGCGGACGGTCCTGGTCGCCGACCACACCAAGTGGGGCACGGTCGGCCTGTCCACGTTCGCCGACCTGTCGGAGGTGGGCATCTGGGTGACGGACTCCGGGCTGCCCGCCGCCGACGCCGAGACCGCCCGGGAGCTGATCGGCGAGGTCCTGCTCGCCTGAGCGCGCCGGACGGTGACCGGTCATCATGGACGGTGTGGAACCACCCGCCGGGAGGCTTCCGGCCTCCTCCCGCCCCCGGTCCCGCTCCGGCTCCCGGCCTGCTTCCTGACCGTGCCGTACGTCGGTGCGCGCCACCCCGGGTCGCGGGCGGTGGCCGAGCGGCCCGGCTCTCCGAGGGTGCCAACTGCCAGCTCTTCGCGTACCGGGTGCTGGAGCACTTCGGTCTCCGCGCACCGGCGCTGCGCTCCCGCGAGCTGTGGGCCGACACCCGGTCCGGTGTCCGGGTCACGACGGCCCGGCCGCTGGACCTCCTGCTGTTCAACGCCACCGACGACGCCTTCGGCGCCCATGTGGGCGTCTGCGCGGGCGAGGACGCGGTGCTCCACCTGTGCGCGGAGGTCGGCCGGCCGGCGGTGTGGCGGCCGGCCGACTTCGCGGCCCGGGAGCGCTACCGGGTCCTGGTCGGCATCAAGCGCATCACGGACGTGGTGGGCGCCGCGGACATCAGCTGAGGGTCAGCTCGTAGTGGACGAGCTCCTCGTCGGTACGGACCTGCACCAGGCCGGCGGCGAGCATCACCCGCTGGGAGGGCACGTTGTCGTGGGTGGTGTTGCCGCGGACGTGTCGGACGCCCAGGCTGCGGGCATGCTCCACGACCGCGCGGAGGGCCTCGGCGGCGTAGCCGTGGCCGCGGGCCGACTCGGCGAGTCCGTAGCCGATCTCGACGGCGCCCTCCGCGTCCGGCGGGCCGTGGAAGCCGATGCCGCCGATCGCGAGACCACCGGCCCGAAGGCGTATCTCGTACCCTCCGAAGGGATGCGGATCGCCCACGGCGGCGCAGGCCTTGAGGAACATCCGGGCCCCCGTCCGCTCACCTTCGGCGGGGTAGTCGGGGGCCCATGCGGTGTCGGGGCCGCGGTCGGCGGCGACGACCCGCTCGGCCTCGCCCGCGGTCAGCGGGTGCACGGCCAGACGGTCGGTCAGAAGATCGTTCATGCCCCGATCATCGCAGGCCGCCCCCGTGGTCCGGGGCGTTTCCCGGGCCACCGGTGGACGCGGTGATCGCGGCCTCGATGCCGGCGAGCGCCAGGTCGAGGCCGACCTCGAACTGCCGGTCCCGGGCCGCGGCGACCCCGCCGTCGACGTGCGAGGCGACCAGGTCCTCGTTCTCCAGGAACCGGGCGTCGACCTGGGCCACGATGCCGAAGACCCGCCGGTGGAAGTCGTCCTCGTCCATGCCGGAGGCGCGGACCCGCAGGACCCACTGGGACTCCACGATCGCGAAGCCGTAGGTGAACTGGAACAGCAGGCCGAGCGCGCCGGCCAGTTGGTCGCCGGGCAGGCCGCTGCGGGTCATCGCACCGATCGCACTGGTGGAGAAGAACAGCGCGTTGGGGCCCACCGCCAGGAACCGGCTGGCCAGTTGGGCGGCCCACGGATGACCCTGGAAGCAGCGGCGGTACTGGTGGGCCAGGGTGCGGAGGTGGCCGCGCCAGTCGTCGTCCGCACCGAACGGCGGGATCCGCAACTCCCCCAGTACGTCGTCGAGGGCCAACTCCAGCAGGTCGTCCTTGTTGTCGACGTGCCAGTACACCGACATCGCCGTGACCTCGAGCTCGGCGGCCAGCCGGCGCATCGAGAAGGCCTGCACACCGTCGGCGTCCAGCAGGGCGACGGCCGCGCGGACGATCCGGTCCCGGTTCAGGCCCGCGGGTGCGGTGCCCCGCCTGCGGTCCTTGGGCGGGGCCAGCCAGACGCTGACGCCGGGGTCGCGGGGCTTGTCGGGCATTCCTCTGTCCTTCGGTGATCGCTGCCGGCGATCGCTGCTCGTGATCGCTGCACGGTCGCGAGGGCGGCCGTGCAGCGATCGTAGAGCGGCCGTCAGCCGTGCTGCGCCACCGGCTCGGCCTGCGACGGGCCGGGCTGCCCGGGCTGCTGCGCGCCGGCCCGGCCGAGCAGCCAGGCCGCGACCAGCCCGCCGGCCAGTACCGCGGCCGCGCCGATCAGCTGACTGGAAGTCAGGCTGTCGGCGAAGGCCGCACCGACCCGGTCGGCACCGGACGGTCCGGCCGCGGCGAGTGCGTCCGGCAGCGACCGTGCGGCGGATCCCGGCAGCCCGGACGGCAGCGCCGACGCGAAGCCGGCGGTCAGCACCGCGCCGAGCACGGCGACGCCGAGCGAGTTGCCGAGCTCGCCGAGGGTGCCCATCAGTCCCGACCCGATGCCGGCCCGCTCCGGCGGGATCGAGGTCATCACCGCACCCGCCATGGCAGGTTGCGCGCAGGCCACGCCGGCCCCCATCAGGACGAGGCCGAGCAGGATCCCCGGGTAGGAGCCGTGGCGTCCGAGCACGGCGATCGCGGCGAGGCCGGCCGCGAGCAGGCCGAGCCCGGTGGCGATGGCGACCGGTGGCCGCAACCGCATGGTCAGCCGCATGCCGGTGCCGGTGAGGTTGAGGACGACCACGGTCAACGCCATCGGCGCGGTGCGCACACCGGCGGCGAGCGGGCCGTAGCCGAGGACGAACTGGAGGTGTTGGGTGAGCAGGAACAGCGAGCCGCCCATGCCGAAACTGACCAGCACGCCACCGGAGACCGCGCCGCGGAACCGCGGGTTGCGGAAGAACGCCGGGTCGAGCAGCGGGTGCTCGATGCGGCGCTCCCAGAGCGCGAAAGCCAGCAGCAGGAGCAGCCCGACGCCGCCTGCCAGCATGGTCCGCGGGGCCGTCCAGCCGCTGCCGGGGCCCTGGATCACCGCGTACACCAGGCCCACCAGGCCCGCGGTGGACAGGGCCGCGCCGAGCAGATCGGGGCGGTCGCCCCGCGGGTCCTTGGACTCGGGGACCAGTCGGGCCACCGCAACCAGCGCCAGCGCGGCGACGGGGAGGTTGACGAGGAACACCGACCCCCACCAGAAGTGCGCGAGCAGCACGCCGCCGACCACCGGGCCGAGTGCGACGCCGAGCGAGGCGACCGCCGTCCAGGCGGCGATCGCCTTCGGCTGCTCCTCGGCGTCGAAGGTCCGGACCACGATGGCGAGGCTGGTGGCGAGCAGCAGGCTGCCGCCGACGCCCATGCCGGCCCGTGCGGCGATGAGCCCGCCCGGCCCGGTGGCCAGCGCCGCGGCCAGCGAGCCCGCGCCGAACACGGCGAGTCCGAGCAGCTGCACCTTCTTGCGGCCGTAGCGGTCGGCGAGGCCGCCGGCCGCGATCAGCAGGCCGGCCTGGGCCAGCGAGTACGCGCCGATGACCCACTGGGTCTGCGCGGTGGTGGCGCCGAGCTCCTCGGTGAGCGAGGGGACGGCGACGTTGAGGATGGTGTTGTCCAGCACCACCGTGAGCTGTGCGAGACAGATGACGGCGAGGATCACCCATCGATCCGGCCTCCGCTCGACCTGTGACATGCCCGCCCCTGTTCTTTCCTGTACGGCGTACAATTTCTCGTACACCGTACAAGGGGGGCCAGAAGGGCACCATCGGTTTTCTGCCGCGGGACGACCGCGCCCGCCCCGGCGGCAGCCGGAGCGGGCAGGTGAGGCCGGAGCGGGCGGGGCAGGCGCGCGGCGGGTGAGGCCGGAGCGTGCGGGGCGAGCGTGCGGGCGGGCGGCTGATGTCAGGTCAGGGTGAGCCGGGCGCCGTCGAGGAAGTCCTCCAGCTCGGCCCGGTAGGGGGCGATGTCGATGCCCTGGTCGGCCAGCCAGGAGTCCGCGTGGTACTTGTCCAGGTAGCGGTCGCCCGGGTCGCAGATCAGCGTGACCACGCTGCCGCGCTCGCCCGCGGCGCGCATCTCGGCGACGATCCGCAGCGCGCTCCACAGACCGGTGCCGGTGGAGGCGCCGACCTTCCGTCCGAGGACGTGTTCCAGGACGCGGATCGCGGCGATCGAGGCGGCATCCGGGACTTTCATCATCCGGTCGACGGCACCCGGCACGAAGCTGGGCTCCATCCGCGGACGGCCGATGCCCTCGATCCGCGAACCGCTGGCGCAGACCGCCGCCGGGTCGTGCTCCACCCAGCCCTGGAAGAAGCAGGAGTTCTCCGGGTCGGCGACACAGATGCTGGTGTCGTACTGCATGTAGTGCACGTACCGGGCGATGGTGGCCGAGGTGCCGCCGGTGCCGGCGGTCGCCACGATCCAGGCGGGCTCCGGGTGCGGCTCCAGCCGCAGCTGCGCGAAGATCGACTCGGCGATGTTGTTGTTGCCCCGCCAGTCGGTGGCCCGCTCGGCGTAGGTGAACTGGTCCATGTAGTGCCCGCCGGTCTCCTCGGCCAGCCTGGCGGAGACCTCGTACACCTCGCACGGGTTGTCGACGAGGTGACATCGGCCGCCGTGGAACTCGATCAGATCGATCTTGGCCTGGCTGGTGGTCCTGGCCATCACCGCGACGAACGGGACGCCGATCAGCTTGGCGAAGTACGCCTCGGAGACGGCCGTGGAGCCGCTGGAGGCCTCGATGACGGGCTTGCCCGGTCTGATCCAGCCGTTGCACAGGCCGTAGAGGAAGAGCGACCGGGCGAGGCGGTGCTTGAGGCTGCCGGTGGGGTGGGTGGACTCGTCCTTGAGGTAGAGGTCGATGCCCCAGTCCTCGGGCAGCGGGAAGCGCAGCAGGTGCGTGTCGGCGGAGCGGTTCGCGTCCGCCTGGACCTTGCGGACGGCCTCCTTGAGCCAGTCGCGATAGGCGCGGTCACTGCGGTCCACGTCGACGGTGTGCAGGGCCATCGCTCTTCTCCCTTGTCCGGTCCGATCCCTTGTCCGGGTCCGGCCACCTCCACCGAGTGTAACAGTCGCCTACGATAAGTGACTGTTACGAAGCCTCCAGTGAACCCTTATCGGGCCCCGAACCGGTGTGCGGCCGGGGCCCGTGGGCCCACGCGCTGCCCGAACGGCGGTCAGTCCGCCGCGATCGCCCGGAGGACGTCGAGCCGCGCCGCCCGCCCGGCCGGACGGAGGCCCGCGACGGCGCCCGCCACCAGGCCGGCGATCAGCACCACGGCGAGCCGGCCGGCCGGCAGCGCGAACGAGCCGTCTCCCGCGCTGTCCGACGCGCGGACGAGCGCCCAGCCGAGGAAGGCGCCCAGCCCGAGTCCGCCCACCGTGCCGAACGCCGCCACCAGCACCGACTCCCAGCGCACCATCGACCGCAGCTGGCCGCGGGTCTGGCCCACCGCCCGCAGCAGACCGAGCTCACGGGTGCGCTCGTGGACCGCCAGGGTCAGCGTGTTGGCGATGCCGAGCAGTGCGATCAGCACCGCCAGGGCGAGCAGCGCGTACACCACGGACAGCATGATGTCGACGCCGCCGGCGGCGCTCGCCGCGTACTCGGCCCGGTCCTGGACCTGCGGGCTGCCGAAGCCGGCGGCCACCCGCTCGACCGCGGCCCGGCCCGCGGCGGGTGACACGCCGGGCTTCAGGGCGACCGCGACCAGGGTGTCGCTGTCCTGGCCCCGGTGCGGCGCCCAGGCCTGGCGGGTCATCAGGTAGTCGCCCGCCACACCGCCGCCCTCGTACAGCGCGCGAACGGTGAAACCGGCGGTGCCGTCGGCGAAGGTCACCGGGACGGTGCTGCCCAGATGCCACCCGCGGGCGGCGGCCTCGGTGCGGGACACCGCGAGGCCGTCGGTGCCGAGCGCCGCCAGCGAGCCGTCCACCCGGCCGAGCGCGACCACGCCGGCGAGGCGGGACGGGTCGGTGACGTCCAACTGCCGCCCGTGGCCGTCGATCCGGGCGACCCCCTTGCCGAGCCCCACGGCCTGCCGCACCTCGGGCAGCGCCCGGACGGCGTCGGCGAGCCCCGGGCTGACGCCGCTGCCGCCGGCGCCGAACGAGGGCGCCGTCACCGCCAGATCACCGGCGAAGGAGCGGTTGACCGTGTCGTCGAGGGTGGCCCGGATCGAGGCGCCGAAGACGGTGAACAGGGTGACCACCGCGACCCCCACCATCAGGGCGGTGGCCGTCGCCGCCGTCCGGCTCGGATTGCGGGCGGCGTTGCGCCGGGCCAGGACTCCGCCGACCCCGCGCAGCCGGGGCAGCGGCGCCCCGAGGACGCGGACCACCGGCACCGCGGCCACCGGCCCCAGCACCACCGTGCCGGCCAGCGCCGCGACCGCGCCGACGGCGGTGAGCAGCACCGAAGGGCCACCGGACCCGCCGCGGGTCGCGCCGACCGCTGCCAAGGGGACGCCGCCGACGAGCAGGACGGCACCCAGCACCGCCCGTACCCGGCCGCCGCGGCCGCTCGCCGCACCGTCCACCGCCGTCTCGCGCAGAGCGGCGAGCGGAGCCGTGCGGCCGGCCCGCACGGCGGGGACCAGCGCGGAGCCGAGGGTGACCAGGACCCCGACGGCGAGCGGCAGGGCGATCGATGCCGCCGCGACCACCATGCCGCCGGTCGGCAACGAGAAGCCGAGCGCCGCGAACAGCGCCTTCAGGCCGGCCGCAACGCCGACACCGCCGAGCAGACCGGCTGCCGAGGCCGCCACCGCGACCATCGCCGCCTCGGCCAGCGTGCCGAGCAGGACTTGCCGCCGACTGGCGCCCAGCGCCCGCAGCAGGGCGCTCTCCCGCGTCCGCTGCGCGACCACGATGGCGAAGGTGTTGTGGATGGTGAAGGTCGCCACCAGCAGCGCGATACCGGCGAACACCAGCAGCAGCGTGGTGAACATGGTCAGGAAGCGCCCGGAGACGTCCGCCGTCGATTCGGCCGTGGCCGCCCGACCGGTGAGCGCCTGCACACCCGACGGCAACTGAGGGACGATCCGGTCGACCAGCTGAGCCTGGCTCAGGGAGTCGGACCGCACCCGGATCGCGGACGCCTGACCATGGCCCTTCGGGGTGAGGTGGCGTTCGGCATCGGCCAGGGTCAGCCCGGTGAAGGTGGACGGACCCATGCCGTCGGCGTCCGCGCCGAAGGTCGCGATGCCGACCACGGTGATCCGCACCGGGTCGGGCGTGCGCAGCACGGTGGTGTCGCCGAGGTGGAGCCCGCCGGCCCTGGCCGCGCCACGGTTGATCACGGCCTCGCCGGGCGCGGCGGGCGCCCGGCCCTCCGACAGCCGGTACGGGTTGAGGACGGGGTCGGTGAGCCAGTTCCCTGCGAGGGTCGGCGGGCCCTGGCCGCCGACCGGCTTGCCGTCGTGACCGACCAGCTGCCCCGCGCCCTGGACGGACGCCTCGGTGGCGCTCACCCCCGGCACGGTGCGCAGCCGGTCGGCGAGCGCCGCTTCGACGGGCGCGCGGACGCCGCCGGGCACGCCCTGGGCGTCCAGCACGTCGGCGCTGCGGACCACGGCGCCCGTCCCGGCGTTGGCGTCGGCGAACAGGGTGTCGAAGTTGGCCCGCAGGGTGTCGCCGAGCACCATGGTGCCGGTCAGGAAGGCAACGCCGAGCAGGACGGCCAGTGCCGTGCCGAACAACCGGCGACGGTGGGCGCGGGCCGAACGGAGGCCGATGCGCAGGGTGGTGTTCATGCCCGGCCGCTCCCCTCGTCGGTGCCTGCAGTCAGCGGAGCGCGGGTGTCGCGGGTGTCGCGGGCTTCCATGTCGACGCGGGTGTCCACGTCGGCGCGGGTGTCGCGGGTGTCGAAGGCCTTCATCCGGTCGAGCACGCGATCCGCGGTGGGTTCGCGCATGCTGTCGACGAGACGCCCGTCGGCGAGGAACAGCACCTCGTCGGCATGAGCGGCCGCCGTCGGGTCATGGGTGACCATCACCACCGCCTGGCCCATGGTGTCCACGGCCCGCCGGAGCAGACCGAGGACTTCGGCACCGGAGCGGGAGTCGAGATTGCCGGTCGGCTCGTCCGCGAACACGACCTGGGGGCGCCCGGCCAGGGCCCGCGCGACGGCGACGCGCTGCTGCTGCCCGCCGGAGAGCTCCGCCGGGCGGTGCCGCAGCCGGTCGCCGAGCCCGACGACGTCGATCAGCGCGTCGATCCACGGGCCGTCGGGTGCGGCACCGGCGAGGTCGAGCGGCAGGGTGATGTTCTCCCGGACGGTGAGTGTCGGCACCAGGTTGAACGACTGGAACACGAAGCCGATCCGCTCGCGCCGAAGCTCCGTCAGTCTCCGGTCGTTCAGGCTGCCCAGCTCGGTGCCGCCGATGAAGGCACTGCCCGCGGTGAGCGTGTCCAGACCGGCGGCGCAGTGCATCAGCGTCGACTTGCCGGAGCCGGAAGGCCCCATGATCGCGGTGAACCTGCCGGCCGGGAACTCCACCGACACGTGGTCCAGCGCCCGCACCCGGGTCTCGCCGATGCCGTACACCTTCACGGCATCGGCCACCCGGGCGGCGGCGTGCAACTCCACGACGACGCTCACTTGCCACCGCCGGTCTGCGGCTGCCGGAGGTGCTCGGTCAGCACGGAACGGCGTGCCCGGTACTCCTCGACGTCGATCTCGCCGCGGGCGTACCGGTCACCGAGCGTGGCCAGCGGGCCCTGGCCGCCCTGACCCGGACCGCAGCCGTGGGACCACGGGCCGCGCCGCCACACCGTCCGGCGGAGGATCAGTACCACCAGGACCACCGCCGCCGCCCAGAACAGCGGGACGAGCAGGATCCAGGGCCCGGGCCAGTGCCCGTCCGCGTTCGCCAGCAGGGTGTCCATGACGTCCATCTCCTCGGTGTCGTCGGTGTCGCCCACTTCGCGACACTGAGAGCCTGCCGCCGGAGCACGCCCCTGCGCGTCGTCCGGCCAGCGGCATCGGCCCTACTCCCGGCGGAGTACGAGGAGGCCGCCGGGGTCAGCCAGGGGTGGGGTTCGGGCCTGGGTCGGGGGCCGGGCCGAGGTCGGGGGCTGGGCCGGCCTGGACGTGGTCGAAGACGCGGCGCAGCAGCGCGGTGAGCTGGTCGCGCTCGGCGTCGTCGAGCGGGGCGAGGAGATCGTCCTGGACGGCCTCGGCGTCCGACCGGAGTGCGGCCAACGCGGTACGGCCCTCCGGGGTGACGGTGACCCGGACGCGGCGGCGGTCGGCCGGATCGCGGGTGCGCCCGACCCATCCGGCGGCGGCGAGTTCGTCGACCACCTTGGCGATGTCGCTCGGGTCCACCGACAACCGGGTGGCCAGGGCCCGCTGCACGTGGGGGCCGAAGTCGGTGAGCGCTGCGAGGACGGCCATGTGCCACAGCCGGAGCCCCCGGGCCGCGAGGCGCTCGGTCAGGCGCCCGCGGGCCGCCTTGCCCGTCCGGGAGAGCAGATAGGTGGTCAGGCAAACCAGGCTGGGCGGGGCGGCTTCGGGGGATTCCATACCCGGAAGTGTAGGTGCGTATTGTCGGTCCGGACCTATAGTGGGTGCACACCCACTAATTTGGAGGATGCCGCCGTGGACGCCCTTCACCCCCGCCTGCTCGTCAGCAGATTCGCCGAGACCTTCCGCTTCTACGAGGCCGTCCTCCCGGAGTTGACGGGTGCCCAGCTGATGAAGGGCGATGCCGACGGCCCGTACGCCCACTGGGACGTCGACGGACAGGGCGTGCTTGCCCTGTTCGATCGCGCCGCGATGGCCGGTGCGCTCGGCCCGGATGTCATGGGCCCCGACGCCGTCGGCTCCGGCCTCAGGGCAGGCGACGAGGACGGAGGTCAAGGCGACGGCAGGGGCGTGATGTTCGTCTGCCGGGTCGACGACGTGGAGGTCGGCCATGCGCTCTGCCTGCGCCACGGCGCCATCTCCGTGGCTGCGCCGACCGATCGTCCGGCGTGGGGGCCTGCGCTGCGTACCGCGCACCTGCGCGATCCGGAGGGCACGCTGATCGAGCTCCAGTCCTACTGACGGCACCCTGACGCCCCGTCGGCAACCGACCGTCAACCGGCCGGGCGGGCCCGGGCGGGTGCCGCGCGCAGGGCATCCGACCGCCTCCGTCGGTAGGACGCACGCCTGCCCTGCGGCCGCCGGACCGGACGGCCCCGCGGGCCGCCCCTGGCCCGCCGGACGGGGCCGCCCAGCAGGCCCGGAGCGGCCCGGAGGCAGGGGTGCGGAATCGGGCGGGATCAGGCATGGGATCGGGCGCCGGTGGGGGCCCGGTGGGAGCGGCCCGTGGCCCACCGGGGCCCGCGCGGAGACGGGGCGCGGGCCCGGGGACGGCAGGTTCGTCAGCGGGCACTGGTCTGCCGGGCAACGGACGGACGGGCAGCGGCCTGGCGGGGAACAGGTGCAGGGGCAACAGGTGGGCGGCCCTGGCCAGGACCGTCGAGGCGAGCAGGAGAAGAACGAGGGTGGCACCGAGAGCCGCGCAGCGGCGGATGATTCGCATGACGAGAAGTCAACTCCGCCCGGCGCACAACGCCCATACCCCCAGCACCCGTCTTCGAGGTGGTGCTTCCTCCACCTGCTGCAGGCCCCCGCACCCCCGAGCCCCCGCGCCCCCGAGCCCCGGACCTCGAGCCCCGGACCCCGTGAGTCGGACCCCGTGAGTCGGGGCACCTCCGCCCGGCTCTGCGCTCAGCCCAGCCAGCCGGGCCTGACCAATCCCGACTCGTAGGCCAGGACGACCAGTTGGGCCCGGTCGCGGGCCCCGAGCTTGATCATGGCCCGGCTGACATGGGTCTTGGCGGTGAGCGGGCTGACCACCAGGCGTCGCGCGATGTCCTCGTTCGAGAGGCCGAGCCCGACCAGCGCCAGCACCTCCCGTTCCCGCTCGGTGAGGACGTCCAGGCCTCCCGGCTGCGGCGCCTTGGAGCGGGCCGCGAACTCGCCGATCAGCCGCCGGGTCACGCCCGGCGAGAGCAGGGCGTCCCCGGCCGCCGCCACCCGGACGGCCCGGAGGAGTTCGGCCGGTTCGGTGTCCTTCACCAGGAAGCCCGCGGCGCCGCCGCGCAGCGCCTCGAAGACGTACTCGTCGAGCTCGAAGGTGGTCAGGACGACCACACGAAGGCCCGCCAGGGACGGGTCCGCGCCGATCCGGCGGGTGGCCTCCAGACCGTCCAGCCGGGGCATCCGGATGTCCATCAGGACGACGTCGGGGCGCAGTTCGACGGCGAGCGCGACAGCCTGCTCACCGTCGTCGGCCTCACCCACCACCTCGATGTCGGGCTGGGCGTCGAGCAGCGCCCGGAAGCCGGCCCGGACGAGAGCCTGGTCGTCCGCCAGCAGCACCCTGATCATCGCTCGCTCCTCAGCACTCTGCCCCCACGGCCCTCTCCCCCGTCGGCAGCGCTCTCCCCCGTACGCGCGGCACGGAGCGCAACGGGCGCAGCCTCGCCCTTCGCCCCACCGACCGCGCGCGCCGACACGCTCACCGGGCGGCCCCGCTCCCGCCCAGCGGCAGCCGGGCCCGCACCCGGAAACCGCCCTCCCCGTCGGGCCCGGCCGCCAGTGTGCCGCCGACCGCCGCCACCCGCTCCCGCATCCCGAGCAGACCCGCGCCGGAGCCGACGGGCCCACCGCCCCCTCGGCCCCGGCGTCCGGACCGCCGCTCGCCGTCCCGTCGTGTCCCCCGACCACCGGTCCACCCGGAGCCGCCCGGCCGGCCGGACCCGGGTCGTCCACCGTCACCGTCAGGGCGTCGGCCGTCCACTCCAGCACCACCTCCGCGCGGCGCGCCGCCGAGTGGCGGATCACGTTGGTCAGCGCCTCCTGGACGATCCGGAACGCCGTCAGGTCGAGGACCGGGGCGGGGGCCCGTGCCGTCCCGGTCGACCGTACGGAGACCGCGAGACCGGCCTGTCCGGCCTGCGCCGCCAGTTCGTCCAGCCGGGCGAGGCCGGGTGCGGGGCTGAGCGGGGCCGCCGCGTCCGGACCGCGCAGGGTGCCGAGCACCTGCCTGACCTCGCCGAGCGCCTCCTTGCTGGCCGCCTTGATCGTGGTCAGCGCCGTCCGGGCCTGCTCGGGGCGGGAGTCCAGCAGTTCCAGCCCGACACCGGCCTGGACGTGGATCAGCGAGATGCTGTGGGCCAGGATGTCGTGCAGTTCGCGTGCCATCCGCAGCCGCTCCTCGTCCACCCGGCGGCGCTGGGCCTGGGCGGCGGCGGCCCTGACCGCGTCGATCCGCTCGCGGCGGAACCGCAGGATCTCGGCGGCCGCCATCACCAGCAGCAGCCAGGCGGCGATGCCGAGCTCCTGCCAGCCGTTCTGCTGATGCCCCGAC
Organism: Kitasatospora paranensis; assembly: GCF_039544005.1. Taxonomy (NCBI): domain Bacteria; kingdom Bacillati; phylum Actinomycetota; class Actinomycetes; order Kitasatosporales; family Streptomycetaceae; genus Kitasatospora; species Kitasatospora paranensis. Next base: position 1,984,384 of record NZ_BAABKV010000001.1, read on the forward strand.
CCGCGCAGCCAGGACTGCGGCATGACGTAGGAGATCAGCAGGTGGGCGGCGTAGAAGGAGCCCGCGCACGCCCAGGCGACCCGGCGGTGGCCCAGCTGGACGGCGACACAGACCGCCACCACCAGGCTGAGGAAGGCCGGTCCGTACGGGTAGCCGGCGAACAGGTAGGCCGCGGTGACGGCCGTCGTGCCCACCGCCACCGCCACCGGGCGGCGGCGGCGCAGCACCAGCAGGGCGGGGCCGAGCAGGAGCAGCAGGTAGCCGAAGGCGTCGAGCGGGACGCGCCCGCCCTGGTGACGGGAGGCCGCCGTGGTGCCGGCCACCTGGACGGCCGCGACCAGCACCGAGGACGCCACCGGCCAGTCCGCCTTGGCCGCGCGGACCCAGGGGGCTGCCACGGGGCCTGCCCGGACGGGCGTTCTTCGGTCATGCCGGGAAGGCTAACGGCCGGACCTGCACCGGGGCGTCAGCCTGCCGGGGTGGGCGCGCCTACTCCCCGGGAGTACGCGGGCCCGGGCCACCACCGCGCGGCCCGGTCCCGCTCCCCGTTCAGCATGCCCCGCCGGCTCGGGGTCGCGGCTCAGGACGACGGCTCAGGAGGACGGCTCAGGAGGACGGGTCGGGGTTACGGGTCGGGTTACGGCGAGGGATCCGCACCGCTGCGCCGCTCACCCGGATCAGCCGGTCGGCGGGGTCGATGCGGACCCGCAGGGTGCCGGGGCGTCCGAGGTCCTCGCCCTGGTGCAGGGTGAGTTCGGCGTCCCGCACGCCGTCGATCTCGCGCAGGTAGGCGCCGAAGGCGGCGGCCGCGGCGCCGGTGGCCGGATCCTCGACGACGCCGCCGACCGGGAACGGGTCGCGGACGTGGAAGACGTCCGGCGCCGTGCGGTGCACGAGCTGCAGGGTGGTGAGGTCGAGACCGGTCATGAAGCGGGTGAGCCGGTCGAAGTCGTAGGCGAGGTCGGCGAGGCGCTCGCGGGTCGCGGTGGCGAGCACCAGGTGGCGGGCGCCCGCGAAGGCGATCCGCGGCGGCAGGGCCTGGTCCAGATCGGTACGGCTCCAGCCGAGGGCGTCCAGTGCCTCGGTGACATCGGCGTCGGCGACCGGTTCGACCGACGGCTCGACGCTGGTGAGGGTCGCCGACAGCACACCGTCCCCTCCGGCGACGACCTCTACCGGGACGGTGCCCGCCTTCGTCTCGAAGCGGAGCCCACCGGGGCCGAGCCGCTCGCCGAGCGCGACCGCCGAGGCGATGGTGGCGTGGCCGCAGAACGGGACCTCGGCGAGCGGGCTGAAGTACCGGACCGCATAGGCACGGTCCCCGATCGGGCGGAGGAAGGCGGTCTCCGAGTATCCGAGCCGGGCCGCGATGGCGAGCTGCTCGGCGTCGTCCAGGCCCGCCGCGTCGGGAACCACGCCGGCCGGGTTGCCGCCCGCCGGGTCAGCGGTGAAGGCGGCGTAGCGCAGGATCTCGGTGCCGGGTGCAAGGGTCATGATCGGCTGAACGCGCCGCATCGGCAGCGGATTCCCGGGCCCGTCGGGTCCGGCGCCGCGACCTCCGTTCGGGCGCACGGCGTCCGTAACACCGTCGCCCGTCCGGTCACGGATCGGAAACGTTCGTTCGCCATTCGGCCATCGGAACGAGACCCGCCTGCAAAACCTTTGTCATGACAGGCCGTCATCCTTGTGGACAGAGGAAATCCCACGAAAGGAACTCAGAATGAGCGACTACTCCGTGCTCGTCGCAGCCCTCGTCGAGCTCACCGGCGAGCGTGACCGTGACCGTGGCATCGGCGCCCCGGTGCAGCTGCGCGGCCACGAGGCCGACCGCCTCGCCAGCCTCGCCCGCAGCGGTGAGCCGCCCACCGATCGAACGGCCCCGCTGCTGCGGCTGCTGCGCCGCCGCACCGTGGGCCGCCTGAGCTACTCCGCGTGACCCGAGCACTTCCGCGTGACCCGAGCGATTCCGCGTGACCCGAGCGATTCAGAGCAGACCGAGCGCTTCCGCGTGACCCCGACGTCCGGCGGGGCCCGGACCGGAGCCCGGGCCCCCGTCAGCAGGGGCGCCCGGGCTCCGACGCGTCGGCGGGGCGGCGGGCGTCCACCTCGATCTCGATCTTCATTCGGGGATCGGCGAGGCCGCAGACCATCATCGTCGCGGCCGGGCGGACATCGCCGAAGCGAGCCCGGAGGACGGGCCAGCACGGTTCGAAGTCCGCGCGGTCGGGCAGCAGGTAGCGCACCCGGACGACATCGGCGAAGGTGCAGCCGGCCTCCGCCAGTGCGGCGCCAATGGTGCGCAGGCACTGCTCGGCCTGATCGACGACGTCGTCGGAGATCGCCATCGTGGCGTAGTCGAACCCGGTGGTGCCGGACACGTGCACCCGGTCGCCGTCGACGACGGCGCGCGCGTAGCCGATCCGCTCCTCGAACACCGAACCGCCGAGGATCGCCCGCCGCACGGGCGACGCGGCACCGGGGGCGGGCACAGCAACAGCCGCGGCCGTCGCGGCAGCAGGGCGGTTGATGCCGTGAACGGGCGACTGGCCCTCGGGGGACGGCAGGTACTGGGTCATGCCGCGACGGTAGGCAGCGGTCGCCGATACGTCCAATAGCGCGGAGCCGCAGCCGTGATATCCCTGGCCGTATGAAGGGCTCGGACGTCACGGGGAACATCACCGGCTCCGGCGGCACGGACCGCCCCGAACTCGCGCTGCACCAGCTGCACGCCTTCGCCGTGCTCGCGGAGGAGCTCCACTTCGGGCACGCCGCCGACCGGCTGGGGATCGCCCAGCCGCCGCTGAGCCAGCAGATCCGACGGCTCGAAGCGAGAGTCGGCCACCCGCTGTTCGTCCGCGGGCCCGGCCGGATCTCGCTCACCCCCGCGGGCCGCGAGCTGCTGCCCGCGGCCCGCCGCGCGCTCGGTGAGATCGCCGACGGACTGGCGGCGGCACGCCGGGTCGGCGACGGGCTCGCGGGCCGGCTGCGGATCGGTTTCGCCGCCTCGCTGGCGCCGACCCTGCTGCCCGGCCTGCTGACCGCGTTCCGCGCCCGGTACCCGGCCGTGGACCTGGACATCCGGGAGATGACCACGGCCCCGCAGGTCTCCGCGCTGCACGAACGGGCCCTCGACGTCGGCCTCCTGCGCGAGCCGCCGGTGGAGCCCGGCCTGGCCGTGGAGCCCCTGCTCAGCGAGCGGTTCGTGGCCGTGCTGCCGGCAGGCCATCCGCTGGCGGTCGGCCGCACCGTTCCGGTCGCCGCCCTGGCGGACCAGCCGTTCGTCCTGCTGCCCCGGGCGTGCGGGCCCACCGTCCACGACCGGATCCTCGGCGTCTGCCGCGCGGCCGGGTTCGAGCCGCGGGTCGTCCAGCGTGCGGTGGAGTGGCAGACGGTGGCCGCCCTGGTCGCGGCGGGCCTCGGGGTGTCGCTGGCCCCGGCCGGTGTGCGCGCCGTCCGGCTGCGGGGGTCGCCTACCGCCGGATCACCCCGGACACCGCCCGCTCCACGGTCGCCATGGCCTGGCGCACGGACGACGGGAGCCCGCTCGTCGGGCACTTCCTGGCCACCGCCCGCAGCCTGCACTGGGACCGGACGGCGACCCCGTAGCGCCCCCGCAGACCCCGTAGCGACCCCGTAGCGACCCCGCGGACCCCGTAGCGACCCCGCAGCCCCCGTACCCCCACGGCAGGAAGCCGCGCAGGCATGCCCCGGGGGCCGGACGGCAGCGGACCTACGTCGGCCTGCCCTCGGCGAGCCGGCCGGTGGGCACCAGCTGCGGGTCCTGCAGGTAGGGCTCCCAGGCGAGTTCCGCCGCGCCGACCAGCCCCGCGTGGTCGACCTGGGCGGGCACGATCGGCACCCGCCCGCTGCGCCCCCACAGGCAGCGGTCGGCGACCACGGCGGCCAGCCGCTCGGGGGCGGCGGCGAGCAGGTCGAGGTGGAGGCCGCTGAGCACGATGCGGTCCGGGTTGAGGATGTTGACCAGCCCGGCGAGGCCGAGGCCGAGCCGGTCCACGACGTGCTCGACGGCCCGTTCGGCCACCCGGTCGGTGGCGGCGGAGCGGGCGAGCAGGCGGGCCTGGCCGAGCAGCGGGCCGGCCGGGTCGGGGATGCGCTCGGCGGCGATGAACAGGGCCTCCGGGTCGGTCTCGGAGTTCAGGCAGCCGCGGTTGCCACAGGGACAGGGCCGGCCGAGCGGGTCGACCGTCAGATGGCCGACCTCCAGGGCGAGTCCGGAACTGCCGGTGTGCAGATGCCCGTCGATGACGAGCGCGCCACCGACTCCGCGGTGCCCCGAGGTGACGAGCAGCAGGTGGCGGGCGCCGCGGCCGGCGCCGTGCCGGTGCTCGGCGAGGGCGGCGAGGTTGGCGTCGTTGGCGACGGCGGCGGGCACGGGCGTCCGGGCCCGGGGGCCGAAGTCGGCGCGCCGGACCTCCTGGTCGAAGAGGTCCGCGACGGGCGTGCCGCTGGGCCAGGCGAAGTGGAGCGCGGCGAGGGCGGTGCCGTCCGGTTCGGTCACCGGGTTGGGCAGGGCGAGCGCCATGCCGAGGCACCGCCGGGTGGAGGCGCGGGCGAGAGCCGCACCCGCCTCGGCGACGGCGCGCAGCATCCGGACGGGGTCGGTGGCGTCCGGCAGCGGGAGGTAGCGGGGTGTCTCCAGTCGGCCGCCGAGCCCGGCCAGGGCCACGCTCAGGCCGTCTGCGTGGATCTGCGCGGCGACGACCACCGGCCCGGCCGGGTCGATCGCGAGCCGGTGGGACGGCCGGCCGCGGCCGCCGCCCGCCGGCCGGGAGTCGACGGTGATCAGCCCGAGGGCCTCGAGTTCGCCGGTGACGGCACCGGCGGTGGCCCGGGTGACGTCGAGGGCGCTGGTGAGCGCGGACCGGGTGGGCGCCAGGCCGGTGTGGACGAGGGCCAGCGCCGGTCCGAGCAGGGTGCGGCCGCGGTCGGGCGCGCTGCGTCGCGGCTCGGCCGGGTTCCGGGCACCGGACGGGAACTGCGCACTTGTGGGTGAGGTGGGCACTCCCCTATTCTTACTTTGTGCCGCTAGTAAACAAAACCGATGCCCGATCCTCCGTCGCCGACCGCACCACCGACGCCGCCGTCCGCCCCTCCGTCGAGGCCGCACCCGCCGGCCGCCGCTCCACCCGTGCGGCACCCGCAGACGCTCCGCGCGCCTGGTCGGCGGCCCGGCTCGCCCTGACCGCCTTCTTCGCCGTCGACGGCTTCCTGTTCGCGGCCTGGGTGGTCCGGATCCCCGACATCCGGGCCCAGGTGCACGCCTCGCACAGTGCCCTCGGCCTGGCCCTGCTCTGCATCTCGGCCGGCGCGGTCGCCACCATGGCCCTGGTCGGGCGGCTCTGCCTGCGGTACGGCAGCCGCCGGGTCACGGTCGCCTCGGTGGCCCTGCTCAGCCTCGCCGTCCCGCTGCCCGCGCACACCCACTCCGTCGCGGCGCTCGGCGCCGTGCTGCTCCTGTTCGGCATCGGCTACGGCGCCGCCAACGTCAGCATGAACAGCGCCGCCGTCGACCTGGTGGCCGAGCTGCGGCGCCCCGTGATGCCGAGCTTCCACGCCGGGTACAGCCTCGGCGGCCTGCTCGGCGCGGCCGTCGGCGGCCTGCTGGCGGGCACGCTCAGCGCGGCCTGGGCGCTCGCCCTCGGCGGTGCGCTCGGACTGGTGGTGACCGCCCTCGCCGGCGCCGTGCTGCTGCGCGGCGGCGGGACCACCGCCCCCGCCGTCCGCGCGGCCGCACCGGCCGCGGTGAACGGCCGCGGCGCCGGCGGGCACACCCGGCTGCTGGTCGTCCTCCTCGGCCTGACCGCCCTGTGCACCGCGTACGGCGAGGGGGCGCTCGCGGACTGGGCGACCCTGCACCTGACCGACGACGTCCACGCGAGCGCCGGCATGGCCGCCGCCGGCTACGCGGCCTTCGCCTTCGCGATGACGGCGGGACGGGTGAGCGGCACCTGGCTGTCGATCCGGATCGGCGCGACCCGGGTGATGCTCTTCGGCGGCACGACGGCAGCGGCGGGCATGCTGGTCGCGGCGCTGGTGCCGGCCGTACCGGCGGTGCTCGGCGGGTTCGTCCTGGTCGGCCTGGGCCTGGCGAACATCTTCCCGCTGGCGATCGGCCGGGCGGGCGCGGCGGGCGGCCCGCAGGGCGTCGCCACGGCCTCCGCCCTCGGCTACGCGGGCATGCTGATCGGCCCGCCGGTGATCGGCTTCCTCGCCGACGCCGTGAGCCTGCCGCTCGCCCTCACCAGTGTGGCCGCGGCCGCCGCCCTGGCCGGCGTCCTGGCCCTGGTGGTCGGCCGCCCGGCCCGCGGCTGACACCGACGGTCGTCGCGTCAGCGCCCTCGGCGGAACTCCGGCCCGCGCAGCCACCCCAGGGCCTCTGCCTCGACCTCCTCCGGGGTTCGTGGCCGCCGCGGTACGGGCGGGGCTCGGCGCCGCGGATCCTGGCGAGCAGCCACCGGGCGTGCGCGGGCGGGCAGGAGGAGTCCGCGGTGCCGTGCAGGACGGCCACGGGCACGGTGACGTCCGCCGGATCGAAGCCCCACGGACGCGCCAGCGCGAGATGGTCGTCCACCCAGCCGTCCAGGCCGTCCCGCCACATCGCGCGCAGCCTGGCCGGGCGCTCCGGGTCGCCTGGCAGCTCGGCCAGCGCCTGTTCGACCTCCCGGCCGTACCGCTGGAGGAACGGGCGCAGCACCTGTTCGCCCTGCGCGGCGTGCCGGAACTCCGCCACGCTCTGCGCCGACATCCCGGCGTGGAAGTCGAGGCCGTCCGCGTCGGCCGGGGCCACACCGGAGAGCACCGCGCAGCGGGTCACCCGATCCGGCAGCAGGGCGGCGCAGCCCAGGGCGTACGGGCCGCCGCCGGAGAAGCCGGAGACCGCGAACCGCTGCCAGCCGAGGCTGTCGGCGACCCGGCGCAGGGCATCGACGGTGTCGGCCACGCCGCGGCCGGGCCGCCGGGTGGAACCGCCGTAGCCGGGCCGGTCCACGGTCACCGCACGGATGCCGGCCGCGGCGAGCCGGGCGCGGGTGGCGGGCCGCAGCAGCCGGGTGTCGGGGGTGCCGCCCAGCATGAGCAGCGGCATGCCGTCCTCGGGGCCGTGCAGGCGGTAGCGGAGCACGCGGCCGTCCGGCAGTCGGAGGGCCGGATCCTCGGCCGCCGGACGGCCGGAGCCCTCGCCGAAGCCCTCGCCGAGGCGCTCGCCGGCGTCGGTGTCGGTGTCGGTACCGCAATCCGTGCCGGAGTCCGTCGTTGTGCCGGCGTCCGTGCCGGCCGGGTCGATGGTGGTCACGGCCGCGATTCAACCGGTCGGCCGACGGGTGGTCCAGGGGGCGTCGGCGGCCGCCCGCCCGCCACGGGTGGGCGGTTGCGGCGCCGCCCGGGCATCATGGGCGGTCGTGACGGCGCGGGCCGGACGCGGACGACGGGGGTGGCGCGATGCGGGTCCTGGTGACCGGTGCGTCCGGTTTCGTCGGCCGGGCGGTGGTCCGGCGGCTGGCGTCGGCGGGACACGAGGTGTGGGCGCTGCGCCGGACGGGTGCCGGTGCGGACGGCCTGCCGGTGGCCCGGGTGTGGCAGGCGGACGTCCGGGACGCCGCCGCGCTGCTACCGGCCCTGACCGGCGTGGACGCGGTCTGCCACCTGGCGGCGCTGACCCGCGGGCGGGAGTCCGCGGCCCGTCCCGAGGACCACGGCGCCGTGAATCTCGGCGGCACGGCCGCCCTGCTGGACGCCGTCCGGGCCCGTGGCGGTGACGGCCCGTTGGTGGTGTTCGCCTCCACGGCCGCGGTGTACGGATCGCCGGCCGCACAGCCGATCGGCGAACGGACACCGCCGGCGCCGGGCAACCCGTACGGGGCGTCGAAGCTGGCCGCCGAGGAACTGCTCGGGGAGCATGCGGCGGCCGGCCGGGTGTCGGCGGTGGCGCTGCGCTGCTTCAACGTGGTCGGACCGGGCGACACCGACGAGGCCCGGATCGTCCCGCGGGCGCTGGCCGTCGCGGCCGGACGCCATCCGCACCTGGAGCTGAACGGGGACGGCGGACTCGTCCGCGACTTCGTCCACGTCGACGACGTCGCCGAGGCCTACCGGCGGGCGCTGGACGCCGGGCCGCTGCTCGCGGCCCACGACGGCTTCCGCTGCTACAACGTCGGGGCGAGCCCGGCGAGCATGCGGGAGGTCGTGGCGGCCGTGGAGCGGGTGACGGGACGTCCGGTGCCGGTGGTGCGGCGGCCCGCGCAACCGGAGGCACCCGGCTGGTCGCCGACACCGAACGGATCACCCGTGAACTGGGCTGGCGGGCGGAACGGTCCGACCTGGACCGGATGGTCGGCGACGCGTGGACGGCCGCACCGCACTGACCCGCCCGGGCCGCCCGGGCCGCCCGCACTGACCGCAGTGACCGACCGGCCGACACTCCGGTGGCGTCGCCCGGGCGTCGGGGGCGCGCTCTGCGAAGCTCGACGGATGATCGACCGCATCCGCGCCGCCCTCGGCCGACCGGGCCTGCTCCGATGGACCGTCATCGTGCCCCTGCTGGCCCTGGTGCTGCTCGCCCTGACCTGGGGCAGGTCGCTGCCGGGTGCCGTCGTCGCGGTCGTCGCTGTGTTCCTGGCCGGCGCGGTGCTGGCGGCGGTGCACCACGCGGAGGTGATCGCCCACCGGGTCGGCGAACCCTTCGGGTCCCTGGTGCTGGCGGTGGCGGTGACCGTCATCGAGGTGGCGCTGATCGTGACGCTGATGGCCGACGCGCCGATCAAGAACGCCACCCTGGCCCGGGACACCGTGTTCGCCGCCGCCATGATCACCTGCAACGGCATCCTCGGCCTGTCGATCGTGATCGCCGCGCTGCGCCACCGGGTGGCGGTGTTCAACGCGGAGGGCACCGGCGCGGCGTTCGCCACCATCGCCACCCTGGCCACGCTCAGCCTGGTCCTGCCGACGTTCACCACCAGCAAGCCGGGCCCCGAGTTCTCCACTGCCCAGCTGACCTTCGCGGCCGTCGCCTCGCTCGGCCTGTACGGACTGTTCGTCACCACCCAGACACTGCGCCACCGCGAGTACTTCCTGCCGGTGACCGCCGAGGGCGACCTGCTGGAGAGCGACGACCACGGCGAACTCCCCACCGTGCGCGCGACGCTGACGAGCCTCGGGCTGCTCGCCGTGGCCCTGGTCTCGGTGGTCGGGCTGGCCAAGGGCGTGTCGCCGACCATCGAGTCGGCGGTCGCCGACGCCGGCCTGCCGTCGTCCGTGGTCGGCGTGGTGATCGCCCTGCTCGTCCTGCTGCCGGAGAGCATCGCCGCCCTGCGCGCCGCCCGCGCCAACCGGGTGCAGACCAGTCTCAACCTGGCCCTCGGGTCGGCGCTCGCCAGCATCGGGCTCACCATCCCGGCCGTCGCGGTGGCCTCGGTCTGGCTGAGCGGGCCGCTCGTCCTGGGGCTCGGGCCCACCCACATGGTGCTGCTCGCGCTGACCGTCGCCGTCGGCACCCTGACCGTCATCCCACGCCGGGCGACACCCCTCCAGGGCGCCGTGCACCTCGCGGTCCTCGCCGCCTACCTGGTGCTGGCGGTCAGCCCCTGACGGCCCCCCGCAGGGCCGGCGAGAAGCCGGCGCGCGGCCCGGCATCGACCCGGGAGCCGGCCCGGACGTCGGCGGCGATGCTGCCGCAGGCGGTGGCCGCCGCTCCGGTGAGCAGCAGGACGACGGCAGCGGTGAGGTGACGGGCGATCAGGGAGGCGTTCACGGGCCCGTCCTCCCACAGCGGGGCGGCCGGGCGGCGGCCGGGCCCCGCGCCGGGTCACTCCTGGCCGGGGATCCGCAGGTCCCAGCCGACCAGGGCGCGCAGCTGTTCGGCGGTGACGCCCTCCGGGACGGGCTGCGGGGCGTCGTGGCGCAGCGGCGGCTGCCAGCCGTCCTCGGCCGTCCAGCTGCGGACGACCTTGGCGGGGGCACCGGCGACCACGCTGTGGTCGGGGATGTCGCCGCGGACGACGGAGCCGGCGGCGACCACGACGTTGCGGCCGATCCGGGCGCCGGGCAGGATCACCGCGCCGGTGCCGATCCACGAGCCGGCGCCGATCTCGACCGGCTCGTTGCGCGGCCACTGCTTGCCGATCGGCAGATCGGTGTCGCGGTACTCGTGCGCCTGGTCGGTGATGTAGACGTTGGGGCCCGTCCAGACGTCGTCGCCGAGCACGATCGACTGGTGGCCGACGATGTGGCTGCCGCGGCCGATCACGCAGCCGCCGCCGATCCGGACGATCGGCTCGGGCCCGAGGTCCAGGCCGGGCAGGAAGCCGGCGGAGATGGTGACCCGCTCTCCGATGATCGAGAACGGCCCGATGGTGATCCACTGCTCGTTGAACACCGCACCGAGCGGGAAGGCCAGCTTGGTGCCGTCGCCGAGCTCGCCGAATCGGTACGGACCGGGGTTGCGGTTGGTGACCGCGCCGGTCTCCTGCACCCACCGCCAGGCCCGGTGGACCACACGGCCGGCCGCGCGGCGGCCCCGGGTGCGGGCGGAGTCTAGGAGGGAACGGGCGATCGGCATGCGATCACCGTAGCGGCCGCCGGGCCGCGCGGGGCTCCCCGGGCGATCAACGTCACACCGGCCGCTGGCAGACTCGGCGCATGGAGATCTCCGCGCACATCGAGGCGCTGCACCGCGAGGGCGACCTGCTGGCCGAGGCGGCCGCCGGCACCCCGCTGGACGCCGCCGTACCGACCTGTCCCGGCTGGCGGCTGCGCGACCTGCTGCTGCACACCGGGCAGGTGCACCGGTGGGCGGCCGCCCATGTCCGGGACAGCCTGGAGAAGCCGCTGGACGCTGCCGGCGAGCAGGCCGCCTGGGGCCCCGCCCCGGACGACGCCGACCTCGCGGCCTGGTTCCGCGCCGGGCACCGGGCCCTGGTGGGGACGCTGGAGCGGGCGCCGGCCGACCTGGCGTGCTGGAGCTTCCTGCCGGCACCGTCCCCGCTCGCGTTCTGGGCCCGGCGGCAGGCGCACGAGACCGCGGTGCACCGGGTGGACGCCGAGTCCGCCGCGGGCCGGGCCACTGCCGGGGTCGGGGCCGCGCTGGCCGAGGACGGCATCGACGAGCTGCTGAACGGCTTCCTGGTCCGGCCGCGGGCGAAGCTGCGCAGCGAGCGGCCGCGGACGCTGCTGGTGCGGCCCGCCGACCGGTCCCGGGCCTGGCTGGTGACGGTCTCCGCGGACCCGGTGCAGGTCGCGCAGGGTGCCGCCGGCGCGGCGGCGGACTGCACCGTCACCGGGCCGGCGGCCGACCTCTACCTGCTGCTGTGGAACCGGCTCGCGCCGGACGCCGTGCAGGCGTCCGGCGACCTCTCGCTGCTGGACCTGTGGCGGGAGACGGCACACGTGCGCTGGAGCTGACGGCCCGTCCGGACGGGCCCCGGCACCGGCGCCGCGCCGCCCGGACGGCGTCACCCCGTCACTGCGTCAGTTCCGTCACTGCGTCGGTTCCGTCACTGCGCCCACGGCGCCGGGCGGCGCTCCAGGAAGGCCCGCATGCCCTGCTGCGCCTCGTCGGAGCCGAACAGCCGCGCGGACTGGGCGACCCGCTCGTCGGCGTCGCGCTCGAAGGACTCGGCCACGGCGGCGTTGGCCAGCCGCTTGGACTCCGCGAGGCCCTGCGGCGAGCCGAGGCGGACGGCGTCCAGCAGCGCCTTCAGGGTCGCGGCGACGTCCTCGGCGGCCTCGGTGAGCAGGCCGATCCGGGCCGCCTCGGCGGGACCGAAGGTCTCGCCGGTCAGGTAGTAGCGGGACGCCGCGCGCGGGTCGAGCCGGGGGCGCAGCGGCAGCGAGATGACGGCGGGCGCCAGACCGAGCCGGACCTCGGTGAACGCGAACGTCGAGGCCGGGCCGGCCACCGCGATGTCGGCCGCACCGAGCAGGCCCAGGCCGCCGGCCCGGGCGTGGCCGTCGATGGCGGCGATCACCGGCTTGGGGCAGTCGACGATGGCCCGCTGGATGTCGACCAGTCCGCGCGGGCCGACCGTGGGGTCGCTGCCGGTGGCCTCGGAGAGGTCCGCGCCCGCGCAGAACACCTTGCCGGTGTGGCCGAGCACGACGGCACGCACCGCCGGGTCGGCGGCGGCCTCGGTAAGGCCCCGGGCGAGCTCGGCCATCAGGCGGGTGGAGAGGGCGTTGCGGTTGTGCGGGGAGTCGAGTTCGAGCGTGGTGACCGCGTCGGCGGTGGTGATGCGGACGAGAGGGCTCTCGCTGGTCATCGCGGCTGGCCTGCTTTCCGGCTGAGGGTGGGTCGGAGGGCTCGGAGAGGACTTTTTCACGCCGACCGGTCGGTCGGCCAGTGCCACCCCGGAAAACCGCTGGCCGAGGCCGGTGGCCGTGCACCAGCATCGGTGGCCATGTCCCTCCTGCTCCTCGCGCCCCGGATCAACGAGACCGGCCTGGCCCTGCTGACCGCCGCCCGCCGCCGCGGCCTGCGCGCCCACACCGCGCAGCGCTGGGACGTGCCGGAGGAGCTGGCCGGGCTCGGCCCGGCCCACCTCTACGGCGGCCCGCTGTTCGCGGACGCGGTCGCGGGCCGGCTCGGTGTGGCGCCGCTGGAGCCGCCGGACGGCTGGCTGGCCGGGCTCCCCGCGGAGCTGCTGGGCCGGCGGGTGGAGCACACCACGCTGGACGAGGCCCGGCGGCTGACCCGCCCGGCGTTCGTGAAGCCGCCGGGCGACAAGCTGTTCCCGGCCCGGGTCGTCCCGGACGGCTCCGCGCTGCCCGGCCCGGACGTGCTGGACCGCGACACCCCGGTGCTGGTCAGTGAGCCGGTGGTGTTCGCCGTCGAGTACCGGCTCTTCGTGCTGGACGGGTCGGTGCGGGCGGTGAGCCGGTACGCGGTGGACGGCGGCCTCGCGGTGTCCGCGGAGGTCGACCCGCAGGTGCCTGCGTTCGCCGCCCGGGTCCTGGCCGCGGGTGGCCTGCCGAGCGCGGTGGTGGTGGACGTCGGCCGGCTGGACACCGGCCGCCTGGCGGTGGTAGAGGCCAACCCGGCCTGGGCGAGCGGTGGTTACGCGGGCGACCCGGACGGGCTGCTGGATGTCGTCCTCCGCGCCGCCGGCCCGGCCGGGGCCCTGCCGGTGGCGGACCGGCCGTACGTGCGCGCCGTCCCCGAGGTCGTCCGGTAGCCCTCGCGGCGACCGGCCGCACCTGCGCGCGCCTCGGGGTGGTCAGGCTGCCGTCGTGGCGACCGGCCGTACCGGGACGTCGGCGGCGGCCCGGCGGGCCAGCGCCCGGCCGACGGTGGGCACCATCGCGAGGCTGGCGGCGGCGAACAGCGCGGCGATCGCCACCCAGCCGACCGGGCCGTGGCCGATGACCGCGGAGGTGACGAGCGCGGGGCCGAGCATCATGGCGGCCGAGAAGCCGGTGTTGAAGACGCCCTGGTACTCGCCGTGGGCACCCTCCTCGGCGAGGTCGTAGCCGAGCGCCCAGCCCGCGGCCTGCCCGAGCACCTCGCCCAGGGCCTGCAGGACGGAGCCGGCCAGCAGGCACACCACCGCGAGCCAGACGGGCAGGCCGTGGGCGCAGGCGAACGCCAGGCAGGACACCGTGACGAGCAGTCCGCCGCGGCGGAAGATCCGCGCCGCGGCGGCGGGCTCCTCGGTGCCGCGGGTGGCCCGGACCTGGAGGGCGACGACCAGGACGGTGTTGACGATCAGGCAGGCGGAGACCATCACGCGCGGGGCGTCGGTGTGCTGCACGATCCACAGCGGCACGCCGACCTCGATCACGGCGAACTGCAGGCCGAGGAGGCCGCTGAGGGCGGCGACGGCCAGGTAGGGCCGGTTGCGCAGCGCGGAGCCCGTGCGGCGGGCGGCGGGGGCCGCCGGGTCGTGCGGGGGCGGCCGGGGGTGGGCAGCAGGGCGTACATGACCGTGACGACGGCGAAGGTGGCGACGTCGGCCAGGATCGCGGCGGTGTAGGCGCCGCGGTTGTCGGCCTGGAGGGCGAGGGCGGCGAGGCCGGTGCCGACGCCGATGCCGACGTTGGTGACGACCCGCAGGTAGGCCCGGCCGGCCACCCGCCGGTCGGCGGGCAGCACCTCGGCGTAGAGGGCGTTGCGGACGGTGGCCGAGCCGCGGTCGGCTGCGGTGACCGCGCAGGCGAGCAGGACGAACGCGGTGAAGTTCCCGACCAGCGGGTAGCAGGCGGTTCCGACGGCCTCCAGGGCGACCAGCGCGACCAGCACGGGCTTCGTGCCCCAGCGGTCGGCGACCCGGCCGGCGGGGACGCCGATCAGCACGCCGCACAGGCCGGCCGCGGTCAGTCCGAGACCGACCCGGGCGGCGCCGAAGCCGAGGATGCGGGTGAAGTAGAGCGCGCCGAGGGTCATGAACAGCCCGTTGCCGAGGGTGTTCACCAGGGTGATCGCGGCCAGCCGGCGGATCACCGGATCGGGGTGCAGCAGGCGTGACGGAGCCCGGGACGTCGTCGACGCCCCCGAAGAGGTGGTGGTCATGCGCCGATCAGACCGCATCCGAACGGGCACCGGAACTCATTTAGGCTGGGGCTGACGAATGGGGGTCTGCGTGCACCACTTCCGGCTCGGACTGGAGGATCTGGCATCCGCGTCGTTCGCCTGCTCGCCGTTGCAGGAGGCGGTGCTCGGTCTGCGGATGTGGACGCATCCAGGGGTGTACGTGCACCAGACGGCGGACTTCGAGCGCCTGCGCCCGGCCTTCGAGGCCCTGGAGGGCGCCGAGCTGCTGCGCTCGCTGGTCGCCGGGGCCAACCGCTACGTGCCGGACTTCCTCACGCCGCGGCCGGCCACGCCGTTCCCGGACTTCCACGCGGAGCTGGCGGTCGTCCGCGCCCTGCCGCCGCACCGGCTGCGGATCGAGCTGGAGCGGACCTTCCTGCCGCACGACCGCGGACTGCCACCCGTGCTGGCGCGGGGGCTGGCCGATCCGGCCCGGCTGCTGGAGCGCATCGCGGAGGCCCTGCGCTCCTACTGGCAGGACTGCCTGGAGCCGCTGTGGTGGCCGCGGGCCCGCTCGGTGCTGCACGCCGACATCGTGCACCGCTCGCGGGTGCTGGCCGAGCGCGGCGCCGGCGCGCTCTTCTCCGACCTCGACGGCCGGCTGCTGTGGGGCGACGGCGTGCTGACGATCCGCCGGGACTGGGGCAAGCCGGATGCCGACATCGCGGTGGACGGCCGGGGGCTGGTCTTCACACCGACGTTCTTCGCCCGGGGCGCGATCACCACCATCAGCGACGACCACCCGCCGGTGATCACCTACCCGGTGCGCGGCCGGGCCACGATGGCCGGCCCGAGCGCGCCGCCGCCGACCTCGCAGGCGCTGGAGCGGCTCGTCGGCGCGCCGAAGGCCCGGCTGCTGGCCATGCTGGACGAGCCCACCAGCACCACCGAGCTCGCCCGGCGCCTCGGCGTCACCCCGGGCGCGGTCAGCCAGCACCTGTCCGTGCTCGCCGCCACCCGGCTGGTGAGCCGGGCCCGGCACGGCCGGGTGGTGCTGTATGCGCGCAGTCCGCTCGGCGACGAGCTGACCCGGTAGCCGGCCGGGCCGGCCGGCCGGCCGGCCCGCTCTGACTGATAGATCATCAACTCCCTTTTGGTATGGACCTGTTGACCGCAGTGGTCCAGTCCACCTACAGTTCCGGCAGGCTCCCCGGCACCCCTGTACGGCACCCCCACACCACACAGGGAGACCACCATGCGCCACCGGTCACCGCGGCCGGTCAGAGCCAGGATGCTGGCCCTGCTCGCCGCGCTCGCACTGCCGCTCGCCCTGCTCGCCGCCGCTCCCGCGCACGCCGCAGGACGGCTCACCGCCACCTTCACCAGTGCCGACAACGGCTCCTGGTGGAAGGGCACCTTCGTTGTCCGCAACGACAACGCGACCGCCGTCACCGGCTGGACCCTCGACTTCGACCTGCCCGCCGGCGTCACCCTCGGCAGCAGCTACAACGGCCAGGCCACCGTCACCGGCCGGCACGTCACCGCCGTCAACGCGTACTACAACGGCACCGTCCAGCCGCACGCCACCACCGAGCCGTACAGCTTCTGGTTCGTGGCCACCGGTCCGATCGCCGCCCCGACCGGCTGCCGGATCAACGGCGACAAGTGCGACGGCACCGCCGACGTGCCGCCCGGAGCGCCCGGCACCCCGCAGGTCACCGACACCACGGCGCACACCGTCGCCCTGAGCTGGCCGGCCGCCGCCGGCGGCGACTTCCCGGTCGCCTCCTACGACGTGCTGGCCGGCAGCACCGTGCTCGGCACCGCCACCGGCACCGGCACCACCCTGACCGGGCTCACCCCCGCCACCGCCTACACGCTGACCGTGCGGGCCCGGGACAGCCGGGGCAACACCGGGCCGGCCGGCCCCGCCGTGACCGCCCGGACGGTCGACCCGGCGAGCGACACCGTGCCGCCCACCGCACCGACCGCGCTGCACAGCACGGCCGTCACGTCCGGCAGCGTGGCCCTGGCCTGGACGGCCGCCACCGACAACCAGCGGGTCGCCGCCTACGACGTCTACCAGGGCGCCGCCCTCGTGCAGACCGTCACCGGCACCGCCGCCACCGTCACCGGCCTCTCCCCCGCCACCGCGTACACCTTCGGCGTCCGGGCCCGCGACGCCGCCGACAACGCGTCACCCGCCTCCGCACCCTCGCCGTCACCACCGCCGACCTGGTCGGCGCGGGCAAGTACGCCCGGGTCGGCTACTTCACCCAGTGGGGCATCTACGGCCGGCAGTACTTCGTCAAGAACCTCGACACCTCGGGCAGCGCCGCCAAGCTCGACGTGGTCAACTACGCCTTCGAGAACATCGACCCGACCAACCTGACCTGCCTGGCCGGTGTCACCAAGGGCACCACCGCCGACCCGCAGGACCCGGCCCAGGGCACCGGCGCCGGCGACGCGGACGCCGACTACTCCCGGCCGTTCAGCGCCGCCCAGTCGGTCGACGGGGTGGCGGACGACGGCTGGGCACCACTGCGCGGCAACCTCAACCAGCTGAAGAAGCTCAAGGCCAAGTACCCGAACCTCAAGGTGGTCGTCTCGCTCGGCGGGTGGACGTACTCCACGTACTTCTCGGACGTCGCCGCCACCGACGCCTCCCGGAAGAAGTTCGTCGCCTCCTGCATCGACGTCTGGATCAAGGGCAACCTGCCGCTCTACAACGGCGCGGGCGGCCCCGGCACCGCCGCCGGGATCTTCGACGGCATCGACCTCGACTGGGAGTGGCCGGGCTCGCCCGACGGCCACGCCGGGAACCACTGGTCGGCGAACGACAAGGCCGACCTGACCGCGCTGCTGGCCGAGTTCCGCACCCAGCTGGACGCCCTCGGCGGCCCGCACCGGCTGCTCACCGCGTTCACCCCGGCCGACCCGGTCAAGATCGGCCAGGGCTGGGACCTGTCGAAGATCTTCCAGTCCCTCGACATCGCCAACGTCCAGGGCTACGACTTCCACGGCGCCGGCAGCGACAACTCCTGGGAGCCGAACCGCACCGGCGACCAGGCCAACCTCTACGCCGACGCCCAGGACCCGTACGGCTTCCACTTCTCGGTGGACTCGGCCGTGCAGACCTACCTGGACGCCGGGGTCAACCCGCGCAAGCTCACCATCGGGCTGCCGTTCTACGGCCGGGGCTGGCAGACCGTCACCGACGGCGGGGCGCACGGCGAGTGGCAGGCGGCCGGCGGGGCGGCACCGGGGCAGTTCGCCGAGGAGGCCGGCACCCGCGGCTACAACAACCTGATCACCTCGGTGCCCGGCCTCACCGTCTACCACGACGCGCAGTCGGTCTCCACCTACGCCTACACCGGCGCGGGCGGGCAGTGGTGGACGTTCGACGACCCCTGGTCGATCGCGCAGAAGACCGCGTACCTGAAGTCCAAGGGCCTGCTGGGCGCGATGATCTGGGAGATGTCCGGGGACACCCCGAGCGGCACCCTGATCAGCGCCCTCGACACCGGGCTGAAGTAGCGGCCGCGGCCGGGCGCGCCCTCGGGGCGCGCCCGGTCGGCATCGGGAGCGGTGGGCGTCGGGACCGGGTCGGTCAGCGGCCGGCGACCGAGGCCAGCTTGCGTGCGGCCCGGTGCTGCCGCATGACCTGCGCGAAGGTGGTGTGCCCCTGCGTCGTCCGGGCGAACGCCCGCCACGCCGGGTTGACCAGGCAGACCGCCGCGTGGAACAGGTGCGGCCGGCGCTCGAACGCGCCCAGCATGACCTTGCCGGCCCGCATCTCCACACCCAGCCCGGCCTTGATCGCGAAGGCGTAGTTCAGCGCCTGCCGACGCACGTCCGCGCTGCCGCCCGCCTCGGCGACCTTCGCCGCCCACTCACCGGCCAGCCGGCCCGAGCGCAGCGCGTACGAGATGCCCTCGCGCGTCCACGGCTCCAGCAGACCGGCCGCGTCACCGGCGACCAGCACCCGCCCGCGGGAGAGCGGCGAGTCCTCCGCCCGGCAGCGCGTCAGGTGCCCCGACTCGACCGCTGGTTCGAAGCCCGACAGCCCCAGCTGCCGGATGTAGTCCGCCAGGTACTGCTTCGTCCGCTCGCCGTCACCGCGCGCCGAGATGACGCCGACCGTCAGCGTGCCCGAGTCGGTCTTCGGGAACACCCAGCCGTACGAACCCGGCAGCGGCCCCCAGTCGAGGTGGATCCGGCCGGCCCAGGCCCGGGAGACCTCCTCGGGCACCGGGATCTCCGCCTCCAGGCCGAGGTCGATCTGGTCGAAGGTGACGCCCACGTGCCGCCCGATCCGGCTGGCCGAGCCGTCCGCGCCGACCACCGCGCGGGCCTCGATCCGGCGCCCGTCCGAGGTCGTGACGAACACCGTCGCGGCGTCGTCCTCCTGCTGCTCGACACCGGTCGCCGTCACGCCGGTGACCAGCACCGCGCCGGCCTGCTCGGCGGACTGCACCAGGCGCAGGTCGAACTCGTCCCGGTTGACCAGCCCGAAGAGCATCGGCTTCGAGCGCCGGGTGCGGGTGAAGCGGCCGCCCAGCGCGAAGGTCACCGCGTGGATGCGGTCCTGCAGCGGGAGCTTGAAGTCGGGGGGCAGGGAGTCCCGGGACGGGCCGATGATGCCGCCGCCGCAGGTCTTGTACCGGGGGTGCTCGACCTTGTCGAGGAGCAGCACCCGGCGCCCCTGCACCGCCGCGGCGTGGGCGGCCGACGAGCCGGCCGGGCCGGCACCGACCACGACCACGTCCCAGACGCCGTCCAGCGGGTCGGGCCCGGCGGCCGGGTCGGCGAGGTCCTGTTCGAGGAAGCTACCGGAGTCAGTCACGATCGCCCATCCTAGACCCGCCGACCACCGCCGCCACCAGGGACGACGCGGTTGCGCGCCGCGGCCGCGCCGCCGACCCGGCGGGCAACCGGGCAAAACGCCCGTATCCCGTCATCGGGAGACACCTGACGGCGCCACAGCCACGGCCGTCACCCCCGTCGCACCGCGGCCCGGCGGACGGCGGCGGCCACCCGCACGCCGGCCGCCCAGCCGGCCGCGCCCACCACCAGGCCCGCCCCGGCACCGAAACAGGCTTCGTCGATCGCCCCGCGTTCGCGCCGGGCCAGCCGGTGGGCGGCGCCGAGTCCGGCCGAGCCCGCCAGCACGGCCGCCACGGCCGCGGGCCGGCCCCGGCGGACCGGCAGCGGACGCCGGCACACCCGCCCGGCCAGGACCGCCAACCCCAGGACGGACGTGCCGTACTGGAGCACCGTGCACAGCGGCACCCCCGCCACCGGCCGGGCCAGCACCGGCACCGCCCGCACCCCGGCCCGCCCCGGGTGGGTGAAGGAGTCCCAGGCCACATGGGTGGCTGCGCCGAGCGCCGCGGCGGCCCAGAACAGGCCGGGCCCGCCCTCGGCACCGGAGGGTGCGGGCCCGGGCTCCGGCAGCAGGGCCGTCAGCGGCCCGCGCAGCAGCCCGTGCCAGGCCGCCGCCATCGCGCCGGCGACCAGCACGTCGACGGTCGGCACCGCCCACCATCGGTGCGTCAGCGCACCCCGGCCGTAGACCCCCGGCAGCAGCGACTCGGCGAAGAACGGCACGTCGGGCGCCATCGACCCGGCGACCAGCCCGGACGCCGCCCACCGCCCGCCCGGCCGGCCCAGCAGCGGCAGCACGGCCGCGACATGGCTCAACGTGAACGGCACAGCCCCATCCTGCCCGTCACCGCGGCCCCGCGCCCGTGCGGCGTCGGCCCGCCGCCGGCCCCGGAGTCCGCCAGCGCAGCAACCGCCCGCCGTCGATCCGGACGAGCTCACCCGCCGGACGGTGGTGATGCACCGGGCGGAAGCCGGGCACCCTGCCGAGCCGCGCCCCGTCCGACGGGTCCCACACGTCCAGCCCGTCCGGGCCCGCCGAGAACAGCAGCCCGTCCGCCGCGAACAGCGGCCCGTCGGGGCCACCGAACTCCACGGCGCCGACCGCACTCCTGCTGCCCGACCCCGTCGGTTCCGACCGGCCCGCGTCGACGATCCGGACCCCGGGGGCCATCCGTTCGTCGTCGTCGCCGAGCCCGCCGATCGCCACCCGGCGGTCGTCCAGCCAGACGACCGGCCGGTTCCAGTGGTAGGACGCCTGCGCGGCGGTCGCCAGGCTCTGCCCGTCCTCCGACTCGTGGACGTCGGAGCCGAGCCAGGCCGGCAGGCTCCAGGTCGTGCACACGCCCTCGGGCGACCAGAACCACCCGTCGTCGGCGATGTACTCGCCCTCGGTCGAGACGTGCAGCGCGCCGTGGAAGAAGTCCAGGTCGTGCGCGGGCCGTTCGCCCGGCGCGGCCGGTTCGAACTCCCGGGCCGTCAGCAGCCGACCGGTCTCCGGGTCCGAGGCGTCGAGCCGGTTCCAGTCCGTCCGGTGGATCACCACCGGGCGGCCGCGGTACTCGGTGAACGCGAGCGCGAACGGCACGGTCTCCGCGTGGTAGGTGCCACCGTCCAGGGTCATCGTGCGGGCACCGGTCGTCAGGTCGAGGACCTCGCCGGTGGAACCGTGGTCGATCACCACAGCGGCGAACCGGCCGTCCGGGGAGGTGTGCAGACGCCGCCGCTGGACATGGCCCGCCCAGGGTTCGGCCGCCGCGTCCGGAGCGACCCGCGCACGCGCCACCTCCCGCCGGCCGCCGCCCTCGCTGTCCCAGCGGACGAGCCGGCCGTCCTCGTGCAGCAGCAGCCACACCGTGCCGGGACCGGGCAGCCCGGCCAGGTCCACGACCGGTACCGGGTCCTCCGGCAGCGCGGTGGCGCGGACGGTGCGGTCGAGCCCGACCGGCCGCTCACGGACCTCGGGCGCCCCCACCACCCCCGTGCAGTCGCCGTCGGCGTCGTCGAAGCACGCCTCGCAGACCACGCCGGTGGCGACCGCCGCGCCGTCCGCCACGAGCTGCGCGCACGCCCCGCAGAGCCGGTCGGCGGCCGTCCCGGCCCCCGTCCAGCGGATCGTGTGCACGGGTGGCCGGCCGTCCGCCGCGCGCAGGTGCGCGCAGAGCGGCGGCCCATACCCCGGTGCGTCGTGGCCGCACGTCAACAACCCCACTCGTCCCCTCCACCTGTCGACTGCGCCGGTTCAACTCGCCACCGCGCGGAAGGGTTCCGCGGCGGGCCCGACGCCTCACACCCGCGGGGCGAAGCGCCGGACGGCCGCCGCCCCGAGGGCGGTCGCCGTCGCGAGCACACCCCAGAGCATCCCGGGTCCGGCCGCGAGCAGCGCGGTCAGCGCCGCCGGGGCCGCCGCCCGGCCCAGCCCGGTGGACAGCTCCCAGCGGGCCAGCGCCCGGCCGAGACCGCCGTCCGGCGCGGCCGCCACCACCAGTGCCGTCCCGGTGCCGGTGTAGAGGATCTCGCCCGCGGTGTAGAGCACCGACACCGCGGCCACGCCCGCCGCACCGGCCGTGCCACCGAGCCCTCCGGCCGCCCAGAACCCCAGGTAGGCGACGGCGAGGACGGCGCCCGACGCCGCCAGGACGGACCGCCGGGAGCGCCGGCCCAGCCACAGCACCACGGCCAGCTGGGTGGCGATCACCAGCACCGTGTTGCCGACGAAGATCCCCGACGACCAGGCCGGGCTGACGTGCAGGCAGGTCACCAGCAGCGCCGGCAGCGCCACCTCCAGCACGTCGAAGCAGAACGCGAACGGCAGGTTGGCCAGCGCCAGGCCGAGGCCCCCGGCCGGTGCCGGCCCGCCGCCCGCCCGCCGCGGTGTCCGCCCCGCAGGCGCCGCCACCGGCGGGACGGTCAGCCGGAGCGAGCGGACGAGCACCGCCGCGGCCAGGCAGGCGGCCCCCGTGACGGCGGCCAGCACCCGCAGGCTGCCGGTGCCGCCGGCGACCGCCGCGGTCGCGATCAGCGCGCCCACACCCAGGCCCGCGTTCCGCAGCGACCGGCCCGCCGCCAGCGCGGCGTCGCGGGTCCGGCCCTCGGTCAGCGCCGCGACCACGGCCGCGTGCGCGGTCGGCCAGCACTGGCTGCCGACGCCCAGCAGGACCGCCGCCACCGTGAAGCCGGCCGCGCCGCCCACCGTCAGCAGGACCCCCGCCCCCACCGCACGGACCAGCAGGGTGGCCGCGACCGGCAGGCTCCGCGCGCCGCGGTCGATCCAGCGGCCGGCCGGCCCGAGCGCCGCCAGCCCGGCCAGCAGGCCCGCCGACAGGGCGAGCCCGGCCGTGGCGGGGCTCAGCCCGAGCACGCCCACCCCGTACAGCAGCAGGAACGGGCGCAGCAGGCCCGTTCCCAGGGCGTCGACCAGCAGGGCCGCGGCGTAGCGGCGGCCGCCGACGGCCACGGGGAACAGCACCGGGCGGGGCACCCGCCACCGCCGGCCACCGGCTGCGGCGGAGTTCGGGTCGGCCCGGCGGGCGGCCGGGCGGTCATGGGCGGCCGGGCGGTCATGGGCGGGCCGTTGCTGAAGCGTGGTCATGCCGGTCAGACTCCGCGGGCCGGAGGGTGCAGGTCCCGCCGATTGACGGCCCTCGTCAACCGGCGCGGGAGCCGCGCCGCGGCGGTGGCAGGATCCTCGGCATGAGCCTCACCGTCGACGTCACCGGCCTGCCCGCAGAGCGGCTGCTGTTCGCGCCGTCCCCGCTGGCCGAGCTGACCGCGATGCTGCACGTCCTCGCCGAACCGGCGCACCACCCCGCGCTGCACGGCTGGGCGACCGCCACCCTGGCGGGCCTGCCCGCGGAGCTCGCGGAGCGCCTGCTGGAGGCCGACTTCCTGTGGCGTTCCTCGCGGGCCGACTTCCTCGTCCCCGCCCGGCCCGCGGCGGGCCTGGCCGGGGAACTCGACGCCGTCGACCGGCTCGACGACGAGCAGTGGGCGGCCGCCGCGCTGGTCACCACCTGCGGCTCGTCCCGGCTCACGCACCGACCGGCCGGCTCCCCGCTCACCGACCCGCGGGCGCGGGCCCGCGCCCGCGACCTGGCCCTGGCGCGGGGCCCGCGCCAGGCGGCGTTCGCGGATCGGCTGCTCGCCGATCCGGGGGCCGTACGGGCCCTGGTGCGGCGCCTGCTGGAGGACTGCGAGCAGGCGTTCTTCGCGGACGCCTGGCGGCGGGTGCTGCCGGGGCTGGCCGCCGACGCCCGGCGCAAGGCCGATCTGCTGGCCCGGCACGGCCTCGCCGAGGCGCTGGCGGCCGTCTCACCCGCCGTCACCGTGGCGGACGACGGCCGGGGTCGGCGGCGGATCGTCATCGACAAGCTCCAGGACAACGCGACCAGCGCCACCGAGGCCGGCGGAATCACCTTCGTCCCGACCGCGTTCGGGCACCCGCACCTGGTGGCGGTGCACGCCCGCGGCTGGCAGCCGGTCGTGCAGTACCCGATGGCCGAGCCGGGCGTCGGGGAGGCACTGTCGCTGGCCGTCGTGCAGCAGCGGCTGGAGGCGCTCGCCCATCCGCTGCGGCTCCGGCTGGCCCGCACCCTCGCCCGCGGCCCGCACACCACCGGCGAGCTCGCCGACGCCTGGCAGCTGTCCGCCCCCGAGGTCTCCCGCCACCTGGCCGTCCTGCGCAGGGCCGGCCTGCTGACGACCCGCCGCCGCGGCCGCTACGTGCTGTACGAGCTGGACCTGTCGGCGAGCGCCCGGTTGGGCGGCGACCTGCTGGAGGCGGTGCTGCGCTGAGCCCGGCGACCCGGCGACCCGTCCCCGTCCGGTACGGATCACCGGGCCGGACGGGGACGGCGGGCGGCAGACCGGTCAGCCGGTCTTGGCCCCGCCGAGCGCCGCGGGCAGGCCCGCCTCCAGATAGCGCAGTTCACCGCGCTCGCGGGCGTCGAGGGCGGCGGCCAGCCGCCGCAACCGGGCTGCCGGCAGCAGTCCGGCGGCCTCCTCCAGGGTGACGAAGCGCCAGCTGCGCAGTTCCTCGGCCTGGAGGCGCAGCCGCTGCTGCTCCTCGGTGCCGAGCCGGCCGCCGTCGTAGACCAGGCGCAGGCCGCCGCGGCGCGGCCCGGTCCGCGGTTCCCAGTCGACGGCGAGCAGGCGCAGGGCCGGGGCGTCGAGGTGCAGGCCGAGCTCCTCGGCGGTCTCGCGCAGGGCGGCGTCGGTGGGTGCCTCGCCGCGTTCGACGACTCCGCCGGGGAACTCCCAGGCGGGCTTGTAGACGGGGTCGACGAGCAGGACCCTGTCCTGCTCGTCGAAGAGCAGGACGGCGGCGGCCACGGTGTCGCCGGTCGGGTCTGCGCTCTGCACGATGGGGCAGCGCGCGGTGCCGTCCGCGACCAGCCGGGCCAGTGTGCGGGCGGTCTGGGCGGGGGTGAGGCGGCTGTTGTCGACCAGGTGGGCGTCGCGGGCGAGCCACCGTCTGGCGGCGCGGTAGGCGGGCACGTGGTCGCGGCACCAGGTGCGGACGTCCTCGCTGCGGCCCGGGTCGCCGGGGTGCGTGACGCGGGCGCTGATGCGGTCCTGCAGGATCGTTTCCTCCGGGTCCAGCACGAAGTGGTGGACGGCGAGTCCGCGGGCGGCCAGCCCGCCGAATATCTCGTCCCGGTAGTCCTCCCGGAGCAGTGTCATCGGCACCACGAGCGGGCCGGGCACCTCCGTCAGCAGCGCCGCGGCGACCTCCGGCACCAGCCGCCGCCAGGAGGGCAGCTCCTGGAAGTCGGCGACCGGGGCCAGCCGGTCCGCCGGCAGCATCCGGCACAGCTCGGCACCGGTCTGCTCGGGGTCGTAGAGCAGGCTGCCGGGCAGTAGTTCCACCAGTTCCCGACAGGCGGTCGTCTTGCCCGCCCCGAACGTGCCATTGACCCAGACGATCACGACTACTACCCCTGCCGTCGTTCCGCCCCGGCGCCCCTCGCACCGGGCGGCGGGGGTCGGTCGAACGGCCCCGCGCCAACCCGGTGGTACCCGTACCGGCACGGTCCCCATACCTGGCGGACGGACGCACCGTCGCCGTCCGGCCACCCGGCACATGCCCGGCCGCCCGGCGGGGGCCGCTCAGCCGAGGTCGAGCAGCTGCTTCTTGAGCACCTTGCCCATGGCATTGCGGGGCAGTTCGTCCACGATCACCACCCGGCGGGGACGCTTGTGCACCGAGAGCCGCTCCGCCACGAAGGCGGTCAGCTGATCGCCGCTGACCGGCCCCTCGGGGACGACGTAGGCGACCACGGCCTGCCCCAGGTCGTCGTCCGGGGCGCCGACCACGGCGGCGTCCGCCACCGCCGGGTGGTCGCGCAGCGCGGCCTCGACCTCCCCCGCGCCGATCCGGTAGCCGCCGCTCTTGATCAGGTCGACCGAGGCCCGGCCGACGATCCGGTGGAAGCCGTCCGGACCGATGACCGCCACGTCGCCGGTGCGGAACCAGCCGTCCGCCGTCCACGCCTCGGCGTCGGCGTCCGGGCGGTTGAGATAGCCCGCGAACAGCGTCGGCCCGGCGACCTGGAGCTCGCCCACGCTCTCCCCGTCGTACGGCACCGCGGCCCCGTCCTCGCCGACCAGACGGGTCCGCACGCCGTCCAGCGGCAGCCCGACGCTGCCCGGGCGGCGCTCCCCGTCCGCCCGGGTGGAGACGGTGATCAGCGACTCGGTCATCCCGTACCGCTCGATCGGGGCGTGCCCGGTGAGCGCCGCGATCCGCTCGAAGACGGGCACCGGGAGCGGCGCACTGCCGGAGACCAGCAGCCGGGCGCCGCCCAGCGCCCGCGCGGCCTCGGTGTCGGCGGCGATCCGGGACCAGACGGTCGGCACACCGAAGTACAGACTGCCCCGCGCGCCCGCGTACGCGCCGGGCGTGGGCCGCCCGGTGTGCACCAGGCGGCTGCCGGTGCGCAGCGCCCCGAGGACGCCCAGCACGAGTCCGTGCACGTGGAAGAGCGGCAGCCCGTGGACGAGCGTGTCCTCCGCCGTCCACTGCCAGGCGGCGGCCAGCCCGTCGAGGCCGGCCGCGACGGCGGCGCGCGGGAGCACGGCGCCCTTCGGCGCACCGGTGGTGCCGGAGGTGTACAGCACGAACGCGGGCCGCTCCGGCGCGGGCTCCGGGTGGTGCGCGCCCCCGCGCGCCGCCAGGTCGACGGGGAGCGGTTCGACCCCGTCCACCCCGACAGCGCCGTCTTCCGCGGTGCCGCCGTTCTCCCCTGCGGGTACGGCCAGCAGCCGGGCGCCGGAGTCCCGGAGGATGTGGGCCCGCTCCTTGGGCCCGGAGTCGGGTGGCAGCGGCACCACCGGCACACCCGCCAGCAGGCCGCCCACCACGGCGACGACCGTCTCCGCGGCGGGCCGGGCGAGCACCGCGAGCGCTCCGGCGCCGGCCACCCGGTCGGCGACGGCACCGGCCGCGCCGAGCAGGTCCTCCCATGACATCGCCCGCCCGTCGACCACCACCGCGTCGCCGTGGTCGCCGTACCCGCCCTCAAGTGCCGTCAGCAGTCCCATGGGCCGGACTCTACGCGGCGCAGGCCGCCGGGTTGCCCGACCTGCCCGGGCGGCCGGGAACGCCGAAGGGCGCGGCCCCGGGAACCGGGAACCGCGCCCTGCCGAGCGCTGCGGAGGTCAGCCCTTGCGGGTCTTCACCTCGGCGGTGAGCTGGGGGAGGACGGTGAAGAGGTCGCCGACCACGCCGTAGTCGACGAGTTCGAAGATCGGGGCCTCGGGGTCCTTGTTGACCGCGACGATGGTCTTGGAGGTCTGCATGCCGGCGCGGTGCTGGATGGCGCCGGAGATGCCCGCGGCGACGTACAGCTGCGGGGAGACCTGCTTGCCGGTCTGGCCGACCTGGTTGGTGTGCGGGTACCAGCCGGCGTCGACCGCGGCCCGGGAGGCGCCGACGGCCGCGCCGAGCGCGTCCGCGAGGTCCTCGACCACGCCGAAGCCCTCGGCCGCGCCGACACCGCGCCCACCGGAGACCACGATCGCGGCCTCGGTCAGCTCCGGGCGGCCGGAGGAGACGCGCGCGGTGCGGGAGACGACCGTGGCGGCGTTCCCGGTGAACTCCACCGTCACCGTCTGCACGGTGCCGGCGGCCGGGGCCGCCTCCGGGGCGGTGGAGTTCGGCTTGACGGTGATGACCGGGGCGCCGGTGGTGACGGTCGACTTCACCTGGAAGGAGGCGGCGAACACCGACTGGGTGGCGACCGGGCCGGCGGCGCCCTGCTCCAGGTCGACGGCGTCGGTGATGATGCCCGAGCCCAGCCGCAGCGCGACGCGGGCGGCGATCTCCTTGCCCTCGCCGGAGGAGGTGACCAGGACGGCGGCGGCGTCGTTCGCCCGGGCGATCTGGGTGAGCGCGTCGACCTTGGGCACGACGAGGTGCCCGGTGAACTCGGGGCCGTCGGCGACGTACACGGTGGCGGCACCGTACTCGGCGGCCTTGGCGGCGATCGCCGCGGCGGCGTCGCCGGCGCCCAGGACGACCGCGGCGGGCTCGCCGATCCGGCGCGCCAGGGTCAGCAGTTCGAGGGCCGGCTTGCGGACCACACCGTCGGCGTGGTCCACGAGAACCAGGATCTCAGCCATGGTTTGTTGCTCCTGATCGATCGTGGGATGCGCGGTGGGCGGGTCAGATGAACTTCTGCGCGGCGAGGTAGGCGGCCAGCTGCTTGCCGCCCTCGCCCTCGTCCTTGACGACGGTGCCCGCGGTGCGGGCCGGGCGGGCGGTGACGTCCTCGACCTTCGTCCAGGAACCCCCAGACCGACCTCGTCCGCGTCGATGCCCAGGTCGTCCAGGTCCCAGGCCTGCACCGGCTTCTTCTTCGCGGCCATGATGCCCTTGAAGGAGGGGTAGCGGGCCTCGCCCGACTGGTCGGTCACCGACACCACCGCCGGCAGCCCGGCCTCGACCAGCTCGGTCGCCGCGTCGCCGTCACGACGGCCCCGGACCACACCGCCCTCCACCGACACCTCGGACAGCAGGGTCGCCTGCGGCACACCCAGCCGCTCCGCCAGCAGCGCCGGCAGCACACCCATCGTGCCGTCCGTCGACGCCATCCCGCACACCACCAGGTCGAACCCGGTCTTCTCCAGCGCCTTCGCCACCACCGCCGACGTGCCGATCACGTCCGAGCCGTGGATGTCGTCGTCGTTCACGTGCACGGCCTTGTCGGCACCCATCGACAACGCCTTGCGCAGCGCGTCCTTCGCATCGTCGGGACCCACCGTCAGCACGGTCACCTCGGCATCCCCGGACGCCTCCGCGATCCGCAACGCCTGCTCCACGCCGTACTCGTCCAGCTCCGACAGAAGGCCGTCCACACCCTCCCGATCGGTGGTGGTGTCATCCGCGAAGCGACGGTCACCGGTCGCATCGGGCACGTACTTCACACAGACAACGATCCTCAAGCTCACGGCCTGTCTCCTGTACTGGTCCTGTCCGGCGGCTGCGGCGGTGCAGGTGGGCGGAACGCCACTCTCCAGGCCCACGCGGGCCGCGTATTCCCGAGCCCGACCGGAACGTCCTGGCAGCATACTCGTCAGTGGTCCGGTCGGACTACTGGCCAGTAGCTTAGCGCTGCCGAGCCCCGGCCGAGCGCCCCGGCACCACCCTCGCGCCCAGGCGCGGACCGGCTCCGGGACGGCTGCACCGCCGTCTGCGCCCATCCTGCCCCAGCCCGCGTCCGCCACCACCTGACCGGGCGGCAGATCAGCTGTGAGATTGACGGTCTTGACAACGCCGACCAAGATCGGCCGAGCCCACCGGGCCGCGGGGGCTCGCTCCCGGCGCGACGCGAGGACGCCTCAGACCGCCTCGCCCAGCGCGGAGATCACGTCCGCCCGGCGCGGCTGACCGGCGGCCCGCCGAATCACCCGACCGGTGGCGTCCAGCACCAGCACGGTCGGGGTCCGCAGGATGTCCAGTCGCCGGACGAGCTCGAGCTCCGCCTCCGCGTCGACCTCCACGTGCTCCACCCCGTCGACCATCCCCGCCACCTCGCCGAGCACCCGGCGGGTCGCCCGGCACGGCTGGCAGAACGCGGTGGAGAACTGCACCAGCGTGGCCCGGTCGCCGAGCGGGCGGCCCAGCTCGGCCGCGGACAGCCGTACCGCGTCGTCCTTCGCCCGCACCCGCAGCCTCCCGTCCCGCCGTGCCCGCACCAGCCCGAAGACGGTCGCCAGCACCAGCACCACACCGCACACCACCACGCCGGTCATCGTTCCAGTGTGCCCCGGCCACCGGCCGGCCGGACACCCGCTCCCCTGCCCCACCGCGCCCTGCCCCGCACCCTCCCCGGGCTCGACCCCGCACGGCAGCGCCCCGTAAGCTGACAGCGTGGACCTGACCCCGCCCCGGCTGCCCCGGCTGACCACCCGCCGCGTGGTCGACCTGTGCCGGGCCACGGCCTCGCGCTGTCGCTGACCCCTCGCCCCGCGGGCGAGCACACCGGTCACCCCCAGCCCTGCGCCCAGGAGTCCTCCGTGTCCACCACCGCGTCCCCTGACGTGTCCATCGATCCGCGCGGCCCCCGCTTCGCCGCAGTCCTCACCTCGCTGGTGCTCGCCGCCGTCCTGGTGTCCGGCAGCGGCGTCCTGCTCGCCGTCCAGGCGGCGGTCTTCGCCGTCGGCGCCTTCGCCGGCCTCGGCCGCTCCCCGTACGGCGTGCTGTACCGCACCTTCGTCCGCCCGCGGCTCGGTCCGCCGTCGGAGCTGGAGGACGCCCGCCCGCCGCGCTTCGCGCAGGCCGTCGGGCTCGCGTTCGCCCTGGTCGGGACCGTCGGCTATCTGACGGGCACCACCTGGCTCGGCATGCTGGCCACCGCCTTCGCCCTCGCCGCGGCCTTCCTCAACGCCGCGTTCGGGTACTGCCTCGGCTGCGAGATGTACCTGCTGCTGCGGCGCGGCGGGGCCCGGGTCGGCGCCCGCGCCTGAGCCGCCCGCCGGGCCGGTCGACCCGGCCCGGCGGAGCCGTCGCGAGCCGTCGCGAGCCGTCCGGAGATGTCACGGTGCGTCCCGCTCCGGGCACAGGGCGGTCCTGCCTGCACGGTTGCACAGTGAGACGCAGGTCTCACGTGACATACGACTCCCCTTCCCCCGGACCCGCCACGGACGCCGCCAGGTGACAGCAGGTACGACTTCGGGGGATCATCGGGCTGAAACACCCGTGGCGGCCGCGGCGTGCCGCGCCCTCGCCGGTCGGCCCGCCCGCCCCGGGACCACCGGACCGGGCGGCAGGCCCGAAGGGAAGTAGGGCTGACCGTGGCTGAGTTCGTGTACCCGCCGGTGATCCGGACGGCGCTGGCCGCCTTCAAGGCGCTCGACGTGAAGATCTCGGTCGTCGGCGCCGAGCACGTCCCCGCCACCGGGGGCGCCGTACTGGTGAGCAATCACATCAGCTACCTGGACTTCATCTTCGCCGGCCTCGGTCCGTGGCGCGGCAACAAGCGCCTGACCCGCTTCATGGCCAAGGACGACGTCTTCCGCCACCGCATCTCCGGCCCGCTGATGCGCGGCATGCGGCACATCCCGGTCGACCGCTCCGACGGCCAGCCCGCCTACGACGCCGCCGTGAAGGCACTGAGCGAGGGCGAGATCGTCGGCGTCTTCCCCGAGGCCACCATCAGCCGCTCCTTCATGCTCAAGAAGTTCAAGACCGGTGCCGCCCGGATGGCTGCCGAGTCCGGCACCCCGCTCCTTCCGGTGATCCTCTGGGGCACCCAGCAGCTCTGGACCAAGGGCCGCCCGAAGAGCCTCACCAAGCGCCACGTCCCGGTGACCATCATGATCGGCGAGCCGATCGAGCTCACCCCGCAGGACAAGCCGGTGATGGTGACCCGCCGCCTGCGCGCGGCCATGAGCGAGATGCTCGACCGCGCCCAGCGCGACTACCCCGTCCAGCCCGCCGGTCCCGAGGACTCCTGGTGGCTCCCCGCCCACCTCGGTGGAACGGCCCCCACGCCGGAGGCCGCCGAGGCGGCGGACGAGGCCGAGGCCGCCGCGAAGGCCGAGAGCCGCGCCGGCCGCTGACCCGGCCGCGCCACGAGGTCCCGTCCGGGCTCGGCTCCCAACGGGCCGGGCCCGTCAGATCCGTCGGCCCACGGTGCTCGGGCCGTCCACGGCGCTCGAGTGGCCCACGCTGCTCGGGCCGTCCACGGTGCTCGGGGGCCCACGGTGCTCATCAGGTGCCGACAGAACGGCCGGTCACGGTCGGCGAGCCGGTCCCGTGGGCCGGCGGACCTCAGGACGACGTCGAGCACGCCGTCCGGGTCGGCGGCATAACTGTGGCTGAACCACGCCATGTTCGCCTCGACCACGGCCCATGTCTCGTCGGCCCCGTCCGCCCTGGTCAGCAACCCGACGTCGACGACCACCGCGCTGGGCAGTCCCGCACCGCACTCCGCCAGCAGCTCCGTCGCAAAGCCACGGACCGCCCTCTCGTGCCGCCCGCCACCGAGCGGAGCCACATCGAGTCGGCCGAATCGCGCGTACCGGCTTCCCGTCCGTACCGTGCCGTCCAGCACGAAGAGCCGGTACTCCGCCACCCAGGTCACGACCTCGGACGTCTGCACCGGCGTGTCCGGTGACAGCTCCCGGAGCGGCGGCAGCCGGCCACCGTCGGCATACACGGCGGCCGGGAATCCCTTGTCGCTCGGCGGCTTCACGAAGGCCGGCCGGGTGGACCGGCGGGCCTCACCGAGCGTGGAATCGCGGATCTCCCGCCCGCGGAATGCCTCCGGCAGCGAGGTCAGCCAGTCGTCGGCCGGCTCCAGCAGGGCCAGCCCGAGCGCGTCGACCTGGCCTGCGCCGAACAGCGGCCCGCCGTAGTAGTGGGCGCTCCCCCGCCGGGACGTCGGGAGCGTCTCGACCGCCAGCCCCCGCCGAGCGGCGGCCTCGGCCAGCAGAACGGACGTCGACGTCGGTCGCGGTGCCAGCCCGAGGAACGCCCCCGTGTCGTCGAACCGGACGGCCTCGGCGGCCTCGTCGGACTTGTCGGACTCCGTGGACTCGTTCACAGCAGGACCGTGTCAGAGCCTCCGTCGGCCCGTCCAGCACATTTCCGGTCCGGAAATGCAGAAAGCCCCTCCAGGCGTGGCCTGGAGGGGCTTTCAGAATGATTGTTCGGCGGCGTCCTACTCTCCCACAGGGTCCCCCTGCAGTACCATCGGCGCTACGAGGCTTAGCTTCCGGGTTCGGAATGTGACCGGGCGTTTCCCTCGTGCTATGACCACCGAAACACTATGAAACTGTCCGCCACCGACACACCCGAAAAGAACCGGGGTCGGGGTCGTTGTTTCAGAACAACACAGTGGACGCGAGCAACTGAGGACAAGCCCTCGGCCTATTAGTACCGGTCAACTCCACCCATTACTGGGCTTCCATATCCGGCCTATCAACCCAGTCGTCTACTGGGAGCCTTACCCTCTCAAGGAGGTGGGAGTGCTCATCTCGAAGCAGGCTTCCCGCTTAGATGCTTTCAGCGGTTATCCCTCCCGAACGTAGCCAACCAGCCATGCCCTTGGCAGGACAACTGGCACACCAGAGGTTCGTCCGTCCCGGTCCTCTCGTACTAGGGACAGCCCTTCTCAACACTCCTACGCGCACAGCGGATAGGGACCGAACTGTCTCACGACGTTCTAAACCCAGCTCGCGTACCGCTTTAATGGGCGAACAGCCCAACCCTTGGGACCTACTCCAGCCCCAGGATGCGACGAGCCGACATCGAGGTGCCAAACCATCCCGTCGATATGGACTCTTGGGGAAGATCAGCCTGTTATCCCCGGGGTACCTTTTATCCGTTGAGCGACGGCGCTTCCACAAGCCACCGCCGGATCACTAGTCCCTACTTTCGTACCTGCTCGACCCGTCAGTCTCACAGTCAAGCTCCCTTGTGCACTTACACTCAACACCTGATTGCCAACCAGGCTGAGGGAACCTTTGGGCGCCTCCGTTACTCTTTAGGAGGCAACCGCCCCAGTTAAACTACCCACCAGACACTGTCCCTGATCCGGATCACGGACCCAGGTTAGACATCCAGCACGACCAGAGTGGTATTTCAACGATGGCTCCACCATGACTGGCGTCACGGCTTCAAAGCCTCCCACCTATCCTACACAAGCCGAACCGAACACCAATATCAAGCTATAGTAAAGGTCCCGGGGTCTTTCCGTCCTGCTGCGCGAAACGAGCATCTTTACTCGTAATGCAATTTCACCGGGCCTGTGGTTGAGACAGTCGAGAAGTCGTTACGCCATTCGTGCAGGTCGGAACTTACCCGACAAGGAATTTCGCTACCTTAGGATGGTTATAGTTACCACCGCCGTTTACTGGCGCTTAAGTTCTCAGCTTCGCCTAGTCGAAACTAGACTAACCGGTCCCCTTAACGTTCCAGCACCGGGCAGGCGTCAGTCCGTATACATCGCCTTACGGCTTCGCACGGACCTGTGTTTTTAGTAAACAGTCGCTTCTCGCTGGTCTCTGCGGCCAACCCCAGCTCAGACAGTAAATGTCATCACCAGGACTGGCCCCCCTTCTCCCGAAGTTACGGGGGCATTTTGCCGAGTTCCTTAACCACAGTTCACCCGAACGCCTCGGTATTCTCTACCTGACCACCTGAGTCGGTTTGGGGTACGGGCCGCCATGAAACTCGCTAGAGGCTTTTCTCGACAGCATAGGATCATCCACTTCACCACAATCGGCTCGGCATCAGGTCTCAGACTATGTGAACGGCGGATTTGCCTACCGTTCGTCCTACACCCTTACCCCGGGACTACCACCGCCCGGGCTGGACTACCTTCCTGCGTCACCCCATCGCTCACCTACTACCCTGTTGGGTCACCGGCTCCACCACGTCCCTTCGTCCGAAGACTCCAGGCCGGCTTCACGGGCTTAGCATCAAGAGGTTCGACGTTGGCGCTTCAAAGCGGGTACGGGAATATCAACCCGTTGTCCATCGACTACGCCTGTCGGCCTCGCCTTAGGTCCCGACTTACCCTGGGCAGATCAGCTTGACCCAGGAACCCTTGGTCAATCGGCGCAAGAGTTTCCCACTCTTGTATCGCTACTCATGCCTGCATTCTCACTCGTGAACCGTCCACAACTGGATTCCTCCGCTGCTTCACCCGGCACACGACGCTCCCCTACCCATCCACAGCGCCGTTGGGCGTATTCTGTGAATGACACGACTTCGGTGGTGTACTTGAGCCCCGCTACATTGTCGGCGCGGAATCACTTGACCAGTGAGCTATTACGCACTCTTTCAAGGGTGGCTGCTTCTAAGCCAACCTCCTGGTTGTCTCTGCGACTCCACATCCTTTTCCACTTAGCACACGCTTAGGGACCTTAGTCGGTGTTCTGGGCTGTTTCCCTCTCGACCATGGAGCTTATCCCCCACAGTCTCACTGCCGTGCTCTCACTTACCGGCATTCGGAGTTTGGCTAAGGTCAGTAACCCGGTGAGGCCCATCGCCTATCCAGTGCTCTACCTCCGGCAAGAAACACACGACGCTGCACCTAAATGCATTTCGGGGAGAACCAGCTATCACGGAGTTTGATTGGCCTTTCACCCCTAACCACAGGTCATCCCCCAGGTTTTCAACCCTGGTGGGTTCGGTCCTCCACACGGTCTTACCCGCGCTTCAACCTGCCCATGGCTAGATCACTCCGCTTCGGGTCTTGGGCATGCAACTGTAACGCCCTATTCGGACTCGCTTTCGCTACGGCTACCCCACACGGGTTAACCTCGCTACACACCGCAAACTCGCAGGCTCATTCTTCAAAAGGCACGCAGTCACAGTCCGAAGACTGCCCCCACGGCTTGTAGGCACACGGTTTCAGGTACTATTTCACTCCGCTCCCGCGGTACTTTTCACCATTCCCTCACGGTACTATCCGCTATCGGTCACCAGGGAATATTTAGGCTTAGCGGGTGGTCCCGCCAGATTCACACGGAATTTCTCGGGCTCCGTGCTACTTGGGAGAAGCTCAAGTGAGCCGCTGATGTTTCGTCTACGGGGGTCTTACCCTCTACGCCGGACCTTTCGCATGTCCTTCGACTACACCAACGGTTTCTGACTCACCCAGCCGCCGGCAGACGACTGAAGAACTTTCCCACGACCCCTCATACGCAACCCCTGCCGGGTCTCACACGTATCAGGTTTAGCCTCATCCGGTTTCGCTCGCCACTACTCCCGGAATCACGGTTGTTTTCTCTTCCTGCGGGTACTGAGATGTTTCACTTCCCCGCGTTCCCTCCACATACCCTATGTGTTCAGGTATGGGTGACAGCCCATGACGACTGCCGGGTTTCCCCATTCGGACACCCCCGGATCAAAGCTCGGTTGACAGCTCCCCGGGGCCTATCGCGGCCTCCCACGTCCTTCATCGGTTCCTGGTGCCAAGGCATCCACCGTGCGCCCTTAAAAACTTGGCCACAGATGCTCGCGTCCACTGTGCAGTTCTCAAACAACGACCAGACACCCACCCTCCACACCGAAACAGTGCGTCAAGTGAGGCCGGCATCCCAGAGGCGAACGAAAAAATCGTTCCCTCAGGACCCAACAGCGTGCCCGACCCACCAAGCGGTCCCCGCGTTCCACGCCCCCGGAGGAGCAGTACTGACAGACCCATACTCGATGTGCCGAATAGTCAACGTTCCACCCATGAGCAACCGTGCGAGACATTCGCTCGCAACCGGCCATGTGCTCCTTAGAAAGGAGGTGATCCAGCCGCACCTTCCGGTACGGCTACCTTGTTACGACTTCGTCCCAATCGCTGGTCCCACCTTCGACGGCTCCCTCCCAAGGGTTAGGCCACCGGCTTCGGGTGTTACCGACTTTCGTGACGTGACGGGCGGTGTGTACAAGGCCCGGGAACGTATTCACCGCAGCATGCTGATCTGCGATTACTAGCAACTCCAACTTCATGGGGTCGAGTTGCAGACCCCAATCCGAACTGAGACCGGCTTTTTGGGATTCGCTCCGCCTCGCGGCATCGCAGCCCTTTGTACCGGCCATTGTAGCACGTGTGCAGCCCAAGACATAAGGGGCATGATGATTTGACGTCGTCCCCACCTTCCTCCGAGTTGACCCCGGCAGTCTCCTGTGAGTCCCCATCACCCCGAAAGGCATGCTGGCAACACAGAACAAGGGTTGCGCTCGTTGCGGGACTTAACCCAACATCTCACGACACGAGCTGACGACAACCATGCACCACCTGTACACCGACCACAAGGGGGCGACCATCTCTGGCCGTTTCCGGTGTATGTCAAGCCTTGGTAAGGTTCTTCGCGTTGCGTCGAATTAAGCCACATGCTCCGCTGCTTGTGCGGGCCCCCGTCAATTCCTTTGAGTTTTAGCCTTGCGGCCGTACTCCCCAGGCGGGGAACTTAATGCGTTAGCTGCGGCACCGACGACGTGGAATGTCGCCAACACCTAGTTCCCAACGTTTACGGCGTGGACTACCAGGGTATCTAATCCTGTTCGCTCCCCACGCTTTCGCTCCTCAGCGTCAGTAATGGCCCAGAGATCCGCCTTCGCCACCGGTGTTCCTCCTGATATCTGCGCATTTCACCGCTACACCAGGAATTCCGATCTCCCCTACCACACTCTAGCCTGCCCGTATCGAATGCAGACCCGGGGTTAAGCCCCGGGCTTTCACATCCGACGCGACAGGCCGCCTACGAGCTCTTTACGCCCAATAATTCCGGACAACGCTCGCACCCTACGTATTACCGCGGCTGCTGGCACGTAGTTAGCCGGTGCTTCTTCTGCAGGTACCGTCACTTGCGCTTCTTCCCTGCTGAAAGAGGTTTACAACCCGAAGGCCGTCATCCCTCACGCGGCGTCGCTGCATCAGGCTTTCGCCCATTGTGCAATATTCCCCACTGCTGCCTCCCGTAGGAGTCTGGGCCGTGTCTCAGTCCCAGTGTGGCCGGTCGCCCTCTCAGGCCGGCTACCCGTCGTCGCCTTGGTAGGCCATTACCCCACCAACAAGCTGATAGGCCGCGGGATCATCCTGCACCGCCGGAGCTTTCCACCCACCCCCATGCAGGAGCAGGTCATATCCGGTATTAGACCTCGTTTCCAAGGCTTGTCCCAGAGTGCAGGGCAGATTTCCCACGTGTTACTCACCCGTTCGCCACTGATCCACCCCGAAGGGCTTCACCGTTCGACTTGCATGTGTTAAGCACGCCGCCAGCGTTCGTCCTGAGCCAGGATCAAACTCTCCGTGAATGATTACCCGTAATCGGGTTCACACCCGCGTTGAGCGGCACGGCGGTCACCGGAATGAGGTGAACCCCGCGCACTGCGTCCTCGCTGTGTTTGTTACTTCAAAAGGAATCTCCAACCCCAGAAAATCCGGGGCCGGGGATGTCAACATATCTGGCGTTGACTTTTGGCACGCTGTTGAGTTCTCAAGGAACGGACACTTCCTTCGGACCGCCTTCCAGCGGACCCTCCGGGCGTTTCGCTCTTTCGTGTTCCCAGCTTATCAGATCCGAGCTCGTGCTCTTTCCCGACTTGCTTTCGAACCACTTGCCTTCCGGCGCCTCGCGGCCCCTTCCGACGTTTCAAACCTTAGCCGATCCCCGCCCCGAAAGGCGAATCCGACCGCAATCCATATAAACGCCCACGCCGAATTCGCACAGGGACGCGACAAAACGCGACCCAGCCACGGAACCGGGAAGTGGTGTTTCAAGGGATTGGCCGCCCCGGGACCGTCCGCGCAGATGCGTGTCCGGTGCTCCCAGCCGAGCGACCAGTGAACACTACGCCCAACGCCGGGCGGATGCAAACGACCCGGCCGGCCCCTCGCCCGGGGCCTCCGAAGCCGGGCCGGCACAGGGCGCGGGAGCGCGAGGAGCCCCGGCACGGGTTCCGTGCCGGGGCTCCTCCGGTGATGCCGGGCCCGCTGTCAGGCGCGGCCCATCTCCTCCGCGATCGCGGTCGCGAAGGCGTCGATGTCGGCCTCGGTGGTGTCGAAAGCGGCCATCCAGCGCACCTCGCCGGTGTGCTCGTCCCAGAAGTAGAAGCGGTAGCGCTTCTGGAGCCGCTCACTGACCTCGCGCGGGAGCAGCGCGAAGACGGCGTTGGCCTGCACCGGGCGGACGACCGTCACGCCCTCGATGCCGCGGACGGCCGTCTCCAGGCGCTTGGCCATCGCGTTCGCGTGCCCCGCGTTGCGCAGCCACAGGTCGCCGGAGAGGAGGGCCTCGAACTGCACGGAGACGAAGCGCATCTTGGAGGCGAGCTGCATCGACATCTTGCGCAGGTACTTGAGGTTGCGGACGCGCTCCGGGTTCAGCACGACCACGACCTCGCCGAGCAGCAGGCCGTTCTTGGTGCCGCCGAACGACAGGATGTCGACGCCGGCGTCCGTGGTGAACTCGCGGAACGGGCGGTCCAGGCTCGCCGCCGCGTTCGCGAGGCGCGATCCGTCGACGTGGACGAGCATGCCGTGCTCGTGCGCGTGGTCGCAGATGGCCTTGATCTCGTCGGCCGTGTACAGCGTGCCGAGCTCGGTGCTCTGGGTCAGCGAGACCGCGAGCGGCTGCGCGCGGTGCTCGTCGTCCCAGCCCCAGGCCTGGCGGTCGATGAGCTCGGGGGTGAGCTTGCCGTCCGGCGTGGGAACCGTGTGGATCTTGATGCCGGCGACCTTCTCCGGGGCGCCGCACTCGTCCACGTTGATGTGGGCGGTCTCGGCCGCGACGACCGCACCCCATCGGGGCAGCAGTGCCTGCAGGGCGACCACGTTGGCACCGGTGCCGTTGAAGACCGGGAAGGCCTCGGCCTTCTCGCCGAAGTGCCGCCGGAAGACGTCCTGGAGGTGCGCGGTGTAGTCGTCCTCGCCGTAGGCGACCTGGTGGCCGCCGTTGGCCAGCGCGATCGCGGCCAGGATCTCCGGGTGCACGCCCGCGTAGTTGTCGCTCGCGAAGCCGCGGACGGCGGGGTCGTGGTGCCGGACCGCGTCGGTGTGGACGTCGGCGGCGTTCATCGGGCTGTGAGCCACAGGTGCTGTCCGTTCAGTTCAGCTGCGGGGCGGGCCCAGAGGCCCGCGAGGGTGTCGGCCAGGTCGACGGTATCGGTGAAGCCGGCGAACTTCGCGTCCGGCTTCTCGGCCCGCATCTCCGCGGTGACCAGTGCCTTGATCACCAGGATGGCAGCTGCCGCGGTGGGGACGCCGTCGGCCGCGGTGGTCT
Organism: Kitasatospora paranensis; assembly: GCF_039544005.1. NCBI lineage: Bacteria > Bacillati > Actinomycetota > Actinomycetes > Kitasatosporales > Streptomycetaceae > Kitasatospora > Kitasatospora paranensis. The sequence continues at coordinate 2,023,979 of NZ_BAABKV010000001.1, forward strand.
CCTTCACGAAGGAGTTCGCCATCGACAGCGTCCAGGCCTCGGTGGCCGCCTTCGCCGCGGCGTAGGCCGCGCCACCCGCGGTCGGCTTGTGCGCCGCGGTCGCGGAGATCATCGCGTACCGGCCGGCCTCCGCGCGCACGAGCGCCGGCTGGAAGGCCAGCGAGGTGTGCTGGAGCGTGCGGACGACGCGGTCCTGCAGCCAGTCCCAGTCGTCTATACGGGTCTCGAAGAAGGACTTGCTGCCGCGCCAGCCGCCGACCAGGTGGAACACGCCGTCGACGTGGCCGTGTTCGGCCTCCAGGTGGTCCGCCCAGTCGTGGACCTCCTGCGGGTCGAGGAGGTCGATGACCTGGCCGCTCACCGCGGCACCGCGCACGGCGGCACGGGTCGCGTCGAGCACGGCGTCCAGGCGGCGCGCATCGGTGCCCGCGGCGACGACGGTGGCACCGTCCGCGGCGAGGCGGCGCAGGGTCGCGCGGCCGGCCGGGCCGGTGGCGCCGGCGACGGCGACGACCTTGCCCGTGAGCGGGCCGGCCGGAGCCTGCGGCGTCACGCGGCGATTCCCTGGATACCGGCGCCGGTGATGCCGGTGGTGGCGGCGATGACGCCGCCGAGCTTCTTGGCGAGGGCCTCGTAGAACATGCTGAGCGGGAACTCATCGGGCATGACCGCGTCGCACAGCGCCTTGTTGAGGGCCTTGCCGTCGGCGATGTCGAGCGGCAGCGCCTCGGAGCCCTTGGCCCAGGTGGAGGCCGGGTGGGGGTGAGGTAGCGGGAGACCAGCTGGTAGGCGGCGATCCAGTGGGCCGTCTTCGGGCGGTCGATGCCGTCCCGGTAGAGGGTCTCGATCTCGCCGCAGAGCTGGTTGGTGACCTCGGCGACCCGGTTCCAGTCGATGGAGAGCCGGTTGTCCCGCCAGCGCAGCGCGTCGTGCTTGTGCAGGTAGGCGAAGAGCAGCTGGCCGCCCATGCCGTCGTAGTTGCGGACGCGGTCACCGCTGACCGGGAAGCGGAACATCCGGTCGAAGAGGATCGCGTACTGGACGTCGCGGCCCTGCTTGTAGCCCTCGGCCTCCAGCTTCACCGCCTCCTTGAAGGCGGTGAGGTCGCAGCGGAGCTCCTCCAGGCCGTACATCCAGAACGGGCTGCGCTGCTTGATCATGAAGGGGTCGAACGGCAGGTCGCCGTGGCTGTGGGTCCGGTCGTGGACGAGGTCCCACAGGACGAAGGTCTGCTGGGCGCGGTCCTGGTCCTCCAGGAGGCCGGTCGCGTCGGCGGGGATCTCCAGGCCGAGCAGCTCGACGGCGGAGGTGGAGACGGCGCGGAAGCGCGCGGCCTCGCGGTCGCAGAAGATGCCGCCCCAGGTGAAACGTTCCGGCGCCTTGCGGACGGCCACCGTCTCCGGGAAGAGCACCGCGGAGTTGGTGTCGTAGCCGGCCGTGAAGTCGGTGAAGGTGATCGGCACGAACATCGGGTTGTCGAAGCGCGTGCGCTCCAGCTCCGCCAGCCAGTCGGGCCAGACGACCTTCAGCAGGACGGCCTCGAGGTTGCGGTTCGGGTTGCCGTTCTGGGTGTACATCGGGAAGACGACGAGGTGCTCCAGGCCGTCCTCACGCTGCTCGGCCGGCTGGAACGCCAGCAGCGAGTCGAGGAAGTCGGGCTCGCGGTAGCCGGTGTCGGCCCACTTGCGCAGGTCGGCGAGGACAGCCGTGAGGTAGGCGGCGTCGTGCGGGAAGAGCGGGGTGAGCTCCTCGACCGCGGAGAGGACGTCCGCGACCAGCGGGTCGACGGTGTGCCGCTGCACCGCGGCCAGGTCGATGGAGCCGTCCTTGGACTGCAGCGGGCGGAGGGCCTCGACGGCGTCCTTCAGGCGCAGCCAGGCCTGGTGGCCGGCCGGAGAGGCGGAAGCATCGCCAGCTGCGGCGAGCGTCGGCGAAAGATTCTGCATCTGAGACTCACTTCGACAGGAGATGTTTCGACAATGACACCATAGATACGAAAGGTTCTTCTGTTCAAGGGGGTCAGCCGGGCAATCCTGCGGCGAATGAGCCCGCAGACCGCAGGATCCGTCGTACGAGGGGCCGTTGGGGCCGCCCGCCGCACCGGAACCGGGGCTGAGGACCCTGCCGCGGACGGCGCCGTGAACCGGCCCCTGTCCAGGCCCGTGTCCGGACCGGGACCGGTCAGCTGCCTGCCGCCCCGGCTCCGGGCGCGGAACCGTGCCGTACGCCGACCATCCCGCGCACCCCGCCGCTCCGCCACCCGGGCAGGGCGGGGGCTGCCCGGCCGCTCCTTCGCTGCCCTGCCCTCCCCGCACTGCCCCGCCCGGTTCTGCCCCGTCCTGTCCGACCCCGACCGACCCGCCACCCTGTCGACGTGCGACACCGGGCCGCCGAGGAAGCACCGGCCACCGGCGGCGCGGGCGTCCCGCGCGCCCGAGCAGCCGCTGCGGCACCACCGTGCGCCCCCTGCGCGCCCTGCTGTCCGTCCGCCCGATCGGTGATCGTGGACGTACGGCCCGCTCTGCGGGCCGGTACGCACCGGTCGAGAGGGGACGCCGATGCACGGACCGGCCGTCGTCACCTGGTTGCTGGCGGGGCTGGCCGTCGGCTCGGCGGGGCTGTGCGTGGTGCGGCTGCGCGACCCCGCGTGCCGCGGGGAACACCGGGCATCGGACGCCGCCGAGGCGGCCATGGGGCTGGGGATGGCCGGCATGGCGGTGCTCCCGGGGGTGCTCTGGGGCTGGTTCTTCGCCGTGCTGGGCGGGTACCTGCTGGTGGGAGCGGTGGGAGCGGTGGGAGCGCACGGGGGTCGCGCCCACCGGATGCACCACGGGGTCGGCGCATGCGCCATGGCCTACATGGCGCTGGCGATGGCGTCCGCGCCCGGACACCACCACCACGGCGCACCGGCCGGGCTGCCGGTGCTGACCGGGTCCCTCCTGCTCTACTTCGGTGGCTACTCGCTCTGGGCGGGCAGCCGGATGCTCTCGGCACCGGGCGACGGCCGGCGTCCGCTCACGGCTGCCATGGCGGGGGTGCCCGCGGCGGGCGGCAGCCCGGTGGGTGCGCTCCGGTCAGGAGACCGGTCGCCGGGCCGGCGGGCCGTCGGCGGACTGGCCGGCGGCGCGGTGCGGGCATGCCGGGTGGGGATGGGGATCGGAATGTTCGCCATGCTGTTGACGCTCTGACGGGGTGTCGTTGGTCACTGGCCGGGCAAAGCCTTCTCGCAGGCGGCGTCGGGCGCATAGGTTGGGGGCAGCGCACTGTCGCGCTCCTGATCCCTCCTCGGGGGAGCCCCTGCCATGACGGCCCTGCTGAGCCTGCTGCTGCTCGGACTGCTGCTCGCCACGATGGCGCCGGGCCGGCTGGCCCGGGCCCGCTGGGCCGAGCGAGAACCGGTGCTGGCCCTGCTCGCCTGGCAGTGCCTGGTGGTAGCCGTTCTGCTCTGCTGCGGCCTCGGTCTGCTCCTCGCCTGCACCGCCGCGCTCCCGGCACTCCGGGCTCTGGTGTTCACGGGCGCGCCGCACGGTGTGGAGGCCGCGTACGGACTGGCCGGCGCCGAGGGGTGGGGGCGGCTGACCGCGACCCTCCTCGCGCTCGGCGGCCTCCAGACCGCCGTCGCCCTGACCCGCGAAGTCCGCTCGGCGCGCGCGCTGCGCGGCGCCCGGCAGGCCCAACTCGACCACCGCGCACCGGAGCTGCCCGCCGGCCTGACGACGTCGCGGCGCGCCGGCGAACGCCTTGTGGTGCTGGAGAACGTCCGCCCGGAGGCGTGGTCGCTGCCCGGCGCGAAGTCCCGCCTGGTGGTCACCACGGGGGCGCTCCAGCAGCTGACCGACCGTGAGCTGGCCGCGGTGCTCAGCCACGAACGCGGCCACGTCCGGGCCCGGCACCACTGGCTCGCCCAGTGCGCCGAGGCGCTCGCCACCGGATTCCCCGGGGTGGGGGTGTTCTCCGCCTTCCGTGACCAGGTGGGCGAGCTGGTCGAGCTGGCGGCGGACGACAGGGCGGCGCGCAAGCACGGGCGGATCACCACCGCACTCGCCCTGGCGGAGATCAATACCGGGCGCGGCGTGTTCGGTTCGTGCCCGCCCCAGCAGCTCGCCCAGGCGCCGCGGCGCGTCGACCGACTGCTCGCCGGGGAGCCGCGCCTGCCCGTCCACCACCGGCTGCGGTTGACGCTGGCGGCGCTCATCGCACCGACCGCGGCCGTGCTGATCGCGCTGGCGCCGGGAATCGGCGCACTGCTGTAGGCAGGCCGTTGCGGGCATGCCGTTGTAGGTAGACCACTGCGGGCAGGCCGCGGCAAGCCCCGCCGGACGGACGGACCCCGGCAGACGCGCCGGAGGTGCCTGCGGTCGCGGCCGGGCGGCGTCAGCCCAGGGTGCGGCCGAGCACCTCGCGGTGCAGCGGCCGGGCCTCCAGATAGCGGGCGCGCCCGTCGTCGGTGAGCGCCACGAAGATGCCGCGCCGGTCGAGTTCGCACATCGCGCGCTCGACCAGACCGGCCTTCTCCAGACGCCCGATCAGCCGGGAGAGGGCGCTCTGGCTGAGGTGCACCGTCTGGCCGACGTCCTGCACCCGGAGCTTGCCGGGGCCGGACTCCGCCTCGCTCTCCCACAGCCGCTCGAGCACCTCGAACTCGCTCATGCCCAGGCCGTACTGCTCGCCCAGGGCGCGATCCAGTGCACACGACACGGCGGCATGCCGCGCCAGCACGTCACGCCACTCGAACACGAGCGCCGATTCCGGAGCGATGTCTGGTTCAGCCACGGCACCAGGCTAGCACATGTCCGCTCATTTAATGCGGGAGCATTAAATCTCCTTGCATTGAATGCATACGCATGTAGTCTCGGACCATGACGACCGCATCTGACGATCCGTCGACGACCGGGGGCTGGAGTCCACGCCTGTGGGGCACCCTCGTCGTCCTCTGCGCAGCACTCTTCCTCGACGCCCTCGACGTCTCGATGGTGGGCGTGGCCCTGCCCTCCATCGGCACCGACCTCCACCTCTCCACCACCGCGCTCCAGTGGGTGGTCAGCGGCTACGTCCTCGGGTACGGCGGGCTGCTGCTGCTCGGCGGCCGCGCGGCGGACCTGCTGGGGCGCCGCCGGGTGTTCCTGGCCGCCCTCGCGGTCTTCGCCGGGGCCTCGCTCCTCGGGGGCTGGTCGACGACGGCGGCCTGCTGATCGCCACGCGCTTCCTCAAGGGGGTCAGTGCCGCCTTCACCGCACCGGCCGGCCTGTCCATCATCACGACGACCTTCGCGGAGGGCCCGGCCCGCAACCGGGCGCTCTCCATCTACACCACCTGCGGCGCCAGCGGGTTCTCGCTCGGCCTCGTCCTGAGCGGCCTGCTGACCTCCGCCGGATGGCGGTGGACATTCCTGATGCCCGTCCCCGTCGCACTGCTGGCCCTGGCCTTCGCCGTGCGCCTGCTGCCCCGGCAGCCCGCCCCCGAGCGGGGCAGGGGCGGCTACGACCTCGCGGGGGCCGTCACCGGCACCGGCTCCCTGCTCCTGCTCGTCTACACCGTGACGCAGGCGCAGAGCGTCGGCTGGGCGAGCGCCCGGACGCTGGGCTCGCTCCTCGTCGTGGCGGTCCTGATGGCGCTCTTCCTGGTGATCGAGTCGCGCACCGCGCACCCGCTGGTCCGGCTCGGGATCTTCCGCAACGGCGGCGTCAGCCGCGCGGACATCACCGCCTTCGCCCTCTTCGGGTCGTACGCGGGCTTCCAGTTCATCGCCACGCTGTACCTGCAGCGACTGCTCGGATGGTCCGCGCTGGAGATGGCGCTCGGCTTCCTGCCGACCGGCGCGCTGGTGGCCCTCTCGGCCACCCGGATGGGAGCCGTGGTGGACCGCTTCGGCACCGCCCGACTGCTGCCGCTCGGCCTGCTGTTCCTCACTGCCGGCTACACCCTGTTCCTGCGGCTCGGCGAGCACTCGGGCTACGTCGCCCTGGTCCTGCCCAGCATGGTGCTGCTCGGCCTCGGCTTCGCCCTGGCCTTCCCGTCCGCCAACATCGCGGCCACCAGCGGTGTTTCCGACGACGAACAGGGCCTGGCCTCGGGGCTGGTCAACACGGCGATGCAGATCGGCAGCGCGATCGTGCTGGCCGCGGTGACCGCGGTGATCACCGCGGGCAGTGGCGGCGACCAGAGTCCGCGGGGCCAACTGGACGGGTACCGGCCCGCGCTGGTGCTGGTGACCGGGGTCGCGCTGGCCGGCCTGCTCGTGGCCGCTTACGGCTGGGTGCTGGAGCGGCGCCGGGCGTCCAAGGCGCACAACATTGCCACCACCCCCGGCACCACCGCCGCCACGACCGCAGGCGTCGCCACCGCCGGCACGACCACCGCAGCCACTACAGCCGGCGCCATCGACCTCGACGGCTCCCCGGCGGGTACCGTCCGGGCTGTCGGGCTCCCGCAGAGCACCACGGCGGCGGGGGCGACCACCGAAGGGAGGGTGCTGACGGGGCGCTGAGCCACCACCGCGACCCCGTGCCCCGGCGCGCGCGGACGGCCCGGTTCCACCAAACCCCCGTGTTGGTGGAACCGGGCCGCACCCGCACGCCCTGCTGCCGGCCGCCCGAGCTTTCGGGTACGGCCACGTGGCAGGCGGCTCGGCCAGTATATTGGCCGGGAGCCAGTCAACGTACGGAGCAGACACGATGGCACCTCGCGGGGAATCGGTCAATGAGGAGATGAGACGCCGGTCCCGCCGTCGGATCATGCGCGCCACCGTGGAGCTCGTCGACCAGCGCGGATATGCGGGGACGACGCTCGGCGACATAGCCGAACATGCCGGGTTGGCGCGCGGTCTGGTCTCCTACTACTTCGACGGCAAACGACTTCTGATGCAGTCGGCGACGCATCGCCTGATGCACCTGGAGCTCGCGGCGGCGCTCGCCGAACTGCCGCCCGACGCCTGTCCGGAGGCCCGGCTGGCCCGGGCGATCGACGCCGTCCTGGGCCTCGCCATGGAGCACCCGCGGGTGATGCGGTCCCACCTGGCGCTGATCCTCGACCCGGACGTCGGCGCGTTCGTCCAGGATCCGGAGCAGCAGCAGCTCGGTGCGATCCTGCGGGGGCTGCTGTCGGACTGGGGAGCGCCGGATCCGATCGCCGAGCACGCGGTGCTCCGCAGCGCCCTGATGGGCGGCTGCATAGGCGTACTGCTCCCGGGGGCCTCGGTGCCGCTGGCACCGATCCGGGCCGACCTCTTCGCCCGCTACGGGCTTGCGTGGGAGCTGGGCTCACCGCCGCAGCCACGGGCACCGGAGCGCACACCGCCCCTGGAGCGCTCCTGACGCCCCACGCCGACGGGCAGGGGGCAAGGCTCCTCGGGGCGCCGCGGCTCCCGGGGGCGCGGGCCGGACGCGGAGGGTCAGCCGTCCTTGAGGATGGACGCGAGGAGTTCGACCGTGCGGTCCGGGGTGAGACTGTCCACGCAGAGCCGCTCCATGACCTGGATGTAGGCGTCCACGTCGTCGCGCTTGTCCAGGTAGAGCGCCGTGGTGAGCTGCTCCAGGTACACGACGTCGGCGAGGTCCTGCTCGGGGAACCGCAGGATGGAGAAGGCGCCGCTCTCACCGGCGTGGGCGCCGAAGCGGAACGGCATCACCTGGACGACGACGTTGGGCTGCTCGGCCATGTCGATCAGGTGCTGGACCTGTCCGCGCATCACCTTCGGCCCGCCGACCGGCCGGCGCAGGGCGGCCTCGTCGATGACCGCCCACAACCGCGGCCCCTGACCGTCCGTCAGCACCTTCTGCCGCTGCGCCCGCAGGCCCACGCGGCGCTCCAGTTCGACGTCGTTGATCACGGGCCGACTCTGACCGAAGACGGCGCGCGCGTACTCCTCGGACTGCAACAGCCCGGGGATGAACTGCACTTCGTACGTGCGGATCAGCGCGGCGGCCTCCTCCAGGCCGACGTAGGTCTGGAACCAGCCGGGCAGCACGTCGTTGAAGCTGTGCCACCAACCGGACTTGTTGGCCTCCCGGACGAGCCCGAGCAGCGCCTCGCGCTCCTCGGGGTCGACGACGCCGTAGAGGCTGAGCAGGTCGGCGACGTCCCGCTCCTTGAAGGAGACGCGGCCGAGCTCCATGCGACTGATCTTGGACTCGGACGCGCGGATGGTGTAGCCGGCGTCCTCGCGGGTGATGCCGCGGCCCTCGCGCAGGCGGCGCAGTTGGGAGCCGAGGAGGATACGGCGCACCATCGAGCCCCCACCGGGCTGAACTGTGGTCATGCGGTCGGAAACCTCCACCTCGGGTCAAACAGCGCACAGTCTGCCATCAGTTGGGAACTCTCGGTGCCCTTAGTGGCGCAACGATCTACCAGTTCTGCATCACATCCACCATCTTGCACGTGCATCTGGGTCTTGCATATGCCAATCGTGCGGCTGCACGTGAATCGACTCTTGCATCTGCAGTGAGCGCAGAGGACCATGGTGCACGTGCACCTGCACGGACCTGACAACCCCGCGGACACCGCGTCGACCCCACGCGCGACACCGCACACCCTCCCGGCCGCCCCCTGTGCGGCCGGGAGTTCGTGTGCGCGTGCGGGCGGTGGGTCGCGCGGCCGAGCGGCCGAGCGAGTCGGAGGTGACCGGCATGACCCGGGTGGGTCCAGCCGTGTCCGCCCCCTTATGGGAGGAGCTCTTCATGGGCACCGGTACGGCCATCGCTGTCGATCCCTTCGTGGCCAGTTGCACGCTCACTCCTCGACTCGAAGCCGTTCGGTCCGCCCGCGACTTCGCGAGATCGACCCTGCAGGGCTGGGGGCTCGGCGCACTCTTCGACGATGTCGCCCTGGTTGCCTCGGAGCTCGTCACCAACGCGCTCCGGCACGCGATAGGCGCGTCCGCCGACGGTCCGGGCGACCGGCTCTGTCAGGTGCCCGCCCAGCCGGGCCGCACCCACCCGGCGGACTACCGCACCCCGATCCGCATCAGCCTGGTGCACCGCTCGCCCCAGGTGGTCTGTGCCGTGAGCGACCCCAGCAGCCAGGGGCCGGTTGCCCGCGAGGCCGACTTCGTCGCGGAGTCCGGCCGGGGGCTGCACCTGGTGGACTCCTTCAGCACCTCGTGGGGCTGGCATCCGCTGGCCGGCGCGGGGAAGGTCGTCTGGGCCCTCTTCGACGCCACGCCCGAGGAGCCGACCGCAGGTCGGCACCGGCGGGCGGTCTGACCGGACGGTCCACTCCGCATCCCGTCTCCCCCACCCGGAGACCCGGCCCCCGGAGCCCGGACAACCGAGGCCACCTCCACCACCGAGCCGCCGGGTGGAATCGGCCCGGCCCCGGCCCTTCTGCGCGCGGCAGTCCCGCCGACACTCAGCGCTGCCGACGGCGCAGCACCCCCGACCGCACAGCGCCGTCGACGCCCGGCCGGCCTTTCGGCCTTCCGCCCGCCTCCCGTCGCTCTTCGTCCGCCTTCCGCCCGCCGCTTCACCCGGCGGGACCCGGACGCACCAGGGCCGCCGCGGTCGGTCCCCACGACGGCCCCAAAGACGTTGTTCCGACAGGCAGTCAGCCCGCCAGGTGGTCGAACTCCCCGTCCTTCGCACCAAGCAGCATCGCGGTTATCTCCGCACGCGTGTAGATCAGGGCAGGACCTTCGGGGAAGCGCGAGTTGCGCATCGCGACGTCACCCCCGGGGAGAGCGGCGAACTCCACGCAGTTGCCCTGCGAGTTGCTGTGCAGACTCTTCTGCCAGACCACACCGTCGAGTTCCGTGGCCGCCATGCCGTTGTAGGTCTCGCTCATCATCTCTCCCCGAGTAATCGGCGACTGCCTCACTTGACGTGATGATAGCTCGGGTGCACGTGCATCAGCACAGGACATTGCGCGTGCATTTGGTACGGATCCCGCACCCATCGAGGGGACCGTTCGGACGACAAAGACGGACATACCAGGGCGCATGACCCCGTAAATGATCACCGTGCGTGCGGATCGGCCTGCGCGTTGTTGATCTTCGCGGGCCGGATGCGAACTCACGCGCAGTCACAACCGCCACTGTGAGCCGCATCACTCACCCGTGCCACCGGATCAACGTGACTTCGCGAACTATGTCCCGTTTTGGAGGGCCGGGAGCAGTCCGTGGCGGGATCCGGCTGCCGCCCGACCGCCGCAATGTCCTACGATCTCCGCCATGAGCACCGCAGCCATCCCGGGCGCGCCACTGCCCGTCCGTACGCCAGGCTCCCGTGCGCGGGGGCGCCACCGCCGTCCCGAGCGTCCCGAGATCCCGTCGGGCTCCCCGGCCCTGCTGCTGGCCGTGCCGGCCACCGCCGGCCCCGAGGCCCGGCCGCTCGTCGACGAGCTGCTGTCCATCGTGCGCGGCGAGCAGCCGGGCATCGAGATCGCCGCCGGCTACCTGGCCGACGAGTCCGCCGATGCGCCGACCGTCGCCGATCTCCTGGCCATGGCCGCCGGCAACGGCGCGCCCGCCCCTGTCGTCGTCCCGCTGGTGTCCGGCCCGCACGGCTTCCTGACGGAGCTGTACGAGGTCGCGGCCGCCGCGGGCGCCGAGGTCACCGACCCCCTGGGCCCGCACCCGCTGCTGGCGGAGGCCGTCCACGTCCGGCTGTCCGAGGCCGGGCTGGCCCGCGCCGACCGGGCGCGGCTGTTCGCGATCGCGACCGCCGCGGACGGCGTGGTCCTGACCACTGTCGGCGGCGAGGACGCGGCAGCCGCCGCCGGGATCACCGGTGTGCTGCTGGCGGCCCGCCTCGCGGTGCCGGTCGTGGCCGCCGCCCTGGACGTCCCGGGCTCGGTCGCCGCCGCGGTCGACCACCTGAAGGCCACCGGCTCCGAGCGCCCCGCGCTCGCCCCGCTGGTGATCGGCCCGGAGGCCGACTCCGAGCTGCTGGCGACCGCCGCGGAGGAGACCGGCTGCCCGAGCGCCGCCCCGCTCGGCGCCTACCCGACGGTCGGTCAGCTGATCGCCTCCACCTACCTGGCGGCGCTGCCTGCCCCGGCGGAGTACGAGGAGCAGGACGAGCACGGCGAGGCCACCGGGGAGCACCGGGCCGAGCAGTGACCGTCGAGCCGTAGGAACCGTGCCGAAGGGCCCCGGCGAGCGCCGGGGCTCTTCGGCGTTCCCGCCCGACGGCTCTCCCCCATGCCGCCCAGCGGTCCTCCCCCAGCAGCTCTCTCCAGCGCCCCGCGGGCGCATCTCCCTCGGCGGCGTGGCCGATGCCCTGCAGCGGACCCCTGGCGGTCCGTCAGGTCTTCAGGCGGTCGGTGACCGCCGCGATGTCCTTGAGCGCCACGGAGGGGCGGCGAGCGCCCGGGGCGGGGTGTCCACGGCCACCGGGGCGGCGGAGGCGTTCCACTGCGGCTCGGCCGTGCCCGGCCCGCCCCTGGTGAGCCGGACGGCCTGCCGGTCGCCCGCCCGCCGCAGCACGATCCGGGTGGGCGGCGGGGACTCGGGGTCGAGCCAGACCTCGTTGCCGCCGAACGAGCAGTCCAGTACGGCGATGTCGTCCGGGTGGCCGTCCGCGGTGGCCCGGAAGCCGACGCCGGCCTTGCGGTACCCGGTCAGGCGGCACCGGCTGATCGTCACGGTCTCGCCGGCCAGCTGGTGCTTGGCGGTGGCGATGGCGAAGTCGGACCGGCCCGCGGCGTCGATCAGCAGGCCGTCGACGACGGTGCCGGAGTCGCGCCCGAGGGCGTGCACCACCAGGCCACCGGCGCCGTTCCCGTAGAGGACGCTCGCGGTGTAGTCGAAGTCGTTCAGGTAGGCGCCGTGCTCGATGCCCCAGCCGCCGTTGTGGTAGGCCACGAACTGGCCCACGCTGTGGTGGTGCTGGGCGTTGAGCCAGACGAAGATGCCGTTCTGGGCGTTGTTGTGGGCCAGGCAGCGCTCGAACGTCCAGATGCCCTCGCTGGTCTCCGGCCATTCGTAGCCGGACGCCCCGGTGGCGCCCTGGACGCCGACCGCGACGCAGTCCCGGGCGGTGCCGCCGGTGCCGGCGCCCAGCGAGAAGCCGGTCAGCCGGTAGCCCCGGGGAGCGGGCTCGTAGGTCGTCAGGGACGCGACGCAGGAGTCGTAGGTGATGTCGTCGGACGGCGCCTGAGGGGTCCGGGTGTCCAGCGGGCCGTCCCACCAGTAGGCGTCCTCCCACGTCCGGTGGCTGATGCAGCTGCGGAAGGTGATGCCGTGGCTGGCGTGCGGGACGAACGCGTGGCTGCCCGTGTCGCGGACGACGACGCCCTCCACGACCGTGCCGCGGCCGGCGTCCCCGAGCATGTGGAAGTGCAGCCCGTAGCGGCCGAGCACCGGCTCGGTGACCGGGGCACCGGCGAAGGTGTCCTTGCCGGGCTGCCGCGGGCCGAGCCAGCGCAGCGCGGCGTGCCGGACGTCGGCGCGCCGCGAGCTCGTCACGTGGACGTGGGCGCGGCCGCGCTCGGTGCCCTCGATCCGCACGCTGCGGGTGAGGTTGAGCACTTCGGCGCCCAGCGTGAGGCCGGCACCCACCGCGACCCGCGGGTGGGCGTACGCCAGCGGAGCGGTCAGGGTGACCGTCCGGCCGTCGATCCGGCTGATCGTGCACAGATCGTATCGGGTGGAGAAGTCGTCGCCGTCGGGGGTCCGCTCGGGGTGACGGCGAGCTCGTCGCCGGCCTGCCAGCCCGCGGGTGCGGCGGCCAGCGTGAGGGTGGCGTCGCCCGGTCCCAGTGCGGCCGCCGCGCGGACCCAGGCGGTCTTGGCGGCGCCGTCCAGCCGGAGGTAGCCGGCCCCGGTGACCCAGAGGCCGGTGTCCGTGTTTGCGATCGTCATGCCGCCGCCCCGGAACTTCCGTTCGTCCACGGACGGAAAGCGCAGGGCGTGCACGGCCGCCCCGGCCGGCGAGAGCGCCAGGGTGCCGCGGACCTCGACATTGCCCGCGGACGCAAGGGTCAGGCTGCGCTCCGGGGCGAACACCAGCGAGCCGCCCGGCTCGATCAACAGCGACCCGACCGCGGCGTCGGTGTCGAGCAGCACCCGGTCGGCGATCGTGACCGCACTCCGGGGCCGGGCACCGCACCGCCCCAGCCCGCCGCGTCCGACCAGTGCCGGCCGGTCAGGTCGATCGGGGAGGGCGCGGGGCCTCCGGCGGCGCGGCGCTGTGCACGTGCCCTTCGGCGGCCGTCGAGGGCCCGCTCAGCGGCGGCGCGGTGGGCCCCGGCGAGGCGTCGGCCACCAGCTCGCGCCGGAGCAACTCCTCGCCTCCGACGGCAGCGAGGACGACCGGGACGGCGAGCCAGCCGAGCAGGCGGCGCCGGTCGACGGCGGAGCGCGGGACCTGTGGCCCTGGCACCCGTTCGGGCGGCGTGGCACGGTGTTCCATGATCGGCGAGCCCTCCCCCGGGGCCCGGTGCGGCCCCGCCGCCTGAAGCATAAACAAGCCGCTTTCCATTCAAGGGGATTGCGCGAAAAGGGCCGAACGCGACCGGAATCGCCGGGAACAATCGATCTTGAATTAAATCAAGATCACCTGTGATCGCCGTCACACATATTTGCGGTTTGAACTTAAGTCTGTCTAATGTCCTCCCACGTTCGTGGTCACACGGACCCAGTCGACCCGAACGCCGAGTCCTGCCGGCGGGCCGACTGGCAAAGCGATACGCACTTCGGCAGGGGCGGGGGAACCAGGTAAGTCGCCCAGGGCCGGTCATGGACCGGCCCTCGGCTTGGGGTGAAGCCGCACAACCGGACACGTCCGTCTCGACGTGCCCGTACGTGCGGCCGGGCAACTCCAGCCCGAATCCGACAGCTCACCTCGCAGGCGTGGGAGAGGAACGCTGTTTCATGCTGTCCATCAACTCCAAGCGCACCCGCCGACTGCTCGCCACCACGGGCGTGGTCGGCATCGGTCTGTCGATCCCGTGCCTCACCGCCGGCACCGCCAACGCCGCCTCGGTCGCGACCTGGGACAAGGTCGCCCAGTGCGAGTCCTCCGGCAACTGGTCGATCAACACCGGCAACGGCTTCTACGGCGGCCTCCAGTTCACCTCCAGCACCTGGGCGGCCTACGGCGGCCACACCTACGCCCCGCAGGCGAACCAGGCCACCAAGGACCAGCAGATCACCATCGCCGAGAAGGTGCTGGCCGACCAGGGCCCCGGCGCCTGGCCCGTCTGCTCCGTCCAGGCCGGCCTGACCAAGGGCGGCCCCGCCCCGGCGGTCAACCCCGGCGGCTCGGCCTCGACCACCCCGGCTCCGGCCGCCGCGGCCCCCGCCGCCCCGGCCGCCCCGGCCGCCCCCGCCCAGAGCAGCGGCTCCACCGCCTCGCAGGACGCCAAGCCCGCCCAGAGCGGCAAGTCCTGGCAGCAGCACCGTTCCTGGAACCACGGCGGCACCTACACGGTGAAGGCCGGCGACTGGCTGTCCCGCATCGCCGACAGCAACCACGTCCAGGGCGGCTGGCAGCACCTGTACGACCTGAACAAGTCGGTCCTCACCGAGGGCCCCGACTCGATCTACCCGGGCCAGAAGCTGTCGCTGGGCGGCTCCGCCACCGCGCAGAGCGGCTCCGCGCAGACCGCGGCCAAGCCGGCCACCACCGCCGCCCCGGCGGCCGCCACCACCGCCACCAAGGCCTCGGCCGTCACCGGCTCGAAGGCCGCCGCGGTCAACTTCGCCCTGTCGAAGGTCGGCCAGGCGTACATCTACGGCGGCACCGGCAACGGTGGCTGGGACTGCTCCGGCCTGACCCAGGCGGCCTACAAGGCGGCCGGCATCGCGATCCCGCGTGTCGCCGCCGACCAGGCCGACTTCTCCACCCACGTGTCGCTGGACAACCTGCAGCCGGGCGACCTGCTGTTCTGGTCCAACAACGGCGCCAACTCCGGTGTGTACCACGTCGGCATGTACGTCGGCGACGGCAAGTACGTCGAGGCCGCCAACCCCAGCGCCGGTGTCCGCACCCAGACCATCGCCAACTGGGCGCCGGACTTCGCCGGCCGTATCTGATCCCACCACGGGTCGGGTCAACCGTTCCACCGTCGCCCCCGGAGCTGGCCGCTCGGCACCGGGGGCTTCGGCCTGCCCGGGTAGGCTGAAGCCCCCACCGACCCGCGGGAGTCAGCATGGCGAAGGTCACCGTCACCCTGGATGCCGACCTGGCGATCGAGGTGATGCTGCTGTCCGGCGCGGGCAATCCGCAGGACGCGGTCGAGGTGGTCGTCCGCGACTACCTGGCGCGCGGGCGGCGCACCGAGGCCCGGACCGGAGAGGCCGCCGACGCCCAGCGGACGCAGCCGCCGCGGCGGGTCGCCGAGGACGGCTGACCGGACGCACGACCGGAGCACCGCCGGACGGAACCCGACGGGGACGGACGGGCACGGCACGACGAGGCATGCACGACGTGCACGTCGTGCATCGAACACCGAAGGGGCCCAGGAGAGTTCACCTCTCCTGGGCCCCTTCGGTGTTCGATGCAGTCGGCGGTCAGCGTCCGCCGGCCGCCGTGGAGCCGCGCATCACGAGCTCCGGCTGGAACATGAACTCCGCGCGCTGCGCGGGGTTGCCGCCGACCTCCTCCAGCAGGGCGTCGACCGCGGCCGTGGCCATCGCCTCCACGGGCTGGCGGATCGTGGTCAGCGGCGGCTCGGTGAACGCTATCAGCGGCGAGTCGTCGAACCCGACGACCGAGACGTCCTGCGGCACCGTGAGCCCGCGCTGGCGGGCCGCCCGGATCGCGCCGAGCGCCATCATGTCGCTGCCGCAGACGATCGCGGTGCAGCCCTTGTCGAGCAGGGCGCCCGCCGCGGCATGGCCGCCCTCCACGCTGAACAGGGTGTGGTGGACGTACCCGTCGGCCTCCTCGGCGCTGAGGCCGAGCAGGTCCTGCACCGCGGCGGTGAAGCCCTCGATCTTGCGGAGCACCGGGACGTACCGCTTCTGGCCGACCGCGAGGCCGATCCGGGTGTGCCCGAGCTCGACGAGGTGCTGGACGGCCATCCACATGGCGGCCCGGTCGTCCGGCGAGATGAACGGCGCGGCGATCTTC
Source organism: Kitasatospora paranensis (assembly GCF_039544005.1). Taxonomy (NCBI): domain Bacteria; kingdom Bacillati; phylum Actinomycetota; class Actinomycetes; order Kitasatosporales; family Streptomycetaceae; genus Kitasatospora; species Kitasatospora paranensis. Next base: position 2,039,988 of record NZ_BAABKV010000001.1, read on the forward strand.
TCGCTGTAGCCGTTGATCATGACGAACGGGACCTGACGGCCGATCAGCTTGTTGTAGCGGTCGTGGTCGGCCGTGGTGTCGGCGTGCAGGCCGGAGACGAAGACGATGCCGGCGACTCCGCGCTCGACCAGCATCTCCACCAGCTCGTCCTCGGTGGAACCGCCCGGGGTCTGGGTGCACAGCACCGGCGTGAAGCCGTGCCGGCTCAGCACCTGTTCGATCACCTGGGCGAGCGCGGGGAAGATGGGGTTGCTGAGCTCCGGGGTGATCAGGCCGATCAGCCCCGCACTGCGCTGCCGCAGCCGCGTCGGGCGTTCGTACCCGAGCACGTCGAGGGCGGCCAGTACGGTCTGCCGGGTGGTCGCGGAGACACCGGCCTTGCCGTTGAGGACGCGGCTGACGGTGGCTTCGCTGACCCCCGCCTGCGCCGCGATGTCCGAGAGTCGCGCTGTAGTCACGATCCCAGAGCCTATTGCAACCATCTCAGACCGCCCACCATACGGTGCTGTCCGCAGCCAGCAGAATGTCGCCGTCGACCGCCTCTGCCTCGGCGGAGGAGAGCAGCATACGTCCCGGAGCGGGGATGCGAACCGGCGCGCCGGTGGTGTTCGCGGTGCAGACGAACGCGCCCTCTGCGCTGTCGCGCCGGAAGGCGAGCACGCCCTCGGGGGCGTCCAGCCAGGCCACCTCGGTGCCGGCGCCGAGCGCCGGGTGCTCCCGCCGGACGGCCAGCGCCGAGCGGTAGAGCTCCAGGGTGGACGTGGGGTCACCGGTCTGGACCTCCACGCTCAGGCCGGCCCACTCGGCGGGCTGCGGCAGCCAGCTGGGGCCGCCCGCGGTCGGGCCGAAGCCGTACGGGGCCTCGGTGCCGGACCACGGGATCGGGACGCGGCAGCCGTCGCGGAAGCCGTCCTGGCCCTCGGCCCGGAAGAACGACGGGTCCTGGCGGACCTCGTCGGGGAGGTCGGTGACGTCCGGGAGGCCGAGCTCCTCGCCCTGGTAGATGTAGGCGGAACCGGGCAGCGCCAGCATCAGCAGCGAGGCGGCGCGGGCGCGGCGCAGGCCGAGCTCGCGGTCGCCCGCCGTCCGGATCTGGGTGCCGAGGCCGGGCTCGTTGGCGAACCGGGTGGCGTGCCGGGTGACGTCGTGGTTGGAGAGCACCCAGGTGGTGGGGGCCTCGACCGGGCGCATCGAGTCGAGCGAGAGGTCGATCACCTCGCGCAGTGCGCCGGCCTCCCAGGAGGTGCCCAGGTACTGGAAGTTGAAGGCCTGGTGCAGCTCGTCGGGCCGGACGTAGTTGGCGGTGCGCTGGACGGTCGGGGTCCAGGCCTCGGCGACTCCGATCCGCTGACCGGGGTACTCGTCGAGGATCTTGCGCCAGTCGCGGTAGATCTCGTGGACGCCGTCCTGGTCGAAGAACGGCATGACGTCGTTGCCGAGCAGCTTGAGCTGGTCGTGGGAGCCGAGGTCGGGCAGGCCGGGCGCCTTGACCATGCCGTGCGCGACGTCGATCCGGAAGCCGTCGACGCCCATGTCCAGCCAGAAGCGCAGGATCGAGCGGAACTCGTCGGCGACGGCCCGGTTCTCCCAGTTGAAGTCGGGCTGCTCCGGGGCGAACAGGTGCAGGTACCAGTCGCCCGGGGTGCCGTCCGGGTCGACGGTGCGGGTCCAGGCGGGGCCGCCGAAGATGGACTCCCAGTCGTTCGGCGGCAGTTCGCCGTTCTCACCCTTGCCGGGGCGGAAGTGGTAGCGCTCGCGCAGAGGGGACGCAGGGCCCTCGCGCAGCGCGCGCTGGAACCACTCGTGCTGGTCGGAGGAGTGGTTGGGCACCAGGTCGACGATGATCCGCAGGCCCAGCCCGTGGGCGTCCCGGATCAGGCCGTCGGCGTCCAGCAGGGTGCCGAACATCGGGTCCACCGCGCGGTAGTCGGCGACGTCGTAGCCGGCGTCGGCCTGCGGGGAGGCGTAGAACGGCGAGAGCCAGACCGCGTCGACGCCGAGGTCGCGCAGGTAGGGCAGGCGGCTGCGGATGCCCGGCAGGTCGCCCATGCCGTCGCCGTTGGCGTCGGCGAAACTCCGCGGGTACACCTGGTAGATGACCGCGTTCCGCCACCAGCCTCTGGGCTCACCGGTGTTCGTCTCCCGGGCGCAGGTGGCGGGAGCGGGCACGGCGGCGGACCGGACGGAGTCGGCCAGGTTCTGGGTCATGAACTGTCATCCCTTGGGGATTGGGTGTCGTCCCGGCCGCCGGGGTCAGCGGCGGCCGGGTCGCGGCAACAGGCGGAATCAGAGGCTGTCTGACGTCGCGTCAGGACTTCGCGGCACCGGCGGTCAGGCCGGTCACCAGGTGGCGCTGCACCAGGTAGAACACCGCAGCGGCCGGGATGGCGATCAGCACCGCGGTGGCGGCCATCAGGTGCCACTGGGCGTCGTGCTCGCTGATGTAGGACTGCAGGCCGACCGCGAGGGTGTACTTGTCGGAGCTGAGCATGAAGGTGGTCGCGAACGGCACCTCGGCCCAGGCCGTGAGGAAGGAGTAGAAGGCGGCCACGGCCAGGCCCGGCCGGGCCAGCGGCACGATGAGGCGCCAGAAGGTGCCGAACGGGGAGAGCCCGTCGACCCGCCCGGCCTCGTCGATCTCCACCGGAATGGTGTCGAAGTAGCCCTTCAGCAGCCATGCGCAGTACGGGACGATGGTGCCGGAGTACGTGAGGATCAGACCGAGGTAGTTGTCCAGCAGACCGAGGCTGGAGAGGATCGTGTACATCGGAACGATCACGATGGCGATCGGGAAGGCCTGGGTGAGCAGCAGCGTGAACATCAGCTGCTTGTGGCCGGGGAATCGCATCCGGGAGACCGCGTATCCGGTGGTGGCCGCCACCGCGACGCCGACCAGGGTGGTGCCGGCGGCGATCAGCGCCGAGTTCCCGAACCAGACGAGGAAGTCGGTGTGCTGGAACACGAAGGCGTAGTTCGAGAGCGTCGCCTTGCCGAAGATCTTGTCCGGGTGCAGGTAGTCGGTCTTGTCCGGCCCGAGCGAGATGTAGGCGATCCACAGCACCGGGAACACCGCGATCAGGCCGGCCACGACGAGCGCGCCGTGGGCGAGGGCGGTGCCGGCGCGGCTGCCTTCGCCGCGCAGCCGGGTCTTCGCGGGCCGGGCCGGTGCAGCGGCCTCGGCGGTGGTGTTCGGAAGGTCGGCGGTGATGCTCATGTGCGTGCCTGCCTCGTCGTGGTCGGTGGGGTGCGCTGGGCTGGTCGGCGCGCTCACGCGGCCTGCTCGTTCCGGGCGAGCCAGCGGCGGTAGAAGGTGGTGAAGACGACCAGGATCGACAGCAGCAGCACGCCGTAGGTCGCCGACCCGGCGAAGTCACGGGGCTGCTGGCCGAAGCCCAGGTAGTAGGCCCAGGTGACGAGGATCTGGGCGTCCTGGACACCGTTGCCGAGCAGCAGGTAGATGACGGCGAACTGGTTGAAGGTCCAGATGATGCCGAGCAGGACGACGGTGCTGCTGACGCTGCGCAGGCCGGGCAGGGTGACGTGGCGGAAGCGCTGCCAGGGGCTGGCGCCGTCCATCTCGGCGGCCTCGTAGAGCTCCGACGGGATGGACTGGAGGCCGCCGAGCAGCGAGACCATCATGAACGGCACGCCGCACCAGGTGTTGACGCCGATCACGGCGAAGCGGGCGGCGGTGGGGTCGCTCAGCCAGGACGGCTCGGGCAGGTGCAGGAAGCCGAGGATGTTGTTGACCACGCCGTGGTCGGCGAGCATCAGCCGCCAGGAGAAGATGGTGACGAAGGTCGGCACGGCCCACGGCAGGATGAGCAGCATGCGGTAGGCGGCACGCCCGCGGAGCTTCCGGTTCATCAGCAGGGCGAGGCCCAGGCCGATGCTGTAGTGGAGGGTGACGCAGGCTGCCGTCCAGACGATCGTCCAGACGAAGTGCGACCAGAACCGGTCGTACGAGCCGGGGCCCCAGAGGATGTCGGCGTAGTTGTGCAGGCCGACGAACTTGAACGAGTCCGGGATGTGGTTGACGCCGATCTGGCGACCGACGTTGAGGCTGTTCGCGTCGGTCAGGGTGTAGTAGATCCCCTTGACGAGCGGGTAGCCGACCAGCGTTCCGAGTACCAGGATGACCGGCGCGATCATCGCGTAGGCGTACCAGTACTTGCTGTACGAGAGCTTGAGGCGTTGCACGAGGCCGGGGCGCGGTTCGCGCTCGCGGCTGCCCTGGCTGGGAGCGCCCTGCACGGCGACTGCCATTGTTGACACCTTCTCGGGAGATCCGCCGCCGCCTCGCTTCGGCGACTGCTGTTCGTACGGGGATGACCGATGGCCGGGAGGCCGCCCGGCCCGCCTCGTGGAGGCGGGCCGGGCGGCCGGAGGTGCTACTTGCTGAAGCCGGGGAGCAGCTTCGCGTAGTCGAGCGAAGTGGCGTCCAGGCCGGCCTGGGCGCTCTCCTGGCCCTGGACGATCTTGCCCAGGTTGGTGCCGATCGAGCCGAACAGCGAGGCGTACTCGGGCAGCTCGGGCCGCGGCTGGGCGGAGCCGAGGATCGCCTGGAAGCCGGCGATGCCCAGGTTGCCCTTGACGTCGGCGGTGTAGGCGTCGGAGCGGGTCGGCAGGGTGGAGTTCTTCAGCGCGAGAGTGGTCTGGCTCTCGGCGGAGGTCATGAAGGCGGCGAACTTCTCCGCGGCGGCCTTGTGGGCGGCGTCCGAGCCGGCGTAGACCGAGATGTTGTGGCCACCGGTCGGGGCGCCGGACTTGCCGGTGGAGCCGGCCGGAACGGGGGCGATACCCAGGTTGGCCTTGTCCGCGAAGGCAGAGCCCTTGTAGACGTTGGTGATCTCCCAGGGGCCCTGGATGATCGCGGCGACCTTGCCGTTGTTGAAGGCGTCCATCATGTGCGCGTACGAGTCGGTGGTCACGTCGGCCTTGACGGTGCCGGGCGAGGTGAACATCGACTGGTAGGTGGCGATGGCCTTGGCGGCCTCCGGCGAGTTGATGGTGATCTTCTTGCCGGCGGCGTCGACCATGTTGGTGCCCTCGCCGTACAGGAACGGCATGGCGTAGTAGCCGTCGCCCGCGCGCATCCAGAAGCCGTCGGCGCCGGCCTTGTCCTTGACCAGCGCGGCGTCGGCCTTGAGCTCGTCCCAGGTGGTGGGGGCCTTCGTGATGCCGGCCTTGGCGAAGAGCGCCTTGTTGTACATCAGGCCGAGGGTGTCGGTGACCAGCGGCACGCCGTAGGTCTTGCCGGAGAACTTGGCCTGCTGGATCAGGCTGGCCTGGAAGGCGGAGGCGTCGGCGAGGGCCGGGGTGCCGTCGAGCGGCTCCAGGAAGCCGGCCTTGGCGAACGCCGAGGTCCAGCCGACCTCGGAGCGGAATGCGTCCGGGGCACCCTTGGCACCCATCGCGGTCTGGAGCTTGTTCTGCGCCTGGTCGAACGGCACGTTGACGAAGTTGACCTTGATGTTCGGGTTGGCGGCCTCGAACTTCTTCGCCAGCTCCTGGTAGGTCGGCGCCTCGTTGGTGGCGTTCGACGTGTCCCAGTAGGTGATGGTGACCGGACCGGCGGCGCCCTTGGCGTCCGAGCCGGAGCCGCTGCTGCCGCAGGCCGCAAGAGAGACCGCAAGGGCCGCAACGAGTGCGGAGGCCGCGATGCCACGCCGCATGTGAACTCCTAGGAAAGGTGGGGGTGGGTGCCCAGGAAAGAGAGGGGAGAGGGCCGCATACACTGGCCCTGCGGCCCGGTTGCGTCACCGCCTCCGGGCTTGTTGAGGAACGTAACAGCGGCGAAAGCTGCGTGAAAGCCCTTGCAGCAACTTTCTGCAACGCACTCCCGGATCGTTACGTCCGCGTGTCCTGGGGTTGCCCGCACGCGTCGTGCCCGGAATCGCCCCATCTGCCCGCACCGCGGCGACGCCGCGGATCGTCCGGGCACGCGAACGGCCCGGGCCGGCGGGGTCTCCCCACCGGCCCGGGCCGTTTGCGGTGCTTGCGGCAAGCCGCGTCAGACGGTGCCGAGCCGCAGCACGGTCGTCGAGCGGAACTCCTCGCCCGGCCGCAGCACCGTCGACGGGTACTGCGGGTGGTGCGGCGAGTCCGGGTGGTGCTGGGTCTCCAGCGCGACGCCCGCGTACGGGCCGTACGCCACCCCGCGGGCGCCCGTGACGGCGCCGTGGAACCCGTTGGCGGTGTAGACCTGGATCCCCGGCTCGGTGGTCAGCACCTCCAGGGTGCGCCCGCTCTCCGGGTCCTCCAGCAGGGCGGCCCGCACCGGCGGGCCGTCGGCCGGCCGGTCGCGCAGCACCCAGTTGTGGTCGTACCCGTGGGCCGCCCTGATCTGCGGGTGGTCGTCCGCGACGCCCTTGCCGATCGGACGGGCCGTGGTGAAGTCGAACGGCGTGCCCGCCACCGGCTCGTACGGGCCGAGCGGGATCTGCCGGGCGTCCACCGGGGTGTAGTGGTCGGCGTCGACGGTGAGCAGGTGCCCGAGGACGTCGCCGCTCCTCCCCGGCCAGGTTGATGTACGCGTGGTTGGTGAGGTTGACGACCGTCGGCCTGGTGGTGACGGCGTGGTAGTCGATCGTCACCGCGTCGTCGGACAGCCGGTAGGAGACGGTCACGTCCATCGCCCCGGGAAGCCCTGGTCGCCGTCCGGGCTGTGCAGGGACAGCCGGACACCGCCGGGGATCTCCTCGGCCGTCCAGACCCGGTGCGCGAAGCCGTCCGGTCCGCCGTGCAGGGTGACGCCGTTGCCGGTCGGCGCCAGCGCGTGCTCCTCGCCGTCGACGGTGACCCGGCAGTCGGCGATCCGGTTGGCGTAGCGCCCGACGGTGGTGCCGAAGTGCCGGGCCGCGCCGAGGATCAGCGGCAGCTCGTCGGTCGAGAGCAGGATCTGGGCCGGCATGCCGGAGCGGTCCGGCGCGGTGAGGGTGTGCAGCGTGGCGCCCAGCGTCAGGACGCTCGCCTCCAGCGCGCCGTTGCGGAGCGTCCAGCGCTCGATCGCCGCACCGGCGCCGCTCGGCTCGAAGGGCTCCCGGCCGACCTCGGTGGCCTCTGCCGACATGGACCGCTCCTCACCCGGCGACCGGAGCCGCCTCACTCCGAGACCTGTTCGCTTCTGGGCGATCTTGTCGCCCGGGAGCAGCCTAGCCGGACGGGGGCCTCCGACGGCGGAGTCCCGGCCGGTGCGCCCCGGTCGGCCAGCCGCCGGCCGACGGCCCGTCAGCCCTCCCGGTCGGCCGCCTCGCCCTCGGTGGCCGCCGTCTGCTCGTCGGATGCCTCCGGCGCCTGCTCGGGCAGCCCCAGCGCGGCGGCCAGGCCCTCGGGGCCGGTGCCCGCCTTGCGGTGCACGGCGGCCAGCCTGCGGTGCACCAGGCTCGGCGGGACTTTGAGCCGGTCGGAGATCCGCTGCGGGGGCAGGCCCTGGACGGCCAGCTGGGCGACGTCCCACTCGGCCGGGCTGAGCGCGTCCTTGGAGAGCGTCCGCAGCCGGTTCGGCCGGGAGTTGGAGAGGTCGAGTTCGTGGCGGGCGCGGGCCAGCAGGCCGTCCGCGCCGCAGCTCTGCGCCAGCTCGATGGCCTGGTACAGGTACTCCTCGGCGTCCGTCAGCCGGCCGCTGCGGCGCAGCGCGGCGCCGAGGTCGACCAGGGCGTGCGCGTGCTCGTGGCCGGCCGGGGACTGGCCGAGGACGGCCACCGCCTCCTCCAGGAGTTCGATGGCGCGCGGGCCCTCGTGGACGGCGGCCTGCAGGCGGAGCGCGGCGCCGACCGCGGAGGGCGTGCCGAACTCGCGGGCCCGGTCGACGGCCGTCTCGGCGTACTTGCGGGCGCCGTCCGGGTCGTCGGGTGCGACGGCGACGGCGAGGTGGCCGGCCCAGGACGCCCAGACGGTGTTGTGCCAGCCGCGGCCGTCGAGCTGCTCGCCGACCCGGGTCAGCTCGTCGACCGCCTCCGCCCGGCGGCCCCGGGCGAGCAGCAACTTGCCGTAGAGGGTGGGCGCGTCGGGCAGCACCATCGCGGTGGCGTGGTAGGGCGGCGCGAAGCGGTACTGCTCGGCGAGCTCCCAGGCCTCGTCGACCCGGCCGCGGGCGAGCAGGGTGTCGGCGAGGACGCCGACGATGTCCCACTGGAGCGGTAGGTCGGGGGCGATGCGCTCGGAGATCCGCAGGCCGCGGCGGAGGAAGTCCTCGGCCTCCAGCAGGAATCCGCGCCGGAAGCGGACGAGGCCCATGAGGAAGTAGGCGAAGCCGCGGTGGGCGCCGCTCCAGCCGGCGACCTCGAACTCCATGATGGCATCGGAGAACAGCTTCTCGGCGCGGGCGAGTTCGTCGGTGTAGGTGAGGGTGAGGCCGATCAGGGCGGGGAGTTCGAAGCCCCAGGTGGTGCCCGTCCAGCCGAGGTCGGTGGGCAGCCTGCCGGCGACCAGGGCCTTGTCGGCGAGTTCGAGGGCGTGCACGGCGGGCTCGCCGCGCAGGGTGAGGTCCCAGGCCCGCATGGCGAGGACGGCCAGCTCGGCGCTGCCCCGGCCGGTGAGCGACTCGGAGAGCTCCTTCAGCCGCTGCGAGCGGGCGGGGCCGTCCGCCTCGTCGCGCTGGAAGGCGGCCCACATGAAGTGGGCGGCCTGGAGGCGGAGCCGGCCGGGGCCGGCGGCGGTGCGCTCGGCCTCCTCCTGGCAGACGTCGGCGGCCTCCGTGAGTTCGCCGGAGCGCGCGAGAGCCTCGGAGAGCCGGAAGGTGGCGTCGACCCGCAACTCCTCGCGCAGGCCGGGGTCCATCTCCAGGGCGAGCCGGAGCTGGTTGACGGTGGCCACCGGGTCGGTGAGCAGCGCGGAGCAGCCGAGCTCGTAGATGACCTCGGCCTTGACGTCGTCGTCCGGCGGCTCCTTGAGGGCGCGCTCCAGGCAGCGCTTGGCGGCGTCCGGGGCGCCGATCGCCAGGTGTTCCTGGGCGGCCTTGCGGAGCTTGCGGACGATCGAGTCGTCGCCCTCGCAGTGCACCTCCAGCAGGTGCCGGGAGGCGGCGAGCAGGGTGCCGCCGGCGTTCTCGATGGCCGCGGCCGCCATGCCGTGCATGGCGGTCTTGGTGCCGGCCGGCATGGTGAGGTAGATCGAGGTGCCGATCAGCGGGTGGACGAACTCCAGGCGGCCGTTGGGCTGGCTGGTGAGGACCCGCTGCTTGCGGAGCTTGCGCACCGAGTCGTCGGCCTGGTCGGGGCCCTGTCCGGCGATGGTGGCGGCCAGCGGCTGCCGGATGTCGGTGCCGAGCAGCGCGCAGGCCCAGGCGAAGTGCAGGGTGGTCGGGCCGAGCTTGTCGAGCCAGTGCTGGAGGGTCTCGCCGCGGGCGGCGGCGGCGAGGTCGTGCAGCTCCCGGGCGTTCTCCTCGCTCGGCTCCAGCCCCTGGTCGCGGACCTCGCGCAGCAGGGCGCCGATGTCGAACGGGATGCCGCCGGTGACGGCCCAGACCTGCCGGCAGAACGCGTCGTCCGCGCTGCGCCCGAGCTCGGCGCGGACGAGGTCGGCGACGGTGTCGGGGGTGAGGCGGCGCAGCTCGTGCCGGTACTTGGCGATGGACTCGATCTGCTGGCGGAAGGTGAGCGCCGGGTAGTCGAACTCGTCGCGGTAGGCGAGGACGAGGAGGACCGGCAGCTCGCGGGAGCGGACGGCGAAGGCGGCCAGCCAGCTCAGCGACTCCTGGTCGGCCCAGTGCAGGTCGTCGACGACGAGGACGAGCGGGGCGAGCCGCGGGGCGAGCTGGGTGAAGACGAAGTCCAGGCCGTCCCGGACGCCCTGGGGGTCGAGGGGTTCGAGTTCGTCGGACGGCGGGACGAGGCCGATGGCGGGGCCGACGATGCCGTACCAGCTGCCGAAGACCTCGTTGCGCTCGCTCTCGGAGAGGGCGCCGAGGACAGGCTGCAGGAGCTGGCGCAGGACATGGAAGGGCTCGTTGCGCTGGCGTTCGCCGCCGCGTGCGAACAGCACGGTGCACCGGGGGCGCAGGCCCGCGAGGCGCCGGACCTGGTCGAGGAGCGAGGTCTTGCCCATGCCTCCGGGGCCGGAGAAGAGCAGCACCTCGCCGATCTCGGTGCCGCCGGCCGCGAACTTGTGGCAGAGCCGGGAGACGGCGTGGTCGGCGGCGTCGAGTTCGGCGTCGCGTTCGCGCAGCGGGCCCTCCGGCGGTGTCTTCCCCTGCGTCTGTCCGCTCCGCGCGTGCTGATCTGCCGACACCGCCGCACCCTCCGCCTCTTCCGATCGTTGTTCCGTTCCCGACAGTAGCGCCGCGACAGCGGCCGCGGGCGGCATTCGCGCAGGCCGGGACGGGAACGGAGGGTTGGCCGGGGGTGCCAAGGGCAAATGCCCTGATACGCATGCCATGTGATGATCCGATGGGATACCCTTCGGGCCCGTACCGCAGAGTTGATCATTCACTCATGCACGCATCGAGGTACCGCGCAACGCACCGGCACAGCACCGAACCGACAGCCACAGCGCTGGGAGCACGATGTCCGACGACACCTCACTCGCCCTTCCCTTCCCCCACCAGCGAAGCCCCCACCACTCCCTCGCCGCGCTCCACCACCGCACCTGGCTCGACCGGCACCGCAAGCTGGCGGCCGTGGCCGACGAGACCGCGTACGCCCACTGGGAGGTCGCGGAGCTCGCAGCACTCAGCTACCCCGCCGCCGGACCGGACGAACTCGCCCTGGCCGCCGACCTGCTGGGGTTCTACTTCCTCTTCGACGACCAGTTCGACTCGGCACTGGGCCGCCGCCCCGCCGAGGTGACGCGGATCTGCGACCGGCTCATCGACGTCCTGCACGGCGCACTGCCGGACGGCACCTCGGACGTGGAACGGGCCTTCGCCGACATCTGGCGGCGCTCCACCGCCGGGATGCCGGCCCGCTGGCGGGCCCGCGCAGCGGCGAACTGGGAGTGGTACTTCGCCAGCCACCCGGCCGAGGCCGGCGGCCGCCTCGACGGCCGGATCCCGGACCGCGACAGTTATCTGATGCTCCGTCGGGGCACGGCCGCCATGGAGACCATCTTCGACATGGTGGAGAGACTGGGCGGCTTCACCGTCCCGGCCGCCGTCCTGCACCATCCGACACTCAGACGCCTGCGGCAACTGGCCGCGGACATACCGTCGTTCAGCAATGACGTCCGGTCCTACCCGCTGGAGGCACCGCGCGGGGACGTCTACAACCTGGTGATGATCGTCCAGCGCGAGCGCGGCTGCCCGGTCGAGGAGGCCGGCGCCGTCGTCCTCGCCGAGGCCCAGCTGATGGTGGACACCTGCGCCGACCTGCTCACCCGACTCCCGCACGCCTACGAGGAGTTGGAGCTGGACGACGAGCAGCGCGCGATCGCCCGGCGCTACGCGGACGGCATCACCGCATGGCTGGCCGGCTACCTCCACTGGGAGCGACGGACGGGCCGCTACCGCACCGGGTGACCGGTGATGCACCCACCGTAGCGGACGGCGCCCGGGAGGGCCAGAGCCCGAGCCGCGCCGGGGCGGGGATTTCCGACGGGCGCGCGTCGCCACCGTCACGCCGGGCCGTGCACCTGCCCGCCGCGGGCCCGCCCGGCCCCCGGCCCGCCGGGCCGCCCGGCGCCGCCACCGGGCGGCCACCCCGGCGCCACCACCCGTTCGGCCCGCAGCCGCCCCGCCGATCGGCCGGGGTGGGCGGCCCGCGGCCGTCAGCCGTCCGCGCCGCGCTGGCGGGCGGCCCGCAGCGCGGCCTCGATCCGCTCCGGCGGGATCCGCACCCCGGAGACGATCCGCCCGCCGACGGCGCGCAGCGCCTCCTCGGCGGCCCGGGCCCACAGGTGCTCGATCAGCACGAGGACCGCCACCGTGCCGGGCTCCAGCAGCCCGCCGGCCTCCCTGGCGTCCTCCGGGCCGATCAGCGGCAGGTCGTGGCCGCCCGCCGCAGCCACGCCGCGCAGGTGCTCCACCTCCCCGACCTCCGTGTAGCCGACCTCGCCGTCGGCGCCCCGGGCGACCACCAGCGAGTCGACGACCCTGATGTCGCCGGCGGTGCGCAGAGTCCCGAGCACCCGGGCGGCCTCGGCCGTGATGGTCTCCTGCGGGAACGCCAGGACGATCAGTTCGGCCGGCCCCATCCAGGGCTCCCTTCCGTGCGGCGGCTCCCTCGAAGGTGATCAAAGCACGGCGCCGGTCGTCCGCCGCGGAGGCGGGGCGCGGACGGCGCACGGCCGCTGGCGGACGGCGCCGGGCCGTGGTCTCTGGGAGGCACGGCACCGTGCCGTGGAACGAGGAGCACTCCGATGACCATCCCCGTCGCGAAACTGTCCAACCCCGCCGTCCGGGCCCTGGTGGGCGCCATCAACGACGGCGATCCGACGGCGTTCTTCGCCGCCCTGACGACCGATGCCACGATGTCCGACGACGGGTCGGACCGTCCGCTGGCGGCCTGGGCCGACCGGGAGATCTTCTCCTCGCGCGGCCACATGGACGTCCAGGCCGAGAAGGACGGCGGACTGGCACTGATCGCCAACTACCGCAACGACACCTGGGGCGAGATGAAGACCGCCTGGCGGTTCACCGTCGACGGCGCGCGCGTCAGCCGCTTCGAGACCGGCCAGGCCTGACGGCTCGGGACGCCTCTCGGACGGATTGGTGAAGCGCTTCGACACCGGGTCTGGACACAGTCCATCTGCCTCTCTAAGCTCTCCCGGCAGGACAGCATCGAGCCGCACAGCAGACATTGTCGAAGCGCTTCACCTCCGGCGCCCGACAGTGTCGCGAGATGGAGCACCAGATGGTCACGCTCGCCCAGGTCGCCCGGCACGCCGGGGTGTCCCCGAGCACGGTCTCGTACGTCATCAGCGGCAAGCGGTCCATCTCGCAGGACACCCGGCTGCGAGTGGAGCGCAGCATCGCCGAGCTCGGCTACCACCCGCACGCGGGGGCCCGGGCCCTGGCGAGCAACCGGTCGAACGTCATCGCGCTGATGATCCCGCTGCGCACCGACATGTTCGTCCCGGTGATGATGGAGATCGCGATCGCCATCACCACCACTGCCCGTCGCTACTCCCACGACGTCCTGCTGCTCACCAGCGAGGAGGGGCCGTCCGCGGTCAAGCGGATAGCGGCCAGCGGGCTCGCCGACGCGATGATCCTGATGGACGTCGAACTGGAGGACGAGCGGATCCCGCTGCTGCGGCAGACCGGCGCCGCGGCCGCCCTGATCGGGCTGCCCGCCGACCCGGCCGGACTGACCTGCGTGGACCTCGACTTCGAGGCCACCGGGGCGCTGGCCGCCGACCACCTGGCCGACCTCGGGCACCGCGAGGTGGCGCTCATCGGCGCCGCCGAGTCGGTCTACCGGCGGCACACCGGCTTCGCCGAGCGCACCCTGGCCGGCTTCCGCCAGCAGGCCCAGGCCCGCGGCCTGAGCTTCCTGCACCGCCCCTGCGGGGTCGGCCACGAGGCGGCCGGCGGCACCCTCTCCCGGATCCTCCAGGAACGGCCGCACACCACCGGCTTCGTGGTGCAGAACGAGGCCGCGCTGCCCCACCTGCTCGCCGGCCTGCGCCAGTTGGGCCGGGCCGTCCCGGAGGACGTGTCCATCGTGGCGATCTGTCCCGACGAGGTCGCCCTGAACTCCGCCCCGCAGCTGACCTCGGTCTCCATCCCTGCCCAGGAGATGGGCCGCCGCGCCGTCGAGCTCGTGATGGCGCAGGCCGACGGCGCGGACACCTCCGGACTCACCCTGCTGAGCCCGGCCCTCACCGTGCGGGAGAGCAGCGGACCTGCCCCGCACCGCTCCTGACGCATCGTCAGTTCGTTTCCCCAGGCACCAGCCCCCGCACCACCGGGCCGCTCGCGCGCATCGCCGATCCCCCGGGCCACCGGGCGCGCCACCGCGCACCCGCACCCCCACCGATCCGCCCGCCGGCGGCGGCGACCGGCCGCCGGCGCGCCCCGCGCTGCCCGCGCGCGACGTCAGGAGCAGTCCCGTGACCCACCCCCAGCCCATCCCCCCGCCGGAGAAGCCCGAGGCCCCCGGTGTGCTGCGCGAGCACGACGGCGCCCTGGAGTGGCACGGCCACCTGGAGACCCTGCGCCTGGAACCCTGGGGGGCGGACGCGATCCGGGTGCGGGCGGTGCGCGGCGGGCGGCTGGCCCACGACCTGCCGGGGGCACTGCTCGACGAGGCGCCGCCGAGCGAGGCCGTGGTCAAGGCCGAGGGCTCCGTCGGCCGGATCGTCAACGGGCGGATCACCGCCGAGGTCACCGACCGCGGCATCGTGCGATTCCTGCGCGCCGACGGCAGCGAACTGCTCTCCGAGCAGCCCGCGCACTTCTGGTGGCCCGGAGCCCGGCTGTACACCCCGACCGGCAACGGCTACCACCGCCTGGAGCAGCGGTTCGCCGCGTACGACGGCGAGCGGCTCTACGGCCTCGGCCAGCACCAGCACGGCCTGTTCGACCAGAAGGGCGCCACCGTCGACCTGGTGCAGCGCAACGCCGAGGTGTCCATCCCGGTGCTGCTGTCCGACCGCGGCTACCTGCTGCTGTGGAACAATCCGGCGATCGGCCGGGTCGAACTCGCCGTCAACGGCACTCGCTGGGTCGCCGACAGCGCCCGCCAGTTCGACTACTGGATCACCGCCGGCGCCCCCGCCGAGACCCTCGCCCGGTACGCCGACGCGACCGGCCACTCCCCGAGATGCCCGCCTGGGCGACCGGCTTCTGGCAGTGCAAGCTGCGCTACCGCACCCAGGACGAACTGCTGGACGTCGCCCGCGAGTACAAGCGCCGTGGCCTGCCGCTCTCGGTCATCGTCAACGACTTCTTCCACTGGACCCACCTCGGCGACTGGCGCCTGGACCCCGCCGAGTGGCCCGATCCCACCGCGATGGTGCGGGAGCTGGCCGACATGGGCGTGCGCCTGATGGTCTCCGTCTGGCCCTCCGTCAGCCCGCTCAGCGAGAACCACGCCGAACTCGAGCGCCGCGGCCTGCTGATCGGCACCGAGTACGGGCCGATGGCGCACGCCGAATGGCCCGACAAGGGCGTCGACTCCACCGTCCAGGTCGCCTTCTACGACGCCACCAACCCCGAGGCCCGGGCCTTCCTGTGGGACCGCATCGAGCGCAACTACCTCGCGCACGGCATCAGGACGTTCTGGCTGGACGCCTGCGAGCCCGAGATCAACCCCGGCCACCAGGCCAACCTGCGCTACCACGCCGGGCCCGGCCCGGAGGTCGGCAACCTCTACCCCCGCGAGAACGCCCGTGCCTTCCACGAGGGCATGCTCGCCGCCGGCGACCCCGAGGTCGTCACCCTCAACCGGTCGTCCTGGGCCGGCGCCCAGCGCTACGGCGCGGCGCTGTGGTCCGGCGACATCGGCACCGACTTCGCCACCCTGCGCGACCAGATCAAGGCCGGGCTGAACGTCATGCTCTCCGGCATCCCCTGGTGGACGACCGACATCGGCGGCTTCCACGGCGGCGACCCGGACGACCCGGCGTACCGCGAGGTGATGATCCGCTGGTTCCAGTACGGCACCTTCTGCCCGCTGTTCCGGCTGCACGGCTACCGCGAGCCGTGGATGCGGCTCGGCCCCGGCATGACCGGCGGCCCCAACGAGGTCTGGTCCTACGGCGAGCAGGCGTACGGGATCCTCACCGAGCACCTGCGGCTGCGCGAACGGCTGCGCCCCTACCTGCAGGAGCAGATGCGGCACACCGCGCGGACCGGCGTCCCGCCGATGCGGCCGCTGTTCCTGGAGTTCCCCGAGGACGGGGCCGCCTGGCAGGTCGAGGACGCCTTCCTGCTGGGACCCGACCTGCTGGTCGCCCCGGTCACCGAGGCCGGCGCCCGGGAGCGGTCGGTGTACCTGCCGGCCGGCGCCACCTGGCGGGACGCCCGGACGGGCGCCGTGCACCCGGGCGGCACCACGGTGACCGCCGAGGCCCCGATCGACCGGATCCCGCTCTACCTGCGCGACGACGCCCGGCTGCCGATCTGAGCCGGCCGACCATCCCCTGCCCGCCGAGGAGGCCACCATGCACGCGACCACCACCCTGAACCGCGGGCGCACGCCCGCGGGCCGGCCCGTCGCACCGCACCACGCGCCGTGCCCGCAACCCGTGCCGCAGACCCGGCGCCCGGCCGCCGGGCTGCTGGCACCCGAGGAGCACCAACTGCTGCTGCTGCTCGCCGAGGGGCTGCCGCTGGACGCCGTCGCCCGCCGGCTGTCCACCTCCAGCCGGACACTGCGCCGGCGGATCCGCGTCCTGTGCGACCGGATCGGCGTCCGCACCCCTGCAGGCCGCCGTCTGGGCGGCCCGCCGAGGCCTGATCTGACCCCGACGGGGTAGCACAAGCCGGGGTCGGGCGCCGCCGCGCCCCGACCGCGCACCGATGCGAGGAGTGACCGTGCCGCTGACCGACCTGCCGTACGAGGACCTGCTGGAGTACCGGCCCGAGCCGGCCGCCCCCGAGGGCCTGGACGCCTTCTGGGCGGACACCCTGGCCCGGGCCCGGGCGCTCGGCGGCGAGCCGTCGGTCACCCCGGTGGCCGATGCGCTGCTGCCGGCCTTCGAGGTGTCGGACGTGCGCTTCCCCGGATACGGCGGCGAGCCGGTCGCGGGCTGGCTGCTGGTGCCGCGCGGCGCGGCGGGCCCGCTGCCCGCGGTGGTCGAGTACCTCGGGTACAGCCAGGGCCGGGGGCTGCCGCTGGAGCGGCTGCTGTTCCCGTCGGCCGGCTACGCGTACCTGGTGATGGACACCCGCGGACAGGGCCACGACACCCCGGACCCGCACCCGGGCGACCCGCAGTGGTTCGCCGGGCTGATGACCCGCGGCGTGGAGTCCCCGAGCGGTACTACTACCGGCGGCTGTACACGGACGCCGTCCGGGCGGTGGACTTCGTGCGCGGCCTGCCGCAGGTGGACGCCGACCGGGTGGTGGTGGCCGGCGCCAGCCAGGGCGGCGGGCTGGCGCTCGCCACGGCCGCGCTGGCGGACGGCCTGGTGGCCGCGGCCCTGGTCGACGTGCCGTTCCTGCAGCACTTCCGGCGCGCCGTGGAGATCGCCGGGGTCGGCCCGTACCCGGAGATCGCCGAGTACCTGGGGCTGCACAGCCGCGAGCAGGTCGAGCGGACGTTCGCCACGCTCGCCCACTTCGACGGCCTGCACCTGGCATCCCGGGCGAGCGCTCCCGCGCTGTTCAGCGTCGGCCTGATGGACCCGGTCTGCCCACCGTCCACGGTGTTCGCCTCCTACCACCGCTACGCCGGCCACAAGGACATCGAGGTGTGGCGGTTCGCCGACCACGCGGGCGGCCGGTCCTCGCAGCAGCGGCGCCAGCTGGAGTGGCTGCGCGACCGCGGGCTGGGCGCCAAGGCCTGACGGGGTGCCCAGGCCCGACGGGCGGCGAGGCCTGACGGGCGGCGAGGCCTGACGGGCGGCGAGGGCTGATCCGGATCCGGTCGGACGCCCGCGCCCCGGCGGGTCGGGCGTCCGGCGGGTCGGGCGTCCGGCGGGGTCAGGCGTCCAGGCAGGCCCGGACGGCCGCGATCAGTGTGCGGGAGCGGATGTCGCCGGTCACGCCCGGCTGCATGCCGTTGGTGACGTACCCGAAGCCGATGCCGAGCTCCGGGTCGGCGAAGCCCAGCGAGCCGCCCCGGCCGGGGTGGCCGAAGCTCGCCGGGGAGGCCATCGGCGAGGTGGCGCCGTGCCGGAAGAAGCCTTGGCCGAACACGGTGTTGACGATCAGCACCTTGTCCGGGCCGCAGACCGCGGGGCCCATCGCCTCCTTCAGCACCGCCGGGCCCAGCAGTGCGGGCAGTCGCTCGCCCGGGGCGCCGCCGTGCCGGTCCGCGGCGCCGATCAGCGCCGCGTAGAAGCGCGCCACCGAGCGGGCCGTGCCGATGCCGCCCGCCCCCGGCACCTCGGCGGCCTGCACCGCCGGGTCGTTGAGGTCGACCGTGGCCCGCACCGCGGCGAAGGCCCGGGCGGTCAGCGAGTTGTGGTCCTGGTAGGCGCGGACGACGGACGCCTTCGGGCGGACCTTCATGCCGTTCGGACCGGCCTGGGCGGCCTCCGGTGCGGGCAGGTCGACCAGTCGGCCGACCCGCGGCCCGGCGCCGGCCGGCAGCCCGATCCACAGGTCCAGGCCGAGCGGCCGGGCGATCTCCTCCGCCAGGTAGTGGCCGACGCTGCGGCCGCTCGCCCGGCGCACCACCTCGCCGACCAGCCAGCCGAAGGTGTACGGGTGGTAGCCGTGCGCGGTGCCCGGCTCCCAGGCGGGCGCCTGCGCGGCGACGGCGGCTGCGGCGGGCTCCCAGGTCAGCAGGTCCTCCAGACGCAGCGGGACGTCCAACACCGGCAGTCCGGCCTGGTGCGAGAGCAGCCAGCGGACGGGGATGCGGCCCTTACCCTCGGCCGCGAACTCCGGCCAGTAGGAGGAGACCGGGGCGTCCAGGTCGAGCGCGCCGTGTTCGACCAGGTGCAGTGCGGCGGCCGCGGTCAGGCCCTTGGTGACCGAGCGCAGCACCTGCGCGGTGTCCGCCGTCCACGGCACCGCGGGCGCGGGCCGCCCGCCGACCTCGGGGCGCGCGTCGCCGCCCCACAGGTCGACCACCTTGCGCCCGTCGGCGTAGAGCGCGAACGCCGCGCCGAGCTCGCCGTACTCGCGGAAGTTGCGTGCGAACGCCTCCCGGACGGGCTCGAAGCCCTCCGCCGTCTCGCCCCAGATCTCCACCGCTGCCACCGACCGCCGCCTCGCCTCCGCCGCCTCCACCGCTTACCCGTTCGAACGATATCCGGGTGATCGCGGGGACGCCGAGTCGGTAGCGTGGTGGACCATGACGAACCCCGCTGAGGAACTGCTGGACGTGGTCGACGCACAGGACCGGGTGATCGGCACCGCGCCGCGCGGCGAGGTGTACCGGCAGGGGTTGACCCACCGCTGCGTCTTCATCCTGGTGCGGGACGCCGCGGACCGGATCTTCGTGCACCGCCGCACCGACACCAAGCTGTTCGCGCCGGGCGCGTACGACTGCTTCGTCGGCGGGGTGGTGGGTTCGGGCGAGACCTACGCGCACGCCGCCGTCCGGGAGGCCGAGGAGGAGCTCGGGGTCAGCGGGATCGAGCCCGTCCCGCTGTTCCGGTTCCTGTTCGAGCAGGACGGGCTGTCCTGGTTCTGCGACATGCACGAGGCCCGCTGGGACGGCCCGGTCTCCCCGCAGGTCGAGGAGGTCGCCTGGCACGGCTGGCTGACCGCCGACGAGCTGACCGAGCGGCTCGCGGAGTGGGACTTCGTGCCGGACGGCCGCGAGGCCTACCGCCGCTACCTGGAGTTCTCCGGCTCCTGAGGATCCCGGTCCGGATGAGGATCCCAGTCCGGATGCTCGCGGGCCGCCCACAGCGGATCCACCCGGCCGGTGCGCATGCCGCGCCGGGCCTCCGGGTCGCGCACGGCCATCCAGATGTGACCACCCACCACGACCGCGACCGCCGCGGCGAGCCAGTCGTGGACGAAGGTCGCGCCGGTGCGCCACACCAGCGGCGCGAGGTGGGTGAACCACATCAGCAGCCCGGTGCCGATCATCACCAGCGCCGCGCCGGCGATCCACGACGCGTACAGCTTCTGCCCGGCGTTGAACTTGCCGGCCGGGCGGCGGAAGGAGCGCCGGCGCACGGCGCGCAGCCACTGGCGGTCGGCGGCCGTGAAGCGGTTCAGCCGGCCCAGGTCGGCGCGCAGCGCCCGCGAGACCAGGCCGAGCAGCAGCGGCACCGGCAGCATCAGCCCGCACCACTCGTGCACGACGACGACCAGCCGACGGCGCCCGACCAGCTCGGACACCGGCCCGTAGTACAGCATCAGGGCCGTGACCAGGCAGATCATCATCAGGGTGGAGGTGGCCCGGTGCACCCAGCGCTCCGCCCGGACGAACCGGGGCAGCCGCCCGCCGTCAGCTCGTGGGGGCATCGTCGCGTCCGTTGGACCGACCGACCCAGGCGTCGACGTCATAGCCGTAGTCCTCCCAGTAACCGGGCTTGACGGAGGACGTGACGGTGATGCCCGACAGCCACTTCGCCGACTTGTAGAAGTACATCGGCGCGACGTACAGCCGCACCGGCCCACCGTGCGCGTGGCCGATCGAGCGGTCCTGCATCCGCAGGGCGACCAGGACGTCGTCCCGGCGGGCCTGGTCGAGCGTGAGGCTCTCGGTGTACGCGCCGTCGAAGCAGGTGAACCGGACGGCGGCGGCACCGTCCTTGACGCCCGCGGCCTCCAGGAGCCGGGACAGCCGGACGCCCTCGAACGGGGTGCTCGGCACCCGCCAGCCAGTGACGCACTGGACGTCGTGGACGATCCGGGTCTGCTCCATCGCCATCAGGTCCGCCAGCCGGTAGGTGCCGGGGCGGTCGACCAGGCCGTCGACGGTCAGTGTGTAGTTCGCGGGGCCGCGCTCGGGCACCGAGGCCACCACCGAGTAGTAGCGGAACCCGCCACCGCCGGGCAGCAGGTCGGCCAAGCCGGTCGGGTCCTTGCTGGTCACCGCTTCGACGCCGCGCTGGAGGTACGGCCCGGCGGCGATCCCGGCCGCCCCGAGGCCCAGCATCCCGAGCACGACGCGCCGCCCGACCGGCGTACCGGAGGTTTCGTTCACCCCTCGATTCGACCACTCCGCGGCGCCGCTGACCAGGGCCGACCGGCGGACGTCAGACTTTCGTCATGAACGGGGGCGGGCCGCGCACGGTCCGAGGCCGAGGCCGGGGCCGCGGGCGTCCCCGACGATCGCGGGGCCCAGGTCCGCCGGGAGGTGGTCCATGACCACGGCGACGGCCTCCGCCACGCCGTCGGTCTCCGCGAGCACCAGGGAGGAGTGGAACACCCTGACGCGGTACCGGCCGTGCCCCGGCGGTTGCACCACCGGTCCCATCTCCCCGGGCTCGGCCTCCGGCACCGCCCCGAGGCCGGCGCACGCCCGCTGCAGCGCCACGGCCGGGCTGCCCGCTTCGGCCACCTCGGGATACAGCTCCGGGAGCCGGGGCGGCCAGGGTCCGTCGTCGGAACGGCCGGAGATCATCCGGACAGTGTGGCGCCCGGCGGCGGCCGCGGCCAGGGGCCGTCCGCCCGGGCTCCCGTCCTGTCCCCACCAGGACTTAGGGTGGCGCCATGGTTTCCCGTACGCCGTCCCCGGCGCCCCGGTCGGATGATGCGCCCAACCGTGCCGAGAAGGCGCCGCGGCGCCGGCTCAGCGTCGACGAGCGCCGGGAGCAGCTGATCGCGGTGGCGCTGGAGCTGTTCAGCCGGCGGCCGCCCGAGGAGGTGTCGATCGACGACATCGCCGCGGCGGCCGGCGCGTCCCGGCCGCTGGTCTACCACTACTTCCCCGGCAAGCAGGCGATCTACGAGGAGTCGCTGCGGCGGGCCGGCCAGGAGCTGGCCGCGCGGTTCGAGGAGCCGGCCGAGGGGCCGCTGTCCGAGCGGCTGCTGCGCGTCATGGACCGCTACCTGGACTTCGTGGAGAGCCACGGGCCCGGCTTCGCCGCCCTGCTGCGCGGCGGCTCGGTGGCGGCCAGCCCGGACACCAACGCGGTCATCGACGAAGTCCGGCGCGCGGCGCAGGAGCAGATCCTGCTGCACCTCTCGCTGCCGAAGACCAGCCCCGGGGTGCGGCGCACCGTCCGGGCCTGGATCGCCAACGCGGAGATCTCCTCCCTCGACTGGCTGTCCGAACGGGCCCTTCCCCGCGCCGAGTTGCAGGTGCAGCTGGTGCAGGAACTGGTCGCGGCGCTGGCCCTGACCGCCTCCCGGGAGCCGGAACTCGCCGTGGAGTTCGCCGGGTTCTTCGCCGAGGAGCAGCCGGGCGGGCCCTCCGGCGGGCTGGTCCGCGGGCTGGCCGGGCTGCTGTCGGTGCCCGGCATCGCGGACACCCTCGCCCGGCTGGCGGTCCCGGAAGGCTGAGCGGTCACGCACAGGCGGACGGTCACGGACGGCTGAGGGGCGGAGGTCCGGCTGCCCGCGCCGGCCACGGCTTCTGATAGAAAGTGGACGGATTTTTCCACGGGGAGCGAGGGGGCTCGGCGCCATGACACTCGACGGCTTCGCAGGCGCGGAGCGGATCGCGGCGACACTCGACGTACTGGCCGAGGCGTTGCTGGACGAACACGCCACGCACTATCCGCTGGACGCCCTCACGGCCTTCCGGCGCGACGCCCACCCGTCCGCCGAGGCGCTGTTCGGGCTGCGGCTCGGCGCGGGCGGGGGCCCTGGGGTGCTGACGGTCCGTGGACTCGGGACCGTGGTCGAGGGCGGTACCACCCGGCGTACCGAGTCCGCGGCCGGGGCCGAGCAGGCGCTCACCGCGCGGTACGGCGCGGGTGCGGTGCGCGGGGTGCCGGTCGGACCGGAGGCCCCGTCGGGCGGCGGGTCCGCGGCCGGGCGGTTCCGGCTCCCGGTGGTGCCGGAGCCCGGGGACTCCGGGCTCCGCCCGCCGTTCACGGCCGCACTCGCCGCACTCGCCTCGGCCCGGCCGACGCTGGAGCCGGAGGAGCTCTCCACCGGCTCTGGCGTCGAGGCACGGCTCGTGGTGCCGTCGGTCTTCCACCCGCTGACAGCGCGCGGCGGCGGCGCCGCCGTGGCCGAGCACCTCGCCGAGGTGGCCGAGGAGATGTTCGCCGGCGGCGGCAGCGCGGTGCGCCGCGACTGGTCGGTGCTGGCCGCCGCGCTCGCCGACGAGGCGACGGCCGCCGGCGTGGTGTTCGCCGGGCTGTCCGCCCTCCGTGCCGGCGACCGGACGAGCCACGCCTCCCTGGTGGTCTCGCTGGCGCCCGCCCAGGGCCCGGCGGACGAACTGGCGCACCGGCTGGCGGACGCCCGTCCGCACGCCGAGGTCTGGACGGTGCTCCTGCCGGCCGGCCCCGCCGCGCTGCTGGTCGAGCCGCGCGCCCTGGCGGTGCCCGGCCACCTCGCCGCCGACGGGCAGGACCGCCGGGCGGTCAGCTCGGTCGTCCAGGCCGTGCTGCCGCTGCCCGACGGCAGCACCGCCCTCACGCTCCAGCTCGGCACCGTGCAGGCCGACGACTGGGAGCTCTACGCGGGCGTCTTCGCGGAGGTCCTGCAGAGTGTGCAGCTCGGCTGGGACGGCGTGACCGCTGCCCCCGCGCCGGTTCCGGCCCAGGCCCCGGTCGCGGCTCCGGCTCCGGCTCCGGCTGCCGCACCGCTGCAGGCACCGGCTCCCGTGCAGCCCGCGGTGGCCGAGCCCGCCCCGGCGGCCCCGGCCGCCGACCTGTGGGCCCCGGCACCGGCAGCCCCGGCACCGGTCGCCCCTCCCGTGGCCCCCGCGCCGCCCGCCGCTCCCGCCCCTGTGCCCGCTGCTGCCGCGACGGCTGCTCCGGAGGGGCCCAAGGGCACCCCCGTCCGGATCCCGCCACCGGACTTCAACCCGTTCGCGCCGCCGGCCCCGACCGCGCCGGTGGCGACCGTTCCGGCGCCCGCCGCACCGGCCGACGGGCAGGCTCCCGGTGCGGGCAAGGGCACCCCCGTCCGGGTCCCGCCGCCGGACTTCGACCCGTTCGCGCCCCCGGCCCCGACCGCCGGCGCCCCCGCGGCCCCCGCCGTACCGGCACCCGTCGCCGCCGTTCCGGCACCGGCCGCCCCCGCGGTGGCCGACCCCTTCGGCACGGTGGTGTCGAACGAGCCGCAGGATCCGTTCGGTACGGTCACCGGCGCACCGCCGGCCCGCCCGGCGGCCCCCGTGAGCGCGCCGCCGCCACCCGCGGCCGCGCCCGCGACCCCGGCTGCGGAGGCTCCGCCCGGCCCCGGCAAGGGCACCCCCGTGCGGATCCCGCCGCCGGACTTCAACCCGTTCGCACCGCCGGCCCCGACCGCGCCGGCGGCTGCCGCGCCGGCCGAGGAGGCCCCGGCCGGATCCGGCAAGGGCACCCCCGTGCGGATCCCGCCGCCGGACTTCAACCCGTTCGCGCCCCCGGCCCCGACCACCGGCGCACCCGCGGCCCCCGCCGCACCGGCACCGGCCGCGGAGGAGCCCCCGGCCTACAACCCCTTCGGCTGAACCCGCTGCACCGGGCCGTGGTGGCGGTGCGAGCACCGGCTCGCACCGCCACCACCCGGCCGGATGACGGCATGTCGACACATCGACGGAGGCCGGGCCCCCGGCAGGAGGAGGCAGCGTGCGCGGGACGGACCGCGAGGTGCTGGCCGGCGGCGGCGTGAACGAGGTCGTTCGGATCGGCACGACCGTACGGCGCCCCACCGGACCGTGGTCGCCGCAGGTGCACGCCCTGTTGCGGCACCTGCGGGAACAGGGCTTCACGGCGGCGCCCTCGGTGCGGGACGTCACGGCGGACGGCTTCGAGATCCTCGACTTCCTGCCCGGGGAGGTGAGCAACTACCCCGCCACACCGGCCGCGGCGTCCGTCCAGGCCCTGCTGGGCGCGGCCGGGCTGCTGCGCGCCTTCCACGACGCGACCGCGGGATCCGCGCTGACCGCGGCCACGGGCTGGATGCTCCCCGCCCGGACGCCCGCCGAGGTGGTCTGCCACGGCGACTTCGCCCCGCACAACTGCGTGCTCGACGGCCACCGGGCGGTCGGCATCATCGACTTCGACACCGCCCACCCCGGGCCACGCCTGTGGGACGTGGCGTACGCGGTGTACCGCTGGGCGCCGATCACCGCCCCCGGCAACGCGGACGGCTTCGGTACCGCCGACGAACAGGCCCGGCGCACCCGGTTGTTCTGCGACCGGTACGGGCTGGACGCCGAGGCACGCGCCGGGCTGGTCGACGCGGTGACGGCCCGGCTGCACGCGCTGGTGGACTTCATGCATGAGCAGGCCGCTGCCAGCAGCGCGGCCTTCGCGAGCCATCTCGCCGCCGGCCACCACCGGCAGTACCTCGGCGATGCCGCCTACCTGGCGGAGCAGCGCGCGCTCTTCGAGGAGCACCTGACGGCGGGTTGAGGCACGGGACGGCCGTTGATCAGCGGCATGCGATCAACGGCGGTCGATCGGCGGGGTCCGATCAGCGGCGGCGCAGCGCCGGGTCGAGCAGGGCGGGCGGGGTGTCGAACTTCTCGTGTGCGGCGAGGTCGGTGCCGGGCGCCACGATCGCGTCGATCGCGTCGAGGACGTCGGCCGGGAGCACGGTGTCCGCGGCGGCGAGCTGCGCCTGCAGGTGCTCCGGCGTTCGGGGGCCGATGATCGCGGCGGTCACCGCCGGGTGCGCGGTCACGAAGCCGAGGGCGAGCTGGATCAGCGTCAGTCCGGCCCCGTCGGCGACCTGGACGAGCTGCTCGACCGCGTCGAGCCTGGCCCGGTTGGCCGGGACGGCGGTGTCGAAGCGCTCCGGTACGACCTTCGAGCGGTTGCCGGTGAGCTCCCTGCCCGCGCGGACGGCGCCCGACAGCCAGCCCGAGGCCAGTGGGCTCCACGCCAGCACCCCGAGCCCGTACTCCTCGGTCACCGGCAGGACATGGGCCTCGATCCCCCGCTGCAGGATCGAGTAGCTGGGCTGTTCGGTGACATAACGGCCCAGGTGGTTGGCGCGGGCGGCCCACTGCGCCTGCACAAGGCGGTGGGCGGGGAAGGTCGAGGAGCCGAAGTAGCGGATCTTTCCCGCGCGCTGCAGGTCGGTCAGGGCCGACAGCGTCTCCTCGTCGGCGGTGGTCGGGTCCCAGCGGTGGATCTGGTAGAGGTCGACATGGTCGACACCGAGGCGGCGCAGGCTGTTGTCCAGCTCGGTGACCAGCCAACGGCGTGAGCTGCCGCGGTGGTTGCGCTCGTCGCCGATCGGCAGACCGGCCTTGGTGGCCAGCACGAGGTCGTCGCGGCGGCCGGCGATGGCCTTGCCGACCATCTCCTCCGACTCGCCGCTGCCGTACATGTCGGCGGTGTCGATGAGGTTGATCCCGGCGTCGAGGGCGGCGTCGACGATCGCGGTGGCCTCGTCCTGGGTGGTGCGTCCGATCGCGCCGAAGTTCATGGCGCCGAGGGCGAGGGTGCTGACCTGCACGCCGGTGCGGCCCAAAGTGCGGTACTGCATGGTGGTGTCTCCCCTGTCGTGGGTGGGGCACGGAGGATGCGCGGCTTGGCCGTCGGCCTGCCGCTCTGGCATCATGAATAAACGGAACCCCGTTCCGAAAACGATACGGAACACAGTTCCGCTTTGCAAGGGCGGACCGGAAGGACAGTGCGGTGAACGACGGCAACAGCGGCCCGGGCGCGGCGCCCGCGGGCCGCCCCAAGCGGGCGGACGCCCAGCGCAACCAGGAGGCGCTGCTCGAAGCGGCCGCCGCGATCTTCGTCCGGTCGGGCGTCGAGGCCCCGGTGCGCGACATCGCGGCCGAGGCCGGCGTCGGGACGGGCACCATCTACCGGCACTTCCCGACCCGGTCGGATCTGATCATCGCCGTGTACCGGCACCAGGTCGACGCCTGCGCCGCGGCCGGTCCGGCACTCCTCGCCGCCGGGCCAACGCCGTACGCCGCACTGGGGAAGTGGATCGACCTCTTCGTCGACTTCATGGTCACCAAGCACGGCCTCGCGACCGTGCTCCAGGCCGACAACACCGACTTCGCCGCGCTGCACGCCTGGTTCCTCGACCGACTGGTCCCCGTCTGCGACCAACTGCTCGACGCGGCAGCCGCGACCGGCGAATCCCGTTCCGACCTGGCCGGGTACGAACTCATGCGCGCCGTCGGCAACCTCTGCATCGGCGGGTACGACAACCCCTGCTACGACGCGCGCCGGCTGGTCGCAGTCCTCGTCGCAGGACTGCGACTTCCGCAGTAGCCGGTACCGACGACAGCCGCCGGGCACCGCCCGGCGGGCCGGCACCCCGCGTCACCGACCGACCCCGGTCCGTGGTCCAGACCTATTGCCAGCGCGCGCCGCGGTCCCTACCCTCCAATGCACAGGACCCTGCGCAACCCGACGGCCCGGGTCCCCGGCTCCGCCGTGCCCGGTCGCGGCCGAGCCCTGCACCTGGCACCTCCCCACAGGTAGGGGAGCCCCGGCCGCCCGCGGCCCGGCGCTCCCGGACAGGAGCTCACCCATGCGCAGACGTCGGTTCCGCCTGCCCCTGCTCGCCGCAGGGACCCTGCTCGCCCCCTTCCTCGCGGTGGCACTGCCCGCCGTCTCGGCCCATGCCGCCACCGCAACCGCCTCGTTCGCCAAGGACCAGGACTGGGGCACGGGTTACGGCGGCAGCTACACCATCACCAACGGGTCGGCCACCGCGATCAACGGCTGGACGCTGGAGTTCGACCTCCCGGCCGGCAACAGCGTCTCCTCGCTCTGGAACGCCGTCTACTCGGTCGCCGCGTCGCACGTCACGGTCAAGAACCCGAGCTGGCAGCCCGACATCGCGGCGGGCGCCTCCTACAACTTCGGCTTCAACATCGCCTATTCGGGCGCCTACACACCGCTCGCCAACTGCAAGCTCAACGGGAAGCCGTGCGACGGCAGCGGCGGCGGCAGCGACACCTCGGCGCCGACCGCGCCCGGTGGCCTCACCGGTGCCCTCAGCGGCAGCAACGGCGCCGCACTCTCCTGGTCGGCGTCGACCGACAACGTCGGCGTGGCCGGCTACGACGTCATGGAGGGCGCCACCAAGCGGGCCACCGTGACCGGCACCTCCGCCACCGTCACCGGGCTCGCCGCCGGGACGCACAGCTTCACGGTCGTCGCCTTCGACGCGGCGGGCAACCGGTCCGCCCCGGCCGGCCCCGTCTCGGTGACGGTGCCCACCCCGCTGGTGGACACCCAGCCGCCCACCGCGCCCGGGACCCCGACCGTCACCGGCACCACGTCGAGCTCGGTCTCGCTGACCTGGGGCGCGGCAACCGACAACGTCGGCGTCACCGCCTACGACGTCTACAACGGCAGCGCCGTCGCGGCCACCGTGACCGGCACCTCCGCCACGGTGGCCGGGCTGGCCGCCGACACGTCGTACGGTTTCACCGTGAAGGCCAGGGACGCCGCAGGGAACACCTCGCCCGCCTCCGCGGCGGTGACCGCCCGTACCCAGACCGGTGGGGGCGGCGGCAGCGCGCTCAAGATCGGGTACTTCACCCAGTGGTCGATCTACGCCCGCGGCTACAGCGTCAAACAGCTGGAGACCTCCGGCAGCGCGGCCAAGCTCACCACGCTGAACTACGCGTTCGCCAACATCGACCCGACCAGCAAGCAGTGCTTCATCACCAACAAGGCGGCGGGCACCGACTCCGACCCGAACGCCGGTGACGGCGCCGGTGACGCCTGGGCCGACTTCGGCAAGGGCTGGGACGCGGGCACCTCGGTGGCCGGCACCACCGACACCTGGGACCAGCCGCTGGCGGGCAACTTCAACCAGCTCAAGCAGCTGAAGGCCAAGCACCCGAACCTGAAGATCCAGATCTCCATCGGCGGCTGGTCGTACAGCAAGTGGTTCTCCGACGCGGCGTCCACCGACGCCTCGCGGAAGGCCCTGGTCAGCTCCTGCATCGACATGTACATCAAGGGCAACCTGCCGGTGATCGACGGCCGCGGCGGCGCCGGCTCCGCGGCGGGCATCTTCGACGGCATCGACCTGGACTGGGAGTGGCCCAACTCCGACGGCCACCTCGGCAACATCTTCAAGCCCGCCGACAAGGCCAACTACACCCTGCTGGCCCAGGAGTTCCGCCGCCAGCTGGACGCGCTCGGCGCCACCACCGGCAAGCACTACACGCTGAGCGCCTTCCTGCCGGCCGACCCGGCGAAGATCTCGGCGGGCATCGACATCCCGGGCCTGTTCGGGGCGTTCGACTTCGCCACCATCCAGGGCTACGACTACCACGGCGCCTGGGAGACCACCACCAACCAGCAGTCGGCGATCTCGCTGCCCGCCGGTGACCCCAGCCCCGCCAACCAGCGATTCAGCTCGGAGATCGCCATCAACGCGTACGTGGCGGGCGGTGCGCCGAAGAGCAAGCTGACCCTCGGCATCCCGTTCTACGGCCGCGGCTGGACGGGCGTGCCGCGTGGCACCACCAACGGCCTCTTCCAGACCTCGACCGGGCCCGCGCCCGGCACGTACGAGGCCGGGTACGAGGACTACCACAAGCTCAAGGACATGGCCACGAGCGGCGGTTACACCGTCTACCGGGACCCGGTCGCGGGCTTCGCGTACATCTACAACGGGTCCGTCCTCTACACCTACGACGACCCGACGGAGATCGCCCGCAAGACGGCGTGGATCAAGGCACAGGGGCTGGCCGGCGCCATGGTCTGGTCGTTCGACGGTGACACGAGCAGCGGCGAGCTGATGGCCGCCGTGGACGCCGGCCTGCGGTAACCCCTCCGGCCGGGTCAGGCGCGGCGTGCCAGATGGACCGCATCCGGCACGCCGCGCGCGACCTCGATCTCCACCGTGTGCACCTCGGTGAACGAGGCCGCCCGCAAGGCCTGTTCGAAGGCGGTGGACGGCTGCGCGCTCCACACCGCGAGCACCCCGCCGGGGTTGAGCCGGCGGTGTGCGGCAGCCAGGCCGCCCGGCCCGTACAGGCCGTCGTTGGCGTCGTCGACCGTCCAGTCCGGCCCGTTGTCGATGTCGAGGCAGAGCGCGTCGTACGACGGGCCGGGCCCGGCGAGATGGGCGACCAGGTCGGTGTGCAGGACCCGCACCCGGGGGTCGTCCAGCGCGCCGGCGGAGAACTCGGCCAGCGGGCCGGTCCGGTGCCAGTCGATGACCGCGGACTCCCGCTCGGCGACCGCGATGGCACCCCAGCGCGGCTCGGCGGCGGCGTACGCCAGCGAGAACCCGACCCCCAGGCCGCCGATCAGCACCGACGGCCGGGAGGACGACGGGAGCAGGTCGAGCGCGGCCTGCACGAGCAGCCGCTCGGATCGGCCGTCCGCGGTGTCCATCAGGAAGCACCCGTTGGCGATGATCTCCAGGTGCTCGCCCCGCCGACGGAGCGCCACCTCCCCGTAGGGGCCTTCGCGCCGGTCCAGGGTGACGGGCGCGGGAGCGGCGTCCCTGACGGGGAGCTGGGTCATCGTGCGGCACCTCGCGGTCGTTCCGGTCCGATCGATCCGACTGTAACGCTCACCGGGTGAGCAGGACACCGATATAGGACACGCCGCCGACCATCGCCCAGGATGCGAGACCGAGAACGGCGATCCGTCCGCCGGTGCGGCCCAGCGTCGGCAGGTCGACAGCGCTGCCGAGACCGAACAGGGCTGCCGCGAGCACGAGTTCGCGCAACTGCTGCGCTCCGGTCAGCATCTCCTCGGGCACCAGGCCGGTACTGCGCAGCGCCACGGCGGAGAGGAAGCCCGCCACGAACAGCGGCACCACCGGCGGCCGCCGACGCGACGCGTCCCGACCGGACGGGTACCGGCCGGACGCGCGCGGGCCGGATACGCGGCGGCCGGAGGCCCGGCGGCCGGACGGGTATCGGCCGGACGCTCGGCGGCCGGACGTCACGGCCACGCCGGCGACCAGCGGGGCGAGCATCAGCACCCGGAGCAGCTTGACGACGACCGCCTCCCGAAGGGCCTCCGGCCCGGCGGTCTGGGCAGCGGCGACCACCTGGCCGACATCGTGGACGCTCGCACCGACCCACTGTCCGAACCCGGCCGCGTCCAGGCCGAGCGGGTGGCGGAGTGCCGGCAGGACGGCGATCGCGAGCGTGCCGCAGAGGGTGACCAGGGCCGCCGACGCCGCGACGTCCTCCTCGGCGCTGCCGGCGGCCTCACCGACCGCACCGATCGCGGAGGCCCCGCAGATCGAGTAACCGGTGGCGACCAGCAGCGGCTGGTGGCCCGGCAGCCCGAGCCGGCGGCCGAGCCAGAGGGTGCCGCCGAAGGTCGCGGCGACCACGGCGAGCACCATCGCGAGGGTGGCCCAGCCAAGGCCCAGCAGGTCCGAACCGCCCAGGGCCAGGCCGAGCAGCACGATGCCGGCCCGCATCAGCCGGCGCCCGGCCAGCGCGAGGCCGGCCCGCGCCCGGCCGCGGACGAACGGGCGTGCCCCGGGCAGGTGGGCGGCGGCGACCCCCAGCACCACGGCGGCCGTCAGCCTCGGGACGGCGGGGAGCACGGCGTGCACGCCCCACGCCGCGGCGGTGCCGACCGCGGCGAGCAGCAGCCCTGGGCCGTTCCGGTGCAGGCCCGGTGGGCCCACCGACCGGGCAGTGGCGCGCAGGGTGAGTGCCATCGGCGCTCACCTCCGGTGGAGGGGCGGCCGATGGAGGGGCAGCCGGTAGACCCGGCGGATGCTGGTGGTGAGGCGCGCCAGGTCGGCGCCGTAGACGTGCAGCGAGATCGCCGCGCCCGGTCCGGGGTTGCGGACGAGGTGGATGTCGCCCGGCGGTGCGAAGGCCGAGACCGAGCCCTGGGCATTGACGGCCTCGCCGGTGACGACGAGGCGGGCCCCGTCGTCGTCCGGGAGGAGTGCGAAGCGGACCTCGTGCTCCCGGCCGCGGTGCACACCGGCGACGCACCAGGAGACGTGGTCGTGGATCGGGGTGTGCTGGCCCGGCAGCCAGACCAGCGCGGCCAGCGAGAACGATCCGTCCGGCTCGGCGTGCAGCACGTGCTGCCGGTAGGAGTTCGGGTCGCCCTCGCAGTGGGCGGCGGCCAGCAGGTCGGTGGCACCGAGGTGGCCGGCGAGCCGCTCGCCGACCAGGGCAGAGGTGTCGCCCGGTGGCAGGCCCCGGGCCACGTCGGCGCGGATCCCGGCGAGAAGCGACCGCATGCGGGGCGTGCAGCGGGCATCCGTGGGTGTGACGCTGGTGGTGGTCGTCATGGCCGCAGCGTCCGCCCGGGCGTCCCGTCACGTCCAACGACGGTCTGTTGGGCCTTCCCCCATCATTCCTTATACATCGCGCGCCGGCGGGGACGGGGGCGGGGCCCGGGGGTCAGCAGCCGGAGCGGGCCCCGGCCGCTCGGCGCAGCTCGTCGAGGACGAGTGCGGTGGCCGGGATCCGGAGGTGCTCGCGCAGGACGTAGGCGAGGACGCGCCTCCGCTGGTGGGGTTCGACCAGGCGTCCGGTGACCTTGGCATGGCACAGGAAGGAGAGCACCAGGGCGGGCATCAGGGCGATCCCGACGCCCGCGGCGACGAGGCTCTGCACGGCGAGGTTGTCGTCGGTGGTGAACACCACGTCCGGGGTGTAGCCCTCGTCGGCGCAGATCTGCAGGAGATTGGCCCGGCAGCGCGGGCAGCCGGCGATCCAGCGCTCGTCGGCGAGGTCGGCCAGCCGTACGGCGTGGCGGCGGGCGAGCGGGTGACCGACCGGCAGCAGCACGGTGAGCCGGTCCTCCAGCAGCGGTGTCTCGACCAGTTCGGGCGGCAGCTCGGTGCTCATGCCGGGGTACTGGAAGGCGAGCGCGATGTCGCACTCGCCGCGCAGCAACCGGTCGACGGAGTCCGGTGGTTCGGCTTCCAGCAGCTCGACCCGGATGCCCGGATGGTCGGCGAGCAGCCGGGCCGTGGCCGCCGGGACGAGGGTCGCGTTGGCGCTGGGGAAGGCACAGACCCGCACCCGACCGGAGCGCAGCCGGGCCAGGGCGCCGAGTTGCTGCTGGGCGGTGGTGAGACTGTCCAGGATGGTCGCGGCGTGGCGGGCGAGCGCCTCCCCGGCCTCGGTGAGCCGCAGTCCACGTCCGGCGCGGATGAACAGCGGGACGCCGACCGAGCGTTCCAGCGCCTTCATCTGCTGGGTGATGGCGGGCTGGGTGTAACCGAGGACGCGGGCGGCCGCGGAGTAGGAGCCGGAGGCCACCACCTGGTGGAAGGTCCTGATGTGCCGTGAGTCGAACACCGTCGAATCATAAGCGGAGGTTGGGGCAGCGGGCCGTTGCTTCGCCGATCCTTTGGGGCCACGGCCGCCCCACGGACCTCGGCGGTCGCTCCCGTGCCGGCCCTACGGGCGCCGGAGCGAGGGCGGGCCCACGGGTGCCGGAGCGGAGCGGGCGCGGCGACTACCTGCGACGGTTGACCCGGCGGCCCTTGAAGGCGTAGCCGAAGATGCCGCCCACGATCAGCGTGCCCAGCAGAACGATCCACAGCGGCGCGGTCACCGAGAAGATCCAGAACTGGATCTTCACACTGTCGAGGTTCGCGAGCAGGAACCACACCGCCAGGACGACCAGGATGCCGATCCCGATCACCCTGATCGGGACCCCCGCAATCTCCTGCCCGACTTGGCGTCCGAAGCGCCGGTGGTGGTGTCGCCAGAAGTCTTGGTCACCTCTTCAGTCTGCTCCGATTCGTACGGATACGCGCTATTTGTCTGCCCCTGGGCCATCGACTGCGGCGTCGGACGGCCCCGGCGCTGCACCCGCGGGACCACACGGATCCCGGGGTGCAGCGGCAGCAGTGAAGGAGGGGCAGCAGCCGCGCAGCCGGCCGCGATTCAGCGTTCGTCGCGCCAGGAGCGCCACAGCGCCGCGTACGGCCCCTCGGCCGCCACCAGGTCGGGGTGGCTGCCGTACTCGCTGATCCGGCCCTGCTCCACGACCGCGATCACGTCCGCGTCGTGCGCCGTGTGCAGCCGGTGAGCAATGGCGATCACGGTGCGGCCGGCCAGCACCCGGGAGAGCGAGCGCTCCAGGTGACGGGCGGCGCGCGGGTCGAGCAGCGAGGTCGCCTCGTCCAGCACCAGGGTGTGCGGGTCGGCCAGCACCAGGCGGGCGAGCGCCAACTGCTGGGCCTGGGCCGGGGTCAGCGCGGCGCCTCCGGAGCCGACCTCGGTGTCGAGCCCCTCCGGGAGGGCGTCCGCCCACCCGTCGGCGTCGACGGCGGCCAGGGCCTCCCGCAGGTGGGTGTCGTCGGCATCCGGCCGGGCGAGCCGGAGGTTGTCGCGGAGGGTACCGACGAAGACGTGGTGCTCCTGGTTGACCAGGGCCACCTCGGACCGGACCCGCTCGGCCGGCATCGCCGCCAGGGCGGCCCCGCCGAGCGTGACCCGGCCGCGGCCCGGCGCGTAGATGCCGGCGAGCAGCCGACCCAGCGTGGACTTGCCCGCGCCGGACGGGCCGACCAGGGCGACCCGGCTGCCCGGCGCGACGTCCAGGCTGATCCCGTGCAGGACGTCGGAGCCCTCGCGGTAGCCGAACCGGACGTCGTCGGCGTGCAGCCGGCGCCCGTCGGGGCGGCTCTCGGGGTCGGTCTCCGGGTCGGCGACCTCGCGGACACCGACCAGCCTGGCCAGCGAGGCCTGACCGATCTGCAGTTCGTCGTACCAGCGCAGGATCATGTCCACCGGGTGGACCAGCGCCTGGGCGTACAGCACTCCGGTGGTCAGCTGGCCGACGCCGATCCAGCCGCGGACGGCGAAGACGCCGCCCAGGGTGAG
Source organism: Kitasatospora paranensis (assembly GCF_039544005.1). Classification (NCBI taxonomy): domain Bacteria; kingdom Bacillati; phylum Actinomycetota; class Actinomycetes; order Kitasatosporales; family Streptomycetaceae; genus Kitasatospora; species Kitasatospora paranensis. The sequence goes on from NZ_BAABKV010000001.1 coordinate 2,074,331, forward strand.
GGTGCCGAGCACCGCGAGCGCGTACGTCGCGTCGACGGTGGGGAACCACACGGAGCGCAGCCAGAGGGTGTACCGCTCCCAGGCGACCCACTCGCCGATCTTGCGGTCGGTCAGCCGGACCCGCTCGTCGCCCAGGCGCAGCGCCTCGACCGTACGACCGGCGTCGACCGTCTCGGCGAGCACGGTGTTGACCGCCGCGTACCCCGCCGACTCGGCCCGGTACGAATGCGGGGCGCGCCGGAAGTACCAGCGCGAGCTGACCAGCAGCAGCGGCAGGCCGATCAGCGAGGTGACGGCGAGCAGCGGCGAGGTCAGCACCAGCGCGCCGAGCACCAGGACCACCGAGACGACGGCGACGGCGAGCTCGGGCACCGCCTCGCGGACGGACTTGGCGAGCCGGTCGATGTCGGTGGTGCCGCGGGAGACCAGGTCGCCGGTGCCGGCGCGTTCGAGCACGCCGGGCGGCAGGGCCACCGACCGGACGAGGAAGTCCTCCCGGAGGTCGGCCAGCACCTCCTCCCCCAGGATGCTGCCGCGCAGCCGCGACAGGCCGATGAAGACGGACTGGACGAGCAGCGCTCCGAGGTACCAGCCGACGGCGGGGAGGATCCGGCCCCGGGCGTCGCCCGCCGAGAGCGAGTCGACGAGGCTGCCGAGCACCCACGGGCCGACCAGGCCGGCGAGCGTGGCGGTGGAGTGCAGGGCGATCACGGTGGCGAAGCCGCGCCGGTGCCGGCGGGCCAGCATCCGGACGTAGCTGCGGACGGTGGCGGGGCCGGCCACCGGCAGCATGGTGGTCGGGCCCTGCTCCTGGACGGCGGGGGCTTCATCCCTCTGACGAGCGGCATGCCGCCTCCTTCGGGGTGCGCGGCGCGGCGGCCGCGGAATCTGCGGGGACAGTGCTGTCGGCGGCGTCGGCACGGCCGGCGGGACCGGTGGCGTCGGTGGCGTCCGCGTCCTCGCCGCGGGTGACCACGGCGCGGTAGTGCGGATCACCGGTGAGCAGCTCGCGGTGGGTGCCGGTCGCCGTGACCCGGCCGTCGCGCAGCAGGACGACGGTGTCGGCCTGGTCGAGCAGCAGCGGGCTGGTGGCGAAGACGACGGTCGTCCGGTCGCCGCGCAGCTTGCGCAGTCCGGCCGCGATCCGGGTCTCGGTGTGCGCGTCCACCGCGCTGGTCGGCTCGTCCATCACGAGAACCGGCGGGTCGGCGACCAACGACCGGGCGAGCGCGAGGCGTTGGCGCTGGCCGCCGGAGAGCGAGCGGCCCCGCTCGGTGATCCGGGCGCGCATCGCGTCGCCGGCGCACTCCGGGGAGCCGTCGACCAGGGCGTCCAGGACGTCGTCGGCGCGGGCGGCGGCGAGCGCGTCGGCGATCTCGATCCGGCCGGCGCCGGGGACGTCGAGAAGCTCGGCGAGAGTGCCGGAGAGCAGCACCGGCTCCTTGTCGTGGACGAGCACGGCGGCGCGGGCCTCCGTCAGCGGGACGCTGTCCAGTGGCGTGCCGCCCAGCCGGACGGCGGGCTGCGGCTGCTCGCCCTCGGCGAGCGGCACGTGGCCGCCGAGCCGGGCGGCGAGCCGGCCCGCCACGTCCGGGTCTCCGCACACCACCGCGGTGAGACGGCCCGCCCGTGCGGTCAGCCCGGTCGCCGGGTCGTGCAGGTCGGCGCGCTCCGGACGGCTCAGGACGGCGTCGAGGGTGGCGTCGGCGGCGGTGCGGGTCAGGGCCAGCACCCGGGTGGCGCGGCCGGCCGAGACCCGGGCGACCGACCAGGCGTGCGCGGCCTCGCCGAGGATCCGCAGCGGCGCCGCCAGGAAGGCCGTGGCACCGTACACCGCGATCAGCTCACCGATGCCGAGCCGGCCGTCGGCGGCAAGTTCGGCGCCGTACCAGGTGACGACGACGACGAAGAGGCCGGGCAGCAGGATCTGCTGGGCCTGCATGAGGGACCAGATCCGGGCGGCCCGGACGGCCGCGCCGCGGACCTGCTGCGAGGCGGCGCGGTAGCGCTCCAGGAAGAGCTCCTCGCCGCCGATGCCGCGCAGCACCCGCAGACCGGCGACGGTGTCGGCGGCCAGCTCGGTGGCCTTGCCGCCGAGGGCGCGCTGCTCCGCGTACCGCCGTTCGAAGGGGCCGAGCAGCGGCCAGACCGAGGCCGCGAGCACCGGCACGCCGAGCAGCACGACGGTGCCCAGCAGCGGATGGCGGACGAGCACGACCGCGCTCACGCCGAGCCAGACCAGGACCGCGCCGCGGACCCGGGCGAGCAGCTCGACGTACCAGCCGATCTTCTCGACGTCGCCGCTGCCGACCGCCACGATCTCACCGGTCGCGATCCGGCTGGACAGGCCGCCGCCGAGCCGGGACGCCTGCCGGGCGACCAGCTGGCGGACGTGGGCGGCGGCGGTGATCCAGTTCCACACCGCCTGGCGGTGCAGCAGCACCGTGCCGACGGACTGCAGGGCCGCGAGCACGACGGCGAGTGCGCCGGCCCGCCAGATGCCGCCGGTGTCGTGGTCGACCGCCGCCTGGACACCGCGGCCGACGGCCACGGGCAGGGCGGCCATGCAGCCCATCTCCAGGACGCACCAGCAGGTGGCGAGGACTTGGCCGCGCCGCTGGCTGCGGCCGAGCCATCGGAGGAAGGCGAGCGGCGAGGAGAGATCGGGGCTGCCGGGATCGGGTAGCGGCAGGGTGGTGAGCGGCATGACGCTCCGTTACGGATGGTGCGGGCAGGTCGGGGCGCTCGGCCCGGATCGCGGGCGCGGCGCGGGGCCCCGGCATACGGTGCGGCCCGGGCGTGAGGTGCGGATGAGCGCCCCGGGCGGCGCCGCAGCGCGGCGGCCGGGGCGGGGCACGGGGGTACACGGATCAGGAGGTCATGGTCACCGAGCGTCCCGGGCCGGTGTGACGGGCGCAACAGGTTTTCCGCGCCGACCGCGGGATTCCGGCCATGACGGCCCGAGGATTCACCGGTTCCGGGGAATTCGACCCGACCGGGAATGATCCGTTGTTCCCCCCGTTGGCCGAATCCGGAAGCACTGGACAACCAGGAGGGCACCCCTTCCCGTGAGCACCATCCCCACCGTCACGCTCAACAACGGCGCGGTCATCCCGCAGCTCGGCTTCGGCGTCTGGCAGGTCCCGGACGACGAGGCGGCCCCGGCCGTCGGTGCCGCCATCGAGGCGGGCTACCGCTCCATCGACACCGCCGCGGTCTACGAGAACGAGGCGGGCACCGGCAAGGCGATCGCCGACTCGGGTGTCGCCCGCGAGGAGCTGTTCGTCACCACCAAGCTGTGGAACTCGGGCACCGTGGACTGGTCCGGGCAGCAGGGCCGCGACGCGGTGCTGCGCGCGTTCGACGAGTCGCTCGGCAAGCTGGGCCTGGACTACGTCGACCTGTACCTGATCCACTGGCCGCGCCCGATGCACGGCTCGTTCGGCAACATCTGGAAGGCCTTCGAGGAGCTGGCCGCGGACGGCCGTGCGAAGTCGGTGGGCGTTTCCAACTTCGGTCCGCAGCAGCTCAAGGTGCTGGTCGAGGAGAGCGCGCTCGTGCCCGTCCTCAACCAGGTCGAGCTGCACCCCTACTTCCCGCAGCACGAGCTGCGCGCCTTCCACGCCGAGCATGGCATCGCCACCGAGGCGTGGAGCCCGCTGGGCCAGGGCAAGACCCTGCTCGGCGAGGCCGTCCTCACGCGGATCGCCGAGAAGCACGGCCGCACCGCGGCGCAGGTCGTGCTCCGCTGGCACCTGCAGAGCGGTGTGATCGCCATTCCGAAGTCGGTCACCCCGTCGCGGATCCGGGAGAACCTCGACGTCGTCGGCTTCGAGCTGGACGCCGAGGACCTCGCCGCGATCGCCGGGCTCGACAACGGCGGCCGGATCGGCCCGGACCCGCAGGGCTTCGACTGGAACTGACGCGTCGCCACGCGGCCGGAGGGCCGCCGACGGCACGAGGGCTTGTCCGGCCCCCGCGCGGCGCGCGACGGGAATGATCGGACAAGCACAAGGGCCCGGGTCCGTCACCCCGCACAGGTGACGGCCCCGGGCCCTTGCCACGGACTGCCGAATCGTTACATCCGGCAGGTTCGCACAGGCTTCTCCGCTACAGGCGGCCGGTCTTCGCGAGCAGCGCCAGCGCCGACGCGTGCTCCTCCGGCTCCAGCGGCGAGAGCAGCATCTCCTGGACCTCGCGGACCCCCGCGGCGGACCGGTGCAGCAGCTCCTGCCCGGCGGGCGAGAGCGACAGCAGGTTCCGGCGGCCGTCCGAGGGTCGCGGCGGCGCAGCACCAGGCCGCGACGGACGAGCCGACTGACCATTTCGGCCATCGTCGCCTTGTCCAGCGACGCGAGTTCGCCGACGGTGCGCTGGTCGGCGCCCGGCTCGGCCTCCAGGGCGTCGAGCACGGCGTACTGCGGAGCGGTGAGGTCGGCGCCGACCTTCTCCGACCACAGCTTGGTGTGCACCTGCTGGGCCACCCTGATGAGGTAGCCGATCGCGCGCTGCGCGTCGAGCAGCGGCCGGGCGTCGGTCAGTGCGGCGACCGCGGCCGGTTCGAGCCGGGCTATCTTGGCCATCACCCGGACGATCTCGATCTGTTCGTCGGGGCTGAGCGGTTCGAAGAGCGTCCGCTGCACGCGGACGACGCCTCCGGTGGCCTCCCGGACGGCCTGAGCGCCGTTCTGCGAGAGGGCCAGCAGTTTGCGCCGGCCGTCGGCAGGATCGCGCCGGCGCAGTACGAGGCCGCGGCGGACGAGCCGCGCGACCATTTCGGCCATCGTCGCCTTGTCCAGCGACGCCCGTTCGCCCACCGTGCGCTGGTCGGCGCCGGGTTCGAGGGCGAGCGTCAGGAGGACTGCGAACTGCGGAGCCGTAAGATCGGCTCCGACGTGCTCGGACCACAAGCGGGTGTGCACCTGCTGGGCCACGCGGATGAGGTGGCCGGGCGACTGCTGCAGTCGACTGGCCACGCGGGTTGTCGGGATCTCCCCCAGCACCATGAAATCCGTCCCGGTGTCACGCTCGGTGTGTGTGGGACACCCGAGCGGGGCAGTAACGGCGAGTAAGCGTCCTGCTGCATGGGAGGGCGCGCCAGCCGTGCAGCCGGTGGCTGCTGGCGCACACTATACAAACGGTCGCGGCGCCCCGGCAGGCAGGGGCGGATAGTAGTCGCATGTTCGGCAAAGTTGGCATATTTCCGCCATCTGTCGGGCCCACGACATGTTCGCTTTCACCCGTCCGGCCGCGGCAACTCCCTCACCCTCCGTCACCTGCGGCTCTGCACCCTGGTCCACGAGGCTACTCGTCGGTAGGGTGACGGCGCAGCACGCTGTGTACCACCTTTCCGCCGGACCTCGCCGGCCGGGCACCGGCGTGTCGGACGCCACCCCGGGTCGCGCCGCCCGTTCACCACCGAGAGAGACGAGTACGAGCATGACCGAGCAGTCCACCTCCCCCGGGTCGCGATCGTCACGGGCGCGGCCCGCGGCATCGGTGCGGCCACCGCGCTCCGGCTGGCCGCCGACGGGTACGCCGTGGCCGTGGTCGACCTGGAGGAGTCCGCGGGCAAGCAGACCGTCGACGCGATCGCCGCGGCGGGCGGCCGCGCGCTCGCGGTGGGCGCCGACGTGTCCGACGCCGCACAGGTGCAGGCCGCGGTCGACCGGATCGCCGCCGAGCTGGGCACGCCGGTCGTCCTCGTCAACAACGCGGGCGTGCTCCGCGACAACCTGCTGTTCAAGATGTCCGAGTCGGACTGGGACACCGTCATGAACGTGCACCTCAAGGGGGCGTTCCTGATGACCCGTGCGGTGCAGAAGCACATGGTGGACGCCGGTTTCGGACGCATCGTCAACCTCTCCTCCTCCTCGGCGCAGGGCAACCGCGGCCAGGCCAACTACTCCGCCGCCAAGGCCGGCCTCCAGGGCTTCACCAAGACCCTGGCGATCGAGCTCGGCAAGTTCGGCATCACCGCCAACGTGGTCGCGCCCGGCTTCATCGCCACCGACATGACCGCGGCGACCGCGGCCCGGGTCGGCATGGAGTTCGAGGCCTTCAAGCAGGCGGCCGCCACGCAGATCCCGGTCAACCGGGTCGGCACCCCCGAGGACATCGCGCACACCATCTCGTTCCTGGCCAGCGAGGGTGCCGGCTTCGTCTCGGGCCAGGTGGTCTACGTCGCCGGCGGCCCGCTCGACTGAGCCCGCCGGAGGTCGGGGGCCGGGAGGATACCGACCTCACCGGAGGTTCGCCGTGCGATCAGGGCCGGAGTAGGTACACACTCGGTAGCAGACCTCCGTCGTCCGTGCCGGGCGACGGATCCGGAACCGGTCGGGCCCCGCGGCCCGGCCGACGCTCCAACCCACCGGAGGCCCTGATGAGCGAGTCCATCGACAGCCGATCCATGCCCACCCCGGACCACCTGCTGCACACCGGCTCGGAACACCCGGTCGACCCCGAGGACCTCGTGATGGCCTCCGGCCGCACGCCGACGCCGGCCCTGATCGAGAAGGCGCGGCAGGACCTCCAGAAGTACGGCGCGGTCGCCGTGGAGCGCCTGCTCCCCTGATCCTCGCCCGCGCAGCACCCGGAGGCCCCGCATCCCGCGCGGGGCCTCCCGGCGTCTGCCGGCAGGCCCCGGACATCCCCGCACATCCCGGCCGCCCCGGCGATCCGGCCGCTGGACCGGGACCCGGACCGGCCGCCGGACGACGGCAGGTAGGGTCGGTGCGTGCGAGCCTCCACCCGACCCTGCGACGACACCCCCGCCCCGACCGCCGCGGCCGCCGCAACCGCCCCGGCGGTGCGGCCGACGCGGCCGGGCAGCAGCCGGTGGCGCGTACCGCTGATCGCCGTCACGGCCCTGGTCTACGCCGTGGTCGTGGCCGGCGTGCTGGTGGACACCCCGCTGGTCCGGCTCGACTGGTCGCTCGAACTGCTGAAGCCGTACAAGCGCTGGCCCGAGATCCAGCCGCTGCTGGACGTGTGGATCGTCGCCGGGCAGCGCGGTCCGTCCGCGATCATCGCCTGCCTCTGGCTCGGCTGGCGCTCGTACCGCGACCGCACCGTCCGGCCGCTGCTGGTGATGGGGACGGCCCTGCTGCTCCTCAACGTCACGGTCGGCGGCATCAAGATCCTCACCGGCCGGCTGGGGCCGCACTACGCGCACGTCATCGACTCGCCGGAGCTGTTCGCCGGCGGGACGATCTTCCCGTCCGGGCACACCGCCAACGCGGTGGTGACCTGGGGCGTGCTGGCGTACCTGGCGGTACGGTGGCGGCGAACGGGCACCCTGCTGGCCGGTCTGACGGCCGTCTCGATCGGCCTGACCACCGTCTACCTCGGGACGCACTGGGTGTCGGACGTGGTAGCGGGCTGGGCGGCCGGGCTGCTCGTCCTGCTCGCCCTGCCGTTCGCCGAACCGCTCGTGGACGCGGTCGACCGGTGGATCGTCGCCCTGTACCGCGGGCCCGCCGCCACCCGGCCGGAATCCGCCCCACCACCGCAGGGCTGACCCCTCCCGCCGCACCACCCCAGGGCCGGCGCCTCCCGCCGCACCGTGGCCACCAGCCGAACCGTGCCGATCCGCCCGGCGGCGGCCGGCCGGTCCTACCCTGGAAGGGAGCCCGCGAGGGCAGGAGGTGAGCGGCATACGCCCGGCCAGGACACCCCGGTACTGGCGCAGCGGCACCGAGCCGGTCACTGCGCGCAGTGACCTCAAGCTGCGGTTCCTGTTGTCGGTGCTGTTCCTGCCCGTGTTCGCGCTGATGACCACCGGCTTCGCGCTCTGGGCATCCCGCAGCACGTCCTCCGACGTACCGGGCCGCGGCACGCTGGTGGTGTTCGCGGTCTGCTGCGGCGTGCTGACCCTGCTGGCGGCGGTCGACCTCTGGGTGGTGGTCCGGCGGCGCCGCACCGAGCTGTGACCGGCAGGCGGTGACCGGCAGGTGGTGACCGGCAGGTGGTGACCGTCCAGGGTGGGACGGGGCTGCGGGTGTCACGACCCTGTCACACCTCTCCCCAGGTCGCCGCGGACCTGACAGGCTGTGCGGATGCGCACACGTACCCTCACCGTGGCCGTCATGGCGGCCGCCGTCCTCGGCCTCGCCTCCTGTTCGAGCTCCGGCGGCTCCGGCTCGGACACGGCCCCCGCCGCCGGCACCGCCCCCTCCGCCGCGGCGAGCGCCACGGCATCCGGTGCCGCGACCCCGACCGACGCCGCACCGACCGGCCCCAAGCCCGCGCAGCCCAGCGACGCCGGGCTCCCGCCGCTGCCGGACGCCGCCGCCACCGCGAAGCTGGTGGCCGCCCTGAACGCCATCGACCCGGCGATCGCCAAGGATCCCGCCAAGGCCGTCGCCTCCGCCCGCACCCAGTGCCAGGCCGTCTACCACTACCCGAAGGACCACGACCGGCTGCTCCGACTCACCCAGCAGACCTTCACCTCGCCCGACCACCCGCAGGGCTTCGGGCCGGAGAAGTCCGAGCGGATCCTGGCCGCCGTGCAGGCCGGGCTCTGCCCCGGAGCCCGCTGAGCGCACACCGGCAACGCTGCGGAAGCGAGCCCCACCGGCCGACCGGTGGGGCTCGTCCGTTGCCGCCCGTGACGGCGCCCACGGCGAAAGCCGCAACACCACCCACGACGACGTCCGCGGGACCGCCGGTGCACACCGACTTCGACGCCGTGCCGTCCCACCTGCACCGGATCGTCCCTGCGATGAACGACCATGGCAGGGTCCGGGCCTCCGGACGACACGGGTCCCGGCGCGACCGCCGCCGACCAACGCCGCAACGCGCCATGCCACGTGCTCCACGACCACCACGGACTGACGATGCCCCAGACCATCCTGCTCACCGGCGCCGCCGGCGGTGTCGGCAGCATGCTGCGCCACCTGCTCCCGGCGTTCGACCACCGGCTGCGCTGCGCCGACCTCGTCGCCGTCCCGAACGAACCCGACGCGCTGGTCTTCGACCTGCGGGACGCCGACGCCGTCCGGGAGGCCGTCCGCGGCGTGGACGCGGTCGTCCACCTCGGCGGGATCTCGCAGGAGGACACCTTCCAAGCCATCCTCGGCGCGAACATCGAGGGCGCGTACCACGTCTACGAGGCCGTCCGGCAGGAGGGCGTGCCGCGGGTGGTGTTCGCCAGCTCCAACCACGCCGTCGGATTCACCCCGCTGGAGGGCCGCGGGCCGGGCGGCGCAGGGCTGATCGGCACCGCGATCCCGCCCCGTCCCGACACCTACTACGGCCTGTCCAAGGTGTTCGGCGAGGGGCTGGCGCAGCTCTACGCCGACAAGTACGGCGTCACCACCGTCTCGGTGCGGATCGGTTCGTGCTTCCCCCGGCCGACCACCACCCGGATGCTCTCCACCTGGCTGAGCCCGGCCGACTGCGCCCGCCTGGTGCACGCCGCGCTCACCGCGCCGGTGACGGGCCACGTCGTGGTGAACGGCATCAGCGCCAACACCCGCGGCTGGTGGGACCTCGCCCCGGCCCGGGCCCTCGGCTACGAGCCGCGGGACGACGCCGAGGAGTACGCCGCCGAGATCATCGCCGAGCACGGCGAGCTGCCGCCCGACGGCGTGGACGCACGGCTGCTGGGCGGCCCCTTCACCGGGATCGAGCCACCGCGCTGAGCCCCGGGCGGGCCGTTCCCCGGGCACGGCCCGCCCGCGCCCCGCCGCCGAACGGCCCGCACCGACAGCCGCGCTCCCGGCCCCGCCGCCGGTCAGCGGTTGGCGACCGCCTGCTTGACCAGGGTGCGGCCGAAGTCCCACATCAGGCCGCTGCCGCGGTGGGCGTCGTCCATCACCTCGGTGAAGGCCTCCGTGAAGCGGTCCACGTCCCGCTCGGTGATGATGAGCGGCGGGATGAGCTTGATGACCTCCAGGTGGTCGCCGGAGACCTGGGTGAGGATCCGGTGGCGCTGGAGCAGCGGCACCACCACCATCTGCGCGAACAGCCCCTTGCGGGCTGCCTGCAGGGCCGTCCAGCCGGTGCGCAGCTTCAGCGACCGGGGCCGGCCGAACTCGATCCCGATCATCAGCCCGCGCCCGCGGACATCGGCGAGCAGCTCGTACTTGTCCATCAGCGCCGCCAGCCGCAGCCGGAGCAGGTCGCCGATCCGGCGGGCGTTCTCCACCACCCGCTCCTCCCGCATGACGTGCAGGGTGGCGAGCCCCGCGGCCATCGCCTGGGCGTTGGAGCCGAAGCTCGCCGAGTGGACGAGCACCCGGTCCATCGAGGAGTAGACCTTCTCGAAGATCCAGCCCTTGCCGAGGGTGGCGCCGATCGGGATGTAGCCGCCGGAGAGCGCCTTGGCCGCGCAGACCAGGTCGGGGCGGACGCCGTCCTCGTGCTGGTAGGCGAAGAAGTCGCCGGTGCGGCCGACGCCGGTCTGCACCTCGTCGCAGATCAGCAGTGCCTTGTGGGCGTGCAGCAGGTCCTGGGCGGCGCGCAGCCAGCCGGGCGGGGCCTCGTGCACGCCCTTGCCCTGGATCGGCTCCACGATCAGGCCCGCGACGTCGCCCTTCTTCAACTCGCGCTCCAGCGCTGCGAGATCGCCGAGCGGGATGGCGGTGTCCGGCAGCAGTGGATCGAATCCCTTGCGGAAGCCGCTCTCGCCGTTGACCGAGAGCGAGCCGGTGGTCAGACCGTGGAAGGCGTGGTCGCAGTAGAGGATCCGGCGCCTGCCGGTGGCGTACCGGGCGAACTTGAGTGCCGTCTCGACGGCCTCGGTGCCGCTGTTGCCGAAGAACACCCTGTCCATGCCGGGCGCGAGGGCGAGGAGCTGCTCGGCGAGCAGGCCGGGCAGCGGGGCGCAGTCGAACCGGGTGAGGTCGGGCAGGTCGAGGTCCATCACCTGCTGGACGGCGGCCCGCACCACCGGGTGGTGCCGGCCGAGCGCGAAGATCCCGAACCCGGCGAGCATGTCCAGGTACTCGTTGCCCTCGGCGTCGTAGAAGTACGGCCCCCGGGCCCGCTCGTACGTCCGGTCGAAGCCGATGGTGCGCAGCATTCGCGGCAGCTGCGGGTTGAGATGACGCGCGTGCAGCTCGTACCGTTCGGCGCCGCGGTCGGCGAGCAGCGCGGCGAGGTCGAGTCCCGGGGTGGGACGGTCAGCCGGCATTGTGCGGGTTCGCTCCTCTGATCGTCAGCAACTGCTTGGCGAAGGCGGCCGTCTGGGCGGCGACGCCGGTGCCGGTGAGACCGATCTCCTCCAGGATCTCTCCCCGCCCGGCGTGGGCCAGGAACTCCTGCGGGATGCCGAGATCGCGCAGCGGGACGTCCACGTCCGCGTCGCGCAGTGCCTGGGCGATCGCCGAACCGACGCCGCCCGTCCGGCCGTTGTCCTCCACCGTCACCACCAGGCGGTGGGCGGCGGCGAGTTCGACCAGGGACGGGTCCACCGGACGGACCCAGCGCGGGTCGACGACGGTGGCGGAGAAGCCGTCGGCGAGCAGCAGGGCGGCGGCATCCAGGCAGGCCGGGGCCATCGCGCCGACGGCGACGAGCAGGATCTCCGGCGCGGGCCCGGTGCGCTGGAGCACGTCCACGGCGCCGATCCGCTGCAGGGCGGGGACGGCGGGCCCGAGTTCGCCCTTGGGGAAGCGCAGCACGGTCGGCCCGTCGGTGATCTCGACGGCTTCGCGGAGCTGGGTGCGCAGCTGCTCGGCGTCGCGCGGGGCGGCGAGCCGCAGCCCGGGGACGACCTGGAGGATCGACATGTCCCACATGCCGTTGTGGGAGGCGCCGTCGTTGCCGGTGACGCCGGCCCGGTCGAGCACGAAGGTGACGCCGAGCCGGTGCAGGGCGACGTCCATCAGGACCTGGTCGAACGCCCGGTTGAGGAAGGTCGCGTAGACCGCGACGACCGGGTGCAGACCGCCGGTGGCCAGGCCCGCGGCGCTGGCGACGGCGTGCTGCTCGGCGATGCCGACGTCGAAGGTCCGGTCGGGGTGCGCGGCGGCGAAGTCGGCGAGGCCGACCGGCTGCAGCATGGCGGCGGTGACGGCGACGACGTCCGGCCGGTCGCTGCCGAGTTCGACCATCTCGGCGCCGAAGACGGACGTCCAGGACTGCCCGGCCGAGGGCGACACCGGCAGGCAGGTGTACGGGTCCATGGCGCCGACCGCGTGGAAGCGGTCGGCCTCGTCCTGCTCGGCGGGCCGGTAGCCGCGGCCCTTGCGGGTGATGCAGTGGACGATCACCGGGCCGCCGAAATGCCGGGCGCGGCCCAGCGCCTGTTCCATGGCGGCGATGTCGTGGCCGTCGATCGGACCGATGTACTTGAGCCCGAGGTCCTCGAACATGCCCTGCGGGGCGAAGGCGTCCTTGAAGCCCTTCTTGGCGCCGTGCAGGGCGCCGAAGATGGGCTGGCCGACGATCGGGGTGCGCTGCAGCGCCTCCTTGCCCCAGGCGAGGAAGCGCTCGTAGCCGCGGGTGGTGCGCAGGGTGGCGAGGTGGTGGGCGAGGCCGCCGATGGTGCGGGCGTAGGAGCGCTCGTTGTCGTTGACGACGATGACGAGCGGGCGGTCCTGGGCCTCGGCGATGTTGTTGAGGGCCTCCCAGGCCATGCCGCCGGTGAGGGCGCCGTCGCCGACGACGGCGACGGTGTGCCGGTCGGCGCCGAGCAGCTGGTTGGCCTTGGCGATGCCGTCGGCGTAGCCGAGCGCGGTGGAGGCGTGCGAGTTCTCGATGAGGTCGTGCTCGGACTCGGCGCGCGAGGGGTAGCCGGACAGGCCGCCCTTGCCGCGCAGCCGGGAGAAGTCCTGGCGGCCGGTGAGCAGCTTGTGGACGTACGCCTGGTGGCCGGTGTCCCAGAGGATGCGGTCGTGCGGTGAGTCGAAGACCCGGTGGAGCGCGATGGTGAGCTCGACGACGCCGAGGTTGGGGCCGAGGTGGCCGCCGGTGCGCGTGACGGCGTCGATCAGGAAGTCGCGGATCTCGTCGGCCAGCACCGGCAGGTCGTCGTCGGGCAGCCGTCTGAGGTCGGCCGGCCCCGTGATGGTGGACAGGAGTGACATGGCTTCACCTCGCGGCTCGAAGGAGGGCGATGACCGTCTGTGTCCAGGGTGCGGCCGCCGGGGACGGCGCGCCTGTTGTCCGCGTCCGGTGCGCGCCCGTGGGCGCGCACCGGACGGGGCGGTCAGTTGACGCGTCCGGAGCCGAGCGTCTCGCGGGCGGCGCGCAGCGACTCCTTGAGCGAGCCCATGGTGGCGAGGACGGCGGTGGGCTCGTAGCCGCAGTGCGCCATGCAGTTCTCGCAGCGCGGGTCCTTGCCGCGGCCGTACTTGTCCCAGTCGGTCTTCTCGATGAGCTCCCGGTAGGTGGGGACGTAGCCGTCGGCCATCAGGTAGCAGGGCCGCTGCCAGCCGAACAGCGAGTAGTTGGGGATGCCCCAGGCGGTGCACTCGAAGTCGATCTTGCCTTCGAGGAAGTCCAGGAAGAGCGGGCTGTGGTTGAGCCGCCAGCGCCTGCGGTTGCCGCCGGCGAAGGCCTTGCGGAACAGCTCGCGGGTCTGCGCGACGCCGAGGAAGTGCTCCTGGTCGGGGCCTTCTCGTAGGCGTAGGCCGGCGAGATCATCATCTCGTCGACCTTCAGTTCGTCGTTGAGGTAGTCGAGCACCTCGATGATCGTCTGCGGGGTGTCGGTGTTGAAGAACGTCGAGTTGGTGGTGACCCGGAAGCCGCGGCGCTTGGCCTCCTTGATCGCCTCCACCGCCTCGTCGAAGGTGCCCTCCTTGGCCACCGACGCGTCGTGCCGCTCGCGGAGGCCGTCGATGTGGACGGTGAAGGTGAAATACGGCGAAGGGGTGAATCTGTCCAGCTTCTTGCGCATCAGCAGGGCGTTGGTGCAGAGGAAGACGTACTTGCGCCGGCCGACCAGCTGGCGGACGATCTCGTCGATCTGCGGGTGCATCAGCGGCTCGCCGCCGGCGATGGAGACCATCGGCGCGCCGGACTCCAGGACGGCGCCGACCGCCTGGGCCACGGGCATTCTCTGCTTCAGCACCCCGGCCGGATGCTGGATCTTGCCACACCCCTCACAGGCCAGGTTGCACGCGTACAGCGGCTCCAGCTCGACGATGAGCGGGAACTTCTCGCGGCGCTTGAGCTTCTGCTGCAACAGGTAGGTGCTGACGCGAAGGGACTGGCGCAGCGGCATGGCCATGGCTAACTCGCCTCCTGGGGGAGCGTCGAGGGCTGTGGGTGGGGCTCGGACTGTGCGAGGTCGGCATGGCCGGCCTGGTCGGCGACCGCTGCTGCGGCCAGCCGGTGCCATTCGGTGAGCGCCGGGACGGCCGCGCGCAGCGTCCGCCACGCCCGGAAACCGGCCGGCAGGGTGCCCGGCCGGAGCAGCTCGTGCTCCGGGGTGTCGACCACGACCCGCAGCACGGCGGCGGGCAGGTCGGGTCGGGTGTCGGCCCGGGCCGCGAGGACCCCGGCGGCCTCCATGTCGACGGCCAGGGCGCCGCGCAGGTGCAGGGCCTGCCGCTCGGCGCCGCGGACGACGTGGTCGGCGGTGTGGTGCAGGCCGATGTGCGTGGTCAGGCCGTGCGCCTGGAGGGCCTTGGCCATCGACCGTGCGGTGTCGAGGCCGAACTGCCGGCCCTCGGTGTCGCGGACGGCGTCGGCCACCACCACGTCGCCGGGACGGACTCCGGGGGCCACGGACGCGCCGAAGCCGGCGACGACCAGGGCGCCGTACCCGCCGCGGGCGAGCACCGTGCGGACGCTGCGGCCGGCGCGCCGGCGCCCGATCCCCGTCCGCACCAGCACCGGCGGGCCGCCGACGCCGCCGGCCCAGTCACCACCGCGCAGCGCCCAGGCCTCGGGGCCGAGCGCGCACAGCACCAGCAGGGGACCGCCCGTCATGCCGTTCCTCCGTTCGATCGGTCGGGCAGTGACGTTTCGGCTGCCCGGTGCTGCTGCCCGTTCACCGGTCACCGCCCCCCGCACCGAGCGGCCGCCCGGTCACGTACCGGCCGAGCGCCGTCACCGGGAAGACCAGGCGGTACAGGTGGTAGTTGATCGAGAAGTCCCAGGGGAAGCCCGTCCCGGTGAACTGGGGTTCGTCCCAGGTGCCGTCCGGCCGCTGGGTGCGGGCCAGCCAGCGCACGCCGCGCTCGACGCTCTCGGCCCCGGCTCCGTCGGGGCCCTCCCCGGCGGCGAGCAGGGCCATCAGGGCCCACGCGGTCTGCGAGGCGGTGGAGTCGCCCCGGCCGGCCCAGGTGGCTGGGTCCTCGTAGGAGCGCATGTCCTCGCCCCAGCCGCCGTCCGGGTTCTGCCGGCTCTCCAGCCAGCGGACGGAGCGGCGGATCGCCGGGTGGTCCCGCTCAAGCCCGGCGGCGACCAGGGCGGGCAGCACCGAGCCGGTGCCGTAGATGTAGTTGGTGCCCCAGCGGCCGAACCAGGATCCGTCGGCCTCCTGGTTCTCCAGCAGCCAGGCGATGCCGCGCAGGGTGCGCGGGTCGCGGGCCCGGCCGACCTCGGCGAGCATCTCGACGACATGGGCGGTGACGTCCGCCGACGGCGGGTCGATGACCTCGCCGAAGTCGCAGAACGGCAGCTTGTTCGGGAACGGGCTGGTGTTGTCGACGTCGAAGGCGCCCCAGGCGCCGTTGCGGGACTGCATGCCGAGGTTCCACTCGACGCCGCGCCGGACGGCGGCCGCCATCCGCTCGGGCTCCGGGTGGGCGACCCGGCGCAGGGCGAGCACCACCTCGGCGGTGTCGTCGATGTCGGGGTAGGTGTCGTTCTGGAACTCGAACGCCCAGCCGCCCGGGGCGAGCTTGGGCCGCTTGACCGACCAGTCTCCGGGGGTGGTGATCTCCTCGCCGAGCATCCAGTCGGCGGCCCGCACCAGCGCCGGGTGGTCGCCCGGGAGGCCGGCGTCGCGCAGCGCGACGGTGGCCAGACAGGTGTCCCAGACCGGGGACTGGCAGGCCTCCAGCCAGCGGCGGCCGTCCTCGGTCTGCACGGTGAAGCCGTCGAACGCGTCGAGGCCGGCCTTCATCACCGGGTGGTCGAGCTGGTAGCCGAGCAGGTGGAGGGCGATCAGCGAGTACACGGCGGGCGGCTGGATGCCGCCCCAGCAGCCGTCGGCCTCCTGCCGGTCGACGATCCACCGGCCGGCCCGGGCGAGCGCGACCCGGCGCAGCGGCTTGACCGCGAAGCGGTGGTACTGGTGCATCAGCCGGTCGAGGCGCTGGAACATGCCGTCCCAGGTCGCGGCGGGGGCCAGCGGACGGGCGGGGTACGGGTCTGCCGGGTCGGCGTGGAGCTCGGTGAGCGCGAAGGGGCCGGGCCGGACGGGGCGGTGGGCCGAGACGACGGTGAGCGGCACGATGGTCTGCCGGGCCCACTGGCCGAAGGCGTAGATGTTGAGCGGGGCCCAGCTGGGCAGGAAGAGGATCTCGGGTGGGAGCTCGGGGAGTCTCTCCCACGGCCACCAGCCGAAGAGCGCGAGCCAGATCCGGGTGAAGACCCGGGTGGCGGCGATGCCGCCGGCCTCCCGGACGTACCGGGCGGCTGCCTGCATGTGGGGGGCGCCGGGGTCGTCCCCGGCGAGTCGCAGGGCGACGTACGCCTCGACGGTGGTGGAGAGTTCGGGCGGCCCGCCGTGGAAGGTCGCCCAGGTGCCGTCCTCTCGTTGCTGTGAACGGATCCAGGCTGCCGTGGCCCGGGTCTGGTCCGCGGTGCGGACGCCCAGGAACTCCCGCAGTAAAAGGTCCTCGGCGTCCATGGTGACGTTGGTCTCGAGGTCGCCCTTCCACCAACCGTCCGGGTTCTGCAGTGACAGCAGGTGGGCAGTGGCCCTGGCGAGCACCGCCTCGACGGGCACATCGTCCGATCGTCCTACCGCGGCTGAGCCGTCGGTGGGCCGTACGGCGTCGGGGGCGGGACGGGGCCGTCCGGGACGGGCACCTGGCGGGTTGCCACCCGTTCAGGTGCCGCGGGGCGGTCGCCCACCGCGACCGGCTCGGAATCGTACTCGGGGTCGAGCCGGCCGCCCGCGGTTGCTGTCAATTCACGTCACCTCTCTCGTACCACCACGAATTCGGCGAGTGCGACGAAGTGCTCGCGCACCGCGTCGGTCATCGGCACCTCGTCCAGTGCGGCGAGGGCGGTCTGGTGCTGGCGGCGGGCCTCGTCCTGAGTCCAGGCGCGGCCGCCGGCCTCCTCGATCAGGGCGGCGCGGGCGGCGAGCTGCTCCTCGCTCTCCTCGCCCCGGCCCTTGGGGTCCGCCAGCTCGTCGGCGAGCCGGCGGGACGCCGTGCCCCCTCGGCCAGCGCGGCACAGACCGGCAGGGACTTCTTGCGCTGGCGCAGGTCGCCCCAGTGCGGCTTGCCGGTGACCTCGGTGGCGCCCCAGATGCCGAGCAGGTCGTCGACGGCCTGGAAGGCCAGGCCCAGGTGGTGGCCGTAGCGCTGGAGCGCCCCGGACACCCGGTCGTCCGCGCCGGCCAGCACCGCGCCGATGGCGGCGGAGGCGGCGAGCAGCGCTCCGGTCTTGCCGCCCTCCATCTCCAGGCACTCCTCGACGGTGACGACGTCGCGCTTCTCGAACTCGACGTCCATCGCCTGCCCGTCGATCAGCCCGCGGGTGGCCGTGGTGATGAGCCGGACGGCGCGCGCGGCGTCCACGGCGCTCGCCCCGCCCGTGACCGCGGCGTCCAGCAGCACCTCCGTCCCCAGCGTCGCCAGGGCGTCGCCGACCAGGATCGCCTGGGCCGGTCCGAAGACCGTCCACGCGGTGGCCCGGTGGCGCCGGGTCTCGTCACCGTCCATCAGATCATCATGGAGCAGCGAGAAGTTGTGCACCAGTTCAACGGAGACCCCGCCGGGCACTCCGACCTCGGCGGATGCGCCGACCGCCTCCGCCGACAGCAGGGCCAGCGCAGGCCGCACGGCCTTGCCGCCGTCCCCCGCCGCCGGGTTGCCGGCCCGGTCGATCCAGCCGAAGTGGTACGCCCCGACGGTGTCCATCGGTGCGGCCAGACGGGCGACGGCCGCGCGCAACGACGGGGTGCACATGGTCCGGCCGCGCGCCAGCAGGTCGAGCACCGACGGGGTGTCCTGCACCGAACCGGCGGCCTGGGTGCGAGCCTCCACGAACGTTCCCTCTCCATGCGAAGGCCCGGCCGGAACCGCCGGCAGGCCTGGTGCGATCTCAGTGGTGACCGGGCGGGCCGTCATCGCGGCCACCGCCCGTCGCCCCGGTCGACGGGCAGCCGCCGACCGGTGCCGGCGAGCGCGGCGTCGGCCGCGGCGTGACCGCTGCGCACCGCGCTCTCCATGGTCGCGGGCCACCCGGTGGCCGTCCACGACCCTGCCAGCAGAAGGCCGGGCACGCCCGTCGGGGCCGCCGGCCGCAGCGCGGCCGTCCCCGGCGCCGGGTCGAACGTGGCCGTCCGCTCCCGGGTGACGAAGAAGTCCAGCACCCGCGCCTCGCGGGCCCCCGGAATCAGCCGTGCGAGCTCCGGCAGGTAGCGCTCGCGCAGCTCGGCGACCGGCAGGTCGATCTCCGCCTGCACGGCCGACTGGGAGAGCGCCAGGTACTGGGCGCCGGGCACCGCCAGGCCCGAGTGCGGCGTCCGGTCGAACACCCACTGCACCGGGGAGTCCAGTGCGGCGAAGAACGGCTGCTTCAGCAGCGTGCGGTCGTAGACCACGTGCACGTTGAGGATCGGCGCGGTGCCGAGCTCCGCCAGGCGGTGCTCGCCGGGGATCGCGCCGGGCGGCAGCAGCGCGGCGGCGGCGTCCTGGGCGCCGGCGAGCACCACGGTGTCGGCGGTGAGCAGCTCGCCGCCCTCCAGCCGGACGGCGTGCCGCTCGGCGCTCTTCAGCTCGACGGCGCGGGTGCGCAGCCGGACCTGCACACCGGCGCGCTCCAGCTCGGCCAGGGCGGCGTCGTGGTGGATCGCGCCGAGCGGCACGTTCGCCATGCCGATGTCGGAGGCGCCCGGGTCGGAGAGCAGGCCGGTCTTGAAGACCATCGCGGCCAGCGCCAGCGAGGTCTGCTCGGCGGTCGCGTTCAGGGTGGCGACGCCGACCAGGTCCCACAGCGCGGCGACCGTCGCCGGCGTCTGGCCGTTGCGGCGCAGCCACTCGCCGAAGGACAGCTCGTCCAGCGCCGGGTCGGCCAGGTCGAGGGCCTTCAGGGCGAGCGCGGCGCGCACCACGCGCAGCCGGTCGGCCGGGCCCAGATGCGGGTACCCGGCGAGGCTGGCGGCCAGGTGCAGCGGGACGGGCAGCCCGGCCCGGCGCAGCCGGCCGAAGGTGCGCCGGCCGTCGGCGGTGACGCTCAGTACCGGCACGTCGAGCCGGGGCTGAAGATCAACCATCCGGCCCGCGCCCAGCCGGTCGATCAGACCGCGGTAGGCGGTGCAGCAGCGCAGGAAGACGTGCTGGCCGTTGTCGACCGTGAGGTCGCCGCGGCGGAAGGAGAAGGCCAGGCCGCCGAGGCGCGGCCGGGTCTCCAGCAGCGTCACCCGGTGGTCGGCCTCGGCCAGCCGCAGGGCGGCCGTGATGCCCGCCAGGCCGCCGCCGACGACCACGGCGGCAGGGCGCTCAGCCGGCGTCCGTGCCCCTGCCGTCATGCTCCGCACCCCCTGCCGGTCTCCGGTCGTTCGTTCTCCGACAACACCATGGCACTCGCCTGTGATTCCCTGTTGACACAGCGTGACATAACTGGCGAAAGAATCAAGAACGCCCTCCGGCGAGCCCGGACAGCGCCACGTAGGCCTTCTCCCAACCCGGCAGCGAGACGCGCCCGCGCAGCACCGACTGCGGCTCCGCGGCGATCCGGCCGAGCAGCCGGTGGTAGATGCCGGCCATCGCCGCGGTGCAGGCCCGGCTGCGGCGGTCCAGCATCGGGAGCAGCCGCAGGCCCTCCTCGAACGCGGCCTGGGCCCGCTGCGCCTCGAAGGCGACCAGCCCGGCGAAGTCCGCTCCGGCGGCCGGCGTCGCGGCGCCGAAGCCCTCCTCGCAGCCGAACCGGACGAGGTCCTCGGTGGGCAGGTAGGTGCGGCCGTTGGCGGCGTCCTCGCGCAGGTCGCGGAGGATGTTGGTGAGCTGCAGGGCGAGGCCGAGGGTGTCGGCGTACTGGGCGCCGAGCTCGGGGTCGTCGCAGCCGTACACGCCCAGCGAGAGCCGGCCGATCGAGCCGGCGACGCAGCGGCAGTAGACCTTGAGCTCGTCGAACGTCCGGTACTCCACGCCCTTGAGGTCCATCTCGACGCCGTCGATCAGCTCGTCGAAGCCGCCGATCGGGATCGGGAAGCGCCGGGCCGCGTCGGCCAGGGCGACCTTGATCGGGTCGGTGTCGTCCTCGCCGACCGATCCCGTCCGGACCTCGTCCAACAGGGCGCGGGTGCGGCCGAGCTGCTCGGCCTTGCGCTCGGGGGACAGCTCGCCGTCGCCGATGTCGTCCACCCTGCGCGCCAGTGCGTAGAGGGCGGACATGGCCAGCCGCTTGGGCTCCGGGAGCAGCCGGATGCCGTAGCTGAAGTTGCGGGCCTGGAGGCCGGTCACGGCCTCGCAGTACCGGTAGGCCGCCATGACCGGCGCCGACGCCAGTGGTGATGCCGCCACGCGGGCGCTCACCTTCCCTTCGCGAAGAGTGCCGCCGCCCGCAGTGCGAGGCGGCGCTTGTCCGGCTTCGCCTGCTGCGCCAGCACGTCGTACCCGGCGGCCTCGACGGCCGACAGGGCCGCGTACCCGCCTGCGGTGAAGCCCGCGAGCAGCAGCCGTAGCCTTCCGTGAACCGTACCCACCAGCGGCGCGCCGCGGTCCAGCAGGGTCCGGGCCCGGTCGGCCTCGTGAGCGATCAGTTCACGCACCGCCGGCGAGGCGGTGGGCGCGGCCAGGTCGGCCTCGGTCACGCCGAAGCGCGCGAGGTCCTCGGCGGGCAGGTAGATCCGGCCGCGTCCGAGGTCCTCGGCGACGTCCTGGAGGTGTTCGACGATCTGCAGTCCGGTGCAGATCGCGTCGGAGAGGGCGATCCGCTCGGGGGTGGCGACGCCGGCCAGGGCCAGCACCAGGCGGCCGACCGGGTCGGCGGAGAGCGTGCAGTAGCCGACCAGGTCGTCGTGGGTGGCGTACCGCGCGACGGTCTGGTCGACCCGGTTGGCCTCGATCAGCCGGCGGAAGGGCTCGGGGGTGACCGGCTGCCGCTGCACCAGGGGGACGAGGGCGCGTATCAGCGGGTGCCGGGGCTCTTCGGCGCCGCCGTCGAGGGCGCGTTCGAAAGCGCGGTCGAGGTCGCGCTCCAGGGCGTCCAGCAGGGCCAGCCGGAAGGGCGTCGGGTCGGGGTCGGCGGCGGTGGCCGGGTCGGCGCCGAGCAGGGCGGCGACGCGCTCCGGCTCGGCCAGGTCGCCGTCGCCCGCGTCGTCCACCAGCCGGGCGAAGCCGTACACCGCCATCAGGTCGGTGCGCCAGGCGGCGGGCAGGAAGGCCGGTGCGACCGGGAAGTTCTCGAGGTCGGCCTTGTCCAGGGTGGTGCCGTCCGTCTGGGTGTCGTCCACCAGGTCGCCGTTCACCCGAATGCCGTCTGTCCTATTGTCTGATTTGGCCGAAGCCGCCACTGCCGTCACTCCCCCGTTCTACACCGGCGCCGCCGCCGCGTCCGCCTCGGACACGCCTCCCGCACCCGGTCAGGGCATCCCCGGACCGCCGCACGGCACAGGGCCGGCGCCCGGGCTGACCCCGGACACCGGCCCCGTCACGGGCTGCGATCAGCCCTGGTTGTGCTTCTCGTACGCGCGGACGACCTCGTCGGTGTGCCCGTCCATGATGAGCTCACCCTTCTCGATCCAGATCGTGCGCTCACAGGTGTCGCGGATCGCGTTGTTGTTGTGGCTGACCAGGAAGACCGTGCCGGCCTCCTTGCGCAGCTCGCGGATCCGGGCCTCGGAGCGGCGCTGGAAGCGCTGGTCACCGGTGGCCAGCGCCTCGTCGATCAGCAGCACGTCGTGCGTCTTCGCCGCGGCGATGGAGAACCGCAGACGGGCCGCCATGCCGGAGGAGTACGTGCGCATCGGCAGCGAGATGAAGTCGCCCTTCTCGTTGATGCCCGAGAAGTCGACGATGTCCTGGTAGCGCGCCTTCACCTCGGCGGGGGACATGCCCATCGCCAGGCAGCCGAGCACGACGTTGCGCTCGCCGGTGAGGTCGTTCATCAGCGCCGCGTTGACGCCCAGCAGCGAGGGCTGGCCGTTCGTGTAGATGCCGCCGCGCTCGGTCGGCAGCAGGCCCGCGATCGCCGCCAGCATGGTCGACTTGCCCGAGCCGTTGGAGCCGATCAGGCCGACCGCCTCGCCCTTGTAGGCGGTGAAGCTGATGCCGCGGACGGCGTGCACCTCGCGGATGGCCGGCGACTTCCGGCGGGAGACGATCCGGCTGAGCGCCGACGTCGCGCTGCCCTTGCCGGCACCGGCACCGTGCACCTTGTAGACGATGTGCACGTCGTCGGCGACCACGGTGGGCACACGGGTGTCGCTGGTCGCTTGGCCCATGACGGCGTCGGCTCCTCGAACGGGGGTGGAAATGGTGTCAGCCACGGCCGTACTCCTCCTCGGCGCGCCAGAAGAACACGAAACCGACCACGAAGGCGCCGACCGCCCAGGCGAGGGCGATCGCCCAGACGTGGTTCGGCAGCGTCAGGTGGCGGTGCGGGTAGTAGTGCTTGCTGAAGGTCGTCGGCATGAACGCGAACCGCATCAGGTCCATGTAGATCGAGGCCGGATTCCACGACAGCAGGGTCTTGGCCAGCGGCGGCCAGTTCGCGATGGCGCCCTGGATGCTGTACATGACGCCGGAGATGTACATCCAGGTACGCAGCAGGAACGGCATCAGCTGCGAGATGTCCGAGGTCTTGGAGCCGATCCGGGCCATGATCAGCGCCAGGCCGGTGTTGAACAGGCACTGCAGGATCAGCGTCGGGATGATCAGCAGCCAGGACATGCTCGGCATCTGGCCGCTCGCCGTCACGATGCCCACCAGCACGACCATCGAGATCAGCAGCTGCTGGAGCTGGATGACGGTGAACGCGACCGGGAGGCAGGCGCGCGGGAAGTGCAGCGCGCGGATCAGGCCCAGGCTGTCGGAGATCGACCGGGTGCCCGACTGGATGGCGCTCTGCGAGAACTGGAAGACGAAGACGCCGATGCACAGCCACGGCAGGTACTCGGGGATGCCGCCGCGGGTCTTCATCATGACGCCGAAGACCAGGAAGTAGACCGCGCAGTTCAGCAGCGGGGTCATCACCTGCCACAGCTGACCGAGCTTGGCGGTCGTGTACTGCGCCACCAGGCGGGCGGTGGCGAACGCCACGATGAAGTGCCGCCTGGCCCACAGCTGCCGGATGTACGCGGGCAGGGTGGGACGGGCACCGCTGACCGTCAGGCCGTACTTGACGGCCAGCTCCTTGGGGGTCAGACCCGCGTCAGCCCCCAACGGAGTGGAGAGGTTGACCTGGTCACTCACTGTCGACACATTCGTCCTTCACGGGATCGGAAGTCCGTTCCGCAGGGCGGTCCGGGGGTTGATCCACAGGGATCACGGTGAATATTCCGACCGGCAGTGGGGCTGCCGGCTCCTGCCATCAGATAACGGGCGGCCGACCCAACCTGGTCAATCGCCATACAGTACGCCATCGCATCGGCCGCCGCGGACCGCAGGGTTCGCGCCAGCCGGCCTTGAAACCGCCCACCCAGGCCTTGAACGCGTCGCCGGAGGGACGGCGCGCCAGGGTGAGCAGGAACCACGTCCCCAGATAGAGAGGCACCAGCGGGGCCGGAAGGTTCCGCCGGGCCAGCCACACCCGGTTGCGGGCCACGTTGTGGAAGTAGGTGGCGTGCCGGGCCGGGGAGGTCGTGGGGTGGTGCAGCACCACGTCGGCCCGGTAGTCGATCGACCAGCCGGCGTCCAGGGCGCGCCAGGCGAGGTCGGTCTCCTCGTGCGCGTAGAAGAACTCCGCGGGCAGCTGCCCGGCCTTCGGGAACACCGCCGTGCGCACCGCGCAGGCGCCGCCCAGGAAGGTCGTCACCCGGGAGGAGCGCAGCGGGTCGCTGGCGCGCAGCCGGGGGACGTGCCGGCGGGCGGTGACACCGGTCTCCGGGTCCGCGATGCGGAAGGAGACGATGCCGAGCCCCGGGTCGGCCGCGAACGCCTCGCGCAGCAGCCGGGCGGAGTCCTTGCCGGGCAGCAGGCCGTCGTCGTCCAGGAACAGCACCACGTCGACGTCCCGGCCGTCCGGGCCGAACAGCTCGATGCCGACGTTGCGGCCGCCCGGGATGCCGAGGTTCTCCGGCAGCTCCACCGTGCGCACCCCGGCGGGCAGCGGCGGCAGCGGGGCGCCGTTGCCGACCACCGCGAGCTCGACCGCCGGGCCCTCCTGGCCCAGCACCGAGTCGATCAGCGCGTTCAGCTCGGCCGGCCGGTTGCCCATGGTGATGACGACCGCGCCCAGCCGCAGGTCGCCGCTCATCGCAGCCTGCTGGAGAGCACGATGCTGAGCAGGTGCAGGACGGTCTGCGGCACGGCGATCGCGGCGAGCACCACCACCGCGAGGCGGGTGAACCACAGGCCGCCGTGGACGGCGTCCGCGATGCCCGCGGCGAGGATGAACAGCGAGGCCTCGACGGCGCCCACCAGCCGGTGGAACTTCAGCAGCGAGGCGGCCTTGCGGGCCTTGGCGACACCGGCCGAGCGCGGCACCGAGGCGCTGTCCTCGACGGCGGTCATCCCGCTCCGGGCCCGGGCGACGTCGACCAGGTCGGTCTCCGACTTGATCAGGATCGCGCCCAGCGCGGCCAGCGTGCCCAGGAACGCCCACTGCCAGGCGGACGAGGCGCCCTCCTGGTGGAACAGGTCGGTGGCGCGCAGGCCGAGACCGGTGAGCAGCGCCGCCTCGGACATGTAGTGGCCGACCCGGTCGAGGTAGACGCCGGTGAGCGAGGTCTGCCGGCGCCAGCGGGCGACCTCCCCGTCGACGCAGTCGAGCAGCAGGTAGACCTGGATCAGCAGCGCGCCGAGCACGGCGCCGGCCAGGCCCGGGATCACCAGCGCGGCACCGGCCAGGATGCCGGTGAACATCATCAGGTAGGTCAGCCCGTTGGGCGTGATCCAGGTGGCGGTGCTCAGCACACGGGTGATCCGCAGCGAGATCTTCCGCATGTACAGGCGGCCGGCCCAGTGCTCCGCGCTGCGGCGCTGGAGCATGCCCTCCGGGTGGATGACGGCGCGCAGCTCCTCGATCGAGGGCCGGCGGGTCAGGTCGACCGGGGGGCGGTCAGCGGTGGACTGATTGGACATAGTCGGCGTACGCGTCCCTGATGTCGGATGGGGAGAGGTCGAGGTGTTCCAGGATCGTGAAGCGACCCGGGCGGGTGTTCGGGGCGTAGTGCACCGCCTCGGTGAACTCCGCCTCGGTGAAGCCGATCTGGTCTGCGGTCACCGGCAGGCCGTGGGACGCCAGGCGTTCCACGATCAGGCCGGACAGCTCGCGCTCGCCCCGCAGGAAGCTGGCGAACGCTGCGCCGAGGCCGCACTGTTCGCCGTGCTGGGCGGACCGCTTGGGGTACAGCACGTCCAGGGCGTGCGAGATCTCGTGGCAGGCACCCGACGAGGGCCGGGTGCTGCCAGCGATGTTCATCGCGATGCCGGACAGTACCAGGGCCTCCGCGAGGGCCAGCAGGAGGTCCTCGTCCTCCAGCGACCCGGGGTGGCGCAGCAGGTTCTCGCCGGCCGAGCGGGCCATCGCGACGGCCAGGCCGTCGACCGGTTCGCCGGTGATCCGGTGCGAGAGCTCCCAGTCGGCGCAGGCCGAGATGTTGGAGACGACGTCGCCGATGCCGGCCGCGACGAAGCGCTGCGGCGCCTTGCGGATGACGTCCAGGTCGACCACGATCCCGATCGGGCTGGGCACCCCGTACGAGCCGCGGCCGGCGTCGTTGTCGAGCGTGGAGACCGGCGAGCAGATGCCGTCGTGGGCCAGGTTGGTGGCGACCGCGACCAGCGGCAGGCCGACCCGGGCGGCGGCGTACTTCGCCACGTCGATGATCTTGCCGCCGCCGAGCCCGACGATCGCGTCGTAGTGGCCGCCGCGCATCTGGTCGGTGAGGCGCACCGCGCTGTCCAGGGTGCCGTCCGCGACCTCGTACCAGGCGGCGCCCGGGAGCAGCGGTTCGAGCCGCTCCCGGAGCACCGCGCCGGAGCCGCCGCTGATCGCCACCGCTATCCGCCCGGAGGCGGACAGCCGCTGGTCGGCGAGGATCCCGCCGAGCGCGTCGAGCGCGCCCGGACGGATCTCGACGAACACCGGCGAGGGCAGCAGACGGGTCAGTACTGGCACGCGATCTCCCGGGCGCGGGCGAGGTCGTCGTGGTTGTCGACCTCGACCCAGGAGACCTCGCCGATCGGCTGCACGTCGATCCGCAGGCCGCGGTCGACCATCTCCTGGTAGCCGTCCTCGTAGTACAGCTGCGGGTCGCGCTCGAAGGTGGCCCGCAGGGCGTCGGCGAGGGCGTCCTTGGCGGACGGGTTGATGATCGTGACGCCGATGTACTCGCCGGTGGCCTCGGACGGGTCCATCAGCTTGGTGATCCGGCGCATGCCGAGGGCGGGGTCGACGACGACCTTCATCTCCTCGTCGGCGAGCTTCTTGACGGTGTCCAGGGCGAGCAGGATGCCGGGGGCGGCGCCCTCCTTGGTCAGCCGGTCGTTGCCGTCCAGCATGGTGCGCTGCACGGAGGACGGGTGCACGGTGTCGCCGTTGGCGAGCAGCAGGCCCTCGCCGAACAGCTCACGGGCGCACCACAGGGAGTAGGCGTTGTTCCACTCCTCGGCCTTGTCGTTCTCGACCAGGGTGAGCTTGACGCCGTACTTCTGCTCCAGCGCGTCCTTGCGGTCGTACACGGCCTCCTTGCGGTAGCCGACCACGATCGCGGCCTCGCGCAGGCCCACCTCGGCGAAGTTGCCGAGGGTGAGGTCGAGGACGGTCCGGTCCCCGTCGACCGGCACCAGCGCCTTGGGCAGGGTGTCGGTGTAGGGGCGGAGCCGGCGGCCGGCACCGGCAGCCAGGACGAGGCCGATCATGCGGTGTCTCCTGATTCATCGTGTTCTGCCGTGGCGTCGCCGAACACCCAGAAGTGGATGGACTCGGCGACGACGACCAGGGCCAGGACGGCGGCGAGCGCCACCAGGACGCCCTGCAGGGCGGCCGCTCCGGGCCCCTCGTGACCGACGGCCCCGGTGGGGGCCGCGCCGTACACGAGGACGGCGCAGAGGGTGACGAGCAGCGCCCGTCCCTCCTGTCCGCCGGTCGCGCGAACCAGCCAGCGGGCCGGCGCGCCGGTGCCGCCGCGGAGGCGGTACACCGTGTCGTAGTGATGGTAGGCGACCGCTCCGACCAGCCCGAACGCGGCCGGGAGGGCGGCGGTGTCCAGGCGCAGGACGAGCGCGAGCACCGTCAGGTACTCGCCGGCCCGGAAGAACGCGGGGGCCAGCCAGTCCAGCGCGCCGTTCAGCCGGCGGGCCAGCACCAGCGAACTCAGCAGGACGTACCCGGCGGCCGCGCCGACCGAGGCCCAGGTGCCGCCGAGCTCGTAGACGGCGGCCGGCAGGCCGACCGCGGCGAGCGCGGCCAGCACCGGGACGGCGAGCGCGGGCAGCCGGCGGGCGACGGGGCGCAGCAGCGGGGCGAGCAGTTCGGCGAGCGGGCCGCCGTCGGCCAGGATCGCCACCTCGCGGGCGGCCTGGTCGGTGCGCGGGCGGCGGCGGTTGACCGAGCGCAGTACGCGCCCGGCGGTGGTGTAGCAGCAGGCCAGCGCGCAGCCGACGAGCAGCACGGTGAGGGTGGTGCGGGGGTGGTGACGGCCGTGAGCAGGGCTATCAGGGCCCAGCGCTCGCCGATCGGCAGCACCACGATCCGGCGGGCCCAGACCGTCCAGCCGAGCCGGTCGAGACGGTTGGACAGCTGCGCGGTGGGGCTGGTGTTCCCGGTCTGGGTCTTGGTGCCGGCGGTGACCGGGTTGCGGGCGGTCTCCTGGTCGGCGGCCATGAAGGCGAAGTCGACGCTGTGCCGGAAGGTCATCAGCACCATCGCGGCGAGCGCCAGCGCCCACACGTGGTCGCCGCTGCGGCCGGCCGCGATCGCCAGGCCCGCGTAGAAGGAGTACTCCTTGGCGCGGTCGAAGGTGGCGTCCAGCCAGGCGCCGACCGTGGAGTACTGCAGGGAGTAGCGGGCGAGCTGGCCGTCGGTGCAGTCGAGCACGAAGGAGAACAGCAGCAGGAGGCCGGCGCCGACGAAGCCGAGGCGGGTCGCGGTGGCCGCGCTGGCGGCCGCGGCGAGCGCGGTGACCAGGGAGGCGGTGGTGACCTGGTTCGGGGTGAGGCCGCGGCGGGCGCACCAGCGGGCCAGGTAGCGCGAGTAGGGGCTGACGCAGAACGTGGTGAAGAAGCCGTCCCGGCCCTTCACCGCGCGGCGCAGCCGGACGGCCTCCTCGTCCACCGCGGCGACGGCGGCGCGGGCGGCGGCCTGCTCGGCCTCGGTGCCGGGCACGGTGGCGACCAGGGTGCCGAGCTCCGGACGCTGGACGGCGACGCCGCTGCGCGGGAGGGCGTCGGCCAGCGCGTCGGGCAGCGGCCGGCCGTGGCCGGCGGGCCCGTCGGCGGCCAGGTCGAGGGCGGCGGCCAGCAGGGCCTCGCGGGCGGGGGCGCCTGCGACGGCGACCGCGCCGGGCACGGCACCGGCCGGGAAGCGGGGGTCGACGAGAGCGAGCCGCAGCGCGTGGCGGTGGCCGACGAACGCCGCGTCCAGCACCGCGATCCGCTCGGCCCGCTCGGCGGTGAGCAGCTCCGCGAGCTCGGCGGCGTCACGGGCGTGCAGGACGCGGTCGAAGCCCAGCGCGGCCAGGTCGGCGGCCAGACCGCCGGCCGGGGCCGTCGCGGTGCGGCGGCCGGGTCCGGCCTGCGCGGGGATCGGCACGGTGGCGGTGGCGGTGGTGCCCGGTCCGGTGGAGCCCGCGGCCCCCGTCCCGGCGAGCTGGAGCGGGCCTGCGGCCTCGTAGGCGGCGGCCGGCTCGGAGCCGGTCACGATCACAGTGGACAGCGGGACTCACTCCCTGGCGTGGTGTGCGGTCCGGCCACAACGGAGTGCGGTGGGACGGGATGTCATATGACTGCGCCGCGGCTGCGGGGCCCGGCGCACCGGTTGAGGCTACCGGACGGTCCATTTACCCCCGAAAACGGGCGGTCCCGGGCCGCGCGGGCAGGCGGCCGGGGCGGCGGGCAGCGCGGATGCGGACAGCGGATGCAGTCAGGGGTGACGGAACCGACGGGCGGGAGCCACGGTCGGGCCGTCGGATCATCATTCCGGACAGCCGCCCCGCCTTCAAGCCGCTGACCGGCGGATATCGGGCAGATGTCCGATCATCGAACGGACACAACGTGAAGACTTCGCAACGAACTCGATCACCGATCGAACATATCGGCTGATCATTTGCCTCTTCCCGGGCCCGGCGTGCGTCGCTCCGACAGCGGTCCGCGACATGGGGCAGACTTGGGCCCCGACGCCACTTGCGAAGGGGACCCCATGCCCGACACCTCGTCGACCAGCCGCACGGACACCACGGAGAACGACTCCGGTCTCGGTGCCGCGCAGCCCCTCCCGGGAGGGGAGATCCTCCTGGAGCTCGTTGACGACGAGGGCGTGACCATCGGCACCGCCGAGAAGCACTGGGCCCACCAGCAGCCCGGCCGGCTCCACCGGGCGTTCTCGGTGTTCCTCTTCGACCAGCACGGCCGGCTGCTGCTCCAGCAGCGCGCCCTCGGCAAGTACCACTCCCCCGGTGTGTGGTCGAACACCTGCTGCGGGCACCCGTACCCCGGCGAGCAGCCGTTCGTGGCCGCCGCCCGCCGCACCGCCGAGGAGCTGGGTGTCGCGCCCGCGCTGCTGTGCGAGGCCGGGACGGTCCGCTACGACCTGCCGGACGAGGCCTCCGGCCTGATCGAGCGCGAGTGGAACCACCTGTTCGTCGGCCTGGTCACCGCCGAGCCCGCGCCCGACCCGGCCGAGGTCGCCGACACCCGGTTCGTCACGGCCCAGGAGCTCAAGCAGCTCCAGGAGGACCGCCCCTTCTCGGTGTGGTTCCGGACAGTCTTCGAGGCCGCGCTGCCGGGGATCCGCGAGATCACCGGCGGACGCGACTGGTAGCGGCCCGGCAACGAGCACCAGACGGCTGCGGGCACAACGGCCGCGGCGCGGGACGGCTGCGGGCGGCTCCGACGACGGGGGCCGCCCGGGGCGAGGTGATCGACGGCTTCAGAGGTGCCAGGCGCGGTCGTCCGGCGCCGGCACCCGGGGGCCGGGATCGGCAGCGAGGCCCAGACCACCTTGCCGCCCTCGCCCGTGCGCTCGACGTCGCAGACGCCACCCGCCTGCAGGGTGATGCTCTTGACCAGCAGCAGACCGCGGCCGCCCAACTTCCCGAGGTCGCTCTCCAGCGCCTTCGGCCGGTACGGATGGGCATCCTCGACCGAGATCCGCACCCAGCCGTCGCCGATCGCCAGCTCGGTGGCCAGGTGCGGGGAGACCACGGCGGCGTGGGTGACCGCGTTGCTCACCAGCTCCGAGACGATCAGCAGCAGATCGTCGATCATCTCCTGGTACCGCTCGCCGGCCATGCCCTGGGCGAGCAGGCGGTCGCGCACCGCATGGCGGGTCTGCGGCACCGACGCCTCCTCGGCCGCCGCCACGAACCGCCACACACCGGGCTCGGGCGCGTCGCCCGGGCGTCTGGGCCCCGGCCTCCGCGCCGTCGTCTCGGCAGCCCCGCTGGTCTGTTCCACGTCACGCCACCCTTCGCACATTGACGGGAGGCTCGTCCGTCCAGCCGCACGCACGGGGCGCCGCCGGCCGGCGGCATGTCGGGAATCGGGCGTTCCGCTCAAGGCTCCCTTGGTCCACAGAGGCTAGGAGAGCACCCGTCCGGCCCTGGTGAAGGGACTGGAACTTGGCTGCGGGTGAACTCTTCCGACCACATGCGCACGCAATCGGACCGATCGAGTCCGGTCACGATTCGTTGTACCAGCGGATCGATCAGCCCGCAGGCGGTTTTCCCAGATCAGCACGGTCGGCCTCCACGGCCTCCACGGAGGGCCCGCCGGCCGCGCCCGGCCCCTCGGGCCCGACCGATCCGTTCGACCCGCTCGCCCCGCCCTGCCGGCCCGGCCCGTCGGATCCGTACGGCGCGGTGCCGGCCTGCGCGGCCACGTCGGCCTCCGCCGCGGCGCGGGCCTCACCGACCATCCCGATCACCTGCCGGCCGCCCGCGCCGACGGCGATCAGGCCCAGCCCGTCGAAGAGCAGCCAGAGCGAGAAGTACAGCCCGAGCGTGTACCGGGAGCCGCTGGGCCACTGCGCGAGCACCAGCACGCCCAGCAGCAGGTCGAGGGCGCCGAGCAGCAGCGTCCAGCCGACCTGCGGACCGCGCACGGCGAGGCCGCCCACCAGCCGGAACGTGCCGGCGCTCAGGAACAGCAGCGCCGCGAACAGCGTCAGCCCCTCCGGATCCGCCTCCGGCCGGACCACCAGCACCACGCCCGCGGCGATGTTCAGCGCCGCCACCGCCGCACCCAGCCAGAAGAAGTTCCCCTTCCGGCCCAGCACGGCGTGCACCAGGCCCACGGCCCCGCCGATCAGCAGCAGCCAGCCGAACAGCAGCATGCCGGTGAGCGTCGCGAACGCGGTGTACAGCAGCCCCACCACCGCCACACCCACCAGCAGGACGCCCAGCCCGACCAGCACCCCGAAACTCCGTCGCAGCCCGCGCTCAGGCGCCGCCTGCCCGACCTCCGCCCTCCGTCGCCCCAGCACGATGCCTCCAGCCCGTCCGCCGCGCCGTCCGGCGCTTCCCTCCGCATGCCCGATCTGCGGTGATCCATACCCATTGACCCCACAACGTCCGGTGATACCCCCGTCCGGCGGTAGAAACGCAGGTGAGAAGCAGTCCCGCAGCCTGGTAGTGTTCTCTCTGTCGCCAGGGGGCGAAGGAAACGGAAACCCCAGGCAACACACCCGGTCCGGGTGGCGGAATGGCAGACGCGCTAGCTTGAGGTGCTAGTGCCCTTTATCGGGCGTGGGGGTTCAAGTCCCCCTCGGACACCACCTATTCGCCGACATTGTCGGCGAGGGAATGCAGGTCAGGAGCAATCCTGACCTGCATTTTGCGTTGTGCGTGAGGTCCGGCGCCGGGGGCGCGCTGCGGCCCGCGACCGTGGTCCGCACCGTGCGCCGCAGGTGCCGGCCGGCCAGGCCGCGCTCGCACATCAGGCGGGCGACCGGCACTGACGGCGCCAGGGGTTCGATCTCCGGTACTCATCTCCCTGACTATCCGTCAGAGTCAGCTCGTCCGCTTCCTGGGCGCTCGGCCTCGGGGACGCGTTCCGGTGACGGGACCATCAACTACGCTGCTGCCAGCCACAGAACCCGTGTCAAAGATCCGAGGCTTCGGCACCCTCGCAATGCGGCGCCCTGGGCCTTGCGGAGGATCCGTCTGAAGGGAGCCACCCGTGGTCGAGGCGTACGGCGGACGACAGGAGCGCGCCGGTCAGGTGCCGTTCGTCGGCAGAGCTGCCGAAGTCGGTCTGCTGGACACGGTGTTGGATCAGCTCAAGGGCGGCGGACCGGCCGTCGTCGACGTCACGGGTGAGGCCGGGATCGGCAAGAGCCGACTGCTGGCGCAGTTCGGTGCGCGGATCCGCAGTCGGGGGATGACCGTGCTGAGCGGGCAGGCCACCGAGTACGAACAGCACAGTCCGTTCCGGCCGTTCGCCGATGCTTTCGCCGACCTCAGCCCCGTGGTGCTGCGCCGTTTCCCCGCGCTGGCGGAGTTGTCGCCGGCCCTGCGGGGCGTCGCCGACACGCCGGCCGCCCCGGGGGCGGCAACCGGTTCGCCCTGCACCAGGCCACTGCGGCCCTGCTGGGCCGGCTCGGCCCGCACGGGCTCGCCGTGGTACTGGACGATCTGCACTGGGCGGACCCGGTGTCGCTGGAGTTGGTGGACCACCTGGTACGCCATCCCGTGCGCTCTCCGCTCCTCCTGGTCGTCGCGCGCCGGGGTCGGCAGACTCCGCCCTTACTGACCACGTCGCTCACGCGTGGCGTGGACTCCGGGGTCGTGCTCCGGATCGCCCTGGGCCCCCTGGCCGAACGTGACTGCGTCGAAGGCCTGGCCGCAGATCTTCCGCTGCCGCAGGCTTCGGAGCTGTACGCGGCGAGCGACGGCAACCCGCTGTACTTCCTCGCCCTCCTCCAGGCCCACCGCGACGCCCGCAAGGCACCAGGGCGCACCTCCCCCTCGCGGGCCGAGCGGTGTCGGGAGAACCGGGCGGCCCGCCGGTCGGGCTCGGCGCGCTGCTGCTGGACGAGCTGGCACCCCTGAGCCCGGTGGAACGCCGGGTCCTGGAGGCAGCCGCCGTCCTGGGGGACCGGACCACCCCGAGGATGATCGGTCTACTGACCGGGTCCGGCTCCGAGGAGGTCATCCACGCACTGCAGGGGCTGATGCAGCGCGATCTTCTGCGGCGAGGACACGGCGGACGGCTGGCACTGCGCCATCCGCTGGTCCGGGAGCTCATCCACGAGAACATCGACCCGTGGCTGCGGGAGGACTTCCACCGCCGGGCCTCGGCAGAGATCGCCGCCGCCGGAGCCACCGTCATCGAGCGGGCCTACCATGTCGAGCGGTCGGTGACCTACTGGGATCCGCAGGCGGCCGGTGTCCTCGTCGCGGCCGCCGAGCAGAGCGCCGCGACCGCTCCGGCCGCCTCCGCGCACTGGCTCGGCGTCGTCCTGGGACTGCTGCCGGACGGCTCGGAACACCTCGCCACCCGACGCGAACTGACGCTCCTCAGAGCCCGCGCACTCGGCGTGAGCGGCGGACTGCTGGCGGGCCGGGACCTCCTGCAGCAGGTGATGGACATGCCGGCCCCGGACCGCTACGACGAGATCCGCGCCGCCGCAGCCACGCTGCGTGGCCAATTGGAGCGGCAGCTCGGGCGGCACCAGGAAGCCGAGGCGATGCTCCGCCGTGAACTGGCCCGCTCCCCGGACCGTCCGCGCCTCACGCGGTCCGGATCGGCCTCGAACTGTGCTCCTGCATCCTGTCCGCCGCCCGCTATCCGCAGGCCCGTGCCGACATCAACGAGGTTCTGGTCGCGGCGCGTTCGCTGGGCGACGCGATCGGCGAACTGGGTGCCCTGGCTCGGATCGCCCTGGGCGAGGCCTACGAGGGCGAGATGGGCACGGCCCGCACCGTTGCCGCATCAGCAGCCGCACTCGCGCAGACCCTGGCCGACTCCGATCTCGCCGAGCTGTGCGAATCGCTGTGCACGCTGGGCTGGGCCGAGGCGTTCCTGGAGGACTACGTCGGTGCCGAAAGCCACCTGGACCGCGGGCTGGAGATCGCCCGGCGCACCGGACAGGCCTATCTGGTACCGCAGTTCCTCACCGCGAAGGCCTACACCCATTTCAGCACCTGCCGGATCACCAGCGCGCTGGAACTGGCCGAGGAGGCCGAGCCGCTGGCACGCGCGGTGGGCAGTGACGAGCTGCTCGCCTTCACCCTGGCGTTCCAGTCCCAGATCCTGCAGCAGGCCTGCCGACCGGCACCGCCGGACGCACTGGCCGTCGCGGAGGAGGCCGCGGCCGCGGCGGGCAGCAACGACCACTGGTGGGCGACCCTGGCCCGGTGCATGCTCGCCTCCGCCGCACTCGATGCCGGCGATCCGCACCGGGCAACGGACATCCTGCTGCGGGCCGGCGGCGGAAGCGACCTGCGCCGGCTGCAACCCACGACGCGCCCCAACTGTCTGGAGCTGCTCAGCGGCGCCGCCCTCGCCGTCGGCGACACCGACGCCGCCGTGCGCTGGGCGGAGCGTGCCCGCAAGGAGGCCGAGCAACTCGGTCTGCCGGCCCAGCACGGCGCGGCGCAGCGCAGCCTCGGCCGGATCGCCGCGTACCACGGCGACTCGGCCGCAGCAGCCCGGATGTTCACGGCAGCGGCGGAGCAGAGCGTCCGGTCCCGGGCGACGCTCCGCGAAGCACAGTCACTGCTCCTCGCCGCCCCGCACGTGCGGGCGACGGGCGACAGCACCGGTGCGGCCGAGATGTGGCACCGAGGAGCGCGTCTGGCCTCGGAGGGAGGGGCGCGCCTGCTCACGGGCCTCGCCGAAAGCATCCGGCCGGCGGTCTTCGCCGCCCCGGCCGAACCGGCGGGCGAGCTGGTCTCCCTGACCGGCCGCGAACGGGAGGTGGCCGAACTGGTCGCGGAGGGCCTGACCAGCGTCGCGATCGCCGACAAGCTCGTGCTCAGCCCACGGACCGTCGAATCCCACATCGCCCGGATCTACCGCAAGACCGGCGTCTCCAGTCGCGCCGCGCTGGCCGTCATCGTGAGCCGCAACACCGGGCCGCAACAGGCGTACCTGAAGGTGCCCCGGCCTGCCCCCGAGGATCCGCTGCGGGCTGACGGCCCCGAAGCCGGCGAGCTGTCGCCCGCGCCGCCGCGGGCCGTGGCCGACACGCCCCGGCTTCTCGGCCGGGACGCCGAACTCGACTCGCTGACCAGGGCGTTGGAGGACCTCAAGGCGGGCGTCGGCCGGGCGGTCGTGCTGGTCGGCGAGCCGGGCATCGGAAAGAGCTCCCTGCTGTGGACGGCCTCTGCGCACGCTCGCGCCCAGGGCGTCCCCGTGCTCGCCGCGCACGGCGCGCACCCGCCGCTGCCTCCGCTGCCCGCAGGACCCGACATCGCGGACGTCCACGAGCGGGCGGCGCGCACCGGCGACCGCTCCGCCGTCATGGCGGTGGTGGACGACCTGCACGATCTCGCACCCGCGCGGATCGACGACGTGGAGCGGCTGTTGGCGGCCACCGTCACGGGTCCGGTGCTGTGCCTGATGGCCTATCGGCAGCGCCGGCTCTCGTCCCCGCTCGCGGCGGTGCTCGCCCGTGCGTCGTCCGCCGGGCTCTTGGAGGTGTGGAACCTCGGACCGCTCTCCCCGGAACAGACCCGCGAACTGCTCGGCGACCGGCCGGACCTGGAGGAGCTGCACGGCCTGGCCGGGGGCAACCCGCAGTACCTCAAGGTACTGGCCGCCGATGGTGGGACGGCGGCCGATGCCGGGACGGCGATCCTCGGCGAACTCGACGGTCTCGACGCCGTGTCACTGACGGTTGTCCAGGTCGCAGCGGTCCTCGGCGATTCGTTCCACCCGGAACTCCTCGCCGCCGTAGCGGACTTGGACCTGCCGGCGGCCATGGCCGCACTGGACGCCCTGACCCGGCTCGATTTGGTCCGCCCGGCCGAGCCCGCGCCGCGGCTGTCCCTGCGTCACCGAGCGGTCGCCGACGTCGTCTACGAGCGGCTGGAGCCCAGCCGCCGCCTCGCCCTGCACCAGCGCGCCGAGGCCGAACTCGCCCGGCGGGCGGCACCGATCGCGGAGCGTGCCCACCACGTCGCGCGGGCCGCGGACCCTTGGCGACCCGAACACGCGACGACCCTGATAGCGGCGGCCCGTGGCATGCTCTACTCCGCTCCGGTCGTGGCAGCGGGCCACCTGCAGGCCGCACTGTCGCTGCTGCAGGAAGGCGGGGAGCACTGGTACGAGGCGAAGGTCCTGCTCGCGCGGGCCCGGTTGCTGACCGGGGACCCTTCGGAGGGCCGGGCGCTGCTGGAGGCGCTGCGTTCGGAGATACCCGGCGGCCCGGCCGGCGGTGCGACCGCGCTCGCCGACTCCAGCCGGATCGAGCGTCGCATGGGCCGGTCCACCGAGGCCGGCGCCCTCGCCCGCGCCGGGCTCGCCGCCCTGACCGACGACGACTCGGCCACCGCCGCGGCCCTGCACGCGGAACTGGCCGACCACGCCTACGACGTACAGGACTTCGAGACGTCCCGGCAGCACGCCGAGACCGCCGCCCGGCTGGCGCGTGAACACCTCGACCAGGTCGGCGAGGCCAACGCCCTGGGCAAGGCGGCACTGGGCCACCTGTTCTCCGGGGACCAGACCAGTGCGCTGGCGACGCTGGCCAGGGCCACCGACATCCTGGACACCGTTCCCGACACGATGCTCGTGGCCTACCTGGAAGCCGCGTTCCAGGTAGGCATCGCGGAGGGGATGATGGGACGGCTGGCCGACTCCGAGCGCCATCTCGCCCGTGGTGCGGACCTGTCCCGGCGCACCGGGCAGACCTACATCCATCCGCAGATGCTGACCGTCCTGGGCAACGCCCGGCTGCGTGCGGGGAACCTGTCCGGTGCGCTGGCCACGCTGGACGAGGCCGAGCAGCACGTCAGACGGATCGGCGACGTTTCGGTCGAGGCGGTCCTGATGACACTCCGGGCCGAGACGCTGCTCTGGCGGGACGGCCCCGGCGACCTGGAGGAGGCGGCCGCCACGGCCGAACGCGCCAGGGCGGCTGTCGGCAGCACGCTGACCTCGTGGGCGGTCTCCGTCCGCTGTGCCCACGCCGAGTTCGTGCTGCACACCGGCGACCCGGTCCGCGCCGGATGGCAGCTGCTGGACGTCGCGGGCGGGGCGGAGCTGCCCAGGCTGACCGCGTGGCGCAGGCCCCGTTGGTGCGACCTGCTGGCGCAGGCGGCAGCCGCAGACGGCGACGCGGCCGCCGCCGGGCGCTGGGCGCGGCTCGCCGAGGAGAGCGTCGCACAGCTTCCCTCGGTGGGCCGGCGGGGCTTCGCCCTGCGCGCACGCATGCGGGCCCATGCGGTGCGCGGGGACGCCGACGGCGCCCTGCGCTGCGCCCCGGACGCGATCGCGGACTTCGCGGACGCCGGTGACCGCATCGAGCTGGTCCGCACCCTGCTCATGGCGGCGGCGGTGTCCCTGGACGCGGGGCGGACCGACGCGGTGGGCGGTTGGCTGCGGCGGGCCGCGGTGCTGGCCGACCAGTGCGGCTCGGCGCGCCTGACCGCCGACGCGGCCGGCCTGCTCGCGCGGCTGGCCGCCGGTGCCCGGCGGTCCCAGGAGTAGCCGTGTGCCCACTCAGGACGGGGCGGCGGCCCGCGCCAGGGCGGGTGGTAGCTCACGGGTCGTCAGCCGGTGCGTGTCGCCGTCGAGGTGGAGGATCCGTCGGGCGCGGGCAGCGGAGCCGGCGCGGTGGGCGATCACGATGAGCGTGCCGGGGCGGGCCCGGAAGGCCCGTTCGGCCCGCTCCTCGGCGACCGGGTCCAGGTGCGCGGTGGCCTCGTCGAGGATGACGACCGGTGCGGGTGAGAGGTAGGTGCGGACCAGCGCCAGGAGTTGGCGTTCCCCGCTGGAGAGGTCGGCCGGGTCGCCCACCTGCGCGTCGAGGCCGCCGAGCCGGGTGAGCAGGGGATGGAGCCCGACGCACCGGGCGGCGTGGACGACGGCGGCGTCATCGGCGAGCGGGGCCAGGTAGCGGAGGTTGTCCCTCACCGTGCCGGGGAACACGTACGCCTCCTGGGGGACGAGGACGACCAGCCGGGTGCGGGTGTGCTGCGGCAGCGCGGTGACCCGGCGGCCGGCGAACGCGACCTCGCCGCGGGTCGGCTCGTGCAGGCCCGCGAGCAGGGACGCGAGGGTGGACTTCCCGATGCCGCTGGCTCCGGTGATCACCAGATGGTCGCCGTACGGAACGGTCAGGCTCAGGTCCCGCAGGACCGGCGCCGCGCCGACGCCGTAGGCGAAGCACAACCGGTCGACGGTCAGGTCCGGCGTCGGCGAGGGCTCGGCGCAGCCGTCGGGCGACGTCCGGGGTGGTTCCCGTCGGGCGGGCGCCGAGCGTTGCGGCGCGACCTCGCCGAGGCGGTGCAGCAGCACACCGAGCTGGCTCCAGTACCCGCCGACCGTGCCGGTCAGCAGCTGCAGCGCCGGGACGACGGACTGTGCCACGTAGAGGGCCGCGCCGATCAGGGCGCCGACGGTGATCGTGCGGCCGTCGACCAGGTGGGGGCCGAGCAGCAGCAGGCCCAGCAGCGGGACGTACCCGCCGAGCAGCACCACCGGGATGCGCAGGGTGACGGCGCGGCCCACGCGCAGCAGGGCGCGGCGGGCCCGGTCCGACTCCGCCTGGACGAGCGCGGCCGCGTGCTCCTCGGCCCCGAGGAGGTGATGTCGCGGGCGGCGCCGAGGACCGCGCCGATCTGGTGCGCCACCTCCTCCGAGGCGAGCAGGGTGTCCCGGCGCAGTGCGGTCAGGCGGCGCATGGACCGGGCGAAGAGCGCCAGCGCCGCGGTGAGCGGGACCAGTACCAGGAGCGCCAGGAGCGGGTCGAGTCCGGCCAGTCCGACCAGGGCCGCGAGGAGGGTGGCCGCCAGTGGGCGCGCCGTGCGCAGCAGTGACGCGAGCAGGCCGCGGGTGGCGTCGATCTGGCTGCTGAGCCGGGACACGCTCGCCGTGCCCGGGTCGCGGCCCAGCTCGGTCGCCTGGCGCAGGGTGTTGTGCACGACCCGGCGGGTGAGGTGGTCGCGCAGCGGTTCCACGACGGCGGCCAGTGAGTCGAACATGGCGCGCTCGGCGCATGCGCGTACCAGGTACAGCAGGGCGAGGATGCCGAGCCAGGCCAGTCCGGTGCCGGGGCGGTGGGCCAGGAATCCGTGGTCGAGAGCGGCGGCGGTGACCCAGCCGGAGGCGAGTGCCGGGGCTGCCTCGACCGCGGACAGCGCGGCGATGCGCAGCAGTGCTCGCCGGCTCCCGTGCAGGCCGTCGGTGAGCAGCGTCGCCGCGGTCGGGGTCAGGCCCAGGCGCGGTGTCCTCCTGGGGCGTGGTGCGGCGGCGGCCGGTTCGGGGTCGGCCGGTTCGGGTGCCGCGCCGGTCAGCGGTCGGCTGTGCATCGCTGCTCCTTGCCGTGGAGGTCGTCGTCGGTGGGGCCGGTGGGTTCGTCGGCGTGGGCGAACAGGGCCCGGTAGGCCGGGTCCGCCCAGAGCGCGACGTGCGGGCCGAGGGCGCGGATGCGTCCGTTGTGCAGCCAGGCCACCAGGTCGCAGCGGGCGGCGGTGCCGGGGCGGTGGGTGACGATCAGACGGGTGCTGCCGCCGAGCCGCTCGGTGACGGCCTCGCTCACCAGGGTCTCGGTCGCCGTGTCCAGGCCGGACGTGGCGTCGTCCAGCACGTGCAGCAGGGCCGGGCGGGCCAGGGCGCG
Organism: Kitasatospora paranensis; assembly: GCF_039544005.1. NCBI lineage: Bacteria > Bacillati > Actinomycetota > Actinomycetes > Kitasatosporales > Streptomycetaceae > Kitasatospora > Kitasatospora paranensis. The sequence continues at coordinate 2,114,524 of NZ_BAABKV010000001.1, forward strand.
GGCCAGCCCGATGCGCTGGAGCTGTCCCCCGGACATCGGCGCGAGGCCCGGGGGGTGTCGTAGCCGTCGGGCAGGCAGCGCACGAAGTGGTCGGCCTGCGCGGCGCGGGCGGCGTCCTCGACCGTGCGGCGCGGGAGGTCGGGGCGTCCGAAGGCGATCGCCTCGTGCAGGGTGCCGCCTGCCAGTGCGGGGCGTTCGAAGGCGTAGGCGACGGCGCCGTGCAGGGTGTGCAGGGCCAGGTCCGCGACGGGCACCCCGCCCAGCAGCACCTCCCCTGGTCCGGGTCGGCCAGCCGGCCCGGCAGCGCGGCCAGCAGGCTCTTGCCGGATCCGGTCGCGCCGACCAGGGCCACCGACTTTCCGTCGGGGATGTCCAGATCGAGCCGGTCCAGGACCGCGGTGCCGGAGCGTCGAACGGTGACGCCGCGCAGTGACAGGGCCCCGCTGGGTGGCGGTGTGCGCAGCGGTCCGCCCTCGATGACGGGCCGGTCCAGGATCTCGCCGAGCCGGGACGCGCCGGCGCGGGCGCTCGCCAGGCCCAGGAACACGTCGACCTGGTCGAGCAGGCCCGAGGCCAGGGTCAGGTAGCCGGTGACGGCCAGCAGGCTGCCGGGGCTGATGCGTCCGGCGACCAGGTCCGGTCCGGCGGTGGCCAGGACCAGGACCTGCGTCAGCGGCATCAGCAGCCCGATCTTCCACACGACGTCCCGCTGGATGCGCCAGATCGCGTGGCCTGCGGCGGACAGCTCCGGGAGCGGGGCGACCACGCGTTCGGTCTCGACGGCCAGGGTGCCGACCGCGCGGATGGTGCGGGCGCCGGCCAGCGCGTTCACCAGCAGGGTCGCCATGCCGGTCTGGGCGGCCAGGTAGCGGGCCTCGGCATCGCCGGCCTCGGTGATGAACCTGCGGGCCACCAGGGCGGTGAGCGGGAACAGCAGGGTGAAGACCAGGCCGGCCCGCCAGTCGACGGTCCACAGCGCGACCAGTGCCACGGCCGACCCGACGGTCGAGACGGCGGATTCGACCGCCTGGGCGGGCAGGTTGGCCGCCTGGGGGCGGCCTGGACCACCTGCGTCACCGCCTCCCCGGCCGGGAAGGGCGAACGCGGCCCCAGCCCGAGCAACCGGCGTACCGTCCGCATCCGGATCCAGGCGGTTCCGTGGGCACCGGTGGACACCGAGAGCTGCAGCATGGCGGTCTCGCCGATCGCACCGGCGGCCAGCGCGGCCGCAAGCGCGGCGACCGGCCCAAGGGTGTCGCCGTGCCGCAGGACGGCGTCCACGGCCCGGGCGAGCAGGACCGGGAGGGCCAGCCCCGCGCCCACCTGGATGCCGAGTGCGACGGCGAGCAGGACCAGGCGTGTGCGCAGGCGGACCGCGGTGGCGGCCAGCAGTCGGCCACCGGGTGTGGCAGGCATGGGACCTCCGGGGGGACAGGGGTACGGGCGAGGCACGACCTTCCGGTGCTCGGGCAGGCGGTCGGCCGCTTGCACCGAGCGGCCGCGGTGCCGGAGCCGAGTCGCTCCGGCACCGCGGTTTCGCACACCGCGGACCGGCAGGGGCCTGCCGGGTGCCGATCAGACGGTCACGGTCGTCCCTTCGGCCGGCGGTGCGTCTCGGGGCGGGGCGTCAGACGCCCGTCGAGTGGCAGGTGGACGGGCAGCTGACGGAGCAGCTGTACCCGCAAGCGCCGGCCAACTCCTCGTCGGCGGGCAGTTCCTGCAGTGCGTCCAGGTCGAGTTCCATGAGTGGTCACCTCCTCGGTTCGGTTCGCAGGTCGGCAGGGGTGGTCGAGGTGTCGGACGGGTCGTCAGACACCGGTGACCGGGCAGGTCGCGGGGCAGGTGCCGGAACAGGTCGCCCTGCACCAGCCGGCCTGCTCCTGTTCGGCGGGAAGCTCCTGCAGAGCGTCCAGCGCATCGAGTTCCATGCGGTGTCCCTTCTGGTGTGGGTGGGTCCTGCCGAGTACCGGCAAGGCCCTACTGGCCGCCGCTCTGGAAGCAGGAGGACGGACACTTCATCGAGATGTTGCAGGAGAACCTGCAGTAGTTGGCCTGCTCCTCCTGCGCGGGGAGCTCCTGCAGGGCGTCCAGGTCGATTTCCATACGACGTCCTTTCGGGATGCGGATCGTGTCGTGCGGGTGACAGCGGCTGTCACGCATCGGTGACACGGCAGGTGAACGTGCACACCGTCGGCTGGCAGCTCTTGTTGCAGGCAGCGGTGGTCTGCGCCTCCTGCGGGACGAGCAGCTGGAGGGCGTCGAGGTCGAAGTCCATGAATGATCACCTCCTCTCGAGGGGCTGGTACGCGGGCCGAAGGGCTGTCAGTCGTTGGTGATCTGGCAGGTGGCCGGGCACACCGTCAGGCGGCAGCTCCTGCCACAGCTCACGGCGCACGCTCCGACCGCCTGCTCCTCCTGCGCGACGAGCTCCTGCAGAGCCTCGATGTCGAACTCCATGGCATGTCCTTCCGGATTGTGGATCGAGTCGGTACGGGTGACAGCGACTGTCACTCGCCGGTGGTCGTGCAGGTGCGCGGGCATATCGTCGGGGAGCAGGTCCGCACGCAGCCGGCGGCGGCCTGCGCCTCCTGCGGGACGAGCAGCTGGAGGGCCTCGAGGTCGAAGTCCATGAATGATCACCTCCTCTCAAGGGGCTGGCAGTCGGGCCGGACGAACCGTCAGTTGCCGATCGTCGCGGCGGTCTGCGGGCACAGGGTCAGGCCGCAGGTTCTGATGCAGCTCGGGCTGCAGGCGCCGACGGCCTGCTCCTCCTGCACGACGAGCTCCTGCAGGGCCTCGATGTCGAAGTCCATGAATGATCACCTCCTTCCGGTGGACTCGGCCCGAGGGGGCCGTCAGCCATCGGTGGCCGCGCAGGTCGCCGGGCAGATCGTCAGGCGACAGGTCTTGTTGCAGGTCCAGTCGCAAGCGCCGACCGCCTGCTCCTCCTGCGCGACGAGCTCCTGCAGGGCCTCGATGTCGAAGTCCATGGGTCATCACCTCCTTTCGTGGGCGGGTACGCGGGCGGGTCGGGCGGCCGGCTCGCCGTCGGCGAGGAACCGGGCCACCAGGGCGGCGACCGGGTCCCGGACGGACGCACCGAGAACGGCATGGCCGCGGTCAGGGGGTTCGAGATAGCGGAAGTCCGTGCCCTCACGGCGGCCGAGGCCGGCCAACTGGCACACCAGCTCCCGGGAGTGGGCCACCGGCGTGGACTCGTCGCGGGCCCCGTGGACCAGCAGCAGCCGGGCCCGCAGGTCAGCCGCGAACCGGGTCACGTCGCGCGGCCCGAGGGCGTCGGTCGCCTCGGTGAGCCCGTCGAGGCGCTCCACCATGCCGCGCACCGTCACGAAGCCCTCGGCGTGCAGCCTTGGTCCGGACAGGAACGGGGCGACGGCCACGCAGGCGGACCACAGGTCCGGTCGGGTGGCGGCGGCCAGCAGTGCCAGGTAGCCGCCGTAGCTGACGCCGAGCACGGCGGGGCGCTCCAGTCCCGGCGCGCGGCAGGCCCGGACGAACGCCCCGACGGCCGACACGTCGGCGAGGTCGGGCACGCCCCAGGCTCCGACCAGGGCGAGCGTGTGCTCGGCCCCGTAGCCGGTACTGCCGCGCTGGTTGGGTGCCACGACCGCGATGCCGGCCGCCGCGAGGAGCTGGAACAGCGGGTTGAAGCCGAGCGTCCAACGGCTGGTCGGGCCGCCGTGCAGGGTGACCACGACCAGGGGGCTGGTGCGCCAGTCCGGCCCGTAGACCACGGCCTCGACCGGCCCCTGCGCCCCCGGGAAGGACTCCACCCGGCCGGGCCGCCAGGGCCCCACCGGTGCGGTGGGTACCCGCAGGTCCGGCGAGCCCGGTGGCAGCCAGGCCATGGTCCGGGGCCGTCGGGGGTCGGAGTGCGGCAGCCAGAGCCCGGCGGGGGTCCAGGCCGCGAGCGGGAGGATCTCGCCCTCCGGCACCACGATCCGCCGCACCGCCCCGGTCTCGGTGTTCCAGCAGCTGAGCTCCGAACGTGCGCCGGCGGTCTCCAGGACGGCCGCATACGTCCCGGTCGGATCCAGCGCCAGCGGGTGGACGACCCCCGCGGGGGAGTGTCCGGCTCGAGCGCGCGGATGCTCCCGTCGGTGAGGTCCGCCCGGGCGAGCGCCGGTCCCTGCGGACCCCGCAGGGCGACCAGCAGGTGCTGCTCGGTGCCGGCCAGCACCCGGGAGGTGTCGTCTAGGAACGTCACCGGGACGGCGGTCCCGTCGCGGGGATCGACCAGCAGGCGCACCCGGCCGGACGCCGCCTCCACGGCGAACAGGATCCGCGAGCCGCAGATCGTCACGTCCTGGACCGGCCCCGGCAGGCGGACCAGCTCCTGGAGCCACGGGGTTCCGGTGGTCACCCGGTACACCGTCGTCCCCTCGTCCGCCGCACCCGGATCGGCTCCGCGACCCGACCAGGCCAGGGCCAGGCCGGGGGCCTCCACCGGTAGGGCCAGCAGGGCGAGCGGTGCGTGCCGCGTGCTGCCCAGGGCGGTGAGCCGCCCGTCGTCGTGGAGCAGATCCAGGGACTGGGTGTCCTCGGAGCCGTGCCGGGAGACCAACAGCCGTCCGCCGTCCAGCGGGAGGACCATGGTGTAGGCGGGGTCGCAGGTCAGCTCGGCGGAGAAGTCCAGGACCGGCCCGTCCTGCCGCAGGCTCCAGCTCTCGGCCCGGTGCCGGCCGGACTCGGTGGCGGCCAGGCAGGCGGCCCGGGTGCCGGCGGCGGAGAACCGGAAGCTGATCCTCGACGTCACGGTGGTGTCGTCGATGTACCCCTGCCAGGGGGTCGTCACCGCGTCACCAGCTGCATCGAGCGCCGGGCGCCGTCGGCCGCCTGCTCCGCCGTCCCGTCGACCATCCAGGGCCGGCCCCCGCCGTGCGCCAGGCGCAGCAGGAAGCCCACCGCGCCGCTCAGGCCGACGTTGTAGTCGGCTGCCACGCCCTGCGAGGACTCGTCGGGGATCACCAGCCGCTCGCCGTGGACACCGTGGCGCAGCACCATCGAGGCGGCCAGCTCCTCGGCCCACCCCGGTACGGGCCGCCGACGGCGTCCGCGAGATCGAGCAGGAACTCGCCGTTGCCGGCCAGACCGTGGCAGGCCGCCGTTCCCGAGAACCACCGGGCCCGGTGGACGGCCTGCGCGGCCTGCTCCGTCAGGCGCAGGTACTCGGCGTCGCCGGTGGCCTGCCACAGTCGCAGCAGGAAGGTGCCGACCCCGGAGGAACCACTGCACCAGTGGAAGCGCATGCCCGTGCCGGGCTCGTCGCTGCGGTCGTTGCGCCAGTACGCCCCCGACGGGCCGCGCTCGGCCTCGAAGGCCAGGGTGTTCCCGGCGGCCACGGCGGCCTCCAGGTACCGCTGGTCGCCGGTGGCCTGCGCGGTCGCCAGCAGGGTGTACCCGACTCCGGCGACGCCGTGGGCGAAGCCGAGGTGGTTGATGCCCGCCAGCAGGGAGTCCATGCTCTTGGGGACGGGCCAGTAGAGTCGGCCGTCGCCGGGCTCGGCAGCCGCCAGCAGGGCGTCGCCGCCCCTGGTCGCCCGCTCCAGGAACTCGCCGCGACCGGTGCCGCGCCACAGGTGGAGCTGGGCCAGCACGGAGCCGGCGACGCCGTGGCAGACGTCCGGGTTGGGCCACTCCACCGGGACGGACAGGCCCAGCTCGACCGCCTGCTGCGCCAACTCCTCGTCACCGAGGTGGCGGGCCGCGTCGTGGAGCGCCCAGGCGGTGCCGGAGCGCCCGAAGTACAGGCCGGGCATCAGCCGGGGAGTTTTGTCGCGGCGCCGAGCGGTCCAGTCCGCCGCCCGGGCGACGGCCGCGCGCAGGTCCTCCCGCCGCAGGTGACGGTCGGCCAGGGTGAGCAGGCCCAGGACGCCGGCCGAGCCGTGCTGGACGTTGCAGGCGTCGGTGCCCTCGCCGAAGTCGGTGCTCGGCCACAGCCGCCGGTCGTCGTCGCCGGGGGCGGCCATGGTCGCCAGGAGGTGGGCGAGACCGTCGTCGGTGAAGCGCTGCCGGTCGGTGTCGGACAGCCGGTCCGCAGCGGCAGCACCCCGTCGGCCACGACCACGGCGTCCGGCACCGTGCAGGTGGCGAGGAACTCCCGGAGCCGGTCGAACGACCAGCGCTGCGCGGGGTCGTCGGCCGTCAGGCCGCGCACCGCCGGCGCGATCATCCGTGCCGCGGCGCTGCGCACGCCGGCCGCCCGGAGCACAGCGTCGAGGCGGTCGTGCACGGAGAGCGGCCGGGGGTCGTCCTGCCCGAACACCGGCGCCGTCCCCACCGCGAGGAACTGCAGCACCGCGCCCAGCGAGAACAGGTCGGCCGTCTGCTGCGGCACCCAGCCCTCGCCGGGGTTGCGCACGACCTCCAGGGCGGCGAAGCCGACCGTGTGGCCCCGGACCCCCCATTCACCGGGCACCCGCGCCATCTCCGGGTCGATCAGCTTCAGCCCGCCGTCCGGGGTCACCATGATGTTGAGCGGGGTGAAGTCCTGGAAGACCAGGCCCCGCGCGTGGACCTCGGCCAGCAGCTCGGTCAGCTTCCGTGCCATGTCCAGCAGTCGGGCCGGCGCCAGGCCGCCCTGTCCCTCGCCCTCCGCGACCTGCTGGTCGAGCCACTGGGCCAGGGTGTCCCCGGGGATCAGGGACTCCACCAGGAAGGTGTGGCCGTCGAGGTCGAAGAGGTCCACCGGCTCGGGCCCGATGCCGGCCAGCGTCTTCAGGGCCTGCCACTCGTTGCGCAGGCCGCCGCGACAGTCCTCGCCGTTCAGCCGCCCGCCCACGAAGGCCCGGGCCTGCTTGACGACGACCTCTTCGCCGGTCCGGTGGTCCAGCGCCCGGTACACGCCGCCGCGGGCGGAGTGGCGGATCGCCTGGCGCACCTCGAACCGGTCGGCGAGCAGCGCGCCCGCCTGGGCCTTCTTCGACGGGGCGGGGTACGGCAGTTCCGCCCAGGACGGCGGGCAGAACCACGGCTTGCGCACGTCCTCGACCGGGATTCCGTCCGGACCGGCGACCCGGATCTCGAACACCCCGTCGTCGGTGAGGACCGGAACGCCCCGGAACGCCCCGAACCGGTACTGCACCAGGCTGCCGGGCCGCACCGGCCGGTCGGACAGGATGGCCGGCCCGGGCAGCCCCGCCGTGGCCTTGTCGAGCGCGGTGGCGAGTTCGCGGAACTCGTCCTCGTCGGACGGGTAGACGGCGATGACCTTGCCGCACTGGGCCCGGTCGTAGCGCTCGCCGGTCATCTCCTCGACCATCCGGATGCTCCGGGAGAACTTGAACGGGACACCGCGCGGGACCAGCACGTCGGCGACCCGGTGCAGCACCTCCGGCGCGGACAGCCGCGTCGCGGAGACGTGCAGCTTCCACCCCTGGATCCGGTCGACGCCCCCTTCGCCGGCCGGTGTCACCCGGCACCAGACCTCGTCCTCGGCGAACGCCCAGCCCTCCAGCCCGTGCTCGGCGAGCACCGACTCCACCACCCACTGCAAGCGAAAGTCATGCACGTGACTACCCCATCCGACGACCTGCCGCTCGGCAGCGACCTTGACGGCCAATCTGGCAGCGGACCGGGGGGACGAGCATGAGGGTGCGACCCTCGTTCCACCCTCGGTCCCGGCAGTTGCGTAAGGGGCTCGCGTAGTTCCACGGAAGCTGCCGCGGCGGGCCGTGGCCGACGATCGGACCCACGAGGCCTCAGCACGTCAGAGGGGATGCCCATGAGGGAACAGCACCCGCCGCCGACCGGCCGGAAGCACGAGATGTCGGTCCTGCGATCAGCCGTCACCGCCTGCGCCGACGGGGCGTCCACCGTCGTCGAGATCAGCGGCGATCCCGGCCTGGGCAAGTCCACGCTGCTCGCCGAACTCGAAAGGCTCGCCCGGGCCGAGGGGCTGACCGTCCCCGCCGACTGCTCCGGAGCCTTCGAACGGCGGGACCCGCTCGTGCTGGACCTGCTCCGGACCCCGGCGCCGGAGGACCCCGGGCGTCACCGGCCGCACCCGGACCCCGCCCGGCCCCTTGCAGCGGCCGGCCGCGGCCGCGCGGTCCTGCTCTGCCTGGACGACCTGCACCGGGCCGACGCATCCGTGCTCGACCCGCTGCACGACCTGCTGCGCACCGCGCCCGGCACCCCGCTGCTCCTCGCCTGCGCCCACCGGCCGCGGCAGTCCCCGGCACGGCTCCTGGCCGCACTCCAGCACCCGGCCGCGCACTACCGGGTCCTCCGCCTCCCGCTCGCGCCGCTGGACTGGGCCGCCTGCGAGACCGTGCTCGGCCCCGAGTACACCTCCGACGACCGGGACCGGCTCTGCACGGCCGGCGAGGGCAACCCGCTCTACCTGAACCTGCTGGGCGAACTGGACCAGAACGCCGCCGCCGGCCTGCCGGCGACCGTCCGGACCGCCCTGATCCGGGAGACCGCGGTGCTTTCCGGCGACGAACTCGCGGTGCTGCGCGCCGCCGCCGTGCTCGGCGACCCCTTCGACCCGCAGCTCCTCGCGGCGGTGGCCGACCTCCCCGACCAGCGGGCCCTGGACGCCCTCGACGGACTGTCGGCCCTCGACCTGGTCCGAGCCGCCGACCCGACCGGGCCGCCGTCGGACGGGCACCGGCTGCTGCGGTCACGCCACGCCGTGCTGCGCGAGGCGGTGTCCAGGGACACCCCACCGGGCTGGGCCCTGGCCGCGCACCGCCGCGCCGACCTGGCCCTGCGCGACAGCGGGGCCGGCCCGCTGGAACGCGCTCCCCACCTCGCGCACTCGGCTCGCCCCGGGGACGGCGCGGCCGTCGCGGTCCTGGTCGAGGCGGCCGCGGCCGCCCGCCACCGCTCCCCCGGCACCACCGCCAGGTGGCTGCGCGCCGCGCTGCGGCTGTCCGCCACGGACTGCTCCGGGCCGGTGCTCCCGCTCAGGGTCGGCCTGCTGCTGGGGCTGGCCGAAGCCGTCGCGATGACCGGTGACCTGACGGGGTGCCGCGACAGCCTGGGTCAGGCCCTCGACCTGGTGCCACCCGACCGGCCCGAGCTGCGGGTGCCGCTGGTGGCGGCCGGTTCGGCGGTCGAACGCACCCTCACCCCGGGGTCGAACGGCCGCGTGCTGGAACGTGAACTGGCCTGCTGGCCGCAGTCCGACTCCCGAGCCGACCCGCTCCGGCTGCAACTCGCCATCGTGCGCACGGCGCAGGGCAGATTCGACGAGGCCGAGGGCCTGCTGGACGCACTCGGGCCGAGCACGTCCGATCGCAGGACACGCAGCGCGGTCGCCGCCTGCCGCGCCCTGGGCACCGCGTACACCGGACGCCAGGAGCCGGCCCGGACGCTCGCGGCCGAAGCGGCCGCCTCCTTCGGCGCCATGACGGACCGGGAGCTGGCGGCCTGCCTCGACGGGGCCGCCCAGCTGGGCTGGGCCGAAGCGCTGTCCGAGCGCCACCACGATGCCGTGCGCCACACCACCCGCGCCGTCGAGGTCGCCCGGCGGACCGAACAGACCCATCTGCTGCCCCATCTGCTGCTGTGCCAGTCGTACGCGCGGCAGGCGACCGGTGAGCTGGAGGGCGGCGCGGCCTCGGCCGGCACCGCCGAGGAGACGGCACGCCGGCTCGCCCTGCCGAACCTCGTCGTCTTCGCACTGACCCTGCGGGCCGCGGCGGCCGCCCTGCGGACCGGACCCGCCTCGGCGGCCGGAACCGTCGAGCAGGCCCTTCGTACCGTCGGCCGTCGCGGCCGGCTCTGGGAGGCGTCCGCCGGCCTGCTGGCCGAGCTGCGCCTGGCGCAGGGCCACCCCGACGACTGCCTGGACCTCGTCCGCGCCGTGGCCGAACCGGGCCGTCCGGTGCCCCTGCCCGCCCTGCGGGCCGCGTGGTGCAGTACTGCCGCCCGGGCCGAGGCGACCCGGGGCGACCGTGCCGCGGCCCGGCACTGGGCCGCGGCCGCCACCGAGGCGGCCGAGGCCGTGGAACTGCCGGGCCAGCGCGGCTACGCCGCACTCGCCCAGGCCTGCGTGCGGACGGACGACCCCGACGCCGCAGCCGAACTCTGCCGCTCCGCAGCCGACCTGTTCGCCGCCGCCGGCCTCTCCCCGCCGAGGCCCGGGCCCGCCTGCTGCTCGGCCGCAGCCTCGCCGACGGCCACCGGCTCGACGAGGCCGCGCTCGCCGTCGGTCGGGCGAAGCAGCTCGCCGACGCCTGCGGAGCAGCCCATCTCGGTGTCCTCGCCGTCCATGCCCAGCGGCGGATCGGCGGTCACCGCCCCCGCCCCGGCCTGCGTGCCCCCGCCCACCCCGCGTTGTCGGAACAGGAACGCCGCATCGCCGAGCTCGTCGGCCGCGGCCGGAGCAACCGTGCCATCGCCACCGAGCTCTTCATCTCCGTCAAGACCGTCGAAGGCCATCTGACCCGCATCTTCCGCAAGCTCCACGTCACGTCACGGTCCGGGCTGACCAGTGCCCTCGGCCTCCTGGACGCCGCCTGAGCGGTGACGCCACCGAGCCGGGTGCTGCGTAGGGGATTTCCGTGATCCTACGGATGCCGGCCCTCCCTCCGACCGGAAAGGATCACCGCGAGCGAAGAACTCGACCCGGCCCATGGCCCTGCTCGCCCCGCACGCTGCCGGGCGGGCGCGTCGAGGACATCAGCGCTCTGCTTCGAGCAGCAGAACCACAACGGACAATTTGGAGGCTTCGTATGGGCCTGGCGGAACGCCGCAGCGTCGAGCGGTTCAAGAACGACGACTACCCGGGCTGGAAGTCCCGGATCGACGCGGCGGCAGGGTTCGACGTGCCGATCGAGGTGGAGTGGCAGGAGCTGGCCGTCCCCGACTACGCCGACAGCTACGCCGAGTACTTCCCCCAGGTGTACTTCCAGCCGCTGGTGGACGCGTTGAGCGCGGTCGGCGCCGATGACATGGGCAAGGACGCGCTCCGCGAGGGGGTCTCGAAGGTCGTCGTCAGGAACACGGGTGAGTACTTCAGCCCGACCGGGATCTCCTTCACCGACGGCGTGCTGACGTTCGACCACAAGTCGGACACCAACACCCACCACGTCGAGGAGCGCACCAAGCGCCTCCAGGAGGTCCTCGAAGCCGGGCTCTGACCCCGACGAGCCGTGAGGGTCCGCCGGTGAACCGGCGGACCCTCACGGTCACGATCCGTGCCCCGGGCGGTATCCCGGCCGGACGCCGCTACTGCAGGAGCTCGGCGTGCGGATGGTCCGGCGACGCGGGGCAGGCGTAGATCTGCTGGTTGCAGCCGCCGGCGAGGCCGATCATGGTGGGGGTCGCGGGAGCGGGGTAGCCGGTGGGCGCCGCGGCGGCGGCCCGGTCCTCGTACGGGATCCAGCCGGGGCCGTTCGGCTGCCACTCGTAGGAGGCGACGGTCAGCATCGGCTGCATCCGGCTGCCGCACGCGCAGCAGTGGAGCGGCCGCGGGTCGGTGGCGCTCCAGGAGGGCAGGCCACCGACCTTCCAGCCGGGGGAGACGGCCAGCTCGCGGTCGTAGTAGGCGTCGTCACCTCCCCCGGCACCGGTGCTGCCCGGCGCCGCGGCGACGGCCTGCCGGGCGCTCCACGCGCGGACCTCCGCGCGCAGGTCCGGCTCGAGTTCCGCCGCCACGGGGTACTCGGTGACCTGCTCCGGGGCGAGCAGGCACGGCTCGGGCACGTAGTCGTCGTACTGGACGGCGGCCGGCTCCGGGGGCGCGGTGAGGATCTCGGCGACAGCGGTGACGGACCGCCAGAACAGCGCCGTCCTCGGAAGGCCCGTCGGTCGGTGGTCGAACGGGCACCACAGCACCTGGAGCAGGTCCGCCCGGCCGGGCGGCCGGAGGGCGGGCACGTCGCGCACGTACAGCTGGGCGAGGGCCAGCATGGCGACCGGTCCGGCCGGAGGACGGCCGGCCCCGGCCCCGGCCGTCGCGGGCACCATCCGCAGAGGCCACCCCGTGTCGCCCGGCGGCCGGCCCCGGGCGCCGGCTCGGACCTCCCGCTGCAGCCGCACCTCCCCGGCGAAGTCGGCGGCAGCAGGGGCGATACCCGATGCGGGCAGTCGCAGTGCGGCCACGGCTCGTCGGCCGGCCAGAGCAGTGGCCCCCGACGGAGCTGTCCTGCCGGGACGGCGACCCGGGCCGCGGGTGCAGCCGGGTCGCCGCGCGGGCCAGCGGCGCCAGCCGGGGAAGACCGCCGCGATGTCGGCCGGCCGCGGCGGGGTGGTGCGGGACGCACCGCCCCGCGCGCCGTTGCGGTTCTCAGTTCCCAAGGTTGGCTCCGCCGCCTTCCGGCACGTTCTCGACGGTGTCCGCGAAGAAGAGCGGCCAGGTCGCTCCGTCGGGCAGCTGGATCATGGCCGTCATCGAGACGGCCCACGGAATGGTGCTGGTGTCGTCCTTGTAGAGGGGTTCACCACGTACTTCACCGCCGCGCCCGCGGGCAGGGCCGCATAGGCGCCGACCCGCTGCACCGCCTTCGCCACCAGTGTCTCGTAGGGCCGCATGCCGTAGCTGGTGATGTTCGCCCCGAGCTGCCGGCACGGGAAGAGGTTCGACCAGGACTGCCTGTCGCCCTTCCCGCCGAGTTGCCGGGCGATCAGGTGGCACCGGGCGAGGGATCCCGCGGGCGCCTTCGCGGTCGCGTCCTGCCAGCCGGTGATGTCGCCCCCGGCCTCGGTCCCGTCCGTGCCGAGGGGGCGGCCAGGCAGGCCTGGGCCTCGCCGGCCCGGGTGCCGGGCCCTCCCCGGGGGGATATCTCCTTGTTGACGTGGTCCACGTTCTCGGACGTGTTGAGGATCCATCCGCCGCCGCTGACGACCCCGCGGGGATGGGCCACGCAGTCGGCCTTGCCGCCGGAGGTCGGGGACGGCGTGGCACCGGCCGCCGGTGCGGGGACGGCGACCGCCGGGACGGGAGTGACATGGGCGATGACGTACTTCTTGCCGCGGATCGTGACCGTGGTCGTCCTCCCCGCCCGGTGGCGGCCGTCAGGGCCGCACGGGCCGGACTCGCGGCCCCCGGGGTCTGCACCTCCAGTGCCGTGTACGTCCCGTTCCCGTTGCGGACCAGCCCGTCGTAGCTGACGGCCGGGCTGGTGAGCGGCGCCGCCTGGGAGGCGGGGAGCGCGGCGATGGCGCCGGGCGAGAGGAACGCCGTCCCCGGCCGCATGTCGACCGTGGCGCCGGTGCGCTCCGCATAGGCCCGCAGTGCGGCCTGCTGCGGCAGCCTCGACGCGCTGTCGCCGCCCTCGGCGGGGTCGTCGGCCCCCTGGCCCGCCGACCGGTCGGACTGCTGCGGCGGGCCGGCCGCGTCACCGCCCTGGTCCATGGCCGCCGCCGCGTCCGGCGGATTGTCCGCGAGGCTCTGCACGGCCGTGGCCATCTGCTGGAGCAAGTCCCTCCCCCGGGACTCCAGTTGCTGCTCATCCCGCTGCAGGGCGCTCACCTGCGCGTTGTGCGCCGTCATGGCGGAGGTGAGCCGCTCCTTCCCGGCGCCGAGCCGGGCCTCCTCCTCGTCGAGCTGGGACTGCTCGCCCCGGATGGTGCTCTGCTCGGCTTCGAGCGCCGCCTTCTCGGCGTTGAGCGCGTCCGCCTCGGCGCGGTACGCGGCGGACGCGGCGGCCTCCCTGGGCAGTTCGAAGGTGCTCTGTCTGCCGTTGTGGGCGGCGATCCTCGCATCCAGATCCCTCGAACGGGCGTTGAAGGCGTCGATCTCCTTGCCCACCGCGGAGTCCTTGCCGTTGTACGTGTCGGCTTCCTTGTTCCAGGCCGCGGACTCCTTGGTGATCTGCTCCGCTTCCGCGACCAGCTTCGCGGCCTGCCGGGCCGTCTCCGCCTCGCGCCGGTTGTAGTCCTCGACCTCCCGGACCAAGGCCGCGGAGGCCGCCTCGATGTCCGCAGGGGGTGACAGTGCGGTGACCGTGCCGGGCCGGGCCGCGACGGCCGCGACCCCGGTGTCCGCACGCGCTCGCGCCGCCGGACCCGCGACCGGCGCCAGGGCCGCCGCCAGGAGCACGCAGGCGATCCGCAGCGCGCCCCGCCCCGGGCGAGCGGCCCTCCGCCGCTTCCGCCCGGTCATGCGCTCACCTGCCCGGCGAGCGCGTCGGCGAGCTTCGAGGCGGTCGGCCGACCGTCGCCCGCCTCGCAGACGGCGACCTCGATCAGCGCCGCGCCCTTCACCCGTGCCTGGTGGTAACAGGCCCATCCCGCAACGGTGTTCTGGGTCGCGGTCCAGACGACGGCGACGGGGGTGGCCGGGTAGGCCGCGTAGGCCCAGGTTGTGGTCCGGCCGGCCTGGTCGGTGCGCGTCGAGGACGGACAGCGGCCGAGACCGGCGGTGAGCGTCCGGAGGGCCGCGCCGGCCTTCGCCCCGTCCGGGAACACCCCGACGACCTGGTTCACGGTGTAGGCGCCGCTGCTCCCGGCGTCCTGGTAGGTCGCCGACAGGAACGCCGTCCACGCGCGGCCGTAGACCGACTGGGTGGCCGGTCCCACGGCCACGGCGCAGTCCGCCGGGGACACCTCGATCGCGGCGTGCGGCCGGTCCGACCGGGGGCCGGGGACGAGCGTCGCCCCGGCCAGTCGGCTGACAGCCTCGGGCGGGAGGATGTCCGCCTGGACGGTTCCCGCGACGATGCGCGGCGCAATGGCTGCCGGCTGACGCGGCCAGACCCACCATCCGACGCCGGCCAGCACGAGGCAGGGCACCACCGCGGCCGACAGCAGCCGCCAGTGACGCAGGGCCCGAACGGCTCGGCGTGCGCGGGGAGTCTGCGGACGCGACGGTTGCGGGGCCCCCGCCGCCGGCTGCGGCGGGGGCGGGGGCGGCGTGCCGTGGACGGGGGCGGGCTGTGCCGGGGTGCCGGGCGCCGCGTTGCGCGCGGGCGGTGCCGCGGGGCCGGGCCGGGCGAACTGCGGCGGCACCGCCCTCGGGGTCTGCTGCCAGGTGGGGGCGCCGGGGCCGCCGGGCCCGGACCCCAGTAGTGCTTGGACATGCCGTGCTCCTTGTCGTGGTGGGCCGGCCGGCGCTGCGGTCCGTCGGCGGTGCCTCGGCCGTGGTGTCGGACGGGCGTCAGTGGTGGCACGAGGAGGCGAGCAGGAGGAGCAGGATCGCGACGACGACGAAGGCGAGGCAGCCGCTGCCGCCGTCCGGGTTCTTGGTGTTGGTCTCCACCTGGCCGCCGGGGACGATGCCGGCGTGCCGGTCGGCGTAGTGCGCGATCTGCTGCTGCTCGCCCTGGGACTGGGTGCCCCAGGAGGTCTTGAAGCCGCACTCGCCGCACCGGTAGCGGTATGCCATGTCAGTTCCTCGACTCTCTTGTTCCGATGGAGGGTTGTCCGCTGCGGGCACCCGGGGTCAGCGCCAGCGCCAGCAGACGGTGTAGCCGTAGGCGGGGTAGTCGGCGGATCGCCAGTAGGTGGAGCCGCTGGTGCCGCAGAAGGCGGGGTCGTCGGGGGTGCTGGTGCGCCCGGTGACGTAGACGTTGGACCTGCTGCAGCTGCCGACGTTGGTGAAGGTGGAGCCCGACTTGAACAGGCACTCGTTGACCGTGGCGTAGCCCGCGTCGTCCGGGAAGTTCATGGACAGGCACAGCAGGACGTCGAGCCCGGGGTGCCCGGCGGCGGGCATGGTGCGCCAGGAGTTGTCGTGCGGCCAGCTGTCGCACTTGGAGTGGTCGGAGGTGCCGCGGTAGACCGCCAGGACCTTGAAGTTGCCGGTCTGGCAGGCCTGGGTCGACCACGCGTCGGCGCCGGCGGCCCCGAAGACGCAGTCGCCCTGGCGGGCATGGTAGGAAGTGCCGCCGGAGCTCCGGTAGCTGAGGCACAGGACGCGGTTGTACAGGCTGGACGAAACGCTCTCGTCGCTGTTGGCGACGCCGTCGCAACTGTTCAGGTCGGTGCTGCCGGCATTGATCCGCACGACCTCGAACGCCCCGGGGACGCAGTCGCTGGCGGAGAGTTCGGCGTGGCCGCCGGTCCCGCTGTCGTGGAAGCAGTCGCCGACCCGCGCGGTGGCGACGGGGTCGGTCGGCGTCGGCGTCGGCGTGGGTGTCGGCGTCGGTGTGGGTGTGGGTGTCGGCGTCGGTGTGGGTGTGGGTGTCGGCGTCGGGGTGTCCGGGTCGACGGTGGTCGTCACCGGATCGGGGGCCGGGGTCCACGGCAGGCCGTGGAAGGATCCCGAGGTGTCGAGGACGGCCGGCCGGCCGCCGATCGCCCCGGAGGCGTCGGCCCGGGAGGAGTGCTGGTTGCTCACGACAACCAGCAGCAGGACCAGGGCGGCGGCGACCGCCCCGAGCACCTTGCCGGCCTTGGCCGCCGCGGTGGCGGACGGTGTCGGCGTCCCCGGGGTGGCGGGCGGCCGGCCGGGGCCCGGTCGGGCAGGGGACCGTCTCGGCTGCCGGGAGGCGCTCGGCGCGGTCCTGGCGGACGCGCCGACCGCAGCCGCGGCAAGTCGCTCGGCCCACGCGGCGGGTGTCGGCCGTCGTGCCGGGTCGGGGTCGAGCGAGGCGCGGGCCAGGTCGCCGAGCGCGGGACTGACGGCGGACAGGGCGGTGGGCTCGGTGGCGGTCTGGTCGCGGGCAAAGATCCGAACGGCGAGCAGAGCCAGTTTGAGGACGTCGCTCGCCCGGGTGGCCCGCTCCTCACCTGCGGGGACCTGCCAGTCGGGGGTCTCGGCCTGCGGCAGCACCGTCGCGCCGTGCAGGCGCACGGCGTCGCAGTCGATCAGGAAGCACGCGGGCTCGGGCGCCAGGCCGAAGAGCAGGTTCTTCGGGGAGACGTCGCCGACGGCGACCCCGATCCGGTGGAGCCGGTCCAGCGTGGTGGCCAGGTCGGCGAGCAGGAGCAGCCGGTGCCGGTCGCTGACGGCCAGTCCGATCCCGGCGATGTACGTGTCGTCGTTGAGGAGGTACTCCATGCTGGCCAGCCGCCGGGAGCCGGTCTTCGCGCCGGTCAGCGTCCGGAGCATGAAGTGGAAGCGGTCGGGCACCGCGCGCATCAGGAACCCGCAGGGCTGCCCCTGACGCCGGACCACGGCGGCCGGCCATGCGGTCTTCTCGCACAGCCAGCGCGCCTGTGCTCCGCCGAGGGTGCCGGGCAGGGCCGCCAGGGCGGCGAGCGCGGCGGCGTCGACAGCGGGCAGGACGGCGGGGCCGTACTCCTTGTAGACCACTTCCCAGTCGCCGTCGGCGGCGCCCTCGTTGATGCGCTTGTTGAGCACCTGGTGGACGGTGCCCTGGCCGCCCTGACCGAGTCGGTGCCCCAGGGCCAGGGCGGCGACGTCGACCGGCGCCGCGGGTTCGCTGCTCACCGCGGTTCCGCCTCGCTCCGGGGCCAGAGGGCCAGCAGGGTGCGGTCGTCGTCGAATGTCTCCCGGGTGAAGTCCAGTACGTGCCCGAGCCACAGCGGTGGCGGCGGGGCGCCGAGGCAGTGGGCGAACAGCGCACCGACCCGGCCGTCGCCCTCGCCGAGCGGGTCGCCGAAGCCGTCCGTGCCGACCAGCAGTGCCCCGGCCGCCTCCAGCCGTGCGGTGGCCGTTTCGAGCCGGTCGGGGATCCGCGGCAGCGGGGAGACCTCGTTGGTGACCAGCAGGGTGTCCGATCCGGTCTTCGAGTCGAACAGCGGCCGGTAGCCGCCGGTGGCCCGGTCGAGGATCCAGGCGCCGGAGTCGCCGATCCGGAAGAGCTCGACGTCCAGGCCCCCGGCGGTGGGACGCACCGCGCCGGCGACCAGGGTGGTCGCGTACAGCCGGGCCACGTCGGCGGGCCCGGGCTCCGTGACGCCGAGCCGCCACTGCGCGAGCTGCCGCAGCCGTTCGGCGGCGTGTGCGGCGACGTCGGCGGGGTCGAGGGGGCCCGGTGTCCGGTCGAGCAGGTGCAGGATCCGCTCGACGGCGGCCCGGCAGGCCTCGACGGCGCCCTGGTGCGACTCGGAGGCACTGGAGACGCCGTCGGCGACGGCGAACACGATGCTGTCGGTGGCCTCGTGCACGGCCGCTCGGGCCGCGTCCTGCCGCGGCTGGCGGTAGTAGCGGTGCTTGGCGCCGCGCACCGAGGCGAACCGGAGGGTGAGGGCGTCCGTGGACCAGCCGTCGCACTCGCTGTCGGGGAAGTCGAAGGCGTACTGGCTGGGCGGGCGGGCCTCGAACTCCATGCCCGGGACGCCCACCGCGATCCGCCGCCACGGCGCCGCACCCGGCCCGGACACCGCCGGGGGCGGGGCCGTGGGGAGGGCCGGGGTCGGGGGAAGGAGCGGCGGTGGCGGCACGGGCGGGCCGGGTGCGGGTGCCGGGTGGGCCCCGTCCCCCGGTGGGCCGGCGTCACAGGCCGACCTCGTCGATGGCCATGGTGAACTGGTCCGGGCGGTTCACGACCAGGTGCGGATCGGACGAGTTCAGGGCCTGACCCGAGGCCACCAGGCTCGCGGTGAGCGAGTGGAAGAACTCCGAGATCGCCCGGCCCACGTCGGCACCGGACTTGGCGACGAAGGCGAACTGGGGGCTGGTGGCGACCTCGACCATGGTCTGCGCCCGGGCGTCGCCGATGCCGCAGGCGATGATGTTCGGGGCGGCCGGGGTCCGGCGCCGGTCGGTCAGGGCGGCGTGCGGCGCGCGCCACGCGGATCCGTCGGTGGGCTGGCCGTCGCTGAGGAAGAAGACCACCGGGCGGTGCACCTTCCAGCCCTCGCCGCGCAGCCACTGCACGTCCGAGGGGATCCGCTGCAGCAGGTCGTCGAAGACGGCCCGGTAGTTGGTCACTCCGCGGATCGCCACCTGGGGCACGCCGGTCTCGGTGCGCATGTCGGCCACCGCGAGCCGGACCTGTACGTCGTCGGCGAAGCCGAGCACGGCCAGCCGGAGCTTGGCCGCGATCATCGGCTCCGCGCGCAGCCCCTCGCACAGGGACGCCACGCCGCCTCCCAGTTCGCTCCGGTACGGCGCCATCGAGCCCGATTCGTCGGCCACCACGTAGGCCGGCAGCAGGACGCCCTTCGTCTCCGCCATCAGAAATTCGCCTCCTTCACTTCCCTGCACGGACGGTGCGGGCGTCGCCGCCGGGGCCGCGGACGGGACCGCCGGGGCCGCAGGAACGAGTGGCCCGCACCGCTGATGCTGGCGTCCCCGCGGGGAAGTGCACAGGTCAAAGCACTGGTCATGGATGACCAGTTGTCAGGGTAGGCTCACGCCTGTTCCGGATCACGGGGAGAAGGGCCGGGCTGTGGGGGAATCGCTCGGGGAGTTGGTCCGCCGGCTGCGCAAGCAGGCCGGCATGACGCAGTTTCAGTTGGCCGAGCGCGCCGAGCTGGGCGAGCGCACGATCGGCCGGATCGAGAACGACAAGCCCTTCGACCACCGGCTCGGAACGGTCGCACGGCTCGCGGACGCGCTGGGCGCCGGCCCCGAGGACCGGCAGCGGCTGACGGCACTCGACGGCGCCGGGGAGTTACCAGCGCCGGAGCCGCCCGAGGCCCCGTCCGCCCCGTCCGCCCCGTCCGCCCCGTCCGCAGCGTCCCGGGCGTACGGCCCGCTCGCCGACGCCGCCGACGAGTTGGCCCGGGAGAGCAGGCGGCGGTGGCGGCGCGAGGAGGCCCAGCACCGGGTGCACCACCCCTTCGCCCTGCCGGTGCGGTGGCGGCGGGCGCCGGCGGAGGTGTCCGACCGGTCGGAGAACACCCAGCGCCTGGCCCCGGGTGACGCCTCGTCCGAGGAGGACCTGAGCGGGGACCTGCGCCGGGTGGCCGAGGTCTACCGGCGGATCCGGTCGGGGCGGCTGGTGGTCCTGGGCCGTGCCGGTTCGGGCAAGTCGATCCTGGCGATCCGGTTCACCCTCGACCTGCTGGACGCCCGGGCACGCTCCGAGCGGGTGCCGGTGATCTTCAGCCTCGGCTCCTGGGACCCGTCCGCCGTCGCCCTGCGCGACTGGCTGATCGACCGGCTGCTGCGCGACCACCCGCACCTGGCCCGCCGGGTCCCGAGCGGGAAGTCGCTCGCCGCGGACCTCCTCGACGACGATCTCGTCCTGCCGGTTCTCGACGGATTCGACGAGATCGCGGAGGGCCTGCGCGGCGAGGCGCTCGACGCGCTCAACCGCTCCGCGCTGCCGCTCGTCCTGACCAGTCGTCACGACGAGTTCGCCGGTGCCGTCCGGGCCACCCACGCGCCGCTCGCCTCGGCCGTCGTCCTCGAACTGCGCGACCTGACCCTCGACGACCTGCGCAACTACCTGCCCCGCACCGATCCGGCGTTCCCCGGCCCCCGCGGCGCCGACGGCACAGGCGCCACCTGGGACGCCGTCCTGGACGAGGCGCAGCTCGCGGAGAGCGCCGGGGGCGCGCACCTCGCCGCCGCACTGAGCACCCCGCTGATGATCGCCCTCGCCCGGACGATGTACAGCGACGACCCCGAACGCACACCGGGCGAACTCCTGGACACCACCCGGTTCCCCGACGCGCACGCCATCGAGGAACACCTCCTCGCGGGCTTCGTCCCCACCGTCTACCGGCCCCGGGCCCCCGAACGGCCCGACAACGGCCGCCCCCACCGCCCGCAGTGGGACCCGGAGCGCGCCCAGCGGTGGCTCGGCTACCTCGCCCATCACCTGGCCCGGCTCGACCGGGAGCGACAGGACCTCGCCTGGTGGGAACTGGGCACCAGCATGCGCCGTTCCTCGCGCACCCTCGTCGTCGGGTTCCTGGCGGGGCTGGCCTTCGGCGTCACGACCGCCGTCGGGAACGTGCCGGTGGACCTGGTCGCGACCTCGCACGGGCTCGGGTTCGCGATCGTGCGCGGACTCGTGGTCGGGCTCCTGCACGGGATCGCCGCCGGGCTGCTCTTCGGCCTCGTGTACTGGCACGCGTCCGCGCGCGAGGCCTTCAGACCGTCGCCGGTGCGCATCAGGCTCTCCGGCGGCGCCGGGCGGACGCCGGGGAAGGTCCGCGCCCGGTTCATGGTCGGACTGGGCGGCGGGCTGGCGGCCATGGCCATGCTGGTGGTCATCGACCAGGGCGTGGTCGAGCCGCTCGGGCTCGGGGACGGCCAGAGCGGCGACGGACTCACGACCGCGCTGCTGTTCCTCCCCGCGATCGCTCTCGCGACCGGGCTCGTGTTCGGCCTGATAGCCCTGCTCGAAGCTCCCATCAGAACCGAAACGGTCGTCAGCCCCGCCGATCTGCTGGACCTGGACCGCCGGAACGTGGCCTTCCACCTCGTCGTCTGGGCGCTCGTGATCGGACTCGAGGTCGGAAGCCTCAACGCCATCGCGTACGGGCCGCTGCGCGGACTGGAGGTCGGCACCGTGTTCGGACTCGAATCCGCCTTCGGAGCCGGGCTTGGCTACGGGCTCAGCCTCACCGCCTGGGGCCAGTGGGTGGCCCTGTCCCGGATCTGGCTGCCGCTCACCGGACGACTGCCGTGGGCCCTGATCGCCTTCCTGGACGACGCCCACCGGCGGGGTGTGCTCCGCCAGGCCGGCGCGGTGTACCAGTTCCGGCACGCCCGGATCCAGAGCCACCTGAGCCGGACCTACCAGGAACGCCACGAGCCCCGCCGACGGGGATCGCCGGGCGGCGAGGACCGGGCACAGGCCGCATGAGTCGTTCGGGCACCGCAGACGCGCAAGGGGAAGGTGGACCATGAGTGCCAGCCACGGGGAAAGCCGGAGGGCGAGGACCGCGCTCCGGGTCGCGACGGCATGGGGGGCCGCGAGCGGCATCGCGGGTGTCCTCGGGGCCGGGCCCGCGGCCGCACAGCCCGCCTCGCCGACGCTGCAGTACACCTGCACGTTCCCGACGATCGGCGGACAGCCCATCACCGCGCGCATATCCACCGACATCCCCACCTCGCTCGCGGTCGGCGAGTCCAGCCCGCGGTTCGCCATCCACGCGGCGGCCACGGTGGACGCGACCTTCACCTTCGGACTGCGCTACCTCCTCGGCGTGCGCATCATGGAGGGCACCCTGGACGCCGAGACCGACATCGCCGCACCCCAGGGCAGGATCGGCGTCCCCGTGCACCTCACCATCACCAGGACGAGCATCCCGGCCTCCGGCTCCTTCGACATCCCGGCGACCGGCACGGCACCCACCCTCACCTTCACCCGACCGGGCACCGCCCGGATCACCGCCGGCAACTTCACCCTGCACCTCGTCCCGGAGGACGCGAACGGCAAGGTCACCGGCCCGGGCAGGGTCGACGTGCCGTGCACGCTGAACACCGGACAGAACGACGTCGTGTCGTCGTTCGACATCACGCCGCCGCGCACGACGACCGGCCCGGCCGCCCCGGGAACGCCCGGCGGCCCCGGCACCCCCGGTACGGGCGGGCCGACCGCCCCGACGGCCACCGCGCCCGGCTCACCCGCCCCCACCGGCTCACCCGCGCCCACCGCCTCCGGCTCCGCGACCGCCGTGCCCTCCGGCGGCCCGGCGCCGGCCCCGGACCCGACGGGATCCACGATCGACGCCTCGGCGACGGGCGGCGCCGCGGCCGGCGGCGGGGGCACCGGCAGCACGGTCCTGTCGGCCGCGGCCGCCGCAGCGGCCGTGCTCGTCGGCCGGCGGACGAGGCGCCGACGCGCCTCCGACCACCGCTGACGGCGCCCGGGGCTCGTCCGACGGCACGTCGGGGCCCCTCGCCGACCCACGAACAATTCCCGTGCTCCGCACACGCCCTGACGCTAGGGTGGCCGCCGATGACGGCGCCCTCCGGGGCCTGGAGAGGAGTTCTCTGCTTTGAGACGACGATTGGGCATACGCACTGCCGCGGCCTGCACCGCGGCGGCTGCACTGGGGTCGGTGGGCGTGCTGGTACCCGCCTCGCCCGCGGCGGCGGCTTCCGTGGTCGCGCAGGCCCCCCAGGTTGCCCTGGCCTACACCGATGCGCAGGCGCCCACGACGGCCCACCCGGTCACCTCCGGGGACCTTCCCCTCGGCGCCTGGCTCGACGACTCGGGCACCACGCACACGTCCCGGGTCTACGCGACCTTCGACCTGGCCGGATTCGCGGCCGCGCACGTGCTGAGCGCCCGCCTCTCCTTCGGTGAGTCCCAGGCGGACTCCTGTGCGCAGCGCGCCATCGAGGTCTGGCAGACGGGGACGAAGGCCGGCCCCCTCACCTGGCGCAACGCCCCGGCCGAGAAGCAGCTGCTGGGCACCGTCGGCGGCAGCGAGACCTGCCCGGCGTCCTACCTGCAGCTCGACCTGACGAGCGCGGCCGCAGCGGCCGCCGCCGCGAAGAAGACCACGCTGTCGGTCGAACTGCGGCTGCCCGCGTCCGACGAGGGGAACGTCTCGCTGGGCCGCCGGCTCAGCGGCTCGCGCGGGGTCCGGCTGTACGCGACGTACAACACCCCGCCCGGGGCGCCCACCCAGCTCTTCAACGACAACCAGCCGTGCGCCACCGCGAAGCCGTACCCGTCCATGGGCGAACTGACGCCGGAGCTCTCGGCCATGCTCCACGACGCCGATGCCGGCTCCGGTGACAGCACGCTCACCGGACGCTTCGCCGTCTGGCCCGTGGGCCACCGTGACCGGCGCACGGAGTTCACCGAGAGCAGCATGGTCAGTGGCTGGGTGCGCAGCACGCACGTTCCGGCGGGTGTCCTCGCCGACGGGGGGACGTACGCCTGGCAGGTTCAGGGCGGCGACGGCACCGACACCTCGGCCTGGTCCAAGCCCTGCTACTTCCACGTCGACGCCGTCCGGCCGTCCGCGGCGCCCGTGGTGACGGCGCCGAACTACCCGCCGGACGAGTGGAGCGCCGGGGGCACCCCCGCCGAGTTCACCTTCACGGCGAACGGCGTGTCGGACGTGGCGGCCTACCAGTACGCGTGGGGCCCCGGCCTCGGCGTCGTCGGGACGAACATCGGCCCCTACGGCGTGCCGCAGTGGACCGACCCGTTCGCCGGGCCCGGCTTCGTCCGCACCGCCACGCCCGGCGGTTCCGCCTCGGTCACCCTGATTCCGCCCGACTCGGGCCCGCAGACCCTCTCGGTCCGCAGCTTCGACCGGGCGTTCGCCTCCTCGGCCGTCACGACCTACCGCTTCTACGTCCGCGACACCTCGCCCGTCGTGACGCCCGACACGCCCAGCCCGCGCGTCGGGGTGCCCGTCACGCTCCACCTGGCGCCGAACGCCGCCGTCCAGCCGGTGGACAGTTACACCGTGCAGGTGGGCTACGGCGCGGCGCAGACCGTGGCCGCCGCCGCGGACGGCACGGCGTCGGTGGCGATCACGCTGAACAGCACCACCCAGGTCGAGGTGCGCAGCCACAGCACGAACGGCTGGGTGAGCAATCCGTACCGCTGGTTCGCCACCGTCGACACCACGCCGACCGTCACGTCCGACATCTACGCGGAGGAGACGGACACTCCCGCGAGCGCCGGCGGCGTCGGGGTCACCGGCGTCTTCACCTTCGCGCCCAAGGTGCCGGACGTGGCGTCCTACACCTACTCGTTCGACTGGAATCCGGAGACGACCGTCACCCCGGACGCGACCGGCACGGCCCAGGTGTCCTGGGCCCCGGACGCGAGCGGCCCGCACATCCTCTACGCCTACGCGACCGATGCGCACGGGAAGGTGTACGACACCTATTACTACTACTTCGACGTGAACTAGCCGAGCGCCGAAGGTGATCGGGAGCGGCGGCGGCCCTCGGGCCGCCGCCGCTCCTGTCGTTCACGGACTCCCGGCACGGCCGGCCGGCCGGCTCACTCCCCGCCGCCTCCCGGGCGATGCGGTCGAACTGGGCGCCCATCGCCTCGGCGAGGGCCTGGGCGGCGGACAGGGGTCGGACCATGACGGTGAGTTCGTCGATCCGGCCGTCCTCGTCGAGGTGCAGGAAGTCGCAGCCCTGGACGGCCTTGCCGCCGACCGTCGCGGTGAAGACCAAGGCGTGGTCGCGGCCGTCCTCCTCGCCGATCTCGCGGACGTAGGTGAAGTCCTCGAAGACCCGCAGCACGCCGCGCAGGATCGCGGCGGTGATGGCCTTGCCCGGGTAGGGCTTGAACGCGACCGGGCTGGTGAAGACGACGTCGTCGGCCAGCAGCGCGGCGACCGCGTCCATGTCGCGGGCCTCGACGGCCTTGCGGAAGGGGTGCACGGTGCAGCCTCTCGGTGGCAACGGATCGATCGGGTGGTCCGGATGCTAGGCCGAGCCCGGCGAGGTGTCCAGGCCCTGCCCGTGCCCACGGGCACCGGGCCTGCGGCCGACGCGGTTTCGGGATGTGCGGCAACGGGAAAATCGGGAGGTACTGAGCATTTCGGGTGGCTGAGGGGGCGTCCCATGACCCACCGTGACTCCACGATCGACCCAATCGAGCCCATCGACCTTCCGGATCAGGATCCGCAGACCGTGCAGCGCCTCCGCTTCGGCGTCGGCGTCATCGGCTCTCTCCTGCCGATCGTCCTCCTGGTCGGGAACAGCATCACCTCGGCGCGGTTCGTGCTGCTCGCTTCCATGAGCGCGTCGTACTACACGCACATGCGCAACGTCTTCGTCGGCAGTCTGTGTGCGATCGGGGTCTTCCTGATCTGCTACCGCCACGACCGGCGCGAGGACCGGCTGAGCACGCTGGCCGGTGTGTTCGCGATCCTGGTGGCCCTCTTCCCCACCCTCCCGCCGAGCTCCCTCACGCCGCATCCGAGCGGCACGCAGACGACCCTCGGCGTCCTGCATCTCTGCTTCGCCGCCGGGCTGTTCGGCGTGCTCGCGTTCTTCTGCCTGCGACTGTTCCGCGATACCCGGGATCCCCGCGAGCGCCAGGACGCGCGCGTCCACAACTGGGTCTACCGGGTGTGCGGTTGGGTCATCGTCGGCTCCATCGTGGTGATCGCCGCGGCCGGTGTGCTGCACTTCGCCTGGGACTTCCCGCTGACCCTGACCTACCTGGGCGAGGCGGTGTCGGTATTCGCGTTCGGTGTCGCGTGGCTCGTGAAGAGCGAGGCGATCGTGACCGTCCCGTCCAGGAGCGCCCCGGGCCCGCCACCGCGTAGCGGGTACGGGCACGGACACGGACACGGCCGGCGGCGCTCAGATGAGCCCGCCGGTCGTGCCGTTGCGCCACTCGGTGGCGAGCACGGCGTAAACGAGGGTGTCCCGCCAGGTGCCGTCGGAGCGCCGGGCGTGGCGGCGCAGGGGCCCTCCCGGACGGCGCCGAGACCGGAGAGCGTCAGCTGGGAGCGGACGTCCAGGTGGTCGATCTGCCACTGGACGCGGCCGAAGCCCAGGTTCTCGAAGGCATGGTGGAGCAGCAGGAGGTGGGTCTCGACCGCCACCGGGGTCTCCCAGGTGGAGCGTGCGGCCCAGTGCCAGCCGATGTCCAGGCGCTCGTCGACGACCGAGATGTCCGTGTACGCGATCCATCCGGCGGCCCGGTTGGTTCCCGCGGGGATGATCGCGAAGAGCACCGCCCCGCCGGCGGACTGCTGGGCCAGCCGCTGCTCGACCAGCATGTGCATCTCGCCGAGGGTGTAGGGCGTGACCACGGGAAGCCACTGCCAGAGACCGTCGTCGCGGCTGCCGGCAAGGTGCAGATCGGGGACGTGCGCCGTGGTCAGCGGTTCCAGCCGGACATACCGGCCGTGCAGGACGACGGGCACGAGGGGCCGTGGTGCCATGCGGAGCAGGCTAACCCCGCCCGGCGATTCCGGACAGGGGGCGGCGGCCCCCGTCCCGGGGCCGGCCCGCGCCACCCACCGGCCCACAATCTCTAGCCCCACCCGGTGTCGGTGCGTGCTGCTGCCGGCCGGCCGTCGGATCGACGTGTCATCGGTGTTCCTCCCGTGGTGGGCCGCGCCCGGGCGGGTGCGGCGTGTGGCGTCCTGCGGACCAGCCTGCAGGCCGTCGGCCACAGCGAACTAACATGCCGCCAACAGAGAATTCCGAGCTGGGGAGCCCATGCCAGTCCTGTTCGGCCTGCTCGGTCCGCTGACCGTCCACGACGGTGTCGAGGCGCGGCCGGTCACCAGCCCCACGCACCGCTCGCTCCTGGCGCACCTGCTGGTGAACCCGGACCGCCCGGTCACCGCCGAGGCCCTGGTGGCCGTGGTGTGGGGTGAGCACCCGCCACGTACCGCCGGCGCCTCGCTCCACAACCACCTCGCCCGGCTGAGGCGGAGCCTCGGCCCGCGACTGGAGGACCGGCTGGAGTCCACCGCGTCCGGGTACCTGCTGCGGGTCGCGGAGGAGGAGCTCGACAGTGCCGTCTTCGCGGCGCACCTCCGCAGGGCCAGGGCCGCGCACGCGGACCGGGAGTGGCCGCATGTCCTGCGGGAGAGTGCCGCCGCGCTGGCACTGTGGCGCGGCGGGGGTGCGGGCGACCTGCCGCTCCCGGACGGCTCACCGGAGGCCGCCCGGCTCGCGGAACTCCGGCTGCAGGCGTTCGAGTGGCGGTTCGACGCGGAGCTCGAACTGGGCCGGCACGAGGGTCTGGCCGCCGAGCTGTCGCTGCTCGCGGCGGAGCACCCGCTGCGGGAGTCCTTCCACCGGCAGCTGGTCCTGGCGCTGCACCGCGCCGGTCGCCGGGCGGACGCGCTGGCCGCCTACCGCTCGCTGCGCCGCACGCTGGTGGACGAACTCGGGATCGAGCCGGGCGAGGCCGTCCGGCGTGCGCACCAGGAGGTGCTCGACGCGGACGGCTCCCCGGGCGACGCCGCCGGGGGCGGCCGTGGCCGCTCCCGGCGCCGGGGTCGCGGACGATGCGCCCGCGGCGGCCCCCGCACCGGCCCAGCTCCCGGTGGCGCCGGGCGACTTCACCGGGCGGCAGCGCGAGCTGGACGCCCTCGCGCTGTACCTGCGGCCCGGCGAACCGGGTGCGGCGGCGCGCGTCGTGATCGTCACCGGCATGGGCGGGGTCGGCAAGACCTCGCTGGTGCTGCACGGTGCCCACACCGTCCGGGAGGACTATCCGGACGGGCAGCTCCACGCCGACCTGCAGGGGTACGGGCTCTCCGAGGCGCGGACGCCGCACGACCTGCTCGGCCGCTTCCTGACCGACCTCGGCGTGCCCGGGCCGTCCGTGCCGGAGCACACCGACGACCGGGCCGCCGCGTACCGGGCGCTGCTCGCCGAACGCCGGCTGCTCGTGGTGCTGGACAACGCCCGGGACGCCCGGCAGGTCCTGCCGCTGCTGCCCGGCAGCGGCCGGTCCGCGGTGGTGGTGACGAGCCGCCACAAGCTCCCGAGCCTGCCGTGCTCCACCCGGATCCCGCTCGGGCCGCTCAGCCCGGACGAGCAGCGCAGCCTCCTGGAGGCGATGTGCGGGGAGGACCGGGTGGCGGCCGACCCGGCGGCGGCCGGGCGGATCATGACCGCCTGCGCCGGGCTGCCGCTGGCGCTGCGGATCGCGGGCAGCCGGCTGGCCCACCGGCCCGCGTGGGAGCTGGGCGAGCTGGCCCGGCGGCTGGGGCGGACGGACCGGCTCCGGGCCCTGGCCGTCGACCACCTGGCCGTCCGCGACGCCTTCTCGTTCAGCTACAGCTCGCTGCAGGCCGGTGCCCGGCCGCTGGAGCGGGAGGCGGCCCAGGCGTTCCGGCTGCTGGGGCTGTGGCCGGCGTACCGCCACAGTGCCCAGTCGGCGGCCGCGCTGATCGGCGCGCCGGTCGACGACACGCTGGACGTGCTCGACGCGCTGGTCGACTCGCATCTGCTGGACGTCGCCGCACCCGGGCGGTACCGGTTCCACGACCTGCTCGGCGAGTTCGCGGCCGAGTGCGCCCGCGCGGAGGAGCCCGAGGAGGCCCGGACGGCCGCGCAGCTGCGCCTGCTGGGCTGGTACGCGGCCGCCGTCTCGGCGGCGAACCGCCGGGTGACGCCGCAGGCGCTGCCGATCCCGCCGCTCGACGACGCGGAGGACTTCGAGCTGCCCGAGTTCGCGGACGGGGACGCGGCGCTCGACTGGTGCGTCGAGGAGCTGCCCGTCATCCGGGCCGCCGTCCGGCGGGCCGCGGAGCTGTCGCGGCCCGACATCGCCTGGCGGCTGGCGGCCGCGCTGTTCGGCTACGGGCTGACCTACTGGTGGAACGGCGAGTGGGCCGAGTGCCTGACGGAGGCGCTGGCCGCGGCGACCAGCGGCGGGGACGTGCTCGGGCAGGGCTGGCTGCACGGCCGCCTCGGTGTCGCGCACGGTCTGGCCCAGCGCAACGAGCTCAGCCTGGAGCACCTGCGGACGGCGCTGGAGTGCTTCCGGGCCGTCGACGAGACGGCGGCCCAGAAGACCGTCCTGGGGAACCTCGCCAACGCCCATCAGCAGAACGGCGACGTGGAACAGGCCCGGCTCTACGCCGAGCAGGCGGCCGAGCTCGCGGCGCGGATGAGCAGTGCCCAGCCCACCGCGACCGATCTGGCCACGCTCGGCGGCGTGCTCTTCGGGGCCGGCGACCTCGTGGGGGCCGAGCGGGCCTACCGTTCGGCCGTCGCCGGGTGGCGGGCGCTCGGGTCCCGCCCGTACCTGGCCATCTCGCTGACCAATCTCGGGGACTCGCTGCGCGGCCTGGGCCGGCCGCAGGAGGCCCTGGAGGTGCTGGCCGAGGCCCTGGAGATCCGCCGGGAGCTGGGCAGCCACGGCGGGATCGCGGACACCCTGGAAGCCCTCGCGCGCACCCACTTCGAGCACGGCGACCGGGCGGCGGCCAGGCGGTACTGGCAGGAGACGCTCGACCTCGCGCGGCGGCACGGCCTCGACCACTACGCCCGTCTCAGCCTGAAGGGCCTGGACGCCTTCACCGCGCCGTGACCGGTGCCGCAACGGCGTCCGCGCCGCGGCGGGACGGCCGGTGCTCCGCTCAGGCGCGGCCCTCGACCGCGGTGCCGACGAGGAGTTGGGCCCAGCGGGCATGGCCGGAGGGTGCGGGGCCGGTGCAGAACCAGAGCGTGCAGCGGCCGTCCCGGTCGACCAGGGCGGTGAGTTCGCCGGCCCGCCCGTTCCTGGGGAGCGCGGGGCCGGGGTGGCGCTCGTCGATCGGGACGGCGTCCGGGGTGTGCGGCACGGCCGGCGGCAGCGGTTCGGCCTCGCGGGGCATCAGCCAGACCTGGGCCCACGCCTCGGACTGGAACGCGCCGCCGTTGTCGGTCTTCGACAGCCCGAACACGCCCTGCCCACCGGAACTCTCGCCGAGCACGCCGATGCCCTGGTCACCGATGCCGGCCACGCCGGGGCCGAGGCTGCTGCGGCCGATGACCCCGGCGCCCGCGTCGCCCTCGCCCGAGACGCCGGTGTCGCCCTTGCCGCGGACCCCGGTGCCGGTGTCGGCGAGCCCGACCACGCCGCCCGGCTCGACGGCCTCGAAGGCGGGATCGCGGGAGGTGCCGTCGGCGTAGCCGAGCACGCCGCTCCCGCCGCGGCCGAACAGGCCCGGCGAGCCGCTGCCGCCCACGCCGAGCACGCCGGCCTGGGTCTGCTGCTCGTCGGTGCGGTCCCGGGCCACCGCGTGGACGTAGCCGACCAGGCCGTTCATGCCGCGGGCCACCACGCCGTTGCCGGCGGGGATCGTGCCGGCGGCACCGCCGGTCGGGAAGGCGACGGTGCCGGTGGCGTGCAGGGCGTCGACGCCCTCGGGGTTGGCGGTCGGCACGTGGTCGCCGACGGTGGCGATCTTGAGGACGAAGTCCTCCTGGTAGCCGGCGGGGTCGTCGCCGGTCGCGAGGAGGACCGTCCGTTCCTGACTGCGGTTGGTCCGGCCGGCCGCCATGTCGTCGCCGGCCTGTCCGGCTCCTGCGCCCATCGGGTCCTCCTGCGGTCGGTGGGACGGGCCGGTGCGAACCCGTCCGCTCCCCACCTTGGGCCGGGCCGGGCGGCAGCCGCACGGCCGGGCGTCCGAACGGGTCGCGGACGCCCGGGCCGTGCGGGCCCCTTCCGACGGGCCGCTACAGCTCGTCGGCCCCGGTGCGCGGCGGGCCCTCGGCGGCCAGCGCCCCGCTCTCCGCATCGGTGAACAGCCGGGAGCGGATCAGGAAGCGGACGCCCTCCGGGGCCTCCAGTGAGAAGCCGCTGCCCCGCCCGGGGACGACGTCGACCGTCAGGTGGGTGTGCCGCCAGTACGCGTACTGGTCGGCGCTCATCCAGAACGGCGTGTCGCCGACCGGCAGCCGGGCGAGCAGGACATCGGCGGCGCCGACCCGGAACTCGCCGCGCGGGTAGCACATCGGGGCGCTGCCGTCGCAGCACCCGCCGGACTGGTGGAACATCACCGGCCCGTTCAGCGCCGCCAGCTTCCCGAGCAACTCCTCGGCAGCCGGGGTCAGTTCGACCCGCGCGACGGGCATCAGAAGAAGCCGAGCTTCTGCGCGGAGTAGCTGACCAGGAGGTTCTTGGTCTGCTGGTAGTGGTCGAGCATCATCTTGTGGGTCTCGCGCCCGATGCCGGACTTCTTGTACCCGCCGAAGGCGGCGTGCGCCGGGTACGCGTGGTAGCAGTTCGTCCACACCCGGCCGGCCTTGATCTCCCGGCCGAGCCGGTAGGCGGCATTGCCGTCACGCGTCCAGACGCCCGCGCCGAGCCCGTAGAGGGTGTCGTTGGCGATGTGCAGCGCCTCCTCGACGTTCTCGTACGTGGTGACGGAGACGACCGGGCCGAAGATCTCCTCCTGGAAGATCCGCATGTCGTTGGTGCCGCGGAAGATCGTCGGCTCGATGTAGTAGCCGCCCTCCAGGCCGGGCACCGTACGGGGGTTGCCGCCGGTGAGGACCTCGGCGCCCTCCTGGCGGCCGATGTCCAGGTAGGAGAGGATCTTCTCGTACTGGTCGTTGCTGGCCTGGGCGCCGATCATGGTGGCGGGGTCGAGCGGGTTCCCGGAGACGATGGCCTCGGTGCGGGCGATGCAGCGGGCCATGAACTCGTCGTAGATGGACGCGTGGACGAGCGCGCGGGACGGGCAGGTGCAGACCTCGCCCTGGTTCAGGGCGAACATCACGAAGCCCTCGACGGCCTTGTCGAGGTAGTCGTCGTCGGCGGCGGTGACGTCGGGCAGGAAGATGTTCGGGCTCTTGCCGCCGAGCTCCAGGGAGACCGGGATGATGTTCTCGCTGGCGTACTGCATGATCAGCCGGCCGGTGGTGGTCTCGCCGGTGAAGGCGATCTTGGCGACCCGGGGGCTGGACGCGAGCGGCTTGCCGGCCTCCACGCCGAAGCCGTTGACCACGTTGAGGACGCCGGGCGGCAGCAGGTCGGCGATGAGTTCGACCAGCAGCAGGATCGACACCGGGGTCTGCTCGGCGGGCTTGAGCACCACGCAGTTGCCGGCCGCGAGGGCCGGGGCGAGCTTCCAGGTGGCCATCAGGATGGGGAAGTTCCACGGGATGATCTGGCCGACCACGCCGAGCGGCTCGTGGAAGTGGTAGGCGACGGTGTCGTCGTCGATCTGCGCGATGCTGCCCTCCTGGGCCCGCACCACGCCCGCGAAGTACCGGAAGTGGTCGACGGCGAGCGGCAGGTCGGCCGCCAGCGTCTCGCGGACGGGCTTGCCGTTCTCCCAGGTCTCGGCGACGGCGAGCTTCTCGAGGTTCTGCTCGATCCGGTCGGCGATCCGGTTGAGGATGCCCGCCCGCTCGGTGACCGAGGTGCGGCCCCACGCGTCGGCGGCGTTGTGCGCGGCGTCCAGGGCGAGTTCGACGTCGGCCGCGGAGGAGCGGGCGACCTGGCAGAACGTCGCGCCGGTCACCGGCGAGGGATTGTCGAAGTAGCGTCCGTCCACCGGGGCGACCCACTTGCCGCCGATGAAGTTGTCGTAGCGCTGGGCGAAGCTGACGATGCTGCCTTCGGTTCCGGGCTGGGCGTAGACCATGGCGACTCTCCTCGTCGAAAGGCGCGTTCGGGGGCGTCACGCGGCCGTCCACCGCCATGACGCAGGTCACTCTCACCCCTTCGGGTTGGTGAAAGGTTGGCGACACGCGGGCGGGGGCGCGTCAGTCCCGCCGGGCGGCGTGCAGCCGGCCCAGGGCGATCGCCCGGCGCGCGTCCGCGGACGGCAGGACGCACAGCGCGTGTTCGTGCACCTCGGCGTCGTACGGGGCGAGTTCGCCGTAGCGCAGGGCCGGCCCGGGGTCGGCGGCGGCGAGCACCGCGGAGCGGACGGCGACCTCCAGGCAGACGCGGTGCTCGACGATGCCCGGCGCCTCGGACTGCGGCAGCAGCGGGCCGGTCCAGTGCCGGAGCGCGCCGGCGGTGTCGCCGCGTCCCAGGGCCCGGAGCACGGCGACGGCGTCGCAGTCGACGGGTTCGGTGAGCCGGTAGCGGCGGGCGGCGACGGCCCCGCCCAGGGCCCGCCGCAGGTGGGAGAGTTCGGCCTTGACGGTGGCCGCGGACACCGGCCGGTCGCCGTAGAGGGCGGTGTGCAGCCGGTCGGCGGTGAAGCCGTCCGGCTCCAGTGCGAGCAGGGTGAGGATCTCCAGCCTGCGGGGCGGGAGGCGCAGCGGCAGCCCGGCGCGCGAGGCGGCCGCGCGCCCCAGACAGCGCAGCCGCAGTCCCCCGGCGGGCGCCGGGTGTTCCGGCGGCAGCCCGGCCTCGACGGCGGAGGCCAGCGCCCGGACGGTGGAGAGCGCCAGCGGGTGCGAGCGGTCCCAGGTGGTGGAGAGGTCGAGGACGCCCAGGATCCGGCCGTCCGGGCGGCGGATCGGCGCGCCGTAGCAGACCCAGCCGTGCAGGGCGGAGACCAGGTGCTCGGCGGAGAACACCGTGCTCGGGCGGCCGGTGCGCAGCGCCAGCGAGAGCGCGTTGGTGCCCATCGCCGACTCGTCCCAGCGGCCGCCGGGGGCGAAGTTGACCCGCTCGGCCTGGCGTTGCATGACCCGGCCGCCGCAGGTCCACAGGATGGTGCCGCTCTCGTCGGTGACGGCGGCCACGAAGCCGGCGTCCTCGGCGATGCTGCGCAGGTCGGCGGCGAGCCGGCCGACGGGGTCGTGCAGCGGGGAGCGGGCCCAGCGGGGGTCGGGGGCGCCGCCCTCGGCGACCGGCGCGAAGGTGCGGCCGGGGTCGACGGTGGGCAGCGAACGCTGCCAGGAGTCGGCGACCTCGGGGCGGAGCGCCGTCCCCGCCCCCGCCCCGGGCCCGGGCCCGGACGGACGGCCGGGCACCCAGCGGGACCACGCGTTCTCCAGCGCCTCCCGGCGCCGGCGGAGATCACTGTGCACGGAACGGTCCTCCCTCGCGGCCGCGGACGGGCACGCCCCGCCCCCGACCGGCCGCACCGCTGTCCTTCCCCGCTGCGGGCGGCCGCTACCCGTCGGGGCGCGCGCCCCGGCCCCGCGGGGCCGCGCAAGGGGCGCGCGGGGCCGCCGGGACGCCCGGGAGAGGGCGCGCGCCAGGCGTTCAGCCGGTCCACATCTGCGCTCCGTCGGACGGTCACCTCGCCGCCGGTCTGAAGCGGAACACATACGGGTGACCCGTCATGAGCCTGACGGCCGCCGCCCGGGCCGGGTGCGGCGACCCGCGCCCGGCCCGTCCACGACCACGGAGAGTCCGCCATGACCACTGCCCCCGCCCGTACGATCCACGCCCCTGCCTCACCCCCCGCCTACACCGTGGCGCTGGCCCGCGACGAGGCCGACGTCCGGGCCGCCCAGCGGCTGCGGTACGCGGTCTTCGCCCGGGAGATGGGCGCCGTGCTGGACAGCGCGCTGCCGGGCCTGGACGCCGACCCGTTCGACGCGTTCTGCGACCACCTGCTCGTCCGGGACACCCGTACGGAGGAGGTGGTCGGCACCTACCGGCTGCTCGGGCCGCAGGCGGCGCAGCGGGCCGGACGGCTGTACTCGGACACCGAGTTCGACCTGTCGGCGCTGGCCGGCCTGCGGCCGGGCCTGGTCGAGGTCGGGCGCTCCTGCATCCACCCCGACCACCGGGGGGACGGCGCGGTGATCAACCTGATGTGGGGCGGCATCGCCCGCTACCTGGCGCAGACCGGCAACACCTGGGTGGCCGGCTGCTGCTCGGTGCCGCTCACGAACGGCGGCACGACAGCCGCCGGCGTGTGGGACACGGTCGCGGCCAGGCACCTCTCGCCGCCGGAGTACCGGGTGCGTCCGCTGCGCCCGTGGGACCACTCCGGCGTCGTCCGGCCGCAGCACACCGGCCGGACGGCGATGCCGCCGCTGCTCCGCGGCTACCTGCGGCTCGGTGCGTGGGTGTGCGGCGAGCCGGCGTACGACCCGGACTTCTCGGTGGCCGACCTGTACGTGCTGCTGTCGCTGGAGCGGACCGACCCGCGCTACCTGCGGCACTTCCTGTCGGCGGGGGCGCAGCCGTGAGCGTCTGGCTCCCGACGGCGCCGTGCACCCCGGAGGACTGCGTGGCCGCCCCCGGCCCGGCGGTCGGCCCGGCGGTGCGGGCGGCCCGCTGCGCGGGGTGCGCAGCCCTGCTGGTGGCGGGCGTGGCGCTGATGCCGCTCGTGCGGGCCCTCCGTCCCCGGTCGCGGGAGGCGGCGGTGCGGCTGTGGGCCCGGCTGTTGCTGGGCTCGCTCGGTGTCCGGCTCCGGGTGACGGGTGACGGCCCGGGAGCCCCGGCGGGGCGGACGGGCGGGGCGCTGCTGGCGGCCAACCACGTGTCCTGGCTGGACATCCTGCTGGTGGCGGCCGTGCGGCCGGGCCGGATGCTCGCCAAGGCGGAGGTGCGGCGGTGGCCGCTGCTGGGCCCGCTGGCGGCCCGGGGCGGCACGGTGTTCCTGGACCGGGACGGCCTGCGGGCGCTGCCGGGCACCGTCGCCGAGGTCGCGGCGTCGCTCGGCCGGGGCGAGCGGGTGGCGGTCTTCCCGGAGGGCAGCACCTGGTGCGGCCGGGGCGGCGGGCGCTTCCGTCCGGCGCTGTTCGAGGCGGCCGTCCGGTCGGGTGCGGCGGTGGAGCCGGTGGCGATCCGGTACACCGCGGCGGACGGCGCGCCGACCACGGTGGCGGCGTTCGTGGGCGACGACGGTCTGCTGCCGTCGCTGGGCCGGGTGGTGGCCAGCCGCGGCCTGGTGGCCGAGCTGGTGCTGCTTCCGGCGATCCCGGCCGGACGCCACGGCGGCCGCCGGGAGCTGGCGCGGGCGGCGCAGGCGGCCGTCCGGGCCGGGCTGGCGGTGCCTGCCGCGGCCGGGGCGGGCCGGGCGGCGACCCCTGCGGTGGTGCCGCCGCCGCGGCGGGCGCTGCGTCCGGCCCGGTCCGCCTGAGAAAGTGTTGGGTAATTGATCAGCTGCATGGAGTGATGCATGGGTTGTGATCTTCGCGGGCGAGGTGTCCGCGAAGATCGCCGCCATGTGTGTCTGTTCGTGTAAGCCGTCCTATGAATCGTCGTTGACGGATGCTCAGTGGGCGGTGATCGAGCCGTTGCTGCCGGAGCGGGACCTGCGTCGGGGTGGCCGTCCGTTGAAGTTCCCGCGCAGGCTGATTGTGGACACCGTGCTGTACGTGCTGGTCAGCGGTTGTGCCTGGCGGCTGGTGCCGCATGACCTGGCGCCGTGGGACGCGGCCTATCGGTGGTTTCGTGCCTGGACGGCGGACGGGACCTGGGACCGGGTCCACGACGCGCTGCGCGAGCGGGTCCGGCTGGCGGACGGCCGGGATCCGCAGCCGTCGGCGGCGGTGCTGGACTCGCAGTCGGCTCGCAGTCACCAGGGCGGGCAGGCGATCGGCTACGACGCGGGCAAGCGTGTGCGTGGCCGCAAGCGGCACCTGCTGGTGGACACCTGTGGACTCGTGCTGCGGGCGGTCGTGCACTCGGCCTCGGTGCAGGACCGGGCGGGCGCGAAGCTGGTCCTTGCCGGGATCCGGAACCTGTTTCCGCAGGTCGGGCTGGTCTGGGTCGACGGCGGCTACGTCAATGTCGTCGATGCCAGCCTGGTCGGCTGGGCGGCGGAGCACGAGAACCTGGAGATCGTCGCGGTGCCGCGGAACGCCGATGTGAAAGGCTTCCGGGTGCTGCCCCGCAGGTGGGTGGTGGAGCGGACTTTCTCCTGGCTGGGGCGGTGCAGACGGTTGGCACGGGACTACGAACGCAAGACCGCGCACGCCGAGGCGATGATCAAGGTTGCGATGATCCGGCTCATGGCCGCTCGCCTCGCCGGCGAGGAGATCGAACCGCGCGGCCCCATCGAGACCGAAGCAGCCCGCCGCCTCGCCGACGACCTCAAAACCGAGTAGTCCCCCGCTTACCCAACACTTTCTGAGGCCGGGCGGCGACCGGGGAGGCCGGGCGGGCCGACGGCGCGGTCGCCGACCCGCGGACGGATCGGGATCGCGCCGACGGAGCACGGCACCAGGGCTTGTCCGACAACTCCCGCCGCGCGTACGACGCCGGGCGTCTCCCCAGCCTTCGGCCGGGAGGTGCCCCCAGCCCGGACGCACCGGCGAATCGTCCAGCACGGGACCGATCGGTCAGGCGGCGATGGAGACGATCCGCCGCACGGTCTGCGGCTCGTCGAGCACCTGGAGCATGTGGTGGGCGACGTCGGCCCGCGGGACGGACCAGCCACCGCGGACGTTGCGCCCGACGGCCGTGCGGTACACGCCGGTCGGCGGCCGGTCGGTGAGCTTGGGCGGGCGGACGACCGTCCAGTCGAGTCCGCTCGCCAGCACGGCCTCCTCCATCAGCGCGAGGTCGGCGTAGTGCGCGCGGAGGATCGTCTTGATCATCGGGTTGAGCACGTGCCGCATGACGAAACCGTCGCCGGGGTCGTGCCGGGGCGGGGCCGGACGGGCCGGGGTGGGCACGGTGCCGACGGGTGCGGCGCTGACCACGACGAGCCGGCGGACGCCGGTGGCCTGCATGGCGCGGATCATGGCCCGGGTGCCCCGCTGGGCGACGCCGGCCTCGGCGGTGGACCGGGCGCCCAGCCCGGACAGCACCGCGTCGGCGCCCTCCACCGCGGCTTCGAGGACCGCCGGGTCGGCGGCCGCGAGGTCGGCGGTGACGATGCGGGCGGCGTCCGGCGGCTGCCCGTCCACGGCCAGGCGGGCGGGATTGCGGACGACGGCAGTGGTCTCATGGCCGGCGGCGAGCGCCTGGTCCAGGATCTGGCGGCCGATGCCGCCGGTCGCGGCGAACACGGTGAGTTTCACGGCTTCCTCCTCCGGAGGATCGAACGGATGGTCGGGGGCGGTCAGGCCGCGGCGGCCGGCCGGGCCGAGAAGGCGTCGGCGTGGTCGGCGACCCAGGTCGCGTAGTCGCGGGCCGGCCGGCCGAGCACCCGCCGGACGGTGTCGGTGACGGGGGCGGGCCGGCCGAGCTCGCGTCGGTAGCGGGCCATCAGGGCGGCGACGAAAGGCTCGCCCGCGCCCTGCCGGACGAGGCCCTCGGCGGCGGCCTCGGGCGGCACGCCCCGGTAGGCCAGCGGGCGGCCGAGCACCTCGCCGATCACCTCGACCATCCGGGCGTGAGTGAGGGAGTGCGGCCCGGTGAGGTCGAGGCGGCCGAGCGGCCGGTCCGCGACCAGGGCGCGGGCGGCGACGGCCGCGAGATCCCGCTCGTGGATCGGTGCCTCGGCGAACTCCGGGTACGGGCCGCGGACGACATCGCCGGCCCGGATCTGGGCGCCCCAGGCGTGCAGGCTGCTGGCGGCGAACGTGCCGGAGCGCAGGCTGGCCCACTCCAGGCCGCTGCCGGCGGCGGCCTGCTCCGCCTCCTTGTTGCGGTCGCCGCGGTGCCGGGACGGCTGGTCGTCCAGGGCCTCGTCGATGTTGAGGGCGGCCAGGGCGACCACCCGGCGCACGCCCCGGTCGCGGGCGAGGGCGACGAGTTCGGCGGCGGCGTCGCCGGCGGCCCGGGGGTGCAGGAAGAATGCGGTGACGCCCTCCAGGGCGCCGGCGAGGGTGTCCGGACGGGACGGGTCGCCGTGGACGGTCTCGACCCCGCCGGGCAGGGCGGCGGCGGCCGGGTCGCGGGTCACCGCGCGGACGGCGCGGCCCTCGGCGGCCAGGGCGGTCACGAGCGGGCGGCCGACCAGGCCGGTCGCTCCGGTCACGAGGATCATGGTCTCTCTCCTTCGGCACGGGCGGTGGGTGGTGCGGGTCCGCCCGGCCGGGCCGCCGGCGGGCATGCCGGAGCGGGCCCGGGCGCGACGGGCGGGGACGACGCGGTGGTTCAGCCGACGTGGGCGAGCTTGTCGGGGTTGGTCACGAAGTAGATGCCGGCCACCCGGCCGCCGTCCGGGGTCAGCTCCACGACGAGGACGCCGAACGGCGTGTCGCCGCGGAACAGCAGCGCCGACGGGTCGCCGTTGGCCCACGCCCAGCGGACCTCCAGCTGGGCACCGGCCCGGCGCGGCCCGGTCAGCAGCAGGCGGGCGACGCGTTCCCGGCCGTGCACGGGGCGCAGCCCCGCCGCGACCGCCTTGCCGCCGCCGTCCGCCCAGAGGGTGACCTCCGGTGCCAGCAGCTCCATCAGGGCGTTCAGGTCGCCGCCGCCGACGGCGGCCGCGAACCGCTCGGTGACCTGGCGGCGCAGGTGCGGGTCGGCGCGGTAGCGGGGGCGCCGGGCGTGCACGTGCTCCCGGGCGCGGTGGGCGAGCTGCCGCACCGCGGCGGGTGTACGGCCGAGGATCCCGGCGATCTCGGTGTGCGGGTACCCGAACACCTCGTGCAGGACGAACACCGCCCGCTCCAGCGGGGCGAGCGTCTCCAGGACGACCAGCAGGGCCATGGACACCGACTCGGCGCGCTCGGCGAGGTCGGCGGTGCTCTCCGGCGCGTCGGCCCGGTCGAGGCCGCTGACCAGGGGCTCCGGCAGCCAGGGGCCGACGTAGCTCTCGCGGCGGCGGCTGAGGGCGGTGCGCCGGGCGATCGCCTTGTTCACCGCGATCCGCACCAGGTAGGCCCGCGGGATCTCGATCGGCGCCCGGTCGGGGCCGCTCTCGCGGCCGGCCCAGGCGAGCCAGGTCTCCTGGAGCACGTCCTCGGTGTCGGCGACGCTGCCGAGCATGTTGTAGACGATGGAGAACAGCAGCTCACGGTGGTCGGTGAAGAGCCGGGTCGCGGACTCCGGGGTGTCCCGGGGCCGCCGGCGGGTGCGGTGTCGCCGGGGTCGGTCATCGTGGCGCCTCCTGTCGCGGTTGCTGCCATCCAAGAGTCCGGCGGGGGCCCGGGGTGTGACATCCGGCGCCCGGATGTGTGCGGCGCCACAGCCGGACGATACTGGCTGGTGTGGACGGGCCGGACGTCGTCGACGAGAGCGCACGGGTGCGGCCCGCGGGCCCGATGGCCGGGTACGCGGCCTGGTACTCGGGGTACCGCCAGGCGGGTCTGCCGCCCGGGCGGCACCGCGGCCTGCCGTCGCCGTACCTGACCCTGATCTTCACCCTGGACGACCCGCTGACGGTGGCGATGCACCCGGAGTCCGGCCGGGGTCCGGCGACGTACCGGGCGCTGGTGGGCGGGCTGCACACGGTGCCGGCGCTGATCACCCACCCGGGCCGGCAGTCCGGGGTGCAGGTGGGGCTGGATCCGCTGGCGGCGCGGGCGCTGCTCGGGCTGCCGGCCGGCGAGCTGGCCGGGCTGGACGTGCCGGCGGAGACGCTGCTCGGGCCGCTGGCGGCGGAAATCCGGGAGCGGATGCTGGCGGCGGCGGACTGGCCGTCCCGGTTCGCGGTGCTGGACGGGCTGCTCGCCCGGGCGGCCCGGCCGGGCCCGGAGGTGCCGCCGGAGGTCCGGGAGGCGTGGCGGCGGCTGCGGCGCTCGGGGGCCGGGTGCCGGTGTCGGCGCTGGCCGCCGAGGTGGGGTGGAGCGAACGGCACCTGGCGGCACGCTTCCGCCGGGAGACCGGCTTGTCGCCGAAGGAGGCGGCACGGGTCGTCCGCTTCGACCGGGCGCGCCGCCGGGCGGCGGCCGGGGGCGGGCGGCTGGCGGAGCTCGCCGCGGAGTGCGGCTACTTCGACCAGGCACACCTGGCCCGCGACTTCCGGGCGCTGGCGGGCGTTGCGCCGAGCGTGTGGTTGGCGGAGGAGTTCCGATTCGTCCAAGCCGCGGCGGCGCCGGCCGGGGCACTCTGACGGTGGGAGCGGCCGGACCGGGGCCGCCCGGACGGTTCGGAGGTGGGCAGGATGAGCGCGGCACAACAGGACGCCGAGGCACCGCGGCCGCAGGTGTGGCCGACGCTGCGGGCGAACGACGCACGGGCACTGATCGCGTTCCTGGTGGAGGCCTTCGGCTTCGAGGAGACCGCGGTGTACGG
Source organism: Kitasatospora paranensis (assembly GCF_039544005.1). Lineage (NCBI taxonomy): Bacteria > Bacillati > Actinomycetota > Actinomycetes > Kitasatosporales > Streptomycetaceae > Kitasatospora > Kitasatospora paranensis. The sequence goes on from NZ_BAABKV010000001.1 coordinate 2,155,650, forward strand.
CGACGACGAGCTGGTGCGCCACGCGGAGCTGGCCTGGCCGGAGGGCGGCGGGGTGATGCTGGGGTCCGTCCGCGAGGACGGGCCCGCACAGGGCGGCCCGACGCCGCCGGGCCTGTTCAGCGCCTATGTGGTGACGGCGGACCCGGACGGGGTGCACGCGCGGGCGGTGGCGGCGGGCGCCGTCGTCACCGACGCCCTGCACGAGACGGACTACGGCTCCCGGGACTTCGCCGCCCGGGACCCGGAGGGCAACCACTGGTACTTCGGCACGTACCGGGGTGAGCCGCGCCGCGGCTGACCACCGGCCCCGTCCAGCGCAGCCGCACCGCACCGAACGGCCGAGTCACGGCGGGACGGCGTGTCCGGGGCCGGACGGGCGATGTCCGGGACCACCGCCGGCCGCCGCCACGACGACCGGACGGCGTTCCGGGCGGCGGCACCGGCGGGTGCGGGAGCACCCGGCGATGTCCGGGCCCGGCCCGGTTCCTCCGGCCGCCCCACGTGGGCGGACGCGGCCGGACCGGGGTCCTCCCGGACGTCCCGGCGGCCCGGCGGCAGGTCGAGGTCCTGCTGCCGGCGGCCCGGCGGCAGGCCGCCCCGGCCCGGCCGCTCGCGGGGGCCGGCGGGCGGCCCGGATGCCGCCGAACGGCCCAATCCGGGACGTCATCCCAGGTGAGAGCCGGACTTGACGCCGAGAAGGGCGAGGCCCCGCGGCGTACGATGGTGGCCAGAACAGGCCCTTTGCGGCGCCCACTACGGTCTCCTGGCAGGAGAGAAGGGGGTGGGTCAGGTGGCGATGCCTCCCAGTAGCCCGGCCCCGTCCGCCCCACCCCCGACGACCGGCTCGGGCGCCGGCGAGAAGGGTTTGAAGACCGGCGCCCTCGGCCTGGTCTCGTCCGTCGCCATCGGGCTGGCCTCCACGGCCCCCGCGTACAGCCTGGCCGCCACGCTGGGGATCATCGTCGTCGGGGTGGGCTTCCAGGCTCCGATCGTCACCATGCTGGCGTTCATCCCGATGCTGCTGATCGCCTACTCCTACAAGGAGTTGAACGCCTCCGACCCGGACTGCGGGACGACGTTCACCTGGGCGGCCCGGGCCTTCGGCCCGCGCACGGGCTGGATGGGCGGCTGGGGCATCATCGTCGCCGACATCATCGTGATGGCGAACCTGGCACAGATCGCCGGCATCTACGGATTCAAGCTGGTCGGCCTGGACTCGCTGGCGAACTCCAGCACCTGGACGACCCTGGCCGGCGTGGTGTGGATCATCGTGATGACGGCGATCTGCTACGTCGGCATCGAGATCTCGGCGGCCCTCCAGCGCTGGCTGCTGGCGGTCGAGGTCGTGATGCTGGTGCTGCTGTCGGTGACCGCGCTGGTCAAGGTGTACGGGTCGAGCCCACCGTCGACGGCCGTGCACGTCAGCGGGTCGTGGTTCAACCCGTTCGAGATCTCCTCGGCCTCGGCGTTCACCGCCGGCATCCTCGCCGCGGTCTTCATCTACTGGGGTTGGGACACCGCGGTCTCCGTGAACGAGGAGACGGCCGACTCGGCCCGCACCCCCGGCCGGGCGGCGGTCATCTCGACCGTGCTGCTGCTGGTCATCTACGCCCTGGTGTCGGTCTCGGCGCAGGCGTTCGCGGGCATCGGCACCAAGGGCATCGGGCTCGGCAACGAGGACAACTCCGGCGACGTGCTGTCGGGGCTCGGCGATGCGGTCTTCGGCACGACCGGATTCGGCGGGTTCCTCAGCAAGCTGCTGATCTTCATGGTGCTGACCTCGTCCGCGGCCTCCACCCAGACCACGATCCTGCCGACCGCCCGGACGAGCTTCTCGATGGCCGCGCACAAGGCGATCCCGACCCAGTTCGCCCGGGTCCACCGCCGCCACCTGACCCCGACCTGGTCGACGATCGGCATGGGCGTCGTCTCGATCGCCTTCTACGTGCTGCTCACCGCGATCAGCGGCAACGTGCTGGCCGACTCGATCGCCTCGGTCGGCCTCGGGATCGCCTTCTACTACGGGCTGACCGGCTTCGCCTGCGTCTGGTACTACCGCAGGGTGCTGACCCGCAGCGTCCGGGACTTCGTCTTCAAGGGCGTGGCCCCGCTGCTCGGCGGCCTGATGCTGCTGTACTTCTTCTGCTACGGGGCGTTCGACGTCTACGCCGACCCGAACTACGGCAGCACCTCGATCGACCTGCCGATCTTCGGCCAGACCGGCGGTGTCACCGTGATCGGCATCGGCGCCCTGGTGCTCGGCTTCCTGCTCATGCTGGTGCAGTGGGCTGTCCAGGGCTCGTGGTTCCGGCGCCCGGACGTGCCGGTCAGCGCGGCCGATCCGGCGGACGCACCGCAGTCCTGACCCGGCCCGGCCGCGGCCCGGCCGACGGATCAGAGTCCGCCGGCCGGGAAGCGCCAGCGGGTCGGCGACCCTCGGAAGTCCGTGTGCAGCATGCCGATCGCCTGCGCCGGGCGGACGACCACGACGGCGTTCACCGCCGGGTCCAGGAAGTCGACACCGTACGCGGTCTGGTACTTCGTGTTGAGCGCCGCCAGGAAGGCGGCGATCGCGGCGGGCTCCGCGACCACCTCGGCCCGGCCCTCCACGATCACCGGGTCGCGCGCGTCGTCGGTGGTGACCACGCAGTCCGGATGCTCCGCCAGGTTGTGGATCTTCCGGGACTGCACGCTGGTGCTGAACCACACCGACCCGTCCAGCCAGACACCCCACACGGGCATCACGTGCGGGCGCCCGTCCGGGCGGACGGACGACACCCAGTAGTCGTGCGAGTCGGTGATCCGCTGCCGCGCCCACTCCCAGGGCAGCAGCCCGCCGCCCTCGTCCGCGGCCAGGATCCCGTACCCGGGCATGTGCGGCCGGTCGGCCGTCGGCTCGGTCATGGCTGCGCCTCCTCGCCGGGCGGGCGGCACCCGACGGCCGCCCCGGTGCCAGCCTAGGGCTTCCCCTTCGGATCCCGGCGCACCCGGAAAGATCCGAAGGAGGCGCCCCAGTGCCTGGGTCGGGGGCCTGCGCCGGGCCGCTTCACCAGCGGTCGTGCACCTGCGGCCGGATCCGGCGGTCGTAGAGGTCGCGGACGGCCGCCAGGGTGGCCTGCGGCAGCGGCGGGAGCGAGGCGGCGGCCGCGTTGGCGCGGGCCTGCTGCGGGTTCCGGGCGCCGGGGATGACCGTGGTGACACCGGGCTGCTGGAGGATCCAGCGCAGGGCGGTGCGGGCCGGGGTGACGCCCTCGGGGGCCAGCGCCGCGAACTCCACCGCGGCCTCCACCCCGGTCGCGAAGTCCACGCCCGAGAAGGTCTCGCCCTGGTCGAAGGCCTCGCCGTGCCGGTTGTAGGTGCGGTGGTCGTCGGCCGGGAAGACGGTGTCGGCGGTGTACTTGCCGCTCAGCAGGCCGGAAGCCAGCGGGACGCGGGCCAGGACGCCGACCCCGGCGGCCGCCGCGGCCGGCAGCACCCGCTCCAGCGGCTTCAGCCGGAACGCGTTCAGGATGATCTGCACGCTCGCCGTGCCGGGACGCGCGATCGCGGTCAGCGCCTCGGCACAGGTCTCCACGCTGACGCCGTACGCGGCGATCCGCTCCTCGGCGACCAGGGTGTCCAGCGCGTCGAACACCTCGTCCGAGGAGTAGACCGGGGTCGGCGGGCAGTGCAGCTGCACCAGGTCGAGCCGGTCCACCCCCAGGTTCTTGCGGGAACGGTCCGCCCAGGCACGGAAGTTGGCGACGTTGTAGTGCTCCGGCCGCTGCTCGGTGCGGCGGCCGAACTTGGTGGCGACGAACACGCCGGCGTCCGGGCGCCCGCCGAGGTACCGGCCGATCAACTGCTCGCTGCGGCCGTCGCCGTACACGTCGGCGGTGTCGAAGAGGGTCACCCCGGCCTCGACCGAGGCGTCGAGGACGGCCAGCGCGTCCTCCTCCCGGACATCACCCCAGTCCGCGCCGAGCTGCCAGGTGCCGAGGCCGACGACGGAGACGGGGCGGCCGGTGCGGCCGAGTACGCGCTGTTCCATGGGAGGAGCCTCTCATCCGGCACCGGGTGTGCCCGCGCAGGGCCCCGTCCGCGTGTCCGGGCCGCCCTGAGCCCCCGTCACCCGGTCGGTGAGGCGCCGCGGAGGAGCAGCAGCGCGACGTCCAGGCCGGCGATCCCCAGTGCCGCCAGGAACGGCACCCGGCCGGGCGCCGCCGGTGCCAGCACCGCGGCCGCACCGGCCGTCACCAGCACGGCGAGCCCGGCCGCACCCGGCGGGCCCGGCGGGCCGAGCACCAGGACGGCGGTCGCCGCCGCCAGGCAGCCGGCGGCCAGCGCCGCCGACGCGCGCCGTCCGAGCCGCTGCGGCAGCCCGAGCACGCCCGCCGCCCGGTCGTCCGCGATGTCCGGCAGCACGTTGGCCAGGTGCGCGCCGCAGCCCAGCAGCACGGCCGCCGCCGTCACCCACCGGGCCGGCCACGGGGCGCCCGGCAGCGCCAGCGTCACGAACGCCGGCAGCAGTCCGAAGGCGACCGCGTACGGCAGCCAGGACAGCACCGTGCGCTTCAGCCCGAGGTCGTACGCCCACCCCGCCGCGACCCCCGTCAGGTGCGCGGCACCGGCGGCCGCACCACAGGCCAGCGACAACGGCACCGCCGCCAGCAGTGCCAGGCCGGCGCCCGCGCCCACCACCCCGGGCGGCACGTCACCGCGGACGAGCGGCTTGTCCCGGCGCCCGGCGGCGACGTCCCGGGCCAGGTCGGCCCGGTCGTTGCACCAGCCGATCGACAGCTGCCCGGCGGCCACCGCGGCCGCGGTCAGCAGGGTGCCGCCCACGCCCCGCCCGGCGGCCGCCGCCAGCGCGGCCGCGAACACCGTCACCGCGGCGGCCGGCGCGGGGTGACAGCTCGCCAGCAGCGCCCCGGCGGCGGCCCGTGTCCCGCGGCCCGCGGCGACGCGCGCCCCCGGCCCGGTCAGCTCGTTCGACATGGCGTCAGGGTAGGGCCCGCCGGCGCCCGGCTGCGGGACGCAGTCGCGGACGGCACGCCCGGAGTGTTCCGTTGAGGAGGGTTCTCCTGTTCGTCCCTATGCTGAACGGATGACCAGAATCGTGGCGGTGAGCGGGGTGCTGCCACCCCACCGGTACCGGCAGCAGGAGCTGGCCGAGGCCCTCGCCCGACTGGTCCTGCCGCCGGGCGCCGATCCCGCCGTGCTGCACCGGCTGCACGCCGGGGCCGGGGTGACCACCCGCCACCTGGCGCTCCCGCTGGAGGCGTACGCCGACCTCGGCGGGTTCGGGCGGGCCAACGACGCCTTCATCGCGGCCGCCCTCGACCTGGGCGAACAGGCCGTCCGCGCCGCGCTCGACGGCTCCGGCCTGACCGCCGACGGGATCGACCTGGTCGTCTCGACCTCGGTGACGGGCATCGCCGCCCCCTCGCTGGAGGCCCGGCTCGCGGGGCCGCTGGGCCTGCGCCAGGACGTCCGCCGACTGCCGGTGTTCGGCCTCGGCTGCGCGGGCGGCGCGGCCGGGCTCGCCCGCCTGGACGACCACCTGACCGGGCATCCGGGCCACGCCGCCCTGCTGCTCTCCACCGAGCTCTGCTCCCTGACCCTGCAGCGCTCGGACGCCTCGCCGGCCAACCTGGTGGCGTCCGCGCTGTTCGGCGACGGTGCGGGTGCGCTGCTCGCCGTCGGCGCCGGACACCCGCTGCACGACACGGCCCCCGGCCCCACCGTGGTCGCCAGCCGCAGCCGGCTCTACCCGGGCACCGGGCACCTGCTCGGCTGGGACATCGGCGACCGCGGCTTCCGGATCGTGCTCGGCAGCGACCTGCCCGAACTCGCCCGGCTGCACGTCGCCGAGGAGACCGCCGCCTTCCTCGCCGAGCACGACCTCAAGCCCGGCGACGTCGACGCCTGGATCTGCCACCCCGGCGGCCCGAAGGTGCTGGACGCGCTCTCGGAGGCGCTCGGCCTGCCCGACGCGGCGTTCGCGGCCAGCCGCCGGTCGCTGGCGGCGGCCGGCAACCTCTCCTCCGCCTCCGTGCTGCACATCCTGCGCGACGTCCAGGCCGCACGGCGCCCGGCTCCGGGCTCGACCGGCCTGATGCTGGCCCTGGGCCCCGGCTTCGCCTCCGAACTCGTCCTGCTGCGCTGGTGATCCGACGATGCCCTGGTACACCCTGCTCATCGCGCTGACCGCCGCCGAGCGGATCGGCGAACTCGTCGTCGCCCGCCGCAACGCCGCCTGGAGCCTGGCCCGCGGCGGCACCGAGTCGGGCCGCGGGCACTACCCGCCGATGGTACTGCTGCACACCGCCCTGCTCGTCGGCTGCCTGCTGGAACCGGCCGTCGCCGACCGGCCGTTCGTCCCGCTGCTGGGCTGGCCGATGCTGGCCCTGGCGCTCGGCGCGCAGGGGCTGCGCTGGTGGTGCATCGCCACCCTTGGCCGCCGCTGGAACACCCGTGTCATCGTCGTGCCCGGCCTGCCGCTGGTGACCGGCGGACCGTACCGGTGGCTGCGGCACCCCAACTACGTCGCCGTGGTGACGGAGGGCTTCGCGCTGCCCCTGGTGCACTCCGCCTGGGTCACCGCGCTCTGCTTCACCGGCCTGAACCTCGCCCTGCTGGCCGTCCGGATCCGCTGCGAGGAGACGGCGCTCGTCCGGGCCACGGCGGCGCTGCCGTGATCGACCTGCTGGTGGTGGGCGGCGGCCCGGCCGGGCTGGCCACCGCCGTGCACGCCGCTCTCGCCGGGCTGGAGACGGTCGTCGCGGAGCCGCGCCCCGGCCCGGTGGACAAGGCCTGCGGCGAGGGCCTGATGCCGCCCGCCGTACGGGAGTTGGCCGCACTGGGGGTCGCCCCGGCCGGGCAGCCCTTCCACGGCATCCGCTACCTGGACGCCGCCACCGGCCGCTGCGCCGAGGCCGCCTTCCGGCGGGGCGGCGGGCTCGGCGTGCGGCGCACCGTGCTGCACGCCGCACTGGCCGCCCGCGCCGCCGAACTCGGCGTCACCGTCGTGCCGTCCCGGGTCACCGATGTCCGCCTCGGCCCGGAGTCGGTGACCGCGGGCGGGCTGACCGCCCGCCACCTGGCGGTCGCCGACGGGCTCCACTCCCCCACCCGGCGGGCCCTCGGACTGCACCTGCCCACGCCCGCCGGGCCGTCCGCCCGGTACGGGCTGCGCCGCCACTACCCCCTGGCACCGTGGTCCGACCGCGTGGAGGTGCACTGGTCGGCACGGGCCGAGGCGTACGTCACCCCGCTCGGACCGGAGCTGGTCGGGGTGGCGCTGCTCACCTCGGACCGGGCGCCGTTCGACGAGCAACTGGCGGCCTTCCCGCTGCTCGCGGCCCGGCTGGCGGGCGGCCCGGGCACACCCGTGCGCGGCGCCGGCCCGCTGCGGCAACGGTCCCGGGCCCGGGTCGCCGGCCGGGCGCTGCTCGTCGGCGACGCCGCCGGCTACCTGGACGCCCTCACCGGCGAGGGCCTGTCGGTCGCCCTCGCCTGCGCGGGCGAGCTGGTGCGCTGCCTGCGCGAGGGCCGGCCCGAGGCGTACGAGCAGGCGTGGCGGCGGGCCTCGCGCGGCTACCGGCTGCTCACGGGTGCGCTGCTGTGGGCGCGGCTCCGGCCGGCGCTGGCGCCGCGGATCGTGCCGCTGGCGGCCAGGCTGCCCCGGGCCTTCGAGGCGGGCGTCAACCTGCTGGCCTGACCCGGGGACGGCGGCGGCCGGCACGGCCGCGCGGGGTGACTGGTCGCCCGGGTGGCGGGGACTTCCGCACCGCCCCCGGGCGCAGGTCAAGGGGACCGTGCGGGCCGGTGCACGGGCCAGGCGCAGGGACGGGTGCACGGGAGCGCGCGGGCGGCACAGGGGGCGCGTGCGGTCCCGCGGTCGGGCTGAACCGGCGTCACGGGCCGCCGGGGCAGCTGCCGGCCCCTCCGCCAACCCGCCCAACAGGTCGACCAATTACCTCAAATCGGGCATTACGGGCACACTTGGCCGCCTGTCGCGCCGGGCCTGTGCCCGATGTCACAGCAACCCCGTCACGACCCAGCCCTGCCAGGGAATTCGGGCGTGTACACGCCGTCCGGACCACCTCCCGGACGGGCAGCGGGCTTGCGTCGTGGGCGGACCGTCGCGCAGGCTCTGGCGCTGAGCGGTCCGCCCACTCCGTCCGACGGAGCGGCGGACCACGTCCATCGAGGGGGTACGAAAGGTCCCCCTGCCGCCATGCCCCGACACCCCAAGCACCGTCGCAGCCGACAGATCTCCGGACGTCGGCTGACCGCACTCGGACTCGCCGTGGCCGCCGTCGGCACCGGTATCGGCGCCGCCGCCTGGGCCGCACCGGCCACCGCGACCGCGAGCACCGACCAGGTCGTCGTGGACAGCCTGACGCTGACGCCGACCACGCCGGCCACCGGCACCTCGGTCACGGCCAAGGCCGTCCTGCACGCCACCCGCGCCACCTCCGTCCAGGCGCTCACCGTCGCGGTGCGTTCCGCGAACGGCGCCCACTACGACTTCTCCGGCGCCACCGCGGCGACGCTGGACTCCGCACAGCGGACGTTCGCGCCGCAGGCCCGGACCTTCCCGGCCGGCAGCTACACCGCCTTCGTCGCGTACAAGGCCGGGAACGTGTGGCACAACCTGGCGCCGGCACGGTCGTTCGTCTCCAACGGCTCGACCGTGACCCCCAGCCCCTCGCCGTCCAGCAGCGCCTCCGCGCCGTCGACCCCGAGCGCGGCCCCGACCACCGCCGCCCCCGGCACGCCGTCGGCGACCCGCACCGCGAGCCCGTCCGCGACGGCTGCCCCGACGAGCGCGTCGCCCACCACGAGCGCCACTCCGACGTCGGCGCCGAGCACCTCGGCGAGCGCCACGGCGAAGCCGAGCAGCAGCGCCTCCGCCTCCCCCTCGACCTCGGCGAGCCCGTCCGCGTCGGCGTCGCCGTCCGCGTCCGCCTCGGCGAGCAGCTCCGGCAGCGGTCCGCGCGGCATCGCGGGCAGCTGGAAGTCGGTGTTCGCCGACGAGTTCAACGGCTCCTCGGTCGACTCCTCGAAGTGGACGGCGAACTGGCTCGGCTGTGCGACCTGCACCACCCCGCCGGTGAACAGCGGCTACGAGTCGGCCGCCTACGCGCCGTCCCAGGCCACCGTCAGTGGCGGCAGCCTGCACCTGACCGCCGTCCAGCAGGCCACCACCGTCAACGGCAAGACCTACCCGTACCGCTCCGGCATGGTGCAGAGCAACGGCAAGGCGCAGTTCAGCTACGGCGCGTTCGAGGCCCGGATCTACCTGCCGGCGACCGGCTCCAAGATCTCCAACTGGCCGGCCTTCTGGACCGACGGCCAGAGCTGGCCCGCCGACGGCGAGATGGACGTCATGGAGGGCCTGGGCGGCCAGGCCTGCTACCACTTCCACTCCCCGGCCGGCGGCCCCGGCAGCTGCGCCTCCGGTGACTTCACCGGCTGGCACACCTACGGCGCCGAGTGGGCGCCGGGCTCCGTCACCTACTACTACGACGGCGTCCAGGTGGGCAGGATCACCACTGGCATCACCACCGCCCCGCAGTACCTGATCCTGAACAACGGCGTGGACAGCACCACCCCCGCGGTGACCTCCGCCCCCGCCGACATGCAGGTCGACTACGTGCGCGTCTGGCAGCACTGAGACCGGCAGTACCGACAGCGGCACCACCCGCAGGGCCCGTGCCCCCGTCCCCTTCCCCGGGGCGGGGGCACGGGCCCTGCGGCCCGTCCCGGACGGCGGGACAATGCCGGAGGGGCCCAGCGACCGGGAGGACGCCATGGCGCAGCACCGTCCCGGCGGCCCGGACGGCCGCGACCACACCGAGCACCCGGCCCCCACCCCCGCGCCCGCACCCACTCCCGGCCCCGGCCCCGGCCCCGTCGGCTGGCGGGCCCTGCTCGGCGAGGAGACCCTGCGGCTGATCGACCGCCGGCGGCGGCGCGGCCTGGGTCTGCTGCTGGTCTGCTGCGTGGCACTGCTCCCGTGGATCGGCTATCTGGCGGCGACCCTGCCGGTGCACTACGAGGCCCGGCAGTGGCGGCTGGCGTGGGTCGGGTTCGACCTCGGCCTGCTGGTGGCCCTCGGGGCGACCGCCTGGTACGGCTGGCGGCGGCGCCGGCTGATGGTGCCGTGGGCGCTGGCGGCGTCCGTCCTGCTGGTCTGCGACGCCTGGTTCGACGTGATGCTGTCCTGGGGCACGGACGAGATCTGGGAGAGCCTGGGCGCCGCGCTGCTGATCGAGCTGCCGCTGGCCGCAGCCCTGCTGCTGCGGGTGCGCAGCATCCTCCGGCTCATGGTGCGGCACTACTGGATGCTGGCCGGACTGCCCGGTGCACCCCCGTCGCTCGGACGGGCCCCGTTGTTCACCGATCCCCCGCCGGAACCCCGGGCCTGACCGGCAGGGCGTGGCCCCCGGCAGGGCCGAGCGGCGGCCGGGCGGGCGGTCGCCGGCAGGGCCGAGCGGCGGCCGGGCGGGCGGAGCGGTTGGGCCGGGCGGGGGATCCGGGCGGTGCGGCCGTCCGGTCCGGCCCACGGCGGGTGACACTGGAGGTATGGCAGCGTCACCGGACATGGCCGCCGACGACGGGGACATCTTCCACCCGCCGGTCGTCGTAGGGCCTCCCACCCCAGGCGACCGCCCCTACCGGCAGGTGGAGATCTACGGCCGCCCGGTGGGCGAGGCGCGCAGCGCCGAGGACGTCGCGGAGTACATCCGCCGGGCAGGCGTGCCCGAACCCGATCTGGACGACCCCGACCTGGTCGGCTGGCGGGGCGGCGACCGGACGGTGTGGTCGGCGGCGGACTGACCCGCGGGCGGGCCCGGCATGGGCCGTCCAGGGCAATCGGGCCACTCCATCCGCCGACCGGCGGGCCTCTGGAGTGGCCGGGCGGACGGCGCGGGGCGGTAGTGGTAGCAGACCGCTCACGCCCGGTGAAGGAGTCCGCGATGTTCAAGCCCCGCCCGGCCGCCGCCCTCGCCGCCGCCCTGCTCGCCCTGCTGTGCGCGGCGACGGCCGCCGGCTGCGCCCCCGGCGACCCGACGCCGGCGCCGCTGCCCGGGGAGCCCCGGCAGGAGTCGGCGAGTCCGAGCCAGGGCCCGAGCCCCGAGCAGAGCGCGAGCCCGGAGCGGCCCGGCACCCAGGTGGGGCTGGCCGAGGACGCCGGGCTCGGACCGATCCTGGTCGACTCCCAGGGCCGCACCCTCTACCTCTTCGACGGCGACACCTCGACCCGGTCGACCTGCTACGCCGACTGCGCCGCGGCGTGGCCACCGCTCACGACGGCGGGATTCCCGGTGGCGGGCACGGGGGTGGACGACGGGCTGCTGGGGGTGGGTCCGCGCACCGACGGCGCCTCGCAGGTGCTCTACAAGGGTCACCCGCTCTACTACAACGCCCAGGACACCCAGGCGGGCGACGCGTCCGGCGAGCAGATCGACCAGTGGTTCGCGGTGGACGCGCTCGGCGACAAGGTGACCGGCGGGTAATACCGGACAGGACCGGATCGGCAGCGCCCGAACCGCGCTGAATGATGGTCTGCACCAATTTCGATGCCTGCATACTCATCCACAATCCATCCCCGAAATATCCCCGGACCGCCTCATGACTATGCAGTCGGGCGGGTGGCGATACCTGGTCACGGAATTCCTCAAGGGATCCTCAAATCTCAAAACATCCCGACGACCTGCACAGATGCCAACTCCCTTGGCATCAGTGAACTTTGACAATATTTCATGATCGACCGCGCCGGGCGAAGATAACTATTCGGATTCATGGGGTTCTGTTCGACAAATCCATCCGCCTAGCCTTGGGCAACTCTCAACCCCTGCCATTCGTCCGAGAGGTCCACTCCACCCATGGCTTCTGTTGACCAGTTCGCCCCCACGAGCGCCCCTCCCACCGGCAAGAGCGGCGGCTCGCTCCGCCGCGAAGTCGGCCTGATCGGGCTCCTCTGGGCGTCCGTCGGCTCGATCATCGGCTCCGGCTGGCTCTACGGCGCGAAGAACGCCGTCATGGTCGCCGGCCCGGCGGCCCTCATCTCGTGGGGCATCGGCGCGGTCGCGATCGTGCTGCTCGCCTTCGTCCACGCGGAGCTGGGCGGGATGTTCCCGGTCGCCGGCGGCACCGCCCGCTACCCGCACTACGCCTTCGGCGGCCTGGCCGGCATGTCCTTCGGCTGGTTCTCCTGGCTCCAGGCGGCGACGGTCGCGCCGATCGAGGTCGAGGCCATGATCGGCTACGCCGGTCACTGGGAGTTCGCCAAGAGCTTCCTCAACGACAACGGCACCCTCACCACCAGCGGCTTCGTGGTCGCGGTGCTGCTGATGGGCGTGTTCGTCGCGGTGAACTTCCTCGGCGTCCGGGTCCTCGCCCACACCAACTCGGTGGCGACCTGGCTGAAGATCTTCGTCCCGCTGCTCACCATCTTCGTGCTGGCGGTCAGCAACTTCCACGGCAGCAACTTCACCTCGCACGGCTTCGCGCCGTTCGGCGCCAAGGGCGTGCTCGCCGCCATCAGCACCAGCGGCATCATCTTCGCGCTGCTCGGCTTCGAGCAGGCCATCCAGCTGGCCGGCGAGAGCCGCAACCCCAAGCGCGACATCCCGCGCGCCGTGCTCGGCTCGGTCGCCATCGGCACCCTGATCTACGTCCTGCTGCAGGTCGTGTTCATCGCCGCGCTGCCCGGCACCGCCTTCGCCAAGGGCTGGGGCAACCTGGACTTCCCCGGCATCAGCGGCCCGTTCGCCGGCCTCGCCACCCTGGTCGGCCTCGGCTGGCTCGCCTGGGTGCTGTACTTCGACGCCATCGTCTCGCCCGGCGGCACCGGCCTGATCTACACCACCTCCACCTCGCGCATCTCCTACGGCCTGAGCAAGAACGGCTACGCCCCGCAGCTGTTCGAGCGGATCGACAAGCGCGGCGTGCCGTGGTTCGGCCTGACCATCTCGTTCGTCACCGGCGTGATCTGCTTCCTGCCCTTCCCGAGCTGGCAGGAGCTGGTCGGCTTCATCACCTCCGCCTCGGTGCTGATGTACGCCGGCGCCCCGCTGGCCTTCGGCGCACTGCGCCGCCGCCTGCCGAACCGCGAGCGCTCCTACCGGCTGCCGTTCGGCGAGGTCATCGCCCCGCTGTCGTTCGTGGTCGCCAGCCTGATCATCTACTGGACCGGCTGGCACACCCTGGCCCGCCTGGGCATCGCGATCGTCATCGGCTACCTGCTGCTCGGCGGCTACGCCGCGTACGCCACCCGCAAGGGCCTGCCGAACGCGCCGCGCCTCGACTGGCGCCCGGCGCAGTGGCTGCCCGTCTACCTGGTGGGTCTCGGCCTGATCTCCTGGCAGGGCGGCTTCGGTGACGGCACCGGCGCCATCCCGATGTGGTGGGACATGGCCCTGGTCGCCGCGTTCTCCGTCGGCATCTACCACTGGGCGATCCGGGTGGCCCTGCCGGCCGACCTGATCGACGAGAACATCGAGGGCGTCGAGGTCGTCGACGAGGGCGGTCACTGACCCCTCCCCTCCCCCGAAACCCCGCGAGCCCGGCCGGACCCACACCCGGCCGGGCTCGCGGCCGTCCCGGCACCGTCCCCCTCCGGTTGTCGAGCCGTCGGGCGTACCCGCTGCACCGGGAGGACGACGACCGGGGCCGGGCCGGCGCCCGGATCGCCCGGGCCGTCGGCGGCGGCCGCCCCCGCCACCGCGCGGCCCGGCACCACGAGCCGCCCCGCGCACCGACCGCCCCGGGGCGGCTCGCCGCGTGCCCGCGGGGGCCCGGCGGCCGTTGACAACGGCAGCCCTCCCGGCGAAGCTAAGCAAGCGCTTAGTCAGTAGATTCCTACCGAGGCGAGGGCCCATGAGCGACACCCCCGAGACCCCACCCGGTCTCGACCTGGCACGGCTGCGCGAGCGGCTCGACGCGGACCTGCCGGGCACCGTCACCGGACCGCTGCACGCCCGGCTCTTCGAGGGCGGCCGGTCAAACCTGACGTATCTGCTGGAGGACGGCACCTCCCGCTGGGTGCTGCGCCGCCCGCCGCTCGGCCACGTGCTCGCCACCGCCCACGACATGGCCCGCGAGTACACCGTGCTCGCCGCCCTGCACCCCACCCGGGTCCCGGTACCCCGGCCGCTGCTGCTGGTCGAGGACACCGAGGTGATCGGCGCGCCCTTCTACCTGATGGAGCACGTCGACGGGACCCCGCACCGGGACGCCGCCGCCCTCGCCGCTCTCGGCACCGAGCGGGTGCACGCCCTCGGCCTCCACCTCGTCGACACCCTCGTCGACCTGCACGCCGTCGACCCCGACGAGGTCGGGCTCGCCGCCTTCGGCCGGCCCGAGGGCTTCCTGGAGCGGCAGCTGCGCCGCTGGGGCAAGCAGCTCGACGCCTCCCGCAGCCGTGAGGTGGCCGGCATCGACGACCTGCACGAGCAGCTCGCCCGCACCCTGCCCGACTCCCCCGCGCCCGCGCTGGTGCACGGCGACTACCGGCTCGACAACGTCCTGGTCGGCGACGACGACCGGATCCGGGCGGTGCTCGACTGGGAGATGTCCACCCTCGGCGACCCGCTGACCGACGTCGGCCTGCTCGTGATGTACACCGAGCTCGCCCGCCGCTTCGACGGCGCGCTGCCCGGCGCCGCCCTCGCCCCCGGCTTCCCCACCACCGCCGAACTGGTCGGCCGGTACGCGGCCGGCTCCGGGCGGGACGTCTCCGCCCTCGGCTGGTACGTCGGCTTCGCCTCCTTCAAGCTCGCCGTCGTGCTGGAGGGCATCCACTACCGCTTCACCCAGGGCCGCACGGTCGGCGCCGGCTTCGACCGGGTCGGCGAACTCGTGCCGCTGTTCGTCTCGTTCGGCCTCACCTCACTCAAGGAGCGCTGACCCGTGGACTTCGCCTTCGACTCCCGCACCGAGGAACTCCGCTCCCAACTGCTCGACTTCATGGACGAGCGGGTGTACCCGGCCGAGCCGGTGCTGGCCGCGCAGCTCGCCGACCCGGCCCGCGAGCCGTGGACCGTCCCGCAGGTGGTCGCCGGACTCCAGGCGGCGGCCCGGGACCGCGGCCTGTGGAACCTCTTCCTGCCCGGCGACGCGGGCGCCGGGCTCACCAACCTCCAGTACGCGCCGCTCGCCGAGATCACCGGCCGCTCCGTCCTGCTCGCCCCCGCCGCCCTCAACTGCGCCGCCCCGGACACCGGGAACATGGAGGTGCTCCACCAGTTCGGCAGCGAGGAGCAGCGCAAGCAGTGGCTGGAGCCGCTGCTGGCCGGCGAGATCCGCTCCGCCTTCGCGATGACCGAACCGGACGTCGCCTCCTCGGACGCCGCCAACATCACCACCCGGATCGAGCGGGACGGCGACGACTACGTCGTCAACGGCCGCAAGTGGTACATCACCGGTGCGATGAACCCGAACTGCCGGATCTTCATCGTGATGGGCAAGACCGACCCGGACGCGCCCAAGCACCGCCAGCAGTCGATGATCCTCGTCCCGCGCGACACCCCCGGCGTCACCGTGAAGCGCGGCATGACCGTCTTCGGGTACGAGGACCAGGACCACGGCGGGCACGCCGAGGTGATCTTCGAGGACGTCCGGGTGCCGGCGGCGAACCTCATCGGTGAGGAGGGATCCGGCTTCGCCATCGCGCAGGCCCGGCTCGGCCCCGGCCGCATCCACCACTGCATGCGGGCGATCGGCATCGCCGAGCGCGCCCTGGAACTGATGTGCCGCCGGGTCACCGACCGGATCGCCTTCGGCCGCCCGCTCGCCGACCAGGGCGTCGTCCAGGACTGGATCGCCGAGTCGCGGGTGCGCATCGAGCAGGCCCGCCTCCTGGTGCTCAAGACCGCCTGGCTGATGGACACCGTCGGCAACCGCGGCGCGCACACCGAGATCCAGGCCATCAAGATCATCGTGCCGCAGACCGTCGAGTGGATCCTCGACAAGGCCGTCCAGGCGCACGGTGCCGCCGGCGTCAGCCAGGACACCCCGCTCGCCCAGCTCTGGGCCGGCAACCGCACCCTGCGGCTCGCCGACGGCCCCGACGAGGTCCACCGCAGGTCCCTCGCCCACCGCGAACTCAAGCGCTACCAGCAGAAGGAGAGCTGACATGGAGTCGGAACTCCGCGAGCGCACCGCCGCGCTGCTCGCCGCCCACGACCCCGCCGACACCGACCGGCTCGCATTCCTGCAGGCCCGCTTCGACGCAGGCCTCGCCTGGGTGCACTTCCCGGAGGGCCTCGGCGGCCTCGGCGCCCCGCGCAGCCTCCAGGCCGTGGTCGACGCCGAACTGGCCGCCGCCGGCGCCCCCGGCAACGACCCCCGGCGGATCGGCATCGGCCTCGGCATGGCCGCCCCCACGATCCTCAAGTACGGCACCGATGCGCAGAAGCGGCGCTTCCTGCGGCCGCTGTGGACGGGCGAGGAGGTGTGGTGCCAGCTGTTCTCCGAGCCGGGCGCCGGATCCGACCTCGCCGCCCTCGGCACCCGGGCCGTCCTCGACGGCGACACCTGGGTGGTGGACGGCCAGAAGGTGTGGACCTCCAGCGCGCACACCGCCCGCTGGGCGATCCTGATCGCCCGCACCGACCCGGACGTGCCCAAGCACCAGGGCATCACCTACTTCGTCTGCGACATGACCGACCCCGGCGTCGACGTCCGGCCGCTGCGCCAGATCACCGGCGAGGCCGAGTTCAACGAGGTCTTCCTCACCGGCGTCCGGATCCCCGACGCGCACCGGCTCGGCGCGGTCGGCGAGGGCTGGCAGGTCGCCCAGACCACCCTCAACAACGAGCGGGTCGCCATCGGCGGCCAGGCCGCACCGCGCGAGGCCGGGATGGTCGGCGTCGTCGCCGAGACCTGGCGGGCCCGGCCCGAGCTGCGCACCCACGACCTCCACCAGCGGCTGCTCAAGGGCTGGGTGGAGGCCGAGGTCGCCCGGCTCACCGGCGAACGGCTGCGCCAGCAGCTCACCGTCGGGCAGCCCGGCCCCGAGGGCGCCGCGATGAAGCTCGCCTTCGCCCGCCTCGCCCAGGAGTTGAGCGGCCTGGAGGTCGAACTCCTCGGCGAGGAAGGCCTGTCGTACGACGACTGGACGATGCGCCGCCCCGACCACGTCGACTTCACCGGCCGCGAGGCCGGCTACCGCTACCTGCGGGCCAAGGGCAACTCCATCGAGGGCGGCACCTCGGAGATCCTGCGGAACATCATCGCCGAGCGGGTGCTCGGCCTGCCCGGCGAGCCGCGCACCGACAAGAACGTGCCCTGGAAGGAGCTGCCGCGATGACCGCCGACCTGCTGTACTCCGAGGTCGAGGAGGAGCTCCGCGCCAGCGTGCGGGCCCTGCTCGCGGACCACTGCACCACCGCCGCCGTGCTGGCCCGCTGCGAGGGCCCGGCCCCGTACGACCCGGCGCTGTGGCGCAAGCTCGCCGCCGACCTCGGCGCCGCCGGGCTCCACGTCCCCGAGGCGGCCGGCGGTGCGGGCGCCTCACTGCGCGAAACCGCGGTCGTCCTGGAGGAGTTGGGCCGCAGCGTCGCGCCGGTGCCGTTCCTCGGCAGCGTCGTGCTGGCGACCACCGCACTGCTCGCGGCCTGCCCGGCGGACCCGCTGACGGCCGCCCTGGCGGAGGGAGCGCGCACGGCGGCGCTGGCGGTGCCGCTGTCGACGGCGCCCGGGTCGGCGTTCCCGGCCGGTGTCCGGGTGGACGGCGCGGGCACGCTCGGCGGCCGGATCACCGCGGTCGCCGATGCCTCGGCCGCCGACGTGCTGCTGGTCCCGGCGGCCGGCCCGCAGGGGGCCGCGCTGTACGCGGTGGAGGCGAGCGCGGCCGGGCTCGGCGTGGTGCCGCGGACATCACTGGACCTGACCCGGCCGGTGGCGGACGTGACGCTGGCCGGGGTGCCCGGGCGGCTGCTCGCGGCCGGACCGGACGCGGAGGCGGCACTGCAGCGGGCCCTGCTGACGGGTGCCGGGCTGCTGGCCTCCGAGCAGTTGGGCATCGCCGAGTGGTGCCTGGCCACCACCGTGGCGTACCTGAAGGAGCGGACCCAGTTCGCCCGCCCGCTGGGCTCGTTCCAGGCGATCAAGCACCGGCTGGCCGACCTGTGGCTGGAGACGGTCGGGGCCAGGGCGGCCGCCCGGTACGCGGCGGACACGCTGGCCCGGGGCGACGCGGACGCGCCGGTCGCGGTGGCGCTGGCCCAGGCGCACTGCGGGGCGCTGGCGGTGCGGGCCGCGGAGGAGTGCGTGCAGCTCCACGGCGGCATCGGCATGACCTGGGAGCACCCGGCCCACCTGTACCTGAAGCGCGCCAAGGCCGACCAGATCGCGCTCGGCACCCCGGGCGCCCACCGCGCCTCCCTGGCCCGCCTGGTGGACCTGCCGGCCCCGGTCTCGGGCTGACGGCATGCCAGTTGCCTGTGCCCCGGCGGTCCGACCGTCCGGGGCACAGGCGCTTGCGGGTCGGCGGTGGGCGCCGGAGGACAGCTCCGCGGAAAGCGCCGGGCGCCGGTGCTCGGCGGGTTCGGCGAGGACGGCGCGCCGGACCGACCCGGTCAGTGCGCCGGGCCGGTGCCCTCCGGGAGGGCGGCCACGGCGAGGGCGACGGCTTCTTCCGGGGTGGTGGTGCAGGCGATGACCTCGCCGAGGTCCCGCACCACGTACTGCCCGTCGCCCTGCGGATCGATCGCGTATCCGACCCGCTCGTACGGGTGGTTGACGCGGGTGGAGAACCAGAGCACGAAGTGGCTGGTGACCGGCATCAGCCGACGGAGGGCGGGCTGGGCGTGCGCCGCCTCCACGAGTGCCTCAACATGGGGACGGCGCCGTCCCGGAAGCATGTGGAACCGGTCGAGCTTGTGTCTCCAAGCCAGTTCGACCTGGTCGAACGGCTCGCGTTCGTGGTCGAGCGCCCATGGCCTGAACCGGATGAACGGGGCCGCCACCCGGGTGCGTTCGAGACCGGCGCCGCCCATCCAGGCCGCAACGGCCCTGGCCACGGCGGCCAGGTCCTCGGTCGTTCCCGCGGCGAGCGAGGCACCCTGCCGGCCACAGCGCACCCGGTAGCCGGGCTCGGCCCGGAGGGCGATCACGGTCACCCGACGGCCGTCGGCGTCGCGGAACTCGACGCTGCGCTCCCCTTCTCCTCCGGCGCGGGAAGAGCGAGCCCGAACTCCGCGGCGGTGCGGCGCAGATCGGCCGCCAGGCTGTCGTCGGCGGCCGGTGCGGGGGCGAATTCGCCGGCCGCGGGCGGAACCGGGCCGGGTGCGGAGGAGGTCATGGGTTCAGTCTGCGGGGATCCGCTTCCCGGTCAAGCGCAGCGGCCCCCGCCACTCGTCCGCCGGACACCGAGTGCCTGGCGGGACGGTGGCGAAGGCCGTCGGCAGGGTTCACGGGTGCAGCGTCAGCCGCCCGATCGAGGCGCCGTCGGCGACCAGTTGGACGGCCTCGGCGGCGCGGTCCAGGGTCAGGTGCTCGCCGATGAGGGGCTTCACGACGCCCTTGGCCGCGAGCCCGGTGAGTTCGGTGTGGCAGTCCCGGACGGCCTGCGGGTCGCGGGTGTTGTAGAGACCCCAGTGCAGGCCCAGGATGGCGTAGTTCTTCACCAGGGCGTGGTTGAGACCGGGCGCCGGGATGGTGCCGCCGGCGAAGCCGACCACGACGATCCGGCCCTCGAAGGCGATGCACTTGGTGGAGCCGGTGTAGGCGTCGCCGCCGACCGGGTCGAAGACGACGTCCGCACCGCGGCCGCCGGTGGCCTGCTTGACCGCCGCGACGAAGTCCTCGCTGTGCCGGTCGATCACCAGGTCCGCGCCGAGCGCGGTGGCGGCCGCCGCCTTGGCCGGGCCGCCGACCACGCCGATCACCGTCGCCCCCGCGGCCTTGCCGAGCTGGACGGCGGCGCTGCCGACGCCGCCCGCCGCGGCGTGCACGAGCAGGGTCTCGCCGGCCCGCAGCCGGGCCCGGCGGTGCAGGGCGAACCAGGCCGTCTGGTAGCCGATGTGGAGGGCGGCCGCCTCGGCGTCGTCGAGGGCGGCGGGGGCGGCGAAGACCGATCCGGCGTCCATCAGGGCGTACTCGGCGAAGGCGCCGGCGGGCAGCAGGGCGGTGCCGATCAGTCGCTCCCCGGCCCGGTCGCCGCCGGCGGCCTCGCCGCACAGCTCGACGCCCGGGGTGAACGGCAGCGGCGGCCGGACCTGGTAGTGCCCGCGGCACATCAGCGCGTCGGGGAAGTTGACGGCGGCGGCCCGGACCTTCACCAGCAGCTGTCCGGCCGCGGGGACCGGACGGTCGGTCTCCGCCTGCACCATCACTGCGGCGGGCTCGCCGAGTTCGCGTACCTGCCAGGCCTTCATGCGGTGCCTCCCGGGGAGTTCTCGATCGCCTGCTGGAGGTGGTTCATCCCGGCCAGCCAGCGGTCCGGGGTGGTGGCGCGGGCCGCGGCGTAGTCGGCGACCTCGGGGTGCGGCAGGACGAGGAAGCGCTCCTCGGCGATGGCCCGGAGGGTGGCCGCGGCCACCTCCCCGGGCTCGATCGCGGTGGGCCGCAGCAGGACGTCGCCGGCCGCGCCGGTGACCTTCAGCATGTCGGTGCGCACGCCCTGCGGGCAGAGCGCGTGCACCCGGATCCCGCGGTGCCGGTAGGTGGCGGAGAGCCATTCGGCGAAGGCGAGCGCGCCGTGCTTGCTGACGGCGTACGGCGCAGAGCCGAGCATGGTGAGCAGGCCGGCCGCGGACACGGTGGCGAGGAAGCGGCCCTCGCCCCGCTCCAGCCAGTCGGGCAGGAGCTGTTCGGCCGCGCGGACGTGCGCCATCACGTTGACGTCCCAGGCCCGGGCCCACACCTCCGGGCCGGCGTCGGCCCCGCCGATCGGGGCGATGCCGGCGTTGGCGCAGTAGACGTCGACGGCGCCGAGCGCGGCGCGGGCAGCGCCGAGCAGGTCGGCGACGCCCTCGGCCGAGGCGGCGTCGCCGGGGGCGGCGGTGCCGCCGATCCGGTCCGCGACGGCCTTGGCGGCGTCGGCGTCCAGGTCGTTCACGACGACCCGGGCGCCGGCGGCGGCGAAGGCCGCGGCCAGGGCCTCGCCGATGCCGCGGCCGGCCCCGGTGACGACGACGCCGCGGCCCGCGAGGCCGCTGTCCGCGGGGGCGGTCACAGCCCGCCGCCGAGGGTCACGCCGCCGTCGACGACGAGGTTCTGGCCGGTGATCCAGGCGGCGTCGTCGGAGAGCAGGAAGGCGACCGCGCCGGCGACGTCCTCGGGCAGGCCGAGCCGGCCGAGCGGGTAGGCGCGGGCGACCTTCTCCTCGCGGCCCTCGTAGAGCGCCTCGGCGAACTTGGTCTTGACGACGGCGGGCGCCACCGCGTTGACCCGGATGCCGGGGCCGAGGTCGGCGGCGAGCTCCATGGTGAGGCGGATGACGGCGGCCTTGCTCACGCCGTACATGCCGATCCCGGCGGAGGAGCGGATGCCGGCGATGGAGGCCACGTTGACCACCGCGCCGCCGTGCTCGCCCATCCAGGCCGCGTGCGCGCGGCGGGTCCAGGCGAGCGGCGCGAGGACGTTGACGGCCATGATCTTGGCGGCCACCGCGGGGTCGGTGTCGAGCACCGGGCCGTAGGCGGGGTTGATGCCGGTGTTGTTCACCAGGAAGTCGAGCCGGCCGAAGGCCTCCATGGTGCGGCTCACCGCCTCGTCCTGGTGGGCCGCGTCGTCGGCCTTGCCGGCGACCGCGATGGCGACCTCCGGGCCGCCGAGGTCGCGGACGGCGTCGGCGAGCGGCTCGGGGTTGCGGGCGGTGATGCAGACCTTCGCGCCGCGCTGGACGAGCTCCCGCGCGATGCCGAGGCCGATGCCCCGACTGGCGCCGGTGACCAGGGCCACCCGGCCCTTGAACGAGGGTGTCATCGCCAAAACCTTTCGCCGTACGTCTGTCGACAGGTGGAGCACGGATGGAGCGCGGATCGAGCACGAGGATGGTGACTAAGCGCTTGCTTAGCATGTTGCCGACGGGCCACACTGTCAACAGCCGGGCGCCGCCGTCCGTGATCCGTCTGCGAGGATTGACGCCATGACCGACCAAGCCACCGCCGACCTGTGGTCCGGGGAGCGCACCGAGACCGCCCGGCGGCTGCTGCTCGCCGGTGTGGAGTCCTTCGCCCGCCGCGGCTACCACGCCACGACGACCAGGGACATCGCCACCGCGGCCGGCATGAGCCCGGCGGCGCTGTACATCCACTTCCCGTCCAAGGCCGCCCTGCTCGCCGAGATCAGCCGGACGGGCCACCGGGCCACCCTGGACCTCGTCGAACGCGCCGAGGCCTCCGCACCCGGGCCGGTCGACCAGATGCGGCAGCTGGTCGAGGACTTCACCGTCTGGCACGCCCGCGGCCACACGGTCGGCCGGATCGTCAACCACGAGCTGTACGCGCTGCCCGAGGACGCCTTCGCCGAGGTCGCCGGCCTGCGGATCCGGATCGAGGACACCGTGCGCCGGATCATCGAGCACGGCGTCGCGGTCGGCGACTTCGACGTCCTGGACGCCCGGACGGCCGCCCGCGCCGTCACCTCGCTCGGCATCGACGTGGCGCGCTGGTACACCGACCGCTCGACCGAGACCCCGGAGGAGCTGGGCCGCCGCTACGGCGTCCTGGTCCTGCGGATGCTCGGGGGCCCGGCCGCCTGACCGGCCCCCTGCCCCTGTCCCTGGGTCCGCTAGCGGTCCGTGTCGTCCGCCCGGACGGCGATGTGGTCGGCGGCCAGGTCGACCGCGACCCGGCGCTCCATGCCCAGCGCCCGCAGGAAGGCCGGCGGCAGCTGCACCCGCCCGGCCCGGTCGAGGACGACGTACTCCCGCTCGCTGACCTGCTCCGAGCCGTCCTCGGCAGTGACCGTCCGCCGCAGCACCTCGGTGCTGGTCCGGCCGTCCCGGACGGCCACCGTGCGGCGCACCTCGCCGGCCACCATCGGGTCGTGCGTGACGATCACCACCGTGGTGCCCAGCTCGCGGTTGACGGTGCGGAAGGCCTCGAAGATGCCCGCGGCCGTCTCGGAGTCGAGCTCGCCGGTCGGCTCGTCGGCGAGCAGCACGGCCGGATCGTTGGCCATCGCCACCGCGATCGCCACCCGCTGCTGCTGGCCGCCGGAGAGCTCCGCCGGGCGGCGGTCGGCCAGGTCACCGATGCCGAGCGCCTCCAGCAGCTCGGCGACGCGCGCCCGGTGCCGCCGCTTGGCCCCCGGGCCGCGGCGCCCGCCGCGCAGTTGCAGCGGCAGGGCGATGTTCTGCGCGGACGTCAGGAACGGCATCAGGTTGCGGGCGGTCTGCTGCCACACGAACCCGACCACCTCGCGGCGGTAGCGCAGGCGCTCGCCGGCGTTCATCGCGAGCAGGTCGCAGCCCCCGACGGCGGCGGAGCCGGCCGTGGGCACGTCGAGCCCGGCGAGGATCGCCAGCAGCGTGGACTTGCCGCTGCCGGAGGCGCCGACCAGGGCCACCAGGTCGCCGCGGTCCACCACCAGGTCGAGCCCCTGGAGGGCCTGCACCTCGACCCGGTCGGCGGTGAAGATCCGCACCAGCCGGTCGCAGACGATCGCGGCGTCCGCGCCGTACCGGACGGGCTCCGCCGCGGCCAGCGCGGCCCGCTGCAGGTCCTGGTAGCTCGGTGCCACGCCGGCCGTGTCGCTGGTCATCGGTCGTCCCCCGCTCGGAGTTCGGTGCTGATCTGTCGTCGGGCCGAGTACGCCGCCTCGGCGAACACCGCGGCCGCCGCGGCCGCCGCGAGGGCCAGGGCCTGCACCGCCACCGGCCCGGCGGCGAAGGCGACGGTGGCGTGCACGGGCGCACCGATGATGGCGGCCAGGTCGACGGCCGGGCCGAGGACCAGGGCGGCGGCCGCGGCCAGGGCGGCACCCACCACCGCGGCGGCGAGGGCCTGCGGCAGCGCCTCCGCGAGGATCAGCGCCAGCCCGGCCCGCGGGCGCAGCCCCATCGTGCGCAGCCTGGCGAGCAGCGCCGTCCGTTCCGGTGTCGCCCGCACCAGGGTGAGCAGGACGGCCAGCAGGGCGAAGGCGTCGGCGGCGAGCACCGCGGTGTCGAAGAGCCGGGCCGCCGCGCGCGGCGCCGGGTCGGCGGCGAGCCGCCGCGCCTCCGCCGCGGCGGTGGCGACGTGGTAGCGCGCCGGGCCGGCCGAGGCCGCCTGGACGGCCGTGCTCCCGGCTGCCGGGTCGAGCCGCCGCAGCAGGTCGCCCAGCGGGCCGGGCTCGATCCGGCCGGTGCCGAACCAGAGGTTGGGGTGGCCGACGGCGGGGAGCGCGGCGGCGGCCGGTGCGGCCGGCAGCACGGCGATCTCGCCGCCGCCGACGCCGACGGCGCCGTCGATGACGCCCACCATCCGGGCCTCGATCTCGCCCGGTCCGAGGTGGATCCCGGCGGGGCTGTCGTCGAGGCGGGCGGCGAGCCCGGGGGTGACCAGGACGGGCACCGCGCCGTCGGCGGTGCCGGCGGCGAGCAGCGCCGGGTCGAACCGGCCCGTCCCGGACTTCTCCGCCAGCGCCGCGTAGCGGACGGGGTCGACCACCAGCACGGTCACGTTCGGGAAGAGGCTGCGGTCGGCCGTCGCCATCGCGGCGTCGCCGTCGCGCCAGGCGGTGAGCCCGGAGACGACGCCGGGCAGGGCGGCGGCGGCGTCCGCGAAGCCGGCCGGCAGCGGGTCGCCGGGGGTGGAGACCACCGCGTCGGCGCCGACCGCGGTCAGCGCGGCCCGCTGCTGTCCGGCGTGCAGGGCGGTGAGGACGGTGGCGCCGAATCCCGCCGTGGTGACCGCCAGCAGCAGGGCGAGCAGCGGCAGGACGCTCGGCCTGCGCCGTCCGCCGCTTCCCCGGGCGGCCCGGGCCAGCCCGAGGAAGGCGATGGGCCCGCGGCCCCGGGCGGCGCGCCGGGCGGCCAGGCCGGCCAGCGCGGGCCAGCAGCGGGCCAGCAGCAGGGCCCCGGAGAGGGCGATCAGCAGGGGCGCGGCGACGAGCAGCGGATCGACGCCGGCGCCGGACGCGACACCGCGCCGCCGGGCCGCGACCAGCGCACCGACGGTGACCGCCGCGACGGCCGCCTCGGCGACGGCCCGGCGGCGCCCGGAGCGGTGTGCGGCCGCTTCCTGCCGGGCGCCCCGGCGGGCGTCGGCGGGCAGCGCGAGCAGGGCGCGCACGGGCAGGGCGAGCAGGGCGACGGCGGCGGCCGCGCCGCCGGCCGCCACGGCGGCGCCCCAGCGCGGGGTGGGGAGCGCGGCCAGCGCCAGGACGGTGGCCACGGCGGCCGCGGGCAGCACCGTCACCGCCCCCTCGGCCAGCAGCCGCCGGCCGAGCGCGGTGCGGGAGGCGCCACGGGCGCGCAGCAGGTGCAGTTCGGCCGTACGGCGCTCGACGGCCAGGGCGGCTGCCAGGCAGAGCACGGCGAGCGCGACCCCGGCGGCGCCGACCGGTCCGAGCGCGGTGAGCGGGGCGGCCGCGGCCCGGCGGTGCTCGGCCAGCGTCAGCAGGGCGGGCAGGTCGGACGTGACGTGCAGGTCGATGCGGCGGGACTCGGCGGCGGCCGCGTCGGCCTTCGGGCCGGCCAGCAACGCGCCGACGCTGCCCTGCAGGGCGGCCGTCCGGTCGGCCCGCAGCACCGTCGGGTCCAGCGGCAGCTGGACGAAGTCCTCGGCCCGGTCGGACCACCACGACAGGGCGGCGAGCCGGCCGCGGCCGACCAGGGCGCCGGTCAGCCAGTACGGCACGGACTCGCCCTGGACGGTGCGGGCGACGGGGCAGGCCGCGGTCAGGCACGCCGTGCCGGCCCAGAACGGGTCCTGCGGGTCGGTGGCCCGGAAGAGGCCGACCACGGTGGCCAGGCGCTGCTGCTGGAGGACGCTGCCGCCGTCGATCACCGAGCCGACGTGCAGGCCGAGCACGGCGGCGGTCGGCTCGGCGAGCGCCACCTCGACCGCGGGGCCGGCGGCGGAGGGGAACCGCCCGGCCAGCGCCCGGCGGCGAGCCGGGCGTGCCGGTCGGCGCCGTCGAGGAAGAAGAGGCCGAGCTCGGGGGTTCGCCGCCGGGCCGGGGCAGTCCGGCGCCGAGCAGCGGCATGGGTACGAGGGTGCGGGAGCCGGTCACCGTCCGGCCGGGTTGGAGCCGCAGCGGGTCGTCGACCAGTCCGCTCACCGTGGCGCGCAGGGTGTCGAGGTCGGCGGCGAGGTCGTGGCTGCCGCGCAGCGGTGTCGCGGTGGCGACGAGCGCACCGGCGGTCGGTCCGTTGGCGCGGACGAGCGCACGCAGCGCCCCGTCGGCGGAGCGGTCGAGGGTGCGCGGCAGCGCGGTGGCGAGGAAGGCCGTCGCGAAGACCAGGGCGGCCGCCAGCAGCGCGGCCCCGGTGCGGCCCGCAGCCGTGCCCGCACCCAGGGCGTCGGGCCGACGGCGCGGCCGTGACGCTCGGTCACATGTCCTCCAGGTGGCGGAGCCGGGCGGCGGCCTCGGCGTGGCGGCGGCCGGTGAGCACCGCGGGGACGAGCAGGGCGAGGCAGACCACGGCGGCGAGCACGGCCACCTGGCCGGGCGGCAGCTGGACGACGACCGCGGGCACCGGGCGGCGGGCCTGCGGGGTCAGCACGGCGAGCGGGACGACCAGCCGGACGAGCAGGGCGCCGAGGGCGAGACCGGTCGTCAGGCCCAGCACGCCCAGTACCGCCTGCTGCGCGGGCACGGTCCGGGTCAGCGCGCGGCGGGGTGCGCCGAGCGCGGTCAGCACCGCGAACTCCCCGCGCGCTCGGCGGCGGAGCCGGCCGTCGCGGTGGCGAAGCCGATCGCGGCGAGCACGACGGCGGCGAGCGCCAGGGCGGCCAGTGCGGCCTGCGCGGCGGCGCCGTACGGGTCGGCGCGCAGGGCGGCCGCGATCTCGTCCCGGACCTGCAGGCTCTGGGTGGCCGTCGGGTCGCCGCGCAGCGCCTCGGCGGCCCGGCCGGGCACGGGGTCGGCGGGGCCGGTGCCCGGCAGCCACCATTCGGAGGGGCCCAGCCCCGCTCGCCGGCCGCGACGAGGCAGCGGTCGAGGGTGGCGAGGTCGACGGCCAGGGCCGCGCGGGTGGTGGTCGGCAGGGCGTCCACCACGGCCGCGACCCGCACCTGGACGTCGCCGGTGCCGAACGGCACCCGGACGAGGTCGCCGACCGAGGCGCCGAGCCCGGTGAGGTAGCCGCGGGTCGCGACGGCCTTCACCTCGGGAACGGCGGCCGCGGTGCCCGCGCGGTCGGCGGGGGCGAGTTCGATCCGCGCGGAGTCGGCGCCCAGGGTGGTCGCGTCGAGGATCAGCGGGGTGTCGGCCGTCGCGGCGGCCCGGGTCGTCGCGCCGGGGTGCGCGGAGCCGCGGACGGACCAGCCGAGGCCGTCCGGGACGGCGGCGGCGGTGGCCGGGCCGGTCGCGGTGTCGCCGGCCGCGATCCGGTGGAGCGTCACCCGGCGCGCGGTCGCGGAGTCGGGGACGGCTCCGCTGTCGACGGCGACGCCGACGACGGTCAGCGGGGCGGCGAACGTCCCGGACGGGCCGGTCAGCTCGTCGAGGTCGGCGGAGACCGTCCGTCGGGTGTCGTCGGGGACGGCCGGCAGCCGGACCCAGACATCGGCACCGAAGCGGTCCCGGACGAGCAGCTCCACCCCGACCTGGTGGTTGTCCTGGCCGTCCTGCGGGGCGTCGCCGGATTCCAGCGGCTGCTCGGACAGGACGCGGACGTCGAGGTCGACCTCGATCCGGCGCGGCCGTCCGGGCAGCGGGAGGCCGGCCCGCGGGCCGGTGACCGGGGCCGCGGCGAGCGGGCCGAACACCTCGGCGGCGGTGCGGCCGCCGAGGATTTCCGGCGCCGTCCGCAGGTGCTGCGCGGCCGCCGTGCTGCCCAGGGCCAGGATGTCGGCCCCGCTGCCGTCCGGCAGCCGCTGTTCGGTGCGGGCGACCGGGATGAGCCGGTCGCCGCCGGGCAGCGCCGTGTACCGCTCGCCCTGGGCGGCCACCGGTGCCGTCGAGCCGGATATACGCAGTCCGCCCGCCGTGGCGAAGTCGGCCTGGTCGCGCTGGGACTCGGCCCAGGAGGCGCGCTGACCCAGCGCCAGCATGCCCATCGCGACGGCGAGCACCAGCAGCAGGACGGGGCCGACGGCGCGGGACGGCCGCCGGGCCAGCTGCCACCCGGTGAGGGCGGGGCCCAGCGCGGTGCCGCGGGTGGCCAGGCGTTCGCCGAGCCGGGCCGCGAGCGGCAGGACGCGCAGGACGGCCACGGTGCCCGCGCAGAGTGCGAGGGCCGGCGCGACCACCAGCAGCGGGTCGATGCCGAGTCGGCCGCCGGCGTCCGGGGTGAGCCCCCCGGTGTGGCCCGCGAGTTGGAGGTAGGTGACCACGGCGAGCGCGGCGAGGGCCACGTCCGCGCCGATCCGGGCGGCTGCGGGGATCGCGGCGTGGCGGCGGCCGGCCCGGCGCAGCACGGCGGCCCCGGCGGCACGCAGCAGCACGGGGACGGTGGCGAGCAGCACGCAGGCCAGCGCGCAGAGCGCCGCGGCGGGCCAGGCGAACCAGGGCAGTCCGGTGCCGGTGCCCGCGGCGGGGGCAGCCCGGCGGAGCACCGCGAGCAGGGCCGGGGTGAGCGGCGGCCCGAGGACGACGGCGGGCAGGGCCAGCAGGGCGATCTCGGTGGCGGTGAAGGCGCCGATCCGGCGGCGGGAGGCGCCGCGTGCGGCGAGCAGCCGGTTCTCGTCGGCCTGCCGCTCGGCCAGCAGGTGCACCACGAGCAGGAGCACGGCGGCGGCGAGGACGGCGAGCTGGAGCGCGCCGACCAGCAGGGTGGAGCGGGACACCAGGGCGTCCGAGGCCAGTTCGTCGAGCAGCGCGGGCAGGTCGGTGTCGATCCGGACGGCGGCGGCGGCCTGGAGCCGGGCGGGCAGCAGGGTGGCCCGCCCGCGCAGGGCGTCGGCCCGGTCGCGGTCGATCCCGGAGAAGTCGGCGGTGATCAGCCAGCTGCGGCCGGCCTGGGCGACCGGGCCCGCGGTGAACGCGGAGTCGTCGGTGAGCAGGGGTCCGTAGGTGGTGTAACCGAGGCTGCGGGCGCCCTGGCCGGCGAGCGGGTCGAGCCGCCAGTACGGGTCGCCCCGGTCGGCCGGCCGGTACACGCCGGTGACGCGGACGGTGAGGCTGCCGCCGCTGAAGCGGTCGGTGAGCGCGAGGGTGGCGGGCAGCCGTCCGGCGGTCAGTCCCATGCCGCGCAGGGCGGCCTCGGGCGCGGCGGCCTCGACGGTCGCACCGGCGGCCGCCGGTGCGGGCCAGCGGCCGGCGACGAGCCGGGTGCGGCTGCGGTCGAGCGCGGCGAGGAGGGTGAGGTCGGGGTCCTGGCCGGCCGGGGCACCGGGCAGGGCGTACGCACGGCTGCGGGCCACCGTGCGGACGGCCGACGGCAGCGGTCCGAAGAGGTCGTCGGCGAACCGCTGCACCGCGGTGTCGTCGGCAGCGCGGGTGGCGATCTCCCGGTCACCGGTGACCAGGACGGCGGCGCGGGTGGCGCCGGGACCGTTCAGGCTGCGCCGCAGCCCGGTGCGGTCGGCGCCGTCGGCGAGGACGAGCAGCGCGGTCAGCACACAGGTGGTGGTCAGCACGGTGAGCAGCGCGGCAGCGGCCAGTGGCAGGCGCCCCCGCAGCCTGCGCACCACGAAACCCATCACGCACATCCCCCGGATTCCGGCCGCAGTGTCACCGGTTCACCGGATAGCGGACGATATTGTCAGATCGGCTGATCGATGGGAAGGGTCTTGCGCGAACCAGGTGGCCGGTGAGCACACTGGTGCGGCCGGGGCGGGCGCGCCGGCCGAGGGACGAGGGGACGACATGACACAGCGACAGGGGCCGGCCGACCCGGCGGCACCGATGGTGGCCGTCGAGGAGGTGCGGCGCAGCTTCGGCAGCGGCCCGCGGGCGGTGCACGCGCTGCGCGGGGTGTCGCTGGAGATCCCGCGCGGCGAGCTGACGGCGCTGAAGGGCCGGTCGGGGTCGGGCAAGACCACCCTGCTGAACCTGGTCGGCGGTCTGGACCGGCCCTCCGGCGGGCGGATCGTGCTGGACGGCACGGACCTGGGCGACCTGGACGAGGACGGCCGGCTGGCCCTGCGGCGGGACCGGATCGGCTTCGTCTTCCAGTCCTTCGGGCTGATCCCGATCCTCACCGCCGCGGAGAACGTGGGGGTGCCGCTGCGGATGCGCCGGGCGCCGGTGGCGGAGCGGGAGGAGCGGGTGCGCACGCTGCTGGCGCTCGTCGGCCTCGCGGGCCATGCCGATCAGCGGCCCGGGGAGCTCTCCGGCGGGCAGCAGCAGCGGGTGGCCGTCGCCCGGGCGCTGGCCAACGAGCCGTCGCTGATCATCGCGGACGAGCCGACCGGGCAGCTGGACTCCGAGACCGGACGCTCCGTCATGGAGCTGCTGCGCGCGGTGGTCCGCAGCGAGGGGGTCACCGTGCTGGTGGCGACGCACGACCAGAACCTGATGGAGGTCGCGGACCGGGTGGTGGAGCTCGCCGACGGCCGGATCGTCGGCGAGCGTCGACCCGCCGCGGCGGCCCGATGACAGCTCCCCTGATGAGGTTGGGCTCACCTGACCGACCAGGGAGGAAGCATGTCCGACACCGCGAACCGGGCCGCCCGCAGGTCCGCCCGGGCCGCCGACGGCGCCCCTACGGCGGCCGAACGGCTGCGCACACTGCTGGAGTTCGGCTCCTCCGTGGTGCTGGACGTGCCCGGCATCGACCTGGCCGAACGCCCCGGGATCCCCCGGTCGTGAGCTGCGCCGTCCTCCCCGACGGGGCGCTGGCCGTGCTCGTCGAGGAGTCCTCGCCGCTGCACCGGATCACCGTCCTGGCCCGCGACGCCCGGCTCACCGGCGAGATCGACGCGGTGGACGTCGCCCCCGTCCCGATGCCGCACCGGATCCGTGGCCGGGCCGCCGCCGAGGGGTGCCTGACACTGCTCGCCCAGGCCACCGAGGCCCGGATCGAGGCGCTCTTCCCGCACCGGCGCGCCGCCGGCCACGTCCTGCTCCGCCTGGAACGCCTCTTCGCCCACGCGGCGGCCGGCCGATTCGGCCCGGCCGCCCGCTGCTCGGCGTGTCCGGTCCGGCCGGCCGATCCGGCCGCCGTCCGCTCGGGTCAGAAGCCCGCGGTGGGCGCGATCACCGAGAACAGGCCGCCCTCGACGTCCCGCAGCCGCGCCGCCCGCCCGTACGGGGTGTCCTCGGCCGGCGAGGCGACGCCGCCGCCCAGCTTCACCGCCTCCTCGACGGCCCGGTCGGTGTCCGCGACGGAGAAGAACACCTCCCAGTGCGGTGCGGCCCCGGGCACCGCGCACAGGGCGGCCACGGTGCGGCCCTCCGAGCGCAGCACCACCCGCTCGTGCTCGTACTGCACCCCGAAGTGGTCGATGTCCTGGTCGTCCCAGCGGAAGACCTCGCCGTAGAAGAGCGCGGCGGCGAACGGGTCCGGGGTGCGCAGCTCGATCCAGACCGGCGCACCCGGGTCCTTCATCCAGTTCTCCACCCCGGGCTCGCCCTCCCAGACGCCGAACGCGGCGCCCGCCGGGTCGGCGGCCAGCACGATGCGCCCCTGGTCGAAGGCGAGCGGCCCGACCGCCGAGGTCCCGCCGCGCTCCCGGACGCCCTCGGCGGCACGGTCGGCGCTGTCCGTGCCGAAGTACGTCGTCCAGGCGACCGGCGGCTGCCAGTCGCCCGCCGCCACACCGATCCCGGCCACCTCGACACCGTCGACGACAGCCCACAGGTAGGGGCCCCAGCGGTCCGGCCCGGGCTGGAACGTCCAGCCGAGCAGCGGCCCGTAGAAGGACTGCGCGACGTCCAGGTCCCGTGCCATCAGGCTGACCCAGCACGGCACCGCGGGAACGCATCGCACCCTGGCCCTCGGCTCACCCATGCGAGCGACTCCTTCCGGTTCGTGGCCCGCACCAGCCTAGGGCGTGTCGGACGGTTCGCGGCGCATCAGCGCGCGGCGGCGGGTGCGCGGCCCGCGGCCGGGGTGTCGTCGGCGCCGGGACGGGCGCGCTGCCGCATGCTCCCGTGTGTGAGGGCTCCGCGGCGGGTATCCGCCGCACCGGGAGGACGGGGCCGCCGCAGACCGAGCGAGGAGCGAGCATGGAGCAGCCGTACGTCATCGTGGGGGCGAGCCTGGCCGGCGCGAAGGCCGCCGAGGCGCTGCGCGCCGAGGGGCACGGCGGGCCGGTCGAGCTGATCGGCGAGGAGACCGAACTCCCCTACGAGCGGCCGCCGCTCTCCAAGGGGTACCTCCAGGGCAAAACGCCGCGCGCGGAGTTCGACGTCCATCCGGCGGCCTGGTACGCGGAGCACGACGTGACGCTGCGGCTCGGCACCCGGGTGACCGCGATCAACCCGCGGGCCCGCACCGTGGAGCTGGCCGACGGCACCCGGACGGGCTTCGCCAAGCTGCTGCTGACCACCGGCGCCTCGCCGCGTCGCCTCCCGGTGCCGGGCGGCGACGGCCCGTCGGTACTGACGCTGCGCCGGGTCGGCGACAGCGAGCGGATCCGCTCGGCCCTGCGGCCGGGCGCCCGGATCGTGATCGTGGGTGCGGGCTGGATCGGCCTGGAGACGGCCGCCGCGGCCCGGCTGGCCGGCGCCGAGGTCACCGTGCTGGAGATGGCGGAGCTGCCGCTGCTGCGGGTGCTCGGCCGGGAGGTCGCCCGGGTCTTCGCCGACCTGCACCGGCAGAAAGGTGTGGACCTGCGGTTCGGGGTGCAGGTCGCGGCCGTGGAGGACGGCGGTGTCCGGCTCGGCGACGGCACGCTCGTACCGGCCGACGCCGTCGTGGTGGGCGTCGGCATCAGCCCGAACACCGCGCTCGCCGAGGCGGCCGGACTCACCGTCGACAACGGCGTGCGCACCGACGAGCACCTGCGCACCTCGCACCCGGACGTGTTCGCCGCGGGCGACGTCGCCAACGCCTTCCACCCGCTGTTCGGCCGCCCGATCCGGGTCGAGCACTGGGCGAACGCCCTCAACCAGCCCGCCACGGCCGCCCGGTCGATGCTCGGCCGGGACGCGGTGTACGACCGGGTGCCGTACTTCTTCACCGACCAGTACGACCTCGGCATGGAGTACACCGGCTACGTCGAGCCGGACGGCTACGACCGGGTGGTGTTCCGCGGGGACGTCGAGGGGCGGGAGTTCATCGCGTTCTGGCTGTCCGGCGGCCGGGTGCTGGCCGGGATGAACGTCAACGTCTGGGACGTCACCGACCCGATCCGCGAACTCGTCCGCTCGGGGCGGCAGGTGGACGCCGACCGGCTCGCCGACCCGGACGTGCCGCTGGCGGAGCTCGCCGGATGATCCGTCCGGCGAGCCGGAGCTGACGGCTCGTCGGACCGGGCTGCCGGGTGTCGGCGGTGTGCCCTAGGGTGCAACCTGATCCGTCCGCATCCGGCACCCGGGGGCCCGTCATGGCAGCGAGCAGGCTGATCCCGCCGGCGGGCCCGGGGCGGGCCCTGGCCGGCGCGCAGCTCGCCAACGCGATCGGCGACGGCGCCTACCTGGTCTGCTCGGCGCTGTACTTCACCCGGGTGGTGGGGCTGTCGGCGACCGGCGTCGGCCTCGGCCTGACGCTCGGCTGGGCGGTCGGCGCGGTGGCCGGCGTGCCGCTGGGCCACCTCGCGGACCGGCGTGGCCCGCGCGGCGTGGCCGCGATGCTGGCGGTCGGCACCGCCGCCGCGGTCGGGGTCTTCCTGGCCGCCGGGTCGTTCCCGCTGTTCCTGGTCGGCACGGTGCTGTACGGCTGCGCGCAGAGCGGGTTGTCGGCGGCCCGGCAGGCGCTGCTGGCCGGCCTGGTGGAGCCGGCCCGGCGGACGGAGATCCGGGCCCACCTCCAGTCGACGGTCAACGCGGGCCTGGCGGTCGGCGCCGCGGTCGGCGGCGTGGCCCTGCACCTGGACACCCCCGCGGGGTACCGCGCGGTGCTGGCGATGGACGTGCTGGGCTTCCTGGTCGCGGCGGTGCTGCTCGTCCGGCTGCCGCCGGTGCCCCCGGCGCCCGCCCGGGCCGCGGGCGAGCCCCGGCTGGCGGTGCTGCGCGACCGCCCGTACGCCGTGGTGGCCCTGCTCAACACGGCCCTGCTGCTCTACATGCCGCTGCTGTCGCTGATCGTGCCGCTGTGGATCGTGGAGCGGACAGCGGCGCCGGACTGGCTCACGGCGGCGCTGCTGGTGCTGAACACGCTGACCGTGGTGCTCTGCCAGGTCCGGGTGGCGCGGCGGGTGACCGGCCTGGCGTCGGCGGCCCGCTTCGTCCGCCGGGCCGGGGCGCTGCTGACGGCATCCTGCGCGGTGTTCGCGGTGTCGGCGGCGAGCTCCTCCGCGTGGGCGGCCGCCGCGGCGCTGCTGGTCGCCGCGGCGCTGCAGGTGGCGGGCGAGCTGATGCTGGGCGCCGGGTCGTGGGAGATCGGCTTCGGGCTGGCCCCGGCCGACCGCCAGGGCCAGTACCAGGGCTTCTTCGGGACGGGCGTGGCCGTCGCGCGCACCGTCGGGCCGCTGCTGCTGACCTGGCTGGTGCTCGGCGGCGGCGCGCCCGGCTGGCTGGTGCTGGGCGCGGTGTTCGCGGCGGCGGGGGCGGCGACGGTGCCGGCGGTGCGCCGGGCCGAACGGTCGCGGGCCGGGGCCGCCGGGGACCGGCCGGCCGCGGTCGGCGCAGCCGGCTGACCCCGGGCCCCGCTACATCAGCGGACCGGTGGGCTCGGCGCCCGCCTTCAGTTCGCCGTGCGCCTTGGTGAGCAGCTGCATCGCGAGGTCGTTGAGGGCCCTGGCCCCGGCGACCTCCTCGCCGACCCTGGGCTGCGGGCTGTCGGCGTGATGCCGGGTGCTGTAGCCGTGCGAGCGGACCTCCGAGCCGTCGGAGAGGCGGACCAGTGCAACCGCCTTCGTCCGGTCGCCCTCCTCCTCGAACTCCAGCTCGATGTGCCATCCGACCAGTGTGTGCATGGCCGCCACCTCCTGAGGTTTCCTCTCCAGCGTGCGCCGCGGGCGGGTGCGCCGCCAATCCCGGCCGGGGGCGGACGGGCGACGGCGCGGGGGCTCAGCGGCCGGGGGTGCCCGGAGCCCCGGCCTCGGCGGCGGCGCAGTCCTCGCGTCCGGTGTCGGCGTGGACGACCTTCGCCGCGCGCTGGGGACCTCCGGGGACGACGCGCTGCTCCCTGCCGCAGCGGGGGCAGATCAGCGGTTTCGGTGCCATGGCGGGCGTCCACGCCGCGTTCCCGGCCACCGGTCGCACCGGGGGTTCCGGGCCGGCCCGGCAGGGGCGGGCGTGGCCTCCTTCCTCCCCCAGTGTGCGCCTGGCGCGGTCGGCGCACCTGAAATATTGAACACGTTCATTTCTGCCCGTAGAGTCGGCAGTGGCCGCCTCGGGCGCCTTCGACCCGCCGCCGGCTCCAGGAGGACCACCGATGACCCTCAGCTATCCCGAGGTCGGCGCGGTCACCCGCCCCGGCCCACTGCCGGCCGGCTACCACCACCTGCGCCACCGCACCGCGGTCGGCCACGGCCCGGCCGCACTCGCCGCGGCCGGGCGGGCCGTCACCACGTGGCGGATGCACCGGGCGGCCGGTGTCCGGATCACCGCCGACGCCGACCGGGCCGCCCTCGGCACCCGGGTGACCTGCACGATCGGCCTCGGCCCCGTCCGGATCACGGCGCCCTGCGAGGTGGTGTGGACGGCCTACGGGCCGACCCTGACCGGCTTCGCCTACGGCACCCTGGCCGGCCACCCCGAGTGCGGCGAGGAGTCGTTCACCGTCGAGCTCGCCGACGACGGCACGGTCTGGTTCACCGTCGTCGCCTTCAGCCGCCCGGGCCGCTGGTACACCCGCCTGGCCGGCCCGCTCGTCCCGCCCGCCCAGCGGGCGTACGCCCGGCGCTGCGGCCGGACCCTGCGCCGCCTCGTCGCCGCCGAGGCGGGCCGGCGCCCCGGCCCGCCGGGGCGCCGGTCCCGGGGCGGGTGACGGCGACCGGCGCGAGTGGCGGCGACCGGTGCGGCTGCGCAGGCTGGAGGGGAAGCCCCGAGCCCGGGAGACGCGCATGGTGGACACGGACGTACTGGTGGTCGGCGCGGGGCCGGTCGGGCTGACGGCCGCGGTCGAGCTCCGGCGGCGGGGCGTCGAGTGCCGGATCGTGGACCGGCTCGCCGAGCCCCTGCGCTACGCGAAGGCCGTCGGCGTGCAGCCGCGGACCCTGGAGATCTGGGACACCATGGGCCTGGCCCGGGCTGCGCTCGCGGCGGCCGTGCCGATGCGCGGCCAGCTGATGTTCGTCGACGGCCGGCCGGGGCCCCGGATCGAGCTCGACCTGCCGCCCGGGATCCCCTACCGGTTCGCCGCGCTGCCCCAGTACACGACCGAGGAACTCCTCACCGACCTGCTCGCCCGCCACGGCACCGGGGTGGAGCGCGGCACCGAGCTGGTCTCCTTCGAGCAGGACCCGGACGGCGTCGAGGCCGTGCTGGCGGGCGCCGGCGGCCGGGAGACCGTCCGCTGCCGCTACCTGGTCGGCTGCGACGGCGCGCACAGCCGGGTGCGGCGGATCCTCGGGCTCGCCTTCGAGGGCGGCGCCTTCACCGAGCAGTACATGCTGGGCGACGTGGAGGTCGACTGGGACCTGCCCGCCGGCTACGGCGTCCGGTCGACCCGGCACGCCCCGGACGGCGCGGCCCCCGACATCCTGGTCTGCATCCCGCTCCCCGGCGTACGCCGCTACCGGATGTCCATGGTCGTGGCCCCCGACCTGCTGGACGACGATGCGGGCGACGGCGTCGCACACGGCCTGGAGACGGGCCGCACCCCGGAGCTGCGGCACATCCAGGCGGTGCTGGACCGGCTCTCCCCGCAGCCCACCACCGCCTCGGCGCTGCGCTGGTCGTCGGTCTTCCGGATCAGTCACCGCCTGGTGGACCGCTACCGCTCGGGCCGGGTGTTCGTCGCGGGGGACGCGGCCCACATCCACCCGCCGACCGGCGCCCAGGGCATGAACACCGGCATCCAGGACGCCTACAACCTCGGCTGGAAGCTCGCGCTCGCCGTCCGCGGCCGGGCCGGCGACCGCCTGCTCGACAGCTACCACGCCGAGCGCCACCCGATCGGCGAGGAGGTGGTGGGGCGGACCGTCCGGCACGCGCGGGCCGGCGTGGGGACGGACGGCGAGAGCCTGGAGACCGTGCTGCTGCGCGAGGCCCAGCTGCTGGTCAACTACCGCGGCGGGCCCCTCACCGGGC
Organism: Kitasatospora paranensis; assembly: GCF_039544005.1. NCBI lineage: Bacteria > Bacillati > Actinomycetota > Actinomycetes > Kitasatosporales > Streptomycetaceae > Kitasatospora > Kitasatospora paranensis. The sequence goes on from NZ_BAABKV010000001.1 coordinate 2,192,994, forward strand.
CGGACGGCAGCGGCGGGGACGTGCAGCCGGGCGACCGGGCGCCGGACTGCGGGGGCTGCGCCAGGCCCTGGCCGCCCACCCGGTGCGGCTGTTCGACCTGCTGCGCGGCACCCGGCACACCCTCCTGATGCACCCGGGCCCGGACGCCGACCCCGACCTGCTCGCCGCCTGCGCCGACGCCGCCCGCCGGGCCACCCACGGCGAACTGGACCACTACGCCGTGCTGCCCGCCGACGCGGTCCTGGACGGCCTGCCCGTCGCCGCTGTCCAGGACGGCCGCGACGAGTTCCGCACCGCCTACGCGGCCCGTGACGGCGAGGCGTTCCTGATCCGCCCGGACGGCTACCTGGCGGCCCGGGTCCGGCCGGCCGACCCGGCCGGGCTCGCGGCCGTCCTGGCCAGGGTCTTCGCCCCGGTCTGAACCGGTCCGCCGGCCCGAGCGCCGGTGCGCCGGTGCGCCGGTGCGCCGGCCGTCAGACGGTGTGGGCCGGGACGGAGACCAGCAGGCTGCCGCCGTCGAGCACCCGGACCTCGAAGTGGTCGATGTCGGAGGGGTGGAACGCGGCCCCGCCGCTGGTGTTGAGGGCCTCGGTGCCGTAGCCGATCGGCGGAATGGACCAGGTGGTGACGGTCTGCCGCTCGCCCGTCCGGGAGACGGCGACCAGGTCGCAGGTCTGCGGGCCGCGGACGTTGCTCAGGGCGAGGCTGATCCGGCTGCCCCACGCCTCGCCCTGGACACCGACGGCGGCGGAGACACCGGTGGCCGGGTCGGTGGCGGTGAACTGCGCGGCGGCGACCGGCGGCCTGGGCTGGTCGTGGCCGGTGGCCGCGAGGGTGGCCAGCGGGCCGCCGACCACCAGCACGGCGGCGGCCGCGACCAGTGCGAGGCGGCGGACGCGGTGGCGGCGCCGGGTGGCGGTGACCTCGTCCACCAGGCGGTCCAGGAGCTGGGGCGGCGGCCCGGGGGCCACCGAACCCGTCCCGGCGAGTTCGGCGAGCAGCGGTGCGACACCGGAGAGTTCGTCGATCTCGGCGTTGCAGGCCGGGCAGGCGACGAGGTGGCGTTCGAAGCGCTCGTGGTCCTCGGGGTCGAGGACGCCGAGGAGGTAGGCGCCGACGTCGACGTGCGGGCTGTCGGGGACGCCCGGGTCGGCGCGGCCCTCGCGGTCGTCCGCGCCGTCGTGCTCGTGGTGCGGCGTCACGATGTCACTCCTCGTTCCTCCAGCGCGATCTTCAGGGCTCGCAGCCCGTAGAAGATGCGCGACCTGACCGTCCCCGGGGATGCCGAGCGCGGCGGCCGCCTCGTTGACGGTACGTCCCATGAAGTACGTCTCCACGATGACCTCGCGGTGCGCGTCGGTCAGGTCGTCGAGCGCGTCGGAGATCGTCATCAGCCGCAGGGCCTTCTCGAGTTCGTCCTCGGCGGGCAGCAGTTCCAGTGGGGCGGGGTCGACCTCGCGGGGGCGGGCCAGGCTGCTGCGGTGGCCGTCGATCACGATCCGCCGGGCGACGGTGACCAGCCAGGGGCGCAGGGACCCGCCGGCGGTCGGGTCGAGGCGGTGGATGTTGCGCCAGGCCCGGAGCAGCGTCTCCTGGACGACGTCCTCGGCGCGCTGCCGGTCGCCCGCGACCAGATGGAGCACGAAGCCGAACAGCGGGCCGGCGTGTTCCTGGTAGAGGGCCCGCATCAGTTCCTCGTCGGGCGCCCGCGACGGATCCGCGCGCTGCTGCGGACCGTCGGCTCCCGGCCGCCACGGGGACGGATGCTCGGTCACAGCGCCATCCTTGCGCACACGCACCTCCAGGTCGAGTGCCGGTTCGGCGGCCCGGCTCCGTGGGCCCTCCCACCGGGGCCCCTGCTGTCGTCGTCCGCCCCGGTGCGGGGCCGGTCAGTAGCCGTAGCCGCCGCCCGAGGAGCCGCCGGAGGAGCCGCCGGACGGGCTCGCCGCGGCGGTGATCTTCGACCCGTTCGGCGCGGTCACGAACCAGATCCCGCCGAAGCCCTGGCCCTTGGTGTCGCCGGGCTTGCTGTCCTGGCTGTAGCGGTAGAGCGGCCAGCCGTTGAGCGTGACCTGCCTGGTGCCGTCCGCGCGGGTCACCGTGGAGACCAGCTTGGCGTCGATGCCCTTGAGCTGGGGGTGCCGCCGGTGGCGACCACCGGGGGCCAGAGGGTGGCGCAGCCGCCGTTGCAGTTCGAGGCCGGCGGCGAGGCGGTGTCGTGGTCGAAGCGGTAGAGCGTGAAGCCGTTGCCGTCGGTGACGATCGTCCCGTAGGCCGAGGAGGCGGTCTTCAGGACGGTGGCGCCGGTGCTCTGCCCCGTCCCCGATCCGGTGGCGGTGCCCGACCCGGAGGACGGGGCCGACGGCGCGGCCGGGACGGTGGAGGCTGCGGAACCGGAGCCGCTGGAACCGCTGGAACCGCACCCGGCGACCAGGGCGGCGACGGCGGCGCCGGATGCGGCGAACAGGGCGGCACGGCGGGAGACGGTCATGGCGGATTCCCCCAGACGGTCGGGGTGGGTTCGGTCCGGGCGTGTACGGCGCGCCCGCACCAGGGGATACGGATTCGCGGGGCGTCCGACTCAGTCCCGGCGGTGTTTTCCCGGCGGCGGCCCCGGCGGCCGTCCGGAATACCCCCGACGCCGGGTCCGTTGACGCCACCGGACCCACTCCCGAAGGGCAGGTAGGACACCATGAGCACGGTCGAACTGACCACCGAGAACTTCGACGACATCGTTCCCGGTCCGGAGGGCAAGGACTTCGTCCTGATCGACTTCTGGGCCGAGTGGTGCGGTCCGTGCCGGATGTTCGGGCCGATCTTCGACCGCGCGTCGGAGCGGCACGAGGACATCGTGTTCGCCAAGGTGGACACGGAGGCGCAGCAGGAGCTGGCCGCCGCCTTCGACGTGCAGTCGATCCCGACCCTGGCGATCATCCGCGAGGGTGTCCTGGTGTTCGCCCAGCCCGGTGCGCTGCCGGAGAACGCGCTGGAGGACCTGATCGGCCAGGCCCGCACGCTGGACATGGCGGAGGTGCACGCCGGGGTGGCGAAGGCGCGCGCCAAGGCCGAGGCCGAGGCGCAGGCCTGACCGCGCCGCCGCAGCCGACGCGCCGCGCCCCCGGACGGGCCGTCCGGGGCGCGGCGCGTCCGTGTTCCGGGTGCCGGGCGGGCGCGGCGGCGGTCAGGTGCTCCGGGCGCGGGCGGCGAGGCCGTCGAGGAGCAGGCCGAGGGCCAGCTCGAAGCCCCGGTCGTCGAGCCCTGGGCCGCGCACGGCGGAGGCGTCCAGGGCGCCGGCGAGGGCGGGGTAGCGGGGCCGGTAGTCGGCCGCCGGGCGGGTGAAGCCCGCGGTGAAGGTCTCCAGGGCGGAGCCGAGCACGAGGTAGTCGAGGGCGGCGGCCGCCTCGGCCGCGTCCGCGGGGGTGAGTCCGGCGCGGCCGAGCGCGGCGAGCAGGGCGTCGTAGGTGAGCAGCTGGCGGTCGGCCTCGACCCGGCGGCGGGCGAGCAGCGCGATGGTGTGCGGGTGCCGCAGGAAGACGCCGCGGTAGCCGCGGAGGTAGCCGGTGAGGCCGGCCCGCCAGTCGGGGTCGTCGAGCGGGCCGAGGTCGATCTCGGCGTTGACGAGTTCGGCGAGGGCGTCGAGGAGTTCGTCCTTGCTCGCGACGTGGTTGTAGAGCGAGGCGGCCTTGACGCCGAGGCGGTCGGCGAGGGCCCGCATGGTGAGGCCGTCGGCGCCGGTCTCGTCGACCACGTCGAGGGCCGCGCGCGCGATGGCCGCCCTGCTCAGCAGTGCCCTGCCGGGTCGCCCCACGGCGCCGCCCTCCGTCCTGCGCCCGGCCGGATGCGGTGCGCCCGGGCGGCCACGTTACAGCCTGGTGTCGGTGTCTTCCGTCGGCGGTGGGCAGCGGCTACGGTCCTGGACTAACAAAGTTAGTTTTAGTCGACGGGAAGGCGGACCGCTGATGAACCCCACCCCACCCAGACCCCCGGCATCCGGCGACGCGGAGCGGCTGGCGGCCCTCGGCTACCGGCAGGAGCTGCGCCGCAGCCTCGGGGTGCTCGGCAACATCGCGATGGGATTCGCCGTCGTCTCGCCCGTGGTCGGCCTGTACGCGGTCGCCCAGGTCGGCACCAGCGTGGACGGCGGCGCCTGGGTGTGGGCCCTGCCGGTCTGCCTGCTCGGCCAGCTGCTGGTGGTCTGCGTCTACTCCGAACTCGCCTCCCAGTGGCCGCTGGCCGGCGGCGCCTACCAGTGGAGCCGCCGCCTCGCCGGGCCGTCCTTCGCCTGGATGACCGGCTGGCTGTGGCAGTTCGCCGTGATGTTCGCCAACACCACCGTCGCCTACCTGGCCGCGCCGTGGTTCTTCGCCCTGTTCGGTGCCGTGCCCGGCCCGGCGGAGCTGGTCCTGACGGCGGTGGGCTTCCTGCTGGCCTGCACCCTGGTCAACGCGTACGGGATCACCCTGCTGCGGTGGTTCGTCTCGCTCGGGATCGCCGCCGAGGCCGTCGCCTCCGTCCTGGTCGGGCTGGCGCTGCTGCTGTTCTTCCGGCAGCACGGCTTCGGGCTGCTCACCGACACCCTCGGCGCGCCGGCGGCGACCGGCAGCACGCCGGCGATGTCCTTCCTGGCCGTGGTCGCGGTCGGCGGCTGGGCGTTCATCGGCTTCGACGCCTGCGTCTCCACCGCCGAGGAGACCAAGGACGCCGCCCGCCAGGTGCCCCGGGCGATGCGCTGGTCGCTGCTGGGCGTCGGCGCGGTGGTGATCCTCAACGCCGTCTCGGTCGGGCTCGCCCACCCGGACCCGGCGAAGGTGGTCTCCGGCGAGGACCTCGACCCGGTCACCACCGCGGTCACCGCGGGCTTCGGCGACTGGTCCGCCAAGCCCTTCGTGCTGGTCGTGCTCGTCAGCTTCACCGCCTGCCTGATGGCCTCCCAGGGCGGCGCCGCCCGCGGCCTGTACTCGCTGGCGCGCGACGGCGTGTTCCCGTTCTCCGCCCAGGTGCGGAAGGTCAACCGGCACCAGGCCCCGATCGGCGGCCTGGTCGCCGCCACCCTGGTCAGCTGCGCCGCGCTGCCGCTCGGCCTGCGGTCGGCCGCGATGGGGTCGCTGATCACCTTCGGCACGGCCGCCACCTTCGTGCCGTTCTTCCTGCTCACCGCCGTGTCGCTGACCGCCCGGCTGCGCGGCACCTGGCGCCCGGCCGGCGAGGTCTCGTACGGGCGGTGGGGCACCCCGCTGAACGTGCTCGCTGTGCTCTGGACGGGCCTGGAGGTGGTCAACATCTGCTGGCCGCGGGCCGTGCTGGCACCGCCCGGCGCGCCCTGGTACCAGGTCTGGGCCGCCCTGCTGGGCACCGGCGTGGTGGGCCTGGCCGGTCTCGGCTACCTGCTGCTGCGCCGCCCGCAGCGGCTGATGCGCGACCCCGATCCGCAACGGCCGCTCGGCGACGAGCCGGCACCGGCGGTGCTCTGACCGGCCCGACACGCCCCCGAAAGCCCCGCCGCCGCGCCCGGCCACCCGCGAGGATGGGCCGGGACACGGCGGCGGCGGAGAGCGAGGACGAGGGTGGGCGCAACGGACGGGTACGCGGCGGACGAGTACGACGTGGTGGTGGTCGGCGGCGGCCCGACCGGCGAGAACCTCGCCGACCGGACGGCCGCGGCGGGGCTGCGCACGGTGCTGGTGGAACAGCAGCTGGTCGGCGGCGAGTGCTCCTACTGGGCGTGCATGCCGAGCAAGGCGCTGCTGCGCCCGGGCGCGGCGGCCGCCCACGCCCGGGCGGTGCCCGGGATCGAGGTCGGCGACACGCTGGACGCGGCGGCCGTGCTGGCCCGGCGGGACGCCTTCGCCGACCACTGGAAGGACGACGACCAGGTCGCCTGGCTGCGCGGGGCGGGCATCGAGCTCGTCCGCGGGCACGGCCGACTGGTGGGCGAACGGACCGTCCGGGTCGACGACGGCCGCACCCTGACGGCCCGTCACGCGGTGGCGCTGTGCACCGGCAGCGTGCCGGACCTGCCCGACACCCCGGGCTCGCCGACGCCCGCCCGTGGACCAACCGGGAGGCCACCGGCGCGACCATGGTGCCGCGGCGGCTCGCGGTGGTCGGCGGCGGCGTGGTGGCGGTGGAGATGGCGGCGGCCTGGCGCTCGCTCGGCAGCGAGGTCGTCCTGCTGGTCCGCGGCGGGCACCTGCTCGGCCGGATGGAGCCGTTCGCGGGCGAGCTGGTCGCGGACGGGCTCGCCGCGGCCGGCGTGGAGATCCGCCGGTTCACCGAGGTGGTCGCCGCCGGCCGGTCCGGCAAGGTCCGGCTCACCCTCGACGACGGCGACGAGATCGTCGCCGACGAGGTGCTGTACGCGACCGGGCGGCGCCCGCAGACCGCCGATCTCGGGCTGGAGAGCGTCGGGCTGGAGCCGGGCTCCTGGCCCGCGGTCGGCGAGGACTGCCTGGTGGCGGACGTGCCCGGCGGCTGGCTGTACGCGGCGGGCGACCTCAACCACCGGGCGCTGCTGACCCACCAGGGCAAGTACCAGGCGCGGATCGCGGGCGCCGCGATCGCCGCCCGGGCCCGCGGCGAGCGGCCCGACACCGCCCGCTGGGGCGTGCACGCGGCCAGCGCCGACCCGGCGGGCCCGCCGCAGGTGGTGTTCACCGACCCGGAGGCCGCCTCGGTCGGGCTGACCCTGGCCGCGGCCGAACGGGCCGGGCTGCGGGTGCGCGCCGTCGACCAGGACCTCGGTGCGGTGGCCGGCGCGAGCCTGTACGCCGACGGGTACACCGGCCGGGCCCGGATGGTGGTCGACCTGGACCGCGAGGTCGTGGTCGGCGCGACCTTCGTCGGCCCCGGCATCGCCGAACTGCTGCACGCCGCCACGGTCGCGGTGGTCGGCGAGGTGCCGCTGGCCCGGCTCTGGCACGCCGTCCCGGCCTTCCCGACGGTCTCCGAGGTCTGGCTGCGGCTGCTGGAGGCGTACCGCGACGGCAGGTGACGCTGCGTCGGCCCCGGCGCGGTGGCGTGCGCGGCCCCCGCCCGGGTAGCAGACTGGCCCGGGGGCCGTGGACCGTCCGGGACCAGGTGGTAGGGATGTCAGAACTGCTGGTGGCCGTGGGGACCCAGAAGGGCCTCTTCCTCGGCCGGAGCGCCGACCGGAGGACCTGGGAGTTCACCGGGCCGCACTTCCCGATGAACGCCGTGTACTCGGTGGGGATCGACCGCCGCGGCGGCCGGGTGCGGCTGCTGGCCGGGGCCGACTCCAGTCACTGGGGCCCGTCGGTGTGGTGGTCCGACGACCTCGGGGCGACCTGGCAGGAGCCGGCCGCCCCGGCGGTGCGGTTCCCCGCACACACCGGCACCTCGCTGGAGCGGGTCTGGCAGCTCCAGCCCGCCGGCGACGAGGCGCCGGACACCGTCTACGCGGGGACGCAGCCCGCGGCCCTGTTCCGCTCCGACGACCGCGGCGAGAGCTTCGCGCTGGTCGAGTCGCTCTGGAACCACCCGCAGCGCAGCGAGTGGAACGCCGGCTTCGGCGGCCAGGGCCTGCACACCGTGCTCACCGACCCCCGGGACGCCCAGGCGGTGACCGTCGCCGTCTCCACCGGCGGCGTCTACCGGACGAAGGACGCCGGCGGGACGTGGTCGCCGTCCAACAGCGGCATCCGCGCCGAGTTCCTGCCGGACCACTTCCCGGAGTTCGGCCAGTGCGTGCACAAGGTCGCCCGGGACGGCGCCGACCCCGACCGGCTCTACCTGCAGAACCACGGCGGGGTGTACCGCAGCGACGACAACGGCACCAGCTGGACGGACGTGGGCGCCGGGCTGCCCGCCGTCTTCGGCTTCGGGCTGGCGGCCCACCCGCGGACGGGCGGCACCGCGTACCTCTTCCCGCTCAACGCGGACTTCTCCCGGCTGCCGGTCGGCAACCGGTGCCGGGTCTTCCGCACCCGGGACGCCGGCGAGACCTGGCAGCCGCTCTCCGCCGGTCTGCCGGACCAGCCGCACTTCGGGGTGGTGCTGCGCGACGCGCTGTGCACCGACGACGCGGACCCGGTCGGCGTGTACTTCGGCAACCGCAACGGCGAGGTGTTCGCCAGCGCCGACGAGGGCGACACCTGGTCGATGGTCGCCTCGCACCTGCCGGACGTGCTCTGCGTCCGGGCCGTCGACCTGCCCTGAGCCCGCCCCTCGGACCGGCGGCGGGCGGTGCGGTCAGTGCTGCGGCTCGCCGACCCAGACCTCGGTGATGCCGCTGACGTAGCGCGCCCCGCAGACGTCCGCCGGGACGACCAGCTGCGGACCGGCGTCGTCCAGCGGCGTGCCGTCGATGCTGGTCGCCAGCAGGACCTGCTGGCCGCCGAACTCCGGGTCGATCTCCGCCCAGGACAGCACCGCGCGGTGGCCGTCGGCACCGGCCACGTCCAGCAGCAGCCGCAGCCGCTGCCTGCGGCCGCGCAGGTCGACCCGGGGGCGGGCCGCGCGCAGCACGTCCCAGAGCCTGGGGCCCTCGAAGCCGTGCTCCTGCGGGCCGCTGCCCAGGCAGTCGAAGGTGACCCGGACACGGTGGGCGGGCAGCGCCCGGAGCTCGTCGACGGTCAGCTCCAGCGGCAGTTCGAGCCGGCCGTGGAAGCGGACTGCGGGTCTGACAGGGCTGCTCATCGGCGTTCCCTCCCGGGCCGCCCCTTGCGACCCGGAGGGTCGATACCCGGAAGGGCTCGCCGATACGCGCCTGTCGCCCGATATTCACCGGCATCTGCCATGCAGAAGTGGTCTCGCACCTGGTATGTGCCAGATCGGACGGAGGGGCGCAACTGGGCGGTCCGCCGGGCCCGCGGGCCGCCCGGAACAGCCCCGCTGGGCGATCCGACAAGGCGGGCGGACGTTCCGAGAACTTGCATTTACGATGCCCTTGGCCGCCTCGAACTCGCATCGGCGAGGGGCGCGGCAGAACGTCGGGCAACAAGGAGCAACAGATGATCGTCGGGGACCTGCTGGAACTGGACGGGCTGGACATCGGCGTGGCCTGGGCCACGCCCGACCTCCTGGAGCGCCCGGTCACCGGGGTCACCTCCACCGACCTCCAGGACCCGGCGCGCTACCTCCAGCCCGGCGAGCTCGTCCTCACCGGCCTGGTCTGGTGGCGCCCGGAGGACGCCCGGGCCGCGGCCCGCTTCGCCACCTCGCTGCGCAGCGCGGAGGTCGCCGCGCTGCTGGCCGGCGAGGGCACCCACGGCAGCGTCCCGGCTCCGCTGGTCGACGCCTGCCGCACGCACGGCATCCCCTGCTCGCGGTGCCCGCGGGCACCAGCTTCCGGGCCGTCACCGACCGGGTCTACCTCCGGCTGTGGGGCGACCTCCAGGCCCGCTCGCCGGAGGTCGCGGCCGTCCCGGAGGCCGTCCGCGGCGAGCTGGTCGCCCTGATGCACACGGACGCCCCGCCGGCCCGGCTGCTCGCGCACGCCGCCGCCCGGCTGGGGCTCCCGGACTGCTCCATCACCACCACCGGCGGACGGGTGCTGGCCACCGCGACCACGACCACGCCGCCGACGGTCGCCGCCGCGGCCGGCCACGGCTCCGAACCGGCCTCCGCCGTGCCGGTCGGCGGCGCCGGGGACTCACCGTTCGACGGCTGGCTGCTCCGACCGCAAAATCGGCCCGATCCCGCGGCGGCCACCGTGCTGCGCGGGCTCGCCGAACTGCTCGGCCCGCAGGCCGCGCGGGCCCGGGCGGTGGCCGCCGCCCGCCGCCGCGGCGCGGCCCGGCTGCTCGACCTGCTGGAGCGGGACTCCCCGGGCTGCCGGACGCGCTGGCCGCCGTCGGCCTGCCCGAACAGGCCGCACTCACCCCGGTCGCGGCCCGGATCGACGGCGGGCCGCCGGTGTGGGCGGCCGCCGCGCTGGCCGAGGCACTGGAGCGGACGGGCGCGGCGTTCGCGGCCGCGCCGGACGGCCGGGAGGGTGCCGCCGCCCTGGTCGCGGCCCCGGCGGCGGCGGTGACGGCCGCGCTGCGCGAGGCCTGGCCGGCGCTGCAGCGGAACCTGACGCGGCGGCAGGCCCTGCGGGCAGGGGTCGGACCGACCGTCCGGCCGACCGGCCCGGAGCTGCGCGGCGGCCTCGTCCAGGCCGGCTACGCGCTCGACGCGGCCCCCGCCGCCGCGGTCGGCGCCAGCGCGGACCAGGTCTCCCTGGCCTCCCTGCTGCACGGCATCCCCACCGAGGTGACCGGGGCGTTCCACCGCCGGCTGCTGGGCCCGGTGGCCGCCCACGACCGGGCGAACGCGGTGTCGCTGCTGGACACCCTGGGGACGTTCCTCGCGCACGACGGCTCCTGGGCCCGGACGGCGGAGGCGCTGCACATCCACGTGAACACGGTGCACTACCGGATCCGGCGGATCGAGGAGCTCACCGGGCGCAGCCTGGCCCGGCTGGAGGACCGCCTCGACCTTCGGGCGGCCCTGCTGTGCTCACCCGCTGGGTGAGCCGTGCCGGCGGGCGGCTCAGCCGTCGCGGCCGCGCAGCCGGCGGCCGACCGTGCCCAGGCTGTCGGCGAGTCCGGCCAGCTGTTCGGGGCTGAGGACGTCGATCAGCGCCTCGCGGACGGCGGCGACGTGGCCGGGGGCGGCGTCCCGCAGCACCTCCCGGCCCTGCTCGGTGATCTCGGCGAAGACGCCGCGCACGTCGCTCGGGCAGGAGCGTCGGGAGACCAGCCCGCCGCGCTCCAACTGGCCGATCTGGTAGGTGAGTCCGCTCTTGGAGGTGATCAGGCGGTCGGCCAGGTCGGTCATCCGCAGCGATCCCTCGGGGACGGCGGAGAGCTGGACGAGGATCTCGTACTGGGTGTGCGAGAGGCCGGCGTCCTCCTTGAGCTGCCGCTCCAGGTGCCGGGCGACCAGGTTGGTGGCCGCGAGGAAGCCGCGCCAGGCGGCCATCTCGTTCTCGTTCAGCCAACGGGGTTCGTCCATGGGGGCCATCCTACCGCCATTGTTCAAATTTGAATGAAGGTGTACCGTCGACCCCAGAAGGTTCAAACTTGAACCATCGCCTGGGCGGCACCCCCGCCCGCACCCGGCACCGAGCACCCAGCCCGCCGCACCGGCACGGAGGACGATCCCGATGAGCACCGCCGCCCCCGGGCGCATGCCCGCCCTCTACCTCTCGCACGGCGCGCCCCCGCTGGCCGACGACCCGGTCTGGCCCGGCCAGCTCGCCGCCTGGTCCGCCGACCTGCCGCGCCCCACCGCCATCCTGATGGTCTCCGCCCACTGGGAGGAGGCGCCGCTCGCCATCGGCGCCACCACCCCGCTGCCCCTGGTGTACGACTTCTGGGGCTTCCCGGAGCACTACTACCGCGTCCGGTACGCCGCCCCGGGCGCGCCCGGGCTCGCCGAGAACGTCCGCAAGCTGCTGCGCACCGCCGGCACCCCGGTGCAGGACGTCCCCGATCGCGGCCTCGACCACGGCGCCTACGTGCCGCTGGTCGAGATGTACCCGGACGCCGACATCCCGGTGCTCCAGATCTCGCTGCCGACCCTCGACCCCGGGCGGCTGCTGGAGATCGGGCGCCGGCTCGCCCCGCTGCGCGACGAGGGCGTGCTGATCGTCGGCAGCGGGTTCTTCACCCACAACCTGCGGGCGCTGAGCACCGACGGCCGGGTGACCTCGGTGATGGCCGAGTTCGACGACTGGGGCCGGCGCGCCCTGGAGGCCCGCGACCTGGACGCCCTGCTCGACTTCGAGCACAAGGCCCCGGCCGGGCGGCTCGCCCACCCGCGCACCGAGCACTTCGCGCCGCTGTTCGTCACCCTCGGCGCCGGCGAGGCCGACCTCGGCGCGCAGCGCAGCGTGATCGACGGCTTCTGGATGGGTCTGGCCAAGCGCTCCGTCCAGCTCGGCTGACCGCCCCCGCCGCCGGCCGGCGCCGGTCAGCGCGCGCAGGTGAAGCGCTCGCCGAGGTGCTGCGGCTGCTCGATCTCGTCCACCAGCGCCACCGCGAAGTCCGGGACGCTGATCCGGCTGCGGCCCTCCGCGTCGATCACCAGCCGGTCGGTGTCGGTGCGGTACTCGCCGGTGCGCTCACCCGGCTCGATGGTGGCGGCCGGGCTGAGCACCGTCCAGCGGATGTCGGACACCGTCCGGTAGAACGCCAGCGCGTCGCCGTGCGCGTGCATGATCTGCAGCACCGGGGCCGGCAGGCCCGGGGTGTCCCAGACCCGGACACCGGGCGCGGTCTCCAGGCTGCCGGCGCCGCCGACCGCGATCAGCCGCGGCGCGTCGGCCCCGAGCAGCCGCAGGCCCGCCACCAGGGAGCGGGCCGCCGGCTCGATCAGCCGCAGGTGGCCGGGGCCGTCACCGCCGCCGACCGCGCTGACCAGGACGTCCCTTCCTCCGCCGCCCGGGCCACGTCCTCGGCCACCAGCACGTCGCCGCGGATCACCTCGCCGCTCAGCCCCTGGTACTTGGCCGGGTCGCGGACGGCCGCGGTCACCCGGTGGCCGCGCGCCAGCGCCTCGGTGACGATGCACCGGCCGATCGCCCCGTTCGCCCCGAACACCACGATCTCCGCCATGCCGCACCCGCCCGTTCCGTCCGCCGCCCTGTCACCCCCAGCATCCGCCGCGCGCACCGCGTGCCCGCACCGACGCGGCGGCCGGTACTCCGTCCGGGTAACACCCCCGATCGGGGGTGTCCGCGGTGCGCGGGCCGCGGGCACAGTGACCCCATGCAGACTCCACTCACCGTGATGGACTTCCTCGACCGGGCCGAGCTGGTCTACGGCGACCGGGTCGGGATCGTCGACGAGCCCGCGCAGCCCGCCGGATCCTGGGGCGACGTCACCTACCGCCGGGTCGCCGAACTGGCCCGGGCGCAGGCCGCCGGGCTGGACCGGCTCGGCGTCGGCCCCGGCGAGCGGGTCGCGGTCGTGTCGCACAACTCGGCCCGGCTGATGACCTCGCTGTACGGGGTGAGCGGCTTCGGCCGGGTCCTGGTGCCGGTCAACTTCCGGCTGCGGGCCGAGGAGGTGGCGTACATCGTCGAGCAGAGCGGGGCGTCCGTCCTGCTCCTCGACCCGGAGGTCGCGGACGCGCTGGCCGGGGTGCCCGCCCGGCACCGGTTCGTGCTCGGCGAGGAGAGCGACCGGGAGCTGTACGCCTTCGACCGGGAGCCCGTCCGCCACCCGGTCGCCGAGTCCGACACCGCGACGATCAACTACACCAGCGGGACGACCGCCCGCCCCAAGGGCGTCCGCCTCACCCACCGCAACCTCTGGCTCAACGCCACGCTGATGGGCCTGCACTTCGGCGCGAGCGACCGGGACGTCTACCTGCACACCCTGCCGATGTTCCACGCCAACGGCTGGGGCCTGCCGTACGTGATCACCGGGCTCGGCGGACAGCACATCGTGCTGCGCAAGGTGGACGGCGCCGAGATCCTGCGCCGCGTCGCGGAGCACGGGGTGACCTTCCTGTGCGGGGCGCCGGCCGTGGTGTCGATGGTGCTCGCCGCCGCCGAGACCTGGGACGGGCCGGTGCCCGGCCGCGACCGGGTCCGCATGGTGGTGGCCGGCGCCCCGCCGCCGACCTCGGTGATCGAGCGGGTGGAGCGCGAACTCGGCTGGGAGTTCCTGCAGATCTACGGCCTCACCGAGACCTCCCCGGTGGTGACGGTCAACCGCACCCGCGCCGAGTGGGACGGCCTCTCCACCGCCGAACGCGCCGAGCGGCTCGTCCGGGCCGGCGCCCCGTCGCTCGGCACCACGATCCGCGTCGACGAGGAGGGCGAGGTGCTGGTGCGCTCCAACACCGTCCTCGACGGCTACTGGGAGCGGCCCGACGAGACCGACGCCGCGCTGCGCGACGACTGGTTCCACACCGGCGACGGCGGCACCATGACCGACGGCTACCTCACCATCTCCGACCGCAAGAAGGACGTGATCATCACCGGCGGCGAGAACGTCTCCTCGATCGAGGTGGAGGACTGCCTCTACGACCACCCGGCCGTCGCCGAGGTGGCAGTGATCGGTGTCCCCGACGAGAAGTGGGGCGAGACGATCAAGGCCCTGGTGGTGCTCCGCGAGGGCGCGGACGCCGACGAGGAGCAGCTGATCGCGCACTGCAAGCAGCGCCTGGCCGGCTACAAGGCGCCGACCTCGGTGGAGTTCCGGCAGACGCTGCCGCGCACCACCACCGGCAAGCTGCAGAAGTTCCGGCTGCGCGAGCCCTACTGGGCGGGCCGGGAGCGCACGGTCAACTGATCAGCCCGTGCCGGCGGGCGGTGACCAGCAGCTCCACCCGGTTGCGGGCGCCGAGCTTGTGCATCGCGCCCTTCAGGTAGCCGGTCACGGTGGTGCCGGCGAGGCCGAGCCGGGCGGCGATCTCCGGACTCGTCCGGCCGGTCGCCGCCCAGCGCAGCACCTCGTGCTCACGCGGGGTCAGCCGGGCGCCGGTGCCCGGGCCGGACGAGCGCCCGGCCCACGCCGCGGCCCCCGCGATCGCCCGGGTCGCGGTGCGGGCCAGGTCGTTCACCGAGCCGATCCGGACGTCGCCGAACGGCACCACCGACCGCATCGACGCGTACACCACGCCGTGCACCCGGCCGCCGTTCACCAGCGGCACGGTGAGCATCGCGTACAGGTCGTCGGCCCCCACCGCGGCGTCGTAGTGGTGCGAGATCGTGGTCGCCGCCCGGTAGTCGGCGACCCAGGTCGGCGCCCGCTCGGCGAGCGCCCGGCCGCCGAGCCCGGTGCCGGCCGGGACGCGGAGGTTGTGCAGGAGGTCCGCGCGGGTACCGGCCCAGTGGCGCAGCACCATCCCGTCCGGACCGTCGGGCACCCCGACCAGCCCCACGTCCGCGCCGCAGTCGGCGACGACCCGGCGGGCGAGGTCGGCGAGCACCGCGGCTTCGACCAGCTCGGCGGCGCGCGCGTCCGGAGGTTCGGGGGCTGCGCTCGTCACCGGGCGATTCTCACACGGGCCCCGGGGCTTGGGGAGGGGCGCGACACGACCCGTCTCGGACGAGACCGGTCCCACCGAGAGAGGAACGCATGACCGACATCACCGCCCTGCTGGACGACCTGCGGGCCGAGAACGACGCCCTGGACGCCCTGGTCGCGGACCTCGACGCGGCCGGCATGGCCACCGCCACCCCGGCCGAGGGCTGGACGGTCGCCCACCAGCTCGCCCACCTCGCCTGGACCGACCACTGGTCACTGCTGGCGACCGGCGACCCGGAGGCCTTCCACGCCGCCGTGCAGCGGGAGTTCGAGTACGGCTACGACGCCGTCGACCGGGGCGCGGCCGAGGGCGCCCGCGAGGACCCGGCGGCGCTGCTGGCGCGCTGGCGGACGGGCCGCCGGGAGCTGCTGGCGGCGCTGGCCGCCGTCCCGGACGGCACCCGGCTGCCCTGGTTCGGCCCGCCGATGAAGCCCGCCTCGATGGCGACCGCCCGGCTGATGGAGACCTGGGCGCACGGCCAGGACGTCGCCGACGCGCTCGGCGCCCGCCGGGAGCCGACCGCCCGGCTGCGGCACGTCGCGCACCTCGGGGTGCGCACCATGGGCTTCGCCTTCGCGGTGCACGGGCGGCCCGCGCCCACCGACCCGGTAAGGGTCGAACTGATCGGCCCGGCAGGAGAGTTCTGGGAGTGGGGGCCGGTGGACGCGGCGGACCGGGTGACCGGTCCGGCCCTGGACTTCTGCCTGCTGGTGACCCGCCGCCGCCACCTGGACGATCTCGGGCTGACCGCCGAGGGCGACACCGCCCGCGCCTGGCTGCCGATCGCCCAGGCCTTCGCCGGCCCGCCCGGCAAGGACCGTCCGCCGCTCGGGTGAAGGCCTCCTGACGGACTGTTACCGCGCCGAAACGGCGCGGGCACTCTCCGCTTCACACCGCTTCCCTACCGTCACCGCTCACACGGCCCCGACCGTCAGGAGTGGTGCATGACCGAGATCGCCGACGCGTCCGCCCCCGCCGCCGCCGCGCGGGGCGGGGCCCACGCCGCTCGTACGCCAGGTCCGCCGCCGACGAGAGCCTGGAGGACTACTCGCTCCGCTACGCCCCGCACTCCTTCCGCCGCTGGTCGCCACTGGCCGTGGCGTCCACGGCCCTCGGCGGCATCGCCTACCTCGCGGACTACGCGATCGGCGCGGGCATCGTGATGTCGTACGGGTTCACCAACGCGCTGGCGGCGATCCTCGCCGCGGCGGTGGTGATCTTCCTGACCGGCATCCCGATCGCGCGGGCCTGCGCGGCCAACGGCGTCGACATGGACCTGCTGACCCGGGGCTCCGGGTTCGGGTACTTCGGGTCGACGCTGACGTCGCTGGTGTACGCCAGCTTCACGTTCATCTTCTTCGCCCTCGAAGGCTCGATCATGGCGCAGGCCTTCCACGCGGTGCTGCACATCCCGCTGCCGGTGGGGTACCTGCTGACCACGCTGATCGTCATCCCGATCGTGTTCAAGGGGATGAGCTGGATCGCCAGGGTGCAGGCGTGGACGCAGCCGATCTGGATCCTCGGCCTGGTGCTGCCGTTCGTCGTGCTGGCCGTCCACTCCCCCGGCGTGTTCGGCTCCTTCGCCCACTTCGGCGGCGTGCACGGGGCCGGCTCCGGCTTCAGCGTGCTCGGCTTCGGGCTGGGCACCGGCGTTGCGCTGTCGCTGATCGCGCAGATCGGCGAACAGGCGGACTACCTGCGGTTCATGCCGCAGCGCACCCCGCAGAACGCCCGCCGGTGGGACGTCGCGGTGCTGGCCGCCGGCCCCGGCTGGGTGGTGATCGGCGCACTCAAGCAACTCGGCGGCGCGCTGCTGGCGTTCGCCGCGCTGGGCGCCGTCGGCGAGGCCAGGGCGCTGGAGCCGATCGCGCCGTACGTGGAGTCGCTGCGGCCCTGGCTGGGGGCGGCGGCGCTGCCGGTGGCCGGGCTGTTCGTGGTGGTCTCCCAGGTGAAGATCAATTCGACCAACGCCTACTCGGGCTCGCTGTCCTGGTCGAACTTCTTCTCCCGGCTGACGCACCGCCATCCCGGCCGGGTCTGGTACATCTTCCTCAACTGCGGGGTCGCGCTGCTGCTGATGGAGATGAACATGTTCAGCGCGCTGGGCAGCCTGCTGGGCTTCTACTCCAATGTCGCGATCGCCTGGATCGGCGCAGTCACGGCCGACCTCGTGATCAACAAGCCGCTGGGGCTGAGCCCGAAGCACATCGAGTTCAAGCGCGCCTACCTGCACGCCGTCAACCCGGCCGGGTTCGGGGCGATGTGCGTGGCGGCGGCGGCGTCGATCGCCGCCTTCTTCGGCTGGTTCGGCAGCTACGCCGAGGCGTTCAGTCCGTTCATCGCACTGCTGCTGGCCATGGTGCTCAGCCCGGTGATCGCCCGGGCCACCAAGGGCCGGTACTACCTGGCCCGCCCCAACCCGGAGGCGGACGTCCTCGACGTCACCGAGACCCGGGGGTGCACGGTCTGCGAGGGCTCCTTCGAGGTGCCCGACACCGCGCACTGCCCGTTCCACCGGGGCACCATCTGCTCGCTCTGCTGCAGCCTCGACGCCGACTGCCACGACAGCTGCACCCGCGGCGCCGCGGCCGGCCCGGTGGCGCTCGGGATGCCCACCGTGCCAAGCTGACGCGCCGTCATGTCATGGCGGACACCCCCGTGCCGGCCGGCGGCTCCGGGTCGCCGGCCAGCCGGGCGTGCAGGTGCTCGTCGTGGTGCTGGCCGTCGCCGTAGCGGTGCGAGGCGCGCAGCGTGCCCTCCAGCCGGAAGCCGCAGCGCTCGGCGACCCCGCAGGAGGCGGCGTTGCCGACCGCGTGGGCGAGCTCCATCCGGCGCACGGCCGCGGTCGCGAACGCCCACCGGGCGGCGGCCGCGGTCGCCCGGGTCGCCACGCCCCGGCCGCGGGCGGCGGGCAGCAGCCGGTAGCCGATCCCGGCCTGGCCGTCCGGGCGGTTCAGCCAGTACAGCCCGACCGTGCCGAGCAGAGTGCCGCCGGCCGCGTCCAGGACGGCGAAGCCCGCCTGGTCGCCGGGCTCGCCGCTGCCCTCGGCGTGGCCCAGGATCCAGGCCGCCATGTCGGGTTCGCGGATCGGGTTCCAGCGGGCGACCTCGGGATCCGCCGCCACCTCGGCCATCGCGGGCGCGAGGTGCAGCAGCCCGGCGCCCCACGGGACGAGCTGCACGTCCCCGAGGTCCAGCGGGACGGGGGCGAAGCCTGGCGCGGTGCGGTTCATGGCACCCAGTCGTACCCGCCGGGGCGGCACGCTGCCACCGGTTTCCCGGGAGGCGGCGGGCCAAAGCGGCGGAAGGTGTGTGCGAGTGGCCCGATGAGGACCATCGGGTTGATCGGCGGGATGAGCTGGGAGTCCACCGCCGAGTACTACCGGCTGCTGAACGAACGCACCCGCGAACGGCTGGGCGGCCTGCACTCGGCGAAGTGCGTGCTGTACTCGGTGGACTTCGCCGAGGTCGAGCGGCTGCAGTCGGCGGCCCGCTGGGCCGAGGCGGGCGACCTGCTCGCGGACGCCGCCCGGGCGCTGGAGGCGGCCGGCGCGGAGCTGCTGCTGATCTGCACCAACACCATGCACAAGGTGGCCGACCGGGTCGCGGCCGCGGTCGACGTGCCGCTGCTGCACCTGGCGGACACCACGGCGCAGGCGGTGCGGGCGGCCGGACTGGCGAAGGTCGGCCTGCTGGGCACCGCGTTCACCATGGAACAGGACTTCTACCGGGGCCGGCTGGCCGGGCACGGGCTGGAGGTGCTCGTCCCGGACGCGGACGGGCGGGCCGAGGTGCACCGGGTGATCTACGAGGAGCTCTGCCTGGGCATCGTCCGGGAGGAGTCCCGGGCGGCCTACCGCGAGGTCATCGCCGCCCTGGTGGCCCGCGGCGCCCAGGGCGTGGTGCTGGGCTGCACCGAGATCGAGCTCCTGGTCGGGGCCGGGGACAGCCCGGTGCCGGTGTTCCCGACCACCCGGCTGCACGCCGAAGCGGCGGTCGCGGCCGCCCTGGGGTGATGCCTCCCGGTCCCGGCTGCCGACACCGGCGGCCGGGACAGCACGGCACCGACGGCAGCGGGGGACGGTCCGTTTTCGACGGACGGCGGGGCGGACGGAGGAGAACCCACTCCTTTCCACATCTAACGTATAGCGCAAGGGGGCCTTGCCGCAAGACCCCCGTCGTGCCGCACAATCGTCCTCCGCGCCGACGCGCCGTGACCGGCGGACGGCCCGCCACCCCCTGAAGAATCCCGAGTCACTGGAGCACGTCTTGGTCCCCCCTTCGTCGTCCCCGTCCGCGGCCGCGGGCACCCCGGACGCCACCACCCCGGACTCCGGCGGCGCGCCGTCCTCCGACGCCTGGCGCACCGAGCAGCTGCGGACGGAGAACGCCTACGTCGGCGGGCTCTACGACCGCCTGGAGACCCAGCGCGCACGCGCGGCGGACCGCCTCCGCGAGATCCATCTCCAGGAGAGGGGCGGCACGTCCCAGTCCCGCATGGAGCGCGACACGCTGGAGATCCACCACACCCGCCGGCTGGCGGAGCTGTACGCCGCCGAGTACGGCCTCTGCTTCGGCCGGATCGAGACCGCCGACGGCGAGCAGCAGTACATCGGCCGGATCGCCCTCGCGGACGACGACCACGAGCCCCTGCTCACCGACTGGCGGGCGTCGGCCGCCGAGCCGTTCTACCGGGCGACGCCCGCCGCACCCGGCGGCGTCACCGGGCGCAGGCACCTGCGGAGCAAGGGCCGGACGGTCGTCGACTTCGACGACGACGCCTTCGGCGTGGGTGCGCTGGAGGGCCGGGAAAGCTCCGAGCTCAGCGGGGAGACCGCCCTGCTCGCCTCCCTCACGGCGGCCCGGACGGGGCGGATGGGCGACATCGTCTCCACCATCCAGGCCGAGCAGGACCAGGTCATCCGCTCCGGGCTGAGCGGTGTGCTGGTCGTCCAGGGCGGACCGGGGACGGGCAAGACGGTGGTCGCGCTGCACCGTGCCGCGTACCTGCTCTACACCCACCGCGACCGGCTGGCCAGGAGCGGTGTGCTGGTCATCGGGCCGAACACGATGTTCCTGCGCTACATCGACCAGGTGCTGCCCGCACTGGGCGAGAGCGACGTCGTGCTGAGCAGCATCGGCGCGCTCTACCCGGGCGTGACGGGGTCGGACACGGAGACGCCCGAGGCGGCCGCCGTCAAGGGCGACGCCCGGATGGCCCGGGTCCTCGCCGACGCCCTGGCGGACCTCCGGGAGCTGCCGGAGGAGTCCTGGACGATCACCGTGGGCCGCCGGTCGGCGCACCGGGAGGAGCTCGTGATCGGCCGGGCGCTCTGCGAGCGGGCCCACGCCGCCGCGCACCGCACGGGCGAGCCGCACAACGCGGCCCGGTCCGCCCTGGTGGAGCGGCTCACCTCGGAGCTGGCCCTGCGGATCGCCCGCGACCGGGGCGGGGAGATGGCCCTGGACGACGTGGCGAACCTCGCCGACGCGCTCGTCGACGAGCCCGACGTCCAGGCCGTGGTCCAGCGGCTGTGGCCGCCGGTGAGCCCCGAGCGGCTGCTCACCACCCTGTTCGGCTCCCCGGAGCTGCTGGCGAAGGCGATGCCGGACTTCTCCGCGGCCGAACGCGCCGCACTGCTGCGCCCGCAGCCGGACCCGGAGGAGGAGGCCGCACCCTGGACGACCGCCGACGTGCCGCTGCTCGACGAGGCCGCCGAACTGCTCGGCCCGCTGCCCGGCAGCGCCGCGACCCGCCGGGCGGAGGCCGCCGCCGAGGCCCGGGAACGGGAGTTCGCCAAGCTCGTGCTCGACGACTTCGGCGTGGGGCTGGTCGAGATGGACGCGGAGATGCTGGCCCGCCAGTACCGCGGCGAGGAGGCGCTGCGCCCGCTGGCCGAGCGCGCGACCGAGGACCGGACCTGGGCCTTCGGCCATGTGATCGTCGACGAGGCGCAGGAGCTGTCCCCGATGGCCTGGCGGCTGCTGGCCCGGCGCTGCCCCGGCCGTTCCATGACGATCGTCGGCGACCTGGCGCAGACCGGGGCGCCGGCCGGGCTGGGCTCCTGGGGCGAGGCGCTCGACGGGTACGCGGCGGGGCGCTGGCGGACGGTGGAGCTCACCGTCAACTACCGGACCCCGGCCGAGATCATGCGGGTCACCGAGGGCGTGCTGCGGGCGGTCGACCCCGCACTCGCCGCGCCGAGGGCGGTGCGCGAGGGCGGGATCCGTCCGTGGAGCCTGCGGATCCCCGCGGACGACCCCGGGCCGGCGCTGCGCGCCGCCGTCGCGCAGGAGATCGCGGAGCTGGACGGACGGATGGCGATCATCCACGCCCCCGGGGCGCCGGCCGAACTGGTCGACGCGCTGGCCGGGCTGGACGGCGTCGCGGTCGCCGACGGCCCGGCGGCCCTGGACTCGCCCGTCGTCCTGATGACGGCCGCCCAGTCCAAGGGGCTGGAGTTCGACGCCGTCCTCGTCGTGGAGCCCGCCGACATCCTCGCGGCGCACTCCCGCGGCGCGAACGACCTCTACGTCGCGCTCACCCGGGCGACGAAGCGCCTCGGGGTCGTCCACAGCCGGGAGCTGCCGGAGATGCTGACGGGGCTGGACCCGCGCTGAGCGGGGCGCCCCGGAGCCGGGTCAGACGCCGATCCGCAGCGGGTCGAGCCGGGTGGCGACCAGGTTGGTCGCGCCGTGCCGGCGCTCGACGTGGCCGCGGATCAGCAGCCCCGCCCGGTCGAGGGCGGTACGGCGGCGCGACTCCCAGACCGGGCGGCTGCAGATCACGTTGATCAGGCCGGTCTCGTCCTCCAGGCTGATGAACAGCACGCCGCCCGCCGTCGGCGGCCGCTGACGGTGCGTCACCAGCCCGCCGACCACGACCGGCGTGTCCGGGGGACGGTGCGCAGCTGGGCGGCGGTGAGGGCACCACCGCGGCTCAGCGCCGGGCGCAGGTGCTGCATCGGGTGGCTGTCGGCGGACGCCCCGACCGCCCACAGGTCGGCGATGGTCTCCTCGACCGGGGTCATCGCCGGCAGGTCGGGGGCCGACCCGCCGGGCACGGTGCCCGGGATGGTGCCGGGGGTGGACGCCGCGTACACCCCCGCCGACCAGAGCGCCTGGCGGCGGGTCAGGCCGAAGCAGCCGAAGGCGCCGGCGGTGGCGAGCGCCTCCAGGACCGGGGCGGGCAGGGCGGTGCGGCGGGCGAAGTCCTCCAGGTCGGTGTAGGGCCGGCCGGCGGCGACCGCCGCGGCCTGCGCCTCGCCGAGCCCGCGGACGGCCGACAGGCCGAGCCGGACGGCGGGTTGCGGCCGGCCGGCGGTGAGCGGCGGCGGCGCGGACGGCTCCTCCTCCGGCTCCAGGGACGGGCCGGCGGCGGAGGCGTTGACGTCCACCCCGCGGACCCGCACCCCGTGCCGCCGCACGTCGGAGATCAGGCTGAGCGGCGCGTAGAAGCCCATCGGCTGGTTGGCCAGCAGGGCACAGGTGAAGGCCGCCGGGTAGTGGTACTTCAGCCAGGCGCTGGCGTACACCAGGTAGGCGAAGCTGATCGCGTGGCTCTCCGGGAAGCCGTAGTTCGAGAAGGCCTCGATCTTGGTGTAGACGTCCTCGGCGACCTCGGCCGGGATGCCGCGCTCCGCCATCCCGTCCAGCAGCCGCTGCCGCAGTTCGGCGACCCGCTGGTGGGAGCGCTTGGCACCCATCGCCTGCCGCAGTCTGTCCGCCTCGGTCGGGCTGAACCCGGCGCAGTCGATGGCCAGTTGCATCATCTGCTCCTGGAACAACGGCACCCCGAGGGTCTTGCCGAGGGCGCGTTCCATCAACGGGTGCGGGCAGTGCGCCGGTTCCTCACCCGCCCGGCGGCGCAGGTACGGGTGGACGGAGCCGCCCTGGATCGGGCCGGGCCGGATCAGCGCGACCTCCACCACCAGGTCGTAGAAGGTGCGCGGCCGCAGCCGGGGCAGGGTGGCCATCTGGGCGCGCGACTCGACCTGGAAGACGCCGACGGTGTCGGCCCGGCAGAGCATCTCGTAGACGTCCCGGTCGTCGTCGGGGATGGCGGCGAGGTCGTAGCGGTCGCCGTGGTGAGCCGCGATCAGGTCGCAGGTGTCGTGCAGGGCCGCGAGCATGCCGAGGCCGAGCAGGTCGATCTTGACCAGGCCCGCGCCGGCGGTGGAGTCCTTGTCCCACTGGAGGACGGACCGGCCGGGCATCCGGGCCCACTCGGTGGGGCAGATCTCGCCGACGGGTTCCCGGGTCAGCACCATGCCGCCGGAGTGGATGCCCAGATGCCTGGGCAGGCCGAGGAGTTGGCCGCCGAGAGCGAGCACGTCGGCGGGGATGGCGGCGTCGGCGGCGGGCGCGGAACGGAAGTCGACCTGCTTGGTGAAGGCGTCGATCTGGCCGCCGGGGTAGCCGAGCACCCGGGCGGCGTCGCGCAGCGCGAGCCGGGGCCGGTAGGTGATGACGTTGGCCACCTGGGCGGCGTGCTCCCGGCCGTAGCGCCGGTAGACGTACTGGATGACCTCCTCGCGGCGGCGGTTCTCGATGTCGAGGTCGATGTCGGGCGGCCCGTCGCGCTCGACGCTGAGGAAGCGCTCGAACAGCAGCCCGTAGTGGACCGGGTCGACGGCGGTGATGCCGAGGGCGTAGCAGACCGCGGAGTTGGCGGCCGAGCCGCGGCCCTGGCACCAGATGTCCTCGGCCCGGCAGAACGCGACGATGTCGTGGACGATGAGGAAGTACCCGGCCAGGTCGAGCTGTTCGATGACGTCGAGTTCGCGGGCGAGCTGCCGCAGGGCGGGTCCGTTGCCGGCGCCGAAGCGCTCCGGGCCGGCCGCGGCCACCAGGGCGCGCAGGTGGTCGATCTCGCTGCGGCCGCCGGGGACGGGGAAGCCGGGCAGCCGGGGTGCCAGGCCGCCGAAGTCGAAGGCGCAGGCGCGGGCCAGCTCGACGGTGGCCTCCCGGACGCCGGGGAAGCGGGCCAGCCTGGCCGCCATCTCCCTCCCGGAGCGCAGGTGGGCGGTGCCTGCGGCCATCGTGCGGCCGGCCGCGTCCCGCAGGGTGCGGCGCTCGTGCAGGGCGGCCAGGCCCTGGGCGAGGCGGCCCTCGCCGGGGGTGGCGTGGTGGACGTTGTTGGAGGCGACCACCGGCAGCCCGGCCGCGGCGGCGAGCCCGGCGAGCCGGTCGTTGCGCAGGTCGTCCCCGGGCAGCCGCTGGTCGATCAGTTCGACGAACACGTTGCCGTCGCCGAAGGCGTCGGCCAGCTCCCGGAGTTCGCGCAGTGCGGCGTCGGGCCCGTCGGCTGCCAGGGCGGCCGGGACGCGGCCCTTGCGGCATCCGGTGAGCACCGCCCACTCGCCGCGGTGGGCGGCGGCCAGCTCGGCGACGTCGTACGCCGGGCGGTTCTTGGCGCCGCCGCGCAGCTGGGCGGCGCTGATCGCGGCCGACAGCCGCCGGTAGCCCTCCGGGGAGCGGGCCAGCACCAGCAGGTGGTCGTCCGGGGTGAGCGAGAGCTCCGCGCCGAAGACGGTGCGCAGGCCCGCCTCCTCGGCGGCCTGGGCGAACCTCACCACGCCGTACAGGCCGTCGTGGTCGGTGAGGGCGAGCGCCTCGACACCCAGCCGGGCGGCCTCGGCGGCCAGCACTTCGGGATCACTGGCGCCGTCCAGGAAGCTGAACGCGGAGTGCACGTGCAGCTCCGCCCAGGCCGGCGCGCCGCCCGGCGGCTGTTGCGGCGCTCGGCGGCGCAGCGGCAGCACGGTGGCGCCGGTCGGCGGCGGCGTGGCGGCCGCGGGCCGGCCGGCCATGCGGCGGTGCAGCTCGCTCCAGGGGAGCGCGGGGTGGCTGGTGAATCCCATCGCGGGGGTGGTGCCTCGTTGCTGGTCGGCGGTGCGGTGCGGGGTGGCCCTTCGGTGTCGGCGGCGGTCAGTCGTAGGCGCCCTCCAGGTACCAGCGGCCGCCCTCGACGGTGAGCAGCAGGGCCCGGCCGTCGTCGACGGCGACCTGGAAGCGGGCCCGGCGGCGGGCCCGGGGCTCGTCCCACCACTGCTCGACGGCGGGCCAGGGGCCCGTCCAGCCGGTGACCGCCAGCGCGCGGCCGTTGAGCGTCACCCGGGCGGGGCTGCCCGACACCTCGGCGCGGCCGTCGACCGTGACCGGGTCGCCCGCCGCGTCGACGACCAGGACGGGCAGCGGCGCGCGCGGCACCACGGCGGGCGCCGGGTCGGTGACCCGGCCGGGCCAGGGCGCCGCGGCGTCGGCGGCGCGGTGCTCCCCGGGCTGCTCCGTCCAGGTGGTGCGGGCGACCTGCTCCCCGGGCCGCGGCCGCCCGCCGCCTCGCCCCGGCGCAGCCCGGTGTAGCCGAGCAGGGCCTGCACCCGGGCCACCGCGCGCTCCACCCGGTCCTCCACGACGGCCTGCCCCCAGAGCGCCAGCTGCCGCCCGTGGTCGGGCAGCAGGCCGTCCGGGACGAGGCGCAGCGCGGTGAAGCCGCCGGCCGTGTCGGGGAACGCGCCGGTGCCCTGCCAGGCCTGGAGCTGCCAGCGGACGCGTTCGGCGAGCGCCGCCGAACCGAGCCGGCCCTCGTGCCGCCAGAGCCGGGCGGCCGTGCGGCCGTCGGCGCAGGTCACCTCGACGGAGACCCGCCGGCAGGCCAGGCCCGCCGCGCCGAGCCGGCCGTGCAGCTGCTCGGCGAGCGAACGGGCCACGAAGACCAGCGGCTCGGCGAGCCGCTCGGGCGGGTCGAAGCGCTGCTCGGCCGCGAGGTCGGGCAGGTCGGTGCGGGCGGCCAGTGGGCGGGCCTCCCGGCCGCGGGCGAGCCGGTGCGCGGCGGTGCCGGCCGGACCGAACCGGTCGGCGACCGCCGCGCGGGAGAGGGCGGCGAAGTCCCCCACCGTGCGCAGGCCGAGCCGCCGCAGCAGGTCGGCGAGCGGCTCGTCGCCGAGCACGGCCACCGGGTAGGGGGCCAGGAACGCGGCCGTCCGCCCGGCCGGGACCAGCACCCCGGCCCTGGCCGCGAGCACGGCGGCGAACAGCCCGTCGGCGGCGCCCACCTGCCCGACCGGCGGACCGGCCGGGGCACCGGCGGCCCGGTCGGCCGCGGGGTCCGGGCCCGGTGTCGCGTCCGCCGCAGGGTCCGGGCCGGCGTCCACCGCTGCCGGGGCGGCGCCGGTGGCGAGCGCCGCGGCGACGGCGGCGTGGATGCGGCCGGCGAGCACCTTCTCGCCGCCGAAGTAGCGGCCGGGGCCGCGGACGGGGATGGCGCACAGGCCCGGGCGGACCACCTCGACCTGCGGGGTGAAGGCCTCGACGGCGGCGACGACCGGTTCGAACCGCCGGGTCTCCGCCTCGGGGTCGCGGTCGCGCAGCCGCAGATCGGGGCAGAGCCGCTGGGCGAGCCCCAGCCGCTGCCCGCGCCGGATGCCCGCCTGCCGCGCCCCGTCCGAGCAGGCCAGGATCCGCCCGGCCTCGACCACCGCCACCGGGCCGTCCTCGCCGCCGGCGGGTGCGGTGGCGGCGACCGGCCAGTCCGGGCACCAGACCACCAGGATCCGGGGCACCTCGGGCGCCGCCGCGGCCGGTTCGGGCGCCATCTCAGACCACCGCCAGTGCGGCCGGTGCAGTCGTCGGGGCCGGGAGCGCGGCCGCGGCCGGCCGTGCCGGCCTGCCCGGGAGCACCGGGACGACCGGGGCCGGGTCCTGCTGCGCACCGCTCCCGATCGGACGGGCGGTGCCGTGCTCGTCGGGCAGCCAGAGCCGGGCGGTGCGGGCGCGGGCGGCCGTACCGCGTCCTTCGGCGGCGATCTCGACCTGGCGGCCGCGCAGTTGCCCGTAGCCGTCGCCGAGGCCGTACCAGCGCCCGGAGCGCACGCTGAGCCGCAGTCCGGCGCCGGGCCAGGGGCCGGCGACCAGCAGCGCGCAGCCGCCGCGCCGCAGCACGGCGGTGAGCCGGGCGGCGAGCTGCGGGGCGACCGGGCCGGTGGGACGGAGCAGGATCAGCCCCACCGCTCCGGCCAGCGCGGAGACGACCTCGGGCCAGTGCGGGCCGGGATCGTCGGCGAGCAGCAGGCGGTCCAGGTCGAGGCCGTAGCCCGCGGCCGCGGCGAGGCCGAGGTCGGGCAGGCCGACCGCGGCGGCCCAGCCGCCGGCCGCGACCGCGCCGGCGGCCAGGGCGAGGAGCAGTGCGGTGTCCCCGGCGACGGAGACCGCGGTGCCGCGGCGCAGGCCGCCGCCGGGCAGCAGGGGTGCGAGCGGCGGCAGGACCGGCAGCAGGGCGTCCTCGTCGGCCGGCGGGGCCGCCGCCGACCGTACGAACACGTTTTCGAAATCGGGCACGTCCCCAGGATCGAACATTCGTTCGCTGTTCTTCAAGTCCTGATCACCTGACCGAGCAGCGGAAACGCCCGACCGGCCACTCCGGGCCGGCTCCGGTCGACGCCGCGTGGCCGACCGCGCACCGCCCGTACCGGATCGGGGTCACCGGCGCTCCGGCCGGTCGACGGCGACTGCGGCGGCGTCGTCCTTGAGCCTGCCGCCGGCGTGGACGAGCAGGTCGTGGCGGAGCCGGGCCAGCAGCGCGGCCGGCTCCAGACCGGCCGGCTCGCGGGCCACCCAGCGGGCGGCCCGGTCGGTGAGCGGGTAGAACGCGCGCCCGTCGTCCCGGGCCTCGGTGACACCGTCGGTGTACAGCAGCAGGGTCTCGCCGGGCCCGACGTCGAAGGCGTCCACCGCGTAGTGCACGCCCGGCAGCGAGCCCAGCCCGATCGGCGGCGCCCCGGTGCCGTGCCCGTCCGCGCCGACGCCGGGCTCCAGCAGCCGCACCGGCCGCCCCGACGCCAGCAGCAGCGGGGGCGGGTGGCCGCAGTTGGTGATGCCGACCGGTCCGCCGTCGTCCGGCAGCTCGACCAGCATCACGGTGACGAACCGCTCCTCGGCCTCGCCGACGTCCGCGGTCTCGGTCAGGTGCCGGGTGAAGCTCGCGTCCAGCGCCGCCGCCAGACCGGGCAGCCCACCGTGGTGGTGGGCCAGTTCGCGGAACGCGCCGAGCACCGCGGCGGCGTCCTCGATCGCGGTCAGCCCCTTGCCCCGGACGTCGCCGATCAGCACCCGGGTCGCACCGCGCACCCGGGTCGCCGCGTACAGGTCGCCGCCGAGGTCGGCCTCGTCCTCGGCGGCCAGGTAGAAGGCGGCGACCCGCAGCGGCCCCAGCCGGTCGGGCAACGGGCGCAGCAGGACGCGCTGGACGGTCTCGGAGACCGAGCGCACCCGGGTGAGCTCACGGCGTCTTCGTTCACGGAGCCGGCAGTACAGGACAATCAGCGTGGAGACCACGATCAGCGCGATGATCTGCGTCTCGTGGTTGGTCGTCCACAGGCCGCCGTGGAAGATCCCGATCAGCACCTGGGCGACGACGGCCAGGGCCCCGATCAGGCCGGTCAGCCACGGCCCGCCGAACGAGGCGGTGATCGCCGGGGCCACCACCAGCAGCGGGCCGAGGTGGACGGTCGGCGGGGAGGCGATGTCGACCGCCGAGATGACCGCGATGAAGGCGAGCGGCACGGCCACCAGGGCGTGGCCGCGGCGCCACGCCCCGCGGGGTGCTGCCGGGCGCCCGCGCGTCATGTTCCCCACCCTGCACCCGCGGCCGCCGCGCTGCACGTCCCGCGCCCCGGGGCGGCCGGGCGGCGTTGACCGTGATCTTGGACAGCCCCTACAGTCGGGGCGACCGCCCCCGCCCGCCGGAGGAACCCATGAAGCGTCACCACTGGCTGGAGCGGATCCGGCAGCTCGACCCGGAGACCGACTTCGCGGAGATCTACCGGATCAGCAGCTGGTACGAGTTCCCGTGGGACACCAACCAGTCGCTGGGCTTCGCGCTGTACCGCACGTACGCGGTGCCGAGCATCGGCCGGCTGCTGGCCCGGACGGGCGAGTTCACCGCCCGGACGCAGAAGCGCTACGACGACACCGTGCTGATCCTGGAGGCGGTGGTCGAGCACGGCTTCGACTCGGAGCAGGGCCGCGAGGCGATCCGCCGGATGAACCGGATGCACCGGCGGTACGGGATCTCCAACGAGGACTTCGTGTACGTGCTCGCCACCTTCGTGGTGGTGCCCAAGCGCTGGCTCGACGACTACGGCTGGCGACCCTACTCCGCGCACGAGGTCCGGGCGAGCGTCAACTACTACCGCGAGCTGGGCCGGCACATGGGGCTGAAGGACGTCCCGGAGACCTACGAGGGCTTCGAGCGGCTCCTCGACGCCTACGAGCGGGCCCACTTCGCCTTCGACCAGGGCGGCCGGGACGTCTCCGACGCCACCCTGGACCTCACCGCGAGCTGGTACCCGCGCCCGCTCGGCGCCCAGATGCGGCGGTCCTCGCTCTGCCTGCTGGACGACCCGCTGCGGGAGGCGTTCGGCTACCCGAAGCCGCCCGCGGCGCTGACCGCCCTCGTCCGCGGCGGGATGCGGCTGCGCGGGCGCTTCGTCCGGCTGCTCCCCCGCGCCGCCGGCCGCACCTGGCCCGCGACGGGCGGCAGGTCCGCGGCTACGCGGGCGGGTACCGGATCGCCGAACTCGGCACCTTCGAGCCGGGGGACGGGCCCGCCGCCGGCGGCTGCCCGTTCGCACCGGACCGGGTGGGCCCGGAGGCGGGCCGGCCGGACTGACCGGCGGCCGCCGCCCGTCCCGGCGGGTGCGGGGCGGGCGGCGGGGCAGGCTACGGCAGGTGCACGGCGGTGAAGTCACCGGCCGGGACACCGTCCAGGGCGCCCTCGACGGCGTCCCGCCAGATCGGCCCGGCCAGCGTGGCGCCGAAGGCCTGGTCGATGCGCCGGCCGCCCATCCGCTGGCCCTCCAGCGGCGCGGGCGCCAGGGTGTCGCTGACCACGGTGGCCCCGGCGACCTCGGGCGTGTAGCCGACGAACCAGGCCTGCCGGCCCTCGTTGGTGGTACCGGTCTTGCCCGCGCTGTCGCGGTCGTCCAGCCCGGCGGTGGTACCGGTGCCGTCCTCGACGACGCCCCGGAGCATCGCGGTGACGGTGTCGGCGGTGGTCGGTGACATCACGTCGGCGCAGCTCTGCTTCGGCACCGTCAGGCCCTTGCCGTCCGGGCCGATCACCGCGGTGATCGCCGTCGGCGTGCAGTACGTGCCGTGCGCGGCGAACGCGGCGTAGGCCGAGGCCATCTCCAGCGGCGTCAGGTCGTTGCTGCCGAGCGTCATCGAGGGCACCACGCTGAGCTTCTCGCCGCCGGCCTGCTGGGTGATCCCGAGCGAGGCCGCCAGCTTCGCCACGTTGCACAGACCGGCGTCGGCCTCCAGCCGGGCGAAGTAGGTGTTGACCGACTTCGCCATCGCCTCCGGCATCGCGAAGCTGCCGACCAGCTTGGTGCTGTCGTTGTGCACCTCGCCGTTCTCCGGGAACCGGCCGCCCGAGCAGTCCTTCATCGCCGGCCACGGGATGCTGTAGTCCGAGGTGTAGCTCTGGGTGACGGGGATGCCGTTCTCCAGCGCGGCGGCGGCCACGATCGGCTTGAAGGTCGAGCCGGTCGGGAAGCCCAGGCCGCCGCCCATCCGCTTCGGGACGTTCAGGTTGATCTGGGTCTGGCCCTGGCCCAGGCCGTAGGTGCGGCTCTGCGCCATGCCGAGGATCTTGCCGGTGCCCGGCTGCACCACGGTCATCGCCGCGGCGGGCTTCTCGGACGGGTACGCGTGCGAGGTGACGGCGTCCTGCACCGACTTCTGCGTCTTCGGGTCGAGCGTGGTGCGGATCTGCAGGCCGCCGCGGTTCCACAGCGCCGTGCGGTCGGCCGCGGTCTTCCCGAAGGCCGGGTCGGTGAGCACCACCTTCTGGACGTAGTCGCAGAAGAAGCCCTCGCCCGTCCCGGCGGTGATGCAGCCCTGGTGGGGCCGGGTCACGTTGAGGCCGAGCGGGGCGGCGATCGCCTGCTGCTCCTGGGCGGGCGTGATGTGCCCCAGCTCCGCCATCCTGCGCAGCACGGTGTCGCGCCGCTCCTTCGCCAGGTCGGCCTTGACGGTGGGGTCGTAGGCGGACGGCGACTGGACGAGGCCGGCCAGCAGGGCGGCCTGCGGGAGGGTCAGGTCCTTCGCGGAGACGCTGAAGTAGCGCTGCGCGGCGGCCTCCACGCCGTACGCCTTCTCGCCGAAGAAGGTGATGTTGAGGTAGTTGGTGAGGATCTGGTCCTTGGTGAGCGACTCCTCGACCTTGATCGCGTACTTCAGTTCGCGGATCTTGCGGTCGACGGTCTGCCGCTGGGCCTCCAGCACCTTCTGCGGGTCGTCGCCGGCCTGGTCGACGAAGACGTTCTTCACGTACTGCTGGGCCAGGGTGGACGCGCCCTGCGAGGTGCCGCCGTTGGCCGCGTTGGAGTTCAGGGCCCGCAGTATGCCCTTGAGGTCGACGGCGCCGTGCTGGTAGAAGCGGCTGTCCTCGATGTCCACCAGGGCGGTCTTCATCACCGGGGCTATCTTGTCGGAGGCCACCACCGTGCGGTCCCGGCTGTAGATGGTGGCGATCGTGCCGCCGTCGGCGTCGAGGACGGTGGAGGCCTGCGACAGCGCAGGGGTCACGAAGTCGTCCGGCAGGTTGTCGAAGTCGTCCACTGCCGAACGTGCGCCCAGCCCCGCGGCCCCCACCGCGGGGAGGGCGAGGCCTGCGACGAGGACGCCGCCGAGCGCGCTCGCGCCCAGGAGCCGGGCGCCGAGCAGCGCCTTCTTCCAAAGACCTCTGGAGTTGTGGGGTGCCATGGGGACAAGCCTATGCGGCCGATCGTCCACCAAGGATCCGATTTTCTTCCCGCATTCGTCACAACTCCGTGACAGGACGGGCCCTGACGGCACACCGGGTGCGGGGCCGGCGCCCGGCAGGCGGGAGAGCGTGATCTCAGAGCGCGTCGGCCGCGGCCGGAAGGGCGCCGGCGACGGCCGTGCCGGGCGGCTCCTCCGGGGTGCCGTCGTGGCCGTCGCCCTCGATGTCCACGTGCGGCAGCAGCCGGTCCAGCCATCCGGGCAGCCACCAGTTGGCGCGGCCGAGCAGCACCATGCTCGCGGGCACGAGCACGCCGCGGACGACGGTGGCGTCCAGGGCGACCGCGACGGCGAGGCCGACGCCGAACATCTTCACCACGGGATCGTCCGACAGCACGTACCCGAGGAAGACGCTCACCATGATCAGGGCCGCCGAGGTGATGATCCGTCCCGTCCCCGCCAGGCCGGCGACCACCGCGCGCCGGTTGTCGCCGCCGCGCAGGAAGGCGGTGCGCACGGCGGTGAGCAGGAAGACCTCGTAGTCCATCGACAGGCCGAACAGCACCGCGAACAGCAGCAGCGGCACGTACCCGGGGATCGCCACCGCGCCCTCCAGGCCGATGAGCCGTGCGCCGTGGCCGCGTTGGAACACCGCGGTGAGCACGCCGTAGGCGGCGGCCACCGAGAGCAGGTTCATCAGCGCGGCCTTCGCCGCGACGACCGGGGAGCGGAAGGCCAGCAGCAGGAGCAGCCCGGCGACGACCAGCACGAAGCCCACCACCAGCGGCATCCGCCGGGCGAGCCGGTCGTTGAGGTCGGCCTGCGCGGCCGGGGCGCCGCCCACGTGGGCCGTCCCGCCGTCGGCGGCGGCAGCGGGCAGGGTGTCCGTCCGCAGCCGGTGCACCAGGGCGACGGTGGCCGGGTCGGCGGGCGCGGTGGCGGGGGTGATCTGCCAGCGGGCGTACCGGCCGTCGGCGCTCACCTGGACGGGGCCGACGGCGGCCACCCCGGGGGTGGCGCGCAGGGCCGCCGTCAGCGCGGTCAGCCGGCCGTCGGAGGGGCCGGCCGCCGGGGTGCGCAGCACGTCGAGGACCTGGAGCGTCCCGTTGGCGCCGGGGCCGAAGGCGGCGGCCATCCGGTCGTAGGCGGTGCGGCTCGCCGAGCCCGTCCGGTCGGAGCCGGCGTCCAGCTGGCCGAAGGTCAGGCCGGCGGCCGGCGCGGCGAGGACGCCGAGCAGGGCGAGTCCGCCGGCCAGGCAGCGCCAGGGCCGGGCCGCGACGTACGCGGCGACCCGGCCCCAGCCGCGCGGGCCCGCGGCCGGGGCGGGAGCGGCCTTCGGGGTGAGCCGGCGCCCGAGCAGGGCCAGCACGGCGGGCAGCAGGGTGAGCGCGGCCGCCATGGCGACGAGGACGGCGATCCCGGGAGCGATCGCCAGCGCGTACAGCAGGGGCAGCCCGCCCAGGGCGAGGCCGGCCAGGGCGGCGACGACCGCGCTGCCGGCGAAGGCGACGGCCTTGCCCGAGCCGGCCATGGTCCGCACCGCGGCGTCCTCGACGCCCACCCCCGCGGCGCGCAGTTCGCGGAAGCGGGTGAGGCAGAACAGCGTGTAGTCGATGCCCACGCCGAGCCCGATCATGGCGGCGATGGTGGCGCCGGAGGACGGCATGTCGACCACGTGCCCCAGCAGGCCGATCGCCGGCAGGGCGATGCCGAGGCCGAGCGCGCCGAACAGCAGCGGCAGGCCGGCCGCGACCAGGCTGCCGAAGGTGACGGTGAGGACGACCAGGGCGGCGACGAGCCCGACGGCCTCGCTGCGGCCGGTCGAGCCCTTGTCGACGGCGGCGGCCAGCGCCCCGCCGGGGGTGA
Source organism: Kitasatospora paranensis (assembly GCF_039544005.1). Lineage (NCBI taxonomy): Bacteria > Bacillati > Actinomycetota > Actinomycetes > Kitasatosporales > Streptomycetaceae > Kitasatospora > Kitasatospora paranensis. The sequence continues at coordinate 2,226,615 of NZ_BAABKV010000001.1, forward strand.
CCTCCACCCCGGCGGCGCCGGCGGGGGCCGCGGCGGCCGTGACGGCCCGGGTGATCTCCGCGGTGATGTCCCGGGCCGTGACGTCGAGTTCGACCGCGAGGTAGCCGGTGTGCCCATCGGCGCTCAGGGCGGAGCGGCCCGCCGGGTCGTAGGGGGTGGTGACGGCGACCACGTGGTCGACCCGGGCGACGGCCTGCGCGGCCCGCTCGACCGCGGCCCGGACGTCGGGGGCGGTGAGGGCGGCCGCACCGGCGGCGGTGTGCAGGAGGACGGGCTGCCGGCCGGAGGGGCTGTCGTGGAACACGGCGCCGAGGTCACGGGCCGCCTGACTGTCGCTGCCGGGGATGGAGACCGATTCGCTGGTCACCTTCCCGAGCGCCCCGACGGCGGCGAGGGCCGCGGTGAGCAGCAGCAGCCAGGCGGCGACGGTGCGCCGGGGCCGACGGGCGCACCAGCGCCCCAGGGTGGTGAACATCGGCCGGTCGTCCTTCCGTACGGCGGTTGCGGTCGCGGCCGCCCCACCCCAACTCATTGCACTCCCCGTGCAGCTTTACCGTTGCATTCGAAGTGCAACAATGTCAATCGACGGGCGACGAAGGGGTGCGCAGGTGGACACACCGGCAGCGGGCGCGGCGGGCCGGGCCGTGGACGGCCGCACCGAGCGCGGACGGCAGACCCGGGAGAAGATCGCCGACGCGCTGCTCTCGCTGCTCGACGACGGCGAGGCGAGCTTCCCCGCCGACCGGGTCGCCGAACGGGCCGGCGTCTCCCGGCGCCTGGTCTTCCACCACTTCGAGGACATGGCACAGCTGGTGGACACCGCGATCGCCCGCCGGCTGGACGACCTGGCCGGCCGGATCGGCCCGCTGCCCACCGACGGCCCCCGCGACACCCGGGTCACCGCCCTCACCGAGCAGCGCGCCCGGATCCTGGAGTGGATCACCCCGGCGCGGCTCGCCGTCCTGCGGCTGGACAGCCCCTCCGAGAAGGTCCGGCAGGCCGTCCGCCAGGTCACCGACTTCGCCCGGCAGCGGCTGGCCGACGTCTTCGCCGTCGAGCTCGACCCGCTGCCCGCGGACCGCCGTACCGACCTCCTCAACGCCCTGGACGCCGCCACCACCTGGGGCGCCTGGCACCACTGGCGCAACCGCGGCCTGGCCCCCGAGGACGCCCGCCGGACGATGGCGCTCACCGTGCACGCCCTGCTCGCCGCCGCGGCCGGCCCGGACCATCCGAATCGCACCGGATGCCCTTGACGAAAGGCCGCCCGGTGGCAAGCCTTGTCCCGGCAGAGCAGCCCAGCCCCGGAGGTCAACGGTGACCGCTCAGGCGTCCCACGCGCACGGCCGCACCGATGTCCCACTGCTGACCGGGACGATCGGTCGGTGTCTGGACGAGGCGGTCGCCGCCTTCCCGGACCGCGAGGCCCTGGTCGACGTGCCGAGCGGCCGCCGCTGGACGTACGCCGAACTCGGCCGCGACGTCGACCGGGTGGCCCGCGGGCTGCAGGCGCGCGGGGTCGGCCGCGGCGACCGGGTCGGCATCTGGGCGCTCAACTGCCCCGAGTGGGTGCTGGTGCAGTACGCCACCGCGCGGCTCGGCGCGATCCTGGTGAACATCAACCCCGCCTACCGGACGCACGAACTCGCCTACGCGCTCAACCAGTCCGGGGTCTGCCTGCTGGTCGCCCAGCCCGCCCACCGCACCAGCGACTACCGCGCGATGGTGGCGGAGGTCCGCGAGCAGTGCCCGGGGCTGCGCGAGACGCTCTGGATCGGCGACCCGCAGTGGGAAGGCCTGGACGGCGACGGGGAGTTCCCCGCCGACCTGGCCCCGGACGACCCGATCAACATCCAGTACACCTCGGGCACCACCGGCTTCCCCAAGGGCGCCACCCTCTCGCACCGCAACATCCTCAACAACGGCTTCTGGGTGGGCGAGCTGGTCGGCTACACCGAGCACGACCGGATCTGCCTGCCGGTGCCCTTCTACCACTGCTTCGGCATGGTGATGGGCAATCTCGCCGCGCTCAGCCACGGCGCCTGCGTGATCATCCCCGGGCAGGGCTTCGACCCGGCCGCCACCCTGCACGCCGTCCAGGCCGAACGCGCCACCTCGCTGTACGGCGTGCCGACGATGTTCATCGCCGAACTCGGCCTCGACGGCTTCGCCGGGTACGACCTCACCTCGCTGCGCACCGGCATCATGGCCGGCTCGCCCTGCCCGGTGGAGGTGATGAAGCGCGTCCAGACCGAGATGCACATGGCCGAGGTGGCCATCGCGTACGGGATGACCGAGACCTCACCGGTCTCCACCCAGACCCGCCGCGACGACGACCTGGAGCACCGCACCGGCACGGTCGGCCGGGTGCTGCCGCACCTGGAGGTGAAGGTGGTCGATCCGGCCACCGGGCGGACGGTGGACCGCGGCCTGCCCGGCGAGCTGTGCACCCGCGGCTACTCGGTGATGCTCGGCTACTGGAACGACCCCGAGCGCACCGCCGAGGCGGTCGACCCGGACGGCTGGATGCACACCGGGGACCTCGCGGTCATGCAGGAGGACGGCTACCTGGCGATCGTCGGCCGGATCAAGGACATGATCATCCGCGGCGGGGAGAACGTGTACCCGCGCGAGATCGAGGAGTTCCTGCACACCCACCCGGCCATCGCCGACGTCCAGGTCGTCGGCGTGCCCGACGAGCGGTACGGCGAGGAGGTGTGCGCCTTCGTGGTGCTGAGCGACCCGTCCGGCACGCTCGGGACGGCGGAGGTCGCGGACTTCTGCCGCGGCCGCCTCGCGCACTTCAAGACGCCCCGCCACGTGCACGTGGTCGACGGCTTCCCGATGACGGTGAGCGGCAAGGTCAGAAAGAACGAACTGCGCGAACGGGCGGCCCGGGCCCTGCAGGGATGAGCCGCCGGACCGGACCGGGCCGGTTACCCGCCGGGCTGCGCGCCCGGCCACCGCCGGTCGCCGTCCGTTACCCTGGTGACGTGCTCCTTCTCGTCAGCCGTCGCCACGTGGACCTGCTCCGCGTCACGAGCATGTCCTGTCGACGCTCCGGCTGATCCCGCTCCGCCTCCGCCCTCAGGGCACACACCCGTCCCGGCCCCGCTGCACCCGACACACCCGGTGCGGCAGCGGCAGCGCCCCCGGCCATCGCCGGGCCCCGCCGGGCATCGACACCCCAGGTGATGTCACCCATGACGCAGCAGTCCCACCCCACCGGTCTCCCCGTGATCGACCTCTCGCTCGCCGACGACGGCCCCCGGGGCCGCACCCGGCTGCACACCGCGCTGCGGTCGGCCGCCACCGGCGTCGGCTTCTTCCAGCTCGTCGGACACGACGTGACCCCCGCCGAGACGGCCGCCCTCACCGGAGCCATGCGGGCGTTCTTCGCCCTGCCGGAGGCCGACCGGCTGGCCGTGAGCAACCTCAACTCCCCGCACTTCCGCGGCTACACCCGCACCGGCGACGAACGCACCGGCGGCAACCGCGACTGGCGCGACCAGCTCGACATCGGCGCCGAACTGCCCCCGCACGTGCCCGCCCGCGGCGAACCCCCGTACTGGTGGCTGGAGGGCCCCAACCAGTGGCCGGCCGCCCTGCCCGAACTGCGGGAGGCCGCGCTGCACTGGATCGACCGGCTCGGCGGCGTCGGACGGCGGCTGCTGCACGAACTGCTCGCCGCGATCGGCGCCCGCCCGGACTTCTACGACGACGCCTTCGCCGGCCACCCCCACCTGCGGCTCAAGCTGGTGCGCTACCCCGGCACCGCGCCCGACGGCGCGGCCCAGGGGGTCGGCTCCCACAAGGACTACGGCTTCATCACGCTGCTGCTCCAGGACACCGTCGGCGGGCTGGAGGTGGAGCGCCCGGACGGCACCTTCCTGGCCGTGCCGCCGATGGAGGGCGCGTTCGTGGTGAACCTCGGCGAACTGCTGGAGGTCGCCACCGACGGCTACCTGAAGGCCACCAGCCACCGGGTGGTCAGCCCGCCCGGGGCGCGCGAACGGTTCTCCGTGCCGTTCTTCTACAACCCGCGCCTCGACGCCCACATCGAACCGCTCGACTTCCCGCAGGCCCACCACGCGCCCGGCGCCACCCAGGACCCGGCGAACCCGCTGTACGCCGAGTTCGGCCGCAACGAACTCAAGGGCTACCTGCGGGCCCACCCCGGGGTGACCCGGCGGCACCACGCCGACCTGCTGCCGCTCACCGCGGCCTGACCCGGCGCCGATCCGGCCCGACCACGACGGTGCGGCCGCTCCCCGGGGAGCGGCCGCACTGTTGCGTCCGCGCGCCTTCAATGCTTGCATTGTTCTAGCATCATGCAAACAACTGGAGCATCCCCATGGACCAGCCGGCACCGCGCACCCCGCGCCGCCGCACCCTCGCGTTACCGCCCCACCTGCTCGCCGCCGGCACCGTCGCCCTGACCTACCTGGGTCTGCACGGCCGGCTGCCCGACCCGATGGCCGCACACTTCTCCGGCAGCCGCACCGACGGCACCATGGCCCCGCTGCGCTTCCTGCTTCTCGCGCTGGCCCTCCAGGCCCTGGTCGGCGTGGTGTCCGTCGCCTTCGCCCACCGCGCCGACGGGCCGATGCTGCGCGGCGCGCTCGCGGCCGGATACGCGGCCGCCGCCCTGCTCGGCGGGCTGTTCACCGCCCTGCTGGCCGCCAACGCCGACGCCGGCACCGCCGACCGGGTGTCCTTCCCCGGCGGGGCGGCCGCCCTCGCCCTGGCCGCGGCAGCGGCGGCCGGCGCCCTCGGACTGCTGCTCGCGGGCCGCTCCCCGGCGCTTCGGCCACCGGCCCCCGCACCCCCGCGCCGGTCCGCCCCGCGGAACCGCTCGACCTCGGCACCGGCGACCGCGGCGCCTGGAGCCGTACGGCCGGCTCCCCGCCCTGCGCACCGCCGGGCCCGCGCTGCTCGCCCTCGCCGCGATCGTCTGGGCGGCCGGCAGCCCGGCGGGCGCGGCCCCGATCGCGGCGGCCGGGCTGCTGGTCGCCGCGGGCGCCCGGATCCGGGTCACCGTCGACCGGCACGGCCTGACGGTCGGCCCGCCCCTGCTGCGCCGTCCGCACCTGCACATCCCGCTGGAGCGGATCGCCGCCGCCGGCACCCGGCAGGTCCGGGCCCGCGCGGAGTTCGGCGGCTGGGGCCACCGACTGCGGCCAGGCACCAGTGGCATAGTGATGCGTTCCGGGGAGGCACTCGCCCTGCGCCTCACCGACGGCTCGGAGTTCGTGGTGACGGTCGCCGACGCGGCCACCGCCGCGGGCCTGCTCACCGCCCTCCTCCAGCGCTCACGGTAGGACGCCCACGTGCTCTTCCGGGTCAACCCCGCCTCGCCGCTCCCCCTGGCCGAGCAGATCGCCGGCGCGGTCCGCGGCGCCCTCGCCGACGGGAGCGTCCGCCCGGGCGAACGCCTGCCCTCCGCCCGGGCGCTCGCCGACTCGCTCGACGTCAACATGCACACCGTGCTGCGCGGCTACCAGCTGCTCCGGGACGAGGGCCTGATCGAACTCCGCCGGGGCCGCGGCGCCGTGGTCGCGGCCGGCGCCTCCCCCGACCGCACCCGGCTGCGGGAGAGCGCCGTCGGCCTGGTCGCCGAGGCCCGCGCACTCGGCCTGTCGGACCCGGAGATCCTCGACCTCGTCCGCGCCGCGCTCTGACGGCGGGAGCTCAGGCCTCGTCCTGGACGAGGCGGGCAGGAAGCCTCCGGTGGCGATCGGACCCCAGCGGCGCGGGGTGATCCGGATCAGCGACTTGCCCTGCCGGAGCATCGCGGCCCGGTACTCGTCCCAGTCCGGGTGCTCGCCGGCGATGTTCCGGTAGTACTCGACCAGCGGCCCGACCGACTCCGGGACGTCGACGACCTCCGCCTCGCCGTCCACCTGCACCCACGGCCCGTTCCACTCGTCGGAGAGCACCACCACGCTCACCGAGGGATCCCGCTTCGCGTTGCGGGTCTTGGCCCGTTCCGGGTAGGTCGACATCACGATCCGCCCCGCGTCGTCCACCCCGCAGGTGAGCGGCGAGGCCTGCGGGGTGCCGTCGGCCCGCCGGGTCAGCAGCAGGGCACGGTGCCGGGGGCGGACGAAGTCCAGCAGCTCGGCCAGCTGCACCCGGGTGTTGGTGGCGATCGAAGGACTCATGGCGCCGAGCCTAGTGCGGATCGGCCCCGGGCGTCCGGGCGGCGCCGGACCGCCCGCCGCGGGTGGACCACGGGCGGCGGGCACTGTCACACTGCTGCTGTCACAGCAGGACTGCCGCACCCGGCGGGGCGCGGGGCACAGGAGGGCAGGGGATGACAGCGAGCACGCCGCAGCTGACCGTCGACGAGCTGGCGGCGCGCGCCGGGGTCACCGTCCGCACCCTGCGCTTCTACGCGGCCAAGGGGCTGCTCCCGCCACCCGAGCTCGGGCCGCGCCGGGTGGGCCGGTACGGGCCGGAGCACCTGGGCCGGCTGGAGCTGATCGAGGAGCTCCAGCGGCAGGGCCTGACACTGGCCGCCATCGAGCGGTACCTGGCCCAGCTCCCGGACGACATCGGGTCGCTCGACCTCGCCATCCACCGTGCCCTGGTCGCGTCGTGGACGCCGGAGGCCGCCGAGGAGGCCGACCGCGCCCAGCTCTCGCGGCGGGCCGGCCGCACCCTCTCCGACGCCGACGTGGACCGACTGGCCGCCATGGGCGCCCTGCACCGCACGGAGGACCCGGACGTCTTCAAGATCGACCCCGGTCTGCTGCCGCTCGGCGTCCGGGTGCTGGACGTCCCGATCCCGCTGGAGACCCTGCTGGCCGCCCGCGCCGTCGTCCGCCTGCACAGCCGGGCGACCGCGCACGACCTGCACCGGCTGTTCCGGGACACCGTCTGGAAGCCGTACCGGGAGAGCGGTCCCGAACCGGCCGAGCTGGAGCGGATGAAACTGCTCACCGACCAGATCCAGCCCCTGCTGGTGCAGGCGCTGGTGACGGCCTTTCAGCGCTCGCTGGCCGAGGAGCTGACCGGCGGCACCGAGTAGCGCCCCGGCACCCGGACGGGCGCCGCCGCCGCTCTCGGCACCGGCGCGACGCCGTCCCTCGACCACCACACCCCCGGGGCGGTCGGCCGGCCCGCAGAATATTCGGTTGCGCCGCGGGAGGGAGCGGCTAGGGTACTGACGTTCTCGCGGATGCCGTGCGAGGACCTGACGTCGAGGAGGTGTGTCCGGATGGTTGCCGCCGTGACGCGGCGCGCCTTCGTGTGCGCGCCATACGCCTCCCTCGTACGTCCTCTCCCCACCGGCTGACAGCGCGTCGTCACGCCCGCCCGGTGGGCCACTCCTCAGGAGCCACCGCAGTGCGCGAGCGCTTTGCCGACAGCGATTCCTTCTCCCGCATCCGCCCCAGGGGCGGATCCCGTCGCGGCCGCAGGTCCGACCGGTTCGACGACTTCGAGCCCGAGTACGTCCCGTCCGGCACGGACGGACAGCCCGACGCCCTCGACGACGCCGACACCCTGGACGGCCCCGCCGAGGGCGACCGCTGGTCCACCTGGGACCGGTCCACCCCCACCGAGAAGGGGCCCGAGCCGCGCCCCGCCTGGGTGGTGACCGAGCTGGCGGCCGTCGACACCGAGCTCGGCATCGTGAAGACCGGCAAGGAGGCCGACGTCTTCCTGCTGGAACGCGGCGTGCCGGGCACCGGGCGGCGCACCCTGATGGCCGCCAAGCGCTACCGGGACGCCCAGCACCGGATGTTCCACCGCGACTCCGGGTACCTGGAGGGCCGCGCGCACAAGGAGTCCCGGGTCAGCCGGGCGATGGCCAAGCGCACCGCGTTCGGCAAGGAGGCGATCGCCGGGCAGTGGGCGGCCGCCGAGTTCGCCGCGCTGTGCCGGCTCTGGTCGGCCGGGGTGGCCGTCCCGTACCCGGTGCAGATCACGGGCACCGAGATCCTGATGGAGTTCGTCGGCGACGCGGGCGGCGCGGCCGCACCCCGGCTGGCCCAACTCCGCTCGGAGGAAGCCGACATCGACGACCTGTGGGAGCAGCTCGGACGCAGCCTGTCGCTGCTCGCGCTCGGCGGCTACGCGCACGGCGACCTGTCGGCCTACAACATCCTCGTCCACGCCGGGCGGCTGGTGATCATCGACGTGCCGCAGATCGTGGACCTCGTCGCCAACCCCCGCGCGCGCTCCTTCCTGGAGCGGGACGTCCGCAACGTCGGCGCCTGGTTCGCCTCCCGGGGGCTGCCCGAGCAGCGCGTCGACGAGCTCGTCGAGTCCCTCGCCCACGACGCGCGCCTGGGGTAGCCCGCCCGCCGGGCGGGACGCACGGCGGACCTGTGCCGCCCAACCCCGCGCGGGCGGGGTGGGGCGGCACGGACGAGGTCAGTCGCCGAAGGTGCGGCCCTCGGCGGCCATCCGCCGCAGCAGCGCGGGCGGGGTGAACCGCTCACCGTAGGCGGCGGCCAGCTCCTCGGCGCGGGCCGTGAAGCCGGGCAGCCCGCCCGGGTAGCCGTTGACGTACTGCAGGACGCCGCCCGTCCAGGCGGGGAAGCCGATACCGAGGATGGAGCCGACATTGGCGTCGGCGACGGAGGTGAGCACCTGCTCCTCCAGGCAGCGGACGGAGTCCAGTGCCTCGCTGAAGAGCATCCGCTCCTTCATGTCCTCGAACGGGATCTCCTTGCCGGGCTGCGTGAAGTGCTCGCGCAGCCCCGGCCACAGGCGGGTCCGCCGCCCGTCCTCGTACTCGTAGAAGCCCGCGCCGCCGCTGCGGCCCGGGCGGTCGAACTCGTCGACGAGCCGGTCGATCACCGTGTCGGCCGGGTGCGCCGTCCAGCTGCCGCCGGCCTCCTCGACCGCGCGCCGCGACTCGTTGCGGATCTTGCGCGGCAGGGTGAGGGTCAGCTCGTCCATCAGCGAGAGCACCTTGGCCGGGTACCCGGCCTGGGCGGCGGCCTGCTCCACCGAGACCGGGTCGAGGCCCTCGCCGACCATCGCCACGCCCTCGTTGATGAACTGTCCGATGACCCGCGAGGTGAAGAAGCCCCGCGAGTCGTTCACCACGATCGGGGTCTTGCGGATCTGCCGGACGAGGTCGAACGCGCGGGCCAGCGCCTCGTCGCCGGTCCGCTCGCCCTTGATGATCTCCACCAGCGGCATCTTGTCGACCGGCGAGAAGAAGTGCAGGCCGATGAAGTCGGCGGGGCGCGAGACGCCCTCGGCGAGCAGTCCGATCGGCAGCGTGGAGGTGTTGGAGCAGAGCAGCGCGTCGGGGGCGACGACATCCTGCACCTCCTGGAACACCTTGTGCTTGAGCTCGGGGTTCTCGAAGACCGCCTCGATGACGGTGTCGCAGCCGGCCAGGTCGGCCGCGTCCGCGGTCGGCGTGATCCGGGCGAGCAGCGCGTCGCGCTCCCCGGGGTGCTGCGGCCGCGGGCCACCGCCTTGTCCAGCAGAGCGGCCGAGTACGCCTTGCCGCGCTCGGCGGCCTCCACCGTGACGTCCTTGAGCAGCACCTCGATGCCGGCCCGGGCACAGGAGTACGCGATGCCCGCGCCCATCATCCCGGCGCCGAGCACGGCGACCCGGGCGACCGGGCGGGCGGGGACGTCCTTCGGGCGTCCGGCGCCGGAGTTGACGGCCTGCATGTCGAAGAAGAACGCCTGGATCATGTTCTTGGCGGTCTGCCCGGTGACCAGCTCGGTGAAGTAGCGGGCCTCGATCGCCATCGCGGTGTCGACATCGACCTGGGCGCTCTCCACGGCGGCGGCCAGGATGTTGCGCGGGGCGGGGTACGGCGCGCCGGCCAGTTGCTTGCGCAGGTTCGCCGGGAAGGCGGGCAGGTTGGCGGCCAGCGCCGGGGTGGCGGGGGTGCCGCCGGGGATCTTGTAGCCCTTGGCGTCCCAGCGCTGCACGGACTCCGGGTGGGCGTCGATGAACGCCCGTGCCTTGGTCAGCAACTCCTCCGGAGTGTCGGCGAGTTCGTCGACCAGGCCGTGCTGCAGCGCCTGCGCCGGACGGTACTGCTGCCCCTGCAGCAGCACCTTCAGCAGGGCGTCGGTGATGCCGAGCAGCCGCACGGTGCGGACGACACCGCCACCGCCGGGCAGCAGGCCGAGGGTCACCTCGGGCAGGCCGATCTTCGAGCCGGGGGCCCGCAGGGCGATCCGGTGGTGACAGGCGAGCGCGATCTCCAGGCCGCCGCCCAGCGCGGCGCCGTTGATCGCGGCCACCACCGGCCGGCCGAGGGTCTCCAGGGCCCGCAGGGCGCGCTTGATCCGCATGCCGTGCTCGAAGGTCTCCTCGGCCCGGTCGGGCCCGACGGAGGAGAGCAGGTGCAGGTCGCCGCCGGCGAAGAAGGTCTTCTTGGCGGAGGTGACGATCACGCCGCGCAGGCCCTCGGTGGCCGCCAGGCGGGCCACCACCTCGTCCAGGGAGGCGGTGAAGGCGGCGTTCATGGTGTTGACGGACTGCGCGGGGTCGTCGAGGACGAGGGTGACCACACCGTCCTGGTCCTGCTCCCAGCGGATGGCGGTTGCGTCGGTCATGGCAGGGTCTCTCCGGGGATCAGGGGTGGTCAGATGCGCTCGACGACGGTGGCGACGCCCATGCCGCCGCCCACGCAGAGGGTGGCCAGGCCGTAGCGCAGGTCGCGGCGCTCCAGTTCGTCGACGAGGGTGCCGATGAGCATCGCGCCGGTGGCGCCGAGCGGGTGGCCGAGCGCGATCGCGCCACCGTTGACGTTCACCTTCTCGTGGCCGAAGCCGAGTTCGCGCATGAAGCGGAGCGCGACGGCGGCGAACGCCTCGTTGATCTCGACCAGGTCGATGTCCTCGGCGGTCAGCCCGGCCTTGGCGAGCGCCTTGCGGGTGGCCGGGGCGGGGCCGGTGAGCATGATGGTCGGCTCGGAGCCGGAGACGGCGGCGGAGACGATCCGGGCGCGCGGGGTGAGGCCGTAGCGCTCGCCGACCTCCCGGGAGCCGATCGCCACCAGCGCGGCGCCGTCCACGATGCCGGAGGAGTTGCCCGCGTGGTGGACGTGGTCGATCCGCTCCACCCAGTGGTACTTCTGCAGCGCGACCGCGTCGAAGCCGCCCATCTCGCCGATCCCCGCGAAGGACGGCTTGAGGCCGGCCAGCGTCTCCACGGTGGTGCCCGGGCGGATGAACTCGTCGCGGTCGAGCACGACCAGCCCGTTGCGGTCGCGCACCGGGACGACCGAGCGGTCGAAGTGGCCGTCGGCCTGGGCCTTGGCGGCGCGCGCCTGGGACTCGGCGGCGAAGGCGTCCACGTCGGTGCGGCTCAGGCCTTCGATGGTGGCGATCAGGTCGGCGCCGATGCCCTGCGGGACGAAGCCGGTCTCGTACGAGGTCATCGGGTCCATCGCCCAGGCTCCGCCGTCGGAGCCCATCTTCACCCGGGACATCGACTCCACGCCGCCGGCCAGAATGAGGTCCTCCCAGCCCGAACGCACCTTGGCCGCGGCCAGGTTGACCGCCTCCAGGCCGGACGCGCAGAAGCGGTTCTCCTGGACGCCCGCGACGGTGTCGGGGAGCCCGGCGGCGATGGCCGCGATCCGGGCGATGTCGGAGCCCTGGTCGCCGATCGGGCTGACCACGCCGAGCACGATGTCGTCGATCGCCGCCGGGTCCAACGTCGGGAAGCGGGCCTGGAGTTCGTGGATCAGGCCGACCACGAGGTCGATCGGCTTGGTGCCGTGCAGGGAGCCGTTGGCCTTGCCCCGGCCCCGGGGGTGCGGACGGCGTCGTAGACGTACGCTTCAGTGGTCACGGTGGATGCCTTTCGATGCATCGGGGTCAGCCGAGGAGGGCGGCCGATGATCTCTTTCATGATCTCGGTGGTGCCGCCGTAGATGGTCTGGATGCGCCCGTCGGTGAACGCCCTGGCAACCGGGTACTCGCTCATGTAGCCGTAGCCGCCGTGCAGTTGGAGGCAGCGGTCGGCGGTGCGCTTCTGCAGTTCGGTCGCCCACCACTTGGCCATCGAGGCGTCCACCGGGGTGAGCGCGTACCGGTTGTGCTCGGTGATGCACCGGTCGACGAAGGTGCGGGTGACCGCGCACTCGGTGGCGAGCTCGGCGATCTCGAAGCGGACGTGCTGGAGCCTGGCGAGCGGCTTGCCGAACGCGGTGCGCTGCTTGACGTACCGGGTGGTGAGCTCCAGCAGGTGCTCGGCGCCCGCGATGGCGGAGACCGCGATGGCCAGCCGCTCCTGGGCGAGGTTGCGCATGAGGTACAGGAAGCCCTCGTTCTCCTCGCCGAGCAGGTTCTCCTTGGGCACCCGCACCTCGTCGAAGAACAGTTCGGCGGTGTCCTGGGACTTCTGGCCGATCTTGTCGAGGTTGCGGCCGCGCTCGAAGCCCGCCATGCCGCGCTCGACGACCAGCAGGCTGAGGCCGTGCGCGCCGCCCTCGGGGGTCGTCCGGGCGACCACCACGACGAGGTCGGAGATGATCCCGTTGGAGATGAAGGTCTTGGTGCCGCTGAGCAGGTAGTGGTCGCCCCGGTCCACCGCCGTGGTGCGGATGCCCTGCAGGTCGGAGCCGGCGCCCGGCTCGGTCATCGCGATCGCGGTGACGATCTCGCCGCTGCAGAAGCCGGGCAGCCAGCGCTCCTTCTGCTCCTCGGTGGCGAGCGAGGTCAGGTACGGCCCGATGATGTCGTTGTGCAGGCCGATCGCCAGCCCGCTCACCCCGGCCCGGGTGAACTCCTCGGCGAGCACGGCCGGGAAGCGGAAGTCGGGGGTGCCGCCACCGCCGTACTGCTCGGGGACGGCGAGACCGAGCAGGCCGTGCCGGCCGGCGGCGAGCCACGCCTCGCGGTCGACGATGCCGGCCTGCTCCCAGCGCTCGTGGTGCGGCAGCACCTCCTTGGCGAGGAAGGCCCGGACGGTCTCGCGGAACGCCTCGTGCTCGTCGGTGTAGATCTCGCGCTGCACCTGCTGCTCCTCGGGGGTGTGGACGGTCGGTGCGGTCAGCCGTGCTGCGGTGCGGTGAGGCCGGGGACGTCCCAGTCGCGGGCGACCTCGGCGGTGTGCGCGCCCGGGAGGGCGGGCGGGCGGCGCAGGGCGCCGGGGGTGGCGGAGAACCGCGGCGCGGGCGCGGGCTGGACGATGCCGTCCCGCTCGGTGTAGGTGCCGCGGGCCGCCAGGTGCGGGTGCTCCGATGCCTGACGCATCGTCAGCACGGCTTCGGTGCAGGCGTCCGATCCCTCGAACAGGGTGGCCCACTCGGCCTGGGTGCGGGTGGCGAAGCGGGCGGCGATCCGCTCGCGCAGTTCGGGCGCGCGGGCGAGGTCGTACGGCCCGGGGGCGTCCTCCCCGAGGCCGAGCAGGGCGGCGAACTCGGCGTAGAACCGGGGCTCCAGGGCGCCCACCGCCATCCAGGCGCCGTCGGCCGTCCGGTAGACGGAGTAGCCGGGCAGGCCGCCGTCGAGCAGGTTGGCACCGCGGTGGTCCTGCCACTGGCCGGCGCCGAGCAGGCCCCAGAGCATGGTGCCGAGGTGGGCGGCGCCGTCCACGATGGCGGCGTCGACGACCTGGCCGGCGCCGGTGGCCCGGGCATGGTGCAGGGCGGCGAGCAGTCCGACCACCAGGTAGAGCGAGCCGCCGGCGTAGTCGCCGAGCAGGTTGGCCGGAATGGCGGGCGGGCCGTCGGGGGCGCCGATCATGCCGAGGACCCCGGCGGTCGCGAGGTAGCCGATGTCATGGCCGGCCCGCTGGGCGAGCGGTCCGTCCTGGCCCCAGCCGGTCATCCGGCCGTAGACCAGGGCGGGGTTGCGGGCGAGGCAGTCGGCCGGGCCGATGCCGAGGCGCTCGGCGACGCCGGGCCGGTAGCCCTCGATCAGCAGGTCGGCCCGCCCGGCGAGGGCGAGTGCCGCGGCGAGCCCGTCGGGGGCCTTGAGATCGAGCAGGACGGAGCGCTTGTTGCGGTTGGTGAGGTCCGCGGCCGGCTCGGGGCCGATCCCGGCCCCGCCGGGGCGGTCGACCCGGACGACGTCCGCGCCGAGGTCGGCGAGCAGCATGGCCGCGAACGGGCCGGGGCCGATCCCGGCCAGCTCCAGGACGCGGACGCCGGCCAGCGGACCGTGCCCCGCGCCGCCGGGGACTGCACGGTCGTTCGCCACCGCCGGCCCTCCAAAGTTTGACAGTGAAGCTGTCACAGTCGCGATGATAGACACGCAACCCGCCGGTAACAAGAGCCCGCCGCCGGCTGTCCGGCGCGCCGCCCGGGCCGGGCCGCCGCGGTTGCCGTCCCGGGCGCAGGGGCGGATTCTGGGGCTGACGAGCGCAAATCCGGAGAGGGTGATCCGCCATGCACAACCACTGGATCGTCGACCTGAACTTCGAGGAGGACGAGAGCCGTACCAGCTGCACCGCCTCACTGAGCGGCTTCAGCGCTCCCGGCGTCCGCGGCATCGGCATCGCGCGGCGCAATCCCGACGACTCGCCCGACTCGACCATCGGCGAGGAGCTCGCCGCCGCCCGGGCCTGCTCCAACCTCGCGCACCAGCTGATCGACAAGGCGGCCACGGGGATCGAGACCCGCACCCACGAGACGGCCCGGCTCGGCCTCTGATCCGGCGCACGCGAAGGGCCCGGCGACGACGGCCACCGGGCCCGCTCCCTTGCCCGCACGCTGCGCGGCGAGCCCGTCGGCGTGATCGCCGGCGGCTTCCGCAGCCACGCTACCGGCGGGTAGAGTGCGGCGACCGGTCCGCCTTTCCACCCATCCGTCCCTCGCGGTCCGGCGGCCCCACGGGCGCGCGGACGGGAACGGGGAACGCAGCACATGACCGTCCGGACCAGGCCCGCCCTCTGGTGGCGGCTGGCGATCGTACTCTCGGCCGGGCTCGGCCTGATCCTGAGCAACAGCTCGCTGGTGTACTTCACCATCGAGAGCAACGTGATCGTGCTCGGCTACTTCATCGGCGCCGTCTACTGGATGGTGCGGCGCGGCACCGTCCTGGCGCCCGCGCCCCGGCTGCGCGGCGCCGCGACGCTCTACATCACCATCACCGGCCTGGTCGCGCACATCCTGCTCAACCACGGCGCCGACCCGCTGCCCGGCCTGGTCGACGGCCCGGACCGGCTGCAGAACTGGTCGAGCTTCTTCCTGCACTACGTGACGCCGCTGCTCGTCCTCGGCGACTGGCTGGTCCTGAAG
Source organism: Kitasatospora paranensis (assembly GCF_039544005.1). NCBI lineage: Bacteria > Bacillati > Actinomycetota > Actinomycetes > Kitasatosporales > Streptomycetaceae > Kitasatospora > Kitasatospora paranensis. The sequence continues at coordinate 2,241,799 of NZ_BAABKV010000001.1, forward strand.
CCCCGCAACGCCTCCCGCTGGAAGGACCTGCCGCTGTGGCTGGCCTTCCCGCTCGGCTACGCCGTGCTGACCGAGCTGCGGGCGATCCTCTTCCCGTCCTTCCCGCTGAAGTACCCGTACTTCTTCCTCGACCCGACCACGGACGGGTACGGCTGGGTGCTGGGCCAGATCGGGCAGTTGACCGTCGAGTTCGTGGTGCTCGGCGCGGCCGTGGTCGGCCTCGACCGGCTCGGCACCCGGCTGGCCGGCCGCTCGGCGGGCGAGCCCGCTCCGGAGCGGGTCGCCGAGCCGGAGCACGCCGACCACTGACCCCGGGCCGGCCGGGACGCCGTCCGCTCAGGCCGAGCGGGCGGCGTCCTCGGCCGTCACCGGGTGCGCGAAGGGCAACCCGGCGGCGTAGCGGGCGAGTTCGTCGGCCGCGGCGGCGGCCATCCGGTGCAGTTCGCCGCCCAGCGAGCCGGCCACGTGCGGGGTGAGCACGACGTTCGGCAGGTCGTAGAGCGGGGAGTCCGCGGGCAGCACCTCGGGCTCGGTGACGTCCAGCACGGCGTCGATCCGGCCGGTGACCAGCTCGGCGACCAGGGCGTCCTGGTCGATCAGCGAGCCGCGCGAGGTGTTGACCAGCGTGGCGCCGTCCCGCATCAGGCCGAGCCGGCGGCCGTCGATCAGGCAGCGGGTGGCCGGGAGTTCGGGCGCGTGCACGCTCACCACGTCGGCGGCGGCGCAGAGTTCGTCCAGGGAGACGGACCGGGCGCCGAGCCCGGCCGCCTCGGCGGCGTCCACGTACGGGTCGTGCAGCAGCAGGTCCAGGTCGTGCGGGCGCAGCAGGTCGAGCACCCGGCGGCCGATCCGGGAGGCGCCGACGATGCCCACGGTGCGGCGGTAGTTGCCGGCCGAGGCGTAGGCGTCCTGCCAGTCGTGCGGGGCGCGGCGGGCACGGTAGTCCTCGCGGATGCGCAGCAGCTGCTTGTTGGCGAGCAGCACGGCCGCCACCGTGTACTCCGCGACCGGCAGGGCGTTGGCCCAGGCGGCCGAGCTGACCTGCAGGCCGCGCCGCCAGCAGGCTTCGGTGACGTGGTGCTTGACCGATCCGGCGGCGTGGATGACGGCGCGCAGCGCGGGGGCGGCGTCGAGGACGGCGTCGTCCAGCGGCGGGCAGCCCCAGCTGGTCACGACGACCTCGGCCTCGCGGAGCGCGGCGGCCGCGGCGGGGGTGCCGAAGTCGTGGACGACCAGGGCCGGGTCGAGGTCGGCGAGGTCGGTGAGGCGGTCCAGGGTGCCGCGGTCGATCAGCCGCTCGGCGAGGCCGGGCTGCATGGCCAGCAGGGCGCGCGGGCGGCGGGCGGCGGCGCGGGGCGGACCGGGGGCCGGGACGGGCAGCGTGGTCGGGTGGGACACGGGGAGCTCCGGGGAGTGTGCGGAACGGGCGCGGGCGGAGGTCACTTGACGCTTCCGGCGGTGAGACCGGCCTTCCAGTGCCGCTGCAGGCCGACGAAGGCGGCCACCAGGGGCAGCACGGCGAACAGCGAACCGGTGATGACCAGCGGGTAGTACTCGGGGAAGGCGTGGGTCTGGGTGTTCCAGTTGTAGAGGCCGAGGCTGACCGGGAACAGACGGTTGTCGGACAGCATCACCAGCGGCAGGAAGAAGTTGTTCCAGATCGCGGTGAACTGGAACAGGAACACCGTGACCAGGCCGGGCATCACCATCCGCAGGCCGATCGAGCGGAAGGTGCGCAGCTCCCCGGCGCCGTCGATGCGGGCGGCCTCCAGCACCTCGCCGGGCAGGTAGCCGGCGCAGAACACCCGGGCGAGGTAGACGCCGAACGGGTTGACCAGGGACGGCAGGAAGACCGCCCAGAAGGTGTTGACCACGCCGACCTCGGAGGCCAGCAGGTACATCGGCAGGGCGAGCGCGGTGGTCGGTACGAGCACGCCGAGCAGGACGAGGCCGAACACCTTCTCCTTGCCGGGGAAGTCGTGGACGTGGAAGGCGTACCCGGCCGCGACGCAGACCAGGGCGCAGAGCGAGGCGCCGATCCCGGCGTAGAGCAGGGAGTTGAGGTACCAGCGGAAGTAGATGCCGTCACCGGTGGTGGCGAGGTCGTGCAGGTTGGCGCCCAGGTGCCAGGTGGCCGGCGACAGGGTGCGGCCGCCGAGCAGGTCGCCGGTGTTCTTGGCGGCCGCGGTGAGCAGCCAGCCGAGCGGCAGCAGGGTGTAGGCGGTGGCGAGGACCAGGGCCGCGTTGACGCCGGCCCTCGAGAGCGAGCGGGGGCGGCGCGGGCGGTCCCCGGCGGATCGGGCGGGGCGGCGGGTGCGGGCCCGGCCGGGGGCGAGGGTGGTCACGCGGTGTCCTCCGATCGGCGTCCGCCGCGGCCCCGGGTGAGGCGGGTGACGAGGTACGAGAGCGCGGCCGCGGCGAGGGCGAGCAGCACGGACGAGGCGGCGGCCAGGCCGTAGTCGCCCCGTTCGAACGCGGCGGAGTAGGCGTACATGTTGGGCGTCCAGGTGGAGACCACGCCCGGGGAGACGCCGTGCAGGATGACCGGCTCGGTGAACAGCTGGAGCGAGCCGATCACGGTGAACAGGCCGACCATCGCGAGCGAGGGCCGGATCAGCGGGATCTTGACGGCGACCGCGGTGCGCAGTGCTCCGGCGCCGTCGACCACGGCGGCCTCCAGGACCTCGCGCGGGATGGCCTGCAGCGCGGCGTAGAAGATCACCATGTTGTAGCCCGTCCACTCCCACAGCGCGATGTTGACCACCGCGGGCAGGGGGTGGGCCATCGGATCGGCGGACCAGCCCGCGGAGTCGAGCGCGTCCACGACCGGGCTGATGCCGGGGGTGTACAGGTACATCCAGATCAGCGCGGCGATGATGGCGGGCACCGCGTGCGGCAGGAAGAGCGCCAGCTGGAAGAAGCGGCGGGCGCGGGCGAGGGCGGAGTCCAGCAGCAGCGCGAGCAGCAGGGACAGGCCGACCATCAGCGGGATGTAGAGCAGGCAGTACTCGGCGGTGGTGACGAAGCCGGCCCGGAAGGCGGCGTCGCCGAGCGCGCGGGTGTAGTTGCCCAGGCCGGTGAAGACGGTCTCGCTGCCGCCGAAGCCGAGGCCCGAGCGGTGCTCGGTGAACAGGCTGAGGTAGCCGGCGTAGCCGATCGGCACGAGGGTGCAGGCGGTGAAGAGCAGCAGAAACGGGGCGAGCAGGACGGCCGGGGCCCCGTACCGCCCGCGCCGCCGCCGGGGGCGGCGGGGCGGGCGGCGCTGCGGTCCGCGGCCGGGGCGCCCTGGGCGGGCGCGGCCGCGGTGCGGGTGGCCGGGCCCGGGTCTGCGGCGCTGCGGGTGGCGGGGCTCATCAGCCGGCGACCTTGAGGCCGCGGTTCTTCAGCTCGGCCAGGGTGGACTGCTGGGCGGCGTCGACGGCCTGGGCGAGGGTGCCGGACTTGGCGGCGAGCTTGCCGAAGGAGTCCTTGAGCGCGGTGTTGGTGGCCCCCATGACCGGGCCCCAGGCCCAGTCGGGCCGGATGGAGCCGGCCGCGGCGACGTAGACGCCGTAGATGTCCTGGCCGCCGTAGAAGGCGGTGTCGAAGGCCTTCTCGGCGACCGGGACGAGCGCCGGGTCTGCCGGGTAGGCGGAGGAGGTGCCGGAGGCGATCCGGGCCTTGATGCCCTCGGGGGTGGTGGTGGCCCAGGTGGCGAACTCGACGGCGGCCTCGGCCTTCCTGCTGTCCTTGGAGACGGCGAAGGTGGTGCCGCCGAGCATGCCGCTGGCGGGGCTGCCGTCCCAGCTGGGCATCGGGGCGACGGCCCACTTGCCGGCGGCGTCCGGGAGGGTGCTCTTGAGCACGCCGCCGCCCCAGGAGGCGCCGAGGTAGCCGGCGGTCTCGCCCTTCTGCAGGGAGGCCGTCCACTGCTGGCTGAAGGAGGTCTGCACCCGCACCAGGTCGTCGTCGATCATCTTCTGCCAGTAGTCGGCGGCCTTCCTGGTCTCGGCGCCCGCCAGGTCGACCTTCCAGCTGTCGCCGGAGGTGGCGAACCAGTGCGCGCCGGACTGCCAGCTCATCGCCTCGAAGGTGCTCGGGTCGTCCGGGAAGAAGGTGGCGATGCGGGTGTTCGGGTCGGCCTGCTTCAGCTTCTGGGCGGCGGTGCGGAAGTCGTCCCAGGTCTTCGGGACGGTGATGCCGGCCTTGTCGAAGAGGTCCTTGCGGTAGTAGAAGGCCTGCGGTGCGGCGTCCAGCGGCAGGGCCCAGGTGGCGCCGCCGAGGGTGGTGAGGTCGACGGCCTGCGGCAGGTACTTGGCCTTGAGGTCGGCGCCGACGAGCTTGCTGATGTCCTTCACGGCGCCCTGGCTGACGAAGTCCGGCAGCTGGGGGTACTCGACGTTGAAGACGTCGGGCGCGTTGCCGGCCTTGACCGCGTTGGAGATCTTGGCGTAGCCGCCGGCGTTGCCGGAGGGGATCTCCTCGTAGCTGACCTGGATGCCCGGGTGGGAGGCGTTGAAGGCGGCGACCACGTCCTTGGTGCCCTTGGCCCAGCCCCAGAAGGTGAGGGAGACGGGCTTGCCGTCGGTGGCGGCCCGGTCGGACGTGGTGCCGGTGCCGCTGCCGCAGGCGGTGAGCAGGGCGGTGGCGAGGGCGGCGGCGCCGAATGCGGAGGCAACGCGAAGGGCGGCTCTGCGACTGCGGGCGGGGGCAGCGGACATGGCTCGGCTCCTGGAGGCGGGGGTCTGCGAGGGATGACCGCCATCCTCGGAGCACATCCGATCGAAGTCAAGACTTTCGGATCGGATGATCTGAAATGATCCGAACCGGATCAGATGATCGAGATGCCTTGACGATCGATCCGCCCCTTCCTAGATTCGAGGCGCCCGCGCACCCACCGCACCGCGCACCCACCGCCCCGCGCACCCCACCCGCCGCACCGTCCGCCGCCCGGAGGAGCCCGCATGTCCGCGATCCCACTGCCCCCGGAGGACCGGGTGCTCAGCCCGTACACCGGCTGGACCCGCGCCCACTGGGAGGCCGCCGCCGACGCCCTGCTCGCCGCCGTCGAACCGCACGCCGGCCCCGGCCACGCCCTGATCAACCTGCCCGGCCCCCGGCCGAGCTGGTCCGGCCACCGGTCGGACGGTCTGGAGGGCTACGCCCGTACGTTCCTGCTCGCCGCCCTCCGGGTGGCCGGGGCGGGCGGCGCCGACCCGCACGGACTGCTGGAGCGGTACGCGGCCGGCCTGACCGCCGGCACCCGCCGCCCCACCACCGAACGGGACCTCGCCGACGGCGACCCGTACGGCTGGCCGGTGATCACCGACCGCGGCCAGGCCATGGTCGAGGCCGCCTCCGTCGCCCTCGGCCTGCGCCTGACCCGCCGCTGGCTCTGGGACAGGCTGGACGACGGGGAGCGGGAACGCGCCGCGGCCTGGCTCGCCGAGGCGCTGCGCCGCACACCCGTGGCGAACAACTGGTGGCTCTTCCCGCTCACCGTCGGCGGCTTCCTCGCCGAGGTCGGCATCGAGACCGGGGCCGCCCGCGCCGCGATCGACCGCGGCCTGGCCGCCGTCGAACCCTGGTACCGCGGCGGCGGCTGGTACACCGACGGACGGCCGCGCGCCTTCGACCACTACAACGGCTGGGCGTTCCACCTCTACCCGCTGCTCCACGCCCACCTCGCCGGCGACCGCGACACCACCGACCGGCTCGGCCGCCGGCTCGCCGAGCACCTCGACGGCTCCGGCCGGCTCTTCGGCGCCGACGGCGCCCCGATCCACCAGGGCCGTTCGCTCACCTACCGCTTCGCCGCCGCCGCGCCGCTGTGGGCCGGCACCCTCACCGGGCACACCCCGCTGGCCCCGGGCACCACCCGGCGGCTGGCCTCCGGCGCCCTGCGGTACTTCCTGGACCGCGGCGCGGCCGGCCCCGACGGGCTGCTCGGTCTCGGCTGGTTCGGTCCGCACGCCCCGGGGTGCAGCCGTACTCCGGCCCGGCCTCGCCGTACTGGGCGAGCAAGGGCTTCCTCGGGCTGCTGCTGCCACCGGACCACCCGGTGTGGACCGCCCGCGAAGAGCCCGGGCCGTCCGAGCGCGCCGACGCCCTCGTCGCGCTGCCCGGGCCCGGCTGGCTGATCCAGTCCACCGCCGCGGACGGCATCGTCCGGCTGCACAACCACGGCAGCGACGACCAGCCCGCCGACGAGACCATCGCCGACGACCCGCTGTACGCCCGGCTCGCGCACTCCACGGCGACCGGCCCGGCCTTCGACGCCCCGCCGGACAACCACTTCGGGCTGGTCGTCGGGGACGAGGTCAGCGAGCGCGGCCGGATCACCCCGCTCGGCACCGGCGAGGGCTGGGCGGCGTCCAGTCACCGCCCGCGGCTGGGCGGCACCGAACTGCCCGGCACCACCGTGACCTCGGTGGTGCTGGCCGCCGGGGCCGAGGAGGTGCACGCCCATCTCGTGACCGGGGCCGCCCCGGGCACCGCCGTCCGGCAGGCGGGCTGGGCGGTGGCCGGCGAGCAGGCCGGCACCGGCGGCGACGACCTGCGGGCCGCGGCCACCGCCACCGGCGCCGACGGGCTGCCACTGGCGGCGGTCCTGCAGCGCGTCCACGGCTTCGGGGCCGCGACCGCGACGCCGCTGCCCGGGGGCACCGCCTTCGGCCCGGCCGCCGCCGTGCCGGTGCTGACGGGCCGGACGGACGGCCCGGCCGCCCTGTTCGTCGCCGCCTCCCGGCTCACCCGGGGACCGGCCCCGGCCCCCTTCCGGGCCGTGCACGTCACCACGGAGCGGACCCCCGACGGCTCCCTCGTCCGGGTGTGCTGGCCCGACGGCACCGAGCACGAGGCCCGGCTCGGACCGGGCACGGCCGAGGTGACCGTGCGACGGGAGGGCTGAGAGACGTGCGGCTCGCCCTCTCCACGCTCGGGCTGCCCGGCCGGCCGCTCGGCGAGGCCTTGCGCCTGGCCGCCGACCACGGTTGGCAGGGGGTGGAGCTGCGCTGCGCCCCCGGCGAGAGTGTCCACCCCGCTCTGACCGCCACCGAACGGCGCCGGGCCGCCGCCGAGTTGACGGCGCACGAAATCACCCCGCTGGCCCTCGCCTCGTACGTGGGCGTCGCCCGGCCGGGCGAGGACGCCGCCGTCGCGGCCGAGCTCGCCCACCACCTGCGGCTGGCGGCCGACCTCGGCGCGCACTGGCTGCGGGTCTTCCCGCAGGGCGGCGCGGGCGCCGAGGGCGCGGAGGCGGACGGCCGGGCGGTGCGGCGGCTGGCCTCGGCGGCCGGCCTCGCCGAGGCGCTGGGCGTGCGGATCGCGCTGGAGACCCACGACTCGCATCGCTCCGGGCGGGCCGTCGGCCGGGTGCTGACCGCGGTCGGCCACCGGTCGGTCGGCGCGATCTGGGACGTCCTGCACACCTGGCTGGCCGGCGAGAGCCCGGCCGCGACGCGCGACGCGCTGGCGGCCCACCCCGGCTATCTGCAGGTCAAGGACGTCGCGGGCGCCGACGACCTGACGCCGCTGCCGCTCGGCGCGGGCGTGCTGCCGCTGGCCGACTGCCTGGCCGGGCTGCCCGGCGACGGCTGGGTCTCCTGGGAGTACGAGGCGCCCTGGCACCCGGCGGCGGCGCCGCTGCCCCCGCTGCTCGGACCGGGCGCGCGCCACCTGCGGTGCCTGGCCTGACCTGCGGCGCCCGGCCCGACCTGCGGCAGCGCAGGTCGGGCCGGGCCGCCGGTCAGCCGCCGGTGCCGGTGCCGGTGCCGCCGCAGGAGGTGCGCACCTTCAGCGAGGGCAGCAGCTCCAGGTGGTGCACGGGCAGCGAACCGCCGCCGCCGATCCGGCGCAGCAGCAGCTCCAGCGCGGCCGCGCCGACCGCGCGCTTGGGCGGGGCCACGGCGGTCAGCGGCGGTGCGGCCAGCGCCGCGAACACGTCGTCGTAGCTGATCAGCGCCAGGTCGTCGGGGACTTTCAGGCCGTGCGCGCGCAGCAGCGGCGGCAGCTGGATGGCGTCCTGGTCGTTGTGCACGAGGACGGCCCGGACGCCGCCGGCCACGGCGCCGGCGATCGCGGCGGCCACCTCCTCCGCGTCCAGCCCGGGCCGGCGGATGTCGACGACCGGCTGCGGCTCCAGGCCGAGCATCCGCATGCCTTCGGCGTAGCCGAGCCGGACGCGGTGCGCCGTCCAGGTGTCGTCGCGGGCGGCGAGCAGCACCGAGCGGTGGCCGAGCGAGGCGAGGTGGCGCAGCGCCAGCAGGACCCCGTGCCGGTGGTCGGAGCCGACCGAGTCCAGCTCCGCGGCGGCGCTGTCGGGGGCGGCGCGGCGCTCCACCAGGACGGCGGGGACGGCCAGTTCGCGCAGCCAGTCGCCGTCCCCGACCCGCCCGTCCGGCCGCCAGTTCGGGGTGAGCAGCAGGCCGTCGACCGCCGACTCCAGCAGACGCTGCACCTGGGCGCGGTCGTCGGCCGAGTCGTACGGGGCGATGCCCAGCACCAGGCGGGCACCGACCGCGGCGGCGGCCGACCGGGCGCCGGTGATCACCTCGTCGAAGTACGAGCCGACCGTGGGCACCAGCATGCCGATCACCTGGTCGCGGCCCTGCGGCCGGGCGAAGGCGCCGCTGTCGGGCAGGGAGACGGCCCCGTGCGAGCGGTGCAGCAGGCCGGCGTCGGCGAGGGCCGCGACGTCGCGGCGGACGGTGACCGCGGACAGGCCGATGCGGCCCGCGAGATCGACGACGCGGACGGTGCCGAGGTCGCGGACGACCTCCAGGATCCGTGCCCGGCGTTCCTCGGCCGTGATGGTCATGGGCTGCTCCTCCCGTTCGCGGGGTGCTCCGCATTGCTGATCAATTTGTATCATTCGATCGAAGTCCGATCGAAGAGTCCGAGTGTATTGACTCGATCAGATGACCGACCCTACGGTGAGGCCGCGCCGCCGCGGGGCCCTCGTCGCCCCGCCCCGCCCCGGCACCCCCACCCTCTCCCCCACTCCTGCTCCGGGAGACCCTCATGCTCCTGCGCGCCCTCCGCGATGGAGCGGCACCGGCCGCCCTGGCCGCCGCCTGCCTGCTCCTGCCCACCGCCGGTCCGGCCGCCGCCGCCGCCGCCGGCACCACCGTGTACGTCGACTGCTCCGCCGCGGTGAACGGTACCGGCACCCTCACCAGCCCCCTCGACTCCCTCGCCGCCGCGAACGCCCTGGTGCTCGGGCCCGGCGACCGACTGCTCCTCAAGCGCGGCACCACCTGCACCGGCACCCTCGCCCCGCACGGCTCCGGCAGCCCCGGCAACCCGGTCGTGCTGGCCCCGTACGGCCCCGGGACGGCGCGGCCCGTGGTCGCGGGCGACCCGAGCGGCCCGGAGAACGCCGCCGTGCACCTCCTGAACGTCGAACAGTGGGAGATCCACGGACTGGAGATCACCTTCCCGGACACCGCCGCCACCCGCAAGGAGCGCAACGGCCTGCTGGTGGAGATCGCCGACCTGCCGGACGGTGTCGGCAGCCACTACCTGGTGGACGACGTCTACGTGCACGACGTGGACGGCGACAGCACGAAGTGGAGCAACGGCATCCAGTTCCGGGTGTCCGGCACCACCGCACCCACCTCGTTCGACGACGTCGTGGTGCAGAACTCGCGGATCGCCTCGGTGGACCGCGAAGGCCTGACCACCCGCTCCACCTGGATGTGCCGGCCGGCCTACGGCTCCGGCGACGGCTGCGGCAGCACCGTCAACTGGCGTCCCAGCACCCGTGTCGTCTTCCGCGGCAACACCGTCAGCGACACCGGCGGCGACGGGATCGTGGTGCGCGCCGCCGACCACGCGCTCGTCGAGCACAACACCGCGTACGACATCGCGATGCGGCCGATGGGCTCCAACGCGGGCATCTGGACGATCGACTCCGACGCCACCACCGTGCAGTACAACGAGGTCCACCGGGTCAGGCGGCTCTCCGACAGCAACGACGGGATGGCCTTCGACTCGGACTTCGGCAACAACGGCTCGCTGTTCCAGTACAACTACAGCCACGACAACGACGGCGGCTTCATGTTGTTCTGCGGGGCCTGCGGGGCGGGCTCCAGCAGCACCGGCACCGTGGTGCGCTACAACCTGAGCGTCGGCGACCGGTCGCGGTGGCTGTTCGCGGTCGGCGAGAAGAACGCCCGGATGGACAACAACACCGTCTACCTGCCGGCCGGCTCCACCGCACCGATCATCCAGCAGGGCAGCGGCAGTTCGGTCACCGCGATGAACGGCAACCTGTTCGACAACCTGGGCACCGGCGGGTACGGCGGCTTCGGCGGCAACAGCTACCGGCCCGGCGACTTCACCTGGACGGCCAACGTGTTCTTCGGCAACCACCCGGCGAACGAACCGGCCGACCCGCAGAAGACCACCGCGGACCCGCTGCTGGCCGACCCCGGCGGCGCCACCCCGCAGGACTACCGGCTCGGCGCCGCCTCCCCGCCCGCGCCGCCGGGGTCGCGGTGCCGGGCGACGGCGGGCAGGACTACTTCGGTGCGGCCGTCCCCGCGGTCTGCCGGCCGGACGCCGGCTTCCACCAGGCGACGGCCTTCGCCGATGCCGACTGCACCCCGGGCGACCCGGTGCGCAACGGCGGCTTCGAGACCGGCACGCTCGCCCCCTGGACGTTCTACGGCGGCGCCGCCACGGACGGGGCCGCCGCCCACGACGGCGGCTGGGCCGTCCGGGTCGGACCGGCCCGGGCCGCCGCCGAACAGGTCGTCACCGTCCGGCCCGGCACCACCTACACGCTGGCGGGTTGGGGCCGGGTGTCGGCCGCCGGCACCGAACTCTCGCTCGGCGCCAAGCAGTACGACACGGCCGGCTCCACCACCCGGGCCGCGTTCACCGCCACCGCGTACGCGCGCGGCAGCACCGACTTCACCACCGGCCCGGCCGCCACGAGCGTACGGATCTACTGCTACGCCCGCAGCGGCAGCGGATACGGCTGGTGCGACGACGTGACGCTCACCGCGCACTGAGCCGCGGCCACCGTCACATCGGGTCGACGGTGCGCAGCCCGTCCTCCAGCTCCAGCCAGCGCGTGATGCCGATCGAGCGCAGGAACGGCAGGTCGTGGCTGGCCACCACGAGCGCCCCCGGTAGCCGGCCAGGGCCTGGGTGAGCTGGCGGACACTGGCCAGGTCCAGGTTGTTGGTCGGCTCGTCGAGCAGCAGCAGCTGCGGCGGCGGGTCGGCCAGCAGCAGGGCCGCCAGTGTGGCGCGGAACCGCTCGCCGCCCGACAGGGTGCCGGCCGGCCGGTCGGCCCGCTCGCCGCGGAACAGGAAGCGGGCCAGCCGGGCCCGGATCGCGTTGTCGCCCGCCGCCGGCGCGAACCGGCGGACATTGCCGACCACGCTGAGCGTGTCGTCCAGCAGGTCGAGCCGCTGCGGCAGGTGCCGCAGCGGCACGGGCACCGCCACCTCGCCCGCCGCCGGGGCGAGTTCGCCCGCGATCGCGCGCAGCAGGGTGGACTTGCCCGCCCCGTTGCGCCCGACCAGGGCGACCCGCTCCGGACCGCGCAGCTCCAGGTCGGCGGTGCCGTGCGCGAGCGCGCCGTACGACAGCCGCACCCGGTCGAGGACCAGCACGGTGCGCCCGGCGGGTACGGCGGTGCGGGGCAGGTCGATCCTGATCTCCGCGTCGTCGCGGACGGCCTCCTCCGCGGCGGTGAGCCGCTCCTTGGCGTCCGCGAGCCGCTCGGCGTGCATGCCGCGCACCCGGCCGGCCGTCTCCTCGGCCTGCCGCTTGAACGCGCCCGCGAGGATCTTCGGATCGTTGCGGGTGAACGACTTCTTCTTGCCGTAGGCGGCGCTGCGCTCCAGCTTGGTGCGCGCCTCGATCAGGTCGCGCTGCTGGCGCCGGACGTCGGACTCGGCGTTGCGCACCAGGCGCTCGGCCGTCTCCTGCTCGGCGGCCAGTGCCCGCTCGTAGTCCTGGTACGTGCCGCCGTACCAGGTGACGGTGCCGTCCCTGAAGTCGGCGATCTGGTCGACGTGGGAGAGCAGTTCGCGGTCGTGGCTGACCACCACCAGGACGCCGCGCCAGGCGGCGACCGCCTCGTACAGCCGGGCGCGGGCCCGGCGGTCGAGGTTGTTGGTCGGCTCGTCGAGCAGCAGCACGTCCGGGCGGCGCAGCAGCAGCGCCGCGAGGTGCAGCAGGACGCCCTCGCCGCCGGAGAGTTCGCCGGTGGTGCGGTCCAGGCCGAGGTGGCCGAGGCCCAGCCGGTCGAGGGTCTCGGCGGCGCGCTCCTCGACGTCCCAGTCGTCGCCGAGGACGGTGAAGTGCCGCTCGTCGGCGTCGCCCGCCTCGATGGCGTGCAGCGCCTCGCGGGCCGCCCGGATGCCGAGCGCCTCGTCGACCCGGGTGTCCTGCGCCAGGGTGAGGCCCTGCGGCAGGTAGCCGACCTCCCCGGCGATCCGGACGGTGCCGGAGGTGGGGGTCAGCTCGCCGGCCAGCAGGCGCAGCAGGGTGGACTTGCCGGCCCCGTTGAGGCCGATCAGGCCGGTACGGCCGGGGCCGACGGCGAGGTGGAAGCCGTCGAGGACGGCGGCACCGTCGGGCCACTCGAACGAGAGGTCGGTGCAGAGGATCGAGGTGACGGGTTGTGCCATGGGGGCCTCCGGTGGTTGCTGCGATGGGCTGGGGAGCAACACGGGAGACACCGCGGGAGCGGCAGGGACACAGCGGGAACGGCACGGACACCCTGGGGGCCGGCTCTCGTCCGAGGTCGCACGCTCACACACGTTCGGCCGTCGCGGGACGGCGGGAGCGGGGGCGGTGTCTCATGACCTCAGAGGAGCAACGGCCTTCTCCAGACGGGAGGGGTGAACGGGCACGAACCACGGTAGGCGGCGGTCTCGGACGGTGCAAAGGGTTTTCCGCCGGTGGGCCGCAACCGTGCGTGACCGGCCGGGCGTCCCCCTGGTGTGGGCAGGCCTGCAGACGATGCCTGCCCGGCCCCGAACGGGGGACGACATGATTCCCATCGGCAAGCGCACCCTGGCGCTCGGCGCCGTGGCCACCCTCCTCGCCGTCGGCGGGGCGGTCGGCACGGCCCAGGTCGGCCAGGCCGCGTCCGCGACTCCCACCTGCCAGGCCGGCGATCTCTACCTCTCCGTCGGGCAGCCGCAGGGAGCCGCCGGATCCTTCCTCTACCCGGTGGAGTTCACCAACACCTCCACCCACTCCTGCGCGCTGCGCGGCTACCCCGGTGTCTCCGTCCTCACCGTAGGGCACGGCATGATCGGCACCCCGGCCGCGCGCAACGGCGTACCGGTGACCACCGTGGTCCTCGGACCCGACCGCACCGCCACCGCCACCGTCCGCACCAACGATCCCGGCGTCGTGCCGACCTGCCGCGCGACGTCCGCCTATCTCGGCGTCTTCCCGCCGGGCAGCCGCCAGCAGCTGCTCGTCCCGTACCACCTGCGGGTCTGCGGGGCGTTCGACGTCAGCCCCGTGCAGCCCTCGTAGGGACGGGCCCCGCGGCGAGGCGCCGCGGGCCCCCGGTCCGGGCCGGGGGCCGCGGCGGCTCGCCTAGAATCGGGGCATCATGAGCGCCACTCTCGTAGTCAAGGACCTTGCCGCCGGCCACGGCGAGCGCACCCTCTTCGCCGGTCTGGACCTGGTGGTCGCACCGGGTGACGTGATCGGCCTGGTCGGGGTGAACGGGGCAGGCAAGTCCACCCTGCTGCGGCTGATGGCCGGGCTGGACACCCCGGAGGGCGGCTCGCTGCAGCTCAGCCCGCCCACCGCCAACGTCGGCCACCTGCCGCAGGAGCCTGAGCGGCGCCCCGGCGAGTCGGTCCGCGACTTCCTGGCCCGCCGCACCGGTGTGGCGGCGGCCCAGGCCGCGCTGGACGAGGCCACCGAGGGCCTGGTGGAGGGCCGGCCGGGCGCCGACGACGCGTACGCGGTGAACCTGGACCGCTGGCTGGACCTGGGCGGCGCCGACCTGGAGGAGCGGGCCGAGGAGGTGGCCGCCTCGCTCGGCCTCGCGGTCTCGCTCGACCTGCCGATGACCGCGCTCTCGGGCGGCCAGGCGGCCCGCGCGGGCCTGGCCTCGCTGCTGCTGTCGCGCTACGACGTGTTCCTGCTGGACGAGCCGACCAACGACCTCGACCTGGACGGCCTCGACCGGCTGGAGTCCTTCGTCAAGGGGCTGCGCGCCGGCACCGTGCTGATCAGCCACGACCGCGAGTTCCTGGCCCGGACGGTGACCAGGGTGGTGGAGCTGGACCTGCACCAGCAGCAGGTCAACGTGTACGGCGGCGGCTACGAGGCGTACCTGGAGGAGCGGGCGGTGGCCCGGCGGCACGCCCGCGAGCAGTACGACGAGTACGCCGACACCAAGGCGGGCCTTGAGGCCCGTGCACAGATGCAGCGCAACTGGATGGAGCACGGCGTCCGCAACGCCCGCCGCAAGGGCAGCGACAACGACAAGAAGGCCCGCGCGACGCGCGCCGAGTCCACCGAGAAGCAGGCCTCCAAGGCCCGGCAGACGCAGCGGATGATCGAGCGCCTGGACGTGGTGGAGGAGCCGCGCAAGGAGTGGGAACTGCGGATGGAGATCGCGGCGGCGCCGCGCTCCGGCGCGGTGGTGGCGACGCTGCGCGGTGCCGCCGCGCAGCGCGGCGGCTTCGCCTTCGGCCCGGTCGACCTCCAGATCGACTGGGCGGACCGGGTCGCGATCACCGGGGCCAACGGCGCCGGCAAGTCGACGCTGCTGGCGGCGCTCCTCGGCCGGCTCGAACTGTCAGGCGGCAGCGCGGTGCTGGGCTCCGGCGTGGTGGTCGGCGAGGTCGACCAGGCACGCGGCCTGTTCCTGGGGGACGAGCCGCTCGCGGACGCCTTCGCGGCGGCCGTGCCCGCGCTGACCGACGAGGAGGTCCGCACCCTGCTGGCCAAGTTCGGCCTGAAGTCCGTCCATGTGATGCGCCCGGCCGGCACCCTCTCCCCCGGTGAGCGGACGCGCGCCGCGCTCGCCCTGCTGCAGGCCCGCGGCGTGAACCTGCTGGTGCTGGACGAGCCCACCAACCACCTGGACCTCCCCGCGATCGAGCAGCTGGAGTCCGCGCTGGCCTCGTACACCGGGACGCTGCTGCTGGTCACGCACGACCGGCGGATGCTGGAGTCGGTGACGGTCAACCGTCGGCTGGTGGTCGACGGCGGCACGGTCAAGGAGAGTTGACAGGGGCCGAGCGGCGCGCCGCCGGGCCGGAAAGGCGTTGATGGCGCCGATGGCCTGCGGGAATAATCCTTGTCATGAACCACACTGCCGATGTGCCCGACGCCGGTCCGCACCCGGTGTCCTCCGCCCGCCCCCTGAGCTGCTGGAGCTCCCCGGCGGCGCCTCGCTGCGGCGCCGCCGCGTGATGCACGCCACCGGGCTCAACGAGGCGGTCCGCACGGACCTGGAACACCTCCGCCCGTGGATGCCGTGGGCCAAGGAGGAGCCCAGCCTGGAGCGCAGCATCGAGATGTCCCGGGCCGGCGAGGAGGTCTGGGACGCCGGCACCGACTTCATGTACGTGCTCACCGCGCCGGACGGCAGCGACGCGGTGATCGGCGCGTTCGGCCTGCACAGCCGGATCGGTCCGGGCGCCCTGGAGATCGGCTACTGGGTGGCGCAGGCGCACAACGGCCGCGGCCTGGCCACCGAGGGCGCCCGGGCGTTGACCGCGGCGGCGCTCGGCCTGCCCGGCGTGGACCGGGTGGAGATCCACTGCGACGAGGCCAACCTGGCCAGTGCGTCCGTGCCGCGCAAGCTCGGTTACCGGCTGGACCGGATCGACGACTCGCCGGTCACCGCGCCGTCCGAGACCGGCCGCAAGATGGTCTGGATCACCACCGGTTGAGCCCGCGCCGGCCTTGGCCGGGACAGCCGGGCCACCCGGCGCCGCGGGCGGCCCGCCCGTCCCGGTGACCGGCCCGCCCCGGCGACCGGTCGGTACCGGCCGCCCGTCAGTACCGGCCGCCCGTCGGTGCGGGCAGCGCGTCGAGTTCCGCGAGATCGGCCGCGGAGAGCTGCACGCCGGCCGCTGCCGCGTTGTCCGCCAGGTAGGCGGGCGTCTTCGTGCCGGGGATGGGCACCACCAGGCGGCCCTGGGCGATCACCCAGGCCAGCGCCACCTGGGCCGCCGTGGCCCCGATCCGCTCGCCGACCGCCCGGACCCGCTCCACGATCGCCAGGTTGGCCGCCAGCGCCTCGGCCTGGAACCGCGGCAGCGCGGCCCGCATGTCGTCCGCCGGCAGGTCGGCCGACGATGCGAATCGGCCCGCCAGGAAGCCCCGTCCGAGTGGTGAGAACGGCAGGAACGCGATGCCCTGCTGCTCGGTGTACGGCAGCACCTCGGCCAGCACGTCCCTGGTCCAGAGCGACAGTTCGGACTGCACCGAGGCCACCGGGTGGACGGCCTGCGCCCGCCGGATCTCCTCGACCGTCACCTCCGAGAGGCCGATCCGCCGCGCCATGCCCGCGGTGACCGCCTCGGCCATCGCGCCCCAGGTCTCCTCGATCGGCACCCCCGGGTCGACCCGGTGGAGCTGGTACAGGTCGACGTGGTCGGTGCCGAGGCGGCGCAGGCTCGCCTCGATCGACCGCCGCACATGCTCGGGCCGCCCGTCGTTGCCGACCCTGGCACCGTCGGCACCCGGCGAGACCAGGCCCACCTTGGTCGCCAGCACCGCCCGTTCGCGGTGGCCGCCGGCCAGCGCCCGGCCGACCAACTCCTCGTTGCTGTAGGGCCCGTAGACGTCGGCCGTGTCGATCAGGGTCACCCCGAGATCCAGCGCCGAGCGCAGCACCGCCGCGGACGTGCCGTCGTCGCGCCCCTTCGGGTCGTACGCCCAGGTCATCCCCATGCAGCCGAGGCCGACGACGCCGATCTCCGGGCCGCCGTCACCGAGCGTGGTGGTGCGCATGTCCGACTCTCCTTCGGTTCCGCCGATGTCGGCGCCCAGCCTGCCGCTTGGAGTGCACTCCAGGTCAAGTCGCCGATCCGACGACGGGCCGGCCGGCCAGGGCGGTGCGGTAGTGGTCGATCTTCTCGCGGATCCGCGCCTGCTGCCCGCGCAGGGCCGCGATCTGCTCCTCCACCCGGGTGTCATGGCCCTGGAGCAGGTCCAGGCGCTCCGCGACCGTGCCGTCGCCGCCCCGGACGAGTGCGGCGAACCGGAGCATCCCGGCGATCGGCATCCCGGTGTCGCGCAGGCAGCGCAGGACCCCCAGCCACTCGACGTCCTCCGGGCTGAACCGGCGCTGTCCGCCGTGCGAGCGCTGCACCTCGCCGAGCAGTCCGATCCGCTCGTAGTAGCGGAGGGTGTCCAGACTGAACCCGGACCGCTCGACGGTCTGTGCGGGCGTCAGATGCGTGGTCGACATGGCACCGATCATGCCACCGGAGGCAACTCCCCTGGCCGGAAACGCATTCCGGAGGATCCGGCCGGGCCCGCGACGGGCTCCGGGCCACCGGCGGCCTCCGGACGGGACGGACCTTAACGGCCGCGTAAGCGTGGGCCCGAGGGGTTGACGTGCTCAGATGGTCTAGTCCATTTTGAAGTGGCGGCGCCGCACACCGTCCCCCGCCCCCGTCCGCGCACCCCCACGATCCGCGCGCACGACCGGGCACGTCCCCACGGAAGGGCACCCCCATGCCACGCCCGCTCCACCGCCGTGCCGCCGGTCGGCGCGCACGCCTGCTGTCCCTCGCCGCCGCCGCCGTCCTGGCCGGCGGCACCCTCGCGACCCTCGCCGGCGGAGCCGACGCCGCAGCGACGAACCTGCTCGCCAACCCAGGTCTGGAGAGCGGGGCGCTCAGCCCCTGGACCTGCTCCGCAGGCACCGGCTCGGTCGTCAACTCCGGCGCCCACAGCGGTACCTACGCACTGCGCGGCGCCGCCTCCAACAGCGACACCGCCCAGTGCTCGCAGACCGTCGCCGTCCAGCCGAACACCACCTACAGCCTCTCCGCCTGGGTCCAGGGCCAGTACGTCTACCTGGGCGCCACCGGATCAGGCGTCACCGATCCGGCGACCTGGACACCCGGCGGCAGCAGCTGGCAGCAGCTCAGCACCGGCTTCACCACCGGCGCGGCCACCACCAGCGTCACGGTGTACCTGCACGGCTGGTACGGCCTCGGCGCCTACCTCGCCGACGACGTGGTGCTGAGCGGCCCCGGCGGCACCACGAGCCCGTCCCCCACCGCCAGCACCTCGCCGAGCCCGTCCCCGACCACCAGTGCGAGCCCGACCGCGACGGCGAGCCCCACCGGCACCCAGACCCCGCCCAACGTGGCCGTCCCGGTGGCTCCTTACGTCGACATGGGCGCCTGGCCGACCCCCTCGCTCGGTGCCATGACGGGCGCCGGCAACCTGAAGTCCGTCACCCTGGCGTTCATCACCTCCGTCGGCTGCAAGGCCAGTTGGTTCAACGCCTACGACCCGCGGACGGGCTGGGCCAAGGACCAGATCGACGCCGTCCGGGCGGCCGGGGGCGACGTCAAGCTCTCCTTCGGCGGCGCGTCCGGAACCGAACTCGCCCAGGCCTGCTCGACGGTGGACTCGCTCTTCGCCGAGTACGACGCCGTGGTGAAGGCCTACAACCTCACGTACGTCGACTTCGACATCGAGGGCGCGGCCGTCCCGGACACCGCCGCCAACACCCGCCGGTCCGCCGCACTGGCCCGGCTCCAGCAGGCCCACCCCGGGCTCAAGGTCTCCTTCACCCTGCCCGTGCTGCCGGAGGGTCTGACCTCCGACGGCCTCGCGGTGGTGCAGTCCGCGCGGGACGCCGGTGTCGCGGTCGACCTGGTCAACGTCATGGCGATGGACTACAACCGGCCGTCCACCGACTACGGCACGGACGCGGTGCAGGCCGCCCAGTCCACCCACGACCAGTTGAAGGGCCTCTACCCGGCCAGGACGGACGCCCAGCTCTGGGCGATGACCGGCGTCACCCCGATGCTCGGCGAGAACGACGACCACGGCATCTACAACCAGGCCGATGCCCAGCAGTTGGTCGCCTTCGCCCAGCAGCACCACCTGGGCATGATCTCGTTCTGGGAGCTCGGCCGGGATGCCAACGCCTGCACCGGCGCGCTCTACAAGTGCACCAACGTGGCGCAGAGCCCGTACGAGTTCTCGAAGATCTTCGCGCAGTACAAGGGCTGACGATCGGGGGCGCGGGCGGGACGGGCCCTGGCCGTCCCGCCCGTGCGGCGTCGCTGCGCCGCATATTCGGTTCCGCACCGGTCGGACGGCTCGCTAGGCTCCGCTGACCGCCCACGGCAGGGCGGCTCCGGCCGCCCGCGGGGCGGCCCGGCGACGCGGACCGGCGGACTCCACCGGGCCGCCCGACTCCTGTGGACGGAGGACCATGCCGCTGCACACCGAACCGACCGAGGACGACCTCGAAGCCTACGAGCGGGCGGTGGCGCGGCTGCGGCTGCTCGCCGGGGACCACCCCGCCCGGGTAAGGGCGGAGCGGCTGGCGGAGACCTTCGTCCGCGAGGGACGCCGTCGCCGGAACGCCCGCAACCGCGAGGCCGCCCGGCAGGCGGACACCGCACTGATCACGGCAACCGTGACCGGCGCGGCCGACCGGCGTGAGGACGCCCCGCTCTCCGTGCCCGACCGGACGGCCCCGCTGGGCGAGTTGAAGCGCAGCCAACGGTGCTATGTCTGCAAGTCGACTTACCGTCAGGTCCATGCCTTCTACCACCGGCTCTGCCCGGACTGCGCGGCGGACAACACCGCCCGGCGCGGGCTGCGCACCGACCTCGTCGGCAGGCGCGTCCTGCTCACCGGCGGCCGGGTCAAGATCGGCTTCCAGCTGGCGCTGATGATGCTCCGCGACGGCGCCGACCTCACCGTCACCAGCCGCTTCCCGGCCGACACCCTGCGCCGCTTCCGGGCCGCACCCGGCAGCGCCGACTGGTGGCACCGGCTGCGCGTGGTCGGCATCGACCTGCGCGACCCCCGCCAGGTGCTCGGGCTCTGCGACGAACTCCTCACCGAGGGGCGCCCGCTGGACATCCTCGTCAACAACGCCGCCCAGACCATCCGCCGCGCCCCGGACGCCTACGCGCTGCTCGCCGACGGCGAGCAGCGGCCCCCGGCGGGTTCGAACGTCCTGCCGGCGCCCGGCTTCCGGCCGATGCCGGCCCTGGCCCCGGCCTGGCCGACGGCCGGACTGGAGGGAGATCGCGACCGCCGACCGCCACCTGCCGGCGGCGCTCCGACCGGGGGCCGACGAGGCCGGCCTGATACCCGACACGGCGGCCGCCAACTCCTGGTCGGTGCGGCTCGGTTCGCTCGACCCGGCGGAGGTGCTGGAGACCCAGCTGGTCAACGCCCTCGCCCCGGCACTGCTCTGCGACCGCCTGCTGCCGCTGCTGCTCGCCTCACCGCGGCCCCGCCGCTACATCGTCAACGTCTCGGCCGTCGAGGGGCGGTTCGCCGTCCGCAACAAGACCGTCCGCCACCCGCACACCAACATGGCGAAGGCCGCGCTCAACATGCTCACCCGCACCAGCGCGTCCGACCTCGCCCGGCAGGGCGTGCACATGTGCGCCGTGGACACCGGGTGGATCACCGACGAGAACCCGGCCCCGGTCAAGGCGCGGACGGCGGCCGCCGGCTTCCGGCCCCCGCTGGACGTCGTCGACGGGGCGGCCCGCATCTACGACCCGATCGTGCGCGGCGAGGCCGGCGCCCCGGTCTCCGGGGTCTTCCTCAAGGACTACTGCGAGGCCGCCTGGTGACGGCCGGCGCCGTTCGGGCCCGCCCGGCCCGCAGCGCACCCGGCGGTTCGCCGGCGGCTGCCCCGCCCACGTCGGTGGTGCGGGGCGGCCGCACGGCGGTCAGGGCAGGAGGACGGCCTTGCCCTGGTTGCGGTGGGCCTCCAGGTCCGCGTGGGCCCGGGCGGCCTCCGCCAGGGGTAGGTGCGCCAGACCGGCACGGTGAGCTTCCCGG
This sequence comes from Kitasatospora paranensis, assembly GCF_039544005.1. Lineage (NCBI taxonomy): Bacteria > Bacillati > Actinomycetota > Actinomycetes > Kitasatosporales > Streptomycetaceae > Kitasatospora > Kitasatospora paranensis. The sequence goes on from NZ_BAABKV010000001.1 coordinate 2,262,790, forward strand.
CGGCGGCGAGCTCCACCAGCTCCGGCAGGGACTCGCCGCTCCGGTCGGCGCCGCCGGCGCTGAACCGGACGCCGTGCTGACGGGCCGACATGTCCGCGATGGTGATGACCTTCCCCGCGTCACCGGTCAGGGCGACGGAGTCGGCGAGCACACCGGCGCCGGCCGCGTCGAACACGAAGTCGACGCCGCCCGGGGCGGCGGCCTCGACCCGCTCCCGCCAGCCGTCGCCGTAACGGACGGCAGTGGCACCGAGGGCGGTGACCCGCGCCAGGTCGCGCTCGGCGACGGTGCCGACGACGGTGATGCCGCGGGCGACCGCCAGCTGCACCGCGATGAAGCCCACGCTGCCGGCGGCGCCGTGGACGAGCAGGGCCCGCCCCGCCTGCACGCCGAGCTGCTGCAGGACGCGCTGCGCCGTCCGGCCGACCGTGACCAGGGAGGCGGCGACCTCCCAGGACAGGGCCCCGGGCTTGGTCACCGGGTCCTCGATCAGGGCGTACTCGCTGTAGCTGCCGCCGACGGTGGCGCCGAGGACCTCGTCGCCCACGGCCGCGTCGGCTCCCGGGCCGACGGCGTCGACGACGCCGGCCGCGTCCAGACCGGGGGTCACCGGGAAGTCGGCGGGGGCGACTTCGGCCATCAGGCCGGAGCGGATCTTCATGTCGAGCGGGTTGACGGAGGCGGCCCGCACCCGGATCCGGACCTGGCCCGGCCCCGGCTCCGGCGGCTCGACCTCGGTCGGCCGCAGCACCTCGGGCTGCCCGTACTCGGAGAAGGTGATGGCAGTGGACATGGGGAACTCCCGGATTGAGGAAAGGTGGCGGAGGAACGGCGCGCCGAGACCCACTGTGCGGTGACGGCCTCTGCCGCGCCGGTGGGCTCGCCGTTCAGACGGCGAGGGTGGAGTCGCCGCCCGGACGACGGGGACGGGCTCGCCGTTCAGACGGCGAGGGTGGGGTAGTCGGTGTAGCCGCGGTGGTCGCCGCCGTAGAAGGTGGCCGGGTCCGGGGTGTTGAACGGACCACCGGCGGCCAGGCGGGTCGGCAGGTCGGGGTTGGCCAGGAAGAGCGCCCCGTAGGCGATCATGTCCGCGACTCCGTCCTCGACCAGGGCCAGGGCGTCGGGGCCGGTGGCCTCGGGGTGGGTGAAGGGGTTGAGGACGAACGTGCCGGGCCAGGCCGTGCGCAGCCGCGCGGTCAGGTCGCGGTCCGGGCCCTCCAGCAGGTGCAGGTAGGCCAGGTCCAGGCCCGCGATCCGCTCCAGCAGCGCCTCGTACACCTCGGCCGGGTCGTCCTCGGCGATGTCGTTGTACGGGTTGCCGGGCGAGATCCGCAGGCCCACCCGGTGGCCGCCGATCGCCTCTGCCACGGCGGTGGTGACCTCGACGGCGAAGCGGATCCGGCCCTCGACGTCGCCGCCCCAGGCGTCGGTGCGGCGGTTGCTGTTGGGCGCGAGGAACTGGTGGACGAGGTAGCCGTTGGCGCCGTGGATCTCCACGCCGTCGAACCCGGCCTCGACGGCGCCCCTCGCCGCGTCGGCGAAGTCGGCGACGGTCTGCCGGATCTCCGCCTCGTCCAGCTCCTTCGGTGTCACGAAGTCCTTCGGGCCCTCGTGGGTGAACACCTGGCCCCGGGCGGGCACCGCCGACGGCCCCACCGGCGCCAGCCCCTCGGGCAGCAGGACGGGATGGCCGATCCGGCCGGTGTGCATCAGCTGCGCGAAGATCGCCCCGCCCTCCCGGTGCACGGCGTCGGTCACCGTCCGCCACGCCGCCACCTGGCCGGGCGTGTGCAGCCCGGGGGTGTCGGGGTAGCCCTGGCCGACCGGCGAGGGCTGGATGCCCTCGGTGACGATCAGCCCGGCGCCGGCGCGCTGCGCGTAGTACGTCGCCATCAGTTCGGTCGGCTCCGCGCCCGGCCCGAACGCGCGGCTGCGGGTCATCGGCGCCATCGCGATGCGGCTGGCCAGACGGCGGCCGCCCAGGACGATCGGATCGAAAGCAGTGGTCATGGTGGCTTCCCTCGCAAGGAGTGGTGAACGGTGGCCTCGACGCGTCCACCGTAACAGTTACCTGTCCGAACAAGTAAATACCAGGAGCCATTCCCGAGCCGCCCTACGGGGCGCCGAGGCTGCTCCTGACAGGTAAAATTGCAGGCGGGAGGCGGCGAAGACGCCGGGGAGAGACCGGTCCGCGCTAGACTTTGCTGCTCAACCAGGAATGCGAGGAAGAGATGACGCGACCCACGTCGGCCACCGGGAGGACTCCTGCGGGGGCGGGGCCGGGGGCAGGGGTGAGCCTTCCGGTGCCCGCCTCGGCCGGCGGCGGGCCGATCAGCCACGCGATCTTCCGCCTCGCCCGCCTGCACCGCATGCACGCCGGACAACTGCTGCGCCGCATCGGCCTGCACCCGGGCCAGGAACTGGTGATGATGCACCTGTGGGAACTGGGCGCCCAGCGCCAGACCGACCTGGTGCGGCTGCTGGACTCCGACGCCGCCACCATGACCCGCACCGTCCAGCGCCTGGAACAGGCCGGCTTCGTCCGACGCCGCCCCTCCCCACCGACAAGCGCGCATCACTCGTCGAACCCACCGCGGCCAGCCTCGCCCTGCGCCGCGAGGTCGAGCAGAGCTGGAGCCGGCTGGAGGACCTCGTCGCCGCGGGTCTGACCGCCGACGAGCGCACGGCGGCCCTGCACACCCTGGAGCGACTGGAGCAGAACCTCGCGCAGGCCTCCGTCGATCCCCCGGACGCGGACCCGGACGGCGGGAAGTAGGACGTCCGACGCGCAGCGGAGAACATCACGCGCCTGCCGCGCGGACGGCTCCGGCGCACTACGATCGATCAATGACGGACACCACGGACAGAACAGGGGAACGCGCGGACCTCGCGGCCCGGTTCCCGTACCTGCACGCCCCGCAGCGCTGGGCCTGGGGCGGTATCGACGCGCAGTTCTCGGTGGAGCTCCCGCCGGACGAACTGATCACCAACATCCACGTGGTGGGCTTCACCGAGGGCCGGGTGGTGCTCTGCCGCGACGCCCGCGGGCACTGGTTCCTGCCGGGCGGCACCCGGGAGGCCGACGAGTCCGTGGAGTCCTGCCTCGTCCGGGAGTTGCGCGAGGAGGCCGGCGCCCGGCTGACCGGCGGACCGGTCTGGATCGGCGCCCACCGGGCCGTCACCGACTCGGCGGAGCCGTACCGCCCGTGGCAGCCGCACCCGGTGAAGGCCTGGCTGTGGGGCTGGGCCGAGGTCGTGGTCGACTCCGCCCCCACCAACCCCGACGACGGCGAACAGGTCGTCGAGGTACGGGCGGTGACCCCGCAGGAGGCCCAGCACCTGCTCGTCCGCGGCCGCGAGGCCTGGTGGGGCGAGCTGATCTCGCTCGCGCTGGAGTCGCACGCGCGTCAGGGCTGAGCCCGGAACGGGCAGCGGGCCCGGCGCGGGGCCGGAGCAGCACGGATGGTGCTCCCCGCCCCGCGCGGCCACCGCTACCTGGTCAGACCCGCCCGGCGGAGGGCGTCGGCCATGGCGCTGTTGGCCGGTGCCGCCGAGGCGCCGCCGCCACCGCCGCCGCCCGCGCGGCGGTCCTGCCGGGGCGGGCGCGGGCCGCGGTCGCGGTCCCGCCGGCCGCCGCGCTCGGCGTCGCCGCGTCCGCCGCCCGCCGCGGGCTCGTCGTCCAGACGGAGCGTCAGGCCGATCCGCTTGCGCGGCACGTCGACGGTGGTGACCTTGACCCGGACGATGTCGCCGGGCTTGACGATCTCGCGCGGGTCCTTGACGAAGTTCTTCGACAGCGCGGAGACGTGCACCAGTCCGTCCTGGTGGACGCCCACGTCGACGAAGGCGCCGAAGGCCGCGACGTTGGTGACCACGCCCTCCAGCACCATGCCGACCTCCAGGTCGCCGATCTTGTCGACGCCCTCCTTGAAGGTGGCGGTCTTGAAGGCCGGACGCGGGTCGCGGCCGGGCTTGTCGAGCTCGCCGAGGATGTCGGTGACGGTCGGCAGGCCGAAGGTGTCGTCGGCGAAGTCGGCGGGGCGCAGCGCGCGCAGCGCGGCGCCGTTGCCGATCAGGGCGGGCAGGTCGCCGCCGGTCGCGGCGAGGATCCGGCGGACGACCGGGTAGGCCTCGGGGTGCACGGCGGAGGCGTCCAGCGGGTCGTCGCCGCCGGGGATCCGCAGGAAGCCCGCGCACTGTTCGAAGGCCTTGGGGCCGAGCCGGGCGACGTCCTTGAGGGCCTTGCGGGTGCGGAACGGGCCGTTGGCGTCGCGGTGCGCCACGATGTTGTCGGCGAGGGTGCCGGTGATGCCGGAGACCCGGGTGAGCAGCGGCGCGGAGGCGGTGTTGACGTCGACGCCGACGGCGTTGACGCAGTCCTCGACGACGGCGTCCAGCGAGCGGGAGAGCTTCACCTCGCTGAGGTCGTGCTGGTACTGGCCGACGCCGATCGACTTGGGGTCGATCTTGACGAGCTCGGCGAGCGGGTCCTGCAGCCGGCGGGCGATGGAGACGGCACCGCGGATGGACACGTCCAGGCCGGGCAGCTCCTGGGAGGCGAACGCGGAGGCCGAGTACACCGAGGCGCCGGCCTCGGAGACCATCACCTTGGTCACCCCCAGGTCGGGGTGGCGGGTGATCAGGTCCTCGGCGAGCTTGTCGGTCTCCCGCGAGGCGGTGCCGTTGCCGATCGCGACCAGGTCGACGGCGTGCTTCTTCGCCAGGGCGGCGAGGGTCGCGAGCGCGGCGTCCCACTTGTTGGCGGGCTGGTGCGGGTAGATCGTGTCGTGCGCGACGACCTTGCCGGTGGCGTCGACGATCGCGACCTTGACGCCGGTGCGGAAGCCCGGGTCGAGGCCCATGGTGGCGCGGGTGCCCGCGGGGGCGGCGAGCAGCAGGTCGCGCAGGTTGGCGGCGAACACGCGGACGGCCTCGTCCTCGGCCTCCTGGCGCAGCCGGCCGCGCAGGTCGATGCCGAGCCGGACGAGGATCCGGGTGCGCCAGGCCCAGCGGACGGTGTCGGTGAGCCAGCGGTCCGCGGGGCGGCCGCGGTCGGCGATGCCGAAGCGGGCGGCGATCCGCTGCTCGTAGTCGTTCTCGCCGGGCAGGTCGCCGTCCTCGCCGTCGTACGGGGAGAGGTCGAGGTCGAGGACCTCCTCCTTCTCGCCGCGGAGCAGGGCGAGGATCCGGTGCGAGGGGAGCTTGGTGTAGGGCTCGGCGAAGTCGAAGTAGTCGGCGAACTTGGCGCCGTCCTGCTCCTTGCCGTCGCGGACGCGGGCGACGATGCGGCCCTTGGTCCACATCCGCTCGCGGAGCGAGCCGACCAGGTCGGCGTCCTCCCCGAAGCGCTCGACGAGGATGGCGCGGGCGCCCTCCAGCGCGGCGGCGGTGTCGGCGACGGATTCGCCGAGGTGGCCGGCGGCGAGCGCGACCGGGTCCTGGCCCGGATCGGCGAGCAGGGTGTCGGCGAGCGGCTCCAGGCCGGCCTCGCGGGCGATCTGCGCCTTGGTGCGCCGCTTGGGCTTGTACGGGAGGTAGATGTCCTCCAGCCGGGCCTTGGAGTCGGCGGCCAGGATCTGGGCGCGCAGGGTGTCGTCCAGCTTGCCCTGGGCCTCGATGGACTCCAGGACGGCGCTACGGCGCTCCTCCAGCTCGCGCAGGTAGCGCAGCCGCTCCTCCAGGGTGCGCAGCTGGGCGTCGTCGAGCGCGCCGGTGGCCTCCTTGCGGTAGCGGGCGATGAAGGGGACGGTCGAGCCGCCGTCGAGCAGGTCGACGGCCGCCTTCACCTGCCCCTCGCGGACGCCCAGCTCTTCGGCGATCTTGCGTTCGACCGGCATGGTCACGGAGCCTGCCACCTTCTCCCGGGGATCCTCCTGGTACGCCCTGCATTCTGGCAGGTCCGGCGGCCCGGAACGGGTCCGACCGTGTCCTGCGGGCGTGGTGGCGCGTTGTGCTGACGGTCGGTGACACACGGTTGCCCGGCAGTCACCGAGCCGGATTTGTCTGATATGAGATAGATCACAGCACGAACGTTCCCTGGAGGCGATGGTGGCCCAGGCCCCGACACCGGTCACCCAGTGGGGCATGCCCACGGCCGGCCCGTTCCGCTGGACGAGGCCGACGACCTGGCCGCGCGAGGCGCTCGCGCTGGCCGGGTACTGGGCCGCCAGCCGACTGGTCATGATCGGCATGCTCCGCTCCGGCAAGGCGGAGCAGGCCATCGAGGTGCACCGCACGTACTTCGGCTGGTACGAGGTGCTCCGCCACGGACACTTCCCGGTCGGCGACGTGACCTGGCAGTACCCGCCGGGTGCCGCCCTGGCCATGCTCGCGCCCGGACTGCTGCCGTTCCTGACCTATCTGCAGGCCTTCGCCGTCCTGATGCTGGTGACGGACGCCATCACCCAGGCGGCCCTGGTGCGGGTGTCGCTGCGGCGCAACGGCGGGGTGCACCGCGGGCGCTCCACGGCGGGCGCCTGGATGTGGGCGCTGTCGATGCCGCTGCTCCTCGGCATGCCGTTCGGACGGTACGACCTGCCGGTGACCGCGCTGGCGATGGCCGCCCTGCTGCTGATGCCGAGCCGGCCGCGGGTCGGCGGCGCGCTGGCGGGGATCGGCGCCATGGTGAAGGTGTGGCCGGCCCTGGTGGTGCTGGGGGCGCCCCGCGGCCGCGGCACCCGGCAGGCCTGGACGTCGATGTGCGTCTCGGCGGCGGTGCTGCTGGTGGTGCTGGCCACGGTCTTCGACGGGGCGCTGGACTTCCTCACCGCGCAGCGCGGCCGGGGTGGAGATCGAGTCCCTCGGCGGCAGCATGCTCCAGGTGGCGCGCGAGCTGGGCTGGCCGGGCGAGGTGGAGATGCACTACGGGTCGCTGGAGTTCCTCGGCCCGCACGTGGACCTGATCGCGCGGGTCTCGCTGCTGCTCACCGCGGTCGCCTTCGGCTGGCTGCTGCTGTGGCGCTTCCGGGCGCGCCGGTGGACGCCGGCGCTGCCGTACGACGCGGCACTCACCGCGGTGCTGCTGTTCACGGTGACCAGCCGGGTGATCAGCCCGCAGTACCTCATCTGGCTCATCGGCCTGGCCTCGGTCTGCCTGACGGTGCGGGGCACCTCGCAGCGCCCGGTGGCGGTGGTCGTGCTGCTGACCGCGGCCGTCACCACCATCGACTACCCGCTGTTCTTCGACGCGATGATCAAGGGCGGCTGGCAGCCGGCGCTGGTGATCGTGACCCGCAACGGCCTGCTGCTCTCGGCCTCGCTCTGGTCGGCCGCCCGGCTGTGGCGGGCCTCGGTGTCCCCGCTCCCGGCCCTCCAGGAGGCCCCGCAGACCCGGCGCGGCCCGATCCGGGTGGCCTGAGAGCCGCCCACGCACCCTCCCCGCCCGGCCCGGGCCGTGCGGCCGCGATGCCGACCCGCAGGCCTCACCAGACCGGGCGGAGCCTGCCGCCCGGACCGAGGGCGGCCAGGGTGGCGAGGTCGGCGGTCAGCCGGTCGAGGGCGGGGCCGCCGAGCGCCTCCGCCCAGGGGCGGACGGCATCGGCGGCGGCCTCGTCGGCGGCGCGGGTGCACGCGTGCCCGCGCCCGGTGAGCACGACCAGTCGGGCGCGGGCGTCCGTGGGGTGCGCACGGCGTTCGACATAGCCCTTGCGGACGAGCTCCTCGACCATCTGGCTGGCGGCCTGCTTGGTGACGCCGAGGTGGTCGGCGAGCTCGCCGACGGTCGCGCCGTCCGGGGCGAGCCGGACGAAGGCGAATCCGTGCGCGGGCCGCAGGTCGTCGAAGCCGCGGGCCCGGACGCCCTCGTCGATGGTGCGCACCAGTTCGGCCGCGAGACCGAGCACGAGCGGGGGCAGGACGCGGGCCGGGGTCGGGTTCACGGCGCGAGTCTATTCCAGGAGCCGAGATGGTCAAGCCGCTTGACTGTCACCTCGCCCTCCGGGCACCATATGGTCAAGCCACTTGACCACTCTTCCCGAGGAGACCCTCATGCCCGTCATCCGTCCGGAGCAGGCCGTGGCGCACGAGGCCCACGGCGCCCGCTTCCTCGTCCACGCCGCACCCGCCACCGGGGCGCGCACGCTGCGCGCCTGGCGCCTGGAGATCAGCGAGGGCGTCCGCGGCGTCGCGCACACCATCAGCCACGAGGAGGTGTTCCACCTGCTGGCCGGCGCCGTCACCGTCTCGATCGACGGCGACGAGGCGGCACTCGCCCCCGGCGACACCGCCGTCGCCCCGGCCGGCAGCGCCCTGCGGATCGACAACCCCGGCCCGGGCCCGGCCGCGGTCTGGGTGACCACCACGGCGGGACTGAGCGCCGAACTCCCCGACGGCACCACGATCCGCCCCCCGTGGGCCGCCTGACGACTCGAAACCGTGTTCGCTCAGGCCGAACAGATACGCACACGGCCGAACCGTTGAACCGCTCCCCACGGGGCAGAAGGCTGCCGAATGCCCGGGGCGGCCCGCCGCGGGCCGGTCGAGGAGGTCCAGCGATGCGGTTGCCGACAAGCAGTCGGCGGCACGAGCCCGACGAGCCGCCCCATGAGCAGGACGACGACGAGGCACCGGCGCCGCGCCGTACGGCCGAGCCACGGGACGGCCGGCTGCGGCGCCGCGGGATCCCCTGGTACGTCGGCCTGCCGGTCACCCTGGCGGTGATCCTGGCCGTCTTCCTGGCCGCCGCCAAGCTGGACCTGCTGCCAGGTCTGCCGAACCCGTTCGCCGAACGCCAGGTCGACCGGAGCCAGCCCGCCGTCCTCAAGTCCATCCAGGACATGAGCCGTTACACGGCGGCGACCGGCAACTTCCAGGTGATCGTGGACTTGGACCAGGACGCGAAGTTCCTCCCGTCCGCCATCCTCGGCAAGCGCACCCTGTACGTCGCCGCCGGCACCGTCGGCGCCTATGTCGACCTGGGCGAACTCGCGGACGGCGCGGTGAAGGTCTCCGCGGACCGGCTCACCGCCACCGTCGTGCTGCCGCACGCCCACCTCGCCGACCCGGCACTGGACGTGAAGCACTCGTACGTGTTCGCCCAGCAGCGCGGGTTCTTCGACCGGATCGGCGACTTCTTCTCCGGCAACCCGGGCGACCAGCAGAAGCTGGAGGTGCTGGCCACCGAGAAGATCTCGACGGCCGCGCAGCAGACCGCGCTGACCGGGACGGCGGAGACCAACACCCGGACGATGCTGCAGAACCTGCTGAAGTCGCTGGGCTTCACCACCGTGACGGTCACCACCGCGCCCTGATCCGCGGGGCCCCGACGGCCCGACCCGCAGGCCACCGGGCAGACAGCACCGCCCGGAATCGGCCCGGCCCGGCTTGTCCAGGGCCGGGCGGGCCGCCTTCCGCTCGCCCGCCGGCGATGCCCTGCCGGCGGACCACCCCCGGCCGCGCCGCTCCGGGGGTGGCGGCGTGGCCGGGCAGGTCGATGGGAACACCCATTATGCATGCACCATACAACTATCGGGGCGCCGCGAGAACCCGCACCCGCGTGAGCCGCGCCACCCCGCCCGCACGACGGTGGGCGGCCCGGCGACCGGTGAGCGGTCGACCCCGTCGCCGGGCCGACCGCTCACCGGTCGTCGTCGTGGCGGCTGCCCGCCCGAGCCGCGACCAGGAAGACGATCAGCGCCAGGACCGAGCACCCGAGCACGCCCGCGACGACATAGCCCACGCCCATGGGCCTCCTTCCGTTCACGCACAGTCTCGGCACCCCGGCACGGCACCCTGAGCCCGCTGCGCCGTTTTCACCCGCACAGGGATCTCCGCCCGATCCCGCGCCACCACTTTCGGGGGACACCGGTTCGGGCCGCCGGCCGCACGGATTCGGCCAAGCAGCGGCGGCTCGCGAAGGCGTTCTCCGTATGCGACTTGGCATGAGCTAGCCTAAGAGCGGTTGACTGAAGCAACTTTCCCTCTCCCACCCGAGGTGCCGAGATGCAGGTGACCGTCGATCAGGACCGCTGCTGCGGATCGGGCCAGTGCGTACTGACCGCCCCGGAGGTGTTCGACCAGGGCGAGGACGACGGTCTCGTCCGGCTGCTGCCGCAGCGGCCCGACCCGGCGCGACAGGCAGCCGTCCGCCTCGCCGCCGCCCTCTGCCCGGGCGGCGCCATCACCGTACGGGATGCGTGAACACCCGTACGGGGAACGAGCGATGACGCCATGAGAGCGTCCTGAACCGGTCCGAACCGGCCGCGACCGGTCCGGGACGGACCGGCCGAGGCCGCGAGACGCCCCGGTACGGCACCCGACGGTACGACCCCCGGCCGCGCGGCACGTCGCCCGTGGCCGGCCCACCATCGAACCCGCGCGAGAACCCGCTTGCGGAAGGACCGGCATGACCACCGCCACCCCCACGCACGACGACGCCGACCCCGCCCTGGCCGTCCCGGCCGCCCGGGCCGACGGATGCCCCTTCGCTCCCCCGCAGGCCTACCGGGACGCCCACCACGAGGCCGGCCCGATCAGCCGGGTCGCGCTCTGGGACGGCGCCCCCTGCTGGCTGGTCACCGGCCACGCGCAAGTCCGCTCCGTGCTCGGCGACAGCCGGTTCAGCGCCGACGCCCGGCACCCCGGCTTCCCGTTCCTCTCCCCGGCCGACGCGAACTGCTCAACCGGACGACGCCCACCTTCATCCGCCTCGACGATCCCGAGCACGCCCGCCAACGCCGCATGCTCACCGGCGACTTCATCGTCAAGCGGATCGAGGCGCTGCGCCCGGAGATCCAGCGGCTGGTGGACGACGCGCTCGACACGATGACCGCCCGGGGCCCGTCGGCCGACCTGGTGGACGCCTACGCACTGCCCGTGCCCTCGCTCGTCATCTGCCACCTGCTCGGAGTGCCGTACGCGGACCACGAGTTCTTCCAGAGCCGCAGCCGGGCCCTGCTCGACCTCACCGGATCCGTGGAGAGCGTCGGCGCGGCCCAGCGGGAGCTGGTCGGCTACCTCACCGACCTCGCCGATCACAAGCGGCGGGAGCCGGACGATACTCTGCTCGGCCGCCTCGTCGAACGGCCGGACGTGAGCATCGCCGAGGCCGCCGCGACCGGACTGCTGCTGCTCGTCGCCGGGCACGAGACGACCGCCAACATGACCGCCCTCGGCACCCTCGCGCTGCTGCGCCACCCCGCGCAGGCGGACCGGCTGCGGGCCGAACCCGCCCTGATCAAGGGCGCGGTGGAGGAACTGCTGCGGTACCTGACGGTGGTGCACCTGGGCGTGCCGCGGGTGGCCTCCGAGAACGTGGAGCTGGACGGCACGACCGTCCGGGCCGGCGAGGAGTGCTGTGCATGCTCTCCACCGCCAACCGCGACGGGCTGGTGTTCGCCGACGGCGACGAGCTCGACGTGACCCGCGACGCCCGCCGCCACTTCGCGTTCGGCTTCGGCGTGCACCAGTGCCTGGGCCAGCCGCTGGCGCGCGTCGAGCTGCAGATCGCCCTGGAGACGCTGCTGCGCCGGCTGCCCGGCCTGCGGCTCGCCGTGCCGTTCGAGGATCTCCGCTACCGCACCGGCATGATCGTCTACGGCGTGGAGGAACTGCCGGTCGCCTGGTGAGCGGCCCGGCCGACGCCCACCGCGGCACCGCCTACAGCGGTTCGACGCCCCGGTGGGCGTCCGCGAGCAGCAGGTAGCCCTCGCCGTTGGCCTTGATGCCGGCCCGCTCCTCCTCGGTGAGGGCGCGGCGGACCTTCGCCGGGACTCCCGCCACCAGCGAGCCGGGCGGCACCTCGCTTCCCTGGGTGACCACCGCTCCGGCGGCGATCAGCGAACCGGCCCCGATCCGTGCCCCGTTGAGGACGGTGGCGCCCATGCCGACCAGCACGTCGTCCGCCACGGTGCAGCCGTGCAGGACGGCATTGTGCCCGACCGAGACCCGCGCGCCCAGGCGCAGCGGGAAGCCGGGGTCGGCGTGCAGGGTGCAGTTGTCCTGGATGTTGGTGTCGGCGCCGACCTCGATCGCCTCGGCGTCACCGCGCAGCACGGCGCCGTACCAGATGCTCGCTCCGGCGGCCACGGTGACGGCGCCGACCACGACGGCGTTGGGGGCCACGAAGGCCGCCGGGTCGACGGCGGGCACCCGGCCCGCGACGGCGGCGATCAGCGGTTCGGCCATGGTCGTTCCTCCTGGGGTCGGACTCGGTGCGGGGCGGTGCCGGATGCGGGGTGCCGGGTGCGGGGAAGGCGGTGCGGTTCAGCCCTCGTACGGGAGGAGCTCGGGGCGCTTGGGCGGGCGGCCGTCCCCGGACGAGCGGCCGGTGAGGCGGCGGCCGATCCAGGGGCCGACGTGGGTGCGCAGCCACCGTGCGTCGGCGCGCAGCCGGGCCGTGCGGGACGCGGGCGCTGCGGGCGGCAGCGGCGCCCGCCAGTCGGTGGCGGCGGGACGGCCGAGCGCCTCCAGGACGGCCTCGGCGACGCGGCGGTGGCCCTCCGGCTCCAGGTGGAGGCGGTCCTCGGCCCAGAGCCGGGGGTCGTCGAAGCAGGGTGCGCTGAACAGGTCGACGACCACGGCGCGGCCGCCGCTCTCCCGGGCCAGCTCCTCGACGAAGGCCTTGAGCTCCAGAATGGCGGGCAGCAGCCGGGCGCCGCCGGGCATCCGCCGGGCGGGGTCGGTACTGGTGAACAGGACGACCGTGCCGCCGGCGGCGAGCAGCGCCCTGGCCGCCGTACCGACCCGCTCCCGGACGAGCGCGATGTCGCAGCCGGGCCGCAGGACGTCGTTGAGGCCGCCGGCCAGGGTGACCAGGTCGGCGCCCATGCCGGCGGCCGAGGGCACCTGCTCGTCGCAGATCTGGCCGATCAGCTTGCCCCGGACGGCGAGGTTGGCGTAGCGGAACCCGGCGTCCGGGCGTTCGGCGGCGAGGGCGTCGGCGACCCGGTCCGCCCAGCCACGGTAGTGGCCGTCGGGAAGCAGGTCGTCACACATGCCCTCGGTGAAGGAGTCCCCGACGGCGACGTAGCTGGCGAAGCTGCGGCGGGTGTCGGCGACGGCGGTGTGGGGGTGCGTGTTCTCCATGGCCCGACGATGGTACGCGCACCCCCGGCCGCCGCCCGCAACGGGCTACCCGTCGGTACGCCCGTTCGGCGGGCGGGCCGTCGGGCCGGTCCCCCGGTCAGGCGGCGGCACCCCTGCGGGCGACTGCGGGTGCGAGTGCGGGCGGCCGCTGCCGGTGTGCTTCGCGACGTCGTCCGCGCTGAACGGCGAGCGCTGGAAGATGTCCTGGCCGATCACGGTGGACTCCCACACGCCGTCGGCCGCCGAGGGCCGGGTGAGCAGCCAGGTCGCCGAGAGGGTCTCCCGGTCCGGCAGGTACTGGCCGCTCCAGCTGGTCACCGAGCCCGCGCCGCCCTGCTCGTTCTGCCAGGCGACCGTCCAGCCGAGCGCCGTGCCGCCGCCCGCACCGGCGGGGCGCCGCGGCGCCCGGTGAGCGGGTAGCTGCCGGCCGCGTGCCCGGCACCGGAGACGTACGTCCCGGTGAGGCCGCCGGACGGATCCTCCGTCAGGCGCATGTGGGAGCCGAACTCGTTGTACCAGTCGCCGGCGATGCTCATCGGGCCGTCCCTCCGCGCGGGCGCGCGTCCGGCGGCGCCGCTGCGGTGCGGGCGCCGCGTCCGTGCCGGCCGGGAGAGACCCGGCGGCATCTCGCACGGTAGCCGCGCGGCCGCCGCCGCGGTCGGCGGACATGCCGACGACCACGGCAGCGGACGGACGGCGGCGGCGGACGGGACCCGGCGGCGCCCGGCGGGACGGTCAGCCGCGCGCGGCCGAACGGCGGCGCAGCGCGAGGACGGCGCCGGCCGCCAGCGCAGCACCACCCCCGACGGCCGTCCACATCCACGGCCCGGGGGCACCGGCCGGGCTCGGCCCGGCGACGGCGCGGCCGGCCGCGGCGGCCGGACCGGCGGAAGCCGTGGGATCCACCAGGCCGTAGCCGCCGGCCAGGCCCTTGCGGGCGTAGGCGGAGCCGGGCAGCTTGTCGCCGTACCGGGCGGCGACCAGCTTCTGGTAGGCCGCCAGGGTGACGCTGCGGCGGCCGCCGAGCCCGGTGGTGGCCTCCCGGTTGAGGGGCTCGACGGCGCCCTGCGGGGTCAGCCGGTACCAGGCGTTGATCTGCGGTTCGGTGAAGGTGCGGGACTGCGGGGTGCCCTGCTCGGCGAGGGACACGTCGGTGTCGCCGTCCCGGATGCCGGCCAGCTGCCAGCCCTGCTGTCCCACCGCGGCCGGGGCCGCGGCACTGCCGGAGGCCGCCGGGACGGGCTGCCCGGCGGCGGTGCCCCGGGGGCGAGCAGTACGGCCGCCCGGTGGCCGTCGGCCGCGGTCACCCGGGAGGCCAGGTAGGCGACCCGGGCGACGGTGGCCGCGGCCGGACGGACGGTGCCCGCGACGAAGTCCGGGCTGAGCTCGTACAGCGGAACGGGATCCTTGAGGTCGAAGGCGGGCGGGGCGGCGGGTGCCGCCGGGGCGCTGCCCCGGGCGCCGACGGTGCCGCCGTCGGCGGCCGCGGCGAGGCCCGGAGCGGCGGCGCTGCCGGGCTGCCGGGTGGCGACCAGGAAGCGTCCGACGGTGTCCCGGACCTGGCCGGACTGCAGGACCTGCCGGGCGCCCGCGACGTCGGCGACGCCGTCGGCGGCCGGTGCCGGGTCGCCGCCGGCGGCGGCGGCCGGCAGCGCGGTGAGGGCGGCCAGGAGAACGGCCGAGCCGAGAACGGCCGCGCGGGCGGCCCGCCGGGTGCGGTGGTACGGGGTGGAAGTCATGATGGGCGGCCTCTCTCAGCCGTGGATGCCGATGCGGGAGTGGGTCCACTGGAACGAGTTGTTGCTCGTGTAGGTGGCGTAGTTCCACCAGGTGTACGTCTGGGTGCTGGGCCAGGGGTCGCCGACCGCGATCATGCTGCTCGACGGGTCGTAGCCGTAGATGACGTTCATGTGCCCGCCGCCGGAGTTCCAGCCGATCCGGACGGCGAACGGGCGTCCGCCGGCGATCTCGGCGGACGTCTCGGCGAAGGTGGCACTGCGGTACAGGTCGCGGCCGCTGCTGCTGAAGCCCATGTTCGCCAGGCCGTTGGCCAGGTCGCCGAGGGTGGCGGGCTGGTCGTTGCAGTCGAGCCGGCTGCCCTGCGCGGCCAGCCGGCAGAAGTCGGCCTGGGTGTAGCCGGTGCGGCCCCAGTAGGTGGCGATGGTCAGGCCCGAGGCGTCCCAGCACCACTGGTCCTGGACCTGCTTCTGCATGGTGATCGGCAGCGTGGTGGCACCGGTCGGACGGGGCGTCGAGCCGCACACGGGCAGCCCGTTGGTGTTCTCCCGGATGAAGGCGTCGGCCATCCAGTACGAGCCGGAATAGATCCACCGGTTGTCGTTCTCCACCGTGGTGCCGGTGGAGCGGCAGCTCATCGGCACCTTGTCACCGATCCGGGAGGACCCGGTGACCTGGGCGGTGGTGGCCGGCTGGGCCCGGTGGTTGATCGAACTCCAGCCGCCCTGGCCGGAGATGACGGTGCCGGTTACGACGCCGGCCTGGGCGAGGGCGCCCACGCCGAACATCAGGGCGCCGGAGATCAGCGCCACCACGGCGGCGAGCAGGGCCTTCCTGCCGCGGGAGGTACGGAGTCGGTGCATGGTGATCTCCTCGATGGGGATCGCGGGTTCGGGCGGGCCGGGCTCCGGGGAGGTAGGCCCGCGGAGGGTCAGGGCCGCACGGAGCGGCGCAGCAGGCGGGTGGCCACCGCGACGGCGAGCGCGGCGAGGACGGCCACGCCGAGGCCGGCGAGCGCCAGCAGCCAGACCGGCCGGTCGTCGGCGGCGACCGGCGCGGCGGTCCGCGCGACCGCGGGACCGGCGGATGCGGGACCGGCGGAGGTGAGCGCGGCCGGGCGGGAGGTGTGCGGTGCGGTCGGGGCGGTGCGCGCCGCGGACGGCACGACCGGGCCGATCGCGCCGGGCGGGTCGCCGGCCGGCACGTCCAGCACCGCCTCGCCGCGTCCGAGCGCGGGGAAGGCGGTCTCGGCGACCACCGTCCAGCGGCCGGGTGGCAGGGTCTGCTCGGTGGTGAGGACACCGGGCAGGCCGGGCACCGGGACGAGCGGCCAGGGGCCGACGGAGGTGCCGTCCGCGGCGGTGGCGCCGAGGGTGCCGGCGACGGCCTCGTCGACCGGGTCCCGGTCGTTCTCCCAGACGGCGGTCGCCGTCGGGTGGCCGGACCGCAGACCGGTCACGGTGAGCCGGATGGTGTCGCCGTGCGCGTGCGCCGCGGGGGCCGGGCCGAGAACGGCGAGGCCGAGGGCGAACAGGCCGGCCGGCACGGCGCGGCGGACGGCGGAACGGGGGTTGTCCATGGTGGCTCCGGGGGTTCGGGCCGCCGGCCCGCCCGCCGCTGCTGCGGGCGGGCCGGCGGCCTGCGCTGCGTCAGGACACCTTCTGGACCGTCCAGCCGTGGTAGCCGGAGGCGTTCGGGTCCTCCAGGTCGAGCAGCCAGGCGCCGTAGTAGGGGCGGCTGCTCACGCCGAGGACGAGCGCGCTGCCCTCGGCGGTGACCGACAGGCCGCTGTCCGTCGCGGTCAGCCGCCACTGCTGGGAGTCCGCCGTCCCGCAGGCCTGTTGGGCGACCCACTGGCCGACCACGGGGACCCCACCGAGTTGCAGGCACTTGCCGGACACCGCGGAGCGGATCCGCACGTTCCCGCCGCCGGCGTCGTCGAAGTACCAGCGCTGACCGGCGTAGCCGTTGGGCGGCGAGCCGACCAGCACGGTGCCGTCGGCGGACTTGCCGCCCCAGATCTCGGCGGCCAGGCCGCTGGCCCCGTTGGTCATCGTGTAGGCCGTGGACGGCGTGGTGGTGGTGCCGCCGGCCTTCGGCGTGTGGAAGGTGAGCGTCCGGCCGGGCCGCGAGTCGGTCCCGCTGCTGTCGCGGACGGCGACCGCGACCGTGTAGTCGGTGTCGGGCCGCAGGTCGTAGATCCGTGCCGAGGCCGGCTGGACCCAGGCGAGGAACCGTCCGTTCAGCAGGACCTGGTACCACTGGGCGTTCGCCACCGCGGGCCAGCCCAGGACGGCGGAGTCGGACGTGAGCTGTCCGAGGGTGACGTCCGGTCCGGTGGCGGGGCCGCCGGTCGGGCCGCCCGTCGGGGACGGGGCGGGGGACGGACTTCGGGTGGCGGTCGGCGACGGGCTGGGGCTCGGCGACGGGTTCGGCCCGGTGCCGCCCCCGGTCATCAGGAACCTGTTGTCGGCGACGTTCCAGTGCGTGGCCAGGTAACTTCCCGGCTTCGGGCTGGTGTTGTAGTAGTCGTCGTGGTTGCAGTCGAGCCGCTCGTCGTGGCCGCGGTCCGGGCAGACGGTGCGCATGGTCGGGTAGTACGGCGTGTCCGAGTAGCACATGATGTCCCACTCGTCGGTGCAGTGCGCGCCCTTGCTGCTGTTGGGCGCGCTGTTGTTGACCGCGCCGAGGTTGTGGCCCAGTTCGTGCGCGGCGGTCGCGCCGCTCCAACAACCGGAGTCGGTACGGCCGTACGACGGGCCGAAGTTGCTCAGGTTGTCCTGGCCGGGGCGCTCGTCGCCGTTGAACGTGCCGATGCCGCAGTAGACGTTGGCGTCGGCGAACACCATGTACTTGCGGTCCTTGCGGTCGAAGCCCTTCCCGGCGAGTGCCGTGTTCATGGCTCCGAACTCGGCGAGTGCCGCGTCGGGGAGTTCGACGTTGAGCACGGAGGGCGTGCAGTCGGCCGCGGTGACGAACCGGATGTGCCGTACCCCGCCGGTCTCCTGTGCGCTGGCGAGGTAGATCGCGTCGGCGTCGGCGGCCCAGGTGCGGAACGAGGCCGCGTACTGCGCGTACCGGTCCTTGCCCGGACCGTGGACGTACACGACCTGGACCCGGTTGCCGGTGCTGCCGTCGCCGTCGCAGGTCACGGCCTGGCCGGCGGCGGCCGGGGTGCGGGACGGTGCCGCCGGGGCCGACGGACGGGCGGCGGCGGACGCTGCGACGCTCGCCCGGGCATCGACGGCGGGCGCGGCGCCGGTGGCGGGGCCGGAGCCCGCCGGGTCGGCCTGGCCGGGTCGGGCCGGGTCGGCGGCCGTGAGGTCGGCCTTGGCGACGGGCGCGGTGTCCTTCTTGACGTCGACGCCCCGGGGCGGCGCGTCCGGGCCGTGCGTGCAGTGGTCGTCGGCCGTGCGCAGGACGCCGACGCAGCGGTCGCCCGTCTTGGCGACCTCAAGCCCGGAGTACACCAGGCCGCGCGGCACGTCGTCCGCCGGTATCGAGGCGACCGGTTGCGGTGCCAGGTCGTGGGCCGGCCCGGCCGCCGACACGGCGTCGGCCCCCGGCGCGGCAGCGGACACCGGTGTCCGGTCCGCGGTGAGAACGCCGTCCGTGACGACGGCTCCGATGAAGACCCCCGTTGCGGCGACCACGGCAGCGACGAGCACCGTACGGGTGCTCCGCCGCCGTTTGACCGCTCTTCTGTGTCCGGGCAAACCATGCCTCATTTCCTGGGAAGGGGTTGAGTGCCGGGAATCCTGCCAGAACGTCCGAGCGCTTCGCAGACACGTGTTCTACGCGCGAAGACGTACGCCGTTCAACGAAATTCCGCATCCGCCGAACAGGGTCTCAATTTTGTTGCAGGGCAGGCGTGTTGATGCAATGTGCCATCAAGGTGACGCCTGCGGCGAGGCATTCGAACGTGCACGACTTCACCGAACCGTTATGCTTCGCAATCCATCGTTAGACGGCCCGTCAAATAGTGCAATTGCACACCGTGGTCGGGAAATCACGCACGATGAACCATCCCGCCGCAGGGCCTCGGGGCCCCGCCGGGGGCCGCGCGGACGCCCGGCCCGATCCGCCCGGTCGCCTCCCGCCGCAGCGCCCGCACCGGCATAATCACGCCCATGACGACCGCCCGTGCGAACATCAGCGCGATTGCCGAAGACCTGTACGTATGGCTCCCCCGAAGCGGGGCTGGGGCCTGGCCAACTGCGGTCTGCTGGCCTCGCCGCGCTCGGCGGCATGGATCGACACCCCGTACGACCCGTCGCTGGCCGGGGAGTTCCTCGCCGAGAGCCGCAAGCGCCTGGGCCCCGGCGTCCCGATCGACCGGGTGATCGTCACGCACGCCAACGGGGACCACCTCTGGGGCGCCGGCGTGCTGCCCGACGCCGAGGTCATCACCACCCGCGAGGCGCTCGAGCACATCCACTACGAGCCGACGCCGCAGCAGCAGCACGCGCTGATAGCCGGCGGCGACCCGCAGTCGCCCCTCGGCTGGTACCTCTCCCGGCACTTCGGCGGCTTCGACTGGTCCGCCACCGAGCCGGTGCATCCCACCCTGATGTTCCACGGCGAGCTCGAACTGCGCGTCGGCGACCACCCCGTCCATGTGATCGGGCTGCCCGCGGCGCACACCGACGGCGACCTGATCGTCCACCTGCCCCGGCAGCGGGCGGTCTTCGCCGGCGACGTGATCTTCGGCTCCACCCCGCAGTTCCCGGGCGACCACCCGGTGCACTGGGCCGGCCCGCTGCAGAACGTCATCGACGCCTGCACCCGGGTGCTGGCGACCGGCGCCGAGATCATCGTCCCGGGCCACGGGCCGGTGCTGGACCGGGCCGGGGTGCACGACCACATCGCCCACCTCGCCCACGTCCAGGAGCGCGCCCACGCCCTGCACGCCGCCGGGGTCCCGGCCCTGGAGGCGGCCCGGACGGTCATCGCCGAGCGGCGCCACCCCGAACTCGGCCTGCCGGAGCGCCTGGTGATCACGATCGGGTCCGAGTACCGGCACCTGGACGGCACCGCGCTGCCGGGGGTGCTGGAGGTCATGTCCCAGGTCGCCGTGGTCGCGCGGGAGCTGGAGAACGGCACCGTACCCGGACCGCGTGGCGCCGCCGACGCCGACCGGCAGGGGCAGCCGGCCTGACCGGCCCGCCGCGTCCCCACCGCGGCGCGCCCCTTCCGATCCACCGCCGCGTCCCCACAGCGGCGCGGCGGCCCGCAGCACCGGGCCGCCCCCAGCACCGGACCGCTGTCACCACCGGCGGTCCGCACTCCCCATCCACGAGGACTTCGATGACCCAGATCGCGCTGCTCGCACTGGCCGTCGTCAGTGCGGCCGCCCTGGCCGCAGCGGGTGTCCAGGCACGGGCGCGGCGGCATGCGGTCCGCCGTGCGGAGGCCGCCGACACCCTGCTGGCCCGGTACGAGGAACGTGCCCGAGCCGCGGAGGCCCGGCTCGCGCAGCACGAGGAGCAGGCCCGGGAGACCGCCGCCCGGCTCGCCCACAGTGAGCACGACGCCGCCGACATCAGGCGGCGGGCCGAGGCGCTGTTCGGCGAGATCGGCCACCTCGCCGAACAGCGGCTGCCGGCCGAGGCCCTGGCGCTGACCCACCCCGGTGCCCCGGTGCCGCCGGTGCGGGAGCCGGAGCTGGTCGGCGAACGCGCCGTCCTCGCCCTCGACTCGGTGCTGGCCGCGGCCAGGGCCGCCGTGCTCGGCGAACGGGAGCGGGTCGACGCGGCCGCCCGGCCGCGATGCGCGGCACCACCTCCAAGATCCAGACCCTGCTGTACCAGGTGCAGAGCCTCGTCCAGCAGTTGCAGCACGACAACGACGACCCCCGGCTGCTGGAGGTCGACTTCCGCAACGAGGTCGCCCTGCGGCGGATCCAGACCGTGGCGGTGCTCTGCGAGGCCTGGCCGGGCCTGGCCCGCGCCGACTCGCCGCTGGCCGAGGTCGTGGTCGGCGCGCTCTCCCGGGTGCCCGGCTATCCACGGATCAAGGTGGCCAACCACCTGCGGGAGCCGCGGCTCGCCGTGGTCGCCCGGGCCGCCGAACCGGTCGCGGTCGCCGTCGCCGAACTCCTGGCCAACGCCACCGCCTACTCGCATCCCGACACCGAAGTCCCGGTCACCGTCCAACAGGGCGGCCGGGGCGCCCTGGTGGTCATCGACGACAGCGGCATCGGCATGGACGAGGACCAGCTGGCACGCGCCAAGCGGCTGCTGGCCGGCCCCCGGAGGTGCTGCTGACCGAGCTCGGCAACCCCCGAAGGCCGGGTTCGCGGTGATCGGCCGACTCGCCCGCCAGTACGGCTTCGCCTGCCACATCGAGCCGTCGCCGTACGGCGGCATGCGGACCATCGTGCGGATCCCCGGAGCCCTGCTGACCGTCGTCGACGCCGAGCAGCCGCTGTCGGTGCTCGCCCCGCAGCCCGTCCGGACGGCGACCGCGCCGGCCCCGGCCGGCCCCGGCGAGGGCGACGGCGCGGCGGCCCCGGCCGCGACGGCGTCCGACCGCACCACGGCCGCCGCACTCCCCGCGGCGTCCGACGGCGACGGGCTGCCCAGTCGGCGGCGGCGCCGCCCGCGGCCGGAGCAGCAGCCCGCGACGGCGCTCGACGAGAGCCGCGAACCACCGGCCGACCGCACACCGGAGCAGGCCGCCGCCCGCTGGCGCGCCCTGCAGCAGGGTACGGACTCCGGGCGGGACGCCGCCGCCGCGCAGTCCGTACCCGCCCCCGTACCGACCGAAGGAGCAGACCAGTGAGCACGCCCCGCCGTCCCGCCACCGACGAGATCTCGTGGGTGCTGACCCCGCTGCTCGAACTGCCCGGGGTGCAGCACGCGCTGATCGCCACCGGGGACGGCCTGGTCGAGGGCGCCTCGCCGGACCTGGACCGGGCCTCCGCCGAGCGGGTCGCCGCGATGACCGCCACCCTGCACGCGGCCAGCCGGGCGTTCACCACGGCCTTCACCGACGAGGAGAAGCCGAAGCTGGCGCAGACGGTGGTCGAGTCCGACCTGGGCTTCGCCATCGTCGTGCCGGCCGGGCAGAACACCTCGCTGGCGGTGTTCGCCGCGCCGGAGTCCCAACTCGGCAACATCGCCTACCAGATGCAGGTGCAGGTGGCCGCGCTCTCGCGGGCGCTGGCAAGTCCGCCGCGGCAGTCGGACGGTGCGCAACGGTGAGCGGCGTCCCGCCCCGGCGCATGGTGCCCGCGTACCTGGTCACCGGCGGCCGGACCAGGCCCAGCCGGACCGCCTTCGACCGGCTCACCGTGCTCCACTCCGCGAGCCCGGAACCGCCGGACGAACTGGACCCGGAGCACCGCTCGCTGTGGGCGCTGCTCCGGGACGGCGCCCTCACCCTGGTGGAGGCCGCCGCGCACCTGCGGCTGCCGGTCAGCGCCACCAACTTCCTCGCCGCGGACCTGGTGGACGCGGGCCGGCTCCAGGCCCGCGCCCCCGTCCCCCGTGCCCAGCAGATCGACCGCGCCCTCGTGGAGAGGCTCCTCGTTGGACTCCGAACCCTCCGGTAGCCGGGTCGGCTACCTGCCCGACCGGGACCAGACCCTGATGAAAGTCCTGGTCGCCGGCCCCTTCGGCATCGGCAAGACCACCCTGATCCGCACCCTGTCCGAGATCCCCACCCTGCACACCGAGGAGGTGATGACGGAGACCGGCGCCCCGGTCGACGACACGGCGGGCCTGCCGGACAAGACGACGACCACGGTGGCGGTCGACTTCGGGCGGCTCACGCTGCCCGAGGACATCGTCCTCTACCTGTTCGGCACCCCCGGGCAGCGCCGCTTCTACCCGCTCTGGAACGACATCGCCCGGGGCGCGCTCGGTGCGCTGGTGCTCGCCGACACCCGGCGGCTCGCCGAGTCGTTCGAGGTCATGGACCTCATCGAGGAGCAGGGGCTGCCGTACGCGGTCGCGGTGAACTGCTTCCCGGACGCCCCCGCCCACCCGCCGGAGGTGCTCCGCGCCCACCTCGACCTGCATCCCGACACCCCGCTGGTGCTCTGCGACGCGCGGGAGCGGGCCGGCAGCATCGAGGCCCTGATCGCCCTCGCCGAACACGTCCTGCGCAGCCTGCCCCGGGAGCCACGGTGACCGACACCGACGTCACGCCCGTCGACCTCTACGGACCGGCGTTCGCCGCCGACCCGCACGGCCACTACGAGCGGATCCGGTCGTCCGGGGCGCTCGCGCCGGTGACCCTCTCCCCGGGGTGCGGGCCCTGCTGGTCACCGACTACCAGGCGGCGCTGGACGTGCTGCGCGACACCGACACCTTCTCCAAGGACCCGCGGCCGGCGTGCGATCCGCTGCCCGCGGACTCCCCGCTGCTGCCGGTGCTCGGCTGGCGCCCCACGGCGCTGTTCAGCGACGGCGAGGTGCACCGGCGCTACCGGCAGGTGATCACCGACGGCCTCGCGCTGATCGAGCCGCACACCCTGCAGCAGCGGGTGGCCGAGGTCGCCGCCGCGCTGATCCGCCGGTTCGACGGCCTGGGCACGGCCGACCTGATCTCCCAGTACGCCCGGCAGTTGCCGCTGTTCGTCTTCAACACCTGGTTCGGGGTGGCCCCCGGGGACAGCGACCGGCTGGTGGCCGGCATGGCCGGGATGATGGAGTCCCAGCGCAAGGCCCTGGCTGCGTACGCCGATCTGGTCGCGGTGGTCACGGACATGGTCGCCGACCGGCGCACGAACGCGCGCAACGACCTCACCTCGTGGTTCCTGCATCACCCGGCGGGGCTCGACAACGACGAGGTGGTGCGGCAGATCACCCTCACCATGAGCGCCGGGCACGAGCCCACCACCAACCTGATCGGCAACGCGCTGCTGCGGGTGCTGACCGACGACCGCTACGCGGGCTCGCTGTTCGGCGGGGCGATGACGGCCCACCAGGCGATCGACGAGGTGCTCTGGCACGAGCCGCCGCTGGCCAACTTCTCGGCCCACTACCCGCGGTACGACATCGAGTTCCACGGCCGGCGGATCGCCGCCGGCACGATGGTGCTGGTCTCCTACGCGGCGGCCAACTCGGAGGCCGCGCCGCCGCCCGGGACGACGCGCTGCGCGGCGGCTCCAGCGCGCACCTGGCGTGGGCCGCCGGGCCGCACGCCTGCCCGGCCCGCGACCCGGCGCTGCTGATCGCGATCACCGCGATCGAGCAGCTCACCAGCCGGCTGGGGGACCTGGAACTGGCCGTCCCCGCCGAGGCCCTGGTCTGGCGCCCCGGGCCGTTCCACCGGGCCCTGGTGAGCCTGCCCGTCCGCTTCACGGCGGTGGAGCACGACGCCCCGGGGGCGGTTGACCGCGGGCTGCGCGGGCGGCGACCGGCCGCCGCCCGGGCGCCCGCCGGCGTCAGGCCCCGGGCGCGGGGAACGTCTCGCGGAGCGTGAAGGCCTGCGGGCCGGGGCCGTGGGCGCGGAGCAGGTCGAGCCGCTCCTGGGCCTCGGCGACGGTCGGCTGGTGCCCGGCCGGCACCCACCACAGCACCGTCATCGCCTCGGCCACGCGCGCGAACCACTCGCGGCGGCGGCGCAGCACCTCGCGGTGCTCGGGGCTGTAGACGTAGGCCTCCAGAGCGTCCGGGTCGCGCCAGACCGACATGTTGACGAGCAGCCAGGCGTCATCGTAGATGCGCGCGTCGGTGGCGTCGCCGTAGGCACCCTCGACGAGTCGCCAGACGAAGCCGTCGGCCTTGTCCGCGGCGGCGTTGACCGGCTCCAGGGCGGCGGCGAAGTCGGCGAGTTGCGGGCTGTCGAGGGGTGCGAGCATGCGGGCGATGTTGAGTTGGGCGAGTTCGTGGGCGGGACCGTGCGCGGCGGTGGAGGTCATGGCGTCACCCTACGAGCCGGTCCGCCGGTGCGCGACGGAGTTCGGGACGGTGGAACGGGCGGCCCCGGGCGGCGGCCGGAGGCTGGCGCGGGTGCGGGCGGGCAGGGCATGATCGCGAAATGACCTGGACTGCACCTGACATCACCCGGACCGGCGGCTCGCTGGTGGCCGGCGAGCGCGAGATGCTGCTCGGCTACCTCGCCTGGCAGCGCGACACCCTGCTGCTGAAGTGCCAGGGGCTGACGGGCGAGCAGCTGGCGCTGCGTCCGCTGCCCGCCTCGAACCTCTCGCTGCTCGGGCTGATCCGCCATCTGGCCAAGGTCGAGCGGATCTGGTTCCGCGAGCGGATCGCGGGCCTGCCGGTGCCCCGGCTGTACGCCGAATCGGGGGCGAAGGACGCCGACTTCGACGAGCTGGACCCGGCCCGGGCCGCGGAGGACCACGCCCGGCTGCTGGAGGAGCGGCGGCTGGCCGACGAGGTGCTGGCCAAGGCCGACCTGGACGACCGGTTCGTGCACGATGGAGAGGAGTTCTCGGTGCGCCTGGCGCTCTGCCACCTGATCTCCGAGTACGCCCGGCACAACGGGCACGCCGACCTGCTGCGGGAGCACGTCGACGGGGTCACCGGCGGCTGACCCTCCGCTGCGGCCGGGCACCCGTCGCCGCCGGGCGGTCAGACCGCCTCGGTGTACCAGTGCTCGCGGACGGCGTCGGTGGGGCGCGGTTCGCCGAGGTCGGCCCGGCCCCACCCGGCGAGGGCGTCGAGGACGGGCCGCAGGGCCTGCCCCCGCTCGGTGAGTCCGTACACGAACGCGCTGGCCGGGCGCTCCAGCCGGCGCCGCTCGACCAGGCCCTCGCCCTCCAGCTGCTTGAGCCGGGCGGCGAGGATGTCGGTGGAGACGCCGGGCAGGTCGGCGTGCAGGTCGGTGTAGCGGCGCGGTCCACCGAGGAGTTCACGGACGATCAGGAGACTCCAGCGCTCCCCCACCGAGTCCAGGGCACGGGCGACGGCGCAGTACTGGTCGTAGCTTCGGCGTGGCATGGGGATCAGCATAGCCAAAAGGTTGGACTTTCCAAGTGCTTACTTGGTAGAACAAAGCAACCAGTGGCGAGGGTCGGAGGACGCAGTGGAGTTTCGGCAGTCCAGCAAGCTCAAGGACGTGTGCTACGAGATCCGTGGCCCGGTGGTCGACCAGGCGAACGCCCTGGAGGAGGCCGGACACAGCGTGCTGCGGCTGAACACCGGCAACCCCGCCCCGTTCGGCTTCGAGGCCCCGCCGGAGATCCTCCAGGACATCATCCGCAACCTGCCGAACGCCCACGGCTACAGCGACTCCCGCGGCATCCTCCCGGCCCGGCGCGCGGTGGTGCAGTACTACCAGCAGCGCGGCGTGGGCGGCATGACGGTCGACGACGTCTACCTGGGCAACGGCGCCTCCGAGCTGATCCAGATGGCCGTCCAGGCGCTGGTGGACGACGGCGACGAGGTACTCGTCCCGATGCCCGACTACCCGCTGTGGACGGCCGTGGTCCGCTTCGCCGGCGGCCGGGCCGTGCACTACCTCTGCGACGAGCAGGCCGACTGGTACCCCGACCTCGACGACATCGCCGCGAAGATCACCGACCGCACCCGCGCGATCGTCGTCATCAACCCGAACAACCCCACCGGCGCCGTGTACTCCGAGGAGCTGCTGAAGGGCATCCTCGACCTGGCCCGGCGACACAACCTGATGGTGCTCGCCGACGAGATCTACGACAAGATCCTCTACGACGGCACCGAGCACCACTGCCTGGCCGCGCTCGCCGACGACGTCCTCACGCTGACCCTCAACGGCCTGTCCAAGGCCTACCGGGTGGCCGGCTTCCGCAGCGGCTGGCTGGCCGTCTCCGGCCCCAAGCAGCATGCCCGGGACTACCTGGAGGGCCTGACCATGCTGGCGGGCATGCGGCTGTGCCCCAACGTGCCCGCCCAGTACGCGGTGCAGGCCGCGCTCGGCGGCCACCAGTCGATCCAGGAGCTCACCCTTCCGACGGGCAGGCTCACCGAGCAGCGCGACGTGGCCTTCCGAGCGCTGAACGAGATCCCCGGCGTCAGCTGCGTCAAGCCGAAGGGCGCGCTGTACGCCTTCGCCCGGCTGGACCCGGAGGTGCACCGGATCGTCGACGACGAGCGCTTCGTGCTGGACCTGCTGCTCCGCGAGAAGATCCACGTCGTCCAGGGCACCGGCTTCAACTGGCCGCGCCCCGACCACTTCCGCTTCGTCACCCTGCCGCGGGCCGACGACCTGGAGACGGCGATCAGCCGGATCGGCCGCTTCCTGGCCACCTACCGGCAGTGAATTCCGGCCGCCGTTGAACACCGCGGCACTCCGGTACGTACCGGAGTGAGGGGGCGCGGGGCCGCCCGGCCCTGCGTACGGCTCCCCTTGGAGGAATGATGCTACGCGGCGTAGCGGCAGGACTCCTCGCCGGATTCCTCTGTCTCGGAGGCGCCGCCACGGCGATGGCGGCGGCCAACCCGAGCGGTACCGGACCGCCGAGCCAGACCTGCCTGAGCCCCACGGCTCCCAATGAGCCCGGCAACGGCCACGCGGCGAACTCGCCCGGCTCGCCGTTCAACGAGACCCTGCCGGGCAACGGCGGGGTGCACTACAACCCGAATTCGCAGTACGACGTGGCCTGCTTCCAGGTCTCCCAGCACTGACCCACGGGTCACCGTCCATCAGGGCCCGGGCCGGCCGCACGCCGGGCCGGGCCCGCCGCACCGGCCGGCGGCCGCCCCGTACGCTGGCCGCTGTGACCGTGCTCCGCTCCGCCGCCCTGTTCCTGCTCGCCGCGCTCGCCGAGATCGGCGGCTGCTGGCTGGTGTGGCAGAGCGTGCGGGAGTCCCGGCCGTGGTGGCTGGCGGGGATCGGGGTGGTGGTGCTGGGCGGGTACGGCTTCGTGGCGGCGCTGCAGCCGGACGCGCAGTTCGGCCGGGTGCTGGCAGCCTACGGCGGGGTGTTCGTGGCCGGCTCGCTGGCCTGGGGCGTGGTGGTCGACGGCTTCCGGCCGACCCGCTACGACGTGGTGGGAGCCCTGGTCTGCCTGGCCGGCGTGGCCGTGATCATGTACGGCCCGCGGCGCTGACCCGGCCGGACGCCCGCCCGGGTCCTGGCGCCGCGGGCGACAGGGGGCTAGCATCGCGTCGAGGAACAGACCGTTCTGTCTACTTCTGACTCCCGGAGAGGCCCCTCATGCCCAAGCCGCCCGAGGCCGGAACCCAGGCCCCCGACTTCACCCTGCCCGGCCTGCTGCTGGACGGCGACGCGGCCGAGCGCCGCGAGTACCGGCTCGCCGACGCCAAGGGCGGCCCGCTGGTGCTGGTCTTCTACCCCGGCGACGACACGGCCGTCTGCACCAAGCAGCTCTGCGAGTACACCTCCGACCTGGAGCGCTTCACCGGCCTGGGCGCCACCGTCTGGGGCATCAGCCCGCAGGGCCTGGACAGCCACGAGCGGTTCGCCCGCAAGCACCGGATCGGCTTCCCGCTGCTCGCCGACCCCGACCGCGAGGTGGCCAAGGCCTACGGGATCGCCGTGCCCGGCCTCGGGCTGCGGCGCTCGGTGTTCATCCTGGACGCCGACCTGACGGTGCGCTGGAAGCACGTCGCGCTCGCCGGGCTGACCTTCCGGCACAGTGACGAGCTCGCCGCGCAGCTCGCCGCCCTGGGCTGAGCGCACGACGGCCCGCCCCGCCACAGGGAGCGGGGCGGGCCGGGCCGTTGCCGCCGGGTCAGTGCTCCCGGCACTCGCCCGCGCGGCGGGCGATCGTGTAGTGGTCGACCTGCGTGCCGTCCTCGGCCAGCGCGGTGACCTTCATGGTGGTGGTGCGGCCCTCGTGCGCCGGCGTGACGTCCACCTTGATGAACGAGTAGCCGGTGTAGCGGACCCGCGACCACTCGACCGTCTCCGGCACCTTCACCCCGCCCTTGGCGAAGTGGTAGGTGTTCACCGAGTCCTGGCGGTTCTCGTGGCCCTCGTAGCTGTCCGGCGCGTCGAAGAAGTACAGGCTGCGGCCGGCCGCGCCCGCCGTCACGTACACCACGCCGTCCTTGGCCGGCTCGACGGTCGCGCCGCTCGGCACGGCCTTGGAGACCTTGTTGCCGAGGATCGCGTCGGTGCGCTCGTAGACGTGGTTGTGGCCGTTGATGACCAGGTCCACCCGGTACTTCTCGAACAGCGGCACCCAGGCCTCGCGGACACCGCCCTCGGAGGCGTGCTGGTGCGTGGTGGAGAAGGCGCAGTGGTGGAAGAACACCACGACGAAGTCGACGCTGTCGTCGCCGCGCAGCTCCCGCAGCCGGCGGTCCAGCCAGGCCGTCTGCCGGCCCGCGGTGATGCCGAGGTTGGCCGGGATCTCGTACGAGACATCGTTGGCGTCCAGCGAGATCACGCCGACGTTCCCGTACTTGAACGAGTAGACGCCGGGCGCGGTGCGCGGGTCGGGGCCGTTCGAGGGCAGGAAGAAGCGCGAGTCCTCGCCGCCGTAGCCGTTGTGCGAGTACCAGGCCTCCATGTCGTGGTTGCCGTAGGAGACCATCCACGGGATCTTCGAGGCGACCGTCTCGGTCTGCGCCAGGAAGGCGTCCCAGGTGGCGGCCGAGTACACGGCCTTGTCCGAGTCCTGGCCGGAGCCGGCCGGGTCCGCGTAGCAGATGTCGCCCGCGTGCAGGTGGAACGCCGGCTTCTGGGCCAGGATCACGTGGTCGTTGCCGGCCGCGTGCGAGGAGACGCCCTGGTCGCCGAAGGCGGTGAAGGTGAACGGCGCGAACGGGCGGTTGTGGCGGCCGTGCCGCGACGGCGCGGTGCGGAACGTCGACAGGGTCGAGATGGCCTGCTGCGAGGCCGGGTCGAAGCCCTGGTGGCCGACGCCGTAGTAGTACGTGGTGTCGGGCTGCAGCCGGTCCAGCTCGACGTGCAGGTAGTACTGGTCGACCGGGGCGCCGGTCGGGGTCAGCGCCGGGGTGTGCAGGGCGCGCACCTCCGCCTCGATCTTGTGGCCGAGGTCCCAGGGGTGCCGGCCGAAGCGCAGGAACGGCTTCTTGACCGGGGCGGGCACCTGCCAGGACACCCGGAACTGGGTGTCCGGCTCGGCGCCGAACGCGAGGTGACGGCCGATCGGGGCCACCAGGGAGCCGTCGACACCGTCGGTCGCACTGCCGGGGACCGGGGCGGCCGCCACCGCGGTGCCGGAGCCGAGGGCGCCGCCGACGGCCAGCACGCCCACCGTCACGGCGCTGGAGCGCAGCATCCGGCGGCGCGACAGGGTGCTGCGCAGGTACTCGTGCTGCTCGGCCATGCTCATGCGGTCGGCGAGCTTCTCGGGCACGCCCATGCGAGGGATATCCATGGGCCGGAGATTCTCAGCGGCGGTTGGCCCGTACACGGACGTACGGTGAACGGGCGTCGTCGTGTCGCCCCGCGCCGCCGCAACATCAGGTCATGTGTTCGCAAAGACCGCCCGGCCGGCCGTCACAGGCCCACCGTGTACCGAAGGACCTCGCCGGCCGCGGCGGCCAGCAGCACCGGGTCCTTGCCGGGTGCCGGGACGACCCGCAGCTCCAGCCGGCCCGGGCGGGCCGGGCGCAGGGCCACGCTCACCCGCTCCGGCGACCAGGCCAACTCCTCGACCACCGCGCCGAAGCGCGTCCGCACGCCGGTCAGCCGGCCGTGGGGCAGCGCGGCGGGCAGCGCCGGCAGCAGCGTCAGCGCGGCCGGCCGCCCCGCCCGGGCGGGGCGCGAACGCACCAGCATCTCGGTCAGCACACCGGGCAGGGCGTGCGCGACGTCGGCGTTGAAGACCTCCCGGCCCGGATAGTGACTGCTCATCAGGGAGCGGAAGAAGAAGTCGCGCACCAGCAGGTGGGCGAGCTGGCAGGTCGCCAGACCGGCGTCGTCGAGGCGGGCGGCGGCCAGCGCCCGGTGCAGGTGGCCGTGGCCGGAGTGGTTCTCGGCGCCGCGCAGCAGCAGCGCCGTGCGGGCCGCCCCGGCGAGTTCGGGCGTGGTGTCGGCGGCGATCTCGTCCAGCGGCCAGACCGGGTACAGGTGGCTGACGTGCCGGTGGTCGTAGGCGTCCCGGTGGCCCGGCCAGGCCCACTCCGCCAGCGCGCCGTCCGGGTTCACCGCGTAGGGCGGCAGCCGGTCGGCCAGCGCCCGCCAGCCGGCCGTCCGGGCGGCCGGGGCGGCGCCGTGCTCGTCCGCGAGGTCGGCGGCGGCGGTGAGCGCGTGCCGGGCGGCGGCGATGTCCATGGTGGCGTTGACGGCGGCCGCGCCGGGCAGCGGGACGCCGGTGGCCGGGTCGACCGGATGGTTCTCCGGCGAGTACGACGGGACGATCGCCAGTCGGCCGTCGGGGCCGGTGCGGGTGAGGAAGTCCTCGTAGAAGGCGGCGACCTCGACCAGGGCCGGCAGCACCTCGCCGGTGAGCAGGGCGGTGTCGCCGTTGGTCTCGGCGTGCTCCAGCAGGGTGCAGCAGCCAGTCCGCCCCGGCCGTCCAGAGGTGATGGGCCCAGCTGTGGTTGAAGTGGTACTGGAGGCCGTTGGTGCCGTCGGTGTGCGCGGGCGCCACCACCCCGCGGGTGCCGTAAAGCCGCCGGGCGTTGGTGCGCCAGTCCGGCAGTTGGTCGCGGACGAGGGCGGCGAGCGCGAGCGAGGCCTCCGGCAGGCCGGTCGCGGCCGCGCCGGCGAGCTGCAGGTTGAGGTTGGCGTTGGTGGTGAAGGCGCCGCCCCAGGCGGTGTCCCAGTCGCCCGTCCACAGCCCGCACAGCCGCGGCGGGCGGTGCCCGGACGCGGACAGCAGGTGGTAGCGGCCGGCCGCGAACAGTGACTCCAGCAGGGCGAGTTGAAGGTTCGCAGGGTCGGCCCGCTGGCGCTCCAGCAGCTCGGCGACGGGCCGCTCGCGGTCCGCCGGGTCGGCTCCCAGGTCGAGCTCCACCCGGTCGTACGCGGCGGCGTGCTCGGCCAGGTGCCGCTCCAGCAGCTCCTCGTGGTCGTCCGGCAGGGCGTACATCCCGACGTCCAGGCGGCCGAGCCGCCCGGCCGGGTCGGAGACCGGGCCGCGGACGGTGCGGGTCAGCAGCAGCAGCTGGCGGGCCCCGGTCACGTGCACCCGGGGGCCGTCGCAGCGCACCGTGCCGCCGGGTGCGACGATCCGGGTGGCACCGCGGTAGCCGGTCTCGCTGCCGGGGTAGCGGGCGCGCAGCCGCAGCAGTGCACTGTCGCGGGGCCGGGGCTCGGCGGCGGGGATCTCCGCCGGCCGGTACACCGACCGGACGGCGGCACGCAGTTCGGCGGGGGCCCCGGGCAGCCGGGTGTCCAGGGTGATCTCCGCGTCCAGGGCCGAACCGGTCGGCGCGGTCAGCAGCTGCACCACCGCGTCGTCGGCGCGCGAGACGAAGCACTCCGAACGCCACCAGCCGTCGGCCTCGCGCCACTCGGCGGCGGCGACGCCCGTCCGGAAGTCCAGGCTGCGCCGGTAGCCCGCCGCCTCCGCTGCGCCGGGCCGGCGGATCCGGACGGCGAACGCCGGGTGGAACGCCTGCACGTGACGCGGCTCCCAGTCGCCGCCGAACGCGGCCGTCGCGGCCGCCTGCCGCCCGGCCAGCAGGTGGTCCTGCACCTCGGCCAGCCGCGGTGCCAGCAGCGGGGGTTCGACCCCGGAGGCCGGATCGGGGCGGACGAGGTCGTGGTGCGTGACGACCACCGCCTCGTCGTGGGTGCGGCCGTGCACCAGGACGCCGTGCCGGCCGTTGCCGCCGAGGTAGGCGTCCTCCCAGCGGGAGGCGGGCTCGGGGTCGTGGATGCCGTGGGTGGGTGCGGCGGCCTCGGGCATGGCTGGTCCTGTCCAGTGCTACGGGCGCAGCACCGCGACGCCGTACGGGTCGAGGTGCAGCACGGCGGGATCGCGGGCGATGGCGCGGGCGGTCAGCAGGTCGCGGTGGGGGCCGGGCAGGGTCAGCTCGCAGGGCTCGGCGGTGTGGTTGAGCAGGAACAGCAGGTCGCCGCGGCGGACGGCCTCCACCCCGGCGGGCAGGCCGGGCAGGGCCGGGGCGGCGCCGGCGCGCCCGGCCGCGTCGGCCAGCAGGCGCTGCAGCACGGCCGGTTCGGGCAGGGTGGCGAGGTAGCAGGCCCGGCCGCGCCGGGTGGCGGCGGGGGTGCCGTCGGCGAAGGCGAGGACGGTCTCGGTGCCGGGGGCCAGGCACAGGTCCTCGCTCCACAGGTCGGCGGTGCCGCCGCCGGCCAGCTCGGCCGGCGCGTCCAGCGGGCGCCATTCGAGCGGGTGGACGCCGAGCAGCGCGCGCAGCCGCTCGTCCATGCCGCCCGGCCGGACGGCGTCCTGCTCGTCGGCGACACCGGTGAAGAACCCGGCGACCAGGGTGCCGCCGGCGGCGACGTACCCGGTGAGGTTGTCGACGGCGGCGTCGCCCGCCAGGTACAGGTTGGGCACCACGACCATCCGGTAGCCGCCGAGGTCGGCCTCCGGGTGGACGTAGTCGGCGGTGAGGTGGGCGTCCCACAGCGCGCCGTGCCAGGCGAGGGCGATCGGCGCCAGGTCGACCCGGTCCGAGGGGCGGCCGCGCTGCTCCAGGGCCCACCAGTTGGACCAGTCGAGGACGACCGCGACATCGGCCTCCACCCGGGTGCCCACCACCTCGGCGAGGAGCGGGAGTTCGGCGCCGAGCGTGCGGACGGCCAGGTGCTGGGGGCTGTCGGGCCCGGCGTGCGGGAGGAGGGCGGAGTGGAACTTCTCCGCGCCGGAGCGGGAGGCCCGCCACTGGAAGAAGCAGAGGCCGTCGGCGCCGCGGGCGATCGCCTGGTAGGCCTCCAGCCGGAGCCGGTCGACGGGCTTGGCCCGGTTGACGCCGCGCCAGTTCACCGCGGAGGCGGCCATCTCCATCTGCAGCCACGGGCCGCGGGCCTGCGAGCGGGTCATGTCCTGGCCGAGCGAGGCCCACACCATGGCACGGGGGTCGGCCGGGTCCGGGTAGCTGTCCAGCGAGACGACGTCCTCCTCGGCGGCGAACGCCCAGCAGTCGACGTGCGGGAACAGGGTCATGAAGTTGGTGGTGACCGGCAGCTCGGGGGTGTGGCGGCGCAGCACGTCCCGCTCCGCGGTGAAGCAGGCGAGCAGGACGTCCGAGCAGAACCGCCGGAAGTCCAGCTGCTGGGCGGGGTTGGGCAGGTACGGGGCGGCGCGCGGTGGGGTGACGGTCGACCAGGTGGCGTGCTGCTGGCTCCAGAAGGCCGTGCCCCAGGCGGCGTTGACGGCCTCCAGGGTGCCGTACCGCTTGCCCAGCCAGTCGCGGAAGCGGTCGGCGGTCTCCTCGCAGTGGCAGACCGGCCCGTACTCGTTGCCGACGTGCCACATCCGGACGGCCGGGTGGTGGCCGAACGCCGCGGCGAGGTCGTCCACCAGGCCGAGGGCGTGCCGGCGGTAGTCGGCGGAGGAGGGGCACCACTGGTTCCGGGACCCCCACGACAGGGTGGTGCCCTCGGCGGTGACCGGCAGGGTGCCGGGGTGCAGTTCGCCGAGCCAGGGCGGCGGGGAGGCGGTGGGCGTGGCAAGGCAGACCTCGATCCCGCCCTCGTGGAGCAGGTCGAGGATGCGGCGCAGCCAGCCGAAGTCCCTGGCCCCGGGCGTCGGTTCGAGCTTGGCCCAGGAGAAGACGCCGACCGTGACGGTGGTGACGCCGGCCTCGCGCATCAGCCGGACGTCCTCGGGCCAGATCGACTCGGGCCACTGCTCGGGGTTGTAGTCGCCGCCGAACAGCAGGCGGCCGCGGGTGGCGTCGGCAAGGGATGGCATGGGGGTGTCCTCTCGCTGGTCAGCCCTTGACGGCGCCGATCAGCATGCCCTTCTGGAAGTGCTTCTGGACGAACGGGTAGACGCACAGCACGGGCACCAGCGCGATCACCATGACCGCCATCTGCACCGAGAGCCCGGGGACGGCCCCCGTGCTGATGGCCTGGGACATCCCGGTGGGCGCCTGGTGGCGGAGCACGAAGGAGTTCAGCACGTTCTGCAGCGGGTAACGGGTCTGGTCGTTGAGGTAGAGCGAGGCGGAGAACCAGGAGCTCCAGTAGCCGACCGCGTAGAACAGCGCGATGACGGCGACCACCGCGCGGGACAGCGGCAGCACCACCTGCCAGAGGATCCGCCACTCGCCGGCGCCGTCGATCCGTGCGGCGTCGACGAGTTCGGGGGCGGTACCCATGAAGAAGGAGCGCAGCACGAGCAGGTTGAAGACGGACACGGCGCCGGGGAGGATCAGCGACCAGTAGCTGTCCATCAGGCCGAGGTCCTGGATCAGCAGGTAGCTCGGGATGAGCCCGGCCCCGAAGAACATCGTGATCATCATGGTGACGAGGATCGGCCGGTGGGCGAAGCTGCCGGGCCGGGAGAGCCCGTACGCGGCGAGCACCGAGACGACCAGCGAGATCGCCGTGCCGACGAGGGTGATGCCGATGCTGATCAGCACGGCCCGGGTGACGGCGCCGCCGGAGAGGACCTCGGCGTAGGCCTGGACGGTGAGGTGCCCCGGGACGACCACGAGGCCGCCGGCGCCGGTGATGGTGGCCGCGTCGGAGAGGCTGGTGAGGACGACGACCCAGAGCGGGCCGAGGATCAGCAGGCAGACGACGGCCAGGGTGACGCCCTTGAGGCCCCGGCCGACGGCGGTCGGCTCCTCCTCCCAGGCGGGCCGGGCGAACGGGCGGGACGGGCGGAGGTCGGTTGCGGTGGTCACTTGGAGTACACCCCCTGCTCGCCCAGCCGGTGGGCGGCCTTGTTCGCCAGCAGGACCATGCCGAGGCTGAACAGGCCCTTGACCAGGCCGGCCGCGGCCGCGTAGCTGAAGTCGCCGCTGCGGATGCCGCGGAACCAGACGTAGGTGTCGAGCACCTCGGAGACGCCGACGCCGACGGCGTCGCGCTGGAGCAGGATCTGCTCGAAGCCGACGGAGAGCGAGTCGCCGACCCGCAGCACCAGCAGCAGGGCGATCACCGGGCGCAGCGCGGGCAGCGTGACATGCCACATCCGCCGCCAGCGGCCGGCGCCGTCGACGGCGGCGGCCTCGTACAGCTCGTCGGAGACGGCGCTGAGGGCGGCGAGGAAGACGATCACGCCCCAGCCGGCGTCCTTCCAGACGGACTGGGCGGTCAGCAGGTACTTGAAGAGCGTCGGGTCGGTCATCAGGTCGAAGCCCTCGACGCCGTGCCTGCGCAACAGTTGGGCGATCAGGCCGGCGCCGCCGAGCATCTGCTGGAAGACGGTGACGACCAGCACCCAGGAGAAGAAGTGCGGCAGGTAGAGGACGGACTGCACGAGGGTGCGGAGCCGGCCGCTGATGAGGCTGTTGAGCAGCAGCGCGAGGGCGATCGGGACGGGGAAGAAGAGCAGCAGCTGGACGGCGGTGATGGAGAGGGTGTTGCCGACGACCTCCCAGAACCGGGCGTCGGAGAAGACCGCGGCGAAGTTGTCGAGGCCGACGAAGGCGCTGCCGGTGATGCCGCCGCCGTAGACGTCGTAGTCCTGGAACGCGACGATGTTGCCGAGCAGCGGGATGTAGTTGAAGACCAGCAGCAGGCCGAGCGCGGGTGCGGTCATCAGCAGCAGGACGCGGTCGCGGCGCAGCCGTTGACGGCGGGTGATGCCGCGTCGCGGCGGCGGTGCCGGGCGGTCCGGTCCGTCGGGTGCGGCGGGCCGGGTGGCCGCGGGGGCGCTGCTGCTCATGGTGGGTTCTGCTCCGCCCTGGCCGCCGGTGCGATCCGCCACCGGCCGGCCGTAGTGCACGTGTCGGTGGTCAGTTGCCGGACTTGTCGAGGATGTCCTGGTAGAAGGCGCGCAGGTCGTCGCCGCCGTTCTTGCGCCAGTTGTCGACCGCGTCCTTGACGTCGCCGATCTTCTTGCGGTTGCGCACGACGTCCTTCTGCAGGTCGTCGAAGGGGGTGTACAGCGACGCGTACCGGGTGGGCTCCTGGATCTGCATCGCGTAGAAGAGCGGCTTCCTGGCGAAGGCCATCATGCGGCCCATCCAGTTGGCGAAGTCCGTGGCGGCCTGGGGCTGGTCGGGCCAGGCGATGGTGGGTGCCGGGGAGGCGATGAACTCGTAGGAGGAGAGGACCTCCTTGGTGCCGAGCGCGGTCTGCACCGGGGTGCCGGAGGCGTCCTTGGCGTAGTGGACGCCCTCGACGCCGAACTTCTCGAGCACGAACTCCTTGGTGCCGAACGGGGCGGCGGCGTAGTCGGCGACACCGAGGAGTTCCTCGATCCTCGCGGCGGGCAGCTTGGCGGACAGGAAGCTGAAGATCCCGGCGGGCGCGCCGATGTAGAGCTCCAGCTTGCCGCCGTCGTGGGCGAAGAAGTCCATCGGCTTGATGCTGAACTTCGGGTTGGCCTTGGCCTGTTCGTTCATCATGCCGCGCATGACGTCGCCGTCGTTCATGATCAGCGACTGGCCGGAGGTGAAGCGGGTCTTGGCGTCGTTGGCCTTGCCGGCCACCGCGTCGGGATGGACGCTGCCCTGGGCGTAGAGCTTCTGCGTCCAGGAGAGCGCGTCGAGGTACTCCTGGGTCTCGATCAGGTGGACGAGCTTGCCGTCGACCTGCTTCCAGTAGCCGGGCATGGTGCCGGGGACGCAGTTGAACAGGACCTGCGCCGTCCACCACATGTCCTCGCAGGCCCAGACCTTGGCGGCGGGGCTGGTGATGTCCTTGGCGAGCTGGAGGAACTCGTCGGCGGTCTTCGGGAGGGTCCAGCCCTTCTCGGCGAAGATGTCGGCCCGGTAGTAGGGGACGACGCCGCCGAGCGGGCGGTTGGGCATCGGCAGGCCGCGCAGCTTGCCGCCGAACATGCACATCTTCCAGGCGTCGGTGGGGATCGCCGCGAGGTTGGGGTACTTCTTGACCTTGTCGCCGGACAGGTAGGGGCCGAGGTCGGCGGCCTTGGCGTCGATGGCGTTCGGGATCTGGCCCGTGATGTTCCAGCCGGGCACGCAGAACAGGTCGGGGATGCTGTCGCCGGCCAGCACCGCGCCGAGCTTGTCCTGGTAGGTGACGCCGTCCTGGAGCTGCCAGTCGACGCTGACGCCGAGCGCCTCGTCCATGGCGGCGAAGTACTTGCTGTCCTTGCCCGGGGCCGCGCCCCAGAGCGGGGTGAAGAAGGTGTACTTGCCGCCCTTGCCCGGCTTGCCGGTCACCGAGGCCTTGAGTTCGGCGGGGAACTTCAGGAAGGCCGGGGTGGAACCGTTGACGCCCGGGATGTCGGGGGTGACGAGGCCGGAGGCGGCGAAGGCGGGGAGGGCGTTCTGCAAGGCGCTGCCGGTGGCGACACCGCCCTTGCTGCTCGACCGCCCGGTGCCGGAGGAGCAGGCGGTCAGCAGTCCGCCGCCGGTGAGCGCGGCGGCGGCGGCCACGGCGCCGGTCAGGAAGCGGCGGCGCGAGGCGGCCGGGGCAGGGCCGACTCTGTCAGCGCTGGTCATGGTGGGTGGAGCCCTTCGTCGTTGCGGGTGGGAGGCGGGCGGGGCCGGGCGGGCGGCGCGGCGGTGCCCGGCGGTCCGGGTGGTGCCCCGGTCGCGGCCGGGGCGGTGGGACGACGGTGCGGGGTGGTGCGAAGGGTGGTGCGGGGGGTGGTGCGAAGGGCCGGCGCCCGGCGGTGGGCCGGGTCCCGGAGCTACTGTCGAAGCGCTTCAACGTGGCGCCGAGGCTAGGCCAGCGAAAGCTGTCGCACAAGGGTTTGCACGAGCTTCACAGTTCAGGACTTGACGACGACACAGGTCGCGCGTCCGGTTCGGGACACCGATCCGGGCGGCCGAAGAACCGGTCTGGACCAGCGAGGACGCTCTCCCGCCCGCCTCCCGGCCAGGCCGCGGGCCGCTTGACAGCATCGGGCATCACTGCGAACTTCGAAGCGCTTCGATCCACCACCTCATGAAGCATCAGCTCGACACCCGTGCCGCACCGGAGGACCATCCATGCCCGACGCCCCTTACCGCGACGCCCGGGTGCCCGCGCACCAGCGGGCCACGGACCTCCTGGGGCGGCTCACCACCGCCGAGAAGATCGCCCTGCTGCACCAGCACGCCCCCGCCGTCCCCCGGCTCGGCCTGGCCGCGCACACCACCGGCACCGAGGCCCTGCACGGGGTGTCCTGGCTCGGACCGGCCACCTCGTTCCCGCAGGCCGTCGGCCTCGGCGCGACCTGGGACCGCGCGCTGCTGAAGCGGGTCGGCGAGGCCGTCGGCACCGAGGTCCGCGCCTTCCACGAGCGCCCCGCCGAGGACGGCCGCGCGCCGATCGGCCTCAACGTGTGGGCGCCGGTGGTCAATCCGCTGCGCCACCCGCTCTGGGGCCGCAACGAGGAGGGCTACGCCGAGGACCCGCTGCTCACCGCCGAACTCGCCACGGCCTACACCCGGGGCCTGCGCGGCGACCACCCGGTGTACTGGCGCACCGCGCCCACCCTCAAGCACTTCCTCGGCTACAACAACGAGAACGACCGCACGTCCACCTCCTCCGACCTGCGCCCGCGCGTCCTGCACGAGTACGAACTCCCCTGCTACCGCGGCCCGGTGGAGGCCGGCGCGGTGGCCGCGGTGATGCCCTCGTACAACATCGTCAACGGGCGGCCCGCCCACGTGTCCGGCTACCTCAAGGACGAGCTGCGCGGCTGGAGGAACGGCGCCGACCTGCTGGTGTGCAGCGACGCCGAGGCACCGTCCAACCTGGTCGCCGCGCAACGGCACTTCGCCGACCACGCGGAGGGCCACGGCGCGGCGCTGCGCGCCGGGGTGGACAGCTTCACCGACCACGGCACCGACGCACCGGTCACGATCGCCCGGCTCACCGAGGCGCTGGAGCGCGGCCTGATCACCGAGGCCGAGATCGACGCCGCCGTCCTGCGCCACCTGCTGATGCGCATCCGCACCGGCGAACTGGATCCCGAGCTCGACCCGTACGCCGGAACCGGCCAGGACGTGGTCGGCTGCGACGCCCACCGGGAGCTGGCCCGGCAGGCCGCCCGGCAGGCCGTCGTGCTGCTGCGCAACGCCGGCGACCTGCTGCCACTGCCCGCCGACGCGGCCCTCGCCGTGGTCGGCCCGCTCGGCGACGACGTGCTGCGCGACTGGTACAGCGGCTCCCTGCTGTACCGG
The DNA here is from genome assembly GCF_039544005.1 of Kitasatospora paranensis. Classification (NCBI taxonomy): domain Bacteria; kingdom Bacillati; phylum Actinomycetota; class Actinomycetes; order Kitasatosporales; family Streptomycetaceae; genus Kitasatospora; species Kitasatospora paranensis. The sequence continues at coordinate 2,302,610 of NZ_BAABKV010000001.1, forward strand.
ACCACCCTCCTCGACGCCCTGCGTGAGCGGCTCGGCACCGACCGGGTCGCCTTCGCGGACGGGCTGGACCGGATCGCGCTGCGCTCGACCGCCACCGGCCGCTACCTGACCGCGGCCGCCGACGGCACGCTGTCCGCCACCGGCCACCAGGTCGGCCCGGCAGAGGAGTTCGCCGTGCAGGACTGGGGGCACGGGGTGACCACCCTCCAGGCACGGGACGGCCGCTACCTCACCAAGGACGGCTACGGGATGCTGGCCGCCACCGCCGAGCACCCGGACGAGTGGGTCGTCCAGGAGACCTTCCGGCTGGAGCGCGGTGAGGACGGCCGCGTCCGCATCCAGCACCTCGGCACCGGCCGCTGGGTCGCCGTCGCGGCCGGCAGCCACGCCCTCACCACCTACGCGGTCGCCCGGGACGCCGCCGAGCCGTTCACCGTGCGGACGGTGTCGGCCGGCGCGGAGCGGGTCGCCGCCGTCGCCGCCGCGGCCGGCGCGGTGGTGGTGGTCGCCGGCAACGATCCGCACCTCAACGGGCGGGAGACCGAGGACCGGATCGACCTCGCGCTGCCCCCGCAGCAGGAGGAGATCCTGCGCGCCGCCCGGGCCGCCAACCCGCGCACCGTGCTGGCCGTGGTCAGCAGCTACCCGTACGCCCTGGACTGGGCAGACGCCGAAGTCCCCGCCGTGCTGTGGACGGCGCACGGCGGCCAGGAGGGCGGCCGCGCCCTCGCCGACGTCATGCTCGGCGACCACTCCCCCGCCGGCCGCCTCCCGCAGACCTGGTACCGGGCCGGCCAGCGGCTGCCCGACCTGCTCGACTACGACATCATCACCGCCGGCGCCACCTACCTCTACCTGGCGGACGAGCCGCTCTACCCGTTCGGCCACGGGCTGTCCTACACCCGGTTCACGTACGGCGCGCTGAGCGCGGAGACGATCGACGGGCACGCCGTCGCGACCCTCACCGTCACCAACAGCGGCGCACGCGCCGGTGCGGAGGTCGTCCAGCTCTACTCGCGCGCCCCGGAGTCGCGCGTCCCCACGCCGCTGCGCCGGCTGCAGGCCTTCGAGCGGATCGAACTCGCCCCCGGCGAGCAGCGCACGGTGTCCCTCCGCGTCCCGCTCGCCGCGCTCGGCCACTTCGACACCGCGCACGGCCGGTGGACGACCGACCCCGGCCGGTACGCGCTGCTGGCCGGGGCCTCCAGCGCCGACCTGCGCAGCGAGGCCGAGATCACCGTCACCGGCCCGGCCCCGCTGCCGCGCCCCGGTCTCGACGGGCCGCTGCTCGCCCGGGACTTCGACACCGCGCGCGGCATCCGGCTCACCGACCGCACCCCGGCCGGGGGCGAGGCGGTGGAGTGCGGCGACACCGCGCCCGGGCGACTGGCCTTCGACACCGTCGACTTCGCGGACGGGGCGACGTCCGTCGCCCTCGCGGTGTCCCGGACGGCGCCCGGCAGCGCCGCCGTCGAGCTGCACGCGGGTGGCGCCGTCACCAGGTTCGAGGTGCCCTCGACCGGGGGCCGCCACCGCTGGCAGACCGTCCGCGGCCCGCTGGCCGCACCGGTCAAGGGCGTCCACGGCGTGGAGGTCGTGCTGCGCGGCGCACTCCGGCTCGCGGAACTCGACTTCACCCGCTGAGCACCGGCCGGGCGGACCGGCGGCGTTGACAGCCGCCCCGCCCGGCCCGATCCTCTCGGTGACCGGGCCGGCGACCGGCCCGTACCAGGGGAGTGAACATGACGACCGCTCAGACCACCGGAGGGCTGCCGAAGCCGCTCAGAACCGCCCTCGTCCTCATCGTCCTGCAAGCCGTCCTCAATGTCCTCGGCGGCCTGCTGCTGCTGGTGAGCGCCTCCGACGAGGCCGACCACGGCGGCGACTCCGCCGGGACGCTCGCGCTCCTCGGCTGGGTGTCCGTGATCGTCGCGCTGCTGCTGGCGGGCAGCGCCGCGGCCACGCCCGGCCGCCGGGCCTGGGTGCGGACGACCGTGATCGCCGTGGAGGCGCTGTCGATCCTGGGCTCCGTGGTGTCGCTGTTCTCCGGCGCCTACACCGCGGTGATCGGCATCGCCATCGCCGCGTTCATCATCCGGGCCTACCTCTCCGAGGACGCCAAGCGCTGGTTCGCCTGACCGCCGCACGGCGGACGGGTCGCGGCTCCACCGGCGCCCGTCCGCCGTACGCCCTCCATGCAGGCACGAGTCCGTGCGGGCACGAGTCCGTGCGGGCACCGCCGATGGCCGATTCGCGCACGGCCCGCCGAAACCGGCCCCGGCACACCGCACGGATGCCAGGATCCGCAGTATGACCAGGATCCTCGTCCACACCCACAACCTGCTCTTCCCGCACGAGTCGGCCGCCGACGGGGTGCGAGCCCTGCGCGAACTCGGCGCCGAGCACGGTTTCACCGTCGACGCCACCGACGATCCGGCGGACTTCCGCGCCGACCGGCTGCGGCACTACGGCGCCGTGGTGTTCCTCTCCACCGGCGGCGACGTCCTGGACGACCGGGGCCGCGACGCCCTGCGCGCGCACCTCGGCACCGGAGCCGGCTGGATGGGCGTGCACTGCGCAGCCGGCACCGAGCTCGGCTGGGACTGGTACGAGGGCCTGGTCGGCGCCCGGTTCCTCGGCCATCCGCCGATCCAGACCGCCACGGTGCGCACCGCCGACGCCGACCACCCGGCCACCGCCCACCTGCCGGCCGCCTGGACCTGGACGGACGAGTGGTACAACTTCCGCACCGACCCGCGCGGCCGCGGTGTCCGGGTGCTGCTCACCGTCGACGAGTCGGAGTACGAGGGCGGCACGATGGGCGAGGGCCACCCGCTGGCCTGGTCCGGCGAGCACGACGGAGCACCGACCTTCTACACCTCGCTCGGCCACACCCCCGAGGCCTACCGGGACGCCGCCTTCCGCGCCCACCTGCTCGGCGGGGTCCGGCACGTCCTCGACGGGGCGTGAGACCCGGCCGGTGAGGCCCGGTCCGAACCGGACCGGGCCTCAGAGCGGCTCGCCCGGGAGCGCGGCGTACGCCTCCCGGAGTGCCTCCACCACCGGGTGCACCGGCGCCAGCCGCACCGAGTCCACGGCGGCCAGCGGCCGCAGGCCGACCGCCGCGTTGGTCGCGAACGCCGCCTCGAAACCGGCCGCCTCCCGCACCTCCGCCGTCCGGCACGGGCCGAGCGGACGCACCAACTCCATCGTGACACCGTGCAGTTGACGGGCCTCCGGCCAGACGACCTCGCCCTCGCGGACGAAGCCGACGTTCCAGGTGCCGCCCTCCGACCAGGCCCCCGTCCGGTCGGCGAACAGCGCGTCGTCGAAGCCCGCCGCCTGCGCCTCCCGCCGGTGTCGCAGCGCCCCGAACAGACCGACCCCCTTGACCTCGGGCATCTCGCGCTCGTACCGGACGGTGCGCACCCGCAGCGGCGGCGGCTCCGCCGCGCCCGCCGGACGGGTCGTCACCAGCACCCGGGGGTGCGCCGGGGCCCCGATCGTGCCGACGTCGAGCGCCGGATCGAAGACCGTCACCCGGACCACGGCCGCGCCCGCCGCAGGCGCAGCCCGGCGGGCGTGCGCCCGGACGCGCTCCACGTCCAACTCGGCGCCGAACAGTGTCCGGCAGTCCCGGGCGAGCCGCGCCAGGTGCAGTTCCAGGCCGCGGACCAGCCCGTCCGTCACCAGCATCGTGGTGAAGTGCCCGTAGTTGGTGAGCGCCAGCGCCTGGAGCTGCGCCGGGTCCACCGGCCTGCCGTCGAGTTCCGCCATGCGGCAAGCATCGCACTCCCGGCCGCGGTAGCATCCCGCTGACCTGCGGAGGGTGTGCATGACGGCGATCGCCGTGACCGGCCATCTGAATCTCACCGAGCCGACCGTCCCCCTCGTCCGGGCCGAGCTGCGCCGCCTGCTCGCCGGACACGGCCCGGGCCCGCTGACAGGCCTTTCCTGCCTCGCCCCGGGCGCCGACACGCTGTTCGCCGAGGAGGTCCTCGCGGCCGGCGGCCGGCTCGTCGCCGTCCTCCCCTCGACCCGCTACCGGCAGTCGTTCGCGGCGGGCCCCCGGGCCGACCTCGACCGGCTGCTGGCCGCCGCCGCGGAGGTGCTGGTGCTCCCCCGACCCGCCCCCGACGACGCCGCCTACCAGGCCGCCAACGCCGAACTGCTGCGCCGCGCCGACCTGGTGGTCGCCGTCTGGGACGGCCGCCCCGGCAACGGCCGCGGCGGCACCGCGGACATGGTGGCCGCCGCCGGCCGGGCGGGCGTCCCCGTCCAGGTGGTGTGGCCGGCCGGGGCCGCCCGGGCCGCCTGACCGGACGCCTCGCGGGGGCGGCCGCGCGGCCGGTCCGTGCGGTCGGTCCGTGCGGCCGGTCCCTTCGGTCGGTCCGTGCGGTCAGTCCGGCAGTCCCTCGCGGATCCGGCGGGAGACCGTGAAGGCCTGGAGGTCGAGGGTGCCGGGGGCGGGCACGACGCCCGGACCGCCGGCCCGGACCCACTCCGCCACCTCGTCGATCATGTCGTCGGCCAGTACCCAGCCCAGCCAGACCGGGCGGCCCCCGGCCCGCCGGCCCTCGGCGGACGGGCTGACCACCACCACGTTGGAGTGCCCGCAGGCGTCCAGGCAGTCCACCGCCCGGACCTTGCCCGCGCCGCCGACCCCCTCGCGCAGCCGCGCCAGCTGCCCGGCGTGGTCGATCCCCGGGTGCTTGGCCGTGGCACCGCAGCAGCAGCCGCGGCAGACCGTCACGGTGACCGGTGCGGGCGCAGCAGCGGCGTTCTCGCGGGGGCGTCGGGCCATCGGGTTCCCTCCCAGGTGAGCGGGGCCGACGGCGCGGGCCCCCGGACGATTCTGCCGCAGGTGATCATCCGCTCGGCGCGCGCCCCCGAACGGGCGTGCTTATGGTGAGCGCACCATCACACTCCGCACCTCGGCGTGGACCCGCGTCCGGCGGGTGCGGACGAGGAGAGGACTCCACTCGTGATCACAGCCCGTGACATCATGCACAGCGGCGCCCAGTGCATCAATGCGGACCAGTCGCTGATGGACGCCGCCCGAATGATGCGCGACCTGGACGTCGGCGCGCTCCCCATCTGCGGCCCCGACAAGCAGCTCAAGGGCATCATCACCGACCGTGACATCGTGCTGCGCTGTCTGGCTGTCGGCAAGGACCCGTCGATGATGAAGGCCATGGACCTCGGCGGCCACCTGCACTGCGTGCGGGCCGACGACGACATGGAGACGGTGCTGAAGAAGATGGAGCAGCACCAGATCCGGCGGATGCCGGTGATCGACGAGCACGACAAGCTCGTCGGGATGATCAGCGAGGCCGACCTGGCCAGCGGCCACCGCGACGGCCAGCGCCTGACCGACCGTCAGATCATCGAGTTCATGGACAGCATCTACGTGAACCGCTGACCGCGGACCACGTGCGACGCGCCGCGTGAGGCGTGAGGTGCGCAGCGTGCGGCGTGAGGCGGTGGCGCCGGCCCGGGAACGGGTCGGCGCCACCGTCGTGCGCGCGGGCCGCGCGGGACGGGCTGCCGCTCAGGCGGTGGCCTCGGCGGCGGCACGACCGGCGGCACGCCCGGAGAACAGGCAGCCGCCCAGGAAGGTGCCCTCCAGGGAGCGGTAGCCGTGCACGCCGCCGCCGCCGAACCCGGCTGCCTCGCCGGCCGCGTAGAGCCCGTCCAGCACGGAGCCGTCGGCGCGCAGCACCCGGGAGGAGAGGTCGGTCTCCAGGCCGCCGAGGGACTTGCGGGTGAGGATGTTCAGCCGGACGGCGATCAGCGGCCCCGCCTTGGGGTCGAGCAGGCGGTGCGGGGTCGCGGTGCGGATCAGCTTGTCGCCGAGGTAGCGGCGGGCGCCGTGCACCGCGGTGACCTGGAGGTCCTTGGAGAACGGGTTGGCCATCTCGCGGTCCCTGGCCTCGACCTCGCGGCGCAGCGCGTCGCCGTCGATCAGCGGCTCGGTCGTCCTGGCGTTCATCCCGCGGACGAGCTCCTCCAGGGTGTCGGCGACCACGAAGTCCGCACCGTGGCGCTTGAAGGCCTCCACCGGACCGGTGGCACCGGGCAGCGCCCGGCCGAGCACACCGCGCACGGACTTGCCGGTGAGGTCCGGGTTCTGCTCGGAGCCGGAGAGCGCGAACTCCTTCTCGATGATCTTCTGGGTCAGCACGAACCAGGTGTGGTCGTGGCCGGTGGTCATGATGTGCTCGAGCGTGCCGAGGGTGTCGAACCCCGGGAAGAGCGGGACGGGCAGCCGGTGGCCGCGCGCGTCGAGCCAGAGCGAGGACGGGCCGGGCAGGATGCGGATGCCGTGGCCGGGCCAGATCGGGTCCCAGTTCTGGATGCCCTCGGTGTAGTGCCACATCCGGTCGCCGTTGATCAGGTGGCCGCCGGCATCGCCGGCGATGCCCAGCATCAGGCCGTCCACGTGCGCGGGGACACCGCTGAGCATCCGCTCGGGCGGGGTGCCGAGGCGGGCCGGCCAGGCCTTGCGGACCAGGTCGTGGTTGCCGCCGATGCCACCGGAGGCCACCACCACGGCCTGGGCGCGCAGTTCGAAGGATCCGGTGACGGCACGGGAGCTGGACTCGCCGCGACGGACGTCGGACCGCTCCAGGATCTCGCCGGTGACGGTGTCCAGGCTGCCGCCGGAGGCCGACAGCCCGGTGACGCGGTGGCGGAAGCGGAAGTCGACCAGGCCCCTGCCCGCGGCGGCCTTGACCCGGCGGGCGAACGGCTCGACCAGCCCCGGGCCGGTACCCCAGGTGATGTGGAAGCGCGGCACCGAGTTGCCGGGACCGGTGGCGGTCAGACCGCCGCGCTCGGCCCAGCCGACCACCGGGAAGAAGCGCACGCCGCGCTCGTGCAGCCAGGAGCGCTTCTCGCCCGCGGCGAAGTCGACGTAGGCCTCGGCCCAGCGGCGCGGCCACTCGTCCTCGGCGCGGTCGAAGCCGGCGGTGCCGATCCAGTCCTGCCAGGCGAGGTCGCGGGAGTCGCGGATGCGCATCCGGCGCTGCTCGGGCGAGTCGACGAGGAACAGGCCGCCGAAGGACCAGTGCGCCTGGCCGCCGAGGGAGGCGGCGGGCTCCTGGTCGAGCAGGATCACCCGGCGCCCGGCCTCGGCCAGTTCGGCGGTGGCGACCAGCCCGGCGAGGCCGGCCCCGATCACGATCACGTCGGCGTCGAGTGCCATCCGGGCTGTCCTCCAGTACGGTCACGCAGCTGCGTGCGGGGTGGGCTTCGGGGCGTTGTGCGGGGCGGTGGTCTGCATACTGCGGCCTGGACGCCCGCGGGTCAACCGACCGGTAACTTGCCGCGCCGGGAATTTCGCTCCGCCGGGTAGCAGAATTCCTTTCCGATCCGCCGTGGAGCGTAATTCCGGATTCGTCTGACGGAATTTCAGAGACCAAAGAGCGCGGGATATCTGGACACCGAGTTAACCAGTCGGTAACTTACCGATCAGTAAGTGGCCCCCACCCTCCCGCCCGTTTCTCTCCCCCAGGAGGAACCGTGCTCAGCCACGCCCTCAAGCGTTCGTCCGTCCTGCTCGGCACCGCCCTGCTGGCCGCCGCCACCTCGGTGTTCGGCGCCACCGGAGCCCACGCCGCCGACATCTCCGGCAGCTACGTGGCCCTCGGCGACTCGTACGCGGCCGGTGCCGGCGTCCCCGGCATCTCGGCCGGGCTCTGCCTACGTTCGGACCACAACTACGGACACCTGGTCGCCGCCGCCCTCGGCAGCTCCACCTACCGCGACGTCACCTGCGCGGCCGCCAAGACCTCCGACCTCACGGAGGCCCAGTACGACGCCTTCATCCGGGTCAACGACCCCCAGCTGGACGCCCTGTCGGCCGACACCGGCCTGGTCACGCTCGGCATCGGCGGCAACGACCTGGGCACCTCCGACCTCGGCGTCGGCGACGTCATCGCCACGTGCATCGCCGGGGCGGTGGTCAACCCCTTCGGCACGCCCTGCCACGACGTCTACGCCCACGGCCACTGGGACTTCCGGACCTGGTCCTGGGTCTACGGCACCGACACCCTGGTCACCAGGATCGACGCCGCGGCCCCGCAGATCGCCGATGCCCTGCAGCGGATCCACGCCAAGGCCCCGCACGCGCGGGTCCTGCTCGTCGGCTACCCGTCCGTCCTGCCCGAGAACGAGCGCGACTGCATCGGCCGCCAGCCCATCACCGTCGGCGACGTCGCCTACCTGCGCGGCATCCTCGGCCGGCTGAACAGCGTGCTCGCCACCACGGCCGCCGCCAACGGCGCCACCTACGTCGACACCATCGCCGCCACCCGCGGTCACGACGTCTGCTCCCAGGACCGCTGGATCGAGGGCGCCCTGCCGGGCTCCCCGCCGTGCCCTTCCACCCCAACGCGACCGGCGAGCGCGCCATGGCCGGCGCCGTCCTCCAGGCCCTCGGCCGCTGATCCCGCCACCGCCGACGGGAACTCCCCGACCACCCGGGGAGTTCCCCGGCAACCGACCCCGGGGAGCTCGCGTGACCACCGTGAACCACCGTTTCGTCGACTCCGCGAGCGGGCTGCGGATGCACATCGCCGAGGCGGGCGAGGGCCCGCTGGTGCTGCTGCTCCACGGCTTCCCGGAGAGCTGGTACTCCTGGCGCCACCAGCTCACCGCCCTCGCCGAGGCCGGCTACCACGCCGTCGCGCCCGACCAGCGTGGCTACGGCCGCACCGGCGGGCCGGACGCCGTCGACCGGTACACCATCCACCACCTGGCGGGGGACGCCCTCGGGCTGATCCCCGCGCTCGGTGCCCGACAGGCCGTCGTGGTCGGGCACGACTGGGGCGCACCGGTCGCCTGGCACACCGCCCTCGTCCGCCCGGACGCCGTCCGCGCCGTGGCAGGGCTCTCCGTCCCACCGCTGCCGCGCGGCGGCCGGCCACCCACCGAGGCGCTGCGCGAACTGGCCGGCGATGCCCACTACATGCTGCACTTCCAGGCGATCGGCCCAGCCGAGGCCGAACTGGAACGCGACCTCGGCACCACCTTCCGCCGGCTGCTCGCCGGGCGGGCCGCCCTTGCCCCCGGGAGCCAGCCCCTCGTCCCCGACGGCGGCGGCTTCCTGGACGTGTTCGCCGACCCGCCCCGGCTGCCGGGCTGGCTGACCGAGGACGACATCACGTTCTTCACCGACGAGTTCACCAAGGACGGCTTCCACCGCCCACTGCACTGGTACCGCAACCTCGACCGCAACTGGGAGCTCACCGCCGCCTGGCACGGGGCCCGGATCACCCCGCCCGCCTTGCTGATCGCCGGCGAGCAGGACATGGTCGTCGCCAACGCCCGGACGAGGCAGGCGATCCCGGCCCTCACCTCGTACGTCCCCGCGCTGCGCGAACCCGTCTGGCTGCCCGGCTGCGGCCACTGGACCCAGCAGGAGCGGCCGCAGGAGGTCAACGCGGCCCTGATCGACTTCCTTCGCAGCCTGGACTGACACCGCCCGACGACGGCCGGCCGCCGAGGCGTGAGTGGCCAGAAGTGGGCCGGCAAGGTGCGGGCCGGCAAGGTGTGAGCCGGCATGAGGTGGGCTGACATGGGTCTCCGTTCGGCCGGCCGCGCACCGCGGCAGTCCCGTCAGCAGGAAGGAGGGCCCGGGAAGGCGGGAGGTTCCCGCCCTCCCTGCAGAATCACCCGGCGGAATCACCTGGCGGAATCGCCCGGCGGAAGGGTGCGGCCGTCACCAGCCGGGGTAGCGGCCCTGCCAGTACGGGTCACGGGGCGGCACGTACTCGCCGCCGCCCGGGGAGTCGGTCAGCTCGGCGAGCAGGTCCCGGGCCAGGACGTCCAGCGGCGTTCCGTCGCGGTCCGCTCGATGCCCTGGAGGGCGGCCCAGCGGCAGTAGGCGTGCCAGAGGACCGACGGGGCGTGGCAGATCCCCCGGTGGGCCATCCGCATGTACGCCCGGATGACGCCCTCGGCGGTGAACGCGGCGAGCTGGGAGGCGACCCCGGCCCGGAGCGGGCCCGCGACGGGCGGCACCCCGCCGAGCATGCCCAGGCTGTCGCCGAGTCCGAGCCCGAGCAGCAGCCCGCGGACCCGCGAAACGGACGGCACCGACGGCACCGCCCCCTGCGGTCCGTCCAGCCCCACCATCTGCGCCCCCTGCGGCCGACCGTACGCGACGACCGTGTGCCGCGGCCGGGTGCCGCGGCCGGGTGCGACGGCCGTACACCACGACCGTTCGCGGCAACCCACCGTACCGTCAGGACCACTCCAGCGCCCGGGCCAGCCGGTCGAGCCGGTCGGCCACCGCGCTCGCGGTTCCGGCCCGGTCGGCCGCCACGCCGGGGAGACCGGCCCCGTCGACCCGGCAGCGGCGGACGGCATCCGGCCCGACCGGGTGCGGGCAGTGGGCCAGGACGGTGCGCAGCAACCGTGGGGAGGGGCGGACACCCGGGAGTTCGGCGAGCAGGACGGCGTCGTACAGGTCCTTGCCGCGGGCCGTGCCGGTACCGTCGCCGCCGCCCTCGGTGAGCAGCCAGAGCAGTTTCCAGGCGAGCGAGAGCCCGGGGCTCGCGGCCGCGACGACGGTCGGCGGCCCGCCGTCGGCACGAGGGACGGGGACGCGGACGGGCGGGTCGGGCAGCGGCTCGTCGAAGGTGAACTCCAGCCGGACGGCGCCCGGCGGCAGACCGTCGGCCTGCCAGGGGACGGTCAGGCGCACGCCGGGGGTGTCGTACTCGCGGTAGGCCCAACTCCCGCCGGTGCGCGCGGAGTCCGGGTCGAGCCGGAGGCCGGGGGCGACGACGGGACGGCGGGCGAGGAGATCGAGCAGGTCGCCGTACGGCGGGGTGTCCCCCTCCTCCCCGGGTTCGACCACCCAGTGCAGGCCCTCGGGCGGGAGCCGGGCGACCGTGCCGCCGGGGCCGTCCAGGCCTTCCGGACACCAGAGTTCAGGTCTCCAGGCGCCGTGGGCCGCCTCGGGCCATGCCAGGACGGGGTCGAGGTCGTCGAGGTACGGACCGGGGTGCAACGGGTCGACGGGGACGGCCCGGGAGGGGCGGACGACCCAGTCGAGGTCGGCCGGTGGCCGGGCGGTGTCCGGCAGCCAGGCGAGGAGGGCGGTGCTGCCGCGCAGCACCAGCCCCTCGCACCACGGGGCCCCGGCGGCGACCGCGAGGACGTGGTCGAGGGCGGCCCGGTGGGCCTGCGGGGTCGTCCAGCTCGTCACGGCCGCACCGTAGCGGCCGGCACCGACAGAGCCGCCCGCCGCGATCCCCCGCCGTCCGAGACCGTCCGGAGCCGTCCAAAACCGTCAGGAGCCACAGGCAGAGGCGAGTGAAGGCAGCGGCGGGGCCCCGAAAGCGTGCGGGGCGCGTGCCGGGTTCGCCCCGGAACGCGCCCCGCCCCCTTCACCGGGTCACGGCTTGATGCGGACGATCTGCGGGTCGTGGTCGCTGGCCTGCGCCGCGAACTCACTGTTGATGTGGACGACGTCGTAGTCGACGTGCTGGCGCTTCAGGCCGGCGCTGACCAGGATGTGGTCGAGCACCTGCGAGTTGCCCTGGTAGACGTAGGAGTACCGCTCCCAGGACGGGAGTTCGTTGACCAGGTCGCGCAGCACGCCGCCCGAGGTGAGGGTGGTCAGCGCCGGGGAGAACTGGTAGTCGTTGAAGTCGCCGAGCGACACGATCCGGGCGTCCGGGTCGGCCGTCAGCAGCTTCTGGACGAAGTCGTGCTCCACGGTGGCCTGCTGGACGCGCTGCACCTCGGAGCTGCGGGTCGGGGCCTGGAAACGGCTGTCGATGCCCTGATCGCCGCCCTTGCTGTCGAAGTGGTTGGCGATGACGAAGAGCTTCTTGCCCTTGAACTCGAACTGGCCGACCAGCGGCTTGCGGCTGGTGGTCCAGGCCGCGTTGTTCGGGTCGATCCGGCCGGGCGAGGCGGTCAGCGAGGTCTGCTTCCCGGTGCCGGTGACGTCGACGGCGGTGGTGGAGTCGCCGCCGGGGATGTCGGTGAAGGAGATCCGCTGCGGGTTGAAGAGGAACACCTGGCGGATGTTGCCGCCCGGCTCGCCGCCGTCCTTGCCGTCCACCGGGTTGATGGAGCGCCAGTCGTACGCGGGGCCGCCCGCCGCCTTGATGGCGTCGACGAACTTGGCGACGGTGGCGGAGGCGTCGACGGTGCCGTCGCTGACGGCGCCGTTGTTGTCCTGGATCTCCTCCAGCGCCACGACGTCGGGCGAGCGGAGGTTGGTGACGATGCCCTGCGCGAGCTGGGCGAACTTGGTGTCCGGGTCGGACGGGTCGAGGTTCTCCACGTTGTACGTGGCGATGGTGGCCTCGCTGGGCAGGGCCCGCTGGGTGACCTCTCGCTGGAGGTGGTTGTCCTTGACCGTACCGATGCCGGTCGCGGCGATGGTGTAGCCGCCGAACTGGTTGTAGTCGAGCGGGCCCTCGGTGGTGCCGCGGAGCTCGTCGCCGACGTTGGCGACCGGGAACGGCTGCTCGGCGGCCGGGGTCAGCGACTGGATCATGATCCGGCCGCCGTTGGGGCGGTCGTAGCCGAGGTACACCGAGCCGCCGCGGGCGGTGCGCGGGTCGGCACAGTCGGTGTCCACCCACAGCTCGTTGTACGCGTCGGTGGCCTGGACGACGCGGGCGTTGTCGACCTCGACCCGCATGCCCTCCAGCGACTCGTACAGGTCGAGGGCGTAGGTCTTCGGCTGGAGGGTGAGGCCCTCGATGGAGCCGCCGGCGGCGTCCGGCGCGTACGCGCCGGGGATGGCGCGGCTGTCCAGGCGGACGGCGGCGGGCAGCGGGTTGCCGGAGGAGACCACGGTGGTCTTCGGGCCGCTCAGCTCGGTGACGGACTGGCCGCCGCCGCTGTAGGCCGGGTAGTACTCGCTGACCTTGGCGGTGACCAGCACGGAGTCGCCGACCTTGACGGTGGGGGCGGCGCTGCCGGTGAAGACGAAGATGCCCTCGCTGGTGGCGGGGTCGGCGTCCGGGTTCGGGTCCTGCATCCAGAAGCCCTTGGAGCCGGAGGTGCGCACGCCGGTGACGATGCCGGGGATGCCCGCGATGGTGGCGCCGGTCTTCGGCGAGAGGCGGGTGGCGCCCTGGATGTCGTGGATGCGGACGGTACCGGGCTCGGTCGGGCCGGTGGAGCCGCCGCCGTCCCCGGTGTCCGCGGTCTCGCCCTTGCTGTTCACCGGGGTGGGCGCGCCGGCCTTCAGGTCGGCGGCGTTGTCGTCGGTGTCGGCGAGGCCGGCGGCGCGGGCGACCGAGGCGGTGTTGCTCGCGCCGGGCACCGCGGCGGTGCCCTCGTGCACGACGGCGGTGCCGAAGCCGACCAGGTCGCGGACCCGGCTGTCGGCGGCGCAGTCGGCCGCGGTCTTGCAGGTGAGCGGGTCGGTGCCCTGGACGAGCGCGACGGTGCCGGAGGTGGCGGAGAGCGCCAGGGTGCCGGTGGCGTCGGGGGTGGGCAGCGCGACGGTGCCGCCGGTGCCGGCGGCCTCGGCGATCAGGAACCGGCCGCCGGGGGCGACCGCGCCGGTCAGCGGGGTGACACCCCACTGGCTGGTGGCGCCGGGGGTGCCGGAGATGTACTGGACGCTCCAGCCGTCCAGGCCGAACGCGGCGCCGCCCTTGTTGGCGAGCTCGATGAAGTCGTTCTTCAGGACCGCGCCGGAGTTGCCTCCACCGCCGTAGACCTCGGAGATGACCGCGTCGGCGGACGGCGCGGCCACCGCGGACGGCAGCGGGACGAGGACCAGCGAGGCCGCCACGGCGGACGGCAGCAGGGTCGCGCGCAGCAGCGTCCTGCGGGAACGGGGGTTGCGGGCGGTGGGTTCGGTCACCGGAAGGGCTCCTTAATCTGCCCGCGATGTCGCGGTGAGGCGTCGCCGGGGCAGCATGGCCACCCGGACGACGTGGGGTCGCCGGGTGCGGTCGAGGGTGGGCCGGGGCAGGCGGCGGCGCCGCGGGGCGCCGTTCACTACCCGCGTAGATCAGGGGTCTGCAGCTCCCCCGGGCGCCCAAGATACGCGCGTAGAAAATGACGCGACAAGACGTCCCGCGTTAACAGTTGGTACGCCGTCAGCAAAAACGGAAGGGCCGTCACCGGATGGTTCCGGTGACGGCCCTCGCCGTCGCTGCCGGGCGCCGGGCCCGGACGGCAGGTGTCAGTCGGCCTCCGCCGCGGCCGTCTCGCGCATCCCGGCCGACCACTTCTGCTCGACCTTGCCGAACTTCCAGAAGGCCAGGGCGCCGGCCCAGGTGACCACGAAGAGACCGACGATGGCGTAGCCGACCGCGTTCAGGTCGAGCCCGGTGATCCAGCCGATCGGGCCGGAGGTGATGTTCAGCTTCTCGGCGAGCAGGCCGACCAGCTCGATCACGCCGATGACCAGCGCCACCAGGACGGACAGGCCGGTCACCGTGAGGTTGTAGTAGATCTTGCGGACCGGCTTGGAGAACGCCCACTCGTAGGCGAAGTTCATGAACGAGCCGTCGATGGTGTCCAGCAGGCTCATCCCGGCCGCGAACAGCACCGGCAGCACCAGCAGCGCGTACCAGGGCAGCGAGAACGCGGCCGCGCCGCCGGCCAGCACGAGCAGCGAGACCTCGGTGGCGGTGTCGAAGCCCAGGCCGAAGAGCAGGCCGACGGGGTACATGTGCCAGGGCTTGGTGACGGCGCGGGTGACCCGGCCGAGGATCCGGTTGAGGAAGCCGCGGCGGTCCAGCTGGCGCTCCAGCTCGGCCTCGTCGAACTCGCCGACGCGCATCCGCCGGAACACCTTGAGGATGCCGTTGAAGGCGCCGAGGTTGATCAGGCCGATCAGGACGAGGAAGACGCCGGAGACGCTCACGCCGATCAGGCCGGTGGCGTTGTGCAGCGCGGAGTCGTCCGACTCGACCTGCCCGGCCAGCGAGCGGATGCCGAAGGCCAGCAGCGCGCAGAGGCCGAAGACGATCGAGGAGTGGCCGAGCGAGAACCAGAAGCCGACCGACAGCGGGCGCTTGCCCTGGCCCATCAGCTTGCGGGTGGTGTTGTCGATGGCGGCGATGTGGTCGGCGTCGAAGGCGTGCCGCATGCCGAGGGTGTACGCCGTCAGGCCCATGCCGGCGCCGAAGACCTGGCCGCCGACGTCGTAGTGGCGCGGGGCGACGATCGCGAGCAGCGTGAACCAGCCGACCACGTGCAGCAGCAGCACGAAGCCGCCCATTCCGGCGAGACGCGTCCACTCGTCCCGAGTGAGCCGGCCGCGGAGACGGCGTGGCGTGGGCATGGGGTCCTCCCGGCAGTGGACGGATGAGCTGGGCCATCCTTTCCCGTCGGGCCAGGTAATTGCAAGCCATGCGCAACTACCCAATGGGGGCGCACCCACCTGGGCGGATGCAGCCCCGGCGCATCTCGTGCAGGACATGTCACACGACGTACCCGATCCCTTAACCTCGCGCGCCTTCCATCGGCCCCGTCCACCCGCCGACACTCGGATCTACGCGCGAATACCACTGCCACCCGAGATCCCCCACACCCCCTCGACTCCCCACGGAGGAACGGCAGATGATCGACACTCGCACCATCCGCAGCAAGGCGGCCCTGGCCGCCGCGGCCACCGTCCTGGCGGCGACCGCCACCGGGCTCGCCGCCCCCGCCCATGCCCACGCGGCCGTCGCCGCCACCCCCACCGGGTGCTCTTCGACAACACCAAGGCGGAGACCGCCGGGAACGCCGACTGGATCATCAGCACCAGCCAGCCCGACCCGCTCGCCCAGAACGCCAACCCCACCACCGAGAAGAGCTGGACGGGCGCACTCTCCGCCTGGGGCGTCGCCCTGCAGAAGACCGGCGCCTACAGCCTCAAGACGCTCCCCGCCGGCTCCACCATCACCTACGGCACCGGCGGCGCGCTCGACCTCGCCAACTTCGACACCTTCGTGCTCCCGGAGCCGAACGTCCGCCTCTCCACCGCCGAGAAGACCGCGGTGCTGAAGTTCGTGCAGAACGGCGGCGGCCTGTTCCTGATCTCCGACCACACCGCCAGCGACCGCAACAACGACGGCTGGGACTCCCCCAAGATCATCAACGATCTGCTGACCAGCAACGGCGTGGACAACACCGATCCCTTCGGCTTCTCCGTCGACCTCCTCAACATCACCACCGACAACCCCCGGGCGATCGGCGACTCGACCAACCCGGTGCTGCACGGCAGCTTCGGCACCGTCAGCGGCTCGATCCTGCGCAACGGCACCACCTTCACCCTCAAGCCCGCCGACAACGCCGCCGTCAAGGGCCTGGTCTACCGGACGGGATACAGCGGCAACACCGGCGCCTTCTTCGTCACCAGCACCTTCGGCAGCGGCCGCGTCGCCATCTGGGGCGACAGCTCCACCATCGACGACGGCACCGGACAGAGCGGCAACACCCTCTACAACGGCTGGGACGACCCCGCCGGCACCGACGCCGCGCTCGCCCTCAACGCCACCGCCTGGCTCAGCAAGGCCTCCTGAACCCAGGCGTCCCTCCCGGTCCCGGCCGCAGAACGGCCGGGACCGAGGGACGCCCGTCCGGCAGCCGGCTCAGCCGATCGGCTGGGTGAAGCGGAGGCGGTTGCCGAAGGTATCGCGCAGGCCGCAGTCGATGCCGTACGGACGGTCGGTGGGCTCCTCGGTGAACTCGACGCCCTTGGCCAGCAGCGTCTCGTACGTCTTGCGGCAGTCGTCCGTGGTGAGGATGAGCCAGCCGCCCATCGCGCCCTTGGTCACCAGCTCCCGGACCTGCGCGGCCGTCTCCTCGGACATCGCCGGACTGCCCGGCCTCTCCAGCAGGACCTGCCGCTCCGGGTGGCCCGGGACGCTGACGGCCAGCCAGCGCATGAAGCCCAGGTCGACGTCGGCGGCGACCTCCAGGCCCAGCTTGCCGACGTAGAAGTCGAGGGCCTCGTCCTGGTCGAGAACGTAGATCTGCGAGTGCGTGATGGCGTTGAACATGACGTTCACGCTACTCGGCGGCCCGGCCGAAAACTTCTCCGAAACTGCTCGGCCCGGGCGGCTGCGGTCGCCCCGGCGGTCAGCCGCCCGGCCGCGTCCACGCCATCGTGAAGCAGGTCGGCACGCCCGTCGGCACCGCCTCCCTGCGGTACGTCCGCGGCGGGCGGCCGACGATGTCGCGGAACGTCCGGCTGAACGTCCCCGGGCTGCCGAAGCCGACCTCGAAGCAGATGTCCGTCACACTGCGGTCGGTCTCCCGCAGCAGGAACATCGCCCGCTCCACCCGGCGGCGCTGCAGGTACCGGTGCGGTGTCTCGCCGAAGGTGGCCCGGAAGGTCCGGCTGAAGTGCGCCGGCGAGACATGGGCGATCCGGGCCAGCGCCGGCACGTCCAGCGCCTGGGCGTAGGCGCGGTCCATCGCGTCCCGGGCCCGCAGCATCCGGCGGTTCGTCTCCTCGGCGGCACGGCTCACCCCGCCATCACACCACGGGCCCGGGCAGCCCCCGGCCGCCCGGTGGAAATGGCGGGCGGCGGCGCCCATCCTGGTGGGGTCAGGCCCACCACCCCCGGGGAGCGCCCATGCCGCAGACCGCCTCCCAGCCGTACCGGACCACCCGCACGGACGTCCGGATCCCGATGCCGGACGGCACCCTGCTCGCCGCCCGGCTCTGGCGGCCGGTGACCGACGGTCCGGTGCCCGCGCTGCTGGAGTACCAGGCCGGCGGGATCGGCGACACCACCGAGGCCCGGGACGCCCAGCGCCACCCCTGGTACGCCGGGCACGGCTACGCGTCGCTGCGGGTGGACTCCCGCGGGCACGGCTGCTCACCGGGCCCGCCCACCGACCCGGCCTCCGACGCCGGGCTCGCCGACGCCGTCGCCGTCCTCGGCTGGCTGGCCGGCCGGCCCTGGTGCACCGGCCGGATCGGCGCCTTCGGACTCGGCCGGGGCGGCACCGCCGCGCTCGCCCTGGCCGCCCTGGCCCCCGAGCCGCTGGCGGCGGTGGTCGCCGTCTGCGCCGACGACGACCGCCACGCCGTACCGCGGACGGCCGGGGGCGCCCCGCTCGCCGCGGCGGCGCACCGGGCGGCGGCCGCATCCCTCGCCGCCGCCTGCCGCCCGCCGGATCCGCAGCGCGCCGGGGACGACTGGCGGCGCCTGTGGCTGGAGCGCCTCGCCGCCCTGGACCCGTCCGGCGACGGGTCGCCGGACGCCCCCGGGACACCCGGCCCCGTCCGGCGGGAGCGCATCCGGGCGGCCGTCCTGGCCGTCGGCGGCTGGGCGGACCCGTACCCGGAGACGGTGCTGCGGCTCGTCCGGGAGATGACCGCACCCGTGCGCGGGATCATCGGCCCGTGGCCGCACGAGTACCCCGACCAGGGCCGGCCGCCCGGCCCCGCGATCGGCTTCCTGCAGGAGACCCTGCGCTGGTGGGACCACTGGCTGCGGGACGTGGACACCGGCGTCCTCAAGGAGCCCGCGCTGCGGACGTGGATGAACGAGTCGGTGCCGCCCGCGACCGCCTACGCCAACCGGCCCGGCCGCTGGATCGGCGACGACGGCTGGCCCTCGCCGGACGTCCGCGACATCCGGTACGGCCTGGACGACGCGCTGCGCACCGCGGGGACGCCGTCGGGCGAACGGTACGTGCCCGTCCGCTCGCCGCAGCACACCGGGATCGACGGCGGGTCGGTGCGGCCGGCCGGCCGGGCCGCCGACCTGCCGCCCGACCAGCGCGCGGAGGACGGGCGCTCGGTCTGCTTCGACTCGGCGCCGCTGCCGGAGCCGACCGAGGTCCTGGGCGCCGCGTCGCTGCGGCTGCACGTGCGGGAGGGTGCGGCCGGGGCAGGTGGCGGCGCGCCTGTGCGACGTGGCACCGGACGGCACCTCGACGCTGGTCAGCCGCGGCGCGGCGGCCGTCACGGCGGCGGGCGACCTGGCGTTCCCGCTGGCGGCCGTGGCGCACGCCTTCCCGGCGGGGCACCGGATCCGGCTGGCGCTGTCGTCGGCGTACTGGCCGTGGCTGTGGCCGTCGGCGGACCGGGCGGGCTTCGAACTCGACCCCGGCGCCTCGGTGCTGACCCTGCCGGTGCGGCACCTGGCGGCGGACGCGGGCAGCGGGCCGATCCTCTTCGATCCGCCCGAGCGCGCCGGTGCGCCGGCGGCCGGCCGGGCCGAGCCGCTCACCGCCCGGCCGGAGCGGACGGTGGTGCACGACGTGGCGGCCGGCGAGTGGCGGCTGGAGGTCGCGGTCGGCGACGGGCCGCTGCTGCACGCCGACGGGCTGGTGGCCGAGGAGCACGTCCTGGAGGGCTACCGGATCCGCTCGGACGACCCGCTCTCCGCGGTCGCCCGCACGGACCGGACACTGCGGCTGGAACGGACGGACATCGGCTGGGACGTCACCGTCCAGATCCGCTCGGAGTGCCGGGCCCAGGGGCCGCACCTGGTGCTGCACGACCACGTCCGGGCGTTGGAGGGCGGCGCGGTGGTCTTCGAGCGGGACTGGCGGCGCAGGCTGCCCGGGCCCTGAGACGCCCCGGCCCCGGAACGGGGTGAGGGCCCGACCGCCGTCGGGCCCCTCACTGTCACTGCCGTGGTGATGTCGCGGTGCCGCGTTCCCGTCTCAGCGGGCGCGGTGGGCGCGGATCAGCTCCGCGTACCGCTCACCGCTCGCCTTCAGGGTGCGCTTCTGGGTGTCGTAGTCGACGTGGATCAGACCGAACCGCTTGTCGTAGCCGTACGCCCACTCGAAGTTGTCCAGCAGCGACCAGGCGAAGTAGCCGGCCAGCGGGGCGCCCTTGGCGACCGCGCGGGCGCAGGCGGCCAGGTGGCCCTCCAGGTAGGCGGTGCGCTCCGGGTCCTCGATCCGGCCGTCGGCCGTCACGACGTCCTGGTACGCCGACCCGTTCTCGGTGATGAAGATCTTCCGGACGCCGTACTCCTCGGTGAGGCGCATCAGCAGCTGGTGGATGCCCTCCGCGTCGACCTCCCAGCCCATCGCGGTGTGCTCGGCGTTGGGGCCGGGCGTCTGGCGGAAGAACGGCGCCGCACCGGTCGGGTCGTCGGCGACGAACTGGCGGAAGTAGTAGTTGAGTCCCATCCAGTCCAGCGGGGCCGAGATCAGCTCCATGTCGCCGTCCTGCACCGGCAGTTCGACGCCGTAGAGCTTGACCATGTCCTCCGGGTAGCCCCTACCGAGGACGGGATCGAGCCACCAGCGGTTGATGTGGCCGTCGGCGCGGACGGCGGCGAGGCGGTCGGCCTCGCTGTCGGACGCCGGGATGATCGGGCTGAGGTTGTTGACGATGCCGACCTGCGCGTCCGGGATGGCCGCGCGCAGCGCCTGCACGGCCAGGCCGTGGCCCAGGTGCAGGTGGTACGAGGTGCGGACGGCGGCCCGGAGGTCCGTCCAGCCCGGCGCCATCTTGCCTTCGAGGTGGCCGATCCAGGAGGAGCAGAGCGGCTCGTTCAGGGTGGCCCAGTGGGTCACCCGGTCGCCGAGGCGGTCGGCGACGACGGCCGCGTACTCGCCGAACCGCTCGGCGGTGGAGCGCTCGGGCCAGCCGCCGCGGTCCTGCTGGGCCTGCGGGAGGTCCCAGTGGTACAGGGTGCCGTGCGGCGTGATGCCGGCCTCCAGCAGGCCGTCCACCAGGCGGTCGTAGAAGGCGAGGCCCTCGGCGTTGACGCGGCCGTCGGCCTGCGGCACGACCCGCGGCCAGGCGACCGAGAAGCGGTAGGCGCCCAGGCCGATCCGCTTCATGAGGTCGGTGTCCTCGGCGTAGCGGTGGTAGTGGTCGCAGGCGGTGTCGCCGTGGTCGTCGTTGTCGATCGCCCCGGGGGTGTGGGAGAAGGTGTCCCAGATGGAGGGCGCGCGGCCGTCCTCGTCCACGGCACCCTCGATCTGGTACGCGGAGGTCGCCGCGCCCCAGACGAAGTCGTCCGGGAGAGCATTGAGGTCGTTCACAACTGGCCTTTCAATCAGGGTCACTTGACGGCGCCGGCGGTCAGACCGGCGACGAGGTAGCGCTGCAGGAGGAGGAAGCCGGCGACCACGGGGACACTGACCACCAGCGAGGCGGCCATCACCTGGTTCCAGTACACGTCGTTGAGCGTGGCGTAGCCCTGGAGGCCGACGGCGAGGGTGCGGGTCTCGTCGTTGGTCATGACCGAGGCGAACAGGACCTCGCCCCAGGCGGTCATGAAGGCGTACACCGCGACGGCGATGATGCCGGGGACGGCGGCCGGGATGATGATCCGGATCAGGGCCTTGACCGGGCCGCAGCCGTCGACCAGGGCGGCCTCGTCGAGGTCGCGCGGGATGGAGTCGAAGTAGCCGACCAGCATCCAGATCGAGAACGGCAGCGAGAAGGTCAGGTAGGTGAGGATCAGGCCGCCCCGGCTGCCGTAGAGCGCGACGCCGGTCGAGTTGCCGATGTTGACGAAGATGAGGAACAGCGGCAGCAGGAACAGGATGCCGGGGAACATCTGGGTCGACAGCACGGTGATGGTGAACAGCCTGCGGCCGCGGAAGCGGTAGCGGCTCACCGCGTACGCCGCCAGGATCGCGATCAGCACCGAGAAGAAGGTCGCGCCGCCCGCCACGATCAGCGAGTTGACGAAGTACCTGCCGAGCGGGATGGTCTTCCAGATGTCGAAGTAGGGGCGGATCGTCAGCGTGCTGGGGATCCAGCGGAACGGACCCTGCACGTCCTGGAGCGGCTTCAGCGAGGAGCTGACCATCACGCCGACCGGGACGAGGACGAAGACCGCGAGAACGAAGAGGAAGATCCTCCGGAACCAGCGGAAGGACGCGGGCGGG
This sequence comes from Kitasatospora paranensis, assembly GCF_039544005.1. Lineage (NCBI taxonomy): Bacteria > Bacillati > Actinomycetota > Actinomycetes > Kitasatosporales > Streptomycetaceae > Kitasatospora > Kitasatospora paranensis. The sequence continues at coordinate 2,324,417 of NZ_BAABKV010000001.1, forward strand.
TTAATCATCGGCGCCCCTCCGACGCGAGGTGATGAAGAGGTAGACCGACGTCACCAGCAGCAGGAACAGCAGCAGCAGGACGGACATGGCCGAGCCGGTGCCGAAGTTCCAGGTGACGAAGGAGGACTGGTAGATGTGGATGGAGATGAGGTCCGCGGCCTCCGGCGCCGACTTGCCGAACAGCACGTACGGCGTGTTGAAGTCGTTGAACGTCCAGAGGAAGAGGACCAGGATCAGCACCAGGTTGACCGGGCGCAGCGAGGGCAGGGTGATCCGGCGGATCTGCTGCCACACGCCGGCCCCGTCCATGGCCGCGGCCTCGTACAGCTCACGGGGGATGTTCTGGAGCCCGGCGGTCAGGGTCAGGAAGGCGAACGGCCAGGAGCGCCAGACCGAGACGGTGACCAGGGCGGTGAAGCTGTTGTCGCCGATGAGCCAGAACGGCTTGTCGGAAGTGAGGTGGAGCTGGTCGTGGAGGACGTGGTTGACCAGCCCGGTGTCCCGCTGGAACATGAACGACCAGGTGATCACGGCCGCGTACACCGGGAGGGCGTAGGGGAGCAGGAAGGCTGCGCGGAGCAGCCCCTGCCGCGGAAGGCGTCCTGCATCATGATCGACGCCGTCGTGCCCACCAGCCAGGAGAGGCCGACGGCGAGGATCGTGAAGGAGCAGGTCACCCAGAACGAGTTGAGCAGCGACTGGCCGACGGGGGCGTTGAAGTCCACCGCCATGCGGTAGTTCCCGAGGCCAGTCCACGGAGCGGACGACCAGTCCCGGATGTAGAACTGGGTGAGCTGTTTGAAGCTCATCACGATGCCGACCACCATCGGGACCAGGTGGATCAGCAGCTCCAGGGCGAGCGCCGGGAGCAGGAGCAGGTAGGGCAGGCCGATTCGGCGCAGTCGCTGTCGCACGTCAGTTGGCCGGCATCTGCTGCTGGGCCTTGGTCAGCTCAGCCTTCACGGAGTCGTCGGTGATCGGCTTGCCCGCGGCGGCCGAGGCGAACAGGTTCTTGACCGCGGTGCCGACGAGGGTCTCGAACTGGCTCTCGTTGGCGACCTGCGGGAGCGGCTGGGCGCTGGTGCCGAGGACCTTGGTGAGGGCCTCCAGCTCCGGGGTGGCGAAGGCGGCGTCGCCCTGCGCGTCGGTGACCGGCGGGATGGAGCCGTAGGTCTTGTTGAGCTGGATCTGCTCGTCCTTGCCGGTCATGAACTTGACGAAGTTCAGGGCGCCGTCGAGGTTCTTGCTGTTCTTGAAGACGGCGAGGTTGATGCCGGCGACCATGGAGCTGGTGGCCTGGGCACCGGAGGCGCCGGCCGGGATCGGGACGGGCGCGACGCCGTAGTCGTCGGGGTTCATCCCGTGCGACTTGAGGTTGGCGCCGGCGGCCTGCCACATCAGCATGGCGGCCTTGCCGGTGGCGAAGTCGGTGACGGACTGGTTGTTGGCGTACTCGGCGTTGCCGGCGGCCGCGATCTTGTCCTTGGCGATGAAGTCGACGTACTGCTTGACCGCGGCGACGGCCGCGGGGCTGTCGAAGGTGGGCTTGCCCGAGGCGTCGAAGAAGTCGGCGCCGTGCTGCTTGGCGAGGGTGAACGCGTGGTGCACGTTCTCGGAGCCGTTGCCGCCCTCGACGGCGAGGCCGTACTTGCCGTCCTTGGTGAGCTTCTGGCCGTCGGCGACCAGCTCGTCCCAGGTCGCCGGCGGGCGCTGGATGCCGGCGGCCTGGAAGAGCTTCTTGTTGTAGTAGAGGCCGTAGGCCATCGAGTACAGCGGGACGGCGGCCGGGTCCTTGCCGGCGGCGCCGGCCGAGGCGAGGGTGGCGGGCAGGAAGCGGTCCTTGCCGCCGATCTTGCCGAAGGTGGCGTCGTCGAAGGGCAGCAGCGCGCCGGTGGCCTGCAGCGAGGCGGACCAGGTGTTGCCGATGTTGAGGACGTCGGGGCCCTGGCCGGAGGTGGTGGCGGCCAGGATGCGGTTCAGCAGGTCGGACCACGGGATGACCTCGAGCTTGACCTTGATGCCGGTCTGCTGCTCGAACTTTCTGAGCTCGGGCTCCAGGGTCGCCTTGTCCGCCTCGACGCTCGGGCCCTGGTTGCTGGCCCAGTAGGTGAGCGTCTTGGGGCTGCTGTTGTCGCCGGAGCCGGAAGAGCCGGAGCCGCCGCCGCAGGCGGTGGCGGTGAGTGCAAGGGTGGCGACGACGGCGGTCGCAGCAGCCAGACGGTTGATACGCATGACCATGCCCCTCTCGGGCGGGTGTATGGCGTGGTGGGGGTTGAAGCGGGCCGATGAGTGGCTTACTTCAGGGCGTGATTTAACGTGTGAGAAAAGCTGGCGTCAAGAGGATGTGCAGCGATAGATTCACTGCAGGAGGGAGTACCGATGGCAGAGCGAGGCAAGCAGACGGTCCGCGACCTGCGGCGCAACAGCAGATCGACCCTTTTGCAACGGTTGTATTTCGAAGGACCGCTCAGCAGGCAGGAGTTGGGCCGGATCACCGGTCTGAGCGCCGGATCGGTCAGCAACGTGGTGGGCGAACTGCTCGCGGACGGGCTGGTCGAGGAGTGCGGATCGGTCGAATCGGACGGCGGCCGGCCGCGGATCCTGCTCAGGGTGCCGCCCGGCCGGGCCCACCTGGTCGGCGTGGACGTCGGCGAGACACAGGTCAGGGTCGCGCTCTTCGACCTCGGCCTGACCGAACTCGCCGCCAGCGACCACCCGTTGTCGGACAGCGGCCACGACGTGGACCACGTGGTGGAGCTGATCCGCACCGGGCTGACCGACGTGCTGGCCGCCTCCGGCACCGACCCGGCGACGGTGCTCGGCGTGGGCGTGGGCGTGCCCGGCATCGTCGAACAGGGCGACCCGGCCGAGCACGGGCTCGGCATCGTGGTGCACAGCCAGACCGTCGACTGGGACGCCGTCCCGCTGGGCCGCCTGCTGCGGGCCGGCACCGACCTGCCGCTCTACGTCGACAACGGCGCCAAGACGCTCGGCCAGGCCGAGATGTGGTTCGGCGCGGGCCGCGGCGCCCGGCACGCGGTGGTCGCCCTGTTCGGCTCCGGCGTGGGCGCCTGCGTGATCGCCGACGGCGCCCGCTTCCGCGGCGCCACCAGCAGCGCGGGCGAGTGGGGCCACACCAAGGTGCACGTCGGCGGCCGGCTGTGCCGGTGCGGCTCACGCGGCTGCCTGGAGGCCTACGTGGGCGCGGAGGCCCTGGTCGAACGCTGGGGACGGGCCCCCGAGGGCTCCAGCGAGAAGGCCGGGCTGGCCGCCCTGCTGGCCGCCGCCGAGGCGGGCGAGAGCGACGCCGTCGAACTGCTCACCGAGGCCGCCGAGTACTTCGGCGCGGCGATCGCCGACCTGATCAACCTGTTCAATCCCGAACGGATCGTGATCGGCGGCTGGGCCGGCCTGATGCTCGGCCCGCGGCTGCTGCCCGACATCCGGTCCGCCGCCACCTCGTACGCGCTGCGCTTCCCCCGGGCGCAGACCTCGATCGAGCTCGGGCGGCTCGGGCCGGACGCGGTCACCGTCGGCGCGGCGACGCTCCCGCTGTGGCACTTCCTCGAATCCGGCGGCGATCTTCCGCAGCGCCTGGCGGCCCCCACCGCACTCCTGCGCTGACCCTGCATCACCCCGTACGACCTGCGGAAACCCGCCCGCCACCGGCCCTGGCGGCGGGTCAACCAGAGCCCAGGGCAAGCCGGTTGATCCGTACCGGAACTCCGGTCGCAGGACTTGACACCCACGATCGGAGCCCCCGAGACTCCTGCCGGGGGAGCGCTCTCCCGAGCTCGGCCGAACGATCGGCGAGGCTCCGACCCCACTCCGTCCGGCGCCCCTGCGCCGCGCCGGCCCGGCTGTTCGGGCCGGTCCCCCGCCGACGCCCCGACCGTCGCGCCCCCACCCACCCCCACCCACCCCATCGCAGGAGAAGCCCGTGAGGCTCACTTCAGCACGCCCCGGTACCCGGGTCGGCCGCCGCGGATCGGCCGCCCTGCTGGGCATGGCCCTGCTCTCGGGCGCCGTCCTGGCGCTCCCCGGCACCGCCGCCCACGCCGCCGACACCCTGATCTCGCAGGGCAGGACGGTCACCGCCTCGTCCGTCGAGAACGGCGGCACCCCGGCCGCCTACGCGGTCGACGGCGACACCGGCACCCGCTGGTCCTCGGCCGCGACCGACCAGCAGTGGATCCAGGTCGACCTCGGCCAGTCCGCATCGATCAGCAAGGTCGTCCTCCAGTGGGAGGCCGCCTACGGCAAGGCCTACCAGATCCAGACCTCCGCCGACGGCGTGGCCTGGACGACGGTCTACTCCACCACCACCGGCGCCGGCGGCACCGAGACCCTGAACGTGACCGGCAGCGGCCGGTACGTCCGGATGAACGGCGTCGCCCGGGCCACCGGATACGGCTACTCCCTCTGGGAGTTCCAGGTCTTCGGGTCCTTCACCGGCTCCACCCCGTCCTGCGGCACCACCAACGCCGCCCAGGGCGGGACCGCCACCGCCTCCTCCACCGAGAACGCGGGCACCCCGGCCTCCGCCGCCGTCGACGGCAACACCGGCACCCGCTGGTCCTCCGCCGCCGCCGACCCGCAGTGGCTGCAGGTCGACCTCGGCTCCGTCCAGCAGCTCTGCCAGGTGACCCTGAACTGGGAGGCCGCCTACGGCAAGGCGTACCAGATCCAGTCGTCCAACGACGGCACCACCTGGACGACGCTGTACTCCACCACCACCGGCGCCGGCGGCAACGAGACCCTGAACGTGGCCGGCTCCGGCCGCTACGTCCGGCTGTACGGCACCCAGCGCGGCACCGGATACGGCTACTCCCTCTGGGAGTTCGGCGTGCACACCGGCGGCGGCAGCGGCACCCCGTCGCCGTCCCCTCCCCCACCTCCACCGTTCCGCCGGTGCAGGGCGGCGGCGACCTCGGCCCGAACGTGCTGGTCTTCGACCCGTCGACGCCCAACATCCAGGCCACCGTGGACCAGGTCTTCGCCAAGCAGGAGTCGAACCAGTTCGGCACCGACCGGTACGCGCTGCTGTTCAAGCCCGGCACGTACAACAACATCAACGCCCAGATCGGCTTCTACACCTCGATCGCGGGCCTGGGCCTGAACCCGGACGACACCACCTTCAACGGCGACGTCACCGTCGACGCGGGCTGGATGCAGGGCAACGCCACCCAGAACTTCTGGCGCTCCGCGGAGAACCTGCACCTCAAGCCGGTCAGCGGCACCGACCGCTGGGCCGTCGCGCAGGCCGCGCCGTTCCGCCGGATGCACGTCGAGGGCGGCCTCAACCTCGCCCCGTCCGGCTACGGCTGGGCCTCCGGCGGCTACATCGCCGACTCGAAGATCGACGGCCAGGTCGGCAACTACTCGCAGCAGCAGTGGTACACCCGCGACAGCTCCATCGGCGGGTTCTCCAACGGCGTGTGGAACCAGGTGTTCTCCGGCGTCCAGGGCGCGCCCGCCCAGGGCTTCCCGAACCCGCCGTACACCACCCTGGACACCACCCCGGTCTCCCAGGAGAAGCCGTTCCTGTACCTGGACGGCAGCGACTACAAGGTGTTCGTGCCCGCCAAGCGCACCAACGCCCGCGGCACCTCCTGGGGCAACGGCACCCCGCAGGGCAGCTCGCTCCCGCTGAGCCAGTTCTACGTGGTCAAGGCCGGCGCCACCGCGGCCACCATCAACCAGGCGCTCGCCCAGGGCCTGAACCTGCTCTTCACCCCCGGCGTCTACCACGTCGACCAGAGCATCAACATCACCCGCCCGGACACCGTGGTGCTCGGCCTCGGCCTCGCCACCGTCATCCCGGACAACGGCGTGACCGCGATGAAGGTCGCCGACGTCGACGGCGTCAAGGTCGCCGGCCTGCTGCTGGACGCCGGCACCGTCAACTCCCCGTCGCTGCTGCAGGTGGGAGGCTCCGGCCCGGGCGCCGACCACACCAACGACCCGACCGTCATCCAGGACGTCTTCGTCCGCGTCGGCGGCGCGGGCGCCGGCAAGACCACCGCCGGCATGGTGATCAACAGCAACAACACGATCATCGACCACACCTGGATCTGGCGCGCCGACCACGGCGCGGGCGTCGGCTGGGACGTCAACGCCTCCGACTACGGCATGCTCGTCGGCGGCAACAACGTCCTGGCGACCGGCCTGTTCGTCGAGCACTTCAAGAAGTACGACGTCGAGTGGTCCGGCAACGGCGGCAAGACGATCTTCTTCCAGAACGAGATCGCCTACGACGCCCCGAACCAGGCCGCCGTCCAGAACGGCGCCACCAAGGGCTTCGCCGCCTACAAGGTCGACAACAACGTCACCAGCCACGAGGCCTGGGGCCTGGGCAGCTACTGCTACTTCAACGTCGACCCGACCATCGTCGTGGACCACGGCTTCGAGGTGCCCAACACCCCGAACGTCAAGCTGCACGACATCCTGGTCAACTCGCTCGGCGGCAACGGCCAGTTCAACCACGTGGTGAACGACACCGGCGCCGCGACCTCCGGCACCTCCACCACCCCGTCGAACGTCGTCTCCTACCCGTGACGACCGGCTGACCACGGCTGACGCACCACCGTGACACGGCCGCCCCCCGGCTCCGGGGGCGGCTGCGGCACGGGCGCCCAGGGCGCGGCGGCTCAGGCTGCCGGTTGCCCCGTGCCCTCGGTGTCGATGTGCGGCAGGATCCGGTCCAGCCAGCGCGGCGTCCACCAGGCGCGCGGGCCCAGCACGGTCATCACCGCCGGCACCATCAGCAGCCGGACGACCGTGGCGTCGATCAGCACGCTGAAGGCCAGACCGAGCCCGAGCATCTTCACCACCACGTTGTCGCTGACCACGAACGCCGCGAACACGCTGAACATGATGAGCGCGGCACAGGTGATCACCCGCGCGGTGATCTCCAGCGCGTGCGCCACGGCCTCCTTGGCGTCGCCCGTGCGCACCCACGCCTCGTGCACCCGGGAGAGCAGGAACACCTCGTAGTCCATGCTCAGGCCGAAGACGATGGCGAACATCATCATCGGCACATAGCTCTCGATCGGCACCTTGCCGTTCACCCCGAGCTGCGGCCCGCCCCAGCCCCACTGGAAGACGGCCACCACCACGCCGTACGAGGCGGCGATCGACAGCAGGTTGAGCACCGCCGCCTTCACCGCCACCAGCAGGCCGCGGAAGACCGCCAGGATGATCAGGAAGGCCAGGCCGACCACCACCGCGATGATGATCGGGAGCCGTCTGGAGACGATCTCCAGGAAGTCCACCTGGGCCGCGGTCGTGCCGGTGACGTACGCGGTGGCCGCGGTGCCCGCCACGGCCTTCGGCAGGGCGGTGTCGTGCAGGGTGTTCACCAGGTCGGTGGTCTGCCTGTCCTGCGGACGGGTGGTCGGGATCACCTGCGAGACCAGCACGTTCCCGTTGCCGGCGGCCTGCGGCGGGCTGACCGACGCGGTGTTCGGCAGCCCGGTGAGGGCCTGCTGCGTGCTGGCCTGGAGCGCCGCCCGGTCGCCCGAGGGCACGTTCGTCTGGTCGATCACCACCGTCAGCGGGCCGTTGGAACCCGGTCCGAACGCGTCCGACATCAGGTCGAAGGCCCGCCGGTCGGTGAAGCTCGTCGGATCCGCCCCGTCGTCGATGTGCCCCAGCTGGATCGAGAACAGCGGGATCGCCAGGATCCCGACCACGATCACGCCGCCCGTCAGGAACCACCACGGCCGGCGCTCCACCCGCTGCGCGTACCGGTGCCAGGTGCCCTTCGCCTCCGCCGCGGGGTCGGCGGAGGTCTCGGCGACCGGCGTCCGCACGTGGTACCGGTCGATGCGCCGTCCGACGATCCCCAGCAGCGCGGGCACGAGGGTCAGCGCGCCCAGCACCGCGGTCACCACGGTGATGCCCGCCGCGAGACCCAGCTTGGAGATGAACGAGACGCCCGACGCGGACAGGCCGCTCAGCGCGATGACCACCGTGCAGCCGGAGACCAGCACCGCCCGGCCGCTGGTCGATGTCGCGTGCCCGGCCGCCTCCGCCGGGTCGGCGCCGTCCATGATGTCCTGCCGGTAGCGGGTCAGCAGGAACAGTGCGTAGTCGATGCCCACGCCGAGGCCGATCATGGTGGCGAGCGTCGGTGACACGGTCGCGAAGGTCAGCGCGGCCGCCAGCAGACCGAGCAGCCCGAGCCCGACGATCACCGCGATCAGGGCCGTGACCAGCGGCATCACGGCCGCAATGATGCTGCCGAAGCCGACCAGCAGCACGACGATCGCCACCAGGAAGCCGATCGCCTCACTCGAACGGTCGTCGGCCTTCGGCCTGGCCGCCTCGCCGAGCGGGCCGCCGTACTCCACCTGCACCCCGGCCTGGGTCAGCGGGGCGACGGCGGCGTAGACCTGGTTCAGGTAGTCCGGGCCGAGCGCGGCCGGGGTGGTGTCGAACTTCACCGAGATGTACGCCGTCGTCCCCGACGTGGAGATCGGCCCGGTCGGCGACGGCTGGGCCTGCAGCGGGTTCTGCGCGGACAGCACGTGCGGCAGGTGCTGGAGGTTGGTGACGGCCTGCCCGACCTGGTTCTGGAAGCCGGTCAGCGACTGGGCGTCGTGCAGCACGATCTGCGAGCCGGTGCCGCCCGCCGCCGGGTCGTTCGCCTGGAGGACGTCCGCCCCCTTCTGCGACTGGCTGCCCGGCAGCGAGAAGTTGTCGGAGAAGTCCCCGCCGAAGGCGCGGTTCAGCACCTGCACCCCGCCGACGGCCACCAGCCACAGGACGAGGACCAGGACGCCGTGCCGGGCGCACCAGGTGCCCAGTCTGCGCAGGGCGCCCGGCTTGGCCGGACGGGTGGCGGAAGCCCCGCCGGGGCTCGGTGCGGACGGCATGAACGTCTCCCCGGGGGACCAGGCCCGCCCGCACCGCGGTGGCGGGGGGCACGCCATCGGCTGACGGCTGCTCAGAGCGTAGGCAGGCACCCTGCCGCTCGGGCCGGCCGACACACCGCCTGTCCTCCTGGTGGCGGCACCCCGGAGCGGCGGGGCGTTGCCCGCCCGGGGCGGTGCGTGCACCGTCTGTGCGGAACCTGGGGGTCGTCTGAGTGGATTCTGGCAGTCAACTACGATCGCCTTGTGTTCAGCCTTACGGGACTTCCCCTGCGCGTCATCGCCGTCGTGCTCGCCGTCGGCGCCTTCGCCGCCACCATGTGGCTGTGGCCCCGGCTCGCCGGCGCCGGGTGGCGGGCCTGGCTCGGCCGGCTGAGCGCCTTCCTCGGGACGCAGCTGGCGGTGCTCGCCGCGCTCGGCCTGGTGGCCAACGCGTACTTCGGCTTCTACAGCACCTGGGGCGACCTGCTGGGCACCGGTGGCGGGCCGGGCATGGTGGTCGACCACCAGCCGGCGGGCAAGGCGCTGTCGGTCACCGGGCAGCAGAAGGTGTACTCCTCGCAGGGGTCCGCCCCCGACCGCTCGGGCTCCATCGAGCAGGTCCGCATCCAGGGCGAGTCCACCGGCCTGATCGGCTCGCCCGCCTACGTGTACCTGCCGCCGCAGTACTTCCAGCCCGGCTACGCGCACGCCCGGTTCCCGATGATGCTGGTGCTCTCCGGCTACCCTGGCTCGGCGGAGAAGCTGATCTCCCTGCTGGAGTACCCGGCGTCCACGCTGAAGGCGATCCAGGCCGGGCAGATGCCGCCGACCGTGCTGCTGATGATGCGGCCGACGGTGGACAGCAACCGGGACACCGAGTGCATGGACATCCCGGGCGGCCCGCAGGTCGAGACGTTCTTCACCAAGGACGTGCCGCAGGCGATGGCCTCCCGCTACCGGGTGCTGGACCGGGCGGACGCCCGGGCGGCGGTCGGCGACTCGACCGGTGGCTACTGCGCGCTGAAGTTCGCCCTGCGCAAGCCCGACAGCTACCGCTCGGCGATCTCGCTCTCCGGCTACTACAGCACCTCGAACGACCCCACCACCGGCGACCTGTTCGGCGGCAAGCCCGCGCTGAAGCGGGAGAACGACCTGCTGTGGCGGCTGAAGAACCTGCCGCCCGAGCCGGTCTCGCTGCTGCTGGCCACCAGCCTCGACGAGAAGAACTACCCGGCGACCCAGAAGATGATCGCGGCGTTCCGGGCGCCCACCCAGCTGTCCACCATCACCCTGGACACCGGCGGCCACAACTTCCGCACCTGGACACGCGAGATCCCGCCCGCCCTGGAGTGGCTCGGCAAGCGGCTGGCCCCGCCCCAGCAGCCCGGCGGGGCCGGCCCCGGCGCAGGCCCGACCACCGCGCCCCCGGTGCCCGGCGCCTCCTGACGCCTGCCCCGAACGGCCCGAACGGGCCCGCTCCCGGCGGGCCGGTCACCGGCGGTGACAGAACACACCCCGCTCATACCCGGCTCTCATCAACCTTTCAGCCCGGGCGGGGAGCGTATCGCCCATGACCGAGACCAGTTCCGTCCCTCCGACCAGTGTCGCGTGGCCCGAGGCCGCGGATTATCCGCCGCCGGCGGCGCCGGCCGCGCCGGCCACGGTCGATCCGATCTTCCCGCCGGCCGCGCTGCCGCCGACGGGACCCAAGGGCCCGTCCTCGTGGGCGGGCCGCCTGCGCACCCTCCCCGGCCGGGCCCGGCGCGGCCGCGAGGACGACCCGCAGTGGGTGCGCCCGGCGTTCCTCGCCCTGCTGGCGGCCACCGCGGTGCTGTACTTCTGGAACCTCAGCGCCTCCGGCTACGCCAACTCCTTCTACTCGGCCGCCGTCCAGGCCGGCTCGCAGAGCTGGAAGGCCTTCTTCTACGGCTCCTCCGACGCGGCGAACTTCATCACCGTCGACAAGCCGCCGATGTCGCTGTGGCCGATGGCGCTGTCGGTGCGGCTCTTCGGGCTGAGCTCGGCGAGCATCCTCGCGCCGCAGGTGCTGATGGCGGTGGGCACGGTGGCGACCGTGTACGCGGCGGTGCGCCGCCGCTTCTCGCCGGTCGGCGGGCTGGTGGCCGGTGCGGCGCTGGCGCTGACCCCGGTGGCGGCGCTGATGTTCCGGTTCAACAACCCGGACGCGCTGCTGGTGCTGCTGCTCACGCTGGCCGCGTACGGGGTGCTGCGGGCGACCGAGACCGCGAGCACCCGGTGGCTGCTCTTCACCGGCGTGATGTTCGGCTTCGGCTTCCTGACCAAGACCCTGCAGGCCTTCCTGGTGCTGCCGGCCTTCGCGCTGGTGTACCTGGTGGTGGCGCCGACCGGGCTGGGGCGCCGGGTGCGGCAGCTGCTGTGGGGGACGCTGGCGATGGTGGCCGCGGCCGGCTGGTGGGTGGCGGTCGTGGAGCTCGTCCCGGCGTCGGCCCGCCCCTACATCGGCGGATCGCAGGACAACGACTTCCTCTCCGTGACCTTCGGCTACAACGGCTTCGGCCGGCTCACCGGCAACGAGACCGGCAGTGTCGGCGGTGGCGGCGGCCGCGGCGGCAACGGCGGCGGCATGTGGGGCTCCACCGGCATCACCCGGCTGTTCGACGGCGACATCGGCGGCCAGATCGCCTGGCTGATGCCGGCTGCGCTGATCCTGCTGGTGGTCGGCCTGTGGGCGACCCGCCGTTACCCGCGCACCGACAGCGCCCGGGCGGCGTTCCTGGTCTGGGGCGGCTGGCTGCTCTGCACCGGCCTGACCTTCAGCTTCATGTCGGGCATCTTCCACCAGTACTACACGGTGGCGCTCGTCCCGGCGGTGGCCGCACTGGTCGGCATGGGCACCGACGGCCTGTGGCGGGCGCGCCACCGGCTGCCGTACGCGGCGCTGCTGGGCGGCACGGTCGCGGTGACCGCGGTCTGGGCGTTCGTGCTGCTGGGCCGCAGCTCCACCTTCCTGCCGTGGCTGCGCTGGGCGGTGCTGATCGGCGGGATCGTCGCCGGTGCGGCGCTGCCGGCGGTCGGCCGGATCGGCGGACGCACGGGCGGCCGGCTGGCCGCGGTGGCCGGGCTGGCGGCGCTGGCCGCCACCCTGGGCGGCCCGACGGCGTACGCGCTGGACACCGTGTCGACCGGGCACTCCGGTTCGATCGTGACGGCCGGACCGCAGGTGCAGGGCTCCAACGGCTTCGGCGGGCCGGGCGGCGGGCGCGGCGGCTTCCGCGGCCAGATGCCGGGCGGCGCGAACGGGTTCCCCGGCATGCGCGGAGCCACGGGCAACGGCGGGGCGGGCAACGGCGGGGCGGCCAACGGCTTCCCCGGGACGAACGGCACGACCGGCCAGGGCGGTGCCCCTGGTGGCGGCGGCCAGGGCGGCTTCCCCGGGACGACCGGCCAGGGCGGCACCGGCGGGTTCCGCGAGGGCCGTGCGGGCGGCATGGGCGGCGGCATGGGCGGCCTGCTCGACGGCGCCCGGGTCAGCAGCGAGCTGGCGGCCCTGCTGAAGCAGGACGCGGGCAGCTACACCTGGGTGGCCGCGGCCGTCGGCTCGCAGAACCAGGCCAGCTACCAGCTGGCCACCGGTGAGCCGGTGATGGCGCTCGGCGGCTTCAACGGCACCGACCCGTCGCTGAGCCTGAGCGCCTTCCAGCAGTACGTGAAGGAGGGCAAGGTGCACTGGTTCATCGGCGGCGGCGGCTTCGGCGGCGGCGGTGGCGGCGGGATGGGCGGCTCGTCCGACTCCACGCAGATCTCCACCTGGGTCGCGGCGAACTTCACCGCCAAGACGGTCGGCAGCGCCACCGTCTACGACCTGACCGCTCCCAAGACGGCCGGCACCACCGGCTGACGCACCACCGCACCGAGCCGTCCGGCCCGCCGAGTCTCCCCTCGGCGGGCCGGACGCGTGTCCGGGACGGGACGGTCAGGCGCACTGCTGCAGCATGGCCTGCTTGTCGGCGGGCGTGACCGGCAGGTCGTACTTGAGGGAGACCTGGGCGAACCGGACGACGTAGGCGCAGCGGATCCGCGCGTCGGCGGGCAGCCACTCGGCGGGGCCGGAGTCGCCCTTGGCGGCGTTCTGCGAGCCGTCGGCGGGGATGAGGTTGAGCGGGTCGTTGGCGATCCGGACCCGCTTGGCCTTGTCCCACTTCGCGGCGCCCTGCTGCCAGTCGTAGGAGAGCGGCATCACGTGGTCGATCTGGATCTTCGTGGCCTGGGCCTTCGTCCACTGCACGTTCTTGCCGGTGTAGGGGTCGTGGATGGTCATCGAGGTGACGGTGCAGGCGGAGCCGTCCTTGTGCTGGACGGAGCGGCCGTCACGGGCGAGCAGGTCGTTACGGGTGTCGCAGTTGTTGTGGCCGAGCGGGGTGCCGTCGACGTTGTCCGTCCAGGCCGGGCCGAACTGGTCCCGGTCGTAGCCGGTCTTGGGGCCGGCGGCGGCGGTGCGGACCTTCGCGACGAGCGCCCGGCCGGCGGCGCGGTCGGCCGCGGAGGTGAGCGGGGCGAGGCCGGGGCGGGTGCCGTCGGGGTTCTGCAGGGGGCTGGTGCCGAGTGCGGCGGAGGGCGCAGCGGCGTCGGTGGAGGCGGACTTGCCGCTGCTGCAGCCGGTCAGGACGAGGGCGGGCAGCAGGGCGACGGACAGGACGGCGGTACGGCGGGCGCGCACGGGTTCTCCCCGAGGGTGTGGCTGGTGACGGCGCACCAGCAGACCAGGGGGTTCATGCCGGGTCAAGTACGGTTCGGTCGCGCACCGCGGCATCCGGCCGGGGCGCCCGGGGCGGGCGGTCGGTCGTCAGCCGCCGATCGCGGACATCGGGCGGTCGGGGCGGACGAAGTCGGCCGTGCCGATGGCGTGGCCGGGTCCCTTGCGGGCGACGGTGACCCGCCAGGCGGCCTCGATCCGGTCGTCGTCGGAGCCGTCGCGCAGCAGCGCCCGCAGGTCGGACTCGGTGGTGGCGAACAGGCAGTTGCGCAGTTGCCCGTCGGCGGTCAGCCGGACGCGGTCGCAGCCGCCGCAGAAGGGGCGGGTGACGGAGGCGATGACGCCGACCACGGTGTCGGTGCCGGCGATCCGCCACTCCTCGGCGGGGGCGTTGGCGTGCCGGCCGACCGGGACGAGGCGGTGGCGGCGGCCGAGGACGTCGAGGATCTCGTCGGCGGTGATCATGCGGTCGCGTTCCCAGGCGCCCTGGGCGTCCAGCGGCATCGACTCGATGAAGCGCATCCGGTACCCGTGCCGGGCGGCGAAGTCGACGAGGTCGACGAGTTCGTCGTCGTTGACGCCGCGGACGGGAACGGCGTTGATCTTGACCGGGTCGAGGCCGGCGGCCCTGGCCGCGGCCAGGCCGGCGAACACGTCGTGGATGCGGTCGCGGCGGGTGATCTCGGCGTACCGCTCGGGGCGCAGGGTGTCGAGGCTGACGTTGACCCGGTGCAGCCCGGCAGCCTTGAGGTCGGCGGCGGTGCGGGCCAGGCCGATGCCGTTGGTGGTGAGGGAGAGCTCGGGGCCGAGGGCGGCGAGTTCGGCGATCAGGCCGGGCAGGCCGCGCCGCAGCAGCGGTTCGCCGCCGGTGAGGCGCAGCGTGCGGATGCCGAGGCGGGTGACGGCGATCCGGGCCAGCCTCAGCAGTTCCGCGTCGGTGAGCAGCTCGGGTTTGGGCAGCCAGGAGAGGCCTTCGGCAGGCATGCAGTAGGTGCAGCGCAGGTTGCAGCGGTCGGTGAGGGAGATCCGCAGGTCGGTGTGGATCCGGCCGTAGCGGTCGACCAGGGGTGAGCCGTGCGGCTGCTCGGTACGGGGTGCCAGTCGTGCCATGGACCAAGTACAAGGGGGCCGGAGCGTCCGGGGCCAGCGGCCGAAGCACCGGGGTGCGGCGCTGACCTGCGGCGTCCCCTCGTACGATCGCACAGCTGTCGGGGCCGGGCGAGGGTCGGGAGACTGGGGGCATGACGGATCCGGGCGTGGCGGCGGTGGTGCTGGCGGCGGGGGCGGGCGGCGCCTCGGCGGGCGGCCGAAGGCGCTGCTTCCCTTCCGGGGGCGGCCGCTGCTGGAGCATGCGCTGGGGGTGGTGCGGGCGGCCGGCTGCGGACCGGTGGTGGCGGTGCTGGGGGCGGCGCGGGCGCAGGTCCGGGCGACGGCGGAGACCGGTGACTGCGTCCTGGTGGACAACCCGGACTGGGAGAGCGGGATGGGCTCGTCGTTGCGGGCGGGTCTGGCGGCGCTGCCCGCGGAGGCGCCGGCGGTACTGGTGATGCTGGTGGACACGCCCGGGGTGACGCCGGCGGCGGTGGCCCGGCTGCTGGCGGCGCACCGGGCGGGCGGGGAGCTGGTGGCGGCGGCGTACGGGGGGCGACGGGGCCATCCGGTACTGATCGGGGCGCGGTACTTCGCGGAGGCGGCGCAGGGCGCGCGCGGCGATGCGGGGGCGCGCGCCCTGCTCGCCGCGCACCCCGGGGAGCTGCGGCTGGTGGAGTGCGGCGACGTGGCCGTTCCGGACGATCTGGACACCCCTGCCGACCTGGCGTGTTGGACGGCCGAGGGGCGCGCCGGCGGTGCCCCGTCCGGCGGCGGCCGGAGCTGACTTCCCGTCAGATCCGGCCTCGTCCGGCGCCGCCGGGAGGGGCCGCCGAGTCGGTCGTACGCCCCTTAAGAGACCCTGAGGTTTGCCGTATTCCGTTCCCTCACCTGCCCGGATCAGGGAGGATTGGGGCTGAACCTGCCCAGCCGACACCGAACGGACGGTGCCAGCCATGACCGCAGTGCCGCTGCCCGACGACTTCAGCGACCAGGCGCCCGGGCCCGTGCCGTCGGCGGGCGCCTCCGCGATCCGCTGCCCGGCCTGCCGCCGTGAGCACCTGTACGAGCCCCCGAGCCTGCCGTGTCCGTGCGGGCAGCAGCTGCGGGTGCCGCTGCTGCGCGGCGGCGTGCCGGTGCAGGTGCGGTTCCGCTCCTGGGAGGACTCCTGGCTGAGCATGCGCTGCCCGCACTGCGGGCGCAGCGACCAGTGGCCGCAGCCGGAGTTCACCTGCAACTGCGGCGCCACGGTGCGGCTGCCGGTGGACCGCTCGCCGCGACTGCCGGCGTCCGGCCCGGTGGGGCGGCCCGCCGCGGGCCCGCGGCCGCCGGCCGGCCCGCCGCCGGAGCCGTCGCTGCCGCCGGGGCGGCACCGGCTGCTCCGCCCGCCGTTCCGCCCGCAGCCGGTGCACTCGCCGCAGGACGCGGTGCTGGCCGCGGCCCGCTATCTGCAGTGGCTGGGCTTCGAGGATCTGGAGCTGACGGACGGCCAGGACCGCGAGGGGGCGACGCTGCTGGGCAGCCGGCTGGTGGCCCAGGTGGACACCTGGACGGAGTCGGCGGACGTGAAGGCGGTGGAGTGCCTGTGGATGCAGACGCTGCACAGCGAGGAGATGGCGGCGGCGATGTTCAGCGTCTCCGGGTACTCGCACCAGGCGGTGGTGCGCGGCGAGCAGTTGCTGGTGGCGCTGTTCGCCCTGGACGCGACCGGGCAGCCGCAGCCGGCCAACGGCGCGGCCGAGGCCCTGGTGGAGACGGGCTGGACGTCCTGACCGGACGCGCCCCGGGGCCCGTCCGCGCACGGAGCGGAAGGGGCGGTTCCGCAATTCCGTCGCGCTCGTGATCTGGTGCACAAGCTCGCCCCCGTGTTGAATTGCCGCCACAGCGCAGGACCGAGGGGACGGCCGGGCGTTGCTGGATGGCGCACACAAGGAGGTGGCGTTGTCGGAGCACAGGACGGCCCCGGGGGGCATGGCGGACGCCGTGTGGCGGCTGCGGTCGCGCGGCTGCTGGCAGGAGGCCGCGGAGTTACTGCGGCCCGCTGCCGCGCGCGATCCGGCGGCAGCCCTGGAACGGGCCGAACTTCTGATCGAGCAGTGCATGTTCACGGCCGCGAACTGGGCCGAGGCGGAGGCCGCACTGCGGCTCGCGGAGGCGGTCGCGGGCGGCCCGGAGCAGCGGGCCGCGGCGGCCTGCGCCCGCGGCTTCCTGGCGTACGTGGCCAGTGTGCTGGGCCGCCGCGACCGGCTGGACGAGGCGCAGGCGGCCCTGGGGCGGACATCGGCACTGCTGCCGCCGGACGCCCCGGGCCGGCCGCTGCTCGACTTCCGGCGGGGGCTGGTCGCCGAGAACCTGCTGCACGACCCGGCGGCGGCCAGGATGGCGTACCGGCGGGCGCACGACGCCGCGACGGAGCGCGGCGACGGACTGCTGTGCTCGTACACCTGGCGGCACCTGGCCGGGCTGGCCCAGGCGGCGGGCGACCGGGCGCGGGCGGCGGAGGGCTTCCGCACGTCACTGCGGCTGCGGGAGGAGCTGGGATTCACCGTCGGCGTGGCACCGGCCCTGGCCTCGCTGGCGGAGGTGGCCGAGCCCACCGAGGCGACCCGGCTCCGCGCGGAGGCGGCCCGGCTGGTGCAGGCACTCGGCGGCGTGCCGGTCTGGCTGGTGGCCCGGCTGCCCGCACCGGGCGGCCCGGCGGACGGACGCACGCACGGGGAGCGGTCGCAGGAGGAGCGGCCGAGCGGGGAGCGGCCGAGCGGGGAGCGGCCGCCCGAGCACATCGGGGACGGACTCCGATAAGGTAAGCCTTACCTGTCCGGGGTGAGCAGTGCCCCGGACAGGCAAGCCGCTGCCGACCGCGGGCGCCGCACCCGGGCCCGCATCTCCCCCGGGGTCCGCATGACCGCCATCAGCACCGAGCCGTCCGCCACCGGCGACCCTGTCGGGGAGGGCTACCGCCGGCTCGCCGCCGCCTACCCCGCCCTGCGGATCCGGGCGGGCGAGCCGCCCGCCGGCGAGGGCTGGGTGCGCGGCTCGACCCTGGCCGCCGACCCGCGGGCCGTGCAGGCGATGATCGACCTGGACTCCCGGGCGGGCGAGCGCGACCACGGGGTGCCGCTGCGGCCCGACGTGGCCGCCGGATTCAGCCTGCACCGCTACGCCTGGCCGGTGGCCCTGGCCTTCACCGTCCCGTGGTTCCTGGAACGCCGGGTCCCCGACTGCCGCCGGACCGGGTGGCGATCAACCGGTCCACCGGCGAACTGGCCGTCCGGCCGGTCGAGTCGGTCGTGCTCCCCGGCGACCCGCCGGCCTCCGCGGCGGCCGTGGGCGGCAGGGCCCGCGCCGGCGGTGCGGACGTGCGCGTGGTGCCGGACGAGGCCGCGCTGCGCGCCGAACTCCTGGCCGCCGTCGCCGAGCACCTGGCGCCCGTGGTGGCCGCGTTCCGTCCGCGGGTGCGCCGCGGGCCGCGGACGCTGTGGGGCATGGTCACCGACGACGTCGTCGAGGGCCTGTGGTACCTGGGCGGCCTGTTCGGCGAGGAGGACCGCGCGGCGGCGGAGCTGACCGCCCTGCTGCCGGGCGACGGTCCGGCCCCGTTCGTCGGCGCCGCCGGATTCCGCCACGAGGACGCCATGCGTACACGTACTCGGACGACCTGTTGTCTGTTCTACACCGTCCGCCCGGAGGAGCCCTGTTTCACCTGTCCGCGTCGGCAATCCATGTGATTTCCATTCGGGTATTCGCCGGTATTTCCCCCGGGGCGGTGCATTGCGGCTGATCCGGCCGATCCCGCCGGAATTCTCCGCCATGATGGTCCCGCCGTCCCTACGCAGGAAAGCGAGGCTGGTTCAGGTCATGAGACTGTCCGACATACCGCTGGGCTGGGCCGTGACGGGGGTGGCCGTCCTGGTGGTCGTCGCCGTGCTGGTCGCGTTCGCCCGCAGCCGGGCCACCTCGGCCGCGGGCGGTTCGGATTCCTGGGAGCGCTCGGAGGACCGCCGCCGCCGCAAGGAATCCCTGTACGGGGGCGCCTCGTACACCCTGCTGTTCTGCTGCGCGGCGGTGGCCGCGGCGCTCTCCTTCCACGGCCTGGTCGGATTCGGCGTGCAGAACCTCAACCTCTCCGGCGGCTGGGAGTACCTGGTGCCGTTCGGGCTGGACGGCGCCGCGATGTTCTGCTCCGTGCTGGCCGTCCGCGAGGCCAGCCACGGCGACGCGGCGCTCGGCTCCCGGCTGCTGGTGTGGCTGTTCGCCGGCGCCTCGGCCTGGTTCAACTGGGTGCACGCGCCGCGCGGTTTCGGGCACGCCGGGGCACCGCAGTTCTTCGCCGGGATGTCGCTCTCGGCCGCCGTCCT
This sequence comes from Kitasatospora paranensis, assembly GCF_039544005.1. Taxonomy (NCBI): domain Bacteria; kingdom Bacillati; phylum Actinomycetota; class Actinomycetes; order Kitasatosporales; family Streptomycetaceae; genus Kitasatospora; species Kitasatospora paranensis. The sequence continues at coordinate 2,343,457 of NZ_BAABKV010000001.1, forward strand.
GTTCGACCGGGCGCTGAAGCAGACCCGCCGCGCCGCCCTGCGCGAACAGGGCCTGGTGCCAAGGCCGTTGCCGCAGATCCGGATCGTCCGCTGGCTGCGGGCCCCGCTGGAGACGTACGCGGCGTGGTCGCTGATGCTGCTGGAGGGCGTGCGCACGCTCGACGAGGCGGTGGAGGAGGTCCGCGACGACAAGCGGACGGCCGCCGAGGACCGTGAGCGCCGTCGGCTGGCGCACCGTCGCGAGCGCGCCGAGATCCGGGCGATCGGCCGGCACCAGGGCGGCTGGCGGCACCGGACGGCCGCCCGACAGTTGGAGCCCGGCGGCACGGAGCCCGCCATAGCGGCCGAACCGGCCCCCGCCGAGGGCCCGGCCGCCTCCCCGGACTCCCCGTCAGGCCCGCCCCCCGCAGCGTCGGTCCGGCAGCCGCGAGCGGGCCCGCCCCGCGCAGCATCGACCTGACACCGGACGACGACACCATCACCCTGCCGCGCCTGGACTCGCTGGAGCAGAAGCTCAAGGACCTGGAGCAGCAGTTCGGCTGAGACCGCACCGGCCCCCGGCCCCGGCACGCCCACGGCGGCGGCCGGGGCACCGGCCGGCCGTCGGCCACCGGTCGTCAGTCGTCCGCGGGGGCACCCGCCTCGGCGGACAGCTCGAACCACATCCGCTTGCCGCTGCCCCGCGGCTCGACGCCCCAGGCGTCGGCCAGCGCCTCGACGAGCATCAGCCCGCGCCCGGAGGACGCCTGCTCGCCCGGGGTGCGGCGGGTCGGCCAGAGGTCTGACTCGTCCTCGACCTCGACCCGCAGCCGGGCCCGCTCGGCACCGGCGCCCGCCTCGCTCTCGGCCGCCGCGGGCTCGCGGTAGAGCCGGGCCGTGAACATCGCGTCCCGGTCGGTGTGCCGGATGGCATTGGTGACCAGCTCGGAGGAGAGCAGTTCGGCGGTGTCGATCAGCTCCGGCACGCCCCAGCGGCGCAGGGCGTCCCGCAGCTCGCCGCGCAGCTCGGCGATGCGCGCCAAGTCCGCCTGGCCGATCCGGCGGCGCAGCTGCTGGGCGGCGAGGCCGCCTGCCGGGCCGTCCCAGCGGAGCAGCAGCAGCGCTATGTCGTCCTCGCGCTCGCTGGAGTCTGCGGCGCCGGCGGCGACCCGGTCGGCGAGCTCCTCCAACGGCTCGCGGGCCCCTTCGTGGGGCGCGGGCAGGTACCCGGAGACGGCATGGCAGAGCCGGGCGAAGCCGGTGTCGAGGTCCATGCCGCGGGCCTCGACGAGGCCGTCGGTACAGAGCACCACCGTCTCACCGGGATCGAGGCTGAACCGGGTGACCCGGTACTCCTCGTCGGGGTCGACACCGAGCGGGAGACCGCCGGCGACCGGCAGGACGGAGGCGGTGCCGTCGGCGCGCCGCACCACGGGGTCGAGGTGTCCGGCCCGCACCGCGTAGACCACGCCGTAGTCGACGTTGACCTCGGCGTACGTGCAGGTGGCGAAGTGGTCGGTGTCGAGGTCGGCGAGGAAGCGCGAGGCGCGGGCCATCACCGCGGCGGGCGGGTGGCCCTCGGCGGCGTAGGCGCGCAGGGCGATCCGCAGCTGGCCCATGATGCCGGCGGCGTGCACGTCGTGGCCCTGGACGTCGCCGATGACCAGGCCCACGTGGCCGCCGGGCAGCGGCACGACGTCGTACCAGTCGCCACCGATCTGCAGGCCGGAGCCGGCCGCGAGGTAGCGGACGGCGGTGGTGACGCCGGGCACCGAGGGCACCGCGCGGGGCAGCATGACGCGCTGCAGGCTGGCGGCGAGCTCGTGCTCGGCGTCGTGCAGCTGGGCGCGGGCGAGGGACTGGGCGACCAGGCCCCCGAGGGTGGAGAGCAGGGTGCGCTCGTCGGTGTCGAGCTCGCGGTCGTCGTCGAAGCTGACGGTGCAGACGCCGATGGCCCGGCCGCTGACGACCAGCGGCAGGAAGGCCCAGGAGCTGCGGCCGACGCCGGAGGCGATCTGCGCCCAGGCCTCGGGGTAGCGCTCGCGGTACTCGTCGCGGTGGGCGATGAAGACCGGGGCGCGGTGCCGGACGGCGTCCGACATGGGGTGGTCGGCGGCGAGCGGGGAGCGGTCGAACTGGGCGATGTGCTCACTGCGGTAGCCGCTGGCCCCGAGGATGGCGAGCCGGCCGGCCTCCAGCGAGGCGAGCACCAGACCGTCGGGCGGCAGACCGGGCAGCGGCAGCTCGGTGAACACCCGGGCGACGTCGCGGACGGTCACGGCCTCGGAGAGCGCGCGGGCGGCCTCCTTGATGAAGCGGGAGCGGTCCTCGCGCAGTGCGGCCATCTCGCCGGCCCGCTCGCGCTTGTGGAGTTCGACGGTGGCGTCCCAGACGAAGCCGACCATCCGGGAGGCGCGGCCGAAGGCGTCCGCGAGGACCCGGCCGCGGAAGCGGACGGCGTGCATCTCGCCGCCGGGGAAGACGGTGCGGTAGTAGGCGCCGCACTGACCGAGTTCGGCGACGGCCCGCTCGACGCGGCGGCGGACCACCGGGGCGTCCTCGGGGTGGAGGAGCGCGAGGAAGGAGGCGGAGCTGCGGTCGAAGCGGTTCTGGTCCAGGCCGAGGATGGCGCAGGCCCGCTGGTCGCCCTCCAGGATGTCGCGGCGGATGTCCCAGTCGAAGGAGCCGATGCCGTTGGCGGCCATCGCCGGTTCGAGCCAGTCGGGCGTGGAGTCACCCGTGCGGGTGGGGAGCCCGTGGTTGCCGGCGGGGACGGAGATGCCGGCGGTCGCCGTCCGCAGTGCGTGCCCGGCGGCGCTTCTGGCCGTCTGTGCCGGTGGGATGCGGCGCGCGGGCCCCTGCGGCTCGGGCTCTGTCGCCATGTCTCTCCTGCCGCTGCCGTGCCGGGCGGTCCAGGGCGGACCGCAGTGGTCGAGTGGTGTCGGATCGGTGTGCCGGGAGGGGGTGACCGGTCGAGAATCCGATCTTCCCGCCGGGGGTTTCCCGCGCACACATTCTCACTAGCCTCTCGTATGTTCGGCAAGGCGGCAATCCCGTGGCGCCATCCGGGTGGCGAATCTGCCGCAGCCGTGACCGTTCGTGCACGTTTCACAGCGCTCCGGGTCAGGACGGTCCGAGCTCGAACCAGGTGACCTTGCCGTCCCCGCGCAGCTGCACCCCCAGTCGTCCGCAAGCGCCTCCACCAGCAGCAGCCCGCGGCCCGAGGTGGCGTGGTCGGCGGGCGCGCGCCGGCCCGGCATCCGGGCGGTGCCGTCGTGGACCTCGATGCGCAGCCGCCGGGCCGGGGTGAGCACCGCCTCGAACACCGCACCCTTCGCCGTGTGCACCAGCGCATTGGTGACCAGCTCGGATGCGAGCAGCTCGGCCGTGTCGGCCAGCTCGGGCACCCCCAGCGGTCGAGCGCCGCCCGCAGCCGGTGCCGGATCGCGCCGACCGCGACCAGGTCCGCCGGGTCCAGCGAGGCGTGCAGGGTGCGGTGCAGCGCGCAGCCCGGCTCGTGCACGGCCGGCGGCCCCCCGACGGAACCGGACGGCGCGGACCGGGTGCCCGCGGGCGGCTGCACCGAGGGCTGCTGGTCCTGCGCGGTGCCGAGCCGGCTCGTCCGATCCCCCGACCGCTGCCGCGGAAACCTTGCCTGACTGTCCATCAATACGCCCCCGCCCCTCTCCGGAACGCCCTCCGGTCCCCCTCCGGGCGGCGTCCAACTGTCGAACATCCTCATGCCCATTCCATCCGCTCCGCAACAGTGCATCCCCGGTCACCTGGGGTGAAGCGGGGCTCGGAGCGGCCGGCGTGATCCTTCCGGCGGGCGGGGGCAGGTTTGACGGGAGCAGGTTTGACGGGAGCACTCCAGGCGGACGGCCGCGTGCCCCGGAGGCAGCGGGGCCGTCGGGCGCGGCCCGCGCCACGGGCGGGGCACGGCGGCGGCGCGCGACCGGAACACCGAGCACTTTGCAGACGGGGCGGGCGCACCGGCCGCGCCGACGGGCACGGCGGGCGACCGCGCGCAACGCTGGACACGCGAGCCCCGGCCGGGTTTCAATGGCCACGGAAGTTTGAACGACGTTCTAAACAGCGACCCGCCACCACGCTCCGACCGACCCGCCCCCCGACCGCCACCCTCGAGTGAGGAACCGTGCGACTCACCCCCACCGAACGGGACCGGCTGCTGATCTTCACGGCAGCCGAGCTGGCCCGCGCCCGCCGCGCCCGCGGCGTACGACTCAACGTGCCCGAGGCCACCGCGCTGATCGCCGACACCGTCTGCGAGGCGGCCCGCGACGGCCGGCGGCTGGCCGAGGCCATCGAGGCCGGCCGCTCCGTGCTGAGCGCCGCCGACGTGCTGCCCGGCGTGCCGGACGTGGTCACCGTCGTGCAGGTCGAGGCGGTCTTCGACGACGGCACTCGGCTCGCCGTGGTGAACGACCCGTTCCGCGGCGCCGGCTCGCTCGGCGAGGAGGCCCCCGGCACGGCCCTGCCCGGCGCCGGCATCGGCTACGACCCGGTCGAGGAGACCGTCGTCCTGCCCGTCCACAACACCGCCGCGGTGCCGATCTCGGTCACCTCGCACTTCCACTTCTTCGAGTCCAACCCGCGCCTGGCCTTCGACCGGGCGGCCGCCTACGGCACCCACCTCGCGGTGCCGGCCGGGTCCTCCGTCCGCTTCGACCCCGGCGCCACCGTCGAGGTCGGCCTGGTGCCGATCGGCGGCGAGCGGGTCGCGATCGGCTTCGCCGGCCTGGTCGACGGGCCGCTCGACGCGCCCGGCGCCAAGGAGGCCGCCCTGGAGAAGGCCCGCGCCACCGGTTACCTGACCCGTTTCGACGACACGGAGGTGGAGTCGTGAGCTCGATCACCCCCCACGACTACATCGCCGTCCACGGCGCCCGCACCGGCGACCGGATCCGGCTCGGCGACAGCGGTCTGATCATCCGGGTCGAGTCGGACTCGCAGGAGCCGGGCAACGAGTTCCTGGCGGGGTTCGGCAAGACCGCCCGTGACGGCCTGCACCTGAAGGCCGCGGCCGTCCGCGAGACCTGCGACGTGGTGATCAGCAACGTCGTGGTGATCGACGCGGTGCTCGGCATCCGCAAGACGTCGATCGGTCTGATCGACGGCCGGATCGCCTCGATCGGCCGGGCCGGCAACCCCGACACCATGGACGGTGTCGAGGTCGTGGTCGGCACCGGCACGACGATCGTCTCCGGCGAGGGAATGATCGCCACCGCCGGCGCCATCGACACCCACGTCCACCTGCTCTCGCCGCGGATCATGGAGGCCTCGCTCGCCTCCGGCGTCACCACGATCATCGGCCAGGAGTTCGGCCCGGTCTGGGGCGTCGGGGTGAACTCCCCTGGGCGCTGCGGCACGCGTTCAACGCCTTCGACGCGTGGCCGGTCAACATCGGCTTCCTGGGCCGCGGTTCGTCCTCCGACCCGGCCCCGCTGATCGAGGCCCTGGCCGAGGGCGGCGCCTCCGGCTTCAAGGTGCACGAGGACATGGGCGCGCACACCCGCGCCCTGGACACCGCCCTGCGGGTCGCCGAGGAGTACGACGTCCAGGTCGCCCTGCACACCGACGGCCTGAACGAGTGCCTCTCCGTGGAGGACACCCTCGCCGTGCTGGAGGGCCGCACCATCCACGCCTTCCACATCGAGGGCTGCGGCGGCGGACACGTGCCGAACGTGCTGAAGATGGCCGGCGTGGAGAACGTCATCGGTTCCTCCACCAACCCCACCCTGCCGTTCGGCCGGGATGCCCTCGGCGAGCACTTCGGCATGATCGTCTCCGCGCACGACCTCAAGGTCGACCTGCCCGGCGACGCCGCGATGGCCCGCGACCGGATCCGGGCCGGCACCATGGGCGCCGAGGACGTCCTGCACGACCTCGGCGTCATCGGCATCACCTCCTCCGACGCCCAGGGCATGGGCCGCGCCGGCGAGACCGTCCGCCGCACCTTCGCCATGGCCGGCAAGATGAAGTCCGAACTCGGCCCCCTCGACGGCGGCTACGGCACCACCGAGAGCGGCGACGACAACGAGCGGGTGCTCCGCTACATCGCCAAGCTCACCACCAACCCCGCCATCGCCCACGGCCTCGCCCACGAGGTCGGCTCGCTGGAGGTCGGCAAGCTCGCCGACATCGTGCTCTGGTGGCCCCAGTACTTCGGCGCGAAGCCGCAGCTCGTCCTGAAGGCCGGCTTCCCCGCCTACGGCGTCACCGGCGACCCGAACGCGTCCACCGACCGGTGCGAACCCCTGGTGCTCGGGCCGCAGTTCGGCGCCCACGGCGCCACCGCCGCCGACATCTCGGTGGCCTTCGTCGCCCAGGCCGCCGCCGACGGCTCCTACCTCGACGTCGCCGCCGACCGACTCCCCACCCGGCGACGGCGCGTCGGAGTCCGCAACACCCGTGGCATCGGCCCGCGGAACATGCTCCGCAACGCCCGGATCGGCCATGTCCAGGTCGAGGCCGACACCGGCCTGGTCTCCCTCGACGGCGAACCGCTGCGCTCCGACCCTGCCGACTCGGTCTCGCTGAGCCGCCTCTACTTCCTCTGATCCCCAAGGACTTGACGCACATGACCAGCAACACCCCCGCCGCCCACGGCTTCCGGATGCCCGCCGAGTGGCACCCGCACGAGCGGACCTGGATGGCCTTCCCCACCGAGAACCCGACCTTCGACAGCCCGGAGCACCTGCACGCCGGCCGCGAGGCCTGGGCGCGGGTCGCCGACACCATCGCCCGCTACGAGCCGGTCACCCTGGTCGTCAACACCGGTGAGAGCGAGGACGCCCGGAAGTACGTCTCCGCCGACGTCGAGATCGTCGAGCGGCCGCTGAACGACGCCTGGATGCGCGACATCGGCCCGAGCTTCCTGATCGACGGCAAGGGCGGGGTCGCCGCCGCCGACTGGATCTTCAACGGCTGGGGCGCCCAGTCCTGGGCCCGCTGGGACAAGGACGAGCAGATCGCCGAGCACATCACCGGGCTCACCGGCGTGCAGCGCTTCGCGTCCCGGCTGATCAACGAGGGCGGCGGCATCCACGTCGACGGCGAGGGCACCGTCCTGGTCACCGACACCGTCCAGCTCGGCGAGGGCCGCAACTCCGACTGGACCCGCGAGGAGGTGGAGGCCGAGCTGCACGCCTTCCTCGGCACCACCAAGGCGATCTGGCTGCCGCGCGGACTCACCCGTGACTACGACGAGTTCGGCACCCGCGGCCACATCGACATCGTCGCCTCGTTCGTCAGGCCGGGCGTGGTCGTCGCACACGTCCAGCCGGACCCTCCCACCCCGACCACGAGGTCTGCCGGGAGCTCGTCGCGATCCTGCGCGCCGCCACCGACGCCCAGGGCCGCCGGCTGGAGGTCATCGAACTGCCCGCACCGACCGTCCTGCTGGACGAGGAGGGCGAGCCGGTCGACTACTCGTACATCAACCACTACGTGGCCAACGGCGCGGTGATCCTCTGCGCGTTCGCGGACCCGCGGGACGAGGAGGCCGCGGCGATCCTCGCCGAGGCGTACCCCGGCCGGACGGTGGAGCTGGTCGACGCCCGGGAGATCTTCGCCAACGGCGGCGGCATCCACTGCATCACCCAGCAGCAGCCGAAGGCCTGACACCCGGGTGGTCCGGGCGGCCGAGCGCGCCCGGCGCCGCGACGGTCGAGTGGGGCGGCCGGCACCTGACGAGGGTGCCGGCCGCCCCGCCGGCGTATCGGGCGGGCGGGATGGCCGGGGCGGCGACCGCGGGGCCGGGGCGGCCACTGGGGGTGCGGGGCCAGGGTGGCACCGGAGTGCGGGATCAGGGCGGACCGGCGCCGGGTTCGTTCACCGTTCATCGATGTCCGGAAATCGGTCTGTCGTTCGGCCCCCTCCGTTCGCCGGTTACGGAGCAGGCGGTCGGCTTGCGAGCATGAGGGACCCGACAGCTCTGCATATGCCAGAAGCACGTGCCGGAGCCGAGGATCCATCAGATCCGCTTCACCCAGGGGGACCACCCGTGTCCGACACCGGTCACAGCACCGACCTCACCCGCCGCCGAATGCTCCAGGGCGCCGGCATCGCCTTCACCGCCGCCGTCGGCACCGCCGTCATCGGCCTCACCGGCCCGGCCGGCACACCCGCCGCCGCAGCCGGGACGGAGGGCACCGAACCCTTCGACGAGATCTACCGCGGCCGCCGGATCCAGGGCCTGCCCGGAGCCGGCGGCACGGGCCACCACCACCACGGCGGGCCGGAGTACACCGTGCTCGTCAACGGCCGCGAACTGCACAGCATGCGCAACGCCGACGGTACCTGGATCAGCGTCATCAACCACTACCAGCCGCAGCCCACGCCGCGCGCGCTGGCCCGCGCCGCCGTCGCGGAGCTGCAGGGCGCGGCCCTCGTCCCGCTCGCCTGAACCGTCCTCCCCGCCCCATCCCCGACCAACCCGTCCCACCCAGGAGGACGACCCATGGCAGTGCGCAAGAACCAGGCGACCCTGACGGCCAAGGAGAAGCGCGACTTCGTCGACGCGGTGCTCCAGCTCAAGCGGCTCGGCCGGTACGACGGCTACGTCAGCACCCACAACCGATTCATCGTCAGCGACACGGACAACGGCGAGCGCACCGGGCACCGCTCGCCGTCGTTCCTGCCCTGGCACCGGCGGTTCCTGCTCCAGTTCGAGCAGGACCTGCAGTCCGTCAACCCCGCGGTGACCCTCCCCTACTGGGACTGGACGGCCGACCGCACCACCTCGGCGAGCCTGTGGGGGGCCGACCTGCTGGGCGGCAGCGGCCGGCCGGGCGACGGCCGGGTCACCACCGGCCCGTTCGCCGGCGCGGGCGGCCAGTGGCCGATCTCGGTGCGGCCGGACAGCCGCGACTACCTGCGCCGCTCGCTGGGGACCGGTGTCGGCCAGCTGCCCACCCGCGCCGACGTCGAGTCCGTCCTCGCCGTCCGGACGTACGACGCCGCGCCGTGGAACAGCTCCTCCGACGGCTTCCGCAACCAGCTGGAGGGCTGGCGGGGCGTCAACCTGCACAACCGCGTCCACGTGTGGGTCGGCGGGCTGATGGGCACCGGCATGTCGCCCAACGACCCGGTGTTCTGGCTGCACCACTGCTTCATCGACAAGCTGTGGGCGGAGTGGCAGCGCCGCCACCCCGACCAGGGCTACCTGCCGACGGTCGCGACGCCCGACGTGTGCGCGCTCGGCACTCCGATGAAGCCGTGGAACGACACCACCCCGGCCGACATGCTGGACCACACCCGGCACTACACGTACGACAGCACGTTCTGACGCTCCGACGGCGGTGCTCCCACCTCCCACCTCATGACCGCCGGGCTTCTGGGCTGCCGGGCGTCTGGGCTTCTGGGCCGCCGGACGAGTGGAACCCACGCGGCGCGGCGCCTGCCGGACGGTGTCCGGCGGGCGTCGCGCCGCCGCTCACGGTGTCATGAGGGCATGACGACACACTGGCTGATCGAGTTCACCGACGAACTGATGAGGATCACGGACGACCTCGACCAGACGCGTGCCGCGGAGTTCGTCCGCAAGGTCTACGAGGCCGGCCGCGAAGCCGGCCACCGCGAGGCGGCCGAGGGCGGCGAGCACAGCGGCTGGTGACGGCCGTGCCGGTGGCCGGGCGGCGCGTGGGCGGGACCTGGGCGGCGCACGGGCGGCTGCGGGTGTGCACGTATCGTGAGAGCCGCTGCGGTGGCCGGCTCCGGAGCGGCGGTGCGCCCGAGCAGCGGGCCGGCGGACCAGTCGGCCAACCGACCAGCCGACCAGCCGACCAGCCGACCAACGGGAGGACGAGCGATGGCCGAACCACGGGCGAGGCGGCCCGCCCGTCCGCGCGAGGAGGTCTTCGCGACCGCCCGGGCGGCCATCGCGGAACACGGCCTCGACAAGCTCACCATGGCCGGACTGGGCAAGCAGCTGCAGATGAGCGCCGGCCACCTCCTCTACTACTTCGGTTCCAAGGACCAGCTGCTGCTGGAGACCCTGCGGTGGAGCGAGGACCAGCTCGGTGAACGCCGCCGCGCCGCCCTCGCCCGACCGGATCTCGACGTCCGGCAGCGGCTCACGGCGTACGGCGACCTCTACCTGCCCGAGGGCCCGGGCGACCCGCGCTGGATCCTGTGGGTGGAGGTGTGGGGGCGCTCGCCCGCCAGCGCGGAGATCCGTCAGGGCCAGCTGGAGATCGAGGCACCGTGGCAGGCCGACCTGGTCGCCCTGCTCCAGGAGGGCATCGACGGGGGCGAGTTCCGGATCCCGGACGGCCGCCCGGGCGACCGCGCCGGCATCGAGGGCCGGGCCCGCCAGATCCGCGCCGTCCTGGACGGGTTCGCCGTCCCGCTCGCGATCGGCCTGCCGGGGGCCGACCGGGCGGACGCGCTCGCCCAGGTCGCGTCGGTGACGACCGCCCTGCTCGGAGCCGGCTGAATCGGACGGCCACGAGCAGCCGGCCACCGGACGGCCCGCCGGGCCCGTGCACCGGGCCGTGCGCCGGGGTACGGGGCTCCGGTGGGGTCACTCCGTCCAGAGCGCCGCCGCGGTGCGGTCGTCCGCATAGCCCTTCGCGCGGACCTGGACCTGCCGCAGGAAGTCGACCGTGCCCGGCGGGTGCGGATGCGCCCAATGACCGGACAGGAAGCGTGCGACGGCGGGCTCGTCCGCGATCGGCCCGGCCAGGCCGGGGGTGCAGAGCAGCAGGATGTCCCCCCTGGTCGCCGGGACGAGACGGAACCGGAACGGCCGTGGCGCCACCGGTGATACGGCGGCGAGCGGCGGCTCGCCGTCCGGGTGGTGGAGCAGCCGGGCGGCGTAGGCGTCGATCCAGTGGCCCGAACGCAGCAGGTAGAGGCCGCCGGGCCCGGTCCCGAAGGCAGCCCGGTAGCCGGCCTCCGGGTCCAACGACACCAGCAGGCAGTGCAGCGACCCGGACTCCCCTCGGCCGGGTGACCGCCGCCCTCGGTACCGATGTCGTCGCGCAGCCCGCCCGCCCGGCCACCGGGCGGGTCACCGGGCACAGCGCCGGTCGGGCCGTCGGCGTCGGCGAGGCCGTCGGGCGCGCGGAACGGCGCGGCGGCGCGGACGGTGAGCCGCTGCAGGCCGTAGCGGAGACGATCGCGGGCGCCCGTCCGGAGGTCGGCGGCGAGTTCGAGTCGGCTGCGGCCGATCGCGGCGGCCAGCTGGCGCGCCGCCTCGGCAGCAGCCGCGGAACCTGCCGCCGCGTCGTCGCCGCGGCCGGGTGCCGCGACCACCGCGAGCAGCAGGCCGTCCGCACCCTCGCCGAACCTGGTCACCAGCAGCGCGTCCCGCCGCGGTTCCCCGCGGAACCGGGCCGAGTCGCCGCGCACCGACACCGCCCGCAGTATGGCCGCCCCGTACTGGGCGCCGTCGACGACGGTGTCCGGGACGATCGCCGCCATGCCGTCCGGCTCGGCGGCCGGCAGGGCGGTCGGCTCCGGTCCGTAGGTGGGCGGCCGTTCACCGACGTACGGCACCGGCGGCTCGACCGGCGCGCGGCGCGGCGAGGGCTGCGGCGCAGCGGGGGACGGGGTGACCTGGGACGGGGTGGTGGGGGACCGCTCGGCCTCGGACGGGGTGGCGGGTGGAACGGGGGACGGCCGAACCGGAGCGGCGCCGGGCTCGGAGAGCCCCGCGGCCGGGGTGGGTACGGGGCTCGCGGGCGCCACGGGCGGCGTGGGATCTGCGGAAGGCGCCGGGGTTGCCGGGGTCGCAGGGGTTCCCGCCCGCCGGTCGGGTCGGGCGGCCGCCCTCGGGTCCGGGCGATCCGGACGGTCCTGGCGTTCCGGACGGTCCTGGCGCTTCGACGGCGGGGTGTAGGGGGCCGGTGCCGGCATGGGACGCGGGCGGCGCCGTTCGGGAAGTGGCGGCGGCGGCGCGACCACGGCCTCGGGCTCGGGTTCGGGCTGCGACTCCCGTTCGGGCTCGGACTGCAGTTCCCGTTCGGGCGGGAGCTCGGACCGGGGTTCCGTCACCGGGTCCGGCTCCTTCCGCAGGTCCGGCACCGGCGCGGGCGTCGGCGGGGCGGCCGGCGATCCGATCACGCCGATCGCCGAGTCGAACCAGTCGTCGACGCTGGGCTCGGACGGTGCGGGAACGGGGTCGGGGTCCGGGTCCGGGTCCGGGTCGGACTCGGAGTCGGGGACGCTGGCCTGATCGGAGTCGGCCGAGGTGGCCGGGGGCTCGACGAAGTCGACCGGCTCGGGGGCCTCGGAGGACTCCGCCGGGTCGGGCCCCGGCGGCGCGGTGCGCTGGGGGCCGATGAGGGTCGCCGCGGTGTCGAACCAGTCGTCGACGCTGCCCTCGCCCGCCTCTGCGCCCGGGGTGTCCGGCAGGGTGCCGGCCGGGCCCGTGTAGACGGAGTGCCACCAGCCGTCGTCCGACCGGTGCTGCGCGGGTGCGCCCTGGTTGCTCACGTGGCGGCTCCTCGTACCGTGTCTGCCGTCTGCCGAGCAGGCTGGGTGTTGCCGGACTCGACGTCGATTCTCCCCAAGGAGAACGACGGTGTCCGGGATTCGGGGACACCCGCCGCTCGCTGGACGGGGCGGCCCGTCGGGTTCCGGCCACCTGGGCCGCGGGCTGACAGGGCCGGCCTGCCTCCGACGAGCAGACATCGAGCGGGAGGTCGGCGGGCGGCCGGCGGGCGGCCCTGCGGGCGACGGGGAGCGACGGGTGCTCCGAAGGCCGCGAATACATGGTCCAAGAGGGGCATCGCATCACTCGATCAGCCCATTAATATGTGCGCATGACCGCGCCCGCACCCGTGACCGCCGAGCCGGAGAGGCCCGTCCGCGTGGGCGGCCACCCGGCAGTGGTGCTGTCGGTGCTGCTGGTTGCAGGTCTGCTGGCGCTCCTGCCGTGCGCGGGCAACGCGAAGGCCGTGGGCCTCGCCGCGCGGGCCTCCCACGCCCACGCGGCCGCCAAGGCCGGCGCAGTCCCCGCAGCTTCGGCCGCGGCATCCACCTCCGCCTCCGCCCCTGACCCGGCTGCCGCACGGCAGAACGGGATCGCCGCCATGTCCCGGGCTCCCCACAGTGACGGGCACCAGGCGGCGCTGTGGGCGGACTTCCCGGGGCGGTCCGACATCTGGTGCACCGCCGACGGCGGCGTTCCGGGGCCGGGCAAGGGCTGCACCAGCCACCCGTTCTGCGGGCCGGGGGCGCAGTTGCCGAACGCCCCGCCGCAGCCCGGCGCGGTCGCGCTGCCGCTGCTGGTGGCCGCCCACGAAGTACCGGCCGCCGTGCCTGTCGACACGCCCTTCGTGTCCGGCCCGGCGCCCGATCTCCATGTCCTGCAGGTCCACAGGTCCTGAGCGGAACCCACCGACGGACGCCACCGGGACGCCCCGGGGTGCCCGTCGGCTCCGCCACCCCCACCCCTCTCGCCACACTGCCGTGCCCGAGCGCGCGGCGGAGACAAGGACAACTCATGGGTTCCGCCTCCAAGCAGTCCAAGCCCACGTCGGGCAACCCCGGCAACCGCCAGAGCCAGGCCGACCGGCAGGCCGACCGCAAGGCCCGGATCGCCGAACTCCGCGAGGCCGAGAAGCGTCGCGACCGCCGCAACAAGATCATCGCCTTCAGCGTGGCCGGCGTCCTGGTGGCCGGCATGATCGGCGCCGGCGCCTGGATCGCCCTGGACGCCAAGCACACCAAGGACGCCAAGGCCGCCGCGGCCAAGGCCCCGATCACCGGCGTCAAGACGTACAGCAACCTGTCGCGCAACCACGTCGAGACCAAGGTCACCTACCCGCAGACCCCGCCGGTCGGCGGCGACCACAACCCGGTCTGGCTGACCTGCATGGGCAACGTCTACGACAAGCCCGTCCAGAACGAGAACGCGGTGCACTCCATGGAGCACGGCGCCGTCTGGGTCACCTACAACAGCAAGGCCTCGGCCGCCGACATCAAGACGCTGTCGACCAAGGTGAAGGCCACCCCGTACTCGTTCATGAGCCCCTACCCCGACGAGAAGGGCACCGTCACCCTGAGCGCCTGGGGTACCCAGCTGGTCGTGGACAGCGCCAGTGACCCGCGAGTGGAGCAGTTCTTCACCAAGTACGTCGAGGGTCCGCAGACGCAGGAGCCCGGCGCCTCCTGCAGCCAGGGTGCGATGCAGTGACCCGCCGCAACAAGGCCCGGACGGCCGGGCGCGGCGACGAGCTCGACCGCGGGCTCGACGAGGGCTTCGGCGGCGGCCTCGACGACGGAACGGCCGCGGCCGTGACCGCGGGTGCGGTGACCGCGGCGCGGCCCTCGCGTCGGCGGATGATGTGGTGGCCCGCCGCGCTGGCGGCCGTGGTGGCGCTCTGCCTGGGGCTGCCGGCACTGGTCGCGGGCAGCGGCTCGGCCAGCGGGTCTTCGGTGGCGGCCGCGCCGGCCTCCGACTCCCCGAGGCCGGGTTCGCCCGCGACATGTCGACGCACCATCAGCAGGCGATCGACATGTCGTTCATCGTCCGCGACCGCACCCAGGACCAGGCGGTCCGCCTGCTCGCGTTCGACATCATCAACACCCAGGCCAACCAGCGCGGGATGATGATGGGCTGGCTCGACCAGTGGGGCCTCACCCAGAGCACCGCGGCCAAGCCGATGGCCTGGATGGACCACACCTACGAGGCCCACGACGGCTCGCTGATGCCCGGCATGGCGACCAACGCCGACCTGGACAAGCTGCGCGCGCTGTCCGGGAAGGACGCCGAGGTGTACTACCTCCAGCTCATGATCGAACATCACAAGGGTGGTGTGGCCATGGCCCAGGGTTACGTCGACCGCTCGACCAATGCGGTCGAGAAGCGGCTCGCCCAGAGCATGGTCAACGGTCAGCGGGGCGAGATCGACCTGATGACCGACATGCTGCAGAAGCGGGGCGCGAAGCCGCTCTCCTGAGCGTCGCCCGCACCGGGCGAACGCCCGGAGCAGGGCACGCGAGGCGGGGTGGACGGGGCCGGGCGGCCCCGTCCACCCCGCCTTCGTCGTCGCCTGCGTCGTTGCCTGCACCGTCGATGTGGCGGGGCCTGGCGGGCGCGGGTTGCGGCACGGCGGGAAGCCCGGAAGCGTCCACCGGCCCGCGCTAGCGGCGGACGTCCCGTCCGGGAACGCAGAGACGGACCGCGGCCAGCGCAGTGACCGTGAGCAGCGCGAGCACCGCACGCCCCCGGCGACCGCACCGGCGACGTGCACGCCCAGCACGGGCAGCGCCGTGC
This sequence comes from Kitasatospora paranensis, assembly GCF_039544005.1. Taxonomy (NCBI): domain Bacteria; kingdom Bacillati; phylum Actinomycetota; class Actinomycetes; order Kitasatosporales; family Streptomycetaceae; genus Kitasatospora; species Kitasatospora paranensis. The sequence goes on from NZ_BAABKV010000001.1 coordinate 2,358,686, forward strand.
CGAGTGCAGTTCCCAGGCTGCGCACCATGTTCACCATGCCACCGCCGACAGCCGAACTCTTCGCCGGAATGGCTCGCATGACCAGCGCATTGTTCGCCGGCAGCAGCAGCCCGAGGCCGTAGCCCGCCACCGCGAGCGGCAACGGCGCCAGCACCGCCGAGAGCGGCAGGACTGCCAGGGCACCGAGTCCGGCCGCCGCCACCAGAGCACCCACCCGGCCGCGCGTCCCGTCGCACCACCGCCCGGGCAGCAGGACGGACCCGGCCGTGGCCGCCAGCGCGAACGCGGCCGGCAGCGCCGTGATCACCAGGCCGGCCGTCGCAGCCGGCACGCCCGCATCGGACAGCATCGCCGGGCCCAGCACCAGCGGACAGAACAGCAGCAGGTAGCCGATCAGCGCCACCCCCAGCCCGGCCCGCACACCCGGAGTGTTCACCAGGCCGGGCGCAATGATCGGACGGTCGGCCCGCTGCTCCTGCCGCGCCAGCGCCACCGCGAGCACCACGGCGGCCGCGAAGAGGACGGCCACCGCCCAGCCCGGCAGCGGGAGTCCGGACGCCGCCGAGAGAGCCAGCAGCAGAGCGGTCGACGCCCCGGCCAGCAGACCCAGCCCGAGCAGGTCGAAGCGGGCCTCACCGCGGGCCCCGTCCACGAGGGTCGGCGGGACGCTCCGGGCTGCCCCGATGGTGGAGGTGGTCGCCGCGGGGGTGGCGGCCGTGGGGAGGAGGATCGTTGGGGTCGGCGGATTGCTGCGGGGCAGCAGGAACCAGCCCGCGAGCAGACCCAGCACGCCGATCGGGACGTTGATCCAGAAGGCCCACCGCCACGAGGCGTGCGCGACCAGGAACCCTCCGACTGACGGACCGAGTGCGAGGCCGAGCGCCTGGGCGGCCGCCTGAATCCCCAGCGCGGTCCGCATTGCGGGCGCCGGCACGCCGCGAGCCACCAGAGCGACGCTGTTGGCCTGCATCATTGCGCCGCCGACCGCCTGGACGGCCCTGCAGACGACCAGCGTCCACAGCCCTCCGGCGAGCCCGGCGGCGAGCGACGCGGCGGCGAAGACGGCGAATCCGCCCAGGTACATGGTCTTGCGACCGACGGAGTCGGAGAGCCGGCCGACCGGCGCCAGCAGGGCGACGAGGACCAGCAGATAGGCGAGGGAGACCCACTCGACGGAGGCGAAGCCCGTACGGAAGTGCTGTTCCAGAGCCGGAAAGACCAGGGCCGTGATGCTCGCGGTCAACTGGCCGAGAAAGGCACCGAGACAGACCGTCGCAACGGCGAGCCAGTGCGCGTGCGGCCAAGCCGCGACGGCACGTGGTCGAGGGCGCTCTGCGAGCTGCAGGGCTCCGTCGAGCAGCCGGGAGCGAGGATGAGGTGAGGGCACGGCTGAATGTTATATCGGCAAGCGACATAGTCGCCATCAGACCATCTCGTCAAAGGAGCTTTACTGCTCGCCACCAGAGCCTGTCGGCGTGCGCACGTCTCCGCGTCCGTACGGATCCCTGACCGCGTCCATCGGCATCGAGGCCCGTCGCTGTCCGCGAGAGTCGGATGCCGCGTATTTCACTGCCCGCGTACATCGGCATCCGCACACCTCGGTGCCCGAAGGCCCAGGCATCCTCACGACTCGGCGGCCGAGCCCGGCTGCACCCGACTCAGTATGCGGCCGACCCGCAGACGCTTCTCTCGGCCACCGACCTTGTCGGCTGCCGCCCTGGTCGATGGCCGAGGCAGGGGCACCGAGCCGATACGCTGTCCGCCATGTCGGAGCCGTCTCACCCCGTGCCACAGTCCGTTTCGGAGTTCTCCTCGATCGAGGAGGCTGCCGGGATCGAGCGCGCACAACGGCTCACCGACGTGATCACCCGGCTGCGCCGGGCACTGCGCAGCAGCATCCGCACCGACTACCCCTGGGAGTCGCTGCCGATGGCCCAGGTCGAACTCCTTCAGACCCTTGCCGCGGCGCCGTTGCGGGTGGGTGAGCTGGCAGCCCGCCAACGCCTTGCGCCCAACACGGTCAGCGGCCTCGTGGGCAAGCTCTTGGAGGCCGGGTTCGTCGACCGGCAGGCCGATCCGGGCGACCGACGTACGGCCCGGATCGCACTCACCGCAGCCGGCCGGCGCCAGCTCCTCGACTGGCGTCGCGCCCACGAACGCCGACTGGCCGATGCGCTGGAGAGCCTCTCGACCACCGATCGCGACGCGGTGATGGGCGCGCTGCCCGGCCTCGAACAGCTGGCCCGGGCCCTCGCCGGGACCGACGACCGCACCGTCTGACACCCCAGACCGGTCTGACCGACCGGTCGGTCGGTCAGACCAGCCGAACCGGGCGAGGCGGACCCGCCCGGGCGCCGCCCGCCATCTGCCGCAGCCCGGCGCGCGCCGCCCTCAGAAGAGCGCCGCCCCACGTTCGAGGTCCAGCAGCCAGCGCTTCCTCTCGACACCGGCAGCGAACCCGGTGAGTGCGCCGCTCGCCCCGACCACCCGGTGGCACGGGCGCACCACCAGCAGCGGATTTGCCCCGACCGCCTGGCCGACTGCCCGGACTGCCGTCGGGGACAGCCCTGCCGCGGCCCCGAGTTCGCCGTAGGTCACCGTGGCGCCGTACGGGATGTCGTCCAGGGCGGCCCAGACCCGTTGCCGGAAGTCCGTGCCGACCGGGGCGAGCGGCACATCGAAGTCGGTGCGCTCGCCGGCGAAGTAGGCCGTCAGCTGCTCGACGGCGGGTGCCAGGGCCTCCGGGTCGGCAAGCCAGTCCGCCTGCGGCTCCGCGACCGCGCCGCGCTGCCCGGGGGCGGTCACCGCGACGAGCGCCGCCGGGCCGTCGCCGACGACCCTACCGACGACCAGGAGTTGCCCGATCGGACTGGCCATCGTGGTGAACACCGTGACTGCGGCCCCGTCCGGCGCGCCGCCCCTCCCACGGCCGGGCTCGCCCGCCGCAGCGCCCGCGCCCGCGCTCGCGCCCGCACCACCGCCGATGCCGGCACCGGCGCCGGCACCCGGACGCACACCCACGCGGGCCGTCCTGCCGAGATCCGCCCGCTCGCCCACGTCGCCTACTTTGCTCACCTTGCTCACCTCGCTGTCCATCATCGCGCGGCTCGGCCTCCCCGCCCCGGCACTCAAACCACACCGACCGGCACCAGCACCGACCGTCCCGTTCACGCCCGTACTCCTACCTCGTCGAGGCCGTCGGTCGCCCGACGGGCCGCCCGTCGCGGCGTCGACTCGGGCGCCGAGGCAGGCGCAGGCGTCCCCGCGGCCAGCCACAGGCGGTGCACCGCATAGGAGCGCCACGGCGCCCAGGCACGCGCTGCCGCCGCCGCAGCGGCAGGGTCGCCCGGTCGGCCGAGGCGCTGCAGGCCGTGCCGGACGCCGGCGTCACCGGGAAGGAAGACGTCGGGGTCGGCGAGGGCGCGCATCCGCAGGTAGCCGACCGTCCACGGCCCGATGCCGGGCAGCGCGAGCAGCGCCGCAGCGGCCTCCTCCCGGTCCACGCCCGCGTCGAGCCTCACACCGACTGCAACGCCGGAGCCGACACTCACTCCCCCACGCCCACCACCCTCGGCGCTCCCGACATCCCCCACGTCCGCGGCTCCGGCTCCGGCTCCGGTTTCGGCTCCGGCTCCGGCTCCGGCCAGGGCCGCACACAGCCCTCGCAGGGCGCGGCGCCGGGAGGCGGGCATCGCGAGGTCTTCGTCGGCGGCTTCGGCCAGGGCTTGCGGCGTCGGGAAGAGGAGCCGCAGGCCGCCGCTGGGTTCGGGCAGTTCGACGCCGTAGCGTTCGCTCAGCCGGGCGGCGAGCGTGCGGGCGGCGGCGACGGTGATCTGCTGGCCGAGGACGGCGCGGACGGCGAGTTCGTGCGGGTCGACGTGCCCCGGCGAGCGCACGCCGGGACGGCTGCGGACGGCTGCGCCGAGCACCCCGTCCGCGCCGAGTTGCTCGTCGACCGCGTCCGGGTCGGCATCCAGGTCGAACAGGACCCGCAGCCGGTGCACCGCCGTCGTGAGGTCGCGCAGGTCGGTGAGGGTGAGCCGGCAGTCCAGCCAGCCCCGGGTGGGCGGGTCGGCCGCCGCCAGTCCGTCCACCTCCGCCACCGCGTGCCCGTAGGGGAGGGCGAGGGTGCGGCGGTAGGTCCGGACGCCGGGGCGGTCGCCGGCCACCACCTCCTCGACGCCGGGGACGGCGCGCAGGGCCAGGAAGTCGAGCAGGTGGTCGCTGTCGAGGGCGCCGCGGTAGGCGAGGCGCAGGGTGATCGTGCCGGGGGTGGCAGCCTTCGGGTGGCCGGTCGCGTTCTCGGACCGCAGACCGCTCGGGGTGCGGTCGTAGACCTCGCGGACGGTGTCGTTGAACTGCCGGACGGAGGCGAAGCCGGCCGCGAAGGCGACCTCGGTGACCGGCAGCGCGGTGGTCTGGAGCAGCAGCCGGGCGGTCTGGGCACGCTGGGCGCGGGCGAGGGCGAGCGGTCCGGCGCCGAGTTCGGCGGTGAGCTGGCGCTGGACCTGGCGGGCGCTGTAGCCGAGGCGGTCGGCGAGGCCGGCGACACCCTCCCGGTCGACGACCCCGTCGCCGATCAGCCGGACGGCGCGGCCCACCAGATCGGCCCGGTGGTTCCACTCGGGCGAGCCGGGGACGGAGTCGGGGCGGCAGCGGCGGCAGGCCCGGAAGCCCGCGCCCTGAGCGGCGGCCGCCGTGGCGAAGAACGTGCAGTTGATGCGCTTGGGGGTCGCCGCCGGGCAGCTGGGCCGGCAGTAGATGCCGGTGGTGCGGACGGCGGTGAAGAACACGCCGTCGAAGCGGGCGTCCCGGCTGTCCACGGCGCGGTACCTGGTCTCGTCGTCGATCACGCCTCCCAGTCTGCGCCATTGCCCGGGGCCCGACTGGCGGAAATCGGACGTGGCCGTCCGGCCTCGGGCCCCCGCGGACGGACACTGCCGGACACGCCCCACTGGGAGCGCTCTCATTCCCCTCCCCCACCCGATAGGCTCAGAAGCGAAGGAAACACGGGAATCATGCGACGGGAACGCAGCCGGCGCACCCGACAGAGCGATCAGCACGCAGCCGAAGCAATCAGCACGCAGAGAGGAGCCCCCGGTGTCCCAGCACCAGCGCCCCGGCACCGAGCCCTCCGGTACCGGTACCGGGCCCTCCACCGCCGAGCCCTCGGGCGCCGCGCCGCGGCCGACCCTGGAGTCGGTCGCCGAGCTGGCCGGGGTCTCCCGCGCCACCGCCTCCCGGGTGGTCAACGGCGGCGCCGGTGTCCGCGCGTCGCTGCGCGAGAAGGTGCAGCAGGCCGTCGACGAGCTCGGGTACGTCCCCAACCTGGCCGCCCGGACCCTGGTCACCCGTCGCAACGGCGCGGTCGCCGTGGTCGTCGCGGAGCCGGAGAGCCGGCTGTTCTCCGATCCGTTCTTCGCCCAGCACCTGCGCGGCATCAGCCGGGAGCTGTCCGCGGCCGACAACCAGATGGTCCTGCTGCTGATCGAGGACCAGGCCGACTACGAGCGGGTCGGCCGCTACCTGGCCGGCGGCCACGTCGACGGCGCCCTGCTGTTCTCGCTGCACCACAGCGACCCGCTGCCCGAGATGGCCCGGCGGGTGGGGCTGCCCTTCGTGATAGGCGGGCGCCCGGGCTGGCCCGGCGCCGAGTCGGACCGCGACCTGGTCTACGTCGACAGCGACAACCGCGGCGGCGCCCGGATCGCCGTCCAGCACCTGCGCGACCTGGGCCGGACGCGGATCGCGACCGTCACCGGCCCGCTGGACCAGACGTCCTCGCTGGACCGCCTCGACGGCTACCGCGACCTGCTCCCCGACGGCGACCCGGACCTGATCGCCGAGGGCGACTTCACGCCGGACGGCGGCGGCCGGGCGATGGCGGAACTGCTCGCCCGCCGCCCCGACCTGGACGCCGTCTTCGCGGCCTCCGACGCGATGGCCTCGGGCGCCCTGCGCGTACTCCGCGAGGCCGGCCGACGGGTCCCGGAGGACGTCGCCGTGGTCGGCTTCGACGACGTCGAGCAGATCGCCGCCTGGACGGAGCCCCCGCTCACCACCGTCCGCCAGGACATCGAGGAGATGGGGCGGCTGATGGCCCGGCTGCTCCTGCGGCGGCTCACCGGCGGCTCGGACGGCCCCGGTCGTCCCGGACCGACGTCCGTCATCACCCCGACCCGACTGGTGGTCCGCAACTCGGCCTGACACCTCCGCCACCCCGCCCGTCATCCTCACGCCCGGCCCGGACCGTCACCCCTCGCACCCGGCCCGGCCCGGCCCGGCCGTCCGCGGAAACCGGTTTCGCCCGGATCCCGTTCTGCGCGAAGCTGGCCGGATGACCGACCACTGCTGCGCCGCGATGACCGCTCATGCGGGACGGAGCTGCGACCTGCACGCCGACCCGTTCGACTGCCCGGACGCGCTGGTGCGCTTCGACCCCGCCCACCGGGAGTACGGCCTGATCGTCCACGACGGCGGCCGGTCCGCGATCACCATCGCCTTCTGCCCGTGGTGCGGGCGGGCGCTCCCGGAGTCGCAGCGCGACCGCTGGTTCGAGGAGCTGGAGCGGCTCGGGATCGACCCGTGGACGGACGACGTTCCGGCCGAGTTCGAGGACGGCCGCTGGCTCGGGCCGCAGCCCCGGTGAGCGAGCCCTGGGCGCAGCCCCGACGCGCCACCCGCGCCGCGCGTGGAGGGACGGCACGATGAGTGGGCACCAGGGGCTGCCGAAGGCCGAGTTCGCCTTCCCGGGGCCGCTGCGGGATGCGCTGGTGGCGGCGATCCTGGACGGTTCCAAGACGAGTACGACCGCGCTGCTGGCCGGGTACGAGCGGCTGGGCGAGGAGCTGCCGGCCGTCGGCGGGCGGGAAGCGGTGGTGGACTCCGCGGACAGGGTGGTCGCGGTGATCGAGCTGACCGAGGTGCGGATCGCGCCGCTCGCGGAGGTCGACCTGGCGCACGCCGTGGACGAGGGCGAGGGCCACTCCTCGGTCGCGGAATGGCGGGCCGGGCACGAGCGGTTCTGGCACAGCGCCGCGGTCCGCGACGAGTTGGGCGACGCCGCTTTCACCGTGGACGACACGACCCTCCTCGTCCTCCAGCGGTTCCGCGTCGTCGAGCACGTCACCGGGCAGGGCCGGGCTGACGCCGGAGCGACCGGGCCCGCCGCCGCCGGCTGAGAGTCCCATCGCGCGGACAGGCGGGGCCGGTCAGTCGAGCGGGCTGCACGACAGCGACACGCATCCCCCCGTCCGGGCCTCGGTGGCGCCCGTCCGCAGCTGCGCGAGGACATTCGCCGACGGCCGGCCGGCCCACTCCGGTCGGACCCGCTCCGGTCGGACAGCGCCGGTGCCGGAGCCGGGGCCCCCGAGCGCGCCGATCGCGAAGCCGGTCGCCAAGCCCACCGAAAAGCCGGTCGTGCAGCGGACCGACCTTCATCCGGTCCACCTCTGGGCGGGGCCTCGGACCCAACAGTGAAAGCGCTCTCAAAAAAGGGACGGTAGGGCCCGTGTTGCTGGACTGTCAACGCTCTGAACGGAATCCGTCCGGCCTTCACCGAATCGAACCCACACCGGGCCCTCGGCCGGCCCGCTCCCCCGATCGCCGAGGTTACGGTCAGGTTTCGACCCCTTGACGGCCGGACCGGCGCCCCGGCACTCTCCTTTCATCGCTGAGAGCGCTCTCAGATTTCCGCCTGAACAGCGCTCGCCGCGTCACCACCCCCGCCTGCCCCGGTCAGGAGACCTCCCCATGCGCCCGTTCAGAGCCCGACGCTCCGCAGCCCTTGGCACCACCGTCCTCGCCGCGGCGCTGCTGCTCACCGCCTGCAGCAGCTCCGGCACCACCGGCTCGAAGGACGCCGCGGACGGCAAGGTCACCCTCACGATCGACCTCTTCGGCACGTTCGGCTTCAAGGAGACCGGCCTGTACGACGAGTACAGCAAGCTGCACCCGAACATCACCATCAAGCAGTCCGACACCCAGGACGAGGGCCAGTACTGGCAGGCGCTGCAGACCAAGCTGGCCGGCGGCGGCGGGCTGGCCGACATCCAGGGCCTGGAGGTCGGCCGGGTGGCGAGCGTGGTGCAGAAGCAGGCGGACAAGTTCTACGACCTCAAGACCCTGGGCGCCGGCGGCGTCAACGACGGCCTGGTGCCGTGGAAGGGCGCGGCGATCAAGACCGCCGACGGCAAGGTGCTCGGCGCGGGCACCGACATCGGCCCGGAGGCGATCTGCTACCGCACCGACCTCTTCAAGGCGGCCGGCCTGCCGACCGACCGCACCGAGCTCGCCGCCAAGTGGTCGACCTGGCAGGGCTACCTCGACCTGGGCAAGCAGTACGCGGCCAAGGCGCAGGCCGGCAACGCCTGGACGGACAGCGCGGCGGGCATGTTCACCGCCGAGGTCGGCCAGTCGAAGGTCCGCTACGCGGACGAGAGCGGCAAGGCCGTCTACGACAGCAGCCCGGCGGTGAAGACCGCCTGGGACGACTCGACGAAGCTGGTCGCCGACGGCCTGTCCGCGAAGCTGCCGCAGTGGACGCCCGAGTGGAACAAGGCGTTCTCGACCGGCAAGTTCGCCACCCTCAGCTGCCCCGCGTGGATGATCGGCTACATCAAGGGCCAGGCCGGCGACGCGTTCGCGGGCAAGTGGGACATCGCCTCGGGCCCCGGCAAGACCGGTAACTGGGGCGGCTCGTACCTGACGGTGCCGCGGACCGCGAAGCACCCGAAGGAGGCGGCCGAGCTGATCCAGTGGCTGAACGCCAAGGAGCAGCAGGTGAAGCTCTTCACCAAGCAGGGCTCCTTCCCGTCCAGCACGGGTGCGCAGGCGGAGATCACCTCGGTGCAGGACCCGTACTTCAACAACGCGCCGATCGGCAAGATCTTCTCCGAGTCGGCGGCCGCGATGCCCGCGCAGGTGCTCGGGACGGACGACGGTGTGGTCGGCAAGGCGTTCACCGACGCGCTGGGTGAGGTGGAGCGCACCAACACCGCTCCGGCCACCGCCTGGCAGCACGCGCTCGACAACGTCAAGAAGGCGAACGGCAACTGACGTCACACCGGCCCCCGGTCCCGGCCCGTGCCGGGACCGGGGGCCCCGTCGAAGGACCTTCCATGGCCATCACCTCCTCCGCGCGGCTGCCGGCCGCCGCATCGGGCACCGCCCGGCGGCGCCCGGCGGGGCGCTTCGCCCCGTACGGCTTCGTCGCGCCGTTCTTCGCCCTGTTCGCCGCCTTCGGGTTGTTCCCGCTGCTCTACACGGCCTATGTGTCGCTGCACCGGGTCGAGTTGCAGACCTCCGACCACATGGACTGGCTGGGTCTGCAGAACTACACCCGGCTGTTCGAGGACCCGTTCTTCTGGAACGCCCTGCGGAACACGTTCACCATCGGTGTGCTGTCCACCGTCCCGCAGCTGCTGATGGCGCTGGGCCTGGCGCACCTGCTCAACTACCGCCTGCGCGGCCGGACGTTCTTCCGGGTCGCGATGCTGATGCCGTACGCGACGTCGGTGGCCGCGGCCACCCTGGTGTTCGCGCAGCTCTTCGGCCGGGACTACGGGCTGATCAACTGGCTGCTCGGCGCGGTCGGTCTGGACCCGGTGGACTGGCAGGCGAGCACCTGGGCCTCGCAGTTCGGCGTCTCCGCGATCGTCACCTGGCGCTGGACGGGCTACAACGCGCTGATCTACCTGGCCGGCATGCAGGCCATCCCGGGCGAGCTCTACGAGTCGGCGGCGATGGACGGCGCCTCGCGCTGGCAGCAGTTCCGGCACGTCACGATCCCCGGGCTGCGGCCGACGATCGTGTTCACCGTGGTGGTCTCCACCATCGGTGCCACCCAGCTGTTCGGCGAACCGCTGCTGTACGAGGGCAACGCGGGCGGCGGCATCTCGCACCAGTACCAGACCCTCGGCCTCTACATGTACGAGCAGGGCTGGACGTTCTTCCACCTCGGCGCGCGGCGGCCGTGGCCTGGGTGATGTTCCTGCTGATCGTCGTGCTCGCCCTGCTGAACGCGGCGATCGCCGCCCGGCGCAACCGTACGGACCGGTGACCGACATGAAATCCACCCGGCGCTCCCCGCTCCAGGGCGGCCCGATGGCGTACGCCGTGCTGATCGGCGCCACGCTGATGTTCGTCTTCCCGTTCTACTGGACGCTGGTCGCGGCCAGCCGTACCAACTCCGAGCTCAGCGCGGCCCGTCCGGCGCTGACGCCGGGCCCGAACCTGTTCCACAACATCGGTGAGGCGCTGCAGCAGGCCGCGATCGGCACCGCGCTGTGGAACTCACTGGTGGTGTCGACCGCGGTCACCGCGGGTGTGGTGCTCTCCTCCACGCTGGCCGGGTTCGCGTTCGCGAAGCTGCGCTTCCGCGGGCGGGGTCTGCTGCTGGCGCTGACCGTCGGCACCATGATGATCCCGCCACAGCTGGGCGTGATCCCGCTGTTCATGGTGATCGTGAAGATGGACCTGCAGAACAAGCTTCCTGCGGTGATCCTGCCCGCTCTGGTCTCGGCCTTCGGCGTGTTCTTCATGCGGCAGTTCCTCATCCAGGCGCTGCCGGACGAGTTGATCGAGGCCGGGCGCGTCGACGGCGCGTCCACCCTGCGGATCTTCCGGTCGATCGTGCTGCCGGTGGCCAGGCCCGGCATGGCCGTGCTGGGCATGCTGACCTTCATGGCGACCTGGAACGACTTCTTCTGGCCCATCGTGGCGCTGAGTTCGCAGAACCCGACGGTGCAGGTCGCACTGAAGTCGCTGGGTCAGGGGTACGTGCCCGACCAGTCGATCGTCATGGCCGGCACCCTGCTCGGCACACTCCCTGTGCTGGCGGTCTTCGCCCTGCTCGGCCGGCAGATCGTCGGCGGCATCATGCAGGGCGCAGTCAAGGGCTGAACCAGCCTCCACCCCATCTCTCCACGGAAGGCGACATGTCCGTCGAAGCCCTCCCCTCCCCCGTCCGCACCGGCTTCCCGACCGGCTTCGTCTGGGGCACCGCCACCGCGGCCTACCAGATCGAGGGCGCCGCCGCCGAGGACGGCCGGACGGCGTCCATCTGGGACACCTTCAGCCGCACCCCGGGCAAGGTCCGCAACGGCGACACCGGCGACATCGCCGCCGACCACTACCACCGCTACCGCGAGGACGTCGCCCTGATGGCCGGCCTCGGCCTGGGCGCGTACCGCTTCTCGCTGGCCTGGCCGCGGATCGTGCCCGGCGGCCGCGGCCCGGTCAACGAGGCCGGCCTGGACTTCTACGACCGGCTGGTGGACGAACTGCTCGGCGCCGGGATCTCCCCGTCGCCACGCTCTACCACTGGGACCTGCCACAGGAGTTGGAGGACGCCGGCGGCTGGACGAACCGCGACACCGCGTACCGGTTCGCCGAGTACGCGGCCGTCGCCGCCCGCCGCCTCGGCGACCGGATCCCCACCTGGACGACGCTCAACGAGCCGTGGTGCAGCGCCTTCCTCGGCTACGGCAGCGGCGTGCACGCGCCGGGCCGGACGGACCCGGCCGACGCCCTGGCCGCCCACCACCACCTGCTGCTGGCGCACGGCCTCGGCACGGCCGCGCTGCGCGCCGAGCTGCCCGCCGGCTCCGAGGTGTCGCTGACCCTCAATCTGGCCGCGGTGCGGCCGTTGAGCGGGAGCCCGGCCGACCTGGACGCGGCCCGCCGGATCGACGGCCTGGCCAACCGGATCTTCCTCGACCCGGTGTTCCACGGTCGCTACCCGGCGGACGTGCTGGCCGACACGGCCGCCGTCACCGACTGGTCGTTCGTCCACGACGGCGACCTGGCGGAGATCTCCCGTCCGATCGACTCGCTGGGGATCAACTACTACACGCCCACCGTGGTCGGCGCCGACGATCCGGACGCGCCCGCCGCCCGGCAGGACGGCCACGCCGGGGAGCTGTCCCCCTGGCCCGCCGACCGAGGCGTGCGGTTCCTGCCGGCCGACGGCAGCCGGACGGCGATGGGCTGGCCGGTGGACGCCGACGGCCTGTACGAGCTGCTGACCCGGCTGCGCGACGACCTGCCGGGCCTGCCGCTGCTGATCACCGAGAACGGCGCGGCGTACGACGACTACTGCGACCCGTCGGGTGCGGTGAAGGACCCGGAGCGGATCGCGTACCTGCACAGGCACCTGAACGCGGTACGCCGGGCGATCGAGGACGGGGCGCCGGTGCGCGGCTACTTCCTCTGGTCGCTGCTGGACAACTTCGAGTGGGCGTACGGGTACGGCAAGCGGTTCGGCATCGTGCACGTGGACTTCGCCAGCCAGCGCCGCACGCCCAAGGCCAGCGCGCACTGGTACGCCGAGGTCGTCCGCACCGGGGAGCTGCCCGCCTGAGACGCCGGTCTGCCCCGCGTGTTGTGGGGGCGGGGCAGGGACGGCCGCGCGGCCGCCGGGTACTGGCACCCGGCGGCCGCGCCTTGTCGTCGGCCCGCGCGCGGCGGCCCGCCTGTCAGGGGCGGGCCGTCCGGGCGGACTTGGTGATCATCTTCCAGCGGCGGGTGCGCTCGGCGGCGAGCCGGGCGTCGCTGCGGGAGGCGATCCACTCGTTCTCCCGCTGCAGCTTGAGGAAGCTCTCCATCCGGCGCTGCGGGAGGGTGCCGTCGGCGAGCGCCGCCGCCACCGCGCAGCCCGGCTCGGAGCGGTGGCTGCAGTCGTCGAAGCGGCACTGCCCGGCGAGGTCGTCGATGTCGGCGAAGGCCATCGCCACGCCCTCGCCGCCGAACAGGCCGACGCCGCGCAGCCCCGGGGTGTCGATGACCACGCCCCCGCCTGGCAACGGGATCAGCTCGCGGGTGGTCGTGGTGTGCCGGCCCTTCTCGTCGACGGACCTGGTCTGCTGGACCGTCATGACGTCGGCCCCGACGAGGGCGTTGGTGAGGGTGGACTTGCCGGCGCCGGACTGGCCGACCAGCGCGGTGGAGCCGTGCAGGCAGGCCCGCAGGACGTCCATGCCCTCGCCGGTGCCGGCGCTGACGGCCACGACCGGGACGCCGGGGGCGATCCCCTCGACGTCGGCGCGGATGTGGTCGGCGTCGTCGACCAGGTCGGCCTTGGTGAGGGCGACCAGCGGTTCGGCGCCGCTCTCCCAGGCGAGCGCGAGGAAGCGCTCGACCCGGCCGAGGTCGGGTTCGGCGGCCAGCGAGACGGCGATGAGGACGGTGTCGACGTTGGCTGCCAGCACCTGGCCGTCGGAGCGCTTGCCCGAGGTCTTGCGGACGACCGCGGTGGTGCGCGGCAGGAGTGCGGCGACGGTCGGCAGCGGTGCGGCGGCGAGGTCGACGGCGCACCAGTCGCCGGTGCAGGGCGACCTGACCGGGTCGGGGTCGCCGACCGGCCTGCTGTCGGCGCGGACGGTGCGGGCCTCGCCCGTGGCGGGGTCGGCGAGCAGGACGTCGCAGCGGCCGCGGTCGACGCGGACGATCCGGGCGGGCGTGAGCCCGGCCTCGGCGAGGGGGTGAACTCGGCGGCCCGGTCCTCCGTCCAGCCGTAGCCGGACAGCGGGTGGGCGACAGAGGTGTCGTTCACTTCGGGGGTGACCCTTCGGAAGGGTGGCCCCGGCCTGCGCGCCGGTGCGGCGCGTCGATGGATGTGGGTGTCAGCCGGAGACCACGGGGGTGGGAACGATGAACTGGCGGACGCGGGCAGCGCCCATCGCAATGACAGTCATCACGGTCCTCACCTCCTGGTCCCTGTGGAGCACCGGTCGGGCTCACGGCGGCAGCCCGGACGGGCCGCACGAACGGAGCACACGCTAGCCGACCGGGCGGTCGGGCGCACCGGAGTTTCCGCGGCACCGGGTTTCCTGCGGCGCCGGGCTTCCGCGGCGCCCGGCGGCACGGCTCGCGGCGCGTCGACGTGGCGCGCGCGGGTGCGGCGGAGCCCCGGACGCGTGGTGCGTCCGGGGCTCCGGGGCGACGCCGGCGGCGGCTACCAGGGTGCCGTCCCGGTGTCGGTGACGAAGGCGCGGTCGGGGAGTTCGTCGGCGGGGGCGGTGGCGGCGGCCACCACCACGGCGGCGCCCTCGGCGACCGTCCTGGTGCCGGTGAAGTTGTTCATGTCGGTGGCCACGAAGCCGGGCGAGACGGCGCAGACCGTGACACCGGAGTCCCGCAGGGCGGACGCCCACAGCACGGAGGCCATGTTGAGGGCCGCCTTGGAGGCGCAGTACGGGAGCAGGTCCGGGCGGCCGGGCGTGGTGCCCGGGCCGGTGCGGGCGAAGGTGGCCAGGGTGCTGGTGAGGTTGACGATCCGTCCGCCGGCCTTGCGCAGGTACGGCAGCAGGGCCTGGGTGAGCGCGAACGGCCCGACCAGGTTGGTCTCCAGGGTGCTGCGGAGGTCGTCGGCGGTGAGCTCGTCGACGGTGCGGCGGGTGCCGCGCGGGATGCCGGTGACACCGGCGTTGTTGACCAGGACGTCGAGGCGGCCGAAGTCGGCGGCGACGTGCCCGGCGACGGCGCGGACCGACGCGGGGTCGGTGACGTCCAGTTGCAGGAACCGGATGTCGCTGCCGCCCCGGGCCAGTTCGGCGGCGGCGGCCCGGCCGCGTTCCTCGTCGCGCGCGGTGGCGAGGACGGTGAAGCCGAGCGCGGCCAGCTGCCGGGCGGTCTCCCGGCCGAGGCCTCGGGCGGCGCCGGTGACCAGGGCCACCGGGGTGTCCGCGGCGGTCGGGGTGCTCATCGCGCTCCCTCGGCGGCCTCGCCCTGCCGGGCGGCGGCCGGGGCCGTGCCGGCGGCGGCGCTCTGGGCGGCCGGGGCGGACGCGGGTGCGGCGGCCGGCGGGGCGGCCGGGGTGAGCCGCAGCCAGACGAAGCTGACCAGCAGGGCGAGCACGACGACGACGGTGCAGAACACGTAGACGTCCCGGTAGGAGTCGAGGGGCGGCTGCCGTTGCCGCTGGTCTGCAGGATGACGGCGAGGGCCGCGATGCCGAGGGCTCCGCCGAACTGGCGGGACATGGTGTTCACGCCGCTGCCGACGGCGAACTTGGTCGGCGGCGCGGAGAACGCGGCGGCGCTGGAGGTGCCCATCGTGGTGGCGCCCATGCCGATGCCGACGATGAATCCGGCGGGCAGCCACAGCGCCAGGAAGGCGGCGTGGTCGGTCAGCCCGAAGATCATCAGCAGGCCGCAGAGGAGGATCGCGACCAGGCCGACCAGGGTGACGCCCCGCGGGCCGCCGATCCGCGGGGCCAGCTTGCCCATGTTCAGCGCGGTGATGGAGGCGACGATGGCGCCGGGGGTCATGGCGAGGCCGGCCTCCATCTCGGAGTAGTGCCACAGGTCGGTGATGTAGAGGACGCCGACCAGCAGCCACGGGTACTGGGCCATGCCGTAGAGCACGGAGACCACGTTGGTGGCCGCGAAGCCGCCGTTGCGGAACAGGGAGGTCTCGACGGCGGGGACGGGGTGCCGCAGCGAGCGGATCACCGCCAGGGCGACGGCGACGACGCCCGCCGCCAGGACGCCCACGGTGCTCGCGTCGAGCCAGCCCCAGGTGCTGCCCTCGGTGACGCCGAGGGTCAGGGCGCCGACACCGAGGGCCAGCAGGACGGTGCCGAGCGGGTCGGGGAGGCGGGCACCGGCGGGGCGGGCGGTGGGCGCGAGCAGCCGCAGGGCCGAGACGGTCAGGATGATGCCGAAGGGCAGGTTGATGTAGAACACGGAGCGCCAGCCGAGCAGGTCGACCAGGATGCCGCCGACGGTCGGGCCGACGGCGGCGGCCAGTGCCGAGGCGGCGCTCCACAGGCCGATGGACTTCACCCGTCCGTCCGCCGGCCCGTCGAGCAGCAGGATCGCCAGGGAGGCCGGGATCATCGCGGCCGCGCCGACGCCCTGCAGGACGCGGGTGCCGATCAGGACGGCGATGCTGGGCGCGACGGCGCACAGCAGCGAGGCGACCGTGAACGTGCCGATGCCGAAGACGAAGAGCCGGCGGCGGCCGAGCACGTCGGCCATCCGCCCGGCCGGGGCGAGCAGGGCCGCGAACATGACGGCGTAGCCGGTGATGACCCAGGAGAGCTGCGGCAGCGAGGCGGTCGCGAAGTCGTGGTGGAGCTTGGGGACGGCCAGGTTGGTGACCGTCGAGTCGAGCATCGCAAGGAAGGTTCCTCCCGACGCCGTCAGGGTGACCAGGCGGTACTCCCGCGCGGTTCGGGTGGGTGCGGACGTCGTCACTGCTGCGTTCTCCCGTGTGCTGGAGGCGTGGCGGGGCGGGTTGCCCCGGAGGTGCGGGTTGCCCCGGACTTGCGGGTTGTCCCGGAGGTACGGGGGTCAGACCTGTTCCTCGGCCCCGAGGCCGATGGCCTGCTCGACCTGGAGGATCCGGGCGCGGTCGAGGTCGCCGGCGATCTTCTCGTCCTGCTCCATCAGGGCCTCGATGTCGTGGCCCTCGTAGCCGATGATCCCGATCTGGGCGAAGGTGTCGCGCATCCGGTCGCCGAACAGGCCGATGTCCTTGAGGGTCGGGACGATGCGTGAGAAGAGGTGGCTCTGGAACATCCGGAAGTGCTCGGAGTTCTTCATGAACTCCATGCACTCGTCGGCGTCGACGTCGAGGTTGCGCCACACCTCCTCGCCGATGAAGCGCTGGCGCATCAGGTGGCAGGCCTCGGTGCAGAACTCCTCGCGCTCGGCCCGCTCGGCGGCGGTGAGCTGCGGGTAGTAGTCGCGCAGGGCGAGCCGGCCGAAGGCGACGTGCCGGGCCTCGTCCTGCATCACGTACGTGTTGAGGGCCCGGGCGAGCGGCTCGGTGGCGGAGTCGCGGATGAGGCCGAAGGCGGCGAGCGCGAGTCCCTCGATCAGCACCTGCATGCCGAGGTAGGTCATGTCCCAGCGGGAGTCGGAGATGACGTCGTCGAGCAGGGCCTTCAGGCCGGGGTTGATCGGGTAGGCGAGGTGGAGCTTCTCGCGGAGGTAGCGCGAGTAGACCTCGACGTGCCGGGCCTCGTCCATCACCTGGGTGGCGGCGTAGAACTTGGAGTCGAGGTCGGGAACGGTGTGCACGATCTTGGAGGAGCAGATCAGGGCGCCCTGTTCGCCGTGCAGGAACTGGGAGAACTGCCAGGCGGTGAGGTGGTGGCGGACCATGCCGCGTTCGCGGGGGCCGAGCGAGGACCAGACCCGGGAGCCGTAGATGGCGATGGTCTGTTCGGGCACGCCCATGGGGTCGTTGACGTCGACCTCGATCGACCAGTCCAGGCGCTCGTTGGCGTCCCACTGGCGCTGCTTGCCCTTTTCGTAGAGGCTCAGCAGCCGGTCCCTGCCCTCGTCGTACTCCCAGTCGAAGACCGTGGTGCCGCCTCCGGGGACGACCCAGCTGGTCTGTTCGACCGGGAGGGCGTACATGCGTGTGCTCACGGGTCCCCTTCCAGGGATGGGCCGGTCGGACGGTCACGACGGCGTGTCATCGGGCAGCCCGAGTACGGATCAAGTCTGGCCGCTCGCGCACCTGGAGTGCAGTGGGGATTACCCTGGGTGCGGTGGCTCGGCGCGGCACCGGGCCGCGGCGTTCCGCCCGGGCGGCCCGCGGGGGCGGAGTCCGGTGGAACGCCTGTGCGGTCGACGCGCGTTGTCCTGCTGCGGGCAAGAGAGGCGACACGAACGGGAATCGACCGGCTATTGACCTGTACCTGCTGTGATGGACGCGTTCACACGACGACGGGGGATCCGATGAGTACCGGCAGGCGACGAGATCATCGAGGAGCGGACGGCGCGACGGCGGGGCGCGCGGCACGGGTGGGCGGCAGCCCCGCGACGGAGCCGGCCAGTGTCGTCGGACGCCTTCCGGACCTGGCGACGCTCGCGAAGTGCATGGCGGAGGTGAACGGCCGGAGCGGGGCCGTGGGCCTGGTGAAGGTGACCGGTGACGCCGGTGCCGGAAAGACCGCCGTGCTCGCCGAGTTCGCCCGTACGGCCCGGGCCACGGAGGCGATCGTGCTGAACGGCCGGGCCCGCGAGGAGTGGGCCGAGACGCCGTTCAGCACCGTCGCCGACGCCTTCGACGAGCAGGGCGAGCGGCGGCTCGCCGCGCAGGGCGACCACGCCGGTCCGAGCAGCGGCCGGGTGGTGCGTGCGCTCCTGGACACCCTGCCGGCCGGCCCGCTGGTGCTGATCCTGGACGATCTGCACGTGGCGGACGCCCGCTCGCTGGATGCGCTGGCCGACCTGTTACGACGCCCGCCGAGGCCGGACATGCTGTTCGTGCTGGGCTACCGCGACCGGCAGACCACCACCGGCCTGTTGCGCGCGCTGGGCGGCCGGTCGGAGCAGATGTTCGTCGAACACCTGCATCTGGAACCGCTGTTGGAGCAGGACTACGACGAGCTGCTGGCGGGTGCGGCGACCGCGTTCGCCCGGCGCACGCTGCACCGGGAGAGCGGTGGCAACCCGGCCTACCTGAAGGTGCTGCTCGCCGAGCAGGCGGAGCACCCGGTGCCGCTGGACGGCGGCCGGACGGACCAGCCCTCCAGGGTCGGCGGTTACGCCGCGCTCGCGCACGAGCTGGCGCCGCTGTGCCCCGAGACGCGTGCGGTCGCGGAGACCGCGGCCGTGGTCGGCGACGAGTTCGAGGTGGGCCTGGTCGCCGAACTGCTCGGCCGCACGCCGACCCTGGTGCTCCGGGCGATCGGGGAGCTGCTCCGCCGCGACCTGGTGCGGCCGGTCATCCCCGGCCAGTACTTCACGTTCCGTCACCCGGTGGTGCGCCGGGCGGTCTACCACGGCAGCGAGTTGAGCTGGCGGGTCGGCGTGCACGCGCAGGTCGACACGGTGCTGTGCGCCCGCGGCGCCTCCTCGCTGGAGCGGGCGCCGCACGTCGAGCAGTGCATCGAGTACGGCGACCTGGACGGGCTGGGCCTGCTGGAGAGCGCCGCCCGGGCGGCGTCCCTCAACGAGCCGGAGACGGCGTCCGCGTGGCTGTCGACGGCGTTGCGCACCCTGCCGCGCCACCAGCGCCACGACGCCCGGCGGGCCCGCCTGACGCTCCGGCTCGCCGAGGCGCAGGCCACCTCCGGCCGGCTGCCGCAGGCCCGCGAGCTGATGCACGAGGCGCTGGGGATGCTGCCCACGGACGACGTCGCGGAGCACGCGATCGCGGTCGCCTCGGTGGCCCGGGTCCAGCGGCTGCTGGGGCGGCCGGAGGAGACCGCCGCGATGCTGCACCGGGAGCTGGAGGCGGTCGGCGACGATCCGACGCCGGCCTGCGCCATGCTGCGGTTCGAGCTGTCCACCGGCCGCCTGCACGGCGGCGACCCGGACGGCGGCTACCGGTGGGCGCAGGAGGTCCTGGTGATCGCCGAACGCCTGCGGCACCGCCCGCTGGAGGCCTCGGCGCTGGGGGTGATGGCGATGGCGGCGAGCGCGTCGGGGCGGCCGCACCCCGCCCTGGAGCACCACGCGCGGGCGACGGCCATCCTCGACAGCATGCTGGACAGCGAGCTGGCGCAGAGCCTGGACGCCGCGGTGTGGATCGGCTGGAGCGGAGTGCTGCTGGAGCGGTGGAACGACGCGCTGCGCCACTTCCACAAGGGCGCGGAGTTCGCCACCCGTTCGGGCTCGCTGCTGTTCCTGCCGCAGTTGCTCGCGGGGCAGGCGTTCGTACTCCGGGACCGCGGCCGGCTGCCGGAGGCGCATGCGGCCGCCGAGCAGGCCGTCCACCTGGCGGAGCTGTCCGGCAGCCCGGAGGCACTGGTCAACTCCCGGGCCATGCTGGCGTACGTGGATCTGGCCCGCGGCCGGCTGGAGGAGGCGCTGGAGAGCGCCGGCCGGGCGAGCGTGCAGCCGCCGCGGTCGGCGGGCGGCTGGAAGGAGACGCTGGCCCTGCGGATCCTCTCCGAGGCGAAGCTGCTCAACGGGGATGCGGAGGGCTGTCTGGCCCTGGTCGCCCAGGCCGGCGGCCCCGAGCTGCCGGCGGCCGACGCCGGCTCGCGGGTGGCCTGGTACGAGTTGCTGACCCGCGCGGAGCTGGCGGCCGGCCGGGAGGCGGCCGCGGCGGGCTGGGCCGACCGGGCGGTGGCGGCGGCCGCCGCGCTGGCGCAGCCCGGCCGGCACGCGCTGGCCGAGCTCGCGCAGGCGCGGATCGCCCTGACCGACCACCGGGAGGACGCCCTGTCGCCCGCCCGGCGGGCCGTACGGGGGCTGGAGGCGGCGGGGCGGACGATCGACGCGTTGCGCGCCCGGGTGGTGCTCGGGGCGGCGCTGTGGCAGGACGGGCACCACGAGGAGGCGGGCCGGGAGCTCAAGGCCGCGCAGCTGAACCTCGAACTCCTCGGCGC
The DNA here is from genome assembly GCF_039544005.1 of Kitasatospora paranensis. NCBI lineage: Bacteria > Bacillati > Actinomycetota > Actinomycetes > Kitasatosporales > Streptomycetaceae > Kitasatospora > Kitasatospora paranensis. Next base: position 2,378,982 of record NZ_BAABKV010000001.1, read on the forward strand.
CGCGGCGCTGGCCAGGATGGCCCGTTCGGAGCGCCGGCGGCTGGCGGCGAGAGTGCCGCGCAGCCGGACGGCGGACTCACCGCGGACGGTGACCGGGCTGACCGGGCGCGAGCGGCAGATCGCCGAGCTGGTCGGTGACGGTCTGACCAACCGGCTGATCGCGAAGGGGCTGCACATCTCCGAGAAGACGGTGGAGATGCACCTGTCCAACGTCTTCGCGAAGCTCGGGGTGGCCAACCGGGCGGCGGTCTCGGCCATCATCACCCGGGACCGGCTGGAGGTGGACGCCGACGCCGGTGGTCGGGTCCAGGCTGGCGGGCGGCAGCCCTGAGATGTTCTGGATGAAGGTCTCCAGCCGGGCGTTCAGGGCCTGTTCGGCGCGTTGACGTGCCGAACAGGCCCGGCGGGCGGTGCGCCGTGCGGTCACTGGTCCCCCTCAGAGCGGAATGTTGCTGTGCTTCTTGAACGGCAGCGCCATCCTCTTGTTGCGCAGGGCGCGCAGCGCCTTGACGACGGCGGCCCTGGTCTCCGAGGGGGCGATGACGTCGTCGATGCAGCCGCGTTCGGCGGCGACGTACGGGCTGGTGAGGGTCTGTTCGTACTCGTCGGTGAGGAGCCGCCGGGTGGGTTCCGGGTCCGCGGAGGCGGCGATCTCCCGGTGGAAGAGCACGTCGATGCCGCCGCGGGCGCCCATCACGCCGATCTCGGCGGTGGGCCAGGCGAGGCAGAGGTCCGCGCCGAGTTCCTTGGAGCCCATCACGGCGTAGCCGCCGCCGAAGGCGCGGCGGACGATGACGGTGACCTTGGGGACGGTCGACTCGATGTAGGCGAAGCCGAGTTTGGCGCCCCTGCGGATGATGCCGGCGTACTCCTGGACGGTGCCGGGGAGGAAGCCGGGGACGTCGACGAGGGTGAGGATCGGCAGGTTGAAGGCGTCGCAGAAGCGGACGAAGCGGGCGGCCTTCTCGGCGGCGTCGATGTCGAGCGAGCCGGCGAGGTGTTTGGGCTGGTTGGCGACGACGCCGATCGGGCGGCCCTCGACGCGGGCGAACCCGCAGAGGATGTTGGGGGCGAACTCGGCGTGCACTTCGAGGAGTTCGCCGTCGTCGAGGATGCGGTCCAGGACTTCGAACATGTCGTAGGGCCGCTCCACGGCGTCCGGCACGACGTGGTCGAGCTCGGTGTCCCGCGCGGTGGTGCCCAGCGGGGCGGCGGCCGGCAGGACGGGCGGTGTGTCGCAGTTGTTGGCGGGCAGGTAGGAGAGGAGTTCCTTGACGTAGAGGAGGGCGTCCTCCTCGTCGGCGGCCATGTAGTGCGCGTTGCCGGTGCGGCGGGCGTGGACGGCGGCGCCGCCGAGCTCCTCCAGCCCGACGCTCTCGCCGGTCACGGTCCTGATCACGTCGGGTCCGGTGACGAACATGTGCGAGGTGCGTTCGACCATGACGACGAAGTCGGTCGCGGCCGGGGTGTAGACGGCGCCGCCGGCGCAGATGCCCATGATCACCGAGATCTGCGGGATCACCCCGGAGGCGGTGACCACCCGGCGGGCGACCTGGCCGTAGGCGGCGAGCGAGAGCACGCCCTCCTGGAGGCGGGCGCCGCTGGAGTCGTTGATGCCGATGACCGGGCAGCCGGTCTGCAGGGCGAGGTCGAGCAGCTTGCCGACCTTCACGCCGAACATCTCGCCGACGCTGCCGTTGTGGGCGGTGGCGTCCTGCGCGTACACGCACACCGGGCGGCCGTCGACGGTGCCCATGCCGGTCACCACGCCGTCGCCGGGCGGGCGTTGGGCGTCGAGTCCGAAGTTGGTGGAGCGGTGGCGCACCAGCGGGTCGGTCTCCAGGAAGGAGCCGGCGTCGAGCAGCAGGTCGATCCGCTCGCGGGCGGTGAACTTGCCGAGCGCCCGGCGGCGGCGGGCCGCGCGCGGTGAGCCGGGCTCGCGGGCGGCCTGCCGGCGCTGCTGGTGCTCGGCGAGCCGTTCCGCGGTGGTGGGCCGGCGGGCGGGCCCGGGGGCGGCTGGTGACCGGCGGCGGGCTCGCACCGGTCCGTGGCGGGGGTGCCGATGGTCACGAGGTCACCTCGGCGGGCCTGGTCCGGGCGTGCGCGTGGGCGAACCCGGCGACCTGCCGGCCGACCGTCTCCAGCTGTTCGACGCAGCGGCGGTCCGCCTCGTACTCGACGGTGCGCAGCTGCTGCTCGGCGGAGTTGACGGTGATCCCGAGCGGGGTGGGCCAGCCGCGCAGGGCGTGCACGGTGGCGCGCAGGGCGGCCAGGGTGCTGCCGCCGGTCTGCCAGCCGGCCGCTGTGACGATGCAGCCGACGGCGCGGCCGTCGAGGTAGGGGCGGCGGTCGTGCCGGAGGTCCTCCAGGTGGTCGAGGGCGTTCTTGACCAGGGCGGAGATCCCGCCGTGGTAGCTGGGGCTGGCGAGGACCAGCCCGTCGGCCCGGGCCACCGTCGCGAGGAACTGCTCGGTGGCGGTGGTCCGTTCGCTCCCCTGCGGGGTGTACATCGGCAGCCGGGCGAGGCCGGGGCCGTCGAGGAGTGCGATCTCGGCTCCGGCCTGCTCGGCGCCGCGCAGTGCGGTGCGCAGGGCGCGCTCGGTCGTCGAGTCGGGTCGGCCCGTTCCTCCGATGCCCAGTACGAGCGGCCGTGTGCGGTCCGGCCAGTCCACCATCTCCACGTCTCTCCCCCTGTGTCCGGCGCGTCAGTCGGTGGTGCGGAGGCTGAGCGGACGCAGGTCCGTCCAGACCTCTTCGATGTGGCCGAGGCACTCCTCGCGGGTGCCGCTGAAGCCCTGGGGGTGCCAGCCGTCGGGCAGCGGGAGGTCGGCGTCCCAGAGGGAGTGCTGGTCCTCGTGGTTGGCGACGACGAGGTACAGCGGCTCGGTGGTCTGCTGGTCCGTCATGACGGTTTCCTTCCGGGTCACTTGCGGGTGTCCTTGACGATCCGGCCGCCCTTGACGACCAGGACGACACGGGTGGGGTCGTCGAAGAGTTCGGGTTCGGTCAGCGGGTCGAAGTCGACGGCGATCAGGTCCGCGAGCTTGCCGGTCTCGACGGAGCCGATGCGGTCGGCGACCCGCATGATGCGGGCGTTGACGGAGGTGGCCGACACGATGGCCTCGTGGGCGCCGATGATCTTCGCCTTGAGGGCGATCTCGAGGCCGCGGCGGTCCTGCCGGGGGCCGATCAGGTCGGAGCCGGAGCCGACCAGGACGCCCGCCTCGCGGGCGGCGAGCAGGCCGTCGGTCATGCCCTGGAGGGTGTCGCCGACGCGTTCGCGGATCTGCGGCGGCAGGCCGTGCTGGTCGAAGTTCTCCTCCAGGACCTTGGCGATGGCCAGGGTCGGCACCAGGCTGACGCCGCGGGCGGCCATCATCGCGGCCGTCTCCTCGTCGATGCCGGTGCCGTGCTCGACGCACTCCACGCCGGCCGTGACGGCGTTGTGGATCCCGGCCACGTTGTGGGCGTGCACGGTGACGTAGGTGTGCCGGGCGTGGGCCTCGGCCACGGCGGTGGCGATCTCCTCGACGGTGAACTGGGTGTCGTCCAGGGAGTCGGCGATGGAGACGACGCCGCCGGTGACGGCCATCTTGAGGAAGCTGGCGCCCTGCCGGAAGCACTCGCGGGCGGCCTTGCGGACCTCGTCGTTGCCGTCGGAGATCCGTCCCACCGCGGTCAGGCCGCGGACCCGGAAGTGGAAGGTGTCGTCCGGCGGCGCGAACGGCGAGCCGAGGTGCCCGTGCCCGCCGCACTGGACGAGCGGCGAGGCGGACGCCCAGATGCGGGGGCCGGGCACGAGGCCCCGGGCGACGGTGCGCAGCACGCCGTGGTCGATGCCGCCGCAGTCGCGGACGGCGGTGAAGCCGGCGTCGAGGGTCTCGCGCAGGGTCCGGAAGATGTCGGCGGCGCGCTCCGCGACGGACAGTTCCAGGTTGAGGACGGCGCGCATCTCGCTGGAGTGGCCGATGTGGACGTGGGCGTCGATCAGGCCGGGCAGCAGGGTGAGGCCGTCGAGGTCGACGGTTTCGGTTCCGACCGGGCCGTCGACGCCGATCCCGGTGATCCGGTCGCCCTCGACGAGGACGGATCCGCGCGGCACCGGGTCGTTGCCGAGGCCGTCGACGACGGTCGCGCCGGTGAGCAGCAGTGCCATGTCAGTTCTCCGTAGGGGTGGTGGGGTGCTCGGGTGCGGGGAGCAGGCTGCGGCGGACGAAGAAGGCGAGCATCCGGTCGAAGTAGGCGGCGTCCAGGGCGGGGGCCGCGGCGGTGCGCGGATCGGTGAGGTCGAGGACGTTGCGGCTGTCCGTGTCCGGCATCCGGCGGTCGGCGGTTTCGCCGATCATCGCCATGAGCGGGGCGAGGGCGCTGTCGTCGCCGTCCCGGTCGACCCGGTCGACGAGGGCGGTGCGCCACTCCTCGAAGGGGACGCTGCGCACGTCGAGGCCGAAGTCGCGGATCCGGTCGAAGATGTCGTTCCAGGCGAGCGGCCGCGGGTCGATGGTGTGGAAGGTGCGGCCGAGGGCCTTGGGGTTGCCGGACAGTTCGACGATCTGGCGGGCGACGTGGTCGACGGTGCCGACGGACAGCAGGTACTGCCGGGCCGGGGCGAGGCCGAGCTGGACGCAGCCCTGGATCACCTTGGTGATGTAGTCCTCGCTGTTGGCGGCGCCGCTCCGGCTGTCCGGGAGGACGCCGCCGGCCCGGTAGACGGAGACCGGGACGCCGCGCTCGCGGGCGAGCGCGATCAGCCCTTCGGCGACCCACTTGCTCTGGCTGTAGGCGGTGTCGTGGCCGGTCGGGGGCGGCAGCGGGTCGTCCTCGTGGAGCACCTCGGTGTCGCCGGTCATCGCGCCGGCGAGGACGGCGAGGGTGGAGACGTGGTGCACGGGCTTGAGCCGGGCGGTGGTGGCGAGGCGGAGGATCTCCTGGGTGCCGAGGACGTTGGCGGCCTTCAGGGCGCGGTAGGGGCGGACGAAGTTGACCCAGGCGCCGCAGTGGTAGACGGCGTCGACGCGTTCGGCGAGCGCCGCGAAGCCGTCCTCGCCGAGTCCGAGCAGCGGTGCCGCGAGGTCGCCGGTGACGATCCGGAGCCGCTCGCGGTGGCGCTGCGGCAGCCCGTACGAGTCGAGGGCCGCCAGGAGGCGTTCCCGGCCCTCGGCGGGGCCGGCGGCGCGGACGAGGCAGAGCACGGTGGCGTCGGTGCCCGCCAGCAGTTCGGCGCAGAGGAAGGCACCGACGAAGCCGGTGGCGCCGGTGAGCAGCACGGTGCGTGGCGGGGTGTCGGGGACGGGCGGCAGGCCGGCGGCGGTGACGGCCTCGTCGAGCACGACCTCGTCCTCGAGGACGGGGCCGGCGGGCGCCGCGGCCTGCTCGCCGTGGGCGAGGCGGTCGACGAGTGCGGCGAGCGCGGCGACCGAGGGGGCCCGCAGGACGTCCCGGGCGGACAGGCCGGTGATACCGGTGCGGCGCAGTTGGCGGGTGGCCTGGGTGACCATCAGGGAGTGCGCGCCGAGGTCGAAGAAGTCGTCGTCGACGCCGATGTGCTCCAGGCCGAGCAGGTCGCACCAGATCCGGGCGACCTCGCGTTCGCGGTCGGTGCGGGGCGCGGTGCGGCTGTCGGCGGCTTCGGGCTGCGGGGTGCGGTCGTCCCGGTCGTCGGTCGCGGCGGGGCCGGGCCGGGCCTGCCCGGCGGCGGCGCCGGGGTCGACCCAGTACCGGGCGCCCTGGAAGGGGTAGCCGGGCAGCGGGACGCGGTGCGGGCGGGCGTCGCCGTGGAACGCCTGCCAGTCGATGTCGACGCCGTGCTGCCAGAGCCGGCCGACCGCGCCGACGAGGTGTGCGAGGTCGGGCATCGGGTCGCGGGGCAGGCCCATGGTGGGGATCGCGGTCGGGGCCGGGGCGAGGCGCTGGGCGGCGGCGAGGGCGGTGAGAGCGCGGCCCGGTCCGACCTCCAGCAGGACGCGGCCGGGGCGGTCGAGGACGGTGCGCAGGCCGTCGGCGAACCGGACGGGCCGGCGGAGGTGGCGGGCCCAGTAGGCGGGGTCGGTGGCCTCGGCGTCGGTGATCGGTGCGCCGGTGACACTGGAGACGAACGGCCGCTGCGGCGCGCTGAGGTGCAGCCGGGCGACGGCCTCGGTGAACTCGGCGAGGTGGGGTTCGACCATCCAGGAGTGGCTGGCGACGGGGACGCCGACCTTGCGGCAGTCGACGCCCTCGGCGCGCAAAGTCGTGAGCAGGGCGGCGATGTCCTCGTCCGGTCCGGCGACGACGGTGAGGTCGGGGGCGTTGACGGCGGAGACCGAGATCCGGTCGGTGAGGCGGGGCAGCAACCGCTCCTCGGGGAGTTGGACGACCAGCATGCGACCGGGGTCCATCCGGGCGAAGAGTTCGCCGCGGGCGAGGGTGATGTCGAGCGCGCCGTCGAGGGTGAACACGCCGGCGAGGCAGGCGGCGACGTATTCGCCGAGGCTGTGGCCGAGCATCGCGACCGGCCGGATGCCCCAGGCCTCCAACTGCCGGGCGAGCGCGTACTCGACGGTGAACAGGGAGGAGACGACGCCGGCGCCCTGGTCGCGGCCCATGGTGGCGGCGCCGCCGCGCAGCCGGTGGCCGTCGAGCGGGGTGAACGCGGACGGGAAGAGCAGTCGGCGCAGGTCGTAGCCGAGCCGGGGTTCGAGGAGGGCGGCGCAGCGGTCGACCTCGTCGCGGAAGACCGGTTCGGAGCGGTAGATGTCCAGGCCCATGTCGGGGTGCTGCATGCCGCCGCCGGGGAAGGTGAGGACGACCTCGTGGCGGCCGGCGGGGGCGGTGCGGGTGGTGAGCCGGTCGGGGTCGGTGCCGCGCAGGGCGGCGACCGCGTCGGCGGGGTCGGTGCACACCGCGAAGCGGCGGACGGGGAAGGCGCGACGGCCGTCCTGGAGGGTGAAGGCGGTGTCGGCGAGGCGCCGGTCGTCGGCGGTGTCGGCGAGGTGGTCGGCGAGGCGCCGGGTGGCGTCGTCGAGGGCCTGGCGGCTGTGGGCGGAGAGCGGCAGCAGCTGCCAGGCCCGGGGCCGGCCGGGGCCGGGTTCCGGGTCGGGCGCCTGTTCCAGGACGACGTGGGCGTTGGTGCCGCCGACGCCGAAGGAGCTGACGCCGGCGCGGCGCGGGCCCGCGCCGCCGGGCCAGTCGACGGCCTGGGACGGCACGTGGAAGGGCGTCTGTTCCAGGCGCAGTTCCGGGTTCGGGGTGCGGAAGTTGGCGGTCGGCGGGATGACCGCGTGGTGGACGGCGAGGGCGGCGCGCATCAGTCCGGCGACACCGGCGGCGGCGTCCAGGTGGCCGATGTTGGCCTTGACGGACCCTAGGGCGCACTGGCCGGGCCGGGTGCCGGGCGCGTGGAAGGCCTGGGTGAGGGCGGTGACCTCGATGGGGTCGCCGACCCGGGTGGCGGTGCCGTGGGCCTCGACGTAGCCGATGGTGGCGGGGTCGACGCCGGCGACGGCGAGGGCGGCGGCGATGGCGCGGGCCTGGCCGTCGACGCCGGGGGCGGCGAAGCCGGCCTTGAGCGAGCCGTCGTTGGTGACGGCGGAGCCGCGGATCACGGCGTAGACGTGGTCGCGGTCGGCGAGTGCCTCGGAGAGCCGGCGCAGGACCAGGACGACGGCGCCGTTGCCGGGGACGGTGCCGCCGGCCGCGGCGTCGAACGGACGGCAGTGGCCGTCGGCGCTGAACAGGCCGCTGTCGGCGACCGGGTAGCCGCTCTTCAGGGGGACGTTGACCGCGACGCCGCCGACCAGGGCGGTGTCGCACTCGTAGTTGAGCAGGGACTGGCAGGCCAGGTGGGTGGCGACGAGCGAGGTGGAGCACGCGGTCTGGACGGTGTACGCGGGGCCGGTGAGGTCCATGGCGTGGGCGGCGCGGGTGGCGAGGAAGTCCTTGTCGTTGAACATCCGGGCCACCGGGGCCATCGGTGAGCGCAGGAAGCGTTCGTTGGTGTTGAGGTTCGCCATCAGGTACTTGTTCATGAACGCCCCGGCGAACACGCCGACCTGGCCGCCGAGGCGGGCCGGGTCGTGGCCGCTGTCCTCGACGGCGTGCCAGGCGGTCTCCAGGAAGATCCGCTGCTGCGGGTCCATGGTCTCGGCCTCGCGGTGGTTGAGGCCGAAGAAGGCGGCGTCGAAGGTGTCGGCGTCGGGCAGGTGGCCGGAGGCCGGCACGTAGTCCGGGTCGGTCAGGGACTGCGGGTCGACGCCGGCGGCGGCGAGTTCGTCGCGGCCGAACCAGGTGATGGACTCGACGCCGTCGCGCATGTTGCGCCAGAACCGGTCGGGGGTGCGGGCCCCGGGCACCCGGCAGGCCATGCCGACGACGGCGATCGGCTCGATGCCGTCGGGCAGTTCCTCGGTGCTGCTCATCACGCCTCCTTGGGGTCTCGCCGGGCGCGGGCCTGTCGGGCCAGGGCGGCGGCGCGGCGGCCGCCGGCCGCGCGGGCCTGCTCGATCTGCCGGTCCTGCGGCCGGTCGGCCGCCGTGCCGTGCGCGGCGGCGAGGGCGCGCACCGTCGGGTAGCGGAAGATGTCGACGAGCGAGAGGTCCTCGCCGAGGACGGGCCGGAGGCGGGCCCGGGCCTGCACGGCGAGCAGGGAGTTGCCGCCGGCCTCGAAGAAGTTGTCCTCGACGCCTAGCCGCTCGGTGCCGAGGACGTCGGCGAGGGCCTCGGCCACGGCGCGTTCGAGGTCGTCGGCGGGCGGTTCGTAGCCGACGGTGCGGCGGCTCTGCGGGTCGGGGAGGGCGGCGCGGTCGGTCTTGCCGTTGGGGGTGCGGGGCAGCGCGTCCAGGAGGACGACGTCGGCGGGCACCATGTAGTCGGGCAGGGTGAGCGCGGCGAAGGCCTTGAGGGCGGCGGGGTCGGCGTCCCGCCGGCGGTGTCGGGCACGCAGTAGGCGACGAGCCGGCTCTCGCCCTCGCTGCCGCGGACGGTGACCACGACGTCGGCGACGGCGGGGTGGCGGCCGAGCGCGGCCTCGATCTCGCCGGGTTCGATGCGGTGGCCGAGGACCTTGACCTGGTGGTCGAGGCGGCCCAGGAACTCCAGGTCGCCGTCGGCGCGGCGGCGTACCAGGTCGCCGGTGCGGTAGAGGCGGGCGCCGGGTTCGCCGGAGAACGGGTCGGGGACGAAGCGCTCGGCGGTGAGCGCGGCGCGGCCGAGGTAGCCGCGGGCGATGCCGTGGCCGCCGAGGAGGAGCTCGCCGGGGACGCGGTCGGGGGTGGGGCGCAGGTGCGCGTCGACGACGTAGGCGCGGACGCCTGCGAGCGGGCGGCCGATGGTGACCGGGCCCGGTCCGCCGACGACGGCGGTGGTGGCCCAGACGGTGGCCTCGGTGGGTCCGTACATGTTGTGGACGGCGCCGGGCAGCAGCCGGCCGAGTGCGTCGGCGGTGGCGGTCGGCAGGGCCTCGCCTCCGACGAGCAGGCGGCGCAGTCCGCCGAGGGCGGTGCGGGAGTCGTCGTCGCGCAGCAGGATCCCGGCCACGGACGGGGTGCACTGGAGGCCGGCGGCCCGGTGGCGGACGAGCTGGCGGGCCATCGGCTCGTCGGCGAGTGCGGTGCGGCGGCGTTCCTCGGCGATGTCGCGGGCCTCGGCGAGCCGCGGGAGGGCATCGAGGACCTGGCCGTGCGGGACGCCGAAGTCGATCAGGCAGGCGACCTCGTCGACGCCGACGGCCTTCATCCGGTCGAGCTGGTCGGCGCAGTCCTCGGGGGTGCCGAGCAGGGCGGAGGTGTCGAAGAACCGGTCGAAGGCGCGGGCGACCAGCTGGTCGAGTTCGTCCTCGGGGAGGGTGCGCAGGTCGAGTTCGCGGCCGGCGGCCTGTCCGAGTCCGGCGAGCAGGTCGACGGAGGACTTGATGTAGGCGCACAGCGGGGCGCGGACGGTCTCCCGGACGGCGTCGCGGTCGGTGCCGACGAAGGTGTGCAGCATCAGGGTGACGTGGCCCTCGCCGGGGTGGCCGGCCGCGCGCCAGGCCTGCCGGTAGAGGTCGATCTTGTGGGCGAGCTGGTCGGCGCTGTGGCCGAGCAGGTGGGTGAGCAGGCCGGCGCCGGCCTCGCCGGCGAGCTGGAAGGTCTCCGGGCTGCGGGCGCTGGTGATCCAGACCGGCAGTTCGTCCTGGACGGGCGCGGGGAAGATCCGGACGTCGGTCTCGGCCCCGGCACCGTTGACCCGGCGGACGGTGTCGCCGCGCCAGAGCCGGCGGAGCTCCTCCAGGGCGGCCGTCATGATCTTCTTACGGTCCTGGTAGCGCTCCGGTGCGAGCACGAAGTCGTCCGGTTGCCAGCCCGAGGCGACGGAGAGGCCGACCCGGCCGCCGGAGATGTTGTCCACGACGGACCACTCCTCGGCGACCCGCAGCGGGTCGTGCAGCGGCAGCACGACGCTGCCGGCGCGGACGGCGACCCGTTCGGTGACGGCGGCGACGGCCGCGGCGGTGACCGACGGGTTGGGGTAGAGGCCGCCGAACTCGTGGAAGTGCCGCTCGGGCGTCCACACCGCCCGGAACCCGTTGCGGTCGGCGAACCGGGCGCCGTCCATCAGCAGTCGGTAGGCGTCGTCGGCGCTGCCGCCGCGGTCGCCGCCGAAGTAGAACAGGCTGAGTTCGACGGGCCGGGCCTGCACGGCGGCGGTGACGGCGGCGGAACCGGCCCGGGAGGTGTCGGCCGTCGGCTCGTCGCCGCGGAGCACCACGCGGTGTCCGCGGGCCAGTGTCCAGAGCAGTTCCAGGACGGAGATGTCGAAGGACATGCTGGTGACGGCCAGCCAGCCGGCGGGTTCGTCCCCGGCGAGCAGCCGGTCGATGCCGCCGAAGAAGGTCTGGACGTTGCGGTGCGAGAGCATGACGCCCTTGGGCCGGCCGGTCGAGCCCGAGGTGTAGATGACGTAGGCGAGGTGGTCGGGGTTCTGCGGCACCGGCGGGCCGGCGGGGGCTCCGGCGGCCGCTCGTCGGGGCGGTCGAGCCGCAGGACGGTCGCCGGGGAGTCGGCCAGCCGGCGGGCCAGCGGGCCGCGGGTGAGGATCACCCGGGTGCCGGAGTCCGCCACCATGAACGCCAGGCGCTCGGCGGGGTATCCCGGGTCCAGGGGAGGTAGGCGCCGCCCGCCTTGAGGACGGCGAGCAGCGCGACGACCAGGTCGGGCGACCGGTCGAGGTAGAGCCCGACGGTGACGTCGGGCCGCACGCCGTGGGCGCGCAGCCGGACGGCCAGTTCCTCGGCGCGGCGGTCGAGTTCGCGGTAGTCGATGGCGTCCTCGGGGCTGTCGCCGGCGGCCACCAGCGCCGGCGCGTCGGGGGTTCGGGCGGCCCGGTCGGCGATGAGCTCGTGGACGAGGCGCCCGGGCGCCTCGGACGGTGCCGGGTTCCAGTCGGCGAGGATGCGGTGCAGTTCCCCGGGCGGGAGCACCGGCAGCCGGCCGATCGGGGTGTCGGGCTCGGCGACGGCGGCGCCCAGGACGGTGCGGAACTGCTCGCCGAGGGCCTGCGCCGTCCCGTCGTCGAACAGGTCGGTGCTGTACTCCAGCCGGCCGGTCAGCCGCTCGCCGGCGCGGGTGAGGCCCAGCGTGAGGTCGAACTTGGCGGTGGCCGTGTCGCCGGGCACCATCCGGACTTCGCAGCCGGGCAGCGCCAGGGCGTCCGACTCCCCCTCGTGGTAGCTCAGCATCAGCTGGAACAGCGGGTTGTACGCCGGGTCGCGGGCCGGGTTGAGTTCCTCGACCAGCTTCTCGAAGGGCAGTTCCTGGTGGGCGACGGCGGCCCGGCTCTCGTCCCGGGCCCGTTCCACCAGGGTGCGGAAGGTCGGGTTGCCGGAGACGTCGACGCGCTGCACGACGGTGTTGGCGAAGAAGCCGACGAGGTGCTGGAGTTCGGCCCGGGTGCGGCCCGCCACCGGGGATCCGACGACGGCCTCCGCCGCGCCGGTGCAGGCGTGCACGAGGGCGGCGAAGGCGGCCAGCAGGACCGCGAACGGGGTGGCCCCGCACTCCCGGGCCAGCGCGCCGACCCGGTCGGCGGCCTGCGGGTCGACGGTGAAGTCGAGGTGGGCTCCGGCGTGGCTCTGGGTGGGCGGGCGGGGGTGGTCGGTGGGCAGGGTCGCCAGCGCCGGGGCGCCTGCCAGCCGGCGGCGCCAGTGGTCGAGCATCTCCATGAGGGGCTCGCCCGTCAGCCGGGCCAGCTGCTGTTCGGCGAAGGCCGCGTACTGGATGTCGAGGGCGGGCAGGCCGGGTTCGGTGCCGTCGAGGAACGACCGGTAGAACGTGGAGAGTTCGTCGGCGAGGAGCCCCAGCGACCAGCCGTCGCAGGCGATGTGGTGCAGGCTCAGGCACAGCCGGTGCTCGGTGGGTGCCAGGCGCAGCAGCAGCGGCCGGACCATCAGGTCCTCGTCCAGCCGGAACGGCCGCCTGGCCTCCTCCGCGGCCAGCCGCTCCGCCTCGGCGTGCGGGTCGGGGTGGTCGGTGAGGTCGACGACCGGGACGGGCACCGGGCCGGCCGGCCGCACGAACTGCCGGGGCGCGCCGTCGACCGGGCGGAAGACGGTGCGCAGCACCTGGTGGCGGCGGACGACCGCGGTGAGGGCGTGACGGAGGGCGTCGACGTCCAGCGGGCCGCTGATCCGGTGGACGAGCGGGACGACGTAGACCGGATTGGCCGGGTCCAGCTGGTCGAGGAACCAGAGGCGCTGCTGCGGGTAGGAGAGCGGGTGGTGCTGCTCCGCGATCCGCCGGCGCAGCCGTGCGGCCAGCAGGGCCCGCCGCTCGTCGGAGGTGGCGCCGGTGGCGGCGCTGCCGGTGGTGGCGTCGGTCATCGGTCAACCTCGTTCTCGGCCAGGTCGCGCAGCAGGGCGTCGACCTCGTCGTCGGTCAGTTCGTCGAGACGGTCCAGCAGGGCCTCGTCGCGTCCGGCCCCGGTGGGGTGCGGGGCGGCCCCGGTGTCGCGGTCGGCCGGGCCCGCCGTGGCGTCGATGTCGGCGGCCAGCCGGGCCACCGTCGGGGTCTGCAGGAAGCGTCGGAGCTGGACGTCGGTGCGGTGGGTCTCGTTGATCCTGGCGACCGTGCGCATGGCCAGCAGCGAGTTCCCGCCGAGGGCGAAGAAGTCGTCGGTGGCTCCGACGGCGGCCAGCCCGAGCAGGTCGGCGACCAGGGCGGCGACGGCGCGCTCCGTCGCCGTGCGCGGCTCGACGCGGCCTGCGGACGGCAGGTCCTCGTCCCGGACGGGCGGCAGCGCCGACCGGTCGACCTTGCCGCTCGCGGTGAGCGGCATCGCCGGGAGCCGCACATAGGCGGCGGGCATCAGGTAGGGCGGCAGGGCGGCGGCCAGGGTGTCGCGCAGCTCCTCGATCCGCAGGCCGGCAGCGGTGGGCACGACGTAGGCGACGAGCCGCCGGCCGGCCGGTGCCTCGTCCACCACCACGGCGGTCTGGGCGACCGCGGGGTGCGCGGCGAGGGCCGCCTCGACCTCGCCGGGCTCGATCCGGAAGCCGCGGATCTTCACCTGATTGTCGGCCCGGCCGAGGAACTCGACGGTGCCGTCGGGGCGGTGGCGCACGATGTCCCCGGTGCGGTACATCCGTGCGCCGCCGCCGGCGAACGGGTCGGGCAGGAAGCGTTCGGCGGTGAGCGCGGCGCGCGCCGTGTAGCCGCGGGCGACGCCGGGCCCGCCGAGGTACAGCTCCCCCGGCACGCCGTCGGGGACGGGCCGCAGGCCGGTGTCGAGCACGTGGGCGGTGGTGTTGGCGATGGGGCGGCCGATGGGGACGGAGACCGCGCCGGCGGGCAGCGCGTCGATCGGGTGGCAGAGCGCGAAGGTGGTGGTCTCGGTCGGGCCGTAGCCGTTGACGAGCCGGGCCGGGCGCTGCCCGGCGGGGCGGTCCAGGAGCGCGCGGATCCGGCTCGGGTTGAGGACGTCGCCGCCGACCAGCAGGTGGGTCAGGCCGTCGAAGGTGTCCGGGTGCGAGCCCATGATCTCGGTGAACAGCGCGGAGGTGATGAACATGCTGGTGACGCCGTGGCGGCGCAGTGCCCGGCCGAGCCCGCCGGGGGTGAGGAGGTCGGGGGTGTCGACGATGCAGAGCGTCCCGCCGTGCAGCAGCGCGCCCCAGACCTCGAAGGTGAGCGCGTCGAAGGAGGCGTCGGCGATCTGCGCGAAGCACTCGTCCGGCCCGAAGGCGACGTAGTCGGTGTCGCGGACGAGGCGCAGCACGGAGGCGTGTTCGACCATGACGCCCTTGGGCCGGCCGGTGGAACCTGAGGTGAAGAGGACGTAGGCGAGGCTGCCGGGCACGGGGCCGTCGGCGGGGTCCCGGACGGCGGCCGGCACGGCCGCGGTGTCGGGCGCGGTGTCGGGCGCGGGGACGTCCAGCAGGACGGTCCGGGCGGCGCCGTACGGCAGCAGGCCTTCGAGGCCCGTCCGGGTCAGGACGACGGGCACGGCGGCGTCGGCGACCATGGCGGCGAGCCGTTCGCGCGGGTAGCCCGGGTCCAGCGGGACGTAGCCGCCGCCGGCCTTGAGAACGGCGAGCAGGGCCGTGACCATGTCGGCGCCGCGTTCCAGCAGGACGCCGACGGGGGTGTCGCGGCGGACGCCGGCGGCCCGCAGCAGGCCGGCGAGGCGGTCGGAGGCGGCGTCCAGTTCGGCGTAGCTGACCGTCCGCGGGCCGTGGACCAGGGCGGTCTTCGCGGGCCACCGGGCGGCCTGGGCGGCGAACAGGCCGGGGACGGTGGCGTCCCGGGGGAAGGGGTGACCGCTCCGGCGGCCCGGGCGGTGATCGCGTCGCTCTCCCGCGGGGTGAGCAGCCGGAGCCGTCCGACGGGCAGTACGGGGTCGTCGAGGGCCGCGGCGAGCACCGTCAGGTAGTGGTCGACCATGCGGCGGGCGGTCTCGGGCTCGTAGAGGTCGGAGGCGTACTCCCAGATCAGGGTGATCGGCGCGTCGTCGTCGGCGACGCCGTGGCCGGCGCGCTGCTCGGCGCGCGGCAGGACGACCACGTTGAGGTCGGTCTTGGCGGAGCCGTTGTGGCGCTCCAAGACGGTGCCCTGCAGGCCGGCGAACGCGAGGTCGGGCAGCTGCGAGTCGTGGAAGCTGAACATCACCTGGAACAGCGGGTTCCGGGCGGGGTCGCGGGGCAGGTCGAGGGCTTCCACGAGCCGGTCGAGCGGGGTGTCCTGCCACTGCTGGGCGCGGCCGGTGGTGGCGTGCACCCGGTCGGTGAGTTCGTCGAAACCGGGCCGGCCGGAGAGGTCGACGCGCAGCGGCACCGTGTTGACCACCATGCCCATCATCTGCTCGATCTCGGCGAGCCGGCGGTTGGCCATGCCGCTGCCGATCACCAGGTCGTGCTGCCCGCTGTAGCGGGACATCAGGACGGCGAAGCCGCTGAGCATGGCGGTGTACAGGGTGATGCCGCGTTCGCGGCAGCGGCTGCGCAGCCGCCGGGCGAGCTCGGCGGGCAGGTCGGCGCGGACGGCGCCGCCGGCGAAGCTCTGGTCGGCGGGTCGCGGGTGGTCGGTGGGGAGTTCCAGCGCGGCCGGGACACCGGCGAGTTCGGCCCGCCAGTGCGCGAGGTGGTCGTCCAGGACGGGCCCCTGCAGCCAGTCGCGCTGCCAGCGGGCGAAGTCGGTGCAGCCGATCGGCGGCGCGGGCAGCGGGGAGGGCCGTCCTTCGGCGAACGCCGGGTAGAGGGCCTGGAGTTCGTGCAGGAAGAGGGCGTACGACCAGCCGTCGTGGACGAGGTGGTGCTCGACGTGGACGAGGGTGTGGTCGTCGTCGGCGTGCCGGATCAGCGCCCAGCGCACCAGGGGTGGTTCGGCGAGGTCGAAGGGTGCGTCGACGATCCGGCGGACGACGGCCTCGGCGGCTTCCTCGCGACGGTCGGCGGGGACGGCACGCAGGTCGTGGTAGGGCAGGTCCACGGCCTCGGGCGGCTGCGGGAACTGCCGCGGACTGCCGTCGACGGCGCGGAAGGCCGTCCGGAAGACCTCGTGCCGGCGCACGATCTCGGTGAGCACGGCGTTGAGCGCGGCACGGTCCAGCCGTCCGCGCAGCCGGACGGTGGCCTGCGCGTTGTAGGCGAGGTTCCCGGGGGCGAGCGCCTCCAGGTACCAGATCCGCTCCTGCGGGAAGGAGAGCGGCGCCGAGGCGCCGTCGGCGGGCGCGGCGGCGGTGATCGGCGGGACGGTGGGTGCCGCGTCCGGCGAGTCGAGGAAGGCGGCCATCGCGGCGAGCGTCCTGGCCTCGTGGATGCGGCGCAGCGGCAGTTCGCGGTGGAGTTCGGAGCGGACGCGGGCGGCGAGCCGGCCGGCCAGCAGGGAGTGGCCGCCGAGGACGAAGAAGTCCTCGTCGCGGCCGATGCCGTCGAGTGCGAGCAGGTCGGCCAGGATGGCGGCCAGGGCGCGTTCGGTGGCGGTGTGCGGGCCGTCGGCGGCCGCGCGGGCGGCCCGGGCGGGGGCGGGCAGTGCGGCCCGGTCGACCTTGCCGCCGGGGGTGAGCGGCATCCGGTCGAGGACGACGACGGTGCCGGGGACCATGTGCGCGGGCAGGGTGGCGGCGAGGTGCGCGCGCAGCTGCTCGGCGTCGAGGCGCTCGCCGGTGGCGAAGCCGACGAGGTGCGGGCCGGCGCCCTCGTCCCGGGCGACCACGACGGCGTCGGTCACGGCGGGGTGCTCGGCCAGGCGCCGGGCGATCTCGTCCGGTTCGATGCGGAAGCCGCGGATCTTCACCTGGTGGTCGATGCGGCCGAGGAACTCCAGGGCGCCGTCGGGCCGGCGGACCACGAGGTCGCCGGTGCGGTAGCGGCGCGCGCCGGGGTCGGCCGCGTCGGGGTCGGGGACGAAGCGTTCGGCGGTGAGCGCCGGCCTGCCGAGGTAGCCGTCGGCGACGCCGGCGCCGCCGACGAGGAGTTCGCCGGGGGTGCCGTCCGGTACGGGGCGCAGCCGCTCGTCGACGACGGCGGTGCGGGCGCCGGGGATGTCCAGGCCGATGGACGGTTTGCCGCCGCCCGGCAGGAGTTCGGCGGTGGTGGCCCAGACGGTGGTCTCGGTGGGGCCGTACGCGTTGAACATCCGGCGGCCGGGCAGCCACTGGTCCACGAGGTGCTCGGGCAGCGCCTCGCCGGCGCAGACCAGCACTTCGAGGTCGGGCAGGTCGGCGGGGGGCAGGGTGGCGAGCACGGACGGCGGCAGGGTGAGGTGGCTGATCCGGCGTGCCCGGAGGAAGTCGGCGAGGCCGGGGCCGGGGGCGATGGTGTCGCGGGGGGCGAGGACGAGGGTGGCCCCGGCGGCCAGTGCCATGACCGTCTCGAACACCGAGGCGTCGAAGCTGGTCGGCGCGAACTGCAGGACGCGGTGCCGGGGCAGGACGCCGAACACGGCGGCCTGGGCGTGCGCCAGGTTGGCCAGGCCCCGGTGGTTGACGGCGACGCCCTTGGGCCGGCCGGTCGATCCGGAGGTGTAGATGACGTAGGCGCGGTGCCCGGGCGCGATGGCGGGCCGTCCGCCGGCCGGCGGCGGTCCGGCGGGCGCGGCGGGGTCGAGCACCGGCAGGCCGGGGACGGGCGGGGCGTCGGGGAGTCCGGCGTCGCCGATGAGCAGGCGGACTCCGGCGTCGGCGGCCGTGTAGCGGAGCCGTTCGGCGGGGTAGGCCGGGTCGAGCGGCAGCCAGGCGGCGCCGGCCCGCAGCACGGCGAGGACGGCGATCGGGAGTTCCGGGGAGGGGCGGGTGCCGATGCCGACCGGCCCGTGCCGGGCGACGCCCTGCCGGATCAGTTCGCCGGCCAGTGCGTCGGCGCGGTCGGCGAGCTCGCGGTAGGAGAGCCGCCGGTCACCGAACTCGACCGCGACGGCGTCCGGGTCGGCCTCGACCCGGCGGTCGAACGCGTCGAGGAGAAGTGGAGTCTGCTCTGCCATCTGTGCGAGTTCCCCCTGTATTGTTCTCGGCTTCTGCCGGTATGCCGGTTCTGTCCGGACCGCGCCGGTTCAGGCGCGGGAAATGGACCGCCGGGCTCCGCCCCCGATGCAGTTCCGGCGGAATTCAGACGGATTCGTCGAAAATCCAGCGGGCGCCGCCCGGGCGATCGAACACCAATCGCGACGAAGGCCCGAACGGGATGACGTCCGGAAGGTCGTCCGGAATATCACGGGTGAGTTCGAGCCGGATTTCCTCGACCCGCTCCCGCGCGTTCTCGTGAATGTCGAGAACGATGTCGAAGTCCTCGCCGCGCAGCACGGGCGCCGCACCCCCGGTGAGGAGTTCGTACCCGAGCACGCCCAGCACGGCGGCGAGCCGGCGGGCCCGTTCGGCGGTCACCGCCAGGGTGACGCCGGTGATGTCGCGCAGCAGCCGCCGCTCGCCGGCCGGGCCGCCGAGCACGGCGTCCAGGTAGGCGCCGCGACCGAGCGAGCCGTCGGGTGCGGGGACGGCGCCGAGCGAGGCGAAGTAGGCGGGGTGGACCTCGTTGAGGAACAGCAGCAGGCGGCTGCCCTCCCCGAGATCGGCGTTGATCAGCTGGTACCAGGGCTGCTGCAGGCCGGTGGCCTCGTCGGCGCGGGTGACCGGCCGGTGCTGGTGGCGGACCCCGGCCGCGTCCAGCAGGGCGTGGGCGGCCCGGGAGGAGCCGGGCTCCTCGAAGGACAGCACCAGGCCTCCGGTGAGCGGCGACTCGGCGGGCAGCGCGGCGCCGAACAACTCGACCAGGGTGTGGTGGCCGGCCACGCCGAGCGTGCTGTAGGACCCGGCCACCGAGCTGTCGGCGACCTTGCGCCGGACCCGTCCGAGGCGCTCCTCGACCAGCGGGTTCGAGGCGGCCTCCAGCAGCACGCGCTCGTCCACCAGGACCATCACGTGGTCGATGCGCGGCCGCGGCCGCAGCCCGCCGGGTTCCCGTCCGCTCGTCATGGGCCACTCCGATCTCGATTCGGCGGCCCGCCGCCGCCCGCGGTGTTCCGCGCCGGACGGCCGGGCCTTCCGGCGCCACGAAGTCTTGCATCGGCCCCGGGTTCGAAACACCGGGGAATCCCTGGGCACCCTGGGTCCACCCCCGGGGTCCGACCCTGTACCGGCAGTTCCGGCCTTGACATTGCCGGGAATCGCGGTGAGCATCGATTTCCGGTCCGTTCGACCTGGATTCGGGGGCGCTGTGCAGATCAACATCCTGGGTGCCGTTTCGGCCGGCCCGGAAGGCTTCGAGCAGACAATTCCCGCGCAGAAGGTCCGTACTCTTCTCGCCGTTCTCGCATTGAATGTCGGCCGGGTCGTCCCGCACCGGGCGCTGGCCGAGGAGCTGTGGTCGGACCGGCCTCCGGTCCGGCTGCGCAACGCCCTCCAGGCGACCGTGACCCGGGTGCGCCACGTGCTGGAGGGGCCGCCGTGCGAGCGCGGGGACGGCAGTGTCCTGCGGTCCGTGCAGCACGGCTACCTGCTCGACCTGCCCCGTGACCGGGTGGACGGCACCCGCTTCCTGGACCTCTGTGCCCAGGGGTCGGCGGCGCAGCGGTCCGGCGATCCGGAGCGGGCCCTGGCGCTGCTCCGGGCCGGTCTGCGGCTGTGGCGGGGGCCGGCCCTGTTCGACGCCGGGGACGGGCTGCGCTGCGCGGCCGCCGCGGCGCTGTTCGACGAGCGGAGGCTGGCGGCCCGGGAGGACCTGGCGGAGGCGCTGCTCACGGTCGGCGACGTCCGGCAGGCGGTCGCCGAGCTGCACCCGCTGGTGGTGGACCGGCCGACCCACGAGCGGCTGTGCGAGCTGCTGATGGTGGCGCTCTACCGGTCCGGCCGGCAGAGCGAGGCGCTGACGCTGTACCACCGCACGCGCCGCCGGCTCGACGCGGAGCTCGGCCTGACGCCCGGGGCGGACCTGCAGCGGCGGTACCTGGAGATCCTCACCCAGGACCCGGCCCTGACGCAGGGGCGTCCCGGTGTGCCCGTCCCGGTCGCCGCGGCCGGTTGAGCCCGGTGTGCCGGCCCGCCCCACCCGTTCCGTCCCCGTCCCCGTCCCCGTCGAAGGAGTGCACGGCCATGGCACCGACCCCCGACCGCCGACCGGCGGACCGTCACCGCGGCGGCCCCCGGTGACCCGCGCGGCCGTCCTGTGCGGCACGGGCAGCTGCCTGCCCGGCCGGAGAGTGGGCAACGACGACCTCGCCGCCCTGCTGGACACCTCGGACGAGTGGATCCGCTCGCGTACCGGCATCGGCGCGCGGTACTGGGCGGAGCCCGGCACCGCCACCTCCGACCTCGCGGTCGGCGCGGGGCAGCGCGCCCTGAAGGACGCCGGCGGGAGCGCCGTGGACGCCGTCGTGGTCGCGACCGCGACCCCCGACCGGGTGCTGCCCGCCACCGCGCCGCTGGTCGCCGCCCGGCTCGGCCTGGCCGGCGCCGCCGCCTACGACGTGGCGGCGGTCTGCACCGGCTTCGTGTACGCCCTGGCGACCGCGGCCGGGCTGATCGCCACCGGGACGGCCGACCGGGTCCTGGTCATCGGCGCCGACACCTTCTCCGGCATCCTCGACCCGGCGGACCGCTCCACCTCGGTGATCTTCGGCGACGGCGCCGGCGCGGCCGTGCTGCGGGCCGGTCGGCCGGACGAACCCGGCGCGCTCGGGCCCTTCGACCTCGGCAGCGACGGGGACGGCTACGACCTGATCACCGTCCGCGGCGGCGGTTCGGCGCAGCGCCTGTCCGAGCGCCCGCCGGAGCGCGGCGACGGCTACTTCTCCATGGCCGGCAAGGAGGTCTTCCGGCACGCGGTGCTGCGGATGTCGCAGTCCTCCGCCCGTGTGCTGGCGCGCGCCGGCTGGCGGACCTCGGACGTCCGCTGGCTGGTCGGCCACCAGGCCAACCGCCGGATCCTCGACCGGCTCGCCGACGATCTCGGGATCCCGCGCGAGCGCGGGATCGGCAACATCGCCGAGGTCGGGAACACCTCCGCGGCGTCGATCCCGCTCGCGCTCGACGACGCCGCCGCGGCCGGGCTGCTGCGCCCCGGCGACCGCGTCCTGCTCACCGCCTTCGGCGGCGGCCTCACCTGGGGCTCCGCCGTCCTCACCTGGCCCCGGCCCGCCACGGACCGGGAGCCCGTCCACCCGTGCCCCGCACCGAACACCCGACCCGAAGGAGCCACCGATGGCCACCATGTATGACACCCTCGCCGACCTGATGGTCGAGCACTTCCAGGTGGAGCGCGCGGAGATCCGTCCCGACGTCACCTTCGAGGACCTGGAGATGGACTCGCTGTTCCTCGTCGAGCTGCTGATCGTCGTGCAGAAGGAGCTCGGCGTCGCGATCGGTGACGACACCGCGACCCCGCGGGACACCATCGGGCGGGCCGCCGAGGCGATCGAGGAGCAGGTCGCCGCCGCGTCGGCGTCATGAGCGGCGTCCCGATCGCCGTCACCGGCGTCGGCCTGGTCACCCCGGCCGGGATCGGCCGCCGGGCCACCTGGGAGGGCGTCTGCGCCGGGAGCTCCACCGCCCGGCGGGATCCTTCGCTGGCCGGCCTTCCGGTCGACATCTCCTGCACCGTCCCGGAGTTCGCGCCGGCCCGGCACGTCGGACGGCGCAGCGCCCTGGTGCACGACCGGTTCACCCAGCTCGCGATCACGGCGGCCCGGGAGGCCGTGCGGGACACCGGCCTCTCCCCGGCGACCTGGGACGGCGCCCGGGTCGGGGTGGTGATCGGGTGCGGCCTCGGCGGCGTGTCCACCTGGGAGCGGCAGAGCCGCAACCTCCTGGAGGACGGCCCGCACGCGGTGTCCGCGCTGCTGATCCCGATGCTGGTGCCGAACATGGTGGCCGGCCACCTCGCGATGGAGTTCAGGGTGACCGGGCCCAACCTGGTCACGGCCACCGCCTGCGCGTCCGGCTCGACCGCGATCGGCGTCGCGATGGGCCTGCTGCGCGACGGCAGCTGCGACGTGGTGATCGCCGGCGGCAGCGAGGCCGGGGTCAGCCCGCTGATCGTCACCGGCTTCGCGCAGATGGGTGCGCTCTCCCGGCGGACGGACGAACCGCGGGCCGCGTCCCGGCCGTTCAGCCCGGACCGGGACGGCTTCGTGATCGGCGAGGGCAGCGGCGTCCTCGTCCTGGAACGGGAGGCCGACGCCCGGGCGCGCGGGGCCCGGGTCCGGGCCCGGCTGCTCGGCTTCGGCGCCTCGGCCGACGCCCACCACATGACGGCACCCGATCCGCAGGGCGTCGGCCAGGGCCGGGCGCTGACGGCGGCGCTGGCCGACGCGGGTGTCGCGCCCGGCGACGTCGGCCACGTCAACGCGCACGGGACGTCCACCCCTCTCAACGACGCGGCGGAGGCCCGGCTGCTCGGCCGGGTGATCGGCCCGGGAGCCTCGGTGACCTCGGTCAAGGGTGTGCTCGGGCACTCCTCGGCGCGGCCGGCGCGATCGAGGCGGCCCTGACCGTGCTCAGCGTGCAGCGGGCGACCGCCCCGCCGACCGCCAACCTGGAGGTGCCGGACCCGGAGATCGACCTGGACCTGGTCGCCAAGGCTCCCCGTGAGCAGCGGATCGAGATCGCGGTGAGCAACTCCTTCGGCTTCGGCGGCCAGAACGCCGTCCTGGTCGTCGGCCGCGCGTAGCCGCCCGGCAGCCCCGGGCGTGTCCCAGGCGCGCCCCGGTGCCGCCGGCCCCCGATGACCGCCCCGACAACGGAGAAGGACCCGTGAGCGAGACACTCGTCAACAATCGGTACGACATCGTGGTGGTCGGCGCCGGCTCCGCCGGGTGCGCGGTCGCCCGGCGCACCGCGGACTGCGGCGCGCGGGTGCTGTTGCTGGAGGCCGGCGGCCCGGACACCAACCCGGCCATCCATGACCCGCTGCGCTTCGGCGAGTTGTGGTTCGGACCGGAGGACTGGGCCTACCGCACCGCGCCCCAGCCGGACGCTGCGGACCGGCGGCTGCACTGGCCGCGGGGCCGGGTGCTGGGCGGCTCCAGCGCACTCAACGCCATGATCTACGCCCGCGGTTCGGCCCTGGACTACGACCACTGGGCCTACCTGGGCAACGCCGGGTGGTCGTGGCAGGACGTGCTGCCGGTGTTCCGGCGGATCGAGGACTACGACACCGGCGGCGACGAGCTGCACGGCGCCGGCGGCCCGCTGCCGGTGCTCACCCGCTACCGCCCCGACCCGATCCACCAGGCCTTCCTGGCGGCGGCGCAGAGCATCGGCATCGGCCACCAGGAGGACTACAACTGCGGTCGACCCGAAGGGGTTTCGCAGATCCAGTTCACCATCGCCGACGGCCGGCGCCGGAGCGCCGCGGCGGCGTACCTGGACCGCCCGGGCGGGGTACCCGGGCTGACGGTGGTCACCGGGGCGCGGGTGCGGCGGCTGCTGCTGGACGGCGACTGCTGCACCGGCGTGGAGTGGGTGCGCGACGGGCGCGTCGAGTCGGCGTCGGCCGGCGCGGAGGTGGTGCTGAGCGCGGGCGCGATCGAGTCGCCGCGGCTGCTGATGCTCTCCGGGCTCGGTGAGCCGGCGCGGCTGAAGGCGGTCGGCGTCCCGGTGGTCGCCGCCCTGCCCGGGGTCGGCGAGAACCTGCACGACCACCTGCTGGTGCCGGTGCTGTTCGGCACCGGGCGCTCCCCGGGCGGCCGTCCGACGGCCTCGGCCCGGCACAGACCCACCTGTTCTGGCGCAGCGGCCCCGGCCTGGCCGGACCGGACCTCCAGCCGCTGCACTTCCCGGTGCCGATGTACCTGCCGGGCATGACGGGGCCGTCCAGCGGCTTCACCCTCCAGGCCGGGCTGGTGCGGCCGTCCTCGCGCGGATCCGTCCGGCTGACGGGTGCCGACCCGGAGGACGAACTCCTCATCGACCCGGCGGTGCTGCGCACCGCCGCCGACGTCGACCGGCTGGTCGCCGCGGTCGAGCTCTGCCGCGAACTCGGCAACGCCCCCGTCCTGCGCTCGGAGTGGGGAGCGCACGAGCTCTACCCGGGGCCGGAGGCGGCGGCGGACGCCGCGCAGCTGCGCGCGTACGTGCGGCGCAGCGTCTCCAGCTACCACCACCAGGTCGGTACCTGCCGGATGGGGGTGGACGCGGACGCCGTGGTGGACCCGCGGCTGCGGGTGTACGGCGTCCGCGGGCTGCGGGTCGCCGACGCCTCGGTGTTCCCCGCGGTGACGACCGGCAACACGCACGCCCCCGCGCTGATGGTCGGGGAGCAGGCGGCGGCGTTCATCGCCGCCGACCACGGGGCCTCCTGGTCCGGCGCCGCCTGACGGTCCGCACCGCCGCCGGATGAACGGCCCGGCGCGGTGCGGGGCGGTGCGGGCCTCAGCGCGGGTCGACGCCGAGCCGTTCCGGGGCGTTGCGTTCGACGAAGTCCGCCAGGACGGCGAGCGGCGGGTCGTAGGGCGGCACCACGACCAGGCGGTCGACGCCGAGGTCGCGGTACGCCCGCACCCGCGCCGGGTCGAGCGGCCCGGCCGGGGCCACGGTGATCTGCAGCGGCGGTCCCGTGCGCCCCTCCTCCTCGGCGGCCTTCGCCAGCCCGCGCAGGTGGTCGGCGGTCTGCCGCTCCGTCAGCCGGAACCCGAACCAGCCGTCGCCGTACCGGACGGCGCGCCGGTGGGCGGCCGGGCTGTGGCCGCCGACGATCACCGGGAGGGGCCGCTGGACGGGCCGGGGCCGGGCGTCCACCCCCGCGAAGTCCACGAACGCACCGTGGCAGGCCGGCTGCTCGTCCTCCCAGAGCGAGCGGAGCGCCCGCAGGTACTCGTCGGTGCGGGCGCCGCGCTCGGACGGCGGCACGCCGAGCACCCGCAGCTCAGGTTCGAGGTAGCCGACGGCCGTGCCGAAGAGCAGCCGGCCGCCGCTGAGCACGTCGAGCGAGGCGAGCTGCTTGGCGAGGACGAGCGGATTGCGCTGCGGCAGCACGACGACACCGGTGCCCAGCCGGATGCGTTCGGTACGGGCCGCGAGGTGGGTCAGCGCCACGACCGGCTCCAGCAGCGGCTGATCCGGCTCCAGCGGGGACTCGGGCGTGCGCGGGCGCGGCAGCACGACGTGGTCGGCGGCCCACAGCGATTCGTAGCCGAGGGCCTCCGCCCGGCGGGCCGTCCGGGCGGCGGCGGCGGGCTCGGCGAGCGGGCCCAGGTTGGCCCCGAACAGGCCGATCGCGGGAGAGGTGATCACCCCGTCGGTGTTCCCTCGACCTCGGCGAGGAACACCTCGACGGCCGCGCGGAAGGCCTCGGGCTCCTCCAGGTGCGGCAGGTGGCCGGAGTCGGCGAACTCGATCCGGCGGGCCCGCGGCAGCCCGCGGTGGAGCTCGTCCACGGCCCGCGGCGTGACCTGGTCGTGGCGTCCCGCGGCGACCAGCGCGGGGACGCGGATCCGGCCGAGCCGGGCCGTGGCGTCCCAGCTGCGCAGCGTGCCGGTCATGCTGAACTCGCTCTCCCCCATCATCGCGTGGTAGACCGTCGGGTCCGCGGCGAGTGCGGCCATGGTGCGCAGCAGCCCCGCCGGCGGCGGCCCGGCGCGCAGGACGTGGCGCCGGTTGAAGGCCGTCGCCGCCGCCCGGTGGTCGTCCGCGTCGACGGGCAGGCCCGCCCGGTGGCGTTCGAGGATCTCCCGGGCCGGCGAAGGCAGTTCACCCAGCAGGCGGCCGACCTCGGCGATGTAGGTGGCGGACGAGGCGAACGCGTCGGCCAGCACCAGGGACCGCAGGCCGGGCGGCCCGGTCAGCGCGGACTCCACGGCCAGCAGGCCTCCCCAGGAGTGGCCGAGCAGGTGGAAGCCGTCCGCGATGCCGAGGTGGTCGACCAGCTCGGCCAGTTCCTCGACGAACAGCTCCGGTGTCCAGAACTCCCGGGGTGCGTCCGGCCGGTGGTCGGACCTGCCGCTGCCGTACTGGTCGTAGAGGACGCAGGCCCGGCCGGTGCGGGCCAGTGCGGCGAGCGGCAGCAGGTAGTCATGGGTGAGGCCGGGCCCGCCGTGGCACAGCACCACCGGGAGCCGCCCGCCGCTCGACCGGCCGACCACGCGGTACCACGTCCGCCCGTGGCGGCCGTGCAGCACGCCCTCCCCCGCCGCCGTCCGCTGCGCGTGCCCCGACTCCACCGTGCTGCCTCCCCGTTCGATCGCGAGGACCCATCATCGGATCGCGTGCTGACGGCGTGCTGACGGCGCGGCGGGCGTCCCCGGCGCCGGGCGGCGGGCGGCGGGCGGCGGGCGGCAGGGGCGGCGGTCGGGCTGCCGTCAGCGTCCGGTCAGCGCCCGCTGCCACGATGACCGCGGAACGCCGCGCCGTCGGCCGGCGTGCCCGGGCCGCGCCCCTCGCCGCGCCGCCCGCCCGGCGGGCGGAGCACCGCCGGAAGAGCCCTCGCGGCGGCCCGAGGCCGCCGCCCGCGCCCCACGCCGGGAGGAACCGTGCACGAGGTCAGGCCCCCTGAGCCCGAGGAGATCGGGGCTGCCGTCCGGCAGGTCCTCGGCGACTGCCTGGGCTATCTCTATCCGGCGGCCCTGCGGGTGGCCGTCCGCCTCGGCGTGGCGGACCTGCTGCTGGACGGCCCGAAGGACGCCGCCCGGCTGGCCGAGGAGGCCGGGGCGGACGCCGCGTCCCTGCACCGGGTGCTGCGGTTCCTCGCCACCCGTGGTGTCTTCCGCGAGGACGCGGCGGGCGCCTTCCACCTCACGGCGGCCTCGCACGTGCTGCGCACCGACGTGCCGTACTCCGTGCGGAGCACGGCACTGCTGCTGACCGACCGGATGTACTGGGACGCGACGGGGCGGCTGGAGGACACCGTGCGGCGCGGCCGCACCGTCTTCGACGAGATCTTCGGCGCGCCGCTGTTCGGCCATCTGGACCGCGATCCGGAGGCGGCGGAGACGTTCGACCGCGGGATCGCCGACCTGTCGGTGATCGAGCAGGGCGGGATCGCCGACAGCTACCCGTTCCCGGCGACCGGCACCGTGGTGGACGTCGGCGGCGGGCCGGGCGGCTTCCTGCGGACGGTGCTCGCCGGGAACCCCGGGCTGCGCGGTGTGCTGTACGAGCAGGCGTCCGTGCTGGCCAAGCACCAGCTCGACGACCCGGCGGTGGCCGGCCGGTGGGAGACCGCCGAGGGCGACTTCTTCCGCAGCGCGCCCACCGGCGGCGACCTGTACGTCCTGAAGCGGGTGCTGCACGACTGGGACGACGCGCACTGCCTGGACATCCTGCGCGCCTGCCGCCGGGCGATGACGGCCGACTCGCGGCTGCTGATCGTCGACGCGGTGGTGCCGGCGGGCAACGACCCGCATCCGGCCAAGCTGTACGACATCGCGATGATGACGATCTTCGACGGCAAGGAGCGCACGGAGCGGGAGTTCGAGGTGCTGCTGGCCGGGGCGGGGCTGCGGCTGCTGCGGACCCTGCCGACGCCGGGCACCGTGTCGATCGTCGAGGCGGGCCTCGCGTGAGCCCCGTCCACGACGGGCCGCCCGGACGCGGAGCGCTGCCCTCCGGCGGGCCCCGCTGCTACCGTCGCGGGCACCGGCGCGTCCGGCCCGACGGTCGCACCGTCCCACCCCTCAGGGAGATGTGATGACAGGTCAGGAAATCCCGGAGAACGACGACCGTACCGCGACCACCCGGCCGGACGGCCCGGAGTCCACCGTGCCCCAGGGGCATGTGGAGCCGGTGTTCGCGCACTTCGACGATCTCGACGCGATGGGCTTCGTGCACAACTCCCGGTACGCGGTCTTCCTGGAGCACGCCCTCACCGCCTTCTGGGCGCGGCAGGGCTTCACGTTCACCGACGGCGCGTACAGCCGCCCGGACGTCTTCCTGGCGGTCGCGGAGTTCGCCGTCTCCTACCGGGCCCCGATCCGGGGCATCGGCGAGGTCGGCGTGCACTTCTGGATCACCCGGCTGACCGGCTCCACCGCGGAGTACGCCTTCCGGGTCCTCTCGGCGGACGGCCGCACCGTGCACGCCGAGGGCCGCCGGGTGCACGTGCGGATCGACCCCGGCACCCTTCGGCCGACCCCCTGGACACCGGAGTTCCACACCGTGGCGAAGACCCTGTTGTGAACGGACCCGTCACCGGGCGGAGCCCCGGGTCCACCGACCACCGCCCGGCGCCGCTGCGGCCGGCCCGGGCGACCGCCCCGGCCGGCCCGGACCGGGTCGGCGGCGGCTTCGTCGGCGGCATCGCGCTGGCCTCGCTGGGCCTGTGGGCCG
Source organism: Kitasatospora paranensis (assembly GCF_039544005.1). Taxonomy (NCBI): domain Bacteria; kingdom Bacillati; phylum Actinomycetota; class Actinomycetes; order Kitasatosporales; family Streptomycetaceae; genus Kitasatospora; species Kitasatospora paranensis. The sequence continues at coordinate 2,407,182 of NZ_BAABKV010000001.1, forward strand.
CCCTGTACACACCCGTGCAGGTCCTGCTCGCCCGGCAGCTGGAGGTGGTCGCGCCCGCCCACAAGGAGGCGGCACTCGGCCTGGTGACGGGCGTCGGTGCGCTGGTGGCACTGGTCGTCGGCCCGCTGGCCGGCGCACTGTCGGACCGGACGGCCTCCCGCTTCGGGCGGCGCCGGCCATGGCTGGCCCTGGGCGCCCTGGGCGGCGCGGGCGGCCTGGCGCTGCTCTCCGTCCAGCACACGGTGGCCGGACTGGTGGCCGGCTGGGCCCTCGTCCAGCTGGGCATCGGGTCCGCACTGGCGGCGCTGGTGGCGGTCGTGCCGGCCCGGGTGCCGGCCGCGCAGTGCGGCCTGGTCAGCGCGTGGGTCGGCGCCACCCAGCCGCTCGCCGTGCTGGTCGGCACCGCCCTGGTGACGGGGGTGGCGGCCGGTACCGGCGCCGGCTACCTGGCGCTGTGCGCCGTCCTGCTGCTCGCCCAGCTGCCGTTCCTGCGGGCCCTGCGGGAGGCGCCGGCCGGGGGCGGTGCGGTGCGGCGGGCCCGGCCGGGCCCGGCGGCGTTCCTGCGCGCGTTCTGGGTGAGTCCGCGCAGGCACCCGGACTTCGCGCTCGCCTGGCTCACCCGGCTGCTGATCCAGCTCGGCAACGCGACCGGGACGCTGTACCTCCTCTACTTCCTGCGCGACCGGATCCACTACGAGACGCTCTTCCCGGGCCGCCGCGCCGAGCAGGGCCTGCTGGTGCTGGTCGGCCTCTACTCGGCCGCGATCGTGCTGGCCGCCTTCGTCGGCGGCATGGTCTCGGACCGGACGGGCCGCCGGCGGGCGCCGGTGACGGCGGCCGGGGCGGTGATCGCAGCCGGGGCCCTGCTGCTGGCCGTCCGGCCGTCCTGGCCGACGTCGATCGCGGCGGCCGCGCTGTTCGGGCTCGGCTACGGGGTGTACGTGTCGGTCGACCAGGCGCTGATCACCGAGGTGCTGCCGGATCCGGACAGCCACGGCAAGGACCTCGGCGTCATCGGCATCGCCAACGCACTGCCGCACGTCCTCGGCCCGGTGATCGCCGCCGTCCTGGTGACCCGCCTCGGCGGGTACCCGGCACTGTTCGCCGTCACCGCCGGGCTGAGCCTGCTCGGCGCGGTGCTGGTCCGACGCATCCGCGGAGTCCGCTGACGAGACCGCGGCCCCGGACGGCAGCCCCTGCGCGTCGGCGCCCCCGCTCCGCCGAGCGGGGGCGCCGGCACGTCCGCCCGGGGCTGATTGTTAACGCTAACAGTCTGGCCGTCAATGCGCCCGCACGAGACTTCCATATCTATGCCGACGCGAGACCCAACGGTGATCCGGGCCCCCTTGACGGCCGTTCTGTGAGCGTTAACACTCGTGTAACGCCAGGCCAGGGGCCACCCCAGCACCCCGGGCCCGATGAACCCCCGCTCGACCGATCCGACGGCCCCCGTGCAGGCCCGGTCGCTGCCAATCACTGGAGGAACTGTGCGGAAGCTCTCGACGGCACTCGCCGCAGCCGGTCTCGCGATGTCCCTGGCGGCCTGCGGCCAGAGCGCCAACGGCGTCGGCGACGGCGCCGCGTCGGCCGGCACCGGCGCCAAGGGCGGGCTGGTCGGCATCGCCATGCCGACCAAGTCCTCCGAGCGGTGGATCAACGACGGCGACAACATGGTCAAGCAGTTCCAGGCCAAGGGCTACAAGACCGACCTGCAGTACGGCGACAACGTCGTCGAGAACCAGGTGTCGCAGCTCGAGAACATGATCACCAAGGGCGCCAAGCTGCTGGTGGTCGCCGCGATCGACGGCTCCTCGCTGACCGACGTCCTGCAGAAGGCCGCCGACGCCCACATCCCGGTGATCTCCTACGACCGCCTGATCCGCGGCACCGCGAACGTCGACTACTACGCCACCTTCGACAACTTCAAGGTCGGCGTGCTCCAGGGCACCTACATCGCCGACAAGCTCGGCCTCAAGGACGGCAAGGGCCCGTTCAACGTCGAGCTGTTCGCCGGCTCGCCGGACGACAACAACGCGCAGTTCTTCTTCAACGGCGCGATGAGCGTCCTCAAGCCGTACATCGACAGCAAGAAGCTCTCCGTGCAGAGCGGCCAGACCGCCTTCAACCAGGTCGCCACGCTGCGCTGGGACGGCGGCCTCGCCCAGTCCCGGATGGACAACCTGCTGAGCAAGTCGTACACCAGCGCCCGGGTGGACGCCGTGCTGTCCCCCTACGACGGCATCTCGATCGGCATCCTCTCCTCGCTCAAGGGCGTCGGCTACGGCACCGCGGGCAAGGCGCTGCCGATCGTCACCGGCCAGGACGCCGAGCTGGCCTCGGTGAAGTCGATCATCGCGGGCGAGCAGACCCAGACCGTCTACAAGGACACCCGCGAACTCGCCAAGGTCGCCGTGCAGATGGGCGACGCCCTGCTGACCGGCGGCAAGCCCGAGACCAACGACACCACGCAGTACAACAACGGCGTCAAGGTCGTGCCGGCCTACCTGCTCCAGCCGGTCAGCGTGGACAAGGACAACTACGCCAAGGTCCTGGTCGAGGGCGGCCAGTACACCGCCGACCAGCTCAAGTAGCCCCCGCGGAACGCACCGTACCGAGCCGGCGGTGCGGTGCGGACCGCCGGCACCACGGCCGTCCGCACCGCACCGCCCCCAGAGATCGGAAAGCACCCCATGGCCGGACCCGTCCTCGAGATGCGTTCGATCAGCAAGTCGTTCCCGGGCGTCAAGGCCCTGTCCGACGTCAACCTCAGCGTCGCCGCCGGCGAGGTCCACGCGATCTGCGGCGAGAACGGCGCCGGCAAGTCCACCCTGATGAAGGTGCTCAGCGGCGTCCACCCGGACGGCAGCTACGAGGGCGAGATCCTCTTCGAGGGCGAGCCCTGCCGCTTCAAGGACATCCGGGCCAGCGAACAGCGCGGCATCGTGATCATCCACCAGGAGCTCGCCCTGGTGCCGTACCTCTCGATCGCCGAGAACATCTTCCTCGGCAACGAGCACGCCAGCCGCGGCATCATCAGCTGGAACCGGACCCTCACCCACGCCCGCACGCTGCTGGCGCGGGTCGGCCTGCACGAGCACCCGCAGACCCGGGTCGCCGACATCGGCGTCGGCAAGCAGCAGCTGGTGGAGATCGCCAAGGCGCTCGCCAAGGAGGTCAAGCTGCTCATCCTGGACGAGCCGACCGCCGCGCTGAACGACGAGGACAGCCGCAAGCTGCTCGACCTCATCCTGGAGCTCAAGGCGCAGGGCATCAGCTGCATCGTCATCTCGCACAAGCTGAACGAGATCGCCCAGGTCGCCGACTCCGTCACCATCCTGCGCGACGGCCGGACGATCGAGACCATCCCGGTCGGCGCCGACGGGATCGCCGAGGACCGGATCATCCGCGGCATGGTCGGCCGCGACCTGGAGCACCGCTACCCCGAGCGGACCCCGGAGATCGGCGACATCGCGCTCGCCGTCGAGGACTGGACGGTCCAGCACCCGATCGACCACCAGCGCAACGTCGTCGAGGGCGCCTCGCTCAACGTCCGGCGCGGCGAGATCGTCGGCGTCGCCGGGCTGATGGGCGCCGGCCGCACCGAGCTCGCGATGAGCGTCTTCGGCCGCTCCTACGGCCGGTACACCGGCGGCCGGGTCCTGGTGAACGGCACCGAGGTGCGCACCCGGACGGTGCCCGAGGCGATCGGCCACGGCATCGCCTACGTCACCGAGGACCGCAAGCACCTCGGGCTCAACCTGATCGACGACATCAGCCGGAACATCTCGCTGAGCGCGCTCGGCAAGGTCGCCCGGCGCGGCATCGTCAACCGGCACGAGGAGGCGAAGGTCGCCGAGTCGTACCGCCGGACGATGAACATCAAGGCGCCGTCGGTGTTCGCGCAGACCGGCAAGCTCTCCGGCGGCAACCAGCAGAAGGTCGTCCTCAGCAAGTGGATCTTCGCCGGCCCGCAGGTGCTGATCCTCGACGAGCCGACCCGCGGCATCGACATCGGCGCCAAGGCGGAGATCTACCAGGTGATCGCCGACCTGGCCGCCGAGGGCCGGGCGGTGCTCGTCATCTCCTCCGAACTCCCCGAACTCCTCGGCCTGTGCGACCGCATCTACACGATGGCCGAGGGACGGGTCACCGGTGAGGTGGCCCGCGCCGAGGCGACCCAGGAGTCCCTCATGCGCCTGATGACCGTGGGCGGCGCCCCGCAGATCCCCGCATCCCGAACCGAGCAGGTGTAAGGCATGGCCCAGACCGAGACCACCCCGAAGCCCCCGGCCGAGCCGGCCCGGCCCGCCCAGGGCCCGTCCGTCGGCACCCTGCTGGCCCGGGCCCTGCGCGGCAACGTCCGCCAGTACGGCATGCTGGTCGCGCTCGCGCTGATCGTCGTGCTGTTCCAGATCTGGACGGACGGCACGCTGCTCAAGCCGCTGAACATCACCAACCTGATCCAGCAGAACGGCTACATCCTCATCCTGGCGATCGGCATGATGATCGTCATCATCGCCGGGCACATCGACCTGTCGGTCGGCTCGCTGGCCGCGTTCGTCGGCGCCGCCGCCGCCGTGATGATGGTGAAGCACCAGGTGCCGTGGCCGCTGGCGGTCGCGGCCGCGCTGCTGATCGGGGCCGCGGCCGGCGCCTGGCAGGGCTTCTGGATCGCCTACATCGGCATCCCGTCGTTCATCGTCACCCTGGCCGGGATGCTGCTGTTCCGCGGCGGCACCCAGATCCTGCTGCAGGGCCAGTCGATCGCGCCGTTCCCCAAGGGCTTCCAGAAGATCAGCAGCGGCTTCCTGCCCGAGGTCGGACCGCACACCAACTACCACAACCTGACCCTGCTGCTGGGCCTGGGCGTGCTGGCGATCGCCGTGCTCCAGGAGATCCGCGGCCGCCGCCAGTCCGCCTCGTACGGGCTGGAACTGCTGCCGCTCGGCTTCTTCCTGGCCAAGCTCGCCGCGATCACCGCCGCCGTGCTGGTCTTCACGATGCTGCTCGCCAGCTACCACGGCGCGCCGATCGTGCTGCTGATCCTCGGCGTGCTGCTGGTCGGCTTCGGCTACCTGATGCGCAACTCGATCATCGGCCGGCACACCTACGCGATCGGCGGCAACGAGCCGGCCGCGAAGCTGTCCGGTGTGAAGAGCAAGCGGGTGGTGTTCCTCGCCTTCGTCAACATGGGCGTGCTGGCCGCACTCGCCGGCCTGGTCTTCGCGGCCCGGCTCAACGCCGGTACCCCGCAGGCCGGCATCAACTTCGAGCTGGAGGCGATCGCGGCCGCCTTCATCGGCGGCGCCTCCGCCTCCGGCGGCGTGGGCACCGTGCTCGGCGCCATCATCGGCGGCCTGGTGCTGGGCGTCCTCAACAACGGCATGTCGCTGGTCGGCGTCGGCACCGACTACCAGCAGGTCATCAAGGGCCTGGTGCTGCTCGCCGCGGTCGGCTTCGACGTCTGGAACAAGCGCAAGGTCGGCTCCTGACCCTGCCGCTCCCACGGCTCCGCCCGGTGCTCCGCGCCGGGCGGAGCCGTGCTGTCGGTCCGGGCGCGTAGCGTGGTGGCGGACGATCGGCGGCGACGACGGGGGCCGGGGCGATGGGCAGGACACGGTCGGGCGCGGCGCGCCTCGGTCCGGTGGCGGACGGCCGGTACCGGCTGCGCAACGTCGGCAGCGGCCTGCTGCTGGAGATCCCCGGCGGGCGGGCCGGCAGCGGGGCGAAGGCCGGACACGCGGCGGACGACGGCACCGACGCCCAGGTCTGGCGGGTGGCGGCCGTCCACCCGGGCGCGAGCCTGTACCACCTGGACAACGCCGCCAGCGGCAAGCGGCTGGACGTCATGGGCGCCCGGACGGACGACGGCGCGCCGATCCAGCAGTGGTCGGCGAACGCCTTCGGCGCCCAGGAGTGGCTGTTCGAGCAGCACGTGGACGCACCGGGCACCTTCACCGTGATCGCCATCATCAGCGGCAAGGCCATGGAGGGCGGCGCGGACGGCTCCGTCCGCCAGCAGGAGGACGCGGACACCCCCGCGCAGTGGTGGCGGCTGGAACCGGCCTGAGGCTCCGGCCCCGGGGCGCCCGGCAGGCCGGGCGGAATCCCCACGCCGGGGAGCGGCAGCACTTAGCGTGGACGGATGAGTGATCGTCAGTACGTCCGGCCGGCCCGCTCGACCGCCTATCTGGGCGCTGCGGGCGCCTTCGCCGTCTGCATGGCCGGGACGACACTGCCCACCCCGCTGTACGGGCTCTACCAGGAGCAGCTCGGCTTCTCCGAGCTGATCGTCACGGTGGTCTTCGCGGTGTACGCCTTCGGCGTCATCGGGGCGCTGCTGATCGCCGGCAACGTCTCCGACACGGTGGGCCGGCGCCCGGTGCTGCTCACCGGCCTGGGGCTCGCCGCGCTCAGTGCCGCCTGCTTCCTGCTGGAGGGCGGGCTGCCGCTGCTCTACCTCGGGCGGTTCCTGTCGGGCCTGTCCGCGGGCCTGTTCACCGGTACCGCGACGGCCTACGTGATGGAACTGGCGCCGCGCGGCAAGGAGTCGCGGGCGGCGTTCGCCGCCACCGCGGCCAACATGGGCGGCCTCGGCCTCGGCCCGCTGCTCTCCGGGCTGCTGGCGCAGTACGCGCCGCGGCCGCTGGTCCTGCCGTTCGTGGTGCACCTGGTGCTGGTCGCCACCGCGGCCGCGGTGGTGTTCCGGCTGCCGGAGTCGGTCACCGGGCGCCGGCCCGTCCGGTCCTTCCGCCCGCAACGCCCCAGCCTGCCGCCGCCCGTCCGGAAGGTCTTCGTCCCGGCCTCGCTGGCGGCCTTCACCGGCTTCTCCCTGCTCGGGGTGTTCACCTCGGTGTCACCGGCGTTCCTGGCCCAGACCCTGGACGTGCACAACCGCGCGATCGTCGGGCTGATCGTCTGCGCCGCGTTCCTCGCCTCGACGGCGGGTCAGCTGGTGGCGGGCCGGATCGGCGTCCGACGGGCCCTGCCGCTGGGCTGCGCGACGCTGATCGCGGGGCTGGCCCTGCTGGGCGGCGCCCTGCTGGGCGAGACCCTCCTCCTGCTGGTGCTGAGCGCACTGGTCGGCGGGACGGGCCAGGGCATGTCGCTGCGCGGGTCGGTCGGCGCCGTGGCGGCGGCCGCACCGGCCGAGGACCGCGCCGGGTCGCTGTCCTCGCTGTTCGTGGTGGCCTACCTGGGCATCTCGATCCCGGTGATCGGCATCGGCGTCCTCACCGGGCCGCTCGGGCTGGAGGACGCCGGGGTGGCGTTCATCTGCTGCATGACCCTGCTCGCCGCGCTGGCCTGCCTCCACCTCGTCCGCCGCCCGGCCCCCGCGGCCTGACGCCCCCGGGCGGCGGCCACGCACCGCGCCCCGGGCACCGGCCGGTGTCAGGGCCGGCCGGGCCCGGGGCGCGGTGGTACAGGTGCGGTGTGTGCCAGTGGGTCAGAGGTGTTGGGCGAGGCGGTGGTAGGCCTGGTTCCAGCGGAGTTCGCGGGTGAAGCGGCGCATCGTGGTGTCGTTGTCGATGGTGACGAGTTCGACGGCGAGCATCTCGGCGAGGTCGTCGAGGACGTCGGTGCCGAGCGCCTTGGTCAGCACGGTGTGGTGGGGGCCGCCGGCGGTGAGCCAGGCCTCGGTGGAGGTCCGGAAGTCGGGGCGGGGCTTCCAGACGGCGCGGGCCACCGGCAGCTGCGGGAGCGGTTCGACGGGTGCGACGACGTCGATCTCGTTGGCGACGAGGCGGAAGCGGTCGCCCATGTCGGCGAGTCCGACGACCAGGGCGGGGCCGGGGGCGGCGTCGAAGACGAGGCGGACGGGATCCTCGCGGCCGCCGATGCCGAGCGGGTGGACCTCGCAGGAGGGCGTGTCGGCGGCGATGCTCGGGCAGACCTCCAGCATGTGGGCGCCCAGGATCAGCTCCTGGCCCGGCTCCAGGTGGTAGGTGTAGTCCTCCATGAAGGAGGTGCCGCCGGGCAGACCCTCGGCGGCGGCCTTGAGGGTGCGCAGCAGGGTGGCGGTCTTCCAGTCGCCCTCGCCGCCGAAGCCGTAGCCGTCGGCCATCAGGCGCTGCACGGCGAGGCCGGGGAGTTGGCGCAGGCCGCCGAGGTCCTCGAAGTTGGTGGTGAAGGCGCGGAACTCGCCGTCGGTGAGGAAGGTGCGCAGGCCGAGTTCGATGCGGGCCGCGTAGCGCAGGGCGTGGTGGCGGTCGCCGGTGGGGCGCAGTTCGGGGGCGAGGCGGTACAGGTCGTCGTAGTCCTTGACGAGTTCGGTGACGTCGGCGTCGGTGACCGCGTCGACGACGGCGACGAGGTCGTTGACGCCGTAGGTGTTGACGGAGACGCCGAGGCGGAGTTGGGCCTCGATCTTGTCGCCCTCGGTGACGGCGACGTCGCGCATGTTGTCGCCGAAGCGGGCGAGTTTCAGGCTCGCGAGCTCGGCGCGGCCGGCCGCGGCCCGGGCCCAGTCACCGACACGCCCGACAACCCGGGGATCGGTGGCGTGGCCGGCGACGGTCTTGCGGGAGACGCCGAGGCGGGACTGGATGTAGCCGAACTCGCGGTCGCCGTGCGCGGCCTGGTTCAGGTTCATGAAGTCCATGTCGATGGTGGACCAGGGCAGATGGGTGTTGGCCTGCGTGTGCAGATGGAGCAGCGGCTTGCGCAGCGCATCCAGGCCGGCGATCCACATCTTGGCCGGCGAGAACGTGTGCATCCACACGATCAGCCCGATGCAGGCATCGTCCGCGTTCGCCTCCAGACAGATCCGCCGGATCGCCGCGGCATCCGTCAGCACCGGCTGCCACACCACCGGCACCGGGACATCCCCGGACGCCTCCAACTGCGCCGCGACACCGCGGGACTGCTCGGCGACCTGCTCCAGCGTCTCCGGACCGTAGAGGCCCTGACTGCCGGTCAGGAACCAGATCCGGCGGCCTTCGGTGGGGTTGTTCATGGGGTGGTTCTCCTTCACCGGGCCACGGGCGCGGTCTGCTGGCCGTAGACGTGTCGGTAGCGGTGGTTGAGGGCGTCGATGTCGGCCTGGGCGATGGGCAGGGGCTCGCCGAGCTGGCACGAGATGTGGACGGTGCGGGCGACGTCCTCGCACATGACGGCGGCCTTCACGGCGGCCTCGGCGTCCTTGCCGATGGTGAACACGCCGTGGCTCTTCATCAGCACGGCGGGCGAGCGGTGGCCGGTGAGGGTCTCCACGATGCCGCGGCCGATGGAGTCGTCGCCGATGAGGGCGAACGGGCCGATCGGGATCTCGGCGCCGAACTCGTCGGCCATCGCGGTGAGCACGCAGGGCACCGCCTCGCCGCGGGCGGCCCAGGCGCTGGCGTAGGTGGAGTGGGTGTGCACCACTCCCCCGACCTCGGGCATGTGGCGGTAGACGTAGGCGTGCGCGGCGGTGTCCGAGGACGGGCTGTGCTCCCCCGCCACCACGGTCCCGTCCAGGTCGCAGAGGATCATGTTCTCGGGGGTGAGCTCGTCGTACGGGACGCCGCTCGGCTTGATCACGAACAGGTCCTCGCCGGGCACCCGGGCGGAGACGTTGCCGGCCGTCCACACGACCAGGTTGTAGCGGACGAGTTCCTGGTGCAGGTCGGAGACCTGCTCGCGGAGGAGATCGATGGAGTCGCTCACGGCAGGTCAGTCCTCGCTGTTGTGGGTGAGGGCGGCGTTGCGGATCGCGCGCAGGCGGTGCAGCTGCTTGTCGGGGCCAGTGCCGAAGTGGTCGTGCAGGAGCCGGTACTCGGCGAACAGCGCGTCGTAGGCGTCCGCGCGGGCGTCGTCGGGGAGGTAGGCGTGGCGCTGGACGCGGCCCATCGCGGCCGCGGCGGCGCGCACGTCGCGGTGGGCGCCGGCGGCGACCGCGGCGTGGATCGCGGAGCCGAGGGCGGGGCCCTGCTCGGAGACCGCGAGGGAGACCGGGCGGCGCAGCACGTCGGCGTAGATCTGCATGAGGAGGGGTTCTTCCTGAGGCCGCCGGTGACGACGAACTCGGTGACGGGGACGCCGCCGGCCTCCAGGGCTTCGACGATGGTGCGGGTGCCGTAGGCGGTGGCCTCCAGCAGGGCGCGGTAGATCTCCTCGGGCCGGGTGGCGAGGGTGATCCCGATGATCACGCCGGAGAGGTGGGCGTCGACGAGGGTGGAGCGGTTGCCGCCCATCCAGTCGAGGGCGACCAGGCCGTGGCCGCCGACGGGCTGGCCGGTGATCTTGCGCGTCAGGAGCTGGTGGAGGTCCTCGCCGGTCTGCTCGGCCTCCAGCAGGTACTCCGCGGGTGCGCCCTGCCGCAGCCACCAGGCGAAGATGTCGCCGACGGCGCTCTGCCCGGCCTCGTAGCCGTAGGAACCGTCGATGATGCCGCCGTCGACGACACCGCAGATCCCGGGGACGTCGGCGAGGTGGGCGCCGTTGACGACGTGGCAGGTGGAGGTGCCCATGATGGCGAGGAGCTGGCCGTGGTCGACGGCCCGGGCGGCGGGCGCGGCCACGTGCGCGTCCACGTTGCCGGCGGCGACGGCGATCCCTTCGGGCAGGCCCGTCCAGGCGGCGGCCTCGGCGGTCAGCGAGCCGGCGCGGGCGCCGAGCGCGATCAGCGGGTGCTCCAGCCGGGTGCGGGCGAAGTCGGCGAAGCCGGGGTTCAGCGCGCCGAGGTACTCCTCGGTGGGGTAACCGCCGTCCTGGTGGATGCCCTTGTAGCCCGCGGTGCAGGTGTTCCGGGTCTCGGTGCCGGTCAGCTGCCACACGATCCAGTCGGCGGCCTCGATCCACCGCTCGCCCGCCGCGTACACGGCCGGGTCCTCCTCCAGGACCTGGAGCGCCTTGGCGTACTGCCACTCCGCCGAGATCTTCCCGCCGTAGCGGTGGATCCACTTCTCACCGCGGGCGTGGGCGAGGGCGTTGATCCGGTCGGCCTGCGGCTGCGCGGCGTGGTGCTTCCACAGCTTCGGCCAGGCGTGCGGGCTCGCCTGCCACTGCGCGGTCTCGGCGAGCGGGGTGCCGTCCGCCAGGGTCGGCAGCACGGTGCAGGCCGTGAAGTCCGTGGCGATCCCGACCACCTGCGCCGGGTCGACGCCGGAGGCCGCCAGGGCGGCGGGAACGGCGCTCTGCAGGACCTCCCGCCAGTCCTGCGGATGCTGCAGCGCCCAGTCCGGCGGCAGGGCGGCGCCCGTTCCGGGCAGCCGCTCCTCGATCACCGCGTGCGGGTAGTCGTGGACGGCCGAGGCCAGGATTTCGCCGTCCCGCACCCGCACCAGCACGGCACGCCCGGACAGCGTCCCGAAGTCGACGCCGACGACGTAGGTCTCCGCGTCCGAGGCCGGAGCGGGGGTGTATCGGTCACGGTCTCATCCTTCGTACGACGGGGGCGTCGGGCGGGCGGCGGCTCGGTCCGCGCCCTCGCGGGGCCGGTGGTCGGCCGGTGCTCCGTGTCCGCACCGGGCGGGCGGGAGCGGGCGGCCGGGGCGGGGCCGGGCCGGGCGGCCGGCGTGCCGGCGGTGCGGGTGGTGAGGGCGGCGGGAGCGCGCACAGCGATTGTTAACGTTCACAATTGGGCTGTCAAGGTCCGCCGCAGGGGCGGGCGGAGCATCGGGGCGGCGCCGGGGCGCGCCGGACGGCCGGGAGACGCCGGGGCGGCCGCCCGCCGGGGAGGCGGACAGCCGCCGCAGCGGTCGCCGATCCGCCGCGGAGCGGGTCAGCCCCGCGGCGCGGGGCCGGCCGACCTGCGCAGCACCATCTCCGGGGAGATCAGCACCCGGTCCCGCAGGTGGCCTGCGCCGGCGAGCTCGTCGACCAGCAACTCCAGTGCACGGCGGCCGAGTTCCGCGAAGTCCTGGCGGACGGTGGTGAGCGGGGGGATGAGGTAGGCGGACTCCGGGATGTCGTCGAAGCCGATCACGCTGATGTCGCCGGGCACCGAGCGGCCCGCCTCGTGCAGCGCCCGGAGCATGCCGAGCGCCATGTGGTCGTTGGCGCAGAACACCGCGGTGACGTCCCGGTCGCCGGCGATCCGCATGCCCGCCTCGTAGCCGGCCCGGGAGCTCCAGTCGCCGCTGTGCACCTTCGGCGCCTCGACCCCGGCCTGCTCCAGGGTGCGGCGCCAGCCGTCCTCGCGGTCCTGGCTCTCCAGCCAGCCGGCCGGACCTGCCACGTGGTGGACGGTGCGGTGGCCGAGGTCCAGCAGGTGGCGGGTGGCGGCGGCAGCACCGGCCAGGTTGTCGACGGAGACCGTCGGGACGCGCGAGCGGCTGCCCGCGCCGACCGCCACCACCGGGACGGCGCTGGACAGCTTGGCGACCGCACTGACCGCGGAGACCTGCGGGGCGATCACCACCACCCCCTCGACGCCCTGGTCGCGCAGCCGGTCGACGGCCTCCTGCAGGGACCTGCTGTCGAGCGAGCGCAGGCTGGCGACGCTGACGAAGTACCCCGCGCTCCTGGCCGCCTGTTCGAGGCCGTCGAGCATGGAGGCCGGGCCGTACAGGGTACTGGCGAAGCTCACCACCCCGAGGGTCTGGGAGCGCCGGGTGACCAGGGCGCGGGCGGCCGAATTGGGCCGGTAGTCGAGCTCGCGGATGGCGGCCAGCACCCGGTCACGGGTGTCGGGCCGGACGTGCGGCGCGCCGTTCAGGACGCGCGAGACCGTCTGATGGGACACCCCGGCCAGCTTCGCCACGTCCGCCATCACGGGCTGTCGGGGCTCCGCCCCGGCAGTCTCGTTTCCCACTCACAGCCCCCTCATCGGTGCAGAGCCAGTCGCGCGCTGCCACTGTCTCACGAGTGCCGGGGGAGTGTAGTTGTGTGCGCTCACACTCCGGCGACCGGGGCATCCGTGACGCGACCTGCCGCACGGCGCGGCCGCCGCGCCCGGCCGTCCGAGGGCCGGACGCGGAGCGACCGCATGCCGGACAGGCCCCGGACGGCGGGCCGTGGCGCGCGGAGCCGGTCAGCCGGCCGCCCCGAGCGGCACCGGCTCGGCCGCCACCAGCGGCGCGGCACCGGCGGCGGCCGTCGGCGGACGCTCGGCCAGCAGTCGCCGGGCACGGCCGAGCGCCCGGCGCGGATCCCGTACGCCGGTATAGACGCAGACCGTGTACTGGGCGTCCTCGAGTCGACGCCGTGCGGCGGCGTCCGGGGCGGGGTGCGCACCGAGGGCGTCCAGCTCCTCGACGAGTGCGCGCAGCGCGACGTAGTTGATCAGCGGCATGGGGCAGCCTCCCGCGACGAGTGGAGTGACCGGTTCCGAATCCTCGCTGCAGCGGCTACCCGGCGACCCCGACGCCAAGCCGTGCTCCGCCGAATGGGTGCACGTCCTTCACTCTTTCTCCGTCATCGGGGCGGCGCGGGGCGGGTCAGGACCCCCAGCGGCCGTCCCACGGGGTACGGGGCGGCACCGGCGGCGACTGGGGCGGCTGCGGCGGGTGCAGCGGCTCCGGACCGCCGAGCGGGTACAGCGGCGGGGGCTGCGGGTGGTGGTGCGGCGAGGGCCGCGGCGGCGCGGCGGGCCGGTCGCTGTCCGGCGGCGGCTGCGGGCGGCGGGGGCGGCGGCCCCCGGTGAGGCGGCTGCGCAGGCTGCGGTGCGGCAGGACGTCGGCCCAGCGCTCCGGGTACTCGGAGGGCGGCAGGTCGTCGTCCTCGTCCTCGTCCTCGCCCCCGTCGGCGAGACCGAGCTCGCGGACCAGCAGGGCCCGCTCGACGGCGCGGCGGGCGGCGGCCTCACGGACCACGACGGCGGCCGCCTCCTCGTGCGCCCGCACGTTCTCGGCGCGGGCGTCGGCCGTCTCCACGCTCGGCCAGCGGCGGTCGATCGCGGCGTTCATGGCGGCGCCGATGAGGACGGCCAGCGCCATCACGAAGATCCACAGCAGCACGGCGACGGGCGCGGCCAGCGAACCGTAGACGCTGGGGCCCTCCACCGAGCTGACCAGGTAGATCCGCAACGCCACGCTGCAGACCACGAGGACCAGCAGGGCGGTCAGCGCGCCCGGGAAGTGCTCGCGCCAGGGCGTGCTGACCGGGACAGCCACGTGGTAGAGGGTGGTGAAGAAGATCACCAGGAGCAGGATCGCGACCGGCCAGTAGAGGGCGTTCACCAGCCCGGCGGACCCTTGCAGGGCACCGATGACCAGCCCCGGGCCGGCGACGAGGAGCGGCAGCACCAGCGAGCCGATGGCCAGGGCGCCGAGGTAGAGGCCGAGCGACATCGTCCGGGTCTTCACGATGCCGCGCTTGCCGTCGAGGCCGTACATCACCGTGATGGTGTCGATGAAGATGTACAGCGCGCGCGAGCCGGACCACAGCGACAGCAGGAAGCCGATCGAGATGAGGTCGGGCCGGCCGGTGTCGAAGACCTTGGCGAGCAGCGGTTCGACGATCTGGTGGATCGACTCCGGTGAGAGCACCGTCCCGGATGCCGAGACGATGTCCGACTTGAGCTTGTCGATGGTGCCGGCCCCGAGGATGTCGTCGAGGTAGCCGAGGGTGCCGGCGAGGCAGAGCAGCAGCGGCGGGATCGACAGCAGGGTGAAGAACGCGGCCTCCGCGGCGAGGCCGGTGACCCGGTACTCGACGCAGGTGTTGGTGGTGTCCTTCAGCAGGCCCCAGCCGGTCTGGCGCCAGGTACTGCGCCTGACGGCGCGACGACGGCCGCCCCGGCGACGCGGGGGCCGCTCGGCGGCCGGTCCGGGGTCTCCCGCGGGGTACTGCCTGCTGCTTGCACGTCCCTACGGTACTGGGCCGCGTCCACTGCCTCCGCGCGCCCGCGCGCGAGGGCCGCCGGGGGCCGCGCGGCGGGGGTCCGCGGGCCCCCGGGTAGGCTGCCGCCGACAGCTCGCACCGCTCCGACGACGGAGTCTTTCCCTCTTGTCTCACAGTGCGACACGACTGCGTCCACAATACGGACGTTAGTGGACCGAGAGTCGTTCGCCGTGCGAATCTCTTGCCATGCCAAGCGCCGGAGCCACCCTCGTAGGTCGACTGCACGTCGACCTCCTCCGTGTGTCCAGCGCCATCTGTCCGGTGACCTGAGCCCCACCCCGCCGCCACCACCGCACCGGCGCCACCACCTCGCCATCCCCGCCGAAGCGGATGTGCGGGTGCCCTCCGGCCAGGGTCACTGCCACCTGAGGCCTGCAGCAAGAGCGCAGGTCAAGGCAGTTCCGCGCCCGGGGATGCCGACATCCCTCCTCAGAGCCAGCTGCCAAAGGACTGACACCATGGCCCCTACTCCCGAACCGGTCGAGCCCTCGGTCGCCGGCGCCCCCGTGCGCCGTCCCGCCGCCGCCCGCAAGGTGACCCGCCACCGCGGCGAGGGCCAGTGGGGCATGGGTCACTACACGCCGCTGAACGCCAACGAGCAGTTCAAGAAGGACGACGACGGTCTCAACGTGCGGACGCGCATTGAGACGATCTACGCGCACCGCGGCTTCGACTCGATCGACCCGGCCGACCTCCGCGGCCGGATGCGCTGGTGGGGCCTCTACACCCAGCGCAAGGAGGGCATCGACGGCGGCAAGACCGCCATCCTGGAGCCCCACGAGCTGGACGCCGAGTTCTTCATGCTCCGCGTGCGCATCGACGGCGGACGCCTCACCGTCGCCCAGCTGAAGGCGATCTCCGAGGTCTCCGAGCTGTACGGGCGCGGCACCGCCGACCTGACCGACCGGCAGAACGTCCAGTACCACTGGATCCGGATCGAGGACGTCCCCTCGATCTGGCAGAAGCTGGAGGCCGTCGGCCTGTCCACCACCGAGGCCTGCGGTGACACCCCCCGCGTGATCCTCGGCTCCCCGGTGGCCGGCATCGCCCAGGACGAGATCATCGACGGCACCCCCGCCATCGAGGAGATCCAGCGCCGGTTCATCGGCAACAAGGAGTTCTCCAACCTCCCGCGCAAGTTCAAGTCCGCGGTCTCCGGCTCCCCGCAGCTCGACGTCGCGCACGAGATCAACGACGTCGCCTTCGTCGGCGTCGTCCACCCCGAGCACGGCCCCGGCTTCGACCTCTGGGTCGGCGGTGGCCTGTCCACCAACCCCAAGCTGGGCGTGCGCCTGGGCGCCTGGGTGCCGCTGGACGAGGTCGCCGACGTCTACGGCGGCGTCATCGGCATCTTCCGCGACTACGGCTACCGCCGGCTGCGCAACCGCGCCCGGCTGAAGTTCCTGGTCGCCGACTGGGGCGTCGAGAAGTTCCGCCAGGTACTGGAGGACGAGTACCTGCAGCGCAAGCTGGTCGACGGCCCGGCGCCCGCCGAGCCGGTCGCCCGCTGGCGCGACCACGTCGGCGTGCACCGGCAGAAGGACGGCCGCTTCTACGTCGGCTTCGCCCCGCGGGTCGGCCGGGTCAGCGGCAAGGTCCTCGGCCAGATCGCCGACCTCGCCGCCGAGCACGGCTCCGACCGGCTGCGCACCACCGCCGAGCAGAAGATGCTGATCCTGGACGTCGCCGAGGACCGGGTCGACTCCCTGGTCGCCGGGCTGGAGGCGCTGGACCTCCAGGTCAAGCCGTCCCCGTTCCGCCGCGGCACGATGGCCTGCACCGGCATCGAGTACTGCAAGCTCGCCATCGTCGAGACCAAGGAGCGCGGCCGCACCCTGATCGACGAGCTGGAGCAGCGCCTCCCGGACTTCGACGAGCCGCTGACCATCAACATCAACGGCTGCCCGAACGCCTGCGCCCGCATCCAGGTCGCGGACATCGGTCTCAAGGGCCAGCTGGTGACGGACGACAACGGCGAGCAGGTCGAGGGCTTCCAGGTGCACCTGGGCGGCGCGCTCGGCCTGGAGGCCGGGTTCGGCCGCAAGGTCCGCGGCCTCAAGGTGACCAAGGACGGCCTGCCGGACTACGTCGAGCGGCTGCTCACCCGCTACCGCGCCGAGCGGAACGAGGGCGAGCGGTTCGCGCAGTGGACGGCCCGGGCGAGCGAGGAGGAGCTGTCGTGAGTGAGCGTGCGGCACCCTTCCACTGCCCGTACTGCGGTGACGAGGACCTGCGTCCCTCCGAGGCCGGGCACGGCTGCTGGGAATGCCGCGGATGCCTCCGCGCCTTCCAGCTGAAGTTCCTGGGCCTGCTGTCACCGACCAACGGGGGAAACACCGATGAGCACCGCGACTGACTACGAGGCGCTGGCCGCCGCCGCAGCCCGCGAGCTGGAGGAGGCCTCCGCGCAGGACGTCCTGCGCTGGGCCGCCGACACCTTCGGCAAGCGGTTCTGCGTCACCTCCTCCATGGAGGACGCGGTCGTCGCCCACCTGGCCTCCTCGGTGCTGCCCGGCGTTGACGTGGTCTTCCTGGACACCGGGTACCACTTCGCGGAGACCATCGGCACCCGCGACGCGGTGGCGGCGACCATGCCGGTCAACGTCATCACGCTCACCCCGAAGCTGACCGTGGCCGAGCAGGACGCCGAGTACGGGCCGCACCTGCACGACCGCGACCCGGACCTGTGCTGCTCGCTGCGCAAGGTCGAGCCGCTGAACCGGGGCCTGGGCGCGTACGACGCCTGGGCGACCGGGCTGCGCCGCGACGAGTCGCCGTCCCGCGCCGACACCCCGGTGGTGGCCTGGGACGCGAAGCGCCGCAAGGTGAAGCTCGCCCCGATCGCCCGCTGGACGCAGGACGACGTGGACGCCTACGTCCAGGCCAACGGCGTGCTGCTCAACCCGCTGCTGTGGGAGGGCTACACCTCGATCGGCTGCTCGCCGCTGTCCTGCACCGCCAAGCCCGGCGAGGGCGAGGAGGGCCGGGCCGGCCGCTGGGCCGGCTCGGGCAAGACCGAGTGCGGCATCCACCTCTGACCACCCGTCAGTCCGACACGAACCCAGGAGATCCCACCGTGACAACAGCCGACACACTGGCCGCCGGGGAAGCCGCAGAGGCGGCCTCCGCGGCCGCCCCCTGCGAGCGCGGCGCCACGGTGTGGCTGACCGGGCTGCCCAGCGCGGGCAAGACCACCCTGGCCTTCGCCCTGGCCGAGCGGCTGCGCGCCGAGGGCCACAAGGTCGAGGTCCTGGACGGTGACGAGATCCGCGAGTTCCTCTCCAAGGGGCTCGGCTTCACCAAGGAGGACCGGCACACCAACGTCACGCGGATCGGCTTCGTCGCCGAGAAGCTGGCCGCCAACGGTGTGAAGGTGCTCGCCCCGGTGATCGCCCCGTACGCGGACTCCCGCGCCGCCGTCCGCGAGCGGCACGCCGCCCACGGCACCGACTTCCTGGAGATCCACGTCGCCACCCCGGTCGAGCTCTGCGCCGAACGCGACGTCAAGGGCCTGTACGCCAAGCAGGCCGCCGGCGAGATCTCCGGTCTCACCGGCGTGGACGACCCGTACGAGGCACCGGCCGACCCGGAGCTGCGCCTGCAGACGCAGGGCCGCGCGGTCGCCGACTCCGCCGCCGAGCTGCACGCCTTCCTGACCGAGAGGGGTCTGGCATGACGACCGCCACGGACAGCCTTCTGGCCACCCAGGAGAATCCCTACGCCCTGTCGCACCTCGACGCCCTGGAGGCGGAGTCGGTGCACATCTTCCGCGAGGTGGCGGGGGAGTTCGAGCGGCCGGTGATCCTGTTCTCCGGCGGCAAGGACTCCATCGTCATGCTGCACCTGGCGCTGAAGGCGTTCTGGCCCGCCGCGGTGCCGTTCTCGCTGCTGCACGTCGACACCGGGCACAACTTCCCCGAGGTCATCGAGTACCGCGACCGCACGGTGGCCGAGCACGGCCTGCGCCTGCACGTCGCGCACGTCCAGGACTTCATCGACGACGGCCGGCTGCGCGAGCGCCCGGACGGCACCCGCAACCCGCTGCAGACCGTGCCGCTGCTGGACGCCATCGAGCGCAACAAGTTCGACGCCGTCTTCGGCGGCGGCCGCCGCGACGAGGAGAAGGCCCGCGCCAAGGAGCGCGTCTTCTCGCTCCGCGACGAGTTCGGCGCCTGGGACCCGCGCCGCCAGCGCCCCGAGCTGTGGTCGCTGTACAACGGCAAGCACGCGGTCGGCGAGCACGTCCGGGTCTTCCCGCTCTCCAACTGGACCGAGCTGGACGTCTGGCAGTACATCGAGCGCGAGGGCATCGAGCTCCCGGAGATCTACTACGCCCACCACCGCGACGTGTTCAAGCGCGACGGCATGTGGCTCACCGCCGGTGAGTGGGGCGGCCCGAAGGACAGCGAGCCCGTCGAGCAGCGCCTGATCCGCTACCGCACGGTCGGCGACATGTCCTGCACCGGCGCCGTGGACTCCGACGCCGTCACGATCGCCGACGTGATCGCCGAGATCGCCGCCAGCCGCCTCACCGAGCGCGGTGCCACCCGCGCCGACGACAAGCTGTCCGAGGCCGCGATGGAAGACCGCAAGCGCGAGGGGTACTTCTAGCCATGACCACCGCCCACCTGACCGATGAGAGCGGCGCCACCTCGCTGCTGCGGTTCGCCACCGCCGGCAGCGTCGACGACGGCAAGTCGACCCTGGTCGGCCGCCTGCTGCACGACTCCAAGTCGGTGCTCACCGACCAGCTGGAGGCCGTCGAGCGCGTCTCGCTCGGCCGCGGCCAGGAGGCGCCCGACCTGGCGCTGCTCACCGACGGCCTGCGCGCCGAGCGCGAGCAGGGCATCACCATCGACGTCGCGTACCGCTACTTCGCCACCGCCCGGCGGCGGTTCATCCTCGCCGACACCCCGGGGCACGTGCAGTACACCCGGAACATGGTGACCGGCGCCTCCACCGCCGAGCTGGCCGTGGTGCTGGTCGACGCCCGCAACGGTGTCGTCGAGCAGACCCGCCGGCACGCCGCGGTCGCCGCCCTGCTGCGCGTGCCGCACGTGGTGCTGGCCGTCAACAAGATGGACCTGGTGGACTACGCGGAGCCGGTCTTCGCGGCGATCGCCGAGGAGTTCACCGCGTACGCCGCCTCGCTGGGCGTCAAGGACATCGTGTCGGTGCCGATCTCGGCACTGGCCGGCGACAACGTGGTCGAACCGTCCGCGCACATGGACTGGTACGGCGGCCCGACGCTGCTGGAGCACCTGGAGACGGTCGCGGTCGTGGGCGACGCCGGCAGCGAGCCGGCCCGCTTCCCCGTCCAGTACGTGATCCGCCCGCAGACCGAGGAGCACCCCGACTACCGCGGCTACGCGGGCCAGTTGGCCTCCGGTGTGCTGCGGGTCGGCGACAAGGTCACGGTGCTGCCCTCCGGGCACACCACCACCGTCGCCGGGATCGACGCGCTCGGCAGGGAGACGGACATCGCCTGGGCCCCCCAGTCGATCACCGTCCGGCTCGCCGAGGACATCGACGTCTCCCGCGGCGACCTGATCGCGGCCGGCCCCGCCCCCGTCCCCACCAAGGACATCGAGGCGACCGTCTGCCACCTCAACGAGCGCACCCTGCGCCCGGGCGCGAAGGTGCTGCTCAAGCACACCACCCGCACCGTGCGCGCGCTGGTCAAGGAGATCTCCTACCGGATCGACATCGACACCCTCGAGCAGCGCTCCGGCGCCGAGGGCCTGGAGGTCAACGACATCGGCCACGTGGTGCTGCGCACCGCCGAGCCGCTGGCGCTCGACAGCTACGCGGACAACCGCCGGACGGGCTCGTTCCTGCTCATCGACCCGGCCGACGGCACCACCCTCACCGCCGGCATGGCGGGCGAGGCCTTCGAAACCGTACGCACCACCGAACCCGACGGGGAGGACTGGGTCTGATGCCCAGCGAGGCGTTCTCGGGCATGGACAAGGAAGGCGGCCGCATCGGCAGCGGCGTCCTCGGCAGCGGCCAGGGCGGCCTGACGCGATGTGGGGGCGGACAGGGGCGCTGATCCCCTGTCACCGGGCGGCACTTCCCACAGCAGCTGCCGACCCGGCTTGCCCGGCATGCGACATGCCGACAGCACCGCGACCACTTTCCGGCGGGCGCCCTCCGGCGCCCCACCCATGGACGGGACGACTCCCATGGCACACGACTCCACCACGCATACCTCCGTTCGGGCCCGCACCGGCCGTTTCAGACGGCCCGCCGCGGTCGCCGTCGCCGCCCTGACCGCCGCCGGCCTGCTCTCCGCCTGCAGCTACGGCTCCAAGAGCGACGACAAGACCGCCGCCGCCCCGGCCGCGGCCGCCTCGACCGGCGGTGCCAAGCTCTCCGCGAGCAGCGTCAAGATCGGCTACTTCGCCAACCTGACGCACGGCACCCCGCTGGTCGGCATCAAGGAGGGCCTGTTCCAGAAGGAGCTGGGCGCCACCACGATCAAGCCGCAGATCTTCAACGCCGGCCCGGCGGAGATCGAGGCGCTGAACGCCGGCTCGATCGACATCGGCTGGATCGGCCCCTCCCCGCGATCAACGGCTTCGCCAAGTCCAACGGCACCTCGCTGAGGATCATCGGCGGCTCGGCCTCCGGCGGCGTCAAGCTGGTCGTCAACCCGGACAAGATCAAGACCCTGGACGACCTCAAGGGCAAGAAGATCGCCACCCCGCAGCTCGGCAACACCCAGGACGTGGCGCTGCTCAACTACCTGGCCACCAAGGGCTACAAGGTGGACGCGCAGTCCGGCGCGGGCGACGTCAGCGTGGTGCGCACCGACAACAAGGTCACCCCGGACGCCTACAAGTCCGGCTCGATCGACGGCGCCTGGGTGCCCGAGCCGACCGCCTCCAAGCTCGTCACGCTCGGCGCCAAGGTGCTGCTGAACGAGAAGGAGGTGTGGCCCGAGGGCAAGTTCGTGATCACCAACATCATCGTCTCGCAGAAGTTCCTCAAGGAGCACCCGGACGTGGTGGAGGCCGTGCTGCGCGGCTCGGTGAACACCAACGCCTTCATCAAGGCCAACCCGGAGAAGGCCAAGGCCGACGCCAACGCCGCGATCAAGGAGGCGGCCGGCAACGCGCTGGACGCCAAGATCCTCGACCCGGCCTGGCAGGACATCGACTTCCTGGACGACCCGCTGGCGAACACCCTGCAGGCCGAGGCCGACCACGCGGTGACCGCCGGTCTGCTCAAGAAGCCGAACCTGGCCGGGATCTACGACCTGACGCTGCTCGACAAGGTGCTCCAGGCCCAGGGCAAGCCCGCCGTGGCGGACGCCGGACTCGGCACCAAGTGACCCGCACCCGATAGCCCCGCGGTCCGCCCCGCCCCCGCCCAGTCGATGCCCAGTCACCGGGCGGGGCGGGGCCGGACCCCGGCCCCCAGCCACCAGCCCGCAGCCAGTCCACTCACGCAGGAGGTGTCCGGAATGACCCCGGCACTCACCACCTCGGAGAACGTCACCACCGCCGCCGAGTCCACGATCACCCGGCCCGCCGTCCGACTCACCCACGTGCACAAGTCGTTCGGCCGTCCCGGCAGCGCCACCCCGTCCTGGACGACATCACGCTCGACGTCGCCCCCGGCGAGTTCGTCACCCTGCTCGGTGCCTCGGGCTGCGGCAAGTCGACCCTGCTCAACCTGGTCGCCGGCCTCGACCGGCCGACCGCCGGCGACATCGAGGTGCCCGGCGGGCGCCCCGCCCTGATGTTCCAGGACCACGCGCTGTTCCCGTGGCTGAGCGCCGGCCGCAACATCGAGCTCGCCCTGCGGCTGGCCGGTGTCCCCAAGGACGAGCGGCGCGCCGAGGCCGAGCGCCTGCTGGAGCTCGTCCGCCTCGGCGGCGCGTACAAGAAGCGCGTCCACGAGCTCTCCGGCGGCATGCGCCAGCGCGTCGCGATGGCCCGCTCGCTCGCCCAGGGCTCCACCGTCCTGCTGATGGACGAGCCGTTCGCCGCGCTCGACGCGATCACCCGCGACGTCCTGCACGACGAGATCACCCGGATCTGGGCGGAGCGCAAGCTGACCGTCCTGTTCGTCACGCACAATGTGCGCGAGGCCGTCCGGCTCGCCCAGCGCGTCGTACTGCTCTCCTCCCGGCCGGGCCGGGTCGCCAAGGAGTGGCGGATCGACCTGCCGCAGCCGCGCCGCATCGAGGACGCCGGCGTCGCGGACCTGTCCATCGAGATCACCGAAGAGCTGCGTGGGGAGATCCGCCGCCATGTCCAGCACTGACACCACCACCGCCCCGGTCAAGGACCGCAGCGCCGACTCCGCCAGCGTCGAGGCCGGCCTCGACGCCCTGGACACCGTCCAGATCCAGCGCACCCCGCTCGGCGAGGTGCTCCGGCAGAAGGTCCTGCCGCCCGTCCTCGGCGTCGTCGTCGTCCTCGCCGCCTGGCAGCTCGCCTACAGCCTCAAGGTCACCACGCCCGACAAGCTGCCCAGCCCGGCGGACGTCTGGCACTCGCTCACCGACCTCTGGTACGCCGGCACGCTCTTCTCGATCATCTGGACGAGCCTGTGGCGCGGCATCTCCGGCTTCCTCGCCGCCGTCGTCATCGGCACCCCGATCGGCCTGCTGGTCGCCCGGGTCAAGCCGCTGCGCGCAGCCCTCGGGCCCGTCCTCTCCGGCCTCCAGTCGCTGCCGTCGGTGGCCTGGGTGCCCGCCGCCGTCATCTGGCTCGGCATCAACAACTCGGCGATGTACGCGGTCATCCTGCTCGGCGCCGTCCCGTCGATCGCCAACGGCCTGATCGCCGGCATCGACCAGGTCCCGCCGATCTACCTGCGGGCCGGCCGCACCCTCGGCGCCACCGGCCTGGCCGGTGCCCGCCACGTCCTGCTGCCCGCCGCCCTGCCCGGCTACCTGGCCGGCCTCAAGCAGGGCTGGGCGTTCTCCTGGCGCTCCCTGATGGCCGCCGAACTCATCGCCGCCTCCCCCGACCTGGGCGTCGGCCTGGGCCGCTATCTGGAGAACCAGCGCGAGTTCTCGGACATGTCCGGCGTGCTGCTCGGCATCGTCCTGATCCTCGTCGTCGGCGTCGCCATCGACCTGCTCGTGTTCTCCCCGCTGGAGCGCCGCGTGCTGCGCAACCGCGGCCTGCTGGTCACCACCCGCTGAGGCCCGCTGCCATGCGCACCGGCACACCGTCCGCCCCCGCCCGCCGCACCGGCGGGGCGGACGGCCCCGCCCTGCTGCTGATCGCCCACGGCAGCCGCGACCCGCGGCACGCCGCCACCGTCGACGCCCTCGTCCGGCAGGTCCGGGCGCTGCGCCCGGGCCCCACCGTCGCCACCGCCTACCTCGACCACTGCGCACCGCGGATCGGCCAGGTCGCCGGACGCCTCGGCACCGCCGTCGCGGTGCCGCTGCTGCTCAACCGGGCCTTCCACGCCAAGAGCGACATCCCGGCCGCGCTGCGCGCGGCCGGCGCCGACCTGCCGCTCGCCGACGTCCTCGGCCCCTCCCCGCTGCTCCTCGACGCCCTGGACCGCCGCCTCCACGAGAGCGGGCTGGACACCGGCTCGGCCGCCGTCCGCGCCCGCACCGGCGTGGTGCTCGCCGCGGCCGGCTCCTCCGACCCCGCCGCCGACGCGGCGACCCGCGCGCTGGCCGCCGACTGGGCGCGCGGTCGCGGCTGGGCGGGTGTCGAGGTGGCGTACGCCTCCGCGGCCGGGCCGCGGGTGCCGGAGGCCGTCGCCGCCCTGCGCGCCGCGGGCGCCCGCCGGGTCGCGGTCTCCCCTACCTGCTGGCGCCCGGCCTGCTGCCGGACCGGATCGCCGCGGCGGCCGGGTCCGCCGACCTGTTGGCGCCCGTCCTGGGTGCCGCCCCGGAGATCGCCGCCCTCGTCCTGGAGCGGTACGAGGCGACACGCGACGCCGTCCGGGCTGCTGCCGGGAGCCGCACCGCGCTGTCCGCCTGACCCTCCGGCCCCGGCGCTCGTCCGACCCGCCGTCAGTCCGGCTGCTCCGGGCCGGTCAGGGTGGCGGCCGCGGCCTCCAGCCGCCGGCGGGCCTCCTCGGTGAGGAACGGCAGCAGCGCCCCGCAGTCGAGGCAGGCCCGGGCCAGGCCCGCTTCGAACTCCGGCCTGGGCTTGAGCAGTCCGGGCCGGGCGAAGCGCAGCCGCAGGCGTTCGCCCCACTTCTCGCCGGAGATCAACTCCCCGAGGGGGCTGAGCCGTTCCGAGCCGCACACGCCGCATCGCATGCCCCGAAGCCTAGGCCTTCGTGCGGCATCCCGTGCGTTCTCCCGAGGCATCGCCGAGGCGTTCTCGGCCCGTCCGAACCGCGACGGCAGTGACGGCGGCGCCAGGGGGACGGATCTCCCCGGCGGGCTCGACCGCGGCCTCGTCTCACCAGGGAATCGGGCCGTCCTCGGTCAGGAAGGCGCCCGTCGGGCCGTCGTCGCCCACAGTCGCCAGGTCGACCACGACGGCCGCGCCCTCCTCGGCCGTGCGCATCCCGGTCCGGCGGTTGAGGTCGGTCGCGCAGTAGCCGGGACTCACCGCGTTGACCAGGATCCCTTCGGCGCGCAGTTCATCGGCGTAGAGCACGGTGATCGCGTTCAGCGCGCTCTTCGAGGTGCAGTAGGGGAGAAGAACCGAGTAGTAGGCGGACCACGGGCTGCCCGGGTCGGCCAGGTGGGTGAGGGAGCCGAGTTCGCTGGACATGTTGACGATGCGTGCGGCGGCGGAGCGGCGCAGCAGGGGGAGCATGGCGTGGGTCACCGCGACGACGCCGAACACGTTGGTCTCGTAGGCCTGCCGGACGGTGGCGGCGGGGGTCTCGCTCGGCTTCTGCGGTCCGGCGGCGATCGCGGCGTTGTTGACGAGGATGTCGAGGCGGCCGAACGTGGCGTCGATGTGCTCGGCGGCGGCCCGGACGGTGATCTCGTCGGTGACGTCCAGCGGTACGAACCGTACGTCGGCGCCGTCGGCGCGAAGCTCCTCGGCCGCCGCCTCGCCGCGCTCGGCGTTGCGGGCGCCGATCAGCACGGTGATGCCGAGGGCTGCGAGCCTGCGTGCCGTTTCCTTGCCGATGCCCTTGTTCGCGCCGGTGATCAGAGCGGTCTTCTGCGATGTCGTCATGGCCCCCAGCCTCCCGTCCCCCTGGGCGTGAGGGAAAGACCGGACGGCTCTGGATCTATAGTCCACAGATATGAGTGAGCTGGAAGTGCGGGAGCTGAGGTACTTCATCGCGGTCGCCGAGGAACTGAACTTCAGCCGGGCCGCGCAGCGCCTGGGGATGGCGCAGCCCCCGCTGTCGAAGGCGATCGCTCAGGTGGAGTCCCGGCTCGGCGTGCGCCTGCTGGAGCGCACCACCCGGCAGGTGCGGCTGACCGACGCCGGTCGGGTGCTGCTCGACCAGGCCCGGATCGCGGTCGACGCGGTGCACGCGGCGGCCCGGCGAGCGCGCCGGGCCGGTCAGCCGACGCCCCACCTCGTCGTGGCGGTCAAGCCGGAAGGCGATGCCGGGCTGCTGCGGGAGATCCTCGACGCCTACCGGGGAGCGGGTCCGCATCTGCCGCCGCCCGAGGTCGTCGTCGGCGGCAGCGGGGAGCCGATCGCCATGCTGCGGGACGGCCGTGCCGACGTGGCGCTGCTGCGCAGCCCGTTCGACGATCAGGGGCTGGATTCCCAGACGCTCGTGGTCGAGCCGCGACTGGCCGTCCTCCCCGCCGCGCACCCCCTGGCCGGACGCCGGCGGCTGCGACTGGCCGACCTCGAGGGCGAACCGATCCCACGGTGGAGAGGGGCCGCCCCTCCGCCACCGCCTACTACACGGGATGTGACGGGGCGGAAGCGGATGACGGCCGCGCGGGCGCGGCGCCGGCCGACGCTCCCGAGGGGCCGCTCGTGGCCAGCGTCGAGCAACTCCTGGAGGTGGTCGCGCTGGGCCAGGCGGTGGCGTTCCTGTCGCTCTCCACCACCAAGCGGCACCAGCGCCCGGACATCGCCTACCGTCCGGTCGCCGGCCTCAGCCCCAGCGCGGTCGTGGTCGCCTGGCCGGAGACCTCGCGGTCCACGGCCGTCGCCGCCTTCGTCCGGGCCGCCCACGATGTCGCCGCCCACCACCCCGACCACGTGACCGCACCGACCGCGTGACCGCACCGACCGCGTGACCGCACCGACCCACTGACCGGGGGCACCGGCCCGGATGGCGCCGGGTTCCGTTCCGACGTCCCTCAAGCCCCCTGTCCGGCAAGGGTGTTGCCGGTCAGCGTGGCCGGAGCCCGTCGAGGACCACGTCGAGGATCCGCTCCCGGGCCGCCGGGTCGGCGCCGAGCTGCTCCATCGCGGCGCCGGTACCCGCCAGGAGGGCGATCAGTTCCGGCAGGCCCAGCTCGTTGCGGACGGCCCCGGCCCGCTGCGCGCCGTCCAGCAGCCGGGCCAGCTGGGCCCGGATGACCTGGCTGGGCTCCTGCAGGGCGGCATGCGCGTCCACGCCCGCCGCGGCCAGCGCCTGGGCGAACTCGTTCTTGCCCGCGGACTGTTCGATCACCAGGCGGAAGCAGGCGAAGAAGGCCTCGGCCGGGTCCGGCTCGGCCGACAGCAGCGCCGTCCGGGCGGCGATCGCCTCCAGCCTGCGCACCATCACGGCCTCCAGGAGCGCCTCCTTGGTCGGGAAGTGCCGGAAGAGCGTGCCGACCCCGACCCCGGCGGCCCGGGCGATCTCCTCGGTCGGCACCCCGACGCCGCGGGTGGTGAACACCTCCGTGGCGACGTCCAGCAGCCTGGCCCGGTTGCGGGCCGCATCCGCCCGCAGCGGGCGTTCCCCGGCACCACTCATCCCTCTCGCCCTTCCTCGACCGCGCGCCACCCCTGGACAAGCGGAGTGGCCAGTCCGTATCGTCGAAACGGACTCGCTGGTCCGATTCTAGCGACGCATCCCACGGGGGTTGATCATGTCCGAGACACTGTCACCGCGCGAGGTCTTCGAGGAACTGCTCGACGGCATCGCCGCCGGGCGGTTCACCGAGCTCGCCCGGCTCTACGCCGAGGACGCCGTGGTGGAGACCGTCTTCGAGCCGGCCGGCCCGCGCCGCATCGAGGGACGGGCCGCACTCGCGGAGCGGTTCGCGGCGGTCGCCGCGCACACCCCTGGAGCTGACACCGGCGAACGTGGTGATCCGGGAGACCGGCGACCCGGAGGTGATCGTCGCCGAGTGGGACTACCGGGTGCACCACCGGACGACCGGGCGGACGTTCGAGTGCGCCAACATCCAGGTGCTGACCGTCCGCGACGGCCTGATCGTCCGCAGCCGGGACTTCCACGACCACCTCGCCCTCGCCGTGGCCGGCGGCGCCCTGCCGCAGCTGGTGGCGGCACTGGGCGGCGAGTAGCGCGGGCGAAAAAGCCGACCGCACGGAGGACCCGCCCGGCGGCCCCGCGTCCTACCGCCCCGCGTCCTCCCGCCCCGCGCCGTCCGGACGGGCGGCGGCGGTCAACCGCTCGCGGGCCCACGGGTCGATGCAGTCGACGGCCGCCGCCGCGCAGGCCGTCCGCAGTCGGGCGTCGTCCCCGGGCGTGGGATCGGCCCAGCGCCAGCCGCCGGCCGCGCAGGCCCGCTGGTAGGGCGTGCCGACGGCGACCGTGCCGAGCAGGCGCTCCTGGAGGCGGCGGCGGCCGACCGCGGTGAGCAGGACGGAGGTGAGCCAGCGCGGGGAGTTGGGGTCGTCGTCGTGGACGAGCGCCGCGTACACCGCGTCGGCGTGGCTGCGGGCCAGGGCCCGGTCGGCGGCGAGTGCCCGGTACGCGGCCTGCCGCTTGTGGCCGATCCGGTGGTACTGCGGGTAGAGCGGTTCGAGCCGGGCGAGCCGGTCCACCCGCGGATCGGGTTCGGGCGCGGTACTCAGGCCGAGCACCGTCAGCAGCCCGTCCAGGCTGTGTTCCTGCAGGTCGAGCCTGGCGGCGCGGTCCATGCGTCCCCGTCCCCGTGGTCGTGCGGCGGTGGTCGGGTCACAGCCTACGCAGGGTGAAGCGGTCCGTCGGCGCACCGGTGTCCGGGGTGCGGCCGGTGTCCGGGGCACAGCAGGCTCGCAGGTCCGGCGCTCGGCGCTGTCGAGCTTTCTGCGCAACCGCCGGGCGCGGCTGACTCCGCAGGACGTGGGCATGGCGCCCGGGGTGCGGCGGCGCACCCCGGGGCTGCGGCGCGAGGAGCTGGCGGTGCTGGCGGGGGTGGGGGTGACCTGGTACACCTGGCTGGAACAGGGCCGGGACATCAACCCGTCGCCGGAGGTGCTGTCCGGCCTGGCCCGGACGCTGCGGCCGGACGAGGCGGAGACGGCCTACCTGTTCCGGCTCGCGGGGTGCGCCACCTGGCCGGCCGAGCCGGCGGGGGGCGAGGTGCCGCCGGCGCTCCTGCGGCTCGTACGGGCGCAGGCCCCCGCGCCGACCTTCCTGGTCGACACGGACTGGGACATCCGGGGGTGGAACGCGGCTGCCGAGGCACTGTTCTCGTTCTCGCAGTGGTCGCCCGCCGAGTGCAATCTGGCGTGGGTGGTGTTCGCCAACGAGGTGCACCGGGCGCGCACCGTCGACTGGGAGCGGCACGCCCGGCGCACCCTGGCGGAGCTGCGGGCGGCGTACGGCGAGCGCGGCGAGGGCTCCCCGGCGGCGGCGCGGCTGGCGGCGCTGATCCGCCGGCTGCGGGCGTCCTTCCCGGAGGCGGACCGCTGGCTGGACGAGCACCAGGTGACCGAACGGGTGGGCACCGCCAAGGAGTTGCGCCACGAGGTGGTGGGCGAGCTGCGGATCGACCAGGTGGTGCTGCGGGCGCCGGGCGGCTTCCAGCTGGTGGTCTTCAGCCCCCGCGACGAGCAGAGCGCGCGACGGATGGGACGGCTCGTCCCGGGGGCGGCGCCGGCCTGAGCGACGCCGGCCCGACCGACGGCGGTCAGGCGGCCGCGCGGGCCAGCTCGTCCGCCGCGGCGGGCAGCGGAGTGGTGACGGCGGCCCAGGACCGGTCGGCGAAGCGGAGGTCGACGCGGCCGCGCTGAAGGACGCCGGTGGGGTTGCGGTGCAGCGCGACGGCGTGCCGGGGCAGCTGCCAGTGCAGGGCGTGCTGCTCGCCGAGGAGCTGCCAGAGCCTGGAGCGGTCGACGGTGACGAGGACGCGGCGGTCGGTGACGGCGAGGGTGCCGGTGCCGTGGGCGCCCTCGTCGTGCATCCGGGCGACGAAGCGTCCGGCGTCGGACGGCCAGCCGCCGGCCATGCCCTCGCCGTGCCAGACCGCGTCGGGGACGGCGTCGATCACCCGGTCCTCGACGGCACCGACGGCGGCGCCGACCGGGTCGACGACGCCGTAGGCGCGGCGCAGCAGGCGGAACGGCCGGTCGAGGCGCTGTTCGAGCGCGCCGGGGGTGCGGGCGGTGAGGAGCTCGGCGGGCGGGTGGGGGATGCCGGGGGCGAGGGTGACGGGGGCGGCGGCGCGCAGCTGCTCGCCGGGGTCGAGGAAGGGGGTGACGATGTCGCGGTCGCGGTTCAGCACGGGCTGCGCCCCTCTCAGCCGAAGGCTTCGTCGAAGCGGCGGCGGCGCTCCTCGGGGCTGAGCTCCGGGGGCTGTTCGGGCTGGGCGATGCGGGCGGCCTGCCGGGCGGCGGTGCTGGGGCCGGGGTTGCCGGCGATCCGGTCGTCCGCCTCGCCGGCGAGGATGCCGGCGCCGGACTGGACGGCCTGCTGGACGGTCTGGCCGACCGGGTCGCCGGTGAGGCCGATCCCGTGCAGTGCGGCCTTGCCGATCATCTTGGTGCCCTTCTTGGCGAGGTAGGCCGGGACGTCGATCGGCCGGTTCCACGTCCAGGGCTTCTTGGGGTTGAGGTGGGGTCGCTTGGAGACGGCCTTGAGGGCCTTGAGGGCGTCCTCGATCTTCTTGAGGGCGCGGGCGAGCTTGGCGACGAGGCTCGCGATGCGGGCGGAGGCGATGCCGCCCTCGGCGGCTGCGGCGGCGGCCTCGGCGGCGAGCGAGATCCCCGCGGTGACGACGCTGAAGGCGAGGGAGGCGGCGAGGGTGATCAGCGCCCACTCGATGAGTTCGCGGATGACGGTCTCGACGAGGTCCTGGGCCATCCGGCTCTCGGCGGCGGCCTCGTCGAGGAGTTCCGCGGTGGCGTCCATGTCGTCGGCCTCGTCCTCCAGGGCGGTCTCGTACTCGGCGAGTTCGCGCTGGAAGGCGTCGGCGGCGGCGCCCTGCCAGTCGTGGGCGAGGCCGGCGCGGTCGCGGCGCTGGTCGGCGACGACCTCGCGGAGTGCGGCGGCCTGGCGGCGCCAGAGTCCGGCGGCGGCGGTGAGCCCCTCGGGATCACCGGTGACGAATTCGAGGGGTTCGGCGAGCGGTTCGACGATGGGGCGCATGATCTCGTCGATCACGCTGCCCATCGGGCTCATCCACTGGTTGACCTTGGTGTAGGCGTCGACGGCGCCGCCGATCGGTCCGCTCATCACAGCCCCCTGGCGATGGCGCCGAAGGCGTCCTGGGTGGCGGTCTCGGCCTGCTCGTAGGAGTGGGCGAGGCCTCGGGCGTGGTCGTCGATCCTGGCCATGGTGTCGGCGGCGGAGGTGAGGTTGTCGAGGGCGGACTCGGCGCGCTCGGTGTAGTGGCGGCCGGTCTCGTCGGCCTCGGGCAGCTTGCCGAAGGCCTGCGGCGGGAGCCGGTGGGCGCCGAGGTCGGCGCGGACGGCGCGCAGCCGGTCGGATCGGGCGGCGGAGGTGCGGGCGAATCTCCGCAGGGCCTCCGGGTCGACGCGGTACTCCCCAGACACGATGATCCCTCTCCCCCGTGTGTGCGCCGGTGCGACGCGCAAAGACTTGGCATACCCAAGGTCATATGAATGCCATGAACGGACAAAGAAACTAACACATGGTCCGATCGCGTCGCAGGGGGCGGTGTGAGCGTCCGTGAAGGTTCGGGGGCGGGCCCGGAAACGCCGAAGGGGCGCCGGGACCTGGTGGTCCCGGCGCCCCTTCGGACGGTCCGTCAGTCGAACGAGTGGCGCTGGCGGCCGGTGCCGTAGTTGCCGCCCGTCCGCGACCCGGAGCCCGGCTTGGAGCGGCCGGAGGACCGGCCGATGAAGCCGGCCGCCGTGCGGCTGCCGCCCGCGGCGGCCTGACCCATCCGCTGCTTGGGGCGCGGGGTACGGGCGTTGCCGCTGGCGTCCACGTCCTTGGGCAGCGCCGAGCGCTTGCCCGGGCGGCGGCGCGGCGCGCCGGCCTTCGCGGCGGCGGCCGGGGCGGCCTCGGCCGGCTCCGGCACCACGATGGTCACCGGGACGCCGCTGGGCGTCCGGGCACCGGTGATGCGGCGCAGCTCGGCGTCGTCCGGGCGGATCCGGGTGACGGTGGGGTGGATGCCGGCGGTGCCCATCAGGCGGTTGACCTCGCGGCGCTGCTCGGGCAGCACGAGGGTGACCACGGTGCCGGACTCGCCGGCGCGGGCGGTACGGCCGCCGCGGTGCAGGTAGTCCTTGTGGTCGATCGGCGGGTCGACGTTGACGACCAGGTCGAGGCCGTCGATGTGGATGCCGCGGGCGGCCACGTTGGTGGCGATCAGCGCGGTGACCCGGCCGTCGCGGAACTGGTCGAGCACCCGGTTGCGCTGCGGCTGGGACTTGCCGCCGTGCAGCGCGGCGGCGCGCACCCCGGTGGCCAGGAGCTGCTTGGCGAGCCGGTCGGCGCCGTGCTTGGTGTGCACGAACATGATCACCCGGCCCTCGCGGGAGGCGATGTGCGCGGTGGCCGAGGCCTTGTCCGCGGGGTCGAGCTGGAGGACGTGGTGGTCCATGGTGGTGACGGCGCCGGCCGACGGGTCGACCGAGTGGGTCACCGGGTCGGTCAGGAAGCGCCGCACCAGCCGGTCGATGTTGCGGTCCAGGGTGGCGGAGAACAGCATCCGCTGGCCGCCCTCGGCGACCTGCTCCAGCAGCTTGCTGACCTGCGGCAGGAAGCCCATGTCGGCCATCTGGTCGGCCTCGTCGAGGACGGTGACCGCCACGTCGTCGAGCCGGGCGTCACCGCGGTTGATCAGGTCGTCGAGGCGGCCCGGGGTGGCCACCAGGACCTCGACGCCGCGGCGCACCAGGTTGGCCTGGCGGCCGATCGGCATGCCGCCGACCACGGTCGCGATGCGCAGCTGCACGGCGTTCGCGTACGGGGTGAGCGCCTCGGTGACCTGCTGGGCGAGCTCGCGGGTGGGGACGAGGACGAGGGCGAGCGGGCTGCGCGGGGCGGCGCGCTTGCCGGCGGTGCGGGCGATCAGCGGCAGGCCGAAGGCGAGGGTCTTGCCGGAGCCGGTGCGGCCGCGGCCGAGCACGTCACGGCCGGCGATGGCGTCGGGCAGCGTCGCGGACTGGATCGGGAAGGGCTCGGTGACGCCCTCCCGGGTGAGCGCGGTGAGCAGCGCCTTCGGCATCTCGAGTTCGGCGAAGGTGGCCGCCGGCGGGCGGGCCGGGGTGCCTTCGACGACGGTGAACTCCTGGTCGGCGGGGGCCGGCGCGGTGCGGGGCGCCCGGCGGGGGCCGCCGGTGCGCTCGGGGCGCGGGCTGCGGGACCGGTCGCCGCCGCCTGCGCGCGCGGGGCGGCCGGTGCGGCCGGCGTTGTCACCGGCGCGGGCGTCGGGTCGGCGGGAGCCGCGCTGCGGGCGTGACTGATCGGTCAAGGTGGTGCTCCGTCCTGATCGGCCGGTGGCCACGGGGCTGCCGTGGCTGCGGTCCTGGGATTGCCTCCCGGCGGAACGCGGGAGGAGGATCGGCCGTCAGGAGTGGATACGGGGCCGCCCCGGCCGTACGGCGGCAATGGGCGAGGGCCCGCACCCGGGGGTGCGGACCCTCACTCGCTTCGCACTGTGAGTCGGCGTGGAGCCGGACTCAGATGGGGCGAATGTTCTCGGCCTGCGGGCCCTTCTGGCCCTGCGTGACGTCGAACTCGACCTTCTGGCCCTCGAGGAGCTCACGGAAGCCCTGGGTCTGGATGTTCGAGTAGTGGGCGAAGACGTCGGCGCCGCCGCCGTCCTGCTCGATGAAGCCGTAGCCCTTTTCGCTGTTGAACCACTTCACGGTGCCGGTAGCCATAACCGTCTCCTCTTTCTGGGGGAACCAGGGG
Organism: Kitasatospora paranensis; assembly: GCF_039544005.1. Taxonomy (NCBI): domain Bacteria; kingdom Bacillati; phylum Actinomycetota; class Actinomycetes; order Kitasatosporales; family Streptomycetaceae; genus Kitasatospora; species Kitasatospora paranensis. Next base: position 2,441,085 of record NZ_BAABKV010000001.1, read on the forward strand.
ACTGCACCTCGCAGACCCCGAGTAGCCGCGATCCCCATCCGGAGACAAAACACCGGATAAAAACAAATGCGCCTGGCCGTTGGAACCAGCAGGCGCACACTCACGTTCATGGGAACCAAAACTGCAACTGGTTCGACTGTAGCACGACCGAACCTGTGATGATCGGGAGAGTTTGCCTCGTCACACCCGGGATTGAAGGTGCCGCGGGCGGGGCAGGGGGCAAACCCCTGTCCCGCCCGCGGAACGCCTCCGACGGTCAGACCCGCGCCGCGGGCTCCGGCTCGCCGTCGCGCACCAGGCTCAGCGCCGGCCGGTCGGCGGCGTCGCCGTGGCCGGGCCACCAGGCGGCGCGGCCGAGCAGCGCGGTCAGCGCCGGGGTGAAGAACATCGCCATCACGAACGCCGACACGATGATGCCGAAGGCGATGGAGAAGCCCAGCTCGCTGAAGAGCGAGTTGCCGGCCAGCAGCATGGTGCCGAAGGTCGCCGCCAGGATGAAGCCGGCCGCCGCGACGGTCGGACCGGCGTGCTTGACCGCCTCGCCGGCCGCGGCCCGCGGGCTGTGGCCCTCCTTCACCTCCTCGCGCAGGCGGGCGATCATGAGGATGTTGTAGTCGGTGCCGATCGCCACCACGAAGAGGTAGATGAAGATCGGCAGCATGAACATCAGGCCCGGCTCGCCCTGGAAGTTCTGGAACACCAGGGTGGTGGCACCGAGGGTGGCGCCGAAGCCGAGGCCGACCGAGGCCATCAGGTACCAGGGCGCCACCACGCTGCGCAGCAGCAGGGCGAGGATCACCATGATCAGCAGCGCGGCGATCGGGAACACCAGCGAGTAGTCGTGCGCCATCGCGGTGTTGATGTCCTTGTACACGGCGCTGGAGCCGCCGACGTAGGCCTTGGTGCCGTCCGGCGCCGCGCTGTGGGCATTGCCGCGCAGCACGCCGACGGTGTCGATCGCCTTGTTGCTGGCGGGCGCGTCCTTGAGGACGACCGCGAAGTCAGCCGTCCGGCCGTCCTTGCTCAGCACCGGGGGTCGACGTGGTCGACGCCCTTGGTCCCGGCGAGGGCCGTCCGGAAGCCGCCGAGGGCGGACTGGTCGAGCGGGGCGTCCTTGGCGGAGGTCAGGTAGACCTGGCTCGGGTCGGCGGCGCCGGCCGAGAAGCCCTTCATCAGGGTCGAGGTCACCACCATCGACTCCTTGTCCTTCGGCATCGAGCTGCCGGCGAGGTCGAAGGTGCCCTGATAGCCGAAGGAGGCGAGAGCGAGGGCGAGCAGCACGGCGCCGGAACCGACGACAGCGACGGCGGGGCGGTGCTGCACGAACCGGCCGACGGCGGCGAAACGGGCGTTGCCTGGCTCGCGCTGCCAGGCCTTGGACGGCCAGAACAGCACACGCTCGGGGATGAGCGAGAGGATCGCCGGGACGAGGGTGACCGAGGCGATCGCGGTGACCAGGACGGCGATGGCCAGCGACGGGCCGAGCGCCGTGAACATGCCGAGGCTGGACAGCACCAGCACCGCGAAGGCCACGGCGACGGCGCCGGCCGCGGAGGCGATCGCCTCGCCGACCCGGCCGACCGCGTTGGCCACGGCGGCCTTGCGGTCGTCACCGGCCCGCAGCCGCTCGCGGTAGCGGAACATCAGGAACAGGAAGTAGTCGGTGCCGACGCCGAAGAGCACGACGACCAGGATCGCCGACATCGAGCTGTCGGATTTGAGCCCGAACAGCTTGCTGGCGTCGGCGATCAGGCCGTTGGCGACCATCGAGTAGACGACGATCGACACGATCGGCAGCAGCGCGACGATCGGGCTGCGGAAGATGATTCCGAGGGTGAGCAGGATGATCACCACGGTGCCGATGCCGATCAGGGCATTGGCGCGCTGGGAGGAGTCCTGCTGGTCCAGGGCCATCGCGGCCGGCCCGCCGAGCTTCATGGTGACCGGGGTGCCGGCGGTGAGCCTCCGGCCCTCGTCGCGCAGGCCCTTCGCGGCGTCGGCCGACTCCGGCTTCTGCAGGACCTTCTGGTCGATGGCGATCTGCGTCATGGCAAAGTTGCCGTCGGCGGCGTAGGACTTCGCCCCGACCGGCAGGACCGTCTCGACCGAGGTGATGTGCTTGTCGGCCAGGCCCTTCACCGCCTTGGCGATGGTGGCCTTGTCCGCGTCGTCCAGCTTGCCGCCGTCGGTACGCTCGAACATGGCGATCGCGCCCGGGGTGAAGTTGGCCGGGAAGGCCGTCTTCTGGAGCTGGGCGGCCTGGATGGACTCGTAGTGCTTCGGGAGGAAGGCGCTCTCGTCGGTCTGCGCGGTCAGCGTCGGCGCCGTGCCGATGATGGCGATGGCCGCGACGACCCAGGCGGCGATCACCCACCAGGCCCGCCTGACGACGAAGTCTCCGATTCGGTGGAACATGCTCGTGATGCCTCCTGGGCATGGTTCACCGCAGCCCTGGGGACGGGGACGGGCGACGGCAGGACCAGGCGGGGGACGGCATCGCCGCCCCTAGCCGGTCGGCAGGTAAGGACGTGGAGGCATCCTATGCGACGCCACTTGCCGCGCGGCAAGGAACCCCGGTTCCGGACACCCCTAGGGGACCGCACCGCGACCCCCGTCCCATCCTGACCTGCGCCACAACCGGTTTTCCTCCTGCCCTGGGTGGATCCGCCTCCCCCTCGGGGTGGATGCCGCGCCGACCCTCAGGAGGAGACGAGGGGTAGGGACAACCCCACCCCCGCCCTCCGGGCAGGCCCAGGGTCGACTCACCTGCTGGCCCGATTCCTCGTCAGAGCCGCCGTTCCTAGGCTCGGTTGTGCCGCCGGAGGGCACCCGGCGCACCGGCTCAGGCGGCCGCAGGCCGTCGCTCTCCCTGGGGGAATCCCGTGAAACCCAAGCTCGGACTCGCCGCCGCCATGGGCGCGTGGAGTGCCAGACACCGCAAGACCGCGGTCTTCGGCTGGCTGCTCTTCGTCGTCCTCGCCGCCTACCTCGGCGGGGTGCACGGCAGCACCAAGGTCACCGACTCCGAGTCGATGCCCGGCGAGGTCGCCCGGGCCGCGAAGATCCTCGACGACGCCGGCATCAAGACCCCGGCCGGCGAGACCGTGCTCGTGCAGAGTGCCGCGGCGACCGCCGACGACCCGGCCTTCCGCGCCGTGGTCGAGCAGACCGCCGCCGCCGTCCGGGCCACCGGCAAGGCCGCCGACGTCCGCAGCCCGTACGACACCGGGGCGGTCTCGGCCGACCGGCACTCGGCGCTGCTGCAGTTCACCGTCGTCGGCGCCGACCGCGACGAGGCGGTGGCCAACGTGCCGGCCGTGCTCTCGGCCGTCGCCGGCGTCCAGGCCGCCCACCGGGACACCACCGTGGAGGAGCTCGGCGAGGCCAGCTCCGGCAAGTGGGTCCAGGACCAGTTCAAGAACGACTTCCAGCGCGCCGAGTGGACGGCCGTCCCGCTGGCGCTGGGCATCCTGCTCATCGCCTTCGGCGCCCTGGTCGCCGCCGTGCTGCCGGTGGTGCTCGCGCTGACGGCCTTCATCGCCGCCGGGGGCCTGGTCGCCCTCGCCAGCGGGATGCTGCACACCAGTGACGACGCCAGTTCGGTGATGCTGCTGGTCGGCCTGGCCGTCGGCGTCGACTACTGCCTGTTCTACCTGCGCCGCGAACGCGAGGAGCGCGCCGCCGGGCGCGACGCCGCCACCGCCCTGCAGGTTGCCGCCGCCACCTCCGGCCGGGCCGTGCTGGTCTCCGGCGTCACCGTGGTGGTCGCCATGGCCGGCATGTTCCTCACCGGGATCGCCGACTTCCAGGCGATGTCGTTCGCCACCATCGTCGTGGTGGTCACCGCCGTCCTCGGCTCGCTGACCGTGCTGCCCGCCCTGCTGTCGATGCTCGGCGACCGCGTGGAGAAGGGCCGGCTGCCGCTGCTGCACCGGCTGCGCCGGCCCGACAGCGCGGCCGGGGCGGGCGGCCGGGTCTGGAACGCGCTGCTCACCCCCGTGCTGCGCCGTCCGCTCGCCGCCACCGTGCTCGCCGGCGGCCTGCTGCTCGGCCTGGCCGCGCCGATGCTGACCATGCACACCGCCAACCTGACCTTCCAGCAGCAGCTGCCCGCCGACAACGCCCTGGTCGCCACCTCGAAGCGGATCGAGGCGGCCTTCCCCGGCAGCCCCGCCCCGGCCACCGTGGTGGTCAAGGCCACCGCCATCGACTCCCCCGCCATGCGGCAGGCCATCGCCGACCTGCAGGCGAAGGCCCTCGCCACCGGGCGGATGCACGGGCCGATCCAGGTCACCGTGCACAAGGAGCAGAACATCGCCGTGATCGACATCCCGCTCGCGGGCAGCGGCAACGACGCCGCCAGCACGGCGGCGCTCACGGCGCTGCGCACGGACGTGGTCGCCACCACGGTGCTCAAAGTGCCCGGCACCGAAGCCCCGGTCACGGGCAGCACCGCGGGGTCGCACGACTTCAACCGGCAGATGTCCGACGCGATGATCCCGGTCTTCGGCTTCGTGGTGGCCTTCGCCTTCCTGCTGATGCTCTGCTCGTTCCGCTCGCTCGGCATCGCCCTGACCGCGGTGGTGCTCAACCTGCTCTCGGTCGGCGCCGCGTACGGCGTGCTCGCGCTGGTCTTCCAGCACGGCGTGGGTGCCTCGCTGTTCGGCACCGCCGGGGTGGGCGCGGTGGAGTCCTGGGTGCCGCTCTTCCTGTTCGTGATCCTCTTCGGCCTGAGCATGGACTACCACGTGTTCGTCGTCTCCCGGATCAAGGAGGCCCACGACCGGGGTCTGGCCACCCGGGCCGCCGTCTCGTACGGCATCCGCTCCACCGCCGGCGTGGTCACCAGCGCGGCTGTGATCATGGTCGGGGTGTTCGGGGTGTTCGGCACCCTGTCCATGCAGTCGATGAAGCAGATGGGCGTCGGCCTCGCGGTGGCGGTGCTGATCGACGCCACGGTGATCCGCGCGGTGCTGCTGCCCGCCGTGATGAGCCTGCTCGGAGAGCGCAACTGGTACCTGCCCCGCTGGCTGTCCTGGCTGCCGAGCCTGTCGCACGGCGCGCCCCTGCCGCCGGTCACCCCGGCCGCGGCAGACCCGGCCGGCCTGCACCTGCCGGACGGCCCGTTCCCGAGCGACGTCCGGGTCTGACCCGGGCCGTCGCCCGCCCCGCCCGGCCGGGCCCCGCCACCTGCGGGCCCGGCCGACGCGCGTGCGGCCGGTGCGCCAGGATGGTGCGGAACGCGCCCAGAGGAGTCCCATGCCCGCCTTCGACGAAGCCCGCGCCCGCGTCCTGCTGGCCGAGGCCTGCCGTACCGCCGGCCTCCCCGCACCCGACGGTGCCCGGATGCTCGCCCTCGGCGAGAACGCCGTCCTCGACCTCGGCGACCCCGCGGTGGTGGCCAAGGTCGGCCGCGCCCCGATCTGCTCCCGCGCGCCGCCCGCGAGCTGACCGTCGCCGGCTGGCTGGACGACCGGGGCGTCCCGGTCGTCCGCCCGTACCTGACCGACCCGGTGACCGCCCAGGGACACCCGGTCACCTTCTGGCGGCGCCTGCCCCCGGCCGTCCGGCCCGCCCGGCCCGCCGACCTCGCGCCGCTGCTGCGGGCCCTGCACGCCCTGCCGGCCCCGCCCGCGCCGCCCGCCCCGCTGGGCCGCCGTGACCTGCTCGCCCCGGTCGACCGGTGGCTCGCCGCGGCCGACGGCCACATCGATCCGGCGGACGCCGCGTTCCTGCGGGCCCGCAGGGAGAGGTTCGTCACGGCGGCCGCCGCACTGACCCCCACCTGGCACCCGGCACGGTGCACGGCGACGCCCTCCCGCGCAACGTCCACGTCGGCCCGGCCGGCCCCGTCCTGCTCGACCTGGAGAACGTCGCCGACGACCTCCGCGAGCACGACCTGGTGGTGCTGGCCCTCAGTCAGGACCGCTACGGCGTCCCGGCCGAGGAGTACCGGGCCTTCACCGCCGCCTACGGCTGGGACGTCCGGGACTGGGACGGCTTCGCGGTGCTGCGCGGCACCCGGGAGACCGCGAGCGCCGCGTGGGTCGCCCAGCAGGTGCCCGGCAACCCGGCCGCGGCGGCCGAGTTCGGCCGCCGGGTGGCCTCCTTGCGCGACGAGGAGACCTCCGTACGCTGGTATCCGTTCTGAGACCCACGGACCACGTCCGTTCGTACGAAGACGACGGAACCGACGGTTCTCCGCGGGACGTCGTCCCCGGCACGCGCCCCCACCCGGGCGGCCGGTACGACGTCAGGAGTCGTCACCATGCGCAAGCCCACCCCCGATCCCGGCGCGCCCTCGGCATCGGCCTCGCCGCGCTGCTCACCCCGGCCGTGATCGCCGGCTGCGGATCGCTGCCCGCCCAGCGGACGAGCGCCGACGCGGGCCGCACCACCGCCGCGGCCGTCACCCCGCGGGGCACCGTCGGCAGCACCGGCGCGGCGGCGGCCACCGGGATCCCCGCGCAGCGCACCGCCTCCGCCACGCCCTCCCCCACCGCGACCGCGACCGCGCCGACCGGCTCGGACGGCGACGGCGCGCCGGACTCCCCTGGCACCACCGCGCCGGCCGCGCCGACCTCCACCGCCGGCTCCCCCTCCGCGGGCGTCACGACACCGGCCGGCAGCCCCTCCGGTCGGCCGAACCACATCATCCGCACCACGGCGAGCGGCGGCCGGACGGTCGCGCTGACCTTCGACGACGGGCCCGGCCCGGCCACCCGCCCGATCCTCGACCTGCTGGCCGAGTACCACGCGCACGCCACCTTCTGCGAGGTCGGCAACGAGGTCACCCGCGACCCGGGCGCCGTCCGCCGGATCCTCGCCGAGGGCCACCGGCTCTGCGACCACACCGTCGACCACCCGCAGCCGATGCACACCCAGCCGCACGATCGCCAGGTGCACGAGATAGCCGACGCCCAGCAGTGGATCGTGGACGCCGGCGGCCCCGGCACGCAGGTCGCGTGGTTCCGGGCGCCCGGCGGCGACTTCAGCGCCGACAACGAGCAGATCGCGGCCGACCACGGCATGCGCTCGCTCGGCTGGTCGGTCGACCCGCGCGACTGGTCCCGGCCCGGGGTGCCCGCGATCGTCGCCAACGTGCAGCAGCACGTGCGCCCCGGCAGCGTCGTCCTGATGCACGACGGCGGCGGCGACCGCAGCCAGACCATCGCCGCCCTGCGGCAGCTGCTGCCGTGGCTGGTCGCCCAGGGCTACACCTTCGACTTCCCCGCGGGCGGCTGACCCGCCCGCGGACCCGCCGGGCCCCCGTGGCCGGCCCGCACCGTCAGCCGGCCGCCGCGAGCGGATCGCCGGCGCCGTACGGCACGACCGGCCAGGCGGGGTCTATCGAGGCCTGCGGATCCGAGGTGCGGCGCAGGTACTGCTGGAAGGAGGCGGCCTGCTCGGCCGCGGCCCGGATCTGGAGCGCGTGCAGGTCGGCGAGCCGGACGGCGCCGACGGCGGGGAAGGCCTCGCCGACCCGGCGGGCCACGCGGGCGGCCGCGACGGCGTCCGCGCCGGCCTCGTGGGCGTCGGCCAGCACGACCCCGTAGTGCTCGCACAGGGCCTGCAGGTTGCGCTTGCCCCGGCGGTAGCGGTCCGCGTGCTTGTCGAGGACGAGCGGGTCGATGACCGGCGCCGGTGCGCCGCCGACCCGGGCGGAGAGCGGGAGGACCCCGTGCCGGCGGCACTCGCGGTCGAGCAGCGACAGGTCGTAGCGGGCATTCATGATCACCAGCGGCACGCCACCGGCCAGGGCCTCGGCGATCGCCCGGGTGATCTCCTCGACGGCCTCGCGGGCCGGCACGCCGCCCCGGGCCTGCTCGGTGGAGATGCCGTGGATGGCGCTGGCCTCGGCGGGGATCGGTATGCCCGGGTCGACCAGCCAGTGCCGCTCGGCGGAGACGGTGCCGTCCGGCTCCAGCCGGACCAGGGCCGCGGTGACGATCCGGTCGTGCTCGATGTCCGTGCCGGTCGTCTCCAGGTCGAAGGCCAGCAGGGTCGCGCCGAGCCAGCTCATCGCGGCGCCCCCGCCCGGTGCCGGCGTGGCGGGCGGATGCGGTCGGCCGCCTCCTGCGTCGCGTCATCTGCCTGTCCTTCCGTCGCTGCTGGCATGACGGGGACCATCATCGCCTGCACCTGTGACAGCCCCGCCGGGCGGGGCACCGGCGGGGCTGTCGGGGACGGGGGAGGCGGTACGGGGCGAGGGGACGGCAGTGGACGCCGGTTCAGCCGAGCAGCGCCCGGCCCAGCCAGTCGGAGTCGTCGCGCACACCGGGCAGGGCGAAGAAGTAGCCGCCGCCCACGGGCGCCAGGAAGTCGGCCAGCGGCTCGTTCGCGAGCCGGGTCTGCACGGCCTCGAACTGCCGCGCCACGTCCTGCTGGTAGCAGCAGAACAGCAGGCCCATGTCGAGCCGGCCGGAACCGTCGACGCCCCGGTCGTAGTTGAAGCCGCGTCGCAGGATCCGCGAGTCGGCCGTCGCGGCCGTCCGCGGGTTGGCCAGCCGGATGTGCGCGTCGAGGGCGATGACGGCGCCGTCCGGGTCCTTGGCGTAGGCCGGCGGGTCGGTCTCGGACCGGCCCCCGAGCGGGGCGCCGCTGTCCTTGTGTCGGCCGATCATCCGCTCCTGTCCGGCGGCGGTGACCCCGTCCCAGGCCTCGACCCTCATCCGGATGATGCGCAGCACCTGGTAGCTGCCGCCGGCCGTCCAGGCGGGCTCGCCGCCGTCCGCCCGGACCCAGACCAGGCTGTCCATCAGGCGGTCCGAGGTGGTGTCGGGGTTGACGATGCCGTCCTTGAAGCCGAGCAGGTTGCGCTGGGCGCCGTCGGGCCGGGCCCCGTTCTGGAAGCCGTCGACCCGCCAGCGCACCCGCAGCGCGCCGTCGGCGGCCCGCACGAGGTCGCGCAGGGCGTGCAGCACGGTGTCCTGGCTGTCGGCGCAGATCTGCAGCGAGAGGTCGCCGTGCAGTTCGGCGTCCTGGAGGGCGTCGTTGGGGAAGGTCCGCATCGGGGTCAGCCGGGCGGGCCGGAGCTCGGCGAGCCCGTAGCGGTCGTCGAAGAGCGAGGCGCCGACGCCGACCGTGACGGTGAGGTTGTCGGCCGGGACGACCGGGCCGAGCAGTCCGCTGTCGCCGCCCGGTGCGTCACCGCCCGCGGTCAGGAACCGGATCCGGTCGGTGAGGGTGCGCAGCAGCTGCTCCAGGCCGGTCCGGTCGGCAGCGGTGACGTCGAAGGCCGCGACGGTGGCGTAGCCCTGCGCGGGGGTGGTGATGCCGGCCTGGTGGGCGCCGTGGAAGGGCACGGCGCCGTGCGCGGCCCGGTCGGTCCGCGGGGCGGCCGCGGCGGCCGGCCGGGCGCCGGCGAGGACGGCTCCCCCGGCGGCGCCCGCGGCCAGGGCCGCCCTGACGAAGCTGCGCCGGTCGGCCCCGGGCCGGGCGTCGCCGGGCTCGGCGGGCGCGGTGTGCGGGAAGGGGCAGGAGCCGGTGGCTATGGGCTGGCTGGGCATCGGGCGGACTCCGGGGTCTCGGCTTGGTCGGTCGGGACGGCGGGAGCGTCGGGCGGGCGCGTCGGAGGGTGCCGCCGCCGGACGCTCCGCGTCCACGTCAACCGTGCCGCCGGCCGGGCCGTCCGGCGGGCCCGGGGGCCGGCCCGGACGACCCGGCCGCAGCCGCGAACCGGCTTTCGCGGGAGGGGACTTGGCGGCGGGTGCCGGGCCGGGCGGGCCGGCGCCGGACCACCCGCACGGGTCGCCGCGGTGCGCCGACTGGCCGTGCGCCGGCGCCCGGGCGGGCGGCCGGCCGGAGGACCGAGCAGCCGGACGGCCGGACGGCCGGTCAGGACACCGCGCGGGAGTCCGCCCAGGAGCCCTCGAACTCCTCGCGGTAGACCTCCAGCAGCCCCGGCTCGGTGCCGCCGGGCGCCTGCCCGGCGCCGCCGCGCAGGACCAGCGCCGGGGACTCGATGCCGCGGGCGCGCCGCAGGTACGGCTGGACGATGCCGATGTCCCCCGAGCGGCGGCGGCCGCCGGTCTGGCCGGGGATCCGCGGCCCCTCCACCAGGTACGCGGTGAAGCGGGGCATCTCGTCGGAGACCCTGATCTCGAAGCCACCGGGGTCGCGCAGCCGGGCCCGCACCCGCCGGGCGTGCATGATGTTCATCTCGATGGAGCGGGCGAGCTCGCCGCGGCCGATGCCGAGTTCGCGCTCGCGGCGGCGGACGGCGCTGCTGGCCGGGTTGAGGAACAGCAGCCGGACCCGGCAGCCCTCGGTGGCCAGCCGGACGAGCCGCTTGCCGGTGTAGTTCTGGCAGAGCATGCCGAGGCCGATGCCGACCGCGTCCAGCCGGCGGGCCCCGTCGAGCAGGTCCTCGACGGGCAGCTCGCGCTGCAGCCGGACCCGGTCCGCGTGCACCGCCACGACGTCGGCGTAGCGGCCGGCGACGAGTTCCTCGACGACGTCGGCGGGCACGCCGCCGCCACCGCCGTCGAGCAGGCCGAGCAGCCGGGCCGCGGCGCGCTCGGTCTGGTCGAGGACGGTCTGGGAGAGGCTGCGGTTGCGGGAGACGACGTGCCGGGCGACCTCCAGCTCGTCGAGGGCGAGCTCGAGCTCGCGCCGGTCGACGACGTACGGCTCGAAGCACGGCCAGTGCTGGACCATGAGCTCGCGCAGCTGGGGCAGGGTGAGGAAGACCAGCGGGTCGTCGTCGGCGGGGTCGAGCAGGTAGCCCTTGCGGCGGCTGACCTCGCGGACGGCGCCGGCCCGCAGCACCCACTCCTCGCCGGCCGGGCCGGCCGCGGCGGTGACCCAGTCCTCGCCGTGGGCGGGCGCGTAGACGGGGCGCAGCGCCTCGTCGACGAGGGCGCGCATGCGCTGCTCGACGAGGTTGAGCCAGACGTAGGCGCGGCCGGTGAGCCGGACGCGCCGGTAGGCGAGGTCCCATTCGCCGGCCGACCAGGCGAGCGGGGCGCCGTCGGGCGGCCCGGGGTGGCCGGGGCCGGTGGTGCGGCCGGGCGGGCCGGAGCGCATGACGACGGTCGGGGCCTCGCTGCGGCCCGGCTCCGGCCCGTCGAAGCCGTCGCCCCGGCCGTCGGCGGGGAACCCCATGCACTACCTCACTCTCGGCCGTAGCCCACGCGCGGCGACGGTCCGTCCACTGACAGGTTCTCAACCATGGCGGGGCGGGCCCGGCCTGTCGCCGCACGGGGGCCGGAGGTGTGCCCCACCGACGATCAAGAGTACTGCCCGGCCCGGCCGGGACGCAGCCTGTTGACGGCACAACAATGGCGCGGGCGGGTCGGACGGCAGGGTCCGAGCGCCCGGTTTTCGGCTCGCGGACACCCGTTCGGGCGAACAACAGGTGAATGGGTTCGGTCGGCGGGCAGGGGGCGGGGAGGATGCGACGTGTGCCGTGCGTCACGGTACGGACACGACCGCACATGGACCGGCGCCGGGCCGGGCATGTGCGAGGGGACGCCGGTTCCCGTTGCTTTGAGGGAAGTTGAGGTCTTATGCAGGTCTGGCCAGGGCAGCCCTACCCGCTCGGCGCCACGTACGACGGGGCCGGCACCAACTTCGCCGTCTTCTCCGAGAGCGCCGACCGGATCGAGCTGTGCCTGCTCGACGAGGACGGCTCGGAGACGGCGATCGAGCTGCGCGAGACGGACGCCTTCGTCCGGCACGCCTACCTGCCCGGCGTCCAGCCGGGCCAGCGGTACGGCTTCCGCGTGCACGGCCCGCACAACCCCGGCCTCGGCCAGCGCCACAACAGCGCCAAGCTGCTGCTGGACCCGTACGCCAAGGCGATGAGCGGCGACATCGACTGGGACGAGTCGGTGTACGGGTACCACTTCGGGGCGCCGGAGCGCCGCAACGACCTGGACTCGGCGCCGCACACCATGCACTCGGTGGTGATCAACCCGTACTTCGACTGGGGCACGGACCGCCCGCCGCGCACCGACTACCACCGCACGGTGCTGTACGAGGCCCACGTGAAGGGCCTGACCAAGCTGCACCCGGGCATCCCGGAGGAGATCCGCGGGACGTACGCGGGGGTGGCGCACCCGGCGCTGATCGAGCACCTGGCGAAGCTCGGCGTGACGGCGATCGAGCTGATGCCGGTGCACCAGTTCGTCCGGGACCACCGGCTGCGGGATCTCGGGCTGTCCAACTACTGGGGCTACAACACCATCGGGTTCTTCGCCCCGCACTCCTCCTACTCCTCGACGGGCGACCGCGGGCAGCAGGTGCAGGAGTTCAAGTCGATGGTGAAGGCGCTGCACGCGGCCGGGATCGAGGTGATCCTGGACGTGGTCTACAACCACACCGCCGAGGGCAACCACCTGGGGCCGACGCTGTCGTTCCGCGGGCTGGACAACGCCTCGTACTACCGGCTGGCGAAGGACCGCCGCTTCTACGAGGACACCACGGGCACCGGCAACAGCCTGCTGATGCGCAGTCCGCACGTGCTCCAGATGATCATGGATTCGCTGCGCTACTGGGTCACCGAGATGCACGTCGACGGCTTCCGCTTCGACCTCGCGGCGACGCTGGCACGGCAGTTCCACGAGGTGGACCGGCTGTCCTCGTTCTTCGACCTCGTCCAGCAGGACCCGGTGGTCTCCCAGGCCAAGCTGATCGCCGAGCCGTGGGACTTGGGCGAGGGCGGCTACCAGGTCGGCAACTTCCCTCCGCTGTGGACGGAGTGGAACGGCATGTACCGGGACACCGTCCGCGACCTGTGGCGCGGCGAGAACGCCACCCTCGCCGAGTTCGGCTCCCGGCTGACCGGCTCCTCCGACCTGTACCAGGACGACGGCCGGCGCCCGATCGCCTCGATCAACTTCGTCACCTGCCACGACGGCTTCACCCTGCGCGACCTGGTCTCGTACAACGACAAGCACAACACCGCCAACCACGAGGAGAACCGCGACGGCGAGTCGCACAACCGCTCGTGGAACTGCGGCGCCGAGGGCGAGAGCGCCGACCCGGCGGTGGTCGAGCTGCGCGCCCGGCAGCAGCGCAACTTCATCGCCACCCTGATGCTCTCCCAGGGCGTGCCGATGCTGGCGCACGGCGACGAGCTCGGCCGCACCCAGCAGGGCAACAACAACGCCTACTGCCAGGACAACGAGCTGACCTGGGTGCAGTGGCCCGCCGGGGCGAGCTGCGAGCTGCTGGAGTTCACCCAGGGCATGATCTGGCTCCGCCGGGACCACCCGGTGTTCCGGCGCCGCCGGTTCTTCCACGGCCGGCCGGTCTCCGGCACCCACGACGACCTCACCGACATCGCCTGGTTCACGCCGGGCGGCGAGGAGATGACCGAGAAGGACTGGTCGACCAGCTACGCCAAGTCGCTGACGGTGTTCCTGAACGGGCACGCGATCTCCGAGCCGGACAGACGCGGCGGCAAGATCGTCGACGACTCCTTCCTGCTGATGTTCAACGCCCACTCGGAGCCACTGGAGTTCGGCGTCCCCGCCGACCACGGCGAGGCCTGGCAGATCGTCGTCGACACCACGCTCCCCGTGCTGCCGCCGCGCGGCACCGGCACCCGGGTCAAGGCCGGTGACGCCCTCTGGCTGGCCGACCGCTCGCTGATGGTGCTCCAGAGGCCCGCCTGACGCCGCCCGGGCGGTGCGCCCGCACGGACGCACCGTCCCCCGTTCGTACGACAGCGGCCATAGCCGCCGTCCGGGGCGGGTAGGCATCACGGCATGACCTCCGCCGCCGCACGCCCTCCGACGGCCAGTTACCGCCTCCAGCTCCAGCCGGGGTTCACCCTGCGGGACGCCGAGCGTGCGGTGCCGTACCTGGCCGCGCTAGGTGTCTCCCACCTGCACCTGTCGCCCCTGCTGGAGGCCGCGCCCGGCTCCACCCACGGCTACGACACGGTCGACCACAGCCGGATCAGCGAGCAGCTCGGCGGCGAGGAGGCGCTGCGCGCGCTGGCCGCGGAGGCGCACCGCCACGGGCTGGGCCTGATCGCCGACGTGGTGCCCAACCACATGGCGCTGCCCGTCCCCGAACAGCTGAACCAGCCGCTCTGGCACGTGCTGCGGGACGGCCCCGACTCGCCGTTCGCGCCGTGGTTCGACATCGACTGGACGGCGCAGCCCGGCCCGGCGGACGCACCCGGCCGGGGCCGGCTGCTGCTGCCGCTGCTCGGCGACCGGCTCGGCGCCGTCCTCGGCGAGCTGACCGTCGACGGCGAGGTGCTGCGCTACCACGAGCACGCCTTCCCGCTGCGGGAGGGCACCGCGCGGCTGCCGCTGCCCGAACTGCTGGAACGCCAGTGGTACCGGCTGGCCTGGTGGCGGCTGGCCAGCAGTGAGCTGAACTACCGGCGGTTCTTCGCCATCAACGACCTGATCGCCGTCCGGGTGGAGATCCCGGAGGTGTTCCGGGCCACCCACCACGTGCTGCTGCGGCTGCACGACGAGGGGGTGCTGGACGGCTTCCGGATCGACCATCCGGACGGGCTGGCCGACCCGCGCGGCTACCTGCGGCGGCTCGCCGAGGCCACCGGCGACGCGTACACGGTGGTGGAGAAGATCCTCACCGGCGAGGAGCGGCTGCCCGCCGACTGGCCGTGTGCCGGCACCACCGGGTACGACGCGCTGCGCCGGATCGACGGGGTGCTGATCGACCACGCGGGGGCGGGCCGCCTGGTCGCCGCCTACCAGCGGGACGTCGCCGACCGGACGACCGCCGCCGAGGCCGCCCGGCGCGGCCGCGCCGAACTGGTCGGCCCGCACGGCGAACTCGCCGCCGAGGTGGACCGCCTGCTGCGGCTGGTGCAGCGGATCGGCAACGACGAGCCGGCCCTCGCCGACCACCCGCTGCCGGCGCTGCGGGACGCGCTGTGCGCCCTGCTCACCGACCACCCGGTGTACCGGCCGTACGTGGTGCCCGGCGAGGCGGCCCCGGCCGAGGCCGTGGCCCACCTCGGCGAGGGCGGCGGCGCGGCCGACCGGCTGCTGCGCGACCTGGTGCTGGGCCGGCTCGGCCGCAGCCCGGAGAAGGACGAGTTCTGCCACCGCTTCGCCCAGACCACCTCGGCGATCGCCGCCAAGGGCGTCGAGGACACGGCGTTCTACCGGTGGAACGCCCTGCTCGCCCTGAACGAGGTCGGCGGCGACCCGGCGCACCCGGGCGTCGCCCCCACCGCCTTCCACGACTGGTGCGCACGGCAGGAGGCCGACTGGCCGCAGGGCATGACGGCACTGTCCACCCACGACACCAAGCGCAGCGCCGACGCGCGGGCCCGGCTCGCCGTGCTGGCCGAGCTGCCCGAGGCGTGGGCCGCCGAATGCACCGCCTGGACGTCCGCCGCAGGCCCCTGCCCGGACCGCTCCGCGGCCTGGATGCTGTGGCAGACCCTGGTCGCCGGCTGGCCGCTGACCGAGGAGCGGCTCGTCCAGGTGGTGCTGAAGTCGGCCCGGGAGGCGAAGCTCCGGACGTCCTGGACGACCCCCGACGAGGGCTTCGAACAGGCGCTGTCCGGCTGGGCCCGAGGGGCCCTCGACAACCCCGGGCTCACCCCGCGGATCGCCGGCTTCGTGGCGCTCCTCGCCCCCTACGCCCGGTCCAACACCCTCGCCGCGGCCCTGCTGCACCTGACCGTGCCCGGCGTGCCGGACGTGTACCAGGGCGGCGAGGAGCCGCTGTACACCCTGGTCGACCCGGACAACCGCGCACCGGTCGACCTGGGCGCGGCCGCCGTGCGGCTCACCGACTCGCCGGCCGAGCGCACCGGCGACCTCGCCCGCGAGAAGCTGCACCTGACCACCACCGCCCTGCACCTGCGGCGCACCCGCCCGCTCGGCCGCTACCGGCCGCTGGCCGCGACCGGGCCGGCCGCCGAGCACCTGCTGGCCTTCGCCCGCGGCACCGACGTGATCACCGCGGTCACCCGGCTGCCGTACGGGCTGCGCCGCTCCGGCGGCTGGCGGGACACCGTGCTGGAGCTGCCGCCGGGCCGCTGGACGGACGAGCTGACCGAACGCCACTACGAGGGCGGGCCGCTGCAGGTCGCCTGGCTGCTGGAGCACCACCCGGTCGCGCTGCTGACGGAGGGCCGATGAGGACGTACCGGGTGTGGGCGCCCGAGGCCGGGCGGGTCGACGTGGAGGTCGGGGGCGCCGCGCACCCGATGGCACCGGCCCGGGGTGCGGACGGCTGGTGGCAGGCCGACGCCCCCGACGGCGCGTACGGGTTCCGGCTCGACGGCGGCCCGCTGCTGCCCGACCCCCGCTCGCCGCGCCAGCCGGACGGCCCGGACGGCCCCAGCCGGCCGGTCGACCACGCCGCCTTCCGCTGGTCCGACGTGCCGTGGCGGGGCCGGGCGCTGCCCGGCAGCGTGGTGTACGAGCTGCACGTGGGCACCTTCACCCCGGGCGGCACCTTCGACGCGGCCGCCGAACGGCTGGACCACCTGGTGGAGCTGGGCGTGGACCTGGTCGAGCTGATGCCGGTCTGCCCCTTCCCGGGCCGGTACGGCTGGGGGTACGACGGCGTCGCGCCGTGGGCGGTGCACGAGCCGTACGGCGGCCCGGACGGCCTCAAGCGGTTCGTCGACGCGGCGCACCGCAAGGGGCTCGGCGTGGTGCTGGACGTGGTGCACAACCACCTCGGCCCGTCCGGCAACCACCTCCCCGCCTACGGCCCGTACTTCACCGAACGGCACCACACGCCGTGGGGCGCAGCGGTCAACCTGGACGCGCCCGGCTCCGACGAGGTCCGCCGCTACCTGATCGGCAGCGCGCTCGCCTGGCTGCGGGACTACCGGATCGACGGGCTGCGGCTGGACGCGGTGCACGCGCTGGCCGACGACCGGGCGCTGCCGTTCCTGGAGGAGCTCGCCGCGGAGGTCGAGCGGCTGGCGGTGGCGAGCGGCCGGCCGCTGTTCCTGATCGCCGAGTCCGACCTCAACGACCCGCGCACCACCGCGCCGCGGCAGGCCGGCGGCCTGGGCCTGGCCGCCCAGTGGAGCGACGACTACCACCACGCCCTGCACACCCTGCTGACCGGCGAGTCGCACGGCTACTACGCGGACTTCGCGGCCGACCCGTACGCCGCCTGCGCCAAGGCCCTCACCGGGGGTTCTTCCACGACGGCGGCTGGTCCTCGTTCCGCGGGCGCTCGCACGGCCGGCCCTTCCCGACGGCGTACGGGCACCGGCTGCTCGGGTACCTGCAGACCCACGACCAGGTCGGCAACCGGGCGGCCGGCGACCGGCTGTCGGCGACGCTCTCCCCGGGCCGGCTGGCCGCGGGGGCCGCCCTGGTGCTGACCTCGCCGTTCACCCCGATGCTGTTCATGGGCGAGGAGTGGGGGCGGCCACCCCCTGGCAGTACTTCACCGACCACACCGACCCCGGCCTCGCGGAGGCCGTCCGGCAGGGCCGCCGCCGGGAGTTCGCCGAGCACGGCTGGCGGCCGGAGGACGTCCCCGACCCGCAGGCCCGCGCGACCGTCCTCGCCTCCGTCCTCGACTGGTCTGAGCCCGCCCGCGAACCGCACGCCGGGCTGCTCGACTGGTACCGCAGGCTGATCCGGCTGCGCCGCACCCACCCCGAGCTGACCGACCCGGATCTCGGCGCCGTCCGGGTCGACCACGACGCCGCGCAGCAGTGGCTGGTGGTGCACCGCGGCCCGTACCGGGTGGTCGTGCACCTCGGCGGCGACGGGCCGCGCCGGATCGCCCTCGACCGCCCGTACGCGGACACCCTCGCGCTGTTCGGCGACGCCTGGCCCGAGTCGGACGGCTCGCTGCACCTGGCGGCGGAGTCGACGGCGGTGGTGCGGGTCGGGTGACCTCCGGGCCGCCACGGCGTGCCGCGTACCCTGGCGCGGTGACGATGCACAGGACCGCCGGCGTGAGCGTCGAGGCGATGATCGAGGACCTCAGGACGCTGGTGGAGACCGAGTCCCCGTCACGGGACGTCGCCGCCCTGGCCGCCTCGGCGAAGACGGTCGCCGCCGTCATCGAGAGCCGCCTCGGCGGGCAGGCCGTGCTGGTCGAGAGCGAGGCCGGGCCGCACGTCCACTGGTCGGGCGGCGGCAGCCCGCGGGTGCTGCTGCTCGGCCACCACGACACGGTGTTCCCGCTCGGCACCCTGGCCCGCCGCCCGTTCGCGGTGGCCGACGGGCGGGCGACCGGCCCCGGCGTCTTCGACATGCTCGGCGGCCTCGTCCAGGCGGTGCACGGCCTCGCGACGCTGGAGGACCGGTCGGGCGTCGAGATCCTGGTGACCTGTGACGAGGAGGTCGGCTCCGGCGCGTCCCGCGCCCTGCTGGAGGAACGGGCGCTGGCCTGCGGCGCCGTCCTCGTCCTGGAGGGCGCCGCCGACGGCGGCGCGCTGAAGACCGGCCGCAAGGGCTGCGGCACCTTCCGGGTCTCCGTCGCGGGCCGGGCCTCGCACGCGGGTCTGGAGCCCGCCGCCGGGATCAACGCCCTGGTCGAGGCGGCCCACCAGGTGCTGGACATCGCCGCGCTCGACCGGCCGGGGATCGGCACCACCGTCACCCCGACCGTCGCGGCCGCCGGCACCCTGGACAACGTCGTGCCCGCGGAGGCGACCGTCGTCGTCGACGTCCGGGTCGAGTCGGCCGCCGAGACGGCGCGCATCGAGGCGGCGTTCGCCGCACTCGCCCCGCACCTCGACGGGGCGAGGATCACCGTGCAGGGCGGCGTCGGACGGCCGCCGATGCCGGAGTCGGCGTCGGCCGGGCTCTTCGCGGTCGCGCAGCGGCTGCTCCCCGGCCTCGAAGGCCG
Organism: Kitasatospora paranensis; assembly: GCF_039544005.1. Taxonomy (NCBI): domain Bacteria; kingdom Bacillati; phylum Actinomycetota; class Actinomycetes; order Kitasatosporales; family Streptomycetaceae; genus Kitasatospora; species Kitasatospora paranensis. The sequence continues at coordinate 2,459,862 of NZ_BAABKV010000001.1, forward strand.
GGCGGTCGGCGGCGGCAGCGACGGCAACTTCACGGCCGCACTGGGGGTGCCGACCCTCGACGGGCTCGGCGCGGTCGGCGGCGGTGCGCACGCCGACCACGAGTACCTGCTGGTCGGCGCCATGGCCGAGCGCGCGCACCTGGTGGCCGGCCTGGTGGAGACGATCCGCACCGCCTGACGGCACGCCGGAGAGCGGCACCGGACAGTGGGTCAGTCCGGCTTCACCACGACGAACCGGCGGTACGGGTGACGGCCCGGCCGGTCGCCGATCTCCCGGCAGGCCCGCTGCAGGTCGTGCAGGTCGGCGACGGAGAGTTCCAGTGGCGGCTCGTCCGGCTGGTAGGTCGTGCGGACCGGGTAGTCCACGCCGGGCTCGGTGGTCATCTCGATGTGGCAGCCGAGGACGTGCGTCACCGGGCGGGCCGCGGCGAAGTCGACCAGCCGGTCGACGGTGCGGACGAAGGCCGCCCAGTCCTCGACGTACAGCCGGCCCGGGTAGACGGTGTCACCGGTCAGCAGGAAGCCCGTCCTCGGGTCGAACCAGGTGACCGCGGACGCGTGGTGGCCCGGCGTGGCCAGGCACTCCAGGGTGCGCCCGCCGAGCTCCAGAGTGCCCGGCTCCTCGCCGGTGAGGCCGAACCGGGCGAGCGCCTCCCCCGCGGGCACCAGCTCCGTCCCCGGCCGTCCGGCGAACTGGCCGTCACCGGCGACGTGGTCGCCGTGCCCGTGGGTATGCGCCACCAGCAGCCCGTACCCGCTGCCGGACCCGTGGGCCGACCGGGCGTCGATCAGCGCGTCCACGGTACGGCGCAGCGGGAAGTGCGCCGGGTCGGCGGTCGCGCCGGTGTCGACCAGGACGGCCCGTTCGGAGCCGAACAGCAGGTACAGGAAAGGTGCTTCGTAGTCGACCGACTTGTTCTGCCGCAGGATGTACGTGTCCTCGTCGTAGGCGTGCACCTGGATCTCGGGGTCGGTGTCGTGCTTCGCCGACGGGGAGCCGTGGATCCAGCGGACGTCGAGCGGCCGGGCGGCGGGCATCGGGACTCCTTCGGGCGATGGCACAGGCGGTACCGGCGGTACGGACGAACGGGCAGGCAGGCAGGCAGCGGGGCGGAACGGCGGCCGGCCGGGGTCTGGTCACGCCTGCAACCGATCGCCTACGATCACCAGTATGGACATCTCCGGGCCGCACTGACGGATCGCCCCCGCCACCGCCCCTCGCCGACGCGAGGCGGGCGGGGCGCCGCCGATCCGTCAGTTCCCCTTCTTCGTACCGGAGACCCCTCATGCCACGCCCCGTCAGGGGCAGCGCCGGCTATCGCGCTGTCCTCGCACTCCCCCATGCCCGCACGCCGTTCGCCGCCGCCCTGCTGGCCCGGCTCTGCTACGGCGTGCTGCCGCTGCCCCTGCTGCTCGCCCTGCGGGACGGCACCGGCTCGTACGCCGCGGCCGGCACCGCCGTGGGCCTGTTCGGCCTGGTCTGCGCCCTGCTGGGCCCGCTGCGCGCCCGGCTCGTCGAACGCCGGCCGGTCGCACTCCCGGCCCTGGCGGCCGCGCACGCCCTGCTGCTGACCGCGCTGGCGGCCGGCGCCGCGCTGACGCTGCCCGTGTGGGCCGCGATCGTCCTGGCCGTGCTCGCCGGACTGTTCCCGCCCCCGGTCGGGCCGCTGATGCGCACCCTGTGGGGCGAACTGGCCGCGGACGAGGAGCAGCGCCAGCGTGCGCTGAGCCTCGACACGGTCGCCGAGTCGACGGTGTTCGCCCTCGGCCCGGTCCTGGGCGGGCTGCTGGTCGCGGCCTGGTCCGCCCCGGTGGCGCTGGCGGCCTGCGCGGCCCTGTTCGTGGTGGCCTTCGCGGTGTTCGCGCACGCGCTGCGCGGCCGCCGCACACCGACTGCGCCGTCGTCCTCGGGGGTGGTGACCGGCCCGTTGCGGGCGCCGGGCTTCGCCCCGCTGCTGCTGGTGGTGGCCGCGGTCGCGGGCGCGCTGGCGCTGGACGAGATCGCGATCGTCGCCACCTGGGGTGCGGGCGTGGCCGGTCCGCTGCTCGCGCTGTTCTCGGTCGGCGGGGCGGTGGGCGCGCTGGCCTACGGCCGGCGGACCTGGCGGGCCGGTCCGGGTCGGCGGCTGCTGGTGCTGGCCGCGGCGGCGGCCGGCTGCTACGCGGTACCGGTGCTCGCGCCGTCACCGGCCGGCGCGGGTGTCGCCCTGGTGCTGGCGGGCGCGTGCACGGACGCGCTGCTGGTGACCGGGTATCTGCTGGTCGACGTGCTGGTGCCGGCCGGGTCCCGGACGGAGGCCGGTGCCTGGGTCAACACGGCGTACAACCTGGGCAGCGCGCTCGGCTCCTCCGCGGCCGGCCTGCTGGTCGACCGGGCGGGCGCGCCGGCCGGGTTCACCGCAGCCGCCGTGGCCCTGGGCGCGGCCGCGGCCCTCGCCGCCGCCCGGCGCTCGCCGCTGCGCGGACGGCCGGGGCGGCCGCACGCGCCCCGGGTCGTACCGCCGTCACCGGAGGAACTCGGCGATCCGGGCGCGCAGGCCGGCCGCGTCGAGGCCGTAGGCGGCGAGATGCTCGGGGACGGAGCCGTAGTGGCGGTGCTCCTCGCGGGGCACGCCGAGGCCGAGCACCCGGTGCGGTAGGTCGGCCAGGGCGTCGTGGGCGGCCGCCCCGGAGGTGCCGGCGAGGTAGGGCTCGACCAGGACGACGTCCGGGCGGTCGCCGACCGCGGCCCGCAGGCCCGCCGCGTCGAAGGGGCGCACCGTGGCGGCGTACAGCACGGTGGTGTCCAGGCCCTCGGTGGCCTCCAGGACGGCGTCGAGCATCGGGCCGACGGCGACCACGGTGCCGCGGGCACCCGTGCGCACCGGCAGCAGGCGGCCCGGCTCCACCGGCCGGGCCGCCGCGTTGCGGTGCGCGGACAGCCGCAGGTAGACACGGCTGTCGCCGTCGGCGGCGGCGTGCCGCAGCAGGGTCTCCGCCTCGTCGGGGTGACCGGGCACGTGGACCGTCCAGCCCGGCAGGGTGTCCAGCAGGGCGACGTCACCGGGGGCCATGTGGGTGCGGCCACCGGCGGGCCAGTCGTAGGAACCGGCGGCGCTGACCAGAACGGCGCCGACGTCCTGGTGGACGAGGTCGAGCTTGATCTGTTCCCACGGGCGCTCGACCAGGAAGCTGGCGAAGGTGTGGGCGATCGGCCGCAGGCCGGTGAGGGCGAGACCGCCCGCGGCGCCGATCAGCAGCTGTTCGCGGATGCCGACGTTGATCACCCGGTCGGGGTGCCGGTCGGCGGCCTGCCGGAAGCCGTCCACGCCGATGTCGGCGAGCACGACGGCCAGCCGCGGGTCGCGGTCGAGCAGGTCGGTGGTGACGGCGGCGAAGCGCTCGCGCATGGTGTCCATCGGTGGGCCTCTCGGGTGCGGGGTGTGACTGCGGGATGCGGGGTGCGGGTACTGCGGGGTGCGGGTACTGCGGGTGCTGCGGGTGTTCAGGCGTTCTTGGGCTCGACACGGGCGACGACCGCGTGCGGCCGCCCGGGGTGCGGGGCGGTGAAGGCGGCGTGCAGCGCCTCGTGGTCGCGGCCGTCGACGGTGGCGGTGGACCAGCCCTCGGTGGCGAAGCGGGCCGCGATGCCGCCGCTCCAGCCGTGCGTGGCCGAGGAGTTGTCGATGACGACGGTGTGCAGGCGGTCCAGGCCGGCGGCACCGGCGTAGGCGAGCGCCTCGTGGTTGCTGCCCTCGTCGAACTCGGCGTCGCCGACCAGGACCCAGACGGACGGCTCGGTGAGGCCCTGGGCCCGCAGCCCGAGCGCGGTGCCGACGGCGAGGGGCAGGCCGTGACCGAGCGAACCGGAGGCGATCTCGACCCCGGGCAGCAGCAGCCGGTCCGGGTGGTGGCCGAGCGGCGAGTCGTAGCCGCCGAAGCTCGGCAGCACCTCCACCGGCAGGAAGCCCTTGGCGGCGAGCACCGCGTAGTAGGCCATCGGCCCGTGGCCCTTGGACAGCAGGAAGCGGTCGCGGTCGGGGGCGTCGGCGGTCTCCGGGCCGACCCGCAGGACGCGGTCGTACAGGACCCAGAGCACGTCCAGGGTGGAGGTCGCGGCCGGGCCGTGCTTCTCGTCCCCGGTCATCAGGCCCATCAGGGAGGGCAGTTCGGTGAATCCGTACGGCCGTCGGCCCGGCGCCGCGGTGGCCGTGGCGGGCGCGGTGGACGCAGCGGACATGGCGGGCGCGGTGGCCCCGGTGGTGGTGGCGGTCATGACACCGATCCTGCAAGGTGAAGTCGACTTCAGGTCAAGCGCTATCCTCTCCGCATGGGACCGAGCCGCCACGACCTGCTGACCGTCGGCCAACTGGCCGCCCGCAGCGGGCTGGCCCCCTCCGCACTGCGCTACTACGAGCGACTGGGCCTGATCCACGCCGAACGGACTGCCGGCAACCAGCGCCGCTACGCCCGGACGACGCTGCGCCGGATCGCGTTCGTCCGCGCCGCCCAGCGGGTCGGGCTGTCCCTGGAGGAGGCCGGCACCGCACTGGGCCGACTGCCGGAGGACCGTGCCCCGAGCCCCGCCGAGTGGGGCGCGGTGGCCGGCACCTGGCAGAGCCGCATCGACCGGCAGATCGCCGAACTCGAACTTCTCAAAAGGAAGTTGACCGGATGCATCGGCTGCGGCTGCCTGTCGCTGACGCACTGCTCGCTGTACAACGCGGAGGACCGGGCGGGAGACGCCGGGCCGGGTGCGCGCTACCTGCTGACCGGGGATCCGGCCGCGGGCCCCGCACCGGTACCGGCCGAGGACTGATCGTCCGCTGTCCGGATCCAGCCATCGGGTGATCACGATCGACCGGTTCCCCGCGAACGGCGCGGCGGGCCCGTCTATGCTGCCCGGGTGAGCGCCGACCAGCCACGGGGAGCTTGGACATGACCGACAATCAGGACGTCTCGCTGGAGTGGATGTCCACCGACGAGGAGCCCGGCCCGCAGGTCGACCTGCGTCCGGAGATACCCCACCCCGCCCGGATGTACGACTACTACCTGGGCGGCAAGGACAACTTCCCGGCGGACCGCGAGGCCGCGGAGAAGGTGCTGGCGCTCAGCCCCCTGGTCCGGCTCAGCGCCCAGGCCAACCGGGCGTTCCTGCAGCGCGCCGTCCGGCACCTCGCCGAGCTCGGCGTCGACCGGTTCGTGGACATCGGCACCGGCATCCCGACCGTCGGCAACACCCACGAGACCGCGCAGCTCGTCCTGCCGGACGCCCGGGTCGCCTACCTGGACAACGACCCGATCGTGCTGGTGCACAGCCGGGCCCTGCTGGCCGGCGCGGGACGCGGCACGGTCACCGTCCGCCAGGCCGACCTGCGCGAGCCTGCGGCGATCCTGGCGGACCCGGTGGTCCGCGACCTGCTGGACGCCGGGCAGCCGGTCGCGCTGCTGCTCTTCGCGGTGCTGCACTTCATCGACGACGCGGACGACCCGTACGCGATCGTCCGGCAGCTGGTCGACGCGCTGCCCTCCGGCAGCTACCTCGCCCTCTCGCACGCCACCGGCGACTTCACCGACCCGGCGCAGGCCGCCAAGGGCCCGATGGTCTACCGCAGCGCCACGGCGCAGCTGAGCCTGCGCAGCAAGGAGCAGGTGCAGCGGTTCTTCGACGGCCTGGAGCTGCTGGAGCCCGGCCTGGTCACCGCACCGCAGTGGCGCCCGGAGCAGGCCCCGACGGCCGAGGACGCCGAGATCGCCATCTGGTCGGGCGTCGCCCGCAAGCCCTGACCGACCGTCGGCACAGGCTCCGGACCGCCCCTCGGCAGCCCGAGGACCAGGACACCGCCTCATGACCCCGAACCCGGACGCCTGGCCGGCGCTCGCCGCGCCGGCCGGGCGGCACGGCGATCGGCACGTCGACCTGCTCGTGGTCGAGGCGGACGGCCTCACCGGACCGGCGCTGTCGCTGTCCGTCGGGGCCACGCCGGACGACTACTGGGCGGCGGTCGGCTTCGACTCGGGCGCGGAAGTCCTGGAGTCGATCACCATCGCTGCTCGGACCGTCGCACTGACCGGTCCCTCCGGCCGTTGGGGCTGCCGGGGCGAACGGGACCCACGGTGCGCCGCAGAACGACCAGGCACCGCCGTGACGATCACCCGCAGGGCCGGATCGCGAGGGCCGCGGCAGCGACCGTGCCGAGGCGGGCGTGGGCCGGCTTCGTCCCGCGCTCGGTCCGGGCAGGAGCGGCTCGCCCGCGGTCCGTCCGGGCGGACTCAACGGGAGGGTTCGGCCGGGGACCGCATGCCGAGCCACTGCTCGGCGCCCCAGGCCTCGAACCGCTCCACCTCGGTGAAACCCAGCTTCACCGCGAGACGCATCGAGCCTTCGTTGGCGGTCTGGGTGGTGAGCACCACCGGCTCACCGGGAAGGGCGCCGGCGAGCCAGCCGAGTGCTGCCGCGCACGCCTCGGCGGCGTACCCGAATCCCCATGCCCGCGGCAGGAACAGGTAGCCGAGATCGGCCTTCCCCGCGGCGGCGGGGCGGCGGTGCCCGGTGGCCCTCCTGAGCAGGATCTGGCCGATCATCGACCCGTCGAGATCGACGACGAAGCTCCCGGGCCACCGCTCGGGCGCCCCGGGCAGCTCGCGCTCGAGCTCGTCGCGGGGACGGGGGCCGCCGAGGTAGGTGTGCACCTCCGGCGAGGCGAGCAGCTCGACGAAGGCCGCGCGGTCCCGGGTCTCGGACGCACGGAGCACGAGCCTCTCCGTCCTGATCGGCTCGGGCGGCCACCTCACGGATCCCAGATGTTCCATCCCCGCACGCTACCCGCCCACCGCACGGGACGTTCGACCCCGCCCGGGTCCGAACCGCGAACAGCCCTAACCGGCCTGACGTTCCTTGAGCTGCTGCCAGACCTCGTCGACCCGGGCGGCGAGGTCGGCGAGCGGGCCGCTGTTGTCGATGACGACGTCGGCGACGGCGAGGCGGTCCGTCCGGGTGGCCTGCGCGGCCATCCGGGCCCGCGCCTCGTCCTCGGTCATGCCGCGCAGCCGTACCAGCCGGTCGATCCGGACGTCGTCGGGCACGTCCACCACGATCACCAGCTCGTACAGACCCGCGAGGCCGTTCTCGGCGAGCAGCGGGACGTCGTGCACCACGATGTCGTCGGGGCCGGCGGCCGCTTCGAGTTCGGCGGAACGGGCCCGCACCAGCGGGTGGACGATCGCGTTGAGCGCAGCGAGCCGGCCGGGGTCGGCGAAGACCAGGGCGCCGAGCGCGGGGCGGTCGAGCGCACCGTCGGGCAGCAGGACCCCGGGGCCGAACTCGGCGGCCACGGCCCGCAGGCCGTCGGTGCCGGGGGCGACCACCTCACGGGCGATCAGGTCCGAGTCGACGATCACCGCGCCGTGGGCGGCGAGCCGCCGCGACACCTCGCTCTTGCCTGCGCCGATCCCGCCGGTCAGTCCGATCCTCAGCATGGCGTCAGGCTATCGCCCGGCGCGGACGCGCCCGGATCCGGCCCGGCACCGGCCCGGCACCGGGAACCGACGGTGAACATCGGGTGCCGGGGCGGCGAACTCTGCTGGGGCGGGCCGTCCGCAGTCCGGGCGGGGGTGTCCGGGCGGGTTAGGGTCTCGGACACGTCGATCCGTTCGACTCGCCGCATCCGTCGAGAGGAGCACTCCGTGTCCGCCCCCTGGCCCTGCGGGCCCCGCCGTGTCCTGGTCGTCGGTGTCGACGGCGTCCGCCTGGACCTGCTGCCCGAACTGCACACCCCGCACCTGGACGGGGTGGCCGGAGCCGGCTTCCTGGCCCGGGTGGAGGTCGACGAGGCGACACCCACCATGTCCGGCCCGTGCTGGGCGACGATCACCACCGGGGTGGGGGTGGCCAAGCACGGCGTGTTCGGCAACCATCTCGGCGGCAACCGGCTGGACGTCTTCCCGGACTTCACCACCCGGCTGGCGGCCGTGCACCGCCGGCGGACCTTCGCCGCGGGCGGCTGGGAGCCGCTGTTCCTGGCCCGCAGCGGCGGCCCGCTGTTCGCGGCGCCGGGACGGCTGTCCTACATCGCGCCGCTCGCGGACACTCCGGAGGCCTGGGAGGAGTGCGACGAGCGGGTCACCGCCGAGGCCGAGTACGTGCTCGGACGCAGCGACGACGACCCGCAGGCCTCGTTCGTCTACCTCGGGGCGGCCGACGAGACCGCGCACTTCCTGGGCTGCGGAGAGGAGTACCGGCGCTCGGTGGAGGCCGCCGACCGGCGGTTGGGCCGGCTGCTGGCGGCCGTCCGGGGCCGGGCCTCGTACCCGGACGAGGAGTGGACGGTCATCGTGGTGACCGACCACGGCCACGTCCCGGCGGGCGGCCACGGCGGGCGCAGCGAGCTGGAACGGACGGCGTGGATCGCCGCCTGCGGCCCGGGCATCGTGCCGGGCGGGCCGGTGCGCCCGCCGCACCACACGGATGTCGCCGCGCACGTGTACGCGGCGCTGGAGATCGTCCCGGATCCGCACTGGACCCTGGACGGACGGCCGTTCACGGCTGCGCCGGAGCCCGCCCCGGTGCCGGCGTCGGGTCCGGTCCCGGTGCCGGCGGGCTGAGGGAGCGGCAGAGGTCCGGCGCGGTCCGGCGGCGGACGGGCGCTCCGGCGGCGAGCGGTCAGCGGTGCAGCAGCAGCGCGACCTCGCGCCCCTCGACGTCGCGGCAGCCGGTGACCGAGAGCCCGTCCGGGTCGACGAGGAGCGCGAGGGCGGGCCCGTCGGCCGCCGACAGCCAGCCCTCCGCGAAGTCGTCGGGCAGGCCGACCGCTCCGCCTGCCGACACCCCGGCCCGCTCCGACCCGGCAGCCGGGTGCCCCGCCCGGCCTCGCTCCCCCGCACTGCTCGCCTCCCCCGCGCGGCTGCCCTCCCCGCCCGGGCGGCGGGCAGCGGTGAGAGCCCGCGCCAGGAGAGCGGCGGGCCCGCCGTCCGGGAACGCGTGGACCAGCAGGACGCCCGAGTCGGTGTCGAGCCGGTCACCGTCCTCGTCCGCCTCGACCGGGAGGGTCTCACCGTGGCGCAGCAGAGCCGCCACGACCTCCGTACGCTCGGCGTCGCCGCCCAGGACGAGGTAGGCCACCAGGCCGCGGGGGGCGGCGAGGACGTAGCCGCCACCGCCCAGCGGATCCCCGACGCTCAGGGATGCGCCGGACGGCACCGGCAGCTCCACCCGGCGCAGCGGCCACGGCGTGCCCGGGTCGAGGCCTGCGTCGAGCGCGGGCAGGGCGGCGAGCAGGTCGGGCAGGACGTCCACGGTCACTCCTCCGTAGGGTGTCCGACGAAGGACGGCGGGCGGGGGCGGCCGGTTCCTGACACCGCATCGGGGCGCGGCGGCCGTGCCGGGCCCCTGACGCGGCGCCACGTGACTGCCCGCCGGCACGGCGGCCCGCCGGGCAGGTCAGCCCAGGTCGATCTGCTCCCCCGCCTTGAGCTGGGTGAACGGCGTGCCGGTGCCGGGACCGCCCTCGCCGAGCAGCCGGCCGTGCACCATCTGGCCGACCTCGCTGAGCACCGCCTCGTGGATGCCGACCGCCCGCCCGGCACCTGCCTCCCGGGTGTAGTCGATCAGTTCGGACACCTTGGCCCAGGGGCCGGCGATGGGCAGCAGCAGGGTGTCGACCCGGTGCGGCGGCAGGGTGAGCGCGTCACCGGGGTGGAAGAGCCGGCCGTCGAGCAGGAAGCCGACGTTGCCGACCCGCGGAATGTCGGGGTGGATGACGGCGTGCCACTCGCCGTGGACGCTCACGTCGAGGCCGTCGATGTCGAACGCGTCGCCCTCGCCGACCACCCGGACGTGGGCGGCGATGCCCTCCAGCTGGTCGGCGACCGCCCGGTTGGTCCAGATCCGCAGACCCGGGTCGGCCTCGACGGCGGCGCGCAGCCGGTCCTCGGCGAAGTGGTCCATGTGCTCGTGGGTGATCAGGACGGCGCCCGCGCCCTGCAGCGCGTCGGCCTCGGTGAACAGGCCCGGGTCGATGACGACCGTGGTGTCCCCGTGCTCGATCCGGACGCAGGCGTGCCCAAGCTTTGTCAGTCGCATGGGGCAAACAATACAGCAAGACTGCACAGTTTCGCTGTATACCCGTCGGGTAGCATGGCCCCATGGACGACGCCGACCTCCAGCGAGCCGAGCACACCGCGCACGGCGCCCCGGACGCCGAGGGCCCGGACGCCGCAACCCTCGAACTCGCCGCCGAGCTCCGCAACGCCGTCGGCGAACTCGTCCGCGCACTGCGCCCCGGTGACGAACTGCCGCAGAACCAGGCGGCCGTCCTCGGCCGTCTCGTCCGCGAGGGCCCGCACACCACCAGCGAGCTCGCCGCCCTCCAGCGGGTCCGCCACCAGTCGATGGCCCGCACCGTCGCCCTGCTCACCGAGGCCGGACTCGTCGCCCAGCACCCGCACCCCACCGACGGCCGCAAGCTCGTCCTCACCGCCACACCGGACGGCACCGCCGCCCTGCACGCCCAGCGGGCCCGGCGCGAGGGCGAGATCGCCGCCGCCATCACCCGGCGGCTGACCCCCGACGAGCAGCGCCTGCTGCGCGAGGCCGTCCCACTGCTGCGCCGCCTGTCCTGACCCGGCCCGCGCCGCAGGCCGCACGCCACCCGCGCGGGCGAATCGCGGGCCGCCGCCGCTACCCGGGCCCGGGGCCGCGCGTTGGGCAGACCGCCCAGCACCGCCCGCCCGAAGGGACGCCCGCCATGAACCCCGTCCGCACCGCCCTCGTCCTCGCCGCCGTCTGCGGCCTGCTTCTCGCCGGCGCCGGCTCCGCCGCGGCCTGCGGTCCGCTGGACCTCGCGGCCGGCCTCGCGCCCGGCTTCGGCAACGCCTGCGTCAACCGCTGACGACGTCAGCCCCTGACGACGACGGGCTCCGGCGCCGACCGCTCGGCCGACTCCTCGGCCGACCGCTCCGCCGGCTGCTCGGCGCGCTGGCCCGGCAGGACGGGCTGCACGCCCAGCGGCGGCAGCGCCACGTGCTCGCTGAGGCCGATCCGCCGGTGCAGCCTGCGCAGCGGCGCCGGCGCCCACCAGTTGAACTCGCCGAACAGGCTCATCGCGGCCGGCACCAGCAGGCACCGCACCAACGTCGCGTCGACCGCGACGGCCACCGCCAGGGCGATGCCCATCTGCTTGACCATGAGCATCTGCCCGGCCGCGAACCCGGCGAAGACGATCACCATCAGCAGCGCCGCCGAGGTGATGATCTTTCCGCTGCGCTGGAGCCCGAGCTGCACCGACCGGGTGCAGCCGTGCCCCTGGTCGTACAGCTCCTTGATCCGCGACAGCAGGAAGACCTCGTAGTCCATCGACAGGCCGAACGCGAAGGCGAAGACCAGCACCGGGACGAAGGTCTCCAGGCCGCCCGACGGGGTGAAGCCGAGCAGCCCGCTGAAGTACCCGTGCTGGAACACCAGGGTCAGCGCGCCGAGCGAGGCGCCCAGCGACAGCACGTTCATCAGCAGCGCCTTGACCGGCATCACCACCGAGCCGGTCATCAGGAAGAGCAGCAGCAGCGTGCCGAAAGCGACCAGCCCGAGGGCCCACGGGCCCCTGGTCGCGATCTCGTGCTTGAAGTCCACCACGGACGCGGCGTCGCCGGTCACGTAGGTGGTGAGCCCGCCCCGGTGCTCGCGCAGCTCGGCGACCACCTGCCTGGCCTGCGCGCCCTGCGGATCACCCTTGACCAGCACGTCGACCGTGGACAGGTCGGCGCCCACCGGGGTGACCGAGCGGACCCCGCTCACCCCGGGCAGCTTGGCGATCACCTCGTCGGCGTACGCCTGGGCGGCCCGCTGGTTGCTCGCCACCACGACCGTGACCGGCGCCTGGGCCTGCTGGGGGAACCGCTGCTGCACCGTCTCGGCGACCTGCCGGGCCGCGAACGACTTGGGCAGCGCGTCCGCCCCCGAGGTCCGCGGGTGCGCGCCGAGGAAGGGCGCCCCGGCCGCGGTCAGCAGCGCGACACAGACCAACACCACCGGCACCGCGCGCTTCTGCACCCGGCGCACCGTCCGCGAGAAGAAGCCCTCGTCCGGCACCGGCTCGGTCGGCGCCTTGATCCGGTGCCCGACGAAGCCCAGCAGCGCCGGGACGAGGGTGAGGGCGGCCGCCACCGCGATCACCACCACACTGACCCCGGCCACCCCGACCGCGCGGAAGACCGGGCTGGTGAAGACGAACAGTCCGGACAGGGCCACCGCCACGGTCAGTCCGGAGAAGGCGACCGTCCGGCCCGCGGTGGCGGCGGTGCGCTCCACCGCCTGCGCGATGGTGGCACCGTGGCCGCGCTCCTCGCGGAACCGGTTGACCATCAGCAGCGCGTAGTCGATCGACAGGCCGAGGCCGAGCACCGTCGCGATCGGCAGCACGCTGGTGTCGATGTCCATGATCCGGCTGAAGCCGAACATCGCGAGCAGGGCGCCGCCCACCGAGGCGATCGCGCCGATCCCCGGCAGACCGGCCGCGGCCAGACCGCCGAACACCAGCACCATGACCACCAGGGTCAGCGGCAGCGTGACGATCTCCCCGAAGCGGGTGTCCTTCTCGGTCTGCTGCTTGACCTCCTGCTCCAGCACGAGGTCGCCGCCGACGGTCACGTGCGCCCCGGGCGCCTCGATGCCGGCCAGGCGGTCGGTGACGGCGGACAGCTGCGCCGGGGTCGAGCCGTCGGTCATCCGGACGGAGACCAGCCCCGCGTCGCCGTCGGCCGAGACCAGCGCGGAGCCGCCGTTCGTGTAGGGGTCGGCGACCGAGGCCACCCCGGGCAGCCGGGCGACGTCCGTCGCGGCCGCACTCACCGCGCTGCGCACGGCGGGGCCGTTCACCGGCGTCCCGTCCACCACCGCCGTCACGGTGCCCTTCACCGGGTCGGCGGCCTGCACCACGGCGGTGCCCTTCGCCGACTCGGAGGCGCCCGCGCCACCGCCGGCGACCGTCCCCTCGAAGACCCGGCCCCCGATCAGGACACCCGCGACCAGGACCAGGGCCCAGAAGCCGAGGACCCAGCGGCGGTGGCGGTGACACGCTCGACCGAGAGCTGCGAGCCGACCGCCGACCTCGGTGTCGGCGGCTGCGGTGGAGGGTTTGCGCATGAAGTGGCCTTTCGGGCAGTTCATCTCAATGTAGGCGCAAGCCCCCGAACCACCTAGAGACGGTCGATGAGCCTCATATCACAATTTCCGGCCCATAAAGACCACTTAAGCAAAAGAAGAACCCCCGCCCGGTTCCCCGGGCGGGGTTCTTCTCAGTGACTACGCGTCAGCTGCGATCAGCTCTGGCCGCCGGCCAGCTTCTCGCGGAGCGCGGCGAGCGCCTCGTCCGAAGCGAGAGCGCCGGAGCCCTCGTCGCTGCTGGAGGAGTACGACGAGCCGCCACCGCTGGAGACCGGGGCTTCCTCGCCGGCCTCGGCGGCAGCCGCCGCGTCGGCCTCACGGCTCTTGATGACCTGGGCCTGGTGCTGCTCGAAGCGGGCCTGGGCCTCGGCGTACTGCCGCTCCCACTCCTCACGCTGCTTCTCGAAGCCGGGCAGCCAGTCGTTCGCCTCGGGGTCGAAGCCCTCCGGGTAGATGTAGTTGCCCTGGTCGTCGTACGAGGCAGCCATGCCGTACAGGGTCGGGTCGAACTCGACCGACGCCGGGTCGGCACCGAGGGACTCGTTGGCCTGCTTCAGCGAGAGGCTGATGCGACGACGCTCGAGGTCGATGTCGATGACCTTGACGAAGATCTCGTCGCCGACCTGGACGACCTGCTCCGGGATCTCGACGTGGCGCTCGGCCAGCTCGGAGATGTGGACCAGACCCTCGATGCCCTCGTCCACGCGGACGAACGCACCGAACGGAACCAGCTTGGTGACCTTGCCGGGGACGACCTGGCCGATCTGGTGCGTCCGGGCGAACTGCTGCCACGGGTCCTCCTGGGTCGCCTTCAGCGACAGGGAGACGCGCTCGCGGTCCATGTCCACGTCGAGAACCTCGACGGTGACCTCCTGGCCGACCTCGACAACCTCGGACGGGTGGTCGATGTGCTTCCAGGACAGCTCGGAGACGTGCACGAGGCCGTCGACGCCACCCAGGTCCACGAAGGCACCGAAGTTGACGATCGAGGAGACGACGCCGGAGCGCACCTGGCCCTTCTGCAGGGTGGTGAGGAAGGTCTGGCGGACCTCGCTCTGGGTCTGCTCCAGCCAGGCACGGCGGGACAGGACCACGTTGTTGCGGTTCTTGTCCAGCTCGATGATCTTGGCCTCGAGCTCCTTGCCGACGTACGGCTGGAGGTCGCGGACGCGGCGCATCTCGACCAGGGAGGCCGGGAGGAAGCCGCGGAGGCCGATGTCGAGGATGAGACCACCCTTGACGACCTCGATGACGGTACCGGTGACGATCCCGTCCTCTTCCTTGATCTTCTCGATCGTGCCCCAAGCGCGCTCGTACTGCGCACGCTTCTTGGACAGGATCAGACGACCCTCCTTGTCCTCCTTCTGGAGAACCAGGGCCTCGATCTCGTCGCCGACCTTGACGACCTCGTGCGGGTCAACGTCGTGCTTGATCGAGAGCTCGCGGGAGGGGATGACACCCTCGGTCTTGTAACCGATGTCGAGGAGGACCTCGTCACGGTCGACCTTCACGATGATGCCCTCGACGATGTCGCCATCGTTGAAGTACTTGATGGTCTCGTCGATCGCCGCGAGGAACGCTTCCGCGTCGCCGATGTCGTTGACCGCGACCTGCGGGGTGGTGCTGACAGAGGTGTCGGTGGGGCTCGTCATTAGGAAAAGGGCTCCGGTGCGGACATGAAGTCGTAGGTACTGCCACGCGGAGGGCCCTGATCGCTCCCACCGAAGGCCGGACAGCCAAGAACACGGCACACCTCTCCCAAGGATCCAGGGGGTGTCCGTCTTGCGACCGTGGGGTCTTCGACAGATGCGAGCGCGACCTGCTCCGTCTGAGGCGCGCAGGCCCGCAGCGCAACTTGTAGCATACGGGGACAGCCGGGCACGGTCAACGCCGAACGCGGCGAGACCGGTAGAGGCCGGGATGGATCAGGCCATATCCTCCGATGGCGCACCTCACGGCGGCCATCGCAGGGGGTCTTCCCCGGATGCCACCGCCCCGACCCGACCCCTTGCAGGGCCGGTTCACGGCAGCGGCGCTTCCGCATCCGACACCCTACGCGACGGGCCCGACCAACGTGACCACCACCCCCGACCATTCGGCCGACGGATCCCGCCCGGAGGACCTCCCGGACGACGACCACGAGGACCTTCCCGAGGGCCTTCCGGAGGGCCTTCCGGAGGAGGACGACGACGATGCGATCCGCCGCCCGGCCGGCGTCGGCGAGTCCAGCCGAGCCAGCCGCCACTGGTGGGACCGCAACGCGGACGAGTACCAGGACGAGCACGGCGCCTTCCTCGGCGACGACCGCTTCGTCTGGTGCCCCGAGGGGCTGGACGAGGCCGACGCCCACCTGCTCGGCGAGCCCGGGACGCTCAAGGGGCTCGACGTGCTGGAGATCGGCGCCGGCGCCGCCCAGTGCTCGCGCTGGCTGACCGCACGGGGCGCCCGCCCCGTCGCGCTGGACATCTCCTTCCGGCAGCTGCAGCACTCCCGCCGGATCGACCTGTCCCGCGACGCCGCGCCCGTCGCCGTGGTGCAGGCCGACGCCGCCGTGCTGCCCTTCGCCGACAGCTCCTTCGACATCGCCTGCTCCGCGTACGGCGCGGTGCCGTTCTCCGCGGACACCGCCGCCCTCATGCGCGAGGTGCACCGGGTGCTGCGGCCCGGCGGCCGCTGGGCCTTCTCGGTGACCCACCCGATCCGCTGGGCCTTCCCCGACGAGCCCGGCCCCGAGGGCCTCACCGCCACCGCCTCCTACTTCGACCGCACCCCGTACGTCGAGCAGGACGAGCAGGGCCGGGCCAGCTACGTCGAGCACCACCGCACCCTCGGCGACCGGGTCCGCGAGCTGGCCGGCGCCGGGTTCCGGCTGCTCGACCTCGTCGAACCGGAGTGGCCCGAGGGGCACGAGCAGGAGTGGGGCGGCTGGTCCCCGCTGCGCGGGCGGCTCATCCCCGGCACCGCGGTCTTCGTCGCCGTCCGGGACTGAGCGGCATGCGCCCCGCCGGGCTCGAACTGCCCGTCCGCACCGCCGTCCCCGCCCTGCACCGGGCCCTGGCCTCCAGCGGCGCGGCCGTGCTCGCGGCGCCGCCCGGCACCGGCAAGACCACCCTGGTGCCGCTCGCCCTGGCCGGGCTCGCCGAGCCCCTCGACGGGCCGCCCCGGCGGGTCCTGGTCGCCGAGCCGCGCCGGCTCGCCGTCCGCGCCGCCGCCCGGCGGATGGCCTGGCTGCTCGGCGAACAGGTCGGCAGCCGGGTCGGCCTCACCGTGCGCGGCGAGCGCCGGGTCGGCCCGGACACCGTGGTGGAGGTGGTGACCACCGGCGTCCTGCTGCAGCGCCTCCAGCGCGACCCGGAGCTGCCCGGGGTCGACACGGTGATCCTCGACGAGTGCCACGAACGGCACCTGGACGCCGACACCGCGCTCGCCTTCCTGCTCGACGTCCGCGCCGCGCTCCGGCCCGAACTGCAGCTCGTCTGCGCCTCGGCGACCTCCGACACCGCGGCCTGGGCCGAGCTGCTCGGCGGCGCCCCGGTCGTCGAGGCGCACGGCGTGTCGCACCCCGTCGAGACGGTCTGGGCGCCGCCGCCGCGCACCGTCCGCCCGCCGCAGGGCACCCGCACCGACCCGGTACTGCTGGAGCACGTGGCGGCGACCGTCCGCCGGGCCCTGACCGAACGCGACGGCGACGTGCTCTGCTTCCTGCCCGGCGTCGGCGAGATCGCCCGGGTCGCCGGCCTGCTCGCCGTCGACGCCGAGGTGCTCCAGCTGCACGGCCGGGCGCCCCAGGCCGTGCAGGACGCGGCGCTCGCCGCGGGCGGCCGGCGCCGCGTCGTGCTCGCCACCTCGGTCGCCGAGTCCTCGCTGACCGTGCCCGGCGTCCGGGTGGTCGTCGACTCCGGGCTGGCCCGCGAACCGCGCACCGACCACGCCCGCGGCCTCGCCGGGCTGGTCACCGTACGGGTCTCGCTGGCCGCCGCCCGGCAGCGCGCCGGACGGGCCGGACGCGAGGCGCCGGGCACCGTCTACCGCTGCTGGGCCGAGGTCGAGGACGCCCGGGCGCAGCCCTTCCCGACCCCGGAGATCGCGCTGGCCGACCTCACCTCCTTCGCCCTGCAGGCGGCCTGCTGGGGCGACCCGGACGCCGGGACGCTCGCCCTGCCGGACCGGCCGCCGGGCGGGGCGATGGCCGCCGCCCGGCAGACCCTCGGCGCGCTGGGCGCGGTCGACCCGGACGGCCGGGCCACCGACCGGGGCCGGCGGATCGTCCGGACGGGCCTGCACCCGCGCCTGGCCCGGGCCCTGCTGGACGGCGCCGCCCCGGCCGGCTCCCGGCGCGCGGCCGAACTGGTCGCGCTGCTCTCCGAGGAGCCGCCGCGCGCCCTCGGCGACGACCTGCTCGCCGTGTGGCGCACCGTCCGGGACGGGTCGAGCGACCCGTACGCCCGGCGCTGGCGGGAGGAGGTGCGGCGGCTCGACGACGGTGGCGGCGGGCGGACGGCGTTGTCCGACGAGGCGGCGGCCGGGCTGGTGGTGGCCCTCGCCCACCCGGAGCGGATCGCCCGCGCGCGGGGCGCCGACGGCCCCTACCTGATGGCCTCCGGTACCGCCGCCGAGCTCGGCCCCGGCTCCCGGCTGGGCGGCGCCGAGTGGCTGGCGGTGGCCGTCGCGGACCGGCCGGCGGGCTCGCACTCGGCCCGGGTACTGCGGGCCGTGGCACTGGACGAGGCGACGGCGCGACGGGCCGGGGCGGCGCTGGTCACCGAGCAGGACGAGGTGTACTGGTCGGTGCGCCGCGGCGAGATCGTCGCGCGGCGGGTCGCCCGGCTCGGCGCGGTCGAGCTGACCGAGCAGCCGCTGGCGCGGCCCGCGCCGGCGCTGGTGCGGGCGGCCCTGCTGGACGGTCTGGGCCGGGAGGGGGTCGGCACGCTGCTGTCCTGGCCGGCCGCGGCGGCCGGCCTGCGGGAGCGGCTCGCCTTCCTGCACCGCGCGATCGGCGCGCCCTGGCCGAACGTCTCCGACGCCGCGCTGCTGGCCGCCGCCGACGACTGGCTGGAGCCGGAGCTGTCCCGGGCGCGGCGGCGCGCCGACCTGGCGCGGATCGACACGGCCGCCGCGCTGCAGCGGCTGCTGCCGTGGGCGGGCGGCGAGGCGGGCCGGCTGGACGAGCTCGCCCCCGAGCGGATCGCCGTGCCGAGCGGATCGCGGATCCGGGTGGACTACAGCGGGGAGCGTCCGGTGCTGGCCGCCAAGCTCCAGGAGCTGTTCGGCTGGCAGGCCGCGCCGGCGCTGGCCGGCGGCCGGGCGCCGCTGACCGTGCACCTGCTCTCCCCCGCGGGGCGGCCCGCGGCCGTCACGGGCGACCTCGCCTCGTTCTGGCGCGAGGGGTACCGGGCCGTCCGCGCGGAGCTGCGCGGACGCTACCCGCGCCACCCGTGGCCGGAGGACCCGGCCGGCGCCGAGCCGACCCGCCGGACGAACCCCCGGCGGTGACCGGCCCCGGCGGTCCACTGTCCGTCGGCCCGCCGCCCGTCGGTCGGCCGCCGGTCAGAGGGCCGCCGGGGGCCGCCAGGGCTCGAACCACGGGTCGGGCCACTGCTCCGCCGCGGCCAGGAGCGGGTAGAGCGTGGCGCCGTCGATGGTCTCGCGGATGACGTCGGCGTGGCCGCCGTGCCGGGCGGTCTCCTCGATCAGGTGCAGCAGGACCCAGCGCACCGACCACTCCTCGACGTCGGCGGGGAACCACGGCAGGCCCCGGGGGACGGGCACCGGCTGCCCGAGGTCGGCGATGCCGTGCACGACGGCGTCGGTCTCGGCCGCGGCCCGCGCGTAGTCCTCCAGCACCCCGGCGAGGGTCTCGCCGGGGCCCAGGACGAAGTCGGAGGCGTCGTCCTCGTCGGCCGTCCGCTCGGGACCGCGGGTCCGCTGCAGCACGAGGTCCATCCAGCCGCGCTCGCAGCGCGCGGCGTGCTTGAGCAGGCCGGCGATGGTCAGCTCGCTGGTGGAGGGCGCCGACCGGGCCTGTGCGTCGGTGAGGCCGTGGGCGGTGACCCGCAGGCCCTGCCGCTGGTGGGCGAGGTAGGCGAGCAGTGCGTGGCGCTCGTCGGTGACGGGCGGGGCGTGTCCGGGCATGCGGGGCGCCTTTCGGGGGCGGGGTGGGTGGCCGCAGGGCGGCGCGCACGCCCGCGGGTCGACCCTCCCGCCCGGCGGCGACCGGGGTCAAGGGAGATCGAAAACAAATTCGGAAAGTTGCTGCAAGATCCTTCACTCGAATGGGCCGCGACACGGCAGCGGCGGGCCCGCCCCGAGGGGCGGGCCCGCCGTCGGGAATCCGGCCGGCGCGGGTCAGTGCGCCGCGGCCTCCCAGTTCGCCCCGTCGCCGACGGAGACGTCGAGCGGGGCGCGCAGCGGGTAGGCGCCGGCCATCTGCGCGCGGACGAGCGCCTCGACCTGCTCGCGCTCGCCGGGGGCGACCTCCAGCACGATTTCGTCGTGCACCTGGAGGAGCATCCGGGAGCCCAGGCCGGCCTCGGTCAGGGCCCGGTCGACGTGCAGCATGGCGATCTTGACGATGTCGGCGGCCGACCCCTGGATGGGGGCGTTGAGCGCCATCCGCTCGGCCATCTCGCGGCGCTGCCGGTTGTCGCTGGTGAGGTCGGGCAGGTAGCGGCGGCGGCCGAGCAGCGTCTCGGTGTACCCGACCGCGCGGGCCTCCTCGACGACGTTGTGCAGGTAGTCCCGGACGCCGCCGAACCGCTCGAAGTAGGTGTCCATCAGGCCCTGCGCCTCGGCCGGGCGGATGCCGAGCTGCTGGGAGAGCCCGTAGGCGGACAGGCCGTAGGCGAGTCCGTAGGACATCGCCTTGATCTTGCGGCGCATCTCCGCGTCGACGGCGCCGCGGTCGACCTCGAAGACCTGGGAGGCGACGGTGGTGTGCAGGTCCTCGCCGGAGGCGAAGGCCTCCAGCAGGGCCTCGTCCTCGGACAGGTGCGCCATGATCCGCAGTTCGATCTGCGAGTAGTCGGCGGTGAGCAGCGACTCGTACCCCTGGCCGACGACGAAGGCGCGCCGGATGGCGCGGCCCTCCTCGGTGCGGACGGGGATGTTCTGCAGGTTCGGGTCCTGCGAGGAGAGTCGGCCGGTCGCGGCGACCATCTGGTTGAAGGTGGTGTGGATGCGGCCCTGCGGCGAGACGGTCTTGAGCAGGCCCTCGACGGTGGTGCGGAGCTTGGCCTGGTCGCGGTGGCGGAGCAGGATGACCGGCAGCTCGTTGGTGGTCTGGCCGGCGAGCCAGGTGAGGGCGTCGGCGTCCGTGGTGTACCCGGTCTTGATCTTCTTCGTCTTGGGCAGGCCGAGCTCGCCGAAGAGGATCTCCTGGAGCTGCTTTGGCGAGCCCAGGTTGAAGGGGTGGCCGGCCGCGGCGTGCGCCTCCTCGACGCAGCGCTGGATCTCGACCGCGAACTGCGCCTCCAGGCCGGTGAGCCACTCGCGGTCGGCGGCGATGCCGTAGCGCTCCATCCGGGCGAGCAGCTCGGCGATCGGCAGCTCCATGTCGTGGAACAGGCCGGCGGCGCCGACCTCGGCGAGGCGGGCGTCGAACAGCTCGGCGAGGTCGAGGACGGCGCGGGCCTGCACCATCAGGGCGCGGGCCCCGGCGAGGGTGTCCTCCTCGGGGGCGTCGAAGGAGAGCTGGCCGGTCTCGGCCGTGGCGGCGGGGGCGAGCGAGCGGGCCAGGTACTCCTCGGCGAGGACGTCGAGGGTGAAGGTGCGCCGGCCGGGCTTCTCCAGGTAGGCGGCGAGCGCCGTGTCGGCGGTGACGCCCTCGATCCGCCAGCCCTGCTCGGCGAAGGCCCGCATCACGTGCTTGGCGATGTGCAGGGCCTTGGGGTGCGCCGGGTCGGCCAGCCAGGCGGTGAACGCCTGGTCGTCGGCCTGGTCGAGCCCGGCCGGGTCGAACCAGGCGGCGGCCTCCCCGGCGGTCAGCGCGACCTCCTGGACGCGGCCGGTGCCCAGCGCCCACTCGTAGACGGCGGTCACGGCGACCCGGCCGCGGCCGTGCTCGGCGAGCCAGGCGGTGAGGGCGCCGGGCCCGGTGAGGATGTCGCCGTCGACCTCGGGCCCGGCCTCGGTCTGCACGGCCTCGGTCTCGGCGCCGCCCGCCGGGTCCATGCCGTAGACCCGCTCGCGGAAGTTGGGGTTGCGGAACTCCAGCGCCTCCAGGATCCGGCCGACCGACTCCTTGTCGAACGCCGTGCGGGCCAGCTCGGCGACGCCGAGCGGGAGTTCGACGTCGCGCACCAGCTCGGTGAGGACGCGGTTGCGCTTGACGGAGTCGAGGTGCTCGCGGAGCTTCTCGCCGATCTTGCCCTTGACCTCGTCGGCGCGGGAGACCAGCTCGTCGAAGGAGCCGAACTGGTTGACCCACTTCGCCGCGGTCTTCTCGCCGACGCCTGGGATGCCGGGCAGGTTGTCGGACGGGTCGCCGCGCAGGGCGGCGAGGTCCGGGTACTGGGCGGGGGTGACGCCGTACTTCTCGGCGACCTTCTCCGGGGTGTAGCGGGTGAGCTCGGAGACGCCCTTGGTGGGGTAGAGGACGGTGACCTGCTCGCCGACCAGCTGGAGGAGTCCCGGTCGCCGGTGACGATCTGCACCTCGAAGCCGTCGGCGGCGGCCGCCGTGGCGAGGGTGGCGATGATGTCGTCGGCCTCGAAGCCCTCGGCGGTGATCCGCGGGATGTGCATGGCGTCGAGCAGCTCGCCGATCAGCCCGATCTGGCTGCGGAACTCGTCGGGGGTCTTGGCCCGGTTGGCCTTGTAGTCGGGGAACTCGGCGGAGCGGAAGGTCTGCCGGGACAGGTCGAAGGCGACCGCGAGGTGGGTGGGCGCCTCGTCGCGGACGGTGTTGGCGAGCATCGACGCGAAGCCGTACACCGCATTGGTCGGCTGGCCGGTGGTGGTGTTGAAGTTCTCCACCGGGAGTGCGTAGAAGGCCCGGTAGGCCATCGAATGCCCGTCGAGCAGCATCAGGCGTCGCGCCCCGCCACCCGCCGCGTCCTGAGCCCCACTCTGCGTAGCCACGTCAACGTCCGTTCCTGCCGGTTCCACTGCCAGTGACCGATCCTAGGTCCCGGCGCCGACATCCCCCGCCACGACGCCTGGTCGGCCGCGGCCCGCATTCCGGGCCGCCGCGGCCGGTCGTACGATCACTGGCAGTACGACGACGCGAACCCTCAGCGGCAGGAGCAGCAGTGACCGACGCGGCCCCCTTCTCAACGTGCCCCAGGACGTCCTCGACCACTTCGCCAAGCTCGGCGTGAACGTGGAGACGTTCTCCGGGGCCATCTCGGCGAGAAGCTCGGCATCCACATCGTCGAGGCCTCGCCGGACCGCGTGGTGGGCACCATGCCGGTCGAGGGCAACCAGCAGCCGTACGGGCTGCTGCACGGAGGCGCGTCCGCGGCCCTCGCCGAGACGCTGGGTTCGATCGGCGCGATGCTGCACGCGGGGCCGGGCCGCTACGCGGTGGGCGTCGACCTGAACGCCACTCACCACCGGTCCGCCACCTCGGGCCTGGTGACGGGCGTGGCGACGGCCGTCTTCAAGGGGCGCACCGCGGCGACCTACGAGATCGCGGTCACCGACGACACCGGCCGGCGGATCACCAGCTGCCGGCTGACCTGCATGCTGCGCGACGTCTGACCGGCCCGACCCGGCCCCGGCCGCCCCTCGCCCGGACCCGTCGCCGGGGCACTGGTTTGACCACTGCCCACCCAGGGCAGGCCTTGCCGGGACGAGGGGCGGTGGCATGTCCGGCAGGGGGCGCGACGGCGACGGTCCACCCGCGGGGCGCGGTGCCCTCGGCCCCGTCGAGGCGGCCGAGGGCACCGCGGTGGCACGCCCCGCCCCGCCGGCCGTACGGCTCCTGACGCGCCGCCAGAGATTCGTACTGGCAGGCCTGTTCGCCGCGGTCGTGGCGGTGCTGGCGGCCCGGCACCCGGGGCGCCACCCGCCGCCGGCCGCGGCCGATCCGCCGCCGGCGCCGTCGCAGGTCTCGCACTTCCACTACCTGGGGCAGGCGGCCGCCGCGGCCGGGCCGGGCGGCTCCTTCGCGCTGCGGCTGCGCGCGGAGGCCGACAGCCCTTTCGAGGTGACGGCCGTCCGTTCGAACTATCCCGGTCTGTCCGTTTCGGTGGCGGGCGGGCTGCCGGTGGCGGTGGCGGCCGGAGGGACCGCGGTGCTGACGGTCGACTTCCGGGTGACGGACTGCGCGGGGGCGCCGCCGGACGCCGGAATGCCTCTCCTGGATGTAACGCTGCGTAACACGCGCGCAATCGAGACCGTGAGTCAGATCCTGGGCGCCGGGTACGCCCGCGATCTGTCCGAAAACCTTCATGCGGCATGCCCGAATTCCGCTCAGCGGACGCCCACGTCCGCCACGGAAGCCCCGAACACTCCAGTCCGATAGTCGGACAACGCCTGTGGCAGGCCCTTTTTCGACTCGACGCCGTTTCGATGGGCGAGACGGCCCTTAGCATCCCGCGCACGACGGGGCGCAAATGACCAATATCCGAGATTCCCTCACGGGTAACTCATAACAAGAGAATCACAGCATGCCCGCAGGTCTGCCCGAGCCGCCGAACCCGTTCTAGAGTCACGGCCAGTCACCGCGCCACCGATCGGGCCAGCCCCAGCGCGCGACCCGGCACCGCCACTCCGGCGCACTGCCTACCTGATCCAGAAGGGGAACTTCGTGCGTAACCGTTCCGTGCTTGTCGTGAGCATCGCAGTCGTCGGCGCCCTCACCCTCTCCGCCTGCGGCTCCCGCGGCGGGAAGTCCGGCGACACCGCCGCCGGCGGCGACACCGTCACCATCGGTGTCGACGCCCCGCTGACCGGCCCGCTCTCCGCGCTGGGCCTCGGCATCCAGCACTCCGTCGAGCTCGCCGCCAAGATCGCCAACGACAACAAGGAAGTTCCGGGCGTCACCTTCAAGGTGAAGGCGCTGGACGACAAGAAGTCGCCCCAGGAAGGCCAGCAGAACGCCACCGCCCTGGTCGCCGACAAGAGCGTCGTCGGCGTCGTCGGCCCGCTGAACTCCGGCGTGGCGCAGTCCATGCAGCAGGTCTTCGAGTCCGCCAACCTCACCGAGATCTCCCCGGCCAACACCAACCCGGCGCTGACCCAGGGCGAGAAGTTCGACACCGAGAAGAAGCGGCAGTTCAAGACCTACTTCCGCACCGCCACCACCGACGCCATCCAGGGCCCGTTCGCCGCCCAGTACGCGTACACGGACCTCGGCAAGAAGACCGTCTACCTGATCGACGACAAGAAGACCTACGGCGTGGGCCTGGTCGCCGCCTTCCAGAAGGAGTTCACCAAGCTCGGCGGCACCGTCAAGGGCCAGGACCACATCGACGAGAACAACCTCGACTTCTCCGCCGTCGTCACCAAGGCCAAGGCCGCCGGCGCCGACGTCATCTACTACGGCGGCGAGTACCCGCAGTCCGGCCCGCTGTCCGACCAGCTCAAGAAGGCCGGCGTCACCGCCCCCGTCTTCGGCGGCGACGGCATGTACGACCCCGAGTACATCAACAAGGCCAACAAGAACGCCAACGGCGACCTCGCCACCTCCGTCGGCGCCCCGGTCGAGTCCCTGCCGTCCGCCCAGAAGTTCGTCGCCGACTACAAGGCGGCCGGCTACGCCGACCCGTACGCGGCCTACGGCGGCTACTCCTACGACGCCGCGTGGGCGATCGTCCAGGCCGTGAAGGCCGTCGTCGCCGCCAACAACGGCAAGGTCCCCAGCGACGCCCGCGGCAAGGTCGTCACCGCGGTCGGCAAGGTCGCCTTCGACGGCGTCACCGGCAAGGTCGCCTTCGACGAGTACGGCGACGCCGTCAACAAGCAGCTGACGGTCTACCAGGTCAAGGACAACGCCTGGACGGTCGCCAAGTCCGGCACCTTCGCCGGCTGACGAACCCGGAGCACCACACCACGATCCACCCGGCGGGGGCGCTGCGAACCAGCGTCCCCGCCGTGCTCCACGGTCCGTCTCCCACCCCCAGCGAACCCACGCTCCAACCCACCTCGGAGGCCCAGCGGTGCACGAACTGCCGCAGCAGCTGGCCAACGGCCTGATCCTCGGCTCCCTCTACGGGCTGATCGCGATCGGCTACACAATGGTCTACGGCATTGTCCAGCTCATCAACTTCGCCCACGGCGAGATCTTCATGACAGGTGGGTTCGGAGCCCTCACCACCTACACCGTGCTCCCGTCCGGGACCGGCATCTGGCTCGCGCTGCCCCTCATGCTCCTCGGCGGCGTGCTCGTCTCGGTCATCGTCGCCGTCGGCGCCGAGCGCTTCGCCTACCGCCCGCTGCGCGGCGCACCCAAGCTCGCCCCGCTGATCACCGCGATCGGCCTCTCCCTCGCGCTCCAGCAGGTCGTCGAGCAGTTCTACCCCGGCGCCAAGTCCGGCCGCAGCTTCCCCAGCTGCCCGGCGGCCCCTTCCACGTCGGCAGCGTCACCCTCCAGCCCGCCGACCTCTTCCTCTTCATTGCCGCCCCGCTGTGCATGGGCGCCCTCGCCGCCTTCGTCGGCAAGACCCGCACCGGCCGCGGCATGCAGGCCACCGCGCAGGACCCGGACACCGCCAAGCTGATGGGCGTCAACACCGACCGCATCATCGTGATCGCGTTCGCCCTGGGCGCCGCCTTCGCCGCCGTCGCCGCCATCGCCTGGGGCCTGCGCTACGGCCAGGTCGCCCCCAGCATGGGCTTCCTCGCCGGCCTCAAGGCCTTCACCGCCGCCGTCCTCGGCGGCATCGGCAACATCTACGGCGCCATGCTCGGCGGCCTCGTCCTCGGCATCGCCGAAGCCCTCGCCACCGCCTACATCCAGGACGTCCCCGGCATGCACCAGCTCGGCGGCGGCTCCTGGGCCAACGTGTGGGCCTTCGTCCTCCTCATCGTCGTCCTCCTCGTACGGCCACAAGGCCTACTCGGCGAACGCGTCGCGGACCGGGCCTGAGGAAGGAGAGCACACCATGACCACCACCAAGCGCCCCGCCGTGCCGCTCCCCCTCGCAGCGGCCAAGGCCCTCGTCCTCGCCGGCAGCGTCGCCACCGCCGCCTCCACCTTCATCCACTGGACGTGGACCTCCGACTTCCCCGGCGACCTCACCGTCGACGGCTACCCCGGCGGCCTGCAGATCCTCACCCTCGCCGCCGGCATCCTCGGCATCGTGTTCGCCCTCCCGCTCTACGGCGTCAAGGGCACCCGCTGGCTCACCCCCGCCGGCGCCGAGGCCCCCGCCCTCGTCCTCGCCGTCGCCGGCGCGGCCACCACCTGGTTCACGCTGATCGCCATCGGCACCGAACTCGGCGGCTTCGCCAACCTCGAACCGGGCGGCTGGATCGCCGGCGTCGCCTCGCTCATCCCCGTGGTCGGCGCCCTCGGCCTGCCCCAGGAGCCCGCCACCATCGGCTTCCCCCGCGTCGCCGGCGTCGCCGGGCAGCTCCGCTGGCTGCTCACCACCCTGATACGCCTCGTCGGGCCCCGCCCCGACCTCGCACCCGCCAAGCCGCTGAACCGCTGGGCCGAGACCCTGGTCATCATCGCGGCCACCGCCCTCGGCCTCACCGTCTTCACCTACGGCATCGTCACCGAGTACGGCGAGCTGTTCATCGGCTTCCTGATCCTCACCTGCCTCGGCGCCTGGGCCCTGATCCGGGCCGGCCTCGTCTCCCGGCTCACCGCGATCACCGGCCGCCACCGCGGCATCACCACCGCCGCCGCCTTCGCCGCGGCCGCCGCCTTCCCCTTCACCCAGAGCGACGACCACTTCGCCTCCGTCGGCGTCAACATCCTGATCTTCGCCACCGTCGCGCTCGGCCTCAACGTCGTCGTCGGCCTCGCCGGCCTCCTCGACCTCGGCTACGTCGCCTTCCTCGGCGTCGGCGCCTACGCCGCCGCCCTGGTCTCCGGCTCCACCAGCTCGCCGGTCGGCCTCCACCTCCCGTTCTGGGCCGCCGCCCTGGTCGGCATGGCCGCCGCCCTGGTCTTCGGCGTCATCATCGGCGCCCCCACCCTGCGGCTGCGCGGCGACTACCTCGCCATCGTCACCCTCGGCTTCGGAGAGATCTTCCGCATCGCCGTCAACAGCCTCGACGGCATCTCCGGCCCCAAGGTCACCAACGGCCCCAACGGCATCCGCAACATCCCGGACCTCGCCGTCGGCGGCTTCAACTTCGGCGACTCGCACACCTTCGGCAGCTTCACCCTGGGCCGGTTCGCCAACTACTTCCTGCTGATGCTGCTGGTCACCGCGTTCGTCGTGGTCATCTTCAGCCGCGCCAACGACTCCCGGATCGGCCGCGCCTGGGTCGCCATCCGCGAGGACGAGACCGCCGCCCAGGCCATGGGCATCAACGGCTTCAAGCTCAAGCTGCTCGCCTTCGCCCTCGGCGCCTCCTCGCCGGCCTCGCCGGCACCGTCATGGCGCACGTCAGCTACAGCGTCGTGCCCGACCCGTACCAGTTCGCCGGACCCGTCCCGCCCAACAGCGCCTTCCTGGTCGCCGCCGTCGTCCTCGGCGGCATGGGCACCATCAGCGGACCGCTCCTCGGCGCCACCCTGCTCTACCTCATCCCCGAGAAGCTCGTCTTCCTGAAGGAGTACCAGCTCCTCTTCTTCGGCATCGCCCTCGTCCTCCTCATGCGGCTGCGCCCCGAAGGACTCGTCGCCAACCGCCGCGCCCAGCTCGAGTTCCACGAGAAGGACGACGACGCCCCGGCCGAGGCCGACGCCACACCTGCCAGCACCGAACCCGGCTCCCCCGCCGGCCTCACCACCGCAGGGGCGTGAGAGACACCATGAGCACCCAGACCGTCCCGGCCCCGCGGCCCGCCGGAACCGAGAACGACGCCCCCCTGCTGCACGCCAGCGGTGTCGTCATGCGCTTCGGCGGCCTCACCGCCGTCAACAACGTCGACCTCACCGTCAACAAGGGCGAGATCGTCGGCCTCATCGGCCCCAACGGCGCCGGCAAGACGACCTTCTTCAACTGCCTCACCGGCCTGTACGTCCCCACCGAGGGCACCGTCCGGTACCAGGGCACCGTCCTGCCGCCCAAGCCCCACCTGGTGACCTCGGCCGGCATCGCCCGCACCTTCCAGAACATCCGGCTCTTCGCCAACATGACCGTCCTGGAGAACGTCCTCGTCGGCCGGCACACCCGCACCAAGGAAGGCCTCTTCTCCGCCATCCTGCGCGGCCCCGGCTACAAGAAGGCCGAGGCCGAGAGCCGCGACAAGGCCATGGAACTCCTCGAGTTCATCGGCCTCGACCACAAGGCCGAGCACCTCGCCCGCAACCTCCCCTACGGCGAGCAGCGCAAGCTGGAGATCGCCCGGGCCATGGCCAGCGAGCCCGGCCTGCTGCTCCTGGACGAGCCCACCGCGGGCATGAACCCCCAGGAGACCCGCGCCGCCGAGGAGCTCGTCTTCGCCATCCGCGACAAGGGCATCGCGATCCTCGTCATCGAGCACGACATGCGCTTCATCTTCAACCTCTGCGACCGCACCGCCGTGCTCGTCCAGGGCCAGAAGATCGTCGAAGGCGACAAGGAGACCGTCCAGAACGACGAGCGCGTCATCACCGCCTACCTCGGAGCCCCCTCGAAGGCGCCACCGAGACGGCAGCAAGCACGGAGGCAGACCAGTGACAGCCCTTCTCGAGGTCGAGGACCTCCGCGTCGCCTACGGCAAGATCGAAGCCGTCAAGGGCATCAGCTTCACCGTCAAGCAGGGCGAGGTCACCACCCTGATCGGCACCAACGGCGCCGGCAAGACCACCACCCTGCGCACCCTCTCCGGGCTGCTCAGGCCGGCCGGCGGCACCATCACCTTCGACGGCGCCCCGCTGGCCAGCGTCCCCGCGCACAAGATCGTCGCACTGGGCCTCGCCCACTCCCCGAGGGCCGGCACATCTTCCCGCGGATGAGCATCGAGGAGAACCTCCTCCTCGGCGCCTTCCTCCGCAAGGACAGCGCCGGCATCACCGAGGACGTCGAGCGCGCCTACACGCTCTTCCCGATCCTCGGCGAACGCCGCAAGCAGGCCGCCGGCACCCTGTCCGGCGGCGAGCAGCAGATGCTCGCCATGGGCCGCGCCCTCATGTCCCGGCCCAAGCTGCTCATGCTCGACGAGCCCTCCATGGGCCTGTCCCCGCTCATGATGCAGAAGATCATGGCGACCATCGTCGAGCTCAAGGCCGCCGGCACCACCATCCTGCTCGTCGAGCAGAACGCCCAGGCCGCGCTCTCGCTCTCCGACCAGGGCTACGTCATGGAGACCGGCCGCATCGTGCTCACCGGCACCGGCGCCGACCTGCTCCACGACGAGTCCGTCCGCAAGGCCTACCTCGGCGAGGACTGACCCGCAGCGCCCACGGACGAGGGGCCCGGCCGCATCCCGCGGCCGGGCCCCTCGTCCGTGGGCGGGACGTCGTCCGTGGGCGGGACGTCGTCCGGACGTCAGCTCTCGGTGTCGGACTTCTTGCGGTCCTGGGACTCGCCCTCCTCGATCACGGCCTGCGCCACCGCGGCCATGGTCATCCGGCGGTCCATCGAGGTCTTCTGGATCCAGCGGAACGCCGCCGGCTCGTTCAGCCCGAACTTCGTCTGCAGCACGCTCTTCGCCCGGTCCACCAGCTTGCGGGTCTCCAGCCGCTGGGAGAGATCCGCGATCTCCTCCTCCAGCGTCCGCATCTCGGTGTACCGGGACACCGCCATCTCGATCGCCGGCACCAGGTCGCTCTTGGAGAACGGCTTCACGATGTACGCCATCGCGCCCGCGTCCCGCGCCCGGTCGACCAGCTCGCGCTGCGAGAACGCGGTCAGCATCAGCACCGGGGCGAGGTGCTGCTCGTGGATCCGCTCCGCGGCCGACAGGCCGTCGAGCACGGGCATCTTCACGTCGAGGATCGCCAGGTCGGGCTTCAGCTCCTCGACCAGCCTCACCGCCGTCTCGCCGTCCCCGGCCTCGCCGACGACGGTGTATCCCTCCTCCTCCAACATCTCCTTGAGGTCGAGGCGGATCAGTGCCTCGTCCTCGGCGATGACGATTCGGGTGATCTGGGGCGACTCGGGCTCAAGCGGCTCTGGCTGCTCGTCGGCGGTGCTCACGGGGCTCCTCGTTCCGGCGGGGTGCTGCAGGCACGAGCCTACCTAGCTGCGGCACGGGACGCGCACACGGTATCCTGCTCACGCCTGACCGAGCCGGGTTGGTGGAATGGCATACACGGATGTCTCAAACACATCTGCCCGAAAGGGCTTGCGGGTTCGAATCCCGCACCCGGCACCGCACCCCCTCCACCGTCGGTCGTCACGGCGGGCGCAGCGCGTTCCGCACGCCGGGTGATTCCCCACGACGAGTGATTCCGTCCGCGTCCGCACCCGCCCGCCGCCCGCCCGGGCGATGGTGGCCGTATGACCGCACCCACGCTGCGCGAGCAGGCCGTCCGCCTCCTGCGGGACGGCGTCCCCAACGCCGCTGTGGCCCGGCGGCTGGGTGTGCCGGTCGGCACGGTCTCCTGGTGGAAGCACCGCGACCGGGCGCAGCGCGGTGAGCTGCCCGGCCGCAGGCGGTCGACGTGTCCGCACTGCCACGGTGACGCGCTGGACACCGCGGCCTACGGCTACCTGCTCGGGCTCTACCTCGGGGACGGCCACATCTCCCACCCGGCGCAGCACCGATCCCCCAGTCTGACGATCAGCTGCGACGACCGGTGGCCCGGCATCATGGATGCCGCGGAGCAGGCCGTCCGCGCCGTCCTGCCGAACAACGCGCCCTGCCGGGTCCGGCGCAAGGGCTGCCACGACGTCAAGGTCTACTCGACCCACCTGCCCTGTCTGTTCCCGCAGCACGGGCCTGGCAGGAAGCACGAGCGGCGGATCGCGCTGGAGCCCTGGCAGCAGGAGATCGTGGGCGCCCATCCGTGGGAGCTGATCCGCGGCCTGCTGCACTCGGACGGCTGTCGGGTCGTCAACCGGGCCACCCGGTCGGTCGGCGGGGCTGTCCGCTGCCACGAGTACCCACGGTACTTCTTCTCCAACACCTCCGCGGACATCCGTGCCCTGTTCACCGGGACGCTGGACGCGGTCGGTGTGCGGTGGCGTGCCTCGGCCCCCGGTCCGCGCGGCCAGGTCGGCATCTCCGTCGCCCGGCGGGCCTGTGTCGCGCTGCTGGACGCGCACGTCGGGCCCAAGTGGTGACGGCGCAGCCCTCCCCCAGTGGTGGGCTGCGCCGTCGGTCGAGGGGTGGTTCGGGCGGTCAGCCGACGGGGCCGGCAGTGGTGACGCCGGTGACGTGGAAGACGGCGGTGGCGGGGGTGCCGTTGTGGTCGGGGTCGGTGACCGTGAGGGTGTAGTCGCCGTCGGTGGCGCCGCTGAAAACGAACCAGGCGGCCTGGTTCTGGCGGGTGGGCCGGTCCGGGTAGATGGCCTCGATGGGGGCGCTGCTGGGGCCGATCTCCTGGCCGCCGGGCAGGCGCAGGCGGAGGCTGTCGCCGCTGACGGCCATGCCGGCGGGGCCGACGGTGCCGGTCATGTCGTAGGTGAGGTAGAGGGCGCGCTCGCCGAGCTTGAGCGCGGTGTTGCCGGTGTCGGCGCGCAGTTGGGCGCTCTTGAGGGCGAGGGCGAGGCGGCCGCCGGTGACGGTGTGGTTGGCCGGCAGGGCGAGGTCGAGGGGCTTCAGGTCGACGGCGGCGCGGCCGCCGGTGCCGAGCGGGAGGACGGCCTGGGCCTGGCCGGGGTCGCCGAGGACGAGGGAGGCGCCGTCGAGGGTGAAGCCGGCGGGGGTGGTGAAGGTGATCGGGAGGGTGTTGCTCGCGCCGGGGGTGGGCGGGACGGCGGTGCCGTGGTCGCCGGTGAGGGGCGTGCCGTTGACGTCGATGCCGATGGTGGGCCAGTCGTTGACGGGGGTGGTGCGGAAGGTGTTGGTGACGGTGGTGGTGAGGACGAGCCTGCCGCCGGTGGTGTCGGTGGCGGGGGTGGCGGCGGCGGTCTTGACGTCGAAGCGCAGGCCGCCCCAGTAGAGGGTGCGGCCGATGGTGGTGGAGCCGGCCGCTGCGGTTCCGGCGGCGGTGTGGCCGGCGGCCGCGGTGGCGGTCTTCGCGGGCGGCGCGGCGGGGCTCGGGGTGCCGTCGGGTGTGCAGGCGGTGGCGAGGCCGGCGGTGAGGAGGGCGGCGGCGGCGAGGGCGGCGCGTCTCGCGGTGCGGGGTCTGGTGCTGCTGCTCATGATCGGTGCTCCCCCTTCGGGCGGCCCTGCTGCCGGGCCGGTCGACGGGAACGTACCCGCGGTGGGCGGGCGGGAGGCCGGCTGTCACCGGATGGGGACGGTTCCGGTGCGCCGTCGGGGTGTTCGCAGCCGTGGTGTGACGGTGCGGGGCGGGAGCTGCCCCGGCCCCGCCCCGGCACGGCATGACCCGGCACGGGTGCGGCCCCCGCCGGGGCGGGGGCCGCGGGTGAACGGGCCGGGTCAGTTGTCGAGTTCGCCGACGTGGTGGACGCGGACGAGGTTGGTGGAGCCGGCCAGGCCGGGGGCGATCCGGCGGTGATGACGACGATGTCGCCCTTCTGGCAGCGGCCGAGGCCGATCAGTTGGGCGTCGACCTGGGCGACCATGTCGTCGGTGGTCGGGACGTACGGTCCGAGGAAGGTCTCCACGCCCCAGGTGAGGGCGAGTTGGCTGCGGACGGCGGGCTCGTAGGTGAAGGCGAGCACCGGGATGGGTGAGCGGTAGCGGGTGAGGCGGCGGGCGGTGTCGCCGCTCTGGGTGAACGCGATGAGGTACTTGGCGTGCAGGAAGTCGCCGATCTCGGCGGCGGCGCGGGCGACGGCTCCGCCCTGGGTGCGGGGCTTGTTGCGGTCGGTGAGCGGGGGCAGGCCGGCGGCGAGGATGTCGGCCTCGGCGGCCTCGATGATGCGCCCCATGGTGCGGACGGTCTCGACGGGGTACTTGCCGACGGACGTCTCGCCGGAGAGCATCACGGCGTCGGTGCCGTCGAGGACGGCGTTGGCGACGTCGGAGGCCTCGGCACGGGTGGGCCGGGAGGCGTGGATCATCGAGTCGAGCATCTGGGTGGCGACGATGACCGGCTTGGCGTTGCGCTTGGCGAGCTTGATGGCGCGCTTCTGGACGATCGGCACGTCCTCCATCGGCATTTCGACGCCGAGGTCGCCGCGGGCGACCATGAGGCCGTCGAAGGCGTCGACGATGGATTCGAGCTCCTCGACGGCCTGCGGCTTCTCGATCTTGGCGATGACGGGGACGCGGCGGTCCTCCTCGGCCATGATGCGGTGGATGTCCTCGGCGTCGCGTCCGCTCCGGACGAAGGAGAGGGCGATCAGGTCGGCCCCCAGGCGCAGGGCCCAGCGCAGGTCGGCGACGTCCTTGTCGCTGAGCGCGGGCACGGAGACGGCGACCCCGGGCAGGTTGAGGCCCTTGTGGTCGGAGACCAGGCCGCCCTCGACGACGGTGGTGTGCACGTCGGGGCCGTCGACGGCGGTGACCTCCAGGCAGACCCGGCCGTCGTCGACCAGGATGCGTTCACCGGGGGTGACGTCGGTGGCGAGGCCGCGGTAGGTGGTGCCGCAGCGGTCGCGGGTGCCGGCGACGTCGTCGACGGTGATGGTGAACTCGTCGCCGCGTTCAAGAAGTACAGGGCCGTCGGCGAAGGTGCCGAGGCGAATCTTCGGGCCTTGGAGGTCGACGAGGATGCCGACGCTGCGGCCGGTCTCGTCGGAGGCCTTGCGGACCCGGCGGTAGCGCTCCTCGTGTTCGAGTGGGGAGCCGTGGCTGAGATTGAGTCGGGCGATGTCCATGCCGGCCTCGACCAGGGCCTTGATCTGGTCGTACGAGTCGGCGGCAGGCCCGAGGGTACAGACGATTTTGCTCGGCGCATGCCTGTAGAGCGTAGGCATTACCGGCGCGTAACAACGGGGTTCCGGAGGGCTCCCCTGCGGCGGTTGCAGAAAGTTTTGATGAACAAACTGACACATCGTGACTTCACTTGGTGTGAGTTCGAGTTGCCGTGCCGAGCGGCCCTCCGCGACCTGCGCGGACGCCGCCGGGCAGGCGACGGGTTCCCCCGCCGGGTGAGCGGCGCGCGACGGGTTGACGCTCCGTCGCGCGGACGGCGCGCGCCCCGCGCCCGCGGGCCGTCATCCACGGGTCGTCAAGATCTCACTTGTCGGCAACGTCGGGGGCTGTCGCACCCGGCGGTTTGGCGGCAGACTTCTACGCGCGTTTCTCTACGCGCGTCAACACCGTTGACGGCACGGCACCGCCCGACCGCGCGCCACCGCCGACGGTCCCCTCTGCCCCGTTGGAGTCGTCCATGCCCCTGAACCGCCGTGACTTCGTGACCCGTTCGGCCGCCACCGCG
Organism: Kitasatospora paranensis; assembly: GCF_039544005.1. Lineage (NCBI taxonomy): Bacteria > Bacillati > Actinomycetota > Actinomycetes > Kitasatosporales > Streptomycetaceae > Kitasatospora > Kitasatospora paranensis. The sequence goes on from NZ_BAABKV010000001.1 coordinate 2,494,447, forward strand.
GCCGGCGCCGCCCTCGTCGGCGGCGCCTCCGTCGCCGCGGCGTCCCCGGCCGCCGCGGCCCAGGACGCCGCCGACGCCCACTGCGCGCCCGGCGGGAAGGAGACCTTCACCGTGCTGGGCACCACCGACCTGCACGGCCGGGTGCTCAACTGGGACTACTTCACCGACGCCGAGTACGACGACAAGGCGCACAACGACGTCGGCCTCGCCAAGATCTCCACCCTGGTGAAGCAGATCCGCAGCGAGAAGGGCCGCCATCGGACGCTGCTCATCGACGCCGGCGACATCATCCAGGGCACCCAGCTCACCTACTACTACGCCCGGGTGGAGCCGATCACGGCGGCCAAGCGCCCGCCGCGCCACCCGATGGCCGAGGCCATGAACGCGATCGGCTACGACGCCGCGGCCCTCGGCAACCACGAGTTCAACTACGGCATCCCGACCGTGCGCGCCTTCGAGGAGCAGCTGGACTTCCCGCTGCTGGGCGCCAACGCGCTGCACGCGAAGACCGAGAAGCCGGCCTTCCCCCGTACGTCATCAAGGAGTTGCGCCTCGGGCACGGCCGCCCGCTGCGGGTCGGCATCCTGGGGCTGACCAACCCGGGGATCGCGATCTGGGACAAGGCCAACGTGGCGGGGCAGATGGTCTTCCCCGGCATCGTGGAGATGGCGAAGAAGTACGTGCCGCGGATGCGCGCGGCCGGCGCCGACGTGGTGATCGTCTCGGCGCACTCGGGCATCGACGAGGCGACCACCTACGGCGACCAGCTGCCCTGGCCCGAGGACGCGTCGGGCGAGATGGCCGAGACGGTGCCGGGCATCGACGCGGTGCTGGTCGGCCACACCCACAAGGAGGTGGCGCAGCGGCTGATCGTCAACAAGGAGACCGGGCGGACGGTGGTGCTGTCGGAGCCGCTGTGCTGGGCGCAGCGGCTGTCGGCGTTCGACTTCGAGGTGGAGTTCGCGCACGGCGCGTGGAAGGTGACGGCGGTGTCGTCGCGGGTGCTGAACACCAACACAGTGCCGGAGGACCCGGCGATCGTGAAGCTGATCGGTGCGCAGCACAAGAAGGTGGTGGCGTACGTCAACCAGGTGATCGGGACGTGCAAGAGCGCGCTGTCGATCGCGGAGGCGCCGTACAAGGACGTGCCGATCATCGATCTGATCGGGCGGGTGCAGGCGGACACGGTGCGGGCGGGGCTGGCGTCGACGCAGTACGCGAGCCTGCCGGTGCTGGCGCAGGCGGCGCCGTTCAACCGGACGGCGGTGATTCCTGCGGGTGACGTGCGGCTGCGGGACGCGGCGGGGCTGTACATCTACGAGAACACGCTGGAGGCGCGCATTCTGACGGGTGCGCAGATCAAGGACTACCTGGAGTTCTCAGCGAAGTACTTCGCGCAGCTGGCGCCGGGTGATCCGGTGAACCTGGACACGCTGACCAACCAGCAGGCGACGCCGGACTACAACTTCGACTCGGTGTTCGGGGTGTCGTACGACATCGACATCGCGCAGCCGGTGGGCTCGCGGATCGTGAACCTGTCGTACCAGGGTGCGGCGGTGGATCCGGCGGCGCAGTTCGTGCTGGCGGTGAACAACTACCGGGCGAACGGGGGCGGCAACTTCCCGCACGTGGCGGCGGCCGCGTCGGTGTGGTCGAGCTCGGACGAGATCCGCAACACGATGATCGCCTGGGTGAAGGCGAAGGGGTCATCGACCCCGCGGACTTCGGTGCGGTGACGTGGCGCCTCGTCCGGGCGGGTGTGCCGTTGTTCTAGGCGGTACCCGGGGGCGGCGGGCGCGGTATCCACCGATCGGTGGATACCGCGCCCGCCGTCCGGTGTCCGGGGGTGGCGGGTCGTTCGATGCCGGGCGGGGGCACGGGGCGGGAGGCTCGTGGTGGCGGGTGAGGGACCGGCACGGGGCCGGTTGCGGGGCCCGCCGGGGAGGGCGGTCGTGGTGGCGGTCATCGAGGTGTCGGGTCTGCGCAAGTCGTACGGCGCGGTGGAGGTGCTGCGCGGGGTGTCGTTCGCGGTGGAGCGGGGCGAGGTGTTCGGGCTGCTCGGGCCGAACGGGGCGGGGAAGTCCACGGCGGTGGAGTGCGTGGAGGGGCTGCGGCGGCGCGACGGCGGTCGGGTGCGGGTGCTGGGGCTCGATCCGGAGCGGGACGGGGCGGCGGTGCGGCGGGTGGTGGGTGTGCAGTTGCAGCAGGCCCGGTTGCAGGAGCGGATCCGGGTGCGGGAGGCGTTGGAGCTGTACGCGTCGTTCTACGACGATCCGTGCGATCCGGGCGAGCTGCTGGAGGAGTGGGGGCTGGCGGGGCAGGCCGGGGTGCGGTTCGGCCGGCTGTCGGGGGTCAGCAGCAGCGGCTGTTCGTGGCGTTGGCGCTGGTGGGGCGGCCGCGGGTGGTGTTCCTGGACGAGCTGACGACGGGCCTGGACCCGCAGGCGCGGCGGGCGGCGTGGGACGCGGTGCGCCGGGTCAGGGACGCGGGGGTGACGGTGGTGCTGGTGTCGCACGCCATGGAGGAGGTGGCGGCGCTGTGCGATCGGGCGGCGGTGCTGCACGGCGGCCGGATCGTGGCGTGCGGGTCGCCGCAGGAGCTGGTGGCGGGGGTGGGGGCGACGGTGTCGTTCCGGCCGTCGGGGCCGCTGGACGAGGCGGTGCTCGCGGCGCTGCCGGGAGTGCGGCGGGTGTCGCGGGAGGGCGGGACGGTCACGGTGTCGGGGGTGGGTGCGGTGGTGGACGAGGTGACGGGTCATCTGGCCCGGCTGGGGATGGTGGTGACCGGGTTGCGGATCGAGCAGGCCGGCCTGGAGGACGCCTACCTGGCGCTGGTCGGGGGTGCGCGGTGAGTGCGGCGGGCGGGGCGCCGGTGGCGGCGCGGAGGTTCCCCTGGCGGGCGCTGCGGGCGCTGGTGGGGTCGGAGGCGCGGTTGTTCCTGCGGGAGCCGGCGGCGTGGTTCTTCACGGTGGTGTTCCCGTCGCTGCTGGTGGCGATCCTGGGGAGTGTGCCGGGGTTCCGTACGCCGGTGCCGGAGTTGGGCGGCCTGAGCACGGTGGCGGCGTATGCGCCGATCACGGTGGTGTTCGGTCTGACGATGCTGGCGATGAACGGGGTGGCGCCGGTGTTCACCGGGTACCGGGAGCGCGGGGTGCTGCGGCGGTTGTCGGCGAGTCCGGTGCCGGCGGGGCTGGTGCTGGGGGCGTTGACGCTGGTGTACCTGGTGGTGGCGGTGGTGTCGCTGGTGCTGGTGGTGGTGGTCGGCCGGGCGGGGTTCGGGGTGGCGTTGCCGCGGCAGCCGCTGGCCCTGGTGGTGGTGTTCCTGCTGGGTGCGGCGTCGTTGTTCGCGTGCGGGCTGCTGGTGGCGGCGCTGGCGCCGACGGCGAAGGTGGGCAATGCGGTGGGGACGGCGCTGTTCTTCCCGTTGATGTTCTTCTCGGGGCTGTGGGTGCCGCGGGCGCTGATGCCGGGGGTGCTGCGCCGGATCGGGGACTTCCTGCCGAGCGGGGCGGCGACGCAGGCGGTGCAGGATGCCTGGCAGGGGCGCTGGCCGCAGTCGGGTGACGTGGCGACAATGGTGCTGTTCGCGGTCGTGGTGGGCGTGGTGGCGGCGAAGTCGTTCCGGTGGGAGTAGGGGTCGTGGCAGAGGTGGGGGCGCCGGGCCGGGCGGGTCCGGTGCCGAGCGGTTGGAGCGCCGGGAGCGCCGGTTGTCGCGGGCGATCGGGGTGCTGCCGTACGGGGCGCTGGCGGTGTCGACGGCGCTGGCGGTCGGGGTGCGGGTGCCGGGGCGGCGCCGCTGCGGGTGTCGCTGTTCTGGTCGGGGGCCGCCCTGGGGTGGCTGCTGGTGCGGGAGGCGCTGAACCGGGTGGCGTTCGGGCCGCGGGCGGCGGGCCCGGTGGCGGTGGCGCACTTCGCGGGGCTGCTGGTGCTGATCGCCGTTCTGAACCTGGGCAATCCGGTGTACGGCTTCCTCGGGCTGGGCGGCTATCTGCACACGCTGCTGTACCTGCCGCGGCGGGCGCAGGCGGTGGGGGTGGCGCTGACGGCCTGCCCGGTGGCGCTGTCGCAGGTGGGCGGGCGGATTCCGGACGGCCGGGACGCCTGGTTCGGCTATCTGGCGGTGCTGTTCTTCAACCTGCTGGTGGCGGGGATGCTGGTGGCGTTCGGCCGGGTGGTGGAGGCGCAGGCGCGGCACCACCGGCAGGCGGCGCGGGAGCTCGCGCAGGCCAATGCCCGGCTGGCGGGGACGCTGGCGGAGAACGCGGGGCTGCACGCGCAGCTGGTGCAGCAGGCCCGGGAGGCGGGTGCGACGGACGAGCGGCAGCGGATGGCGCGGGAGATCCACGACACGGTGGCGCAGGGGCTGGCGGGCATCGTCACGCAGTTGCAGGCGGCGCAGCACACGGCGCAGCCGGCGGCGCGGGGCCGGCATCTGGAGAACGCGGCGGCGCTGGCCCGGGAGAGTCTGGTGGAGGCCCGGCGGGCGGTGGCGGCGCTCGGGCCGCGGCAGTTGCTGGATGCGGAGCTGCCGGCCGCGCTGGAGGAGCTGGTGGCGGGCTGGGGCCGGTTGCACGGGGTGGCGGCGGAGCTGGCGGTGACGGGCGGGCCGTGTCCGCTGCATCCGGAGGTGGAGGTGGCGCTGCTGCGGGCGGCGCAGGAGTCGTTGGCGAACGTGGCGAAGCACGCGGCGGCGTCGCGGGTGCGGCTGACGCTGTCGTACATGGCGGGGCTGGTGACGTTGGACGTGCGGGACGACGGGCGGGGGTTCGATCCGGCCGGGGTGGCGGGGTCGGCGGACGGGCGGGGCGGGTACGGGCTGGCGGTGATGCGTGAGCGGGTGCAGGCGTTGGCGGGGCGGTTGGAGATCGAGTCGGAGCCGGGTGGCGGGACGGCCGTGAGTGCGGCGCTGCCGGCGCTGGCGCGGGAGGAGCGGCATGGCTGAGGACGGGTCGGGCGTGGTGCGGCTGCTGATCGTGGACGACCATCCGGTGGTCCGGGACGGGCTGCGTGGGATGTTCGCGGCGGAGCCGGGGTTCGCGGTGGTCGGGGAGGCCGGTGACGGTGCGCAGGCGCTGGTGCTGGAGGCGGCGCTCGCCCCGGACGTGGTGCTGATGGATCTGCGGATGCCGCGGATGGACGGGGTGGCGGCGATCCGGGCGCTGGCGGAGCGCGGGTCCGCCGCGCGGGTGCTGGTGTTGACGACGTACGACACGGACAGTGACGTGCTGCCGGCGATCCGGGCGGGGGCGACGGGCTTCCTGTTGAAGGACAGTGCGCGCGAGGAGCTCTTCCGGGCGGTGCGGGCGGCGGCGGAGGGCCGGTCGGTGCTGTCGCCGTCGGTGGCGACGCGGTTGATGAGCCAGGTCCGGACGCCGCAGGAGGAGCCGGTGAGTCCGCGGGAGCTGGAGGTGCTGGCGCTGGTCGCGGAGGGCTGCACCAACCGGGAGGCGGCGGTGCGGCTGTTCATCAGCGAGGCGACCGTGAAGACGCACCTGCTGCACCTGTACGCCAAGCTGGAGGTGAAGGACCGGGCGGCCGCGGTGGCGGTCGGGTACCGGCGGGGGCTGCTCGGTCCGGTCGGCTGAGCCGTCGGGGCGGTTCGGCCGTCGGGGTGTTAGGCCGTCGGGGTGGTCAGCCGTGGTGGCTGCGCGGGCGGCGGCGGACGGCGGCGGGGGCGGAGAGGTCCTGCTGGCCGCCGGTGGCGAGCATCCGGACTTCGTCGCGGTCGCTGATCTCGGCGCGCACGATGCCGCTGTCGTCGGTGTAGACGGGGTGGCCGCCGGGGCCGAGGGTGCCGGTGGCGTGGACGGCGACGACGTCCTCGTCGGACTCCCCGGGGTGGGTGAAGACCAGTTCGTACTCGGGCACCGGGCACCTCCTGGTCCGGGACGGGCGTGGGCGGGCGTGCCCACCGTCCCAGTCTGGCCCCTGGCGGCCCGGCGCGCGCTCCGGGAACCGGCGGGCCGCCCGGCGCGTCCCATCGCCGCCAAATCGGTTTTCCGACAAGGGGGATGTCCGTGCGCGGGATTCGGGCGGCGGTGGCGGCGGGGCTGGCGGTGGCGGTCGTGGCGGGGTGCGGCGGCCCGATGGGGCCGGCCGGGTACGACCGGGCGGAGACTCCGCACGCCCGCGCGGTGCGGCTCGCGGCGGCGTGGCCGGGGTCGGCCTCGGAGCAGCGGTGGCGGACGGGCTACTGGCCGCTGGACGTGCCGGCCGAGTGGCTGCCGGCGGACGCCTTCCACAACGGGGAGGACAAGGCCGCCTACCTGTCGGGCCGGCTGGTGCTGCGCGGCGCTCTGCCGCAGACGCTGTCGGGGAAGGCCGAGGTGGTGTGGGCGGACGGCTCCCGGCTGTCGCTGCCGCTGCTCTCGGCCGACCGGGTGTTCCGGGGGCTGACGCAGGGCGGGGCGGTGTGCAGCGGGCACTGCGACGCCGTACTGACGGTGACGGGTGCGCGGCCGGCCACCCGCACGGTGCGCACCAGCCGCGGGGCCGCGGTGATCCCGGTGTGGGAGTTCGGCGTCGCCGGGTACGCGGCGCCGTTCACCTATCCGGCGGTGGCGGCGGAGCGGCTGCCGGACGGAGGCCCGTCCGGCCCGGGGCCGGGGTCGGAGTCCGCGCAGTGGTCCGGCACGTCGGCGGACGGCCGGACGCTGACGGCGATGGTCGAGCACGGCGGGTGCAGCGAGGTGCTGCCGGGCGAGGTGTACGAGACGGACGCGGCGGTGGTGCTGATCGCGCACACCCGGTCCACGGCGCGGCGGGGCGAGGCCTGCCCCGCGGTGGTGACGGCCGGCCCGCAGGACTTCCGCCTGACCCGCCCGCTGGGCTCCCGGGCGGTGCTGGACTTCGTCTCGGGGCTGCCGCAGGCCCAGCAGAGCGGGCAGCCGGTGCAGGGGGCTGAGCGGGGGCTGTCGCGGGGCGGGGCGGGTGCGGCAGGATCGTGGCCCTGGATCCGGACCTGGAGGCTGACGTGTGGGAGACCGAGCGGCTGACGATCCGCCCGTGGCGGGCGGAGGACCGCGACCGGGCGTTCGACCTGTACGCGCGGTGGGAGGTCGCCCGCTGGCTGGGTGCGGCGCCGCGGGTGCTGGAGTCGCCGCAGGAGGCCGCGGCGATGATCGAGCGGTTTCGGGGCCGGTCGGCGGACCCGCGGTACGGCGTGTGGGCGGTGGAGCGGCGGGACACCGGGGTGGTCGCCGGGTCGGTGCTGCTCGTCCCGATGCCGGACGGCGACGGCGAGGTGGAGGTCGGCTGGCACTTCCACCCGGACTCCTGGGGCCACGGCTTCGCCACCGAGGCCGCGCGGGCCGTGGTGGCGAAGGGGTTCGCGGACGGTCTGGCGGAGATCCTGGCGGTCGTCCGGCCCGGCAACGAGCCGTCGATGGCGGTCTGCCGCCGGCTGGGGATGGCCCCGCTGGGCCGCACGGACCGCTGGTACGGGACGGAGCTGGAGGCCTTCCGGCTCGGCCGGCCGCAGGAGTGACCGGACGGCCGAACGCGTGACCGGAGGGGTGCGGGCGGGCCGGCCGCCCGCACCCGCCGGGCTCAGAACGGGAAGCGGCTGCGCCCGTGCTGGATGGAGATCCACTTGACGGTGGTGAAGGCGTCCACGGTGGCGTCGCCGTTGAGGCGGCCGACGCCGGAGTTCTTCTCGCCGCCGAAGGGCACGATCGGTTCGTCCGCGATGGTGCCGTCGTTGATGTGGATCATGCCGGTCTCGATCCGCTGGGCGATCCGCACGCCGCGCTCGATGTCGCCGGTGTGCACGGCGCCGCTGAGTCCGAACGGGCTGTCGTTGGCGATCTCCACCGCCTCGTCCTCGCCGTCGAACGGCACCACGACGACGACGGGGCCGAAGATCTCCCGGCGCAGGATGGGCGCGTCGTGCGGGACGCCGGTGAGCACGACCGGGTCCATCAGGGTGCCCACGGTCGCGCCGCGCAGCAGGACCTCGGCGCCCTCGGCGACGGCCTGGTCGACCTGGGCGGTGATGCCGTCGGCCTGGGCGCTGTTGATCAGCGGGCCGATGTCGGTGGCCGGGTCCTGCGGGTCGCCGACGGTCAGGGTGCGGATCTTGGCGACGAAGCGGGCGTTGAAGTCGTCGACGACCGAGCGGTCGACCAGGACGCGGTTGGCGGCCATGCAGACCTGGCCCTGGTGGGCGAAGCGGCTGAAGACCGCGGCGTCGACGGCGTAGTCGAGGTCGGCGTCGTCGAGGACGATGAGCGCGCTGTTGCCGCCGAGTTCGAGGATCGTCCGCTTGAAGTGGCTCGCGGCGACGGTGGCGACGTGCCGGCCGACCTGGTCGGAGCCGGTGAAGGCGATGACCTTGGGGACGGGGTGCTCGATGAAGGCGTCGCCGATCTCGGCGATGTCGGTGAGCACCACGTTGAGCAGGCCGCCGGGCAGCCCGGCCTCCTCGAAGATCTTCGCGATCAGGGTGCCGCCGGTGACCGGCGCGTCCTGGTGGGGCTTGAGGACGACGCCGTTGCCGAGGGCGAGCGCGGGCGCGACGGCCTTCAGCGACAGGAACAGCGGGAAGTTGAACGGGCTGATCACGCCGACCACGCCGACCGGCAGCCGGTAGACCCGGTTCTCCTTGCCGTCGACGGGGGACGGCAGGATGCGGCCCTCGGCGCGCAGCGAGAGCTGCATGCACTCGCGCAGCATGTCCTTGGCGAGGAGAGTTCGAAGCCCGCCTTCAGCCGGGTGCCGCCGAGTTCGGCGATGATGGTGGCGGTGATCTCCTGCTCGCGGTCCTCGATGACCCGCAGGGCCCGCTCGAAGACCAGCCTGCGGGTGTAGGGGTTGATCCTCGCCCACTGGCGCTGGGCGCGCTCGGCGGCGCGGTAGGCCTCGTCGACCTCTCCGACGGTGGCGACGGTGATCGCGGCGAGCTTCTCGCCGCTGTACGGGTTGATGTCGACGATGTCCCACGATCCGCTGCCGGGGCGCCACTGGCCGTCGATGTACTGCTGCGACAGTTCGGTGAAGTGGGACATCCGCTGCCTTCCCATGAGTTCCGTCCGTACTGACGGATCTGACGAGAAGTCATCCTACTGACCGACGATCAGTTGTCCCGAAGAACTGTCCGGAGAAGGTCGAGTGAACGCTCGGGCGACAGGGCCGCCGCCCGCAGCCGCTCCAGCGCCGCGGCGTACTCCGAGACCTCCACCGGGCGGTCCAGGTAGAGCGCGGTGGTGAACTGCTCCAGGTAGACCACGTCCGGGAGTTCCGCCCCGGGGAAGCCCAGCACGGTGAAGGCGCCCGCGTCCGCCCCGGGCCGCTCGCTGCCCAGCGGCACCACCCGGACGACCACGCCCGGCAGCGCGGCCTGCGCGATCAGGTGCTCCAGCTGCCCGCGCATCACCTCCGGCCCCCGCAGGACCGGCGCAGCACCGCCTCGTCGAGCACCGCCTCCAGCCGCGGCGCCCGGCTGGCCGACAGCAGCTGCCGGCGGCGCATCCGGACGGCGACCCGGCGGTCCACCTCCTCGGGCGAGGCGGTGTGCCGTCCCAGCAGCACCACGGCCCGGGCGTAGGCCTCGGTCTGCAGCAGCCCCGGGACGTACTGGACCTCGTAGCAGGCGATGACGGAGGCGGCCTGCTCCAGGCCCAGGTAGGTCTGGAACCAGGGCGGGACGACGTCCTCCTGGCCGTGCCACCAGGCGGTCGCGTTGGCCTCGCCGACCAGGGCGAGCAGGGCGGCCCGCTCCTCCCCTCCGGCAGGCCGTAGAGGGTCAGCAGGTCGGCGACGTCGCGCTCCTTGAAGCCGACCCGGCCGAGCTCCATCCGGCTGATCTTGGACTCGGAGGCCCTGATCGAGTACCCCGCGTCCTCCCGGGAGACCCCGGATGCCTCCCGGAGCCGGCGCAGCCGGGATCCGAGCAGCAGCCGGTGCGCGGTGGCCCCGCCGCCCGTGTGGAGCATGCTCATCGCGCCGACCTCCGTGGACCGTGCGGCAGTTGTCCGTCCGCGGCAGTCTGCCAGGTGCACGCAGTGCCCGGAAGTGGCCTTCGGTCGGACTCCCGGCCGATTCCCAGGAAGCCCCCGGGGTGCCCGGCCGGGCCCGGACAGCAGTCGGCGCCTGCCCCCCACTTGGTCGGGGAGGGGGCAGGCGCCGAAACCGCAGGGCCCGGCGGCTCTGACGGGTCGCGGTGTGGAGCAGCCGGGGAGTGCCCGGCGGTTCAGGTGAGGGTGAACGGTGCCGTCAGACCACCAGCGGGCGGTCGGTCGGGCGGATGGGCGCGGGCAGCGGGGTCTTGCCGCCCAGGTACTTGTCGACCGCCGCGGCGGCCGAGCGGCCCTCCGCGATGGCCCACACGATCAGGGACTGGCCGCGGCCGGCGTCGCCGCAGACGTACACGCCGTCCACGTTGGTGCCGAACTTGCCGTCGCGGGCGACGTTGCCGCGGTTGTCCAGCTCGACGCCGAGCTGCTCGACCAGGCCGTTCTTCACGTCGGTGCCGGTGAAGCCCATGGCGAGGGTGACCAGCTGGGCGGGGATCGCCCGCTCGGTGCCGGGCACCGGAGCGAACGTGCCGTCCTTGAACTCGACCTCGACGAGGTGGAGTTCCGCGACGTTGCCGTCCTCGTCGCCGGTGAAGCGGGTGGTGTTGACGGAGTAGACCCGCTCACCGCCCTCCTCGTGCGCGGAGGTGACCTTGTAGGTCATCGGCATGGTCGGCCATGGCTGGTGGCCGGGGCGGGCGTCGCTCGGCCGCGGCATGATCTCCAGCTGGGTGACCGAGGCCGCGCCCTGGCGGTGGGCGGTGCCGACGCAGTCCGCGCCGGTGTCGCCGCCGCCGATGACGACCACGTGCTTGCCCTTGGCGCTGACCGGGGAGTCGACGAAGTCGCCCTCCTGCACCTTGTTGGCCAGCGGCAGGTACTCCATGGCCTGGTACACGCCCTTGAACTCCCGTCCGGGGACGGGCAGGTCACGGGCGGTGGTGGCGCCGGCGGCGATCACGACCGCGTCGAAGCGCTCGCGCAGCTGCTGGCCGCTGATGTCGACGCCCGCCTCGACACCGGTACGGAACCGGGTGCCCTCCGCGCGCATCTGCTCGATGCGGCGGTTGATGTGGCGCTTCTCCATCTTGAACTCGGGGATGCCGTAGCGCAGCAGGCCGCCGACGCGGTCGGCGCGCTCGTACACGACCACGGTGTGGCCGGCCCGGGTGAGCTGCTGGGCGGCGGCCAGGCCGGCCGGGCCGGAGCCGATGACGGCCACGGTCTTGCCGGACAGGCGCTCCGGGATCTGGGCGGCGACGCCGCCCCGGTCCCAGGCCTTGTCGATGATGGTGACCTCGACGTTCTTGATGGTCACCGCGTCCTGGTTGATGCCCAGGACACACGCCGACTCGCAGGGCGCCGGGCAGAGACGGCCGGTGAACTCCGGGAAGTTGTTGGTCGCGTGCAGGCGCTCGATGGCGCCCGTCCAGTCGTCCCGGAACGCCAGGTCGTTCCACTCGGGGATGAGGTTCCCGAGCGGGCAGCCGTTGTGGCAGAACGGGATGCCGCAGTCCATGCAGCGGCCGGCCTGCTCGGTGATGATCGGCAGGAGGCTGCGCTCGACGTAGACCTCGTTCCAGTCCCGCAGGCGCACGTCGACGGGACGGCGCTCGGCGAGCTGCTTCGGGGTGGTCAGGAAGCCCTTCGGGTCAGCCATGTGCCGCCTCCATCATCTTGCGAGTGGTCTCGGACTCGGAGAGCCCGTCGCGCTCAGCGGCATCCTTGGCGGCGAGCACAGCCTTGTAGTCGGTGGGCATGATCTTGGAGAAGCGGGAGACCCCGCTGCCCCAGTCGGCCAGGAGCTCGGCGGCGACGGTGGAGCCGGTCTCCTCGTAGTGCTGCTGCACGGTCTCGCGCAGCCACTCGCGGTCCTTCGCGTCGGGGGCCTCGATGCCGACCATGCCGCCGTTGACATTGGCCGGACGCAGGTCGAGGACGTACGCGATGCCGCCGGACATGCCCGCGGCGAGGTTGCGCCCGGTCTCGCCGAGGATGACCACCCGGCCGCCGGTCATGTACTCCAGGCCGTGGTCGCCCACGCCCTCCACGACCAGGGTAGCGCCGGAGTTGCGGACGGCGAAGCGCTCGCCGGCCTTGCCCCGCAGGTGGATGCGGCCGGCGGTGGCGCCGTAGCCGATGGTGTTGCCGGCGATGACGTGGTTCTGCGCGTCGGCGCCGATGGCCGCGGCGTCGCGGGCCGGGCGGACGATCACGACGCCGCCGGAGAGGCCCTTGCCGACGTAGTCGTTGGCGTCGCCCTCCAGCCGCAGGGTGATGCCCGTCGGCACGAAGGCGCCGAACGACTGGCCGGCGGAGCCGGTGAAGGTCACGTCGATGGTGCCCTCGGGCAGGCCCTCGCCGCGGTACCGCTTGGTCACCTGGTGGCCGAGCATGGTGCCGACCGTCCGGTTGACGTTGCGGATCGGCAGCTGGATCCGGACGGCCTCGCCGCGCTCCAGGGCGTCCTCGGCCAGCTCGATGAGCTGGTTGTCGAGGGCCTTGTCCAGCGAGTGGTCCTGGCCGGTGGTGTTGTGCAGGGCCGCGCCCTCGGGGAGCTCGGGCACGTGGAAGAGCGGCGCCAGGTCGAGGCCGGCCGCCTTCCAGTGGTCGATCGCGGCGGCCGCGTCGATGTGCTCGGCGTGGCCGACGGCCTCCTCGATGGAGCGGAAGCCCAGCTCGGCGAGGATCTCGCGGACCTCCTCGGCGATGAACTCGAAGAAGTTCACCACGAACTCCGGCTTGCCGGAGAAGCGGTCGCGCAGCACCGGGTTCTGGGTGGCGACACCGACCGGGCAGGTGTCCAGGTGGCAGACGCGCATCATGATGCAGCCGGAGACCACCAGCGGGGCGGTCGCGAAGCCGAACTCCTCGGCGCCCAGGAGGGCGGCGATGACGACGTCGCGGCCGGTCTTCAGCTGGCCGTCGGTCTGCACCACGATGCGGTCGCGCAGGCCGTTCAGCAGCAGGGTCTGCTGGGTCTCGGCGAGACCGAGCTCCCAGGGGCCGCCCGCGTGCTTGAGCGAGGTCAGCGGCGAGGCGCCGGTGCCGCCGTCGTGGCCGGAGACGAGCACCACGTCGGCGTGCGCCTTGGAGACGCCCGCGGCGACGGTGCCGACACCGACCTCGGAGACCAGCTTCACGTGGATGCGGGCCGCCGGGTTGGCGTTCTTGAGGTCGTGGATCAGCTGAGCCAGGTCCTCGATGGAGTAGATGTCGTGGTGCGGCGGCGGCGAGATCAGGCCGACACCCGGGGTGGAGTGCCGGGTCTTCGCGACCCACGGGTACACCTTGTGGCCGGGCAGCTGGCCGCCCTCGCCGGGCTTGGCGCCCTGGGCCATCTTGATCTGGATGTCGTCCGCGTTGACCAGGTACTCGCTGGTGACGCCGAACCGGCCGGAGGCGACCTGCTTGATCGCCGAGCGGCGCTCCGGGTCGTACAGGCGCTCCGGGTCCTCGCCGCCCTCGCCGGTGTTGGACTTGCCGCCGAGGCGGTTCATCGCGATGGCCAGCGTCTCGTGCGCCTCCATCGAGATGGAGCCGTACGACATGGCGCCGGTGGAGAACCGCTTGACGATCTCGGAGACCGGCTCGACCTCGTCGACGGAGATCGGGGCACGGCCCTTGCCGTCGAGCTTGAACAGGCCGCGCAGCGTCATCAGGCGCTCGGACTGCTCGTTCACCCGGCCGGTGTACTGCTTGAAGATGTCGTAGCGCCGGGTGCGGGTGGAGTGCTGCAGGCGGAACACCGTGTCCGGGTCGAACAGGTGCGGCTCGCCCTCGCGACGCCACTGGTACTCGCCGCCGATCTCCAGCGCGCGGTGCGCGGCCGGGATGCCGGAGGCCGGGTACGCCTTGGCGTGGCGGGCCGCGGTCTCCTTGGCGATCTCGTCCAGGCCGATGCCGCCGAGCTTGGTGGTGGTGCCGGAGAAGTAGGCGTCCACCAGGCCCTGGGAGAGGCCGATCGCCTCGAAGACCTGGGCGCCGCGGTACGAGGCCACGGTGGAGATGCCCATCTTCGACATGACCTTGAGGACGCCCTTGCCGAGCGCCTTGATCAGGTTCTTGATGGCCTTGTCGGCCTCCACGCCCTGGATGAAGACGTTCTGCGCGACCAGGTCCTCGACGGACTCCATCGCCAGGTACGGGTTGACCGCGCCCGCGCCGTAGCCGACCAGCAGCGCGACGTGGTGCACCTCGCGCACGTCGCCGGCCTCGACGATCAGCGACACCTGGGTGCGCTGCTTGGTGCGGATCAGGTGGTGGTGGATCGCGGAGGTGAGCAGCAGCGACGGGATCGGCGCGTGCTCGGCGTCCGAGTGGCGGTCGGAGAGGACGACGATGCGGGCGCCCTCGGCGATCGCGGCGTCGGCCTCGGCGGCGATCTCGGCGAGGCGGGCCGCCAGGCCCTGGCCGCCGCTGGAGACCTTGTAGAGGCCGGAGAGCGTGACCGCCTTCAGGCCGGGCTGGTCGCCGTCGGCGTTGATGTGGATGAGCTTGGCCAGCTCGTCGTTGTCGATCACCGGGAAGGTGATGCCGACCGAGCGGCAGGCCGACGGGGTCGCGTCGAGCAGGTTGCCCTCGGGGCCGAGGTTGCTCAGCAGCGAGGTGACGAGCTCCTCGCGGATGGCGTCCAGCGGCGGGTTGGTGACCTGCGCGAAGAGCTGCACGAAGTAGTCGAACAGCAGGCGCGGCTTCTCGGAGAGCGCGGCGATCGGGCTGTCGGTGCCCATCGAGCCGAGCGCCTCGCCGCCGGTCTTCGCCATCGGCGCCAGGATGACGCGCAGCTCCTCCTCGGTGTAGCCGAAGGTCTGCTGCCGGCGGGTCACCGAGGCGTGGGTGTGGGCGATGTGCTCGCGCTCGGGGAGCTTGGCGAGCTGGATCTGCCCGGCGTCGATCCACTCCTCGTAGGGGTGCTCGGAGGCCAGCGCCGACTTGATCTCCTCGTCCTCGACGATGCGGCCCTCGGCCGTGTCGACGAGGAACATCTTGCCGGGCTGCAGGCGGCCCTTCTTGGTGACCTTCTCCTGGTCGATGTCGAGCACGCCGACCTCGGAGGAGAGGACGACCAGGCCGTCCTCGGTGACCCAGTAGCGGGCCGGGCGCAGGCCGTTGCGGTCGAGGACCGCGCCGACCTGGGTGCCGTCGGTGAAGGTGACGCAGGCCGGGCCGTCCCAGGGCTCCATCAGGTTGGAGTGGTACTGGTAGAACGCGCGGCGGGCGGGCTCCATGGTGGCGTGGTTCTCCCACGCCTCCGGGATCATCATCAGCACGGAGTGCGGCAGCGAGCGGCCGCCGAGGTGGAGCAGCTCCAGGACCTCGTCGAAGGACGCCGAGTCGGAGTGGTCCGGGGTGCAGACCGGGAAGATCCGGCTGATGTCGCCCGGGATGAGGTCGGTGGCGAGCTGGGACTCGCGGGCGGTCATCCAGTTCCGGTTGCCCTTGACCGTGTTGATCTCGCCGTTGTGCGCGACGAACCGGTACGGGTGGGCGAGCGGCCAGCTCGGGAAGGTGTTGGTCGAGAACCGCGAGTGCACCAGGCCGACGGCGGAGGCGTAGAGCCGGTCCGACAGGTCGGGGAAGAAGGGCTCCAGCTGGCCGGTGGTCAGCATGCCCTTGTAGACCAGGGTGCGGGCCGAGAGCGACGGGAAGTACACGCCGGCTTCGCGCTCGGCGCGCTTGCGGACGACGAAGGCAACCCGGTCGAGCTCGATGCCGGCCCGGTCGCCGCCGGCCACGAAGACCTGGCGGAAGCGGGGCATGACGCTGCGGGCGGTGGCGCCGAGCAGGTCCGGGGTGACCGGGACGTCGCGCCAGCCGAGGACGGCGAGGCCCTCCTCGGCCGCGATGGCCTCGATGCGGGCGACGGCGGCGGCGTCGGCGGTGTCCTCGTCCGGGAGGAAGGCGATGCCGACCGCGTACGAGCCGGCGGCGGGCAGCTCGAAGGAGACCTTGCTGCGCAGGAATGCGTCCGGGACCTGGGTCAGGATGCCCGCGCCGTCACCGGAGTCCGGCTCGGCGCCGGTGGCGCCGCGGTGCTCCAGGTTGCGCAGGACGGTGAGCGCCTGGTCGACGACGGTGTGGTCGGCAATGCCGGTCAGCGTGGCGACGAAGCCGACGCCACAGGCGTCGTGCTCGTTCCGCGGGTCGTACAGGCCCTGAGCAGCAGGTCGCGCATCCGGAACGAGCGCGTAGGGCCGCGAAGGGGCCTGCTCGGGCTCGTTGGCGGAGTGCATGGATGCAGACAGCATCGGCTCTCCCGTCGTCGTCTTTGGCAAGTGCGTGAGCAATAGGGACGACGTTGGCCCTCATGCGATTTCGTGCAGGTTACATGATGCCGGATATCCCGGGAAGTGGAATATGGCGTCCACATGGCGGACATAACCCGCAGGTCAGCGGCGGTTACCGATGGGTAGAACCGGCGCGGCGGAGCAGTCGTCGATCCGCACGTTTCCACCAGTGTGCCCAACCGCCCACCGGGCGAAACGGCGCCGAAACGCTCCGGCCATCAACCCCCGGGAGGGGCGCCTGCGATTCCAACCCGGGCGGCGCACCCCCGGAATGGAATCCGAGGGTTCGTACGCCCCGCAGCGAGCCTAGGACAGGCGCTCGACCGCGTCCCATGTGTGGAACGTCACGCAACCCAAGGCATAGTCATGCGGTCGTCTGTGGCATCGCACGAAACCGCGCACCGGGCCCGCGGGCCCGGTGCGCGGCACGAACCCGCCGGTCAGCCGACCTGTCCGCCGATCAGCCGACCCAGCAGGAAGGTCACCCCGGCCGCGGCACCGCCCAGCAGCAGCTGCCGCACACCGCTGAACCACCAGCTGCGCGCGGTCACCCGGGCCACCACCGCACCGCACAGGAACAGGCCCGCCGCGGCCAGCAGCAGCGCCGGCCAGAGCGCGGTCGCGCCCAGCAGGTAGGGCAGCAGCGGCAGCAGCGCGCCGATCGCGAAGCAGCCGAACGAGGACGCCGCCGCGACGATCGGCGACGGCAGGTCGTCCGGGTCCACGCCGAGCTCCTCGCGGGCGTGCACGGCGAGCGTCTGCTCGGGGTCGCGGGACAGCTGCCGGGCCACCTCCTGCGCGAGGTCCGGGTCGACGCCCTTGGCCACGTACAGCTGGGCCAGTTCGGCCAGCTCGCCCTGCGGGTTGCGGCTGAGCTCCAGCCGCTCGGCCTCCAGCTCGGCCTCCACCAGCTCCCGCTGGGAGGCCACCGAGGTGTACTCGCCGGCCGCCATCGAGCAGGCCCCGGCGGCGAGCCCCGCCAGGCCGGTCAGCACGATCGCGCTGTGCCCCACGTCGCCGCCGACCACGCCGGTCATCAGGGCCAGGTTGGAGACCAGACCGTCCATCGCGCCGAACACCGCCGGCCGCAGCCAGCCGCCGTTGACGTCGCGGTGGTGCCCTCCGCGGGGATCCGCGGCTTGGGCTCGCCGGATATCGGTTCGGCGATCGCAGTGCTCATGGTGATGGGCCCCTCTCCTGACACGTCCCCCCTGCCGCACCCGGCCACGGCGAAGCACCGTGGATCCTGGCCGCCCGCAGGGCTCTCACCCTGCGAACGTAGCCCGTTGACCTGGTACTTTCCAGCAAAGTAAGGCTGCCCGAACACGCCGTCGGCCGCCGGCCACAACGAGTGGCAGGCGGCCGCGGTGCGGAAAAGGCGCAGCTCAGGTGGGCTGCTGCGAAGGTTCGTCGGTCGCGGCGGCGGTGCGCTCGGCACCGGGACCGCTGTCCGAGGGGCGGGACGGCTCGGTGTCGGCCTCGCTGCCGGGCTCCGCGTCGGCGCCCGCCGCCGGGTCGATGGAGTCCGGCGCCTCCCGGCCGGGGCGCGTCCGGCCCACGACGACCAGGTAGGTGACGGCCCCGACGAAAACGATGATCGCCGTCCAGTCGTTGAGTCGCAGGCCCAGGATGTGGTGCGCCTCGTCGATCCGCAGGTACTCGATCCAGAACCGGCCCACCGTGTAGGCCGCGACGTACAGGGCGAAGGCCCGGCCGTGACCGAGGGTGAAGCGGCGGTCGGCCCAGATCACCAGCAGGGCGACGCCGACGCACCAGAGCGACTCGTACAGGAAGGTCGGCTGGAAGATGCCGTCGACGACGGTGCCGTCCGCCTCCACGTGGTGGATCTCCAGGCCCCAGGGCAGGGTGGTCGGCTTGCCGTAGAGCTCCTGGTTGAACCAGTTGCCCCAGCGGCCGCAGGCCTGGGCGAGCGCGATGCCCGGTGCGATGGCGTCCGCGTACGCGGGCAGCGGCACCCCGCGGCGGCGGCAGCCGATCCAGGCGCCGACCGCACCGAGCGCGATCGCCCCCAGATGCCGAGGCCGCCCTCCCAGATCTTGAAGGCGTTCCACGGGTTGCGGCCGTCGCCGAAGTACAGCTGGTGGTCGGTGATCACGTGGTACAGCCGGCCGCCGACCAGGCCGAACGGGACGGCCCAGACCGCGATGTCGCCGACGGTGTGCTTGGCACCGCCGCGGGCGACCCAGCGCCTGCTGCCGAGCCAGACGGCGACGACGACGCCGATGATGATGCAGAACGCGTAGGCGCGCAGCGGGACCGGTCCCAGGTGGAGGACGCCCCGCGACGGGCTCGGGATGTATGCGAGATCCATGGCAGGTCCGACGCTACCGTGTCGGGAGCGCCGGACCGGCACCGGAGCGGGTCACATTCTCCGAACGGTCCCCGGCCTGCGGCTCAGCGCCTCAGGGCGACGGCGGCGTGTTGGACTCCGCGGCGGTGCTGGACGGCGCCGGGCTCTGGCCGTTCGAGCCGGTGGCGCCGAGCTTCTTGCCCTGGTTGGCCTCGTTCACCCACTTCACGAGGTTGTCCGGGGAGATCTGCTCGTCGCCCTTCTTCGGGTAGATCGGCTCGCCGTTGAGCAGCAGCGTCGGGGTGGACTTGAAGCTGGACTTGTCGAAGTCCTGCTGGACGGCGGAGACCCAGCCCGCGTACGTGCCGTCGTTGACGCAGCTCTCGAAGGCGGGGGTGCTCAGCCCGGGCACCTGCTTGGCGAGGTCGAGCAGGGTCTTCTTGTCGCCGAAGGCGTCGGAGGTCTCGTCCGGCTGGTTGCGGTAGAGCACGTCGTGGTAGTCGCGGAAGCGGCCGGCGGTCTGCGCGCAGCCCAGCGCGTTGGCGGCCGTCTTGGAGCCCTTGCCGCCGAGCGAGCGGTCGATGAACGAGACGATGTGGGAGTGCACGACCAGCTTGCCCTGGTCCTGCAGCTGGTCGATGGTGGGCGAGAACTCGCGCTCGAAGGCGCCGCAGGCGGGGCAGCGCGGGTCCTCGTACACGGTGAGCACCGAGGGGGCGTCGGCCGCGCCGACCGGGATGACGAGGTTCTTGTCGCCGATGGTGCCGGCGGGGGCGGCCGTCGGGGTGTCGGGCTTGGAGCGCTGATTCTGCACCACCACGCCGACCACCACCGCGGCGGCGATCACCGCCAGCACGACACCGCCGACGGCCAGCTGCTTCTTGCGCTTGCTGCGGGCGTCGTCGACGGCCTGTTGCGCCTTCAGGCGCTCGCGGGCGGTGCGCTTGCCTTCGCGGTTCTTCTCGCTCATGGGTGCTGTGTCCAAGGTGGGCCGGTCCGGTTCGTGGGGGCGTGTCCGCAGGGTGGTCAGGAGGCGAGCCAGGAGTCGACCGACAGCCGTGTCCTCGGACGGGCGATCAGCCAGGCCGCGAGCAGCAGGAAGCCGGTGTCGCGGAGGATCTCCTGGAGGTACTCGGTCTTGGAGGCGTCGACGGCGCCGCCGCCGCCGAAGCAGCCGCAGTCGATGGAGATGCCGCGCGCCCAGGCCGAGGTGATGCCCGCGATGAAGGTGAGCAGCAGGGCGGCGGAGACGACGGCGACGATCCGGGTGCCGAGGCCGATCAGCAGCAGCAGGGCCAGGGCGAGCTCCAGGAAGGGCAGGCCGTACCCGATGGGCTTGACCAGGGACTCCGGCAGGATCTCGTAGGCCCGGACGGCCTGGGCGGCCTCGGCCGGGTCGGAGATCTTGGCCAGCCCGGCCCAGCCCCAGACGAGGGCCAGGCCCAGCCGGACGGCCAGGCCGATCCACTCGGAGGCCGGCCCCTGGACGACTCGGCGCAGGGCTCCGGGGCGGTGCGCCTGCACCGTCTGCTGGCTGGCCATCGGACTCCCCTAGAAATCACCGCCGCGGGCTGGCCGCGGGCCGCCGGGCGCGGCTTCCTGACGGATGAACCGTAGGGGAAGAGGTACGGTTCCTCCACTTTGGCGAATTACGCCTAACGAGTGATGTTTTAGGGGGTGTTGTCCGTTCCCGCCGGGCGGCCCGGGCGCTCCGGCCGCGGGCAGCGCACGGCCGGTGCGGCCTCGCCCGGCAGCGGTCGGCCGGCCGCCGCGGAGCGGTCCGCGCGGAGCTCGGCGGCGGCCCGCACGGCCGCCGTGCAGGCCCTGGCGTCCCGTTCGGCCCGCTCGGCACCCCGCCTGGCCAGGGCGTGCCCGGCGGCGGCCTCCACCCCCAGCGCCGTCGCGAGCACGAGCGCGGCGGCCGCCGCACGGAGCAGTACGGCACGGTGGAGACACGGCACGGGCAGCCCTTTCGGGATGTCGGGGGACGGTACGGCGCACGGGGCGGGACGGGGCCGACGCCTCCGTCAACCCGTCCCTCCACTCAACGCCGGTCAATCGCGCGCGATGCGCGACCCGCCCGCCGTTCACTCGTTGGGGTGAAGCAGACGGCCGACCGACGCCGACGGCCCGTCACCTCGGAAGGCGACGGGCCGTCGGTCGGGAGCGGGTGCGTCAGCGGCGGCGCACGCCCGCCGCCAGGTCGGCGGCCAGCGCCCGGACGTCCGCGAGGGCGCGGCCCTCGTCGCCGTCGGCCGCCAGGATCCGCTGGACGAACGCCGAGCCGACGATGACGCCGTCCGCGAAGGCGGCGACCTCGGCGGCCTGGCCGGCGTCGGAGACGCCCAGGCCGACGCAGACCGGCAGGTCGGTGGTGGCCCGGGTGCGGGCGACCAGGTCCTCGGCGAGGTTGCCGACGGCGGCACGGGTGCCGGTCACGCCCATCACCGCGGCGGCGTAGACGAAGCCGCTGCCGGCCGCGGTCACCTCGGCGAGCCGGCCGTCCTTGCTGCTCGGCGCGACCACGAACACGGTGTCCAGACCGTGCTCGCCGGCGGCCTTGCGCCACTCGTCGGACTCCTCGACCGGCAGATCCGGCAGGATGCAGCCGGCCCCGCCTGCGGCCGCGAGGTCGGCCGCGAACCGGGCGACCCCGTAGCGGTCGACCGGGTTCCAGTAGGTCATCACCAGGACCGGGGCCCCGGGGTGCGCGGCGGCGACCTCGGCGACGGTGCGGAACACGTCCTTGATCCGGACGCCGCCGCGCAGCGCGATGTCGTCGGCGGTCTGGATGGTCGGGCCGTCCAGGACGGGGTCGGAGTGCGGCAGGCCGACCTCGACGACGTCGCAGCCGCCCTCCAGGAGGGCGCCGATCGCGGCGATGCCGCCGTCCACGGTGGGGAAGCCGGCCGGCAGGTAGCCGATCAGCGCCGCGCGGCCCTCGGCCTTGGCGGCGGCCAGGGTGGTGCTGAGCTTGGACGCCATGGTCACTTGCCCCCGTTGCTGTCGTACAGGCCGAAGTACTCGGCTGCGGTGTGCATGTCCTTGTCGCCGCGGCCGGAGAGGCTGACCAGGATGGTCGCCTCCGGGCCGAGCTCGCGGCCGAGCTCCAGGGCGCCGGCCAGCGCGTGGGCGCTCTCGATGGCCGGGATGATGCCCTCGGTGCGGGACAGCAGGCGCAGCGCCTGCATGGCGGCGTCGTCGGTGACCGGGCGGTACTCGGCGCGGCCGGTGTCCTTCAGCCAGGCGTGCTCGGGGCCGACGCCCGGGTAGTCCAGGCCCGCCGAGATGGAGTGGCTCTCGATGGTCTGGCCGTCCTCGTCCTGCAGGACGTAGGTGCGGGAGCCGTGCAGCACGCCGGGGTCGCCCTTGGTGAGGGTGGCCGCGTGCCGCGGGGTCTCGGCGCCCTCGCCGGCCGCCTCGCAGCCGATCAGGCGCACGCCGGCGTCCGGGATGAACTCGTGGAAGATGCCCATCGCGTTGGAGCCGCCGCCGACGCAGGCGACGACCGCGTCGGGCAGCCGCCCGGTGCGCTCCAGGACCTGCTGCCGGGCCTCCACGCCGATGACCCGGTGGAAGTCGCGGACCATCATCGGGAACGGGTGGGGGCCGGCCACCGTGCCGAACAGGTAGTGCGTGGAGTCGACGTTGGCGACCCAGTCGCGGAACGCCTCGTTGATGGCGTCCTTGAGGGTGCGGCTGCCGGAGGTCACCGAGACGACCTCGGCGCCGAGCATCCGCATCCGGGCGACGTTCAGCGCCTGGCGCTGCGTGTCGACCTCGCCCATGTAGATGGTGCAGTCGAAGCCGAACAGCGCGCAGGCGGTGGCGGTGGCCACGCCGTGCTGGCCGGCGCCGGTCTCGGCGATGATCCGGGTCTTGCCCATCCGCTTGGTGAGCAGGGCCTGGCCCAGCACATTGTTGATCTTGTGCGAGCCGGTGTGGTTGAGGTCCTCGCGCTTGAGCAGGACGCGCGCGCCGCCCGCCTCCGCGGAGAAGCGGTGGACGTCGGTGAGCGGGCTCGGCCGGCCGGTGTAGTCCTTCAGCAGGCCGTCGAGCTCGGCGGCGAAGGCCGGGTCGGTCCTGGCCTTCTCGTACTCCTCGGCGACCTGTTCCACGGCGGCGACCAGCGCCTCCGGGATGAAACGTCCGCCGTAGGCGCCGAAGTAGCCGCGGGCGTCCGGGACCTGGGCCCCGGGCAGATAGTCCTTCTCGGACATGGTGGAGCGTCCTTCTGGGTCGATGGGTGCGGTGACGTACGGGAGCGGCCTGCTCAGCCGCACGTCCCGCGCCATCGACGGCCCGGCACCTGGCCGGGCTCACAGCCGATCACGTAGCGCACCCGCCGCCCCAGCACCCGGCGTGCGGGCGCGCGGCAGCCGCGCGGGCGGCAGCCGGGGGCGAGTCGGGACGCGAGTGACATGGCGGGGGTCAGCCCTTGTGGCGCAGGGCCGGGTGGGCGCCGGCCGCGACCAGGTCGGCCACGGCGGCCTTCGGGTCCTTGCCGGTCACCAGCGACTCGCCGACCAGCACCGCGTCGGCGCCGAGGTTGGCGTACTGGATGACGTCCAGCGGGCCGCGGACACCGGACTCGGCGACCTTCACGATCCCGGACGGGATGGTGTCGGCCACGTTGGCGAAGGTGTTGCGGTCGACCTCGAGGGTCTTGAGGTTGCGGGCGTTGACGCCGATGATCTTCGCGCCGGCGTCCACCGCGCGCGCGATCTCCTCCTCGTCGTGCACCTCGACCAGCGGGGTCAGGCCGATCGACTCGGCGCGCTCGATGAGCGAGACGAGGGCCGGCTGCTCCAGCGCGGCAACGATCAGCAGCGCCAGGTCGGCGCCGTGCGCACGGGCCTCCCAGAGCTGGTAGGCGGTGACGATGAAGTCCTTGCGCAGGACGGGCGTGTCGACCGCGGCACGCACGGTGTCGAGGTCGGCGAGCGAACCGCCGAACCGGCGCTGCTCGGTCAGCACGCTGATCGCGGCGGCGCCGCCCGCCGCGTAGTCCCGGGCCAGGGCGGCCGGGTCGGCGATGGCCGCCAGCGCGCCCTTCGAGGGGCTGGAGCGCTTGACCTCGCAGATCACCCGGACACCGTCGCCGCGCAGCGCGGCCACGCCGTCCTTGGCCACGGGCGCCTTGGCGGCGAGCTCCTTGAGCTCGTCCAGGGAGACCCGGGCCTGTCGCTCGGCGAGGTCCTCACGGACCCCGTCGATGATCTCGTCGAGCACACTCACGCGAGCGCCCCCATCATTTCTGCTAGCTCGTCGCCGGTCCGGGTCTGCGCCCGTCCGGCCTGGCCGTCCGGTCGAACCGGCCGGGGCCTTTCGGCACGAACCGGTGAGGATCTCGTGCGCATGCGCCCCCGTCGGCTCTTCGATGGTATCGGGCGCCGGGCGCACGGGGCGCATCCGCCCGGCGCGCGTCTCGCCCAGCGGACCTGCCGCGGGCCGCGCACGCCCTCACCCGCACCCTTGTTCGGGCCTCTGCCGGGACTCTGGCCGAGGGGCCGCCGGAGGTCGTCGGGGCCGCCCGGGGCTCACACCAGCGGAGGGGCGAGCCCGGCGCCGGCGGGGGTGTTGCGCAGCACCGTGAAGACCACGAGCACCACGATCAGCAGCACCGTCTGCCGGCCGCCGATCGCCACCCGGGGGCCGGGCCGCCGGTGAGCGCCGCCCAGGCCCAGCGGAGCCAGAGCACCGCCACCACCCCGGCGAGCACCATGACCAGCAGGTTGTCGTGGCCGGCGGCGGTCAGGTCGCCCCGGGTGAGGGCGTGGACACAGCGCAGGCCGCCGCAGCCGGGGCACCACCAGCCGGTGGCCCGGAGCACCGGGCAGACCGGGTAGTGGCCGGGGCTGTTCGGGTCCACGGAGGCGACGTACGCGGTGGGCAGCGCCACGGCCGTCAGGGCGGCCAGCGGGCGGAGCATCCGGCGGCCGAGCGGCACCGGGGCGGCGGGAGCGTTCACGCTGACGATTGTGCTCCTGCCGGGCGGCGCCGGGGCCAAGGGGAACGGCGGGCGTGGCGCCCGCCGTCCGGTGCACCGTGTCGGGTGTCAGCCCGCGCTGACCGCCGTGCGCTCCTCGGCGGCCGGGGCCGCGACGGTGGCGGCGAAGTGCGGGCTCGGCTGCTTGCCCATGCCCGCCATCGCCATCGCCTTGCCGACGACACCGGCGATCACGACGATCGCGAGCCCGGCCCAGACCAGCAGGACATTGGGGATGATCATGGCGATGCCGCTGACGGTGAAGCCGACGAAGGCGATCGTCACGCCGGTCCAGGCGGCGGGGGTGTGGCCGTGCGCTGCTGCCGACATCTGTTGGTGCTCCTTGTTCTGCGGATCCCGGCCGGGCGGCCGCGAGGCGCTCGACGGGTTGACGTCATCCATTGTGCCGGGCCCTCACACCCATCCCCAAGGCGGCCCCTGGCTCAACCCGTGGGATCTTCGCCACGGTCGAGGGCCTTCCACAGCTCGGCCGCGCTGTCCGTCGGCCGGGGCGCCGCGGCGGCCTTCCGGGTCGGCGCGTCGTAGCGGGCGCCCATCGCGGGCCATCCCCGGCCCGAGCGCAGGGTCAGCAGGCCCGCGGCGGCGAGCAGCACCCCGCCGGCCAGCGCGACCCACGGCCAGAAGGTGTGCCCGACCTGCTCGGCGTGCGCACCGGCCAGGGCGAGCCGGCCGGCCGCCTCGGCGTCCAGGCCGGCGGTGTCGGTGGCCCCGATCAGCGCCCCGGCGACCACGCCGAGGCCGGCCAGGGCGGCGAGCGCGCCGACGGCCGTCCGGGCGTGGCCGCGCACCGCGAAGACGGCGACCGCGGCCGCCATCGCGACCAGCGCGAGGCCGCCGGGCAGGCCGGTCAGCCGCGAGCCGGTGGCGCTGACCGCCGTCCGCCCGCCGGTGGCGCCGGCGACCACGCCCTCGGCCCACGTCCGGCCGACCGAGGTCAGGACGAGGACGGCGCCGAGCACGGTCAGCAGCAGCATCAGGGCGAGCGAGCGACGGCTGTTGTTCGAAGGGGAGGAACTCACCCGTCCACTATCGCCGACCGCATGGCCGGCCGGGTCAGCCGGGGTCCCCGGGAAGGCGTCGGTGCCGATCACCAGGGTCCGGCCGGGCAGCTGGACGAAGAGGTCCGTGCCGAACGGCAGCTGCTCGGCGGTGCGGTAGTGCCCGGACGGCTCGGGGTCGGTGTGGACGGTGCAGAGCGCCGCCGCCGGGTCCACCACCACGTACACCGGGACACCGGACGCGGCGTGCGCCCGCAGCCGTCCGGCGAGCCGGTCCTCCTCGTCCGCGGCAGGGCCCGGCGCGACGTCCAGCACGGCCTCGACCACGGGCGGCGGGCCCGGCGCGAGCACCGCGAGGTCGGCGGTGACACCGGAGACCGGCAGCGCGGTGCGGACCTCGCCCCGACCGCCCAGCTGGGCACCGATCTGCCCGGCCGCGGCGCGGACGATCGCGTGCGGGTCGGTGGTCATGCCGGCCGTCCCCTTCCTCCGGTCACCTCACGATACCGGCGGGCGCAGGGTGGCGGCGGTGGCCACGGCGCGCAGCACCGCCGCGGCCTTGTTGCGGCACTCGGTGTCCTCGCCGTGCGGGTCGGAGTCGGCCACCACGCCCGCGCCGGCCTGCACGTAGGCGGTGCCGTCGCGCAGCACGGCCGTCCGGATCGCGATGGCGGTGTCGGCGTCGCCGGCGAAGTCCAGGTAGCCGACGCAGCCGCCGTACAGGCCGCGCCGGGTGGGCTCCAGCTCCTCGATGATCTGCATCGCCCGCGGCTTGGGGGCACCGGAGAGGGTGCCGGCCGGGAAGCAGGCGGTGAGCACGTCGAAGGCGGTGCGGCCGGCGGCGACCCGGCCGGTGACGGTCGACACGATGTGCATGACGTGGCTGTAGCGCTCGATCGCCATGAAGTCGACGACCTCGACGCTGCCGGGCTCGCAGACCCGGCCGAGGTCGTTGCGGCCGAGGTCGACCAGCATCAGGTGCTCGGCGCGCTCCTTGGGGTCGGCGAGCAGTTCGGCGGCCAGCTCGGCGTCCTCGTGCGGAGTGGCGCCGCGGTGCCGGGTGCCGGCGATCGGATGCAGCATCGCCTCGCCCTCGGTGACCTTGACCAGCGCCTCCGGGCTGGAGCCCACCACGTCGAAGGCGCCCTCGGCGCCGCCGTCCGGGCCGGGGAAGCGGAACAGGTACATGTAGGGGCTGGGGTTGGTGGTGCGCAGCACCCGGTAGACGTCCAGCGCGGAGGCCGGGCAGGGCGCCTCGAACCGCTGCGAGGGCACCACCTGGAAGGCCTCGCCGGCCCGGATCCGCTCCTTCACGGTCTCGACGGCGGCCCGGTAGGGCGCGCCACCGAACGGCGAGTGCGCCTCGGCGGCGGTCGGGGTGAAGGTGGCGAGGCCCGGGTCGACGGGCTTCCGCAGGTCCGCCTCCATGACGTCGAGGCGGGCCACCGCGTCGGCATACGCCTCGTCGACGCCGCTCGCCAGGTCGTTGTGGTTGACCGCGTTGGCGATCAGCAGCACGGTGCCGTCGGCGTGGTCGAGGACGGCGAGGTCGGTGGCGAGCAGCATGGTGAGCTCGGGCAGGCGGAGGTCGTCCGGGGTGAGGTCGGGGAGCTTCTCCAGCCGGCGGACGACGTCGTAGCCGAGGTAGCCGACCATGCCGCCGGTGAGCGGCGGCAGGCCGTCGTCGGCGTGCCGGGGGTGTGCAGGGCGGCCAGCGCCGAGCGGAGCACCGCCAGCGGGTCGCCGTCCCGGCGGATGCCGACCGGCGGGGTGCCGAGCCAGCGGGCGTCGCCGTCCGGGCCGACGGTGAGGGTGGCGGCGCTGCGCACGCCGACGAAGGAGTACCGCGACCAGCTGCGGCCGTGTTCGGCGGACTCCAGCAGGAAGGTGCCCGGCCGCTCGCCGGCCAGGCTGCGGTACAGCCCGATCGGGGTGAGGCCGTCCGCGAGGAGCCGGCGGGTGACGGGGATGACCCGGGTGTCTGCGGCGAGCTTGCGGAAGGCCTCGATATCCATGAGGGCGGGCACCGTTCGGGGAGGAGGGGCAGGCTGTGCCGGGGGCCGGCTGTGCCGGGGCCGGCTGTGCCGGGAGCTGGGGAAAGGTTAGCGAGCCGACGGCAGGACGTCGGCGTCGAAACAGGTGCGGTCGCCCGTGTGGCAGGCGGCGCCGGTCTGGTCGACCTTGACCAGCAGGGTGTCGCCGTCGCAGTCCAGCGCGACGCTCTTCACCAGCTGGACGTGGCCGGAGGTGTCGCCCTTCACCCAGTACTCGCGGCGGCTGCGGCTCCAGTAGGTGCAGCGGCCGGTGGTGAGGGTGCGGTGCAGCGCCTCGTCGTCCATCCAGCCGAGCATCAGCACCTCGCCGGTGTCGTACTGCTGGGCGATCGCGGGGAGCAGGCCGTCGGCGGAGCGCTTGAGGCGGGCGGCGACGGCGGCGTCCAGGGCGGTGGTGCCGGGGGCGGCGGGTGTGGAGGACATGCGGCCCATTCTCGCAGGTGTGATCACGCGGCCGGGCTCTCGCAGCCGTCCGGCCAGACCACCTGGACGTACAGTCCGGCGCGGCGGGCGGCCTCGACGACCCGGGCGGGCTCGCTGCCGGGGCGGCCGTCCCAGACGGCGATCAGTTCGTCGACCGTGCCGACCAGGGCGTGGCAGGTGTCGTCGCCGCGTCCGCCGGTGGGCCCGGGGGCCAGCCGGTGGACGGCGCCGGCCAGGTCGAGCAGGCGGCGCCGGGCCGCGGGCCAGTCCTCGCCGGCGGGGACGCCGCGGCGGTGGCCGCCGGCCGGGACGATGACCTCGATCCGGCCGCCGTGCTCCAGCACGGCCTGCGCGAACCAGGTCTCCGGTCCGGGCCGCAGGCAGCCGACCCCGACCAGCTGGTAGGAGCCGTAGGACGTGACGAGCTGCCACATCCGGCCGCGGACGAGCATCTCGGTCAGGTCCGAGAGCGCTTCGTGTCCGGTGATGCCGACGCGCATGAGAAATCGACCCCTTGTCGGGCCGTGCCGCCCCCAGCGTAGCGGGCGGCGCGGCGGGGGTGCCGGAGCGTCCGGAACCCCCGCCGGACGGGTCAGCCGAAGGCCGTCTCGATCCGCGAGCGGTCGACCCGGTACGGGGCGGGCTCGTGGTGCAGGCCGAGGTCGGTGAGCACCTCGTCCTTCATGGCGTCCTTGTTGGTGTCGCTCAGGAAGGCGCTCTTGGCCGCCTCCTTGGCGGCGTCCTTGGCCGCCTCGCCGGGCGTGCCGGACGGCAGTTCCTCGTCCTCGCCCATGCCGAGGGCGCCCTTGAAGGCGTCCTGCGCCTTGCCGGTGACGTACTCGTCGCCCTTCTTGACGGCCTGGCGGGCCGCGTAGTCGGTGAGGCCGGAGAAGTCCTTGTCCTTGAGGGCCGCCTTGCCGGCCTTCATCAGGCCGTCGCCGCCCTCCTCGAACTCGCGCAGGCCCTGCGCGGCCGCCTTGACGTCCTTCACGGCGTCCAGCGCCGTCCGCGCCGTCCGGAGGTTGCGGACGGCCTTGACCGCCTGGCCGAGCTCCTTGAGTGCCTTGAGCAGCTTCTCCAGGTTCTCCGCCAGCTCGGTGGAGACCTTGGCGACCCGGGCGACGAAGACGCCGATCTCGGCCTCGGTGATCAGGGCGTCGGCGATCACGCCGATGCCCGCGGTGAAGACGGCGATCACGGCCTCGGCGGCGAGCGAGACGATCAGCGCCTCGATCGCCTCGGCGATGATGTCGACCACCATGCCCTCGGCGACGGCGCACTCCTGCGCCGCCCGGCTGATGATCTCCGCGGTCTGGTACATGCCCTCGGCGGTGGAGTCGAGGGCATCGACCACCTCGCCCATGTGCGTGCCGAAGGCGTCGGA
This sequence comes from Kitasatospora paranensis, assembly GCF_039544005.1. Classification (NCBI taxonomy): domain Bacteria; kingdom Bacillati; phylum Actinomycetota; class Actinomycetes; order Kitasatosporales; family Streptomycetaceae; genus Kitasatospora; species Kitasatospora paranensis. Next base: position 2,523,929 of record NZ_BAABKV010000001.1, read on the forward strand.
CGCCTGGCCCTCCCAGGAGCCGGACAGCGGCTGGGCACCGCCGCGCAGCTGGTCGGCGACCGACTGGACGGCCCGGGCCTGGGCCTGCCACTCCTCGGCGGCGGCGTTCAGCTCGGCCAGGTTGCCGGTGACCTTCTCCAGCTCGTCCATCAGGCCGGACTTCTCCAGCGCCCACTGGACGGCCTCGTCCAGCATGCCGCCGAGACCGCTGCGGTCGGGGTGCCCGGCCGCCTCCAGCGGTGCCGGGGCCTCGGCCGCACCGGCCTGGGACCAGCCGTACGCGGCACTGCCGGATCCGCCGGGCATCGCGCCGGGGTAGGGGCCGACCGGGGAGACCATGCGGTCGGAGAACGCGGATCCGGCGATGCCGCCGACCACGCCCCCGGTGGCCGTGCCGAGGCCTTCGGCGCCCGCCTCGCCCTCGCCGCCGTCTTCGCCGATGCCCTCGCCGCCGTATGCGCCGCCGGCCCCGCCCTCGGCGCCGACCCGTCCCTCGGCGCTTCCGCCGGGCCCCTCGCCGGCCTCCTCGTCGGAGCCGAACAGCTTGTCGTTGACCCAGTCGCCGGTCTTCTCGGCCGCCTTGTCGCGGACCTTCTCGCCGACCTGCCGGCCGTAGCCGGCCATCCAGCCCTCGCGGGGGTCGGCGGGCGCGTCCGGGCCGTCGCCGTTGCCCCCGTCGTCCGGGCCGGGCCGGTCACGGTCGTTCGGCCGGCCGTCGTCCGGCGCGGGCCCCGGGTGCGGCGCGGGTGCCGGTCCGGGGTGCGGGTGCGGCGCGGGTGCCGGTCCGGGGTGCGGCGCGGGCGCCGGGCCCGGGTGCGGTCCGGGGTGCGGCTGGTGGGGCACGGTGTGGGTCCGCTGGTGCGTACTGCTCACTGCCCGCCCCCGTAGACCGCGCCGATGCTCTGCTCCTGCTCGGTGTAGTTGCGGGCCGTGTACGTGAGCCCCTCCGAGGTGCCGGACAGTGCCTGGCCGAGGTCGGAGATGTTCTGGCCGTTGGCGCTCGCGTGCTCCTGGTAGGTCTGCGCGAGGTTCTGCGCGTTGGGCAGGTGGCCGAAGGCGTCCGACGAGACGGTGATGGCAGCGGTCGCCGAGAGGATCCGCTGCAGTTGCTCGAGCTGTTCGGTGATCATGGACGCATAGCGACCGAGCCCTTCGGGCTGAACCCGAAACCCGGTGTCCCCCATGGCATATGCCTTTCCCGTGCCGATATTGACGGATCATCCTACTGAGGCATGATCAGGCCGAACCGCCCATGGGAGCGCACACAAAGTAATCAGTCGTCAAAGCTTTCACCAAGGGTTACCCCTCCCCGCGGGTGATCCCGAACCCCTGACGCGAGCCCCCGCGGCAGGCCACAATGGCAGCGAGCCGAGGGGGTCGGGGTGGCACAGGCACGCGGGCGGCGGATCGCCGCGGTGGTGGTCGTGGTGGCGGTGGCGGCCGTGGTCGCCGCCGTCCTGCTGTGGCCCGAGCGGCACCCGCGGGCCGCGTCGGCGCCGCCGCCGAGCAGCGCGCCGCCGAGCCCCTCCGCCAGCCCGACGAAGCAGCTGCCCTACCCCTTCTTCACCCCCGGCACCTGCCTGGACCACCCGCAGCTCAGCAAGGTGATCACCCGCGCCGAGGAGCGGCCCTGCAGCGGCCCCCACGACGGCGAGGCGATCGCCGACGTGGTGCTGCCCGAGGGCCTCACCAGCGATCTCCAGATCGGCCGGGCGCTGCGCGACCTGTGCAAGGACCCGCTCGCCGCGCGGACGGCGGCCCAGGGCGGCGGCGGGCCGTACTACGGCTTCCCGCTGGGGCCCTACCTGCAGTACTACAAGCAGGGCATGCGGGACGCCACCTGCACCATGACGGTCAGCAACCGGCAGGACGGCCGCAAGCTGACGGGCAGTCTGCGGTAGGGCCCGCCCGGCACGCCCCGGGCCCGGCCCCGGTCAGAGCCGGAGCAGGCCGAGCTGGCGCATCACGGACACGTTGTCCCACTGCCACCAGCCCTCCTGGATCATGCCGTCCTGGAACCGGAAGATCGTCACGCCGGTCATCTCCACCTTCTTGTCGGTGGCCGGCAGGCCCATGAACTCGCCCTGGTGCATGCCCGTCCAGCTCCACCGGACGGCCACCTCGTCGCCGTCCGCGAGCAGGCTCTCCACGGTGAACGCGAAGTCGAAGCCCGTCCGCCACGCGGTGACCACCTGCCGCAGCCCGTCGCGGCCCTCGGTGACCCCGTCCTTGGCGATGTCGTGGTCGCGGTAGTCCGCGGCGACCATCCCGTCCAGCATGTCCATGCTCCCGGCGGGCAGCCCTCGAAGAGCCGGCCGACCGTCCGCTTGTTCATCTGCTCGTCGCGGACGACGTCGAGGTCGGTGAAGGTCGGCGGCTCGTCGCACAGGGCGACCATCTCGTGGAAGATCCGGTCGGTCTCCGGCAGCGCCGAGTTGCGCATCGCCTCCTCGTAGGACGCGAACTCCACGATCTCCACGAAATGGCGCGCGTCCGCTCTGTCCGTGCCGACAACGGCGTGGTTCGCCGTCCGCCGTCCCCTGGTCTGCTCGGCCCAGCTGTCCATCAGCCGGTCGAGCTCGTCGACCCGGTCCGTCCGGCCCTCGATGATCTGGACGAAGGTCATGGCACACCTCCTGGTGGCCGCCCCCTGGCCATCGATCGTCCGCCGGCCGCCGCGCACCCGGATTCCACGATCCTCCGGTGCCCGCCCGGCGGCAACGCGCGCGCGCCCCTTACGGTGGTGCCCATGCCGAACCCTGCACGGATCGAACGCGAGCGACTGGCCGACCTCCTGGCCGCGGCCGGACCGGACGCCCCCACGCTGTGCACCGGATGGACGACCCGGGACCTCGCGGCCCACGTGGTGCTGCGCGAGCGCCGGCCGGACGCCGCGACGGGCATCCGGCTGCGGCCGATGGCCGGCTGGACGGCCCGGGTCCAGGCCGGGTACGCCCGCCGGCCCTACCCGGAGCTGGTCCGGATGCTGCGCGAGGGGCCGCCCGCGCTGTCGCCGTTCGCCCTGCCGGGCGTGGACGCGGCGGCCAACCTGGTGGAGTTCTTCGTGCACGCGGAGGACGTCCGCCGGGCCGCGGAGCAGTGGCGGCCCGGTCCGCAGCCCGCCGGGCCGGCCGAGGAGCTGTGGCGCCGGCTGCCGACGCTGGCCCGGCTGGAGACCCGGCCGAAGTCCCCGGTCGGCCTGGTGCTCCGGCGGCCCGACGGCCGCTCGGTGGATCTGCCGCACCGCACGGCGCCGACCGTCGAGGTCACCGGCGAACCGGCCGAGCTGGTGCTCTTCGCCTTCGGCCGCGGTGCGCGGACGGCGGTGGAGGCGGCCGGCCCGCAGAACGCCCTGGAGGCCCTGCGGCGGGCGCTCGCGCTGCCCTGAGCGGCGCCCGTCCGCGGCCTGCGCGGTGCCCCGCGCCCCCGGCGCGGCACTGAACGCGCCGATTGTCAGTGGCGCGGGTCACACTGGCTGGTGGCCCGGGGCTGTGCCGTCCGTGCACCCGTGCGGGCGGGCCCGGCCGCCCACGCCACCCTCGAAGGGCACCCGTCACCATGCTCACCACGGACTTCCAGGCCGGCTCCCCTGCTGGCTCGACCTCGGCAGCGCGGACATCCCGGCGAGCGCCGCCTTCTACCAGGACGTCTTCGGCTGGACGTTCCACTCGCTCGGCGAGGAGGCCGGCGGGTACGGCTACCTCCGGCACGACGGCAGCACGGTCGCCGCGATCGGGGCACTGACCGAGCAGGGCGCCACCCCGGCCTGGATGATCTACTTCCAGGTGCCGGACGCGGACGCCACCGCCAAGACCGCCGAGCAGCACGGCGGCACGGTGCGGGCCGAGCCGTTCGACGTCATGTCCGAGGGCCGGATGGCCCAGCTCAGCGACCCGGCCGGGGTGCAGTTCGCGCTCTGGCAGCCCGGCAACACCAAGGGCCTGGACAAGGTCGGCGGCCCCGGCAGCTTCTGCTGGGCCGAGCTGCACACCGCCGACCCGGCCGCCGCCGTCCCGTTCTACCGGGCGCTGTTCGGCTGGCGCACCGAGACGGTCGAGATGCCCGGCATGAACTACGTCGTGCTGTCCCCCGCCGAGGGCGACCAGCAGGCGACCTCGCTGGGCGGCATCGCACCGCTGCAGGGCGACCGGGAGCCCGTCCGGTGGGTGCCCTACTTCGAGGTCGAGGACGTGGACGCGACGCTCGACCGGGCCGCCGCGGGCGGCGGCGCGGTGATGATGGCGGGCTCCGACGTGCCCGGCGTCGGCCGCCTCGGCTGGGCCACCGACCCGCACGGCGTGGTCTTCGCCGTCATCCGCAGCGACATGCCGCAGTCCTGACCCCACCAGCCACCGAAGGAGCACCCCTCATGGCCCCCACGGACTTCCGCACGGGTTCACCCTGCTGGATCGACCTCGGCACGCCGGACATCGACGCGGCCGCCGCCTTCTACGGCTCCGTCCTCGGCTGGTCCGCCGTCTCGGCCGGGCCGGACACCGGCGGGTACGTCTTCCTCCAGCAGGGCGGCCGGACGGTCGCCGCCGCCGGCCCGCTCCAGGAGCCGGGCGCGGCCACCGCCTGGACGGTCTTCTTCCTGACGCCCGACGCCGAGGCCACCGCCAAGGCCGCCGAGCAGGCCGGCGGCACCGTCCGGGTGCCGCCGATGGACGTGATGGACGCCGGCCGGCTCGTCCAGCTCACCGACCCGACCGGCGGGCGGTTCGCCGCCTGGGAGGCGGGCACCACCCGCGGACTGGACGAGGTCGGCGAGACGGGCGCGCTCTGCTGGACGGAGCTGCACAGCGCCGACCTCCCTGCGGCCCTCGGCTTCTACCGGGCGCTGTTCGGCTGGCGCTCGGCGGACTCCGGGCTGCCGGGCGTCGAGTACACGATCCTGTCGACCGCGGACGGCGACGACCAGCAGGCCGCCGGCTTCGGCGGCGCGGCCGGGCCGCACCCCGGTCTGGGGGCCGGCTGGCTGGTGCACTTCGCGGTCGCCGACACCGACGCGGCGGTCGCGGCCACGACCGCCGGCGGCGGCACGGTGGTGCTGCCCGCCGAGACCATCCCGACGGTGGGCCGGCTCGCGGTGCTGGCCGACCCGTTCGGGGCGCAGTTCGCGGTCATCACGCCCGACCCCGGCAGTCCTGACGCCCCGCAGGCGCCGCGGCCCGTCCGGGCCCGGCGCCTGCGGTCGGTCGCGGCCCGCTCAGCGGACGGGGTGGCCGGTCTCCCGGAGCGCGCCCTTGACCTGGCCGATCGTCAGGTCGCCGAAGTGGAAGACGGAGGCGGCGAGCACCGCGTCGGCCCCGGCGTCGACCGCCGGGGCGAAGTCGGCGAGCTTGCCGGCGCCGCCCGAGGCGATCACCGGGACGGAGACGTGCTTGCGCACGGCCCGGATCATCTCCAGGTCGTAGCCGTCCTTGGTGCCGTCGGCGTCCATCGAGTTCAGCAGGATCTCGCCGGCGCCGAGTTCGGCGGCGCGCACGGCCCACTCGACGGCGTCCAGGCCGGTGCCGCGGCGGCCGCCGTGCGTGGTGACCTCGAAGCCGGAGGCCGTCGCGGTGCCCTCGGGGGCGCGCCGGGCGTCCACCGAGAGGACGAGCACCTGCCGGCCGAAGCGCTCGGCGATCTCGCGGACCAGCTCCGGGCGGGCGATGGCCGCGGTGTTGACGCCGACCTTGTCGGCACCGGCCCGCAGCAGCCGGTCGACGTCCTCGACGGCCCGCACCCCGCCGCCGACGGTGAGCGGGATGAAGACCTGCTCGGCGGTGCGGCGCACCACGTCGTAGGTGGTCTCCCGGTCACCGGACGAGGCGGTGATGTCCAGGAAGGTCAACTCGTCGGCGCCCTGGGCGTCGTAGAGCTTGGCGAGCTCGACCGGGTCGCCGGCGTCGCGCAGGTTCTGGAAGTTGACACCCTTGACGACCCGTCCGGCGTCGACGTCCAGACAGGGGATGACACGTACGGCGAGGGTCACGGCTTGCCTTCCAGGGAGTCAGCGAGCCCGGAGCGGTAGGCCTCCACCTCGACCTCGACCATCATCCGGGAGTCGATCAGGCCCTCCACCACGACCATGGTCGCCACCGGGCGGATCGCGTCGAAGAGCTTCTTGTGCGCCCGGCCGGCCTCGTCGGCGTCCCGGACGTGGGTGAGGTACATCCGGGTGCGCACCACGTCGGCCGGCGACAGGCCGTACCGCTCCAGGGCCTTGAAGGCCATCCGGAACGCGGCGACGGTCTGCAGGAACGGGTCGCCCTCGTGCTGCACGACGCCGTCGTCGAACGCGGTGGTGCCGGCCACCAGGACGAAGTCCCCGACCGCGACCGCGCGGGAGTACCCGAACTGCTCCTCCCAGGGGGAGGAGCCGGAGACCCGGTGCGGACCCGGCGCGGCCGGGCTCCCGGCGGAGCCGCTCGGTGATCCTGCGGTCATCGGGACACAGCCTCCAGGGCCTCTTCGAGGGTGAACTTCTGCTCGTAGAGGGCCTTGCCCACGATCGAGCCCTCGACACCCTCCGGGACCAGGGTGGCGATGGCGCGCAGGTCGTCGAGGGACGACACGCCGCCGGAGGCGACGACGGGCCGGTCGGTGGCGGCGCAGACGGTGCGCAGCAGCTCCAGGTTGGGGCCGGTGAGGGTGCCGTCGCGGTTGACGTCGGTGACGACGTAGCGGGCGCAGCCCTCGGAGTCGAGGCGGGCGAGGACCTCGTACAGGTCGCCGCCCTCGCTCGTCCAGCCGCGGCCGCGCAGGGTGGTGCCGACGACGTCGAGGCCGACCGCGATCCTCTCACCGTGCTCGGCGATGACCTTGGCGACCCACTCCGGGCTCTCCAGCGCGGCGGTGCCGAGGTTGACGCGGGTGCAGCCGGTGGCGAGGGCGGCGGCGAGCGAGGCGTCGTCGCGGATGCCGCCGGACAGCTCGACCTTGATGTCGAGGCGGCCGGTGACCTCGGCGACCAGGGCGCGGTTGTCGCCCGTGCCGAAGGCGGCGTCGAGGTCGACCAGGTGCAGCCACTCGGCGCCGGCGGCCTGCCAGGCGAGGGCGGCGGCGAGCGGCTCGCCGAAGGAGGTCTCGGTGCCGGAGGCGCCCTTGACCAGGCGGACGGCCTGGCCGTCGCGGACATCGACGGCGGGCAGGAGTTCGAGGCGGCTCACGTACGGCTCTCCAAGCGTGGAAGGGGCTTCAGAGGGTGGTGACCCAGTTGGTCAGCAGGGCGGCGCCGGCGTCGCCGGACTTCTCGGGGTGGAACTGGGTGGCCCACAGCGGGCCGTTCTCCACCGCGGCGACGAACCGGTGGCCGTGGGTGGCCCAGGTGACCAGCGGGGGGTTCAGCCGCTCGCTGTGGACCTCCAGCTCCCAGTGGCGCACGCCGTAGGAGTGCACGAAGTAGAAGCGCGTGTCGGCGTCGAGGCCGGCGAAGAGCCGGCTGCCCTCGGGGGCGTCGACGGTGTTCCAGCCCATGTGCGGGACGACCGGGGCCTCCAGCGGCTCGACCGTGCCGGGCCACTCGTCGCAGCCGGCGGTCTCGACGCCGTGCTCGACGCCCCGCTCGAAGAGGATCTGCATGCCGACGCAGATGCCGAGCACCGGCCGGCCGCCGGCGAGCCGGCGGCCGATGATCTGCTCGCCGCGGACGGCCTTGAGGCCGCGCATGCAGGCCTCGAAGGCGCCGACGCCGGGCACCAGCAGGCCGTCCGCGTCGAGGGCGGCCTGGAAGTCGGAGGTGACGGTGACGTTCGCGCCGGTGCGCTCGACGGCGCGCTGCGCGGAACGGAGGTTGCCGGAACCGTAGTCGAGGACGACGACGTTCTTGGCCATGAAGGGGGATCCCGTCTCTTAGAGGCGCATCAGGCCGGTGCCCAGGCACATCACGGCGCCGATGGCGACCACGGCGATGACGCCCTTGGGCAGCTTCTGCTTCCAGAACGAGATGACGCCGCCGGCCAGGAAGAGGCCGACGAAGATCAGCGCGACGGCGGACTTGCTCACAGTGCACCCTTGGTCGAGGGGAGGATGCCGGCCGCGCGCGGGTCGCGCTCGGAGGCGTAGCGCAGCGCCCGGGCGAGCGCCTTGAACTGGCACTCCACGATGTGGTGCGCGTTGCGGCCGTACGGCACGTGGACGTGCAGCGCGACCTGGGCCTGCGCCACGAACGACTCCAGGATGTGCCGGGTCATCGTGGTGTCGTAGGCGCCGATCATCGGCGCCATCGACTCGGGCTCGGTGTGCACCAGGTAGGGGCGGCCGGAGAGGTCGACGGTGACCTGGGCGAGCGACTCGTCCAGCGGGACGGTGCAGTTGCCGAAGCGGTAGATGCCGACCTTGTCGCCGAGCGCCTGCTTGAAGGCGGCGCCCAGGGCGAGGGCGGTGTCCTCGATGGTGTGGTGGGTGTCGATGTGCAGGTCGCCGTCGGTCTTGACCGTGAGGTCGAAGAGGCCGTGGCGGCCGAGCTGGTCGAGCATGTGGTCGTAGAACCCGACGCCCGTGGAGATGTCGGTCTTTCCGGTGCCGTCGAGGTCGATCTCGACGAGGACCGAGGTCTCCTTGGTGGTGCGTTCGACGCGGCCGATACGGGACATTCGGGGTTACAGCTCCTGACTGGCTGCGCGCGCGAGGCGCGCACGATCAAGGGTGGGGGCGGGCGACGGGAGGGAGAGGCGGACGGCGTCCAGGAAGGCGTCGTTCTCGGCCGGCGTACCGGCGGTGACGCGCAGCCACCCGGGGACGCCGTTGTCGCGGACGAGCACGCCCCGATCGAGAATCGCCTGCCAGACGGCGTGGGTGTCGGCGAAGCGGCCGAACTGGATGAAGTTGGCGTCGGAGTCGGTGACCGACAGGCCGAGGCCGCGCAGCGCGTCGACCAGGCGGTCGCGCTCGGCCTTGAGCTGCTCGACGTAGCCGAGCAGGGTGTCGGTGTGCTCCAGGCAGGCCAGCGCGGTGGCCTGGGTGACGGCCGACAGGTGGTAGGGCAGCCGCACCAGCTGGACGGCGTCGACCACGGCCGGGTCGGCGGCGAGGTACCCGAGCCGCAGCCCGGCCGCGCCGAACGCCTTCGACATGGTGCGGGTGACGACGAGGTTGGGCCGGCCCTCGATCAGCGGCAGCAGCGAGGCGCGGTGCGAGAACTCGACGTACGCCTCGTCGACGATCACCAGGCTGGGCCGGGCGGCCTGCGCGGCCTCGTACAGGGCGAGGACGGTGTCGGCGGCGACGGCGGTGCCGGTCGGGTTGTTCGGCGAGCAGACGAAGACGACGTTCGGCCGCACCTCGGCGATCGCGGCGACGGCCGCGTCGAGGTCGACGGTGAAGTCCTCGTTGCGGGGGCCGGAGATCCAGCCGGTGCCGGTGCCGCGCGAGATCAGCGCGTGCATCGAGTACGAGGGCTCGAAGCCGAGGGCGGTGCGGCCGGGGCCGCCGAAGGTCTGCAGCAGCTGCTGGAGCACCTCGTTGGAGCCGTTGGCGGCCCACACCTGCGTCCGGGTGACGGCGTGGCCGGTCGTCCGGGTGAGGTAGTCGGCCAGGCCCTCGCGCAGCTCGACGGCGTCCCGGTCGGGGTAGCGGTTGAGGTGCCGGGCGGCCTCGGCGACCCGTTCGGCGATCCGGGCCACCAGCGGCTCGGGCAGCGGGTACGGGTTCTCGTTGGTGTTCAGCTGGACGGGGACGTCGAGCTGCGGCGCGCCGTACGGGGACTGGCCGCGCAGCTCGTCGCGGATGGGGAGGTCGTCGATGTTCAAGAGCCGGGGACCGTCCAGTCGAAGCGGGCGCGGATCGCGTCGCCGTGGCCCGGGAGGTCCTCGGCGGTGGAGAGGTCGACCACGTGCGCGGCGATGCCGGCCAGCGCCTCGCGGTCGTACTCGACGACCTGGACGCCGCGCAGGAAGGTCTGCACCGAGAGTCCGGAGGAGTGGCAGGCGCAGCCGCCGGTGGGCAGCACGTGGTTGGAGCCGGCCGCGTAGTCGCCGAGCGACACCGGGGTGTACCGGCCGATGAAGATCGCGCCCGCGTTGCGGACCCCGGCGGCGACCGCGTGCGCGTCCCGGGTCTGGATCTCCAGGTGCTCGGCGGCGTACGCGTTGACGACCGCCAGCCCCTGCTCGACGCCGTCGACCAGGATGATGCCGGACTGCGGGCCGCCGAGCGCCCGGGCCACCCGCTCGCTGTGCTTGGTGCGGGCGACCTGGTCCTTCAGCTCCGCCTCGACCGCGTCGGCCAGCTCCGGGGAGTCGGTGACCAGCACCGAGCCGGAGGTCGGGCCGTGCTCGGCCTGGCTGATCAGGTCGGAGGCGACCTCGACCGCGTCGGCGCTGTCGTCGGCGAGGACCATGATCTCGGTCGGGCCGGCTTCGGAGTCGATGCCGATCCGGCCGGCGAACAGGCGCTTCGCGGCGGCCACGTAGATGTTGCCCGGACCGGTGACGATGTTGACCGGCTCGCACTCCTCCGTGCCGAGCGCGAACATCGCGACCGCCTGGGCACCGCCGACCGCGTACACCTCGGTGACGTCGAGCAGCGCGCAGGCCGCCAGGATCGTCGGGTGCACCCCGCCGCCGAATGCCTTCTGCGGCGGGGAGGTGACCGCGATGCCGCGGACGCCGGCCGCCTGCGCCGGGACGACGCTCATCACCACGGAGGACGGGTACACCGCCAGGCCGCCCGGCACGTACATGCCGACCCGGTCGACCGGCACCCAGCGCTGGGTGACGGTGCCGCCGGGCACCACCTGGGTGGTGTGGCCGGTGCGGCGCTGGTCCGCGTGCACGATCCGGGCGCGGCGGATCGACTCCTCCAGCGCGGCGCGCACCTTCGGGTCGAGGGTCTCCAGGGCGGCGGTGATCCGCTCCTCGGGGACGCGGGTGCTCTCCAGCCGCACGCCGTCGAAGCGCTCGGTGATCTCGATCAGCGCCGCGACCCCGCGATGGCGGACGTCCTCGCAGATCGGCCGCACCTTCTCCAGGGCGGCCTCCACGTCGAACTCGGCACGGGGCAGCAGGTCGCGCGGGTCCGTGACGGAGCCGCGCAGGTCGATTCGAGAGATCACAGGCCCCAGTGTAAGGAGTGGCCGAATCGGGCGGTCCGGCATTTCAGTCCGTGATACGAAGGGTGAGACTGCCGATGATCACTGGGGGGACGATGGGCGAGGGGCCGCCGCACGGCTGGACACCCGTGGAGGAGCGGCTGTGGGAGGCCTTCCGGCGCGGCGAAGTGCTCGACCTGAGGACGGACGGCGCCGACGACGACGCGGCCGGCGGCGCCGACTGGGGGCCGGAGCGGACGGTCCGCGCCGAGGTGCTCGCCCACCTGCTGCTGTCCGGACCGGAGGCCGCGCCCGGGCGCGTCGCCGGGCTGAGGCTCGACGGCGCGTACGTCACCGGCCCGCTCCGGCTGGCCGGCGCCACCGTGCCGTCCTACATCGAGATGCACGGCTGCCGCTTCGACAGCACGGTGCTGGTGTCCGAGGCCAGGGTCGGCACCGTCCGGCTGATCGGCTGCCTGATACCGCGGCTGGAGGCCGCCCGGCTGGCCGCCGACGGCGACCTGCACCTGGCCCGCTGCGTGATACCGCAGGGCGTCCGGCTCACCGACGCGAGGATCGGCACCGACCTGCTGCTCAACCAGGCCGTGCTGGGCGCCGACCGGCACAGTCGGGCGTTCGCCGCGGACGGGCTCACCGTCCACCAGGACCTGGAGGCCGAGCGGCTGGTCGCGCACGGCGAGTTCGGCATCCGCACCGGCCGGATCGGCGGGCGGCTCTCGCTGCGCGGCGCACAGCTGAGCATCGCCGACCCGACCCGCAACTGCCTGAACCTGGCCCGGACGTCGGTCGGCAACACGCTGTACCTGACCGGCTCCGCCGACAGCAGCTGGACGTCCTCCCCCACCCACTACGGGTACGGCTACGGCATGCCGATCGCACCCGGCGCCTCGGTGACCCCGTTCCGCGCCCGCGGCGGGGTCCGGCTGGTCGACGCCCGCTTCGAGAGCGCCTGCCTGATCCACGACGCCGAGTTCGCGCTCTCCCCGCAGCAGGAGCTGTCCCTGCGCCGGATCCGCACGCCCGAGCTGCGCTTCGCCTGCCGCACCGCGCCCGGCGGGCGGGTCTCGCTCTCCCGCGCCCAGGTCGGCAACCTGGTCGACACGCCGGCGTCCTGGCCGGGCGCCGGCCTGGTGGTGCTCGACGGCTTCGCCTACGACTCGCTGCGGCCTGCCGCGCCGTTCGACGTCGAGCAGCGGATCGCCTGGCTGGAGTCCTCGCTCGGCGAGTACCAGCCCGAGCCGTACGAGCAGCTCGCCTCCGCGCTGCGCCGCGACGGCCGGGACGACGACGCCCGCGAGGTGCTGTACGCCAAGCAGCGCCGGCGGCGGGGGCCCTGCCGGTGCACGCCCGGCTGTGGGGGCTGCTGCAGGACGTCACGGTCGGCTACGGCTACCGGCCGGGCCGGGCCGCGCTGTGGCTGCTGCTGGCCTGGCTGCTGGGCACCGCGTACTTCGCCGCGAACCCGCCGCCGGCGCTCAAGGCCGACGAGGTGCCGACCTGGAACGCGCCGCTGTTCGCGCTGAGCCGGCTGCTGCCGGTGGTCGACCTCGGGCAGGACGGCTGGAACCCGGGCCATACCGGCCAGTGGGTGGCCGCCGGGCTCGTCCTGACCGGCTGGATCCTCGCCACGACGGTGGTGACCGGCGCCACCCGGCTGCTCCAGCGCGGCTGACCGGCACGGGCCCGGGCGGCACCGGGCCCGGCGCGCCACGAAACGCCCGGGCGCGCGGGGCGCCCGGGCAACTACGCTGTGCGCCGTGACAGAACGGCTCCCGCTCTTCCCGCTCAACACGGTCCTGTACCCGGGCCTGGTGATGCCCCTGCACGTCTTCGAGGAGCGCTACCGCCGACTCGTCGCCGACCTGCTCGCCGGACCGGACGAGCAGCCGCGCCGGTTCGGCGTGCTCGCGATCCGGGACGGCCGCGAGGTCGCCCCCGTCCGGGAGAGCGCGGGCCCGGCCGGGCCGCTGGACGGCCTCGGCACCATGACCGGCGACCCGCTGGAGGCGCTGCACCGGGTGGGCTGCGTCGCCGACGTCACCACCGCCCGCGAGCAGTCCGACGGCCGGTACGAACTGCTGATCACCGGGACGACCCGGTTCCGGCTGCTCTCGATCGACGCCACCGGCCCGTACCTGGTCGGCGAGACGGAGGAGCTGGAGGAGCAGTCCGGCAAGGGCGCCGGCGCGCTGGCCGCCGGGGTGGAGCGCGCGTTCCGGCTGTACCGCAAGCGCCTGGCCGGGGCGAAGGAGTCCACCCTGGCCGGCGAGCAGGAGCTGCCGCTCGACCCGCAGGTGCTGTCCTACCTGGTGGCGGCCGCCGCCGTGCTGCCCGCCCCGGTCAAGCAGGAGCTGCTGGCCTGCCCGGACACCGCCCAGCGCCTCGACGCCGAGCTGGAGCTGCTGCGCCGGGAGACGGCCCTGCTGGCCTGGCTGCCGTCGGTGCCCGCGACCGACCTGACCCGCCAGGCCTTCAGCCCGAACTGACCCCGCCCCGACCAGGAGGGCCGCCACCGATGGCGAAGAAGACGAAGAAGGGCGGCCAGGGCACCCCGGCCACCGTCGCGCTGGAGAGTGCGGGCGTCGCGTTCACCGTGCACGCCTACGACCACGACCCGGCCGCCGCCTCCTACGGCGGGGAGGCCGCCGAGGTGCTGGGCGTCCCCGCGGAGCGGGTGTTCAAGACGCTGGTCGCCGAGGTCGACGGCGCCCTGGTCGTGGGCGTCGTCCCGGTCTCCGGCGCGCTCGACCTCAAGGCGCTGGCTGCGGCGGTCGGCGGCAAGCGGGCGGCGATGGCCGACCCGGCGGCCGCCGAGCGCAGCAGCGGCTACGTCCTCGGCGGCATCTCGCCGCTGGGCCAGCGGCGGCCGCTGCGGACCGTCCTGGACGACAGCGCGCTCGCCCATCCGACCGTCTTCGTGTCGGCCGGGCGGCGCGGCCTGGAGGTCGAGCTCGCCCCGGCCGACCTGCTCGCCCTCACCGGTGCCGGCACGGCGGCCATCGGGCGCTGACCCGGGGCGGGCCCGGGCGCCGAAGCGCCCGGGCCCGCCGCCGTGCGGACCGTCAGGGGTGGGGCTGTGCGGCCCAGTGCCGTCCGGGCCGGCGTCCCGCGGGCCGGTGGCGGGATCGGCGGAGTCACCGTCGAAGGGGCCGGCGGCCTGCGGGCGCTCGGCCGGCGGCGGCGCGCCCCACGGGCCGGCCCAGTACGGCGGCGGGTCCTGCTCGCGCTTGCCGAACGCGGCGGACAGCACCAGCAGCACCACCATCGCGGTGACCGGCCAGACCAGCAGCGCACCGTGGGCGCCGAGCTCCAGCGGCGCGGAGAAGCGGCCGCCCTCGCCGACCTGCTTGGCGTGGGCCACCAGGTCCGAGGCCGGCCCCAGCCGGATTCCGAGCTGCCAGCCGATCAGCGAGCCCGCCACCCCGCCGACGGCGAGGCCGACCGCGACCGCGATGCCGCCGCCGCGCCGCCGGGTGAGCAGGAAGGCGGCCAGCGCCGTGACGACCCCGGCGCCGAGGGCCAGCAGCGCGAACACCGAGTCCGCGCCGGCCCGCTGCTCGCCCTCCGGGTCGGTGTAGAGCAGCTGGTCGCCCTTGACGACCAGCCCCACCCTGGGCGCCAGCCAGAGCCACAGCAGGCCGAGCACCACACCGAGCAGGGCCCCGCCGACCGCCGCGAGCGCGCCGATCCGCAGCTCCGGCACGAGCGGTGCCTTCGACCGGGCGGGCCGCTCGGGCAGCGGCGGCGGGGCGAACGGATCGTGCGCGGCGGCCGACTCGGCGCCCGGCCCCGGAGGTGTGTTCGGTACGGTCACGGGCTCATCGTTTCACGACCGGGCGGACGCGGTCCGATCGTCCCCCGTCAGCGGGTGGCCCGCCGGTACGCCCAGGTCGCCGCCGTGAGCGAGCAGAGCCCGACGGCCGCACAGACCGCCAGGTCACCGAGGACGGCCGCCCAGTCGGGCGAGGCCGTGAACGTCCGGGCGAACGCCTCCACGCCGTACGTGGACGGCAGCAGGTCGCGCAGCCGGCGCACCGGCTCCGGCAGGTGGGAGACCGGCAGCACGCCCAGCAGCAGGGCCGCCGACATGCCCAGCTGGCCGAGCAGCGTGGCGATCTCCTGGCGCGGCGCGAGCAGCCCGAAGGCGGCGCCCAGCCCGGACAGTGCCGCCCCGGCGAGCGGGACGACGGCCAGCAGGACCCACAGGTGGGCGACCGGCAGATCGAACATCCAGGCACCGGCGGCGGCCGTCACCACCGTGCCCGGCAGCGTGAACGACGCGTACGCGCCGGCCGCGCCCAGCACCACCGCGGCGGGCGGCACCGGCAGCGTCGCGTAGTGGTCGAGGCCGCCGGTGGCCCGGAGCCTGCCGAAGTACTGGGCGAGCAGGTTGAGCGCGACGAAGGCGACCACCAGCACCGCCGAGCCGGCCACCACGGCGTGCGCGGCCGGGTTGTCACCGGGATCGACGACGCCGCGCATCATCACCAGGATGCCGAGCGACTGGAAGGTCGCCACGAACAGCAGCGGGATCCGGGCCACCCGGGCCCGGGCCAGCTGCGCCCGGTAGACGGCGGCGAGCGCGGGCAGCAGCCGGGCGGCGGGGGCCAGCTCGGCGGCGGTCGCGGGGACGGCGGGGGCCGGGGCGTCGAGCATCGTCACGTCGGCAGTCCTCACTTCGCCAGTCCGCTGTGCCGGCCGCCGAGCTTGAGGTAGGCGTCCTCCAGGCTCGGGGTGGCCAGGGTGAAGTCGTCGAGCGCCGCGAGGGCCGCTCCGCCGGTGACGGCGGCGACCAGCTCGCGGGCCTGTTCGGGGGTGGTGCGCACCGTCCAGCGGCGGCCGCTGCGCTCGGCGCGTTCGGCCAGCCGGGCGACCGCGGGGACGTCCAGCGGCGCCTCGGTGCGCCAGACCAGGTCGAGCCGGACGTCGCCGTCGACCAGCGCCTTGAGCCCGCCGGGCGTGTCGCAGGCGATCACCCGGCCCTCGTCCACGACGGCGACCCGGTCGAGCACCGTCTCGGCCTCGATCACGTTGTGGGTGACCAGCAGGACGGTGGTGCCGCACTCCGCCCGGCGGCGGTCCACGGCGGCCCAGACCGCCCGGCGGGCGACCGGGTCCATCCCGGTGGTGGGCTCGTCCAGGACGAGCAGCGGACGCTCCCCACGAGGACGGCCGCGAAGCAGGCGAGCCGGCGCTGGCCCCCGGAGAGCTTGGCGATCGGACGGCCGGCCAGCGGCTCCAGGCCGAGCTCGGTGAGGACGTCGGCTGCCTCCGCGCGCGCCCGGGCGCGGGTCAGACCGCGCAGCCGGCCGGTGGTCTCGGCGGCCAGCGCGACGGTCAGCTCGTCCAGCGCGGTGGACTCCTGGCCGAGGTAGCCGAGCAGCCGGGCGGCCCGCTCGGGGTGGCGGACGATGTCGTGGCCGAGGATGTCGACGGTGCCCGCGTCGGGCCGGAGCAGGCCGGTGAGCTGGCGCACGAGGGTGGACTTGCCGGCACCGTTCGGGCCGAGCAGGCCGAAGATCTCACCGCGGCCGACGGTGAGGTCGATCCCGGCGTTGGCCCGGACCTCGCAGGCCTCGGCGCCGCGGCCGCTGCGGAAGGTCTTGGCCAGCCCTCGGACGGTGCAGCAGGGCTCGGGGACCGGCCTGCCGCCGGCGCCCAGGGTCGGGGCCGCGGGTGCCTGCCGGTCGGTGTCGCTCACGACCGAAGACTCTACGCTCCGCCGCCGCCGAACCGGACAACGGGGCCGATCCGGGACGACCGGGGCGCACCGGCCGCTGCCCCCGGTCCGGCCCCGGTCGTCGGACGAGCCCTGAGTCCTGGTACCGCGTCCGGCCCTAGTCGTCGGCCATCGCGGCCTGGCCGCCGGGGACGCGGACGGCGAGCTCCTTCCAGAAGCCGTCGCGGATGGCGTACCGGTCGTGTTCGTCGATCTGGTCGTCCTTGTGGGCGAGCAGGCCGAACCTGGCGGCGTAGCGGAGCAGCTCGCCGTCGAGGCGGTGCGGTATGCGCGGGTAGTCCGTCCACAGCACGGTCAGCCGGCCGACCTCGCCGAGGCGGTCGATCCAGCGGCGGGCGAAGACCTGCCCGACCTCGTGCGGATCGCCGCCGATGCTGGTGATGTCCTCCTCGCGGTCCGCCCAGCGCTGGGCGGAGGTGGTGAGCTGGGCCAGGGTGGGCAGCGCGTCGCCGGCGGTGGCCGGGGAGGCCGGGGTGCCCTGCGGGTAGGGACGGTCGAGCCAGCCGCGTTCGGAGGTCCAGCGCAGGACGGGCCCGGCGGCGGAGACTGCGGCGGACCCGCCGGGGGGCAGCGGGGCGCGGTCGGCGAGGTCCTTCGGGGTGGGGACGACCTTGAGCGCGGCGGCGGGCTGGGGCCGTGCGGGGGCCGGCTCGGCGGGGCGGGGCGCGGGCGGGGCGGCGAGGACGGCGGCGATCCCGGGCGGGGCGCCGGGGGCGGGGAAGACCCCGGGGAGCTCGCGCAGCCGCGCCCAGCTCTCGATCCAGGCACGGTCCAGGACGCGCCGCTCGTCGGCCTCGCCGACGAGGTCCTCGGACTGGTTGAAGTCGCCGTCCGCGGCCTGCAGGGCCCACAGGTGGACGGCGACGCCGTGCTCCTTGGCGGACATCACGCCGGGCAGCAGGTCGCCGTCGCCGGTGACCAGGACCACGTCGGAGCAGGCGTGGTTGCGGGCGAGTTCGGTGAGTTCGGCGTGCATCGCGGCGTCCACGCCCTTCTGCACCCAGCGGCCCTCCGCGCGGGTGAGCGCGCCGAGCCGGACGGTGACCCGCGGCAGCACCCGCAGCCGGCGGTGCTCGGGGAGCGGTCTTCGGTCGGGGGCGGCGTCGAACCAGTAGACCCGCAGCAGGGGAGGCCGGTCTCGGCCTCGGCCCGTTCGCGCAGTGCCGCGACCAGCCCGGTGTGGTCGACGCTCACCCGGGAGCGGGCGGGCTCGCCCACGAGCAGGCTGGCGGCGGCGCCGAGCAGGTAACCGGCGTCCACCAGGACAACGCAGCGGTCCACGGCCCGCTCCTCTCCCTCGCGGCGCCCCCGGTGGGGCGGGGTTAGGCACTGCCTTACCCGGTGGCCGGGCGCCGAACCGCGACGGCGGGACCGGCGTCCGGGGCACCCGCCGGTTGCGGTGATACTGGGGGCATCATGCGGAAGACTTCCTGGGCGCTGTGCGCGGTGGCGGCGGGTGCGGCGGTGGCCGTCCTCGCAGTGCCCACCATCACCACCGACTCCTCGCACGGCGACACGACCGTCACCTCGATAACCGTCAACGGCGGGCGGCCGATCCTGCTCGGCCCGGACCGGCCGGCGACCTTCCCGGTGGAGGTGCAGGCCCGGGACGGCTCCGGGATCCGCGCGGTGGATCCGATCGGCGTCTGGGGCCCCAACTACGGGGTGCTGAAGGTCGGCCCGATGCGGTGCACCGCGACCTCGGCGCAGGCGTCCACCTGCCGTGGCACGGTGACGGTCGACCCGAAGCGCAAGCAGGTCTTCAACGACGAGGCGGGCACCTGGTTCGTGGACCTGAAGGTCACCGCGAACGACGGCGACCGGTACGTGGGCAAGACCGCGGCCGGGTTCTCGCTGAAGCGGGCCGCGAAGCTGTCCGGCTCGGGTGTGCCGACGGCCGTCCGGACGGGCCAGAGCGTCACCGTGAAGGGCTGGCTGGCGCGCTCCTTCTGGACGGACAACCGCTACCACGGGTACCCGGAGGGCGTGGCGTACCTGCAGTTCAGGCCGGCCGGGTCGAACCGCTGGACGACGGTCGGCAAGGCCGTCTCGACGGTCTCCGGCACGGTGTCCGCCACCGCGAAGGTCACCGGGCCCGGCGACTTCCAGTGGTACTCCCCGGCGACAAGTGGACGGGCGACGCGGCCTCCGCCGAGCTGCCCGTCCGGCCGTCCTGACGGCGGGCCCCGGACGTGCGGCGGCCCCGCGCCCGTGGGTCACGGGTGCGGGGCCGCCGGCGGGCGCGTGGGAGGTCAGCCGAGCTCGGCGGCGACCAGCTCGGCAAGCTGGACGGCATTGAGCGCGGCGCCCTTGCGCAGGTTGTCGTTGGAGAGGAACAGCGACAGGCCGTTGTCGACGGTTTCGTCCGCGCGGATCCGGCCGACGTAGGTCGGGTCCTGGCCGGCGGCCTGCAGCGGGGTCGGGATGTCGGTGAGCTCGACACCGGCCGCGCCGGCCAGCAGCTCGGCCGCGCGCTGCGGGGTGAGCGGGCGGGCGAAGCGGGCGTTGACCTGCAGCGAGTGGCCGGTGAAGACCGGGACGCGGACGCAGGTGCCGGAGACCTTGAGCTCCGGGATCTCCAGGATCCTGCGGCTCTCGTGCCGGAGCTTCTGCTCCTCGTCGGTCTCGTTGGAGCCGTCCTCGACGATCGACCCGGCCAGCGGGACGACGTTGAACGCGATCGGACGCTTGTAGACGTTCGGCGCCGGGTACTCGACGGCCGACCCGTCGTGGGCGAGCGCCGCGGCGCCGTCCACCACCTTGCGGGCCTGGTCGTGCAGTTCGGAGACGCCGGCGACGCCGCTGCCGGAGACGGCCTGGTAGGTGGAGACCACCAGGGAGACCAGCCCGGCCTCGTCGTGCAGCGGGCGCAGCACGGGCATGGCCGCCATGGTGGTGCAGTTGGGGTTGGCGATGATCCCCTTGGGGCGGTCCGCGATCGCGTGCGGGTTGACCTCGGCGACGACCAGCGGGACCTCGGGGTCGCGGCGCCAGGCGGAGGAGTTGTCGATGACGACGGCGCCGGCCGCGGCGACCTTGGGCGCGAGCGCCTTGGAGGTGCTGCCGCCCGCCGAGAAGATCACGATGTCCAGGCCGCTGTAGTCGGCGGTGGCCGCGTCCTCGACGGTGACCTCGGTGTCCTTCCACGGCAGCGTCCGCCCGGCGGAACGCGCCGAGGCGAACAGCCGCAGCTGCTCCACCGGGAAGTCCCGTTCCGCCAGGATGCTGCGGACGACGCCGCCCACCTGGCCGGTGGCACCCACGATGCCGATCCTCATCCTGCTCCTCCTGAAGTGTCGTGCGCGTCCGGCTGTGTCGTCCCGCCTCCGCGCCCTGCCATCATGCCTTGTCAGACGGGTGCGCCGCGGCGGCGTCCCACGCTGTGGGCCGCCTCGCCCGGGCCGCTGCGGGCCGGGGCCGCAAGCCCCTGCGGGCGAAGTCCGCGGTGTCCGCAAGAACTGCGGGGCCGCTCGGCGCGCACCGGGATTCGTCCGTAATCGATTCGTACCGGAACGGATCAGTCGTCGAGGGCGGCCAGCGCCGCGAGCACCGGGCCGACCCGGCCGGGTGCGGCGGGCAGCAGCGGCAGCCGCACGTCGGGGGTGGGGATCCGTCCCTGGGCGTGCAGCACGGCCTTGACGACGGTCGGGTTGGGTTCGGCGAAGGCCGCCGCGGAGAGCCGGGCCAGCCGCCGCCCGAGGTCGCGGGCGTGCGCGGCGTCGCCCTTGTGCCAGGCGTCCGCCAGCTCGACGAAACGGCCGGTCGCCAGGTGCGCCGAGGCCAGGATGCCGCCGCTCGCGCCCATCGCCAGCAGCGGCGACAGGAAGACGTCGTCGCCGGCCATCACCCCGGCGGGGCCGTCCGCGAGCAGTTCCACCGCGTCCTGGTCGATGCCGCCCGGCGCGTACTTCAGGCCCGCGACGTTCGGCGTCGCCAGCACCTCCCGAAGGGCGGCCGCCCCGAGCGGCTGCGCCGTCCGGTACGGGATGTGGTAGACGACCAGCGGTACCGGGCTGCGCTCCGCCAGGTGGGCGAGGTGGGCCAGGGCGCCGGCCTCGCCCGGCCGCAGGAAGGACGGCACCGTCACCAGGGCGGCGTCGGCGGTGCCCGCCAGCGCGGCCAGGGCGTCGGCCGACCGCCGGGTGTCGTTGCCGCCCGCGCCGACGGTCAGCGGGGCGCCGTACGCGCGGCAGACCTCGGCGAGGACCGCGACCACGGTGTGCCGCTCGTCCTCGGAGAGGGTGGCCGGTTCGCCGGTGGTGCCGAGCGCGACCAGGCCGGCCGCGCCGGCGGCGAGGGCGTCGCGGGCGAGGCCCTCCAGCGCGTCGGCCGCGACGGAGCCGTCCTCGGCGAAGGGCGTGACCAGGGGGACGTGGATGCCGTGGAGTTCCATGACGACGAGCCTGCCGCGCGGCGATCGTGCAGGTCCAGTTCACATTTCCGAGGCTTCTCGTAAGCTGAGCCGATGCTCGATGTCCGCCGCCTGCGCCTGCTGCGCGAACTCGCTCACCACGGCACGATCGCCGCGGTGGCCGAGGCCCTCGCGTTCAGCCCGTCCGCCGTCTCGCAGCAGCTGTCCGTGCTGGAACGCGAGGCCGGGGTGCCGCTGCTGGAACGGACGGGGCGCCGGGTCGCGCTCACCCCCGCCGGACAGAACCTCGTCCGCCACGCGGAGGCCGTGCTGGAGCGCCTGGAGCAGGCCGTCGCCGAACTCGCGCACGCCCGCCGGGGCCTCGCCGGGCCGCTGCGGATCGGCACCTACCCGTCCGCGGCGCGCGCCATCATCCCCCATGCGCTCGCCCAACTCGCCTCCCGGCACCCCGGGTTGGAGCCCATGGTGACCGAGGTCGACCCGGCCTCGGTGGCTGCCGCGGTGCGCGCCGGAGAGTTGGACGTGGCCCTCGTCCACGAGTACGACCTGGTGCCCACCGAGCCGGAACCGGGCCTGGCAGTCACCCAGCCCGTCTTCACCGAGCCGATGTACCTCGCCGCGACGGCCGCCGGCACGGTGGCCGGGCACCGCCGCTCGCCGTGGATCGTCGCGCCGGCCGGCACGCTGTGCCGCGCGATGGCCGTCCGGGCCTGCCGGGCCGCCGGGTTCACCCCGCAGGTCCGCCACCAGGTGGACGACTTCGCCACCGTGCTCGCCCTGGTCGCGGTCGGCCAGGGCGTCGGCCTCGTGCCCCACCTGGGCGCCGCCGACCCGCCCCCGGCGTGGTGCTGACCCGACTGCCGATGCACCGCCGCACCCGCACCGCATTCCGCGCCGGCGCGGCCGCGCACCCCGCGGTCGCCGCCTTCACCGCCGCCCTCCACACCGCCGTCCCGCCGGAGCTCGGCGGCCCGCCCGGCCCGCTCTGAGCGCTGCCGCGGGCAGCCTCAGGCGGGCTTGCGGAGGTCGAACAGGGTGCGGCTGGAGTGGGCGACGAAGGGGCCCTGCGAGGTGATCAGGCTGTGCAGGTCGCGCAGTCGGTCGCGGTACGCGTCGACGGTGAAGCCGGGGACCATCCAGATCACCTTGCGCAGGAACCAGACGACCGCGCCGATGTCGTGGAACTCGACCCGCAGCCGCTCGAAGCGCAGGTCGGCGACGGACAGGCCGGCGGCCTCGGCGGCGGCGCGCTCGCCGTCGGGGTGGCGACCGCGCCGGACGGCCTCGGGCAGCGGCCCGAGGAAGAACTCGACGAGTTCGAAGACGCTGGAGTGGCCGACGTGCTGGGCGACGTAGCTGCCGCCGGGCCGCAGCACCCGGGCGATCTCCGTCCAGTGGACGGTCGCGGGGTGACGGCTGCTCACCAGGTCGAACGCCTCGTCGGCGAAGGGCAGCGGCGGCTCGTCCGGGTCGGCGACGACCACCGCGCCGAGCGGGTGCAGCAGCCGGGTGGCCTTGGCGACGTTGGGCGGCCAGGACTCGGTGGCGACCGTCAGCGGGGGCAGCGGGCCGGCGCCCGCCAGCACCTCGCCGCCACCGGTCTGGATGTCCAGAGCCGCCGCCGCACCGGCCAACCGGCCGCCCAGCAGGCGCTGGTAGCCCCAGGAGGGCCGCTGCTCGGTGGCCCGGCCGTCGAGCCAGGAGAAGTCCCAGCCGTCCATCGGGGCGGCGTCGGCCTCGGCCACCAGGTCGTCGAAGGTGCGTGCCATGGACCGATCATCTCCCGGCCGGGCGACGCGATCCACTCGATTTCCCCACGAACCGACCTCCCGTCCGCCGGTGGGCAGCCGCTACCCTTCGGGCCATGGCAGAGCTGATCAACGAGGACGTCCCCGGCCGCTACGGCCCCGACGCGACGGTCGAGGTCGAGGCGTACGAGGTGGGCGCCGTCCGCACCGAGTACTCCCCCAAGCACGACGGCGACCCGGACCCGGGCGAGATCGTCTGGACGTGGGTCCCCTACGAGGAGCGGGACGGCCGCGGCAAGGACCGCCCGGTGCTGGTGGTGGCGCGCGAGGAGGACGGCAGCCTGCTGGCCGTCATGCTGTCCAGCAAGGGGCACGACCACGACCGGGACTGGGTGCCGATCGGTGCCGGCCCGTGGGACAAGTCGGGCCGCGACTCCTGGGTCGCGCTGGACCGGGTGATGCGGGTCCGGGACGGCGGCATGCGCCGCGAGGCCTGCGCCCTGGACCGGGCCCGGTTCAACGTGGTGGTGGACAGCCTGCGCCGCCGCTACCGCTGGAGCTGACCGTCCGCCGTGGGGCGGGCGGGGCCGGCCGGCCGCGTCCGCCCCGCTTCCGCTGATAACGATTCACCGATCATCCGCCGTTTTCCGCCCCGGCCGGGTAGAACAGCTGCACCATCACCACTGCACCATCACCACGTCACCGGGAGCCCGGAGCATGAGCAGCAACGACCCGTCAGGCTACGGCTATCCGACGGATCCCCAGCAGAACCCGTACGGCCAGCAGCAGCCGCCGGCCCCGGGCTACGGGACTCCCCCGCCGTACGGCCAGGCCGGCTACGGCACCGCGCCCGGAGCGCCCGGCTACGGCCCGCCGCCGGCCGGCCAGCAGGCCTGGCCGCTCTGGCTGACCCCGCCCGGGCAGTACAGCGGGCCGCCGGCGCCGGGGACGCGCATCCTCGCCTCGGCCGGTGACCGCTTCCTGGCCCGCCTGATCGACGCCGCCGTGCTGTTCATCCCGGTGATCGTGGTCTCCTCGATCATCGGGTTCTCGATCATCGGCGACGTCTTCATCGGGCTGCTGGTCTTCGGCTACGAGGCGGCCATGCTGCTCACCCAGCACGGCCAGACGGTCGGCAAGAAGGTCATGAAGCTCCGGGTGGTGGACGTCGCGAACGGCGGCCGGCCGGCCGACAACGCGTTCTGGATCCGCGCGGCGGTCTACGGCCTGCCCGGCGCCGTGTACTGCCTCGGCTCGCTGTTCCAGCTGCTCAACTGCCTGTGGCTGCTGTGGGACAAGCCGCTCCAGCAGTGCCTGCACGACAAGGGCGCCAAGACCCTGGTGGTCAAGGAGGGCTGACGCCCCCACCGCGCCGCAGGGGCCCGCCGAGCGCTGCTCGGCGGGCCCCTGCGGCGTTGCGGCGGCGCGGCCGCCGGTGCCGGAGGCTCAGACCGCCAGACAGCTCGGGCCGAGCAGCTGCTTGAGGTCGCCGAAGAGCGCCGGGTCGGACTTGACCCGGTGCCGGTCCAGCCGGAGCACGGTCGTCCTGCTGGGGCCCTCCAGGCGCAGCCGGACCTCGGTCGAGCCCTTGTGGTGGGTGAGGACCTCGCCGAGCCGGGCGACCAGCGGCGGAGTGATCCGGCCGCTCGGGATGTTGATCACGATCGGCGGCTCGGCGTGCGCGTTGGAGAGGTCGGGGACGGTCAGCTCCATGCCCATCAGCCGCGGCACGTCCTCCCGCTTGTCGAGCTTGCCGCGGACGAACACCACGGCGTCCTCGACGAGTTGGGAGGAGACCAGCTGGTAGCTGGCGGGGAAGAACATGCAGTCGATGGAGCCGGCGAGATCCTCCACGGTGGCGATCGCCCAGGCGTTGCCCTGCTTGGTCATCTTGCGCTGGAGGCCGGAGATGATGCCGCCGATCTGGAGGATCGACCCGTCCGGGCGCTCGGCGAGGTCGGCGACCGCGCAGTCCGCCTTGTCGGCGAGGACGTGCTCCAGGCCGTGCAGCGGGTGCGAGGAGACGTACAGGCCGAGCATCTCGCGCTCCTGGGTGAGCAGGAACGCCTTGTCCCACTCGTCCTCGGAGAAGACCACGTCGAGGCCGAAGCTCGGCTCGTCGGAGACGGTGTCGCCGCCGAAGAGGTCGAACTGGCCCTCGGCCTCCTTGCGCTTGACGCCGACCACGTTGTCGATCATCGGCTCGAACTGCGCGGTGAGGCCCTTGCGGGTGTGCCCGAGCGAGTCGAACGCACCCGCCTTGATGAGGGATTCGACGGTGCGCTTGTTGCAGACCACCGACTCGACCTTGTCCAGGAAGTCGGGGAAGGCGGAGAACTTCCCCTTGGCCCTGCGGGTGCGGATCATCGACTCGACGACCGGGCCGCCGACGTTGCGGATGGCGGTGAGGCCGAAGCGGACGGTGTCGTCGCCGTGCGGCGTGAAGTCGGCGTCCGACTCGTTGACGTCCGGCGGCAGGACGCTGATGCCCATCTTGCGGGCCTCGTTGAGGTAGACCGCGGACTTGTCCTTGTCGTCCTTGACCGAGGTGAGCAGGCCGGACATGTACTCGGCCGGGTAGTTGGCCTTGAGGTACGCCGTCCAGTAGGAGACCAGCCCGTAACCGGCGGTGTGCGCCTTGTTGAACGCGTAGCCGGAGAACGGGACGAGGACGTCCCACACCGCCTGGATGGCGGCGTCCGAGTAGCCGTGCTCGCGGCAGCCCCGCTGGAAGGGGACGAACTCCGCCTCCAGGATCTCCTTCTTCTTCTTGCCCATCGCGCGGCGCAGCAGGTCGGCCTGGCCGAGCGAGTAGCCGGCGAGGATCTGGGCGGCCTTCTGGACCTGCTCCTGGTAGACGATCAGGCCGTAGGTGGGCTCCAGGATCTCCTTGAGCGGCTCCTCCAGCTCCGGGTGGATCGGGGTGATCTCCTGCTGGCCGTTCTTGCGCAGGGCGTAGTTGGTGTGCGAGTTGACGCCCATCGGGCCCGGCCGGTACAGCGCCAGGACGGCGGAGATGTCCTCGAAGTTGTCGGGCTTCATCAGGCGCAGCAGCGAGCGCATCGGGCCGCCGTCGAGCTGGAAGACGCCGAGCGTGTCGCCGCGGGCGAGGAGTTCGTACGTGGGCTTGTCGTCGAGCGGCAGGTCCAGCAGCTCGATCTTGACGCCCTTGTTCTTCTGGATCGCCTTGACGGCGTCGTCCATGATCGTGAGGTTGCGCAGGCCGAGGAAGTCCATCTTGAGAAGGCCGAGGCCCTCGCAGGTGGGGTAGTCGAACTGGGTGATGGTGACGCCGTCGGTGTGCCGGGTCCAGACCGGGATGTGGTCGGTCAGCGGCTCGGCGGACATGATGACGCCGGCGGCGTGCACGCCGGGCTGGCGGATCAGGCCCTCGATGCCGCGCGCGGTGTCGATGACCTTGCGGACGTCCGGGTCGTTCTCGTACAGGCCGCGGATCTCGCCGGCCTCGCCGTAGCGGGGGTGCGAGGAGTCGGTGATGCCGGAGAGCGGGATGCCCTTGCCCATGACGTCCGGCGGCATCGCCTTGGTGATCCGGTCGCCCATTGCGTACGGGTAGCCGAGGACGCGCGAGGAGTCCTTGATGGCGGCCTTGGCCTTGATGGTGCCGTACGTGACGATCATGGCGACCTTGTCGGAGCCCCACTTCTCGGTCACGTAGCGGATCACGTCACCGCGCCGGCGCTCGTCGAAGTCGATGTCGACGTCGGGCATGGAGATGCGCTCGGGGTTGAGGAAGCGCTCGAAGATCAGGCCGTGCGGGATCGGGTCGAGGTCGGTGATGCCCATGGCGTAGGCGACCAGCGAGCCGGCCGCGGAGCCACGGCCGGGGCCCACCGCGATGCCCTGCTGCTTGGCCCACATGATGAAGTCGGCGACCACGAGGAAGTAGGCCGGGAACCCCATCTGGACGATGGTGTCCATCTCGTACTCGGCGAGCTTCTTGTGCTCCTCGTCGTAGCCGCCCGGGAAGCGCCAGTCCATGCCCTCCCAGACCTTGGCCCGGAAGAACTCCGCCTCGGAGGTGAAGCCCTCCGGGATCGGGAAGCGCGGCATCAGGTTCTTGAATTCGAACATGCCGGTGGTGTCGACCCGCTCGGCGACCAGCAGCTGGCTGTTGCGGCAGCCCTCCTGCCAGGCGTCGGAGGAGTCGAGGCCGTACATCTCGGCGGCCGACTTGATGTAGTAGCCGGTGCCGTCGAACCGGAAGCGGTCCGGGTCGGAGAGGTTCTTGCCGGTCTGCACGCAGAGCAGCAGGTCGTGGGCGCCGGCGTCGGACTCGGTGGTGTAGTGCGAGTCGTTGGTGACCACCGGCGGGATGTTCAGCTTCCGGCCGATCTCCAGCAGGCCGTCGCGGACCCGCTGCTCGATGTCGAGGCCGTGGTCCATCAGCTCCAGGAAGTAGTTCTCCCGGCCGAAGATGTCCTGGTAGTCGGCGGCCGACCGGACGGCCTCGTCGAACTGGCCGAGCCTCAGGCGGGTCTGCACCTCGCCGGAGGGGCAGCCGGTGGTGGCCATCAGGCCGGCCGCGTGCTCGGCGATGATCTCCTTGTCCATCCGGGGCCACTTCACCAGCCAGCCCTCGGCGTAGGAGCGCGAGGTCAGCTTGAAGAGGTTGTGCAGGCCCTGCCTGTCCCGGGCCCAGATGGTCTTGTGGGTGTAGGCGCCGGACGCGGAGACGTCGTCGCGCTTCTGGTGCGGCTGGCCCCACAGGATGCGCTTGGTGTTGGACCGGGACTCCGGGGCGACGTACGCCTCGATGCCGATCACCGGGGTGATGCCGGCGGCCGTCGCCTGCTTGTGGAACTCCGCGGCGCCGTACATGTTGCCGTGGTCGGTCATCGCGACATGCGTCTGGCCGAGCCGCTCGACCTCCTTGAACAGCTGCTTCAGCCGGGCGGCGCCGTCCAGCATCGAGTACTCGGTGTGGACGTGCAGGTGCGCGTACGGCTGGTCGCTCAAGGCGGGGCCTCCGGGGTCCGGGTTCGGGCGGGAACACGTGAGGCCCGAGCCACCACCGGGGCTCGGACCACGGCTTCCGGGTTCGCGGGACCGAGTCTAGTCCCCTGCCCCAGGTGTCACGGGACCGCCACGGATGCCCTCCGGCCTCTCACATTCGCCCCCCGCCCGGTCACGGATGACCACCCGGGGTTCCCGCCCGGTCATCGGCGCCGCTAGCCTCTGGCCCACGACGAACGAGGAGGATTCCCCATGGCCTACGGCCCGCTGGCGTACGGTCCGGTGGTACGCGAGCGCGAACAGAGCGGCGGCGGGCTGGTCGCCATCGGCGTGCTGCTGCTGGTGCAGCTGGTCGCGGAACTCGGGGTGCTCGGCTACGACGTCGCGCAGAAGGGCCCGGTCTACCTGCTGGACGCGCTCGGGCTGACCTACGACCACTTCGTCGACGCACCGGTGGGCTTCTTCGGCTGGGACGCCGCCTTCAGCGTCGCGCTGCTGGTCCTGGCGGTCGGCGCCTTCACCAAGGGGCGCTGGGTGCGCCCGGCCGCCGTCGCGCTGCTCGGGGTCGGCGCCTACCAGTCCGCGGCGTCCCTGCTCAACCAGCTGTTCTCGGCCACCTCCCGGCAGGCGTTCGCCCAGCCGATCGGCCACCTGTGGCTGAACCTGACCCTGGTGCTCTCCGTGGCGCTGGCGATCGCCGTCGCGGTGATCGTGCTGGCCACCCGCGCGCCCGCCCCGGCCGCGGCCCCGGCGCCGCCCGCCCTGCCGTACCCGCCGTACGTGCCCCAGCAGCGCCAGGGGCACCCGCCGATACCGCCGACCACCCCCGGCCCGCACACCCCGCCGCCCCCGCCGCAGGGTCCGCCGCAGGGCCCGCCGTCCCCCTGACGAACCGCCGCGGCCCGGGCGGGCGTCCCTGCCACCGGACCGCACAGCACCACCGCACGCACGTGAGGATCGACATGCCCGACCAGCCCACCGTCGCCGACCGCGAACCGGACCGCGCCGAGACCGTCCTGCGGGTCTTCGACTCCGCCTTCGGCGAGCTGCTGGCCCAGGACCCGGCGGCGTTCCGGGTCAAGTTCCGCAAGATGGCGGCCTCCGCGTTCGCGTTCTACCGCGGCACCGCCGCGCTCTTCTACGCGGACCTCACCGACGGGCCCTTCGCCGCGTACGGCGAGCGCTTCCTCGACGAGCACACCGGCCGGGTCTGGATCCACGGCGACCTGCATGCGGAGAACTTCGGCACCTACCTGAACGCCGAGGGCCGGCTGGTCTTCAACGTCAACGACTTCGACGAGGCCTATGTCGGCGCGTTCACCTGGGACGTCCAGCGGCTGGCCGCCAGCCTCGCCCTGATCGGCTACGCCAAGGCGCTGTCCGACGACACCATCACCGACCTGGTGCGCACCTTCGCCGCGGCCTACCGGGGGCAGATCGCCGCCCTGGTGGGCTCCGGCGACGCGGCCCGGTACACCCTGGACACCGCGGACGGCCCGATCCTCGACACGCTGCGCAGCGCCCGGCTGCAGACCCGGGTGGCGCTGCTGGAGGAGGAGACCGTGGTCGACGGCTGGGACCGCCGGTTCCGGATCGGCGGCGGCGCCTTCGAGCTGGACGCCGACACCCGGGCCGAGGTGCTGACCGCCTTCGCCGGGTACCTGGATACGCTGCCCCCGGCGTCCCGGACCCGCCCGGACGCGCTGCGGGTCAAGGACGTGGTCGGCCGCCGCGGGATCGGCATCGGCAGCGCCGGCCTGCCGTCGTACAACCTGCTGCTGGAGGGGCACACCGACGCCCTCGAGAACGACGTGATCATCTACCTGAAGCAGGGCCAGACCCCGGCGGTGGCCCGGCACGTCACCGACCCGGCGATCCGCGGCTACTTCGAGCACGAAGGGCACCGCACGGTCATCTCGCAGCGCGCCCTGCAGGCGCACAGCGACCCGTGGCTCGGCTACACCACCCTGCACGGCCGCGGGCAGCTGGTCGCCGAGGTCTCCCCGTACGCCGCCGACCTGGACTGGACGGACGTCAACGAGCCGGCCGACCTGCTGGCGGTCACCGCCTACCTGGGCCGGGCGACCGCGGTGATGCACGCGGCCGCCGCGGAGTCCGCCAGCGGCCACAGCCTGGTGCCGTTCTCCACCGAGCACGCCATCGACGCGGCGATCTCCGCCGACGAGGACGGCTTCACCGCCATGCTGGTGGACTTCGCCCACGCCTACGGCGACCGGGCCCGCCGCGACCACCAGATCTTCGTCGACCTCTTCCGCAACGGGCGCATCCCGGGGCTGTAGGTACGCCCGGACCCACGTTCCATTCGTCGTGATCAGGGCTTGGCACCAAGGGAGCTGCCTCCGTGCAACCGCGCGCCGACTTCCACGAGGACTTCGGGCTCAGCGGACTGACCAGGGTCGTCCAGTCCCGGTTCGTACCCCGGACCGAGGCCGGCTGTCTCTGCACCGCCCGGAACGTGCTCGAAGTGGAGGGACAACCCTTCGCGGAGGAGGTGGTGGAGGACGTCCGCCGTCTGACGCAGTCCTCACTCTCCGACGACGTGCTGTCCACCCTGTGGCTGGCGGCAACGGAGGCCCGCTTCGATCCGGTGGCCGCCGGTCTCGGCATCCGTGCGTGGCTGCTCCGGATCGCGGACACCTGCGTCGCCTGCATCCGCGAGGTGGAGCCGTCCTTCGACCCCGCGATGCCCGGTCCGGCCGGTCATCCGGAGATCCGGGACGCGGTCCTGGCGGAGCTTCGCGACATCGGGCCCGCGCTGGCGCAGAAGGCTGTCACCAGTCTCTACGCGCCACCGCTGCCAGCCCTCGTTCCATCATTGGAGGAGGCCGTCACCGAGCTCGGGCCCGATCTCGGATTCCGGCTCTTCCTCCGGGCCATGAAGGTGTACCTCGTACCGATCGGCCCGGGGCGCCTGGACAGGTATCAGCGGATCGGTCGAAGCCTCGGCTACAACGAACTCGTCGTCACCGACGGGAGCCTCAACATCTGGTACGACCTGGAGGACTGACGCGAGGTACGGCCGGCTCCGTCACTCCCCCGTCCGCAGTTCCTTCCGGATCACGAACCGCAGGCCCGAGTACGTGGCGTCCACCGCGCAGACCTTGTTGTCGACCAGGCCGGTGGGCAGGGCGACCTCCCGCAGGACGTCCTCGGTGAGGTCGGTGGCCACCCGGGAGGACTTCTTGGGCCAGGCGACCCAGAGGCCGGCGGCCGGGCGCATGGCGGCCCGCAGCTCGGCGAGCCGCCCGGCCAGCTCCGCCCGGTCGGCGGGGAACCAGAGGGCCACGTCGAACGGCTCGGCCGGGTCGGGCCGGCTCTGGCGGGTGAGGCCGTCCGGCAGGTCGGGCACGGCGAAGCCGGGCGGTGCGCCGGCGATCAGCAGCACCGCGCCCGGCGCGATGCCGAGCTTGCGGTGGAGCGGAATGCCCGAGTAGCCGGCGGCCGGCACGGTCAGCCCTCCAGGTCGGCGAGGAAGTCCAGCGCGGCCGCCCAGGTCCGTTCGGTGGCCTCCTCGTCCCAGTCCGGCAGCTCGGGGTCGGTGTAGAGGTGGCCGGCCCCGCGGTAGCGGTGGACCTCGACGTCGGCACCGGCCTTGGTCATCCGCAGGTACCAGGCGTTCAGCCAGTCCTCCGGCTCGAACGGGTCGGGCTCGGCGACGTGCAGCTGGACGGCCACCGAGGTCGCCGCGTCGTCGCGGATGTCCGAGGTGCCGTGCAGGAGCAGCAGGCCGGCGGCCCGCTCGTCGGCGAGCGCGAGGTTCTGGGCCAGCGCGCCGCCGAGCGAGAAGCCCGCGTAGACCAGGCCGGGGCCGTCCGGGGAGATCAGCGGCGCGGCGGCGGCGATCGCGCGGCGCAGCAGCTCGTCGTGGGTGATCTCGTCCTTGTACGCCATGCCCTCCTCGACGGTGTCGAAGGTGCGACCGTCGTACAGGTCGGGGGTGTGGACCTGGTGGCCGGCGGCGCGCAGCCGGTCGGCGGCGGCGTGCACGGCGGGGCGCAGGCCGAAGGCGGAGTGGAAGAGGACGATCTGGGCCACCGGGTGTTCCTTCGCTTCGTGGGCGTCGACCCGTCCATGATCCCCCATCGGTGCCGCGGGGCCCGGCTCGCGGGGCGAGCCGGGCCCGGTGGGTGCGGGGCGGAGGGGTCAGAACGAGGTGGTGACGGCCGCGCCGGTGAAGCCCTGCTGGGCGTAGAGGCTGACGTAGTTCCAGCCGGCGGGCGGGTTGGCGACGGTCAGCGACTCGGTGTTGCCGGCCGCCGTGGAGCGGGCCCCGTAGGAGCCGGTGGTGGCCCAGCCGGTGCCGCTCCAGTACAGGTCGGCGTTGCCGGTGCCGCCGCTGCTGGTGACGGTCAGCCGGGCGGTGCCGGCCGGCACCCACAGGTAGAGGTAGCTGTAGTTGCCGGTGGTGGCGGCCAGGCCGGAGCGGCGGCAGCCGTTGTCGAGCCGGCGGGTGTCGGCGGCGGTGCACTCGTCGGCGGGCGGGAGGCTGCCGCAGGTGCCGCCGCTGCAGGCGGTCAGCCAGGTGGCGAAGTCGGCGTCGTAGCGGGTGCCGATGGTGGTCTTCAGGTAGCTGCGGGCGCCGTTCCAGTCGCCGGTGCGGTACTTGGCGAGCACCGCGTCCATGTCGCCGCGGTGCGACTGGAGCATGTAGCGCACGGCCAGGTAGCCCCAGTTGTAGACCCGGGTCTGGTCGGCGTTGTCGTAGGTGGTGTCGAACAGCGTGCTCAGCGCGTAGGTGTGCCGGCCGGCCTGGGTCATCGCGTCGGTGTAGTCGACGCCGCGGTAGGAGTAGGAGACGTACTCGGCGAAGCCCTCGACCCACCAGACGGTCGGGGTGGTCTGGCCGGCGGAGAAGTCGCCCGCCATGTCGAACCGGCCGTCGAGGTAGTGGGTGTACTCGTGGTTGAGGTTCCAGATCTGGAAGGCCGGGCGCAGCCACTCGGCCTCGTAGGCGACGAACCGGGGCTGGTTGCCGGCCGTGGAGGGGTCGCCCTCCAGGTAGATGCCGCCGTTGTTGGTGTCGATGCCGTAGATCACGCCGGCGTAGGTCTGGTAGTCGGTGCTGGAGTCGAAGACGCAGACCTCGATGGTGGTGTTCCGGTCGTCGGCGACCGGGCCGCTGTCCCGGACGATGCCGTGCACGTAGGCGTCCTGGCCGGTCAGGCTGGTGCAGGTGGCGGCGAGTTCGGCGGCGGACATCTGCTGGGCGAGGATGCGGATGCTCGGCGAGCAGGTGGAGGTGGTGGTGAGGACGGCGGCCTTGACCCGGGCGGCGAGGTCGCAGGTGCCGTAGCCGGCGCAGTCGGCCTGGTCGTAGCCGTCCGCCATCTCGGCCATGCCCATCCAGAGTTGGGCGGTGCGGCCGGTCATGGCGCTGCGGCCGAGGAGGTTCTGCACCAGCGGCCGGACGACGGGCTGGAGGTCGGCGTACTGGAGGAAGCGGGCGAGTTCGCGGCCGGCGTTGGAGGTGAGGTAGCCCTGGGCGGTGCCGAGCAGGGCGTCGTTGGTGATCGCGAAGTTCGACAGGGCGTCCAGGACGCTGTGGTCGGCCCGGACGGCGGTGACGAAGTCGGCGGACTGGTGGCCGCGCCAGAGCACGGTGTAGGTGTTGTTGACGGCGGCGACCATGGACCCGGACGCGTCGTAGGCGCTGCTGTAGCCGGACAGCAGCCGGATGACGACCGACAGGTAGCGGGCGTTCTCGGCGGCGCTGTCGATCAGGGTGACGGCCTCGGCGAGGGTGCGGCCGTTGGCCTCGGTGACGTCGCGGGAGTGCGGGGCGGCGTAGAAGGCGTCGAGGGCGCCGCGGATCGCGCTCTGCAGGGTGCTGCCGTAGGTGCCGACGTCGGCCGGGTGGTACCACTGCACGTAGTAGCCGGCCCGCAGGTAGAGCACCAGCTGGGTGGCCGAGGTGCTGTCGTCGCCCGGGTAGGCGGCGGAGACGTCGCGCAGGGCGTCGGCGACGGTGACCATCTGTGCCTCGCGGAACGCGCCGTAGCCGTCGGTGCCGGTCAGCGTGAAGAGCGAGTTGACGCAGTCGACGCTCGCGGCCCTGATCTGCTGGACGAGGGCGCTGCCGGTGCGGCCGGTGAAGTCGCCGACGGCGCAGGCCGCTGCGGCGGCCGGGCGGGCCAGGGCCGCGGCGGGTCGGGCCGGGTGGTCGACGGGGGTGTGCGGGGCGCGTGCCGCGAGGTCCGAACTCCCTTGGTGCACCAGGGAGTCGGTTGCGGCGGCGGCCTGCGGGGCGGTGCCCCGGTGGGCGGGGGCCGCGGCGGGGGCGGGCCGGCTCGCGGCGGCCGCCCGGGTGTGGGCCGAGAAGAGCGAGAGGGCGAGGCAGCAGGCGACGGCGAGGGTGAGTCCTCGCGTCACGTGCCGCACGG
This sequence comes from Kitasatospora paranensis, assembly GCF_039544005.1. NCBI lineage: Bacteria > Bacillati > Actinomycetota > Actinomycetes > Kitasatosporales > Streptomycetaceae > Kitasatospora > Kitasatospora paranensis. The sequence goes on from NZ_BAABKV010000001.1 coordinate 2,558,205, forward strand.
ATATCCGGAAGTAGCGCACGTGGGGGCCTCCGGGCCGGTCGACCGCCGCATGGGGAGCGGCGGTTGGGGTTGCGGGCAGGGCTGCGCAGTGGGGCTGCGGAGGACCCCGCCCTTGAAGGTGTGACATGTACCATTGCACACGTCACATGGCAGGCGGAACCCTCCTGCATCGTCACATCGGTGCCACGGCCGCCGAGTTGGGCCCCCGGGAGAGGGCGTCGCGGTGAAGACCGAACGAACAGTCGTCCCGAAGTCTGGACATCTGATTACTCATCAGTAGGCTCTGGGGGCGTGACAGAGCCCACCGACTCCGTGTCCCCCGCCACCCCCGGCCGCGCCGCCGCCGGGTGCTGAAGGCCGCCGCCCTGACCGCGGGCGCGGCCGTCCTTCCCCTCGCCGCGGGCGGATCGACGGCCACCGCCGCCACCGCCCCGCAGTTCCTGCACGGCATCGCCTCCGGCGACCCGCTCCCCGACGGCCTCGTGCTGTGGACGAGAGTGACACCCACCCCCGACGCCGTCCCCGGCTCCGGGGCCGGGCCGGACACCGACGTCGTCTGGCAGCTCGCCGGCGACCGGGCGTTCACCTCGATCCGCGCCAGCGGCACGGTGACCAGCAGCGCGGCCTCGGACCACACCGTCAAGGTGGACGTCCGCGGCCTCGACGCCGACACCCCGTACTGGTACCGCTTCACCGCGGGCGGCACCACCTCGCCGGTCGGCCGGACCCGCACCGCGCCGAAGGCCGACGCCGCCCTCGACCGGCTGCGGCTCGGCGTCGCCTCCTGCGCCAACTGGGAGGCGGGGTACTTCTCCGCGTACCGGCACCTCGCGGCCCGCGGCGACCTCGACGTCTTCCTCTTCCTCGGCGACTACATCTACGAATACAAGAGCGGCGAGTTCTGCGCCGCCGGCACCGTGGTGCGCCCGCACGAGCCCGCCCACGAGATCCTCACGCTGGCCGACTACCGCACCCGGCACGGGAAGTACAAGACCGACACCGACCTCCAGTCGCTGCACGCGCTCGTCCCGACCGTCGCCATCTGGGACGACCACGAGTTCGCCAACGACGCGTGGTCCGGCGGCGCCGAGAACCACACCCCGGCCACCGAGGGCGACTGGTCGGCCCGGATGGCCGCGGCCAAGCAGGCCTACTTCGAGTGGATGCCCGTCCGGCCGTCCGTCGCCGGCACCACCTACCGCCGGCTGCGCTACGGCAAGTTGGCCGACCTGCACCTCCTCGACCTGCGCTCGTTCCGCTCCGCGCAGGCCAAGGTCGGCAGCGGCGACATCGACTCGGCGGACCGCACCATCACCGGCCGGGCACAACTCGACTGGCTGAAGTCCGGGTTGTCCGCCTCCGACACCACCTGGCGGCTGATCGGGAACGAGGTGATGATCTCCCCCGTGGCGTTCTTCTCGCTGCCCGACTTCCTGCTCCGCCCGCTCGCCAAGATGCTCGGCCTGCCCGGCGAGGGCCTGGCGGTCAACCCCGACCAGTGGGACGGCTACACCCACGACCGGCGCGAACTCCTCGGCCACCTCAAGGACCACGGGATCGGCAACACCGTCTTCCTGACCGGCGACATCCACTCGGCCTGGGCCGCGGACGTCCCGTACGAGGCCGCCACCTACCCGGGCTCGGGCAGCGTCGCCACCGAGTTCGTGGTCACCTCGGTCAGTTCGGACAACGTCGACGACTTCCTGCACGTCGCCCCGCAGACCCTCTCGCTGGTGGGCGTGGCCGCGATCGAGGCCGCCAACCGCCACATCAAGTGGGTCGACCTCGACTCGCACGGCTACGGCGTCCTCGACATCACCCCGCAGGCCGTCCAGATGGACTACTACGTCCTCTCCGACCGCACCCGCAAGGACGCCACCACCAAGTGGACCCGCTCCTACCGGACCAGGACGGGCAGCCAGCAGGTCGAGCGCGCCTGGGCGCCCGTGAAGTGACACCGCCGGGCCGCCCGCGCACCCCGCGGGCGGCCCGGGCCGTCAGTGCGTCCGGGGTGCGAACCGGGCCGCCAGGTCTCCGGCGGTGAGCCGCTCCCATGCCTCGGGAGCAGCGTCCAGCGGCCCCGGGTACAGCCGGTACACCGCTCCGGAGACCTGCTCGGGAGCGGGTACGTCACCGTCGACCAGCGCAGCGAACGCCTTTGCCCCGGTGAGCCGTTCGGTCAGCGACCGGGGCTCCGGCCGATCGGGGGCGCGCCGTGCGCGCAGCCGGTCGGCGAACCGCTCCACCGGTTCGTCCGTGCCGCGCAGCCACGCCCGCACGCCCCCGCCGTCCCGGTCGCGGACGAGCACCTCGTCCGTCCCCGCGGCGGCCACCGCGCAGGCCAGGTCCCAGAGCGTGGCGCGGCCGCCGGGCGCGAAGTGCGCCAGGACGTCCCGGCAGAGCCCGCCCACCTCGTCGTGGTACCGGCGGATGCTGTGGAAGCCGCCGTCCGCACCGGTGTTGAGATCCGTCCAGGTGTACCGGCGGTCCGCCAGGTCGACGATCATCGGGACGCAGACCTTCGCGTCTCCCATCAGGTCCAGCCGCTGCCGGACGGCCTTCGGGTCGAAGTGCCCGACCGCCCCGTCCGCCGCGTCGAGCTGGATGAACCCCGCGAACGCATCGGTGAGTTCCTCGAAGGGGACGTCGTTGTAGCTGAACACCACCACCACCGCCCAGCGGGCGCCGCCGGCGGCCAGCCGCGCGAGGTCGAGGTCGACGAACTCGGTGGCGCCGTCCGGCGGCGGCGCGGAGACGAGGTCGCCGGAGTGCACGGCCGCACGGTCGCCGTGCACCAGCTCGGTGTAGTCGCACATCCCGGTGAAATGCCAGTCGTCGTCGTACAGCGCCACCGACAGGTCGAGGTCCACCCGCAGGTGCTCCGGCTGCATCCAGTGCAGGAAGAGCCGCAGCCGGTCGCCGCCCGGGAGCCGCTGGCGACTGCCCCGCGGCACCGCGACCAGCGTGCGGGCCGCCGCCCGCTCGGCGGACGGCACCATCAGGTCGGAAAGCGCCTCGTCCAGCACGGCGAGGTCGAGGCGCTCACCGCCCGCCCGCCGCAGCAGCTCCGTCTCGATCACCGAGCAGACCGGTGCGCCGAGGGCCGCGGGCACGACCGTGCCCTCGTCCCGGCGGGCGTGCGCCAGGGACACCGTGCCCCGGGGGAAGTACAGCCGCCGCTCGCCGTGCTCCCGGGCGCCGCGCAGCCGGCCGTAGGCCCCGAGCAGCGGGCCGGGGGCGGCGCCGCGGAGCGCCCCGGCGACGGTGCGCAGGGTCTCCTGCGGCAACGGCGCGCCCGGGACCGCGTTCTCGTGCACCCGCAGCAGGTGGTGGAGCCGGCGGGCGAGCTCGCCGGGGCGGCGGGCCAGCACCCGGGCGGCGCCCGGTGCGTCGCCGGCCGCCAGTAGGATCTCCACCCGCCCGGCGAAGCCGGTGAAGCCCAGGCGGGTCCGGCCGCCGGACTCCACCACCCGCAGCGGGGCGGGTGGTTCGGCGAAGGCGGCACCGACCGGGTGGTCGCGCAGGTCCGTGCCGCGCAGCAGGGCGAACGCCGCCGCCACGGCCGGGTACCGCTCGCGGTACTCGAACGGGTGGAGCAGTTCGCCGGCCCGCAGCCAGGCGGAGCGGTGCCGCCGCAGGTCCTCGGCGAGCGGGCCCGGCCCCAGGCCGTCCAGGATCGCCAGCAGGTCGCGGCGGAGCGGGCGCGGCAGGTTGCGCAGCCGCAGTCGGCGGGCGGTGGCGGGCAGCAGGTCGGGCTCGGCGCCCGACCAGGCCCAGAGCACCCGCAGCACGTCGGTCGCGGTGTCGATCCGCGCGGCGAGCACCGGCAGGGCCAGGGCCCGGTCGCGGCGGAGCAGCGCGGCGAGCACCGTCGCCTTGGTCTCCCGGACGGGGATCTGCTCCGGCAGCCGCTCGGGCAGGTCGGCGGGGGCGAGCGTGAGGAGTGCGGCGAGGTCCTCGCGGTCCTGCGGGTTGAGAGGCGTCCGGCGGGCGAGCAGCCGCCTGAGGTCGGCGAGGGCGACGGTGACCGCATCGCCCTCGGCGAGCCGCAGCGGGCGCAGGGTCTGCTGCCCGCCGAAGTCCTGCGCGGCCCGGTGCCCGGCCGGGTTGTCCGCGCCGAGGTACGTGCCTGCGGCCAGGCCCGTCCCGCAGAGCGGGCAGCGGTCGGCCCGTCGCTCGGCCACCAGCCCGGCGTGGCAGCCCGCGCACAGCAGGTGGGCGCAGGGGGCGAGGGCGCCGATCCCGGCCTCGGCGCCGGTGCGGCCGCAGTGCGCGCACGGCTGGCGCGGCTGGTTGAGCAGGAACGCCCGGATGCTGCGCGAGTAGAGGATGTGCGCGTGATCGGGCACCGCGTCGGGGAAGCGGTGGAAGAGCGCGAGGTGCCGGCGGTCCGCGCCGAGCAGGTGGTCGATCCGGGCGAGCAGCCCGCCGCCCGTCGCGGCCAGCGCGGTGGGGGTGGAGCGGGCCAGTGCGGTGCGCAGTCCGCCGGTCAGCAGGTAGCCGCGCTGGGCGAGGTCGGCGTCCAGGGCCACCAGGCCGTCGGCGCTCCAGGGGTCGGTGGCGGGGAGCAGGTCGCCGGTCGGCACGCAGACGACGCCGCGGCGGCGGAGCAGGAAGGAGTCGAGGTCGACATCGGTCGAGGCGACTCGGGTCATACGCGGGATCCCCCGAGAAGGCGTACGGGAAAAGAGAGAGGCGGGCGGAGAGGGGGCGCACTGGCTGGTTTCGGAAGGGTGGAGAAGGAAGCACGCCGCGGAGCCGCCCGCAGCGAGGACCCTAGCGAAGCCGCCGCCGGACGCCCACTGCTTTTTCGGCGGGGTGTCAGGACACGATGTCCTTGCGCGCGAAGCCGCGGAAGGCGACGGCCAGCAGCACGATCGTGTACGAGAGCGACAGCGAGACGCCCTGGATCATGCCGCCCCACTCCAGTTGCGGCTGGAGGGCGTCGGCCCAGGCGTACTGCCAGTGCGCGGGCAGCCACTCGCGCAGGCCGCCGAGGGCGGTGATGGAGTCCAGGACGCTGCTGATGATGGCCAGGAAGACCGCGCCGCCGACCGCGCCCAGCGGGGCGTCCGTCGCGGTCGACAGCCAGAACGCCAGGGCGCCGATGACGAGTTCGCCGAGCAGGATGAACGCGACGGCCAGGCCGAGCCGGGGCAGCGCCTCGGCGGCGGGCAGCGTGGCGCCGGTGGGCAGCCGCAGGTCGCCCCAGCCGTACGCGGCGGTGCCGACGGCCAGCCCGACCAGCGGGAGCAGCAGCACGGCCGCCGCGGAGAACGCCACCCCGACGGTGAACTTGCGGGCCAGCAGCCGGGCCCGGGGCACCGGTGCGGCCAGCAGGTAGCGCAGGGAGGACCAGCTGGCCTCGGAGGCCACGGTGTCGCCGCAGAACAGCGCCACCGGGATGACCAGCAGGAAGCCGGTGCCCATGAACAGCATGGTGGCGGCGAAGTTGGGCCCGGAGGCGGTGGCGAGCTCGATGAAGGTGGTGCGGTCCGGCCGGGAGGGTGCCGCCGATCTGGAAGGCGAGCAGCACGATGAACGGCAGCGCGACCAGCACCCCGCCGACCACCAGGGTGCGGCGGCGGCGCAGCTGCCGGACGGCCTCGACCCTCAGGGGCAGCGTGCGGCGGGCGCTGTAGCCCGTCGCTGCCGTGCTGGCGCTCATGCCGTGCCTCCGATCAGGGAGAGGAACGCGTCCTCCAGGCGGCGGTGCGGCCCGACCCCGGCGACGGGGACGTCGAGCCGGACGAGTTCGGCGATCAGCCGGGCCGGGGTGGCGCCGTCCAGGCGCACCAGCAGCCCGCCGTCGACCACGGCGGCGGAGTCGACACCGTCGAAGGCCGCGACCTTCTCCGCGGCGACCGCCAGCTCGGCCGGGCCGTAGCCCTCGGCGGTCGCCACCAGCACCTCCTCGCCCCCGCCCACGACGTCGGCGACGGCGCCTGCGGTGATCAGCCGGCCGCGGTCCATGACCACCAGGTGGGTGCAGCTCTGCTCGACCTCGGACAGCAGGTGGCTGGAGACGATGACGGTGCGCCCGGCGGCCGCGTAGCGGATCATCACCTGGCGCATCTCGCGGATCTGCGGCGGGTCGAGGCCGTTGGTGGGCTCGTCGAGGATCAGCAGATCGGGCAGGCCCAGCATGGCCTGGGCGATGGCCAGGCGCTGGCGCATGCCCTGCGAGTAGGTGCGCACCGCCCGGTCGAGGGCCTCGCCGAGGTCGGCGATGGCCAGCGCCTCCTCCAGGTGGGCGTCCTCCTCGGGACGGCCGGTGGCCTGCCAGTACAGCCGCAGGTTGGCCCGCCCGGTGAGGTGCGGCAGGAAGCCGGCGCCCTCGACGAAGGCACCGACCCGGGAGAGGACGGGTGCGCCCGGCCGGACGGCATGGCCGAAGATCCGGATCTCGCCGGCGTCGGGCCCGATCAGGCCCATCAGCATCCGCAGCGTGGTGGTCTTGCCGGCCCCGTTGGGGCCGAGCAGGCCGAGCACCTGGCCCTGCTCGACGCGGAACGACAGGTCGCGCACCGCGTACCGGTCGGCCGCGCCCTTGTACCGCTTGCTCAGGCCGGTGATCTCCAGCGGCACGTCGGCGAGCGCCGGGTCGGTCGGCAGCTGCGGGCGCCGCCGGCGGCGGCCGAGGACGAGGGCGGCCGCGGCGGCGATCGCGAGCAGCGGCAGCACCCAGACCCGGGCGGGCAGCGGCGCGGACTCGGTGTGCAGCCCGGTCACGGTGGGCACGGCGAGCGGCCCGGCCACCGCGATCCGGTAGGTGGCGGGCGCGGCCGGCGAGGCGTACGCCAGGTCGGTGGAGGCCAGCACCACACGCAGCCGGTGACCGGCCGGGAAGGAGTGGTCGACGGCGGGCAGGGCGATCGTGACGGTGCGTCCGCCGGGCGCGTCTGCGCCGGTGACCCGCAGCGGGGCGACGAGCTGCTGCGGCAGGGTCTGCCTGCCGTCCGGCGCGACGTCGTAGAGCTTGGCGAAGAGCACCGCGTCGGGCCGGTCGGCGTGCACGGTGACCCGGACGGTGGGACGGCCGGTGAGGTCGACGGCCGCGGCGAGCGGCGCCGAGTCGAAGCCTGCGTACTGGCCGGGGAAGTCGAGGGCGAGGCCGGCCCCGAGCGAGGCGGCCTGCGAGAGCGCGCCGATCCCGGGCACGGAGGAGATGTTCGGCGGGGCGCCGCCCGGCGGGTTGGCGATCTCCTGCTCGCGGCCGGCGAGTTCGACGCTGCGGGTGGCGGTACCGCCGAGGCCCGGGTAGGTGTCCGCGTCCGCGCCGCGCAGCACCGCCTGGAAGCCGGTGGAGTCCACGCCGCCGGTGCGGGTGACCCGGAAGGCGGGGCCGGTGTCGGTGGGCCTGCCCGCCAGGTAGTGGTCGAACCAGGCGGTGACGCGGGCGTCGGTGCGTTCGCTGCCCTCGGTGCCGCCGTCGTGCCCGCCGGCGAACCAGTCCACGGCGACGGGCGCGCCGTTCGCGGCGACCGCCTTCGCGATGGCGTCGCCCTGGTCGAGCGGGAACAGCGAGTCCTGCTGGCCCTGGACGACCAGGGTCGGGACCTTGATCCGGTCGGCGACCGAGGACGGGCTGGACTTCTCCAGCACCGTGACCGCGTCGGCGTCCGGCCGGCCGGCCGTGGCGACCCGGTTGTACATCGCGCAGAGCGAGTCCAGGAACCTGCCGCAGCCGACCGGGCCGGCGGCGGCCGGGGCGCCCGGCCGGGCCGTCAGGTCGCCGGCCGAGCCGGTGGTGAAGAAGATCCCGGCCCACAGCTTCTTGAAGACGCCGTCGGCGGCGGCGCCGCCCTGCACACCCTGCGGGAAGAGCGCGTCGGCGAGGTTCCACCAGGTGATGCCGGAGGCGACGGCGTCGATCCGCGGGTCGTACGCGGCGCCGAGCAGGGCGGCGCCGCCGCCGTACGAGGCGCCGGTGATGCCCACCCGGGGTCGCCCGGCGCGTCGAGCCGGACTTCGGGCCGCTTCGCGAGCCAGTCGACGAGGTGCCGGACGTCCTGGATCTCGCGGTCGGGGGCGTCCAGACCGATCTTGCCGGTGGAGTGGCCGAAGCCGCGGGCGGACCAGGTCAGCACCGCGTAGCCGGCCCGGGCGAGCTGCCGGGCGCGGTCCCGTTCGCCGTCCTTCGAGCCGCCGAAGCCGTGGGCGAGCAGGATCGCCGGGCGCGGCGTGGAGCCGGTGGTGAAGAAGGAAGTGTCGATCCGCACGGTGGCGGAGCTGCCCGGGGTCTCCGGCATGGTCAGGAAGCGGTCCTCCTGCCGGACTCCCGGCCCGGACGCGCCGGTGGCGGTACCGACCGCCCCCACGACGACCAGCACCGCCACCACCAGCAACGCCACCAGCGCGCGCCGCTCTTCAGCCGGCTGCGCCAGGCCCTACCGAACCCCATGGACACCGACCCTAACGGCGATCGGCGTAGGGGCGCCGTAAAGGCGGTTCGGTCACGATCGCGTCGGCGCGGCGGCAGGGTGCCTCACTCCGTCCGAACGGCCATCAGCAGGCCGGAGGCCCACGTCAGACGGACGGTCCGCAGATCCGGTCGGCCGGTCAGGTCGGCGATCAGCTCCTGGACGGACGCCAGGTGCCCGTCCGGCCAGCCGGGCTGCGGCAGCAGGTCGTCGATCAGGTACGTGCCGCCGGGGGCGACCAGTTCCAGGGCCCGTTCCAGGTGGGTGAACTTGCCGGGCCAGGTGTCGGCGAAGACCAGGTCGAACGGCGGCCCGTCGTACGCCTCCAGCCAGGCCCCGCCGTCCGCGGTCACGAACTCGGCCCGCGGGTCGGTGGCCAGTGCGGTGCGGGCGAGTGCCTGGACGTCGGCGTCCAACTCCACGCTCACCAGCCGGGCGCCGGCGTCCATGCCGCTCAGCAGCCAGGCGGCGCCCTCGCCCGCGCCGGTGCCGAGTTCGAGGATCCGGCCGCCGGGCCGGGCAGCCGCGAGGACGGCGAGCAGGCTGCCCGTCCGGTCCTCGCACGACAGGGTGAAGCCGTGGGCGGCCGCAGCCGCGCGCAACACGCTTACGGCAGGCGGCAGATGGGTCGGAGTGTCGTCCATCCGGCCATCCTGGCGGGGCCGCCGGAAGGGCTGCCACCGGATTTCGAGGGGCGGACACGATCGACCCGCGGGCGTTCCCGGTGGCAGGCGGCGGTCGAGCGGATGCGGCGCGGCCGGCTCCGGGCCGGATGCCCCGGCCGGGCCGGGGCGCTCAGCACCAGGCGCCGCCGGTACGGCTCGCCCGGGCCTCCAACGTCCAGCCGGGGCCGCCGCCGAGGTCCCAGCTCATCGCGAGGTGGGCGGTGGTGCCGCGGAGCGGCTTGGTGAAGCACAGGCCGATCCGCTCGCCGGACGGATCGCGCCGCCACGCGGGCTCGTCCCGGTCCGGCGGCGCCGGCTGCCATCCGTGCCGGGCGGCGGCGGCCCGGTAGTACGCCACCGTCTCCGAGCGGCTTGCGGGTTCGGCGTAGCCCCGGCCCGCGTAGGCGAAGCGGTCGTCCTCGTCGCACCCGCCGTAGGCGTCGCCCTCCGTCCGCGCGCCGTCCGGTGTGCCGAGGGCCAGCGTCTCCGCGGCGAGCGGCTCCCGAAGGCTGCGGTCGGCGGCGGAGCAGCCGCCGAACAGCAGGTCGGGGGCCAGGCACACGGCGGCGAGGACCGGCACGGCCGGCACGGCGGCCCACAGCAGCGTCATGGACCGGCGCGCGGTCAGCACGGGCCCGTCCCGTCGCGGTCGACGGCCCCCGGAACACCCGCGGCTCCCGCCCGAAGATCGTTCACGGGCAGGAGCCTAGTGCCAACCGGCGGACCGGAGTCAGGGCACCCGGGTCAGGGCAGCAGGGTCAGAGCACCCGGGTCATGGTGCGGTGCGGAATGCCGGCGTCGTCGTAGACCGGGCCCTCCGCGGTGTAGCCGAGCCGCTCGTAGAAGCCGAGGGCCTGGACCTGGGCGTGCAGCTCCAGCTCGCGGGCGCCGTGCTCCCGGCCGGCCTGCTCGATGGCGCGGACGAGGCCGACGCCGAGGCCGGTGCCGCGGGCGGGCTTGCGGACGGCGAGCCGGCCCAGCAGCACCCGGCCCTCGATGCCGGTGATCCCGAACGCGTGCGACCCGTGGATCAGCCGGCCGGTGCCGAGCGCGACGCCGTCCTCGCCGAGGGCGAGCACGTGGAGCGAGGTCGCGTCCAGCGCGTCGTACTCCAGCTCCTCGGGGACGTTCTGCTCCTCGACGAAGACCTCGCGGCGCACCGCGCGCACCTGCGCGAGCTGATCCTCGGTGACCGCCACCGTGATGTCGGCCATGTCAGCTCTCCGACGCGATCACGTCGAGGGCCTTCTGCAGGTCGGCCGGGTAGTCGCTGCGGAACTCGACCCACTGACCGTCCGAGGGGTGCTCGAAGCCGAGCTGGACGGCGTGCAGCCACTGGCGGGTCAGGCCGAGCCGCTTGGCCAGCGTGGGGTCGGCGCCGTAGGTGAGGTCGCCGACGCAGGGGTGGCGCAGCGCCGACATGTGCACCCGGATCTGGTGGGTGCGGCCGGTCTCCAGCTTGATGTCGAGCAGGGAGGCGGCGCGGTAGGCCTCGATGAGGTCGTAGTGGGTGACCGAGGGCTTGCCGTCGCGGGTGACCGCCCACTTCCAGTCGCTGCTGGGGTGGCGGCCGATCGGGGCGTCGACGGTGCCGGACATCGGGTCGGGGTGGCCCTGGACGAGGGCGTTGTACTTCTTCTCGACCACGCGGTCGTGGAACTGCCGCTTGAGGTCGGTGTAGGCGCGCTCCGACTTGGCGACGACCATCAGGCCGGAGGTGCCGACGTCGAGGCGGTGCACGACGCCCTGGCGCTCGGCGGCGCCGGAGGTGGAGATGCGGTAGCCGGCGGCGGCGAGGCCGCCGATCACGGTGGGACCCGTCCAGCCGGGGCTGGGGTGGGCGGCGACGCCGACCGGCTTGTCGATCAGCACGAGGTCGTCGTCGTCGTGGACGATCCGCATGCCCTCGACGTGCTCGGCGACGATCCGCACCGGGGCGGCGGGGGCCGGGATCTCGACCTCCAGCCAGGAGCCCGCCGTCACCCGGTCCGACTTGCCGGCGGCGGCGCCGTCGAGCGTCACCTTGCCGTCGGCGGCCAGCTCGGCGGCCTTCGTCCGGGAGAAGCCGAACATCCGGGCGAGGGCGGCGTCGAGTCGCTCGCCCTCCAGGCCGTCGGGAACGGGAAGGCTGCGGGTCTGCGCTGCAATACTCACCCGTACGAGTATGCCCGACCGGACGGGGCGGCCGGACCGGCCCGCCCCGTGCTCACTCGGCGGTGGGGTCCGCTCACTCGGCGGTGGTGTCGTCGTCCTTGCCCGCGCGGGCGCTGTGGTGGCTGTGGTGGACGGAGCCGTCCGGGTTGGAGCCGCGGAACGAGAGCAGCACCACCAGGATGCCGCCGCAGACGATCGCGGAGTCGGCGAGGTTGAAGACCGCGAAGTGCTGGACGGAGATGAAGTCCACCACGTGGCCGCGGAAGATGCCGGGGGCACGGAACAGCCGGTCGGTGAGGTTGCCCAGCGCGCCGCCGAGCAGCAGGCCGAGGGCGACGGCCCACGGCAGGCTGTGGAGCCGGCGGGCGATCCGCCAGATGACGACGATGACGGCGGCGGCGATGGCGGTGAAGACCACGGTCATCGCCTGGCCCATGCCGAAGGCGGCGCCGGGGTTGCGGATCACCTGGAAGGTCATGACGTCGCCGATGACCTGGATCGGCGGGCGGCCCTCCAGCCGGGCGACGACCAGCAGCTTGCTGCCGAGGTCGATCAGGTAGGCGAAGAGGGCGACGGCCAGCAGGACGCCGATGCGGCGGCGGCGCACCGCGGCGGCCGCCCCGGAGGCGGCGGTGGCGCCGGCGGGGTCGGCCTGCGCCCCGGCGGGTTCGTCCACGGCACTCTCCGGCTCGTGCGGCACGTGCGCGGTGGGGACGGCGTCGTCCTGGGTCTGGGGGGAACCTGGGGTGCTGATGATCCGCTCCGCTGCCGTGTGCGATCCCGGCCGGCCGCAGTGGACCGACCGAGGGGCCGACGTTACGGGGACGAGCGTACGGCACTCGCAGGTGCGGACGCCCGCCTCCCGTCCCCGTCGGTGGGCACCGGGCCCAGGTCACGCGAGGTGCCGGACGGGCCCTAGCGGCGTTCCTGCTTGGCCTTGCAGCTCACGCAGAGGGTGGCCCGGGGGAACGCCTGGAGGCGGGCCTTGCCGATGGCCTGGCCGCAGGACTCGCAGACGCCGAAGCCGACGCCCTCCAGGCGGGCGAGCGCGCGCTCGGTCTGGGCGAGGCCGTCGCGGGCGTTGTTGGCGAGGGCGAGCTCGCTCTCCCGGTTGATGTTCTTGGTGCCGGCGTCGACCTGGTCGTCCCCGGCGCCGTCGTTGGAGTCCCGCATCAGCCCGGTGATCGCGGCCTCGGAGTTCTCGATCTCGGTGCGCAGTCGCTGCAGGTCGGCGTCGAGCTCGGCGTGCAGCTCGGCGACCTCCTCGGACGTCCACGGGTCCTCGCCGGCCCGGACGGGCAGCTCGGCCGGGTCCACCGACTCGGCCCCGCCCGCGCGGGCACCGGTGGCCGCGGGCACGTGGTGCCGACTGGTGGCCGCCGTCCGGCCGGTGCTGGTACTCGTCTTGCGCCGCGCAGTGCTCACGGTCCCCTCCCCTGGGTCGGTTGCCACGGCCTTGCGTGCCCGCTTGGCGGCGGTACCCGCAGCAGTTGCTCTCTCAGCCATGGCTTCGACCTCATTCACGAATGATGCGGACCGCCGGTTCCCGGCGGCCTCCGGTGCCGGAACGATAAGCCCCTTCGAATCCGGTCACAACGGGACATACCGATGTCATATCCGATCCCACCCGGGCAGCGGTCGGCCTCGACCCGAGCCTGGGTACTGTCCAGGTTGTGCCCAGATCGCCACCGGCTAACCTCACCTTGCGTGACCGTCGAGGCGGCTGCGGGAATCGGCTTGCCGGGGCCGATACACTGGGCCTGCAAGGCGCAGATGGGACGAGTACCGCAGTACGCAGCCATGAGCGACCCGGGGACGGTGCGAGCCCGGGGGTGTGCGCTACGGGAAGATCACCCCGGAGCCGCCGGAAGAACGGCCCCCGCGGCCCAGTAGAACCGGCAGCAGACCCAAACAAGAGGGTCGCGGGCCGGTCGGCCGCGGCCAAGGAGGGTGGTACCGCGGGACGGCTCGCCGTCTCGTCCCTCCGTCGGATCCAGTCCACGCATCCGTCGGAGGTAGACGCCCGCGATGAGCAGCACCTACAACCCCGTGCCGGCGCAGGTCGACCTGCCCGCCCTGGAGCACGGCATCCTGTCCTTCTGGCAGGACAACAAGGTCTTCCAGCGCAGCCTGGAGCAGTCCGAGGGCCGTCCCGAGTGGGTGTTCTACGAGGGCCCGCCGACCGCCAACGGCATGCCCGGCGCCCACCACATCGAGGCCCGCGTCTTCAAGGACGTCTTCCCGCGCTACCGGACGATGAAGGGCTACCACGTCGCCCGGAAGGCCGGCTGGGACTGCCACGGCCTGCCGGTCGAGCTGGCCGTCGAGAAGGAGCTCGGCTTCTCCGGCAAGCAGGACATCGAGGCCTACGGCATCGCCGAGTTCAACGCCAAGTGCCGCGAGTCGGTGACCCGGCACACCGGTGAGTTCACCCGGCTCACCGAGCGGATGGGCTACTGGGTCGACCTCGACGAGGCGTACCGGACGATGGACCCGTCCTACATCGAGTCGGTCTGGTGGTCGCTCAAGCAGATCTTCGACAAGGGCCTGCTGGTGCAGGACCACCGGGTCGCGCCGTGGTGCCCGCGCTGCGGCACCGGCCTGTCGGACCACGAGCTCGCGCAGGGCTACGAGACCGTCGTCGACCCGTCCGTCTACGTGCGCTTCCCGCTGACCTCCGGCCCGCTCGCCGGCGAGGCCACGCTGCTGGTCTGGACGACCACCCCGTGGACCCTGGTCTCGAACACGGCCGCGGCCGTCCACCCGGAGGTCACCTACGTGGTGGCCACCGACGGCAACGAGAAGCTGGTCGTCGCCGAGCCGCTGGTCGGCAAGGCGCTCGGCGAAGGCTGGGAGACCACCGGGCAGAGCTTCACCGGTGCCGAGATGGAGCGCTGGACGTACGACCGGCCGTTCGAGCTGGTCGAGATCGAGAACGCGCACTACGTGGTGAACGCCGACTACGTCACCACCGAGGACGGCACCGGCATCGTCCACCAGTCGCCCGCCTTCGGCGCGGACGACCTCGCGGTCTGCCGCCGCTACGGCCTGCCGGTGGTCAACCCGGTCGAGGCGGACGGCACCTTCGCCGCGGACGTCCCGCTGGTCGGCGGGGTCTTCTTCAAGAAGGCCGACGAGACCCTGGTCGCCGACCTGCAGGCCCGCGGCCTGCTCTTCCGTCACCTGCCGTACGAGCACAGCTACCCGCACTGCTGGCGCTGCCACACCGCGCTGCTCTACTACGCGCAGCCGTCCTGGTACATCCGCACCACGGCGGTCAAGGACGCCCTGATCCGGGAGAACGAGGCCACCAACTGGTTCCCCGAGAACGTCAAGCACGGCCGCTTCGGCGACTGGCTGAACAACAACATCGACTGGGCGCTGTCCCGCAACCGCTACTGGGGCACGCCGCTGCCGATCTGGCGCTGCGAGGAGGGCCACCTCACCTGCGTCGGCTCGCGGGCCGAGCTCACCGAGCTGACCGGCACCGACCAGAGCGCGCTCGACCCGCACCGTCCGTACATCGACGACGTCACCTTCGGGTGCCCGCAGTGCTCCGGCACCGCGGTGCGGGTGCCCGAGGTGATCGACGCCTGGTACGACTCGGGCTCGATGCCGTTCGCGCAGTACGGGTACCCGTACCAGAACAAGGAGCTGTTCGAGAGCCGCTACCCCGCGCAGTTCATCTCCGAGGCGATCGACCAGACCCGCGGCTGGTTCTACACGCTGATGGCGGTCGGCACCCTCGTCTTCGACCGGAACGCGTACGAGAACGTGGTCTGCCTGGGCCACATCCTCGCCGAGGACGGCCGCAAGATGTCCAAGCACCTGGGCAACATCCTGCAGCCGATCCCGCTGATGGACCAGCACGGCGCCGACGCGGTGCGGTGGTTCATGGCGGCCGGCGGCTCGCCCTGGTCCGCCCGCCGGGTCGGCCACGGCACCATCCAGGAGGTCGTCCGCAAGACCCTGCTGACGTACTGGAACACCGTCGCCTTCCAGGCCCTGTACGCGCGCACCGCCGGCTGGGCGCCGTCCGCCGCCGACCCGCGCCCCGCCGACCGCCCGCAGCTCGACCGCTGGGTGCTCTCCGAGCTGAACACCCTCGTCCGCGAGGTCGACACGGCGCTGGAGGCGTACGACACCCAGCGCGCCGGGAAGCTGCTCTCCGGCTTCGTCGACGACCTCTCCAACTGGTACGTGCGCCGCGGGCGCCGCCGCTTCTGGCAGGGCGACGCCGCGGCGCTCGCCACCCTGCACGAGGCGCTGGAGACCGTCACCCGGCTGATGGCCCCGCTGACCCCGTTCATCACCGAGCGGGTCTGGCAGGACCTCGTGGTGCCGGTCGTCGCGGACGCCCCGTCCTCCGTCCACCTGGCGACCTGGCCGGTCGCCGACGAGACCCTGGTCGACGAGACGCTCTCCCGGAACATGGCGCTCGTCCGCCGGCTGGTCGAGCTCGGCCGGGCCACCCGGGCCGAGTCCGGGGTGAAGACCCGTCAGCCGCTGTCCCGGGCGCTGATCGCCGCCCAGGGCTGGGACGAGCTGCCGGCCGACCTGCGGGCGCAGATCGCCGAGGAGCTCAACGTCTCCGTCCTGGAGTCGCTGGCCGGGGTCGGCGGCTCGCTGGTCGACACCTCCGCGAAGGCCAACTTCCGGGCCCTCGGCAAGCGCTTCGGCAAGGGGGTGCAGGACGTCGCCAAGGCGGTCGCCGCGGCCGACGCCGCCGTGCTCGCCGCCGAACTGCGGGCCACCGGCGCCACCGGCGTCGAGCTGAACGGCGAGCGGATCGCCCTCTCCCCGACGAGGTCGTCATCACCGAGACGCCGCGCGAGGGCTGGGCCGTCGCCAACGAGGCCGGTGCCACCGTGGCGCTCGACCTGGCGATCACCCCGGAGCTGAAGCGGCTCGGCATCGCCCGCGACGCCATCCGCCAGATCCAGGAGGCCCGCAAGAACTCCGGCCTGGACGTCGCCGACCGGATCGTCCTGCGCTGGGAGGCCGACGGCGAGGAGACCACCGCGGCCGTCACCGAACACGGCGGCCTGGTCGCCGACGAGGTGCTGGCCGTCGACTTCGCCGCCGGCCCGGCCGACTGGGAGTCCGAGGCCTTCACCGACGAGTCGCTCGGTCTCACCTTCCGGCTCCGCAAGGCCTGAGCCCCGGGCCCCAGGGGCACGGAGAACTGCGCGATTCGGAGGAATCCCACCTCCGAATTGCGCAGTTCTCCCCGGCCTTCGGCCGGGAGGTGCCCCCACGCGCCCCTGTTCCGTCCCTGCCCGCACCCGCAGGGCGTTCCCCCAAACACACGAGGGCGCCCCCGCCGTGACGATCGTCACAGTGGGGGCGCCCTCGTTCTGCCGTGCTAGTTGTCGCCGTCCTCGTCGATGAGGAAGCCGCGCATCGGCGCCGGTGCCTGCTGCATCGGCTGCGGAGGCTGCGGGCGGACGGCCGCCATCGGCTGGGTCATGCCGGCCGGGGCCATCTGCGCGGCACCCGTCCCGCCGCCCGGCTGACCGCCGAAGCTCGGGTTGCCGCCACCGAAGGAGTTCCCGCCGAACGACTGGCCGCCGAACGACTGGTTCCCGCCGAAGGACGGCTGGCTGCCGAAGCTCGGGGCGCCGCTGCTCACCGAGGAGCTGGTGGCCGGGGCCATCGACGACGCAGCCGGGGGCAGCGAAGCGGTGGCCGGGATCCGCGGCGGCGCCAGCGAGTCGTCCGCCTGCGACTCCAGCTGGCGCAGCTGGGTCTCCAGGTAGGACTTCAGGCGGGTGCGGTACTCGCGCTCGAAGGCGCGCAGGTCCTCGACCTTGCGCTCCAGCGTGGCGCGGGCGGACTCCAGGGAGCCCATCGCGACGCGGTGCTTCTCCTGCGCGTCCCGCTCCAGGGCGTCGGCCTTGGCACGGGCGTCCCGCTCCAGGCCCTCGGCGCGGCTGCGGGCCTCGCCGACGATCTTGTTGGCCTCGGACCGGGCCTCGGAGATCGCCTGGTCGGCGGTCTGCTGGGCGAGGGCGAGGACGCGGGCGGCGCTGTCGCCACCGGGCTGCTGCTGGGGCTGGCCCATCGGCTGACCCATCGGGCCACCCATCGGCGCGAGCTGCTGCTGGCCCATCGGCTGGCCCATCGGGCCACCCATCGGGGCGAGCTGCTGCTGGCCGCCCATGGTCTGGCCCATCTGCTGCTGCTGGCCCATGGGCTGGCCCATCTGCTGCGGCTGGCCCATCGGGCCGCCCATGGGGTTGCCCATCGGCTGCAGCATCTGACCGCCCATCGGCTGCACCAGCTGCTGCTGGCCGCCCATGGTCTGGCCCATCTGCTGCGGCTGGCCCATGGGCTGGCCCATCTGGCCGCCGTTGCCGGGCGGGAGCGCCGGGGCACCGGACGGCAGGCCGAGGGGCTGGTTGCCCATCTGCTGCTGCTGGCCCATCTGCTGCTGCTGGCCCATGGGCTGGCCCATCTGCGGACCGGGGCCCTGCTGCTGGCCGGGCACCGGCGGGCCGGATATGGCGGCGGGCACCGGGGCACCGGCGGGGCGGCCGTCCTGCGGCTGCTCCTTGCGCATGTTGGCCTGGTTCTGCGCGGCGGCACGCGTGGCGGCCGCCAGCTTGGCGCGCAGGTCCTCGTTCTCGCGCAGCAGGCGGGTCAGCTCGGCTTCGACCTCGTCGAGGAAGGCATCGACCTCGTCCTCGTCATAGCCTTCGCGCAGCCGGACGGTCGTGAACTGCTTGTTCCGAACGTCCTCGGGGGTCAATGGCATCTCTTCACCTCAACGTGATCGTCGGCACTCCGGAATCCTGTCGCATCGCTCACAACGACAGGGACCGCACGAGCGAGATCAGGACATACACAATGATCATCAGTACGAAGAAGGACAGGTCGAGCGCCACGCCCCCGAGACGCAACGGCGGAATGAAACGCCGAAGAAGCTTGAGTGGCGGATCCGTGACAGTGTACGTGGCCTCCAGGACCAGGACCATGGCCCTTCCCGGTTGCCACGACCGCGCGAACTGGAAGACCCAGTCCATCACGAGACGGAAGAGGAGGATCAACAGGAAGACGGTCAGCGCGTAGTAGAGCACCGCCCCGACGATCCCCATCTCGTCTCCCTCTCCCTGGCCAACTGTTCCGTCAATGACGCACTGTCGATCGATCCACACATACAGTCGTGGCCGGGTCAGCTCTGGTTGAAGAACCCACCCTCGGCGATCCGAGCCTTGTCCTCCGCCGTGACATCGACGTTAGCAGGAGACAGGAGGAACACCTTCTGTGTCACGCGCTCGATACTGCCGTGCAGACCGAAGACGAGTCCAGCGGCGAAGTCTACGAGTCGCTTGGCGTCCGTGTCGTCCATCTCGGTCAAATTCATGATCACAGGAGTGCCGTCGCGGAACTGTTCCCCGATGGTACGGGCCTCGTTGTACGTCCTCGGGTGCAGCGTGGTGATGCGGTAGGGCTCTCGTTCGTTCACTACCTTGGGCATGATCACCGGGGCGCTCTTCTCCACGTTCTGGCGGCGGTCGGGTGTGATGGACGACACTGGGGCCATCCGCGGAGCCTCCTGCCGGATCGGCACGGCGGCCGGCACGGGCTGCGGGGCGATGTGGGCGACGGGAGCCGGGGCGGACTGCGCCGCCGCGGCCGGGCGCAGGTCCTCGGTGCGCCCGGTGCGGATCGGCTCCGGGTCGGCGTCGTAGTCGTCGTCGGGGTCGTACCCCTGGCCGTCGTACGTCTCGTCCTCCACGAGGCCGAGGTAGACCGCCATCTTGCGCATTGCGCCGGCCATGCTCCTGTCTCCTCCGCTCTGTGGTGGATCGACTCCGGCTGCGGCCTCGGCCTGCGGTCCCCGCACCCACCCCACGCCTCGCGGGACCGACGGGCCGTCAGGCCGTGAGGATGTTGCGGAGATGCGATCCACGAAGTGTTCGCTAGCGCGCTGAACGGCTGCTAGGTTCTGTCCTGTTTTGTCCTGCAGTCTGATCTACTACCCGGTGACGTTACCCGAGCGGTGACCGCACACCGAGTACCGCCGTACCGACGCGTACATGTGTCGCCCCGGCTGCCACGGCCTGCTCCAGATCGCCGCTCATGCCCGCCGAGACCATCGTGGCAGCAGGATGGCCCGCCCGTACCCCGCTTGCGATTTCCGCCAGCCGCGCGAAGGCGGCGGCCGGATCCCCGGCCAGCGGACCGGCGAGCGGAGCCACCGTCATGACGCCGTCCAGGCGGAGCCCCGGGGCGGCGGCGATCAGGTCGGCGAGCGCCGGCACGTCGGCCGGGGCGACGCCGGCCCGGCCCGCGCCCTCGCCGTCCGCCTTGTCGAGCGCCACCTGCACCAGGCAGCCCAGGGGCGCGCGGCCCGCCGACTGCACCGCCGCGGAGAGCGAATCGACCAGTCGCGCGCGGTCCACGGAGTGCACGCGGTCGGCGTAGCGCACCACCGAGCGCACCTTGTTGGTCTGCAACTGTCCGACGAAGTGCCAGGTGAGCGGCAGGTTCCCGCACGTCTCCGCCTTGGGCGCGGCGTCCTGGTCGCGGTTCTCGGCCACGTCGGTCACCCCGAGCGCGGCCAGCAGTGCGGTGTCCTCGGCCGGGTAGGTCTTGGTGACCACGACCAGGGTGACCTCGTCGCGGGACCGGCCGGCGGCGGCGCAGGCGTCGACGATCCGCTTCTCGACCACGTCGAGGTTGGCGCCGAGCTGCTCGTAGCGGGCGCGCTGCCGCGGGTCGAGCAGGGACGGGAAATCCGGGCGGCCCGGGAACGGTCCGTAGATGTCGTTCGTCATGAAAGATCGGAGCCCAACCAGACGTAACTCGCGAGGCGGCCCGTGCGCTGCTCGCGGCGGTAGGAGTAGTGGTCGGCCGATTCGAGGGTGCACACGGTGGAGGGCACCACCTCGGCCACGCCCGCTTCGGCGAGCTGGGCGGCGACCCCGGCGGCGACGTCGAGCGCCGGGGTGCCCCAGGAGGTCTCGGCCCAGGCGGCGGGCACCACGTCGGCGACCTCGGCGCGCAGTTCGGCGGGCACTTCGTAGCAGCGGCCGCAGACCGCGGGGCCGAGGACGGCGGTGATCCGGCCGGGGTCGGCGCCGAGTCGGGCCATCGCCCGGACGGCGGCCGGGACGACCCCGGCGGCCAGGCCCGGGCGGCCGGCGTGCGCGGCGCCGACGACCCCGGCGACGGGGTCGGCGAGCAGCACCGGCGTGCAGTCGGCGGTCAGCACCGCGAGGGCGAGCGGGCGGTCGGTGACCACCGCGTCCACCGTCGGGGCCTGCCCGTCCGGCTGCCGCTCCGTCACCACGGCGACGTCGGCCCCGTGCACCTGGTGCATCCAGACCACGTCCGCCGGGTCGAGCCCCAGCGCGCCGGCGGCCACCGCGCGGTTGCGCCGGACGGCGGCCGGGTCGTCCCCGACCGCCCCGCCGAGGTTGAGCTCCCCGTACGGCGAGGTGCTCACCCCGCCCCACCGGGTGGTGGAGGCGAAGTGAGCACCGTGTCGACTGATGTGAGGAATCACGTGCGAGGCGTCTACTTCAGGAAGTCCGGCACGTCGAGCTCCTCGGCGGGGCTCTCGACGTACGGCTGGCGGACGGGCTGGACCTGCGGCGGGACGGGCGCGGCCGTGGTCGCGGAGACCGTGGCCGGGCTGTCGGAGCCGCGGGAGGAGTCGTCCGGACGGGCCGTCACGGAACCGATCCCGTAGGAGGGGCGGGTGGCCGGACGCTCGGGGGCGGCGGAGGCCGGCGTGCTGGCCTTCACCACCGGGTCGCGGACGATCGCCGGCGGCTGCCCGCCGTCGAAGCCGGCCGCGATGACGGTGACCCGGACCTCGTCGCCCAGGGCGTCGTCGATGACGGCGCCGAAGATGATGTTGGCCTCGGGGTGGGCGGCCTCGCTGACCAGCTGGGCGGCCTCGTTGATCTCGAACAGGCCGAGGTCCGAGCCGCCGGAGATGGAGAGCAGCACGCCGCGGGCGCCGTCGATGGACGCCTCCAGCAGCGGGGAGGAGATGGCCATCACGGCGGCCGCCTTGGCGCGGTCCTCGCCGCGGGCGGAGCCGATGCCCATGAGCGCCGAGCCGGCGTCCGACATCACGGACTTGACGTCGGCGAAGTCGAGGTTGATCAGGCCCGGCGTGGTGATCAGGTCGGTGATGCCCTGGACACCGGACAGCAGCACCTGGTCGGCGGAGCGGAACGCGTCCAGCACGCTGACCTGGCGGTCCGAGATGGACAGCAGGCGGTCGTTGGGGATGACGATGAGGGTATCGACCTGCTCGCGCAGGGAGGCGATGCCGTCCTCGGCCTGGTTGGCCCGGCGGCGCCCTCGAAGGTGAACGGGCGGGTGACCACGCCGATGGTCAGTGCGCCCAGCGAGCGGGCGATGTTGGCCACGACGGGCGCGCCGCCGGTGCCGGTGCCGCCGCCCTCGCCGGCGGTGACGAAGACCATGTCGGCCCCCTTGAGGACCTCCTCGATCTCCTCGCGGTGGTCCTCCGCCGCCTTGCGGCCGACCTCGGGGTTGGCGCCGGCGCCGAGGCCCCGGGTGAGTTCACGGCCCACATCGAGCTTCACGTCGGCGTCGCTCATCAGGAGGGCCTGCGCATCGGTGTTGATCGCGATGAACTCGACGCCCTTGAGCCCGACCTCGATCATCCTGTTGATGGCGTTGACACCACCGCCGCCGATACCGACGACCTTGATGACTGCGAGGTAGTTCTGGGGTGCTGCCACGTCGAAGGCCTCTCGCCTCGAATTTCCGGGTCGGCTCCCCATGTCGCGAAGGCCGACGGATGTCGATGGGTGGGGAGCACGCGCTTTCGGTGGTGTATGTCCCGAAATGCCGACCGCCGACCCGAACCCTAAACTTGAGGTTTAGGGTTGAGGCTGTACCTCTGTCACATCACTGCAGGACACAGCCCGGTGACACAGGACAGTAGGTCGCATCCGGCCCCGTGTTCAACGAACACGCCGAGCTCCCCGTTTTTTCTTTTGAGCCTATGTGATCATCGATCCCCCGGTGAAACCGGGGTGACCACCAAGGGTCGGACCGGAGCCTCGGCCCCGTCAATACCGCCCCCGGAGGAAGAACTTACCGGATCATCCCGACACGGCCGGAGCATCCGGCGCACTCACGTCGTAATTCGCCGCTTTCCGGCCGAGCAGCGCGGTCAGCACCACGGCCTTGCGCGGGGTCCGCTCCGGACTCCCCAGCGCACCGTCACCCCGCCCGCCAACTGCAGCCGGACATCGTCGTAGCTGTGCACCTGGACGGCCCCGGCCTGCTTCGCGACCTCCGGCGGGAGGCCCGCGGCCACCGTGATCGCCGCCTGCACCAGGGCCTGGCGGTCGAACACCGCCAGCGCATCGTTCGCCTGCTGACCGAGTTGCAGGTCCACCACCGGCACCCCCGCCGGGGCCGCCGCCTCGGTGGCGAAGGTGAAGCCGCCCGCGTCCACCTGGGCGAACCTCCCGTCGTCCGTCCGCACGGAGGCCACCGCCCGACGCTCGGTCACCTTCACCCGAAGCGTGTGCGGCCAGCCGCGCCAGACCTCCGCCTTCGCCACCCGGGGAACGGACTGCACCCGGCGCTGCGCCTCCGCCAGGTCGACCCGGGCCAGCGGCCCGTGCCGGAGGCCGCCGAGCGCCCGCGCCACCTCGTCCTGGCTCAGCCGGCCGCTGTCCAGCCCCTGGACGGCGACACTGCGCACGTCCAGGGCCGAGGAGACGAAGACCAGCCACCCCAGCGAGCCGGCGATCAGCGCGCCGAGGAGGCAGAGCACCAGCACGCCCCGCCGGGAGAGCCGGACCCGCGGTGCGGGCGGCTCCCCCGACGGGGCGGCGGGGGCGGCGGGGTCAGCCACGACGGCGGCCGCCCCGGGATGCCTCGATCGCCTCGTACACCATGCGCACCAGCAGCTCGTCCGCGTCGCGGCGGCCGAACTCGGCGGCGGCCCGGCTCATGTCCCACAGCCGGGCCGGGTCGGTGAGCACAGGCAGCACGTTCTGCAGCACCCAGTCCGAGGTGAGGTCGGCGTCGTCGACCAGCAGGCCGCCGCCCGCCTTCACCATCGGCTGGGCGTTCAGCCGCTGCTCGCCGTTGCCGATCGGCAGCGGCACGAACGCGGCGGGCAGCCCGACGGCGGCCAGCTCGGCGACGGTCATCGCGCCGGCCCGGCAGAGCATCAGGTCGGCCGCGGCATAGGCGAGGTCCATCCGGTCCACGTACGGCACCGCGCGGTACGGCGGCATCCCCGGGATGTCGTCGACCACCGGCAGCTCGTTCTTCGGGCCGACCGCGTGCAGGATCTGCACGCCGTACTGCTGGAGCCGCGGCGCGATCGCCTGGACGGTCTCGTTCAGCCGGCGGGCGCCCTGCGAGCCGCCGGACACCAGCAGGGTGGGCAGCCGCTGGTCGAGGCCGAAGTAGTGCCGGGCCTCCGGGCGGACCGCGTTGCGGTCCAGGGTCGCGATGGTGCGGCGCAGCGGGATGCCGATGTAGCGGGAGTCCCGCAGCTTGGAGTCCGGGGTGGAGACGGCCACGAAGTCGGTGTAGCGGGCACCGATCTTGTTGGCGAGGCCCGGCCGGGCGTTCGCCTCGTGGACCACGATCGGGACGCCCGCGCGCTTGGCGGCGAAGTAGGCGGGCATCGCGACG
This sequence comes from Kitasatospora paranensis, assembly GCF_039544005.1. Classification (NCBI taxonomy): domain Bacteria; kingdom Bacillati; phylum Actinomycetota; class Actinomycetes; order Kitasatosporales; family Streptomycetaceae; genus Kitasatospora; species Kitasatospora paranensis. The sequence goes on from NZ_BAABKV010000001.1 coordinate 2,582,101, forward strand.
TAGCCGCCGAAGCCGACCACGACGTCGGCCTTGACCCGCTCGATGACGTCCTGGGCCGCCCGGACGGTGCCCCGCAGCCGGCCCGGCACGGTGATCAGCTCGGGGGTGGGCTTGCGGGGCAGCGGCACGGCCGGGATGAGCGCGAGTTCGTAGCCGCGTTCGGGGACCAGCCGGGTCTCCAGACCCCGTTCGGTGCCGAGGGCGGTGATCCCCACGGACGGGTCGTGCCTGCGGAGCGCGTCCGCGAGCGCCATGGCCGGCTCGATGTGACCGGCGGTCCCGCCGCCGGCGAGTACGACATGCACCGAAATTCACCGCTCCCTGCGCGTCGGCCGTACGGCCTTGCGCGCTGTGGTTCGTCGTCGTGGCAGCACCCGGGCCAGGAATGCCCCGGGCCGGGTCTGGTTCCGGGCGGCGAGCGCCGCCTTGGCCCCCGGGGAGCTGCGCGCGAAGCTGATCAGCACCCCGATGGCGCACATGGCCGACAGCATGGCGGACCCTCCGTAGGAGAACAGCGGGAGGGGCACGCCCGCGATGGGCAGCAGTCCCAGCGCCGACCCCAGGTTGACCATGGCCTGGGCCATGATCCACGTGGTGGCGGCTCCCGCGGCGTACCTGACGAAGGGGTCCTTCGTGCCGATGGCCACTCGGATACCCGCGTAGCCTAGTGCCGCGAAGAGGGCGAGGACTGACAGCGTCCCCACCAGTCCGAGTTCCTCGCCGGTGGCGGCGAAGATGAAGTCGGTGTGCGCCTCCGGGAGCTGGCCCCACTTCTCGACGCCGGCGCCGAGTCCGGAGCCGAACGGGCCTCCGGCGGCGAAGGCGTAGAGGCCGTGCAGGGCCTGGAAGCAGTTCAGGTTCGGGTCCGGCTTGGTGACGCCGATGCAGGCCAGCCGGTCGAGGCGGTGCGGCACGGTGATGATCAGTGCGGTGCAGGCGATCACCGCGATGCCCAGGGTGGCGCCGAACAGCCGCAGCGGTGCGCCGACCATCCAGAGCAGGCCGAAAAGCATCGCGACCAGGACCATCGTGGTGCCCATGTCGCCGCCGAGCATGATCAGCATCATCAGCAGCACGGTGCCGGGCACCAGCGGCACCAGCAGGTGCTTCCACTGGTCCAGGGTGTGCGTGCGGTGCTTGCGGGCCAGCAGGTCGGCGCCCCAGAGCACCACCGCGAGCTTGGCGAACTCCGACGGCTGGACCTGGAAGAAGCCGAAGTTGAGCCAGTTCCGGTTGCCGTTGACCATCATGCCGATGCCCGGGACGGCGACCAGCAGCAGTGCCCCGACCACCGCCAGCAGCATCGGGTAGGCGAGCAGCCGCAGCGCCTTCACCGGCGTGCGGGCCAGCAGCACCCCCATCACGGTGCCCAGCAGCACGGCGACCAGCTGTTTGCGGAAGAAGAAGGTGATCGGCAGGTGATGCTCCATCACCAGGATCTGCGACGAGGAGAACACCATGACCAGGCCGAGCACCACGAGCAGCATGGTGGAGCCGAGCAGCAGGTAGTACGGGGTGAGCGGGCGGTCCAGCGTCCACCGGACGCGGTCCCGCAGCGCCCGCAGCCGGGTGACCGGCGTCGCCGACTTGAAGGTGGTGGTGGTCGCCGAGATCAGCTGGAGGCGCGAAGGTCCGCGCTCCGGTGGGGCGGTCGTCCCCGCCTTGCCCTCACCGGACACGCGACTCCCCCATCGTTGTGCCTCCTACTTGGCCAGGTCCCGTACCGCGGCGGCGAACAGGTCGCCGCGCTCGCCGTAGTTGGTGAACATGTCCATCGAGGCGCAGGCGGGCGCCAGCAGGACGGTGTCCCCCGGTGCGGCGAGCGAGGCCGCCGTCCGGACCACCTCGGCCATCGCCACCGCGCCAGTCTGGCCCGCGGCCGCCTCGATCACGGGCACATCGGGAGCGTGTCGCGCCAGCGCCTCGCGGATCAGCGCACGGTCCTCGCCGATCAGCACGGCGGCCCGGAGCCGGCCCGCGGCGCCCGCCGCGAGCTCGTCGAAGGTGGCCCCCTTGGCGAGTCCGCCGGCGATCCAGACCACCGGTTCGTAGGCGGCGAGGGAGGCGGCGGCGGCGTGCGTGTTGGTCGCCTTGGAGTCGTCGATCCAGGTGACCTCGTCGACGACGGCCACCTCGGCGATCCGGTGCGCGTCCGGGCGGAAGGCCCGCAGGCCGTCCCGGACGGCCTTGGCGTCCACGCCGTAGGCGCGGGCCAGCGCGGCCGCGGCGAGCGCGTTGGCGATGTTGTGCGGGGCGGGCGGCACGATGTCGGAGACGGCGCCGATCTCGGCCGCGCTGTTGGCCCGGTCCTCGACGAAGGCGCGGTCGACCAGCAGGCCGTCGACGACGCCGAGGTTCGACAGGCTCGGGGCCCCGAGTCCGAAGCCGACCGCGCGGCAGCCCTCCTCGACGTCCGCCTCGCGGACCAGCGCCTCGGTGGCCGGGTCCGCCAGGTTGTAGACGCAGGCGACCCGGTTGCCCTCGTAGATCCGGCCCTTGTCGGCGGCGTACGCCTCCATCGAGCCGTGCCAGTCGAGGTGGTCGGGCGCGAGGTTGAGGACGGCCGCGGAGTGCGGGCGCAGCGAGGGCGCCCAGTGCAGCTGGTAGCTGGAGAGCTCGACGGCCAGCACGTCGTACGGCTCGTCGGCGAGGACGGCGTCCAGGACCGAGACCCCGACGTTGCCGACGGCGGCGGTGCGCCGGCCGGCCGCGGTGAGGATCGAGGCGAGCATCTGGACGGTGGTGGTCTTGCCGTTGGTGCCGGTGACGGCCAGCCAGGGGCGGGCTCGCCGGTGGCGGCGAGCGGGCGGCGCAGCCGCCAGGCGAGTTCGACGTCGCCCCAGACCGGGACGCCCGCCTTCTCGGCGGCGAGGAACAGCGGGCTGCTCGGCGGCCAGCCGGGCGAGGTGACGACGAGTTCGGTGCCCTCGGGGAGGGTGTCCCCGTCCCCGAGCCGGACGGCCACGCCCGCCAGCTGCTCGGCCTTGGCCCGCAGGGCCGGGCCGTCGCCGCCGTCGACCGCGGTGACCTCGGCGCCGAGGCCGGCGAGCACCCGGGCGGCGCTCAGGCCGGACAGGCCGAGGCCCGCGACGACGACCTTGAGGCCCGCCCAGTCGGGGTTGTCCGTCATCCGGTCACCCATCCCGCGTAGAAGAGTCCGAGGCCGACCGCGACGCACAGGCCCTGGATGATCCAGAACCGGACGACGATCAGCACCTCGCTCCAGCCCTTGAGTTCGAAGTGGTGCTGGAGCGGGGCCATCTTGAAGACCCGCTTGCCGGTCATCCGGAACGAGCCGACCTGGATGATCACCGACAGGGTGATGATCACGAAGAGGCCGCCGACCAGGGCGAGCAGGATCTCGGTGTGGGAGCAGATCGCGAGGCCGGCCAGCGCGCCGCCGAGGGCGAGCGAGCCGGTGTCACCCATGAAGATCTTGGCGGGCGAGGTGTTCCACCACAGGAAGCCGAAGCAGGAGCCCATCAGGGCGGAGGCCACCACGGCGAGGTCCAGCGGGTCGCGGACGTCGTAGCAGTTGGCGGTGGCGGTGATCATGTGGGCGCAGGTCTGGCCGTACTGCCAGACGCCGATGAAGGTGTAGGCGCCGAAGACCATCACCGAGGCGCCGGTGGCCAGACCGTCGAGGCCGTCGGTGAGGTTCACGCCGTTCGACATCGCGGCGATCATGAAGTAGGCCCAGATCACGAACAGCACCGGGCCGATCGACCAGCTGAAGTCGCGGACGAACGAGATGCTGGTGGAGGCCGGGGTGAGGTTGCGGCTGTCGTGGAACTGCAGGGCCAGGATGGCGAAGGCGAGACCCACGAAGGACTGGCCGAAGAGCTTCGCCTTGGCGCGCAGGCCGAGCGAGCGGCGCTTGACGACCTTGATGTAGTCGTCCAGGAAGCCGACCAGGCCGAGACCCACCGTCAGGAACAGCACGAGCAGGCCGGAAGCCGTGGGCGACTCGCCCGTTATCGCCTTGGTGGCGAAGTAGGCGATCAGCGTCGCCAGGATGAACGCGATGCCGCCCATGGTGGGGGTGCCGCGCTTGCTGTGGTGCGCCTTCGGGCCGTCGTCCCGGATGTACTGGCCGTAGCCGTGCCGGGCCAGCAGCTTGATCAGCGCGGGCGTGCCGAGCAGGGACAGCACCAGGCCGATGCCGCCGGCGAAGAGGATCTGCTTCATCATCGGGCGGCCCCATCGGCGAGCAGGGCCTCGGCCACCTTCTCCAGGCCGGCCGAACGGGAGGCCTTCACCAGCACCACGTCCCCAGGCTGCAGCTGACTGCGCAGCAGCTCGATCGCCGCGTCCGCGTCGGACACCAGCACCGACTCCTCACCCCACGAACCTTCGTTCCTCGCGCCGAGTTCCATGCAGGCCGCCTCGCGTCCGCCGACCGCCACCAGTTTGGTGACGTCGAGCCGGACGGCGAGCCGTCCGATGGCGTCGTGCTCGTCGAGGCTCTCCTCGCCGAGCTCCCGCATCTCCCCGAGCACCGCCCAGGTGCGGCGGCGCTCCGGGCCGCGGCCGGCCATCGACACGAGCGCCCGCAGCGCGGCCCGCATCGAGTCCGGGTTCGCGTTGTAGGCGTCGTTGACGACGGTGACACCATCGGCCCGGTCGACGACCTCCATGCGCCAGCGGGACAGCGCACCCGCCTCGCTGAGCGCTTCGGCGGTGTCGTCGACGGGCATCCCGAGCTCCACCGCCACCGCTGCGGCGGCGAGGGCGTTCGAGACGTGGTGCTCACCGTACAGGCGCAGGTTCACCGGTGCGGAACCGGCCGGGGTGATCAGCGTGAAGGACGGCCGCCCGGTGTCGTCCAGGCGAACATCGGCCGCACGGACGTGGGCGTCCCGGCTCTCGCCGAACAGCACGACCCGGCCCTTGGTGCGGCTCTCCATGGCCCGTACCAGGGGGTCGTCGGCGTTGAGCACGGCAACGCCCTCGGTGGTGAGGGCCTCGACGATCTCGCCCTTGGCCTGGGCGATGCCCTCCTTGGAGCCGAACTCGCCGACGTGCGCGCTGCCCACGTTGAGCACCACGGAGATGTTCGGCGGGGTGATGCCGGTCAGGTACTCGATGTCGCCCTTGTGCCGGGCGCCCATCTCCAGCACCAGGTGACGGGTCGTCTCCTCGACCCGCAGCGCGGTCATCGGGTGCCCGATCTCGTTGTTGAGGTTGCCGGGCGGGTAGACGGTCTCGCCGTGGCGCTGCAGCACCTGGGCGATCAGGTCCTTGGTGCTGGTCTTGCCGGAGGAGCCGGTGAGGGCCACCACCCGGGTCGCGTGGGCGTGTTCGACCACCGCGCGGGCGAGCCGGCCGAGCGCGGCGACCACGTCGTCGACCAGGATCGCGGGCACGCCGACCGGACGGGAGGCGAGGACGGCGACGGCGCCGTCGGCGATCGCCCCGGCCGCGTAGTCGTGGCCGTCCACCCGCTCGCCGACCACCGCGACGAACAGGCCGCCGGGCGTCACCTGCCGGGAGTCCACCACCACGGGGCCGGTCACCCGGGCCGCCGGGTCCGCGCCGCCGTCGAGGGTGCCGCCGACCGCCGCGGCGGCCTCGGCCAGGGTCAGTGCGATCACGGCTGCGCTCCTTCGTGGGTCGCGGGGGTGCTGTGCACGATGGCCTCGCGCAGCACCTCGCGGTCGTCGAACGGGCGTACCTCGCCCTTGGCGTACTGGCCGACCTCGTGGCCCTTGCCGGCCACCAGCACGGTGTCGCCGGCGTGGGCCCGGGCGACGGCCCTGCGGATCGCGTCGGCGCGGTCGGGGACGACCAGCACCTCGCCGCGCTCGGCCTCGGGCACCTCGGCGGCCCCGGCGAGCATCGTGGCGAGGATCGCCAGCGGGTCCTCGGAGCGCGGGTTGTCACTGGTCAGCACCGCGGTGTCGGCGATCCGGGCGGCGATGGCGCCCATCGGGCCGCGCTTGAACGGGTCGCGGTCGCCGCCGCAGCCCACCACCACGTGCAGCCGGCCCTTGGTGACCTCGCGCAGCGACTCCAGGACGGCCTTCAGGGCGTCCGGCTTGTGCGCGTAGTCGACCACGGCGACGTACGGCTGCCCGGCGTCGACCCGCTCCAGGCGGCCGGGGACCCCGGGCGAGGAGGCCACCCCGGCGACCGCGGCGGCCAGCGGGATGCCCGCGGTGACCAGCGCGGTGATCGCGCCGAGCGCGTTGGCGACGTTGAAGGGGCCGGGCAGCGGGACCGCGGCGTCGGCGCTCGCACCGTCCGGGCCGACCACCCGGAACACCGAGCCGGCCGGGCCGAGCTGCACGTCGACCGCCCGCCAGTCGGCGTCGGCGTCGCCCGCGGCGGAGAAGGTGACCATCGGGATCGGCGCCTCGCCGGCCAGCCGGCGGCCGTACGCGTCGTCGAGGTTCGCCACCCCGCGGCGGGCCTTGTCGGTCTGGAAGAGCCGGGCCTTGGCCCGGTAGTAGTCCTCCATGTCGGGGTGGAAGTCGAGGTGCTCGGGGGTCAGGTTGTTGAACAGCGCGACGTCGTACAGCACGCCGTCGACCCGGCCGAAGACCAGCGCGTGGCTGGAGACCTCCATGACCACCGCGTCCGCGCCCCGCTCGCGCATCACCGCGAGGACGGCGTGCAGGTCGGTGGACTCGGGGGTGGTGCGCTCGCTCTTGATCCGCTCGTCGCCGACCCGCATCTCCACGGTGCCGATCACGCCCGGCAGCAGCTCGGCGCCGCGCAGCCCGGCCTCGACCAGGTAGGAGGTGGTGGTCTTGCCGTTGGTGCCGGTCAGCCCGATCATCAGCAGCTGCTCGCTGGGCCGGCCGTAGACGGCGGCCGCGAGGTGGCCCATCGCGCCGCGCACGTTGTCCACCACCAGCAGCGGCACGCCCGCGTCGGCGGCCAGTTCGGCGCCGGCCGGGTCGGTGAGGACGGCGACGGCCCCGGCCAGTACGGCCTGGCCGGCGAACGCCGCACCGTGGTGGTTCGCGCCCGGGAAGGCCACGTACACGTCGCCGGGGCGCACGGCCCGGGAGTCGTGGGTGACGCCGGTCACCGCGCCGCCCTCGACGGGCTCGACGCCCAGCTGGCGGGCGACCTCGCCGAGCGGCAGCGCCGCCGGGCGGGTCGGGCGGGGCGGGCTCGCGGAGATTTGATCGGGTTTCGGCACGGCGGGCAGGGTATCGGCCGAAGGGCCCCAGGGCCAAACCGGGTCGGATCGGCTCCGCCGCCGGGCTGCTGCGGGCCCGCCCGCTGCCGCGGCGGTCCGGACGGTCGGGGGTCTCGCTCATCAGGGCTTCCAGTCGACGGGCAGGTTCGGTGCCTCGCTTCCGCTCGGCGCGACCCGCAGGGTCTTGAGGGCGAACTCCATCACCTGCTTGAACACCGGGCCGCACAGCTGGCCGCCGAAGTGGCCGTTGACCGGGTTCTGGATGACGCAGGACACCGTCACCCGGGGCTTGTCGGCCGGCGCGAAGCCGATGAAGGAGGCGGTGTACCCGGAGTACCGGCCGGTCCTCGGGTCCACCCGGTTGGCGGTGCCGGTCTTGCCGGCCACCCGGTAGCCCGGGATCTTCGCCGCGTTGCCGGTGCCCTGCTCGTCGGTGACGACGGACTCCAGCATCTCGGTCAGCGTCTTCGCCGTCTCCGGCGTCACCACCCGGCTCTGCGCGGCCGGCTCGGCGGGCGTGTAGCGGCCGTCCGCCCCCGTGGTGCCCATCACCAGGCTGGGCGTCACCCGCACCCCGCCGTTGGCGATGGTGGAGAAGACCGAGGTGGCCTGCAGCGCGTTCACCGACAGGCCCTGGCCGAACGGGATGGTGTACTGCTGCGAGCCCTTCCAGTCCTGCGGCTTGGCCAGGATGCCCCGGGTCTCGCCGGGGAAGCCCAGCCCGCTGGGCTGCCCGATGCCGAACTTCTGCAGGTACCCGCCGAGCACCTGGTTGGACTCGGCCTGGGTCTTCCCGAGGTGCTCGGCGGCCTCGATGGTGCCGATGTTGGACGACTTGGCCAGCACGCCGGCCAGGGTCAGGTACCAGGTCTCGTGGTCGACGTCGTCGTGGAACACCCGGTCCGAGCGCTGGAGGGTGTTCGGCACCGTGACGTGGGTGTCCCACTGCGCCGAACCGGTGTCCAGCACGGCGGCCATGGTCATCAGCTTGGCCGTGGAGCCGGGCTCGTAGGCGTCCTGGACGGCCGCGTTGCCGAGCTGGTCCGGCCGGGCCGACGCCAGGTTGTTCGGGTCCAGGCCGGGCGAGGTGGCCATCGCCAGGATCCGCCCGCTCTGCACGTCCTGGACGACGACGTAGCCCTTCTCCGCGCCGGCGTTGGCGACCTGGTCGCCGATCGCCCGCTGGGCCGCCCACTGGATGTCCTTGTCGAGGGTCAGCCGCAGGTCGACGCCGGGTACCGGGTCCTGCTGGCTGCCGCCGGAGCTCGGCACGATCCGGCCGCCCACCGAGGCGTAGGTGGAACGGCCGTCCTTGCCCGCGAGCTCCTTCTCGTACTGGAGCTCCAGGCCGCCGGTGCCGGTGCCCTCGGAGTTGACGAAGCCCACCAGGTTGCCCGCCAGGTCGGCGGCCGGGTAGACCCGCCGCTTGCTCGGCGCGTACACCACACCGGCCAGCGGATTGGCGCAGGACGCGTCCAGCGAGCTGCGCCCGCCCTGGTCGGCGGGCTTGGCGAGGAGCAGGCGCTGGGCGCGGCAGGCCTTGCTGTCGGCCTGCTTGGCCAGGCCCGCCCGCAGGTCCGAGATCTGGTTCTTGACCTCCGGGGTCTGCCGGGCGGAGAGCAGCACGTAGCGGCTCTTCGGGTTCTTCGGGTTGAGGTGCAGCAGGCCGGCGAGCTTCTCCTTGGCTACGCCGAGCATCGGCGCGAGCAGCGCGGCGGCCTGCTCCGGTGCGTCCGGGACCTTGGTGGCCTCGGGGGTGAACAGTGTCGGGTCGGCGGTGATGTCGTACGCGTCCACGGTGGTGGCGAGCACGGTGCCGTCGGCGGCCGTTATCGAGCCGCGCTCGGCGGAGAGCACCACGGGCACGTACTGGTTGGCGCCGGCCTCGGCGGCGAGCGCGTGCGAGTCCAGCAGCTGGAGCTGGAAGAGCCGGCCGGCGAACACCGCGAACACCACCACCAGGGCGATCCCGGCCACCCGCAGGCGGCGGCGCGGATCGGCCAGCGCGATCATGCGCGGCTGCGGACGGGCCGGCGGCCGCTGCGGGCGGCGGGCCGGGCCGGCGTTCCGGGCCTGGCCGCCGGCGCGGCGCGGGTCCTGCGTCCGGCGCGGCGTCTCGCCGCCGCGCGGACGGGGGCGCGCGGCCGGTCGGCGCCGGACCGGGCCGCGTCGCCCGGACGGACGGGGCGCTGCGGGCGCCGGTCGCCGGAGCCGTGCGGGGGCCTGCGGGGAGTGCTCACCGGGCACCGCCCGGCGTGGTGGCCGGCGGGGCCGGGGCGATCTGCACGCCGCCGTCGCCGCCCGCGGACGGGTCCGGAGCGGGCGTGCCGCCCGGGTCCGTCGGGGCGGGAGCCGGCTGCGGCGACGGGTCGCCGCCCGGCCGGCGGACGGGCGGGCCGGACGGGGCGGGCCCGGGCCGGCCGAGCACCGAACCGTCGTCCTGGAGGAAGACCGGGTCGCCGCCCGGCAGCATGCCGAGCTGCCGGGCCCGCTCGGCCAGTGCGTCGGGGGCGGCGTTGCGGTCGATCTGGCGCTGCAGGCCCTGGCGCTCGTCGGTGAGGTCGGTGGTCTGCTTCTTCAGCCGGGACAGCTCGAAGGAGCCCTCGTTGAGCGCGGTGTTCAGCATCAGCAGGCCGAGCAGTCCGGCCGAGAGGAGCACCACCATCAGCACCGCGAAGGGCGTCCGCCCCCGTGCCGAACGGGCCTTCGGCCGTACCGTGATCCGTGCTCCGCCCCCCGGCCGGGGAGAGCTCCGCTCCCCTGGCCCGCCCGCTCCGCCCGCCCACGGGCAGGAGGGGCCCACCGCCGGCCACCGGCACCGCACTCTCCCTCGTGTCGTCCGCCCGGCTCAGCCCCGGGTCGCCCTGATCCTCTCCGCCACGCGCAACCGGACAGGTGCGGCGCGCCGGTTCTCCTCGATCTCCTCCTCGGTCGCCAGCTCGGCCCCGCGGGTGTGGAGCTTCAGCCAGGGCTGGAGCTCCTCGGGTACGAACGGCAGCCCGGGCGGGGCGGTGGTGGTCGCTCCGGCCTGAAGGTACTGCTTCACCAGCCGGTCCTCCAGGGACTGGTAGGACATCACCACGATCCGCCCGCCGACCGCGAGGGCGTCCAGGGCGCCGGGGATGGCCCGGTCGAGCACCTCCAGCTCCCCGTTGACCTCGATCCGCAGGGCCTGGAAGGTGCGCTTGGCCGGGTTGCCGCCGGTGCGCCTGGTCGCCGCCGGGATGGCGTTGCGTACCAACTCCACGAGACGCGCGCTGGTGGTGAACGGTTCCTTGGCGCGTTCGCGGAGGATCACCGAGGCGATCTTCCCGGCGAACCGCTCCTCGCCGTACACCTTGAGGATCCGGGCGAGATCGCCGTGGCTGTAGGTGTTGAGCACCTCGGCGGCGCTCAGCCCGCGGGTCTGGTCCATCCGCATGTCGAGCGGCGCGTCCTGGGCGTAGGCGAAGCCGCGGTCGGCCTCGTCCAGCTGCATCGAGGAGACGCCGAGGTCGAACAGCACGCCCTGCACCTCGGGGATCCCGAGGTCGGCGAGGACCTGCGGGATCTCGTCGTACACGGCGTGCACCAGGGTGGCCCGCTCGCCGAACGGGGCGAGCCGCTCGGCGGAGAGCTTCAGCGCGGCGGGGTCGCGGTCCACCGCGACCAGCCGGATCCCGGGGAACTGCGTCAGCAGCGCCTCGCTGTGCCCGCCGAGGCCGAGGGTGGCGTCCACCACGACCGCGCCGGGGGCCGAGATCGCCGGGGCCAGCGCGTCCACACAGCGCTGGAGCATCACCGGGACGTGCCTGGGTGCCGGGGTGTCGTTGCTCATCGCGCGGTGGCGCCCTTCGTCGGTGCGTCCGCCCTGACCGGGGCGGCTGCGCCCATTCTCGCCCACCGGCCCGTCCCGTCGGCACCGGGCCGGGCCCGGGGAGCACGGCAGCCCGTGGTCCCCGCCCGCTCGCCTGGGGAAGGAGTGGCCGCCCGGCACCGGGGAAGGTGCGCCAGGAGGCACGGGAGCGGGTGGAGGCCGCGGGCTGCGTACCGGGAGGCTGCGGATGTCCGCAGGCCCACCGCCGGCCCGCGGGGTGCGCGGTGACGGTGCGTACGGGCTGTGCTCCACTGCGTCGCCAGCCTAGCGCCCGGGCCCGTCCAGTCAACGTTCCCCGGCCGCTCACCACCCGGGCGGAGGTATGGATCGCCGCAGGTCGCGGGCGCGGGCCGGGGTCGCACCCGGGCGGCGCGCGGTGCGGCGCCCCGCGCCGGACACAGCAGGACGAACGGGGCAATCGGCACGCCGACCGGACGCGGGCCGGTATGCACTCGATCACAGCCGGGCACGGGGCCGCACCGCACCAGCGGAAATCCGATTACCTTCATCACCATGACAGTGACTCCCGACCGGCCCGTGCCGAACGCCGCTGCCACCTCCGACTCCGGCATCATCGACCGCTTCGTCGCGGCCAACCGCGCGTACGCGGTCGACTTCCGCGACGGCGGCATGGACGCCCGCCCCGTGCAGAAGGTCGCCGTGGTGGCGTGCATGGACGCCCGCCTCGACCTGTTCGCCGCCCTCGGCCTCGAACTCGGCGACGCCCACATCATCCGGAACGCGGGCGGCGTCGTCACCGACGACACCATCCGCTCCCTGACCATCAGCCAGCGCGCGCTGGGCACCCGCTCGGTCGCGCTGATCCACCACACCGGCTGCGGGCTGCTCGGTCTCACCGAGGACTTCCGCCGCGAGCTGGAGCTGGAGGTCGGCCAGCGCCCGCAGTGGGCGGTGGAGTCGTTCGTCGACCTGGACGGCGACGTCCGGCAGTCGATCCAGCGGGTGCGGACCTCGCCCTTCCTGCCGCACACCGAGGACGTCCGCGGATTCGTCTTCGACGTCCACACCGGTCTGCTCAGGGAAGTCGTCTGACCCCGTCCGTCCGCCGTCCCGGACCCGGCCGACGCCGTCCGGGTCCTCCCTCCGCCGGCCGCCCCGCCCGACCCCCGACGCTGCGGGGACGAACCGGGACACTGCACGCGTGTCGCCCGGTCGAGTGACTTCCTGCCTCCCGACAGGGAAGAATGCGGGTGCCGGCCCGGCCCCGCACCACACGCGGCAGCCTGGCCGAACGCCCGCCGCCCGCGCCGCTCCTCCCGGAGCCGCACGCCCGGCCGGCGTCGCGGCATCGGAGCCGGCCGGCCAGGAGCCGGTACGAGTGGTCCACATGGGAGCGAACGGGTGACGACCTACAACACGCAGGGCGCGGTGGGGGCTGCCAAGCCCTCCGAAGGCTTCGGGGCCAGACGGCCCGCGGGGCTGGCGGAGCTCGGCACCGTGGCCGAGCGGATCCGCGCCTCGGTGGAGAGCGTCATCGAGGGCAAGCCCGAGGCCGTCCGGATCGCCCTGACCGTCCTGCTCGCCGAGGGCCACCTGCTGCTGGAGGACGTGCCCGGCGTCGGCAAGACGATGCTGGCCAAGGCCCTGGCGAAGTCCGTGGACTGCACGGTGCGCCGGATCCAGTTCACCCCCGACCTGCTGCCGTCCGACGTGACCGGCACCAACGTCTTCGACCAGCACCAGCGCGACTTCGAGTTCCGGCCGGGCGCGATCTTCGCGCAGATCGTGGTCGGCGACGAGATCAACCGGGCCTCGCCGAAGACCCAGTCGGCGCTGCTGGAGTCGATGGAGGAGCGCCAGGTCACCATCGACGGCACCAGCTACGAGCTGCCGTCCCCGTTCATGGTGGTGGCCACCCAGAACCCGGTCGAGATGGAGGGCACCTACCCGCTGCCGGAGGCCCAGCGCGACCGCTTCATGGCCCGGGTCTCGATCGGCTACCCCAGCGCGGACGCCGAGTTCGCCATGCTCGACGTGCACGCCGGCGCCAACCCGCTGGACGACCTGCAGCCGGTCGCGCACGCCGCCGACATCCTCAAGCTGATCGAGCTGGTCCGCACCGTGCACGTCGCCGACGCCGTCCGCCGGTACGCGGTCGACCTGGTCGCCGCCACCCGCAACCACCCGGAACTGCGGCTCGGCGCCTCCCCCGGGCCACCCTGCACCTGGTGCGGGCCGCCCGCGCCGCGGCCGCCCTCGACGGCCGCGAGTACGTGCTGCCCGACGACATCCAGGCGCTGGCCGTCCCCGTCCTGGCGCACCGGCTGCTGCCGACCGCCGAGACCCAGCTGAGCCGCCGCACCGCCGAGCAGGTCGTCCTCGACCTCGTCGCGCGGCTGCCGATCCCCCGTCCGCAGGGGCGCGGCTGACGTGGCCCCGGGCGAGAACCCCTCCGGACTTCGGGCGGGCCTGCGCGGCCTCACCACCCGCGGCAGGTCCTTCCTGGCCGCCGGGCTCACCGCGTCGCTGTGCGCGTACGTCTTCGGGCAGGACGCGCTGCTGCGGGTCGGGGTGCTGCTGGCGGCGCTGCCGGTGGCGGCCGCCCTGCTGATGGTGCGCACCCGGTACCGGGTGGCGGGCGGACGGCGGCTGAGCCCGCACCGCGCGCCGGCCGGCCAGGAGGCCCGGGTCCACCTGCGGCTCGACAACGTGTCCCGGGTGCCCACCGGCGTGCTGCTGCTGGAGGACAAGGTCCCCTACGTGCTCGGACCGCGGCCCCGCTTCGTGCTGGACCGGGTGGAGGCCCGCGGGCACCGCGAGGTCTCCTACCGGGTCCGCTCCGACCTGCGCGGGCGCTACCCGCTCGGGCCGCTCCAGCTGCGGCTGTCCGACCCGTTCGGGATGTGCGAGCTGCACCGCTCGTTCGCCGCCTCGGACGTGCTCACCGTCGTGCCCCAGGTGCAGGTGCTGCCGCCCGTCCGGCTGCCCGGCGAGCGGGCGGGGCACGGTGACACCAGCGCCCGGGCGCTGGCCCTGGCCGGCGACGACGACGTCATCCCGCGCGAGTACCGCCACGGCGACGACCTGCGCCGGGTGCACTGGAAGTCGACCGCCCGCTACGGCGAGCTGATGGTCCGCCGCGAGGAGCAGCCGCTGAAGGCGCGCGCCGCGGTGCTGCTCGACACCCGGGAGACCGCGCACCGCGGCAGCGGTCCGGCGTCCTCCTTCGAGTGGGCGGTCGGCTGCGCCGCCTCCGTCGGCACCCATCTGGTCGGGCGCGGCTACCGCACCCGGCTGATCACCGACACCGGCCTGACCGCGCCCGCGCCGGGCAGCACCGTCGGCGCCACCCCCGCCGAGGCGAGCGGGCTGCTGCTCGACGAGCTCGCCGTCGTCGAGCACTCCGACGGCGGCGGCCTGGGCCGCGCCGAGGAGGTGCTGCGCGGCGGCGAGGGCCTGCTGGTGGCCGTCGTCGGCGCGCTCGACGACGAGCAGTTGGAGCGGCTGACCCGGCTGCGGCGGCGGGCCGCCGGCGCGGTCGTCGTGCTGCTGGACACCGCCACCTGGGCCGGCCTGCGGCACATCCTGCCGAACGAGCCGGACGAGGCCTTCGCCGAGCAGCAGCGGGTGCTGCGCCGGGCCGGATGGACGGTGCTGGCCGCCCGGGCCGGCGACTCGCTGCCCGAGCTGTGGCGCTCGGCCGACCCCACCGACCAGTCCAGCCCCTACCGAGACGAGGTCGGCGCGTGACCACCCGGGCCAAGTTGACGCTCTGCGCGGCCGCCGCCACCGCGCTCACCACCCTGTGCCTGACCCCCCTGCTGACCACGAACGGCTGGCTGGCGCAGGCCTTCCTGCTGATCGCGGTGGTGGCCGGAGCGGGCGCCGCGCTGCGCCGGCTGGCCCTGCCGAGCTGGTGCGTCACCCCGCTCCAGGTGCTCGTGCTGGTCTACGCGGTGCTGTTCACCTCGGTGAACACCGCACTGGCCTGGGGCGTTGTGCCCGGCAGCCGGGCCCTGGACGCGGTCAACAGCCTGCTGGTCTCGGCCGGCACCGACCTGTCGCAGTACGCCGTGCCCGCCCCGGCCACCCCCGGGCTGCGGCTGGTGCTGAGCGCCTCGGTCGGGCTGATCGCCGTTTTGGTGGACGCGCTGGCGGTGACCCACCGGCGGGCCGCCGCGGCCGGGCTGCCGCTGCTCGCCCTGTACTCCGTCGGCTGCGGGCTCGCCGGGGCGGCCGGGACGGCCTGGATCTGGTTCGTGCCGGCCGCCGCCGGCTACCTGCTGCTGCTGCGCGCGGAGGGCCAGGACCGGCTGTCGCGCTGGGGGCGGGTGTTCAGCGGCACCGGCCGCTCCTCCACCAACGCCCCGGTGCACAGCGGCCACCGGGTGGGGCTGATCGCCCTGGTGCTCGCGCTGGCCGTGCCCGCGTTCCTGCCGCAGGCCGGCCTCGGCCTGGTCGGCGGCATCGGCGGGGGCAGCGGCGTCGGCAGCGGATCGGGCGGCCGGGTCACCTCGCTCAACCCGGTGGTGGCGCTGACCGACAGCCTGCACCGCACCGAACCGGTCGACCTGCTGCACTACCGGACGGACGCGAGCGGCGCCCCCGAGATGTACCTGCGGATCGGCGCGCTGGACGACTTCGACGGCGTCGAGTGGCGCGCCTCCCAGCAGCACCTCCAGCCCCGGACGGACCCGCTGCCCGAGGACGCCGAGCTGTCCGCCGCCGTCGCGTCCGCGCAGGCCCGCACCGACATCGACATCTCCGACAACCTGCGGACGGACTGGCTGCCGATGCCGTACCCGGCGCAGCGGGTGTCGGTGGGCGGCGCCTGGAGCTACGAGCCGGACACCCGCTCCCTGGTCGGTGCCAAGGGCCAGAAGACCAACGGCCTGAAGTACCAGGTGACCAGCCTGGAGGTGCAGCCCACCGCCGAACAGCTGCGCTCGGCCGCCCCTGCCCCGCAGGACATCGCCACCCGGTACCTCGCGCTGCCGGACACGCTGCCCCAGGAGGTCGCCCGGACGGCCGCCCAGGTCACCGCCGGGAAGGACAACGCCTTCGACCGGGCGGTCGCGCTCCAGAGCTGGTTCACCTCCTCGGAGTTCCACTACAGCACCACCGTCGAGGCGGGCACCGGGTCCAACGCGATCGTGAAGTTCCTGCACGACCGGACGGGCTTCTGCGTGCACTTCGCCGCCACCATGGCCGCGATGTCGCGCAGCCTGGGCATCCCGGCCCGGGTGGCGATCGGGTTCACCCCGGGCAGCGCCGCGTCCGGCGGCGGGTACGTGGTGCGGTCGACCAACTACCACGCCTGGCCGGAGCTGTACTTCGGCGGCGTGGGCTGGGTGCGCTTCGAGCCGACCCCGTCCGCCGGGCAGGGCGCGGTGGCGCCCAGCTACACGCACGGGCAGGACACCCCGGCTCCCGGGCAGACCACGGCCGCCCCCAGCAGCGCCCCGACCGACGACGCGTCCGGTGGTCCGAGCGCCGGCAGCAGCTGCGGGGCGCAGGGCCGCCGGCTCGGGGACTGCGGCGACCAGCAGGCCGCCGCGGCCCCGGTGAGCCACCAGGACGCCTGGTGGCTGTCGTGGCGGGCACTGGCGGCGTACGCGCTGGTCGGCCTGGCCCTGCTGGTCCTCGCCGTACCGGCGCTCTGGCGGGCGCGGCTGCGCCGCCGGCGGCTGGGCGCGGGACGGCACCTGGCCGGTGCCGAACGGGTCGAGCTGACCGAGGCGCAGGTGCTGGCCGCCTGGCAGGAGCTGGTGGACTCCGCGTGGGACCTCGGCATCCCGCCGGACGAGGCGAGCAGCCCGCGCCGGGCGGTCGCCCGGCTCGCCGAGCTCGGCGGGCTGGACGACACGGCCCGGGCCGCGGCCGGCCGGGTCGCGCTCGCCACCGAGCAGGTGCTGTACGCCCGCGAGCTGGGACCGCAGGCGCCGCTGGGTGCGGACGTGCGGGCGGCCCGGCAGGGCCTGCTGGCCTCCGCGGGGCGCTACGGGCGGCTGCGGTCCGTCGTGCTGCCGCCGTCCACGGCGCGGCTGTGGTGGCGGGCTGCGGACCGGGTCGCGGCGGTGCGCGACGGGCTGCGCGAGCGCGCCGGCCGGGTGGGCGACGCGGTGGCCGGGGCGACGCGGCGGGTGCTGCGGCGGGGCCCGAAGGACTGACGGCCGGGAACGGCCCGGGGCGGGCGGTTCGTGTGAACCGCCCGCCCCGGGCCCCGCTCTGCGACGACCGCTACATGCCGTCGTGCTCGTCCCTGCGGCGCTGCCACCGCTGTTCCATACGATCCATGACGTTGGCCTTACGGCGTGGCGCCGGGGCCGGTTTCGGCCCGGCACCCTGGCCCAGTGCGCCGCGCCTCCAGCCGGTGACGGCAAGGACGGCGCAGCCCAGCATCACCAGGAACCCGATCACGCTCAGCCAGATCAGCTGGGCGACCATGCCTCCCATGAGGAGGCCGATCCCGACCACGAACCCCGCGACGGCCAGATAGACCCGCCGGCGGGTGTAGGTGCGCAGCCCGGTTCCCTCAAGCGCCGACGCGAATTTGGGATCTTCGGCGTACAGCGCTCGCTCCATCTGCTCGAGCAGTCGCTGCTCGTGCTCCGAGAGCGGCACGGAGTCCTCCTACTCGTCGGTCGCGGGGCGACCGGTCCGCCAACCCCCGGCCCGGCCCTGTGTGGCCAATATGCCCCAAGCGCTCGGGTGTCATGCTTTCCGGCTTTACCCAGATCATACGGTCCGCGGGCCGCGTTCGGGATGGTCAACGGCACGTGCCGTGGGCCACGTCCCGGCGCTCCCGCATCCCTGCAACGCTCCGCCGGCCGCACAAGTGCCCGGGAGTTCGGAATCACCGCAGGCTGTACTGTCGCCCGCTCGCCTCCGGGCGCTCTGGCCCGGTGCCGACGGTCGTTGCTGCTGTCCTGTCGCCCGCTCGCCTCCGGGCGCTCGAACCCGGCGCCGACGGTCGTTTCTCCCTCGCTCCTGCGTCGCTCCCTCGCGCCTCCCTTTCGGCACCGGCGCGCCCTTCGGCTCGGAGCGGGAGCCTCCTGTGGCGGGTCCACCACCAAGGGCGCGGGGAACTGCGCGCGGCGGCAGGGCAGCAGCCCAGCCTCTCCCACCCGCCCGGTTCCCCACTCCGCTCGGTCGTCCCGGGCCTTCGGCTCGGGGCGGGGTGTCCCCGCCCCGGGGTCGGCGGGTGTCAGAGCAGGGCGGCGAGGACGTGGAGCTGGGTGGCCACGGCGTGGAAGGCGGGCTGCTCGGAGGCGGCGCGCTCCAGCTGGAGCAGCGCCTCCTGGGCGCCGGGCTCGGTGTCCACCAGCACGCCGGGGACGAGGTCGGCGAAGACCCGTACGCCGTGCACGGACTGCACCCGCAGGCCGGCGTCGGCGGCCAGCCGGCCGAGCTCCTCGCCGGTGAAGCGGCGCGGCATCGGGTCGCCCGCACCCCAGCGCCCCTCGGGGGCGTCCAGCACGGTGCGGGCCTCGGCGAAGTGTCCGGCCAGCGCGCGGGCCAGCACGGCGCCGTTGCGGTTGGCGGCGAGCAGGCTGACCAGGCCACCCTTGCGCAGGGTGCCGGCAAGGCTGCCGAGGGCCTCGGCGGGGTCGTCGACGACCTCCAGGACACCGTGGCAGAGCACGGCGTCGACGGAGCCGGCCGGGACGAGGTCGGGCAGCGTCTGGGTGTCGCCCTGGACGGCCCGCACCAGGTCGGTGACGCCGGCCTCGGCGGCCCGGCGCTCCAGGGCGAACAGTGCGTCGGGGCTCGGGTCGACCACGGTGACGCGGTGGCCGAGCCGGGCCACCGGTACGGCGAAGTTGCCGGTGCCGCCACCGGTGTCGAGGACGTCCAGGACCGGCTGGTCCAGCTCCGCGGCGCGCTGCTCCAGCGCGGCCCGCACCACCTCCCAGACCACGGCGGTACGCAGGGCACTGCGGGGGCGCGTCGGGTACACGGCGGGGCTCCTCGTCAGGGTCGATCACCGAACGGCACCACCTTAGACCGACCGGCAAGCGGGAACGCGGGCCGCGACAGCGCGCCCGGCCGCGGTCAGTCCCCTCCAGGGGTAACGGCTGCTGCGGGACGGCCGGGGCGAGGCCGAGCAGGCGCTCGACGATCCGCAGGTACAGGCCGGTGTTGCGGATCAGGTCGTCGGCGTCCCGTGCGCCGGCGGCACCTTGGATGCCGGCCTCGGCGGCGGCCCGGCGGCGGGCCCCGGCGGCGAAGTAGACGGCCCACTCGGCGAGCTCGGGGGCCACCTCGGGCAGCAGTTCCCAGGCGCTGCGGATGGCCTGGCGGCGGCGCGGGTTGCGCTCGGCCCGGCCTCGGACGGCCAGCACCGCAGCGGTGGTGCGGAGCGCGGCCAGGTGGGCGGTGGCGTACCGCTCCAGCGGGTCGGGGCTGCTGCGGGCCGCGGTGAGGGTGCGGTGCGCCTGGCGGAGCAGGTCGAGGGCGCCGGGCGGGGCGCCGACGCGGCGCAGCACGGGGTGGACGTCCGAGGCGGGCCCGGTGCGCTGCTCGGGGGCCCCGTGGCCCCCGCTGCGGTCGGCGGTGGGCAGGGTGTCGGCGACAGGGTGGCGGGTGACGCGCTCGGGACGGCTGATGGTCATGGTGTCCCCCGGTCCGATGCGGGTGCCCGGGCCGGACGACCCGTGCCCCTCCAGCGTGGCAACCGGCACTGACAATCCCGGGTGGTCGCGGGTGCGGACGCAGCGGGGGCGGCCGCCCCGGGCCGGTGCGACACCCCCGTCGCCGTCCGGCCGGGCGCTGCCGCCCCGCACGTCCACCGGTGCCGCGGGGCACCGGTCTCCCCGTCGGGCCGTCCCCCCGCGCCGCGCTCCGCCGCCCCGTGTCGGCGGTGCGCGGCCCGTGTCGGCCCGTGCGGTGACCGGGGCCGTGCCGCCGCTCCCCCAGGGGCGGCGGGCGGACCCGGTCGCTCGCCGGGGAGCGCCCTCGCAAACGCTCCTCCCGGCATCCCCCACTCTGCCGAATCCCGCAGGTCGAGGGCCATCCGTCGGGCTACTCATCCGTGGATCTGAGTATCCGTACTCAGGTTTGCCCTCCGATGCCGGACCATGGAACCGTCCGGCCGCGCCCCGCGTCCTGACAGCGCCGGAACGGTACGTCCGGTCGCCCGGAGCACGGGCGGGCACGGCCGGAGGGGAGCAGAGTTGAACGTCATCCCGTTGATCTTCACCAGCGGATGGGCGAGCGGTGTCAACGCCTACGCGGTGGTGATGCTGCTCGGCCTGTTCGGGCGCTTCGGCGGGGCGGACACGGTACCGCCGGTGCTGGAGCGGACGGACGTGCTGATCGCCGCCACGGTGCTGTTCCTGTGCGAGGCGGTGGCCGACAAGATCCCGTACGTGGACACCGTCTGGGACGCGATCCACACGGCGATCCGTCCGGCGGCGGGCGCGGTGGTCGGCGCGCTGCTGGCCTCGCACGACCCGGGTTCGCTCGGCGAGGTCGCGGCCGGCGCGCTGGGCGGCTCGACCGCGCTGGTCAGCCACGGGATCAAGGCCTCGTTGCGGATGGCCGTGAACACCTCGCCGGAGCCCGCCTCGAACATCGTGATCAGCCTGCTGGAGGACTTCTCGGTGGCCGGCCTGGTCACCCTGGCGATCTTCCACCCGTGGCTGGCCGCGTCGGGTGCCGCGGTGCTGCTGGCGGCCGGGGTGCTGCTGGTCTGGTTCGCGGTGTCGAGGATCCGGCGCTTCCTGCAGCGGCGGCGCGAGCGCCGGGCGGCCCGCACGGCGGGGGCGGTCCAGCCGCAGTTCTGAGGGCGGCGGGGCGGCCCGTAGGATCAGCCCCCATGGCACGGATCGTCATCATCGGCGCAGGTATGGGCGGGCTCGCGGCCGCGGCTCGGCTCGGCACCCTCGGGCACTCGGTGACGGTGTGCGAGGCCGGGCCGACGTACGGCGGCATGGTCGGGCGGTACGAGCGGGACGGCTTCGCGTTCGACACCGGCCCGGGTCTGCTGACGCTGCCCGCCGTCTACCGGGATCTGGCACTGAAGACCGGCCGGGAGCCGCTGGAGGAGCTGGTCGACCTCGCACCGGTCGACCCGGAGAGCCGGCACGTGTTCCCGGACGGCACGTCCCTGGTGCTGCCGAACGCCTCCCGGGGCGGTGTCGCACGGGCCCTGGACGAGGCGTTCGGCGCCGGGTCCGGTGAGCGGTGGGGCGAGGTCGTCAACCGCGGCCGGGCGGTCTGGGAGGCCACCCGCCGGCCGCTGCTGGAGGAGCCGCTGCCCGAGGGCCGGCTCGCCGACCCGTACCCGCGGCCGGCCCGGCGCGGCCTCGGGAAGTGGCTGCCGCAGGGCGGCTACACCCTGGCCGATGTCGCCCGCCGCGAGCTCGGCGGGCGTCCGGGCCCGACCGCGCTGCTCACCGAGTACGCCACCCGGCACGGGCTGGCGCCGGACGCACCGGCGGGCGCGACCGTGCTGCCGTACATGGAGCAGTCCTTCGGGGTCTGGTACGTGCAGGGCGGCATGCGGGCGCTGGCCGATGCGGTGCACCGGCGCTGCGAGCAGCGCCGGGTGGAGTTCCGCTTCGGCACCCGGGTGACGCGGGTGCTGACCGAGGAGGGCCGGGCGTGCGGGGTGGCGACCGCGGACGGCGGGCGGATCGACGCGGACGCGGTGCTGTCCTCCTCCGCCGATCCGGGGCTCGGCGGGAGCGGCCGGCCCGGCGGGCCGGGACGGGTCACGGTGCTGCTGGCGCTGCGCGGAGCGCGGCCGGCCGGCACCGTGCACCGCACGGTCGTGCACGCCGCCGACCCGGCGTGGGAGGCGGAGGCTCTGATCCACGGGGAGAGCGTCCCGGACGGCCCGACCGTGCAGGTGCTGCGGCCCGACGACCCGGCGCTGGTGCCGGACGCCGACCACGAGGCGGTCAGCCTCACCGTCACCTGCGCCGTCCGCCCCGAGGACGACCTGGACGCCTACGCCGGGCAGTTGCTCGACCACGTGGCCGCGGCCGGGATCGACCTGCGGGAGCGGGTGCTGTGGCGCGAGGTGCGGGCGACCGGGCGGGTGCCCGTCCCGTCGCTGGCGGGCGGCACGCTCAACCCGCCGAACGCGACCGGTACCCCGGGTCTGTACCGGATCGGCGGCGGCGCCCACCCGGGCGGCGGGCTCGCCCGGGTCGGCATGTCGGCCTCGATCACGGCGGGCCTGATCGGCCCGGCCTGACGCGCCGGGTCAGCCCTGCTGCTGGTAGTCCCAGGCCGGCTGCTGGTGGACGGCCTGCTGCGGCACCACCGGCTGCGGCTGCTGGTAGGCCTGCTGCTGGGCCCACTGCTGGTCGGCGGCCTGCTGGTACGCCTGCTGCTGGTCGGCGGCCTGCTGGTGCGCCTGCTGCTGGGCGGCGTACGGGTCCTGGTACTGGCCGTAGGCCGCGTACGGGTCCTGCGCGTAGGGGGCCTGCGCGTACTGCTGCTGCGCGTACTGGGCCTGCGCGTACTGCTGCTGGTCGTACTCCGGCTGCCCGTACTGGGCCTGGGCGTACTGCTGCTGCGTGTACTGCTGCTGGGTGTACTGCTGCTGGGTGTACTGCTGGGCGTAGGCGTCCTGCCCGTACGGGGCCTGGGCGTACTGCTGCTGGGTGTACTGCTGCTGGGCGTAGGCGTCCTGGTGGCCGGGCTCGGGCTGCCGGGCCCACGGCTCGTCCCCGTAGGAGGCGGTGAGCGGGTCATCGGTGTAGACACCGTCCGCGGCGATCTCCTCGACCTCCTCGAAGCCGGCGCCGGGCTCCTCGGGCTCGACCGGTCCGACGACGCCGACGGTCGCGGCGGGGGCGGCCGGGGCCGGTGCGCCGGTACTGCCGGTGGCCGCGCTGAGCAGCGGAACCCGGGCGAGCGGGCCGGGCAGGCCGCCGTCGGCCGTGCGCAGCGACCAGCCGGCGACGGCGCCCCGCTTGACGGAGAGGGTGACGAAGGCCTGGCCGAGCGCGAAGGCGGCCGCACCGACGCCTATGACCAGCACCGACTGCAGTTGCATGCCGGCGACGACGGTGAGGAAGCCGGCCAGGGCCGCGGCGCGCCAGACCACCGGGGCGCGGTTCTGCAGCAGGAGTTCGGCGGCCAGCCAGAGGGCGACGACCGCCAACGCGGTGTCCAGCAGCAGGTGTCCGATGCCCATCCCTGCTACCTCCAGTGGCGCGGCCGCGTGTGCGGGCGACTGTACAGGCTTGCGGCGGACAGCACCGCATCGCTCGCGGCCGGCTGCGGCCGGCCCTGCGCGGCCGGTGCCTCAGCGCTGGTGGAGGCCGAGGTTCTGGTAGATCTCCAGGGTCGCGGTGGAGTGGTTGAGGGTGATGAAGTGCAGGCCGGGAGCGCCCTCGGCGAGCAGTCGCTCGGCCATCGCGGTGGCGTGGTCGATGCCGACGGCGCGCACCGCGTCCGGGTCCTCGGCGACCGCGCGGAAGCGGTCCACCAGGTCGGGCGGGAAGTCCGAGCCGGACAGCTGCGGGAAGCGCTCCAGCTGGCGGATGTTGGTGACCGGCATGATCTCCGGGATGACCGGCGTCCCGCAGCCGGCCGCGGCGAGCCGGTCGCGCAGCCGCAGGTAGTCCTCGACCTCGAAGAACATCTGGGTGATCGCGTAGTCGGCGCCGGCGCGGCACTTGGCGACGAAGTGCCGGATGTCGTCGTCCCAGTTGTCGGAGCGCGGGTGCATCTGCGGGAAGGCGGCCACGCCGACGCAGAAGTCGCCGATCCCCTTGATCAGCTCGACCAGCTCGTAGGCGTAGGTGACGCCCTCGGGGTGGCGGACCCACTCGCCCATCGGGTCGCCGGGCGGGTCGCCGCGCACCGCGAGGACGTTGCGCACGCCCTGGTCGGCGTACTGGCCGATGATGTTGCGCAGCTCCGCGACCGAGTGCTCGACGGCGGTGAGGTGGGCGACGGGGGTCAGCGTCGTCTCGGTGGCGATCCGGCCGACCAGGTCGACGGTGCGGCCGCGCGAGGAGCCGCCGGCGCCGTACGTCATGCAGACGAAGTTGGGGTCGAGTGCCTCGACGCGGCGGATGGCATCCCAGAGCCTGCGCTCGGCGGCCTCGTTGCGCGGCGGCATGAACTCGAAGGAGAAGGAACGGTCCCCGGCCGCCAGCAGGTCGCGCACGGTCTGTGCGCGGTCGGTTCTGGTGGAGGGGATGCCGAGTGCCATGCTGGCAGGCTATCGGTCCCGCACGGAGGGCGACCAAACATGGTCCACTGAATGAGATGTGCACGTGGCGCGGCCCGGGCGCCGCCGATGAGAGCGGTCCGCCGCCCTCCGGATAGTCTGATTGTCAGCCCAGCGATCCGGAGTCCCACCGTGCCCACGTCCACCAGCCTTCCGGCCAACCCGATCGACCGGGAGGACCTGCGCGAGCGCGTCAACGCCGCTCTGGCCGCGTTCATGGCCGAGCAGACCGGCCTGCTCGCCGGCATCTCGCCGCAGCTGGGGCCGGTCTCCGAGGCCCTGCGCGACTTCCTGCTCGACGGCGGCAAGCGGCTGCGCCCGGCCTTCTGCTACTGGGGCTGGCGCGGCGCCGGCGGCGGCAGCGAGGACCCGGGGATCGCCCGGGCCGCGGCCGCCCTGGAACTGCTCCAGGCCAGCGCGCTCGTCCACGACGACCTGATGGACCGCAGCGACACCCGCCGCGGCCTGCCCTCCGTCCACCGCCGCTTCGAGGCCATGCACCGCGACCGCGGCTGGCGCGGCGACCGCGAGCAGTACGGCGCCAGCGCCGCGGTGCTCCTCGGCGACCTGCTGCTGATCTGGTGCGACGAGCTGTTCCAGCGCAGCGGCCTGCCCGACGGGTCCGTCCGGGCCGCCAAGCCCGCCTTCGACCGGATGCGCACCGAGGTGATGCTCGGCCAGTACCTGGACGTGCTGGAGCCCGTCGCCGGGGACTCCGCCGACCAGGACGCCCTGGAGCGGGCGCAGACCGTCCTGCACTACAAGTCGGCGAAGTACACCATCGAGCGCCCGCTCCAGGTCGGCGCGCTGCTCGCCGGCGCCGACGGCGCACTGGTGGACGCCTACGGCGCGTTCGGGCTGCCGCTCGGCGAGGCGTTCCAGCTCCGCGACGACCTGCTCGGCGTGTTCGGGGACCCGGAGGTCACCGGGAAGCCGGCCGGCGACGACCTGCGCGAGGGCAAGCGGACCCTGCTGGTCGCCCACGCGATGCGCGGGCTGCCGGCCGCCGACGCCCGGCTGCTCGACGAGCGGCTCGGCGCACCGGACCTGGCCCCCGAGGAGATCGGGCGGCTGCGCGCGCTCGTCGAGCGCAGCGGCGCCGCGGAACTCGTCGAACAGCGGATCGAGGAGCTGATGGCCCAGGCCCTCGACGCCCTGGACCGGGCGCCGCTGGCGGCCGGCCCGGCCCGGGCGACCCTGCTGGCCCTCGCCGAGGCGGCCACCGTCCGGAAGTACTGAGCATCCGGCGGCGGTGGCCGCCCGACGGTCAGGCCGTGCGCAGCCGGCGGGCGAACTCCGCGGCGGCCGCGCCCGGGTCGTCGGCGGCCGTGATCGCCCGGACCACCACCACCCGGGTCGCACCGGCCGCCAGCACCTCGTCCAGGTTGCCGAGGTCGATGCCGCCGATCGCGAACCACGGCCGGTCGGTGACCGCCTTCGCCGCGTACGAGACCAGGCCGAGGCCGGGGGCGTGGCGGCCGGGCTTGGTCGGGGTCGGCCAGACCGGGCCGGTGCAGAAGTAGTCCACCCCCGGCTCGACCAGGGCCGCGTCCACCTCGGACTCCGCGTGGCAGGACCGGCCGATCACCACGGCGTCGCCGAGGATCGCGCGGGCGGCCGGCACCGGCAGGTCGTCCTGGCCGAGGTGCAGCACCTGCGGGCGGGCGGCGTGCGCCACGTCCGCCCGGTCGTTGACCGAGAAGAGCTTCCCGTGGCGCCGGGCCGCGTCGGCGAAGACCTCCAGGGCCTCCAGCTCCTGACGCGCCTCCAGGCCCTTGTCGCGGAGCTGCACGATGTCCACGCCACCGGCCAGCACCGCGTCCAGGAACTCCGGCAGGTCGCCCTGCTCGCGCCGGGCGTCGGTGCACAGGTAGAGGCGGGCGTCGCCGAGCAGGGCGCGGGCCGGCGGCATCAGAGGGCCATCGCCTGGGCGCGGCGCTTGACCTCGGTGGCGCGGTTCTCCTGCAGGGCCTGGATCGGGCTGCCGGGCAGCGACGGGTCCTCGGTGAACATCCACACGAGGATCTCCTCGTCGCTGAAGCCGGAGTCCCGCAGCACGGTCAACAGGCCGATCAGGTGCTTCACCGGGCCGTCGTCCTCGATGAAGGCCGCCGGCACCTGCAGCGACTTGTTGGGGCCGCGCCGCACGGCGAGCAGGGTGTTCGCCTTCACCATGTTGCGGATCTCGGTGACCTGCACACCCCAGCGCTCGGAGATGTCGGGCAGGTACAGCCAGGCGGGGACGAGGGCGTCGGTCTTGGGATCGATCTCACTACTCACGGCACCAGACTGCCACCTGCGGCGCCCCCGATGCACCCGGCCCGCCCCGGCCCGGCCGACCGATGACCGATCGTGACCGCCCGCGGGCTATCCGGCGGCCGCCTTCAGCGGCACCGCCGGGTCCGCGGCGAGCGCCACGTCCAGCACGGCGCCGCGTTCGATCAGCCGCCTGGCCTGGTTGACGTCGCGCGGCCGGTCGATCGCGAGCAGTGCCGTGAGCACACCGTCGCGCAGCCACAGCACGGACCGGTCGGCGTCGCCGGGCGCGCCGCGGTGCACCGGCTCGTCGCCGTCGGCGTGCCGGCCCGCGTACTGCACCATCCGCCCGAACTGCTCCGACCAGAAGTACGGCACCGGGTCGTACGGGGTGTCCGCGCCGAGCAGCGAGGCCGCGGCCGCGCCGCCCGACCGCAGCGCGTGGTCCCAGTGCTGCACGGTGAGCCGGCCGCCGGCCCGGGCCGAGGGGTACGAGACGCAGTCGCCGGCCGCCCACACGCCCGGGGCGGTCGTCCGCAGCCGCTCGTCGGCCAGCACCGCGCCCGTCGCGTCCCGTTCGACCGCCGAGCCGGCCAGCCAGCCGGTCGCCGGACGGGCGCCCACCCCGACCACCACCAGGTCGGCGTCGACGCGGCCGCCGCCCGCGAGCAGCAGCCCGCCCTCGTCGACGGCGCTCACCGCGGCGTCGCAGTGCAGCACGACCCCGGCCTCGGCGTACCAGCGGGCCATCTCGGCGCCCAGGGCGGCCGGCAGCACACCGGGCAGCGGCTGCGCCCCGGCCTCCACCACGGTGACCTCGCAGCCCAGCGCGCGGGCGGCGGTGGCGGTCTCGGCGCCGATCCAGCCGGCACCGACCAGGGCCAGCCTCGTCC
Source organism: Kitasatospora paranensis (assembly GCF_039544005.1). Lineage (NCBI taxonomy): Bacteria > Bacillati > Actinomycetota > Actinomycetes > Kitasatosporales > Streptomycetaceae > Kitasatospora > Kitasatospora paranensis. The sequence goes on from NZ_BAABKV010000001.1 coordinate 2,609,415, forward strand.
CGGGGGTGAGCGCCTTGCGCAGCGCCAGCGCGTCGTCGACGGTGCGCAGCACCCGGGCGCCTGCGGCGCCCGGCAGGGCGACCGCCTCGGCGCCGGTGGCGATCACCAGGTGGTCGTGGGTGAGCGGGCCCGCGTCGGTGTGCAGCACGCCGGGCTCCAGGCCGGTGGCGCGGCGGCCGAGCAGCAGCTCGACGCCGAGCTGCTCCCAGTCGATGTCGAAGGCGGTGGAGTCGCTGCCGCCCAGCAGCACGTCCTTGGAGAGCGGCGGCCGGTCGTAGGGGCGGTGCGGTTCTTCGCCGACCAGCGCGATCCGCCCCCGCCAGCCGCCCTGCCGCAGCCCGAGGGCGCACTGTGCGCCCGCCATCCCGGTGCCGACGACGAGAACGCTCTCCGTACCGCTCAGCTCAGCCACGGCGGCCACCCTATCGGCCGGTGTGTCCACCCTGCGCACGCGCTTTCGGCGACGGCGACACCCGGCGTTAGGGTGGGTGCACACCTCACACGGGAGCCCGGTGCACCGGGCTGAGAGGCGGGCTGCGGCGGCCCGCGACCGTCCGAACCTGATCCGGGTCATGCCGGCGAAGGGAGCAGAAGCGACGTGGCACGTTCACCCTCCGACGGGCCCCGCCCCGACGTCCTCGTGGTCGGCGGCGGCATCATCGGCCTCGGCGTGGCCTGGCGGGCCGCCCAGCGCGGGCTGGCGGTCACCGTGCTGGACCCGGCGCCGGGCGGCGGCGCGGCCCGGGTCGCGGCCGGCATGCTCGCCCCGGTCACCGAGCTGCAGTACGGCGAGGAGCCGCTGCTGCGCCTGGGCATGGCCTCCAACGAGCGGTACGCGGCGTTCGCCGCCGAGCTCACCGACGCGACCGGGCTGGACACCGGCTACCGGCGGACCGGCACCCTGGCTGTCGCCCTGGACTCCGACGACCGCGAGGAACTGCGCGAGCTGCACGCCTTCCACGGGCGCCTCGGCCTGACCTCGCACTGGCTGACCGGCCGCGAGTGCCGCCGGCTGGAGCCGATGCTCGCGCCCGGGGTCCGCGGCGGCCTGCACGTCACCGACGACCACCAGGTGGACGGCCGCCGGCTGGCCACCGCGCTGGTCGAGGCGTGCCGCCGGGCCGGGGCGGTGCTGCACCGGGAGAGGGCCGCCGAACTGCTGGTGGACGACGGCCGGGCGACCGGGGTGCGGCTGGACGGCGGCGAGGTGCTGACGGCCGGCCAGGTGGTGCTCGCGGCCGGGTCGTACAGCCATCTGCTGAACGGCCTGCCCCCGGGCGTACTGCCGGCGATCCGGCCGGTGAAGGGGCAGGTGCTGCGGCTGCACGTGCCGTCCGCGTACCGGCCGTTCCTGGCCCGCAACGTCCGTGCGGTGGTGCGCGGGCAGCACATCTACCTGGTGCCGCGCGCCGACGGCGAACTGGTCGTCGGCGCGACCACCGAGGAGCAGGGCCACGACACCACGGTGACCGCCGGCGGGGTGTACGAGCTGCTCCGCGACGCCCACGAACTCGTCCCCGGGATCACCGAGTTGCCGCTGGTGGAGACCGGCGCCGGGCTACGGCCCGGCTCGCCGGACAACGCCCCGCTGCTCGGCCCGACCGCCCTGCCCGGCCTGGTCGCCGCGACCGGGCACTACCGCAACGGCGTGCTGCTCACCCCGGTCACCGCCGACCTGGTCGCCGCGTACCTCGCGACCGGCAGCGTGCCGGAGCTCGCCGAACCGTTCTCCCCCAGCCGTTTCCACCTGAAGGCCCTCGCATGAACCAGATCTCACTGACCGTCAACGGCGAGCCGCGCGAGCTGCCCGCCACCACCACGCTGGCCCAGGTGGTGGCCGCGGTGTCGGCCGCGCCCACCGGGGTCGCGGCGGCGCTGAACGAGGCCGTGGTGCCGCGCAGCGCCTGGCCGGCCACCGTGCTCGGCACCGGCGACCGGGTGGAGATCCTCACCGCCGTGCAGGGGGCTGAGCCATGGCCGACGACCTGCTGACCATCGCCGGGACGACCTTCGGCTCACGGCTGATCATGGGCACCGGCGGCGCCCCCAGCCTGGAGGTGCTGGAGCAGGCGCTGCTCGTCTCCGGGACGGAGCTGACCACCGTCGCGATGCGCCGGGTCGACACCGCCACCCAGGGCTCGGTGCTGGACGTGCTGACCCGCAACGGCATCCGGGTGCTGCCCAACACGGCGGGCTGCTTCACCGCCGGGGAGGCGGTGCTCACCGCCCGGCTGGCCCGCGAGGCGCTGGGCACCGACTGGGTGAAGCTGGAGGTCATCGCGGACGAGCGGACCCTGCTGCCGGACCCGATCGAGCTGCTGGACGCGGCCGAGACCCTGGTCGACGACGGCTTCACGGTGCTGCCGTACACCAACGACGACCCGGTGCTCGCCCGCAAGCTGGAGGACGTGGGCTGCGCGGCGATCATGCCGCTGGGCTCGCCGATCGGCTCCGGCCTCGGCATCCGCAACCCGCACAACTTCCAGCTGATCGTGGAGGGCGCGGGCGTCCCGGTGGTGCTCGACGCGGGCGCCGGCACCGCCTCGGACGTGGCGCTGGCGATGGAGCTCGGCTGCTCCGCGGTGATGCTGGCCTCGGCCGTCACCCGGGCCCAGGACCCGGTGCTGATGGCGGACGCGATGCGGCGCGCGACCGAGGCCGGGCGCCTGGCGTACCGGGCCGGCCGGATCCCGCGCCGCTTCCACGCGGAGGCGTCGTCGCAGATGGCGGGGCGCGCCGACCTCGACACCCGCGAACTCCCGGCGTTCTGAGGCCGTTCGCGGACGGCATGTCTCAACATCGGCACAACCGGTCCCCGGACGGCGCCGTCCGGGGCTCGGGCCCACCCCCGCGGCCTACACTCCTCGGGTGGACAAGACGCTCGACGACCCTCTGATCGGTGCCCTGCTCGACGGCCGGTACCGGGTGGAGCAGCGCATCGCCGTCGGCGGCATGGCCACCGTGTACCGGGGCAACGACACCCGTCTCGACCGGGTGGTCGCCCTCAAGGTGATGCACCCGTCGCTGGCCGCCGACACGGACTTCACCGGCCGGTTCATCCGTGAGGCCAAGGCGGTCGCCCGCCTCTCGCACCCCAACGTGGTCAACGTCTTCGACCAGGGCGCGGACGGCCGGGCGGTGTTCCTGGCCATGGAGTACGTGCCCGGGCGGACCCTGCGCGACCTGCTGCGCGACCGCGGCGCCCTGTCCGTGCGGGCCGCGCTCGACATCCTGGAGCCGGTGCTGGCCGCGCTCGGCGCCGCGCACCGGGCCGGCCTGGTGCACCGGGACATCAAGCCCGAGAACGTGCTGATCACCGACAACGGCATGGTGAAGGTCGCCGACTTCGGCCTCGTCCGGCTGCTCACCGGGACGGAGGGGGCGGGCGACGCGATCACCAGCACCACCTCCACCGGCACGGTGCTCGGCACGGTCTCCTACCTCGCGCCCGAGCAGATCCACCAGGGCGCCCCGACCGACCAGCGGGTCGACGTCTACGCGGCCGGCATCCTGCTGTACGAGATGCTCACCGGCGCCAAGCCGCACACCGGCGAGAACGCCATGCAGGTGATCTACCGGCACCTGAACGAGGACGTGCCGCCGCCCTCGCTGGCCGCGCCGGGCGTGGGCCGCGAGCTGGACGCCATAGTGGCCACCGCGACCGCCCGTGACCCGCAGGCCCGCCCGTGGGACGCCGTCGAGCTGCTGGCCGCGCTCCAGCGGGTGCGCCGCACGCTCTCCCCGCCCAGTTGGACGCCGAACCGCCGGCCTCCACCCGGCCCACCCCGCAGTACCCGACGGGCGAGGTCACCGCGGTCGTCGACCGCCCGGTGGAGCGCACCAGCGTGCTGGACGTGCCGTCGGAGCTGCTCACGCCGCCCTCGCGGCGCGGCGACGAGACGCTGACCCTCACCCCGCAGCGGCCCGCCCGGCGTCGGCGCTCGCGGGCGCCGCTGATCTGGGCGGCGGTGATCGCGGTGGTGCTGGCACTGGTCGGCGGCGCCACGTACGTGCTCTCCAGCGGGCTGTACACGACGGTGCCGAGCGTGCTCGGGCAGACCGAGGCGCAGGCGGTGGCCACCCTGGACACGGCGGGGCTGCGGGGCACCTTCACCCAGCAGTTCAGCGAGACCGTGCAGGCCGGGCAGGTGATGTCCACCGATCCGGGGGTCGGCGCGCGGGCACGCAAGAGCGAGCCGGTCAAGGTGGTGCTCTCCAAGGGGCCCGACCGGGTCCCGGTGCCGAACGTGGCCGGGATGACCGCGGACGCGGCGCGCCAGGCGCTGACGGCGGCCCGGCTGACGCCGGGGACGACCAGCACGGCCTTCAGCGACACCGTGCCCGAGGGCGCGGTGATCTCGGCCGATCCGGCGGTCGGCACCTCGCTGAGCCCGAACGCGCCGGTCTCGCTGGTGGTCAGCAAGGGCATGGCTCCGGTGCCGGACGTGGTCGGCCTGACGAAGGACGACGCCACCAAGGCACTGACCGACGCGGGCTTCACCGTCCAGAGCAGCGGGCTGAACCTCTTCGGCGGCAAGGTCGTGGGGCAGACCCCGAAGGCGGGCACCCCGCAGCCGCAGGGCACCCTCGTGGTGATCAGCTTCGGGCTGTTCTAGCGCCGCTCCGGCTCCGGCGGTACCGGCGGGCGGGTCAGCGCAGCGGCCCGTCGCCGGGCGCCTCCTGGTAGGAGTAGCGCTGCTCGGCCCACGGGTCGGCGAGGTTGTGGTAGCCGCGCTCCTCCCAGAAACCGCGCCGGTCGGCCCGCATGTACTCGACCGCGCGGACCCACTTGGGGCCCTTCCAGGCGTACAGGTGCGGGACGACCAGGCGCACCGGGAAGCCGTGCTCGACGGTGAGGGGCGCGCCGTTGCGGTGGGTGGCGAACACCGTCTGCGGGTCGGCGAAGTCGGTGAGCCGCAGGTTGGCGCTGTAGCCGTACTCGGCCCAGACCATGACGTGGGTGACGCCGGGGGCCGGCGGGACGAGGTCGAGGACGGTCTTGGCGGCGACGCCGCCCCACTCGTTGCCGAGCATCGAGAACCTGGTGACGCAGTGCAGGTCGCCGCGGACGGTGACCCGGGGCAGGGTGTGGAACGCCTCGAAGTCCCAGCTGTGCTTCTCCGCGTCGGCGGTGGCGCCGAACACCTGGAAGTCCCAGCTCTGCGGCTTGAAGCGGGGCACCGGGCCGTAGTGCAGCACCGGCCAGCCGCGCTGGGTGCGCTGGCCCGGCGGGAGCCGAGGGTCGGGCGGCTGCGGCGGTTCCGTTTCGTGCTGACCCATGTCCCCATGGTCGCAGACGGCGGCCGCCACGCGATGCGCGCCCCTCGCGCACGCCCCCTTCACAGCTCGGATACATCGGCAAATCGGACAATCCGCCATATGTGCGGGTAAGCGTGAACTTACTGGAAAATTGCGCCGTTCCGGTGCCACGATGCCGTCAGGCGAAGGACGGACAGGAAGGCGCACCATGCAGGGCGACCCCGAGGTCATCGAATTCCTCAACGAGCAGCTCACCGCCGAGCTCACGGCCATCAACCAGTACTTCCTGCACGCCAAGATGCAGGAGAACTTCGGGTGGACGAAGCTCGCGAAGTACACCCGGCACGAGTCCTTCGACGAGATGAAGCACGCCGAGGTGCTGACCGACCGGATCCTGTTCCTGGACGGCCTGCCCAACTACCAGCGGCTCTTCCACGTCCGCATCGGCCAGACGGTCAAGGAGATGTTCGAGGCCGACCGGCAGGTCGAGGTCGAGGCCATCGACCGGCTGCGCCGCGGCATCGTGGTGATGCGCGCCAAGAACGACGTCACCTCGGCCAACATCTTCGAGGCGATCCTGGCCGACGAGGAGCACCACATCGACTACCTCGACACCCAGCTGGAACTGCTGGAGAAGCTCGGGGAGCCGCTGTACCTCGCCCAGCTCATCGAGCAGCCGGAGTCCTGACCGCGGCTGCGGCCGCTACGCGGCCCTGGCCTGCTCCGCCGCGGGCTCGGCCAGCCCGAGCTTCGCGGCCAGGCGGTGTGTCGGGCACGGGCGGGCCCCGTGCTCCCCGAGCAGGGCCTGGATCCGGCGGACGCACGACCCGCAGTCCGTGCCGGCCTTGCAGCCCTGGGCTATCTGCCGGGGCGTCGAGGCGCCGCCGTCGATCTCCTGCTTCACCTGGGCCTCGGTGACCGCATGGCACATGCAGACGTACATTGCAGTGTCTCCTGAGGTCGCGCGGTCTACTGAGCCTTACCTTACCTGGACATCCACGCATGCAGAAGGCCCCTCCGCCGGACGGCGGAGGGGCCTTCGTCACAATCGGTCCGGACACGGCCCGGGGGCCGGGCCGGTCAGTGGCTGCGGTACATCTCCGCGACCAGGAACGCCAGGTCCAGCGACTGGCTGCGGTTGAGGCGCGGGTCGCAGGCCGTCTCGTAGCGCTGGTGCAGGTCGTCGACCAGCACCTCGTCGCCGCCGCCGACGCACTCGGTGACGTCGTCGCCGGTCAGCTCCACGTGGATGCCGCCCGGGTGGGTGCCCAGGCCGCGGTGCACCTCGAAGAAGCCCTTGACCTCGTCCAGGACGTCGTCGAAGCTGCGGGTCTTGTGGCCGCTGGAGGCCTCGAAGGTGTTGCCGTGCATCGGGTCGCAGATCCACACGACCTGGGCACCGGAGGCGGTGACCTTCTCCACCAGGTTGGGCAGGTGCTCGCGGATCTTGCCCGCACCCATCCGGGTGATGAAGGTGAGCCGGCCGGGCTCGCGGTCCGGGTCGAGGCGGTCGATCAGGGTGAGCGCCTCGTCGACCGTGGTGGTCGGGCCGAGCTTCACGCCGATCGGGTTGCGGACCTTCGAGGCGAACTCGATGTGCGCGTGGTCCAGCTGCCGGGTGCGCTCGCCGATCCAGACCATGTGGCCGGAGACGTCGTACAGGTCGCCCGTCCGCGAGTCGGTGCGGGTCAGCGCCGTCTCGTAGTCCAGGATCAGCGCCTCGTGCGAGGAGTAGAACTCCACCGTCCGGAACTCCTCCGGGGCGACCCCGCAGGCGTTCATGAAGGCCAGCGCGTTGTCGATCTCCCGGGCCAGCTTCTCGTACCGCTGGCCGGAGGGCGAGTTGCGCACGAAGTCCTGGTTCCAGGCGTGCACCTGCCGCAGGTCGGCGTAGCCACCGGTGGTGAAGGCCCGCACCAGGTTGAGCGTCGCGGCGGACGCGTTGTACATCCGCTTCAGGCGCTCCGGGTCCGGGATCCGGGACTCCGGCGTGAACTCGAAGCCGTTCACCGAGTCGCCGCGGTAGACCGGAAGGGTCACACCGTCGCGGGTCTCGGTCGACTTGGAGCGCGGCTTGGAGTACTGGCCGGCGATCCGCCCGACCTTGACCACCGGCACCGAGGCGGCGTACGTGAGCACGGCCGCCATCTGCAGCAGGGTCTTCAGCTTGTTGCGGATCTGCTCGGCGGACACGCCGTCGAAGGCCTCGGCACAGTCACCGCCCTGGAGCAGGAAGGCCTCACCGCGGGCGACGGCACCGAGCCGGGCGCGCAGCTGGTCGCACTCGCCGGCGAAGACGAGCGGCGGATACGAGGCGAGGTCCGCAAGGGTCTTGCGCAGTGCCTCTTGGTCCGGCCATTCGGGCTGCTGCGCCGCGGGCAGGGACTGCCAGGAGTGGCCTGTCCCGTTGGTCTCAGTTGTCACGGTCACGCAGCCAAGGCTACGGGGTGTCACAAGCGAATTGTGCCCGCCGCCCGATGGGTGAGACGGTCCGTGGACATTTCGGTGAGCGACTTCACACCCCCGGGCCATGCGCTACGGTGGTCCCATGACCGCGCCGCACACCTTCTCCTGGTGGTGGGCCAGCCCGATGGGCGGCCCACAGTTCGCGCGTCCCCAGTAGACGACACGACGGCCGCCCCTCGGGGCGGCCGTCGGTGTTTTCGGACAACGGACGACCTCCCCGGGCACAGCGACCTCCTCCTCGCACGCCGACCCGGAAGGACCGCCGTACCGTGACCACCCCCGCCGATCTGCTCGCCCGCCTCGCCGCCCCCGGCGCCCCGGCCTTCGCCCTGCTGCACCGCCGCGCCCCCGGCTCGCCACCGACACCGTCGAGGTCCTGGTCGGGACGGTCGGTGCGTACGACACCCTCGCCGAGCTGCCGGTGCGCAGCGGCCTGCCGGCCGGCGGCCCCCGGCACGACCTGCTCGCCCTCGTCCCGTACCGGCAGATCCGCGAGCGGGGCTTCGACGCCCACGACGACGGGACGCCGCTGCAGGCGCTGGAGATCGACGAGCAGTACGCCTTCCCGCTCGCCGAGGTGCTGCCCGCGCTGCCGCAGCGGCGGGTGGCCCTGGACGGCGGCACCTTCGACATCGACGACGAACGCTATGCGGGGATCGTCCGCCGGGTGATCGAGGACGAGATCGGACGCGGCGAGGGCGCCAACTTCGTGATCCGCCGCGACTTCCGCGGCCGCCTGGACGGCTTCGACACCGGCCTGGCCCTGACCCTGTTCCGCCGACTGCTGGAGCAGGAGCGCGGCGCGTACTGGACCTTCCTGGTGCACACCGGCGAGCGGGTGCTGGTCGGCGCCTCCCCGGAGGTGCACGTCCGGCAGTCCGGCGGCACCGTGGTGATGAACCCGATCTCCGGCACCTACCGGCACCCGGCCGGCGGCCCGACCCTCGACTCGCTGCTGGAGTTCCTGCACGACCCCAAGGAGCTGGAGGAGCTCACCATGGTGGTCGACGAGGAACTCAAGATGATGTGCACCGTCGGCGACCTCGGCGGCCAGGTGCTGGGCCCCCGCCTCAAGGAGATGGCCCACCTCGCCCACACCGAGTACGAGCTGCGCGGCCGGACCTCGCTGGACGTCCGGGAGGTGCTGAAGGAGACCATGTTCGCGGCCACCGTCACCGGCAGCCCGGTGCAGAACGCCACCCGCGTCATCCACCGCTACGAGGGCTCCGGGCGCGGCTACTACTCCGGCGCCCTCGCACTGATCGGCCGCTCCGCCAGCGGCGGCCAGCAGCTCGACTCCCCCATCTGCATCCGGGCCGCGGACATCGCCCCGGCCACCGGCGAGCTGGTCGTCCGGGTCGGCGCCACCCTCGTCCGGCACTCCGACCCGCACTCCGAGGTCGCCGAGACGCACGCCAAGGCGGCCGGGGTGCTCACCGCGATCGGCGCCCTGGACGCCCCCGCCCGCACCTCCGACCGGGGCGAGGGCCCGCGCCTCGCCGACGACCACCGGGTGCAGGCGGCGCTGGACGCCCGCCGGGCGAACCTGGCGCCGTTCTGGCTGCGGATGCAGCAGCCGGCGGCCGCCGGCCCCGGCCCGGAGAGCCTGGTCGTCGACGGCGAGGACACCTTCACCTCGATGCTGGCCCACCTGCTGACCTCGCTCGGCCACCGGGTCACCGTGCTCCGCTACGACACCCCCGGGCTGCGGGAGAGGGTCGCGGCGCACACCGGCCCGCTGGTGCTGGGCCCCGGCCCGGGCGACCCGGCCGACCCGGACGACGCCAAGATGGCGGTGCTGCGGCCGATCGTGGCCGACGCGCTGGCCGGCGTCCGCTCGGGCACCCGCACCGCCCCGCTGCTCGCGGTCTGCCTCAGCCACCAGCTGCTCTCGGCCCAGCTCGGGCTGCCGCTGGCCCGCAAGGCCGTCCCGTACCAGGGCGCGCAGGAGCAGATCGACCTGTTCGGCGAGCGGCACACCGTCGGCTTCTACAACACGTTCACGGCGCGCTGCGACGACGCGGCCGCCGAACGGCTGGCCGCCGAGGGCGTCGAGGTGTCCCGCGACCCGCTGACCGGCGACGTCCACGCCCTGCGCGGGCCCGGCTTCGCGGCGCTCCAGTTCCACCCCGAGTCGGTGCTGACCCGCGACGGCATCGGCATCGTGTCCGGCCTCCTCCAGACCCCGGCCGCCCTGCACGGCTGACCGACCCCGCCCTCCGGCCAGGCCCCCACCGGGCCGGAGGGCGCGCCGGTGTCGAAAGCCCGGGACGACCGGGCGGAGCGGGGGAACCGGGCGGACGGGAGAGGCAGGGCAGCCGCCCTGCCGCCGCGCGCAGTTCCCCGCGCCCCTGGTGGTGAGCCCCCCACGGGAAGCTCGCGCCCCGAGCCGAAGGGCGCGCCGGTGCCGAAAGGGAGGCGCGAGGGAGCGACGCAGGAGCGACGGAGCAACGACCGTCGACGCCGGGTTCGAGCGCCCGGAGGCGAGCGGGCGACAACACAGCCGAGCGGGCGACAACATAGCCGCCTACAACTCGTCGTCCAGGCCCTGTTCGATGGCGTAGCGGACGAGTTCGACGCGGTTGTGCAGCTGGAGTTTGCCCAGGGTGTTCTGCACGTGGTTCTGCACGGTGCGGTGGGACAGCACCAGCCGGTCGGCGATCTGCCGGTACGACAGGCCCTTGGCGACCAGCCGCAGCACCTCGGTCTCCCGGGCCGTCAGCTGCGGCGCGGCAGGGGCGGCCGGGGCGGTGGGTTCGGCCGCCAGCCGGCGGAACTCGCCGAGGACGAGGCCGGCCAGGCCGGGGGTGAAGACGGGGTCGCCGAGCGCGGTGCGGCGTACGGCGTCGATCAGCTCCTCCCGCCCGGCGGACTTCACCAGGTACCCGGTGGCGCCGGACTTCACCGCCTCCAGGACGTCCGCGTGCTCGCCACTCGCCGACAGCACCAGCACCCGGGTGGCGGGGTCGTGCGCCACGATCCGGCGGCAGGCCTCGACGCCGGGCAGGGCGGGCAGGTTGAGGTCGAGGACGACGACCTGCGGGGTGACGGCCTGGGCGCGGCGCACCGCCTCCTCGCCGTCCCCGGCGGTGGCGACGACCGCGAACCCGGCCTCCGCGAGGTCCCGCGAGACGGCGTCGCGCCACATCGGGTGGTCGTCGACCACCATCACCCGTACCTGATCCGGCATCAGTTCCCCTTCCTGGGCACGCGCAGCTCCACCTCGACGCCCTCGCCCGGGGCCGAGTACAGCTCCGCGGTGCCGCCGAGGTCGCGCAGCCGGCCGCGGATGGACTGGGAGACGCCGAGCCGGCCAGCCTGCTCCGCCTCGCCGAGGCGGTCGGCCGGGAAGCCGGCGCCGTCGTCGCGGATCGACACCGTGACGGCGTCCGGCTCGTCCTCGACGAGGATCCACGCCCGGGCGCCCTCCCCGGCGTGCCGGCGGACGTTGTCGACGGCGGCGCCGACCGCGGCGGCGACCTCGGCGGCGGCCCGGGCCGGGAGCAGCACCGGGGTGCCGGGGGCGGAGACGGTGATCCGCTCGTCCGCGTGGGCGCGGACCAGCTGCGCGAGGTCCTGGTCGGCGCCGTCGCCGTCGGCCGCACCGGCGGGCACCGCGAGCACCGGGCCGGTGGTCATCAGGGCGCGCAGCAGGCGTTCCTGTTCGGCGGCGAGCCGGCCGAGCTCGCCGGGGCCGGCCGGGTCGCCGTCCCGGCGCTGGACGAGGGCGAGCACCTGCAGCACGCCGTCGTGGATGTCCCGGGACAGCCGCTCCCGCTCCCGGGTCGCGGCCTCCACCTGCAGGGCCCGGGTGAGCACCGCCTCGCTGGCGCGGGCGAGTTCGACGACGTAGCCGATGGCGCAGCCGGCCACCATGAGCAGCACGATGTTGTGCAGGTTGTCGGGGGTGATGCCGCCGTGGCCGAGGATGTTGGCGAGCCCGATGACGGTGGCGGCGAGGGCCGCGGGCTTCCAGCCGCCCTTTCCGGCGAAGCCGAGCACGGTGCCGGCGGCCCAGATGGTCGGCAGGGTGGGGGCGCCGCCGTGGATCCGGGCGGGGGCGTCGATGGCGCCGCTCATCACGATGCCGGTGACGGCCGCCGCCAGGTCGAACCCGAGGACGTACCAGGTGCAGCGCTGCGGGCCGGCGAAGGCCCGGGTGGAGGCGAGGGTCCACAGGGTGAGCGCGCCGAGGTAGATCCAGCCGGTGACGGGGTGGCGGAACTCCAGGTAGGAGTCGAAGTAGCGCAGGACGGCGTAGGCGAGGGCGAGGACCCTGAAGTAGCCGATGGCGCGCCACAGCGGCATCTCGACCGACATGCCGCCGGCCGTGAGGGCGCCGCCGCGCAGCGCCACCGTGCCGCCGATCCGGGCGAGCCCGGTTCTGTGGTCCTCCGCCATCCCCGTGTCCCCCCTGCGCCCGCCGGGCTACTCGTCCCCGGTGGCCTTGTCGTCGCCGGCCGTGGGCTCGGCGCTCTCGCCCCGCGGTCCGCCCTCGGCCTCCTCGGCCTCCTTCTGGGCGGCGCGCTCGGCCTCCTTCTGGGCGGCCTTCTCGGCCTTCTGCTCGGCCCGGCGCTCGGCGTCGGCCCGCTTCTTGTCCTCGGTGATCTGGCGCTTGGCGGCGGTCGCGTAGATGTCGACGTACTCCTGGCCGGAGAGCCGCATGATCTCGTACATCACCTCGTCGGTGACCGACCGGAGGATGAAGCGGTCGTTCTCCATGCCCTGGTAGCGGGAGAAGTCGAGCGGGCGGCCGATCCGGATGCCGGGGCGGATGCCGAAGTTGGGCACGACCTGGCCGGGCGGCTGCACCTTCTCGGTGTCGATCATGGCGACCGGGATGACCGGGGCGCCGGTCTGCAGGGCGACGCGGGCCAGGCCGCCGACCTTGCCGCGGTAGAGCTTGCCGTCGGGCGAACGGGTGCCCTCGGGATAGACGCCGAAGAGCTCGCCGCGCTCGATGACCGCGATCGCGCTGCGGATCGCCGCCTCGCCCGCGCCGCGCGCGCCGGAGCGGTCGACCGGCAGCTGGCCGACGCCCTTGAAGAAGGCCGCGGTCAACTTGCCCTTGAGGCCGGGCGTGTTGAAGTACTCGGCCTTGGCGATGAAGGTGACGCGGCGCTTGATGAGCGCGGGGAAGAAGAAGGAGTCCGAGAAGGAGAGGTGGTTGCTCGCGATGATCGCGGCCCCCTCGTCGGGGATGTTCTCCTCGCCCTCCATCCACGGCCGGAAGAAGATCCGCAGCAATGGCGCGACGATCATCTTCATGATGCGGTAGAACAACCCGGGCCTCCTGTTGTGCGGACCGGTCGATCCTAATGCCCAGGGGCCCCGCCGCGTGCACCGGCGGGTCCGCTGCCGGGCCCGCCGGGCCCTGTACGGGAGCGGCGTGCCCGTGGGACGATGCCGCCCCGGGTACCGGCGAGTAGGCCTGCCCGGGCGTGGACGCGAAGGAGCCTGCCGATGCCACCGCTGCCTGGTGCGGAACCGTTCCACCACGAGGGCGGGCCGGTCGGCGTGCTGCTCGTGCACGGCTTCACCGGCTCCCCGCAGTCGATGCGCCCGTGGGCCGACTACTTGGCCGCCGCCGGCCTCACCGTCGCACTCCCCCTGCTGCCCGGCCACGGCACCCGCTGGCAGGACATGCAGGCCACCCGGTGGGAGGACTGGTACGCCGAGGTGGACCGCGAGCTGCGGGTGCTGACCGAGCGGTGCGAGCAGGTCTTCGTCTGCGCCCTGTCGATGGGCGGCGGGCTGGCCCTGCGGCTGGCCGCCCGGCACGGGGACGCGGTGTCCGGCCTGGTGCTGGTCAACCCGTCGGTGCGCTCGGACAACCCGGCGACGGTGCTGCTGCCGGTGCTGCGCCACCTGGTGCCGAGCCTGCCCGGGGTGGCGAACGACATCGCCCTCGAAGGGTCCACCGAGCTCGGCTACGACCGCACCCCGCTGCACGCCGCGTGGTCGCTGTCTCGGCTGTGGCGGACCGTCCAGGCCGAGCTGCCGGACGTCCGCCAGCCCGTCCTGCTGCTGCACAGCCCCCAGGACCACGTGGTCTCACCGGCCAACTCGGAACTGGTGCTCGCCCGGATATCCTCGACGGACGTGACCGAGAAACTGTGCGAGCGCAGCTTCCACGTCGCGACGCTGGACCACGACGCCGGGATGATCTTCGAGTCGAGCCTCGACTTCATCCGGCGGCTGGCCCCGGCGGCGAAGTCCGATGCCGAGCACCACCTGGGCTGAAAGGCCGGCAGTGAACGAGACCAGCAGGGCGGGCGGCGACGAGGAGCTGCCCGAGGACGGCACGGCCGAACACACCCCCGACGGGCCCGCGGACGGCGGGACCGGACAGGACGGCACCGCGCCCGCCCGGCAGGTGCCCCGCAGCCAGGCGGAACAGGACGCGATCTTCGCCGAGCTGGTCGACCGGTTCGACGACCCGGTCGACCTCACGAACCCGGACTGGCCGGAGATCGAGAACCTGCGGGCCAAGGATCCGGGGCCGACGGTCAACTCGCTCGACGCCTTCGGCGACTTCGCCCCCAAGCCTCGTCCGCGTCCGCGCCCGGCCGTGCCCGAGCCGGTCGCCGGACCGCGCGACTACGCGGCCGCCGAGGACCCGGACGAGGGCCACTTCGTCCCGCCCGAGCCGCCGCCGCTGCCGCCCGCCGACACCACGGCCAAGTTCGCCTGGCTCGCCGTCCTCGGCGGCCCGACGCTGCTGCTGTTCGACGCGCTGTTCTGGCACGAGGTGGCGGGCTGGCCGGCCTGGGTCGGCGTCAGCGCCTTCCTCGGCGGCTTCGTCACGCTGGTCGCCCGGATGAAGGACCGCGACGACGACGAGCCCGACGACCCGATGGGCGGCGCCGTCGTCTGACCGACCGGGCCGCCTGGCCGCTCAGGCGGCGGGCGGCCCGGTCGGTGACAGCCCCGCCAGCCTGCGCCGGCGCTTGGCCAGGGTGGTCATCAGCAGCACCAGCAGCGCGGCGCAGCCCACCGCGGCCCAGGCCGGCAGCAGGACCGCGGCGGGCAGCAGCAGGCCGAGGGTGAGCACCGGGCAGGGCAGGTACCAGAGGGCCACGGTGCGCAGCCCGTCGCCGTAGCGCAGCGAGATCGCGGCGTTGGCGGTGTAGAAGGCCAGCACCCCGCCGCACAGCGCCCAGCGGCCGCCGGGCGGAAGGGGTGGTCGGGGTCGCCGACGGCGGTGCCGAGCGCCGCCGCGATCACGGTGATCCCGGAGACCAGGACGAACGGCAGGTACATCACGGTGTCGCGGATGGCCCGGGTGGAGCCGCCCAGCTGGGCGCGGGTCAGGCCGCGGGCGGCGCCCTCCGTCCCCCACAGGAAGAAGATCACGGCGAGTTCGGCGACCACCACGAAGCCGAGCAGCGCGGCCGCGCCGGAGGGCCCGGTGAAGTGGCCGGCGAACGTGGCGACCACGGTGAAGACGCTCTCGCCGAGCACGATCACCACGAACAGGCTGATCCGCTCCACCAGGTGCTCGACCGACAGCCGGTCGTAGAAGCCGGTGTCCATCCCGCGGCGGACGGCCAGCAGCACCACCTCGGTCGCCATGGCCACACCCCACAGCACGAACCGGCCGGGCCCGGGGACGGCGGCGGAGACTCCCCACAGCACGGCCGGCAGCAGGCAGTACAGCAGCGGCCGCCAGGCCGGGAGGCGACTGCCGGGCAGCCGGGCCCGCCGGTACCAGAGGACGAAGGCGGCCAGCCGCACCCAGGCCGCGCCCAGCGCGTACGCCCAGGCCCGGCTGCCGAGGCCGTCGGGTGCGGCGGCGGCCATCAGGCCCAGACCCGGCATCGCCCCGAGCAGCACGGCCTGCGCGTGCGGGTTCTCCGGGCCGAACACGTCGACGGTGACCATCAGGTTGGCCCAGGCCCACCAGGCCGGGAAGAAGAGCACCAGGAAGGTGCCGAAGTCACCGGGCCCGGGATCCCCGTGCAGATCGGTGGCCAGCACGCTCACCATGACCACGAAGACCAGGTCGAAGAAGAGCTCGTACCAGCCGGCCCGCTGCTCCTGCGGTTCCTGCGGCGCCTCCCGCTGCGTGTCCACCCGTCAACTCTAGGGAGTGCCGGGCGCTGCGGCGCCCGGCGGGCGGGCGTGACGGGCGGCTCGTAGTGTGGGGAGCGCGGCGATCGCCTGCTCCGGCGACCCCCTGGGAGGTGGTTCCCATGCGCCGGACGAGCGCGCTCCGCGCCCTGCTGGGCTCCGCGGCGGCGGTGCTCGCCGTCCTCGTGGCGGCGGCGGGCTGCGGCTCACCCTCGGTGGTGACCCGTCCGGTGACGGGGAGTCCGTCGGGCGGCGGCTCCTCGGCCGCACCGAGCGGTCCCGCCCGGGCGCAGGTCGGCGACACGGTGGAGTTGCGGGGCACGGCCCAGGGCGCCCGGATGGCGGTGACGGTGACCTCGGTGGTGGATCCGGCGAACCCCGCGAACGACATCGGCTCGCCGAGCCCGGGCCGCAAGCTCGTCGCGGTGCAGTTCCGGCTGCGGAACACCGGTTCCACCACCTACTCGGACGCGCCGTCGAACGGCGCCGAGGTGGTCGACGACCAGGGCCAGGGCTTCAACGCGACGGTGACCACGACCGTGACCTCCGGGCAGGCCTTCCCCGCCGGTGTGCACCTGGCGCCGGGGGACAGCGCGCTCGGCTTCGTCGTGTTCGACCTGCCGGTGACCTCCCGCCCGGCCCGGGTGCAGTTCACCCTCGATTCGGGCCTCGCCGACCGGACCGGTCAGTGGAGCGTGCCCGCCACGCCCACGACCGGCGGCCCCGCGACGCCGGCCGGGCCGACCACGACCGTCACGCGGACCGCCCCGGCGGCGACCACCGCGCCCGGCGCCCGGCAGGTGGTCGAGGAGTACTACGCGGCGATCGACGCCCGGGACTACCGGCGCGCCTGGGACCTGGGCGGCCGCAATCTCTCGCCGAGCTACCGGGCCTTCGTGGCCGGGTTCGCCGGCACTGCGGCCGACACCCTGACGGTGACGGGGGCCCGCGGCGACACGGTGGACGTGGTGCTGGACGCCCTCGGCACCGACGGCTCGCACCGCTTCTACACCGGCAGCTACACCGTCCGGGGCGGTGTGATCGTCGCGGCCTCGCTCAGGTAGCGGCCGGGACGCGCACGGCCGCCAGCACCGGAAGGTGGTCGGTGGCGGCCGACAGGTCGGCCTGCTGCACGCCGGGCAGCCCGACCGGGACGCCACAGCCGAGCACCTCGATCCCGGGGTCGCGAAGACCGCGTCGATCCGCTGGTGCGGGCGGTCGGGGACGGAGGTGAAGGTGCCGCCCCAGGGCGCGGCGGGGTGCGCGTCCTGGTACCGGGCGGCCAGCCGGCGCCAGCCCGGATCCTCGGGGTGCTCGTTGAAGTCGCCGGCGATCAGGCCGAGTTCGACACCTTCGAGCTGACCGGGCAGCAGGTCGAACTGGCGCAGCCGCTCTGCGGGGTCGAGCGACAGGTGGCAACTGGTGACGGTGAAGGGGGCCGAGCCGCCGATCCGCAGCACCGCGGTGGCGAAGCCCCGGGCGTGCAGGCCGCGGGTCTTGGGGAGCAGCCGGTCCCGGGTGGCGAGCACCTCGCAGCCGAGGCGGCCGATGATCAGCGGGCCGGCCGCGATGCGTCCGCCGCCGGAGAGGATCACGGTGCCGGTGCGGTGGGCCAGCCAGGCCGCCTGCTTGAGGGGCTTCCAGTAGCGCGGGGCCTCCTGCAGGCAGACGATGTCCGGCCGGCAGGCCCGAATCACCCGGACGAGTGCCTCCCGGTCGTCGCGCAGGGACCGGATGTTGTAGCTGAGCAGGCGGACGCGCCGGGCACCGTCCGGCTCGGTGCCGGAGGCGGGCAGGTCGGCGAGCGGTGCTGGAGTGGGCCCGGTCAGCGGGCTCGCGGCGGCCATGCCGGACATGCTAGGGCCTGCCCGGCCGGTGTCGTGGGAACGGCCCGCGGCGTCGGGCGACCGGCATCGCGAGCCCCGCCCGGCCGGCCGGACATGCCGACGGCGAGGCCGGAGCGGGTGCTCCGGCCTCGCCGTCGGGCGGGTACGGGTGCTGCGGGGCCGGTCAGACCCGGGCCAGGTCGGCGGCGCCGGAGATGCCGGCGGCCGATCCGGTGGTGGCGAGCAGGACCTCGGCGCGCGGCCGGTGCGATCCGCCGGTGAGGTACTTGTCGAAGGCGGCGGCGACCGGGTCGAGCAGCAGGCTGCCGGAGTCGGAGACCCCGCCGCCGAGCACGAAGACACCCGGGTCGAAGAGCGCGGCCAGGTCGGCCATGCCGCGGCCGAGCCAGTCGGCGAGCTCGTCGTAGCACTCCAGGGCGAGCGGGTCGCCCTCGGCGGCTGCCTCGGTGATGTGGATGCCGCGGATGGTGTCGGCGACACCGTCGTTGAGCTCCAGCATGCGCTTGCCGGCGATCGGGTCGGCCGCGGCCTTCTCACGGCCGTAGCGGCGCAGCGCGCGGCCGGAGGCGTACTGCTCCCAGCAGCCCTTGCCGCCGCAGCCGCAGAGCAGGCCGTCGGGGACCATGTTGAGGTGGCCGATCTCGCCGGCGACGCCGAAGCGGCCGCGGTGCATCCGGCCGTCCAGCACGATGCCGCCGCCGATGCCGGTGCCGACGGTGATCAGGACCATGTCCTCGTGCTCGGCCGCGGCGCCGAACTTGAACTCCGCCCAGGCCGCGCAGTTGGCGTCGTTCTCGACGACGGTCGTCAGCCCGGTGAGCTCCTCGACGCGCTGCTTGAGCGGCTCGTTCTCCCAGGCGATGTTCGGGGCGAAGATCACCGTGGAGCGGTCCCGGTCGACGAACCCGGGGGCCCCGACACCGACCGCGGCGACGTCCGGGTACTGCTCCTTGAGCTCCCGGACCGCCTGCGCGATCGCGTCGACCGCCCACTGGGGGTCGGCCGGGGTGGGTACCCGGGTCCGGGCAAGGATCTCGCCGGTCTCGTCGACCACACCTGCTGCGATCTTCGTCCCGCCGACGTCGACGCCGATGGTCAGAGCCATGTGTCCCTCAGCTATTCACTCGTTCCCGCTGAGCGGAACGGTACCCGCTGAGCAGTGCTCCCGTACACACCGCGGCCTACATTAACCGAAGACAATTTTCGGATTGGGCCGACGAATGCGTTCAGAAGTCGTAGGCTTCATGCCTTTGAGTGATGCCCAAGAGCGCCTGGGTCACCTACCCTGACCTGCGAGTTCACTACTTGTCGGACGCCTCGTCGAGGTCGATGCGCTCGGCGTCGGCGTGTCCGGCACCGGCCCAGCGCCGTTCATGACCCGAGACGGCCGCCCGGTACGCGGCGGCCAGTTCGCCGCCCGCGGCGGTGAGATGTCCGTACACCTCGGGGTTGCGCTCCTGCAGCCGGACGCCGTACTCCAGGGCCCGGCCGCCCAGGGCGAGCGCGAACCTGCGGACCTCGTCCACCAGGGGGCCGAGCTCCGCCCCGAACGGGTGCTCGCTCTTCTCGTCCGCCATCCGGCGCCTCCCTCGTCGGGGCCGCTCGCCCCGGTCGTTCCCCATCCGGCCGCACCGCGTCCGGACGGGGAACGCTACCGGACGCCGCACCCCGGGCCGCGCGGGCGCGGGGGCGGCACGGAGGCGGGGCGGCCCAGGCGCGGGGCTGCTCAGGCGCGGGGCGCGGGCCAGAGGGCCGGATCGGGCGCGAAGCGCACCGACAGCACCCCGCCGGCCAGACCGGCGCCGCTGACGGTGCAGCGGCGCAGCGCGGCGGGCAGGGCCAGGATCCGCCGGTACGCCCCGGTGCCGACGACCAGCTCGTCACCGCGGCGGACGAGTTCGAGGCCGGCGCGGTCCGCACCGGGCAGCGCGAGGTGCCACACCAGCAGCCCTTCCTCGGCGAGCCGGTCCTCCACCCACGGCTCGGGCGCGGCGCCGGGGCCCGGCTCGCCGTCGCGGTAGAGCGCGTCGGCGACGTCCTCCAGCGCGACCTCCGGCCAGGGGGCGGTGAGCAGCGGGACGCCGCCGAGCTCGGCGGCCAGCGCGGCGAGCTGCTCCTGCTGGCGGCCCGCGCGGGCGGCGAGCCAGGGGTCGGCCGAGCCGGCCGCGGCCGCGGGCAGCGCCCGGTGCACGACCACCGCGTCGAGCCGGCGCCCGTACAGGGCGAGCCCGGCGCGGATCCGGCGGAGCTCGCCGGTGCCGTGCGCGTCCGCGTCGACGACCAGCCGGACGGAGGTGCCGGGCGCGTCGATGACCGCACGCGCGTCGGCGAGCGCGCCGGACGCGGCCGTCCGGGCCTCGAACAGCCAGTCCGCGGGCATCGGCACCCCGGCGACGGCCGCCAGCAGCGGGCGCAGCGCCCGGGCGGCCTGGCGCTGTTCGGGCAGCAGCCGGGCGAGGTAGCGCTCCAGCTGCTCGGGGAGGGCGAGGACGGCGAGGAGTTCGGCGGGGGCGGGCGCGGCCACCACGACGGTGTCGGCGTCGGCGGCGCGCAGGGCCCGCAGCAGCGCGAACTGGCGGACGCCGGGCAGCGGGGTGAGCTCCTCGGCGTCCAGCGGTTCGGCGCCGAGCAGGTCGAGGGCGGGCGCGAGCCGGCCGCCGAGGTGGTCGAGGGCCGAGCGCAGCGCGGCCTGCTCGTCGATCCGGAGGACGGCGAGCAGGCCGCCGGTGTCCCCGTACGGCACCGGCTCGGCGGTGAGCCGGGTGTCGAGCAGGTCGTCGACGGTGCGGTGCGGGTCGTCCGCGGCGAGCAGCAGCGTGCGCCGGCCCTGCCGGGCGCTGTGCAGGGCGGTCGCGGCGGCCACGGCCGCCGAGCCGTCGCCGGTGACGAGGACGGTGCGCGCCGGCACGGCCGTCAGCCCTCGACGCGCTTCTTGAGACCGGCCAGGGCCCGGTCGATGATGACCTTCTCCGCCTTGCGCTTGATCATGCCGAGCATCGGGATCTTGACGTCGACGGCGAGCTGGTAGGTCACCTCGGTCGAGCCGCTCTTCAGGGCGGCGAGGCTGTAGGAGCCGTCGAGGGCGCGCAGCATCTGGCTCTTGACGAGGGTCCAGGAGACCTCGTGGTCGCCCTCCCAGGTGTAGGCGAGGACGTGCTCGTCGCGGATGGCACCGGCGTCGAGGAGGAGGCGGACTTCGGCGGCGCGACCGTTGTCGGCGGTGGAGAGCACCTCGATCTCCTTGACCTCGCCCGTCCAGTCCGGGTAGGCGGCGAAGTCCGCGATCACGGCCATCACCTCGGCCGGGGTCGCGTCGATGATGATGCTCGACCTGGTGTGCTCCGCCATGACGGCCCTCCGCGTCTGTTCAGATGTGCGCCCAGGGCAGGCTACCGCGCCGGGGGCCGCCCTCCGGGCGGCGCCCTGCGCGCCCGGGCCGCCGGGAGGGGCCGGGGCTACCGGCGGGTCGCCACGCGGCTGCCGTAAGGTGCGAGTCGAACGCGCTCCGCCGGGCCGCCCACGGCTGCGGATCGGAACGGCCCGGACCCGGACGACCTGGTGTGACGCTTCGAACACCGGAGCCGACCCCTCTGGCCGAATCCACCTACCGGGCAGTAACGTCCTGCCGTCCCGCAGCGTCGCAGACGAGGAGCAGTCTTGCTCGAGTTCAGCCTTCCGGCCCGCTACCAGGTGCCCAGCGGCGGAAACCTCTCCGACCTGGTCCACCAGAACGCCGAGCAGCACCCCGGCGTCGCCGTGATCGGCCGCAAGGTGGCCGGCGAGTGGCAGGACCTCGGGGCGGCGCAGTTCCTCGCCGAGGTGCACGCTGCCGCCAAGGGCCTGATCGCCTCCGGCGTGCAGCCCGGCGACCGGGTCGCGGTGATGTCCCGCACCCGCTACGAGTGGACGCTCCTCGACTTCGCGATCTGGTGCGCGGGCGCGATCACCGTGCCGGTGTACGAGACCTCCTCCGCCGAGCAGGTGCAGTGGATCCTCGGCGACTCCGGCGCCGTCGCCGTGGTGACCGAGACCGACGCGCACGCCGCGGTGGTCGCCGCCGTCAGCGAGGAACTCCCGCTGCTGACCCGGACGTGGCAGATCGAGCGCGGCGCCCTCGCGGCGCTCGCCGAGGCCGGCGCCGAGGTCTCCGACGCGACGGTGGCCGAGCGCCGCAAGGTGCCGACCGCCGACTCGATCGCCACCATCGTCTACACCTCCGGCACCACCGGGCGCCCCAAGGGCTGTCAGCTCACCCACGGCAACTTCCTGGCCGAACTGGGCAACGTCACCGCCCGGCTGGAGCCGCTGTTCCGCACCGGCGACAGCTCCGTCCTGCTGTTCCTGCCGCTGGCCCACGTGCTGGGCCGGATCGCCGAGATCGCGGCCGCGATCGCCCCGATCAAGCTGGGCCACGTCTCGGACATCAAGGACGTCACCGCCGAACTCGGCTCGTTCCGGCCGACCCTGATCCTCGGTGTGCCGCGGGTCTTCGAGAAGGTCTACAACACCGCACGCGCCAAGGCCCAGGCCGACGGCAAGGGCAAGATCTTCGACAAGGCCGCCGACACCGCGATCGCCTACAGCCGGGCCCTGGACGCCGGCGGCGCCGGGCCCGTCCTGAGAGTGAAGCACGCGGTCTTCGACAAGCTGGTGTACGGCAAGCTGCGGGCCGCGCTCGGCGGCCGGGCCACCCACGCGATCTCCGGCGGCGCCCCGCTGGGCGAGCGGCTCGGCCACTTCTACCGCGGCATCGGCTTCACCGTCCTGGAGGGCTACGGCCTGACCGAGACCTGCGCCGCCACCGCCTTCAACCCGCACGACAAGCCGAAGATCGGCACCGTCGGCCAGCCGCTGCCGGGCTCCTCGGTGCGGATCGCCGAGGACGGCGAGGTGCTGCTCAAGGGCCCGCAGGTGTTCACCGGCTACTGGAACAACCCGCAGGCCACCGCCGACGCGCTGGCCGACGGCTGGTTCGCCACCGGCGACCTGGGCTCGCTGGACGACGAGGGCTACCTCACCATCACCGGCCGCAAGAAGGAGATCATCGTCACCGCGGGCGGCAAGAACGTCGCCCCGGCGGTGATCGAGGACCGCATCCGCGCGCACGCCCTGGTCGGCGAGGTCATGGTGGTCGGCGACCGCCGCCCGTTCATCGCCTGCCTGCTCACCGTCGACCCGGACTTCTTCCCCAAGTGGAAGGAGCTCAACGGCAAGCCCGCCGACGCCACCCTGGCCGACCTGCGCGAGGACGCCGACCTGCTGGCCGCGCTGCAGTCCGCGGTGGACGACGGCAACCAGGCCGTCTCGCACGCCGAGGCGGTCAAGAAGTTCCGTCTGCTGGACACCGAGTTCTCCGAGGCCAGCGGTCACCTCACGCCGTCGCTGAAGCTCAAGCGCAACGTCGTGCTGAAGGACTACGCCGACGACGTCGAGGCGCTGTACCGCCGCTGACGGGCCGCGCGCGCGAAGGGGTCCCACCCGCCGGGTGGGACCCCCTTCCGCGCGTCCGCGGGGCCCTCAGGCCAGCAGCGAGGTCAGCCGCTGCGCCAGCATGTCCCAGCGCCACGAGCGCTCGACCCAGCGGCGGCCCGCCTCGCCCATCCGGCGGCGCAGCGACTCGTCGTGGAGCAGCCGGACGATCCGCTCCGCGGCCGCCTCGGCGGAGCGGCCGGGGACGACGAAGCCCGTCTCGCCCTCCAGGACGGCGTCCGGGGCGCCGCCGGAGTCCCCGGCGACGACCGGCAGGCCGGTCGCGGAGGCCTCCAGGTAGACGATGCCGAGCCCCTCCACGTCCAGGCCGCCGCGCCGGGTGCGGCACGGCATCGCGAACACGTCGCCGGCGCCGTAGTGGGCGGGCAGCTCCTCCCAGGGCACGGAGCCGGTGAACCGCACCGAGGCCCGCACCCCGCGGGCGTCCGCGAGCTTCTCCAGGTCCGCGCGGTAGGGCCCGCCGCCGACGATCAGCAGCACGGCGTCGGGCACCGCGGCGAGGATCTGCGGCATCGCCTCGATCAGGGTGTCCTGGCCCTTGCGGGGCACCAGCCGGGAGACGCAGACGACCACCGGGCGGTCGCTGAGCCCGAGCCGGGCCCGGACCTCCGCGCCGCCGGAGGCCGGGTGGAAGGTCCGCTCGTCGACGCCGGGCGGCAGCTGCACCATGCGGGCGGCCGCCTGCTCCCCGACCGCGGCCGCGATCCGCGAGCGGGTGTACTCGCCCAGGTAGGTGAGGGTGTCGGTGCCGGCCCCGATCCGGCGCAGCAGCTGCCGCGAGCCCGGCAGCTGGGCCCAGGCGGCCTCGTGGCCGTGGGTCATGCCGAGCAGCCGCTCGGCGCCGGCCCGGCGCAGGACGGGCGCCATCAGGCCCAGCGGGGCGGCGGCCCCGAACCAGACCGAGCTGCAGCCCTCCGCCCGGAGGATCTCGGCGGCCCGGCGGTTCACCCGGGCGGTCGGCACCATCATCGTCGTGCGGTCCCGGATGACCGGGAACGGCTGCCGGGCGTCGAACCGGGCGACCTCGGCGCCGTCCCGCCAGGTGGAGGCGTAGACGACGATCGACCCGGCCGGCTGGCGGACGGCCATGTTGTGGACGAACGCCTGAATACCGCCCGGCCTGGGCGGGAAGTCGTTGGTGACGATGAGGGTCTTGTGCATGCCGCGGCTCGCTCGATCGGGGGGTGCTCGGTGGTCGGGTCGGTGATCCGTACCATAGGTCAACGCCACGGCCCGCCGGGAACGAAGCATCGCAGCGCAACCGTTTCCGCTCCGGGCCGGTCCTATGTCGTGGACGGCCCGGCCCGCGGGTGTCCGCGGCGCAGGAAGCGAGACGAACGAGGGAGCGCAGTGGAGTTGGCCCCGACCGGGCGCACCGGCAGCACCAGCAGCGCCGAGCGCCTCGCCCTGACCGGCTCACCGGCTCCGTCGCCGGCCGGCGGCGCGCTCTGGGCGCTCGGGGCGTCCTGGCTGGCCACCCGGGTCCTGGTCCTGCTGATGGCCGTCGGGGTGCTGCGGATCTCCGGGACGGACGTGAGTTCCGACGTCTCGGTGATCTACCACGGCTGGTACGAGGTGCTGCAGACCGGCACGTTCCCGCTGGACGACGTGACCTGGCAGTACCCGCCCGGCGCGGCGCTGGTGATCATGCTACCGGGGTTGCTGCCCTGGTCGTACCTGGTGTCGTTCTTCGTGCTGTGCGGGGTCTTCGACGCGTTGGCGATGGGCCTGCTGATGCGGGTGGGCGGCCGCCGCGGGCGGAGCTTCACGGGCGCCTGGACGTGGGCGGTGGGCGTGCCGCTGCTGGGGCCGACGGTCTACTGCCGGTACGACATCATGGTGACCGCGATCGCCGTGGCGGGCCTGCTGGTGATCGCGCGCAGGCCCGCGCTGGGCGGGGTGCTGCTGGGCTTCGGCGGGCTGGTGAAGGTCTGGCCGGTGCTGGCGCTGGCGGGCACGCCGCGGGGCCGCCGCACCCGCAGGTCCTGGACGGCGGCGGCGGCGACGGCCGGGTCACTGGGCTTCCTGCTCACCGCGGGGATGAACGGCGCCTTCGAGTTCCTGAAGTTCCAGAAGGAGCGCGGCATCGAGGTGGAGTCGCTGGGCGCGCTGCCCCTGCACTTCGCCAAGCTGGCCGGCGCCTGGGACGGCCAGGTCACGATGAACTACGGCTCGCTGGAGATGCTCGGCCCCTGGGTGCCGGTGATCTCCGACGTGAGCGTGGCGGGCACCCTGCTGGGCTTCGGCTGGCTGCTGCTGTGGCGGCTGCGCGCGGCCCGCTGGCAGCCGTCCACGACCTTCGACGCGGCGCTGGCGGCGCTGCTGGTGTTCACCGTGACCAGCCGGGTGATCAGCCCGCAGTACCTGGTCTGGCTGGTCGGGCTGGCGGCGGTCTGCCTGACCGTGCGCGGCACCAGCCAGAAGCCGGTGGCACTGCTGATCCTGCCGGCGACGGTGCTGACCACGGTGGAGTTCCCGCTGCTGTTCGGTGCGGTGCAGCACAGCCAGCCGTGGGGGTGGCGGTGCTGGCCGCCCGCAACCTGCTGCTGCTGGCGGCGGCGATCGTCTCCTGCCGGCGGCTGTGGCGCTCCACCCGGGGGCCGGACGCGGCTCCGACCCTCGTCCTGCCGGCCGAGCCCGCGGCACCGAGCTACCCGGTGCGGCCGGGCATCGCCTACGAGCAGGCGCTGCTGGACGACCTGGACCCGTCGGTGGGCCGCACCGCCCCCACGGCCTGAAACTTTCTGCAAGCCATTGCAGGCACCCCCGGCCCCTGGCAGCATCGTGCCCCGTCAACGGAGCCGCAGCCGCCTGGGGGTACCCGCATGTCCACGTACGACGTCCTGGTGGTCGGCGGTGCCGGCGTCGACACCATCGTGCGGGTCGACCGCCTGGAGATCCCCTCCTCCGACTCCGTGTTCGTGCCCCCGTCCGCGACTACGTCGGGCACACCGGCAACGGCGTCGCCCTGGGCTGCCACCGGCTGGGGCTGCGCACCAAGTTCATCGACTTCCTCGGCGACGACCCGCAGGGCGCGATGGTCCTCGACGCCTACCGCAGGCACGGCCTGGACTTCTCCCACCTCACCTCCCCCGCCGGCACCCCGCGCGGGGTCAACCTGGTGGACGCGCAGGGCCGCCGGTTCTCCTTCTACGACGGCCGCCACCCGGCCGACCTGCGACTGCCGCGGGAGTTCTACCTGCCCTTCCTGGAGCAGGCCCGGCACGTCCACCTGTCGATCACCGGGATCAACCGCGACCTGCACCCCGACATCGAGCGGCTCGGCCGCACCAGCTCCACCGACCTGCACGCCTGGGACGGCGTCGCCGAGCACCACCGGCACTACGCCCTCCGCGCGGACCTGGTGTTCCTCTCCGCGGCGGGCTGCGGCAACCGTCCCGAGGAGCTGATGCGGGCGATCCTCGCCGACGGCCGGGCCCGCCTGGTCGTCGCCACCGCCGGCGCGGACGGCAGCTACCTGCTCGAACGCGGCGAGCGGGAGGTCAGGCACCAGCCCGCAGTGGACCCGGGGCGCCCGGTGGTGGACAGCAACGGCGCCGGCGACGCCTTCGTCAGCGCCTTCCTCGCGTCCTGGCTCGACGGCCGCCCGGCCACCGGGAGCATGCTGGCCGGCGCCGTCGCCGGGGCGTACACCTGCACCTCCGCCGGCACCCACACCGACCTGATCGACGCCGACGGGCTGGCCGCGGGCCTCGCCGCGGCCCGCTGACCTCAGCGGCGCAGCTGGCGGACGGTGTCGGCGATCCAGTGCTTGGTGAAGGCCGCGAGGTCCATGCCGAGCTCGGCGCGGAGCACGGCGTCCAGCCGGCCGGTGGCACCCGAGGCGCCCACCGCGCGGTAGAGCGAGACCAGCCGGGTCGGCCCGAACTCGCGGGCGACCAGGTCGCAGGCCAGCCAGGCCTGCTCGTAGGCCTGGGCGATGCCCGGGGAGCCGGCCGCGAAGTCCGCGTCGGCGGGCAGCGCGGTCGGCACCCGGCCGGCGGCGACGTCCCGGCCGAGCTCCGGCGCGATCTGCCGGGCCGTCCGGCCCGCGGTGCGGTAGCCGGTGTAGTCCGCGACCCCTTCGGAGAGCCAGAGCGGGGTCCACGCGTGGGTGGCGGCCCGGGTCGCGACATGGGTGGCCTCGTGGGTGACCACCACCTGCCGGCCGAGGTCGCTCAGCCCGCGGAAGGCCTCCGGATTGACCAGCACCCGGTCCGCCGGGGTGACCGCGGGGCCCCGCCGGCCGCCACCGTGACGGCCGCGATGCCCTGGTACGAGCCGGCCGCTACGTCCAGCATCCGGGCGAACTGGGGCTCGGTCGCCGGGGTCTGCAGCAGCAGCCGGCCCGGCCAGCCGTCGCCCCAGAGGGCGGAGACGGCCGGCGCGGCGCGGTCGGCGACCGCCGCCAGGCCGTCCAGCTCGGCCTGCTCGCCGAGGCCGAGCACCAGCGAGGAGCGGCCCTGGGCGACCCGGACGTCGCCGAGGTCCCAGAGTGCGGCGGAGCCGTCCGGCTCGTCGGAGGCCAGCAGCCAGCCGCCCGGGGTGCTGGTGAAGGTGAGCCGCCGCGGCAGGACGGCGGGGTGCTCGTCGATGCCGCGCAGCCGGTGCGCGAAGCCCGCGGTGACCGTGAGCAGGCCGTCCGGCCCGGGCCCGGTGACGGCGCTGATGCGGTACTCGACGGCGGCGAACGGCACCCGGGCCGTCCACGCGGCGGTCTGCTGCTGGGCCGGGCGGGCACTGTCCGCGACCCCGGCCAGCAGAGCCGCCCCGTCGCGGCGCAGCACGGCGCGGGCACGGTCGGCCAGCAGCCCCTCGATCCGGCTCCGGACGCCGTTCGCGGGGACGGCCTGCGGCGGCACGGCCGCCGGGCCGGTGCGCGGCGCCCCGGTGGCCCTCGGCACCGAGAGCTGGACGAGCCCGCCCGCCGCGAGCAGCAGGGCGCCCCGCCGCGAGAGGCGGCCCGCGGGCAGCACGCCCAGACCTGCCCCGAAACGCCGGGGGAGGTCGGTGACCAGGGGTTCGGCCTCCCCGCGGACGCGCCGGGGTGCCCGTAGACGCCGCTCAGACCCGCACCACCCCGCTGACGGGCATGGCGCTGACGCTCTCGAAGCGGACGGGGGCGCCCGGGTGCGGGGCGTGCACGACGACACCGCCGCCGGCGTACATCCCGACGTGGTGCATGTCCTTGAAGAAGATCACCAGGTCTCCCGGTCGCGCCTCGGACAGGCTCACTCGACGCCCCGCGAACGCCTGCGCCTGCGAGGTGCGCGGCAGGGTGACTCCGGCCTGCCGCCAGCTCCAGTACATCAGACCGGAGCAGTCGAAGGCGTCGGGCCCGGTCGATCCGTACACGTAGGGCGAGCCGATCCGGCTGATCGCGGCGGCCAGCGCGGCCGCCGCCCGGTCCGAGGACGGCGGCTGGTCACCGAGGTCGAGCCGGTCGGTACCGCGGGTGGCCCGCAACTCGGCGGCGCGCGCGTCGTCGGCGACCAGCCGGGCCCGTTCACCGGCGCTCAGGCCGCCCAGCAGCTTCTGGGCCGCGGCCAGCCGCTGCCGGATCTGCTCCTTGCTGTCGGCCAGCGAGCGGCGGACCTCCTCCAGGGCGGCCAGCTTGGCGGTGGCCTCGGCGCGGCGCTGGTCGAGCCTGCGGCGGCGGTCGGCGACCTCGCGCAGGGTGTCGCTCTGCCGGGCGGCCGCCTGGTCGAGGGCGCGGGCCCGGGTGAGGTAGCCGGCCGGGTCGGAGTCGAGCATCAGCCGGACACCCGGGTCGAGGCCGCCCGCGCGGTACTGGGCGGCGGCGGTGAGCGCCAGGTCGGCCGTCAGCCGGTTGATCTCGTCCTGGCCGCGGGCCAGCTGGTCCTGGAGGGCGTCCGCCTCGGCCTGCAGGCGCTGCTGCTGCGCCTGCGCGGCGTCGGCCCGCTCGGAGGACTGCTCCGCCTCGTCGTACAGCCGGTCGACCCGGGCCTGCACGTCGGCCGTCCGCAGGGCCGGGTCCGCGGGGGCCGCGGGGGCGCCGTACGCGCTGCCCCCGACGGTGACGCCCAGGGCGGTGGTGGCCGCCGCCGTGAGCACCAGGGCCCTGGCGATGGTGTGAGCGCCCGGCAGGTGGGCGCGGAGGTGCGCGGTCATGCGGCGGCGACTCCGTTCGGGCGGCCGGACGGAGGCGCCGCCCGGGACGGACGGCGTCCTCGCGAACGTCCGGGGGCAGACGTTAGCGAGTCGCACCGATCTAGTCCAAACCCCTCCATCACCGAATATCTGACCACCAATCGGACATTCGGCCGGACCGGGGCCGACGTCGCAGGCCGGACGCAACGCGGACGGGTCCGGCCCCCTGGAGGGGACCGGACCCGCGACAGGCCGAGCCGGTGCGTCAGATCCGCACGATGGCCGTGATCGGCATCATCGTGGCCGAGGCGTACTTCACCACGGTGCCGGTGTGCGGCGCGTGGATGACCTGCCCGCCGCCCACGTAGATCGCGATGTGCCCGCCGCCCTCGTAGACGACCAGGTCGCCGGGGCGGGCGTTGGCGACGTTCGTGCCGACGCTGGTGCCGGCGTGCCACTGCTCGTCGGCGGTGCGCGGCAGCGAGACGCCCGCCTGGCGGTAGGCCCACTGCACCAGGCCGGAGCAGTCGAAGGTGCTCGGGCCGGCGGCGCCGTACACGTAGGTGGCGCCGATCCTGGTCTCGGCGGCGGCGAGCGCCTTCACGGCGGCCGAGCCGGACGGCAGGTCGAGCGGGGCGCGGACGGTGTCGCGGGACGCCTTGTCGGCGGCGTTGCGGGCATCCGCGTCCGCCTTGGCGGCGGCCGCCGCGAGCTCGTCCTTCTCCTTCTGGGTCAGCGTGTTGAGGAGGGCGGTCGCCTGGGCGAGCTTGCCCTGGATCTCCTCCTTCTGCGCCTTCAGGTTCCGGGTGGTGGTGTCGAGCTCGGCGAGCTTGTGCTCGGTGTCGGCCTTCTGCGCGTCGAGCTTGGCCTGCTCCGACTTGAAGGTCTTCAGCGTGTCGGCCTGGGTGGCGCTCATCCGGCTCGCCGACCCGGCCTTGTCCAGGAAGTCGCCCGGGTTGCTGGAGAGCATCAGCTGCACGGTGGGCGAGATGCCGCCGTCGCGGTACTGCTGGGCGGCGACCTCCGCGAGCCGGCTCTGAACGCCGTTCACCTCGCCCTGCTGGCGCGCCACCTGGTCCTGCAGCTGGGTGACCTGCTTCTGCAGGTCCTGCTGCTTCTCGGTGGAGGCGTTGAACGCTTCGGTCGCGACCTCGGCCTGCTGGTTCAGCTGGTCGACCTGGGCCTTGACCTGGTCCTTGGTCGGCGCCGGGGCGGCGTGCGCGGCACCCGCCTGGGAGGAGATGGCGACGGCGGTGGCGGCGGCGGCAGTCAGGATCGAGGCGCGCGTGCGGCCGACGGGCTTGGGACGACGATGGGACGCCACGAAGGCGGACTCCTTCTTCCTCACACCGCCTACCGGGTGAGCTGACGGGTTCGGGCCGGAAGCATGCCCTACGACGTCTCACCGCCCGCCCCTGCGGTGCGCGGCTGGCCGCACACCGGCCGGCGCGGCCGACCTGACGCCGATTCACCCCGGGGGAACGTGGTTCCCCGGCTCCGTTCGACAGCACCCCCGGCAGGGGCCTCCCCGTAGGCAGTGGGACTGCCCAGCTGTGTCGCGGACTCGGCGGCGACCCCCGCCGTCACCCGGGTTGGGCGATCTTCTGTGCGGTGGTCAGTGGGATGACCCTAGTAACCGATCCGTGATCCGTTCAAATCCTTGTCGGAAAAATCTCGGATCCATGGCCGATTTTCTGTGCGGTCGCGACCGTCCGTGACGGGAAATCCACCGTCAGCTGACGGTTTCTCATCATACGAGCACAAAAGAGAACGCCCGGAACGTGTCGCAGATCACAGAAGGATCTCGGCGCGTCCGGGCGTGTCACGCGGCGTCAGAACCGCGGTCGGGAGGGAATGTCCGCTTTTGCCCCGAAGGGTCAGATCCGGCGGATGGTCTTGATCGGCAGCAGGTCGGCCTGCATGGTCTTGACCACGTCGCCGGTGTGCGGGGCGTGCACGACCAGGCCGTTGCCGATGTACATGCCGACGTGGTGCGCGTCCGAGTAGTAGATCACCAGGTCGCCCGGCTGCGCGTTGGCGATGTTGGTGCCCACGTTGACGCCCACGCTCGCCTGGGACTGCGAAGTCCGCGGCAGCGAGACGCCGGCCTGGGCGTACGCCCACACCATGAGGCCCGAGCAGTCGAAGGTCGAGGGGCCGGTCGCACCCCAGACGTACGGGTCGCCCTGGCGGGTCAGCGCCGCACGGACGGCCGCACCGGCGTAGCCGGACGCCGGGGGCAGCGTGGAGGGGTCGACCCGGCTACCGCCGCGCGAGGCGCGGTCGCCACCCAGGACGGCCGCCCGCTGGCTGGCCGTCAGGGTGTTCAGCAGCCGCTGGGTCTCGGCGAGCTTCTGCTGCACCTGGGCCTTGGTGTCGTTCAGGGTCTGCGTGGTCTGGTCCAGCTCGGCGAGGATGGCCGCGGCCTCCGCCTTCTGCTGGTCCAGCCGGCGCTGCTGGTCGCGCAGCGACTTCAGCGTGGAGGCCTGGGTGTCGGTGGCCTGCTCGTTGCTGGACGCCTTGTCGAGGTAGTTGTCCGGGTTCGAGGAGAGCATCAGCGCCACGGTCGGGTCGATCCCGCCGGTGCGGTACTCGTCGGCGGCCACCGCCGACAGCCCGGAGGCGACCTCGTTCAGCTGCGCCTGGGTCCGGGCTATCTGGTCCTGCAGCTCGGTCGCCTGCTTCTTCAGCTGGTCGCCGCGCTCCTTGGCACCGTCGTACTTCTCGGTGGCCTGCTCCTGCTCCTGCTGCAGCTGGTCCACCTGGACCTTGACCTCGTCCACGGAGGGCTTCGCCGGCGCCGCGTGGGCGCTCGCCTGGGCCGACAGGGCGACCGCGGTCGCTGCGGCAGCGGTGAGCACGGACACGCGTGCGCGGCTCGGCTGCTTGGGACGGCGGTGGGAGGCCAAGGGTCTAGCTCCTTCTTCCTGCTGGACTCACCCGAACGAGTGGATGTCCGGAAAATAGGTTTGACGCCAGACCCTAGTGAAGATCCGCCCGCTACGCCACTCCCGGAACCCCTCGATCCGCACCCCCGAGCGGGATTTCACGACCTCGACACATCGGGGCCACCCGGCCCGCCCGCGCGTCAGGGCCGGGCGAGCCGGTTCAGCAGCAGAATCGAGGCCACCGGGCGCGCCCCGGCCTTGCGGACACCGTCCGCGACCTCGCGGTCCGTGGACACCACGACCACCGGCCGGCCCTGCGGCTCGGCCCGCACCAGACGCCGGATCAGCTCGTCCGCGGTCTCCCCGGTGCGGCTGAACCGCACCCGCACCCGCGCGGCGGCGCCATGATCACCGGCACGTCCAGGTCCTGCCCGTCGAAGACACAGGTCACCTCGGCCTGGGTGCGCTGCGCCAGCATCGCGAGACCGCCCAGCAGGCGCAGCCGCTGCTGCTCCAGCGGCAGCGTCGGATAGCCGCTCTTGGTCACGTTGTAGCCGTCCACCACCAGGTGGACCTGAGGAATCGCCAGCAGCTGGTCGAGCAGCGCCGGGTCGTCCTCCGCCAGACCCCGCCGCGCCACGTCGTGCGGCGACGCCGACGACGGCTCCACCGCCTCGACCAGGTCGGCCGGCCGCAGCTGGGCCACCGGCAGCGCCAGCTCGCGCTGGAGGCCCTGGGCCGACTGCAGCACCGTGTCCAGCAGGAGGCGCAGCCGCATGTCCTCCACACTGCGGCCCTCCCGGGCCGAGCGCCGGCCCGCCTCGGAGGCGGCCTCCAGCTCGGTGACCCGGTGCCGCAGCCGGCGGGCCTCGCCGTCCGCGGCGCTGCGCTCGGCCAGCGCGGCCGCGCGGGCCGCCTCCAGCTCTGCCTGCACCTTGCGGACTTCTGCCTGGGCCCGCCGGGTGTCGCTCTCCAGGCCGCGGACCCGCTTGCGCAGCGACTCGGCCTCCTTGCGGAGCCCCTCGGAGTCGGCCCGCTGGCGGTCCAGGTCGGCCCGGGCCGCGGCGCGCACCTCGGCCAGTTCGGCCTGCAGCTTCTCCACCACCCGGGCGGCCTCGGCGGCGGCGCCCTCCGCGTCGGCCCGCTCGACCTCGTCGCCGGCCTCCGCGACCAGTCGGCTCCAGCCCACCGGGCGCAGCAGGTAGGCGGCGGCCGCGACGTCCAGCGGATCGGCCGCGGCGGGGACCGTCCCGCTCTCCAGCGCCTTGACGAGATCGGGCTGGCCCAGGCGGAGGCGGTCCGCTATCCGGACCCGGAACACCGGCTCGGCGTCCAGCGCCGCGGCCAGCGCGGTCGCCGCGTACTTGGCCCGCCGGGCCGGGGTGAACTTGGCGTACGGGCGCAGCCCCGACGGCAGATCGCCGAGCGGGATGGCGCCGAGCGCGTCGGCGGCGATGCCGACCACCCGGCGGCGGACGCCCTCGGGCAGCGGGCGGTCCAGGTGCTCGGCCTCGGCTGCCTCGGCTGCCTGCCCGGCCACGGCCGCGTCCGGCAGCCCCGGGTCCGCGGCGGGCTGCTGCCCCTGCGGCTCGGACGGCTCCCTCGCTGCGTCCACCACGTCCTCGGCTCCGATCCTGCTCCCGGGCCCGTGCGGCCTGTTGCCGCCGCCCTCCGATGCACCTCTGTGCAATTGTCCCGTGTACCGTGCCCCGCCGGACACCACGCCACACACCCCGGCCGTGCCGGGGTGCGGGCGGCGCGCGGCGTCAGGCCTTCGGCTCCTCCGCGGCGGCCTCGTCCTCGGCGCCCGGCCGGGCGACGAGCTCGACCTGGTCGACGGCGTTGCACCAGCGGCAGCGCACCGACTCGAGGGTCTCGCTGAGCACCTCGGTCTCCTCCACCTTGGACTCGCCGCCGAGGTCGAAGTGCAGGTACTCCACCACCCGGGCCGAGCGCGTCACGTCGAAACGGGTCAGGTTGCCGCACAGGGTGCAGCGCCAGCGGGTCTCGGCAGTGGGGGCGACGACGGTCATCGGTGGTCCTCTCGACGGGTCCCTGGTGGGACGTCCAGCCTAGGGCGTGCGCGTGCGGCGGCGGGTACCGGTCCCGGCAGGTGGAACGGTCACCCGCTTGCAGCACGGCACGGTGTCGCCGGGCCGGAGCGGAGGAATGCTCGCTGTCATGGCCGTCCCCGCTCCCGCCCCCGCCCCCGCACGCGACGAGCCCGCGGCGGCCGCCCCGCCGGCGGCCGCCGCCGCACCGCTGGTCACCTACGTGCTGATCGCGGTGAGCGCGGTGGTGCTGCTGGCCGGGCCGAGCTTCGGCCTCAACCCGCGGTACGGGTCGGGCGGCGACCGCGTCTGCGCGGAGCAGCGGTTCGAGCAGCGCTGGGGCGCGGTGCCGGTCGAGCTGCTGGCGCACCGGCCGCTGGACGCCCTCCAACTGGCCGCGCTGCCGCCCGCGGTGGCGGGCTGCACGCTGGCGCCGACCCCGGGCAAGGTCCCGGTGCTCTCGGTGCTGACCTCGCTCTTCGTGCACGCCGGCTGGCTGCACCTGGCGGGCAACATGCTCTTCCTCTACGTCTTCGGGCCGGCCGTCGAGCAGCGGCTGGGCCGGATCCGCTTTCTCTTCTTCTACCTGGGCATCGGCTACCTGGCGACGTACGGGTACGCGCTGACCCAGTCCGAGTCGGCGGAGTCCGTCCGGGCGCTGGTGGGCGCCTCGGGGGCGATCGCCGGGGTGCTCGGCGGCTACCTGCGGCTGTACCCGCGGGCCCGGGTGACGGCGCTGGTGCCGATGCTGCTGTTCCTGCCGCTGCGGTTCCCGGCCTGGCTGGTGCTGGGGCTGTGGTTCGGCCTTCAGTGGTGGTCGGTGGGCTCGGCCGTGCCCGGCGTCGCGTACGTCGCGCACGTGATCGGGTTCAGTGCGGGCTGGCTCGCGGTGTGGGCGGCCGGGCTCCGCCGACGGGATCGGCCGGGCCCGGCGGCGGCGGATACGCTGGCCCCAACCCCACACACAGGAGCCGAAGAGTGATCACCTCGATCGTCCTCATCAAGACCAGCGTCGACCGGATCCCCGAGATCGCCGAGGCGATCGCCGCGATCGAGGGCGTCAGCGAGGTCTACTCGGTGACCGGCAGCTACGACCTGGTGGCGATGGTGCGGGTGCGGCGGCACGAGGACCTCGCCGAGGTAATCCCGGGCCGGCTGAACAAGGTGCCGGGGGTGGCGCAGACCGAGACCCAGATCGCCTTCCGCACCTACTCGCAGCACGACCTGGAGGCCGCGTTCGCGCTGGGCCTGGACGAGTAGCGGCGCCTCGGCCGGGCGTTCTGCGCCCGGCCGTCCGGCCCGTCAGGCCGCGTGCGCGCGGGTGTCGACGACGCAGCGGCCGCCCTCGTTGCGGTACGTCCAGCGGGCGCCGTCGGTGACCAGGGCGCGGACGGCCGCCAGGAAGCGGTCGACGTGCTCCTCGGGGGTGCCGGCGCCGAAGCTGACCCGGATCGCGTTCAGGCTGCGCTCGCCCGGCAGGGACGGCTCCGGCGCGCCGCACGCGGAGGGCGCCGACTCCTCGCCGCCGAGCAGGGTGCGCACCAGCGGGTGGGCGCAGAACAGCCCGTCGCGCACGCCGATGCCGTACTCGGCGGAGAGCGCCGCGGAGAAGTGCGAGCTGTTCCAGCCCCGGACGACGAAGGAGAGGACGCCGACCCGGGCCGAGCCCTCGCCGAACAGGTTGAGGACCTTGACCTCGGGGATCTCCGCGAGGCCGGTGGTCAGCCGCTCGATCAGGGCCTGCTCACGGGCCTCCAGCACGTCGAAGCCGGCCTCGGTGAGCGCCCGGCAGGCCGAGGCGATGGCGTAGGCGCCGATGACGTTGGGCGAGCCGGCCTCGTGCCGGGCCGGGCCGCGGTGCCACTCGACGGCGACCGAGCCGTCCGCCTCGCGGGCGACGGTGCGGCTGGCGCCACCGCCGGCCAGGTACGGCTCGGCCTCGTCCAGCCAGTCGCTGCGGCCGGCCAGCACGCCGGCGCCGAACGGCGCGTACAGCTTGTGCCCGGAGAAGGCCACCCAGTCGACGCCCAGGTCGCGCACCGACAGCCGGTGGTGCGGGGCGAGCTGGGCGGCGTCCAGCACCACCCGGGCGCCGTGCCGGTGGGCGACCTCGGTGAGCTCGGCGATCGGCCAGAGCTCGCCGGTGACGTTGGAGGCGCCGGTGACGCAGAGCAGGCGCGGGCCGTCGGCCCCGCCGGCGGCGAGTGCGGCCTCCAGGGCGGCGACGGCCTCGGCCCGCGAGCGGGGGCGCGCAGGTACTCGACGGTCAGGCCGGCGTGCCGCCAGGGCAGCAGCGAGGCGTGGTGCTCGGTCTCGAAGGCGAGGACCCGGGTGCCGGCGGGGACGGCGCCGGCGAGCAGGTTGAGCGAGTCGGTGGTGGCGCGGGTGAACACCACCTGGTCGTCCTCGCGCAGGTCGAGGAAGTCGGCGACGGTGCGGCGGCTCTGCTCGAACAGATCGGTGGAGAGCTGCGAGAGGTAGCCGGCGCCGCGGTGCACGCTGCCGTAGTAGGGGGCGTAGGCGGCGATGTCGTCCCAGACCCGCTGCAGGGCGGGGGCGCTGGCCGCGTAGTCGAGGGCGGCGTAGCCGACCTTCTCGCCGGAGGCGAGCGGGACCTTGACGTCGTGGCCGAGGACGGCGAGCGGGGCGTAGAGAGCGGTGGCGAGGGACATGGGGGTGCACTCCTTCACGGGTGAGGACCCCGGGAGTACGTCGCCGGAAGTCCGCGCTTGCCTCGCGGACGGTCTGCCGCGCGGCCCGGTCCTCACCCAGGGCACCCCGCCACGGACGGAGGGTTGCCGGACAGCAAGCTGGGGCTTCGCGCTGTCACTCATGACCTGGCTCAGAAGCTACGTGGCGAGCCGACGGCGGGTCAAGCCCGCGTCCCGCCATCCGGACGCACCCGTGCCCCGGCGGTCGGCGGACCGCCGGGGCACGGGGCACGGGGCAACGCGGGTGTCAGGCGCGGGCCGTGGCCTCGGCCCAGCGCTTGAGGGTGGCCTCACCGGCGCCGGAGTCGATCGCGGCGGCGGCCCGCTCGATGCCGGCTGCGAGCTGCTCGGCCAGCGGTGCGTCGGTCGGGTCGAGGGCCGCCAGCGCGGAGGCGGTGTTGAGCAGGACGGCGTCCCGCACCGGGCCGCGCTCGCCGGCCAGCAGCCGGCGGGCGACCCCGGCGTTGTGCTCGGCGTCGGCGCCGCGCAGCGCCTCGATGCCGACCAGGTCGATGCCGACCTCGCGGGGGTCGAAGACCGTCTCGGTGACCCCGCCGTCCCGGACGATCCAGACGTGCGAGGTGGTGGAGATGGTGAGTTCGTCGAGGCCGTCGTCGCCGCGGAAGACCAGGGCACTCGCGCCGCGCCGGGCGAGCACGCCGGCGATCAGGCCGGCCAGCCGGGTGTCGAAGCAGCCGATCGCGTGGGCGGTGACCCTGGCCGGGTTGGTGAGCGGGCCGAGGATGTTGAAGGCGGTCGGCACGCCGAGGTCCCGGCGGGCCTCGGCGGCGTGACGCATCGCGGGGTGGAACTTGGCCGCGAAGCAGAAGGTCAGGCCGGTCTCCTCGGCGACCTCGGCGACCCTGCGGGCGCTGAGGTCGAGCCGGATGCCGAGCTTCTCCAGGACGTCGGAGGAGCCGCTGGCGGAGGAGGCGGCCCGGTTGCCGTGCTTGACCACCTTCGCCCCCGCGGCGGCCGCCACGATCGCCGACATGGTGGAGATGTTGACGGTCTTGGCGCGGTCGCCGCCGGTGCCGACGATGTCCACCGCGGGCCCGGGGATGTGCAGCGGCTCGGCGTGCGCGTACATCGCGTCGACCAGGCCGCTGATCTCGTCGACCGTCTCGCCCTTGGCCCGCAGCGCGATCATGAAGCCGGCCACCTGCACGGGGGTGGCCTCGCCCGCCATGATGCGGTCCATCGCCCAGGCGGTGTCGGCCTGCCCGAGGTCCTCGCCGTTCAGCAGCGCGGTCAGGACGTCCGGCCAGGTGCGGACCACCTGCACGGGGTCCTTGCCGCCGTTCGCAGGGTTCACGTTCACCATGGCCGACTCCAGCTCTCATCGGTAGTACGCCGAAAAAGGAACGGAGTCAGCCTAGCGAGCGGCGGGGGCGTACGCGCCCGTCCCGCCGCCGCTTCTCTCCTGCTGAGACGCCCCGCCGGGGCGGCCCCGGCGGTCAGTGGTGGACGGGTGTCCGCCGGGCCACCCGGGCGCGCAGCAGGGTGGCCGCGGCCTCGGCCAGCGCCACCGGGTCGACGGGCTGCGCGATGGCGGCGTCCGCGCGGCTCCAGGCGGCGAGCCAGGAGTCCTGCGGCCGGCCGATCAGCACCAGGACGGGCGGGCAGCCGTAGATCTCGTCCTTGAGCTGGCGGGTGAGGCCGAGGCCGCCGGCCGGGACGGCCTCGCCGTCCAGGACGCAGAGGTCGACGCCGCCCTTCTCCAGGGCGCGGAGCACCGCCGGGGTGGTGGCGCACTCGAGGTACTCGATCTCCGGGAGGTCGGCGGCGGGCCGGCGCCCGAGCGCCAGGGTGACCTGCTCGCGGGTGT
Organism: Kitasatospora paranensis; assembly: GCF_039544005.1. Lineage (NCBI taxonomy): Bacteria > Bacillati > Actinomycetota > Actinomycetes > Kitasatosporales > Streptomycetaceae > Kitasatospora > Kitasatospora paranensis. Next base: position 2,648,139 of record NZ_BAABKV010000001.1, read on the forward strand.
TGCGGTCGTCGCTGTAGACGAGAACGGTGAGCTTCTCGTCGGTCGTGTGCGCCATGGGCCCTGCTCCCGGGTGCTCGTCCTCATATATGTGCCGCACCGAAAGGTGCCGCTCCGAACGGCCCAGTGTGATCCGGACCACGTTCACCTTCGGATGCTACTCCCGGACACCCGCCGCGGTGAGCCCCTGACGCGATCTCCCTCAAGCCGCCGCGCCCGAATCTCACCCTCCCGGGGGACCTTGCCTGACCCATACCGAACAACCGTCAGAAAACGGACACCCGGTCGGCCCCCTGGTCGGGGCGGCGCAGCTCCGGGGGCAGCCGGGCATACCGCACGCACCGGACACTCCGAGGAGTACCCCCGGCGTGAAGACGGAATAAGGGACCGACATAATGTCCGTCGTGGCGACAGCAACAGCAACAGAAACCGGACACGCGCACGGAGCGGTCAACAGGCCGAACCTGGTCAGCGTCGGAACCATCGTCTGGCTGAGCTCGGAGCTGATGTTCTTCGCGGCCCTGTTCGCGATGTACTTCACGCTCCGCTCGGTCAAGGGATCGGCGTTCTGGACCGAGAAGGCGGACGCCCTCAACGTGCCGTTCTCCTCGGTGAACACCACGATCCTGGTGCTCTCCTCCCTCACCTGCCAGCTCGGCGTCTTCGCCGCCGAGCGCGGTGACGTGAAGAAGCTCCGCTCGTGGTTCACGATCACCTTCGTGATGGGCTCGATCTTCATCGGCGGCCAGATCTTCGAGTACACCGAGCTGGTCAAGAACGACGGCCTCTCGCTCTCCTCGGACCCGTACGGCACGGTGTTCTACCTGACCACCGGCTTCCACGGCATGCACGTGACGGGTGGTCTGATCGCCTTCCTGCTGGTCCTGGGGCGGACGTACGCCGCCAAGCGGTTCACGCACGAGCAGGCCACCGCAGCGATCGTCGTGTCGTACTACTGGCACTTCGTCGACGTCGTGTGGATCGGCCTGTTCGCGACCATCTACCTGATCAAGTAAAGGCTGATCAGGTCGCTGGCCGCCGACCGGGAGCACACCCGCCCACCGGCGGACACCCGGCCGACCAGTCCGCGCCTCACCCGGGTACCGGCCCGAGCAGACCGGCCCCTCGGGCGCAGCCACCAGCCGACGACCAGATCCTGACACCGGGGTTAATCCGTGAAAAAGCTCTCCGCACGACGGCGCCACCCACTGGCGGCGCTGGTCGTCCTACTTCTCGCCCTGGCGGCCACCGGGGGCTGTACGCCGCGTTCGCGCCCGCCGAGAAGGCGCAGGCCGACACCTCCTCGCAGTCGCTGGCCATCGACGAGGGCAGGAAGCTCTTCGCCGTCGGCTGCTCCTCCTGCCACGGCCTGAACGGCCAGGGCGGCAGTGACGGCCCGAGCCTGGTCGGCGTCGGCTCCGCCGCGGTCGACTTCCAGGTCGGCACCGGCCGGATGCCCGCCCAGCAGAGCGGTGCCCAGGTGCCGGCGAAGAAGGTCATCTACTCCCAGGCCCAGATCGACCAGCTGGCCGCCTTCGTGGCCTCGCTCGGCCCCGGCCCGGTCGCCCCGGACGCGAAGCAGTACACCTCCACGGACCCGAACGACGTGTCCGCGGGCGGTCAGCTGTTCCGCACCAACTGCGCCCAGTGCCACAACTTCGCCGGCAAGGGCGGTGCCCTGACGCAGGGCAAGTACGCCCCGTCGCTGGAGGGCACCTCCGCGAAGCACATCTACGAGGCCATGCAGACCGGCCCGCAGAACATGCCCTCGTTCCCCGACACCACCATGCCGGAGGAGCAGAAGAAGCAGATCGTGGCCTTCGTCCGCCACACCAACGACGAGCCCAACCCCGGCGGCCTGGCCCTGGGCAGCCTCGGTCCGGTGACCGAGGGTCTGTTCGGCTGGATCTTCGCCCTCGGTGCGCTCATCGTGACCGCGATCTGGGTCGCCGCCCACACCACCAAGGCCAAGAAGTCATGAGCCACGAGATGTCTGACGAGAAGCTTCCGGAGTCGCACGGCTCCGAAGGGCACGAGGTCGCCGTTCACGGCGACCCGTTCGCCGACCCCGGGCTCCCCGCCCACGAGCCCCGCCGCACCGACATCGACGAGCGCGCCGCCAAGCGCGCCGAGCGGCAGGTCTCCCTGCTGTTCATCGTCTCGATGCTCGCGACCATCGGGTTCATCGCGTCGTACGTGATCTTCGACATCGACAAGATCATCTACGTCTTCCCGCTGGGCCACATCAGCGCGCTGAACTTCTCCCTGGGTCTGACCCTGGGCGTGGCGCTGTTCTGCATCGGCGCGGGCGCCGTCCACTGGGCGCGCACCCTGATGTCGGACCACGAGATCCCGGCCGAGCGCCACCCGATCGAGGCCGACGACGAGGTCCGCGCGGACGTCATCGAGCAGTTCAGGACGGGCGCCGCGGAGTCCGGCTTCGGCCGCCGCAAGATGCTCCGCAACACGCTGATCGGCTCGATGGCCCTGGTGCCGCTCTCCGGCGTCGTGCTGCTGCGCGACCTGGGCCCGCTGCCCGAGGACAAGCTGCAGCACACCGGCTGGATCGCGGCCACCCCGGCCAAGCCGATCCAGCTGATCAACATGAACACCAACGAGCCGATGAAGCCCGAGGACATCGTCACCGGCTCGCTGACGTTCGCCAAGCCCGAGGGTCTGGAGGAGTCCGAGGAGGGCTTCCAGGAGCAGATCGCGAAGGACGCCCTGATGATCGTCCGGATCGCTCCGGAGGACCTCAAGGACAAGACCTCCGCGGGCCTCGGCTTCGAGGGCATCCTCGCCTACTCGAAGATCTGCACCCACGTCGGCTGCCCGATCAGCCTGTACGAGCAGCAGACCCACCACGCGCTCTGCCCCTGTCACCAGTCGACCTTCGACCTGTCGGACGGCGCGCGCGTCATCTTCGGCCCGGCCGGGCACCCCCTGCCGCAGCTGAAGATCACCACTGACGAGAAGGGCTTCCTGGTCGCCACCGGCGACTTCGCGGAGCCCGTCGGCCCGAGCTTCTGGGAGCGCGCGTGAGTACCGCGAAGAGCGCCACCACTGGTGCCTCCAAGCCGGCCAGCACCCGTGCCAAGCCCGCGAACAAGTTCGAGGCGGCGGCTGACTGGACGGACGGACGGCTGGGGATCTACTCCCTCGCCAAGTCCAACCTGCGCAAGATCTTCCCGGACCACTGGTCCTTCATGCTGGGCGAGATCTGCCTCTACACCTTCATCATCATCATCCTGACCGGCGTCTACCTGACGCTGTTCTTCAAGCCGAGCATGGCGGAGGTCGTCTACCACGGCCCCTACGCCCCGCTCGACGGCATCCGGATGTCCGAGGCCTACGCCTCGACCATGGACATCAGCTTCGAGGTGCGCGGCGGTCTGCTGATCCGCCAGATCCACCACTGGGCCGCGATCGTCTTCGTGGCCGCGATGCTGGTGCACATGATGCGCGTCTTCTTCACCGGCGCCTTCCGCAAGCCCCGCGAGATCAACTGGATCTTCGGCGCCCTGCTGCTGTTCCTCGGCATGTTCGACGGGTTCATGGGCTACTCCTCCCCGACGACCTGCTGTCGGGCACCGGCATCCGGTTCATGGAGGGCGCGATCCTGGCCGTGCCGCTGGTCGGCACGTACATCCAGTTCTTCCTGTTCGGCGGTCAGTTCCCCGGCACCGACATCGTGCCGCGGTTCTTCACCATCCACGTGCTGCTGATCCCGGGCATCATGCTGGGCCTGCTGGTGGCCCACCTGATCCTGGTCTTCTACCACAAGCACACCCAGTTCGCGGGCCCCGGCCGCACCGAGCAGAACGTCGTGGGCATGCCGCTCATGCCGGTCTACATGGCCAAGGCCGGCGGCTTCTTCTTCCTGGTGTTCGGCGTCATCTCGGCCGCCTCGGCGATCGCGACCGTCAACCCGATCTGGGCGTACGGCCCGTACCGACCCGACCAGGTGTCCACCGACGCCCAGCCGGACTGGTACATGGGCTTCTCCGAGGGCCTGATCCGCATCATGCCGGGCTGGGAGATCCGCGCCTGGGGCCACACCCTGAACATGGGCGTGTTCGTCCCGCTGATGGTCTTCCCGCTCGTCCTGACCGCGATCTGGGTGTACCCGTTCATCGAGGCGTGGGTCACCGGCGACAAGCGCGAGCACCACATCGCCGACCGCCCGCGCAACGCCCCGGTCCGCACCGCCTTCGGTGCGGCCTGGATCAGCGAGTACGTGATCCTGCTGATCGGTGGTGGCAACGACCTGATCGCCACCCACCTGCACCTGTCGATCAACACGATCACCTACACCGTCCGGGTCGGCTTCTTCGTCCTGCCGGTCATCGTCTTCTTCGTGACCAAGCGCTGGTGCCTCGGCCTCCAGCGCCGCGACAAGGACAAGGTGCTGCACGGCCGCGAGAGCGGCATCATCAAGCGCCTGCCGCACGGTGAGTTCATCGAGGTCCACGAGCAGCTGCCGCAGGACAAGCTGTACAAGCTCACGGCGCACGAGCAGCACGCTCCGGCCGAGCTGCCGGCCGAGGTCGACGAGAACGGTGTGGCCCGCAAGGTCGGACCGATCGAGCGGACCCGCGCCAAGCTGTCCGAGGCGTACTTCGGCGAGGGCGGCCAGATCGCCAAGCCGACCGCCGAGGAGCACCACGAGATCACCAGCGGCCACGGCCACCACTGATCCGCAGCTGAACCGCCACGGCCCGAGGGCCCCTGCCGCACCGGCAGGGGCCCTCGGGCTTTGCCACAATGGCCCTGTGCAGCTGACCATCGATCACACCGCCGCCACTCCCCCGTACGAGCAGGTCCGGTCCCAGATCGCCGAGGGCGCCCGCAGCGGCGCCCTGCCGGTCGGGCTGAAGCTGCCGACCGTCCGGGCCCTCGCCGAGGAGCTCGGCCTGGCCGCGAACACCGTCGCCCGGGCCTACCGGGAGCTGGAGTCGGACGGCGTGGTGGAGACCCACGGCCGGCGCGGCACGCTGATCGCCGCCGTCGGCGACAGCGCCCACCGGCTGCTCGCCGCGGCCGCCGCCGAGTACGCCGAGCGGGCCCACCGGCTCGGCGTCACCCGGGAGGAGGCCGTGGCGGCCCTGCGCACCGCCCTGCAGGTCGCCTACGGCGCCTGACGGCCCGCCGGGTCGACGTACCGCTCCAGGGCGGCCAGGGTGCGCCCCCAGGCGTCGGCGGCGGCCTCGGCGTCGTAGGTCGCCGGGCGCTCGTCGCAGAAGAAGCCGTGCCCCACGCCCTGGTACGTCACCTGCTCGTACGCGGCGCCCGCCTCGGCCAGCCGCCGCCCGACCCGCTGCCACTCGTCGATCGGCATCACGAAGTCGTCCGCGCCGAAGAACCCGAGCAGGAAGCCGGTGTTGGCGGCGATCCCGTCGGCGTACCCGACCGGGGCGACGGGCTCGGCGACCGGCAGGCCGCCGTCCAGCAGCCAGCCGCCGTAGTAGCTGACCACCAGGTCGAAGCGGAGCCCGGTCGCGGCGAGCACCGCGAGGTGGCCGCCGAGGCTGAACCCGAGCGCCGCCACACCGCCCGTACCGGCGTGCCGCAGGGCCGCCGTCCGGGCCGCGGCCAGGTCGGCCAGCGCCTCGTCGCGCCGCAGCGCGGTCATGAGCTCGCGACCGCGGGCCCGGCCGGCCTCGTCGGCGTCGAGCCCGGTGCGACGGCCCTGCCGCCAGTACACGTCCGGGGCGAGGGCCGCGTACCCGGCCTCCGCGAGCCGGGCGCAGACGTCCTTCAGATGGCCGGTGACCCCGAACATCTCCCCCGTCACCACCACCGCGCCGCGCGGCTCCCGGCCGGCCGGGAGGGCAAGCCAGCCCTCCGGGCCGTCGCCCCCGTCAGTGCGATCCACTCCGCGACGACCTTCTCGTCACCGGACACCGAGCCACCCCCGTGCTCCGCGACCGCCACTGCGGCGGCCGTCCGTCGGTCGAACGCGCCCGGCCCCGTGCGGGTTCCCCCGTCGCGGGGCCGGGCCGCGGGTGGGGCTCACAGCTCCGGCTGGAGGTACCCGGCGTTCTGCGCGGCGGCGTCCGCGGTACCCGCGGTCGAGACCTGGCCGCCGACCGAGGAGTGCTTCACCCAGTCCGTCCAGGTGACGTTCCAGTCGCCGAAGCCGTTGCCGAACGGCTCCATCTCGTGGCCGAGGCTGTTGACCACCTGGACGATGTCGCCGACCCGGGTGTTGTCGAAGAACCACTTGGCGTTCTCGGTGCTCATGCCGGTGCAGCCGTGGCTGACGTTGGCGACACCCTGCGAGCCCACCGACCAGGGGGCCGCGTGCACGTACTCGCCGCTCCAGGTGACCCGGGTGGCCCACTGCACGTCCAGGTCGTACGAGTCGGCGCTGCCGGCGGCGATGCCGACCGTCTCGCCGCGCATCCGGACGTCGGCCTCCTGGCCGAGCACCACCTTGATGCCGTTGCGGGTGTCGAACCCGGGCTTGCCGGTGGTCACCGGGATGGTCTTGATCAGCTCGCCGTTGCGGCGGAAGGTGAGCTGGTGGGCGGCGGCGTCCACCACGGCCTCCACCCGGTCGCCGGTCTTCAGCGCCAGGGTCGCCGGGTCGCCGCCGTACAGGCCGTCGGATATCCGGGAGCCGGTGAGGTCGAAGGAGAGCTTCACCGTGGCGTTCGCCGGCCAGTAGTCCTTCGGGCGGAAGTGCAGGTTGCTGTCGTCCACCCAGTACCAGGCGCCGGTGACGGCGGGCGAGGAGGTGACGGTGAGTCCGCGCTCCACCTCCTGCCGGGCGGCCGCGTCCTTCACCGGGGCGGAGAGCTTGACGGTGAGCGGCTGGCCCACGCCGTACACGCCGCTGCCGGAGGAGTCCGGGCCGAGCTGCGCGGTCAGCAGGTTCTGCGCGGCCACCGTGCGGAACGAGGCGGTGGTCTGGCCGCGGCCGCCCTTGCCGTCGTCCGCGGCTATTCGGGCGGTGTAGGCGGTGCCGGCCCGCAGCCGCCCGGTGGTCTGCCAGCTGCGCTGGTCGTCCGCGAGGCGGCCGGCCACCTGCTTGCCGTCCGGGCCGCTCACCGTGACGTCGGTGAGCCGGCTGCCCGCCACCGCGGTCACCGTGAAGGGCTTGCCCGGATCGACCTGTCCGGCTGCCGACGTGTGCACCAGGGGCGCCGCGTCGACGGTGTGGGGCTGCGCGACCGCCGCGTCCGGACCTCCGGACGAACAGGCGGCGACCGGCGCCAGGATGATGAGGGCCGCTATGCCTGCCCTGCCGTGTATGAGCCTGCGACGTCCGTTCACCGGTGCCTCCGGGATCTCCCGACGATGTACCAGAGCCTAGGAACGGCGGGGACGCGTCGGCACGCCGGGAGGGCCGCCGGTTGGACCGGCCGGGTGAGCGCCCGGGGCCGCTCACGGAAGGTCATCGTCGGCGGCGGCAGGGCCGGGCGGGTGACACGACGAGGCCGGGGCCCCCTTGCGGGAGCCCCGGCCTCGGCTGCGGTGGTCCGGAACCTACTGGTTCTGGTCCTCGCCGCGGTAGAACTCGAAGACCCAGCCGTACAGGCCGATGAGGATGATCGGCAGGCCCCACCAGAGCAGCCACCAGCCGAAGATCACACCGAGGAAGGCGATCGCGCCGCCGACGGCGAGCGCGAGCGGCTGCCAGCTGTGCGGGGCGAAGAAGCCCACCTCGCCGGCGTCGTCGGCGACCTCGGCCTCGGGGTTGTCACCCGCGCCGCTGTCCACCCGGCGGGCGGTGAATGCGAGGTAGTACCCGATGAAGGCGCACAGGCCGAAGGCCAGGAAGAGGGCCGTGGTGCCGGCCGCCTCCGTGCCGTGGCTGCTGTGCGTCGTCCACAGGCCGTACACGACGGCCATGATCAGGATGAAGACGGCGAACCCGCCGAAGATCTTGCCCTGTTCCTTCATCAGGCGTCGCCCTCCTTCTTGGACTTGCCCAGCGACGGACGGTCGTACTGCGCGGGCGTGACGCCCTCGAAGTGCTTCGCCTGCTCGCCGTGGTTCTCCAGGTAGTCCAGGGCGGCGATCTCCGGGTAGTGGAGGTCGAACGCCGGGGATTCGGAGCGGATGCGCGGCAGGGTGAGGAAGTTGTGCCGCGGCGGCGGGCAGGAGGTCGCCCACTCCAGCGAGCGGCCGTAGCCCCACGGGTCGTCGACCTCGACCTTCTCGCCGTACTTGGCGGTCTTCCAGACGTTGTAGAGGAACGGCAGGATCGACAGGCCGAGCACGAAGGAGCCGATGGTGGAGACGGTGTTCAGGGTGGTGAAGCCGTCCGAGGCCAGGTAGTCGGCGTAGCGGCGGGGCATGCCCTCGGCGCCGAGCCAGTGCTGGACGAGGAAGGTGGCGTGGAAGCCGAAGAACAGCGTCCAGAAGGTGATCTTGCCGAGCCGCTCGTCGAGCATCTTGCCGGTCATCTTCGGCCACCAGAAGTGGAAGCCGGCGAACATCGCGAAGACGACGGTGCCGAAGACCACGTAGTGGAAGTGGGCGACGACGAAGTACGAGTCGGAGACGTGGAAGTCGATCGGCGGGGAGGCCAGCAGCACGCCGGTGAGGCCACCGAAGAGGAAGGTGACCAGGAAGCCGACCGTCCACAGCATCGGGGTCTCGAAGCTGAGCGAGCCCTTCCACATGGTGCCGACCCAGTTGAAGAACTTCACACCGGTCGGGACGGCGATCAGGAAGGTCATGAAGGAGAAGAACGGCAGCAGCACCTGGCCGGTGACGTACATGTGGTGCGCCCACACCGTCACGGACAGACCGGCGATCGCGATGGTGGCCGCGATGAGGCCGGAGTAGCCGAACATCGGCTTGCGGCTGAAGACCGGGATGATCTCCGACACGATGCCGAAGAACGGCAGCGCGATGATGTAGACCTCGGGATGGCCGAAGAACCAGAACAGGTGCTGCCACAGCATCGCTCCGCCGTTGGCGGGGTCGAAGACGTGGGCGCCGAACTTGCGGTCCGCCTCCAGGGCGAGCAGCGCGGCGGCCAGCACCGGGAAGGCCAGCAGGACCAGCACGGCGGTCAGCAGGACGTTCCAGACGAAGATCGACATCCGGAACATCGTCATGCCGGGCGCGCGCATGCAGATGATGGTGGTGATGAAGTTGACCGCACCGAGGATCGTGCCGAAGCCGGAGAGGGCCAGACCCATGATCCACATGTCGGCGCCGACGCCCGGCGAGCGGACGGCGTCGGAGAGCGGCGAGTAGGCGAACCAGCCGAAGTCGGCGGCGCCCTGCGGGGTGAGGAAGCCGCACACCGCGATGACCGAGCCGAACAGGTACAGCCAGTAGGCGAACATGTTCAGACGCGGGAACGCCACGTCGGGAGCGCCGATCTGGAGCGGCATGATCCAGTTCGCGAAGCCCGCGAAGAGCGGGGTGGCGAACATCAGCAGCATGATCGTGCCGTGCATGGTGAACGCCTGGTTGAACTGCTCGTTCGAGAGGATCTGCGTCCCCGGACGGGCCAGCTCGGCGCGCATGACCAGGGCGAGGATGCCACCGATCAGGAAGAAGGCGAACGACGTCGCCAGGTACATGGTGCCGATCGTCTTGTGGTCGGTGGTGGTCAACCACTTGATGATCTGGCTGCCCCGCTTGGCCCGGCGGGCACTGCTGCCGACCGTGACGGCCCCGGCGCCCCCGCCGGCCGCGGCGGGCTCGTTGAGGATGGTCACTTCTCTTCACTTCCCGTGCTCGGAATGATGCCGGAAGGCACGGCGCCGGACTGGCCCTTGGCGCGCAGCTCCTTGAGGTGCTGCTCGTACTCGTCGTGCGTCACGACCTTGACGTTGAAGAGCATCCGGGAGTGGTCCTGTCCGCAGAGCTCGGCGCACTTGCCGGCAAAGGTGCCGAAGGCGGTCGGGGTGACCTGGAACTTGTTCACCACGCCCGGCACGACGTCCATCTTCATCATGAAGTTGACGGGCCAGAAGTCGTGGATGACGTCGTTCGAGGTGAGGACGAACTCCACCGACTCGTTGATCGGCAGGTACAGCGTCGGCGGGTTCGCCGTGGTGCCGACCTCGTAGGCGGCGGTGCTGCTCGCCGGGTCCGGCTTCTCGGTGTTCTCGTAGTTGAACGCCCAGCTCCACTGGAAGCCGACCACGTTGACCACGTGCTGCGGCTTCGCGCTGACGGCGGTCAGCTTGGCCTCGTCGCGGGCGACGAAGTAGAAGAGGACCGAGACGATGACGAGGGGGACCGCGGTGTACAGCGCCTCGATGGGCACGTTGTACCGGGTCTGAGCCGGGACCTCCACCTTGGTGCGGCTACGCCGGTGGAAGATCACGCTCCAGAGGATCAGACCCCACATCAGTGCGCCCACTGCCAGCGCCGCGATCCACGAGCCCTGCCACATGTGGAGGACCAGCGGGCCTCCCGTGGTGACGGGGGTGGGGAGGCCAAGCCTGGGGAGGTCGTTGGCCGAGCAGCCGGTGGCGGTCGCGATGACGAGGCCCAGTGCCAGCGCCTGAGGCAGCTTCCGCCGCATCGTGCGCCGCGGCGAGCGGTCGGAGCCGTTGGGACTCACGTAGCGCCTTCCCGAAGTCTCGCCCGCGATCGCGTCACCCCCGGGAGTGCTCTACGCCTCCCCGGCGACCCGGCCACGGGCACGGTTTGAATGCTTATGCGGGCCAAACGCTACTCCATCCTTATGCGCCACTCACGAGCAGCCCCCGCTAACGCGCCGCCCGGCTACCCGATCAGCCCCGGTGGGGACTTCGCCGCAGGTCATGCCAGGCATTCGAGGGTCGCACGCCCGATCGGGGGACCTCACTACGACACGCGGGTGACGGATCGTCGGGACGGACGAATACGGCGAAATCGGACGACTCGCCGGGCTCGGCACGGTACGGGGATAGCGTGGGAGCGTGTCGTACTTCGATGTGGCCTCCACCGCACCCCTGCACCCCGTCGCCCGACAGGCGCTGACCGCGGCGCTCGACGAGGGCTGGGCCGACCCGGCCCGGCTGTACCGCTCGGGGCGGCAGGCCCGGATGCTGCTGGACGCGGCTCGCGAGACGGTCGCCGAGGTCCTCGGCGCCCGGGCCGACGAGATCGCGTTCACCGCCAGCGGCACCCAGGCGGTGCAGCTCGGCATGCTCGGCGCGCTCAAGGGCAACCGGCGGCGCGGCGGGCACCTCGTCCATTCGGCGGTCGAGCACTCCAGCGTGCTGCACGTCGCCGAACAGCACGAGGCCGCCGGCGGCGAGGTGTCGGTCGTGCCGGTCGACCGGCTCGGCCGGGTGAAGCCCACCCGGTTCGCCGAGCGGTTCGGGGACGGCACCGCGCTCGCCGTGCTGCAGACCGCCAATCACGAAGTGGGCACCGTGCAGCCGGTGGCGGAGGTCGCCGACCTGTGCGGCAGTGTCGGCATCCCGCTGCTGGTGGACGCCGCGCAGAGCGCCGGGCGGCTGCCGGTGCCCGGCGGCTGGTCGCTGCTGACCGCCTCCGCGCACAAGTGGGGCGGGCCGGCCGGGGTCGGCGTGCTCGCCGTCCGCAAGGGCGTGCGGTACGCCTCGCCGCTGCCCGCCGACGAACGCGAGCGCGGCCGGGTGCCCGGGTACGTCAACGTGCCGGCGATCGTGGCGGCCGCGGCCTCGCTGCGGGCCGTCCGGGCCGAGGCCGAGCAGGAGAACGCCCGGCTGCACGCCCTGGTGGAGCGGATCCGCGCCACCGTGCCGCAACTGGTGCCCGAGGTGGAGGTGGTCGGCGACCCGGTGCACCGGCTGCCGCACCTGGTCACCTTCTCCTGCCTCTACGTGGACGGCGAGGTGCTGCTCGGCGAGCTCGACCGGGCCGGCTTCGCGGTCTCCTCCGGCTCCTCGTGCACCTCCTCCACCCTGACGCCGAGCCATGTGCTGGCGGCGATGGGGGTGCTGACCGAGGGCAACGTCCGGGTCTCGCTGCCGTACGGCACGGACGAGGCCGACGTGACGCGGTTCCTGACCGTGCTGCCGGAGCTGGTCGCGGGGGTGCGGGCGCCGCTCGGGCTCGACCTGCGGGCACCCGCGGCGGCGGAGCCGGCCGCCCCGGACGAGGTGCCGGCCCTGGTCGTCGACGCGCTCGGCAAGCGGTGCCCGCTGCCGGTGATCGAGCTGGCCCGGCGGATCGGCGAGGTGGCGCCGGGCGGGACGGTCGCCGTGCTGGCCGACGACGAGGCGGCCCGGCTCGACATCCCCGCCTGGTGCGGGATGCGCGAGCAGGAGTACCTGGGCGAGGCCCCGGCCGCCGCGTACGGGCACGACCGGGGCACCGCCTACCTGGTGCGCCGGGTCAGCTGAGCTTGGCGCGGACCTCGGCCGCGGCCTCCTCGCCGTAGGCGGCCGCGAACCGGTCGCAGAAGTGGCCGCGGCGCAGCTCGTACTCCTGGGTGCCGACGGTCTCGATCACCAGGGTGGCGAGCATGCAGCCCAGCTGGGCGGCGCGCTCCAGGCCGAGGTCCCAGGACAGGCCGGCGAGGAAGCCGGCGCGGAAGCCGTCGCCGACGCCGGTCGGGTCGGCCTTGCGCTCCTCGGCGGGGCAGCCGACGGTGATCGCGGGCTCGCCCTTGCGCTCGATCCGCACGCCCTTGGCACCGAGCGTGGTGACCCGGGTGCCGACGCGCTCCAGCAGCTCCTCGGCGGCCCAGCCGGTCTTGGACTCGATGAGGGCGGCCTCGTACTCGTTGGTGAAGAGGTACGCGGCGCCGTCGACGATCTCGCGGATGTCGTCGCCCTCCAGGCGGGCGAGCTGCTGGGAGGGGTCGGCGGCGAAGGCGTAGCCGCGGGTGCGGCACTCCTGGGTGTGCCGGACCATCGCCTGCGGGTCGTCGGCGCCGATGAGGACGAGGTCCAGGCCGCCGACCCGGTCGGCGATCGGCTTGAGCTCGATGTTGCGGGCCTCGGCCATGGCGCCGGTGTAGAAGGACGCGATCTGGTTGTGGTCCAGGTCGGTGGTGCACATGAAGCGGGCGGTGTGCCGGGTCTCGGAGATGTGCACCGAGGCGGCGTCCACGCCGTTGCGCTCCAGCCAGCTGCGGTACTCGTCGAAGTCGGCGCCGGCCGCGCCGACCAGGATCGGCCGCAGGCCGAGGACGCCCATGCCGAAGGCGATGTTCGGGGCGACGCCGCCGCGGCGGATGTCGAGGGTGTCGACCAGGAACGAGAGCGAGACGGTGTGCAGCTGCTCGGCGACCAGCTGGTCGGCGAAGCGGCCCGGGAAGGTCGTCAGGTGGTCGGTGGCGATCGAGCCGGCGACGGCGATACGCACGGAGGTCTCCTCGGGTGGCCTGATGGCGGCCGGAAGCGGCGGTGGACCCACCCACGGTACAGGCCCGGGCCGGTCGGGACGGGCCCGACCCGAACAGGTACTACCCCGCGGTAGCCCTGGTGGGGCCCTCCCGGCGGCCTAGGGTCGCAGACACGGGGCCGGTGTGCCGGGCCCGCCCAGGCGCCGCGGCGACGCCGCCGCGGCCGGTGATCGGAGCGATGAACCGATGATGCCCTTGCAGCCCTCCGTCCGGATCCCGAGCCACCTGGTGGGCGACGCCGACCCGGACACCCTCGACGCGCTGGTCAGCTCCTCGCGCCGGCTCGGCCGGTTCTGGCCGCTGATCGCCGCCGGTCCGCAGCCGGCCGCGGCCGCGCCCGCCGGGGTGTCGGTGCCCTCGGGAGCGCAGCGGCTGGTGGCCGCGATGGCCGAGTACGGCGGCTGAGCCCGGCGGGAACCGGATTCCTCCGCGCCACGTCCAAGGGACGCAGCGCCGCCACCGGTGGCGGCGCTGAACCCTCGGGAGGAAGTCGCACCATGGACGCAAGGACCGCAGTCGTACCGTTCAGGACCGTGTTCCGGCGCCGGGCCGTCGGCTTCGCCGGGCTGGTGGTCGCCGCCGGCGCGGTGGCCGCGTGCGGGCCCACGGCCTCCCCGCGGCGGACGGCGCACCGTCGGGCGGCCCGTCCCCCAGTGCCAGTGCGTCGGCACCGGCGTCGCCGGGCTCGCCGAGCCCGTCCGCCTCCCCGACGGCGAGCCCCGAGCCGGGCTCGCCGACCGGCCCCGGGATAGCCGTGGGTGAGCCCGCGCCGACGGCGCGCCGGATGCCGGCGACCGGCTACTCGCTGCAGGACGGCACCCACCTGACCGTGTACTTCTTCGGCGGGGTGTGCGACCAGTACGGGCTGCGGGCGGACGAGTCGGTGACCGGGCAGGTCCGGGTCCAGGTCGTGATCACCAAGCCGGCGGGGCCGGGCAAGGCGTGCCCGCAGCTGGTGAAGCAGGAGTCGGTCTCCACCCAGCTGGCCAGGCCGCTGGACGGCCGCAAGGTGGTCGACCTGGGCTCGGGGACGACGCTCGGGGTGACGGGTGACATGCCGGGCGGTCCGCGCTGAGGCCGGGCCGGCAGCGCCGCTGACCGGGAACGCCGGAGGGCGGCCGCGGGGATCCCCGGGGCCGCCCTCCGCCGTACGTCCTAGCTGAACGAGTCGCCGCAGGCGCAGGAGCCCGTCGCGTTGGGGTTGTCGATCGTGAAGCCCTGCTTCTCGATGGTGTCGACGAAGTCGACGGTGGCGCCGCCGAGGTACGGGGCGCTCATGCGGTCGGTGACGACCTTGACGCCGCCGAAGTCCTTGACGACGTCGCCGTCCAGCGAGCGCTCGTCGAAGAACAGCTGGTAGCGCAGGCCGGAGCAGCCGCCGGGCTGCACGGCGACGCGCAGCGCGAGGTCGTCGCGGCCTTCCTGCTCGAGCAGGCCCTTGACCTTGCCTGCGGCGGCATCGGTGAGGAGGATGCCACTCTCGACGGTGGTCTCGTCCTGGACGGTCATGCTTACTCCCGGTCTGTGACGACTGTGTGCCGCCAGTGCAAACCAGCGGCCTCCCGGATTCATTTCCGGTCGGTGGTGGGTCCCGGGGGCGATTTCACCACCGCCCGTTCCCCTGCTCCACCCATGCTCGCACACCGGCGGGGCATGGTCGGCGTCCGATGTTCCCGATTCCGGTGACGGCCGGGACCGTCCCGGGCCAGGATGGACGGCGTGATCATCCGTCAGGTCCAGGACACCGCGGCGGACGCCGAGGCGGTGCACGAGGTCTCCAGGGCGGCGTTCCGGGCTCTCGCGACGTCCGTCGGGGAGCCCCTGCACCCGCCGCCCCCGCCGGGGGCGGTCCGCACGCGGTCGCCCGCCTGGCCCGGACAAGGCACCTGGCGCGGACGGACCCGGAGGGCTGCTGGCTGGCCGAGGACGGCGGCCGGGTGGTCGGGGCGGCGCTGTCGATGCGCCGCGAGGGCGTCTGGATCCTCGCGCTGTTCGCGGTCGAGCCCGGGCTGCAGGGCCGCGGGGTGGGCCGGCTGCTGCTGGAGCGGGCGGCCGCGCACGGGCGCGGCTGCCTGCGCGGCATGCTGTGCGCCTCGCCGTCGCCGGCGGCCGCCCGGCGCTACCGGCAGGCGGGGTTCACCCTGCACCCGACGATGCGGCTGACCGGCCGGGTGGACCGGGCCGGGCTGCTCGATCCGGGCGACATCCCGGTCCATCCGGGCGGCGCGGCCCAGTTCCACCTGCTGGACTCGGTGGACCGCCGGCTGCGCGGGGCGGCGCACGGGCCGGACCACGCCTTCCTGCTGGCGCACTGCGACGAACTGCTGATCGTGGACTCGCTCGCGGGCAGCGGCTACTGCTACCGGACGGGCGGCGAGGTGAAGCTGCTGGCGGCGACGTCCAAGCGGATCGCGGCCCGGCTGCTGCGGGAGGCGCTGGCCCGGGTGCCCGACGGCGAGGAGGCCCTGGTGGAGTTCCTCACCGCCGAGCAGGAGTGGGCGGTGGACGTCGGCCTGGAGGTCGGCCTGGCGCTGGGGACGCGCGGCTACCTGGCGGTGCGCGGGATGCGTCCGCCGGCGCCGTACGTCCCGCACCCGGGCTTCCTGTGAGGGAGGCCCGGGGGCCGGGCGGGCAGGCGGCCGGTCAGGCCATCGTGGCGAGGATCTCGTGGACCATCTCCATGGTGGTGCCGGGGTGCAGGAAAGCGAACCGGGCGACCGTCTCGCCGTCCCAGCCGGTGGGCGTGACGAAGCCGATCTGGTCGGCCAGCAGCTGCTGCGACCAGCGGTAGTAGTCGTCGTTGGTCCAGCCGGTGCGGCGGAAGCAGACCGCGGACAGCTGCGGGTCGTGCAGCAGTTCCAGGTGCTCGGTGTCGCGGATGACCTGGGCGGTGTCCCGGGCGAGCGTGAGGCCGGTCTCGATGGCGTCGGTGTACGCCTGGGTGCCGTGCACCGCGAGCGAGAACCACAGCGGCAGGCCGCGGGCGCGCCGGGTGAGGTGGTAGGCGTAGTCGGTGGGGTTCCACTCGTCGCCCTCGGTGTGCAGGACGTCCAGGTAGGACGCGTCCTGGGTGTGCACGGCGCGGGCGAGCTGCGGGTTGCGGTAGATCAGCGCGGCGCAGTCGAACGGGGCGAACAGCCACTTGTGCGGGTCGACGACGAACGAGTCGGCGTGCTCGATGCCGTTGTAGCGCTCGCGCACCGAGGGGGCGAACAGTCCGGCGCCGCCGTACGCGCCGTCGACGTGGAACCACAGACCGCGCTCGCGGGTGACCTCGGAGAGGCCCTGGAGGTCGTCGACGATGCCCTCGTTGGTGGTGCCGGCCGTGCCGACGACCGCGATGACGGTCTCCGGGTTCGGGTCGGCGGCGAGTGCGGCGCGCAGGGCCTCGCCGGTGAAGCGGCGGTCGACGGTCGGGACCTTGAACGCCTCGACGCCGATGATGTTGAAGGTGTTCTTGACCGAGGAGTGCACCTGGTCGGCGACGGCGATCCGCAGCCGGGTCTCCGGGCCGACGCCGAGCCTGCGGCGGGCGGTGTCGCGGGCGACGACCAGCGCGGAGAGGTTGCCGGCCGAGCCACCGGAGACGAAGGTGCCGCCCGCGCTCTGCGGCAGGCCCGCGCGGTCCGCTATCAGCCGCAGGACCTGGTTCTCGGCGGCGATCGCGCCGGCCGCCTCCAGCCAGGAGATGCCCTGCAGCGAGGCGCAGGAGACCACCATGTCGAAGAGCAGCGCGGCCTTGGTGGGGGCGCAGGGGATGAAGGAGAGGTAGCGCGGGCTGTCGGCCGAGATGACGGCCCGGGACAGCTCGTGGTCGTAGAGCTTGAGCACGTCGGCGGGGGCGTTGCCGTGCTCGTTCAGCAGGCCGGCCAGCCGGCCGCGCAGGTGCTCGCCGTCGCCGGGGTGGTCGAGCGGGACGGGGTCGTACTGCAGCCGCTCGCGCATGTAGTCGAAGACGAGCTCGACCAGCTGGTTGTCGGGCTTGTGCATGCGGTCGGGGGCTGCGGACACCGGGGTCCCTCTCGTTCGGGCTGCGGGCGTGAAGGCCGGTACCGGTGGGGCGTACGGGGCGTACCGGGCACGTTCAGCGTAGGCAGCGGCGCCGATCCGGCGCGCGTCGGAACGGGGCCGCGCGAGCAGGTTTCGGGCGTCTTCGCGGGGGTCGGCGCAGGTTTCCTGCGTGGCGGGCCGGGCGGCGGCGGACGGTCAGCCGATCAGCCGGGAGAGCACCACGGAGCTGCGGCTGCGCTGGACCCCGGGCTCCTTGCGGATCCGCTCGATGACGGCCTCCAGGTGGCGGGTGTCGGTGGCCCGCAGGTGCACCAGGGCGTCCGGGTCGCCGGTGACCGTCCAGGCGGCGGCGACCTCCGGGAACTTGCGCAGGCTGGCGAGCAGTTCCTCGGGGCTGGTGCGCTCGCGGCAGTACACCTCGACGAAGGCCTCGGTGTGCCAGTCCAGCAGGGCGGGGTCGAGCACCACGGTGAAGCCGCGGACGACGCCGCGGGCCCGCAGCCGGTCGATGCGGCGGCGGACGGCGGTGGCGGAGAGGTTGGCGAGCAGCCCGATCTCGGCGTACGAGGCCCGGCCGTCCTTGCTGAGGTGCTCCAGCAGCAGGCGGTCGGTCTCGTCCAGCGCCGCGCCGCCCTGGTCGGGCGCTCGGTGCGTGCTCATCGTGCTGCTCCACTGGGTTGTCGTCCGTCGGGCGGTGCGGCGTCGGGGGTGGGACGGGCGCACCGCCCCATTCTCGCGTGCCGGTCGATCTCAGCCCACCAGCAGCACGATCTTGCCTCGTGTTCTTCCCTCGGCGTTCAACGCCTGGGCGGAGGCGGCCTGGGCGAGCGGGAAGGTGGAGGCGACCGGGACGGTGAGCAGGCCGCGGTCGGCGAGGCCGGCCAGCGCCGCGAGGTCGGCGGCGTCGGGGCGCGCCCAGATGTAGCGGCCGCCGCGGGCGGTGACGGCGAAGTCGACGACGGAGGCGATCCGGGCGGGGTCGGCGACCAGCTGCACGGAGGTCTCGACCGCGTCGCCGCCGACCAGGTCGAGCGCGGCGTGCACGCCGTCGGGGGCGAGGGCGCGGACGCGGTCGGCCAGCCCGGGGCCGTGGGCGACCGGTTCGGCGCCGAGGGTGCGCAGCCAGGCGTGGTTGCGCTCCCCGCGGTGCCGATCACCCGGGCGCCGCGGGCGACCGCGAGCTGGACGGCGAGGCTCCCGACGCCGCCCGCGGCGGCGTGCACGAGCAGGGTCTCCCCCTCGGCGGGGTCGAGGGCGCGCAGGGCCTGGTAGGCGGTGAGCCCGGCGAGCGGGAGGCCGCCGGCCTGGGCCCAGTCGAGCGCGGCGGGCTTGCGGGCGAGGGTGCGGACGGGGGCGGCGACCAGTTCGGCGTAGGTGCCGTGTTCGACGGAGTCCCGGCGGACGAGGCCGATGACCTCGTCGCCGGGGGCGAACTCGGTGACGGCGCCGCCGACGGCCTGGACCTCGCCGGCCAGGTCCCAGCCCATGACGAGCGGGAAGCGGACGTCGAGCATGCCGTCGAGCCGGCCCTCGCGGACCTGCCAGTCGACGGGGTTGACGCCGGCAGCGCGGACCCGGACGAGCACGGAGTCGGGGCCGACCTTCGGGTCGGGCACCTCGGTGTACTCGACGACCTCGGGGCCGCCGTACTCCCTGATGACGATGGCTTTCATGGGGCAAGCCAACGCGATCGGCGGGTGATATCGATTCGGCCACGCCGGGAAGGCGCCGATCCGGCGAGCGGTTCTCGTCACATCGACAGGACGGACATCGTCAACCTGACGCTAACGGGTTATCATAGATAGTGTCAGATAGACGAGAAGGCCCCGGCGAAGCCGCCGACCGGCAGGGGCCGCACGAGATCGGCCTCACAGGAGGGCACCCGCCCGTGACCACGACCACCGAGACCTACGGCGTCGACCCCACCCCGTCGCCCCTGGCGCTGCTGCTGCTCGGGCGCGAGGCCGA
The DNA here is from genome assembly GCF_039544005.1 of Kitasatospora paranensis. Taxonomy (NCBI): domain Bacteria; kingdom Bacillati; phylum Actinomycetota; class Actinomycetes; order Kitasatosporales; family Streptomycetaceae; genus Kitasatospora; species Kitasatospora paranensis. The sequence continues at coordinate 2,667,415 of NZ_BAABKV010000001.1, forward strand.
CCCGAACAGCGAGCGCGGCGTCGAGTGCCCCGGGGACCTGCCCGCCGCGTCCGACCCGGACCTGGTGGCGCGGGCCCGCGCCGCCAAGGCAGCCCTGGGCGACCGGGTGTTCATCCTCGGCCACCACTACCAGCGCGACGAGGTCATCGAGTTCGCCGACGTCACCGGCGACTCCTTCAAGCTGGCCCGGGACGCCGCGGCCCGCCCGGAGGCCGAGTTCATCGTCTTCTGCGGCGTGCACTTCATGGCGGAGTCGGCGGACATCCTGACCTCCGCCGCCCAGCAGGTCGTGCTGCCCGACCTCGCCGCCGGCTGCTCGATGGCCGACATGGCCACCGCGGAGCAGGTCGCCGAGTGCTGGGACGTGCTCACCGAGGCGGGCGTCGCCGACGCGACCGTGCCGGTCGCGTACATGAACTCCTCCGCCGACATCAAGGCCTTCACCGGCCGGCACGGCGGCACCATCTGCACCTCCTCCAACGCGAAGCGGGCGCTGGACTGGGCCTTCGAGCAGGGGCAGAAGGTGCTGTTCCTGCCGGACCAGCACCTCGGCCGCAACACCGCCGTGCTGGAGATGGGCATCACGCTCGACGAGTGCGTGCTCTACAACCCGCACAAGCCGAACGGCGGCCTGACCGCCGAGGAGCTGCGGAACGCGAAGATGATCCTGTGGCGCGGCCACTGCTCGGTGCACGGCCGCTTCACCGCGGAGTCGGTGAACGAGGTCCGCGAGCGGATCCCCGGCGTCACCGTGCTGGTGCACCCCGAGTGCCGGCACGAGGTCGTCACCGCGGCCGACCTGGTCGGCTCGACGGAGTACATCATCAAGGCGCTGGACGCGGCCGAGCCCGGTTCGAAGTGGGCGATCGGCACGGAGCTGAACCTGGTGCGCCGCCTCGCCAAGGCCCACCCGGACAAGGAGATCGTCTTCCTCGACCGCACGGTCTGCTTCTGCTCGACGATGAACCGCATCGACCTGCCGCACCTGGTCTGGGCGCTGGAGTCGCTGGTCGAGGGCCGGGTGCCGAACGTGATCACCGTCGACCCGGAGACCGAGAAGTACGCGAAGGCCGCGCTGGACCGGATGCTGGCGCTGCCGTAGCGGCCGCCCCGGGCAGCCGGGCCGCACGAACGCCCGAGGGCGGGCATCCCGTACGGGATGCCCGCCCTCGACGCGTCGCGCGCCTACTCCGGCAGGCCGGGGATGAGGCCGTCGCCCTCCGTCCGCAGCATCTCGCGGACTTCGTCGATCGTCGCCTCGCAGTCCGGGAGGATCAGGTCGGAGGGCTCCAGGGAGTCGTCCGGCAGCGGCGTGCCGAACTCCTTGACCGCGCCGAGCAGGCCTTCGAGGGCGGCCCGGAACCTCCCGTCGTCCCCCGAGTCCAGTGCCTTGAGGAGCTCGTCGTCGAGCTCGTTGAGCCGGTTCAGGTGGGCGTCGCCGACCTGGAACTGCCCCTCACCCATGACCCTCATGATCATGCCGACGCGTCTCCCTGTCCGGGTTACTTGTTGTAGTTGATCTTCGGCGAGTCCTGCTGGCCCTGCTCGATCGCCTGCGGCGCCGACTGCGGGGTACCGCCGGTCAGCTCGGCCTTCATCCGGGCGAGCTCCAGCTCGACGTCGCTGCCCCCGGCCACGCGCTCCAGCTCGGCCTCGATGTCGTCCTTGCGGCCGAGGCCGCTGGAGTCGTCGAGCGCGCCGGAGGCGAGCAGCTCGTCGATCGCCCCGGCCCGGGCCTGCATCTGCGCGGTCTTGTCCTCGGCCCGCTGGATGGCCAGGCCGACGTCGCCCATCTCCTCCGAGATGCCGGAGAAGGACTCCGCGATCCGGGTCTGCGCCTGGGCGGCGGTGTAGGTGGCCTTGATGGTCTCCTTCTTGGTACGGAAGGCGTCCACCTTGGCCTGCAGGCGCTGGGAGGCGAGCGTGAGCTTCTCCTCCTCGGCCTGGAGCTGCTGGTACTGCGTCTCCAGGTCGGTGATCTGGGACTGCAGGTTGGACTTGCGGGTCAGCGCCTCGCGGGCGAGGTCCTCGCGGCCGAGCGCGAGGGCCTTGCGGCCCTGCTCCTCGTACTTGGAGGACTGCTGCTGGAGCTGGGTCAGCTGGAGTTCCAGGCGCTTGCGGGAGGTGGCCACGTCGGCGACACCCCTGCGTACCTTCTGCAGCAGCTCCAGCTGCTTCTGGTAGGAGTAGTCGAGCGTCTCTCGCGGGTCCTCCGCACGGTCCAGGGCCTTGTTCGCCTTGGAGCGGAAGATCAGCCCCATACGCTTCATGATTCCGTCGCTCATGGGCCTCGGGTGCCCCCTTCTACGGGCCTGCGGATTCCGTCTCGTAACACGTTGAGTGTATGTGCAGCGAGCTGGTCGCCGCAGTGCACGAGCTGCAACAAGACTGCTACAGCGGCACACTGTCCGGCATCGTTCCTGGGGTGGATCCGACCCTGAGACCATGATCCGTCCCGGTGGGCGCCTCCCGTACGGGGACACGCCGTCCGGCGGACCCGCCGGACCATCGATATCTGTTCGGTGCCGACGGCACTGCGGAAAGCCCCCGGCCACCACGTACGCTGGGAGTGTGTTCCGACGCCGCTCAGATGAAGCCTCCTCCTCCGCCACGGTCCTGCTGACCAAGGAGGACGAGAAGACCCGTGACCCCCAGGCCAAGAAGGGCCGGCCCACCCCCAAGCGCAGCGAGGCCGAGGCCAACCGGCGCACCCGGGTGACCGTCCCCAAGGACCGCAAGGAGGCCTCCCGCCAGTCCCGCGACCGGCTGCGCGCCGCCCGCGAGAAGCAGCGCACCGCGCTGCTCGAGGGCGACGAGCGCTACCTGCCGGCCCGCGACAAGGGCCCGGTGCGGCGCTTCGCCCGCGACTACGTGGACTCCCGCTGGTCGCTGGCCGAGTTCTTCCTGCCGTACGCGGTGGTCGTGCTGGTGCTCAGCATCCTCAAGGTGCCCTCGCTCCAGCTGCTGTCGACCCTGCTGTTCCTGGTCTTCTTCGTGCTGGTGATCCTCGACTTCGCCCGCTTCGGCCTCGGCCTGCGCAAGGCGCTGCGGGTGCGCTTCCCGAACGACAACACCCGCGGGGCCGTCCCCTACGCGCTGATGCGCACCCTGCAGATGCGCCGGCTGCGGCTGCCCAAGCCGCAGGTGAAGCGGGGCGAGCGACCCTGACCGCGGAGCCGGTCCCGCCGCCCTGGGCCCAGCCGGTGCAGCCGGAGGGCCCGGGGCTCTACGCGCTCCCCTGGCAGGGCGCGGGCGACCACGACCGGCTGCCGGCCCGCGGCGGCGGACGGCACGCCGCCGGACCGTGGCCCGAGCGGCAGGGGGCCTGCACCGGCTCGTCCGCGACGAACTGGTCACCCGGCAGCTCGCCGAGCAGCTGGCCGGACGGACGGCCCTGCGGGTGCTGGACGTCGGCTGCGGCCCAGCCACCCAGACGGTGCGCCTGGCCCGGGCCGGGCACCTGGTCACCGGCGTCGACCCCGATCCGGTCACCCTGGGCGCCGCCCAGGCCGCCGTCGCGGCCGAACCGGCCGAGGTGCGGCAGCGGATCCGGCTGCTCGGCGGCGACGGCCACGCCTGCGGGCGCTGGTTCGAGCCGCGCTCCTTCGACGCCGTGCTCTGCCACGGCGTCCTGCAGTACCTGCCCGACCCTGACGCCCTGCTGGCCTCGCTGGCCCGGGTGCTGGACGTCGGCGGGGTGCTCTCCTACTGGTGCGCAACGCCGAGGCGCTGGCCATGCGGCCCGCCCTGGGCGGCGACTGGCGCACCGCGCTGGCGTCCTTCGACACCCGCCGCTACACCGACCGGTACGGCGTCCCGGCCCGGGCCGAACGCCTCGCGGACCTCGCCACCACCCTCTCCGGGCTGTCGGTGCCGATGCGCACCTGGTACGGCGTACGGGTCTTCACCGACGCCGCCGCGGACGGGGCGGTCCCGGTGGACGGACGCCAGCTGGCCCAGCTGCTGGACGCCGAGGAGCAGGCCGGCCGCCGGGATCCGTACCGGCAGGTCGCGGCGCTGCTCCACGTCGTCGGGGCGAAGTAGCCCCGCTCCGTCCGGACCTACTCGGCGTGCAGGCTCATCGTGTAGATCTCACGGTCGTCGTCGAGCAGGACCGCGCGGTCCGCCCCGTCCGCCAGCAGCTGCTTCCAGCTCTCGCCGATCCACGACTCCGCGTCCCCCTGGCCGGGGAACTCCTCCCGGCCGCCGGGCTGCTCGACCTGGGTGCCGTCCTCCCGCTCCAACCGCCACGTCCACACCATGTGCCGGACTCCTCCCGCTCCGTGACCTCGCTGTCGTGCGCACACTAGCGTGCCCGCCCGGCGGCTCCCCAAGCCTGAACCGCCGATCGGCCTGGGGCAGGATGGCCCGCATGGCACTCCCCCGCACCCTGATCCTCGGCGGCGCCCGCTCCGGCAAGTCCACCCGGGCCGAGCAGCTGCTCGGGTCCTTCGACGACGTCCTGTACGTCGCGACCGGCGGCACCCGCGACGGCGACCCGGAGTGGGCGGACCGCGTCCGGCTGCACCGCGAGCGGCGGCCCGGCAGCTGGCGGACGGCGGAGACCTGCGACCTGGAGGCGGTGCTCGCCGACCGGGCGGACACCGCCCCGGTGCTGGTCGACTGCCTGGCGCTCTGGCTCACCTCCGTCATGGACGCGTGCGGCGCCTGGGACGACGACACCTGGCTCGGCGGCGGCGAGCGGGCCGTGCAGGCCCGCTGCGACGCCCTCGCCGCCGCCTGGCGGGCGAGCGGACGGCAGCTCGTCGCGGTCTCCAACGAGGTCGGCATGGGCGTGGTGCCCGCCACCGCCTCCGGGCGGCGCTTCCGGGACACCCTCGGACGGCTGAACATGGCCGTCGCCGAGGCCTCCGAGCAGGTCCTGCTGGTGGTCGCCGGACAGGTGCTGACCATCAAAGCCGCCGCCGTGTAGCCTTCCGAGCGATGGACACGACCGTGGATCTCGATACCTTCTCCTCGCTGGTCGAGCGCCCCGACGAGAGCGCCCGCCGAGCCGCCGAGGAACACCGGCAGCAGCTCGACCTGCCGCCGGGCGGACTCGGCGCGCTGGAGGAGCTCGGCGCCTGGCTGGCGTCCGTGCAGGGCACCGCACCCGCGCGGCCGGTGACCGCCGCGAAGGTGCTGCTGTTCGCCGGCGACCACGGGGTCGCCGCGCTCGGCGTCTCCCGCCCCGACCCGGCCTCCGAGCCCGTCCCCAGCCCGATCGCGGGCCTGGGCAGCACCCCGGCGGCGAGCACCGTCCGCCGGGTGCACGCCGTCCTCGACGGCACCGCCCCGGTCGCCGTGCTGGCCCGCCGCTACGGCGCGGCCGTGCGGGTGGTGGACATCGCGGTCGACGCCGACCCCCTGGAGTTCCCCGAGGAGGTCTCGCGGCACCGGGTGCGGCGCGGCTCCGGCCGGATCGACGTCGAGGACGCGCTGACCGCCGACGAGGCCGTCCGGGCCTTCCGCGCCGGCATGGCCGTCGCCGACGAGGAGGCCGACCTCGGCACCGACCTGGTGCTGCTCGGCGACCTCGGGGCCGGCTCGACCACCGTCGCCGCCGTCCTGGTCGGCGCGCTGTGCGGCACCGACGCGGCGGCCGTCACCGGCCGCGGCTCCGGCATCGACGACCGGGTGTGGATGGTCAAGTGCGCGACCGTGCGGGACGCCCTGCGCCGCGCCAGGCCCGTGCTCGGCGACCAGCTCGCCCTGCTCGCCGCAACCGGCGGCGCCGACTTCGCCGCGATCACCGGCTTCCTGCTGCAGGCCGCCGTCCGCCGGCTGCCCGTGGTGCTGGACGGCGTGGTGTCCGCCGCGTGCGCGCTGGTCGCGCAGCGGGTCGCCTTCCGCGCCCCGGAGTGGTGGCGGGCCGGCCAGGACAGCGGCGAGCCCGCCCAGGCCAAGGCGTACGACCGGCTGACCCTGACCCCGCTCCAGCAGATCGGCGTCCGGGCCGGCGGCGGGGTCGGTGCGCTGCTGGCGCTGCCGCTCGTCCAGGCCGCCTCGGACGCGCTCGCCGAGCCGTCCGCCGTCCCGGCCGCCGCCCCGGTCGAGCCCCCGCCGCCGGCCAGGCTGCCGAGTGCGGCGGAGCTGCTGGGCCTGGGCTGAGGTGTTCCGGGGACGCCTGCCCGGGCTGCGGTTCGCCTTCGGGACGCTGTCCGTCCTGCGGGTGCACGTCGAACGCTGGGACCGGCCGACCGCCGGGCGGGCCATGCTGGCTGCGCCGCTGGTCGGGCTGGTGCTCGGGGCGGCCGCGGCCGGCGCGGGCGCGCTGGTGGCCGCCCGCGGCGGCGGGCTGCTCGCGGCCGTGACCGCGGTGGCGGTGCTGGCCGCCCTCACCCGCGGACTCCACCTGGACGGACTGGCCGACGTGGCCGACGGGCTGGGCAGCGGCAAGCCGGCCGAGGACGCGCTACGGATCATGAAGCAGTCCGACATCGGGCCGTTCGGCGTGCTCACCCTCGTCCTGGCGCTGCTCGCCCAGTGCGCCGCGCTGGCCGGACAGTTCGACCGCTCCCCGGACGCGGCGCGCTGGCCGTGCTGGCCTGCGCGGTGACCGCGCGCTGCGCCCTGGCCTGGGGCTGCCGGGCCGGGGTTCCGGCCGCCCGGCCGGGCGGGCTCGGCGCGATGGTCGCCGGCACCGTCCCCGGCCTCGGAGCGGTGGCGGTGTCGGCCGGGTCGGCGGTGCTGCTGGGCCTGGCCGGCCTGCCCTGGGGCGCCCGGGCCGCGGCGTACCCGGCCGCCCTCGTGGCCGGGCTGCTCTGCGCGGGGCTGCTGCTGCGCCGCTGCGTCCGGCGCTTCGACGGGATCACCGGGGACGTGCTGGGCGCGATGGCGGAGACCGCGGCGACCGGCACCCTGGTCGCCGTGGCACTGATCGTCCCGCGCTGAACCGGCCCGCCCGGGCCGTTCGCTGACGGCCGATCATCTCCGCGCCCACCCGGCCGACCTGCGCGGACCGGCCCGGCGGGGACGGGCGGTGACGGTGCGGCACCGCCGCGGTGCCCGGGGCCGGAGCCGCGCAATCCCACTATGCGGACTACCATGCCTGGAGCACCGTAGCCCTGCGCCCCGTTTCCCCGCGGAGTACGCCGGGGTTATGCCGGTGGGGCACCCCGAGCCGTACCGGCCGTGGACCGCGAAAGAACAGGACGCATTGACGTGACTGCACTGTCTGTGAGCACCTCCTCCGCCGCAAGCCTGCGCGCGGACGCCGTGGTGATCGGCGTGGCGAAGGGCCCCAAGGGCCTGCTGCTCGCCCCCGGCGCCGAGGCGGTGGCCGAGGCGTTCGACGGCACGCTGGCGGAGGTCCTCGCCACCCTGGGCGCCACCGGCGCCGAGGGTGAGGCGGTCAAGGTCCCCGCCGCGGCAGGTCTGAAGGCCCCGCTCGTGCTCGCCGTGGGTCTCGGCGAGGCCGCGGAGAACGGCTGGGCGGCCGAGGCGCTGCGCCGGGCCGCCGGCGTCGCGGCGCGCACCCTGGCAGGCGTGAAGAAGGCCGCGCTTGCGCTGCCCGCGGACTCCGCCGAGCAGGTCGAGGCCGTCGCGCTGGGCGGTCTGCTCGGCGCGTACGCGTTCGGCGCGTACAAGGGCGAGGGCGGCAAGGCCCCGGTCGGCGAGCTGACCGTGGTGACCACCCGCAAGGGCGGCAAGGAGGCCAAGGCCGCGGTCGAGCGCGCCACCGCGCTGGGCGAGGAGATGAACCGGGCCCGCGACCTGGTCAACACCGCCCCGAACGACCTCAACCCGAAGTCGTTCGCGGCGATCGCGCAGGCGGCCGGCAAGGAGCACGGCCTCAAGGTCGAGGTGCTGGACGAGAAGGCGCTGCTGAAGGGCGGCTTCGGCGGCATCCTGGGCGTCGGCGTCGGCTCCGCCAACCCGCCCCGGCTGGTGAAGGTGGCCTACACCCACCCGAAGGCGAAGGCCTCGCTGGCGTTCGTCGGCAAGGGCATCACCTACGACTCGGGCGGCATCTCGCTGAAGCCGGCCGGCCACAACGAGACCATGAAGTGCGACATGGCCGGCGCCGCCGCGGTGTTCGCCGCCGTGGTCGCCGCCAAGCGTCTGGGCCTGCAGGTCAACGTCACCGCCTGGCTGGCGCTGGCCGAGAACATGCCGTCCGGCTCGGCGACCCGCCCCGGCGACGTGCTGCGGATGTACGGCGGCAAGACCGTCGAGGTCCTGAACACCGACGCCGAGGGCCGCCTGGTGCTCGCCGACGCGATCGTGCGGGCCGGCGAGGAGAACCCGGACGTCATCGTGGACGTCGCCACCCTGACCGGCGCGATGGTGCTGGCGCTCGGCAACCGCACCTTCGGCGTGATGGCCAACGACGACGCGCTGCGCACCAGGCTGCACGAGACCGCGGAGGCGGTCGGCGAGCAGTCCTGGCCGATGCCGCTCCCGGCCGACCTGCGCAAGGGCATGGTGGAGTCGACCATCGCCGACCTCGCCAACATGGGCGAGCGGATGGGCGGCGGCCTGGTGGCCGGCCTGTTCCTCAAGGAGTTCGTGGCCGAGGGCATCGACTGGGCGCACCTGGACATCGCGGGCCCGGCGTTCAACGAGGCCGGCCCGTTCGGCTACACCCCCAAGGGCGGCACCGCGAGCGCGGTGCGCACCCTGGTGCGGTACGCCGAGGACGTCGCGGCCGGCTGACCGGTCGTGCTCCCGAAGGGTCCGGTGCCGCGGGGCACCGGGCCCTTCGTCGCATTTTACTTACCAGCGGGTAATACCACGGACCGGCCGCGGCCATCGGAAAAGATCGTGTTCGCCGCGGGCGAAACTCTGTTCCGCACTGCGGAAGAGCATCGGCCCCGCGGCCCGCCCGCCGCGCCTCCCCGCCCCGACAGCACCGCTGTGAGCTGCGGTGATACCCACCCGTACGGGGCATTCGAGCACCGCGTGAGCGGCGTGGCCCGCCCGCCGGAGCGGCCCCGGACACCAGTCGCCTCGAACAAGTGCAAAGATGTATTTCCGGCACGACTGGGCGCCTTACAAAGGCTTCCCGCACCACCGGACCGCGACCGGCCCGGCGAACCGCACACCTTTGCATGGAGGACGTGACGTGGCGAACGACGCCAGCACCGTTTTCGACGTAGTCATTCTCGGAGGCGGAAGCGGCGGTTACGCCGCGGCGCTCCGCGCCGCCCAGCTGGGCCTGAGCGTCGCACTGATCGAGAAGGGCGAACTCGGCGGGACCTGCCTGCACCGCGGCTGCATCCCGACCAAGGCCCTGCTGCACGCGGCCGAGGTCGCGGACGAGACCCGCGAGGCCGCCGAGTTCGGCGTGCTCGCGACCTTCCAGGGCATCGACATCAAGGGCGTCCACAAGTACAAGGACGACGTGGTCAGCGGCCTGTACAAGGGCCTGCAGGGCCTGGTCGCCTCCCGCAAGGTCACCTTCATCCAGGGTGAGGGCCGGCTGTCCTCGCAGACCTCGGTGGACGTGAACGGCCAGCGCGTCGAGGGCCGCCACATCGTCCTCGCCACCGGCTCCGTCCCGAAGTCGATCCCGGGCCTCACCATCGACGGCGACCGGATCATCTCCTCGGACCACGCCCTCAAGCTCGACTCCATCCCGAAGTCGGCGGTCATCCTCGGCGGCGGCGTCATCGGCGTCGAGTTCGCGTCGGTCTGGAAGTCCTTCGGCGTCGACGTCACCATCGTCGAGGCCCTGCCGCACCTCGTGCCGCTGGAGGACGACAACTCCTCCAAGCTGCTGGAGCGCGCGTTCCGCAAGCGCGGCATCAAGTTCGAGCTGAAGGCCCGCTTCTCCGGTGTCGAGTACACCGAGAACGGCGTCCGCGTCTCGACCGAGAACGGCAAGCAGATCGACGCCGACCTGCTGCTCGTCGCCATCGGCCGCGGCCCGGTCTCGGCCGGCCTGGGCTACGAGGAGCAGGGCGTCGCGATGGACCGCGGCTACGTCCTGGTCGACGAGTACCTGCGCACCAACGTGCCCACGATCTCGGCCGTCGGCGACCTCGTCCCGACCCTGCAGCTCGCCCACGTCGGCTTCGCCGAGGGCATGCTCGTCGCCGAGCGCCTGGCGGGTCTCAAGACCGTGCCGATCGACTACGACGGCATCCCGCGGGTGACGTACTCCAACCCCGAGGTCGCCTCGGTGGGCCTGTCCGAGGCCAAGGCCGTCGAGCAGTACGGCAAGGACAAGATCGTCACCCTGAAGTACAACCTGGCCGGCAACGGCAAGAGCAAGATCCTGAAGACCGCCGGCGAGATCAAGCTCGTCCAGGTCAAGGACGGCGCCGTGGTGGGTGTCCACATGGTCGGCGCCCGGATGGGCGAGCAGGTCGGCGAGGCCCAGCTGATCTACAACTGGGAGGCCCTGCCCTCCGAGGTCGCGCAGCTCATCCACGCGCACCCCAGCCAGTCCGAGGCCCTCGGCGAGGCGCACCTGGCGCTGGCCGGGAAGCCGCTGCACGCGCACGACTGATCCGCGGCACCCCCTTAGTTCACCCATTCCTGTACGCAAGACTTGATAGGAGTCGCTGGAACCATGGCGGTCTCAGTAACACTGCCCGCACTGGGCGAGAGCGTGACCGAGGGCACCGTCACCCGCTGGCTGAAGGCCGAGGGTGAGCGCGTGGAGGTCGACGAGCCCCTGCTCGAGGTGTCCACCGACAAGGTCGACACCGAGATCCCGGCGCCCGCGTCCGGCATCCTGGCCTCGATCAAGGTCGGCGAGGACGAGACGGTGGAGGTCGGCGCCGAGCTGGCCATCATCGACGACGGCTCCGGCGCCCCGGCTGCCGCGCCGGCCCCGGCCGCCGAGGCCGCTCCCGCCGCCGCCCCGGCCCCGGTGGCCGAGGCCCCCGCCGCGGCCCCGGCCGCCCCCGCCGCTCCGGCTCCCGCTGCCGCCGCCCCGGCGGCCGACGCCACCCCGGTGCTGCTCCCCGCGCTCGGCGAGTCCGTCACCGAGGGCACCGTCACCCGCTGGCTGAAGGCCGAGGGCGACACCGTCGAGGTCGACGAGCCGCTGCTCGAGGTCTCCACCGACAAGGTCGACACCGAGATCCCGTCGCCGGTCGCCGGCACCCTGGTGAAGATCCTGGTCGGCGAGGACGAGACGGCCGAGGTCGGTGCCCAGCTGGCGCTGATCGGTGCCGCCGGTGCCGTCGCCGCCGCCCCGGCCGCTCCGGCCGCCCCCGCTGCTCCGGCCGCGCCGGCCCCCGTGGCCGCCGCCCCGGCCCCGGTGGCTCCCGCCGCCCCGGCTGCTCCGGCCGCCCCGGCCGCGCCCGCTCCGGTGGCAGCCGCCCCCGCCCCGGTCGCCGCTCCGGCCCCCGTGGCCGCGCCGGCCCCGGTGGCTCCGGCCGCCCCCGCCGCCCCGGCCGCCGCGGCCGACAGCGGTGACGCCTACGTCACCCCGCTGGTGCGCAAGCTCGCCGCCGAGCACGGCGTCGCGCTGGCCTCCGTCACCGGCAGCGGTGTCGGCGGTCGCATCCGCAAGCAGGACGTGCTGGCCGCCGCCGAGGCCGCCAAGGCCGCGCCGGCGCCCGCCGCCGCCCCGGCCGCCGCGCCCAAGGCCGCCGCCGCCCCGTCCCCGCTGCGCGGCCAGACGGTCAAGATGAGCCGCATGCGCAAGGTCATCGGCGACAACATGCTGAAGGCCCTGCACGAGCAGGCCCAGCTGACCAGCGTGGTCGAGGTGGACGTCACCAAGATCATGGCGCTGCGCGGCAAGGCCAAGGACTCCTTCCTCGCCCGCGAGGGCGTGAAGCTGTCCCCGATGCCGTTCTTCGTGAAGGCCGCCGCCCAGGCGCTGAAGGCCCACCCGGTCATCAACGCCCGGATCAACGAGGCCGAGGGCACCATCACCTACTTCGACACCGAGAACATCGGTATCGCGGTGGACTCCGAGAAGGGTCTGATGACCCCGGTCATCAAGGGTGCGGGCGACCTCAACATCGCCGGTGTCTCCAAGAAGACCGCGGAGCTGGCCGGCAAGGTCCGCGGCAACAAGATCACCCCGGACGAGCTGTCCGGTGCGACCTTCACCATCAGCAACACCGGCTCGCGCGGTGCGCTGTTCGACACCGTCATCGTGCCGCCGAACCAGGTCGCCATCCTGGGCATCGGCGCCACCGTGAAGCGCCCGGTCGTCATCGAGGCCGACGGCGGCACCGCCATCGGCATCCGCGACATGACCTACCTGTCGCTCTCCTACGACCACCGCCTGGTGGACGGCGCCGACGCCGCCCGCTACCTGGTGGCCGTCAAGGAGATCCTCGAGGCCGGCGAGTTCGAGGTCGAGCTCGGTCTGTGAGTCCCCACGGCAGATCGGCCCCCGTCCCGGGTTTCCGGGGCGGGGGCCCGCCGTTTCCCCGCAGCGCCGCGCCCGTGCCCCGGGCGGGGCGCCCGTGACAGGGTCCGCGCCTTCGAACCCGTGTGTCGCATGCGATCGCCGGGGCGAGCGAGGATGCTGGAGCAGTGATGTACGAGACGGACTTCTGGCAGCTGATCGACGCGACCCGCGAGGCCGCCGACGGGGATCCGGACGAGCAGGCGGACGCGCTGGTGGACCGGCTGGCGCAGCTCACCCCGGACGACGTCGTGGACTTCGCCCGGCTCTTCGAGGCGCGCTTCCAGCGCGCCTTCACCGTCGACCTCTGGGGCGCCGCGCACCTGCTGCTCGGCGGCGCCTCCGAGGAGGACTTCGACTTCTTCCGGTGCTGGCTGATCGGCCAGGGCCGTGAGGTGTACGAGGGCGCGGTGCACCACCCCGACGAACTGGCCGACCTGGTGCCCGACTTCGACGAGGACGAGGACGGCGACGCGGAGGACCTCGGCTACGCCGCCGACGAGGCGCACGAGCAGCTGACCGGCCTGCCGCTGCCCGAGCTGGGCCTGGAGCAGCCGGACGGACCGGAGGGCGCCCCCTTCGACTTCGAGGACCCGGACATCATGGCCAAGCAGTATCCCCGCCTCTGGGAGCGCTACGGCGGCTGACCGGCCGGCCCCCGGGGACAAGTGGACCGGGCGGTTCCCCCGCTAGTGGTCTGGAGCCGGACCTGACACCTTCGCAGACTGGTGGCATATCCGTTCGAAGTCCGCCGCATCGGTGCGCGGACTCGGGGAGTGCCGAGGCGGGGGACGCTGTGACCGGGTTGCGCACCAGCACCGAGGACGGACGGGAACGTCCGCCCTCGGTGATCGTCGGATACGGCCACGCAGGCCGGGATCTGCACCACCAGGCGCTGCGGTCCCTCCACGGGGCCGACTTCGAGGTCCTCGTGGTCGACCCGGCCCTGACCGAAGCGCCTCCCGGCACCCGGCTGCTGCCCTCGCTGCGCGCCGCCGCCGAGGCCGGCCCGGTCGAGGAGACGATCTTCCACGTCGCGACCCCGCCCCGCGACCACCTGGGCTGCGTCGAGGAGCTGGTGGCGCTCGGCGCGCGCCGGATCATCCTGGAGAAGCCGATCGCGCCGACCTCGGCGGAGAGCCGCAAGCTCTGCGAGCTGGCCGGCGAGGCCACCATCCTGCCGGTCAGCGTCTGGCCCAACAGCAAGGTGACCGAGCGGCTGCGGCAGATCGTCGCGGACGGCGAGGTCGGCGAGCCGGTCGCGCTGTACATGGAGCAGAGCAAGCCCCGCTTCGGGCGCACCGGCTCGTCCGACTCGCACCGCACGGCCTTCCAGGTGGAACTCCCGCACCAGGTCCTGCTCGCCCTCCACCTGGCGGGCGACGCGGCCCGGATCCTCTCCTCGCCGACCTGGTCGATGCCGCTGCCCGACCGCTCGGTGCCCGCCATGGGCGGCGCCCTGCTGCGGCTGGAACACGTCGGCGGGATGGTCAGCACGCTGCTGAGCGACCTCACCTCGCCCTCGCGCCGCCGCCACCTGCGGCTGACCGGCACCCGGGGCGAGATCCTGGCCGACTTCCCGGTCAGCACGGACGACGCGTTCGGGCAGATCCGGATCGCCGGGCGGCCCGGCCGCGCGGTGATCGAGGACGCGCCGCTGACCGCCTTCATCGAGAGCGCGTACGCCCACCTCACGGGTGAGGGCCGCTGCCGCCGGCCGACCTGCTGCTGCACCACCGCACCATCGAACTGCTCGAAGAGGCGCAGGCCCGGGCCGTCCCCACCGAGCTGGAGGAGCTGGCGACATGGTGAGGATCGCGATCGTCGAGCCGCGCTCGGCGGGCCACCGGCTGATCGACCGGGGGCCGAACTCGGCCACGAGGTGGTGGTGGTGACCGCCGGACACGGTGAGCGGCGGGTGCCGGACGCCCACCTCGCCCACGCGGCCCTGGTCGAGACGGTGGACACCAACGACGACGCGGCGACCCTCGCCCTGCTGCGCGGCCTGCACGCCCGCGCGCCGCTGGCGGCCGTCGTGCCCGGGTTCGAGCACTACGTGCCGCTGGCCGCCGCGGCCGCCGCCGAGCTCGGCCTGCCGGGGCTGACGGCCCGTACGGCGGTGGCGCTGCGGCACAAGCACGTGATGCGCGAGGTGCTGCGGGCGCACGGCATCGACCAGCCGGGCCACGTCCTGGTCGCCGAGGAGGAGCAACTCGCCTCCGCCGTCGCGGCCGTGGGCCTGCCGTGCGTGGTGAAGCCGGTCGACCAGTCGGGCAGTCTGCACGTCTGCAAGGCCGCCACGGCCGCCGAGGCGCTCGCGGCGTTCCGCCGGATCCGCGGCTACGGCGCCGGGTACCTGGACCGGGCCGGCCTGCCGCTGGTGCTGGTCGAGGAGTACGTCGCCGGACCGGAGTTCAGCGTCGAGGGGTACGTCGAGGACGGCCGGGTGACGGTGCTCGGCATCACCGAGAAGCAGCTCGGGCCGGAGCCGTGGTTCGTCGAGGTCGGACACCTGGTGCCGGCCCGGCTGGAGCCGTCCGTCGCCGCCGGCGTCGAGGAGTACACCCGGCGCACCGTGACCGCCCTCGGCCTCGAACTCGGGCCCTTCCACGCCGAGCTGAGGCTCTCCGCGCGCGGCCCGCTGCTGATGGAGGTGGCCGCCCGGCTCCCCGGGGACCGCATCCCCGACCTGCTGCGGCTGGCCCACGGCATCGACCTGTACGAGATCACGCTGCGCTGCCACCTCGGCCTGCCGGCGGCGCCGCGGCCGCCGGCGGGCGGTACCGGGCATGCCGGGATCCGCTTCCTGCTCCGTCCCGACCTCGACCGCTACCGCGCGATGGTGGTCGACCCGGTCCTGCGGGCGGACGCGCGGATCCGCGAGATCGGCGTGCTGATCGAGCCCGGTGCGCCGATCCCGCCGCGGGGCAGCTCGTCGAGCCGGCTCGGCTACGCCATCGCCGCGGGGCCCGGCCGCGACGAGACCGCGGCGGCCCTGGACGCCGCCGAGCGCGGCGTGCGCTTCACGCCGCCGTCCTCCCCCGCCACGACCACCGCACCCCGAACGGAGCCCCCATGGGACGGCACGTCCTGATCCTCAACCGCTGGAACAACCGGTTCGCCGAGTACCACCGCTACCTGGACCACCGGGTCGACCGGGTGAGCTACCTGACCACCGCGGCCGGGCGCGGCCCGCTGGACGCGGCGCTGGCCGAGGAGATCCGGGAGGTGGCCGACCTGGCCGACCGGGCCGAGGTGATCGCGGCGGCCGCCGAACTCGTCGCCGCGCACGGGCCGTTCACCCATGTGCTGGCGCTGTCCGAGTTCGATCTGGAGCTCGGCGCGGAGCTGCGCGAGGCGCTCGGCGTGCCCGGCAAGGGCAGCGCGGAAGTCCGGCTGGTGCGCGACAAGGTCGTCATGAAGGCGGCGGTGGCCGCCGCCGGCCTGCGCGTCCCGGCGAACCGCGCGGTCGCGTCCGCCGACGAGGTCCGCGCCTTCGCCACCGAGCACGGCTTCCCGTTCGTGCTCAAGCCGCGGGCGGGCGCCGACAGCCAGGGCGTGCACATCCCGGCGGACGCGGCGGCGCTCGACGCGGTGCTGGCCCGGGAGGCGGCGGACGACGGCACCCTGACGGACCAGCAGTGCGAGGAGTTCGTCGACGGGACGCTGTACCAGGTGGACGGCGTGGTCAGCGGCGGGGTGCTGCGGACGGTGCGCAGCTGGCGCTGCCTGGGCTCGTGCCTGGACTTCGCGGTCGGCTCGCCGTTCGGTTCGGTGGCCAACGACGACCCGGCCTTCGAGGCCCGGGTGGTGGAGTTCACCGAGGGCGTGCTGGCCGCGCTGCAGCTCACCGACGAGGTCTTCCACCTGGAGATCTTCCGGACGGCCGGCACCGACGAACTGGTCTTCCTGGAGATCGGCGCCCGGGCGGGCGGCGGCCAGGTCCGGTTCGTCTGGGAGGAGGTGTACGGCCTGGACCTCATCGAGGCCTCGGTGCACGTCCAGCTCGGCGTGGAACGGGAGTACCCGCGGGCCGACGTCGGCGGCGAGGTCGCCGGGTACCTGATGATGCCCGAGCCGCCGGTGCGGCCCGCCGTGGTGCACCGGGTGGCCCCGCTCGGCGGGGCCGTCCCGGAGATCTACGCCGAGGCGCTGCCGCCGGCCGGGACCGTGCTGGACGGCAACGGCGGGGCGGTGCACACGGCCGGCGCCTTCCGCTTCCGGGCCGGCACCTCGGCGCAGGTGCAGAGCGCGATCGAGACCGCTGTGAAGCTGTACGAGATCGACTGGTCACCCGCGGAGGCGACCGGTGTCTGAGCTCCGGCCGGCCGCCGGCGGGACGCTCTGGCGGCATGCGGACTTCCTGCGGCTGTGGGCGGGCCAGACGGTGGCGCTGTTCGGCGCGCAGGTCACCCTGCTCGCGCTGCCGCTGACCGCCATGCAGGTGCTGGACGCCGCACCCGGCCAGCTCGGCCTGCTGAACGCGATGGAGTACCTGCCGGTCGCCTGCGTCACCCTGCTCGCCGGTGTGCTGGCGGACCGGGTGCGCCGCCGGCCGCTGCTGATCACCGCGAACGTGGGACGGGCGCTGGTGCTGGCCCTCGTCCCGGCGTTCGCCTGGGCCGGGCACCTGTCGATGGGCCTGCTGTACGCGGTCGCCTTCGCCACCGGGCTGTTCACCGCCCAGTTCGACGTCGCGTACCAGGCCTTCCTGCCGACCCTGATCGAGCGGCGGCTGCTGGTGGAGGGCAACAGCAAGCTGCAGTCCAGCCAGTCGGTGGCGCAGACCGCCGGGCAGGGGCTCAGCGGTGTGCTGATCCAGCTGCTGACGGCGCCGGTCGCCGTCGTGGTCAACTCGGCCGGCTATCTGCTGTCGGTGGTGTCGCTGCTGGCCATCCGCACGCCGGAGCCCGTGCACGACGGGCCCCGGCGCAGTGTCCGGGCGGAGATCGCCGAGGGGTTCCGGGTCACCATGGCGCACCCCGTGCTGCGCGTGGTGATGGTCGAGTCGGCCTGGTTCAACCTGCTGTGGGACGTGGTGCTGGTGGTGGTGCCGATCTTCGGCGTCCGTTCGCTGCACCTCGGTGCGGCCGGGCTGGGGCTGGTGATCGCGGCCGGCAGCATCGGCGCGTTCGGCGGCTCGCTGGTGGCCCGCCGGTTCGGCACCCAGGTGGGCACCGGCCGGGCGATGGCGGCCGGGATGCTGCTGGCCTGCGCGGCGCTCCTGCTGCTCCCGGCCGCGGGCGGGCCGACGCCGGTGGCGGTGGCCGTGCTGACCGCGGGCTACGTCCTGAACGGGTTCGGCATGACGGTCTTCAACGTGCACTCGGTGGCGCTGCGGCAGGCCCTGGTGCCGACCGAGCTGACCGGCCGGGTGAGCGCCACCTTCCGGTTCGCGGCGTTCGCGGTGATCCCGGTCGGCGGCTTCGCCGGCGGGCAGCTCGCGGGATGGCTGGGGCCGCGACCGGCGCTGCTGATCGCGGTGGTCGGCCTGGTGCTGGGGGCGGTCGTCTTCTACGCCTCGCGGGTCGTCCGGCGGGCCGGCGCGCCGAATCCGGCCGCGGAGGCAGCGCCGGCCCTGGTGCCCGCCGGGTGAACACGGCCCGGGCGGGTCAGCCCTCGGCCCGGGCGGCCGGCCCCGATCCGACCCCGTAGAGCACCGCCGCACCGACCATGGCGGCGCCGAGCAGGGCGCTCGGCGCCAGTCGGCCGGTGCCGAGCACCGGCCCGAGGAGGACGGCGGTGAGCGGGACGATCCCGGCGAACAGCCCCGCCCGGTCGACGCCGAGCAGGCCGATGCCCCGGTACCAGAGGAAGAAGGCGAGGGCGGTGACCACCAGCGTCAGGTACACCAGGGCCAGGCCCTCGGTGCGGGTGGGCAGGCGCAGCGCGGCCGCCCCTCGGTCAGCGCGGCGGCCAGGCCGAGCAGCGGCGCCGCGGCGAGGCAGGCCAGCCCGGACAGCCGGCGCGGACCGAGCGCGGGCAGCAGGCCGACGGCGAGCAGGGAGAAGCAGCATTCGCAGGCCAGTGCGCCGAGCGCGTACAGCAGGCCGGTGGCCGAGCCGGCGCCGAAGGTCTGGATGACGCAGACGCCGGCCGTGGTGACCAGGGCGCAGACCGCGACCCGGGTGGAGGGCCGGCGGGCTGCGCCGAGCGGGCCGGCCAGGGCGAGCACCACGGGCGCCGCGCCGACCACCGCTCCGACCGTGGACGGGTCAGCGTGCTGGACGGCCTTGAGCAGGCAGACGTTGAAGCCGGCCATCCCGGTGGCGGCGAGGAGCAGGATTCTGGTCCACTGGGCGGGTGTCGGCCGGGCGGCCGGTGCACCGGCCCGGTGGGCCAGCAGGAGGATCAGGCCGGCCACCAGGTAGCGCCAGGCCTGGCCGGACAGCAGCGGATAGCCGGTGAGGACCGGGCTGACCGCGGCGGAGCTCCCGACGGCCACCATGGCGGCGGCGGCGCACAGGCTCCCGCGTAGCGTGTTTGCGTCAATCGGCATACGGAAGAACGTAGGGCACTCCGTCGGCCGTTGAGCCGGGCCACTTCCGGTCCGGTTCACCGAACCAATTGCCCTGCCGGGTGCGGTGCGCGCCCGGCGGGGCCCGTCAGTGGGGAGACACCAGCAACGTGTTCGTCAAGATCTGCGGTCTGAGCACCGCGCGGGACGTCGCCGCAGCCGTCGGGGCCGGGGCGGACGCGGTGGGCTTCGTGCTCACCGAGAGCCCGCGCCGGGTCTCCCCGAGGTGGTGCGCGGCCTGGTCGAGGAGGTGCCCGACGGGGTGCTCACGGTGGCGGTGTTCCGGGAGGAGCCGTCGGCCGAGGTGCGCCGGGCGGCGCTGGCGGCCGGGGTCGGCGCGGTGCAGCTGCACGGCGGCCACCCGGCTTCCGCCTTCGCCGAGTTGGCGGATCTGGGGCTGACCCTGGTGCGGGCCACCACGGCGGCGCTGGCGGCCGGCGCGTCGGTCGGGGACTTCGGTGAGGACCTGATGATCCTGGATTCGCCGAGCCCGGGCTCCGGTGAGCCGTGGAACTGGTCGGACCTGGGCGCGAACCGGCCGAGCGGATCGTGGATGCTCGCGGGCGGGCTCGGCCCGGGCAACGTGGCGGAGGCCGTCGCCGCGGCCCGCCCGTGGGGGGTGGACGTCTCCAGCGGGGTCGAGGTGCGGCGCGGCGTCAAGAGCCCCGAGCTGATCGAGGAGTTCGTCCGGCGGGCGCGGCTCGCCCCGACGGGCTGAGCCGGCACCGTCGGTGGTGCACCGCGAGGGCCGTCGTCCGGGTGTCCGGGCGGCGGCCCTCGCGCGTGGGCGGGGCGGTCAGCAGCGCCCGGCCGGGGCGGGCCGGGCCACCCTGCGGTGCACGGGGGCGGCGGGCGGGCGGCGGCGGCCGGCGCGCTGCTCGTCGACGGCGTCGCGGATGGCGTACATCGACTCGGCGATGCCGGCGAGCGGCAGGGTCGAGTAGCCGATCACGAGGGCGGCCGGGTGCTCGCCCGGGCCGAACCGGTGGCGCCGGCCGCCGTGCACCAGGACGGACCGTGCCAGGGCGGCCTCCACCAGCACCGACTCGTCGATGTCCGGGGGAGTTCGAGGTAGGCGTGCAGCCCGGCCGAGGATCCGGCGACCCGGGCGAACGGCAGGTGCAGGTCCACGGCCTGGGTGAAGGCCTCCCGGCGCGAGCGGTAGCGGGAGCGGACGCGGCGCAGGTGGCGGTCCAGCATGCCGCTGGTGATGAGTTCGGCGAAGGCCCGCTGGGTGATGCCGTCGGAGCCGAGGTCGTGCCGGGATCTGATCCGGCCGATCATCGCGGCGAGGTGCGGCGGGATGACCATCCAGCCGAGCCGCAGCCCCGGCACCAGGGCCTTGCTGGCGGTGCCGGCGTAGACCACGTGGTCGGGTGCCATGGACTGGAGCGCGGAGGGGCGGCTGTGGCGGTCGAACCAGAACTCGCCGTCGTAGTCGTCCTCGATGATGAGCCCGTCCACCTCCTCGGCCCAGCGGACGAGGTCGCGGCGGCGCTGCGCGGACATGGTGACGCCGGTCGGGAACTGGTGGGCGGGTGTCACCAGGACGGCCCGGACCCCGGTCGAGGCGAGGTACTCGACGTCGATCCCGTCGGCGTCCACCGGGACGGGCACGGTGTGCATGCCGCTGTCGTCGATGAACCGGCGCTGGCCGCTGTGGCCCGGGTCCTCGATCGCCAGCGTCCGGACCCCGAGCCGGGGCAGTGCCTCGCAGAGCAGGGAGAGCCCCTGGGCGAAGCCCGCCGTCACCATCACCGTGTCGGTGCTGCCGCGTACCCCGCGCACCCGGCCGAGATAGCCGGCGAGCGCATCGCGCAGCGCCGCCAGACCGGCGACGGGCGGATAGTCGAGTTCGTCGCGGCCGGCTGCCGCGAGGACCGTCCGATAACAGGCCAGCCACTCGATGCGCGGAAAATTGGTCACATTTGCACGGCCGGTGCGAAGGTCCCAGGAGACGGGTAACGCCGGCTCCCGCTCCACCAGCGGCGTGGAATTCGTTGATGTTTCACCGTACGGCCGTTCGGCGACCCGCGTCCCGGATCCCTGGAGGCATATGAGATATCCCTCGGCGGTCAGCTGCTCGTATGCCTCGACCGCCACGCTCCGCGATATGCCCAGGTCACTGGCGAGTTGGCGGGTGGACGGGAGGCGGGTGCCGGGATGCAGGATCCGTTCGGCGATCCGACATTTGACGGCTTCCTGGATTTGCTTTGTCAGCGACTCGCTGGATTCACGATCCACCTCGATCGAGATGTGCCATGTCATACCGCGCCCCTCCCCAAGAGCCGTGGCCAGCCTGCCACACGAACTCTCCACATTACATAGCCACAGCTTGCAAATTTTCAAATCCCGCGGCTCCCGGACCATTCGCCCAGTCCGGCATATCCGCGCGCAAATCGGGCCCCTCCGGCGCCGTCCGCACCGGGCCGGCTGGTCTGTTCCGGGAGCGCCCGAGTGGTCTGGGTGCCCGTCAACTCCAGCTGGTCGACTGAGGGCACTGCACACCGAGCCGCTAGCAGGACTGAGGGAACGAAGACATGACGAGCTTGTCCGGTCACGCTCTCACCGTCGCGAGGACGGACGTGACAACGGCCCACGAGCCGATCCAGACCACCGCCGAGGGCTTCGACGCCCGGGTCGCCGACCGCACCCTGACGGTGGGAATCGTCGGACTCGGCTACACCGGGCTCCCGTTGGCGATCGGGTTCGCCACCGCCGGATTCGGCGTGGTGGGCGTCGACCTCGACACCGCCAAGGTCGCGGCGGTCAACCGGTCCGAGTCCTACCTGCCCGACCTGACCGACATCGAACTGCAGGACGTCGCCGAGAAGTTGACGGCCGTGGCCGACCCGGCCGCGCTGCGCGGCGCGGACGCCGTGGTGATCTGCGTCCCCACGCCGGTCACCCCCGAGCAGACCGCCGACCTGAGCTTCGTGGACGCCGCGGTGGCGAGCGTGCTGCCGTACCTGCGGGCCGGCAGCCTGGTCGTCCTGCAGTCCACCGTGCCCGCGGGCACCACCGCGGGCATCGCCCGCACCATCGCGGACCGTACCGGCCTTCGGCCGGGCGAGGACCTCTTCCTGGCGATGGCCCCGGAGCGGGTCGACCCGGCCAACACCAACGGCTGGACGCTGCTGAACACGCCGAAGCTGGTCGGCGGCGTCGGCCCGGAGTCCACCCGGCGGGCGCAGCTGCTGTTCGAGCAGATCTGCCGCACCGTCGTCCCGGTCTCCGACCCCGCTGTCGCCGAACTGTCGAAGGTGTACGAGAACACCTTCCGGCTGGTCAACATCGCACTGTCGCTGGAGCTCTCGGACCTCTGCCGATCGCTCGGCCTGCCCGTGCGGGAGGTCGTCGACGCGGCCGCCACCAAGCCGTTCGGCTTCCTGGCGCACTACCCCGGCCCCGGGGTGGGCGGCGAGTGCATCCCGGTGGACCCGCTGTTCCTGAGCGAGCGCGCCCGGCGCGAGGGCGTCGCCCTGGAGCTGGTGGACACCGCCCACCGGCGGGTGTCCGAGCGCCCGCGCCAGGTCGTCGCCCGGGTGGCCGACCTGCTGGCGGCCCGCGGTGTCGCCACCGCGGGCGCCGAGGTCCTGCTGGTCGGCGTGAGCTACAAGCCCGGCGTGGCCGACCTGCGCAACGCCCCGGCCCTGGACGTCATCCGCGGCCTGCGCGAACTGGGCGCCGAGGTCTCCTACTTCGACCCGATGGTGCCCGACCTGGAGGTCGACGGCACCGCCGTCAAGGTGGCCGCCTGGAGCCGCGAGACGCTCGCCGCCGCGGACTGCGCGGTGCTGATCACCCCGCACGGCCGGCTGGCCGGCGACCCGGCCTGGTCGGCGGCCCGGCTGGTGCTGGACACCCGCAACGAGCTGGCGCCGGCCGACAACGTCGAGGTGCTGTGATGGCTCCCGCCGCGGTGCTCACCGCCTCGACCCGGCAGCTGGTCCTGGGCCGGGCGCTGGATGCGGACACCGCCTTCGAGGCCGTCTCGACGCTGCTGGACGGGGCGACCGACCCGGTCGACGCGGCCGCCTTCCTGACGGCGATGTCCGCCAAGCGCCCCTCCTCGACCGAACTGGCCGCCACCGTCCGGGTGATCCTGGCCGCGGCCCGCCCGGTGGCCTGGGACGGCCCGGCCGTCGACGTGGTCGGCAGCGGCGGCGACGGCAGCGACTCGGTGAACGTCTCCACCGTGGCGGGCCTGCTCGCCGCGGCCGCCGGGGCGACGGTCGCCAAGGCCGGCAACCGCGCCGCCACCAGCCGCTGCGGCAGCGCCGACGTGCTGGAGGCGCTGGGCGTGCCGATCGACTCCGTCGGGCGCGTGCCGGCCCTGCTCGCGGAGCACCGGTTCGCCTTCCTGTTCTCGCCGGCCGTGCACCCGCTGATCGGGCGGCTCACGCCCGTCCGGCGGCGGCTGGGGTTCCGCACGCTGTTCAACCTGGCCGGCCCGCTGGCCAACCCCGTCCGGTTGAGCGGCCGGCTGATCGGCGCCGCCGACCCCCGCGACCAGGACGTGATGGCCGAGGCCGCGGCCGAGCTCGGCCTGCGGCGGACGTGGGTCGTGCACGGCCACGGCGGCCTGGACGAGCTGACCACCTCCGGGGCCAACCGGGTGCTGACCGTGGACGAGGGTCTCATCAGCGAGAGCGACTTCGACCCGGCGGGCCTCGGTCTGCGGCCGGCCGGGGCGGAGGACCTGCGCGGCGGGGACACCGCCGCCAACGCCGCCGCCGCCCGGGCCGTCCTGGACGGCACCGCACCGGCCCCGGTGGTGGACACCTGCCTGCTCAACGCGGCCGCCGTGCTGCAGCTGGCCGGCCTCGCCGCCGACCTGCCGGCCGGGCTCGACCTCGCCCGCGGTGCGATCGCCTCCGGCGCCGCCCGGGACCTGCTCGCCGGCCTGGCCGCCACCCCCTCACCGATCTGACGCACCACCGCTACCGAAGGAGAGCCGTTCCCGTGCACCTCGACGAGATCGTCGCGCGCAAGCGCGAGGACTGGAGCCGGATCACCGGTGTCCCGTCCCTGGGCGCCGCACGCCCCGCACCCGCCGTGCCCGGCACCTTCGCGGCCGCGCTGCGCGGCGCGGAGGTGTCGGTGATCGCGGAGGTCAAGCCCAAGTCGCCGTCCAAGGGGCAGCTGCTCGCCCCAGAGCGTGCGGCCGGGCAGGCCCGCACCTACGCCGCGGCCGGTGCGTCCGCGGTCTCGGTGCTGGCCGACACCCCGTACTTCGGCGGGTCGCCGGAGCTGGTGGCCGAGATCGCGGCGGACCCGCAGGTCACCGTGCCGGTGCTGTACAAGGACTTCCTGGTGGACGTGCGGCAGGTCGAACTCGCCCACCGCACCGGCGCCGACGCCGTGCTGCTGATCGTCCGCGCGGTCGACGACGCGCTGCTGAAGGACCTGCTGCAGACCGCGGCCGGGCTGGGCCTGGACGCCCTCGTGGAGACCTTCACCGCACAGGAGATCGAGCGGGCCCTGGCGGCCGGCGCGACCATCGTCGGCATCAACAATCGCGACCTGCAGACGTTCTCGGTGGATCTGGAGAACTCCGCGCGGCTGCGGGCCGGCATCCCCGCGGGGGTGCTGACGGTGAGCGAGAGCGGCATCGGCGGGCGGGCCGACCTGGAGCGGGTCGCCGGCCACGGCTTCGACGCCGCGCTGATCGGCGAGAACCTGCTCGGCGCGGCCGACACCGCCCAGGCCCTCTCCGCCCTGCTGGGCGTCACGGTCGGGGGACGGCATGAGCGGCCGGTTCGGCAACTACGGTGGGCAGTTCGTCGCGGAGACCCTGGTCGGCCCGCTGGAGGAGCTGTGGGACACCTACCTGGCGGCCCGCCAGGACCCGACCTTCGAGGCGGAGCTGGACAACCTGCTGGCCACCTTCGTGGGGCGGCCCACGCCGCTCACCCGGCTGCGCCGGCTGGGCGCCGATCACGGGGTGACCATCTGGCTCAAGCGCGAGGACCTCACGCACACCGGCGCCCACAAGATCAACAATGCCATCGGGCAGGCCCTGCTGGCCCACCGCCTGGGCAAGCGCCGGATCATCGCCGAGACCGGGGCGGGCCAGCACGGCGTCGCCGTCGCCGCCGCCTGCGCGTACCTCGGCCTGGACGCCACCATCTACATGGGCCGGGTGGACGCCGCCCGGCAGGAGCCCAACCTCCAGCGGATGAAGCTGCTCGGCGCCGAGGTCCGGCTGGTCGACCTGGGCACCGCGACCCTCAAGGACGCCGTCAACGAGGCGATCCGCGACTGGATCACGCACCCCGACGACACCCACTACCTGCTCGGCTCGGTGGTCGGTCCGCACCCCTTCCCGAGCATCGTCCGCGACTTCCAGTCGGTGATCGGCCGCGAGGCGCGCGAGCAGTTCCTGGCCGTGGCCGGGCAGCTGCCGGACGCGGTGATCGCCTGCGTCGGCGGCGGCTCCAACTCGATCGGCGTCTTCAGCGGCTTCCTCGACAACGACGTGCGGCTGGTCGGCGTCCAGGCCGCCGGGGACGGCAGCGGCCGGCTCGGCCACCACGCGGCGCCGCTGCTCTACGGCGAGCCCGGCGTGCTGCAGGGCATGCGGACGTACCTGCTGCAGGACGACGACGGCCAGGTCCTGCTCACCCACAGCATCGCGCCCGGCCTCGACTACCCGGGCGCCGGCCCCGAGCACAGCCACCTCAAGGACAGCGGCCGGGTCGAGTACCTGACGGCCTCCGACGACGAGGCGCTGGCGGCCTTCCAGCTGCTGGCCCGGGCCGAGGGCATCGTGCCCGCCCTGGAGTCCTCGCACGCGGTCGCCGCGGCCCTGCGGCTGGCCCCCACCTTCCCCCGCGGCAGCCAGCTCCTGGTCAACCTCTCGGGCCGCGGCGACAAGGACCTCACCTCGGCCATCGCGGCCATCGGACAGCGAAGGGAGCACAGCGGTGGAACGGCTTGAGAAGACCTTCGCCCGGCTCGCCGAGCGCGGCGAGACCGCGCTCGTGGCGTACCTGACGGGCGGCTACCCGAGCCTGGCCGAGACCGGCCCGCTGATCGAGGCGGTCAGCTCGGCCGGCGCCGACATCATCGAGCTCGGGGTGGCGTTCTCCGACCCGCTCGGCGACGGCCCGGTCATCCAGGCGACCACCCAGGCCGCCCTGGACGGCGGCGCGACCGCCGCCGCCGTGCTGGACATCGTGGCCGGTGCCCGGGAGAACGGCGTGCAGACCCCCATCATGCTGATGGGGTACTGCAACCCGTTCCTGCGCTACGGCCTGGAGCAGCTGTACGCCGACGCCAAGGCGGCCGGCGCGGACGGCTTCATCGTCCCCGACCTGCCCGCGCACGAGGCCGACGAGTGGCTCGCCGCCGCCCGCACCCACGACATGGCCCAGGTGTTCTTCTCCGCGCCGGGCAGCAGCGAGGAGCGGCTGCGCAACACCGCGGCACGCTCCCGCGGCTTCCTCTACTCGCTGGCCGCCAACGGCGTTACCGGTGTCCGCGAGGAGCTCGACCCGGGCATCGACGCCTACCTGGAGCGGGTCGGGGACGCGGCCGGCACGCTGCCGGTCTGCGTCGGCTTCGGCATCTCCCGGCCCGAGCACGTGCGGGCGCTGCGCGGCCGGGCCGCGGGCGTCATCGTCGGCAGCGCGCTGCTGCGCGCCATCGGCGACGCGGACACCCCCGCCGGCCGCATCCTGGCCGCCTCCCGGCTGGTCGGCGAGCTGAAGGAGGCCTGCCGGTGAGCGCCCCCGGGAGGAGATCCCGTTCTTCACCGGCGCCGCCTCGCTGCGGGCCGGCTGGGCCGGCCTGGAGGCGCGGCTGCGCACCGTGGCGCGCAGCGGCCGCTTCACCTACGGCCCGCTCGGACGCGAGCTGGAGCAGGCGATCGCCGAACGCACCGGCGCCCGGCACGCGGTGGCCGTGGGCAACGGCACCGACGCCCTGGTGATCCTGCTGCGGGCGGCCGGCATCGGCCCCGGCGACGAGGTCATCGTCCCGGCGTACACCTTCTTCGCGACGGCCTCCTCGGTGCTCCACGTCGGCGCCGAACCGGTGCTGGTGGACATCCTGCCGGGCTCGTACGCGATGGACCCGGAGGCGGCCCGCGCCGCGATCACCGAGCGCACCCGGGCGATCATGCCGGTCCACCTGTTCTCGCAGATGGCCGACATGCGCCGGCTGCGCGACCTCGCGGACGAGCACGGCCTGCTGCTGCTGGAGGACAGCGCCGAGGGCATCGACATGGTGATGGGCGGCGTGCACGCCGGCCTGTGGGGCAAGGGCGGGGTGCTCTCGTTCTTCCCCACCAAGACCCTGGGCTCGCTCGGCGACGCGGGCATGGTGCTCACCGACGACGACGAGGTCGCCGCCCGTGCCCGCCGGCTGCGCAGCCACGGCCAGGAGGTCGACGGCTCCTACGAGTATCTCGAACTGGGCTACAACAGCCGCCTGGACGAGATCCAGTCGGCGGTACTGCTGACCAGGCTGGAGACCCTCGGTGCCGAGATCGAGCGGCGGGCCGAGATCGCGGCCCGCTACGACCGGCAGCTGGCCGCGCTGGCCCCCGCGGTGCGCACCCCGTGGTTCCCGGAGACGGCCGAGCCCGGCAACCCGGTGTTCTACGTCTACCTGATCGAGAGCGACCGCCGGGACGCGCTGGTGGAGTACCTGACCGAGCACGGCGTGGGCACCGAGGTGTACTACCCGCGCGCGCTCACCGAACAGCCCGCCCTCGCCGCGCTGGCGGGCGCCCGGCACCCGGTGCCGGTCGCCGTCGCGGCCAGCCGCCGCGCGGTGGGCCTGCCACTGTACCCCGATCTGACGGACGACCAGGTCGACCGGGTCTGCGAGCTGATCGCCCGGTTCCACAAGGAGACGCCGTGACCACGAGCCTGCCCCCGTCCCGTACTTCGACTGGGACAACCGCTACCCGGACTGGACCGAGCAGGTGGTCGCCGCCGTCCGCGAGGTGGCAGAGTCGGACGAGTTCATCCTGAAGTCCCGGGTGGCCGCACTGGAGACGGCGGTGCGGGAGCGGACGGGTGCCCGGCACGCCGTCGCGGTGGCCAGCGGCACCGGCGCGCTGACCGTCATCCTGGCGGCGCTGGGCCTCGGCGAGGGCGACGAGGTGGTCACCCCGGCCTTCTCGTTCATCTCCACCGCCAGCACCGTCGCGCTGCGCGGCGCCCGGCCGGTCTTCGCCGACGTCGACCCCGACACCGCGTGCCTGGACCTGGCGGCCGCGGAGGCCGCCGTCACCCGGCACACCCGGGCCGTGCTGCCCGCCTACCTGTTCACCACCCACCCGGACATGACCGGCCTGGCCGAGCTGGCCCGGCGCCACGGCATCGCCCTGGTCGAGGACAGCGCCGTCGGCCTGGGCGCGACGGTCGACGGGCGGCCCGCCGGGCGCTTCGGCCGCGCCGGGGTGTACTCGTTCTTCCCGGCCAAGCCGATCGGCGGCGCCGGCGACGCCGGCATGATCGTCACCGACGACGACGACCTGGCCCGCGACATGCGGATGCTCCGCAACCACGGCCAGGACCTCGGGGTGCGCTTCCTGCACCACACGGTGGGCTTCAACTGCCGGATGGACGAGATCACCGCCGCCTTCCTGCTGCAGCGGCTGCCGCACCTGGACGAGTTCCTGAACGCCCGGCGCCGGATCGCCGAGGAGTACCAGGAGCGGCTCGCCCACCTGGCGCCGGACGTCCTCACGCCGCCCGACGGGTACCGCGACCGGGCCGTCTACACCTACGTCGTGCGGGCCCGGCGCCGGGACGAGCTCAAGGAGTTCCTGGCCGGCGAGGGCATCGAGACGGTGGTGTACTACCCGAAGCCGCTGCACCTGCAGCCCGCCTTCGCCCACCTCGGGCACCAGGAGGGCGACTTCCCGGTCGCCGAACGGATCTCCCGGGAGGCGCTGGCCCTGCCGCTCCACCCCGACATGCGGCCCGGGGACGTGGCCCGGGTGGCCGCGGCCGTCGAGCGCTTCTACCGGAGGAGCCGGTGAGCTGGCGGGAACGCTCCTGCGGAATCGGCGACGAGGCGGCCCCCGACCTCGCCGGGCAGATCGCCGTCCACACCGAACTCGGCATCGGCTCGATCGAGTTGCGCACCATCGACGGCCTCGGTCTGCACGAGCTGGACGAGGCCGCGCTGGCCGGGGCGGCCGAGGCGCTGACCGCCGCCGGGCTGACCGTGCCGGTGGTGGACACCCCGATCGGCAACTGGGCCACCACCGTCGCCACCGACCCGGACGGCGAACTCGCCGTGCTGGCCGGCTCGGCGCGCGCGGCCCACGCCCTGGGCGCGGCCCGGCTGCGGGTGATGTCCTACCCCAACGACGGCCGCCCCGAGCCCGAGTGGGCCGCCGAGTCGATCCGCCGCCTGACGGCGCTGGCCCGCGAGGCCGAACGGCTGGGCGTGGTACTGCTGCACGAGAACTGCCAGGGCTGGGCCGGCCAGGGGCCGGAGCAGACGCTGCGGCTGCTGGCCGAGGTCGACAGCCCCGCGCTGCGCCTGGTCTTCGACCTCGGCAACGGGCTCGCCTACGGCTACGAGGCGGGCGAGTTCCTGGAGCGGGTGCTGCCCTGGGTGGACCACGTGCACGTCAAGGACGGCCTGCGCACCGCCGACGGCGCCGTGTTCACCGAGCCGGGCCGCGGCGAGGTCGACGTCGCGGGCTGCGTGAAGCAGTTGGAGGCATACGGGTACCGCGGCCGCTACAGCCTGGAGCCGCACGTCGCGCACATCCCGCACCTGGCGGCGACCGCCGGGGCCGCCGAGCTGGCGGCCGGCTACCGGGCGTGCGCGGAGGCGTTCCGGGCGATCTGGGAGACCGGCCGTGACTGAACGACGCGCCGGCGCCGAGCCGTTCGGCCCGGACGAGCTGGAGTGGCTGCTCGACCTGATGGCCGTCGCCTCGGTCTCCCCGTTCGAGGGCGGCAAGCCCGAACTCACCCTGGACGCCCAGCAGGTCTTCCTGGCCGGTGCGCGCGAGCGCGGCTGGGCCGACGTCCTGCACGCCGCCCCGCCGGCGGCCGTGCTGGAGCGCGCCGACGTGCCCGCGCCCGTCCGCGAGGCCGTCCAGGCGGACCCGGGCCTGCTCGCCACCCAGGCGAGCGCGGTGGTGCGGATGGGCCGGCCCGCCGACCACCGGCGGCGCCTGGTCGTCAACTTCCACGTCGACACGGTGGGCCCGCACGTCGAACCGCGGCTCGTCGACGGGGTGCTGCACGGCCGCGGCGCGGTCGACGACAAGGGCCCGGGCATCGCGGCGGCGGCCGGCATCGCCGCCGCGTTCCGCGACGAGCCGTGGCTCGCCGACACGATCGAGGTGCAGCTCGCCTCCGTGCCGGGCGAGGAGGGCGGCGCCATGGGCACCTACGGCACCCGCTGGCTGGTCGAACAGGGCCTCACCGGGCGGCTGATGCTCTTCGCCGAACCGACCGGCGGACGGGTCATGGACGCCTGCACCGCCGCCATGACCCCGCGCCTGCGGGTGACCGGCGCGGACACCACCGACGACCACCCCGCCGCGGGCCACAACGCCACCGTCGCGCTCGGCTTCCTGGCGGACTTCCTGGCGCGCCGGCTCGGGCCCGTCGTGCACACCCTCGGCGCCAAGCTCTGCGTCGCGGGCCTGCACACCGGCACCTCCCACAACCGGGTCTACGGCACCGGCGAGCTCCGGATGAACATCGCCTACCAGGACGCGCGGCAGGCCGCCGCGGCCGAACGCGAACTCACCGCCCTGCTGCCGCGGGCCCGGGAGGAGTTCGCGGTGGCTCACGCGGGCAACCCGCTGACCGCCCGGCTGGTCGCCGACTGGGACGAGGTCGTCCGCCTCGACTGGCTCAAGCGCGGCCTGCCCGTGCTCGACAACCGGGACGCGGCGATGGAGGGGCTGCTGGCCGCCGCCGGCCTCCCCCGGCACGACGGCCGGGCCGACGGCTCGGCGTTCACCTGCGACGCGATCTGGGCCGGCGGCCCCGACCGGTACGTCGCGGTCTGCGGGCCCGGCGGACTCGACACGCACGGCGCCCACACCCCCGGCGAGTTCGTCGAACTCGACCTTCTGGCCCGCTACGCGCGGCAGATCAAGGAACTCGTGGTGCGCTTCGGCACCCACACGGCAGCACTGGAGGCAGACCGATGACCGTCCGGATCCCGCTGGAGACCCTGCGCGCATTCGCCCGCGAGGCGCTGCACCGCTCCGGCCTCGGCGAGCAGGACGCCGCCACCGCCGCCGAGGTGGTGGTGTACGCCGACGAGCACGGCTTCACCACGCACGGCAGCAACGCGCTCGCCGGCATCTACTCCCCGCGCCTGCTCGACGGCCGGATCAACCCGGCCGCGCAGCCCCGCACCGTCCACGAGAGCGCGTCCTCCGCCGTCCTCGACGGCGACGGCGGGCTCGGCCTGGTCACGACCTCCTCGCCACCGACCTCGCGGTCGCCAAGGCCCGGCAGACCGGCATCGCCATGGTCGCCGTCCGCAACAGCAGCCACTTCGGGAGCGCGGGCTACTACGCGCACCGCGCCACCGAGGCCGGCCTGATCGCCATCGCAATGACCAACTGCGGCGCCCAGGGCGTCGCCCCGCCGCTCGGCGGGCTGACCCGGATGCTCGGCACGAACCCGCTCGCGGTGGCCGCGCCGGCCCCGGCGGCGCCCCGTTCGTCCTCGACATGAGCGCCACCACGGTCGCCACCGGCAAGATCCGGGCCGCCCAGCGCGAGGGCCGGCAGGTGCCCGAGGGCTGGCTGACCACCCCGGACGGCAGCCCGGTCACCGACCCCGACGCGTACTTCGAGGGCAAGGCGGACGTCACCTGGCTGGGCGGCTCTGCCGCCACCGGCGGCGCCAAGGGCTACGGCCTGGCGATCCTGGTCGACCTGCTCTGCGGGCCGCTGGCCGGAGCCTCCTGGGGGCCCACCCCGGACCTGCTGGTGAACGGCGACGAGCGGCCGGACACCGACATCGGCCACACCGTGATAGCCATCGACCCGGCCGCGTTCGGCGCCGCCGAGTCCTTCGGCCGCGGCGCCCGCGAGCTGCTGGACACCGTGAGCGCCTGCCCGCCGGCCGTCCCCGGCGGCCGGGTCACCTACCCGGGTGCGCCGGAGGCCGTCCGCGCCGCCGAGTCCCGCAGCGCGGGCGTGGCCCTGCCCGGCCACGTCGCGGCCCAGCTCGCCGCCATGGCCGAGCGCCTCGAACTCCCGCTCCCCGCCGAGCTGCAGGCCGCGGAGGCAGCGCGATGAGGATCGGTGTGATCGGCCTCGGGGTGATCGCCCCGTACTTCCTGCGGGCGATCGAGCAGGACGACCGGCTGAAGCTGACCGCGGCCTGCGACCTCGACCGGGCGAAGCTGGACGCCCTGCCGGAGGGGGTGGCCCGTTTCACCGACCACCGCGAGCTGCTCGCCTCCGGGCTGGTCGACGGCGTCGTCGTCACCCTGCCCAACCACCTGCACGCACCGGTGGTGACGGCCGCCCTCACCGCGGGCGTGCACGTCTGCTGCGAGAAGCCGCTCACCGTGGCCGGCGCCGACGCCCGCGAGCTCGCGGCCGTCTCGCAGCGCACCGGCAGCACGCTCTTCACCGCCTTCCACCGCCGCTACAACAGCCATGTGCAGCGCCTGGCGGCGGAGTTGCCCGACCGGAGCGAGATCGTCCGGGTGGTCGCCCGCTACCACGAGCGGATCGAGGAGCACACCGGCGACGACCACTGGTACCTGGACCGCGACCGGTGCGGCGGCGGCTGCGTCATCGACAACGGGCCCAACGCCCTGGACGCGCTGCGCCAGGTGCTCGGCGAGCTGACCCTCACCGACGCCACCCTCGGCGACGTCCGCGGCGGCGTGGAGTTCTACGCCGAACTCGAACTGCGCACCGAGGACGGCATCCCGGTCGCGGTCGAGCTGGACTGGGCACTGCCCACCGGCGAGACCAAGGACATCACCGTCCACCTCCGGGACGGCAGCACGCTGGACGCTGACATGCTGGCCGGCTACGAGGGCTTCAAGTCCTCGCTGGACCACGAGTACCGGGGCATCATGGCGGACTTCCGCGCCGCGGTCGAGGCCGGGCCGGAGCGGGTCGACGACGGCCCGGTGGTGGTCGACCTGGTCGAGGAGGCCTACCGGATCGGCCGGCGCAAGGAGCGGCGGCTGCGGATGCCCGCCAAGCGGCCGGTCGAGGCCGCCCTGGTCAAGCTGCTCTTCCACCGCCGGACGGACCGCGGGATGGAACTGTCCCCGTGGGACACCCGCTGCGTACGGGCCGGCGACGTGCACGAGCTGGTCACCACCACCGACCGGCCCGCCGCGGCGGGCGGCCGGGTCGACGCCGTCGGATTCCTCGGATTCGCCGAGTTCCGCGACGCCACGGTGCTCGGAAAGGGCGATCAACTGTGGCTGGGTGAGAGGCTGGTGGGTGTGGTGGCCGGCTTCGACGAATGCCATGCGCCGAACCACTACAACGTCCTGATCCACACCGACCGGCTGCTCAGCGCGGAGGACCTCGACCTGCGGGCGGGCGACCGGGTCGTCTTCAAGGAGCACGCATGACGGACACCACCACCGCCGCGACCCCGGCCCCCATCACCGTGGACGCCGCCGCCGCGGACGCCTTCCCCGGCGTCGAGGTGCTCGGCACCGTCGCGGACGTCCGGGACGAGGGCCTCGCGGAGGCCGCCGAGGAGCTCTGGCTGGCCCAGCACGCCCTCTGGCAGGGTCACTCCCGGGCGGAGATCCGCAACCACCCGCGGGTGGCCGCCTACCGGCAGCTGTCCAAGCTGATCGGCACCGACCCCGACCGCCAGCCGCCGTCGATCCAGGCACTGATCGACCGCGGGCTGCGCGGCAAGCCGGCCGGCGCCTGGCCCCGGATCAACCCGGTGGTCGACGCGGTCAACGCGGCGGCCGTCACCGACCTGGCCGCGCTCGGCGTCTTCGACGCCGACAAGGTGACCGGCGCGGTGCGGCTGACGGTGAGCCGCGGCGGCGAGTCCTTCCTCGCCCTGGGTGCGGACCACTCCGCCGAGCTCGACGCGGGCCGCCTCGTGCTCGCCGACGACGCCCGGGTGCTCTCGCTGTTCGCCCACCGCGACGGCGTGCACCAGTCCGTCACCGCGGCCAGCCGCCGGGTCCTGCTGCTCGGCTGCGTCGTCCCGGGCATCGACCCGCAGTCGGTGGCCGACTCGCTCGTCCGCGCCGCCGCCCTGGTCACCGGGCGCGGTTGACCGTTCCGGCACGGCTCGGGGTGCGGCGCCACGGCGCCGCACCCCCGAGTTCGTACGGCACACGCACCTTTCCGCAGGCCCGAACTGGTCCGTGCACACCGGTGCGAAGTGGTTTGGGTCCGCGACCGGCCGAGATGGTGGAGTGATCCCAGAGACCGACGGAGCGGAGCGGCCGGCGCCGCCCGCCCGCCCGCGGTCCAGGCCCTACCGGGGGATTGATGACCACACTCACCACCTCGTCGGCCACGGACACCCTGACCGTCAGCGTCACTTCGGAGCCGCTGCTCCACCGCGATCCGCTGACGCTCTACCAGGACGTCCGTACCGTCACCGAGGACTGCTACCTCTTCGAGAGCCTGGCCGGACCGGCCGACGACCTGCGCTGCGCCGTCGTCGGCTGGGGTCGGCTCGCCGAACTGCGCTTCCACGAGGACCGGGTGGAGCTCGACGCCGAGGGCCGGTCGGCGACGCACTGGGCGCCGCACTGGACGCGGTGCTCGGACCGGAGCGCCGGCTCGCCGGCCCCGGCCGGGTGTTCGACGCGATCCGGGCCGCGCAGGCGGTCTTCACCGTCCGCACCGACCGTCCCGCCGCCTTCGCCTTCGGCTTCCTGACCACCCTCGGCTACCGGGCCGCCTGGGACATCGAGGACCTGCCGTCGCCCGAACGCGCCGACGACACCCCGCGGCAGACGCTCACCCTCTTCCAGCACACCGCCTGGTACGACCTGGCCACCGGCACCGCCCGGCTGCTGACCGCCACCGGGCCGCTGCTCCCCGAACCGGCACCGCTGCCTCCCGCGGGCCCCCGGCCGGCCACGAGCCGCCGCCGGCGCCGGCCCCGGACGCCGTCCACGACAGCGTCACGGAACGGGAGTTCCTGGCGCGCACCGAGCGCTGTCTGCGCCACATCGGGATCGGCGACGTCTACCAGATCCAGATCGGCCACCGGATCGACGTACGGACGGCACTCGCCCCGCTCGACGCGTACCGGCGCCTGCGGCACCGCAGCCCGGCGCCGTACATGTACCTGCTGCCGTGGGCCGGCCGGACGGTGGTCGGGGCCAGCCCCGAGCTGTACGTCCGGCTGGACGACGGGGTGCTGACCATGCGGCCGATCGCCGGCACGGTGGCCGCGGGGCCGGACGGCGAGGAGGCCGACGCCTCCCGGGCGGCCTCGCTGAGCGGCAGCGCCAAGCAGCGCGCCGAGCACGTGATGCTGGTCGACCTCTGCCGCAACGACGTCGGGCGGGTCTGCCGCCCCGGCACGCTGGGCGTCGACTCGATGATGCGGGCGGAGCCGTTCGGCTACGTCCACCACCTGGTGTCCACCGTCTCCGGGCGGACGGAGGCCGGCGTCGACGTCTGGGACGTGGTGAAGGCGACCTTCCCGGCCGGGACGATGACCGGCGCGCCCAAGATCCGGGCGATGGAGCTGATCGAGGAGATCGAGCGCGAGCCGCGCGGCCTGTACGCGGGCGCGGTCGGCCTGGTCGACGTCCGGGGCTTCGCGGTGTTCGCGCTCTGCATCCGCACCGCCGTGCACCACCGGGGCGTCTACTCCATCCAGGCCTCGGCCGGGGTGGTCGCCGACTCCGACCCTCGCGAGGAGTGGCAGGAGACCAACACCAAGCTGAGCGCCGCCTACTGGGCGCTGACCGGTGAGGAGTCGACCGCATGAACGTCCTGCTGGTGGACGCCTACGACAGCTTCAGCCACATCATCGACCAGTACCTGCGGGCTCTCGGCGCCCGGACGACCGTCGTCCGCTCGCACACCCGGACGCCGGCGCAGCTGGTCGGCCTGGCGCCGGACGTCGTGGTGCTGGGCCCCGGCCCGGGGCACCCGGCCGACAGCGGCCACGTCGAACTCGTGCACGCCTTCGCCGCGGAGCGGGTGCCGATGCTCGGCGTCTGCCTCGGCCACCAGGCGATCGCGCTGGCGTTCGGCGGCCGGGTGTCGGTGGCCCCCGCCCCATGCACGGCAAGACCAGCGCGGTCGACCACGACGGCGCCGGCGTCTTCGCCTCGGCCCCGCCCGGCCCGCTGACCGTCACCCGCTACCACTCGCTGGTCGTCGAGGAGCCGCTGCCCGCCGACCTCCGGCTGACCGCGCGCTCCCTCGACGACCACCAGGCGATGGGCCTGCGGCATCACGAACTCCCGATCGAGGGAGTGCAGTTCCATCCCGAGAGCGTCACCACCCAGGGCGGTGAGCGGCTCTTCGCGGCCTTCCTGGACGGCGCCGCCGTACGCGCCGCGGCCTGACCCCGGCCGCGATCCGGGCCCGCCGACACCGGGCCCCGAGCCGCCATGTCCACCCACCGAACACCCAGAGAGGACACACCGCACATGTGGCTGCCCAGCGAGGGCCCCGCGGCGGAGTTCGCCGCCGACTACCTCCCACTCCACCGAGCCTTCTACGCACGTGAGTTGAGCGACGAGGCGCTGACCGGGTGGCGCACCGCCCAGCTCGCCCGGGTGCTGGACCAGGTGGTCGCCGGATCACCGTTCTACGGCAAGCACCTGGCCGGGGTCGACCTGGCCGCGGTCGGGCCGGACGACCTCACCGACCTGCCCTTCACCACCAAGGACGACCTGCGGCGCGAGATGCTCGACGTGCTCAGCCGGCCGCTGCACGAGGCGGTGTTCTTCTACGAGACCACCGGCACCACCGGCCGCGCCACCCCCTGCCCGCGCGACGGCCGCGAGGTCCTGGCGAGCAACGCGCACGTCACCGAGAGCTGGGCGTCGATCTTCCGGCACCACTTCGGCGACCGCAGGCCGCGGATCGGCCTGATGGGCCCGACCGAGGTGCACTCCTTCGGCGACACCCTGGGCGACGTGGCCCGCAACACCGGCTCGATGAACGCCAAGATCTGGCCGTACTCCCCGGTGATCGGCTTCCCCAAGGCGCTCCAGCTGATGAAGGACCTCGGCCTGGAGGTGATCTGCTGCACCCCGGCGTGGCCCTCACCCTGGCCAAGGCCGCCGAGCACTACGGCTACGACCTCAAGAACGACTTCGGCGTCAAGCTGCTCTTCGTCACCGGCGAGATGTGCACCCCGGCGCTGGCCGCCAACCTGGAGTCGGTCTGGGGCGCGGACGTCTACAACATCCTGTACGGCTCGCAGGAGGCGTTCGTCATCGCCACCGCCTGCCGCAACAAGCGGATGCACCTCTCGCAGACCAATTACCTCTTCGAGGTGGTCGATCCGGACGACGGCACCTCGCACGGGCCCCGCGGCACCGGCGAACTGACCGTCACCATGCTGGTCGACGGGGTGAAGCCGCTGGTGCGCTACCGGACGGGCGACACCGTCGTGGTGGAGGAGTCGGACTGCGACTGCGACATGCCCGGCGACCTCGTCCGGATCGTCGGCCGCACCCTCGACCGGATCAGCCTCGGCGAACAGCGTTTCACCGCCGGGCAGATCGAGACGGCCGTGCTCGGCGGCGTGACCGGCTCGGCCGGCTACCAGGTGGTCATCGAGGCCGACGAGGCCGGCCGCGACCGGCTCACCGTCCGGCTGGAACTGCTGCGCGGCGAGAGCGTCGACACCGCGGCGATCGCCGCCCGCGCCACCGGGGCGCTCGGCGTCCCCGTCACGGTCGAGCTCAGCGACGGCCTCGACCCGATCGTCAGCACCGGCGCCTTCGTCAGCTGGAAGGCCGCCCGGATCGTCGACCGCCGCACCGAGCCCGACCACGAGACCCGGGTGGCCCAGAAGATGGCGGCGAACCGTGGCTTCACCGACTGACGCCCGGCCCGCCGTGACGGATCTGGTCGACCGGCTGGTGGACGAGTTCGCGACCCGATGGACGGACCTGACCGAGCGCTGGGCGGCCAGACCCGGCACCGTGCTCGGCACGCTCGGCCCGAGCGGCACCTCCAGCCACCTGGCCGCCGACTTCCTGGCCGAGCGCTACCCGATCGCGGTGCGGCTCTACCCCGCCTTCGACGAGGTGCTGAACGCCCTGCTGCAGGGCGAGGTCGACATCGTCCTCGTCCCCAGCGCCTACTCCGGGCTGACCAGCTTCCACTGGCACCGCGAGCTCGAACTGCTCGGCTTCTTCCCGCGGGCCACCCCCGACTACGGGATCGCCTCCCGCACCGACGGGTTCGGCGACAAGCCGGAGCTGCGGGTGTCGGCGATGTGGGAGGTCCGCCGGATCTACGACGAGGTGGTGCCGGACGACCTGCGCGAACGCCCGATCACCTGGGTCGACGCCGAGTCCACCCAGCAGGCCGCCGAGATCCTCGCCGCCGGCGGCAGCGACCTCGCGGTCACCAACGGCCCCGGCGTGCGGGCGCACCACCTGCGCTGGATCGCCGCCCGGCCGGGCGCGGAGATCCTCTGGACGGTCTTCGGCCCCCGCACCCAGCCCCTCGCCCCTTCCGCACCTTTGGAGTGAACACCGCCATGGCACCCAGACTGCTGCTGCACAACGTCGGCGTGCAGGAGGGCCTCGGCCGGGCCACCGTGCCCGCCCGGAGCGTCCTGCTCGACGGCGACCGGATCGAGGCCGTCCTGCCGGCCGGCGAGGCCCCGGTCGACACCCCCGGCATCGAGACCGTCGACCTGACCGGCCGCACCGTCATGCCGGGCATGACACTCGGCCACACCCACATCGCCTACCTGGACGTGCACGACGCCCGGGAGATGCTCTTCAAGTACTCCGTCCCGGAGCTGACCCTGCGGGCCGCCGCCAACACCACCGCGCTGCTGGGCTGCGGCTACACCGCGTTCGTCGGCGCCGGATCGGTCTCCGGCATCGACATGGCGCTGCGCCGCGCGGTGGACTCCGGCCGGCTGCTCGGCCCGCGGATCACCCCGTGCAGCCGGGACCTGATGGTGTCCGGCCCGCCGGAGCGGCGCAACGGCGAGGTGAAGAAGCGCATCCCGACCGACCTGATGCGGCTCGCCGACACCCCGGAGGAGATGGCCGAGTACGTCGCCGGGGAGATCGCCGAGGGCGCCGAGATCGTCAAGGTCTTCTCCTCCGGCGACGACACCTTCCCCAACGGCCGTTCGCACGAACTCCTTTTCACCGCCGAGGAACTGGTCGTCGCCGCACGCACCGCGCACGAGCACGGCGCCCGGATCCGGGCGCACTCCCGCGGCCTGCAGGGCATCCGCAACGCGATCGCCGCCGGCGTGGACGTGATCGACCACGCCAGCTACGCGGACGACGCCGCCCTGGAGGCGATCGCCGAGCGCGGCATCTTCGTCGTGCCGAGCCTGCACCAGCCGCACCGGCTGCTCACCACCGGCGAGCAGCACGGGAAGACCACCGACTACCTGGAGTCGCTGGAGTTCACCGCCGAGGTGGAGAACACCCTGCGGATCCTGCCACTGATGGTCGAGATGGGCATCCCGGTGGTGGCCGGCGACGACTTCGGCTTCGCCTGGACTCCGCACGGCAGTTACGCCGAGGAGCTCGAGACGTACGTGACCATGGCCGGCATCCCGGCCCGCGAGGTGCTGCGCTGGGCGACCGCGAACGGCGCGGCGCTGGCCGGCCGCGGCGACGAGGCCGGCACGGTGCAGCCCGGCCGGCTGGCCGACCTGGTGGTCACCGCCGAGGACCCGGCCGAGTCGATCACCGTGCTGTCCCGCCCGGGCGGCATCGAGGCCACCCTGCTCGGCGGCCGCGTGGTCGCCGGCACCCTCTCCCCGCCCGCACCCTGACCGGAGCCGCCCGATGACCGCCACCGCCCCCGGGGCCTGCCCTTCCTGCCCGTACTGGCCGTCGGCGCGTTCGCCATCGGCACCGACACCTTCGTGGTGGCCGGAGTGCTGCCCGAGGTCGCCCGCTCGCTGTCGGTCGGAATCGACGAGGCGGGCTGGATCAGCACCGCCTTCGCGCTGACCTACGCGGTGATGGCCCCGGTGCTGGGCGCCCTCACCGGCCGCATAGACCGCCGGACGATCCTGCTGGTCTCGCTGCTCGGCTTCGCCCTCGGCAACGCGCTCTCCGCGCTGGCACCCGGGCTCGGCCTGCTGCTCGCGGCCCGCGTGGTCACCGCGGCGAGCGCCGCCCTGTACATCCCGGCGGCCTCCGCCGGCGCCGCGGCGCTCTCCGCCCCCGAACGCCGGGCCCGCGCCATGGCGGTGGTGCTCGGGGGCCTGTCCGCGGCGACCGTCGCCGGGGTGCCCTTCGGCACCTGGCTGGCCGCCGACCTGAACTGGCGCGCGACCTTCTGGCTGCTGGCCGGCCTCGGCGTGCTGTGCGCCGCCGCGGTGGCCTTCGGCCTGCCGTCGCTGCGGCTGCCGGCCTCCCCGGCCTGGCCGCCCGGCTCGCCCCGGCCCGCGACCCGCGGGTTGCGGCCACGGTGGCCACCACCCTGCTGTTCATGACCGGCGGCTACCTCGCGCTCACCTACATCGGCGCCGTGCTCGCCCCGGCCACCGGCGGCAACGGCAGCACGCTGGCACTGCTGCTGCTCGCCTTCGGCGTCACCGCGGTGGCGGGGACGACACTGGCCGGCCGCGCGGTCGACCGGTGGAGCCCGTCGCCGGTGCTGCTCGTCTCCGTGCTGCTGCTGGGCGCGGCCGTGGCGACGCTGCCGCTGACCCGGGGCCACCTGGCCACGGCGGCCGTCGCCCTGGCGGTCTGGGGATTCGCCGGGATGGCCACCCAGCCGCCGCAGCAGCACCGGCTGTTCGGCATCGCCCCGCAGTCCGGGCCGCTGCTGATCTCGCTGAACTCCGCGGCCACGTTCGCCGGGATCGCCCTCGGCGGCTGGCTCGGCCAGCAGGTGCTGCGGTCCGCGGACGGCGCCGACCAGGGCCTGGACCGGCTGGGCCTGTTCGGCGGCGCGATCATCGGCCTCTCGCTGCTGGTCGCCCTGGTCGCCACCCGGCTTCCGGCCCCGGCCGCGCCGGCGCCCGCACCGGCGGCGGCACCGGCTCCCGCCGGCGTCTCCGCCGACTGACCCGCCCCCGACCGACCGATCCGACCGGGAGTCAGCGCACCATGGACGAAAGACCAGTGAGCATCCTCGCGATCTGCGGGTCCGAACGGGAGGGCGGCAACACCGATCTCGCGCTCGGGTACGCGGGCCGGCTGCTGCGCGAGCGCGGCGCCCGTTTCGAGGTGCTGCACCTGCGGGACCACCGGATCAGCCCGTGCAGCCCGTGCGGGGACTGCAACAGCCGACCGGTCACCTGCGAACTGCGCGACGACATGCCGTCGATCGTGGCGCGGATGGCGGCGGCCGACGGCCTGATCTACGCCACCCCGGTGCACGGCTTCGGGCTGGCCCACCTGATGCAGATCTTCATCGAGCGGGCCGGCGTGGGCTACCTGCGCTTCGAGCGGCCGCTGGCCAACAAGGTCGGTGGGGTGATCGTCACCGGCCGCCGCTACAGCGAGGCGTCGGTCCACAACCAGCTGGTGGACAACCTGCTGCTGAACCGGATGATCCTGGTCGGCAGCGGCTTCCCGGCACTGCTGCGCAACACGGCGCCGGACCCGGGTCTGAACGACCCGGAGGGCGTGGACGCGCTGGAGCGGATGGTGCACCGGATGCTGGACATGTGCCTGCTGCTGCGGCGCAGTAGGGGAGAATGCCCGGACGACCCGTTGCCGTCGTACGACCGCAACGAGCGGATCTCCCGCCGGGGGCTCCCGGTCTGACCTGTCGTCACCTCCGGGAGCGCCGCGCATGACCACTGTGGACCCTCGCATCACCGACCTGCGGCAGCGGATCGACGCTCTGGACGAGCAGTTGGTGGCCGTCCTGGCCGAGCGGGTCGCGGTGGTGCGCGAGGTGTCGCGGTACAAGACGGACGAGGCGTCGGTGAAGGCCCCGGACCGGGTCGAGCAGGTGGTCGCCAAGGTCCGGGCCCTGGCCGACGGCCACGGCCTGCCGGCCGACCTGGTGGAGCGGCTCTACCGGCTGCTGATCGCCGAACTGACGGCCGTGGAGCTGGCCTGCGTCGAGGAGCGGGTGGCCGGCCGGCCCTGAGCCGGCCGGCCACCGCGGCTTTCGCCCGCCCCGGGCACCGTCAGGTGCCGCTGCCCGAGGTGGAGCGGATCCCGCCGGCGATCTGGTCGAGCACGGTCGGCCGGGGCGCCTTCGGGTCGTCGTCCACACCGCCGTGCAGGAGCACGAACCCGCTGCCCTGCGCGTCCGGCACGGCGATCATCAGGATGTAGCC
Organism: Kitasatospora paranensis; assembly: GCF_039544005.1. Classification (NCBI taxonomy): domain Bacteria; kingdom Bacillati; phylum Actinomycetota; class Actinomycetes; order Kitasatosporales; family Streptomycetaceae; genus Kitasatospora; species Kitasatospora paranensis. The sequence goes on from NZ_BAABKV010000001.1 coordinate 2,709,653, forward strand.
CTTGGCACCCTGCTTCGGCGTGGCGTACCAGCGGACGGCGTATCCGGTGGCACCCGCCACCGCGATCGGGCCGGAGGTCAGCTCCTCGTGGCCGTCGAGCTCGCCGAAGATCCGCGGCGCGTAGTTCGCCATGGCCGCGCGGGCGACCGTGGCCGCGTCCGTACCGGGGACGGAGACCGCCTCGATGGAGAACTGCCCGCGGATGCACTGCGAGGTCATCCCGCAGTCGTACGGGCCGGTGGTCTCGTAGAGGGAAGTCGCGGAGCTGCCGGTGTGCAGCGTCCAGGCGGCGGGCCGCGGCACGCGCCAGCCGTGCAGCAGGTCGGGCAGGGCGCCGGCCGCGGCAGGCGTGGCGGTGTCGTCGCTGGGCGCCGGGAGCGGCGTGCTCGGGTCCGCGCTGGGCAGGTCGAACGAGGGGACGGAGATGCTCGGCAGCGGGCCGATCACCGCCGGGTCCTTCTTCCCGCTGCCGAGCACGAACACCGCGCCGACCACCGCGGCCACCACCAGCACACCCGCCGCGATGCCGATGATCACGCCGTTGCGGTTCTTCGAGGCCGGCACGGCGGAGGGGTAGGCGTACGCCGGGGCCTGGGGCGGGTAGCCGTACCCGGCGGCGGGCTGCTGCGGGTATCCGTAGCCGGGGTGGGCCGCCGGCGCGGGGGCCGCCGGGGCCGTCCAGGCCTGGGTGGGGGCCTCGGCGATTCCTGCGGCCCCCGCGGCCGGGCGGACCTCGGCCGTCCAGGCGCTGCCGTCCCACCACCGCTCCTGCGCGGTGCCGTCCGGACCGGTGACCGGGTACCACCCGGGAGGAGTGGATGTGCTCACGCGCCGTACCGTACCGGTCCCCGGCCGTGCCGGGCAGGGGCGTCGGGGTCACGACTTGGACGTGCCCGGCGCACACCGGTGCCGACGCGGCGTCAGCCGGCCGACACCCAGCGCCCCATCAGGACGTCGTCCACATACGCACCGTCGATCAGGAACTCCTCCGGCAGCACGCCCTCCGTCCGGAAGCCGCACCGCTCGTAGAGGCGGCGGGCGGCGGTGTTGCCGCCCAGCACGCGGAGGGTGACCCGGCGGGCGCCGGTCCCGTGGGCGGCCGCGCAGGCCGCCTCCACCAGGGCCCGGCCGACGCCGCGGCCGCGGGCCTCCGCCGCGACCGCGAGGCCCTGGATCTGCCGCACGTGCCGGTTGCCGGCAAGCGGTGTCGGTGCCGCGTGCCGGACGTAACCGACGACCCGTCCGGCGAGTTCGGCCACGAGGTAGCCGTCGGCCGGGCTCCGCCCGCCGAAGAAGTCGTGGTCGTCCTCGGCCCGGCGGGGCGCGACATCACTGACCGGCGACCAGGCCGCCCGGTCGAGATCGGCGAGCACCTGGCCGTCCCCGGCGCACGCCGCACGGATGGTCGGTTCGTCGGAAGGCATGCCCGCCATCCTAGGCCGCACCCGCACACCCACCCGCAGGCGAGCGGGCGAGAACACACCCCCTGAGCCGAAGGCCTGGGACGACCGGGCGGAGCGGGGACCGGGCGGGCGGGAGGGGCAGGGCAGCTGCCCTTCCGCCGCGCGCAGTTCCCCGCGCCCCTGGTGGTGAACCCGCCACAGGAAGCTCCCGCCCCGAGCCGAAGGGCGCGCCGGTGTCGAAAGGGAGGCGCGAGGGAGCGACGCAGGAGCGACGGAGCAACGACGGTCGGCGCCGGGTTCGAGCGCCCGGAGGCGAGCGGGCGAGAACACAGCAGCGACGACCGTCGACACCGGATCAAGAGCGGCCGTCGGCGAGCGGGCGAGAACACAGCAGCGACGACCGTCGACACCGGATCAAGAGCGGCCGTCGGCGAGGGGGCGGATGCGAGGATGCCGGTATGCGTATTGCGGTGACAGGTTCCACGGGTCTGATCGGTTCTGCCCTCGTCCGTTCGCTGCTCGCCGACGGGCACGAGGTACGGCGGCTGGTGAGGCGGCGCAGCCGGACGGGCGTGCAGCCGGACGGCACCATCGGGATCGGCTGGAATCCGCACCTGATGCAGGTGGACTCGGCCGGACTGGAGGGCGTGGACGCGGTCGTCCACCTGGCCGGCGCCGGGGTCGCCGACCGCCGGTGGACCGCGTCCTACCGGCAGGAGATCCGGGACAGCCGGGTGCTGGGCACCGAGACGGTGGCGGGTGCGCTGGCCCGGCTGAAGCAGCCGCCGCGGGTGCTGGTGAGCGCGTCAGCGGTCGGCTACTACGGGCAGACCGGCGACCGGGTGATCGACGAGGACGCCCCGGCCGGGGACGACTTCCTGGCCCGGGTCTGCGTGGAGTGGGAGGAGGCCGCCCGCCCCGCGGCGGACGCCGGCATCCGGGTGGTGCACCCGCGGACGGGGCTGGTGCTGTCCGCGGCGGGCGGGGCGGCGGGCCGCATGGTGCCGTTGTTCCGGCTGGGCCTGGGCGGCCGGCTGGGCTCGGGCGAGCAGTTCTGGAGCATCATCTCGCTGGCGGACGAGGTCGCCGCGCTGCGCTTCCTGATCGACCGGAAGGAGATGTCCGGGCCGGTAAACCTGACCGGGCCCCGGCCGGTGACGAACGCGGAGCTGACGGCCGCCTTCGGCCGCGTGCTCGGACGGCCGACCGTGTTCGCCGTCCCGGAGCCGGTGCTGAAGGCGGTGCTGGGCGACATGGCGATCGAGGTGGTGGGCAGCCACCGGGTGGTCCCGGACCGGCTGCTGGCGGCGGGCTTCCGGTTCCGGCACCCGGACGTGGACGCGGCGGTGCATGCGGCCCTGGCCGGCTGACGAACCGTCAGAAGGCAGCTGCAGGAGGGGCAGTGGTGGCGCTCCGACAGCCGGCGGACGGCGCGAACAGGGGGCGCACGGTGGCAGGCAGAGGGCGCGTCGCGCGCCGCCGGTGACCGTGCGCGCCCGGCGCCGCCGCCCCGCCCGACTCTCGTCACCCCGCGTGACCGAATCGGTGCCCCGCCTTGCCGGATACCGGCCACACCTCGATTCGGTGCCATCGATCGGTCTGATCGACGTACTGACTGGGCATCACAAGGTCGGACCGTATCCCGGCACCCCGCTGCCCGCCTCGGCCGGAGCTCCACGGGCCCGGCCACGCGCGCGGGCCCCGGAGGCCGCCGTCAGGGAGGGAGCACTCGCGTGCCCGCTTACGACTTCACCCGCCGTACCCGCCACCCGTCGGACCCGGACGTCGTCGTGGTCGGCGCCGGCCTGTCGGGCCTGGCCGCCGCCCGCGCGCTGACCGGGCAGGGCCTCACCGTCCAGGTCCTGGAGGCCCAGGCGCACCTCGGCGGCCGCACGGCCACCCACGAACTGGACGGCTTCCGGCTCGACCAGGGCGTCCACCTGCTCAACACCGACCACCCCGAGCCGGGCCGCCGCCTCGACCTCGACCGGCTGGACCTGCGGCCGCTGTCCCCCGGGGTCCTGGTGCACAGCGCCGGCCGCCGCTACCGGGTGGGCGACCCCCAGCAGACGCCCGCCCGGCAGGCCGCGACCCGCGGCCCGCTCGGCAGCCCGCTCGACAAGGCCCGGCTGGCCGCCACCCTCGGCCGGCTCGCGGCCACCCCCGCCCCCGGCTGCTCGCCAGGCCGGAGACCAGCGCCGCCCGGGCGCTGGCCGACCGCGGCCTCGGCCCACGCACCGTGGACGGCTTCCTGAAGCCGCTGCTCGGCGCACTGCTCGGCGACCCCTCGCTCACCACCAGCAGCCGGGTCGCCGACCTGGTGCTGCGCTCGTACGCGCGCGGGCGCCTCTGCCTGCCCGCGCACGGCACCGGGGCACTTCCGGCGCAGCTCGCCGACGGGCTGCCGGCGGGCACCGTCCGGCTGGGCGTGGAGGTGACCGCGGTGGCGACGGACGGCGTGGAGACCGCCCGGCACGGCCGGATCGCGGCGTCGGCCGTGGTGCTGGCGTGCGACGCCCGGTCCGCGGCCGTGCTGCTGCCGGGCCTGCGGGTGCCGAGCTTCCACCCGGTGACCACCTATTACCACGCGGCCGACCGTTCGCCGCTCGGTGAGCCGTCCCTGCTGCTGGACGCCGACGCCTCGGGGGTCGCGCACACCTTGGTGCTGAGCGACGTGCACCCCTCGTACGCGCCGGCCGGCCGGGCGCTGATCGCCACCACGGTGCTCGGCCGCCGCGGGTTCGGGGCGGGCGGGCCGGCCGGGTTCGAGCCGGCGGTGCGCCGCCGGCTTGCCGAGCTCTACGGGACGCCCACCGAGGGGTGGGAGTTCCTGAGTGTGCGGCACCTCCCGGACGCGATACCGGCGATGCCCGCCCCGCACCATCTGCGGCGGTCGGTCCGGCTGCTCGCCGGGCTGTACGTCTGCGGGGACCACCGGGACACCAGCAGCGTGCAGGGCGCGCTGGTGTCCGGTCGCAGGGCCGCGCAGGCGGTGCTGCGCGACCTCGGGCTGGACACCGCGAGCCGCTCGGCGGACGTGGCGGCCTAGGGCTCGTCCGGCGCCGGGAGGGGCCGGCCCGGCCCGGAGGCACCCGGGCCGGCCGGCCCGGGTGCCCCGCCCGCTCGGACTCACCACCCCCGCTCAGATCACCCCCGCCTGCCGGGCCGCCTCCTCGAACGCGCGCACCGCGGGGTGGCCCGGTACGGCGCGAGGCGGCGGTGGAAGTCGCGCAGGTACTCGACGGTGCGGGCGGAGCGCATCTCGCCCGCCGCCCGCAGCGACTCGGTCGCCATCGTGCAGGACTCCTCCAGCTCGCCCATCCCGAGCCGGGCGGTGGCCAGCACCAGCCGGCACAGGATCCGGCTGCGCGCGTACGCCGGGGCGCGCAGCCGCAGCGACTTCTCCGCGTGCTGCGCGGCCGGCCGCCACTGCTGGAGATCCCGGTAGGAGTGGGCGAACTCGTCGGCGAGCTGCGCCTCGTCGAAGTAGCGCGCCCAGGACGGGGTCTCGTCGCCGGGCCGGGCGGCGGCCAGCGCCCGTTCGCAGCGCACCAGGGCGGCGGTGCACGCCCGGACGTCGCCGAGCAGGGCGTGGCCGCGGGCCTCCGCGCCGTGCATCAGCGCCTGGACGATCGGGGCCGCGGCGGTGCCGACGCCCTGCTGGGCGACCCGGGCCAGCTGGATGGCCTCCCGGCCGTGGCCGAGGTGGACGGCCTGCTGGCTCATGGTGGTGAGGATGAATCCGCCGAGGACCCGGTCGCCCGCCGCCTGGGACAGGCGCAGCGACTGGACGAAGTACCGCTGGGCCAGGCCGTGCGCGGCGATGTCGAAGGACGTCCACCCGGCGAGCCGGGTGAGGTCGGAGACGGCACCGAACAGGGCGCGGCCGATCTGCTCGCCGTAGCGGCCGCGGAGCATCGGCTCCGCCTCGCTCTCCAGGTAGCGCACCAGTGCCTGGCGGGCGTGGCCGCCGCCGTAGGCCTGGTCCAGGGCGCGGAACAGGTCGCCGACGGCGCGGATGGCGGCGATGTCGCCGCGGCCGACCCGGACGGCGGGCCGCGACTCGCGGCCCCCGGCGGCCGTCTCCGGGCCCTCGGGGCCGGAGGGCAGCGGGCGGCGCGCCTGCTGCGGGACCCTCGGCCCGGTGGGCCGGCCGACGGTGAGGCCGGGCCGGACGGCGCCGAGCTCCTCGGGCGGCAGGGTGGTGGCGTCCCGGGCGACCCGTTCGTCGGTGCGGCCGATCAGCCAGTCCCGACTGGGGACGACCAGCCCGGCCGGGGTGAAGGCGATCTTGCGGAGCTCGGCGTAGGGGCCGTTGTCCTTGCGCCACATGGAGGCGACGATGTCGACGGCCTCCTGCGGGGTCTCGGCGAACTCCAGTCCGGCGTACACCGGGGCGCAGGCGTCGAGGCCGACGTCCTGGGCGGTGAGCCGGCGGCCGAGGCGCCGGGTGAACACCTCGGCGATCAGCGCCGGGGTGGCTCCGCGGGGCTGCTGGCCGCGGAGCCAGCGGGTCACGGAGGTCTTGTCGTAGCGGAGGTCGAGGCCGTGTTCCAGGCCGAGCTGGTCGACGCGTCTGGCGAGACCGGCGTGCGAGAAGCCGGACTCCTCGATGAGGGAGGCCAGGTGCGGGTTCTGGGTGCGGTGGGCGCCCGACGCGGCGTCCGCCTGGTGGTCGTCGGGCGCGTGCGGAGGCACCGCGGCCTGCACGTCGTGCGGGTCGAGCGCGTCGAGCGGTCCGTACGCAGGGCTGTCGGTTGCAGGCCGTTGGGGCATATCAGTCAACACCTCTCGGGCGCCGCACCGGTCCCCCGGTGTTCGGGGCGGCACCCCCTGTCGGGAATCGGCGTGAATGTAGCGAGCATTCGGGCGCTATGGGCCTAATCGGACGGGCAATCCTCCGAACGGGTGACGCAAGCGCCCTCGTTCTGAGGAAGCCGGCGCCGCCGGTGTTTGACTGGTGCGGGCGCGGGCGCCCGATCGCCCCCATGGCGGTGGAACACACGTCCGGGTGCGGGTCTGTGGCAGCCGGACACATAGGAGCGCGGGCCCGCGCTTCCTACCGTTCTCGGCCATGGACACCACTTCAGCCGCGGCCCCGGCGGGACCGCTCGCCGGCCGGACGGCACTGGTCACCGGCGCGGCCTCCGGGATCGGACGGGCCTGTGCGGAGGCCTTCGCCGCCGCCGGCGCCCGGGTCTACGTCGTCGACCTGGCCGCCGGCCCGGCCGAGGAGCTCGCCGCGCGGATCGGCGGCGTCGCCGCCGTCGCCGACCTCTCCGACCCACGGGCGGTGGAGGACCTGCCGGACGACGCCGACATCGTGGTCAACAACGCCGGCCTGCAGCACGTCGCGCCGCTGCACGAGTTCCCGACCGAGCGGTTCACCCAGATCCAGCGGGTGATGGTCGAGGCACCGTTCCGGATCATCCGCCGCACCCTGCCGCACATGTACGAGCGGGAGTGGGGACGGATCGTCAACATCTCCTCGGTGCACGGCCTGCGCGCCAGCGCCTTCAAGTCCGCGTACGTGACCGCCAAGCACGCGCTGGAGGGGCTCAGCAAGACCGCCGCCCTGGAGGGCGCGCCGTACGGCGTGACCAGCAACTGCATCAACCCCGGCTACGTCCGCACCGCCCTGGTGGAGAAGCAGATCGCCGCCCAGGCACTGGCGCACGGCATCCGCGAGGACGAGGTGGTCGAGCAGATCATGCTCGACCGCACCGCCGTGAAGCGGCTGATCGAGCCGGACGAGGTCGCCCAGCTCGCGCTCTGGCTCTGCTCGCCGTCCGCGTCCTGCATCACCGGTGCCAGCCTCCCCGTGGACGGCGGCTGGACCGCGCACTGACCCCCGCCCCTGCCCTTCGCCCGCCCCGCCCTCCCCCGGACCGCCCTCCCCCGGACCGCCTCCCGACCCCCGAGAACAGGTGACCCCATGGCCCACTCTCCCGACGACGCGAGATCAGGCTCGAAGCTCTGGAAGGTCGTCGGTGCCAGCCTCATCGGCACCACGATCGAGTGGTACGACTACTTCCTCTACGGCACCGCCGCGGCCCTCGTCTTCGGCAAGGTGTTCTTCCCGAACACCGACCCGCTGACCGGCACGCTGCTCTCCTTCCTGACCTACGCGATCGGCTTCGCCGCCCGCCCGCTGGGCGCGCTGGTCTTCGGCCACTTCGGCGACCGGATCGGCCGCAAGCGGCTGCTGGTGCTGAGCCTGCTGCTGATGGGCGGCGCGACCGCCCTGATCGGCTGTCTGCCGACGTACCGCCAGGTCGGCGTGGCCGCACCGGTGCTGCTGACCGCGCTGCGGCTGGTGCAGGGCTTCGCGCTCGGCGGCGAGTGGGGCGGCGCGGTGCTGCTGGTCTCCGAGCACGGCGACAGCCGGCGGCGCGGCTTCTGGGCGTCCTGGCCGCAGGGCGGCGCCCCGGCGGGCAACCTGCTGGCGGCCGGCGTCCTGTCGCTGATGACCGGCGTGCAGTCCGACAGCGCCTTCCTGGCGTGGGGCTGGCGGGTGCCGTTCCTGCTCTCCGCGCTGCTGGTGATGGTCGGTCTGTGGATCCGGCTGTCGGTGGACGAGTCGCCGCTGTTCCGGCAGGCGCTGGCCGCGGCCGAGGCCCGCCGGAGCGTCGAGCAGCCGCCGCTGATCGCGGTGCTGCGCCACCACTGGCGGGACGTGCTGATCGCCATGGGCGCCCGGATGGCGGAGAACATCTCGTACTACGTGATGACCACCTTCGTGCTGGCGTACGCGGTGGGCCACGTCCACCTGCCCAAGCAGACCGCGCTGAACGCCGTCCTGATCGCCTCCGCCGTCCAGTTCGCGCTCATCCCGGTGTTCGGCGCGCTCTCCGACCGGGTCGGCCGCAAGCCCGTCTACCTGGTCGGCGCGGTGGGCGTCGGCATCTGGGCGTTCGTCTTCTTCGGCATGGTCGACAGCCGGTCGTTCGGCACCATGGTCGCCGCGATCACCGTGGGGCTGATCTTCCACAGCGCGATGTACGCGCCGCAGGCCGCCTTCTTCTCGGAGCTGTTCGCCACCCGGATGCGGTACTCCGGCGCGTCCATCGGCGCCCAGTTCTCCTCGGTGGCGGCGGGCGCCCCGGCCCCGCTGATCGCCACCGCCCTGCTCAAGGACTACGGCAGCGCCACCCCGATCGCGGTGTACGTCGCGATCGCGGCCGCGATCACGATCGTGGCGGTGCTCTGCGCCCGGGAGACCCGCGGCAGCGACCTCGCCGAGGCCGAGCCGGCCCCGGCGGCCGTGCCGGTGGGCTGAACCGCCCCCGCGGGGCGCGGGGCCGGGCGCGCGGCGCGGGCACGGGGCCCGCGCCGTTCCCCGGCCCCGCGCCCCGCCGTTGTTCCGCCCGTCCCGCAGGAATGGCACGATGGCCCGCACCATGAACGACCCCCACGACAGCTCGGCCCCGGCACTGCGGCGGCTGCTCGACCTGCTCGCCTCCGGCGCGGCCACCGAGGACTTCGCCGACGTGCTCGCCGACGCCCGGCGGCTCGGTGCGCCCCCGCAGGTGCTCGCCGAGATCGACGCGGCCACCTGGCAGGCGCTGCGGGTGCACCGCACGATGCGTCAGCACCGCCGCCGGGAGACCGAGCTGACGGCCCTGTTCGACACCGCGGGCGACCTCGCCGCCTCCCGCGACCTGGACGCCGTGCTGCAGGCCATCGTGCGCCGCGGCCGGATGCTGCTCGGCACCGACACCGCCTACCTGACCCTCCCGGACGAAGACGCCGGCGACACCTACATGCGGGTCACCGACGGCTCGGTGTCGCAGCTGTTCCAGACCCTGCGGCTCAGCCTCGGCGACGGGCTCGGCGGCCTGGTCGCGCAGACCGCCCGCCCCTACGCCACCCCGGACTACCGCACCGACGAGCGGTTCCACCACACCGGCACCATCGACGCCGGCGTGCTCGACGAGGGGCTGGTCGCCATCATCGGCGTGCCGCTGCTGCTGGGCGGCCGGGTCATCGGCGTGCTGTTCGCCGCCGACCGCTCGCCGCGGGCGTTCTCCCCCGACGAGGTGGCCCTGCTCTGCACGCTGGCGGCGCACGCCGCGATCGCCCTGGACACCGCCAAGGCACTGGCCGACACCCGCGCCGCGCTGGCCGACCTGGCGGCCGCCAACCACGTCATCCAGGCGCACTCGGCGGCCGTGCAGCGCGCCGAGCAGGCCCACGACCGGCTCACCGACCTGGTGCTGCGCGGCGCCGAGGTCGGGGCGGTGGCGGCCGAGGTGGCCACCCTGCTGGACGGCGAGGTCGCCGTGTACGACACCGAGGGCCACCCGCTGTCGGGCCGGCCCGGCGACGTCGGGGACCTCGCCGAGGCGCTCGCCGCCTCCCGCACCGAGGGCCGGGCCGTCCGGCACGGCCGCGACTGGGTCTGCGCCGTCCTCGCCGGGCAGGACCCGCTCGGCGGCCTGGTGCTGCGCGGCCGCCCCGACCTGGACGACCCGGACCGCCGGATCTTCGAACGGGCCGGTGTGGTCACCGCCCTGCTCCTGCTGCTGCGCCGCTCGGTCGCCGAGACGGAGAACCGGGTCCGCGGCGAGCTGCTCGCCGACCTGCTCACCGCCCCCGACCGGGACCCGGCCGGGCTCGCCGCCCGCGGCCGCCGGCTCGGCGTGGACCTGGCCCGGCCGCACCTGGTGCTGGTGGCCGCGAGCGAGCCCGAGGGCCGGGCCCGGCTGGCCGGCGCCGCCGCCCGCTACCTGTTCGGCACCCGGGGCATCAGCGCCGAGCACGGCGAGGCCGTGGTGGTGCTGCTGCCCGACGACGGCACCGACCCCGACCGGGCGGCCGCCGAGGCCGCCGACCGGCTCGCCCGGCTGGTCGGCTGCCCGGTCACGGTCGGCACCGGGCGGCCGGCCGCCGGTCCGGCCGCGCTGGCCGCCGCGCACGCCGAGGGGCTGCGCTGCGTCCGCGCCCTGCGGGTGCTGGGCCGGGACGGCGACGGCGCCTCGTCGGCCGGTCTCGGCTTCCTCGGCGTGCTGCTGGGCGACGGGCACGACGTGGAGGGCTTCGTCACGGCGGCGCTCGGCCCGCTGGTCGAGTACGACGCCCGGCGCGGCACCGAGCTGGTGCGGACACTGCGCGCGTACTTCGACTGCGGCGGCAGCCTGACCCGGGCCAAGGACGACCTGCACGTCCACGTGAACACCGTCGTCCAACGCCTGGACCGGATCGAGGTGCTGCTCGGCCGCGACTGGAGCGGTCCGGAGCGCTCGCTGGAGCTCCAGCTGGCGCTGCGGCTGCAGCTGCTCGCGGACGGCTGACCGGGCCACCCGAACGGCGCAACCGCAGGGCGTACAGTGGCGAGGTTGGTCTCGAACGCCTGGCAAGGAGCAGCGGTGAGCGAGGACGTACGGTTCGTGACGATGGGCATCGGCGAGGCGGCGGTGTCCTACGAGGCGGCGTGGGAGGAGCAGCAGCGCCTGCACGCGCTGCGGGTGGCGGACGAGATCCCGGACACCGTGCTGCTGCTGGAGCACCCGCCGGTGTACACGGCGGGCAAGCGGACCAACCCGGAGGACTACCCGCTGGACGGCACCCCCGTGGTGCAGGTGAACCGCGGCGGGGAGATCACCTGGCACGGCCCCGGCCAGCTGGTGGGCTACCCGATCGTGAAGCTGCCCGACCCGATCGACGTGGTGGCGTACGTGCGACGGCTGGAGGAGGCCCTGATCCGCGCCTGTGCCGAGCTCGGGGTGGCCACCTCGCGGGTCGAGGGCCGCAGCGGGGTGTGGGTGCTCGGCGAGGAGATCCCGGACGCCGTGGTGGACCCGGCCGAGGTGCTGGAGATCGGCAAGCTGACGCTGCGGATGGGTCTGCCGCTGGGCATCGACCCCCGGCTGGCGGGCCCCGAGTACGCCGCGTCCAACGCCGGGCAGCGCGGCGACGACCGCAAGCTGGCGGCGATCGGGGTGCGGGTGGCGCGCGGTGTGACGATGCACGGCTTCGCGCTGAACTGCGACCCGGACATGACCTGGTTCGACCGGATCGTGCCGTGCGGGATCCGCGACGCCGGGGTGGGTTCGCTCGCCTCGGAGCTGGGCCGGCCGTTCCCGGTCGGTGAGGCGCTGCCGGTCGTCCGGCGGCACCTGGCGGACGTCCTCGCGGAGCTCCCGGAGCCCGCGTTGGCCCGCTGAGGCGGGAATCTACCGGCCGGTACCTCTGTTGCCCTGCGAATGCCGGGCGGAGGTCCGGCGAAGACCCGGAAAGCACAGGCGTACCCTGGGGGTACCCCGTCTAGTTCTAGGAGTGCCCGTGTCCGCTGTCGCGCCCGACGGCAGGAAGCTGCTCCGCCTGGAGGTCCGCAACAGCGAGACCCCCATCGAGCGGAAGCCCGAGTGGATCAAGACCCGGGCGAAGATGGGGCCCGAGTACAACGCGCTCCAGTCGCTGGTGAAGAAGGAAGGGCTGCACACGGTCTGCCAGGAGGCCGGCTGCCCGAACATCTTCGAGTGCTGGGAGGACCGTGAGGCGACGTTCCTCATCGGCGGCGACCAGTGCACCCGCCGCTGCGACTTCTGTCAGATCGACACCGGCAAGCCCGCCGAGTTCGACCGCGACGAGCCGCGCCGGGTCGCCGAGTCCATCGTGACCATGGACCTGAACTACGCCACCATCACCGGTGTCGCCCGTGACGACCTGCCGGACGGCGGCGCCTGGCTGTACGCCGAGACGGTGCGCCAGGTGCACGCGCTGACCGCCGACCGCCAGGCCGGGCGGACGGGCGTCGAGCTGCTGATCCCGGACTTCAACGCGGTGCCCGAGCAGCTCGCCGAGGTCTTCTCCTCGCGCCCCGAGGTGCTGGCGCACAACGTCGAGACGGTGCCGCGGATCTTCAAGCGGATCCGCCCGGCGTTCCGCTACGAGCGGTCGCTGGACGTCATCACCCAGGCCCGTGCGGCCGGCCTGGTCACCAAGTCGAACCTGATCCTGGGCATGGGCGAGACCCGCGAGGAGGTCAGCCAGGCGCTGGCCGACCTGGTGGGCGCCGGCTGCGAGCTGATCACCATCACCCAGTACCTGCGGCCGTCGCTGCGCCACCACCCGGTCGAGCGCTGGGTGAAGCCGCACGAGTTCGTGGAGCTGCAGCAGGAGGCCGAGGAGCTCGGCTTCGCCGGTGTGATGTCCGGGCCGCTGGTCCGCTCGTCGTACCGGGCCGGCCGGCTGTACCGGCAGGCGCTGGAGCACCGGGAGCGCACGGCGGTCTGAGGCCGTTCGGCAGTGCGGAGGAAGGCGGCGGTCCCGGACCGCCGCCTTCCGGCGTTCCGCCTTGCCGTTGCGCGGCTTTCATGCGACTTTGACGGGCAGGTCACCGATCGGTAACACCACCGGGGGATGCTGACGGAGTCGGCGTCCACCCGGTCATGAGGGGAGCTGTTGAGCATGGGGGCAGTGAGCGGAGTACCGCGCGGCCTGGTCCCGACCCGGATGCGGTCGGTGGGCGGTGCGCTGCGGTACGCCGAGAGCGTGCTGCTGGCCGGCGGCCAGCGGCAGGCCCGCAGGAACGCCTGGGCGGCGGTCTGCGAGAACCGCCGGCACGCGGCCGAGCGCGAGCTCGACGGCAGCGGTGACGGGGCTCACGGCGGGGCCCCGGACCCTGCGGTGGTCGGCCGCCGGCACGCCTGAGCGGCCGCACCGGCGGTGTCGGGGCCACCGCCCTTGGATATACCGCCCCCCGCCACGTACCATGAGCGTCATGGCGAGGGAAACATCCGAGAACCCCGGACGGCTGAAGCAGATCCGTCTGGCATACACCATGACCAAGAAGGTCGACACCAAGATCGGCCTGATCATCGCAGGCGTCGGCCTCATCACCTTCGGCGTGTTCCTCGCCATCGGCTTTGCGATCGGCCACCCCATCTACCTGGGGATCCTCGGCTTCGTCGTGGGCTTCCTGGCGATGGCCGTGGTCTTCGGACGCCGGGCCGAGCGGGCCGCCTTCGGGCAGATGGAGGGCCAGCCGGGCGCGGTCGCGGCGGTGCTGAACAACATCCGGCGCGGCTGGAACGCCAACCCGACGCCGGTGGCGGTCACCCGCAACCAGGACGCGGTCTACCGCGCCGTGGGCCGGCCGGGCATCGCCCTGATCGGCGAGGGCAACCCGAACCGGGTGCGCCCGCTGCTGGCGGCCGAGAAGAAGAAGATGGCGCGCGTGGTCGGCGACGTCCCGGTGCACGACATCATGGTCGGCGACGGCCAGGGCGAGGTCCCGCTGAAGAAGCTCCAGGTGCACCTGATGCGCCTGCCGCGCTCGATCACGCCCGCCCAGGTCACCGAGACCAACGACCGGCTGCGGGCGCTGGGCGACCTGCTCTCGAAGGCGCCGATCCCCAAGGGCCCGATGCCCAAGGGTGCCCGGATGCCCAAGGGCGGCCAGGTCCGCTGACCCCGCCCCCGGGCGGCCTTCCCTCACGACACACCACGGCCCCGCCGCGATCCTCTCGCGGCGGGGCCGTTCGACGTCCGGGCCCGGGGCGGGTCAGATGCGGATCTCGACCGTGCCGACCGCCTTGTCGTGCAGGCCGCGGCCGTCGCGGTCCCAGACGGCGGCGGGGACGACCAGGCACAGCAGCAGGGTGCGGAGCAGCACCTGGGGGATGGTGGCGCGGCGGCCGTCCAGGCGGACGATCCGCAGGCCGAACAGCCGCTTGCCGACGGTCGTGCCGGCGGTGGCGAGCAGCAGCACGGTGACCACGTAGAAGAGCGGGGTGGTCCACAGGTTGGCCCCGGCCCGGTCGCCGTGGGAGAGCAGGCCGTACGCGACGAGGCTGCACAGCCAGCCGTCGACGAACAGGGCGCCCAGCCGGCGGCCCGGGCCCGCGAGGGAACCGGAGCCCTCCTTCGGGAGGCCGAGGCGCTCGCCGCGGTGGCCGAAGTCGGCACCCATCTTCTCGGCGGCCGCCTTCGGGCCGTCGATCCACGATCCCAACGCTTCTCTGGTATCCACGAAATCCACAGTATCCGGGCGTTCCGGGCGATCTTCGGCGGCCTCCCCCGACGGGGTGAACCGTGTCGCCACGAGAGGGACAAGTGGTCCAGACCACTCGCCGCCCACCCCCGGCCAGGGCGGGGCGATTTGCCCGAAACCGTACGTGTTTGCCGCCCCCGTCGGCGCGCCCGGTTAACATGCAGGAAACGAACGAGTCACCAATCGGAAACGGGCGGCTCCTACCGTGAGGCCGATACCCGCTCGCTGAGGAGGATCGATGTTCACCAACGCCGACGAGGTCAAGCAGTACATCGCCGACAACGACATCAAGTTCGTCGATGTCCGGTTCTGCGACCTGCCGGGCGTCCTGCAGCACTTCGCCGTGCCCGCATCGACCTTCGATCCGTCCGAGACGCTGATGTTCGACGGCTCGTCGATCCGCGGCTTCCAGGCCATCCACGAGTCCGACATGGCGCTCGTCCCGGACCTGGCGACCGCGCGGCTCGACCCGTTCCGCACCGAGAAGCACCTGAACATCAACTTCTTCATCCAGGACCCGATCACGGGTGAGGCCTACAGCCGCGACCCGCGCAACGTCGCCCGGAAGGCCGAGGCCTACCTCGCCTCGTCCGGCATCGCCGACACCGCGTACTTCGGCCCCGAGGCCGAGTTCTACGTGTTCGACGAGGTCCGCTACGAGACCAGCGCGAACGCCTCGTACTACCACATCGACTCGATCGCGGGCGCCTGGAACACCGGCCGGGTGGAGGAGGGCGGCAACCGCGGCTACAAGGTCAAGTACAAGGGCGGCTACTTCCCCGTCCCGCCGGTCGACCACTTCGCCGACCTGCGCGCCGAGATGTCGCTGGAGCTCGCCGCCGGCGGCCTCCAGGTGGAGCGCCAGCACCACGAGGTCGGCACGGCCGGCCAGGCGGAGATCAACTACAAGTTCAACACCCTGCTGCACGCCGCCGACGACCTGATGCTGTTCAAGTACATCATCAAGAACGTCGCCTGGCGGAACGGCAAGACCGCGACCTTCATGCCCAAGCCGATCTTCGGCGACAACGGCTCCGGCATGCACGTGCACCAGTCGCTGTGGACGAGCGGCTCGCCGCTCTTCTACGACGAGCAGGGCTACGCGGGTCTGTCCGACACCGCCCGCTACTACATCGGCGGCCTGCTGCGGCACGCACCCTCGCTGCTCGCCTTCACCAACCCGTCGGTGAACTCGTACCACCGCCTCGTCCCCGGCTTCGAGGCACCGGTCAACCTGGTCTACTCGCAGCGCAACCGCTCGGCCGCGATCCGCATCCCGATCACCGGCTCCAACGCCAAGGCCAAGCGCATCGAGTTCCGCGCGCCCGACCCGTCCTCCAACCCGTACCTGGCCTTCTCGGCCATGCTGATGGCCGGCCTGGACGGCATCAAGAACAAGATCGAGCCGCTGGAGCCGGTCGACAAGGACCTGTACGAGCTCGCGCCCGACGAGCACTCCGCGGTGCCGCAGGTGCCGTCCTCGCTGCCGGCCGTGCTGGAGGCGCTGGAGGCCGACCACGAGTACCTGCTCGCCGGCGGCGTGTTCACCCCCGACCTGATCGAGACCTGGATCGACTTCAAGCGCACCAACGAGATCGCCCCGATCTCGCTGCGGCCGCACCCGCACGAGTTCGAGCTGTACTTCGACCTGTAGGACCCCTCCGGCCTGCGGGGACGCAGGTCGAAAGGCTGCTGCCTCCGCAGGCCGGCGAACTGCCGGCCTGCGGAGGCGTGTCCGGGCGACGACATGCACCCCCGGCGGCGTCGGCCCAGGGTCGGATCACCACCGGCCTGCAGCACAAGGGGACCGCGTGCCCGAGATCGAGTCCGCGCCCGCCTCCCTCGTCACCCCCGACACCGTGAAGACCACCGCCGGCACCTTCGAGTTCGCCGACGGGCTGCCGACCGAGGAGACCGCGGCGGCGGTGTACGCGCAGCTGGACCGGATGCACGGCATCGAGGCCTACCGGGCCGGGCTGCCGGCGGTGTCGCTGTGGGCGATGCGCAGGGCGATGCTGGCGGCCGGGGTGGCCGACGGGGACGTCCCGCTCTTCTCCGAGCTGATGGACAGCCGGTCGCTTTTCCTGACCGCCAACGCGGACACCGTCTACTTCTTCACCTTCCTCGACCTCTCCGCCGGGCCGCTGGTGGTCGACGTCCCCGGACCGGACCGCGGCCAGGGCGGCCGGTACCTGTTCGCCGGCCCCGGGTACGAGGGCCCGCTGCCCGAGGGCGGCGTGTCCGTGCACCGGGTCCGCACGAGCCGGGTGTGGCTGCTGGGCCGTTGCTTCCTGGAGGACGGCGACCCGGCCCCGGCCGCCCGCCGGATCCGCGAACAGCTGAGGATCACGCCCTGCACCCCCGGCGGCCACGGCACCTCCGTCGCCTCCTTCCTGCTCGGCCGGGCCGCGCTCGCCGAGCCCACCGGGCCGCGCCCGCCCCGGTTCGTCGAGGGCAGCGGCCTGGTGATCAACACCGTCGCGCCGGTGGACGCCTCCTTCTTCACCCTGCTCGACGAGGCCCTTCAGGCCGAGAGCGCCGGTGCCCTCGATCCCGAGGTGGCCGCACCGATCGCGGCCGTCGGCATCGTCCACGGCCGCCCCTTCGAGCCGGACGCCGCCCGGCAGGAGGTCCTGGCGGACGCCGCCGCGACCGCCAACGCCTATGTGCGCACGGTGGCGATGCGCCCGCGCGCCGCCGAGGGCTTCGACTTCTACCCGGGCAGCGGCTCCCGCTGGACCTCGCCGCTCTTCAGCGGCGGCTTCGACTTCCAGGCGGCGCCGCCGCTGGTCACCCGCGACGGCCTCCAGCCGTTCCCCGACCGCGGTGCCAAGCACCTCAACGCCCGGGCCGCCTTCTTCTACCTGGCCACCGGCATCACCCCGGCGATGTGCATGAACCTCCCCGGATCGGCTCGCAGTACGTCGGGACCACCCTGGACGCCACCGGAGCCCCGCTGGACGGCGACCGGACCTACCGGCTGGTGCTGCCGCCGGACATCCCCGCCGAGAAATTCTGGTCGATCACCCTGTACGACACCCGGACGCGCTCCATGCTCGCCACCGACCAGCGCTTCCCCCGCGCCGGTTCGCAGTCCTGCCCGACCCCGGCGGCCGTCCCCGACAAGGACGGCTCCACCAGCCTGTGCTTCGCCCCCTCCCGCCCGGACGGCGTGCCCGAGGGCAACTGGGTGCAGACCCTGCCCGGCCGCAACTGGTTCGCCCTCCTGCGCTTCTACAACCCGCTGCCCGCCTGCTTCGACAAGTCCTGGCGCCCCGGCGAGATCGAACCCGTCTCCCCCGCGAACGCCTGAACCGCCGCCGCCCAGGAGGAACACACCGGCTGCGGGGCCGTCCTCAGCGGGGCGGGGGCGCGGGCGGCAGGGTGACGGTGAACGCGGCGCCGCCCTCCGGGCCGTGGCCCCGCACCGCGACCGAGCCGCCGAGCAGGCCGGCCAGGCGGTGGGCGATGGCCAGGCCCAGGCCGCTGCCGACCGGGCGGACGGACCGGTAGCGCTCGTGCAGCGCACCGCTGTCGAAGGCGACCCGGACGTCGTCGTCGGTGAGGCCGGGGCCGCCGTCGCGGACCTCCAGCCGGGCTCCGCCGCCGTCGGCCGGACGGACGGCCAGCACCACCGGCCGCCCGGCGGGCGTGACCCGCAGCGCGTTCTGCACCAGCCCGTCGATCAGCTGCCTGACCCGGAAGGCGTCCGTGGCCACGACCACCGCCTCCGGCTCCTGCTCCGGCTCCTGCGGCGCCCCGGACGGCCGCGGCGGCTCGCACCGCAGCCCGACGCCGTGGCGGGCCGCGGGCTCGGCCCAGAACGCGGCCGCCTCGGCGACCAGGGCGGTGAGGTCGGTGGCGGCGGTCTCCAGCCGGAAGTCGTCGGCCTCCAGCCGCGCCAGGTCCAGCAGGTCGCCGAGGAAGCGGTCCAGCCGCTGGGTCTCGCCGGCCAGGATCCGCCCGACCTCGGGGAGCCGTTCGGGCTCGATCATGCCGTCCGCGAGCGCCTCGGCGTAACCGCGCAACGCCGTCAGCGGCGTGCGCAGCTCGTGCGAGACCGACAGCAGGAACTCGCGCTGGCGGTTCTCGCTGTGCACCAGCGAGCCGTCCAGGACGTTGAGCGCATGGCCGATCTCCGCGGCCTCGCGCGGCCCGTCCACCCCGGCCCGTACGCCGCGTTCGCCGTCGGCGAGCCGGTGCGCGACCCGCGCCGCCGCGACCAGCGGGCGGGCGATCCGGCGGGCCAGCAGCCCCCGGCCAGGGCCGCGCCCACCATGCCCACGACCAGCGGCAGCAGCGTGTTGCGGCGGATCCGGTCGGTGTCCCGCGCGACGACCGCGTACGGCTCGGTGAGCACCACGGCGCCGCCGCGCGGTCCCGGCCGCCCCACCAGCAGCACCTCCTCGCCGCCCAGCACGCCCCGGGTGTCGACCGGCCGCCCGGCCAGCAGGTCGGCCCTGGACGCCAGGTCGACGGCCGGGGTCGCGGCCCCGGCGATCGCGCCGTCCGCGCCGAGGACGGCCAGCCGCTCGCCGTTCGGGCCGCCCAGCGCCTGGGCGCCGTCGAAGAGCGGCTGCGACAGGTCGGGCATCCGGCTGAGCAGCGTGGCCTGCCGCCCCAGCCGGTCGCGCTCGCGCTGCTCGGTGCCGTGCGCGGCGGTCTGCCAGGCGATCAGCCCGGTCAGCGCCACCGCGAGCGCCGCCACGGCCGTGGTCAGCAGCACGATGTTGCGGGCCAGCGACCCGCGGCGGTGCGGAGCCGGGCGCCCCTCGGAGACCGGACGCCCCTCTGCCGCCGGGTGCCGCTCGGTCATGCGTCGGTGTCCGCGGCGCTGTAGCCGACCCCGCGGACGGTACGGATCGGGCTGGCGTCCCCGAGTTTGGCGCGCAACTGGGAGACGAAGACGTCGACCATCCGGGTGTCGCGGTACCGCGGGTAGCCCCACACCTGGGCGAGCAGCTGCTCGCGGGTGAAGACCTGCCCGGGGTGGCGCAGCAGGTGCGCGATCAGGTTGAACTCGGTGGCGGTGAGCTCCACCGGCACGCCGTCCCGCCGCACGGTGCGGCTGACCGGGTCGACGCCGATCCGGCCCACCGCGGCCGCCGGCGCACCGGGCGGGCCGGCGGACCGGCGCAGCACCGTCCTGACCCGGGCCACCAGCTCCCGCGGCGAGAACGGTTTGGTCAGGTAGTCGTCGGCCCCCAGCTCCAGGCCGAGGATCCGGTCGGCCTCCTCGCCGCGCGCGGTCACCAGCAGGACCGGCGTCCAGTCACCGGCGTCGCGCAGCGCCCGGCAGAACGCGATGCCGTCCAGGCCCGGCAGGCCGATGTCCAGCACGATCGCCACCGGATGCATCCGCCGGGCCGCGGCCAGCCCGGCGAGCCCGTCCGTCTCCACGTGCACGCCGAAGCCCTCACGGGCCAGGTAGAGCCGCTGGACGTCGGCGATGTGGGCCTCGTCCTCGACGACCAGCACGAGACCCCTGGATTCCGTCATGGCCGCCTCTCCTCCCGCGCCGCCGCGCCGTACGCCGGGTGCGCCGCGCGTCGGCGCACGGCCGATGCTAACCAGGTCCGACGCGGTGCCCGGGGCGCGGGCCGGGCGTCCGTACACTCCCCGAACACTGCGCCAACCTGGCCCTTACAGGCCTCGCCCAGGGTGGGGCCATGAAATCCGAATCGGGCGAACGCCCCGGACTGCTGCACCGGACGGGCCGCTGGTGCGCCCGGCACGCCTGGCGCACCGTCGCCGCCTGGGTCCTCCTGCTGGTCGCCGTCGGCGTGGCCGACGCGCGGTGGGGCGGCACCTACGCGGACAGCTTCTCGCTGCCCGGCACCGGCACCCAGACCGGCACCGACCTGCTCAAGGCGCACGGCAGCGCCGGCGTCGGCGGGATCACCGCGCCGGTCGTGATCCGCTCCGACGATGGGGCGCTGACGGACCACCGGGCCGCGATCGCGTCGGCGGTCACCGCGCTCGGCCGGCTGCCGCACGTCCTCGCGGTGGCCGACCCGCTGGCCACCCCCGGTGCGGTGTCCGCGGACGGCGGCACCGCCCTGATCACCGTCCGCTTCGACGCCGGCCCGGCCGGCTTCGGGTCCTCCTACCTCACCGGGGTCGACGCCGCCGTCCGGCCGCTGCGCGAGGACCGCCTCACCGTGGAGTACGGCGATCCGCTCGGGCAGCTCGCGGCGCCGAAGGCGGCCGACCGCGCCTCGGAGGCGATCGGCGTCGGCGTCGCCGTCCTGGTGCTGCTCGTCGGCTTCGGCAGCGTCGCGGCCGCCGGGCTGCCGCTGCTGACCGCGGTGCTCGGCCTGGCCGTGGGACTCGGCGGCCTCGGCCTGCTCGCCGCTCACGTCGACTTCGCCCGGGCCGCGCCGACCTCGCCGCGATGATGGGCCTGGGCGTCGGCGTCGACTACGCGCTGTTCCTCACCACCCGGCACCGGGCGCTGCTGCGCGAGGGAGCGGACCCGGCCGAGGCGGCCGGCCGGACGGTCGCCACGAGCGGCCGGGCGGTGCTGGTCGCCGCCGCCACCGTCGCGATGGCGCTGGCCGGGCTGTACGCCTCCGGTGTCGCGTTCATCGGCACGCTCGGCGTGGCCGCCGGGCTGACCGTCCTGGTGGCCGCGGCCGCCTCGCTGACGCTCACCCCCGCGCTGCTCGGCCTGCTGGGCCGGCGCATCGACCGGCTCCGGGTCCGCACCCCGGTCGCCGAGCCCACCGGCGACGGCGACCTGTGGCACCGCTGGGCCGGCACGGTCGGCCGCCGTCCGTGGCTGTTCCTGATCGGCGGCCTGCTGCTGCTCGGCGTCCTGTCCGTGCCGTTGGCCGGCCTGCGGCTCGGGCACGTCGACGCGGGGGCGCAGCCCGCCACGGCCACCGACCGCCGCGCCTACGACCTGGTCCGCGCGGGATTCGGCCCCGGCGCCAACGGCCCGCTGACGGTGGTCGTCCAGCTCGACAGCCGGCAGGTCGCCGACCAGCGGCTGCGGGCCGGGCTCGCGGACTCCCTCCGGCGGGACCTGGCGGCGGTGCCCGACGTGGCCTCGGTGACCGCCCCGGCCCCGAGCCCGGACCAGGACCTGCTGGTCGCCACGGTGACGCCGGCCGGCGGCCCGCAGGAGAGGTCCACCGCCGAGCTGTTCCACACCCTGCAGCGCGACACCCTGCAGCGGGCGCTCGCGGGGACGGGCGCCACCGGCTACGTCACCGGCGCCACCGCCGCCGGGCTGACCTTCACCGACCGGCTCGCCGACCGCCTGCCGGTGGTCGTCGGCGTCGTCGTCGCGGCCGCGTTCCTGCTGCTGCTCACGGTGTTCCGCAGCCTGCTGGTGGCGGTCAAGGCCGCCGTGCTGAACCTGTTCTCCATCGGCGCCGCGTACGGCGTCGTGGTGGCGGTCTTCCAGTGGGGCTGGGGCGGCCCGCTGCTGGGCGTCGGCGAGAGGGTCCCGGTCGAGTCGTACGTGCCGATGATGATGTTCGCCATCGTCTTCGGACTCTCCATGGACTACGAGGTGTTCCTGCTCTCCCGGATCCGGGAGATCTGGCTGCACCGCGGGGACAACCACCTGGCCGTGGCCGGCGGGCTCGCCGCCACGGCGCGGGTCATCACCTGCGCGGCGATGATCATGACGAGCGTGTTCCTGGCCTTCCTGCTCTCCCCGGACGTGGTGGTCAAGATGCTGGCCCTGGGCCTGGGCGTCAGCGTGGTCATCGACGCCACGGTCGTCCGGCTGCTGCTGGTGCCCGCCACCATGTACCTGTTCGGCCGTGCCAACTGGTGGCTCCCGCGGTGGCTGGACGCCGTGCTGCCGCACCTCGATCCGGAGGGGCCGGGCAGCCGTGTGCCGCAGCCGCCCGGCCGCGGCGCGCCGGACGGGGTGCCGGACGCCCGCCCCGGCGCCGGGCGGGCCGACGGGCCGGGCGCGGCCGCCCCGGCCGGGGGTGACCGGCGGTGACGCGGCGGCTCTCCCGGGTCCGCGCCGCGGTGCGACGGCACCGCGTCGCCACCGCCGCGGGCGTCGCCCTGGCCGTGCTGTGCGCGGCCGGTGCGGGCGAACTCACCGCCCGTGACCTGCTCCGTGACCGCATCGCCGGGGCCGCCCCGGCCCTCGGCGGCGATGTCACGGTCGGCGGGGCGGGCGGTTCGGTGCTCTGGGACCTGATGACGCGGCACATCCCGCGGCTCGACGTCGGCAGCGACCACGCGGGCCTCGGGCCGCTGCCGGACGTCTCGTTCCGCGCGCACCTGGACGATGTCCGCCTCGGCGGGCCCGGCCGCGGCAGCGTCGCCGGCACCCGGGCCGAGGTCACCGTGCCGACGGGGTCGATCGGTGCGGCGGTCGAGGCCGTCGTCCGGGCCACCCACCCGTCGATGCCGGTCGCCTCGGTCGACACCGACCCGGCCGCGGGGACGGTCACCGTCGCGCTCGGCCCGGGCGGGGTCGGCCTGCTGACCCTGCGTCCGGCGGTCACCGGCGGCCGGGTCACGCTCACCGTGGCGAGCCTGACCGTGCTCGGCCGCCCCGTCGCCGCCGACGCGCTCGGCGGGCCGGGCGGCCTGGGCGGCGGCCTGGGGGCCCTGCCCGGACCGCAGCGGCCCTACCCGCTCGGCCTGACGGCCACCTCCGTACGGACCCTGCCAACCGGTCTGACGATCACACTGAAGGGCGGCCCGAGCACGCTGGGCGGGTCCTGACGCCGGCCCCCGGCGGGCTCAGGGCGTGCGGTTCGTGCCCGGCGCCGCGTCCACCGCGTCGCGCAGCCGGCCGCCGTGCTCCGCGAGGAGGCGGGCGGCCGGCTCGGGGGCGAGGCCGGTGAGCAGCGCGAGGATCGCGGGCTTCACCTCGCCGCCGGCGGCCGCCAGCGCGCGGTCGACCGCCTCCCGGTCGGCGCCGGTGGCGAGGGTGACGATCCGGTGGCAACGGGCCCGGAGCTTCTCGTTGGTGGCCCGCAGGTCGACCATGAGGTTCCCGTAGGTCCGGCCGAGCCGGACCATCGTGATCGTGGAGAGCATGTTGAGCACCAGCTTCTGGGCGGTGCCCGCCTTCAGCCGGGTGGAGCCGGTGAGCAGTTCGGGGCCGACCACCACCTCGATCGCGTGCTCGGCGGCGGCGCCGAGTTCGGAGTCCGCGGTGCAGGCCAGCCCCACCGTGAGGGCGCCCAGCGCGCGGGCGTGCTCGACGGCGGCCACCGCGTACGGGGTGCGGCCCGAGGCGGCGATGCCCACCACCGCGTCGTCGGCGGACAGCCCGATGGCGGTCAGGTCGGCGACTGCGGCCCGGCGGCTGTCCTCGGCGCCCTCGACGGCGTTCAGCACGGCATCGGAGCCGCCCGCGATGAGCGCGACCACCTGCCCGGGGTCGGTGCCGAAGGTGGGCGGGCACTCGGCCGCGTCCAGCACCCCGAGCCGGCCGGCGGTGCCGGCCCCCGCGTAGACCAGCCGGCCGCCCTTGGCGAGCTGCTCGGTGATCGCGTCGACGGCCGCGGTGATCTCCGGCAGCCGGCGGGCGACCGCGGCCGGGACACCGGCGTCCTCGGCGTTCATCAGGGCGGCGATCTCGGCGGTCGGCAGCCGGTCGAGCCCGGCCAGTTCGGGGCGGTGCGCCTCGGTGGCGAGGCTGTCCAGCCGGGTACGGAGGTCGTCGGTCATCGGCGGGCTGCCTTCGCTCGGGGATCGGTGCGGGGTGGGCCGGACGACGGCGTGCGGGGTGGGCGGGGCGCACGGGGCGGCGGCCTGCGGTCCGGTCACGGGGACCGGTCCGGCACGGTGCCGTCCGGTTCCCGCCCGCGGCCCGGCGGGACGGCCGGTGCCGTACCGCTCCCGGGGAGGCCCGGCAGCACGTCCTGCTCGCCCGCGAGGACCCGGACGGGCTCCTCGGGGCCGCGGCACTCGCGCCCCAGCCGCAGCATCCGTGACACCGGATCGTGGAGCGGGCGGCCGCAGCGCCGGCAGGTGACGCGCTCCGGGAGGCGCGGCGGGATCGGCGGGATCAGGGCGGGTTCCGGCATGCCCCGATTCTCCCCGGCGCAGGGGCCCACCGGGGAGTACCTCCGGGGTGGAGCCCCGTACCCGCCGCCGATCCCGTCGGGTCTGCCGGTCAGCCGATCTGCACGACGGACAGCACGTTGCCCGCGGGGTCGGTGAACCAGGCGACCAGCGGGCCGGGCCCCCGGACGATGCCCTTCTCGTCGGCGTCGAAGCCCGGGTAGCGCTGGATGTCGATGCCGCGCCGGACGAGCTCGTCCACGGCCTGCTCGATGTCCTCGACCGGGAAGTTCAGCACGGTGAAGGTCGCCGGGACGTGGTTGTCCTTCGGGTAGACGAGGACATCGGCGCCGCTGCCGAGGTGCAGGCGCAGCATGCCCTCGTCCGCGGTGACGTCCAGTCCGAGCGTCTCGCCGTAGAAGCCCCTGGCCCGGTCGATGTCGTCGACGGCGAACCCGCTGAACGCCTTGCTGCTTCCGAACACGGACCGGTCCTCTCCTCGCGGCCGCCCCGCCGGCGGCCGGACGTTCCCGACCCTAGTACCGCGTCGGGCAACCTTCGCCCTGTCGCGGCCGATGCACCCCGACTGGACGCACCGGCGGCGCGTCCGAGTACGTCCAGTGCGAGGACGCTCCGCCGGCACGCCCAGCCGGGCGCCTCGGACCGCTCCTCGACGGGCGAAAGTTGCCCGACGCGGCCCTGGGCACCGACGGCCGCCGAGGCGCGCCGGACGGTGGGGCGCGCCGGACGGCGGGGGTGCGCGAGTCAGGCGCTCGTGCCGGGCGGCGCGGGGGTGAGGGCGAGCACGGCGAGGTCGTCCGCGAGCCGGCCGGAGTGCAGCCGGACGTCGCGGTCGAGGAAGTCGACCACCACCGCCGGGTCGGTGCTGCCGAGGGCGGCCAGGCGCGCCTTCAGCGGGTAGAAGGCACCGGAGGAGTCCCGTGCCTCGCTGACGCCGTCGGTGTGCAGCAGCAGGGTGTGGCCGTGCGGCAGGTCCACGCCGGTCGGCCGGTGGCCGCCGTCGGCGAGGTGGCCCAGCCCCAGCGGCAGGTACGCCGGCCCGCGCACCGGCCGCACCCCGTCCGGCCCGAGCAGCAGCGGCGTCAGGTGGCCGCGGTTGACCAGGTCGACGCGGGTGCCCGGGGCGCAGTGCTGGACGAGCACCGCGGTGACGAACAGCTCGTCGTCGCCGCCGTCCGTCGCGTCGCGCAGCACGTGCCGGTCGAGCTGCGAGGCGAGTTCGCCGAGGTCCGCGGTCTCGTGCGCGGTGACCCGGAAGGCGCCGAGCACGTCCGCGACCGTCCGGACGGCGTCCAGCCCCTTGCCCCGGACGTCCCCCAGCAGGATCCGGGTGCCGAAGCGGGTCTCGCAGACCTCGTACAGGTCGCCGCCGATGCCCATGTCGGCCTGCGCCGCCCGGTAGCGGCCGGCGGTCCGCAGGCCGCCCGCCCGGACCGGCACCGGGCGCAGCACCGCGTGCTGGAGTTCGTCCGCGATGCTGCGTACCCGGACGAGGTCGCGGGCCTGCCGCCCCCGCTGCCAGGACAGCGCCGTCCCCATGACTCCGGCCAGGCCGGTGGAGACGTACGCCCAGACGTGGTGCTGCTCGGTGAGGTGGCCGACCCCGGCGGCGAGCAGGAGCTGGAGGCCGATCGCCAGCACGGTGGAGAGGGCGACGGCGACCGGGCCGAAGCCGAAGGCGACGACCACCGGCAGCACGCTGAGCAGGAAGCCCGCGGCCGTGGTGTGCGGCCAGGTCACGTCGAAGAACAGCTCGACGACGATGAGCAGCACCGGCAGCAGCAGCACCCAGCGCGGAGGGCGGGTGGCCTCGGCGATCTGCTGCCGTCGCCGGATGCTCCTCCGGGCGGGGGTGGGCGGGACGGGTGCGCGGGTGGACATCCCGTCCATCGTCGCCGAGCCCGGACGATCGCGCGCGGGGGCCGGACCGGCCGCCGCAGCGTCCCGGGCCGTCGGCCGGGGCGGGCGACCGGGACCGTCAGCCGAGGGTGACCGGCAGGGTGCCGTAGCCGCGCAGGACCAGGCGGTCGCGGCGCTCGGGGGCGCCGGCCGGGGCCAGCCCGGGGAAGCGGGCCAGCAGCGCGGGCAGCGCCACCGCGGCCTCCAGCCGGGCCAGCTGGGCACCCAGGCAGTAGTGCGGGCCGCCGCCGAAGCTGAGCGGATGGCTGTCGCGGCGCGTCGGGTCGAACCGGTCGGGGTGCGTGTAGCGGCGGGGGTCGCGGTTGGCGGCGCCGATCAGCAGGAAGACGCCGGTGCCGCGCGGGACGGGGACGCCGCCGGCCTCCAGGCCGTCGGCCAGGGCGATCCGCGAGGTCAGCTGCACGGGCGAGTCGAACCGCAGCACCTCGTCGGTCAGGCCCTGCGGGTCGAAGGTGCCGGCCCGCAGCGCCGCGGCGGCCCCCGGATGCTCGAAGAGCAGCGCCAGGGCGTTGCCGAGCAGGTTGGTGGTGGTCTCGAAGCCCGCCACGAGCAGCAGCACCAGGTTGGCCAGCAGCTCGTGGCCGGAGAGCCGGCCGGGCTCCGCCGCCGCGACCTGGACCAGCGCGCTGACCAGGTCGTCCTGCGGGTGGGCGCGGCGCCGGGCGGCGAGCTCGGTGAAGTAGCCGGACAGCTCGTCGGCGGCCGCGTCGGCCGCGGCGAGCTCGTTGTCGTCGGCGACCAGCTCCAGGGCGGCCGTCAGGTCGGAGGCGAGGCCGCGGAAGCGGTACCTGTCCTCGGCCGGCACGCCGAGGAGTTCGCAGATCACCCCGACCGGCAGCCGGAAGGCAAAGGTGTCCATGACGTCGACCGGCGAGCCGTCGGCGCCCTGCGCGGCCGTCTCGTCCAGCAGGGCGTGCACGGCGGCCGTGACGGCCGGCTCCAGCGCGGCGACCCGGCGCGCGGTGAAGACCGAGGCGATCAGCGAGCGCATCCGGCCGTGGTGCGGCGCGTTGCTCTCCAGGATCGAGCGGGAGAGCAGCACCTTGGCGGGGTGGTCGGCGAACTCCGGCTCCCACTGCTCGCGCAGCTCGGTGTCGGCCACCCGGAAGGCGGGCGTGCGGAGCACCTGGTCGGCCTCGCGATGGCCGGTGACCAGCACCAGGTCGGGCCCGCAGGACGCGACCGGGCCCAGCCCGCGCGCCAGCTCGTACAGGGCGTACGGATCCGCCCGCCCCGCCGGCGTCATCAGCTGCTCGATGATGGCCTCGCCGTCCACCCGTGCCCCCACCCTGGTCCTGACCTGGTCCTGCCCTGACAACCGCCGGGCCCGGGACGGAGTTCCCCGGCGTCCGAGGACCGCCCGATAGGGTGACGGGATGGAGATCTGGATCAACCCGGCCTGCAGCAAGTGCCGGACGGCCGTCGGTGAACTCGACGCGGCCGGGGTCGAGTACACCGTCCGCCGCTACCTCGACGAGCCGCCGACCGTCGCCGAACTGGAGGCCGTGCTCGGCCGGCTCGACCTGGACCCGTGGCACATCACCCGGCTCGACGAGCCGGCCGCCAAGGAGCTCGGCATGCGGGAGTGGCCGCGCGAGCAGGCCGACCGGGCACGCTGGATCGCCGCGCTGGCCGAGCGGCCGATCCTGATCCAGCGCCCGATCATCACCGCCGAGGACGGGCACGCCGTGGTGGCCCGCACCCCCGAGGCCCTGCGGTCCGTCCTGCCCTCCTGAGCCGGACCGCTCAGGAGCGGCGGACCTCGCGGACGTCCTCGCCGGGCCGCCAGGAGCGGATCAGCAGCTCGTCCCCCTCGACGGTGGTGAGCACCACCTCGGCGGGCTCCAGCCGGAAGGCGTGGAACGGCCCGGGCGGCGCCGGCTGCGGCAGGTCCGACTCGTAGGCGGCCAGGTCGACCGGGTCGCTGATCTCGACGGCGGTGCCGGACACCTTGGCGTCGCCGGCCGCCATCGTCTCGTCCGCGGGGTTGCTGTGCAGCGCGAAGCGCCCGTCCCGCTGGAGATCCCGTGCCTTCACGGCCCCCCACATCGAGCCGATCGTGAGGTCCGCGCCGATGAACTGCACCTCCGTGCCGCTGACCCGGGGCGCTCCGTCACGCCGAAGGGTGCCCAGCACATGGTGCTTGTTGGCCTCGAACCGGGCGCGCACCAGCGGCGCGAGATCGGGGGCCTCGTGCTCGAAATCCTGCCAGGTCGTCATACCGCCCAGTCTGGCAGCGGGCGCTGACAGACTGGCGGTATGACGCAGCCCGAGCCGCCGACCGGCGCCCGTCCCGACCGACGCCCGGCGGTGGCCGCGTGACCCGGCCGCGGGGGTCGGCCTTCCGTGCGTACTGCCACCTGCTGGACCGCACGGTCGAGCAGATCGCCGAGGCGGCCCGCGACGCCCGGAGCTACGATCGCGAGCGGATCGGCGACCTGGCCGACTTCTGGAACAACGCGTCGTTCGCGCTGGCCACGGCGGCCACCGCCCGCACCCGGCTCACCCGGGAGTTCCATGCCCGGGCCGGCCTGCGGTGGGGTCTGCACCTGCGCCCCGGCAGACGGGCGTGGGCGGTCGAGGAGGCGGCCGCGGCAGGCTTCGACCTGGACGGGCTGCTGCCGCCGGAGGAGGATCGCGGCGGCCACTGGCGGGACTTCGCCGGACGCGTGCAGCCCGTCCCGGTGCCGGCGACGCCGGCCGCGGTGGCCGACTACGACCTGTCGGTGTGCACCGTGGAGCAGCTGCGACTGGAACGCGTCGGCACCCGCCTGGGCGGTGTCCTGCGGCTGACGGCGCGGCGTCGGTTCGACCCCGGGGAACCGGCCGCCGAGGAGGCCCGCCTCGTCCTCTCGTTCGACGAGGTGACCGCGGCCGCGGTCGACAGCCGGGCCGCGGTGTTCGGCGCCGGGATCAAGGTCGGGCTCGGGGCGGACAGGGACCTGGTCGAGGTCGGGCTCGGGGCCGCGGGCGCGATCACCGGGCGCGGGGCCGAGCTGTGGATCGACGACGGCCGATGGCACCGGTCACCGGCCGGCCGGGCCGCGGACGCCGCGCTGGGGCAGGTCCCGCACGAGCGGGACGGGGCACCCCGGCACCCGTCGGCCCTGCAGGGGCCGGTCGGCCGGCAGATCGGCGGACTGCTCTACCAGACCATGCTGGTCCTGCGGAGAGGCCGGTCCGCTCACTGCGTGGACCGCGCCGAGGTCGTGGGGCTGGCCCCGATGCTGGCCGGCGCGGGCAGCGACCTGTCGGCCGCGGCCGGCCGCGGCCGGGCCGCGCTCGCGGCGCTGCCCGGGCAGTGGGTGCGCCGGGGTGACCCGGCGGCGGTCCGGCGGATGCTGGCGGACGCCTACGCGATCGGTGACACCGCGCCCCTGCGCGCTCTGCTGCCGCCGGGTGACGCGTTGCCTCCCGTGCCCGTCCCCGGCGGCGGCGTGCGGCTGCGGCTGGTGTCCTGGTCGACCGCGGGGATGCGGGACTTCCCGCCGCGCCCGGCGCGGGCCGTGGTGCACCTGGCCTGCCCGCCGGCGGACGGCTCGGGCGCGCCCTGGGGCCTGGCCGTCGACGACGCGGAGGAGTCGGCGATCTCGTCCTGCGGCCCGGGGCGTTCACCGCCGACCTGACGGCCGTGCCGGGCGAGGGGTTCGTCCGGCTGCGGGCCGGTGCCGCCGGGGTGCTGGACATCGCGGCGGCACCGGGCACCGCGCTACCGCAGGACGGGGACGGGCGGCCGGACGCCTGAGGTGCCGAGGCCGGTCGGGCCGAGCGGGACGGGCGGCGCGGCCGGGCGGGACGGCGGTGCCTCGACGCGCGTCGCGGCAGCCGGGAGCGGGACGGCCCCCGGCACCGGCACGGCACTGCCGGCCGGCGGCTGCGGCAGCGCCGGCCGGTGGTGCCGGACGAGGTCGGGCTCCGCGTAGCGCCTGCAGCCCCGGTGCCAGGTCAGGATGCCCGCCATCCAGTCCTGCAGTTCGACGACGTAGCCGTCGAGGGTCGCCCTGGCCTCCGCGTCCAGCTCGAAGTCGTCGTAGAGCAGGGGAAGTTCGTTCGCCGCGACGTGCTGGAACTGGCTGAGCCGGGAGTTCATCAGGTCGTGCACGATGCCGAGCGCGGTCGGGTGGTCGCAGTCGAAGAAGCTCTGCACCACCAGGACGAGGTTGTGCACCTCGCCCTCGTACTCGACCTCCTTCTGGTACGAGAAGACGTCGTTCATCAGCATCGCGTAGTCCGACGCGGAGTTCTCCAGGGCCTGCACCGGGCCGCTGCGGTGGACCTCGTCGGGGACGCGCCGGCCGTGGCCGATCCGGCTCAGGCCCATGGTGAGGTCCGAGCCGAAGGTGAACCGCCGCATCTCCAGGTAGTCGACCGGGTCGGGGATGCGGTTCTGGGCCTGGTTGAGCAGCTCCCAGAGCCAGCTTTCGAGCATCTTCTCGACGGACGCGCGAAAGCGTCGCCGCCCGATGTCGTCCATCGTCGCGGTGGTGCGCTCCCAGAGGTCCGCGAGGCCGCGTTCCAGACCGGTCAGCGGGACGGCGGTGGCCGCCCCGTCCAGCGGCATGAACTCCAGCAGCCGGTCGTTGCAGCCCTTGGCGCCGGCCAGGTCGCGGGTGGCGCCGTGGACGACGGGGTAGTAGTCGTCGCCGTAGGTACCCCAGGCCAACCACGCGGCGGCGAGGTCGAGTTCCTCCGGCGTACCGTCCGGGTGGATGCCGGCGGCGCACAGCGCGAGGTCGTAGTCGGCCAGCTTCTCCGCGTTCCAGACCCCGGGCACGGCGTCCATCATCCGCACCCGGTCGGCCCACCCGAGGAGGTTGCGCCGGGCCGTGTCGAGGTGCGGGTTGAGCCGGGTGCGGTACGGGAGTTCGAACTCCGGCAGGACCGAGGGGCCGACGGCGCGGAACGGGACGTGGCCGAGACTGCGGGCGCGGCCCGGCCCGACCAGGCCGCGCAGCGCCTTGAGCACGTCGGCCGCGCCGGTTCCCACGCCGGTCGGCCCGGGCAGGTCGGGGATGCGCTCGGCGGCCGCACCGCCGCCGTTCATGTAGCGGCTGGAGCGCATGTGCCACTCGTGGCCGCCGGACTGCCAGTCCTGCAGGCCCTTGACGTAGGCCATCACCCCGGCGCAGGCGGCCGGGTCGAGGCCGTGCTCGGCGAACAGGCCGGGGAGTTCGGCGAAGACGGTGTTCTCGAACTGGTGCAGCCGGGAGGTGAGGAGGTCGTTGACGCGCTCGGCCGCCTCCTGGGTGGAGCAGCCGAGGAAGGTCTCCAGGACGAGAACGCCGTTGGAGAGTTCGCCCTCGTCCTCGACCTCACGCTGGTAGGAGAACAGGTCGTTGCGCAGGTGGACGCCGTCGGAGAAGGCGTCGCGCA
The DNA here is from genome assembly GCF_039544005.1 of Kitasatospora paranensis. Lineage (NCBI taxonomy): Bacteria > Bacillati > Actinomycetota > Actinomycetes > Kitasatosporales > Streptomycetaceae > Kitasatospora > Kitasatospora paranensis. The sequence continues at coordinate 2,741,360 of NZ_BAABKV010000001.1, forward strand.
GCACCCGCATCGGCCGGGAGGCGGCGATCACCGCGGGCACCTCGGCGCCGACGGCGTGCTCGACCAGGCCGGCCGACCAGGGGCGCCGCCGACCTTGCGGCGCATCTCGATGTACTCGACCGGGTTGGAGATCCGGCCCGCGTTGATGTTGGAGAGCTCCCACATCGACTCGTTGAGCAGGTGCTCGGTACTTTCCCGGAACCGCTCGCGCCAGGCCTGCGACATGCTCGGCACGGTGCGCAGCCACAGATCGGCGAGGCCCGCCTCGACCGGGTTGGTGGGCTCGGGCGTGCCCTCGGAGAGGTCCAGCGGCATGAAGGCCGGCAGCCGGTCGAGGTAGGCCTTGCCGCCCTTGCGGTCCTGGGTGCGCTTGAACAGCTCCAGGAAGTGGTCGTCGAAGAAGAACACCCACACGTACCAGTCGGTGACCAGCGCCAACTCCTCGGCCGAGCAGTCGGGGTGGGTGTAGGCGCACAGCAGGGCGTAGTCGTGGGAGTCGAGGTCGTGCTCGTCCCAGACGCCCGATCCCTCCACCATCCCCATGCCTCGGGCCCACTGTTTGGTGTGGACGCGGGCGTGGTCCAGGTGCGGGTTGAGCGTCGCCGGATGCGGGACGTAGAAGTCCGGCAGCTCGAAGGGTTGAGGCACTGCCGTGCCACCTTTCCTCGGCCGTCTTGGAGCCCCGGACGAGGCGCGTCCGGGCCGACGGTCATGATCGCGCGGAGCCTGCCCCCGGCGGCGGGGAACACACCGACGGCGGAGCGTCCGCGGAGGACCGGTCGACGGTTGCGCGCCCGCACGGCGGCGCACACGCCCGGCGCACGACGGGCCGTGCGCGCCCCGTGCGGGGGCTCCCACCGGGGGTCGATCCGGCGCGCGGCCGCTCAGTGCGGAAAAACCCGAGGTGGGCGCTGTGCGGGGAGCGCATCCCGGAACTCCTCGATGATCGAACTGATCTGCCGCATCAGAACGGTCCGTTCGAGCCGGTCGAGGTAGAGGTTCCGGGCGGCCAGTGCTTCGACCGTCACACCGAAGTAGAGTGTCATCAACGGGTTGACGAACAAGGCGCCTGTGCGATCGGTGAAGCGGACGTCGCCGAACTCGCCGCGCAGGGCGGCCGCGACCGAGCCGTGCACGATGCTCGGGTAGGCGGGGAAGGCGGCCCGCGCGTGCTCGACCGCGTCCAGGTAGAGCACGCCCTCCCTGCTGTCGCGCGGCAGCGAGAACGCACCGAGGTAGCCGCCCGCCCGGTCGATCGCGGCGAGGTTCTCCAGCACGTGGGCGTGGTTGACGCCGTGGTACGCGTCGATGCCGAACCCGAGGCTGGCGACGAGCCGTTCGGGGATGTGCGACAGGCCGGCCACCGCCGCGAGCGACGCCATGTCCTCCTCCGGGGTGCCGAGCCCGGCCTCGTCCCCGCGCAGCAGGATGTCGGTGCCGCCGTCCACCAGCAGCACCGCGTCCACCCCGAGGTGGCCGGTCAGCGCCCGGTACGCGTCCCGCAGCAGTTCCACGCCGACCGGGTTGAACGCCCACACCGTGTCCGGCATGCCGTGCAGCCGCAGCCAGCGGGCGAGGGTGCGCTCGGGGAAGTACTCCTTCGCACCGCGGGTGTCGGGACGGATCTCGGCGACGTCCGGCGCGAGCCACACGTCGAGATCGAGCCCGTACAGGTTGCTGAACGACAGGTTGGCCAGGTGCACCTCCTTGCCGGCCGCCCGCAGCGCGAGCGCGATCGGCAGGCCGGCGTAGACGTCGAACCCGCCCCCGGCCCCGGCGACGAGGATCCGGTCGGCCGTCATGAGCCGCGCGAGCAGGGCCGGTTCGAACATCGAGGTCATCCGGCGGACCTTAGCAGGGCGACACCCGGACGGCCCGCGGGCCCGGCCGGGGCCCGGCCGTCCGGCTCAGCTGCGGCCCGGCCCCCACAGCTGGGCCGAGCAGCGGGCGTAGGTGTCCCGCCAGTGCGGCCAGTGCCGGGCCACGGTGTCGTCGCAGTCCGCCAGCAGGAGCTCGACGTGGGCCTCGTCGACGCCGTCGAGCAGCCAGACCAGGGCGTCGGAGGAGGCGGGGCCGTCCGCGGCGCGCAGCAGGTCGAGCAGTTCGGGCAGGGTGCCGATCCGGGATCCGGCCGGGAAGACGCCCGCCATCCGCGGCAGCAGCTGCCGCTCCTCGATCCGCAGGTGGGTCTCCACCCGGGCCGCGAGCTCCTCCACCGCGTACGCGACCGGCCAGGCGCTGGCGGGGTCACGGGTGGCGATCCGGACGAGCGTGGTCACCCGGGTGAAGGAGTGGTCGAGGTTGTGGTGGTCGGCCTCCAGCCAGTTGAGCAGCAGGCGCAGCTCCGGCGCGAAGCGGCGCAGCATCGGCCACAGCCGGGTGTCCTGCTGCTCGTGGTGGCAGGTGAGCATGGCGGTCATGAAGTCCCAGTGGCCCTGGAGCGCGCGGGCGCCGGCCTCGTCCTCGGGCTGGAGCAGGCGCAGGGCGTTGGGCAGCCGGGCCAGGTCGCGGCGCATGGCGGCGTGGACGAGGTGCAGGGCGGCGAACGGGATCGGCTGGGCCTCGGGCATCCGCTGCTCCGCGTACGGCTGGGCAGGAATCTGTGGCGAGTCGACGGGGAGCAGGTGGCAGGGCATGACGCTCTCTTCGCGGCTGACTGGGGCTGGATCGTCTCCGGCACCGCGACGGTGCTCGGCCAGGGCTCCAGAGTGGTGCCAGCCCATCAGAGTCGAATCAATGACCGATTGACGCGCAGGTCAGGACGGTGATCGGAGGGTGATCGGGGTGCCCCCGCACGCCGGGGTGCCCGGCGGCCCGGGGGCGCTGCAGCGGAAGACGGCACGCGCCGGGCGGCGCAACCGCCGGCGGATTGGAGTATCCCGCTTCCCGGGCAGCGCTGTCCGGCCGACTCGCCGATTCGCGGCGGGCCGGCGGTGCGGCGGCGGGGTGCGGGCGGTACGACGGCGCGTCAGTCGCCGGACGGCCCGGCGAGGTTCCGGGTCAGCCACTCCAGGGTGGTCGGGATCATCTTCTTGAAGTCGGCGGTGAGGTGCTTGCCGCCGGGCTGCTCGTAGTAGTCGACGGTGAGCGGCGGCGCGGCCTTCTTCACCCAGGCCTTGACCAGGCCGGTCTCGAAGCCGTTGGAGCCGCCCGCGGTGGCGAGCATCCGCACGTCGGCCTTGCCCTGGGCGACCAGTTCGCCGGGGCTGTTGGCCAGCCGCTCGGCCTCGTGGCCCTTCCAGAGCGGCGAGTCGGGGTTGAAGTAGCCGTCGATCGGGACGGCGGCCTTGAAGACGTCGGGGTGTTGCAGGGCGAGCTTCGCGCTGCAGAACGCGCCGGTCGAGGCGCCCATCAGGCCCCAGCCGTCACGCCCCTTGAGGGTGCGGAAGTTGGCGCGGACGAAGTCCGGGACGTCCTGGGACATCCAGGTGCCGATCTTCGGCTGGCCGGGGATGTCGGAGCATTCGAGGGCCTGCGACTCCCGGGAGTCGAGGTTCTGCACGGGCATGACGAGGATGAACGGGTGCGCCTTGCCCTGCTGGGCGAGGTCGGCGTCGATCTTCTGGATCGGCAGCTGGTTGTCCGTCCAGGTGTTGTAGCCGGCGCTCTGGCCGCCCGCGTACAGGGTGAGCACCGGGAACCCGTAGGTGGCGTACTTGGGGTCGTGGTACTGCGGCGGCAGCCAGACCCAGACCTTGCCGCTGACCCCCGACTTGGCGCCCTTCAGGGTGGTCAGCATGATCGGGCCGGCCCCGGTGTCGCGGACGCGGGTCAGGGTCGCGGCCGGGCCGGTCGGCAGCAGGACGCGGCCGGGCTTCGCGGACGGCGCGGGGCTCGGCGCCTGCGCCGGGGCGGAGCCGGTGGCGCCGGCCGCGTCGTGCGAGCCGGCCGGTGCCGCGGCGGATCCGCACCCGGTGAGCGCCGTGGCCAGCGCGAGTGCCCCGGCCGTACCGGCCAGACGGGCGCGGGTGCGGGCGGCACGGGTGCGGTGGGGCTGCTGCGAGGACACGGGGACTCTCCGACGCCGGGACGTCCGGACGGGCGCCGGACGGGTGGCCCCGGATGCGGAGCCGTCCGAGATCGTATGACGCGGACCTGCGGAAACCGGTTGCGACAGGGCGGGCAAGCAGCCGAATGGCGGGGGTGCACCCCGCCGTCCGGCGGGGTCCGGAGCTTGTGCCGAGTGGTGTCCGCGCGGCGGGCGGGCGTGTTGGACGGTCCTACCGGTGACAGCCCCGGGGCGCTCGGCGATCATCGGGGGAAGCGTCCGGCCACCGCATCGAGGAGCGCGCCATGCCGCAGCAGATCGCCGTCGTCACCGGGGCCGGCAGCGGGATCGGGCGCGCCGTCGCGGTGGAGCTCGCGGCGGCCGGGATGCAGCTGGTGCTCGCCGGGCGGCGGGCCGACCCGCTGCGGGCGACGGCGGAGGCGGCCGCCCGGGCGGAGGGGGCCGCGGGTCGGCCGGTGGTGGTGCCGACCGACGTCACCGACCCGGCGGCGGTGGACGCGCTGTTCGCGGAGACGGCGGAGCGCTTCGGCCGGCTCGACCTGCTGTTCAACAACGCCGGCACGTTCGGCGCGCCCACCCCGGTCGAGGACCTGTCGGTGGCGGACTGGCGGGCGGTGGTCGACCTCAACCTCACCGGCGCGTTCCTCTGCGCGCAGGCCGCGTTCCGGCTGATGAAGGCCCAGGAGCCGCAGGGCGGCCGGATCATCAACAACGGGTCGATCTCGGCCCACGTGCCGCGTCCGCACTCCGTCGCGTACACCGCGACCAAGCACGCCGTGACCGGGTTGACGAAGGCGCTGTCGCTGGACGGCCGCCCGTACCGGATCGCCTGCGGGCAGATCGACGTCGGCAACGCCGCCACCGACATGACGGCGGCGATGGGCACCGGTGTGCGGCAGGCGGACGGGCGGATCGCCGCCGAGCCGACCATGGACGTGGCCGACGTGGCACGGACGGTGCGGCACATGGCACAGCTGCCGCTGGAGGCGAACGTGCAGTTCGCCACAGTGATGGCGACGGCGATGCCGTACATCGGCCGCGGCTGACGGAACGGGGCGCGCCCGGCCGCGCGGGTCCGAGGGAGCCCTCGCCCGGCCGGGGCGCCCCTGTGAGAGCGCTCTCGAATGGAGAGTGGCCGCCGGGACGACGAACTGTCAATGCCCGACACCGAGCCTTGAAGCTCCCTTAGGGTTCACCAGCCAACTTGCCTTCAGTTGTTGACAGTGGCCCGGCAGTTGGGTACCTACTTCCGAGAGCGCTCTCATTTCTGGTACGCCCCCACCCACCGAGAGGTACCCCCATGCGGCACCGAAGGCCACGCCTGCGCGTTCTGCTCTCCGCCGTCGGACTGTCCGGCCTGCTCGCCGCCGGGCTCACCGGCCAGCTCAGCGCCCAGGCCAGCGCACCCACGCCGCCGGCCGGCTGGACACAGGTGTTCACCGACGACTTCAACGGCCCGGCCGGATCCGGCGTCAACACCGCCAACTGGCTCTACACGACCGGCACTTCCTACCCGGGAGGAGCGGCGAACTTCGGCACCGGCGAGGTCGAGACGATGACCTCCAGCACCTCCAACGTCGCGCTCGACGGCAACGGCAACCTGAAGATCACCCCGCTCCGGGACGCTGCGGGCAACTGGACCTCCGGCCGGATCGAGACCAACCGCACCGACTTCCAGCCGCCGGCCGGGGGCAAACTGAGGATCGAGTCGCGGCTGCAGATGCCGAACGTGACCGGCGCCGCCGCCAAGGGCTACTGGCCGGCGTTCTGGGCCCTCGGTGCGCCCTTCCGCGGCAACTACTGGAACTGGCCGGGCATCGGCGAGATCGACGTCATGGAGAACGTCCAGGGCCTGAACAACGTCTGGGGCACCCTCCACTGCGGCACCGCCTCCGGCGGCCCCTGCAACGAGACCACCGGCATCGGTGGCCAGAGCGCCTGCACGCCCAGCTGCCAGAGCGGCTTCCATACCTACGCGGTGGAGTGGGACCGCTCCACCAGTCCGGAGCAGCTGCGCTGGTACCTGGACGGCGTGCAGTTCCACAGCGTGAACTCCGGCCAGATGGACGCCGCCACCTGGAGCGCGGCCACCAACCACGGCTTCTTCGTCATTCTCAACGTGGCGATGGGCGGTGGCTTCCCCGGCGCGTTCGGCGGCGGACCGGACAGCGGGACGGTCTCGGGCGTGCCCATGCTGGTCGACTACGTGAGTGTCCTGCAGTCCGGCGGCGGCAGCACGCCGACCCCGACGCCCACTCCGACGCCCACGCCCACGCCGACCCCGACGCCCACCCCGACCGGTGGCACCACCCCGCCGCCCGGGAACCGCGACGCCTACAGCGCGATCCAGGCCGAGTCCTCCGACAGCCAGTCGGGCACCGCCACCGAGACCTGCTCCGAGGGCGGCCAGGACGTCGGCTGGATCGGCAACGGCGACTGGGCGCTCTACCGCGGGGTGAACTTCGGCTCCACGCCCGCCACGCAGTTCCTCGCCCGGGTGGCCGGCGGCGCGGGCGGCTCGGTGAGCGGCCTCGTCGAAGTCCGCCTGGACAGCCGGAGCAACGCCCCGATCGGCTCGTTCGCCGTCGGCGACACCGGGGGCTGGCAGAACTGGCGGACCGTACCGGCCAACATCAGCGCGGTGACCGGCACCCACGACGTCTACCTGACGTTCAGCAGCGGGCAGCCGGCCGACTTCCTCAACCTCAACTGGTTCGACTTCGGCCACTGACCGGCGACGGGCCGCCGCCGCACCCCTGCCGGTGCGGCGGCGGCCCGCTCTCACTCGTCGTGCGAGTGCCGGTACCGCGGCACCGGCCCGTCGGGGTCGAACCGGTACACGCTGGTCGTGGGCCAGTACTCGCCCGCCTCGGTGGCGGGCAGGTCGGCGCGGAGGATCATCCGGAGCGCGGGCGGCGGCGCGCCGGGACGGACACGCTTCAGGTGTCCGTCCCAACGGCCGCCGCGGAGCTCGATGTCGAGAACGGTGGGGGCGTTGCTCACGCGACCGATCGTGCCATCGGGGTGACGGCACGACCGGTCCCGCGGAGCTTCACCACCCGATCGAGGGGTTTGGACCGGTCACCCGTGTCCTCCCCCGGCGGGCGGGGTCAGGGCCGCCAGGTGTCGCTCAGGGTGACCAGACCGCTCGCCGGGACGGTGGCCGTCCGGTTCGCCCCGGACTCCCAGGTGACCGCCCCGCTCGCGTCCTTGCGGATGTACTTGTACTCGAACGCGGTGCCGGCGCCCAGCGTCACGTTCAGCTTCCACACCGGGTAGGCCGCCGAGGAGAGCAGCAGCGCCTGCGAGGTGTCCCAGTTGCCGAGCGTCGCGTTGTTGCCGACCACGTAGATGTTCTGGCCGGTCACGGTGGTGGCGTTGACCGCGAACGAGGCGCCGGTGGTGGTGGAGGTCGCCGTGGCGGTCGGCGAGGGGGATGCCGATGCCGTGGCGCCGGCGCACGGGTCGCCGCTGCCGATCACGCCGTCCTTGACGGTGACGTTGCCGCTGCCCAGCGCGTAGTTGGCGCTGTTGTTGTTGTCCCAGGTGCCGGAGCCGTTGTTGAAGGTGGCGGCGAGCCCCGCGGCGGTGCCGAGGTCGACGGTCTTCTTCACCCAGCCGGTGCAGGCGGCGTCCATGACGACCCCGGGCGCGGTGGTCCAGGTGCCGCCGGTGGGCGCGTAGTGCAGGTAGTACGCCGACCAGTTCTTGTCCGTCGAGTAGAAGACGGTCGCCGAGCCGGTGCTGCCGGTCGGGGTGCTGCTGGGGGTGCTGCTCGGGGTGGCCGTGGCGGTGGCGTTGCCGCCCGCGCCGACGTAGAGGGCGACGGCGTCGCCGGCCGCGATCGTCGCGGTGAAGGTGCCGTTCGAACCGACGGTGTAGGTGGTGCCGGAGCAGCCGCCGCCGGTGGTCGGGTCGCCGTGCTGGACGTCGCAGTAGGTGCCGGCGGGCAGCGAGGTCTGGAAGGTCTGGGTGATCGAGCCGCTCTCGTGGTTGATCGCGACGTAGCCCTTGTTGCCGCGGCCGAAGCCGATCGCGTTGTTGCCGTTGGACCACCAGTTGGTCATGCCGGTGCCGGAGACGGCGTTGCGGAAGCCGACCATGTTGGCGACCTGCCGCCAGGCGTGGGTGCAGTTCCAGCCGTCGCTGTAGCAGGCGTTGACGGTGCCGCCGTTCGGCGGGCCGTCGTCGTTGTTGGAGAAGGCGTAGCCGGAGTACACGTTCGGCGAGCCGTACGGGAAGGCCAGCATGAAGACGTTGGCCAGCGTGTAGCTGTTGCCGTACTTGTAGTTCAGGGTCGAGCCGTTGCGCTCGGTGTCCCAGTTGTCGACGAACGTGCGGGCCTGGCCGCTGGCGAGCAGGCCGCTGCCCCAGGTGGAGAGGTCGGAGATCTTGCCGCCGTTGAAGGCGCTCTTCAGCCAGGTGCCGGAGCGGAACTCGTCGACGTCGCCCGTGCCGGTGTACTCGGAGGGCTGGACGGCCTCGCCCGCACCGTAGATGACCTCCTGCACCCAGTAGGCGTTGGGGTTGCTCATCTTCGCCTTGATGCCGGCGAGGTCCGAGGCGGCGATGTGCTTGGCCGCGTCGATCCGGAAGCCGTCCACCCCGAGCGTCAGCAGGTCGCTGAGGTAGTTGGCGATGGTCTGCTGGACGTACGTCGAACCGGTGTCCAGGTCGGCCAGGTTGACCAGCTCGCAGGTCTGCACGTTGGTGCGGTCGCCGTAGTTGCTGATCGCCGTGCGGCAGGAGTGGAAGTCCTGGTCCTGGTAGTAGCCGGGGTAGTTGTACTTGGTGTAGTTCGTCCCGCCGGTGCCCGTCCCGGAGCCGGCGGTCATGTGGTTGATCACCGAGTCGGCGATCACCTTGACGCCCGCCGCGTGGCAGGTGGCGACCATGTTCTGGAAGGACGTGCGGTCGCCGAGCCGGCCGGCGATCTTGTAGCTGACGGGCTGGTAGGAGGTCCACCACTGGGCGCCCTGGATGTGCTCCTGGGGCGGCGAGACCTCGACGAAGCCGTACCCCTTGGGGCCGAGCGTGTCGGTGCACGCCTTGGCGACCGAGTCGAACTTCCACTCGAAGAGGGTGGCGGTGACGTCCTTGCTGCTCGGCGGGGTGGCCTCGGCGGTCGGCGCGAGCGTGAGCCCGGCGCCGATCGAGAGGGCCAGTGCGGCGGATGCGGTGAGAGCGCCGATCACGCGGCCGCGACGGCCTGCGGATACGGTGGTGACCACGGTGTCTCCTGGGGGCTGCAGGGTGGGGGAGCCGGTCGCCCGCATGCTGGGGGTGCGGGCGGCGGTGCAGGAGTGGGGCGCGACCGCGATACGCCGTCGACGCCGGACCATCGTGCCGGTTTCTGCAAGACCACTGAAACTTGCAGGAAACTTTCAACGCGCCGAACTTACGGCGGGCGTGAACGGAGCGTCAAGAGCGAAGGGCGCAACGAATCGGACTCGCCGGTAACATCCCCGGACTCCCGTGATACCTCACCTGCGGCCCGCCGCGTCTAAGAGGGGACGCCACCACACCGACCACGTACACACGGGGGAACGACGGCATGCAGAAGGCTCTCGACTTCGAGGAGTTCGCGAGCAGCCGCACGCGCAGGCTCTTCCAGGTCGCCTACCTCATGTGCGGGGACTGGCACCGGGCACAGGACCTCGTCCAGACCACACTCGCGAAGATGTTCGCCGTCTGGCCACGGCTGCGCCGCCGCGAGGACGAGTCCGGCCTCGACGCCTACGCCCGCACCGTGCTGCTGCGCACCTACCTCTCGCAGAAGCGGCTGCGCCGCTCCTCGGAGGTCGTGCTCGCCGACCTGCCGGACACTCCGCAGCAGGACGGCCACGGCAGCGACCTGCGGCTCACACTCACTTCCGCGCTCGGCCAACTCCCGCCCCGCAACCGGGCAGTGGTGGTCCTGCGCTACCTGGAGGACCACAGCATCGAGGCGGTCGCCGACATGATGGGCATCTCCGCCGGCGCGGTGAAGAGCCTCAACACCCGCTCCCTGGCCCGGCTGCGGGAAATCCTCGGCGAGGACCGCGAACTCCTCTTCCGGCTCTGACTCCTCCCCGACCCTCCCCAGCTCCCGGAGTGCGCACCATGGACATCGAAGACGACCTCAGCAGGCTGCTCGGCGCGGGCGCCGACCAGATCCACGTTCCCGTTCAGACCATCGTCGCCGAGGCCGCGCACCGCGGCCGCAGGCTGCGCCGCCGCCGGCGGATCACCCGGGCCGTCGGAGCGGTCGCCGCCGTGGCCCTGCTCACCGGCGGGGTGGCCGCGTTCGGCCCCGACACCGCGCGGCGCGGCGAGCCACCCGCGACCGACCGGCCGAGCGCCGCGGCCCCGTCCGTCCTCGGCCCCACCGACCCGCCGGTGAACGGCAGGGTCGCCACCACCCCGGCCGGCCTGCTCGGCATCTTCGCCACGCTGCTGCCCCCTCGGCCCGGTTCAGCGCGTACTCGGGCTCTGGCACCGCCCAGGACGGCGGCCTGCTGATGGCCCGGGTCGACGTGGACCTCGGCGACCACCTGCCGAGCAGCGTCGACATCTCGATGGTGCGCGGCACCGTCCCCACCGGCGGCAACTGCCCCAGCACGGAGAACTTCGGCGGCCTGCCGCGCGAGCGCTGCAGCCGTACGCCCGAGGGGTACCGGATCGCCGTCGTGCCGATGCAGAGCGGCGGCGAGCGCTACGTACTGCAGCGGCCGGACGGCATCACCCTCGAACTGCTGCTCTACAACGGCATCATGAGCGGCGAAGGGGCCGGCATGACGTTCACCGCGTCCCGGCCGGGGGCGCCCGGGACGGCGGACCTCTGGCAGCACGTCGTCCGCTCGCCCCTGTGGGACACCCGGGTCGCGGTGCGCATCGCCCAGGACGGCGCCGAGCGGGCGTCCGCGGCCCAGCGCTGAGCGCCGGGCCGGGCGGGTCAGACCGCGTCCGGCCCGCGCTCGCCGGTCCGGACGCGGACGATGCCGTCGACCGGCACGGACCAGACCTTGCCGTCGCCGATCTTGCCGGTGCGGGCGGCGGTCACGATGGTGTCCATGACCTCGTCCGCGACCTCGTCCTCGACGACGACCTCGATGCGGACCTTGGGCACCAGGTCGATCCGGTACTCGGCACCGCGGTAGACCTCGGTGTGCCCGTGCTGGCGTCCGTAGCCGCTGGCCTCGGTGACCGTGAGCCCGTGCACCCCGCGCTCCTGGAGCGCGGTCTTGACCTCGTCCAGCTTGAACGGCTTGACGACGGCGGTGATCAGCTTCATGCGGTGGCGGCCTTGTCGGACGGGTGCGCGAGCACGGTGGCGTGGGCCGTCGTGCCGTGGCCCAGGACGCCGTGATCGTACGCGGTCTCGGCGTGCACGGCGAGGTCGAGGCCGGTCAGTTCGTGCTCGGCCGACGCCCGGAATCCCATCAGCCGGTCGATCACGAGGCCGATCCCGTAGGTCGCCCCGAAGGCGTAGCCGCCGACCGCGAGGACGGCGACGAGCTGCTTGCCGGCCAGCGCGAGGCCGCCGCCGCTCAGCAGCCCTTCGGGGCCGCCAGTCATCACGGCGGTGGCGAAGACCCCGATCAGCACGGTGCCGATCACCCCGGCCACGAAGTGGACGCCCACCACGTCCAGCGAGTCGTCGAAGCCGAACCGGAACTTCCAGCTCACCGCGTACGAGCAGACCACGCCCGCGGCCAGGCCGATCACCAGGGCGCCGAGCAGCGAGACACTGCCGCAGGACGGCGTGATGGCGACCAGGCCCGCCACCGCGCCGGAGGCGGCGCCGAGCGTGGTGGCGTGGCCGTCCCGGCGCTTCTCCACCAGGAGCCAGCCCAGCAGGCCGGTGCAGCCGGCCGCCTGGGTGTTCAGCAGGACGGCCGCGGCGGTGCCGTTGGCGCCCAGCGCCGAGCCGGCGTTGAAGCCGAACCAGCCGAACCAGAGCAGCCCGGCGCCCAGCAGGACGAGCGGCAGGTTGTGCGGCCGCATGGCCTCCTTGCGGAAGCCGATCCGCGGGCCGAGCACCAGGGCGAGCGCCAGGCCGCTCGCCCCGCAGTTGACCTCCACCACGGTGCCGCCGGCGTAGTCGAGGGCGCCGAGCTTCGCCAGCACCCAGCCGCCCGGCGAGAACACCCAGTGCGCGACGGGCACGTAGACCAGCAGGGTCCAGACCGCGATGAACGTCACCCAGGCGCCGAACCGGGTGCGGTCCGCGACCGCGCCGCTGATCAGCGCGGCGGTGATGATCGCGAAGGTCAGCTGGAAGGTCGCGAACAGCAGCGTCGGCACGTGGCCGGTGAGACTGGTGGGGCTGATTCCGGCCATCCCCAGGTGGTCGAGGCCGCCGATCAGCCCCCAGCCGCCGGCATCCGGGCCGAACGCCAGCGAGTAGCCGGCCACCAGCCACACCACGGTGACCACGGCGATCGAGACGAAGCTCATCATGATCATGTTGAGCACGCTCTTGGTGCGGACCATCCCGCCGTAGAACAGTGCGAGCCCGGGCGTCATCAGCAGCACGAGCGCGGTGCTGGCCAGCAGCCAGGCGGTGTCGCCGGTGTCGAGCCCGGCCGTGGAGTCAGCGAGGAGCATGCGGAACCTTCCCGTGCGGCGCGCAGCTGGGTGGGGACGCGCCGGTCGGGGAAGTTTTGCCCGGGCCGGTTACCTGTTGCGGACGGGCGTGTTTCGCCCGTGTTTCATGTTTCGTCTCAGTTACTGAGACCTCACACCGGCCGGCCCGGACACGCCGGAGGGGCCCGGCGGATGCCGGGCCCCTCCTCCATGCCGGTGGTGCCGAGTGTGTGGTGTCAGCTGGTCTGGATGGCGGTGTCGTCGATCACGAAGCTCGTCTGGAGCGAGGAGTCCTCGACGCCGTTGAACTTCAGGGTGACCGACTGGCCCGCGTAGGCGGACAGGTCGACCGTCTTCTGCGCGTAGCCGGTCGCGGCGTTGACGTTCGAGTACGAGGCCACCGAGGTGCCGTTGACGGTCACGGTGAGCTTGTCGTACGCGGTCGAGCCGGTCTCGGCGGTGTCGATGTGCAGCCAGTAGCTCAGGGTCGCCTTGCAGCCGGCCGGGATGGTCACCGTCTGCGAGGCGCTGTCCGTGTGCGTGGAGCCGTAGCCGTTCAGCCAGGCCTTCCAGGAGCCCGCGTGCGCGGCCTCGGAGGAGCTGTTGTCCACCACGCCGCTGGTGGTCGTCCACGGCGCGGCGGTGCCGGTCTCGAAGCCCGCGTTGCCGAGCAGCTGCGCCGGGGTGCAGGTGCCGCCGCCGCCGGAGCTGACCGTCCAGGTGAAGCTGGTCGCGCCGGTCTTGCCGGCGGCGTCCTTGGCGGTGACGGTCACGTTGTACGTGCCGGCCGTGGTCGCAGTGCCGGTGATCTTGCCGCTGGAGCTGATCGACAGGCCGGTCGGCAGGCCGGTGGCCGTGAACGTCAGCGGCGCGGTGCCGCCGGTCGCCGCGATCTGCAGGTTCGCCGTCCCGTTCAGCGCGGTGGTCTGGTTGCCCGGGTTGGTGACGGTGACGCCGCCGGCCGGCAGCGAGCCGACGTTGACCGCGGCCCAGGCGGTGGCGACCGCGTTGTACTCGGCGCTGCTCGCGCCGTACAGATCGGTCGCCGCGCTGAGGGTGGCGGTGCGCGCCGAGGCGTAGTTGGTGGTGGAGGTCATGTAGACGCTCAGCGCGCGGTACCAGATCTGCGCGGCCTTGTCCCGGCCGATGCCGCTGACCGCGATGCTGTTCACCGTGGGCGAGTTGTAGCTGACGCCGTTGACGACCTTGGCGCCGCTGCCCTCGGAGAGCAGGTAGAAGAAGTGGTTGGCGACGCCGGACGAGTAGTGGACGTCCAGGTTGCCGACGCCGGAGTACCAGGAGTCGGCGGAGCTGCCGTCCTTGGAGGGCTTGTCCATGTAACGGAGCGGCGTGCCGTCCCCGTTGATGTTGATGAGCTCGCCGATCAGGTAGTCCGGGTTGTCGGACGGGATGTTGGCGTAGAACTCCACCATCGTGCCCATGATGTCCGAGGTGGCCTCGTTGAGGCCGCCGGACTCGCCCGAGTAGTTCAGGCCGGCGGTGTTGGAGGTGACACCGTGGCTCATCTCGTGGCCCGCGACGTCGAGTTCGGTCAGCGGGTGGGTGTTGCCCGAGCCGTCGCCGTAGGTCATGCAGAAGCAGGTGTCGTCCCAGAACGCGTTCACGTAGTTGCTGCCGTAGTGCACGCGGCTGTAGGCGCCGACACCGTCGTTGCGGATGCCGTTGCGGCCGAAGGTGTTCTTGTAGAAGTCCCAGGTGGCCGCGACGCCGTAGTGGGCGTCGACCGCCGCCGACTCCTTGTTGGAGACGGTGCCGTCGCCCCAGCTGTCGGTGGACTTGGTGAACAGGGTGCCGTTGCCGGACGTCCCGTTGTTCAGGTTGGTGGTGTACATCCCGCCGCGGGTGGTGTCCTTCATCTGGTACGTCGAACCCGACAGCGAGGTGCCGATGGTGACGTTGCCGACGAAGACGCCCTTGCCCGTGCCGGTCTCGACACCCTCGAACTTCTGGATGACGGCACCGGTCTTGGCGTCGGTCACCACGTGCATCTTGCTCGGGGTGCCGTCCGACTCCATGCCGGAGACGACGGTCTCCCAGGCGAGCCGGGGGTGGTTGTCGGCGGCCCAGACGACCAGCCGCGGGGCGGTCTCCAGGGCGGCGCCGGACTGCGCGGCCAGCGCGGCGGCCTGCGCCTTGGGCGCGGCGAGCGCCGGGGCGGTGCCCAGTCCGTTCAGCGAGGCGGTGCTCGCGCGGTCCACACCCTTGGTCACGCCGCCCGCGGTCTGGTGCACCACCAGGTCGCCACCGAGCACGGGCAGGCCCGCGTAGGTGCGCTCGTAGCGGTAGTGCTTGGTGCCGTTGGCGTCCTGGACGACGTCCTTGACGACCAGCTTCTCCTGGCTGTCGAGGCCGAGCGACTGCGCGAGGGCGGTGCTCTTCTGGCCGGCGTCGGCGATCAGCTGGGCACGGCCGGCGACGGCCTGCGAGGCCGCGGCGCCGGTCGACGGGGCGCTGGGGGTGGCGTTCGCCACCACGGGGAAACCGGTGACCAGCAGAGCGGTGGTGGCCGCGAGCGCGGCCATGCTCACCCGGGCAGGGGTGCGGGACATGCGGACTCCTTTTCCGACCGACCGCGGGGTCACGGACGGTGGAGAGAACCTGGGCCGCGGGGTTGCGGCGCAGCGGGGGCCCGGCCGCCGGTGCGCGGCACGGGTGCGGTGCAATCAGGTGCGGGGTGATCAGGAGCAGTGCAGGGGTCTGCCGGTGGCGCTGAGCCTCTCTGGTTCAGCCGCACCGGGAGTTGGGGACCCCCGCCTGCAGCCGGAGGGAATCGTGGCGCAAACGACCGCCCAATGACAGATGCATGCCACCAGATGGCCAACAAACGCCAATGGCTTCACCAAGCTGACGGTAAGTCGCCTAGATCGACACGGCGCACCCTCGCCGCGGCCGGCCCGCGCCGCGCGTACGGCCCGGACCGCCCCGACCGGCCCCGGACCCGCACGGGTGAGTGTGCGAACTTCTTTCCGGCCCAACGGAATGACATGCCATCAGGCCGTACGGTGGCGGTTTCCGGCCAACGCCGAAGGGGCCCCGCGCGGACGCGGAACCCCTTCTTCCTACGGACGTTTCGTCAGCCCTGGACGAACACCGCCACGGTGCGGGCCGGCACCGTGAAGGTGCCGGAGGCGGTGTCGAACGCGGAGGTGCGCACCACCGCGTCGGCGCCCTGCGCCTGCACCCGGTGCAGTGCCTGGCGGGTGCCGGCCAGGCCGGCCACCGCCTGCTTCTGCACGGTCGGCGTGGCGTTGAAGACCACCGTGATGCCCTTCTCGGCGCCCGGCAGGCCGGTGCCGTCGAGGTGCATGACGATCACGCCGGGGGTCTCGGCGGCCGTCCCGGAGAGCGGGAAGGACAGCCGCTTCTGCACGTCGGCGGCGCTGGCCAGCGCGAACAGCGGCGAGGACTGCCGGATCCGGAGGAACTGCTGGTACATCGAGCTCGCCGCGTCGATGTCGTTGCAGCCCACGGTGAGCTTCGGGTTGTCCAGCAGCGCCTTGGCCGCCGGCCACATCGACTGGTTGTCGGCCGCCATCGGCAGGCCGTGGCCCCAGCCGTTGCCCTGGGTGCAGTCCCAGTGGATGGAGTTGAACCAGTCGCCGGAGTCGAAGGCGTTGGAGTCCAGCGACTTGGAGCGCAGCAGGTCGCTGCCGGCCACGGCGAAGCCGGGGCCCTGGCTGAGCGCGGTGAGCGACAGCCCGAGCGCCTGCATCCGGGCCCGGTCGGCGGGAGAGGTGCCGGCCGGGAGCTTGTAGGCGAGCGCGTCGAACAGGTCGGCGTTGTCGTGGGCGTCGACGTACTCGACCGCCTCGCCCGGCTGGGCGGCGTAGCCGGTGGGCGAGCCGTTGTAGTCGACGGCCTTGCCGGTGACGGCCTTGCCGGCGCTGTCGGTGAACGCGTAGCCGGCCAGGTTGCCCGTCAGGCCGACCTTGAGCTGGTCCATCTCGTGCAGCAGCCGGGCCTTCTGCTCCGCCTGGGTGCCGTTGTCCGCCGAGCCGTTGGGGTCGGTGTAGAGGCCGGACGCGAAGCCCTGCTGGGGCGCCGAGGAGAGCATGAAGTTGCCGCCGCGGGCGGCGTCCCGGATGCGGTCGTTGAAGGTGGCGATGCCGGTGCCGGCCATGTTGGTCTGGGTCGCCTGGACGAACCGGGCGTCGTTGGCGACGACACCGAAGTTCCAGCCCTCGCCGTACAGGAAGATGTTCTTCCCGTCGATGCCGTCCTTCTGCTTCGTCAGGCCGCGCAGCGCGGACTGCACGTCCAGCATGGTCGACTTGGGGTCGATGCCCATCAGGTCGAACCGGAAGCCGTCCACCCGGTACTGCCGGGCCCAGGTGACGACCGAGTCGACGACCAGCTTGTTCATCATGGCGTGCTCGGGCGCGGTGTCCGCGCAGCAGCTGTCCGTGGTGACCTTGCCGGTGTCGCTGAGCCGCTGGTAGTAGCCGGGGACGACCTTGTCGAGCACCGAGTGGTCGTCCTGCCCGGCGGCCGCGGTGTGGTTGTAGACCACGTCGAGCACCACCCGCAGGCCCGCGTCGTGCATCGCCTGCACCATCTCGCGGAACTGCACGGTGCGCGCGGTGCCGTTGGGGTCGGTGGCGTAGGAGCCCTCGGGGACGGTGTAGTGCAGCGGGTCGTAGCCCCAGTTGTAGGCGTCGTCGGCCTGGACGGCGGCCACGCACTCCTGCTGCTTGTCGCTGTCGGCGGCCAGCGCCGTCAGGTCGCAGGCGGGCAGCTTCTGGTCGGCCCGGTTCTCCCGGATGGTCGCGATGTCGAACGTCGGCAGCAGGTGGACGGTGGTGACGCCGGCCTTGGCGAGGGCCTTCAGGTGCTGCATGCCGGCCGACTTCGACCGGGTGAACGCCAGGTAGGTGCCGCGCTCGTCGGCCGGCACCGTGGTGTCGGCGCTGGAGAAGTCCCGGACGTGCAGCTCCTGGATCTGCTGCTTCGTGGCCGGGATCGCCGCCGGGTTGCTGTGCTGGTCCCAGCCCTTGGGCTTGGTCTCCTGGGCCGACAGGTCGGCGACCAGGCTGCGCTTGGAGTCGGTGGACAGCGCGACCGAGTACGGGTCGGTGACGGTGTTGACGACCGTCTGCTGGACGCTGGGCGCCCAGACCTTCACCTGGTACAGGTAGTACTTGCCGTCCAGGTCGTCGTGGCTGCCGGTGAGCGACCAGACGCCGGTGGCGTCGTCGCGCTTGAGCGGCACGGTCTTCGGGGTGCCGCCGGTGGCCTTGTCGAAGAGCTGGACGGACACCTCGGTGGCGGTCGGCGCCCACAGCGACAGGGTGACCCTGCGGTGGTCGTCGCCGAACCAGCCGTCCTCCTTGCGGCCGCTGTAGACCGGGCCGAGCTGGGCCTTGGCGGCCTTCCCCGCGTACAGGTCGTCGAGGACGCCGGGGGTCTGCACGCCGGTGGCGGCGAGCGCCGCACCGTTCGGCAGGTGCTCGGTGAAGACCACCTGGCTGCGCAGGGCCTGGGTGATCCGGCCCGCGTCGCGGGTGTCGACGGTGAAGGCGCGGTAGCCGGCCAGGTTGGGGTACTTGACCTTCTGCGCGTCGGTCAGCGTGCCGGGGTTGAGCCGGATCCACTGGCCGGGCTTGCTCAGCACCCCCTTGTCGACGGTGATGCCGCCCGCGGGGTCGTAGATCAACTGGGCGCTGGTGCCGCCGTTCAGCGCGGTGTCGGCGGCGCCGTAGGTCGCCGGGACGACCACCGTCCGCGCGTCGATCCACTGGGCGCGCGCGGAGGTGAGGTCGAGCTGCGAGGAGGTGCCGGCCGCCTGCGGCAGCAGGTAGCCCTCCTGGCCGCCGACGACCCAGATCTCCCGGCCGCTGGTGGCGAAGTTGAGCGACTGGTCCTGCGGGAGGTCCTTGTCGTTGCCGTTGTGGATGATGTAGCTGAGGCTGGTGGCGCCCTCGGCGAGCGGCACCTCGAAGACCGCGCCGTACGCGTCCTTGCGGACGGGCTGCAGCGGGTTGCCCCAGTCGGTGGGGGTGGCGGCGCCCGTCCAGTCGTGCAGGCCCCAGCCGTCGTAGTTGCCGTCGGCGCGGTGGTAGTGGATGACCGCGGTGTTGTCCTTGACCGGCACCACCGGGTCGGGGTCGCTGGTGCGGACGGTGGCGTCGCCCTCCTTGATCCACACCTCGCCGGTCGCCGACAGGTCGATGTGGCGGTCGGCGTCGACGTCCTTGGTGCCGTTGTTCTCCACCACGAAGCCGACGTCGGAGGCGCCCGACTTCAGCTTGACGTAGGCGAAGGCGCCGTAGGCGTCGCGGCCGGTGAAGCCGTGGCCGGCCGGCCAGGTGGTGGACTCGCCGTCGGCGAGGTCGCCCCAGGCGTAGAGGTTCCAGCCGTCGTAGTTCCCGTCCTTGCGCTGGTAGTGCACGATCGCGTACGGGCGGGAGGTGGCGCTCGGCGCCTGCTGCGGGACGGGCGCGCCGGTGGTGAACGAGCCGGTGGTGGAGGCCAGCCGGCCGGCCGAGTCCTGCACGACCGCCTTGTAGCGGACGACGGTGCCGGGGGCGACCGCGGACAGGTCCTGGGTGACCTTGTACGTGCCGTTGTCGGCGGTGCCGAGCACCTGCCACGGGCCGTTGCCGACCTGCGCGGCGAAGCTGACCCGGTCGAAGCCGCCGCCGGGCACCTCCGCGCCGACCGTGACGGTGCCGGTGGAACCCTCAGCGGGGGTCTGCAGGGTGAGCTGCGGGGCCGCGGCGGGCTTCGCGAGCCGGCCGTCCGCCTTCCAGACCACCGAGGACAGCGGCGGCACGGTGACGGTGAGCTTCTTGTCGGCACCGGTGACGGCCTTGCCGCCGGCCGACGGGTAGAGCTGCTTGAAGCCCGTGCCGGCGGAGTAGGTGTCCAGCGCGACGGTCTTCGCCTCGGTGGAGTTGTTCACCGCGACCAGGTACTCGACCTGCTGCTTGGCGTCGATCCGGGAGAAGGCGTAGACGCCGGGGCCGTCCGCCGCGTAGCGCTCGATCTGGGCGCCGTCGGCCAGCGCCGGGTTGGCCTTGCGCAGCTGCGCCAGGCCGGAGACGTCGCGGTACAGCGCGCCGCCCTCGCCGTAGCGGTCGGCGGAGCCGGTGCTGCCGCCGATCACGGTGTCGGTGTTGTACGAGGGCGTCTTCGAGGCGAACATGTCCTGGCGGGCGTCCTTGTCGCCGCCCGCGCCGGTGAAGCCCTGCTCGTCGCCGTAGTACACGACCGGCTGGCCGCGGGTGAGGAACTGCAGCTCGTTGGCGAGCCGGTCCTTGGCCAGCAGCACGTCCTGGCCGGCGCCCGGGTTGTCGCTCTGCAGGAAGCTGCCGAAGCGGCCCATGTCGTGGTTGCCGAGGAAGGTCGGCAGCTCGTAGGCGTCGGTGGTGGCGCTGGTGTAGCGGTAGTCCTGGCCGTAGACGTCGGAGAGCGCCTTGGCGGAGCCGTTCTGCGAGACGTAGCGGCGCGCCGCGTCCTGGAACGGGAAGTCGAGGGTCGCCTGGAGCTTGCCCTTGGTGACGTACGGCGAGGTGATCGTGGTGTCGGCCGAGTAGACCTCGCCGAACATGAAGAAGTTCTTGTTGCCCTGCTGGGCCGCGTACTGCTTGAGCGCGGGGGCCCACTGCTGCCAGAAGGCCATGTTCACGTGCTTGACGGTGTCGATCCGGAAGCCGTCGACGCCGGTCTCGCGGACCCACTGCTCGTAGACCTTCTTGAAACCCTCGACGACCTTGGGGTTCTGGGTGTCCAGGTCGTCCAGGCCGGAGAAGTCGCCCTCGGTCGCGGACTCGCCGACGAAGGTCGAGTTGCCACGGTTGTGGTACAGCGACGGGTCGTTGAGCCAGGACGGGGTCTTGGCGTTCGCATCGGCGGGGGTGCGCAGCACCGGGCTGTACGGGAACGAGTCGGAGGTGATCTTCGGCCAGACGGTGCCCGCGTCCGCGACGGCGGTCTCGTCGACGGGGTGGCCGTCGGCGTCCAGCGTCGGGTAGGCGCCCTCGGAACGGTAGTCGTACTTCTGCTGGCTGTAGTCGATGACGTCGGCGGTGTGGTTGGTGATGACGTCGAAGAAGACCTTGATGCCCTTGGCGTGCGCCTTGCGGATCAGCTCCTTGAGCTGCGCGTTGGTGCCGAAGTGCGGGTCGACCTGGGTGAAGTCGGTGATCCAGTAGCCGTGGTAGCCGGCCGAGGCGTCGGCGCCGGTGCCCTGCACGGGCTTGTTCTTGAAGATCGGGGCCATCCAGATGGCCGTGGTCCCGAGGTCCTGGATGTAGTCGAGCTTGTCGATCAGGCCCTGGAGGTCGCCACCGTGGTAAAAGCCCTTGTCGCTCGGGTCGAAGCCGTTGTCCATCCGGCCGCCGGTGATGCCGCCGGTGTCGTTGCCGGTGCTTCCGTTGGCGAACCGGTCGGGCAGGACGAAGTAGAACTGCTCCTTGGTGAGGTCGTGCCGGCCGGCGGTGGCGGCGAGAGCGGCGTCGGAGGGCGGTGCGGGGGCCTGCGCGGCGGAGGCGGCCAGCGGCGCGGAGCCCAGCGTGGCGGAGATCAGTGACGCGGCGAGCATCACGGCCGCGCGGCGGGGTCTGCGGTAGGGGGTGGTGCTCCGTCGACGGGGCTGAACTTCGGCCACAGCGGGCTCCCTTGGTGCGGCTCGTCGTCATTGAGGTGAGGTGGGGCGGACGCTAGCGCGCTGCAAGATGTTTCAGCAAGATGCGGAAATTGTTGCAACCAACCTCTTGACCGAACCGTTGTAGAACCCGCAGAGTCGTTCCGTGCCCGACGACCGGCGGGATGCCGGGCACGGCGTGGGGGCACCGTCGACCGACGGGCCCGCACCGGGGACGGTCGCCCGTCGGGACCGGAGCTGATCCGACCTGACAGCCCGGCGGGCAGCCTTTCTCCGCACTCGCCCCACGCGCCTCCGGGCGCTCCGGCCCTCCGCCGCTCCTCCGTCTCGTGAGGGGAGGGGCGGGATCGGGGAAGGCGCATACGAAGCGGCGGGGCCGCGGCACGGAATCGACGTTCTCCCGCCACCCCGGGTCGACCCCGGTGATGCGCACACGCAACAATGGAGTACATGCGTCCCCCCAGGCCCACTCCCCTCCGACTTCAGGGGGACAGCCGGTGAAGAATCCCCGACCACAGGATGATCGGGCGGTCACGGGACGTCTGGCAGACTTCTCGTCCATGGGGGAACCGACCGAGATGCAGGCAGTCGGCGCCGAGCGCGCCGCTGAGGCGACGCGTACGGGTTCCGTCCAGGCCGGGCCGGCCGACAGCGGCCAGAGGCCGGACGGGGCCACCGTCGCCGCCCGGACACGCTCGGCCGCGGTCCGCAGCCGCATCCGCCGACAGCGCAGCCGCCCGGCCCGCCCGAAGCTGCTCTTCGAGCTGGCACTGATCGGCATCAGCTACTGGATCTACTCGATCGTCCGCAACGCCGTCCCGGAGCAGGCCTCGGTGGCGATGCGCCACGCCGACTGGGTGTGGCGCTTCGAGCGGGCGCTCGGCGTGGGCATAGAGCGGGCGGTCAACCACACCGTCGACCGTGCCGAGTGGTTGATCGTCGGGATGAACTACTACTACGCGACGCTGCACTTCATCGTGACGATCGGCGTCCTGATCTGGCTCTACCGCCGCCATCCCGGCCGGTACGCGGCCGCCCGCACGGTCCTGTTCGTCACCACGGCGATCGCCCTGGTGGGCTTCTACTGCTTCCCGCTGGCCCCGCCCCGGCTGATGGGCCGCGGCTTCATCGACACCGTGGCGGTGCACGGCACCTGGGGCTCGATGGCCTCCGGACCGGCCGCGCACGTCTCCAACCAGTACGCGGCCATGCCCTCGATGCACATCGGCTGGTCGCTCTGGTGCGGCCTGACGATCTTCTTCCTGGCCCGCCGGACGTGGGTGCGGGTGCTCGGCCTGCTCTACCCGGTGGCCACCCTCACCGTGATCATCTCCACCGCGAACCACTTCTGGATGGACGCGGTGGGCGGCATGGTCTGCCTCGCGGTGGGCTTCGCGGCCGCCCGGCTGATCTACCACGTCTGGGTCTACCAGCTGCCGAGATACCCCGGCGGCGCCCCCTCGGCCCCGGTGACGGTGCCCGTCCAGTGGACGACCCCGGTGAGCGCCGGCCGCCGCTAGCGCCTGGACCGCGCCTTCCCGGGCCTGCCCGACGGGCCCGGGGGCCACCGCGTTCACGGTCCGTAGAACAGCCGCTCCACCACCGCCCTGGCCCGCCGGGTGGTCCGCCGGTAGTCGTCGACCAGCTCACCGCTGTGCCCGGCCCCGTAGCCGAGGTAGCGGGCCACCCCGGAGAGCTCCCGGGCGTCCCCGGGGAAGGTGTCGCCGGGCCGCCCGCGGACGAGCATCACCGCGCTGCGGACCCGGGAGGCCAGCACCCAGGCCGCGTCCAGCACCCCGGCGTCCTCCTCCGCGACGAGGCCCGCGGCGGCGGCCTCGGCGAGCGCCCGCCGCGTCCGGGTGGTGCGCAGCGCCGGCAGGGCGTGGCCGTGCTGGAGCTGGAGCAGTTGGACGACCCACTCGACGTCGGCGAGCCCGCCCCGGCCGATCTTGGTGTGGGTGGTCGGGTCGGCGCCGCGCGGCAGCCGCTCGGACTCGATCCTGGCCTTGATCCGGCGGATCTCCATCAGGTCCCGCTCGGGCACCCCGCTGCCCGGGTAGCGCAGTGGATCGATCAGCGCCCGGAACCGCTCCCCCAGCTCGGCGTCGCCCGCCACCGGCTCGGCCCGCAGCAGTGCCTGGCTCTCCCAGACGTGCGACCAGCGGCGGTAGTAGGCCGCGTAGGAGGCGAGGGTGCGCACGAGCGGGCCGTTGCGGCCCTCGGGGCGCAGGTCGGCGTCGACCAGCAGCGGCGGTTCGGTGCCGGGCGCGGCGAGCAGGGTCCGCAGATCGTGGCAGACCGCGTGGGCGGCCCGGGCGGCGTCCTCGTCGAGCGACTCCAGCAGCGGTTCGTGGACGAGCAGGACGTCCGCGTCGGAGCCGTAGCCCATCTCGTGGCCGCCGAAGCGGCCCATGGCGATGACGGCGATCCGGGTCGGCAGCTCGCCGTTGCGGGCCTCCCAGCCGGCGACGCAGGCGCGCAGCGCGCCCTGGAGGGTGGCCGCGTTGAGCGCGGTGAGCGCCTCGCCCGCGGTGTCCACGGCCTCGGCGGGGTCGTCGCCGAACCGGCCCAGCACGTCCGCGGCGGCGGTGCGGAACAGTTCCCGGCGGCGGACGGCGCGGGCGGCGGCCACCCCCGCGTGGGCGTCGCCGGCCCGGCCGACCGCGGCGAGGATCTCCTGTTCGAGGACGGCGCGGCCGCGCGGGGCGAGCCCCTGCGGGTCGCCGAGCATGGCCACCGCCTCGGGTGCCCGCAGCAGCAGGTCGGGGGCGAGCCGGCCGGCCGAGAGGACCCGGGCCAGCTGCTCGGCCGCGGCACCCTCGTCGCGCAGCAGCCGCAGGTACCAGGGGGTGCGGCCGAGGGCGTCGGAGACCTGGCGGAAGTTGAGCAGGCCGGCGTCCGGGTCCGCGGAGTCGGCGAACCAGCCGAGCAGCACCGGCAGCAGGGTGCGCTGGATGGCGGCCTTGCGGCTGACGCCGGAGGCCAGCGCGGAGAGGTGCCGCAGGGCGGCGGCCGGGTCGACGTAGCCGAGGGCGACCAGTCGGGCTTTGGCGCCCTCGGGGGTCAGGCCGCTGCTGGCGAGGCCGGCCGTGCCGACCGGGAGATCGGCGACGGCGTCCAGCAGCGGGCGGTAGAAGAGCCGCTCGTGGAGCCGGCGGACCTCCACGGCGTGCCGCCGCCACTCGCGTTCCAGGGCGGCGACCGGGTCGGCCCGGGTGTCGTCGTTGATCTGTGCGGAGAGCGAGCGGGCGAGCCGGCGCAGGTCGGCCTGGCCGGTGGGGACGAGGTGGGTGCGGCGCAGCCGGTGCAGCTGGATGCGGTGTTCCAGCGAGCGCAGGAAGCGGTAGGCGGTGTCCAGCGAGGCGGCGTCCGCGCGGCCGACGTAGCCGCCCGCGCTGAGCGCGCCGAGCGCCTGCAGGGTGTTGCCGCTGCGCAGCGCGGGGTCGGTGCGGCCGTGCACCAGCTGCAGCAGCTGGACGGCGAACTCCACGTCGCGCAGCCCGCCGGGGCCGAGTTTGAGCTGCCGGTCGACCTCGGTGGCGGGGATGGTGTCGACCACCCGGCGGCGCATCTGCTGCACGTCGGTGACGAAGTTGTCGCGGGCCGCGGCCTGCCAGACCAGTGGGGCGATGGCGGCGACGTACTGGACGCCGAGGTCGCCGTCGCCGGCCACCGGCCGGGCCTTCAGCAGGGCCTGGAACTCCCAGGTCTTGGCCCAGCGCTGGTAGTAGGCGAGGTGGCTGGCGAGGGTGCGCACCAGCGGGCCGTTGCGGCCCTCGGGGCGCAGGTTGGCGTCAACCGGCCAGATGACGCCCTCGCCGGTGGTGTCGGAGCACAGCCGCATCAGCCGCGCGGCGAGCCGGGTGGCGGCCTGGACGGCCCGGTGCTCGTCGACGCCCTCCTGCGGTTCGGCGACGAAGATCACGTCGACGTCGGAGACGTAGTTGAGCTCCCGGCCGCCGCACTTGCCCATGCCGATCACGGCGAGCCGGCAGGCCGCGGCGGCGTCCGGGTCCTCGTCGGCGGCGATGTCGAGGGCGGTCTGGAGGGTGGCACCGGCCAGGTCGGCGAGTTCGGCGGAGGTCTGCGGCAGGTCGGCGGTGCCGGTGAGGTCGCGGGCGGCGATGGCGAGCAGGCAGCGGCGGTAGGCGGCGCGCAGGGCGTCGGCGCGGGCGGGCGGCGCCGACGCGCGGACGCGTTCGGTCAGGGCGGCCTGGAACTCGGCGGCGTCCGGGTGCATGTCGCGGACCTCGAAGGTGACCAGCGCGTGCCAGTCCGCCGGATGGCGGGCGAGGTGGTCACCGAGCGCGGCCGAGGCGCCGAGGACGCCGAGCAGCCGGTCGCGCAGCGGCTTGGAGGTAGTGAGGGTGTCGCGCAGGGTGTGCCGCTCGGCCTCGTCGAGGGCCTCCAGCAGCCGGGTCAGGCCGAGCAGGGCGAGGTCGGGGTCGGCGGTGCCGCCGAGCGCGTCGAGCAGCACCGGGTCGCCGGCCAGCCCGTGCAGGGCGGGTTCGGCGAGCCGCCGGACGGCTGCGTCCGGATCCGAGAAGCCGCGCCGCACCAGCCGGATCTCCAGGCGGCTGGTGCGCCCACCGGACCGTTCCTCCACCGACATCGCCCCTCCGGTACGGCATGCGTGCACCCGAACATCAGACGTATCGAGCCTACGGGCCGGACGGGGTGATGGCCCGCACGGCCCCGTCCGGATGTCGCACCCGGAGGTCGGCCCGATCGTGGGACTGGCGGTCGGACACCGCCGCGATCGGAGACCTCGATGTTCCTTCATGTCCTGGCGTCCGCGGCCCTGCTGTGCCCGCTGGCCGTCGCGACCCCGGCCGGCGCGGCCGACCACGCGGCCGGGCGCAGCTCGACCACCGCGCTGGACGACACCTTCCGCCGGCTCGACCTCGGGCCCGGGAAGACCTGGGCCTGGCAGAGTGCGGCGTACGCGCAGTGCACGAGCAACCCCGGGCACTACAAACTGGACCACCTGACGACGACGGCGCTCGGTACGGCCTCCGGGCACCTGACCATCACCGCCTCGCCCCGCTCCGACGGTCTGTGGGACACCGGCCTGCTGACCACCGGCGACTCCTGCGACTCCGGCGGGGCCGGCGCGCAGGTCCGCACCGGCGGGATGCTGCTGGCCCACGTCCGGCTGCCGCAGGCGAACACCGGGACCTGGCCCGGCCTGTGGACCTGGCGCGACGGGCACAACGAGATGGACGTGTTCGAGTGGCACGCCGACTACCCGCACACCATCGAGTTCGCGAACCACGTGCTCCCGCCCGGCTCCGGGCACCTGTACTCGGGGCCGGAGATCGGCGCGGGCCGCTGGCTGTGGGTCGGCGCGCTGTTCGGCGCCGGCAGCGTGTCCTGGTACGTGGGCACCGACCTGAACCATCTGGTGTGCCCGTACGCCGACCGGCTCGGGGTGGGCCCGGACTTCGCCGCGTACCCGATACTCAACCTGGCCGTCGACGACGGGAACTTCCATGCGCCGCCGCAGGACGGCCGGCCGGCGACCATGGAGGCCGACCGGCTGGTCGTCCTGACGTCGGCACTGCCCGGACTGCCCGCGCCGGCCGTGGTCGACGGCCGGGAGGGCTGACGACCACGGCACGGCCGCGGGAGGCCGCGGGCAGGCTCAGCGGCGCGGGAGCAGCCGCATCAGGGCGAGGCCCGCCATGGAGAGCGTGAACGCCGCCACGAGCAGCCCCATCGAGTTGACGCCGGTGGCCGCCAGTGTCCCACCGGCGCCGGCCGCGCCCCAGCCGGGCAGTTTTCCGTACATTTCTTCCTCCTCGATTCCGCCCTTGGGCGGGATGGGGTGAACAGGATTTCCCTCGCACGGCGGTGCGCCCGCTATGTCGCGCACCACCGCTGTTCCCTTCTCCACAGGAATCTCCAGAGTGCTTGGACGTAGATGCAGTGCTGAATGACGTCGTAGACGAGTTCCACGACCAACGTCAGGATGAGGAGGTGGGCGCGCCAGCCGGCCTTTCTGGCGGCGACGACCTTCTCCACGATGAACACCGCGCCGATGCACGCCCAGAAGGCGGAGAGGCGGGGCCATCCGAAGTACAGCGTGGTGAGGAGCATGTAGCCGAGGTACAGGAACATGAAGAGCACCGAGACGCCCATCAGGCCCTGGCGCAGGATGTACGGCGCGGTCACCCGGTTCCAGCCGTAGTCGCGCAGGTTCTCCAGGGCGCCGCGCTGCCAGCGCAGCCGCTGCTGCCACAGCCGCGGCACGGTCGGCATCACCTCGGTCACCACCTCGCAGCCGGGCGGTGAGACGGTGCGGTAGCCGAGCGTCCGGACGGCCTTGGTGATCTCGTCGTCCTCGGTCAGCGACAGCGTCGAGTAGTAGGCGTCCCCGCCGCCGATCCGGCCCGACCGGCGGGCCCGGCGGATCTCGCGCAGCACCCCGGCCCTGAAGAGGGTCGCGGTGCCGGTGAGGACCTCGGCGCGGTGGCGCTTGCGGGCGATCGCGGTGGCGTACCGGTGGAACTCGATGCGCTGGAGTTCGCCGAGCAGGCCGCCGCCGTCCTCCCCGTAGAAGATCCCGCCGACGCCGCCGACGGCCTCGGTCGAGGCGGCCACCGCGGCGCGCAGGAAGCCCGGGTTGAGCGTGGTGTCCGCGTCCTGGACGAGCACCAGGTCGGTGTCGGCCAGCTCGGGTTCGAACCGTGCCAGGGCCTGGTTGAGGGCGCCGGCCTTCTTGTCGCGGTTGTCGACCGTCTCCATCACCTCGGCGCCGTACCCGGCGGCGATCTCCGCGGTGTCGTCCGTGCAGTTGTCGCAGACCACGACGGTGCGGGTGGGGGCCGGCGACTGCTGCCGGAGGGCGGCCAGGGCGGCGCCGATGCGCTGGGCCTCGTTGTGGGCGGGCAGCAGGGCGAGGATCACCGGTTCCGCGTCGACCGGTGCTCCGCCGGAGCGGGCCGGCTCGGAAAGGACCTTCATGGCGCCCCGATCGCATGGCCGTGGACTGGTGCGGTGCGTGCTGCGGAAAGCATTCGAACAATTCTGAGATTAGATGCAGATCTGACCTTTCCGGCGGTCTGCCGTCCGCGCCCCGCCGAGTTCACCCGGCCAGGCCAACCCCGCCCGACTGCACACGAACGCCGGTGTGGCGGCGGAATCCACCGGCCCGGCCGACCCGTTATCTTGACGGGGATTCGGCGCTGGGCCGGCACGCGAACACGGGCGGCACACAATGACGGTCCTGCGCTCCCGCGCACCTCTCCTGGGCGTCCTCCTCCTGCAGGCCGTCCTCACTCTCGCACTCAGCAACTCGGCCCGGCCCGACGAGGCGACCTACCTGTACGGCGGCCACCGCCTGCTGGACGACTTCCTCGACCACCGGCCGCTGGACGACAACTACGACACCTACTTCGGCGGCCTGCCCTACCTCTACCCGGTGATCGCCGCGGGGATCGACGGCCTCGGCGGGCTGGCCGCCGTCCGGGCGCTGAGCCTGCTCTGCATGCTGACCGCCACCTGGCTCGTCGGCGCCACCGCCCGCCGGCTCTTCGACGAGCGGGCCGGATTCTTCGCCGCCGCGGTCTTCGGACTCTCCGCGCCGGTCCTGTTCACCGGCAACCTCGCGACCTTCGACGCGGCTTCCGCGGCGCTGATCGCCGCGGCGCTGTGCTGCGCGGTGCAACCGGGCGACGGCGCCCCGGGCCCGGCGGGCGGGCCGGACGGCGACGGCGGCGCCGCGACCCGGGCACCGGTCCTCGCCTTCTTCGCCGTCGCGCTCAAGTACGCCACCTGGGCCTTCGTCCTGCCGGTGATCGCCGTCGAAGCCGTGCTCACGGCGGCCGACTCCGGACGGCGCGAGGCACTGCGGCGGGCCGCGCTCTTCCTGCTGTGGGTGGCCGCACCCGCCCTCGGCGTCCTGTTCCTGACGGCCTGGTACACCGGGAACGGCATCCTGAAGGGCATCCTCGGAGCGGCCGGGGACGCCGGCGGCGGCCAGACGACCGCACAGATCACCGCCTGGTCCGTCGACTGCGCGGGCGTCGTCCTGCTGCTGGCCGCCGCCGGCGCCGTCCTGCACGCCCTCACCGACGACCCGGTCCACCGTCGCTCGAAGCCCGTCCGCACCGCACTCGGCGCCGTCCTCTGCGCCGGCGCCCTGATCGCCCCGCTGACGGCGCTGTGGCTGCGGAGCGCGGCGTCGCTGGCGGCCGACTGCGGCCTCGGCCTCGTGCTGGCCGCGCCGATGGCCGGCTGGCTGCTGGCCCGGCTCTCGCACGGCCGGGCCAGGTCTGCCGTGCTCGCCGTCGCCACCCTCGCCCTCGCCGCGACCAGCGCCGCCTGGGTCTCCCAGCAGCTCTTCGCCCGCTGGCCGGACAGCCGGCCCGTGATGGCCTACCTCCGGCCCGCCGCCGACACCGGAGGGACCGGCAGCGGCACCGGGCAGCGGATCCTCGCCGAGACGGCGGCGCTCCCCCGCTACTACCTGTACCCGGACGCGGCCCGCGCCGAGATCCTCAGCACCTCCGCGGCCCTGCCCTACACCACCACCACCGGGCGGCGACTCACCGGCGAGGCCGCCTTCCGCCAGGCCATCGCGGACCGCCGCTTCGACCGGATCGTCCTCGACTCCACCCGTTCCCCGGAACAGAGCCGGCGGCTGACCGCCCTGCTCGCCCCGAACGGATACCGGCTGGTGCGCACCTTCGCCTTCCGCGACACCGCCTACAGCAGCGTCCCGTTCCACTTCCCGCGGACACGCGGACACGTGACGGTCTGGCAGCGCTCCTGAACCCGCGTCACCCCGTGCCGGCGACGGCGCCACGATACGCCGGAGGGGATGTCGGCAGCGGCTGCTACCGTCCGCGCATGGGAAAGCATGTGCCATTCACCGGTGGCGAGAAGGACAGTCTGCACGCCGCACTCGACCGGCACCGTGACGCGGTGCTGTGGAAGCTCGAAGGCCTGGACGACGAGCAGCTGCGGCGGCCGATCACGCCGTCGGGGACGAACCTGCTGGGCCTGGTCAAGCACCTGGGCGGTGCCGAACTCGGCTGGTTCTGCGAGACGTTCGGTCGCGAGACCGGGCCCCTGCCGTTCGACATGGCCGTCGACGAGTCCTCGGACATGCGGGTGGAGCCGGACGAGTCGACCGCGGACATCCTGGCGTTCTACGGCCGGGCCCGCGCCGCCGCCGACGCCGTGATCGGCGAACTCGGCCTCGACGAACTCGGCACGTCCTACAGCGGCAACGCGGTGTCGCTGCGCTGGGTCCTCGTCCACATGACGACGGAGACGGCGCGGCACGCGGGCCACGTGGACATCCTGCGCGAGCTCACCGACGGCTCGACCGGCGACCACAACCGGGCCTGACCGACCCCGACCGGCCCCGAGACGGCCCACAGGCGGCCCAGGATGGACAAAGCCCTGAAAAGCCCCTCGGGCCGACGGATGCACTCCGTCGACCCGAGGGGCTTCCTGTGTTTCAGTTCTACCCTGACCTGCGGCTACAGCACCTGGAGGTTCTTCCGCAGCTCGAACGGCGTGACCTCGGAGCGGTACTCCTCCCACTCCTGGCGCTTGTTGCGCAGGAAGAAGTCGAAGACGTGCTCACCGAGGGTCTCGGCGACGAGCTCGCTGCGCTGCATCAGGTCGATGGCCTCGCCCAGGTTCTGCGGCATGGGCTGGATGCCGAGGGCGCGCCGCTCGGCGTCGGAGAGGGCCCACACGTCGTCGTCGGCGCCGGGCGGGAGCTCGTAGCCCTCCTCGATGCCCTTGAGGCCGGCCGCGAGGGTGACCGCGTAGGCGAGGTAGGGGTTGCAGCCGGTGTCCAGCGAGCGGACCTCGACGCGGGTGGAGCCCTGCTTGCCGGGCTTGTACATCGGGACGCGGATCAGCGCGGAGCGGTTGTTGTGGCCCCAGCAGATGTACGAGGGGGCCTCACCACCGGCGCCGGCGGTGCGCTGGGAGCCGCCCCAGATGCGCTTGTAGGAGTTGACCCACTGGTTGGTGACCGCGGCGGTCTCGGCGGCGTGCCGCAGCAGGCCCGCGATGAAGGAGCGGCCGACCTTGGAGAGCTGGTACTCCGCGCCGGACTCGTGGAAGGCGTTGCGGTCGCCCTCGAAGAGGGAGAGGTGGGTGTGCATGCCGGAGCCGGGGAAGCCGGAGAACGGCTTGGGCATGAAGCTGGCGTGCACGCCCTGCTCCAGCGCGACCTCCTTCATGACCAGGCGGAAGGTCATGATGTTGTCGGCGGTGGAGAGCGCGTCGGCGTAGCGCAGGTCGATCTCCTGCTGGCCGGGGGCGCCCTCGTGGTGGGAGAACTCCACCGAGATGCCCATCGACTCCAGCATGGTGATGGCCTGGCGGCGGAAGTCGTGGCCGACGCCGCGCGGGGTGTGGTCGAAGTACCCGGACTGGTCGGCGGGGATGGGCGGGGTGCCGTCGCCCGGGAGGTTCTTCAGCAGGAAGAACTCGATCTCGGGGTGGGTGTAGAAGGTGAAGCCCAGCTCGGAGGCCTTCTCCAGGGTGCGCTTCAGCACGTACCGCGGGTCCGCGAACGACGGCGAGCCGTCCGGCATCAGGATGTCGCAGAACATCCGGGCGGTGCCGGGGGTCTCGGAGCGCCAGGGCAGTATCTGGAAGGTGGTCGGGTCCGGCTTGGCGATCATGTCGGACTCGTAGACCCGGGCGAAGCCCTCGATGGCGGAGCCGTCGAAGCCGATGCCCTCCTCGAAGGCCTGTTCCAGCTCGGCGGGTGCGACCGCGACCGACTTCAGGAACCCGAGCACGTCGGTGAACCACAGCCGGACAAAACGAATGTCACGCTCCTCGAGCGTGCGAAGCACGAACTCCTGCTGCTTGCCCATGGGGACAGTCTCACCTCTGCTCTTTACGTTCGTGTTACGCGTTGCACGCGCGGGGCGACCCGAACGGCGGCTGGTCCCATCATGGCGGATCATCGCCCGCTTGCCGACACCCGGATTCCGTGCCGGGCGTCCCCGACCGCGACATAGCGTCAGTTAGACGATTACACTCGGGGCATGCCGAATCTCCGTCTCGCCCTGAGTCAGATCGACCCCTGGGTCGGTGACCTCGCCCGCAACAGCGATGAGGTGGTGCGCTGGACCAGGCAGGCCGCGGAGGCCGGCGCCCAGCTCGTCGCCTTCCCGGAAATGGTCCTCACCGGCTACCCCGTCGAGGACCTCGCGCTGCGGGCCTCCTTCGTCGAGGCCTCCCGCGCCGCACTGGTCGCGCTCGCCGCCCGGCTGGCGGACGAGGGGCTGGGCGAGCTGCCGGTCGTGGTCGGCTACCTCGGGCGCTCCGCCGCCGACCACCCGCGGCTGCACCGGCCCGCCGGCTCCCCGCAGAACTGTGCCGCGGTGCTGCACCGCGGCGCGGTGGCCACCCGTTTCGCCAAGCACTACCTGCCGAACTACGGCGTCTTCGACGAGTACCGCTACTTCGTACCGGGCGACCAGCTCGCCGTGGTCACCCTGCACGGCGTGGACGTGGCCCTGGCGATCTGCGAGGACATCTGGCAGGACGGCGGCCGGGCCACCGCCGCCGGCGAGGCCGGGGCCGGCCTGCTGCTGGTGATCAACGGTTCGCCGTACGAGCGGAACAAGGACGACGTGCGGCTGGAGCTGGTGCGCCGCCGGGCGGCCGAGGCGGGCTGCGCGCTGGCGTACGTGAACATGGTGGGCGGGCAGGACGAGCTGGTCTTCGACGGCGACTCGCTGGTGGTGTCGGCGGAGGGCGAGGTGCTGGCCCGGGCTCCGCAGTTCGAGGAGGAGCTGCTGCTGGTCGACCTGGAGCTGCCCGCGGCGTCCGGCGAGCACACCGACGGGCTGATCTTCAGTGACGGCCTGCACCTCGTCCGGACGGAGCTGGGCGGCGCGCCGCTGCCGCCGCCGGCCGAGCGGGCCCGGGAGGAGGAGGCGCCCCGGCTCGACGACGAGGCGGAGATCTACGCCGCCCTGGTCGCGGGCACCCGCGCGTACGTCCGCAAGAACGGCTTCGCCTCGGTGCTGATCGGGCTGTCCGGCGGCATCGACTCGGCGCTGGTGGCCGCCATCGCGGTGGACGCGCTGGGCGCGGAGAACGTGCACTGCGTGTCGATGCCCAGCCGGTATTCCTCGGACCACTCGAAGGACGACGCGGCGGAGCTGGCCCGCCGCACCGGCCTGAACTTCCGCACGGTGTCGATCGCCCCGATGTTCGACGCGTACATGGGCTCGCTGGGGCTGACCGGCCTGGCCGAGGAGAACCTGCAGTCCCGGCTGCGCGGCACCCTGCTGATGGCGATCTCCAACCAGGAGGGCCACATCGTGCTCGCGCCGGGCAACAAGAGCGAGCTGGCGGTCGGCTACTCGACGCTGTATGGCGACTCGGTGGGCGCGTACGGGCCGATCAAGGACGTCTACAAGTCGCTGATCTTCCGGCTGGCGCGGTGGCGCAACGAGGCCGCCGCGGAGCGCGGCGAGGCGCCGCCGATCCCGGAGAACACGATCAGCAAGCCGCCGTCGGCGGAGCTGCGGCCGGACCAGGTCGACACCGACTCGCTGCCCGACTACGACCTGCTGGACACCGTCCTGGACCTGTACGTGGAGGGCGACCAGGGCCGGGACGCGATCGTCGCCGCCGGGTTCCCGCCGGAGGTCGTCGACCGGATCGTCCGGCTGGTGGACACCGCCGAGTACAAGCGCCGCCAGTACCCGCCGGGCCCCAAGATCTCGGGCAAGGGCTTCGGGCGCGACCGCCGGCTGCCGATCACCAACCGGTGGCGCCGCGGCTGACCGCGGGCCCCGCCGCCCCGAGGTCAGTCGACGGCGGCCTTCCAGACCCAGGAGGTGCGCACCGGCCGGCCGGCGAGTTCGCCCCGGCCGGTGCACCAGAGCAGGACGGCGGCCGGGTCCCCGCCGGGGGCCTCCGGGAAGAGCCGGGCCAGCACGGCCGCGCTGGGCGGTCCGGGCAGGTGCCAGCCGCCGCCGAGGCCGCGGGTGATGTCCCAGGTGTGCAGCAGGATCTCGGCGACGCCCATGGCGGCGAAGCCGGACGGGTCGGTGGGCCCCCAGTGCCAGGCCCGGGCCTCGGGCCCGGCGGCGTCCAGGGTGGCGGCGAGCAGGCCGCCGCAGGCCCGGACGACCTCCAGCACCTCGCCGACCGGCGCCTCGGGACGGACGGCGAGGTCGTAGGGGAGGTAGCCGTCGCGGGGGCGGGCGGCGAGCTGGCCGGCGTAGGCGGCCAGGTCGTGGGCGACGTGCACCGCCGTCTCGCGGCACGTCCAGGTCAGCCGTCCGGCACGCACCGACCAGTCCTCGTCCTCGCGGGTGACGAGGACCTTCAGGGCTTCGGCGAGGGCTCGTTCCACGTCACGTCCGTCCATGCCTGCCATTGTGCCGCGCCGGGCGCGGCCCGCGTCGGCCGCGCGGGCCGGCGGCGACCCCCGCTCGTCTCAGTAGCGGTAGTCCGCGGCGACCGCGCGGTGGTCGCTGCCGTCGGCGGGCAGCACCCGCGAGTCGGTGGGGCGCAGCCCGCCCTTGCTGAGGATCTGGTCGATCCGCGCCATCGGGAAGGCGGCGGGCCAGGAGAAGCCGAACCCGTCGCCGGCCGCGCCCTGGGCGGAGCGCATCTGGGAGGTGATCGGGGCGAGGCTGCGGTCGTTCATGGTGCCGTTGAGGTCGCCCATCAGCAGGACCTTCTTCAGCGGCTCGGCCTCGACGGCGTCGCCGAGGGCCTGCGCGCTGACGTCCCGGCGGCCCGCGGTGAAGCCGCTGCCGGACTCGAGCCGGACGGACGGCAGGTGGGCGACGTACACGGCGAGCGGTCCGGCGGGGGTGGTCACCCGGGCACGGAAGGCCCTCGTCCAGCCGATCCTGATGTCGACCACGTGCACCTCGGTGATGGGGTAGGTGGACCAGAGGCCCACGGTGCCCTCGACGGCGTGGTACGGGTAACGGGCGGCGAGGCCCGTGCTGTACGTCTTCACGGCGCTGGGCGCGAGCTCCTCCAGGGCGACGATCGCGGCGCCGGAGCCGTTGATCATCTTCAGCGTGCCGGCGGTGTCGCTGTTGGCGGCGGCGACGTTGTGGGTGAGCACCCCGAAGTCGCCGGTCCCGGAGCTCTTGTCCGTCAGCAGGCCGCCGAACAGGTTGAACCAGAGGATGGTGGGCAGCAGGACGGCGGCCAGCGCGGTGGCCGAGCGGCGCCACAGGCCGGCGGCGACCAGCAGCGGCACGGCCAGCCCCAGCCAGGGCAGGAAGGTCTCCAGCAGGCTGCCCAGGTTGCCGAGGGCGTTGGGGACCTCGGCGTGCAGGGCGAGCAGCAGGGCGAGCAGGACGGCGAGACCGGCGGTGACCCAGCCGCGGCGGGGGTCGAGCCAGGGGTTCCGGGCTCCGGGGGCTCCGGGGGCCTCCTCCGGTTCCCCCGCGCCGTCGGTCGCCGCCACTGTCCCGTCCGCCTGAACCATGCGCCCCGCTCCTCCGTACCGACCGTGCCGTCCGGCTGATACCGGTTTAGTCGGATTCTCGGCTCAGCCTATGACGGCACAGACGCGCAGGAGGGGCGCAGAGGTTGCGGGACGCGCCCGATCAGCGGGAACGCCCTCCGGACGGCTGTGCGCCGACCCCGCTCAGCACGGCGTCGACCATCTGCTCGGCGAGGCCGGGGTCGTCCAGCGGGGCCTCCTCCCACAGCACGGAGCGCAGCAGGATCGGGCCCATCACGATCTCGCAGAGGAGTTCCACGTCGAGGTCGTCGCGCAGGACGCCCTCGTCGATGCCGCGGCGGATGATGGTGCGGGCGAGCTCGCGGCGGGGCCTGACCACCCGCTCCTGGTAGGCGTCGCGCAGTTCGGGCCAGGCGTTCATCTGGCTGAGCGCGGACTTGAGCATCCAGCGCGAGCGCTTGGCCAGGCCGCGGCGGCGCATGAACTCGATCATGCCGACGAGTTCGTCGCGGACGCTGCCGCCGGCGGGCTCCGGGGTGGGCTCCTCCAGCCGGGCGACCACGTCGACCAGCAGGGCCTCCTTGTTGGGCCAGCGCCGGTAGATGGTGGCCTTGCCGACTCCGGCGGCGGCGGCGATCCGTTCGACGGAGAGTTCGGAGAGGCTGGTGCCGGCCTCCATGAGCTCCTCGACGGCGGCGATGATGGCCTGTTCGGCCGCCTCGCTGCGCGGGCGGCCCCGCCGCGGGGAGCAGAGCTCCGCGGCGGGGCCGGTCGGGGCGGCGCCGCATGCCGAGACGGTCGGTTCGGTCTGCATGGCGCTATTGTCCACCCCTTCTGATCAGGCCTCGGCGGGGTGCGGCTGGCGTTCGGCCTCGGCCGGGGCTCCGGGGCGGGCCGCCGGGGCCTTCCCCGGGAGCAGCAGCAGGGCGAGGACGACGCCGACGACGGTGATGCCGGCGGAGAGTCCGGCGACCACGTGCATGGCGTGCACGAAGGCGTCCTGGGCCGGGGCGACCAGGCCCTGGGCGTGCGTCCGGTCGGCGATGGCGAGGGTGGCCTCCAGGGACTCGCCCGCCTTGTCGCGCAGGCCCGGGGGCAGCTGGGCGAGCTGGTCGCTCATGCCGTTGCGGTAGACGGTGGAGAGCACCGCGCCGAGGACGGCGACGCCGAGGAGCCGCCGACCTGGCGGAAGGTGTTGTTGATGGCGGAGCCGGCGCCGGCCTTCTCGCGGGGCAGCGAGCCCATGATGGCGACGGTGACGGGCGGCATCACGTGGGCCATGCCGGCGCCCATGACGAATCCGATGACGACCAGCACCCAGATGGGGGTGGTGGTGCCGAGCAGCAGGTAGCCGAGGAAGCCGAGGACGATGAGGGTCATGCCGCCGGCGCAGGTGGCGCGGATGCCGAAGCGGTCGACGACGAGGCGGGCGCGCGGGGCGAAGGCCATCTGGGCGGCGGCGAGCGGCAGCATCAGCACGCCGGACTGCAGGGCGCTGTAGCCGCGGACGCTCTGGGTGTAGAAGACGCCGAAGAAGGAGACGCCCATCAGCGCGAAGAAGACCACGCCGATGACCACCACGGAGGCGGAGAAGACCTTGTTGCGGAACCAGGTGACGTCCAGCGCGGGGTGCGAGGTGCGCCGTTCGAACAGGACGAAGGCGGCGAGGGCGATCACGCCGACGACGATCGGGACGAGGGCGTCGGCGGCGAAGAAGTCGGCGAGCTCGCCGCCCTTGATGATGCCGTAGATCAGCGCGACCAGGCCGATGATGGACAGCAGCACGCCGACGGGGTCGAGCTTGCCGGGCCGGGGGTCGCGGGAGTTGGGCACCAGCACGCTCATCGCGACCAGGGCGACGAGCACGATCGGGACGTTGACCAGGAAGACCGAGCCCCACCAGAAGTGCTCGATGAGCAGGCCGCCGGTGATCGGGCCGATGGCGATGGCGAGGCCGACGGCGCCGGCCCAGATGCCGATCGCCTTGGGCTGCTCGTGCCGCTCGAAGACGTTCATGATGATGGCCAGGGTGGCCGGCATCACGAAGGCGCCGCCGAGGCCCATCACCGCACGGAAGGTGATCAGCTGGCCGGGGCTGCTCGCCATGGCGGAGAGCAGCGAGCCGAGCCCGAAGACGAACATGCCGCCGAGCAGGGTCCACTTGCGGCCGAGCCGGTCGCCGAGGAGTCCGGCGGTGAAGAGCAGACCGGCGAAGACCAGCGTGTAGGAGTTGATCGCCCATTCCAGGTCGCTCTGGCTCGCGCCGAGACCGGTGGGGGCGGGCTGGGCGATGGTCTTCATCGCCACGTTGAGGATCGAGTTGTCGAGGACGACCACGAGCAGGGCGAGGATCAGCGTCCCCAGGATCGCCCAGCGGCGGCGGTGGATGGCCTCTGGTATGCGCGGTGGCGCGGTGGCGGTGTCGGTCATGGTGCGGATCCCCGTCCGTACGAGTGGGCTGTGCGGACTTACGAGTCGGCGTCGTCTCGTAACCCTTTCGGACCAGAGTAGCGCCTCTTTCGATACGAGACGGACCCGTATCGTAAAGCCTCGGCAAAGCCCCGGCGAACAACGCGGCACCCCGGGCCTTTGCGCCGTGGCGGCGGCGTGCAAGCATGGGAGCAGATCCGGGGACGCCGCAGGGCGCCACGAGACGTCAACCCTTCAGGAGTCTGTTCGATGAACGCTTCTCCGCTTCAGCCTGCCCAGGCGCAGAACACGGTCCAGAGCCAGGAAGGCGCCGTGCTGTACGGCGGCATCACCAACCGGCGCGTGACCGTCCGCGACCTGGCCAAGGCCAAGCAGCACGGCGAGCGCTGGGCCATGCTCACCGCGTACGACGCGCTCACCGCCGGCGTCTTCGACGAGGCGGGCATCCCCGTCCTGCTCGTCGGCGACTCGGCGGGCAACTGCCACCTCGGCTACGAGACCACCGTGCCCGTGACCATGGACCAGATGGTGATGCTCTCCGCAGCCGTCGTCCGCGGCACCAAGCGCGCCCTGGTCGTCGCCGACCTCCCCTTCGGCTCCTACCAGGAGTCCTCCGCGCAGGCCATGCACAACGCGGCCCGGCTGCTGAAGGAGGCCGGCGTCCAGGCGGTCAAGCTGGAGGGCGGCGAGCGCAGCGCCCGCTCCATCGAGCTGCTGGTCGAGGCCGGCATCCCGGTCATGGCCCACATCGGGCTCACCCCGCAGTCGGTGCACGCGTTCGGCGGCTACCCCGTCCAGGGGCGCGGCGACGAGGCGGCCCACCGGCTGCTGCGTGACGCCAAGGCAGTCCAGCAGGCGGGCGCCTTCGCGGTCGTCCTGGAGGCCGTCCCGGCCGACCTCGCCGCGCAGGTCACCGAGCAGCTCGCCATCCCGACCGTCGGCATCGGCGCCGGTGTCGGCACCGACGCCCAGGTGCTGGTCTGGACGGACTTCGCCGGGATGACCGCCGGCCGCGTCCCGAAGTTCGTCAAGCAGTACGCCGACCTGCGCACCGTCCTCGGCGGCGCGGCCCGTGAGTTCGCGGCCGATGTCGCGTCCGGCGCCTTCCCGGCGGCGGAGCACAGCTTCAGCTGACCGCACCCGCACCCCGCACCGGCGCCGAGGGCGCGTCCACCGCACGGTGGGCGCGCCCTCGGCACGTCCGGCCGCCCGGGCCCGCCGACAGCGCGCCGACAGCGGCACCGGCCCGCTGTCAGCGGCCTGACAGCGGGGCGACAGACGGGCCGGGCAGCCTGGGGGCATGACAGCGATCGCCACCGCCCCGACCGACCGGGGGCCCCGTACCGGCAACGCCGTGGAAGTCCGCGGCATCGTCAAGACCTTCGGCGCCACCAGGGCGCTGGACGGCGTCGACCTCAGTGTCCGCGAGGGCACCGTGCTCGGCCTGCTCGGCCCCAACGGCGCCGGCAAGACCACCCTCGTCCGGATCCTCTCCACCCTGATGAAGCCCGACGCCGGCACCGCCGTCGTCGGCGGCTACGACGTGCTGCGCCAGCCCCGGCAGCTGCGCCGCACCATCGGCCTCACCGGCCAGTACGCCTCGGTCGACGAACTCCTCTCGGGCTACGAGAACCTGTACCTCATCGGCCGGCTGCTGGACCTCTCCGCCAAGGAGTCCAAGGCCCGCGCCGGCGAGCTGCTGGAGCGTTTCTCGCTCACCGACGCCGCCAAGCGGCCCGCCAAGACCTACTCCGGCGGCATGCGCCGCCGGCTCGACCTGGCCGCCTCCATGATCGGCCGGCCCAAGGTGCTCTACCTGGACGAGCCCACCACCGGCCTCGACCCGCGCACCCGCAACGAGGTGTGGGACGAGGTGCAGCGGATGGTCGCCGAGGGCTCCACCGTGCTGCTCACCACCCAGTACATGGAGGAGGCCGAGCAGCTCGCCCACGAGCTGACCGTGATCGACCGTGGCCGGGTGATCGCCGCCGGCGGCGTCGAGGAGCTCAAGACCCAGGTCGGCGGCCAGACCCTCCAGGTGCGGCCGCTGCACCCGGCCGAACTCCCGGAGATGGCCCGCTGCCTGCAGGAGGCCGGCATCGCCGCCACCTTCTCCGCCGACACCGGCCTGCTGTCCGTGCAGCTCACCGACGACGGCCAGCTGACCGCGGTGATCGGCACGCTGGGCACCCGCGGCTTCGGCATCGCGGGCATCCACACCGAACTGCCCAGCCTGGACGAGGTGTTCCTGGCGATCACCGGCAAGTCGTCCCCGTCCGCCGCCCCGATCCGCGACAAGGAGCCCGTGGCATGACCACCGCCACCCTGACCCCGGGCACCGCCCCGGCCCACCTCGACGACCAGCGGATCGGCCTCTCCGGCCACCTGCGGCACGTCGGCGCGCTGACCCGCCGCAACCTGATGCGGATCAAGGCCGACCCCGAGTCGATGCTCGACGCCCTGCTGATCCCGATCATCTTCACCGTGCTGTTCGTCTACGTGTTCGGCGGCGCGGTCTCCGGCAGCCAGCACGACTACATCCAGTACATGATCCCGGGTCTGCTCGGCACCACCGGCCTCAACCTGGCGATGGCCGTCGGCACCGGTCTCAACAGCGACTTCCAGTCCGGCGTGATGGACCGCTTCCGCACCCTGCCGATCGGCCGGGCCGCGGTGCTGCTCTCCAAGATCGTCGCCGAGACCTGCCGCGGGCTGGTCTCCTTCACCATCCTCATCGGCTTCTCGATGATCCTCGGGCTGGAGATCAAGACCGACTTCCTGCACCTGCTGGCCGCCGTCGGCCTCTCGCTGCTCTTCGGCATGTCGATCGTCTGGATCTCCATGCTGCTCGGCATGTCGCTGCGCAGCGCCCAGGCCGTCCAGGGCGTCAGCATGCTGGTGATCATGCCGCTGCAGTTCGGCAGCTCGATCTTCGCCCCGACCACCACCATGCCGGGCTGGCTCCAGGCGTTCACCAAGTACAACCCGCTGTCGGCACTGGCCGACGCCTGCCGCAGCCTCATCAACGGCGGCGCGCTCACCCACTCGGTGACCATCGTGGTCGTCTGGTCGGTGGCGATCACCGCGATCACCGCACCGCTGGCCGTCGCCCGCTTCCGCAAGCGGACCTGACCCGCGGTCACGGACGGCCGGGGGCCGGGTCAGAGGCTCCCGGCGGCGTTCAGGAGGGCGGTCGCCTCGGACACACCGAGGCGGCCGCCCTCCTCCGTTGCCGCCCGGTACTCCTCCTCGCCCAGCAAGCCGGTCAGGGCCCCGGCCAGCCGCTCCCGTTCCCGGGTCTCCATGAAGGAGCCGCGCGCGCCGTGCAGTCCGTCGTGGGCCCCCAGCAGCACCGCCGCCCGGCGGGCCGCGTCCGGCTCGCCCAGCAGTTCGGCGCAGGCCAGCAGCACGCCGGCGCCCGGGAGCAGCAGCATCACGGACATGTGCTCGGCGAAGACCGTCGCCGCACCCGGGACCTCGCTCATCCGCCGCCGGCCGGACGCCAGCAGGTCCAGGCCGCGCCTCGGGTCGCCGGAACGGGCGACGACCCACCCCCGGATGCAGTCCACGATGCCGCGGAAGGCGCCGGGCAGGATCGGGCCCATCAGCTCCCGGCTCTCCTCCAGCCGGTCGAGTTCGTGCAGGGCGGCCGGGTGGTCGCCGCGCTGGGTGCTGATGTTGCAGAGCACCAGGCGGCCGTAGAGCACGGCGCCGTCCGTGCCGTGGTTGCCCAGGTTGACGGCCTCCACCGCCTCGCGGACCATCCGCTCGCCGGCCTCCTCGTCGAACTCGAAGAGCACCTCGCCGAGCCGGACCTCCAGCAGCGGCACCTCCTGCGAGGCCCCGAGCTCCCGGGCGATGTCGATGGCCCGCCGGTAGGCCTCGGCGGCGGCCCGGCCGTCGCCCTGGTGGGCGGCGTTCTCCGCCTGGGCCGACAGGGCCTCGGACATGCCCCAGCGGTCGCCGAGCCGGGTGAAGATGTCGAGCGCCTCGGCGCTGTCCGCGACGGCCTGCGGCAGGCTGCCCACCCAGTCGTTCAGCAGCCGCGACCGCAGCTGGAGGGCGAAGGCCAGGTCGAGCGGCCGGCCGTGCCGGCGGGCGCCGGCCACCGCGTCGTCCATCGTCAGCCGCATGCCGTCCATCTCCCCGGAGAGGAACACCGCGAACACCCGCAGCAGCGCCGGGAAGCGGTACGACTGCGGCAGGTCCGGGGTGTAGGCCGCCAGGACCCGGCGGGAGAGTTCGAGCGCGGCGGGCTCGCCCAGCATCGCCATGTCGCCGGTGAACAGTGCGACCAGCCGGTGCAGGTGGAGCTGGCGGCGGCCCTCCTCCAGTACGGCGGGCGCCAGCGGCGGCGGGGTGTCCAGCGGCCCGCAGGCGAGCGGCACCGGCGCCGGGGCGTCGTCGGCGAACGGGTCGGGACCGAGGGCGCAGACCGCCTCGTAGCAGTCCCGCGCCTCCCGCCGGTAGTCGCGCAGGGACCAGAACCAGCTCATGCCGAGGGCCAGGACGAGCGCCTCCTGCTCGTCCCCGGCCTCGACGGCGGCGCGCGTCGCCGCCCGGATGTTCTCCTGCTCCCGGTCGAGGGCGGCGAGCCACTCCAGCTGTTCCGGCCCGTGCAGGCTGAGGTCGGCGACCCGGACGAGCTCGCGGAAGCAGCGGACGTGGCGCTCCTGGGCACCGTCGCCGCCCGACTCGGCGAGCCGCTCCACGGCGTACTCGTGGATGGTCTCCAGCATCCCGTAGCGCGGCTCGCCGCCGAGGTCGGCGATCACCAGCGACTTGTCGACGAGGGAGAGCAACAGGTCGGCGACGTCCTCGCGGCGCACCTCCACGCCGTCGGCGGCGACCTGTTCGGCGGCCTCCAGCGTGCAGCCGCCGGCGAAGACCGACAGCCGCCGCAGCACGGCACGTTCGCGCTTGCCGAGCAGGTCCCAGCTCCAGTCGACGACGGCGCGCAGGGTCTGCTGGCGCGGCAGCAGGGTGCGTGACCCGGCGGTGAGCAGGCCGAAGCGGCTGTCCAGCCGGTCGGCGATCTGCCGCGGGGTCAGGCCGCGCAGCCGGGCGGCGGCCAGTTCGATGGCCAGCGGCAGACCGTCGAGCCGGCGGCAGATCTCCGCGCAGGCCTCCGGGTCGTCGGCGACGGTGAAGCCGGGCCGGGCGGCGGCGCCGCGTTCGGCGAGCAGCCGCAGGGCCACCGGGTCGGGCAGCGGTTCCACCGGCAGCACGCTCTCGCCGGGGACACCGAGCGGTTCGCGGCTGGTGGCGAGGACGGTCAGCTGCGGGCACTCGGCGAGCAGCCGGTCGGCGAGGTCG
Source organism: Kitasatospora paranensis (assembly GCF_039544005.1). NCBI lineage: Bacteria > Bacillati > Actinomycetota > Actinomycetes > Kitasatosporales > Streptomycetaceae > Kitasatospora > Kitasatospora paranensis. Next base: position 2,784,743 of record NZ_BAABKV010000001.1, read on the forward strand.
GCGGCGGCCTGGACGAGGTGTTCGCAGTTGTCGAGGACGAGCAGCATCCGGCGGGGTGCGCAGTGCTCGACGAGCCGGCGGGCGGGGTCGCTGCGGCGGCTGTCGATCACCTCGGCGACCGCGCTGCCGGTGTGCAGGACGGTCTCGCGGAGCCCGAGAGCGGCCGCGGCGGCGTCCGGCACCGCGGCCGGGTCCTCCAGCGGGGCGAGTTCGACCATCCAGACGCCGTCCGGCCAGGTGCCGGACGCGAGTTCGGCGCGGCCGGCCTCCACGGACAGCCGGGTCTTGCCGGAGCCGCCGGGGCCGGTCAGGGTGGTCAACCGGCCTGCTCTGAGAGCGAGTTCGAGAGCTTCGAGGTCACTGTCGCGGCCGACGAAGCTGGTCAGCCGGGGCCGCAGGTTGCCCTGCGGCCTGGGCGACGGGGCCGGTACGGCGGCGGACGGGGCGGCCGGTGCGGCGGCGAACAGGGCGGCCGGGGCGGCCGGTACGGCGGCGAACAGGACGGCCGGTGCGGCGGCGGGCGACGGGGCCGGTGCGGCCGGCGGCGTCGGGGCAGGGTTCGCGGCCGGTTCCGGGGCCAGCAACTCGGCGTGCAGGGCGCGCAGTTCCGGCCCAGGGTCGGCGCCGAGCCGGTCGGCGAGGACGCGCCGCGCCCGGTCGTACTGCTGGAGGGCCTCGGCGGTGCGCCCCTCGGCGCGCAGGGAGCGGATCAGCAGCGCGTGCAACTGCTCGTCCAGCGGGCGGTGTTCGCACAGTTCGGCGAGTTCGGCGGTGAGTTCCGCGGCGCGGCCGAGCGCCAGGTCGGCGGTGATCCGGTGGCGGCGGGCCTCGTCGCGCCGGGCCTCCAGCCGGACGGCCGGGCCGGAGAGCTCCGGGAGGTCGGCGAGGGCCGGGCCGCGCCAGAGCGCGAGCGCGGCGTGCAGATGGTCGGCGGCCTGCCGGTGGTCGCCGTCGGCGAGCGTCCGGCGGCCTTCGGCGGCGAGCCGCTGGAACTCGCCGACGTCGGTCTGCCGGCCGGTCAGCCAGTAGCCGGCGGGGCCGGACCCGATCTCGTCCCGGCCGACGGTGCGCCGCAGCCGGCCGACCAGGGTCTGCAGCGCGGCGGCGGAGTCCTGGGGCGGTGCGTCGCCCCACACCTCGTCCACCAGCAGGTCGGCGGGGACGGGCCGGCCCTCGCGCAGCACGAGGGCGGCGAGCAGGGCCCGCAGCCGGGCACCGCCGAGCGGCACCGGGGTGCCGTCGTCGTGGTGGGCCGTGGTGGTTCCGAGGATGCCGTAGTGCACGGCACCATTCTGGTCGACGCGACGGCTCGCCCACGCACATATGTCCGGGCGGACGCGCGGCCGGAGTGCCGGGCGGGGCCACGGCCGGAGGAGCGGGCGGAACCGCGGACGGCCGCCACGCGTTCACTCCTGGTGGCTTGTCGTCGTCGCAGGCAGCCCGGCATGATCGTCCCCTGCCCCTCCCCGGCCGATTTCGGAGCTCCGCACCATGACCTTCGCCACCACGCAGCGCCGCAGCGAGGAGAACCGGATCAGCCCGGTGTTCTGGGTGCTCCTCGCCACCCTCGGCACCTCGGGCTGGGCGGTGGCCAGCGGCTTCGGCAACGCCCGTTTCGGGGTCTTCCTGTTCGTGGTGGCCGGCTGGATGGTCTCGCTCTGCCTGCACGAGTACGCGCACGCCCGCACCGCGATGCACAGCGGCGACATCACGATCGGCACGAAGGGCTATCTGACCCTCAACCCGTTCAAGTACGCGCACACCCTGCTGAGCTTCGTCCTGCCGGTGATCTTCGTGATCATGGGCGGGATCGGCCTGCCCGGCGGCGCGGTCTACATCGAGCGGCACCGCATCCAGGGGCGGCTCAAGCACAGCCTGATCTCCGCGGCCGGTCCGCTGGTCAACGTGGTCTGCGGGATCGCCCTGCTGGTGCTGGTGAACTCCGGCGTGTTCGACGACCCGTCCCTCCCGGCCCAGTACCAGGGCCACGACCTGGTGGTCTCGGCGTTCCCGTCCGCGCTCGGCTTCCTGGCGTTCCTCCAGGTCAGCGCCGCGCTGCTGAACCTGCTGCCGGTGCCCGGGCTGGACGGCTACGGCATCCTGGAGCCCTGGCTGTCGTACAAGGCCCGGCGCGCGGTGGCGCCGTTCGCGCCGTACGGCATGCTCGCGGTCTTCGTGATCTTCTGGCAGACCGGTGCCAGCCGGTGGTTCTCCGACCTGGTGTTCCGGATCATCCACCTGTTCGGGGTGTCCGACGCGTACCCGGTGGTCGGGCAGTTCCTGTTCCGGTTCTGGGAGAACTGACCGCCGGGGCGCCGGGCCGCCCGCGCCGGTCAGGCCTGCTCGGCGCGGGCCCGCTCCAGCCGGTCCTTGCGGATGTAGAACCACGCGATGTTGGACGACACGCCCGCCATCAGCACCCACACGACCCCGAACCAGTTGCCCTCCACGAACGAGACGACGGCAGCCGTCACCGCGAGCACGAGGACGATCGAGGCGAACAGGGCGTTGCGGGGCATGGCGGGGGCTCCTCGGGACGGGGGCGGTCGCCGTCCATTGTCACCGACCGGCCCCCGCCCGCGGCCGGGGGCCGGTCGGCCCGGTCACACGTCGGTGATCCGCAGGCCCGCGTGCGCCTTGTAGCGGCGGTTCACCGAGATCAGGTTCGCCACCAGCGACTCCACCTGATGGGCGTTGCGCAGCCGCCCGGCGAAGATCCCGCGCATGCCCGGGATCCGCGCCGCGAGCGCCTGCACGGCCTCGGTGGCGGCGCGGTCGTCGCCCAGCACCATCACGTCGGTGTCGATCTCCTCGACGGCCGCGTCCTGGAGCAGCACCGCCGACAGGTGGTGGAAGGCCGCGGTCACCCGCGAGTCCGGCAGCAGGGCGGCGGCCTGCTGGGCGGCACTGCCCTCCTCCGGCTTCAGGGCGTAGGCGCCCTGCTTGTCGAAGCCCAGCGGGTTGACGCAGTCCACGACGATCTTGCCGGCGAGTTCCGCGCGCAGGGCGGTGAGGGTCGCCGCGTGGCCGTCCCACGGCACCGCGACGATCACGATGTCGCTCTCCCGGGCGCACGCCGCGTTGTCCGCGCCGCGCACGCCCAGGCCCAGCTCGGCGGCGGCGGCCTCGGCCCGCTCGGCCGTCCGGGAGCCGATGACCACCTGCTGTCCGGCCTTGGCCAGCCGGTAGGCCAGCCCGCGGCCCTGGTCGCCGGTACCGCCGAGGACACCGACGACGAGGGCGGACACGTCGAGGGGGCAGGGGCCGCCGCGGGGGCGGGATTCACCGATTCGGGTTGCGTCATGCCGAAGATCCTGCCAAAGCACGGCCCGCTGCTCCATTCTGGGCGGCATGGACGCGGTGAGACTTTCCGCACTGAGCGCGTCGCTGGCCGGCACCGGCCTGCTGGACGTCACCCGGGCCTTCGGCGGTGCCCTGCACCGCTCGGTCACCCGGCGCGCCGCCGCAGACCTGCTGCTGGTCGGCACGGACGCGTACGAGCCGTGGCACCTGGCCGCGCACCTGGGCGACGAGGCGGCCCGGGCGGGCATCGGCGCGCTCGCCCCCGTGCTGCTGCGGCACCGGGTGGCGGCCGGCGCGCCGGCCCATCTCGCGCACGGGCTGCCCCGGCTGGCCGAGGCCCGGCGGGGGCGACGGTGCTGGTGGTGGCACCCGACCGGCCCGGCGACGCCCTGCTGGAGCGGGTCGACGACGCCCGGCGCGGGGGCGCGACGGTGCTCGCCCTGGACGCGGGGGATCAGGAGCTCGGGTCCCTGGCGCACGAGCGGCTGGCCGTCCCGGTGGCCGGCGAGGGCCCGTTCGACCTCGTCCAGCACCTGGTGAGCGCGGCGGCGGCGAGCCCGGCCCGGCACCGGGGGCTGCGGGTCCGGCTGGCGCGGCTCGCCGGACAGCTGGCGGCCCCGCCGGTGCTCCGCTGGTGATCCGCCGGTCCTCCGCCGCCGGTGGGCCCCTGCCCGTCCCCCGGCGGTCCTGCGGCTGTGCGGGGAGCCGGCCGGATGCGGCGGCGGGCGAAAACCGGTTGCCGGGTGCCGGGGCCCCGCCGATGATGGCGCCCCGTGACCCCAGAACTCTCCCCGTCCGCGCAGGCCGCCCCACCGGCCCGGCTGCGCGCCCTGCTCCGCAGGCTGCGGCCGGACACCACCCCGTGGCACAGCTCGCGTGACTTCCGGCTGCTCTGGGGTTCGGGCTGCGTCAGCAGCTTCGGCAGCTTCCTCACCTACGTGGCCGTGCCGATGCAGGTCAAGGACCTCACCGCGTCGACCTTCATGGTCGGCCTGGTCGGCGCCTTCGAGCTCGTCCCGCTGATCGTCTTCGGGCTGTGGGGCGGTGCGCTCGCCGATGCCCTGGACCGCCGCCGGCTGGTGCTGCTCTCCGAGGGCGGGCTCGGGCTGCTGAGTGCGCTGCTGCTGCTGAACGCCCTGCTGCCGCACCCGGTGCTCTGGCCGGTGTACCTGGTGGCGGCACTGGTCGCCGCCGTCGACGGGCTGCAACGCCCGGCCCTGGACTCGCTCACGCCGCGGATCGTGCCGCACGACCAGCTGTCCGCGGCGTTCGCGCTCAACTCGCTGTACCGCAACGTCGGCTCGGTCGCCGGTCCGGCGCTGGCCGGCGTCGTGGTGGCCGCGGCCGGGGTGCAGACCGCGTACGCGCTGGACGTGCTGACGTTCGGGGCGTCCCTGCTGCTGCTCGCGCGGATGCGGGCCGTCCCGCCGTCCGGCAGGGCCGAACCGCCGTCGCTGCGGGCGATCGCCACCGGCGTCCGCTACGCCTGGAGCCGCAAGGACCTGCTCGGCACGTACGCCATCGACATCTGCGCCATGCTGTTCGCCTTCCCGGTGGCGATCTTCCCCTTCCTCGCCACCGAACTGCACGCGAACTGGGCGCTCGGCCTGCTGTACGGCGCCCCGGCGGCCGGGGCGCTGGTGGTCTCGGCGACCGGCGGCTGGACGTCCGGGATCCACCGGCACGGCCGCATGCTGGTGCTGGCCGCGCTCGGCTGGGGTGTCGCGATGACCCTCGCCGGGCTGGCCGGCAATCTGTGGGCTGTGCTGCTCTGCCTGGCCGTGGCGGGCGGCGCCGACCAGATCAGCGGCACCGCCCGGGCCACCATGTGGAACCAGTCCATCCCGGACTCGGTCCGCGGCCGGATGGCCGGCGTCGAGCTGCTGAGCTACTCCGTCGGCCCGCAGCTCGGGCAGGTCAGGGCGGGCGGCATGGCCGGCCTGGTCGGGGTCCGCGCCGCGGTGTGGAGCGGCGGCGTGGCCTGCGTCCTCGGGGTGGCGGCGCTGGCGGCCGCACTGCCCGCCCTGCTGGCCTACGACGACCGGACGGACCCCCATGCGGCAGCCGTCCGCGCCGCGGCGGCCGAGCGCTCCGGCGCGGCCGGGGAGTCCGGCGAGTCCGGACCGGTCGACGGCGCCGAGGCGGTGGGTGTCTGACGGCGGCTCAGCCCTGCCGTCGGCGCCGCCGCCGGCGTTGTCGTCAGCCCTGGTCGTCGCCGGCGGGCGGGCCGTCGCTCCAGCGCGGGTCGGAGCGCCACTCGCGGTTGCGCTCGTCGGCCGTCTCCAGGGCGCGCGCGGCCTCCTCCCGGGTCGCGTACGGGCCGAGCCGGTCCTTGGCCGGACACTCCGGGCCCTCCTCCACCTTGGCGTGCTTGATGCAGTAGAACCACTCCCCGGCTTGCCGGTGGGCTTGCGGCCGAATCCCAGTGCCATCAGTACTGCTCCCGTTCGTTCCTTCGTCGCATACGGACGCCGTGCTCCGACGCACCGCCCGTCGTCCTGGGATGATCCTTTCCCGACACCCGGCCCGTACACACGGCCGGGCCTGCCGGGGTGCGCCCGATAGACTCGCGGTCATGGCTCTCGTACCCGGCACGCAGTCCCCCACCCGCAAGGTCCCCGCGCACATCGCGCGCCCGGAGTACGTGGGACGGCCCGCGCCGACGCCGTACAACGGCCCCGAGGTGCAGACCGCGGAGACGATCGAGAAGATGCGGATCGCCGGGCGGATCGCCGCGCAGGCGATGGAGGAGGCCGCGAAGCTCATCGCGCCCGGCGTCACCACGGACGAGCTCGACGCCGTCGCCCACGCGTACATGTGCGACCACGGCGCCTACCCGTCGGACCTCGGCTACCGGGGCTTCCCCAAGTCGATCTGCACCTCCGTCAACGAGGTGATCTGCCACGGCATCCCGGACTCGACCGTGCTGCAGGACGGCGACATCGTCAACATCGACGCCACCGCGTACATCCACGGCGTGCACGGCGACCTGAACGCCACCTACCTGTGCGGCAACGTCGACGAGGAGTCGAAGCTGCTGGTCGAGCGGACGCGCGAGTCCCTCGACCGCGCGATCAAGGCGGTCAAGCCGGGCCGCCAGGTCAACGTGATCGGCCGGGTCATCGAGTCCTACGCCAAGCGCTTCGGCTACGGCGTGGTGCGGGACTTCACCGGCCACGGCATCAACACGTCGTTCCACTCCGGGCTGATCATCCCGCACTACGACAGCGAGCGGGCCACCGAGGTGATCAAGCCCGGCATGACCTTCACCATCGAACCGATGCTGACCCTGGGCAGCTACGACTACGACGTCTGGGAGGACGGCTGGACGGTCGTCACCAAGGACCGCAAGCGCACCGCCCAGTTCGAGCACACCCTGGTCGTCACCGGCGCCGGCGCGGAGATCCTCACCCTGCCGTAGCGCAGGCCCTGCGCACCGACGACGACGGCCGCGGCCCGCATCGAGCGGGACCGCGGCCGGTCCGGTCGCGGACGGGCCGGCGGGCCCGTCGATCAAGCGGTCGAGCGGTCAAGCAATCGAGCAGGCGGTCGACCGGGCGGTCGAGCGGTCAGCCGATCAGCCACTGCTCCTCGGCGACCGCGCCGACCTCCGTGCAGGCGTCGGTGAGCACGTCGAGGACCCGCAGCGGGTCCGGCAGCGGCTGCTCCGGGCCGCGGAGCCAGCGCACCTGGCTGCCGTCGAGCAGCGCGGCCGGCGGCAGCAGGGTGTACGAGCCGCGGCAATGCCAGCGCAGACCGGGGTGCTCGGACATGGTGTCCGGAGTGGAGTCCAGCGCGCTCGTCCACCACTCGTCCTCGTCGGGGGTGCCGCGGGTCGCGGTGAAGAAGAGGTAGCGGTCATCGCCGACGGCGGCGATCGGGCCGCCGACACCGATCTCGTCCAGGCGCTCCAGCGCCAGGCGGCCGGCGGCGGCCGGGACGTCGAGGACGTCGTGCATGCGGCCGGTGGCGGTCACGAAGTTGGCCTCGGGATCGCGGGAGAGCCAGCGGGCGAGCTGCTCGGGCTCCGTGGTGGCCTGGGTCTGCCAGGCGAAGGACAGCGGGTGCTGCGCGGGCGCCGGACAGCCGACCCGGTCGCAGGAACATCGGTGTCCGGCCGGATGGGCGGCCGGTGCCAGCGGGAATCCGGCACGCACGGCACCGAGCAGCAGATCCAGCCGCGCAGCCGCCTCCCCGCCCGTGACCGGCTCGTCCTGCCGCCGCTCACGCCGCCACCAGGTGGTCCACCTGCTGCTGGCTTCCATCGGGCCCCTTCCGCTCTGCCGTGATCCGCCGTGCCTGGTGCGGCACGTCGACGACGCAACATCCGACGCAACGCCCGGCGCGGCCCGCTGCTTCCCGGGGTGGCCGGGTGCCGAGTCTGCCGTGGGCCGGATCCGGGGTTTCCGGACGGCCGGCGCCCGGGGTCACGGTACGGAGTTCGAGAGTTGCGACTCGGCGGGCGGACGCACCAACGTGCGCTCGGCACCGGCCCGTACGGGGCCCGCGGACCCGGGCGGAACCCGGGGGCGTACAGAGCAGGATAAGGCTGCCGGGGACCCCCGGATGACCGGGGGCGGTGCTGCACCGGTCACACCTGCTCCACACCACCTCTGCCGGACCTGCACGCGGGCCCGCCCGGACGGTCCGCCGGGGGCGCCGCACGGCCCCTGCCCGGCGGGGACCGCGGCCGGGCCGGTGGCGGCGGGGCCGCCGCGTACCCTGGTGGACGTGAAGAGCACGGAGACCCCATTCGTCGGCGGCCCCCTGGACGGCAGGGCCCTGCCGGTCATGCTGACGCCGTTCCACAACGTGCCGAAGGTCTACCGCGTCCCCGTTCCGGCGTACCACGACACCCCGGCCGTCACCCTGGTCTACCGCCGGGCGAAGGAGTACGACACCAAGGGCCGCTGGCGCTGGCGCTACGAGTACGACGCCGGGGCCTGACCGGCCCCGGCGCCGCCCGCCACATGGGCGGACCCGGTCTCAGACCTGCTCGTCGGCGAGGATCAGGTACAGCTTGCGCTTCGCCTCGTTGAGGACGGCGAGGCCCTTGGCCCGCTGCTCCTCGTTGCCGGTCGTCATCACCTGGCGGATGGCGTGGTCGACGGCGCCCAGCGCCGCGCCGACCTCCTGGACGGCCTCCCAGTCGACTCCCCGGCCCGCCTCCTCCCAGGGCGAGTCCGGGCCGGCCTCGGCCTCGGCACGCCCGGCCTCGGTGAGGTCGAACAGCTTCTTCCCCCGGTCTCCTGAGCGGCGATCAGCCCCTCCTCCTCCAGCAGCTGGAGGGTCGGGTAGACCGATCCCGGGCTGGGCCGCCAGGCCCCGCCGGTCCGCTCACCGATCTCGGTGATCATCTCGTAGCCGTGCATCGGCCGCTCCTTGAGCAGCGCGAGCAGCGAGGCCCGGACGTCCCCGCGCCTGGCCCGGCCACCGCGGCGGGGCCCTCCCCAGCCGCGCCCGCCACCCCGGCCGCCGTGGCCGTGCCCCGGGCCGAACCCGTGGCCGAAGGGACCCATCGGCCGCGGCGGCATGCCGGGCATCCCGGGCCCGCCGGGGCCACCGAACGGCCCGAAGGCCGGCCGCCCCTCGAACGACTCGAAGCCCTCACCGGGCATTCCGCCGCGCCGACGCTCTCCCCTGTATCGCTTTCCTGCGCGCATGACGCGCACCACCTCTCGACGTGGACGCTCCTCTCACCGAAGCATCTCGATAACTCGACGATATATCGGTGACTGTCGCTCGTCAACGGTTGGACGGTTGACGACCCGCGGCCCGTGTCCTGTGCCGGCGAATCTGGACCGCGTGCCACTGAAGGTGGACCGACGGCAGTTTGCGACAGTGACGATGGGCCGCCACAGGTCAGCCGTCCTGGCCAGGAGCGACAGTCGCCGTTGGGCCTCGTCGCGAACCCTTGGATCCGCATCCGCCGCCAGCACCTGAAGTTGCCGGAAGAGTGCCGTCACGCCGTCACCGGTCATCCAGCGCGGATCACCGTCCAACTCTGCGCCGAGCTGGTCAGCAGTCCCCTGGGCGGTCGTGTCGGCTCGGGCTGCAAGCACGGCACGCGGACCGGCCGGGTCCCCACGTGCCAACAGGGCCGCGGCTGCCCCCGAGGTCACTGCGGTGTCTTCCAACGTCCAGCAAGAGGCGGCGCAGGACATCGGCGACGGCCCCGATCCGAGGCGCCGCCGCCAGCCGAAGCCCCGCAGCAGCCCTGATGCTCCATGAGGAAGACTCTGCAGCGACGAGCGAATCAATCAGCTCTTGATCTTGGAAGCCGTTCATGTCACCAGCGTGCCAAGAGAGGCCTCGGCTGCGGCGGTTGGCTTCATCCGCGAGAATGAGCAGCACTTCGACATTGGCTCGGGAGGCAGGAGTCTCCTGAGGCCGAGGCAGAGTGTTCACGTTTTCGACAGCACCGTGCCTCCCGCGCGACGGGCCGACTGGATCGCCCGGCGGTCCTGACGTACGTTCGGCTCATGACGCAAGCCATGGAATCCGGCGGAGTACCCCGGTGAGCGGTTGGTGGGCCCACCTGGAGGAACAGACCCGCCAGGAGGTCGACGCGAACGTGTTGCGAGACCGCCGGATTGCAGCAGTCAAGGACGTGTGGGTTGCTCTGCAGCCGTTGGGGGTGGGCCTGCGCGAGGCGGAGCAGGTGGTCATCGGGCGCTACGAGGCCCTCGGTGACCGCGTGCACAGCCCGCATGATCCGCTCGACGTTCCCTCCCTTGCGACTCGCGCCGTGGCTCTGCCAGGCCAGGTGGCCGCCGTTGAGGCCCTGTGGGACGGCGACACCGTCCACGACTGGTTCGTGCTGCTGGTCGCGGTCCTGGAGCATCCGACCGGGGAAGGCCACCTGGCAACCGTCCATCGCCGCCGTGGTGGCCCCCCGCCGGGCGCTGCCGCAGCCGAGGCGGGCCGGGCCCTGGCCGAGCACCTCGGGGTGCCGTTCCACTTTGCCTCCCCGGACGTGCCCGACGACGAGGCCCCACGTTGGCGAACGGTCCAGGGCCCGTCTAAAAGGCCTTGATCGGCGCCGCGAGGGGACGCCGACGATACCTAGGAGTGGGCCAGCTGCAGGGTGCCTCCCGTTCCGTGACCATCACCCGACCGCGACTCGTGAACAACGCCAAGTTGGCGAGTGAGTGGTCGAGTCGGTGGGTGAGCGTTCGGCGTCGAGGCCTGCGGCGAGTTTCCTGGCGTGGCCGGAGGTGGCGGGCGGGCGCTCAGTCATCCGTCGAGGGCGTGGTCGTGCCGGCGGTCAGCCGCCAGAGTCCGGCCACCTCGTAGTAGACGTTGACCAGTTGCAGCAGCACCAGTGTGACGGGCCAGAGCAGTGCGCCCAGGCCGGGGACCAGGTCCATCGGCAGGGTGTAGGCCATCACGATCCGCACGGCGGCGTCGATCAGCATCGCCACTGCCCAGATCGCGGTCGAGACCCGCCAGATCCGCCGGAAGGCCGGCTCGCGTTCCCACAGCACGTCCCACGAGGTGCCGTCGGATCGGAAGCGCCCCTCCAGCAGGGGGCGGCCGCCGTGGAAGAGCAGCGGGCGCCTGGCCCTGATCGAGATCAGGAACCAGAGCCCGGCGACGCCGGTCAGCCAGCCGTCCTTGGCCAGCAGGAACCGGGGGCTGGCGCCGACCAGCGCGGCTGCGACGCTTTGATCAGTCTCACCGACGGTTGGTCGGCCGTCCGTACCGTAGAACGAATCGAGGCTGTCACTGGAGCACAAATGCCGCATCGCCGCTCTGGGCCTGGCGGACGGTCGCCATCGATGCGGCAGCGTCCATTTCGAGTGGTCCGGTGGTCCTCAGCCAGACCGGTTCGGGCTGATCATCAGGGCTGTCACGCCCCGCTTGTAGAGTCCACACGAACTCGCAGGTGGCTGTTGGAGGAGCACAGATGTCGAGAACCACCCCACCCCGGCCTGTTGACATCGCGTCCATTTTCCCGGAGCTGGCGCCGTTGGCCCGGCAGGCTGTCCGCCTGCACCCCCGCGCGGGTCGGCCGACTGTTCACGACAGCTCCGTCGGTGGACCGCTCCTGTGGCCGGCCAACGAGGTGTGGCCGGCTTGCACGAAGGAGCACTACAACCACAAGCTGCCCGTCTCCCTCGACGACGTCCGCCAGATGCGGGCGCTGCTCGAAGCCGCCTGGCTTCGCCCTCGCGAACCCCGCGAAGACCTCCTCGACCCTGACCAGCGCGCGTACCTCGACAAGCTCAAAGCAGGGCACCCGGCCCACACCGAGCCGAACGCCCTGCTGCCGGTCGCCCAGCTCTACCTCCGCGACATCCCAGGGCTCTCAGGCCCGGAGGGAAGCGACCTTCTGCAAGTGCTGTGGTGCCCCCTCGACCACGACGAGGCGCTCCCCGCCGCACACCTCGTCTGGCGGAACGCAGCAAGCGTCGGCACGCTGCTCACCGACCCCCGGAACCCGCGGACGTCGAGCACTACGGCGACTACGTTCCCGAGCCCTGTGTCCTGCACCCCGAGGTCGTCACTGAGTACCCGGCACCCCTCGAACTCCCGAAAGAACTCGCCGACCGCCTCCACAACTGGGGGGAAGAGCAGGAGGAGGAATCGGAGGAGGGCCCCGGCGGCGCCTACTACCAGTACGAGCTCTCGGTCGCTCCCGGCTGGAAGGTCGGCGGTTGGGGCCCGTGGAGCTTCCGCGACCCCTCACCCATGCACTGCCGGAGCTGCAACACCCCGTACAAGCCCCTGTTCACCGTCGACTCCGGCGAATGGGACGGTGGAAGCGGCAGCTGGATCCCCCTGGAGGACCGCGAGGAGCCCTCAGGCCCCACGGGGCTGCGCCGTCCTTCCGATCCGCCGATGGTTCAGATCGGCCGGGGCTACAACATGCAGATCTACGTCTGCCCGACGTCGTTCGACCATCCGCATCTCGAAGTCATGCAATGAGCCCACCACCCGGTCGTGCGCCCTCCGGCCTCGACCGGGAGCCTCTGGAACTCGACCACTGAAGCCAACCAGGTTCGCTGGCAGAGGACAGCCCGCCCTGCCACCGCACCCGACTCGGGACCCGGGCGGGCGTGGAATGCCCCGTACCGGGGGCGGGGCGCACTACGGTGGGCCGCATGGCCGCTGAACGAGACCTCGCCGTGCTGCTCGCCGGGCTGGAGCCCGTGCTCAACCCGGGGCGGTACGTGTACTGCACGTTCCCCGCGAAGGTGCCGGCCGGGCTGCGCCCGGTGGCCACGGTCGCCGAACCGGAGGGCGTGACGGCGGTCGTCCCCCAGGAGGAGGCCGACTCACTGGGGCTGCGCTACACGTACGTGGCGGCCTGGATCACCCTCAAGGTGCACTCCGCCCTGGACGCGGTGGGCCTGACCGCGGCGGTCGCCGGCGCGCTGGCCCGGGAGGGGATCAGCTGCAACGTGGTCGCCGGCTTCCACCACGACCACCTGTTCGTCGGCGCCGACGACGCGGAGCGCGCCACGGCCGCCCTCCGGGAGCTGTCCGCGGACCGGAGCTGACGCCACCGGCACCCCACCGGCACCCCACCGGCACCCCGCCGACACCCCTCCAGGCCGTCCGCACCCGTCCGCACCCGTCCATCCGCACCCGTCGGCACCCGGAGGCCCTCTGGCCCGGACACCCGCGGAGGGCGACAATCCGTGCGGGACCGCACCACCGCACCACCGCACGCACCCCGTTCAACCGGCAACGGAGGGACGTACCGTGACCACCACCACGCCCTGGACGTCCACCGCGGCGGCCGCCCTGGCCGACGCGCTGGAGACCGCCGTCCACCACCGCGGCGTACCGGGCGGGGTGCTCCTCCTCGGGGACTGCGCCGGCACCGGCCGCCTCGTCCACGCCCGCGGCACCGTCGCACCGGAATGCGGCCCCGCCGCACCCGACGAGCACACCCGCTACGACCTCGCCTCACTCACGAAGATCACTTCCACCTGGGCGCTCACCGGCCGCGCCCTCACCGACGGCCTGCTCGGCCTCGACGAGCCGATCGCCGCGCGCTTCCCGGAACTCCCCTGCCCGGAGGCGGACTGACCGTACGGCAGTTGCTCACCCACAGCTCGGGACTCGAACCCGTCACCCGGCTGGACCGCTACCTGCTCACCGACCGGCCGCTGGCCGAACTGCTCTGCGCCGCCCCCTGGTGTCCCCTCCAGGTCGCGAACACCGTTACATCGACCGGGGATTCGTGCTGCTCGGCCTACTTCTCGCCGCCGCACACCGGCGTCGCCTGGAGGTGCTCGCGGACGACTACTGGGCCGAAGTCGGCATGAACGAGACCGAGTTCGGCCCGCTCCGGCGCTCACCGCAGGTCGCACCGACGGAGCAGCGGCTGCGCGGTGCCCCGCGCACCTGGGGCGTGCCGCACGACCCCAATGCGGCCCTGCTGGGCGGGGTGGCCGGCCATGCCGGGGTGTTCTCGACCGCCGCCGACCTGGCGACCTTCGCCGAACACCTGCTGGCCGGGGACCGGTGGCTCGCCGAGAGCCTGCGCCCGCAGATCGCCATCGAGGCCGGCCGCAGCCGGGGTCTCTGCTGGATCGTCACCGACGCCGGGGTGGCGTACCACCACGGCTACACCGGCACCAGCCTGTACCTCGCCCCCGCCACCGGCCGCTACCTGGCACTGCTCACCAACGCGGTCTACCACGGCTTCAGCGCCAGCCGGCTGACCCCGCTCCGCGACCTCGCCCTCGCCCTGCTGGAGCAGGACGGCTGACGGTCCGAGCCGGTACGGGCCCGGATGGTTTCCCACCCGGGCCCGCACGGTCAGCCGTCAGCCGTCAGCCGTCAGCCGTCAGCCGTCAGCCGCAGAACACCGGTGTGGCGTGCGCCGGGTCGAGCGCGTTGACCACGTAGTGCAGCGCGGTCGGGTCGAACGCGATCAGCACGTGCTCGGCCAGGTCGATCGGGCAACTGTCCTGGATGGTCACGTTGGTGACGTTCGACCCCGACAGCCGCTGGGTCCGGTACGGGGTCACCACCTCGTCCAGCGCGGTCATGATCACCGTGTACTGCACCCCGGGCACGGTGTCCGGGACGGAGGCCAGCTTCTGGTTGAACGCCGAGTTCACGACCTGGTCCCGGCAGCCCGGGCAGGAGGTGTAGATCAGCTCGGTGACCCGCGGCAGGTACGGCGCCAGGTTGGCGATGCCGTCCAGGGTGGTGCCGTGGTTGGACGGGGCGAGGCCGATGACCTTGCCCACCTTGGCCGCGCCACCGAGGAACTTCACGTAGTAGTTCGGCAGCATGCCGCCCTGCGAGTGGCCCACCAGGTCGACCTTGGCGGCACCGGTCGCCGAGCGCACCAGGTCGACGAAGCGGGAGAGTTGGGCCGCCGAGTCGGCCGCCGGGCCGAGCCCGCCGATCGGCAGCAGCAGGCCGCTGCCGGAGGAGGTGATGCCCGGCACCGTGCCGTAGTCGAGGGCGAAGACGCAGTAGCCCAGGGACTTCAGCAACGGCGACAGGGTCAGCCAGTTCTCGTAGCGGTTGGCGAACGTGCCGTGGACGAGGACGACCGGATCGGGGTGGGCCGCCGAGGGGCGGCAGTTCCAGTCGTTGGCGCCCGGCGGGGAGGCGACCGAGTCACCGTCCGGCGCGGTCGAACTCGTGGCCGCGGCCGACTCGGCGGCGGGAACGGCGGCATGTGCGGGGGCGGTGCCGCCGGTCAGCAGGGCGGCCGCCAGGAACGCCGGGGTGAGCGTGCCGAACAGCCTGCGGAGCGGGAGTCTTGCGGAGAAGCGGAGAAGTGGGGTTCTCAACTGTTGCCTCCACACCAGAAGTTTGTTACCAACAGGTAACCGGAGCTCCATGATGGGGGCGCCGTGCCGGGCCGACCCTTGGGCGTCCTCCAGACCTGGACGGTGATTTCTGTGAGCAGTCACAACGGCGCGGCGGTGTCGGAGAAGCTCTGGCGCATTCCGGTGATCGGCGGCGTCCCGGCCGACCAGCGGCTGCTGGCCACCGTCCCGGCCCTGGTCGACGCCGTCATCGCGGCTCTGCTGGACCGCGTCCCCACCTACCGGCGCCTCCCCCGCGAACAGGTCTTCGGCGAACTGACCCGGATCACCGAAGGCCGGATCCGCTCCTTCGCCCAGGCCGTCCGCACCGGAGAACCGGTGCCCGCGGCGGAGTTCGACGCCGTCCGGGACGCCGCCGCCCGCCGCGCCGAGGAGGGGCTGCCGCTCGACGCCGTCCTGCTCGCCCACCACCTCGGGCTGCAGATCTGCTGGGACCTCGTCGCGGGTCAGGCCCGCGAGGGCGACACCGCCGACCTGCTGACCCTGAATCGGCTGCTCCTCGACCACCTCCGCCAGGTCACCGCCGCGGCCGGCGCGGGCTACTTCGAGGAACGCCGCACCATGGCCGACGAGCACCACGCCGCCCGGCACGCCCTGCTCACCGCCCTGCTCGACGGCGGCCCCGCCGAGGAGGCCGCCGGCCGGGCCGGACTGCGGCTGCCGCCCTGCTACGCCGTGCTGGTCCTCGCCGTCCCCGAACACCCCGACGAACGGGCGGACGGGGTGGACCGCACCGTCGCGGGACACCGCAAACTGCGCCGCCTGCGCGCCGAACTCGACCACCACACAAGGCAGTCGGCGCTCTCCCTGCTGTCCGCCGACGGCGGCCCGGTGCTCGTCCCGCTGGAGTGCGGACCCGGCGAGGTCCCCACCGCCGACTGGGACCGGATCGCCGAGGCCCTCGCCCGCGCCGCCCACGCGGCGGGGGTGCCCGTTCTCGCCGGGGCGGCCGCCGCCGAACCGCGCGGGGTCGCCGCGGCGGCCGCTCTCGCCCGTGAACTCCTCGACGTCGCCCAGGCATTCGACCGCCCGGCCGGGCTGCACCGGCTGGACGACCTGCTCCTGGAGTACCAGCTCACCCGGCCCAGCCAGGCCAGACCCCGGCTCGCCTCACTGATCGAGCCCCTGGCACCCGGCGGCGAACTGCTCACCACCCTGCGCACCCACCTGGCCGGCGGCCTCAACCGCCGCCACACCGCCCGCGCCCTCCACCTGCACCCCAACACCGTCGACTACCGGCTGCGCCGCATCGCCGCCCTCACCGGCCTCGACCCGGCCCGCCCCGCCGACCTGCTGCGGATCACCGCGGCCATCGCGGCCCACGACGCCGAACGGGCCTGAACCACGGCGATCGACCCACCGCCCCGCGCCCCGTCCCGATGCCCGCCGCTCAGCGGTCGCGGGCGTCCACGATGCGGCGGATCTTGCCGACCGAGCGCTCGATCGTCTCCGGTGGGACGATCTCGACGGTGACGCTCACCCCGACGCCGTCCTTCACTCCGGTGGCGATCAGGGCCGCCGCGGCCGTGCGCTGCTCGGGAGTGGCGTCGGGACGGCACTCCACCCGGACGGCCATGTGGTCCATCCGTCCGCGCCGGGTCAGTTCGAGCTGGAAGTGCGGCGCGACCGCGGGGGTGCGCAGCACGATCTCCTCGATCTGGGTGGGGAAGACGTTGACCCCGCGCAGGATGATCATGTCGTCGCTGCGTCCGGTGACCTTCTCCATCCGCCGGAAGGCCGGGCGGGCGGTGCCGGGCAGCAGCCGGGTCAGGTCGCGGGTGCGGTAGCGAATGATCGGCAGCGCCTCCTTGGTGAGCGAGGTGAAGACCAGCTCGCCGCTCTCCCCGTCGGGCAGGCTCTCGTCCGAGAACGGGTCGACGACCTCCGGGTAGAAGTGGTCCTCCCAGATGTGCAGGCCGTCCTTGGTCTCGACGCACTCGGCGGAGACCCCGGGGCCGATCACCTCGGACAGGCCGTAGATGTCGACCGCGTGGAGGTCGAGGCGTTCCTCGATCTCGCGGCGCATCTCCTCCGTCCAGGGCTCGGCACCGAAGATCCCGATCCGCAGCGAGGTGCTGCGCGGGTCGACGCCTTGGCGCTCGAACTCGTCGAGCAGGGTGAGCATGTACGAGGGGGTGACCATGATGATCTCGGGCCGGAAGTCCTGGATGATCTGGACCTGGCGGGCCGTCATGCCTCCGGAGGCGGGGATCACCGTGCAGCCGGCCCGTTCGGCGCCGTAGTGCGCGCCGAGCCCGCCGGTGAACAGCCCGTAGCCGTAACTGATGTGGACCTTGTGGCCGGGGCGGCCGCCGGCGGCGCGGATGGAGCGGGCGACCACGTCGGCCCACATCGCGAGGTCGTTCTCGGTGTAACCCACCACGGTGGGACGGCCGGTGGTGCCGCTGGAGGCGTGCACGCGGCGGACGTCGGCCATCGGCACGGCGAACATCCCGAACGGGTAGTTGTCGCGCAGGTCCGCCTTGGTGGTGAACGGGAAGCGCACCAGGTCGGCGAGCGAGCGGCAGTCCTCCGGCCGGACGCCGGCCGCGTCGAAGGAGCGGCGGTAGAACTCGACGTTCGCATAGGCGTGCCGCAGCGTGTGCTGGAGCCGCCGCAGCTGGAGGTCGGCGAGCTCGCGACGCTCCAGGCGCTCGCCCGCGTCCCGGAGGTCCGCGGGCAGCGGCTCGCCGAGCCGGGCCGGCCCTCGCGTCCCGTCCGCCGTGCCGTTGCCGCTCATCACGCCTCCCGACCATCCGCCGACCGACCGTTCGGTCACTGCCTGGGGGATCCAGTAATCCAGGCCCTGACCAGCCTGTCAAGGGTCGCGGCCGCCCGGCGCCGGGGCTGCCGCCACCGCCCCCGCACCCGGTACGACGCCCCGAGGGCGAGGGCGTCACCGGACCGGCGGACCGCTCTACCACGCCGGCGGCCGTCGCGCCCGAAATGCCGCATACCGCCGCGCCCCGGGCCGCCGGACGCTAGCCTCGTTTCCCGTACGGAGCGGCCGACGGCGTGTGGGGTGGCAGGACGTGGCGCGTGAGTTGGCGGCGTTCCGCCGCATGGAACGTCACCTGAGCGGCAGCGCGGACCGGGCCGATTTCCTGGTCGACCTCTCCAACATCGTCCGCGAGACCGGACTCGGCGGCGGCGCGCCGAGGGCGCTCGAACGGCTGCGGCTCGTCCTCGCCGCGCTGCGCGCATCCACCGGCGACCCGGAGGTCACCGTCCACGCCATCGCCGACAACAGCCTGCTGGACCCGCGGTACGACCAGGACTTCTCCGACCCCGCGGAGGCGGAGCTGCTGCGCAGCTGGCGCGGCAGCGGGCTGATCGCCGCCATCGGCAAGGCGGACCCGGACCTGCTCGACCACGCGAAGGTCCTCGGCACCCCGGTCATCAGCAGCGACTTCTTCAAGGGCCACCGCGGGGAGCATCCGTGGATCCAGGGCGACCGGGACCACTTCCTCAAACCCGAACGCCCCACCCCGGACGGTCCGGTCCGGCTCGTCCGCCGCGACATGCGGGTCTTCGCCGACCGGGAGGTCTCACGGGAGGGCGAGCGCGACGACCTCAAGGCCCGCAACCTGGTGGACTTCCACGGACGGCCCCGCGCGGACGTCCTCGAACGCTCCTGGCGCTGCCCGCGGACACCGTGCAACCCCAGCCCCGCGATCCGTGGCGGCCGGGTGGTCTGCCGCGCCCACGGCACCCTGCTCGCCGAGGGCGGACCGCGCCGGCCGCGGGTCCAGCTCAAGATCCTGGTTGACGGCGTGTGCCGGGCCTGGGAGAACCTGGCCGAGGACGGGAGCCGGGAGTTCGCCCTCGGCCGCGGCCACCTCGCACGGATCGACAGCCGGCACCTCGCCGAGGACCGCCGGCTGCGGATCAGCCGGCAGCACCTGCTGATCGTCGCCCACCGCGGCACCCTCAAGATCCTGGACACCAGCACGGCGCTCAGCCAGATCCGCACCCTGCGGCCCGGCGGTGTCCCCACCCCGTGGCAACGGCTCCGGCACAGCGACGAGGAGTCCGCGGGCACGCCCCGCGAGCGGCTGTTCGGACCGTTCGGCCCCGACGACGAGATCGAACTCGTCCCGGGCGTCGTACTGCGCCGCAGCGGCCAGCGCTGGCCGGGGGAACGGCCCGGGGGCGTCCGCGCCAAACCACCCCGACGGCCGCCGGACGGCGACGAGTTGACGCGGATCGGCTGACCCGGGCGGACTTCCGCCGACGGGGGCGGGCACCACGACGGGTGCGGACACGGAAGGGGGTCAGGTGGAGCCGCTGCGGGAGGACGACCCCGAACTCATCGGCCCCTACCGGCTGTTCGCCCTGCTGGGCCGGGGCGGCTGGGGGAACGTCTACTTCGCCCGACCCGAGTACGGCCGTGCGGTGGCACTCAAGACGATCCGGCCCGACCGCCTGGAGGAGGACCCGGAGCGGTTCCGCAGCCGGTTCGCCCGGGAGGTCGAGGCGGCCAGGGTGGTCGGCTCCGCCTGCACCGCGGAGGTCGTCGACGCCGACACCCGGGCCGCCGAACCCTGGTTCGCCGCCCGCTACATCCCCGGGGTGGACCTGGCCACGGCGCTCGACCTGCACGGCGGTCCGCTGCCGCGGAGGACCTGGCGGGTGCTGGCCGCCGGGCTGGTCGACGCACTGCGCAGCATCCACGCCGCCGGGCTGGTGCACCGCGACCTGAAGCTCGCCAACATCCTGCTCGCCGCCACCGGCCCGGCCGTGATCGACTTCGGCATCGCCCGGCAGCTCTCGCCGGACGCCGGCACCACCCTGACCGCCACCGGGTTCGCACCGCGGACCCTCACCTTCGCCTCGCCCGAGCAGCTCCGCGACGAGCGGGTCGGACCGGCCGGGGACGTCTTCGCGCTGGGCCTCGTCCTCGCGTACGCGGCCCTCGCCCGCCACCCCTTCGGCCCGGGCTCGGCGACCCAGATCGGCGTCGGCATCCTCCAGGGCCGCCCCCGGCTCGACGGGCTGCCGCCCGACATCGCCAAGGTCGTCCGCGCCTGCCTGGAGCCGCAGACCCGGAACCGTCCCGGCCTCGACGAGCTCTCCGCGCTGCTGCCCGCCGACGGGTCGCCGAAGGGGCACGAGTGGCTGTCCCCGGAGCTGCGGGGCGCCGTCGACGAGCGCGCCGGGACGGCCCTCGACCTCGCCGAACCCATCCGGCCCCGCCGGGGCGCGCCCGCCCGCCCCGCGCCCGCCCGGGTACCGACGACCGGGCCGCCGGCGGACCGCCGGTCCGACCGCACCAGCGCCTCGCCCGCCCCGGCCCGGGAGGGGGCGACCACCCTGCCGCCGGTCGCAGCGCCACCCCGGGCCGTGCCCGGGGCAGCGCCACCGACGGCGGACCGCCCGGCCCCGGCCAGGCCGGCCGCGGCCAAGCCGACCGGGCCCGGTGCGAAGTTCCGGGCGGAGGCCGATGCCGGGGACTCGGAGGCCATGCGACGGCTCGCGGCCGCCCACCAGCAGGCGGGCGACCGTCCGTCGGCCCTGCACTGGTACCTGCGCTCTGCCGAGGCCGGCAACGCCACCGGTGCGCGCGAGGCCGCTCATCTGATCGAGAAGCACTTCCCGGAGCAGCAGCGCCAGGTGCCGGCACTGTACCGGCGGGCCGCCGAGGCCGGGGACCTGCATGCCGCGATGCGGCTCGGCGAACTGCTGGAACAGGAACCCGGCGGGCTGGAGGAGGCCCTGCCGTGGTTCGAGCGGGCGGCCGTCCACAACTACGGGAAGTCCCGGGCGGCGGTACTGCGGGTCCGGTCCGCGGTGTCGCTGGCCGCGGTGCCCGCCGCCGAGCGCGCCGTACTGCGCGAGCACCGGGCCGCCGCCCTGGAGGGACAGATCGACGCCATCCTGGCGCTGGGGAACTGGTACCAGAAGGAGAAGCGCCCCCAGGACGCCCTGCTCTGGTACTGGCGGGCCGCGGAGGCGGGCCACCCGCACAGCATGCTGCTCACCGGCCAGCTCCTGGCCAAGGACCCGCAGCGGCAGGCCGAGGCGCTGGACTGGTACCACCGGTCGGCGGCGGCCGGGAACACCGAGGCCCTGTACTGGCTCGGGCAGCGCCTGCGCGCGGAGGGCCGCCGGCCTGAGGCGCTCGCCCGCCTCCGCCAGGCCGCCGAGAAGGACCACGCCCCGTCCGCGTTCGCCGTGGCCGAACTCGTGGAGCAGAACGGGCAGGAGGACCGCGCCCGGGAGTGGTACGAGCGGGCCGCCGCCAAGGGACACCCCGGGGCGGCGCAGGAGGCCGAACGGATCCGCGCCGCCCTCGCGTGGAGGGCAACCGGTCCGAAGGCGACGAAGACCGCCACGCCCAAGCCCGCGGCCGCCCCGGCCGCTGCCAAGCCCGCGACCCCGAAGCCCGCGACCCCGAAGCCCGCGACCTCGAAATCCGCCGCCAAGAAGGCGAAGCGCCCCGTCGCGGACCTGGTGGCCGCCGCCCGCACCGAGGCAAGGGCGCACGAGCAGGCCGGCCGGCTGGAGGACGCCGTGCGCTGCTACACCCAGGCCGAGCAGCTGTCCGACCAGGCCTCGAAGTGGGACGTCGCCCGGTTGTGCCTGCGGCTCCGCGACCGGGCGTCCGACACCGAGGAGCAGCGCCGGCTCAGGAAGCGGGCGCTGCGGCGCTACCGGGAACTCGCCGCTACCGGCGACGTCCGGGCCATGCAGGCCCTGGTCGAGCACGGCGCCCACGACGCCAACCACTGGCAGGTCCAGGCGGCCGAGGCGGGGAGTACCAAGGCCATGCGGGCGGTGGCCAGGGTGCGGCTGGACAGGGGCGGTGAGGACAACGTCCGGGCCGCCCTGGTCTGGCTGCACCGGGCCGGGCAGGCGGGCAGTGCGGCGGCCGCGATGGACGGCGCAAGGATCCACGAACAGCGCGGCGCCCACCGGGACGCCCTCGACTGGTACCGCTGGGCCGTGGCCAACGGCGACAAGAGCGCCGCCCAGCACGTCACCCGCCTGGAAACGGCCCACCCCGGCGTCGCCCTCTGGCAGCGCGTCTCCGACCGCCTGCGCCGCACCTGGGGTTGACCGGAAGTCCCGGCGACCATTAGTGCCGCCAGGCCCGCCCGCGACGTGCCCCACGGGCCGCAGGCAGACGCGGCGGCCCGGAGGGGCGGTTCGCCCCGCCGCACCCTCCGTACCGACACAAACCACTGTTGCGCCGCACGGTGCGTGCCCTAGGTTGTCGACGATCATGAAAGATCATCCAGCCGAGAAGGAGCAGCCGATGCCCCTGCGATCCCCTGTCCCACGGATCCGACGAGCCGTCACGACCGCCGCAGCAGCCGCTGTCCTGGTGGCGGCGAGCGGCGCTGCCGCCCCGGGTGCGGCTGCCGCGGCCCGCAACCTGCCGCCGGCCGTACCCGGCCCGTTGACGACGTCCCCGGCCTCCACCTGCCAGGGTCAGGACATCCTCGGCGCCGGTGACGTCACCCTCTACGCGAAGGTCACGGACCCGGACGACGCCACCCTCACCGCCGGCTTCCGGGTGACGCGGCACGATACCGGTGCGGTCGTCGCCGAGACGAGCACGCTGCCCGCCGGCTCCGGCACCACGGCCGCGTTCGTCCTCAGCCGCGATCTCCTGCTGAAGGCCGCGGCCGGCGGGATCACCCGGTTCGACTGGAAGGCACGGGCGGCCGACTCCCTGCACAAGAGCGACTGGTCACCCACCTGCCACTTCTCGTTCGACCCGACGCGGCCCCGGCTCCCCGTCATCTCCACGCCCGGCCCGACCGCGGTCGGCACACCGGTCACCATCTCCGTCGGGGCGGCGGCCACCGGGGACGGCGTCGTCCCCAGCCGGTACCAGTACATGCTCTCCCCCGACGCCACCGTGAACGGCGAGGTCGCCGCCGATGCCCTCGGCCACGCCTCCATGACCTTCACTCCGCCCAGGGCCACCGAAATCCTGACGGTGACCGGCCTTTCGGCCGGAGGCAACCCGGGCGAGAGCGCGACGATCACGATCTCCTCCACTCCGCCGCCACCGCCCCCGATCCCGGCCGAGGAGGATCTCAGCGGTGACGGGGTGTCCGACCTTCTCGTCGTCGGCGGCCGTGGCGGCGTGCCCTCCGGGCTCTGGCTGGCCGCCGGGTCGAACGACGGCCGCGTCGCCGCCGCTGTGAACATCGGCGCCAACGGTGACGGCACAGGCACCGGACCGGCCTCCTTCGACGGAGCGACCGTCCTCACCGGGCGCTTCACCGGCAGCGGCACCCAGGACGTGCTCAGCTACCACCCGGCGACCGGCTCGGCCTCGATCATCAAGGGCAACGGGACCGGGGCACCGCTCGACCCGGGCTCCGATACGCACTACAGCCTGCCTCCCGGCACGTTCCGGGACGCCAACGGGCACGACCCCTCCCAGTTGGTAAACGCCGGTCACGCGACCGGCCGCTTCGGCCCCTCGGACCTGCTCGGGATCTCCGGCAGCGACACCGACGGCTACCGGCTCAACCTCTACGCGGCCGGGGACACCGTCGGCACCTACCGGGCACCCGTCGCGCTCGACATCACCACACCCGACGGCACCGCCGACTGGAACGAGTGGACGATCGCCTCCGTCCAGATACCCACGGACCCCGACAGGAACTACCCCGTCCTCTTCCTCTGGAAGAAGGCGACCGGGGACCTCGTCCTGTGGAACGGCATCTCGGCCGAGGTCGACAACAGCGAGGTGTACGCCGACTCCTATCCGATCGCGACCGGCTGGCACACCGGCGAGGACATCGACCTGCACGCCGCCGACATCGACGGGGACCGGGTGCCCGACCTCTGGACCGTCGGCACGGACGGTACGGTCACGGCCCACCTGATCACCGATGTGACCACCGGCGGACCGGCCACCGTCCGGCAGGTGACGGGCACCTTCGGCACCACGGGCTGACCCAAGGGCATCGGCCCGGGCCGACGGACACCGGGCATGAACAGTGCGGGCCCCCGACCGGAGTCGGGGGCCCGCACGGGTGCACGCCTTGGGCGGCGGACGAGTCGGCCTGTACGCCGGGTTCTGTCTCCCGGGGTGCTTGCGCGGCCCGGGGAGGCGGCCATCCATCTAGGGCTGCCGTTGCCGGCAGCCTCGTGCGGTCCACCCGCGGACTCGGGCGAGCAGCCCTCGATCATCCGCGCACGGCGCCCCGAGGGGCACCGATCTTGACCTTGCTCCGAGTGGGGTTTACCGAGCCGGCCGAGTCACCTCGGTCGCTGGTGGTCTCTTACACCACCGTTTCACCCTTACCTGCGGCCGAAGCCGCAGGCGGTCTGTTCTCTGTGGCACTGTCCCGCGGGTCACCCCGGGTGGGCGTTACCCACCACCCTGCTCTGTGGAGCCCGGACGTTCCTCGGCGGGCCTCGTGGAGACCCGTCGCGACCGCCCGGCCGGCTCGTCCGCCGTAGTGGTCATCGTAGCCGCTCGGCGGGCTCCCCGGCACACCGGGCCGGGCCGGGTCGAGCAGCTCCGCGGTGCGGGCGGCGGTGCGGGCGGCCCACGGCGTGGTGGTGACCAGACCGAGTGCCAGGACGGTGAGCCCGAGGCCGGTGACGATCCACCAGCCGACGTGGCTGGCGGCCGGGAACCCGGCGGCGAACGGTCCGACGACGGCCGCCGTCACCGCGGTGCCGATCACGGCGACGCCCAGCGACTGGCCGACCTGCCGGCTGGTGGAGGCGACCGCGGCCGCGACCCCGGCCTGGGCGAGCGGCATGCCGGAGACCGCCGAGTTGGTGATCGGCGCGTTGACCAGTCCGAAGCCGATCCCGAAGAGCAGGTAGGCGGCGAGCAGCAGCCAGCCCGGCGTGCCGGCGGTGAGCCGGGTCAGCAGCAGGCCGCTCGCGGCCAGCGCGACGCCGGCGCCGACCAGCGGCAGCCGGGGCCCCTGCCGGCCGACGATCCGGCCGGACAGCGGGGCGAAGACCAGCATGGCCAGGGCCATCGGCAGGGTCCACAGGCCGGCCTCGACCGGGCTGTAGCCGCGGACGTCCTGCAGGTAGAGGGCGTTGAGGAAGAGGAATCCGCCGAGCGCGGCGAAGGCGCAGACCGCGGTGACGGTGGCTCCGGCGAAGGGCACGCTGCGGAAGAAGCGCGGGTCGATCAGCGGTTCGGCGACCCGCCGCTCCCACAGCGGGAGGGCGACGAGGGCGAGCACCGCGACCGTGGCCAGCCCGAGGATCAGCGGGGAGGTCCAGCCGTGCGAGGGCCCCTCGATGATGGCGGCGGTTCCGCAGCCGAGCAGCACAAGCATGAGCACCTGGCCGACCGGGTCGAGCCGGCGGGCCCGCGGGGCGCGGGACTCGGGCACGTAGCGCAGGGTGAGGGCGAAGGCGGCGAGGCCGACCGGCACGTTGATCAGGAAGATCGACGGCCAGCCGTAGCTGTCGACCAGGAAGCCGCCGACGAGCGGGCCGAGTGCCATGGAGATGCCGACCACACCGCCCCAGACGCCGATGGCCTGAGCGCGTTCGCGCCGGTCGGTGAAGGTGTTGGTGATGATGGACATCGCCACCGGGTTGAGCATCGACCCGCCGACGGCCTGCAGGGCGCGGAAGCCGACCAGCCAGCCGAGGCCGGGTGCGAGGCTGCACAGGAGCGAGCCGAGGGCGAAGACCAGCAGGCCGGTGAGGAAGACCCGGCGGCGTCCGATCCGGTCGGCGACGGATCCGGAGAGCATGAGGAGGGCCGCCAGCACCAGGGTGTAGGCGTCGATGACCCACTGGAGGCCGGACGCCGGGGCGTTCAGGTCGTGCTGGATGGACGGCAGGGCGGTGTTCACCACCGTGTTGTCCAGGCCGACGATGAACAGGCTCAGGCAGCAGATGGCGAGGATCAGCAGGCGTCGGCGCCGGGCACGGCCGGCCGATTCTTCGTTCACGGAACGATCATCACACCTGGGTCCGGACTGTGCCGGTACGGGTCGGATCGTGGACATCCGGGCGACTCGCAGGGGTTCGGGGGCAGGGGGACGGGGTGGGGAGAACGCCGGCCGGGCGGTGCCGCGGGTCAGACGGCGGCGAACCGGACGGTACGGGTCGCCGGGTCGGCGGTCGCGAGGCGGACCCGGATCCGCTGGCCGAGCGGCAGTCCGCCGTCGGCCGCGCCGTCGCAGCGGGCGACCACGGCCGGGTCGGCGAGCTGGACCGTCCCGCTGCGGGGCCGCTTCTCGTCGACGTCGATCACCACGGCGTCGAAGTCCTCGCCCTCGCGGCCGCGCAGCAGTTCGGCCTCCACCAGGTCGACGCAGGCGCGCTCCACCTCGTGGGCCCGCCGGTCGCCGCGCTCCATCAGCCCCGGCAGGTCCAGCAGGCCGTCCCGCACCCACTCCGGGACGTCGGCACCGCCCGCCACCGCGAGGCAGATCTCCTGGGCGTACCGGTCGACCAGCCGCCGCAGCGGTGCGGTGCAGTGCGCGTACGGGGCGGCGAGCGCCGCGTGGCCCGGGTCGGCGGGCGGCGGCACGTGCCGGGCCGTGTCGAACGCCGCGTAGCCGGCGCCGCGCAGCAGGCCGGTGCATTCGTTGAGGAACGCCGCGTTGCGGGTGTCCGCCGGATCCAGTGTGCGGATCAGCGCGGGGTAGGTCAGGGTGTCCGGCCAGTCGACGCCGAGCCCGCGGGCGATCCGGCGCAGCCGCGCGTAGGCGCTCCCGGGGGCGGCGGGCAGGGTGCGCAGCACGCCGATGCCGGCGTCGAGCATGAGGTCGGCGGCGGCCATGCCGGTGAGCAGCGAGATCTGGGCGTTCCAGCCGTCGGCGGGACGGGCGGCACGGTAGGAGAGCCGGTAGCCGCCGTCGGCGGGCTCGACCTCCTGCTCGGGCACGGGCAGGCTGACTCCGCCGCGGGCGGCCTCCTGCTGCTCGCGCAGCCGGCCGATCTCGGCCAGCAGGGTGAGCTGCTCGTCGGCGGTGCCGGTGTCCAGCGCGCCCTGCACGGCGTCGTAGTCGAGCCGGCGGCGCGAGCGGACCCGGGCCCGGCGGACGTCGGCGAGCAGCACGGCGCCGTCCGCGTCGAGGTCGATCTGCCAGAGCACGGCGGGGCGCAGCTCGCCGGGCAGCAGGCTGGCGGCGCCCTCGGAGAGCCGGGCGGGATGCAGCGGCACCCGGCTGTCGGGGAAGTAGAGGGTCTGCACGCGGCGCCGGGCCTCGGTGTCGACGGCGCCGTCGGGGGTGACGAAGGCGGCCACGTCGGCGATGGCGTAGTGCACCCGGTAGCCGCCGTCGCGGCGGGCGAGGTGCATCGCCTGGTCGAGGTCGCGGGAGTCGGGCGGGTCGAGGGTGAACAGGTCGAGGTCGGTGGCGTCGAGGTCGGGCAGCCGGGGCAGGGCGGCGGCGCGCTCCGCCTCGGCCAGCGCGTCGGCGGGCCAGTCGGTGCGGATCTCCAGGCGGGTGCGGAGTTCGTCGAGCTCGGTGTTGATCCGGGCGGTGTCGGCGGTGCGGACGCTCAGTTGTCGGCGCGGCATGGTCGCAGCGTAAGGCGCAACGGGCCGCTCGGCGCCCCGAGGGGGCCCGGCGTCACCGCTGCGGGGGTGCCCCGGGCTGACGGGGTGTCATCGGCGTAGGGTGGCCTGGGGCTCCGGCCGGCCGGGCCGGACGACCGAGGGGGAGACCATGACGGCAGCTGCGGGACGGCCTGCGGGCCCGGTGCGGGCGGTGGGGGCGGTGACGGCGGGGGCGCTGGCGGCGGTGGCCGGGCTCCATGCGGTGTGGTCGCGTTCACCGTGGCCGCTGGCGGATCGCGCGGACTTCGCGGACGCGGTGGTCGGGGTCGGGGTGGAGCGGGTGCCGACTCCGGCGATGTGCCTGGGGGTGGCGGGCGCGCTGGGCGCGGCGGCCGGTCTGGTCGGGGCGCGGGCCGGGGTGCTGCCGGCGGCCGGGCCCCGGGTGCTGCGGACGGCCGGTGCGGCCGGGGTGGCGGGGGTGCTGCTGGCCCGCGGCTCCATCGGCCCGGTGCTGTACGGCCGCGGGCGGATCGTGCGGACGGAGCGTTTCGTGCGGCTGGACCGGCGGTACTACGCGCCGCTCTGCCTGGTGCTGGGCGCGGGCGCGGCGGTGGTGGCGGCCGGGGGCCGGTAGCCCGGCGCGGTCCGTGCCGCGGCCTCGGTAGGGTGGCGGGGTCGTGCCACGGATTGTTGAAGGAGTGCCGCTGTGCTGGTCCTGTTGCCGCCGTCGGAGGGCAAGGCCGCGTCGGGCGCCGGAGTGCCGGTGGACCTCGGGGCGCTGTCGCTGCCGGGGCTGACGGCGGGGCGGCGGGCGGTGCTGGACGCCCTGGTGGAGCTGTGCCGCGGCGACGAGGAGAAGGCCGCCGAGGTGCTCGGCCTGTCGAAGGGGCTGCGCGGCGAGGTCGCCCGCAACGCCGGGCTGCCGGCGGCGGGGGCGCTGCCGGCCGGCGAGGTCTACACCGGGGTGCTGTTCGACAACCTGGGCCTGGCGACACTGGACGCGGCCGCGTACGCGCGGGCCGAGGGCTCGCTGCTGGTGTTCTCCGGCCTGTGGGGTGCGGTGCGGATCGGCGACCGGATCCCGCCGTACCGCTGTTCGATGGGGGTGAAGCTGCCCGGTCTCGGGGCGCTCGGGCCGTACTGGCGGGCGGCGACCGGGGCGGTGCTGCCGGAGGTCGCCGACGGGCTGGTGCTGGATCTGCGCAGTGCGGCGTACGCGGCGGCGTGGAAGCCGGCCAGCGAGGTGGCGGCCCGGACGGCGACGGTGCGGGTGCTGCACGAGCGCGAGGTGGGCGGCGTGCTGAAGCGGTCGGTGGTCAGCCACTTCAACAAGGCGACCAAGGGGCGGCTCGTCCGGGACCTGCTGACCGCGGGCGCCGAGCCGGCCGGGCCGGGCGAGCTGGTGGACGCGCTCGCCGGGCTCGGGTACCGCGTCGAGGTGTCGGCCCGGGGCGCCGCCGGGCGGCCCTGGCAGCTCGACGTGGTCGTCGACGAGATCCACTGACCGCTGCCCACCGGGCGGCACGCCCGCCCGGTGGGCCCGGGTCAGCGCAGGTGCGAGGTGTCGTTGAGGAGCCGCACGGAGGCGTTGCCGTCGCTGTAGTACTGGACGGCGCAGATCGAGGCCGCGGACAGCTCCATCCGGTACACCGCGTCCGGCGGGGCGCCGAGCGCCAGCCGGACCAGGGTCTTGATCGGGCTGACGTGCGAGACGACCAGCACGGTCTTCCCCGGGTACCGGGCGAGGATCTTGTCGCGGGCCACGCCCGAGCGGTGGGTCAGCGCGGTGAACGACTCGGCGCTGCCGGTGGGCCTGGCCTTGGCGGAGCCGAGCCAGGCGTCCAGGTCGTCCGGGTACTGCTGCTGGACCTCGGCGAAGGTGAGGCCCTCCCAGGCGCCGAAGTCGAGCTCGCGCAGCCCGTCCTCGATCCGGACTTCGAGGCCGAGCCGGCCGGCGACCGCCTCCGCGGTCTCCCGGGTGCGCCGCATCGGCGAGCTGACCACGGCCTGGACGCTGCCGCGGGCGGCGAGCGCCTCGGCGGCCCGCTCGGCCTGCCAGCGGCCGCGCTCGGAGAGCTCCGGGTCGCTGCCGCCGCTGCCGGAGAAGCGCTTCTGCGGGGTGAGCGCCGTCTCGCCGTGGCGGAGCAGCACGAACGTGGTCGGGGTGCCGAGGTCCGCGGGGGCGGCCCAGCCGGCCTTGGGCGCGGCCGGGGCGGGCAGCGCCTCCTCGACGGGGGCGGCCGGCTCCGCCGGGCGCGCCCTGGGCTCCCACTGGCGGCCGGCCCGACCGGCGTCCATGGCCTCGTTGGCGAGCCGGTCGGCGTCCTTGTTCCGCTCGCGCGGGATCCAGGTGTACGCGACCTGGCCGCGCGGGTAGACCGTGCGCGCCTCGGCGGCGAGCGGCTGCATGTCGGGGTGCTTGATCTTCCAGCGCCCGGACATCTGCTCGACGACCAGCTTGGAGTCCATCCGGACGTCCACGGTGGCGTCCGGGTCGAGGTCGTGGGCCGTCCGCAGGCCGGCGATCAGGCCGCGGTACTCGGCGACGTTGTTGGTGGCGTGCCCGATGAACTCGGCGGCCTCGGCGATGATCCGACCGGTGTCGCCGTCGCGGACGACGGCGCCGTAGCCGGCCGGCCCCGGGTTGCCCCGGGACCCGCCGTCGGCCTCGACGATGAACCTGCGCGCCACCTGGTCAGACGCCCGACTCTGCGGTGCGGACGAGGATGCGGCCGCAGTTGTCGCACCGGACGACGGCGTCCTTGGGCTCGGCCTTGATCGCGTTGAGGTCGGCGTTGGCGAACTCGACCCGGCAGCCCTCGCAGCGGCGCTGGGCGAGCCGGGCCGCGCCGACCCCGCCCTGCTGCTCGCGGAGCCGGGTGTAGAGCTTGAGCAGGTCGGCCGGGATCACCTTGGCGACGACCTCGCGGTCGCGCCCGACCTTCTCGACGTCGGCATCGATCTCGGCGAACGCGGCGTCCCGGCGCTCCTCGGCCTCCTTGAGGACGACGGTGGAGTGCTCCAGACGGGCCGTCAGCTCGGTGACCCGGGTCTGCGAGGACTCCAGGCGCTCCATGACCTCCAGGACGACGTCCTCCAGGTCGGACTGGCGCTTGGCGAGCGAGCCGATCTCGTGCTGGAGGTTCTCCAGGTCCTTCGGCGAGGTGACCGCGCCGGAGTCCATCCGCTGCTGGTTGCGGGCGGCGCGGGTGCGGACCTGCTCGACGTCCTGCTCGGCCTTGGTCTGCTCGCGGGTGGTGTCGGAGAGCTGGGCCTGGGCGGCGATCACCAGGTCCTTGAGCGCGACGTGGTCGGCGGCGACCTTCTCGATCTCGGCGAGCTCGGGCAGGGTGCGGCGCCGGTGGGCCAGCTGGTCGAGGCGGGAGTCGATGGCCTGCAGGTCGAGCAGGCGGATCTGGTCGGCGGGCGCGGCGTTCACGCGGGGGCTCCTGTGGGATTCGTCAGGTCGGCGGGGATCAGGCGGTGTAGGGCATCGGGGCGTGCCCCGTCCACGGGTCGGTGACCAGGCGGGAGACCCGGGTCTCCAGCTGCCAGCCGTGCTTGCCGGCGGCGTCGGTCAGGGCCCGGTCGGCCAGGGTCAGCCAGGGCCATTCGGTGGCCCAGTGCGCGGCGTCGAGCAGGGCGACCGGGGACGCCTCGGCGGCCTCGGAGGCCGGGTGGTGGCGCAGGTCGGCGGTGAGGTAGGCGTCGACACCGGCGGCGCGCGCCTCGGCGAGGAAGCTGTCGCCGGCGCCGCCGCAGACCGCGACCCGGCTGACGGTGTGCTGCGGGTCCCCGGCGACCCGGACGCCGGCGGCGGTCGGCGGGAGGCCGGCGGCGACCTGCGCGGCGAAGGCGGAGAGCGGCATCGGCTCGGGCAGCATGCCGACCCGGCCGCTGCCGCGGCGGCCCGCCGGGTCGGTCGGGTCCGCGACGAGCGGGCCGGTGACCAGCAGGCCGACGGCCTCGGCGAGGGCGTCGGAGACGCCGGGGTCGGCGTGGTCGGCGTTGGTGTGGGCGACGTGGAGGGCGATGCCCTGCCGGATCAGGGTGTGCACCACCCGGCCCTTGACGGTGCTCGCGGCGACGGTGGTGGTGCCGCGCAGGTACAGGGGGTGGTGGGTGACCACCAGGTCGGCGCCCCAGCCGACGGCCTCGTCGACGACGGCCTGCACCGGGTCCACGGCGAACAGCACCCGGCGGACCTCGTCCTCGGGATCCCCGCAGACCAGGCCGACGGCGTCCCAGGACTCCGCCCACTGCGGCGGGTACAGCTCTTCGAGCGCGGTGATGACGTCGGACAGTTTCGGCACCTGTCGAGACTACCGCGCCCGGCGGGCCGGGCCGCCCGCTCCGGGGCCGCCCGGCACCGCACAGGTGCGCGTCAACCGGCACCGGCGGCCCGCCCGGGGGTGCGGACGGTCGCCGCTCCCGGCGCTCCCTTTCGGCGCACGCCCACACCGGTGGATCGGCCCATGGGGGAAACGCGATCTGGATCACTCGTACGAGTGAAGTGACCCGGGCTGCGTTGAGCCCCATCCACCTCGGAAGTAACTTCAGTTCCGCGAACGAGAGTTGCCCAGGCCGTGGGGGTCGGAGGGCGCCGCGCCGAATCCCGGGCCGATGGCGGAAGGGGGCTCGGCGGTGCGGCGCCGGGCTGCGCTCGTCCTCCAGGAACAACCGGGCAGCGGTGCCGGAGCAGTGGGCACCGGACGCCGAGACGAAGGGGTGTGGAGCGGGATGGGCACAGGCACACCACTGCGTTCGGCCGCCCGGCCGGGGCCGGTGGCCTCGTTGCTGGAGGTGGCGCGGGCGGCCGTGGCAGGTGCCCGGGGGCAAGGAGGGGACGGCGGCTGGGGGTCGCGGTCGAGGGCCCCTGGTGCACCATGCGGCCGCCCGCGCCGACCGGGTCGGGCACGCCGCCCGGCCCGCGGCTGCACGTCGGCGCGCCCCCGGGGCGTACCCGGCCGTCCTGGCCGCGGTGGCCCGGGTGGTCGCCGCGGACCCGTGCCCGTTCCGCTTCACCGCGGAGCAGGCGGCACCCGCCGGCGAACGCCCGGAGGCGGCCCCGGCACGCCTGCCGGGGCGGGCGGTCACCGTGCTGCCCGTCGACGAAGCCCAGACCCGGCGGCTCACGGCAGCCCTGCGGCGGGCCACCGCCGCGCTGCCCGGCACCGCCGTGCTCGCCGACACGCCCGTCGGCCCGGGCCCCGAGGCACGCCCGTCGGTCGACCCCGTCGAGGGGAGGGGTCGACCGACGGTCTGCTGGGGGCCGTTACGCGCTGCCGCCCGCACCACCCGGCGGCGGCGGCGTGGTGTTCGGCACCGACACCCTGACCGGCGAGCCGGTCGTCGTCCGGCGGGCGCCGCTCGACGGCCCCGGCGGTACGGCCGCGCGCGACGCGCTGCGCCGGGAGGCCCGGCTGCGGGCGCGGCTCGGCCGGGCCGGCCTGGCACCGCGCGCCCTCGGCCTGATCGGCCACGAGGGCATGCTGCACCTCGTCCGCCGCCACGTCCCCGGCCGGCCGCTGGACGGCTGGGTGGCCGACCGGCTGCGGCACGACGGCGATCCCGGCGTCTGCTGGGCCGAGGCCGGGCCGGTCGCGCTGGCCCTGCTCGACCTGGTGGACGGCGCCCGCGCCGAGGGCCTGCCGCCGACCGGGCTCACCCCCGGGTCGGTGGTGGTGGGGCCCGACGGCGGTGTCCGGCTGGTCCACGCCCTCGCATGCGCCGAACCGGGCACCCTGGCCGCCCGCCGGGCCCGGCACGGCGCCGACGGCCACGCCCTCGGCGGGCTGCTGTTCCTGCTCGCCACCGGCCGGCCGGCGGCCCTCGCCGAGGGCTTCCCCGAGGCCCGGGCCGGCGCCCCGCAGGCACCACCCGACCTCGTCCGGCTCGGCCGCTGGCTGGCCCTGGCCGGCCGGCAGGGCGAGAGCGCCCGCCGGCTCGCCCCGGCCGTCCTCGGTCTGCGCGCCGCCGACCCCGCCGAACGGTGGACGACGGCCCGCGCCAGGTCCGTCCTCACCACCGGCTGCTGACGGCACCGGGGTGAGGACGGTGCCGCACGGTCCGCCCGGCCGGGTCCGCCCGACCGGGCCCGTCCCGCCCCGGGGCGGCGCCCGCCGCCCCGGGCCCCCGCCGCACCCCGCCACCCAAGGAGGCGAGCCGCCCGTGAGCACCGTCGCCCGCACCGCCGCTCAGGCCCTGCGCCGGCTCAGTTTCACCTTCGCCCCCGACGGCTCGCACGCCGCCTGCCTGGCCGCCGGGCCGAACGGCGGCTGGTTCGCGGAGAGCTGGCAGCTGCCCCCGGACGGCTCGCCCGCCGCCGTCACCGCGCTCGCGCTGCCCGGCGGCCGTACCGAGAGCATGCTCGCCCAGCCGCTGGCCCTGCCCGACGGCCGCGTGCTGCTCTGCCGGCACGAGGGCGACCGGCACGCCCTCGTCCTGCTGGCCGCCGCGGAGGAGGCCCGCGAGCGGGAGATCGCCGTGCTGCGGGTGCCGGCTCTGCGGCTGCTGCCGCTGCCTGCGGGCGCCGCGGCGGGCGGCCCGGTGGCACTCGCGCTCGGCACCGACGCCCGCCCGGTCACCACCGTCTGGCTGGTCACCGCCGACGGCGGGCCGCCGCAGCCGCTCGCCGAACTCCCCGGACTGCACGGCGGCGGGGTGTGGCTGGACGACACCGGCCGGCTGCTCGCCGTCGACCGGCTCGCCGCCGGACACGTCCGCACCGTCGCCGTCGACCTCGCCTCCGGCGCCGTCACCCCGCTGCTGGAGCTGGGCGAGCAGAGCAACGACCGGCTGCTGCGCTACGACGTCCGGACGGGCCTCGGGCTCGTCCGCAGCGACGCACCCGGCACCGACCGGCTCGGCTGGGGCCTGCTGGGCGGCGCGGGCCCGATCCGCTTCCCCGAGTACCTGCACGCCCTCGGCCCGCACCTGCAGCCGGTGGCCCTGGCCCCCGCCGCGGCCCCGGACGAGGGCTCCCGGGTGGTGCTGCTCGCCGACCGCGGCGCCGCGTCGACCCTGCTGCTGTGGCGGCCCGGCAGCGCACGGCCGGTGCCGCTGGCCGTCCCGCCGGGCCGGTTCGGGGCCGTCGCGCACTGGTCCGCGGCCGGCCTGCGGATGCCGTACTCGGCCCCCGACCACCCGGCCGCCCTGGCCACCCTGGACGTCGACGCCGCCGCCGCGGGACCGGGCGCCGCCACCGTGGCCGCCGGCGGACCGCTCCCGCTGCACCTGGCCCCGCTGCACCTGCCCCCGCCGGGCGCCGCGCACCCCGCCGCCGGACCGGAGACGGCCCGGATCCCGGCCGCCCGCGCCGCCGGCCCGGCCGGAGCGGCGGCGGGCTGGCGGCTGGAGGGATCGACGGCACCCGCGGACGGCGGCCGCTGGCACGGCGCCCGGGCCCTGCAGCTGACCGGCGCGGCCGGTCCGGTCGAGGCCGTGGTCTACGGCGGGGACACCTGGCAGGCCGCCCCGCACCTGGTGCTGGCCCTGCACGGCGGCCCGGCCGATGCCTGGCGGCTGGAGTTCGACCCCGCCCTGCAGCGGATGGCCGCCGCCGGCCTCGCCGTGGTCGCCCCGAACCAGCGCGGCTCCAGCGGCTACGGGCCCGACCACGCCGCCGCCATCCAGGACGCCTGGGGCGGCCCCGACCTCGACGACGTCCTGCACCTGCTGGACGTCCTCGCCGGGCAGCGTGCCGCGCTCGGCCTGGAGCCGCCCGCGCTGTTCGGGGTCAGCTACGGCGGCTTCCTCGCCCTGCTCGCCGCCGCGCACGCGCCCGCCGGGCAGGTCGCCCGGTGCGCGGTGGTCGCCCCGTTCCTGTCCGGGCAGCGGCTGCTGGCCGAGTCGGCGGCGCCCGTCCGGGCACTGACCACCCGGCTCGGCGGCGACGTCCCGCTGGACGACGCCCGCGGCCCGCGCGACGTCCTGCAGCTCGCCCACCGGATCGCCGCGCCGCTGCTGATCCTGCACGGCGACCGCGACGAGGTGGTGCCGGTCGGCCAGTCCCGCACGCTGCGGCAGGAGCTGCTGCGGCTGGGCCGCGCGGAGGGCGCCGCGTTCCGGTACGTCGAGGCGGTCGGGGCCGGGCACGAACTGCTGGCCGAGGACGGCGCCGCGGTGCTGCACGAACTGCTCGCCGGATTCCTGCGCACCGGGCAGCCCGGCTGAACCGCCGGGCGGCGGCCGGGCCGCCGCCCGGCGGGCCGTCCGCGCACTGCGGCGCGCGGGCCCCGATGCGCGGACGCCGTGCGCGGACGGTGACCGGCTGGGTAGGCTCCTGTGGCGTTCGGCCGCCTCGGCGGCGCCAGCCCGGGCCGTGACCGCACCCGGCCCGCCCGACGGTGCGCCTTCCGCACCGCAGAGCACGGAGAAGACAGACCTGATGTCCGAAACCCTCACCGACACCACCGAGCACGACCGCACCGCGCCCGGCGCCGACGAGGCCACGGCCGAGCACGACGTGCACGGCCGGCACCGGGGCTCGACGGCCCCGGACGACCTCCCCGACGCCGACCCGCACGGACGGCACCGGCGCTGACCCGCGATCCACCACCGCGGCCCGGGGCAGACTGCCCCGGGCCGCGGTGTCGGCACCGCCCGGCGGGTCAGTCCATCGTCACCACGGTGCGCAGCGCCGTGCCGTCCCGCATCTGCGCGATCGCCTCGTTGACGCCGGCCAGCGGCACCCGGTGGGTGACCAGTCCGGCCAGGTCGAAGCGGCCGGCCCGCCACAGCTCGACGACCCGGGCCGCCGTCCGGGCCACGTCGCCGCCGCCGTACAGCGAGGACAGGATCCGCTTCTCGTTGAAGAAGAGCTCGCCGAGGTTGAAGGAGACCAGGTCGTCCCTGGCTCCGGCGCCGACCACCACGACCGCGCCGCCGCGGCGGGTCGCGTCGTACGCCGCCCGGACGGTCTGCGCCCGGCCGACGGCCTCCAGCACGTAGTCGTAGCCGCCGGCGGGCAGGCCCCGGGCCGCGGACTTCAGCTCCTCGGGGGCGAGGGCGTCGGTGGCGCCGAGGGCGACCGCCCGCTCGCGGCGGGAGGCCACCGGGTCGACCACGGTGATCCGGGCCGCCCCGCACAGCCGGGCCGCCTGCACCGCGGCGACCCCCACGCCGCCGGCGCCGAGCACCGCGACCGAGGCCCCCGGTTCGACCCCGGCCGTGTTGACCACCGCGCCGAAGCCGGTGGTGACGCCGCAGCCGACCAGGGCGGCCAGTTCGTACGGCAGGTCCGCGGGGACCTCCAGCACCGCGTCCGCGGCGACGACGACCTCCTCGGCGAACGCCCCGGTGCTGTAGAAGCCGTACACCGGGCGGCCGTCCGCCCCGAGCCGGAAGCCGGGCACGGAGAGCCGGCGCAGGCCGGCCGTGCACAGGTGGGTCTCGCCGCGCAGGCAGAGCGGGCAGGAGCCGCACGGCGGCATCCAGCAGAGCACCACCCGGTCGCCGACGGCCCGGCCGGGCGTGTCCGGGCCGACCTCGACGATCTCCCCCGCACCCTCGTGGCCGGGCACGAACGGCGCCGGCTGCGGCAGCACCCCGCTCATCGCCGACAGGTCGGAGTGGCACAGCCCCGCCGCGTGCAGCCGCACCCGGACGGTGCCCGGGCCGACCGGGACGGTCTCGACGTCGTCGCGGACCTCCAGCACGTCCTGTCCGGTCTCGTGCAGGATCGCTGCGCGCATGGTCTGCTCCCGTTCCTCGTACCCGCCCGTGGCCGCCGTCGGCGGCCACCCGAGCGTACGGTCGGCCCGCGCCGACGGGTACCGGACGTTCGTCACGCCGCCCGCACGGCCCCGTCGCCCGGGCCTCCACGACGGAGCGCGGACCGGGGGCCGAGCGGCGCACGGACCGCCGCTACCCTCCGGTAGGGTCCGGTCCACCGCCCCGTCCGCACGGCCCAGCAGGGAGCAGCACCATGACCGACCTCCACCAGCCGGACGCCCGGTCCACGGCCCGTCCGGAGCCCGCGGTGCTGGCCGCCTTCGAGGCGGCGACCGGCTTCATGCCGCTCGACGAGGGCCTGGCGCTGTACGCGGCCGCGGTGGAGGCGGCCGGACGGACGGGCCTGCCGGTGCTGGAGATCGGCACCTACTGCGGCCGTTCGGCGATCCTGCTCGCGGACGCCGCCCGCCGGACGGGCACCGTGGCGCTGACCGTGGACCACCACCGGGGCTCGGAGGAGCAGCAGCCCGGCTGGGAGTACCACGACCCGTCGCTGGTCGACCCGGAGGTCGGCCGGATGGACACGCTGCCGCCCTTCCGCCGGACGCTGTTCCACGCGGGGCTGGAGGAGCACGTGGTGGCCCTGGTCGGGCGGTCGCCGCAGATCGCCGCGCTCTGGGGCGGCCGGCTGGCGCTGGTGTTCATCGACGGCGGCCACACCGACGAGCACGCGGGCGGCGACTACGCGGGCTGGGTGCCGCACCTGGCCGAGGACGGTCTGCTGGTCGTGCACGACGTCTTCCCCGACCCGGCGGACGGCGGCCAGGCCCCGTACCGGGTCTACCTGCGCGCGCTCGCCGAGGGCTTCGAGGAGGTCTCGGTGACCGGCTCGCTGCGGGTGCTGCGCCGCACCGCCCGCTGAGCCCGTCCTGATCCGCTGCGCCGTTCCGGGCACTTTCGGGCCCGCTCCACCGTCTGACGACACGGCCCCTGCCGCCCGGGTGCCGCCGTGCCACGGCGGGCCACGGGTCGGTACGGTGTCCGACAGCAGTCGAACGGCTGGGCACGGCGCGGTGGGCAGGACGCGACAGACAGCGGGCGAGGGCAGGGAATGACGGATCAGGACAACACCGCGCCGGCGGTCTGGGACCCGACCGCGCGGGGCGGTGCGGGCGGCTGGGTGCGCCGCAGGCAGGAGTCGGCCGCACCGCCGCCCGCACCGCCGCGTCCCCCTGCGGTCCCGGCGCCGGGCGGCCAGCCGCCGCCGGGCAGGCCCGGGCCGCCCGCCCCCTCCCCCGCGGCCGGGCCGGACGACCACGCGACCACGCTGCTGCCGCCCGTCCCGGGCGGGTTCGACGACGGCCCGCCGCTGGGCCGCCCGTACGTCACCGCGGCGCCGCCCGCGGCGGGCGGACCCGGCTTCCCGGCCGCCGAGCCCGGCTTCCCGCCGGCCCCGCCGCAGCGCTTCGGCCCGCCGCAGCCGCAGGGCTTCCCGCCCCCGCCTCAGGGCTTCCCGCAGCAGGGCTTCCCGGGCGCGGCGCCGACCGGCTTCCCCCGCAGGGCCCGGCCCACGGCGGCCAGGGCTTCGCAGGCCAGGGCTTCGGCGGGCAGCCCGCCGGGGGCGCCCCGGGTACGCCGGGCAGTCCTTCGGCGGGCAGGCCCCGGGCGGGCCCGGCGGCGGGTACGAGGACCCGGGGGCCGAGGAGCCCGCCCGCCGCCGCACACCGCTGCTGGTGGGCGGCGCCGTGGCGCTGGTCCTGCTGCTCGGCGGCGGGACGGTCTGGGCCCTGCAGGGCTCCGGCTCGGACAGCAAGGGCAAGGCGGCCGGCACGGCCGCACCGCCGCCCGCGGCGGGCGGCGGCTCCGCCGCTGCGAGTGCCCCGGCGAGCGCGGGCGCCTCGCCCTCGGACTCGGCGGGGGCCTCCCCGAGCGCCGGGGCCGGGGCCGCCGCGGAGGCCAAGGCGCTGGACGCGCTGCTGGCCCGCGGAGAGAGCGCCAAGGCGCCGATCGGCAGCGCGGTGGCCAAGGTCGCCAGCTGCCCGGCGAAGGCCGAGATCGACAGCGCCGCCCAGGTCTTCGACGACGGCGCCACCCAGCGCGACACCCTGCTGGGCGACCTCGCCAAACTGGACCTGCACGACCTGCCGGGCGGCGCCGACGCCGCCGTGCTGCTGAAGAGCGCCTGGCAGCAGTCCGGCGACATCGACCGGGCGTACGCCGCCTGGGCCCGTACCGTCAGCAGCCAGGGCTGCAGCGGCAGCACCGCCCCGAACACCGCCGACCGAAAGCGCGCCAACGACCTCAACCCGCAGGCCACCCAGTCCAAGCGGGACTTCGTGGCGAAGTGGAACGCGATCGCCTCCACCTACGGACTGACCGAGCGCACCTGGGACAGGATCTGACGCACCCGTGACCGGCACCACGTACCACCCCCAGCCCGAGCGCCCCCGCCGCTCCGCCCGCCTGCGCGCCGTCGTGCTCGTCTGCGCCGTCCTGGCCCTGTGCACGGCGGGCTGGTTCGGCCGCCAGGCGCTGGCCCGCGGCGACGACAACCGGCCGGCCGCCGCGCCGCCCGCCGAGAGCCCGTCCGAGCTCGACCCGCTGGCCGGCCTCCCCTCGCCGTTCGGCACGGCCGTGAGCAGCCCGTCCGCGTCCGCGGGCGGTGCCCCGGCGGGGGCGGCCTCCGCGGCGCCCTCGGGGGCCGGGCCGCTGGCCGGCCGGACGGTCCTGCTCGACCCCGGGCACAACACCGGCAACGCCGCGCACACCACCGAGATCAACCGCACGGTCGACATCGGCAACGCCCGCAAGGAGTGCGACACCACCGGCACCTCGACCAACGCCGGGTACAGCGAGGCCGAGTACACCCTGGACGTGGTGCACCGGGCCCGCGAGATCCTGAAGTCCCGCGGCGCGACCGTGGTGCTGACCCAGGACGGCGACCGGCCGTGGGGCCCGTGCATCGACGAGCGGGCCCGGATCGGCAACAACGCCAAGGCGGATGTCGCCCTGTCGGTGCACGCCGACGGCGCGCCCGGCTCCGCCCACGGCTTCCACGTGATCATGCCCGGCAAGGTGGTGGCCGGGCCCGCCGACACCTCGGCGATCGTCGACCCGTCGCACCGGCTGGGCGTGCTGCTGCGCGACACCTTCCACACGGCGACGGGCGAGCCGTACGCCACGTACATCGGCAAGGACGGCCTGGACACCAGGACGGACCTGGGCGGGCTGAACCTGTCGCGGGTGCCGAAGGTGTTCATCGAATGCGGGAACATGCGCAACACCGAGGATGCCGGACACATGACCGACGCCCAGTGGCGGCAGAAGGCGGCGCTGGCCGTCGCCGACGCGCTGACCTCGTACCTGACGGCCGGCCGCTGACCGCGCGGCGGCCCCGGCGGCGGACGGCGGGGCCACCGTCACGGTCCCTTCCCGGGGCCGCCCCGGTTCGGCGCCGAAATCCGGGGTATCCCCGGGGCGCTGTGCACCGCACAGCGGTCGGGGCCTAGGCTCTTGGCCGTCCGGGCACATCCCGGGCTGTCGGCGGACCAGCCCGACACGCAGTCCACGACTCACACCAACGAGGGGAATGTCAGTGAATCTGCGCGCTCTCACGCGGGGAGACGCAGCCGTCGCAGGTGCGGCCGTGCTGCTCTTCATCGCGTCCTTCCTGCCGTACCTGACGGTCAGCATCTGCATTCTCGGCAAGTGCCAGTCCTCGTCGACGAACGCCTGGGAGTCCGCGCTCTTCCCGCTGCTGCCGTCGGTGTTCCTGCTCGGCATCATCGCGGCCGCGCTGATCCTGGTGCACCGCTTCCAGGGCGCCGCCTCGGCCGACCGGCAGGTCCTCGGGCTGCGGCTGGACCAGTGGGGCACCGCACTGTCGGTGGCCTCGTTCTGGGGCGCGCTGTGGGCGCTGGCGGGCGGCGGCGACGCGCAGAGCCACGGTCTCGGCGCCTGGCTGGCGCTGCTGTCCACGCTGGTGCTGGCCGGTGCGGCCGCGGCGGGTCCGCTGGTGCCCGCGCTGCAGGCCCCGCTGCTGACCGACAAGCCGGCCGCCCCGGC
The DNA here is from genome assembly GCF_039544005.1 of Kitasatospora paranensis. Taxonomy (NCBI): domain Bacteria; kingdom Bacillati; phylum Actinomycetota; class Actinomycetes; order Kitasatosporales; family Streptomycetaceae; genus Kitasatospora; species Kitasatospora paranensis. Next base: position 2,826,053 of record NZ_BAABKV010000001.1, read on the forward strand.
CGCCCCCGCGGCGCAGGGCTACCCGGGCTACCCGCAGGGCGCGGGGCAGCAGGGCGTGGGCCAGCAGGGCCAGCCCGGCCCGTACGGCTACCCGGGTGCGGTGCAGGCCCCCAGCCGGGCGGCCTGCAGGCCCAGGCGTACGGCGGCGAGGCGCAGCCGGCCGGCGGTTACGGCTACCCGGGTGCGGCGCAGGCCCCGCAGGCGCAGGCCGCTCCGGCGGCCACCGCCGTCCAGCCGGCGGTGCAGGAGGCGCCCGCCGCCCCGTTCCAGCCGTTCTGGTTCGCGGTGCCGGCCGTCCGTCAGCTGGCCAACAAGGACAACCCGGCGGCCCCGCCGGCCGGCGAACTGGTGCCGGGCACCTGGTACCTGGCGGTCGAGCAGCGCGGCGGCGCCCTGGTGGCGCAGCTGCAGGACGGTTCGCACGGTCTGCTGGCCGACACCTCGGGCATCCAGCGCGGCTGATCCGCGGCACGACGCGCAGAGTGGGGCGGCTCCCGGTCGGGAGCCGCCCCACTCTGCTGTACGGCCGGTTCAGCAGCAGTCGTTGACCACCAGGCCGGCGGGCAGCAGGTCGCCGCCGAAGACCGTGACGGTGGCGTGGTCGCCGCCGAGCGCGGCGACCGCGAGCAGCAGCGCACCGGCCGTCCAGGTGGTGCGCTCCTCGGGCCACAGGGCGTCGTCCTCGAAGACGTAGCCGGTCCAGTACGAGCCGTCGGTGTGCCGCAGGTGGGAGATCGAGCGGAGGATCTCCACCGAGCGGTCGGACTGGCCGGCCGCCCAGAGGGCGAGGGCGAGTTCGGCGCTCTCGCCGCCGGTCACCCAGGGGCGGTCGCTGACGCAGCGCACGCCGAGGCCGGGGACGACGAAGCGGTCCCAGTCCCGGGCGATCCGGCGGTCGGCGGCCTCGCCGCGCAGCGCGGTGCCGAGGATCGGGTAGTACCAGTCCATCGAGTAGCGGTCCTTGTCGAGGAACCGCTCGGGGTGGTGGGCGATGGCGTGGCGCAGCCGGCCGGCCGCGAGCTCCCAGTCGGGCTGGGGGTCGTCGAGGTGGTCGGCTGCGGCGAGTCCGCAGCGCAGCGCGTGCAGGATGCTGCAGGAGCCGGTGAGCAGCGCCTCGTTCGGGGCGGTGCCGTCCTCGTCCTGGCGCCAGGCGATCGGGCCGTCGGGCAGGCGCAGTCCGACGGTGAAGTCGAGGGCGCGGCGCACGGTCGGCCAGATCCACTCCAGGAAGGCGTCGTCGCCGGTGGCCTGGTGGTGGTGCCAGGCGCCGACGGCGATGTACGCGCAGAAGTTGGTCTCCTTCGACGCGTTGGTGACCTCGCCCGCGGTGTAGGCGGCGTACCAGGAGCCGTCGGCGTTCTGGTGCTCGACGAGCCAGCGGTAGGCGGCCTCGGCGGCGGCGTGCTCGCCCGCGGTGTCCAGGGCCATCGCGGCCTCGGTGTGGTCCCAGGGGTCGAGGTGGCCGCCGGTGAACCACGGGATGGCGCCGTCGGCCTGCTGGTCGGCGAGGATCGAGCGGACGGTGGCGGCGGCCTGCTCGGCGTCCAGCACCCCGTCCAGCAGCAGCGCCTCCGGGACGGCGGCCGTCACTTGCCCGCCCGGTGCGGCTTGGCGGCGTAGACCACGAAGCTCTTGCCGATGACCGGGTTGAGGGCCTTCTCGGCGGCCTTGGTGATCGTGCTGATCACCGGGGTGCCGACGATGTCCCAGACCAGCAGCTGGTGGTAGGCCTTGACCGGCAGCGCCTTGTCGTTGTTCACGCCGACCGCGCACTTGATCCACCAGTACGGGGAGTGCAGGGCGTGCGCGTGGTGGGTGCCGTAGGGCTCCAGGCCGGCGCCGCGGACCTTCTCGACGAGCTCGTCGCCGCGGTAGATCCGGATGTGGCCGCCCTCGACCTCGTGGTACTCGTCGGAGAGCGCCCAGCAGATCTTCTCGGGCAGGTAGCGGGGCACGGTGACGGCGAGCAGGCCGCCGGGCTTGAGGACGCGGACCATCTCGGCGAGGACGCCCTTGTCGTCCGGGATGTGCTCCATCACCTCGGAGATGATGATCCGGTCGAAGGTGTCGTCGTCGAAGGGCAGGTTCAGCGCGTCGCCCTCCATCGCGGTGGCGGAGGCGCCGGCCGGGGCCTCGCCGGCCTCTTCCATGGCCGCGAACCACTTGCGGACCTCGGCGATCTCGTCGCCGTTCTGGTCGAGGGCGACGACGTCGGCGCCGCGCCGGTAGCACTCGAACGCGTGCCGGCCTCCGCCGCAGCCCAGGTCGAGCACCCGGTCGCCGGGGGCGAGCGGGAAGCGGGAGAAATCGACGGTCAGCACTGCGGGGCTCCCATTCGTTGCTGCTGTACTGAAGAGGGTTGACGGAGCGTCAGGCGACGTAGCGCCAGCCGTGCCCGGCGCGGGCGCGCTGCCCGGCCCCGGTGGCGACGGCCGCGCGGTAGCGCTCGGCGGTGAGTTCGGCGGCCCGCTGCCAGGTGAAGTTCGCCAGCACCCGGGCGCGGCCGGCGGCGCCGAGGCGCTCGCGCAGGTCGGGGTCGTCGAGCAGCCGGCCGAGCGCGGCGGCCAGCGCCCCGGCGTCGCCCGGCGGCACGGCGAGGCAGGTCTCGCCGTCGGGGCCGGCGACCTCGGGGATGGCGCCGCCGGTGGTGGCGACCAGCGGGGTGCCGGTGGCCATGGCCTCGGCGGCGGGCAGCGAGAAGCCCTCGTACAGGGAGGGGACGCAGGCCACCTCGGCGGAGCGGTACAGGTCGACCAGCTCGGCGTCGGTGAGGCCGGTGCGGAAGTCGATGTGTGCCTCCAGGCCGAAGCGGCGCACCGCGTCGGCGACCGGCCCGTCGCCCTTCTGCGGTTTGCCGACGACGACCAGGTGGGCCTCGCGCTCGGTACGGACCTTGGCGAGCGCCTCGACGAGGTGGACGAGACCCTTGAGCGGGACGTCGGCGGAGGAGGTGGTGACGATCCGTCCGGGCACCACGGGGACGGCCGCGTCCGGCGACCAGAGGCGGGTGTCGGCGCCGATCGGTACCACGGCGACGGCGCCGGGCGCGGCACCGAGGTGCTCGACGATCTCGGCCCGGGAGCTGCCGGAGACGGTGATGATGTGCTCCAGGCGCCGGGCGACGCGCTTCTGCATCCGGGTGAAGGCGTACCAGCGGCGCAGCGACAGCCGCTTGAGGGCGGTCGGGGCCGCCTCCAGCTCCAGGCGGCGGTCGACGGTGATCGGGTGGTGGACGGTGGTGACCAGCGGGAACCCGTGCCGCTCCAGGCCGAGCAGGCCGTAGCCCAGGGTCTGGTTGTCGTGGACGACGTCGTAGCGGCCGCGGTGCCGGGCGAGGTACTGCCGGGCGCGCAGCGAGAAGGTGAGCGGCTCGGGGAAGCCGCCGGTGCGCATGGTGGCGTACTCGAGGACGTCCACCGGGCCGCGGTACTCGGCGAGGGCCGGGGTGCGGAACGGGTCGTCGCTGCGGTAGAGGTCGAGGCTGGGCAGTTCGACGAGCCGGACGCTGCCGGGGCCGTCGACCTCGTCGAGCACGGGGAACGGCTGGGCGCCGATCACGTCGACGTGGTGGCCGAGCCGGGCGAGCTCGCGGGAGAGGTGGCGCACGTACACGCCCTGGCCTCCGCAGAACGGGTCGCCACGGTAGGAGAGCAGGGCGATCCGCAGCGGTCGCGGCAGCGCGGTCATGCTGGCCCCTTATCCCTACTCCAACCCAGCCCCGGCGGCCGCAGCGGTTAAAGTAGATCACGTTTCACGGTGGTGTGGCGGTCGTCGTCGGGCAAGTGAACGACGAGAGACCTCGAAGATACCGGCCCGTAGCTTCCCGTTTCGGGCCGGGGCTGGTGATTCACGCCACGCCGGCCGTCCGTACCCGTCGGCGCACTGGGGGCACCGTTGGCACCGAGTACCGCAGCAGGGGTTCACCTCTCCCCGCGCCAGGCCGAGCGCCGGCTGGCGATCCTGCGCGCCGCCACCTCGCTGGCCGCCCGGGGCGGCTACGAGGCCGTCCAGATGCGCGAGGTCGCCGAAGGTGCGCAGGTCGCACTGGGCACGCTGTACCGCTACTTCCCGTCCAAGGTGCACCTGCTGGTGGCGGTGATGGAGGCCCAGCTGCGGCGGCTGCGCGAGGAGGTGCGGCGTCGCCCGCCGGCCGGCGACGGGCCCGCGGAGCGGGTCGCCGCAGCGCTGGCGCAGGCCTTCCACGCCCTGCAGGGCGAGCCGCGGCTGGCCGAGGCGATGGTGCGGGCGCTGTCCTTCGCGGACCGCTCGGTGGGCCGCGAGGTGGACGCCGTCGCGTCGCTGACCTCGGAGATCGTGCTGGAGGCGGCGGGCCTGGCGGAGCCGCCGACGGCCGAGCAGCAGGCCGCGCTGCGGGTGATCGGCCACACCTGGCACGCCAGCCTGCTGGCCTGGCTGTCCGGCCGCAGCTCGCTCGCCGAGGTGCGGGCCGACCTGCGGACGGCGGCCCGGCTGCTGACCCCGCCCGACTGAGGCCCGGGCAGGGCCCGGAGCCGCGCGACGGGCCCCGCACCGGAGCCGGAACTGCAACACGTTCCACCGGGTGTGCCTGCGGCCGCCGGGGCCCGGCCGGTTAGAGTTCGCTGCGCACGACAACTCCATCCGCCCCTCCCGGGGGAAGCCGGTGCGAATCCGGCGCTGACCCGCAACCGTGAGCCCGCCGTCCCGGCGGACGAGCCGGACTGCCCGGGCCGGGGGCGAGCGGCCGGCCGGCTCGTCCGGTTCCGTCGAGGTCTACGGGCGGCCCGCCAGGGCTGCTGCACCGCTCATCGAAAGGCTCACCCTCACCATGCTCACCGCCGCCCGCCTGGGCGCCACCGCGCTGGCCGGCCTGCTGCTGGCCGGCAGCGCCGCCGCCCCCGCCCTGGCCGACACGCCCGCGCCGTCGCCGGTCACGCCGCCCGCCGCGCTGTACGGCAAGGGGGACCCGACGTACGACGGCGTCTGGCGCCAGTCGCTCGCGCTGACCGCCCTGGCGAGCGCCCACGTGGTGCCCGCCGCGAGCGCCGTCGACTGGCTCACCGGCCAGCAGTGCGCCGACGGCGGCTGGCCGTCGTTCCGCGCCGCCACCACCGCGGCCTGCGACCCGAAGACCGAGGACTCCAACGCCACGTCGGTCGCCGTCCAGGCGCTGACCGCGCTCGGCGGGCACCAGGACGCCGTGGCCAAGGGCGTCGGCTGGCTGAAGGCCAACCAGAACACCGACGGCACCTGGGCGTACAACCCGGGCAGCCCCGGCGACGCCAACTCCACCGGTCTCGCGGCCGCCGCGCTGACCGCCGCGCACATCGACCCGGCGACCGTCGCCAAGGCCGGCGGGAACGCCTGGAACGGCCTGTCCGGCTTCCAGCTCGGCTGCACCGCGCCCACCGCCCGCGGCGCCTTCGCCTACCAGCCGGCGCCCGACGGCACGCTCGCCGCGAACGACCTGGCCAGCGCGCAGGCCGCGCTGGCCGCGGCCGGCGGCGCCCTGCCGGTGACCACGACCGACCGCCTCGACGCCGCGCCCGCCGCGCTCGCCTGCCCGGCCGGCGACACCTCACGGACGGTGCCGCACGCGCAGTCCGCCGAGGCCGCCGCCGCGTACCTGGTGGCGCAGCTCGGCGCCAACGGCCAGCACCTCATGCTCACCACCCCGGGCGCCCAGCCGGCCCCGGACCTCAACGCCACCTCCTGGGCGGTGCTGGCGCTCGTCCGGGCCGGGCACCCGCACCAGGCGGCGGCCGCCGCCGACTGGCTGGCCGGCAACGGCTACACCTGGGCCGCCAAGGGCAAGAACGGCACCGACCCGTCCGCCGCGGCCACCCTGCTGCTGGTCGCCCAGGCCGCCAAGCTCGACCCGTACAACTTCGGCGGCACCAACCTGGTGCAGCTGCTGCTGGACGCCGGCCCGGCCGCCGCGAAGACCCCGGCGGCCGCCGCGTCGGCCGCGTCCGCGAACCCGGACGGCACCAAGGCGCCCGGCTCCGGCATCACCGAGGCCGACGACAACGGCGGCTTCTCGCCGATCTGGCTGGTCGGCATCGGCCTGGTGGTCGGCATCGGCGGCGGTCTGCTGATCAGCATCAACCGGCGCCGCCAGGCCGCGGCCGCCGCGGCCGCGCCCAGCGGTGACGACGCCGCCGCCGGGGGCGACGGACAGTCGTGACCTCCGCGCTGCGCAGGACGGCGGCGGCCGCGGCCGTCGCCGTCCTGGCCACCCTGCTCGCCGCCGCCCCAGCCCAGGCCTCCGCCTACCGGTACTGGTCGTTCTGGTCGTGGTCCGGCGGCACCTGGGCCTACCAGCAGCAGGGCCCCGCCCTGTACGTGCCGCCGGACGGCTCGGTGGACGGCTGGCGGTTCGCGCTGAGCCCCGACGGCGGCCGCGACGCGGCCCGGCCCGGCAGCGCCGGCGACTTCGCCGCGCTCTGCGCCGCCACCCCGGCCCGGGCCGGCCACAAGCGGGTCGCGGTGGTGCTGGACTTCGGGACGGCCGCCGACGCACCGGCCGGCGCCGGGGCCCTGCCGGCCGCCCGCAGCGCCTGCGCGTCCGTGCCCGCAGCCGCCACCTCGGCCGAGGTGCTGGCGACACTCGCCCCGCCGCTGCGGTACGACACCAACGGCATCCTGTGCGCCATCGCCGGGTACCCGCGGGCGGGCTGCGGCGAGGCCGTCGCCGACGCGGCCCCCGACCACGGCGGCTCCGGCACCCTCGGCGGCACGCTCGGGTCGGTGCTCGGCGGTGTGCTCGTCCTGACCCTCGGCGCCGGCGCCTACCTGCGCTCCCGGCGCCGGCACTGACGGACGGCCCGATGTCCCCGACCTCCGCGCCACGCGTCGCCGCCCGGTCCGCCGCGCCCCGCTCCGCCCTGGGCCCCCGGCGGCTGCATCCCGGCGCCTGGTGGCTGTGGTCCCTGGGCCTGGCCGCCGCCGCCACCCGCACCACCAACCCGCTGCTGCTCCTGCTGATCGCCGCCGTCGCGGGCTACGTGGTGGCCGCCCGGCGCGGCGACGAGCCGTGGTCCCGCTCGTACGGGGCCTTCCTGCGGCTCGGCCTGGTGGTGCTGGCGATCCGGATGGGCTTCACGGTGCTGCTCGGCTCGCCCGTCCCCGGCACCCACGTGCTGCTCACCCTGCCCCGGCTGCCGCTGCCCGACTGGGCGCAGGGCGTCCGGATCGGCGGCCCGATCAGCCTCGAGTCCCTGCTGTTCACGCTGTACGAGGGGCTGCGGCTCGCGGTGCTGCTGGTCTGCCTCGGCGCGGCCAACGCCCTGGCCTCCCCCAGCCGGCTGCTGCGCGCCCTGCCCGGCGCCCTGTACGAGGCCGGGCTGGCCGCCGTGGTGGCGATGACCTTCGCGCCGAACCTGGTCGCCGACGTCCGCCGGCTGCGGGCCGCCCGCCGGCTGCGCGGCCGCACCGACCGCGGTGTCGCGGCGCTGCTGAGCGTCGGGCTGCCGGTGCTGGAGGGCGCGCTGGAGCGCTCGGTCGCGCTCGCCGCGGCCATGGACAGCCGGGGCTTCGGGCGGACGGCCGCCGTGCCGCCGCGGATCGCCCGGGCCACCGCCGCGCTCACCCTGCTGGGCCTGGTCGGCGTCTGCGCGGCCCTGTACGGGCTGCTCGGCGCCGAGGAGCCGGCTGGGCGCTGCCGGTGCTGCTGCTCGGCCTGGCCTCGGCCGCCGGCGGGCTGCTGGCCGGCGGACGGCGGACGGTCCGCAGCCGCTACCGGCCCGATCCGTGGGCGCTGCGCGAGTGGCTGGTGGCCGGCTCCGGCGTCGCGGTCGCCGTGCTCACCGTCTGGTGCGCCGGGCGGTACCCGGCCGCCTTCGCACCGTCCGTGGTGCCGCCGACCGTACCGGAGCTGCCGCTGCCCGCGGTCGCCGCCGTGCTGCTCGGCCTGCTGCCCGCCGTCGCCGCCCCCGCCCTGCCGAGGAGGAGCCCGTGATCACCTTCGAGCAGGTGTCCGTCCAGTACGCCGACACCGCCTCCCCCGCGATCGCCGGCCTCGACCTGACCGTGCCCGAGGGCGAACTCTGCCTGCTGGTCGGCCCGTCCGGCTCCGGCAAGTCGACCCTGCTGGGCACCGTCAACGGGCTGGTCCCGCACTTCACCGGCGGCACCCTGCACGGGCGGGTCACCGTCGACGGCCGGGACACCCGCACCCACCGGCCGCGCGACCTCGCCGACCTGGTCGGCACGGTCGGGCAGGACCCGCTCGCCCACTTCGTCACCGACACCGTCGAGGACGAACTCGCCTACGGCATGGAGTCGCTCGGCCTGGCACCGGACGTGATGCGCCGCCGGGTCGAGGAGACCCTCGACCTGCTGGGCCTCGCCGACCTGCGCGACCGCGCCCTCACCTCGCTCTCCGGCGGCCAGCAGCAGCGCGTCGCGATCGGCTCGGTGCTCACCGTCCACCCGCGGGTGCTGGTGCTGGACGAGCCGACCTCCGCGCTCGACCCCGGCGCGGCCGAGGAGGTCCTCGCCGTGCTGCAGCGCCTCGTCCACGACCTCGGCACCACCGTGCTGCTCGCCGAGCACCGGCTGGAACGCGTCGTCCAGTACGCCGACCGGGTGCTGCTGCTGCCCGGCGCGGGCGGGCCCCCGGTGCTCGGCGACCCGGCCGAGGTCATGGCGCACTCCCCCGTCCACCCGCCGGTGGTGGCGCTCGGGCGGGCGGCCGGCTGGTCGCCGCTGCCGCTCTCCGTCCGGGACGCCCGCCGCCGGGCCGCCCCACTGCGCGAACGGCTGGCCGGCCGCACCCCGCCCTCCCCCGCCGCCGCACCCGGCGAGGTGCTCGCCGAGGCCGCCCGGCTGGTCGTCCGGCGCGGTCCGACGGCCGCGCTGCGCGGCGCCGACCTGGACCTGCGGGCCGGCCGGATCACGGCGCTGATGGGCCGCAACGGCGCCGGCAAGTCGACGCTGATGGGCAGCCTGGTCGGGCTGCACGCGCCGGCCGGCGGCACCGTCCGGGTCGGCGGGCTCGTCCCGCACAAGGCCCGCCCGCAGGAGCTGATCCGGCGGATCGGACTCGTCCCGCAGGACCCGCGCGACCTGCTCTGCACCGAGAGCGTCGGCGCCGAGTGCGCGTCCGCGGACCGCGACGCCGGCGCGCCGGCCGGCACCTGCCGCGCCCTGGTCACCGGCCTGCTGCCCAGCCTCGACGACGACCGCCACCCGCGGGACCTCTCCGAGGGCCAGCGCCTCATCCTGGCCCTCGCCGTGGTGCTCACCGCGAAGCCGCCGGTCATCCTGCTCGACGAGCCGACCCGGGGCCTCGACTACGCCGCCAAGGCCCGCCTGGTGACGGTGCTGCGGGAGCTGGCGGCGGCCGGGCACGCCGTCCTGCTCGCCACCCACGACGTCGAGCTCGCCGCCGAACTCGCCCACCGCACCGTGGTGCTGGCCGAGGGCGAGGTGGTCGCCGAGGGCCCGACCGCCGAGGTGGTGACGGCCTCCCCGGTCTTCGCTCCGCAGGTCGCGAAGGTGCTGGCCCCGGGACCCTGGCTGACCGTCGGCCAGGTCCGCGCCGAGCTGGACGGACCGGCGTGAGCGCCGCCCGGCCCGCGCCGCTGGGCCGCCGCTCCGGCGCGGCGCTGATGCTGCTCTCCGCGGTGGGCGTGGCCGCCTTCGGCTGGCCGCTGCTCGCCTCCCCGGCTCCGACCTGGTCGGTCACTCCGCCGACGCGCCATGGCTGTTCGCACTGCTGCTGCCGCTGCTGCTGGCCGTGGTGGTCGCCCAGATCTCCGAGGGCCGGTCGGCGGGCGGCGGCGCACCCGGGCTGGACGCCAAGGCGGTCGCGCTGCTCGGCGTGCTCGCCGCGGCCGGGGCCGCGCTGCGGCCGCTCGGAGCGGGCACCGCCGGGCTGGAGCCGATGTTCTTCCTGATGGTGCTGGCCGGGCGGGCCCTCGGACCGGGCTTCGGCTTCGTGCTGGGCGCGGTCTCGATGTTCGCCTCGGCGCTGCTGACCGGCGGGGTCGGCCCCTGGCTGCCGTTCCAGATGCTCGCGATGGGCTGGGTCTGCCTCGGCGCCGGGCTGCTCCCGGGCGCCGGCGCGCTGCGCGGCCGCGGCGAGCACCTGCTGCTGGCGGCCTACGGCGCCGTCGCCGCCGTCGGGTACGGCACGGTGATGAACCTCCAGGGCTGGCCGTACATCGCCGGGGAGGCGAGCTCGATCGCCTTCGTGCCCGGCGACCCGCTCTCCGCGAATCTGCCGCGGTTCGCCCTGTACTGCCTGACCACCTCGCTCGGCTGGGACCTGCCGCGGGCCGCGCTCACCGCCGCGCTCTGCCTGAGCGTCGGCGGGCCGCTGCTGCGGGCACTGCGCCGGACGACCCGCCGGGCGGCGTTCGACGCGCCGGTGGCGTTCGAGCCGCCCGCCGGCCGGGACTGACCCGGTCGGCGGGCGGGCGGACGGGAGCGGCGGTCAGGCCTTCGGCCCCGCGGACTGCACGACCTCGAAGGACCAGAGCGTCGAGTCGCTCGCGGCCGGCCGCTTGGGCGCCTCGCCCTCGGCCGCCGGCGGACCCTGGCGGTGCGCCTGCTGCATCGGGCCGGCCATCCACGCCTGGAAGGCCTCCTCGGAGGCCCACCGGGTGTACACCAGGTACTGCTCGGTGCCCTCGACCGGGCGGAGCAGCTCGAACCACTCGAAGCCGTCCGAGTTCTCCACGGCGCCGGCCCGGGCGGCGAACCGCTTCTCCAGGGTCTCGCGCATCTCAGCGGGCACACTCAGCACATTGATCTTCACGACAGACATGTCACCCATCCTGCCAGCCCCGTCACCGTCCCTGCGGCAGCACGGTGAGCACCCGCTCGACAAAGGTGTGGAAGTCCGCCATGAAGTCGGCCAGGAACTGCTGGACGGTCGGTTCGGTCACCTCGCCGTCGTCACCGAACAGCCCCGGGGTGAACTGGATGTAGGCCTCCGGCGCGTTCATCTGCGGCGAGTTGCAGAAGCTCAGGATGGAGCGGAGGTTCTGCTGGGCGACGGCCGTCCCGATCTTGCCGGGCGAGGCGCCGATCACCGCGGACGGCTTGTGGGTGAACGAGTTGGTGCCCCACGGGCGGCTCGCCCAGTCGATGGCGTTCTTCAGGCTGCCGGGGATGTCCCGGTTGTACTCGGGGGTGACGAAGAGCACCGCGTCCACCCCGGCGATCGCCTCCTTGAGGGCCCGCCCCTCCGGCGGGTAGTCCGCGTCGAAGTCGTGGTTGTACAGCGGCAGGTCGCGGATCGGGATCTCCTGGAACTCCAGGCCCGGCGGGGCCACCCGGATCAGTGCCCTGGAGAGCACCCGGTTGATCGACTTCGAGGACAGGCTGCCGACGAAGTATCCGACCTTGTACACGGTCATGCGCGGTTCTCCTTCCGCCCGGACGGGCCGTCCCGCCCGGCCGGATCGGCGGGCCGCGGGCACGGTCCTCCTGCATCCTGCCCCGCGCCCGGGGACCGGGCGACCCGGACGGTGCGCACGGAGCAGCGCCCACAGCCGTCGGCAGGGCCGTCCCCGCATCGTCCCCGCGGCCCGCGGGCGGACCGGCCCGGCCGACCGGTCCGCCCGACCGGTCCGGCGGACGGACCGTGCGCTGACCATCCGTCGGTAAAAAGGCGCGCAGCCGCCGGACGGTCCGTCTATGGTGCCCGGATGACCGACATCATGCCGCTCTCCGACCGCTCCTCCTGGCTGCCCGACCACCTGCGGCGGCTGACCGCGGCGTACCGGGCGAACGGCCTCACCGAGGCCGCCGCGACGGCCATGGTCGAGCGGGGCCGCGAGCGCGCCGAGGACTGGCAGGCCGCCGAGATCGTCGCGGACGGGCGGCGGGTGGGCCTGGTGGCCGCCGGGGTCGTGACCGAGAACGGCACCACGACCGGGCGGATCGGCATCCTGCGGCTGGACCCGGCCGCGGGCGGCACCGACCGGGACAGGCTGGCCGCCCGGGACTGGGCGGAGGGGTGGTGCGCCGAGCGGGGCGCCCGGCAGGTGTTCGTCGCCCTCACCGAGCCGGACACGCTGTTCGACGACTACGGCGTCCGCGGACAGAACCGGGTCAAGCCGGTCGGCATCGCACCGACCCCGGCGGAGGGGCTGACCGGCCGTCCGATGACCGCGGCCGAGTACCCGGTCTGGCGGGCCGCCCAGGAGGCCGAGTACACCGCCGACATCATCCGCGCCGGTGCGCTCGACCCCGATCAGGCCCGCGCCAAGTCCGCGCAGGACTTCGCCCGGCTGCTCCCCGACGGGCTGGCCAGCACCGGGCACGCGATCCTCGTCCTGGAGAACGGCGGCCGGACGGTCGGCACCGGCTGGCTCCTGCACGGCTTCCTGCCGGGCGTCACCTTCGGCTACTCGCTGGAGGTCCACCCCGAGCACCGCGGCAACGGCCACGGCCGCGGCGCGATGACCGTCGGCGAACTCGCCACCGCCGCCGCCGGCGACCAGGCGCTGATGCTCAACGTCTTCGGCGGCAACGAGGTCGCCATGAACCTCTACACCAGCACCGGCTACCGCGTCCTGGAGGAGCACCGCTCCCGCGAACTGACCGGCTGACCTGCCCCGATAGGGTGCGCGGCACCGTCAGAAGAAGAGGTGCGGCATGGGCCCGGGCAGACAGTGGCAGCTGGGGCGCGCGCAGCGCCGGTACGAGCGGGGCATGCAGCTCGCCAAGGAGCAGAAGTGGGCCGAGTCCGAGGCCGCCCTGCGCTCGGTGACGGAGACCCGCACCGCCGCACTGGGGCCCGACCACCAGGACACCCTGCGCAGCCGGGGCCAGCGCGCCGCGGTGCTGCGCCGGCTCGACCGCACGGACGAGGCCGTCGCGGAGTTGAACACCTGCGTCGAAGCGCTCGGGCGGACGCTGGGCGAGTCCGCCCGGCCGACGCTGGAGATGCGGGTGCTCCGCTGCCAGGTGCTCCGCAAGGCCGACCGGGGCGCCGCGGCGATGCCGGACGCACGGTTCGTGACGCAGGCGCTGGACAGTCGGCCCGACGAGCTGAACTTCCAGGCCAGCGGTCTGCTCGGAGGGATCCTGAACGATCTGGGCCGGCACGAGGAGGCCTCCGAGGCGTTCGCCTCCCAGGCTTCGGTGTTCGACGGCCTGACCGGTTCCCTGCGGCTGGCCGCGCAGCAGCTCCGTGCCAACCACGCGACCACAGCGCTCTACCTCGGACGGTTCGAGCAGGTGGAAGCCGTCTCCCGGGGCATGATCGCAAGCATCGGGACCCTCGCACTGCGGTCACCACCAAGGTGCGCGCTTCGGCGTCGAACAGTCTGGCGTTCGCCCTGCACGGCCAGGGCCGGCACGAGGAGGCCGAGCAGGTCGCACGGGATGCGGTGGCGGACCTCACCAGGCTCGGCTTGGACCGGTTCCGCGGCACCGTCCGGCTGAACCTGGCTCGCAGCCTGCGCGGGCAGCGCCGGTTCGAGGAGGCGCTGGCCCAGGTGGCCGCCGCCCGGGCCGATTTCGCCCGCGAGCGGGACGCGGAGCCGGGCGATGACTCCGCCGCCGCCACCGGCGCCGCCGCGGCCCTGCTCGGCCTCGGACGCCCTGCGGAGGCGGAGGCGGCGGCCGTCGAGGCCCTGGACATCTGCCGGGCGGTGTTCGGGCCCGCGCACCACCGGCGGCTGGAGGCCGGGCACCTCCACGCCCTCGCGGTCGCCGCGCAGGGCCGTGACACGGAGGCCGCCGGGCTGCTGGCGGCCAATCACGAGGCCTGGCTGGCCGCCTTCGGCGCCGGGCACCCGGGGACGGAGGCCGCCGCGGCCGCGCTCAGCGCCGCCGCGCCGACCGGAGGCTGACGACGAGGGCGGCGGCCAGCAGGGCGGCGGCGGGGACGGCGATGTTCGGGAGCTGCCGCAGCCCTGCCGGGTCCGCCGCCGCGTCCACCGGCAGGCCGAGGACGGCGAGCTCGGTGAGACCGTCCCAGGTCGCGGCGAGGTAGCCGAGGACGGCCCAGAGGAGCGCGAACAGCGCCAGGGCGGCGCTGCGTTCCGCGGCGGCGAGGACGAGCAGCGCCACGGCGATGACGACGAGCGGGGTGGCGCCGTTGAAGACCAGGAGGTGGGCGGCCTCGGCCCAGGCCGACGGGATGCGCAGGCCCGGCCAGTCGGCCGCGGTGAGCGCCGCGGTCAGTGCGGCCGTCAGGACGGCGGCGGCGAGCACCGGAACGGCGCGCGGCACCCGGCCGTCGCGCCGGTAGCGCCGGAGGATCGCCGCGGCGCCGACCGCCAGGGCGGCCGTCCAGTAGAGGGCGAGCCATCCGGGGTGGGCGAGTTCGTACCGGCCGAGGATGCCGCCGGGCGACCGGAGCGGCGTCACGCAGGGCAACCCTCCGGTGCAGCCGGAGCCGGGCCGGAGGTAGAGCGGCAGGGAGAGCACGAGCAGGCCGCCGAACAGGACGAGGACGAACCGGTACCGCCGTGCCGCCATGTCCACCGCATCGCTCCCGTCGAAGGCGTCGTCAGCGGCGAGGCTACGCGGTGGGGACCCCGCAGCCCGGCGTCTTCGGGGATACGCCGGTCCGTCACGGACCGTTCACGACACTCGTTTCACCACCAACCCGGACAAGCTGCCCGAACGACACCGGGCGTCCCTGTCGTCTCCGCACAACCTCCTGCATAATCGGGCGCGTTCGTCACACCGATCGAGGAGGACCGGCCCATGCCGGGAGAGCACTGCCCGCTGTGCGGCGCGGTCCGGGCCGCTGGCGGCTGCGGCTGCGGCTCCTCGCACCCCGACGTGACGGAGACGGCGATCCTGCCGCACACCGAGGGCCCGCCCCTGGTGCGCCCGTACGTGCCCGCGGCCGCGACCGACCACCGGTCCGGCCCGGCCGCGCCCTACCAGGACCCGTTCGCGACCGCGCTGATGCCGCAGGCGCCGGCGGCCCCGCCGATACCGCCGCGCCCGCCGGGCCACCCGGCCGCGGCCGTTCCGGGGCATCCGGCGGCCGGCGGCGACCTGGGGGTCTTCTCGTTCCAGGGGACGGTGCAGCAGCGGCCCGGCGGCCGCGCCGAGCGGCGCGAGCACCAGCAGCTGGCGGCCGGACGGCGCCGGACGGCGGTCGTCGTCGCGGGCCTCGGCATCGCGGCGGTCGGCGCGGGGCTGGCCTTCGTGCTGGCGCCCTCCTCCGACAGCGGCGGGCCGGACCAGGCGCTGCCCGCCCCGACCGGCAGCATCGAGGCGCCGCCGAGCGTCGACGTGGCGGCGCCGACCGGCGAGGCCTCGTCCTCCGGCCGGCCGAAGGCCTCCGCCACGGCCGGCCGCAGCAAGGCGCCGACCGGGAAGGCACCGGTGGGGGTGGTCAGTGCGACCGGTCCGGCGGCGCCGTCGGCGAGTTCCCCGGCGGCGGCCAGCCCCACGCCGTCCGCCCCGGCGACCGTCCGGGTGCTGAAGGCCGGTGACAGCGGAGCGGACGTCAGGACGATGCAGCAGCTGCTGCTCACCGCCGACTGCGGCGACCACCACCTCAACACGTGGTTCGTCAGCGGCACCTTCGACTCCTGGACGCAGTGGGTGCTGGCCGACTTCCAGCGCCAGCACCGCATCAAGGGCGACGAGCGCAACAGCACCCTCTACGGTCCGCAGACCCAGGCCGCGCTGCAGGCGACGGCCGCCGACCCGGGCTGCTGACCCGGGCCGGGGCGTCCGTCCGACAGGACGTCAGCCGGTGAAGGCCTTGACCAGGCTGAAGACCGCGAGGAGCAGCATCAGGGTCGCGGCGATCCGCACGATGACCTTCATCGGGACGTGCCGCAGCAGCTTCTGCCCGCCCACGATGGCGATCCCGCCGACGGCGCACAGTGCCAGCCACGAGCCGATGCCGACGGCCAGCGGGTCGGCGTACTTGGCCGCCAGGTTGGCCGTCATGATCTGGGTGAGATCGCCGAACTCGGCGACGGCGACGACCACGAAGCTCGCCCCGGCGACCTTCCAGAAGCTGCTGGAGGAGGGCTCCTTGGCGGCGTGGCCGTCGTCCTCGTCGTCGTGGTGCCAGAGCAGCATGACGGCGCCGAGCAGGAACAGCGCACCGGAGACGCCCTCCACCCAGCGCTGCGGCAGCAGCGACAGCAGGCTGCCCGCCACCAGGGCCAGCCCGACCTGGAGGGCGAAGGCGGCGGCGATACCGGCGAAGACGTAGGAGGCCCGGTACTTGGTGCCGAGCACGAGGCTGGCCAGCGCCGTCTTGTCGGGGAGTTCCGCGAGGAAGATGATGCCGAAGGTCAACGCGGCAACGGTCAGGCTCATCAGGGTTTCGGTCCCTCGGTCGGGCTGCCGGCCGAGGCTCCGTGCGGGGACGCTTCGGCCCGACAGCACTGGTCATGATCACAGCACTGCGGCCGAAGGTCTCGCCGACACCCCGCGGACGCGGTGCCCCGGGCGCCGGGCCCACGAGGGGCCAGTATGTCGACGGTCCGGTGGAGGGCTACTCCCCTTCAACGCCTCCCACCCTACCGGACGGGCCGGCGGGCTCAGGCGGGCACCTTCCCCCGGCCGACGACCTCCAGCACCGCCACCACCGCGACCGCCTCCACGGCCAGCAGCGCGACCAGCACGAACAGCTGCACCGCACCGGCCTGCACCGGGGTGGCGCCGCCGAGCAGCATGCCGACGAACGCGCCGGGCAGCGTGACCAGGCCCACTGTCCTGGTCTGGTCGAGCGCCGGGACGAGCGAGGTCGCGGCGGCCGTCCGGCAGATCTCCAGGCGGGCGTCGCGGTCCTCGAAGCCGAGCGCCAGCGCCGCCTCCACCTCGCCGCGCCGCTGCCGCAGCTCGTCCAGCGCCCGCCGGCCGGCCAGCGAGGTGGCGGTCAGTCCGCCGCCGATCAGGATTCCGGCGACCGGGATCAGCGACAGCCCCTGGTACGGGAGCAGCCCGGTGACCAGCAGCAGTGCCAGGACGGGCAGCACCCCGGCGCCGATCGGCACCGCCGCCCAGACCCAGCCCGGGCCGGCGGTCATCCGTCGGCCCGCGGTGCGCACCGCCACCGTGAACATCACCAGCACGAACAGCGTGGACGTCCACAGCGAGCCCACCACCCAGGTGATGACCAGGGCGACCGCGGCCAGCTGCACGACCGCCCGGAGCCCGGCCCGCACCACGGCCTTGCCGTGCCCGAGCCCGCCGCGGCCGGCCACCGCGGCGGCGGCGGCCAGCAGCACCGCGATGAGGACCCCGAGGCCCCAGGTGACCGGCAGCAGCTGACCGGTCGAGGCGGCGGCCATCCGGTCAGATCCAGCTGGTGAACCACATCCGGTCCTGCCAGTCCGACATCGGGATCACCTCCGCCGTGTAGAGCGGGTGGAAGTAGGCGAAGCAGCCGACGATCGCGAACACGATCAGCCCGGCGCCGGCCGCGCCCCAGCGCCGCCGGCGGACGGTGGACCGGGCCGGTCCGAGCAGCGCGCCCAGCATCATGGCGACGGCGAGGCAGAGGAAGGGCACCAGCAGCACCATGTAGAAGGAGAAGATCGTCCGGTGCTGGTACTGGAACCACGGCAGGTAGATCCCGGCGACGCCGGCCAGCACCGCGCCGGCCCGCCAGTCCCGCCGGAAGAACCACCGCCACAGCGCGTAGGCCAGCGCGAAGCAGGCCGTCCACCACAGCAGCGGTGTGCCGAGGGCGAGGATCTGGCTGGCGCAGCCGCCCGAGGAGGTGCAGCCCTGCTGGCCCTGCGGCACCTGCTGCCAGTACATCGACACCGGGCGGCCCTGGACGAGCCAGCTCCACGGGTTGGACTGGTAGGTGTGCGGTGAGGACAGGCCGGTGTTGAAGTCGTACATCTGCGCGTGGTAGTGCCACCAGCTGCGCAGGGCGGCCGGGACCCAGGTCATCGGCACCTGCGGCAGCGGGATGTCGACCAGCGGGGTGCGGGCCATGGACAGGCCGGCCCGGTGGTCGGCCCAGTGCCGGCCGTACCCGCCGTCGGTGGCGAACCAGCCCGTCCAGGCCGCCAGGTAGACCAGGGCGGCGGCGCCGACGGTGGACAGCAGGCCGGGCAGCGCGTCCCGGCGCAGCAGGGCGCGGGTCGGCCGGTGGGCGCCGGCCCGGCGGCGGCCGGCCCGGTCCCAGAGCAGCGTCAGCACGGTGAACACCAGCAGGATCTGCAGGCCGTTCCACTTCACCGCACAGGCGCAGCCGAGCAGCACGCCGGCCGCGATCCGCCACGGGCGCAGCCCGAGCCGGACTTCGTCCCCGGCTCGGCCGCCCTCGGCGCGGGCGGCTTCCAGCACGGCCCGGGTGTGGTCGCGGTCGATCAGCAGGCTGCCGAAGGCGCCGAGCACGAAGACCATCGACACGCCGTCCAGCAGGCCGACCCGGCTCATCACGAAGTGCAGGCCGTCGACGGCCATCAGCAGCGCGGCGGTGCAGCCGAGCAGGGTGGAGGAGAGCAGCCGGCGGCCGATCCGGGCGAGCATCAGCACGGAGAGCGTGCCGAGCAGGGCGACCATCACCCGCCAGCCGAAGGGGTGCAGTCCGAAGACCCACTCGCCGAGGGAGATCACCCACTTGCCGAGCGGCGGGTGCGCCACGAACTCGGGCGCCGGGGTGAGCGGGATCTTCTGGGACGGCGCGAGGATCTGCTGGTTGGCGTCGTCCGGCCAGACGCCCTCGTAGCCGAGGTGGAGCAGCGACCAGGCGTCCTTGGGGTAGTACGTCTCGTCGAAGACGAAGGCGTTCGGCGTGCCGAGGTCCCAGAACCTCAGCAGGCCGGCGAAGAGCGCGACGGCGATCGGGCCGAGCCAGCCGGAGTGCCGCACGGCCCAGGCGAGCAGGCCGCGGGCGGGGGCGGCGTGCTGCGCGGCGGTGGCGCCACCGGTGGCCGGGGTGTCGGTGACTGCGGTGTACGCCATGGACTCGCTGTTCCTCCCCTGTCCGCCCGGCCGCCACGGGCCGCACCGGGGCCGGCGCGGCGCCGACCACCCGGGTGACACTATGTCGCCTTTGTCGCGAATCCTAGCCCGCTCCCCTGTCGGCGGGCCGCAGTAGCGTGGCGGCCGTTGACCCTCGACCAGGTCGAGGCCCCAGAGTCCTCGGTGTGGAGAGCGGGATGCGGAGCATCGGTGAGATGGCCCGGGCCAGCGGGCTCGGCGTGAGCACGCTGCGGTTCTACGACGGCGCGGGCGTGTTCGGCCCGGCCCGGGTGGATCCGCGGACGGGGTACCGCTGGTACGCGCCGGAGCAGCTGGCCGACGCGCGGCTGATCGCCCGGCTGCGCCGGGTCGGGATGCCGCTGGCCGGCATCGCGCAGGTGCTCGGCGGCGGCCCCGGGGAGGCCCGGGCCGTCCTGGACGCCCATCTGCGCAGGCTGGAGGACGGCCTGGCGGACGCGCGACGCGAGCTCTCCACTGTCCGATCGCTGCTGGAGACGAGGGAGCACCCGATGACCGAGACCCGACCGACCCGACTGACGCTGCCCGCGGCGGGCCTGGCCGCCGCCCTGGAGGCCGTCCGATTCGCGGTGCATCCGGACGCCGGGGCGCTGCCGGCCGTCGCCGGCGTGCTCTTCGACGGGACGGACGGCGGCGTGCTGCGGCTGGTCGCCACCGACCGCTACCGACTGGCCGTCTCGGAGGTGCGACCGGCGGCGACGGAAGGGCCCGCCGCCGACGTGATCGCGCCGACCGCCTTCGTGGACGGGCTGCGCGCGCTGCTGGCCGCGGCGGACGGCGCGGTCGAGCTGACGGTGGAGGGCACGGCCCTCACCGCGGTTCTCGACGGGCGGACGGTCCGCGGCGAGCGCGTCGACCTGGACTACCCGGACTACCGCCCCATGCTGCGCACGTCCCCGACCCACCGGGTCGAGCTGTCCGCCGGGGCGCTGCGCGCGGGGATCGGGGCGGCTCCCGTCCGGACGGCGCGGCGCGACCAGGACGGCGCGGACTTCGACGTCGCGGAGCTGGCGGTGACCGCGGACGGCACGCTGGCGGCAGACGGTTCGGCCGAGGGCGCGCTGCGGGTCCAGGTGAACCGGGACTTCCTGCTGGAGGCCGTCGCGGCGGGGGCCGGCGGCCAGCTGGTGCTGGAGCTCGGCGGCCCGGTGGCCCCGCTCGCGATCCGCTTCCCGGAGCGGGCCGGCACCTTCTCGCTGCTGATGCCCGTTGCTCCCTGAGCCGTGACGGCGGCCGGGCGCCGGGTCCGTGGACCCGGCGCCCGGCCGGCGGTGACGGTGGCGGTCAGGCCGCCGTGCTGAGCTCCCCCACCGGGCGGGTCAGCGCGACCGTCACCGGGGCGGCGTTGTCCTGCGCGGGCGTGAGGTGGCCGCGCAGCCGCAGCGCCAGGGTGATGATCAGCAGGGTGCAGCCCGCCATCGCCAGCAGGTAGAGCGGCCAGGTGCCGGAGCCGACCAGCAGGACGCCGACGGCCGGGCCGACCGCGATGGCGACCTGCTTCACCAGGGCGTGCGCGGCGTTGTAGGTGCCGAGCAGCCGGGCCGGGGCGAGGTCGGCCACGATCGGGCCGAGGGTCGGGGCGAGCAGCGACTCACCCACGCCGAACAGCGCGTACACGGCGACCACGGCGACCGTGGCGGCGAGCGCCTCGGAGCGGACGAGGCCGGCCACCAGCGCGGCCGCCCAGGCGCCGAGCCAGACCACACCGGCCGCGGCCATCGCGGCGGTGCGGCGGCGGCGCTCGGTGATCCGCACGACGAACATCTGGAGCAGCACGATGGTCAGCGCGTTCGCGCCGATCGCGATGCCCAGGGTGGACGGCGCGGTGCCGACGGTGTCGGTGGCGAAGGCGGCCACCCCGGACTCGAACTGGCCGTAGCAGGTGAAGAAGATCAGGGCGACGAGCAGGCAGAGCCGGAGCATGGCCTTGTCGGCGGCCAGCGCGCGCAGGCCGGTCGGGCCGCCGCGCTCCGCCACCGCCACGGGGGCGGCCGCCGGGATCCGGGCGGTGCCGGCCACCAGCCCGAGGCCGATCAGGGTGACCGCCTCGATGGTGAACAGCCGGGTGAGGCTGGCCGGGTCGGCGACGTCCACGATCTGGCCGCCGACCAGGGCGCCGATGCCCATGCCCAGGTTGACCAGGGTGAACTGGAGCGCGAAGGCCCGCGAGCGCTCGGCCTTGGCCGAGCTGCGGACGATCATCGTGGAGAGCGCCGGCGCGCAGGCGGTGAACCCCGCGCCGAACAGGAAGGACGCCGCCAGCAGGGTCGGCGCGGTCTGCGCCTGCCCGAAGGCGTACGCGCCGGCGGCGGCCAGCGCGGCACCGACCAGCAGCACCGGCCGGGGGCCGTGGCGGTCGATGCCGCGGCCGGTGAACGGCAGCACGGCGAGGGCCGCGAGCGCGAAGACGGTGAACACCATCCCGGCCGCGAACGAGCCGAGCCCGCGCACCTGGTCCACATAGACGAACATGTACGGCATCGTGAAACCGCTGCCGAACGCGCTGAGCGCGTTGCCGATCTGGACGCGGCGCAGCGGACCGCCCGCCCTGTCCGTCCGCCGCACCCGCTGCTTCACCGTGCCGGCCACCGTGCACACCCCTTTGCCATGAAGGAAGGTTGACCCTTCCGCTTTTAACTCCGCAAGATTTCAGAGCTAAACTCTACGGATCCAAAGACTCAGGTGTCAAAGGCTTAACGCCTACAGGAAGCCGTGGGAGAATGGGCGCCATGACCGCACGCAAGCCCGAGTCACCGGCCGCGGCCGAACTCGGCATCGCCGAGCAAGTCGCCCTCTATCAGCGGGAGTTCCCCACCGTTGACCCGCAGGTGGAGACCATCGTCTCCACCCTCTCCCGGCTCGCCCGGCGGATGAACGTGGCCTACGGCCGCCAGCTGGCTGTGCTCGGAATCACCTCCGCCGAGTGGGAGGTGCTCAAGGCCCTGGTCTTCGCGGGCAGCCCGTACCGGCTCGGCCCCGGCGAGCTCGCCAAGCGGCTCGGGCTGACCCCGGCGGCGATGACCCACCGGATTGACCGGATGGTCGGCGACGGGCTGGTCACCCGGGACCGCGACGAGTCCAACCGGGTCCGGGTGATCATCGAGCTGACCGAGACCGGCCGGGACAAGTGGCTGGAGCTGATGCGGATGGCCGCCGTCTTCGAGGCCGACCTGCTCCAGGACATCGTCGGTGAGGAGCGCAGCGCGCTCTCGGCGACCCTCGGCCGGATGCTGCGGCGGATCGAGCAGAGCCAGCCGGACGCCCTCGGCCGCACCGAGGACCTGGCCTGACGCCCGTCGCAGCACCTTTCGCGCGCCCGGCCCCGCGCACGCGCGACCGCCCCGGACGGGAGACCCGTCCGGGGCGGTCGCGGTGATCGGTCGGTGCGTCAGCAGGCGCCGTTGTCGGCCCAGACGCCCCACTGGCCGCTGAGGGTCGGGTCCTCGTTGGTGGTCCACCACTTGTTGGTCCAGTAGTGGCCCTTCCAGGAGACCTTGGTGCCGGCGGTCGCGTAGACCGCGGCGGCGTCCCAGCTCGGGGCGGTGCAGGTGCCGCCGGTCGGCGAGCTGCTCGGGGAGCTGCTCGGCGAGGAGGACGGCGAGCTGCTCGGCGAGGACGACGGCGAGGCCGAGGTGCTCGGGGAGCTGCTCGGGGTGGCCGACGCGGTGCTCGTCGGGGCCGGGCAGGACGCCGCGGAGCCGTTGGTGGCGCTCACCATCTTGTCGAACAGCGTGGTCTGCGTGCCGAGGTCGTACAGCGAGAAGGCGAACGAGCCGCCGAGGCCGTTGCAGTGCGCGTAGTCCAGCTTGGCCTGGATCGACTGGGCGTTCTCACCCGACCAGAAGGTGGTGCCGTCGTAGAAGTAGGCGGCCTTCGCGGAGTCGTCCCAGTAGGTGTCGGCCGCGTTGTCGACGAAGCCGTTCAGCTCCTTGTACATCCGGATACCGTTGACGTTGCCGGACATCGCCGCGCCCGTGGCCGGGCCCGTCGCGCTCTGGAACAGGCCGTGGTTGGCACCGGCGGGCACGCCCGTCCAGCCGCGGTAGTAGAACGGGACACCCATGTTGATCTTGTTGGCGGGGAAGCCGCCCGGGATCCCGTACTGCGGGTCGCCGACCGTCCACGCCTTGATGGCGTTGTCGATCGAGTACTTGCCGTTGCCGCCCGGGATGGGCGTCATCGGGTCGTTCGGGTTGTTGTAGATCGGCGCCTGGTGGTTGGTCGGACCGGTCGCGTCCCACGCACCGTGCATGTCGTACGTCATGACGTCCAGGAACGTCAGGTACTGGCCGATCTTGTCGGTCTCGATGTTCTTGATCTTGTCCTGGCCGGCGCCGACCGCCGCGGAGAGCGCGTAGGTCTTGCCGTCGGCCGCGCCCTGGGCGTTCAGCTGGGAGCGCAGCTCGCCCAGCAGGGCGGTGTAGTTCTGCTTGTCCGCCGCCGCGGAGTGGTTGCCGGTGTGGCCGCCGCCGCCCGGGTACTCCCAGTCGATGTCGAAGCCGTCGAAGACGCCCGCCGCGCTGCCGGTGCCGCCGAAGCCGCCCTGCACGGGCAGGTTGCCCTTGATGAACATGTCGACGCAGGAGGAGACGAACTTCTTGCGCGCGGCGTCGGTGGCCGACACATCGGAGAAGTACTTCGAGTAGGTCCAGCCGCCGATCGACAGCAGCACCTTGAGGTTCGGGTTCTTCGCCTTCAGCTTCTTGATCTGGTTGAAGTTGCCGACCAGGGGCTGGTTCCAGGTGTCGGCGACGCCGTCCACGCTGGTGCCGGCGTCGAAGGTCTTCTGGTAGTCGGCGAACGCGTCGCCCGCACCGTCACCCGCGCTGCCGTTGCTCTCGTCCTGCGAGGAGGCCTTGGTGGCCTCGAAACAGTTGAGGTTGGTCGGGTCGATGTTGGCGAAGTCGTAGATCAGGTAGTCCAGCTTGGAGGCCACGCCGGTGTCCTGAACGGTCTTCAGGTAGTAGGCGTTGCTGTAGATCGACCACTGGTCGAAGTAGGCGACCTTGATGCCGCCGGAGGTGGCGGGCGCGCCGGTGGAGTTGGTGGCGGCGGCCTGGGCCGCGCCGCCGGAGGTCAGGGCGAGGGCGCCGCCGAGCAGCAGGGAGGCGGCGGTGCCGGCCGCGAGGGCACCGAGGCCCCGGGCGCGGCGCCGGCTGTGCCGGGGCTCTTTCGGGACGGAACGAAGCATGGCTGCGGACTCCTGGTCGTGGGGGACCCCGCCGCGCCCGTGGAGGTTCCGTCGCGGGTGGGACCGCACGGCAGGGGCATGACAGGGGAATCGAGCGTTGGCCTGCGCAAACGGATGCCCGGGGGCGCCGAACCGGCACCGGTGGCCCGAACCACCGGCGCCGGCCCAGGGGCTCCCTGCACCTGGCCACAAAAATGGACTAGACCAAACGCCCCGTCAAGAGTCGTCCGCCCCGCTTGAGGCGGTCTTAAGGTTGGGCCGCAGCCGCGGCGTACCCGTCAGTAGCGCAGCGCCGCCGCCACCGACACCTTCACGTCACCGGTCAGCTTGCGGTTGCTCGTGGCCGTGGCCTGCATCGTCGCCCCCGCGGCGACCTCCGGCACGGTCAGCACCGAGACGTCGAGGCGATTGCCGTTCGCGTCCTTGAAATCGACCTGGATCGTGTACTTGCGCGGCTGGGAATCGTGGTTGACGACCGTCACCGGGACGTCCAGCTTCCCGTCCGCGTCGGTCACCGCGGTGCCCAGCGTGACGTCCGCCTTGGCGTCCAGACCGCCCTGGACCCCGGCCACCGCCGACGAGGCGGCCGACTCGGCCGAGGCCAGCGCGGACTGCGCCGACGAGGCCAGCCCGCCGACCGCCGAGGAGGCCGCCGAGGCGAGCTCGGACGCCTTCGACTGGACCGCCGCGGCGGCGGACGACACCGCCGACGAGGGGGTGGACCCGGAGGAACACCCCGCCAGCGCCACCCCCGCGACCAGGGCCGCGACGGCCGGCCCGGCGGTGGAACGAATCCTGTGCTTCATGGCTGCTCCCGGAGGACGACGGCACTCGTCCCACCCTTGGCCGCCGCACCGCCGCCCGGCGAGCAGAGCCGCGCGAACGGGTGATCCCCGCCGCCGTCGCCCGGGCCCGTAGCATGGCCGCCGGACGGCCGCACGCCGCGGCCGGTCGCGGACGGCAGGGACGCAGGGAAGGCAGCACGGTGGCACGCAGACTCGGCGGGCTGGAGGCGGAGATCATGGACCGGATGTGGTCCTGGGGCCGCCCGGCCACCGTCCGCGAGGTGGTCGACGACCTGAACCGCCACCGCCCGGTGGCGTACACCACCGTGATGACCGTCGCCGACATCCTGCACACCAAGGGCCTGCTGAGCCGCCGCAAGGAGGGCCGCGCCTGGGTGTACGAGGCCACCGCCGACCGCGCCGCCCACACCGCCGCGCTGATGGCCGAGGCGCTCGGCACCGGCGGCGACGCACCGGCCGCACTCGCGCACTTCGTCGGCACCATGGCCCCGGACGAACTGGCCGCGCTGCGCCACGCGCTGGCCGCCCTGGAGGGCCGGGACGACGGGGACGGCGGGGACGGCCGGTGAGTGCCGCCCTGCTGCTGCTCCTGTGGGCGGCACTGGTCACCACCGCCCTGCCGCGGCTGCTCGCGGGCGCCCGCTGGACGCACCGCACACCCGTGCTCGCGGTGGCCGCCTGGCACGCGCTCGGCGTCTCGGCCACCCTCGCGCTCGCCCTGGCCGTCCGGCAGCTGGCCGACCCCTCGCCGCACCACCACGCCGGGCTGCTGCACCTGTGCGGGCTCGCCGTACCGGCCGAGTCCGCCGCCCGGGCCGCGGCGGGCCTGGCCACCGCCGTCGCCGCCGTCCCGGCGGCCCTGTTCGGCGCGGCCGTACGGCGGGCCGCCCTGGCCCGCCGGCGCCACCGGGAGGTGCTCGACCTCGCCGGGCACCACGGCGTGCTGCCCGGAGCCGTCGTCCTCGACCACGCCGTCCCGACCGTGTACTGCCTGCCCGGGCTGCGCCGCCGGGTGGTGGTCAGCCGCGGCGCCCTGGACGCGCTCTCGCCCGGGCAGCTCGCCGCCGCCCTCGCCCACGAGGACGGTCATCTGCGCGGCCGGCACCACTTGGCGGCCTGCGCCGCCGACACCTTGCGCCGCTGCTTCGCCCCGCTGCCGCTCGGCCGGCTCGCCGGCCCCGAGGTGCGCGCCCTGCTGGAGATGGCGGCCGACGACCGGGCCCTGCGCAGCCACCCCGTGACCGCCCTGGCCGGCGCGATGGCCGTGGTCGCCGCGGGCCCGGCCCCGGACTCCGCCCTCGCCGCGGGCCACCACGCGACGGCCCGGATCCGGCGCCTGGCCGCGGCCGGCCCCCGGCCGCCGCGGACGGCCCGGCTGCTCGGCGGCGGCGCCGCGGCCGCGCTCACCGCCCTGCCGTTCCTGCTCGCCTGCCTCCCGCACCTGGCCTGACCGCCGGCCGGCCGGGCCGGGCGGGCACGCGGCGGGCGGTCAGGACAGCCCGGCGCCCTCCTGCATCGCCGCCTGCTCGATCTCCCGGATCTCCCGGCGGTGGACGGTGTCCTGCCGACGGGTCACCACGGCCGCCGCGGCGACGGCGCCGGCCCCGAAGACCAGCAGGTCCAGCCACGGCCGCTCCAGCACATGGCCCAGGGCGGCGTCGAGCGAGTACCGGCCGGCGCCCGAGATGCCGAGCGCCAGCCCGCAGGTGCCGAGCAGCGCCGGGTACTCGAAGCCGCCGCCCACCGCGAAGAACCCGGCCGGGGAGTGCACGGCGATCGCACCCGCCATCGTGCCGGCCACGATCGAGCCCGCCGCCGGGGTGGCCAGGCCCAGGACCAGCATCGCGCCGCCCCCGCCTCGCCCAGCCCCGAGGCGATCGCACTGGGCCGACCGGGCTCGAAGCCCATGTGTTCCATGGCCTGCGCGGTGCCCTCCAGGCCGCCACCGCCGAACCACCCGAACAGCTTCTGCGCCCCGTGCGCGAAGAGCACACCGCCGACGGCGGCGCGCAGGACGAACAGGCCGAGGTCCTTGCGGTGCAGACTGGTCATGACGATCCCCTGGGTCGGTGGCGGCACGTCCCCTCCATCCCAGCCCACCCGCCGCGGCCCATCGACCCGGGACCGCCATCCGGGCGAACGCGAAGGAGGGCCATGCCGACGAGCGAGCGACCGCGGTACGACCTCGACGGATCCGCCGTCACCGACGAGCCGTCGTTCTGGGCCGAGCTGGGCAGCGCCGTCCGCGCACCCGACGGCTACTACGGCAGCAACCTGGACGCGCTCGCCGACTGTCTGCGCGGCGGGTTCGGGCCCGAACCCCCGTTCACCCTGGTCTGGCACGCCTCGGCGCTCGCCGCCGAGCGACTGGACCGCCGGATCCTGATCGACGGCCGCGAGGGCAGCTACTTCGAGGCGGTGCTGGAGGTGCTCCACCGGGGCGGGGTGGCCGTGCGGCTGCGCTGATCGGGCCCGGTAACGTGCCTGACGCACCGTTACGCACCCGATACGGGCCGGCCAGAACCGGCCCGCCGACTGCCTGCGTGATCACGTGCGACCCCTCTTCACGACGCGAACCGCAGGAGTACCCATGAAGCAGCGCCCGGCCACCGCGGTCCGAGCGGCGGCGGCCGTCACGGCCGCCCTGACGCTCACCCTCGGGGCCGTCGGCTGCAGCAGCAGCGGCACGGCGGCCGCGGGCGCCCCGGCCGCCTCGCCCACGGTGGCCGGGGCCGCGGCCCCGGGCGCGGGCACCGCGTCGGCCTCCGCCGCCGGTCGCTCGGACTCCGCCGCGACGGCCGGGGCGTCCGCCACGGCGACCGGCCCCGACCGCTGCCACGCCTCGGAGCTGAAGGCCGACGTCCAGCTCCAGGGCACGCCCGGCTCGGCCATGGTGATGCTCACCAACAAGGGCGACCGCACCTGCACGGTCAAGGGCTACCTCGGGTACGGCGGGTTGCTGGCCGACAACAGCCGGGTGGATGTCGCCACCGCCCGGGTGCCCAGGCCCGGCGCCCCGGTCACCGTCACCCTCAAGCCGGGCACCACGGCCTTCTCCGGGCTGAAGTGGACGCTCTGCGACAAGGCCGACGCCACCTGCCAGGTGCTGGCAGGCATCGTGGTGACCCCGCCGGACGAGACCACCCAGGTCACCGCCACGGTCTACGGCACGGACGCCAAGACCGTGCTGCAGCTGCCGGTCGCCAAGGCCGGCCTCACCGTGGGCACGCTCCAGCCCTCCTCGCAGGGCGTCGTGCTGGGCTGAGCCCGCGGCGGCGCCGCGCAGGGCCGGCCGGGAGGGTCAGAAGAACGTCCTCACCAGGTCGACCACGCGCGGCGCCGCGGCGTCGGCGTCGTCCAGCACCGGGATCAGGTTCCACCGGTCGAAGGCCGTGCAGGGGTGCGAGACGCCCAGTCGGACGACGTCGCCGACCTCGACCTCGGCGCCGCGCAGGTAGCCGTGCTGGTCGTTCATCGCGCCGAGCTCCGCGCCGGCGAGCGACTTCCCGCCGCGGACGAGCTGCGGGGTCGGCAGGCCCAGGTCGAAGGGCAGGTCACGCTTGCCGGCGTCCAGCAGCGCCAGGCCCGGCTCGGGCACCGACAGCACCCGTGACCAGCCGTGCAGGGCCGCCCGCAGCGGCTCGCCGGCGCCCCGCCGGCCGAACGGCGAGATGCCCCGGTAGAACCCGTCGTCGTGGGCCAGGTAGGCGCCAGCCCGGACGACCACCCGGGTGCGCCCGCCGGCCAGCGGCGCCAGCTCCTCCGCGACGGTGTCGAAGAACGCGCTGCCGCCCGCCGTCACCCACACCTCGTCGGCCCCGTCCAGCAGGCCCTCGCCGTCGAGCTGCCGGTACAGCTCGGCCAGACCGCGCAGGTAGCCGGCCACGGCGGCCACCGAGCCCGGCGAGGAGTCGGGGCCGACCGGCCCCTCGTAGCCGCTCACCCCGGACAGCCGCAGGCCGGGGGCCGCGTGCACCGCACGGGCCACCTCGACGGCCTCGGGCAGGGTGCGGCAGCCCGTCCGGCCCCCCGCCGCGCCGAGCTCCACGCACACGTCGACGGGGGCGGGCGCGCCGCGCAGCGCCTGCGACATGAGCTCCACCGTGCGCACCGAGTCGGCCCAGCAGGCGAAGCGGAAGGCCGGGTCGGCGGCCAGCTCGGCGGCCAGCCAGCGCAGCCCGGCCGGGTCCAGCAGCGTGTTGGCGAGGTGGATCCGGCCCAGCCCGAAGGCCCGGCCGACCCGGACCTGCGGCAGGTTGGCCAGGGTGATCGCGACGGCCCCGGCGTCCAGATGGCGCTGCCAGAGCGCCGGCGCCATGGAGGTCTTGCCGTGCGGGGCGAGGTCCACCCCGGCCTGCGCGCACCAGGCCGCCATCGTGCGCAGGTTGTGCTCCAGCGCCCCGGCGTCCAGGGTCAGCAGCGGGGTGCCGAGGCCGTCCAGCACCGGCCCGCCGGCCAGGTACTCGGCGACGGTGCTCCCCCAGGCCTCGGCCGGGACGGCCTTGAACCGGAAGTCCAGCCGCTCGTCCGCGAGTTCCGCCACCTTGGCCCGGTCGATGTCCGGCATCGCCTCAGCCCGCCCTTCCCGTCCGGCCCGCCACGGGGGCCGCTGTCGCTCGTACGGCAGCACCCTACGCCCGGTGGCGGGTGCGCTCGGCCTGCGGACCCGGCCCGGCTGGGAGAGCCTGGCATCCAGCGGGCGGCAGGTCGGAGGACGGGCGATGGGCGAGCTGAGCGACACCGGCGAGGACGGGGCGGGCGGCGGGGAGGCGGCCGGCGTGCCGCGCCTGGACTTCGGGACGGCCGACCGGGGCACCCCGTACGCGCGCTACGCCCGGCTGGCCGAGCTGCACCGCCTGCAGCAGCCGCGGAGCACCGTCGAGGCGGAGTACGCGTTCCTGGTGACCACCCAGGTGATGGAGCTGCTGTTCGACCTGCTCCACCACGAATGGCGGCTCGCCCAGCGGGCGCTGCGCGCGGACGACCTGACGGCGGCGCTGGCCGCGCTCGGCCGCGGCGCGCACGTGCAGGACGTGCTGACCGGTTCCTGGGATCTGCTGGCGACCCTGACCCCGGCCGAGTTCGGTGCCTTCCGGCCCGCCCTGGGCGAGGCGTCCGGCTTCCAGTCGGCGGCCTTCCTGCGGCTGGAGTTCCTGCTCGGCAACAAGAACGGCGCGCTGCTGCGGATGTACCGGGACGAGCCCGCCGGACACGCCGAGCTGACCGCGGCGCTGCACGCCCCGAGCCTGTACGACGACGCGCTGGCGCTGCTCGACCGGCGCGGGGTGCCGGTGCCGCACGCGGCGTCCACCGGGCGGCACCGTGCGGACCCGGCCGTGGTGGCCGCCTGGCGGCAGGTCTACACCGAGCCCGCGCACCACGACCTCGCCCGGCTGGGCGAGGCGCTGCTGGACACCGCGGAGCGGGTCACCCGGTGGCGGCAGCGGCACTACTCGGCGGTCAAGCGGGCGATGGGCCGGCGGCCCGGCACCGGCGGCTCAAGCGGGCTCGACTGGCTGCGGCGCTCCGCCGAGCAGGACGTCTTCCCCGAGCTGTGGGCGGTGCGCGACGAGCTCTGACGGCGCGCCGGTCAGCGCGGGTCGGCCGGGGTGAGGAAGGCGTTCGCCAGCACGTCCCAGGAGAGCGGCCGGCCCGGCGGGATCCGGGTCTCGTGGGCGACCTGCACGATCCGCACCGCGAGCCGGTGCACCACCAGCTCGTACTGGGAGCGGTGCCGGGCCGTCCGGGCCAGCGACAGCAGCCCCTCGCGCTGGTAGTCCGGGCCGAAGCTGCGGTGGTTGAAGCGCAGCCGGCCCGCCGCGGGAGGCAGCTCGGCCACCGGCACCGGCAGCCAGACCACCGGCACGATGCCGCTGGCCCGCTGCTCGGAGCCGTCACCGGCGCGCGGCGCCCGCCGGGCGAAGCCGTACCACTCCTTGCCGCAGCGCTCGGAGCCGAAGTAGCGCGGCGAGTACAGCGGGACGAAGACCCGGCAGGTGGCCAGTGCCTCGGTGATCTGCCAGCGGGACCAGCTGTCCAACTCGGGGCTGCGGTCCAGGAATCCGGGCGGGACGGCCGAGGGCAGGTCGGTGAGCTGCAGCACCTCCTCGCAGAGGTCCTGGTAGAGCCGGTCCACCGCCCGGTCGCCGGGCCCGTCCGGGTGGCTGAGGAAGAAGTAGGGTCTGGGGGCCTCCGGGCCGGACGGCTCGCGGCGGGCCGCCCCCGAATGCGTCGCGGGCCTCGATTCGACCGTGCCGTGGTGCAGTTGGGCGTTCCGTGCGAGGACCATCGGGCGGCCGTCGCTGGGCGGCCAGATCCGGGTGACCGGCGGCGCGGGCGGGGTGTTCTGCATCGCCAGCTCCAGGAGTTGGTGGACGGTCAGCCGCTCGGTGCCCTCCGGGTCGCCGGTGCGGATCGCGGTGGCCAGCCGGCCCGCCACCGAACGGTCCACCGGGTGGCGGAGATTGACCACCTGGTAGCTGCCGGGATCGACCGCCACCGGCCCGCCCGGCTCGGGCGGCACCCCGGTGCGCGCGCCGTCCAGGATCAGCAGCCGCCGCGCGGCCCGCCCGCCCGCGACCGTCTCCACCACGCCCTGCCAGTCCAGACCGGGGCGGTGCACCTGGCCCCAGCGGCCCGCGCCGACCGCCACCCCGAGCTCCTCGCCCGCCCCCAGCGGACCGCCGACGTGCACCACCAGGGTGTCCTCCGCCTCCTGCACGGCCCGCTGCAGCGCCCGCCGGAAACCGTCCGGGTCGTCCTCGCCGAGCCAGATGTGCCGCCGGTCCAGCCCCACCAGGGCCGGATCCACCAGGGCCTCCGCGAGCGCGGCGAGATCGCGCAGCGCGGTGTACTCCTGCTCCTCCAGCACCTCGCCCGGGGCACCGCGGGAGGTGGTCAGCAGCAGCACCGCCCGGGAGCGGTCCGGGTCTGGCAGCGCGGTGGCCTCCGGCGGCCCGGGGGGCGCCTCGACGGCGTCCGCGGCCGGATCCGCGAGCGGCTCGCCGGCGCCGTCCTCCACCCCGTCGTCCAGGCCGTGCTCGGGGACCGCCACCGTGAACACCGGCGCTCCGGCCACCCCGAGCAGCCGGGCCGCCTCCGGGCTCACCAGCGCGAACGGCCGGGGCTCCAGCAGCGTCACGGCGCCGCCGCGGGTGGTCTCCACCCACGCCGGGAAGGTGCCCGCGCCGGCCCGGCCCGGGTCGCCGATCCGGCCGCCCACCCGGATCAGCAGGTCCAGCGCGTGGTGCGCGGTCGACCGCGGCAGGGTGTGCAGCAGCAGCTCCCGCACCCCGGGGCGGAACGCGAAGTAGCCGGGGCGGCCCGGCCGTTCCCGCAGCAGGCCGCTGACCACGATCTCCGCGAGGTGCTGCGGCTGCGGCCGGGCCAGCCCGGCCTGCTGGAGCAGCCGCATCACCGGCAGTGCGGGCGTGGTCAGCGCGGTCATCCCGGCCAGCGTGAACGCCTCCCGCGAGGCCGTCGAGCGGAACCGCACCACCAGCTCCTCCGCGGACAGCTCCTCCGGGTCGGGCCCGGCCTCCGCGTACCGCGGCGGGCCGCCCGCGGCCGTGCCCAGCAGCAGCGCCGAACCGACCACCTGGCCACCGGTCGGACTGCCCACCAGCCGCGCCCAGTTGGCCAGCCACTCGGCGCCCGGCTCCAGCACCGGGACGACCGGCCCCGTCCGCCCCGGCGGCAGGTCCACGAACGGGGTGAACCCGTACGCGGCGTCCGGCGCGCCGGCCTCGGTGCTGGTGAACACGCCGGGCACCGCCGCGACCGGGGTCAGCGGCCAGAGCCGCTCCGGCAGCGGGTGGACGACCGCCACCGGCAGCCGGCGGGCCAGCGCGGCCAGTGTGCGGTGCCAGCGGTCCCCCGCCCGCCCGGCCCGCCACTGCGGGCCCATGCAGTCGCTGAGCACCAGGACGGCGGCCCGGGAGTCGGGGATCCCGCGGTGCGCGAGGCGGCCGTCCGCCCACAGCCGGCCCGCCGTCACCTGGCGGAAGGCGCCGGTCTGCTGGAACAGCGTCCGCAGTTCGCGGGCGAGCGGACGCCACAGCGCCATCGTCGGACCGCAGTCGAACACCAGGTGCAGGTCGAGCCAGCGTTCGCTGCTGGGCCGCAGCACCGGGAGCCAGTGCACCGGGCCCGGCCCGCGCAGCGCCTCGGCCAGCCGGTCCGCGGTGGCCTGCTCGTCCAGCAGCCGGTGGCGGGTGTCCGGGACGAGGCGTTTGAGCGGGCGCAGGGCGCGCTGCAGCGGCAGCGGGCGGGCCAGCATCGGCGCGTCGGGGGTGGCGGCGGGCGCCGCCGGGGCCAGCCGGCCGGCCGGACCGGCGGCGGACAGGTGCAGGGCAGTCCGGGGCCGGACACCGTCGAGCCCACCGTCCGGCTCCGCCCGGTGGTGGTGCCGGGCGGGCCCGGGCGGCCCGGGCGGCGGGCGCAGCGGCCGGGACTCGGGCGGGCCGGCGGTGTCCGGGCCGGCGCCGCCCTCGGTGGAGCGGGCGGCCAGCCAGAGCAGCTCCGCGAGTTCGACCGGGGTCCGCTCGGCGAGGCCGAGGTCGGCCAGCAGGGCGGTGAGCCGGTCGAGGGCGGCGGGCTCAGAAGACATCGTCGTCCTGGCCCCGGCTGAGGTAGGGCATGACCTGGGCGGCGAGCTGGGCGCGGTCGGCGGCGTCGCCGAGCTCGGGGCGGGAGGTGAGGTAGACGGCGTTGAGCAGCTGGTCGGTGGCGAGTTCGCCCTCCTCCCGGCGGGCGAGGAAGACCTCCAGGATCTCGCTGACCAGCCGGCGGTCGGACTCGGGCAGGTGGGAGTGGACGATGGACTCCAGCTCGGCGCCCTCGGGGCGGCGCAGCTCCAGCACCACGCAGCGGCGCAGGAACGCGGCCGGGAACTCCCGTTCGGCGTTGGAGGTGAGCACGGTGAACGGGAAGGCACGGCAGCGCACCCGGCCGCCGTGCACCGGGGCGCGGGTGGCGCCGTCGGCGGTGAGCACGTGCGCCTCGCGCTGCTGGGGGTGGCCCGGACGAGTTCGTCGATCTCGTACTGGCCCTCCTCCAGGATGTGCAGGAGGTCGTTGGGCAGGTCCAGGTCGCCCTTGTCGATCTCGTCGATGAGCAGCGCCCGGGGGCGTTCGTACGGCAGCAGCGCGGTGCCCAGCGGGCCGAGCCGCAGGTGCTCGTCGAGGGAGGCGTCCGGGGTCTCGGGGCCGGAGCGGTTGGCGGCGTACAGCCGGGACAGCGGGTCGTACTGGTAGAGGCCGTCGCGCAGGGTGGTGCGGCTGGTGATGTTCCAGCGCAGCACCGGCCCCAGGCCGAGCTCGTGGGCGACCGCGTACGGCAGGCTGGACTTGCCGCCGCCGGGTGGGCCGGTGACCAGCAGCGGCCGCCTCAGGTAGAGGGCCGCGTTGACCAGTTCGACGGTTTCGGGGGTCGGCCGGAAGGTGGCGGCGCGGTGCCGGGCCGGATCGGGCAGCGGGTCGGCGGGGCCGTCCGGACGGGCCAGCGGCGGGCCGCCGTCGAAGTCGCGCCAGGGCGGCGGGACGGGCAGTGCGGCGATGCCGTCGTGCGGCTCGGTGACGCCCCGGTAGATGCGCTTCAGCGGCATGCTCTCGTGCTCCTGCTCACTCGTCGGCTGCTCACTCGTCGGGGGCCGCCGGGTACGGCGGTGGACTGGTCGGTACGACGCGGTAGGGGCGGTACGGTCCGGGCAGCACCGACGGGTCCTCCCAGAGCAGCACCAGGCCCGCCGCCCAGTGCCCGGCCGGATCCGGCGCCTCCTCCGCCTCGTGCCGCAACTCCCTCACCCGACGCGGCAGATCGGCGGCCGCGACATCGGCGAGCTCCTCGGCCAGTCTGGCAAGGAATCGGTCGCTGCGGCAGATGGGATCACGCCCGTGGTCGCTGCCGCACGGGTGCTGCGCCCAGAGCACGGCGGGTGCGCCGGCGCGCAGCGCCGCGGCGAGCAACGGCTCGTACGGGGCGCCCCGGGGCGGGCCGGGCAGGGCCGGCAGCTCCGTCCGCTCGGGCGGCCGCAGCCGGTGGTAGAGCCGCTTGTCGTCGGGGAGTTCGGTGCAGCCCAGCAGGTACAGCCGGGTGCCGGGCCGGCTGCGCAGCTGCTCCCACTTCAGTTCGAGGTGGCGGCGGGCCGCGGGGTCGGCGCGGCGGTGGGCGTCGACGACGACGACCGCGTGGTCGGCGCCGAGCGGGCCGTAGTCGGTGCGCCTGCGGGTCCAGGTGTGCACGGGCTGGGTGAGCCAGCGCCGCGGCAGCGAGAAGATGACGAGTTCCGCACCGTCCGGCTCCAGCCGGCCGAGCTCGTGGTCGATCCGGTCGCGGACGGCGGTGGCGAGCCGCGGCCGGGGGACGGTGCGGGTCTCGGCCGCGCCGATCCGGCCGTCCCGGACGGCGGAGACAGCGACGTGGAACATCGCCGGTCCGGCCCCGCTCGGGGTGATCTCCACCAGGATCGGGCGCCAGCGCTCGCGGCGCCGCACCCCGCCGGGCGGGCGATCGCCGTGCCGCTCCAGCCACGCCAGCAGGCCGCGGCGGCACTCGCCGTCCGGAGCGGCCTCGGCGACCTGCCGGGCGAATGCCAGCACGGGGTGCGGACCGCGCGGCGGCCGGGGCACCTCGCAGAGCAGGTACCAGGCGGCGTCCCAGAGGGTGGCGGGGCGGATCGGCGGATCGGGGGCGCCGAGCGGTCCGACGGCGGCCCGGTAGAGCCCGAGCGGGTCCGCGGGCGGCGGGTCGGCGTCGAGCAGCAGCCGCAGCTCCCGGACGGCGTCGGCGCCCAGCGCGGCGCCGGGCAGCCGGTCGGCGAGCTGCGGGACGTAGCGCGCGGCCTCGGCGAGCGGCAGCATCTGCCCGAGCCGGACGGCGGGCCTGCCCCGCTCCTCGGGGCCGCGCGGCACGCCGAGGGTGTCGAGCGCGGCGGTGACCAGGCCGACCACCTCGCCGGTGCCCGCGATCACCACCGGGCCGCCGCTGAACCCCGGGGAGAGCGGCATGCCGGTGCCCTCGTGCTCCAGTTGCATCAGTTCGCCGGCGATCCGGAAGCCACCCCGGGTGAGCCGGATCTCGCTGCCCAGCCCGGCGTCGTGGCCGGCCGGGAAGCCGTACGCGACGAGGGCGGGCGCGGGCGGCCGGGCCCACTGGTGCAGGGCGGCGAAGGGCGCGGGGGCGGCCGTCCGGTCGGGGAGCGGCCGCTCCAGTTCGAGCAGGGCGACGTCCCCGGCGCCGCCGGGCAGCCGGGGCCAGGGGCCGCGCAGCACCACCCGCGCGGCGAGCGGGTCGAGGCCGGGGTGGGAGACCAGCTGCACCCGGGCGGTGTCGGCGCCGTGCACGACGTGGGCGCAGGTGAGCACCTCGCGGTCGGAGACGAGCACGCCGGCGCCGGTCAGCGGACCGGCCGGGCCGGCGGCGGCGATCCGTACCAGCCAGCGGACGTCGGGCATCGGCACGCCGGTCAGTGGCCCGCCGGGCCGCCGGAGGTGCCGGGCGACCAGGTGAGTTTGACGGTGAGGTGGGCGTCGGCGGCCGTCCTGGCGATGAGGGCGCCGGCCTCGGCGGAGAGTTTGACGCCGAACTCGATCTCCACCTCGTCTGGTTGCAGGCTGCCGCCGCGCAGGGCGGTGAGCGCCGACTCGGCGGCCGCGCGGACCCCGTCGAGCGCCTGCTCGAACGTCTCGGCGGCGCGGACGACGGCGTCGCCGCCCCGACCGACCGGCTGCATGCCGTACGGTGCGGCAGCCGAGCCGGTCGCGGCCCCCTCGACGCGCACCACCGCGCCGTCGGCCGTCAGGAACTCCACGTACTCCGACATGGGCACTCCCCACCGTGTCAAGCCGTACTGTCAGCCGAATTCCCACGGCGATGGTCGCACAGCGCGGGCGTCGGCGCAGCGGTTCCGGCCGGGTTCACCGCACCAATCTACAAGGAACATGACAACGCATCAGGTCAGCCCCCCGCCGCTCCCCCGCGGCCGGAAGCCGACCCGGCGGGCCCGGGGGCGGCCGGTGCGCACCGTAGGGTGGACCCCGGTGATCACGGCCGCGACGGCCGTGGCGGAACGGGCGGACGGGGCGGGCGGGATGGGGAGCGGGACGGCGCGGACGGCGGAGCCACTGGCGGTGGTCGCGGACAGCGCGGCGGTGCTGGCCCTGCCCGGACTCGGCGAGGAACTGCTCACCGCGGTCGAACGCGAACGGGCCGCCCGCTTCCGCCGGGAGCGCAACCGGCTGGACTTCGTGGCCGCGCACCTGCTCGTCCGGCTGTGCGCGGCCCGGCTGCTGGGCATCCCGGCCGCGGCGGCGACCCTGGTGCAGCACTGCCCGGACTGCGACCTCGACGGCCACGGCGTGCCCGCGCTGGCCGGCCGGCCCGAGGTGCGGCTGAGCATGTCCCACACCGAGGGCGTGGTCGCCGCCGCGGCCGGGCCGGTGCCGGTCGGCGTGGACGTCGAGCTGCTGCAGACCCGCGGCTCGCTCGGCGACATGCACCAGCGGGTACTGACCGACGCCGAGTCCGCGGCAGTGGCCGCACACACCGATCCGGCCGGTGCCTTCCTGCGGCAGTGGGTCCGCAAGGAGGCCATCATCAAGATCGGCCGGGCCACCCTGGACACCCTGCGCGAGGTGGACCTCTCCGCGCTCCCGCTGGACGAACCGGGCCCGGAGCCCGCCCGGCACCGCCACGGCGACCTGCACCTGGTCGACCTCGCCGACCGGCGCCGCGGCGTCCTGGCCGCCGTGGTCTCCACCGCGGACGTCCGGATCGGCACCGCGGACGTCCCGTTCGCGGACCTCGGGTAGCACCGGGCACCGGGCCTCCGGGGGCCCCGTAAGGGGGTGTTAGCGTGCTGCGAGCCGCGCGGGCACCCTGCGCCGGCCCCACCCCGCACTCCCCGCCGCGAAGGACGACTCCCCCATGGCCAAGTTCCTGCTGAGCCTGCACGTGCTGGTCTCGGTGCTGTTCATCGGCCCGGTGGCGGTGGCGGTCAGCATGTACCCGCGCCGGGCGGCGGCGGCGCTGGCCGCGGGCCCCGAGCAGGTCACGGCGGCGGCGTCCGTCCGGCTGCTGAACCGGATCACCCGGCTCTACGCGGTGCTCGGCATCGCCGTCCCGGTGCTGGGCATCGGCACCGCTCAGGTGATGGGCATCATGGGCCAGACCTGGCTGATCGTCTCGCTGGTGCTGACCGCGCTCGCCGCGGGCACCCTGCTCGTCCTGGTGGTGCCCGCGCAGCAGGCCGTGGTCGACACCCTCGACCTGGAGGACGGCCGGGAGATCGCCGGTGTGGTGCGCGGCGACGAGCGGGAGCGGGCCGTCCGCGGCCTGAAGCTGCTGCCGATGACGGCGGGCGTCTTCAACCTGCTGTGGGCGGTCGTCGTGGTGATGATGGTCATCCGGCCGGGCTCGACGACGGGGGCGTGACCTCGACCCGGCCGACCCCCGGATCTCCAGGCTTTCGAGCAGTTGTCTGGTCGCCTCGGCCACCGCGGCGACCGCCTGCTCGAAGGCCTCCCGGTTGTGGGCCGCGGGCGCACGGAAGCCGGACACCTTGCGGACGTACTGCAGGGCCGCGGCATGGACGTCGTCCGTGGTGACCTCCGGCATCTCCGGAGGCCTGAGCGTCTTGATGGATCGGCACATGCCCCCAGTCTGCCGCGCCGGTACGACAGGCGGGCCGACCGCCGGGGCGTTCGACGGCCGTGCGCCCCGCGGCAGGGCGTTCAGCGGCGGTGCGGCCCGCCCGGCAGCACGCCGGCCCGCTTGACCGCACGGGCCACGATCGCGGTCTCGGCGCGGTCCACCCCCAGCGGCCCGAGGGTCTCCGTCACGAACCGGTAGAGGCCGGCGTGGTCCGGGCAGAAGACGGCGGCCATCAGGTTGGACCGGCCGCTCGTCGCGAGGACGCCGTGCACCTGCGGGTGGCCGGCCAGCGCATCGCCGACCTCGGCGAGCCGGCCCGGCGGCACGTCCAGCCACAGGTTGGCGTCGACCGCCATGCCGAGCAGCCGCGGGTCGATCGTGGCGTGGGTGCGCAGCAGGCCGCCGGCCGCGAGCCGGTCGAGGCGGCGGCGGACGGTCGACTCGGGGATGCCGGTGGCGGCGGCCAGCGCGGCGTGCGGGCGGCGGGCGTCCCGGCCGAGCAGGTCGAGCAGCCGCCGGTCGAGGTCGTCCCGTCCGGGCGGTGCGGTGGTCGGCGGCGCCGGGGCCAGGGCGGCGGCCTCCTCGTCCGTGAGGTGCCCGGAGCGCCACCGCCCGGCGTCCGCGAACAGGTGCAGCGCGGCGTGCACGTCGGTCTCCAGGACGGCGCCGGTGGCCGGCAGCAGGCCGTACAGCAGGTGGTCGCGGGCCTCGGCGTCGGTCAGCACCACCGCACCGACCTCCTGCCCGCCGAGCATCACGTCGACGAACGGCACGTCGGGGCGGGCGGCCAGCGCGTGCGCGACGGCGTCCGTCCTGCCGCGCAGCACCCGGACGCGCAGCAGCAGGGCGCCGACCGCACGGTCCCGGACGTCTGGCATGAGCACGACCTGCACGGTGCCGCTGCCCAGCAGCCGCCCCAGCCGCCGGGTCACCGTCCGGGCGGAGACGCCGAGCACCTCCGCGATCCGGCCGGTCCCGGCGCGGCCGTCGACCTGGAGGGCGCAGACCAGCCGGCGGTCCAGGGTGTCGAGCAGGGTGGCGGGATCCGCCGTACTGGTGTCCATGGATGTCCGATTCCCGCAGTTCTGCCGTCGGACACGACCCGGCCCGCCGCCGTCACGGTACCTGTTGTCCATCGACGAGAGGAGCCATCCGATGCAGGACTTGGGGACGACGGTGGACGGCATGGCCGCGGCGGTCCGCGCCGTCGGCGCGCACCTGGCCGCGGTGCAGCGCCCGGAGCCGGTACCGGCGACGACCGCTGCGCAGGCGCTCGCCGCCTTCCGCGCGGTGGACGGGCCGGCCGCGGCCATGCTGCGCGAACGGCTGGGCGCCCTGCGGCCGTCGGCCGGCTGGTGGGAGGACGAGCTGACCGGCGAGGTGCCCGCCGACGGCGAGTGGTGGGTCTGCGACGCCACCGACGGCGCCGTGCAGTACCTCCACGGGCTGCCGCACTGGGCGGTCACCGCGACCCTGGTACGGGACGGCGAGGCCCGGGCCGCGGTGGTGCACGCGCCGCGGTCCGGCGCGACGTACACCGCGGCGCGCGGCGGCGGTGCGCGACTGGACGGACGGCCGATCGCGCCCGTGCCACGCGGCCTGGAGGTCGCGCTGGCCGCCACCGC
Organism: Kitasatospora paranensis; assembly: GCF_039544005.1. Taxonomy (NCBI): domain Bacteria; kingdom Bacillati; phylum Actinomycetota; class Actinomycetes; order Kitasatosporales; family Streptomycetaceae; genus Kitasatospora; species Kitasatospora paranensis. The sequence continues at coordinate 2,866,213 of NZ_BAABKV010000001.1, forward strand.
GCATCCGCCGCTGGTCGGCGGGAACGACATCGCCCGGCGCCGCGCGGGCGCATCGATGACCGCCCTGCTCGGGCGGGTGCTCGCGGTGCGCAACCTGGGGCCGACCGCCCTCCAGGTGGCCCGGGTCGGCTCCGGGCACCTGGGCCTGTTCTGGGAGTACGGCAGTGACGCCGGCAACCTGCTGCCCGGCGCGCTGATCGCCGCCGAGGCCGGTGCCGTGGTCACCGACGCGGCGGGCCGGCCGTGGTCTCCCGCCGCCGACAGCTTCCTGGCCGCGGCCCCGGGCCCGCACGCGGAGGCGGTCGCCGCGCTGGCCGTCGTCGACTGACACCCGCGCCCGCCGCGGGGCGGGCCGCGGCCGACGGACTACGCCTCCGGGCCGGGCGGGGCGGCAGCGTCCTCGGACTCCGCGGTGTCCTCGGCGTCCGCCGCCTCCTCGGGCTCCGCGGCCCCTTCGGGCTCCGCAGGGTCCTCGGGCGGCTCCGGGACGGGGCCGACCAGGGTGCGGGTGAGGGGTGTGCGGGCCAGGGTGACGGCGCCGGCCGCGACCAGGCCGATCCCGAGCAGCTCGGGGACGAGCCACCAGCCGGTGCGCAGCTCCTCCCGGTACAGCGCCACGCCCAGGGTGAGGCTGACCGCCGCGTCGCCGAGGGTGAGCGCCGGCTGCGAGGCCACCAGGGGGCCGCCCTGCAGGGCGTTCTCCAGCAGGAACAGGGAGGCCACCCCGACCGCGGCGAAGGCGTAGGTCTGCCAGGTGGTGAGGAACGCACCGAGGCCGTGGTCGGCGAGGGTGCGGGTGGCGGTCTTCATCAGGGCGGCGGTCAGCGCGTAGCCGACCGCCGCCGCGGCACCCAGGCACCAGGCCCGGACCCGGCCGATCGGGCGGCGCACCGCCACCGCGCAGAGCAGCACGATCACGGCGCCGCAGCCGGCGAGCGCCGGGATCCAGCGGCCGATCGCCACGTGCGGCTCGCCGGCCGAGGGCGCGGCGGCCCCCAGGGCGAGGCCGAGGCCGAGCACCACGCAGCCGATCGCGGCCCAGCCGCGCGAGGGCAGCCCGCGCCGCAGCACGAGCGAGCCGACCAGCAGGGCGAACGGCAGCTCCAGCACGAACAGCGGCTGCACGACGGACAGCTTGCCGCCGGCGAGCGCCGCGGCCTGGAACACCGCGGCGGCGATCACCGCCAGGATGCCGGCCAGCCAGATCCGGCGCCGCAGCAGGTCCACCAGCAGCCCCGGGCGCAGGCCGGTGGAGGCGGGCACGGTCAGCGCGGCACGGCGCTGCAGCACGGTGGCGACCGCGTTGCTGAACGCGGCGCACAGCGCCAGCAGGACGGGGAGCACGGTACGGGGATCCCTTCGCCGGTCGGGGCCCGGCGCGCACCGGGGACGAACCCCGGCGCCAGTGTCACCCGGCCGCTGCCGGAGCCCCGAACAGGCGCGCCGCGTTGCCCCAGCAGACCGCCCGCAGCCAGTCGTCGCCGAGGCCGAGGCCGGCCAGCGCGTGCAGGGCGGTGGCGTACGGGTACGGGATGTTCGGGAAGTCGGTGCCGAGCAGGACGCGGTCCCCGAGGTCGCGCAGCCGCGGCAGCTCGGCGGCCGGGAAGGGTGCCAGGCGCTCGGTGAAGTCGGTGAACACCATGGTGGTGTCCAGGAGGACCCGGGGGTACCGCTCGGCGAGGTCGAGGAAGTCGGTGTACTCGGGCAGGCCCATGTGGGCGACGACCAGCCGCAGCCCGGGGTGCCGGGCGAGGACGCCACCGATCGGGCCGGGGCCGGTGTGCTTGCCGGGTGCCGGCCCCGACCCGCAGTGCACCACCACCGGGGTGCCGCGCTCCGCGAGCAGCCCCCACACGCCGTCCAGCAGCGGGTCGGCCGGGTCGTAACCGCCCACCTGCACGTGGGCCTTGAAGACCCGGGCGCCCCGGTCGAGGGCGTCCGCCACGTACTGCCGGGCGCCCGGTTCGGGGAAGAAGGTCGCGGTGTGCAGGCAGTCCGGGGTGCGCACGGCGAAGTCCGCGGCCCACGAGTTCAGCCAGGCGGCCATCGCCGGCTTGTGCGGGTAGAGCATCGCGGTGAACGCCCGCACGCCGAACTCTCGCAGGGTGTCGACGCGTTGCTGCTCCGCGTGCCGATAGGCGATCGGCCAGGGCCGCCCGGTGAGCGGCCCGACGGCGTCGAAATACGCCCAGACCTTCGCCAGGACCCGCTCCGGCATGAAGTGCGTGTGCACGTCGATCAGTCCGGGCAGCCCCAACCCCTGCCAGAACTCGCGGACTTCCGCGGTCTCGGTCATCGGCGGACGGCCCGGTCGAGGACGGCCGCGGTGTCCACGCCGGGCGGCAGGGTGCCGAACGCGGCGCCGTGGTCACCGCCGAGCCGGGATGCGCAGAAGGCGTCGGCCACCGCCGGGTCGCCGTGCCGGACGAGCAGGGCGCCCTGGAAGGCCAGGGCCATCTGCTCGACCAGCCGCCGGGTGCGGTACTCCAGCTCGGTGAGGTCGCCGAGTTGCTTGCGCAGCGCCGCTGTTGCGGCGTCGAGGCGACGGTCGGCGCCGGCCGCGGCGTCGAGTTCGGCGAGCAGCGCCTCGACGGTGGCGGGGTGCCGGGCCATGGCGCGCAGCGCGTCCAGGGCGGCGACGTTGCCGGAGCCCTCCCAGATCGAGACCAGCGGGGCCTCCCGGTAGAGCCGGGGCATGCCGGACTCCTCGACGTAGCCGTTGCCGCCCAGGCACTCCATGGCCTCCGCGGCGTGCGCCGGACCGCGCTTGCACACCCAGTACTTGGAGACGGCGAGGCCGAGGCGGCGGAGCATGGCCTCCTGCTCGTCACCGGCGAGGGCGGCGTCGGTGGCGGCGGCGAGCCGCATCGCCACGGTGGTGGCGGCCTCGGACTCGACGACGAGGTCGGCGAGGACGTTGCGCATCAGCGGCCGGTCGACCAGGGCCGCGCCGAACGCCCGCCGGTGGGTGGCGTGGTGGAGGGCGCGGACGGTGCCGTACCGCATGCCGGAGGCGGCTCCGATCGTGCAGTCCAGGCGGGTCATGTTGACCATCTCGATGATGGTCGGGACGCCGCGGCCCTCCTCGCCGACCAGCCAGCCGGTGGCGCCGTCGTACTCGATCTCGGCGGAGGCGTTGGACTTGTTGCCGAGCTTGTCCTTGAGCCGCTGGAGGAGCAGCCGGTTGCGGCTGCCGTCCGGCAGCACCCGGGGCAGCACGAAGCAGCTGAGGCCGCCGGGTGCCTGGGCGAGGGTGAGGAAGAGGTCCGACATGGGCGCGGAGGTGAACCACTTGTGACCGGTGAGCCGGTAGGTGCCGTCGGCCTGCGGCACGGCCGCGGTGGTGTTGGCGCGGACGTCGGAGCCGCCCTGCTTCTCGGTCATCGACATGCCGGCGATCAGCCCGCGCTTGGCCTGCGGCTCGCGCAGCCCGAAGTCGTACTCCCGTGCGGCGAGCAGGGGTTCGTAGACCTCGGCGAGGGCGGGGGTGGCGCGCAGGGCGGGGACGGCGGCGTAGGTCATCGAGATCGGGCAGGTGTGGCCGGCCTCGACCTGGCCCCAGACGTAGAACTTGGCGGCGCGGGCGGTGTGCGCGCCGGGCCGCTCGTCCTGCCACGGTGCGGCGTGCAGGCCGTGGCCGACGGCGGTGCGCATCAGGTCGTGCCAGTGCGGGTGGAACTCGACCTCGTCGATGCGGTGGCCGTAGCGGTCGTGGGTGCGCAGGACCGGCGGGTTCTCGTTGGCGAGCCGGCCCCAGGTGTCGGCCTGCTCGGAGCCGGCGAGGCGGCCGAGCGTGTGCAGTTCGTCCTCGGCCCAGCCGGCGCCGGCCCGGTGCAGGGCCTCCAGCAGGGCCGGGTCCGCGGCGACGTCGTGGCCGTACGGGTCGGGGACCTGGTTGGTGACCTCATGCGTGGGCGGCATGCCGTGCTCCTCGGGCGGGGTCTGCGGGGCGGGCGTCGGTGTCGTCCTCGCCGGTGTCGTGCAGGTCGGCGTCGTCCTGGTCGGTGTCGTCCTCGGCGGGGCCGCCGAGCGCGCGCAGGGCGAAGGCGGTGAGGGCGGGGATCAGGTCGTCGGCGGGCTCGCCGGCGGCGAGCGGGCCGACCAGGGCCTCGCCGACGGCGCCGACGAGGGCGGCGGCGGTGAGCAGGGCGGGCTGGTCGGGGAGGCGGCCGTCGGCGATCGCGTCGGCGATCTGGGCCGCGATCAGGTCGCGGAAGGCCTGCCGGAACACCAGCCGCTCGGCGTCGACCACGGGGTCGGCGGGCTCGGCGAGCAACGCGTAGGCGAGCCGGGGGCCTTGAGGGCGCGGGCGGCGAAGGTCTCCACCACCGCGGCGACCCGGCGCTGCGGGGTGGACTCGCGGGCGACCGCCTCGGTGACGGCGGCGACCTCGCGGGAGACCACGGTGCGGAACAGTTCGACGGCGAGTTCGGACTTGCCGGAGAAGTGCCGGTACATCGAGCCGGTGGCGATCCCGGCCCGCTCGGCAACGGCGGCCATCGAGCAGCCCGCGTAGCCGCGTTCGGCGAGCAGCGCGACGGCCGCCTGGAGCACGGCGGCACGCTGGGCGTCCAGCCGCGCCTGGACGGCGGGGGTGCGTCGGTAGGCCATACCAAGCATTGAAGCACCGATTCACTTCTTGGGGAAGGACTGCCGAGGGCATCCGGGAACGGCCGAGGGAACCCGGGAACGGCCGAGGGCCACCCGCCGGCGGCGGGTGGCCCTCGCGAGGGGGCGGGCAGCGGCCGGAGGCCTACGGCTTCGGCAGGGTGCAGCCGGCCAGGGTCAGGTCCAGCCTGTTGCCGGCGGCGAAGCAGGCCGGGATCCCGTAGGTCTCCTCGGCGTAGTTGATGCCCTTGCGGACGGTCACGGCGCCGTTCGCGTCGACCTCGCAGGGGTTGTTCTCCGTGCAGGTCTCGCCGTCCTCGTTGCCGGTGTTGTTCACGGCGGCGACCAGACCGGTGGCGGTGTCGATCACCGGGGAGCCGGAGGTGCCGCCGATGGTGTTGCAGGCGGAGGTGTAGCGGACGGAGTCCTTCCACGTCCAGCCGCCCTCCTTGAGCCGGTAGACGAAGCCGTCGACGCTGCAGGAGTACGTCCGCTTCCAGTACCCGGAGACCACCTTGATCGATGCGCCGGCCGTCGGGTGACTCGCGGATATCGTCAACGGGCTTATGCCGTAACGGGACTTGATCGAGGCATAGGTGGTGTTCAACTGGTAGAGCGTCACATCGGTGTCGGTCATCGTGCTGTACACCACCTTCGTGGCGCGCAGCGTGCCGAGGCCGGAGCCGGTCGAGCTCAGCAGGGTGAAGCTCCGGCTGGAGGACTGGTTGACGATCACCCGGCCGGGGTCGGGCATGCCGGTCTCCAGGCAGTGGCCGTTGGTGAGCACCAGCGCCGGGTCGGTGGTCGCCGATCCGGGCATCCGGACGACCGATCCGGAGCAGTTGCTGAGCGCCACCGTGCCGGCATAGCTGACGGTGACGGCGGCCGGCGCCCGGGTCGCGGCGGCGGCGGGTGCGGCTCCGGTCAGGGCGGTGGCCCCGGCGAGCAGCAGGGCAGCGGACGCGCCGATGAGCGGCTTCTTCATGAGAGGGCCTCTCGGTGTGTGGGGGTCCCCTAAAATTGGCGTGTCCATGACGCAGTGTCAATACACCTGCGTGAATTGCCGGTTGCCGCAACCTCCGCCGGCCGCCGGCCGGCACGCCGGGCTCAGCCCTCCGGCCAGTGCCGCCGACCGACGCCGATCAGGCGCAACTGGGTGCGGGCGGTCTCGGCGATCCGCCGCTCTCCGCCGGGGCCTGCTTCCAGGAACTCGGCCGCGGTGGCCACCATGTGCTCGACGTAGAGCCGGGCCAGCATCCTCAGGTCCCCGGCGGACCAGCCGGCCGAGACCGACTGCGCGCCGAGGCCGGCGGCCACCTCGTCGGTGAAGCCGCGCAGTTCCCCGGCGATCGCCTCGCGCACCGCGCGGACACCGCCGTGCCGCTCCCGGACCAGGAAGCGCATGTGCGCCGGATTCTCCCGGACGTGGTCGGCGATCAGCTCGACCGTCCGGTCGATCAGCCGGTCCGAGTCGTCGCCCTGCTCGGCCAGGACGGACCTGATCATCGCGTGGACGCTGGCGAGGGACTCCTCGACCAGGACGACGGCGAGTTCGGAGAGGTCGGGGAAGTGCCGGTAGAAGCCCGCCGGCGAGAGCCCGGCCGCCCGGGTCACCTCGCGCACACCCAGGCCGCTGAGGTTCTGGTGCTCCAGCAGGCCGAGAGCGGCGTCGAGGAGGGCACGGCGGCTCTGCTGCTTCTGGACCTGGCGGACCCCGGGGGTGTGACTCACATCATTCAGTAAACAACTGTTTGCCGACTTTGGGAAGCGTAGGATGAGCAAGTCAGCGAACAGTCGTACACCGAACTGGCCGCCGCACCAGCTGCCGACCAGGAAAGGACGTCACCGTGAGCCTCCTGATCATCGTCGTCGCGATGGGCCTCCTCGCCGGAGCCGCCATCCACACCTCGCTGCCGGTCTTCCTCGCCGCGGCCGCCGGGATCGCGCTCTGGCTCGCCGCCTTCGGCGCCCGCGAGCGCCTCGCCCGCGCCCGACGGCACTGACGGCACCGGCCGCCGCCTCCCCTTCCGGCACCACGACCTCCCACCGGAGTCCTGCCATGGCACAGCTCACCCGGCCCGACACCCGCTCCCGCACCGCCGACGGCGACCAGATGGCCGTCGCCTCGTTCGTCCTCGGCCTGCTCGGCCTGCTGATCTTCAACCTGGTGCTCGGCCCGGGGGCGATCCTGCTCGGCGCGGCCGCGCTCCTGCGCCGCACCGGCCGGCGCGGCCGGGCCCTGCTGGGCATCGCCCTCGGCGTCGCCGACCTCGTCGTCCTCGCCGTCGTCACTGCCGGCAGCCACGGCACCATCTGGCAGCTCGGCACCTGACCCGCCGTCGCGCGGGCCGGGTGCCGAGCCCCGTACCGCGGGTCAGGCCGTGGGCGCCGTCCACTTCTGGTTGGCCGCCCCGGTGCAGGTCCAGATCTGGATCCGCGCGCCGTTGGCCGAGCTGTTGTCCGTCACGTCCAGGCACTTGTTCGCCTGCGGGTTGACGATGTCGTGCGTGTTCGGGTCGTACGTCCACTGCTGGGCGGCGGTGCCGTTGCAGTCGTACAGCTGCGTCCTGGCCCCGTCCGAGGTCGCGCCGGACGCCACGTCCAGGCACTTGCCGAGCGCGCGGACGGTGCCGTCGGTGCCGACCGTCCAGGTCTGCGCGGCCGTGCCGTTGCAGTCGTAGAGCTGGACGGCGGTGCCGTTCGCGGTGCCTGCCGCCGCGACGTCCAGGCACTTGCCGGCGAGGCCGGTGATCCGGCCGCTCGCCCCGCCGCCACCGCCCTGCGCCCCGCTCCAGGTGAAGGTGGCCGAGGTGTGCGCGGGCAGGCTGTAGGCGACGTTCCGGCCGCCCCAGACGATCCGCACGGTCTGCGCCGAACCGCTGTCGTTGTAGGCGACCAGCGCCTTGGAGCCGTCCGGGTTCTGCCAGGCCACGTTCGGCACCGCCGAGTTGTCGCTGGAGGCGATCCGGTACGCGCCGGGCCGGACGAACTTGGTCAGGTGGCCCATGGTGTAGTACTCGACCGTGTAGTCGACCTGGCCGCTGCGGGAGTCCCCGTTGTGCACCGTGACCAGGCCGGTGCAGGTGCCGCAACCGCCGTAGTGCGGGCCCATGTTCTGGTCCACGGCCAGGCTCCACTTGGTCACCGACTTACCCCAGTTGCGGCTGTAGTCGATGATGTTGCGCATGTCCTCGCGCTGCTGGTCGGCGATCCAGGTGCCGCCCGAGTGCTCGGTGTCGAAGGCGTCCACCGTCGGGTACTGGTTGTGCACGGTGGTCTGCGTGGAGACGTCGCCGCCGTAGCCGTGCCAGGCCATGCCGCCGAAGTTCGGGTGCGTGCGGATGGCCGCGTCGTCCAGCGACGGGGCCGCGTAGCTGCCGTACTGGTCCCAGTTCCAGTCCAGCGCGAGGACCTTGGTGGACAGGCCGGCCCCGGCCAGCGCGGGCAGCAGGTTGTTCTTGGTGAAGTAGGCCAGCCCCGAGCCGTTCCAGCTCATCGAGGGATAGCCGGCGCAGCAGGTCGGCTCGTTCTGCACGGTCACGTAGTTCACCGGCACGCCCTGCGCCTGGTACGCCTGAAGGTACTTGACGAAGTACTGGGCGTACGGGCCGTAGTCCTCGGCCTTCAGCCAGCCGCCGTTGAGGTTGCCGCTGTCCTTCATCCAGGCGGGCGCCGTCCAGGGCGAGGCCATCACGGTGAGGGCCGGGTCGAGCTGGCGGGCCTGCTTGGTGAGCGGCAGCACGTCCACCAGGTCGTGGGCGACGGAGAACCCGTTCAGCGCCGGGTCGCTCGCGCCGGCGGGCTGGTCGTCGAAGGTATAGCCGTAGCGTGCGAGGTCCGAGGAGCCCATCGGGTTGCGCAGGAACGAGAGCCCGATGCCGTCACTGGGCGAGAAGAGCTTGCGCATGGTGTCGTCGCGGGTGGCCGCGCTCAGTGCGCCGCTGCTGTTCAGCAGGTAGGCCGCGGTGTCGGTGAACGAGGCGCCGCCACCGGTGAACTGCTGGTACCGGGTGGACTCGTCCACCGAGATCAGCTGCCCGCCGCTGCCCGTGCCGGCGGTGAAGGCGACCGGCGCCTGCGGGGCGAGGCCGCGGGTGACGTGCCGGCCGCCCGCGTCGTCGGTGGTGGTGAGCCAGACGTTCACGGTCTCGCCGGCTGCGCCGGCGGTGGGAGCCGCGCTCAGCAGGCCGGTGGCGGCCAGTGCTCCGGAGAGCAGCAGGACGGCTGCGCGACGGGCGCGGCCGGAAGGGACGGGTGGGGCCCAGGCCATGATCGGATCCGCCTTCGGGAGTGGGGAGTCGGGGAGGTGCGACGGCCGGCCGGTGGCGCGGTGCGATTCAACTCCTGCACACGACAAGGCGTCAAGGCGCTGGACCAGACCAATCATGAAGACGAGAGAGCGTTTGCTCGGCACTGCGCGTTCACTAGGTGACGGCAGATTCATTTAAGGTTTCCATTAGGAAGGTTTCCAGTCGGTCTCATTGACGCGGACACCACCGGGTAGTTGACTCCCGGTCACCCCGCCTCTCCCGACCGGAGGTTCCTTCCGTGTCCCGTCGACGCCGCCGCCGACTCCCCCTCGTCGCCACCCTGCTGGCCGCCGTGGCACTGCCCGCGGGCCTCGCCGCCGGACTCCTCGGCTCCCCGGCCCAGGCCGCACTCCAGGCACCCGCCGCACCCACGAACGCCGCCGCGCCGGCCAAGCCCGCCACGGCCGCCGCACCCGCCGCGTTCGCCCACCCGGGCGTGCTGGTCAGCCGCTCCCAACTCGACTTCGTCCGCGGCAGAGTGCAGGCCGGCGCGCAGCCGTGGAAGGCCGCCTACGACCAGATGCACGCCAGTGGGTACGACTCGCTGAACCGCACCCCGAAACCGCGGGCAGTGGTCGAGTGCGGCTCGTACTCCAACCCCGATTACGGCTGCACGGACGAGCGGGAGGACGCCATAGCGGCGTACACCCTCGCCCTGGACTGGTACATCACCCGGGACAGCCGTTACGCGCAGAAGGCGATCCAGCTCATGGACGCCTGGTCCGGCACCCTCAAGGACCACACCAACAGCAACGCGCCCCTGCAGAGCGCCTGGTCCGCCTCCACCTGGCCGCGCGCCGCCGAGATCATCCGCTACACCTACAGCGGATGGCCCGCCGACAAGATCGACCGCTTCGGCACCATGCTGCGCAACGTCTACCTCCCGAAGGTCGTCAACGGCTCCCGGTCCAACGGCAACTGGGAACTCTCCATGACCGAGGCCACGATCGGCATCGCCGTCTTCCTCAACGACCGGACGGTCTACGACAAGGCGGTCACCACCTTCCGCGGCCGGGTGCCCGCCTACATCTACCTCACCACCGACGGCGCCCTGCCGAAGACCGCGCCCGGCAGCGGCCTCGACACCCGCGACAAGATCATCAACTACTGGCAGGGCCAGAGCACCTTCGTCAACGGCCTCACCCAGGAGACCTGCCGCGACCTCACCCACACCGGCTACGCCATCTCCGCCATCGCCCACGTCGCCGAGACCAGCCGCATCCAGGGCCAGGACCTCTACCCCGAGATCGCCGACCGGCTGCGGAACGCCCTCGGCTTCCAGGCCACGTACGAACTCGGCACCGCCGTCCCGTCCTGGCTCTGCGGCGGCACCCTCAAGCAGCACCTCGGCCCGGTCACCGAGGTCGGCTTCAACGCCCTGCACAACCGCCTCGGCCACGCCATGACCAACACCCAGAAGCTCACCGAACAGCGCCGCCCGGCCGGCACCGACAACCTCTTCACCGCCTGGGAGACCCTCACCCACGCCGACAACCCGAACTGAGCAACGCCGGGGCCGCCCGGGCGAGTCGATCGCCCGGGCGGCCCCGGCGGGTGGCGCTGCGGCGCCGGCGGATCAGACCGTCAGCGGCCGGATCGCGGTCGGGGCGTGGCCCGGCTCGGTGGCGAGCTCCTCGAACTCGTTCACCTTGTCGATGTCGGCCGCGGCCATCGCGATGTTGGTGACCCGCTCCAGGATCGCCTCGACGACGACCGGGACGCGGAACTCGGCGGCCAGCTTCTTGGCCTCCTCGAAGGCCGGCAGCAGCTGGTCCGGCTCGGTGACCCGGATCGCCTTGCAGCCCAGCCCCTCGGCGACCTTGACATGGTCCACGCCGTAGACGCCCAGCTCCGGCGAGTTGATGTTCTCGAACTCCAGCTTGACCTGGAAGTCGATGTCGAAGTTGCGCTGCGCCTGGCGGATCAGGCCGAGGTAGGCGTTGTTCACCAGGACGTGGACGTAGGGGATCCGGTGCTGGGCACCGACCGCCAGCTCCTCGATCATGAACTGGAAGTCGTAGTCGCCGGAGAGGGCGACCACGGGGGTCTCCGGGTCGGCGGTGGCGACACCGAGGGCCGCCGGGATCGTCCAGCCGAGCGGGCCGGCCTGGCCGCAGTTGATCCAGTGGCGCGGCTTGTAGACGTGCAGCATCTGCGCGCCGGCGATCTGGGACAGGCCGATGGTGGTGACGTACCGGGTCTCCGGGCCGAACGCCTTGTTCATCTCCTCGTAGACGCGCTGCGGCTTCATCGGCACGTTGTCGAAGTGCGTGCGGCGCTGGAGGGTGCCCCGGCGCTCCTGGGTGGAGGCGGCCCAGGCGCTGCGGTCGGGCAGCCGGCCCTCGGCCTTGAGCTCCCCGGCGACCTGGACGAAGAGCTCCAGGGCCGCCTTGGCGTCCGAGGCGATGCCGTAGTCCGGGGCGAAGATCTTGCCGATCTGGGTCGGCTCCACGTCGACGTGGACGAACTTCCGGCCCTTGGTGTAGACGTCCAGGCTGCCGGTGTGGCGGTTGGCCCAGCGGTTGCCGATGCCGAGGACGAAGTCGGACTCCAGGAAGTTCGCGTTGCCGTAGCGGTGCGAGGTCTGCAGACCGACCATGCCGGCGTTCAGCTCGTGGTCGTCGGCGATGATGCCCCAGCCCATCAGGGTGGGGACGACCGGGATCCCGGTCAGCTCCGCGAACTCGACCAGCAGGTCGGCGGCGTCCGCGTTGATGACACCGCCGCCGGCGACGATCAGCGGGCGCTCGGACTCGTTGAGGAGGCCGATCGCCTTCTCGATCTGGGCCCGGCTGGCGATCGGCCGGTAGACCGGGAGCGGCTGGTAGGTCTCCGGGTCGAACTCGATCTCGGTCAGCTGGACGTCGATCGGCAGGTCGATCAGGACCGGGCCGGGCCGGCCGGAGCGCATCAGGTGGAAGGCCTGCTGGAAGACGCCGGGGACCTGGGCCGCCTCCAGGACGGTGGTGGCCGCCTTGGTGACCGGCTTGGCGATGGACGCGATGTCGACCGCCTGGAAGTCCTCCTTGTGGATCCGGGCGACCGGCGCCTGGCCGGTGATGCAGAGGATCGGGATGGAGTCGCCGGTCGCGGAGTACAGGCCGGTGATCATGTCGGTGCCGGCCGGGCCGGACGTCCCGATGCAGACCCCGATGTTGCCCGGGTTGGCGCGGGTGTAGCCCTCCGCCATGTGGGAGGCGCCCTCGACGTGGCGGGCCAGCGTGTGATGGATCCCGCCGGACGCCTTGAGGGCGGCGTAGAACGGGTTGATGGCCGCGCCGGGGACACCGAACGCGTTGCTCACGCCTTCGCGCTTGAGGATCTCCACGGCCGCGCGGGCGGCTGTCATACGAGGCATCTGCTTCTCCTGCCCGAGCGGCTTTTCCGCCATACGGAATATAAGTTCTGGAATGTGAAATCAAAGTAAGCCGGGCCCGACGGGGGAGTCAAGGGGGTTTCAACAGAACGTTGAGACGACGCGCGGCTCCCCGTACGAGGAACCGACAATGGGAAGCGGCCCGGCGCACCGGTCGGTCCGGCACGATGGGGCGACCACAGCACGACGGGACGACACGAACGGGGACAGGACGATGCCGCACATCGCGGTCAGTGTGCTCAGCCACCAGGGGTTGGTCCGGGAGCGCAACGAGGACAGCCTGGTGGCCGGTCCGTGGACGCTCTGCGCGACCGTGACCGACAGTCCGCAGACGCTGCTCTTCCCGCTCGGCACGCCCTGCGTCATCGCGGTAGCCGACGGGCTCGGCGGACACCCGGGCGGCGAGGTCGCCTCCTCGCTCACCGTCCGCCGGCTGGCCGAAGCCGGACCGGGACTCGACGACGAGGAGGCGCTCCGCGAGGAACTGCGTGCCTGCAACCGGGCGCTCTACGACGCGGCCGCGGCCGAGCCCGCGCTCACCACCATGGGCACCACGGTCGCCGGCCTGGTGCTGGCCGCCGAGGAGGCGATGGTCTTCAACATCGGGGACAGCCAGGTGCTCGACGCGAGCGACGGCGGGCTGCGCCGGCTCAGCGTGGACGACAGCCCGCCGCTCCCCCGGGCCGGCGCACCACCAACGTGGTCACCAGCACGCTCGGCGGCAGCGCCACCGCGCGGGACGTGGAACCGCACCTCAGCCGCGTCCCGCTGACCGTCGGCACCCGGCTGCTGGTGTGCAGCGACGGGCTCACCGACCCCGTCCCCCCGGAGCAGTTGGCTGCCATCCTCGCCGAGCACCGGGACGGGCGGGCCGCCTACGAGCTGTGGCGGGCGGCCATCGACGCGGGCGGCCCGGACAACATCACCCTCGCCCTGGTCAGCGTCGAGGAGTGACGGCGGAGTCCCCGCTCGGCGCCCCGGGAGAAGCGACGACAGAGCCCCCGCCCGACGCCCCGGGCGGACCGGGATGCGGGGCGGGGACTCTGGAGATGCTCAAGTATCGGTCAGGCCGCCGGCTCCTCCAGTACAGCCTTGCGGTGGCTGAACGCCTCGATCGAGTACCGGCCGTGGTAGCTGCCCATGCCGCTCTCCCCCACCCCGCCGAACGGCAGGTCCGGGACGGTCAGATGGGCCAGTGGCAGGCCGTAGCCGATCGCCCCCGAGGAGGTCTCGTCGGCGAACCGGCGCCGGACGTCGGCCGACCCGGAGAACACGTAGAGCGCGAGCGGCTTCTCCCGGTCGTTGACGAACGCGATCGCCGCGTCGACGTCCGCCACCTCGACGATCGGCAGGATCGGGCCGAAGATCTCCTCCTGCATCACCGGAGAGTCCGGGGCCACCCCGGCCAGCACGGTGGGCGCCAGGTAGCGCGTCGCCCGGTCGTGCCGGCCGCCGACCGCGGTGCGCCCGGAGCCGAGCAGGCCGGTGAGCCGGTCGAAGTGGCGCTCGTTGACGATCCGGCCGTAGTGCGGGGACGCCGCCGGGTCGGCGCCGTAGCGGGCCTCGACGGCGGCCGCGAGCGCGTCGGCCAGCGCGGCCGCGGCCGCGGGCTCGGCCAGCACGTAGTCCGGGGCGACGCAGGTCTGCCCGGCGTTCAGGAACTTGCCCGCCACCAAGCGCTCGGCGACGGTCGCAAGGTCCACGTCACCGTCGACGAACACCGGTGACTTGCCGCCGAGTTCGAGCGTGACCGGGGTGAGGTGCTCGGCCGCCGCCCGCATCACCACCCGGCCGACCGCGGCGTTGCCGGTGTAGAAGACGTGGTCGAAACGCTGGGCCAGCAGCGCGGTCGTCTCCGGGACGCCGCCCTCCACCACCGCGACCGCGGCGGGATCGAGGTACGCCGGCAGCAGCCGGGCCAGCACCGCGGAGGTGTGCGGCGCCAGCTCGCTCGGCTTGGCGACCACGGCGTTGCCGGCGGCGAGCGCCCCGGCCAGCGGCGTGAGCAGGAGCTGCACCGGGTAGTTCCACGGCGCGATCACCAGGACGACGCCGAGCGGGTCGTACTGGGTACGGGCCGTGGCGCCGCCGAGGGCGTCGGGCACCGGCGCGGGCTCGGGGCGCAGCCAGTCGGCCAGGTGCGCCAGGGTGTGGTCGATCTCCCGGACGACGAAGTCGACGTCGGTGCGCCGGGCCTCGGCCTCGCTCTTGCCGAGGTCCGCACGGAGCGCGGCGGCGAGGTCGGCCTGGTTCTCGGTGAGCAGTGCGCGCAGCCGCTGGAGCTGGTCCACCCGCCAGGCGAGGGGCTTGGTGCGGCCGGTGCGGAAGGTGCCGCGGAGCCGGGCGACGAGGTCGGCGGCCGGCTCGCCGTGCGGGGTGCCGTCCTGGGCGCGGTCGTTCATGCGGACCTCCGAAAAGGTTGGTAATCTCAACTACCCTGACCTTCAGGAAACCGCCGAAAGTTGAGGATGTCAAATGATTCCCGAGGCATCCGACCTGCTGGAGCCCCTGGCCCGGGTGGTGCGCGGCTACTACGACGACCTTGCCACGGTGGCCGGCCGGCACGGCCTGAGCACCACGCAGGCACGGGCCCTGGTCGCCCTGGACCGGCCGCTGTCGATGAGCGCCCTCGCCGAGCACCTGGTCTGCGACGCGTCCAACGCCACCGGCCTGGTCGCCCGGATGGAGAGCCGCGGCCTGGTCCGGCGCGACCCGGCGCCCGACGACCGCCGCAGCAAGGTGGTCACACCGACGCCGGACGGACGCGACCTCGCCCGTCGGATCCGCGCCGAGATGCACAGCGTCCACGGGGCCCTCGGCGATCTCACCCCGACCGAGCGGGCCGTGCTGCTGCCGATGCTGGACCGCCTCGGGGACCTGCTCGCCGACCGCCACCGGCGGGGAGGTAGTCGCCGCCTGGCCCTGAGCCCAGGCCTGCACCCGGGCCGGGCTGCCCGGGGCGGGCTGTCAGGGCCCAGCCGTCAGGGCCGGGCCGTACCCGGCTCGCGGGCCGCGAGCTCAGCGAAGAACGCATCGACGGAGGCCCGGGTCCGCGGCCGCCCCGCCAGCTCCTCGCCGACCACCCGGCCGGCCAGTTCGGTCGCCAGTGCCACCACGTCCTCGCGCAGGACCGCCTCGGCGATCACCCGGTCCGCGGCCAGCTGCACCCTCGCGGCGGCCACCAGCTCGTCGCGCTGCCGCTGCCCCTCCGCCCGGACGGCGGCCACCAGGGCGGCCCTCCTCGGCGGCCCGCTGCCGGATTCGGGCCGCCTCGTGGCGGGCCCCGTCCAGCTCCGCCCGGTACTCGCGGTAGACCGCCAGCGCCTCGGAGCGCGCCGCCTCCGCCCGCTCCAGCCGACCCTCGGTGGCGTCCGCGCGCTCGGCGAGCGTCCGTTCGATCCTCGGCAGCACGAGCCGGCCGAGGAGGCCGAATATGACGAAGAAACAGATCAGGCCGAGGACCAGCTCGGCGGGATTCGGCGTCAGAGGTCCCATGTCCCCAACGTACCCTCCGGCTTGGTACGCGAACGGCTGAGATCGCGTCAATCCGTGGCTCGAACCGTTCGGGCACGGGTCTGCACGCCCGGGGGCGGGATCCTCCCATCGGCCCCTCGCGCCACTTGCGACAGCGCGTCGGCGGCCCGCGGCGGCGCGCCGTCGGTCCGCGCTGTCATCACAATTCCCGATGCCATTTGATACCTTCGCGAATGTTTTATTCCAATGGGGTAGGCACTCAGCCCACGCCCTCTCCCGGGTGCTCCGATAACCCCTCTGGAGTGCACACCCATGACCCCACCCAGCAGCACCGCCACCGGGACGGCACCCGCCCCGTCGGCGACGTCGGAGTTCGCAGCTCCGGACCGCAGCGCCACCCCGCTCGCCGACGCCGTGCTGAGAGTCGCCCGACGGGACATCGCCTCGTTCCACGCCCTGCCGCTCTCGCACGGCCGGTCGATCCGCAACTCCCGTACCCGCGCCACCTATGAGGCCCTGTTCGGACAGGCTCAGCTCGCCGCCGACGTGTCCTACAGCGGCACCATGCTCGACTCCTTCTTCCGCCCCCACGGGCCCCTGCGCGATGCCCAGCGGCTCGCCGCCCTGAGCTTCGGCGCCGACACCACCCTCTTCCTCTCCGCTGGCACCTCGACCGCCAACCGGGTCGCGCTGGCCGCCCTGACCCGCCCCGGCAGCCGGGTGCTCGCCGACCGCAGCTGCCACCAGTCCGTGCACTTCGCCCTCGGGTCGCTCGGCGTCGACGTCGACTACGCCCCGATGCGACGCTGCTGCGACTCCTGCCCGCGCACCTTCGCCGACCTCCCGCACCTGCTGGAGAGCTTCGCCGCCGCCGCCGAGGAGGGCCGGCCCTACGACGCCGTCGTGCTCTCCGCGGTCTCCTACGACGGCGTACGGTACGACCTGCCGACGCTGCTCGCCTCGATGTCCCGGATCCACCCGACGGTGAACGTCCTGGTGGACGAGGCCTGGGGCGCCGTGCACCGCTTCCACCCCCAACTCCGGCCGCTCACCGCACTCCACGCGGTCGAACAACTGCGCGCCGATGACCCGGGGCTGCCGATGACGGTGGCCGTCACCCACTCCGCCCACAAGTCGATGTCCGCCCTGCGTCAGGGCTCCTACCTGCACCTCTCGGGCGACCGGGAGGCCCAGGAGCGCACCGCGCAGGCGCTGTTCCAGCACCACACCACCTCGCCCAGCTTCCCCGTGCTGGCCAGCCTCGACCTCGCCCGCCTGCAGGCGGAGTACGAGGGCGAGGCACTGCTGGACCGCTCGCTGCTGCTCGCCCGCACCCTCCGGAGCGAGATCGCCACCGACCCGCGGCTGTCCGCCTACTGCACCCTCGGCCCCGAGGGCCACCTGACCGACCCCGCCATGCTGGTCCACGACGACCCCACGCGCGTCCTGGTGGACATCCGCGCCCTCGGCATCACCGCCGCCGACTTCCGCCGGATCCTCTTCGACGAGTACGCCCTCTACGTGGCCCGGGAGAGCGCCGGCGCGGTGCTCTTCCACATCCACATCGGCGTCGACGAGGGCACCCTGCTGCGCCTGCTGGAGGCGCTGCGGATCATCCAACGCACCTACCGGACGACCTCGGCCGCGCTCGCCGAGGACAGCGCCGACCACTTCATCATCGCCTACCCGCCCGGCATCCCGATCACCGTCCCCGGCGAGAAGCTCTGCGACGCCACCCGCGACGAGATCCAGGCCCTGCGCGCCAGCGGCAGCGAGATCTACACGCTCTACCACCCCCAGGCCGCCGCCCCCGCCCCGCGGCGGCAGTCCCCGCCACCACCGCAGCAACGGAGTTGAACGCATGATCAAGCTCGACGACATCCGCCGGCACGCCGCCCGCCGCCCGGACCACGTGGCCGTGGTGGACCGGGACTTCCGCCTCACCTGGACGGAACTCGCCGAACAGGTCGCCCGGGTGGCCACCGGCCTGGCCCACCACCTGCCCGCGGAGCGGCCGGCCCGCGCCGCCTTCATGTCCTGCAACAGCTGGGAGCTGGTGGTCGTGATGGCCGCCTGCGCGACGCTGGGCGTGCCCTGCATAGGACTCGACTACACCACCAGCCCCGAGGCCACCGCCGGGGCGCTGGAGCAGCTGCAGCCGACCGTGCTCATCAGCACGCCGCTGCGCCGCCCGCTGCTGGAGCAGGCCGGCTGGCCCGGCGAGCGCGACGTGCTGAGCATCCACCTGGCCGGACCGCAGGACGGCGACCGCGACACCGGCCCGACCTCCCCCGGGGCGCTCTGCTACGCCGCGCTGTCCTCGTTCGAGCCGGTCGCCACCACGCCGGTCGAACAGCCCTTCACCGCCTTCTCGTTCACCTCCGGCACCAGCGGCATCCCGAAGCTGGTGATCCGCAACAGCTCCTTCGAGGCGCGCCGGCTCTCCGACCTGGTGGACCAGTTCTCCTTCGACGAGGACGACGTCCACATGGTCACCGTCCCGCTGTACCACTCCTCCGGCCCCGGCTGGGCCCGGATCTTCCTCACCCTCGGCGGCACCGTGGTGCTCAGCCCGTACGAGGACGCCCAGGCGATGGCCGACCTGATCGTCGCCGAGGGTGTCTCCACCACCCTGATGGTGCCCCCGGTGCTCAACCGGCTGGTCTCGCACCCCGCCTCCGAGCACCTGCACAAGACCTCCCGGCTGCGCTTCCTGCTCTCCGGTGGCCGCCACCTCAACCGCTATGTCATCAACGAGACCTGGGACCGCCTCGGGCCCGTGCTGCACCTGTACTACGGCACCACCGAGACCGGCCTCAACACGATGATCGGCCCGGAGGAGCTGCACGTCGCACCGGCCCGCTCCGGCCGTCCGATGCCCGGCAGCACGATCCTCGTCCTGGACCCGGAGAACCGCCCGCTCCCCAAGGGCAGGCTCGGCCGGATCGCCATCGCGAGCTACCAGTTGATGGACAGCTACGCGGCCGCCGAGCCCGACTTCCTGGTCCTGGAGCACGCCGGCCGCACCCAGCGGTACCTGCTCACGGGTGACAGCGGCGTCATGGATGAGGGCGGCCGGCTGGAGCTCAGCGCCCGCAACGACGGTGTCACCAAGGCCGAGGGCGGACACCCGCTGGACGTCAACATCTTCGCGCTGGAGGACGAGCTCACCAGCCTCCCGTGCGTCCGCGAGACGGCCGTGCTGAAGGTCGAACTGCCGGACGCCGGACCGGTACTGGTCGCCGCGTTCACCCCGATCTCGCCCGAGCGCGAGGCCAGCGGATCGCGCGCCGTCCTCGCCGCCTGCGAGCGCCGCGCACCGCAGCTGCCCGCGCACGTCGTGACCGTCCCCGCCATCCCGTACAGCCCGACCGGCAAGGTGCGCACCGCGCAGCTGCTGGAGACCGTCCTCGGCCTGATCGCCCGGGCCGCCGAGGGCTCGGCGGCGGACCGCCTGGAGGTGGCCGCGGCATGACCCGCCCCTCCTCGTCCTCGCACCACACCCGAACTCCCCGACAGGAGAGCTGTGAACGACCAGAAGAAGTACGCCCGAGGGGTGCTGCTGTGCCTCGCGGCCACGCTCTCGTGGGGCGGCATGTTCCCCCTCATGGACGTGACGCTGCGGCACATCGACCCCTTCACCTTCACCTGCCTGCGGTACGGGATCGCCGGCCTGATCTTCCTGATCGTCCTGCGCAGCCGCGAGGGTGCCGCGGGTCTGCGCCTGAAGGGCGAACGGGTCGGCCTCGCCTGGCTGTTCGGCACCGCGGGCTTCGCCGGCTTCCAGTTCCTGGTGTTCTACGGGCAGGACCTGATCGGCGAGCAGGGTGCCCTGATCGCCTCCATCATGATGGCCACCATGCCGATGATGGGCTTCCTGGTGAACTGGGTGCTGCGCAAGGTCGTCCCGCCGCGCTGGTCCTTCGCCTTCATCGGCCTGTCGTTCGTCGGCGTGATCCTGGTGGTCACCAAGGGCGACCTCGCGTCGCTGGTCAACACGCCGCAGAACTTCGGCGCGGACGCGCTGCTGCTGTTCGCCGCCCTCTGCTGGGTGATCTACACCTCCGGGGCGACGTACTTCCCGGCCTGGTCGCCGATCAAGTACACGACGGTGACCACGATCCTGGGCCTCGGCAGCGCCGTGGTGATCACGGCGGTGCTGCTCGCCAGTGGCGCCGTCGCGGTGCCCACCGGCGGGGCGGTCGTCACCATCCTGCCCGAGCTCGCGTACATGAGCCTGATCGCCGGCTTCGGCGGCGTGCTCGCCTGGAACATCGGCAACCGCAACCTCGGCCCGCTCAACGGCGTTCTGTTCATGGACGTCGTGCCGATCACCGCGTTCACCATCTCCGCGCTGACCGGGGTCATCCCGGCCGGCATGCAGATCGTCGGCGCGGCGTTCACCGCCTCCGCCCTCGTCCTGAACAACCTGTACCTGCGGCGCCGGGCCGCTGCGGCGGCACCGGCCGCGCCCGTGGCGGTCCCGGCCGCCGGGCAGCGTCCGGCGGAACGGTCGGCGACCGTCGGCCGCTGACACCGCCACCGCGTACCGGAGCACACCCGGGCACCGTCCCCACCCGTCCTCGGACGCGGTGGCGGGCGGTGCCCATCCGCCGTCCCGGACGACAGCAGCCGGGCCGCACCGAGGAGTTGCCCCATGCCCGAGCCAGCCGTCCTCCGCACCGCCGAGCCGCGGTCCGACACCGCCCGGGGCCCGGACCCCGCCCCGGCCCGGCGCACCGCCGACACCAGCAGCACCGCCGACGGCACCGGGCCGTACGCGGCGGCGGCGGACCTCGGCATGCTGGTCGGACACCACACCTTCGACGAGGCGTGGGGGATCCTCGTCGACGGCAGACCGTGGCCCGGCCTCGGCCCGGGAGAGCCGCTCACCCTGCCGATGCGCCACGGCGACGTCCGGGTGGACGTCCAGAGCGCCCTCGCCACGCTCGGCCCGGCCTGGGGTCTCGGCTCGCTGCACGACATCGGTGACGAACAGGCCCGGGAGGACCTGGAGCGGACCACCATCGCCACCCACACCTTCGTCGCCCAGTCGGCCCGCGGACTGCACGTCCCGGCGGTGCCGTACTGGGTGACCGACGCCGGGCAGAGCGCCGCGGAGCGCTTCCTGCTGCGCTGGCGCGGCCAGGCCGACCCCCGCCACGTCCGCGCCGTCGACGCCTACTGGTGCTCGGCCGCCGTCCACCCCGTCGACGCGGCCACCACCACGGCCCGGGTGATCGCGTCCACCGGCGCGGACGTCGCCACCTGCCTGTCCGGCGCGGTCGCCGCCATGGCCGGGCCCCGCTTCGGCGCCGCCCCGGCCACCGTCCTGCGCATGATCGGGACGATCGAGCACGGCGCGGACGCGCGGGCCACCGTACGGGCCGCGCTGGACGGCGGCGACGGCCTGCCGCTGTTCGCCGCCTCACCGCCCGGCGGCAGCGCCCGCGGCCGCGCGCTGCGCGAGGCCACCGCCCGGATCGGCGCCGCACGGTTCGAGGCGGCCGTCGCCCTGGAGGAGGCGGCCTGCGAGGCGCTCCGCGAGCAGCGCCCGGACACCGCGGGGCGCACCGGCGGCGGGGAGTTCTGGGCGGCCGTGCTGCTGGACTCGGCCGGTGTGCCTCCGCAGTTGTTCACGGCCATGGCGATCTGCGGGCGCACCGCCGACTGGTCGGCCCACGTCCTCGACCGCAAGCGCACCGGGGAACCGGCGACGGTCGCCGCCTGACCGACGCACAGTGCGGGCCGCAGGCTGCGGGCCGCCGGCGGATCACCGTTCGTAGCTGCCGGTGATCCGCCCCCGGGCGAGGACCGGCCCCGGCAGGGCCGCCAGGAGCCTTCTGGGCGCGGCCCGTCGCAGGCTCTCCGCGGTGCCGGGCACGGCGGCCGGGAGCGCGAACAGTTGGAAGGTGTACCGGTGCGGCCCGTGGCCCTTGATCGGGGCGGGGCCCCGGTACCCGCGTCCTACGGTGGAGCGCAGCACCCGCACCCCGGCGGCCGGCCGGGCCGCCGACAGGGCGTCGGCCGGCAGTCGGTCCGCGGTGTCCAGGCGGGCGGGGTCGATCAGTGCCAGGGCGTGGACGACGGGCCTGGCGAGCGGGACGTCCGGGTCCTCGACCACCAGCAGGAGTTCGACGGTGTCCGCCGGCAGCGGGCTCCAGGCCAGCGGGGGCGACACGTCCCGGCCGCCCACCCGCCGGCTCGCGTACGGCAGCGGGATCGGGCCGCCCTCGGTGAAGTCCTGCCCGGTGACGGTCAGTTGTTCGGGGCCGGCCAGGTTCGGCAGGTTCCACGCGAGGCGGGCGTCGCCCGCGCGGCGGTTGCGCAGCAGCGTGCCGAGCAGCGTCACCGGGTCTCCTTCAGCAGGGCGATGATCTCGGCGGTGCTGCCGCGCTCGCCGAGGCGGGGGAAGATCCGCTCGACGGTGTGCCGGTGGGCCCCGATGTCGCGGTCGGCCATGGCGTCGACGGCCAGGGTCAGGTGGTAGCCGTGTTCGTGGGCCGCGCGGGCGGTGGACTCGACACCGGCGGTGGTGGCGACGCCCGCCAGCACGATCTGGGTGACGCCCCGGCGACGCAGCTGCAGGTCGAGGTCGGTGCCGTGGAAGGCGCCCCAGGTGCGCTTGGTGACGGCGATGTCGCCGGGATGGCCGGCCAGGTCGTCGACGATGCGGTCCCAGCCGTCGGTGGCGGGACCGCCGCTGCTCGGCACCTCGGAGCGCCCGGGGACGGCATCGGCTCCGTCGGCGGCGCGGGTGGCCCGCACCAGCACGACCGGTGCACCCTGGGCCCGGAAGGCGTCGGCGAGTTCGACGCCGCGGGCCACCACCTCGGGGACGGTGTGCGGGACGGTGGGGACAGCGAGGAGGCCGTTCTGGAGGTCGATGAGGACGAGCGCGGTGTGCCGGTCGAGCGTCGTGAGTGCCATGGGGCGCCCCTTCCGGTGGTGCGGAGGACGGATCGGGGTGCCCGCCGGCCTCCGGCGCGCTGCGACGGAGCACGGGCGGGCGCCTCCACGGTAAAACCATCAGGAAGAACTGTCCAGTTTCAGCTGTACAGATTCGCCTGTCGATGGCCCTCGGAGCCCGCCGCTCCGGCCCGGATCACGCCGACACGGCCCGGTCGAAGCGGCTCAGCCGCGCACACGCCCCCGGCCGCCAGCCCGCAGCACGTCCCGACCAGCGCCGGCCCGACGATCCCGCGCATGACGTCGCCCTGCCCGACCCAGGCCAGCCCCGCGAACACCGCACCGCCGACCGCGCACTTCACCAGGACGGTTCTCCACACCCGCATCCGCACACCCTCGTCTCCCCGGCCGGGCCCGGGCCGACCGTCGCTCGGCAGAAGTTCATCAGACGTACCGGGAGAGATCCCCCACCGGGGCACGATGCCGACCACGGCGTGGGCTCCGCGATCACCGGGGACCTCGGCACGAGGCCCTGGCCGGCATGGACGGCTCAGCCGAGTCCGTTGCGTCGGGTGGCAAGGTAGGTGCGTTCCGACTGGTTGCCGGTGAGCCGGGCGGCGGTGTCCAGCGCCCGTGCGGCTTCTGTGGTGCGTCCGAGGCGGGCGAGGAGGTCACCGCGGACGGCGTGGAACAGGTAGTAGTGACCGAGGTCGAGGTCGTCCACCAGATCGAGGGCCGCCTGCGGGCCGTGCACCTCGGCGAGGGCGACCGCGCGGTTGAGTGCGGCGACCGGGCCGGCGTCGAAGTGCAGGAGCCGGTCGTACAGCGCGAGGATCTGGGTCCAATCGGTGACGGGGTCGGTGTGCACCGCGTTGATCGCGGCAAGGATCTGGTAGCGGCCGGGCCGGTTGCGGCGCAGGCAGGCGCGGACGATCGCGCGGCCCTCGACGACCAGGTCGGTGTTCCACCGGGTGCGGTCCTGGTCGGCGAGGCGGACGAAGGCTCCGGTCGGGTCGGTACGGGCGTCGCGGCGGGCGTCGATCAGCAGCATCAGGGCAAGGAGTCCGGCGGCCTCGGACTCGTCGGGCATGAGCTCGACCAGGAGGCGGGCGAGGCGGATCGCCTCGGCGCACAGGTCCTCGCGGACGAGGCCGGGGCCGGACGAGGCGACGTAACCCTCGTTGAAGATCAGGTAGAGGACGGCGAGGACCGCGCGGAGGCGGTCGGGCAGGTCGGCGTCGCGGGGCACCCGGTAGGGGATCCCGGCGTCGCGGATCTTCGCCTTCGCGCGCACCAGGCGCTGGGCCATCGTGGGCTCGGACACGAGGAAGGCGTGGGCGATCTCGGTGGTGGTGAGTCCGCCCAGCAGCCGCAGGGTCAGCGCGACCTGGGCGGGCATCGCCAGGGCCGGGTGACAGCAGGTGAACACCAGCCGCAGGCGGTCGTCGCGCACGGGGCCTTCCTCCTCGGGTTCGTCGGGGGCGTGCAGGAGCCGTGCCTGGGCGTGCTTGTGTGCGCGGAGCGCTTCGCGTCGCAGGTGGTCGATGGCCCGGTGGCGGGCGGTGGTGATGATCCAGCCGGCCGGACTGGGTGGCATGCCGTCGGCCGGCCAGCGTTCCAGGGCCGTGGTGAAGGCGTCGGCGACGGCATCCTCGGCCGTGCCGATGTCGCCGAGTCCGCGCACGAGTACGGCGACGGCTCTGCCGTACTCGGCGCGGAACACGGCCGCGATCTGGTCCGGGGTCGGATTCAATACGGTTCGACGTCCTGGAACGGGCGGACTTCGATCGGGAGCGTCGTCGCGGCGGCGGCCTTGCGGCCCCACGCCAGCGCCGCGTCCAGGTCCGGTGCGGTGATCACCCAGACCCCGCCGACGTGCTCCTTTCCTCGACGTAGGGGCCGTCGGTGAGCAGGCCGTCGGCGTGGACGACGGTGGCCGTGCTCGGGGCGTGCAGGCCGCCGGTGAACACCCAGGAGCCGCTGTCGCGCAGTTCCTCGTTGAACCGGTGCAGGTCGGCCTCGATCCGGGCCATGGCTTCGGGGTCCGCCTTGCCTTCGGGCTGGTAGATCGACAGGAGGTACTTCGGCATGGGTTCCTACCTGCGGGTGTAGTCGGCGATGATCACGCCCCTGGTGGTGGGGACGCTGCCGGTGAGTTCGAACTCGGTCAGCGGGGCGGAGCCCTCGAACAGCCGGGTGCCGGTGCCGAGGGTGAGCGGGTGGATCAGCAGCCGGTAGTTGTCGACCAGGCCGGCCGCGTGCAGGTCGCGGACCAGCGAGGTGCTGCCGATGATCGTGAGGTCCTTGCCGCCCTCGGCCTTGAGCTCGGCCACCGTCTCCGTGGCGTCGCCGGACAGCAGGATCGAGTTCTGCCAGGCGTCGGCGTTCTCCAGCGTCCGGGAGGCGACGTACTTGGTGGCCGCGTTCATGTGCGTGGTGAACGGGTTCCCGTCGGTGCGGGTGCTCCAGGCGGTGATGAAGTCGTTCCAGGTCCGGTGGCCGAACAGCATGTCGGTGGGCTTGCTCATGCTCTTGCCCATCTCCTGGCCCATGACCGCGTCGTTGTAGGGACCGCCCCAGCCGCCGTGGGTGAATCCGCCGCGGGTGTCCTCGTCCGGACGGCCCAGGCCCTGCACGACGCCGTCGAGGGTGATGGACAGAGTGACGTTGACCTTGCGCATCACACGTTCCCTTGCTCCGGTGGACCGCTCTCCTGCGGCCCGTTTCACCCCCTGTACGAACGCCCGACGGCCAAATCGACACAGGCGCGAGATTTTCCCTCCCACCGGGATCATCTCCCCGGGCGGAGATCCTGGGCCACATCCGGATCGGGCTGACGATGAACGTCTGCGCCCACGTCACCCAGGACTCCCCGCAGGATGCCCTGGCGAACACGGATCGGCTGCCGCGTCGGCGCCGTTGATGTCGGATGGGGATGTCAGAAGCCCCGGGCGGGGAGCTTCGCGCTCCCCGCCCGGGGCTTCTGTGCCGGTCGATGCTGTGGGCGCAGACGGTTTCGAACCGCCGACATCCGCCTTGTAAGGGCGGCGCTCTACCGCTGAGCTATGCGCCCGGACCGTCGCGTGCGGGAGTCCCGGGTGTGCGACGAAGGCCTAGCGTACCCGGTCCGGGCGGCGGGCCGCCGCCACCGAAGGCCCGGGGTCGGGAGAGGGGTGCCGGGCGGGTGGGGTGATCGGGAACAATGGGCCTGGATCGGGCGTACGAGCTGAGCAGGGAGCGCGTGGTGAGGGTGGCCGGCGGTGGCGGCGGGCGGGGCGGCTGGTGGCGTCGGGGCGAAGGGGCGCGGGCGGAGGCCTCGGCGGCCCGGGACGCCGCCCAGCAGGCGTTCTACGAACTGGATTCGGCACAGCGGGATGCCCGGCTGGCCCTGGAGACGATCCGGTCCGCGGAGGACGCGGCGGCCTCCGCGCGGGCGGAGGCCGACTTCCGGGAGCTGTCGGCGCGGATCGACCAGGTGACCGTGGCCTACCTGTCCGCCCTGGACGCGGAGGACCTGGAGGCCCCGGAGCTGGAGCCGGGCGCGGCCTCCCGGGCGAAGCGGCAGCTGGAGCAGTCGCGGAACGAGCTGGAGGCCAAGCGCACCGAGCTGGACGCCTTCGTCCGGCGCGTGCAGCCGATGGTGGAGCGCGCCGAGGCGCAGCTCGTCCGGGTGGTGCCCGCGGTGGAGAAGGCGAAGCAGGCGCTGCTGGGGGCGACCACGGCGCTGGAAGGGGTCCGGGCGGCCGGCCTGAAGGCGGACGATCTGGCCGCGCGGCTGGCCGAGCTGGCGCCGGAGCTGTCCCGGCTGAACGAGGGGGTGGCCCGGCACGGGGTCGCGGCCACCCTGCGGCGGGCCGAGGACGTGCAGCAGCGGGCGGAGGCGCTCCGCGGCCAGGCGGAGCAGTTGCCGGAGCGGGCCCGTGAGATCGACCGCCGGGTGGGGAGCCTGCGCACGCGCATCCAGGCGCTGGAGACCCGGGCGGGGACGGTCGAGCCCGCGCTGAGCGAGCTGCGGCGGCGGTTCTCGGTGTCGTGCTGGCAGGACCTGCAGCGGGTGCCGGCCCAGACCGCGGAGGCGGTCGCGACGGCCGGGGCGAAGCTGGCCGAGGCGGCGCGGGCGCGCGACGGACAGCGCTGGGCGGACGCCACCGGCGCGATCGGCACCGTGCGCGCCGTGCTGGAGACGGCCGAGGGCGCGGTGGCGGCGGTCAACGACCGGCTGCGGCAGTTGAACGAGGTCTCGCACGACCCGCACAAGGAGATCGAGCGGGCCCGGTTCGCGCTGCGGGACGCCCAGCGGCTGGCGATGGCCGGCCGGCAGACGCCGGACCCGCGGCACGCGGCGCCGCTGGACGCGGCGGTGGCGCGACTGGACCGTGCGGTGGCGCAGTTGGAGGAGGCCGGACGGCATCCCGACTACTGGCACTTCCTCACCGAGTTGGCGGCTGTGCGGGAGAGCGCCGCGGGCGTGGTCGCGATGATCCGGGGGACGCACTGAGCGGCCGCCGGGGCTCGTCCCGCGCGGTCGCCCACCCCCACATTACCCACGGGTAACATGCTTGCTAGGCTCGCGCCATGGCACGCAAGCGCGCACTCTCCGCCGCCACCTTCCGGCGCGGCATCAACCTCTGGCCGCCGTTCCTGTTCGCCGGCATCCGCGTCATGTCGGTCGGCGCGGACTACCGCAGCGCCCGCGTCCGGCTGCGGCTCCGGCGGTCCAACCGCAACTGGGTCGGCACCCACTTCGGCGGTTCGCTCTTCGCGATGACCGACCCGTTCTGGATGCTGCTGGTGATGCAGAACCTGGGCCCGGACTACTACGTCTGGGACAGCGCGGCGGAGATCCGGTTCGTCTCCCCGGGCGCGGCGACGTGTTCGCCGACTTCGAGCTCACCGACGACCGGCTGACCGAGATCCGGGCGCTGACCGCCGACGGCGACAAGGCGCTGGTCTGGTTCGACACCGACGTCCTCGCCGCCGACGGCACGCTGGTCGCGACCGTCCGCAAGCAGGTCTACGTGCGGCCGAAGCCGCAGCACGAGCCGCAGCGTGCGTCGGTGGCTACTGCCGCCTGACCCGGCCGGTCGGTACCCTGCCGGTATGCCACGCTACGACTTCCGCTGCCGCTCCTGCGGCGCCACCTTCGAACTCCGCCGCACCATGGCGCAGGCCAACGACCCCGCGGTCTGCCCCGAGGGGCACCCGGACACCGTGAAGCTGCTCTCCACCGTCGCCGTCACCGGCGGCTCGGCCGCCGCGGCCGCCCCCGCGCCCGCGTCCGGTGGCGGTGGCGGTGGGTGCTGCGGCGGCGGCTGCTGCGGCTGACCGACGCGGGGTGCGTCCCGGGGCGGGCCCGGGACGCACCGGATCGGGCCGGATCGGGCCGGACCTAGGCCCGGACGGACGCCCCGGCGCGGACGCGCTCCAGCATCCGGCGGACGATCTCCTCGCCCGCCGCGACACCGATCTCGGACAGGGCGGTGACCCCGGGCGCCGTCCAGCCGGAGTCGGCGAGCTCACCGTGCCCGGGACGCCAGCCGTGCTCGGCGGCGAGCAGCAGCTCGGCGTCCAGCAGCGAGTCACCGGCGGTGAGCACGGTCGCCGCGCCGGTGCGCCGCTCCACCTCGGCGAGCGCGGCGCTCTTGGTGAGCGGCGCGGGCACGGCGTACACCTTGCGGCCCTGCAGCGAGATCGTCCAGCCGCGCTCGGCGCACCAGGCGGTCAGCTCGTCCAGCCAGCCAGCCGGCAGGTCCGCCCGCTCGACCACCAGGTACGCGAAGAGGTCCTCGGCGACGCGCCGCTTGTGGGTCCACTCCGGGTCCGCCGCGATGGCCAGGTGCTCGACCACCTCGGCGAGCGGGGCGCTGGCCGCGTCGAGCCGGCCGCGCACCTCGGCGTGCCAGTCGCGGTCGACGACGCCGTCCACCAGCAGGTGGCCGCCGTTGGCGCAGATCGCGTAGCGCGGGATCCAGCCCGGCGTCGGGCCGGGCAGGTTGACCCGCTCGTACTGGGCGCGGGTGCGGGTGGTGGCGGGGACGAAGACGGCCAGCCGGGTCAGTTCGACGAGCAGCTCGGCGGCCTGCTCGGTCATGAACGAGAGCGCCCGGCCGTCGTTGACCTCCACCGAGAGCAGCCGTGGCGCGAGCCGGTCCGGCACGTCCAGGGCCAGCGCCCGGTTGGAGTAGATCAGGGTGCGGTCGAGGTCGCTCGCGACCAGGAACTGACTCGGCATCAACTGTCCTTCGTTGCAAGGTCCGTACCGTCGGCGGAAGCCACCGCCGTACCGTCGGCGCCGGTCGCGCCGCGGGTGAAGCGCGGGTGGATCAGACCCACGCAGGAGTACGGCAGGTCGTCCACCTCCTCCACCGGTACTCCGCGCTGCTCGGCGAGCAGGCGGACGTGGTCCAGGTCGGCCCCGGCGCCCCGGCGGGCGAGCACCCGCCACGGCACCCGGCGCAGCATCACCCGGGTGGTCTCCCCCACGCCGGGCTTGACCAGGTTGACGTTGTCGATCCCGTACTCGGTGCTGATCCGCTCGACGGCGGCCCAGCCCTCCCAGGTCGGGGTGCGGTCCGCGCCCTCCAGGGCGTCGGCGGCGGCCACCGCGGCGGCGCGGACGGCGGGGAAGTGCGCGACGACGGCGGCCAGGAAGTCGCCGGAGACGTCCGCCCCCGCCAGGTCGCGGTAGAACTTGGCGCCGTGGAAGTCCGCCGGGCCGATCAGGTCGGAGCGCAGCACGGTGCGCGAGATCAGGCCGGACACCGTGGAGTTGAGGCAGGCCGACGGGATGAGGAAGTCGTCCCGGGTGCCGTAGGTGCGCACGCAGCGGCCCGGGTCGGCGAGCACCGCGAGGTCGGGGTCGAAGCCGGTGCCCTCCAGCGCCTCGGCGAGCTCGCGGGTGATCGCGCCCTTGCCCGTCCAGCCGTCGACGAAGACCACGTCGGCGGCGGCGTGGTGGGCGGCGAGGTGCCGCAGCGCCACGGTGTCGATACCGCGGCCGCGCACGATCGAGACGGCGTAGTGCGGGGTGTCGATGCCGTGCGCGAAGGCCAGCCAGCGGCGGATCAGGACGCCGACCGGCGTGCCGGCGCGGGCCAGCGAGGCCAGCACCAGGCCGCGGCCTCGCTCGCGCAGCAGCGTCTCGGCGACGGTGCCGACGCCGAGCGCGACCCGCTCGGCGGACTCGGCCAGGGCCTGCCGGAACAGTTCCTGGTACTCGGCGCTCGGCTGGTACTCCACCGGCAGCGACTCGGCGTAGTGCGCGCCGCCGGACTGCACGGCCTCCTCGCGCTCCTCGGTCGGCGCCTCCAGCGTCACCCCGGACAGGTCCTTGAGCAGCCAGACGACGTCCTCGGCGGCGTACGAGGAGAACGCCGGGCCGTACAGCGGGGTGGGCAGCGTGGTGGTGGTCATGGGTCGCCTTACCTGGGGTGCACGGTCGATGGTGGGGGGCGGAGGCGTCAGCGCGGTGGCCGCGGGCGGTACGCCGGGAGAACGGCGAGCACCACCTGGTCGGTGACGGCCCGCAGCTGCCCGAGGAGCGCCCGGGGGCCCTCGTGCAGCGCCGCGGTGTCGGCGGGGGTGTCGACGACGAGCACGATCGCGTCGAACCGGCGGGCCGGGTCGGTGCCGGGCGCCACGTTGTAGGCGTACCGCTCACCGGGGCCGTCGGCCGGGTCGTCGTGGGCGGGGAAGGCCAGCGCGGTGCGGATCGCGTAGCCGGGGTCGTCGACGGCCAGCACCGGGGAGCGGGTTGTGGTGGAGAACCGCACGCGGCCCGGGCCGAGCCGGTCCGCGAGCGCCCCGGCGAGGCGCAGCGGCGCGTACATCAGCTCCTCGAACCCGAGCACGAGCACCCGGTCGCGGTCGGCGACCAGGTCGGCGACGGGCGCCGCGATCCCGGGCAGCTCCTTCTCCAGCCGGGCCCGGTGGTCGGGGGTGAAGCCGTGCCGGCCGCCGTCGGGCAGGTCGGCGGGCCAGTCCAGCGCGACCCGGTGGACGGGCGCCGCCGGGCCGCCGGGGCCGTCCTGGACGGGCTGGGCGTCGATCAGCCGCTGGGCGCGCGGCAGCACGTCGGCGGGCAGGTCGACGCCGCCGACGGCGGTGGCGACCAGGTCGACCCGGGCGCCGAGCTCGGCGGCGGCCGCGGCGAGCCGTTCGCGGTCGGCGGCGGTGCGCAGGTCGACCAGGGCGACGACCACGTAGTGCCCGCGGGGGTGCTCGGCGTGCAGGGCGCGGACGGTGTTCAGCACGGTGTTGCCGGTGGAGAACTCGTCGTCGACCAGCACCAGCGGGCCGTCGCCGGCCAGCATCCCGGCGTCCTCGGGCAGCAGCAGGTGCGAGGTGGCGTGCGAGTGCTCCTCCTCGAACCCGCCGACCGGCGCGAGCCCGTCGACCGGCCGCCGGGTGGAGTGCAGGTACGGGGCGTCCAGGGCGTCGGCGACGCTGTGGCCGAGCGCGGTGGCGGTCTCCGCGTAGCCGAGCACCACGGCGCGGGCGGCGGCCTCGTCGCCGAGCAGTGCGCGGACGCGGCCGCCGAGCTCCAGCCCGGCGCCGTGCACCACCTCGGGGTGCTGCGGCACGTGCTTGCCGAGGACCTGGGAGACCAGCAGGTGGGCGCGGCGGGGGTTGCGGCGCAGCGCGAGCCCGATCAGCCCCGGCAGCTCGGGGGACCCGGTGAGGGCGATGTCGAGGCGGTCGGTGACCCACTGGCCGGACCAGGGCGCCTGCTCGGCGTGCGGTGCGGTCACAACTCCTGCTTTCGGTGGTGCAGACATTCGGTGGCGCGGGATCCGCGGGGCGCGCCCGCGGAGGGCATTGCGGTCGAGGGTACCCAGCTCGGCCGCGGTGCTGGTCGGCCGCGGTGCCGGTCGGCCGGGGTGCGGGTCAGCCGCAGAGGCAGGCGCCGAGCAGCTCGGCGAAGCTGACGTCCTCGCGGGCGACGCCGAACACCTCGGCGCGCAGCATCACACGCTCCGCCCAGGCGCGGTGCGGCTTGGCCTCGTTCATCTTGTTGGTGTACGCGGAGCGCAGCACGCCGCCGCCGTCGCGGTGCCGGCTGAGGATGTCCTGCGCGTCGGAGAACTCCTCGTGGGTGACCACGGAGAGCGCGTGCACCGCGGGCACGTGGCTGGGGTGGATGCAGGTCTTGCCGAGCAGGCCGTTGGCGCGGTCCAGCTCGATCTCGCGGATCAGGCCGTCGAGGTCGTGCTCGATGATCCGCTGCCGGACGCCGTCCGCGGGCGGCTGCGCCTCGGCGAACGGGGTGCGGCGCAGCTGCGGCTTGAACATCCGCTCCTGGACGGGGAAGTACTCCCAGACCGGGCCGGTGACGGTGTACCCGGTGCCGTCGGCCCGGCCGAGCACGTTGACCACGTCGCCGATGACGCCGGCGACCAGCGCCACGTCGTAGGCGGTCAGATCGGGCGAGCGGCGCAGCCCGTACGCGGAGCAGAGGTCGGTGACGCCGAGCCGGACGGCGAGGATGCGCTCGCGGTACTTCTCCAGCAGCCGGGCGATGCCGAACAGCTGGTCGCGGCGGGTCTCCAGGTGGGCGAGTTCGGGCGACTCGAGCACCGGCATGGCGAACAGCCGCTGCCCGGACTCCTCCTCGGCCGAGGTGAGCGCCTCCAGGAAGGCGCCGCCGCTCTCCTCGGTGAACTTGGGCACCACGAAGCCGGCGAGCACCCGGACGGCCGGGCCGAGCCGGCGGGTGAGGTCGGTGATCTGCCCGGCGGTGCGGACCCGTACGAACAGCAGCGGGAGCCCTCGGCGCCGTCGGCGGCGAGCGCGCCGAGCTGGGCGACGAGGTTGTGCTCGGCGTCCGGCACCTCGTGGTCGGCGATCGCGTCCTCAAGGCAGAGCACCATGGAGACCACGCCGCGGGCGGCCTGCTTGCGGATGTCCGTCGCCAGGGTGCTGCGGGTCGCCGGGCTGTACAGCGTGGCGCCCAGCGCGGTGGAGAGCACGGCCGCCTCGCTGTGCAGGTCGAAGGCGACGGGCTCGCTCAGGAAGAGCCGACCGCGGACGTCGTCGGCAAGGTGGCCGAAGTGGCGCAAATCGCTCTCCCTGGAGACTCGGTGGCGGCCGGGGCCGGGTGGGCGGCTGACGCCCCGACAGCAGGGACGTACGGCGGGGCCCGATGGTTTCGCGGGTGGGGGACGGTCCGGCAGTCCTCGCCCGCGTGTGGGCGGTTCGCCGAGGGGTGGTGTGCCTGGTCCGTTGGCGGCTAATCGTACGGTCCGTTTCGGCCGCGCGGAGCCCTGAAACATCGAATTCTCGGAAGGTTACCTGCGACGACACACAAGCCGCTCGCCGGCACCGGGTCCGCGTTGTCCGCAGGGGCCGGTGGCGGGCAGGATGTAGGGCATGACGCACGTGATGGCGAAGGGCGCCAACATCCCCCTGACGGCCGCCGCCGTGCGTGCCGTGCTGCGCTGGACGGCGGCCCCCGGTGCCCCGGAGGTGGACGTCTCGGCCCTGCTGGTCGCGGCCGGCGGCAAGGTCCGTTCGGATGCCGACTTCGTCTTCTACAACCAGCCCGAGCACCCCAGCGGCGCCGTGCGCCACCGGCCGGGCCGGCCCGCGGGGGCGGCGAGGAGGTCTCCGACGAGGTCGAGGTCGACCTCGCCCGGCTCCCCGGGGACGTGGACCGGGTGGTGCTGGCGGGTTCCGCCGAGGGCGGATCGTTCCGCGCGGTACCGGGGCTGCGGCTGCTGGTGTTCGACGCGGCGGTCGCGGGGTCGGCTGCGCTCGCGGAGTTCCCCGTCACCGACGGCGACGAGGTGAGCGCCCTGGTCGCCGGCGAGTTCTACCGGCGCGACGGCGGGTGGAAGTTCCGCGCGGTCGGCCAGGGCTACGCCACCGGCCTGAGCGGCCTCGCCACCGACTACGGCATCGCGATCGAGGACGGCGACGAGCCCGCGGCCGACGCCGCCCCGGCACCGGCACCGGCCCCGGTGGACGAGGAGCCGGACATCTACTCGCTGGCCCCGGCCACGCCGGCCGCCCCGCTCCCGCCGCCGCCGGCCGCGCCGCCGACCGCGGGGATGCCGGCCGCCGCACCGGCCGCGCCCGCCCCGCAGCACGCGGCGCCCTCCGGGTACGGCCACCCGCAGCCGGCCGCGGCCCAGGCCGGGGGTACGGCTACCCGCAGACGCCGTACCCGCCGCAGCCCCAGCCGGGGTACGGCTATCCGCCGCCGCAGCAGCCGAACACGGGCTACGGCTACCCCCAGCAGCAGCCCGCCCCGCAGCCGCAGCCGAACACCGGGTACGGCTACCCCCAGCAGCAGGCCCCCGTCCCGCAGCCGCAGCCCGTGGCGCCGCAGCCGGGGTTCGCCCTGCCGCCGCAGGGGCCGCAGTTCCAGCCCCGCTAGCCGGTCCGGGCTCCGGCCCGGCCCGCCCGGCCGTTCAGGCGGCCGGGCCGGAGGGCTTCTTGTAGCCGCGCTGCCACTGCATGCCGAAGCCGTAGAGCCGGTCCAGATCGGACTGGAAGCCGTGCACGTACCGCACCTCGCGGCGCACGGTGAGCTGGTTGTCGCCGGAGTTCTCGATCAGCACCACCGCGCAGGAGCGGGCCGCCGCCGCCCGCTGGTCGAGTCTGATCTCGATCCGCGGGCCGGTCGGCGGCACGATGGTCAGCGTGGCGTGCGTCCGGTCGAACGCCGGGGTGTCGTCGTAGATGTAGACGAAGATGAGCAGCCGCCGGAACTGGTCCTTCTTCTCCAGGTTGACGTACATCGTCTCGCCGGACGGCGCCCCGTACACGTCGTCACCGCTGAGCTTGATGTACGGCGGCCGGTTGAGGTCGCCGAAGAACCCCCGAGCGGCTGGACGACGCCGCGGCTGCCGTCGGTCAACTCGTACATGCAGGCCAGGTCGAGGTCGACGCTGACCGGCGCCCGCTCGTAGGATTCCGGCGCCATCGGCCGAAGGTTCCGCAGGTCGAACAGCTTGCGCAGCGCTCCGCCGGCGCCCGGCCGCTCGGCCGTCCGGGTCGTCCAGTGCAGGTTGACGTACAGGTTGCCGGTGGTCGCGGCGGCGCCGACCAGGGCGTGCTGCGGTTGGGACTTGGTCAGTGTGACCTTGAACTGTCCGCCCGAGTCGACGTTGTTCCGGTCGCCCTTCAGGAACTCCCAGACCGAGACCATCGCGTGTGTGTCCTCCCCTGCGACCGGCCGGTGGTCGGCCGGCGCACCGCCGTCGGCGTTCATCGTGCCCGTATCGTCGCATCAGAGCCATACCCCACCGTCGACGATGAGTCACCGTCAGTCCCTCCGTTGGCGACGGATCCGCCACTCCCGTACGATGCCGCTCCCCCGGACGCGATATCGTCATGCCCGCACAGGCGTCCCCGGCGGCCCGTGTGCGGCGGCGTCCAGGACACGACGTCAGGATCCGCCCCGCCCGACCCGCCGCCTGTGCAGCTGCGATCCATCCCCCTGCCCTGCGGAATTCGAGGCCCAACCCACGATGAACCTCTCCTCCATACAGCTGGTCTGGGCCGTGATCGGCGGCGTGGCCCTGCTGTTCACCGCCGTCCTGGTGGCCGTACTGCGCGTGAAGAACAACAAGCCGGACGACAACGCCGACTCCTGGGAGCGCGGCGAGGAGCGTCGGCGCCGCAAGGAGGCCGTCTACGGCGGCGCCTCCTACGTGCTGCTGTTCTGCTGCGCGGGTGTCGCCGCCGCGCTCTCCTTCCACGGCCTGGTGGGCTTCGGCCAGGAGAACCTCAACCTGTCCGGCGGCTGGGAGTACCTCGTCCCGTTCGGCCTCGACGGCGCGGCGATGTTCTGCTCGGTGCTCGCCGTGCGTGAGGCCAGCCACGGTGACGCCGCGCTCGGCTCGCGTCTGCTGGTCTGGCTGTTCGCGGTCGCCTCGGCCTGGTTCAACTGGGTGCACGCGCCGCGCGGCGGTGCGCACGACGGTGCTCCGCAGTTCTTCGCCGGCATGTCCATCTCGGCCGCGGTGCTGTTCGACCGCGCGCTGAAGCAGACCCGTCGCGCCGCGCTGCGCGAGCAGGGCCTGATCCCCCGTCCGCTGCCGCAGATCCGGATCGTCCGCTGGCTGCGCGCCCCCGCGAGACCTACGCGGCGTGGTCGCTGATGCTGCTGGAGAACGTGCGCAGCCTGGACGAGGCGGTCGACGAGGTGCGCGAGGAGCGCCAGTCGAAGATCGACGCGAAGCAGCGCGCCCGCACGGCGGACCGCCGCGAGCGGGCCGAGCTGAAGGCGATCGCCCGCTCCGGCGGCGGTGTGCTGAGCCGCGGCCGCGGCGGCCGCCAGGTGCCCGCGCTGACCGCGTCCTCCTCGGGCGACTCCGCTTCGGAGCCTGCGCTATCCGATGAGGACCCGATGGCCAAAGTCGGCCCCTCGGCGCTGGAGCCCGCCGCCCTCACCGCCGGCCGGCGCCCCCGCGCCGCGGTCGGCGGCGGCTCCTCGTCCTCCTCGCTGTCGTCCAGCATCGACCTGACGGTGGACGACGACACCCTGTCGATGCCCAAGCTGGACTCGCTGGAGCGCAAGCTCCGGGCGATCGAGCAGCAGCTCGGCTGATTCCCGCCGGTACGCGCAAGGGCCCCGCACACTCGGTGTGCGGGGCCCTTGCGCGTGCGGGTGTGCCGGTCAGACGGAGGACGGCTCCGTCCGGGAGGCGGTGTCCAGTGCCTGTTCCCGCTTGTTGCGGACGACCGAGGAGGCCAGCGCCGCACCGATGAAGCCGACGCCGATCAGGCCGGTGACGATCTCCGGGATGTGGTACTCGATGGAGACCAGCAGGATGCAGGCCAGGGCGCCGATCGCGTAGTGCGCGCCGTGCTCCAGGTAGACGTAGTCGTCCAGGGTGCCCTTGCGGACGAGGTAGACGGTCAGCGAGCGGATGTACATCGCGCCGATGCCCAGACCCAGGGTGATCATGAAAATGTCCTGCGAGATGGCGAACGCGCCGACCACGCCGTCGAAGGAGAACGACGCGTCCAGGACCTCCAGGTAGAGGAACAGGAAGAACGCGGCCTTGCCGCCGACCTGGACGAGCGACCTGCCGCTCTTCTCGGCGGCCTCCTCGGCCTCCTCCTGCTCCTCCAGGCCGGACTCGAAGACGCCCGAGAGGCCGTTGACGGCGAGGTAGGTGGCGAGGCCCATCAGGCCGGCCAGCAGCACCGTCTCGGCGTGCTCGGCGGCGAAGAACCGGGAGGCGAGGGCGAGCGCGATCAGGGCGATGACCGAGGAGAGCGCGTCCAGCTTGCCGATCTTCTCCAGCGGCTTCTCCAGCCAGCGCAGCCAGTTGAAGTCCTTCTCCTCGAAGATGAAGTCGAGGAAGATCATCAGCAGGAAGATGCCGCCGAAGGCCGCGATCGCCGGGTTGGCAGCCGCCAGGTAGTCGGCGTACGTCTGGCCCTCGAACGTCTTGGAGGAGTCGAGCGCGAGGTCGATCACCGTGCTCGGGCTGAGGTGGGCGGTCAGGCCGACGACCAGCAGCGGGAAGATCAGCCGCATGCCGAAGACCGCGATCAGCACGCCGACCGTGAGGAAGATCTTCTGCCAGAACGGGTTCATCCGCTTCAGGACGGTGGCGTTGACGACCGCGTTGTCGAACGACAGGGAGATCTCGAGGATCGAGAGGATCAGGACGACGCCGAAGCCCTCGGCCCCCAGATCAGGCCGGCTGCGATCAGGCCGGCGATCGTGATGGCGAAGGACCATCCGAATGTGCGGAGGAACACGGAGTCAGTTACCTTTCGGATTCATGGCTGCAGAGCTGGTTTTCGGCGGCGGACTTTACTGGACGTTTACCCCGAAATCCAGGGCGATGCCCCGCAGGCCGGAGGCGTAGCCCTGGCCGACCGCGCGGAACTTCCACTCGCCCTGGTAGCGGTAGAGCTCGCCGAAGATCATCGCCGTCTCGGTGGAGGCGTCCTCGGTGAGGTCGTACCGGGCGATCTCCTGGCCGTCCGTCAGGTTGACCACCCGGATGTAGGCGTTCGAGACCTGGCCGAAGTTCTGGATCCGGGCCTCCGCGTCGTAGATCGACACCGCGAAGACCACCTTGTCGACCTGGACGGGCACCAGGTCGAGGTTGACCTGCACGACCTCGTCGTCACCGTCGCCGTCGCCGGTCAGGTTGTCGCCCTGGTGCTCGACCGAGCCCTCCGGGCTGCGCAGGTTGTTGTAGAACACGAAGTACTCGTCGCCGAGCACCCGCCCGCCCGCGCACAGCAGGGCGCTGGCGTCCAGGTCGAAGGGCGCGCCGGTGGTCGAGCGGGCGTCCCAGCCCAGCCCGATCTGCACCTGCGTCAGGTTCGGCGCCGCCTTGGTCAGCGAGACGTTGCCGCCCTTGGCCAGCGTGACACTCATACGTTTCCTCCCAGCTCCCGTCCCCGGGGCTCCCGATCGGCGGCCCGCCCGCCCGGCCGCCGGACACACCCCATGAGGTGTATGCCCCCGGCCCCCGTGCGGCGGTGCTCACCCGCCTGAACTTCCTGAACTCCGCCCTCCGGCTGCGACGGCCGCCGGCCCGCCGGCGAGGCCCCGGGCGGGGCGCTCCACCGGCTCGGAGCCGGACGAATCTACCAGGGCGCCCCACGCCCTCCGTCCGCGTCGTCCGGGCAGCCGAGCGGCCCCCGACCGGGGCGGCCGGGGGTGGGTGGTGCCGCCGGAAACGCGGACGGGCCCGGCCGCGTGTGCGGCCGGGCCCGTTCCGCAGGGCTCAGACGTTGACGCCGAAGTCCTGGGCGATGCCGCGCAGGCCGGAGGCGTAGCCCTGGCCGATGGCGCGGAACTTCCACTCCGCGCCGTTGCGGTAGAGCTCGCCGAAGACCATCGCGGTCTCGGTGGAGGCGTCCTCGGAGAGGTCGTAGCGGGCGATCTCCGCACCGCCGGCCTGGTTGATCACGCGGATGAAGGCGTTGCGGACCTGGCCGAAGTTCTGCTGGCGGTTCTCGGCGTCGTAGATGGAGACCGGGAAGACGATCTTGGCGATCTCGGCCGGTACGCCGGCCAGGTTGACCTTGATCTGCTCGTCGTCGCCCTCGCCCTCACCGGTCAGGTTGTCGCCGGTGTGCTCCACCGAGCCGTCCTGGCTGGTCAGGTTGTTGAAGAAGACGAAGTCCGCGTCCGAGCGGACCCGGCCGGACTCGGTGCAGAGCAGCGCACTGGCGTCGAGGTCGAAGTCGGTACCGGTGGTGGTGCGGACGTCCCAGCCGAGGCCGACGATGACGGCGGTGAGGCCGGGGGCCTCCTTGGTCAGGGAGACGTTGCCGCCCTTGCTCAGGCTGACACCCACATGTCCTCCAAATGTGCGGGAGGCACGGCGGGTGCCCCCGGTGGTACGGGCCGGCCCCGTCCGGGGTGCCCGCCTCCTGCCAACGGCCCGATCGTAGTGCCGGGTTCCCGGGCTGTCCCGGAACACCGCAGGCGCGCCCGGACGGATGTCCGGGCGCGCCTGCGGCGACGGGAGCGGGCACGCCCTACAGCGCGCCGAGCGCCTTCAGGTACTCCTGCTCGTCACGGGCGTCCGGCAGGCCGTTGACGACCGTCCAGCGGACGACGCCCTCCTTGTCGATGACGAAGGTGCCGCGCACGGCGCAGCCCTTGTCCTCCTGGAAGACGCCGTAGGCGCGGGAGACCTCGCCGTGCGGCCAGAAGTCGGAGAGCAGCGGGTAGTCGAGTCCCTCCTGATCGGCGAAGACGCGCAGGGTGAACGGCGAGTCGTTGGAGACCGCCAGCACCTGGACGTCGTCGTTCTGCAGGCGCGGCAGCTCCTTCTGGATCGCGCACACCTCGCCGGTGCACACCCCGGTGAAGGCGAACGGGTAGAAGACCAGGACGACGTTCTTCTCGCCGCGGAAGTCGGAGAGCTTGACCAGCTCGCCGTGCTGGTTCTTGAGCTCGAAGTCCGGAGCCTGGGTGCCGACCTCGATGGCCATGGGGTGAGACCTTCCTCTGGGCCGCTCCGGCCCCGGGGAGGGGCGGGAGGGCGGGTGCCGCGGTCGCCGGGCGCCGCGCGGGACAGGGGCATCCTTCCACCTCATCGGGTGGGTTGGGCCGTCCGGGTGAGCCGGACGGCGCCCCGGCCCCATGGTTCCGCCCTCGGTGAACAATCGCACCGGCCGCACCCACAAGCCGTGGACGGCAACGGGCGGGCCCCGCTGGAGGAAGCTCCAGCGGGGCCCGCCCGAAGAGTCGTGGGGCCGCTCAGCGCTTGCCGGAGCGCGCCGCCTTGGGCGAGGCGAGCCGGGTGCCGGCCCAGTCCTTGGCGATCGCGACGGAGCTGGTCTGGGACAGACCGGCCGTCTTCGCGGCGTCGGCGATCTCGTGCGCCTCCACGTGGCCCTCGCGGCCCGTCTTGGGCGTCAGCAGCCAGATGAGGCCGCCTTCGGCGAGGTACTCCAGCGCGTCGACGAGGGCGTCGGTGAGATCCCCGTCCTCCTCGC
This sequence comes from Kitasatospora paranensis, assembly GCF_039544005.1. Taxonomy (NCBI): domain Bacteria; kingdom Bacillati; phylum Actinomycetota; class Actinomycetes; order Kitasatosporales; family Streptomycetaceae; genus Kitasatospora; species Kitasatospora paranensis. The sequence continues at coordinate 2,906,320 of NZ_BAABKV010000001.1, forward strand.
GATGCCACAGCAGGACGCCGTCGGCGACGTCGTCGTAGTCCTCGTCGACGAGCTCCGAGCCAGTGACGTCCTCGATCCCCTCGCGGAGCTCCTGGTCACAGTCATCGTCGTACCCGAGCTCCTGGATGATCTGGCCTTCTTCGAAGCCCAGACGAGCTGCAGGGTTGGACTTGTCCGCGGGGTCCGCGGTCGCGCTCACGGGAATAACCTCCAGTATTCGGCCCGGCGTCCGTGCCGGGGCTGTGGGCGTAGTCCACACGTGCGCGGCGGTTCGCGCAAGTACCCGACACCCGATCCCACCCAAAGGTTGACGTCCCAGAGGGGGACACGCCGGGTGATGTGTCGGGAATCACACCCGTTTGCCCTTTTCTGCCCGAACCCGTGGTGCTTCGCGCGCCCGCGTGTCGGACCGGGGGCCGTACGCGTGCCCGAGATGCGAACGGCGTTCGGGGTCACCCCGACCGGGCGTAGAGTCTCCTGTTGGCCCTCACCCCGACCGCTCTGCCGGAGCGGCCGGGAAACCAGGTCGGACCACCTCTTCGTAACACCACCACCGGGGATGCGCAGAACGGGCGACGACGCCCCCGCACATCCCCGACCGGCCCGCCCACCAGGCGGAACGGTTACCGATCGGTAGAGATGACGGATCTCCGAGTCGCGGTACACGATGGAGGCGGCGCGACACACCTCAGTTTCGACCGACAGTGAAGGAACAGCGTGGCTTCCGGATCCGATCGCAACCCGATCATCATTGGCGGCCTTCCGAGTCAGGTCCCGGACTTCGATCCCGAGGAGACCGCGGAATGGCTGGAGTCGCTCGACGCGGCCATCGACGAGCGGGGGCGTGAGCGCGCCCGCTACCTGATGCTCCGCCTGATCGAGCGCGCCCGTGAGAAGCGTGTCGCCGTGCCCGAGATGCGCAGCACGGACTACGTCAACACCATCGCGACCAAGGACGAGCCGTTCTTCCCCGGCAACGAGGAGATCGAGCGCAAGATCCTCAACGCGACCCGCTGGAACGCGGCCGTGATGGTCTCCCGGGCGCAGCGCCCGGGCATCGGCGTCGGCGGCCACATCGCCACCTTCGCCTCCTCCGCGTCGCTGTACGACGTGGGCTTCAACTACTTCTTCCGCGGCAAGGACGCCGAGGGCGCCTCCGGCGACCAGATCTTCTTCCAGGGTCACGCGTCGCCCGGCATCTACGCCCGTGCCTTCCTGCTGGACAGGCTCTCCGAGCAGCAGCTCGACGCGTTCCGCCAGGAGAAGTCGAAGGCCCCTACGGCCTCTCCAGCTACCCGCACCCGCGGCTGATGCCCGACTTCTGGGAGTTCCCGACCGTGTCGATGGGCCTCGGCCCGCTCGGCGCGATCTACCAGGCCCGGATGAACCGGTACCTGGAGCACCGGGGCATCAAGGACACCTCCGACAGCCAGGTGTACGCCTTCCTGGGCGACGGCGAGATGGACGAGCCCGAGTCGCTCGGCCAGCTGTCCCTGGCGGCGCGCGAGGGTCTGGACAACCTGACCTTCGTCGTCAACTGCAACCTGCAGCGCCTCGACGGCCCGGTCCGCGGCAACGGCAAGATCATCCAGGAGCTGGAGTCGCAGTTCCGCGGCGCCGGCTGGAACGTGATCAAGCTGGTGTGGGACCGCAGCTGGGACCCGCTGCTCGCGCAGGACCGCGACGGCGTCCTGGTGAACAAGCTGAACACCACGGTGGACGGCCAGTTCCAGACGTACGCGACGGAGACCGGCGCGTACATCCGCGAGCACTTCTTCGGCGGTGACCTGCGGCTGCGGGCGATGGTCGAGAACATGACCGACCACCAGATCCAGCACCTGGGCCGCGGCGGTCACGACCACCGCAAGGTCTACGCGGCGTTCAAGGCGGCCCGCGAGCACCAGGGCCAGCCGACGGTCATCCTGGCGCAGACGGTCAAGGGCTGGACGCTGGGCCCGAACTTCGAGGGCCGCAACGCCACCCACCAGATGAAGAAGCTGACGGTCGAGGACCTGAAGCGCTTCCGCGACCGGCTGCACCTGCCGATCACCGACAAGCAGCTGGACGAGGGCTACCCGCCCTACTACCACCCGGGTCGCGACTCGGAGGAGATCCAGTACATGCACGACCGCCGGCAGGAGCTCGGCGGCTACATGCCGACCCGCAAGGTGCGTCCGCGCAAGCTGGAGCTGCCGGGCGACGACGCGTACAAGGCGGTCAAGAAGGGTTCGGGCAACCAGACCATCGCCACCACGATGGCGTTCGTCCGGGTGCTCAAGGACCTGATGCGGGACAAGGGCATCGGCAACCGGTTCGTGCCGATCGCGCCCGACGAGTACCGCACCTTCGGCATGGACTCGCTGTTCCCGTCCGCCAAGATCTACAACCCGCTCGGCCAGACCTACGAGTCGGTCGACCGCGAGCTGCTGCTGGCGTACAAGGAGTCCCCGACCGGCCAGATGCTGCACGACGGCATCTCCGAGGCGGGCTGTACCGCCTCGCTGATCGCCGCCGGTTCGTCGTACGCGACGCACGGCGAGCCGCTGATCCCGGTGTACGTCTTCTACTCGATGTTCGGGTTCCAGCGCACCGGTGACCAGTTCTGGCAGATGGCCGACCAGCTGGCCCGCGGCTTCGTGATCGGTGCCACCGCCGGCCGCACCACGCTGACCGGCGAGGGCCTGCAGCACGCCGACGGCCACTCGCACCTGCTCGCCTCGACCAACCCGGGCGTCGTCGCGTACGACCCCGCGTACGGCTACGAGATCGCGCACATCATGCAGGACGGTCTGCGCCGGATGTACGGCAGTACGGCCGAGCACCCGACGGGCGAGGACGTCTTCTACTACCTCACCGTCTACAACGAGCCGATCCGGATGCCCGCCGAGCCGGAGGGCGTGGACACCGAGGGCATCCTCAAGGGCCTCTACCGGCTCAAGGACGGCGAGGCCGGCACGATCCCCGCGCAGATCCTCGCCTCCGGCGTGGCGGTGCCGTGGGCCCTGGAGGCCCAGCGCATCCTTGCCGAGGAGTGGAACGTCAAGGCCGACGTCTGGTCCGCGACCTCGTGGAACGAGCTGCGCCGCGACGCCATCGAGGTGGAGGAGTTCAACCTCCTCCACCCGGAGGAGCCGCAGCGCGTCCCGTACGTGACGGCCAAGCTCCAGGGCGCCGAAGGTCCGTTCGTCGCCGTGTCCGACTGGATGCGCGCGGTGCCGGACCAGATCTCGCGCTGGGTGCCGGGCCAGTGGCAGTCGCTGGGCGCCGACGGGTTCGGCTTCGCCGACACCCGTGGTGCGGCCCGTCGGTTCTTCCACATCGACGCGCAGTCGGTCGTCCTCGGCGTGCTCACCGAGCTCGCCAAGCAGGGCAAGATCGAGCGCAGCCTGCTGAAGGCCGCGATCGACCGCTACCAGCTGCTCGACGTGACGGCGGCCGACCCGGGCGCCGCGGGCGGCGACGCCTGACCGCTGCCGTGAGCACGGCCGAGGGCCGGACCCGCCATGGGTCCGGCCCTCGGCCGTTGTGCGTCCGCGCGCCCGGCGCCGCTCACGGCACGGTGAAGCCGGCCAGCACGGTGGAGAACTGCCCGCGGGTGGTCGGCCAGTCGTCCTCGGGCGAGGACATCGCCACGGCGTACGCGGTGCCGTCCGGTGCCACGAACGCCTGGTCGATCGCGTGCTGCGGGGTGCCCTGGTCGTCGCTGTAGGTGTACTCCCACAGCGCCCCCGGCTGCCCCTGGTAGACGTCGCTCACCAGGGCGACGCGGACGTAACCCGGCCGGGTGCTCGCGCTCCGCTCCAGGTCCAGCAGGTGCGAGCGGGCGGATTCGGTGGAGCCCGGGTCGACGCCGAACCGCAGCAGGTGCACCCCGCCGTCCGGCGAGTAGTCGATCCCGCCCGCGGACTCGCTGCGGACCCAGCCCTGCGGCACGGGCGCCCGGAACCCGGCAGGGTCGTCGGCCCACGTGAAGCCCGCGGGCGCCGGGGTCGGCGTGGGCGTGGGGGTCGGCGTCGGAGTCGGTGTCGGGGTCGGCGTGGGGGTGGGACTGGGCGTCGGGGTGGGGCTCGGTGTGGGTGTCGGGGTCGGGCTCGGTGTGGCGGTCGGGCTCGGCGTCGGGCTCGGCGTGGGGGTGGGTGTCCGTGACGCCGACGGCGACGAGCCCCCGGCCGCGGCCGCCGGGGCGGGGGTGTCCGGGCCGCCGCGGGTCAGCGCGAACGCCAGGCCGCCGGCCAGCGCGGCCACCAGCGCGGCGGCCGCCACGACCAGCGCCGTCCGCCGCCGCCCGCCGCCGGCGCCGGACGCGTCCGGCGCCGGCGGCCGGGCCGGCGGCGGTCCGGACACCGGCGGGAGCACGGACGCGGGCACGGGCGCAGGGGCGGGAACGGGCGGGGGCACGGGCAGCGGCCGGACCGGCGTCGCCCCGCGCCCGGGCAGCTGCGCCGTGGACGCGTCCGGCGGCGGGCGGACGGATCGCGCGGTCCCGCCGCCCGCCTCCCGCAGCATCGCGAGCACCTCCGCCGCGGGGGGCCGCTCGGCCGGGTCCTTGCGGAGCAGCGCCGCCAGGACGGGGGCCAGCGCCCCCGCGTTGCGGGCCTCGGGCAGCGGGTCGGAGACCACCGCCTGCAGGGTGCTCATCGTGCTCGTCCGGTGGAACGGCGAGTGCCCCTCCACCGCCGCGTACAGGGTGGCGCCGAGCGACCAGAGGTCCGACTCGGGGCCCGGCCGGTGGCCGGTGACCCGCTCCGGCGCGACGTAGTCCGGGGAGCCGACCATGTCGCCCGTCCGGGTCAGCACGGGCGAGTCCGCCAGCAGGGCGATGCCGAAGTCGGTGAGGACGGCCCGGCCACCGCGTTCCAGCAGCACGTTGGCCGGCTTCACGTCGCGGTGCAGCACACCGTGCCGGTGGGCCTCGGAGAGCGCCCCGAGCACCTGCTCGCCGACCCGGGCCGCGTCCCGCGGCAGCAGGGTGCCCTCGTCGCCGAGGACCTCGGCCAGCGACGGGCCGTCGATCAGCTCCATCACGATCCACGGCCGGCCGTCCTGCTCCAGCACGTCGTACACGGTGATCGCGCTCGGGTGGTTGAGGATCGCCGCCGCCCGGGCCTCGCGCTCCATCCGGGCCTGGAGCGCCGGCAGGTCCTCGTCCGGGATCCCGGCGACCCCGAGCTCCTTGACCGCCACATCGCGGGCGAGTTTGGCGTCCCGGGCCACCCAGACCGTGCCCATCCCGCCGCGGCCGAGACGCCGCCCGAGCCGGTACCGCCCGGCGAGCAGCCGACCGTCCGGCGGCCCGGATCCCGGGCCCGCCGACGGGTCGCCCTCGTCCGCTGCGCTCATGGCCGTCCCTGTGCCCCGTCCGCCGTCCGTCGCGGCCGCCACGGGCGGCGGCCCCGCCCGGCTCCCAGTCTGCGGCCCGGTCCGGGGCCCGGCGACCGGGGCCGCGGCGGGCCGGACGCGCCGCACCCGGCCGGGACACGTCCGGGCCGGGTGCGGGCGGGGCGACCGGGGCCGCCGGGGGTCAGATGTGGACGGCGGGGCCGGCCTCGGTGCTGCCGCGCTTGGTCAGCAGGCCGAGCCCGGCGGCGACCAGGGCCACCACGCCGGCCACCAGGAACGCCACCGACATGCCGCTCACGAAGGAGGTGTGGACGGCGCCGGCCATCGCGTCGACCACCTTCTGCGGGGTGCCCGCCGGGGCGGGCGGCGCGATGCCGAGCTGGGCGGCCTGGCGCAGGCCCTCGGCCTGGGCGCCCTGGACGGGCGGCAGACCGGCGGCGGCCCACTTGCCGGGCAGCACATCGGTGACCTTGGAGGCCATCACCGCGCCGAGCACGGCCGTCCCCAGGCTGCCGCCGACCTGCATGGCGGCCTGCTGGAGGCCGCCGGCCACACCGGAGAGCTCCAGCGGGGCGTTGCCGACGATGACCTCGGTGGCACCGACCATGACCGGGCTGAGGCCCAGGCCCATCAGCACGAACCAGAGCGCCATCACGCCGTTGCCGGAGTCGACCGTCAGGGTCGACATGCCGGCCATGGCGGCGGTGGTGAAGAGCATGCCGACGACGATCGGGATCCGCGGGCCGACCTTGCCGATCGCGGCGCCCGCCACCGGCGCGCCGACGATCATCATGCCGGTCATCGGCAGCAGGTGGACACCGGCCTGGACGGGCGACATGCCGTGCACGTTCTGCAGGTAGAAGGTCACGAAGAAGACCCCGCCGAAGAACGCGAAGGCCATCAGCACCATCAGCAGGGTGCCCGCCGACAGCGGCACCGAGCGGAACAGGCCGAGCGGGATCAGCGGCTCCTCGGCCCGGGTCTGCCAGAACGCGAACAGCACCATCGCCAGCACGGCGCCGCCGATGAACAGCAGCGTCGCCGGGTCGCCCCAGCCCCAGACCGGGGCCTTGATGATGCCCCAGACCAGCATGAACATCGCCCCGGAGAGCAGCACGATGCCCGGGATGTCGAAGGACTTGGCGGCGTTCTCGCTGCGCGCGTCGCGCAGGATCCACAGGCCGAGCGCCAGGGCGAGCAGGCCGACCGGGATGTTGATCCAGAACACCGACTGCCAGTTGACGTGCTCGACCAGCAGGCCGCCGACGATCGGGCCGGCCGCGGTGGAGGCGCCGATCACGCCGCCCCAGATGCCGATGGCCATGTTGAGCCGGTCGGCGGGGAAGGCGCCGCGCAGCAGGCCGAGCGCGGCGGGCTGGAGCAGCGCGCCGAACAGGCCCTGCAGGACGCGGAAGGCGATCACGGTCTGGATCGAGGTGGCGAAGCCGATCGCCGCCGAGGTCGCGGCGAAGCCGGCCGCGCCGACCAGGAAGGTCGCCTTGTGGCCGAAGCGGTCGCCGATCTTGCCGGCGGTGACCAGGAAGACGGCGAGGGCGAGCAGGTAGCCGCTGGTCACCCACTGGATGTCGGCGGGCGAGGCGCCGAGGTCGGCCTGGATGGCCGGGTTGGCGATCGCGACGACGGTGCCGTCGAGGGCCACCATCATCACGCCGACGGCGACCGTCAGGAGGGTCAGCCAGGGGTGGCCCTTGAGGCCCCGCCCCCGGCCGGCGGCGTGGCCGCCTGCTGGCTGTCGAGAACGGACTGACTCATCGTGCGTGCCTTCCCCTGGGAGACCTGGGTGCCGCCCGCGGAGGGCGGCACCGGACATGGGTGTGGCGCCCCGGCCCACCCGTCCCCACGAGCTGTCGGCCCGGCGGGCGCCACGTCGGGAACATTATGTCAGTCCCTGCCATTCGGCAAACAGTGACTCATGACGGTCGATGACATATGTCAGACCGCTATCGTGGAGCCCATGGCAACGCCGCTCACCGCACCCACCACCGATCCCGGCTGTCGCGTCCTCGGGCTGCGCGAGCGCAAGAAGCAGCGCACCAGGGACGCCCTGGTCGACGCCGCCCACCGGCTCTTCCTGACCCAGGGCTACGGCCGCACCACCGTCGACGAGATCGCCGCCAGCGTCGACGTCTCCCAGCGCACCTTCTTCCGGTACTTCGCCAACAAGGAGGAGGTCGCGCTGGCGGTGATGAGCGATGCCGAGGACTACTTCATCGACTGCCTGCGCCGGCGCCCGGCCGACGAGAACCCGCTCCAGGCGATGCGGGCCGCGATCACCGAGGCGTGGCTGGAACTCGGCCAGGACGACCAGAGCGGCCCCGCCGGAGTCACCGCGGCACTGGAGCTGTTCGAACTGCTGGAGACCACGCCGACCTTGCTCGCCGCCCACCTGCGGCGCACCACCGAGCAGGAGGGCGTGGTGGCCGGTGTCCTCGCCGAGCGCGAGGGCCTGGACGCCGCGGTGGACCTGCGGCCGCGGCTGCTCGCCGCCGTCTTCGGCGCGGTCGTGCGGCTCTCGCACCTCTCCTGGACGTCCGACACCGCGGCGCACGCGGCCGGCCCGGACGGCATGATCGCGCTGATCGAGCGGCACTTCGACCAGCTCGGCCCGGCCCTCGCCGGATCCTGGCGGTAGCCCGCGCACGCCGCCGTCCGGGGGAACCGGCATCAACCTGACGCCACGCCAGGTCCCCCTGCGTGTGACCCACTGCACGGTTTAGACTCTGCTCACCCCCGGCCCGGGACGCTTACCCTGGCTGGCACGTAGTTGGCACTCCGTACCACCCATCGGGCCCCGCCCGCTGTGACGGTCACCGGCCCGAGGAGAGTACGCCCATGCAGCGCAGGCGGCGGGTCAAGCGCATGCTGATAGGCGCGTTCGCCGCCTCCGCCGTCCTGGTGGACGCCGGCGCCGCGGCCGCCCAGGCCGCCGCCTCCAACGAGCAGGTGGCGATCACCAGCCCGCCGGCCGGCAGCGCCGCCTGGGTCGAGGACCAGTCCCTCGGCCGGGCCCTGCCCGACCCGGCCACCGCCGACGCCCCCACCGTGGCGGCGTTCTTCTCCGGCCTCACCGACGCCGAGCAGGACCGGCTCGCCCAGACCTACCCCCTGGTCGTCGGCAACCTCGACGGAGCCCCGCCCGCGCTGCGCTACCGCGCCAACCGGTACGCCGTGGCCGCGGAGCGCGACCGGGCCAGGGCCCGCGCCGAGGACACCTCGCTCGACCCCGCCGCCCGCGCCGCCGCCGACGCCCGGGCCGACGACACCGCCCGGCTGCTCCAGAAGGGCCGGCAGATCCTCGCCTTCGACCCGCGCGGCCGCGGCCTGGTCAGCGAGGTGTACGGGGACCTCGCCACCGCCGACCGGATCTCCGTGCTCGTCCCCGGCTCCGACGCCGACCTCGGCCACTTCGAGCAGTCCGCCGACCCGCTGCGCGGCGTCTCCGGGATGGCCAAGGCGCTGCTCGCCGAGGAGCACAGGCAGTCCCCCGGCGCCCGGACGGCCGTGATCGCCTGGACGGGCTACGTCACCCCGTCGGGCCTCGGCCCCGACGCCGTCACCTCACGGCTCGCCGAGGCCGGCGCCCCGCGGCTGCTGCGGCTGCTCGCCGGGCTGAAGGCGACCGGCTCCACCGAAACGCCGCCCACGCTCTTCTGCCACTCGTACGGATCGGTGGTCTGCGGCACCGCGGCGAGCGGCATCCACGGCGGGCAGGCCGCCGACGTCGTGGTGTTCGGCAGCCCCGGCATGGGGGTGGAGACGGCCGGCGCCCTGGGCTCCGGCGTCCGGGTCTGGGCGACCCGCAACCCGACCGACTGGATCGGCAACGTCCCCTACCTGGAGGTCGGCGGTCTCGGCCACGGCGCGGACCCGACCACCGCCGAGTTCGGCGCCGTCGAGGTCTCCTCCCAGGGCGCCAACGGGCACACCGGCTACTTCGCGGACTCCACCGCCAGCCTGCGCAACTTCGGTGCCATCGCGCTCGGCGACTACCAGGACGTCACCCTGCGCGACCAGCCGCAGTAGCGGCGGCGTCCGGCGCGTACAGCCCGACCACCTCGGCGGCGGCCCCGGCCAGCAGCGCGCGGGCCTCGGGCGGGGCGAGCACCTCGACGTCGCCGCCGAAGGCGAGCAGCGCGCGGGCCGCCGGCAGCGCCCGGAACCCGAGGTCCAGCTCCGTCCACTCGCCCTCGTCCACCGGGCGGACGGGGCCGAGCACGCTGTTCCCGTGGATCCGCAGCAGCAGACCGAGTCTGCGGCGGTGCACCCGCACCCGCACCGCGACCTCGTCCGGGATCCGCTCGACCCGGTCGCGCAGACCCGCCCAGACCTCGGACAGCTGTCGGCCCGGGCGCCGCCGGACGGGGTCCTCGGCGACCGCGGCGAGGAGCATCCGGTCGGCGCGGAACAGCCGCGGCGCACCGTCGAGATCCGCCACCAGGTACCAGACGCCGGCCTTGTTGACCAGGCCGTACGGGTCGACGGTGTACCGGCTGGGCCGCTCGTCCCCGCCGTGACGGTAGGTCAGCTCCAGGCGCCGGTCGGCGAAGACCGCACTCTGCAGGGTGCCGAGGTCGACGCCGGCGGACGCCTCGGCGCGCATCCAGCGGGCCGGGTCGACCAGGATCCGCTCGCTCGTCCGCTCGGCGGCCGGACGGTGCGGGGCGGGCAGCGCGGCCATCACCTTGCGCAGCGCCGAGCCGATCGCGTCGCCGAGCCCGAGCGCCTCGTGCGCGCCCTGCGCCGACAGCACGAACAGGGCGCGGGCCTCGTCGCCGGTCAGCCCGGTGACATCGGTACGGTAGCCGGGCAGCAGGTTGATGCCGCCGTGCCGGCCGCGCTCCGCCCAGACCGGCACCCCGGCGGCGGAGAGCGCCTCGATGTCCCGGTAGACGGTGCGCACCGAGACCTCCAGCCGCTCGGCGAGCTCGGGCGCGGACACCTGCCCGCGGGTCTGCAGCAGGAGCAGGATCGAGAGCAGTCGGTCGGCCTTCACGGAGCCCAGAATAAAACCTGACGGCACCTGTCAGGTATCTCCGGGAGAGTCCTCCTCGTCAGACCGGAACACCCTCATCGAGGAGCTGCATCATGAGTGCCACCGACCCCCGCCCGCTGTACCTGCGCGCCGTCACCCAGCTGGAGAAGGTCGCGGCCGGTGTCACCCCCGACCTGCTGGACCGCCCGACCCCGTGCACCGCGTACGACCTGCGGACGCTGCTCGGCCACACCGCCGGCGGGATCCACCGCATCGCCTACGTCGGCGAGGGCGGGCTGTGGCTGGACGTGCCGGCCGCCGGCGGCGAGATCGAGGACGGCGACTGGGCGGGCGCCTTCGGCCGGGCCCGGGCCCGGTGGACGGCGGCCTGGCAGGACGACGCGAAGCTCGACCTCGCGGTCGAGGTGCCGTGGGGACGGGTGCCCGCCCCGGCCGCGATCGGCGGCTACGTGATGGAGGCCGTCACCCACACCTGGGACATCGCCCGGGTGATCGCCCCCGGCACCGAACTGGACGAGGAGCTGGCCACGATCGTGCTCGGCATCGCCCACCAGGTGCTGCCCGCCGACGACCGCGGCCCGGACATGCCGTTCGGCCCCGTGCGGCCGGCGCCCGAGGGCGCCGGGGCCAACGACCGGCTGGCGGCCTGGCTCGGCCGCACGCTCTGACGCACCGCCGGTGGGGGCGGCCGCCCGGCCGCCCCCACCGGCACCGGCTACTCCCGGCCGGCCGAGGTGAACGTCATGTCGGCGTAGCGGTCACCGGCCACCCGGCCGGCGATCGGCTCCAGCTCGGCGAGCTCGGCCGGGGTGAGGGTGAGCGTGGCGGCCGCGGTGTTCTCGGCCAGCCGGCTCCGCTTGCGGGTGCCGGGGATCGGCACCACGGTCAGCCCGTGCACCTCGGCCTGCTGGTGCACCCAGGCCAGCGCGACCTGGGCGGCGGAGACCCCGCGCTCGGCGGCGACCTTCTGGATCGGCGCGATCAGGGCGGCGTTGTCGGCCGCGTTGTCGCCGCTGAAGCGCGGCAGGTAGCGGCGGTAGTCGTCCGCGGGGAGCTGGTCGGCGGCGGGGAGGGCGCCGGTCAGGAAGCCGCGGCCGAGCGGCGAGTAGGGCACGAACGCCACACCGAGCTCGGCGGCGGCCGGCACCGCGGTGCGCTCGACGTCCCGCGAGAACAGCGACCACTCGGACTGCAGGGCGGCGATCGGGTGCACGGCGTGCGCCTCGCGCAGCTCGGCGCCGGTCACCTCCGACAGCCCGAGGTGGCGGACCTTGCCGGCCTGCACCAGCTCGGCCATCGCACCGACCGACTCCGCGAGCGGGACCTGCGGGTCGCGGCGGTGCATGTAGTAGAGGTCGATCACGTCGACGCCGAGCCGGCGCAGCGAGGCGTCGACGGCCGAGCGGATGTACGCCGGGTCGTTGCGGACGCCGCGGTAGTGCGGGTCGTCCGCCTTGCGCTCGATGGCGAACTTGGTGGCCAGCACCACCCGGTCGCGGTGGGCCCGGACGAACGGGCCGATCAGCTCCTCGTTGTGGCCCGAGCCGTAGACGTCGGCGGTGTCGAACAGGGTGACGCCCAGGTCGAGGGCGGCGTCCAGGGTGGCCAGCGCCTCGGCGGTGTCGGTCGGGCCGTAGAACTCGCTCATGCCCATGCAGCCCAGGCCCTGGATGCCGACGACGGGGCCGTTGGTGCCGAGCGGGGCGGTGGGGAGAGTCATGCGCTCTTCTGCTTCCTGTCGGGGTGGCGGGCGGGCGCGGCGGGCGCCGGTTCGGCGGCCGCGGCCCGCGCCGAGTAGTGGTCGATCTTGAAGTCGAGCACGGCGAGGGTGGCGTGCAGATCGGCGATCCGCTGCCGGACCTCCTCGCGCTGGGCGACGAGGATGTCGCAGCGCTCGGGCATCGTGTGGTCGCCCTCGCGGACGAGCTCCACGTAGCGGAGCATGTCGGCGACCGGCATGCCGGTCAGCCGGAGCTTGCCGAGGAAGGACAGCCGGGCCAGATCGGCGTCGCTGTAGCGGCGCTGCCCGGAGTGCGAGCGGTCGATCGGGTCGAGCAGGCCGATCCGCTCGTACCAGCGCAGCGTGTGGGCGGTCAGGCCGCTGGCGGCCGCGACCTCGCTGATGGAGTGCCGCGCGGTGCGGTCGGCTCCCGGTCCGGCCACGGCGTACGCCTGCGTGCAGCTGAGCGGCTCTGCGGTGAGCGGTACGAGCGGTGCCATCGCGGCCCCTTCCGTCGGCGACGAGTACGACGCTACTGACTTGGAGTGCACTCCAAGCAAGCCTGCCACTCCCGCGGGCGCCCCGGGCGGCTATCGTCGGGCGCATGCAGAGCTTGCGGATGATCGAGGACTGGCCGGTGCCCAACGCGGCGGCCGCTATGGTGCGGGGTGCGGACGGCGCGGTCGTGGGCACCCACGGGGTGCAGGAGCACCTCTTCCCCCTGGCGTCGGTGACCAAGCTGCTCACCGCGTACGCCGTGCTGGTCGCGGTGGAGGAGGGCGTCTTCGAGCTGGACGACCCGGCGGGCCCGGAGGGCTCGACCGTCCGTCACCTGCTGGCCCACACCTCGGGCCTGGCCTTCGACGAGCACCGGGTGATGGCTGCGCCGGGCACCCGGCGGCTGTACTCGAACGCCGGTTTCGACGTGCTCGCCGACACCCTCGCCAAGGCCTCCGGGATCCCCTTCGCGCAGTACGCGGCGGAGGCCGTGTTCGAGCCGCTGGGCATGCTCGCCACACTGATCAACACCGCGCACCGGGCACCGGCCGGGGCCGGCGGCCTGTCCACCGTCGCCGACCTGGCCCGGTTCGCCGCCGAACTCCAGGCGCCGACCCTGCTGGACGCCTCCACCGTGCACCGGGCCACCCGGGAGGTCGCCTTCCCCGGCCTCGGCGGCGTACTCCCCGGCTTCGGCCACCGCCGGCCGAACGACTGGGGGCTGGGCTTCGAGATCCGCGGCGACAAGACGCCGCACTGGACGGGCGCCACCAGCTCGCCGGAGACCTTCGGCCACTTCGGCCAGTCCGGCACCTTCCTCTGGGTCGACCCGGTGCTCGGAGCGGCCGTCGTCGCCCTGACGGACCGTGACTTCGGTCCGTGGGCCGCCGAGGTGTGGCCGCAGTTCACCGACGCGGTCGTCGCGGAGCTGCGCGGCTGACACCCCGCCGGACGGCGGCCGCTCAGCCGTAGGCGACCGGGCTGTGCATCTCCCACAGCAGCAGCTCGGCGCCGTCCGGCCCGGCCGTCGGGTCGGCGAAGGCCTCGCCGGTGATCCGGACGCTGTCGCCCGGCTCCAGCGAACGGCCGGCGCCCTGCGGGCCGGGCACCGTGCGGTAGCCCAGCGACCCGGCGGTGAGGTGCGCGTAGCGGTACGGCGCCGCGGGCAGTGCGGGGAGCGGCTGCCAGGGGTCCGCGGTGAACAGCCAGAGCGCGGCGTCCGAGCGCCGCAGCCGCAGCGCGGGCGTACCGGCGTCGCGTTCCATCCCGGAGGCCAGCAGGGTCGGCCCGTCCGGGTCGGGCTCGACCCGGCGCAGCCCGTACGCGGGCGGCGTGCCGAGGACGTCCGGCTGGAGCCACATCTGCACGAAACGCACGGGGGTGTCGGCGCCGCCGAGGTTGCGCTCGGTGTGGGCGGTGCCGGATCCGGCGCTCAGGTGCTGCACCATGCCGGGGCGGACCACGCCCGCGTGGCCGTCGGCGTCACGGTGGGCGAGCGCGCCCTCCAGCACCCAGGTGACGATCTCGGTGTCCCGGTGCCGGTGCTCGTCGAAGCCGGCGCCGGGTGCGAGCAGCTCCTCGTTGCAGGCGAGCAGCGCCCCGAAGTGGGTGTTCTTCGGGTCGTAGTGCCCGGAGAAGGAGAAGGCGTGCCGGGTCTCGATGCCGTCGGCGGGGGTGGAGCGGTACCGCTCCGGGGCCCGCCGCAGGTCGGCGCGGCCGCGTTCGCGTGTCTCGGTCACGGCGCTACGGTAGCCGGTCGGCGGCGCGCGGCCGGGCACGACGGGCGGGGTGTGCACGAGCACGGCGTGCGGTGAGGCAGTCTTGTTCCTGTGCCAGCCGCTTCAGCGAAACCCGACAGTGCCAACACCGAGCCGAAGGCCGCCGCCCGCAAGGCGGCGCCGGACGACAAGTCGCCGCGTGCGACCCGAGGCGGCCGCCTCACCGCGCAGGAGCGCCGGCTGGCCGAGGAGCGGGCCGAGCTGAGGGCGGCGACGCTGAAACGGCTGGAGAAGTCCTCCGGCAAGCTGGCCACCGCGGCGATCGCGCGGATGGACGACCAGCTGGCCTGGTACCGGCGGATGCCGCCGGAGCACCGGTCGTGGATCGGCCTGGTCGCGCAGGCCGGCATCGCGGCCTTCACCGAGTGGTACCGGCATCCCGCCGCGCCGCAGGCGATCTCCACCGACGTGTTCGGGACGGCGCCGCGCGAGCTGACCCGCGCGATCACGCTGCGCCAGACCGTGGAGCTGATCCGCACCACCATCGAGGTGATGGAGGAGGCCATCGAGGAGGTGGCCGCCCCCGGCGACGAGGCCGGGATGCGCGAGTCGGTGCTGGTGTACGCCCGGGAGATCGCGTTCGCCACGGCGCAGGTGTACGCGCAGGCCGCCGAGGCACGCGGCGCGTGGGACGCCCGGCTGGAGGCGCTGGTGGTCAACTCGCTGCTGTCCGGCGACGCCGACGAGGGCGTGCTGTCGCGGGCCGCGGCGCTCGGCTGGGGACAGCCCAGCCAGGTGCGGGTGGTGATGGGCAGCGCCCCGGACGGCGACAGCGAGGCCGTGGTGGAGGCGATCCGCCGGGCCGCCCGGTACGCCAAGCTGCACGTCCTGACGGGTGTGCTGGGCCGCCGGCTGGTCGTGGTGGTGGGTGGCGACAAGGAGCCGCTGAACACCGCGAAGGCACTGATCGGCCAGTTCGCCCCCGGCCCGGTGGTGGTCGGCCCGACCGTGCCGGACCTGCTCTCGGCGACCCGCTCCGCGCAGGCCGCGGCGGCCGGGCTCAAGGCCTGCGCGGCCTGGCCGGACGCCCCGCGCCCGGTCCTCGCGGACGACCTGCTGCCCGAGCGGGCGCTGGCCGGTGACCGGGCCGCCCGGCGCCAGCTGGTGGAGGAGATCTACACACCGCTGGACGAGGCCGGCTCGGCACTGCTGGAGACGCTGAGTGTCTATCTGGAGCAGGCGTCCTCCCTGGAGGGAGCCGCGCGGATGCTCTTCGTCCACCCGAATACCGTTCGCTACCGGCTTCGTCGTGTGACTGACGTCACGGGCTATGCTCCATCCGACGTACGTTCGGCGTTCACCCTGCGCATCGCCCTGGCGCTGGGCCGTCTGGGAACGGTCGCGGAACAGGGATGACCGTGCTGTAGGGACTGCACAACCCGGCGTGCTTTTCTTCGTTGTCGTCGCCTACCCGCCCACGGGTGCCTGGCGAGAGAGGGTTGAACCGTGCTCGTAATCGTCGCCCCTGGACAGGGTGCTCAGACCCCCGGATTCCTCAGCCCCTGGCTCGAACTGGACGGCGCCGCCGACCGGCTCCGGCAGTGGTCCGAGGTGGCCGGTCTCGACCTGGTCCGCTACGGCACCGAGGCGTCCGAGGAGGAGATCAAGGACACCGCGGTGGCACAGCCGCTGCTGGTCGCCGCCGGTCTGGTGACCTCCGGCGCCCTGTTCGCCGACGCCTCCTTCACCGCGCTGGTCGGCGCGGTCGCCGGCCACAGCGTCGGTGAGATCACCGCCGCCGCGCTGGCCGGTGTGCTGAGCGCCGACGACGCGCTGGCCTTCGTCCGCGAGCGCAGCCTCGGCATGGCCGAGGCCGCCGCCGTCACCGCGACCGGGATGACCGCCGTGCTCGGCGGCGACCCGGAGGAGGTGGCCGCGAAGCTGGCCGAGCACGGGGTGACCGCCGCCAACAACAACGGCGGCGGGCAGATCGTGGCCGCCGGCACCCTGGAGCAGCTGGCGGCGCTCAAGGACGACGCCCCCGCGGGCGCCCGGCTGATCCCGCTGAAGGTCGCCGGCGCGTTCCACACGGAGCACATGGCGCCCGGCGTGACCCGCCTGGAGAAGCTGGCACCGACCCTGTCGGTGGCCGACCCGGCGATGGCCTACGTCTCCAACAAGGACGGCGAGGTGGTCGGTTCGGGTGCCGAG
Source organism: Kitasatospora paranensis (assembly GCF_039544005.1). Classification (NCBI taxonomy): domain Bacteria; kingdom Bacillati; phylum Actinomycetota; class Actinomycetes; order Kitasatosporales; family Streptomycetaceae; genus Kitasatospora; species Kitasatospora paranensis. The sequence goes on from NZ_BAABKV010000001.1 coordinate 2,922,821, forward strand.
GTGCTCGCCCGGCTGGTCTCGCAGGTCTCCAATCCGGTCCGCTGGGACCTGTGCATGGAGACGCTGCAGCAGCTCGGCGCGACCGCGGTGATCGAGCTGTCGCCTGCAGGAACCCTCACCAATCTGGTCAAGCGCAACCTCAAGGGCGTGGCGACGCTGGCCCTCAAGACCCCTGCCGAGCTGGACAAGGCGCGTGCGCTGCTGGCCGAGCACGGCGCTCAGGAGAACAACGCATGACCGCGCCTCAGATCAAGCCCGCGACCGGTGCCGCGTACACCCGCATCCACGGTGTCGGCGGCTACCGCCCCGTCCGGGTCATCCCGAACTCCGAGGTGCTGAACTGGATCGACTCCTCGGACGAGTGGATCCGCAGCCGCAGCGGCATCACCGAGCGCCGCTGGGCCGGCGCGGAGGAGACCGTCGCCGAGATGTCGGTGCAGGCCGCCGGCAAGGCGATCGCGCAGGCCGGGATCGCGCCGGAGCAGATCGGCGGCGTGATCGTGGCCACCGTCTCGCACCTGAAGCAGACCCCGGCGATCGCGACCGAGATCGCCGACCGGCTGGGCTGCGGCACCGCGCCCGCGTTCGACATCTCCGCGGCGTGCGCCGGCTTCGGCTACGGCCTGGGCCTGGCGGACGGCATGATCCGCGGCGGCAGCGCCGAGTACGTGCTGGTGATCGGCGTGGAGCGGCTGAGCGACCTCACCGACACCTCGGACCGCTCGACGGCGTTCATCTTCGGCGACGGCGCGGGCGCCGCGATCGTCGGCCCGTCCGACACGCCCGGCATCGGCAAGCTGATCTGGGGCTCGGACGGCTCGCAGCGCGACGTCATCACGCAGACCCAGGCGTGGGACACCGCGTTCGCCAAGGAGGACGCGGTCAACGGTGCGGGCGACGAGACCCGCTGGCCCGCGCTGCGGATGGACGGCCAGCCGGTCTTCCGCTGGGCGGTCTACGAGATGGCGAAGGTGGCCCAGCAGGCGCTGGACGCCGCCGGGATCACCGCCGACCAGCTCGGCGCGTTCATCCCGCACCAGGCCAACATGCGGATCACCGATGCGATGATCAAGACGCTGAAGCTCCCGGAGTCCGTGCCGGTGGCCCGCGACATCGCGGAGACCGGCAACACCTCCGCCGCCTCCATCCCGCTCGCCATGGAGCGCATGCTGGAGACCGGCGAGGCCAAGAGCGGAGACCTGGCGCTGATCATCGGCTTCGGGGCGGGTCTCGTGTACGCGGCCGCAGTCGTTACTCTCCCCTAGGCGTCGGCACCCCCGACCCCACCACACCCGTGCGGCGGTCCGCCGGACCGCTCGCAGACAACACCGAAGAGGAGCAGCCGCTATGGCTACCAAGGACGAGGTTCTGGAAGGTCTCGCCGAGATCGTCAACGAGATCGCCGGCATCCCGGCCGAGGACGTCGAGCTCGACAAGTCCTTCACCGACGACCTGGACGTCGACTCGCTCTCCATGGTCGAGGTCGTCGTGGCCGCCGAGGAGCGCTTCGACGTGAAGATCCCGGACGACGAGGTCAAGAACCTCAAGACCGTCGGCGACGCCGTGGACTACATCCTCGCGAACGCCTGAGCACCGCCCGCCGTACCCGTTGCGGCCGGTTCACCCCGGCCGCAGCGGTCGGCCGGTCCTCCCCGCCTTCCGCGGGGAGGTCCGGCTCCCCTCCCCCGGCCCCTCCGCCACCCCATGCACATGTGAGAGAAGAAGAACCAGTGACCGCTGAAAACCGCACCGTGGTCGTCACGGGTATCGGCGCCTTCACGCCGCTGGGCGGCGACGCCGCCTCGTTCTGGGAGGGCCTGCTGGAGGGCCGTTCCGGCGTGGCCGCGCTGACCGAGGAGTGGGCCGCCGAGCTGCCCGTCCGGATCGCCGCGCGCACCGCGGTGGACCCGGGTGAGATCCTGCCCCGTCCGCTGGCCCGCAAGCTGGACCGCTCGGCGCAGTTCGCGCTGATCGCCGCCCGTGAGGCCTGGGCGGACGCCGGCTACGAGACCCCCGCCACCGACGAGTCGTCCAAGCTCGCCCCCGAGCGGCTGGGCGCGGTCATCGCCTCCGGCATCGGCGGCGTGACCACCCTGCTCGACCAGTACGACGTGCTGAAGGACAAGGGCGTCCGCAAGGTCTCCCCGCACACCGTGCCGATGCTGATGCCGAACTCCCCGCCGCCAACGTGGGCCTGGAGGTCGGCGCGCGCGCCGGTGTGCACACCCCCGTCTCCGCCTGCGCCTCCGGCGCCGAGGCGATCGGGTACGCGATCGAGATGATCCGCAACGGTCGCGCGGACGTGGTGATCGCCGGCGGTACCGAGGCCGCGATCCACCCGCTGCCGATCGTGGCGTTCGCCAACATGATGGCGATGTCCAAGAACAACGACGACCCGCAGCGCGCGTCGCGCCCGTACGACAAGGCCCGGGACGGCTTCGTGCTGGGCGAGGGCGCGGGTGTCGTGGTGCTGGAGTCGGCCGAGCACGCCGCCGCCCGCGGTGCCCGCGTCTACTGCGAGGCCGTCGGCCAGGGCCTGTCCTCGGACGCCCACCACATCGCCCAGCCCGAGCCGACCGGTGCCGGTGTCGCCCGCGCGATCGCCGACCTGTTCGAGCACAACGAGCTGGACAAGGCCGAGGTCGTGCACGTCAACGCACACGCCACCTCGACCCCGCAGGGTGACACCGCCGAGGTGAAGGCGCTGTCCAAGGAGCTCGGCGAGCACCTGGACCACGTCGCCATCTCCGCCACCAAGTCGATGACCGGTCACCTGCTGGGCGGCGCCGGCGGCATCGAGACGGTGGCCACCGTCCTGGCGCTGTACAACCGCCTGGCCCCGCCGACCGTCAACGTGGACGACCTGGACGACGACATCACCGCCGACATCGTCCGGGGCGAGCCGCGCAAGCTGCCCGCCGAGGGCCGGATCGCCGCGCTGAACAACTCGTTCGGCTTCGGCGGCCACAACGTGGTGCTGGCGTTCCGCACCGTCTGACCCGCACGGAGGGCGCGGTCCACGCCGGTCGGCGTGGACCGCGCCCCTCCGGCGTGTGCGGGGTCAGACCACCTGGTGGAGCCAGCGGACGGGCGCGCCCTCGCCGGCGTAGCGGAAGGGCTCCAGCTCGTCGTCCCAGGGCTTGCCGAGCAACCGGGCGAGTTCGGCCTCCAGGTCGCCGCCCTCGGTCTTGACCCGCAGCAGGACGGCCCGCAGGCGGTCCTCGGGGATCAGGATGTCGCCGTGGAGGCCGGTGACGGCGTGGAAGATGCCGAGCGCGGGGGTCGAGCTGTAGCGCTCGCCCTCGGCGGTGGCGCTGGGCTCGCCGGTGACCTCGTAGCGCAGCAGCTGCCAGCCGCGCAGGGCGGAGGCCAGCCGTGAGGCGGTGCCGGGCTCACCCTGCCAGGAGAGCTCGGCACGCCAGTCGCCGGGCGCGGCGGGCTGGCGGATCCAGTCGAGGCCGACCCGCACGCCGAGCACACCCGCGACCGCCCACTCGACGTGCGGGCACAGGGCGCGGGGAGCGGAGTGGACGTACAGCACACCACGTGTCGTCACCGGGACCTCCAGGCTGTGGACGAGGGTCGCCTTCCCCAGCTGCCTCGTGCCGCGCCCCGGAAGGGGTTCCGTCGGTGGCTTCCGCCTCCCCGTGATGCTCAACCTACTCGACATTAGGTAATCAAATTGAGCAAAACGGACAAGCTTTCCCTCCATGCTAGTCGAATCCTCAACGGGGTCCACCCCTCCCCGGTCACTCTCCCCCGAACGGACCTATGGCCGGCGCGGCCGCCCTGCGGGCGCGCCCCGCACGGCGACTGACGGCCCGTCGGCCGCACGCACACGGAGGAGGCTGCCCCGGCGGGCGGCCTCCTCCGTGTCATCCGTGACGGAGTGTCAGAGCTTGACGACCATCTTCCCGGTGTTGTCGCCGCGCAGCAGGCCGATGAAGGCCTCGGCGGCGTTCTCCACGCCCTCGACGACGGTCTCGTCGTAGCGCAGGCTGCCGTCCTTCAGCCAGCCGGCCGTCTCGGCGACGAACTGCGGCTGGAGCGCCGCGTGGTCGCGCACCAGCAGGCCCTGCAGGCGCAGCCGCTTGCCGATCGCGGCGGCCAGGTTGCGCGGGGCGGCGGGCGGGGTGGTGTCGTTGTACTGGGCGATGGCGCCGCAGAGGACGACCCGGCCGTGCGGGTTGAGCGAGGCGATCGCGGCCTCCAGGTGGTCGCCGCCGACGTTGTCGAAGTAGACGTCGATGCCGTCGGGAGCGGCCTCGGCGAGCTGCTCGGCGACCGGGGCGTCCTTGTAGTTGAAGGCGGCGTCGAAGCCGTAGTCGTCGACGAGCTTGGCGACCTTCTCGGCGGAGCCCGCCGAGCCGATGACCCGGGCGGCCCCCTTGAGGCGGGCGATCTGGCCGACCAGCGAGCCGACGGCGCCGGCGGCGCCGGAGACGAAGACCGTGTCGCCCTCCTTGAACGAGCCGACCTCCAGCAGGCCCGCGTACGCGGTCAGACCCGGCATGCCGAGGACGCCGAGGTAGTACGGGAGCGGGGCGAGCTCCGGGTCGACCTTGACGGCGTGGGCCGCGTCCAGGGTGGCGTACTCGCGCCAGCCGAGGCCGTGCAGCACGGCGTCACCGACCGCGAAGCCCTCGGCGCCGGAGGCGACGACACGGCCGACGGCGCCGCCGTCCATGGCCGCGCCGATCGCGAACGGCGGGACGTACGACTTCACGTCGTTCATCCGGCCGCGCATGTACGGGTCGACCGAGAGGTAGGCGTTGCGGACCAGGATCTCGCCGGGGCCGGGCCGCCGGACGGGCGCCTCGACCAGGGCGAAGTCGCTCGGCACGGGTCGGCCGTGGGGCCGGGCCGCCAGGTGCCACTCGCGGCCGGTGGTGGGGGTCTCCTGCGCTGCCATGACTCTGCTCCCTCGTGGTGTTCGCTACATGAAAGGTTGAACGACTGAAGCAATCGTGGACACGATTAGTTCAGGATGTCAAATGTTCAGGTACCATGGAGGCCATGGAGACGCAGCCGCCCACCGATCCGATCACGCTGGAGGTCACCGACCTGATGGCGAGCCTGGTCGGGATCTTCCACCGCGAGTACGAGGAGGCCGCTGCCGCCCGCTCGCTCACCGGGGCCCAGGCCAAGGTGCTCGCGCTGCTCAGGCGCGGCCCGATGCCGATGCGGCACATCGCGCAGACCCTCAGCTGCGAACCCTCCAACATCACCGGCATCGTCGACCGGCTGGAGTCCCGCGGGTTCGTCACCCGCGAGGCCGACCCGCAGGACCGCCGGGTCAAGCTGGTCGCCGCCACCGTGCCCGGCGCCGTCGCCTCCGCCGAGCTGCGCGAGTCGCTCAACTTCGCCCGCGAGCCGCTGGCCGCCCTCGCCCCCGAGGAGCGGACCCAACTGCGCGACCTGCTGCGCCGGATGCTCGAAGGCGCCACCCCGGCGCCCTGACCGGCCGTCGGCCCCCGAACGGCCCGCCCCCGTGCTCCGGGGCCGGGCCGCCGTGCGTACGCTCCCCCGTGAGAACGGTGCATCACCCTCTGCCGGATCGCGTCGGCATGTAACCGAACGGCCGGACAGGCCGTCTCAGTAGTGGCGGCACACAGGCGTGCCCGCCCTTCCGCCTGCCGGGCCGTCAGCGGCCGAACAGAGAGCACACTCCGACATGACCGAGAAGAGCCGGCCTGCCCCGGGTACCTCCCGCCGCGCGGGCCGCCTCGCCAGGACCGCCGGTGCGACCGCCGCCGTCCTGGTGCTCGCCACCGCCGGCGCCGGCGCCTGGTTCTACCACCGCATCGACCACAACATCACGACGTTCTCCGCCGACGGCGTCGCCACCAGCCGCCCCCGGCCGCCCCCACCGTCTCCGGCGGCGGACGCCCCGTCAACGTCCTGCTCCTGGGCTCCGACACCAGGACGGACGGCAACGACGCGCTGGGCGGCGGCGAGGAGGGCGTCGGGCACTCCGACACCGCGATCCTGCTGCACGTCTACGCCGACGGGAAGCACGCGGTCGGCGTCTCCATACCCCGCGACACCCTCGTCACCGTCCCCGCCTGCAAGCTGCCCAGCGGCTCGTGGACGAAGGCCCGCACCAACCAGATGTTCAACTCCGCCTTCACGGTGGGCGAGTACCCGCAGGGCAACCCGGCCTGCACCCAGAACACCGTCGAGGCGCTCACCGGGCTGCGGGTCGACCACACCATCGTGGTCGACTTCAAGGGCTTCGCCGCGATGACCGAGGCGGTGCACGGCGTCGACGTGTGCGTCCCGAACGACGTCGACTCCTACGGCATCCGCCTGTCCAAGGGCCGGCAGACCGTCAGCGGCCAGACCGCCCTGGACTACGTGCGGGCCCGGCACGGCCTCGGGGACGGGTCGGACATCGGCCGGATGAAGCGCCAGCAGGCCTTCGTCTCCTCCTTCATCAAGAAGGTCGAGGCCCAGGGCATGGACCTCACCACCCTGCTGCCGCTCGCCGATGCCGCCACCAAGTCCCTCACCGTCGACCAGGACCTCGGCAGCGCGGCGAAGCTCGCCGCCTTCGCCCAGTCGCTCCAGGGCATCAAGGTCGACGGCATCACCTTCGTGACCGTCCCCTGGCAGTTCGCCGGTGCCCGGGTCACCCTCGTCCACCCGGACGTCGACACCCTCTGGCAGATGCTCCGCCAGGACGTCACCCTGGACGGCCGGTCCACCGCCCCCGGCGCCTCGCCGACGCCGACCGCCGGGCTGACCTCCGCCGCAGCGCCGACCCCGACCGGCGACCCGTCCTCCTCCGGTACGCCGTCCGCCGTGTCCTCCGCCTCGGCCGGTGCGGACGACACGGGTGTGCCGGTCCTGGTGCACAACGCCTCCGGCGGCGCCGGCACCGCCGGCCGGGCGGCCGCCGCGCTGCGGACGCTCGGCTACGGGGACGTGACCGTCGGGGCCAACACCCGGACGAGGACCGGCACGGTGGTCGGCTACCCGGCCGGGCACCGGGCCGAGGCCGAGCACCTCGCCGCCCGGTACCCCGGGGCGGAGATCCAGCAGGACCCGGCCGCCGACGGCCTGATCCTCACCCTCGGCAGCGACCACGCCGCCGGCGACCCGACGGGCGCGGCCGTGCTCCCGACCACCGTCCCGTCCGGCATCTCCGGCAACACCCGGCCGGCCGACAGCGACCTCTGCTCGGACCTCAGCTTCGGCTGACCGCCGCCGCGGCTGCCTCGTCCGGCACCCCGGTGACCACCAGCGTCACCCGGGTGCCGGACACCAGCGCGCCCGCGGCCGCCAGGTCGTACACCGCCTGCAGCGCCTTGGCGACGTACCGGCGCTCCACGCCGATCCCGTGCCGCTGCTCGAAGTCGGCCGCGAACGCCTCCAGGGCGGCCGGCACCCGGCCGTAGCCGCCGCCGTGGTGCCCGTGGTGGATCCGCCAGCCGTCGAACGCGCGGCCGTGGGCGGCGCGGTGCAGCTCCTCCACCGCGGCCTCCAGGTAGCCCTCGCCGCGCAGCACCGCCACCCCGAGTGCGCGCGCCCCGGACGGCAGACCGGCGGCGATGCCCGCGAGGGTGCCGCCGGTGCCGACCGGGCAGCACACCAGGTCGCGCGGGCCGAGGTCGCCCAGCTCGGCGGGCAGTGCGGCGGTGCCGTGCACCGCGAGCGCGTTGGAGCCGCCCTCCGGCAGCACCAGGGCGTCGGCCCACCGCCCGGACGCGGCCCCGCCGCCCGTCGCCAGCGCGCGGTAGGCGGCCCGGCTGACGAACTCCAGCTCCATGCCGTCCGCCTCGGCGGCCGCCAGCGACCAGTTGCGCGGCGCGGCGGCCAGTTCCTCGCCGCGGACGACACCGACGGAGGCGAGCCCGAGGGCACGCGCCGCGGCGGCGGTGGCGCGCAGGTGGGTGGAGTAGGCGCCGCCGAACGTGACCAGCCTCGTCCGGCCCTCGGCCAGCGCCCGGTCCAGGTTGGGCGTGAGCTTGCGCCACTTGTTTCCCGGCACGGTGGGGTGCAGCAGGTCGTCGCGCTTCAGGCGGAGCTCGACGCCGGCCCGGGCCAGCACCGGGTCGGCCACCGCGGTCAGCGGCGTCGGCAGGTCGGCGGGCAGGGGCATCGGCCCAGGATAGGAGGCGCGCCGGGCGACCGGTGCCCGGGGCCGCGGGCGGGTGCACGGCCGGGGCACCGCCGGGTGCGGGCTCAGGCCCGGGACGAGGACTGCAGGTGGGCGAAGACGACGACGTTGTCCGCGTAGTCGTGGGTCTTGCGGTCGTACTCCCCGGCGCAGGTGATCAGGCGCAGCTCGGCGTCCGGGGTGTCGGCGTACACCTCCCGGTCGGGGAAGGCGTTCTTGGGGAAGGTCTGCACCGAGTCGACGGAGAAGACCGCGACCGTGCCGTCCGCACGGGTGATCTCCACGGTGCTGCCGGGCAGCATCACGTGCAGCATCAGGAAGACGGCCGGCCCGGTGGTGGTGTCGACGTGCCCGGCCACCACGGCGCTGCCGCGCTCCCCGGGGTCGGCCCGTCCTTGTACCAGCCCACCAGGTTCCGGTCGCCGGCCGGCGGCGCGGCCAGCTGCCCGGCAGGGGTCAGCCCGAGCTCGGTGAAGGGCGCCTCGACGAAGAGCGACGGGATGTGGATCTTCACCGGCTTGGAGCGGGGCAGTGCGGGGGCAGCCTTGGCCGTCCTGGACGGCAGCACCACCGGCGGTGCGGAGGCGGTCCCGACCGCGGCCGGGTTGGCGTCGGAGGACCGCGGGGCCGCCGGGGTGGTCTCGACGGACTGGTACATCACCAGCAGGCCGACCGCGGCCAGTCCCATGGCCCAGCGCAGGGCCCCGCGGCCGCCGTCCGCGCCGCCGGGCCGGTCGGCCGGTCCGCCGCCGGCCTGGTTCTGTCCCATCGGGTCCTGCCTCTCGTCCGGGGGTGGTGCGCACGGGCCGGAGCGGCCCCGCCGGGCGGGGCGGCTGCGGCGCACGGGTCGCGGGCCGCTGCGGCGTCCGGCCGGGCCCGGAGGGAACCGGGCCCGGCCGGACGCCGGAGGGGCGTCGCGAGTGGCGTCGCGTGGATCCGACTGCGGCGGCGCCGCAGGTCAGATCGCGGCGCCGTCGGAGCGGCGGCGGCGCAGGGTGAGCGCGCCGACGCCGACTCCGCCCGCCAGCAGGGCCGCGCCGGTGGCGAGCCCGCCGCCGGAGACGGCGATGCCGCCGCCACCGGTGTGGACGCCGCCGTGCGGCTTGCCCTCCGCCCAGGCCTCCTCGCCCGACGAGGAACCCTCCTCCTTGCCGCCGCCCTTCGCGTCCTTGCCGGAGCCGTACTCCTCCGCGGACTTGTCGGCAGGCTTGTCGGCGGACTTGTCCGCGGGCTTGTCGGCAGGCTTGTCCGCGGGCTTGGCGGCACCGGGCTGGTCGGCGGGCTTCTCAGCCGCCTTCTCGCCGGTGGCACCGTCCGCAGTGGACTGCTCCTGCCACACCTTCTGGTCGTCGGCCTTGGGCGCGGCCGGCGGATCGGCGTGTGCGGCGGGGATGGCGAAGGCCAGCGCCGCGGCGACGGCGGCCCCTCCGGCGAGGAGGGTGAGCTTGGGAAGCATGGGGTCGGTCCTTCCGGCACTCCGTGGCGAGCGCCGGCCGGTGCCGGCGCGAGGGTTCGCGGGTGCGCCGGTCACCACCGTGGTTCACGGCCCGTCAGGCCGCCACCGCAGCAGGTGGCCGCCCGGCCGGCGGGGGCGGTCCGTACACGGCCTCAACGGGCCGTCAGCGCCGCGCGGGCCTGCTCCGGGCGGGCGTACCGCGGCTGCGGGGCCGGCGGGGAGGCGGGGTGGGGCGGCTGGGCCGATGGGGTGTAGCTGGTGGGTGGACCCGCGTCCTCCGGACGGCCTCGGGGATCCATTGATCATGCTGTCACATCATCAGATCATCAGCCGTCGGCTGCTCCTCTCGGTGGCCGGCCTCGGCCTCCTGTCGGCCACCGCCTGCCAGAGCTCCGTCCCGAGCCCGGGCGACGGCGCCGGGGCCGGGGCCGCCAAGGGCGGGAGTGCGGGGGCCACCCCGGGGGCCGCACCGGCCTCGACCCCCGCCGTGAACGCGCCGAGCCCCCTGCTGAGCCCCGGCCCGCCGCAGCCCCGCCGGGTGACCAACCCGCTGTTCTCGCTCGCCGCCGACGACAAGCTGGTGGCACTGACCATCGACGACGGCCCCGATCCGGCCAACACCCCCGAGGTGCTGTCGATCCTGCAGAACTACGGCATCCGGGCCACGTTCTTCCTGATCGGCGAGAACGCCGCCCGGCAGGCCGGTCTGGTCAAGGAGATCGCCGCCCACGGCCACCACATCGCCAACCACACCTGGTCCCACCCCGACCTGCGGGGTCTGGCCGAGAGCAAGGTCCGCGACGAGCTGCAGCGCACCAGCGACCTGCTGCACGACACCACCGGCCGCACCCCGACCTGGTTCCGGGCCCCCGGCGGGGACTGGTCCGACGTGTCGCTGCAGGTCTCCGCCGCGCTCGGGATGCGGCCGATGGGCTGGTCCGTGGACCCGCAGGACTGGGCCCGCCCCGGCACGTCCAAGATCACCACGCGGGTGCTCCAGGCCATCGGGCCGGGCTCCATCGTGCTCAACCACGACGGGGGCGGGGACCGCTCGCAGACGATCGCCGCACTCCGCAGCTACCTGCCGGTGCTCATCGACGAGGGCTACCGCTTCACCGCGCCGCAGTAGGACGGCCACCGGCCGGCCGCCGGGAGCCTTCGCTCCGGCAGCCGACGCCGACGCGTCCGCAGGCCGACGGGAGGACAGCCGGGGTTCGTCGGGGACCCGGCTGCTCCCCGGCATGAGCGCGGCCCTCCCGAGCGCGGCCCGTCCGGCGGGTGAATCCGGGCGTGGCGCGCGGCTCCGAAGCGGGGTCCTGGGCTAGAGTTCCAAGCGCGACCGGGGCGCTCTGGCTGCTCAGCTGCCCCTCGGGGGCTGATGCCCCGTCGGCTTCGGAGGTAGGGCGGGTGGGACTCGAACCCACGACCAAGGGATTATGAGTCCCCTGCTCTAACCGGCTGAGCTACCGCCCCCGATCCGGCCTGCCGCGTCGGCCCGAGGCCCTCGCAGCAGCAGACGGCCCCTCAGGGCCGTCCCCGGCAGCATAGCCGGTCGATCAGCCGGAATGCGCGCCGGGTGCGCATCCGGGTACGCCCGCGCACACCGTCCGCGCCACCGCCCGCCCCTCGCGCCGCCGCCCGTCACGGAGCCCCACGGGCCGCCCGCGTCGCGGCGAGTCCCCCGGGTCGCCCCCGCGCCTGGCGCGGACCGGGCGACTGCTGATAGATCTTGGACGGTGGTTCCAGGGCCGCCCGCCCACCCCGCGGACGCGCCCCCGACGGAAGCGAGAACAGGCGGATGGCACGCACCCGGCGCACCGGCGCCCTCGCGGTGCTGCTGCTAGCCGTCCAGCTGAGCGCCACCGGCTGCCTCTGGTCCGGCGACGAGGAGGCCACCCCGTCGTCCCGTCCGGCGCCCGCCGGACCCGCGAACGACCGGGTCGGCGCGCTCTTCCTCGGCAGCGTGGACGGGCCGCGGATGTGCACCGCCAGCGTGGTCGACAGCCCGCACCACAACCTGCTGGTCACCGCCGCGCACTGCGTGCAGACCCTGGACCACGGCACCGAGACGGGCCTGGTCTTCGCCCCCGGCTTCCGCGACGGCCGTACCCCGTACGGCAGTTGGCCGCTCACCGCGATCACGGTGGACCCGCGCTGGACGGCCTCCGAGGATCCGGAGTACGACGTGGCCTTCCTCACCGTCGCCCCGGTGGACGACGAGGAGATCGAGGACGTGCTCGGCGGCAACCGGCTCGGCACCGGCCGCGGCTTCAACCTGCCCGTCTCCGTCACCGGCTATCCGAACGGCAGCGAGGAGCCGATCACCTGCGCCACCCGGACGAGCTCGCAGAGCCGCACCCAGGAGCGGTTCCGCTGCACCGGCTACAGCATCGGCACCAGCGGCAGCCCGTGGCTGACCGCGGACGGCGCGGTGGTCGGGGTGATCGGCGGCTACCAGCAGGGCGGGTACGAGGAGGCGGTCTCCTACAGCGTGACCTTCGACGACCGGGTGCTGGCCCTCTACCGCCGGGCGAGCGAGGCCGGCTGAGCCGACACCGGGGACCTGCCGGCCACCGGGGGCCTCGGGGCGCGGGCGGAAAACACGAAGGCCCCCGTCGGACCGGAGGGCCTTCGCTCTGCGCTGATCACCCACGACAGCGGGTGAAGCTCCCCCAATTGGACTCGAACCAATAACCTGCCGATTAACAGTCGGCTGCTCTGCCAATTGAGCTATGGGGGACTGCACTGCACCTGCACACGAACGGGCGGACCCGAAGGGCCTTCCCGAAGCTCCCCCAATTGGACTCGAACCAATAACCTGCCGATTAACAGTCGGCTGCTCTGCCAATTGAGCTATGGGGGATCGAGCTTCCGCCTCGGCTCCCGGTCTCCCGGCCCTCGGCGCTCGCTGCGGGACATACATTAGCGCACTCAGGGGGTGGTCCGCCAATCGCTTTCCCCGGCGGCCCCGGCCGGACGGCCGGCCAGCCCGCCCCGGTCTCCGGCCGGACACCCCGCACGGCGCGCCCCGCGCGCGACCTTCGGGACGGGCGGGGATGCTGGTGGCACGGCGACCCGGGCCACGGGCGGGGCCGCCCCTGGGCGGTTCGCCGCCGGGCACGACGGGTAGGCGCAACGCGGCGGTGGCCGCAGCGGCGACCGCACGGAAGGGCGGAGAGCAGAGCATGTGGAAACTCACGTTCGTCATCGGGTTCGGCCTCGGGTACGTCCTGGGGACCCGGGCCGGCCGACAGCGCTACGAGCAGATCGCCCGGGCCGCGCAGAAGGTCTCCCAGAACCCGCGCGTCCAGGACGCGGCGGGCAAGGCGAAGCAGCAGGCCGGCGCCGTGGCCGGACGCGCGGCGGGCGCGGTTGCGGACAAGGTCGGCGACAAGCTCCCGAACGCCGTCACCGACCGGGTCTCCTACTTCCAGCGCAACGGGGCCGACGACGACAGCTGGGGCACCGTCCGTCCGTGACGGCTCCCCGGAACCGTCACGGTTCCCGTACCGACTGGGCAACACTTGACGCGGCAGGGCCCTGCGGGCCCACCGGCTGAGGCATGATCTCGCCATGGCCATCGTCGCGGGCATCGACAGTTCCACCTCTCGCACCCGGATCGTCGCGTGCGACGCCGAGACGGGCGCCGTCCTGCGCGACGGCAGGGCACCCCACCCGCTCCGGGACGACGCCGACGCCCGCTCCACCGAGGTGGACCCGCAGACCTGGCTGCACTCGCTCGGCGAGGCGGCCACCGGCGGCCTGCTGGAGGGCGTCACCGCGATCGGCGTCTCGGCCCAGCAGCACGGGCTGATCGGCCTGGACGCGGGCGGCGTGCTCGTCCGGCCCGCCCTGCTGTGGAACGACCCCCGTTCGGCCGGCGCCACCGCGGCGCTCATCGACGCGCTCGGCGGGCCGGCGCCCTGGGCCGAGGCGATCGGCTCGGTGCCCTCGCCCGCCTACACCATCGCCAAACTGCGCTGGCTGGCCGAGTTCGAGCCGGTCTCCGCCGCCCGGATCGCCGAGGTGCTGCTGCCGCACGACTGGCTGGTCTGGCAGCTGCTCGGGCACCCCCGGCGCCGCACCACCGACCGGGGCGACGCCTCCGGCACCGGGTACTGGTCGCCGGTCACCGGCGAGTACCGGCAGGACCTGATCAAGCTGGCGCTCGGCCACGAGCTGCGCGTCCCGGACGTCATCGGCCCCGCCGAGCCCGCCGGGCACACCCCGGAGGGCCTGCTGATCTCGGCCGGCACCGGCGACAACATGGCCGCCGCCCTCGGGCTCGGGCTCGGCCCCGGCGACGCCCTGGTCTCGCTCGGCGGCAACGGCACCATCTTCGCCGTCCACGACCGGGCCGTCGTCGACGGCACGGGCATGATCTCCTCGTTCGCCGACGCCACCGGCCGCCACCTGCCGATGGCGGGCACGCTGAACGCCGCCCAGGTCCTGCGCTCGACCGCCGCCATGCTCGGCACCGACCTGGAGGGTCTCAGCCGGCTCGCCCTGCAGTCGTCCCCCGGCTCGTACGGGCTGGTGCTGCTGCCCTACCTGGACGGCGAGCGGACGCCCAAACTGCCGCACGCCGCCGGGACCCTGACGGGCCTGCGGGCGGAGTCGATGGCCCCTCAGCACCTGGCCAGGGCCGCCGTCGAGGGCATGCTCTGCAACGTCGCCGAGGCGCTGGACGTGCTGCGGGCGCACGGCGTCGCCATCCGCCGGGTGTTCCTGCTCGGGGCGGCCGGCCGACTGCCGGCCGTCCGGCAGAGCGCGCCGCAGCTGTTCGGGGTGCCCGTGGTGATCGCCCCCTCCGGCGCCCACGCGGCCCGCGGCGCCGCCCGGCAGGCCGCCTGGGCACTCGCCCGCACGCCCGAGCCGCCGGTCTGGGAGCTGCCGGAGGCGGTCGAACTCGCCCCGGACGGCGAGCACGACCTCGCGATCGGCAGTGCCGTCCGCCAGCAGTTCGCCGCCGTGCGGGAGCAGATCCACCCCGAGACGGCCGCCCGGGACTGAACCGGCGCCGCCCCGGGCACGTCCCGCGATCAGTCCAGGTAGGCCCGGAGCTGGTCGGCGTAGGCGTGGGCACGGAGCTTGCCGAGCGCCTTGGCCTCGATCTGGCGGATCCGCTCCCGGGTGACCCCGAACAGCAGCCCGATCTCCTCCAGGGTGCGCGGCCGTCCGTCGTCCAGCCCGTAGCGGAGCCGGGCGACCTGCCGCTCCCGCTCGCCGAGGGTGGCCAGCACGGCGTCCAGGTGCTCGCGAAGGAGCAGCAGGGCCGCGCTCTCCGCCGGTGACGCGGCGTCGGCGTCCTCGATCAGGTCACCGAGGGCGACGTCGTCCTCCGCGCCGACCGGGGTGTGCAGCGAGACCGGTTCCTGGGCGAGCCGCAGCACCTCGCGCACCCGTTCCTCGGAGAGCTGGAGGACCTCGCCGACCTCGGCCGCGGTCGGCTCCTGACCGCGCTCCTGGGCCAGCGCGCGCTGCACCCGGAGCACCCGGTTGATCTGCTCCACCACGTGCACCGGGACGCGGATGGTGCGGGCCTGGTCGGCGAGGGCCCGGCTCATCGCCTGCCGGATCCACCAGGTCGCGTAGGTGGAGAACTTGTACCCGCGCGCGTAGTCGAACTTCTCGACCGCCCGGATCAGGCCGAGATTGCCCTCCTGGACGAGGTCGAGCAGGGTGAGCCCGCGGCCGACGTACCGCTTGGCGACCGACACCACCAGGCGCAGGTTGGCCTCGATCAGGCGGCGTTTGGCGATCCGGCCGAGCACCACCAGCCGGTCGAGGTCGTCGGCGTCGGCGCCCGGCCCGCCCTCCCCGCGGCGGCCCGGTCCAGTGCCTCCTCGGCGAACAGGCCGGCCTCGATCCGGCGGGCCAGCTCGACCTCCTCCTCGGCGGTCAGCAGCCTGACCCGGCCGATCTCGCGCAGGTACTGGCGGAGCAGGTCGGCGGAGGGCCCCGTCCCGCCGTCCAGGAGGGGCCGGGGGCCGTCGTCCTCCGCCTCCCGCGTCCCGCCGCTCTCCTCGGCCTCCTCGGCCTCCCCGGGATCGCCCTCCCCGGTCCCCCCGTCCCGGGCATCGGCCTGGTCGTCGGCCCCGGCGCCGGCCCCGGCGGGCCGTGCGGCGGGCGTCTCGTCCTCCGGCGGGCCGGCCTGGGCCGGGACGCGGGCGCCGCCCTCGCCCGGCGGCCCGGCGGCGCGGTCGTGCACGGTGCCGTCGTCGTCCGCGACGGCCTGCGGCTGGCGTACTGCGGCGAGCTCCACGGGCATCATCCCTTCGAGGCCGCGCGCGGCAGGTGGGGGTGCCGCGCCACACCGACTGGGATACCCATCCGGGCGGGCCTCGCCACACCGCGGGGCGGCCGTCCTGCGGCCGCACGGCGGCCGCCCGGCGGGCCCGGCAGGTCAGAGCGCGGCGGCGCCCCGGGAACGGAGCTGGTGGCCGTACTGCTGGAGGGCGTAGAGCTCGCTCTGGACGGCGTTCATCTCCTCGGCGGCGGCCCGGTTGCCGAGCCGCTGGAGGTGCGCCCGCACCTCGGCCACCCGGCGGTCCACCGCCTGGAGCCGCAGCTTCACCAGGAACTCCCCGGCGTAGATCTCGTCCGCCTTGCGGCGCGAGCGGATCGGCTCCACCGTCAGCTCGGTGACCAGGCGGCGCACTTCGTCGTCGGGGCAGACCTCGCGGACGGTGCCGGTGAAGTCCGGCAGCCCGGCGCCGTGGGCCGCGCCGCCGGCCGCACCGATCGCGAGGCGGACGGAGCGGTACGGCGGGGTGGGGAACTCGTCCTCGCCGTAGTGGTCGAAGGCCGGGCTCACCAGGTCGGGGTGCTGGAGGGCGAGCTTCAGCAGCTCGCGCTCGACGAACTGGGCCGGGTCGCGCGGGTTCAGCCGGTACCCGGGGGCGGCCGTCCGGACGGGCTGCGGCGCCTCGGCCTGTGCCGTCCGGCGCAGCGCCGGGCGCCGGGCGTCCTGCTGCTGGTTCTCCCGCTGCCAGCGGGCGAGCTGGCCGATCCGGCGGACGACGAACTGCTCGTCGAGGATGCCGAGCATGCCGGCCAGCTGGACGGCGTACTCGTGCTGGATGGAGCGGTCCTTGATCCGGACGATGATCCGGGAGGCCTCCTCCAGCGCGGCGGCGCGGCCCTCCGCGGTGTCCACCCGGTGCCGGGCGACGGCGGAGTGCAGCGCGAACTCGAAGAGCGGGGTGGGGTTCTCGACCAGCGCGCGGACGGCGTCGTCGCCCTTGGCCAGGCGCAGCTCGCACGGGTCCATGCCGTCGGGGGTGATGGCGATGGAGGTGCGGGCGGCGAACTTCTGGTCGTCCTCGAAGGCGCGCAGCGCGGCCTTCTGGCCGGCGGCGTCGCCGTCGAAGGTGAAGACCGTCTCGCCGCGGTACTGGGAGGTGTCCATCAGGAAGCGACGGATGATCTTGATGTGCTCCTCGCCGAAGGAGGTGCCGCAGGTGGCCACCGCGGTCTCCACGCCCGCCAGGTGACAGGCCATCACATCGGTGTAGCCCTCGACGACCACCGCCCGGCCGGACTTGGCGATCTCCTTGCGGGCCAGGTCGATCCCGTACAGCACCTGGGACTTCTTGTAGAGCGGCGTCTCGGGGGTGTTGAGGTACTTCGGGCCGTTGTCGTCCTCGCGCAGCCGCCGGGCGCCGAAGCCGATCACCTCGCCGGAGGTGTCGCGGATCGGCCAGACCAGCCGGCCACGGAAGCGGTCGATCAGCCCGCCGCGCTGGCCCTTGGAGGCGAGCCCGCCGAGCAGGATCTCCTTGTCGGTGAAGCCCTTGCCGCGCAGGTGGCGCACCAGGTGCTCCCAGCCGGCCGGGGCGTAGCCGACGCCGAAGCGCTTGGCCGCCACCTCGTCGAATCCGCGCTCGGCGAGGAAGCGGCGGCCGATCTCCGCCTCGGGCGAGCCGAGCTGCTCCTCGTACCAGGCGGCGGCGGCCTTGTGCGCCTCGACCAGGCGCGTCCGCTCGCCCTGCTGGTGGCGCGGCGAGTAGCCGCCCTCCTCGTAGCGGAGCGTGATGCCCGCCTGGGCGGCCATCCGCTCGACGGCCTCGGCGAACGAGCAGTGCTCGATCTTCATCAGGAAGGAGATGGTGTCGCCGGCCTCGCCGCAGCCGAAGCAGTTGAAGACGCCCTTGCCGGGGTGGACGTAGAAGGAGGCGGACTTCTCGTCGTGGAAGGGGCAGATGCCCTTCAGCTGCGCGCCGCCACCGCTCGCGAGCTGGACGTAGTCGCCGACCACGGCATCGATCGGCAGTGCGTTGCGCACCGCCTGCACGTCTTCGTCCCTGATCCGCCCGGCCACCTGTGAAGTGTAGGCGACCGGGCGGGGCGGGCGGGGCCGTGGCGGCCGACGCGACGGGTGGGGCCGCCGGCCCGGCCCGCGGCCCCGCTACGGGGTGCGGTGCTCGACGAGGCGGGCGTGCAGGGCGAGCGCGGAGGCGTCGGTGAGGGTGGCGATCTGGTCGATCACCACGCGGAGCGCGGCCCGGTCGTCCTCGGCCTCCTGGTGGAGTGCGGCGAACACCTCGTCGAGGCCGTGCGGGGCGCTGCGGGCGAGCACGTCGGCCAGCTCGGCGATGACGATCCGCTGGCGGGAGCGGAGCTGGGCCTGCTCGTCGCGCTGCATGACGTAGCGGACGGCGACGGCCTTGAGCACCGCGCACTCCAGCCGGACGCCGCGGGGCACGACCAGTTCGGCGGCGTGCCGGGTGAGCCGGCCCGGCCCGTATCGGGCCCGGGTGGCCTGCTCGGCCGCCAGGCAGAACCGGCCGATCAGCTGGGAGGTGAGGTCCTTGAGCCCGGCGCGGGCGCGGGCGGTGCCGTCGTAGGAGCGCGGCCACCAGTCCTGGGCGAGCAGCCGGTCGAGGGCCTCGTCGAGCTCGGCGGGGGCGGCGTCGGGGGCGTACCGTTCGGCGATCTTGAAGAGTTCGGAGCGCTCGTCGGCGGAGCGGAGCACGGCCGGGTCGATGTGGCCGGCCTGCAGGCCGTCCTCGACGTCGTGGGTGGAGTAGGCGACGTCGTCGGACCAGTCCATGACGGTGGCCTCGAAGCACTTGCGGCCGGCCGGGGCGCCCGTTCGCAGCCAGCGGAAGACCGGCAGGTCGTCGCCGTAGACACCGTACTTGGTGGACGCCGGGTCGGTGGGGTGCTCGCCGCGGGCCCACGGGTACTTGGTGGCGGCGTCGAGGGCGGCGCGGGTGAGGTTCAGCCCGACGCTGCGGCCGGGCCAGGGGGCGAGCCGGACCGCCGCCCCGTCCTGCGGGGCGAACCGCTTGGGCTCCAGCCGGGTCAGGATGCGCAGCGACTGGGCGTTGCCCTCGAACCCGCCGCAGGTGGCGGCGGCGGTGTCGAGCGCCTCCTCGCCGGTGTGGCCGAACGGCGGGTGTCCGATGTCGTGGGCCAGGCAGGCGGTCTCGACGAGGTCGGGGTCGCAGCCGAGGGCGGCGCCGAGCTCCCGGCCGACCTGGGCGCACTCCAGCGAGTGGGTCAGCCTCGTCCGCGGGAAGTCCCTGAGCAGCGGGGCCACGACCTGGGTGGTGCCGGCGAGGCGGCGCAGCGCGGCGGAGTGCAGGACCCGGGCGCGGTCGCGCTGGAAGGCGGTGCGGCCGGGCCGCTTGTCGGGCTCCGGCACCCAGCGGGCCTCGGCCGTCGGGTCGTACGGGTGGGGTGCGTCGTACGGCGTCGTGTTGTTCATATACCCGCCACGGTACGCCCGGTGGCGGACATCGCGGGATGCGCCGCGCTACCGGCGGGTGGACGTGAGGCGTCGCCACCGGGGCTGTTCGGCGACCAGGCAGGCGGCGGCGAGGAGGGTGACGGCGGTGGCCGCCCAGGCGGGCCACAGCGCCCAGGAGGCCGCCACCGCGGCCACGGCCTGCAGGAGCACGAGGGCGATCGTGACCTGCCCGGGGACGGCGACGATCACCTGCTTCTTGTCGCCCGGGGTGGCGAGGACGGTGGGCAGGCCGATCAGCAGCAGGAGCGCGGCCGCGGAGAGCAGCAGGGAGTGGCGGGCGAGGGCCCAGGGCGCGGCGATCCAGGCGATCAGCTCGGTCAGGAACCGCAGCACGTCGGGGAGTCGGGCGCCGGCGGCTGCCGCGTCGGGGTCGGCCATGGCGCCGACTCTGCCACGGGGAGGGCGGGTGACGCACCGTCGAATAATGCAGAGAACTCTTTGCAGAGAACTCTCTGCACTGTACGGTGACACCATGACCGGACACGAGAACTCCCGTCGGATCGACGCCCGCAGCCTGCGCGCCCTCGCCCACCCGCTGCGGGTACGGATCCTCGACACCCTCGCCGCGGACGGCCCCGCCACCTCCGCCCGGCTCTCCGACCGCCTCGGTGAGAGCACCGGCACCATCAGCTGGCACCTGCGGCTCCTCGCCGAGCACGGCTTCATCGAGGAGGACGCCGAACGCGGCACCCGCCGCGAGCGCTGGTGGCGCCGTGCCCGCAGCCGGAACGTGCTCAGCACCACGGACTTCACCGACGACCCCGAGGCGCAGGACGCCGCCGCGGCCTACCTGGGCGAGATGCTGCGCGGCCAGTTCCAGCGGGTCGCCGACTCGCTGGCCGCCGAGTGGACGGGCCCGTGGCGGGGCGCCGGCGCCATCACCGACTGGAACAACCTGCGGCTGACCGCCGACCAACTCCGAGCCCTGCACGAGGAACTGGCCGAGGTGGTGGCCCGCCACACACCCGACCCGGACGCCGTGCCCGACCCCGAGGCCCGCCCCGTCGTCCTGCAGATCCACGCCCTGCCGCGCGCGGAGCGTGGCGAATGAGCGCCCGCACCGGCCGCCTCGGCCGCACCGCACCCGCCGCACCCGTCACGGCCACCGCACCCACCGCACCCGCACCCGTACCCGTCCCGGCCCGCGGCCCCGGGCTGCTCCGGCGGCACCGCGACTTCCGGCTGCTGTGGAGCGGGGAGACCGCCAACCGCTTCGGCTCCGCCGTCACCGGTCTCGCCATGCCGCTGATCGCCGTCACCACCCTGCACGCCACGACCTTCCAGGTCGCACTGCTCGGAGCCGCCGGATGGCTGCCCTGGCTGCTGATCGGCCTGCCGGCCGGCGTCTGGGTCGACCGGCTGCGCAGCCGGCCGATCATGCTGGTGGCCGCCGCAGCCTCGTTACTGCTCGTCCTCACCGTGCCGGTGGCCGCCCGGGCCGGGCTGCTCACCATGACGCAACTGCTGGCGGTGGCAACGGCCGTCGGCGCGGCCGGGGTCTTCTTCCAGACCGCGTACACCGCGTACCTGCCGCGACTGCTGGCCCCCGCCGACCGCGCGGAGGGCAATGCCAAGCTGCACGGCAGCGCGTCGGCGGCCGGGATCGCCGGCCTCGGTTCGGCGGGTCTGATCGCCTCGATCGCCGGCCCGGTCGGCGGTCTGGCGGTCGACGCCGCGACCTTCCTGCTGTCGGTCTGCTGCACGGCCCGGATCCGGCACCGCGAACCCGCCCCACGGCCGGCCGCCGAGCGGCGGGCGCTCACCCGGGAGATCGCCGACGGGCTGCGGCTCGTCCTGGGCGACGTGTGGTTCCGGACGTTCGCGCTCTGGGGGCGGCGTCCAACCTCGCCCTGACCGGCTTCCAGTCGATCCTGGTGGTCTTCCTCGTCCGCGAGGTCCACCTGGCACCCGGCGCGGTCGGGCTGCTGGTCGCCGTCGCCTCCACCGGCGGCGTGGCCGGTGCGGCGGTCGCCCGGCGGATCGCGGCCCGGACGGGCACGGCCCGGGCCATGCTCCTGTTCGAGCTCGGGGTCCCGCTGCTCACCCTGCTGATCCCGCTCACCCGTCCGGGCGCCGGGCTCGCGCTGTACCTGGTCGGCGGGTTCGCGGTGTCCGCCGGCGTCGTCGCCGGGAACATCGTCAAGTCGACTTTCCAGCAGCAGTACTGCCCGTCCGACCTGCTCGGGCGCCTCAGCGCCAGCAGCGCGGTGCTGAACTACGGTGCCATCCCGGTCGGCGCCGTGCTCGGCGGCCTGCTCGGCACCGAGCTCGGGCTGCGCCCCGCGATGTGGCTGATGACGGCCGGGGTGCCGCTGGCCGCGCTGATCCTCTGGTTCTCGCCCGTGCGGCGCTGCCGGGACCTGCCCGACGGGCCCCGCCCGTCCGGGGTTCAGGCCGCCGCGGGCAGCAGCGCCGGCACCGCGGTGCGGTAGCGCTCCAGCACCAGGGCCACCACCGCGTCGTGGGCCCCCAGCGGGGCCGCCGCCGGGCCGCCCCCGGCCGCCGCGGCCAGCCGGGCGAAGTCCCCCGGAGCGGTGAAGTACCCGGCCACCGCCACCCGGCGGTACCCCTGCGCCCTGAACTCCGCGACCGCCTCGGCCACACTCGGCCCGCCCGCCGCCACACAGCCCGGCCGGACGGGCACCCCGAGCCGCTCGGCCAGCAGCCGGGCCTGCTCCCCGGTGTCGGCCGCGGCGTCCGGGTCGCGCGAACCGGCGGCCGCCAGCACCACCGCGTCCCCCGGACGCCGCCGCCAGCCCGCCTCGGCCAGCCGGGCGTGCAGGGCCAGGGCCAGCAGCGGATGCGGCCCGAGCGGGACGGTGATCACCCCGTTCACCTGCGAGGCGGCGGCCAGCACCGCGGGGATGTCCACCTTCACGTGGTAGCCGCGGCTCAGCAGCAGCGGGACGAGCACCGCCGGCCCGCTCAGGCCGTCCAGCACCTCGGGCAGCAGTGGCGCGTTCAGGCCCAGATGCGCCGTCCGCACGTCCAGTTCCGGCCGCGCGGCCCGGAGCCGGGCCAGCAGCCGGTCGATCTCGGCGCCCGCCGCCGGGTCGCGGGACCCGTGGGCGACGAGCACCAGGGCGGGACGGCGCGCAGCGTGCAGGATCCGCACCGCGGCGGTGCGCGGCGGCCCGGCCGGCTGCGACGGGGCCTGCCCTGCGGGGGTGGCGGGAGGAGTGGCTGGCGTCATGACTCCAGGATCCCCCGCAGCTGTTTCTCCCCCGTTGCCCGACGGTCACGACCGGTTTCCCGGGCCTCACAACCGCCGACCCCGCCGAGGTGAGCGCGGTGTGCGGGGCCCGTAACGTACGGGCCCCCGCCGCGAAACAGCGCCGTAGCAGGGTGGCGGCATGAACGAAGCCGCCACCGCCACGCACTGCCCGTACTGCGCCCTGCAGTGCGGGATGGGGCTGCGCCGCACCGACGGGCCCGTCCCGGTCGCGGTGGAGGAGCGGCCGGACTTCCCGGTCAACCGGGGGCGCTGTGCGGCAAGGGCGCGAGCGCCGCGGCCGTCCTGGCCCCCGGCGCCCGGCTGACCACCCCGCTGGTGCGCGTCGACGGCGAGCTGCGTCCGGCCGGCTGGCCGCAGGCCCTGGACCTCGTCGCCGACGCGCTGGCCCGCACCGCCGCCGCGCACGGCCGGGACGCGGTCGGGGTGTTCGGCGGCGGCGGCCTCACCAACGAGAAGGCCTACCAGCTGGGCAAGTTCGCCCGGGTGGCGCTGGGCACCTCGGCCATCGACTACAACGGCCGGTTCTGCATGTCCTCCGCCGCCGCGGCCGGGATCCGGGCCTTCGGCCTGGACCGCGGGCTGCCGTTCCCGGTCGAGGACATCCCGCGGGCCGGCTGCGTGATCCTGGTCGGCGCGAACCCCGCCGAGACCATGCCGCCCTTCGTCCGCTACCTGCGGGAGCTGCAGGAGAACGGCGGCCGGCTGATCGTCGTCGACCCGCGGCGCACCCGCACCGCCGACCTCGCCGACCTGCACCTGGCCCCCGGCCCGGCACCGACCTGGCCCTGGCCCTCGGCATGCTGCACCTGGTGGTCGCCGACGGCCGGACGGACGAGGAGTTCATCGCCGGGCGGACCACCGGCTGGAGCGGGACCAGGGCGGCGGCGATGGCCCACTGGCCCGAACTGGTGGAGTCGGTCACCGGCGTGCCGCTCCCCCAGCTGCGCACCGCCGTCACGATGTTCTGCGACGCCCCCACCGGCATGGTGCTCACCGCCCGCGGCCCCGAACAGCAGGCCAAGGGCACCGACACGGTCAGCGCCTGGATCAACCTGTGCCTGGCCACCGGCAACGCCGGCCGGCCGCACGCCGGCTACGGCTGCCTCACCGGGCAGGGCAACGGCCAGGGCGGCCGCGAGCACGGCCAGAAGGCCGACCAGCTGCCCGGCTACCGCAAGCTGGACGACCCCGCGGCCCGGGCCCACGTCGCCGCCGTCTGGGGCGTCGACCCGGACACCCTGCCGGGCCCCGGGCGCAGCGCCTACGAGCTGCTGGACTCGCTGGGCACGGACGTCCGCGCGCTGCTGGTCATGGGCTCCAACCCGGTGGTGTCGGCGCCGAACTCCGCGCACGTCACCGGGCGGCTGCGGGCGCTCGACTTCCTGGCCGTCAGCGACGTGGTGCTGTCGGAGACGGCCGCGCTGGCCGACGTCGTCCTGCCGGCCACCCAGTGGGCCGAGGAGACCGGGACGATGACCAACCTGGAGGGCCGGGTCGTGCTCCGCCGCAAGGCCGTCGAACCGCCCGCCGGGGTGCGCAGCGACCTGGACGTGATGCACCACCTGGCCGCGCGGCTCGGCCACGGCGAGGGCTTCCCGACCGACCCGGAGAAGGTCTTCGACGAGCTGCGGCGCGCCTCGGCCGGCGGCGTCGCCGACTACGCGGGCATCAGCTACGAGCGGATCGCCGCGGAGGACGGGGTGTTCTGGCCCTGTCCGTCGGCCGGGCACCCCGGCACGCCGCGGCTGTTCCTGGACCGCTTCGCGACCCCGGACGGCCGGGCCCGCTTCACGCCCGTCCAGCACCGGCCGGCGGCCGAGGAGCCGGACGACGCATTCCCCGTCCGCCTGACCACCGGACGGGTGCTGGCCCAGTACCAGTCCGGTGCGCAGACCCGCCGGGTCGCCGAACTGAACGCGGCCGCCCCGGGGGCGTTCGTCGAACTCCACCCGCGGCTGGCGGAGCGGCTCGGGGTGGCGGACGGCGAGCCGGTCGCCGTGGTGAGCCGGCGCGGGCGGACCGTCACCCCCGCCCGGCTCACCACCGCGATCCGCGCCGACACGGTCTTCATGCCGTTCCACTGGCCGGGCGAGGCCAACGCCAACCTGCACACCAACCCGGAGCTCGACCCGACCTCCCGGATGCCGGAGTTCAAGGCGTGCGCCGTCCGGCTGGAGCGGGCGCCGGAGGCCGGCTGACGGCGGGTGAGGACGCCGTCGGCCGGCCCCGCCGGTGTCCGGTACCGGCCACCCCGCGGCCGGGTCCGCGCTGAAAGGATGGTGCAACCCCCGCACCGAACTCCCCGACCGGAGCCCTTCATGGCGTTGCCCCAGGGACCGCTCAGCCACCGCTACCGCGGCGAGCATCCCGTCCGTACCCTCCTCTACCTCTTCCGCCCCGACCGCGGACGGGTCGGCCTCGCCGTGGCGGTGTTCCTCGCCAAGCACGCGCCGGTGTGGCTGCTGCCGCTGATCACGGCCAACATCGTGGACGTGGTCGTCCGGCACCGCCCGATCTCCGTGCTGTGGTGGAACTCCGCCGTCCTGCTGGTCATCCTGCTGCTCAACCTGCCGCTCCACCTGCTGTACGTGCACTGGATGCACGGGTCGATCCGGCGGATGGGCACCCGGCTGCGCTCCGCGCTCTGCCACCGGATGCAGCAGCTCTCCATCGGCTACCACTCCCGGGTCAGCGCCGGCGTCCTGCAGGCCAAGGTGATCCGCGACGTCGAGGGCATCGAGAACGCCGCGCAGCAGACCGCCGACAACGGCCTCGCCGCGATCGCCACCCTCACCGGCGGACTCGTCGTCATCGGCGTGCAGACCCCGGCCTTCCTGCCGGTGTTCGTGGTGATCGTGCCGGCCGCCGCCGTGCTCGTCGTCCGGCTCCGCGAGCGCCTGCGCAGCCAGAACGAGTCCTTCCGGCAGGAGGTCGAGCAGCTGTCCTCCCGGGTCAGCGAGATGACCACGCTCATCCCGATCACCCGGGCGCACGGCCTGGAGCGCACCGCGCTGCGCCGGGTCGACCGCACCCTCGGCCGGGTGCTGGACGCCGGTCTACGGCTCGACCTGCTCAACGGCCGGTTCGGCTCGCTGGCCTGGATCCTGCTCAACGCGATCGGCGTGGGCTGCCTGGCCGGCTCCGCGATGGTCGCCTACTACGGCTGGCTGAACGTCACCCCCGGCTCCGTGGTGATGCTCAGTGCCTACTTCTCCAGCCTGACCGGATCGGTCACCACCCTGCTCACCCTCACCCCGCAGCTCGGCAAGGGCCTGGCGTCCGTCCGCTCGGCGGGCGAGGTGCTGCAGGCCCCCGACCTGGAGGAGAACGCGGGCAAGGCCGAGGTGGCCGGTGTCACCGGCCGGATCGAATTCCGCGGGGTGGGCCACACCTACCCGGGCAGCGACGAGCCGTCGGTCACCGGCTTCGACCTGGACGTCCGGTCCGGCGAGACGATCGCGCTGGTCGGCGGCTCGGGCGCGGGCAAGTCGACGGTGCTCAACCTGGTGATCGGCTTCCTGCGGCCGACCGGGGGCCGGATCCTGCTGGACGGCACCGACATGGAGCAGCTCGACCTGCGCAGCTACCGCAAGTTCCTGTCGGTGGTGCCGCAGGAGTCGATCCTGTTCGAGGGCAGCATCCGGGAGAACGTCACCTACGGAATGAAGGACGTGCCCGAGGAGACCGTCCGCGCGGCACTGCGGGACGCCAACGCGCTGGAGTTCATCGACCGGATGCCGCTCGGCCTGGACACCGTGGTCGGCGAGCGCGGCGCCCGGCTGTCCGGCGGCCAGAAGCAGCGCCTCGCCATCGCGCGGGCGCTGATCCGCGACCCGCGGGTGCTCGTCCTCGACGAGGCGACCTCCGCGCTGGACTCCCGCTCGGAGGCGCTGGTGCAGGAGGCGCTGGCCCGCCTGGTGCGCGGCCGCACCGTCTTCGTGGTGGCGCACCGGCTCTCCACCATCCGGGGCGCCGACCGGATCGTGGTGATGCACGAGGGCCGGATCGCCGAGATCGGCTCGCACACCGAACTGCTGCGCAGCGGCGGCGCGTACGCGGGCCTCCAGGCGGCCCAGCTGGCGTGAGCCGGCGGCTCACACCGGGCCCCGGCCGACGCTGAGGTCGAAGTTCCGGCCGCGAAACAGTCCGGGCACCGGTCGGGTAACACCGGGGAAGCATGCTCAAGGGCATGACAGCAACCGACAGCCGGACCGGTCCCCGGATCGTGGTCGTCGGCGGCGGCATGGCAGGCCATCGGCTCGCCCAGCAGCTCGCCGCCCGCGGCGGACCGCGGGTGCTCCTGCTCTCCGAGGAGGAGCACCCGCCCTACAACCGGGTGCTCCTCGCCGAGGTCCTCGCCGGACGCTACTCCCCCGAGGTCGCGGCCCTGGCGCCGCTGCCCGGGCAGATCGAGCACCGGCAGGCCCGGGTCGTGCGGATCGACCGCGCGCAGCGCCGGGTGTGGTGCGACGACGGCGAGGCCGTCGGGTACGACCGGCTGGTGCTGGCCACCGGCTCCAACCCCGTCCTGCCGCCGCTGCGCGGGCTGTTCGACGACGCCCTCACCGGCCGGGAGCGATGGGGGCACCGCCCGGCCGCCAAGGCCGGGGAGAGCTCCCCGCCGGTGTGTTCGCCTTCCGCACCATGGCGGACTGCGCCCTGATCGACGCCCACCTGCCGAACGTCCGGCAGGCCGTGGTGGTCGGCGGCGGCCTCCTGGGGGTCAGCGCGGCCCGTGCGCTGGCCGTCCGCGGCGTGCAGGTGGTGCTGGCCCACCAGGGCGAGCACCTGATGGAGCGCCACCTCGACGAGGAGGCCGCCGAACTGCTCCGCACCCACCTCACCGAGCTCGGCGTCGAGGTGCACACCGAGTGCCGGGTCCGCTCGGCCCTCACCGAGGACCGCCGGATCACCGGCGTCGAACTCGCCGACGGCTTCCGGCTCGACGCCGAGCTGCTGATCATGGCCGCCGGGGTCCGGCCCCGCACCGGGCTCGCGCTCGCCGCCGGACTGGAGGTGCGCCGCGGGATCGTGGTCGACGACCGGCTGCGCACCTCGGACCCGGCCGTCCACGCCCTGGGCGACTGCGCCGAGCACCGCGGCACGGTCTACGGCCTGGCCGGCCCCGCGCTCGCCCAGGCGGACCGCCTCGCCCGGATCCTGACCGGTCAGGACGCCCCGTACGAGGGCAGCCGGCTGCTGACCCGCCTCACGCTGACCGGCCCGGACTCCGCGCCGCTGGACCTCGCCGCGTTCGGCGAGACCGTGCCCGCCGGCCCCGGGGACCGGGTCGTCCGGCTGGCCGACGCCAGCCGCGGGACCTACCGCAAGGTCATCGTCCGCCGCGACGAGCAGGGCGGCGACCGCCTGGT
This sequence comes from Kitasatospora paranensis, assembly GCF_039544005.1. Lineage (NCBI taxonomy): Bacteria > Bacillati > Actinomycetota > Actinomycetes > Kitasatosporales > Streptomycetaceae > Kitasatospora > Kitasatospora paranensis. The sequence goes on from NZ_BAABKV010000001.1 coordinate 2,950,763, forward strand.
CGGCGGCGTCCTGCTCGGCGACCTCGACACCGTCGGCGACCTCGCCGGCACCTGGGAGGGCGACGAGGCCCTGTCAGCACACCCGCTGCACCTGCTCACCACCCAGAGCACGACCACCGGAGGGCCCTCCCGATGACCACCAGCCCGATGACCACCAGCAAGCCGACCGTCGTCCTGGTCGGGTACGGCATGGTCGGCCACCGCTTCCTGGAAGCCCTCGCCGACACCGGTGCCGCCGACCGCTACCGGGTCGTCGTCCTCGCCGAGGAGCCCCGGCACGCCTACGACCGCGTCGCCCTCACCTCGTACTTCTCCGGCAAGTCCGCCGACGACCTGCTGCTCGCCGAGGCCGGCTTCACCGACCGGCACGGCTTCGAGGTGCACCTCTCCTCCCCCGTCGCCTCGATCGACCGGGCGGCGAAGAGCGTCACCACCGCGGCCGGCCACACGATCGGCTACGACACCCTGGTGCTGGCCACCGGCTCCTACCCGTTCGTGCCGCCGGTCGAGGGCAAGGACGCCGAGGGCTGTTTCGTCTACCGCACCATCGAGGACCTGGAGGCGATCGAGGCCTACGCGGCGACGGCGAACGTCGGCGCGGTGGTCGGCGGCGGCCTGCTCGGCCTGGAGGCCGCCGGCGCCCTGCGGGGACTCGGCCTGGAGACCCACGTGGTCGAGTTCGCGCCGCGGCTGATGCCGGTGCAGGTCGACGACGGCGGCGGCGAGGCGCTGCGCCGCACCATCGAGGAGATGGGCGTGGTCGTGCACACCGGCGTCGGCACCAAGACCGTCGTCGTCACCGACGGCCGCGCCACCGGGATGACCTTCACCGACGGCTCCGACCTGGAGACCGACCTGGTGATCTTCTCGGCCGGTGTCCGCCCCCGCGACCAGCTCGCCCGCGACTGCGGCCTGACGGTCGGCGAGCGCGGCGGCATCGCGATCGACGAGCTGTGCCGCACCTCCGACGAGCACGTCTTCGCCATCGGCGAGTGCGCCCTGGCCGTCGACGGCCGGGTGTACGGCCTGGTCGCCCCCGGCTACGAGATGGCGCAGAGCGTCGCCCGGCAGCTCGCCGACGAGACCGGCAAGCCGTTCACCGGCGCCGACCTCTCCACCAAGCTCAAGCTCCTCGGCGTCGACGTCGCCAGCTTCGGCGACGCCTTCGGCACCACCCCGGTGCGCTGGACGTCGTCTACTCCGACTCCCGCTCCGGTGTGTACAAGAAGCTCGTCGTCACCCCCGAGGGCGCGCTGCTGGGCGGCATCCTGGTCGGCGACGCCGAGGCGTACTCCTCGCTGCGGCCGCTGGCCGGCACCGGCAACCCGCTGCCGGTGCCCGCCGAGTCGCTGGTGCTGCCGGCCGGCCTGGGCGCGCCGGTCTCCCTGGGCAGCTCCGCGCTGCCGGACGACGCGGTGGTCTGCAACTGCCACAACGTCACCAAGGGCCAGGTCCGCGCCGCCGTCACCGAGCACTCCTGCGGCACGGTGCCCGAGGTCAAGAAGTGCACCAAGGCCGGCACCGGCTGCGGCTCCTGCATCAAGCTGCTCTCCACCCTCGTCAGCGACGAGCTGGAGGCCTCCGGCGTCGAGGTCGACAAGGGCCTGTGCCCCTGCTTCGCGCACACCCGCGCCGAGCTGTACGAGATCGTCCGGGTGAAGCGGATCGCCACCCACCGGCAGCTGCTCGCCGAGCACGGCCGGGCCCCGAGGGCGCGGAGGGCTGCGAGGTCTGCAAGCCGACGGTCGGCTCGATCATCGCCTCGCTCGCCCCCGAGCTGGAGGCCTCCGGCCACATCCTGGACGGCGAGCAGGCCGCGCTGCAGGACACCAACGACCACTTCCTGGCGAACCTCCAGAAGAACGGCTCCTACTCGGTCGTCCCCCGCATCCCGGGCGGCGAGATCACCCCGGAGAAGCTGATCGTGATCGGCGAGGTCGCCCGCGACTTCGGCCTCTACACCAAGATCACCGGCGGTCAGCGGATCGACCTCTTCGGCGCCCGGGTCGACCAGCTCCCGCAGATCTGGTCCCGGCTGGTCGACGCCGGCTTCGAGTCCGGCCACGCCTACGGCAAGTCGCTGCGGACGGTGAAGTCCTGCGTCGGCTCGACCTGGTGCCGCTACGGCGTGCAGGACTCCGTCGCCATGGCGATCCAGCTGGAGCTGCGGTACCGCGGCCTGCGCAGCCCGCACAAGCTCAAGTCGGCGGTCTCCGGCTGCGCCCGCGAGTGCGCCGAGGCCCGCGGCAAGGACTTCGGCATCATCGCCACCTCCAAAGGCTGGAACCTCTACGTCGGCGGCAACGGCGGTGCGACCCCGCGCCACGCCGACCTGCTCGCGCAGGACCTCGACGACGAGCAGCTGATCCGGCTGATCGACCGGTTCCTGATGTTCTACATCCGCACCGCCGACCGGCTGGAGCGCACCTCCACCTGGCTGGACCGGATCGAGGGCGGCCTCGACCACGTCCGCGAGGTGGTGGTGGAGGACTCGCTGGGCATCGCCGCCGACCTGGAGGCGCTGATGGCGCACCACGTCGACGACTACCAGGACGAGTGGGCCGCGACGCTGGCCGACCCGGACCGGATGCGCCGCTTCGTCTCCTTCGTCAACGCCCCCGGCGTCCCCGACCCCAGCATCCGGTTCACCCCGGAGCGCGACCAGATCAAGCCCGACCTGGTGCTCCTCGCCACCGAGGAGGAGCTGCTCGCCGCCCTCGACCCCGACAATGCGCTGCAGGAGACCCGATGACCACGACCGCCGTTGCCACCAACACCCGCGTCGAGCTCCTCGCCGGCCGCTCCTGGACGTCCGTCTGCGACTGGGACCAGCTCGTCCCCGGCCGCGGCGTCGCCGTCCTGCTGCCGGACGGCACCCAGGCCGCCGTCTTCCGCGACCACACCGGCCGGCTCTACTCGGTCGCCAACCGGGACCCGTTCACCGGTGCCTACGTGCTCTCCCGCGGTCTGGTCGGCTCCACCGCCGACGGCCGGGTGTACGTGGCGTCGCCCCTGCTGAAGCAGCGGTTCGACCTGGCCACCGGCGAGTGCCTGGACGACGAGACCGTCCGGATCCCCGTCCACGCGGCCCGTCTCGGCGCCGCCTGACCGGCGCCCCGCGCCACCGGTCCACCGGCCACCGATCGGCCCCGGCCGTCCGCAGTCCCTGCCCTGACCCGCGGACGGCCGGTGGCATGCCCGCCGGGCTCCGGGCAGGGGCTCAGCTCCGGACGGCGGCGAGCACGGCCGCGGCCATGCCGCGCTCCCCGAGGGCGTTCGGGTGCAGGGGCGCCGCGCCGGCCGCCGGGAGGACCGGCTCGATCCAGCGCTGCTCCGGCCCGGCGCACAGGTCGTGCCCCGCGGAGGCCGCCGCGGTGTCGACGAACCGGGCACCGGCGGCGGCCGCGCGCTCCCGGAGCATCGCGTTGAGCTGCTGCTGCTTCTCGGCGAGGAAGGCCAGGTCGCCGGGGGCCACGGCATCGCCCACGGTGTCCGTGCAGGCGGCGGCGTCCGCCGGAAAGAGCGTCGGGTAGCCGACCACGTACACGGCCGCGCGCGGTGCGCGCCGGCGGATCTCGCCGAGGACGTCGGCGACCTTCGCGCCCGCCGCGTCGACCCGGCGCTGGACGTCGTCCGGCCCGCCGCCGGCGGCGGCGTACGAGGCCCGGCAGGGGGCGGTGGCCGACGCCCCGTCACCGGTGCCGCCGCTGCCGGGGCGCAGCGAGGCGCGGAGGGACTCGCGCGCGCAGTGGGTGAGCACGTCCATGAAGCCCGCGTCGTTGCCGCCGATGCCGACGGTGACCAGCCGGGTCGCCGACGTCAGGGCGTCGAGCTGCGCCGGGTTGGTGCCGCCGGACGTCCGCTGGGGTCGGCCGAGATCGGTGGTCGTGGCCCCGCTGCAGCTCACGTCCCGGAAGTCGGCGCCGCCCAGCCCCAGAGCGGCGGCCACCAGCGCCGGGTAGTCCGCCCCGGAGCGCTCGCAGCCGGCGGGCGTGCCGGTCTGCGGCGGCACCCGCGGCCCGGAGGTGTAGGAGTCGCCGAGCGCGACGTACGGGCCGGGCACGGCCTTCACCGCGGCCGACGGGGACGCGGCGGACCCGCCGGCGGGCTGCGACGGGGCCGGCGCGGCATCCCGCGGCCCGGCGCCGTCACTGCTGCAGCCGGCGACCGGTACCAGGGCGAGCAGCACCGCCGCCGTGGCGACCGCACCGTGCCTGACTGCCATGTGTCCCCCTCCGGCCCACCCGGGCGGGGCCTCGGCGCTCCCAACGTACGGGACCGCCCGAAGATCCCCCGCCGGGCGGGGCGGGCCGCTACTCGGAGTCGCGTTCGTGCTCGGCGAGGAACTCCTCGAAGCGGCGGCCCAGCTCGTCCGCCGACGGGAGGTCGGCCGTCTCGGCGAGGAGGCTGTCCCGGTCGTCCGCGCCGGCCACCGCGTCGTACTGGCCCTCCATGCCGCGGATCGCGGAGCGGAGTTCGCCGTCGCCCTGGGAGAGCTGCTCCTCGATCTCCGCGTGCACCTCGTCCACCCGCAGCCGGAGCTCGGTGCCCGGCAGCACGAGGCCCGTCGCGGACTGGACCGCCTCCAGGATCACCACCGCGGCGGACGGGTAGGCCGAGCGGGCGATGTAGTGCGGCACGTGGACGGCGAAGCCCAGCACGTCGTGCCCGGATTCGGCGAGGCGGTACTCCAGCAGTGCCTGCGCGCTGCCGGGCACCTGCGCCTGGTCGAACCACTTCGGGTACCCGGACGCGAGGTCCATCCGGGTGCCGTGCGGGGTGAGCCCCACCGGACGGGTGTGCGGCACGCCCATCGGGATGCCGTGGAAGTCGACCGCCAGCCGGACGTCGAAGCGCTCGATCAGGCCGCGCACGGCGGCCGAGAACAGCTCCCACTCGGTGTCCGGCTCCGGCCCGGACAGCACCAGGAACGGCGCGCCGACGGAGTCCTTCACCAGCTGGAGGAGGATCTCCGGCGGGTCGTAGTCCGTCCAGCGCTCGCGGTCGAACACCATCGCGGGCCGCCGGGCGCGGTAGTCCACCAGGCGGTCGTGGTCGAACCGGGCCACCACCTGCGGGGAGCCGTGCTCCAGCAGGTGGGCGACCACCTGGGTGCCCGCCTCGCCCGCGTCCATGAAGCCCTCGAAGTGGTACAGCAGCACCAGCCCGCTGTCGGCGTCGGCCGCGGCCTCCTGAGCCACGGCGACCGCGGCGACGCCCGCCGGTTCCAGCTCATACAACTCGTGGGGATCACGCACGGTGCACCCAACCCCGTTCCGTCTCGTCCGTCGTCGGGCCGGCCTCGGTCGGCAGTGCCCCGGCAGGCGCCTCCCGGGCGCCTTCCTGATCACTCCAGCGTGCCGGACGGCCACGACATTCCCGCACCCGCCCCCGGACCTGGCGCGATCTCTCCACCGCTCACCCAGAATATTCTCACCCTCCGCGAATCCGCTGGTGGGGCGGGCATTCGGGGCCCCGGCGCGGCGTCCCGACGGCCGCCACGGCGTACCCGGGACACGCGCGCGCCCCTTATCGCGCGCCGCGAAGTGACGCACCGCCTTCTGGCGGGTATCGTCCTCTCGCTGCCTCGCATCGTCGCGTCGTCGCCACGCCGTCCGTGACGGCGCGGGCCACGTCCCGGACGAGTGCGCGGCCAGTCACACACTGCGCACCTTGCCTTCATCTGGCCGCCTGCTTCCCTTCGTGCTCTCGTCTCTCACTCGGCCATCTCGCGGACGCACACTGTCCCCTCGCCCATCCCGCCGGTCCGGGCCGTCGACCCGTTCCCGCTCCGGCACCGCGCTGCCCGCCTCCGGGCCGCCGCCTCCCCCGCGCCACCGGTCCCACCGGCGTGCGACGGACCGGGCGGCGGGGACACCGGAGCGGGGCGAAAGACCCAGCCCCCACGCCGCAACCCCGGCGCAGGGGCCCCTCCGATCGCCGAAGGACCGAAGGATCCGTGCCCGTACCCGTCACCCTCATCGGCCGCACCGTGCGGCTGGAGCCTCTCGCCGAGCACCACGCCGCGGCACTGGCCGCGGCAGGCGCCGAGGACCGTACGACCTACGCCTTCACCCCCGTCCCGCACGGACTGGAAGCGGCCCGCGACTACATCGCGCGCGCGCTCGCCGACCAGGCCGCCGGGCGGTCCCTGCCGTTCGCCACGGTGAGCACCAGGGACGACCGGGTGGTGGGCTCCACCCGCTTCCTGGAACTCGACTACTGGCAGGGGCCGCTGGTCTGGCCGCCGGTGCCCGGCGTGCCGTTCGGCGATCCGCGTGAAGCCGTCCCGGACGCCGCCGAGATCGGGAACACCTGGCTGTCCCCGCACGCCCAGGGCACCGGCATCAACACCGAGGCCAAGCTGCTCATGCTGCGCCACGCCTTCGAGGAGTGGCGCGTGCAGCGGATCTCGCTGCGCGCCGACGCCCGGAACCTGCGCTCGCGCGCCGCGATCGAGCGGCTCGGCGCGACCTGCGAGGGCGTGCGCCGGGCCCACTCCCGCGGCCTCGACGGGGTCGTCCGGTCGACCGCCTTCTACTCGATCCTCGACGAGGAGTGGCCGGCCGTCCGCGACATCGTCGAACTGCGGATCGCGGCCGCCACCTCGCCCAGCGCCCCGGACCCGGCCCACACCCAGGAGTGCCTCAGACACGGCGCACCGCTGATCCACGCGTGACGCCGGGGCGCGCGCGGTAGCCGCCGGCCGCACAGGCGGCGGGTGCCGACGCGCACGGCGCGCGACCGGGCAGGGGAGGCCGCGCTCGCGGTCCTCCCCTGCCCGTTCCCTCCCCGCCGCGGTCAGGCGGTCTCGGTGGGAAGACCTGCCTCCACCCAGTCCTGGATGCCCTCGCGGTACTTGCGGACGTCGGTGTACCCGAGGGCGGTGAGCCGGTCGGCGACCTGCCCGCTGTTGGGGCACGCCGGGTTGGAGCAGTAGGTGACGACGGCGGCCCCGCGGTCGGGGAGCAGGGCGGCGGCCAGGGCATCGACCTCGGCCGGGGTCAGGGCCAGCGCGCCGGGCAGATGCTGCTGGGCGTAGTACGCGCCGCCGAGGGTGTCGACGACGGTCACCGTGCCCGCCCCGATCGCCGCCGCCAGCTCGTCGCGGGTGATGAGTGCGGTCATGCCAGTGCCTCCCAAAGAATCGGACTACAGTCCTCTTATGACTCAGGACAATAGCGGACCGCAGTCCGTTTATCCAGTGCCCCTGGAGCTGCTGCGGACGCCGCCGCCCAAGGAGCGCGCGGACGCGGCCCGCAACCGGATCGCCGTCCTGGAGGCGGCCGCCGGGCTGTTCGCCGAACAGGGCGTCGAGGCGGTGTCCATGGACCAGGTGGCCGCGGCCGCCGGTGTCGGCAAGGGGACGCTGTTCCGCCGGTTCGGCGACAAGGCAGGGCTCGCGGCCGCCCTGCTGGACGCCCGCGAGCGGGTGCTCCAGGAGGCGATCCTGCACGGGCCGCCCCCGCTCGGCCCCGGGGCACCCGCCGAGGAGCGGCTCGCCGCGTTCCTCGACGCCTACTTCGACTACCTGCTCGAACATCTGACGCTGGTGCGGATGTCGGAGACCGCCACCACGGGCGCCCGGTACCGGATCGGCGCCTACCGGTTCTGGCACCGCCACACGGCGATCCTGCTGGACACCGCGCCCGACCCCGACCAGGCCGCCCACGCCCTGCTCGCGGCGCTGGCCGCCGACCACGTCGCCGCACTCCTGCCGGAACTCGGCGAGCAGCGGATGCGCGCCGGCCTGCTCCGCCTGGCCCGCGCGGCCCGGTGACGGCCTCGCCGGCGGGCCGGGCCCGGCGGGATCAGAGGGCGCGGAGGAGGTCCCCGGTCGGGAGGTCCGGCGTGCCGCCGCAGCGTCCCGGGTGGGCCTCGCGCACGGCCGAGACCGGCCGTCTGGCACCGTGCCGACGGGCCTCGACCGTTACCTCCAGCAGCCTGTGCCCGGTGGCCCGGTGGTGCACGTAGAGGACTCCCTCGGCGGTGCAGCACAGCCAGTGGTCGACGGCGGCCCGGCCGTCGGCCGCCCCCGGCCGACTCCCCGGCCGGAGCGGATCCGCTGCCAGTCCTCCGCCGACCACACCAGGTCCGGGACGTCGGTGGGGCGGGGCAGTCGGATCGGATCCGACCCGAGGAACGGCTGCCGGGCCGGATCGGCAACGCCGCCCGGCTCCGGGACCGCCCAGTCCGGCAGCGGTTCCCGGGCGGCGAGCCAGGAACCCGGGACGCCGGCCGTCCCGGTGCGGGCGGCGACGATGCCGCCCACGATCGCCGCGGTGGTGTCCACGTCGCCGCCTGCGGTGACGGTGTCCCAGATCGCCCGCGGGAAGTCGCCGAGGTTGCGGGCCGCGGCCCAGAGCGCGAACGGGACGGTGTCCGCCGCGCTGACCCGGCTCCCGTTGCCGAGCACCCGCGCGGCGGTGTGCGGGTCGGCGACGTCCAGCAGTGCGCCCGCCTCGCCGATCCCGCGCCGGACGGCGCCCTCGGGCGTCAGCCGCCGTACCTCGGCCAGGAACTCCCGTCGCTCCCGGGGATCCCGGTGGCGACCGCCGTCCGCGCGGCCCCGGGCCGCGAGAGCGGCGGCCACCGCCACCGCGATGGCGCCGTCCACCGCCTGCGGATGGGTGTGGGTGATCACGGCCGTGGCGGCGGCCGGCCCCACGACGGCCTCCGGGTCGTCCGCGAACGCCGCGCCGAGGGGGCCACCCGCATCGCCGCGCCGTTGCCGTACGAGCCCTGGCCGTCGAAGAGTTCGGCCGCCAGCCGGCGGGCGTCACCGCCCTCCCGGACGAGGCGCAGCAGGCGGTTGGCCGCCGGGCCGTAGCCGCGGTCGAAGTCGTGGCGGTCGGCGAAGGCGTGCGTGAGGTCGAAGGTGTCGATGCGGCCGCGCTCGGTCTGGGCCGCGTACACCGAGCAGGCCATCTCGGTGTCGTCCGTCCACGGCCACCTTCCGGGCGGCGCCTCGCGCCGGGAGAGGCGGTGGCGGTTGGCCGGGACGAAGAACTGGGCGCCGAGGGCGTCGCCGACGGACAGGCCCTGCAGTGCGTCGAAGGCCGGTACGGACGCGCCGGTCGGGACGGCCGGAACGGACACGGCGGTCGGGAGGGTCGGGGTGGTCGGGGCGGAGGCGGCGGTCGGCCGGGGCCGGAAGGGTTCGGGAGAGGTCATCGGAGGTGATCCTGACAGGCCCCGGGCCCGGGGACGACCGGTTTCGGCCGTGGTCAGCAGCGGGCGTCGATCTCCTGGAAGCTGCCGTAGTGGTCGGCCGTCCAGAACTGTTCGCCCGCCTGACCGGTGACGACCCGCCGGGTGCCGCGGTCGGCGGAGCCCGGCGTGACCACCGTGTACTCGTGGTAGTAGCCGCCCGGGTGGCGCGGCAGGCGGCCTTCGCGGTTCTCGAACACGATGCCGTCCGAGCGGTAGGGGTACGGGCCTCCGTCGGCGATCAGGACGAGGGTGTCCCTGGCCTGGGACGGGAGCCTGCTGCGGCAGACGTCCGCCAGCGACGGGTTGTTCGGCACCCAGCCGGTGCGGGCGGCGGAGGCCGGGACGGTCGGCCCCGATGCCGGCGCGGACGCCCGGCCCGACGGCAGCCGGGACGCCGGCCCGGAGGCCGCGTCGGACCCGCGTGGCGTGGTCGGCGCGGCGGTGGCGCCGCGCTTCGGGCCGCCGCGGTCGTCGAGGGCGTAGACGGCGGCCGCGACGATCGCGCACAGCACCAGCACGGCGACGGCGATCGAGCGGTTTCGGCTGGTCATGGCGTCCAGCTTGCCCGTTGGGCGGCGCGGCCCGGGCGGTGCTCGGGAAACCCCTCACCCGTTCGGGTGCAGATCATCATGCGGCGCACCGGCACGCCGGGGGAAACGGGACCGGGGCGGGAACGGACGCCATTGTCCGTTCCCGCCCCGGCCACCTCCGTACGACGGCTCTCCTGCGCCGAGCTCCGTCGTACGCCCCTCCCCTGCGGAGGGGGTGCGGTCAGCGATGGGACCGCGCTGCGGTAGAGGTCGTTGCCCTCCTCAGCGCGAGTCGCTGCCCGCCGTCTCAAGGGCGGCGCGGCCTGCCTCCAGGCGCGCCACCGGGATCCGGAAGGGGGAGCAGGACACGTAGTCCAGCCCCACCTGGTGGAAGAAGTGGACCGACTCCGGGTCGCCGCCGTGCTCCCCGCAGACACCCAGCTTCAGGTCGGGCCTGGTCGCCCGGCCGGCCTCACAGGCCTGCCGGACGAGCGAGCCCACACCGTCCCGGTCGATCGTCTCGAACGGGCTGACGCCGAAGATTCCCTTTTCCAGGTACGCGGTGAAGAAACTCGCCTCCACGTCGTCCCGGGAGAAGCCCCAGACGGTCTGGGTCAGGTCGTTGGTGCCGAACGAGAAGAACTCGGCGGCCTCGGCGATCTGACCGGCGGTCACCGCGGCCCGCGGCAACTCGATCATGGTGCCGAGCTTGATGTCCAGCCGGACGCCGGTGGACTGGGCCACCTCGGCGAGTACGCGCTCGCACTCGTCGCGTACCAGCTCCAGCTCCTGGACCGTGCCGACCAGCGGGATCATCACCTCGGGGCGCGGGTCGCCGCCGGCCAGCCGGCGCTCGGCGGCGGCCTCGGCGATCGCCCGGACCTGCATCCCGAACAGGCCCGGGATGACCAGGCCCAGACGGACGCCGCGCAGACCCAGCATCGGGTTCTGCTCGTGCAGCTTGTGCACGGCCTGGAGCAGGCGCAGGTCGTTCTCGTTCGGGTCCTTGCGGGCCTCGGCGAGGGCGACGCGCACCGAAAGCTCGGTGATGTCGGGCAGGAACTCGTGCAGCGGCGGGTCCAGCAGGCGGACGGTCACCGGGAGGCCGTCCATGGACTGGAAAAGCTCGACGAAGTCGCCCTTCTGCAGCGGCAGGAGGCTGGAGAGGGCGGTCTCGCGGTCCTTGTCGTTGTCCGCGAGGATCAGGTGCTCGACCTCCTTGCGGCGCTCCTCCCCGAGGAACATGTGCTCGGTGCGGCACAGGCCGATGCCCTGGGCGCCGTAGCGGCGGGCGCGGTTCGCGTCCTCGGCGTTGTCGGCGTTGGCGCGCACGGCGAGCCGGCGGCGGACGTCGGCGTGCGACATCAGGCGGTGGACGGCCTGGACGAGCCCGCCCTGGACGTCGGCGCCGGCGTGCAGGGTGCCCTCGAAGTACTCGACGACCGGGGAGGGCAGCACCGGGACTTCACCCAGGTAGACCTTGCCGTTGGCGCCGTCGACGGAGACGATGTCGCCCTCGTGGACGACCTGGCCGTCGGAGGTGGTGAACTTGCGGTTCTTGGTGTCCACCTCCAGCTCCTCGGCGCCGCAGACACAGGTCTTGCCCATGCCGCGGGCGACGACCGCCGCGTGCGAGGTCTTGCCGCCGCGGGAGGTCAGGATGCCCTCGGCGGCGATCATGCCTTCCAGGTCGTCCGGGTTGGTCTCGCGGCGGACGAGGATGACCTTCTCGCCCGAGCGGGACCACTTGACGGCGGTGTACGAGTCGAAGACCACCCGGCCGACCGCGGCGCCGGGCGAGGCGGCGATGCCCCAGGCGACCGGCCTGGTTTCGGAGGTGGGCGCGAAGCGCGGGAACATCAGCTGGGCGAGCTGGCCGCCGGTCACCCGGTGCAGCGCCTCGTCCAGGTCGATCAGGCCCTGGTCGACGAGCTGGACGGCGATCCGGAAGGCGGCCGCGGCGGTGCGCTTGCCGACCCGGGTCTGCAGCATCCAGAGCTTGCCGCGCTCGATGGTGAACTCGATGTCGCACAGGTCGCGGTAGTGCGTCTCCAGGGTCTGCATGATGGCCATCAGCTCGTCGTACGACTTCTTGTCGAGCTGTTCGAGGTCGGCCAGCGGCAGGGTGTTGCGGATGCCGGCGACGACGTCCTCGCCCTGGGCGTTCTGCAGGTAGTCGCCGTAGACGCCCTGGGTGCCCGTGGAGGGGTCACGGGTGAAGGCGACGCCGGTGCCGGAGTCCTCGCCGAGGTTGCCGAAGACCATGCTGCAGACGTTGACCGCCGTCCCCAGGTCGTTCGGGATGCGCTCCTGGCGGCGGTAGAGCCGGGCGCGGTCGCCGTTCCAGGAGTGGAAGACCGCGTGGATGGCGAGGTCCATCTGCTCGCGCGGGTCCTGCGGGAAGTCCCGGCCGGTCTCGCGCCGGACGATCGCCTTGAAGGTGTCGACCAGTCCGCGCAGGTCCTCGGCGGTGAGGTCGAGGTCGCTGGCGGTGCCCTTGGCGTGCTTGGCCTCGTCGAGCGCCTCCTCGAACAGCTCGCCGTCCACACCCAGCACCGTCTTGCCGAACATCTGCACCAGGCGGCGGTAGGAGTCCCAAGCGAAGCGCTCGTTGCCGGCCTGGGCGGCGAGGCCGACGACCGAGGCGTCGGAGAGGCCGATGTTCAGGACCGTGTCCATCATGCCGGGCATCGAGAACTTGGCGCCCGAACGCACCGAGACCAGCAGCGGATTGTCCGCCTGGCCGAGCTGCTTGCCCATCTCGGCCTCGAGCGAGGCCAGATGGCTGCTGATCTCCTCGTGCAGCGAGGTGGGCTCGCTGCCCGTCTCCAGGAAGACCTTGCAGGCCTCGGTCGTGATGGTGAACCCCGGAGGGACGGGGAGACCCAGGTTGGTCATCTCGGAGAGGTTGGCACCCTTGCCGCCGAGAAGGTCCTTGAGGTCCTTGTTTCCTTCGGTGAAGGAGTAAACAAACTTCTGCTGCGCCGCCACGGCTCGGTCTCCTCGCACACGGTTGACCTAACGCCGGAGAACATACCCATTTCAAAGGCGTTGTCGCGGCCCCAATAGGCCGTATGAGCTCAGGGACCAGCCCGCACCCGACAGATCGAATGCCCGGCGAGGCGTTCACCTCTGTTGCTGAAATCGTCCGGCTGACGCTAGCGATCGTTCAAGTAGTGAACACAGCGAAACCTGAAGATCACATCCGGGCCACGGAGAGTAGCGCCCGATCGTCCGCCCTGTTGCCCCGGTTTGATTTCCTGCACCCACGCACGCGGATCGGCGCGAACCCCCTTCGGGAAGCGATTCACCCCGCCGACGCCTCCACGCAACCCTGACGATCCGTCCGGAGGCCAGCTTATGTGGCAAGCGTCACGGACACATCTCAACACCCGGGCGTACCTCACCTACGCCCTCGACTACCCGGCGTCGACGGATGGTCGCTTCTGCGTGACGGAAATCCGCCACAAAGGAGCCCTCTTGGCCAGATCGTCCAAGAGAGCCGGGCCGTATCGGCAGGCCCCGCATCGGCGCCGATCTGTACCTGACGTACAGATCACCCGCCGGATGTGTCCGATTCGGCGTCATCGCCCGGGCGCGCGCAGTCGTACGGATCGTCCAACCACCCCTCGGGGAGCACGACCCGGTTGTTCCCGCTCGTCCGCCCGCGCGGACCGTCGGCCCCGGCCGGCCAGACCTGATCGGACTCGACCAGCGCCAGCGTCTCCGCCAGCTCGGCCAGCGAGCCGGAGTTGGCCAGCCGCACCCGCAGCTCCGAGCCCACCGAGAAGCCCTTGGTGTACCAGGCCACGTGCTTGCGGAAGTCGATCACACCGCGGGCCTCGTCGCCGATCCACTCCCCCAGCAGCTGGGCGTGCCGGACCATGGCCCGGGCCACCTCCCCGAAGGTCGGGCGCGCGTGGTCGACCTCGCCCTCGAAGACCGCGACCAGATCCTTGAAGAGCCACGGGCGGCCGAGGCAGCCGCGGCCGACGACGACACCGTCGCAGCCGGTCTCGCGCATCATCCGGAGCGCGTCGTCGGCCGACCAGATGTCGCCGTTGCCGAGCACCGGGATCTCTGCCGGAACGGACTCCTCAGCCGGGCGATGGCCGACCAGTCGGCCGTGCCCCCGTAGTGCTGCGCCGCGGTGCGGCCGTGCAGGGCAATCGCCGAGACGCCCTCCTCCGCACCGATCCGCCCGGCGTCCAGGAACGTCAGGTGGTCGTCGTCGATGCCCTTGCGCATCTTCATCGTCACCGGGAGGTCCCCCGCGTTGGCGACCGCCTCGCGCAGGATGTCGCGCAGCAGGTTCCGCTTGTACGGAAGCGCCGACCCGCCGCCCTTGCGGGTGACCTTGGGCACGGGGCAGCCGAAGTTGAGGTCGATGTGGTCGGCCAGGCCCTCGTCGGCGATCATCCGGGCGGCCTTGCCGACCGTCACCGGATCCACGCCGTAGAGCTGGATCGACCGGGGCTTCTCGCTCGGGTCGAACCTGATCAGCTGCATCGTCTTGGCATTGCGCTCGACCAGCGCCCGGGTGGTGATCATCTCGGAGACGTAGAGCCCCTTGCCCCCGCTCTGCTCCCGGCAGAGCGTCCGGAACGGCGCGTTGGTGATCCCTGCCATGGGCGCCAGCACGACGGGCGGCCACACCTGCATCGGACCGATGTTCAACGGTGCGAACTCGGGAGCCGTGGTCGGGGCGGCGTCGGCGGTGTCAGGCGTGCTGGTCATGCGCGGCAGTCCTCAGCAAGGGGGAATCGGGACTCTCCATTCTCCCTCACCCCGACGGCGGCTCCGGAACTCGGCCGCCCGGCACGGGCGCGGCCCGGCTCAGGAGGACCCGGCGAGCCCGTCGAGGGCCCGCCGGGTCGCGTCGTCCTGCGGGGTGTAGGCGACCAGCCGGTGGCTGGGCCGGGGCCCCAGCCACAGATTGGTGTACTCGAAGCGCAGCAGGCCGACCTCGGGGAGCAGGAACCGCTTCAGCCCGTTGCCCAGGCCCGCGACCTCGTGCTGCTGCCAGGCGGCCTCGAACGCGGGGGAGGCCTTGCGCAGCCTGACCACGAGCGTCTTCCAGGCGGGCTCCGCGCCGTGGTCCGCCATCGCGGCCCTGAACCGCGCCACCAGGCTGGGCTGCGCCTCGTCGATGTCGACCAGCGAGCGCTGGAAGGTCGACTCCGTGAACGCCAGCCACATCAGGTTCCGGTCCTCGAACGGCAGCCGGTCGAGGTCGCCGACGATCCACGTGTACGCGCGGTTGTAGGCCAGCACGTCGTACCGGTTGTTCAGGACCGCCGCGGGCATCGGCTCCAGCTGCGTGAGCAGCAGCCGGACGGCGGGTGTCACGGTGGCGCACTCGACCACCGGGGCCGGGTCGTCCGAGCCGGCCAGGACGAAGAGGTGGGCCCGCTCCGTCGGGTCGAGCAGCAGGGCCCGGGCCACCGACTGCAGCACCTGGGCCGAGACCTGGATGTCCCGACCCTGTTCGAGCCAGGTGTACCAGGTGACCCCCACGGCGGCGAGCTGGGCGACCTCCTCGCGGCGCAGCCCGGGTGTGCGGCGGCGTCCCGTCACGGGGAGGCCCACCTGTTCGGGCGAGATCCGCTCCCGCCTGCTGCGCAGGAACGCCGCCAGCTCCTGCCGCCGCACCGCCGCGGGCCGATCCGCGGCAGGCCGATCCGCGGCAGGCCGGGCGGCGGTCGTCGGTGCGGGCACAGGGGCGGTCGTGGTAGCCATGGTGCCCAGCATGCGCCGTGTCCGAGCCGGTTGCCAGGTGTTCGTGATACCCGGATAAACACTCTCTGGTACCAGGTTCTCCGATGGCGGATCGTCGTGGTCGTGACCCAGCAACTGACTCTTCCGCGGATCGCCGCCCCCGGCCCGGCCAAGCCGTCGCTCGGGGTGGCGGGCCTCGTCACCGTTCTCCTCGGCGCCTTCCTCCCGATGCTCGACTTCTTCATCGTGAACGTCGCGCTCCCCACCATCGACCACGATCTGGCCGCCGGGCCGGCCGTGCTGGAGCTCGTCGCGGCGGGCTACGGCATCGCCTTCGCCGTCCTGCTGGTCCTGGGCGGCAGGCTCGGCGACGCGTTCGGACGGCGGCGGCTGTTCGTCGTCGGCGCCGCCGCGTTCGCGCTGACCTCGCTGGCCTGCGGCATCGCGCCGACGGCCTGGGCCCTGGTGGCGGCCCGGGTGGCCCAGGGCGCCTCCGCCGCTCTCCTGCTGCCCCAGGTCCTGGCCGGCATCACCGCCACCCTCTCCGGTCCGCAGCGCGCCCGGGCCCTCGGCATCTACGGTGCGGTCGGCGGCGTCTCCGTCGTCATCGGCCAGGTGCTGGGCGGGATGATGATCTCCGCCGACCTGTTCGGCACCGGCTGGCGGGCGGTGTTCCTGCTCAACGTCCCGTTCGCGCTGATCACGGCCGCCCTGGCCGTCCGGTACGTCCCGGAGAGCCGGGCCCCCGGGCCGCGGGGGTGGACCTGCCCGGCACCGGCCTGCTGACCGCCGCGCTGCTCTCGCTGTTCGTTCCGCTGATGGAGGGGCGGGCGATCGGGTGGCCGCTGTGGACGTGGGTCTCGCTGGGCGCGTTCCCGTTCCTCGCCGCGGGCTTCGTCCGGACGGAGCGGCGCGCGGAGCGGGCGGGCCGTGTCCCGCTGGTCCCGCTGTCCCTGCTGCGGATCCCCGAGATGCGCCGGGGTCTCGGCATCGCCCTTCCGTTCTTCACCGGCTTCGGCGGCTTCATGTTCGTCGTCGCGATCATGCTGCAGCAGGGCCTGCGGCTCGGTCCGGTGGCGGCGGGGTGGGCCCTGGTGCCGATGGCCACCGGCTACTTCGCGGCCTCGCTGTCGGGCCCGCGGCTGATCGGCCGGTTCGGCAGTCGGGTGATCACCGCCGGGGCGGTCGTCCAGGGCACCGGCCTGATCGTCCTCATCACCACGGTCCTCGCCGACGGGGCCGGCCTCACCCCGCTGCGGATGCTGCCGGGCGTGGCACTGGCCGGCATCGGCCAGGGCCTGATCGGCACGCCGCTGTTCCGGGTGGTGCTGTCGAAAGTCCCGGCCGAGCGGGCCGGGGTCGGCAGCGGTGTCCTGGCGACCGCGCAGCAGTCCAGCCTGGCCCTGGGGGTGGCGACACTCGGCACACTGTTCCTCGCGCTGGCGCCGGGGCTCGGGATGACCCGTGCGCTGGCGCTCGTCCTGACGATCCAGGTGGGCGGGTCGCTGGTGATCGCCCTGCTGAGTTCGCGGCTGCCCCGCTCGGTCGGATGACGGGCGGCGGGTCGGCGGGTCGGCAGTCCGGTCGGCCGGTCGGCCGGTCGGCCGGTCGGCCGGTCGGCCGGTCGGCCGGTCGGTCGGCCGGTCGGCCGACCCGGACGAGGGGCGGCCGGAAAACCGGCAGCCTGCCGTCGGCGAGGGTGAAAGCATGCCGACATGACGACAATTCCGCCCGGCGATCCGACCGACACCCGGACCCGCGACGAACTGGCGGCCGTGGTGCAGGCCGGCGCCCGGCCCAAGTACCTCCTGTTCTGGGGCCACCGTGCCGAGCCGGACGGGCGGATCGGCGCAGGTTCGCTCAGCCAGTGGTGGCCGGCGACGTTCACGGTCGACGGCGTGGTGTACCGGTCGGCCGAGCACTGGATGATGGCCGGCAAGGCACGGCTCTTCGGTGACGAGGAGGCCTGCGAGCGGATCCTCGCCGCCCGGACCCCGGCCGAGGCGAAGAACCTCGGCCGGCTGGTGCGCGGATTCGACGACGCGCTCTGGGTGTCCGAACGCTTCGATCTGGTCGTCCGGGGCAACGTCGCGAAGTTCGGTCAGGACGACGCCCTGCGGGCCTACCTCCTGGGGACGGCGCGGCGGGTGCTGGTGGAGGCCAGCCCGCTCGACCGACTGTGGGGCATCGGTCTCGCTGCGGACCACGACCACGCGACGGCGCCCCACCACTGGCGCGGCCTCAACCTGCTGGGCTTCGCGCTGATGGAGGCGCGGGCCCGGATCGCGGCCGCCTGAGCCCGGCCGCCGACGCGACGCGCGGCGGCGTCCAGCGGCCCGCCCGAGCCGCCCGCCCGAGCCGCCCGCTGTGGCCCGGCGGCACCAACCCGGTTTCCTGGCAGCACCGTTGGCCGAAAGACAGCGGACTCATGCCCGTAACACGCCTGCCGTATCGGCCCGCCAGGATGGCTCGGAGTCAGAGCCGGGGGCCTGTCGGGAGGCTCCCGCGGCGGAGAGGGCTGGTCGGGCGGCGATGACGGTGCAGGAGCTGGGAGCGACCACGGCGGACATCCGGGCGATGCGCGGCGAGTTGGACGAACTGCTGCGGGCCCGGCAGTACGCGACCCACCGCGAGCGGCGACTGGCCGAGGCCGTCCGGACCGCGAGCGAGCCGGACCTGGCGCACGGGTACGCGCAGCCGCACCGGAGCCCGGACCCGGATCTGGTGCGCCAACTCCGGCAGGCACAGACCCTGCGCGAAGGCCTCGGCACTCGGTGCCTGGAGCTGAGCGAGCGGCTGCTCGCCCTGGAGGACCTGCTGCGGCAGTCCGGCCCGGGGGGCCAGGACCAGCTGGACCCCCACCTGCAGACCCGGCGTCAGACCGCGGCTCCTCCGCCCGCGCAGGGCGGGCAGGGCGGCCAGGGAGCGGTGCTGCGGCCCGAGGCCGCACCCGGCGCCCCCACCGTCACGTCGCCCGCATCCGGCCGGCAGCGGCCGACGGGCGCCCGGTTCGGCGGCGCCTTCCAGGGACACGCTCCGGCCCGGGCATCGGCCGCGGCCCCGCCCGGTCTCGCCGGGCCGGTCACCACCGATCCGGTCGGCCCGCCGTCGGCCGTGGGGGAGGTGCCCCCGGCGGCCGCGCCGATGCGTGGCGCCCGCTTCGGCGGAATCCGTCCCGCCGCGGACGGCCTCGACGACGCTGCCCGGCAGACCCGGGACTCCCGGCCCGGCACGCCGTCCGGATCACGCGCGGCGACCGCCGCGCGTGGGGCCGACGACGCCACGCCTGCGCCGCGCGATCCCCGGGACATCTCGGCCCTGGCCGCCCGGATCGCCGACCTGCACCGGCGGGGCGCGGCGCAGGAGTCCGCGGCGGTGACCGCCCAGGCGTCCGTCACCCTGGCCCCGTCCGATGTCGTGGGCCTGGCCGGGCTGTTGCGCACGGGCGGCCCGTACGGCGCGTCCGGCTACCTGGTGCGGGCCGCCGCGCACGGGCCGGCCCGGCAGGCGGCGGACACGCTGGCGGAGCTCCGTCGCGTGGGGCTGGTCGACGAGGCCGCGGAGCTGTTCCACGCGCTGTGGGGGCTGCCGGCGGCGGGGCTGCCGGGTCTGCTGGCCGCACTGGAGCGGGCCGGGCAGGCCGCCGACGGGCAGACGCTGCTGTGGGAGTGGGCGTCCGCTCCCCCGGCGGAGTTGGCCGACCTCTCCTTCCGGCTCGCGGCGGCCGGACGGGACGGCGATGTCCGCAGTCTGCTGCGCCAGACCGCCGGCCGCTCGATCGCCGAGGTGGCGGCCACCGTGCACGTGCTGGACGACCGGTCCGCCGGCGGCGAGGGCGGTCGCCCCGGTCCGGGCCCGGTGGCCGCCCCCGCCGCGGACGGGGGCCGACCCGGTCGGCGGGTCGGGGGTGTCCGCGTCCCTGGCGTCCGTACTGGTGCGGGAGGTGGTGAGGATGCGTTCGGCGTCCGATGTCGGCGGGTTCGCGGCCGCCGTCGCCGACCGGCCGGCGCTCTACCGCGTGCTGCTCGACGCCGTGGCGACGCTGGACGACGGGCGGTCGCGCAACGCTCTCGCGGCACTCCGGTCGGCCGGCCTCCCGACCTCGCCTCCCCCGGCCCGCACCGCCCGTTCACGCGGCCGTCGCTGACTCCGGACGACAACCACCGGCCACGGATGCGGGCCCGCCCCGTGCCCCGGCACACCTCGGCCCCTTCGCCGCGTCCCGCACGGCGAGGTGCGGGACGCGGCGAAGGGGCCGGAGGGGGCGCCGACGGATCGGGCGTCAGCCGTTCGGCATCAGCAGCCGATCAGGCGGGCGCCCAGGTAGGCCTTCACCTGGTCGAGCGACACGCGCTCCTGCGCCATGGTGTCCCGCTCGCGGACGGTCACGGCGTTGTCGTCGAGGGTGTCGAAGTCCACGGTGACGCAGAACGGCGTGCCGATCTCGTCCTGGCGGCGGTAGCGCTTGCCGATGGCACCGGCGTCGTCGAACTCGACGTTCCAGGCGGTGCGCAGGTCGGCGGCGAGACCGCGGGCCTTCGGCGAGAGGTCGGCGTTGCGCGACAGCGGCAGGACGGCGACCTTGACCGGGGCGAGCCGCGGGTCGAGGCGCATGCCGGCACGCTTCTCCATGACGCCCTTGGCGTTGGGCGCCTCGTCCTCGAAGTACGCGTCGAGCAGGAAGGCCAGCATCGCGCGGTTGAGGCCGGCCGCCGGCTCGATGACGTACGGGAAGTACCGCTCGCCGGACTCCTGGTCGAAGTACCGGAGGTCCTTGCCGGAGTGCTCGCTGTGCACGGCGAGGTCGTAGTCCGTGCGGTTGGCGATGCCCTCCAGCTCGGAGAACTCGGTGCCGCCGAAGTTGAAGCGGTACTCGATGTCGACGGTGCGCTTGGCGTAGTGGGAGAGCTTCTCCTTCGGGTGCTCGAAGAAGCGCATGTTCTCCTCGCGCAGGCCGAGGTCGCGGTACCAGTTCCAGCGCTGCTCGAGCCAGTACTCGTGCCACTGCTCGTCGTCGCCGGGCTTGACGAAGAACTCCATCTCCATCTGCTCGAACTCGCGGGTGCGGAAGATGAAGTTGCCGGGCGTGATCTCGTTGCGGAAGCTCTTGCCGACCTGGGCGATGCCGAACGGCGGCTTCTTGCGCGAGGTGGTCTGCACGGCGCTGAAGTTGGTGAAGATGCCCTGCGCGGTCTCCGGCCTGAGGTAGGCCAGGCCGGACGCGTCCTCGGTCACGCCGAGGTGCGTCTTCAGCATGCCCGAGAACTCCTTGGGCTCCGTGAAGGCGCCCTTGTTGCCGCAGTTCGGGCAGTTGATGTCGGCGAGGCCGTTGGCGGGCAGCCTGCCGTGCTTGGCCTCGTACGCCTCCTCCAGGTGGTCCGCCCGGAACCGCTTGTGACAGGAGAGGCACTCGGTGAGCGGGTCGTTGAAGGTGGCGACGTGGCCGGAGGCCTCCCAGACCTCGCGGGCGAGGATCACCGAGGAGTCCAGTCCGACGACGTCCTCCCGAGCGTGCACCATCGAGCGCCACCACAGGCGCTTGATGTTCTCCTTGAGCTCGACGCCGAGCGGACCGTAGTCCCAGGCGGCGCGGGTACCGCCGTAGATCTCGCTGCAGGGGTAGACGAAGCCACGGCGCTTGCTCAGGCTGACGATCGTGTCGATCTTGTCGGCGGCCACAGTGCTCTCTTCATAACGACGGCACGGTCAGGGCACGGCTGGTTGCACGCACCCGAATACCTCAGGTTACCGGGAGCCCGGGGAGGGCGTTCAAATCGATATCGACCGTCCGCCGGGCGGCGGCACGGCCTGCGGACGCCGGGGGAGGGTTGGGGGCCGGCCCACGGTCGGCCGTCACCCAATCGGGTGAGTTGACAATCATTTCCACATAACATGAGAATGGTTGTCATGACGATCCTGCGACGCCGCGGCCCGCGCCGGCCCACCGACCGGATGCCCGCCGACCGGACGGCCGCGGACACCCGCGACCGCAGCACCGGCCGGATATCCGCCGGCGCCGCGGTGTCCCTGACGGCCGCCGCCCTGGCGGCGGCGCTCACCCTCACCGCCTGCGGCGGGACGAGCAGCGCCGAGGACGCACAGGGCCGGCTCCGGGTGGTCGCGTCGTTCTACCCGATGGAGTTCCTCGCCTCGCAGATCGGCGGCGACCACGTGAAGGTGACCGACCTCACGGCCGCCGGCGTCGAGCCCCACGACCTCGAACTCACCGCCAAGCAGGTCGGAGCCGTCCAGCAGGCCGGCGCCGTCCTCTACCTCAAGGGCCTGCAGCCGACCGTCGACCGGGCGGTCGCCCAGTCCCACTCCCGGCACGTGATCGACGCCACCGCGGCCTCCCCGCTGGTCGACCACCACCTCGACGAGGGCACCACCGACGAGGCCGGCCACGAGCACGCCGGGCCGACCGGCGACCCGCACATCTGGCTCGACCCGGCCCGGTACGCGGCCGTCGCCCGGGCCGTCGGTGCGGAGTTCGCCAAGGCGGACCCGGCGCACGCCGCGGACTACGCGAAGAACACCACCGACCTCGTGGGCCGGCTCGGCACGCTCGACGCGGAGTTCCGCGACGGGCTCAAGGGTGTCCGGGGCAAGTCCTTCGTCACCAGCCACGCCGCCTTCGGCTACCTCGCCGACCACTACGGCATCGACCAGATCGCGATCAGCGGCGTCGACCCCGAGGCCGAGCCCACTCCGGCCCGGCTCGCCTCCATCCAGAAGGCGGCCAAGGGGAACGGCGTCACCACGATCTTCTTCGAGAGCCTGGTGAGCCCGGCCCTCGCCGAGAGCGTGGCCCGGGACCTCGGCCTGAGGACCGCCGTCCTGGACCCGCTGGAGGGTGTCAAGAACGGCCGCGGCGACTACTTCTCGATCATGCATCAGAACCTGACCAACCTGCGGGCCGCGCTCGGCGCCACCAGCTGACGGGACACCACGCCATGAGCTCTGTCATCCCCCCACCCGCGCCGGCCCCCGTCGGGACGGCATCGACGACCCCCTCCGCGGAACCCCTCCCGGCCCGGGCCACCTCCCCCGGACGCCGCCGGGCGCGACCGCACCCGGCACACCGCCCGCCGCTCCGGCGGTCCGCCTGACGGACGCGGTGGCCTCGGTCGGCGGGCGGCCCGTGCTGCGCGGGGTCGACCTCACCGTCGGCCCGGGCGAGGTGGTGGCCCTGCTCGGCGCCAACGGCTCCGGCAAGTCGACCACCGTCAAGGCCGTGATCGGCGCCGTCCCGCTGGACGCCGGCGCGCTGGAGCTCTTCGGCACCCCGTACGGCCGGTTCCGGTCCTGGCGCCGGATCGGCTACGTGCCGCAGCGCACCACCGCCGCCGGCGGGGTGCCCGCCACCGTCCGCGAGGTGGTCTCCACCGGACGGCTGCCGCAGCACCGGCTGGGCCCGTTCCGCCGTCGCGACCGCTCCGCGGTCGACCGGGCGCTCGCCGCCGTGGGCATGCTGGACCGGGCCGAGGACGGCGTGGCGGGGCTCTCCGGCGGGCAGCACCAGCGGGTGCTGATCGCCCGTGCGCTGGTCGGCGAGCCCGACCTGCTGATCATGGACGAGCCGATGGCCGGTGTGGACGTCACCAGCCAGCAGGTGCTCGCCGACATCCTGCGCCGCGAGGTCGGGCGCGGCTGCGCCGTCCTGCTCGTCCTGCACGAACTGGGGCCGCTGGAGTCGCTGATCGACCGCGCCGTGGTGCTGCGCGACGGCTGCGTGGCGCACGACGGGCCGCCGCCCGAGAGCGTCGGACAGCACGCCCTGCCCGGCCACGACCACGTCCACCCGCACGCCGACCCGACTCCCCCTGGACTGCTGGCATGACCGAGATGTTCCAGTTCGACTTCATGCAGCGCGCCCTGGTCGCCGCCGTCCTGGTCGGGATCACCGCACCCGCGGTCGGCGTCTACCTGGTGCAGCGCCGCCAGGCCCTGATGGGCGACGGCATCGGCCACGTCGCGCTGACCGGTGTCGGCCTCGGCTTCCTCTTCCAGACCAGCCCGGTCTGGATGGCCGTGGTGGTCTGCATCCTCGGCGCGGTGGTGATGGAGCTCGTCCGCTCCCGCGGCAACCAGCGCGGGGACATCGCGCTGGCGATGCTGTTCTACGGCGGCATGGCCTGCGGCAAGCTGCTGGTCAGCGTCAGCGCCGCCTCCCAGGCCGGCGGCGGGAACCTGGAGAGCTACCTCTGGGGCTCCATCCTCACCGTCTCCCCCACCGACCTGGTCACCATCGGCGGGCTGGCCGCCGTGGTCGTGGCGGTGACCTTCGGGCTGCGCCGCCAGCTGTTCGCGATCTGCCAGGACGAGGAGTTCGCCCGGGTGACCGGCATCCCGGTGCGGGTGCTGAACCTGCTGCTCGCCGTCATGGCGGCGGTCACCGTCACGGTCGCGATGCGGGTGGTCGGCCTGCTGCTGGTCAGCGCGCTGATGGTCGTCCCGGTCGCGGCGGCGCAGCAGCTGACCCGGTCGTTCGCGGCCACCCAGACCGCGGCGGTGGTGCTCGGCATCACCGTCGCCGTGCTGGGGGTCATGGGCTCCTACCAGGCGGACGTGCCGTCGGGGCCGGCGATCGTGCTGCTGGCGATCGCGGCCTTCGCGGTCTTCAGCGCCGCGGCCGCGCCGCTGGCGCGCCGGCGGCACCGGAGCGCACCGGACGCCGGACCGGCCGTCTGCGACGTCGCCCTGCCGCGGGCGGGAGCGCCGGAGGGCGCCGCGACGGCTTCGGTCCCGAGCCAGGGGAAGGCGCCCGAGAGCGCATCGGCGGCGGGCACCGGGCTGGCACAATGAGGTGCGACAGCATCCCCATCCCAGGAGGACCCACGGTGACGACCGCAGGCCCGACGCCGCGCGCCCGATCCACTCGGCAGCGAGCCGCCGTCTCGGCGGCCCTGGACGAGATCGAGGACTTCCGCAGCGCCCAGGAACTGCACGACATGCTCAAGCACCGGGGTGACTCGGTCGGGCTGACGACCGTCTACCGGACGCTCCAGTCGCTGGCCGAGGCCGGCGAGGTCGACGTGCTGCGGACGGCCGAGGGCGAGGCGGTCTACCGCCGGTGCAGCAGCGGGCACCACCACCACCTGGTGTGCCGCCACTGCGGGGCGACGGTCGAGGTGGAGGGCCCCGCGGTGGAGCGCTGGGCCAACACGGTCGCCGCCGAGCACGGCTTCAGCGACATCGCGCACACCCTGGAGATCTTCGGCACCTGCGGGGCCTGCGCCGCGAAGGTGTGACGCGGACGTCCGACGCGACGAACGAGCAGGGCCCGGGTCGCCTCGACCCGGGCCCTGCTCGTTGGTGTTCCCGCTCGTTGGTGTCCCCGCAGGTCAGCGCTGGGACGGGACGTCGGCCACCGGGTCGCCGAAGCCCGCACCCTCGCCCTCGTCGCCGTCCGCGACCTCGTTCGGCTTGGCGCCGCCGAAGCGGCGGTCGCGCCGGGCGAAGTGCTCGCAGGCGCGCCACAGGTCGCGGCGGTCGAAGTCCGGCCAGAGCACGTCCTGGAACACCATCTCCGCGTACGCCGACTGCCAGGCGAGGAAGTTGGAGGTGCGCTGCTCGCCGCTGGGGCGCAGGAACAGGTCGACGTCCGGCATGTCCGGGTAGTACAGGTACTTGGCGAAGGTCTTCTCGTTGACCTTCTCGGGGTTGAGCCTGCCGGCGGCGACGTCGCGGGCGATGGCCTGCGCGGCGTCGGCGATCTCGGCGCGGCCGCCGTAGTTGACGCAGAAGTACAGCGTCATGGCGTCGTTGTCCTTGGTCTGCTCCTGGGCGACCTGGAGCTCCTGGACGACGCTCTTCCACATCCGGGGCATCCGGCCGGCCCAGCGGATCCGGATGCCCAGGGCGTCCATCTCGTCGCGGCGGCGGCGGATCACGTCCCGGTTGAAGTTCATCAGGAACTTCACCTCGTCCGGGGAGCGCTTCCAGTTCTCGGTGGAGAAGGCGTAGAGCGAGAGGTTCTTGACGCCGATCTCCAGGCAGCCGCGGAGCACGTCGAGGACGACCGCCTCGCCGACCTTGTGGCCCTCGGTGCGGGGCAGGCCGCGCTCCTTGGCCCAGCGGCCGTTGCCGTCCATGACGCAGGCGACGTGGTTGGGCACGAGCTCACCGGGGATCTTCGGCGGGCGGGCACCGCTGGGGTGCGGGGCCGGGGTCTCGTACACCCGCTGCTTGCTGCCGAAGAGCCGTCGCGCTGCCATGCTCACTTCTCCACGTATCTCATCGAGCGGATGCCCCGCTCCAGGTGCCACTGCAGATAGGCGGCCACCAAGCCGCTGCCCTCTCGCCAGTACCGGGGCTCGCAGGCGTCCGCCGTCCGCCAGTCGCCGGAGAGCAGGGCACCGAGCAGAACCAGTGTCTCAGGGGAGGGTACGGCACTTCCAGGCACCCGGCAGTCGCCGCACAGGACGCCGCCGGCCTGGAGCGAGAAGAACCGGTTGGGTCCGGGCAGGCCGCACTTGGCGCAGTCGGTGAAGCTGGCGCCGTAGCCGTTGACCGCGAGCGAGCGCAGCAGGAAGGCGTCCAGCACGAGGTGGGACTCGTGGGTGCCGGTGGCCAGCGTGCGCAGGCCGCCGACCAGCAGGAGGTACTGCTGGACGGCCGGCTGGCCCTCGTTCTCGGCGAAGCGCTCGGCGGTCTCCAGCATCGCGGTGCCGGCCGTGTAGCGGGCGTAGTCGGTGACGATCGAGCCGCCGTAGGGGGCGATGGTCTCCACCTGGGTGCAGAGCGGCAGGGTGCGGCCGACGAGGTCGCTGCCGCGGCTGAAGAACTGCACGTCGACGTGGGAGAACGGCTCCAGCCGCGCACCGAACTTGGACTTGGTGCGGCGCACCCCGCGGGCGACCGCCCGGACCTTGCCGTGCTGGCGGGTCAGCAGGGTGATGATCCGGTCGGCCTCGCCGAGCTTCTGCGTGCGCAGGACGACGCCGTCGTCGCGGTACAGGCTCATGCGGCAGCACCCCGGACGGACCGGGCGGACCTGGCGGAGTGGACGCGGCGGCCGGGCAGGATGGGCATCCCCCCATTCTCCCGCACCCCACCGACATCCCGGCCGCCCCGGTGGACGCGGGGGCGCAGGGGGCGCGAGGGCTGCCGCGGGCCGGACGGGTCCGGACAGCCGAGCGCCCGCACCGGGGTCCGGAACGGACAGGGTCCGTGCGGACTGCTGCTCGGTGCGGGGCGCGGCGGGCCCGGGAGGGGGGTTTCGGGCCCGTCCGGGGGAGCCTGGGCGGCTCCGGGGGACGGCGCGGCCGTCGGCGCTCAGCGCGGAGCGCGGGTGGCGGCTTCCAGCAGGGTGTCCACGTGGGTGCGGCCGAGGCGCAGGCAGCCGCCCACCGCGGCCAGTGCGGCCCGCTCCTGCGGCAGGTAGCGGCCGTCGGCGAGGGCGATCCACGCGCCCTGGAGCACGAGGCGTTCCCGGCCGGGCTGGGCGAGGTGCGGGGCGAGCGGTTCGAGAGCGGCGTGCAGCTCGATCGCGAGCCCGCCGCCGGCGCCGTCCGCGGTGCCGTCGACCTCCTGCGGCTCACCGCCGCTGTGCCCGGTGAGCGCGGCGAGGGCGGCGAGCACCTGGGCCTCCCCGCAGTCCTCGAAGCCGGCCTCGCGGATCACCGTGCAGGCGGCGTCCCGGCCGGCCCGGCTGCCGGCACCGCCGGCCGCGAGCACGGCGAGGGCGATGGTGTACTGGGCGTCGCGGAGCATCGCGGCGAGCCGGACGGAGGTGATCTGTTCGAGGGTCTCGACGCCGTAGCGGCCGTGGCAGCTGGTGCACTGGACGCTGCCGACGACCGGGCCGAGCGGCAGGACCGGGGTGCCGAGCAGCCGCAGCCACCGCCGGCCGTGCTGCCGGCGGTAGTTGCGGTCGCCGCCGCAGCCCGGGCAGAAGAAGTCACCGAGAACGTCCGTCCGCCAGCGCGGGCGGACACCCCACAACCCTGTCACGGCGCCACTCCCCAGACATGGCAGGCGGCCTGCACATCAGCGGGCAGGTCTCGCGACCGGACGGCGGCGGTCGTCCCACCGACCCCGCTTCCGGTGCGTCGATGTTGCCACGGTTACGGGCACGTGTCAGCACCCCGAACGGGTGCCGGCAGGAAAAATGTGGCCTGGGCCACACCGGCGGGCACCCCCGCAGGAAGCCCCGGGGCCGCCCGGACAGCGACGAGGGGCCACCCCCGGGGGTGGCCCCTCGTCAAGCCGGATCCGCGGGGGTCAGCCGCGCTGCGCCCGGTTGACGGCACTGATCAGCGCCTTCAGCGAGGCCAGCACGGTGTTGCCGTCGATGCCGACGCCCCACAGCACCTTGCCGTCCACGGCGCACTCGACGTACGCGGCGGCCTGGGCGTCGCCGCCCTCGCTCAGGGCGTGCTCGGCGTAGTCCAGGACGCGGACGTCCAGGCCGATACCGGCCAGCGCGTCGACGAAGGCGGAGACCGGGCCGTTGCCGGAACCGGTCAGCGCCACCCGCTCGCCGTCGACCAGCGCCTCGGCGGCCAGCACGTCCCGGCCGCCCTCGGTGGTCAGGCTGCGCGGGCCGTCCAGGGCGATCCGGCCCCAGGCGTTGTCCGGGGTGGGCAGGTACTCGTCCTGGAAGACCGCCCAGATCTCGGCCGGGGTGACCTCGCCGCCCTCGGCGTCGGTCTTGGACTGGATGGTCCGCGAGAACTCGATCTGCATCCGGCGCGGCAGGTCCAGCTTGTGGTCGTTCTTCAGCACGTAGGCGATGCCGCCCTTGCCGGACTGGCTGTTGACCCGGATCACGGCCTCGTAGGACCGGCCGACGTCCTTGGGGTCGATCGGCAGGTACGGGACGCCCCAG
Organism: Kitasatospora paranensis; assembly: GCF_039544005.1. NCBI lineage: Bacteria > Bacillati > Actinomycetota > Actinomycetes > Kitasatosporales > Streptomycetaceae > Kitasatospora > Kitasatospora paranensis. The sequence continues at coordinate 2,979,056 of NZ_BAABKV010000001.1, forward strand.
GTGAACTCTCCGACCGGGACGCCGGCGGCGGCGGCGTCGGCCTCCAGGGCGTCGAAGCCCTTCTTGATCGCGTCCTGGTGCGAGCCGGAGAACGAGGTGTAGACCAGGTCGCCGGCGTAGGGGTGGCGCTCGGCGACGCCCATCTGGTTGCAGTACTCGGCGGTGCGGCGGATCTCGTCGATGTCGGAGAAGTCGATCATCGGGTCGACGCCCTGCGAGAACAGGTTCATGCCGACGTTGACCAGGTCCAGGTTGCCGGTGCGCTCGCCCTGGCCGAACAGGCAGCCCTCCACGCGGTCGGCGCCGGCCATCACGGCCAGCTCGGCGGAGGCCACGCCGGTGCCGCGGTCGTTGTGCGGGTGGGTGGACAGGCAGACGAACTCGCGGCGGGTCAGGTTCCGCGACATCCACTCGATCTTGTCGGCGTAGACGTTCGGGGTGGACCGCTCGACGGTGGTCGGCAGGTTCAGGATGATCTCGCGGCCCTCGCCGGGCTGCCAGACGTCCATCACCGCCTCGCAGACCTCCAGGGCGAAGTCCAGCTCGGTGTCGATGAAGATCTCCGGCGAGTACTCGTAGCCGAAGACGGTGTCGTCGCGCAGGATCTTCTCGGCGTACTCCATCACCAGGCGGGTGCCGTCCACGGCGATCGCCTTGATGTCGTCCTTGCTGCCCTTGAAGACCACCCGGCGGAACAGCGGCGAGGTGGCGTTGTACAGGTGGACGGTGGCACGCGGGGCGCCGACCAGGGACTCCACGGTGCGCTCGATCAGGTCCTCGCGGGCCTGGGTCAGCACCGAGATGGTGACGTCCTCGGGGATCGCGTTCTCCTCGATCAGGGAACGCACGAAGTTGAAGTCGGTGGCGCCGGAGGACGGGAACCCGACCTCGATCTCCTTGTAGCCCATGCGCACCAGCAGGTCGAACATCTTGCGCTTGCGGGCGGGGGACATCGGGTCGATCAGCGCCTGGTTGCCGTCCCGCAGGTCGGTGGACAGCCAGCGGGGGCCTGCGTGATGACCTTGCCCGGCCAGGTGCGGTCCGGCAGGTCGATGGTGCCGAAGGGTACGTAGCGGTGGAACGGCATCCCGGAGGGCTTCTGCTGCACCGTGCTCGCCGTGATCGGGGTGGGACGGTCGTTGAAGACGCGGGCGACGGACGACTGCTCGGTCATGGGTGTGACTCTCGGCTTCCCTGTCGAATGCGGGCTGCGGTCGGGGTGACGACACCGACCTGCCGGCTGACTGCGCCGCATCGTGAAAGGGCGCAACACAACTCCCCGCGGCAAGGGAGCCGGCCTTCTAGGACTACAGGCCCTCGCCGCGGCAGCTAAGAAGAAGCAGCCCGTAACGCATGATGTTGACCAGCGTAACCCAGCCCGCGGGCCCCACGAAGTGAAGTCCACGACGATTCCACCCAGTGAGACGGTTCGGTTCCCGCAACCATCGTGACAACAGGTCATGCATGCGTCACCCTGGGCGACATGACCCCGAACCCCGCACGCCTCCCGGCCCCCTGCACCATCGTCCCGCCGCACATCCTCGACCACCTCGCCGAACAGGGCCACGCACCCGCCCGGCGCTCGCTGGCCCTGGACGCGGCCCACCGCGCGGAGCGGCTGCTAGCCGCCCCGGCCCGGCCGCCCGCGCACCGGCTGACCAGGACGATCACCGACGCCCGGCACACCGAGACGCTGCCGGGCCGCACCGTGCGGCGCGAGGGCGCGGGGCCGGTCGCCGATGTCTCCGTCGACCAGGCCTACGACGGACTCGGCGCCACCTTCGCCCTCTACGAGCAGGTGTACGGCCGCGAGTCGATCGACGGCGCCTGGCTGCCGCTCGACGCCACCGTGCACTACGGCGACCACTACGACAACGCCTTCTGGAACGGCAGTCGGATGGTCTTCGGGGACGGCGACGGCGAGATCTTCCTCGACTTCACCGGCTGCCTCGACGTGATCGGCCACGAACTCACCCACGGCGTCACCCAGTTCACCGCCGGCCTGGACTACCAGGACCAGTCCGGTGCGCTCAACGAGTCCCTCTCCGACGTCTTCGGCTCCCTCGTGAAGCAGTACGCCCTGGGCCAGAGCGCCGCCGAGGCCGACTGGCTGATCGGCGCCGGCCTGCTCGCCCCGGGCGTCCAGGGCGTCGCCCTGCGGTCGATGAAGGCCCCCGGCACGGCGTACGACGACGAGCGCCTCGGCAAGGACCCGCAGCCCGCACACATGGACGACTACGTGCACACCGCCTCCGACGCCGGCGGGGTGCACATCAACTCGGGCATCCCCAACCACGCCTTCTACCTCGTGGCGGACGCCCTCGGCGGCCACGCCTGGGAGCGGGCCGGGCAGATCTGGTACGACACCCTCACCGGCGGCACCCTCTCCCCCGGGGCCGACTTCACCGCCTTCGCCCGCGCGACGGTGGCCGCGGCCCGGTCCCGCTGGACGGACGAGGCCGTCACGGACACCGTGGTCGCGGCCTGGTCACAGGTGGGGATCAGTACCGCCTGAGCGAGGCGGGGACTCTGTGAAAGACCTCGGCAAACGGCGTCCCTGCGTAGCACACTGGCAACCATGCGTATCCAGGTCACCCGGACCGGCGGCCTCGCCGGCCTCGCCAAGCACGCCGAGCTGGACACCGCCGAGCGCCCGGACGCACCACACGTGCACGCCCTGGCCCGCGAGGCGGTGGCCGGCGGGCTGCGCGCGCCCTCGTACGGCGTGCCGGACGGCTTCCACTACGAGATCACCGTGGACGGCCGCACGGTGTACTGCGCCGACCCGAAGCTGTCCGACTCCCAGCGCGAACTGGTCGGCCTGGTCCTGCGCGAGGGCGCCTGAGCTCGCCCGGCCGAGGCGACGGGACGCGACACGAGTGGCGCGAGGGCCCGCCGGCAGCGGCCGGCGGGCCCTCGACGCGGATTCCCGACGGGGCGTCAGAAGCCGAGCTTGCGCAGCTGCTTCGGGTCGCGCTGCCAGTCCTTGGCGACCTTGACGTGCAGGTCGAGGTAGACGGGGGTGCCGAGCAGCGCCTCGATGTGCTTGCGGGCGGTGGTGCCGACGTGCTTGAGGCGGGAGCCCTTGGCGCCGATCACGATGGCCTTCTGGCTCTGCCGCTCGATGTAGACGTTGGCGTGGATGTCGAGCAGCGGGCGGTCGGCGGGCCGGCCCTCGCGCGGCAGCATCTCCTCGACGACGACCGCCAGCGAGTGCGGCAGCTCGTCGCGGACGCCCTCCAGGGCGGCCTCGCGGATCAGCTCGGCCACCATGATCTGCTCGGGCTCGTCGGTGAGGTCGCCGTCCGGGTAGAGCGGCTGGCCCTCGGGGAGCAGCTTGGTGATGAGGTCGGCGACCAGGCCGACCTGGCTGTCCCCGGTCGCGGAGACCGGGATGATCTCCGCCCACTCGATGCCGAGTTCGAGGCCGAGCTGGTGGATCGCGATCAGCTGCTCGGCGAGCCGCTTGGAGTCGACCAGGTCGGTCTTGGTGACGATGGCGACCTTGGGGGTCTTCTTGATCTCGGCGAGTTCCTTGGCGATGAACTTGTCGCCGGGCCCGAGCTTCTGGTCGGCAGGCAGGCAGAAGCCGATCACGTCGACCTCCGCCCAGGTGGAGCGGACGAGGTCGTTGAGCCGCTCACCGAGCAGGGTGCGGGGCTTGTGCAGGCCGGGAGTGTCCACCAGGACGAGCTGCGCGTCCGGGCGGTGCACGATGCCGCGCACGGTGTGCCGGGTGGTCTGCGGCCGGTCGGAGGTGATCGCGACCTTCGTCCCGACCAGGGCGTTGGTCAGGGTCGACTTGCCCGCGTTGGGACGGCCGACGAAGCACGCGAACCCGGAGCGGTACGGGGAGGAAGGGGCATTCATGGGCTCCATTCTCCCTGATCACCCGGGCCCGGACGGACGCGGCGGCTCAGCCGGTCTTCTTCTTGCCGGTGACGGCCCCCAGGAGCACCAGGAGGAGCAGCACCAGCGAGCCGATCAGCCAGTACGGCGAGCCGGTCTCGCGCCAGCGGCCGAAGCCCATGACGGTGAGCAGCAGCCCCGCGAAGAACGCGAGTACGCCCATCTCCCCTCCCCTGGTGTGCGGACCCGGTGCGAGGGGCCCGGCGGTCCGGGCCAGTGATCAGCACATCGTCAGACTATCGGCCGGGCGGCTTCGACCGGGAGGGGCGGACGGCCGGACCGCAAGGATCCGGCCGCCCCGCGGCCCGCCGCCCGGCGGGCCTCAGTGGGCCTCTGCGCGGACCCGGAGGGCACCGTCCGGGCCTGCCAGCAGCAGCGGGGTGCCCGCCCCGCCGAGGTCGCGGACGGCTGCCAGATCGGCCCCGGCCGGCTCCGGCGCCTCGCTGACGACCGCGGCCGCCTCCAGGCCCTTGGCGCCGCTTGCCACGGCCATCGCCACGGCCGTCTGCAGCGCGGTGAGCCGCAGCGACTCCAGCTCCACACTCCCCGCCACGTAGGTGCGGCCGGTCTCGTCGCGCACCGCGGCCCCTCCGCCACGCCGTTGCGGGCGCGGACGGAGCGGGCCAGGGTGATGATCTTCTTGTCCTCGGGATCCAGTTCGGTGAGATCGCTCATGAGGCCCGAGCATAGGGGCCCGGCCGCTCAGGCACCGGCGCCGTCCAGCACGTCGACGCGGCCGGCCGGCGCGAACTCCGCCAGCGCCCGGTCGATGCGGTCGAGCACGGCGGCCTCCAGCTTCACGTCGGCCGCGGCGAGGTTCTCCGCGATGTGCGCGGGCGTCCGGCTGCCGGGGATGGGCACCACGTGCTCGTCCTGGTGCAGCAGCCAGGCCAGGGCCAGCTGCCCGGGGGTGAGGCCGAGCTCGGCGGCGATGCCCCGCAGCGGCGCGTACCGGTCGTTGTTGGCGGCGAGGTTGGCACCGTCGAAGCGCGGGATGTGCTGCCGGAAGTCACCGTCGGCGAGCTGCTGGACGGTGCCGGTGAGGAAGCCCCCGCCGAGCGGGCTCCAGGCCACCAGGCCGGCGCCGAGCTCGCGGACGGCGGCCAGCAGCCCGGCGTCCACCGGCTGCCACATCGACCACTGGATCTGGACGGCCGCGACCGGGTGCACCGCGTGGGCGGCGCGCAGCTGGGCCTCGGTGACGTTGGACAGCCCCAGATGGCGGACGAGTCCGTCCCCGACGAGGTCGGCGACGGCGCCCACGGTGTCCTCGAACGGGACCTCGGGGTCGGGGAAGTGCGGGTAGTACAGGTCGATCACGTCGGTGCCGAGGTTGCGCAGCGACTGCTCCGCGTAGCCGCGGACGTACCGGGGGTCCGCGTTCACGGCCAGCTCGCCGAAGGCGTAGCCGACGGGGAAGCGGTGCGGCTCGGCGCCGTCCGGGATCCGGAAGCCGAACTTGGTGGCGAGCACCACCTCGTCCCGGCGGCCGGCGACGGCCCGGCCGACCAGGCGTTCGTTGTGGCCGTCGGCGCCGTAGCCGTCGGCCGTGTCGATCATGGTGGCACCGGCGTCGATCGCGGCGTGCAGCGCGGCGGCGCCCCGCTCGTCGTCGATCTCGCCGTACATGCCCGGCGACAGCACCATCGCGCCGAAGCCGACGGGTGCCGCGTGCAGCCGGCCGAGTGTGCGCCCGATCATCGTGGTCCTCCAGGTCACCGTGACTGAAGGGACCACTGTTCAACGGGAACTGACGATCCGTCAACGACGTATCGGAGTGTGGGCGGCCGGGGCCGGCGGGCGGCCCCGGCCGGAGGCGGGCGTCAGTGGCCGATCGGGTTGGGCGGGCCGGGCTTGATGATCTTGACGAAGGTCTTGGGCCCGGTCGGCTGCGGCACGGCGTGGCTCTGCCGCTCCCGCCAGTACGGGTTGTCGTGCGGCAGATGGCTGCTCACTCTGCCGTACATGCCGAACGTCACCACCGCGAAGCCGAAGGCGAAGCTGAACACGACGTTGGGGATCTCGAAGGCGAGCCGGTTGGCGCTGCTGTCCAGCACGATCAGGCCGACGAAGCCGGCCAGGATGAAGATCACACCGACGATCATGTTGAGGGTGGACGCGAAGTTGCCTCCGATCACCGCGCCGAGGATGAGGATCGCGCCGAACACGATGGACAGCACGCTGAGCGCGCCGTTGCTGGACAGGCCGAGGGTCTGCTTGCCCTGGGTGTCCAGGAAGCCGACGTGGTCGAAGAGTCCCAGAATGCCGAAGACCATCAGGAACACGCCGCCCAGACCGGCGGTGTACCGGTAGATGGTGGCCAGCCTGTGGTCGACGGGGAGTTCGTCCTGCAGTTTCATCGCGGCCTCCACCGTGCGTCAGCCGTGCTCGGCCCGGTGGAAGGGGACCTCGTGCAGGTACAGCGAACCGCACTGCTGGCAGGTTCGCAGCCCCGTTCCCCAGTCCGTCTCGGGCCTGGACTCGGCATCGGATTCGATCTTGGCGCCGCACATGCCCTCGGTGGCACCGGCGGTCCGGACGATGTGCCATCTCCTGACCTCGCCGGACCGCCCGGCCGGGCCGTACTCCGCGCGCAGTTGATGCGTCATGCCTTCCATGGTGCAAACGCTCGGCCCCGTACGGCAAACGGGGGCCGACCCGGCACGACGACGGCCGGCCCCCGACGGAGGGGCCGGCCGTACGCGCACGGCCCTACGAGGCCTCGCCGCGCCCTGCCTGGGCGGGCTGGCGGACGGGTGCCGCGACGATGGTCCCGATCCGGTTGCGGCGGCCCGCGGAGCTCTCCGCGCTCAGCCGGATCGCCACCAGGTCGGTCACCTCCTCGTCCGGCACCGGCACGTCGCACGACGACCCGGGGATCGGGACCCGGCCCAGGCACTTGGCCAGCAGGCCGCCGACCGTCTCGACGTCCTCGTCCTCCAGCTCCAGGCCGAACAGCTCGCCGAGGTCCTCGACCAGCAGCCGGGCGGTGATCCGGTAGGAGCCGTCCCCGAGGTCCTCGACCGGGGCGATCTCCCGGTCGTACTCGTCGGTGATCTCGCCGACGATCTCCTCCAGGATGTCCTCGATGGTGACCAGGCCTGCGGTGCCGCCGTACTCGTCGATCACGATCGCCACGTGCGAGCGCATCTGCTGCATCTCGCGCAGCAGGTCCCCGGCCGGTTTGGTGTCCGGGACGAAGACGGCCGGGCGCATCACCTGGCCGACCTGCTCCGCCTCGGCGTCCCGGTTCACGTGGGTGCGCCGCACCAGGTCCTTGAGGTAGACGATGCCGACCACGTCGTCCTCGTTGTCGCCGACCACCGGCATCCGCGAGAAACCGGACCGCAGCGCCAGCGTGAGCGCCTGCCGGACGGTCTTGTGGCGCTCGATCATCACCAGGTCCGTCCGGGGCACCATCACCTCGCGGACGATGGTGTCGCCCAGCTCGAAGACCGAGTGCACCATGCGGCGCTCCTCGTCCTCGATCAGGTCGTCCTTCTCGGCGAGGTCGACCAGGGCGCGCAGCTCCGCCTCGGAGGCGAACGGGCCCTCCCGGTAGCCCTTGCCCGGGGTGAGCGCGTTGCCCAGCAGGATCAGCAGCCGCGGGATCGGACCGAGGATCCGGGCCAGCGGCAGCAGCACGAAGGAGGCCCAGGTCACCGTGGTCAGCGGGTGCTGGCGGCCGATGGTGCGCGGCGAGACGCCGACCGCCACGAACGACACCAGCACCATCACGCCGACCGCCAGCAGCACCGCCTGCCACGTCCGGTCCAGGCTGCGCACGCAGACCACCGTGACCAGGACGGCCGCCGCCATCTCGCACGCCACCCGGATCAGGGTGGCCAGGTTGAGGTAGCGGATGGGGTCGGAGGCCAGCGTGAGCAGCCGCCCCGACCCCCGGCGGCCGGCCCGGACCGCCTCCTCGGCGCGGAACCGGGACACCCGGGAGATGCCGGCCTCGGCGCACGCCGCGAACCAGCCGACCACCACCAGCAGCAGAGCCCCGACGAGGAAGCTCGTACTTTCACCGCTCACAGACGGCCGGCCTCAGTGGGTGGTCGGCGCCGGGGAGATCCCCGACAGCCCGCGGCCGGAGCGCCAGTCGTCCAGGATGCGCTTCTGCAGCCCGAACATCTCCTGCTCCTCCTCCGGCTCCTCGTGGTCGTAGCCGAGGACGTGCAGCACCCCGTGGACGGTGAGCAGCTGGAGCTCCTCGTCCATGGAGTGCTTCGAGGGCGCCGCGAGGCCCTGCTCCTTGGCGACCTCCGGGCAGAGGACGATGTCGCCGAGCAGGCCCTGCGGCAGGTCCTCGCCCTCCTTGCCGGGCCGCAGCTCGTCCATCGGGAAGGACATCACGTCGGTGGGACCGGGCAGGTCCATCCACTGGACGTGCAGCTCCGCCATCGCGTCGCTGTCGATGAGGATCACGGAGAGCTCGGACTGCGGGTGGATCCGCATCTTGTCGAGGGCGTAGCGGGCGATGTCGAGGATGGCTTCCTCGTCGGCGTCCCACCCGGACTCGTTGGCGATGTCGATCGACATGGAGGGCTTGTGACTCAGCTTTCGGTGCGATGGGACTGGCGCGGGGCACGGGCGCCCCGGCGCTGGACGGGTTTGCGGCTGTTCGGTGCCGACTCCTCGGCCTCCTGCAGGGCGTCCCAGCGCTCGTACGCGTCGACGATCCGGCCGACCAGCTTGTGCCGGACGACGTCGGTGCTGGTCAGCACCGAGAAGTGGATGTCGGGGACGTCGACCAGGATCTCCTGCACGACCTTCAGGCCGCTGCGGGTGCCGCCGGGAAGGTCGATCTGGCTGGTGTCGCCGGTGACCACCACCCGGGAGTTGAAACCGAGCCGGGTCAGGAACATCTTCATCTGCTCGGGCGAGGTGTTCTGGGCCTCGTCCAGGATGATGAAGGCGTCGTTGAGGGTCCGGCCGCGCATGTACGCGAGCGGCGCGACCTCGATCGTGCCGGCCGCCATCAGGCGCGGGATGGAGTCCGGGTCCATCATGTCGTGCAGCGCGTCGTAGAGCGGGCGCAGGTACGGGTCGATCTTCTCGTAGAGGGTGCCGGGCAGGAAGCCCAGCCGCTCCCCGCCTCGACGGCGGGCCGGGTCAGGATGATCCGGTTGACCTCCTTGGCCTGCAGCGCCTGGACGGCCTTGGCCATCGCCAGGTAGGTCTTGCCGGTGCCCGCCGGGCCGAGGCCGAAGACGATCGTGTGCTTGTCGATCGCGTCGACGTAGCGCTGCTGGTTGAGGGTCTTGGGGCGGATGGTGCGGCCCCGGTTGGACAGGATGTTCGCCGTGAACACCTCGGAGGGCGCCGGGTGGTCCGGGTTCTCGTCGGCGCTCCTGAGCATCGCGATGGAACGCTCCACGGCGTCCTCCGTCAGGGGTTGGCCGGTGCGCAGCACCAGCATCATCTCGTTGAAGAGCTGCTCGACCAGCCGGATCTCCGCGCGGTCGCCGGTGGCGGTGACCTCGTTGCCGCGGACATGGATGTCGGTCTGCGGGAAGCCCTGCTCGATCACTCGCAGCAGCGAGTCCGTGGCACCCAGCAGCGTCACCATCGGGTGCTTCTCAGGGATCACGATCCGGGTGCTGGCCGCCGCCTCACGGTGCGGCCGTCCGTTCGTACGGGTCTGCGGTGTGTCAGTCATGGGTCGGCGCTGCGGCCTGCCTCATCCCCATCCTCGACTCGGGGTGCAGCTCGGTCTCTCCGAGGTCACCAGGGTACGCCGCGGCCCGGTGCGCCGCGGCGGCGCGGCACCACCCGAGGGCGGGCGGATTCGATGGTGGGCCACCCGACCGGGGGATGCGAATGGTTTTCCGCCGGTGCGTCATCCCGGGCCCTCAGCCCCGGCGCCGGGGCACCGGCACCCGGGCGAGGTCCTCGGCCACCACGACCTCGCCGTCGAAGTGCTTGCGGGCCTCCGCCAGGTGCTGGTCGAGGTGCGGGTAGCGCTGCGAGAAGTGGGTGAGCACCAGTGTCCCGACGCCCGCCTCGGCGGCGGCCCGCGCGGCCTGCACGGCGGTGAGGTGGCCGTGCTCCTGTGCGAGGTGGGCGTCGGCGTCCACGAAGGTCGCCTCGATGACCAGCATGTCCGCGCCCTCGGCGAGCTCCGCGACGCCGTCGCACAGCCGGGTGTCCATCACGAAGGCGAAGCGCTGGCCGGGGCGGCTCTCGCTGACCTCGTCCAGGGTGACCGTCCGGCCGTCCAGCTCGATCCGGCCCTGCTGCTGCAGGAGGCCGACCGCCGGGCCGCGCACCCCGAGCGCGGCCAGCCGCTCCGGGACCATCCGGCGGCTGTCCGGCTCGGTCAGCCGGTAGCCGAAGGACTCCACCGGGTGCGAGAGGCGGACGGCCGCGAGCTCGAACGGCGCGCCCGGCGCCGACAGCGGCCCGGCGTCCTCGATCGGTCGCGGCCGCAGCTCGGCCGTCTCGTAGAAGGCGGAGGCGTGCCGCAGCCGGTCGAAGAAGACCTGGCCGGAGGCGGGGTAGTAGGCGTCCACCGGGTGCGGCACCCGGTCCAGGTTGATCCGCTGCACCACGCCGGCCAGGCCGAGGCAGTGGTCGCCGTGGAAGTGCGTGACCGCGATCCGGGTGATCTGGGTGGCGCTGACCCCGGCGTGCAGCATCTGCCGCTGGGTGCCCTCGCCCGGGTCGAAGAGCAGGCCCTCGCCGTCCCAGCGCAGCAGGTAGCCGTTGTGGTTGCGGTGCCGGGTGGGCACCTGGCTGGCGGTGCCGAGGACGACGAGCTCGCGCTGCGACACTCAGACCAGGCCCTCGCGCAGCGGGGCGCCGCCGAGCACGTGCACGTGCGCGTGGAAGACCGTCTGGCCGGCGCCCGCGCCCGTGTTGAAGATCATCCGGTAGCCGTTGCCGTCGATCTTCTCGTCCTCGGCGACCCGGCCGGCCTCGGTGAGCAGCTCGGCGGTGACCGCCGGGTCGGCGGCGGCCAGCGCCGCGGCGTTCGGGTAGTGCACCTTGGGGATCACCAGCACGTGGGTCGGCGCCTGCGGGTTGATGTCGCGGAAGGCCACCGTCCGCTCGGTCTCCCGGACGACCGTCGCCGGGATCTCGCCCGCCACGATCTTGCAGAACAGGCAGTCGGGCTGCGCCTCGCCGGCCATCGCGGTCACTCCTCGTGCTGAACCCTCGTCCTGACGGTCCGCAGCCTATCCGAGGCGTTCGCGCAGGTGCTTGCGGCGGACGATCAGGACGCCCTCCAGGTCGTCCGGTGCGTCGAACCCGTCCCGGGAGTCGAACACCGCGTTGACGACCACCACGGCCCAGCCGAGCAGCCCCGCGACGAACCAGCGCCGGGCCAGCCGCCAGGTGCCGGGCCGGCCGCCGTCGCCCTTGCGGACCACCCGGGTGGCGACCAGGAACTTGCCGACGCTGCAGCCGGTCAGCCGGGCCAGCAGCACCTGGTTGGCGAACGAGAGGACCAGCGGCACGGCCAGCACCATGACCGGCCAGAGCTTCGGTACCCGGGTCGCGGCGGCCAGGCCCGGCCCCAGCACGACGAGGAAGTCCAAGAGCCCGCCCAGCCCCCGCCGGAACCCCCGGCCTGCGGCGGCAGGGCCCGCTGCGGCACACCGTACGGCGCCCCGGCGTGGGGCGCCCGGCCGTACGGGTCCTGGCCGTAGGGGGCCTGCGGGTGGGCCTGCGGCGGGTACGGCTGCGGCTGCTGGTACTGCGGCTGCTGGTACTGGGGCTGCTGGTATTGGGGCTGCTGGTACGGCTGCCCGCCGTACGGATCGGCGGCCCGGCCCTGCTGCGGATAGCCCTGCGACATGTCCCCCACCCCCGGACGGCCGGTCGTCCGACCGTTCGTCATCCTACCGACGGCCCGGGCGCCGACCGCGGGGCGGGCGTCCGCACGCCCGCCCCGCGGTCGGACAAGCCCTACAGCCCCGGCACCGGCGGGGGCGTCCGGGCCGGGCGCTCCGCGAGCGCGGCGAGCGCCAGCCGGACGCCCTCGGCGAGCTGCGGGTCGCGGCCCGCCGCCCAGTCGTGCGGGGCGATCTGCACCTCGACGTCCGGGTCGATGCCGTGGTTCTCCACGCCCCAGCCGTAACCCTCCAGCCAGAAGGCGTACTTGGGCTGAGTGATGCCGGTGCCGTCGACCAGCCCGTACTTGCCGTCGATGCCGACCACGCCGCCCCAGGTGCGGGTGCCGACCACCGGGCCGATCCCCAGGGCCTGGATGGCCGCGTTGACGATGTCGCCGTCCGAGCCGGAGAACTCGTTGGCCAGCGCCACCACCGGGCCGCGCGGGGCGTCGCCCGGGTAGGGCTCGGCGTTGGCCAGGTCGCGGCCGCGGTCCCAGCCGACGATCCGGCGGTTGAGCTTCTCGATGATCAGCTGGGAGGTGTGGCCGCCGCGGTTCTCCCGCAGGTCGACGATCACGCCCTCGCGGGCCAGCTCGACCCGCAGGTCGCGGTGGAGCTGGGCCCAGCCGGAGCTGACCATGTCGGGCACGTGCAGGTAGCCGAGCCGCCCGCCGGACAGCTCGCGCACCTCGGCCCGGCGGCCGGCCACCCAGTCGTGGTAGCGCAGCGCCTCCTCGTCGGCGAGCGGGACGACCACCGGGTACCGCGGCACGCCGTCCTTGCCGGCCACGGTCAGCTCGACCGGCTGGCCGGCGGTGCCGGCCAGCAGCGGGGCCGGGCCGGCGACCGGGTCGACCTGGCGGCCGTCGACCGCCAGCACCGCGTCCCCGGGCCGGACGGCCGCGCCGGGTGCGGCCAGCGGCGAGCGGGCCCGCGGGTCGGAGGACTCGCCGGGCAGGATCCGCTCGATCCGCCAGACGTCGCCGTCGCGGACGAGGTCGGCGCCGAGCAGGCCCTGCCGGCGGGCAGCGTCGGTGCCGCGGCCGGGCGGGGCCACGTAGGCGTGCGAGGTGCCGAGCTCGCCGACCGTCTCCCAGAGCAGGTCGACCAGGTCGTCGTGGGTGCCGACCCGGTCGACCAGCGGCCGGTAGCGCTCCAGCACGCCGGCCCAGTCGACGCCGTTCATGTCCTCGCGCCAGAAGTTGTCGCGCATGATGCGGCCGTTCTCGTCGAACATCTGCCGCCACTCGGCGGCCGGGTCGACGGTCACCCGCAGCCGGGCGAGGTCCACGTCCAGGTCGTCGTCCTCGCCGGCCTTGCGGTCGGCCGGGACGATCCGCAGCCGGGGGCCGTCCAGCACCGCGAGCCGGGCGCCGTCGCCGCTGACCGCCCAGCCGTCCACTGCCGCGACGAGCTCCTCGGCCCGGCGCTTGGCGAAGTCGAAGCGCTCCAGGGCCGGCCGCGGGTGGTCGTCCTCCAGCGAGGCCGCGTTGTCCCCGAGCTCGCCGAGCAGCGGGACGCGCGTCCACAGCACGCCGTCCTTGGCGGCCCGCAGCGCGCCGAAGGAGCCGCCCTCCACCGGGAAGGGCAGGATCCGGTCGGCGATGCCCTCCAGGTCGACCCTGGTCGGCTCGGGGGCGGCGTCGGCGGTGTCGGCGGCGTCCTTCGCGTCCTTGCCGGCCGGCCTGGCGTCGTCGTCCTCGCCGGCCGCGGGGCGCCCGGCCCGCTGCGGGCCGAACGGTGACGGCGTGTCGGCGGCCAGGGTGATCAGGTACGGACGGCAGCCGGTCGGGAACGACAGGTCGAAGGAGTGCGCGTCGTACACCGGGTCGAAGTTGCGGACGGAGAGGAACGCCAGGTGCCGGCCGTCCGTGGTGAACGCCGGCGAGTAGTCCATGAAGCGCTGCTGGGTGGCCTCGCTGACGGTGCGGCTGGTCAGGTCGGCGAGCATGATCTGACGCAGCGACCAGGGGCCGAGCACCGGCCGGGACCAGGCCAGCCATCCCGAGTCGGGGCTGAACACCAGGCCGCTGACCTCGCCGTTCTCACTGCGGTCGAGCTCGTGGACGGTGCCGTCGGAGAGTGCGACCAGCAGCACCCGGCCGTCGTGCGAGGCGACCGCGAGCTGCTTGCCGTCGGGCGAGAGTGCCAGGTCCAGGACCCGGCCGAGCCGGCCCGCGGCCAGCGTGCGGCGCTCGGCCTCCAGCACCGCGGGCGCGTACACCAGCGCGTCGTCGCCCTCGGCGTCGGTGACCCAGACGGCGCCCTGGGCGCCGTCGGCGCCGGGCACCACCCGGACGAGCCGGGCCCGCGTCCCGGGGGTCGCGTCCAGCACCCGGGCCGGGCCCTCACGGTGCGTCAGCCAGTGGACGGTGCCGCGCACGACGACCGCGCTGGCCCGGCCGGTGCGGTCCGGGGCGACGGTGGACAGCTGCCCGGCGGCGGGGACGGGGTGCGGCTGGCGGTGCGTCCGCGGGCCGGCCGGGCGGACGTCCAGCAGGCGCGGCTCGGCACCGTCGAGGTCCTCCAGCAGCCACAGGTCGCCGCCGCTGTGCCAGACCACGCGGCGGCCGTCGGTGGAGGCGTTGCGGGCGTAGAACACGTGGTCGCTGTGGCGGCGCAGGTCGGAGCCGTCGGGGAGGCTGGAGTAGAGCTGCCCGGTGCCCTCGTGGTCCGACAGGAAGGCGATCCGGCCGCCGACCCAGAGCGGCGACTCGACGTTGCCGTCGAGGTCGGCGTGCAGCCGCCGGAACTCCTCGCCGCCGGCCTCCCGGCCGCCGATCCAGAGCTTGCCGACCGTGCCGCCGCGGTAGCGCTTCCAGTGCGCGGGCTCGCGGCTGAACGCCGACAGCAGCAGCACCCGGTCGCCGTCCGGCTCCGGTGCCAGCCCGCCGATCGGCCCGTACGGCAGCCGGGTCGGCTCGCCGCCGTCCAGCGGGACGGCAAACGCCCAGCTGCGGCGGAGCGTCGCCTGCCCGGCCGTGGTGACGGCGATCGGCCGGCCGTCGGCCGTCCAGCCGCGCAGCGCGGTGCGGGGGCTGCCCCAGTGGGTGAGCCGGCGGGAGGGCCCGCCGTCGGTGGGGGCGACGTGGATCTCGGGGGCGCCGTCGCGGGTGGACGTCCAGGCGACGTGGCGTCCGTCGGGCGAGAAGCGCGGGTGGCTGACGGGGGTCTGGTCGGCCGTCAGTCGCCACGCCCGGCCGCCGTCCAGCGGCGCCAGCCAGACGTCGTCCTCGGCGACGAAGGCGACCAGGTCGCCGTGCAGGTGGGGATGGCGCAGGTAGGCGCCCGAGGTGGTGCTCTGCGGTTCGGTCACAGCGCCACCCTAGGCAGGCGCGGGACGCCGCGCAGGGGGTTTCCGCACGACCGCCGCAACGGGTTCGGGTCCGTACGACCGGGCGGGGACCGGCCGCCGGACCGGACAGGCGCGGAACCGGATCAGGACCGGGTCAGGACCAGCGGCCGGTGCGGCCGAGCAGCAGGGCGCCGGCCGCGACCCCCGCGGTGGAGGTGCGGAGCACCGACGGGCCGAGCCGGTACGGGAGGGCGCCCGCCCCGGCGAACGCGGCGAGCTCCTCCGGGGAGACGCCGCCCTCCGGGCCGACCACGAGGACGATGTCGCCGCTGTCGGGCAGCGGGGCGGCGGCGAGCGGCGCGGCCCCGTCCTCGTGCAGCACCGCGGCCAGCGCGGCGGCCCCGAGCAGCGGGAGGAGCTGACGGGTCGTCACGAGGTCGTGGATCTCGGGGAACCGCAGCCGGCGGGACTGCTTGCCGGCCTCGCGGGCGGTCGCCCGCCACTTGGCGAGCGCCTTGGCGCCGCGCTCGCCCTTCCACTGGGTGATGCAGCGGGAGGCGGCCCAGGGGATCACCGCGTCCACGCCGACCTCGGTCATGGTCTCCACCGCGACCTCGCCGCGGTCGCCCTTCGGGAGCGCCTGGACGACGGTGATCCGCGGGGCGGGGGCCGGCTCCTCGCGGACGGCGACGACCGCGATGTCGAGCGCGTCCTTGCCGTGCACGGCGCTCACCGTGCCGTCCACGCCGTGGCCGAGGCCGTCGGCGAGGGTGACGGCCTCGCCGGGCGCGAGCCGCTTCACCGCGGCGGCGTGCCGCCCCTCGGGCCCGTCCAGCCGCAGCACGGCACCCGGCGCGGCGCCGGCCAGCAGGGCGCTCTCGACGACGAAGACGGGCGCGGTCATGGTGGGGGTGTCCTTCCGGGTGCGGGCACGGGGACGGCGGACGGGGGCGCTGCGGGATCCCCGCGGCGCCCCCGTCCGCCGATGACGGCCTGGGTGGCCTAGGGCTTGTCCGACAATTCGCGTCGCATCAGCGCGCGGCTCCCCGGCCTCCGGCCGGGAGGTACCCCCAATGCGCGCCCGGCTGGGCGTGCCGCCGTGTCGGCCTCGTACTGGACGTACTTGGCCGATGCGGCGGGACGTCCAGGTGGGGGCTCCTCCCGGCCGAAGGCTGGGGGAGGATGATCCGGCGTCGCGCGCGCGGCGGGAATTGTCAGACAAGCCCTAGCGGCCGTTGAAGGCGTCCTTGAGGCGGGAGAACAGCCCCTGCTGGCCGGGTGCGAACTGCCCGGAGGGCCGCTCCTCGCCGCGCAGCACGGCCAGCCGGCGCAGCAGGTCCTCCTGCTCGGGGTCGAGCTTGGTGGGCGTCTGCACCTCGACATGCACTATCAGGTCGCCCCGGCCGCCGCCGCGCAGGTGGGTGATGCCGCGGCCGTGCAGCGGGATCGACTGGCCGGACTGCGTGCCGGGCCGGATGTCGACCTCCTCCATCCCGTCGAGGGTCTGCAGCGGCACCTGGGTGCCGAGCGAGGCCGCGGTCATCGGGATGGTGACGGTGCAGTGCAGGTCGTCGCCGCGGCGCTGGAACGTCGGGTGGGCGATCTCGGCGATCTCGACGTACAGGTCGCCGGCCGGGCCGCCGCCGGGGCCGACCTCGCCCTCGCCGGCGAGCTGGATCCGGGTGCCGTTGTCGACACCGGCGGGGATCTTGACGGTCAAGGTGCGGCGGGCGCGGACCCGGCCGTCGCCGGCGCACTCCGGGCAGGGGGTGGGCACGACGGTGCCGAAGCCCTGGCACTGCGGGCAGGGGCGGGAGGTCATGACCTGGCCCAGGAAGGACCGGGTGACCTGGGAGACCTCGCCCTTGCCGCGGCACATGTCGCAGGTCTGCGCGGAGGTGCCGGGGGCGGCGCCCTCACCGCTGCAGGTGGTGCAGGTGACGGCGGTGTCGACCTGGAGTTCCTTGGTGGTGCCGAAGGTGGCCTCCTCCAGGGTGATCTCCAGGCGGATCATCGCGTCCTGGCCGCGCCGGGTCCGCGAGCGCGGGCCGCGCTGGCCGCCCGCCGCGCCGAAGAACGCGTCCATGATGTCGGAGAAGCCGAACCCGGCCGCGCCGAAGCCGCCCGCGCCGCCGCCTCCGCCGTTCGGGGAGAGCGGGTCGCCGCCGAGGTCGTAGACCTGGCGCTTGGCCGGGTCCGAGAGCACCTCGTAAGCGGCGTTGATCTCCTTGAACCGCTCCTGGGTCTTCGGGTCCGGGTTGACGTCCGGGTGCAGTTCACGCGCGAGGCGCCGGAACGCCTTCTTGATCTCGTCCTGCCCCGCATCCCGTCGGACGCCGAGTACCGCGTAGTAGTCCGTGGCCACCAAATGCTCCGCTTGTTCCGCCTCTAGAAGTGCTTGCGACTGGGTCCGCGCCGGGCGCGGGCTGCTCTACGACTCGGCCAGGATCTGACCCACGTACCGTGCCACCGCTCGCACCGCCCCCATTGTGCCCGGGTAATCCATCCGGGTCGGACCGATCACTCCCAGCTTTGCCACGCTCTGGTCGCCCGAACCGTAACCGACGGAGACGACCGACGTGGAATTGAGACCCTCGTAGTCGTTCTCCCGGCCGATTCTGACCGTCATCGCGGACTCCGCGGTCTCACCCAGCAGGCGGAGCAGCACGACCTGCTCCTCCAGGGCCTCCAGGACCGGCTGGATGGTGAGCGGGAAGTCGTGGCCGAAGCGGGTCAGGTTGGCCGTGCCGGCCAGCATGATCCGCTCCTCGTTCTGCTCGGCGAGCGTCTCGAAGAGGGTCGCCAGGACGGTGGCAACGGCCGGGCGGTCGCCGGCCTCGAAGGTGGCGGGCAGGTCCTCCAGCAGCTCCGGGACGTCCGGCAGCCGCCGGCCGCCGGCCCGGGCGTTCAGCCGGGCCCGCAGGTCCGCCAGGAGGTTCTCGCCGACCGTGCCCGGGCAGTCGACCATCCGCTGCTCCACCCGGCCGGTGTTGGTGATCAGCACCAGCATCACCTTCGCCGGGCCGAGCGCGACCAGCTCGACGTGCCGCACGGTGGACCGGGTCAGCGACGGGTACTGGACGACGGCGACCTGCCGGGTCAGCTGCGCGAGCAGCCGGACGGTGCGGGCCACCACGTCGTCGAGGTCGACCGCCGCCTCCAGGAAGTGCCGGATCGCCCGGCGCTCGGGCGGCGTCATCGGCTTGACCTCGGCCAGCCGGTCGACGAACAGCCGGTAGCCCTTGTCGGTGGGGATCCGGCCGGCGCTGGTGTGCGGCTGGTGGATGAAGCCGTCCTCCTCCAGCGCCGCCATGTCGTTGCGGACGGTGGCCGGGGAGACGCCGAGGTTGTGCCGCTCGACCAGGGCCTTGGAGCCGACCGGCTCCTCGGTGCCCACGTAGTCCTGGACGATGGCCCGCAGCACGGCGAGCCGCCGCTCGTCCAGCGGCCGGACGGTGGAACGGGTGTCGACCAGGCGGGCGTCTGCCCTGCCGTCGTCGGCCTTGCGCTCGCCGGCCATGGGGCACGCACCTCCGTCGTCGTCCGTTGAGTCGGTAGCCGTCCGGTGTCTGGCACTCTGGATGGCAGAGTGCCAGAACCGTACCTGCCAGTGTAAGGCCCACCTCCGGCGGCAGGAACGGGCCGCCCACGTGATCCTCGACCGATCGCGTCGTGGCGGACGGTGCCGCATCGGGCGGCGGGTGGCAGCATCGAAGGCGAGCGAGCTACCGAAGGAGCAGCGATGTCGGCGTCACGGCAGCACTCCCGATTCGCACCCGACCGGGGTCTGACCGGTCGGATGGTCACCACCATGTTCCTCATCGGCCTGGTCTACGTCGGCTTCACCGGGCTGCTGATCGCCCTGTTGCGCGGCGCTTGGCCGATCATCGTGCTGATCTCCGGCGGGCTGTTCGTGGCCCAGTTCTGGTTCAGCGACAAGATCACCGAGCGGGCGATGGGCGCCCACGCGGTGAGCCCCGAGCAGTACCCGCAGCTGCACGGCACCGTCGACCGGCTCTGTGCCCTGGCGGACATGCCCAAACCGCGGGTGGCGGTCGCCGACAACGACATGCCCAACGCCTTCGCCACCGGGCGCAA
The DNA here is from genome assembly GCF_039544005.1 of Kitasatospora paranensis. Classification (NCBI taxonomy): domain Bacteria; kingdom Bacillati; phylum Actinomycetota; class Actinomycetes; order Kitasatosporales; family Streptomycetaceae; genus Kitasatospora; species Kitasatospora paranensis. The sequence continues at coordinate 2,998,202 of NZ_BAABKV010000001.1, forward strand.
CCCGGACAACGCCGTGGTCTGCGTCACCACCGGGCTGCTGCGCCGGCTGGAGCCGGAGGAGCTGGAGGGCGTCCTCGCCCACGAGCTCTCCCACGTCGCCCACCGGGACGTCGCCGTGATGACCATCGCGGGCTTCCTCGGCGTCCTGGCCGGCGCGATGACCCGGATCGCCTTCTACGGCGGCTTCTACGGCAACAACCGCAACAGCAACGACCCGAACACCGCCATCGCGATGATCGTCATCCCGCTGGCCAGCATGGTCGTCTACGCGCTGAGCTTCCTGCTCACCCGGCTGCTCTCGCGCTACCGCGAGCTCGCCGCCGACCGGGCCGCCGCCCAGCTCACCGGCCGGCCCAGCGCGCTGGCCTCCGCCCTCACCAAGGTCACCGGGCAGATCGCGGCCATCCCCTCCGAGGACCTGCGCCGCTCCCAGCCCTACAACGCCTTCTACTTCGCCCCCGCGCTGAGCGCCCGGGAGACGGCCGCCCAGCTGTTCTCCACCCACCCGACGCTGGAGCAGCGGCTGGCCCAGCTGGCGAAGATCTCCAACGAACTCGGCCACTGAACCGGCCGCCGAGAGGACTCTCCGTGGGATTCCTGGACGCCTTGCTGGGCCGCAGCAAGCCGGTCAAGCCCGACCTCGACCAGCTGTTCGGCATCCCGTCCGCCGCCCTCACCCTGGAGGCGGCGGCCGGGTACCGCCCGACCGGCCTCGGCTCGGTCTGCTTCGCCGCCGTCGAGGGCGGTGCCTTCGACGAGGTCCAGCGGCAGGTCAGGGCACTGCTGGACGCCGACACCGACCGCGGCGGCGCACCGGTGGAGGGCTCCCAGGACGGGTACGGCTACTCCTGGCTGCTCGCCCGGCACACCCCCGAGGAGCTGCCCGACCTGGTCAACGACCTGCACGCGGTCAACAGCGAGCTGGAGGCCAACGGCTTCGGCCCGCAGCTGCTCTGCTCGATCGTCGGCTTCCGCAACGACGCCGGGCAGTCGCTCGGCCTGGTGTACCTCTACAAGCGCGGGACGTTCTACCCGTTCGCCCCGATGCCCGGCGGCGGCGAGAAGCGCAACAGCCCGGTCGAGCTCCAGATCAAGGCGATGCTCGGCGACGACCTCCGGCTGGAACAGGACCTCAGCCGCTGGTTCCCGGTCTGGGGAGCCCCGGGGCTGTAGCCGGACGCGGCGGAGCCCTAGGGTCGTCGGATGACCGACCGGACGGACACCGCCGCGACCGCCCCCTCGCCCGCGCTGCTCGACGAGGCGGTCGCCGCCCTGCGCTCGCCCGACCCGGTGGTGCGCGACGAGCAGGCGTACACCCAGCTGGCCCGCTGGGTGCCGCTGCTGGCCCCGGAGCGGCGGCGGGCGCTCGGCGACCGGATGGCCGAGCGGTTCACCGACCCGGAGATCCAGGCGCGGACGTTCGCGCCGCTGGTGCTGGCCAGGATCGTCGGCTGCGGCGACCACGACCCGGCCTGGACGGCCGCCTTCACCGACTGGTACCTCGGCGAGCGCGACCTGCGCGGGCACGACGAGGAGCTCGGCTGGCTGCACGCCGTCGCGCACGGCGCCGACCTGCTGGCCGCGCTCGGCCGCTGCCCGCAGGTCGACCCTGCGCCGCTGCTGGCCACCGGCTGCGCCCGGCTGCTCACCCCCACGGGCCACCTGTTCGACGCGATGGAGGACGACCGGCTCGGCTTCGCGCTGGCCGTGGTGCTGACCCGCGCGGAGCTGACCGAGCAGCAGTCGCTGGAGTGGCTGGATCCGGTCGCCGCCGACTTCGCGGCGGCGGAGCCCGGGCCCGTCCCCCCGTACGCCTCGAACACCATGCGGACGCTGCGGGTGCTCTACCTGCTCGCGGACCGCGGTGTGCGGCCCGGGCGGTGGCAGGGGAGGCGGTGCCGCTGCGGCACGCGGCGGCCGTGCGCGAGCGGGTCGCCGCCGTCCTGGCGATGAACTCGCCGTACGCCGGATGAGGGATGAGCCCGCGTCGGAGCGGACACGCCCTAGGATTTCGTCCATGCGCAGCAGGGAGTACGGCCCCGACCTGACCCCGCCGTGGAAGCGGCAGGAGCCGGCGCCGGAGGTGGCCGCCGAGCGGGATCTCGTGGTGGAGGAGGCGGCCACCGGCTTCTGCGGGGCGGTGGTGCGCTGCGAGAAGACCGCGGAGGGGCTCACCGTCACCCTGGAGGACCGCTTCGGCAAGCACCGGGTGTTCCCGATGGTGCCGCGCGGGTTCCTGCTGGAGGGCCGGGTGGTGACCCTCGTCCGGCCGTCCGGCCCGGCACCTGCCCGCACGCCCGGGCTGACCGCCTCCGGCTCCGTCGCGGTGCCCGGCGCCCGGGCCCGGGTGGCCCGGGAGTCGCGGATCTACGTCGAGGGCCGGCACGACGCCGAGCTGGTCGAGCGGGTGTGGGGCGACGACCTGCGGATCGAGGGCGTGGTCGTGGAGTACCTGGAGGGCGTGGACGACCTGCCGGCGATCGTCGCGGAGTTCGGTCCCGGCCCGGGGCGGCGGCTCGGGGTGCTGGTCGACCACCTGCTGCCCGGCACCAAGGAGCACCGGATCGCGGCCCGGGTGACGGGCGACTCGGTGCTGGTCGTCGGCCACCCGTACATCGACGTCTGGCAGGCCGTGAAGCCCGCCGCCGTCGGCATCCCGGGCTGGCCCGAGGTGCCGCGCGGGGAGGTCTGGAAGGAGGGCGTCTGCCGCCGGCTGGGCTGGCCCGCCGACCCGCCCGCGGCCTGGAGGCGGATCCTCGCCTCGGTGAACTCCTACCGCGACCTCGACCCGGCCCTGCTCGGCCGGGTCGAGGAGCTCATCGACTTCGTGACGCAGCCGGAGTGAGCGGCGGTCGGTCGAACACCTGGAACTCGGAGGTGTCGAGGGAGACGCCCAGGACGTCCAGCGGGACGGGGGCGCCGAACCGGCTGGTCCTGGCGGACAGGTAGTCCGGCAGGCCCTTGGCGTTCTCCTCGGTCGGCTCGGTCAGGAGGGTGCACTCGCCCTGGAGCGGGTCGACGATCAGGTAGGCGGGGATGCCGCCCGCGGCGTACATCCCGCGCTTGGTGCGGTGGTCGCGGTCGGCACTGGTCTTGGAGACCACCTCGACGACCAGGGTGACGGCACCCGACGGCAGGAGCCGCCCCATCTCCTGGACGGCCCCGCGTTCGAAGACCACCAGATCGGGCTGGGGCTCGCTGGGCTCCCCCGGGATGGTGAGGTCCTGGGTCGTCAGAGCGCGCCACTGCCCGTACGGGACTTGGTGCTGGATCGAGGCGACGATCACGTTGTGGACCATGTCCGGCCCCGCCGTCATCACGATTTCCCCCGAATGAGCTCGGCCTTGAACCCTTCCGGGACCTCGAGATTCTCGTAGATCTCGCTGACCCGGTCGTCGATCGCAGTCATCGCTCACTCCCTCGGACGGCTGCTGCCAAGGTAACGGCCGTCAGTCGACGAGGTCACGCACGACGGCGTCGGCGAGGAGGCGGCCGCGCAGGGTCAGTGCGGCCCGGCCGGCGGCGTGGGCGGCGGGGTCGAGCAGGCCGTCCTCCAGGGCGCGGGCGGCGGCCTTGCGGCCGGTGTCGGTCAGCAGCTCCAGGGGGCAGCCGTCGACCAGGCGGAGCTCCAGCAGGATGCGCTCGACCCGGCGGTCCTCCTCGGCGAGGATCTCGCGGCCGAGCGCCGGGGTGCGGCCCTCGGCGAGGGCCTGGGCGTAGGCGGCGGGGTGCTTGGCGTTCCACCAGCGGACGCCGCCGACGTGGCTGTGCGCGCCGGGGCCGGCGCCCCACCAGTCGGCGCCCGTCCAGTACAGCTCGTTGTGGCGGCAGCGCCCGGCGTCGGTGGTCGCCCAGTTGGAGACCTCGTACCAGGCGTAGCCGGCCGCGCTCAGGGCCTGCTCGGCGATCAGGTAGCGGTCGGCGTGCACGTCGTCGTCGATCATCGGCAGTTCGCCGCGCTTGACCCGGGCGGCGAGCCGGGTGCCGTCCTCGACGATCAGCGAGTAGGCGGAGACGTGGTCGGGCGCGGCACCGATCGCGGCGTCCAGGGAGGCCCGCCAGTCGTCGTCGGACTCGCCGGGGGTGCCGTAGATGAGGTCGAGGTTGACGTGGTCGAAGCCGGCGGCGCGGGCCTCGGCGACGCAGGCCTCGGGGCGGCCGGGCGTGTGGTGGCGGTCGAGGACCTGGAGCACGTGGCGGCGGGCCGACTGCATGCCGAACGAGATCCGGTTGTAGCCGCCATCGCGCAGCTCGGCCAGGTAGGCGGGCCCGACGGACTCCGGGTTGGCCTCGGTGGTGACCTCGGCCCCGTCGGCCAGACCGAACTCGTCGCGGATCGCGCCGAGCATCCGGACGAGGTCGCGGGCCGGCAGCAGGGTGGGGGTGCCGCCGCCGAGGAAGACCGTCTCGACGGGCAGATCGGCCTCCCCGAGCACCGTCCGGGCGTGCCGGATCTCGGCGATCAGGTTGTCGGCGTACGTCTCCTGCGACGCCACCGCGCCCGAGGCGCGCAGCTCGGTGGCGGTGTAGGTGTTGAAGTCGCAGTAGCCGCAGCGGCTGGCGCAGTACGGCACGTGGACGTAGAAACCGAACGGACGCGTGCCGAGCCCGGCCAGGGCGTGGGCGGGCAGCGAACCGTCGGACGGCACGGGTTCGCCGTCGGGGAGTGCGGAGGGCATGCCCCCATTGTCCCGTACGGCCGGCGGTGGGACGCCGGCCGTACGGGAGGGGCGGGCCGGGCCCCCGCTATGCCTCGTTGGCGCCGGCGTACATGCCGGTGATGGCGTCGGCGTACGTCCGCTCGACGACCGGGCGCTTGATCTTGAGGCTCGGGGTCAGCTCGCCGTGCTCGATGTCGAGGTCGCGCGGCAGCAGGGTGAACTTCTTGATCGTCTGCCAGCGCTGGAGCTCGCCGTTGAGGCGCTTGACGAAGCCCTCGATCAGCTGGTGGGTCTCCGGGGCCGCGACGACCTCGGCGTAGCTCTTGCCCGCCAGGCCGTGCTCGGCGGCCCACGGCATGATCACCGTCTCGTCCAGGCCGATCAGCGCGGTGCAGAAGTTGCGCTGGTTGCCGATGACCAGGATGTTGCTCACGAACGGGCAGATCGCCTTGAACTTGCCCTCGACCTCGCTGGGTGCGACGTACTTGCCGCCGGAGGTCTTGAACATGTCCTTCTTGCGGTCGGTGATCCGCAGGTAGCCGTCCTTGTCGAGCTCGCCGATGTCGCCGGTGTGGAACCAGCCGTCGCTCTCCAGGACCTCGGCGGTCTGCTCGGGCATGTCGTGGTAGCCGCGCATCACGCCGGGGCCGCGCAGCAGGATCTCGCCGTCCTCGGCGATCCGGACCTCGGTGCCGGGCAGCGGCAGGCCGACGGTGCCGACCCGGACGTGGCCGTCGCGGTTGACAGTGGAGCCGGCCGAGGTCTCGGTGAGGCCGTAGCCCTCCAGGATCGGGACGCCGGCCCCCATGAAGAAGAAGCCGATCTCGGGGGCGAGCGCGGCACTGCCGGAGACCGAGCCGCGCATCCGGCCGCCGAACGCGGCGCGGATCTTGGCGTACACCAGCTTGTCGGCGACCGCGTGCTGCAGCCTGAGCCCGAGCGGGGCGCTCGCCGTGCCGGTGGCGATCTGGCTGGCCTGGGTGGTGTGCGCGTAGGCGCGGGCGACCCGCGCGGCCCACAGGAAGATCTTGTACTTGGCGCCGCCCTCGGCCCGGGCCTTGCCGGCGATGCCGTTGTAGACCTTCTCGAAGATCCGCGGGGCGGAGGCCATCAGGGTGGGCCGGATCGCCGGCAGGTTGTGGATGATGCGGTCCACCCGGCCGTCGACGGCCATCACGTGGCCGGTGGCGATCTGGCCGGAGATCAGCGTCTTGCCGAACACGTGCGACAGCGGCAGCCACATGAACTGCACGTCGTCGGCGCGCAGCAGCCCGCTCTCCTCCTGGGCCACCGCCTCGTACGCCCAGCAGTCGTGCACCAGCCGCACGCCCTTGGGGCGGCCGGTGGTGCCGGAGGTGTAGATCAGGGTGGCGAGCTGCTCGGGCGCCAGGGCGTCGACGGCCTTGTCGACGGCGTCCGGGTGGTCCACCAGGTAGGCGGTGCCGCGCTCCTCCAGCTCGGCCAGGGTGAGGACGGTCAGGCCCTCGGCCTCCGGCAGGCCGTCCGCGTCGTCGAACAGGACGACGGTCTCCAGGGCGGGCAGCTGGGCCTTCTCGGCCACCGCCTTGGCCAGCTGGGCGGCGTTCTCGGCGAAGAGCGCTCGGCTGCCCGAGTTGGCGAGGATGAAGGCCGTTTCGGCGGCATTGGTGCTGGGGTACACGGTGGTGGTGGCGGCACCGGCGCACATGTTCCCCAGGTCGGCGATGATCCACTCGACCCGGGTGGTGGCGGAGATCGCGACGCGGTCCTCGGCCTCGATACCGAGCGACATCAGGCCCGCGGCGACCGCCCGGACCCGCTCGGCGGTCTGGGCCCAGGTCAGCGAGCGCCACTGCTCCGCGCCGGGAGCACCGTCCGCGGCATGCTCGTCGACCGGAACCGGGTAGCGGTAGGCCTCACCGTCGGGTGTGGCCTTTACCCTGCTGAGGAAGAGGTGGGCCACGGAGGGCGGACGCCGCTCGATCATGGACTGCACGGAACTCAACGAGGACCTCCGAGGGGGCGGGTGGCCGAGAGAGGGATGTGGCCGTGGGGGCGACCGGACGACGCACCTTGTTAACCGGTGAGTAACAAGAACCAGGCAGCAGCCTAGGGGGTCACAGGCCGTTCCGTAAGGGGGTCTGTCCAGCTGACACCTCCACGGACCAGCAGTGCAAGCTCGACCCGCCCTGGCGACTGGGGCAGGCCTAGCACGAATTACCCAGTCGTGAGTAGACCCAAATGAGGATGCGCACATCCTCGTGGACGACGAGAGTGTCACGGTGCTGATCAGACTGTTGCGGGCCCACCTCGGGCCCTATCGCCAACCGATCCTCCTGCTGGTCCTCCTCCAGCTCATCTCGACGATCGGTGCCCTCTACCTGCCCACGCTGAACGCCGACATCATCGACAACGGCGTGATCAAGGGCGACACCGGCTACATCCTGCAGATCGGCGGCGCCATGGTCGCCGTCTCGCTGGCCCAGGCCGTGTGCTCGATCGGCGCCGTGTACTACGGCGCCCGAACCGCCATGGCGGTCGGCCGGGACATCCGCGCCACCGTCTTCGACCGGGTGCAGAGCTTCTCCGCGCGGGAGCTCGGCCAGTTCGGCGCGCCCTCCCTGATCACCCGCACCACCAACGACGTCCAGCAGGTCCAGATGCTGGTGCTGATGGCCTTCACGCTCATGGTGGCCGCACCCATCATGTGCGTCGGCGGCATCATCATGGCGCTCAACCAGGACGTCCCGCTCTCCGCCCTCCTGCTCGCCGTCGTCCCGCTGCTCGGCATCGTCGTGGTGCTGCTCATCCGCCGGCTGCGCCCGCAGTTCCGCGGCATGCAGCAGCGGATCGACGGCGTCAACCGGATCCTGCGCGAGCAGATCACCGGCATCCGGGTGATCCGCGCCTTCGTCAAGGACGGCCACGAGCAGGACCGCTTCGCCGGGGCCAACGGCGAGCTCGCCGACGTCTCGCTGCGGGTCGGCCGGCTGATGGCGTTCATGTTCCCCGCCGTCATGTCGGTGGTGAACATCTCCAGCATCGCCGTGCTCTGGTTCGGCGCCCACCGCATCGACAGCGGCGGGATGCAGATCGGCGCGCTGACGGCCTTCCTCTCCTACCTCATGCAGATCCTCATGAGCGTCATGATGGCCACCTTCATGTTCATGATGGTGCCGCGCGCCGAGGTCTGCGCCGAGCGCATCCAGGAGGTGCTGGACACCGACTCCAGCATCGTCCCGCCCACCGCGCCCGTCACCGAGCTGCAGGGCCACGGCCGCCTGGAGCTGCGCGACGTCGAGTTCCGCTACCCCGGCGCCGAGGTGCCGGTGCTGCGCGGCATCGACATCGTCGCCCGGCCCGGCGAGACCACCGCCGTCATCGGCTCCACCGGCGCGGGCAAGACCACCCTGCTCAGTCTGGTGCCCCGGCTGATCGACAGCACCGCGGGCCAGGTCCTGGTCAACGGCGTCGACGTCCGCGACATCGAGGCCGCCGCGCTCTCCGACGTGATCGGGCTCGTCCCCCAGAAGCCGTACCTGTTCTCCGGCACCGTCGCCAGCAACCTGCGCTACGGCCGGCCGAACGCCACCGACGAGGAGCTCTGGCACGCCCTCGCCACCGCCCAGGCCAAGGAGTTCGTCGAGAAGCTCCCCGAGGGCCTCGACGCCCCCATCGCCCAGGGCGGCTCCAACGTCTCCGGCGGCCAGCGCCAGCGCCTGGCCATCGCCCGCGCCCTGGTGCGCAAGCCCGAGATCTACCTCTTCGACGACTCCTTCTCGGCCCTGGACTACGCGACCGACGCCGCCCTGCGCCGGGCGCTGGCCGCCGAGACCGCCGACGCCACCGTGGTCATCGTCGCCCAGCGGGTGTCCACCATCCGCGACGCCGACCGGATCATCGTGCTCGACGAAGGCGCCGTCGTCGGCAGCGGCACCCACCAGGAACTCATGGCCGACAACCCGACCTACCGGGAGATCGTCCTCTCCCAGCTCACCGAACAGGAGGCGGCGTGACCACCCCCGGCAAGCCGGCCAAGGCCAGCGCCTCCCAGGAGGCCGCCGCCCGCCGCGGCCCGGCCGGCCCCGGCCGGTTCATGGGCGGCCAGGGCGCCGAGAAGTCCATGGACTTCAAGGGCTCCGGCAAGCGGCTGCTCTCCCTGATGCGGCCGCAGCGCAAGCTGCTGGCCGGCGTCCTGGCCCTCGGTACGCTCAGCATCGGCTGTGCCGTCACCGGCCCCAAGATCCTCGGCAACGCGACCGACCTGATCGTCGCCGGAGTGATGGGCAAGCAGTTCCCGCACGCCGCCACCAAGGCCCAGGCCGTCGAGCAGGCACGGCAGGCCGGCGGTTCGAAGCTGGCGGACCTCGTCTCCGCCACCGACTTCACCCCCGGCCAGGGGATGGACTTCGACGCCATCGGCACCGTGCTGCTCTGGGTGCTGGCGATCTACGTCGCGTCCGCGGTGTTCGGCATCATCCAGGGCCGGCTGGCCACCACCGCCATCCAGCGCACCGTCTACCGGCTGCGCCAGGACGTCGAGTCCAAGATCGCCCGGCTGCCGCTCAGCTACTTCGACAAGCAGCCGCGCGGCGAGGTGCTCAGCCGGGTCACCAACGACATCGACAACATCGGCCAGTCCATGCAGCAGACCATGGGCCAGGTGGTGAACTCCTGCTCACTATCGTCGGCGTGCTGGCCATGATGTTCTGGATCTCGCCGCTGCTGGCCGTCATCGCGCTCATCTCGGTGCCGCTCTCGGTCGTCGTCGCGACCAAGGTCGGCAAGCGGGCCCAGCCGCAGTTCGTCGCCCAGTGGCGGACGACCGGCGCGCTCAACGCCCACATCGAGGAGATGTACACCGGCCACGCCCTGGTGAAGGTCTTCGGCCGCCAGCAGGAGGCCGCGGAGATCTTCCGCAAGGAGAACGAGGCGCTCGCCGCGTCCAGCTTCCGCGCCCAGTTCATCTCGGGCATCATCCAGCCCGCGATGATGCTGATCGGCAACCTGAACTACGTGCTGGTCGCCGTCGTCGGCGGCCTGCGGGTGGCCAGCGGTGCGCTGTCCATCGGTGACGTCCAGGCGTTCATCCAGTACTCCCGGCAGTTCAGCCAGCCGCTCACCCAGGTCGCCTCGATGGCGAACCTGGTGCAGTCCGGCGTCGCCTCCGCCGAGCGGGTCTTCGAGCTCCTGGACGCCCCCGAGCAGAGCGCCGAACCGGCCATGCCGGAGCGCCCCGCGGAGATCGCCGGCCGGGTCTCGTTCGAGGACGTCGCCTTCCGGTACGAACTGGAGAAGCCGCTCATCGAGGGCCTCTCGCTCAAGGTCGAACCGGGCCAGACGGTCGCCATCGTCGGCCCGACCGGCGCCGGCAAGACCACCCTGGTCAACCTGCTGATGCGGTTCTACGAGGTCAGCGGCGGCCGGATCAACCTCGACGGGGTCGACATCGCCGCCATGTCCCGCGAGGAGCTGCGGGCCAACATCGGCATGGTGCTCCAGGACACCTGGCTGTTCGGCGGCACCATCGCCGACAACATCGCGTACGGCGCCGACGGCGCCACCCGCGAGCAGGTGGTCGAGGCCGCCAAGGCCGCGCACGTCGACCGGTTCGTCCGTACCCTGCCCGACGGCTACGACACCGTCATCGACGACGAGGGCACCGGTGTCAGCGCCGGCGAGAAGCAGCTGATCACCATCGCCCGGGCCTTCCTCGCCCAGCCGTCGATCCTCGTCCTCGACGAGGCGACGAGCTCGGTCGACACCCGCACCGAGGTGCTGATCCAGCGCGCGATGGCCCGGCTGCGGACCGGCCGGACCAGCTTCGTCATCGCCCACCGCCTCTCCACCATCCGGGACGCCGACCTGATCCTGGTGATGGAGAACGGCGCGATCGTCGAGCAGGGCTCGCACGACGACCTGATCACCGCCGAGGGCGCCTACCACCGCCTCTACCAGGCGCAGTTCGCCCAGGCGGTCGCCGAGGTCGACTGACCCCGGCCGGCCGTCACCGGCCCACCGCCCCGAGGGGAGGTCCCGCAGCAACGGGCCTCCCCTCCGGTCTGTCCGGACGACGGCGCCGGTGCGAGACTCGCCCTCATGGTCCCGTCCGACACACCGTCCGCCGACACACCGTCCACCGACGATCCGTCCGCCGACGATTCGTACGAATGCCGCTACGGCTGGACCCGCGGCGCGGCGGGTACGGCGGCCGGCGCCGGGCTGTTCGGCGCCGCCGCGCTGGGAAAGCTCCTCCTGGATGCCCCCGACACGCTGACGGCGGTCTGCTACGCCGTGGCGGCCATCGGCTCCGGGCTGAGCGCCGCCCTGCTTGCGGGCATCGCCACCGCGCATCGGGTCGCCCTGCGGATCGGCCCCGACGGCATCCTGCTGGGCACTCCCGTCCGGTACCTCGGGCGCCCCGTCCACGTGCCCTGGGCCGAGGTGGCCGCGGTCGAGATCCGGGACACGGCCGCACCGGCCGTCCGGATCCGCCGGCGCGCCGCGCCGACCGTGCAGCGGACCCTCGGCGCCGCCTTCACCGTGGACGGGGACCGGCTGCGCGAGGCCCTGCAGCACCACGCACCGGAGGTGCTGCCGATCGTCACCGGGCAGGCGTCCCGGCGCTCCTGACCGCACGTCCGCGCGCTACTGTGAAACGGTGACCGAGACCGACACCGCCGCCCTGGACGCCTTCGAGTCCCAGCGCCGCTACCTCGGCGCGGTGGCCTACCGGCTGCTCGGCTCGCTCACCGATGCGCAGGACGTGCTCCAGGAGGCCTGGCTGCGCTGGCAGGCCGTCGACCACGGCACGGTCGACGACCCCCGGGCGTACCTCACCACGGTCGTCACCCGGCTCTGCTACGACCAGCTCGGCTCCGCCCGGGTCCGCCGCGAGGCGTACTACGGCGAGTGGCTGCCCGAACCGCTGGTCTCCGCCGAGGACTCCCCCGCCGAACGCGCCGAACAGGGCGAGTCGGTCTCGCTCGCGGTGCTGGCCCTGATGGAGCACCTCACCCCCGCCGAACGCGCCGCCTTCGTCCTGCACGACGTCTTCGCCGTCGGCTTCGAGGAGATCGCCACCACCCTGGAGCGGACCCCCGAGGCGGCCCGGCAGCTGGCCTCCCGCGCCCGCCGGCGGGTTCGGGGCGGGGCCGCCCGCCGGGGCACCGTCGACCCGGTCGAGCACCGGCAGGCCGTCAGCGCCTTCGCCGCCGCCAGCGCCAACGGCGACATCCAGGGCCTGCTGGCGGTGCTCGACCCGGACGTGGTCTGGCACTCGGACGGCGGGGGCGTGGTCAGCGCCGGTGTCCGGCCGATCCTCGGCGCCGACCGGGTCTCCCGGCTGGTCGCCGGGCTGGTCGCCAAGTGGTGGACCCCGGGTGCCTCGGCCGTCGAGGCGACGGTCAACGGCGAGCCCGGGCTGGTGTTCCACGCCGCCGACGGGCAGGTCGGCGGCGTGATGGCGTTCACCGTCGCCGACGGCCTGATCACCGAGGCGTACATCGTGGTCAACCCGCAGAAGCTCACCCACGTGGCGCCGCCGGCCCTGTGACCGGGGTCACGGTCACACTCCGGCGGGGTGTCCCGTCCCCCTTCCGAACAGCGTGCAGCACCGCATCGGAGGAGTGACCGGAGATGACCGCGCAGCAGCACACCGAGCAGAGGCACATCGTCGTCCTGGGGGCCGGGTACGCCGGGCTGTCCGCCGCCACCGGGATCGGCCGGCGCCACCGGGTGACCCTGATCGCCCCCGAGACGCACTTCCTGCACCGCGTCCGGCAGCACGAGACCGCGGCCGGTCGGCCCGGACGCCGGCCCGCCATCGACCACGTCCTGCGCGGTCGCCGGGTGACCCACCACCAGGCCCGGGCCACCGCACTGGACCTGAACGCGCGCAAGGTCGTCCTGGACAGCGGCGAGGTCGTCGCGTACGACACCCTGGTGTACGCGCTGGGGAGCCGCACCGCCTTCCACGGCGTGCCAGGCGCCGCCGAGCACGGCTACCCCGCCGAGCGCGCCGCCGAGCTGCGGCAGCGGATCGCCGGAGCGGCCGCGCCGGGCACGATCGCCGTCGTCGGCGGCGGGGCCACCGGCATCGAGATGGCCGCGGAACTCGCCGAGGCCCACCCCGCGTGGCAGGTCGAGCTCGTCACCGCCGGCCGGGTCGGCGGCTGGTTCTCCGACCGCGGCCGGGCCCACGTGCTGGCCGCCCTCGACCGGCTCGGGGTGCACCTGCGGGAGCACACGGACGTCACCGGCGTCGAGCCGGACGGGCTGCTGACCGCGGACGGGCGCGTCCCGGCGGACCTGGTGGTGTGGGCCGCGTCGATGGAGCCGTACCCGCTGGCCGCCGAAGCAGGACTGGCGGTCGACCCGGACGGCCGGGCCCTGGTCGACGACCGGCTGCGCTCGACCTCGCATCCCGAGGTCCACGTGATCGGCGACGCGGCCGCCGTCGACGTCCCCGGCGTCGGCCGGCTGCGGATGGCGTGCGCGACCGCCCTGCCGATGGGCCGCTACACGGGCCGGCTGCTCTCCGGGCGGACGGCGGAGCCCTTCGCCTACCGGTACGTCGCGCAGTGCCTGAGCCTGGGCCGCAAGGACGGGCTGCTGCAACTGATCCACGGTGACGACTCGATGCGGACGGCGGCGCTGACCGGGTTCGGCGGGCGGCTCGCCAAGGCGGCGATCGTCAACGGCGTGGTGATGTCGCTGCGCTGACGCCGCCGGGCCCACGGCCGGCGGCAGCGGGCCCCGGCCGGCGGGTGCGGGCGCGGGCCCCGGACAACGGGGGGTGGGCCCCGGTTCGCGGCCGGGGCGGACGACGGAGGGCCGCCGCCCCGGGTGTCCGGTGCGGCGGCCCTCGGCGAGGCGCCCGTACGGCTAGGGCTACTTCTTCTCCTTCGGCGCCTCGGCGTCGGTGGAGAGCGCGGCGATGAAGGCCTCCTGCGGGACCTCGACCCGGCCGACCATCTTCATCCGCTTCTTGCCTTCCTTCTGCTTCTCCAGCAGCTTCCGCTTGCGGGAGATGTCACCGCCGTAGCACTTGGCGAGGACGTCCTTGCGGATGGCGCGGACGGTCTCACGGGCGATGACGCGCGAGCCGATGGCCGCCTGGATCGGCACCTCGAACTGCTGGCGCGGGATCAGCTTCTGCAGCTTGCCGGCCATCATCACGCCGTAGTTGTAGGCCTTGTCCTTGTGCACGATCGCGGAGAACGCGTCCACCGCGTCGCCGTGCAGCAGGATGTCGACCTTGACGAGGTCGGCCGTCTGCTCGCCGATCGGCTCGTAGTCGAAGGAGCCGTAGCCGCGGGTCTTGGACTTCAGGTGGTCGAAGAAGTCGAAGACGATCTCCGCGAGCGGCAGCGTGTAGCGCAGCTCCACGCGGTCCTCGGAGAGGTAGTCCATGCCCTGGAGGTTGCCGCGCCGGGCCTGGCAGAGCTCCATGATCGCGCCGACGAACTCGTTCGGCGCCAGGATGGTGCCCTTCACCACGGGCTCGTGGACCTCGGCGATCTTGCCGGTCGGGAACTCGCTCGGGTTGGTGACGGTGTGCTCGGTACCGTCCTCCATCACCACCCGGTAGATCACGTTCGGGGCGGTGGAGATCAGGTCGAGGTTGAACTCGCGCTCCAGCCGCTCCCGGATGATCTCCAGGTGGAGCAGCCCGAGGAAGCCGCAGCGGTAGCCGAAGCCGAGCGCGACCGAGGTCTCCGGCTCGTACACCAGGGCGGCGTCGTTGAGGCGCAGCTTGTCCAGGGCGTCGCGCAGCAGCGGGTAGTCCGAGCCGTCCAGCGGGTACAGGCCGGAGAACACCATCGGACGCGGGTCCTTGTAGCCGCCCAGCGCCTCGGTCGCACCCTTGTGCATCGAGGTGATGGTGTCACCGACCTTGGACTGCCGGACGTCCTTCACGCCGGTGATGATGTAGCCCACCTCGCCGACGCCCAGGCCGTCGGCGACCTTCGGCTCCGGCGAGATGACACCGATCTCCAGCAGCTCGTGGGTGGCGCCGGTCGACATCATCGCGATCCGCTCGCGCTTGGTGAGCTGGCCGTCGACGACACGGACGTAGGTGACGACGCCGCGGTAGGAGTCGTACACCGAGTCGAAGATCATCGCGCGGGCGGGGGCGTCCTTGACGCCGACCGGCGCCGGGATCCGCTCGACCACGTGGTCGAGCAGCTCCGGCACGCCGAGGCCGCTCTTGGCGCTGACCTTGAGCACGTCCTCCGGGTCGCAGCCGATGATGTGCGCGAGCTCGGCGGCGTACTTCTCCGGCTGGGCGGCCGGCAGGTCGATCTTGTTGAGGACCGGGATGATCGTGAGGTCGTTCTCCAGCGCCAGGTAGAGGTTGGCGAGGGTCTGCGCCTCGATGCCCTGCGCGGCGTCGACCACGAGGATCGTGCCCTCGCACGCGGCGAGCGAGCGGGACACCTCATAGGTGAAGTCGACGTGGCCCGGGGTGTCGATCATGTTGAGGATGTGGGTGGTGCCGGCGCCCGCACCGGTCGTCGGCGCCCACGGGAGGCGCACGGCCTGCGACTTGATGGTGATGCCGCGCTCGCGCTCGATGTCCATGCGGTCGAGGTACTGGGCGCGCATCTGCCGGGGGTCGACGACGCCCGTGATCTGCAGCATCCGGTCGGCGAGCGTCGACTTGCCGTGGTCGATGTGGGCGATGATGCAGAAGTTGCGGATCACCGCCGGGTCGGTCCGGCTGGGCTCTGGCACATTGCTGGGGGTCGCGGGCACCTTGGTCCGATTCTCCGTGTGGTCCGGGGGCCGGGGTGTCCGGGTCATCGCTGACCGGCTTCCCGGGGACCGGACGGTCTCGTCCGATCGATATGGCTCACCCCATCCTCCCACGAGCGCGGGGCGCCCTGCCGGGCAGCTCTTCCGGCCGGCGCCCGGGGCCGGGCAGGATACGGTCGCATGATCCTTGAGAGCGCACTGCTGGACGTCCGCCCCGGCCAGGAGGAGGCCTTCCTCGCCGCCTTCGGCACGGCCCGGGAGCTGATCGCCGTCCAGCGCGGGTTCCGCGGCCTGGAGCTGCGGCGATGCCTGGACGAGGGGCTCGGCTCGCGGTTCCTGCTGCAGGTGGAGTGGGAGACGCTCGCCGACCACACCGAGGGCTTCCGCCGCTCCCCGAGTACCTGCGGTGGCGGGAGCTCCTGCACCACTTCTACGACCCGTTCCCGGCCGTCGAGCACTACGGCGAGCCGGTGCTCACCGCTCCCCCGGCGGCCGCAGAGGGGTGAGGAGCGGGCGGGTGGGCGGAGCCGGCGGGTGGCGCGGGTGGGCGGAGCCGGTGGGCGGCGCGGCCTCGCGTACTCCGGATCGCGTGCGCCGGTTTGGGTGCGGGATGGCGGCCCTGGTAGCGTGGGGCGCTGCAACTGGCTTCGGCATGCCCTCTCAGCACGCCCGGAACCACCGCGCCGCCTCCGGCGGTGCGACGCAATCCATCAGCACCGATGACACAGACTGAGGCTCCTTCGTGGCGAACATCAAGTCCCAGATCAAGCGCAACAAGACCAACGAGAAGGCGCGCCTGCGCAACAAGGCCGTCAAGTCCTCGCTGAAGACCGCCATCCGCAAGGCCCGCGAGGCCGCTGCCGCCGGCGAGACCGAGAAGGCCACCGCGCTGGCCCGCACGGCCGCCAAGGCCCTCGACAAGGCCGCCAGCAAGGGCGTCATCCACAAGAACCAGGCTGCGAACAAGAAGTCGGCGATCACCAAGCTCGTCAACGCCGCCTGACGCACTCCTGTGGGTCACTGCACGCAGTGACACTCCCGGGCCCCGCCCGGACCGGACGGCGCGACCGCGGCCCTCTACCCGCCCGCACCGACCACCTCCTCGGACCAGCACCGGCCCTCTACCCGGAGCCCGAGGCGCACGACTCCGTACCGCACGCGGCCTGCGTTCGCCACGCGGGTGCGGTACCTCTGAACCATCGCGAACCGTCTGGTGACAGCCGGCTCGCCCGCTGCCCGTCCGGTCTCCACCGGGCGGGCAGTCGGCGTTTGCGGCCGTGGGCACTTGCGGCGGCGGGCGCTGCGCGGGGTCACCCGGACGCGCGGGGTGGACGAACGGTGACCCTCTGCATTCGCCTGTTCACCGGTATGGTTCGGTGCGACCACACCGCCGGACGGCCGACCGGGAGCCCCCATGTCGACACCACCACTGCCGCCGCAGGCGTCGACGCCGCAGGGTGTCCCGCCGCACTACGCCGGTGCCGGGGGCGGTGCATACACGCCGACGCAGGTCCGATCGCCCGAGCCGTTCTCCGGGCAGGGTGGTGGGCCCGGCGGCGGGCCGTACGCCGGGCAGGGCGGTGAGCAAACCGCCTCGCGCGGGCGGCGGCGCTCCCGCGGTGTGCTGTGGGGTGTCGGCGGCGTCCTGGTCGCGTCAGCGGTGTGGGCGGCGGCGGTGCTGACCGTCCCGCGGCTGGTGGCGACCGGCGACCCGGCGCCCGGCACCGGCCCCTACCGGCTGGTCGACGACCTGTGCAGCACGGCGCGGGTCGCGACCTTCAACCAGCTGTACCCCACCCAGTCCGGCCGGCCCTACCACTACTCGACCCGGCATCCGGCCCTGGACGACATGTACTGCAGCCAGTACCTGAAGAAGACCGGCGCCGACAGCGACTACGTCTCCCTCTACGTGGAGGCACAGCTGCACAAGGCGGTGAACCCGAAGCCGGAGTTCGAGGCGCAGCGCGCCGGGCTCGAACAGCGCCGCTACCAGATCAGCTCCGTGCCCGACCTCGGGCAGGAGGCCTACGTCGGCTACCTCGACGACCCGAGCACCTCCGACTCCAGCTGGCACTACATCACCCAGGTGCTCTACGTCCGCGACCGCGGCCTCACGTACTACCTGAGCTGGTCGGGCTCCTTCCAGGACGGCAAGACCTCCCCGCCGGACCGCGAGCAGATCCGACAGGCCCTGCTCATCGACAGCCGGGACGTACTGAAGGCCCTCGGCGGATCCTGATCGCGGCTCCCGACCACGGCGGGTCCGCCCGAATCATGGCAGGTCCGCCCGAACGGCCCTCGAGGGCCGTCAGTAGGGACGGGCGCCGGAACGGGACGCGCGGGCCACGGCCACCACGGCCCGTTCCAGGGCGTACGCCGGGTCGTCGGAGCCGCCCTTGACGGCGGCGTCGGCCGCGGCGACGGCGGTGAGGGCAGCGGCCACGCCGTCGCCCGTCCAGCCGCGCATCTGCTGACGGACCCGGTCGACCTTCCACGGCGGCATGCCCAGTTCGCGGGCGAGGTCGGCCGGCCGCATCGAGCGGCCGGCCGATGCCAGCCGGCCGATGCTGCGGACGCCGGAGGCCAGCGCGTAGGTGATGCCGGTGGGCGGCTGGCCCACCGCGAGCGCCCACCGCAGCCGCTCCAGTGCCTCGGCCGCCCGGCCCGTGACGGCGAGGTCGGCGACCTCGAAGCCGGTCGCCTCGGCGCGGCCGCTGTAGTAGCGGGCCACGGCGGCCTCGTCGATGGTGCCCTCGATGTCGGCGGTGAGCTGGCTGCACGCGGCGGCCAGCTCCCGAAGGTCGCTGCCGAGGGAGTCCAGCAGTGCCTGGCAGGCCTCGGGGGCGGCCGCCCGGCCGAGCCGGCGGAACTCGTTGCGGACGAACGCCAGTTTGTCGCTGCTCTTCGTCAGCTTGGCGCACTGCACCTCGCGGGCCCCGGCCTTCTTCGCCGCGTCCAGCAGGCCCTTGCCCTTGGCGGCGCCCGCATGCACGAGGATCAGGATGACCTCCTCGGCCGGCGCCTCGATGTAGGCCTTGACCTCCTTCACGGAGTCCGCACCCAAGTCCTGCGCCGCCCGCACGACGATCACCTTGCGCTCGGCGAACAGCGACGGGGTGGTCAACTCGGCGAGGCCGCCGGGCTGGAGACCCCCGGGGGAAGGTCGCGGACATCGGTGTCGGGGTCGGCGGCCCGGGCCGCCGCAACCACCTCGGCGACTGCGCGGTCGAGCAGCAGCTCCTCCTGGCCGACCGCGAGGGTCAGCGGGGCGAGCAGGTCGTCGGGTGCACTCTTCCTGGCCATCGCGTACCAGGATCGCACGGGCCGGTGACACCGTGGGCCGACGCCCGGGGACACCCCGCGCCCGCGGTCGGTGACACCCCGGGGAGACCGTCGGCGGCGGCGTCCGGAGAATGGTGCCGTGACCGAGAACCGCACCCGCCAACTGCTCGTCCTGCCCGATCGCGACGCCGCCGAGGACGCCCTGGAGGAGCTGTCCGTCCGCTTCCCCGACCTGGAGGCGCCCGAGCTGGTCAGGGACGCCCTGGCCGGGGAGGACGACGCCGAGGACGTCCAGTGGCTCATCGTGCTGGAGGCACCCGAGACCGGCGGCTGGACGGCCGCGCTGCTGGCCGAACTCGACGCGGTGGCGAGCGCTCAGGACGGCTGGCGCGAGGAGGACTGAGCGAGGAGGACCGAGGGGGAGCGAGCGAACAGGACTGGGCAAAGAGGACTGAGCGGCCGAGGGTAGGCCCGAGCAGCCGCCCTGGCAGAGAAGGTGCCACGGGCGGGGCGGCGGGCCGGAGCTGGGTGGTACCGGCAAACCCTGGTTGCGCGGCGGGCCGCGGGCCGATGATGGGGCTCATGGCCATGGACCGCCGAGAACTCGCCGACTTCCTCCGTCGCTCCCGTGAGCGCCTGACCCCGCAGGATGTCGGGTTGGCGGGCGGCAGCCGACGCCGCACCCCGGCCTGCGGCGCGAGGAGGTGGTCCAGCTGGCCGGGATGTCCGCCGACTACTACATCCGGCTCGAACAGGCCCGCGGCCCGCAGCCGTCCCTCCAGATGCTCGGTTCGCTGGCCCGCGCGCTGCGCCTGTCCGAGGACGAACGTGACCACCTCCATCTGCTGGCCGGCCACCGCCCGCCCGCCGGGCGGCATGCCGGCGAGTACATCCGGCCGGCCCTGCTGCACCTCCTCGACCGGCTGACCGGGACCCCCGCCCAGATCCTCAGCGACCTCGGCGACCTGCTCGCGCAGAACGCCATGGCGACCGCGCTCTTCGGCAGCGTCTGCTCGCTGCGCGTGGACGAGCGCAACGTCGTGTGGCGGTGGTTCGCCGACCCGACGGTGCGTCAGGCCTACCCTTCGGAGGAGCGCGACCACTGGAGCCGCGTCCACGTCGCGGACCTGCGTGCGGCCGTGGCCCGGCGGGCCGACGACCCGTCGGCCGCGGCCCTGGTCGCCCGGATCCGCGCCGCCAGCGAGGAGTTCGCCCGCCTCTGGGACCTCCACGAGGTGGCCGTCCGGCGCACCAGCCGGATGTGCGTGGACCACCCGGTCGTCGGCCCGATCACCCTGGACTGCGAGACCCTGCTGACGCCGACCGAGGACCAGCGCCTGCTGCTCTTCACTCCTCCCCGGGATCGGCCGCCACCGGACACCTGGAGCTGCTCCGTGTCGTCGGCACCGAACGCTTCGCGGACACGACCGCGGGCACGGCTGCGGGCACAACCGCAGACGGGCCCGGAAGCCGCGGCTGACGGGGAGCGCGACGCCGGGTGGAGCCGCCTCACGGCCGTCTGCCGGACAGGTGGGTCGCCACGGCCAGTCCGGGGCCGCCGCCCAGGACGGCGAGGTCGCCGGACCGGTCCGTCCTCAGCACGGACGCCCCGAGCGCCCGCAGACGGTCCACGGTGCGCGGGGCCGGATGCCCGTACGGGTTGTCGGCTCCGCAGGAGATCAGGGCGAGGCGCGGGTGCAGCTCCTCGGTCAGGGCCCAGTCCTGGTTCGCGGAGCCGTGGTGCGCGACCTTGAGCACGTCCACCCGGCCGGGCGCACGTCCGTGGTGCAACAGGGCAGCCTGGGCGGGCGGTTCGAGATCCCCGAGGAGGGCGAGGCGCAGCGGCCCGGCCGGGCCGGCGAGGGTGACCAGCAGCGCGATGCTGGCGTTGTTGGCGCCGGGCGTGGCCGGGCCCAGCGGGCCGTCCGGCCACAGCACGTCCCAGGCCAGGGTCGGGCCCGCCGTCCGGTGCTCGCCGGGCACGGCGGGCAGGACCGGGACGCCCGCGGACACCGCCCAGTGCAGGACGCGGGCCTGCTCGGTCGCCGGGGTTCCGAGGGTCGTCACCTCCACGGCTCCCACGCTCCGGTCGTGGAGGACTCCTGGGAGGCCCTCGACGTGGTCGGCGTGGAAGTGGCTGAGGATCAGCAGCGGGATGCGGGTGATGCCGAGGGAGCGGAGGCAGGTGTCCGCCGCACCCGGGTCGGGGCCGCTGTCCACCACGACCGCCGTCCCGGGACCGGTCGGCAGGACCGCCATGTCGCCCTGGCCGACGTCGCACAGGACGAAGCGCCAGCCCGGCGGCGGCCAGCCGGTGGCGAGCCTGACGAGCACGGGCGGGCGCAGCAGCGCGGTGGCGAGCACCAGTGCCACGACCACGATCAGCGCGGCTCTGACCCGGGTCGGGACGGCACGGCCCGCGGCGAGGACCGCGGGCGCGGCTGCGCAGACCGCCAGCGTGGTGACGGCGAGCAGGGCCGCGCCGGCCGGGCCGGCGGGCCAGCCGAACTGGGCGCCCGGCAGCTCGGCCCCGTGCCGGGCCACGGTGACCAGCCAGCCCGCGGGCAGGGCTGCGAGGTCGGCGATCGCCCGGGCGAGGCCGGGTGCGAGCGGCTCGACGACGAGCGCGGCGAAGCCGAGCAGGGTGGCCGGGGCGACGGCCGCCTCCGCCAGGAGGTTGCAGGGAACGGCCACCAGGCTCACCCGGGGTGCGAGCAGGATCGTGACGGGTGCGCAGCAGGCCTGGGCCGCAGCGGTCGCGGCGACCGCGGTCGCCAGGTGGCCCGGCCAGCCGCGGCCGCGCAGGACGTCCGACCAGCGCGGGGCAAGGACGAACAGCCCGCCGGTGGCCAGGGTGGACAGCAGGAACCCGTACGACCGGGCCAGGAACGGGTCGGCCAGGATCAGCAGCAGGACGGCGGCGGAGAGGACCGGGAGGCCTTGGCGCGGCCGGCCGGTGGCCAGTGCCACCAGCCCGATGAGGCCGGTGGCGGCGGCGCGCAGGACGCTCGGGTCGGGGCGGCAGACGGTGACGAAGGCGAGGGTGAGGCAGGTACCGGCGACCGCGGTCGTCCGCAGCGGCAGACCCAGCAGCCCGGCCAGTCCGCCGCGCGCGGTGCGGTGGACGGATTCGCGGCGGGGCGAGCCCAGCAGCAGAGCGAGGACCACGGCCAGATTGGCGCCGCTGACCGCGGTGAGGTGTCCGAGGTCGGTGGCGCGGAACGCTTCGCGCAGGTCTGCGGGCAGTCGCGAGGTGTCGCCGACGACCAGGCCGGGGAGCAGGCCGCGGGTGTCGC
The DNA here is from genome assembly GCF_039544005.1 of Kitasatospora paranensis. NCBI lineage: Bacteria > Bacillati > Actinomycetota > Actinomycetes > Kitasatosporales > Streptomycetaceae > Kitasatospora > Kitasatospora paranensis. Next base: position 3,020,181 of record NZ_BAABKV010000001.1, read on the forward strand.
CCGGCAGATGATCGCAGGCTCTTCGCAGGCCGGTGCGCAGCCGGGCCGCCAGGCGCTGCGCGGCTCCGGCCCGGGCCAGCAGCCGGGGCGGGCCATGGGCCGTGAGCAGGGCGGCGCTCTCCTGGTCGTGGTCGCCGGGCGGGCCGACCAGCACGTCGGCCGCGACGCGGACGGACGGGATCAGCTGCTGCCAGGCGGGGATGTCCCGGGCCCGCACGAGCACGGTCACGGGGGTGTGGGTACGGATGACGGACCCGCCCGGGGCGGATGGGGCGTGGTCGGGTCGGCCGGGTAGTTGCACGCGGTCCACCACGGCGTCGAGGGTCAGTACGTCCTGGCCCGGCGTGGTGGTGCCGGCCCGGCCGGCGGTCGTCCGCGGATCCCCCGTGACGGTGAGGTCGACGGAGAGCTCGGCCCGCGCGGCGGTGGCGTCGAGCACGGCCGCCGGGGTGCCGGAGCTCGCCGCCTCGGTGTTGGGGGCTGCCGACGCGGAGTCCGGGGTGGGTGGGGCCGCCGGGGTGACGGGCTCGGGTGACGTGACGGGCTCGGGTGACGTGACGGGGGTCGCCGGGAGGCGGGCCAGCTCGGGGATGGGTCCGCGGTGGAGGTCTGCGGTGTGCAGGACGGTGGTGGCCGTCGCGGCGGCAACGGTCAGTAGGACGGCCGCGAGCAGCGGCGTGGCCGGGTGGATCCGTGCCGTACGGACGCGTCGGCGCAGCAGCACGACCGGCGCGGGAACGGCGAGGACGGCTGCGGCGGCGAGCAGCCACGGGTGGTGGCGCGGCTCGACGCCGAGGACGGCGGAGGTGGCCGCCCAGGCGGCGAGCGCCGGCAGGAGGAGTCTCAGGTCCGCGGCCGGCCTGCTGGCCGACGGCGGACCGGCGGACGGTCCTGCCGCGGCCTCGGGCGGGTGCCCGGGGCCGCGGCAGGGACGGTCGGCCTGGGCGCCCGGCAGCCGGGCGCCGGGGCGCGTCATGGTGGTGCCTCCTCTCGGAGCAGAGCCCGGGTGAGGGCAGGGGGCATGGGGACCGGAACGGACCGGGGAAGGTGGTGGCACCGCAGCGCTCAGAGCGTCAGCAACCCCTCAGAGCGTCAGCAGCCCCTTGATGTCGGCGAACTTTCTTTCGCCGAATCCGGAAACCTCACGGAGCTGGTCGACGGACCGGAACGGGCCGTGCTGGGTGCGGTACTGGACGATGCGCTGGGCGAGGGTGGGGCCGACCCCGGGCAGGGTGTCCAACTGCTCGACGGTGGCCTGGTTGAGGCTGATCAGCCCTGCGGGTGCGCTGCCCGCTCCGCCCTGCCCCTGCGGGGCGCCGACCAGGATCTGCTCGCCGTCGTTGAGGACCCGGGCGAGGTTGAGGCCGTCGGTGTCGACGCCCGGAAGCGCCCCGCCGGCCGCCCGGAGCGCGTCCGCGACTCGCGAACCGGTCGGCAGGGTGCGCAGGCCCGGGTGCCCGACCTTGCCCGCCACGTCCACCACGACAGTGGGCGCAGGTGCCCCCGGCAGACCGGACGGGCCGTGCGTCGGGCTCGGGACCGCGCTGCCGGTGGCCGTCGCCGCCGGAACAGCCACCGCCTCCGGACGGCTCAGCCAGAAGTGCTGAACCGCGTACCCGACGGCGAGCAGCAACAGGGCGGCCAGGCCGAGGGCGGCCCTGCGGTCGAGTATCAGCGAGGCGGGGAGCGCGAACGCCGCCCGACGGGCCTGGGTCACCGGATCCGGCCCGACCCCACCCTGGCCCCCGCCCGCAGCCGGGCCGTCGGCCCCCGCGGGTGGCGCACCGTCGCCGATCGGATCACCCCGTACGGGGGCGTCGTGCGCAGGTCCGTCCCGGACAGGACGATCGCGTACGGGACCGTCGCGCACCGGGCCGTCGCGCACGGGTCTGCCGCGTCTGGGCCGGCCGCGGCTCGTCGGGTCGACCGGCCACAGGGCGCCCGTCTCCGGTACGGGATCGGCCGACGACCGCGGCCGGTCGGGTGCCAGAGGTCCGGAGGCCGACCGGTGGCCGGGTGTGTCGATGGGCAGGCCGGTGTGCGGGCCCGTGGGCGGGCCGGTCGAGCCGGGGCCGCCGTCCCCCGGCGCACCGCCCCGGAGGGCAGTGGAGAAGAGCGTCGACAGCCGACGCCGCACGGTCTCGGTGGTCTCTCGGCGCCGCGTGGCGCCCAGGAAGATCGTCCTCATGCCGAGGACGGTACGGAGCTTCCGGAGCCGCACCCAGGCCCCGTCGCGTTCCTGTGGACAACCCGGGCCTGTGGATAACTCAAGTCACTCGCAGGAGTGAAGTGCGCTGGCCCCAGGTTTACCGCGCCCGCGCGCAACGACCGCTCCACCCCGGTTCATGCGCACGGGCTCATCCGCAAGGACTCATCCGCCCGGCTCATCCGCCCCGGTCCGCACCGGTCCGCACCGGTTCAGCAGGGCGAGACCACGACCGCGAGCAGACCGGGGCCCACGTGCGCGCCGATGACCGCGCCGACCTCGCCCACGTACAGGTCGCGCAGGCCGGGGACGCGCTCGCGCAGGCGCTCCGCCAGCGGCTCGGCACGCTCCGCGGCGGCGAGGTGGTGCACCGCGATGTCCACCTCGGCGCCGCCGGCCTGCTCGACCGCGATCTCCTCCAGCCGGGCGATCGCCCGCGAGGCCGTGCGGACCTTCTCCAGGGGTTCGATGCGGCCGCCCGCGAGATGCAGCAGGGGCTTCACCGCGAGGGCCGAGCCGAGCAGGGCCCGCGCCGCGCCGATCCGGCCGCCGCGCCGCAGGTGCTCCAGCGTGTCGACGTAGAAGAAACCGCTGGTCGACGCGGACCGGCGGCGGACGGCCTCGGCCGTCTCCGCCGCGCCCATGCCCTCCTCTGCGGCCTGTGCGGCCGTCAGGACGCAGTAGCCGAGGGCCATGCCGACCAGTCTGCTGTCCACCACCTCGACCGGGATGTCGGCGTCCGCGGCGGCCATCCTCGCGGCCTCGAACGTGCCGGACAGCTCGGCCGACAGATGGACCGACACCACGGCGGAGGCCCCGTTCTCGGCGGCGGCCCGGTAGGCGGCGGCGAAGGTCTCCGGGCCGGGCCGGGAGGTGGTGACCCGGCGCTTGGCACGGAGCGCCTCGGCGACGTCCTTCGGTGAGATCTCCACACCCTCGTCCAGGACGTCGTCGCCGACGGCCACGCTGAGCGGTACGACCTCGATCCGGTGGCGGTCGACGGCGTCCTGCGGCAGGTAGGCCGTGGAATCGGTGACGAGTGCGAGGTGCCCGGGCATGAGCCGGAGGTTACTCCGGGACCGGCGCAGATGACAGCGCACGCCCGCCCGCGTCCGCGCCGCACTCCGCGGAACCGTCCGGCGCACCCGTCCCGCACACCCGCCCCGCAGAAGCCCCGCGGGAGCCCCCGCAGGTGTGCCCCGGAAGCCGTGGGCCGGTCAGCCCGCCGACGAGCCGCCCGTGTTCGGCTTGCGCAGCCGGTCGGCGAGGCGGTTCAGCGGCTCGGCCAGCCCGAGGACGTCCTCGGCGCTCAGCCGCCGCCCGCCCGTCAGCCCCGGCCGCGCGTCGACCGGCGTCGCACCCGTGCCCGTACCCCCGGAACCCGGCCCCGCGGATCCGGCCCCGCCGGAGCCCGCGCCGCCCGATCCCGCCCCGCCCGATCCCGCCTCGCCCGATCCCACCCCGCCTGCCGCGGTCCCGGCGACCCGGTCCCAGTGCCGCAGCGCGCCGGCCTCGTTCTCGCAGTCCCGGCTGAGCCGCACCAGTTCGTCGTCGGCGAAGCGCCGCATCCGGTCCTGCGCGGCCCAGCGCATGGTCTCGGCGGAGTGCGTGATCCGCTCGGCGCGCTCGCGCAGCTCGGGGAGCTTGGCGGTGAGGCGGCCGGCGTCGGGTTCGCGCTCCAGGATGCGCAGTTCGCGGTCGAGTTCGGCGGCGTGGGCGTCGAGGCGGCCGAGCAGCTGGAGGGACTCGGCGAGCTGGCCGTCCTGGGCGAGGCCCGCCTCCAGGACCTGCCGGGTGGCGTCGAGCGACGTCCGCAGCGACAGCCGGACGGCGGCCAGCCGCCCCTGGGAGCCGGGCTTGGTGAACGTCCTGGCCCGCAGACCGGCGTTCTCGACGGCGCGCCGGGCGTTGGCCTCGTGCCGTTCGACCTTGGCGGCGACCGCCCGGCCGGCCTTGACGGCACCGACCACGACCATGGCCAGCGCGGCGGCCCCGAAGAGCAGCACCAGAACGACCACCACTCCGAGCGCTTCCATCCCGACCCCACCTTTCACGGTGTCCACCCGGGCCGACCGCGGCGCAGCTGTCCGCCGCCCGCGGTCCCGGTACCGCCCGGAGTTCCACCGTAGCCGCCGGACGGCCCGATGCGGACCGCTCGGGGCGCCCTTCCCGGAGAGATCAGGGAAACCTCGGGGCCCGGGTCAGGGACACCCCCGGGCGGCTCCCCCGGGCAGGCCCACAGGGCGCGGCCCCGTCCGGTACGGGATGCGTGTCCCCTCCACGGCGGGACGACGACCGACTGTGCAGCCCCGGCCACCCGGAGGCGTCGACACCGGGCGGGCGGCTCGGCGACGCGTCCGGGCCGGAGTACCGGGTCACGGAGGTCGCTGCCCCGAGCAGCGGGCGGCAGACGGCCGGCGGCAGACGGCGGGCGGCAGACGGCAGACGGCGGGCGGCGGGGCCTCGTCCTGTTGGCCCGTGCTTGCCGGTCGGGGCCGTCAGCAGATCATCTCGCGCCAGTAGGCGCACACCCGGCTGTCCTGGACGGCGACGAACTCGACACCGAACGGCTCGCGTTCGAGCGCGTCGAGCAACTGGGCCAGGACGGACTCCGCCCGGACTGCCGGAACTTCGGCGTAGTGCCGGTAGGGCTTCCGCGGCTCGTCGTCGGACCGGTTGGCGGCGAGCGAGGGCCCGGGGGCACCGATGCCTGCGGGACGCTCGCGGACAGCCCGGCTGCGGCCCACAGGGTGTCGCAGCGCTCCGGCCCCGACGGGTCCGGCTTCACGTTCCAGTGCCTCGCCCAGGACGGCTCCCACAGGCCGATCCAGAGTTCCACCGGCGGCCCGTCGGGCTGCACGCCCGGGAGACGTTGAGCCACACGTCGCGGTCGACCACGACGGCCTCCCACTCGTCCCCGCGAACCGCCCATTCGGCCCCCACGTGACGGGAGTCCACGGGATCGGCGCTGACGTCGACCAGATACGTACGGCCGCCGGGATGCTCCAGTCTCCACCAGCCGCCCGCGGTGGGCTGCCCGAGCCCGAGAATCCCGGTCACGTACGCACCGTCGAACGGCGCCCCGTCCAGGCTGCGCAACGCGACGTGCAGATCGTAGGACATCACCGGCCTCCTCGACCGACGACCGCGGCCGGGCCCTCCCCGAAGGGAGCGCCCGGCCGCAGCATGTGACGGAGTGTCAGCCGGTGACGATGTTCACCAGCTTCGGCGCGCGCGCGATGACCTTGCGGACGGCGGCGTCACCGATGGCGGCGACGACGGCCGGGTCGGCCAGCGCCAGCGCCTCCAGGTCGGCGTCGGTGATGGTCGGCGGCACCTCCAGGCGGGCCTTGACCTTGCCCTTGATCTGGACGACGCAGGTGACCGACTCGTCGACCACGTACGCGGGGTCGGCGACCGGGTAGTCGGCGAAGGCCAGCGACTCGCGGTGGCCCAGGCGCTGCCACAGCTCCTCGGCGACGTGCGGGGCCAGCGGGGCGACCAGCAGGACGATCTGCTCGGCCACGGAGCGCGGCGTGGAGCCGCGCTTGACCAGGAAGTTGTTCAGTTCGATCGCCTTGGCGACGGCCGTGTTGAAGCGCAGGCCGGCCATGTCGCCGCGGATGCCGTCGATCGCCTTGTGCAGCGCGCGCAGGGTCGCCTCGTCCGGCTCGTCGTCGGTGACGACCAGTTCGCCGGTGGTCTCCGAGACGACGTTGCGCCACAGGCGCTGCAGGAAGCGGTACGAGCCGACGACGGCGCGGGTGTCCCACGGGCGGGAGACGTCCAGCGGGCCCATCGACATCTCGTACAGGCGCAGCGTGTCGGCGCCGTACTCGTCGGCGATCTCGTCCGGGGCGACGGCGTTCTTCAGGGACTTGCCCATCTTGCCGGCCTCGCGCTTGACCGCCTCGCCGTTCCAGACGTAGCCGCCGTCGACCTCTTCGACCTCGGCGGCGGGCACCGGGAATCCCCGCTCGTCGCGGTACACGTCGGCGGTGATCATGCCCTGGTTGAACAGCTTGTGGAACGGCTCGACCGAGGAGACGTGGCCCAGGTCGAACAGCACCTTGTGCCAGAAGCGCGCGTACAGCAGGTGCAGCACCGCGTGCTCGGCGCCGCCGACGTACAGGTCGACGCCGCCGGCCGGCTTGTCGGCCGTCGGGCCCATCCAGTAGGCCTCGTTGGCCGGGTCGACGATCTTCGCGGCGTCGGCCGGGTCGATGTAGCGCAGCTCGTACCAGCACGAACCCGCCCAGTTGGGCATGGTGTTGGTCTCGCGGCGGTACTTCTTCGGCCCGTCGCCCAGGTCCAGCTCGACGGTGACCCAGTCCTCGTTGCGCGACAGCGGGGTCTTCGGGGTGGAGGCGGCGTCGTTCGGGTCGTAGGTGTGCGGCGAGTAGTCCTCGACCTCGGGGACCTCGACCGGCAGCATCGACTCGGGCAGCGCGTGCATCGCGCCGTCCTCGTCGTAGACGATCGGGAAGGGCTCGCCCCAGTACCGCTGGCGGCTGAACAGCCAGTCGCGCAGGCGGTAGTTGACGGTGCCCTCGCCGATGCCGCGGGCGGCCAGCCAGTCGGTGACGCGGGCCTTGGCCTCGACGACGCCCAGGCCGTTCAGGGACAGGTCGCCGTGCGCGGAGTTGACGATCGCCGCGTCGTAGGAGGCGAACGCATCGTCCCAGCCGGAGGTGTCCTCGCCGCGGCCGTCGGTCGGCTCGACGACACAGCGGATCGGCAGGCCGAAGGCGCGGGCGAAGGCGAAGTCGCGGTGGTCGTGGGCGGGCACGGCCATGATGGCGCCGGTGCCGTAGCCCATCAGTACGTAGTCGGCGATGAAGACCGGCACCTGCTCGCCGCTGACCGGGTTGGTCGCGTGGGCGCCGGTGAACACACCGGTCTTGATCTTGGCGTCGACCTGGCGCTCGACGTCGGACTTGGCGGCGGCCTCGGCACGGTAGGCGGCGACGGCCTCGGCCGGGGTGGCGGCGCCACCCGTCCAGTCGGCGGGCACCCCGTCGGGCCAGGCGGCCGGAACGATCGTGTCGACCAGGGCGTGCTCGGGCGCCAGCACCATGTAGGTGGCGCCGAACAGGGTGTCCGGGCGGGTGGTGAAGACGGTGATCGCCTCGCCGCCGGGGACGGCGAAGTCGACGCGGGCGCCCTCGCTGCGGCCGATCCAGTTGCGCTGCTGCAGCTTGATGGCCTCGGGCCAGTCCAGCAGGTCCAGGTCGGCGATCAGGCGGTCGGAGTAGGCGGTGATCCGCATCATCCACTGGCGCAGCTTGGACTTGAACACCGGGAAGTTGCCGCGCTCGGAGCGGCCGTCCGCGGTGACCTCCTCGTTGGCCAGCACGGTGCCCAGGCCGGGGCACCAGTTGACCGGCACCTCCTTGGCGTAGGCCAGCCGGTACTCGCCCAGCACCTCGTCGCGCTCGACGGCGGACAGCTCGGACCAGGCGCGGCCGCCGGGCACCTCGCGCTCACCGGCGGCGAACTGCGCGACCAGCTCGGCGATCGGACGGGCGCGGCCGGCCTCCTGGTCGTACCAGGAGTTGAAGATCTGCAGGAAGATCCACTGGGTCCAGCGGTAGTACTCGGGGTCGATCGTGGCGATCGAGCGCCGCGAGTCGTGGCCCAGGCCCAGCCGGCGCAGCTGGCGGCGCATGTTGGCGATGGCCGCCTCGGTGGTGATCCGGGGGTGCTCGCCGGTGGCGACGGCGTGCTGCTCGGCGGGCAGGCCGAAGGCGTCGTAGCCCAGGGTGTGCAGCACGTTGTGGCCGGTCATCCGCTGGTAGCGGGCGTACACGTCGGTGGCGATGTAGCCCAGCGGGTGGCCGACGTGCAGGCCCGCACCGGACGGGTACGGGAACATGTCCATGATGAAGCTGTGCGGCTTCGCGGCGACGTCGCCGGCCGAGGCGTCGGCCAGCGGGCCGACCGGGTTGGGGGCGTCGAACGTCCCCTCCTTCTCCCACAGGTCCTGCCAGCGGGACTCGATCTCGGCCGCCAGCGCGGCGCCGTAGCGGAAGGGCTCGGAAGCGGCCTCGGCCGCGCCGGAAGCAGGGGTCGTCGTCTCGCTCATGGTCCTTCGGGCTCCATCGTCATCAGGCTGCGAACCAGCGCCGTACAAACACGTCCGGAAAGCAAAAAACCCCTCGCAGGAGGGGACGCCACGCCGACTCCGGCGTTCGAGCCGGTTCTGGTCAGCGCGGCCGGCTAAGGAGCAGGCGCACGGTTCGCATGGGCTCAGGGTACCGCACGGTCCCGCGCCGCCCGGCGGATGTTTTGGCGGTGGGGCCGCCGGGTGGCGCGGACGCGACCGGTCAGCCGGCGGGGGCGGCCGGTCCGTCGTCGGCCGGGTCGCCCGCGGGAGCTCCGCCCGGGCCGCCGCGGGCCGCGGCGTCGAAGGCCCGCAGGGCGCGGGCGACCCGCGCGGACTGCATGCCTGCGGCGAGCAGCCGCGCCTCGTCGGCGGTGCGGGCCGCCTCCTCCCGGTCGCCGGTGCAGCGGTACGCCTCGGCCAGTCGGACCATCAGCAGCACCCGGCCGCGGGCCCGCTCGGGCGGCAGCGCGGTGACGGCCTCGTCGAGCAGCCGGCGGGCCCGCTCGTAGTCGCCGAGGAACAGGTGGGCCTCCCCCACCAGCCCGGCCAGGTCGGCGTGGACGGCGGTGGCCTCCGGCTGCTCGGCGAGCGCCTGGAACGCCCGCTCGGCGACGGCCTCGGCGCTGAACTGCTCGCCCTTGCGGCCGTGCGCGCGAGCGATCCGGCCGAGCTGCAGGGCCCGCTCGTGCGGGGTCAGCACCTCGTCGGCGGCGCGCAGCGCGGTGGAGAGCATGGCGACCGGGTCGAGGCCGCGGCCGACCGAGTTGTCGGTGGCCTGGACGGCCAGGCAGCCGACCACGCTGACGCCGAGGCGCGGGTCGCCGGAGACGTGGGCGGCGCGCAGCGCGGCGACGAAGGCGCGCTGCGCGGCGGCGTCGTTGCCCATGTCGTAGTTGGCGCGGCCGACCAGGCGGGCCAGCCGGCCGGCCGCGCCGTACAGTTCGCGGCCGAGCCGCTCGTCGTACGCGCCGAGCTCCAGCAGCTTGCCGACCAGGGCGAGTTCGGCCCGGGCCGGGTCGAGGATGAGCCCGCCGCCGTAGGCCCGTTCGAGGCGCTGTTTGCTGTCGTAGGACAGCCGCAGGTCGGCGAGCTGGTCGGGGGCGATGCGCAGGGCCCCGGCGCCGCCGGTGACCTCGGGTGGCGGGGAGGCCCAGTGCCGGGCCGCCTGTTCGAGTTCGTCGCCGCGGAACAGGTCGGTGAGCCGGACGGGTGCGACGTCGGCGCCGGCCTCGCGGAGCGCGGTCTGCGCGGTGTCGGCCGTCCACGGGTCGGTGAGCAGCCGGGGCGAGAGGATCTTGGCGCCGCGTCCGCTGCCCATCCGTCCCCAGAGCTGCTCGTAGGTGACGGCGATGCCGACGGCGCGGCCGAGCACCTCGCAGACGGCCTGGTCGTGCGGGGCGCGCGGGACCATGCCGCGGTCGCGCCACTTGTACGGGGCGGTGGAGCTGATCGCGAGGCCCGGCGGGAGGGCGGTGTTCACCTCGCGGGCCAGCCGCTCGGGGCTCCACCCGAGCTGGTGGAGTATCCGGGCGAGCTCCTCGTTGCGCTTGCGCACCAGGTCGGCCATGGGAACGACGGTAGCGGCCCCGGCGCGCACGGCGGTAGGCCGGTCGCCCCACGCGAAAGGCCGCCCCCGGGAACGGGGACGGCCTGTCACTTCCTGTGGAGCTATGGGGAATCGAACCCCAGACCTCTTGCATGCCATGCAAGCGCTCTACCAACTGAGCTATAGCCCCTTGCTGCGGCCCCCGGTGGTCTCCCCGGCGACATCGACCACTTTACACGGTCGCCGGGGTGCTCCCTAATCAGTTCCCGCGGGCCGCCCGCCACCGCTTGCGGCGCCGCACGATGGCGTACACCAGGGCTGCTTCGCAGGCGGCCAGGAAGCCGATGAAGATCCAGTAGTCCGCTCCGTAGCTGTCGTCGCCGATCGCGCCGAGGCCGGCCATCAGGACGAGCAGGCCCCAGACGACCGCGACCGTGGTCTGGAGGACGCCGAGGATCCGCCGTCCGATCCCGGGCTTCGCCTCCTCGTCGGCCGCCCGGGCCGCGGCCCGCGGGCCGGCCGCGGACGGCGCGCCCGAGGCGTACGGGGCGGGCGGCTGGCGCGGCGGCATCGCGACGAACAGGTGCGGGGGCACGGCGCCGTCGACCACCGCCAGACTGTAGGTGTCCAGGAGGTGGCAGGCGGGCTCGATCTGGACGGTGATGCCGTCGGTGCCGATCAGCCTGCGGCCGCCGTCGGGCCAGGCGAGCACCGCGGCGCAGGCGTCGTAGCGGACGGTCGCCGCCTCGGTGCCGTCGACCAGGCTGACGCCGTCGCGGGCGATCACCAGCTCCGGGCCGCCGGCCTGGACCGAGCGGTGGCTGGTGCCGTAGACCGCCGCCGCGGAGGTGGTGGGCGCGGCCCGGTAGCCCGCCCAGTCCGCCCGGCGCCCGGCGGGCACCCGCAACAGGCCGCCGCCGAGGGCCTGTTGGGCGACGGCGTGGACGTCGGCCGGGGCCACCGACCGGAGTTCGGCGCGCAGTTCGTCGCCGGTGCGCACCGGCAGCCCGCTCAGCAGGTCGGCGGCGCAGCCCGGGAGCCGTTCGGCGTCGATTGCCGGAGCGGCGTACGCCTCGTCGGCGCGCCGGCGGAGCGCCTCGAAGCCCTCCGGGGCGACGCCGGTCTCGGCGAGGCGGGCGAGCACGTCGACGAAGCCGCCGAGGGCCGCGGCCTGCTGTTCGGGGAGGGCGTCGGCGAGGGCGGTGACGGTGAGCATGCCGTCCCCGCGGTGGGTGTGGTCGGCGCCGACCGTGTAGGAGTAGCCGCCCTCCTGGCGGAGGTCCTGGAAGAGTTCGCGGTCCAGGCAGGCGGTGTAGAGCTCGGCCGCGGCGGTGCGCGGGAGCACGGTGTCGAACAGGACCTGGCCCTGGCCGGCGTCGAAGTAGGCGGGGGTCTGCGGCAGCGCGGACGTCGGGGCGGGCAGCGGCATCCGCCGGCCCGGGCGCAGCGGCAGGCGCAGGTCGGCGGGCACCTGCTCGCCGGCGATCCACAGGGCGGCGTTCTCCCGGGTGAACCAGGTGTCGGCCCACTGCTGGACGGTCTGCGGGTGGAGTCCGGGCACGCCCCACTCGGGGTAGCTGACCAGCCCGTGGCCCTGCGCGCCGTACCGCCACAGGCCCATGGCCTCGCCCGCGCCGGCGCCCCGGCCGGACTCCTCGGTGCGCAGGATCGCCTTCTCGGTCTCCAGCCGGTCCATCGGCAGTGCCGTCAGGGACTGGCAGACGCTCAGCAGGAAGGACCGGACGTCCTGCTCGCCGCCCTCCAGGTGGAAGTGGGTGTGGAGCAGCCCGGTGGCGCCGTTGAAGCGGTGCACCTGGACGCCGCTGCGGTGCAGGGCGAGGTGTTCGACGAGGTGCGTGATGCCTGCGCCCGGCAGCGTCTCGTCGGCCCGGCCGACCCGGAAGACCAGCCCGGCCGAGAGCCGGCCGGCCCGGGGCGCGTACAGCGCGGGGACGCCGTCGACCTCGAAGTGGTGGATCACGGCTCAGCCCTTCTGGACGGCGTCGCGCCGGGTGGTCAGGAAGTGCCGCTCGGCGTCGCCGGGGAGCATGTCCCAGGGATCGGTGCTGCCGTACGGGCCCATGGCCTCGAAGTGGGCCTTGGCGGCCGTCCAGTGGCCTCCGGTGGCGGCCAGCATGGCGAACGTGCTGTGGGCCGTGATGAGGCCGTAGCGGGCCCGGCAGGTGGGGTGCAGAACGGAGGCGGCGGCCGCTGCGGCGAGTTCGCCGCGGACGTCCGCCCGCTGGGCGTAGGCGGCGCGGTCGGCCTGGGTGATCGCCAGCATCCGTTCGACGTGGTAGGTGGCGACGACGGCCCCGGCCAGGCTGCCGGCCGGTGCGGTGTGCAGGCCCTCCACGGCGAACGCGTGGGCGTCCTCCCAGCTGCCGCCCCACTTGGGCAGCAGTTGCTGGAGCAGACCGCGGCGGCCCGCGTAGTGGTGCGGGGCCACGCGCGTCAGCGCGCGGTGGCGGCGGCGGGTCTCGCTGGTGCCGAGGGACAGGCCCCGGGAGACCGTCAGCCGCAGGACCCAGGCCAGCGCGTTGCCGCGGTCGCGGGCGACCGCCCCGATGAGCAGCTGCTCGGCCAGGTTGAGGTGGTGGCGGAAGGCCCGCCAGCCCTCCGGGGTCACGTCCTTGGCGGACCGGGAGGTGCGGGCCTGCCAGCCGAGGTGGATGTGGTGGTCGGCCAGCAGGCAGGTGGCGAGCGGATCGCCCGGCCGGTGCGCCAGGACCTGGCCGAGCAGCGCCTCGATGCCGTGGGTCTTGGCGACCTCGTCGGCGAGGACGAGCAGCCCGTACTCCTCGGGGCAGGCGGCGAACAGTCCGGCGACGGCCGGCCAGTCGCCGCGCTGGGCGGCCTGCCGGGCGGCGGCGAGTTCCGGGATCGCCGCCGCCGGGTCGAAGACCACGGCCGAGGCGGAGGAGGCGGTGCTCATGGTGGCTGATGGTAGGCGCGGTCCGGGAGTGCGGGGAGCGCGCTTGATCAGCGGAAACGGCGCAGATCCGGGCAACTCGGCGGGCCCTTGGGAAAAGCTTTACGGAGGACGTCGCTCCGGATGCCGGTCCTGCCCCTCTGCCCCTCCGCGGGCCGGGCCCGGCGGGGCCGCGGAGGTCCGCGGAACGACGAAGGCCGCCGTCCCGGTCGGGACGGCGGCCTTCTAACTGCTGTGGAGCTATGGGGAATCGAACCCCAGACCTCTTGCATGCCATGCAAGCGCTCTACCAACTGAGCTATAGCCCCGCGACACGATCGACCCGAGGGCCTCCGGTGCGGAGTGGAGCTATGGGGAATCGAACCCCAGACCTCTTGCATGCCATGCAAGCGCTCTACCAACTGAGCTATAGCCCCGCAGTCCCAGGAATCCCGCCTGCCGTTTCCGGCCCCGCGCTCCTTCGCTGCGAACGAGGAAGACTCTAGCCGGTCAGGCCCGGAACTGCGAAATCGCCTCCCGGGCCGCCGTCACGTCTCGTCGCCGATGACCGGCTGCGGCAGCGTGCCCGCGTTGTGCTCCAGCAGCCGCCAGCCGCGGACGCCCTGACCGAGCACCGACCAGCAGCAGTTCGACAGGCCGCCGAACCGCTCCCACAGGGCCGGGTCGAGGTCCAGCAGGCGTCCGATCATGGTGCGGATGGTGCCGCCGTGGCTGACCACCACGAGGGTGCCGTCCTCCGGCAGCTTCTCCACCGCGTCCAGCACCACCGGCACGGCGCGGTCGGCGACCTCGGTGGCGAGCTCGCCGCCGCCGCGGCGGACGGGCTGCCCCTGCGCCCAGGCCTCGAACTCCTCGGGGTAGCGGGCGCGGATCTCGGCGTTGGTCAGGCCCTGCCACTCGCCCGCGTACGTCTCGCGCAGGCCCTCGTGGTGGTGCACCTGCAGGCCGGTCACCATCGCCAGCTCGGCCGCCGTCCGGGCGGCCCGCTGGAGGTCGGAGGAGACCAGCAGGTCGGGCCGGAGCCCGCCCAGCAGCCGGGCGGCCCGCTGGGCCTGGAAGACACCCTGGTCGGTGAGCGGGATGTCGGTGGTGCCCTGGAACCTCGACTCGAGGTTCCAGGACGTCTGCCCGTGCCGCCAGAAGACGATGCGCGGCCCCCGCGCGGCGCGGCTCAGCTCTCGCCCCCGGCGGTCGCGTTGCCCGCAGCGTCGGTCACGGCACCCTCGGGGCGGTTGCGGGTCGCCACGGCGTCGGCCGGGAGCGGCAGCTCGGGGCAGTCCTTCCAGAGCCGGTCGAGGGAGTAGAAGGAGCGCTCCTCGGAGTGCTGGACGTGCACGACGATGTCGAGGTAGTCCAGCAGGATCCAGCGGCCCTCCCGCTCGCCCTCCCGGCGCACCGGCTTGACGTCCAGCTTCTCGCGCAGCTGGTCCTCGATCTCTTCGGCGATGGCCCGCACCTGGCGGTCGTTGGCCGCCGACGCGATGAGGAAGGCGTCGGTGATCGACAGCACCTCGCTCACGTCGAAGGCGATGATGTCGTGGGCCAGCTTGTCGGCCGCCGCCTGGGCGGCGACGTCGAGGAGTTCCTGGCTACGGTCAGTGGCAGTCACGTCGTACTTCCGGCTCGATTGCATGGGTCTTCTCCCCCAGGATCTCACGAACGCCCCGGGCCCCCGGCTGGGTTTCCGGGGGCCCGGGGCGTTCTGTCGTCCGGGGAGGGTGCCGCGGCAGCCGCTAGGGGGTCTGCTGGGCCGGGAAGTCCTTGCCGACGACGACCACGAGGTCGACGTTCTGCGGGTCGGAGACCTTCTTGACCGCCTCGGGCTTCAGACCGAGGGTGACGGCCAGCGACTTGGCGGCGTCCGCCCGGGCGTCGTCGGTGTAGCGGATCTCACTGGCCGCCTGGACGGGGCCGGACTTGGTCGAGCTCGGGACGGCCTCCAGACCGGCGTTGGTCACCTGCACCTCGACGGCCGCGGCGAGCTTCTCGTTGCCGGAGGCGTTCACCACCGAGACCCGGGGCGTGGTGGCGGCCGAGGTCGCCGAGTGCACCGTGCCGCCGAGGACGGTCTTGACCTGCTGGCCCGCGGTCGCCTGGTCGAGCGTGCCGTCGGCCTTGGCCTTCAGCGTCTGAACGTCCAGGTGGCCGTCCTTCGCCCGCTGGGCGAGGCCGGCGAGGACGCCGCCGAGCGCCTTCTCCGGCAGCGAGGGGTCGAGCACCGCGTTCATCCGGCGGACGTCGTCGGTGGCGTCGGTGAGGTTGGCCGGCATCGCGTGGATCACCGCGGCCATCACCTGGCCGAACCGGGCGAGCTGCGCGTCGCGGCCCTCGCCCGGTGCCTGGTAGGTGGCGTAGAGGGCGGCCGCCTGGCCGTTCAACTGCGTGCCCTTGCCGGCGGTGACGGTGACCTTGCCGTCGGTGCTGTGCACCTCGGCGTCGGTGTCGACCGTGATGCCGCCGAGCTGGGCGACCAGCAGCGTCAGGTAGGGGTGTCCAGCCGCCAGGTGCCCGCGACGGGGGCGCCGAGCACGGTGGCCAGGCCGTCCCGGGTGCCGGAGGGGCCGAGGCTGTCCAGGCCGGTGCCGACCGTGGGCGACGCGGCGTCCCCGGAGGCGGGCAGCCTGAGGGTGTCCGGGAGCAGCAGGACGGTGGCCTTCCGCCCGGAGGCGTCGTCGACGAGCAGCGCTGTGGTCACCTTGCCCTGCAGGTCGCGCAGGTGGACGACGTTGACCTGGCGGCCGCCCGCCGCGGCCGCGGCCGAGGGGCCGCCGCCGAGCCTGCCGCTCCACCACAGGTAGCCGCCGGTGCCGCCGGCCGCGAGGACGAGGACGACAGCGACCGCGAGCAGCCGGTTGCGCAGCCGGCGGCGGCGCTCGGCCCGCACCTCGCTGCGCGACTCGGCGAACTTCAGCCAGTCGATGACGTCCTCGGACTCCTCCGCGGCCTCGTCGACGAAGGTGAACTCGCCGGTGGCGTAAGAGTCGTCGGTGTCCGGGTGCGCGCCGCCGGCCGGCCCGGCGGGGCGGGCGGGCGCAGCGGTCGGGGCGGTGCGCTGGCGCGGCGGGGCCGGCGGCGCGGCCGCGGCCTGCTGCACCGGCCGCTGCGGCACGGGCTGCGGCACCGGCTGCTGCGGCACGGCCTGGGGCACCGGCTGCTGCCGGTACGGGTCCTGGACGTAGGCCTGCTGCTGGTACTCCTGGGGCTGGTACTCCTGCGGCCGGCCGCCCTGGCCGCCCTGGCCGCCCTGGCCGTACGGGTCCTGCGGGTGGCCGGGCTGCTGGTAGTAGCCGTGCTGCACGTACCCCTGCTGCGGATGGCCCTGCCCGCCGCCGCCGTACGGGTCCTGCGGCCAGGCCTCCTGCCGGTACGGCTCCCGGGGGTACGCCTCCTGCGGGTGGGCCTGGGGCTGGTAGGCCTGCTGCGGGTAGGCCTGGCCGCCTTGGCCGTACGGGTCCTGCGGGTGGCCGGGCTGCTGGTAGTAGCCCTGCTGGGGGTACCCCTGCTGTCCGTATCCGTCGTAGCCCTCGTAGCCGTCGTCGGGCACTCCGCGGTCTGCCGTTCCGGTCACGCCGTCCCTCCCGGGATCAAGGCTGGGCCGGCGCGTAGAGCGCCCGCTTGTGGATGTAACGGACCACGCCGTCCGGGACGAGGTACCAGACCGGCTCGCCCTTGGCGACCCGGTTGCGGCAGTCCGTGGAGGAGATCGCCAGCGCCGGGACCTCGACCAGGGAGACCCCGCCGACCGGAAGACCGGCGTCCGACAGAGTGTGCCCCGGCCGGGTGCATCCGATGAAGTGGGCGAGCTCGAAGAGTTCGTCGGAGTCGCGCCAGGAGATGATCTGGGCCAGCGCGTCCGCGCCGGTGATGAAGAACAGCTCGGCGTCGGGGTGCAGGGCCCGCAGGTCGCGCAGGGTGTCGACGGTGTAGGTGAGGCCCTCGCGGTCGATGTCGATCCGGCTCACCGAGAACTGCGGGTTCTCGGCGGTGGCGATCACCGTCATCAGGTAGCGGTCCTCGGCGGGCGTCACCTGCCGGTCGGACTTCTGCCAGGGCTGCCCGGTCGGCACGAAGACCACCTCGTCGAGGTGGAACGCGCTCGCCACCTCACTGGCGGCGACCAGGTGCCCGTGGTGGATCGGGTCGAAGGTGCCGCCCATCACGCCGAGGCGCCTCTTCGCCCGCGTGCCGGCGGACTCGGCCTGCTGTCCCATGCCGCCACACCTTACGCGACGTGCTCCGGGGCCGGGCACGCCGCCCGGAGAGGTATGCCGGAGGGAGCGCGCAGCTTCTGTGCAGGCGCTCCCCGCGGCCCTCCGGGGGTCAGCGGTCCCGGTTGAAGCGGGTGGTGATGAAGGCCAGCAGCAGCAGGATGAACAGCGCGGAGCCACCCGTCACGAACGGGTTCAGGCTGTCGTGGTTGCCGCCCTCGGCGAGCTTGGCGAGGGCGGGCAGTGCGGCAGTGCTCATGGTCGGCAGGACCTTCTCGGCTCGGAGGGCGGACGCGTGCAGGCCACTGCGGCCCGCGGCCTCATCGTACGGGTGGGCTCCGTGCAACCGCTCGGCGGCCCACCGCGTCTGACCCCGCGTGGGGGCGGCGGCGACCGGCGGCGCCCGATATGTCAGTTGTTGCGCCCGGCCCTGAGCAGGATCCAGGCCAGCAGGCCGACGCCGACCATGGAGCCGATCACGATGATCCTCAGGAACAGGCCCGGTCCGTTCTCGCTGGAGATCGGACCGGCCAGGCTCGCCAGGGTGGCAGGGGACATCGGTGGTGCTCCTCTCGCTCCGGACGACCAGCGTAGACCGGGGCGTTCCGGACACCGGACACCGCCCCCGCGGCGGCGTACGGTGAGCGCCGGGGACGAGTACACGCACAAGGACGTTGAGCCAACAGCAGCGGGGGCCGGCTGCCAGCCGGTGCCGGCGACGACCAGGAGGTACTCACACATGACCGACCTTGCCAAGGACAGCACCACCCCGAGCCGCCGCCGGCAGCGCTTCCCGGAGATCTCCACCCGGGCCTGGGAGCACCCCGCCGACCGCTCGGCGCTGGTCGCCCTGCGCAAGCTCAGCGGATTCGACGACATCCTCAAGAAGCTCGCGGGCCTGGTCTCCGAGCGCAGCGTCCGGCTGATGTTCCTGGCCACCGCGGTGAAGACCTCGGAGCGCCAGTTCCCGGAGCTGTACGACATGGTCCGGGACGCCGCCTACGTGCTCGACCTGGAGAAGGTCCCGGACCTGTACGTCACCCAGGACCCGACCGTGAACGCGATGTGCATCGGCATGGAGACGCCGATCATCGTCGTCACCAGCGGCCTCGTCGAGCTCCTCGACGAGGAGGAGCTGCGCGCGGTGATCGGCCACGAGGTCGGGCACGCGATGTCCGGGCACGCCGTGTACCGCACCATGCTGCTCATCCTCACCAACATCGCCGCCCGGATCGCCTGGCTGCCGCTCGGCAGCCTGGCCATCGCCGCCGTCATCACCGCGCTCAAGGAGTGGTTCCGCAAGGCCGAGCTCTCCTGCGACCGGGCCGGCCTGCTCGCGGGCCAGGACGTGCACGCCTCGATGCGCGGCCTGATGAAGCTGGCGGGCGGCCACAACCTGGCCGAGATGAACGTCGACGCCTTCCTGGAGCAGGCCGAGGAGTACGAGAAGGCCGGCGACCTGCGCGACGGCGTGCTCAAGCTGCTCCAGGTGCTGCCGCAGACCCACCCGTTCGCGGTGGTGCGGGTCGCACAGCTGAAGAAGTGGGCCGAGAGCGACGAGCACCGCTCGATCCTCGCCGGCGCCTACCCGCGGCGCGGGGACGACCCGGAGACCTCGGTCGGCGCCCAGTGGAAGGCCGCGGCGGACTCCTACTCGCAGTCGGTGAAGGAGTCGAAGGACCCGCTGATGGGCCTGCTGCGGGACGTCGCCGGCGGTGTCGGCACGGTCGGCGGCCGGCTGCGGGACAGCTTCGTCGGGGCCGGGCGCGCGAGCGCCCCCGGTGCCAACGGCAGCAGCAACGGCAACGGGAGCGGCCCCGACGGCGGCTCGCCGGAGCAGTGAGCGCGGTGCGGGGCGCCGGGCCCGCACGTCCGGGGCTCAGGCTCCGGTGAGCGGCCCGAGCGCCCCGCACAGCTGCCAGGCGGGCCGGCTGTGGTCGCCCGGGTCCACCGCCGCCGGCCGGTCCGGCGCCGGTGCGGCCTGGCCGGCCAGCAGCGGCTGCAGGAAGCCCGCGGTCGGCGCACCGCACGCCGTCGGACCGGCCTGCAGCACGGAGTCGACCAGCCGCAGCCGGTCGGCGGACAGGTCGCCGCGGTCCAGGTCGAACCGCAGCTCGCGGCGGACGGAGAACAGGCTGACCGGCCCCTGGCCGGTGCCCGACGCCCGCACCGCGTAGACGAAGGTGTGGTCGGTGACGACCTCCAGCGTCGAGCCGTCCGCCTCGCCGACCCGCACCGCGCCGGCCGCCATCACGGTGTCGGACGCCAGCGCCACCCGGCCCGGGTCCAGCCGGACGAGCCAGCCGGTCGCCGCGTGGTGCTGGTCGTCCCGGGGGCTGTTCACGCTGTCGTCGTACTGCTGCTGCTCACCCGCGGTCACCAGGGTGCGCGCCTGCCCGCTCTCCGCCTCCGCCACCGTGGCCGGCGCCAGCGAGGACGCGACCAGGAAGCTCCGGACGATCGCCAGGGCGCGGTCGACCTCCGTCCGGGTGAAGTGCGCCGTGGCACTGCCCGCCGGGAACCCGAGCCCCGCACCGCCCTCCGCGTACCCGGCGGGCAGCCCGGCGAACGGGTGCGTCGGGTCCGCCACCGCCGCCACCGGGCCCGACGGGGCCAGCGCGACCGTGCTCGACGTCAGCTGGTTGCCGCTCGGCGGGGCGGCCTGCCGGTGCGGGGTGCTGATGCCGAAGTACACCGCCGCGGCGAACGCCAGGACCACCACCAGCAGCAGGGCGACGGCCTGCCGCGGCAGGCTGCCGAACGGCCCCAGGCCGATCCGCGAACGGGTGGCCCGGTACGTCCCGCCCAGCCGCTCGCGCGCCGACAGCTCCTGGATCCGGGCAGCACGCACGAAGGACTCGTCGAAGACGACGGACCGGAACTCGTCATCACTGCCGGAACCACCGTCGGGCGCACCCTCCGGCGGATCGCGCGGGTCACCCATAGAACCAGGGTAGAGCCGAGCGGCCCGCGGTTCGAGTGGCCGCCGGCAGATTCTGCGCACGCACCCGCGGCGGCGTCATCCCGGCCCGCTCAGCCGCTCGGCACGGCCACCGGAGCGGGCAGCGGCGAGGACGTCTGCGCCCCCGGCCCGCTGCTGGTGCCGACCTCCGGACGGTGCGGCGAGCCGACGCCACCGGCGCCGCGGTAGATCGCCGACACCGCGACCGCCACCACACCCGCCACCATCACCACCGCCAGCACCCAGGCCACCGGCCGGTGCCAGCGCTGCTGCGCCACCGAACGCCCGTCGCCGTGGCGCACGGGCTCCCAGCGCACGGCCCGCGCCCA
This sequence comes from Kitasatospora paranensis, assembly GCF_039544005.1. Taxonomy (NCBI): domain Bacteria; kingdom Bacillati; phylum Actinomycetota; class Actinomycetes; order Kitasatosporales; family Streptomycetaceae; genus Kitasatospora; species Kitasatospora paranensis. The sequence continues at coordinate 3,040,470 of NZ_BAABKV010000001.1, forward strand.
GCGCGCCCGCCGCCTCACCCGGTCGGTGCCGGACCACGGGTCGGGGAAGTGCCGGTCGTCGTCGAGGCCGCCCGGATGCGGACGGAGCTCCAGCGGCAGGACGTCGCCGGTGCCGGTCATCTCCGGGGCCGTCAGGTCGTACGGCCGGCCCGCGACCGCAGGGTCCGGCTCGAGCCGGGCCTCGGCCGCGGCGAGCTGCCGCTCCAGGGCGCTGGGCTCGTGCACGGCAGCGGACCGGACGAAAGCCTCGTCGAGCACCACGGTGGCGAACTCGTCGTCCGCACCACCGTGGTCGGCGCCGTCGGGGTACGGCGAGCCCCCCACATCCTCAGCCACGGGATTCAGCGTATTACCGGGCGGCCCTTTTGTCTGTGGCTCCCGCCAGTTGCTCCGTCACACGGGCGTGCGGCCTGCGCCGTTCAGCCCCCGACGGTCTGCGTCGCCTCACCGCGCACATGGCCGTCACCAGTGACGATGTACTTGGTCGAGGTCAGCTCCGGCAGGCCCATCGGGCCCCGGGCGTGCAGCTTCTGGGTGGAGATGCCGATCTCCGCGCCGAAACCGAACTCACCCCCGTCGGTGAACCGGGTCGAGGCGTTGACCGCCACCGTCGTCGAGTCCACCAGCTGGGTGAACCGGCGGGCGGCCGCCTGCGAGGTCGTCACGATCGCCTCGGTGTGACCGGAGGACCAGCGGCGGATGTGCGCCACCGCGGCCTCCAGCGACGGCACCACCGCAGCCGCGATGTCGTACGACAGGTACTCCGCGCCCCAGTCCTGGTCGGTCGCCGGCACCGCCGTCGCCGACGTGCCCTCGGCGGCCTTCAGCACCGCGTCGTCACCGTGCACGGTCACCCCCGCCGCGGCCAGCGCCTCCAGCGCGAGCGGCAGGAACTCGTCCGCGACGTCCTGGTGCACCAGCAGGGTCTCCGCCGCGTTGCAGACGCTGACCCGCTGCGCCTTGGAGTTCAGCAGGATGCCGACCGCCATCGCGAGGTCCGTCCGGGCGTCCACGTACACGTGGCAGTTGCCGGTGCCGGTCTCGATGACCGGCACGGTGGAGCCCTCGACCACGGTGCGGATCAGCGAGGCGCCGCCGCGCGGGATCAGCACGTCGACCAGGCCCCGGGCGCGCATCAGCTCCTGCACCGAGTCGCGGCTCTCGCCCGGCACCAGCTGGACGACGTCGGCGGGCAGCCCGGCCGCCTCGACGGCGTCGCGCAGCACGGCGACCAGCGCCGTGTTCGAGCGGTACGCGGAGGCCGAGCCGCGCAGCAGCACGGCGTTGCCGGACTTCAGGCAGAGCGCGGCGGCGTCCACGGTCACGTTGGGGCGGGCCTCGTAGATGATGCCGACCACGCCGAGCGGCACCCGGACCTGGCGGACGTCCAGACCGTTGGGCAGCGTGTAGCCGCGCACCACCTCGCCGACCGGGTCGGGCAGGCCGACCACGTCGCGGACGTCGGAGGCGATCGCGGCGATCCGCTCCGCGGTGAGGCTCAGCCGGTCGACCACCGACTCGGCCGTACCGGCCTCGCGGGCCCGCGCCACGTCCTGGGCGTTGGCGGCGGTGATCTCCGCCGTCCGGGCCACCAGGGCGTCCGCGATCGCCAGCAGCGCGGCGTCCTTGACGCTGCGCGGCAGCGGGGCGAGCACGGCGGCCGCCTCACGGGCACGGCGCGCGGCGGCGAGGACGGGGCTGTCGGTGGTGGCGTGGTCGCTCATGCGGCAAGGGTAGCGAGTCGGCCGGAGGGGCCCGGCCGGTATTTCGCCGGATGAGACGGGCGCCCGGCGCGGCCCCGCACCGGCGCGCCCGGAACGGCCTCAGTACGGGTGGACGCCGCCGGGCCGCGGGGGCGGGCCGTGGAAACCCTCGGCGACCCGCTGCTGGTACGTCACCCGGTCGACGACCTCCAGGCCGACGATCTCCCACGGCGGTAAGTTCGCCGAGGCCTTGTGCTCCCCCACAGCCGCAGCGCGATCGCCGCGGCGTCGTGCAGGTCGCGGGCCTGCTCCCAGTAGCGGATCTCCGCGTGGTCGGCGGCGTAGCGGGCGGTCAGGAAGAACGAGTGGTCGAGCGCGAGCTGCTCCAGACCGGCCCGCAGCTCGGCGAGCGGGGTCTCCCGGCCGGCCACCGACAGCACCACGTGCCAGAGTCTGGCCTGGTCGTCGGCGCCGCCGTCACCGTCCGCCTGCGGCCGCAGCTCACGGACCGCACCGGCCGCGGACCGGTCGGCCGGGCGTCCGCCGGTGATGCCGGTGAGCCGCCGCCCGGACGTCTCGTGGGGCAGCGTCCCCGAGCGCCTGCTTGCCATCGGAGGCCTCCTGTTCGGCATGGTCGTGGTGCCGGTGTCGGCCGCCCCGCCGACACCCCTCGCGGCAGCGCCCGCTCAGCCGCGCAGGACGACCAGGTCGTCCCGGTGGACGACCTCGCGCTCGTACGCGGCACCGAGCTCCTGGGCCAGCTCCCGCGTGGACCGGCCGAGCAGCCGGGGCAGCTCCCTCGCATCAAAGTTGACCAGTCCGCGGGCCACGATGTGGCCGTTTTCACCAAGAAGGTCGACCGGATCACCCGCGGTGAAGTCGCCCTCGACCTTGGTCACACCGGCCGGGAGCAGCGACTTCCCGCCGTTGACGACCGCGTCCACGGCGCCCGCGTCGAGCTGGAGCGCACCGCGCGGGGTGGAGGCGTGTTCGAGCCACAGGAGCCGGTCCGCGGAGCGGCTGCCGGTACGCCGGAACAGCGTGCCGGTGGGCCGACCGGCGAGGGCGTCGGCTGCCTGGCTGGCGGCGGTGAGCACCACCGGGATGCCGGCGCCGGTGGCGATCCGGGCGGCCTCCACCTTGGTCACCATGCCGCCGGTGCCGACGCCCGCCTTGCCCGCGCTGCCGATCTCGATGCCGTCGAGGTCGTGCGCCCCGGAGACGGTCTCGATCCGGCTGCTGCCGGGCCTGCTCGGGTCCCCGTCGTACAGGCCGTCGACGTCGGAGAGCAGCACCAGCAGGTCGGCCCGGACGAGGTGGGCGACCAGGGCGGCCAGCCGGTCGTTGTCGCCGAACTTGATTTCGGCGGTGGCGACGGTGTCGTTCTCGTTGACGACCGGCATCGCGCCCATCGCCAGCAGCTGGTCGAGGGTGCGGTAGGCGTTGCGGTAGTGGGCGCGCCGGCTGGCGTCCTCGGCGGTCAGCAGGACCTGGCCGACCCGGATGCCGTACCGGGCGAAGGAGGCCGTGTAGCGGGCCACCAGCAGGCCCTGGCCGACGCTGGCGGCGGCCTGCTGGCGGGCCAGGTCGTGCGGGCGGCGGTCCAGCCCGAGCGGGGACAGCCCGGCGGCGATGGCGCCGGAGGAGACCAGGACGACGTCCGGGGCGTCCGGGCGGGCCCGGACCTTGGCGATCGCGTCGACGAGCGCGTCGACCCGGTCGGCGTCGAGGCCGCCGGCCGCGGTGGTGAGCGAGGAGGAGCCGACCTTGACGACGATCCGCCGGGCGTCGAGGACGTCCTGCCGCAGTGTCTGATCCGTCATCAACCTGGCCCTTCGCACGGTGGTCCGACGCCCGCAATCTACGCGATCGGGACGGGGCCGCCGAACCGGATATCACCCCGTGGACGGCCCGGCCGGACAGCACGAAGCCGGCCCGGGGGCGCTGCATGCGCCCCCGGGCCGGCCGTGGCAGGACTCAGTGGTCCTCGTCCTCGTCGCCCTCCAGGGCGGCGCGGCCGGAGGAGAGCGCCTCGAAGGCGCGGTACTCGTCCTCGGCGGCGTCCCGGCCGCGCTGCTTCTCGCGGCGGCGGTCGACGGCGGGGCGCTGGGTCTCGAAGCGGTGGTCCTCGCCGCGGCGGCCGAGCATCTCCGCGCCGGAGGCCATGGTCGGCTCCCAGTCGAAGACGACGGCGTTCTCGTCGGGGCCGATGATGACCGTGTCGCCCTCCTTGGCGCCGATCTTCCACAGCTCCTGCTCGACGCCCAGGCGGGCCAGCCGGTCCGCGAGGTAGCCGACGGCCTCGTCGTTGGCGAAGTCGGTCTGGCGCACCCAGCGCTCGGGCTTGCCGCCGCGGATGCGGTAGGCGCCGTCCTCCTCGGTGATGGTGAAGCCGGCGTCGTCCACGGCGGTCGGCCGCAGCACGATCCGGGTCGACTCCTCGACGGGCTTGGCGGCCCGGGCCTCGGCGACGATCTGCGCCAGGGCGTAGCTGAGTTCGCGCAGGCCCTTGTGGGCGACCGCGGAGACCTCGAAGACGCGGTAGCCGCGCTCCTCCAGCGACGCGCGGGTGAGGTCCGCGATGTCCTGGCCGTCCGGGACGTCGATCTTGTTCAGCGCGACCAGGCGCGGCCGGTCCTCCAGGCCGCCGTACTGGGCGAGCTCGGACTCGATGGTCTCCAGGTCGGTGAGCGGGTCGCGGCCCGGCTCCAGGGTGGCGCAGTCCAGGACGTGCACCAGGACCTCGCAGCGCTCGACGTGGCGCAGGAACTCCAGGCCCAGGCCCTTGCCCTGGCTGGCACCCGGGATCAGGCCGGGGACATCGGCGATGGTGTAGACCGTCTCGCCGGCGGTGACCACGCCGAGGTTGGGGATCAGGGTGGTGAACGGGTAGTCCGCGATCTTCGGCTTGGCCGCGGAGAGCACCGAGATCAGCGAGGACTTGCCGGCGCTCGGGTAGCCGACCAGGGCGACGTCGGCGACGGACTTGAGCTCCATCACGATGTCGCGGGCCTCGCCGGGCTCGCCGAGCAGCGCGAAGCCGGGGGCCTTGCGGCGGGCGGAGGCCAGCGCGGAGTTGCCGAGGCCGCCGCGGCCGCCGGCGGCGGCGACGAAGCTGGTGCCGTGGCCGACCAGGTCGGCCAGCACGTTGCCCTGCTTGTCGAGCACCACGGTGCCGTCCGGCACCGGCAGCACGAGGCCCTGGCCGTCGGCGCCCGTCCGGTGCCCGCCCGCGCCCGGCTTGCCGTTGGTGGCCTTGCGCTTGGGCGAGTGGTGGTACTCGAGCAGGGTGGTGATCTGGGAGTCCACGACGAGGGTGACGCTGCCGCCCTCACCGCCGTTGCCGCCGTCGGGTCCGCCGAGCGGCTTGAACTTCTCGCGATGGACGGAGGCGCAGCCGTGGCCTCCGTTACCCGCGGCGACGTACAGCTCGACGCGGTCCACGAAGGTGGTCATGGGGTGTGCCTCCAGTGCGAAGAAAAAGTGTGTCCTGCGGTAAAGCATGAAGGGTGGACCGGAACATTCCGGCCCACCCTTCACGACGAGTCCTGACGTGGGGTCAGACTCAGGCCTCGACGGCCACGATGTTGACGACCTTGCGGCCGCGGCGGTTGCCGAACTGCACGGCACCGGCGCTCAGCGCGAACAGGGTGTCGTCGCCGCCACGGCCGACGTTGGCACCCGGGTGGAAGTGGGTGCCGCGCTGGCGGACGATGATCTCGCCGGCGCTGACGACCTGGCCGCCGAAGCGCTTGACGCCGAGGCGCTGGGCGTTCGAGTCACGGCCGTTCCGGGTAGAGCTTGCGCCCTTCTTGTGTGCCATCTCGCTATCCCCTTACTTGCTGACGGAGTCGATGCTCGTGATGCGCACCGCGGTGAACTTCTGGCGGTGACCCTGACGACGGCGGTAACCCGTCTTGTTCTTGTAGCGGAGGATGACGATCTTGTCGCCCTTGGTCTCCTCGACGACCTCGGCGTGCGCCTTCACGCCGCCGAGGACCCACGGGTCGGAGGTGACGGCGTCACCGTCGACGACCAGGATGGTCGACAGCTCGACCGAGTCACCCGGCTTGGCGTCGATGCGGTCAATCTCCAGCACGTCGCCGACGGCGACCTTGTGCTGGCGGCCGCCTGCGCGAACGATCGCGTACATGCGGTACCTGCTTTCTGTACTCGGTCGGAACTCGCCGATGCCAGCCACTGGGTACGGACACAGGGCCTCCCCGGTCCCGGCGAGGCCGGATCCGGGAGGTGAAGTGCTCGGGAGCGTGGCGTCAACACGCCGAGGGTCAAGAATACGGATCGGCCACCGCTGGGGCAAACCGGGCCCTACCGGGGCCGGGGCGGCCCACCCTCGCGGGTGGGCCGCCCCGGCTCCGGGGCATCACTCTGCGGCGCCGTCACCTTCGGCGGCCGCGGCCTTCTTGGCCGCCGCGCTCGTCCGCTTGGTGGCGGTCTTGCGGGCGGTGGTCTTCTTCGCCGCCGTGGTCTTCTTCGCCACGGCGGTCTTCTTGGCGGCGGCCTTGCGGGGGCGCGCTTCTTCGGCGCGGGCGCCTCGGCGTCCTCCTCGGCCGTCACGTCCTCCGCGGTCGCGTCGGCCTCCTCGGCCACCGGCTCGGCCTCGACGGCCGGCTCGGTGACGGGCTCGGCGACAGCGGCCGGCTCGGCCTCCGCGACGGGCTCGGCGGCCGGGGCCTCGGCGGCGGCCAGCGCGGCCTCCATGGCGGCCTCGGCACGGGCCTGCAGGACGACGATCTCGGCCTCGGCGGGCGCACCCGCCGGGGCGGTCGCCTTGCGCACCGCGCGGCGGCGGGTCCGGCCGGCCGGAGCCGCCGGGGCCTGGACCGCGGCGGGCTGCTCGACCACGGCCGCCTCGACGGCCACGGCCTCGACCGGCTCCGCGGCCTCCACGGCCTCCGTGAGCGCCTCGGCGGCGGCCTCCAGCGGCTCCTCCGCCTCGACGGCCTCCGTCAGCGGCTCCAGGGCCTCCAGGGCCTCCTCGCCGTCCTCGGTCAGCACCTCGGCATGCTGCTCGGCCTGCGCCGAGCCGCCCTTGCCGCGGCGGCGGCGCTTGCTGCTGCCGGCCGCCTCGCCGGACACCGGGGTGCCGCCCCCGCCGCCGTGGCTGTGCGGCTGGTCCATGTGGACGATGACGCCGCGGCCGTTGCAGTGCACGCAGGACTCCGAGAAGGACTCCAGCAGGCCCTGGCCGACCCGCTTGCGGGTCATCTGCACCAGGCCGAGCGAGGTGACCTCGGCCACCTGGTGCTTGGTCCGGTCCCGGCCCAGGCACTCCAGCAGCCGGCGCAGCACCAGGTCGCGGTTGGACTCCAGCACCATGTCGATGAAGTCGATCACGATGATGCCGCCGAGGTCGCGCAGCCGCAGCTGGCGGACGATCTCCTCGGCCGCCTCGATGTTGTTGCGGGTGACGGTCTCCTCGAGGTTGCCGCCCTGTCCGACGAACTTGCCGGTGTTGACGTCGACGACGATCATCGCCTCGGTGCGGTCGATCACCAGCGAACCGCCGCTCGGCAGCCAGACCTTGCGGTCCAGTGCCTTCATCAGCTGCTCGTCGATCCGGTACGTGGCGAACACGTCGACGTCCGAGGTCCACTTCTGGAGCCGCTCGGCGAGGTCCGGGGCGACGCCCGCGACGTAGTCGTGGATGGTGTTCCACGCCTCGGAGCCGCTGACGACGACCTTGGTGAAGTCCTCGTTGAAGATGTCGCGGACGACCCGGACGGTCATGTCCGGCTCGCCGTACAGCAGCACCGGGGCGTTGCCGCCGGCGACCTTCTTCTGGATGTCCTCCCACTGCTGCTGCAGGCGCTGGACGTCCGCGGTCAGCTCCTCCTCGCTGGCGCCCTCGGCGGCGGTGCGCACGATGACGCCCGCGTCGTCCGGGACGATCTTCTTGAGGATCTGCTTGAGACGGGCCCGCTCGTTCTCCGGCAGCTTGCGGGAGATACCGGTCATCGAGCCCTCGGGCACGTAGACCAGGTAGCGGCCGGGCAGCGAGATCTGGCTGGTCAGACGGGCGCCCTTGTGACCGATCGGGTCCTTGGAGACCTGGACGAGCACGGACTGGCCGGACTTGAGCACCGACTCGATCCGGCGCGGGCCGCCGTGGCCGCCGAGCGCACCGAAGTTGACCTCACCGGCGTACAGCACGGCGTTGCGGCCCTTGCCGATGTCGACGAAGGCGGCCTCCATCGACGGCAGCACGTTCTGGACCTTGCCCAGGTACACGTTGCCGACGTACGAGGTGGCCTGCTCCTTGTTGACGTAGTGCTCGACCAGCACGCCGTCCTCGAGGACGCCGATCTGGGTGCGCTCGCCGTTCTGGCGCACCACCATCACCCGCTCGACGGACTCGCGGCGGGCCAGGAACTCGGCCTCGGTGATGATCGGCACCCGGCGGCGGCCCAGCTCGCGGCCCTCGCGGCGGCGCTGCTTCTTCGCCTCCAGACGGGTGGAGCCCTTGATGGACTGCACCTCGTCCGGGTCGAAGGACGGCTCGGTGGAGCGGCGGCGCGGCTCGCGCACCTTCACCACCGTGCGGACGCCGTCCTCACTGGTCTCGGGCTGCTCCCCGCCGCCCTCACCGCTGCGGCGGCGGCGACGGCGACGGCGACGCGAGGAGGACAGGCCGGCCGCGAGGTCGTCCTCGTCGTCCTCCGGCTCCTCGTCGGCACCCTCGTCCTCGGCGTGCGGCTGCTCGGCGGCGGTCTCGGCGGCCTCCGGCTCCTCGGCCTCACCGCGGCGGCGGCGACGGCCGCCCCGGCGGCGACGGCGGGACGGACGGCCGTCCTCCTCCCAGTCGCCCTCCGGCTCCGGGCCGGCGGCGGGCGCCTCGACGGCGGCCTCCTCCTGGGCGCGGGCGGCCGGGGCCTCGGCCTGCACCGGACGGGCCGGGGCGGCGGCCGGAGCCGGGGCCGGGGCCTGGGTGCGGGACGGGGTCTGCACCCGGACGGAGGTGCGGACGCGGCGGCGGCGGCCGACACCGCTGTACTCGAACTCCTCCTCCTCGGAGGAGCCGGCCGGGGCAGTGGCCGGCTTCGACGTGGCGGTCGCCTTCTGCGCGGACGACTTCTGCGCGGCGGCCGGAGCCTGGGCGGCGGCCGGAGCCTGGGCCGCGGCCTTGGCCGGGGCCTGGGCGGCGGCGGCCGGCGCGGTGTAGGGCGCGGGCTCCTGGAAGACCGGCGCCTGGAAGATCGCGGTCGACGGGCGGACGGCGCGGCGGCGGACGCGGTGCGTCGGCTCGGGCTCGGCGACGGGGGCGGGGGTCTCGGCGGCGGGCTCCTCGACGGCCTCGGCCTCCTCGTCCTCCTCCACCGGCTCGGCAGGGGTCTCGACGACGACCTGCGCCGGCTCGACCACACGGCGACGGCTGCGGCGGGCGGGCTTCTCGGCGGGCTCGGCCTGCGGCTCGGCGGCGACCGGGGCATCGACGGCCTGCGGCTCGGCGGCGACCGGGGCGGCCTCCGGCGCACCGGCCGGGGCCTCGGCGCGCTTACGGGTACGGCGGGCACGGACCGGCTTCTCGGCGGCCTCGGCGGGCGCCTCGACGGCGGCCGGGGCCTCGACGGCCTGCGGCTCGGCGGCGACCGGGGCATCGACGGCCTGCGGCTCGGCGGCGACCGGGGCGGCCTCCGGCGCACCGGCCGGGGCCTCGGCGCGCTTACGGGTACGGCGGGCACGGACCGGCTTCTCGGCGGCCTCGGCGGGCGCCTCGACGGCGGCCGGGGCCTCGACGGCCTGCGGCTCGGCCGGCACGACCGTCTCCGCGCTCTCGGCGGCGGCGCCCTGCGGGGCACCGGCCGGGCGGGAGACCGCCCGGCGCCGGCGACGCGGCGGGGCGGCGGAGGTGCCGTCGGCGGAACCCTCGGCCGGTTCCGCAGCGGACTGCGGTTCGGTGTTCTCAAGCATGCGGGTGGATCTCCCGTCAGGCCCCCGGGCTCCGCATCCGGGCACGGCTCGACACCTGGGTCACGGTCGCACGCGGTGATCGCGTGCCGACGCCCACGGTGCCGCCGGGCGGGCGCGAGGCCGCACAGAGGCTCGTAGTCTGGCTCGGCACTCGCAGGGTGCGGGGTGCCGAAAGTCTTCTGGTCCGACCAGTCTTCTCGTGTGTCCGGGAAGGGCCGCGAGGCCCGTCCGTCTACGACGGCGCTCGCTCCCCTGGGAAGCCGCGGGGACCTGGGGAGCCAGCGACCCGGTGGCGGGTCCTGGCTCCCGCCCGCTCGGCGGTCGGCGAAGGCGCGCAGCCGTACAGCCGCTACTGCGCGGCCACGGCCGCGGCGCGATCGAGCGCCAGCGGGTCGGTCACCGTGCCGGTCTCCTCGTCGAGCGGCCCCTGCGCCAGCCTGGTCACCTCAGCGGGGACCGGCGGCGCCAGGTCGGCCGTCGCACGGAGACCGGACAAAACGTCGTCGGGTCGTACGGCGGGTGTGGCGTGTCGTACTACCAGCCGCAGTATCGCACAGGGTGTGCCCGCACGAACATCGTCGGCACGCTCTGTGGCAGTGTCGTGACCATCGCCGACCTGCGGGGGAGAACCTGGAGCACCGAAACGGCCCCGCGGGCGTCGAACACCCGGACCCCGTTCTTGGTCATCCGCCGGACCTCGACCTGCTCGCTGGCCAGGAACGCGGCGACCGCGCGGGCCGCCTCGTCGAGCTCCACGCCGGGCAGCCGCAGCTGCCACTCGGAGGCCTCCAGCCGCTCCACGAAGTTCGCGGTGCGGGCCTCGACGGCGTCGATCACGTCCAGGCCGGGCGGCAACGACTCGTCCAGCTGCGCGCGCAGCGCCTCGGGGTCGCGGGCCTCGGCGAGGCCGATCTCCACGTACTCGGCCTCGCTGGCGACACCGGTCGGCGCCGCATTGGCGTACGACACCTTGGGGTGCGGGGTGAAGCCGGCGGAATAGGCCATCGGGACGGCCGAGCGGCGGAGCGCGCGCTCCAGCGCCCGCTGGAAGTCCCGGTGGCTGGTGAAGCGCAGACGGCCACGCTTGGTGTAGCGGAGACGGATGCGCTGCACCGTCGGCGCGGGCGGGGGACCGTCGGGCGTGCGGCGTGCCAGGGCTGCTCAGTCCTTCGTCAGTGTCCCGTCCGGCCCAGGGACGGCCGGATTCTTGTCATGACAAGCCTACGCGCCCCGGACCCGCCGCTTCGCCCGGTCACCCCACAAGGGCCGCCCGGACCTCCCGGACCACCCGCCGGATCTCGTCCCGGGCGGGCCACCACACCTCCCGCCGCAGCCACCGGCAGGGCCGCACCACCAGGTACCGCCAGAGCCGGCCGCCCAGCCGCCAGGCCCGCACCACCGCGCGGCCGAGCTCGCGCAGCACCGGGCGCAGCAGGCGCCGCCAGCACCACGCGACCGGCACCAGCAGCAGCTCCAGCACCTCGGCCACCGCCCGGACGGCCGCGGCCAGCAGCCGCAGCAGGAGCCCGGCACCCGGCACCAGCACCCGCCGGACGAACAGCACGATCCCGCGCCCGAGCAGCCCGGTCGCCGCGGCCACCAGGGCGAGAGCGGCGCCGATGGCGGCCGCCAGCGCCCGTACCCCGGGCAGCAGCACCCGGGTCGCCAGCAGGCGCAGCGGGGCCGCCAGCAGGTGCTGCAGCGACCACTCCAGCGCCGTGCCCACACCCAGCAGGACGGCGAGCAGCAGCCGGCCGAAGGGCACCAGCACGTACCGGCCGAACCAGGTCAGCGGCACGACGACCAGCACCCGGCCGACCGCGCCCGCCCCCGCCGCCAGCCGGCGCAGCAGCTCCGCCAGCAGCCGGCCCACCGGCACGACCACCCCCGGTGCAAGCAGCGGGCGGGCCGGACGAGCAGCACCGCCGCCAGCCACGCGACGGCCGCGCCGAATCCGCGGGCCGCGGCCACCAGCAGGACACCGAACGGCCGCAGCACGCGGCGCCCGAACCAGCGGGCCGGGGCCACGACGAGCGTCCGCCACGCCCACCCGAGCGCCCGTCCGGCGGCCCGGAGACAGCCGCGCAGCAGCTCCACCGCCCTCCGGCACGACCGGGCCACGGCCAGCCCCACCGGGCGCAGCAGCCGGCGGTACAGCAGCAGCGCGAGCCCACGGACGGCGCCGTCCGCCCACCGCCCGGCCGCCGCCAGCACCCGGCCGGCCGGCCGCAGCACGACCAGCGCCGCCTCCCAGGCGAACCGGAGCGGCACCACCACCAGCAGCGCGAACACCCGCGCCGGCACCCGGACGAAGGCGACCAGGCACCCCTCGGCGGGTCTGCCGTCCTCCATTGCGTCTCCTCATGGGCCGACGGCCCTCCCCGGCAGTACACCGGAGGAGGGCCGTCGGGTTGCGCACGGACGGGTTACGACTTGACCACGGTCAGCGGCAGCAGCTTCTTGCCGGTCGGGCCGACCTGGATGTGGGTGTCCATCTGAGGACACACCCCGCAGTCGAAGCACGGGGTCCAGCGGCAGTCCTCGACCTCGACCTCCTCCAGGGCGTCCTGCCAGTCCTCCCACAGCCAGTCCTTGTCGAGGCCGCTGTCCAGGTGGTCCCAGGGCAGCACCTCCTCGTAGGCGCGCTCGCGGGTGGTGTACCAGTCGACGTCCACGCCGGTGCCGGCCAGGCCCTTCTCGGCGCAGGCGATCCAGCGGTCGTAGGAGAAGTGCTCGCGCCAGCCGTCGAAGCGGCCGCCGTCGTCGTACACGGCGCGGATGACCGCGCCGATCCGGCGGTCGCCCCGGGAGAGCAGGCCCTCGATGATGCCGGGCTTGCCGTCGTGGTAGCGGAAACCGATGTTCTTGCCGAACTTGCGGTCGTTGCGGATCGAGTCGCGCAGCTTGGTGAGCCGGGCGTCGGTGTCCTCCGCGGACAGCTGCGGGGCCCACTGGAACGGCGTGTGCGGCTTGGGCACGAAGCCGCCGATGGAGACGGTGCAGCGGATGTCGTTGGTGCCGGTGACCTCGCGGCCCTTGGCGATGACGTTCTTGGCCATCTCGCCGATCTGGAGCACGTCCTCGTCGGTCTCGGTGGGCAGCCCGCACATGAAGTACAGCTTCACCTGGCGCCAGCCGTTGCCGTAGGCGGTGGCGACGGTGTTGATGAGGTCCTCCTCGGACACCATCTTGTTGATCACCTTGCGGATGCGCTCGCTGCCGCCCTCGGGGGCGAAGGTCAGGCCGGAGCGGCGCCCGTTGCGGGAGAGCTCGTTGGCCAGGTCGATGTTGAAGGCGTCCACGCGGGTGGACGGCAGCGACAGGCCGACCTTGTCCTCGGAGTACCGGTCGGCGAGGCCCTTGGTGATGTCGGCGATCTCGGAGTGGTCGGCGCTCGACAGCGAGAGCAGGCCGACCTCCTCGAAGCCGGTGGCCTTGAGGCCGCGTTCGACCATCTCGCCGATGCCGGTGATGCTTCGCTCCCGCACGGGGCGCGTGATCATGCCGGCCTGGCAGAAGCGGCAGCCGCGGGTGCAGCCGCGGAAGATCTCCACCGACATCCGCTCGTGGACCGTCTCCGCGAGCGGCACCAGCGGCTGCTTCGGGTAGGGCCACTCGTCGAGGTCCATCACGGTGTGCTTGGAGACCCGCCACGGCACGCCCGGACGGTTCGGCACGACCCGGCCGATGCGGCCGTCCGGCAGGTACTCGACGTCGTAGAAGCGCGGCACGTAGAAGCCGCCGGTCCTCGCCAGGCGCAGCAGGACCTCGTCGCGGCCGCCGGGCCGGCCCTCGGCCTTCCAAGCGCGGATGATCTCGGTCATGTCGAGCACGGCCTGCTCGCCGTCGCCGACGACCGCGCAGTCCAGGAAGTCCGCGATCGGCTCCGGGTTGAACGCGGCGTGTCCGCCGGCCAGCACGATCGGGTCGTCGAGGCCGCGGTCCTTGGACTCCATCGGGATACCGGCGAGGTCGAGCGCGGTGAGCATGTTGGTGTAGCCGAGCTCGGTGGAGAAGGAGAGCCCGAACACGTCGAAGGCCTTCACCGGGCGGTGCGCGTCCACGGTGAACTGCGGCACGTCGTGCTCGCGCATCAGCGCTTCCAGGTCGGGCCACACGCTGTAGGTGCGCTCGGCGAGCACGCCCTCGCGCTCGTTGAGCACCTCGTAGAGGATCATGACGCCCTGGTTGGGCAGGCCGACCTCGTAGGCGTCCGGGTACATCAGGGCCCACCGGACGTCGCAGGCGTCCCAGTCCTTGACGGTCGAGTTGAGCTCGCCACCGACGTACTGGATCGGCTTCTGGACGTGCGGGAGGAGGGCCTCCAGGCGTGGGAAGACCGATTCGACAGTCATGCGCAAGGACCTTTTTCGGAGAAAACAGGTGACCCTCAAGGGTAGCCGAACGCGGACGGGTGCCGTTCTGGTGCGCCCGGGCGCGGAGGCCGGGGCGCGGGCGCCGGAGCCCGGGGCGCGTGCGCTTCCCCTGCACCCCACCGGTGTTGACACGCTCTGTGCACCCGTGGACTACTGGCAGGGCACCCCCGCGTCATCGCGCACCGCCGACCCAACGGAGCCAGCTGTGACCAATCAGAGTGTGAGCCAAGGGAGTTCGCACGAGGTCGACAGGGGCAACTGAGCCCATGAACGAGACTGGGGTCCGGGTGGCGGGTGCCCGGCACGGCGGCCTGGGCGGATTCGTCGGGGCATCGCAGGCAGCGGCCCGGGCGGCCCGGCTGGCCCGGCTGCATCCGGGGCTGGTGGCCCTGCGGCAGGTGGGCACCTCCCGCGGCGGACGGCCGCTGCTGCTGCTCTCGGTCGGCGACGGGCCCCGGCACGTGCTGGCGGTCGGCGGCCCGCATCCGAACGAGCCGGTCGGCACCGCCACCGCCCTGCACCTGGCCGAGCGCGCCGTCCGGGAGCCGCGGCTGCGCCGCGGCTCGTCGGTCACCTGGAACTTCCTGCTCTGTCTGGACCCGGACGGCGCCGCACTGACCGAGGGCTGGCTGCGCGGGCCGCTCACCATGGAGCGGCACTACCGGTACTTCTACCGGCCCGCGGTGGACGGGCAGCCGGAGTGGCTGCCGCCGGCCGGCGCCGGGTGGGCGGTGCTGCCGGAGACGGCGGCGCTCACCGGGGTCATCGACGAGCTGCGGCCGTTCCTGCAGTGCTCCCTGCACGGCGTGGACGTCGGCGGCAGCTTCGTCCAGCTGACCGGTGAGGTGCCGGGGCTCGCGGAGCCGTTCGCCCGGTCCGCCGCCGAGGCCGGCGTCCCGCTGGAGCGGGGCCCGTACGACGCGTTCCGCTGGCCGAGCCCGGGCCCCGGCACCTATCTGATGCCGGCGGTGGACCGCGGCGAGGACGAGGGACTGACCGAGGACCCGGCCTGCTCCACCTGGACGCACGCCCAGCGGTACGGGGCGGTGACGGCCGTGGTGGAGGTGCCGATGTGGGCCACGACGGTGGTCGCCGACCGGGCGCCCTCGGCGGATCCGGAGGGCGAACTCGCCGCCGCGGCCCGCATCCTGCGGGCGGAGCACGAGCCGCTGGCCGAACTGCTGGCCCAGATCCGGCCGCTGCTGCGCACCCCGCACGGGCCGCTGCTGCGGTCGGTGGAGTGGCACCTCGCGGTGGCGCCGCGGCAGGCCGGGGAGTGGGAGCCGGCCGCGGTCGCGGCCGGGCGCGGGCCGCTGTCCGAGCTCACCCGGGCCGATCTGGCGGGCATCGAGATCCAGACCCACCGGATGCCGCTGCGGATCACGGCGATGCTGGCCCGGCTGCTGGCCGACGCGGAGGGGCCGGCCGTGGGTGCGCTGCGGCAGCGGGCGGCGCGGCTGGTCGCGGAGCGCTGCACCCGGCTGCGGGGACGCTTCGGCACCCGCTGGGTGCCGGTGCGCGACCAGGTGGCGCACCAGGCGCGGACGGTGGTGGCGGTCTTCGACGGCCTGGCGTAGCGGACGTCGGCGCCGGCCCCGTTGCGGAGCCGGCGCCGACGCGGGGGTCAGATCCCTATCGGCCGCTGGGCCCGGACGGACTGGAGCAGGCCGATGGCGATCCAGACCGCGAACATCGACGAGCCGCCGTAGGAGACGAACGGCAGCGGGATGCCGGCGACCGGCATGATGCCGAGGTTCATCCCGATGTTCTCGAACGCCTGGAAGGCGAACCAGGTGACCACGCCGGCGGCGAGGACGGTGCCGTACAGGTCGGTGGCCTGGCGGGCGATCCGGCAGCCGCGCCAGAGGATCACCCCGAGCAGGCCGATCAGGGTCAGCCCGCCGACGAAGCCGAGCTCCTCGCCGACGACGCTGAAGACGAAGTCGGTCTGCTGCTCGGGGACGAACTGGCCGGTGGTCTGGAAGCCGTGGAACAGGCCCATGCCGGTGAGGCCGCCCGAGCCGATCGCGATCCGGGCCTGGGCGGTGTTGTAGCCGACGCCCGCCGGGTCGAGCGCGGGGTTGGCGAAGGCCGCGAAGCGGTCGATCTGGTACTTGCTGAGCACGCCGAGCTTCCAGATCACCACGGCGCCGGCGCCGCCGGCCGCGATCAGGCCGAACACCCAGCGGTTGGCGGCGCCGGAGGCCAGCAGGATGCCCATGATGACGACGGCCATCACCATCACGGAGCCGAGGTCGGGCATCAGCATGATGATGCCCATCGGCAGGGCGGCCAGCAGCAGGGCCCGCACCACGCTGCGGTCCGAGGGGAACTCCCGTTCGCCCGCGTCGACCTGGGCGGAGAGCACGACCGCCATCATCACCACGATGGCCAGCTTGGCGAACTCGGCGGGCTGCAGCGAGAAGCCGCCGCCGAACTGGATCCAGGAGTGGGCGCCGTTGATGGTGGAGCCGAGCGGGCTGAGCGTGGCGGCGAGCATGAGCAGCACGGCGATGTAGAAGAACGGCACGGCGGTGCGCAGCCGGCGTGTCCCTATGGCGACGGTGATCCCGCACAGCGCGATGCCGACCATGGTGTTGGTGAGGTGCCGGTACAGGAAGTACTGCGGGTCGCCATGGGTGAGGGCATCCCGGCCGCGGGTGGCGGACCAGACCAGCAGCGAGCTGCCCAGGGAGAGGGCGAGCGCCGCCAGGACCATGATCCAGTCCATCCGGCGCAGCGGCGCGTCCTTGGCGAGGGCCCGGGAGATCCCGCCGCGCTGGGGGGCGAGCCGGACGGTGCGGTACGAGCCGTAGGAGGTCATGCCCGGCTCCTTCCGGTGACGCGGGCGGGTTCCACGGCGGCCAGGTCCAGGGACGTGGGGGTGCTGGAGCCGGTGGCCGGGGTCGGGTCGAGGAACTCGGCGCCGGAGGGGTAGGCCTGGCCGCCGGGGTAGTCGGCCTGCTTGATGATCGCGGTGCCGTCCGGGTTGAACTTGGGCAGCTCGGCCTGCGGCTTGGGCAGCAGCGCCTTGCCGCCGTCGATCGCGCCCTTGTCGTCGACGCCGTACAGCGCCTGGTAGATGCGTCGCACCGAGTCACCGGAACCGCCGGAGCCGGTGCCGCCCTGGCTTATCGTCATCACGACCGCGTAGTCGGCACTGTAGGTCGTGAGCCACGAGGTGGTCTGCTTGCCGGCGACCTCGGCGGTGCCGGTCTTGGCGTGCAGTTCGATCTTGCCCTGCGGCCAGCCGGCGCCGACGAACTTCCAGGCGGCGGTGCCGCTGGTGACGACGCCCGCGGTGGCCTGGTCGATGTAGTCGAGCAGCTTGCCCTGGGCGGGGATCTTGCCGTCGACGTGCGGAGCGATGTCGCGCACCAGCTTGCCGTCCGGGCTCATGATCGCCTTGCCGATGCTCGGCCGGTACAGCGTGCCGCCGTTGGAGAGGGCGGAGTAGATCCGGGCCATCTGGAGCGGGGTGACCAGGGTGTCGCCCTGGCCGATCGCGAAGTTGACGGCGTCACCGGCGCGCATCACGTTGCCGTCGACGCAGTTCTCGCGGGCGATCTCGTCGGCGTACTCGTGGCCGCCCCTGGCCGCCTGGGCGCACCAGGCCTTCTGGTTGGCGTCGAAGAACGCCTGCTTCCACTGCCGGTCGGGCACCCGGCCGGGGACCTCGCCGGGCAGGTCGACGCCGGTCTTGGCGCCGAGGCCGTACTCGTGGGCGGTCTTGGTGAACCAGTCGGCGGGGTTCTTCGGCTTGATGCCGCCGTCCTTCTGCCACTGGTCGTAGGCGAGGCCGTAGAAGACGGTGTCGCAGGAGATCTCCAGGGCCTTCTCCAGCGAGATGTCGCCGAAGCTCTCGCCTTCGAAGTTCTTGAACTCGCGGCCGCCGATGGTCAGGCTCGGCGGGCACGGGTAGTGGCCGTCGAGCGAGTAGCCGGCCTGGACGGCCGCGGTGGTGGAGATCACCTTGAAGGTGGAGCCGGGGGCGGACAGCCCCTGGATGGCGCGGTTGATCAGCGGGTAGTTGGACGACTTGTCGTTCAGCGCCGCGTAGTCCTTGGCGGAGATGCCGCCGACCCAGAGGTTGGGGTCGAAGGTCGGGGCGCTGGCCATGGCGATGATCCGGCCGGTGTGGACGTCCATCACGACGGCGGCGCCGGAGTCGGCCTCGTAGTTCTTGTGGGTCTCGTTGTCGTAGACCTTGCGGGCGTCGGTCATCGCCTGCTGGAGCTGGTCCTCGACGGTCTTCTGGACGCGGGCGTCGATGCTGGTCACCAGGTTGTTGCCGGGCTGGGCGGGCACGGTGCCCGCGCTGCCGATGACCTTGCCGAGGTTGTCGACCTCCAGCTTGTCGACGCCGGTGGTGCCGCGCAGGTCGTCGTCGTAGACGGACTCCAGGCCGGCCCGGCCGATCTGGTCGGACGGCAGCCGGCGCTCGCGGCCGGTCTTGTCGGCGGTCTTGGTGACCTCCTCGTCCGTGACGGGCGAGAGGTAGCCGAGCACCTGGGCGGCGCTGGCGCCCTCGACGCCGGTGTAGCTGCGGACGGCGGTGGGCTGGGCGGTGACGCCGGGGAAGTCCTCGCGGCGCTCCATTATCTGCATCGCCTGCTGGGTGGTGGCCTGCTGGGTGACCGGGATCGGCTGGTAGGGCGAGCCGTTCCAGCAGGGCTTGGGGGTCTTGGCGTCGCAGAGCCGCACCTTGTCCTGGACGTCCTTGGCGGGCATCCCGAGGACGTCGGCGAGCCGGGCGAGCACGGCCTTGCCGCGGTCCTTCTGCTGGAGCAGTTCGGTGCGGCTGACCGAGACCACGAGCTTGGTCTGGTTGCCGACCATCACCCGGCCGGAGGCGTCGAGGATCTCGCCGCGGACGGCGGGTTCCACGACCTCGCGGATGTGGTTGCCCTGGGCCTCGGCCGCGTACTGGCTGCCGGTGCGGATCTGCAGGTACCAGAGCCTGCCGCCGAGGGTGGCGAGCAGGGAGAGCACCAGGATCTGCAGCACCACCAGGCGGATCGTCACCCGCATGGTCCGCCCGGTCTCCGGGATGTTGCTCAACGAAGGTCCCCCTCCGGGATCGTCTGGGGCGGGTTGGTCCGGGCTGTCGGCCGGCTCACGGGCGGCGGGCGAGGCCGAGCGAGCGCTTCTTCTTGTACGCCGGCACCGGCGAGGACTCCCGGGTGGTCTTGTACCGGGCGAGGCTGCCGAGCCCGGCGCCGCCGGGGTCGTCGGTCTCGGCCTCGCCGGTGACGCCGTCGAAGCGGCGGGCCAGGAACATCACCGCGGGCACCACGAAGGGTGCGAGCAGGACGTCGTACAGCAGGGCGCTGAACACCAGTCCGGCGAGCCCGACGTGGCGGGCGGCGGTGTCGCCGACCAAGGCGCCGACCGAGGCGTAGAGCAGGGTGGAGACGACCGCCGCGGTGGCGACGACCATCAGGGCGCTGACGGCGGAGCGCTGACGGCCGGCGTCGGGGCGCAGCAGTCCGGCGGCGTAGCCCATGATGCAGAGCACCAGGGCGTAGCGGCCGATGGCGTGGTCGGACGGCGGGGCGACGTCGGCCAGCAGGCCGGCGGCGAAGCCGACGAGGCAGCCGCCGGTCGGCCCGTAGACGAGGGCGAGGCCGACGACGACGAGGAGCATGAGGTCCGGGGTGGCCCCGGGCAGCTGGAGCCGGCCGAGCACGCTGACCTGGACGACCAGGCCGAGCAGCAGCAGGACGGCGGAGAGCAGGATGCGGTTCGGGCGCACGGTCAGTTCCCCCGGCGGCGGTGGCGGACGGGCCGGCGGGCTGCTGCGGCTGGGCGGCCGGGGTGTTCGCGCCGGCGGTGGGCTTGGGCGGCAGCACGGAGTCGCGCGGGTCGCTGCGCGGCGGCACCACGACGACGCCGATCAGGTCCAGGCGGGTGAACTGCACGTACGGCTCGACCAGCACGGTCTTGGTGAGCTGACCGGGCGTCGCCTGGACCTGGACGACCCGTCCGATCGGTACGCCGGGGACGAACGGGCGGCCGCTCGGGGAGCCGAAGCTGACGACCCGGTCGCCGTTCTTGACCTGGGCCTTGCCGTTGAGCAGTTCGACCCGCATCGGGCTGGTGCCCTGGCCGGCGGCGAAGCCGATCTCGTCGCTGCCCTCCAGCCGGATGCCGGCGGTGAAGCCGGGGTCGGAGGCGAGGAGGACGGTGGCGGTGGTCGGGGCGACGGTGGTGACCCGGCCGACGAGGCCCTGGCCGTTGATGACGGTCATGTCGCGGGTCAGGCCGTCGTCGCTGCCGGCGTCGATGGTGATCGTCCAGGAGAAGCCCTGGGCGGCGCCGATCGCGATGACCTGGGCGGCCTTGACGGTGTATCCGCCGGAGCCGGCGGTGTGCAGCAGGTCGTCGAGCTGCTTGGTGCGGCCGGCGGCGGTGTCGGAGGAGGCGAGCCGCTGGCGCAGCTCGGTGTTCTCCTTGGTGATCTCGTCGAGCCGCTGCTGGTGGGTGGAGGCGTCCCGGACGGCGCGGATGGTGCCGGCGACCGGGTTGACCAGTCCGGCGGTGCCGCTCTCGACCGGGCCGAGCAGCCCGGCCGCCGCCCGGCGGGCTCCGCCGAGCGGCGAGCCCTCGCCTCCCTTGATGTCCACGGTGATCAGTGCGAAGGCGACCGCGACCAGCAGGATGAGCAGTAGTCGGCTCTCTCGTGTGTCCCTCACGGTGCTGGAGCGCCCCTTCGTTCCTGGTACCGGTTGTTCAGTTGGTTCTGCGGTCCGGCTCAGCGCCGGGGCTGGGCGTCCAGCACCTGCTGGAGCGCCTCGAACTCCTCGACGCACTTGCCGGCGCCGAGCGCGACGGAGTCCAGCGGGTTCTCCGCGATGTGGATCGGCATGCCGGTCTCGCGGCGCAGGCGCTCGTCGAGGCCGCGCAGCAGCGCGCCGCCGCCGGTGAGCACGATGCCGCGGTCCATGACGTCGCCGGCGAGCTCGGGCGGGCACTGGTCGAGGGTGGTCTTGACCGCGTCGATGATGGAGTTCACCGGCTCGTCGATGGCCTCGCGGACCTCGGCGGCGGAGATCACCACGGTCTTGGGCAGACCGCTGACGAGGTCGCGGCCGCGGATCTCGGCGTGCTCGTCCTTGTCGCCCTCCAGGGCGAAGGCGGAGCCGATCGACATCTTGATCTGTTCGGCGCTGCGCTCACCGAGGAGGAGGCTGTACTCCTTCTTGATGTGCTGGACGATGGCGTTGTCCAGCTCGTCGCCGGCGACGCGCAGGGACTGCGCGGTGACGATGCCGCCGAGCGAGATGACCGCGACCTCGGTGGTGCCGCCGCCGATGTCGACCACCATGTTGCCGGTGGGCTCGTGGACGGGCAGGCCGGCGCCGATCGCGGCGGCCATCGGCTCCTCGATGATGTGCACCTGGCGGGCGCCCGCCTGGGAGCTGGCCTCGATCACGGCACGGCGCTCGACCCCGGTGATGCCGGAGGGCACGCAGACCACGACCCGGGGCCGGGCCAGGTAGCGGCGCCGGTGGATCTTGAGGATGAAGTAGCGGAGCATCCGCTCGGTGATCTCGAAGTCGGCGATGACGCCGTCCTTGAGCGGGCGGATCGCCACGATGTTGCCGGGCGTGCGCCCGATCATCTTCTTGGCCTCGGCGCCGACCGCGAGGATGCCACCGGTGTTGGTGTTCACCGCGACGACGGACGGCTCGTTGAGGACGATCCCCTTGCCCCTGACGTACACCAGCGTGTTGGCAGTGCCGAGGTCGATCGCCATGTCACGGCCGATGAACGACAGATTGTTGGCCATGGGGTGTGCAGTGCCTTCCCGGGCTCGGTGTCCATTGCGGGGAGTGGGCCGATCGCGTGCGCCCACGACAGGGCTGACATCAGCTGAGCAGCCGTACCGGGCCCATGAGTTGCGTCCATCGTAGCCAGGCCTGTCCGGGGCGGACCGCGTGGTACGGCATGCTGGCCATTCTCCGGCGCGCGGTGTGCTGTTCCCGGGATTGGGACGCCGTGTCGGGACCCGGGGTTCCGTATTTGACGATGAAAAGGTGAGATTCACCTGGTCGGGCCCACGGCCTTGCGGCCGGGGGCCCTGCGTCCACGGACGGTCAGGCGTGCGCGGGGAAGAAGATCTTGATCTCGCGCTCGGCGGACTCCGCCGAGTCGGAGGCGTGGATCAGGTTCTCGCGGGTGATCGTGGCGAAGTCGCCGCGGATGGTGCCGGGGCCGGCCTGCAGCGGGTCGGTGGCGCCGGCCAGCGCGCGGATGCCCGGCACGACGTTCTCGCCCTCGACGATCAGCGCGATCGACGGACCGGACGTCATGAACTCGAGCAGCGGCTCGTAGAACGGGCGGCCGACGTGCTCGGCGTAGTGCAGCTCCAGCGTGGCCCGCTCGAAGGTGCGCAGCTCGACGGCGGCGAGCCGCCAGTTCGCCTTGCGCTCGATGCGGCTGATGATCTCGCCGGCCAGGCCGCGCGCGACGGCGTCGGGCTTCAGCAGGACGAGAGTGCGCTGGGTCACGGTGCGGCTCCTGGGGATCGGGGTCTGCGTGGTGTAGGCGACCACGTCAGACACTACCTTGCGTGAGCTGCGCGGATGCGCGCGGAGTGTGAAGGCCTCACACGGCCGCCGCGGCGACCCGCGCCGCCTTGATCTCGTCGATCCGCCGGCCGTAGCGCACCGAGCACCACCACAGCGCGGCGAAGACCACGCCGAGGCCGTACATGGTCGGCAGCACCACGCCGCTGGCGATCAGGCCGATCTGCAGCACCCAGCCGACGGCCACCGCGCCCGGGCGGCTGATCATGCCGCAGAGCAGCACGCACAGCACCATGGCGATGCCGCTGACCGTCCAGACGGTGGCGGTCGGCACGTCGGAGAGCTGCATCGCGACCAAGCCGGCGAACATGATCAGGAGTGCCTCGCCGATCAGGGTCGAGGAGCACAGGATCCGCATCGGGGCACTACTTCCTTCCGAACAGCAGGCGCGCCTCGCCCACCGTGATGACCGAGCCGGTGACCAGGACGCCGGCGCCGCCGAGGTCCTCCTCCTCGGCGAGGGTGATGGCCGCCTCGATGGCGTCGTCGAGCCGGGGCTCGACCTGCACACGGTCCTCACCGAAGATCTCCACGGCGAGCGTGGCCAGCTCGTCCACCGGCATCGCGCGGTGGGTCGAGTTCTGGGTGATGACGACCTCGGCGAGGACCGGCTCGAAGACCTCCAGCAGCCCGGAGACATCCTTGTCGCCACTGGTGGCGATCACACCGACGAGCTTGGTGAAGGCGAAGGCCTCGCCGATCGCGGCGACGGCCGCGTCGGCGCCGTGCGGGTTGTGCGCGGCGTCCAGGATGACGGTCGGCCCGCGGCGGACGACCTCCAGGCGGCCCGGGGAGGAGACACCGGAGAACGCCTGGCGCACCTTGTCGACGTCGAGCTGCCCGCCGCCGCCGGCGCCCACGCCGAAGAACGCCTCGACGGCGGCCAGCGCCAGCGCGGCGTTGTGGGCCTGGTGGGCGCCGTGCAACGGGAGGAAGAGGTCCTCGTACTCGGCGCCGCCCAGGCCGCGCAGGGTGACGAGCTGGCCGCCGATGGCGACCTCGCGGCGGATCACGCCGAACTCCATACCCTCGCGGGCCACCGTGGCGTCGACCTCGACGGCGCGCTTCAGGATGGTCTGCGCGGCGTCGAGCTGCTGCTGCGCGACGACGGCGAGCGCGCCGGGCTTGATGATGCCGGACTTCTCCACCGCGATCTCACCGGGCGTGTTGCCGAGCTTGTCGGTGTGGTCCAGGCCGATCGGGGTGATCACCGCGACGGCCGCGTCGATCACGTTGGTGGCGTCCCAGGAGCCGCCCATGCCGACCTCGACGACGGCGACGTCCACCGGCGCGTCGGCGAAGGCGGCGTACGCCATGCCGGTCAGCACCTCGAAGAAGGACATCGCGACGGGCTCGCGCTCGTCGACCATCCGCACGTACGGCTCGATGTCGCGGTAGGTCTCGACGAATCGCTCGGGGCTGATCGGCACGCCGTCCAGGCTGATCCGCTCGGTGACGGACTCCACGTGCGGGCTGGTGTACCGGCCGGTGCGCAGCTCGAAGGTGCCGAGCAGCTGCTCGACCATCCGGGCCGTGGAGGTCTTGCCGTTGGTGCCGGTGATGTGGATCGAGGGGTAGGAGCGCTGCGGCTGGCCGAGGATGTCCATCAGGGCGCTGATCCGGTCGAGCGAGGGCTCCAGCTTGTTCTCGGGCCAGCGGCCGGAGAGCTCGGTCTCGACCGCGCGCAGCTCGGCCTCGGGGCCGGTGGCCGCCTCGTCGGCGGGGCGGGAGGTGTACGGGTTCTGCTCGGCCTTGTCGCTCACCCCCACAGTCTACGGAGCCGCCGGGCGCGCCTCGGCGCAGGCACCCCGCCGGGGTGCCTGCGCCGGGCACCGTGCTCAGCGGTGCGCGGGGAACTGCACCACCTGCTGGTAGGTGGGCCGGTTCTGCCACGTGCTCTTGGCGTCGGTGACGCCGCCGAGCGGGCGCTGGATGATCGAGTCGGCGCACCACTGGTCGCCGGCCGAGCAGTCCGCGTCGCCCGGGTAGACCTGGGCCGGGGTCTGCGCCAGGGCCTGTTTCAGGGAGGCCAGCAGCGCGGTCCGGCAGGCCGCCGGGTCGCCGCCCCCGCAGTAGGGGCGGGCGAGCGGGCCGGCCACCGGGCCGCCGAGGACGCCCCGGAGGTCCTTGTCGAGGTAGCTCCACCAGCCGTACTGGAAGGCCGATCCCTTGTGCGGGATGGACTCGTTGGCGCTGGCCGAGCCGCCGGTGGCGCCGGTCTGCCCGCCCGAGGGCGACTCGTTGATCTGCAGCGCACCGGTGAGCGCGGCGTACAGGCCGTCGCCGAGGCCCGGCCGGAAGACCGCGTCGGCGAGCAGCGGCCACCAGGCGTCGAGGGTGCGGATCGCGTCCGCGTCGGCGTAGGTGTGGCTGCCGGCCTTCGTCTCCTTGCGCTGTGCTCCGGCGGCGCGCCAGTTCTCCAGCTTCTGCACCGCCGTGGCGAGCGCCGGGTCGGTGACGGGCGCGCTGCGGATCACCCGGATCAGGTCGGGCAGCACGTCCTCGGCGCGCAGGTCGGCCAGGGCCGCGCCCTCCATGGCCTGGGTGAGCGAGACCCGGCTCACCCGGCCGCCGCCGGCGAGCAGCGCCTTCACCCGGTCGTCGAGCAGGTCGGCGCGGTGCACGGAGCCGTTGCCGAACCCGGCGGAGGCGTAGTCGTCGGCCTGCTTGTTGTTCCAGGAGACGTAGTAGTCCTGGTCGACGGAGTTCGGGTGCTCGGCCGGCGGGGTGTACCGGGCGGTGTTGGCCGCGGGGTCGAAGTCCCGCCACAGGTAGGCGGCTTCGGCGCGGACGGGCAGCCCGGGGTCGACCCCGGGGGCGCGCACGGGGTTGCTGCCGGAGTTGTAGTAGGCGATGTGCGCGGAGTCCGCGTAGAACCAGTTGAAGGTGTAGTTGATGTTCTGCGCGGCCTGCTGGAAGCTCGCCGGGTCGTGCACCGCACCGGGGTCGTTGAGCATCTGGAAGCCGATGATCGAGTCGGCCTCGTGCCGGTAGGTGGAGCGCAGCGAGGTGAACGCGACGGGCTTGCCGCCGACCGTGCCGCGGGCGGTGACCAGGCCGTAGTCGGTGCGGTACATCACCAGGGTGTAGGAGCCGGCCGCGGTGGAGTCGGCGGTGGTGGGCTTCCAGGCGTCCTTGCGCTCCAGGCGTTCCAGCGGCACGCACTGGCCGCCCCGCAGGTAGTGGTCGGCGGTGAGGGTGGCGGGGCTGCCGTCGGTGGTGCACAGCGGCACCGCGTAGGTGTCGGTGATGTCCTGTCCGGCGGAGGTGGCGCTCCACGCGTAGTCCTGGCCCCGGCCGAGCTGGACGTAGAAGCTGAGTCCGGCGAAGGCGGCGCCGCGGGCGCTGATGCCGGGGCCCTGGAGCTCCTCCAGCATGAGCAGTTGCGGGGCGAAGTAGCCGGTCTGCGGGCCGAAGACGGCGACGGGGTGGCCGTCGTCGGTGTGGGCGCCGGAGACCAGCAGGGCGTTGGACATGCCGTGCTTCGCGGTGAGCAGGTTCCCGGGCAGCACGCCGGCGGCCTTGGTGGCGGTCTGCTGCGCCGAGCCGGTGGCGTCCTGGACCATCTGCTCGGGGACGACCGAGCCGGGGTCGGGCATCGCGGTGCCCTGCGGGTCAGCGGGCGGCTGCGCATACGGGAAGCTCTGGCCGTCGTGCAGGGTCTGCACGGCCTCCGGGTCGTCGGCCTCCCGCAGCGAGGCCCAGACCGCGTCGCCGGCGTCCTTGCCGTAGCGGGCCTCGGCGGCCAGTTTGACCTGGGCGGAGGCCAGTTCGCCGCCGCCGCCGGAACCGAACAGCGCGCCGACCACGGCGGCGAGCGCGACCAGGTCGGTGAGCTTGAACGGCTCGATGGTGCCGGCGTTCGTGATGGCGTCGATGTGGCCGGTCAGGTCGTACTCGCCGGGGAAGTACCGGCCGCTGTAGGCCTCCCGGATGTACTGGTTGATGCCGTCGAGGTAGGCGCCGGCGTCGGCCAGGGCCTGCTTGGCGCGGTCGCCCTGGGCGGCGATGGCGTCGATCTGCCGCTGGAGTTCGTCCTCGGTGTAGGGCGCCGCCTGCCAGAAGCTCTGCTCCAGCTGGCGGTTGGCGGCGGCACCGCCGGCGAAACCGGAGAGCTCGCCGCGGCCGACGTGCCGGAAGAGGTCCATCACCCAGAGCCGGTCCTGGCCGGCGGCGTAGCCGGCGCCGAACTCGGTGCCGTAGCGGGTGGTGCCGGTGATGTGCGGGACACCGGTGGCCTTGTCGCGGACGATGGCGACGTCCGCGCGCGGGCGGGTGGTGGAGGCGACCTGGTCGGCGGGGACGCCGAAGGAGGCGTCGTTGAAGAAGCTCCGCAGCTGTCCGTCGGTCAGGCCGCCGTAACCGGCGGCGAGCGCCGCGTACGGGCCGAGCTGGTCGTCGGTGTGCGCGGGGCGGCTGCCGAAGGCCTTGTTGAGCAGGATCTCGGCGAGGGTGGCGTTGCCGTTCTCGCCGGGCGGCAGGATGTCCGTGCAGCGGGCGGCGCAGTAGTCGGTGGGGGTGGCGGCCCGGGCGGGGGCGGTGGCAGGGGCGAAGACGGCGATGAGTGCCGCGGCGAGGGCGGCGGCGGCAAGTCGGGGCGTGCGGGGGCGTCGCGGCATGCAGGCTCCTCCGTGGGGGCAGCGGGAAGCGGTGCTGACCTTTCGACGGTAGGACCCTTGCTGACACTCTGCCTAGTAGCGTGCATGCCACAACTCACGTGCGGCCGCGGCAGGTCAGCGGCGGCGCGCCTCGGGCACCTGGACGCCCCGGCCGCCGTGCCGGCGGCGCAGCTCGGCGGTGATCTCGTCGCACTCGCCGTCCGGCAGCAGCGGCAGCATCATCGCGACCGCCTGGAGCAGCCCGCCGACCAGGTAGGTGGTGTCGGGAGTGGCGGCCACCAGGGCGCGGACGCCGGCCACGTCGCCCGCGTGGACGGCCTCGATCAGGGTGGCCGGGCAGGCGCCGTCCTCGTCGAGCAGCACCCCGGTGGTGTCCGCGGGGGCGCGGCGGGCCAGCGCGCGGAGCACCCGGTCGCCGGCCTCCGGCACGTACGCCTTGCGGACGGCCTCGGCGGCGATCCACACCAGCAGGGTGGCGACCTCGCGTTCCGCGTGCTCGGCGAACAGCCGCTCCAGCTGCGCGTCGAAGGACAGCTGATTGCCGTGCCGGAATGCCAGCAGCAGAGCCGCCGCCCGGGCTTTGGCCGCCTCGACCTCCAGCATCGGCAGTTCGTCGGCCAACTCCTGGTCGCCACCATGACGTGCTCTCCCGTCAGTCTCACCACCCGCATGGGGACTTCTGCACACCGTACAGAAAGCGAGACAAAATTCGCGGGACTTCGGTCACAGCGATTCACGAACCGATGCCGGACGCACACGATGAAAAACCATCGGACGGACTATCAAGAAATGCACACGATCGACCGAATGGGCCCATCGGCCGCCGCCGCCCGCCCGGAACGGCCGAGGGCCGCACCCCGACTGCGGGGTGCGGCCCTCCTCGACGGACCGGTCAGGCCTGCGGCAGCGCCGCCAGCTGAGCGGTGATCCGGGCGATGTCGGCCTCCGCGGCGGCCTGGCGGCCGCGGATCTTGTCCACCACCTCGTCCGGGGCCTTCGCGAGGAAGGCCTCGTTGCCGAGCTTGGCGGTGGTCTGCGCCTTCTCCTTCTCGGCGGCCGCGAGGTCCTTGGCGAGGCGCTTGCGCTCCGCCGCGACGTCGATGGTGCCGGAGAGGTCGAGCGCCACGGTCGCACCGGCCACCGGCAGCGAGGCGGTGGCGGTGAAGTCGCCGGCCGGGACGGTCAGCCGCAGCAGCGAGCGGATGGCGTCCTCGTGCGGCGCGAGCACGGTACCGGCCAGGTCGAGCATCGCCGGGACCCGCTGGGCCGGCTGGAGGCCCTGGTCGGACCGGAACCGCCGGACCTCGGTGACCACCTGCTGGAGGGTGGCGATCTCCGCCTCGGCGGCGGCGTCCCGGCGGGACGGGTCGGCCGTCGGCCAGTCGGTGACCACCAGGGACTCGGCGCCGGTCAGCGTCGTCCACAGGGTATCGGTGACGAACGGGACGATCGGGTGCAGCAGCCGCAGCGTGACGTCCAGGACCTCGCCGAGGACCCGGCGCGAGGCATCGGCCTGCGCGCCGCCCTTGGCCAGCGTGGTCTTGGAGAGCTCGACGTACCAGTCGAAGACCTCGTCCCACGCGAAGTGGTAGAGGGCGTCCGACAGCTTGGCGAACTCGTAGTCCTCGTACAGCCCGTCGACCTCGGCCACGGTCGCGTTGAGGCGCGACAGGATCCAGCGGTCGACGGCGGTGAGCTCCTCCGGCGCGGGCAGCGGGCCGTCGACGGTGGCGCCGTTCATCAGCGCGAAGCGGGTGGCGTTCCAGATCTTGTTGCAGAAGTTCCGGGAGCCCTTGACCCAGTCCTCGCCGATCGGCACGTCCGCACCGGGGTTGGCGCCGCGCGCCAGGGTGAAGCGGACGGCGTCGGCACCGTACGCGTCCATCCAGTCCAGCGGATCGACCGCCGTACCGGAGGACTTGGACATCTTCTTGCCGAACTCGTCGCGGACGAGGCCGGTCAGGGCCACGGTCTTGAACGGCGCCTCGCCGTCCATCGCGTACAGGCCGAACATCATCATCCGGGCGACCCAGAAGAAGATGATGTCGTGGCCGGTCACCAGGACGTCGGTCGGGTAGAACTTCTCCAGGTCGGCCGTCCGCTCCGGCCAGCCGAGCGTGGAGAACGGCCACAGGCCGCTGGAGAACCAGGTGTCCAGGACGTCCGGGTCCTGGTGCCAGCCCTCGCCGGTCGGCGGCTGCTCGTCGGGGCCGACGCAGACGACCTCGCCGTCGGGGCCGTACCAGACCGGGATCCGGTGACCCCACCAGAGCTGGCGCGAGATGCACCAGTCGTACATGTTGTCGACCCAGTCGAAGTAGCGGCGCTCCAGCTCCTTCGGGTGGATCTCCACCCGGCCGTCGCGGACGGCGTCGCCCGCCGCCTTGGCCAGCGGCTCGACCTTGACCCACCACTGCAGCGACAGGCGCGGCTCGACGATGGTGTGGCAGCGCGAGCAGTGGCCCACGGAGTGGTCGTACGGGCGCTTCTCGGCGACGATCCGGCCCTGCTCGCGCAGCGCGCCGACCACGGCCGAGCGGGCCTCCAGCCGGTCCAGCCCGAGGAAGGGGCCGTGCACGGTGATCGCACCGTGCTCGTCCATCACCGTCAGGTTCGGCAGGCCGTGGCGCTGGCCGATGGCGAAGTCGTTCGGGTCGTGCGCCGGCGTCACCTTGACGGCGCCGGTGCCGAACTCCGGGTCGACGTGCTCGTCGGCGACGACCGGGATCTCACGGTCCGTCAGCGGCAGCTTGATGGTGCGGCCGACCAGGTGCCGGTACCGCTCGTCCTCGGGGTGGACGGCGACGGCGGTGTCGCCGAGCATCGTCTCGGCCCGGGTGGTGGCGACCACGATCGAATCGTCGCCGTCCCCGTAGCGGATCGAGACCAGCTCGCCCGGCACGTCCTTGTGCTCGACCTCGATGTCGGAGAGCGCGGTGAGGCAGCGCGGGCACCAGTTGATGATGCGCTCAGCCCGGTAGATCAGACCGTCGTCGAAGAGCTTCTTGAAGATGGTCTGGACGGCCTGCGACAGGCCCTCGTCCATCGTGAAGCGCTCGCGCGACCAGTCGACGCCGTCGCCGAGGCGGCGCATCTGGCCGAGGATCCTGCCGCCGTAGTTCTCCTTCCACTCCCAGACCTTCTCGACGAAGGCCTCGCGGCCCAGGTCGTGCCGGGAGAGGCCGGACTCGGCGAGCTGCTGCTCCACCTTGTTCTGGGTGGCGATGCCCGCGTGGTCCATGCCGGGCAGCCACAGCGCCTCGAAGCCCTGCATCCGCTTGCGGCGGGTGAGCGCGTCCATCAGCGTGTGCTGGAAGGCGTGGCCCAGGTGCAGCGCACCGGTGACGTTCGGCGGCGGGATGACGATGGTGTACGCGGGCTTGTCGCTCTTCGCGTCCGCGGCGAAGTAGCCACGCTCCACCCAGCGCTCGTACAGCTCGCCCTCTACCTCGGCCGGGGCGTAGGTCGTCGGGAGGGTGGCTGCGTCGTCCCCGGGGGCCGTGCTCGA
The DNA here is from genome assembly GCF_039544005.1 of Kitasatospora paranensis. NCBI lineage: Bacteria > Bacillati > Actinomycetota > Actinomycetes > Kitasatosporales > Streptomycetaceae > Kitasatospora > Kitasatospora paranensis. The sequence continues at coordinate 3,071,199 of NZ_BAABKV010000001.1, forward strand.
TCCCTTGGACTGCTCGGGGTGCTGGTTCGTCGTGTCGGTCACGACGCACAGTTTACGGAAGACCGGGGGGCCGTTACGAACCGCGCCGCCGCGACCACCCGGGCGGGTGGGGACAGCTGTGCGATAGCGTGCCCCGATACTCGCGTGGCGAGCCGCGCGGGCAGGGGACGACGAGGACGCAGAGAGCAGGCCGCGGAACACCGTGGCGGGGGAGACGATGTCGATGTACGGCCAGGGACAGCAGTATCCGCAGGGCCAACCGCAGCAGCCGCCGAACTACGGCGGGCAGCCGCAGCCGCCCGCCTACGGCTACCCGCAGGCGCCGCCCGCGCCGCCGTACGGCGCACCCCAGCCGCCCTACGGCGCGCCGCAACAGCCCTACGGCGCACCGCAGCAGCCCGGATACCCGCAGGCGCCGCTGCCGCAGCAGCAGCCGTGGGGGCCGGCGGCCCCGGCGGCTACCCGCCGCCGCAGCCGCCGAAGGGCAAGGGCGGCCTGGCCGTCGGCCTGGTGATCGGTGCGGTGATCCTGATCGGCGGCGGCGCCGCGGTCTGGGGCCTGGCCGCCTCCAAGAGCAAGGACGACGGCGGCGCCGCCGCCACCGGCGCCCCCGCCGCCACCGGGGGGACGACCGGGGGCGGGAACGGCGGCGCGGCCGCTGCCGCCTACAAGCTCGACACCCCGCCGACCCTGCTCGACGGCTACGCCCAGAAGTCGGCCACCTCCGTCCCGGCCACCCCCGGTGCCGGCCCGGACCAGAAGAGCGTCTGCCAGAACGACCCGATCGGGGTCGTCACCAGCTACTCGAAGACGCCCACCGACGTCATCCAGGTGCTCGGCTGCTACGGCGCGATCCCGAGCCCCGCCGCGGCGCTGTCCGTCTTCGAGGCCCTGTCCACCAAGCCCACGGTGATCGGCAAGACCACCCTGCAGGGCCGCTGGGTCACCCCGCTCACCGAGTACCCGGCGGGTTCGGCGGGCGGTTCCGGGGCAAAGCTCAAGTGCGGGACCTTCAGCAACAGCAGCGCCGGCAAGACCCTCTCCACCAGCCCCGTGTGCTTCTGGGCGGACCACTCCACCGCGGCCGAGATCGTCTTCAACAACCTCACCGAGAAGCTCACTCCCGCCGCCGCGGCCGAGAAGGCCCGCGCGATCCGGGACGCCATGATCGTCAAGAAGTAGTCCGGGCCGTCTCCGGCCCGCTCCCCCACGTCGCGCAGTCGGAAGGACGCCCGGTGTCCGAGCAGAACCCCTACGGTGCCCCGCAGCCCGGTCCGCCCTACGGCGCCCCGCCGCCGCAGCCCGGCTACGGCCCCCGCAGCCGGGCTGGGGCGCGGGCGGGATCCCGCCGCAGCAGCCCCCGCCTACCCGGCCGCCGGCTACGGCGTGCCGCAGCAGCAGTGGGGCGGCGGGGCCGTGCCCCCTCCCCCGCCGAAGTCCCGGCGCACGCTGTGGGTGGTGCTGGGCTGCGTGTCCGGCGCGATCCTGCTGGGCGGCGGGCTGCTCGGCTACTTCGTCTATGACGCGGTCTCAAAGAGCGGTCAGGACCCGAGCGGCAGCCCCTCGGCCTCCGCCTCGACCGGCACGGGCAGCGGCAGCGGCAGCGGCAAGGCGGGCTCGTACACGATGGCGCTGCCGTCCAGCTTCCAGGGGCTGCCGAGGAACGACGACAACCCGCTGGCGCAGAACCTCAAGCAGGGGCTGGCGACCTCGCTCGGCCAGGGCGGGCTGTCGCCGACCCCGGTCAGCACCGTCTACACCGACGGGCACAAGGTCGTCGCGGTCTTCGGCGGCTACGGCACCATCCTGGCGCCCAGCCTGCAGGTCGACGAGTTCTTCACCAGCTTCGAGAAGGGCGCGAAGGCGCAGGGCACCACCTTCAGCGACCGCCGGGAGTTCTCCCCGGCCCCCGCGGCGGCCGGCTGAGCTGCGAGATCATGCACGCCCCGACCGAGGACGACAGTCTGTGCGTCTGGGCGGACGGCTCCACCCTGGTCGCCGTCCTCACCGGCGAGGCCGCCCAGCAGGGCGACGTCGACCTGGACGCGGCCGCCGCCTCGGCCCGGGAGATGCGCACGGCCGCGGAAGTTCCGAAGTAGCCCGCAGCAGCCCGCCCCGGCGGCAACGACGACAACGGCCCTGCACCCGTCGGGTGCAGGGCCGTTCGGCGTCCGGAGCGCGTCAGGCGCTCTTCTCCCGGCGCTCACGCTTGATCATGTCGCGCGGGACCAGGGTCGGGATGGCGTGCTTGGAGACGACGTCCCCGGTGACCACGACGCGGGCGACGTCCTGACGGGACGGCACCTCGTACATCACGGACATCAGCACCTCCTCCATGATCGCGCGCAGACCGCGGGCGCCGGTGCCGCGCAGGATCGCCTGGTCGGCGATGGCCTCCAGCGCGTCCCGGGTGAACTCCAACTCCACGCCGTCCAGCTCGAAGAGCTTGCGGTACTGCTTGACCAGCGCGTTCTTCGGCTCGGTGAGGATCTGCAGCAGCGCCTCACGGTCGAGGTTGTGCACGCTGGTGATCACGGGCAGTCGGCCGATGAACTCGGGGATCATGCCGAACTTCACGAGGTCTTCCGGCATGACCTGGCGGAAGTGGTCCGAGGCGTCCTGCTCGCGCTTCGAGCGGATGTTGGCCCCGAAGCCGATGCCCTTGGCGCCGGCCCGGCCCTCGATGATCCGCTCCAGACCCGCGAACGCACCGCCCACGATGAACAGCACGTTGGTGGTGTCGATCTGGATGAACTCCTGGTGCGGGTGCTTGCGACCACCCTGCGGCGGCACCGAGGCGGTGGTGCCCTCCAGGATCTTCAGCAGCGCCTGCTGCACGCCCTCGCCGGAGACGTCGCGCGTGATCGACGGGTTCTCGCTCTTGCGGGCGACCTTGTCGATCTCGTCGATGTAGATGATCCCGGTCTCGGCCTTCTTGACGTCGTAGTCGGCCGCCTGGATCAGCTTGAGCAGGATGTTCTCGACGTCCTCGCCCACGTAGCCGGCCTCGGTCAGCGCGGTGGCGTCGGCGATCGCGAACGGCACGTTCAGCATCCGGGCCAGCGTCTGCGCCAGCAGGGTCTTGCCGGAGCCGGTCGGGCCGAGCAGCAGGATGTTCGACTTCGCCAGCTCGATGGCGTCCTCGCGGCCGTTGCCGCCGGACCGGCCGGTCTCGCCGGCCTGGACGCGCTTGTAGTGGTTGTAGACGGCGACCGACAGCGCCTTCTTGGCCAGATCCTGGCCGACCACGTACTGGTCGAGGAACTCGTAGATCTCGCGGGGCTTCGGCAGCTCCTCGAAGCGGACCTCCGAGGACTCGGCGAGCTCCTCCTCGATGATCTCGTTGCAGAGGTCGATGCACTCGTCGCAGATGTACACGCCTGGCCCGGCGATCAGTTTCTTCACCTGCTTCTGCGACTTGCCGCAGAACGAGCACTTGAGCAGGTCGCCACCGTCTCCGATGCGTGCCACGAGGTGCTTCCCCTTCGCCAGGGGCCCCGCAGGGGTCCGGGGCCTGGTGCTGTGGACCGGTTGCGCCGTCGGCGGTCGGTCTCGCTATCCGACGGTACTCTGCCGAGCCGGACTTTCCGCCGACTTCCGCAGCTCTGCCCTACGCCCTGGGCGAATTGATACCGAACAGAAGCCGTCGTACGGGCATGAGGCCCGGTGTCCATTGTGCCCGTCCGATCGGGCGACCGGAACGGATCGGGGCGGGGCGTACGTCACGGTGCAGCGCGCACCGGCGTACGACCCGCCCCCGAAGTACCCGGTCAGTCCGTCAGCGACGACTTGCGGGTGGAGATGATCTGGTCGATCAGACCGTACTCCAGCGCCTCCTCGGCGGTCAGGATCTTGTCGCGCTCGATGTCGTCGCGCACCGTCTCGACCGGCTTGTTGGAGTGCTTGGCCAGCATCTCCTCCAGCTGCTCGCGCATCCGGAAGATCTCCTTGGCCTGGATCTCCAGGTCCGACACCTGGCCGCGGCCGGTCTCGGTGTACGGCTGGTGGATCAGGATGCGGGCGTTCGGCAGCGCCATGCGCTTGCCGGGGGTGCCCGCCGCCAGCAGCACGGCCGCCGCGGAGGCCGCCTGGCCCATGCAGACGGTGGTGATGTCCGGCTTGACGTACTGCATGGTGTCGTAGATGGCCGTCAGGGCCGTGAACGAGCCACCGGGCGAGTTGATGTACATCTGGATCTCGCGGTCCGGGTCCATCGACTCCAGGCACAGCAGCTGGGCCATGATGTCGTTGGCCGAGACGTCGTCCACCTGCGAGCCGAGGAAGATGATGCGCTCCTCGAACAGCTTGGCGTACGGGTCGTACTCACGGATGCCCTGGGAGGTGCGCTCGACGAAACGGGGCACGATGTAGCGGCCCTCGGCACGGGCGCCCTGGAACTCGCCACGCGGCGTGTAGGGAGTGTTCATGGGGGGTTCGGTCCTCCGAAGCGTGCGGTCTGGAAGTCTGCTGCCGACGATCAGGCGTTGCCGCCGCCGGTGCCGCCGCCGCCGGGGACGTCCGCGGCGCTGTGCATGATCTCGTCGATGAGGCCGTACGCCTTGGCCTCCTCCGGGGTGAACCAGCGGTCGCGGTCGGAGTCCGCGGTGACCCGCTCGAAGCTCTGGCCGCTGTGGTGCGCGATGAGCTCGGACATCCGCTTCTTGGTGCGGAGCAGCTGCTCGGCCTGGATCCGGATGTCGGAGGCGGAACCGCCGAGACCCGCCGAGGGCTGGTGCATCAGGATGTTGGCGTTGGGCAGCGAGAAGCGCTTGCCCTTGGCGCCGGCGGTGAGCAGGAACTGGCCCATGGAGGCCGCCATGCCCATCGCGATCGTCACGACGTCGTTCTTGATGTACTGCATGGTGTCGTAGATCGCCATGCCGGCGGTGATCGAGCCGCCCGGGGAGTTGATGTACAGGAAGATGTCCTTCTCCGGGTCCGCGGCCAGGAGGAGGAGCTGTGCGGTGATCTTGTTGGCGATGTCGTCGTCGACCTGCTGGCCGAGGAAGATGATGCGCTCGTTGAGCAGCCGGTTGTAGACCTGGTCGCCCAAGCCGCCGAGCACGTCACCGGCGGCGGCGCGCGGCGCCGTCAGGCCATCCATCTGCATCTGCGGGAACGTCACTTAGCCACCTGCTCAGTCGATCTGCGTGTGTGCGCTGTCCACCGACCCTAACGCGCAGGCCGTGCCGCAGAATCCCCCACGCAGAACTGTTCGCTGTGAGCGCAGGGTGGACGCAGGGTGCACAGGGGAACACGCCCGCGCACCGGGGGCCGGGGGCCGGGGCCGGGGGCTGGGGCCGGGGCCGGGGGCTGGGGCCGGGACACGGCGGGCCGCCGGGCATCGCCCGGACACGGCAGTGGCCCGGACACCGTGCGGTGTCCGGGCCACTGGCCGTTCAGGCGGGTGAGGCTCAGGCCTCGGTCGACTCGGCAGCCTCGTCGGCGACCTCGACGGTCTCGACCGCGGCGGAGGCCTCGGTCTCGTCCTCGTCGTCCTCGAAGGTGACGGTCTCACCGTTGCTGTCGGTCACCGTGGCGGCCTCGACGACCAGCGCCAGGGCCTTGCCGCGGGCGACCTCGCCGACGAGCAGCGGAACCTGGTTGCCCTGCACGATCTGCTGGGCGAACTGGTCGGGGGTGAGGCCCGAGCCCGCGGCGCGGCGGATGAGGTGCTCGGTGAGCTCCTCCTGGGACACGCCCAGCTCCTGCTTCGCCACGATCTCGTCCAGGACGAACTGGGTCTTGATGCCCTTCTTCGCCTGGTCCTCGGTCTCCTTCTCGTAGTCCTCGACGGACTTGTCCTGGGTGGCCAGGTAGGCCTCCAGAGTCAGGCCCATGGGCTCGAGCTGGTGGTGCTCCAGGTTGTGCTTGCGGGTGCCGACCTCGTCCTGGAGGAGCTTCTCCGGGTACTCCATCTCCACCCGGGTCAGCAGCTCGTCGAGGACCTTCTCCTGGGCCTGGGTGGCCTGGTCGAACTCCTTCATGCGCTCCAGGCGCTTGGTGGAGTCGGCCTTCAGCTCGTCCAGGGTGTCGAACTCGCTCGCCAGCTGGGCGAACTCGTCGTCCAGCTCGGGGAGCTCCTTCTCCTGGACGGCGGTCACGGTGACGGTGACCTCCGACTGCTGGCCGGCCTGGGTGCCGCCCTTGAGCTCGGTGGTGAAGGTCTTGGACTCACCGGCGGACAGGCCGATCACGGCGTCGTCGATGCCGTCCAGCAGGCGGCCGGAGCCGATCTCGTAGCTCACGCCGGTGGCGGTGCCGTCCTCCGGCACCTCACCGTCGACCTTGGCCTCAAGGTCGACGACCACGACGTCGCCGGCGGCCGCGGCGCGCTCGACGTCCTTCACGGAGGAGAAGCGCTCGCGGAGCTGCTCCAGCGACTTGGCGACGTCCTCGTCCGACACCTCGATGGCGTCGACGGTGACGGAGATCTCCGAGAAGTCCGGCAGGCTGATCTCCGGGCGCACGTCGACCTCGGCGGTGAACTTCAGGTCACCGCCGTCGGCGAGCCGCTCGACACCCTCGATGTCGGTGATGTCGGGCTGCCCGAGGACCTCGATCTTGCCCTCGTCGACGGCCTGCGTGTAGAAGCGCGGCAGGGCGTCGTTCACCGCCTCCTCCAGCACGGCGGCACGGCCGAAGCGCTGGTCGATGACGCGGTTCGGGATCTTGCCCTTGCGGAAGCCCGGGACCGAGACCTGCTGGTTGATCTTCTTGTACGCCGCGTCGAGGCTGGGCTTGAGCTCCTCGAAGGGCACCTCGACGGTGAGTCGAACCCGGGTCGGGTTCAGAGTCTCGACGGCGCTCTTCACGGTTAGGTCTCCTAGTGGGCTTGCGGTCAGGTTGTCTCCGCCCGACGTGACCTGCCGGAAGGCGGGCCGATCGGGCGAGACGGGCGATGGGCGATTGGAGCTGCATCTCCCGTAGGGGGTGGACGGTGAGCGTGACTCCTCGCCCTCGGGCGGTGCACCTGGGTGTTCACCGCAGGCACCACCTCCAGCGGCCCATCCTACCGGTACCACGAAAGCAACAGGGCCCCGCCCGTCTGACGAGACCCTGCCGAGACTGTCGGGGTGGCCGGATTCGAACCGACGGCCTTCCGCTCCCAAAGCGGACGCGCTACCAAACTGCGCCACACCCCGTAGTGCCGAGAGGAAGAGTACACGCCGGTCCCTGCCCCCTCACCGAAATACGGACGGCCGCCGCGAGCGAAAGGAGTGTGCATTCGCATGACCCGACCAGGTAGGCTGACCCCCGTCCCCATGGCCCACCGGCCCTGCGGGGCAGCGTGCGGTCGGTTCGCCGTCAACACACGTACGCGGGCGTAGCTCAATGGTAGAGCCCCAGTCTTCCAAACTGGCCACGCGAGTTCGATTCTCGTCGCCCGCTCCACACCGAAGGCCCCAGCTCAGCGACATGATCGCGGAGCTGGGGCCTTCGTCGTTCTCGGCGACGCGAACGTCCCGCCGGGCACGGTTCCCCGTCCTCAGCGCCCTTGGTAGACCCGCCGATGCCACCAGGGCAGGGGCTCGCCGAGCCAGTCGGTGTCGGGGAGCCATGGGTCGGGCAGCGTCCTGCTCCGGAAGCGGGAGTCGAGGGCATCGAGGAGTCGGCGGAACTCGACGCGTGCAGGCAGCGGCAGGATCATCAGGACGTCCTGCAGGGCATCCCTGACATGGGCGATGTCGTCGTACTGGCAGCCCGGGCAGGCCGGGCACTCGGACCGCGTCGGCCTCAGCTTCCGGCCGGGCAGGCGCAGGAAGGCCCGGTAGCGGTGCAGGTTGGCCTCGGCGCTGCCCGAACGAACGTGGTAGCCGGGATGGGTGACCTCGGCATGGCGGACAGCGGCGCTGGTCTCCCGCGAAAGGCGGTCGATCGGCGGTATCTCGCGCACCCACGTGGCGATGCGGTGCGGTTGGAGGTCGCGGGCGGCGCGGAGCGCGCCGGGTCGCCTACGCGGCATGCGCCTTTCGGTTGATCGTCATGGCGCCATCCTGCCAGGACCGGGCCCCGGCGGCCATGGCCGCGCCGCCCCCGCCACAGATCCACCGTGGCCGACCCCACATGATCACTGCCGCTGGAGTCTGCACGAATCGACCGGGGGAGCCGGACCATGAACATCCGTACGACAACGCTGACCATCGCCGTCGGTGCCGTGATCACGCTGGCGGCGGGCTGCACATCGGCAGCGACGACGGCCGGGGCGCCGCAGGCGATGTCGTCGGCCTCGGCCTGTCCGTCCGCCGAACCGGAACCGACCGACAGCGGGGCGAGCACCGACGGGATCACCTCGGAACCGTTGCCGGCCGAGGTCCGGTGCCTGCCGGGCATCGCCTACGGGTCGATGATCCGGACGACGGGGGCCGGCTCCGGCAGCCCGACCACCGGTGACGTCCTGACCAAGGCCCGGTTGGGTCTCCAGCTGATGGTGAACATGAAGGAGGACGTCAGCGCCGAGGACGCCCTCCACCTTTGCGGGACCCTGACCGCGATGGGCTACGGCCCGGGAGGCCGGAAGGGCGTCAGCACCCTCGCCGTGTCGGCCGGGCTCCGGACCACCTACATCTCGCTCCCTGACCGGCCCAGCTGCCGCAAGGTCCCGTAGCGGAAAGAAAAGGCAGCGGAAACAGGGGAGAGGCGCGGTGTGCGCCTCAGCGGTCGTAGCAGGCGAAGGAGCCGTCCGGCTGCCGGGCGACGGCGCCGTGGCCGCCGCACTTCAGGAGAGGGGCCAGGGTCCAGCCCCGGTAGCCGGCGCCGACGAGCAGCAAAACGCAGAGCGGGACGACGGCGATCCGCAGCAGGCGGCGCAGCCGGCGGGCGGCGAGGAGGACGAGCGTCGTCGCCGCCGCGCTCAGCGCGAGGAACACGAGCGCGAGGGGGCCGAGGTTGTCCCGGAGCCCGGGATAGTCCTCCGGCGACTGCGACTCGGCGGTGAGCGCGAGGCTGAACAGCAACAGGACGGCCGCGAGCGGCAGCAGGGCGACCGCGAGCGCGACGCCGGCCGTGCCGTTTCCGGCGCGTGGGGACTCGATCACGAGGTGCGCGGTCTCGGACACCGGTTCGGGCAAGGACACGGGCCGCACCCTACCGGCGCGAGTGCCCGCTCACGGCGTCCGGCCCCGGACGTGGCGGTGGGGTCCGCCGGCCGGGGCCGGGGCGTGCCGGGTGCGACGGCAGGTCAGCCGAGGTAGTGCTTGGCCACGGCGGCGGCGATCGCGGAGACGTCGAGTCGGCCGGTGCCCGCGTTGGTGCCGTCGTTCGAGCCGACCGTGTTGTCGCCGCCCGCGTTGAAGATGTCGCTGCCGGCGACCTGGTTCTGGTCGCCGATGACGATCGTCCGGGTCTGGCCGGCGGCCTGGGCGGTCGCGATGCCGGGAAGGCAGGCGGCGCCGGCGAGGGCGAGCAGAACAGCGGTGCGCGTGAGGCCTCGGTACATGTGGATCCCTTCCGCGACGGGGTTGTCGTGTCTGCGACGCTAGGTCGCCACCACCCCGCCGCACCGGCGTTGGGCCGGTCGGGGGCGTGTCGAACGAGTGAGCGCAGCTCGAACGCGGGTGGCCCGCCCGCCCCGCCCGGAGACAGCCGGCGCCGGAGGGCGGGATCGGCTGCCGGCCGGTCAGGCCCCGCCCTGCCGGGACGCGATCACGGACCGTCCGACAGCCGGCTGCGGAGACCAGGGCCGCGGGGAAGGGCGCAGGAGCAGGGTCCGGGCACGGCCGAGGCCCGGACCGCAGGGAGCGGTCCGGGCCTTCGGGCTGTGGCGGTGCGTCAGACGCGGACACCGTGGGCGGCGAGGTAGGCCACCGGGTCGATGTCGGAGCCGTACGCCGGGCCGGTGCGGACCTCGAAGTGCAGGTGCGGGCCGGTCACGTTGCCGGTGGCACCGGAGAGGCCGATGACCTGGCCGGCGGAGACGGTCTGGCCGACCGAGACCTTCAGGGCCGAGAAGTGGGCGTACTGCGAGTACTTGCCGTCGGCGTGCTTGATGACGACGTTGTTGCCGTAGGCGCCACCCCAGCCGGCCTCGACGACGGTGCCGCCGGCGATGGCGTGCACGGCAGTGCCGGTGGAGACGACGAAGTCGACGCCGGTGTGGTAGCCGCTGGACCAGTTGGAGCCGGCCTTGTGGTACGGGGTGCCGAGCGGCGCGGAGACCGGGGCGACGTAGCCGGAGGCGGCGACGGCGGGCTTGGCGGCCTCGGCCGGCTTCGCGGCCGGGGTGGTGGCGGCGGCCTTCGGGGTGGAGGTCTGCGGCGCGGCGGCCTTCGGCGCGGCCGGCTTCGGCGCGGCGGGCTTCTGGGCCGGGGCCGGGGCGGCGGCCGGGGCCTGCGCGGCGGCGGCCTGGCCCGCGAGGGAGAGCTGCTGGCCGGGGAAGATCAGGTTCGGGTTGCCGCCGATGACCTGGCGGTTGTCCTGGTAGAGCTTGTGCCAACCGCCGTCCACGTGCTGGGCGTTGGCGATCTTCGACAGGGTGTCGCCGCCGACGACCTTGTAAGTCGAGTCGGCGGACTTGGCGGGGGCCTGCGCGGCGGCCGGGGCCGCGGCGGCCGGAGCGGCAGCGGCGGGGGCGGCGGCCTTGGCGGCGGGAGCGGAGTGGGCGCTGGCGGCGGTGGCCGGGATGGCGATGGCAGCAGCAGCAACACCGGTGGCGACAGCGAGACGGGTCAGACGGGTGCCCAGAACGGACATGGGGGTGATCCTCTCCTACGCCTACGAGGTGAGCTGTCGGGTTCGGGCGGGAAGATCGCCCGGTCGCGAAAAGACGCGACTTCACCCCAAGCCGTCCCGGAACTACCGGGCGCGGCACTTACCTTGGGTCCCCCGCTCCTGCCGTGCACAGATTGTGCGTGGCCCCGGACGGCGGCAGGACTCGGCGTTCCGCCCGGTGGCCCGCCCGGTCGATTGGCCGGGCAGGCTCCGAGGAAAACCGATCGAGCACGTTCGAAGCAAGCCCCGGCCCTTGGAGGGCCCTCGGCGATCACCCCCGGCGTGACTCTCCGCCCGCTCCCGGTGGACGGAGAGCGTCCGCCGCAATGACCGCATGTGTCCGGATCATGGCGTTTCGCCGATTTCGTACACCCGGCGTGCGCGGTCGGTCGCGGGCGGGCACGGATCATGCACACGCCGGTGACACTGGTCACCCCGGGTTCCGCGGAGGGGTTTTCGGGGAACCGCGGACCGCCCCGCGGCGTCGGCCCCGGATGACCGGCGGAGCGGCCGCGCGCCCGGTGCCCGGCCCGTCCGAGCCGGCCGATAGCCTCACTGCCGTCCGACTGTTCGACCGTTTTCGAGCCGGCCCCCGGGGTCGGACGTGGAGTGAGGAGCACCGGGGTGCGCCCGCAGGACAGGCTGGACGTGATCCAGCGCAGTGTGGTCCGTGAGATGGCGCGCTACGGCCTGCGCTTCACCGTCGAGGGCAGCGTGGTCCGCGGACCGGGGCGGACCGCGGTCGCGGTGCGCGAACACCCCGGCGAGGGCGGCCAGGGCGGCGCCGGGCACGTCGACCTCGGCTACGTCCTCGAACTGGGCCGGGCGGACGGCCCCGTGGTCTGGGACTGCACGGCGGGGCTCGGCCGCACCGAGGAGGAGCAGCTGGACAGCGCCGTACGGATGTGGGCGACCACGACGGCGGCGGCCGTGGTGGAGTTCCAGGAGGGGCGCGGGGAGCACGGCGACCACTACGGGACGGAACTGCTGCCCGGCTGGCAGGCCGTACAGGGCCCGGCGGCGGTGTTCGGCTTCGGCAGCGAGCGGCTGGCCGACTGGCTGGCGGACCACCAGGTGCTGCCCCAGCTGGCGGCGGCGCTGGCCCCGGAGCTGGCCGGGCCGCTGCCGGCCGGGGTGACCGGGGTGAAGCTCTTCTTCGGCGGGCGGCTGGGCGAGGACGTGGCGGAGGTCCGGATCGGCGGCGAGGTCGCGGAACGTGCTTCGGCCGCCCTGCGCGCGCTCGCCTGGCCGCGCGGCGAGCGGCTGTGCTGGGCCCGGCTGTTCGTCCTGCTGGTGCCCGAGGGCATGCCGGGACCTGCGCAGGCCGACCCCCGCGCGACTGCGGCGCCCTCCGCCGGACCTGCCGGGCGGTGGTCGGCGGAGCCGGGACGCGGCGGGCTGCTCGGCCGCTGGCGCCGGGCGCGCGCGGAGCGCCGCCCGTCCTGACCCGGCGCGCCGGACACGTCCGACCCGGCCCGGGCCTGGTGGCGGCCCGGACGGCCGGTGGCACGTCCGACCGCCGGTCGGTCAGCGGCCGGCGGTCAGCTGGCGACCGACGAGATGGTCTTCGCCAGCTGGTTGAGGAAGTCCTGGATCGGCTTGGCCGCCGTGGACTGGCTGACCATGAAGCCGAAGAGCGCCGCGATGATCGCATGGCTCATCTTCAGCTGCTTGTTGCGGATGAAGATGACGACGATGACGCCGAACAGGAACAGCGCGGAGACGGAGAAGGCCACCCGGATTCACTTCCTCAAGCTCTGGCGGGAGTTCGCGGCGGAACCCCGTGTCGAAGCCGGCCTGCGGCCTGCGCCGACCGTCCCTGAAAACTCACCGGTCGGTCCCGCCGTCATGGTGATGCCCCGCCGCGCCGTACCGCATGCCGCCTGCCGCACGCGCTGCCCCCCATCCCCCGGCCATGACCGATCCACCCGGACTCAGTGTGGTCGTTCGTGCCGACTGCGTAAAGGACTTGCCGGGAGCATGGCGCGAAGATCCTGCCATCTGAGACGAATTCCCGCCGACCGAGACGATAGCCGAGGCCGCCTGACGGTGCGTCGGCGGGGCCCGGCCCACGGTCTTCGGAGCGGCCCTGCGGCGCCCGGCGGGCCGGTGATCGACTCGTGTGGGACGCCCGAGGATTGGCCGAAGATCAGTGCACGGGACTTGACAGCGGGGTCCGCGCCGTCACCGGCGCCAGACCAGCAGGACGGCCCGGTCGTCGTTGACGTCCTTGGCGACCCGCTCGATCAGCCGTCCCGCCGAGCCGCGGAAGCCGCCCGCCACCAGCCGGTCGGCCTCCCCCATCAGCCGGTCCATGCCCTCGGTGAGGTCCCGCCCGGGCACCTCGACCATGCCGTCGGTGCAGAGCATCAGCACGTCGCCGCGGTCCAGCGTGCCGCGCACGCCCTCGAACTTGGCGCCGTCGTAGATGCCGAGCAGCGGGCCCTCGGCGGACTCCCGCAACTCCCAGCGGCCGCTGCCGCCGAGCCGCTGCATGCCCGGCAGGTGCCCGGCGGAGAGGAGTTCGTACTGGCCGGTGTCGAGGTCGAGCACCAGGTGGACGGCGGTGGCGAAGCCCTCGTCCCAGTCCTGGCGCAGCAGGTAGCCGTTGGCGGCGGGCAGGAAGTCGTGGGCCGGCAGCGAGCCGAGCAGGCCGCCGAACGCGCCGGAGAGCAGCAGCGCGCGGGAGCCGGCGTCCATGCCCTTGCCGGAGACGTCCGCCAGCACCACCTCCAGCGTGCGGCGGGCGCTGCCGGTGCGGGCGGCGACCACGAAGTCGCCGGAGAAGGACTGTCCGCCGGCCGGGCGCAGCGCCATGTCGGCGTACCAGCCCTCGGGCAGCTGCGGCACCTGGCTCTGGACGCGCAGCCGCTCGCGCAGGTCGAAGAGCATGGTGCCGCCGCCGCGCCAGGGCACGCCGACCCGGCTGCGGAACTGGGCCACCAGCAGGCCGGCGATGCCGACAGCGCCGACCACCAGGGCCGCGCCGGGGGTGACTCCGTAGACGTAGGCCGCGGGGTTGTCGCTGGCGACCCGCTCGCCGGTGTGGATCACGGACTCGGTGGAGAGGCCGACGGCGGCGGCGGCGTACAGCAGGACGAGGGTGGCCGGGCGGAGCAGCAGGGAGCCGGCAAGGACGGGCAGCACCAGGGCGGTGGGCGGGATCCAGGCGGGGATCCAGACGTTGAGCGCGACCAGGACCGGGACGGCCACGAGCATCAGCGCGAAGGCGAACCAGTCCGGGGCGGCGCCGCGGAAGTAGTCGACGCCGGTGCGGCGGAGCCGTCGTCTGAGCCGGCGGATGCGGCCGCGCAGCCGGGCGCCGACGGTCTCCCCGGCCGCGCTCGCGGTGGGGCCCGTCGCAGTCGTGTGGGGCGTTCTGCCCGGCGTGCGGCCAGCCATGGGGTCCGACCCTATCCACCGGTACGGGTCGGCGTCGACGGCCCGGGGTGGCGGGCGACGGTTCGCCGGGTGGCCGTGGCGGGTTTCGGCCTGTCGGCCGACCGGCGGGCGGGGGCCCTGCGCGGGGCGTGCGGGGCCGACCGTGCGCCGGGGCGGCGGGCGACCGTGGCCGGGGCGCCGCGGGAGGGTCGGGTGGCCGCCGTACGGGCCTGACGGCCCGTACGGCGGGGTGTCGACGGTGGGTCAGCCCTGCGGGTGGTGGGCCGGGACGGGCGGCAGTTCGCCGGTGGTCTCGTACTCGCTGAGCATCTCGATCCGGCGGGTGTGCCGGGCCTCGCCGCTGTAGGGGGTGTTGAGGAAGATCTCGACGAACTTGGTGGCCTCGTCGACGCTGTGCATCCGGCCGCCGACGGAGATCACGTTGGCGTTGTTGTGCTCGCGGCCGAGGGCGGCGGTCTGCTCGCTCCAGGCGAGTGCGGCGCGGACGCCCTTGACCTTGTTGGCGGCGATCGCCTCGCCGTTGCCGGAGCCGCCGATCACGACGCCCAGTGCCTCCGGGTCGGCCGCGGTGCGCTCGGCGGCGCGCAGGCAGAACGGCGGGTAGTCGTCCTCGGCGTCGTAGATGTGCGGGCCGCAGTCGACCGGCTCATGGCCGGCGCCCTTCAGCCACTCGACGAGGTGGTTCTTCAGTTCGTAGCCGGCATGGTCCGAGCCCAGGTACACGCGCATGCCATGAGTGTGGCACGCGCGTGCACCCGGGCCGCGGCAGGGGGCCCGGGGCGCGTCGGGACGCGGCCGGCCGGCCGGCCGGAGGGCGGGGTGCGGCCGGTCAGCGGGTGCCGCCGAGCAGCTTCCACGCGAGCGGGAGGGCGCCCATGGCGAGCAGCGCCTTCAGGGCGTCGCCCAGGAGGTAGGGGTAGAGGCCGAGCTGGGCGGCCCGGGAGAGCGGGAGGTGCAGGGCGGCGGCCAGGTAGGGGACGCCGACGGCGTAGATCGCCAGGGTGCCGAGGACCATGGCGACGGCGGTGCGCACCGGGCTGCGGTCCGCGCCGCGCCGGGCGAGGGCGCCGGTGAGGCCGGCCGCGAGGACGAAGCCCAGCACGTAGCCGAGGGTGGGCATCGTCCAGCCGGAGGTGGCCTCGGCGAACCAGGGCAGTCCGGCCATGCCGGCGAGCAGGTACAGGGCGAGCGAGGCGACGCCGCGGCGGGCGCCGAGGGCGGTGCCGACGAGCAGGGCGGCGAAGGTCTGGCCGGTGACCGGGACGGGGGAGCCGGGGACGGGCACCGACAGCTGGGCGGCCAGTCCGGTGAGCGCGGCGCCGCCTGCCACCAGGGCGAGTTCGCGGGCCTGGGCGCCGAGCCGGGTGGTGGCGCGGGGCAGCAGGTCGGCGAGGACGGGGGTGCCGGTGATCGGCGTGGCGGTGGCCATCGGGGAGGGCTCCTGTTCGGCTCGGCGGACATGACGGGTCGTGGTGAACACTCGTGAACCTACGCCGACGGCCCGTCCGGGCGGACGCGGTCCCCGACAAACCGTCAGGGGGTGCCGTTGTCGGGTCCGGCCTGCCCGGCACCCGCCGCGAGCTGGGCGGATGTGACCGACCGGGCACGGTGCGTGAGCGATGCGTCCGGATCGCGAGCTTCCGGCGGACAGCCTTGGCGTGTCCATCACCCATACCGAATAGTGAACAGCTCGCTCCGAAATCCGACGAACATGGACGACGCCTGATGACGACCCCCTCTCCCACGCCCACCCGCGCGCGGCCGGCCCAGCCGGCCGCCGAGGGCCGGCTGACCCCGGGCCTCAAGCCGCGCCACCTGTCCATGATCGCGCTCGGCGGCGTCATCGGGGCGGGCCTGTTCGTCGGCTCCGGCGCCGGGATCGCCGCCGCCGGGCCGGCCATCATGCTCGCCTTCGCCGCCTCCGGCCTGCTGGTCATGCTGGTCATGCGGATGCTCGGCGAGATGTCGGCGGCCCGCCCGGCCAGCGGCTCGTTCTCGGTGCACGCCGAACGGGAGATCGGGCCGTGGGCCGGGGTCACCGTCGGCTGGATGTTCTGGACACTGCTGTGCGTCGGCGTCGCCGCCGAGGCGATCGGCGCCTCGCACGTGATGCAGGGCTGGTTCCCCGGTGTCCCGCTCTGGGTCTGGGTCGCCGTCTTCATGGCCTTCTTCTGCGGCAGCAACCTGGCCGCGGTGAAGAACTTCGGCGAGTTCGAGTTCTGGTTCGCCGCGGTGAAGGTCGCCGCGATCGCCGCCTTCCTGGTGATCGGCGTGCTGGCCGTCGCGGGCCTGCTGCCCGGCAGCCACTCCCCCGGCACCGCCAACCTGACCGGCCACGGCGGCTTCCTGCCGCACGGCACGACCGGCCTGGTCACCGGCCTGCTCGCCTCGGTGTTCGCGTACGGCGGCCTGGAGACCGTGACCATCGCCGCCGCCGAGTCGCCCGACCCGCGACGCGGCGTCGCCCGCGCGGTGCGCACCGCGATGTGGCGGATCGCCCTCTTCTACGTCGGCTCGATGGCCGTGATCGTCACCCTGGTGCCGTGGAACTCGCCCTCGCTGGTCACCCCCGGCCCCTACGTCGCGGTGCTGGACGGGCTGGGGATCCCGGCGGCCGGGCGGGTGATGAGCGTGGTGGTGCTGATCGCGCTGCTGTCGGCGATGAACGCCAACATCTACGGCTCGTCCCGGATGGCGTACTCGCTGGTGCAGCGCGGACTCGGCCCGAAGGCACTGGCCCGCACCTCGGGCGGGGTGCCGCGGCGGGCCGTGCTGGCCTCCTCCGCGTTCGGCTTCCTCGCGGTGCTGCTGAGCTACTGGTGGCCCGCGACGGTCTTCACCTGGCTGCTCAACATGGTCGGCGCGGCCGTCCTGGTGGTGTGGGCGTTCATCGCGGTGGCCCAGCTGCGGATGCGGCGAAGGCTGGAGCGGGAGGAGCCGGAGCAGCTCACCGTGCGGATGTGGGCCTTCCCGTACCTGACCTGGGTGGCGCTCGCCGGGATCCTCGGCGTGCTGGCGCTGATGCTGCTCGACGAGAGCAACCGGGTGCAGCTGTACTTCACGGCCGGGCTGGCCGTCGCCCTGGCGGTCGCCGGCCGGTTCGGCACCCGGCGGGCCGTCCGGGGCTGACCCCGGCACGGGGCCGCGCATGCGGGCGGGGGCGACGGATGATCCGTCGCCCCCGCCTCTTTCTGCTGTCCGGCTACTCGAAGGACGGCCCGGCGGTGCGGGTCCGCTTGATCTCGTAGAAGCCGGGGGTGGAGGCGACCAGGACGGTGCCGTCCCAGAGCCGGGCCGCGGCCTCGCCGCGCGGGGTCGGGGTGACCACCGGGCCGAAGAAGGCGACGCGGTCGCCGTCCGCGCCGTCCACCGCGATCACCGGGGTGCCGACGTCCTCGCCGACCAGCGAGATGCCCTCGCGGTGGGAGGCCCGCAGGGCGTCGTCGTACGCGTCGCTGTCGGCCGCGTCGGCGAGCTCGGCCGGCAGGTTCGCCGCGACCAGGGCCGCCTCGATGGTCTCCCGGCTGTTCGGCAGGCCCTGGTTGTGGAAGCGGGTGCCGAGCTCGGTGTACAGCGGGCCGAGCACCTTGTCGCCGTGCGCCTGGGCGGCGGCGATCAGGACGCGGACCGGGCCCCAGCCCGCCGCGAGCAGTTCCTTGTAGCGGTCGGGCAGGTCGTCGCGGTTCTCGTTGAGCACCGAGAGGCTCATCACGTGCCACTTGGTGTCCACCGGACGCAGCTGCTCGACCTCCAGCATCCAGCGGGAGGTCATCCAGGCCCAGGGGCAGATCGGGTCGAACCAGAAGTCGGCGATCTTGCGGGAGTCGGCAGTCGTCACGGAGCGTCGCCCTTCGGACGGAGGTGTGGTCGGGTGTGTCCCGGGCTGACAACAGCGGCGACGTGCCGTTGATTCCACCGTGCCCGCACCGAGTCCGGCGCCGGCACCGTGAAAGGATGCGCACGGCCGAATCCACCGGTTCGGCCTGCGTCGACCTCACTGCGTGCGACCGGACAAAGGAGTACCGCCGTGCCGGGCAAGAACCTGAGCCGCGAAGAAGCCCGACAGCGGGCACGGAGCATCGACCTGGACCGGTACCGCGTCCATCTCGACCTCACCTCGGCGCCGGACCCGGCAGCCACCACGTTCCGCTCCACGACGACGATCGAGTTCCGCTCCTCGGCGCTCGGCAGCGCCACCTTCGTGGACCTGCTCGCCCCGGCCGTGCGCGCGGTACGCCTCAACGGCCGCGACCTGGACCCGGCCGAGGTCTTCGACGGCGCCCGGATCGCGCTCGACGGCCTGGCCGGCACCAACGAGCTGGTGGTCGAGGCCGACTGCGCGTACAGCCGCACCGGCGAGGGCATGCACCGCTTCGTCGACCCCGCCGACGGCGAGACCTACCTCTACACGCACTTCGAGCCCGCGGACGCCCGCCGGGTCTTCGCCACCTTCGAACAGCCCGACCTGAAGGCCCCGTTCACCTTCACGGTGACCGCGCCCGCGGCCTGGGACGTGTACGCCAACGCGGTGCACGAGGAGATCACCGAGGACGGCGCCGCCCGCACCTGGCGCTTCGCCCCGACGAAGCCGATCTCCACCTACCTGACCGCCGTCGTCGCCGGCCCCTACCACGTGGCCCGCGACCACTACGGCCGCGACCTGCCCGACGGCACCCGGCTGGAGATCCCGCTCGCCGCCACCTGCCGCCGCTCGCTCGCCCCGCACTTCGACGCGGACGACATCTTCACCGTCACCAAGCAGGGCCTGGACTTCTTCCACGACGAGTTCGACTACCCGTACCCGTTCGGCAAGTACGACCAGTGCTTCGTGCCGGAGTACAACATCGGCGCGATGGAGAACCCGGGCTGCGTCACCTTCCGCGAGGAGTTCGTCTTCCGGTCGAAGGTGACCGACGCGGCCTACGAGGGCCGGGCCAACGTGGTGCTGCACGAGATGGCGCACATGTGGTTCGGCGACCTGGTCACCCCGAAGTGGTGGGACGACCTGTGGCTGAAGGAGTCCTTCGCCGACTTCATGGGCTCCATCTCCCAGGTCGAGGCGACCCGCTGGACGGGCGCCTGGACGACCTTCGCCAACCGCCGCAAGGCCTGGGCGTACCGGCAGGACCAGTTCCCCACCACGCACCCGATCACCGCGGACATCCGGGACCTGGAGGACGCCAAGCTCAACTTCGACGGCATCACCTACGCCAAGGGCGCCTCGGTGCTCAAGCAGCTGGTGGCGTACGTCGGCCGGGATGCCTTCTTCGCCGGCGCCCGCCAGTACTTCAAGCGGCACGCCTACGGCAACACGGTGCTCACCGACCTGCTGGACGCGCTGGAGCAGACCAGCGGCCGCGACCTCAAGACGTGGTCCGCGGCCTGGCTGCAGACCTCCGGCGTCAACGCGCTCACCCCGCAGCTGACCGCCGACGCGGACGGCCGGATCACCGAGTTCGCGGTGCTCCAGGACGGCACCACGCTGCGCCCGCACCGGATCGCGGTCGGCCTCTACGACCGGGACGCCGCCGGCGACCTCGTCCGCACCGAGCTGGTCGAACTCGACGTGACCGGCGCCCGCACCGTCGTCCCCGCCCTCGCCGGACGGCCGCGGCCCGCCCTGGTGCTGGTCAACGACGCCGACCTGACGTACTGCAAGATCAGGTTCGACGAGGTGTCGCTGGAGACGCTCCGCGGCGGACTGGGCCTGATCCGCGACGACCTCGCCCGGGCACTGGCCTGGTCCGCGGTCTGGAACCTCACCCGGGACGGCCTGATGCCGACCCGGGACTACCTCGACCTGGTGCTGCGCTTCGCCGGCCGGGAGTCCGACATCGGCGTGCTCCAGTCGCTGCACCAGCAGGCCAAGGGCGCGCTCGACCTGTACGCGGACCCGGCCTGGCGCGCCGAGGGCGGCCGGCTGCTCGCCGAGGGCGCCGTCCGCGAGCTGCGGGCCGCCGCCCCCGGCAGCGACCAGCAGCTGGCCTGGGCCCGGTTCACCGCCCTGGTCGCGGACGCCCCCGAGCAGCTGCAGCTCGTCCGCGGCCTGCTGGAGGGCACCGCCCGGATCGACGGCCTGGACGTCGACCAGGAGCTGCGCTGGGCCCTGTGGCTGCCGCTGGCCGCCTCGGGCGACGCCGGCGCCGAGGAGCTGGAGGGCGAGCTGCAGCGGGACAACACCGCCAGCGGCCGCCGCCAGCTCGTCCAGTGCCTGGCCGCCCGGCCCACCCCGGAGGCCAAGGCCGCCGCCTGGGCCGCCGTGGTCGACTCCGACGAACTGCCGAACGCGCTGGTCGAGGCCCAGATCGCGGGCTTCGCCCAGGCCGGCCGACGGGACCTGACGGCCGGGTACACCGACCGCTACTTCGCCGTGCTGGAGTCGGTCTGGGAGCAGCGCACGATCGAGATCGCGATGCGGATCGTCGGCGGCTTCTTCCCGAAGTTCCAGACCGAGCAGGCCACCCTGGACCGGGCCGACGCCTGGCTGGACGGACACCCCGACGCGGCCCCGGCACTGCGCCGGCTCGTCCTGGAGTGCCGCGACGACCTCGCCCGGGCGCTGCGCGCGCAGGCCTGCGACCGCGGCTGACCCGGCACGCGCGAAGGCCGCCCCACCGGATCCGGTGGGGCGGCCTTCGCCGTTGCGCGCAGGGCCTACTTGAGGGTGGCCGAGGTGAGGCCGGACTGCACCTGGCGCTGGAAGGACAGGTACACCACCAGCACCGGCAGCATGGCGATCGTCATACCGGCGAACAGGGCCGGGGCGTCGCTCTTGTAGCCGGACTGCAGGGCGAGGTTGACCAGGCCCTGGGCGAGCATCGAGTGGTCGGACTCGCCGGCCGTGGTCGGCTGCATCAGGGTCACCGGGAGGATGTACTGGTTCCACTGGCCGAGCACGTTGAAGATGCCCACGCTGATCAGGCCGGGCTTGGCCATCGGCACCATGATCTGGAAGAACGCGCGGGTGTGCGAGCAGCCGTCCAGCATCGCCGCCTCGTGGATCGCGGTCGGCAGCGTCCGGAAGAACGAGTGCAGGAAGAACACGGTGAACGGCAGCGAGTACGCCACGTACACCAGGATCAGGCCGAGGTAGCTGTTCAGGCCGAGGTACGGGGAGATCTCACCGAGGTTGCGGACCATGAAGAACAGCGGCACCAGGGCCAGGTAGACCGGGAACATCGCGCCGGCCACGAACAGGAAGTAGATCAGCCGGTTGCCCTTGAACTCGTAGCGGGCGAGCACATAGGCCGCCATCGCGCCGAGCAGCATGGTCAGGGTCAGCGAACCGGCCAGCACGATCAGCGTGTTGGCGAAGAAGCCGCCGATGCCCTTGGACCAGGCCCGGGTGAAGGCGTCGAAGTGGAAGTGGCTGGGCCAGCTCCACGCCGAGCCGTTGATCTGGGAGTCGGTCTTGAACGCGCCGAGCACGACCCAGGCCAGCGGGAAGAGGATCATGACGGCCCACACGGCGAGGAAGCCGTGTGAGAAGACGTTCAGGGCGCCGCCGCCCTCGGAGGAGCGCGCCGGCTTCCCCGCCGGGCGGGCGCCGCGCTGGACGGGGACGGCCGTGGTGTCGTCGATGCTGGTACTCATAGCCATGGCCCCGCTCAGTACTCGATCCGCTCGCGCCGGGTGACCCGCAGCGAGACGACGGACAGGATGAGGGTGAAGAAGAAGATCACGACACCCATCGCGCAGGCGTAGCCGGCCTCGCCGAAGGCGAGGAAGTTGCGCATCAGATACGTGGACATCAGTTCGCTGTGGTGGTCGGGGCCGCCGCCGTAGGTACGGCCGGGCGTCATGCTGGCCACCAGGGCGAAGGCGTCCATCGCGACGATCGCGAGGTAGACCCACGCGGTCTGCACGGTCTCCCAGAGCAGCGGCAGGGTGATCCGGAAGAAGGTCTGGCCGCGCTTGGCGCCGTCCAGCAGCGCCGCCTCGTAGATGTCCTTCGGGATCGACTGCATGGCTGCCGAGAACAGCACCAGGTAGAAGCCGACGCCGCTCCAGACCAGCACTCCGAGGATGCACCAGAGCACGAGGTTCGGGTCGGAGAGCCAGGCCACCGGGTTCTGGGCGTCCACCAGGCCGAGCTTGATCAGCACGCCGTTGAACAGGCCGCTGGCGTCGGTGCGGTAGACCGCCTGCCAGAGCACGGCGAGGATCGCGATCGACAGCACCTGTGGGAAGAAGAAGACGACCTTGTAGAAGGCCGCGCCTCGGACGCCCTGGACGCCGCCGGTGCCGCTGCGGCCGCCGACGTTCAGCATGAAGGCGAAGAACAGCGCGATCAGGATCGTCACGACCGGCAGCACCGCGAGCAGCAGGATGTTGTGCCCGAGTGCGCCGAGGAAGACCTCGTCACCGAAGAGTTTGGTGTAGTTGTCCAGGCCGACGAAGTTCATCTCCTGGCTCTGCCCCGACCAGTCGGTCAGGGAGTACCCGAAGGTCTGTGCGTAGGGCCAGAGGACCAGGCCCACGTACAGCACGATCGGGAGAAAGAGAAACCCCACGATGAAGGGGTACTTGCCGTGACGCATGGTCACTTCTCCTGTCCGTCAGGCGTGCGCGCCGGGGGCCGTTCGAGGCCCCCGGCGCGTTCGTCAGTCCGCCGGTCAGGCGGTCTTGTTCTTGGTGGCGGAGTCCTTGGCGCGCTTGATCCACTCGGCGGGAGTGATGCGCTTGGCCATCAGCTCACCCGAGGCGTTCTGCAGGTCCTCGTCGAACTTGGACGCGGTGTTCGGGTACTGGAAGTTGAAGGTGTTGGCCGCGGCCGCCTTGAGGGCGACGACGGTGGAGGCGGTGCCCGGCTTGAGCTTGACCTCGGGGCCGACGCCGTCCTTGAGGCAGGTGAGGCTGTTGGCGGCCTGGGCGAACTTGCCGGAGGCCTCCTTGGTCAGCATCATCCGGAGGAACTCCAGGCCGCCGGCCACGTTCTTGGCCTTGGACGGGACGATGAACGGCTCGCCGGCGCCGGCGCGGATCGCGTCGGCCGGCAGCTTGTCACCGGGCAGCGACGGCATCGGCATGAAGACCATGTCGAAGTCGGCCGGGGTGGTGGCGAGCTGCTCGTTCTCCAGCCAGGAACCGCAGGGGATGAACGCGGCCTTGTACTGGTTCCACGCGGTCTGCGACTCGATGTGGGTCATGCCGTTGGTGCCGGGGAGCAGGAAGTCCTTGTCGACGACCTGGTAGAAGGACTCGACGACGGTCTTCACGGCCGGGTCGTCCCACGCGGTGGCGTCCAGCGCGTCGATGCGCTTCATCAGGTCCAGGCCGCCCTGCTTGGCGATCATGTCCAGGATGGCGACGTTGATGTAGTACGGGTACTTGCCCTGGTGGGCGAGCGGCGCGATGCCGGCGGCCTTGATGGTGCCGCACAGGGTGATGAAGTCGGCCCAGGTCTTCGGCGCCGTCCAGCCCTTCTCCTTGAAGAGCTTGTTGGAGTACCAGAAGCCCCACACGGTGTAGACGTAGGACAGGTTGTAGACCTTGCCCTTGACCGTGCCGGACTCGATGGTGCCGGGCATCAGGACGTCGCGGATCTTCTTCGTCGGGTCGTCGATGTACGGCGCGTCCAGCAGCGGGGCCAGGTCGGTCAGCTGGTTGGAGTCGGCGAGCACGTCGAGCTTGATCTGCTTGTTGCCCGAGTCGTCGATGACGTCCGGCGGCGAGCCGGCGTTGAAGCGCGGCTGGAGCTTGCCGGTGACGTCCTGGTCGGCCTGGTGGTTGATCTTGGCGCCGGGGTAGGACTTCGAGTAGATCGCCTCGAAGGCCTTGGCGTAGTCGCTGCCGTAGCCGCCGTTGAAGATGAAGACCTCGAGGCCGTCGGCGTCCTTGACGCCGAACGGGTTCTTGGCGTCGGTCAGGTTGTACCCGCCGGCCGTCTTGCTGCCCTTGTCGCTGCTGCCGCCGGTACCGCCGGCACACGCGGTGAGCAGGGATCCGCCGGTGGCCGCGAGCACGGCGACGCCGGCAGCCCGCTTGAAGATGTCCCGGCGGTTGTACTCGGTTGCAGAGCCCATGTGAGTGCTCCTACCCCTCGGTGTCCAAGAAGCTTCTGACGGGTATGACGGAGCGTCAAGTCCCGCTGTTTCAAGCGCGCCTAGCGGCATCGATGCCGGTCAGAGGCGGTGTATGCGATGCGCAAAGGTATAGTCCACTGTTCACCCGGCGGCAATAGTCCGGCTGCCGGATGGGCTGCGTGGGGGTCAAAGCGTTGCGGGCGGTGCAGCATGTGCAATGCGCAGGGAGCCTGCCCATTGCTGCGACCCGCCCGACACCGAGAAGGTAGCGCGTTCATGTGCGTTTGAACATAGAAACGCGCAGCTTCGCGCATCACCTTTCATAAATCGTGATACGCGAAGCTGCGCGGAGAGCGGCCGGCCGGCGGACCGTTACCTCAGACCATTGTCCAGTGCGGCCACCAGCGAACCCTGGGCGTCGTCGTTGTCCAGCGACCAGGCCATCACGCCGCCGAGGCCCAGCAGGCGGGTGTAGCGGGCCTTGAGGGTCAGCAGCTCGGGCGTGTCGTACGTCCAGAACTCGGTGCCGTCGTACTTCCAGGTCGCGCCGTGCAGCCAGTCCCGGTGGACGGTGCCGGGCAGGTCCTTGATCCGGTTGTAGGGCAGGTTGCCGCCCTGGGCCAGGCCGGTCGCCGGCTGGTAGAGCCCGGCCTTGCCGCCGTCCGGGACACCCGTCCAGCCGTAGCCGTAGAACGGCACGCCGAGCACCGCCTTCGCCGGCGGCAGGCCCTTCGCCAGGTAGTGCCGGACGACGCGGTCGGCGCTGTACCCGGCGTTCTGCGGGGACGGGTCCGCGCTGTCGGAGAAGAGGTTGGCCTGGTGGTTCGTCGGCCCCAGCGGCTCCCAGGGCCCGTGCAGGTCGTACGTCATGAGGTTCAGCCAGTCGACGGACCTGGCGACCTTGGCGACCTCCAGCCGGTCCGCCTTGTCCTCGCCCGCGGGCACGGCGGCGGTCAGCAGGTAGTGGGTGTGCCGGCCGCCCAGGGCGTCCAGCTGGCGGCGGAACTCCTGCATCAGCAGGGTGTAGTTGTGGCCGTCCTCGGGGCGGACGACGTTGCCCGCGTCACCGCCGCCGCCCGGGTACTCCCAGTCGATGTCGATGCCGTCGAAGACCCCGGCGGCCGACCCGGCGCCGCCCTCGACCGAGCCGAGCTGCGGCAGGTTGCCCTTGAGGTACAGGTCGATGCAGGAGGCGACGAACTTCTTCCGCGAGGCGTCGGTTGCCGCGGCGTCGGAGAAGTACTTCGACCACGTCCACCCGCCCAGCGACACGACCGCCTTGAGCTGCGGGTTCTTCGCCTTGAGCTTGCGGAGCTGGTTGAAGTTGCCCTTCAGCGGCTGGTCGGCGGTGTCGGCGACGCCGTCCACGGACTCGTCCGCGCCGACCGGGCGCTGGTAGTCGGCCCAGGCGTCGCCGACACCGGCGCCGTTGGCCTCGAAGCAGGTGCCGTCGGCGGACACGTTGCCGAAGGCGTAGTTGAGCACGGTGAGCCTGCCGGCCTGGCCGGTCTCCTGCACGCGGCGCGCGGTGGCCCCGCTGTAGACACCCCACTGGGTGAAGTAGCCGACCCGCTGGCCCTTCAGGCGGGGGCCTGGGCGTCGTGGGCCTGCGCGGCCGCGGGGGCGGCGAGAACGGTGGCCAGTGCCACCGCGAGGACTGCTGAGGTGCGTCTGGGCATGCCCGTGGCCTTCTCTGAGTCAGCATCAAATGGTCTGGACCAAGCTGAGACAGAGGTTTAGTCCACATCGGCCCGTTCGCACAAGGGGGCGGACCGGGCGGCCACCGGCCGCGCGGTGCGGGCCGACGGCGGATCAGAGACGTGCAGTCAGCGTCGGCAGGCCCTCCCCCGTGAGCCCCACGAGGCCCGCAGGACGCCCGGTGACCACCAGGAGCAGGTCCGAGCATCGGCCCGGCCACCTCCGGCCCGCTGCCGGCCGTCCAGGCGGCGTCGGTGGCCCTCAGGGTCAGCCCGGCCACCCGGCGCTTGCCGCCAATCAGCAGATTGGACCGCCGGTAGAAGTCCGCGCACCGGGTCAGCGCCTCGGGCGGGTAGGCGCGGACGAGCCCGAGCGGCCGCCGGATGTCCTCCGCGTGCACCACCGTCTCACCGAGCCAGCTGTCGACCGGGCCGGGCGGGTGCGCGACCGAGTCCGCCCGGGCGGCGAACGCGGCGAGGGTGTCGGCGGGCGTGCCCGCGGTCAGCGCGGCGATGTCCCGGGAGGCCATCACCTCGAACCGGAACCCGGCCCCGGCCATCTTCAGGAAGAAGCCCGGCGGGGTCGTCCGCGCGGTGGCCGTCATGTGCGCCAGGGTGTCCCGGACCGTCCGGCCGGGACAGAGCGAGGCCGTCGCCCACTGCTCCGCCGTGAACCGCCCGGCGTCCGCGAGCAGCGCGCGCCGCTCGGCATGGACGAGCGGCCAGGGATCACGTGTCGTCGCCATGCCTCCGTCGTAGCACGACGACGGCCGGGCCGCGCCCCCGCACGGGGGACGCGGCCCGGCCGCTCGGATCCGTGGTGCCGGATCAGCCGATCAGGCTGCGCAGCACGTACTGCAGGATGCCGCCGTTGCGGTAGTAGTCCGCCTCGCCGGGGGTGTCGATGCGCACGACGGCGTCGAAGGTGACGTCACCCGCGGTGACCTTGACGGTCTTCGGGGTGCGGCCCTCGTTGAGCTCGGTCACGCCGGAGAAGGAGAAGGTCTCCTCGCCGGTGAGGCCCAGCGAGTCGGCGGTCTGGCCGGCCGGGAACTGCAGCGGCAGGACGCCCATGCCGATCAGGTTCGAGCGGTGGATGCGCTCGTAGGACTCGGCGATGACGGCCTTGACGCCGAGCAGCGCGGTGCCCTTGGCCGCCCAGTCGCGGGACGAGCCGGAGCCGTACTCCTTGCCGGCCAGGACGACCAGCGGGGTGCCGGCGGCCTGGTAGTTCTGCGACGCGTCGTAGATGAACGACACCGGGCCGTCGGCCTGGGTGAAGTCGCGGGTGTAGCCGCCCTCGGTGCCCGGCGCGATCTGGTTGCGCAGGCGGATGTTGGCGAAGGTGCCGCGGATCATGACCTCGTGGTTGCCACGGCGCGAGCCGTAGGAGTTGAAGTCACGCTTCTCCACACCGTGCTCGGTGAGGTACTGCGCCGCCGGGGTGCCCGGCTTGATGTTGCCGGCCGGGGAGATGTGGTCGGTGGTGACCGAGTCGCCCAGCTTGGCCAGGACGCGGGCGCCGGCGATGTCGGTCACCGGGCTCGGGGTCTTGGCCATGCCCTCGAAGTACGGGGGCTTGCGGACGTAGGTCGACTCGGCGTCCCACTCGAAGGTGTTGCCGGTCGGCACGGGGAGCGACTGCCAGCGGTGGTCGCCCGCGAAGACGTCCTGGTAGCCCTTGTCGAACATGGCCTCGTCGATGGAGCCGGCGACGGTGTCGGCGACCTCCTGCTCGGACGGCCAGATGTCGGCGAGGAAGACGTCGTTGCCGTCGGCGTCCTGACCCAGGGCGTCCTTGGTGATGTCGACGTTCATGTTGCCGGCGAGGGCGTAGGCGACCACCAGCGGCGGGGACGCCAGGTAGTTCATCTTGACGTCCGGGTTGATCCGGCCCTCGAAGTTGCGGTTGCCGGAGAGCACCGAGACGACCGCGAGGTCGGACTCGTTGACGGCGGCCGAGACCTCCTCGGGCAGCGGGCCCGAGTTGCCGATGCAGGTGACGCAGCCGTAGCCGACCAGGTTGAAGCCCAGCTTCTCCATGTACGGGAGGAGGCCGGCCTTCTCGTAGTAGTCCATGACGACCTTGGACCCGGGGGCCAGGGTGGTCTTGACCCACGGCTTGACCGTGAGGCCCTTCTCCACGGCCTTCTTCGCCAGCAGGGCGGCGCCCAGCATGACGGAGGGGTTGGAGGTGTTGGTGCAGGAGGTGATCGAGGCGATCACGACCGCGCCGTTGTCGATCTCGTAGGACGAGCCGTCGGGGGCGGTGACGGCGGTCGGCTTCGAGGCCTCGGCGGAGTAGGTCGGCAGCGCCTCGGCGAACTTCTCGGCGGCCTCGGCGAGGATCACGCGGTCCTGCGGGCGCTTCGGGCCGGAGATCGACGGGACGACGGTGGAGACGTCCAGCTCCAGGTACTCGGAGTAGACCGGCTCGACCGACGGGTCGTGCCAGAGGCCCTGCTCCTTGGCGTACGCCTCGACCAGGGCGAGCTGCTGCTCGTCACGGCCGGTGAGCTTCAGGTAGTTGATGGTCTCGGCGTCGATCGGGAAGATCGCGCAGGTCGAGCCGAACTCCGGCGACATGTTGCCGATGGTGGCGCGGTTCGCCAGCGGGATCGAGGTGACGCCCTCGCCGTAGAACTCGACGAACTTGCCGACCACACCGTGCTTGCGCAGCATCTCGGTGATGGTGAGCACCAGGTCGGTGGCGGTGGTGCCGGCCGGGAGCTGGCCGTTGAGCTTGAAGCCGACCACGCGCGGGATCAGCATGGAGACCGGCTGGCCGAGCATCGCGGCCTCGGCCTCGATGCCGCCGACGCCCCAGCCCAGCACGCCCAGGCCGTTGACCATGGTGGTGTGCGAGTCGGTGCCGACGCAGGTGTCGGGGTAGGCCTGGCCGTTGCGGACCATGACCGTGCGGGCCAGGTGCTCGATGTTGACCTGGTGGACGATGCCGGTGCCGGGCGGGACGACCTTGAACTCGTCGAACGCGGTCTGGCCCCAGCGCAGGAACTGGTAGCGCTCCTTGTTGCGGCCGTACTCGATCTCGACGTTCTGGACGAAGGCGTCCGGGGTGCCGAACTTGTCGGCGATGACGGAGTGGTCGATGACCAGCTCGGCCGGGGCCAGCGGGTTGATCTTCGCCGGGTCGCCGCCGAGATCCTTGACGGCCTCGCGCATGGTGGCGAGGTCGACGACACAGGGGACACCGGTGAAGTCCTGCATGATCACGCGGGCGGGCGTGAACTGGATCTCCTCGCTCGGCTCCGCCGCCGCGTCCCAGTTGCCGAGGGCGCGGATGTGGTCGGCGGTGATGTTCGCGCCGTCCTCGGTGCGGAGAAGGTTCTCCAGCAGGACCTTGAGGCTGTACGGCAGCCGCTCGGCACCCTCGACGGCGGAGAGCTTGAAGATCTCGTACGACTCGTCGCCCACCTGCAGCGAGCTGCGGGCGTCGAAGCTGTTCGCGGACACGACTGACTCCTTCTGGGTCCACCCGATGGTAAGGTAAGCCTTAGCTAAGCCCACCTCACCGATGTGGAAGGCGTGCGGCTCTCGGCAGATATCTTGACGTCAAGATAAATCATAGTGCTGAGTTATCTCGATGTCGAGATAAACCATAGTGCATGCCTGCGTCCAAACTTCACCGGGCGATGCCCCGGCGCAACCGCAGCGGCCCCGGGGCCGGCGGCTGCGGTGGAGGGTGCGGCGGCCGCGGTGGAGGGTGCGGCGGCCGGCGGTGCCGGGCGCCGGAGGGTGCGGGGTGTCAGCGCCGCCGTCGGGAGCGGGCGATCCACAGCACGGCCAGCACGCCCGCCACCAGCAGGACCGCGACCACGACGATCACGACAGGACCGGCGGAGTCGGCGGGCTCGGGAGCGATGTCGGCGACGAACACGGAACGGCCTCTCGACGGGCGGCCCGGCCCTCGGGCCCGAGCCCCAGGACGAGCAGCAGCAGGACGGGGAACTCCAGATACGCGTGATAGCTCGCCAGCGCCGCGTACAGCGACCGGCCCTGGGCGTAGTCAGAGACGAACAGCACCCCGAGCGCGCCCCCGCCGCGGCGCCGAGCGCCCAGGCCCGCCACCCGCCCAGCCAGGGGACCCGCCGCTCGAACGCCGCCGCGGCGTCCGGCGCGTACCGGGGCAGGAACCAGACCCACACGACGTAGTGCATGGTCTGCAGGAAGGCGAACACCGCGACGAAGCGCAGGCCCGCTGCCGTGTGCAGCCAGGCCGGCGGACTGTAGGCAACGGCCAGCCGGGCGGTGAAGCCCGTACCCGGCGCCAGCCAGGCGTCCAGGGCGCCCGAGAGCAGCAGCAACGGCACCGCCAGCACCCAGCCGAACTGGACCGCCAGGAACGCGGCCCGGCCCCTCGGCAGGCCCCGCGACCACTCCCACAGGAAAACCAGCGGCACCAGGTTGTGCAGGTGGGCCAGGACCACGAAGTGGTACGCCGGGAACGCCAGCGAGGTACCGGCGGCCGTCGCCCACACCACCGCGGCGGCGGCCGGCGCCCACGGCCGGCGGCGCAGCGCCCGGGCGGATGCGACCGCCAGCAGCCCGTACGCGAGCAGGATCTCCGCGGCACGGGACGCCGGACCGGGTGGGAGCAGGCGGCAGACCACGATGCCGGTGATCAGCGCGAGCAGCAGCCGCAGGAAGGGCCCGGCCAGCACCTGCCGGAAACGGCCGGCGACGTAGCGGAGCTCCAGGACGTTGTGCAGGGCGCCGAACACGGCGAGCCCGGCGACGGCCAGGCCCGCCGGGGCCCGCAGGGCCACGACCAGCGCCAGCAGCGCGGCCGCGGCGAAACCGGCCAGCGGCACGGCTCCACCCGCACCGTCCGCCGTCGCGCGCACCGTGGGTACCGCCCCTGTCGCCACCGCCGGTCCTCCCCCGTGGCACGATCCCGCCGTGCCGTATCCCCTGGCCTTCGCCCTCACCCTGCTCGTCGAGGCACCTGTCTACCTGGTGGTGCTCGCCCGCTGCGGCGGAGTCCGGCCCGGGCGGGCCGCCGCGGCCGCCCTCGTCGTCAACTGTGCGACGCACCCTGGTCTGTGGTGGGTGCTCGGACGCTTCGCCGCCGGGCCCGCCGCAGCCTACTGGACGGCCTTCGCCCTCGCCGAGACGGCGGTCTGCGCGAGCGAGGCGCTGCTGCTCGGGCGGCCACTCGCCCGGCTGCTCCGCTCCCCGCCCCGCTCGCACTGCCGCTGCGGGCGGCCGCCTCGCTGACCGCCAACGCCGCCTCACTGCTCACCGGGCTGCTCGCCGGGCTGCTCCTGGCGACCGGCCGCTGACGGTGGACCGGGAGTCGGTGGGCTGCGGGCCGGTGGGCTGGGGGTCGGTGGGCTGCGGGTCGGTGGGCTGCGGGTGCCGGCCTACGGCGGGGCCGGCCGGGGGCGCGGGCGGGCTAGCGTGTGGTCGGGACCGAGGATCCGACGGGACGGGGGCGACCGATGATCGTGGTGGATGCGTCCGCGCTGGTACTGGCGCTGGCCGACGAGGGCGAGCGCGGCGCCGAAGCACGGGCCGAACTGGCCCGTGACGGGGCCTGGGCGGCGCCCCAACACGTGCTGATCGAGGTGATGCAGTCGCTGCGCGGGCTCTACCTGGCGCGGCAGGTGTCCGCGGAGCGGGTCGCGGAGATCGCGGCCGGTCTGCCCGCGCTGGAGATCGACCGGCTCGACGTCACGCCGCTGCTCGGGCGGATCTGGGAGCTGAAGGACAATCTGACGCCCGACGACGCCGCGTACGTGGCGGTCGCGGAGCAGCTCGGCGCGCCGCTGGTGACGGCGGACCTGCGGCTGATGCGCGCCAGCGGCCCGCGGTGCGAGATCCGCGGCATCCGGGGCGGCGACACTGCACCGGCGCGGGCGGGCCGCTCGTCCGGGTGACCCGGCGGCATGGCGGCGTGCCCGGGGCCGGGCGGCCCGCCACCGTGGTGGGCGGCGCACCAGCGCCGTTGTCCTGTGGCCGCGGACCATCGTGGCTGCCGTCCTGTGGCTGCCGTCTCTTGTGGCCGTCCGTCGCGGTCGTCCACCGCCGAGAAACCGAGGGGCCCGATGCCCGTCCCCCACAGCGCTGCCGCGCTGCTGCCGCTGGCCCTGCTGCCCGCCCTGGCGCCGCCCCCGGCCACCGTGGTCGAGGCCGACTTCGACCGGGGCAGTGCCTTCGTCCTGCCGGCGGCCGTCAGCTACGCCGCCGACCTGGTGCCGTACGGCTCGCACATCCGGGTGACCGAGCTGCGGACGGACGCCCGGACCGCGGTCACGGTGGCCGTACGCGGACTCGCCCCCGACCTGCGGCTGGCCGCCCACGTGCACACCGGTCGGTGCGGGGCGGACCCGGCCGTGGCCGGCCCGCACTACCAGGACCGGCCCGACCCGGTGCAGCCCTCCACCGATCCGGCCTACGCCAACGACCGCAACGAGGCCCGGCTGGCCCTGCGGACAGACGCCCGCGGGACGGCGGCCGGCCGCACCGACCTCGCCTGGGCGTTCCGGGCCGGGGAGGCCCGCTCACTGGTCCTGCACACCTCCGCACCGGCCGGAGGGCATGCCGCCGGCGAGAGGATCGCCTGCGTGAGCGTCGACTTCTGACGCCGCCCCGATCGGCTTCCGGCGCCGTCCTGGTCGGTTTCCGGCGCCCACCTGGCGGCTCCGGCCGGTCAGGAACCGAGGGTCGCGACCAGGACGGCCTTGATGGTGTGCAGCCTGTTCTCCGCCTGGTCGAAGACGACGGAGTGCTCGGACTCGAACAGCTCGTCCGTGCACTCCAGCTCGGACATCCCCGTCTCCTCGTACATCTGACGGCCGATCTCGGTGCCCAGGTCGTGGTAGGCGGGCAGGCAGTGCAGGAACTTCGTGGCCGGGTTGCCGGTGGCGCGGACGGTGTCCATCGAGACCTGGTACGGCTTGAGCAGGTTGATCCGCTCGGCCCAGACCTCCTTGGGCTCGCCCATCGAGACCCAGACGTCGGTGTAGAGGAAGTCCGCGCCGGCCACGCCGTCGGCCACCGACTCGGTCAGGGTGATCCGGGCGCCGGTGGTCTCGGCCAGGGCGTGCGCCGCCTTCTGGACGTCCTCCGCCGGCCACAGCCCCCGCGGCGCGACGATCCGGATGTCCATCCCGAGGAGGGCGCCGGTCACCAGCAGCGAGTTGCCCATGTTGTTCCGGGCGTCACCGAGGTAGGCGAGCGCGACCTCCTCGACCGGCTTGGTGCTGTGCTCGCGGATGGTCAGCACGTCCGCGAGCATCTGGGTGGGGTGCCACTCGTCGGTGAGGCCGTTCCAGACCGGGACCCCGGCGTGGGCGGCCAGCTCCTCGACGATCTCCTGGCCGTGCCCGCGGTACTCGATGCCGTCGAACATCCGGCCGAGAACCCGTGCGGAGTCCTTGATCGACTCCTTGTGGCCGATCTGCGAGCCCGCCGGGTCGAGGTAGGTCGTGCTCGCGCCCTGGTCGTGGGCGGCCACCTCGAAGGCGCAGCGCGTGCGGGTGGAGGTCTTCTCGAAGATCAGCGCGATGTTCTGGCCGCGCAGCCGGGGCTGCTCGGTGCCCGCGTACTTGGCGGCCTTCAGCTGGGCGGCGAGGTCCACCAGGAAGCGGAACTCCTGGGGAGTGAAGTCGAGCTCCTTGAGGAAGTGCCTGTTCCGGAGGTTGAACGCCATGCCGGGCTCCTGGGTCATCGAATACTGAGAGAGGAAGTGTATACGACACTCGGAATTTGTATGCATCTTCGGGCGGTGTGATCCTGCCAATGCCGCCCGGGCCCGGCCGCCGCGGCGGGAGCGCGGGCCGGGGCCGGGCGGGAGCCCTGGTGGGCCGTCCCGCCCGCAGCGCG
This sequence comes from Kitasatospora paranensis, assembly GCF_039544005.1. Taxonomy (NCBI): domain Bacteria; kingdom Bacillati; phylum Actinomycetota; class Actinomycetes; order Kitasatosporales; family Streptomycetaceae; genus Kitasatospora; species Kitasatospora paranensis. The sequence goes on from NZ_BAABKV010000001.1 coordinate 3,104,881, forward strand.
AGCCGCGGGCAGGACGAGGTCCGACGGGATCCGAGGGGTTCAGAGCCTCGGGTCCACCGGCTCCGACTCCAGGGCGAGTACGGCGAAGACCGGCTCGTGCACCCGCCAGAGCGGCTCCCCCGCGGCCAGCCGGTCGAGCGCCTCCAGGCCGAGGGCGTACTCGCGCAGGGCGAGCGAGCGCTTGTGGCCGAGGAAGCGCTGGCGCAGCTGGTCCAGGTACTCGGTGTAGTCCGGGCCGTAGATGATCCGCAGGTACTCGCGGCCACGGACCTTCACACCCGGCTGGACGAGCCGGCCGCCGGAGTCCCGGACCAGCGAGGCCAGCGGCTTGACCACCATGCCCTCGCCGCCCGCACCGGTCAGCTCCTCCCACCAGGCCACACCGGCCGCCACGGACGCCTCGTCGGTCGTGTCGACGACCAGGCGGCCGGTGCGCCGCAGGATCGGCGCCTCGGCGTCGTCGGCCGCGGTCAGCCGGTCGATCCAGTCGAGGTGACGGTCGTGCGGCAGCACCGCGAGGTTGGCGCCCTCGGCGGCGAGCAGCTGGAACGGGGCCAGCCGGATTCCGCTGAGGCCCTCGGTCGGCCAGCAGTAGCGGCGGTACGCGGCGGTGAAGGCCTCCGCGTCGGCGGCGCGCTGGCGCTGCCGGGCCGTCAGGTGGGCGACGTCCAGGCCGCGCCCGGCCGCCTGCTCCAGCGCGGCCAGCACCTCGGGCAATGCGGCCCCGGCCGCGGCACCCACGGCGGCGTACTGCCGGCGCAGCAGATCGGCGGCCTTGAGCGACCAGGGCATCAGCTCCGCGTCGAGCAGCAGCCAGCCGGTCGCCAGCTCCTCGAAGAGACCGGCGGCCTCCGCAGCCGCCCGCACCCGGTCGAGGACGGCGCCGGTGAGCTCGGCGTCACCGAGGAAGGCCCGCCCGGTCCTCGTCCAGATCGCACCGGGCCCGGCGATGCCGAACCGCTTCTCCAGCGCCGACTCGTCCCGGGCGACCAGGACGACGGCCCGGGAGCCCATGTGCTTCTCCTCGCAGACCACCTGCTGCACCCCGTCGTGGCGGTAGGCGAAGAAGGCCTCCTCCGGGTGCTCCAGGTAGCCGTCGCGCCGTGAGGTCGCGGACGGGGCCATGGTCGGTGGCAGGTAGGCGAGCAGCCGCGGGTCGAGCGCGAAGCGGCTCATCACCTCCAGCGCGGCGGCGGCGTTCTCCTCGCGGACGGAGATCCGGCCGTGGTGCGCCGTCTCGACGATCCGTCGGCCCGTCACGTCGGCGAGATCCAGCGGACGGCCCTCGCGGCCGCCCGGCGCGTCGGTGTGCATCGGCCGGACGGGCGCGTACCACTCCTGCTCCGCCGGGACGGAGACCAGTTCGCGCTCCGGGTAGCGCAGCGCGGTGAGGCTGCCGCCGAAGACGCAGCCGGTGTCCAGGCAGATGGTGTTGTTGACGAAGTTCGCGACCGGTGTCGGCGTGTGCCCGTAGACCACCAGGGCCCGGCCGCGGTACTCCTCGGCCCACGGGTAGCGGACCGGCAGACCGTACTCGTCGGTCTCGCCGGTGGTGTCCCCGTACAGCGCGTGCGAGCGGACCCGGCCGGAGGTGCGGCCGTGGTACTTCTCCGGCAGGCCGGCGTGGCAGACCACCAGGGCACCGCCGTCCAGCAGGTAGTGGCTGACCAGGTCGCGCATGAAGGCGCGGACCTCGGCGCGGAACTCCGCCGTCTCCGCGGCGAGCTGGTCGACCGACTCCTGGAGGCCGTGGGACAGGCTGACCTTGCGGCCGTCCATGTGGCGGCCGAGCTTGTTCTCGTGGTTGCCCGGGACGCAGATCGCGTGACCGGCGGCCACCATGCCCATCACCAGGCGCAGCACGCCCGGGGTGTCCGGACCGCGGTCGACGAGGTCGCCGACGAAGACCACCGTCCGGCCGTCGGGGTGTGCGGCGTCGACGGGGCGGCCGTCCTCGTCGCGGACGATCGCGTACCCGAGGCGGGCGAGCAGGGTCTCCAGCTCGGACCGGCAGCCGTGGATGTCGCCGACGATGTCGAAGGGGCCGGTGAGGTGGCGCAGGTCGTTGAAGCGCTTCTCCGGCACGACCTCGGCCGCTTCGATCTCCGCCTCGCCGCGCAGGACGTGCACGGTGCGGAAGCCCTCGCGTTCGAGGCCGCGCAGCGACCGGCGCAGCTCGCGCTGCTGGCGCGGGACGACGTGGTCCGGCAGCTGCCGGTCCGGCCGGTGGCGGTTGCGCTCGGCGCAGACGGACGCGGGCACGTCGAGGACGATCGCGATCGGCAGCACGTCGTGGTCCCGGGCGAGCTTGACCAGCTGCTTGCGGGACTCCGGCTGGACGTTGGTGGCGTCGACCACGGTGAGCCGGCCGGCGGCGAGCCGCTTGCCGACGATGTAGTGGAGCACGTCGAACGCGTCGGCGGAGGCCGACTGGTCGTTCTCGTCGTCGGAGACGAGGCCGCGGCAGTAGTCGGAGGAGACCACCTGGGTGGGCCGGAAGTGCGTCCGGGCGAAGGTGGACTTGCCGGATCCGCTGGTGCCGATCAGGACGACCAGGGACAGGTCGGTGACGGGGAGGCGGCGGGCAGGCGGCGCGGCCGCGGCCGCATCCGTGGTGCCGTCGGACGGTCCGTCGGCAGGACGGCCGCCGGTCGGCTGGACGTCGGGGGTCATCGGGTCACGCTCCCTTCAGGGGCATTGTCGGTCGTGGCGGCCCGGAACAGGGCGAGCTGGGTCGGCGCGCCGACCTCCTCGTCCGGCGGACCGACCGGTCGGACGTCCACGGTGTACCCGTAGGCGGCCGCGACCCGGTCGGCCCAGGCGCGGAATTCGGTGCGGTCCCACTCGAAGCGGTGGTCGGCGTGCCGGACGTGGCCGGCCGGGAGGCTCTCCCAGCGCACGTTGTACTCGACGTTGGGGGTGGTCACGACGACGGTCCGCGGACGGGCCGCGCCGAAGACCGCGTACTCCAGGGCGGGCAGCCGCTCCAGGTCGAGGTGCTCGATCACCTCGGACAGCACCGCCGCGTCGTACCCCTTCAACCGGGTGTCGGTGTAGGTCAGGGCGCCCTGGACGAGGCGCACCCGGGCCGCCTGACGCTCCGACATCCTGTCCAGCCGGAGCTTGCGGGCTGCGGCGGACAGGGCGCGGGACGACACGTCGACACCGAGTACCTCGGTGACCCGGGTGTCCTTGAGCAGCTCGCCGACCAGCTCGCCCTGGCCACAGCCGAGATCGAGCACCCGCGCCGCGCCGCACTCGGCGAGCGCCCGGAGGATCGCCTCCCGGCGCTGGACGGCCAGCGACGGAGGGCGCTCCTTGTCCGGTGCGGCAGCGGCAGCGGCAGCGGCGGCGGCGGCGGCGGGAACGACATCGGGAGCAGAGGCAGGGGCGGGCGCCGGAAGTTCCTGAGCCGGCAGTTCCTGGTCGGGGGCGGTGGGAGACGCATCCGGCCGGGCCGCGGCCTCCTCGTCCTCCGGGGTGTCGTCGACCGCGTTGTCGAACTCTTCCGCCTCGCGGTCGTCCGCTTCGGCCAGCCGCGCGAGTGCCAGCCGCTCCATCGCCAGCCGGGTGAGCGACCAGCGGCGGGCCAGGTAGCGCCGGGTGATCAGGGCCAGCTCGGGGTGGGCCCCAAGCCAGCCCTCGCCGGCGGCGAGGAGCTTGTCGACCTCGTCCGGGGCCACCCAGTAGTGCTTGGCGCCGTCGAGCACCGGCAGCAGCACGTAGAGCTGCTGCAGGGCGTCGGCCAGCCGGATCCCGCCGGTCAGCTCGACCCGGACGTAGCGCGACTCGCCCCACTCGGGGAAGGAGCTGTCCAGCGGAACGGCCTCCGCGGCGACCTGCCACCCCAGCGGTTCGAAGAGCCGGCGCACCAGCCCGGGACCACCGCCCTCCCGGCCCCCGACGGCGGGCACCGCCGGCAGCGAGATCCGCAGGGGCAGGGCCTGGTCGGCCCGGCCGGGCAGCTTGTCGCAGACGCCCTTCATCGCCGTCCGGAAGACCGTCCGGAGCGCGACAGCGAGCAACGAGGAAGCGGCGTACGGCCGGTCGTTGACGTACTGCGCGAGCGCGAGGTCGGGCGAGCCCGACCGCCCCCGCCCACGGCCCTGGCGGACCAGGGCGACCGGGTCGATGTCGAGCATCAGCGCAGCCGTGCAGACCTCGTCCGTCGCCTCCGGGTAGAAGACGTGTGCCACACCGTGCGCGGTCGAGAACCGCTGGACCTTCTCCGGGTGCTTGTGCAGGAGAAAGCCCAGGTCGGTGGCGGGTCGTCCGGCGGTGGCCGTGGTGGAGATCGAGATGAACACCTGCCCGAGTATCGCGGACGGATGATCGCCGGGGCACTGGATTTCTGCCCGGGCCGCGAGGGCGGGCGGGGTGCTCCGGGCGACGTGTCCGCACGGTGAGCGCGTTGGCCGCGGCCGGGTGCCATTGGCTAACGTGCACCGTGTGACTGCTGAAACCTCCTCCTCCGCCGGCGGCGCCGTTGCGGCCGGCCTGGCGACCATCGCCGCCGACGGCACCGTCCTCGACACCTGGTTCCCCGCGCCCGAGCTGACCGCCGAGCCCGGCCCGGCCGGCACCGTGCGGCTGACCGCCGAGCAGGCCGAGGCCGCGCTGGGTGCCGGCGCCGCCGAGGCACTGCGCAGCGACGCCCGCCGGGGCGTCGAGGTCGTCGCGGTGCGTACCACCATCTCCTCGCTCGACGACAAGCCGCTCGACGCGCACGACGCCTATCTGCGTCTGCACCTGCTGAGCCACCGCCTCGTCCGGCCGCACGGCCAGAACCTGGACGGCATCTTCGGGCTGCTCGCCAATGTCGCCTGGACCAGCATCGGTCCGGTGCCGGTGGCCGGCGTGGAGCAGGCCCGGCTGGCGGTTCGCGCGCAGGGCGGCCAGCTGGCCCTGTACGGGATCGACAAGTTCCCCCGGATGACCGACTACGTCGCGCCGTCCGGTGTGCGGATCGCGCACGCGGACCGCGTCCGGCTCGGTGCGCACCTCGCCGAGGGCACCACCGTGATGCACGAGGGCTTCGTGAACTTCAACGCGGGCACCCTCGGCACCTCCATGGTGGAGGGCCGGATCAGCGCGGGTGTCGTGGTGGGCGACCACAGCGACATCGGTGGCGGCGCCTCGATCATGGGCACGCTCTCGGGCGGCGGCAAGCAGGTCGTCTCGGTCGGCGAGCGCTGCCTGCTGGGGGCCAACGCGGGCATCGGCATCCCGCTCGGCAACGACTGCGTGGTCGAGGCCGGTCTCTACGTGACCGCCGGCACCCGGGTGACCACGCCGGACGGCAAGGTCGCCAAGGCCGTCGAGCTGTCCGGCCAGGACAACCTGCTCTTCCGCCGGAACTCGCAGAGCGGCGCCGTCGAGGTCATCGCCCGCTCCGGTTCGTGGGGCGGGCTCAACGCGGAGCTGCACGCACACAACTGATCTCCTGTGCTTCCGGGCGGGCCCGGGCGGTGTACGCAGGTACACCGCCCGGGCCCGTCGGTGTTCCGGCCACCGGGCGTATCCGACGCCCTGTCGGACGCGCAAACCGCGATCACCCCTGGGGGCGACTGCCGGCCTGCGTTTGGACCACAACGGGTGGTGCGGGGTGACCGGGCCATGAGGGGGTCGTTGGACGGACGGCGTCGGCACCCGTCGCTGCACAACGCACCACCGAGCTGGAAGGGCACGCTCATGTCCCAGCCCATGTCCGAGCCGACGCCGGAGGCGTCCGCCGGCCCCCAGGAGTCGACCGCTCAGGACCTGTCCGCGGCCGAGGCGTCGAAGAGCCTGCTGCAGCAGATGGAGGAGCTGCTGGCGACGGTCACTGCCAACCTGGCCGGGCTCGGCGCCGACCTCCAGGCGTCCTCCACCAGGGTCACCGGAACGGCGGACGACGAGCGGGACCCCGGCGCTCACCGCTGACACCACCGGTCGCCCCTAGCGCCCACGGGGGTGGCGGCCGCGACGGGAACGGCAGGAGCGACGGGCGCGGCAGGCACCTTGGGTCGGGCGAGCGTGACGGGCCCGGCCGGCAGGGCCCGCGCGTCAGCTCTGCCGGCGGGCGGCGCCAGACGTACGGCCAGCATCGGCAGGCGCACTGCGCACCGCCCGCCGGCCGGACGGCCCCCGGCCGTGGCCAGGTCGTCCCGAGCGCCGTCCCCAGGTGCGTCGACACCAGGTGCGTCGACACCAGGTGCGTTGTCCCCGGGCGCGTCACCCTCGGACGGATCCGGCGGAGCAGGGTCGTCGGGGACCGGGTCGGCCGGGCCGCCCGCATCGCCGTCCGCAGCCCCCTCCGCCTGCGACGCGTCGTCGAAGGACGGCCCGCCGTCGACACCTTCGTCGTCCATCGGTGCGGGCTCGGGTGTGCCGCTCTCCCGGCGGACCGTACGCAACAGCTCGGCGACCAAGTCCTGGCACTCCGCCCCGGAGTCCACGCCGTCGATGCACCGCCAGTAGAGGCCCTCCGCGTCGGCTCCGCAGGCCAGCACCACCAGGGTCTCGGCGACCTCGTGCAGCAGGCTGCCGAGCTCGCCGAGCACCGGCTCCAGCGCTCCGAGCTCGCCGAGGCGTTCGGCGCGCCCGCCGCCCGGCCAGTCGGCGGCAGACCAACCACCGGTGCCGGCGGGATCGTCGGGAGGCTGGTCGACGCACCCGGCGGCGTGCGAACCGGCGTCGCAGAGCAGCTGACCGAGGGCCGCGAGCTCGCCCGTCTCGCAGTCGGCGATCCGGCTGCCGACCGCCTCCGTGAGCAGGCCCGCCTGCCAGGCCTCCAGCAGCACGTCCGGTACCGTCCTGGCCTCGGCCAGGGCATGCCGGGCCGTCCTGATCAGTCGCAGCGCGTCCATGCCGCGCTCCCCTCGCTCGCATCGGGCCGTCGTCCTCGACGGCGGGTCACGACGCACAGCGTGCCGACTGATCGGCGACCGTCCCCGGACTCCGACGGGAGCTGTGGACAACTCGCCCCTGTGGACAACCGAGGTCACTCGCACGGGGGAAGAAGTGTCCGATTTCGACCGCCGACCGCCGGTCGAAACGATGGTCCTACGAATCCTCCGGGCCCTCGGTGTCCTCCGCCCGCCCGGCACTCCCGGCACTCCCCGGCACCGGGAAGCGCGTCTCGTTCCGCTCGATCTTGGCCGCCAGCGCCTCCGCCGGATCGACCCCCACCGAGGTGCAGAACTGCAGCAGGTACGCGAGCACGTCGGCCACCTCGTCCCTGACCCGGTGGGCGCGCTCGGCGTCGGCCATCACCGCATCGGCCTGCTCCGGCGTCAGCCACTGGAAGATCTCCAGCAGTTCGCCCGCCTCGACGCTGAGGGCCGCCGCCAGGTTCTTCGGCGTGTGGTACGGCTGCCAGCGCCGCGCCGCCGCGAACTCGGTCAGCCGCAGCTGCAGCCGTTCCAGGGAGTCGGCCGGGCGGCCGGGCACATGATCGGTCACGCCCCCAGGTCTACCCCACCGACGGCGGACCGACCCGCCTGGGGCGGCACCCTCGGCGACTCGGCCGCCGACACCGCCGACACCGCCGACACCGCCGACACCGCCGACACCGCCGACACCGCCGACGCCGCCGACGCCGCGGTTGTCGCACCCGCCGCGGCCGCCGCGGACGATGCGGGCAGCGCGGGCGATCCGGGCGACCCCTCGGGCAGGACGAGCACGCTGTGGCCACTGGCCGGATCGCGCCGGCACTCGACGAGGTGGACACCGCCGGTCTCCCGGGCAGGCTCCGGATCCTGCAGGGCGGCGAGCAGGCGGACGTCCTCCTTCGCGCAGACGTCCTTGGCCAGCCGCAGCAGCGAGGCGGTCTGCTCGGCGCCGAGCCCGGCCCCGAGGTCCTCGGCGAGCACCGTCAGCTGGCGGTGCGCGGACGGCACCTCGGCCGCGGCGTCGACGTCCAGCACTCCTGCACCGGTGAGCAGCACCGCGGCGAAGGCGAGCAACCGCAGCATGCCGTCGGACGCCTGGTCGGCGCCCGTCCGGCCGAGGACGCCCTCGTCGAAGACGGCCATCAGCCGCTCCTGGCCCTCGCTGCCGCGGCGGGCCACCCCGAGACCCAGCAGCGGGTAGGGCGCGGCGGCCTGGACGGCCTTGAGCAGGCGGCCCCAGCGCCGGCTGCACTCCTGCTCCAGCCGGGCCAGCACGGCGGAGATGTTGGAGGCGGTGCCGACCAGCCTGGCCTGCGACTCGGGCCTGGTCCAGCTGCGCATGGCGGCCGGAACGGGGTGCAGCGGGAAGACCTCGCGCAGCGCGGTGAGCAGTTGCTCGGCGGCGGCGAGCACGGTGCGCTCGCCGTTCGAGGAGCCGGCCACCCGCAGCGGGATCTGGGCCGTGATCAGGGAGTCGCTGGGGAACGGGGCACGGATGTCGCCCTGCCGGGTGTCGTTGTGCCAGGTGACGTTCACCCGGCCGGTGCGGACGTCCTGCTCGCCGGTCTCGACCAGGGTGCGGCCGGCCAGCGTGAGCCGTTCCCGGGCGACCCGGACCCGGTCGTCGGTCCGGACGACGAGCTCCAGCCGGATCGGCCCGGCGCTGGAGCGCACCGTGCAGCCGAGGATGATCGCGTTCCGGCCGTGCGGCACACAGCCGAGCAGACCGCCGCGGACGGGCCCGGCGAGCGGCCCGGTCGTCCCGCCGACGCCGTCCAGGGAGGGCCGGATCTCCTCGCCGATCGCCAGCCGGGAGAGGACGGCGAGCGCGTCGAGCGCGTTCGACTTCCCGACCCCGGACGGCCCGTGCAGCACCGTCAGCGCGGAGAGCGGCAGCGTGGTGCGGCGGTAGGACTTGAAGGAGGTGAGCCGGAGCTCCTCGACCGCCGGGCGGCGGATCGCACGGACGGCCGGGGCGGCGGACGGGACGGCGGACGGGGCCACTTCGCTTGTCACCCGGGGACCTTAGCGGCCGCCCGGTGCGGCGAAACGTCCCTGCTCGCACCTGTTCACACGAACGGCGCAACGGCCGTCGGACCTGGCCGGAACCCTCACCCGGCACCCACCGAACGACCTCGGCGCAGTGCTCACCCAGCGCCGGCCCGAGCGCCGAACGGCGAACGGCGCGTCAGCCGTAGACGGACAGCCGGACCGAGCCGGTGACCTCGACCGGTTCCGGGAGCGCGCCGAGTGCGGCGGCGAGCCGGTCCCGGTCGGTGTGCCAGGCATTGGGGCCCATGCCGACCACCGCCGAGGCGTCCGCGTGGGACAGCCGCAGCGTGAACTCCACCTCGGTCCGCTCCAGCGGCGCCAGCCAGGGGCCGAGCTTGTCGTCGATCCGGCGCTCCTTCTCGTCGTCGACCGAGAGCAGGCCGAGGCCGGCGACGAGTTCGCGCAGGTGGCGGCCGGTCGGCGCGACCACGAGGAGTCTGCCGCCGGGGCGCAGCACCCGGCGGATCTCCGGTCCGTTGCGCGGGGCGAAGACGTTCAGGACGAGGTCGGCGGTGCCGTCCAGGAGCGGCAGCGGGCGCCAGGCGTCGCAGACCAGGGCCCCGATCCGCGGGTGGGCCTTCGCGGCCCTGCGCAGCGCGTACTTGGAGATGTCGAGGGCGGCGCCCGCTGGGCCGTCGAGGCGGCCGAGCACGTGCGCCAGGTAGTAGCCGGTGCCGGCGCCGAGGTCGGCGACGAGGCCGTCGGCATCGCGGGCCGGGGTGCAGGCGGCCGCGGCGTCGGCGAGGGCGTCGGCGATCGGCCGGTAGTGGCCGGCGGCGAGGAAGTCGCTCCGGGCGGCGACCATGGCGGCGGTGTCGCCGGTACCGGTATGGGCGTCGCCGGCGAGCAGGCTGACATAGCCCTGCCGGGCCTGGTCGAAGCTGTGCCCGGCGGGGCAGCGCAGGGTGCGCGTGTCGAGGGCGAGCGGCCGGGCACAGTGCGGGCAGGCCAGGTGGTGCTCGATGTCCTGCAGCAACGTGGGCCGTTCCTCGGGGTCGGTGGTGGCGGCCCCAAGCCTAACGAGTCGGTCCGTGCCCGGTGCCCCGCCTCCGTGCGGGTGCCCGTCAGTCCGAGTCCTCGTCGTCGTCCCCGCTGACCTCCTCCTCCTCGGGTTCCTCGACGACCCAGGCGCCGAGGCGTTCGGCGACGCCGCTGACGCCGAGCTTGCCCTCGCGGATGGCGCGGGCGAGGCTGCGGACCTCCCGGGCCGTGGTGGCCACCGTGCAGCCGCTGGCGACGAGGTACGCGTACGCGACGGCGGTGGCGAACAGCTCGTTGTTCCGCTCCAGCGAGGGGATGCGGATCAGCTGGTGCATCAGGGCCGCCGCGCGGTCGTGCGGCTCGGGGTAGACGGCGATGTCGAAGATCTCGGCCTGGTGCCGGGCGACCGCGGCGAGCAGGGACCCGTAGTCGGTGACCTGGGGGTCGCCGGGGGTGTACTGCTCAGCGGTCATGAGCAGCCATGACAGGTCGACCTCAAGTTTCAACGGCGCACATCCTGGGCTCCGGGCTCGCCGAACTCGGCCAGAAAGGCCGTTTCGTACTCCTTCATGAACTGGGCGGCGGCGTCGACGAAGAGCCGGCCCGCCTCGCCCATGTCCTGCTGGACGAGGCGCTCGATGTACTGGTTCATGCTGATCCCCTGCTGCTCGGCCCGCTCCCGGGCCATTTCGGCGGTGGTGGCGTCCACCCGGACGTTGAGTTGCTTCTTGGTCATGCCTTCAAGCTAGCGCTGGGGTGCTAGCACAGCAAGGGCGCATTCCGGCCGCCCGCGCCGGGCCCGCTCCCCTCAGATGTCCGTTCAGGCCTCACCGGAAACCAGCACCCGCGGGCGGCGCCCGTCCCGGGGTCGCCCGGGGTCGCCCGGGAACGACAACGGCGGGCGCGGAAGTCGTTCTTCCACGCCCGCCGGTGACGACGGTTCGGCCGGGGCCGGGCCGGTCAGCCCGCGATCGGCTCCAGGATCGCCACGCACTCGAAGTGGTGGGTCATCGGGAACAGGTCGAAGGCCCGCAGCGAGACCGGCCGGTAGCCGCCCTCGCGGAAGAAGGCCAGGTCGCGGGCGAGCGCCGCCGGGTCGCAGGCCACGTAGGCGATCCGGCGCGCGGAGAGGCCGACCAGGTGGGCGACGGTCTCGCGGCCGGCGCCGGAGCGCGGCGGGTCCAGCACGATCAGGTCGGTGGCGGTGATCCCCGTCCGCGGGAGCAGGCTCTCCACCCGGTCGCACTCGATCCGGACGTTCTCCAGGGCGGCCAGGTTGTGCCGGGCGTCGAGGACGGCCTGCTTGCCCGACTCGATGCCGAGCACCGCGCCCTCCTCGCCGACCCGGTCGGCGAGCGCGCCGGCGAACAGTCCGACACCGCAGTACAGGTCGAGCGCCATCTCGCCCCACTGCGGGTCGAGGCCGTCGAGCACGGCGTCCACCAGGATGTCCGGGGCCTGCGGGTGGATCTGCCAGAAGCCGCCGTCGGACACCCGCCAGGTACGGCCGGCCGCCCGCTCGCGGACGAAGGTGCGGCCGTGCACCCGGTGGAAGAGGTCCTGCTCGTCCACGCGCGAGATGGACACCGGCTGGTCCAGCTCGACCAGCGGCAGCTGGGCGCCGGGCACCGGCCGCAGGATGACCTGCCGGTCCGAGGAACCGGTGGCGGCGACCGCCTCCACCGCGGCGACGCCCGGCCACGGGCGGGACTCGATGCCCAGCTCGGTGATGCCCTCGGCGGCGATCAGGCAGCGGTCGATCGGCTGCACGTCGTGCGAGCGGTGCTTGCGCAGGCCGACCCGGTCCGTCGACGGGTCGACGGTGTACTGCACGCGGGTGCGCCAGGCCGGGACCTCGCCGGCCGGCAGCTTGCCGCCGATCGGTTCGACCGAGCCGTCCCAGCCGGCCTCGGCCGGGGTGAGCCCGGCCAGCTTGGCGAGCTGCTCGGTGAGGACCTGGCCCTTGAGCTTGCGCTGGCCGCCGGGCGTGACGTGCTGCCAGTCGCAGCCGCCGCACTTGCCGGGGCCGGAGAACGGGCACGGGGCGGCGATGCGGTCCTTGGACGGCTCCAGCACCTCGACCGCGTCGGCCCGCAGGAAGCGCGAGGTGGTGGTGCCCTCGGTGACCTCCGCGACCACCCGCTCGCCGGGCAGCGCGTGCCGGACGAACAGCACCCGGCCCTCGTGCCGGGCCACGCAGTGCCCGCCGCCGTGCGCGACCGGACCGACCTCGACCTCGTACCGCTCGCCGACCAGCGGATCGCCGGACGGGGTCCGCAGGACGGGCTCGGCCGTTCGCGCCGCCCTGGGCGGACGGACGGCCTGCTTGCGCGGGCGCGCCGCGGCGGCGTCCTGCGGGCCGCCCTGACGGCCCTGGCGGCCCTTGTCGCCACCACGCGGGCGCTCGCCGTCGCGGCCCTTCCCGGCGCTGCGGGCGGGCGCGGCAGCGGCGCGCTCCGACGCCGCCGGGGCGGCCTGGACGGGCGGGGCCTGCTCGGCCGGCGCCTTCGGCGCGGTGAAGGCGTTGTAACCCTCGCGGTCGGTGGCGGCCGGCCGTTCGGTCCGGTTGCTCCACCGGGGGTGGGCGACCTGCCCGGGCCGGGCGCCGGAGCGCCCGGACTTGCCGGCGCCCTTTCCGGCGCCCTTGCCGGACTGCCCGGCCCCCTTGCCGGAGGAACGGGGCGGGTTGTTGCGGGTCACGGGGATCCGTCCTTGCTGCTGTGCGTGGCGGAGTCGCGGTTCTCGGACGCCCGGGGCATCTGGTGCCTGGGCTCGCCGCGGCGGACGGCACCCGGTGCCGACCACGCCTTCTGCGGCTTGCGCCGCTCGGAGGACTCCAGCTGCCAGGGTACGGACGTCACCATGACTCCGGGCTTGAACAGCAGTCTGCCCTTGAGGCGCAGCGCGCTCTGGTTGTGCAGCAGATGCTCGTACCAGTGGCCGACGACGTACTCCGGGATGTAGACCGCGACGACGTCGCGCGGGCTGTTGCGGCGCAGGCTCTTGACGTACTCCAGGACGGGGCCGGTGATCTCGCGGAACGGCGAGTCGAGGACCTTCAGCGGCACGTCGATGGCGCGCTCGTCCCAGTCCTTGCGCAGGGCCTCGGTGTCCACCGGATCGACGTTGACGGTCACCGCCTCCAGGGTCTGCGCCCGGGCCAGCCGGGCGTAGGCGAGGGCGCGCAGGGCGGGCTTGTGCAGCTTGGAGACCAGCACGATGGCGTGCACCCGGGTGGGCGGGGTGGCGTCCTCGGGCTCCTCGGCGGCGACCAGCTCGGCCGAGACGCGGTCGTAGTGGCGGCGGATCGCCTTCATCATCACGAACAGGACGACCATGAGCGCTATGGCGATCCAGGCGTGCCCGATCTTGGTGACCAGGACGACGATCAGCACCGCGGAGGTCATGATCAGGCCGAACGTGTTGATCGCCCGGCTGCGCTGCATGTGGGCGCGCTTCTTCGCGTCGGTCTCGGTGCGCAGCAGGCGCGTCCAGTGCCGGATCATGCCGGACTGGCTCATGTTGAACGACACGAAGACGCCGACGATGTACAGCTGGATCAGCCGGTTGGGGTCGGCGCCGAACGCGACGATGAACAGGATCGCCGCACCGGCCAGCAGGATGATGCCGTTGGAGAACGCCAGCCGGTCGCCGCGGGTGTGCAGCTGGCGCGGCAGGTAGCGGTCCTGGGCGAGGATCGAGCCGAGCACCGGGAAGCCGTTGAAGGCGGTGTTGGCGGCGAGCACCAGGATCAGGCCGGTGACGGCGGCGATGAAGTAGAAGCCCGGCGTGAAGTTCGAGAAGACCGCCTCGCTGATCTGCGCGAGCGCCGTCTTCTGGTGGTAGCCCGCCGGCGCGCCGGCGAGCTGCTCGACCGGGTTCTCGGCCATCTGGGTCTTGGTGAGGTGGGCGAGGTAGATGATGCCCATGAACATCACCACGGCGATGCTCGCCATCAGCAGCAGCGTGGTCGCCGCGTTCTTGCTCTTCGGCTTGCGGAAGGCCGGCACGCCGTTGGAGATGGCCTCGACGCCGGTGAGCGCCGCACAGCCCGAGGAGAACGCCTTGAGCAGCAGGAAGACCAGCGCGAACCCGGCCAGCGACTCGTTGCCCGGGGTGGCGGCCAGGTGGAACCCGGCGCTCTCGGCCGGCATCGAGGCGCCGAAAACGAAGTGGCGCACCAGTCCGTACAGGACCATGCCCATCACGCCGATCATGAAGGCGTAGGTGGGGACGGCGAACGCGCTGCCGGACTCCCGGACGCCGCGCAGGTTCATGCCCATGAGGACGATGACCAGGAAGACCGAGAGGACCATCTCGTGGCCGCGCAGCGCCGGCACCGCGGAGACCACGTTGGCCACGCCGGAGGTGGTGGAGACCGCCACGGTGAGGATGTAGTCGACCAGCAGGGCGCTCGCCACCACGAGGCCGGAGTTCGGCCCGTGGTTGACGGTGGCGACCTCGTAGTCGCCGCCGCCGCTCGGGTAGGCGTGGACGTTCTGCCGGTAGGACGCCACCACCGCGAGCATCACGATGGCGACGACGACGCCGATCTGCCAGGAGAAGTGGATCGCGGACGCTCCGGCCAGCGACAGGGTGAGGAGGATCTCCTCGGGGGCGTAGGCGACGGAGGACAGCGCGTCCGAGGCGAACACGGGCAGCGCGATCCGCTTGGGGAGGAGCGTCTCCCCCAGCTTGTCGCTGCGGAGCGCTCGCCCGATCAGGATGCGTTTCGGGAGATCGGCAGGCATAGGCACAGCAAGGAATGGTAGGGGCTGCCGACGCGGACTCCGACGGCCGGTGCCCCCCTTGGTCGAGACTGTGTTCGGCGGACCGGCTAGCGTTACGGGTACAGGGAATCCGGGCAGCACTCGGATGACCTGGTTCGCCGGGTTGAAGGCGAAGACGACGATTCACCCCCGAAACCGGGGGTGCGGAAGGATGATGAGCGGTGTTTGCGCAGGTCATGACCCCAACGGACCGGGTGAGGTAAAGAACCGTGCACATCGTCATCATGGGCTGCGGCCGCGTGGGCTCGGCCCTCGCGAGAGCCCTGGAGAAACAGGGCCACTCGGTGGCCGTGGTGGACCAGGACCCGACGGCGTTCCGCCGGCTCGGTTCGGGGTTCAACGGCCGCAGGGTGACCGGCGTCGGCTTCGACCAGGACACCCTGCGGGAGGCGGGCATCGAGGAGGCGGGCGCCTTCGCCGCCGTCTCCAGCGGCGACAACTCCAACATCATCGCCGCCCGGGTCGCCCGGGAGAACTTCGGCGTGGAGCACGTCGCCGCCCGGATCTACGACCCGCGCCGCGCCGAGGTGTACCAGCGCCTGGGCATCCCCACCGTCGCCACCGTCCGCTGGACGGCCGACCAGATGCTGCGCCGGCTGCTGCCGAGCGGCTCCGAGCCGCTGTGGCAGGACCCGAGCGGCAGCATCCAGCTCGCCGAGGTGGCCTACGCGCCGTCCTGGATCGGGCACAAGCTCAGCGCCCTGGAGGAGGCCGCCGGCGTCCGCGTGGCGTTCGTCACCCGGGTGGGCGAGGGCATCCTGCCGACGCCGCAGACCGTGGTGCAGGAGGGCGACCTCGTGCACGTCACGCTGCGCCGCACCGACCTGAGCGCGGTCGAGGCCGCGTTCGCGCAGGGCCCCGAGGAGGCTGGTCACTGATGCGAGTCGCCATTGCCGGGGCCGGCGCCGTCGGCCGCTCCATCGCGGCCGAGCTGCTGGAGAACGGCCACGAGGTCCTCCTGATCGACAAGAACCCGAACTCCATCTCCGTGGAGCGGGTACCGATGGCCGAGTGGCTGCTGGCCGACGCCTGCGAGATCACCTCGCTGGACGAGGCCGCCCTGCAGCGCTGCCACGTGGTGATCGCCGCCACCGGCGACGACAAGGTCAACCTGGTCGTCTCGCTGCTGGCGAAGACCGAGTACGGGGTGCCGCGGGTGGTCGCCCGCGTCAACAACCCGAAGAACGAGTGGCTCTTCAACGAGTCCTGGGGCGTGGACGTCGCCGTGTCGACGCCGCGCCTGATGTCCGCCCTGGTCGAGGAGGCCGTCAGCGTCGGCGACCTCGTCCGGCTGATGCGTTTCAGCCAGGGCAACGCCAACCTGGTCGAGCTGACCCTGGCGGCCGACACCGAGCTGGTCGGCACCCGGGTGGGCGACGTCGCCTGGCCGGCCGACACCGCGCTGGTGACCATCATCCGCGAGGGCCGGGTGCTCGTCCCGGGCAAG
Source organism: Kitasatospora paranensis (assembly GCF_039544005.1). Classification (NCBI taxonomy): domain Bacteria; kingdom Bacillati; phylum Actinomycetota; class Actinomycetes; order Kitasatosporales; family Streptomycetaceae; genus Kitasatospora; species Kitasatospora paranensis. The sequence continues at coordinate 3,121,023 of NZ_BAABKV010000001.1, forward strand.
GACGACACCCTGGAGGGCGGCGACGAGCTGCTCTTCGTGGCCGCCCAGGAGCGCGAGGAGGAGCTGGAGACCCTGCTCTCCGCGGGCTCCGGCGCCCAGTAGGCACCGCACCGGAACGGGAGGGGCCGTACCCGCCGGGTACGGCCCCTCCCGTGTTCCACCGTCCGGGGACGGTCACTCCTCGTCGATCTGCGCCTTGATCGGCGGCGGCGCCTTCAGCAGGATCTGCCAGGTGACGTACATCGCCAGCAGCATCGGCGGGATCCCGAGCGCGACCTTCATCCAGCCGAGCAGGTTGACGTTGCCGGTGAAGTACAGCGGGAAGAGGATCACCGGCTTGACGCCCATGATCAGCACCCAGGCCCAGGTCGCCTTGGTGTAGGCCGCCAGCCGGCCCGGGTTCTGCTTGCGCCAGGTGAACATCTCGCCGGTGATCGGGCCGAGCATCACGCCGATCAGCGGCCAGCGCGCCAGCGCCGAGATCGCCAGCGCGAGGCAGTAGCCGACGCTGTACAGCAGGCCGGGCAGGTAGAAGTTCTCCGCCTTGCCGGTCTTCATGGAGATCCAGGCGCCGATCGCCACGCCGAACACGCCGCTGAACGCGTGCTGGATGGTCTCCCGCTTGAACAGCCGGACGACCACGAACAGCGCGCTCAGGCCCAGCGCGGACCAGGCGGCGGTGGCGACCTGGTGCGTGACGTTGAACGCCACGATGAACACCAGGCCGGGCAGGGTCATGTCGATCATGCCGCGGACGCCGCCGAAGGCCTGGATGACCGTGTCGGCGGCCTCCTTGGAGGCGGCGGCCCGCTGCGCCTCGGTGTCCTCGCCGGGGATGTCCGGGGGCAGGTCCGCGTCGGCGAGGCGGGCGGTGGTGGCGGCGGAATCGCCGCCGGGCAGGTTGCTCACGCTGATTCGCTCCCGTGTCCGACCGGACGCAGCTCGTAGCGAGGGTTGAACAGCACGCGACGGCCGCGCGCATGGCTGAGTCGGCCGGTGGCGATCAGCCGCCGGCCCGGTTCTATGCCCACGATCGAGCGGCGCCCGAGCCAGACCACGTCCAGCGCGTCGGTGCCGTCGAAGAGCTCGGCCTCCAGGGCGGGCACCCCGGCCCGCGGGCGGAGCGTCACGGTGCGCAGCGTCCCGGCCACGGTGACCACCTCGCGGTCGCCGGCCCGGGCGATCGGGGTGCAGCCCGATTCGGCGGTGTCCTGGCGCAGCTCCTCGGCCTCCAGCTCCTCGGAGGAGGACGTGAGGCGGTTCAGCATGCGTCGGAAGCGCCCCTGCGGCTGCTCGCTGCGGATGTCACCACTCATAGCGGAAAGGCTACCGGTTGGCGGGGGCCCGCGGCAGAGCCGCAGGTCGCGGCCGTCGGTCGCGGCCCGGCGGTCGGGACCGACGGCCGGGCCCCCGCCGGGTGCTCAGGGCTCGAACCGGTAGCCCATGCCGGGCTCGGTGACGAAGTGCCGGGGGTGGGACGGGTCCGCCTCCAGCTTGCGGCGCAGCTGGGCGAGGTAGACCCGCAGGTAGTTGGTCTCCTTGCGGTAGGCGGGGCCCCAGACCTCCTGGAGCAGCTGGGTCTGGCCGACCAGCTTCCCCGAGTTGCGGACGAGGACCTCCAGCAGGTGCCACTCGGTCGGGGTGAGCCGGACGTCGGTGCCGTCCCGGTTGACCTTCTTGGCGGCCAGGTCGACGGTGAAGGTGTCGGTGGTCACCACGGCGACGCCGTCCTCGGCGACCGGCTCGGCCCGCCGGACGGCGGCGCGCATCCGGGCCAGCAGCTCGTCCATGCCGAACGGCTTGGTGACGTAGTCGTCCGCGCCCGCGTCGAGGGCCTCGACCTTCTCGTCGGAGGCGTGCCGGGCGGACAGCACGATGATCGGGACGCGGGTCCAGCCGCGCAGCCCCCGGATCACGTCGACGCCGTCCATGTCGGGCAGGCCGAGGTCCAGCACCACCACGTCGGGGTGGCGCGCGGCGGCCAGCTCCAGGGCCTGCGCGCCGTCGTAGGCGGCGTCCACCTCGTACGCCCGGGCCTTGAGGTTGATCACCAGGGCGCGGACGATCTGCGGCTCGTCGTCCACGACGAGGACCCGGGTCATACGGGTTCCGCCTTTCGGTCGGGGGATCGGTCGGGTGCGGGGCGGGCCGGCCGTGGTGGTCGCCCTGCCCGTCGGCAAGGGGCAGGGCGACCACCATGGTCAGCCCGCCGCCGGGGGTGTCCTCGGCGGTGACGGTGCCGCCCATCGCCTCGACGAACCCGCGGGCCACCGCGAGGCCGAGGCCGACGCCGGCACCGCGCGGGGCGTCGCCGTAGCGCTGGAACGGGGCGAAGATCCGTTCCCGGGCGTGCTCGGGCACGCCCGGACCGCGGTCCACGATCCGCAGCTCGACCCGGCCGGGGCCGCGCGCCGGGCGGACGGCGTCCGCCTTGACCAGCACCTGGGTGCCGGCCGGCCGGTACTTCACGGCGTTCTCCACCAGGTTGGCGAGCGAGCGCTCCAGCAGGCCGGCGTCGGCGCGCACCATCGGCAGCGACTCGGCGACGTCCACCGTGACCGCGTCGAGCGGGACCCCGCCCAGCGCGTACGGAACGACCTCGTCCAGGTCGGTGTCCCGCAGCAGCGGGGTCACCGTGCCGGTCTGCAGCCGGCTCATGTCGAGCAGGTTGTTGATCAGGTGGTCGAGGCGGTCGGCGCCGTCCTCGATCCCGGCGAGCAGTTCGGCCTCGTCGGCCTCGTCCCACTCGACGTCCTCGGCACGCAGCGAGGTGACGGCGGCCTTGATGCCGGCCAGCGGGGTGCGCAGGTCGTGCGAGACGGCGGCGAGCAGCGCGGTGCGGATCCGGTTGCCCTCCGCCTCGCGGCGGGCCGCGGCGGCCTCGCCGGCGAGCCGGCGGCGCTCCAGGACCACGGCGGCCTGCGCTGCGAACGCGCCCAGCAGCCGACGGTCCTCCGCGGGCAGCACCCGGCCGCGCAGCACCAGGGCCAGGTGGTCGCCGACCTGCACGTCGACGTCGCCGTCCTCCGGGGCGGCCGGCGGCCGTTCGCCGACGGTCGCGGTGCCGCGCCAGGCGGTGCGGTCGTCCGGGCGCTCCAGCAGCGCCACGGCGTCCTGCTGGAAGACCTCCCGGACCTGGTCCAGCAGCGCGGTCAGCACGCCCTCGCCGGTCGGTGCGCCGCGCAGCACCGTGCCGGCCAGGGCGCTGAGGGTGCGGGCCTCGGCCTGGCTGCGGGCGGCCTGCTGGCTGCGCCGGGCGGCCACGTCGACCACCGTGGCGACCGCGATCCCGACCGCGGTGAAGATCGCCACGGCGAGGATGTTCTCCGGTGCGGCGATGGTGAAGGTGTGCACGGGGGTGCGAAGTAGTAGTTGAGGGCGCTGGAGCCGACCAGGGCGGCGGCGATCGCCGGGAGCAGGCCGCCCACCAGGGCCGCGCAGACCGTCACCGACAGGAACAGCAGCATGTCGGTGGAGAGCCCGAGACCGTGCGTGCGGGTGAGGACCAGGGCGAGCAGCAGCGGCCCGCCGAGGCCGATCAGCCAGCCCGCGACGGTGCGGGTCCGTCCGAGGTCAGTGATCCGGCGGATCGGGATCCGGCCGCGCCCGGCGGCGGCGTGCTCATGGGTGACCATGTGGACGTCGATGTCGCCCGAGCCGCGGGTGACGGTGGCGCCCACGCCGGGCCCGTACACGTACTGCCAGGGTCTGCGGCGGCTGCTGCCGAGCACGATCTGGGTGGCGTTGACGCCGCGGGCGAAGTCCAGCAGGCCCTGCGCCGGGTCGTCGCCGAGCACCGTGTGGAAACTGCCGCCGAGGCTCTCCACCAGGGTGCGCTGCTCGATCAGGACCTGGGACGAGCCGCTGCCGGCCAGACCGTCGGCGCGGGCGATGTGGACGGCCAGCAGCTCGCCGCCGGAGCCGCGGGCGGCGATCCGGGCGGCCCGCCGGATCAGCGTGGCGCCCTCCGGGCCGCCGGTGAGGCCGACCACGATCCGCTCGCGGGCCTGCCAGGTGCCCTCGATGCCCTGCTCGGCACGGTAGCGCTGGAGGTACTCGTCGACCCGGTCGGCCGTCCACAGCAGCGCGAGCTCGCGCAGGGCCGTGAGGTTGCCCGGCCGGAAGTAGTGCGCGAGCGCGGCGTCGACGCGCTCCGGCGGGTAGACGTTGCCGTGCGCCAGCCGGCGGCGCAGCGCCTCCGGGTCCATGTCGGCCAGCTCGATCTGGTCGGCCCGGCGGACCACCTCGTCCGGGACGGTCTCCCGGGGGCGGACGCCGGTGATGCCCTCGACGACGTCGCCGAGCGACTCCAGGTGCTGGATGTTGACGGTGGATATGACGTCGATGCCGGCGTCCAGCAGCGCCTCGACGTCCTGCCAGCGTTTGGCGTTGCGCGAACCGGGCGCGTTGGTGTGGGCGAGCTCGTCGACGAGGGCGAGCTGCGGGCGGCGCGCCAGCACCGCGTCGAGGTCGAGCTCGCCGCCGTAGCGGGGGCGGTCTCACGGCGCGGGACGGTCTCCAGCCCCTCGGCCAGGGCGGCGGTGGCGGCCCGCCCGTGGTCCTCGACGTAGGCGACCACCAGGTCGGTGCCGCGCAGCCGGCGGCGGTGCGCCTCGGCGAGCATGGCGTAGGTCTTGCCGACCCCGGGGGCCGCCCCGAGGTGGATCCGCAGCCTGCCGCGCGCCATGCGTCCCGCTCCGTCCGGTCCGGGCCTGCCCGGACATCTGTTCGCCGGTTCCGAGACTACGGCCGATCCGGCCGGCGTTCCGCCGATCACCGCTGCCGAGCTGCGGTCTTGGCGGCATCTTGACGGCTCCGGACGGCTTCACGCCGCCGCCACGCCCGTGCAACACCGCGCTGGGACCATCGAGCGCATGCTCTCCCTGGTTGCCTCCCCGCACTCGGCCGCGGACCGCTGCCCGCCGAGGGCGGTGGCGCCGGAGCGGTGCTGCGGACCGTCCTGGCGGGCGGGCCGATGGCCCGGACTGCGGTCGGCCGTGCCGTCGGCCTCAGCGCCGCCGCGGTCTCCCGGCACACCGCCGACCTGATCGCCCTGGGCCTGCTCCGCGAGCTGCCGCCGCCCGACGGCCCGCCGCGGGCCGGCCGCCCGCAACTGCCGCTGGACGTCGACACCCGCCACCACCTGGCCTGCGGGGTGCACATCGGGGTGCCCTGGCTGACCTTCGCGCTGCTCGACCTGCGCGGCCGGGTGGTCGCCCACGAGCGGATCCCCCGCCAGGGTGATGCCGCGGCCGTGCTGCGGACCGTCCGCGGCCACCTGCCGGGGTTCACCGCACGACGCGCCGCGGGGCGGTCGCTGCTCGGGGTCGGTGTGGTGACCGGCGGCTGGGTCGATTCCGAACGGGGCGTCGTGGTGGAGCACGGGCCGCTCGGCTGGCGGGACGTCGCCGTCCGGGACGCCCTCGCCGGGGTCACCCGGCTGCCCGTGCACGTCGACGGGCACGCCCGCGCGCTGGCCATGGCCGAACTGCTGTTCGGTGCGGGCCAGGGCTCCACCGAGCTCGTCCAGCTGTTCGTCGGGAACGTGGTGGACGCGGCCATCGCCACCGGCGGCACCGTCCTGCGCGGCCGCCGTTCCCGGGCGGGCGACATCGGCCATCTGCCGGTGCCCGGCTCCGCCGAGCGCTGCCCGTGCGGCCGCACGGGCTGCCTGCAGGCCACCGTCTCCGACCGCGCCCTGGCGCAACGTGCGTTGCGCCGGGGGTGGTCGACCGGCCCGACCTCGACCTGCTGATGGCCCGCGCCGCCGACGGCGACCGCGGCGCCGTCCGGCTGTTCGAGGAGCGGCTGGAGTCGATCGCACCGGCCGCCGCCCTGCTGCTGGACGTCCTCAACCCGGAGGTGCTCGTGGTCAGCGAGGCCGGGCTGGCGGCCGTCCCCGGCCTCGGCGCCCACCTGCGGGCCCAGGTGTCGGCGCACGCCCGGCCGGCCCCCGACCGGCTGGTCGCGGCCGGCTCGTTCGGGCTGGACATCCTGGCCGTGGCGGCCTGCGCCGGCGTGCTCGACAGCGTGTTCCAGCGCCCCATGGAACTCCGCACCGCCCGGGCCTCCTGAAGCCGCCCCGAGCACTGTGGCCGCCCGGTCAACGCCGCATTAATTCCACCTGCCGACGAATCGTTGTCCGCCCCGGCGGGCCGCCACAGGATGGCAGGTGAGCCCCTGTCCCCTCCGAGCCCGGAGCCGTGCGCCATGCCCGAGAACCGCCAACTGCACTTCAACCTCTTCCTGATGGGCGTCGGCCACCACGAGGCCGCCTGGCGGCACCCCCGCACCGACCCCGCCCTCGCCGCCGACATCGGCCACTTCCAGAACCTCGCCCGGCAGGCCGAGGCCGCCTCGTTCGACTCGGTGTTCCTGGCCGACGGCGTGGAGGCGCGCTCCGACGGCGGCTGGGGCCTGATCAGCCACTTCGAGCCGTTCACCCTGCTGACCGCGCTCGCCGTGGTCACCGAGCGGATCGGCCTGATCGGCACCGTCTCCACCGGGTTCTCCGAACCGTACAATCTGGCCCGGCAGTTCGCCTCGCTCGACCACATCAGCCACGGGCGGGCCGGCTGGAACATCGTCACGTCGGCCGGCGACCGGGCCGCCCAGAACTTCGGCCGCGAGGCCAACCAGGAGCACGCCGTCCGCTACCGCCGGGCCGACGAGTTCCTGGAGGTCGCCACCGCGCTCTGGGACAGCTGGGAGGACGGCGCCCTGCTCCTGGACCGGGCCACCGGCGCCTTCGCCGACCCCGGCCGGGTGCACGAGATCGACTACGCCGGGGAGCACTTCAGCGTCCGGGGCCCGCTGAACATCCCGCGCAGCCCGCAGGGCCACCCGCTGCTCGTTCAGGCCGGCTCCTCCGACAACGGCCGTGCTTTCGCGGCCCGTTGGGCTGAAGCGGTGTTCACCGCCCAGCAGACCCTGGCCGAGGGCCAGGCGTTCTACGCCGACCTCAAGCGGCAGGCCGCGGCGTACGGCCGCGACCCCGGCCTGCTGAAGGTGCTGCCCGGCGTCGTCCCCGTGATCGGCTCCACCGAGGCCGAAGCCCGCCGCCTGGACACGGAGTTGGACGAGCTCATCAACCCCGCCCGGGCGATCTCGGTGCTCTCCGGCGTGCTCGGCGTCGACCTGACCGACCACCCGCTGGACGCACCGCTGCCGCCACTGCCGCCCGTCACCGAGATCAACGGCGCCAAGAGCCGCTTCGAACTCGTCCGCGACCTCGCCGAGCGCGACCGCCTCACCCTGCGCCAACTCGTCGGCCGGCTCGGCGGCGGGCGCGGACACCAGGTCGTCGTGGGCACGCCCGAGCAGGTCGCCGACCACATCGGGACGTGGTTCGCCGAGGGCGCGGCCGACGGCTTCAACATCATGCCGCCGATCCTCCCCGACGGCCTCACCGACTTCGTCGAGCAGGTGCTGCCGATCCTCCGCAAGCGCGGGCTGTTCCGCGAGGGCTACACCGGCCGCACCCTGCGCGAGCACTACGGCCTTCCCCGGCCCGCCGGGCGCCGGTCCGCCGCCGCCTGAACCGGCGCGGCCCCACCCGGCACCGCCCGAGGGGCGGAGCGGTCCCCCGACCGCTCCGCCCCGTCGCCGTCCCCGGCGGCACCGGTCACGGGCGGGGCCGGTCACGGGCGGGGCCGGCCACGGGCGGGCCGGCGGAACGCCCCGCAGGCCGTGGTCGTTCGCCCACCCGGGGGCACGGCACACCGCCGCGCACGACGAGAGGGTGGGACGACGATGCAGAGGTCACTGGTACTGGGCGGCGGAGGACTGGCCGGCATCGCCTGGCTGACCGGAGTACTGGCCGGGCTGGAGGCCGCGGGGGTCACCGTCGCCGGGACGGCCGACCACGTGGTCGGCACCTCCGCGGGCGCCACCGTCGCCGCACAGCTGGGCAGCGGCCTGGCCCTGCCCGAGCTCTACCGTCGGCAGAGCGAAGAGGCCTTGCAGTCAACCGAGTTGACGCCGCCTTCGGACGCCGTCATCGCCCTGATGACGGCCTGGGCCGAGATCATCGAGAAGGCCGCCGACCCGGCCGAGATCAGCCGGCACCTCGGCGCGCTGGCCCTCGCCACCGACACCGTCCCCGAGTCCGCCCGCCGCGAGGTCATCGCCGGACGGCTGCCCGCGCACGACTGGCCCGCCTGGCCCCTCACCCTGGTCGCCGTGGACGCGCACACCGGCGAGGCCGCCCTGCTCGACCGGGCCGCAGGCGTCGGGCTGGTCGACGCCGTCGCCGCCAGCTGCGCCGTCCCCGGGATCTGGCCCACCGTCGGCATCGGGACGCGCCGCTACGTCGACGGCGGCGTCCGCAGCTCGGCCAACGCCGACCTCGCCACCGGCGACCGGGTCCTCGTGCTGGCACCGCTCCCGGACGAGGCGCTGGCCGCCCAGCTCGCCGCGCACACCGGCCGCGGCGCCGCCGTCCTCGCGATCACCCCCGACGACGCCTCGGGCGCCGCGTTCGGCCCGGACCCGCTCGACCCGGCCGTCCGAACCCCGTCGGCCGCGGCCGGACTCGCCCAGGGCCGCCGGATCGCCGACGAGGTCCGGGCCCTGTGGACGACCCCCTGACACGACGGCGCGGCCGCACCCCGGGCCACGGGGGCTCCGGGGTGCGGCCGCGGCCGCCGCGGCGGACTCAGCCCGTGTAGTGGGCGGCGTCGTCGCCCTCGACGACGTAGCTGGGCTCGCCGCTGACCGCCACCGGCACGTCACCGGCGACCGTCACACGGTGCAGCCGGCGCGGCAGGTCGTCGTAGTCGTCCGGCGCGTAGTGCTGGGTCGACCGGTTGTCGAACAGCACCACGTCGCCGACCGACCAGCGCCAGCGCACCACGTTCTCCGGCCGGGTGACGTAGGACTGCAGGGTGCGCAGCAGGTCCGCGGAGGCCCCCGACGGCAGGCCGAGGATCCGCTCGGCGAAGCCGCCGATGAACAGGCCGCGCTCGCCGCTCTCCGGGTGCACCCGGACGACCGGGTGCGCGGTGCGGTACGTCCGCGCGGTGAAGACCCGGCGGCGCTCGCTCTCCGCCTCGTCGAGCTCCTTGCCCTGCGCGTAGTCGTAGTCGTTGGTGTGCACGGCCCAGAGCCGGTCCGCCAGGTCCCGCAGCGCGTCCGGCAGATCCCGGTAGGCGGTCTGGGTGTTGGCGATCAGCGTGTTCCCGCCGTACGGCGGGACGACCAGGCTGCGCAGGGTGGAGGCCTTCGGCGGGGTGCGGACGAAGGTGACGTCGGTGTGCCACTGGTTGGCCCGGCCGCCGTCCTCGCTGTCCACCGCGAGGACGTTGGGCTGGCCCTCCAGCGCCGGGACGGTCGGGTGCGCCTTGGTCAGCGCCCCGAAGAGGCCGGCGAACCGCGTCTGGCCCTCGTCGTCGAGGTGCTGCTCCCGGAAGAACAGCGCCTTGTGGGCGACGAGCGCCTCGTTCAGGGCTGCGACGGTCTTCTCGTCGAGCGGCCCGGCGAGATCGAGCCCGGTGATCTCGGCGCCGATACGGCCGCCGACCTTCTGAATGGCGAACGAGGTCATGGTGGTGATTCCCCTTCCGGGAGCGGGTCAGGAGGTGATCGGTGCCCGGCCGAAGGCCGGGCCGACGGCGAGCAGGGCGCCGGGGTGCGGCCGTGGCCCCAGCCGATGCGGGCGCGGTAGCTGCCGAGCAGTCCGGCGTCGGCGAGCCGGTGCTCGTCCGGGGCCTGGGCCCCGGGGGTGGTGTGCGGGGCGACGTACAGGGCGTCGACCGGACAGTTCGCCTCGCAGTGGAAGCAGGTCTGGCAGTCGCCCTGCCGGGCGATCACCGGGATGCCGTCCGGGCCGCGGTCGAAGACATCGTTCGGACAGACCTTGATGCACGTGTCGCAGGTGATGCAGCGGTCGGCGGAGACGAGTTCGATCACACGGGCTCCTTCTGCCGGAGGGGTTCGGCGCGGGTCCAGACCTCGTCCAGCCCGCCGGAGACGATCCGGTGGTGCTGGCCCGGGTCCTGCTCGGGGAAGTCCAGGCGGCGGGCCATGCCGCGGCTCTCCGTCCGGGCGAGCGCGGAGCGGTACATCCAGCGCGCGTTGGCGGTCATCGCCGCCGCCTCACGGGCCCGCACGAGGTCCCGGCCCGCACCGGACAGCCCCGCCCGAGCCTGCCGCCAGGCATCGTCGAGGACGGCCAGCGACGAGGTGAGCGTGTCGCCGTGCCGCAGGTAGTTGCGGTCGTACGGCAGCGCCTCGCGCTGCACCGCGGCGACCAGCTCGCGGTGGCCCCCGGCCGGGCGGCCGGACGGGCGCAGCCCGGCACCCCCGATCCGGCGGAGGCCGCGAACAGCGCGCCGTCGCCGGAGTCGGTGTCCGTGCCGAGCGCTTTGCCGAGGAATGCGCAGCCCCCGGTGGCCAGGACGACCGCGCCGGCCCGCACCCGGTAGGAGTGCCCGGCCTGCCGCCGGTAGCCGGCCGCGCCGGCCACCGATCCGTCGGCGGCGGTGAGGAGTTCGGTCACCGGGCTGTGGTCGAGGATGCGGACCCCGGCCCGGCGGACCCTGATCCGCATCCGCCGCATGTACTCCGGGCCCTGCAGCCCGTTGCGCGGCTGACGGCCGTCCGGCCCGGTCGGGAACGGGTAACCGCCGCTCTCGGCCAGCCCGTTGATGTTGGCGTACGTCCGCTCGAGGACCCGGGCCATCCAGCCGCGGTCGGCGAGGTGGCCGCCGAGGGCCTCACGGCTCGCCATCGCCGCCTCGCGGGCGGCCGCGTCGGGCTCCACGTACCAGACACCCGTCCCGGCGGCCGCCGGTCCACCGCCCACCACCAGGACGTCCGCAGTGAGTTCGCTGCTCATGGCCGCCGCCCCTCAGCCGTTGACCGGGGCGCGCCAGGCGGTGAACCGGCGCTCCAGCCAGACCAGCAGTTGGTTGAAGAGCACGCCGATCACCGAGATCGTGACGATGCCGGCGTACATCTGCGGGATCGCGAAGTTGAACTGCGAGGCGTTGATCAGATAGCCCAGCCCGGCCTTGGCACCGACCATCTCGGCCGCGACCAGGACGAGGATGGAGACCGCCCCGGCCAGCCGGATCCCGGTGAACACGGCCGGCACCGAGGCCGGCAGGATCACCTTCTGGAACAGCCGGAACGGCGAGAGGTCGAGCGAACGCGCCAGCCGCAGCAGGGTGGGATCGACCGTGCGGACGGCGCTGATGGTGTTCAGCAGCACCGGCCAGACGCACGCGTACAGCACGATGGAGATCTTCGAGGTCTCCCCGATCCCCAGGATCAGCACGAACACCGGCAGCAGCGCGAGCGCGGCGGTGTTGCGGAACAGCTCCAGCAGCGGGCTGAGCAGGTTCGCCACCGGCCGGTACCAGCCGATCAGCAGCCCCAGCGGGACACCGATCAGCACCGAGAGGCCGAAGCCGCTCAGCGAACGGGTCAGGCTGGCCTGGGTGTTGGCCGCCAGCTGGCCGCTGTCGAGCAGACCGAACCAGGCGTCGACCACCTGGCTGAACGGCGGCAGGAAGGTCGGGTCCACCAGGTTCAGGCGGGGAGCCGCCTCCCAGACCCCCAGCAGGACGGCGATCGCCGCGCTCTTGGTGAGCGCGCCCAGCAGCAGCCCCGGCACCCGGGAGCGGGGCCGCTTGCGGGCGGACGGCCGCCGTTCCGGCCGGGCGGCCGGAGCGGGGACGGTGGTGGCCGTGGCATCCGTGACGCCGGTGGCGTCCGCAGCGGGCACCGGGCCCACCGCGGCCGGCCTGGGCAGGACTTCCGTGCTCAGCGAACCGGTGTCGGTACTCATACCGTGCTGACCTCCCTCTCCAACTGCTGGGCCCGGCTGACCTCGTCGCGCAGCAGGCTCCAGATCTCGTGCCGGTACCGGGCGAACTCCGGGCTGGACCGCAGGTCCTGGGCCGAGGACCGGTCGCCGAGGTCGATCGGGACGACCTGCTTGACCCGCCCCGGGCGGGACGTCAGGACGGCGACCCGTCCGCCGAGGTAGACCGCCTCCTCGATGCCGTGCGTGATGAAGACGACGGTCTTGCCGGTGCGCTCCCAGATCCGCAGCAGCTCGTCCTGGAGCGACTCCCTCGTCTGCGCGTCCAGGGCCGCGAACGGCTCGTCCATCAGCAGCACTTCGGGGTCGTAGGCAAGACTGCGGGCGATCGCCACCCGCTGCTTCATCCCGCCGGACAGTTCGTGCGGGTGGCGGTCCTCGAACCCGGTGAGGCCGACCAGATCGAGGTACTCACGGGCCCGGGCCGCCCGCTTGCGCCGCGGCACGCCGATCGACTCCAGGCCGAACTCGACGTTGCCCTGTGCGGTCCGCCACGGCAGCAGGGCGTACTGCTGGAACACCGTGGAACGGTCCGGCCCCGGCCCCGTCACCGGGCGCCCCGCCAGCAGGATCTCGCCGGCCGTGGGTGCGGCGAGCCCGCCGAGCAGGTCCAGCAGGGTCGACTTGCCGCTGCCGCTCGGGCCCACGATGACTGCGAACTCACCTGCGGCGATGTCGAGATCGACCTCGTCCAGGGCGGTGAACTCGCCGCCGCCCCGGATCGGGAACACCTTGCTGACGGATCGGAAGGAGATGTCTGCACTCATGGCTCAACTCCTGCTGGGGGAAGGGGAGGCCGCCTGCGCGGCCGACGCCGGGGTGTAGCCGTTGAACTCGTTGGTGTAGAGGTCCGCGGGCTTCACCTGGCCGGTCCTGATGTCGCCGTGCTCGGCCAGCCAGTCGATCCAGAGCTTGAACTCGGCGTCGGTGATCAGGCCGCCCGCCTCGGCGACGCCGGTGGACTTCCAGTACTTGAGAGCGCCCGGGTCCTCGTTGCGGCCGCGCTTCTTCACGATGGCGACGCTCCGCGCGATGACCTCCTCGCGCGGCGTCGTCCTGGCCCACTCGATGGCCTTGGCGACACCGGTGACGAAGGTCCGTGCCGTGGTGGGGTTCTCCTTGAGGAAGCGCTTGGTCACCACGTACGTGCCGGCACTGAACTTGCCCAGCAGGTCGTAGTCGGTGAACAACGGCCGGATGCCGCCCGTCGCCAGCGCCTTGTCGCGCAGCACGCCGCCGAGCACGCCGACCTCGATCTGCCGCTGCCGGATGGACTGTTCGGTGTTGACCGGCGGGACGACGATCGGCTCGACCTTGCCGATCTCCGCGGAGCTCCGCCCGTTGCGCTTGAGGTAGATGTCGAGGATCGCCTCGGTGTGCGCCCCCAGCGTGTTCATCCCGATCTTCTTGCCGAGCAGGTCGTGGGCGGCGTGGATCGGGCTGTCCTGCAGCACGTAGTAGCCGTTGTACGAGGCCTCGTCGACGCCGTAGTAGCTGATCACGGCCTGCACCGGGGCGCCTGCCGCGATCAGTTTCACCACGGCACCGTTGAAGGCACCGCCGAAGTCGATCTGCCCGGTCGCCGCGGACTGGATGTCCTGCGGCCCGCTGATCGTGTTGCCGACCCACTCCAGTCTCACGTCGCCGAAGTAGCCCAGGTCCTCGGCGAGTTCGGGAAGCATCACCTGCCCCGCCCAGCCCTGGTACCGGAGCTTCTTGGTCTCGCCCTTGCCGTCGGAGGCGGTTGCCTGCCCGCACGCGGCGGCGGCCGCGCCGACGGCGGCGAGGGCGAGGAAGTGGCGGCGGGAGGTCGCAGGCATGGCGGATCCTTTGCGGGCAGCAGGGGAGCCGTCCGGCGGCGGCACGGGGCGTACGGCGGGTCGCCGATGCCCCGGCAACGGCCGGTTCGGAACAAGGGGACGCGGAGGACCGACGGCTCCGCCGGCCCGTCCGGCGCCGCGATGCGGCGGCACTCCGGGCGGGATCAGAGGCGGGAGGCAGATCGGTGGAGAAGGTGAGAAGAGCGGAGCGACGCGACGGCGGACCGGCCGTCAGCGACAGACGGCACAGATCGCGCTCGCGTGACGTCGCAGATCGACGTGCAGGCGGCCCACAAGGCTCTCGGACTGGCTCACGTATCCAGAGTTCCAGGGGGCGGGGTGCGGGTCAACGAATGTTCCACGCCTGCAAGAAACCTGTCGTACCGCCGACACGTCCGCCGGCCGGGCGAGCGGGCCGGTGGACAGCTGGACGGACGGGTGTGTCGGTGGCCGACCGTGCCCGGGAATGCAGAAAGCCCCTCCAGGCGTGGCCTGGAGGGGCTTTCAGAATGATTGTTCGGCGGCGTCCTACTCTCCCACAGGGTCCCCCTGCAGTACCATCGGCGCTACGAGGCTTAGCTTCCGGGTTCGGAATGTGACCGGGCGTTTCCCTCGTGCTATGACCACCGAAACACTATGAAACTGTCCGCCACCGACACACCCGAAAAGAATCGGGGTCGGGGTCGTTGTTTCAGAACAACACAGTGGACGCGAGCAACTGAGGACAAGCCCTCGGCCTATTAGTACCGGTCAACTCCACCCATTACTGGGCTTCCATATCCGGCCTATCAACCCAGTCGTCTACTGGGAGCCTTACCCTCTCAAGGAGGTGGGAGTGCTCATCTCGAAGCAGGCTTCCCGCTTAGATGCTTTCAGCGGTTATCCCTCCCGAACGTAGCCAACCAGCCATGCCCTTGGCAGGACAACTGGCACACCAGAGGTTCGTCCGTCCCGGTCCTCTCGTACTAGGGACAGCCCTTCTCAACACTCCTACGCGCACAGCGGATAGGGACCGAACTGTCTCACGACGTTCTAAACCCAGCTCGCGTACCGCTTTAATGGGCGAACAGCCCAACCCTTGGGACCTACTCCAGCCCCAGGATGCGACGAGCCGACATCGAGGTGCCAAACCATCCCGTCGATATGGACTCTTGGGGAAGATCAGCCTGTTATCCCCGGGGTACCTTTTATCCGTTGAGCGACGGCGCTTCCACAAGCCACCGCCGGATCACTAGTCCCTACTTTCGTACCTGCTCGACCCGTCAGTCTCACAGTCAAGCTCCCTTGTGCACTTACACTCAACACCTGATTGCCAACCAGGCTGAGGGAACCTTTGGGCGCCTCCGTTACTCTTTAGGAGGCAACCGCCCCAGTTAAACTACCCACCAGACACTGTCCCTGATCCGGATCACGGACCCAGGTTAGACATCCAGCACGACCAGAGTGGTATTTCAACGATGGCTCCACCATGACTGGCGTCACGGCTTCAAAGCCTCCCACCTATCCTACACAAGCCGAACCGAACACCAATATCAAGCTATAGTAAAGGTCCCGGGGTCTTTCCGTCCTGCTGCGCGAAACGAGCATCTTTACTCGTAATGCAATTTCACCGGGCCTGTGGTTGAGACAGTCGAGAAGTCGTTACGCCATTCGTGCAGGTCGGAACTTACCCGACAAGGAATTTCGCTACCTTAGGATGGTTATAGTTACCACCGCCGTTTACTGGCGCTTAAGTTCTCAGCTTCGCCACGACGAATCGTGACTAACCGGTCCCCTTAACGTTCCAGCACCGGGCAGGCGTCAGTCCGTATACATCGCCTTACGGCTTCGCACGGACCTGTGTTTTTAGTAAACAGTCGCTTCTCGCTGGTCTCTGCGGCCAACCCCAGCTCAGACAGTAAATGTCATCACCAGGACTGGCCCCCCTTCTCCCGAAGTTACGGGGGCATTTTGCCGAGTTCCTTAACCACAGTTCACCCGAACGCCTCGGTATTCTCTACCTGACCACCTGAGTCGGTTTGGGGTACGGGCCGCCATGAAACTCGCTAGAGGCTTTTCTCGACAGCATAGGATCATCCACTTCACCACAATCGGCTCGGCATCAGGTCTCAGACTATGTGAACGGCGGATTTGCCTACCGTTCGTCCTACACCCTTACCCCGGGACTACCACCGCCCGGGCTGGACTACCTTCCTGCGTCACCCCATCGCTCACCTACTACCCTGTTGGGTCACCGGCTCCACCACGTCCCTTCGTCCGAAGACTCCAGGCCGGCTTCACGGGCTTAGCATCAAGAGGTTCGACGTTGGCGCTTCAAAGCGGGTACGGGAATATCAACCCGTTGTCCATCGACTACGCCTGTCGGCCTCGCCTTAGGTCCCGACTTACCCTGGGCAGATCAGCTTGACCCAGGAACCCTTGGTCAATCGGCGCAAGAGTTTCCCACTCTTGTATCGCTACTCATGCCTGCATTCTCACTCGTGAACCGTCCACAACTGGATTCCTCCGCTGCTTCACCCGGCACACGACGCTCCCCTACCCATCCACAGCGCCGTTGGGCGTATTCTGTGAATGACACGACTTCGGTGGTGTACTTGAGCCCCGCTACATTGTCGGCGCGGAATCACTTGACCAGTGAGCTATTACGCACTCTTTCAAGGGTGGCTGCTTCTAAGCCAACCTCCTGGTTGTCTCTGCGACTCCACATCCTTTTCCACTTAGCACACGCTTAGGGACCTTAGTCGGTGTTCTGGGCTGTTTCCCTCTCGACCATGGAGCTTATCCCCCACAGTCTCACTGCCGTGCTCTCACTTACCGGCATTCGGAGTTTGGCTAAGGTCAGTAACCCGGTGAGGCCCATCGCCTATCCAGTGCTCTACCTCCGGCAAGAAACACACGACGCTGCACCTAAATGCATTTCGGGGAGAACCAGCTATCACGGAGTTTGATTGGCCTTTCACCCCTAACCACAGGTCATCCCCCAGGTTTTCAACCCTGGTGGGTTCGGTCCTCCACACGGTCTTACCCGCGCTTCAACCTGCCCATGGCTAGATCACTCCGCTTCGGGTCTTGGGCATGCAACTGTAACGCCCTATTCGGACTCGCTTTCGCTACGGCTACCCCACACGGGTTAACCTCGCTACACACCGCAAACTCGCAGGCTCATTCTTCAAAAGGCACGCAGTCACAGTCCGAAGACTGCCCCCACGGCTTGTAGGCACACGGTTTCAGGTACTATTTCACTCCGCTCCCGCGGTACTTTTCACCATTCCCTCACGGTACTATCCGCTATCGGTCACCAGGGAATATTTAGGCTTAGCGGGTGGTCCCGCCAGATTCACACGGAATTTCTCGGGCTCCGTGCTACTTGGGAGAAGCTCAAGTGAGCCGCTGATGTTTCGTCTACGGGGGTCTTACCCTCTACGCCGGACCTTTCGCATGTCCTTCGACTACACCAACGGTTTCTGACTCACCCAGCCGCCGGCAGACGACTGAAGAACTTTCCCACGACCCCTCATACGCAACCCCTGCCGGGTCTCACACGTATCAGGTTTAGCCTCATCCGGTTTCGCTCGCCACTACTCCCGGAATCACGGTTGTTTTCTCTTCCTGCGGGTACTGAGATGTTTCACTTCCCCGCGTTCCCTCCACATACCCTATGTGTTCAGGTATGGGTGACAGCCCATGACGACTGCCGGGTTTCCCCATTCGGACACCCCCGGATCAAAGCTCGGTTGACAGCTCCCCGGGGCCTATCGCGGCCTCCCACGTCCTTCATCGGTTCCTGGTGCCAAGGCATCCACCGTGCGCCCTTAAAAACTTGGCCACAGATGCTCGCGTCCACTGTGCAGTTCTCAACCAACGACCAGACACCCACCCTCCACACCGAAACAGTGCGTCAAGTGAGGCCGGCATCCCAGAGGCGAACGAAAAAATCGTTCCCTCAGGACCCAACAGCGTGCCCGACCCACCAAGCGGTCCCCGCGTTCCACGCCCCCGGAGGAGCAGTACTGACAGACCCATACTCGATGTGCCGAATAGTCAACGTTCCACCCATGAGCAACCGTGCGAGACATTCGCTCGCAACCGGCCATGTGCTCCTTAGAAAGGAGGTGATCCAGCCGCACCTTCCGGTACGGCTACCTTGTTACGACTTCGTCCCAATCGCTGGTCCCACCTTCGACGGCTCCCTCCCAAGGGTTAGGCCACCGGCTTCGGGTGTTACCGACTTTCGTGACGTGACGGGCGGTGTGTACAAGGCCCGGGAACGTATTCACCGCAGCATGCTGATCTGCGATTACTAGCAACTCCAACTTCATGGGGTCGAGTTGCAGACCCCAATCCGAACTGAGACCGGCTTTTTGGGATTCGCTCCGCCTCGCGGCATCGCAGCCCTTTGTACCGGCCATTGTAGCACGTGTGCAGCCCAAGACATAAGGGGCATGATGATTTGACGTCGTCCCCACCTTCCTCCGAGTTGACCCCGGCAGTCTCCTGTGAGTCCCCATCACCCCGAAAGGCATGCTGGCAACACAGAACAAGGGTTGCGCTCGTTGCGGGACTTAACCCAACATCTCACGACACGAGCTGACGACAACCATGCACCACCTGTACACCGACCACAAGGGGGCGACCATCTCTGGCCGTTTCCGGTGTATGTCAAGCCTTGGTAAGGTTCTTCGCGTTGCGTCGAATTAAGCCACATGCTCCGCTGCTTGTGCGGGCCCCCGTCAATTCCTTTGAGTTTTAGCCTTGCGGCCGTACTCCCCAGGCGGGGAACTTAATGCGTTAGCTGCGGCACCGACGACGTGGAATGTCGCCAACACCTAGTTCCCAACGTTTACGGCGTGGACTACCAGGGTATCTAATCCTGTTCGCTCCCCACGCTTTCGCTCCTCAGCGTCAGTAATGGCCCAGAGATCCGCCTTCGCCACCGGTGTTCCTCCTGATATCTGCGCATTTCACCGCTACACCAGGAATTCCGATCTCCCCTACCACACTCTAGCCTGCCCGTATCGAATGCAGACCCGGGGTTAAGCCCCGGGCTTTCACATCCGACGCGACAGGCCGCCTACGAGCTCTTTACGCCCAATAATTCCGGACAACGCTCGCACCCTACGTATTACCGCGGCTGCTGGCACGTAGTTAGCCGGTGCTTCTTCTGCAGGTACCGTCACTTGCGCTTCTTCCCTGCTGAAAGAGGTTTACAACCCGAAGGCCGTCATCCCTCACGCGGCGTCGCTGCATCAGGCTTTCGCCCATTGTGCAATATTCCCCACTGCTGCCTCCCGTAGGAGTCTGGGCCGTGTCTCAGTCCCAGTGTGGCCGGTCGCCCTCTCAGGCCGGCTACCCGTCGTCGCCTTGGTAGGCCATTACCCCACCAACAAGCTGATAGGCCGCGGGATCATCCTGCACCGCCGGAGCTTTCCACCCACCCCCATGCAGGAGCAGGTCATATCCGGTATTAGACCTCGTTTCCAAGGCTTGTCCCAGAGTGCAGGGCAGATTTCCCACGTGTTACTCACCCGTTCGCCACTGATCCACCCCGAAGGGCTTCACCGTTCGACTTGCATGTGTTAAGCACGCCGCCAGCGTTCGTCCTGAGCCAGGATCAAACTCTCCGTGAATGATTACCCGTAATCGGGTTCACACCCGCGTTGAGCGGCACGGCGGTCACCGGAATGAGGTGAACCCCGCGCACTGCGTCCTCGCTGTGTTTGTTACTTCAAAAGGAATCTCCAACCCCAGAAAATCCGGGGCCGGGGATGTCAACATATCTGGCGTTGACTTTTGGCACGCTGTTGAGTTCTCAAGGAACGGACACTTCCTTCGGACCGCCTTCCAGCGGACCCTCCGGGTGTTTCGCTCTTTCGTGTTTCCAGCTTATCAGATGATTTCCGGCCCGTTTTCCGCGGTCCGTTTCATCGGATTTGCTTTTGCCCTTCGGCACTCCCGAACTCTATCAGAGTTCTTTCACCGGCTTTCCCGCCTCGAACTGAATTCGAGCGGCACCGACCGGCGGTGGGGCAACTCGGAGAACATTACGCACCGAGCTGCCCCACGTCAAACCGGGCCTCCGGGACGCGAGGGTCAGACCTCGACGACCACCGGCAGGATCATCGGCCGGCGGCGGTAGTTATCCGCCACCCACTTGCCGATGATGCGCCTGACCAGCTGCTGGACCTGGCGTACCTCCAGCACCCCGTCGTTGGCGGAGCGGGTGAGGGCCTCCTCCAGCTTGGCGACGACCGGCCCGAAGGCGCCGTCATCGATGCCGGAGCCGCGGGCCTGGATGGTCGGGCCGCTGACGATCTTGCCGTTGGTGGAGTCCACCACGACGAAGACCGAGATGAAGCCCTCCTCGCCCAGGATGCGGCGGTCCTTCAGCGAGGCCTCCGTGATGTCGCCGACGGACGAGCCGTCGACGTACACGTAGCCGGCCTGGACCTTGCCGACGATCCGGGCCACGCCGTTTTCGAGGTCGACGCAGACGCCGTCCTCGGCGATGACCGTGCGCTCCTTCGGAATGCCGGTCTTGATGCCCAGGTCCGCGGCGGCCCGCAGGTGGCGCCACTCGCCGTGCACCGGCATGAGGTTGCGCGGGCGGCAGATGTTGAAGAAGTAGAGCAGCTCGCCGGCCGACGCGTGGCCGGACACGTGCACCTTGGCGTTGCCCTTGTGCACGACGTTGGCGCCCCAGCGGGTCAGGCCGTTGATCACGCGGTAGATCGCGGTCTCGTTGCCGGGGATCAGCGAGGACGCGAGCACGACGGTGTCGCCCTCGACGATCCGGATCTGGTGCTCCCGGTTGGCCATCCGCGAGAGGGCGGCCATCGGCTCGCCCTGCGAGCCGGTGCAGACGAGCACGACCTTGTCCTCGGGCAGGTCGTCCAGCGTCTTGACGTCGACGACCAGGTTGCCGGGGACCTTCAGGTAGCCGAGGTCGCGCGCGATGCCCATGTTGCGGACCATCGAGCGGCCGACGAAGGCGACCTTGCGGCCGTTCGCGTGGGCGGCGTCCAGCACCTGCTGGATGCGGTGCACGTGGCTGGCGAACGAGGCCACGATGATCCGGCGCTTCGCGGTGGCGAAGACGTTGCCCAGCGCCGCGGAGATGTCGCGCTCGTGCGGGATGAAGCCGGGGACCTCGGCGTTGGTGGAGTCCACCAGCAGGAGGTCCATGCCCTCCTCCGCCAGCTTGGCGAAGGCCGGCAGGTCGGTGAGGCGGCCGTCGAGCGGCAGCTGGTCCATCTTGAAGTCGCCGGTCGCGACGACCATGCCGGCCGGGGTGCGGACGGCCACCGCGAGCGCGTCCGGGATGGAGTGGTTGACCGCGATGAACTCGCAGTCGAAGGGGCCGATGCGCTCGCGCTCGCCCTCCTTGACCTCCAGCACGTACGGGCGGATCCGGTGCTCGGCGAGCTTGGCCTCGATCAGGGCCAGGGTCAGCTTCGAGCCGATCAGCGGGATGTCCGGGTTCTCCCGGAGCAGGTACGGGACGGCGCCGATGTGGTCCTCGTGGCCGTGGGTCAGGACGATGCCGTCGATCTTGTCGAGGCGGTCCCGGATGTACGTGAAGTCCGGCAGGATCAGGTCGACGCCGGGCTGCTCGTCCTCGGGGAAGAGCACGCCGCAGTCGACGATCAGGATGCGGCCGCCGTACTCGAAGACCGTCATGTTGCGGCCGATCTCGCCGAGGCCGCCGAGCGGGGTGATGCGGAGGGCGCCCTCCTTGAGTGCGGGCGGCGCGCCGAGTTCGGGGTGCGGGTGGCTCAAAAGACTCTCCTCACGACGCACGCCATATGCCCGGGATCCTCCGGTGACATATGGCGTGCGTCCATCGTCGGTTTCCTACGTACCAGGTGCTTCCGCGCCTTCGGTCCGGTCCAGCGGCAGGCCTTGGGGGCCCGGCGAGCCGGGGCGCGCACGTCTCTGTCTGCTACAGGTGTACCCCGCCGGCGGCCAGATCCTGCCTCAGTTGCGCAATCTCCTCGGCCGTGGCGGCCACCAGCGGCAGCCTCAGCGGCCCGGCGGGGTGCCCCTGGAGGTTGAGCGCGGCCTTGCTGAGGATGACGCCCTGGGTGCGGAACACACCGCTGAAGACGGGCAGCAGGCTCTGGTGGACGGCGGTGGCCTTGGCCGTGTCGCCGGCGGTGAACGCCTCGATCATCGACCGGAGCTCCGGGGTGACCAGGTGGCTGACCACGCTGACCACGCCGACGGCTCCGACGGAGAGCAGCGGCAGGGTCAGGATGTCGTCGCCGGAGTACCAGGCGAGACCGGAGCGGGCGATCGCCCAGGAGGCGGCGCCGACGTCGCCCTTGGCGTCCTTGTTGGCGACGATCCGGGGGTGCTCGCCCAGCCGGACCAGCGTCTCGTGGCTCAGCGCGACGCCGCTGCGGCCCGGGATGTCGTACAGCATCACGGGCAGGCCGGTGGCGTTCGCGATCTCCACGGTGTGCCGGTACAGGCCCTCCTGCGGGGGCTTGCTGTAGTACGGGGTGACGGCGAGCAGGCCGTGGGCGCCGGACGCCTCGGCCTGGCGGGCCAGCTCGACGCTGTGGTGGGTGTCGTTGGTGCCGACGCCGGCGATCACGTGGGCCCGGTCCCCCACGGCCTCGACCACCGCGCGCACCAGCCGGGCCTTCTCGGCGTCCGAGGTGGTCGGTGACTCGCCCGTGGTGCCGTTGAGGACGAGGCCGTCGTTGCCGGCGTCCACGAGGTGGGCGGCCAGGCGCTGGGCGCCGTCGAGGTCGAGCCCGCCGTCGGCCGTGAAGGGGGTGACCATCGCGGTCAGGACCCGGCCGAAGGGCGTCTGGGGAGTGGAGGTCGGAGCCATGTGTCCAAAACTACTCGTAGGCGACCGGGGGCGGTCACGCCGGTCCACGGTTCGGACATCCGCGGCCCCCGTACGGGCCGGGGACGCGGTGCTCGGACGTGGGACTCCGGTGCTGCCCGCTCGGGGGTTCAGGCAGCACCGGAATCCGTGTTCCGAGCGTAGGGAGCAGCCCGAATGCCTGCAATCCGGACATGCCCGATGGGCCGCCGAATGCTTATCGCCGCAGGTCAGGGGGCGACTCGGCCGTGCTCCTCGAAGGCCGCATGGGTGAGCGGCATGAGCCGCGCCCACTGCTCCTCCATCTGCTCGGCGACCATCTCGATCTCGCGCTGCGGGAAGGACGGCACGGTCGCGTTGTCGCGCTTGGTCCGCAGCGACAGGAAGTGCATCAGCGAGCGGGCGTTGCAGGTCGCGTACATCGACGAGAACAGGCCGACGGGCAGCACGGCCCGTGCGACCTCGCGGGCGACGCCGGCCTCCAGCATCTCCCGGTAGGCCTGGTAGGAGGCCCGGTAGGAGGCCTCCATGGCCTCGGAGACGACCTTCTGCTGCTCGGCCGTGCCCTCGACGAACTCGTAGCGGCCGGGCTTGCCCTGCTGGACGAGCCTGCGGTCGGCACCGGGCAGGTAGAAGACCGGCTGGAGCTCGCGGTAGCGGCCGGACTCCTCGTTGTACGACCAGCCGCTGCGGTGGCGGTGGAACTCGCGGAAGACGAAGATCGGCGCGCTGATGAAGAAGGTCATCGAGTTGTGCTCGAACGGGGTGCCGTGCCGGTCGCGCATCAGGTAGTTGATCAGGCCCGCGGAACGGGCCGGGTCCTGGCCGATGGTCTCCAGGGACTGCTCGCCCTTGGTGGAGACCCGGGCCGCCCAGAGCACGTCGGTGTCGGTGGCCGCGCTGCGGACCAGCTCGACGGTCACGTCGCTGCGGAACGTGGGGACCGGTTCGTCGCTCACGCGAGACTCCTTGCTGGATCGGTGGTGCGGTGGAGCGTGATGGCGTGCTGCATCGCCTTGCGGGCGCGCGGGGTGTCCCCGGCGTCGGCGTAGGCGACGGCGAGGCGGAAGAAGACCCGCCAGTCACCGGGGGCGGCCTCGGCCTCGGCCTTGCGGCGGGCGAACACCGCGTCGGCGGAGGCCCGGTCGATGCGGCCGCCGGAGGTGCGGGTGAGCTCGTCGACGGGCAGGCCGCCCTCGGCCTCCAGTTCGCGGGCGAGTTGCTCGCTGGCCCGGCCGAAACGGTGGGTCTGGCGCAGGAACCAGACGCCGATCGGCGGGATGACGAAGGCGCAGACGCCGAGGCCGATGCCGAGCGGCTTGCCGGTGGCGACGAGCTGGACGCCCTCCGTTATGCACAGGAGGGAGACCAGCAGCAGGGCCGCGGCGAGCAGGAAGAAGCCGGTGCGGGAGGTCATCCGGGGCTCACAGGTCCAGGAAGTGTTCGAGGCCGAGGGTGAGGCCCGGGGTGTCCACGACGCGTCGCACGCCCAGCAGGATGCCGGGCATGAAGCAGCTGTGGTGCAGCGAGTCGTGGCGGATGGTGAGGGTCTCGCCGGTGTCGCCGAGGAGCACCTCCTGGTGCGCCAGCAGGCCGCGCAGCCGGACGGAGTGCACCGGGACGCCGTCCACGTCCGCGCCGCGGGCGCCGGGCAGGCCGTGGGTCGTCGGGTCCCCTGGCGGGGCAGGCCGGCGGCGGTGCGGGCGGCGGCGATGAGCTGGGCGGTGCGGGTGGCGGTGCCGCTGGGCGCGTCGGCCTTGCGGTCGTGGTGGAGTTCGACGACCTCGACGGTGTCGAAGTACCGGGCGGCCTTCTGCGCGAACTGCATGGAGAGCACGGCGCCGATGGAGAAGTTCGGCGCGATCAGCAGGCCGGTGGCGGGGTTCTCGGCGAGCAGGCCGCGGACGGTGGCGAGGCGCTCGTCCGTCCAGCCGGTGGTGCCGGTCACGACGTGCACGCCGTTGCGCAGGCAGTGGTCGAGGTTGGCCATCACCGCGTCGGGGTGGGTCAGCTCGACCGCGACCTGGGCGCCGGCGTCGGTCACCTCGGCGAGGTCGGACTTGCTGCTCAGGGCGGCGACGAGCTCCAGGTCGGGGGCGGCCTCGACGGCCTTGACGGCCTCCGAGCCGATCCGGCCGGTCGCGCCGATCACGGCGACACGCAGCGTCATGCGGGTTCCTCCTGGGCGAGCAGGCCGGTGATGGCGGCCGCCCGCTTGTCGTTGATCGGGCCGATCAGGGCGAGCGAGGGCCGGTTGGCCCCCAGCACATCACGGGCGACCGCGTGGACGTCCTCCAGGGTCACGGCCGCTATCTTCGCCAGCATGTCGTCGACCGACAGGTGGGTGCCGTAGCAGAGCTCGGCCTTGCCGATCCGGTTCATCAGCGAGCCGGTGTCCTCCATGCCGAGCACGGTGGAGCCGGAGATCTGGCCGATGGCCCGCTGCAGCTCCTCCTCGGTGATGCCGTCGGCGACCACCTTGGCGAGCTCCTGGCGGCAGAGGCCGAGGACCTCCTCGATGCGCTTGGGCTGGCAGCCGGCGTAGATGCCGAAGACGCCGCTGTCGGCGTACGAGGACGAGTAGGAGTAGACCGAGTAGGCCAGGCCGCGCTTCTCCCGGACCTCCTGGAAGAGCCGCGAGCTCATGCCGCCGCCGAGGGCCGCGTTGAGCACGCCGAGGGCCCAGCGCCGGTCGTCGTGGCGGGGCACGCCGGGCACGCCGAGGACGAGGTGGGCCTGCTCGGTGGGCCGGTTGAGGACCTGGACGCGGCCGGCGGTGCGCACGCTCTTGGCACCGCGGCGGACGTCGGCGGGGTGGCCCGCGGACTTGGCGAGGACGGGCGCGAACGCCTCCTCGACGAGCTTGACGACCTTGCGGTGGTCGAGGTTGCCGGCGGCCGCGACGACCAGGTGCTCGGGCTTGTAGCGGCGCTTGTAGAAGCCGGCGATCTGGTCGCGGCTGAGCTCGGTGACGGTCTTCTCGGTGCCGAGGATCGGACGGCCGAGCGGGCTGTCGCCGTAGATCACGCGGGCGAACAGGTCGTGGACGACGTCGCCCGGGTCGTCCTCGGCCATCGCCATCTCCTCGAGGATGACGCCGCGCTCGGCGTCGACGTCCTCGGGGCGGATCAGCGAGCCGGTGAGCATGTCGCAGACCACGTCGATGGCCAGCGGCAGGTCGGTGTCGAGCACCCGCGCGTAGTAGCAGGTGTTCTCCTTGGCGGTGAAGGCGTTCATCTCGCCGCCGACCGCGTCCAGCGCGGCGGAGATCTCCAGGGCGCTGCGCCGCGCGGTGCCCTTGAAGAGCAGGTGCTCCAGGTAGTGGGTCGCGCCGTTCAGGACGGGCGTCTCGTCGCGGGAGCCGACGCCGACCCAGATGCCGAAGGTCGCGGAGCGGACCGTGGGCAGGGTCTCGGTGACGACCCGCAGGCCGCCGGGGAGGACGGTGCGACGTACCGTGCCGGCGCCGTCGACGCCCTTGAGCAGAGTCCGCGTGGTGCCGGGGCGCTGCGTAGCCGCGGAGGCCTGAGCCACCAGGTGTACCTCTCAGATCGGGGAAGAACAGGGTGCGGCCCGCACGCCGGTAGGGCGTGCGGGCCGCGGAGCACTACCGGGTCACTCGGAGGCGGCGGTGTCGCCGCCCTCCTCGCCCTCGACCACGGGGATGAGGGAGAGCTTGCCGCGCGGGTCGATCTCGGCGATCTCGACCTGCACCTTGGTGCCGACCGCGAGCACGTCCTCGACGTTCTCCACGCGCTTGCCACCGGCGAGCTTGCGGATCTGCGAGATGTGCAGCAGGCCGTCCTTGCCCGGCATGAGCGACACGAACGCGCCGAACGTCGTGGTCTTCACCACGGTGCCCAGGTAGCGCTCGCCGACCTCCGGCATGGTCGGGTTGGCGATCTGGTTGATCGTGGTGCGGGCGGCCTCGGCGGCCGGACCGTCGGAGGCACCGATGTAGATGGTGCCGTCGTCCTCGATCGTGATCTCGGCGCCGGTGTCCTCCTGGATCTGGTTGATCATCTTGCCCTTGGGGCCGATGACCTCACCGATCTTGTCCACCGGGATCTTGATGGTGATGATGCGGGGCGCGTACTGCGACATCGCGTCCGGGGTGTCGATGGCCTCGTTCATCACGTCGAGGATGTGCAGGCGGGCGTCCTTGGCCTGCTTCAGCGCGGCGGCGAGCACCGACGCCGGGATGCCGTTCAGCTTCGTGTCGAGCTGGAGGGCGGTGATGAAGTTGCGGGTACCGGCGACCTTGAAGTCCATGTCGCCGAACGCGTCCTCGGCGCCGAGGATGTCGGTGAGGGTCACGTAGTGGGTCTCACCGTCGATCTCCTGCGAGATCAGGCCCATGGCGATACCGGCGACGGCGGCCTTCAGCGGCACACCGGCGTTCAGCAGCGACATGGTGGAGGCGCAGACCGAGCCCATCGAGGTGGAGCCGTTGGAGCTCAGCGCCTCGGAGACCTGGCGGATCGCGTAGGGGAACTCCTCGCGGGTCGGCAGCACGGGCAGGATCGCCCGCTCGGCCAGCGCGCCGTGGCCGATCTCGCGGCGCTTGGGCGAGCCCACGCGGCCGGTCTCGCCGACCGAGTACGGCGGGAAGTTGTAGTTGTGCATGTAGCGGCGACGGGTCTCCGGGGAGAGCGTGTCGAGCTGCTGCTCCATGCGCAGCATGTTCAGCGTGGTGACACCCAGGATCTGGGTCTCGCCGCGCTCGAACAGGGCCGAGCCGTGGACGCGCGGGATGGCCTCGACCTCGGCGGCCAGGGTGCGGATGTCGGTGACGCCGCGGCCGTCGATGCGGACCTTGTCCTTGATGACGCGCTCGCGGACGATCTTCTTGGTCAGCGCGTTGTAGGCGGCGCCGATCTCCTTCTCGCGGCCCTCGAACTCCGGGAGCAGCTTGTCGGCGGCGATCGCCTTGATGCGGTCGATCTCGTTGTTGCGCTCCACCTTGCCGGCGATGGTGAGCGCCTGGGCGAGCTCGTCCTTGACCGCGGCGGTCAGGGCGTTGAGCACGTCGTCCTGGTAGTCCAGGAAGACCGGGAACTCGCCGGTCGGCTTGGCGGCCTGGGCGGCGAGCTGGGCCTGCGCGGCGCACAGGACCTTGATGAACGGCTTCGCGGCCTCCAGGCCGGCGGCGACGATCTCCTCGGTCGGCGCGTCGGCGCCGCCCTCGACCAGCTTGATGGTCTTGTCGGTGGCCTCGGCCTCGACCATCATGATCGCGACGTCGCCGTCCGGCAGGGCGCGGCCGGCCACGACCATGTCGAAGACGGCGTCCTCAAGCTCGCTGTGGGTCGGGAACGCGACCCACTGGCCCTTGATCAGCGCGACGCGGACGCCGCCGATCGGGCCGGAGAAGGGCAGGCCCGCCAGCTGGGTGGAGGCGGAGGCGGCGTTGATCGCGACCACGTCGTACAGGTGGTCGGGGTTGAGCGCCATGACGGTCACGACGACCTGGATCTCGTTGCGCAGGCCCTTGACGAAGGACGGGCGCAGCGGGCGGTCGATGAGGCGGCAGGTGAGGATGGCGTCCTCGGAGGGCCGGCCCTCGCGACGGAAGAACGAACCGGGGATCCGGCCCGCGGCGTACATCCGCTCCTCGACGTCGACCGTCAGCGGGAAGAAGTCGAAGTGCTCCTTCGGCTGCTTGGACGCGCTGGTGGCCGACAGCACCATGGTGTCGTCGTCCAGGTAGGCCACGGCGGAGCCGGCGGCCTGACGGGCCAGGCGGCCGGTCTCGAAGCGGATGGTACGGGTGCCGAAGCTGCCGTTGTCGATGACGGCCTCGGCGTAGAACACGTTCTCTTCCACCTGGAAGATCTCCTCTTTCGTACGTCTCCGGAGGAGCGTCAACCGCACTGCCTACCTGCTGCCCGGGCAGTCTGGGCCGGTCTTCGATCGAAGCCCCCGGGGTGTCCTCGTGCACGGGACTCCCGGCGGCCACTACCGAGGACCGGCGCCTCTTTGAGCCGGTCGGCGGTCGCGTGTGGACGCTCCCCTGGTGCGGGCGGCTTCCGTTTGAAGCCAGCGGCCCGCGCATGGTGTGGGTGCTGCTCCGCAGGCGGCGCGTCTCGCGCGCCAACCCGGGCATGCCCTTCACCTTACAAATTCACACCCTACAGAGCGCGGCATTACGATGCGCGTCTCTGTCGCGGATGCACAAGGGGCGGCTCCCCCGTGCAGGGGAGCCGCCCCTTGGAGCGGTGTCAGCGAGCGCCGCCCGCGGCGCCGCGGCGGATGCCGAGGCGGTCGACGAGGGTACGGAAACGCTCGATGTCCTTCTTGGCCAGGTACTGCAGCAGGCGGCGGCGCTGGCCGACCAGGATGAGCAGGCCACGGCGCGAGTGGTGGTCGTGCTTGTGGGCCTTCAGGTGCTCGGTCAGGTCCGAGATACGGCGGGAGAGCATGGCCACCTGGACCTCGGGAGAGCCGGTGTCGCCCTCCTTCTGGCCGAACTCGGCGATGATCTGCTTCTTGACGTCGGCGGCGAGAGCCACGGCATCTCCTTCTGGTGGGCCCGAGTGATCCTGGTCTGCTGCACAGGATCGAACATGACTCGGACCGCCCAAGCGTACCAGCGCCCGCCCCCGCCCCCGGACGGGGCGGCGACGGGCGCCGGCGGAGTACGGCCGCGAAGGTCAGGCGGTGGCGCCTCGGACCAGGGCGTAGATGTTCAGGACGGCCAGGGCCAGCGGGACGAGCGAGATCAGCATCAGGCCGTCCACCATGTCCAGGATGCGCCCCCAGAACGGGGAGACACCGAGTCGGGGAACGATCAGGGCAATCGCGGTCAGCAGCGCGGCGCCCAGCGCGACCGACGCCGACAGCCAAATCGTGCGCAGGTCGACCGAGGCGCCGGCGCTGCCCTGCATCAGTTGCTTGGCGATGAACAGCGGGGTGTGCAGCGACAGGCCGAGGATCAGCAGGCCCAGGCCGGCCAGGCCGGCGATGGTGAGGCTGAACACCTGCGCGGTGTAGCGGAACAGCCGTGCGCGCAGCATCGTCGAGATGCCGATCGCCAGGGCGAGCAGCTCGCCGAACATGGTGTCGCTGAAGCCCAGCACCGCGCAGGCGCCGACCACGGTGGCGGCGCAGCCGCCGACCAGGCCGACCAGGACCTCGTGGCCGCGGCGGGCCTGGTGCGCGATCCGCTCGTACTGGACGACCTCGGTGCGGTCGGTCTCCTCGCCGTAGGCGGTGCCGCGGGTGCGGGTCTGGCCGGGGGCGCTGAAGCCGACGGGCAGCCGGGCGAAGCGGGCGGAGAGGGCCGGCAGGAAGCCGACCGCGGCGACCGCGGCGACGCCGGTGACGGCGGCGATGTGGGTGGCCGGGGTGCCGTCCAGCAGGACGGCGGCGAAGGTGGCGAGGGTGCCCGCGGCGGCCAGGAAGGAGGAGGCGACGAAGACGGAGTCCTTCTCCGGCAGGAGGCCGACCAGCAGCACCGAGACGATCAGCACCGCGACGCAGCCGACCAGGAACTGCAGGCGGCCGGGGCCGCCCCCGGTCGTGTCGACCGGGAGGATGCCGGAGCCGGCGATCAGGGTGTGCGGCAGCGCGCCGAGGCCGAGCGCGAGGGCGGCGTCGTGGTCGTCGTAGACCCGGGCCCGGACGCCGGCGAGGGTGACCAGCACGACGGCGGTCACGCCGGACAGGATGCCCGGCAGGCTGTGCATGTCGTGGCGCAGGTCGGAGAACCAGAGCGCGAAGCCGAGCAGGACGAGCAGCAGGCCCGCGCCGACCAGGCCGAAGCCGCGCATCAGGTCCGGGCTCCAGAACCGGCGGTCGGCCTCGACGGCGCCGGCGATGGCGTCCGCCACGTCGTCGTACACGGCCGGCGGGAGCGACTCGGAGAACGGGCGCAGGCTCAGCAGGTCGCCGTCCCGGACCTGCTGGGCGGCCAGCGGGAGTCCGCTGTCGAGGACGGTGCCGTCGCGCCGGACGAGGTGGAAGCCGGTGGGTGCGCCGTCCACCTGGGTCTGTCCGGAGAGCCGCAGTACCTCGGGGTACACGTCCGCGAGCGGAACGTCCTCCGGCAGTGCGACGTCGATCCGGCTGTCCGGCGCCACGACGGTGACCCGGCAGAAACCGGTCGTTGCATTAGCGCTCACCGGCGCTCCCCCTTGTTGGATGTGCCTGCTCGTCAAGCTTCGGTCCTGCGGTGCGCCTGTCGTCCGGGTCGGAACTGACACGGTCCTGACGACAGTTGGCGCGGCGTTACCCTACCGCCCGCCCGGACGGCGGCGAGCGCCGGGACCTTCCGGAATTCCCCGCGGTGGCCGGGGTGGGGGAGAAATGCCTTCGGAACGTGAGCCGTTGATGGAGGGTTGTGATGCTTCGCACCCGAAACCCGCTCGGCTGACCCCGTGGTCGAACCGTCCGGACGGCCCAGTAGGATCTGCCCCTGCGCAAGGCGTACGGGGGCGGGCTGGTGCAGCAACCCTCAAGGGCGTCTGCGGTCGACGGAGCGGGGGCGGCGTCATCCAACGGGGCGCCCTCACCCGTACGTAATCGGTTGCGTGAGGGTTGGTGCCGTAGTGAGTGTGGTGACCGTCAAGCGTCCGGCCCGGGCATATCCGCCCCCGGTGCCGGACGAACCGGTGGAGCTGGTCGCACCACCGGAGCTGCCCAGGTCGGGCGGCGAGGACTGGATGATGTCCCTGCTTCCGCTGCTCGGCATGGGCGGATCCTCGGCATTCCTCTTCTCGGGCCAGGGCCCGATGAAGATCATGGGCGTCCTGATGGTGGCCTCCACCGCGGGCATGTCGGTGGCCCAGATCGTGAAGGCCCGCCGGGGCGGCAACGCCGGCACCGCGGACGAGCGCCGGGACTACCTGAAGTACCTCCAGCAGATGCGCCGCCAGGTCCGCCGCACGGCCGAACGCCAGCGCGGCGCACTGCTGTTCACGCACCCCGAGCCGGACCAGCTCTGGTCGGTCGTGGCCGAGGGCCGCCGACTCTGGGAGCGCCGTCCCACCGATCCGGACTTTGCGCAGGTACGGCTGGGACGCGGGCCGCAGCAGCTGTCCACCCCGCTGGTCGCCCCGCAGACCGCTCCGCTGGACGAGCTGGAGCCGCTGGCCGCCGAGGCCATGGGCACCTTCATCAAGTCGCACGGCACGCTGCAGGACCTGCCGCTGGCGGTGTCGCTGCGCGCCTTCTACCACATCACCGTCTGCGGCGACCCGGACACGGTGTACGGCAATGTCCGGGCGATGATCGCCCAGTTGACGACCCTTCACTCGCCGGACGACCTGATGGTCGGCGTCGCCGCGGCACCGGGTGCGATCGACGAGTGGGAGTGGGCGAAGTGGCTGCCGCACACCCAGCACCGCAAGGAGAACGACGGGGCCGGCTCGCGCCGCCTGATCGCCTCCGGGCTGGGCGAGTTGGAGGAGTTGCTCGGCAAGGAACTGGAGGGCCGCAAGGGCTTCTCCCGCGACAACGTGCCCAGCGCCGACAAGCCGCACCTGATCGTGGTCATGGACGGCGCCGCGGTGCCGCAGGACTCGATCCTGGCGGGCCCGGAGGGCGTCGAGGGCGTGACCGTCATCGAGGTCGTCCCGGGTGACCTGGACGAGCCCAGCGGCCACCTGGTGATCACCGTCGGCAAGGACCGGCTGCTGCTGGAGTCCGCGTCCGGCGCCTCGTACTCCGGCAAGCCCGACACCCTCTCCGCGTGGCAGTCCGAGGCGCTGGCCCGCCAGCTGGCGCCGTTCCGGGTGTCGGCCGGCGGGGACGACGGCGACCCGTCGCTGGTGTCGATGGACTTCACCGAGATGATGAACACCGGCGACCCGGGGTCCTTCGACCCGGCCCGGCACTGGCGGCCCCGCCCGATGGCGGAGAAGCTGCGGGTGCCGCTGGGCGTGGGCACCAACGGCGAGTACGTGTGGCTGGACATCAAGGAGGCCTCGCTCCAGGGCATGGGCCCGCACGGCATGTGCGTCGGTGCGACCGGTTCCGGCAAGTCCGAGGTGCTGCGCACCATCGTGCTGGCGCTCGCGGTGACGCACTCCTCCGAGGTGCTGAACCTCGTCCTCGCCGACTTCAAGGGCGGTGCCACCTTCGCCGGCATGGCGGAGATGCCGCACACCGCGGCCGTCATCACCAACCTCGAGGGCGAAGCCACCCTGATCGACCGCATGCGCGACGCGATCGAGGGCGAGATGAACCGCCGCCAGGAGCTGCTGCGCGCGGCCGGCAACTACGCCAACATCAACGAGTACGAGCGGGCCCGTGCGGCGGGCGCGGCACTGGACCCGCTGCCCTCACTGCTGATGATCATCGACGAGTTCTCCGAGCTGCTGACCGCCAAGCCGGACTTCATCGACCTGTTCATCCAGATCGGCCGGATCGGCCGTTCGCTCGGTATGCACATGCTGCTCGCCTCGCAGCGACTGGAGGAGGGCAAGCTCCGCGGTCTGGACACCTTCCTCTCCTACCGCCTGGGTCTGCGCACCTTCTCGGCCGCCGAGTCGCGGGCCGCGATCGGCGTCCCGGACGCCTACCACCTGCCGCCCATCCCCGGCGTCGGCTACCTGAAGTTCGGCTCCGACGTGATGGAGCGGTTCCGGGCCGCGTACGTCTCCGGCCCGTACCGGCCGCCGGGCCAGCAGCGGACCAGCGGCGGCCAGGTGATCACCGCGCAGCCGGTGCTGTTCACCGCGGCCGAGGTGCCGATCATCGAGCCGGTGGTCGAGCAGGTCGTCGAGGAGGTCGAGGAGGTCGACGACTCGCTGCTCGACACCATGCTCGACACCTTTGTGCACCGCATGATCGGCCAGGGCCCGCCGGCCCACCAGGTGTGGCTGCCGCCCCTGGAGGCCGCCCCCAGCACGGACCAGCTGGTGCCGCCGCTGCAGGTCACCGCCGAGCGCGGCCTGACGTCGCCGGAGTACGGCGCGCTGGGCCGCCTGGTGGTGCCGGTCGGCATCGTCGACAAGCCGCGCGACCAGCGCCGCGACGTGCTGTACCAGGACTACTCGGGTGCGGCCGGTCACGGCCTGATCGTCGGTGGTCCGCAGTCCGGCAAGTCCAACATGGTCCGCGCCCTGGTCGCGGGCTTCGCGGTCACCCACACGCCGGTGGAGACGCAGTTCTACCTGCTCGACTTCGGCGGTGGCGCGTTCGGCGCGCTGGCCGGTCTGCCGCACGTCGGCGGCGTGGCCGGGCGTCTGGACGTCGAGAAGGTCCGCCGCATGATCAGCGAGGTGCACGGTGTCCTGAACCGCCGCGAGGAGCTGTTCCGCTCGGCCGGGATCGACACCGTGACCACGTACCGCAGCCGCCGGGCCGCGGGCCAGCTGCCGGACGAGCAGTTCGGCGACGTCTTCCTGATCATCGACGGCTGGCTGACCTTCAAGCAGGAGTACGAGGTCCTCGAACCCGTCATCAACGACATCGCGCAGCGCGGTCTGACCTACGGCGTGCACGTGATCGTCACGGCGGCGCGGTACGCCGAGGTCCGGCCGGCCCTCAAGGACCTGCTGCAGAACCGCACCGAGCTCAAGCTCGGCGACTCGATGGAGTCGGAGATCGACCGCAAGGTCGCGGTGAACGTCCCGGCCGGCGCCCCCGGCCGCGGCCTCACCGCCGGCAAGCTGCACTTCCTGTCGGGCCTGCCGCGCCTGGACGGCTCGTCCGAGACCGCGGACCTCACGGACGGCGTGGCCGACCTGGTGGCCCAGGTGGACGCGGCCTGGACGGGCCCGCGGGCCCCGCAGGTCCGCATGCTGCCGGCCGTGCTGGACGGCAACTCGCTGCCGAAGGGCTTCGAGCACCCCGAGCTGGGTGTCGCCTTCGGCATCGACGAGGTCGAGATGGCACCGGTCTTCGTCAACTTCGAGACCGACCCGCTGTTCATCGTCTTCGGCGAGAGCGAGTCCGGTAAGTCGGCGATGCTGCGGATGCTGATCAAGCAGATCACCGAGCGGTACACCCCGGAGCAGGCCGGCATCGTGGTCGGCGACTTCCGCCGCTCGCTGCTCGGCGTCGTGCCGCAGGAGTACCTGGTCGAGTACGCGGCCGCGGCGCCGGCGATGTCGGCGATCGTGGAGATGCTCCGCGGCGCCTGCTCGCGCCGGCTGCCCGGCCCGGACGTCACGCCGGAGCAGCTGCGCAACCGCAGCTGGTACAGCGGCAAGGACATGTTCGTGATCGTGGACGACTACGAGCTGGTCGCCACGGGCTCGGGCAACCCGATGGCCCCGCTGGCGGAGTTCCTGCCGTTCGCCCGCGACATCGGCCTGCGCATCATCGTCGCGCGCAGCGCCGGCGGCGCCGGCCGGGCGCTGTTCGAGCCGGTCATGCAGCGCATGCGCGAGCTTGGCGGCCAGGGTCTGCTGCTCTCGGGCGACAAGAACGAGGGTGCGCTGCTGGGCACCGTGAAGCCGCAGCAGCTGCCGCCGGGCCGGGGCGTCTTCGTGTCGCGCCGGATCACGGCCGGCCAGACCGTCCAGACGGGCTGGCTGCCCACCCTGTAGCAGTGACCGTGCGTGACCACAAGGGCCGGACTCCTCGGGGGTCCGGCCCTTGTCGTGTCCGGGGTCCGGACGGTGCGAGAACGTTACCTATTTTTTTGCCGCCCCCGGCTGCGGTTCCCGCACCCCGGCGGGCAGCCCGCGGGGGCGCGATCGATCGCCTGCGCCCTATGGAGTGAACCGGCCCACAACCTTCGATTCACATGCCGTTCAGGAGCTATAGCCTTGGAATCAATCCCAATTCTTCCGAGTTGACAAGACGGACAAAGGTGGAATTTGCGGCACACGGCCACCGGATCGCATGCCTATGCGTCGGATCGCAACGGATTCCGAAGCAGATCGTCCGTTGACGCAGGCAAAGCGTCGCGGTTCCATGGCCAATCGGGAGCGACAGAACATCACGCCAGGCAAGCCCATCGGAGGCGATAGCGCTCCCTCCCCCAAGCCCCACACAGTCGATCGGACGCCCCATGACCGACACGCTTCGCCCGCCACTCGCCGTAGTCGAATCCACGGCCGACACGGGCTCCCCCAAGAAGCTCACCCGATCGCTCGGGGTCGTGGGCGGAACACTGCTCACGCTGTCGTGCGTGACGCCGGCGTCCTCCCTCTTCGTCATCGTGCCGGAGCTGTTCAACTCGCTCGGCACCCTCACCGCGATGTCGATCGCGATCGGCGCGGTCATCTGTATCGCCGTGGCGTTCTGCTACTCCGAGCTCGGCACCCTGGTCCCCAGCGCCGGCGGCGAGTACGCGATGGTCGGCACCCTGGCGGGCCGCTTCGCCGGCTGGCTGGTGTTCATCCAGTCGCTGATCGTCGTCATGATCGTGCCCTCGCTGATCGCCATCGGCACGGCCGACTACCTGGCGCCGATCGTCCACCTCGACCCGAAGTGGACCGGCGCCGCCGTCATGATCGCCGCCACCGTGGCCGGCCTGCTGGACCTGCGCGCCAACGCCTGGATCACCGGCGTCTTCCTCGTCCTGGAGGTCATCGCGGCCGGCGTGGTCGCCTTCCTGGGCTTCGGGCACTCCGAGCGGGGCCTCGGCAGCCTGGTGCACGGCGCCGTCGCCGACGCGCACGGCGCGACCGGCGGGGTCGGCTTCGCCGCGGTGCTCGCCGCGATGGGCACCGCACTCTTCGTCACCCAGGGCTTCTCCACCGCCATCTACCTCTCCGAGGAGCTGGAGAACCCGCGCCGCAACGTCGCCCGCACCGTGCTGTGGACGCTCGCGCTGTCCGTCGTGGTCATCATCGTCCCGGTCGTCGCGATCACCCTGGGCGCCCCCGACCTGGCCTCGCTGACCGGCGGCGACATCTCCTCCCTGGTCACCGGCTGGAGCAACTCCGCGGTCGGTACCTTCATCAGCCTCTGCGTCGCCCTGGCGATCATCAACGCCGGCATCGTCATGGTCATCCAGAACTCCCGCGTGCTGTTCGCCTCCGGCCGCGACAAGGCCTGGCCCGAGCCGGTCAACAAGGCCTTCGGCACGCTGAACGGCTTCAGCGCCCCGTGGATCTCCACGCTGGCCGTCGGCGTCCCCGGCGCCGTGCTCTGCTTCGTCCCGCAGGAGCAGCTGACCAACATCACCGGCGTGGCCGTGGCCGCGCTCTACCTGCTGGTCGCGGTCGCCGCCCTGTTCTCCCGCCGCGGCGCGCACAAGCACGCCTCCGCCTGGCGCCAGCCGCTGTGGCCCGTGCTGCCGGTGCTGCTGATCGTCGCGCTCGGCTACCTGCTGACCCAGCTCGACGTCACCGCGCTGCTGTGGACGGGTGCCATCACCGCGGTCGCCAGCCTCTACTGGCTGTTCTACCTGCGCCCCCGGCAGGACAGCCGCTGGGTGATCACCCTGCCCGAGGACGAGCAGGTCTGACCCCCGCCACGACGCCGTCGGCCCGGCACCCCACGCGGGGGTGCCGGGCCGACGGCGTCGTGCTGCGGTCCCGCGGTCAGCTCTCGCGACGGCGCCGGTAGTCGCGCACCACCACCGCGCCACCGCCCAGCGCGGCCACCACGAGGCCGCCCGCGCCCAGCACGTAGGTGCCGGTGCGGCGGTCGCGGTCGGCCTGGGTCTCCTCCAGGCCCAGCGGCTGGGCGACGATCGGCACCCGGTCGATCTTGACCTTGGCGTCGTCGTGCACGACCGGGTCCTGGTCGTCGGGGCCCTGGACGGCCTTCACCGGGTCGACCACGCCCCAGCCCACGAACCGGTTGCGGGTGCGCTCGGTGCGCTGGGCGCTCTGCTCGATCCGGGCACGGACCTGAGCGGCCGTCCAGTCCGGGTGCGCGCCCTTGAGCAGCGCGGCCACCCCCGCCACGTAGGGAGCGGAGAAGCTGGTGCCGTTGTCCACGCAGTGGCCGCCGGCCGGGACGGTGGAGAGCATGTCGACGCCGGGCGCCGCGATGTCCACGAAGTCCCCGTACTCGGAGAACGTCGCGCGCTCGTTGTTGCGGTCCGAGGCGCCGACGGCCAGCACCGTCTCGTAGGCGGCGGGGTAGGTCGCACCCTCGCGGCCGTCGTTGCCGGAGGAGGCCACCACGACCACGTTCTCGGCCTCCGCCGCCTGCACGGCCTCCTCCAACTGCTTGGAGTCGTCGAAGTTGGAGGTCTCGCCGTCCGCGCGGACGTCCTGCGAGATGTTGATGACGTCGGCGCCCTTGGCGACGGCGGTGTTGATCGCGTTGACCAGGTCACCGACCTTGCCGTTGCCCTGGTCGTCGTTCTGCTTGAAGCTCATGATCTGGGCGCCCGGTGCCAGCCCGACGAAGCCCGTGCCGGCCATCGGGCGGGCCGCGATGATGCCCGCGACCTTGGTGCCGTGCCCCACGGTGTCGGTGACGCCGTTGCCGGTCTGGCCCTGCGAGTCCTTGAGGGACGACCCCTCGTCGATCACCGCGTTCTCGAGCTGCCGGTTCCGGTTGTCCACCCCGGTGTCGATCACGGCGACCTTGACCGGGTCGCCCTTCTTCTTCTTCTTCCCGAAGTCCTTGGCGAAGGTGCCGGACCGGCCCTGGCTCCACAGCTCGCTGAGCACCACCCGCTGGAGCGCCCAGGGGGTGCCCTGGACGACGTCCGACGGGAACTTGCACTCACCGGCCGCGGCTATCCCGATCGGGGCCCAGTGCGAGCCGCCCCCGCCCTGGGCCGCCCCCGGACTCGGCGAGGCCGACGGCGAGGCCGGGGCCGCGTACGCGGGAGCCGCGGCGAACGCGCCGACCACCCCGAGTACCACGGACGCGGCAGCGGCCCTGCGGAACGTACCCAACGACACCTGTCTTCCCCTCTGATCCACCGGATGTCGTGCGCGTGCTGCGACGCGCGTGGGGCGGGCGCCCGACCGGACGCCCGCCCCACCTCAGCCCTGCGGTGCCGCGCGGCGGCGGCTCAGTTCCAGATCGTCGCGTTCTTGGACTCGGTCGACTGGTAGCTCTGGGCCGCGTTGTCGAGCGAGGTCGAGATCTGCTGCAGCACCTGCTGCAGGTCGGCGGCCTTGGCGTCCCAGGTCGCCTGGCGGGCCTGGTAGCCCTCGCGCGCGCTGCCCTCCCAGCTCTGGGCGATGCGCTGCACGCCGGCCTTCAGCTCGTCCAGCTGCGACTGGATGCGCTGGGCGGTCTGCCGGACCTC
The DNA here is from genome assembly GCF_039544005.1 of Kitasatospora paranensis. Lineage (NCBI taxonomy): Bacteria > Bacillati > Actinomycetota > Actinomycetes > Kitasatosporales > Streptomycetaceae > Kitasatospora > Kitasatospora paranensis. Next base: position 3,159,626 of record NZ_BAABKV010000001.1, read on the forward strand.
GGAGGACGCGTTCTGGATGGTCGAGAAATTGACGAGAATGTGGCTGCCGTCGGACATGGTTTCTCCTAGTCGATGGATGCGCGTCGGCCCGGTCCCCACCGGGCCGAGGGCTGAGGCTTACGAACCGGCGGGGCTCAGAAGGAGCCGCCGACACCCGTCATCGAGGACTGCTGGTCCTGCTCGGTCTGGGCGTAAGCCTTGGTGGTCGCCTCGATCGCCTGCTTGATCTCGTCGAGCACCTTGTTCAGCGCCTGCGCGTCCTCGTTGAAACGGGACTGCATCTGCTTGTAGGCCGTCGCGGCCTGGCCCTGCCAGCCCGACGAGACCGAGTCGACCAGCGAGTTGAGCCGCTGGATCTCACCCTGGACCTGCGCGTTCACCTCGCCGATGCGGTTGGCGAATGCCGTCATTTCCTCAGCGGTCGTCCTGAACTGACCAGCCATGATCCACCGTCCCCCATGAGACAGACATTGTGTCCGGATAGTCGTGACACGGCCTACCCGGGGACACCAGCGTATGTGCCCCCCAGCACTGTAGCCCTCGAACGCAAGTCCCCCAACACCGGGAGCCCGGTAGTTACCAGACCATGACACGCGCCCGGACGAGGCATTCTGACGCTACGTCACGCGCTCTGCGCCTGCTCCGCGGCCTTGCTGTTGAGCACGCCGCCGCCGGGCACCAGCACCGACCACGGCAGCGGGACGAGCACCGGATTGACCGACTTGAAGCCCAACCGGGCCTTGGCGTCGTCGTCCTGGCTGCCCGCCTGGGCCTGCTGCTGCTGCGGCGAGGGCGTCGGGTCCGGCGTGCCGGCGGCGCCGCCGTCGCCGTTGGCCTGCAGGGAGTAGCGCAGACCGGTCTCGGTGATCAGGAAGGTGCTGCCGGAGGTGTCCTGCGTACCGGAGCCGCCGTCGCCGTCCACCGCGCGGTAGAGCAGACCGTGACCCGGTGTCACGTGGGCGCTGGCGGAGCCGGTCGAAACCTTCGCGGGATAGTCGCTCGACGCCCACACGGTGCGCTTGATCTGCCCCTGGACGTACCCCTCGAACGTGCTGCAGATCACCGAACGGGTCGCCTTGGGGCCGACGTTGACCGGCGGCAGCGGCTTGGCGTCCGGCACGTCGCTCTTGTCCATGATCGACTGGTCGACGTCGCCGGAGAGCTCGGCGTTGCTGGCCGGGGAGAGCTCGTCGACCTTCGGGGTGACACCGGCGCCGTAGGCGACCGACAGGTCGGGGTCGTTGCGGATCAGCTCGGCCTGGAACGGGGTGATCGCGACCAGCTTGGTCTTCCCCACCACGTAGTAGGTGTTCTGGAAGTGCAGCAGGTGGCCCACCACCGCCTGGTTCGCGGGCAGCTTCACCTGGGACTTGATCTTCGAGTCCTTGCTGAAGCCGGGGATCTCGGGGAACTTGATCGGAGCCCCGGTGGCCAGGGTGTCCAGCCATGCCTGGGTGACCTGCTGGGGCTGGACCTGGTCGCCGAACAGGCCGGACTCCATCGCGCTGCGCCGCGCTCCGGTCAGGCTGACCTCGCCGACCGCGTGCTTGACGCCGTTCATGTCGACCAGGAACTTGCTGGCGTCCACGTCCTTGCGGATCGGCGGCGCCTGGACGTACAGCCCCTGGCCCTCGGAGAGCACCAGGTCGGGCTTGGCGAGGTTCTTGGCGTCCTGGTCCGCGGCGACGAACACGGCCTGGTTGATGGTGGCCTGGCTCGCGTCCGACCCGGGGCGGTCGCAGACCGACCACTTCTTGGCGTCGCCCGCGTCGTCCGAACCGGGCAGCCGGTCGGGCGCGTACGGGATGCCGATGGTGGCGCCGTGGTTCTTGTAGGCGTCGAGCACGCTGTCGGCGACCTGGACGACCTTCGAACCGGCCGGCAGCACCAACTTGGCCGAGGACATGTTGAGGACCTGGTGCAGGAACTTCTCGTGGCTGGTCGGGTCCTCCAGCACCACGTAGCGGGTGGTGGAGTCCTTGCCCTGGATGATGTTCTTGCCGTCGTCCCAGTTGACCGGCGCACTGGGCTTGATGACGCCCCACATGCCGAAGCCCGCCACGATGACCGCGCCGACCACGAAGCTCGGCAGCACCGCGCGCACCGGACGCGGGGCGTCCTCGTCGTTACCCCCTCCGCCGGGCTGCAGGAACGCCCCCACGGTGCGCTTGCGCGCGAAGTTGTAGGCGTTCAACTCGTCCCTGCGTGATGCCATGCTCGTCCCCGTCTCCCCTGTGTCCCCGGCGCCTGTCCGACCGTCAGTGATCCGCTCAGTGCGCGAGTCTGCCACCCTTCCCCGGCCCGGAGCCGGGGGCACCCCGAGGGCACCGGATGCTGCCAACCCTCTACGATGCGGCAGCAGACGGTGAGTACGGTAACGGGTACGGTTCGCCGATCGGAGAACCGGGCCTTGATATCTGATCAGAGAGGTTCACTCGGGGGATGCCAAGCCAGACCGCTCCAGCCCGACGCAGCGCCCCGCCCGGCCGCAGGTCGGGCAACCGGGGCTCCGACCCGGGCGGCCGTCGGGCCAGGTCGGCGCCCGCCGCCGCCGTCCCGCTGAAACTCCACCCCCGCCCGGGACTGCTCGGCAGCCGGCTCCAGCTCCAGCAGTTGGTCCTGCTGGAGGTCGCCGCCGCACTGGTGGCGGTCGGCTGGACGATCTCCCCGGCGATGGCCGGTGCCTTCGCCGTCCCGGCCGTGCTGCTGGTGGTGCTGGCCCTGCTGCCGCTCGGCGGGCGCACCGCTCCCGAGGCGATCCGGATCCGGATGGCGCTCAAGTCCCGCCGCAGGGAGGCGCAGTACAACGTGCCGCCGCCCGGCACCGACCCGGCGCTGGCTCCCGCGCTGGAGGTCGAGCCGGCGCTGCGCACCTACACCCACGCCACCGAGGCCGACCTCGGCGACGGCCGGCCGATCCGCCGCGAGGTCGGCATGGTCGGCGACGGCACCTTCTTCACGTCCGTCCTGCTGGTGCAGGCCAAGGACCAGCCGCTGCGGCCGGCCCGCACCGCCCTGCCGCTCCCGCTGGACATCGTCTGCTCGGCGCTGCAGGTCGACGACATCTCCCTGGAGTCCGTCCAGCTGGTGCAGCACACCCAGCCGGCGCCGGCCCCGCACCTGCCCGACCAGTCGCTGGCCGCCCGCGCCTACCACCAGCTGCCGGACGGCCCGGCGACGCCGGGACTGCGGCTCACCTGGGTCGCGCTCAAGCTCAACCCGGAGGCGTCGGCCACCGCGGTGCTCGCCCGCGGCGGCGGCGAGGACGGCGCGCGCAAGACCCTGCAGCGCGTCACCGACCAGCTCGCCGGACGGCTCAACGCGGCCGGCTTCACCGCCACCGTGCTGGACGAGCGCGAGCTGATCGCCGCGCTGGCCATCTCCATCTGCGCCAACCCGGTGGCCGTGGCCGGCCGGCAGGGCAGCGGCGGTGGCGGCGCGGCCGCCCGCCGCACCCAGGAGAGCAGCAAGTTCTGGCGGATCGACGACCGCTGGCACACCACGTACTGGATCTCCAAGTGGCCGCAGCTGAGCCGGCCGGGCGGCGCCCCGGGCCGGATCTCCGCCCCGGACCTGGTCAACCTGGTCACCGGCACCCCGGCGCTGGCGAGCACGTTCAGCCTGACCGCGAGCAAGGGCACCGGCGGCTCGTTCGCCGTCACCGGGCACGTCCGGGTCACCGGGCGCAGCGAGAGCGAGGTCGCCCAGGTCGGGCGGCTGGTGGAGTCCCGTGCGCAGAGCGCCGGGGTCGGCCTCACCCGCCTCGACCTGGAGCAGGCGCCCGGCCTGCTCGCCACGCTGCCCCTGGGAGGGACGTCCTGATGGCCTACCAGACCTACGCGGGGCAGACCCCGCAGCCCGCGGCCGAGCCCGCCTCCACCCTGCGGATCCGTCCGGGCTTCGGCCTGCGCGGCCCCCGCCGGGAGAAGCACGTGCTGACCGCCGAGGACCTCGGCGCGCTGTCCTTCCCGGTCGGCGACGACGGTGTGGTGATCGGCATCGACCCGCAGCAGCAGCCCGCGGTGATCGGCCTGTTCCGTCCGCAGGCGTACGAGGTGGTGCTGATCGGCGGCATGTGGACGGCGCAGGTGATCGCGCTGCGGGCCGCGGCGACCGGGGCCCGGGTGGCGGTGGAGACCGGCCGCCCGCAGGCCTGGGCGCCGATGGCGCAGGCCGCCGGCGGCGGCCAGCCGTGCGTGACGATCCACCAGGTGGGCCGGGTGGGGCCGCAGGGCGCCTCGGTGACCTCGCCGGTGCTGGTCGTGCGCGACCTCGGCGCGCGGCCGGCGCGCAGCCGGCTGTCGGCCGCGCCGTGGCAGACCACGCTGACGCTGCTGCCGTACCTGGGCCCGAACGCGACCCGGGTGCTCAACTCCGCGGACCTGGTGGGTGTGCAGCGGATCTCCCCGCAGGAGGCGGAGGTGGTCGCCCGGGTGCTGTCGCTCGGCGACCAGGAGGTCGCGGCGCTGCCGACGCTCGGTGAGAACATCACGCTGTGGGCGACCCGGATGCGGCGCCAGTACGTGATGACCAATCCGGGTGAGGCCGAGGCCCAGGTGCTGGGCGGGCCGCGCCGGATCGACTGACCGACCCCTCGCCCCGGGAGGCCCGTGCCGACGCGAGATCGGCCGGGCCTCCCGGCGCGACCGGGGAGGAATGGTGAGCATCCGGTGGGCGTTCACCCGATGGGCGGTCGTCACCGCCCTGATCAGCCATGCCCACCGCGCCGTCAGATCCGGCACCGCCTTCAGGTGACCGCGGATCACGGCCTAGTCTTGTTGCCCGAAGGCACCGCCGACAGCGGAACAGCGAGGGAGCCCCAGTGAGCAGCGATCGGGACGGCGTCTACGTCGGCGACAACGCGACGGAGGAGGACGACGACTGGTCGGACGAGCCCGACTACGCGCCCCCGTCCTGGTACACGCAGAGTGCGGCGCCGGCGCAGGACGCCCCGGCGGCGGCCGCGCCCGCGCAGCAGGTGCCGCCGCCCGCACCCGTCGCGCCGCAGCCGCCGGTGGCCGCGCAGCCCGCGGTGGCGCAGCCGCCGGCCCCGGTGCCCGCTCCCGCACCCGTCGCGCAGGCTCCGGCTCCCGCTCCTGTCGCGCCGCAGCCCGCGGTCGCCGAGCAGCCGCCCGCCGTGCCCGTCCCGCCGGCGCCGGAGCCGGTGCCGCCGGTCGCCGCGGCGCCGGTGGCGGACGCTCCCGCGCCGACGGCGCCTCCCGCGCCCGCTCCGGTGCACGCCGCACCGGTGGCCGAGGCGCCGGCGGCGCCGGCACCGCAGCCCGTGGTGCAGGAGCAGCCCCTCCCGCCGCAGCCGTGGCCGGCCCATCCGGAGCAGGGCGCGGCCTATCCGCCGCAGCAGCCCGGCCCGCCGGGGCCGGCGCCCCAGCCGTACCCGCCGCAGGCGGGTGTGCCGCAGCAGGGGCCGCCGCCCGGCCCTCAGCCGCAGCAGCCCCAGCAGCCCGGCCCGTGGCCGCCGCAGCAGCAGGCCGCGCCGCCGGCCCCGGGCCCCGGCCCGGCCCCGGTCGACCCGCGGGCCGGCGGCTGGCCGCAGCCGAACGCGTACCCGCAGGCGTACCCGCAGCAGGGTGCGATGCCGCAGGCCCCGGCCGCCTTCCAGCAGCCCGGCCCGCAGCAGGGCATGGCGCACGGTGCGGCGCTGGGCTACACCGCGGCGGTCGAGCTCTCCTCGGACCGGCTGCTGCGCGGCCAGCCGAAGGCCCAGCGGCAGCAGCCGCGGTTCCAGTTCGGCGGCAAGCAGGCGCAGGCCGACCGGGCCCGCAAGCTGGAGATCATCCGCACGCCGGTGATGAGCTGTTACCGGATCGCGGTGATCAGTCTCAAGGGCGGTGTCGGCAAGACCACGACCACCACCTCGCTCGGTGCCACGCTGGCCAGTGAGCGGCAGGACAAGGTCATCGCGATCGACGCCAACCCGGACGCCGGCACGCTCGGCCGCCGGGTGAAGCGGCAGACCGGCGCGACCATCCGCGACCTGGTGACGGCCATCCCGCACCTGCGCAGCTACATGGACATCCGCCAGTTCACCTCGCAGGACCTGCACTCGGGCCTGGAGATCCTGGCGAACGACGTCGACCCGGCCGTCTCGACGACCTTCGACGACTCGGACTACCGTCAGGTGATCCAGGTGCTCGGGCAGCACTACCCGATCATCCTGACCGACTCCGGCACCGGCCTGCTGTACAGCGCGATGCGCGGGGTGCTGGACCTCGCCGACCAGCTGATCATCGTCTCCACGCCGAGCGTGGACGGTGCGTCCAGCGCGTCGACCACGCTGGACTGGCTGTCCGCGCACGGTTACGCGGATCTGGTGCAGCGCAGCATCACCGTGGTGTCCGGGGTGCGCGAGACCAGCAAGATGATCAAGGTCGAGGACATCGTGGCGCACTTCCAGACCCGCTGCCGCGGCGTCGTGGTGGTGCCGTTCGACGAGAGCCTGGCCGCCGGCGCCGAGGTCAACCTGGCGATGATGCGGCCCAAGGTCCGGGACGCCTACTTCGAGCTGGCCACCCTGGTCGGCGAGGACATCGCGCGCGCCCAGCACGCGCAGCAGGCGGCCTGGGCCCAGCAGCAGGGGTACCCGCAGCACATGCAGCAGCAGCCCCCGCAGCAGCAGCCCTACCCGCCCCAGCAGGGGTACCCGCCGCAGCAGGGCTACCCCGGGCAGCCGGCCGCCGGCGCGCCGTGGGCCCCGCCGCCCGGCCAGGCCCCGCCGCCGTCCGGGTACGGGCACCCGCCGCAGGCCCAGCCCGGTGCCCAGCCGCTGCCGCAGGAGTGGCAGCAGGGCGGTCAGCCGGGGTACGGCTACCCGCCGCCGCAGGAGGGCCAGCAGCCGCCGCCCGGCTACGGGTACCCGCCGCCGCAGCAGTGACCGGCAGGGCCTGCCCGACAGGCCCTGCCCCCGAACGGCCGACAGGCCCCCGACACGGTGTGTCGGGGGCCTGTCCTCGTCCGAGGGGTCAGCCGGCCGGTTCGGTCAGCACGCGGGCCTGCTTGACGTCGTCGGCCATCCGCTCCAGCAGGGCGTCGATCGAGTCGAACTTCTCCATGCCGCGCAGGTACGCCAGGAAGTCCACGGCGACGTGCATCCCGTAGAGGTCGAGGCCGACCCGGTCGATGGCGTACGCCTCGACCGTGCGCGCGGTGCCGTCGAAGGTGGGGTTGGTGCCCACCGAGATCGCGGCCGGCATCACCTCGCCCGCCGCGGTCAGCCAGCCCGCGTACACGCCGTCGGCCGGGATCGCGCTGTGCGGCACGGTCTCCACGTTGGCGGTCGGGTAACCGAGTTCGCGGCCGCGCTGGGCACCGCGCACCACCACGCCCTCGACCCGGTGCGGCCGGCCGAGCACCTCGCCCACGCCCGCCACGTCGCCGGCCGCCACCAGTCGTCGGCACAGGCTGGACGAGAACGGCTCACCGTCGCCGGCCGCGCCGGTCACCTGGAGGTCGAGCACCTCGACCTCGAAGTCGTCGGCCCGGCCCAGCTCGGCGAGCAGCGCCACGTTGCCGGCCGCGCGGTGGCCGAAGCGGAAGTTCGGGCCCTCCACGACGGCCTTCGCGCGCAGCGCGTCGACCAGCACCGACCGCACGAAGAACTCCGGGGACTCCTGGGAGAACTCCAGGGTGAACGGCAGCACCAGCACCGCGTCCACGCCGAGCGCCTCGATCAGCTCGGCGCGCCGCGGCTGCGGGGCGAGCAGCGGCGGGTGGCTGCCCGGCCGGACGACCTCGCTGGGGTGCGGGTCGAAGGTGACGACGACGGACCGCGCGCCGAGCGCCCGGGCCCGGTCCACGACCCGCTCGATGATCAGCTGGTGGCCGCGGTGCACACCGTCGAACGATCCGATGGTGACGACGCTGCGCCCCCAGTCCCCGGGGATCTCCTCCAGGCCACGCCAGCGCTGCACCTGACCGCTCCTCGTTCCTCTGCCGCGCCCTCGCGGGGCGCTCGAACACTCAACCCGAACCCCTATAGCGTGCCATGCGCCCGGCTGCGCCTCGGCACCGGAAGGGTGTCCGGGCGGTTCGCCGGGATCAGGCGCGGGCCCGGCCGAGGTCGAGAGCCCCCTCGGCTGCGCGCAGGGCCGTCCGCTCGGACTCGGCGGCGGCGTACTGGGGGTCGCGCCCGGCGGCGGCCAGCTCGCGCAGCCGGGTGATGAGCGGGCCGTCCGGCGGGGGCGCGGCGGTGTCCGGCCAGTCGGCGAGCAACCGGGCCAGCGGGGCCGCCCGGCCCGCCGTGCGGACGAGTTCGGCGTCGGCGTCCGGCCAGTGGGCGGCGATCCGGCGGACGAGTTCGCGGGCCCGGGCGGGCGCGGCGCGTTCGCAGCTGTCGGCGAACCGGTCGAGGACGGCCGCCAGCACGCCCGGGTCGCGTTCGGCGGCCAGCAGGGCCTCCAGCTGCGCGGCCTCGGCCTCCTGGTCGCAGGCGGCGGCCAACACGGGTGCGAACACCTTCCGGACGGCGGTGGCGCCGGCGACGGCTTCGGCCACCAGCGGCCGGGCGTCCTGCCCGGCGGCCAGCAGCGCCTCCAGGTGTGCGGCCAACTGCCCTGCCCGCTCCGGGTGTTCGCGCAGCTGGTGAGCGGCGATCAGGACGCCCTGCCGGACGGTCGCGGCGCTCTCGGCGCCCGCCAGCAGGCGGAGCGCGTCGGTGAGCGGCGCCGCGGGGGCGGCCAGCCGGCGGCGGACGGCCGACAGGACCTCGTCCGGGTGGCCGTCCAGGGCCGGGGCGAGCGCGGACGCGCCGAGGAAGGGGTCGTCGGCGGCGTAGCCGGCCAAGGCCCGCGGCAGGTACTCGGCCCGGCTCGCGGGATCGCGCAGCAGCAGGGCGAGCGCGGCGCCGTGCAGCGCGGGTTCGTCCGTACGGGCGAGCAGGGTCAGCGCGGTGAAGCGGAGCAGGGCGCGTCCGGCCCGGTCTGCCTGCGGGGCCACCCGCAGGGCGTGCACGGCGGCCGCGACGTGGCGTTCCGGCCGCGGGTCGTGGCTCCACCGATCGACCGCGCGGCACAGCGCGGAGGGCTCCTCGACGGCCAGCCGGGCGAGCAGGGCGTCCGCCCGCGGGTGCCCGGCGTCGACCAGGGCCTCCGTCAACTCGTCGACGGCGAGCGAACGCTGGGCGAGCAGCAGGTCGTGGGTGAGGTCGGCGACGGTGGCTCCGGAGCCGTCCGCCAGCGGCTCGGCGCAGGCGAACCAGGTGCACAGCAGCGGAAGCACCGTGGCCGGGTCGGCGGCGATCAGGGCGCGGACGGCGGCGCGGTACGGGCCGTCCGCGGTCTCGGTGCGGACGAGGCGGCGCAGCAGGGCCGTCCGGTCGGCCGGGGCGAGCGGCAGGGCGGCCCACCAGCCGGGCGGGAAGGCGGGGTGGCGGGTGAGGCGTTCGAGCAGCGTGCGGTGGACGGCCAGGTCGGGGGCGGCGGGCAGCACGGCGGTGAGCAGGTGGGCGGCCCACCAGGCGGCGTCGGCGTCCGGCTCGTCGGTGTCCAGGGCGAGCCGCAGCCGGTGCAGCCAGACGTCGAGGGCCTCGGCGCCGCGGGTGTCGGCGATCCGGTGGAGTGCGGCGGCGACCGGGCCGAGCCGGTGCCGCGGGACGCCGTGCGCGGCCTCGCCGGGCGCCGGCCGGCCGGCTTCCCGCTCCCCCGGCGCCGGGTGCGGCGGCTGCCCGTCGACGAGCAGCCGCAGCGCCCCGTCGAGGTCGAGGTGACGCCCCTGCAGCCAGTCGGCCGGGTCCTCGGCGGCGAGCCGGAAGCCCGCCCCGGCCCGGACGAACAGCCCCTCGGCCAGGACGGCCGGACCCCAGCCGCCGACGGCGGGGAACAGCCGCTCGAACTCGTCCGCGGTGAGGGCGGCGTGGCCCGCGCCGAGCAGCTGCCGGGCGGCCTCGTGCACCCGGCCGGCGACCACGGTGGCGGTGCGGCGCAGCCGGGCGGTGTCCTCGTCGCCGGGCGGCGGTGCGCCGCGCCGGTGCGCGCCCGGCCGGCGGTCGTCCGCGGCGGCGATCCGGCGGGCGATCCGCAGGCACTGGAGGTCGAGGTGGGCCGCGTACAGCTCGCCGCGGCCGCCGGGCCGGCCGGTCACGCCAGCGGCCCGCAGGTCGCCCGCGATCCGCAGGGTCTGCGGGTGGGCGGCGTCGGCGGGTGCGAGCAGCGCGGGGTCGGCGCCGTGCCGGCGGGCCACCCGCTCGGCGGCGTCCGGGGGCAGCGGGCCGAGCACCAGGACGGGGCCGACGCCGGCCGGGCGGCTCTCGGGACGGCAGGCGAGCAGCAGCCGGGCGCCGTGGTCGGCGAGCCAGCGGGCGGTGTCGGCGTGCCAGTCGGGGCGGGGTGCGGCCGGGGCCTCCTCGGGTGCGTCGAGCAGCACCAGCAGGGGGCGGCCGGACGCGGCGCACAGCCGGGCGGCCTCGGCCGGGTCGGGGGCGGGTGCGCCGAGGGTGCGGGCCGCCGCGCCGAGGACCCGGGCGGCGGCGTCGGCGAGCGAGCGGTCGGCGGGGTCGAGGTCGGCGCCGCGCACCCAGAGGGTGGGCAGCGGTCGCGGCCCGGTGGCGCGGCGGACGGCCAGAGCGGCGAGTTCGGTGCTGCGGCCGCTGCCGGCGGCGCCGGTGAGGACGGTGGCCGGGTGCTGGGGTTCCTCGCCGGTGAGGCCGTCGGGGCGGTCGACGCGGTCGGCGGCGAGGTCGGCGATCCGGGCGGGCCCCGCGGTGGCGGCGTCGAGTTGGGCGGCGGCGATCCGCAGCAGGCCGCCGAGGTTGAGATCGGGGCCGAAGGCGGGGGCGCTCTCGGCGTTGCGCAGCAGGACGTCCGCGGGCAGGCCGGCGGCGAGCGGGGCGGCGGCGACGGTGTCGGGCCTGTCGCCGCGCAGTGCGGGGGCCAGCAGCGCGAGGACGGCGCCGGTCTCGGCGTCCAGGACGGGTGCGCCGGCCTCGGGGACGGGCGCGGAGGGCGGCAGCCGGATCAGCAGGGCGCCGGGGACGGTGTGGAACCCGTCCGCGTCGGTGGGCTGGACGGCGGTGCAGTGCCCCACCACGACGCCGGGCAGCAGGACCGGCCCGGCGCCGGGTGCGCCCGGGTGGAGGACGGTGACCAGGCGGCGGTCGGTGCGGCCGGTGACCGGCGGCACGGCGGTGGGCGGCCCGTCCGGGTGGCCGGTGTGCAGCAGGGCGAGGCCGTGGCCGGGCAGCAGCCGGACGGCGCCCGGGCCGAGCGGCCGGGCGGTGCCGTCGGGCAGGCGCAGGACGGCCTCGGTGAGGCCTGCGACGGCCTGGTAGGCGGTGACCGCCGTGCCCTGCCGGTCGACGGGCAGGGCGAGCCCGTGCGGGCGTCCCTGGCCGTCCGTGACGACGAGCGGGGCCCAGGCGGCCTCGGTCCGCCGTTGCCCCGCCGTGCTGCCCGGCTGGTGTCTGCCTGTCATGCGCCCCGCCCTCCCGCCGGGCCGGGAAGCGGTCGGCCCGGCTGCCGTACGCCGCCGGGGAGTGTGCCCGGGGCGGGCGGTGCGGCACCGTGCACGCGCCGTTCACCACACCGGTTCACCTCGCGCGCTCGCCCGCACGAGTGAAAAGGAGCGGCCATGTCGGCGTGTCGCCCGGCGGGGGCGGCGGAGTCTGCCTGCGGCGGCAGCGGGACTGCCGGCGGTGGGTCAGCCCACGAAGACGGCGACCGGCTTGGCGCTGCCGCCCTTCTCCTCGACCAGGGCCAGGAAGCGGCCGTCCGGGTCGAAGACCGCGATCGGGCCGTCGACGCCGAGCCCCGGCGCCTTGAGCTTCATGCCGGTGGAGAGCTGCCGCGCCTGGTCGGCGTCGACGTCCCAGCGCGGGAAGGCGGCGGCCGCGGCCTCGGCGATGGGCAGCACCTCCAGCTTCTCCTCCAGCTGCTCCAGGGTGCGCGCGTGCTCCAGGCCGTAGGGGCCGACGCGGGTCCGGCGCAGTGCGGTGAGGTGGCCGCCGACGCCGAGCGCGGCGCCGAGGTCGCGGGCGAGCGCCCGGATGTAGGTGCCGGAGGAGCACTCGACCGTGACGTCGAGGTCGGTCACCGGGGTGCCGTCCTCGGCGACCGCGGAGCGCTGCGCGTGGACGGTGAAGGAGTGCACGGTGGTGGGCCGGGCGGCGAGTTCGAAGTCCTCGCCCTCGCGGACCCGGGCGTACGACCGCTTGCCGTCGATCTTGATCGCGGACACCTTCGACGGGACCTGCATGATCTCGCCGGTCAGCGCGGCGATCCCGGCATCGATCGCCTCCCGGGCGACGGCGTCGGCGGGCACCGAGGCGGTGACCTCGCCCTCCCGGTCGTCGGTGATCGTGGTCTGGCCGAGCCGGACGGTGGCCTCGTAGGTCTTGCTGGTGAGCATCAGGTGGCCGAGCAGCCGGGTGGCCCGCTCGACGCCGATCACCAGGATGCCGGTGGCCATCGGGTCCAGCGTGCCGGCGTGGCCGACCTTGCGGGTGCCGGCCAGCCATCGCAGTTTGGCGACCACCCCGTGCGAGGTGATGCCCTCCGGCTTGTCGACGATGACGAGGCCGTCAGGACCGGTTCCCTTGCGCTTCATGGGTTCTTTCTCTGGCTGTGGGGTCTGGCAGTGGCGGAGCGGCTGTGGCGTTCCGGCAGTGGCGGAGCGACGGCGTCGGTGCGGGGTGTCAGGAGGGCAGTGCGGCGCGGAAGCGCGCCACCACGGCGTCGACCTCGTCGCGCACGGCGAAGCCGGCCGCGTACACGTGGCCGCCGCCGCCGAGCTCGCCGCAGGCCGCGGCGACGTCGACGGCCCCCTTGGAGCGGCTGGAGCCGCGCAGGGTGCCGTCCGGGTCCTGCTTGAGCACCAGCGCGACCTCTGCCTCGGCCGGGCGGCGCAGCACGTCGATCAGGCCCTCGATCTCCTCGACGGTGACGCCGAACAGGGCGAGGTCCTGGTAGGGCACCCACGTCCAGACCAGGCCCCGGCCGCCGGCCGCGGCGGGCTCGTACACCGCCCGGTCCAGGGCGGCGGCGAGCACCTTCAGGTAGCCGAAGGAGCCGGTGTCCCAGAGCTGGCGGGAGATCAGGTCGTGCCGGATGCCGGTCGCCAGCAGCCGGCCGGCCAGCTCGTGGGTGGCCGGGGTGGTGGCGGCGTACTTGAAGGAGCCGGTGTCGGTGGCGACGCCGGTGTACAGGCAGGTGGCCAGCTCCTGGTCGAGCCCGACGCCGAGGCGGCGCAGCAGCTCGTCGACGAGCACCGCGGTGGCCGGCGCGCCCGGGTCGATGAGGCGGTGGGTGCCGAAGCCCGGGTTGGACGCGTGGTGGTCGAGGACCACCAGGACGGGCGCGGCGAACGCCTTGGCGTGCAGCAGGCCGAGCCGGCTCTCCGAGGCCACGTCGAAGCAGAGCACCATCTCCGGCACGTCGGGGACGGCCGAGGCGGGCACGATCAGCTCCTGACCGGGCAGGAAGGACAGCGACTCGGGGATGATCTGCGGGTCGTCACCGAAGGAGACCCGTACCTCGTGGCCGAGGCCGCGCAGCGCGAGGCCGGCCGCGAGGGCGGAGCCCAGCGCGTCACCGTCGGGATTGATGTGGCAGATCAGGTCGAGGCTGGTGGCCCGTCCGATCGCCTGGACCACCCGCTGCCACTCGTGCTCCAGGCCGGACGCCTCCGCGCGCGGGCCCGGAAGCGCCACGAGGGCAGGTGCCACCGTGCTGGTGGAACCCGCCCCCGCGGTACCGGCCGCCATCGGCTCGCCGGTCATGTCTACTCGTCCTCGTCCGCGTCGTCGTGCGAACCGGGCGTGCGGTACGGGTCCGCCTCGCCGGCGTACGTGGCGCCGGCCGCCGCGGTGCGGACGGCCGCGTCGGACAGCCGCGCCTTGTCGAGCAGGTCGTCGATGTTCTTGGCGTTGTCCGGCAGGGCGTCCGCGACGAACGTCAGGGTCGGCGTGAACCGGACCCCGGTCTGCCGGCCGACCTCGGAGCGGAGCACGCCCTTGGCGCTCTCCAGCGCCGCAGCGCTGGCCTCCCGCTCGGTCTCGTCACCGTAGACGGTGTAGAAGACCGTGGCCTCGCGCAGATCGCCGGTGACCCGGGCGTCCGTGATGGTCACGTACCCCAGACGCGGGTCCTTGATCCGGCGCTGCAGGGTCTCGGCGACGACCACCTGGATGCGGTCGGCGAGCTTGCGCGCCCTTGCGGTGTCGGTCACGTTGCCTCCTCGTGCGATGGGCGCGGTACCCGGGTCGGTCGCGCACCCGGCGGAGCCTCTGCCCCAACGTACCTGCCCGCGCCCAGCCTTGTGGGCGCTCTCGGTCCTGATCGGTGTGACGGTGGCGACTCCCGGCCTGCGGGAGCACGGTCGCCGCACTCTTGCTCACTCATCGTCGTCGTTGTGGTGGCGTCTCCGTGCGGAGAGCAGCATCACCTCGGGGCGGCCGGCGACGAACCGCTCACAGCTGTCCAGGATCTCGGTGACGTACGCGACGTCCCCGGCGACCACCGCGCAGCCGATCTCGGCCCTGCGGTGGAGGTCCTGGTTCCCGACTTCGGCAGCGCACACGCTGTACTTGCGCTGCAGTTCGGCCACGATGGGCCGCACGATCGAACGCTTCTCCTTCAGCGAGTGGACGTCGCCGAGGAGGAGGTCGAAGGTGAGTGTTCCTACGAACATGTGTGACAGGTCAGAGCCGACCTGGAGGCCTCGAAGAGATCCCGCTCAGGGACGTACGAGGACCCTACACAGCGAGACCGGGGCCGGTCGACGGGTTATGCAACCCGTCGACCGGCCCCGGCAGCCGGCGCTTACGCGCGCGGCTTCTCGCGCATCTCGTAGGTCTCGATGACATCGTCGACCTTGATGTCGTTGTACGAGCCCAGGGTCACACCGGCCTCGAAGCCCTCGCGGACCTCGGTCGCGTCGTCCTTGAAGCGGCGCAGGCCCTCGATGTTGAGGTTCTCCGCCACCAGTCGGCCGTCGCGCAGCAGGCGAGCCTTGGTGTTGCGCCGGATGATGCCCTCGCGAACGATGACACCGGCGATGTTGCCGAACTTGGAGGAGCGGAAGACCTCGCGGATCTCCGCGGAGCCGAGGCGCACCTCCTCGTACTCGGGCTTGAGCAGGCCCTTGAGCGCCGCCTCGATCTCCTCGATCGCCTGGTAGATGACCGAGTAGTACCGGATGTCGACGCCTTCGCGCTCGGCCGCGGTACGGGCACGCCCCTCGGCGCGCACGTTGAAGCCGATGATGATGGCGTCCGAGCCCATCGCCAGGTCCACGTCGGACTCGGTGATGGCACCCACACCGCGGTGCAGGATCCGGAGCTCGACCTCCTCGCCCACGTCGAGCTTGACGAGGGCGTCCTCGAGGGCTTCGACGGAACCGGAGACGTCACCCTTGATGATGAGGTTGAGCTTCTCGATGTTGCCGGCGGCCAGAGCGGCCTCCAGGCCCTCCAGCGAGACCCGCACGCGGCGCTGCGCGAAGGACGCGTTGCGGTCGCGGGCGGCGCGCTTCTCGGCGATCTGGCGAGCGGTGCGGTCCTCGTCGACGACGATGAAGCTGTCGCCGGCGCGGGGCACCGAGGTCAGACCGAGCAGCAGGACCGGACGGGACGGGCCGGCCTCGGAGAGGCTGTTGCCGTTCTCGTCGAGCATGGCGCGGACGCGGCCGTAGGCGTCGCCCACGACGACCGAGTCGCCGACGCGGAGCGTGCCGCGCTGGACGAGCAGCGTCGCCATGGCGCCGCGGCCCTTGTCCAGGTGGGCCTCGATCGCGATGCCCTGGGCGTCCTGCTCCGGGTTGGCCCGCAGGTCGAGCGAGGCGTCCGCGGTCAGGACCACGGCCTCCAGGAGCTCCTCGATGTTGAGGCCCTGGCGCGCGGAGATGTCGACGAACATGGTGTCGCCGCCGTACTCCTCGGCCACCAGACCGAACTCGGTCAGCTGACCGCGGACCTTGGTCGGGTCGGCGCCCTCGACGTCGATCTTGTTGACCGCGACCACGATCGGCACACCGGCGGCCTTGGCGTGGTTGAGCGCCTCGACCGTCTGCGGCATGACGCCGTCGTTGGCCGCGACCACCAGGATCGCGATGTCGGTGGACTTGGCACCACGGGCACGCATGGCGGAGAACGCCTCGTGACCGGGGGTGTCGAGGAAGGTGATGCGGCGCTCCTCGCCGTTCACCTCGGTCTGCACCTGGTAGGCACCGATGTGCTGGGTGATGCCACCGGCCTCGCCCGCGACCACGTTGGTCTTGCGGATGGCGTCGAGCAGGCGGGTCTTTCCGTGGTCGACGTGACCCATGACGGTGACGACCGGCGGGCGCGCCTCCAGCATGTCCTCGTCGCCCTCGTCGACACCGAAGTCGATGTCGAACGACTCGAGCAGCTCGCGGTCCTCGTCGTCCCGGCTGACGATCTCCAGGACGAAGCCCATCTCCTGGGCCAGCATCTCGAGCGTCGCGTCGGAGACCGACTGGGTCGCGGTGACCATCTCACCGAGGTTGAACATCACCGAGACGAGCGCGGCCGGGTTGGCGTTGATCTTCTCCGCGAAGTCCGTCAGCGAGGCACCGCGCGACAGGCGGACCGACTGGCCGTTGCCGCGGGGCAGCATCACACCGCCGACGGACGGGGCCTGCATGGCCTCGTACTCCTGGCGCTTCGCCCGCTTCGACTTGCGACCACGGGCCGGACGGCCACCGGGGCCACGGCCGAAGGCACCCTGCGTGCCACCACGGGCACCCGGGCCGCCGGGACGGCCGCCGAAGCCACCGGGACGGGCACCGCCGCCACCGAAGCCGCCGCCGCCACCGGCGCCGCCACCCGGACGGGGGCCGCCGAAGCCGCCACCCGCGGGACGCGAGCCGGGACCGGCCGGACGACCGGCGAAGCCGGGACGGGCACCGCCGGCGCCGCCACCCGGACGGGCGCCGGGGCCGCCACCCGGGCGCGGGCCCGGACGCGGGCCGGGACCGGCCGGACGCTGCGGCATCATGCCGGGGTTCGGACGGGGCATGCCGGACGGGCTGGGCCCACCCGGACGCGGACCGGCCGGACGGGGCATGCCGTCCGGACGCGGACGGTCGCCACCGGGACGCGGGGCGCCACCGGCACCGGGCGCACCGGCACCCGGACGCGGACGGTCGCCGCCCGGACGCGGGGCGCCACCGGCACCCGGACCGCCCGGACGCGGACGGTCGCCACCGGGACGCGGGGCGCCACCGGCACCGGGCGCACCGGCACCCGGACGCGGACGGTCACCCGCGGGACGCGGGGCACCCGCACCCTGGCCGCCGGGACGGCGCTCGCCGGGGCGGGCCATGCCGGTGTTGCTGGAGGTGAAGGGGTTGTTGCCCGGACGCGGGCCGGCCGGACGCGGGCCCGGACGGGCCGCGGGGTTGGCCGGACGCGGAGCGGCCGGACGGGACTCGCGCGCCTCGCCGGCCGGGGCCGGGGAGGAGAACTCGGCCGCAGGAGCGGCCGGAGCCGCGGGTGCAGCGGCCGCGGCGGGACGCGCCGCCGGGCGCGGGCCCGGGGTCGGCGCACCGGCGGGACGCGGTGCCGCGGGGGCGGCGGCGGCCGGCGCGGCGGGAGCCGCAGCGGCCGGAGCCTGGGTGGGACGGGGGCCCGGCGTCACGGTGGGACGCGGGCCGGGGGTGGGCGCACCCGGCCTGGGTGCAGCCGCGCCGGGGGCACCGGCGGGCGTGGGCGCCGCGGGCTTCCGCGGGCCAGGCTTGGCGGAGGAGCCACCGGCAGGCGGCGTCGCTCCCAAAGCATCAGTCAACTTGCGAACGACCGGCGCCTCAATCGTCGAGGACGCCGAACGCACGAACTCGCCGAGCTCGGTGAGCTTGGCCATGACGGCCTTGCTCTCCAAGCCAAGCTCCTTGGCGAGTTCATATACCCGGACCTTAGCCACTTCGCTCCTGTCTATCCGTCCGGGGGTAATCGTCCGCCGGACTGTCGCTACTTCATGGGCGTACTCATCGCGTACTCATCGAGTGCTCATCGCAATCTCGACCTACTTCCATCTCGCGAGGTACCTGACGTTTTCGCGCCGCACACGGGTGACCGTGCGCTGCGCCCTGCTGTGGTGCTCCGCCGCGCCTGAGGACTCAGGACGCCGGGGTGACTCCCGCCCGCTGCCCGACGTACGCCCGGAGCGCATCGGTGTCGAGCGACCCCTGGAGCCGGAAGGCCCTGGGGAACGCCCGACGGCGGACCGCGAGGTCGAGACAGGCGAGGTCGGGGTGCAGATGTGCACCCCGCCCCGGCAGCGCGCCGCGGTGGTCGGGGACGCAGGCGCCCTCAACCGCCACGACACGCAGCAGCTCGTGCTTGGCCGCGCGCTTGCGGCAGCCCACGCAGGTGCGTTCCGGGCATGCTCGGACATGCGTCCGGCCAGACAACCTCAAGTCTACCCCTCCGAAGGGACATGCCGCCGCCCGCCGATCACGGCCGGGCGACCATGACGGTCAACGACGGGCCCGGCGGCCCTATTCCTGGGGCCCCTCGGCGGGCGCCTCGGTGTCCGGACGGATGTCGATCCGCCAGCCGGTGAGGCGGGCGGCCAGGCGGGCGTTCTGCCCCTCCTTGCCGATCGCCAGCGACAGCTGGTAGTCCGGCACGATCACCCGTGCGGACCGCTGGGCGTAGTCGACGATCTCCACCTTCGTCACCCGCGCGGGGGACAGCGCGGCGGCGACCATCTCCGCCGGGTCCTCCGACCAGTCGACGATGTCGATCTTCTCGCCGTGCAGCTCGGCCATCACGTTGCGGACCCGGCTGCCCATCGGACCGATGCAGGCGCCCTTGGCGTTCAGCCCCTGCCGGCGCGACCAGACCGCGATCTTGGTGCGGTGGCCGGCCTCACGGGCGATCGCGGCGATCTCCACCGAACCGTCGGCGATCTCCGGGACCTCCAGCGCGAACAGCCGCTTCACCAGGTTCGGGTGGGTCCGCGACAGGGTCACGGACGGGCCGCGGACACCGCGGCGCACACCCACCACGTAGCACTTGAGGCGGGTGCCGTGCGCGTACACCTCGCCGGGCACCTGCTCCTGCGGCGGCAGCAGCGCCTCCAGCTTGCCGATGTCGACCAGGATGGCCTTCGGGTCCTGGCCCTGCTGGACGACACCGGTGACGATGTCGCCCTCCTTGCCGGCGTACTCGCCGAACGTCTGGTCGTCCGCCGCGTCGCGCAGCCGCTGCAGGATGACCTGCTTGGCGGTCGACGCCGCGATCCGGCCGAAGCCGCTCGGGGTGTCGTCGAACTCCTTGGGCTCGACGCCCTCGTCCAGCTCGGCCGCGTCCTCCAGCGCCCAGACCGTCACATGCCCGCTCTGGCGGTTCAGTTCGACGCGGGCGCGGCGGCGCGAACCCTCGGTGCGGTGGTACGCGATGAGGAGCGCCGACTCGATCGACTCGACCAGCAGGTCGAACGGGACGCCCTTCTCGGTAACCAGCCCACGCAGGGCGCTCATGTCGATGTCCACGGCTACGCCTCCTCTTCTTCGTTCAGGTTCATGGGGGTGTCGCGGTTACGCGTCGTCGTCGGAGTCGTCGGAGTCGTCCGCGATGTCGGGCGCCTCGTCGAGCAGCGCCTCGTCCTTGCGGTTGAACTCCACCTGCACCCGGGCCCGGGCCACCTCGGTGAACTCCAGGCGGCGCTCCTTCGGGCGGCCGCGGCCCTTCACCGGCTGCACCTCCACCAGGGCGCCGACCTCGTCGCTCTCCAGGATCCGCGCCGTGATCTCACCGCCGTCCACCAGGACGACGTTGGCCAGCCGGCCCTCGGCCCGGCGCCAGTGGCGGGGCTCGTCGAGCGGGCGCTCGGCACCCGGGGAGCCGACCTCCAGCACGTACGCGGCGCTGCCCATCAGGTCGGAATCGTCCAGGGCCTGACCGACCAGGCGGCTGAACTCGGCGATCGCATCGAGGTCCACACCGCCGTCGGCGTCCACGTCGATCTGCACCTGGCGGCGGTTGCCGGCCTGGGAGACCTTGACGTCCTCGAGATCGAGACCGGCCTCGGCGGCCAGAGGTTCCAGCAGCGCACGCAGCCGCTCGATCGGGGGGTGCTCATCCGGGTGACTCCTCGGCCGCGTCTGCTGTTGTCAGGTGCTAACTCATCGCGCAGCCTATCCGGTCCACCCCGCAACCGCCGATTCCGACCGTGCCCCCCGCCCGGGTGACAGCGCCCGCTGCGAGCAAGGTCACAGCGGACGGGCCCGGGCCCGGTGCCCGGCGGCGGTGCACCCCCTGCGATGATCTACCCAGACCAGGGGGCGGTCCACCGCCCCGCCCGGCGAGCCAGCAGGAGCCCGCACGATGCCGTCCCCGACCCGGCGGACCGTCCTCACGCTCGGCGCCCTGGCCGGGGCACTGCTGACGGCCGGCTGCACCACGGACGGCAAGGACCGGAACGGCACCGCCCGCCCCGACCCGGACCTGCCGCTGCGCACCCGCGCGGTCGCCGCCACCGACACCCTGCTCGCCGCCTACGACGCGGCGCTCCCCGGCGCGGCGGCGGACCTCGCCGACCGGCTGCGCCGGCAGCGCGCGGACGTGGCCGTGCACCGGGTGCTCCTCGCCCGCGCCCTCCCGTCGCCCTCCCCGGACGGCTCCCCGTCCCGTTCCTCCGACCGCTCCGGCCCGCCGTCGTCGCCGAGCGCGGCCCCGACCCGTCCCGCCGTGGTGACCGTCGCCGGGCTCGCCGCGGCCGAACGGGCGACCGCCGGCGCCCGGCTGGCCGACCTGGAGGCCGCCTCCCCGAGCTGGCGCGGCTGCTCGCGGCCGTCTCCGCCTGCGGCGCCCTGCACGCCGCCGCGCTCGGCGACCACGGCCCGGTCACCGCCTCACCGTCTGTCACTGCCTCACCGTCCGTCACCGCCTCACCCTCGGCGGCCGCCTCGCCCCCGCCACCGCAGCCGCCACCACGGCCCTCCCGACGGCTTCGGCCGGCGCGACCGCCGTGCCCGCCGCGGCGGTACCCGCCCTGCAGACCGCGCTGGCCGCCGAGCACGCCGCCGTGTACGGCTACGGAGTGGTCGGCGCCCGCATGCCGGCCGGGCCGCAGCGCGAGGACGCCCGGGCGTCCTACACCGCGCACCAGGCCCGCCGGGACGCCCTGCAGCGGCTCGTCGCCGCCGCCGGGGCGTCCCCGGCGGCCGCGGCCGCCGGCTACCGGCTGCCGTTCGCCGTGCCGGACACCGCCACGGCCGTCCGGCTCGCCGCGCACCTGGAGACCCAGCTCACCGCGGTCTGGGCGGACGCCGTGGCCGGCACCGCCGGCCCGCTGCGGCAGACCGCCGCGGGCGCCCTGCGCGACACCGCGCTGCGCGCCGTGCACTGGGGCGCCGACCTCAGCGCGCTGCCCGGCCTGCCGGACTCCGCCGTGACCGGGAGCGCGAGCGGCAGCCCGTCCGCGCCCACCCCTCGGGCGCCGCACCGAAGAGCTGACCGTGCCCGCACGGCCGATGACCGACAATGAGCGGGCGGCACCCAGCCGAAGCGCACCGACCGAGAGGCCAGCATGTCGGCACTGCCAGGGCAGCAGATCACCGTTCCGGAGCGCTTGGCGGACACCATCCAGGCCTGGGAGGGCGAGGCCGGACGCCGCTGGCTGGCCACCCTGCCCGCCCTGGTCGCCGAACACCTCGACCGCTGGGGCCTGACCCTGGAGCGGGTCGGCGACCCCGGCGGCCAGATCAGCCTGGTGAGCTACGTCCACCGGGACGACGACCTCTCCCCCGCGGTCCTCAAGGCCGGCCTGGTCACCACCGAGACCGAGCAGGAGCACGAGGCGCTGCGGCACTGGGCCGGCCGCGGCGCCGTGCTGCTCATCGACGCCGACCCGGCCGCCGGCGTCCTGCTGCTGGAGCGCCTGCACGGCGACATCCCGCTGCGCTCACTGGCCGAGGCGAAGGCCATGATGGAGGCGGTCAGCCTGCTGCGCCGGCTCTGGGTGCCGCCCGCCGAGGGGCACCCCTTCCGGCTGGTGCGCGACCGCGCCGCCGACATGTCCGCCCACCTGGCCGAACACCGCCGGCTGCCGGGCGCCGCCGACGTCCTCCCGCTGATCGACGAGGCGCTGGAGACGGCCGCCTCGCTGATCGCCTCCGAGCCCGAACAGCTCCTGCTGCACGGCGACTTCCACCACGGCAACATCCTGGCGGCGGACCGCTCGCCGTGGCTCGCCATCGACCCCAAGCCGGTGGTCGGCGAGCGCGCGTGGGACCTCGCCTGGCTCGCCCAGGACCGGATGGACACCCTCGCCGGCTCGCCCGGCCAGCGGGCCGCCGTCCGGCGCCGGCTGCACACCCTGGCCGACGCGGTCGAGGTCGACCGCGACCGGCTGCGCGGCTGGACACTGTTCCGCACGGTCTGCGCCGGCCTGTGGCACCTGTCCGTCGGCGAGCCCGGACCGGCCGAGAACTACCTGGAGTTCGCCGCCTGGCTGTGACCGTGCCGGCTCGGCGCCAGCGGCAGCTGGGCCCCCATCACGGCGTACGGGCGGAAGGTGTTGGGGAAGCGCACCGCCCGGGCCAGGTCCTGGTAGCCGAGCGCGCGGTAGAGCCGCCGGGCCGGGGTCTCCGCGTCGATCGCGGAGAGGATGCTGCGCGGCAGCCCGGAGCGCTCGCAGAGCCCGCGGATCAGGGCGCTGCCCAGCCCGCGGCCCTGGTAGGCCGGCAGCACGTGCAGCTCGGTGACGGCGAAGACGTCGTCCAGCCAGCCCTCGTGGCCGCCGGCCTCCAGGTAGGGCTGGATCACCGTGGACCACCAGTGCTCCCGCGAGTTCGGCATGCCGTAACCGAAGCCCACCAGCCGGCCGCCGCCGAACGCCCCGAGCGCGATCACACCGGGCTGCTGGGCGTGCCGCCCGACGATGTGCAGCCGGACGGCCACCTCGTCCGGTGTCAGCCCGAAGGCCTCCGCCTGCACGTCGAGTGCGAACGGCGCCCAGGCCGCCAGATCGATGGCCGAGATGGTGACCTCGGTGAGCTGCTCCATGACGGGAATGTACTCCTCCCCGCGGGCACAGGTGATCGACTCCGCGCAGTCGGACGACCCGCCGGACCAGGGCGTCAGAACAGGACGCTCATGAAGGCGCCGACCTCGGCGAACCCCACCCGGCGATAGGCCGCCCGGGCCCGGAGGTTGAAGTCGTTGACGTAGAGCGAGACCACCGGGGCGACCTCGCGCAGCGCGATGTCCAGCACGGCTGCCATACCGGTCTCCGACAGCCCCTTGCCGCGGTGCTCGGGCGCCACCCAGACGCCCTGGATCTGGCAGGCGCCGGCGGTGACGGCACCGATCTCGGCCTTGAAGACCACCTCGCCGTCCTCACCGAAACGGGCGAACGAGCGCCCCGAGGCGACCAGTTCGGCGACCCGGGCCTGGTAGAGCAGCCCGCCGTCGCCGGCCAGCGGCGAGATGCCGACCTCCTCGGTGAACATCGCCACGCAGGCGGGCATCAGGGTGTCCACCTCGTTGCGGAGCACCCGCCGCACCAGCGGGTCGGGCGTGACCTCGGCGGAGGGCGCGGTGGTGGCCATCAGCGGCTGGTGGGCGCGGACGTCACGGGCCGGGCCCCAGCTCCGCTCCAGCAGCGCCCAGAGCGCGGCGGTGGCCTCGGCGGGGCCGACGATCGAGGAGCAGCGGCGGCCCTGCCGGCGGGCCCGCTCGGCGAAGGCGCGGACGGCCTCGGGGCCGGCCTCGACGAGGACGAGGTTGGCGCCGGCGTAGCAGAGCGAGGCCAGCCGGCCGTCCTCGTCGAACCAGCCCCACATCTCGCCGCCGAGGCGCCACGGATCCAGGCCGACCGCCTCGACCCGGGTGGCGACGAAGGCGTTCGCCACCGGGTTGCGGTGCAGCACCTCGAGGGCGTCGTCGAGATCCGGGGCGTCCAGCAGCCGGGTGGCCGCCAGGGCACGGGCGACCTGGAAGGGGCCGGGGAGCATCACACCTCGATCGAGCACGGGCACCTCACTTGGGGGATTGAGCCGCACCCTACTCCCCACCCGGCTGCGGCACGGACCACGGGGGCCGTCCGTGCACCCCTCGACCGAGGGGGCGGGACGGCCCCGGATCAGCGTTCGACGGTCACTCGGCGGCGACGACCACCGGTGCGCCCGACTCGACGCCCTCCTCCTGCATCTGCTCGGCGAGCTTGAGCGCCTCCTCGATGAGGGTCTCGACGATCTTCGACTCGGGGACGGTCTTGATGACCTCGCCCTTCACGAAGATCTGGCCCTTGCCGTTGCCGGAGGCGACGCCGAGGTCGGCCTCGCGGGCCTCGCCCGGGCCGTTGACGACGCAGCCCATGACGGCGACGCGCAGCGGCACCTCCATGCCCTCCAGGCCGGCGGTGACCTCCTCGGCGAGCTTGTAGACGTCGACCTGGGCGCGGCCGCAGGACGGGCAGGAGACGATCTCCAGGCCGCGCTGGCGCAGCCCGAGCGACTCCAGGATCTGGTTGCCGACCTTGATCTCCTCCGCCGGCGGCGCGGAGAGCGAGACGCGGATGGTGTCGCCGATGCCCTCGGCCAGCAGGGCGCCGAAGGCGACCGCCGACTTGATGGTGCCCTGGAAGGCGGGGCCGGCCTCGGTGACGCCCAGGTGCAACGGGTAGTCGCAGGCGGCCGCGAGCTGGCGGTAGGCGTTGATCATCACGACCGGGTCGTTGTGCTTGACCGAGATCTTGATGTCGCGGAAGTCGTGCTCCTCGAACAGCGAGCACTCCCAGAGCGCGGACTCGACCAGCGCCTCCGGGGTGGCCCGGCCGTACTTCTCCAGCAGGCGCTTGTCGAGCGAACCGGCGTTGACGCCGATCCGGATCGGCACGCCGGCGCCCTTGGCGGCCTTGGCGATCTCGCCGACCTTGTCGTCGAACGCCTTGATGTTGCCCGGGTTGACCCGGACGGCGGCGCAGCCGGCGTCGATCGCGGCGAAGACGTACTTCGGCTGGAAGTGGATGTCGGCGATCACCGGGATCTGCGACTTCCTGGCGATGATCGGCAGCGCGTCGGCGTCGTCCTGTGAGGGGACGGCGACCCGGACGATCTGGCAGCCGGAGGCGGTGAGCTCCGCGATCTGCTGGAGGGTGGCGTTGACGTCGGAGGTCAGCGTGGTGGTCATCGACTGGACCGAGACCGGGGCGTCACCGCCGACCGGGACGTTGCCGACCATGATCTGACGCGAGTAGCGGCGCTTGGCGAGCGGCTTGAGCGGCAGGGACGGAATACCGAGCGAGATCGCGGTCATGTGCGCAGGGTTCCCCTGAGTGAGGTCGGTGAGCCGGCCGGTGGGTCTGACCGGGCCGGGCGCGTCGATGAGGACACGCCCGGCACACCACGGTACGCCACGGCCGCGGGCCCGGGCACATCCGCCCGGGCCCGCAGGAGTGATGTCGACCGGCGACGGGGAGCAGCACGCCGCGGGCCCCGCCGCCGGCCGGCCTCAGTTCAGCTTGATCGGGTTGACCACGTCGGCGGCCATCACGAGAGCGGTGAAGCAGATGAAGACGCCCGCCACCACGTAGGCCAGCGGCATCAGCTTGGCCACGTCGAACGGGCCGGGGTCGGGCCGCTTGAGCAGGCCGGCCGCCTTGCGGCGGATCGACTCCCAGACGGCGCCCGCGATGTGGCCGCCGTCCAGCGGGAGCAGCGGCAGCATGTTGAACAGGAAGAGCGACAGGTTGATGCCGGCCAGCAGCTGGACCATGAAGGCGAGCTGCTGGGTGGCCGGGATGTCCATCGCGAACACGTCGCCGCCGAGCCGGGCGGCGCCGACCATGCCCACCGGGTCGTCGGCGGAGCGCGGCTTGCCGTCGAAGACGGCGTGCCACAGGTCGGGGATCTTGCCGGGCAGTGCCACCAGCGAGGAGACGCCGTGCTCGGCCATGGAGTACATCTGGTCGGTGCTCTGCGCGAGGCTCAGCCGGACGACGCCGGTGGCCGGGGTGAAGCCGAGGAAGCCCGCGGTCACCGGGTCGCCCTTGACCGGGTTGCCGTCCTTGTCGACCGGGCGGACGGTGTTGCTGGTGATCGCAGCCGTCAGGGTGAGCTGCTGCCCGCCGCGCTCGACCACGATCGGCACCTGCTTGCCGGGCACCTTGCGGATGTCGGCCTGCAGCTGCTTGTAGTCGGTGATCCGGTCGCCGTCGAAGGAGACGAACCGGTCGCCGGCCTTGAGGCCCGCCAGGTTGGCCGGGGAGGGGTGGCGTTCGCCGGGCAGGTGTCGGTCGGGCTGCCGGCCTGCACCACGCACTGGCTGACCGTCGACACCACCGGCACGGAGCGCTGGATGCCCATCCCCATGAACAGGGCGAGGAAGAGCACCACCGACAGGATGAGGTTCATGAACGGGCCGGCGAACATCACGATCACCCGCTGCCACGGCTTGCGGGTGTAGAAGAGCCGGTGCTCGTCGCCGGGCTGGAGCTCCTCGTAGGAGGCCTCCCGGGCGTCCTCGATCATGCTGCGCCAGGGCGAGCTGCTGCGCTTGGCTATCCGGCCGTCCTCACCGGGCGGGAACATGCCGATCATCCGGATGTAGCCGCCGAGCGGGACGGCCTTGAAGCCGTACTCGGTCTCGCCCTTCCTGCGGGACCAGACCGTCGGGCCGAAGCCGACCATGTACTGCGGCACCCGGATTTTGAACAGCTTGGCCGTGGAGAGGTGCCCCAGTTCGTGCCAGGCGATCGAGAACAGCAGCCCGACCACGAAGATCAGGATGCCCAGCACCCACATCAGGTTGTTCACTGCCCGTCCTTTGCCATGCCGCCGCGCCCGCCGTCCGTCTCGATCAACCCGCAGCCAGCTCGCGGGCCCGGGCGCGCGCCCAGTCCTCCGCCTGGAGTACGTCCGCCACTGTGAGCGAAGTTCCCGAGGCGGGGGTGCCGTGCTCCGCGACCACCTTCGCCACAGTGTCCACGATTCCGGTGAAGGGCAGTCGCCCGTTCAGGAATGCCTCCACACACTCCTCATTTGCGGCGTTGAAGACCGCCGGGGCGGTGCCGCCGAGGGTGCCGACCTCGCGGGCCAGCGCGACGGCCGGGAACGCCTCGTCGTCCAGCGGGAAGAACTCCCAGGTCGCGGCCTTCGTCCAGTCGCAGCCGGGGGCCGCGTCGGGCACCCGCTCGGGCCAGCCCAGGCCCAGCGCGATCGGCATTCGCATGTCGGGCGGGCTCGCCTGGGCGAGCGTGGAGCCGTCCGAGAATTCGACCATCGAGTGGACGACCGACTGGGGGTGCACCACGACCTCGATCCGGTCGAACGGCACGTCGTACAGCAGGTGCGCCTCGATCACCTCCAGCCCCTTGTTCACCAGGGTTGCGGAGTTGATGGTCACCACCGGGCCCATCGCCCAGGTCGGGTGGGCGAGTGCGTCGGCCGGGGTGACCCCGGCGAGCTGCTCGCGGGTGCGGCCGCGGAACGGGCCGCCGCTGGCCGTCACGACCAGCTTGCGCACCTCGGCACGGGTGCCGCCGGCCAGCGCCTGGAAGAGCGCCGCGTGCTCGGAGTCCACCGGAACGATCTGGCCCGGCTTCGCGACGGCCTTGACCAGCGGCCCGCCGACGATGAGCGACTCCTTGTTCGCCAGCACCAGCACCCGGCCGGCCTCCAGCGCGGCGAGGGTCGGGCCCAGGCCGATCGAGCCGGTGATGCCGTTCAGCACCGAGTGGCACTCCAGCGCGGCGAGCTCGGTGGCGGCGTCCGGGCCGGCCAGGATCCGCGGCAGCGGGCGCCCGTCGGCGCCGGCGGCGAGCGCCTCGCGCAGCGCCGGGACGGCGTCCTCGCGGGCCACCGCGACCGTGTGCACCCCGAGCTGCAGTGCCTGCTGCGCGAGCAGTTCCACCCGGCCGCCGTTGGCGGAGAGCGCGACCACCCGGAACCGGTCCGGGTTGCGCAGCACCACGTCGATGGCCTGGGTGCCGATCGAACCGGTCGAGCCGAGGATGACCAGCTCCCTCGGGCCGTCCGGGTCCTGGACGGCCGGGGTGAAGCGGAGCTGGGGGTGGGCGAGCGAGTTCATGCGCCCCATTGTGTCCTGCCCGGGGCGCCGCCGGTCGCCGGCCGGGCTACTTCCAGGCCCAGATCCTTCCGACCGCCTTGCCGTCGGCGCCGACGTCCCACTCGAACGCGCCCGCGATGCCGCGCAGGCCGGCGAACTCGGGCGAGTCGCTGGTGTAGACGATGGTGCCGCGCCAGGCGGTGCCGCCGTCCTCGGTGAACCGGCCCACGCCGCCGCCCTGCCAGCTGGCGTGCGCGCCGCTGGGACTCATCAGGATGCCCTGCCCCTCGCCCGCCAGCGTGCCGTCCGGGCGGAGCCTGCCGGTGTACGTGCCGACGTCGTTGACGGGGACGCCGAGCAACTGGCCGGTGCCCTGGAAGGCACTCTCCACCAGCGGCGGCAGCCCGTGGTCGCTCCTGACCACCCGTTGGACGGTGATCTGCGCGTTTTCCTCTCCGATGAGGTCGCCGAGCATGTCCGACCTCCCTTCCTCCCCTCCCGGACTACGCCCTCGCCCCGGGGGTGTCAAGGCAGGCCGACGCCCCGCCACCGGCGAGCGGTGACGGGGCGTCGGGGAACTGGCTCAGAGGTCGAGACCGGTGAGGACCAGCACCTTCTCGAAGGTGAAGTCGGCCATGGCGTATTTGACGCCCTCGCGGCCGACACCGGAGTCCTTGACGCCGCCGTAGGGCATCTGGTCGGCGCGGTAGGACGGCGCGTCGCCGATGATCACGCCGCCGACCTCCAGCTCGCGGTGGGCGCGGAAGGCGGACTGCACGTCGCGGGTGAAGACACCGGCCTGCAGGCCGAACGCCGAGTCGTTGACCGCGGCGAACGCCTCGTCGGTGGAGTCCACCTTGTGCAGCGACAGGACCGGGCCGAACACCTCGGCGGTGGCGAGGATCGCGTCGGCGGGCAGGTCGGCGACCACGGTCGGCGCGTAGGTCGCGCCCTCGCGGGTGCCGCCGGTCAGCACCTTGGCGCCCTTGGCGACGGCGTCCTCCACCCAGGACTCGACGCGCTTGGCGGCGTTCTCGTCGACCAGCGGGCCGACGTCGACGGCGTCGTCCGACGGGTCGCCGGTGACCTGGGCCTGCACCTTGGCGACGATCCGCTCCACCAGCGCGTCGTAGACGGAGGCGTCGGCGATCACCCGCTGCACCGAGATGCAGGACTGGCCGCCCTGGTAGTTGGAGAACATCGCGATCCGGGTCGCGGCCCAGTCGAGGTCGGCCTCCGAGGACCAGTCGGCAAGCACCACGGCGGCGGCGTTGCCGCCGAGCTCCAGGGTGACGTGCTTGCGCGGCACCGAGTCCATGATCTGGTAGCCGACCTTGTCGGAACCGGTGAAGGAGATGACCGGCAGGCGCTTGTCCTGCACGAGCGCCGGCATCTTCTCGTTCGGCACCGGCAGGACGCTCCAGGAGCCGGCCGGCAGGTCGGTCTCGGCCAGGATCTCACCGAGCACCAGCGCCGAGAGCGGCGTGGCCGGGGCCGGCTTGAGGATGATCGGGGCGCCGACGGCGATCGCCGGGGCGACCTTGTGGGCAACCAGGTTCAGCGGGAAGTTGAACGGCGCGATGCCGAGCACGACACCCTTCGGGAAGCGGCGCACCACCGCGAAGCGGCCGGTGCCGCCCGGGTCGGTGTCCAGGCGCATGGTCTCGCCGTTGGTACGGCGGGCCTCCTCGGCCGCCCAGCGGAACACCGAGACGGCCCGGCCGACCTCGCCGCGGGCCCACTTGATCGGCTTGCCGTTCTCGGCGGTGATCAGCCGGGCGATCTCCTCGGCGCGCTCGGCGAGCCGCTTGGAGACGTGGTCCAGGGCGGCGGCGCGGACGTGCGCGGGGGTCGCGGCGAAGACCGGCGCCGCGGCGGCAGCGGCGGCGACCGCCTCCTCGACCTGCGCGTCGGTCGGGACGCTGACCTTGCCGACCAGGCTGCCGTCGAACGAGTGGCGGACCTCGAACTCCGCGTCGCCGCTCGCCGGACGGCCGGCCAGCCAGAACTCATGGGTGGTGGTCACGGTCGCACCGGCCCTTTCCTCGAATGGTGGATACCCGCCGCCCACGGTAGGACGGGCGGGAGGGCAACCGGATTGGACAGTCTGGAGTGGTCGGCCGGACGACCGCTCCAGAGCGGCGACTGGCGGACCGGGCGACCGGGCGACCGTCGGGCGAGCGGGACGGCGCCGCCACCGGAACGGCGGCGCGGCTACTCCTCGCCGGCGCGCAGCGCGAGCCAGAGCTCCATCCGGACGTCGGTGTCGTCGAGCGAGCGGCCCAGCAGCTCCTCGACCCGCCGCATCCGGTACCGCAGGGTGTGCCGGTGCACGCCGAGGTCGGCGGCGGCCGCGTCCCACTGGCCGTGCCGGGACAGCCACGCGCGCAGGCTCGCGACCAGGTCGCCGCGGGCCGTGCGGTCGTGCTCGCGCAGCGGGCGCAGCAGCCCCTCGGCGAACGCGGTGACGGCCTCCTCGCCCAGCAGCGGCAGCAGCGATCCGGCGCCAACCTCCTCGTGGTCCACCGACCGGCGGCCGCCCCGCAGGGCCACCGCGAGCGCCCGTTCGGCCTGCGCGTACGCCGTGCCGGCCTCCTCCAGGGTGGTGGGGGCGGACACGCCGAGCGCCAGCCCCTCGTGCTCCTCGACCGCGCCGAGGCAGGCCCGGTGCGCGGAACCGTTGTCCACGGCGAGCACCAGCAGCCGGGGCCCGTGCGGGCCGTCCTCGCGGGAGACCAGCAGCCGCTCGCCGACCCGGCCGCCGGCCTGCTCGGCCCGGTCACCGAGCTCACCGAGCGCCTCGG
This sequence comes from Kitasatospora paranensis, assembly GCF_039544005.1. Lineage (NCBI taxonomy): Bacteria > Bacillati > Actinomycetota > Actinomycetes > Kitasatosporales > Streptomycetaceae > Kitasatospora > Kitasatospora paranensis. Next base: position 3,190,415 of record NZ_BAABKV010000001.1, read on the forward strand.
CGGCCTCCGGTCCGGAGCCCGCGCCGGCCACCAGCACCCGGGTGGTGCCCTCCGGCAGGCCGCCGAACAGGCCCGCGGAGACCTGCCGCGCGGTGGCGACCTCGCCCGCCAGCACCATGTGCAGCAGGGCGGCGCCCATCCGCTCCTCGGCCTGCCGCAGCTCGCGGGAGCGCTCCAGGGTGAGCGTCAGCAGCGCGACGGCCGCGTTCAGCACGTACCGCTCGGTGGGGGTGATCCGGTCCTCGGTGCCCACCGCCAGGAAGCCCCGCGGGCGGCGGTCGGCGCCCAGCGACTGGACGACCACGTAGTCCTCGTCGGCGGTGTCGATGCCCGGGGAGCGGCCCTGGAGCGCGGCGCTGGACGGGGCCGGGCGGCGGCGCAGCCGGTCGACCTCGGCGGCGAGCCGGCCGGCCCGGCGGGCGGCCCAGTCGGGAGCGACCGCGGAGAGCGCCCCGGAACCGTCGTACAGCGCCGCCCAGCCGCCGAGGCGGACGGCGAGCCGGCGGACGATCGCGGTGGTGCCGTCCTTGCCGAGCGCGGCCCGGGTCAGCTCCTCCTGCGCCTCGAAACTGGTGGTGACCGCCTCGTACTGCTCGGCGGCCAGGGCGGCCGAGACCGTCTTGGAGATCGCGATGAACGGGGTGGCCTCCGGCACCCGCAGCAGCGGGAGGCCGCGCTGGGCGGCCGCGTCGACCAAGGCCTGCGGCACCTCGGTGTGCGACAGTCCGACGCCCAGGCCGAGGCCGACCACGCCCGCGTCGGCCAGCCGGTGCACGTACGCCTGGAGGCGGGCGGCGCTCTTGCCGAGCTTGATGCCGGTGGTCAGGAGAAGCTCGCCGCCCTCGAGGAAGGGGTCGGGTCGTCGAGTTCGCTGGTGTGCACCCAGCGGACCGGCCGCTCCAGGTGGTCCGCACCCGCCAGCACGGTGACGTGGAGCGCGGTGTTGCGGACGACGGAGGCGAGTGTGGGGGGCATGGCACCTTCGCTGGTTCGTCGGTCGCTCCGTTGCGACCCGGCGAGTGAGGGATACGGGGGCTTGTCACCATTATGTACGGCTCGGACAAGCCACTGCACCGAATCCTCCGCCGCGGAGTCCGGGGCCGACCCGCGCTCCGGCCGGCCGCGGGGCCGGCGCCCCGCTCGTCCCGGCGGCCGTCCCCGCGGCCGTTCCCGGTCAGTCCCGGAGGTCCACCAGGACGGGCGGGACCTGGTCGCCGGCGACGGTGGTCAGCGAGATCACCGCGTGCCCGCTGGGCAGCGCGTGCGCCAGGTCGGACGGCGACCAGCGGTGCCGTTCGACGTCCCGGGTGGTGACGCTCTCGGTCTGCGGGGTCGTCCCGGACAGCGCCTTGCGGGCGGCCCGCCCGGTCTTGCGGACGACGCCGCCCGAGGTGTCCGGGGTGTGCGTGACCGCGGTCTCGGTGACCAGGTGCGTGCCCCAGGCCTCGGAGAACAGCCGGCCGTCCCAGGGGGCAATCCCGGGGAAGGCCATCCGGCAGCCGACCGCCCCGAACAGCGGGGCCCGCAGCGCCTCCGGCAGGTCGACCAGGGTGCGCAGCACCAGCAGGGCCCCGGCGTTGGCCCCGCGCATCCGCTGCAGGCCGCGCACCGTCCGCGCGTCGACGGCCGCCGAGGCGTCGTCCACCACGAGACCGGCGAACAGCGATCGCTCCTCGCGCGCCCCGGCCGCCTGCACGAACTGCGCCACCACCAGCCGCGACAGCATCCGGGCGACCTCCGGGTGGCTGCGCTCCGGCAGCTTGATCCGGACCCGCAGCGGGTGGTCCAGCGCCCGCATGGCGAACGCCGGGCGGGCGCCGGGACCGTCCGCGAAGCAGCCCGCGAACACCGGCCGGTCGAGCAGCGCCAGCCGGTCAGCGAGCAGCGTGCCGGGGTCGTCGGCCCGGCCGTGCTGCCGCTCGCGGTGCAGCAGGTCGGCCTCGTGGCCGGCCGGTGCGCCGGAGGCCCGGAGCGCCTTGCGGAGAGTGGCGGCCGCGTCGGCGTCGCCGGCGAGCAGGGCGCGCAGCTCGCGCACCCCGGGTAGCGGCCGTAGGCGGCATGGAACGGGCCGACGACCTGCTGGAGGGCGGTGCGGGAGGTCTCGGCGCGCGCGGCGAGCTCCTCCGGCAGCAGGGCGTCGGCGAGCCGGGCGGACGCCTCCTCCGGGTCGGCCGCGGCGCCGTACAGGTCCAGGCCGTACGGGGAGGCCGGGTCGCCCGGGGCGATCACCACGTCGTACCAGGCGTCCGGGCCCAGGTCGGCCTCCGCGGCGCCGATGACCACCGCGCACGCGGCCCCGGACAGTGCCTGGAGGCAGAGCGCCTCGGCGACCGGGCGGGCCAGCCGGGCGGTCTTGCCGGTGCCCGCGGGGCCGACCGCGAGCAGCGAGGTGCCGAGCAGGTCCGGGTCGAGGGCGAATCCGGCGCTGCGGTGCGTCTCCGGGTTCTTGACGACGTCCTGGGCGGTGCCGAGGCGGACCTGGCGGGTCAGCAGGTCGTGCCGGGCGGTGCGGCCCGGCAGGTCGCGGGCCTCGGACGGGTGGGAGCAGGCGGCCGCGCCGCGCGCGTCCACCTGCTCGGCGAAGGCGGGCAGCAGGTCGGGTTCGGCGAGCACCGTCTCCCAGGCGCGGCGGATCCGTACGTAGTCGACGTCGCCGACCGGCTCCGCGTCGAGCCGGTGGGCCGCGGCGGGGCCGCGGCGCGCACGTCCTGCCAGGGGTCGGCCGGGCCGGACCGGCCGGTCGTCCCCGGCGCTTCGGCGCTCTCCTGCTCGGCGGCCGGGGCCTCGTGGGTGACCGTGCGGGCGAGCACCGGCCGGACGTAGCGGCGGAACACCTCCGTCCAGCGCCCCATCCGTCCGAAGAAGCGGACCACGGCGACGAGCACCACGACGTTCACCGCCAGTGCCACCAGGTCGCGCTGGCCGCTGCCGAGGCCGGCGCCGACGCCGAGCTGGCGCAGCGCCCACAGGCACAGCTCGCGGCCGTAGAGGAAGACGATGCAGGCCACCACGAGGTTCAGTGCGGCGCGCAGCAGCAGCGGCCCGGCCGGGACGGCGGCGTCCTCGGCCCGTTGCGGGTCCCCCGGGGTGTGGCCGAGGCGGAAGACGCCGGGCGCGGCCTCCGGGCGGGGTTCGGCCGCCCAGGCGGCGAGGTCGAAGGGCAGGGCCCGCTGCGGCGGGAGCCCCACCGCCCGCCGGGTCTGTTCGGTCTGCCGCCCCTGTGTGCCGTCCAGTCCCATCCCGGCCCCGCTCCCTCTCCCACCACCGGCATTGCCATACCCATGCCACCGGCCCGGCGACACGCCCGCGCTCAATGTAGTGGAGCGACGGCGCCCGGTCGCCGATCTCCGTGCGCTGGCCGCGCCGGACAATTCGGACGACGCACTGCTACCGAGTGGCGCATGCCCGGGCCCGCCGCCCGGTCGTAGCCTTCGAGGATCGCGCCTTGAGATTTGGAGAACCCGCACATGAGCGCCGCAACCCCCTCCCGCAGGAGCGCCGCCTGGTCACTGCGATCCCCGGCCCGAAGTCGCAGGCGCTGCAGGCCCGCAAGCTCGGCGCGGTGGCCGCCGGTGTCGGCACCACCCTCCCCGTGTACGTCTCCCGCGCAGGCGGCGGCGTGCTGGAGGACGTGGACGGCAACAGCCTGATCGACTTCGGCTCCGGCATCGCCGTGACCAACGTCGGCAACAGCGCCGAGGCGGTCGTCGCCAAGGCGTCCGAGCAGCTCGCCGCCTTCACGCACACCTGTTTCATGGTGACGCCGTACGAGGGCTACGTGGCCGTGGCCGAGCAGCTGAACGAGCTGACCCCGGGCGACCACGACAAGCGCACCGCGCTGTTCAACTCCGGCGCCGAGGCCGTCGAGAACGCGGTGAAGATCGCCCGCGCGTACACCAAGCGCACCGCCGTCGTGGTGTTCGACCACGGCTACCACGGCCGCACCAACCTCACCATGGGCCTGACGGCGAAGAACATGCCGTACAAGCAGGGCTTCGGGCCGTTCGCGCCGGAGATCTACCGCGTGCCGGTGGCGTACCCCTACCGCTGGCTGACCGGCGCCGAGAACTGCGCCGCCGAGGCCGCCGCCCAGGCGATCGACATGATCAACAAGCAGATCGGCGCCGAGAACGTCGCCGCGATCATCATCGAGCCGATCCAGGGCGAGGGCGGCTTCATCGAGCCGGCCAAGGGCTTCCTCCCGGCGATCGTCGAGTACGCGAAGGCCAACGGCATCGTCTTCGTCGCCGACGAGATCCAGACCGGCTTCTGCCGCACCGGCCAGTGGTTCGCCTGCGAGGACGAGGGCGTCGTCCCCGACCTCATCACCACCGCCAAGGGCATCGCCGGCGGCCTGCCGCTGGCCGCCGTCACCGGCCGCGCCGAGATCATGGACGCCGCGCACGCCGGCGGCCTCGGCGGCACCTATGGCGGCAACCCGGTGGCCTGCGCCGCCGCGCTCGGCTCGATCCAGACCATGAAGGAGCTGGACCTCAACGCCAAGGCGCAGCGGATCGGCGAGGTCATGCTGGGCCGCCTGGCCGCGATGCAGGAGAAGTTCGACGTGATCGGCGAGATCCGCGGCCGCGGCGCGATGATCGCCGTCGAGCTGGTCAAGTCGGGCACCAAGGAGCCCAACCCGGAGATCACCGCCGCCGTGGCCAAGGCCTGCCACGCGGAGGGCCTGGTCGTGCTGACCGCCGGCACCTACGGCAACGTGCTGCGCTTCCTGCCGCCGCTGGTGATGCCGGAGCACCTCCTCGTCGAGGGTCTGGACATCATCGAGAGCGCCTTCGCCGGCGCCTGACGGACGGGGGCGGTGGACAGCAACCGACTGCCCCGTCGAGAGCGGCCCGGCCCCTCGGACTCCCCGAGGGACCGGGCCGCTCCGTCGTGCGGGCGCCCGGCGGAACGCCTCGGGGCGGAAGCGGTGACAGGGGCGGTGGGCGCGTGCCGAAGGAGGTGCCCAGGGAGCTGCGGAGGGGGCGGTGACGGCCGAGGTACGGAGACTCCCGGGACGTCGTGGAGGTTGCCCTCCCGGTGGTGAAGATGCTGTGCGAAACGAGGCGAGTCGTGTCGCCCGGAAACCCCTTTGACGTACTGTCATGACAGATGGACAGCGAGCCGCAACCCATTGCGACGTCTCCGGCCTCCCCTGTGTGGGCGGCCGAACCTCCAGACCGATCGACCGACCGCCCGGTCCACACCCCCGGGCCGCGCGGAGCGGCGATCACCTCGGCCGCCCCGGAGCTCTCCCCCTGCTCCGGGGCGGCTTCAGCTCGTCCTCCGGCACCCTGCGGTGCCGCTCGCGCTGGCCGTGGTGTTCGCCCTCGTCTCCTGGCAGGTCGCGGTGGACGGGCCACTGCTCGCCCTCGACACCGGCACCCGGCACGGCGTCCGGGAGCTGCACCACCTGCTGGACAGCACCCTGTTGAACCACCTCGGCGCCGCGCTCTCCGATCTCGGCGGGGGTGTCCCGGCCGTCCCCGTCCTGCTGCTCGCGGCGGCGCTCGCGGCGCAGCGGCGCAGGCGGGCGGGCGCCGGCCGCTGGTGGCTGCCGCTGCCGACCGCCGGCGTGACCGCCCTGCTGATCCCGCTGCTGGTCGTCCCCGCCAAGTCCTGGTTCGCCAGGCCCGGCCCGTACGGCCTGCCGCTCGCCCCGGACCAGTGGGGCTGGTACCCGTCCGGGCACACCGCGACCTCGTCGATCGCCTACGGCGCGGCGGCGCTGCTGCTCGGCCCCACCCTCGGCAGCAGCACGGCACGGCAGCGGCTGTACGGGGCGACCGCGCTGCTCTGCCTGGGCGTCGGGCTGGGACTGGTGTGGTCCGACTACCACTGGCTGCTGGACGTGGTGGCGAGCTGGTGCCTGGCCGGCGTCCTGCTGTGGTTCCTGGTGCGATTCCAGGACCGTTTCCAGGACCGTTTCCAGGACGGTTTCCAGGAACGCGCCGAGGACCCTTCCCAGGACGGGCGAGGCCCGGGCGGGGCGTGACTGCGGACCGATGACCGGTGCGAACCGGTGCGAACCGGTGCGAACCGGCTGTGCCGACCCGCACCGCGTCCGTTCCCGCCCTACTCCGCGCCGCTGTGGTCCGCGGCGCCGTGGTCCTCGTCGGCCGTGTCGTTGCGGTGCACGAGACCGGGCTCACCGTTGTCGCGCTGCCACGCGACCACCAGCTCATCCCGGCTGCCGAAGCGGACCAGGTGGCGGCCCACGACGTCCTCAAGGGCGGCCAGCTGCTCGGCGTCGCCCTCGACCGCGAGGAGGAGCGTGCCGGGCTCGGCGTCGAGCATGGCCGTGCCGAAGGGGAACACGACCGTGCCGCGGCCGGTCTCCTCGGACCACTCGGCCTGCACCCTCCGCCCGAGATGGGCGGCCAGCTGCTTGCCGTAGCGGCCGGGGCGGTCGGTGGCGACACGTGCTTCGGAGCGGGACATGGGCCCTCCAGGGGGACATGGGGCAGCCCGGGCACCCGGCGGCCCGCGATTCCGGGCGGCGTCACGGGACGTCGTACGGCGTCGCGGGACGTCATGGGGCGTCGCGGGACGTCGTGGGGCGGCCGGGCGCACGGGAACGGCGCGCCTCGCCGGGCTGCGGTCGACACCGGTACGGTAACCCGGATAGTGAGCCAGACTCAACAAGTTACCGAATGGCGACCGGGGCACCCCGATACCCTGGCTCCACTCCCCCGGCCCGGGCCGGGGCCGTCCCAACCGGGAGAGCTGCGATGACCACCCCGTCGACCGCCGACACCGCCGCGGAGCTCGCCGACGCGCTGACCCGGGCGATGAAGCGGATCAGGCGGCAGACCGCCCGCCGACTGGAACCGCTCGGCATCACCCCCTCCCAGGCACGAGCCCTGCGCACCCTCGCGCGCCCGGACTGCCCCGGCCGGGCGGACGCGGACCTCCCCGGCTCCGCCGGATACGGGTCGATGCGGCTGAGCGAACTCGCCGACCGGCTGCACATCGCCCCGCGGTCGGCGACGACCGTGGTCGACGCCTTGGAGGAGGCCGGCCTGGTCGCCCGGACCCCGGACCCGGTGGACCGCCGGGCTGTCCGGGTCGTGCTGACCGAAGCCGGCCGCGGCGCCCTGGAGCGGATCGGGCAGGTCCGCCACGAGGTGGCCCAGGCCTACTTCGGCCCGCTCACTCCGGGCGACCAGGACGTGCTGCTGCGGGCACTGCGGACGGCCGAGGCCGCGTACGAGGCCGCGCCGCCCGCCGGGACGGCCGCAGCGCCGTGAGCCCGATCCCCGCGATCACCAGCACCGCAGCGACCGCGGCCGCCGGGGTGAACCGCTCCCCGAGCAGCAGCCAGGCGGAGGACATCCCGAACACCGGCACCAGCAGCGAGTACGGGGCGACCGCCGACGCGTCGTAGGTGCGCAGCAGGAAGCTCCAGGCGACGAAGCCGAAGAGCGTCGACAGCAGTCCGACGTAGACGATGGCGCCGATGCCGGCCGGACCGATCCCGGCGAGCGCCCGCAGGTCCGCCGCGGGCCCCTCCACCAGCAACGACAGCGCGAGCAGCGGCAGCGGCGGGACGGCGCTCACCCAGACCATCCAGCGCAGTGCGTCCGGCGGGGACGCCCGGCGGGTGAGCACGTTCGACAGGCCCCAGAACGCCGCGGCCGCGATCACCAGCGCGAAAGCACCCGCCGGGCCGCGCGGGCCGTTGTCGACGGCGGCGAGGACGATGCCCGCGAAGGCGACGGCCAGACCGGCGGCCCGCCGCCCGCCGGGCCGCTCGCCCAGCATGACGGCGGCGAACACCGCCGTGAACAGCGCCTGGCTCTGCAGCACGAGCGAGGAGAGCCCGGCCGGCATCCCGGCGTGCATGCCCAGGAAGAGCAGCCCGAACTTGACCACGCCCAGCGTGCAACCCACCAACAGCACCCAGCGCCAGGCGACCCGCGGCGGCCCGACCAGGAAGACGGCGGGCACCGCGACCACGGCGAACCGCAGGGCGCAGAACAGCAGCGGTGGGAAGTTCTCCAGGCCGACGTGGATCAGCACGAAGTTCAGGCCCCAGACGGCGGCCACCAGAACGGCCAGTGCCATGTGCCGCGGCGCCATCGCCGCCGCCGAGGCGACCCCGGAGGCGGCCCCAGGGGCGGCCGTCGAGCCGGGGACGGTCGGGCCGGGGGCGGCTGGGCCCGTGCGGGTTCGGGCGGTGCGGGCGGTGCGGGCGGAGGGTGGCAGGGGTGCGGTGGCTGACATGCTCCGAGCTTGGCGGGCGGCGAGTATGTAGCACCAGCGATGAATCCTGAACCGAATCGTTCAGTACTGCTTTATCATCGAGCCATGTTGGATCTCGGCAGGCTCCGCGCGCTGCACGCCGTCGCGGTGCACGGCTCGGTCGGCGGCGCCGCCACGGCCCTCGGCTTCACCCCCTCGGCGATCTCCCAGCAGATCACCAAACTCGAACGGGAGACCCGCACCGTCCTGCTCGAACGGCAGGGCCGCGGCGTGGTGCTGACCGACGCGGCGGTCCGGCTCGCCGACACGACGCAGCAGCTGCTGTCCCTCGTCGAGCAGGCCGAGGTCACCCTGGAGGAGCGGCGCGGCCAGCCCGTCGGACGGCTGCTGATCGCGTCGTTCGCGACCGGGGCGCGCGGGCTGATGCCGGGTGTGCTGGCCGACCTGCGGGAGAGCTGCCCGGAGCTGGACGTCCGGCTGCTGGAGTCCGATCCGTACCTCGCCGCCGAACTCGTCGCCCGTGGCGAGGTCGACCTCGCCCTCGTCCAGGACTGGCCCACCGTCCCGCTGCCCGTCCAGGACGGCCTCGCGCGCCTCGATCTCGGCCTCGACCCGGTGGACCTGCTGGTGCCCGCGGACAGTCCGCTCGCCGATCTCGCGACCGTCCCGGTGGCCCGGCTGCTCGGCCAGCGCTGGATCAGCGTGCCGCCGGGCAACATCTGCCACGACTGGCTGGTGGCCACCCTGCGCGAGGCCGGCGAGGAGCCGGACGTCCTCTACCAGGTCGGCGAGTTCGAGACCCAGATCGCGCTGATCGCCACCGGTCTCGGAGTCGGACTGGTGCCCCGGCTCGGCCGCGGCCCCCTCCCACCCGCCGTCGTGGCCAGGCCCGTCCTCCCGGAACCCACGCGGCGGGTGTACGCGCTCTGGCGTACCCAGGCCTCCCGGCGCCCGGCCATCACGGCAGCCCTGCGGGCCATGCGGGAGCAGTGGCGGACGATCTCCCCGGGCTGAACCGCACTGCGGCGGTGCGACCGGCTGCGCGGGCCGGGACGGGGTCGCGGTGGATCGGGGCGGGGCGGGGCCAGGTTGGGTGGGGCGGGCCGCGCACTGCGGCCCGGGTCAGTCGGCGAGGCCGATCACCAGCCACATGAAGCCGACCCCGAGCAGCGTGCAGAACAGCGTGGTGCGCGAGGGGTGCGGGCTGTGGGCCTCCGGGAGGATGTCCGAGGTCGCCAGGTAGAGCAGGAACCCGGCGAAGAAGCCCAGGTAGAGCCCCAGCAGATGCTCCGGGATCGTGAAGAGCAGGGTGATCGCCGCACCGGTCACCGGCGCGATCGCGTCCGCCGCGAGCAACCCGATCGCCCGGCGGCGGTCGTTCCCGTACATCCGGGTGATCGTGTACGTGTTGAAGCCGTCGGCGAAGTCGTGCGCGACCACCGCGATCGCCACCACCGTGCCGACGGTGGTGCCCGCCTGGAAAGCCGCACCGATCGCGAAGCCGTCCATCAGGCTGTGGCCGACCAGCGCCCCGGCGGCGGCCAGGCCGACACCCTGCCGACCGGAACGGTCCGGCGCGCGGTGGCTGTGACCGTGCCCGTGGCCGTGGCCGTGCCGCTCGTGGCCGTGCGTGTGCGCGGCGTACTCGTCCTCGTGACTGCGGTGGATCGCGACCGCCCGCTCGATGATGTGGATGGTCAGGAACCCCGCGGCGAACATGAGCAGGGCCTCCGGTACGCCGTTGACCTCCTCCGGTGCGGCCCGCACCGCCTCCGGCAAAAGGTCGAAGGCGACCACGCCGAGCATCAGACCGGCCGCGAAGCCGAGCACGAGATGGCGGCGGTCGCCGGTGCGCTGGGCGACCCAGCCGCCCACCAGGGTCATCAGGAAGGCCCCGGCGGCCACCAGGATCGCGGTCATCGGGCAGCCCCCGGTATCGCGCCGCCACGCTGCCCCACGGCCCGGGCCGACCTGGACGGCCCGGACGGCCCGGACGGCCCGTGCTGCTGCCCGGGTGCTGCGGTGGCCTTGGCGAAGGTGGCCTCAAGGGCGCCGGCCCGGACGGCGGTGCCCTTGACGGAGGGGGCCTCGACGGCGGTGGCCTTGACGGCAGGGGGCGAGGTCAGCCGTCCGTGGCGACCAGGTAAGCCATCGCGAGCTGGGGCGAGCCCTGCTCCGCCCAGCCGTGGCCGACGGCCGTGACGTCGACCTCGTATCCGTTCGGCAGGACCAGCCGGGGGCGGCTCTGCCGGTCGAGTTTCCAGGCCGCCCCCGGGACGGTGCGGTGCAGCACCGTCCCGAGGTACAGGCCGGCGTCGTTGCCCAACCACTCCGAGACCTCCGGATCGTCACGCCAACGCGGGAGCATCTGGTCGAGCGCGGTCAGCGACGCCACCCCGTCGTCCAGCCGGACGTCCGCCGCCTCGGCCAACTCGCGCAGCAGCCCGCACTCGGCGAACATCTCGGCCATCGACGGCTCGTCCGGCTGCGATGCGGCGCTCGCGCGCCGATGGCCCTGACGAGCCCGCAACCGGTCCATGAACCCGAAACCCATGCCCCCAGCCTGACAGGGCTGCGCCCGGACGGCCCCCTCAGCAGGCGCCGCCGACGCCCGACCGGATCGGATGACGGCACAGGGGCCGGGAGTGGTCCGTCAGCCGTTCGTCGCCAGCGGCATGCCCAAATGGGTGTGGGAGAGCTCCTGGACGCCGGCCCCGTCGATCAGGTGAATCCGGCGGTAGCCCTCCTCCGCAGCCAAGTCCAGGGCGGCCTCCTCGAATCCGCCGGTGGTCAGCCGGAGCCCGCGCTCGGCGCCCTCCTCGCGGACGGCCTCCGCCAGCGTCCGCAGTTCCTCGGCCGCGACCGGATCGGCGCCACGGGACGCCCACACCACCCACCGGCCCGGCAGTGCGCTGTGCGCTGCCCCCTCCGCCGTGGCGACCAGCCCGCCCGGCCCGCGCAGCCGCACACTCCAGGCCCCGAGACCTCCCCGGGTGAGCAGCTCACGGACCAGCACGGCGAACTCGTTGGACGAGAGCTCCCCCGTGGAAGGCACGGCCGCGGAGGCCGTGCCGTTCGGCCTCACGGGAACCGGGCCGTACGGGTCCGGCGTGACCACCGCCGCCAGTTCGCGCAGCCGGACGAGGGCCTCGTCGTGCTCGGCGTCGCTGTAGACACCGTCGGCCGGTTCGTCGTCGTGAACCGGCAGGGCACCGGACGTGCGGGCACTGGCCGTGCGGGCATGGGCAACGGCCTCGGACGGGTCTGCCTGTCGGGCGGGATCGGCGTGCCCGGCGGGATCCGCAGGCAGCAGGCGGGTGCGGGCGAGCGCGTCGCGGTCCGCGTCCACGCTGAGCAGGCAGAGCGGTTCGGCACCGGGCCGGCGCAGCCACCCGTTCAGGACGACTCCGGCGAGGATCCCGTCGGTGTCGACGGCGTCGGCAGCCTGGAGGGCGCGCAGGGCGAGCCTGGCCACCAGCCGCAGGTAGTCCGAGGAGCGGTCGGACTGCGGGCGGGGGACGGGCTCGACAGCTCCCTCGGCAGCGAGGCGGTAGCCGGCGAGCGAGGGAACGAGGTCGGGCGAGGGCAGGTCGAGGTCCAGCAGGGCCGTACTGGTCAGCGGCCGGAAAAGGGCCCGGCACGGCGCCGGCAGGTCCTGGGTGGCGCCCTCGGCGGCGGCGAGGGCACGCTCCAACAGGGACTCCACCGCGGCCGGCTCTGCCTTCCGGTAGGCGCGCCGACACTCCTCCAGGCTCTGGTTGTACTCGTGGACCGCAGTGGCACGCAGTTGCTCGGCCTGTTCGTGGGCCTGCCGGGCGGACCGGAGTCCGGGCGTGACGCTCTCCGCCCGCCCGGCCCGCCACTCCCGCAGGGCCCGCTGGTGGCGGAGCCGGGCCTGGGCCAGTTCGCGCTGGTAGGAGGAGTCGAGCAACCGGCGGGACGGCGGCTCGTCGGGCGTGGCCGGCACCGGGTCGACCGGAGCGTAGTCGGCCCAACGCGGCTCGGCGTCCGCGGCCGGTGCGTCCGTGTCGGCGGGGAAGGGGCGTGGCTCGTAGCGGCGCAGCTGGCTCTCGAAGTCCATGGCGGAGACCGGAAGGGCCGCCCGGCGCAGCAGGTCGGCGAGGCGGTCGTGCTCGGCCCGGACGGTCATCGTCCGATGGTGGGCGAGGGCAGCCGCACGGCCGTGGGCGGCGATCTCGTCCTCCTCCCCGTCCTGCTGCTCCGCGTCCTGTCGGCCCTGCTGGTGCGGCCGGTCATGAGGGTGCGGGGCGCTGTCGTCGGGGGCCGGGGCCGGGCGACCGGAGCGGGCCTCCCGGGCGGGCCGATGCGGCGACGGTGCGTCCGGGCCGGCGAACTGCTCGGGAATCTCGGCACCGAGATCACGGAAGACCGCTGCCAGGAACCCCGGCTGCGGGGGCTCCGGCTCTGCCGCCCCCGAAGCCGAGGACCCCGCAGCCGAGGGCGCCGAACCTCCCGGCGCTCCCGGCACCGCGGCGGCGTCGGAGGCCATGACCGCACCGGGGGCGGCAGGACCGGTGCGTGCATGACCGATGAGAGCAGGACCGATGGGCGCAGGACCGATGGGCGCAGGACCGATGGGCGCAGGACCGATGGGCGCAGGACCGACGGATGCAGTGCCCGTGGTGCCGGCTGCGGCGGTGGAGGCCGGTGCAGGGAATCGCCGCCCGGGTGAGGGGACGTCCGATGGAAGCGCCGACGCTGCACCGTCCGGCCGGCTGTCGGATGAGTGCTGCATCAGCGGTCGATCCCCCAGTAGGTCACCATGCCTGCAGCGAGCGGGCTGACGTCCCGGGCACCTTGTGGACCGGTCCGCGCGCAGGCGCTCGCAGGGGCCGCTCGGCCACGGCCCCTGCGCAGCATTGTCCACCGTTCGGATGCGCCGGTCAGCCAAGCTCACGAGTTGGTGACCGCTGCTTCCTCCTCCTCGTCCGGTACCGGCCACCGGGCCGGACCGGCCGTCGGCCCGTCAGTTGGTGCGTGTGTTGGTCAGGTGATGGCCGATGTAACCGACGTAGATCCGACCGCTGCCGGAGCAGTCGTCCAGGTAGTGCAGCCGAGGTGCGGTGGAGCCGCCGCCGATCCGGAGATGGGCCCCCATGAACGCCCGACGCGAGGAGTCGACGCTCGGCGGCACCGGCAGCATCCGCTCGCGCTTCCACTTGGTGTGGCTCTCGACCGTACGGGACTCCCAGCGGACCGCCTTGCGGGGCGGGAAGTGGTGGCATCCGGGCGGTGTGTGTTCGCACCACTGCTTGAAGTCGCCGCCGGCCTGGCCCCGGACGGCTGCCGCCGCGTACTCCTGAAGTGCCGTCAGGCCGTCCCAGGTGAGCCTGGCCCAGCCCGAACCGTCGGGCCGGTCGTCGAGGGCGAGCGTCTCCTTCTCATCGCCCGTGAACTGCAGGAGCGGGAACTCGGCGAACCTGCCCACCAACTCGCCGAAACTGTCCGGTACGGCGTACTTGTCGGCGTGCAGCGCAGCCAGCCGCGCGAACTCCGCCTCGGCGGGCGCGGTCATCTCCGCCGCACCCGGCAGCGGCTCCGGCCGCGCCGGGTGCTCGGCGCGGACCCCGGCCGCCGACAACCCGGATGTCGGCGCCCCGGATGTCAGGTGCGCGGGGACTGCAAGACCCGTGCAGAGCCGCCCACCGGACCGGGAGGTGCGCTGCCCTGCGCGGCGCTGAGCATCGGACCGGCGGACGTCGGGGCCCCGCACCTCCGGTGCGCGCTCGGCACGGGCGGGGCGGCGGGCCTCCGGCGGAAGGACCAGATCCGGCACCGCGGCCAGGGGCGGCGGCGGCACCCGGTCGGCGGCGAGCAACCGGGGCTCCCGCGCGAGCAGTGCGGCGGCGCGGCGGCCGTCCTCCTCCATCCGGTGACGCGCGAGGACCTGGTGACGTGCGGCGTCCGCCCGCGAGGCCGGGTCCACCTCGGGCAGATACGTGCGCACCGCCCCTCCGTACACCTTGTGGTACTCCATCGCCACGTTGAACAGCGGCAGCGCGGTGGGACTGAGCACATGCACCGAGGCCAGGCCGGTGACCTGCCGGAGCAGCGGCCGGACCTGGTCGGAGATCCAGTCGTCGAGCGGGACGGCGGAGGGCACGCTCACGACGACCGCCGCCAGCCGGCGCTCGGGGTCGCAGAGTTCGTCGATGAGGCCGTCGACGCCGTCCGGCGTGACGACCCGGGGACCGGCCCCCACCTCGCACGGTCCGTCGGTGGCGTCCAGCAGGGGCAGCAGCCGGTGGACGATCTCGGGCACGGGCACGCGGCCTGCCGTGCGGACCGAGGGCCCCGCGGCGAGGTACTCGCCCTCCAGCCGCAGATGGACGCGGCCTCCGAGCGGGCCCGAGCGAGGGACCGCATCTCGGGAGGGGGCAGGGGTGACGGCAGGGGCAGTGGCCAGAGTGACGGTGAGCTGCTGAGTGCCGTGCGGGACCGGGATACGCACCCTGCGGCGGGCGTACCTGGCGTCCGGCACCGTGGTCGGACCCGCCACCCGCGCCGAGGCCGGCCGGTCGGAGGACACGGAGGACTGGGAGGACTTGGGGAGCTCGGGGGCTCGGCAGAATCGGGAGGCGTCGGTGCGGGCGGGCGGTGCTGCTTCGCCCTGGTCGACGTACGGGCATCGGGATGAGGAACGGGGAACGGGAGTGGGCCAGTATCGCGGTCGAGGAGCACTCGGTCACCGAGTCTGAGACGCTCGGCACCGGGGCCGGGCCCCGCGGGCGGGGGCTCGTCGTGCCCCTCCTGCTTCAGCCAGGCGGCCAGCACCTGGTCGACAAGGGCGACGGCATCGTCGAAGCCCAGTGAGGTACTGACCGTCATCCGATATGGAGTCGCGTGCGGGCGCGAGTCGGACGGCGCCTGCAGACCCGGGGAATCGGCTGATCGGCCGGGCATCGGGGCGTATTCGGAAGTCATGCGCGCTACCTCCCGTGGTGCGGTGGTGGGTCTGGGGTCCTCCATCGATGGGCGGGTTGTCCGGCATCGGCCGATCTGTACGGCTCGACGTCCTTGTGCATGAAACGCTGCTGCCCGGAGCTGAAGTTCCAACTCCGGGCATGGTTAATTCGTTCGAGTGTTACTCGACGGGCACCTCGCGGTGGCTCCACCCCGCCGGGACCGCCTCGACGGCCCCTCCTGTCGCCTCCGCCAGCCAGGCGTGAAACTCCGTCACACCGGCCTCGGGGATGCCGACTTCGATCCGCACACCGGTGGCCTCGTACGCCAGGTCCCGGACCTCGTAGCCGGCGGCACGGAGGTCGTTCTCCAGCCTCCCGGCCCGCACGTGGTCCGCCGGGACGGAGAACAGGGCGACCGGCCGGCGCTCCAGCAGCCCCACCGTGTCCAGCGCCTCCGAGACCGCGCTGCCGTAGGCGCGCACCAGACCGCCCGCCCCCAGCTTGATCCCGCCGAAGTACCGGGTGACGACTGCGACCGTGTCGGTGATGCCCCGGCGGCGCAGCACCTCCAGCATCGGCACGCCCGCGGTGCCGCTCGGCTCCCCGTCGTCACTGGACCGCTCCCTCCGCTGGTCCTCGCCGACCACGAAGGCGGTGCAGTTGTGGCGGGCGTCCCAGTACTCCTTGCGGACCGCAGCGATGAACTCCTGCGCCTCGTCCTCGTCGGCGACCCTGGCCAGGCTGCAGATGAAGCGCGACTTCTTGACCTCGGTCTCGTGGCGCGCACCGGCTCGGACGGTCAAGTAGCGCTTCGGGGTCGGCTCCGGCATGGTGCGGCGGTCTCTCCGGACTGGCTGGCGGTGGAGGACGCCGGGGCAGCCGGGTCCGTCGGCACCCGCACCCGCCCGAGAGCCTGGCACGGTCGGCATCGGTGATGCCCTGCCGACCTCGCCAGCCTAACCCGTGGCGGGCGGGCCGCCGACGGCCCGGGCCGACCGCCGCCGTCAGCGGCCGGCGAGCTCGTTCAGCCGCTCCCGGTCGAGGCCGGTCAGCGCGGTGACCTCGACGGGATCGACCGCTCCGCAGTCGAGGCCTCGCAGGAGGTAGCCGCTCAGCGCCCGCGCGGTCGCCGGCTCGTCCATCACGTCGCCGCCTGCCTTGGCCACATAGGCGGCGAGGCGGGCTGCGGCGGCCTCCAAGCCCTCACGGTAGAACGCGTAGACGGCCGCATACCGGGTCGGCAGGTGAGCGGGGTGCATGTCCCAGCCCTGGTAGTACGCCCGCGCCAGGGAGCGGCGGACCAGACCGTGGTGCAGCCGCCAGGCCGCGTGCACCTGCTCGGTGGAACCGGTCGGGATGACGTTCGTGGAACCGTCCGACAGCCGCACCCCCGTGCCCGCTGCGGCGACCTGCATCACGGCCTTCGCGTGGTCGGCCACCGGATGGTCCATGCTCTGGTAGGCGGCGCTGACGCCGCAGGCGGCGCTGTAGTCGAAAGTACCGTAGTGCAGGCCGGTGGCCCGTCCCTCGGCGGCCTCGATCATGCGGGCCACCGTGGCGCGGCCGTCCGCTCCGAGGATCGCCTGGGTGGTCTCGATCTGGATCTCGAAACCGATCCGGCCGACCGGCAGACCCGCGCGCTGCTCGAAGTCGTCCAGCAGCCGGACCAGAGCGGTGACCTGCTCGGCGTAGCTGACCTTCGGAAGGGTGAGCACCAGGCCGTCGGGGAGGGGGCCCTCGTTCAGCAGGGAACCCAGGAACAGCTCCAGGGTGCGGATCCCGCGCGCACGTACCGCGGCCTCCATGCACTTGATCCGGATGCCGATGTACGGCGGAGCGGTGCCGTCGGCCACGGCCGCCGCAACCAGCTGCGCGGCCCGCACTGCGGCCGCGTCCTCCTCGGTGTCCGGGCGGGGCCCGTAGCCGTCCTCGAAATCGATCCGCAGGTCCTCGACCGGTTCGCTGAGCAGCTTGGCCCGGACCCGGGCGTGCACGTCGGCGAGGAGGCCGTCGGCCGGGACCCCGAGCGCCGAGGCCAACTGCTCCGGCGTGCCGGCGTGGGTGTCGAAGGCCTCCAGCGCCTTGCGGCCCCACTCCTGGACGGTGTCCGCAGCGAAGGCGTCCGCCGGCACGTAGACCGTGTGCACCGGCTGACGCGTCCCGGGGTCGCCCGGGTAGCGGCGCGCGAGGTCGGCGTCGACCGGTGCCAGCAGTGCATCGACCGCAGCCAGGGCCGCGGAGGAGAACGACGCCCCGCGCCCTGGCCTGTTACCGTCCAGCTCGACCTGCGCCATTCGCACTCCTCCGGGCCGCGTCGCGGCGACACCGCCACGGCGCTTCAACAAATTGTTGATGTGAAGGTAGTGTCAGTACCGCCGGAACGTCAACGGCGGCCCGCCAGCCGGACTCCCGAAGGGCCGGACATGGCGGAGGAGCCTGACGGGTTGGACGGCTGGAGGGCTTTACGGGCCGGAGGGCCGGACGCGCTGGACGGACAGAGCCGGCAGCGCGCTCATTCCCGGCCGGAGGTCATGTAGCGCTGCTGCAGATCCGTCCAGATCTTCTCCAGGTCACCAGCAGCGACCGAACCGTCCGGACGCGAGCCGTTCATGCCCACCTCCTGGGTGAGGTAGTCGGCGAAGTGCTGACGGTCGGGCTGCACGCCGTAGGAGTCGATGAAGGCGAGCAAGGCGTCGAAGCAGAGGTCGGCGTCGAGCGCCGCCGGGCCGGAGAGCCGGCCGCGGCCGACGGACTCGCCGGCGTCCTCCTGCCCACCCCGCACCGACGACCCGAAGCCGTCCTCGAACTCGCCCTCGAACTCGGCCTCCAACGCCTCGAACGGCACCGACTGCTCCGCCGCGGAGCCGTTCGCCCCACGACCCGCCATCGCCGCCACCCGCTCACGGTAGGCATCCTGCTCGGGCTCCGCCTGGACGGTCTGCTCCAGCCGGATCGGACGCGGGCCGATCCGGCCCGGGCTCTGATACGTCACACCCTGCTGCACCGACATCGCGGCCTGGGCCGGCACCGGGCGGCCGCGCTGCGGCTGCCCCCGGCCGCCTGCTCCTGGGCCTGAACCTGAGCAGCCTGGGACTGCGACTGGGGCGGACGGACCTGCCGCGCCGCCGGGGCGGCCTGCGGCGGGACACCGACCGCCCGCGGCGGCTTGAACCAGGGCGACATCTGCCCCGGGAGCCGCCCCTGCTGCACCTCGCCGTCGTCGGCCTGCTGGGAGTAACTGCGGACGGCCCGCGTCATCCAGACGTTGAGCTCGGCAGCTTCCCGCTCGGCGCCGACGGCCTCGTCGTGGGCCGGCTCCTGGGCGTCCCGGAGACGGACGGCGGCCAGCTTCGCCAGCGTCGGCACCGCAACCGCGGCCGACACCTGGGACACCGCCGTGCCCGACTCGACCTTTGCCGCCTCGATCGGACCGTCGATCCGGTCCAGGATGCTCGGGTCCAGCGGAACGCCGTACTTGGCCAGCTTCAGCGGCAGCAGAGCCTGGAACGGCGCCGAACGGCGCCACCCGCGGCCGTACCGGAAGCGCAACTGCGCCCGGTAGACCAGCCGGTTCTGCTCCAACCGCACCGTCTCGTCGTACGAGCGGAGCTCCCACAACTTCATCCGGCGCCAGAGCCGGAACGTCGGCACCGGGGAGAGGAGCCAGCGCATCAGCCGGACGGACTCCATGTGCCGGTCGGCAGTGATGGCCGCGATCCGGCCGACCGCGTGCCGGGAGGCCTCCACCACCACGACGAACAGGACCGGGATGACCGCGTGCATGGCCATGCCCAGGGCATCGCCCCAGGAGGCTGCCGCGTTGAACGCAATCGTCGCCGCGGTCAGCAGCCAGGCCGTCTGCCGGAGCAGGGGAAAGGGTATCCGGAGCCAGGTCAGGACCAGGTCCAGCGAGAGCAGGACGACGATGCCCGCGTCGACGCCGACCGGGAAGGCGTAGGAGAAGGCTCCGAACCCCTTCGCCATCGCCAGCTCGCGCACAGCGTTGTACGAACCGGCGAAACCGATGCCGGAGATGAGACAGGCACCAGCAGCCACCACGCCGAGCAAGGCCCGGTGGGCGCGGGTGAGGGATGGACGTGCCATTAGTAGATCAACCCCTGGGACTCGGCTGCTGCCGTAAGCGACCGTTGCTGCCGGATCCACCCTCGGTCGAACACGGGATCACCGCGCTGTGGACCGTCTCGGCCCACCGGATACTACTCGTACACGCGTTTCATCATCCCGCCCGCCCGGTCGCTGCCTCGCGTTCCGGCCCCCATTGAGATGGGCCAACACCGCCAGCACCCGGCGATTGGCGTCATCGGCCGGCGCCAGCTCCAACTTCGTGAAGATATTGGCAATGTGTTTGGCAACCGCGCCGTCGCTGACGACCAGTCGACCGGCGATGGCGGAGTTGGAACACCCCTCGGCCATCAGCTCCAGCACCTCCCGTTCCCGGGGGACAAACGCTGCAGCGGGGCGGAACCCGCGCGGCTCTCCATCAGCTTGGCGATCACATCCGGATCCATCGCCGTGCCACCAGCGGCCACCCGCCGAATCGCATCCACGAACTGCTCGGCGTTGAAGACCCTGTCCTTCAACAGATACCCGACGCCCCCGAACCGTCGGCCAGCAACTCTCGTGCATAGAGCTGCTGAACATGCTGCGAGAGGACCAGCACCGGGAGCCCCGGGATTCGCCGGCGGGCCGCCAACGCGGCCTGCAGCCCTTCGTCGGTGAGGGTCGGCGGCAGCCTGACATCGACGACAGCCACGTCCGGACGCTCCGCCATCAGCGCCTCGAGCAACTCCGGGCCCGTCTCGACCGCGGCGGCAATGGTGAAGCCATGGGCTTCCAGCAGCCTGATCAGGCCTTGTCGAAGGAGGTAGAGATCCTCTGCGAGGACAATGCGCACGGGAGCTCCATGGAGATCGTCGTCGGCCCGCCCGGCGGACTGCTGAGCGAGAGGGTGCCATCGAAGGTACCCAACCGCCGCTCGATCCCGCGCAGTCCGGTGCCGTGCCCGAGCCGGGCACCACCGCATCCGTCGTCGGTGACCGTGACCCGTAGGCGCCCCGCACGGAACAGGATGTCCACCCAGACCTGCCGCGCTTCGGAGTGCTTCGCCGCGTTCGCCAGCAACTCACTGATGCAGAAGTACACCGCGGCCTCCACCGACGCATCCGGCCGATCGGGCAGGCACACCGTCACCTCGGTCGGCTGGGATCCGTCCAACGCCAGCGCTCGGACCGCGTCCCCGAGGCCGCGCTCGGCCAGCACCGGCGGATGAATGCCCCGGACGAGATCCCGAAGCTCCTGAAGTGCCTTGGCCGACGACTGCCGAGCCTCCGAGAGCAGCTCGCGCGCCGCGTCCTGATCTGTCTCCAGCAGATGCTCGATCGTGCCCAACGTCATGCCGATCGCCACCAACCGTGCCTGCGCTCCGTCGTGCAGATCCCGTTCGATCCGGCGGAGCTCGGCCGCCTGGCTGCCGATCGCGTCCGCACGCGTGATCGTCAGCTGTTCGACCCTGCGGGTCAATTGCGCATGGCTGGCACGCTGCGCGGGTGCGAGGATCCGGCAGGCGAGGTCGAAATGCGCCCTCAGTGCGTACGGCATCACTAGAAGGCCGACCAGGACGGACAGGCACCCCAGCCCGCCCGAGAGGGCCAGGCCGGCGGCAGCCCTGCCGAACATCCCCTGGCCCCAATCCCCGACGCCGACCGCCAGCACGAAGATCACGCCGCCGAGGACGAGTGCGACGGCCGGGCCGACGAAGAACAGCAGCGAGAACGGGTTGAGAACCCACCAGGCCGCGTCGCGACGGCTCTCCGGGTCACGCACCGTCCAGTGAAGGAACCGAGCCAACCTGGCCGTGCCATGCCCTCGGTGGTACGAGAACCCCGTCCACCAGTACCCGCGTTCGTCCCGCTCCAGCTCGGGCAGGGGCGAGTAGGCCGGGCGCACCACGATTCCGAACCAGGCATCGAGGTGGGAACGCGTCCACGCCGCACCACGGCGCGAGCACCAATAGGCCACCGGCACAGCCGCGACCACGGCAGCGAGGAACCCCCGAGCGGGCCGAGGTCGGCGATCGAGAACATTCGCGTGATCACGACCCCGCTGAACATCGCCGCGATGAACGGCGGCATCAGGACGACGGCCGACTGACCGGCAAGCAGCGCCGCGCGCCGCAGAGCCCGAAGGCCGGCTCGGATCCGTCCCGGCACGGCGCGGCGGCCTGGGCGCGCCGATACGTCACGCACCTCGGTGCGAGGGGGCTGGAGGTGGTCATCGGCAGCTCCTGACGTTCGGGATCCTGTGTCGTCCGGCTCCTGACGGCTGCGTGGTGAGCGGCTGCTGGGCGACGGAACTCAGTGTTGCTGCTCGGCGACCACCGCCGCACTGGCCATGTCACCCGTCTTCGGGGTGGACCTAGCACCACCCTTCCGCCAGCCCGGCCATCGCAGGACTCGGACCCTGCGGAATGCCGCTGCCATGGGGCCCCTCGGGACGATTCCGGCCCGGGAATGCAGAAAGCCCCTCCAGGCGTGGCCTGGAGGGGCTTTCAGAATGATTGTTCGGCGGCGTCCTACTCTCCCACAGGGTCCCCCTGCAGTACCATCGGCGCTACGAGGCTTAGCTTCCGGGTTCGGAATGTGACCGGGCGTTTCCCTCGTGCTATGACCACCGAAACACTATGAAACTGTCCGCCACCGACACACCCGAAAAGAACCGGGGTCGGGGTCGTTGTTTCAGAACAACACAGTGGACGCGAGCAACTGAGGACAAGCCCTCGGCCTATTAGTACCGGTCAACTCCACCCATTACTGGGCTTCCATATCCGGCCTATCAACCCAGTCGTCTACTGGGAGCCTTACCCTCTCAAGGAGGTGGGAGTGCTCATCTCGAAGCAGGCTTCCCGCTTAGATGCTTTCAGCGGTTATCCCTCCCGAACGTAGCCAACCAGCCATGCCCTTGGCAGGACAACTGGCACACCAGAGGTTCGTCCGTCCCGGTCCTCTCGTACTAGGGACAGCCCTTCTCAACACTCCTACGCGCACAGCGGATAGGGACCGAACTGTCTCACGACGTTCTAAACCCAGCTCGCGTACCGCTTTAATGGGCGAACAGCCCAACCCTTGGGACCTACTCCAGCCCCAGGATGCGACGAGCCGACATCGAGGTGCCAAACCATCCCGTCGATATGGACTCTTGGGGAAGATCAGCCTGTTATCCCCGGGGTACCTTTTATCCGTTGAGCGACGGCGCTTCCACAAGCCACCGCCGGATCACTAGTCCCTACTTTCGTACCTGCTCGACCCGTCAGTCTCACAGTCAAGCTCCCTTGTGCACTTACACTCAACACCTGATTGCCAACCAGGCTGAGGGAACCTTTGGGCGCCTCCGTTACTCTTTAGGAGGCAACCGCCCCAGTTAAACTACCCACCAGACACTGTCCCTGATCCGGATCACGGACCCAGGTTAGACATCCAGCACGACCAGAGTGGTATTTCAACGATGGCTCCACCATGACTGGCGTCACGGCTTCAAAGCCTCCCACCTATCCTACACAAGCCGAACCGAACACCAATATCAAGCTATAGTAAAGGTCCCGGGGTCTTTCCGTCCTGCTGCGCGAAACGAGCATCTTTACTCGTAATGCAATTTCACCGGGCCTGTGGTTGAGACAGTCGAGAAGTCGTTACGCCATTCGTGCAGGTCGGAACTTACCCGACAAGGAATTTCGCTACCTTAGGATGGTTATAGTTACCACCGCCGTTTACTGGCGCTTAAGTTCTCAGCTTCGCCTAGTCGAAACTAGACTAACCGGTCCCCTTAACGTTCCAGCACCGGGCAGGCGTCAGTCCGTATACATCGCCTTACGGCTTCGCACGGACCTGTGTTTTTAGTAAACAGTCGCTTCTCGCTGGTCTCTGCGGCCAACCCCAGCTCAGACAGTAAATGTCATCACCAGGACTGGCCCCCTTCTCCCGAAGTTACGGGGGCATTTTGCCGAGTTCCTTAACCACAGTTCACCCGAACGCCTCGGTATTCTCTACCTGACCACCTGAGTCGGTTTGGGGTACGGGCCGCCATGAAACTCGCTAGAGGCTTTTCTCGACAGCATAGGATCATCCACTTCACCACAATCGGCTCGGCATCAGGTCTCAGCCTCAATGAGTGACGGATTTGCCTATCACTCGGCCTACACCCTTACCCCGGGACTACCACCGCCCGGGCTGGACTACCTTCCTGCGTCACCCCATCGCTCACCTACTACCCTGTTGGGTCACCGGCTCCACCACGTCCCTTCGTCCGAAGACTCCAGGCCGGCTTCACGGGCTTAGCATCAAGAGGTTCGACGTTGGCGCTTCAAAGCGGGTACGGGAATATCAACCCGTTGTCCATCGACTACGCCTGTCGGCCTCGCCTTAGGTCCCGACTTACCCTGGGCAGATCAGCTTGACCCAGGAACCCTTGGTCAATCGGCGCAAGAGTTTCCCACTCTTGTATCGCTACTCATGCCTGCATTCTCACTCGTGAACCGTCCACAACTGGATTCCTCCGCTGCTTCACCCGGCACACGACGCTCCCCTACCCATCCACAGCGCCGTTGGGCGTATTCTGTGAATGACACGACTTCGGTGGTGTACTTGAGCCCCGCTACATTGTCGGCGCGGAATCACTTGACCAGTGAGCTATTACGCACTCTTTCAAGGGTGGCTGCTTCTAAGCCAACCTCCTGGTTGTCTCTGCGACTCCACATCCTTTTCCACTTAGCACACGCTTAGGGACCTTAGTCGGTGTTCTGGGCTGTTTCCCTCTCGACCATGGAGCTTATCCCCCACAGTCTCACTGCCGTGCTCTCACTTACCGGCATTCGGAGTTTGGCTAAGGTCAGTAACCCGGTGAGGCCCATCGCCTATCCAGTGCTCTACCTCCGGCAAGAAACACACGACGCTGCACCTAAATGCATTTCGGGGAGAACCAGCTATCACGGAGTTTGATTGGCCTTTCACCCCTAACCACAGGTCATCCCCCAGGTTTTCAACCCTGGTGGGTTCGGTCCTCCACACGGTCTTACCCGCGCTTCAACCTGCCCATGGCTAGATCACTCCGCTTCGGGTCTTGGGCATGCAACTGTAACGCCCTATTCGGACTCGCTTTCGCTACGGCTACCCCACACGGGTTAACCTCGCTACACACCGCAAACTCGCAGGCTCATTCTTCAAAAGGCACGCAGTCACAGTCCGAAGACTGCCCCCACGGCTTGTAGGCACACGGTTTCAGGTACTATTTCACTCCGCTCCCGCGGTACTTTTCACCATTCCCTCACGGTACTATCCGCTATCGGTCACCAGGGAATATTTAGGCTTAGCGGGTGGTCCCGCCAGATTCACACGGAATTTCTCGGGCTCCGTGCTACTTGGGAGAAGCTCAAGTGAGCCGCTGATGTTTCGTCTACGGGGGTCTTACCCTCTACGCCGGACCTTTCGCATGTCCTTCGACTACACCAACGGTTTCTGACTCACCCAGCCGCCGGCAGACGACTGAAGAACTTTCCCACGACCCCTCATACGCAACCCCTGCCGGGTCTCACACGTATCAGGTTTAGCCTCATCCGGTTTCGCTCGCCACTACTCCCGGAATCACGGTTGTTTTCTCTTCCTGCGGGTACTGAGATGTTTCACTTCCCCGCGTTCCCTCCACATACCCTATGTGTTCAGGTATGGGTGACAGCCCATGACGACTGCCGGGTTTCCCCATTCGGACACCCCCGGATCAAAGCTCGGTTGACAGCTCCCCGGGGCCTATCGCGGCCTCCCACGTCCTTCATCGGTTCCTGGTGCCAAGGCATCCACCGTGCGCCCTTAAAAACTTGGCCACAGATGCTCGCGTCCACTGTGCAGTTCTCAAACAACGACCAGACACCCACCCTCCACACCGAAACAGTGCGTCAAGTGAGGCCGGCATCCCAGAGGCGAACGAAAAAATCGTTCCCTCAGGACCCAACAGCGTGCCCGACCCGACCGACTCAAACCTGCGTTCCACGCCCCCGAAGGAGCAGTACTGGCAGCCGTCACCGACCGTGCCGAATAGTCAACGTTCCACCCATGAGCAACCGTGCGAGACATTCGCTCGCAACCGGCCATGTGCTCCTTAGAAAGGAGGTGATCCAGCCGCACCTTCCGGTACGGCTACCTTGTTACGACTTCGTCCCAATCGCTGGTCCCACCTTCGACGGCTCCCTCCCAAGGGTTAGGCCACCGGCTTCGGGTGTTACCGACTTTCGTGACGTGACGGGCGGTGTGTACAAGGCCCGGGAACGTATTCACCGCAGCATGCTGATCTGCGATTACTAGCAACTCCAACTTCATGGGGTCGAGTTGCAGACCCCAATCCGAACTGAGACCGGCTTTTTGGGATTCGCTCCGCCTCGCGGCATCGCAGCCCTTTGTACCGGCCATTGTAGCACGTGTGCAGCCCAAGACATAAGGGGCATGATGATTTGACGTCGTCCCCACCTTCCTCCGAGTTGACCCCGGCAGTCTCCTGTGAGTCCCCATCACCCCGAAAGGCATGCTGGCAACACAGAACAAGGGTTGCGCTCGTTGCGGGACTTAACCCAACATCTCACGACACGAGCTGACGACAACCATGCACCACCTGTACACCGACCACAAGGGGGCGACCATCTCTGGCCGTTTCCGGTGTATGTCAAGCCTTGGTAAGGTTCTTCGCGTTGCGTCGAATTAAGCCACATGCTCCGCTGCTTGTGCGGGCCCCCGTCAATTCCTTTGAGTTTTAGCCTTGCGGCCGTACTCCCCAGGCGGGGAACTTAATGCGTTAGCTGCGGCACCGACGACGTGGAATGTCGCCAACACCTAGTTCCCAACGTTTACGGCGTGGACTACCAGGGTATCTAATCCTGTTCGCTCCCCACGCTTTCGCTCCTCAGCGTCAGTAATGGCCCAGAGATCCGCCTTCGCCACCGGTGTTCCTCCTGATATCTGCGCATTTCACCGCTACACCAGGAATTCCGATCTCCCCTACCACACTCTAGCCTGCCCGTATCGAATGCAGACCCGGGGTTAAGCCCCGGGCTTTCACATCCGACGCGACAGGCCGCCTACGAGCTCTTTACGCCCAATAATTCCGGACAACGCTCGCACCCTACGTATTACCGCGGCTGCTGGCACGTAGTTAGCCGGTGCTTCTTCTGCAGGTACCGTCACTTGCGCTTCTTCCCTGCTGAAAGAGGTTTACAACCCGAAGGCCGTCATCCCTCACGCGGCGTCGCTGCATCAGGCTTTCGCCCATTGTGCAATATTCCCCACTGCTGCCTCCCGTAGGAGTCTGGGCCGTGTCTCAGTCCCAGTGTGGCCGGTCGCCCTCTCAGGCCGGCTACCCGTCGTCGCCTTGGTAGGCCATTACCCCACCAACAAGCTGATAGGCCGCGGGATCATCCTGCACCGCCGGAGCTTTCCACCCACCCCCATGCAGGAGCAGGTCATATCCGGTATTAGACCTCGTTTCCAAGGCTTGTCCCAGAGTGCAGGGCAGATTTCCCACGTGTTACTCACCCGTTCGCCACTGATCCACCCCGAAGGGCTTCACCGTTCGACTTGCATGTGTTAAGCACGCCGCCAGCGTTCGTCCTGAGCCAGGATCAAACTCTCCGTGAATGATTACCCGTAATCGGGTTCACACCCGCGTTGAGCGGCACGGCGGTCACCGGAATGAGGTGAACCCCGCGCACTGCGTCCTCGCTGTGTTTGTTACTTCAAAAGGAATCTCCAACCGATCGAAACCGACCGGCCGGGGATGTCAACATATCTGGCGTTGACTTTTGGCACGCTGTTGAGTTCTCAAGGAACGGACACTTCCTTCGGACCGCCTTCCAGCGGACCCTCCGGGCGTTTCGCTCTTTCGTGTTCTCAGCTTATCAGATCCGAGCTCGTGCTCTTTCCCGACTTGCTTTCGAACCACTTGCCTTCCGGCGCCTCGCGGCCCCTTCCGACGTTTCAAACCTTAGCCGATCCCCGCCCCGAAAGGCGAATCCGACCACAATCCATATAAACGCCCACGCCGAATTCGCACAGGGACGCGACAAAAAGCGACCCAGCCACGAAACCAGGAAGTGGTGTTTCAAGGGATTGGCCGCCCCGGGACCGTCCGCGCAGATGCGTGTCCGGTGCTCCCAGCCGAGCGACTAGAGAACACTACGCCCTGCGGCCGGCGCAGGCAAATCCGTCGCACGGACGCGGAGGTCGCAGCGCGACCGGCTCCCCTTCACGAACTCCCCGTTCGGGCCGTCGTTCTCGGCGATGCGCCGGGCTGCCGCAGCTGCGCTGCCTCCTCCGGCCGTGTGGCGGGCAAGGAGGCGGCTGTGCCGGACGTCGTCGTCGGCCTCCACGTACCAGAGCTCGCGCAGCAGGCTCCGTACGGCCGACCAGGGGGTGTCCGCCGCGCAGAGGTAGTTCCCCTCGGTCACCACGAGGCGGGTGTGGGGGTGGACGACGTGACGGGCGGCGACCGGCTCGTCGAGCGCACGGTCGAAATCCGGGACGTAGATCTCGTGGAAGCGCTCCTCACCGACTCGCCGCAGCAGGGCCAGATATCCGGCTGCGTCGAAGGTCGCCGGCGCACCCTTGCGGGCCCGCAGACCGAGGCGGTCGAGCTGGGCGTTGGCGAGGTGGAAGCCGTCGAGAGGCAGGTAGGCGGCGGCCCCGGGGCCCTCCAGCCGCACGATCTCGGCCACGATGTGTCGGGCGAGGGTGGATTTCCCTGCTGCAGGCGGGCCGGCGAGTCCGAGCAGGGTTCGCCCAGTGGCGCTGCCCGGCCCGTACAGCAGGCCCCTGGCCCGTTCCGCGGCCTCGTGCGCGGAGAGCGCCGTCCCGGACTCCGTCGACGGATTCTCGGCGCCATCGGCGGGCGGAACGGGGACGGGTGGAAGGGAGGGACAGGGATGAGGAGGGAGGGGGCGGGCAGTGGCTTCGGAGTCAGCTGCGGCGAGGGGTTCGCGGGCTGCGTCGGCATGCATGGCGGCACCTTACTCAGCGTCCCCGCTGTCGAGCGCCGGGGCTACACCCGGGGACGGTCGTCGAGCGCCGGCGCGTCGAGGGTGAGGGTGCCTGCGTCGGCGTCGAGGACGGCGGGCACGCCCAGGGGGACGGTGAGGCTGGCCGGGCCGTGGCCGAACCCGAGTTCCCAGAGCACCGGTACCCCGAGCGGGCCGAGGCGGTCGAGCATGACGCCGCGCACGCGGTCGAGGGGGCCGCAGCCCTCCCAGGAACCGAGGGCCACGCCCGCCACACCGTCGAACGCGCCGCTGCGCAGGAGCTGGGTGATCGTGCGGTCGAGTTGGTAGGGCTGTTCGTTGACGTCCTCCAGCAGCAGGATGGTGCCGGCGAAGGAGGGACGGCCGCTGGGGGTGCCCCGGTCGGTGGCCAGCAGGGTGGCGCAGCCGCCCGCTGTGATGCCCGTGGCCCGGCCGGGGACGAGGGGCGAGGCCGTGGGCGAGGTCAGCACGCGGGTGGTGGCCGGTGCGAAGAGGGTCCGGCGCAGGTGGTCGGCGGTGGCGGCGTCCTCCAGCCAGGCGACAGAGGAGGCCATGGGTCCGTACAGCGTGGGGAGGCCCAGGTGGCGATGGACGGATTCGTGGAGGACGGTCACGTCACTGAAACCGACGAGGACCTTGGGCGGCGCCGTGCGCAGGAGGTCCCAGTCGATGCGGTCGACCATGCGCTGCACGCCGTAGCCGCCGCGCGCGCAGATGACCGCGGCCACCGTCGGATCCAGCCACGCCTGCCGGAAGTCGGCGGCGCGGTCCTCGTCGGTGCCGGCGAGGTAGCCGTGGCCGGGATGCCGGTCCGTCACGTGGGTGCCGAGCAGCACCTCCAGGCCCCAGGACCGCAGCAGGGCGGTGCCGGCCGCGAGCCGGTCCGGTTCGACCGGCCCGCTCGGCGCGACCACCGCCACCCGGTCGCCGGCAGCCAGGCTGCGGGGACGGCGGTGCACGGCCGGCGGCGCGGAACGGGGGCCTGCGGGCCCGGGCAGCATCGGAACGGTGTCGGGCGCGTCGTCCCTCAGGGGCGGCTGGTCCATCGGTGCGGTCTCCCCCGGCGTGTGCTGTTCGTCTGCTCACGGTATCCCCACTGCCGGGGCGAAACGATCCACCCCGACAGCGGAAATGGTGCACGGAAGCACCCGGGAGAGGGCCGGTGCGGGAAGGCATGACGTGTGAGCCCTCGGCGGCCTCCGCTCCACCCACCTCACGCGGCGCCACGTCGTCCGGCGGGTCTTCAGGCGGCTGCCGGCACCGTGCCCATGGCTCTCCGGACCTCGCCGAGGGTGGCCTCGGCGGTCGCGTTGGCGCGTGCGTTCCCGTCCCTGAGGATCTGTCGCAGGTGGGCGCGGTCGGCGGCGAGCTCCTCCGGCGGGCCCGGATCGGCCGGAAGTACTCGTTGACCGCGTCGGTGACCAGCCGCTTGAGCGCGGACGCTCCGCCGTCGCCGATCTGGTCCGCGACCGATTCGGGAGTCCGGTCCTGACAGAGCGCGGCGAGCTGGAGGAGGCCCGCGACGCCCGGACGGTGCTGTGGGTCGTAGGTGATGCGGCGGTCCGCATCCGTCGTGGCGGCGCGGACCAGCCGCGCGGTGTGGTCCTCGTCCGCGCCGAGCGGGATCGCATTGCCCCGGCTCTTGCTCATCTTGCCGCCGTCGGTGCCGCGCAGCAGCGGGCTCGCGGAGAGCAGGGCAGCCGGTTCGGGGAAGACCGGTCCGTACCGCTCGTTGAATCGCCGGGCGATGAGCCGGGCGGTCTCCAGGTGGGGCACCTGGTCCTGGCCGACGGGGACGAGGTCGGCCTTGCAGAAGAGGATGTCGGCGGCCTGGTGGACGGGGTAGGTGAACATCAGTCCGCTGACGGTGGCTCGTCCGGCGTGGGCGATCTCGTCCTTGACGGTCGGGTTCCGGTCGAGCTCGGCCACGCTGACCAGGCTGAGGAACGGCAGCATCAGCTGGTTGAGTGCGGGTACCGCGCTGTGGGTGAAGACGGTGGCCCGTGCGGGTTCGATCCCGGCCGCCAGGTAGTCGAGGACGAGGTTCTCGGCGTGCTCGACGGGGCTCGCCGCGACGTCGCGGTCGGTCAGGACCTGGTAGTCGGCGACCACCAGCAGGAGTTCCACACCCAGGTCCTGGAGGTGGACGCGGTTCTGCAGGGTGCCGAAGTAGTGGCCCAGGTGGAGGGGCCCGGTCGGGCGGTCGCCGGTGAGGACGCGGTGCTGTCCCGGGTTGCGGCGGACGGATTCGAGGCTGGTGGTCAGGGTCATCACGGTCTCCTGCGGGTGGCGGCGCCGTTCGTACGGGGCCGCCCTCCGCGAGGAGACGCTGCGGGAACGCAGCAGGGCCGCCCGTACGGACGGCCCTGGGGTCATGGGTGAGGGGTGGCCGTCCTAGGACGGCCACCAGCTCAGGCACAGCTGACGCTTCACGGAATCGAGCATACCCCTGGCCGAACGCGTGGCACGGGGCTTTCGGGGCGGGCGGCCCGGCCTCACATCCCGGACTGCCCTGGCCCCCAAGGATCGTCTGCGGCAGGATCGTTCGTGCCGCAGACCGAAAGGCACGCCGCCATGACCGCGCTCGACCAGCCAGCGCCGGATCGCCCGCCGGGCGATCCGGGCCCCGCCGACGGACCGCCCGGGGTGACCCGGTGGCGCGCGACCGCGAGCGGCTGCTCCGTCGGTCCCGGCGGCCGACACCGTCGCGCAGGCTCCGCCGGCTGCACCCGCGCCAGGCGGGCCTACGGGAGGACCCGGTGGCGGACCCCGAGGCGGGGGTGCAGCTCTCGGACGAGGCCGACCGGGTTCCGCTGGGTGTCCTGATCACGGGGTCGCCGGCGGCGGCCGACCTCGGCGGCGGACAGTGCACCCGGCGGGTCTCGGCGCTACTGGTACGGCTCGGGGCGGGGACGAGTCTGGTGGTCCTGCCGGCCTGGCGGGAGGCGATAGCCGTGGCGGTACCGACCGAGCACCTGCTCGCGTCGACGGGGCTCGGGATGGCCGAGCTGCCGAACGCGCGGCTCACCGTGCTGATCAACCCCGAAGCGCTGCACGACCGCGATCTCGGACTGCGGGACTGGTGCGCCGGGGCCCACCGTCGCCCTGACAGCGCGGGCGTCCGGATGTCAGATCGCGGCGTCAGGTCTGCTGTTGGGTGTCCCTTGCGGGACATGGCCGAGCTCGACCGGGGCGGGAGAAGGCGAGCCGTCGGGCCGGCCCGCGGCGCGGGCGGCGGCGAGCAGGGCCGGCAGCTGCGGTGGCCAGAGGGCGTCGGCGTCGGGGTCGGCGAGATCGGCCGGGGTCCACCAGCGCCAGCCGAGGATCCGATCGGTCCGGTGGACCTCGCTGACGTCACCGACCGGGCCGCGGTGCGGTCCGTCCGTGACGTAGATGTGCTCGTGCTGACGGACGGGCGTGCCGTGCCAGGTGAAGTCGTGCTCCCAGGTGCAGAGCAGACGCCCGGGTACGAGATCCGCCCAGCCGGTCTCCTCGCGGAGTTCGCGCAGCGCCCCTCGGTCGGTGACTCCCCCGGGTCGAGGCCGCCACCCGGCATCGTCCAGTGGACACCGACCTCGATGTTGTCGGAGCGGAGCAGGAACACGGAGCCGTCCGCGGCCAGCACAGCCGTTCTGGCCGCTGCCCGTCGCATCCGGCCGTCCGGCCCGCCGGTCGTCCGCCCGGCTGCGTCCGGCCGTCGTCCGCCCAGAAATCGTCGCACCATCGACATCCGACCACCGTCGCACGGCCCGGCCGCCCGTGTCGACGCGGTTTCCGCCACCGCCCTGCGGCCCCGCGACCCGGCACCCGGCACCCGGCACCCGGCCACCGGCTTCCGGGCTCCCGGGCTCGGGGTCGGCAGCGCGTGGTCGGAAATCCCGGCCTCCCGGCGGACGCCCGCCCGTACGCTGTCCGCCATGACCACCCCGGCCGTCCTGCTGCCCGCCGATCCGCTCGGTCCCCGCCGGCCCGACCCGCACTTCGTCCTCGAAGCCCGGCAGGTAAGGGAGTTGGGTGGGATGTGCGTGCTGCTCGACCACGATGCGCTGGTCGCCGGCGAGGCCGCGGAGGCGGTGCGGCGGGTACCGGCCGGGCTCGGGCCGCTCTGGTACCGGGGGTGGATGGTCGGCGTCCCGGCCTACCAGGAGCTGGCCGAGGCGCTGGAGGGCGCGGCTGCGCGCTGCTGACCGCGCCTGCCGCCTACGCGGACGCGCATGAACTGCCGGGCTGGTACGGAAGCTTCGAGGGAGCGACGCCACAGAGCCACTGGCTGCCGGGCGGCGGCATGCCTGCGCACACCGAACTCGTCTCCGCAGCGGCGGCCTTGGGCGGTCACGGCCCCGCGATCGTCAAGGACTACGTGAAGTCCCGCAAGCACGAGTGGCACGAGGCCTG
This sequence comes from Kitasatospora paranensis, assembly GCF_039544005.1. Taxonomy (NCBI): domain Bacteria; kingdom Bacillati; phylum Actinomycetota; class Actinomycetes; order Kitasatosporales; family Streptomycetaceae; genus Kitasatospora; species Kitasatospora paranensis. Next base: position 3,223,007 of record NZ_BAABKV010000001.1, read on the forward strand.
CTTCGTCCCGGACCTTGCGGACGCCGGCGGGCTGGCCCGGGTGGTGAGCCGCTTCGTCGAACTGCAGGGCGACTTCCTGACCGGCGGGATCGTCCTGCGGCGGTACGAGGAGTTCGTGCGCGATGCCGCCGGCCGGGCGGAGGAGGCCCGGGTGTGGTGGCTGGACGGGGAGCCCGTCCTGGTCGGCCCGCATCCGGACGCGCCGGGCCCGGCACCCGACCCCGACCTGTCGGCCGTCCGCCCGCTGGTCCGGGCCCTCGGCTGCCGGTTCGTCACCACCGACCTGGCGCTGCGGGCGGACGGGAGCGGCTGGCGGGTGGTGGAGGTCGGCGACGGCCAGGTGAGCGACCTGCCGACCGGCACCGACGCCGCCCCGCTGCTCTCGGCCCTGATCGGCGCGTAGCAGCGCCGGACAGGGAGAGCAGACGGGGCGGCGTCGGCCCGGCCCTCGGGGCCCGGCCCGCTCGGGGCCTGGCCGCTCGGGTCAACCGGCGATCGGCGCCACTGCCGCCGGGTGTCCGTCGGCGACGAAGGCCTGCCAGAGCCGCGCGTACGCGCCGCCGCTGGCCAGCAGCCCCTCGTGGGTGCCGTCCTCGACGATCCGGCCGTGGTCCAGGACGACGATCCGGTCGGCGCGCTCCGCCGTGCTGAGGCGGTGCGCGATGACGAGTGTGGTGCGGTTGCCGCTCAGCCGGTCCGCAGCCTCGGTGACCGCGGCCTCGCTGGCGAGGTCGAGGGCGGCGGTCGCCTCGTCCAGGAGCAGGATGTCCGGGTCGACGAGCTCGGCGCGGGCGAGCGCCATCAGCTGGCGCTGTCCGGCGGACAGGTTCCGCCCGCGCGGGGCGACCTCGTGCTCGTAGCCGTCCGACAGGCTCATGATCATGTCGTGGGCGCCGACCGCACGGGCCGCCGCCTCGACCTCGGCGCGGGAGGCCGAGGGCCGGCCGTACGCGATGGCCTCGTGCACCGTGCCCGCGAAGAGGTAAGCCTCCTGGGGGACCACGCCGAGCCGGTGCCGGAAGGCGGCCAGATCCAGCCGGGTGATGTCGGTGCCGTCGATCCGCAGCGTGCCGCCGGTCGGGTCGTAGAACCGGGCGACGAGCTTGACCAGGGTGGACTTGCCGGCCCCGGTCTCGCCGACCAGGGCGACGGTCTGCCCGGCCGGGACGTGCAGGTCGATGCCGGACAGCACGTCCGGGTGGCCCTCGCCGCCACCGCCGTAGGCGAAGCTGACGTTCTCGAAGCTGATGTCGCCCTTCAGCCGGTGGACGGGGAGCGGCTCCGGGTCCTCCGGGGTGCTGGTCGGGGTGCGCAGCAGCTCACGGATCCGGCCGAGGCCGACACTGGCCTGCTGGTAGCCGTCGAAGACCTGGGAGAGCTGGTTGACCGGCGCGAAGAACAGGTCGATGTAGAGCAGGTAGGCGACCAGGCCGCCGATGGTCAGCGTGCCGGCGTCCACCCGGGAGGCGCCGACGATCAGCACCAGGGCGGCCGCGACGCTGGAGAGGAACTGCACGAAGGGGAAGTAGAGCGAGATGTAGAACTGGGCCCGGACCCGCGCGTCCCGGTACTCCCGGCCGCGGGCGACGAAGCGGGCGGTGTTGACGTCCTGGCGGCGGAAGGCCTGGACGATCCGCATGCCGGCGACGTTCTCCTGGAGGTCGGCGTTGACCGTGGAAATCAGGTCGCGGGAGATCTGGTACTGCGCGGTCGACTTCCGGCGGAACACCAGGGTCGCGATGACCAGCAGCGGCAGGACCGCACACACGACCAGGGCGAGGCCCGCGTCGATCACCAGCAGCACCGCGAAGATGCCGAAGAAGGTCAGCAGGCTGACCACGGCGGTGACGACGCCGGTCTGCAGGAAGCTGGAGATCGAGTCGACGTCGGTGGTCATCCGGGTCATGATCCGGCCGGTGAGCTCGCGCTCGTAGTAGTCCAGGCCGAGCCGGTTGAGGTGCGCGAAGATCTTGAGGCGCAGGGTGTAGAGGACGCGCTCGCCCGTCCGGCCGCTGACCCTGGTCTCGGCGCTCTGCACCAGCCAGTCCAGCAGCACCACGGTGAGCGCGGCGAGCGAAGCCACCGCGACACCGGCCATCGCGGCCTTGCTGACGCCGTCGTCGATGCCGTGCCGGATCAGTACGGGCAGGGTCAGCCCGGCGGCGGTGTCCAGCGCGACCAGGAGCAGGGCGAGGGCGAGCGGGTTGCGGAACGGTGCGAGCAGCCTGCGGAGGCTGAAGTTCGGGTCGCCCGCCTCGGCTTCGAGGACGGGGACGTCGGGGGTGTCGGTGGCCGGCGGCAGGGCTGCCACCTTGGCGCGCAGCTCGGCGTCGGCGGCCTGCTTGGCGTCGGCGGCCTGCTTGGCGGCGTCGGACGCGGCTGCTGCTCCCGCTGCTGCCCCGGCGGCTGCTGCTCCTGCGGGGGTGGTGACGGGACCGGCGGCAACGGGTGCCGAGGAAGGGGCAGCCGCCGGGGTGGTGGAGGGAAGCGGGACGGTGGAGGGGGCCAGGGCGGTGGCGACCGCTGCGGCCGTCGCCACGGCGGCGGTGGCGGCTGCCGGCGCCACGACCGGCCGACCCGCCGGAGCGGACGCGCCCGCGATGCCTGCCGCGTCGGCGGTCCCGGACGGATCCGCGATGCCTGCCGTGTCTGACGTGTCAGCCGTGCCAGCCGTGCCAGCCGTGCCAGCCGTGCCAGGGTCGGCGGCACCGCGGAGGTCGGTCGCACCGGAGGTGTCCAGGGAGCCGGGGGCGCCCGCGTCCGGGTCGGTGATCAGCGACCGGTACAGCGGACATCGTTCGTCGAGTTCATCGTGGGTACCGATGTCGACGAGCCGGCCGTGGTCGAGGACCGCGATCCGGTCGGCGAGCTGGAGGCTGGAGCGCCGGTGGGCGATGAGCAGGGTGGTACGGCCGCTCATCACCGAGCGGAGGGCGTCGTGGATCTCGGCCTCCACCTGGGGGTCGACCGCGGAGGTGGCGTCGTCCAGGAGCAGCACGGCCGGGTCGGTGAGGATCGCCCGGGCGAGCGCGATCCGCTGGCGCTGGCCGCCGGAGAGGGTCAGGCCCTGCTCGCCGACCCTGGTCTCGTAGCCGTCCGGGAGGTCCCGGATGAAGCCGTCCGCCTGGGCGACGCGGGCCGCGGCCTCGATCTGCCGGTCGGTGGCCTCCGGGTGCCCGTACGCGATGTTGGTACGGACGCTCTCGGAGAACAGGAAGCTGTCCTCGGGGACGATGCCGACCGCGGAGCGCAGCGAGTCGAGGGTGAGGTCTCGCAGGTCGCGCCCGTACAGGCGGACGGAGCCCGCCATCGGGTCGTAGAAGCGGGGCAGGAGCTGGGCGACCGTGGACTTGCCGGAACCGGAGGCGCCGACCAGGGCCAGGGTCTCGCCCGGGGCGAGGGCCAGGCTGAGTCCGCTGAGGACGGGCACGGCGTCCTCGTGGCCCTCGTAGTGGAAGTCGACCCGGTCGAGTTCGAGCGCGGGGGTGCCGGGCGGGGCCTGCGCGGGATCGAGCGGCACGGCGTCCGGGCTCTCCTGGACGTGCGGGCGCTCGTCGATGAGCTGCAGGACGCGCTCCACGCCGGCCCGGGCCTGCTGGCCCACGGTGATCAGCATGGCGAGCATCCGGACCGGGCCGGTCATCTGGGCCACGTAGGTCGAGAAGGCCACGAAGGTGCCGAGCGTGACCTCGCCGCGGACGGCGAGCCAGCCGCCCAGGGCCAGCACGGCGACCTGCCCGAGGGCGGGGATCGCCTGCATGGCGGGGGTGTAGCGGCTGTTCATGCGGATCGAGCGGAGCCGGGTGGCGAACAGCCGCTGCGAGACGCCTTCCAGCTTGGCCCGTTCCTGCGACTCCTGGCCGAAGCCCTTGACCACCCGGACGCCGCCGACCGCGGCGTCGACGACGCCGGCCACGGCGGCGGCCTCCTGCTGCGCGGCCCAGGTCGCGGGGAAGAGCCGCTTGCGACTCAGGGAGGCGCACCACCACAGGGCCGGTGCCATCACCAGTGCGATCAGGGTGAGGGGCAGCGACAGCCAGAGCATGACCAGGACGGACATGCAGAACATCAGGAAGTACCCGGTCATCATGGGCAGCATCGACAGCAGGCCGTTGATGAGCTGGAGGTCCGAGGTGGCGCGGCCGACGACCTGGCCGGTGTCGAGCCGGTCCTGCCGGTGGCCGTCGAGCCTGGTCAGTGACCGGAACAGGTCGGCCCGCATGTCGTGCTGGACGTCGAGGGCGAGCTGCCCGCCGTAGTAGCGGCGTACCTGGGTGCAGAGGAAGACCACGACGGCGGCGAGCAGCAGCGCGGCGGCCCACGGGCCGAGCGGCCGGGTGTGTGCCGTGATCACGTCGTCGATGATCAGCCTGGTGATCAACGGGACCACCGCCGTGACGGCCATGCCGACCAGGGAGGCGCCGAAGGCGAGCATCAGGTTGCGGCGGTAGCGCCAGGAGTATCCGCCGAGCCGCCGCAGCCATCCGGCCTCGGGGTCGTCCACGGCGGAGATCCTCTGCCGGCGGCCCTGTCGACGGAAACGGCCGGGCCTGCCCTCGGATCCGTGCCCGGTGTGCTCGGGTCCGTCCCCGGCGTGCCCGGATCCGTCCTCGGCGCGACCAGTGCGATCGGCGCGGCGAGCAGCGGGCTCGGTGCGCTGAGCGTCGGCGCCTCCGGACATCTCCGCAGTAGAACCATGAGTCTCAGGCATATTTAGGGATACTAACCATTCGGTGCTGCTGCCGTCCATCGCCGTTCGACGGACACCCGGGAGACTCAACGACAGGCAGTCGGCGAACCTTCCCGATCCGGCCCTGCAGTGCTCGAATTCCGGACGTGCCGTCTCCGCCGACTCCGGGCAGCCCCGGCCGGCAGGCCTCACCTCCCAGGGTCGCCCAGGGTTCACCACCCGCGCACCGGACCAGAGGCCCGAACGGGCTACGGCCCTGGCCCTGGTCCCGGCTCTCCGCTCCTGGCTCGCGGGGTGCGGCTCGCGGGGTGACCTACGCCGCTGCCTCGGCGGCCGCAGCGTCGGCGGCAGCCGCGAACGCCCCCTGGGCCAGACTGTGCAGGAGTGCCGCCATGGCATCCCGCGGCAACCCGGAACGGTCGGCACCGCGGTCGGCGGAACGCTCCGCGCCGAGGTCCGCGGAGCGGTCGGCAGAACGATCTGCACTGCGGTCGGCGGAGCGGTCCGCCTGGGCGGAGCGCGGCGCAGCACTGTGCGGCGTCGAGTTGAGCAGGCCGAAGACGGCGTGGACCGCGGCCCGGGCGAGCGGTTCGGCGTCGGGGCCGGCCAGGGACGGGAAGGCCTCGCGCACCACACCGACCCACAGTTCGACGTAGCCGCGCTGGAGTCGGCGGACGCGCCGACGGTCCTCCTCCTTCAGGTGCAGGAGCTCACGGTCGTGCAGGATGATCAGATCCCGGTCGTCGAGCGCAAAGTCGACGTGGCCACCGATCAGCGCGTCGAGGGCGCCGACGGGCCCCGCCGCGGCGCCCGCCTCGCCGGCCCGCCGCTGCCCCTCCTCCAGCAGCCGCTCGCTGATGCCGACCAGCAGGTCGGCGAGCATCGCGTCCTTGCCCGAGAAGTGGCGATAGAGGCCGGGGCCACTGATGCCGACCGCCTTGCCGATCTCGTCCACCCCGACACCGAGGAAGCCGCGGGCGGCGAACAGCCGGGCGGCCTCCCGGCGGATCTGGTCGCGGCGTGGGAGCGCAGAGGCTGCGGAAACGTTCGGCATGCTGCCCATCGTAGACAGCCGAGTTATCGCCGGTTAACCTGGCCGCAGGAGTTAACGCTCATTAACTTAGGGGCAGCGGACTCACCCGTCCGCATGCCCGCTCGGCGCCGAGGGCAAGGGAGCTCTTGGAATGGTCCTCTCATCCATGGGATCTGCCGTCGGGCCGACGGTCGGCCGGTACGCCGGACCGGCCGCCGGCCTCGATGCGCGGGACCCCGTCAACGATCCCGCCGCTGCTCCGGCACCGCGGCTGGGCAGCACGGCGGACCCCGGTTCGGCGGCCTACCGCTCCAACGAGGCCGCGCACCGCGCGCTCGTGGCCGAGCTCCACGCCAAGCTCGACGCCGCGGCCCAGGGCGGTGGCGCCAAGGCCCGCGCCCGGCACACCGCCCGCGGCAAGCTGCTGCCCCGCGACCGGGTGGACACCCTGCTCGACCCCGGCTCCCCGTTCCTGGAGCTCGCCCCGCTCGCGGCCGACGGCCTGTACGACGGCGCCGCCCCCGCCGCCGGCGTCATCGCCGGCATCGGCAGGGTCGCCGGGCGGGAGGTCGTCGTGGTGGCCAACGACGCCACGGTCAAGGGCGGCACCTACTACCCGATGACGGTGAAGAAGCACCTGAGGGCGCAGGAGGTGGCCCTGGAGAACCGGCTGCCCTGCCTCTACCTCGTCGACTCCGGCGGCGCCTTCCTCCCGATGCAGGACGAGGTCTTCCCCGACCGGGACCACTTCGGCCGCATCTTCTACAACCAGGCCCGGCTGTCCGCCGCCGGCATCCCGCAGATCGCGGCGGTGCTCGGCTCGTGCACCGCCGGCGGCGCGTACGTGCCGGCGATGAGCGACCAGGCGGTGATCGTCCGGAACCAGGGCACGATCTTCCTCGGCGGTCCGCCGCTGGTGAAGGCCGCGACCGGCGAGGTCGTCACCGCGGAGGAACTGGGCGGCGGCGACCTCCACTCCCGGACTTCCGGTGTCACCGACCACCTCGCCGAGGACGATGCGCACGCGCTGTCGATCGTCCGCAGCATCGTGTCCGGCCTCGGACCCCGGGCCGCCCGCCCGTGGCCGCTCGCGCCGGTCGAGCCGCCGACGGTGGACCCGGCAGGCCTGTACGGCGCCGTGCCGGTGGATCCGCGCACCCCGTACGACGTCCGCGAGGTGATCGCCCGGCTCATCGACGGCAGCCGGTTCGCCGAGTTCAAGGCCGAGTACGGCGCCACTCTGGTCACCGGCTTCGCCCGGATCCACGGGCACCCGGTGGGCATCGTCGCCAACAACGGCGTGCTGTTCGCCGAGTCCGCCATGAAGGGCGCGCACTTCATCGAACTGTGCGACCAGCGCGGCATCCCGCTCCTCTTCCTTCAGAACATCACCGGCTTCATGGTCGGACGGCAGTACGAGGCGGGCGGCATCGCCAAGCACGGCGCCAAGATGGTCACCGCCGTCGCCTGCACCCGCGTCCCCAAGCTGACGGTGGTGATCGGCGGCTCCTACGGCGCGGGGAACTACTCGATGTGCGGGCGCGCCTACTCGCCGCGGTTCCTCTGGATGTGGCCGGGCGCCAAGATCTCGGTGATGGGCGGCGAGCAGGCCGCGTCCGTGCTCGCCACCGTCCGGCGCGACCAGTACGAGGCCCAGGGCGAGGACTGGCCGGTCGAGGCGGAGGACGCGTTCAAGGCGCCCGTCCGCGAGCAGTACGAACGGCAGGGGAACGCGTACTACGCCACCGCCCGGCTCTGGGACGACGGCGTCATCGACCCGCTGGAGACCCGAACCGCCCTCGGCCTCGCGCTGACCGCCTGCGCCAACGCGCCGCTCGCCGAACCCCGGCCCTACGGAGTCTTCCGGATGTGACGGCGGGCTGGGCGTCGGCCGGGCGGCAGCCCCCGCGGCTCCCGATGGTCCCGACGGCTCCTGACAGCCCACTCGGGCCACGGAAGCCCGACGCTCCGCCCACCGGCGCTCCACCCACCGGCTCCGCAGACCGGCTCCGCAGCCGGCAGCAGGCCCGTCGTTCGCCACCAGGCCGACGCCCCGTCCTCGGCCTCCTCGACCCGGAGGAACACCTCCCATGTTCGACACCGTTCTGGTCGCCAACCGGGGCGAGATCGCCCTCCGGGTGATCCGCACCCTGCGGCGCCTCGGCATCCGGTCGGTCGCCGTCCACAGCGACGCCGACGCCGACGCACCGCACGTCCGGGCGGCCGACCTGGCCGTACGGCTCGGCCCCGACGGCCGCAGCGACAGCTCCGCCGCCGAGACCTACCTGCGGGCCGACCTGATCCTCGCCGCCGCACGCCGGACCGGGGCCCAGGCCGTCCACCCCGGATACGGCTTCCTGGCCGAGAACCCGGCCTTCGCCCGGGCCTGCACCGAGGCCGGCCTGGTCTTCATCGGGCCGCCCCCGGCCGCGGTGGAGCTGATGGGCGACAAGATCAATGCCAAGGAGGCCGTCCGGGTCGCCGGCGTGCCGGTCGTACCGGGCAGCGAGATGGACGAGCCCAGCGACGCCGACCTCGTCGCCGCGGCAGAGACCATCGGCTACCCGGTGCTGCTCAAACCCTCCGCGGGAGGCGGCGGCAAGGGCATGCGGCTGGTCCGGGACGCCGCCGATCTCCCGGCCGAGATCGACGCCGCCCGCCGGGTGGCCCGCACCGCCTTCGGGGACGACACCCTGCTGCTGGAGCGGTGGGTCGACAACCCCCGGCACATCGAGGTGCAGGTGCTGGCCGACGGTCACGGCACCACCGTGCACCTCGGTGAGCGCGAGTGCAGCCTGCAGCGGCGTCACCAGAAGCTGATCGAAGAGGCTCCTTCCGTTCTGCTCAATCCCGAGACCAGGGCGGCGATGGGGACGGCCGCCGTGCGGGCCGCCGAGGCGTGCGGCTACACCGGTGCCGGCACGGTCGAGTTCATCGTGCCGGGCGTGGACGCCGGTACGGCCGCAGCCGGCGGCGTCCTCGACTTCTTCTTCATGGAGATGAACACCCGCCTCCAGGTGGAACACCCCGTCACCGAGCTGGCCGTCTCCGTCGGCGGCCCGGCGGACCGTCCGCAGCGACCCGACCTGGTCGAGTGGCAGATCCGCGTCGCCGCAGGCGAGGCCCTGCCGTTCGGGCAGGCCGACATCTCGTTCGTCGGCCATGCCGTCGAGGCCCGGATCTGCGCCGAGGACCCCGACCGCGACTTCCTCCCGACCGGCGGCCGGATCCTCCGCTGGGAGGAGCCGACCGGCGAGGGCGTCCGGGTGGACTCCGGAGTCACCGCGGGCAGCGACGTCGGCAGCCTCTACGACCCGATGCTGGCCAAGGTGATCGCCTACGGGCCCGACCGCGCGACCGCGCTGCGCCGCCTTCGCGCCGCACTGGCCGACACCCGGATCCTCGGGGTCACCACCAACACCGGCTTCCTGCGGCGCCTCCTCGCACACCCCGAGGTGGCCGCCGGCAGGCTCGACACCGGCCTGGTGGAACGGACCGTGCAGCAGACCCCCGTGCTGCTGCGCTCCCCGTACACCCCGACCGGCTCCCCTGCCGGCTCAACGACCGACACCGCGACCGTGCCGGCCCTGGCCGCCGACACCGACCGCTCCAGCCTTGCCGGGACGGCCTCGCCCGACCTGCTGTACATCGCCGCAGCACTGGCCCGCCAGCTCGACCTCGCGCCCGACGCCGGGCCGGGCCGCTGGACGGACCCGTTCTCCCTCCCTTCCGGTTGGCGGATGGGCGGACAGGCCTCCTGGACGACCCACCGGCTCCGCACGACCGGCCACGAGCCGGTCACCGTGTCGGTACGACCGACCGTGCCAGGCACCGTAGCCGAACCCACTGACAATCCCTCAGGCACTGCATCCGACCTGCAGATTCGCGTCGGCGAGGGCACCGTCCGACAGGTCAGGGCCGACCGCGTCGGTGACCGGCTGTACATCACCGTCGACGGTCTGCAGACGACGTTCGCACACACCACCGACAACGGCCCCGCCGGCCGGGTCGACTGGCTGGCCGTCGACGGCGACGCGTGGCCGGTGCACACCCACGACCCGGTCGCCGATCGCACCACCGCCGGCGGCAGCCACCACGGCGGACTGACCGCGCCGATGCCCGGCACGGTCACCGTGGTGAAGACCTCGGTCGGCGATCCCGTGAAGCGGGGGCAGACCCTGCTGGTCCTGGAGGCCATGAAGATGGAACACGTGATCACGGCGCCGCACGACGGCACCGTCAGCGAGCTGCGGGCGGCCGCCGGCGCGACCGTCGCCATGGACGAGCTGCTCGCCGTGGTGACGCCCGCCGAGCAGGCGGACGGCGGGGCCGCCTCGTGAGCGCCGGGACCGCACCACAGGGCGGCGGGGCGCAGGCCGGGACCCGGTCGTCGGACGGCTCCGGCTCGGCCGGGGCAGCCGGCTCGGCCGGGGCAGCAGAGCCGGGCATCCTGGAGCTGGGCCTGCCGGATCCGGTCCGCGACCCGTCGCTGCCCGCCCGGGTCCGGATCCACGAGGTCGGCCCGCGGGACGGCCTGCAGAACGAGGGCTCGCTCGTCCCCGTCGAGGTCAAGGCCGAGTTCATCACCCGCCTCGCGGCCGCCGGGCTGCGGACGGTGGAGGCCACCAGCTTCGTCCACCCGAAGTGGGTGCCCCAGCTCGCCGACGCCGAGGAGCTGATGCCCCGACTCGCCGGCCTGACGGAGCGCCACTCCGGGTTGCGACTCCCCGTCCTGGTCCCGAACGAGCGAGGGCTCGACCGGGCGCTGGCCCACCGGGTGACCGATGTCGCCGTGTTCGCGAGCGCCACCGAGACCTTCGCGCGGCGCAACCTCAACCGCTCCGCCGACGAGGCGATGGACATGTTCGCACCGGTCGTCCGACGGGCGACCGAGGCGGGGGTGCCGGTCCGCGGGTACCTCTCGATGTGCTTCGGCGACCCCTGGGAGGGGCCGGTGCCGCAGGCGCAGGTGATCGGCTTCGGTGCCCGGCTGCTGGAGATGGGCTGCACCGAGCTCAGCCTGGGCGACACCATCGGCACCGCCACGGCGGGGCAGGTCACCGCGCTGCTCGACGGCTTCGCCGCCGCCGGGGTGCCGGTCGACCGGCTGGCCGTCCACTTTCACGACACGTACGGCCAAGCGCTGGCCAACACTCTCGCGGCGCTGCGGGCCGGGGTCACCGTGGTGGACGCCTCCGCGGGCGGCCTCGGCGGCTGCCCGTACGCGAAGAGCGCCACCGGCAATCTCGCGACCGAGGACCTGGTGTGGATGCTCCACGGCCTCGGCATCGAGACCGGCGTCGACCTCGCCGCACTGGCCGCCGCCAGCGGCTGGATGGCCGGACAGCTCGGCCGGCCCAGCCCGTCCAGGGCAGTCCGGGCCCTGCTCGGGCCCTCCGGCACCTGAGCCGCGACCACCCCTCGCCCCTCCCCGACCTCGACAGGGCGCACTCGACCGGAGCGCGCCCGCCCGACGCCCCACGCGCCCTCCGAAAGCCGCAAGCGCCGCCTCGACACCCTCGTACCGGCCCGCGATCCCGGACCGGTCCGCAAACCCGTACCGGCTCGAAGCCCCGCCCGGCTCCACACCGTTCACCACGCACCGACGAGCCCCTGCCGCTCCACTCCCACATCCCGGGCCCGACCGCAGGGCCGACGCCACAAGCGCACCGATCCAGGAGGATCACCATGCTCGACCACCGACTGAGCACCGAGTACGAAGAACTGCGGCGCACCGTCGCGGAGTTCGCCAACGACCTCGTCGCTCCGAAGATCGGGGAGTTCTACGAGCAGGGCGAGTTCCCCTACGAGATCGTCCGCGAGATGGGCCGGATGGGCCTGTTCGGCCTGCCGTTCCCCGAGGAGTACGGCGGCATGGGCGGCGACTACGTCGCGCTCTGCATCGCACTGGAGGAACTGGCCCGGGTCGACTCGTCGGTGGCGATCACCCTGGAGGCGGCGGTCTCGCTCGGCGCGATGCCGATCCACCTGTTCGGCACCGAGGAGCAGAAGCGCACGTGGCTGCCCCGGCTGACCTCGGGCGAGATGCTCGGCGCGTTCGGGCTGACCGAGCCCGAGGGCGGCACGGACGCGGGGGCGACCCGCACCACGGCGCGCTACGACGCCGCCACCGACGAATGGGTGATCAACGGCACCAAGTGCTTCATCACCAACTCGGGCACGGACATCACCGGGCTCGTCACGGTGACGGCGCTGACCGAACCGACCACTCGTTCGAGTGAAGACGGTTCCGGGCTCTCGCCAACCCGTGAAATCTCCTCCATCATCGTGCCGACCGGGACACCCGGGTTCCAGGTCTCCAAGAAGTACTCCAAGGTCGGGTGGAACGCCTCCGACACCCGCGAACTCTCTTTCACTGACTGCCGCGTCCCCGCAGCCAACCTCCTCGGCGCCCAAGGCCGCGGGTACGCCCAGTTCCTGCGGATCCTCGACGAGGGGCGCATCGCCATCGCAGCCCTGGCCACCGGCCTGGCCCAGGGGTGTGTCGACCAGTCCATCGCCTATGCCGGTACGCGTCGCGCCTTCGGACGCACGATCGGCAGCAACCAGGTCATCCAGTTCAAGCTCGCCGACATGGAGATGCGCGCCCACACCGCCCGCCTGGCCTGGCGGGACGCCGCCTCCCGGCTGCTGCACTCCGAGCCGTTCAAGAAGGAGGCTGCGATCGCGAAGCTGTACGCGTCGGAGGCCGCCGTGGACAACGCACGCGAGGCGACCCAGATCCACGGTGGGTACGGCTTCATGAACGAGTTCCCCGTCGCCAGGTTCTGGCGCGACTGCAAGATCCTGGAGATCGGCGAGGGCACCTCGGAGGTCCAGCGCATGCTCATCGCGCGAGAGTTGGGCGTGATCTCCTGAGGCACCCCGGCCCGGTCCCGTTCTGACGGGCCCGCTCGCAGGGCGGTCGGCTCTGCGAGCGAGTCCGTCAGGGGATCACGATCACCGGTCGGTTGGCGCGCCGCGCCAGCCGACCGGAGACCGAACCGAAGATCTTGCCGAGAAGGCCGTGCGTACTGCCGACGACGATCGCGTCGGCGGCGTACTCCCGGCCGACCTCCTCGATCTCGTGGCAGATGTCTCCACCGCGCTCCACCAGGATCCAGGGCACGCCGGCCAGGAAGTCGGCACAGGCGAGCTCCAGGCCGAGGATCTCCGTACGGTGATCCGGCAGATCGACGAAGACGGGAGGTTCACACCCGGCCCAGACCGTGGCGGGCAACCGGTTCGCCACGTGCACGATCACCAGACCGCACTGCGAGCGCCGCGCCATGCCGACCGCGTAGGCGAGAGCCCGCTCGCTGGAGAGCGATCCGTCGAACCCGACGACCACCCCGTGCTGGAACACCGGGTCGCACGGGCGGAGCGCCTCTTCCTGGAGCACCGGGTCACCGTCCCCACCGGCACGACCCGTCACCGGGCTCTGTCCATCGGTCACTGCATCGCCCCCGTCACCCGAGCCGCTACCGGAACCGGTACCAGCGGAATCTCCACGCCGTGCCCTTCCAGGTGCAGGTCTGCGCGACCGCTCGGCCCCACTCCCCTCCGTTGCCGCGGGCCTGTGCGCGGCACGCTGCTCGGACGCGCCCCGGGAGGAATCGTCCGGGTGCAGGGCACGGCCGTCATCCGCCGTCGCCGGTGCGCAAGCGGCAGTGACGTCAGCGGCGACAGGCAGAGGGGGCTCAAAACCAGCCATGGCTCAAAGCTCTTCGCAGGAGGCGGGCCGACAGGACAGAACAGGGCTGCTCGGGCGACAGGCTCACACACGGCACCGAGCCGGAATCCTCCGAGCACCACTGAACGTGACCTGTTCCCTCTCAGCGTACGACGAACACGGCACCCCAACCGGCAGCCGAGCCCCAGCAGGGCAAGGATCCCGCGAACGGCCCGCGTGCACCGCGGTGTGCGCGCCCCCGAGCATCGGCGGCCCATCCGCCACCGGGCAAGGAGGTTCACAGGAGCTTGACCGACAAACCCCGCCGAAGCAACAGGACGAACACACAACGTGACCCGACTGTCATCGACAGAACGGAACGGGCCCATGACCTGCGCGCCGACACCACGGACCGCACCATGCCCACGGCTCACACCACGCAGTACAGCCCATGCCGTCACACCGCCCGGCGCCGCACTGCGCCGCTGCGCGAAGTCGCACCAGCGCACCTGCCTTCGCCTGCCCCTATGCCCGTTCCCGTTCCAGCCCCCGGGCCCGTTCCCAGACACCTTCCCCTGGCCGCGCCCAGCTCCGCCCCCGGACCTGGTCCCCTGCCTGCCCCCAGCTCCGCACCAAGGACGCAAACCATGCGCCCACGGTCTCGAATCCCCTGTCCACATGGCCGGCGTCGTCGATGCCCCGCCGCTGTACCCGCATCGCCCGCGGGCGACCCGCGCAGCCCCGCTGTGCCCCACCGACGGACCGGACAGGTCAGTCGCTCTCGGGAGTTGAGCAGTCACCGTACGGATTCAGCCATTTCGCCGCTCCACCACGCCGCCTTTGGCAATTGCCAAGTGCATACGCACGAGCGCTGGCAGCATGCAGGACATGCCGCTGCTGCTGTTCGATCTCGACAACACACTCCTGCCCAGGGACGCCGCCTTCCGGGCCTGGGCGCGGGACTTCCTGGCCGAACACCGGCTCCCCGCAGGGGACATCGACTGGTTCACCACCATCGACGGCAGCGGCTACGTACCGCGCAGCACCGTACTCGGCGCTGCGAAACGGCGCTACGGCCTGGACCACTCCCTCGACCTCCTGCTCGCCCACTACCGCCGCGGCATCAACGCCCACATCCACTGCCCGACTCCCCACATCGATGCCCTTCATGCGGCCCGGGCCTCCGGTTGGACGCTGGGCATCGTCAGCAACGGCGGCACCAGACCACAGCTGGAGAAGATCCGGCGCACCGGGCTCGGCCCGCTCGTCGACGGCTGGGTGATCTCGGAGGAGGCCGGCTGTGTGAAGCCGGACCCGCTGATCTTCGAGATCGCGGCGCAACGATGCGGCCTGCAGGCTTCGTCGGGCTGGGAGGCGGACACCTGGGTGATCGGCGACCACGCCCCCGCCGACATCGCCGGCGCAGAGGTGGCGGGGCTGCGCAGCGTGTGGCTGCACCATGGTCGCCCCTGGGCCGAGTCCGGCTACCGGCCGACGCTGAGCGCCGCCGGACTGCCGGAGGCCGTCGGGCTCGCGCTGAGCGCGCGCAGCGCACCGTCCGCCGCCACCGTCCGGCGCGCCACCGCCGCCCGCGCCGAAGCGAACCACGGCCATGAGCGCGGGCGTGAGCACGAACACGGGTATCGGCACGCGGAGACCCACGGGACGGCCCGGTACAACCCGACCGCCAACCCGTCGAGTGTGCCCGCCGCCTGGGGTCGCCTTCCCGGGGCTTCGAAGGAGAGCAGTCGGAACGAGCCGGTCACTCCTCTCCGGTCCGCCGCGACGCCTGCCACCGCGGCCGCTGCCACGACCAAGGGAGCGGGAGCGGGAACGGGAACGGGAACGGGAGCGGGAACGGGAACGGGAGCGGGAGCGGGAGCGGGACCGGCGGCAACGGCACCAGTGGCCGTCGGACAGCACCAGGCAGTCGCACGCCAGTCGGCCGTCTAGCAACCGGCTGTACAGCAGCCAGCCGTGCAGGAACGGTCGGGTACGAGCCGGGCTCGCTACACGGTCAGCGCCGCCGGCGTCGCCGGGTAGCGCCACCAGCGGCTGACGCCCTGTTCGACGAAGCCGAGCCGGCGGTACAGCGGCTCCCCCAACAAGGTGGCCACCAGGGTGGCCACGCTCGCCGGATGGGCCTCCAGGGCGGCGGTCACCACCGCGCGACCGACTCCGCGCGACCGGAAGGCAGGCAGGGTGGCCACGGTGTAGATCCCCACCGTGGTGCCGTGCTCGTAGCTGACGCAGGCGCCGACCGCCTTACCGTCGATGCGGGCCGACCAGGCCCGGTAGCCGGGCACTGCCAGCAGTCCTGGCGGCAGCATCGTGCCCCGCGCGACGGGCCAACGGGCGGGCATCGGGAACCCTTCGATCAGCGTCTCCTCGACCTCGGCAAGGCCGTCCGCGTCGAGGGCCTCACCCACGTCGAGCCGACCGCCTTCGCCCCCGTCCCCAGCCTCAGCCCCAGCCCCAGCCCCAGCCGCACGCTGCCCTGAACCCGGCTCGGTCCCCCCGCCCCCTGGACCCCCGACCGCAGGGCTCCCACCCACGGCGCCCCCGCCCTCAACACTCCCCGTCAAGGGGGCGTCTCCCACCAGCGTGGCGCGTCGGCCGTAGCACGGGATGCGCGGCCGGACGTCACGTCGGACGCCGGGTCCACCGGCCCCGTCTCACGGGTCATCACCGCCTGGCCGAGTGCCGCCTCGCAGCCGTGGGGCGTCAGGTCGAGCCGGCCGAAGGGGTCCTCCAGGCAGAGTCGCGCCGTCCGCCACTCGCGAAACAGCTCCAGCAACTCACCTGTCTGCTCACCTGGTTGACCGTCCGGTCGGGTGATCACAACCCGGTGGGCGTCCGAGTCGCCGCCCTCGCAGCGGACGGCCGTGAAGCCGGCCCGCTGCACGCTCTCCCAGCCGTTGACCGTGGCCTGGGCGACCCAGAAGGCTGCGGCGTTGTCGTTGGCCTGTTCGAGCCGGCTACGCATGTCCATGATGCCGACCATAACCGGCGGACAGGAGGCAGGTCCTGACCGCTCCTCCCCTGCGCAGGTGGGCTCACGACGGCGCACGGGCAAGTCCCGTGCGCCCTGTTTCGTACCGCCTGTTTTCGGCCAATTTCGGTTTGGGCCCAGCTTGTTGGCCAAAGGCGCAGTCCAGAGCCGCCGGCGAGGGTCGCGGTTCCACAACGGCCTCGATCGGGTCGTGCGACAACAAGCCAGGCTTGCGCCCGCCCCCTTCCCAGAGGGGTCGACGGGTGCCACGCTTCGTGATCGAATGCATCACGCCAAATTGCCATGTCGACATAGCGTCGGATGGTGAACTTGTCACAACAGCAACGGTCCACCCAGTAGATTCGATCTTGGCGGACAGTGCACCGCCACACCACACCACCGAGGGGGCTGGAGCGCCTTGAGCAGGGTGAGCAGGAGCGACGCGGGTCCTGACGGCGGCCAGCCGCCGACCGGCTTCCCGGGCCGTGCCTCGAGAGCTGACGGGCTGGTACCCCGTGCAGCCACCGCCCTGTCGATGGGCTCCCTGCCAGCACACGCTTCGTCATCTCATGCTCAGTCAGCAGTCGGACCGACGTTGAACACGGCAGCGGGCGCGACCGCGGCCGGTGCCGCGACAGCCTCACCGATCGCCGGGGGCCCGACGCCCGACGGCACCCACGCCCACGGGCAGCCCTCCCGCCAGCCACAGGCGCAGCAGCCCGTCGCCCACCCCTCGGCGAGCCACCTCTCGGCGAGCCATACGTCAGTGAGCCACCCCTCGGGGATCCACCCCGCCGGGAGCCACCCGTCGGCGAGTCACCCGTCAGCGAGTCACTCCTCGGCCGGCGGCGGCCCGTACACGCCGTCCGCCTCGCTCGGGTCCCTCTACTCGCCCGCACCGCGCAAGCTCTCCGGTCGTCGTCGGCGCGAGACGGTGGCGGTGCTGATCTTCGGCGGGGCGCCGATCTTCGAGAGCTCCATCCCGCTGTCGGTGTTCGGCGTGGACCGCCAGGACGCGGGGGTGCCCCGCTACCGCCTGCTCGTCTGCGCGGGCGAGGAGGGCCCGCTCGCCACCACCGGCGGCCTGACACTGACGGCGCCGTACGGCCTGGAGGCCCTGTCGCGGGCGGGCACCATCGTCGTCCCGGCCTGGCGGTCCATCTCCCAGCCGCCGCCGATGGAGGCGATCGCCGCCCTCCGCAAGGCCCACAACGAGGGTGCGCGGATCATCGGCCTGTGTACCGGCGCGTTCGTGCTCGCGGCGGCAGGGCTGCTGGACGGACGTCCGGCGACCACGCACTGGATGTACGCACCGACCCTGGCCAAACGGTATCCGCGGGTCCACGTCGACCCGCGCGAACTGTTCGTGGACGACGGGGACGTCCTGACTTCGGCCGGCACCGCCGCCGGGATCGACCTCTGCCTCCACGTGGTGCGCACCGACCACGGCGCCGAGGCCGCCAACGCCCTCGCCCGCCGACTCGTGGTGCCCAACCGGCGCGGCGGCGGTCAGGCACAGTACATCGACCAGTCTTTACCGGAGGAGATCGGCAACGACCCCCTCGCCGAGGTCGTGACCTGGGCCCTGGAGAACCTGAACCAGCAGTTCGACGTCGAAGTCCTGGCCGCCCGCGCCTACATGAGCCGACGGACCTTCGACCGGCGGTTCCGCACGCTCACCGGCAGTGCCCCCTGCAGTGGCTGATCACGCAGCGGGTCCTGCAGGCCCAACGCCTGCTGGAGACCTCCGACCTGTCGGTCGACGACGTCGCCCGACGCTGCGGATTCCGTTCACCGGTCGCCCTGCGCGGACACTTCCGCAGGCAGCTGGGTGTGTCGCCGGCTGCCTACCGGACGACCTACCGGGCCCGCCGTCCCGCCGGGCAGCTCGGTGCCGTGCCATCGCAGGCCGGGTCGGGCGAGCGCCCCGGCAGCGGCCCCGCCTTCCCCACCCCCGCGGGGCACCTCTCTCCCGCAGGGCACCTCGGCTCGCTGTCCTCCGGGCAGCCCGCCGCGGGTCAGGGCGCAGGCCACCCGTCGGCCGGCCACCCGGCGACAACCGGCGGCTCGCCGTCCGTCCCGCCGTCCGGCGCACCGTCCCCGGCAGCCAACGGCCACCTCACGGGACACCGCGTCACTCCCCGCCCGGCGCCGGCCCGGCAACTCAGGGCGGCGGACGGCGCAGGCCGAGCGCCCTCGTGCCGCCACAGCCCGGACCGGGCACCGAACGGCGCCCCCGCCCGTCCACGATGGACCGGCCCACGTCCGACAGGCCCGTGTCCGACAGGTCTGCAACCGGCAGGCCCGCATCCGAAACCGGCAGGCCCGCATCCGAGCGACCGGCATCGGACCGGCCGGCATCGGACAGGTCCGCGCCGGATCGAAGCCCCTCCGACCGGCGCCCGCCCGACGGGCACCTGACGGATCAGCGTCGGACTGATCAGAACCCGCCGGACGGGCGTCGGGCGGACCGGCGGCCGGTCGAACACGCCGTCGCCGACGAGGACGGGTACGACCAGCCGAGCGCCCGGGGCCGTGGCTCGGGCCGCCGCCCCGGTCACACCGAACCGCCGGAGGCGCCCGCCCCCGGTGCGGCCGCGCCGCACGGGGACAACCTTCGGGCGGGGACGGCCGACGACTCCGGGCCGGGCACTTCCCCGGCGCAGCACGGGTCGGCGGCCCGGCCGCTGTCCGGGTCGCGGGATCGCGCCGTAGGGTGAGTGGTGTGAATGACCGTCTGGTGTGGATCGACTGTGAGATGACCGGCCTCGACCTCGACAGGGATGCCCTGATCGAGGTCGCGGCGCTGGTCACGGATTCCGAGCTGAACATCCTCGGCGAGGGCGTGGACGTGGTGATCCGTCCGCCGGCCGAGGCGCTGGCCGGTATGCCGGAGGTGGTCCGCACCATGCACACCACCTCGGGGCTGCTCGACGAGCTGGCCGACGGCATGTCCATGGCCGAGGCCGAGGAGCTGGTGCTGGGTTACATCCGCCAGCACGTACCGGAAGCCGGGAAGGCCCCGCTGTGCGGGAACTCCGTCGCGACCGACCGCGGCTTCCTCTCCAGGGACATGGCGCAGCTGGAGGCCCACCTGCACTACCGGATCGTGGACGTCTCCTCGATCAAGGAGCTGTCGCGCCGGTGGTTCCCGCGGGCGTACTACAACAGCCCGAAGAAGGGCGGCAGCCACCGGGCGCTCGCGGACATCCGCGAGAGCATCGCCGAACTGCGGTACTACCGCGAGGCGGTGTTCGTGCCGCAGCCCGGCCCGGACGGTGACACCGCCCGCGAGATCGCCGCACGGCACCAGCTGCCGACCGACTGACGCACCACCCGGCCGGGTGTGCCTCGCTCCGGATCCCCGTGGCGACGCCGCTCGCCCGGCCCGCCACGGGACGGTCCACCCGGCCTCCACCCGGCCCGCACCCGGGCCTCCGGTCGGTCTTCGGAGACCTCCGGCGGCCTTCCGGCGGCCTTCCGGTGGACCTCCGGTGGCCTTCCGGTGGGCCTCCGGTGGGCCTGCGGTCGGCTTCCCGCAGGACCGGTCGGCGGGCAGCTCAGGGGTGCCGCGGCCGGCCCGACGGGCACGCCGGCCCCGCCGGGGCATCAGGTCGAAACCCTGGCGCGAGCACCCTCTCGGATCCTGTAGAGTTCTTCCTGTCGGAGCGGGAACGCCACCGACAGATGGTGGGTGTAGCTCAGTTGGTAGAGCACCTGGTTGTGGTCCAGGTGGCCGCGGGTTCGAGTCCCGTCACTCACCCCATCACAGAGGGCCCGATCTCTTCGGAGATCGGGCCCTCTGGCGTTTCCGGGATCCGCACGCGCCTCCGGCCCGCCGCAACTCCCCTCCGGCCCGGCCTCCCCAGCAATCCTACCGACAAGTAACATGACGGCCATGACCTCGACACCCTCGATCGGGCAGCTGCTCGACTCCACCGTCCCGATGGCCCGCACGCTCAAGCTGGAGTACCTGGAGACCAGCCCCGAGCGCGCGGTGCTCCGCCTGCCGGACCAGCCGGAGTTCCACAACCACGTCGCCGGACCGCACGCAGGAGCGATGTTCACGCTGGCCGAGTCGGCGAGCGGCTGCATCGTGCTGGCCGCCTTCAGCGACCAGCTGGGCCGGGCCGTGCCGCTCGCGGTGAAGGCCGAGATCGCCTACAAGAAGCTGGCCATGGGCGTCGTCACGGCCACCGCCACCCTGGGCCGCCCGGCGGCCGAGATCGTCGCGGAGCTGGACAAGGGCGAGCGGCCGGAGTTCCCGGTCACGGTCGAGATCACTCGGGCGGACGGCGCCGTCACCGGCGTGATGACCATCACGTGGACGCTGCGCCCCAACTCCTGAGCCGGCGCGCCGTACCACCCGACCCGCGCGACGGCGCGGTCGACCCGGCCACGGCGCACCCGTCGGCCGCACGGCCGGGCATCTCCATCGCCCCCGTGCGGCCGACCCCGACCGGCCACGACCGGGCCTGACCGGCCCCGACCGGCCCTGACCGGCCCTGGGGCCGCCCTCGCAGGCCCGCAGGCCGTCCCGTAGCCCGTCCCCTCAGAAAGTGTTGGGTAATTGATCAGCTGCATGGAGTGATGCATGGGTTGTGATCTTCGCGGGCGAGGTGTCCGCGAAGATCGCCGCCATGTGTGTCTGTTCGTGTAAGCCGTCCTATGAATCGTCGTTGACGGATGCTCAGTGGGCGGTGATCGAGCCGTTGCTGCCGGAGCGGGACCTGCGTCGGGGTGGCCGTCCGTTGAAGTTCCCGCGCAGGCTGATTGTGGACACCGTGCTGTACGTGCTGGTCAGCGGCTGTGCCTGGCGGCTGGTGCCGCATGACCTGGCGCCGTGGGACGCGGCCTATCGGTGGTTTCGTGCCTGGACGGCGGACGGGACCTGGGACCGGGTCCACGACGCGCTGCGCGAGCGGGTCCGGCTGGCGGACGGCCGGGATCCGCAGCCGTCGGCGGCGGTGCTGGACTCGCAGTCGGCTCGCAGTCACCAGGGCGGGCAGGCGATCGGCTACGACGCGGGCAAGCGTGTGCGTGGCCGCAAGCGGCACCTGCTGGTGGACACCTGTGGACTCGTGCTGCGGGCGGTCGTGCACTCGGCCTCGGTGCAGGACCGGGCGGGCGCGAAGCTGGTCCTTGCCGGGATCCGGAACCTGTTTCCGCAGGTCGGGCTGGTCTGGGTCGACGGCGGCTACGTCAATGTCGTCGATGCCAGCCTGGTCGGCTGGGCGGCGGAGCACGAGAACCTGGAGATCGTCGCGGTGCCGCGGAACGCCGATGTGAAAGGCTTCCGGGTGCTGCCCCGCAGGTGGGTGGTGGAGCGGACTTTCTCCTGGCTGGGGCGGTGCAGACGGTTGGCACGGGACTACGAACGCAAGACCGCGCACGCCGAGGCGATGATCAAGGTTGCGATGATCCGGCTCATGGCCGCTCGCCTCGCCGGCGAGGAGATCGAACCGCGCGGCCCCATCGAGACCGAAGCAGCCCGCCGCCTCGCCGACGACCTCAAAACCGAGTAGTCCCCCGCTTACCCAACACTTTCTCAGGCCGAGTCGCGCACCACCAGCTCGGTCGCCAGGACGACCTGCCGGCGGGCGCGGCCGCGCTCGGAGATCTCGTCGAGCAGCAGCCGGGCCATCGTCCGCCCCATCTCCTCGATCGGCTGCCGGACACTGGTCATCGGCGGATCGGTGTGGCGGGCCACGATGGAATCGTCGAAGCCGATCACGGCCACCTGGTCCGGCACCCGGCGCCCGGCCGCCCGGAGCACCTGCATCGCACCGGCCGCCATCAGGTCGGACGCGCAGAAGACCGCGTCCAGGTCGGGCCGCCGCTCCAGGAGCTCACGCATCGCCAGCCGGCCGCCCTCCTCGGTGAAGTCGGCCAGCCCGACGAGCGCCTCGTCGTACGGCCGCCCGGCCTCCTCCAGGGCCCGGCGGTAGCCGCCGAGGCGGGCCTGGGCGACCTCCATGTCCAGCGGGCCGGTGATGGTCGCCACCTCCCGGCAGCCGCGGCGCAGCAGGTGCCGGACGGCCATCCTGGCACCGCCCGCATTGTCCGCGTGGACATAGCTCAGCGGCTCCAGGTCGCCTCGCCGGCCGGCGAGCACGGAGGGGATCTCCAGGCTCTCCAGGATGGTCGGCAGCGGGTCGTCCTGATGCACGGAGACGAGCAGCACGCCGTCCACCCGCTGGGCCGTCAGATAGGCCGAAAGTCGCTCCCGTTCACGCTGGTTCCGGACGAGGATCAGCAGCAGCTGCATGTCGGTCTCCGCCAGCTCGGCGGAGACGCCGCTGATGATGTCGGAGAAGTACGGCTCGGAGAAGAGCCGGGTCTCCGCCTCCGGGACGACCAGCGCCACGGAGTCGGTGCGCGAGGTGACCAGCGTCCGGGCGGCCCGGTTGGGCACGTAGCCGAGTTCGGCGATCGCGGTCTGGACGGCCTCGCGGGCCTTGTCGCTCACCCGCGGGGAACCGTTGATCACCCGGGACACCGTGCCGCGCCCCACGCCGGCCAGGGCGGCCACTTCCTCGAGCGTGGGGCGCGCAGAGCTCCTGCCGCCCGCCCCGGCGCCGCCCATCGGCCCTGCGGGGGCTGTGCGGTCTGGCTCATCACTCACCTCTTGGACTTCCTCATGGCGCCTTGCGGCCCGATTGCTGCTCATTGTGGCCGGTTCCGGCCGTCGGGGAACCCGCCGGGCGGCTCGGACCCCCGGGCGGACCCGTCGCGGCCCGTCCGTGCGGCCGGCCCGCCGGTCGGTCCGCGGTGGCCGATCCTCCCGATCCTCCCGAGCGGCTCGGCCGGACCGGTCGTGCTCCGACGGTACGCGGGTCTCCGCGCCGCCGGAGCGGCACTCCCGCCGATCCGACCGGCCGACGGCACCCGTGGGCGCCTCCCACGGACCGAACCGCCCACCCGTGGGCGCTCCCACCGGCCCGGGAACCGGCCCGGCCGCGTTTCGGCACCGTTTCGGCGGCACCGCCCCAGGACACCGTTGTGCGGCGCCCAGGACACGCTCCGGCAACGGATCCGCCATCAAGTCTTGACACCCGACCCCGCGACGAAGGAACCTTCCGGCATGCCCCGCATGGGAGCGCTCCCACACTCTAGTGGCGAAACGCCCCGGGGAACAGCGCCTGGATCAAGGGTCCGATCGGCATCCCCCGATGCCCCACGGCCCTCGGCCCGGGCCTTCACACCGCAAGAGCCGCGTCATCCGACAGCACCACCCGGCGTACCGGACGGGCACCACCCGGGCCGCCGGACAGCACCACCGGACAGCACCACCCGACGACGCATCCCGCACCACCCGCACCACCCGCACGGCCGAGCACCACGCCGCACGACCGAGCACCACTCGCACCGCTCAGCACCACCCCGCACGACCGAGCACCACCCCGCACCACCCACCGCGCAGCACCACCTCATGCCCCACCCGGATCAAGGAGACCGCAATGCGCACCACCTCCCGTCCTCGCAGAGCCGCAGTCCTGGCCACCTCCGCGCTCGCCGCCTCCGCGCTGCTGCTGACCGCGTGCAGCAGCAGCGGCACGAAGAGCAACTCGGACGGGTCCTCCGCGGCCTCGGGCGAGAAGGTCACCCTCACCGTCGGTGACTTCGGCACCTTCGGCTACAAGGAGGCCGGCCTGTACGACGAGTACATGGCCGCGCACCCGAACATCAAGATCGAGGCCAACACCACCCAGGACGGCCAGCAGTACTGGGACGCGCTGACCACGCACCTCGCCTCGGGCAGCGGCCTCGCCGACATCCAGGCCGTCGAGGTGGGCTACATCGCGCAGGCCACCGGCACGCTCGGCGACAAGTTCACCGACCTCGGCAAGGTGGACGGCGTCAACGCGAGCGCCTGGCTGCCCTGGAAGTCCAAGCAGGCCACCACCGCCAAGGGCTCCCTGATCGGCCTCGGCACCGACATCGGCCCGATGGCCGTCTGCTACCGCAAGGACCTCTTCCAGCAGGCCGGTCTGCCGACCGACCGGGCCGAGGTCGCGAAGCTGTGGGCGGGCGACTGGTCGAAGTTCGTCGACGCGGGCAAGCAGTACCAGGCCAAGGCGCCGTCCGGCACCTTCTTCACCGACTCGGCGAGCGGCCTGTTCAACGCCGCGCTCTCCGCCGAGAGCACCCAGTACTCGGACGACTCCGGCAAGCTCGTCTACAAGGACAGCGCCGGCGTGAAGAAGGCCTGGGACATCGCGGTCAGCGCCTCGCAGGCGAAGATCAGCGCCGGTCTGCGCCAGTTCCAGGACCCGTGGAACGCGGCGTTCGCCAACGCCAAGTTCGCCACCGTGGTCTGCCCGTCCTGGATGACCGGCATCATCAGCAAGTACTCCGGCGACTCCGGCAAGGGCAAGTGGGACATCGCCGCCCCGCCGGTCGCCTCCAACTGGGGCGGTGCCTTCCTGACCGTTCCGAAGGCCGGCAAGCACCAGAAGGAGGCCGCGGCCCTCGCTGCCTGGCTGACCGCGCCGGAGCAGCAGGCGAAGGTCTTCACCAAGGTCGGCAACCTGCCCTCCACCACGGCCGGCCTGGACCTGCCCGCCGTGCAGAGCGCCAAGCTCGACTTCTTCGGTGACACCCCGACCGGCCAGATCTTCGCGGCCGCCGCGAAGGGCATCAAGCCCGCGCCGATCGGTGAGCAGGACGGCACCGTGAAGACGATCATCACCGACAACGGCATCCTCGACATCGAGGAGCACGGCACCGACCCGGCGAAGGCCTGGGCGAACGTCACCAAGGCGGTCGACGACAAGGTCAACGGCTGACCGAAGTCCAGCAGCCGGCCGGCGGGGTCCTGACGCCCCGCCGGCCGGCCCGACCCGGCCGGGCTCCCCGCCCGGCCGGGCCTCCGCACCACAGCCGACAGCCACTCCCGGGAAGGACAACCCAGTGGCCACCTCCATCCGAGCCGCGGCCGAGGACGGCTCGGCGCCGACCACCGCACCGCGGGGCCCCGCCG
Organism: Kitasatospora paranensis; assembly: GCF_039544005.1. NCBI lineage: Bacteria > Bacillati > Actinomycetota > Actinomycetes > Kitasatosporales > Streptomycetaceae > Kitasatospora > Kitasatospora paranensis. Next base: position 3,248,377 of record NZ_BAABKV010000001.1, read on the forward strand.
ACGCCGGCCCCGAACGCTCCGCCTGGCGCTCCCGGCTCTACCGCCTGGACCTCAAGGCGTCGCCGTACGCGTACATCGCGCCGTTCTTCCTCTGCTTCGCCGCCTTCGGCCTGTTCCCGCTGATCTGGACGGGCTGGCTCTCCCTGCACCGGGTCGACCTGCTCAACCCGGACGTCATGGACTGGCGCGGCGTCGACAACTACACCCGGCTCTGGGACACCGACCAGTTCTGGACCGCGCTGCGGAACACCTTCACCATCGGGGTGATCTCGACCGTCCCGCAGCTGCTGATGGCCCTCGGCCTGGCCCACCTGCTGAACTACCGGATGCACGGCCGCGGCTTCCTGCGGGTGGCGATCCTGGCGCCGTACGCCACGTCGATCGCCGCCGCGACCCTGGTCTTCGTCCAGCTGTTCAACCCCGACTACGGGATGATCAACTGGCTGCTCTCGATGATCGGCATCGACCGCACCGACTGGTACGCGGACACCTGGCCGTCGCAGATCGCCGTGTCGACCATCGTGACCTGGCGCTGGACGGGCTACAACGCGCTGATCTACCTCGCCGCCATGCAGGCGGTGCCGAAGGACCTGTACGAGGCCGCGAGCCTGGACGGGGCCACGCGCTGGCAGCAGTTCACCAAGGTCACCATCCCGTCGATCCGCCCGACCATCCTGTTCACCATCATCGTGTCGACCATCGGCGCCACCCAGCTGTTCGGCGAGCCGATGCTGTTCGGCGGCGGCGTGGGCGTCAGCGGCGGCTCCGCACACCAGTTCCAGACCCTCAGCCTCTACATGTACGAGCTGGGCTGGCCGAGCCGCCAGCTGGGCCGGGCCTCCGCGGTCGCCTGGACGATGCTGCTGATCCTGCTGCTGGTCGGCGCCGTCCAGATGCTGATCGCCCGTCGCAACCGCACCAAGCTGGGAGGCTGAACCATGGCCGTCATCTCCACCGCCCCGCTGCGCCGGCGGCTCCGGCCGGGCGCCGGCGACCAGGACAAGGCCGGCCCGGTCACCTACATCGTCCTCGGCATCGCCGCGGTGCTCTCGCTCTTCCCGCTGTACTGGACGTTCGTGGCCGCCAGCAACACCGGTGACCGGGTCGCCCAGTCGCCGCCGCCGCTGATCCCCAGCACCGAGCTGTGGACGAACATCACCACCGCCTGGGGCCAGGCGGACATGGGGCAGGCGCTGCTCAACTCCACCATCGTGGCCGGCTGCGTCTCGCTGAGCACGGTGCTGTTCTCCACGCTGGCCGGCTTCGCCTTCGCCAAGCTGCAGTTCAAGGGCCGGAACGCGCTGCTCACCCTGGTGGTGGCGACGATGACCATCCCGCCGCAGCTCAGCGTGATCCCGCTCTACCGGATCATCACCGACCTGCAGTGGGGCAACCAGCTCCAGTCCGTGATCCTGCCCTCCCTGGTGGCGGCGTTCGGAGTCTTCTTCATGCGGCAGTTCCTCACCGAGGCGCTGCCGCTGGAGCTGATCGAGGCCGCGCGGGTCGACGGCGCGCACAGCCTGCGGATCATCTGGCATGTCGTGCTGCCGATCGCGCGTCCCGCGATGGCCGTGCTCGGCATGCTGGTGTTCGTGCAGTCGTGGAACGATTTCTTCTGGCCGTTCGTGGTACTCACCCAGCAGAACCCGACCGTCCAGGTCGCGCTGTCCGCCATCGGCGGCGGCAGCGGCCACGACATCAACCAGGCGGTGATCATGACCGGCGCCCTGGTCGGCACGCTGCCGCTGCTGCTGATCTTCGCCATCCTGGGCAAGCACATCGTCGGCGGCATCACGGCCGGCGCAGTGAAGAGCTGACTGTCGACCATCCGTCCCACACCCACCTATGGGAGCGCTCCCGTATGACCGTCACCGATCCGCACACCACCGCGGACCTCGCTGCCCAGACCCGCCCCGGTGCCTTCCCGTCCGGGTTCGCCTGGGGTGCGGCCACCGCCGCCTACCAGATCGAGGGTGCAGCCGCAGAGGACGGCCGCACTCCGTCGATCTGGGACACCTTCAGCCACACGCCCGGGAAGGTCGCCGGCGGCGACACCGGCGACACCGCGGTCGACCACTACCACCGGTTCCGCGACGACGTCCGGCTGATGGCCGAGCTCGGCCTCACCTCGTACCGGTTCTCGCTGTCCTGGCCCCGGATCCAGCCCACCGGCCGCGGCCCCGCCGTCGAACGCGGCCTGGACTTCTACCGCGCCCTGACCGACGAGCTGCTCGCCCACGGCATCACCCCGGTCGCCACCCTCTACCACTGGGACCTCCCCCAGCACCTGGAGGACGCCGGCGGCTGGCCGCAGCGCGACACCGCCCACCGCTTCGCCGACTACGCCCAGATCGCCGCCGAGGCCCTCGGCGACCGGATCGGCATCTGGACCACCCTCAACGAGCCGTGGTGCAGCGCCTTCCTCGGCTACGCCTCCGGCGTCCACGCCCCCGGCCGCACCGATCCCGGCGACTCGCTGCGCGCCGCCCACCACCTCAACCTCGGCCACGGCCTCGCCGTCGGCGCCCTGCGCGCCGCCCTCCCGGCCTCCGCGCAGATCGCCGTCTCGCTCAACCTGCACGCCGTCCGCGCGCACAGCGAGCACCCCGGCGACCTCGACGCCGCCCGCCGCATCGAAGCCGTCGGCAACCGCATCTGGACCAGCCCGATGTTCAAGGGCCGCTACGACGAGGACCTGCTCGCCGACACCGCCCACCTGGTCGACTGGGACACCCTCGTCCGGCCCGGCGACCTCGCCGAGATCTCCCGTCCGATCGACCTGCTCGGTCTCAACTACTACAACCCCACCGTCGTCTCGTCGCTGGACAACGCCAAGGACCTGCCCCGTCACGACGGCCACGGCGACAGCACCCACTCCCCCTGGCCCGGCGCCGACGAGGTCGCCTTCCACCTCGCCCCCGGCGAGGTCACCGCGATGAACTGGCCCATCGACCCCACCGGCCTGTCCGACTCGCTGCTGCACCTGCACCGCGAGTTCGGCCTGCCGCTGCTGGTCACCGAGAACGGGGCCGCCTTCGACGACACCGTCGAGGCCGACGGCAGCGTCCACGACCCGCAGCGCGCCGCGTACATCCAGGGCCACCTCGGCGCGGTCGCCGACGCCATCGCCGGCGGCGCCGACGTCCGCGGCTACTACTGCTGGTCCCTGATGGACAACTTCGAATGGGCCTACGGCTACGAGAAGCGCTTCGGCATGATCCACGTCGACTACGACACCCTCGTCCGCACCCCCAAGACCAGCGCCCGCTGGTACGCGGAGGCCATCCGCACCGGCCGGCTCGACCACAGCACCGACCAGCGCTGATCACACCGAGTCACCGGCCGGCGTGACTCGGGGACGGCTCGCTCGTTCTCCTCTCACGTGCGAGCTGATCACGCGGCCCGGTCGCGTCCACAGCCGGCCGGCGGCCGGTCCCCGCCCGGGTCCACCTGCGCCGCATCCGGGCACTGGCGGCCGGCGGCGCGGTGCTCGCCCAGATCTGGGCGGTCGGCCTCGCACCGGGCAGCGCCCACGCGGCGCAGGCTGCCGGCGCACCCGGGCCCGGTGCCGGCCTGATCGGGACGGTCGCCGATGCCTCGGTGGAACTCCGCAGGCTCGGTGCGGACGCCCTGCCGGCCGTCCAGTGGCGGACCGAGCCGATCGGCCGGCTGCTCCAGGAGCGGCTCAGGGCCTGTGGACTCCCGCTGCCGGGCCCGGGTGCCGGCCTGCCGGGCACCTTCGCCCTCGCGGCCCTGCTGCACCCCGCTGTCCCTTCGCATCCCCGGGGGGACGGCGGGCTCGCCACCGCCGCCGTGCCGGTGCGGCCCGCCGACCGGCCCGCGGCACCCGAACGGCCGGCCGGATCGGCGGATCCGGCCGGCAGCGACGTACGGCAGAACGCCCCGGCCGGGCTCGGCCCGTCCCCCGGCCCGCCGGCCCGGCCCGCGAGCCGGTGCGTGTCCGTCCGCCGGCCTTGCCGGCGGACGGCGGGCTGACGGTGGCCCCGGCCGTGGCGGCGGACACCGACGACACCGTGGCCGTGCTGGTGCCGATCGCCGCCGGGCTGCTGCTCACCGGGGTCGCCACCTACAAGCACCGCGGACTGCCGCGCGGGCACTGACCCCGCTCGACGGCCCGAGGTCGTGGACCTCGGGCCATCGGTCCCCGTCCCCGGTCCACCTCCCCGGTCCACCTCCCCGGTCGCCGGGGCCGGTCAGCGGAAGACGCCCGGCGGCGGCGCCGGCGACGGCACCGCCGAGGCGTCCGTCAGCGGGCTCGCCCCGGCCGTGAAGTCGACCAGCCCGCGGCCGTGTTCGATCCGGCCCAGCGCCGAGTCGGAGGCGACCCGGCGGCCGAGTTCGTCGATCGGGATCGGTGTCGTGGCCGCGACCAGGACGAGGTTGCCGAACCGCTTGCCGCGCAGCACCGCCGGATCCGCCACCAGGCAGACCTCCGGGAACACCGCCAGCAGGGTGGCCGTCTGGGCCCGCGCGAACGCCAGGGCCGACCCGTCGGCGATGTTGGCGACCAGCCTGCCGCCCGGCGCGAGGGCCCGCGCGGCGAGCGCGGCGAACTCCGTCGTCGCACAGTGGGCCGGCACCCGGGCGCCCGAGAAGACGTCCACGATCACCAGGTCGGCGGCGCCCTCGGGCGCGCGTTCCAGCACCGAGCGGGCGTCCGCACCGCGTACCCTGATCTGCCATCCGCGTTCCAACGGCAGCTGTGCGCGCACCAGTTCGGTCAGCGCGGTGTCGATCTCGGCGACCTGCTGCCGGGAGCGGGGCCGGGTCGCGGCGACGTAGCGGGCCAGGGTGAGCGCACCACCGCCCAGGTGCAGCACGCCGATCGGCCGGCCGGGCGGCGCGGCGAGATCGACGAGGTGGCCGATCCGGCGCTGGTACTCGAAACCGAGATGGGCGGGGTCGTCCAGGTCGACCAGTGACTGCGGGGCGCCGTCGAGGAAGAGCTCCCAGCCGCGCGGGCGGTCCCGGTCGGGACGCAGTTCGGCGGTGCCCGAGTCGACGGGGTGCACCAGCGGACCCTGCGCGTGGCTGCGCCCGCCCGGGTCCTGCGTCGTCGCGTCGGCGGGCGGCCCGTCGGCCGGGCGGGCCCTGCCGGCCCGGTTGCTGCGTCCCATGGCGGCCATTATCCGGCACCCGCGGTGCGGCGGCCCGGGCCGCCCCGGCGGGCGTCTGCGCAGGTCGGCCCGGTGGGCGGGGCGCGGACGGAAGCCCGGTCGGCGGCGAGGGGCGGCTCAGAACGGGCCGAGGCCGCCAGCGGTGAGGGTGCAGGCCGCCTCGCAGAGCGCCGAGCGGAGCACCCAGGCGTCGGTCGGCCGGGCCGTTGACTGCGGCCCGGCGGGCGGCATGACCCAGCGCGGGTCGGTCGGCGGGAGGAGGTCCGCCCCGGGTGTACAGGAGCTGCCGGGGAGGTGCCAGCTGCGGGCCGTCCCGGCCGGGACGAGGAAGGAGACCGCCGAGCCGCCGGCGCTCTGCAGGACGGCGCCGCACGCCCGGCGCAGCCGGAGGATGTCGACGGTCTCCAGCCCGTGCCGGACGGTGACGGTCACGGTGTCGTAGTCGGCGGGTGCGCGGGTCGCGCTGCCGCCGCCGCCGGCGGACGAGGTCCCGCGGTCGGGCCGGAGGCCGCCGTCCAGACCGTCCGGCAGCAGGGCCGGGGTGTGGCCGACCGGCACCCGGGGGGCGGTCGGCCGTCGGTACTGGGGCACTCCGGTGGCCATGGGGACCTCCTGTCACCTCGTCAGTTCGAAAGCTCCGGGCCGCCCGATCGTGGGGGTGGGTGCCGGGGGCTTCCACGTATCAGGACAACGCAGGCAGGGGGCCGGAGGCCACGGCCACGGCTGCGGCAAGCCATGGCATTTCATGGCGGAACCCGGCAACCGTGCCCGTGTTGTCCGTAATTGAGGGCATCGATCCTGCTCACTCGGCGCGCCCGACCGGTGACTCCCGGTACTGTCGTGCCAGCACCGCACGGACACCCCATCCGTCCGTCGCGGCGCGGAGACCGCCGGCAGCACCACCAGTACGACCCCTCACCTGTACGACCCTCGGAGCGCAGCGATGGCAGCCACGAGTCCTGGCGGGCCCCGGTCCGCACCGGCCGCCCCCAATGTCGTGATGCGCGGGCTGCGCGGCGACCTCTCCGCAGGGGAGTTCGCGATCGCGGTCCGCCGGGCGGCCCGGGAGATCGGCGAGCACGTGTCCTGCGATGCCCGCTATGTCGGCCGGGTCGAATCCGGGGAGATCCGCTGCCCCAACTACGCCTACGAGAGGGTGTTCCGGCACATGTGGCCGGACCGGTCACTGGCCGACCTCGGCTTCGCGCCCCGCACGACGGTCCGCCGACGCACGGGAGAGGCCGGGCCGTCCCCGTGCCGGCACCCGACGTCGGGCACCATCGTGACGAGGAGAACGACGACGTGCGTCGCCGTACGTTCCTGACCGGCGGCTCGACCGCCCTGGCGTCCGTGCTCGGCCTGGACGGGCCCGCCGACGCCGCATCCGGGCCGGACGGCCCGGCCGCCCCGGCGACGCCGTCCGCGCCGTCGCTCCCACCGGCGCAGCAGGCGCTGCCCGTCCCCCGCAAGGTGGGGGCGGCGGAGGTGCGCGGTGTGGAGCAGGCCGTCCGGGACATCCGCCTGCTGGACGACGCGCACGGCGCGGACGCCCTCTTCGAGCTGGCGGGCCAGTCCCTGCGCCATGCCTACGTGTTGCTCAACGAGGGCGAGTACAGCCCGGCCACGGAGCGCAGGTTGCAGGCGAGCGCCGGTGAACTGGCCGTTTCGGTCGGCTGGTTGGCCCACGACTCGAACCGGCTGGCGGATGCCAGGTCGTTCTACTCGGAGGCGCTGGCCACCGCGCGGATGGCCGGTGACGCGGCGCTGGAGGCGCACGTCTTCTGCAACATCGCCTTCCTGGCCCGGGATGCCGGACGGCCGCGGGAGGCGCTGCGGGCCGCGCAGGCCGGCCAGGCCGCCGCCCACGACCTCGGCTCGGCGCGGCTGTCGGCGCTGCTGGCGATGCGCGAGGCGGGCGGCTGGGCGCTGTTGCAGGACCGGTCGGCGTGCGAGCGGTCGCTGGCGCGGGCGACCGGGCTGTTCGACCGGGGCCGGGGCGAGGCGGATCCGGAGTGGATGTCGTTCTTCGGCGAGGCCGAACTGGCCGGGCTGGAGGCGCAGTGCTGGTCGGCGCTGGGCGAGTGGGACGTGGCCAGTGAGCGGGCCGGGCGGGCGATAGCGCTGCAGGATCCGCACTTCCTGCGCAACCGGGCGCTGTACACGGCGGAGTTGGCGCACGACCGGCTGGGCCGGGGCGACCTGGTGGGCGCCGCGGGCCACGGATCGGCGGCGGTGGCGCTGCTCGGCGAGGTCCGGTCGGCGCGGATCCGCGGGATGCTGGCCGGTACCGCCCGGCAGCTGCGCACGCACGGGGCGGTACCGGAGGTGGCCGGCTTCCTGGACGCGTACGACGGCGCCCTCGCGGTGGCCTGAGGCCCGGCCGGGCCGGTGGGACCTGCGGGGCGGCCGCCGCTGCGGGGCGGGCTCAGCCGAGGCCGTCGAGGTGGCTGTGGTCGTTCCAGATCTCGACGGCCGGCAGCCCGTACTCCCAGGAGAGCACCGAGAGCGCCGCGGTGCCGAGCTTGAACCGCTGGGCGTACTCCGGCGGCAGGCCGAGCCAGCGGGCGGTGAGGATGCGCAGCAGGTGGCCGTGGGCGAAGAGCACCACGTCGCAGTCGGCCGCGTGCATGGTGGTGGTCTCGGGGTGCGGGACGCCGTGGGTGTCGCGGACGTCGTCGAGGAAGCCGTCGACCCGGGCGGCGACCTCGGCGAGCTTCTCGCCGCCGGGGACGCCGTCGCGCCAGATCAGCCAGCCCGGGTGGTCGGTGGCGCGGATGTCGGTGCCGGTGCGGCCCTCGTACTGTCCGTAGTCCCACTCCAGCAGTTCGTCGCGGTCGACGGCGCGGTCGCCGAACCCGGCGAGCTCGCAGGTCTCGCGGGCGCGGGAGAGCGGGCTGGTGTAGACGCGGGCGTCGGTGAGGCCGTTCCAGGGCGCGCGGGCGAGGCGGGCGCCGAGGGCGCGCGCCATCGCGCGGCCCTCCTCGGTGAGCGGCACGTCGGTGCGGCCGGTGTGGCGGCCGGTGGCCGACCAGGCGGTCTCGCCGTGGCGGACGAGCACGATGCGGGCGGGCATGGGGGGACTCCTCGCAGCAGGATTCGCGGCGGCCTGGCTCGCCATTGAGGGCCGGATCCCCATGATCCCGCACCCGGCGACTACTCGCCGGTAACCCAGGTCTGCCCGGCCGCCCCCGGCTGTCTCCGGCGCCCGCCCGCCTGCCGCCGGCGGCCCTTCCGGAGGAGGCGGCCCCGATTGTCGGTGGCGGATGCAACACTGGGCCGCACCATGAACGTCTCGCACCTGGGGCAGTCAGAGCCGCTCGCGCAGCGCCTCTCCGAGCTGCGCGGCCGGGCGCCGCAGCGCAGTCTCGACGCCCGTGCCCTCGCCGCGCTCGCCGCCAATCCCGGCTGCCGCCGCCGCTCGCTGCTGGACGCCGCGGGCGTCGACAAGGCGGCCGTCGCCAAGCAGCTCGGCCGACCCGCGCCGTTCGGCCAGTCCCCGTTCGCGCTGGCCCGCGGCAACGTCTTCGAGGCCCGGCTGAAGCAGGACGGCTACGCCGCCCTGCTGGAGCCGCTGCGCCGCCACCTCGGTCTGCCCGCCGAGGACGGCGCCCCGCTGGCCGTGCCCGACCTGCTGCGCCGCTCCTCCCCGCGGTGCGCGCCGATCGGACGGCCCAGGTCCTCGCCGAGGCCGCCGCCGACCCGACCGGCTGGCACCTGCTGGACCACCCGATGCTGCGGCTCACGGTGGCCGGCAGCCCCGCCTACCTGGAGCCGGACGCCCTGATCGTGCACGGCGGCCGGTCGACGGTCGTGGAGATCAAGTCCTTCCCGGTGCTCGACGGCACCGCCGACCCCGCCAAGGTGGGCGCCGCGGCCCGGCAGGCCGCGGTGTACGTGCTGGCCCTGCAGGAGACGGCCGCGGCCCTGGCCGGAGTGCCGGTCGGCCGCGGCCCGTACGCGCAGCAGGAGCTGCCGGGCGGCCCGTCGACCACGGTGCTGCTGGTCTGCCCGCGGGACTTCTCCAACCGGCCGACGGCCGCCGCGGTGGACGTCCGCCGGGAGCTGGCCACCACCCGCCGCCAGTTGAGCCGGATGACCGGGATCGGCGGGCTGCTGGCAGACCTGCCGGCCGGCACCACCTTCGACCTCGTGCCGGACGGGGCGGGCGCGCCGACCCGGTCCGCCGAGGAGCTGGCGGCAGCGGTCGGCTCGGTGCCCGCGGCGTACAGCCCGGACTGCCTGTCGACCTGCGAGCTCGGCTTCCACTGCCGGGCGCAGGCCCGCTGCGGCGACGCGGTCGAGCAGCTCGGCCGGGGCGTGCGGGGCGAACTCGGTTCGATCCGCACGGTCGCGGCCGCCCTGGCCGCCGCCGCACCGGCGGCACCGGCCACCGGGGCCGACGCCGAGGCGGCCACCGGGGCCGACGCCGGGGCGGCCGCCGGAGCCGACGCCGAGGCCGACGAGGCCTCCGCACGGCTGCGCAGGGCCGCGGCGCTGCGCGCCGAGGCGCTCGGGAGGCCCCGTTGACCACCCGTCACCACGGCCCGCACCGCCGGGGGTCCGCCGGATGAGCCTGCTGAACACCCTCGCCCGGCTGGAGGCCGTCCGCAGCGGCCGCGCCGAGCCGCTGGCGACCGTCCGCCACCGCCATCTGTCGGACCGTCCGATGGTGGTGGTGCCGCTGGCCGCGGCGGGCGAGTCGGGTGCCCCGCTCGCCGTGATGCTCGGCACCGAACGGGACGCGCCGCGGACGCACATCGTGGCCCAGCCCCTCAACCGCACGCTGCGCTTCGACTTCCTGGCCCGGTTCGGCGCCGACGTCCTGCCGTACCTGGAGTCCTTCGGCGACGACGTCGAGCAGATCGAGGGCTCCGAGCGGGATCCGGAGACGGGCGACAGGACGCAGGTCTTCCGGGAGCTGTGCGCGGACGCACCGCAGCTGATCGTGCCGAACTCGGCCGCGGTGCAGCACCTGGCGCTGATCGGCCGCTCCACCCGGTTCCGGCGCACCGCCGAGGACGCCGACCCGGGCCCGTACCCGGCGCCGACCCAGGTGCCGCTGCTGGGGCGCTGGCTGACGCACCTCACCGACCGGGCACAGGTGCCGGGTTCCAGCCTGCTGCTGCCGATGACGGGGCTGCTCGCCCGGCACTGGGCGACCGGTCAGAGCCACCTGGAGGACCAGCACCTGGCCGCCCAGCTGGCCTGGCACGACCCGGCGCCGGGCCTGTCCGGCGCCGAGGCCGCCGAGCGGGCCGAGTCGGAGCGCGGCCCGGACGGCCGGCTGCGGCACCCGCCGGCCGGCCCCGCCACCGACCCGCGGTTCGACGAGGCGGTGCTGGTGCCCGCGATCGCCCGGTACGACGCGGCGACGTCCGCCGCCCGGTCGGCGTCCGGCGCCGAGGCCGGGCGGGCCGAACTGCTGGTCAAGCAGGCCCTGGAGCGGCTCCACGAGGAGCTGGCCCGGGTCATGCTGCCGACCTGGGAGGACATCTGGCGCGGCCTCGACCTGCTGCGCACGCTGCCGCCCGGCGGGCACGTCGCCGACCGCTGGGAGGGCGACCGCTGGTCGTACACCGGCCACCGGGACCGGCTCGCGGCGGGCGAGCCGCCGCAGCCCCGGCAGGACGACGCGGTGACGGCCGCCCGCAAGCTCGCCCAGCGGGAGCGCGAGCAGGTCCGGCTCGACGTCCAGGAGGCGCTGGACGACCCGCTGGCGATGGCCGGGCACCGGCTCGCCGGCGAGGCCTTCGCGGGCGAGGTGGCGGAGGTGGTGCCGGAGTACGACACCTCGGGGCGCAGCGCCAAGCCCCGGCCGCTGCTGGTGGTGCGGACGGCGGACAGCCCGCACGCGGACCCGGGCCGCGACGTGCACCGGGTGCCGGCCCCGGGCGGGCCGCAGGGCCCGGCGCCGGCGGCGCAGCGCGCGGTGGTGGTCGGTGCGGACGCGGCCGCGGGCACGGTGACCGTCCGGGTGGTGTCCGGCATGGGCCGGAAGAAGGAGCCGGAGCCGGGCAGCCTGCCGGAGGTCGGCGAGCGGGTGGTGTTCACGCTGTTCGAGCTGACGGCGCGCCAGTCGGCGCCGCTGCCGGAGCCGGAGGACACCCCGTGGACGCACGGCGGGCCGCCAGGGGTGCCCCGGTGTCGGCCGGTGGGACGGAAGAGTGGGAATGAGCGGCGGGATGACGGACGATCAGGCGCCGGGCGCCGCGGCGGACGCCGCCGTGGCCGCGATCCTGGAGGCGGCGGTGCGGCCGGCCCCCGGGGCTCCGCGCGGCGTGGTGGTGGACTCCCCGCCGGGCGCGGGCAAGTCGACGCTGGTGGTGCGGGCGGCCCGGGAGCTGGTCGCGGCCGGCGAGCGGCTGATGATCGTCGCGCAGACCAACAGCCAGGTCGACGACCTGGTGGACCGGCTCGCCGTGAAGGCGCCGGACGTCACGATCGGCCGGTTGCACGCGGGTGACTCGCGCCCGGCACCGGAGGCGCTGCGGCACGTCAACGTCACCGCCTCGGAGAAGGCCGCGGACCTGCTGGAGCAGGACGTGGTGGTCTCCACCGCGGCGAAGTGGCAGTGGGTGAAGGCCGAGGCGCCGTGGCGGCACGCGATCGTCGACGAGGCGTACCAGATGCGTTCGGACGCGTTGCTGGCGGTGGCCCGGCTGTTCGAGCGGGCGCTGTTCGTCGGCGACCCGGGCCAGTTGGACCCGTTCACGGTGGTGGGGACGGACCAGTGGGCGGGGCTGTCGTACGACCCGTCGAGCAGTGCCGTGGTGACGCTGCTGGCGCACAACCCGGCGATCCGGCCGCACCGGCTGCCGGTCTCCTGGCGGCTGCCGGCGTCGGCGGCGCCGCTGATCTCGTCGGCGTTCTACCCGTACACACCGTTCCGGTCCGGGACGGGGCCGGGTGAGCGGCGGCTGACGGCGGCGGCACGCGCGGACGGCTCCGCGGTGGACGCCGCGATCGACGAGGCGGTGGAGCACGGCTGGGCACTGCTGGAGCTGCCGGCCCGGCACACGGTGCGGACGGATCCGCAGGCGGTGGCGGCGGTGGCCGCGACGGTGCGGCGGCTGCTGGACCGCGGCCTGACGGCGCACTCCGAGCAGGGGTCGGGCCCGGTCGCGGCCGGGCGGATCGCGGTGGGCACGGCGCACCGGGATCAGGCGGCGGCCGTCCGGCAGGCGCTCGCCGCCCTGGGCGTCCCGGTGGATCCGGCGGCGGGCCCGGCGGTGACGGTCGACACCGCCAACCGCCTGCAGGGCCGCGAGTACGACGTGACGGTGGTGCTGCACCCGCTGTCGGGGCGGCCGGACGCGACGGCGTTCCACCTGGAGACGGGCCGGCTGTGCGTGCTGGCCTCCCGGCACCGGCACGCGTGCATCGTGGTGGCGCGGGCGGGGATCGCCGAACTGCTGGACGAGCATCCGTCGACGGAGCCGGTGCAGCTGGGGGTGGCGGTGAAGTTCCCGGACGGCTGGGAGGCCAACCACGCCGTCCTCGCCCACCTCGGCGAACACCGGGTACCGCTGGTGTGACCGGGCCCCGGCCGGCCCGCCGGCCGGGGGCGCGGAGGCCCGCCGGGGCGTGCACGGTGGCGTACGCGACCCGGGGCGGGGAATAGCGACGGGGTGTGCACCGTTCCGCTACGCGGTCGGACCGCGCGACAATGGACGGCGGCCGGCCCCCTCGCCACCAACCCTCCGGAGGTGTCCTTCCATGCCCGATTCCCACGCACAGGCGTCCGACCAGAGCGGCATCCCCGCGCCGGCCGCCCCGGGCCCGGGCACCCCTCCGCGCCGGTTGCGGCCGGCCCAGCTCCTGTTCGAGCCGCAGGCCGCGGAGCCGGAGCCGGAGCGCTTCTTCGACCTCGATGCGATCGACGACCCGGCGGAGCTGCTGCGCCGGTCGACGGAGCTGGCCCTGGCCTTCCGGGCAGCCGCGGAGCGCGCCACGGACTTCCAGGCGATCGCGGCCGCGCAGCTCGCGGACACCCGCCGGTTCGACGCGCTGACCCCCGCCGAGATCGCCGCCCGGGTCGACTGGACGCCGGACTACGCCGCCCGGATGGTGGAGTACGGTCTCGGCCTGCAGCGGCAGCGCGGTTCGGAGCAGTAGGCCGCCCGCCGGGGCACCGCACACGGGCCTCTGGCATATGCGGGTGGGAAGGGTACGCCCCGCCGCCCCGCGCTGTCCGGCGAACCGGGTTTTCGGTCCGCCCGGAGCCGGAGCGGCGCCACCCTGCTGGGGTGGACATCTGGACCTATCAATCCGTGGAGTACGTGACCGTGGCCGGGGAGGCCTGGCTGGCGTCCGCCAGCGAGTACCCGCGCTCCATGCGGGCGCTGTGGGAGTCGCGCCCGTGGGCGCCCACCGTGCTGCCGTGCGGCCGCACCTTCGACGTGATCAGCATGCCCGCCCTGTTCGGCCGCCGGGTGCTGGACGAGCTGTGGGCCTCGGGCCCCGGCTGCGGCCCGGTCGCCGCCTACCGCGGGCGCACCCTGCTGTTCGTCCAGCCCGGGGCGGCGCCGCGACTGCGCTCGCTGCTGGCCTGGGAGGAGTGGGCGCGGGACGTCCCGCCGCTGCTCTGCCACGGCCAGGGGGACGCGGTGACCGTCCCGCCCGTCCAGCGCATGGTGGACGCCCCGGACTCGCCGGGCCTCGGCGGCGGCCGGTGGATCGTCGCCCCGGACTCACGGGAACCCTGGCTGCCGGGCGCCGCGGTGGTGCTGTGGGCGTGCGTCCGGGCCGCCCGCGGTGGTCCGGGGAACACCCAGGGCGCACTCCTGGACACCGCGGACGGGCCGCTGCGGCCCGTCCCCTCGGCCTGACCACGGACCGCAGTATTCGATTTTGGTTCCGCCGCGCGCCGCTGCTAGAGTCTTCCACGTCAGCAGGCGCCGCTAGCTCAGTTGGTTAGAGCAGCTGACTCTTAATCAGCGGGTCCGGGGTTCGAGTCCCTGGCGGCGCACAGACGGTCGAAGGCCCCTCGCGAAAGCGGGGGCCTTCGGCGTTCCCCGGCGGCGTCCGGGCTGCTAACCTCCCCGGTCATGGCGCCCGATGATCACCCGGAGGCCGCGCCCGGCGGCTTCGAGGCGTGGGTCCGCGCCGAGCTCGCCGACGCGGAGGCCGCCGCCCTGCGCGGACACCGGCGGGCCCGGCTGCGGGGGCGGTCGATGATCGTCCTGGCGGTGGTCTCCGGCATCGCCCTGGCCGTGGCGCTCGTGCTGGCGCCCCGGCCCTCGACCCTGCGGCCGGTACCCGGCCCGGCGCCCACGGCCCTCTCCGGGACTCCGAGCGGCGCCGCCTGCTGCCCGCCCGATCTGCCGGGCGGCTGCCCGCGCTGCTGGCCGGCCGGGCGCTGACCCGGCGCCGACCGCGCTCCGGGGCCGCCCTGCGGGAGGGCGGCCCCGGAGGGCGGCGGGCTCAGCGGCCGCGCAGCGTCCGGTAGCGCTCGACCAGGGCCGCCGTCGAACTGTCCAACTGCTCGACGCCCTCGCCGGTCAGCAGCACCGGCTCGATCCGCTTCGCCAGCACCTTGCCGAGCTCGACACCCCACTGGTCGAAGGAGTCGATGTTCCAGATCGCGCCCTGGACGAACACCTTGTGCTCGTAGAGGGCGACCAGCTGGCCGAGCACCGACGGGGTGAGCTCGGCGGCCAGCACGGTGGTGGTCGGGTGGTTGCCGCGGAAGGTCTTGTGCGGCACCAGCTCGGCGGGCACCCCCTCGGCGGCGACCTCCTCGGGCGTCTTGCCGAAGGCGAGCGCCTGGGTCTGTGCGAAGAAGTTCGCCATCAGCAGGTCGTGCTGGGCGACCAGGCCGGGCAGCAGGCTCTCGACCGGCTTGGCGAAGCCGATGAAGTCCGCCGGGATCACCTTGGTGCCCTGGTGCAGCAGCTGGTAGTAGGCGTGCTGGCCGTTGGTGCCGGGGGTGCCCCAGACCACCGGGCCGGTCTGCCAGGTGACCGGGTTGCCCTCGCGGTCCACCGACTTGCCGTTGGACTCCATGTCGAGCTGCTGGAGGTAGGCGGTGAACTTCGACAGGTAGTGCGAGTACGGCAGCACGGCGTGCGCCTGGGCGTCGAAGAACGCGCCGTACCAGACACCGAGCAGGCCGAGCAGCAGCGGCACGTTCTGCTCCGGCGGAGCGGTGCGGAAGTGCTCGTCGACCAGGTGGAAGCCGTCCAGCATCTCGCGGAAGCGGTCCGGGCCGATGGCGATCATCAGCGAGAGGCCGATCGCCGAGTCGTAGGAGTAGCGGCCGCCCACCCAGTCCCAGAACTCGAACATGTTGGCCACGTCGATGCCGAAGTCGGCGACGCCGCCGGCGTTGGTGGAGAGCGCCACGAAGTGCTTGGCGACCGCGTCGGTGTCCGCACGCAGTTCGGTGAGCAGCCAGTTCTTCGCGGAGACCGCGTTGGTGATGGTCTCGATGGTGGTGAAGGTCTTGGACGCGACGATGAACAGCGTCTCGGCGGCGTCCAGGCCGACCAGCGCCTCGTTGAGGTCGGCGCCGTCCACGTTGGAGACGAAGCGGACATCGATGCCGCGGTCGCTGTAGGAGCGGAGCACCTCGTAGGCCATGGCCGGTCCGAGGTCGGAGCCGCCGATGCCGATGTTGACGACGGTGCGGATCCGCTTGCCGGTGTGGCCCGTCCAGGCGCCGCTGCGCACCCGGTCCGCGAAGGCGGCCATCTTGTCGAGGACGGCGTGCACCGCGGGGACGACGTTCTCGCCGTCGACCTCGACCACGGCGCCGCGCGGGGCGCGCAGCGCGGTGTGCAGGACGGCGCGGTCCTCGGTGATGTTGATCTTCTCGCCGCGGAACATGGCGTCCCGCAGTCCGGCGACGCCGGTGGCGGCGGCGAGCTCGCGCAGCAGGCCGAGCGTCTCGTCGGTCACCAGGTGCTTGGAGTAGTCGACGTGCAGGTCGCCGACGGCCAGGGTGTAGCGGCTGCCCCGCTCGGGGTCGGCGTCGAACAGCCCGCGCAGGTGCTGCTCCCCCAGCTCCGCGCGGTGCTTGCCCAGGGCCGCCCACTGCGGGGTGCGGTCCAGCGGCGTGCGACCGCCGGTGCGGTTCTCCGACATCGGTTGCTCCTTGAGTCATCCGGTTTGCAGTACCTGCACTGGGCCAGGCGGGAGGGAGCGCGAGGTCAGGCGGTACGTGGTGCGTGTGCCGGCTCCGTCGACGGCCTTGCCCGCGGCCAGCCTATCCCCGGCCCGGCCCGCTCACTTGCGTGTCGAGCGGAGGTCGAGCTGGCGCAGCACCTCGTCGGCGAGTTCCGGGTCGCCGCCGGGTTCGTTACGGGCCGTCAGCACCTCGCGCCGGGAGGCGGCGATCATCTCCTGCTCGACGGCGGCGGCGGTGCGCCACTGGGCGAAGCGGCGGCGCGCCTCGGCGGACTCCTCCTCCTCGTACTTCTCGGGGCAGAGCCGGGCCAGCCGGTCGTGCTGGCGCTCGCGGAGGCGGTCGGCGAGTTCGACCGGCAGGGGGCGTTCCTCCTCCAGTTCGCCCAGTCGGACGAGTCCGGCCTTGGCCGCCCGCCACCAGAGTTCGCGCACCGCCTGCTCGTGCAGGTCCTTGTCGATCCCCAGGCCCAGCCCGCGCACCACGAACGGCAGGCTGAGTCCCTGCACCAACAGGGTGAACAGGACGACGCTGAACGCCACGAAGACGATCTCGCTGCGCGCCGGGAAGCCCGTCCCGGCGTGCGTGGTGAGCGGCACGGCCAGGGCCAGCGCCACGGTGGCCACCCCGCGCATCCCCGACCACCAGAGCACGACCGTCTCGCGCCAGCTGATCGGGGTGTCCTCCTCCTCGCCCCCGCTGACCCGCTTGGACAGCCAGGCCGCCGGCAGCAGCCACAGCAGCCTGGTCAGGACGACCGCCGCGATCACCCAGGCGGTGTCGCCCAGCATGCCGCGCCAGCTGTCCCGGACGTCGGCGAGCACGGTGGCCAGCTCCAGTCCGATCAGGCCGAAGGCCACGCCGGTGATCAGGATCTCGACGATCTCCCAGAACGCGTTGCCGACCAGCCGGTAGGCGACCTCGTCCGCGTCGGCGGCGCGGTCGGCCAGGTAGAGCGCGCAGACCACCACGGCCAGCACGCCCGAGCCGTGCGTCTCCTCGGCCAGGGTGTAGGCGGCGAACGGGACCAGCAGGTTGAGCGCGACCTGCTGGGTGGGATCGTCGAGCCGGCCCGCCAGCCGGCTGTTGAGCCAGCCGAGGCCGATGCCGACGACGACGGCGACCACCGCGGACAGCACGAAGCGCAGCGCCGCGTCCGGCACCGAGAAGTCGCCGTCGACCACGGCCTCGACCGCCAGCGAGTAGACGACGATCGCGGTGACGTCGTTGAACAGGCCCTCGCTCTCCAGCATCGCGACCAGTCGGCGGGGCAGCCCGATCGAGCCGGCGACCGCGACCGCGGCCACCGGGTCGGGCGGTGAGA
Organism: Kitasatospora paranensis; assembly: GCF_039544005.1. Lineage (NCBI taxonomy): Bacteria > Bacillati > Actinomycetota > Actinomycetes > Kitasatosporales > Streptomycetaceae > Kitasatospora > Kitasatospora paranensis. The sequence continues at coordinate 3,265,964 of NZ_BAABKV010000001.1, forward strand.
CGAGGGCGCCGAGGGCGACCGCGGCGGCGATCGGCAGCCCGGGCACCCGCCACCGGAAGACCAGGGCCACCACCGTGGTGGTCACCACCACCAGCGCCACGGCGAGCAGCAGGATCGAGGTGATGTTGGCCCGGAAGTGCCGGACGGAGGAGCGCCGGGCCACCGCGAAGATCAGCGGGGGAGCACCAGCGGCAGGATCAGATCGGGGTCGACGGTGACGTTCGGGATCTGCGGGACGAGCGCCATCACCAGGCCGAGCAGGGTCATCAGCACGGGCTGGGGCACGTGGATCCGGCGGGCCAGCGGCATCGTGACGACCGAGGCCAGCAGTACCAGGAACAGCAGTGACAGCTGGGCCACCGTTCGACCTCCGTGACGTGCGGCTCCCGACCCTGCGGCCGAGCATAAGTGTGACAAAGAGGCCTGCCCGGCAGGGCTCGCCGGGCCTGGACCAGCGGAGGTGGGCAGTGCGGGCACTGGTCCACCGGGGTGCGGGATCGGGCCCGGCGGGCATCGGCACGGCGGAGCGGCCGCTGCCGGGGCCGGGGCAGCTGCTCGTCCGGGTGGTGGCGGCGGGCTGGCCCGCGGGCCGGCCCGCCCGGCCCGGCATCGTGGGCGAGGAGTTCGCCGGGACGGTGGAGCGGCTCGGCGCGGGCGCCTACGGCTGGGAGCGCGGCGACGACGTGCTCGGTCACTGCCCGTCCGGCGCGTGCGCCGAGTACGTGGCGGTGGACGCCGAACGGGTGGCGGGCCGCCCGGCCGCCCTGCCGTGGGCCGAGGCCGCGCTGCTGCCGGTGACCGCGGCCGGCGCCCGGGCCGCCCTGGACAAGCTGCGGGTCCGGCGCGGGGAGACCCTGCTGGTGCACGGCGCGCAGGCACCGGCGGGCCGGGTGGCCGTCCGGCTCGCGCTGGCCCGCGGGGCCGCGGTGGTCGCGGTGGCGCCGGCGGCGGCCCGGCCGGCGTTGCGGGAGGCCGGCGCGGTGCCGGTCGGCTACGGCGTCGGCCTGGGCGGGCGGATCCGGGCTGCGGCCCCGGCCGGGGTGGACGCCGTCCTCGATGCGGCCGGCCGGGCCGCCGGGCCGCTCTGGTCGGCGCTGGCGGGCGGGCCGGGCCGGGTCGCGGCGCTGGGCCCGGTGCCGGGCGGCCGGTCGGGCGCCGTCGCCGAGTCGGCGGCGCTGGCGGAGCTGGTGGAGCTGTGGGAGGAGGGCGCCTTCCGGGTTGAGCCGGACGTCGTCGTCCCGCTGGAGCGGGCCGCGGAGGTGGAGCGGCGCGCGGGTGACGGCCGATCGGTCGTCGTCACCCTGGTGGCCCTGCGGCGGATGTGATGGGGTGGTGGCCATGGCCGATCCGCTGGACACCGTCGAGTTCGACTCCGCCGAGGCGTTCGAGGCGTGGCTGGACTCCCACCACGCGACCTCGCCGGGCGTCTGGCTGCGGCTGCGCAAGAAGGCGCCCGGGGTGACCGCCCTCGACTACCGGCAGGCGCTGGACGTGGCGCTCTGCCACGGCTGGATCGACGGGCAGAAGCGCGCCCAGGACGAGCGCCACTGGCTGCAGAAGTTCGGCCCGCGGACGGCCCGCAGCCGCTGGTCCAAGATCAACCGGCAGAAGGCCGAGGATCTGACCGCGCAGGGGCGGATGCGCCCGGCCGGCCTCGCCGAGGTCGAGCGCGCCCGCGCCGACGGCCGGTGGGAGGCCGCCTACGACAGCCCGCGGACGGCCACCGTCCCGGAGGACCTGGCGGCGGCGCTGGCCGCCGAACCGGCGGCGCAGGCGTTCTTCGCCGGCCTCGACGCCGCCAACCGCTACTCCGTGCTGCACCGGGTGCAGGAGGCGAAGCGGCCGGAGACCCGGGCCCGCCGGATCGAACGGTTCGTGGCCATGCTGGCGGCCGGGGAGAAGCTGCACTGAGCCCGTACGGTGCACAGATGTGCGTCCGACCTGCGGGAGCGTGTATGGTTGCGACGTCGGTAGGCGCCGCTAGCTCAGTTGGTTAGAGCAGCTGACTCTTAATCAGCGGGTCCGGGGTTCGAGTCCCTGGCGGCGCACAGACGGTCCGAAGGCCCCTCGCGGAAGCGGGGGCCTTCGGCGTTCCGTCAGCCGAAGTAGGAGTCGAAGTTCTTGGAGAACTCCCGGCCGCCGAACTGGTCCCAGTTGACGGACCAGGTCATCAGGCCGCGCAGGCCGGGCTGCACGCCGGCCTTCGGGACGTAGCTGCCGCAGTTGGTGCCCTTGGTGAGGCAGTCCAGCGCCTTGTCCACCTCGGCGGGGGCGACGTAGCCGTTGCCCGCGTTGGTGGTGGCCGGCATGCCGATCGCCACCTGGGAGGGCGCGAGCGCCGGGAACATGTTGGCGGTGTTGCCCGCCACCGGGAAGCCCTTGAGCAGCATGTCGGTCATCGCGATGTGGAAGTCGGCGCCGCCCATCGAGTGGTACTGGTTGTCCAGGCCCATGATGGAGCCGGAGTTGTAGTCCTGGACGTGCAGCAGCGTGAGGTCGTTGCGCAGGGCGTAGATCACCGGCAGGTAGGCGCCGGCCCGCGGGTCCTGGCCGCCCCACGGCCCGGAGCCGTAGTACTGGTAGCCGAGCTGGACGAAGAACGTTTCCGGGGCCATGGTCAGCACGAAGTTCTGCCCGTACTTGGCCTTGAGCGTCTTCAGCGCCGAGATCAGGTTCACGATGACCGGGCTGGTCGGGTTCTTGAAGTCGGTGTCGCCGGTGTCGAGCGACAGCGAGTGGCCCTCGAAGTCGATGTCGAGGCCGTTCAGGCCCCACTTGTCGATGATCGCGGAGACCGAGGAGACGAAGGTGTCTCGGGCCGCGGTGGTGGTGAGCTGCACCTGGCCGTTCTGGCCGCCGATGGAGATCAGCACCTTCTTGCCCTGGGCCTGCTTGGCGGCGATGGCCGCCTTGAAGTCGGCGTCGGACTCGACGTTCGGGCACTCGCTGGCGGAGCAGCGGTTGAACCGGATGTCGCCCGAGGTCACCGAGGTCGGCTCGCCGAAGGAGAGGTCGATGACGTCCCAGGAGTCCGGGACGTCGGCCATCCGGGTGTAGCCGGCGCCGTTGGCGAAGCTGGCGTGCAGGTAGCCGACCAGGGCGTGGGTGGGCAGCCCGCCGCCGGGCGGCGGGGTGGTGGGCGGCTGGCTCGTCGGGGGCTGCGACGTGGGGGGCTGCGAGGTGGGCGGCTGGGACGTCGGCGGCTGGCTCGTCGGGGGCTGCGACGTCGGGGGCTGCGAGGTGGGCGGGGCGGAGGACGCCGGTGCGCCGGGCCCGTCCAGCGAGACGTCGTCGGCGTTGTAGGTGCCCTGGCCGTACCAGCCGTGGGTCCAGACGGTGGCGCTGGTCTGGCTCGCGCCGGTGGTGAAGCTGACGGTGAGCTTCTGGTAGGCGCCGCCGGTGCTGGGCGTCCAGGTCGAGGCGCCGCCGTCGACGCCCAGGTAGACGTAGGCGCCCTTCACCCAGGCGCTGAGCGTGTAGGCGGTGTTGGGGGCGACCGTGACGGTCTGGCTGCACTGGGCGTTGTCGCTGGCCGAGGCGGCTCCGGCGAGGGCGTAACTGCCGGTGTGCGACTGGCCGGTGACGATGCTGCCGGTGTTGCCGGTGCAGCTCCAGGGGGCGAGCGAGCCGCTCTCGAAGCCGCCGTTGCTCAGGAATTCGCCGGCCGTCGCCGAGGAGGCGAGGCCGAAGGTCAGCGCGGCCGCGCCGGCGGCGGCGACGGCCCAGGCGGTGGAGGCCGCGAGCAGCCGGCGGCCGGGCGCGGCGTGGGCAGGTCTGGGGGACATGGGCATGTGGGGGTGCTCCTGCCGTAGGGCGTGGGGGCGTCCGGTGCCGGTGGGGGTCGGCCGGGGGCAGCCCGCAGCGGCGGCCCCGACCTACCGGCTGCCGCATTGGACTGGACCACACTTGGACTAGACCACTGAAGCGAATCCCCGTGCGCCTGTCAATGGAGTCCGGCGCACCGTCAGGGTCCGGCGGCCCGCGCGGAGTAGAGCGGCGGGTTGCGAGGCCCGCACGGGCGCCGAACCATGGAGAAGTGTCCGGATATCTCAGGTACCCCCACCTCCGCGGCGACCTGCTCACCTTCACCGCGGAGGACGACGTGTGGGTGGCCCCGCTGGACCGGGCCGACGGCACCGGACGCGCCTGGCGGGTGAGCGCCGACCGGGTCCGGGTCAGCCACCCGCGGCTGTCCCCGGACGGCTCCACGATCGCCTGGACGAGCTGGACGGCGCTGACCCCCGAGGTGTGGACGGCCCCGGCGGACGGCGGTGAGGCCGTCCGGCTCACCTACTGGGGCAGTCAGGACACCCGGGTGCGCGGCTGGCTGCCCGGCGGCGAGGTGCTGGCCGTGACCTCGTACCACGAGCCGTTCGCGCACTACACCTGGGCGTACGGGCTGCCGACCGACGGTGCGCCGGGCCGGCGGATGCCGTGGGGGCCGGTCGACGACGCCCAGGTGGGCCACGGCCGCACCGTCCTGCTGACGGGCGCCGCACCGCACACCCCGGCCGCCTGGAAGCGCTACCGCGGCGGCGCCACCGGCCGGCTCTGGCTGGACGAGGCCGAGCTGCTGCCCGGCCACCGCGGGCATCTCTCCTCCCCCATGCCGCTGACCGGCCCCGACGGGCTGCGGATCGCCTTTCTCTCCGACCACGAGGGCATCGGCAACCTCTACTCCTGCCTCCCGGACGGCACCGACCTGCGCCGGCACAGCGACCACGCCTCCTACTACGCCCGCGAGGCGGCGAGCGACGGCACCCGGATCGTCTACCAGCACGCCGGCGACCTGTGGCTGCTGGACGGCCTGGACGCGCCGGCCCCGCGCCGCCTCGACGTCCCGCTCGGCGGAGCCCGCTCCGGCCGCCGCCCCTACCAGGTCTCGACCGCCCTGCACCTCAAGGACCTGGCCTGCGACCGGACGGGCCGGGCCGGGGTCGTCATCGTGCGCGGCAGCCTCTACTGGCTGACCCACCGGGACGGCCCGGCCCGGGCGCTCGCCGACACCCCCGGCGTCCGGGTCCGGCTGCCGGTGCTGCCCGGCTACGGCGGCCACGTCGCGTGGGTCACCGACGCGGACGGCGAGGACGCCCTGGAGATCGCCGCCCTGCCCGCACGCGGCGCCGAGAGCCTGCCGCCGCGCCGGATCGCCGCCGGCCGGATCGGCCGGGTCCTGGAGCTCACCGCCTCCCCGGACGGCCGCCGGCTCGCGGTGGCCGCCTCCGACGGCCGGCTGCTGCTGGTCGCCACCGAGGACGGCGCCGTCCGCGAGCTCGCCCGCTCCCAGTACGGGCCGGTGAGCAGCCCGAACTTCTCCCCGACTCGGCGTGGCTGACCTGGTCGCAGCCGGTCGCCGGGCGCTCCCTGCGGGCGATCCGGCTCACCCGGGTGGACGCCGACGAGCGGATCGTGGACGTCACCGGCGGCCGGTTCGAGGACGAGCACCCGGTCTTCACCCGGGACGGCCGTTTCCTGGTCTTCCTGTCCTGGCGGGGCTTCGACCCGGTGCACGACGTGCACACCGGCGACATGTCGTTCCCGCTCGGCTGCCGCCCGTACCTCATCCCGCTGTCCGCGGACACGCCCTCGCCGTTCGCCTCCCCGGCCGAGGGCCGCCCGGCGGTCGGCGCGGACCCTGAGGAGACGGGCGGCGACGGCACCGTCACCGTCGACCGGGAGGGCCTCACCAAGCGGCTGGTGCCGTTCCCGGTGACGGCGTCCAAGTACTCGGCGACCGCCCCCGTGCGCGGCGGCGTGCTCTGGCTGCGCTGGCCGATCTCCGGCGCCCTCGGGCAGACCTTCGCCAACCCCGCGGACACCTCCGGGCGCCCCTCCCTGGAGTACTTCGACCTGGCCCACGGCCGCAGCAGCACGGTGGCCGACCAGCTGGACGGCTACGCGGTGTCCGGCGACGGCGGCTCGGTGCTGGTCTTCTCCTCCGGCGTGCTCAAGCTGCACCCGCTGCCGGCCGGCTCCCCGATCACGGTCGACCTGCGCCGGATCACCCACACCGTGCACCCGGCGGCCGAGTGGCGCCAGGCGTACCACGAGGCCGCCCGGATCGTCCGGGACCAGTTCTGGGACGCGGACATGTGCGGCCTCGACTGGCCGGAGCTGGTCGCCCAGTACGAACCGCTGCTGGAGCGGATCGCCGGCCCGGACGACTTCGCCGACCTGCTGCGCGAGCTCTTCGGCGAACTGGGCACCTCGCACGCGTACGTCACCCCGGCGCGGCGCGGCGAGGGCCCGCAGCTGCTCCAGCAGCCGCTCGGGCTGCTCGGTGCCAACGCGCACCGCGATCCGGACGGCCGGTGGCTGGTCGACCGGATCCTGCCCGGCGAGTCCTCCGACCCGAGGGCCCGGGCCCCGCTGGCCGGCTTCGGGGTCCAGGACGGCGACGAGCTGCTCGCGATCGACGGCCGGCCGCCCGACCCGGTGCGCGGGCCGGGCCCGCTGCTGGCCGGCACCGGCGGCACCACCGTCGAACTGACCTACCGCTGCAAGGGCACCGACCGCATCCGGCGGATCGCCGTCACCCCGCTCACCGACGAGCGGCCGATCCGCTACCAGGACTGGGTGGTCAAGCGGCGCAAGCTGGTCCGCGAGCTGAGCGACGGACGGTGCGGCTACCTGCACATCCCCGACCTCGGCGGCTCCGGCTGGGCGCAGTTCAACCGCGACCTGCGCAGCGAGCTGGCGAAGAACGCGCTGATCCTGGACGTGCGCGGGAACGCCGGCGGCAACGTCTCCGAGCTGGTCCTGGAGAAGCTCGGCCGCCGGGTGCTGGCCTGGGACTTCACCCGCGGCCGGCACCCCGTCCGGTGGCCGAGGGACGCGCCGCGCGGCCCGGTGGTGGCGGTCTGCGACCACGCCACCAGCTCGGACGGCGACGTGATCATCGCCGCCATCAAGCTGCTCGGGCTCGGCCCGGTGGTGGGCACCCGCACCTGGGGCGGCGTGGTCGGGATGACCGGGCGGCACGTGCTCGGCGACGGCACGCAGATCTCGGTGCCCAAGAACGCGTCCTGGTTCACCGGCGGCATCGGCTGGTCGGTGGAGAACCACGGGGTCGAGCCGGACGTCGAGGTGCTGCGCTCGCCGCACGGCTGGGCCACCGGCGAGCACACCGACCTGGCGGCCGCGGTGGAGCTGGCGATGGAGCTGCTGGCCGAGCACGGGGCCGCCGCCCCGCCGCCCGCCGACACCCCGCGCCCCGACCTGCGCCGCCCGCCGCTGCCACCCCGGTGACGGGGCCGCGGCAACGGGAGCCGCGGCGTGCGGAAGGGGCGCGCCCGCTCGGCGGGTGCGCCCCTTCGGTGCCCGACCTTCGGTGCCGGATCGGGTGGTCGTGCGCTCAGTCCCAGGGATCGCCCTCGGCGGTCATGTCGGCGGCCGCGCGGCGGTCCTCGGCGCTCTGGTCGGCCTCGTGCTGGGCGTCCATCCGGGTCTTCTCGGCCGTGTCGCCGAATGCGTCGGCGGCTTCGTCGTGCGCGAGCGCCGACCGCTCGCCCGGGCTGACCAGGTCGTGCGCCTTGGCCCGGAACCTGTCGAAGATGCCCATGTCTCCTCCTTGCGTACGCATCCGGACGCTGGGCTTCCCTCACTGTCACACTACGCCGCCGGGCATGCCACCGGGGAGCACCCGCCGCGAGCGCTCCCCGGTGTTGTCGACCGCTGAACGGCATCACCCGGTCGGGTCAGCCGGAGATGCTGGGGGTGCCGGTCTCCAGGTGGCCGGTGAAGCGCTGGGACCAGGTGGTGTCGGAGTCGACGGTGACCGTGAAGTCGTACCAGCCGTTGGTGTACGCCACCGCGTTGAAGTAGTCGCTGGTGCTGCCGCCGGCCGGCACGGTGTATGTCCAGGGCCCGTCGGAGCGGTAGTTGGTGGAGGTGATGGTGAAGGTGACCGCGGTGGTGCCGGTGTTGGCGAGCTTGAACCAGACGGCCTGCTTGCCGGTGTCCGGCGCCGCGGCGTAGGAGACGGTGGCCGCGGCCGACTTGCCGGGCTTGGTGGCGTCGCCCTTGAAGCGGCGCAGGAAGCGGTTGGGGCCGATGACGCTGAGGTCGTAGGGGCCGTTGCCGTAGTTGGTGCCGCAGTTGAAGAAGTCGCTGGTGTTCGCGCCGGGGTCGAGGGTGTACTGCCAGGGGCCGCCGGTGCGGTAGGCGTTGGCGTAGGCGGCGAAGTGTGTGCCGGCGGTGCCCTGGTTGGCCATGGTGAGCCAGACCTTCATCACGCCGCCGGTGGCGAATTCCAGGTGGTCGAGGTTGGCGTTGGGCTGGTAGGGCAGGGCGCGGGCCGGGCGGGTGCCGGCCTCCTGCTGGGGCAGTTTGTTGTCGACGGGTGCGGGGTTGGGCAGCGGGCCGCAGGCGGACAGGCCGATGGTGGCGGAGGTGTCGGGCAGCGCGGGCAGTCCGTAGACCGGGTTGGCGAAGTCGAACATGCCGGTGAGGTCGCCGCAGACCTTGCGGCGCCAGGCGGAGATGTTGACGCAGTTGGCGGGCTTGCCCAGGGCGGCCGTCCAGCGCTCCAGGAAGCGCAGGACGGAGGTGTGGTCACAGACCTCGGAGCTGACCCAGCCGCCGCGGGTCCAGGGGGAGACGGCGATCAGCGGGACGCGGAAGCCGAGGCCGATGTTGGTGCCGTTGTAGAACTCGCCCGCGGTGCCGGCCGGGGCGGCGGGCGGCGGGACGTGGTCGAAGAAGCCGTCGTTCTCGTCGTAGTTGAGGAACAGCACGGTGGAGTTGAAGACGTCCGTGTCCGCGTTGAGGGCGTCCATCACCATGTGGACGAAGTGCGCGCCGTCGGCCGGGGTGGCGTAGGGGTGTTCGGAGGAGGCCTGGTCGGCGACGATCCAGGAGACCTGGGGCAGGGTGCCGGCGAGGACGTCGGCGCGGATCGCGGCGGCGATGTCGTCCGGGGTGCGGCCGGTGGTCTTCGGCACCGAGCCCATGCCCTTGACGGCGAGGGCGCTGCCGGCCGGGGCCGAGGCGAACTGGGTGAAGTAAGCGAGCGCGTTGTCGCCGTAGTTGTCGGCGGCGTTCTGGTACACCTTCCAGCTGACCCCGGCGTTCTCGAGGGCTTCGGCGTAGGTCTGCCAGCGCAGGCCGGACTCGTCGCCGCCGTCGTAGGCGGGGCCGCCCGCGGTGCCGGCCGGGTCGATCATGCCGGACCAGTGGTAGGTGCGGTTGGGGCCGGTCGCGGACAGCACCGAGCAGAAGTAGGCGTCGTTGACCGTCCAGTTGTCGGCCAGCGCGTAGTGGAACGGGATGTCCGCGCGGGTCAGGTAGCCCAGCGTGCGGACGTTGCCCTTGGCGGCGACCCAGGAGTCGAGCTTGCCGCCGTTCCACGCCTTGTGCTGGTCCGACCAGGCGTGCGACAGGTCGCCGTTGCACTGCGCCAGGCGCTCGGCGTCGGCGCCGCCGGCCGGCTTCGTCGCGGAGAACTGCCACGGGTACTGCCGGCCCAGCCCGTTCGGCTGGTTGAACACGCTGTAACCGCCGGCGACCTGGATCGCGCTGCGGTCCGCGAAGCCGCGCACGCCCTTCAGCATCCCGAAGTAGTGGTCGAAGCTGCGGTTCTCCTGCATCAGGATCACGACGTGCCGGGCATCGGCCAGCGTGCCCGTGGTGCTCAGGTTCGCCGCCACCGCCGCCTGCGCGTCACCGCCACCGACCGCGGCACCCGCCACCGCGGCCCCCGCCGCGGCACTCGCCGACAGCGCCATGAACTTCCTACGACTCAGCTCAGCCATCGGGCCGCCGTCCCTTCGGTGATGTTGTATGAACACGTTGCCCGGAGACCGGACGCGGAGAATCGTCACGCACCGAAGGGCGGCATGGCCATGGCCGGGAGGGAACTTTGACGGACTGTTCGCCGCCGCGTCGTCCGGCGACCACCCGGTGAACGGCGATAGCGTGGGCGGTATGCGCATCGTCATCGCCGGAGGACACGGCCAGATCGCCCTGCACCTGGAACAGCTGCTCGCCGACCGCGGGGACCGGCCCGTGGGGCTGATCCGGCGGGCCGAACACGCCGAGGACCTGCGCCGCCGCGGCGCCGAACCGGTCGAGTTCGACCTGGAGGCCGGGACGGCCGAGGCCCTGGCCGCCGTGCTGGCCGGAGCGGACGCGGTGGTGTTCGCGGCGGGCGCCGGCCCCGGCAGCGGCGCCGCCCGCAAGGACACCGTGGACCGCGGCGCGGCCGTGCTGCTCGCGGACGCGGCGGAACTCGCCGGGGTGCGGCGGTACGTGATGATCTCCGCGATGGGCGCGGACGCCTCGGCCGCGGACGGTGCGGACCCGGTGTTCGGCGCCTACCTGCGGGCCAAGGGCGCGGCCGACGACGACCTGCGGGCCCGGGCCGGCCTCGACTGGACAGTGCTGCGGCCCGGCCGGCTCACCGACGACCCGGCCACCGGCCTCGTCCGGCTCGCCGAGCGCACCGGCCGCGGCGCCGTCCCGCGGGCCGACGTCGCGGGAGTCCTCGCCGCGCTGCTCGCCGAGCCGGCCCCTGCCGTGCGGCGGACCCTGGACCTCGTCTCCGGCGAGCAGCCGGTCGCCGAAGCCGTGGCCGGCCTGGTCAGTCCTTGACGGTGATGCCCAGGGCGTGCGCGAACTGTGGGGCGAGCTCGAACAGCTGACCGGTGTTCAGGATCGCCCCGGACAGGCCCTGGTGGCCGTCGGGCAGGCCGAGCCGGACGGCGCCGCGCAGATCGACCTTCTCCATCCGGGCGCCGCCGAAGCGCACCCTCCAGGGTGCAGCCCGGCACCGTGACCTCGGTCAGCTTCGCGCCGCCGAAGTCCACGTCGCGCAGCAGGCAGTCCTCGAACACCACGTCGCGCAGCACCGCGCCGCGCAGGTTGACCGACTCCAGCTTGCAGCCGCGCAGCACCGTCCGCCGCAGCTGCGCGCCGTACCAGGACACCCCGGCGAGCACCGAGCCGAGCAGCACCGCGTCCTGCCACTCGCTGTCGACGAGTTCGGTGCCGACCAGCCGGCCGCCCTGCAGCCAGACCTCGTTCCAGCGGGAGGTGCGCAGGGCGGCGCCGGACAGCTCGACCCCGGTGAAGGCACACTCCAGGAAGCCCGCCCCGCCGGCCTGTCCGGTGTACTCACCGCCGTCGAAGTGCACCGTGTCGTAGCGGGCGTCGCGGCGCAGCGGGCCGGTGTGCGGCCGCAGCAGCGCAGCGTAGGGGAGGTCGGCGAGCTGCTCGGGGACGACGGGCATGGCGGGGCCGTTCTGTGCGGGCGGTCGGCGCCGCTCCGCGCCGGCGGGGCGGCCCGGACCGCGGACGGGCTGCTGCGGCCATCGTCGCAGCCGGTACCGACAGGCGCCGGGCGCCGGCTCACGCCTCGCGGGTGTGCAGGACGATGCCGACCGCGACGGCCGCGGCGGTGACCAGCCCGGCGGCGAGCACCCCGTGGTCGCCCGCGGCGGTGCAGGCGAGCACGGCTGCGGAGGCGGCCGGCAGGACGGCCTGGGCGGCGCCGTGCTTGAGGTGGCGGGAGTGCAGCAGCCAGACCGTGAACAGGTAGAGCGCCGTCGGCACGGTGACCGCGGCGGCCGCGGCGGTGGCCGAGATGTGCGCGGGGCCGGCGGCCTGCTCCACGGCGACCTCCAGGCCGGCGCCGATCGCGGCCGCCGAACCGAGGACGAGGTAGTGGCCGTAGCCCCAGAGGAAGGCCACCCGGTTGGAGCGAAGGTGGTCGTGGATCGGTTCGGCGAAGTAGATCCACCAGGCCGCGAAGCAGATCAGCAGGCCGCCCGCCGCGATCGGCAGCAGTTCCCCGAGGGCGTCGTGCTCGTCGAGTGCGGTCTGGACGGCCAGGGTCGCCGCGGCGACCGTCTCGCCGAGCACGATCAGGGTGAACAGGCCGTAGCGCTCGGCGATGTGGTGCGGGTGCCAGGTGGTCTGGGCGGGGCGCTCGGCGATCACCGGCACCGACAGTTCGGCGAGGATGCCGAGCGGCAGCAGGTAGGGGTAGGCCTCGTGCGGCACGAGCAGCAGGAGCACCCAGCCGACCTGGCAGAGCACGATGCCCAGGGCGTAGCGCAGTGCCACCGTGCGGGCGGGGCCCTGTTCGCAGGCGGCGGCGCGCAGCCACTGGGTGACCATGGCGAGGCGCATCACCACGTAGCCGACCACGCTGAGCACGAGGTCGTGCTGGTCGAACATGCGCGGCACGCCGGCGGCCAGGATCAGCACGCCGGTGATCTGGACGAGGGTGGTGAGCCGGTACGGGACGTCGTCCACGTCGTAGGCGGAGGCGAACCAGCTGAAGTTCATCCAGGCCCACCAGATGGCGAAGAAGACGAACGCGTAGCCGTAGAGGCCGGCTGCGATGCGGTCCGTGGCGAGGTCGTGGGCGAGTTGGCGGCCGGCCTGGGCGACCGCCACCACGAAGCAGAGGTCGAAGAAGAGTTCGAGCGGGGTGGCGGTGCGGTGCGGCTCGTCCCGGCTGCGCGGGGCCATCCGCCGGACCGGCCGGTGGTGCCGGAGGTGGGCCTGGGGCCGGGCCTGGGGGTCGGCCGGTTCGCCGGTCATGGGGTCGCCTTCGCAGGGGAGTCGGGCCGTCTCACCGGCCGATCCTGGCACCCCGGCCGCACCGGCGCACGCACCGAGGCCTTCTCCTTCGGATCCTGCCGGGCGCGCGCCGGGATCCGAAGGAGAAGGCCCGGGCCGCCAGGGGTTGCGGTGCGGTGCCGGGCCCGGCCGCGGGCACCGCACGCTGCGGCGCTGCGTCAGCCGGGAGTTGACGGATCAGTGCGCGAACCGGGTGACAACGCCCCGGGATACGGCGTGTGACCGGCGAGATGTCCCGCCCGCCCGGATCCTCCGGCTAGATTCCCTCCCGAGTGGAACGACGACATGGGCGGTCTGCGGGCAACGCGGAAGGTCAAGGTGAGGGCGGACACACCGGGGCGGGGGCTCTCCGCACTGCCCCGGTGTGTCCGCCCGACAGCCTCGTGATCACCGCGCTGCCTGCCGGCGCGCTGCCGGCCCCGACCGCCGTGCGGCGGCCGGCCCCTACTTCTGCCAGCCGACCTTGGTGATGTCGGTGTCGGCGAGACTTCCCGCCCCGTAGTTGGCCAGGCCCTTGCGGACGGCGACGATGCTCGGCCGCTGGTAGAGCTCGACGGTGTGGCCGAGCTCCCAGATCTTCGCGTCGGCCTGGTTGTAGAGCTTGGCCGCCTCGACCGGGTCGATGGTGCCGGCGGCCTTGCGCAGCAGCGTGTCGATCTCCGGGGTGGACAGCTTGGAGAAGTTGCCGAACACATTGTCGCCCTGCGGGGCACGGAAGTTGGCCACGCCCTTGGAGAGCGGGAAGGAGCCGGTGTTGCGCCAGCTCGCCAGGTCGAAGCGCCCCTGGTTGATGTACTTGGTGAAGTACTCCTTGCTGGCCACCTTGTCGACGGTGAGCTTCACGCCGATCTGCTGCAGCATGGCCTGGACGGCCGCGGCGAGGTCGAGCTGGGTCTGCGCGGAGCCGTCGCTGACCACGTAGTGCAGGTCGAGCGGGACACCGCCCTTGGTGCGGACGCCGTTCCCGCCGTCACGCCAACCCGCCTGCTCCAGCAGCTGCTTGGCGGCGGCCGGGTCGAAGGTCGCCCAACTGCCCGAGTTGTCCTGGTAGCCGGTCTGGTTGGTCATGAACAGGTGGTTGCCGAGCGGCTTGAACTGCACCGGCACGCCCTGGTTGGCGATCTTGATCAGGGCGGCGCGGTCCAGTGCCCGCCCGAGCGCCTGGCGGACGGGCTGCTCGGCGAGCGGGCCGTTGCCGCCGAACGAGATGTGCACCTCGTCCCACGGGGTGCCCGTCCGGATCACGCCGTCCTTGGCCTCCTTGAGCTGCCCGTACGCCGCGGCGGTGCCGGCCGAGGCGAAGTCCACCTCGTTGTTGAGGAAGGCCTGGGTGATCGCCGGGGTGGCCAGCACCCGGTAGGTGATCCGGTCCAGCTTGGGCTTTGGCCCCCACCAGTCGGGGTTGGGCACCAGGGTGATCGTCTGCGCGGTCTTGTCCAGCACGCCCGGCTTGAACGGGCCGCCCCAGACCGGGATCTTCTCCACCCAGGACTGGTTGAACGCGTCCGGGGTGGCGAGCCCGGAGGCCGGCAGCAGCGGGTTGAACAGATTCTGCCAGTCCGCGTACGGCTCGGCGAAGACCACCTTCACCTCGGTCGGGTCGGCGCCCTGCTCGACCGAGGAGATCTGCTCGTACCCGGAGGAGTCGGCCGGGTTGTAGGCCGGGTCCTTCCCGTTCGAGGCCTGCCAGACGGCCTTGAAGTCCTGGTAGCCGATCGGCTTTCCGTCGGACCAGTGGGCCTTCGGGTTCAGCTTGTAGGTCACCGTCTGCGGCGCTGTGGAGGTGACCCGGGCGGAGATCAGGTACTCGGGCACCGGGTGGAAGACGCCCTTGGCGTCCGACCGGAAGATCTTGGCCTCGACGTACCCCATGATCTCGACCGCGTCCCCGTAGGTGCCGTCGACCTGGTACGGGTTCCACTGGGTGATCCACTGCTGGAGCGGTGGCCGGAACTCGCCGCCGTCCTTGACGTTCTCCGCCGGCTGCGGATTGTCGTCCTCGGCGTCCAGGGTCGGCACCACCGTCCGGCCGGCGTCCGCGGACCCCCGCCGGAGGAGGAGCAGCCCGTGAGGACGAGGGCGAGCGCGGCGAGGAGCGCGGCGCCGGCCCGGAGCGGGATGCGGCGGTCGGCGGGCGGTGCGTCCATGAGGATCCCCGATGGTGTCGAAGAGGCGAGGGCCGCCAGGTGTGGCGGGGCTTGAGCGCGGGCAGTCAAGTCGATGCCCGGCGAGCAGGACCGTAACAGCCCATCAACTCCCCCACCAGAGGTCGGTGTTCACATCTGATCGAAAAGAAACAGGCCGCAATGCGGCCGCAACACGCCCTCAAGACCTGACTGGTTCACTCTGACCTGCCGCTTCTCCGACCCCGGCCCGGAGCGGCCCCCGCACACCCCGCCGACCGGCGACCCGCCGGCCCCCGACGGGCGTGCGCGAAGCTGCGCCCTCCACCCCACGAGCGAAAGCCCACGACCATGTCGACCCGGTATGCGAACCGACCGCCCGGCGGTGCGCCGTGATCCGCTATCTCTCGAAACGGCTCGGCTACTACGCCGTGCTGCTGGTGGCGGCGGTCTTCCTCGCGTACGCGCTGTCCTGCGCCGCCCTCGGCCCGCGCAGCTACTTCGAGGCCAAACAGCCGCGCCCGTCCGCCGCTTCGGTCGACCGCCAGCTCACCGCGCTCAACCTCAACGACCGCACCCCCGTCGTGGAACGCTTCGCCACCTGGGCCGGCGGCCTGCTGCTGCACGGCGATCTCGGCCGGACCATCCACGACACCTCCGTCAACGACGAGTTCGGGCGGCGGATCTGGGTCTCGCTGCGGCTGCTGCTGCTCGGCAGCCTGCTCGGCGCGGCCCTCGGGGTCGCCGCCGGGGCCTGGAGCGCGGTGCGCCAGTACCGGATCTCCGACCGGGCGCTGACCCTGCTCTCGTTCGTGCTGCTGTCGACGCCGGTGTTCCTGGTGGCCCTGCTGCTGAAGAACGGCGCGATCGCCCTCAAGGACGCGGCCGGGCACGAGGTCGTCCCGTTCACCGGCTACGAGACCCCGGGGCTGGCCGGCGGACCGGGCGCCCACCTCGCCGACTGGGCGCTGCACCTGCTGCTGCCCACCACCGCGCTCGCCCTCGGCGGCCTCGCCACCTACAGCCGCTACCAGCGCGCCACCATGCTCGACGTGCTCGGCTCCGACTTCCTGCGCACCGCCCGGGCCAAGGGGCTGACCCGCCGGCAGGCCCTCGTCCGGCACGGACTGCGCACGGCCGTCATCCCGATGTCGACCCTGTTCGCCTACTCCTTCCTCGGCATCCTCACCGGCGCCGCCTTCACCGAGACGATCTTCGGCTGGCACGGCATGGGCGAGTGGTTCATCGTCGCCGTCCAGGAGCAGGACGTGAACTCGGTGGTCGCCGTCAACCTGTTCGCCGCCGTGGTCGTGCTCGCCGCCGGATTCCTGGCCGACGCACTGCTGGCCGCGCTGGACCCCCGGGTCCGGCAGTGAGGAGACCCGCCGTGACCGCCGCCGCGCCGCCGCCCGCCCCCGGGGCGGCAGCTCCGCCCGCCGCCGGGAGCGCTCCGCCTGCCGAGCTCCGCGCCCCGGCCGGCCGGGCCCGCATCGTCCTGACCCGGCTGGCATCCGCCCGCGGCGCCGTGGCCGGGGCCGTGATCGTCCTGCTGCTGGTCGCCCTCGCCTTCCTCACCCCGCTGGTCCTGCACCTCGACTACGCCACGCCCGACTACGGCGCCCTGCGCCGGCCCCCTCCGCCGCGCACTGGTTCGGCACCAACGGGCTCGGGCAGGACGTCTTCGCGCAGACCGTCCGGGGCCTCCAGAAGTCCCTGGTCATCGGCCTCCTGGTCGCGCTCCTCTCCACCGGCCTGGCCTCACTGGTGGGCGCCTGCGCCGGCTACTTCGGCGGCTGGACGGACCGGGCCCTGATGTTCCTGGTCGACCTGCTGCTGGTCTTCCCGAGCTTCCTGATCATCAGCATCGTCTCGCCCGGGCTCAAGGGGTCAGGCTGGCTGGTCTTCGTCCTGCTGCTGGCGCTGTTCAACTGGATGGTCACGGCCCGGGTGGTCCGCTCCATGACCATGTCGCTGCGCGAGCGCGAATTCGTCCGGGCCGCGCAGTACATGGGCGTCCGGCCGTTCACGATCATCCTGCGGCACATCCTGCCCAACGTCTCCTCCTTCCTGATCATCGACGCCACCATCGCCGTCGGCGGTGCGGTGATGAGCGAGGCCGCCCTCTCGTACTTCGGGTTCGGCGTCCGGCCGCCCGACGTCTCGCTCGGCACGCTGCTCGCCGCCGGCACCGACCAGGCCCCCGTCTTCCCCTGGCTGTTCTACTTCGCCGCCGCGCTGCTGGTGCTCTTCGTCCTCGCCGTCAACCTGATCGGCGACGGACTGCGCGACGCCCTCGACCCCACCACCGCCCGGAGCACCAGGTGACCGCCCTGCCGCCCGACCCCGCACCGACCCGCGACCCCGCGCCGCACGACGGCGGCCCGCACCGCACCACCGTCCCGCTGCTCGACGTCAGCGGCCTGGAGGTCGGCTTCGGCGGCGCCGCCGCCGTCCGCGGCATCGACCTGCGGCTCGACCGCGGCGAGACCCTCGGGATCGTCGGCGAGTCCGGCTCCGGCAAGTCGCTCACCGCGCTGGCCGTCCTCGGCCTGCTCCCGGACGGCGCCACCGTGCGCGGCTCCGTCCGGCTCGACGGCCGGGAACTCGTCGGGCTGCGCGACCGCGAACTCGCCCGGATCCGCGGCCGCAAGGTCGCCATGGTCTTCCAGGACCCGCTCACCGCCTTCACCCCCGTCCACCGGATCGGCGACCAGATCATCGAGGCCGTCCGCATCCACCGCCGCGACCTCGGCCGCACGGCCGCCCGTCGCCGCGCCGCCGACCTCCTCGACCTGGTCGGCATCCCGGCACCCGACCGGGCCCTGGACCGCTTCCCGCACGAGTTCTCCGGCGGCATGCGGCAGCGCGCGATGATCGCCATGGCCGTCGCCCACGACCCCGACGTCCTGCTCGCCGACGAACCCACCACGGCCCTGGACGTGACCATCCAGGCCCAGGTCCTGGACGTGCTGCGCACCGCGCAGCGGGAGACCGGCGCCGCCCTCGTCCTGGTCAGCCACGACCTCGGCGTCATCGCCGGCACCGCCGACCGGGTCGCCGTGATGTACGCGGGCCGGATCGTCGAGACCGCGCCCGTCGACGACCTGTTCGCCCGGCCGCGGCACCCCTACACCCTGGGGCTCATCGGCGCCGTGCCCCGGCTGGACGGACGCGGCGGCCCGCTGGTGCCGATCCCCGGCCGGCCCCCGGCCCCCGGCGAGACGCTGCCGGGCTGCCGTTTCGCACCGCGCTGCCCGCTCGCCGAGGAGCGCTGCCGGACGGCGGAACCCCCGCTCACCGGACCCCCGCCCACCGGCCCTGCCCCGGCGACGGCCGCCCCGGGGCAGCAGGACGGCCACCGGCACCTCGCCGCCTGTGTCCGCGCCGCGGAGCTCGCCGAGCGCGGACCGGCCCCGCACGAGGTGTACCCGGTGCCGCCCGTCCCCGGGCGCGCCGCCCCGACCGCGGGCAGCGCCGAACCGCGCCCCGTGCTGCGGGTCCGCGGCCTGGTGAAGACCTTCCCCGTCCTCAAGGGCTCCGTCTTCCGACGGCACTCGGGCGACGTCCACGCGGTGGACGGCGTCGACCTCGACCTGCGGGAGGGCGAGACGCTCGGCCTGGTCGGCGAGTCCGGCTCCGGCAAGTCCACCACCCTGTTCGAACTGCTGCGCCTGGCCGCGCCCCAGGCCGGCACCGTCGAGGTGCTCGGCCACGACACCGCCGCCCTGGACCGGGCCGCCGCCCACCGGCTGCGCGCCGAACTCCAGATCGTCTTCCAGGACCCGATGGCCAGCCTCGACCCGCGGATGCCGGTCGGCGACATCGTGGCCGAGCCCCTGCGCGCCCAGCGGGCCGCCCGCGAAACAGTGGCCCGCCGCGTCCCCGAGCTGCTCCGGCAGGTCGGGCTGGAGGCCGCCCACGCCGCCCGGTTCCCGCACGAGTTCTCCGGCGGCCAGCGACAGCGGATCTCGATCGCCCGCGCGCTGGCCGTGGAACCGCGGCTGCTCGTCCTCGACGAGCCGGTGTCCGCCCTCGACGTGTCCGTCCAGGCCGGCATCCTCAACCTGCTGCAGCGGCTGAAGACGGACCTCGGCCTCGCCTACCTCTTCGTCTCGCACGACCTCTCGGTGATCCGGCACCTGGCCGACCGGGTGAGCGTGATGTACCTGGGCCGGACGGTGGAGTCGGGCGGGGTGCGCGAGGTGTTCGAAACGCCCGCCCACCCCTACACCCGGGCCCTGCTGTCCGCCGTCCCGCTGCCCGACCCGGCCGCCGAACGGTCCCGCCGCCGGATCCTGCTGGCCGGCGACCCGCCCTCCCCCACCGAACGCCCGGCGGGCTGCGCCTTCCGCGGCCGCTGCCCGCTGTACGCCGGCCTGGCGGCCGGGCAACGGTACCGCTGCGAGGAGGAGGCGCCGCTGCTCACGGCCACCCGCCCGGCCGGCGGCCCGGACCGCACGGACCAGGCGGTCGCCTGCCACCACCCCGGCTGACCGGCACCCGGCCGACCACAACCTGGGCTGACCACCGGGCCGGCCTTCCCGGCGTTGCGTGACCGGCCGGTCACGATTTCCGCGATCCGCACGGCGGCGTGTAATGTTCTGCTGGTCAGCAGGCGCCGCTAGCTCAGTTGGTTAGAGCAGCTGACTCTTAATCAGCGGGTCCGGGGTTCGAGTCCCTGGCGGCGCACAGACGGTCGAAGGCCCCTCGCGAAAGCGGGGGCCTTCGACGTTCCACCAGCCTCGCGCGTGGCCCCACCCGACCCGCGCACGGGCACCCCCGCGGACCGTGTATTGTTTTCCACGTCAGCAGGCGCCGCTAGCTCAGTTGGTTAGAGCAGCTGACTCTTAATCAGCGGGTCCGGGGTTCGAGTCCCTGGCGGCGCACAGACGGTCGAAGGCCCCTCGCGGAAGCGGGGGCCTTCGACGTTCCCCGACCACGGGCCACCCCGTGGCCGGGCCGGTCAGCGGCGCAGCAGCCGGGCGAGCGAGTCCTTCGTCGCCGCGGTGAAGGACTCGCGTTCCGCGTCCTCCAGCAGGTCCAGCGACAGGTACGGGTTGAGGTCCTCCAGTTCGACGAGGAGCAGGTCGCCCTCGGGGGTGCGGCAGGCGTCGACCCGCTGGATCCCGTGGTCGATCGTGTTCCAGTCGACGAACAGCTGGGCGAAGGCGAGGTCCTCGCGGCTCGGCCGGTAGGGCCGGAGTTCCCAGCGGCGGTCCGGTTCGGGTGCGTGGAGCGCGTAGTGGAACTCCCGGTCGACGAAGTAGAAGGACACCTCGTACCGGAAGTCGATGCGCGGCTGGACGAGCACGTCGCCGGTGGCGCAGGCGTCGGCGAGCCGTTCGGGGCCGACGAACTCCAGGCCGATCGAGTCGGCGCCGAGGCGGGGCTTGACCACGTACTGGGGCGCGGCCGGCAGGCGGTGCAGCTCCTCGGGCCGGCCGGCCGTCGGTATCACCGGGCGCCCCGCCGCGGACAGGTCGAGCAGGTACTGCTTGCCGGCCATGTCCGCACGGCCGGTCAGCTCGTTGAACACCGGGGTGCCGCGCCGCAGCGCCTCGGCCCGGAACTCCTCGTACTGCTCCTGGTAGTGCAGGACCGGGCCGCTGTTGCGGACCACGACGCCGTCGAAGGAGTCCATCAGGCCGACCGCATCCAGCGGGTGGCAGAGGGCGATGGCGAAGTCGGTGCGCAGCGCCGCGGACAGCTGGACGTCCTCGTCGCCGTAACGCCGGCCGCGGGCCGGATAGGTGAGGTCGGTCACGTACAGGATGCTCGGGCGGGCCATGGTGCTCCTCGTGCTGCGGTCCGGGCACCCTACCCGCGGACGGGTCGGGGGCGTAAGCGCCGGGGCGGCCCGCGGGGGCGGCCTGCGGAGGTGGTCCGAGCTGGCGCCTGCGGGGGCAGCCCGTGTTGCGGTGGTGAGGACGTAAAGGAGCGGTAGGGAAATATGGGACATAAGTCCCTAACATCTGACAAGTCGATCAGGCAGGGTGGGACGGTCCATGCCGTCCAACGCGTGAGCAACCGTTACGGGGCTCGCAGGAAGGGTCTTCCGGTGCCCCGTACTCCGCAGCAGACCGGCCCGCACACTCCCCGCCGGCCACCGGCCGTTCCGCGGCGCGCCGACGCACCGGATGGCGGCGGCTGCTGCCGACCTGGCGGATGACCCTGGTGGGATCGGTGGCCGTGATCGTGCTCACCGCCGGGCTGTTCGCCGCGGGCCTGACGATGGTCAAGGTGCCCGACGCGCACGCCGCCGCGATCGCACAGAGCAACACCTGGCGCTACCAGGACGGCACGCTGATCGCCCGGACCGGCCAGACCAACCGTCAGATCGTCCCGCTGGACAAGATCTCGCCCGCGGCGCAGCACGCCGCACTGGCGGCCGAGGACCGGAACTTCTACCACGAGGGCGCGGTCAACCCGCAGGGCCTGGCCCGCGCGGCATTCAACACCGCCACCGGCAAGAGCACCCAGGGCGGCTCGACGATCACCCAGCAGTACGTCAAGAACACCTACCTCAGCCAGAAGCAGTCCGTCACCCGCAAGGTGAAGGAGTTGTTCATCGCGATCAAGGTGGACGCGACGGAGAGCAAGGACGACGTCCTCGCCGGGTATCTGAACACCTCCTACTACGGCCGCGGTGCCTACGGCATCGAGGCCGCCGCCCAGGCCTACTTCGGCATCGACGCGGACCGGCTGAACGCGGCCCAGGGCGCCTACCTCGCCGCGCTGCTCAACGCGCCGAGCGCGTACGACGTCTCGACCGCGACGCCGCAGGGCAAGCAGAACGCCGTCAACCGGTGGAACTACGTGCTGGACGGCATGGTCCAGCAGAAGTGGCTCTCCGCGGCCGACCGCGCCTCCACCGCCTTCCCCGACGTCCAGCAGCCCAAGAGCGCCCCGGGGCTGTCCGGCCAGGCCGGCTACCTGGTCGCCGCCGCCACCGATTACCTCACCTCGCAGCACGTCCTCAGCGACGCCCAGCTCGCCCAGGGCGGCTACACGATCACGCTCACCGTCGACCCGACGCGCCAGCGGCAGCTCCAGGACGCCGTCCGCACCCAGCTCACCGACAACCTCGACCCGGCCAAGCGGAAGAAGGACGCCGCCGCCCAGGCCGGCGCGGTCTCCGTCGATCCGAAGACCGGCGAGGTCGTCGCCCTCTACGGCGGCAGCGACGCCACCCGGCACTGGATCGACAACGCGACCCGGCAGGACTACCAGGCCGGCTCCACGTTCAAGGCGATCGCCCTGGCCGCTGCCCTGAACAGCCGGGCAACCACCCAGTCCGGGCGGCAGATCACCGCGGACACCGTGTACGACGGCACCAGCGGGCGTCCGGTCCGGGGCGGCACCGGCGTGCCCTACGCCCCGCCGAACGAGGGCGGCAACGACTACGGGCAGATCACCCTGCAGCAGGCCACCGACTGGTCGGTGAACTCCGTCTATGCCCAGCTGGCCCAGGACACCGGGCTGGAGACCGTCCGGAAGACCGCCGTCGCGCTCGGACTGCCCGCCGACACCCCCGGGCTGGCGGCCATCCCGTCGATCCCGCTGGGCGCGGCCACACCGAGCGTGCTCCAGATGGCCGGGGTGTACGCGGCGCTCGACAACGACGGCAAGCACATCACGCCGTGGCTGGTGAAGTCGGTGCAGGCCGAGGGCGAGCAGGTGCCGCTGCCCGCGCACCCCGCCACCCAGGCCGTCAGCACCGAGGCGGCCCGGGCCACCACCGCGATCCTGCAGGGAGTCGTCTCCGACGCGGGCGGCACCGGCTACCGCGCCCAGGCCCTGAACCGCCCGGTCGCAGGCAAGACCGGCACCACCGACAACTCCCGGTCCGTCTGGTTCGTCGGCTACACGCCGGAGCTGGTCACCGCGGTCGGCCTGTTCGGCCAGGACCCGGCCTCCGGCGCACAGGTCACCCTGGACGGCGTCGGCGGCACCGGCTCCGCAGCCGGCGGGCGCTACCCCACGCAGATCTGGACGGCCTACATGAAGTCCGCCCTCGCCGGGCGGCCGGTCAGCGCCTTCACCGCACCCAAGCAGGCCCGTACCCAGCCGGCCGACCCGGCGCCGACGAGCAGCCCGACGGACGCGCCGTCGACCGCGCCCTCGACGGCCCCCGGTTCGGCGCCGAGCGACGGTGCCGACGCCGCGCAGCCCGACGGCCGACCCGGTGCAGCCGGGGGCGCCACCTCGGGGGCCGGTGCCGGTGCGACCGGCGGGACGAACGGGACCGGCGGCAGCGGGAGCGGTGGCGGCACCGGCAGTACGGGTGGATCCGGCGGTGGGGGCGGTGGCACCGGGAGCACCGGCGGCGGGCTCCTCGGCGGTACGGGCAGCGGGAGCGGGAGCGGCGGCGGTACAGGCGGCACCGGGGGTGGGTCCGGGTCCGGCGGGACGTCGGACGGGGCGAACCGGGCACCCGCGGCCGGCTAGGTCGGTGACCGGACAGGCCCGTGGCCGGGTAGCTCGGTGGCCGGACGGGTCGGTGGTCGAGTAGGTCGGCCGCCGCGCAGGTCGGTGACGAGGTGGCTCTGCGGTCGGATAGCTCGGTGGCCGGACAGGTCGGTGACCGGGCTGTTCTGTGATCGGAAAGGTCGGTGGCCAGGCAGCTCGGTGACCGAGCAAGTCGCTCTGCCGCCAGGCCGGGATGTCAGTGGGCGGCGTGGGGGCGACGGGGCCCCGGGGCCCCGGGGCCCCGCAAGGAGTGTGAGGACCATAGAGCGAGATGGCACCTTACCGAGTACGCCTGCGAACTGGCACAATGCCCCGGTGCGCAGCTCCACCTCCTCCCCCACTCGTGCCGCAGGCTCCCTCGGACTCACGCTGGCCCTCGTCTCCGCCTTCGCCTTCGGCGGTTCCGGCACCGCGGCCAAGCCGCTGATCGAGGCCGGTCTCTCGCCCCTCCACGTCGTATGGCTCCGCGTGACCGGCTCCGCCCTGGTCCTGCTCCCGCTGGCCTACCGCCACCGGGACGCCGTACGGCAGCGGCCCGGCCTGCTCCTCGGCTTCGGCCTGCTCGCCGTCGCCGGTGTGCAGGCGTGCTACTTCGCCTCGATCTCCCGGATTCCGGTCGGCGTCGCCCTGCTGATCGAATACCTCGGGCCGCCGCTGCTGCTCGGCTACGTCAAGTTCGTCCAGCGGCGTCCGGTGTCACGCGGTGCGGCGATCGGCGCGGCGGTGGCCGTCACCGGCCTGGCCTGCGTGGTCGAGGTGTGGAACGGGCTCGCCTTCGACACGCTCGGGGTCCTCTTCGGGCTGGGCGCCGCCGTCTGCCAGGTCGGCTACTTCGTCCTCGCCGACGCGGGCCGGCGTGGCGAGCGCCCGGTGGACCCGATCGCGGTCAGCGCCTACGGCCTGATCGTCGGTGCCGTCGTACTGACGGCCTTCACCCGGCCGTGGGAGGCCGACTGGAGCGTGCTCGGCGGTGCGGTGACCATGAACGGCCACAGCCTGCCCGCCCTGCTGCCGGCGGCCTGGATGGTCCTGGTGGCGACGGTGCTCGCGTACCTCACCGGTGTCGTCTCCGTGCAGTACCTGTCCCCGCCGGTGGCGGGCGTGGTCGCCAACCTGGAGGCCGTGGTCGCCACCGTGCTGGCCTGGGTGCTGCTCGGGGAGCACCTCGGCACTCCGCAGCTGATCGGCGGCCTGCTGGTGCTGGCAGGTGCCTTCGCCGCCCAGTCCAGCAAGCCGGCCCGGAAGCGCGCGCTCACGGACGTGGCGCCGGCGGATCCGTCCGTCGAGGCGTCCGTCGAGGCGTCCGTTCGTGCGGAACCGGCCGGCGCCGGTATGCGGACCGTGCCGGAGGCCTGAGCGGGACGGCGGTCCGCCGCCTCCGGGGGCTTCCGTCCCGGCGCCCGCCCATTCCGTTCGGAGCTTCCGGCCGGGGAGCGCGGGACCGACGGTCCGGTCAGCGGCCGGACCAGCCGAACCATCCGACGTGGCCGAGCGGCCAGACGACCGCGACGGCCGGTCCGACGACGTCCGCCACCGGCACGGCCCCGCCGCCGGGGCCGCTCCGGTGGTAGCGGGAGTCGGCCGAGTCGCTGCGGTGGTCGCCCTCCACCCAGAGGTAACCCTGAGGCACGACCACGGGGCCGAAGTCGAGGCCCGCGCAGGAGTCGTCGCCGGGGTGGAGGTAGGGCTCGGAGACCGGCCGCCCGTCCACCGTCAGCACCGTCCCGCTGCACCGCACCGTCTGGCCGCCGGTCGCGACGACCCGCTTCACCAGGTAGCCGGCGCCCTGCGGAGGCGCCAGGCCGACGAAGCTCATCACCGCCTCCACGGCTCCCGGCAACGCGCTCGCCGTCTGCGCCTCCGGCGGCAGCCAGCCGCCCGGGTCGCGGAAGACCACCGGCTCGCCGGGCTGCGGGTGCCAGCCGCTCAGGACGGCGAGTTTGTTCACCGCCACCCGGTCGTGGATGCGCAGCGTGTTCTCCATGGAGCCCGACGGGATGGTGAACACCTGGAACAGACAGGTCTTGATCACCAGCGCCATCACCAGCCCGACGGCGGCCATCACCGGCAGTTCCACCCACCACGGCCAACGGCGGCGCGCCCGGACGTTCGCGCGCCCGCGGGCACCTCGCGCACGCCGGGGCCCGGGGACAATCGCGGACGCGACGTCGTCAGCCGCACCGGCAGCCGAACCCGTACCCGGAGTCGCGCCGGCGACCGCACCTGCCGCGCCGGGGTCGTGGCCCGGGGGTGTGCGGGCAGCGGGAGTCCGGGGCCCGGAAGGCCGTCGTGCCTGGTCATCTGAAGTGCCACCTCTCCGTGCCCCGGCGGTCCGCGAACCCTGCTACCGGGAGGAACGGAGCCGATCGGAGGTCGGATCGACCGGTCGGTAGGAGATCTGCACGCTAGCGCGAGCCCGGCCCTCGGCGAAACCGATCCGGTCCGGGACGGGACGGGTCAGGCCCGGGGCGGGCCCGGTCCGGGACGGGTCAGGCGCGGGCGATCGCCTCGTGGTGCCTGATCACCTCGGCGATGATGAAGTTCAGGAACTTCTCGGCGAAGACCGGGTCCAGGTGGGCGCCGGCGGCAAGCTCACGCAGCCGTGCGATCTGCTCGCGCTCCCTGGTCGGGTCGGCGGGAGGGAGCTTGTGCTCGGCCTTCAGCCGGCCGACCCGCTGGGTGGCCTTGAAGCGCTCGGCCAGCATGTGGACGACTGCCGCATCGATGTTGTCGATGCTCTCGCGCAGGCTGGTCAGCTCGGCGCGCACCGTCTCGTCGATCCCCTCCATCGCTGCGGCGGCGGAGTTCGTGTGCTGATCGGTCATCGGGGATCGCTCCGGGGCTTGCTCGGCTGGACACGCCCGGGCAGTGCGGTAACCGGCTCGGGCCTCGGCAAATCTAACAGGGGCCGCACCGAGGACTCCCGCGATTTGGAGCGAGCGTCCACGATCCGGACAGTGGCCGGCTCCCGGTGCGCCCGCCCGCTCCCCCACCCCGCCCTCCGCCCCGTCCCTGCCCACAGACCCGCGCCCCGTTCTGGTGCCCTGTCCTGGTGCCCTGTTCCAGCATCTTGGCCAGCACCTTGTCCCGGTGCCCTCCGCCTTCGGCCGCTCCGGGCCCTGCCGTCCCGGTGCCGTGAGCCCGGCACGGCGGCGTGGCGGGTCCCGGCGGACCGCCCATCCGGCGGACAATCGGCCCGTAGGCTGGTCCCAGCACCACCGGACGTGACGACCCAGCAGTTCCCCCAGCACAGGAGGTACCTGATCGTGGCAACCACCCGTACCGCTCGCACGGCCTGGGAAGGCAACCTGCTCAACGGCAAGGGCGTGGTGACGTTCGCCTCCTCCGGAATCGGCGAGTACCCGGTCTCGTGGCCGGCCCGGTCGGAGGAGCCCAACGGGAAGACCAGCCCCGAGGAGCTCATCGCCGCGGCGCACTCCGCCTGCTTCTCGATGGCGCTCTCGAACGGCCTCGCCGGCGCGGGCACGCCGCCCACCAAGCTGGACACCCAGGCGGACGTGACCTTCCAGCCCGGCAAGGGCATCACCGGCATCCACCTCACCGTGACCGGCGAGGTCCCCGGTCTCGACGACGCGGGCTTCACCAAGGCGGCCGAGGACGCCAAGGCGAACTGCCCGGTCAGCCAGGCCCTGACCGGCACCACCATCACCCTCACGGCCAAGCTGGCCTGAGCCGCTCCACTGCCGCACCGCACGCGGTCAGCACACCGGTCGCCCTCGGCCCCGTCTCACGACGGGTCACCGGGGGCGCCGTCGTGGGGGCCGCGTGCGCGGGCATGAGACGGCGTGAGACCACGTGAATCACCCTGCTCTCACAGAAACCTGACGAATCACCCTGGCGGCGGTCGTCCTTCCGGTCGCCTCCGGCCTATGATCGGCGGCGGTGGTCCGACCCCGGGATTCCCTCCCGGGTGCCGCTGGGCCTGTCGTGCGACGACGACCGGGCGAGGACGTGGAGCACCGCCGTACGGGCAACCGTCCGGATCAGCGTGAGCAGCGGACGGGAGCATGCCGTGCCGGGCCGGAACGAGGGTGTCGACGCACACCGCCTGGGCGTGCGGCACGAGGACTTTCCCCATGAACGGCTGAGCCGTCCGGACATGGTGCACGCGCCGCCGCAGTCCTCTCCGGACGTGCCGAACGGCGGGGGCCGTCGGCCGGAGCAGCTGCTCGCCGATCCCGTCCACATCCGGCTCCTCCGCGGCGGCGCGACACCGGGCGGCGACTCACCGCTCGTCTGCCCGACCTGCGCGACCCCGATCGGCGGGGGCACCGAACAGCTCCTGGCGGCCCTCGCGGCCAGCGAATCCCGGTTCCGCGCGGCGTTCGCGGACGCGGGTGTCGGCATGGCGCTGATCGGCACCGACGACCGGATCATCGAGGCCAACCCGGCCCTGGCGGCCATGCTCGGACGCAGTGCCGACGAGCTGGGCGACCTGCACGTGCACGAGCTCATCGACTCGGAGGACGCCCCGCAGCACCTCTTCAAGGAGCTCGCCGACGGTGCGCACGATCGGCTGATCCTGGAGCGGCGGCTGAGGCACCGAACCGGACGCTCGGTGTGGAGCAAGGTGACCGTCTCCCTGGTCCGCGACAGCGCGGGCAATCCGCTGTCCACCCTCGCGGTGGTCGAGGACGTCACCGAGCGGCGGATGCTGGGTGACCGCCTCGCCTACCAGTCGCTGCACGACCCGCTCACCCGCCTGCCGAACCGGACGCTCTTCTTCGAACGCCTGGAGGCCGCGTTCCTGGGCGCCGGAGGGATGGCCGACGCCGGACGTACCGGCGCTGCCGCAACCGCGGACGACCGGAGCGACCGCGACCGGCAGGACGGACCCTCGGACGGGACGGAGCGCCTCGACGGCTCCGCCCGGGGCGCTGGCTCTGCCGGAGGCCCGGACTCCGGCGTCGGCTCGGAGTCCGGCGGAGACCGGGGCCGGGGTGGGGACCGGATCGGACTCTGCTACCTGGACCTGGACAGCTTCGCCGCGATCAACGAGACCCTCGGCCACCACGTCGGCGACCAGCTACTGGTCGCCGTGGCAGCGAGGTTGGAGAAGGACTTCGGCCAGGACGAGGACAGGCTGGTGGCACGGCTGGGCGGCGACGAGTTCGCCGTGCTCGTGACGGGCAGCCAGGGCGCCGACCAGCTGACTTCGCTCGCCGCCCGACTGGTCGAGTCGCTGGAGCGCCCCTTCGAGGCCGGCGGGCACCACCTCGTCGTCACCGCCTCCGTGGGGGTCGTCGAGCGCCCGGTCGGCGGCACCTCGCCCACCGACCTGCTCAAGGACGCCGACTCGACCCTGTACTGGTCCAAGGCCGACGGGCGGGCCCGCTGGACGCTGTACGACCCGGCGCGCGGAGCCCACCAGCTCACCACCCAGAGGTTGGCGACGGCACTCCGGCCGGCCCTGGAACGCGGCGAGTTCGCGGTCGAGTACCAGCCCCTGGTGGGCCTTGCCGACGGGCTGGTCCACGGCGCGGAGGCCCTCGTCCGCTGGCGACACCCCGGTACGGAACGCTCTCCCCGGACCGCTTCATCCCGCTTGCGGAGGAGTCCGGCGCGATCGTTCCTCTCGGGAAGTGGGTCCTGGAGGAGTCGTGCCGTCAGGCCCGCCAGTGGCTGGCGGAATTCCCCGACCTGGAGATGTTCATCAGCGTCAACCTGGCGGCCAGACAGATCTGGGACTCCGACGTCGTGGCCGACGTCGCCGATGTCCTCGACCGCACGGGGCTGCCGGCCCGCCTGCTCCAGCTGGAGATCACCGAGAGCGCCCTCCTGGGCCCGGGCGGACGGCCGCTGCAGGCCTTGCAGGCCCTCGCTGACATGGGTATCCGGATCGCCATCGACGACTTCGGCACCGGCTACTCGAACCTCTCCTATCTCTCGCGGCTGCCCGTCCACGTGCTCAAACTCGACGGGAGCTTCATCGAGAGCTTCCGCGACCCGGCCGGACCGACGACCACGGGACCGGTGACAACGGGACCGGCGACCATCGCCTCCAGCCCCGCCGCTCCGGTGGTGGCCTCCGGTGCGGGCCGCCGGACCGACGCGGACGAGCAGATTGTCGGCGCAATGGTCCGGCTCGCCCATGCCCTCGGGCTCAGCGTGACGGCCGAAGGCATCGAGAACGAGGCCCAGGCAGAAAGGCTGCGTCTGACCGGCTGCGACACCGCACAAGGCTGGTACTTCGCCCGCCCCGGCGACGCCGACCGCGTGTCCGCGATGCTGCGCGAAGGCCGCTCACGCACCGACGGAACGGCAGACGGCCGACCGGTCACCGGCCCGGCGGCCCGCCTCAGCGACCGGTGAGTCCGTACGCCTCGGCGATCAGCCGGTACGAGCGCTGACGTGCCTCGTGCCCGTGGATGTGGGAGGTCACCATCAGCTCGTCGGCACCCACGCGCTTGCGCAACGCCTCCAAACCGTCGGCGACCTGCCCGGGGATCCGAGCACCACGTTCCCCAGCCAGGATTCGAGGAAGTCCGCCTCGACCGCTGTGTACGGATGCACGGCGGCCTCCTCCGGGGTGGGGATCGGCCCGGGCCTCCCCTGACGCAGCCGGAGCATGGCCAGCCCGGCGGAGCGGGCCAGCCGCAGCGCCTCCGGCTCGCCGTCCGCGGCCACCGCGCTGACCCCGATCAGCGCATACGGAGCGTCCAGGACCGCCGACGGGCGGAACGACGAACGGTAGAGATCAAGGGCCGGAACGGTGTTCGCCGCGCTGAAGTGGTGTGCGAACGCAAAGGGCAGACCCAGACTGCCCGCCAGGCGCGCGCTGAAGCCCGACGAGCCGAGCAGCCAGATCGGCGGCCGGCTCTCCCCCTGCGGAACGGCGCGCAGGCGGGCATAGGGGTGCCCGTCCGGGAAATCGCCGTCCAGGAAGTGCGTGAGCTCGGCCAACTGCTGCGGGAAGTCGTCGGCACCGTCGGCCAGCCCGCGCCGCAGGGCGCGGGCTGTCGCCTGGTCCGTGCCCGGTGCCCGCCCGAGGCCGAGGTCGATCCGCCCGGGATGGAGCGCTTCGAGCAGCCCGAACTGCTCGGCGATCGCCAACGGGGCATGGTTGGGCAGCATGACGCCACCGGAACCGAGCCGGAGGGTACGGGTGTTGGCTCCGAGATGTGCCAGCAGGACGGCCGGATTGGAGCTGGCCACGCCGGGCATGCCGTGGTGCTCAGCGACCCAGAAGCGGTGGTAGCCCCAGGCCTCGGCCCCTCGCGCGAGCTCCGTGGTCGCCGCAAGCGCCTCACCCGGGGTGTATCCATTCCCCACGGTGGCCAGGTCGAGGATGGACAGCGGGGCCGGGGCCGTCCCGCTGATCCGGCCGCGGACATCGTCCCGTGCCCCGGCTGCGGTGCCCCGGGTACTCGTACCGTCGTCTCCCGTGACGTCGGCTCCCGCGCCAGGGTTACTCGTAACGCCGGTGCCGGTCGCGCCGTCCTCCGCGTCGCCGGTCCGCTGGTCCTGGCTGGTCATGTCGTCCGTCCTCCTGATCACCTGGGCACGGGCCTGCTCACGCTGGACCGGCCCCAACCGTCGAACGACAACCCGTGGACGAACCTGTGTGTTCCCGGGCGGGACCTGCGGGTTCCCTCCCTGGTCCACCAGCCGGCATCGTCCTCCCGGACACGGGCTGGGCCGGAGGCCCTCGATGCACGGCCTGTCCTGCCCTGCCCTGCTGGCCGCTCTTCCGGTCTGCCGGGGAAGCCGGGGCACCCGATCCGCCCCGTGCTGGCGACTTCATGCCAGCGCCGAGGTTCGCCACGCCCTGAGGTCGCGTCAGATTCACGCATCGGGCAAAGTTACTGATCAGTGCGGAGCAGTCGGCCGCGCTCACGACGAAGGCCACCGAGCTGGACCAGCCCCGTGTGACCTGTGCGAGCCCCTGAAGCGGCACCCCGCTTCGGGGGCTCGCCGCATTTCCGGCGCCACGGCGCCACGCGCCGCCCTCGGCGGGGCCGGGGCGCGAACCCCGGCTCTCCCGGCTGGGCTCCGAGCCGGCTCGCCCCGGCGACGACCCGGCGCGGACGAGCAGAGGCGGGTGGGCAGAGGTAAGGATGCTGTGCGGATGCGTGTGAGGCCGCCCACAAGGGGGGTGCTTCACGGCATGAAAGGTCGAGTCGCTAGCGTTACTCCCCGCAGCACTGCTCTCTCCTGGGCGGTCTGGAGGGAGTACCACCTTGGACGCCGCAGCGGTGTTGGGCCCGTCATGGATCTGCGCCTTGGCGCTGTGTGCCGTGCTCGGTGACGCCTTCCTGCCGTTTCTGCCCAGTGGCACCCTGGTGATCCTTGCCGTCCTCCGGACGTCCGACATGGACGGAGCGCCCGTCCTGCTCGCGCTCGGCGTCGCCATCGCCTCCTTTCTCGGCGATCTCATCCTGCTGCGACTGGCCCGCAAGGGCGCACCCGCCCTGCACCGCAGGCTTGCGCGGCGGCCGGAACTCGCCGCCAGCGTGGAGCGTCTGCAGGAGAGCCTGGCCCAACGAACGACCAGGACAGCAGCGTTCATCGTGATCATCGCCAGGTTCGTCCCGGCGGGGCGCACCATCCTCGATCTGGCTGTCGGCCACTCCCCCGCCGCACCTCGCGTCTTCCTCCGCTGGTCGGCCCTGGCCGCCGTCGTATGGGCGTCCTACATCGTCAGCCTGGGCTGGCTGAACAGCCACTGGTTCAACACCGCCTGGCTGAGCATGGCCGTCTCGTGCGCCGCCGCCAGCTTGATCAGCACCACGGTCGCCCGCCTGGTGCGGCGCCGGCGGCGCGCCCTCGTCGCGGCCTGAGATCGGATCCGGCCGCCGGAATCCGCGGCGCGGGGGATTTCCGGGAACGGGCGACGTAGCGGACGGATGACCCGCTCATGCCGACCGCCCCGGTCGGAGAGCTGACGGTTCGCCACCGCAACAGTTGAGGTCACAGCGCGGGGCGCGCCGGAGGACCGCCCGGACGGACCTGTCAGGGCTGTGTTTTCGGTCTCATTCGATGCCCTCGGAACGGTCGGCTGCAGCAGGACTCTGTCTCAGGACAGCAACAGAGCGCCAGGTGAGGGAGCCGCAGCCATGTGGATGGCGTGGTGGCTACCGGGTGGGTACGGCGTTGCACGACCACGGCGCGCGCGTGACATCCTTGGGCAGCGAAACAGATCAATTGTCCGAATTTGTCGGCGCCGCAGCGGGTGTCGCCGAGGAGCCGCTGCGAGCCACGAGCGCGCGGACACCACTGGTAGGGGAGACCATGAGCAGCATCTCTCGCAGGGCTGTGCTGAGTGCCGGTGCAGCCACCGCGGCACTGGGGGCCGTCGCCGCTTGCTCCAGCAACGGTTCCACGTCGCGGGACTCGGGCGGTGGTCCGGGCAGCGGCAACGGCGGCACGGGGACTCCCGCTGGTACGGGCAAGCCTGTACAGGGGACTCCGCTGGGCGACGGTTCGAACTCCGACACGGGGAGTCAGCCCAACCAGCCCAAGCCGGAGAAGCTCAAGCCGGGTGAGCAGCCTCCCCAGTTCGTCGTGTTCTCGTGGGACGGCGCCGGAGCGACCGATGACGGCCAGTTCAGCCGGTTCCTCAAGCTCGCGGAGCAGTACAAGGCCTCGATGACCTTCTTCCTCTCCGGCATCTACACCCTGCCCAAGGAGAAGTCGGGCCTCTACCACCCCCGCGGCACTCCGTGGGCGCGTCGGACATCCCCTTCCTGTCCTCGGGAGCCGTCCGCAACACGATCAAGCTCATCAGCCAGGCCTGGCTGGCCGGCCACGAGATCGGCACCCACTTCAACGGTCACTTCTGCTCGACCCGGAGTGACGGCAACGGTGTCAACAAGTGGTCGCCGGAGGACTGGGAGAGCGAGATCCAGCAGGCCGTCTCGTTCGTGACGCAGTGGCGGACCAACACCGGTTTCACGGACGTCGACCCGCTGCCCTTCGACTACAAGAAGGAGCTCATCGGCGGCCGCACTCCTTGCCTGGAGGGCCAGAAGGCGCTGCTGCCGACCGCCGCCAAGCTCGGCTGGAAGTACGACGCGAGTTCGCCGGGCGGCATCCAGATATGGCCGCAGAAGGTCCAGGACGGGAAGATCTGGGACTTCCCCTACAGGGGATCCCGTTCCCCGGCCACAGCTTCCAGGTGCTGTCGATGGACTACAACATCCTCGCCAACCAGTCCCACGGCACCACCAAGGGTGATCCTGCCAAGTACGGCGAGTGGCGCGACCAGGCCCGCGACGCCTACCTCGCCGGCTTCAACCGGGCGTACACCACGAACCGCGCGCCTTTCTTCATCGGCAACCACTTCGAGCAGTGGAACGGCGGTATCTACATGGACGCCGTCGAGGAGACGCTGAAGACGATCGCCGGGAAGCCCGACGTGCGTCTCGTGTCCTTCCGGCAGCTGGTGGAGTGGCTGGAGGTGCAGGACCAGTCGACGCTGCGCAAGCTCAGGACGCTGGGTGTGGGCAAGGCACCGTCCGGCGGCTGGGAGACGTTCCTCGGCACCGCCGGCTGACCACCGGAGCGCGGCCGCTCGGCGGGCGACCACCAACTCCGCCCTCCCTCACCCGACGCCGTGTCAGGCCGGTTGGGGGAGGTGCGTCGTCGGCCGCCGATGGGAGCGAGGAGTCGTGCTGCAACGACGGAAGCGCCCACCGCTGTGCCGATGATCGAGTAGTGGTTCGTGTCGGGTACCCGCTCGGTCCGCACGCGGGACTCGTCCAGAGCCGCCCGTGCGGGCCGGTCCGCGTCGCACATGCCCTGCGGCTCGTCGAGAAGGCCGCGCTCCGCCCACAGCAGTTCAGCCGGACAGGGCAGTCGGTTGACGGCCGTCGCCGCGTCCACGTCCACGTCCACGTCCAGGAGTGCCTCGCGGCCGTCCTGGCGGATCGCCTCGGGCACCCAGGAGTACCGGTACGCGGCGGGGAGTCGTCGCCGGATCCGTGGTTGGCCTCCACGACGTGCACCACCCCTCTGTCACACCGGCTCGGAACGGCATCACCGGCCGGCGCGGCCACCGCAGAGGGCAGCCGCACCGGCCGGTGATGTTCGTCCGTCGGCGCGGTCGGGACGGAGGCGGCGCCCGCCCCTGTCCCGCGCCCGACGACTACGCCTTCAGGTTCGGGATCCGCCAGTCGATCGCCTCGGTGCCGAACTCCTCAAGAGCGCTGTTGATCTGCGAGAACGGCCGGCTGCCGAAGAACAGCTTCGCGGAGAGCGGCGACGGGTGTGCTCCCTGCACCACGACGTGGCGCGAGGTGTCGATGAGGGGGAGCTTCTTCTTGGCGTAGTTGCCCCAGAGGACGAAGACCACCGGCTCGGCGCGGTCGCTGACCGCCTTGATCACGGCGTCGGTGAACTTCTCCCAGCCCTTCGCCTTGTGCGAGTTGGCCTCGTGGGCGCGGACGGTGAGCACCGCGTTGAGCAGCAGCACGCCCTGCTCGGCCCAGTGCATCAGGTAGCCGTTGTCCGGGGCGGGGATGCCGAGGTCGGCGTCCAGCTCCTTGAAGATGTTGCGCAGCGACGGCGGCGTCTTGGTGCCGGGCAGCACGGAGAAGCTCATGCCGTGCGCCTGGCCGTCGTCGTGGTACGGGTCCTGGCCGAGGACGAGGACGCGGACCTTGTCGTACGGCGTCGCCGCCAGCGCGGAGAACTCCTGGCCGGCCGGCGGGAACACCTGGTGCTCGGCCCGCTCGCCCGCCAGGAAGGCGGCCAGTTCGGCGAAGTACGGCTTGCCTGCCTCGTCCGCCAGCACCTCCTGCCAGCTCTCGGGCAGTTCGATACCGGCGCCCGCGGCCGTCTCAGCCAGATCCGTCACGACAAAACCTCCCACCGGCCGCGCCGCACCGCGCAGCGGCCGCCTCCGACCTATGACTTCCAACGACCTGAACGCTACACACCCGGACCGACAGCTCGCACCGACGGAACACCGACGGACCGACCGATGACGGCACCCGGCCGAAGCATCCCCGGGTCAGCGCAACTCCGGGGCGAGGCACTGGTCAGACCCGACGGGCCCGCCCTCCCGTGCCTGGGCCCTGCGGACCCGCACGTGTTCCGTGACGTTGAGGGCCACCATGACCACGGCGAGGACGGCCAGCGCGGCAAGTGCGGGCAGCCGCACCATGAGCGGCAGGAGCAGCAGCACCGCGACGGCGGCGGCAAGTCTGGTCGGGGAGATCGTTCCGAACATCATCCGTCGGGTGTAGCTGAAGGACAGCAGATAGAGCGCGCAGCCTCCGTACAGCAGTCCGAGGGTGCCGATGCCGAGGGCCCGGCCCGGTTGGGCCACGGTTTCGCCGAAGCCGACGGCCACCGCGATCACGCCCGCGATCAGCAGCAGGTGTCCGTAGGAGAACACCCAGCGGATCATGTCGCGGCGCGAGGCCGCGGTCTCCACCGCGAACCTCATGGCGTCGGAGGCGAAGCCGAAGTAGAGCCACCACAGCGCGCAGGAGATCACGAACGCGACGGCCACCGAGAGCAGTTGGGCCGGGTGCAGCCGGCCCTCCGCCACGGGTGCGCCGATGCCGACGATGGACTCGCCGAGGGCGACCAGCAGGAAGAGCCCGAAGCGTTCCGGCAGGTGGCCGGGGTGGTAGGTGACGTTCGCGAGCCGCCTGCGGAATACCAGAGGGGCCGCGAGGTCGCAGAACGCGGCCACGGCCCAGAGCAGTTCACGGGCCGGGCTGTCCAGGAGGCCGCCGACGAGCATCGCCGGGCCACTGATCGCGGCGCCCACCCCGTACGGGCCGCGCCAGACGCCCGGGACTTCCCGGAGCAGCCACAGCAGCACCAGCCGGGCACCCCAGTACCCAGCGCCGAAGAGCACGCCACGCGCCCCGTAGGCGCCCGGCAGGGCGAGGGCCATGAACAGGCCGCCGAGGCCGACGGCGAAGATGCCGATGCGGTCGCGAGGGCTGTCCACGTCACGGATGTTGGCCTGAACGGTGGTGCCGACCCAGCACCAGTAGACCGGCGCGAAGGCCACCAGGGCCTGTCCGATCCCCGCCGCGTCGTGGTGGTGGTGCAGCAGTTGCGACACCTGCGTCACGGCGAAGACGAAGACCAGGTCGAAGTAGAGCTCCGCCCAGGTGACCCGCTTCTCCTGCGGCAACGTGTCCGTCACCGGTCCTCCCCAAGAACGGCACCGACTGACTGCACTGCACAACTGCACTACACAAATGAACTGCACAATTGAACTTCACGAGCGCACCGCACCGCACCGGTGAACCCCGCTGCTGCACCGCACGACCGGGTGCTGGAGGCCATCGGACGTGCGGCGCACCCGGCCGGCCGGCAGCAGGGCCGTCGACCGGGGCGCCGCACGTCCGGCTGCGGAAGGCGTCAGATCTCGTCGATCAGATCGGCGATCGACTTGACCACGCGGGTCGGCCGGTACGGGAAGCGCTCCACGTCGGCCGGGGCGGTGAGCCCGGTCAGCACGAGGATGGTCTCCATGCCGGCCTCCATGCCCGAGACCACGTCGGTGTCCATCCGGTCGCCGATCATCGCGGCGGTCTCCGAGTGGGCGCCGGCGGTGTTGAGCGCCTCGCGCATCATCAGCGGGTTCGGCTTGCCGACGAAGTAGGGCTCGACGCCCGTCGCCTTGGTGATCAGAGCCGCGACCGAGCCGGTGGCCGGCAGCACGCCCTCGGGCGACGGACCGGTCTCGTCCGGGTTGGTGCAGATGAACCGGGCACCGGCGTTGATCAGCCTGATCGCCTTGGTCAGCGCCTCGAAGCTGTAGGTGCGGGTCTCGCCGAGGACGACGTAGTCCGGATCCTTGTCGGTCAGGATGTAACCCGCCTGGTAGAGCGCGGTGGTCAGGCCGGCCTCGCCGATCACGTAGGCCGTGCCGCCGGGCCGCTGGCTCTTCAGGAACTTGGCGGTGGCCAGGGCGGAGGTCCAGATGCACTCCTCCGGCACCTCCAGCCCCATCCCGGCGAGCCGGGCGCTGAGGTCGCGGGGGTGTAGATGGAGTTGTTGGTGAGCACCAGGAACGGCTTGCCGGATGCGCGCAGACGCCGGAGGAACTCCTCGGCGCCGGGGATCGGCGTGCCCTCATGGATGAGGACACCGTCCATGTCGGTCAGCCAGGACTCGATGGGCTTGCGGTCTGCCACGTGCGTTTCTCCCGAGGTCGTACCAGGTCGTACCAGGTCGTGCGAGGGTCGTACTTGAACTGCACCCCTCCGCCCGGGGCCGGACCGGGCCGTGCCGCGACGTGTGGGGGTCCTGCCGGCTGCCCCAACGGCACCAGCCTAATCCGCACACCTGCCCCAACGGCAGTACGTCCCGCCCAGCGGACTCGCACGCTCCTGTTCGGGGTTCTCCCGGCCTCCGCGCCCTCCTGTACGGCCAGGCCCGCCGACCCGGCCGCCACCGTGCCGGCCCGGCCCGCCTGGCCGCACCCGGCCGCTCCTCAAGCTCTCCTTAAGCCGCCCCTAACGGCACCGGGCGAGCCTCAACTTCCTTGCACACCAAGGCTAGCGTGCAGGCACAGCGCCACCGTCACCCCCGAGGAGCAGCCCTCATGCCCGCTCGCCCGATCGCCCGCCGAAGGGTCACCACCGTCGCCGGCATCCTGTCCGGCTTCGTGCTCTCCGGCACGCTCGGCTCCGGCACCGCCGCCGCGCACGGTTCGATGCAGAACCCGCTCAGCCGCGTCGAGGGCTGCTACCTGGAGGGCCCGGAGCACCCGAAGTCGGCCGCCTGCACCGCCGCCATCGCCCTCGGCGGCACCCAGGCGATGTACGACTGGAACGGCGTCCGGATCGGCAACGCCGACGGCCACCACCAGCAGCTGATCCCGGACGGCCGGCTGTGCAGCGCCGACAACACCGAGTTCGCGGGCCTGGACCTGCCGCGGGCCGACTGGCCGGCCACCAACCTCACGGCCGGCTCCGGCTTCACCTTCCGGTTCCGGGCCACCGCACCCCACCGCGGCACCTTCCGGCTGTACGTCACCAACCGGACGTACAAGCCGTCGTCGCCACTGGGCTGGTCCAACCTGGAGTCGACGCCGTTCCTGACCGTCACCGACCCGCAGCTGGTCGACGGCCAGTACGTCCTGCCGGGCCGGATCCCCGCCGGGCTGACCGGCCGCCAGCTGATCTACGCCATCTGGCAGCGCTCGGACAGCCCCGAGGCCTTCTACTCCTGCTCCGACGTGGTCTTCGACGGCAGCGGCAGCACCGCCGGCACGGCGGCCCTGCCGGCGGCCGGCAGCGGGGTCCAGCACGTGCACGACGCCTCACCCGCCGCCGCCCAGGCCGGCGGCGCGGGTACCGCCACCACCGGCCCTGCGGGCAGCGGCGACAAAGCGTCCACGGCGGCACGGTCCACCGGCGCGGCGACGAACCCCGCCGCCGTGGCGGCCGCGGCACCGGCGACCGCACCCGCCGCAGCGCAGCTCGCGCAGACCGGCACCGACCGCGCCACCGGTCTGCTCGCCGCGGTCGGGACAGCCTTCCTGCTGTCCGGCGCCGTGATCGCCGTCCTGCACCGCCGCCGCACCCGGGCGGCCCACACGCGCTGACCCGTGGGCCGACGCGGGCCGTGGTTGAGTGGAGGCATGAGCTCCGAGCCCCGCGCCCCGTTCCGCGTCGGCCTGATCGGCTACGGCCTGGCCGGCTCCGCCTTCCACGCCCCGCTGATCGCCACCACCCCAGGACTGCAGCTGGCCGCGGTGGTCACCGCCAACCCGGACCGCCGCGACCAGCTGCGCCGAGCACACCCCGGCGCCCAGCCCCTCGACACCCCCGAGCAGCTCCTGGACAGTGCCGACGACCTGGACCTCGTCGTCGTCGCCTCCCCCAACCGCACGCACGTCCCGCTCGCGAAGGCCGCGATCGAGGCCGGCCTCGCCGTCGTCGTCGACAAGCCGCTGGCCGGCACCGCCGCCGAGGCGGCCGCACTGTGCGACCTCGCCGAACGCTCCGGAACCCTGCTGTCCGTCTTCCAGAACCGGCGCTGGGACGGCGACTTCCTCACCGCCCGCCGCCTCGTCGAGGGCGGCGCCCTCGGCCGGGTGCACCGCTTCGAGTCCCGGTTCGAACGGTTCCGTCCCAAGCCGAAGGCGGGCTGGCGCGAGCTCGCCGACCCCGCCGAGATCGGCGGCACGCTGTACGACCTCGGCAGCCACCTCGTCGACCAGGCCCTCACCCTCTTCGGCCCCGCCGAGACCGTGTACGCGGAGATCGAGACCCTCCGGGACGGCGCGGCCGTCGACGACGACGCTTTCATCGCCCTCGCCCATGAGTCCGGCGTCCGCTCCCACCTGTGGACCAGCGCCCTCGCCCCGCTCGGCGGCCCACGCCTGCGCGTCCTCGGCGACACCGCGGGCTACGTCAAATTCGGGATGGACCCGCAGGAGGAGGACCTCAGGGCGGGCCGCCGCCCGGACGACGGCCGCCCCTGGGGCGCCGACGACCCGATCGCGTACGGCACCCTCGGCACCGACGACGCCGCCGAGCGCACCCCCACCGAACCGGGCGACTACCCCGCCTTCTACGCAGGCATCGCCGCATCGCTCGCCACCGGCGCCCCGCCACCCGTCGACCCGCGCGACGCCGTCGCCACCCTCGCCGTCCTCGAAGCCGCCCGCGGCTCCGCCGCCACCGGCACCGTCGCCCGGATCGGCTGACCCACCGGACACCCCGCAGAACGCCAAGGGGCCGACCACGCGAACGCGGTCGGCCCCTCGGAGTGGTTGCTGGTCAGCGGGCGTACGGGTTGTTGCCGCCCGACTGCGGCGGCGTCCCCTGCGGCGGCTGGGGCGGGAACCCGCCCTGGACCGGCGGCTGCTGACCGTACGGAGGCTGCTGGCCATAGGGCGCCTGCGGCTGCCCGTAGGCCTGCTGGGGCGGCTGCTGACCGGGGAAGCCGCCCGGGTACGGCTGCTGCTGCGGCGCTCCCGGGTATCCGCCGGGAACGGCACCGGCGACGGGCGCCGGCGAGGCCGAACGGTTGCGCCGCGAGACCAGCACGATCACGATCACGGCCACCACGACGAGCACACCGACGCCACCGAGGATCAGCCCCATGCTCGACCCGCCCCCGGAGGAGGACGACCCCGCCGCCGGCTGCGACCCGGTGGGCGGAACCGCCTGCGAGGGAGTCTGCCCGCCAGTGCCGGTGGTGGGCGTGGCCGCACTCGACGGCGCCGCCGCCTGAGCCAGGGGAAAGACGTCCGCCGGGCCCGGGTCCCCGGGAGTCGTCAGCGCGATTCGCGGACGGACGGCGCCGTAGCCGACGAAGTCGCTGCGCTCCTGAGGACTGCTGGCGGTGTTGATCAGGACGCGCAGGACCTGATTGTTGGTCCAGTCCGGGTGCAGGGACCAGAGCAGAGCAGCGGAGGCGGAAGCCAGCGCAGAGGAATCCGACGTGCCGTGCGTCTTGCAGTAGCCTGAAGGACCTGTGCACGCGGTGTAGATGTCCACTCCAGGTGCTGACAGCGCAACCTGGGAACCGTGCTCGGACTCTGCCGTGGCCTTGCCGTCCCGCCCGGTGGCCGCCACACCGACGACTCCCGGCATGCCTGCTGGATAGTCGAGCTCATTACCCGAGTCTCCGCTGTTGCCTACCGCTGCGAAGACCAGACTGCCTCGCGAGTTGGCATGATCGACAGCCGACTTCAGGCCGTCGACCTCCGCTTTGCTCAGTCCGCGCGCATTGATGCCCTGGGAGAGATTGATGATCTTCGCTCCCCGATCGGCAGCAAGAGCAATGGCTCGATTCATCTGCTCGATATAGGTCGCCCCGTCAGCCCTGGTGTTGATCTTTATTGGGAAGATCTTGACCCCGGGAGCCAACCCAAAAGCTCCCTTGCCACCAAGCCCCTTGCCGGTTCCGGCGATCTCGGTCGAGATACCTGTCCCGTGCCCCACAGGATCGGTGGTCACTCCGCCAGTCAGACCGCTGAGGTCCTCACCTGCGAGCACCTGTCCCTGAAGGTCCGGCACATCGGACTTGACCCCACTGTCGATGACGGCCACTGTGATCCCGGCCCCTGTGGTCGTCTGCCACATATCGGGAGCATGCATGGCATCCAAATGCCACTGCTGCTCACGAATGGAGTCAACGCCGAAGGCCGGTGCAGCAGATACACCGACACCTACAACCACCGTCGCCAGCAACGCCGCGAACCGCCGCCCCCGTACTCCCGTGCCCGTTCGCCGCATCACACTCTCCCTCACCTCGGCGTTGTTCCCATTACACAGACGTGCCCGGCCACGGGTGCGTTCCTGTGGCCGGGCAATCGACCTGAGTCCTACTCAATCACGCCCGGGTTGACCTGCCCCGTACCGGATGTCCAGGTGTCCTCGTCCTCGACCAGGTAGTCGGGGCGGTTGCGGTTGTTCTTGTCCTTCTTTCCGGCCGCGCCGCCGTGGGCGCCGCCCATGCCACCCTGCCCCGAGCGTCCGTCGGCACCGCGTTCGGCACGGCCGCGCAGACCGGTACCGCCCTGGGTGAACTCGCCACCCGCTGCAGGACCACGGCGCCCGCCGACCGCTCCTCCGGAGCGACCGACCAGGCCACCACCGGCGCGCGAGCCGCCGGCGCCGCCCTTGGCGCCGCCGCCCATGCCACCGAGATGCGGCATGTTGCCGGAACCCGGCGCACCGGCCTTGCCCGCCTGGCCTGCGGCCGTTCCCGCAGCACCGCCGGACCGACCGCCCGCTCCGGCAGCTCCACCGGAGCCCGTACCTCCGGATCGACCGGCGCCGCCGGCACTGGTGGTGCCACGGCCTCCACCGAGCCCACCGCCACCGCCGAGCCCACCGGGGAGGCCGCCGATCATGCCGCCTCCACCGCCGAGGCCACCGCCGCCGAGACCGCCGCCACCGCCACCGAGCGGCCCGCCACCGCCGAGGCCGCCACCGCCACCCGGGCCCGGCAGGGTCGCGCCGGGGCCGGACGGGTTAGGCAGGGTCGGGGACGTCGGCAGGTGGTCGATGCCGGTGCTGGGCCCATGCCCACCAGGAACCGGAACAGGCGCCGGGACGGGCCCCGGGCTGACCGGCGCGGGATGCGTGGACGACGGCGGCGAGTAGTTCGGCGCCGACGGCGGGCTGTACGGCGTCGGGTTCGGCCGGTAGCTGCCGCTCCCGGCGGCCCCGCCGCCGGTACCGCCAGTGCCGCCACCGACCGACACGTCTTCGCTACCGTACTTTTCCCTAGCACCCGGCGGGGGCGGGAAGACCGGCGGCTGGGCCGAGCCGAGGCGGGAGACCGACTCGTCGTAGGACTGGCCCAGCTTGGTCATCTGCTGGACGGCGTCCTGGTGGGCCTGGGTGACGCGCTGCTGGGCAGCCTTGTACTCGCTCTCGGAGACCCAGTTGGGGTCGACCACGTCGGCGACCTTGTCGGCGCCCATGTAGCCGCCGAGCATGCCGACGGGGCCCGCGACGACGCCCAGGACGCCGCCGGCGACCTTGAGGGTCTTGTTCGGCTGGCCCTCGTAACGCTGGACGGTCTCGATGTCCGAGGTCGGGACCTCGGGCATGCCCGACTTGACCTCGCTGAGCGTCTCGCCCGCGGAGGCCATGTACTGACCCGCGTTGCGCGAGTACGAGGCGAGGTCCATCGTCGACTGGGAGACCTTGCCGCCCCAGCCCTTGAAGCTGTCGGCGGCGTCACCCTGCCAGTCGAGCCCGCTCATGTGGGCGTGCAGGTCGTTGCTGATCTCGTCCATCTTCTGGGCGGCGAGCAGCAGTCGCTGGCCGACCTGCATGACGGCCACCGGGTCCGCCTGCTCGACCATGCCCACGAGTTCCTCGTGGCTGGTGTCGCCGAAGTTGGTGCATCCGATCGTCCCGTGGTTGATGCGGACGAAGCGCTTCTCTACGGCCATTGTTCGTTCCCCCTCTCCGAAGCCGGAGTGATCATCAGTAGCTGGTCTGCTGCGAGGTGCTGCCCGCGGCCGGCGCCGGGTTCGACGCCGTGTACGCCACCGGCTGGGCGTAGGAGCCGCCGCCGGCGGCCTGGGAGCGCACCGATCCGGCCGGGGGCTGGCTCGCCTGGTCCCCTGCCTGGTTGAGGATCGTCTGGAACTTGGTGCGCTGCTCCTCGTCGGCGTTGTCGTAGCCCTTGGCCGCCATGTCGATGCTGGCGCTCATCGCCTCGATCTGGAGGAGAGCGTCTTGGACAGCTGTTCGAGATTGGCGTGCACGGTGTTGTACGCGCTGAGCAGGTCGCCTGCCTGGCCGAAGTTCTGGCCGAGCTGCCAGGACTGCAGCTGCTGCTGGGAGACCTGGCCGTGGCTCGCGGGCGAGCCGTCGAGGTCGGCGAGCAGTGCGTCGACCTTGTTCTTGAACGTCTGCAGGTTCTCGACCTCGACCTTGACGGCCTGCGCGCCGACCTGCCCGGTGAGCGCCTGGGACTGCGCGACCATCGCCGCGGTCTGCGCCGCCGTCACCGTGGAGACGACGTTGTAGAAGATGCCGGACGTCCCGCCGCCACCACCGCCGCCACCGGCTGCTGCCTCGTTCACAGTCGATCAACCTCCCCCGTGCACGACCGGCCCGCCGCGGCCCGCCGTGTCTCCACTACTCATCTCCCGTACCCCGCGGACGGGGCATTCCTGCGTATGCGGCCGGTCGCGCCGCCGACCGACGACAGCAACCGCCACCCGTAACATAGCGCCCATCGCCGACTGCCCGTCAGGGGCCCTCCGTCGAGGGGCCGGTATCGGTACGTACCTGTCACCTCGCACACACAACAACGGGCCCTCCCGGAGGCTTCCCCGGACGCCTCCCGGTCACTTCTCCGGTCACGTACCATCGATGGCGACAGACCGTTGGCACGCCCGAGGAGGCCGAGAGCATGTCCGTGACCGCACTGCTGCTCGCCCTCGTCCGGCTGCTGACCGGGGACCTGCTGCTCGGTCCCGGGGCACTGACCACCGTTGCCGCGGCGGCCGCCCTGGTCCTCGTCGCGGGCGCCGTGGCGGGCACG
This sequence comes from Kitasatospora paranensis, assembly GCF_039544005.1. Lineage (NCBI taxonomy): Bacteria > Bacillati > Actinomycetota > Actinomycetes > Kitasatosporales > Streptomycetaceae > Kitasatospora > Kitasatospora paranensis. Next base: position 3,310,102 of record NZ_BAABKV010000001.1, read on the forward strand.
CTCGCCGCCGCACGGCTGCTCGGGGCACGCGCTCCGGCCGCCGTCCGGGACGGTGTGCTGCGCAGGCAGGCGTTCGGTACGGCCTTCCTCCCGCAGCGGGATCCGGACGCCCGGGGCCGCCGGCGTCCCAGGGCGCCCGGGGCGGCCCCGGCGGCCGCCGCGTAGCGACGCGCACGCACCCGTCCCGACCTTCCCCCGCCCGGCCGCCGGCCCGTGCTGCTGCACGCGCCCCGGCGCCTGCCGCCGGGTGGGCCAGGGACGCCCCGTCCGCGCTCGTCCACGCCCGGCCGCCCTTCGCCGTCCACCGTTTCGACGAGGCCCCGGAGGGTCCGCTCCCCCATGTCCCTGTTCGCCGTGCTCGACCCTGCCGTCCGCCTGGCCCACGACGCGGTCTCCGCGCTCGCCCAGGCCGTCCCCACCGCGCTCGCCGTGGTCCTGTTCACCGTGGCCGTCCGGCTGGCCCTGCATCCGCTGGCCCGGGCGGCGGCCCGCGGGGAGAAGGCCCGGCTGCGGCTGGCCCCACGCGTCGCGGAGCTCCAGCGCACCCACAAGGGCCGCCCGGAGAAGCTCCGGGCGGCGCTCGCCGAGCTGTACCGGGCCGAGCGGACCTCGCCGCTGGCCGGGATCCTGCCGATGCTGGTGCAGATCCCGTTCTTCTCGGTGATGTACCGGCTCTTCACCACCCCGAACGATCTGCTCGGCCACACCCTGGCCGGAGTCCCGCTCGGGCTGCACGTCGGCGACGCGCACGGGCCGGCGCAGCTCGTGGTCTTCGCGGGGCTGTACGCGGCGCTGGCCGCGGTCGGCTACGCCGGCTTCCGGCGGGCGCGCCGGGCTGCCGCCGGCGGCAGCCCGGCACCGTCCGCGGGCTCCGCCCCCGCCGGGGCACCCGTCCGGGTGCCGGGGGCGCGCTGCTGCCGTACCTGTCGTTCGGCACGGTGCTGTTCGCGGCATTCGTCCCGCTCGCGGCGGGCCTCTACCTGCTCACCACCACCGCCTGGACGGCGGCCGAGCGGGCCTGGCTGCACCGGGAGACGCCGGGCGGCGCCGCCCCGGTGCGGCCGGTCGCCACGACCGCCTGACCACCGCCGCCTGACCCCCGCCGCCTGACCCATAACGGCGCGGGCGGCGGGAGCGGCAGCAGTCGGCAGCAGCGGTCAGCGGCCCGGCCAGGCGGCGAGGTACGCGTCGATCTCGCCGTCGAGCCGGGTCTTGCCGGCCGGGTCCAGGAAGGACGCCTCGACGGCGTTCTTCGCCAGCGCGGCGACGCCGGTCTCGTCCAGGCCGAGCAGGCGGGCGGCGACGGCGTACTCGGTGTTGAGATCGGTGCCGAACATCGGCGGGTCGTCGCTGTTGACGGTGACCAGCAGCCCCGCGTCGACCATCTGCCGGATCGGGTGGTCCTCCATCCGCTCGACGGCGCGGGTCGCGATGTTGGAGGTGGGGCAGACCTCCAGCGGGATGCGGTGCTCGCCGAGGTGGTCGAGCAGCGCCGGGTCCTTGACCGCCTGGGTGCCGTGGCCGATCCGTTCGGCGCCGAGGACCCGCAGCGCGTCCCAGACGGTCTCGGGGCCGGTGGTCTCACCGGCGTGCGGGACGCTGCGCAGGCCGACGGCGCGGGCCCGGTCGAAGTAGGGCTTGAACTGGGGGCGGGGCACGCCGATCTCCGGGCCGCCGAGGCCGAAGCTGACCAGGCCCTCGGGGGCCAGGTCGACGGCGAGGCGGGCGGTCTCCTCGGCGGCTTCGAGGCCGGCCTCGCCGGGGATGTCGAAGCACCAGCGCAGGACGACGCCGAGTTCCTTCTCGGCGGCGTGCCGGGCGTCCTCGATGGCCTCCATGAACGCGCCGTCGGGGATGCCGCGGCGGGTCGACGAGTAGGGGGTGATGGTCAGCTCGGCGTAGCGGATCTGCTGGCGGGCCATGTCCTCGGCGACGCCGTAGGTGAGGGCCCGGACGTCCTCCGCGTCGCGGATCAGGTCGACGACGCTCAGGTACACCTCGATGAAGTGCGCGAAGTCGGTGAAGGTGAAGTACTCGGCGAGCGCGGCCGGGTCGGCCGGCACCTTGGTGCGGCCCTCGTGCCGGGCGGCCAGCTCGGCCACCACCCGGGGTGAGGCCGAGCCCACGTGGTGGACGTGCAGTTCCGCCTTCGGCATCCCGGCGATGAACGCCTCGATCCCGCTCTTGCCCGTGCCCTCAGCCACCGCTACTCCCTTGTCAACTCGCGTAGACCTCGCATGCTATCCAAGCCGCTGGGCCGCGCCCGGGACGCCCGCGGGGCGGCTCGCCCCGCGCTGCGCCGCCGCGGCACCGGGGATCACCCGCCCAGCGCCAGCGCGACGGTGTGGATCAGCAGTCCGGCGGCAGCGCCGACCACGGTGCCGTTGATCCGGATGAACTGCAGGTCGCGGCCCACGTTGGCCTCGATCTTGCGCGAGGCGTCGTCGGCGTCCCAGCCTGCCACGGTGTCGGAGATCAGGGCGGTGATCTCCTCCCGGTAGGTGTCGACGACGTAGGCGGCGGCGTCCTGGAGCCAGCCGTCGGCCTTGGCCTGGAGGCGGGTGTCGGTGGCGAGGCGGGCCCCGAAGCTGCGCAGGCCGTCGCGCAGGCGGCGGCGCAGTTCGCTGTTCTCGTCCTCGGCGGCGCCGAGGACGAGGGTCCGCACGGCGGCCCAGGAGGAGGCGATGAGGTCCTGCACCTCCTGGCGCTGGAGCAGGTCGGCCTTGGCGCGCTCGACGCGGGCGATGGTCTCGGGGTCGTGCTGGAGCTCGGCGGCGAAGTCGGCGAGGAAGTTGTCGACGGCGCCGCGGGCGGGGTGCTCGGGGTCGTCGCGGATGTCGGTGACGAAGCGCATCAGTTCCTTGTAGACGCGCTCGCCGACCTGGTGGTCGATGAACTTCGGGGTCCAGCCGGGGGTCTTCTGGGTGACCCGCTGGACGATGTCCTCGTGGTGCTCGGTGAGCCAGTGGTGGACCCGGACGGCGAGCAGGTCGACGACACCGTGGTGGCCGCCGTCGGCGACGACCTTGCCGAGCAGCCGTCCGGCGGGCTCGGCGACGGGGTGGCGGCGGCGCGCCGGGTGACGGCTTCGGCGACGACGGCCTGGACGTCCTCGTCGCGGAGCACGGCTATCACGCCGCGGAGGGCGGCCGCGGCCTCCCGGGTGACGCGTTCGGCGCTGCCGGGCGCGGCGAGCCACTCGCCGAGCCGGCGGGCCACACCGATCGCGTCGAGCCGGGCGCGGACGACCGACGGGGAGAGGAAGTTGTCTCCGACGAAGTCGCCGAGCGACTTGCCGAAGACGTCCTTCTTGGTGGGGATGATCGCGGTGTGCGGGATGGGGAGGCCGAACGGCCGGCGGAAGAGGGCGGTGACGGCGAACCAGTCGGCGAGGGCGCCGACCATGCCGGCCTCGGCGGCCGCCGCGACGTAGCCGGCCCAGGCGCCCGCACCCGCCGCGTCCGCCCAGGTGGCCAGGGCGAACACGACGGTGGCGAAGGCCAGCAGGCCGGTCGCGATGGTCTTCATCCGCCGAACGCCCTGCCGCTTGCGTTCGTCGGCCTCGGTGAAGCTGACGCCGGTGCCGCGGGCGGGGCCGCCGGCCCCGCCCGGCGTGCCGCTCCGCGGTCCGGGGTCCGTCCCGGTGCTCTGTTCGACGCTCACCCGGACAGTCTGCCCCGCGGCGCCCGGCTGTCACGTGCCCCCCGCTGATCCCGTGTCGGGGCGTCCGGCGGGCACCCGGTGGGCGGACGGCCGGGTGGGGGTCAGCCGATGGAGGCACCCGCGTACATCCGGGCGATCACGTCCTCGATGGCGGGCTCGCGGACGGAGAGGTCGGCGAGCGGGTAGCGGGCGGCGATCGCGGCGACGATCGGCGCGGCGCTGTCCCGGCTGGGGAAGGCCAGCCACTGGCGGGGTCCGTCGACCTTGACGGTGCGCGCGCCCGGCACCTCGATCGGCGGGGCGGGCACGGCCAGGTCGACGACCAGGGTGCGTTCGCTCTCGCCGGTGGCGTGCAGTCCGTCGAGGTCGCCGTCGTGGACGACCCGGCCGTGGTCGATGACCATGACGCGGTCGCAGAGCTGTTCGATGTCGGTCAGGTCGTGGGTGGTGAGCAGGACGGTGGTGCCCTCCGCCGTGTTGACCTCGCGCAGGAACTGCCGGACTCTGGCCTTGCTGACGACGTCGAGGCCGATGGTGGGTTCGTCGAGGTAGAGCACCCTCGGGTCGTGCAGCAGGGCGGCGGCGAGGTCGCCGCGCATCCGCTGGCCGAGCGAGAGCTGCCGGACGGGGGTGTCGAGCAGGCCGCCGAGGTCGAGCAGCTCGACGCACCGGTCGAGGTTGGCCCGGTAGCGGGCGTCCGGGATGCGGTAGATGCGGCGGGCGAGTTCGTAGGAGTCGCGCAGCGGCAGGTCCCACCAGAGGGTGGTCCGCTGGCCGAAGACGACCCCGATCCGGCGGGCGAGGTGGACGCGGTCGCGGGCGGGGTCGACGCCGGCGACGCGGAGCCGGCCGCCGGTGGGCACCAGGATGCCGGTGAGCATCTTGACGGTGGTCGATTTGCCGGCGCCGTTGGGGCCGATGTAGCCGACGCACTGACCGGCGTCGATGGTGAAGGTCAGGCCGTCGACGGCGGTGACCTCGCGGCGTTCGCGGCGGAACCGGCCGGTCCTGGCACGGACGGTGAAGGTGCGGCGGACGTCGTCGAGTTCGATGAGCGGGGACATGGCAGGGCTCCTTCTCTCCGGGGTGGTGACGGGGTGACGGGATGACGAGTGACGGGGTGACAGGCCCGGTCGGGGCGGGCGGGGCCGGCGGGATGGTCGGGACGGGCGGGACGGTCGGGACGGGCGGGGCCGGTCAGCTCCCGGTGCCCTGGTAGGCGCGCAGGCCGGCGCGCCAGGCGAGGCCGGCGGCGAGCACGCAGAGCGCGGCGGCCAGCGGCGAGGCGTACTGGAAGGCGGTCGGCAGGCCGAGCGGGTCGGGCCGGCCGAGGACGCGAAGGGCGGGCAGCCAGTTGACGAAGGCCAGCGGGAGGCCGAAGACGGTGCCGGCCACGAGTTCCTTGGCGAAGACGGTCGGCGGGTACTGCAGCAGGGTGGCGCCGCCGTAGGTGAAGGAGTTCTGCATCTCGCGGGCCTCTCCCCACCAGAACTGCACCGCGGAGAAGCCGACGAAGACGCTGCCGAAGATGATGCTGCCGAAGACCGGCATCACCGCGACGAGCAGGACGCGGTCGGCCGTCCAGTGCACGGGCAGCGCGGTGAGCGACCAGGCGAGGACGGCGGCGGCCTGGACCGTCCGGCCGAGGCGGCGCAGCGAGAAGCGTTCGGCGCAGAGCTGGGCGAGGACGGGGGCGGGCCGGATGAGCATGGTGTCGAGGGTGCCGGCGCGGATCCGGTCGCCGAGCGCGTCGACCGAGCCGACGAAGAGGTTGGCGATGCCGAGGGCGAGGGCGGAGGTGCCGTAGAGGAAGCCGAGTTCGGGCAGGGTCCAGCCGCCGAGGGTGGCGGTGTGACGGAACATCAGGACGATGACCACGAAGTCGAGGGAGGTGGTGGCGGTGTTGGCCAGGAGCATGAGGACGAAGGACGTCCGGTAGGACAGCAGGGCCCTGGTCCACATGGCGGCGGTCAGCCACCAGACGCGGGCGGCCCAGCGGGCCCGGGCGACGTGGCCGGGGCGGCGCGCCGGGGGCGCGGCGGGGCCGTGCAGCAGGTCAGCCACCCTGCACCACCACCTTCCGGGTGGCGGCCGCGAGGACGGCCCGGCCGAGCGCGACCAGGGCGAGGGCCCAGGCGAGCTGGAAGGCCAGACCGGTGGCGGCGGCCGGGCCGGTGCGGTGGCCGAGCAGGATGTCGGCGGGGATCTGGATCAGACCGGAGAAGGGCAGCACGGCGGCGGCGGTGCCGAGCGGGCCGGGGAAGAGGGTGATCGGCAGCAGCATGCCGGAGAAGAACAGCGTGACGACCAGGACGAGGGCCCGGACGCCGTCGGAGTCGTGCAGCCAGAAGCCGGTGAGCGCGACGAGGAACCGCAGGCCGAAGCTGACGACGACGGCGAGCAGCACGGAGAGCAGGAAGGCTCCCCAGACCAGCGGGTCGCGCGGGATGCGGAGGTGGAAGGCGAGCGCGCCGGCGAGTGCGGGGGCGATACCGCGGGCGAGCAGGTGGAAGGCGGCCCGGCCGAGGTCGCCGGCGAGCCACCAGCCCTGGAAGTCGACCGGCCGGTAGAGGTCGATCGCGATGTCGCCGGTGCGGAAGCGCTCCTGGATGTCGTCCTGGAAGCCGCCGCCGAAGACGGCGACGGTGGCCAGCAGGGCCTGGCTGATCCAGATGAAGGTGACGGCCTGGGCGGTGTCGTAGCCGCCGAGGCCGGGGCGGGCGCGCCAGAGGGCGAGGAAGGTGTAGGCGAGGACGAAGCCGAAGACGGTGTTGGTGAAGGCGCCGGCGAGGGTGGCGGCGCGGTAGGTGGAGTAGCGGCGGAAGGAGCCGGCCGCGACGGCCCGGTAGAGGGCGGGGCTCCCGGCGGCGGGGGGCGGGGCGGGGTCGGCCGTGGGTTCGGGGGCGGTCCGAGCTGCACCGATGTCGCCATGATGTCTCCTTGTCGACTTTCTGTCGCACGGGTCTGTGCGCATGCGGACGAGGCCGTACCCCGGGCACCGGGGCAGGCCGGAACAGCTCCGACCGGCGGACCCCCGGGGGTGCGGGGCGGCGGGCGGAGCTGGCTGTCGATTGCTGCGCTATGCGGTTGTCACCTTTCACCGTAGCGCCCGCGGATCGGCACCGCACGGGAATTCGGCACGCCGGGGCCCGCCAGGCAAAACGCCTGATTTGGTATCAAATCGCCCATAATCCCCCTATGAGCAGAGCGCAGCGAGCGAGCCACCCCCGCCGCGACCGGCAGTCCCGACCCGCGCCGGACGACGCCGCACGCACCGAGCCGCCCACGCAGCGCCGCGCCCCGGGCCTCCCCGACGCCCCCGTCGCGCCCGGCATCCCCGCCCAGGACCCGCCGCCCGGGCCCGGTCCGCGGCCCTCCCGCCGCGACCGCCGACGGGACCGCCGCACCGCCCGCCGCGACCGGCGCCGCGCCCGCTCCCGGCTGCGCCGACTGCTGCCGACCTGGCGTCAGACCCTGGTCGGACTGGTCGGATCGGTGCCGCTCGGGGCGGCCGCGTTCGCCGCGCTGTACGTGCTGGTGCCCGTCCCCGACCCCAACGCGCACGCCGTCGCGCAGAGCAACGTGTACTACTACGCCGACGGCACCACCGAGCTGGGCCGCACCGGCTCGGTCAACCGCGAGGACGTCGGCATCGCGCAGATCCCCCTCGACGTCCAGCACGCCGTCGTGTCCGCCGAGGACCGCACCTTCTACCGCAACAAGGGCGTCGACCTGAAGGGCATGGTCCGCGCGGCCTGGAACAGCGCCACCGGCAAGGGCATCCAGGGCGGCTCCACCATCACCCAGCAGTACGTGAAGAACTACTACCTGACGCAGGACCAGACCTTCACCCGCAAGGCCCGGGAGCTGTTCATCTCGCTCAAGGTGGACCGGCAGGAGACCAAGGACGAGATCCTCGCCGGCTACCTCAACACCAGCTACTTCGGCCGCAACGCCTACGGCGTCCAGACCGCCGCGAAGGCCTACTTCGGTGTCGACTCCGCACACCTGACCCTCGCCCAGGGCGCCTACCTCGCGACCCTGCTGCAGGCCCCCAGCGCCTACGACGTCAAGGCCGCCGGCCCCGCCAACCGCGAGAAGGCCGTGGCCCGTTGGAACTACGTCCTCGACGGCATGGTCACCCTCGGCTTCCTCGACGAGAGCACCCGCGAGGCCACCGCCTTCCCCGACGTGCTCGACCCCGAGCCCACCAAGGGCCTCACCGGCCAGGCCGGCTACCTCGTCGACATCGCCGACGACTACCTCGTCCAGAACGGCGTGCTCGCCGCCGGCGACCTCAAGGCCGGCGGCTGGCGGATCACCACTACTTTCGACAAGGCCCGCCAGGACGCCTTCGTCGGCGCGGTCAAGCAGGAGCTCACCACCGAGCTCGACCCGAAGGCCCGGCCCGGCACCGACACCGACGTCCGGGTGGCCGGTGCCTCCGTCGAACCCTCCACCGGCCGGATCGTCGCCGCGTACGGCGGCCCCGACTACGCCGTCCAGCCGTACAACGACGCCCTGCGGCAGGACAACCAGGTCGGCTCCACCTTCAAGCCGATCGACCTCGCCGCCGGACTCGAAGGCGACCGCACCACCCAGGACGGCAAGCCGATCACCACCCAGACCCCCTACGACGGCACCAGCGGGCGGGCCGTCGTCGGCGGCCCGACCCCCTACGCGCCGCCCAACGAGGACAACGAGAACCACGGCACCATCACCCTGCGCGAGGCCATGGTCCACTCCGTCAACGCCGTCTACGCGCAGGAGGGCGTCGACGCCGGCCTCGACAACGTCCGGCGCACGGCGATCCGGCTCGGCCTGCCGGACAGCCTGCAGGGCATGGACCCGGCCAACACCTCGATGACCCTGGGCACTGCCACCCCCAGCGCCCTCGACCTGGCCGGCGTCTACGCGGCGCTGGCCGCCCACGGCCAGGCGATCCGCCCCTGGGCGGTCAGCAGGCTGGAGAAGCCGGGCTCCGACGAGGTGCCCGCCCTCCCCGCCCACGACGCCCGGACGGCCGTCGGCCGCACCAGCGCCGACGCCGTCACCGACGTGCTGCGCGACGCCGTCGGCCCGCAGGGCACCGGCTCCGCCGTCCAGGCACTCGCCCGGCCCGCCGCCGGCAAGACCGGCACCACCGACGACAACCGGTCCGCCTGGTTCGCCGGCTACACCCCCGAACTCGCCACCGCAGTAGGCCTGTTCCGGGAAAACACCAAAACCCATGCCAAGGAGTCGCTGGCCGGGACGGCCGGGTACGAGCGGGTCAACGGCGGCACCTTCCCGGCCCGCATCTGGACCTCCTACATGGGTGCCGCCCTCGCCGGCACCCCCGTCCAGCAGTTCGACCTCCAGCCCGGGCCCGGCAACACCCAGCCGCCGGCGTCGCCGACCCCCGCGCCCAAGCCGAAGCCCAAGCCGAAGCCGGTCAAGCCCAAGGCCGTCCTGCCCAAGCCGAGGGCCACCGTCGCGCGCCCGGCCGCCGCCCCCGCCGCACCGGCCGGACCGCCCGTCCCCTTCCAGCCCGAAGCGCCGCGGCCCGGCCTGCCCGGCCTCCCCGACCCCGGCCTGCCCGGCGGTGTCACACCGGTCGGACGGCCCTGACGGCGGCCGGCGCGGACGGTGCGGACCGCACGGACGCGGACCTCACAGGTACAGCCCCGTCGACCCCTCCGCGCCGGAGAGCCGCTCCGCGGCCACCGCGTGCAGGTCCCGCTCCCGCAGCAGCACGTACGTGGCGCCGCGGACCTCGACCTCCAGCTTGTCCTCCGGGTCGTACAGCACCCGGTCGCCCGGCTCCACGGAACGGACGCTCTGGCCGACCGCCACCGCCTCCGCCCAGGCGCAGCGCCGGGACAGCTCCGCCGTCGCCGGGATCAGGATGCCGCCGGTCGAACGGCGCTCCCCTCACCGGCCTCCGTCCGCACCAGCACCCGGTCGTGCAACATCCTGATCGGCAGCTTCTCGCCCAGCCGGTCGTGCCGCACTCGGTCGTCCCGGGCGGCCTGCTCGTCGTTCTCGCTCACGCCCTCGACCGTACCCGCCCCGCCGTCCGCGGGTGCACCGCGCCCCGGCAAGCCGAAGGCCGGGACGCCGACGCGCCCCGGCCCACATGACCGATCAGCCCTTGCGGCGCCGCTTCGCCGACGCCAGCAGCAGCAGCAGCCCGACCCCCACCAGCGCCACCGGCACCACGCGCTCCGCGCGCGGGCGGCCCTTCTCGTCGGTGAACTGCGACTTCACCTGCTCGACCGCACCGCTGGCCGCCACGTACACCCGGCCGGCCTTCTGCTCCACCGCCGCCATCGCCCGGGCCTTGGTCTGCGCGACCACCGTCGCCGGGTGCACCCGCATCGCCAGCTCGTCCAGGGTCGACGCGAGCCGCGTACGGGCGTGCGTGATGTCCGCCTCGATCTGGGCCGTCGACCGCGTCTCCACGGTGTCCTTCGTGTTCGCCTCGCCCACGCGGGCCACCCCAATCACTGATGCTGTCCTGTGCGACACCACCAGTCTGTCAGCTCGCCCTGCGCATCGCGCAGCACCACCCACCGACAGAGGTAGGTTTGCGGGGGTACGACCACCCGTCCAGCACGAGGAGAGATCCACCGTGAGCGAGCGCCTCCAGGCCGGCGACACCGCCCCCGCCTTCACCCTGCCCGACGCCGACGGCAACCAGGTGTCCCTCGCCGACCACCTCGGCCGCAAGGTGATCGTGTACTTCTACCCGGCCGCCCTCACCCCCGGCTGCACCACCCAGGCCTGCGACTTCACCGACAACCTGGAGGTCTTCTCCGGCGCCGGGTACGACGTCATCGGCGTCTCCCCCGACAAGCCGGAGAAACTCGGCAAGTTCCGTGAGACCGAGGATCTCAAGGTCACCCTGGTCTCCGACGTCGACAAGGCCGTCCTGGAGGCGTACGGCGCCTACGGCGAGAAGAAGCTGTACGGCAAGACGGTGGTCGGCGTGATCCGCTCCACCGTCGTCGTCGACGAGCAGGGCAAGGTCGAGCACGCCCTCTACAACGTCAAGGCGACCGGTCACGTCGCCAAGCTGCTGCGTGACCTGAAGATCGCCACCGCCTGACGCCCCGGCACCCCCGCCCGCGGCGGCCCCGACCGACCCACCGGTCGGCCGGGGCCGCCGCGCTGTGTCACCGTCATGTCCCGGTGGGGTCAGGGAACGGACAGCGCCCCGCGCGGGCGCCCGTCCGGCCCCTAGCGTGCTGTGCACCGGGTCCAGCAGCCCGGCAGTCCCAGCCACCACGCCACCGGGAGACCCGCCGTGCCCAGTCTCGGACCCCGCACCGCCCGCACCCTGCTCGCCGCCGGCTCGCTCGCCGCCGCGCTGGCCCTCACCGCCTGTGACCCCAGCGGTGGCACCGACGCCGCCGCGACCGCCCCTCCTCCGCCGCCGCGACCACGGCGAGCACCGCCGCATCCACCGCACCGGTGGCGCCGCCCTCCTCCCCGGCCGCCGCGCCGCCGCGCAGTGCCGCCGCGAGCGCGGGCGCCGGCCGGGGCAGGCACCGGCTGGCCGCCGGCGCGACCGCCGGCGGCCTCACCAGAGCCACCGGCCAGGACGCCGTCAGCGACGTCCCGGTCGACCCGGGCGAGATGCGGGCCGGCATGAACCTCGTCGTCGAGAACTACCTCGGCGGCGGGCGGCGGATCCTGTTCGTCGGTGTGGACAACGTCCCCGAGGACCCGAACAAGCGCCGCGAGTACCTGTGGCGCGGCCTGATCGACTACGCCGCGGGCAACGGCGCCACCGGCACCCCGGGCACCGGCACCCCTACCCGGCCGGCCCGCTCGGCGGGTCGCTGGAGTGCCTGCCGTACGGCGCCGACGCGCTCTGCGGCTGGGCCGACACCACCACCGCCGCCGTCGCGTACTTCCCGAGGACGGCACCCGCCGCCGCGGCCCGGACCTTCGCCGCGATGCGCTCCGACCTGGAGCACTGAGCCCGCACGCAGCGGTGGCGGCCGACCCCGACCGGGTCGACCGCCACCGCCGTTCCTCACCTCAGGTCAGCACGGACCGAGGTCGCTCCACACGCCCCACTGGCCGGTGGTCGTCGGGTCCTCGCCCTGCGTCCACCACTTGTTGCTGTAGGTGCGGCCCTTCCAGGACACCGTGGTGCCCGCGGTGGCGTACGCCGTCGTCGCGCTCCAGCCCGGCGCGGTGCAGGTGCCGCCGGTCGGGCTCGCGCTCGCGCTCGCCGAGGCGCTGGTGCTCGCCGAGGCACTGGCACTGGCCGACGGCGACGAGGACGGGGACGCACTCGCCGAGGCCGACGCGCTCGGCGACGCCGACTGCGAGGCGGACGCGCTCGGCGACGAGGTCGCACCGCTCGCACCGCGGGTCCAGTCGCCCGTCAGGCCGTACAGCGTGCCGCCGACGTTCACCGTCCAGTTCGCCGGGGTCGAGACCGGCAGGTAGTAGACGAAGTCGATGTCCACCGAGGCACCCGGCGCCAGCGACTGCCAGCTCGGCAGCTTCACCGACACCCGGTTGTAGGTGCCCTTCAGACCGCCCACGTTGTTCGCCGCGGTGTTGTCCTGCCGGATCACCGACAGCCCGAAGCCCGACTGGTCCTTGGCGTTGCCCGGAGCGGAGTTGGCGTAGTCGAACTGGAACTCCGTACCGCCCGGCAGGGTCAGCGCGGAGTTGTTCACCAGGTGGATCTTGGGGTTGATCGGGTAGTTCGAGTCACCCAGCGCGAAGTTGGTGAACGACACGTCGATCGGCAGGGTCTGCTGCGGCAGCGCGATCGTGGAGCGCGTCGCGCCGTATGCCGACGCCGCCTTGAATTTGTCGTACATGACCGAGGTCAGCGTCGAGCCCTGGACGTACTCGCCCTTGCCGCCGTTGGCCGTGGCGTCCCACCGGTAGTCGCCCGCCAGCTCCCAGATCATCGCGCCGCCGGCGCCCTGCGCCACCACGTAGTCGGCCTTCGCCGCCACCGACTGGTCGTCCTCGGTGGACAGGAACACCTTCTTGGTGCTGTTCCACAGCCACGGCGCGACCAGCGACGAGCTGTAGTTGCGGGTGTACGTGCCCTGCAGTGCGGTGTCCGTCAGTCCGTACTTCCCCAGGTAGTCCGGGACGACCCCGGCCTCCAGGTTCTTCGCGTGCCACATCGGGTTGGAGCCCGCCGGGGCCTCCTTGCCGTTGTCGTCCAGGTCGTGCCAGAGGTTGTCGATCCCGACCGCGCCGTCACCACAGGTCGTCAGCCCCGAACCCGCCGGGCAGGTCGTCGTCGACGCCGTCCCCCACAGGCCGTTGGTGCCACCCGTCACGTTCTTGAACCCGCGCGTGTAGTACGGCAGTCCGACGTTGATCCGGCCCGCCGGCATCGCCCCGCGGAAGTAGTGGAACGCCCAGTCGGTGTTCAGGTACCCGATCCCGCCGTACTGCGAGGTCCCGTACACGTTCGCGGACGCCAGCTCCGCGTCCTTGCCGTCGTCGTACAGCGACGCGTTCGGCCCCACGTACTGGTTCCAGGCGCCGTGCAGGTCGTAGGACATGATGTTGACGTAGTCCAGGTACTGCGTCACCTGGAAGGTCTCCATGCCGCGCAGCAGATAGCCCGAGGACGGCGCGGCGACCGACAGCATGTAGTACTTGCCGTCCGTGGCACCCGCCCGGTCCAGCTTCTCGCGCAGCGTCTTCATCAGCGCCGCATAGCCCTTGACCAGCGAACCGCGCTTGGCGTTGGAGATCGTGGCGTCCAGCGGGTTGCCCGCGTCCTTCATCGAGGTCGGGTACTCGTAGTCGATGTCCACGCCGTTGAAGCCGTACTTCTTGATGAAGTCGACCGCCGAGGCCGCGAAGGTGTCGATCCCGGCCTGGTTGACCGAGCCGTCCGCGTTCACCGTCATCCCGTAGAAGCCGCCCGAGGAGATCCGCTTGCCGTCGTCCCCGAGGTAGCCGCCCGTCTCCGCCCAACCACCGACCGAGATCAGCGTCTTGACGTTCGGGTACTGCATCTTGAACTTCGTCAGCAGGTTGAAGTGGCCCTTGTACGGCAGGCTCGGGTCCATCTCCGCGCCGGCCACCCCGGGGAAGGTCATCCCGGTCGCCGCGTTCGTCGGACCGTCCGTGCCCACCGACAGCTTGTTGTCACTGCCGACGTGCCCGAAGGCGTAGTTGAGGTGGGTCACCTTGTCCCACGGGATGTCGTTCACCAGGTAGGCGGGCGTGCCGTCCTGCCCGGTGCGCCAGCCTGTGAAGTAGCCGATGATCCGGCGCTGGTGGTCGGCGCCCATCTTCTCGCGGCCCGCCGCGTCGTACACGTCGCAGTAGGGCACGTCCACGCCGGGCGTGCTGTACATCCCGTCCGGACGACAGGACTGGTTGTCGGCCGCGGCCTGCGAGGGCGACGCGCCGAGCGTCGCCACCAGCAGCCCGGCCAGCGACACCGCGGCCGTCACGGCGAACGACGCCCGCCGGCCGGAGAGCCTGCGGCGGCCCGTGACGGGACGCTGCGCCGTCAGGGTTCGGTTCAACACTCGGTCCTCCAGGAGAGAGTGTCGGCGCGCCCGGGTGAGGGGACGGGCGCGCAAGTGGGGGAGGGTCGGACACACCGCGGCCGACCCACCGTCAACCACCCGGCCGCCCGCACCACAGAGTGCGCCGAAGCTATGTGGTCTGGACCACCCAGGTCAATAGGTCTGTACCAACAAGCTGTTGAAGCCCCCTCGCGACCAGCCCCGGGTCAGGCTCGGCGCCCCCGCCCCGCGCCCGGGCGAAGCCCACCGGTCGGGGCACGGCGCCGACACCCCGCGCATCACGGGGGCCGCGGACGGACCGCGGGCGCACTGCGCGCCGGAGCGACCCGCCGATCCACCGGGGTCCGCCTGTAGCATACTGACTGCAACACAAGCGGCCGTGGCGCAAAGGCGACGCAAACGGTTTAGGTCCGTTGGCCCGTGAGGGCTTGAGGGTTCGAATCCCTTCGGCCGCACAGAGTACGGCTGAGAATCGAAGGCCCGCTCGGGGAGTCCTCCCGAGCGGGCCTTCGTCGTCCGGTCAGCCCAGCAGTTCCCGTACGACGGGTGCCAGGGCGCGGAAGGCCTGGCCGCGGTGGCTGATGGCGTTCTTCTCGGCCGCGGTCAGCTCGGCGCACGTCCGGGTCTCGCCCAGCGGCTGGAGGATCGGGTCGTAGCCGAAGCCGCCGTCGCCCGCCGGCGCGGTGCGCAGGGTGCCGAGCAGCCGGCCCTCGACGACGCGCTCGGTGCCGTCGGGGAGGGCGAAGGCGGCGGCGCAGGCGAAGTGCGCGGCGCGGTGCGGGTCGGCGATGTCGGAGAGCTGGGCGAGCAGCAGGTCGAGGTTGGCGCGGTCGTCGCCGTGCTTGCCGGCCCAGCGGGCGGAGAAGATGCCGGGGGCGCCGCCGAGGACGTCGACGCAGAGCCCCGAGTCGTCGGCGACGGCGGGCAGGCCGGTGGCGCGGGCGAGGGCGTGGGCCTTGAGGAGGGCGTTCTCGGCGAAGGTGACGCCGGTCTCGGGGACGTCCGGGATCTCGGGGTAGGCGTCGGCTCCGACGAGTTCGACGTCGAGGCCGGCGGCGCCGAGGATGTCGCGGAGTTCGCCGACCTTGTGGCGGTTCCGGGTGGCGAGGACGAGTCGTCGGGTGGTCATGTGCCCACCCTAGTGACTTGTCAGCCGGTGCAGGCCTTGGTGAGGTTGCCCGCGGCGTCGCCGAGCGGCTTGAGGTCGGGGACCTGCTTGTTGTCGATGGCCTGCTGGGCTTTGTCGACCTGGGTCTGGAGGTCGGTCACGGCCTTGGCCACGTCGGTGTCACTGGAGTTGCGGCCGAGCTGGTCGAGGTCGGTGCGGAGCTTCTGCAGGGCCTGGCCGGCGGCGGTGGGGTCGCCGGCGGCGTTGTTGAAGGCGCTGCCCGCGGCGGAGACGTCCCCGGTGATGCGGACGGCGGTGTTGCCGCAGTCGACGGCACGCTGGACGGCGGAGCAGCTGACGGCGCTCAGCGGGAGGAGCAGGATGAGGCCGGCCACGGCGAGCGTGGCGGAGCGGGTGAGCCTGTCCGGCATCGGGTCCTCCGGTGAGGGGGCGTCGACTGGTCCGCTGTGGGGGACGGCCGGTGGGCTGCCCGTGGTTCCGAACGGTACGGGCTGCGGGCGCGCCGTGTACAGGATGCGCGCCCGCCGCCCGGGGTGGTTCAGCCTTCGAGGTCGCGGAGGGCCTTGCGCTGGATCTCGTCGAGTTCGGCGCAGCCGAGGGTGCCGAGGTCGAGGAGCCGGTCGAGGAGGGCGCGGTCGAAGGGGCGCCTTCGGCGGTGCCCTGGACCTCGACGAAGCGGCCGTCGGCGGTGCAGACGATGTTCATGTCGGTCTCGGCGCGGACGTCCTCCTCGTAGCGGAGGTCGAGCATGGGGGTGCCGTCGATGATGCCGACGCTGACGGCGCTGACGCCGCCGGTGATGGGCTGCCCCTTGGCGCGGAGGATCTTCTTGTCGCGGGCCCAGGCGATGGCGTCGGCGAGGGCGACGTAGGCGCCGGTGATGGCGGCGGTGCGGGTGCCGCCGTCGGCCTGGAGGACGTCGCAGTCGAGGACGATGGTGTTCTCGGCGAGGGCGCGGTGATCGATGACGGCACGGAGGGAGCGGCCGATGAGGCGGCTGATCTCGTGGGTGCGGCCGCCGATCTTGCCGCGGACGGATTCGCGGTCGCCGCGGGTGTTGGTGGCACGGGGGAGCATGGAGTACTCGGCCGTGACCCAGCCCTCGCCGCTGCCCTTGCGCCAGCGGGGACGCCTTCGGTGACGCTGGCGGTGCAGAGCACCTTGGTGTCGCCGAAGGAGACGAGGACGGAGCCTTCGGCGTGCTTGCTCCAGCCCCGTTCGATGGTGACGGGTCGGAGCTGGTCGGGGGTGCGGCCGTCGATGCGTGACATAGGCACCGAGCCTAGCCGCTGCGGGACGGCCGCGGCCCCGTCGACCGGGGTGGGTCGGCGGGGCCGCGGGGTGGGGGCCGTCAGGTCACATCATGTCTTCGATGTCGGCGG
This sequence comes from Kitasatospora paranensis, assembly GCF_039544005.1. Taxonomy (NCBI): domain Bacteria; kingdom Bacillati; phylum Actinomycetota; class Actinomycetes; order Kitasatosporales; family Streptomycetaceae; genus Kitasatospora; species Kitasatospora paranensis. Next base: position 3,326,793 of record NZ_BAABKV010000001.1, read on the forward strand.
CGATGGGGTCGGCGTCGGTGCCGATGACGACCTGGATGGCGGTGCCCATCTTGACGACGCCGTGGGCGCCGGCGGCCTTGAGGGCGGCTTCGTCGACGAGGGAGGCGTCCTTGACCTCGGTGCGCAGGCGGGTGATGCAGCCCTCGACCTCTTCGATGTTGTCGATCCCGCCGAGGCCGGCGACGATCTTCTCAGCCTTGCTGGCCATGTCTTTCTCCCTGTGTCTCGGCTGTCCGGCGGTGCCGCCGGGTGCCGTCCTGCGTCGGTGCGGTGGTGCGGCCGGTGGTGACGCGGGTTCAGGTGGCGCGCTGCCCGGCAGCGCGTCCAGCATCACCCGTTCCGTCACGGTCTGCCATGTAAGTCCACTTTTGGCCCAGCTCGGCGCGCGCGCCCGGCCGGGGCCGCCGGAGGATGACGATCATCGGGACCGCGGCCCGAGCTCCCGCCTGCCTCCGCAAGTGGTCTACACCAATATAGGTGCACTCCGGACAACGAGGGACGGACCCCCGGTGTTCCGCGGCCCGCCCGCCGGCGCCGCACGCCGCGGTCGCGGCGCGGCGGCGACAGCGGTGACGGTACAGCGGCCAGGGCACTCGGAGGGCACGGATGAGCACAGCGGACGCGGCGATTCCCGAAACACCGTGGTGGCACACCTTCTACGGCGGGCTGCAGAAGATGGGCCGGAGCCTCCAGCTCCCGGTGGCCGTCCTGCCCGCCGCCGGCATCCTCAACCGGCTGGGCCAGCCGGACGTCTTCGGCGCGGACGGCCTGGGCTGGGACAACCTCGCCAAGGTCTTCGCCGCGGCCGGCGGCGCCCTGCTGGACTCCTCGCTCGGCCTGCCGCTGCTGTTCTGCATCGGCGTGGCGATCGGCATGGCCAAGAAGGCGGACGGCTCGACGGCGCTCGCCGCGGTCGTCGGCTTCCTGGTCTACTACGCCGTGCTGCACGCCTTCCCGCAGAAGTGCACCCCGCCGACGGTGCTGCTCGGCAACCAGTGCGTGGACGTGAAGTCGCTGAAGGCCGCCGCGGCGAGCTACCAGAACCCGGGCGTGCTGGGCGGCATCCTGATGGGCCTGCTCACGGCCTGGCTGTGGGTGCGCTTCCACCGCACGCGACTGGTGGACTGGCTGGGCTTCTTCAACGGCCGCCGGCTCGTACCGATGATCACCGCGCTGACGGGCCTGATCCTGGCCTGCCTGGGGCTGTGGGTGTGGCCGCCGGTCGGCCACGGCCTGACCTCCTTCAGCCAGTGGCTGTCCGACCTGGGCGCGATCGGCTCGGGGATCTTCGGCGTCGCCAACCGCGCCCTGCTGCTGGTCGGCATGCACCAGCTGCTGAACACCTTCGTCTGGTTCCAGTTCGGCGACTACACCAAGCCGGGCACCGGCGAGGTGGTGCACGGCGACATCCCGCGCTTCCTGGCGGGCGACCCGACAGCCGGCCAGTTCACCTCCGGCTTCTTCCCGATCATGATGTTCGCGCTGCCCGCCGCGGCGATGGCGATCGCCCACTCGGCCAAGCCGCACCGGCGCAAGGAGATCTACGGCCTGATGACCTCGGTCGCGCTGACCAGCTTCGTGACCGGCATCACCGAGCCGATCGAGTACTCGTTCGCCTACATCGCACCCGCCCTGTTCGCCCTCCACGCCCTGCTGACCGGCGCCTCGATGGCGGTGACCTGGGGCCTCGGGGTGCACGACGGATTCAGCTTCTCGGCCGGCCTGATCGACTACGGCCTGAACTGGGGGCTGGCGACGAAACCGTGGCTGATCATCCCGATCGGCCTGGCCTTCGCCGTCGTGTACTACGCCCTGTTCCGATTCGTCATCGTGCACTTCAATCTGAAGACACCGGGCCGCGAGGACGACGACCAGGTGGAGGACGTGACGAAGGCCTAGCACGGCCACTGGCCATTTGTTGCGCAACTCGCCAAAATCTCTGTAACGGCGGGTAATCAAGATCGCCGATCCGCAACAAGGTTTCGATTTCATAGCGCTTCCGACCTGCAATGCTTTCCGCCCTTCCCCCTCCGTCGGATGCATGTTAGAAACTGGTCTACACCACTCGTGGTGTAGACCAGTTTGCGTGTCGGGCCCCCGATGCACCCCACCGACCGCCTGTCGTTAGGAACCATCCCCATGAGTACGACTGCGCAGGCACCGGCGCCCGCTGCGGCGCCGGGCCCCTCCCAGGCGAAGAAGATCGGCCAGAGCACCCTCCAGGGCCTGCAGAAGATCGGCCGGAGCCTCCAGCTGCCGATCGCCGTCCTGCCGGCGGCGGGCCTGCTGCTGCGTCTTGGCCAGGACGACGTCTTCGGCAAGGACGGCCTCGGCTGGGACAAGGTCGCCGCGGTGTTCAGCACGGCCGGCGACGCCGTGTTCAGCAACCTCCCGCTGCTGTTCGCGGTGGGCATCGCCATCGGCTTCGCCAAGAAGGCGGACGGCTCGACCGCGCTCGCCGCCCTGGTCGGCTTCCTGGTGTACAAGAACGTGCTGACCGCGTTCCCGATCACCGAGGGTCACATCGCCGACGGCAAGTGGGTGGGCCCCACGTACCAGAACCCCGGTGTGCTCGGCGGCATCGTGATCGGCCTGCTCAGCGCCGTGCTCTGGCAGAAGTTCCACCGCACCAGGCTGGTCGACTGGCTCGGCTTCTTCAACGGCCGCCGCCTCGTGCCGATCATCATGGCCTTCGTGGGCACCGCCGTCGGCGTGGTCTTCGCCCTGCTCTGGGGCCCGGTCGGCGACGCCATCGGCCACCTGAACAACAGCCTGATCGGCGCCGGCGCGCTCGGCGCGGGCGCGTTCGGCCTGATCAACCGCGGTCTGCTGCCGGTCGGCATGCACCAGTTCGTCAACTCCTACGCCTGGTTCCAGACGGGTGACTTCACCAAGGCCGACGGCACCGTGGTGCACGGCGACCTGACCCGCTACTTCGCGGGCGACCCGACCGCCGGCCAGTTCATGTCCGGCTTCTTCCCGATCATGATGTTCGCGCTGCCCGCCGCCGCGCTGGCCATCGCGCACGCCGCCCGCCCGGAGCGCCGCAAGGCCGTCATGGGCATGATGATGTCGCTGGCGCTGACCTCGTTCGTCACCGGTGTCACCGAGCCGATCGAGTTCGCCTTCCTGTTCATCGCGCCGGTCCTGTTCGCCATCCACGCGGTGCTCACCGCGGTCTCCATGGCCGTCACCTGGGCGCTCGGCGTGCACGCCGGCTTCACCTTCTCGGCCGGCCTGATCGACTACGCGCTGGGCTTCAGCAAGGCGACCCACCCGCTGCTGATCATCCCGATCGGCCTGGTCTTCGCCGCGCTGTACTACGTGCTCTTCCGCTTCGCGATCACCAAGTTCAACCTCAAGACCCCCGGTCGCGAGGACGAGGGCGAGATCGAGGACGTCACCAAGGCCTGACGCACCACCGCTCCCCCAGCGGACCCCGCCCGACTGCTCCGGGCGGGGTCCGCCGCGTTGTGCCCGTCCTCAGATCCAGCCCAGCCGGGCCGCGTGCACGCCCGCCTGGAAGCGGCTCTGGGCGCCGAGGTCGGTGGTGAGGTCGGCGACCAGCCGGCGGACCGTCCGCTCGGAGATCTCCAGCTTCCGGGCGATCGCCTGGTCGGTGAGGCCCGCCGCGAGCAGCCGCAGCACCTCCCGGTGCCGGTCGTCGGGCACCGGGCGGCCCAGCAGGTCCGGGGGCACCCAGGCGGCGGCCCAGAAGTACTCGAACAGCTCGCGGACGAGGGCGAGCACCGCGGCGTCCCGGACGACCAGGGCCGTGTCCGGCGCGCCGCCGGGCGCGGGCAGCACCGCGAGGGTGGTGTCGACCGCGATCAGCCACAGCGGCAGGCTGTGCGCGACCCGGATGCCCGCGCCGGCCGCGGTGAGCTCCTGGACGTGGGCGAGCACGGCTCCGTGGCGCAGCGCGGCCGCCGGGTAGACGGTGCGCAGCCGTACCCCGTGGTCGAGGGCGATCCGTTCCCGGGCGAGCTTGCCGTCGAGGGCGGCCGGGGAGGGTCCTGGCCGGGGCGCAGGGAGAGGGCCTCGGTGCGGGCGCCGCGGGCGGCGTCCTCCAGGAGGGCGGCGATGCGGTCGGCGCCGTGGACGAGTTCGTGGGTCGGCGGGCCGGGTTGCAGGGGAGGTAGTGGCTGTGCAGCCGGGCGATGCCGTCGCCGGTGCGGCGGGCCGCGGCGAAGAGTTCGCCGAGGGTGCTGTCGGCGTCGCCGAGGAGTTGGCGGACGGCGGTGGCGACCGAGACGGCGGCGAGGCCGCTGCCGGTGCCGGTGGTGGGCTGGAGCAGTCCGAGGCGGCGGAGTTCGGCGACCGCCGCATCGAACTCGTGCTCAGGCCAGCCGAGTTCGTCGCGCAGGTGGGGCAGCGGCCGGGCCGGGTCGGCGAGCAGCGTGCGGTAGAGGGCGGTGCTGTTCTCCACGGCGGCGACGATAGTCAGCCATTCGCCATCCGGACGTCGAATTTCGCCATTCGAGACGGTCGATCCGGTCCCGGCCATGGCCGGTTCCGGCGGGTCGCGGGGGCGGTCGGGATGCGGGGCGCGCCGCCAGGATGGGCGGCATGGCGATTTCCGAGGCTCCCGTGATCTGGTTCGACGGCGCGCTGGTCCCCTGGCGGGACGCGCGGATCCATGTGCTCACGCACGGGCTGCACTACGGCACCGGGGTGCTGGAGGGCACCCGGGTCTTCGACACGGCGGACGGCCCGGCGGTGTTCCGGCTGGAGGACCATCTGCGCCGGCTGGAGCGCAGTGCCCGGATGCTGCGGCTGCCGTTGCCGCAGAGCACCGGGGAGCTGGCCGCGGCCACCGTGGAGCTCGTCCGGGCGAACGGGCACCGCGAGTGCTACGTCCGGCACTTCGCGTTCCTCGGGTACGGGGCGATGGGGCTGGACATGCGCAGCTCCCCCACCACGACGGTGATCGCGTCCTGGGAGTGGCCGGCGTACCTGGGCGGGGAGCCGTTGCGGCTGAAGACGAGCAGCTGGCGGCGGAACGATCCGAACAGCGTGCCGCCGGCGGCGAAGGCGACCGGGCCGTACCTGAACTCGGCGCTGGCCCGGCGGGAGGCGACCGACGCGGGGTACGACGAGGCGCTGATGCTGGCCGCGGACGGCACGGTCAGCGAGTGCAGCACGGAGAACGTGTTCACGGTGCACGGCGGGGTGCTGCGCACTCCCCGGCGGCGGCGGGCGCGCTGGAGGGCATCACCCAGGACACGGTGCTGGCGCTGGCGCGGGACCTGGGGGTGGAGGTGCGGGTGGAGAGCCTGCTGCGCTCCGACCTGTACGCGGCGGACGAGGTGTTCGTCTGCGGGACGGCGGCCGGGGTGGTGCCGGTCGGCTCGGTGGACGACCGGGAGTTGCCGTCCGCACCGGGCGACGTGACGAAGCGTCTGGCGGATGCGTACCGGGCGGCGGTGAGCGGCGAGGACCTGCGCCACCGGGGGTGGCTGACGCTGGTCTAGAGCTCGTAGACCGCGCCGGGGCGGGCCAGGTCGACGGGCCCGGGGAAGGCGGTGGCGGCGTCGGCGCGGTTGTGCTCGGCGTCCGTCCACGGCGGAATGTGGGTGAGGACGAGGCGCCCGGCGCCGGCGGCGGTGGCGTGTTCGCCGGCCTGCCGGCCGTTGAGGTGGATGGAGGAGAAGGTCTCCTTGCCGTCCGTGTAGGCCGCCTCGCAGAGGAAGAGGTCGGCGTCGCGGGCGAGCTCGACGAGGTCGCCGCATTCGCCGGTGTCGCCGGAGTAGGCGAGGGCGCGGCCGCCGTGCTCGATCCGGAAGCCGTACGCCTCGGTGTTCAGGTGGTTGACGCCGGCGCTGGTGATCCGCAGCGGGCCGAGGTCGAAGGTGCGGTTGCCGAGCGGGCGGAAGTCGAAGACCTCCTTCATGCCGGGTTCCTCCGGCATGTCGTAGGCGCGCGCCAGGCGCTCGGCGGTGCCGTGCGGCCCGTAGACGGGCAGTGGCGCGGGGCAGCCCTCGACCCGGTAGTTCCGGGCGACCCAGTAGGCGCAGAGGTCGATGCAGTGGTCGGCGTGCAGGTGGCTGAGCAGGACGGCGTCGACGTCGTACAGGCCGGTGTACTTCTGCAGGGCGCCGAGGGCGCCGTTGCCGAGGTCGATGACGAGGCGGTAGCCGTCGGCCTCGACGAGGTAGCTGGAGCAGGGCGAGTCGGCGGACGGGAAGCTCCCCGAGCACCCCACCACGGTCAGTTTCATGCCGAGCCCCTCCGCCCCGCCGGGTCATGGTCCGCTGTTGCCCTGCTCTACCTGCCGGTAGCGATGTCGTCGCGTTGTCGAGGGTAAGGGCCGGGCGGCACTTTGCCCCCGTCCCCGTGCCGCGCTGTGGCTGGAATCACCAGAACGGGGCCGGGTCCGGGGAGCGGTCGGGGGGTGGATCAGGGGGCGGGGTTCAGCGTTGGCCGGGGCGGTTGCGGGCCCAGGCCCTGATGGTGTCGGGGCGCCAGCGGGGGTGGCCCTGCGGGTCGACGGCGTCGGGCTCGGGCAGGATTCCGTGCCGCCGGTAGTTGCGGACGGTGTCGGGCTGGACGTTGATGTGGCGGGCGATCTCCGCGTACGACCACAGATCGGCAGACGAGGCCATGGGGTGCGCCCTTCGCGCGGGGTCCGGTGCGCGATCAGCTTCACGGTGCGGGCGGGCCGTTCCGGCGCGGACCGGGGGCGGTGGCCGTTCCGTGACGAGGCGGCAGCACGGAACGGACAAATCCCCGATTGTCACGACGGACCGGGACGGACGGGGCGGGCGGCGCAGCCGGAGCGGGCGGGGGCGGGAAACGCCGAGGGCGCGGCCCCCGTCGGGGTCCGCGCCCTCGGCGCAAGCGGCGGTCAGGCCCAGAGCTGGCCCTGCAGCGCCTCGACCGCGGCCTCGGTCGACTCGGCGGTGTAGATGCCGGTGGACAGGTACTTCCAGCCGCCGTCGGCGACCACGAAGACCACGTCGGCGCGTTCGCCGGCCTGCGCGGCCTTGCGGCCGACGCCGATCGCGGCGTGCAGGATGGCGCCGGTGGAGACGCCCGCGAAGATGCCCTCCTCCTGGAGGAGCTCGCGGGTGCGCCGGGCGGCGTCGGCGGAGCCGACCGAGAAGCGGGTGGTGAGCACCTCGGCGTCGTACAGCTCGGGGACGAAGCCCTCGTCGAGGTTGCGCAGGCCGTAGACCAGGTCGTCGTAGCGCGGCTCGGCGGCGACGATCCGCACGCCGGGGACCTTCTCGCGCAGGAAGCGGCCCACGCCCATCAGGGTGCCGGTGGTGCCGAGGCCGGCCACGAAGTGGGTGACGGTGGGCAGGTCGGCGAGGATCTCCGGGCCGGTGCCGGCGTAGTGCGCGCCGGCGTTGTCCGGGTTGCCGTACTGGTAGAGCATGACCCAGTCGGGGTGCTCGGCGGCGATCTCCTTGGCGATCCGCACCGCGGTGTTGGAGCCGCCCGCGGCGGGCGAGGAGATGATCTCGGCGCCCCACATGCGGAGCAGTTCGCGGCGCTCCGCGCTGGTGTTCTCCGGCATCACGCAGACCATCCGGTAGCCCTTGAGCTTGGCCGCCATGGCGAGCGAGATGCCGGTGTTGCCGCTGGTGGGCTCGAGGATGGTGCAGCCGGGGGTGAGCCGGCCGTCCGCCTCGGCGCGCTCGATCATGTGCAGGGCCGGGCGGTCCTTGATCGAGCCGGTGGGGTTGCGGTCCTCCAGCTTGGCCCAGAGGTTGACCAGGCCGTCGGCGTTGCCGGGGATGGCGGCCGAGATCCGGGGCAGCCGGACGAGCGGCGTGTTGCCGACCGCCTCCAGCGGGCTGTCGTAGCGCATTACCGCGCGCCGCCGGCGACCGCCGGGAGGATGGTGACGCTGTCGCCGTCGGCGACCGCGGTGGAGATGCCCTCCAGGAAGCGGACGTCCTCGTCGTTGAGGTAGACGTTCACGAAGCGGCGCAGCTCGCCGGCGTCGAGCAGGCGGGCGGCGATGCCGGGGTGGCGGGCGTCGAGGTCCTGGAAGAGCTCTCCGAGGTTGGCACCGGCACCTTCGACGGCCTTGGCGCCGTCGGTGTAGCTGCGGAGGATGGTCGGGATGCGGACCTCGATGGCCATGGCTGCGCTCCTGGGGAGGTGGTCGGGTGGCCGCTCGCGTCGCGGCACGGGGGTGTGGCCCCGGGGGTGCCGGGGCCGGGCGGGCGGTGCCGAGTCAGTGGGCGTCGGCGGTGCCGGGACAGATCGCGCTGGCGAGCCGGCACAGGTCGACGTGCAGGCGCGCCACGAGGCGGGTGCCCGGGGCCTGGATGCTCACATCGACGGAACGCATGGACTCATCGTATAGATTCCCGCCCCCGCCCTGGCATCCACGTCTCGGTATGCGGATGTTTCCGTTTCCGCTGGTGAGACGCGGCCGGTCGCGGCGGGCCCTGGGGCGCCCCCGGGGGCCGGCCGCGACCGGGGGCGGTCAGGCCGCGTACTCCTCCACGACCTGGACGTCTTCCTCCGTGATCACACCGTCCACGATGCGGTACGAGCGGAACTCGTACGGGTCGTCCGCGCCGTTGCCCTCGGCGGTGGACACCAGGACGTAGTGGGCCTCGGGCTCGGAGGCGTAGCTGACGTCGGTGCGCGAGGGGTAGGCCTCGGTGGCGGTGTGCGAGTGGTAGACGACCACCGGGACCTCGTCGCGGTCGTCCATCTCGCGGTAGAGCTTCAGCAGGTCGCCGGAGTCGAACTCGTAGAAGGTGGGTGAGCGGGCCGCGTTGAGCATCGGGATGAACCGCTCGGGCCGGCCGCTGCCCTCAGGGCCGGCGACCACTCCGCAGGCCTCGTCCGGGTGGTCGGCGCGGGCGTGGGCGACGATCCGGTCGCGCAGTTCTCGGGTGATGGTCAGCATGCGGTCAGGATAGCCAGCCGATGGGCACGTCCCGGCGCCGGGACGGCCGCCCGTCTCAGCCCGCGGACTCCGCGTGGGACTGCTCCCCGGCGCGGTCGCGGACGGCCTCCGGGCGGACCCGCCCGAGCACCAGATAGCCGCCGGCCAGCAGCGCGACCCAGGCCGGGAAGACGTAGAGCGAGATCCGGGCGTCCCGGTCGCAGCCGATCAGCACCAGGACGAGGGCGAGGAAGGCGAGGGCGAGCACGGCGGGCCAGCGGCCGCCGGGCGCCTTGAAGGTCGGCGCGGGCAGGCGCCCGGCGCGCCACGCGCGGCGGTAGCGGAGCTGGCTGAGCAGGATGACCGCCCAGGTCCACAGGCCGCAGACGGTGGCGACCGAGGTGATGTACTCGAACGCCTTGCCCGGGGCGAGGTAGTTGAGGACGACGCCCAGCCCCATCAGCAGGCAGGAGGCGGTGATCGCGACGGCCGGGGTGCGGCGGGTGTTGAGCGCGGCCATCCGGCCGGGGGCCTGGCCGCGCAGGGCGAGGTCGCGCAGCATCCGGCCGGTGGAGTACATGCCGGAGTTGCAGGAGGAGAGCGCCGCGGTCAGCACGACGGCGTTGATGACGGACGCGCCCGCCGGGATGCCCATCTTCTCGAAGGCGGCGACGAACGGGCTGGTGCCGGGCTGGAACTCCGTCCACGGCACCAGCGAGAGGATAATGACGAGGGCGCCGATGTAGAAGAGCGCGATCCGCCAGGGCAGGGTGTTGATGGCCCGGGGCAGGGTGCGGGCCGGGTCGCGGCTCTCGCCGGCGGTGACGCCGACGAGTTCGACGCCGAGGTACGCGAACATGACGATCTGAAGGGTCATCACGGTCGAGCCGAGGCCGTGCGGGAAGAAGCCGCCGTCCTGCCACAGGTGGGTGACCGAGGCGGTGTCCCCGGCATCGCTGAAGCCCAGGGTCAGGACGCCGATGCCGATCAGGATCATCCCGAGGATGGCGGTGACCTTGACCATGGAGAACCAGAACTCGATCTCGCCGAAGAGCTTCACCGAGATCAGGTTGGCCGCGTACAGCACCACCAGGAAGGCCAGCGCGCTGGCCCACTGCGGGATGCCGGGCTGCCAGAAGCGCACGTAGACCGCGGCCGCGGTGGTCTCGGCCATTCCGGTGACGACCCAGAACAGCCAGTACGTCCAGCCGGTGGCGAAGCCGGCGAACGGGCCGAGGAACTCCCGGGCGTACTCGGCGAAGCTGCCGGAGACCGGGCGGTAGGTGAGGAGTTCGCCGAGCGCGCGCATGATGACGAAGATCACCACGCCGGCCACGGCGTAACTGAGGATCAGACTCGGTCCGGCCTTGGAGATCGCGGTGCCCGCGCCGAGGAACAGGCCGGTGCCGATCGCGCCGCCGATGGCGATCATCTGGATCTGGCGGCCGCCCAGCCCGCGGGCGTAGCCACCCTCGTCGGGTTCGGCGGCGGTGACCACCGCGTCGTACGCCTGATCGGCCATGGGCCACCGTCCTCGGGTCGTGGGGAGGTGGGAATTCGTACCACGAGGTGTCCGTACAGCGGTGTGCATCTGAGCACTGGTTGAGCATGTTGCAACCCGTTCGGCGGGGTATGCCCGAAATGACACCGCCTGCCGTCCAGCATGCGGACGGCAGGCGGTGCTCACGGAGGGGTCAGCCGGCCACGGCCTCCAGCAGCGACTCCTGCATGCCGCCGAGCCAGAGGTAGGCCATCACCAGCGGCTTGCGCGGGTCGGTGTCGGGCAGCGCGTACAGCCCCTGCTCGTCCTCGTCGGTGACCTCGAGCCGGGCACCCAGCGTCAGGCGCAGGTCGTTGAGGGCGCCGAGCCACCGCAGGCAGTCCGGGGCGGACAGCTCCAGCACCCCGCCCTCCCCGCCGAGGCCGTCCAGGGAGCGGACGACGACGAGTGCGTCGTCGCGCTTGCGGGCCCGCAGGTCGAGCTCGGTGTAGCGGCGGAACTCGCCCGCCCGGGCCCGGGTCTCGGTGTCGACCGGCTCACCGGGCTCCCCGTACGCGTCGGGGAAGAGCCGGGCCAGCGCCGGATCGGCGGGCGCCTCGGTGGGACCTTCGGCGAACAGTGCGGCCAGCGGGTCGTCGTTCTCCCCGCCCGGCCCGGGGCCGATCAGCTCCAGCATCTGCACCTCCAGGGAGCGCAGGATGGAAGCCTCCACCTCGTCGAGCGCGATCGCCGCGCCCCCTTCGCCGGCGCTCTCGAACAACCCAGCCATGAGTTCTGAATCAGCCCGTCTACGTGTCGTCGTCTGCGTGTCGGTCGGTGCAGGTGGATGAGGGGGAGGTCAGTCGTGCTGGAGGGTGGCCCAGAGCCCGTAGCCGTGCATGGCCTGGACGTCGCGCTCCATCTCCTCGCGAGTGCCGCTGGAGACCACCGCCCGGCCCTTGGTGTGCACTTCCATCATCAGCTCCCTGGCCTTGTCCTTCGGGTAGCCGAAGTAGGCCTGGAAGACGAACTGGACGTAGCTCATCAGGTTCACCGGGTCGTTGTGGACGATGGTCACCCACGGTGTGTCCGGCTCCACCACCGGCAGGCTCTCGACCTCCGGGCGCTCGATCTCGACCGGCGCGACACTCACGACTGGCTCTCTCCTCTACGGCAGACCGGGGCGAAGGAGCGTCCTCCCCTCCCTCATGCTTCCATCCGGGGGACGCGCGGGCGAATCCGGGTCAACTTCGGACCCGAGAAATCGTCAATGTGACGCTAAGGGGTAGTAGCATCATCTCCATGGACGCCATCACCGCGCACCGCTCCACTGCGCTGCTCACCGATCGCTACGAGCTCACCATGCTGCAGGCCGCCCTGCGCAGCGGCGCCGCGCACCGCCGCTCGGTCTTCGAGGTGTTCACCCGCCGCCTGCCCGACGGCCGGCGCTACGGCGTGGTCGCGGGCACCGGCCGGGTGCTCGACGCGGTGGCCGACTTCCGGTTCACCACCCCCAGCTGGACTGGCTGGCCGACCGGAACGTGGTCGACGACGCGACCCTGCGCCACCTGGCCGACTACCGCTTCACCGGCGACATCCACGGCTACCCGGAGGGCGAGGTCTACTTCCCCGGCTCGCCGCTGCTCACCGTCGAGGGCACCTTCGCCGAGGCGGTGATCCTGGAGACGGTGATCCTGTCGATCCTCAACCACGACTCGGCGATCGCCGCCGCCGCCTCCCGGATGACCGCCGCGGCCGGCGACCGCCCGGTGATCGAGATGGGCGCCCGGCGCGCCCACGAGGGCGCCGCGGTCGCGGCGGCACGCGCCGCCTACATCGCGGGATTCAGCGCCACCTCCGACCTGGAGGCGGGCTTCGCCTTCGGGATCCCGACCACCGGCACCGCCGCCCACGCCTTCACCCTGCTGCACGACACCGAGCGGGACGCCTTCACCGCCCAGATCGACTCCATGGGCCGCGGCACCACCCTGCTGGTGGACACCTACGACCTCGCCGAGGCCGTGCGCACCGCCGTCGAGGTCGCCGGGCCGACCCTGGGCGCCGTCCGGATCGACTCGGGCGACCTCACGCTGCTCGCCCACCGGGTGCGTCGCCAGCTGGACGACCTCGGCGCCCACAAGACGAAGATCATCGTGACCTCGGACCTCGACGAGTACGCCATCGCCGCCCTGGCGGCCGCACCCGTGGACGGGTACGGCGTCGGCACCAGCCTGGTGACCGGCAGCGGGCACCCGACCTGCGCCATGGTCTACAAGCTGGTCGCCCGCGAGTCGGTGCCGGGCGGTCCGCTCGTCCCGGTCGCCAAGCGCTCGGCCGGCGGCAAGAGCAGTGTCGGCGGCCGCAAGTGGGCGGCCCGGCGGCCCGACGCGGACGGCATCGCCGAGGCGGAGGTGGTCGGCACCGGCCCCGTCCCCGCGGAGCTGGAGCGGCACCTGCTGCACGTGCCGCTCGTCCGGGCCGGCGAGATCGTGGGGCGCGAGTCGCTGGACGCGGCGCGCGAGCGCCACCTGCGCGCCCGCGCCTCGCTGCCGCTCTCGGCCACCCAGCTCTCCAAGGGCGAGCCGGTCATCGTCACCGAGACCGCCCGCCCCGCCGCGGACTGACGCCCACCGGCCCTTCCGCCGGTGCGCGGCACTGCCTACAGTCGTCAGTCGACACCCCGCACCGCCCGATCCCGCGTCGCGCATCCCGGCCGCGGACCCTCGATCGGTCCCCCATCGGTTCCCAGAAGTGAGAGAAGCCAGCCATGCACCGGGCCCTGATCGTCGTCGACGTGCAGAACGACTTCTGCGAGGGCGGCAGCCTGCCCGTCGGCGGCGGCGCCGAAGTGGCCGCCGCGATCACCGATCTGATCGCCGACGCCGGCCCCGGCTACACCCACATCGTCGCCACCCGCGACCACCACGTGGACCCGGGCTCGCACTTCGCCGCCGAGCCGGACTACCACCGGTCCTGGCCGGTGCACTGCGTGGCCGGCACGGAGGGCGTCGGCTTCCACCCCAACTTCGCGCCGTCGGTCACCTCCGGAGCGATCGAGGCGGTCTTCGACAAGGGCGCCTACGCGGCCGCCTACAGCGGCTTCGAAGGCGTCAACGAGAACGGCGAGACGCTGGCCGGCTGGCTGCGCCGGCGCGAGGTGACCGAGGTGGACGTGGTCGGCATCGCCACCGACCACTGTGTCCGGGCGACCGCCCTGGACGCCGCCCGCGAGGGCTTCGCCACCCGCGTCCTGCTCGACCTGACGGCCGGCGTGGCGGCCGCCAGCACCGAGGCCGCCCTCCTCGAACTCGACTCGGCCGGCGTGCAGTTGACCGGGAGCCCGGTACTCCGCGGCTGACCGGCCACCGGCCCGGACGGGCGGCATCCGACGCCGGTCCGGGGCGGCACCGGCCCGGACGGGACGGGGGTGCGGGTGGTGCGGCCCGGTGGGCGGCCCGTGCCGGGCCTCCGCGCCCCGGATCAGCGCTCGGTGACCACCAGCTCGACCATGTCCGTGCCGCCCGCCCGGAAGGCCTCCCGCAGCTCGCCGCCGACCGCGTCCGGCTCCTCGGCCACCCGGTCCCCGGAGACGTACACCACGCGCACCCCCAGGTATTCCATCCGGTGCTGCTCCCCGCGCACCCACGCCTCCTCGCCCTCGCTGACACAGCGCAGGTCGGAGTCGACCGCCACCGCCACCCCGACGGCGGGCCAGTACAGGTCCGGCACGGCCACGTACGTGCCGCCGCGCATCCGCAGCTCGGGGCCGGCCAGCGGGACGGGCAGCAGCCACTCGTCGACCAGGTCGCCGATCCGGCCGAGGACCGACTCCCTTTCGGCGGCGAGCAGTTCGTCGACGGCGGCACGGACCCTGGCCTCACCGAGCAGCCCGGAGTCGCCGAGCTCGCCGACCAGCTCGCGCAGCGTGCAGCCGTCCTCGGCGCGGGTGACCGCCTCCCGGAACATCGCCCGCAGCAACGCCGGGCGGATCGCCCCCGACTCGAACGCGCGGGTGTCCGTCCACTCCCGGACGGCGTCGGCGACGGCGCGCGCCACCGGCGCGCAGGCCAGCCCGTGCACCGAGCGCGCCACCACGGTGCGCCGGGTCCGGCGGATCCGGACGTCACCGGCGTCCCGCAGCCGCCGCTGCCGGGGCACCAGCACCTCGACGCCGACCACCGCCGGCAGCCGCGGCACCGAGGCGAAACCGTAGAGGGCGAGCGCGGCGGCGCCGGTGATCACCGCACCGTCGCGGACGGCCCCGTCGGGGTGGCCGCCGTCGCGGGCGCCCCCGTCACGGACCGCCTGCGCCCGGTCGTCCTGGGCCGCGTAGAGAAGCGCCGCCCACATCCGCTGCTCCGGCGTGGGCTCGCCGTCCTGCAACAGGAACACCTTCGGCAGCAACCGCTGCCAGGGGCCGCCGCGGCGGCAGTGCTCGGTGACAATCCGGGCTGGCACCCCGCGCGCCCGCAGCTGGCCGGCGGTGACGACGTTCTGCTGACGCCTCGCCAACTCTTCCAGGGACGAGGACTGGGAAGGGATCCGGTAGGTCATGCCGACACCTTCCCCACCGACCCCGGCACCGCACGCCCGACCTGACGACCTGTTACGCAACCGTCGCCAAAACGGGACTGCTCCGCACTAAAGTCCCCATACCCTCACCCATTCGACGTATAGGACGTTCACTCGGATGCCGGATTAGATCGGACTTGGGTCATGACGATCCGCTTTTCATCGAATCGGTACATCGGGTCCCGGCTCCGCCCCCAGCTCCATGATCAGCGGATTCTGACCGAGAGTGACCAAGGCCATACGGTGAAGCACCACCCCCGGCCACCCCCGTCCCCCCGGATTGCCTACCATCGGCTCATGCCACGTGACGAGATCTCCGGCCTGCGCGCCGCACAGCTGCGCCTCGGCCGCCTGCCCGGCTATGTCCGGCGGCCCGACCTCGCCCGTCGCAACAGCGACGACGGCCACACCTACAAGAAGGGCTGGGAGGTCCGCTTCACCGCGCGCACGGAAGCCGAGATAGCAGAGATCCGCGACCTGGTCGTCGCGGCCGGGTTCGCCCCGGCCCGCCCGTTCTTCAAGGGCCACCAGCTCATCCAGCCGGTTTACGGCATCGCCGCCGTCCAGGCCTACCTCGCGGCCCGCGAAGCCGTCGAGGAGGTCGGCCACAGCGGCCGGGCGGCGCCGATCCCCGAGCAGTCCCGCCGGGAGGCCGCCGCACCCGTCGCCGCGGCTGCGGCCGCGGCCGCAGCCGCCGGTGCGGCGGCCGCCGCCGTTGCCGGGGTCGGCAGCAGACCCGGACACCGGCCCGCCGACGGCTGACGCCCCGACCCCGGGGCGGACAGCCGGCAGCGCCCCGATCTGCGGACCGCGCAGCAGGCACCGCGGACTCCGAGCGGCACCCGGGCGGGCAGGCCCGGGCGCCGCGGGGCAGCACGCGAACTCCTGGCCGCAGGGCGGCCGCGAACGGGGATCCCGCCCGCCTGCCCCCTACTTGCCTGCCTGGCAGGGACACTCAGGGGTGACGGACGGAGGACGGCGGCCGCCACCACCCGGACGTGGCCCTCCGGCCGGATCGGGGAGCTCCCGGGGTTGCGACCGGCTCGCCACGCGCCCCGGGGTGGTACATCGCCCCCGCCCCCACCACCGTCGTTCCACCCTCCCTGACCAGGTGCGATAGCCTCTCTGCTGCATCGGCCCGGCCCCACGTGCTGAGCGATCGTCAAATCTCGTCCGATTAAGGACCGTTCCGCGCATCTCAGCAGACTTGTCACCCAAAGCAGCCGCGCGAGGGCCTAGAGTGAGCACTGGGCGCTCCTTCCGTCGCAACCAGATCGAGAGGCCGATGTGACCGATCGTCATGTCCCATCCGCGGCACCGGCCCACCCTGCCGTGGACGACGACACCGACGACGGACTCGCGGCCATGCCACTGGAGTTCACCGCCTTCTGCGAGCTCCACCGGCCCCGCTACCTGAGCTACGCGCGGGTCTGGATCCAGGATCCGGTCAGGGCCCGACGGGTGGTCGACCGGGCCCTGCGGGACCTCGCGGACGTCTGGCCCGAAGTGCTGGGCAGCCCCAACCCGACCGCGATCGCCTGGCAGATCCTCCGCGGCACCGTCGCCGCCTGCGACCGGCCGCACGCCGAGCCCGCGGTCGTCCACCGTCCGGCGCCCGCCGACGAGGATCTCGCCATCCTGCACTACGTGGTCGGCCTGGCCGCACCGGAGATCGCCGACACGGTCGGGGCGGAGCGGGCCAGTGTGGCCGGCCAACTCCGGCACGCACTGCAGCGGATGCCGCAGGAGTGGTGACCCGCCGCACCCCGCGCCTCCGGTGATCGGGATCACCCGCCCGGCTGCTGCCGGGCGACCGTCGGCAGGCGAATGATGATCTCCAGTCGACCGGACGGAGAACCCGCGTGTCCATCGAGCACACCGCCGCCATGTTCGGTCTGCAGGCCACCGCCTGCGCCGAACTCGGCTCCCCACTGTACGCCGCCCTGCTGCGCCGGGCCGCCCAGGACGTCCGCGACGGCGGGCCGTGCGCGGCCGCCGTCGCCGGGCACGAGGACGCCCCCGGCCCGCAGGCCGTCGCGCTGCGCCTGCTCGGCGGGGTCCACGCCCTCGTCCTGACCGGCCGGGCACCGGCCCTCGCCGCCCACTACCCCGGCGCCGGCGGCACGTTCGACCCGGACCGGCCCGACGCCGCCTGGCCCGCCTTCCGGGCCGCCGTCGCCGACAACCTCCCCTGGGTCCGGGACTGGCTCACCCGCCCACCGCAGACCAACGAGGTCGGCCGGGCCAACCTCCTGATCGCAGGCCTCCTGCACACCCTCGGCGAACGACGGCTGCCCGTAAGGCTCTTCGAGCTCGGATCGAGCGCCGGACTGAACCTGCTCGCGGACCGCTTCCACTGCGGCTCCGCCGGATACGTCTACGGCCCCGAGGACTCCCCGGTACGGCTCACCGACGCCTGGCGCAGCCCGGCCCCGGACTGGCTGCCGGCCCACGCCGCGCCAATGGAGTTCACCGAACGGCGCGGCTGCGACCTCAGCCCGATCGACCCGCGCTCGGCCGACGGCTCGCTCGCGCTGCGCGCCTACGTCTGGCCCGACCAACCCGCCCGCACCGCACGGCTGGACGGCGCACTGCGGCTCGCGGCCGGCCTCCCGACCCGGGTGGACACCGTCGGCGCGGCCGACTTCCTGCAGTCCGTGGAGGTCGCGCCGGGGGCGCTGACCGTGGTGTGGCACTCGGTGATGCGCCAGTACGTGCCGACCCCCGAGTGGGACAGGGTGGAGGCCGAACTGGCCCGGCTCGCCGCCGCCGCGACTCCCGAGGCGCCCTTCCTCCATCTCGCCTTCGAGCCGCGGCGGGTCGCCGGGCAGCACCGCTTCATGCTCGCGGCGCGGGACGGCGCCGGCCCCGTCCGGCTGCTCGCCGAGGCCTTCCCGCACGGACTTCCGGCCTGGGCGGCGGACCCGGCCCGGGCGGCCGGGCCGGAGGGCACCGACGGACCGTAGAACGCACCGACGGGCCCGGGGTCCTGGGCGCTCGGCCCAGGACCCGGACCTTGGGTGATTCCGTCCCGCCGGACTCAGATCCGGACGCCGGTGACGTCGTACAGGTGGTGGACCGGGTCGTGGATCAGGTACTGGGCAAAGGTCTCGACCGTGAACCTGGCGCCGTCACTGCGGTTCCCGGTGCGCTGCCAGCCGACGCCCTCGACCTGCTCGAAGGCGGACGCCAACTGCTCTGCGGCGGCATCCAGTTCGGCGGCCACCAGGGCCGGGTCCTGCTCCGCGTAGCGCTCCGCGAGCGCCGTCGCGTCCTGATCCCAGTTGGCGAAGTCCGGGCCGTCCTCGGTGAGCATCAGCGCCAGCCGGATGTCGAACAGCCGGAAGACGTCCCGGACATGGCAGCCGTACTCCAGGACGGACCACACGTCCGGCTTCGGACGGCGGGCCAGCTCCTCGGGGTCACCCCCAGAATCGCGACCCACGACGCGGCGTTGGCACGCACCATGCCGGCGACGTCCTCGCGGACCACCGCCGGGGTGTCGAGGCCGCAGTCGTCGCAGGACCGTTCGAGGACCCAGGTCCAGTCCTTGGTGTCAGGAGTGATCATGCGCCCAGGATGCCCGCAGCCGGCCCGCGGACACCAGGGGCGCAAAGGCCGACCGTCGCCGAGATCCTGCCAATCGGCGGCTCCGGGAGCGGGCGCTCACCCGCCAGGGGTCCGCGCCCAATTGCGTGGCGCCCCCACCACCGGGCGGCGCAGAATCCACCCCATGACCAGTCCCACCCCCGACACCTGGACCGTGACTCCGACCCCGGTCGACCACCCGGACGCGGACGCTCTGCTGCGCGCCTACCTGGACGAGCTGATCAGCCGCTACTACGGACGGCCCGCCGAACCGGCCGAGGTCACCCACGTACTCGGTGACGGCGACGACCTGCGCGGCAGCCGCGGCTTCCTGCTCGTCGCCCGCGACGGACAGCTCCCGGTCGGCTGCGTCGGCGTCCGCCTGCCGGCGCCGGGCACCGCCGAACTCACCCGGGTGTACGTCGCCGGTCCCGCCCGCCGAGGCGGGGCGGGCCGCCGGCTGGTCACCGCCGCCGAGGACGCCGCCCGCGCCACCGGCGCCCGCCGGATGCTGCTCAACACCCGCAAGGACCTCACCGAGGCCATCGCGCTCTACACGCGGCTCGGCTACCGGCCCACCGCTCCCTACGGCGACGACCCCTACGCCGAACTCTGGCTGGCCAAGGATCTCGCCCCGGCCTGAGCGCCCCCGGCGCGCACCGGCCGGGCTCCGCTCACCGGCGCAGCGCCGCCCGCAGCCGCAGCGCGACGGCGTCCGCCTCGGCCGCCCCGACCTCCTCGCCACCCGCGACGCCGAGCAGCCCGAACACCTTCGGCCCCCGCAGGTGTTCGGGCAACTCGGGCAGACGCGGCACGATGTGGAAGTGCACATGCGCGAAGCCCTCCCGCTCCGCGAACTGCGCCACGTACGTCTTCGCGCACCCCGTCACCTCGGCGAGCGCCCGCGACAGCCGCACCTGCCAGCCGCCCAGGCCCGCCGCCTCCTCCTCCGTGAGGTCGGCGATCGATGTGACATGGCGGCGCGGCACCAGCACGAGCCAACCCGGCAGGGCGGACCCGAACGCGTGCGCCGCCCGCCAGTGCTCGTCGCCGTCGATCAGCTCACGGGGCGGCAGCACCGCCGACTCGGCCGTCCGGACGCACGTCCAACAGTCATCCATACGCGCGAGCCTACGGCCGTGACCTCTCAGCCGTTGCTGTTGTTCTTCACGGTGCAGACCGCGTCGATCGACGTCGGGGTGAGCCCGGTGGGCATCGCCCAGGCCAGCAGCTGCGCGCAGATCGCGGCCTCCTCCGGCGTCTTCGGCCCGTCCGCGAAGGCGGGCGCCGGACAGGAGAACGCGCTCGCGGCAGCGGCGAGCAGGACGACGGACGCGAACTTCTTCAGCATGGCGAAGGGCCCTTCAGGTCGGGGACGGACGAGCCATCCCTACCCGAAGGGCCCCGGCGGGCGGCGCATACTGCGCCGTCCGTGAGCGTGTCAGCCGACGGTCAGCGGTACGCGTTGCCGCCGCCCCCGCCGGTGCCGCCCGGCGGCTGCGGGTACCCCTGCGGGGCGCCGTAAACCGACCCCTGCGGCTGCGGCACCTGGCCGGCGTAGGGCGGCTGCTGCGGCGGGAAGTGCTGCGCCCCCGGCCCGTACGGCGGCGGTCCCGGCGGCACGAACCCGCCGCCCCCGCCCCCACCGGGTCCGCCCGGGCCGCCGCTGCCGTTCCCGCGCGACCGCCTGACGATGACGATCACGACTCCGACGATCACCAGCAGGGCGACGAGCCCCGCGATCACGAAGACGTAGCCGGGCGTCCCGCTGTCGTCCTTGCCGGTGTTCGCCACCTGCCCCGGCTTCGCGGCGTCGCCACTGCCCGGCTGCGACGGAGCCGCCGCCGACGGAGCGCCGTCACCCGAACCGGATTCGGCGCGGCCGAGCAGCGGATTCTCCCTGGGCCCGTTGTCCACCGCCGGATTCGCCTTGAGGGCCTCGCGCGGAGAAGCGATGCCGTAGCCGTACCGGTCGTTCGGGACAGCCGACTTGTCGGGCGGCGCCACCGCCGACTTGATCATCCGGTTGATGACCTGCCCGGCCGAGAGGTCCGGGTACTTGGAGCGGACGAGAGCCGCGATCGCCGACACGTAGGCGGTGGCGTCGGAGGTGCCGTTCGCCATTCCATAGGCCGTTGTCGATTTGCGGCTGGTCGAAGCGATATCGACGCCCGGCGCCACCAGGGTGACCTGCGGCCCCCGGTTCGACTTGTCCCAGACGGTTCCCTGCTGATCAACCGCGCCAACGGCAACCACGCCGGGGAAGGCCGCTGGGTAAGCAACCTTGGCCTCGAAGTTCGCGTCATTGCCAGAGCCGGCCACGAGCACGACGTCCTTGGAGACGGCGTAGTTCACCGCCGCGCGGGACTCGGCACTGGCATCGGCACCAAAGGACATGTTGATGACCTTCGCGCCATGGTCCACCGCATAGCGAATCGCGTCCGGCACACCGGCGGCTGAACCTCCGCCTTCGGCCATCCGCGCAAGGCCGACCTTGATCGGCAGAATCTTCGCCTTCGGCGCAAGACCGCTGATGCCCTCCTGGTCACCGTTGCCATGCCCGTGGGCAGCGATGATGCCGGCCATGGCCGTGCCGTGGCCGTCGCTGTCAACATGGCCGTCGGTCTTGTCACCACTGAAGTCAGCACCGGAGAGCACCGAACCGACGAGGTCCTGGTGATCGGCAGTAACACCGCTGTCGATCACGGCAACGATGACGTCCGCGCCCTGGCTGACAGGCCAGACGTCCGTGACAGCGTGATAGTTCTTCAACGCCCACTGGTTATCACGGATGCTGTCGGCAGCGGCTGGTCCTGCTCCCACGCCCCAGATGATGGCTCCGGTGGCCAGCACGGCCATACCGCGCATCGGTCGGCTGGTCGTCAAAGCCTTCGTCACCCCACTCGTCGTTGGCCGCCCGCACCGTCGCTCCGGTGCGGGCGGCCGATCAGCTGTCGGCCCTGGAGCCGGAATCATTCCACCACGTTCGGGTTGACGTGATCCCCCGACACCCAGGTCTCCTCGTCCTCGACCAGGTAGTCGGGGCGGTCCTTGCCCTTCTTCTTGTCCTTCTTGCCGGCCTGCCCGGCCCCCGGCATCCCGTGGCCCTGGCCTGCTGCGCCCTGGCCGCTTCCACCGCGTCCGCGGCCGAGTCCCGAGCCGCCCTCGGTGAAGGCGCCCCGCCGGGAGCCGCCCTCGCCGGCCTCGCCGACGACGCCTCCGCCGCGACGGGTCAGGCTTCCCGAGCGGCCTCCGGCGCCGCGGCCACCGCCCGCCGCACCGGACTCTCCCATGCCGGAACTTCCGAAGGCGCTGCCGCCACGCCCGGTGGTTCCCGAGCCGAGTCCGCCGCCTGCACCACGGCCGGCGCCGGAGCCTCCGGCGGAACCGCCGATCGGCAAGCCGTCGAAGGTCCCGGTGCCACTGAGACCGGAGCCACCGCGCCCCGAACCGCCGCCCGAGATGACACCTGTGCCGCCCGGACCGCCAGCGCCTGCGGACCCACCGGCCCGGCCGCCACCGGCGATGCCGTCGATCCCGGTGGCCGATCCACTCGGCGCCTTGGGGTTGGGTGCCGGATTGGCAGTGCCTCCGGTGATGCCCGAGTCGGTCTTCGGTGCGGGCGAGACCTTGGGCGACGTGACGCTGGTCTGCCTTGGCGACTGCGCTGATGCCCGGGTCGAAGACGAAGCGCCAGTCGAACCCTGGGCGCTGGCAAACCCCATGCCACCGCCCATGATGAGCCCCGCCAAGGCGCTTGCGCCGCCGGAATCCGATGCCGGCAGGTCCCGGTAGTCCTCATCAATGAATCCGGCCGGCGGCGGCTTGAGGAACTGCGTGGCCGCCCGGTACTTGAGCGACAGCGTCTGCATGACCGCGACCGCCTGGGCCTTCTTCTCCTCCGTGACGGTGGTGCGGGTGTCCTCGTCGGTCACGCCGACGGTCGACTTCGCCGCATCGCTGATCCCGTCACCCAACTTGTCCAGGAAACTGGGCTCTTCGGGCATGTCCTGCTTGGCCGCGTCGATCGCCTCGGCCATCATCTGCATCGCCACGGCGGCGTCATTGGCGTAGGACGCTGCACTGTTCACCGAGTTGGCCAGGCCTGACATCTTCGTGTAGAAGGCGTCACTGGTGGTGCCCTCCCATGAGGAAGTGGCGTCGGCCGAGGCAGTGTTGAGCGCGGTCCGGATCTGCTTCAGGCTGTCGGAGGCCCTCCGCCAAGGGTCGCTCGCCGCCATGACGCTGCCCGAGTCCATGCCCTCGACCATGGAGCGCATCTGACCGTGGCTGAAGCTGTTGAAGTTGGTGATGCCGCCTGCGTCGCTCATGGTCGGACGCCTCCCCTGTCCGTGCCGGTACTGCTGCCTTCAAACCTCAACTGATCGCCCCTGAAAGGGACGTGCGAGGTCACCATGACGGTTGCGGGTCGCCGCCGCCGGCCGGCGAGCTGCCACCGGCCGGGCCCTTGGGACCGATCGGGTTCGCCGCGCGGACGGAGTTCGACCGGAGGGAGGCAGTGGTCACCGGCGGGCTGCCGCCGACGGACCAGCCGTCGCTCGAATCGACCTGCAGCGTGCGGGTCGTCTCGTGCTCGTGCTCCTCGTAGTTGTTGGCGGTCGCCTCCGCCTTGCGCTGTGCTTCCTCGATGGCGTCCTGAAGGCCATTCAGCACGGTCCGGAGGCGATCGCGCATCTCCTCGTACTTGGAGTGCAGCGCCTCCGCCTCTGCGAACGTCCCGAAGGCCGAGCGGCCCACGCCGCTCTGGCCGTGCACCTTGGTGCCGCCGGCCGAGGCCTCGAACTCGCTCAGCAGTCCCCGTACCTGCGACGCGAAGGCGCGCAGGCTGTCCACTTCAACGCGGTAGCCGGCGCCGGAGCCGCCGCTCGAACCGCTCCCCGTGCTCACGTCTGTCGTGCCTCCCCCGTACGTCACCACGCCCATATCTCAGGTCCAACCCTTATGTCTAACACATGGCACTCCGCGCCAGAACCACCCCCTCACGCCCGGCCGTCCCGACCCGCCCGCGCCTTCAGGGGCCTGCGCACAGCAGTGCTGATCGACCGTCACCTGACGGCGGCGGCGAGTGCCTGGCGGCAGAGGGTGTCGGCGCGGCGCGTGGTTTCGGGCAGACGGAAGGAGGGGGTGAGGGCGAGGGTGGCGGCCACCGCCTCGTCCAGCCCTATGCGATGGCCGACCGAGACGAAGACCGGCTTGACGCCCTGCCTGGTCCGGACGGCCCTGCCGACCTCCTCGCCCGCGTCGACCAGGGGGTCCACGAACCGCGTTCGGCGCCGGGGAGTCCGTAGGTGAAGGTGAAGGGGTTCTTGGCGACGCCGATCGTGCGCAGCCCGGTCCGCACGCCGAGGTGGCTGGCCAGGCCGAGGCGGCGCGGGTGGGCGAGGCCGTAGCCGTCGCACACCACGAGGTCGGGCTCGACGGTCAGGCCGTCCAACGCTTCGAGGACGGCGGGGATTTCCCGGAACGCGAGCAGGCCGGGGAGGTAGGGGAAGGCGACCGGGCCGACGGCGGTGGCCTGTTCGACGACTTCGAGCGTCGTGTAGTCGAGCAGGACGGCCGCGGCCGCGACCACGTCGCGCTCGTCGTCGTAGGCGACGTCGACCCCGGCGACCAGGGCGCCGGCGGCCGGGGCGGGGCCGGTCGCGGAGACCAGCGGTCGCAGGCGCTGCTGTTCGGCCAAGGCCGTGCTCTCGTCGGTGGGCCAGTCGGCCGGTACGCTCACATCTCCCCCGTGGCACCGCTGCTGATGATTTGACGGTGTTCTGGCGATCACCGTACCTGGCGCGTGCGAGGAGGGGCGCAGCGCAGTGGCATCCCGGGCTGCTTCCCGTGAGCCCGTGCGCCCCTCGTGCCCTGCATATGCCCGGTTAGGCTTGACGTACCGGGCCTCGACCCTGGGTAAAAAGCTTTCGGAGGAGCTCCGGCCTGACGCTCCGCCGACCGGACACCCGACACCTGTGTGAAGGACTGACCGCCATGTCGCGACCGACCCTCGCCCAGCTCAGCACAGGGACTCTCACCGTCGTCGTCGCCACCGTGGCGCTGCTGGCCGTATCGGGCTCGACCGGCGTGCTGGAGGTCGCGGTGCTGGTGGCCTTCGCCATCGCCCTCGGGACGCTCACCACCGCGCTGCTCGTCACCGTGTCGGCCCATCGCACGGCTTCGGCCGACGCGGCGTCGACCCGGCGGCAGTCGCAGCCGCAGGATCGGGAGCAGGCCCGCGACCAGCCCCAGAGCATCGGCCAGCAGCCCGAGTTGGCCCACCAGGGCTGACGCGGCTTCGGACCGGCCGGGCACTGACGCACACCCGGCCGCTCCGGTCTTCCTGCCTCAGCCTGCCACGTCAGACGGTCGACACCACGACGGTCTTGGCGGCCTTGTCGTGGATGCACTGCCGGTACGGCTTGTCGAAGACGCCGAACAGTCCGTCGATCGGCCACCAGAGGCCGCCGCAGCAGATCAGCGCGGGGACGATGAACGTGGCCGCCCTGGTCCAGGCCGCCGACGGGCTCGGGGGCTGCCGTCGATCAGCATCGCGACCCGGACCTTCATCACCTTCTTGCCCAGCGTCTGGCCGTCCCGGCTGAGCATCACTCCCTGGTACACCAGGAAGAGCAGGTAGCCGAGCCAGGTCGCGCCGACCCAGCCGTCCTGCTCGGTGAGGCTGGCGAACGGGAGGACCAGGAGCGCCGCGACGATCTCCACCAGCACGAAGTCCATGACCGTCGCGACGATCCGGCTCGGCCAGCTGCCGAGCGCCGGCATGCCGGGGACGGGACCCGCGCCGGGTGCCGTCGGCGGGGCATCGTGCCGCGGGGGCGGCGGGGGCGCGCCGTACTGGGGCGGCGGCGCGCCGTAGGTGGCGTCGTAGCCGGCGGGAGCGTCCGGACCGGCCGGGCTGTCGTACGGGCTGCCGCCGGCGGGCGGCGGCGGAGGTGCACCGTACGGGTCGGACGGCGCACCCGACGGCGTCCCCCCGTTCGGGGGCTGCTTGTCGAAGGAGGGCTTGTCGCCGCCCTCCGGCTCCTGGCCCGCGGGGCCCGGGGGTCATAGGTGCTCATGACCCGAGTAGAACATCGCAAATCAGGCAAACTCTGGACATTCGGACTGTTTTGGCCTGCTGTCGCACCGGCGCCGCGCCGGGCTCACCGGCCCGACAGAACGGCGCTCAGGCCTTCACCACACGGGTGCGCGCGGCACGGTCGTGCCAGCCACGACGGGCCCTGCGATCGAGCAGCGGCCAGAGCAGTCCGATCGGCACCAGGACCGCGACCTGCCCGACGGCCCATCGGACGAGGGCCCGTCCGAACGGCGGCGTCTGACGCTGCACCGCCCCCGCTGCCGCACCCCGACGGCGCCGCTTCTCCGACGCACCGTTCGCAGGCTTTCCACCCTTCGCGCTGCGGCCGGTGCCGACTGCCCGGGCGTCGACCACCCGCACCCGTGCCAGCCGCTTGCCGAAGGTCTGCCCCGTCCGGGACGTCGGGAGCACCTCGTACAGCAGCCCGAGCACGACCAGCACACCCACCAGAACACCGGCCTTGCCGAGCACGACCCCGTCCACCAGCAGGACCTGGACCTCGTGGCCGGCCGCGAGGAAGCGGCCCGGGCCTGGTCCAGCTTGTCCTGGATGTGTGCGACGGCGGACGCCGCCAGCGGCACACCGGCGGCGACCGCCACCACGGCGACCACCAGGGTGTCGACGATCCGCGCGGCCAACCGCCGGCCGAGGCCGGCCGTCTGGAGGGGCGGCGCCGCGGGCCCGCGGGTGCCCGCCTTCGGCGCCGCAGCCCTCGATCCCGCCCCGGCCGCCGAGGCCGGCGGAGGCACCGGAGCCGGGACCGGGACAGCCCGCGGGACCGGAGCCGGAGCCGGGACAGCCTGCGGTGGCGGGACCGGGGCCTGCGCCGATGCGGGCGCCGCATGAGCACCGGAGCGAGCGGGCACCCCGCCGTCCCGGACCGGGGCTGCCGGGGCTGCCGGTGCAGCCGGTGCAGCCGGTGCCGGTGTCCGGCGGGTCTCCGCAGACACCGACGGCACCGCGGCCTGCTGCTGCGCACTGCCGCCCGGTGCGGGCACGGACCCCGCCTTCTCGCCCGCCCTCCCCACGATCCTGCTGGGTTCCTGTACCGCACCGGCATCGGCCGCGGCGGTGGGCTCCGGCAGAGGGGTGGGCGTCGTCGGGGCGGGCAGCCGGGCCGGGGCGGGGACGTGCGCGGGCGTCGCCTCGGAAGCCGGCGCGGTGTCCGTGGTCGACGCTGCAGCCGCTGCAGGGGCCTTCGGAGCCGCCGGGGAAGCGGCTGCCGGCACCGCACGGGCGGCCGCCCGTCGCTCGCGCTGCGCTCCTCCGTCCCGGTCCGTCCGGGGTGCCCGCACCGGAGCGGGCGCGGGGAAGGACGGTGGGGCGGAGAAGTCCGCGGGGACGGCCGCATCGTGGTCGGCCTCCGACGGGAGCACGCCCCACGACACCCAGCGCGGAGCGGAACCGGTCTCCAGCAGGCCGCGCTGGGCCGCCGGGTCGGCCTGCCAGCCGGACTTCTCGGCCGCTCCCCTCCCAGCGCCCTCCGCAGACCCGTCCGGCCTCTGCGGCACCCCGGCCCTTCGGGCCCATCGCACCCATCGGGCGCCTCCGGCTTCTGCGGAGTCCCGGCCGGCGGCAGCCCCGAGCCGAGCTGCCCCGCGGCCGGCAGACCGGTCGACAGCGCAGCAGGACGATCGGCCGGCCGAACGGCAGGACCGTCGGCGGGCGCGTCGACGGCGCTCGGCCCCGCCGGTGCCCCGGCCTCGTCGGCGGCTGACGCGGCCGGCGACGCAGACGCGGGCGACGGGCCGGACGACGGCCGGTCCCACGGCGACCGTACGGGCTCCAGCACCGCGGCCTCGGACGGGAGCTGGGCGAGGACGGCGCGCGGGCGCAGTTCGAGGTCCTGCTGCGGTTCCATCCGGAAGGTGGCGCCGGCCGAGGTCTCGTCGAAGTAGATGGGGCCGGTCCGGGCCTCCGGGCCCGACAGCGGCAGCGAGGGCCAGTCGGGCATGTCCCGACCCACCGGCCCCGGCGGACGCCCCCGTCCCGGAACCACCGGCGGGGCCGCACCGGCACTCGACGGCGGCAGCGGCGCCTCCCCCGACCGTTCTGGCCCTGCTCCCGGCCGTCCTGCTCCTGCCCCCGTACCTGCTCCTGCGCCTGCTCCTGCCCGTGCGGTGTCGGGGAGGCCGACGCCGGTGGCGGAGCGGCGCTCGGCGGCACGACGTGCGGGGCGTGCCGTCCGACGAAACGCGGCGGCTCCAGGATCTCGCCCTCCGCCGGGGCGGGCCTGGTGGTGCCGGGGACCCAGGCGGTGCCGCCCCAGTAGCGGACGAAGCCCGGGATGGACGGGTCCGGGTAGTAGCCCGGCATGGGACCGACGGCCGTGTCCGCGCCGCCACCGTTGGGCCGGTCCGTCATTCGGTTCTTCCTTTGTCCCGGGCCGGCGCCGCTGGTACCCGCGCCCGCACTCGTACCGGGCCCGCAGCGGGACCGGAGCACAGGCGGACAGTCGCCGGACAGTCACAAAGGGTAGTACGTCCCTGTCGGGGGGCCCGGGAGTTCTCCGGAACTGACCGTTTTCGAAAGAGTGCGCAAAAGCGTGTAAGAACGGCCCAACCGCGGGCTCTCCTCCTCCGAAGGGTCGAACAGAGGACCTGGACGAGAGCTGGAGAGGAACCGGTCATGGAGCAGTCGCCGAGCGTCGTCGAGCTGGAGCTGGGCATGGAGCTCGTGCTGTCACCGGAGCGGAGCGTGCCGGTCCCCGCGCGGCTGTCGTACGGGAGTCACGATCCCTTCGCCGTCCACATCACCTTCCACCTGGACACCGGCACGCCCGTGACCTGGGTCTTCGGCCGGGATCTGTTGGTGGAGGGGACCTTCCGGCCGTGCGGCCAGGGGGACGTGCGGATCTGGCCGACGAGGGCGGGCCGGCGCAGCCTGCTCTGTCTGGCCCTGAGCTCGCCTGCCGGGGACGCGCTGCTGGAGGCGCCGCTGGCGGCGGTGGCGGGCTGGCTGGAGCGTGCGCACCGGCTGGTGCCACCGGGCGGGGAGCTCGCCGCCCTCGACATGGACCACTGCCTCGCAGAGCTCTTGGCGTGAGCGGGACGCTACTCGTACGGGTGATGCGGCGCCCTGGCGTAAACGCTCACCCCTGTGCGGGCGGCTCTCACCCCGGTGCGGACAGCGCTCGCCCGTACCCGGGCGGCGCTCAGCCGACGGGCTGGCGGTCGTCCTGCGATCGCGGGCTCTCCGGCCGGGCGCCGGGCCGCTGCTGAGGCAGCCGGACGAGAGGTTCCCCGGCCGCCCGCCGGCGGGCCGCGACCCGGAACGCCGCGACCGCGAGGAAGGCCGTGCCGGTGAGCGGATACACCGCGGCGGGTACCTGGTGCAGCGCCGGCAGGTGCTGGTCGAGGTCGCCCTTGTGCGGCACGATCCACATCGAGAAGGACAGGAAGGCGAGCAGGGTCAGGGCGAGGATCGGCCGCCAGCGCAGCCGTCGCACCGATGCGGGACGGGACCGCTCGTGCGCGGCCTCGGCGGCGAGCAGGACGAGCATCGGCACGCACCACACCCAGTGGTGGGTCCAGCTGATCGGCGAGATCAGGACGGCGGTGACGGCCGCGCAGCAGACGCCCCAGGCCTCGCCGCGCGGCAGCCAGCGGGCGCTGCGGTGGGCCCAGGCGGCGGTGGCGAGGCCGGCGACGGCGACGACCGCGCCGGCCAGCGTGGCGAGGGTGCCGGGGTCGGCGGTGTGCAGCAGCCGGGCGACGGCCCCGCGGACGGACTGGTTGTCGACGATCTCGGTCTTGCCGACCCGGGACGAGTCGTAGAGGTACTTCGTCCAGAAGCCCCAGGTCGCGCCGGGCAGCACGGCGGCGCCGACCGCGAAGGTGGCGAGGAAGGTCAGCCCGGCGACGAACGCGGCGCGCACCCGGCCGGTGATCAGCAGGTAGACGGCGAACAGGCCCGGGGTGAGCTTGATGCCGGCGGCGATGCCGATGGCGATGCCCTTGGAGCGGCGCCCGTCGGGCCGGTTGAGGTCCCAGAGGATCAGGCAGGCCAGGGCGAGGTTGATCTGCCCGTACCGCAGGGTGGTGAAGACCGGTTCGAGCCAGACGCCGAGCCCTGCGACGAGGACGACACCGATCGGGCGGAGGTCCCGGCGGGGCCAGTCGACCAGGCGGAACGACAGGTGGGCGAGGACGCCGAGCAGGACGACGTTCCCGGCGGTGATGGCCACCCGGAGGAAGCCGAGACCGAACCAGGTGGTCGGGACGAAGAGCATCGCGGCGAACGGCGGATAGGTGGCGGGCAGCTTCCACTCGGTGACCCGCAGCGCGTAGAGGTCCCGGCCGTGGGCGACGGCGGAGCCCTCGGCCCGGTAGACGACCATGTCGACCATGGAGGTGCCGACGAAGTGCCGGACGGTCGCATAGGCGATCAGCGACACCAGGGCCACGGCGCTCGCCACGGCCAGCGGGCGCCGGGGGCGGCCTGTACTGCCGCGCGGGCCGCCCGGGCCGTGTCCGGCACGGAGCGGTACCACCGGTCCGGGGCAGGGGTCTGCTCGGGCTGCCGCTGCGGCGCCCGGCCCGCCTCTCGTACCGTTGTCACTGTCCGCTCCATCTGCCGGTGAACCAGCTAGCGACACTACCGGACCTGGTCCGTGACGCCACCGGCCCGGCGGCCCGACCTGCTGGGACGTAGGGCCCGCAGCAACCCGGAGCGGAAGACGCGGCACCCCCGGGGCACGGGGCTCCGGGGTGCGGCGGCAGTAGGACAGGATGCGGCGGTCAGCCGGCGTAGGCGCCCAGGGCCCGGGTGAAGGCCAGCGGCTGCTGGTCGATGCTGCTGCAGGTGGCGTCGGCGTACGTCTTGGCGCCGCCGGGGCAGGCCTTGTCGCGGGTGCCGGACCACATGGCGAGCCAGGCGAGGTGCTTGCTCTTCGCGAAGTCGGCGAGCTGGCCGGCGTCGGCGACGGTGAAGACCTCGGTGCTGACGTCGTTGACGCCGATCATCGGGGTGACGGCGACCTTCGCCCAGGCGGCGGCGTCGCCCAGGCCGAGGACGCTCTTGACCTGGGCCTGGGTGGCGGTCGCGGCGTCGATCGCGTAGGTGCCCATGCGGCCCTGCGGGTTGGGGGCGACGCCGTCGCCGAAGTCCATCGCCATGATGTTGACGGCGCCGATCTGCACACCGCCGCTCTTGGCGCCGGCGACCAGGTTGATGCCGTCCTGGGTGAGGCCGCTGGGCAGCGCCGGCAGGGTGAAGGACACGTCGAGCGTGCGGCCCTTGGCCGCGGCGTTCTTCTGGAGCTGGGCGATCGCCTGGTCGCGGCGGGTGTTGGCGGCGGAGTCGGCGATCGCCCCGCCCTCGATGTCGAAGTCGATCTTGGTGAGGCCGTAGGCGTCGACGGCCTTCTGGTAGGCGGCGGTCAGGTCGGCGGCGGAGGTGCAGGCGGTGGCGAGCTCGCTTCCGTTGGCGCCGCCGAACGAGACCCGGACATCACCGCCGGCGGCGCGCAGGGCGCCGATCTGGGCGGCCACGGCGTCGGTGGCCAGGTCGCTCACGCCGCCCCACTTGGGGTGCAGCCTCCGCCGGAGACGACGAACGCGAGGGTGTAGTTCTTCACGCCGCTCGCCTTGGCGGTGCCGACCAGGTCGAACGCCGGGTAGAGCGAGGTGTCGACGTACGGGGCGAACGGCGCGCTGCCGGCCGGCGCGGGCGGCACGGTCGCGGTGGGCGTCGGCGAGGCGGTGGGCTTCGTCGTGGCGGTCGCGGTCGGCTTGGCCGTGGGCGTGGCGGTGGCCGTCGGGGTCGGGGCCGCGGTGGTGGGCCGTCCGGTCGGGGTGGGGGTCGGCCCGGTGCCGGTGGCGCAGGAGAGGTTGTTGATCAGGCAGTGGGCGGGCTCGGACTGCGCCCCGCCGGAGCCCTGCACCACGAAGCCGACGTTCACCGTCTTGCCCGGCTCGATGGTCTTGTTCCACGCCTGGGGCTTGACCGTGACGTGCTGGCCCGAGGCGGTGAAGCCGGCGTTCCAGAGCGAGGAGATCTTCGCGCCGGCCGGCAGGTCGAAGCTGAGCGTCCAGTCGTCGATCGTCGCGGACGCCGGGTTGGTGACCACGTACTGGCCGGTGTAGCCGGTCTCCCAGACGCTGGTGCGGCTGTAGACGGCGCCCAGCGAGGCCGCACCGGCGGTGGAGGCGAGGAACGCGATGCCGCCCCCGGCGATCGCCGTGGCGACCACCGCAGAGCCGATGATCTTGCCCTTGCTGCTGCGGCGGTGTCCGCGGCTTCGGGTCTGGTGGCTCGGCATGTCGGCGTACCTCCGCTGGGATGAGGTGGGGCTGTCCAGGTCCTGGCGACCCGGGCGACGCCGACGCTAGCGGGCCGCGCAGGGGAGAAATCCCCAGCTCAGAGACGCGTACGGCTCTCTTAGGGCGCGCTTAAGACAGACCGCCGGACCCTCACGGAACCGTCACGGGAGGCCGCCGCTCAGACGGTCGTCCCCCGGCGGCGGCGCGGCCGGACGCCCCGGCGCCGGGCCGGCCGGTCGGCGGAGGCGACCGGGTGGTTCTGCAGGCGCAGGCGGATCTCCGCGCCGCCGAGGACGGCCGAGCGGCCGAGCGCGAGGTCGCCCCCGGTGGCCTCGGCGAGCTTGCGGACGATGTCCAGGCCGAGGCCGGTGGAGCCCTCGCCGCCGTGCCCGGCGCCGCGCTCGATGGCGGCGTCCGGGTCGGTGAAGCCCGGCCCGGCGTCGCCGACCAGGACGATGACGGAGCTGTCGGTGGCCAGCACGTCCACGGCGAACGGGGTGCCGAACACGGTGTGCCGGAAGACGTTGCCGAGCAGGGCGTCGATCGCGGCGGCGAGGTCGCCGCGCTGGACGGGCACCTGGACGGGCCGGTCGGCGCCGGCGAGCTGCCAGGGCCGGCCCTCGTCCTCGGCGAGCGCGGACCAGAAGCCGACCCGTTCGCGGATCACCTCGGCGGCGTCGCAGCCGATGGCGACGGCGGGGGTCTCCTCCGGGTCGCGGCGGGCCGAGCGGATGATCTGGTCGACCTCGCGTTCGAGCTGGGCCACGGCGTGCCGGGTCGCGTCGGCGGCGTCGCCGTCGCCGAGGGAGGCGGCGTTGAGCCGGAGCACCGTCAGCGGGGTGCGCAGCCGGTGCGAGAGGTCGGCGGCGAGTTCGCGTTCGGCGGCGAGCAGGTGGACGACCCGGTCGGCCATGGTGTTGAAGGCGTGCCCGGCCTCGCGGAGTTCGTCGGGGGCGCCGTGGGCGTGCTCGCCGTCGACGGGGACCCGGACGGCGAGGTTGCCGGAGCCGAGCGAGCGGGCGGCGGAGGCGAGGCGGCGGGCCGAGCCGACGATCCGGGAGCCGAGCCGGTCGGCGACCAGGACGGCGATGGCGACCAGGCCGAGGGCCACCAGGCTGAGCACCAGCCAGGCGGTGGTGACGCCGCGGGTGAGGTCGGCCTCGGCGACGTACACCTCGACGACGGCGATCCGGCCGCCCTCCACGGCGACCGGCTGGAGCAGCGCGTAGCCGCCGGCGACCTTGACGGTGAAGGAGCGGACGCTGCCGCTGCCGTCGCCGCTCGCGGTGGCGAGGTCGCGGGAGCTGGCCCGTCCCTCGCCGACCTGGGCGCCGGACGGCAGGTGGACGGCGATCCGGTCGTGGGCGCCGGCGTCGGTGGAGGCGACGGCGCGGGCGATCGGGTCCTGGTCGGTGGTGATGGCGAGGGCCGGGCCGAGGGCCGCGGCCTGCCGTTCGGCGGCGGTGAACGCGCGGTCGCTGGCGGTCTGCTGGACCATCAGTCCGAGCGGGATGAGGAAGGCCAGCGCGACCATGGTGGTGCCGGCGACGGCCGCCTTGACGAGGGCCCAGCGCAGCGAGCGGGTGACCCGTCTCATGCGCGGCGGCCCACCGGATCGGCGACGGCCTCGGACGGCGCCTCCAGTCGGACGCCGACGCCGCGGACGGTGTGCAGGTAGCGGGGGTTGGAGGCCGTCTCGCCGAGCTTGCGCCGCAGCCAGGACAGGTGGACGTCGATGGTCTGGTCGCCGCCGTAGGTCTGCCGCCACACCTCGGCGAGGATCTCCCGGCGGGGGACGACGACGCCCGGCCGGCCCGCGAGGAAGGCGAGCAGGTCGAACTCACGGCGGGTCAGGTCGAGGGCCCGGCCGTCCAGGGCGGCCTCGCGGCGCTGGACGTCGATGGCGAGTCCGCCGACGCGCAGCACCTGGGGGCGGGCGCGGTGCCGCCGCCGAGCCGGCGCAGCACGGCGGTCATCCGGGCGGTGAGGTGCTCACCGGAGAACGGCTTGACGAGGTAGTCGTCGGCGCCGTCGTTGAGCAGCCGGATGATCTCTGCCTCGTCGTCACGGGCGGTGCAGACGATGACCGGCACGTTGGTCAGGCCGCGGATCATCTTGAGGACCTCGCTGCCGTCGAGGTCCGGCAGACCGAGGTCGAGGATCACGAGGTCGCAGCCGACCTGGGCGACCTCGCGCAGCGCCTCCAGGGCGGTGCCCACGCTCCGTACCGCGTGGCCGGTCTCGGCGAGGTGACGGATCAGCGCGGACCGCACGAAGGGGTCGTCCTCGACGACGAGCACTGTTGCCATGACCCCGCACGGTACGCCATCTGGCGCGATTGGTCTGTACCTCGGGTGCCCTCTCCCGGATTCCTGACGGCTTTCTGCAAGCTTTCACGCGATTGCCGGGCCCGGCGGCCCGCTCCGTCCGGACATGCGGCAGGATGTGCGCACGATGCGGAGCGGACTGGTACAGATCGGGGCCTGGGCGGCGGCCACCGGGGCGGCGGTGGCGCTGTCCTGGTACGGCGTGCACGCCGTACTGGCGGACGCGGCCACCGACCGGCCGCGGGCCGTCCCGCTGCCGTCGGTGCCGGACACCCCGCTGCCGGAGCCGCCGTCGCCGGCCGCCGACCAGCCGTCACCGTCCGCCTCGCCGACCGGATCCGCGAGCGGGTCGGCGAGCGCGCCCGCCGCCTCCCGCTCCGGTGCCGCGGCGTCCGCGAACCCGAGCCGTCCGGCGCAGCCGCGGACGGCGAGCCCGTCGTCGGTGCGCAGCTACGTGGTGCCGGGCGGGCGGGTGGCCCTGGACATCAGCCCGGACGCGGCGACGCTGGTGTCGGCGACGCCGGACGCCGGCTGGCTGATGCAGTACTGGCACGGCGACCAGTGGATGCGCTTCGACTTCACCAAGGACGGCAGCGCGAACTCGGTGTTCGTGACGTGGAACGGGCATCCGCCGGACGTGCAGACGGTCGTCCGCTGAGTCGGGTGGTTCCGGCGACGCCGGGCGCGGTGCGGGGGTGCGCGCTCCGGGGTGTGCGGGAGCGTGGCGCGGCGCACGGCACCGCGCAACTGTTCCGTTTCCGCCTGGGCAAGGCGTGCCGGGCGGACGGACAATGACCCCATCCACTGGACAGATTGCCCATCGGACGGAGCCGCCGTGCACTCCCCAACGACGCCGTCGACGCCCTCGACGGCAAGCTCATCCGGCTGCTCAGCGAGGAGCCGCGGATCGGGGTGCTGGAGTGTTCGCGCCGGCTCCAGGTGGCCCGCGGCACGGTGCAGGCCCGGCTGGACCGGCTGCAGGCGCGCGGGGTGATCGGCGGCTTCGGGCCGCAGGTCGACCCGGCCGCGCTGGGCTACCCGGTGACGGCGTTCGCCACGCTGGAGATCTCGCAGGGCCAGGGGGTCGACGTACGGGCCCATCTGTCGGCCGTGCCCGAGGTGTTGGAGCTGCACACGATCACCGGGCAGGGCGACATGCTGGTGCGGATCGTGGCCCGTTCCAACGCGGACCTGCAGCGGGTGATCGACCGGGTGGTGGGCTTCGACGGGATCGTCCGGGCGTCGACGGCGATCGCGTTGGAGAACCCAGTGCCGTACCGGATCCTGCCGCTGGTGGAGCAGGCCTCCCTGGAGTGACCGCGGGGCCGGGTCAGCAGCTGGGTACGGCGTGGCCGCCGGCGAGGGCGGTGAGCGAGGCGACGGCGTCGGAGAGCGTGGTGACCGGGATCAGCCGCAGCCCCGCGGGGGTGTTGACCTTGGCGTCGGAGCACTCGGCGACCGGCACCAGGAAGACGGTGGCGCCGTCCCGGGCGGCGGCCCGGGTCTTGAGCGGGATGCCGCCGACCGCGCCGATGACGCCCTGGTCGTCGATGGTGCCGGTGCCGGCCACGACGCGGCCGCCGGTGAGGTCGCCGCCGTGACCGTCGCCGGCGATCTTGTCGATGATGCCGAGGCTGAGCATCTGGCCGGCGCTGGGGCCGCCGATATCCCCGAGGTCGAGCTTCACGGTGACCTGGGAGGGCGACAGGTGGAGGTAGGCCAGGGCGGCGGCGGTGGCGCTGTCCTGGGACTGCGTCATCTGCCGGGCGGTCTCCTGTTCGGCCTTGCCCGGGTTCTGCTGGGGGTAGACGGCCTCGCTGGGCAGCACCGCCTCGTCGGGGCGGATCCAGGCCTTGAGCGCCGTCCAGAAGCTGATCTTCTGGCCGGCGCTGGTGGCGGAGATGGTGGTGGCGCGCAGCTGCCCGGTGGTCGTCCGGGTGGGCGTTCCGGTGATCGTGATGACCGGGACGCCGTGGTAGTCGCCGAGGGTGTCCACGGTGACGCCCGGCTGGGTGAGGGTGAACGGCAGCGGCACGAACGCCGTCACCGCGAAGAGCGCCGCGACCAGGACACCGCACAGCGCCAGGGCGCGGGTCTTGGGGGCGGTCAGGGCCGGGGGCAGCTTCGCAGGAGACACATCCCGCATCGAACCACACCGGACGCGGTCCGCTCACACCGTCGTCCGCCCGCGGGGCGGCGCGTCGGGGACGCTCCGCCCCGGGCGGCCGCGGCGGACCGCGGCCGCGACGGTCCCTCAGCGCAGGGCGTCGGCCACCTCGGTGGCGGCCTCCACCACGCGCGGGCCGACCCGCTCGGGGACGAGTCCGTTGAGCATCACCACGCCGACGCTGCCCTCGATGCCGCTCAGGCCGAGCAGGGCGGCGGCGGCGCCGCTGGCACCGGACTGCTCCTCCGCGCGGGTGATCACGAAGCCCTGGTCGGGGCGGCGCTGGTTCGGGAAGCCGCGGGCCTCCAGGATGGCCCGGCCGGCGGCGCTCTCATCGAGCGGGTGGCGCAGTCCGGTGCGGTAGGCGACGTGGAAATCCGTCCAGCTGGGCTCGACCACGGCGACGGCGAGCGCCTCGTTGCCGTCGACCAGGGTGAGGTGGGCGGTGGCGCCGAGGTCCTCGGCGAGGCTGCGCAGCGCCGGGAGTGCGGCCTCCCGCAGCAGCGGGTGGACGCGGTGGGCGAGCCGGAGCACGCCGAGGCCGACTCTGGCCCGGCCTCCGATGTCGCGGCGGACGAGGCCGTGCTGCTCCAGGGTGGCGAGCAGGCGGTAGACCACGGTGCGGTTGACGGCGAGCCGGGCGGCGAGCTCGGTCACGGTCAGGCCGCGCTCCGAGTCGGCGAGCAGTTTCAGTACTCGGACGCCCCGGTCCAGGGTCTGGGATGTTTCGGCAGTCACGACGCGCAAGTCCTTTCCGCGGCGGTCACCGGCGCCGGGCTCGGGCCGGGACGGGAGGTGTCACGCGCAGGTGGGTGTCCGCGCTGGAGCAGGTCTCGGCGTCATCGGCGAGGGCACGGCTCCGCGATGCCCGTCTCGGTCCTGGGTCGGCGCGCGAGAGAGCGTGGGGGAAAGGTAGTGAACGCGGTGCGCCGCGCGATAGTGGTTGTCCAAAATTCGGTCATCATCCGAGGAAACTGGTGGACCGAATCGGGGCAAATCGCCCATAAGCAGGGGCCGCACCGGCCATGTGTTCGATATCTGACCGGAGTCCGGACACACCGCGGCCGGAGCCCCCACGGGGACTCCGGCCGTCGGGCGGGTCGGTCAGGCGGTGGCCCACTCCCGGATCCTGGCGATCCGGGCCCGGAGCTGGTTGGCGGTCGCCTGCGCGGTGAGCGGACCGCCGCACTGGCGGCGCAGCTCGTTGTGGACGGTGCCGTGCGGCTGGTTGGTGCGGTGGTGCCAGGCGGCGACCAGCGCGTTCAGCTCCTTGCGCAGCTCGCGCAGCTCCTGGTGGGTCACCACCGGCCGCTGCTCGGCGGGCAGCTCGATCAGGTCGGCCTCCTCGGCCGGCTTGGCCTTGGAGCGCTGGATCTGCCGGTGCTGGCGCTTCTGGAGCAGCATCTGGACCTGGTCCGGCTCCAGCAGGCCCGGGATGCCGAGGTACTCCTCCTCCTCCTCGCTGCCCGGGTGCGCCTGCATGCCGAACTCCATGGCGTTGTACAGCACCCGGTCGAAGACCGCCTCGCTGCCCAGCGCCTCGTAGGAGAACTCCTCGCCGCCCGCGGTGTCCGCGCCGTCATTGGCCCGCTCGGCCTCGGCGAGCAGCCGGTCCTCCTCGTCGAAGAGGCCGTCGCCCTCCTTCTTCGGCCGGTCCAGCACGTGGTCGCGCTGGAGCTCCATCTCGTTGGCGAAAGAGAGCAGCATCGGGATGGTCGGCAGGAAGACGGACGCGGTCTCGCCGCGCTTGCGGGCGCGCACGAAACGGCCGACGGCCTGGGCGAAGAACAGCGGGGTGGAGATCGAGGTGGCGTACACGCCGACGGCCAGCCGGGGCACGTCGACGCCCTCGGACACCATGCGGACGGCGACCATCCAGCGGGAGTCCCCGGCCGCGTAGTCGGAGATCCGCTGGGAGGCCTCGCTCTCGTCGGAGAGCACCACGGTGGCCTTCTCGCCGGTGATCTCGCGGAGGATCTTGGCGTAGGCGCGGGCCACGTTCTGGTCGGTGGCGATGACCAGCCCGCCGGCGTCGGGGATCGCCTTGCGGACCTCGGTGAGCCGCCGGTCGGCGGCCTGGAGGACGGCGGGGATCCACTCGCCCTGCGGGGCGAGCGCGGTGCGCCAGGCCTGCGCGATCAGGTCCTTGGTCATCGGTTCGCCGAGCCGGGCCTCCAGCTCGTCGCCGGCCTTGGTGCGCCAGCGCATGTTGCCGCTGTACGAGAGGAAGATCACCGGGCGGACGACGTGGTCGGCGAGCGCGTGGCCGTAGCCGTAGGTGTAGTCGGCGACGGACTTGCGCAGACCGTCGGTGTCGGCCTCGTACGCGACGAACGGGATCGGGTTGGTGTCCGAGCGGAACGGCGTACCGGTCAGCGCGAGCCGGCGGGTGGCCGGCTCGAAGGCCTCGAAGCAGGCCTCGCCCCAGGACTTGGAGTCGCCCGCGTGGTGGATCTCGTCCATGATCACGAGGGTCTTGCGGGCCTCGGTGCGGTTGCGGTGCAGCATCGGGTTGACCCCGACGCCCGCGTAGGTGACGACGATGCCCTGGTAGTCCTTGGAGAGCGGCCCGGAGGAGTACGCCGGGTCCAGCCGGATGCCTATCCGGGCGGCCGCCTCGGCCCACTGCTTCTTCAGGTGCTCGGTCGGCGCGACGACCGTGATCTGCTGCACCAGGTGGTTGTGCAGCAGGTACGAGGCGAGGGTGAGCGCGAAGGTGGTCTTGCCGGCGCCCGGGGTGGCGACCGCGAGGAAGTCGCGCGGCTGCTTCTCGACGTACCTGTCCAGGGCGGCCTGCTGCCAGGCACGCAGCTTCCCGGCCGTGCCCCAGGGGGCGCGGCCGGGAAAGGCGGGCGACAGGTGGTGCGAGGCGTTGCTCGTGCCGGACGGACGGACGGGCGTGTGCTGCGCGGCGTCGGAGAACAGCGGCGACATCGGCGAGGCGGCGGCGGTACTCACGGGCTCCGGAGGGGATCGTCGCAGGTCAGGGCAGTCTTCGCGGCCCCAGCCCGCAGTCGGGCGGCGGTCGGACAACCAGCCCAGCCTACCGGGCCGCGCCGCGGGACCGGTTCAGACTCGGCCGTCGTGGAGGGCGCGCAGCCGCCGGGAGATCGCCGCCGGGTCGGTCAGTTCGCCGGCCGCGACGGCCACCACCAGGTCGTACGCCGCCTCCTGGTCGACCACGGCCATGTCGACGCCGTTGAGGTCGAGGAAGACCACGGTGCCCATCCAGGCGGTCCGCTTGTTGCCGTCGATCAGGGGGTGGTTGGCGGCCAGCGCGTGCAGCAGCGCCCCGGCCTGCTCGAACAGCCCCGGGTAGGCCCGGAAGCCGAACATCTCGGCGCGCGGCCGGTGGGCGGCGGAGGCCAGCAGGCCCGGCTCCCGGACTTCGGCCGGGCGCCCCTGGCAGGCGAATCCTGCGAGCTCCAGCAGCTCGGGAACGTCGAGGTGGATCACTCCCCCAGCCTCCTCAGCAGCTCGGCGTGGCAGGCGGCGTACTTGGCGCCGAGGCGGCGGATCTCGGCCGCCGACGGCCGCTCCCCGGGTCGGCCGGATCCCGCCCCCTCGGACGGCGCCGGGACGGAACCGGGACGACTCGGTCCGTGGTCGTACGGGTCGTCGCTCATACCGGGGACCCTACGGGTGCGGGGCCGTCCGTGTAACGCGGATTTTTCCTGCACGTGTGATGCAGCTCACATGGAACCGGAGTAATCTCGGACGCTCGGCCGACTCTCCTCCCCGGGCGGCGCAGCCGCCCCGTCGTCACACAACCCTCACACGTCACACGTTCTGCTTCACACCCTCTGGGCAGGACCCCTCCGGGAGGAACCGACATGTCCGCTGCGCCCCTCACCGTCGAACAGGTCGTCGAAGCACGCCTCTTCGTCTCCGCTCACCGCACCGCCCCGCTGCACGTCACGCTGCGCTACCGCTCGGACGATCCGCTGGCCGTCCGGATGGTCTTCCCCGCCGAGTTCTCGCTGGACGGCGACGAGTTGCCGGAGCCCCCGCCGGAGATCGAGTGGGTCTTCGCCCGGCAGCTGCTCGCGGCCGGCCTGGACCTGCCGTCCGGGGTGGGCGACGTCCACATCCGCCCGGCCGTCGGCCGGTGGACGATGGTCGAGCTGCGCGCCGCCGAGGGCGTCGCCCTGCTCCAGTTCGGCGCCTCCGACCTGCGGCGCTTCGTGTGGGAGAGCTACCGGACGGTGCCGGAGGGCTTCGAGGGGCAGTACCTGGACGCCGACCGCGCCCTGTCCGAACTGCTCGGCTGACCACCCGCCAGCCGGGTCAGGCCGAGAGGCGGCGCATCAGCCGCACCCCCTGGCCCGGCGTCATGTGCGGCAGGTACGCCTTGCCGATCGCCCGGGTGATGGCGGGCAGCGCCGCCGGGTCCGGATAGACCATGTACAGAGGCCGGTACTCGGGCTGGAACTTCGCCTTGAAGGCGAGCAGCGAGCGGAAGCCGTAGACCGGCTCCAGGACCCGACCGATCCAGTCCAGCATCCGCTGCAGCGCGGTGGGCGGCCCGCCGCGGTCGGAGCGGGCCAGCGGCGCCCCGGACAGGCTCATGAACCGCGCGCCCTCCTCCTTGAAGCCCAGCGCCGCCGAGGCGATCAGGAACTCCATCACCCCGCGGAACCCCTCCGCGCGCCGCCGCATGAAGTCCAGCGTCCAGCCGACCGGCTCACCCTCCCCGTACACCGGCATCCAGCTGGTCAGGCCGTGCACGGTGCGGTCGGCGTCCACCGCGACCAGCATCCGCACCGCCGGGTCGTCCAGCTCCGCCAGGCCGCCGAGGGTGAACCCCATCTCCGGCAGGCCCTTGTCGGAGACCCACTCCTCGGAGATCGACCGGATCTGGTCGCGGATGCCGATCGGCGCCTCCCGGTAGGTCCACCACTCGGCGGTGATGCCCTGCTTGCCGGCCTTGTTCAGCGAGGTGCGGATGTCCTGCCACTTCTTGCCGGTGAACGCCAGGTCCGGCAGCGCGACCACGGTGTCCTCGGCGACCTGGAGCGAGCGCCAGCCGAGCCCCTCGGCGTCCTCACGGGCCTGCTCGGTGACGCTGTAGAAGCAGGGTGTCCAGCCCCGGCCGTCGCAGTACCGGGCGAACCCGGCGACCGCGTGCCGCCGGGCCTCGGGCTCGCCGAAGGGGTCGCCGGTGGTCAGCGCCACGGTCGCGATCACCCGGTACGGCACCGCGGCCGTCCCCGCCTCGTCGAACCAGTAGTGGTTGCCGTCCCAGGTGGACAGGAAGGACAGCGTGGAGCCG
Source organism: Kitasatospora paranensis (assembly GCF_039544005.1). Classification (NCBI taxonomy): domain Bacteria; kingdom Bacillati; phylum Actinomycetota; class Actinomycetes; order Kitasatosporales; family Streptomycetaceae; genus Kitasatospora; species Kitasatospora paranensis. Next base: position 3,368,418 of record NZ_BAABKV010000001.1, read on the forward strand.
CCGTGGGCGGCGAGCAGCGCCCGCGCGCGGACGGCGTCCTCGGCGTCCACGTGCACGGCCGGCCGCCGGAAGGCGACCAGCAGGGCGACCAGGGTGACGGCCCAGAACACCGTGCCGGCGGCGATCTCCAGCGCCTGCGCGCCGCCACCCGCGGCGATCGGGCGGTCGGGCAGCAGACCGTCGTAGGCGGGCGGCAGCAGCTCCGCGGGCAGGCCGCGGGCCAGCGCCGCGGCCGTCGCGTCCGGCTCGTACTGGTCGGCGACCAGCAACCCGACGCCGATGTACGCGCCGCAGCACAGCACCAGGGCGCCGCCCACCACGATCACCAGCCACCGCTGCACCGTGCGGGCGAGCCGCTGGTCGAAGCTGCGCCGGGTCAGCACCAGCAGGACGAGGACGGCCGCGGGCAGCAGCAGGGCCTCGCCGACCAGCTCGAACAGGTACCCGGTGCCGCCGTCCTGCGAGACGTCGTCGTAGTTGATCGCCAGCAGCCACGACAGCACGCCGACCCAGGCCAGCTCGGTGGCCACGGTGATCCACCAGGCCGTCCGCAGCCCCCGGCGCAGCCCCTCGGCGAGGACGAGCAGCAGCACCGGCACCAGCGCCGCCATCAGCCGGCCCGGCGAGTCCAGGAAGCGGACGGTGGAGTGCGCCCGGGCGCACGCCTGCGCCGAGTCCCGGCAGGCCGCGGCGACCTCGGCGCCGGAGGGCACGTGCGAGAAGTACAGGCCGGCGAAGGTGTTGAAGGGGCCGATCGCGTCCCGGTAGAGCGAGGCGACCAGCGGCCCGATCGCGGTGGCGGCCAGGGTGAGGGCGACCAGCACCCGGGTCTCGGCGTGCGAGGCGCGGCGCGGGCGGCGGCTGCGTCCGCGGTGCATCAGCGCCCCGGCGGCGAGCCCGGCGAGGGCCGCGGCGACCCGCTGCACCCCTGCAGGTGGCCGACGTAGAGCATGAGGACGAGCGGGACGAGGACGACGACCAGCCGCAGCCTGCGGCGCCACAGCACGGTGAGCCGGTAGCTGACCACCCCGCCCAGCGCGAACAGCCCGATGGTCGGCCCCACCGCGATCTGGTCCTGGATCTCCTGGGTCCAGCCGAGCCCGGCGGCGACGCCGACGCGGACGGCGGCGGTGCCCAGCAGCGTCCCGGCGACCTGTCCGCCGAGCAGCACGGCAGCCGTGACGGCCGTCCCCAGCCGCAGCTCGGCGAACGGCCCGAACACCGCCAGCAGCAGGCCGGTGACCACGTACGAGCCGATGCCCGAGCACCAGAACAGTGAACTCACCGGGGTCCACCAGTGCCCGGCGGCGAGGCTGGGGATGCCGACGCCGACGTTCGGCAGCAGCGCGGGCGAGGGCCCGGTGCCGAGGCTGCCGGTGGCGGCGCCCACCACCCACAGGGCGGCCAGCAGGGCCAGCGTGAGCGGGGCCCGGCGCAGCTGCGCCGCGAGGACGGCGAGCAGCCACGGGGCGCGTCCGCCGTCCTGGGGCCGCGGCCGGACGGGCGCCGGGTCGGTCACGGGGGCGGTGCGGTCGGTCATGGGGTCCGTCCCGTCTGGTGTGCCGGCCGGGTGGTGCCGTTCGCGGGCCGGCGCGGGGTGTCCTCCCCTCACCGGTGGATGTCAGGCCTTGGCGGAGCGCACCAGGTGCGCGTAGACCACGACGTTCCCGTCGTAGCCGTTCTGCTTGCTGAAGCCGCCGCCGCAGGTGATGAGCCGCAGCTGGGCGTTGGGCGCCGGGGAGTAGACGGTGCGGTCGGGGAAGTCCTTCTTGGGGTAGACCTCGACGGCGTCGACGGCGAAGTAGGCGACGGCCCGGTCGTCGCGGGTGATCTGCACCTGGTCGCCCTTGTGGAGGCTGCCGAGCCGGTAGAAGACGGCGGGGCCCCGGCTGTTGTCGACGTGGCCGGCCATGACGGCGGTGCCGCTCTGGCCGGGGGCGGTGCCCGCGGCGTACCAGCCGGCCAGGTTGGCGTCCTCCTCCGGGGGCGGTTGGAGGTGGCCGCCGCCGTCGAGGGCGAGGCCGGTGACGGGGGCGTCGATGCCGACGACGGGGATGCGGATGCGGGTGGGGGCGGCGCGCGGCATGGGCGGCGCGACGACGATGGGGGCGCCGAGCACGTCGAGGCCCTCCGCGGCGCCGGGCAGCGGCGGCAGGATCCGCCCGCCGTGCAGCATCCAGGCGCCGAGCACCAGGGCGGCGCCCGCTGCCAGCGCTCCCGGCCAGGGGCTCCTGTGCTGTGCGCCCACCGTGCTCCCGTCGTCGTGGCGGCTTGTCGCCGCCCCGTGCCGCGCGGCCGGCCCGGCGGGCCCGCCCAGGTCAAGTGAAGGCCCGTCAGCCGGGCGGGGCATCCGCCGCTGCCCCGTCCAGGTGAGCGGTGGGCCTGCGGCGGCGGACGGCGGGCAGCCGGGGCCGGGTCAGGAAGCCCTCGGCGATGGCGTTGGCCGTGCCGATCGCGAAGAGCTCGGTGGACTTCTCGTAGAGCAGGTAGCGGGGCCGCCAGGCGGGCTGGTAGCGGGCGTTGGAGCGGTACAGCGACTCCAGCTGCCACCAGCGGGAGGCGAACCGCAACAGGGCCCGCCACAACCGCAGGACCGGCCCGGCGCCGAGCCGTCCGCCCTCCTCGAAGACCGCCCGGAACATCGCAAAGTTGAGCGACACCCGGGTGACCGGCAGGTCGCCGGAGGCGCCGCGGAGCAGCAGCTCGGTGATCATGAATTCGACGAGGCCGTTGTCGGACTCTCGGTCACGGCGCATCAGGTCGAGCGAGAGTCCGTCGGCGCCCCAGGGGACGAAGCTGAGCAGGGCACTGGTGCGGTCGTTCTCGTCGCGGCACTCGATCATCAGGCAGTCGCCGTCGGCCGGGTCGCCGAGCCGGCCCAGCGCCATGGAGAAGCCGCGCTCCGTCCGCCCGTGCCGCCATGCGTCGGCGAGCCGGACGAGGCCCGCCATCTCGTCCGCGGGGATGTCGCGGTGCCGCCGGACGACCACGGTGTAGCCGGCCTTGCGGACCCGGCCGCAGGTCTGGCGCAGCGTCCGCATGGCGCGCCCGTCCAGGTGGAAGCCGGCGGTCTCCACGACCGCCTCGTCGCCGAACTCGAGGGCGCGCAGCCCGGCGACCCGGGTGTAGACGGTGGCGGCCTGCTCGCCGGCGCCGGTGACGGCGGGGATCCAGCCCTGGGCCCGCAGTTCGCGGTGCCAGACCTCGATCGCCTGCGGCCAGGCCTCCGGGTCCCCGAGCGGGTCGCCGGAGGCGAGTGCGACGCCGTTGACGACCCGGTGGAGGACGGCGGCCTTCCCGGACGGCGACCAGCAGATCGCCTTGTCGCGGCGGAGCGCGAAGTAGCCGAGCGAGTCGCGGGCGCCGTGCCGCGCCAGCAGGTCGCGCAGCCGGCGCTCGTCGTCGGGCTGCTGCCGGACCCGGCCGTGCGGGGAGCGGAAGAGCACCCGCATGGCGACCAGCAGCAGGGCCGCGCCGAAAAGGTTGATGCCGAGGTCGACCCAGCCGGGGACGTCGACGTCGGCGTACTGGACGACGCCGGAGAGGGTGAACAGGCGCAGCAGCACGTACACCGAGGCGTCGCCCCAGTCGGGCGGTGCCTCGGCGTAGGTGGCGCGGACGACGGCGGCGCCGAGCACGGTGAGCAGGCCGCCGCCGACCACGAGGACGGTCGCGGCCAGCACGGTGTTGCCGCGCCCGCCGCGGGCGGTGAAGGCGGGTCGGCCGAGCAGCAGGGCGACGAGCAGGGCGACGGTGATCGCGACGGAGACCCAGTTGAAGGGGTGCGCGCGGTAGTCGGGGTAGGCCAGCGCGAGCGCGAAGGCCGCGGTGTAGAGCACGACGACGGTGGTGGTGACCAGCCAGGCGGCCCGTTTGCGGCGGCGGAGCATCACCGCGAGCAGGCCGGCGAACAGGGCGCCGGTGAAGCCGGACGCGATCAGCACGGGGGTGAAGAACTCGCCCCGGTTGGCGCGTTGGACCTGCTGGCGGAAGGGTTCGATCAGTCCGGCCACCAGGTTGAGCAGGGCGGCGACCCGGACGTACCACTCGGCGCCGACGGCGCAGCGGCGGCGCCAGGCGGGCAGCGGACGGGCGGGCGGGGCCGGGGGTGCCGGCTGGGGCTCCGGGGCCGGTTCCGCCGGGGCGGGCGCCGGGGGCGCGGCCTGGGCGGGGAGGCCGGGGGCGCCGCCGGGGCCGCCCCGTCGGGGGCCGTCCCGTCGGCGGGTGCCTCGCCGGGCGGTGCGGTGTCCGGGGCGCCCGCGAGCACGTTGTAGAACGAGGTCTTGGCGGTGACCAGCCTCCGGTGGATGCGGGCGTCGCGGCGTTCGGCGCGGGCCATCCGCTTGGGGCGGGCGCGGTAGCGCCAGCGGGCCCAGGGGCTCTGCGGCCGGGCGAGCCGGACGGCGCCGACCATGGCGAGCGGGGGCAGCATCACGCCGAGCAGTCCCGTCCAGAGCTTGCCCTTGAAGAGGGTGACGGCGACCAGGAGCAGGAGGATGCCCGCGCCGACCAGCTGGCCCGCCGTCAGCCGGGCCTTGAAGCCGCCGAGGGGCAGTTCGCCGACCAGGAGCAGCCCGATGACGGCGACGGCCAGGATCACCGCGTCGACGGACTTGCGGCCCTGTTCGCTCCAGTAGACGTCCTCCAGGTGGAGGACGAGCGCGAACTCGTCGAGGACGAGCCCGGCGCCGATGCCGAAGCCCCCGGCGAGGACGTTCCACAGCTGGCCGCCGTCGCCGCGGACGGTGAACGCGCCGACCCCGCAGATCAGGATCAGGGTCTGGCCGAAGACGACGTGGTGGATGTGCAGCCCTCCGGGCTGCACGTTGCCGGGCCACCAGCTGGTGCCGCGCCGGATCATCCGGACGCTGAAGCGGATGAACAGGAACGAGGAGATCAGTCCGAGCAGCAGCAGGAACAGCGGCTCGCGGCCCGAATCGACGATCCGTTCACGGTAGGTGTCGAGCACCCACTGCCACATGGCGTACGGGACCTCCGGGGCGCGGGGGATCGGCGGATCCCCCATCTGACGACGGCTCAGTGGGTCCTCGCCACCGGTCCGCCCCGCGCGTAGGCCGAACGGACGAGCGGATCCGCCGGTACGGACCCGATCACCCGTCCGACCGTCACGCCTCCGCGGACGCAGGGGGGCCGTGCCATGCTGTGGGCCGACCCGCCCTCCCGGACCCGTCGATCCGACTGTCGGACTGTCAGCTCGTCCGATCGCCCACCCGCGACCGGACCCGACCCGAACGGACACGACCTTGGACGCTCTCTCCCGCAGGACTCTGCTGGCCGCCGGAGCCGCCACCGCCGCCACCCTGGCGGCAGGCTGCGCGGAGCACGGCACCGGCAACGGCGACCCGGCCGGCGCGCCCCCGGTCAGGGCCTCGCAGTCCGCCGCCACCCACGCGGACACGCCCCAGCCGCCCGCCACCCTGATCGGCGACGGCTCGACCTCCGACACCGGCCCCCAGCCGCACCAGCCGGAGACCGACCAGTTGGAGCCGGGCCAGACACCGCCGCAGTTCGTGGTCTTCTCCTGGGACGGCGCCGGCGAGCTCGACAACCAGCTGTTCAGCCGGTTCCGCAAGCTCGCCCAGGACCACGACGCGAAGATGACGTTCTTCCTGAGCGGCATCTACGCCCTGCCGGAGTCCAAGAAGGACCTGTACCACCCGCCGCAGCACCCGGTGGGCGCCTCCGACATCGGCTACCTCAGCAACGAGCACGTGCGCGCGACCCTGCAGCAGGTCGGCGACGCGTGGCTGGAGGGCCACGAGATCGGCACCCACTTCAACGGGCACTTCTGCGGCCCGACCGGCGGCGGCCGGTGGTCCCCGAGGACTGGGACAGCGAGATCCAGCAGGCGATGGACTTCGTCATGAACTGGCGGACGAACACCGGCTACACCGACCTGCCGGCGCTGCCCTTCGACTACCGCAAGGAGCTGATCGGCGGCCGGACCCCGTGCCTGGAGGGCCAGCGCGGGCTGCTGCCCACCGCCGCCAAGCGCGGCTGGCGCTACGACAGCAGCGGCCCCGGCGGCCTCCAGGTCTGGCCGCAGAAGATCCAGGGCGGCGCCCTGTGGGACATGCCGCTGCAGTCGATCCCGTTCCCCGGTCACAGCTTCCAGGTGCTGTCGATGGACTACAACATCATGTACAACCAGTCCGGAGCCAGCACCAAGGGCGACACCGCCAAGTACGACGGCTGGCAGACCCAGGCCCGTGACTCCTACCTGGCCGGCTTCCAGCGCGCGTACACCACCAACCGGGCGCCGATGATCATCGGGAACCACTTCGAGCAGTGGAACGGCGGCATCTACATGAACGCCGTCGAGGACGCGCTCAAGGCGATCGCCGACAAGCCCGACGTCCGGCTGGTCTCCTTCCGCCAGCTGGTGGACTGGCTGGAGGCACAGGACACGGCCGTGCTGCGCAAGCTCCAGTCACTGGCTCCCGGCGAGTCGCCGGGCGGCGGCTGGCGGACCTTCCTCGGCGGATCCGGCTCCTGACGGACGGCGGCCCGGACGGGCTCAGCCGGCCGCGCGGGTGCGGCCGGACACCAGGGCGCCCAGCAGGGCCACCCCCGTCATCACCAGGAAGATCACCGCGAACGACCCCGCCGGGGCGGGAGCGTCCTGGGCGGCGGCGGCCGCCGAGCCGCCGCCCAGCGCCGCGAACAGCACGCCGGCCAGACCGATCAGCAGGACGTTGCCCAGCGCGTCGCTCAGCTGGAGCGCCGCCGAGTTGGCACCGGTGTCCTCCGGCGCCGAGAGCTTCATCATCAGCACGCTGATGCTCGACACCGCCATCCCCATGCCGACGCCGCCGACCGCCCAGGCCACCGCCGCCGTCCAGACCGGCGCCGCCGGGACGAGCACCAGCGCCGCGCCCGCGATCGCCACCGCGCAGAGCACGAACCCGAGCCGGATCATCGCCTCCCGGTGCCGCTCGGCCCGCGGCCGGCCCTGCAGCCAGGAGCCCAGCGCCCAGGACAGCCCGCCGCTGGTCAGCGTCATCCCGGCCAGGGTCGGCGAGAGGTTGCGCTGGGTCACCATCATCAGCGGCACGAAGGCCTCGGCGGCGAAGAACGCACCGGCCGCGACCCCGCGCAGCAGGATCACCACCGGCAGCCCGCGGGCCGCCCGGAGGGTGCCGGCCGGCAGCAGCCGCAGCACCGCGGGCACCAGCAGGGCCGCACCCAGCGCCGCGGGCAGCAGGGCGACCGGGTCCAGGCGCTGGCCCGCGTACTGGAGCAGGGCGGCGCCGACCGCGGCCCGGGCCGCGGCCCACGTCCGGCTGCGGTCGAACACCCCGGCCCGCTGCGGCGGCTGGGCGCGCTCGGCCCGGCGCAGCGCCGGGCCCATCACCGCCAGCGGCAGCAGGATCAGCACCGGCACGGCCAGGAACACCCAGCGCCAGCCCAGGTGCTGGGTGACCGCACCGGCCACCACCGGGCCGAGGATCGACGGCAGCACCCAGGCCGCCGAGAACGCCGCGAAGACCGCCGGCCGCAGCCGCTCCGGGAACGCCCGGCCGACCACCACGTAGAGCGCGACGATCACCAGGCCGCCGCCCAGGCCCTGGATCGCCCGGCCGGCCACGAACGGCCACATGCCGACCGCCGTGCCGGCCACCACCAGCCCGGTACCGAAGACCGCGATGCCGCTGAACAGCGGCGCCATCGGGCCGCTGCGGTCGCACCACTGGCCGGAGACGACCAGCGCGAAGAGCGTGGTGGTGAAGTAGCCGGAGAACGCGAAGGCGTACAGCCCGAGGCCGTCGAGCTGCCGGGCCGCCACCGGCATCGCGGTGTTGACCGCGGTCGCCTCGAAGGCCAGCAGCAGTACCACCGAGACGATCCCCAGGGTGAGCGCCCGGTACGGGCCGCCGAGCACCCCGCCGCCGCCGTCGGGGGTGAGGGCGGTGCGGTCGGGTGCGGTGGCGGCGGTGCTGGTCATGGCAGCCATCGTAAGGCCCACCGGCCCGGATGACTCCTGACCTTCGGACGGGTGCGCGACTCCGCCCCGGGACGTAGGACCGCGGGCCGGCACGGCACCGCTCAGTGCAGCGCCTTGAGCCCGACCACCCCGCCGACGATGAGCAGCAGGCAGCTCACCCGGGCCGCGGTCATCGCGTCCCCGAGCGCCGCCATCCCGTACAGCGCGGTGCCCACCGCGCCGATCCCGACCCACACCGCGTAGCCCGTCCCGAGCGGGATGGTGCGCATGGCGTAGGCCAGCCCGCCCATCGACAGCACCAGGGCGACGGCGAACACCGCGCTCGGCAGCGGGCGGGAGAACCCCTTCGACCCCTCCAGGGCGACCGCCCACACGGTCTCCAGCACACCCGCCACGATCAGCACGATCCAGGCCACGACGACACCTCCGCAGTAGTCGGCGGCAGCTCCTCGCGCTGCCGCCCGCATACCGCGTCGTCTTGTCGTGCCGGGTACGACGCACCTCGTCCGGGGGCGATCCCTCGCCTCCTTCGAACGTAACACACGACGACACACGGAATTCATATTCGGATATTGACGCGCACCGCAGCGCACCCCGTAAGATGAATTCACCAGCGCAACGGAACACGACGACAGGGGTCGGCCATGAACAGGAAGACGGCGGCGATCATCGCGCCCCGCACCTGTGCCACCTTTTGTCCGCGCTGTCGCTGCGCCTGAGCGCGCACCACCCTCCCCTCCCGGCAGGCCCCTGTTGACGGGCCCCGCCGACCCCTGGCCGTGTGCCCGAGTGGCCCAGGGAACCGACTGCAAATCGGTGCACGCGGGTTCAATTCCCGCCACGGCCTCCACTCCGCATTCCCGGACGGCGAATTCCACCGCCCGGGAATTCGGCATTCCCGGAAATCCAGACGGGGCCGCGCGCCGGAATTCCCGGGGGAGTTCCGGCGCGCGGCGGACGGCCGCGCCGTCAGACGACGATGGCGTCCTCGGGGAGGATCGGCAGCCGGCCGACCGGCAGACCGGTGGCGGCCCGGACGGCCGCGGCGACGGCCGCCGGGGCGACCACGGCCGGGGCGGCGCTGACCGCCTTGGCACCGAAGGTGGCGACCACGTCGCGCTCCTCGACCAGGGCGGCGATCCGGATCTCCGGGGTGTCCAGCGCGGTCGGCAGCCGGTAGCCGGTGAGCGAGGGGTTGACCGGGCGGCCGCCCTCGGTGCGCAGGTCCTCCAGCAGGGCGAGGCCGACGCCCTGGGCGACGGCGCCCTCGATGCGGTCCTCGATCTGGCGGGGGTTCAGGGCCCGGCCGACGTCCTGGGCGACGGTCACGTCGACCACCCGGACGGCGCCGAGTTCGATGTCCACGTCCACCACGGCCCGCATCGCGCAGAACGCGATCGAGACGAACGCGTCGCCGTGCCCGTTCTCGTCCAGCGGCTCGGTGGGATGCGGACGGCACTGGGCGGTCGCCCAGAGCTCCTTGCCCTCCAGCGCCTCGGCGACCGGCATGCCGAGCACGCCGTCGTAGGAAGTGATCTTGCCGTCGGCGATCGAGAGCAGCTCCACCGACATGCCGAAGTTCGCCGCGATCGGCTGCAGCAGCTGGTGGCGGACCATCAGCGCGGCCCGCTCGATCGCACCGCCGGACACCCAGGTGTGCCGGCCGCGGGCGGACGGCCCGGCCGGCGACTGGTCGGAGTCGGCCGGGGCCACGTACACCTCGGAGACCCCGAGGACGCTCTGCACGATCTGCCGGGCGAGGGTGGCGAAGCCCTGGCCGGCGTCGACCGCGGCGCAGATCACGGTGGCGTGGTCGCCGCTGACCCGCACGGTCGCGGTGGAGATCTCGTCCTCGCCCTCGGCGCCGAGCATGTGGACCATCCCGACGGCGTAGCCGATGCCGCGGCGGACGGCGGACGGCTCACCCGCGCCGCCCGGCCCGCCCGGCAGCATCCAGTCGCCCTCCGGGTCGTCCACCGGCAGCGCCGGCAGCGGCAGCTCGGTCACGGCGTCGAGCAGCGCGGCCACCGGTGCCGGGCAGGTGACCGCCTGGCCGGTGGGCAGCGCGTCGCCGGTCGCCATCGCGTTGCGGCGGCGGATCTCCAGCGGTTCCACCCCGACCTGCTTGGCGAGCTGGTCGAGCTGGGACTCGTAGGCGAAGCAGGTCTGCAGGGCGCCCTCGCCGCGCATCCGCCCGGCTGGCGGGTTGTTGGTGCGCACCGCCCACGCGTCGACGAACACGTTGGGGCAGGTGTAGGGGCCGACCGCGAAGGCGGTCGCCGCGGCCAGCGCCTCGGCGGAGACGTCGGCGTAGGCGCCGCCGTCGAGCAGGACCTGCGCCTCAACCTTGACCAGCCGGCCCTCGGCGTCGGCGTGGTGGCGGTAGCGGAGCAGCGCGGGGTGCCGGGAGGTGTGGGTGTGGAAGGACTCCTCGCGGGTGAGGGTCATCTTCACCGGGCGTCCGGTGCGCAGGGCGAGCAGGGCGAGGACGACCTGGAAGCCGAGCGCCTCGCGGTCGGAGACGGCGCCGGGGACGCCGGTGACGACGGTGCGCACCCGGTCCGGGTCGAGGCCGAGGCAGGCGGCGGCGCGGTCGCGGTCGCCGTGCGGGTCGGTGGTGGACAGGTGGAGCTCGACGCCGCCGTCGGGGCGGGGCACCGCGAGGCCGGCCTCGGCCCCGATCGGCGCGGGGTCCTGACGGCCGACCTGGTACAGGCCCTCGACCACGATCTCGCCGACGGCCTCCGGGTCGCCGGTGCGCAGCGGGAGGTGCCGCAGGAGGTTGCCGTCGGGGTGCAGCGGCGGGGCGTTGAACGCGGCCTCGGGGTCGGTGACGGCCTCCAGCGGCTCGTACTCGACGACGATCAGCGAGGCGGCGAGGCGGGCGGTGTCCGGGGTCTCGGCGGCGACGGCGGCGATCGGCTCGCCGTGGTGGCGGACGACGTCGGCGGCGAGCACCGGGCGGTCGCCCGCGGGCGGGCAGGAGGCCAGGTCGGCGGCGGTGACGACGGCGTGCACGCCGGGCAGCGCGAGGGCGGCCGAGGTGTCGACCGAGGCGATCCGGGCGTGCGCGTGCGGGGAGCGCAGCAGTGCGCCCCACAGCAGCCCTTCCGCCCACAGGTCGGCCGCGTACGGGAAGATGCCGAGCGCCTTGGGGAGGGCGTCGGTGCGCAGCGGGGAGCTGCCGAGGCCGAACGGTTCCGCGCCGGCGGCCGGTGCGTCGGTGGGCGCGGTCATGCGTTCTCGTCCTCGGGAATGGTGCTCCCCCGGCCGAAGGCTGGATGAGGATGCCGTGGGCGGGGGTGGTGCCGTCGTAGACGGTGCCGTCGTAGACGGTGCCGTCGTACCCGGGCGTGCCGTCGTACCCGGGTGTGCCGTGGTAGCCGTGCGCCGGGGTGGCGTGGGCGGGGTCGTACGGCTGGGTGCCGTCGTACCCGGGGACGCCGTAGCCGGGGGTGCCGTACCCGGCGGCCTCGTAGCCGGCGTAGGGCGCCGCCGCCTCGTACACCGGGGTGCCGTGCGGCGGGGTGGGCGTGTACCCGCCGTCGTGGGCGGTGCCGTGCGCCGGCGTCGGGATGTACGGCGTGCCGTGGGCGGGGGTGGTGTCGTGCGGCGGGCCGTCGTGGGCGGTGCCGTGCGCCGGCGTCGCCTCGTACAGGCCGGTGTCGTACGGGGTCGGGTCGTAGCCGCCCGCCGGGTGGGCGCCGGTGTCGTGGTGGCCGCCGGTGTCGTGCTGGCCGCCGTCGAAGGGGCTGCCCTGCGCCGGGATGTACGGCGCGGGGTGCTCACCGGTCTGCTGCCCGGAGGGCTGGTAGTAGCCGGGCTCGTACACGCCGCCCTGGTGGGTGGCGCCGGGGCCGGTGGGGCCTTCGGGCGCGGCCGGGGCGGGGTGCGCCGCGGCGTACTGGTCGGCCTCGACCCAGAGCTCGGAGTCGGCGTACAGCGGCAGCTCGCCGGCGAGCGGGAGGTCGGTGGCGGACTGTCGGCCGACCGGGGCGGGCTGCTCGGCGGCGGGCTGCTCGGTGTCCGGGCCGGTGCCGGCGCCCGCCGCGGCGGCGGCCTCGGCCTGCTCGGCCGCGGCCGCGAGCTCGGCCTCCAGCTCCGCCTCGCGTGCCTGGGCGACCGTCTGCACCGCGGCGAGCACGCCGCGGTAGCCGGTGCAGCGGCAGAGGTTGCCGCAGAGCGCCTGGCGCGCCTCGACGTCGCTGGGCCGGTGGTTGCGCTGCAGCAGGTCGTGCACGGCCATGGCGAGGCCGGGGTGCAGTAGCCGCACTGGACGGCCCCGGACTCGGCCAGGGCCTGCTGGACGTCGCTGGCGGCGCCGGCGCCGGAGAGGCCCTCGACGGTGGCGATCTCGCTGTCGGCGGCGAGCGCGGCGGGCACCAGGCAGCCGGCCACCAGCTGGCCGTCGACCTGCACCGAGCAGGCACCGCACTCGCCCTGCTCGCAGCCGTCCTTGGCGCCGGCCAGACCGAGCCGCTCACGGAGGACGTAGAGCAGGCTCTCGCCGATCCAGGCATCGTTGACGGGCCGCTCGAAGCCGTTGACCCGCAGCGTGTACGAGGCGCAGGGCCGCACGTCGCCGAGCAGGTCGGGCGCGTGGCCGGGGTCGATGGGGTCTGTCGTCACTTCAGCGCCCTTCCCAGTGCCCGACGGGCCAGCACCGCCACGGTACGCCGCTGGCGCACGAGAGTGGTGGCCGCCCCCTCGGGGGCGCCGTCCAGCGCGGCGTCGGGGACGCACGCGCCGGCCACGTACTCGCCGAAGGCGGCGAGCGCCGCGGGGTCGACGGCCTGCGCACCCTCCTCGCCGCGGGCGTCCCAGTCGATGCAGCCGGCGATCCAGGCCTCGGCCTCCAGCGGCCGCAGCGGGACGGGGGCGACGGCGCCCACGGCGCAGCGCACGCCCCGGCGGGCCGGGTCGAGGACGATGGCCACCGATGCGGCGCCGCGGGACGGGCCACTGCGGCCGCCGGCCTTGAGGAACACCTGCGGGGCGTGCAGCAGCGGGACGCGGACCCAGGTGAGCAGCTCACCGGGCCGGATCGGGTCGAGGCCGGTCAGCAGGTGGCTGACCGGGACGTCGCGGACGGCTCCGGCCCGGGCCAGGGTGGCCGTCGCCTCCAGGGCGGCGAGCACGGGGAGGGTGTCGCCCGCCGGGGCGGCGGTGGCGATGTTGCCGCCGAGCGTGCCCACGTTGCGGATCTGCGGCGGGCCGGCCGTGCGGGCGGCGTCGGCGAGGGCGGGGATGAGCGCGGCGAAGTCGGGGCGGTCCATCCGGGCGTGGGTGAGCCCGGCGCCCAGGACGGCGGTGCCGCCGTCCTCGTAGCGCCAGCCGCGCAGCTCGGTGATCCGGCCGAGGCCGATCAGGGCGGCGGGCCTCAGCCGCCCGGCGTTGACCGCCTCCATCAGGTCGGTGGCGCCGGCCACCGGGACGGCGCCCGGGGTCTCGGCCAGCGCTTCGACGGCCTCGTCGACCGAGGCCGGCAGCATGATCGTCCGGTTCACCAGGATTCCACCGTGCTCCACTTGCTCATCGACTGCCCCGCACCGGGCCCGCCGCCGGCCGCGGTGCCCCCGCCGGGGACTGCGGCCTGGCCCGTAGGGTACGGGCGATCGGACCGGGTTGGGCAACTCTGGCACACAATCCTGGGTGATCACCTGCCGGGTGGTGGGCGATCGAACGGCATACCGGACTAATCAGGCCACGCGACCGCCCGATCCGGAACCGTTCGGTTCGGATGTTCACCCGATGTTGACGTCCGGCGACGCGCGCCCTTCCGGCCCGGTGGCCGCGGCCACCGGGCCGGAGGCGGCCGCCGGGTCAGTCGATCGGCCGCCCCAGCACGCCGGGCCGGCGCTGCCAGGGGTGCGGGCCGCCCGGCGGGCGGTACTCCACGCCGAGCGCGTCCAGGCGCCGGTAGTGGGTGGCCATCCGCCGCTCGAAGTCCTCGTACGGGCGCTCGGCCGGGTCGCGGGGCAGGTCGGACCAGGCCACCTCAGCGAAGGCCGCCAGCCGCGGGAAGGCCCGGTAGTCGATGTCCCGGGCGCCGGTCATGAACTCCGTCCACAGGTTGGCCTGGGTCCCGAGGACGTGCGCGGCGGCCGCGTCGTCCAGCTCCGGCGGGACGGGCTCGAAGCGGTAGACGTCCTCCAGGGTGCGCACGTACCCGACGGGGATCGGCTCGTCGTCGCCGGGTGCCTGCCGGTGGTCCAGGTAGACGTGCTGCTCGGGGCACATCACCACGTCGTGCCCGGCCTTCGCCGCGGCGATGCCGCCCTCGTAGCCGCGCCAGGAGGACACCGCGGCACCGGGGGCGAGGCCGCCTTCGAGGATCTCGTCCCAGCCGATCAGCCGGCGGCCGCGCTCGGCGAGCCAGCGGTCGAAGTGGCGGATGAACCAGCTCTGCAGCTCGTCCTCGCCGGCGAGGCCGAGCTCCGCGATCCGGGCCTGGGCGGCGGGGCTGGCCTTCCACTGCTCCTTGGGGCACTCGTCGCCGCCGAGGTGGACGAACTCGGACGGGAAGACCTCCAGCACCTCCGCCAGCACGTTCTCGAAGAACCGCAGGGTGGCGTCGGACACGTTGAGCACATGGGGGTCGACGCCCCAGTCCGTCCACACGCCGAGCGCCGAGGTGTCCACCACGTCGGTGTTGCCGAGTTCGGGGTAGGCCGCGACGGCGGCCCGCGAGTGACCGGGCAGGTCGATCTCGGGGACGACGGTGATGTGCCGCTCGGCGGCGTACGCGACGATCTCGCGCAGGTCGTCCTTGCTGTAGAAGCCGCCGTGCGGGCGGTCGTCGCGGCGGTCGGCGGCGCGGAATCCGACCATGGACCGCTCCCGCCAGGCGCCGACCCCGGTGAGCCGCGGGTAGCGGTCGATCTCGATCCGCCAGCCCTGGTCGTCGGTCAGGTGCAGGTGCAGCACGTTGAGCTTGTGGACGGCCATCAGGTCGAGGAAGCGCAGCACGTCGGCCTTGGGCAGGAAGTGCCGGGCGACGTCGAGCAGCACACCGCGCCAGCCGAACCGCGGGGCGTCCTCGATGGTCACCGAGGGCGCCGCCCACTCGGCGCCGGGCAGCGGTGCCCGGCGGTGGACCTGCGGCCCGAACAGCTGCCGGAAGGTCTGCGCGGCGTAGAACAGGCCGGCCCGGCCGCCCCCGCGCAGGTGGGCGCCGTACTCGTGCACGTCGAGGCGGTACGCCTCACGGCCGTGCGTCGCGCGCAGCTCGGGGTCGAACTCCAGGTGGATGTCGAGGGCCTCGCCGCCGCGGCGGTCCTCCGGGGAGCGCGCGTCGAAGGGGAAACCGGTGGCGGCGGACAGCTCGGCCCGCAGCCATCGGGCGACGCCCTGCGCGCCCTGGGCGGCGGTGATCCGGCTCTCCGGCCGCAGCCGGTAGCTCCACGCGTGGGTGTCGGTCTCGAAGCGGTGGACACGCCTCGGGGCGGGGATGAGATCCATGCGGCCATCCTGCCCCGCTCCACCCGCATTGGCATAGACCAATGCGGGCGGAGCCCGCGGTCACGACTGGTCGCCGCCCTTGCCGTCCCCGTCGCCGCCCTGGCCGAGACCCTCGAAGATCTCCTTGCACATCGGGCAGACCGGGTACTTCTTCGGGTCGCGGCCCGGGACCCAGACCTTGCCGCACAGCGCGACCACCGGAGACCCCGAGAGGGCGCTCTCCATGATCTTGTCCCGCTGCACGTAGTGCGCGAAGCGCTCGTGGTCGCCGTCCCCGTGGGACACCTGGGGAACGGGCTCGACCAGGGTGCCGGTGCCGAGTCCGCGCTCGGGCTCAAGAGTGCTCATGGGTGCCAAGTCTATGGCGGCCGCTCCGGACCGGGCCAGTACGCGGGCCCGGCGGCCCGTGCGGCGTCGCGCACACCGGTCGGGCGGGCCTCAGTTGAGCGACGGGTCCTCCGGGTAGGTGGTCAGCATCGCGAGCGGCCCGCGCTGGCGGCGCAGCACCGACCGCCACAGCCGCTCGGGCTCGGGGTCGGAGACGTCGCCGGGCTCGCAGTCGACCAGGTGCCAGGCCCCCTCCCCCAGCTCGGCCTCCAGCTGACCGGGCGACCAGCCGGCGTACCCGGCGAAGACCCGCAGCGCGCCGAGCGCACCGGCCAGCACCTCGGGCGGCGCCTCCAGGTCCACCAGGCCGATCGCGCCGTGCACCCGCCGCCAGCCCATCGGCTCGCCGTGGCCGGGCTCGCCGGGCACCACCGCGATCGCCAGGGCCGAGTCGAGGGCCACCGGGCCGCCCTGGAAGACCACCGGCGGCTGCCCGGTGAGATCGGCCCAGCCGTCCAGCACACTGGCCACCTCGACCGGCGTGGGCCGGTTCAGCACCACACCGAGCGCCCCCTGCGCGTCGTGGTCCAGCAGCAGCACCACCGCCCGGGCGAAGTTCGGATCGGTGAGCAGCGGCGTCGCGACGAGCAGCCGGCCGGTGTGGGAGAGGGCCGCGGTCATGTGCACATGATCCCGCAGTACGCGCCGGTACGGGCAACCAACACGAAACCTCCCCGACCGGCCGGCGGCGGGGCGCCGCACCCCTGGTCACCGGGCCCCCGGGCCACCCGAACGGCCGTACCCGGGGCCCTCCGGAGGGCCCCGCGCGGGCCCGCCGGAGCATGATCACCAATAGGGCACACGGGAACCAATCGCCCACCCTCTACCATCTATGGATGGTGGAAGGACTTTCGCCGGTGGTGAAAGGTCCTTCCACTCGTGTTTCCCCCTGCGCCCCTTGCAGTCGACCACCCCCTGCGCACACCCGGATTGCGAGAACGATGACCGACGACGTCCTGCTGGTTCACGGCGGTAACCCGCTCGAAGGCGAGATCCAGATCCGCGGTGCCAAGAACCTGGTCCCCAAGGCCATGGTTGCCGCCCTGCTCGGCCAGGGGCCGAGCAGACTGCGCAACGTCCCGGACATCCGTGACGTGAAGGTCGTCCGCGGGCTGCTCCAGCTGCACGGCGTCACCGTCCGCACCGGCGACGAGGACGGCGAGCTGATCCTCGACCCCTCGCACGTCGAGAGCGCCAACGTCGCCGACATCGACGCCCACGCGGGTTCCTCGCGGATCCCGATCCTGTTCTGCGGCCCGCTGCTGCACCGGCTCGGCCACGCCTTCATCCCGGGCCTGGGCGGCTGCGACATCGGCGGCCGGCCGGTCGACTTCCACTTCGAGGTGCTCCGCCAGTTCGGCGCGAGCATCGAGAAGCACCCGCAGGGCACCTACCTGGTCGCCCCGCAGCGCCTGCACGGCACCAAGATCGAGCTGCCCTACCCGTCGGTCGGCGCCACCGAGCAGGTCCTGCTCACCGCCGTCCTGGCCGAGGGCGTCACCGAGCTGCGCAACGCGGCCGTCGAGCCGGAGATCGTCGACCTGATCTGCATCCTGCAGAAGATGGGCGCGATCATCTCGATGGGCACCGACCGCACCATCCTGATCACCGGTGTGGACGAGCTGGGCGGCTACAACCACCGCGCCCTGCCGGACCGCCTGGAGGCGGCCTCGTGGGCCTGCGCGGCGCTGGCCACCAAGGGCGACATCTACGTCCGTGGCGCCCACCAGCTGGAGATGATGACCTTCCTCAACACCTTCCGGAAGGTCGGCGGCGCCTTCGAGGTGGACGACGAGGGCATCCGCTTTTGGCACCCGGGCGGCGAGCTCAAGGCGATCGCCCTGGAGACGGACGTGCACCCCGGCTTCCAGACCGACTGGCAGCAGCCGCTGGTCGTGGCGCTGACCCAGGCCAACGGCCTGTCCATCGTGCACGAGACGGTCTACGAGTCGCGGCTCGGCTTCACCGGCGCGCTGAACCAGATGGGTGCCCACATCCAGCTGTACCGCGAGTGCCTGGGCGGCACCCCCTGCCGCTTCGGGGCCCGCAACTTCAAGCACTCCGCAGTGGTCTCCGGCCCGTCCAAGCTGATCGGCTCCGAGCTGATCATCCCGGACCTGCGGGGCGGTTTCTCGTACCTGATCGCGGCCCTGGCCGCCGAGGGCACGTCCACCGTGCACGGCATCGACCTGATCAACCGCGGCTACGAGAACTTCATGTCCAAGCTGCGTGACCTCGGCGCGCACATCGAGCTGCCCAGCCCGGAGCTCGCCAAGGTCTGAGCGGCCTCCGGACGCGCGACGGCCGGCCTCCCCGTCGGGGGAGGCCGGCCGTCGTCGTAGCGGCTGCTAAGCGGCTCAGGCGCCCTTGGCGGCTTCCTTGAGCTTGGAACCGGCGCTGACCTTGGCGCTGTAGCCGGCCGGGATCTGGATCGGGTCGCCGGTCTGCGGGTTGCGCGCGGTACGAGCGGCACGGTGGGTGCGCTCGAAGGTCAGGAAGCCGGGGATGGTGACCTTCTCGTCACCCTTGGCGACGACCTCACCGACGACCTCGGCGAAGGCGGCAAGCACCGCGTCGGCGTCCTTGCGGGTGACCTCGGCGCGCTCGGCCAGCGCGGCCACCAGCTCACTGCGGTTCATGTGTACTCCTGTGGTCTGTTGCTTGCGGTGTGCAGGGGCCCCTCGGTCGCCCCCTCCGGGGAACCCGGACGGGCCGCTGGTCCGCACACTGGTGCTCGTTCAGGCGAGGGGTGGTCAGGGGTCGGCATCGGCCCCCGAAGCGCCGCAAAATGCCCGCCCGGGTACGAATCCTGCCCCGACCGGCACTGAGAAAGCCAATCGGCCTCCGGCGACACCGGCCCGGATCCGACCCGCCCGGCGGAGGTGTGACGCTCCGTCGGCTCCGGCGCACCGGTGCGGTCGGCGCCGGGACGACACGCCGAAAGCGCGGGTGGGACGTTCCGTACTTGTCGGACACGCCGCCCCCGTGCAGGGCTACCGTACGCCCTGGCACCGACAAGCCCAAACACGCCCCTTCCCCTTGTGTCGCAAGGGGAAGGGGCGCGTCCGGCGGCCGGCGGGCCGATCGCACACCCGATCGGGCAAGAACGACACTCCGGGGACACCCCGGAGCGGTCTACAGACCGGCGAGCGGGAAGGTACCGGTGTCGAGGGTGCCGACGATCCCCGGCGTGGGACGGGACGGCGCCTGCTCCTGGCCTCCCCGGGCGGCCACCGCGGCGTCCCGGACGGCCGCGGCGACGGTCTTGGCGACGTCCGGGTGGAACACGCTGGGGATGATGTAGTTGGCGTTGAGCTGGTCGTCCGCGACGGTGGTGGCCAGGGCGCGGGCCGCGGCGAGCATCATCTCGGTGTCGACCGTCCGGCTCTGGGCGTCCAGCAGGCCGCGGAAGACGCCCGGGAAGACCAGCACGTTGTTGATCTGGTTCGGGAAGTCGCTGCGGCCGGTGGCGACCACCGCGGCGGTCTGCCGGGCGATCGCCGGGTCGACCTCCGGGTCGGGGTTGGCCAGCGCGAAGACGACCGCGTCCTCGGCCATGGTGGCCAGGTCGTCGCCGTCCAGCACGTTCGGGGCCGAGACGCCGATGAAGACGTCGGCGTCGGCCACGGCCTCCTTGAGGGTGCCGGTGCGGCCCGAGCGGTTGGTGTGCTCGGCGATCCAGCGCAGGCTCTCGGTGAGGTCCTCACGGCCCTCGTGGACCACGCCGTGCACGTCGGCGACGGTGGCGTGCACGACGCCGGCCGCCATCAGCAGCTTGAGGATGGCGGTACCCGCGGCGCCGGCGCCGGACATCACCACGCGGATCCGGGAGATGTCCTTGCCGACGACCTTCAGCGCGTTGGTGAGCGCCGCCAGCACCACGATCGCGGTGCCGTGCTGGTCGTCGTGGAAGACCGGGATGTCCAGGGCCTCGCGCAGCCGGGCCTCGATCTCGAAGCAGCGCGGCGCCGAGATGTCCTCCAGGTTGATGCCGGCGAAGCCGGGCGCGATGGCCTTCACGATCGCGACGATCTCGTCGGCGTCCTGGGTGTCCAGGCAGATCGGCCACGCGTCGATGCCCGCGAAGCGCTTGAACAGGGCGGCCTTGCCCTCCATGACCGGCAGCGCCGCCTGCGGGCCGATGTTGCCCAGGCCCAGTACCGCGGAGCCGTCGGTGACCACGGCGACGCTGTTGCGCTTGATGGTGAGGCGGCGGGCGTCCTCGGGGTTCTCGGCGATCGCCATGCAGACCCGGGCGACACCCGGGGTGTAGATCATCGACAGGTCGTCGCGGTTGCGGATCGGCAGCTTCGAGGACATCTCGATCTTGCCGCCGAGGTGCATCAGGAAGGTGCGGTCGGAGACCTTGCCGATGCTCACGCCGTCGATCGTCCGGAGCTTGTCGACGATCTCCTCGCCGTGCGCGACCGAGGACGCGGCGACGGTCACGTCGATGCGCAGCGACTCGAGTCCGGAGGCCGTCACGTCGAGGCCGGTGACCGATCCGCCGGAGGACTCCACGGCCGTGGTGATCGCGCTGACGGCGTTGCCCCGGGCGGGGACCTCCAGCCGCACCGTGATCGAGTTGGAGACACTGGGCACCGTCGCCATCGACGTCCTTCTTCCGTCCGCTGCTTGAGGGATCTCCGGGCCGCACTTCAACAGTTTGTTGATTGGCGCGCCCTGCGCATGCTAGACCTCGATCGTCGCACCTACCAGCGCCCGGCCAGAAATAAAGTTCATTGAGTGTGCAGAACCCACAAAAGGGACTCCGGCCGCCTGTGTCGTCCTCCGGAAAACTGCCTGCGCCCCCTTGGCTCCCGGTCGGGATGCGTTACATTGGACGGGACGTCGGCCCGATCCAAGCCCCCGGGCCCAACCTTCGTCGCTTCGAGCGACCACTTGCCGCGAGGCGAGCATGGCGGGTCGGCGTCGTCAGCCCGAGAAGGCCCCCACCGGCAGGTGGGGGCCTTCGTCGTCTCCGTCGCCGGCCTCAGCCGTGCAGCAGGGCGGGCACACCCGCGGCGTCCGGCAGGTCGTCCGGGCCCGAGAGCACGGTCAGCCGCTGGGTGGCGCGGGTCAGGGCCACGTACAGCACCCGCAGGCCCGCCTCGGACTCCCCGGCGATGCCGGTGGGGTCGGCGACCACCGTGGCGTCGTACTCCAGGCCCTTGGCCTCCAGGCTGCCGAGCGCCACCACGCGCTCGCCCAGGCCCTGGGCCCAGCCCGCGGCCTCCGCCCGGCGGTCCATCGGCACGACCACCGCGACGGTGCCGTCCACCTCCCCGAGGAGGTGCTCCAGCTCCGCCCGGGCGGCCCGGCCGAACGCCTCCGCGCCGCCCTCCCGGACGGCCGCGAACCGCGGCACCACGCCGGTCGAGCGCACCGCGCTCGGCGACGGCGTGCCCGGCGCCGCGATCGCCAGCACCTTCGCCGCCACCTCGGCGATCTCGGCCGGGTTCCGGTAGTTCACGGTCAGCGTGTAGCGGCGCCGCGGCTTGCCGGACAGCACCTCGTCCAGCGCGGCCTGCGCCTCGGCCGGGAACGGCCACGAGGACTGCGCCGGATCGCCGACGATCGTCCAGGTCGCCATCCGGGCCCGCCGGCCGATCATCCGCCACTGCATCGGGGTGAGGTCCTGCGCCTCGTCCACGATCACGTGCGCGTACTCGGTGCGCTCCACCGGCTCGCGCTCGCGCTGCCGGGACATCCGGTCGGCGTAGGTCGTGACCTCGTCCAGGCCGGACAGCAGGTCGACGGCGTCCACCTCGCGCGCCTTCGGCCGGGCCGGCAGGCCGAGCAGCACCTGCAGCTCGTCCGCGAGCGCCACGTCGTGCGCCGACAGGCCGCCCTCGCCGCGCTCGTCCAGGTGCCGCCAGGACGCGGCGAGCAGCCGCGCCTCCTCCGGGGTGACCGCCCGGCGGGCGATCCGGTTGATGTACCGCGGGTGCCGCAGCGTGGCCAGCACCCGCCGCGGGGTCAGCGGGACCCACCAGGCGTCCAGGAAGTCCAGGAAGGCCGCCTCGTCCGAGACGTACTCGTCGAAGGCCTCCCGCTCGTCCTGGCGCTGCTCGCGCTCGAAGTGGTTGGCCGGCTTGGGCAGGTGCCGGGTGGCCTCCTGCCACAGGGCGTCCAGCAGCAGCCTGCGGGCCCGCGGGCGCAGCAGGTTGAGCGGGGTTCCGCCGCCGCCGATCACGGCCGCCCGGACGGCCTTCACCCGGCCGGCGTCCAGCCGCAGGGCCTCACCGCGGGCGAAGACCTTCAGCTCGGTCGGGGCGTCGAGCTCCAGTGCGGCCCGGGCGGCCCGCCGCAGCAGGTGGACCATCCTGGCCGAGCCCTTGACCCGGGCCGTCTCCGGCGTGTCGTAGCGGGCCGCCTCGATGCCGTCGACCAGGCTGCCGACCGCCCGGATCGCCACCTGGCCCTCCTCGCCCAGCGAGGGCAGCACGCCCTCGGTGTACGAGACCAGCAGCGGGGTGGGGCTGACCACCAGGATGCCGCCCGCGTAGCGGCGGCGGTCCTGGTAGAGCAGGAACGCCGCACGGTGCAGGGCGACGGCGGTCTTGCCGGTGCCGGGGCCGCCGGTGACCAGCGTGGCGCCCGCGGCGGGTGCCCGGATGACCTCGTCCTGCTCCTTCTGGATGGAGGAGACGATGTCGCGCATCGAGTGGCTGCGGGCCCGGCCGAGCGAGGCCATCAGGGCCCCGTCGCCGACCACGGGCAGCTCCCGGCCGTCCAGGGTGGGGGTCAGGTCGGGACGCAGCAGGTCGTCCTCGACGCCGATGACCCGGCGGCCGCGGGAGCGGATCACCCGGCGCCGGATCACCCGGCCGGGCTCCAGCGGCGTGGAACGGTAGAACGGCGCCGCGGCCGGCGCCCGCCAGTCGATGACCAGCGGGCCGTACTCGGCGTCGAGCACGCCGAGCCGGCCGATGTGCAGGGTCTCGGCGACGGCCGGGTCGGCCGCGTCCAGCGGGGTCTGCGACGGGATGCCGTGCTCCTCCGGGGCATCCGCCTGCTGGAGGTCGATCCGGCCGAACAGGAAGTCCTCGAACTCGCTGTTGAGCCGGTGCAGGTGCGCACCGGCCCGGTAGACCTGGGCGTCCCGCTCGGCGAGCGCGCCGGGAGTGCCGACCTGCACGCGCTTCGCGGCGTCCTCGAGGATGTACTCGGCCTCGGCGAGCTTCTCCCCCAGACGCCGGTACACGGTGTCGAGGTGGCGTTGCTCCTCGGCGATCTCGCGATCGCGGACGGAGTCGGTGGTCTCTGGTGTGGTGTGCATGGGCCTCGGTGGGTACGGCGCGGGGAACCGGCGGACGGAAGATCCTACTCCCTGAGCCGGCCCTCCGGGCGGCGGGCCGACCCGCCGCCGCTGCCGCGCCGCCCGCGACCCCCGCGACGACCGCCGGATCAGGCGCCGTCGCCGTACTTCTCCCCGGGTCGGCCACCGGGTCCACCGACAGGCGGTAGCCGCGCTTGACCACGGTGGCGATCAGCCGGGGGTGCCGAGCGAGGCGCGCAGCCGGGCCATCGCGGTCTCGACGGCGTGCTCGTCGTCGCCGCTGCCGGGCAGGGCGCGCAGCAGCTCGGCCCGGGGCACCACCCAGCCGGGACGGCGGGCGAGGCTGCGCAGCAGGGCCATCCCGGCGGGTGGGACGGGCCGCAGGTCGCCGTCGACCAGGGCCGCCTGGCCGCGCAGTTCCAGGGTGTGGCCGGCCACGGCGAGGCGGCGGGCGCGTTCGGGCAGCTGGGCGGTGAGGATCTGCACCATCGCGCCGAGCCGCATCCGCTCGGGCCAGACGGTGGCCACGTCGAGCTCCTCCAGCGGGGCGGCGGTGACCGGCCCGACGCAGACCGGCAGGACGTCCCGGCGCAGGGCGTGCAGCAGCTCCGCGGTGAGGTTCCGTTCGGCGGCGCGGTCCAGCAGGCTGATGGCGGCGGGCGCCGAGGTGAAGGTGACGGCGTCCAGGGAGCCGTTGCAACAGGCGTCGAGGAGGCGGTCGACGGGCGCCAGGTCGGCGGGCGGCAGCCAGCGGTAGACCGGCACCTCGACCACCTCGGCGCCGGCCGCGCGGAGCGACTCGACGAAGTCGCGCAGCGGGGCGCCGTGCAGCTGGACGGCGATCCGGCGGCCGTCGACCCCCTGCTCCAGCAGCCGCTCCAGCACCTCGACGGAGGACTCGGACTCCGGTGACCACTCCTCACGGAGCCCGGCCGCCCGGATCGCCCCCTTGGCCTTCGGGCCGCGGGCGAGCACCACGGCCTTGCCGAGCGCGCCGATCAGGTCGTCGAACAGGCCCCAGCCCTCGGCGGCCTCGATCCAGCCGCGGAAGCCGATACCGGTGGTCGCCACCGCGATGTCCGGCGGGGCGGCGATCAGGCCGCGGGTGGCGGTGAGCAGGTCGGCGTCGTCGGCCAGCGGGACGATCCGCAGGGCCGGGGCGCGCAGGACGGTGGCGCCGCGGCGCTGGAGCAGGGCGGCGAGTTCGTCGGCGCGGCGGGCGGCGGTGATGCCGACGGTGTAGCCGGCCAGGGGCGGGGTCGTGTCCGGCGGGGGGACGAGGCGGGTGGTCGCGCTGGCGCTCAGGTCGGCCATGGGCACAGACGTCCTTCGTGGAGCGGCGGCCCCTCGGCTGTCGGCGGGCCGGGGGTCCTGTCGCGATCCCGGCGGCTGGTCGGGACGGCGACGGGGTGGGTGGGTGGACGGCCATCGTCCCGTCCCGTGGTGACACCGCCGGGTCGGTCCGATTTCCGCTGTGTTTCGCAGGTGGGGGCCGGTCCGCGGGTGCGGACCGGCCCCGGCCCGGTGGGTCAGACCCCGGCGAGCGCCGGGGCCTCGGCCGCGGCGCGGGCGGCCGCGGGGCGGCGCAGGTAGACCGCCCAGGTGAGGACGAAGCAGATCGCGTACCCCACCAGGAAGGAGACGAAGGCGGGGGTGCCGGTCTTGGCCGTGAGGAAGGACTCCCGGAAGGCGAGGTTGATGAACAGGCCGCCGAGGGCGCCGACGGCGCCGATGACGCCGATCGCGGCGCCGGACATCCGCCGCGACCAGGCGGCGGCGTCGGCGGCGCTCTCGCCGGCGGCGATCCGGTCCTGCGCCTTGGCCTCGAAGATGCCGGGGATCATCTTGTAGGTCGATCCGTTGCCGAGGCCGGCGAAGACGAACAGGGCGATGAAGCCCACCAGGAAGACCGGCAGCGACTTGATCGAGGAGGCGTACACCACGACGCCGGTGGCGGCGGCCATGGTGACGAAGTTCCAGAAGGTGATCTTCGAGCCGCCGAAGCGGTCGGCCAGCAGGCCGCCGACCGGCCGGATCAGGGAGCCGAGCAGCGGGCCGATGAAGGTGAGCTGCGCGGCCTGCAGCGGGGTGCGGCCGAACTGGTTCTGCAGAACGAGGCCGAAGGCGAAGGAGAAGCCGATGAAGGAGCCGAAGCTGCCGACGTAGAGGACCGACATCAGCCAGGTGTGCTTCTCCCGGACGATCGCGGCGAAGGTGCCGGTGTCGTTGCTCATCGGCGCCAGGTTGTCCATGAACAGGGCGGCGCAGGCGGCGGCGACGACGATCAGCGGGATGTACAGGGCGAGCACCAGGCGGGGCCGGTCCGCGCCGGCCCAGGTGATCACGGCGAGCGCGACCAACTGGATCACCGGGACGCCGATGTTGCCGCCGCCGGCGTTCAGTCCGAGCGCCCAGCCCTTGCGGCGCAGCGGGAAGAAGGCGTTGATGTTGGTCATGGAGGAGGCGAAGTTGCCGCCGCCGAACCCGGTGAGGCCGGCCACCACCATGAAGGTGCTGTACGAGGTGCCGGGGTGCATCACGTACGCGCCGGCCAGGCTCGGCACCAGGAGCATCAGCGCCGAGACGATCGTCCAGTTGCGGCCGCCGAAACGGGCGACGGCGAAGGTGTAGGGGATGCGGACGAAGGAGCCGACCAGGGTGGGCATGGCCACCAGGAAGAACTTTCCGGCCGGGTCGATGTGGTAGTTCTTCCCCATGAAGAGGACCATCACCGACCAGAGGCTCCAGATGGAGAAGCCGATGTGCTCGGAGAGGACGGAGAAGATCAGGTTCCGGTTGGCGACCCGTCGGCCGGTGCGCTCCCAGAATGCGGTGTCCTCGGGCTGCCATTCCTGAATCCAGCGGCCGCCTGTTCTGCGCTGGGCTGTGTCGCTCATCGGTCTCCCCTTGCGTGCCGGTGCCTGCCCTGCCCGTGCTGTCGTGAACGACGTTAGGAGGCCGCGGTTTCCGGTTCCGGTGTGCTCTGTGAAGCCCTGGGAACCGTCCTCTCACCCGGCCGGAGCGGGCGATGTGAGGAGTCCGGGACGCACGAAGGCCGCCCTCCGGGTGGAGGACGGCCTGCCGTACACATGGGGTGGTGGAGATGCCGGGAATCGAACCCGGGTCCAATGGAGTGGATTCAGGACTTCTCCGAGCGCAGTCCGCTGTGCTTTTCTCGGCCCCGGCAGTCACGCGGACAAGCCGCCGACGGGCCCAGCTACTGTTTGATTTTCCGCCCGCCCCCGTAGCCGGGGCGGTTGGTTGAGTTCCCTAGATTATGCCAGGTTCCGGATCGGGAACGCTCCGGTCTGACACCCTATTCGCTCGCTGATCAGGCAGCGAGAGCGAACTGCGGGATATCGCGCTTAGAATTGGCGATTATTTTTTTGCGACAGATGGTTAACGAGATCATTGCCGCGTTCCTCGGCTCGCTTCTCCTGTTTCGACTACCACTGTCGAAACCGATCATCCCCATGTTGATTTGACAAACAGCTCCGGAGGGCGGACCCACCGGCGGTGCGAGAGCCATGGTACGCGCTCGGGCCCGGGAGGGTCCAGCGCATTACCGGGCGGCGGGGCGCACGGCCCCGATCAGGAGGCGGCGCGCTGCTTGCGGCGGGCCGCCGCGATGGCACGGTCCGACTCGCGGCGGTCCTGCTGCTCGCGCAGGGTCTGCCGCTTGTCGTACAGCTTCTTGCCGACCGCGAGGGCCAGCTCCAGCTTGACCCGGCCGTCCTTGAAGTAGAGCGAGAGCGGCACCAGGGTGTGGCCGGTCTCCTTCGACTTCGACTCCAGCTTGCGGATCTCCTCCTTGTGCAGCAGGAGCTTCCGCTTGCGTTTGGCGGAGTGGTTCGTCCAGGTGCCCTGGGTGTACTCCGGGATGAAGACGTTGTCGATCCAGGCCTCGTGGCCCTGGATGTACGCGTAGCCGTCCACCAGGTTGGCCCGGCCTTCGCGCAGCGACTTCACCTCGGTGCCGGTCAGCACCAGCCCGCACTCGTAGGTGTCGAGGATGGTGTACTCGTGCCGCGCCTTCTTGTTCTGCGCGATGAGCTTGTTGCCCTTTTCCTTTGCCATAGCCCGGACATTCTCGCATCTCCGACAGGGCTGCGGCAGCCCCTTTACGGGTGCATCCCCAGGCCCGCCAGCACGCGCAGGGCGAGGGCGTCGACGGCGGACGGATCGCCGGCCGCGACGTCGGGCAGCAGGCCGGTGCCGTCGGGCGACCGGCCGTCGGGGGTGAAGTAGCGGCCCACGGTGAGCTCCAGCACGCCGCCGTCGGCCAGCCGGCTGGGCTGCTGGACGGTGCCCTTGCCGAACGTCCGGGAGCCGACCAGGACGGCCCGGCAGCGGTCCTGCAGCGCACCGGCCAGCAACTCGGCCGCGCTCATCGTGCCGCCGTCCACCAGCACCACCAGCGGCGTCGCGGTGTCCCCGCCGGGCGCCGCGGTCAGGTCCCGCCGGCTGCCGCGCGCCTCGTACGAGGCCACCGGCCCGCCGTCCAGGAACACCGAGGCGGTCTCCACCGCCTCCTCGACCAGGCCGCCGGAGTTGCCGCGCAGGTCCAGCACCACCGCCCGGGCGCCCTTGGCGGCGTCCCTGACCCGCTCGGCCACGCCGCTGGTGAAGCCGTGCACGGCGATCCGGACCACGCCGGGCGCGGGGTCGTCCACGGCGACCTCCTGGGCGGACAGCAGGGCCCGGTGGAGCACCACCCGGCGGGCGGCCGCGCCGCCGCGGCTCACGGTGAGCGCGACCGACGTGCCGGCCCGGGCCGGGTCCGCGGCGCCGCGCAGCCGGGACACCACCTCGGTGACCGGCAGCCGGTCCGCCGGGGTGCCGTCCACGGCCTCCAGCCGGTCGCCCGCGGCGATCCCGGCGAGTGCGGCCGGCCCTCCGGCGCTGACCTCGGTGACGGCGGTGGAGCCGTCCCGGGTGCGGTCCACGGAGAGGCCGACGCCGAGGTAGCCGCCGTGCAGGAACTGCGTGTACTGCTGCGGGCTGAGGTAGGCGGCCCAGCGGTCGCCGCTGCCGTCCACCAGCTGCTCGGCCTGCTGCGGCGTCAGGTCGGCGCCGGTGACGTCACGGCCGGCCGCGACCTGCGCGGCGGTGTCCATGGAGGGCGGCAGCGGCACCGGGAGCGGCTCGCCCCAGGCCCCGGTCGCGGCTCCGGTCAGCAGGACCGCGCCGAAGACCAGGGTGAGGGTGGCTCCCTGACGGACCCGTCGCGGACTTCCCGGCATAGCACCGGAGTGTAGGGGGCGAAGCCGCAGCCGGGTGCCGGAACCGGGCGCCCACCCGTGACGCGGCCCCGGACGGCGCAGTGCCGTCCGGGGCCGCGGGGTCGTGACCAGGTCAGACCTTGAGGTACTTGCGGAGCGTGAAGAACGCCGCCACGCCGGCCATCGCCATACCGACCACCACCAGCAGCGGGATCACCGTGAGCACCGACGACAGGCCGATGAACTGGATGAACAGCACCCGCTTGGCCAGCCAGTGCTGGACGAAGAAGTGACCGAGCAGCAGCAGGCCGGAGGCCATCACGGCGCCGAGCAGCGCGGAGACCGCCGCCTCCGCGATGAACGGCATCTGCACGTAGAAGTTGGAGGCGCCGACCAGGCGCATGATCCCGGTCTCGCGCCGTCGGCTGAAGGCGGAGACGCGGACGGTGTTGACGATCAGCAGCAGTGCCACGAAGAGCATCAGCACCATGATCACGAACGCGGCCGTCTGCAGGCCGTTCAGCAGGCCGAACAGGTTCTCCAGGATCCGCCGCTGGTCGTCGACGGACTTCACGCCCGGCTTGCCGGCGAAGGCGCTCTGGATCACGTCGTACTTGGTCGGGTCGTTCAGCTTCACCCGCCAGGACTGGGGCATCGCCTCCGGACCGACCGCCGCGAGCAGCGGGTTGTCCGGGTTCGACTCCTTCCAGTGCTTGTACGCCTCCTGGGAGGTCTCCAGGGTCGCCTTCTGGACCAGCGTGGTCATCTTGTCGAGGGTGACCTTGACGTCCTGGATCTGCTGCTGGGTCGCGGCACCCGACGCGCACTGGGCCGAGGCCGGTGCGTCGAACTTGGTGCAGAAGGAGATGCTGACCTCGACCTTGTCGTACCAGTAGCCCTTCATCGAGTTGACCTGGTCGCGGACCAGGAGGCTGCCACCGGCGAGGGCGAGGGAGAGCGCGACACTGACGATCACGGCGATGGTCATCGTCAGGTTGCGGCGGAGACCGACTCCGATCTCCGACAGGACGAACTGGGCGCGCATGCTTCTCTCAATCCAGGGGTCGATGCAGGCAGGGGCGGACAGGCGGTGCGGCGGGCACGGTGCCGGCTAGCTCTGGTAGCCGTACACACCGCGGGCCTGGTCGCGGACCAGCAGCCCCTTGTCGAGCTCGATCACGCGCTTGCGCATCTGGTCGACGATGGCCTGGTCGTGGGTGGCCATCAGCACCGTGGTGCCGGTGCGGTTGATGCGGTCGAGGAGCTTCATGATGCCGACCGAGTTCTGCGGGTCGAGGTTTCCGGTCGGCTCGTCCGCGATCAGCAGCATCGGACGGTTCACGAAGGCCCGGGCGATCGCGACGCGCTGCTGCTCACCACCGGAGAGCTCACCGGGCATCCGGTCCTCCTTGCCGCCGAGGCCGACCAGGTCGAGCACCTCGGGCACCACCTTGGCGATGGCGCTCTTCGGCTTGCCGATGACCTCCAGGGCGAACGCCACGTTCTGCGCCACGGTCTTGTTCGGCAGCAGGCGGAAGTCCTGGAAGACCGTGCCCAACTGGCGCCGCATGTGCGGCACCTTCCAGTTGGAGAGCTTGCCGAGGTCCTTGCCGAGCACGTGGACGGCGCCCACGCTCGGCCGCTCCTCCCGCAGGCACAGCCGCAGGAAGGTGGACTTGCCCGAGCCGGAGGACCCGACCAGGAAGACGAACTCGCCCTTCTCGATCTCCAGCGAGACGTTGTCCAGGGCAGGACGGTTCTGCTTGGGATAGGTCTTGGAGACGTTGTCGAATCTGATCACGGCTGCATCACGGAGGCCATCCTAGGTGGAGCCGCCCACTGCCCCTGGCCGGGCGGCGGCGGTAGGAACGGCATCCTCCCCCACCGCTCCAGGTCATGGGACCATACGCGAAGCCGACGCCGACCCGCAGTGGCCGGTCGGGTACTGACCGTGGTTTCGGCAGCTTTTGATCCGATCTGTCACCAAAACGACCGGGCCGCAGATGCGATCTATCTCACAGTCGTACCGGTGAAGCCCTGCGCTGCGGGCGCCGAGCGCCTCCGAACCTGGCACAGTGGAGAGACGAGCGGAACCATCGGCCCGTCCGGTGCGTTTGCAGTGACAGCAAGGAGGAGATCGCATGACCTGCGACCATCTGGTGTGCGCCAACTGCAACGGCCGCGTGAGCGACGGCCGGTGCCCGGTGTGCCGTGCCAACCGTGCCCGCCTGCGCGAGCAGCAGGGGCCGTTCGCCGCGCTGAGCCCGGCCACGCTACTGGCGCTGATCGCGGCACTGTTCGCGGTGGCACTCATCGCCCGGCAGGCCCTGGCCTGACCGTCCCCCCAGACGCCCGAAGGGCCCCGGAGCCGAAGCTCCGGGGCCCTTCCTACGTCCTGCCCGCGTCGGGGCGGGACCTCAGCTCGCGGCCTCGCGCTGCTTGCGCCACCGGATGCCGGCCTCGATGCCGTGCTCGTCGTTCATCGAGGCCGACGGGGGCGGGACCTCAGCTCGCGGCCTCGCGCTGCTTGCGCCACCGGATGCCGGCCTCGATGAAGCCGTCGATGTCGCCGTCCAGCACGGCCTGCGGGTTGCCGACCTCGTGCTCGGTGCGCAGGTCCTTGACCATCTGGTAGGGGTGCAGCACGTACGAGCGCATCTGGTTGCCCCAGGAGCTGCCGCTGTCCTTGAGGGCGTCCATCGCGGCCTTCTCCTCCTGGCGGCGCCGCTCCAGCAGCTTGGCCTGGAGGACGTTCATCGCCGAGGCCTTGTTCTGGATCTGCGAACGCTCGTTCTGGCAGGAGACGACGATGCCGGTCGGCAGGTGGGTGATGCGGACCGCGGAGTCGGTGGTGTTGACGCCCTGGCCGCCCGGGCCGGAGGCGCGGTACACGTCCACCCGCAGCTCGCCCTCGTCGATGTCCACGTGGTCCGACTGCTCGACGACCGGGAGGACCTCGACACCCGCGAACGAGGTCTGGCGCCGGCCCTGGTTGTCGAAGGGCGAGATGCGCACCAGGCGGTGGGTGCCCTGCTCGACCGAGAGGGTGCCGTAGGCGTAGGGCGCCTTGACGGTGAAGGTCGCGGACTTGATGCCGGCCTCCTCCGCGTACGAGGTGTCGTAGACCTCGGTCGGGTACCCGTGCCGCTCGGCCCAGCGCAGGTACATGCGCATCAGCTGCTCGGCGAAGTCGGCGGCGTCGATGCCGCCGGCCTCGGCGCGGATGTTCACCAGCGCCTCACGGGCGTCGAACTCGCCGGACAGGAGGGTGCGGACCTCGAGCTCCTGGACGGCCTTCTTGACCGACGTCAGCTCGTTCTCGGCCTCGGCCCTGGTGTCGGCGTCGTTCTCGGCCTCGGCCAGCTCGAAGAGGACCGACAGGTCCTCGACCCGGCTGCGCAGGGTGGAGACCTTCCGCAGCTCGCCCTGGAGGAAGGAGAGTCGGCTGGTGACCTTCTGCGCGTTCACCACGTCGTTCCAGAGGTCCGGCGCGGCCGCCTCCTCCTCGAGGCGTTCGATGTCGGCCCGGATCCTGTCCAGGTCGAGGACGGCCTCGATCGACCCCATGGTCGTATCGAGGTTCTTGAGCTCTTCGGAAGGATCGACGGCTGCCACGCCTCAAGCGTAATGGTTCGCGGAGACCGTTCGGCTACACCGGGGGCCGGTCACGGCCGGGGCCGCCCCGGGAAGCGCGCGGGCGGCCCCGGCGGGCGCCTCGGCGGCGAACGCCGTCCAGGCGGCCGCCGCGCCCGCGAGCAGCAGGACGACCGCGATCAGCACGGCCGCCATCCGGCGCCTGCGCACCAGCTTGCGCCGCCGGTGGCTGGTGACCGGCGCGGTGGCCGAGCGCTGGGCGCGCGACTCCGCGGCGTACGAGGCGAGCTCCTGGGCGGAGGGGCGGCGCAGGCTGGTGTGGGTGTCCCGGGTGGAGTCCGGCGAGGGGGCCGGCACCAGCGGCACCGCGGGCCCGCGCCGGCGGCGGTGGGCGCCGCCGCCCGTGTCCGTCTCGGCGTAGACCGCCTCGGCGGGGCTGGGCACCTCGTCGGCCGGCCCGCGCTGGGCGGGCACGGCCAGCGGCGGCAGCCCGGCGAGGACCGGCAGCTGCTCGCGCAGCCGGGTGCCGAGCTCGGCGGCACGCAGCCGGGAGGCGGGGGCCTTGGCCAGGCACTCGGAGATGATCCGCCACAGGCCGTCCGGCATGCCCGCGACCGGTGGCACGTTCTCGGTGACATGCCGGCGGAGCACGGCGCCGGTGTGGCCGCCGCCGAAGGGGTGTGGCCGACCAGCAGCTCGTAGAGCACGGTGGCGAGGGCGTAGATGTCCACGGCGGCGCGCGGCTCCAGGCCCTCGATGATCTCGGGGGCGAGGTAGTCGGGGGTGCCGATGATCCGGGTCGCGCGGGTGCGCCGGGGGCGTCGACCAGCCGCGCGATGCCGAAGTCGGTGAGCTTGGCGCGCGGGGAGCCGCCGACGCCGGGCGGGGCGGCGAGGTCGAGGAGCACGTTCTCCGGCTTGACGTCGCGGTGCACGATGCCGGCGGCGTGCGCGGCGGCCAGGCCGTCGGCGACGTCCGCGATGATCGAGGTGGCGTGCAGCGGGCTGAGCACGCCCTCGCGCTCCAGCCGCGTCCGCAGGTCGGTGCCCCGGACGAGGTCCATCACCAGGGCCAGGTCGTCGCCGTCGACCACCATGTCGTGGACCCCGACGACCCGCGGGTGGTCGAGGCCGGTGAGGGCGGAGCGCTCCTGGACGAA
Source organism: Kitasatospora paranensis (assembly GCF_039544005.1). Taxonomy (NCBI): domain Bacteria; kingdom Bacillati; phylum Actinomycetota; class Actinomycetes; order Kitasatosporales; family Streptomycetaceae; genus Kitasatospora; species Kitasatospora paranensis. The sequence goes on from NZ_BAABKV010000001.1 coordinate 3,401,489, forward strand.
CCGGCCGACCAGCACCTGGTCGGTGGCGAGGTCCTCGCGGAGCAACTTGACGGCCACCGGCCCGTCCGGGCCCTCTCCCAGCCACACGGTGCCGGCGGATCCCCGGCCGATCACCTGGTGGACGGTGTAGCGGCTGCCGATCTTGCGTGCCAATGCTGCTCCGTGGGCTCGGTAGGTCGGTGCTCAGCGACCAACCTACGCGCCTGCACGGCCTCCGGGGGACGCCGAAGGGCTCGGCGGAGACACCCTTTTGCGGGAAATTTGTGAATTGTCGACAAAGCGCCAAAAGAGCGATCTGCCGGACCGTCAGGTCACGCCTTCCCGTTCCCGCTCCCGTTCCCGGTCAGGTTGGTCACCCAGTCGCTGACCGTGGTGAACCAGTCCCGCACGTGGTGCCAGTAGACCGGCAGGTCGGTGAAGTTCCACAGCGCGACCGCCGCGATGGCCAGGATCAGCAGCACCATCAGGCAGCCCTTGAGGCAGCCGAGGCCCGGGATGTACATCCGGTTGCGGCTGCGGCCGCGCGGCTCCCGCGTCGGGGCCGGGGCGGGCTCGCGCCGCTGCGGCGCGGGCGGCTCGGTGCGCCGCTGCGGGGCCGGCTCGGCCCGGCGCTGCGGGGCCGGCGGCTGCGGCGGCGGGTAGGACTGCGGGGCGGGCGCGGCCTGCCGGTACGGCTGCTGCGGCTGCTGGGGGGCTGCTGGTACCCGGGCGGCGGGTAGCCCTGCGGCGCCGCCTGCCGGGACTGGTACGGCGGCGGGGCGACCGGCGGGCGCCGGTCGTAGCCGCCCTGCCGCCCGTTGCCCTGGTGCCGGCCCCCGTACGGGTCGCCCGGCGGGGGCTGCGGCGGCTGCTGGGCCGGCCGGCCCTGGCCGCCGCCCTGGTACGGCTGCGGGGCGACCTGGGGGCGGCCGAGCTCCTCCGGGTCGTAGTAGCCGACCTCGGTCTGCTGGTTGCGGTCGCGGGCCGCGCGCAGCTGGGTCTGCCACGGGTGCGGCGACTCCGCACCGGGCGCACCGGCGCCCTGCCCGGGCGCGCCGAGCGGCATCGGGGGCATCACCCGGGTGCGGTCCTCGGCGGCCTGCGCGGCGGCCGCGGCCGGGGCGGTGCCCATGACCTGGGTCGCGGCGGCCGGGTCGAAGCCGCGCGAGGGCAGCACCTGGGTGGCGTCCGCGGCGCCCGCGAACACCCCAGACACCGTCGGGGTCGCGGCCGCGGCCGCGAGCGCCGGGTCCGGCACCAGCAGCTCGCCCACCGCCAGCGCGGCCTCCACCGCGGCCGGCGAGGAGTGCACGCCGATCCCCAGGGCGACGGCCCGCAGGGCCTGTCCGAGCGAGGTGGCGGTGGGGCGCTCGGCCGGGTTCTTGCGCAGGCAGCGCTCGATCACCGTCCACAGCGGCTCCGGCATCGAACGGGGCCGCTCGGGCTCCTGCGCGAGGTGCGCCTGGAGCACCGCCAGCGGCCCGTCGCCCTGGAACGGCGGACGGCCGGTGACCAGCTCGTACAGCATGATGCCGGCACCGTACACGTCGACGGCCGCGGTCTGCGGGCGGCCCTCGGCCGACTCCGGGGCGACGTAGGCGGGCGTGCCGACGAACTCGTGGGTGCGCGTGATGCCCGGGGAATCCGCCAGCCGGGCGATGCCGAAGTCGGTGAGCATCGGGTGCATCTGCTCGATGCCGTCGGCGGTGACGGTGGTGGCCAGCAGCACGTTCGCCGGCTTGAGGTCGCGGTGCACCACGCCGTCGGCGTGGCTGACCGCCAGCGCGTCGGCGATCTGCGCCATCAGCAGGGCGCCGGCGATCGGGCTGAGCGGACCGTTGGAGCGCAGGTAGCGGAAGAGGTCGGGGCCCTCGACGAGGTCCATCACCAGGGCCAGCAGCTCGCCCTCGACGACCAGGTCGCGGACCCTGACGATGTTGGGGTGGGTCAGCCGCAGCAGCACGGAGCGCTCCCGCAGGAAGCGCATCACCACGTCCGGATCGGCCGCGAGCTCCTCGCGCAGCACCTTGACCGCGACCGCCTGGCCGGGAGCCAGCCCCGGCACGGCGACGTCGTCCCGGACGCGGCCGCGCCAGACCGTACCGGTGGCCCCGCGCCCGAGGCTCTCCTCGATCAGATACTTGCTGCCGACCGGCCGCACCTGTGACTCCTAGTCGCCCGCCCCGTCGCCCGGGACCGGACGGACGAGACCCACGTTTTCGCAAACTCTAACGGTGCCCGGGCGGCTTGCCGAGGCGAGCGCCCGGCGCGCTGGGCGGAAGTCTCGGGGGCATCCCCTAGGGGGCGGGAGGGCTGACATGCCGTCGGGCCGACCCCTGGGATGATCGCAAGATCGTCAAATCCGGTACCGTGCCCGGACTGTCGGCCCAGGGTGGCAGGATGGCAGCCACCACACGCGTGCAGAAGGGACCTGGGCGAGATGCAGATCCGGCTGACCGTCCTCCGACCGCGCAGCGGCCCGGCAGGCCCCGGACCGTCCACGGACGTGCTGGTCACGGCCCCCGCCGGCACCGCGCTCGGCGCGGTCGCCGGGGCGCTCGCGGGCGCCGTCGGCGTGCGCGGCCCGCGCTCGACGACCCATGTGCACCTGTACGCGGGCCCCGAACGCCTCGACGACCAGGCGCTCCTCGGGCGGCCGCCCCTGATCGACGGCGCCGTCCTCTCGCTCGGCGAGAGCGACCCCGACGCCGACCCGGCCGACCTGCCCGCCACCGCCGAGCTGCGGGTCGTCGGCGGGCCCGACGCGGGCGGCGTGCACCACCTGCACGGCGACGAGATCCGGGTCGGCCGCTCCAGCGACGCCGACGTCCCGCTGGACGACCCCGACGTCTCCCGGCTCCACCTCTCGCTGCACCTCGACGGCGACCGCATCACCGTCCGCGACCTGGGATCCACCAACGGCACCCGGCTCGACGGGCGCTTCCTGCGCGACGAGGCCGCCGAGCTCGCCGACGGCGAGCTCGTCCGGCTCGGCGAGTCCACCCTGCGCATCGGCCGCCCGGCCGCCGGCCCCGCCCGGCCGGAAATCGGGGAGAACTCCGGGGCGCCACGCCCGGACGGCGACGGCCACCTGCAGCTCGCCCCCCGACCCACCGCCCGCACCGCCGCTGCCGCACCCCTGGCACCCCCGGCCGAGCAGCCCGCCCCCGGCACCGGCGGGCGCGCCCGCGCCCTGCTCTCCCTGCGGCGCAGCCGCACCCCGGCACCCGACACCGGCCGTCCCGGAGCCGAGCGGCAGCACGCCGCCGCGCGCGCCCGGCAGGCCGCCGACCGGCGCGAACGCTGGCCCGACCCGGCCGCCCTGCTGCTCACCGCGCTCGGCCCCGGCCCCCGACTGTGGGAGCGCACCCCGACCCACCCCGACGCCCTGACCCTGCGGCTCGGCACCGCCGACCGGCCCGGCGGCCCCGGCACCGCACCGGGCACGCTGCTGCCGGCCGTCCCGGTCACCGTCGGCCTGCAGACCGCCGGCAGTCTCGGCCTCGCCGGGCCCCGCGCCCGCCTCACCGGGCTGGGCCGCGCCGTCCTCGCCCAGCTCGCCACCCTGCACACGCCCAGCGGCCTCGCCCTGGTCGTGGTCGCCGCCGACGAGAGCCGGGCCGCCGACTGGGGCTGGACGATGTGGCTGCCGCACCTGCGCCCCGGGCAGGGCCAGGACTGCCGTCTGCTGGTCGGGTTCGGCGCCGAACAGGCCGAGGCCCGGCTCGCCGAGCTGGCCGCCGCCTCGGCGGGCCCGGAGGCGACCGTCGTCCTGGTGGACGGCGACCCCGGCACCCCGGCCGCCCGCCAGGCCCTCGCCCTGCTGCTCCGCCAGGGCCCCGCCGTCGGCGTGCACGCGGTCTGCCTCGCCGAGGACGCCGACGACCTCCCCGACGGCCTCGGTGCCCGGGCCACCGTCACCGGCGAGGTCGCCACGCTGCTCACCGTCGACCTGCCCGGCGCCGGCGGCCGCGAGCGGATCGAGGACGTCGCCCTGGACGCCGTCACCGCCGCCTGGGCGGAGCGCCTGGCCCGGGCCCTGGCCCCGCTGCGGGAGGCCGCCCCGGCCGCCCGCGGGCCGCTCCCGGACGCCCTGCGCCTGCTCGACCTGCTCCGGCTGGAGGCCGTCACACCGGCCAAGCTCTCCGACCGCTGGGCTGCCCTGCCGGACGGCGCCGGAGGCGCCACCGCCCTGCTCGGCACCGCCCGCGACGGCCTGTGCACCCTCGACCTGGCCGGCTCCGACGAGCCCGCCGAGGACGGTCCGCACCTGCTGGTCGGCGGCGCCCCCGGCGCCGGCAAGACCGAGCTGCTGCGCACCCTGATCGCCTCTCTCGCGGTGGCCGAACGGCCCGAGCGGCTCGCCGTCACCGTCATCGAGTCCCGCACCCCGGCGGGCCCGGACGGCGCCGCGGGCCTGCGCGCCTGCAGCGAGCTGCCGCACGTCGTCGCACACCTGGACGCCGCCGCCGACCCCCGCCGCGCCCTGCTCACCGCGGAGTGGCTGGAGGACGAGCTCGCCCACCGCGAGGCCGTGCTCGACGGCCTCGACTTCACCGCCTGGCACACCGCCCGGGCCCTCGCCAAGGCGCCGGCCCTGGTGAACGCGGGCGGCCGCACGGACACCGGTGCCGACGCGGCCGGCGCCGCGGCCGCACGGGTCGTCGGCCAGCGGCCCTCCCCCGACGCCAGGCCGCACGAGCCGGCGCCCGCCCGGATGGTCGTGGTGGTGGACGACCTCGACGCGCTGTACGCACCGACCTCGCCCGCCGGGCGTCCGCTCGCCCGCGCCCTCGGCGCGATCGCCCGGCGCGGCGGCAGGCTCGGCGTCCACCTGGTGGCCGCCACCGGCGTGCCCGAGCGGATCGCCGGCACCGAGATCGACGAGGCCGCCCAGCTGCGGATCGCGCTGCGCACCGACCAGCCCGCCGACTCCGACCAGCTGATCCACCTGCCGGACGCCGCGGCCCTGCCGGAGGACACCCCCGGCCGCGGCTACCTGCGCCGCCCGGACGGGGGCGTCACCGCCTTCCAGACCGCCCGGGTCAGCGGCCGGATCCCGCGCACCTCGACGCTTCGGCCGACGGTGGTCGCGATCGACCCGATGCAGCTCGGTGTCCCGCCGACCCGTCGCCCCGTCCGGGAGCTCGGCAACGGACCGACCGACCTGGCCCTGCTGGCCAGCGCCCTTCAGCGGGCGGCCGCCCGGGCCTAGGCCCCGGTACGACGAGGGCGGCACCGTCGGGTGACGGTGCCGCCCTCGCGGGGTGATCGCTCAGATCCGGTGCCCGTTCACCCGGGTGTGCCGGGGTGCGTCGTCGGAGAGCTGCTTCAGGGCCGACCACGGCACCGGCGACACCGGGCCGGGGCCACGGCCGGGCCGGGGCTCGGGCCCGGCCGCCGGCCCGGTGGCGGCATCGGCGGGTGCCGGTCGCGCCGCCCGCTTCGCGGCGAGCTTGGCCGCGAACAGCCGGTCGAGTGCCTCCCCGTCGAACGGTTCGGCGTCGGCCGGCCCGGTGCGGGACACTCCCGCACCGGCTACGCCCGCGCCGGATCCGCCGGCACCGTGCGCCGCAGGGACGTGCGCCGCGGGGACGGGCTCCGGTGCCGCCTGCGGGCGGGCCGGCCGGGCGGGCCGGTCCGACCCGAACGGGGTCGTCCTGCGCTGGCCGAGCTTGCGCTCCCACAGGTCGTCGACGGCCCGCTGCTGGCGTGCCTGCTGGTCGTCGGCGTGGCGTCGGGTCTCCAGGTCGATCTCCATCCGCCGGCGTTCGGCGTGCGCCCTGATCTCGTGCAGTTCGGTCTTGAGCCGCTCCTCCGCGGCGGCCTCGTCCGCCCGGGTCTCGTCGGTGTAGAGCTTCTCGGCCGACGCGATCTCGATCTCGACGAGCCGGTCGTACGCGGTCGCGCCGCTGAAGAACTTCACGAGCACGGGCATGCAGTCGATGAGGACGAAGAAGATCCGGACGAGCCAGCTCGCGGCGCCTATGAAGCCGCTCCGCGAGGCCAGCGCGAACAGCGCGTCGAACCGGTCGCCGATGCCGACCAGGCCGTCCGGGGAGTCCTCCTTGGCGAGACGCTCGTCGATCTTCTTGGCCCGGGCCGCCTGGAAGTCGGCCTCGGTGCCGCTCTGCCCGTCCGACGCATCGGTGATCCGGTGGTTGAGATCCTCGAGATCCCGGATCTGCTGCTCGATCGGGTTGGCCGCCGTGAAGTCGCGCACCGCCTCCTGGTCGTACTGGCAGGCCGGGCCGTTCCCCGCCCGGCCGGTGAGTCCCGTCCCGCTCGTCCCGTTGCACTCCTTGTTGACCGTCTCCCGCAGGCCGTCCAGCTTGCCCTGCTCCCCGTCGATCCGTGCCTTCAGGTCCTTGGCCTGGCTGCGAAGACCGTCCAGCTTGGCCGCCTCGGCGCCGACCGCTCCGGTCATCCCGAGCCGGAGCGTGGTGCAGTCGATGGCCGCGGGTCCGGAGGCCGCGGCCTCCAGCGGGGAGCGGTTGCACTCCAGCAGCCCCTTGCGGAGGGTGTCGATGGTCTCCTGCCGTTCGTGGCGCACCGAGGACAGCACCGAGGGCTCGAAGACCCGCAGCACGATGGGCTCGGCGATCAGGAAGCCGAAGAAGCAGGCCACGACCAGCCGCGGACCGAGCACCGAGGCGCGGGTCCGCCAGCGTGCGCCGCCGGAGCTGGACACCAGCCAGCGGTCCAGGCACAGGACGAACGTCCCCCAGCCCAGGGCCGCGGGCACGAACCAGAATTCGGCCTCGCCGAGGATCTCGGCGAGTGCGAAGTACATCGAGCAGCCGCCGATGGCCGCGGTGCAGACCATCACGGCGGCGAGCGCGGTGTAGCGGGCGCGTTCCGTCCGGACCCGGCCGAGGAGCTCCTCCTCCACCCCGGTCAGGACCCTGAGCCGGCGGCCGAAGCCGTCGTCGCCCGACGGGCCGAACGGCGCTGCCGCGGGCCGGTCGGCCCGGTCAGTCGTAGAGGTCGCTCTCGTCCGGCGGATTCTCATCGTTCTCCTTTCGCGGCCGCCCTCCGGTGAGGGCCGAGGCCTCGGTGCCGCGGGCCAGGGGCCGGCTGTGCCCCGGGTCCACCGCCGAGCGGGTGATCTGGTGGAGGAGGCTGTCGACGATCCGCTGGGTGTCGACGGTCACGAAGTCGACGTCCATGATCCGCAGGACCTCGATGAGGTGGCGGCGGGCCGCGTCCTCGTCCGACCTGGCCTCCCGGACGGCGTCGCCGAGGCCGTACTCGCCGCGGGCCAGGCCGAGTGCGGTGAGCGCGGGCGCACCCTGTTCCACCAGGGCCTTGAGCCGGGCGACGCTCACGTCCTCGCCCAGGTTGCGCAGGTTGGCGAGCTCCTGCTGCCACACCTCGTCCCGGATGGTCACCGCGTGCTCGCGCAGCTTGTTCGGGGTGCCGACCTCGGCGAGCCGGAAGGCGACCGAGACGCCGGGGGCCCCCTCGTACGGCAGGAGCTCGCAGTACGCCTCGACCCGGGCCTCGACGAGTTCCCTGACCTCGGCGATCTCGTGCACCCGGTAGTCGCTGCCGATCTTCAGGAGCTTGCCGTCGCGGCGGACGTAGCGGCGGAGCTCCGCGGCCAGGTCGATGGCGCCGCACTCCGCGGCGATCTCCGCACGGTCGACCCTGGCCTGGAACACGACGTGGATGTCGAAGGTGTCGGCGGGGTCGGCCGACGGCACGTTCAGCTCCACGCCGAACGTCCTGGGCCGGAGGTCCACGAGACTCACCGAGGTCGCCTCCAGCAGCGCCTCCTCGGCGCCGGTGAGGCGGTTCCCCTCGGTGACGGCGATGCAACGGCCGCCGACGTGCAGGACGAGGGCGGTGCCGGGCCCGGCGGCCGGCAGGTCGGTGAGCGGACGGCGGGCGGATCCCCAGAACTTGCGCGGAACAGCGGGGAGTCGCCTTTCGTCCATGACGGGGTACGGGCGTTCCATCAGGCGGTGTCTCCTGGTTCGTTCTAGCGGAGGGAGGGACGGGCCGGTCGGGCGGTGCGGCTGTCGAGGAACGCCCGGAGCACGTGCCCGGACGTCCCCGGCTCCTGGTTGGGGTGGGCGAGCGTCCGCGCGACGAAGCCGTGCAGCTCGGGCGGGAGCCGCGGCAGCAGCTCGGCACCCAGGCGGGCGGCGGCGGATGTCGCCTCGCTGCGGGCCAGCGAGCGCAGGGTGGCCCGCAGCGCCGCGACGGCGTCGCCGCGGTGCGGGCCGCTGCGGATGGCCGAGGCCCAGAGCTCGGCCACGACCGGCACGTCGCCGGGCCGGTCCAGGACGAGGCGCGCCACCACCGGGTCGTCGGAGTCCGGCGCGGTGGTCGAGAGGATCGCGACGACGGTGGTCAGCGCGAGCCGCCGCTCCGCGATGTCCGCCCCGGGCCGCAGGAGCGGCCGGACCTTGCTGGCGAGGAAGCGCGGCACGCCGCCGGAGCCGGAGTCCGCGTCCGCCTCGACGGACAGCAGGTGCCCGAGCGCCCGCTGCGCGGCCGCCCGGATCCGCCCGCCGCGCAGCGCCAGGACCCAGAGCCAGCGCAGCGCCTCGGAGAGGTAGCGCTGGCCGAGCACGCCGCCGAGGGCGACGGCGGCGGTCATCGCCCGCTGCTGCCCGCGGTTGCGTGCCCAGCCCACCGCCGTCCGCAGGGCCAGCGGCGCCAGCAGGTCGTCCTGGGCCATCGCCCACAGGATGCCGACGGCGGTGAACCGCTCGCTGGTCCGGCCGGCCGCCCACACGTCCAGGTAGCCGCCGGTGACCTCGGCGGGGGAGGAACGGCACAGCGCACCGAGCCCGCGGGCGGCGGCGAAGTGCTCCGGGCCGAGCGGGCGCTGGACGGTCTCCGCGAGCCACTGCCGGACGGGGTTCCAGAGGTCGGAGCCGTAGCGGCGGAAGAGTTCCGCCAGGAAGAGCTCCTGCTGGTGGCCCGTCCGGAAGGCGAACCGCTGCTCGGCGCCGAACGGACGCTCCGCGCCCGCCTCCGCGAGGAACTCGCCGAGGCCCGAGTCGGCGACGAGCGTCGCCCGGGTCTGGGGGAACGGCGTACCCCCGGGGTCTGCGTCGCCGCGGCCGGGTCGGCCCCGGACATCAGCCGGTCCAGGTCGTCGGCGAGCTGTTCGAAGCAGCGCAGCCCGACGCCGGAGAAGAAGGCGAGCGTGACCGCGGCCGAGAGCGTGCGCCGCACCGGCAGGGTGCGGTCGAACCACTCCGCGACCCGGGCCGCGTCGGTGTCGGCCACGGCGGCCAGCGCCGCGTCCACGCCGTCGACGAGCCCGGCCGCCAGCTCCACGACCCGGGCGGGCCGGGCCAGTTGGACGGCACGCTCGGTGAGCCTGGCGAGGTCGGCCGGGGAAAGGACCGGGCTGGCCACCCGGTCCAGGCAGTGCGCCAGCAGGCGCCGGGCGTCCACCGGGGCCCAGGCCACGGCGAACGCCGAGAGGTGGCGGGTCGCCTCGCCGCCCCGGGTGGCCGTGACCACGAGGTGGGCACCGGCGCCGCGCAGCCGGCCGGAGAGCTGTTCCGCGTCGAACCGGACGGCCGAGGGACCGTCCCCCACGGCCGGGGTCCAGTCCTGCACCAGGTAGACCTCACCGGGCCGGAAGGTCGTCCCGGTGAGCTCCTCCAGCGTGCGGGTCGGCGGCAGCCGGACGACGGCGCAGCCGTCCCGCCGGAACTGCCGGGCGAGCATGAGCGACCCGGCGGCGCGCCCGCTGCCCTCGGGCCCGACCAGGAAGACCACGTGCGAGTCGCGCAGCCTGGCGGCCGCCGCGGACTGGGCATCGGGTGCCAGGTAGCAGCGTTCGGCCCGGGCGATCTCCGCAGCGTCCACCTTGCCGCTGCGTCGGGCCGGCCGGGCACCGGCGGAGATCCCGACGGTGCCCTCGACGGTCACCTGGCCGTAGAAGTTGTTGATGTTCTGGAGGAGCTGGGTCTCGTCCTGCTCGGTCGGGCCCGCCTCCTGCCCGGGCCCGCGGCCGGACTCCGGCGCCTCCTCGCCCGGGTACCCGTCCGGCTGGTCCGGCGTGCTCATCTGCCGTCCCGTCCTGCCAGGTTGATCCCGATGACCTCGGCCGTGACGGGGCCGTGGAAGGTGTTCTGCACGTCGGAGTGGTGGATCGCGGGCGCGTGGGGACCGCCCTCCGCGGCGGACGGCCGGAGGCCGGGGGCGGCGGGGCCGGCGGCCTGCCGGGTGGGCGGGCCGCTGCGCCGCAGCCGCCTGATCCAGGCCGGCCCGGTGTAGTCGGCCAGCGCCATCTCCACCCGGCCGAACTCGGAGGGCCTGGTGGACACATGGCGGTTGGCGACCACGTCGGTGTAGACCCGGTCGGAGAGCATCAGCACGACGTCGGCCTCGGGAGTGTCCGCCAGCGCCGCCTTCAGCTCGGCACTGTTCAGCAGCCGGGCGGTGACGACGGCGGCCTGCCCGGCGAAGCCGGTGTCGGACGGGTACGCCACGCCGAAGTGCGCGGCGACCCGCAGCCGCAGCCGGAACTCCGGGAGCCGGCTGTGGTTGTGGCGGTCGAGGGCGGCGTCGAGCTCGCGGACGAAGTCGTCGACGATGCGCGGTTCCGGCTGGTCCGGCGGGACGAGCGAGAACTCGCAGTCGCCCTGGGGCTGCCTGGTCCAGCGGCTGCGGTCGAGGTCGACGGCCGCGGCGGCGCGGTCGAGCAGACCCAGCAGGATCTGCTGCAACTCGTCCTGCCCGACGGCGTCGTGGCTGCTGTAGCCCTTCGCGTCCACGCCGATGACGAGGTGCCTGGCGAAGCGGTCCTTGTCGTTCACAGTTCTCCTCCCGCACGCCCGCCCAGCCGTCGGACGGCGTGTCGGACCACGCTGCCACGTGGTCGTGGAGGCCTTTCCCGTCCAGGCGGGAAAGGCCGGTTTCAGTCCTTGACTTCTCTCAGCGCTCGCGGATCCCGGACCGTCAGGGCCCTGCGGCGGCGCTCGACGAGGCCGGCCACCTCCAGGTCCCGCAGCACCTTCTCCACCGTGCGGACGGACACCGAGGCCAGCGAGGCCAGGTCGGCCTGGGTACACTCCGGCCCGACCACCCAGCCGCCGCCGGGAGCGGGGCCGTAGACGTCGGCGACGTCGGCCAGGGCGTGCGCGATCCGCGCGGCAGCCGAGAGGGCCGCGAACTCGGTGCGGCGCTCGTTGGCCTTCCTGAGCCGGTGCGTGACGGTCTCCGCGACGGCGGTGGCCGCCGCGGGGTGCTCGGCGAGGAAGGCGGCGAAGCCGTCGGCGGAGATCAGGCGGGCGCGGACCGGGCCTGCCGCGGCCACCCGCGCCGAGCGGGGCAGCCCGGTGAGGAAGGCCATCTCCCCCAGCAGGTCGCCGCGGGTCCGCAGGGCGAGGACGCTCTCGTGACCGGGTGCGGCCGAGCCGACCACCTTGGCGAGCCCCGACACGAGCAGCACGACGTGCCTGCTGTCGCTCCCGTGGTCCAGGACGGTCTCGCCACGGCGGAACGCCCGCTCGCGCCCCCGCCGGAGCAGCTCGCGGCCCGCCAGCGGCCCGATCGTCGCCAGGAAGCTCCTGGCGGGCCACGAAAGGTCCCACTCCGCCACTGCGCCTGTCCTCCGCAACCTCGGGAGGGGATGTCAAGAGCCCCGTCTCGGCCACCAAGTGTCCTGCGAAGCACCAACTCTGACACATCATCGACTCATCGGTCCGGCGCTCGCGGGAACTCCTCCCGCCCGGCCGAGGGCCCGGCGCCGCCCGCCGCCGGAGGTTCCCCGGACACCCCGCCGGGCAGGTACGGTGCAGCACGTCGCGCCGCTCGGACGGCGCGGCCACGGCGACAGTGGAGCGGCGGTGCCCAGGGCGGCCGCCGCCGGGGAAGGCGGGATCGACATGCACGTGGAGTCGCAGGCGGCCGGCGCGGTGCCGGTGCAGGGGGCGCCGACGGCGGACAGCGGCAGCGTGGACCGCGCGTGGCGGATCCTGGACGGTGTGACGGCGTCCATCAACCAGGCCGACACCAAGGCGGGGGTCGCGCTGGCGGCCGCCGGCGTCCTCGGCGGGGTGCTGTTCAACCTGGTCGACAAGCACCCCGGGCCGGGCCCCTGGGCGGTGGCGGCGGTGGTGGCCACCGCCGCGCTCTCGCTCGCGGCCGCGGCGTGCGCGGGGGCCGCGCTGTATCCGCGCAGGCACCGGACGGGTGCGGCGCCGGGCCTGCTCTACTTCGGCCACATCGTGCGCGGCGGCTGGACGGCGGACACCTTCGGGCAGCCACTGGGCGCCCTGCTCGGGGACCCGTCCGCGCTCACCGCGCAGATCACCGCCCAGGTCTGGGCGAACGCGCAGATCGCCGACGCGAAGTTCGACTGGGTGAACCGGGCGATGCGCCTGCTCCTGGCGGCCTTCCTCGCGGCGGGATGCGCGGCGTCGGCGGTGGCGGCGGGCGTCTGACCGGCCGCCCGCGACGCCGCGAGGGCGGCACCGTCGGGTGACGGTACCGCCCTCGCGGGGAGCTGCCGGGTCAGCGGGTGGTGCGCAGCAGGGTGCGGATGGTGCGCATGGCCACCGAGAGGCTGGACAGCTCGTAGTTGTCGGAACCCCTTATGTCGTCGAGCGTGGTCTTCGCACGGCTCAGCAGGGTGCCGTTGAGCTCGGCCCAGGCCTTGTAGCGGTCCTCCGGCGGGGAGCCGTCGGGGCCGCAGGCCAGCACGTCCTCGGTCAGCGCCGAGTGGGCCGCGAAGAGGTCCTCGCGGATCGCGGCGCGGGCCATCGAGGACCAGCGGTCCGTCCTCGGGAGCTCGATGATGCGGTCCAGCAGGTGGGTGATCTGCAGGCGGTCGGCGAGGTCGTAGTAGAGCTCGGCGACCTCCATCACGTCGGACAGCGAGCGGTCCGCGACACCGACGATGTCGAGCGTCGGGAAGGCCGAGGAGAGGCCGGCGATCCGGGTGGCGAGGGCGTCGGGGACGCCCGCGGCCGCGAGCTCGGCGTACACCGAGTCGTACCAGACCGCGTCCTCGCCGCGGAGCGGCTTGGGCAGGCTGTCCCAGACCTGGTTGACCCGGTCGTGGAAGAACGCGATGGTGCCGGCGATGTCGAGCGGCTGGCGCCGGTTGTTGAGCATCCAGCGGGTGGCGCGCTCGACGAGGCGGCGGGCGTGCAGCCGCATCCGGGTCTGGACCGCGGCGGTGACCTGGTTGTCCAGGCCCTCGACCTCGTCCCAGAGCTGCTCCAGGCCGAAGACCGCGCGGGCCGCGGCGTGGGTGCGGGCGATCTCCTCCATGGTCGCCCCGGTCTCCTCGCGGAGCCGGAAGGCGAAGGTGCAGCCGCCCCGGTTGATCGTGTCGTTGACGATCAGGGTGGTGATGATCTCGCGGCGCAGCGGGTGCTGGTCGATCGCGTCGGCGAACCGGCCCGCAGCGCGCTCGGGAAGTAGTCGTGCAGCGCGGCGCGGAAGTACGGGTCGTCGGGCAGGTCGGTGGCGAGGAGCTCGTCGGCCAGCGTGATCTTGGTGTAGGCGAGCAGCACCGACAGCTCGGGCTGGGACAGGCCGCGGCCGGCCTGCTGGCGGTCGCGGATCTGCTTCTCGGCGGGCAGGAACTCCAGGGCCCGGTCGAGCTGCCCGTCCGCCTCCAGGCGGTTGATCATGCGGGCGTGCACGTTGACCATGCTGACGGCCTGCGCGACCGCGTTGGCCAGCACGACGTTCTGCGCGTAGTTGTTGCGCAGCACCAGGTGGCCGACCTCGTCGGTCATCTCGGCGAGCAGGGCGTTGCGCTGCTTGACCGTCATGTCGCCCTCGGCGACGACCTGGTTGAGCAGGATCTTGATGTTGACCTCGTGGTCCGAGGTGTCGACGCCGGCCGAGTTGTCGATGGCGTCGGTGTTGATCCAGCCGCCGGTCGACTCGGGTCCGCCGGAGGCGGCGAACTCGATGCGGCCGAGCTGGGTGCAGCCGAGGTTGCCGCCCTCGCCGATGACCCGGGCGCGGACCTGGGCGCCGTTGACCCGGATCGGGTCGTTGGCCTTGTCGCCGACCTCGGCGTTGGTCTCGCTGGTCGCCTTGATGTAGGTGCCGATGCCGCCGTTCCAGAACAGCTCGACGGGCGCCTGCAGGATGGCCTTCATCAGCTCGGCGGGGGTGAGCTTGGCCTGCTCGACGCCGAGCCGCTCGCGGACCTGCGGGGAGAGCTGGATCGCCTTGGCGGTGCGCGGGAAGACGCCGCCGCCGGCCGAGATCAGCGACTTGTCGTAGTCGTCCCAGGAGCTGCGCGGCAGGTCGAACAGCCGGCGGCGCTCGGCGTACGAGACGGCGGCGTCCGGGTTCGGGTCGAGGAAGATGTGCCGGTGGTCGAAGGCGGCGACCAGGCGGATGTGCTCGCTCAGCAGCATGCCGTTGCCGAAGACGTCGCCGGACATGTCGCCGATGCCGACGACGGTGAAGTCCTCGGACTGGGTGTCGACGCCGAGTTCGCGGAAGTTGCGCTTGACCGACTCCCAGGCGCCGCGGGCGGTGATGCCCATGCCCTTGTGGTCGTAGCCGGCCGAGCCGCCGGAGGCGAACGCGTCACCCAGCCAGAAGCCGTAGGACTCGGCGACGCCGTTGGCGATGTCGGAGAAGGTCGCGGTGCCCTTGTCGGCGGCGACCACCAGGTAGGTGTCATCCTCGTCGTGGCGGACCACGTCGACGGGGTGGACGACCTCGCCGGCCTTGAGGTTGTCGGTGATGTCGAGCAGCGCGGAGATGAAGGTCTTGTACGAGGCGATGCCCTCGGCGAGCCACGCGTCGCGGTCGACCGACGGGTCGGGCAGCTGCTTGGCGACGAAGCCGCCCTTGGCGCCGACCGGGACGATCACGGTGTTCTTGACCATCTGGGCCTTGACCAGGCCGAGGATCTCGGTACGGAAGTCCTCGCGCCGGTCGGACCAGCGCAGACCGCCGCGGGCGACCTTGCCGAAGCGCAGGTGGACGCCCTCGACGCGGGGCGAGTAGACCCAGATCTCGAACGCCGGGCGCGGGGCCGGCAGGTCGGGGACGGCCTTCGGGTCGAACTTCATCGACACGTAGGAGTGCCAGTCGCCGTCGTCGGCGTGCTGGAAGAAGTTGGTGCGCAGGGTCGCCCGGATCAGGTGCAGGAAGGAGCGCAGGATGCGGTCCTCGTCCAGCGACACGACCTCGTCGAGGGCGCCCTCCAGCTCCTCCTGCAGGCCCTCGGTGAGCTCGGCGGAGCCCAGCCGGTGGCTGGGGCTGAGCCGGGCCTCGAAGAGGTTGACCAGCAGCCGGGTGGTGTGGGTGTTGTTGCGGAGCGCGTCCTCCATGTAGTCCTGGGAGAAAGTGCTCCCGGCCTGGCGGAGGTACTTGGCGTAGGCGCGCAGCACCACGGCCTGGCGCCAGGTCAGGCCGGCGGTGAGGACGAGGCCGTTGAAGCCGTCGTTCTCGGCCTTGCCCGTCCAGGTGGCCGCGAAGGTCTCCTGGAAGCGCTCGCGGGCCTCGTCGGTCAGTTCGGTGGACTCGCGCAGCCGCAGGCCGAAGTCGACCACCCACGCGGTGGTGCCGTCGGCGCGCTTGAGCGCGTAGGGGTGCTCGTCGAGCACCTCGACGCCCAGGCGCTGGAGGACGGGGAGCACCTCGGTGAGCGAGATCGGGCCGCCGACGCGGTAGATCTTGAAGCGGCGCTCGTCGTCGCCGGCGCCGACCGGCTGGTACAGGTTCAGCCGGAAGTCGCCCTCGCCGTGCAGCGCCTCGATCTGCTTGAGGTCGGCGACGGCGGTGCGGGCGGTGAAGTCGGCCCGGTAGCCGTCGGGGAAGGCGTTGGCGTACTTGTGGGCGAGCTCGGCGGCCCGCTCCTCGCCCAGCTCGACGTGCAGCTGGTCGTTGAAGCCGTCCATCCAGAACCGGGCGGCCTCGGCGAGCTTGGCCTCGATCCGCTCGATCTCGGCGTCGGTGAGCGCGGGCAGCTCGGTGCCGGGGGCGACCCGGACGACGAAGTGCAGGCGGGTCAGCACGGACTCGGTGGCGTACACCGTGTAGTCGATGGCGTCACCGTTGAGCTGCTCGGTGAGGATCTCCATCAGCCGCAGCCGGATCCGGGTGGTGTACCGGTCGCGCGGCAGGTAGACCAGCGCGGAGAAGTAGCGCCCGTACTCGTCCTGGCGCAGGAACAGCCGCAGCCGGCGGCGCTCCTGGAGGTAGAGCACGCTGGTGGCGATGGACTGGAGCTCCTCGGCCGGGGTCTGGAACATCTCGTCCCGGGGGAAGGTCTCCAGGATCTGCAGCAGGTCGCGGCCGTCGTGGCTCTCGCCGGAGAAGCCGGCGCGGGTGACGACCTCCTGGACCTTGCGGCGCACGACCGGGATGCGGGTGACCGACTCGGTGTACGCGGCGGAGGAGAACAGGCCGAGGAAGCGGCGCTCGCCGATGACCTCGCCGTTGGCGTCGAACTTCTTCACGCCGACGTAGTCGAGGTAGGCGGGGCGGTGGACGGTCGCCCGGCTGTTGGCCTTGGTGAGCACGAGGAGCTTCTTCTCGTGCGCCTTGGCGCGGACGGGGGCCGACAGCCGGCCGAAGGCCTCGCTGACCGGGTGGTGGTCCGTGTCGTGGCTCAGCGGGTCGGCGCGCAGGATGCCGAGGCCGGTGCCGGGGACGGCCTTCAGGACTTCCTCGCCCTCGTGCTCGACGAGGTCGTACTCGCGGTAGCCGAGGAAGGTGAAGTGGTCGTCGGCCAGCCAGCGCATCAGCTCCCAGGCCTCGCCGACCTCCTGCTCGGGCAGGTGCGCCGGGGGCTGCTCGGCGAGCTCGTCGGCCATCCGGAGCGCGGAGTCGCGCATCTTGGACCAGTCCTCGACGACCTCGCGGACGTCGCCGAGCACCCGGCGCAGGTTGGCCTCGATGGCGCGGAGGTCGTCGCGGTCGGTCTCGCGGTCGATCTCGATGTGCATCCAGGACTCGACGACGGCGTCGGCCGGCCACTCCTGCCCGGCGGCCTGGCTGCGCGAGCAGGCGTCGATGTCGAGGATCTCCAGCAGCTTGCCGGTGATGTCGCGGCGGACGGCCAGCTGGGGGTGGACCACGAGGTGGATGCCGCGGTCGACGCGGGTCAGCTCGTTGGTGACCGAGTCGACGAGGAAGGGCATGTCGTCGGTGACGACCTCGACCACGGTGTGGCCGCAGGACCAGCCGTTCTCCTCGACGGTCGGCGTGTGCACCCGGACCTCTGCGGTGCCCTGGGGCCGCTTGAGCCCCAGCCGGTAGTGCGAGGCGGCCGCGCCGTACACGTCGACCGGGTCGCGGCGGACCAGGTCCTCGGGCGCGGTGTGGAGGTAGTAGTGGTGCAGGTACGCGGTCAGAGCACCGTTGCTCAGACCCTCTCCCGGCGCCGCTCCCCCACCTGGCTGTTCTCAGCGGCTGCTGCTGCCTTGGCGAGCAGTTCGGCCTTGGCTGCGTCCAGCTTGGTCTGCATGACTGTTTGGCTCCTGTCGCGCGCCGTTGCGTGACTCGGTGATGGCTGGTGTCCACCGCCGGGCCTGTCCGCAATCCTCCCGCAGCACCTGGACGAAAACCGCTCGTGGCACGCATGAGCGGAGCTGCATCCGGGTACAACAGGATGTTTGGCCAGCGGGGCGAACCCGGCGACGCCAGTCAGCCTAACCGGATGAAACGAAGGTGTCAGGGGACACAGAGGAGCAATCCCGCAGGAAGGCACCGCACTACTGGACACGTTGTCCAAACGGGGCGCATGCATCGTGTCAGCGCCTGTCAGGTGTTTCCACCCCGTCACCTCAGGTGCGGCCGGACGTCATCCACCGGCGGCACGAACGTCTCGGCGAGCGAACGGGCCGACGTCCAGCGCAGCAGCCCCTGCACGGAGCCCGCCCGGTCGGCCGCGGTACCGGCCGGCAGGTCGTTGACGCAGAGGTCGCCGGCGCCGAACCGCAACCGCTCCATCGCCTGCACCACCGCGTACCGGTCCCGGGCGAGGACCGAACCGGCCGACCCGTGCGGCGCGTCCGCGCCCACCCGTCCCAGCACCTCCTCCCACGCGGTGTCCTCGTACACCTGGACGGCGAGGACCGGCCCGCCGTGGTCGGCGCGGAACACCTCGTTGCGGCCGTCGTCGCAGCGCAGCACGGTGGGGCGGACGAACCAGCCGATCGCGTCGTCGTACTGCCCGCCGGCCGCCACCGTGACCTGCGGGTCCTGCCGGGCCCGCTCGATCGCGGCGACCGTCCGCCGGTGGGCCTGCGCATCGGCCAGGGCGCCCATGGCGGTGGTCGGGTCGCCGACGTCCCCCACCGCGAGCTCGTCCACCCGGGCCAGGAACTCGGGGCCGATCCGCTGCCACAGGCCGCGCGGCAGGTACGCCCGGGACAGCGCCGGGCACGCCCGGCCCTCGAACGCGCCCCGGATCATCGCGGTGGCGACCGCGTCCGGGGCCGCCGAGGGGTGCGCGAGCAGGAAGGCCCCGCCGCCGCCCTCCCCGACGATCCGCGGGAACGTGCGGTAGGACCCGGCGGCGGCGCCGACCGTCCGGCACAGCGCCCGGAACGTGCCGGCCGAGCCCGCGACGTGCAGACCGGCCAGCGCCGGGCTCGCCAGCGCGACCTCCGCCGGCACCCGGCCGTCGCCGGTCACCAGGTTGACCACCCCCGGCGGCAGCCCGGCCTCCTCCAGCAGCCGCATCAGGAAGTGCGCGGCGAAGCTCTGCGCCCGCGCGGGCTTCCACACCACGGTGTTGCCCATCAGCGCCGGCGCGGTCGGCAGGTGCCCCGCGAGCGCGGTGGAGCCGGACGGCGAGAACGCGCAGACGAACCCCTCCAGCGGACGGTGGTCGGAGCGCCGCCACGACCCCGGCGGGGAGAGCGGCTGCTCCGCCAGGATCCGCCGCGCGGCGCGCACGCCGAACCGCCAGAAGTCGGCCAGGTCGCACACCGCGTCCGCCTCGGCCCGGGCGGCCGTCCTGGACTGGCCGAGCATCGTGGCGGCGGTCAGCGTCTCCCGCCACGGCCCGGCCAGCAGGTCGGCGGCGCGCAGCAGCACCGCCGCCCGGTCGTCGAAGGACAGCGCCCGCCAGTCGGGCGCCGCGGCCAGCGCGGCGTCGACCGCGAGCTGCGCGTCCTGGTGGGTGGCGTTGCCGAGCACGCCCAGCCGCGCCGCGTGGTGGTGCGGCTGGACGACCTCCGTCCGCTCGCCGCCACCGAAGCGCTGCTCGCCGCCGACGGTCATCGGCAGCGGGATCTGCTCGCCCGCCAGCTCGTCCAGCCTCCGGTCCAGCCGCTCGTGGGCGGCGCTGCCGGACGGGTGTCCGGTCGCCGGCTCGCGGGCGGGCGTCGGCACCTGGGTCACTGCGTCGATGGGCATCGCGGCTCCGCTCCGGATCGGGACATCGGTCCAGAGTCCCCGGAGCGGGCCGCCCGGGCGTCGCTGACACGCCTGGCGGGCCGTGGACCGCCCGTCAGGCGGCCAGCTGCTCCGCGAGGGCGACCGCCTCCGCCAGGGTGTCCACCACCGGCACGCCGACCGCCGCCAGCTTCTCCCGGGTGTGCGAACCGCCGGTGTACAGCACCGCCCCGATCCCGGACTCCAGGGCCGCCTCGGCGTCGTCCACCGCATCGCCGACCAGCACTGTGCGGGAGCGGTCCAGGTCGGGGCCGAGCGCCGCCAGATGGGCCGCCAGGAAGCCGGCCTTGCGGCCGCCCGAGGCGCCGGTGCGACCGTCCACCCGGACGAAGTGGCCGGTCAGCCCGAAGCCCTCCACCACCGGCACCAGCCGCTCGTGCTCGTACATCGACAGCAGGGACTGGCTGCGGCCGGGCACCGCGCCCCATCCGCTCAGCAGGGCCGGCGCGCCCTCGGTCAGCCCGCAGGCGACGCTCAGCTCCCGGTACCGGTCGTGGAAGGCGCCGTCCAGCGCCTCCCACTCGCCCGGGCTCGGCTCCCGGCCGAGCAGCCGCTGGTAGAACCGCGGGATCGGGATCTCGTACAGCTCGCGGTACTGCTGGAGGCTCAGCGGCTCCAGCCCGACCGTGGCGAAGGCCGCGTTGCTCGCGCCGAGCACCGCCGCCATGTCGTGGAAGAGGGTGCCGTTCCAGTCCCAGACGATGTGAGTGCGCATCCCGGGCACGCTACCCGTCGCCGCCGACACTCAGGCCAGCAGGTTGGGGATCTCCTGGGTCGCGAACCAGAGCAGCTCGTGGTCCTCGGCCCCGTCCACGGTGAACTGGGCGTCCTCGTCGCCCTTGTCGGCCGCCCCGATCGCGGCGACCGCCGCCGTCACGTCGGCGACCACGTCCGCGTCCGCCACGTCGGCGTGCACCGCGGCGGCCTTGGCCAGCGGTACCGGGCCGTGCAGCACCACCCGGCCGAGCGAGGCCTGGTCCTGGTACTCGTCGCCGGCGAACGCGCCCACCGCGGAGTCCGCGACCTCGACCGCCACCACGACCCGGCGGCGGGCCGCCGCAGGGTCGGCCGCCAGCAGCCGCAGCGACGCCTGCCCGGCCCGGTTCAGCGCGGCGTACTCCAGCTCCTCGATGTCGTCGCTGACGTACCACTCGCGCAGCGCCGGCGTGACGGCGTACGCCGCCACCTGCTCCAGGACGCCTCCCGGGTGCGCCGCAGCCAGGACGGCCAGGGTCGTGGGCACGTACACGCGCATCGGGGGCACTCCGCTCGGTCGGTCGTACGGCCGTCGGGCCGCGCCCCAAGGATACGGCCCCGGGTGATCACCTCACGGCCCGCTCGGCGCACGGCCCGTTCAGGGCACGGCCGCCAGCGCGTCCCGGCTGGTGCGCAGCGCGGACTCCAGCACCTCGGCCCGGCGGGCCGGATCCATCATGTTCGGGCCCATCACGGCCAGGTCGGCGAGGGTCGGCGCGAGCAGCTGCACCCGGACACCGGCGGCCCGCAGCTCGCGTGCCTCGCGCAGCATCTGCCGGGTGACGGCTCGCCGGTAGCGGCTGGCCAGCTGGGCCAGCACCCCGCGCGGCCGGTCCCGGGCGCGCCATTCGCGCAGCGCCGCCACGGTGCCCCGGGCCTGCTCGGCCCGGCCCTCCGGGTGCAGTCGCAGCGCCATCGGCGCCAGTACGAACACCTCGTCCAGGGTGCGGCCGCCCATCAGGTCGGCGTTGGTGGTCGACCAGCAGCCGCCGTCGACGTAGCGGGCGCCGGCCACCTCGGCCGGCGCGAACCAGCCGGGGATCGCGCAGGACGCCATCACCGCCTCCGCCACCGCGGCCGGCGGCGCCCCTGGTCGCCGAAGACGACCCGGCGGCCGTTGCGGTAGTCGACCGCCACCACCCGCAGCGCCGATCCCGGTGGCCACCCCTCGCCGTCGCCGTCGCCGCCCAGCGTGCGCACCAGGTCGCCCACCGGGGCCACCGAGCCCCGGCCGGGGGCACCATCGCCGAGACCATGGTCAGGAACGGGTAGTCGCGCGGATGCCGCACCGCGGTGCGCAGCAGCCCGGGCGAGCCGATCCGGGCGCCCGGGCGCGGCGGCAGCGCACCGCCGACCGCCGTGTCGTAGTCGAACTCCACGCCGGCGAGCGGGCCCGCGGTGACCGGCAGGCCGCGCTGGTGGTCGCGCAGCTGGCCGGGGTCGACGCCGGCCGCCAGCAGCGCGCCGAGGATCGATCCGGAGGACGTCCCGAGGATCACCTCGGCGCCGCCGGGGTGCCAGCCGGTGGCCTCCTCGACGGCGCACAGCGCGCCGACCGTCCAGGCGGCGCCGAGCATGCCGCCGCCGCCCAGCACCAGCCCGCGCCGGGGCTCGCGGACGCCGCCCGCCACCACCGGGTCGTCCCCGGTGGACACCTGGGTCACCATGCCGTGCCCGCCTCCCTCGGTCCGTCGACAGGACCAGCCGACAGGATCCTCCGCCCTACCCGGGGGTAGACGCGGCCGGGCAACCGGGCCGCGGCGCGGATTTCTCCGGCGCCCTCCCGTCCCCCTTCGTGCACCGCGCACCCTCCTCGCACGTCAACGCGGTGGGGCCGGGCACCCGTGCACCGGCCCGGCGCCGCACGCGATGTCATCCGGATAGGGGACACCGGCGCCACCCGCCGACGCCGGGCGCAGGGTCCTTGAGCCGCCGCGGCGACGCCGGTAGCAAAGGTCCGACAGCACCGCCGGTCCCCGCCCGACAGGAGTCCCGCCATGGCCGAGCAGCAGCCCGCCGACGTGTCCGCCGCGCCCGCCTGCGCCGTCCCGGCCGCCACCGGGCCCGCCGCGCACCGCGCGCACGAGGCGGCGCCCCTGGTACGGCCGCTGGTGCACCTCCCGGGGCATCCGCAGGCGCGGCGGCCCGTCCGGACACCGCACGCCGGCCGCGGCGCCCGGTCTCCGGGAGGCCACCACGGCGCCGTCCCGGCCGCTCCGCACCACCCCGGGGGCAGCCGTCCGGCCGCCCGGCCGCGCGCGGCCTGTACGCCCTCGCAGGGCGCCGGACAGGGCGATGTGGCCGGGCGCTTCGCCCACCGACTGGTCGAGGTGCTGACCGGGGCGCGCCCGGTCGGCCAGCTGCAGCGGCACACCACGCTGCAGGGCTACCAGCAGCTCACCGCGCTGGTGCGGTCCGGGCCGCTGCGCCCGCGCGGCCGGGTGCCGCAGACCCGGCTGGGGCGGGTGTACGACTCCGCGCCCGGTCCCGGGGCGCTGGAGGTGTGCGTGCGGGTGGAGTTCGGGCCGCGCCACCACATGGTGGCCTTCCGGTTGGAGCGGCACCGCCGGACGGAGCAGTGGCAGTGCGCGGCGGTCGAGGCCCGCTGAGCCCGCGACGGCCGGGCCGGGCCGGAGAAGCGGCAGGGCGCCGCCCCCGGGTGGGAGCGGCGCCCTGTCAGGGTGCTGCGGGTCGCTGCGGGTCAGGCCTTGCGGCGGCGGCCCTTGGCCGACTTGGCGGCCTTGCGGCGCTCGGCGCGGGTCAGGCCGTCGCCCTCGTCGGCCGGGGCGTCGTCGAAGTCGCCCTCGATGACGGTGTCGTCGCCGTCGACCGTGGGCGCCGTGTAGTGCAGGCGCTGGCGGGCCGGGGCCTCCAGGCCCTTGGCGCGGATCTCCGGGCGGGCGTCGGCCTTCTCCAGGGACACCTCGTCCTCGGCGACCGGCACCTCCTCGACCTGCTGCTCGACCTGGACCTCCAGGTTGAACAGGTAGCCGACGGACTCCTCCTTGATGCCCTCCATCATCGCGGAGAACATGTCGAAGCCCTCGCGCTGGTACTCGACCAGCGGGTCGCGCTGCGCGTAGGCCCGCAGGGCGATGCCCTCCTGGAGGTAGTCCATCTCGTAGAGGTGCTCGCGCCAGCGGCGGTCCAGCACCGACAGGACGACCCGGCGCTCCAGCTCGCGCATGATCTGCTCGCCGAGCTGGTCCTCGCGGGCGCCGTACTGCGCCTGGACGTCCTCCTGGATGGACTTGGTGAGGAACTCCGGGCTGAGCCCGGCGGGGCCGCCGGCCTCCTCCTCCAGCTCCTCCAGGTCGAGGGTGATCGGGTAGAGCTGCTTGAGGGCCGTCCAGAGCTTCTCGAGGTCCCAGTCGTCCTCGAAGCCCTCGCCGGTGGCGGCGGTGACGTACGCCTCGACGGTGTCGTCCATGAAGTGGCCGACCTGCTCCTGGAGGTCCTCGCCCTCCAGGACGCGGCGGCGCTCGCCGTAGATGACCTCGCGCTGGCGGTTGAGGACCTCGTCGTACTTGAGGACGTTCTTGCGGATCTCGAAGTTCTGCTGCTCGACCTGGGTCTGCGCGGAGGCGATGGCGCGGGTGACCATCTTCGACTCGATCGGGACGTCCTCGGGCACGTTCGCCATCGACAGCACGCGCTCGACCATGCCGGCCTTGAACAGGCGCATCAGGTCGTCGCCGAGCGACAGGTAGAACCGGGACTCGCCCGGGTCGCCCTGACGGCCGGAGCGGCCGCGCAGCTGGTTGTCGATCCGGCGGGACTCGTGGCGCTCGGTGCCGAGCACGTAGAGGCCGCCCAGCTCCTGGACCTCCTCCTGCTCGGCCTTGACGGCCTCCTTGGCCTTGTCCAGGGCGCTCGGGAAGGCCGACTCGTACTCGTCCGGGGTGTCCTCCGGGTTGAGCCCGCGCTGCGCCAGCTCGGCGGCGGCGAGGTGGTCCGGGTTGCCGCCGAGCATGATGTCGGTGCCGCGGCCGGCCATGTTGGTGGCGACGGTGACGGCGCCCTTGCGGCCGGCCTGGGCGACGATCTGCGCCTCGCGCTCGTGCTGCTTGGCGTTCAGCACCTCGTGCGGGATGCCGCGCTTGCGCAGCTCCTGGGAGAGGTACTCGGACTTCTCGACCGACACGGTGCCGACCAGCACCGGCTGGCCCTTCTCGTGCTTCTCGGCGATGTCCTCGACCACGGCGGCGAACTTGGCCGGCTCCGACTTGTAGATCAGGTCGGGCTGGTCGATGCGCTGGGGGTCTTGTTGGTCGGGATCGGGACGACGCCGAGCTTGTAGATCTGGTGGAACTCGGCGGCCTCGGTGGTGCCCGTACCGGTCATGCCGGAGAGCTTGTCGTAGAGGCGGAAGAAGTTCTGCAGGGTGATGGTGGCCAGCGTCTGGTTCTCGTTCTGGACCTCCACCCCTCCTTGGCCTCGATCGCCTGGTGCATGCCCTCGTTGTAGCGGCGGCCCGCGAGGATGCGGCCGGTGTGCTCGTCGACGATCATGACCTCGCCGTTGATCACGACGTAGTCCTTGTCCGCCTTGTAGAGCTCCTTCGCCTTGATGGCGTTGTTGAGGAAGCCGACCAGCGGGGTGTTCACCGACTCGTAGAGGTTGTCGATGCCGAGGTAGTCCTCGACGCGGCCGACGCCCTCCTCCAGCACGCCGACGGTGCGCTTCTTCTCGTCGACCTCGTAGTCGCGGTCGATCTTGAGGCGCTGCACCAGCTTGGCGAAGTCGCTGTACCACTTGGTGGCCTGGTCCGCCGGGCCGGAGATGATCAGCGGGGTACGGGCCTCGTCGATCAGGATCGAGTCGACCTCGTCGACGATCGCGAAGTTGTGGCCGCGCTGGACGAGCTCCTCCTGCGCCCACGCCATGTTGTCGCGCAGGTAGTCGAAGCCGAACTCGTTGTTCGTGCCGTACGTGATGTCCATCCCGTACTGGCGCTTGCGCTCGGCCGGCGACATGTTCGCCAGGATCACGCCCACCTCCAGGCCGAGGAAGCGGTGCACCCGGCCCATCCACTCCGAGTCGCGCTCGGCGAGGTAGTCGTTGACCGTGATCAGGTGCACGCCCTTGCCGGTCAGCGCGTTGAGGTACGCCGGCAGCGTGCCGACCAGGGTCTTGCCCTCGCCGGTGCGCATCTCGGCGACGAAGCCCTGGTGCAGCGCGGCGCCGCCCATGATCTGGACGTCGTAGTGACGCTGGCCCAGCACGCGCTTGGCGGCCTCGCGCACGGTGGCGAAGGCCTCGGGCAGGATGTCGTCCAGGCTCTCGCCCTCGGCGAGGCGGGCCTTGTACTCGTCGGTCAGCGCGCGCAGCTCGTCGTCGGTGAGGTTGACGAAGTCCTCTTCGATCGAGTTGACCTGGGCAGCAATCCGCTGCAGCTTGCGAAGGATCTTGCCTTCGCCTGCGCGCAAGATCTTGTCGAAGACGGACACTGAGCGGGCTCCTTGCCTGGATCGGCTCTGGACGACATTCGGCGAGAGCTACCCCACCGTACGGCGCCATCGTATGCGAGGAGGCCAAGCCGCCGGGAGGTCCGTCAGCACGGTATTCCTGTGTCACCCGCCGGGGCAAAGCACGGTGAAGTACCAGCCGCCGGGCAAAACGGTCATCGCCGCGGACTCCTCGCCCTGCACAACCCCGGCGCGGCCCGGAGGTTCCCCCGGTACGGCGACGGCTGTCGGTGACACCGCCTACGCTGCCCGGCATGACCTCGCCGCACACCACCGAGCTCTCCGCCGACCGGGCCCGCCGCATCGCCCTGCACGCCCAGGGCCTGCTGGGCGCACCCGACCGCCGGGCCGGCGTCCGGGGCGTGCTGCGGCACCTCGGCGCCGTGCAGTTGGACACCATCTCGGTGCTGGCCCGCTCGCACGAACTGGTGCCGTACGCACGGCTCGGCGCGGTGGGGCGTACGAGCGTCGAACACGCCTACTGGGGTTCGGAGACGACGTTCGAGTACTGGTCGCACGCGGCCTGCATCCTGCCGATCGAGGAGTGGCCGCTGTTCGCCTTCCGGCGGCGCGCCTACCGCTCCCGCGGGCGGCTCTGGGGCGGCCACGAGGTCTCCGACCGTACCTACCGCGAGGTGCTGGACCGGCTGCGCGGCGAGGGGCCGCTGACCTCGACCGAACTCGGCGGCGCCAAGCGGACGTCGGAGTGGTGGGACTGGTCGGAGAGCAAGATCGCCGTCGAGCAGGCGCTGGCCTTCGGCGACGTGGTCTGCACCGAGCGCCGCAGCTGGAAGCGCGTGTACGAGGCGGCCGAGCAGGCCGTCCCGGCCGGGCTGTACGCGCAGGACCCGGACGACGCGGAGTGCCTGCGCCGGCTGGTCGGCCAGGCCGGCGCCGCCCTCGGGGTGGCCACCGTGGCCGACCTGATGGACTACCACCGGCTGCGGAAGGAGCAGGTGGCCGCGGCGCTGCCGGAGTCCGGTCTGGTGCCGGTCTCGGTGGCGGGCTGGGCGGCGCCGGCCTGGGCCGATCCGGCGGCGCTGGCCGCCGAACCGCGCGGCCGGCACCGCACGACGCTGCTCTCCCCGTTCGACTCGCTGATCTGGGACCGCGCCCGGACGGAGCGGATCTTCGGGATGACCCACCGGCTGGAGGCCTACACCCCCAAGCCCAAGCGGGTGCACGGGTACTTCGCGATGCCGCTGCTCACCGGCGGCCGACTGGTCGGCCGGGTCGACCCGGCCCGCGAGGGGCGCACCCTGGTGGCCCGTCAGATCTCCCTGGAGGGCGCGGCGTACGTGGCGCCGCTGGCCGCCGCACTGCGCGAGGCGGCCGGCTGGGTGGGCTGCGACGCCGTCCGCGTCGAGCGGCTGGCGGACGAGCGGCTGCGGCCCGCCCTGGAGCGGGCGCTGGCCTGACCGGTCACCCTATTTCGAGGATCTTCTCGCGCATCGCGTAGACGACGGCCTCCATCCTGGAGTGCAGCTGGAGCTTCTCCAGGATGTTGCGCACGTGGTTCTTCACGGTGTTCTCGCTGATGAACAGCTCCTTGGCGATCTCCCGGTTGTTCATCCCGGTGGCCACCAGCTTGAGCACCTCCAGCTCGCGGTCGGTGAGCCGCGGCGCGGGCACCAAGTCCCGGTCGTCGGAACGGCGCTGGATCATCGACTTGAACTCGGTGAGCAGCTTGGCCGCCATCGACGGGCTGATCTGCGACTGACCGTCCGCCACCGCCCGGATCGCGGTGGCCACCTCGTCGGTGGAGATCTCCTTGAGCAGGTAGCCGGTGGCGCCCGCCTTGATCGCCTCGTAGAGGTCGGCCTCCTCGTCGCTGATCGTCAGCATGATGATCTTGGCGCTGGGCGCCACGTCCTTGATCGCGGTGCAGGCCTCGATGCCGCTGCGCCGGGGCATCCGGACGTCCATGAGGATGATGTCCGGCAGCAGGTCCGCCGCCTTGAGCACGGCCTCCGCGCCGTCGCCGGCCTCGCCGACGACGGTGATGTCCTCCTCCTCGGCCAGCACGATCTCCAGGCCGCGGCGGAACAGTGCGTGGTCGTCGACGACCAGCACCCTGATCGGCTCCGCACGGTGCGCTCCGTACCCGGTGGGGGCTGCCCGACCCCGCACCCGCGCCCGGGCCGCCATCCGCACCTCGGCTGATGGGCTCGCCCATCCGCTCCTCCCCGGTCGCCGGTCGATGTCTGGCCCCATCATTCCATGACGACAGGCGGGTTGATCACCCTCCGACACCGGGCCGCCCAGCTGGGTGACCCCGGCGGCCCGGCCGCCGGGGTCACCCGGTCGATCACTGCGTCGGATCTCCGACGGGGACGGGATCAGTCCTCGTCGGGCCCGTTGATGGCGCCCCCGGCGCCGCCGCCCACGGCGGTCGCGTCCTCCTTGAGGTGGATGACGCCGTAGTGGTAGCCGTGCCGGCGGTAGACCACGCTCGGCAGGCCGCTGTCCTTCTCCACGAACAGGAAAAAGTCGTGGCCGACGAGTTCCATCTCGTACAGCGCCTGGTCCAGCGACATCGGTGCGGCGGGGTGCGTCTTCTCGCGGACGACGAGCGGACCGTCGCCCTCCACCTCCAGGGATCCCATCATGGTCTTGCGGACCGCCCCGTTCGTCGGGGTCTCGGTCGCCTCCGTCGCGGGGAGGGCGGCCAGTGCCGCCGTCGCCGCAGCGACGCTGACGGGGGTGCGGCCATTGCCGCCCTTGTGCACCCGGCGCCGGTCCGCGGTCTTGCGGAGCTGGGCGTCGAGCTTCGCCGAGGCCAGGTCGAGCGCCGCGTACGGGTCGCTGGCGGCGGCCTCGGCCCGGATCACCGGGCCGCGGGTACGGAGAGTGATCTCCACCCGCTCGGACCGGTCGGCCTGCCGCGGGTTGTGTTCCTTGGACACCTCGACGTCGAGGCTGATCACCTTGCCGTCGAACTTCTGGACCTTCTCCAGCTTCTCGGCCACGTGCTCGCGGAACCTCTTGGGCACCTCGGTCTTGCGGCCCTTGACGACGATGTCCACGCAGAACTCCGATCCCTTGTGCTGTCGCCGATCCGGAACGCACCCGGACCGGACTGAGACCCAGCCGGACCAGCCGTCCACCGCCCGCCCCCAGCCTTCGCCGGGAGCGGCGAAACCGACTGGCCCTCTTCTCACTTCCTCCCCACCAGGAGCGCCTGAAACCCCCTGTGTGCCTTATGGAACACCTCTGCGGGGGATTCCGCCTCCCCAGTCGAACAACGTAGCGAGACGGCGGCGGCTGCACAGCTGTTCCCCACTGTTTACCCCCCATGGGGTGAAACACCGGCCAACTTCTGGACAACACGCGCCGGGGCGCCAACCGTATGGCTCAGTCCGTACCGCGGCAAGAGCCCGCGTCCGTCATCATCCGCACTCCGGCCGGCCGCACCGGCGGCGCGCCACGGGAGGCCACGTGACCACCTCCGCCACCCGGCCGAACCGCGCCCAGTGCCTGTTCGACCTGCTGCTGCCCACCCGTTGCGCGGGGTGCGGGGAGGGGCGCGCCCAGCTCTGCGCACGCTGCCGGGCCGCGCTCGCCACCGCGGCCCCGGGGGCCGCCGGCCCGCTGCCCCGCCCGGCCGGTCTGCCGCCCGTGTACGCGGCCGCGCCCTACGCCGGGCCGGTGCGCCGCCTGCTCATCGCCCACAAGGAGCGCGGTGCGCTCGGCCTGGCCGGCCCGCTCGGCTCGGCGCTGGCCGCCGCCGTCCGCACCGCCGTCGGCAGCCCGCCGCCCCGGTCGGGCCCCGTGCTGCTCGTCCCGGTGCCGTCCGCGCGCGCCGCCGTCCGCGCCCGCGGCCACGACCCGACGCTGCGGTTGGCCCGGGCCGCCGCCCGCGAGCTGCGCCGCGGCGGCCTGCCCGCCCGGGCGCTGCCCGTCCTGCGGCAGGTCCGCCCGGTCCACGACCAGGCCGGGCTGGGCGCCGCCGAACGGCGCCGGAACCTGCACGGTGCGCTGGGCGTCGCCCCCGGCCGCACCGGTCGGCTCGCCGGCCGGCCGGTCGTGCTGGTGGACGACCTGGTGACCACCGGCGCCAGCCTCGCCGACGCCGCGCGCGCCCTGCACGAAGCCGGCTGCCCGGCGCGGGCGGCCGCGACCGTGGCCGCGACCGTCCGGCGCCGTCCGCACGGGCCGGGCGGCGGGGCTCAGCCCGGGTAGGCGAAGGAGACCGCCTGGTGGCCCTGGAGGACGAACTCCCGCCACTGGTTGCCCTGCAGACGGAAGATCCGGTGGTCCCCGGAGACCGCCAGCACGGGCGGGACGGTCTCACCGGTGCGGTTCTCGGTGCCCGACACCGCGGTCATCGACTCACCGCCCTGCAGCGGCGAGTCACTGGCCTGCGAGCCGTCGGTGCCGACGTAGTGCACCAGTTGGAGCTTGTCCTGCTCCGCGCCGAGCACCAGCAACTGGTCGGTGTCGGCCCAGGAGACCGAGGCGACGTCGGTGAGCAGCGGGGCGAGCGGCCGCAGGCCGGTGATCCGCACCCGCGGCGAGGTCGGCGAGCCGTCGTGGACGACCACGCCGATCTGCAGCGACCAGCCGCCCGAGGCGTCCTTGAGCACCAGCGCGATCCGGGTGCCGTCCGAGGAGACCCGCAGGCTCTGCACCGTGCGGCCGGCGAGGCCCTCGACGTCGGCCGTGACCGTCTTGCGGTCCCGCACCATGAGGACGCGGGCGTGCTGGGGGTCGCGGTCGACCAGGAAGAGGTTCTGCCGGCCGTCCCAGCTCGGCGAGGCGAGGGTCGGGCCGCCCGCCCCGCTCGGGCCGGTGGCCACCGGGTCGCCGAGCCGGTCGCCCTCGGCGAGGCCGGTGACGTACAGCGTGCGGCGGTCGGTGCCGACGGCCGCGGCGGCGCCGCCGTCCCGGCGGACGGCGAGCTCGCCCATCTTGACCGGTCCGGCCTGGCCGAGCGGCCCGGGCACCGGGTGCCCGGGGGTGTCGCCCTGGGCGAGGAACAGCTGCCCGCCCTCCACCTGGTAGTACTGCGAGCCGGCGGCCGTCCCGGCCAGCTGGCCGGGTGCCGAGTCGGCGGCCTGCGCGGCGGTCAGCGAGCAGCCGCCCCTGACCCCCGCCAGGTCGAGCCGGTCCAGCTGGCCCTTGGCCTGCTGGTCGGCGAGGGTGTGGTAGAGCTGCGTCGCCATCTGGGTGCAGGCGGTCTGCCGCCCGGCAAAGTCCGGCACGTCGACCCGGACGGAGGCCACGCCGCTGTCGCTGACGGTGACGCCCCCTCGATCCGGACGCCGTCGAAGGCGGTGTGGACGGCGGGGGCCAGCCAGCGGGACGGCCCGGCCACCAGCGCCTTGGCGGCAGCGGTCAGCGGGTCGGTGCGGCGGCGCAGGTAGATCGGGTCCGGCACCATCACCGCCGCGGCCGCGGCCGCGCCCTCCGCCGACGGGTCGGAGGAGGCGAAGAAGTAGCGGTGGACGGCGCGGTAGGCGTTCTTGAAGTTCGTCTGGTCGACGATCAGGCCGTCCGGCAGCCGGTCGATCCGCCACTCGCCCTTGTCGGCGCCCTCGGTCTGCTTCACGAAGGTGAACTTCTGCTGGTACGAGGGGTCGGCGGAGACCCGGTACGAGCGGGCCTCGTCGAGCTCGGCCACCTTGGCGCCGCTGACCGTGATCGTGGTGCTGTCGGCCCCCTGACGGCGGTGTCCCGCCGCGGGGTGGCGGCCAGCACCACGACCCCGGCCTCCGGGTTCCAGCGCTTGTCGGCGTCGGCGGTGAGGTACTTGCGGGCGGTGTCGTAGTTCTTCACCTCGTCCGCGTTGGAGGCGTCGAGGAAGCCGGCCAGCAGGTCGAGCGGGTCCTCGCCCTTGTGCGGCGGCACCGGGAAGACCCGGACCTGGAGGTTCTCCGCGCCCGCGCCCTGCGGCACGTCCACCCGCTCCGGCGGCCCGTCGGAGGGCATCGCCGCGCAGCCGGCGACGAGCAGTACGGCGAAAACGGCGCAGAGGACCCGCGCGGAGCGCAGGTCAGCCTTCACGCTGCTCGTCCTTGGCACGCTGCGGCCCCTCCGTCCGGGTGTCGGCGGTGTCCGCCCCGTCCTGCGACGGGAGCGGGCGGGCCGGTCCGCGGTCCACCACGACCTGGGCCCCGGTGGCACCGTATCCCGAGGCCAGCGTCCGGACGTCCGAGGGGTCGGCGACCGGTGCCGCGGGCTGCCGTCCGAGGCCGGGGCCGATGGACAGCACGCCGCCGAGCCCGCTGCCGAAGCCGGACGGGCCGGTCTCCGGGGTCTCCGGGCTGTCCTGCGCCGGGCCGCCGTCGGCGGTGGCGAGGGCGGTGGCACCGCCGGGGCGCAGCGCCCGGCGGTAGGGGGCGCCGGTGGCGGCCAGGCCGCGGTTGTGCCGGGAGTCGTCGGGCTCCAGGCGGAACGGCGCCCGGATGATCTCGCCGCCGCGGGTGCGCGGCAGGGTCAGCCGGAAGTGCGAGCCGCCGCCGGGTTCGCCCCAGGCCTGGAGCCAGCCGCCGTGCAGGTGGGCGTCCTCGACGGCGATGGACAGGCCGAGGCCGGTGCCGCCGGTGGTGCGGACCCGCGAGGGGTCGGCCCGCCAGAAGCGGTGGAAGACCCGGGACGCCTCGCCGGGCTTGAGGCCGATGCCGTAGTCGCGGACGCCGACGGCGACCGCGCCCTCGCCGGTGCCGAGCCGGACGACGATGTCCCGGCCCTCGCCGTGTTCGAGGGCGTTGACGACGAGGTTGCGCAGGATCCGCTCGATCCGCCGCGAGTCGACCTCGGCGACGACCGGCTTCTCGGCGCCGCGGATGACGACCGCGGAGCCCTTGGCCTGGGCGAGCGGGTCGGCGGACTCCACGACCCGGGTCACGATGTCGCGCAGGTCGACCGGCTCGGCGTCCAGGATCGCGGCGCCGGCGTCGAAGCGGCTGATCTCCAGCAGGTCGGCGAGCAGCGACTCGAAGCGGTCCAGCTGGTCCTGGAGGAGCTCGGCGGAGCGGGCCGCCATCGGGTCGAGGTCCTCGCGGCTGTCGTAGATCAGGTCCGCGGCCATCCGGACGGTGGTCAGCGGGGTGCGCAGTTCGTGCGAGACGTCGGAGACGAAGCGCCGCTGCACCCGGGAGAGTTCCTCCAGCTGCCGGATCTGGGCCTGGAGCGCGTTGGCCATCCGGTTGAAGGACTCGCCGAGGCGGGCGATGTCGTCCGTCCCGGTGACCTTCATCCGCTCCTCCAGGTGTCCGGCGGCGAGCCGCTCGGAGATCCCGGCGGCCATCCGGACGGGGGTCACCACCTGGCGCACGACCAGCCAGGCGATGCCGCCGAGCAGGATCACCACGAACACGCCGGCGGTCGCCAGGGTGCCGGTGACCAGGCCGAGGGTCTTGGTCTCCTGGCCGAAGGAGAAGACGTAGTAGAGCTGGTAGGGGGTGCCGTCGGGCCCGCTGAACTGCTTGCCGATGACGAGGCCGGGCTCGGTGTAGGGCGGGCTGCCGTCGTCGGGGCTGCGCTGGATGGTGGTGGTCTGCTGGTGCGGGACGGTCGGCTCGCCCGCGACCTGGTCGCGCAGCTCCTGGCTGATCGAGCCGGGGACGATGTTGCCGGAGTACCAGGCGCCGCGCAGGGCGGCGCTGGGCGCGCTCTCCTGGCCGCCGGTGGACGGGACGAGCGCGACCACCGAGTACACGCCGGTGCCGCCGCTGGCCAGGTCGGAGACCTGCTTGATCAGCCAGGTGCCGATCTCGTCCCGGGTGGGGTCGTTGCCGGTGCCGGCCTTGGCCTGGAGGTTGATCGCCTCGTTGATCTTGTCCTGCTCGATCTGGAAGCCGCCGAGGGCCTGGCCCTGCGCGGCGTGCTTCTTGGTGTCGAGCAGCCCCGTCCGGACCTGGGCGACCACGACCACGCCGAGCACCAGCACCACGACCACCGAGAGCAGCAGGGTGGCCGCGACCACGCGCAGCTGGATGGAGCGGCGGTAGAGCGCGAGCAGCCGGCGCAGGGGCCGGCGCAGCTGACGGGCGGGCACCGACCAGAGCGCGGCCGGCCAGCGCCGGGACGTGCGTCCGCGCGTGCTGGAACTCAGCACGTCGCCGCGCACAGCAGCCTCCCCGCCGGCATCGGTGCCCGACGGGGAGTCGTCAGCCTCGTACCGCGTCACGTCAGCTGGGCCCGGCCTTGTAGCCGACACCGCGCACCGTCACGACGATCTCGGGGCGCTCCGGGTCCTTCTCGATCTTCGACCGGAGGCGCTGGACGTGCACGTTGACCAGCCGGGTGTCGGCGGCGTGCCGGTAGCCCCAGACCTGCTCCAGCAGCACCTCGCGGGTGAACACCTGCCAGGGCTTGCGGGCCAGCGCGACCAGCAGGTCGAACTCCAGCGGGGTCAGCGGGATGCCCCGGCCGTCCCGCTTGACGGAGTGACCGGCCACGTCGATCACCAGGTCGCCGATGGTCAGCTGCTCGGGCGTCGGCTCCTCGGCACGGCGCAGCCGCGCGCGGACCCGGGCCACCAGCTCCTTGGGCTTGAACGGCTTCGTCACGTAGTCGTCGGCGCCGGACTCCAGGCCGACCACGATGTCGACGGTGTCCGTCTTCGCGGTCAGCATGACGATCGGGATGCCGGA
Organism: Kitasatospora paranensis; assembly: GCF_039544005.1. Classification (NCBI taxonomy): domain Bacteria; kingdom Bacillati; phylum Actinomycetota; class Actinomycetes; order Kitasatosporales; family Streptomycetaceae; genus Kitasatospora; species Kitasatospora paranensis. Next base: position 3,435,657 of record NZ_BAABKV010000001.1, read on the forward strand.
CTCCGCCCGGATCTGCCGGCAGACGTCGATGCCGTCCCTGCCGGGCAGCATCAGGTCGAGCAGCACCAGATCCGGCTTGGTCTCGCGGAACGCGGCCAGCGCCTTGTCCCCGTCTGCCACGAAAAACGGCTCAAAACCCTCACCACGCAGCACAATGCCGAGCATCTCGGCCAGTGCGGTGTCGTCATCGACGACCAGGACACGTCCCTTCATGTCTCCATCTTCTCATTACCCGATTGTGACCTGCCGCACAGCTGCCGCAGACCGTCCGTCGCCGCACCCTTCGAACCGGGCATAGCGCCGCAAAAACCGCTGCTCAGAGCAGCTCCGCCGACCGTTGTCGATCAGCAACGGGATACCCCTGGGGCCCTCGGCCCCACCATGGCACGATGGGCGGCACAGCGGCGACCCACGACCGTCCCGCCGTACCCGACCGATGCCGCCCCGAACTCCCGGTGCCGCGGGCGACAGCGCCCGGGCCCGCCAAGGAGCCTTGATGACCGACACCCCGGGCTGGGCCTCTCCCGGCTCGTCCGAACCGCCCCGCGACGACGTCCGGCCGCCGGCCGGACCTCAGCCGGGCTCGGTCGGCGGCCCCGCACCGAGCGGCGCCGGGCCCCACGACGGCGGGTACGGCGGAGCGTACGGCAGCATCCCCGGCCAGGGCCAGGGCCCGGACGGCGGCGCCCGGGGGCGGGCGGCCCCGGGGCTCCCGGTCCCGGCTGGGGCCCGGGAGCCCCGTACGGCGCGCCCGGCGGCTGGGGGCCGGGCGGCTGGGCCGCGCCGGTCAGCCCGAAGCCCGGCGTCGTCCCGCTGCGTCCCCTCGGCGTGGGCGAGGTCCTCGACGGCGCGGTGACCACCGTGCGCCGGCACTGGCGCACCGCGCTGGGGCTCTCACTGGGCCTGGCCGTCGTCCAGCAGCTGGTGCAGGCACTGGCCGGCTGGTGGGCGTACGAGCACCCCGGCAGCCTCTCCGACCTGCTGTCCCTGGCGATCGGCCTGCCGCTGGACCTGCTGCTCGGCGTGGTCGCCGTCGGCATGCTCACCCTGGTGGTCAGCAAGGCCGTCCTCGGGCAGGGCGTGACCCTGCGGGAGGCCTGGGCCGCCGCCCGTCCGCGGATGCTCGCGCTGACCGGCGTGACCCTGCTCTCCGGCCTGATCGCGGCCGCCCCGATGTTCCCGGGCGCCATCACGCTCGTCCTGGGCCTCGTCTACGACGCCGACCCGCTGCTGATCGGCATCGGCGCCCTGCTCGTGCTGGCCGGCCTCCCGTTCACGGCCTGGCTCGGCATCCGGTTCAGCCTCGCGGCACCCGCGCTGGTCCTGGAGCGGCAGGGCGTGACCACGTCGCTGCGCCGCTCCGCCCGGCTGGTGCGCGGCGCCTGGTGGCGGCTGTTCGGCATCAACCTGCTCACCCGGGTGATCATCACGATCGCCGCCGGGATGATCAGCGTGCCGTTCTCGGTGATCGCCGTGGTGATCTCCGGCGGGCCCTCGATCAACGCCTCCGGCGACCCGTTCACCAGCACCATGCCGCCGCTCGGCCTGCTGGTGATGGCGATCGCCGGGACGATCGTCTCCACCCTGACCTTCCCGCTCGCCGCCGCCGTCAACGTGCTGCTCTACATCGACCAGCGGATCCGCCGCGAGGCCCTCGACATCGAGCTCGCCCGGGCCGCCGGCCTGCCCGAGCCCCAGGTGACCGGCTGGTCCGGGCAGTACCCCGTCCCGGGGGCCTGAACCGATGCCGTACTGGGGGCTCCGGGCGCGGCGCTGCGCACTCTCGCCGACGGCGTACCGGTCACCGTGCCGCGCGGGCCGGCCCGGGACTCGGCACGGCTCGAACTGCTCGACCCGGCCTACCACCGGCACGACCCGAGCATCACCCAGCGGGTCACCGACTGGCTGGACGAGCAGGTCACCCGGCTGTTCTCGCACGTCGGCCAGGCCATGGCCGGCGACGCCACCGGCATCGTGCTGCTGATCCTGCTCGCCGTCCTGGTCGTGGCCGCCCTGTGGTGGCGCCTCGGTGCCCCCCGCCGCGAGGCCGGGCGGGCCACCGCCCTGTTCGAGGCCCGCGGGCCGCGCACCGCCGACCAGCACCGCGCCGGGGCCGCCGCGCACGCGGCCGCGGGCGACTGGCAGCAGGCCGTCCGCGAGCAGATGCGCGCCCTCGTCCGCGCCCTGGAGGAACGTGCCCTGCTCGACCTCCGACCCGGCCGCACCGCCGACGAGGCCGCCGCCGAAGCCGGCCGCGTGCTCCCCGAGCACGCCGACCGGCTCGCCGCCGCCGCCCGCACCTTCGACGACATCGCGTACGGCGAGCGCACCGCCGACCGCGCGGCCTACGACGGCCTGGTCGCCCTCGACCGGGCCCTGACCGCCACCCGCCCCGTGCTGGCCCCGACCGGCGGAGCCGCCGCATGACCACCGCACCGCCGCTCGGCCCCGCGGACACCGCGCCCCACCACGACGGCCGCCCCGGCGACGGCGCCCCGGCCGGGGCCACCAGCCTCGCCGTCCCGGCCCGCCTGCGCTGGCGGCGGGCCCGCTGGTCCCTCGCCACGGTCGCCGTCCTCCTCCTCACCGGGCTGCTCATCACCGGCCTCGGCGGCAACAGCAGCTGGGCGCCGCTGGACCCGCGCTCCCCCGACCCCTCGGGCACCCGCGCCCTCGTCCACCTGCTGGAACGGCAGGGCGTCACCGTCCGCACCGCCACCGGCGAGGCCGAACTCGCCGCCGCACTGCGCGAGGACGACACCACCGTCGTGCTCCCGGAGCCGTACCTGCTCGACACCCCCGACCTCGGCGGCCTCGCCGCCACCGAGCGCGGCCGTGCCACCCGGCTGGTGCTGCTCGCCCCGGACAACGGCGTCCTCGACGCGTTCGCCGGCGGCCTGCGGTTGGCCGCCGACACCGACGGGCTGCCCGACTACGTCACCGACGAGAGCACCCCGCCCGGGTGCGACCTGCCGGAGGCCACCCGGGCCGGCAGCGCGGAGTTCGGCGGGCTGCTCTACCTGCCGCAGCCGGACGACACCGGCTGCTACCCCCGCAACGGCCACCCCTCGCTGGTGCTGCACCGGGACGCGACCGGACGGCAGACCGCCGTGCTCGGCACCGCCCGGCCGCTCACCAACGCCCGGCTGACGACGGACGGCAACGCCGCGCTCGCCCTCGGCCTGCTCGGCGCCCACCCGCACCTCGTCTGGTACCTGCCCGGCCACCCCGCCCAGGGCCAGGCGCCGCCGGCGGAGACCCGGCAGCGCAGCCTCACCGACCTCATCCCGTCCGGCTGGTCCTGGGCCGCCCTGCAGCTCACCGTCGCCGCGTTGCTGGCCGTCCTGTGGCGGGCCCGCCGGCTCGGCCCCGTGGTCGGCGAGGACCTGCCCGTGGTGGTCCGCGCGGCCGAGACCACCGAGGGCCGCGCCCGGCTGTACCGCAGGGCCAACGCCCGCGGCCACGCCGCCGACGCGCTCCGCGAGGCCGCCCGGCACCGCCTCGCGCCCGTGCTCGGCGTCCCGCCCGCCGCCGGCGGACCCGACCCGGCGGCGCTCTGCGCGGCCGCCGCCGGGCGCATCGGCCGGACCTCGGCCGACGTCCACGCACTGCTGTACGGCGGGCCGCCCTCCGACGACGCCGCGCTGCTGCGGCTCACCGACGACCTCGACGCCCTGGAAAGGCAGGTACGACAGCCGTGACCGAGCAGCCCGCTGCCCTCACGTCCCTCAGCAAGACCGACGAGCCCCCGGCCGCGATACCGGCCGGCCGGCAGCCACTCGCCGGGTCCGCCCCCGCCCCGGCCGCCGGTGACGCCCGCGCCGCGCTGACCGCCCTGCGCGACGAGATCGCCAAGGCCGTGGTCGGCCAGGACGCCGCCGTCACCGGCCTGGTGGTCGCCCTGCTCTGCGGCGGCCACGTCCTGCTCGAAGGCGTCCCCGGCGTCGCCAAGACCCTGCTGATCCGCACCCTGTCCCGGGCGCTCAGCCTCGGCACCAAGCGCATCCAGTTCACCCCGGACCTGATGCCCGGCGACGTCACCGGCTCGCTCGTCTACGACGCCCGCACCGCCGAGTTCTCCTTCCAGCCCGGCCCGGTCTTCACCAACCTGCTGCTCGCCGACGAGATCAACCGCACCCCTCCGAAGACCCAGGCCTCGCTGCTGGAGGCCATGGAGGAGCGGCAGGTCACCGTCGACGGCGAGCCGCGGCCGCTGCCCGTCCCGTTCCTGGTCGCCGCCACCCAGAACCCCGTCGAGTACGAGGGCACCTACCCGCTGCCGGAGGCCCAGCTCGACCGCTTCCTGCTGAAGCTCGTCCTGCCGCTGCCGACCCGCGAGCAGGAGTACCAGGTGCTGGCCCGCCACGCGTCCGGCTTCGACCCGCGCGACCTCGCCGCCGCCGGCGTCCGCCCGGTGGCCGGCCCGGCCGACATCGCCGCCGCCCGGGCGGAGATCGCCGCGGTCACGGTCGCCCCCGAGGTCCTCGCCTACATCGTCGACCTCTGCCGGGCGACCCGGCAGTCGCCGTCGCTGTCGATCGGCGTCTCCCCCGCGGTGCGACCGCCCTGCTCAACACCTCCCGGGCCTGGGCCTGGCTGGCCGGCCGCGACTACGTCACCCCCGACGACGTCAAGGCCCTGGCACTGCCCACGCTGCGGCACCGTGTCCAGCTCCGGGCCGAGGCCGAGATGGAGGGCGTCACCGCCGACTCCGTCGTGCAGGCCGTCCTCGCCCAGACCCCCGCCCCGCGCTGACCCCCACCCCCGAGGAGCCCCACCCATGGCCCTGACCGGCCGCACCGCCCTGCTCGCCGCGCTCGGCGCGCTCGTCGTCGGCCTGGTCACCCCCTCCTGGGCCGGCATCGCCGCGGTGACCGGCGTCGTCCTGCTCGGCGTCATCGCCGATCTGGTGCTCGCCGCGCCCGTCCGCACGCTCCGCCTGGAACGCGCCGGCGACACCCGGGTGCGGACGGGCGAGCGGGCGCAGGTCGAACTGACCGTCACCAACCCGTCGGGACGGGTGCTGCGAGCGGCCGTCAGGGACGCCTGGCCGCCGTCTGCCTGGCAGTCCGGCAGCTCCTACGCCGCCTCCCGGCACCGAGTGGGCATCCCGGGCGGCGAGCGGCGACGGCTGGTCACCGTCCTCGGGCCGACGCGGCGCGGCGACCACCACGCCACCCGGGTGACGATCCGTTCGCACGGCCCGCTCGGCCTGGCCGCCCGTCAGGGCTCGCACGGCGTCCCGTGGACGGTCCGCGCCCTGCCGCCGTTCGCCAGCCGCCGGCACCTGCCGTCCCGGCTCGCCCGGCTGCGCGAACTCGACGGCCGCACCTCGGTGCTGACCCGCGGACAGGGCACCGAATTCGACTCGCTGCGGGAGTACCTGCCCGGCGACGACGTCCGGTCGATCGACTGGCGGGCCAGTGCCCGCCGCCACACGGTTGCCGTCCGCACCTGGCGGCCCGAACGCGACCGGCACATCCTGATCGTGCTCGACACCGGCCGCGGCGCGGCCGGCCGGGTCGGTGACGCCCCCGGCTGGACGCCGCACTGGACGCCGCCCTGCTGCTCACCGCACTCGCCACCAAGGCCGGCGACCGGGTGGACCTGCTCGCCCACGACCGGCACCGCCGCGCCGCCGTGGTCGGCCGCTCCCCCGCGGACATCCTGCCCGCCTTCACCGACGCCATGGCCACCCTGGAGCCCACCCTGGTCGAGACCGACCACCGGGCCCTGGCCGCCGCCGCGCTGCGGATGGCTCCGCACCGCTCTCTCATCGTCCTGCTCACCGGCCTGGACAACGGATCCGCCGAGGACGGGCTGCTCGCCCGGATCCCCTGCTGGCCAAGCGCCACGAGGTCGTCGTGGCGTCGGTCGCCGACCCCCGTCTCGACGAACTCGCCACCGCCCGGGGCACGGTGGACGACGTCTACGGTGCCGCCGCCGCCGAGCGGACCCGTGCCGGCCGGCGCCGCACCGCCGAGCGCCTGACCCGGCTCGGCGCCACCGTCCTGGACGCCCCGCCCGCCGCGCTGCCCCCGGCGCTCGCCGACGCCTACCTCGCCCTCAAGGCCGCCGGCCGGCTCTGACCCTGACCTGTTGCCAGTCCCCGGCCAGCAGGTCGGCGGTCGCGTCGTCCGCGGGCAGGAAGGCCTCCAGCTTCAGCTCGGCGAGGGTCACATCGGTCGCGGTCGCGAACGTCGTCACCGTCGTGAACAGCCGCAGCAGGCCACCCGGCGACCGCAGGACCAGCGGCACGGCGAAGCCCAGCGACTGGGCACCGTCCGCCGACTCCGGCACCAGGGAACGAAGTTCGGCGTACAGCCCGACCGGCCCGGCGCCGCCCGCCTGCCGCAGCCGCGCCAGGATGTGCCGCGACCACTCCGCCAGATTGACGATCCGTGGCGCCAACCCGTCCGGATGCAGGGCGAGTCGGTACACGTTGGCCCCGACCGCGCACAGCTCCGGGTCGACCCCGGCGACCAGTCTCCCGAACGCCGCGTTCGACGCCACGAGTTCACCCGACCCGGAGATCACCAGCGCGGGCCACGGCAGATGGCCCTCCAGGATCAGGTCCAGCGCCCGCCGCACCGGAGCCAGCGCCGCCCCGTCCACGCCGCTCTCCGGGAAGGCCGCGGCGTAACCGGCGGACAGCAGGAACTCGTTGCTCTCCCGCAAGGACAACCCGAGCGAGTCGGCGAGCCGCAGCACCATCGCCCGCCCCGGCGCGGACCGGCCGCTCTCCATGAAGCTGACATGGCGTTGCGACGTGCCCGCGCGGTGCGCGAGTTCGAGCTGGCTGATCCGCCGCTGCGTCCTGCGCTCCTTCAGTGACTCCCCGAACCCCATGCCCCGAGTCTCCGCCGTCCACGGCCGATCCACCATTCCCTCCGGGGAATTGAGCCGATGACCACGGCAGGGGACGGTGGTGCCATGCCGAACGACACCACCCGGAACCAGCCGCCGCAGGTGAACGCACCGCAGGAGACCACCGCGCAGACGGACGCACCGCAGGACCGCCGCCCGGATCCCGTCCGGGTCGGAGTCCTGCTGCCCACGGGCTCGGCCCAGTGGGGAGAGGGCACCGACCCCCGCGACCTCGTCCCGTTCGCCCTGCGCGCCGAGGAGCTCGGCTTCGGCTCGCTCTTCGTCAACGACTCGCTGCTCACCCCGCGGATCGAGCCGCTCACCATGCTCGCCGCACTGGCCCCGCTGACCCACCGTACGACGCTCGGCACCGGCGCACTGCTGCCCTTCCTCCGCCGTCCCGTCCAGGCCGCCCAGAGCCTGGCCTCGATCGACCTGCTCTCCGGCGGCCGGCTCGCCGTCGCCGTGGGGGCCGGCTTCCCCGGACGCTTCGGCAAACCGCTCTACGACCTGTCGGGAGTCCCGTGGGAGCGGCGCTTCAAGCGCCTGGACGAGACCGTCCGGCTCTGGCGGCAGCTGTGGACGGCCGACGGCCCGACCTCGTTCCACGGCGAGCTGCTGCAGTTCGACGAGGTACCGCCGGCGACCCGCCCCTTCGCACCCGGTGGTCCCCCCATCTGGCTCGGCGGCGCCACCCCGCCGCACTCGCCCGCACCGGCCGCCTCTACGACGGATGGCTGCCGTACCCGCCCGACCCCGACGACTACCGTTCGGGCCTGGCCGCCGTACGGCTGGCCGCCACCGCCGCCGACCGTCGAGCCGATGCCGTCACGCCCGCGCTCTTCGTCACGGTGCGACTCGCCGACGACCCGGAGGACGGCCGGCGCACCGTCGATGCCTACGCCCGCAGCACCTACGGCATGTCCTTGGAACAGGTGACGGCCATTCAGGCCCTGGTCACCGGCACGGCCGATGAAGTCGCCACAACCCTCGGCCGCTACATCGACGCCGGTGCCCGCCACCTGATCCTCCGCATCGGCGCACTGACGCTGAAGGACCAGCACGACCAGCTGGAGCGGATCGCCGACATCCTGCCGCGGCTCGGTCAGTAGCCGGAAGGAAATGGGGCCCGGGAATGCAGAAAGCCCCTCCAGGCGTGGCCTGGAGGGGCTTTCAGAATGATTGTTCGGCGGCGTCCTACTCTCCCACAGGGTCCCCCTGCAGTACCATCGGCGCTACGAGGCTTAGCTTCCGGGTTCGGAATGTGACCGGGCGTTTCCCTCGTGCTATGACCACCGAAACACTATGAAACTGTCGCCGCCGACACACCCGAAAAAGATCGGGGTCGGGGTCGTTGTTTCAGAACAACACAGTGGACGCGAGCAACTGAGGACAAGCCCTCGGCCTATTAGTACCGGTCAACTCCACCCATTACTGGGCTTCCATATCCGGCCTATCAACCCAGTCGTCTACTGGGAGCCTTACCCTCTCAAGGAGGTGGGAGTGCTCATCTCGAAGCAGGCTTCCCGCTTAGATGCTTTCAGCGGTTATCCCTCCCGAACGTAGCCAACCAGCCATGCCCTTGGCAGGACAACTGGCACACCAGAGGTTCGTCCGTCCCGGTCCTCTCGTACTAGGGACAGCCCTTCTCAACACTCCTACGCGCACAGCGGATAGGGACCGAACTGTCTCACGACGTTCTAAACCCAGCTCGCGTACCGCTTTAATGGGCGAACAGCCCAACCCTTGGGACCTACTCCAGCCCCAGGATGCGACGAGCCGACATCGAGGTGCCAAACCATCCCGTCGATATGGACTCTTGGGGAAGATCAGCCTGTTATCCCCGGGGTACCTTTTATCCGTTGAGCGACGGCGCTTCCACAAGCCACCGCCGGATCACTAGTCCCTACTTTCGTACCTGCTCGACCCGTCAGTCTCACAGTCAAGCTCCCTTGTGCACTTACACTCAACACCTGATTGCCAACCAGGCTGAGGGAACCTTTGGGCGCCTCCGTTACTCTTTAGGAGGCAACCGCCCCAGTTAAACTACCCACCAGACACTGTCCCTGATCCGGATCACGGACCCAGGTTAGACATCCAGCACGACCAGAGTGGTATTTCAACGATGGCTCCACCATGACTGGCGTCACGGCTTCAAAGCCTCCCACCTATCCTACACAAGCCGAACCGAACACCAATATCAAGCTATAGTAAAGGTCCCGGGGTCTTTCCGTCCTGCTGCGCGAAACGAGCATCTTTACTCGTAATGCAATTTCACCGGGCCTGTGGTTGAGACAGTCGAGAAGTCGTTACGCCATTCGTGCAGGTCGGAACTTACCCGACAAGGAATTTCGCTACCTTAGGATGGTTATAGTTACCACCGCCGTTTACTGGCGCTTAAGTTCTCAGCTTCGCCTAGTCGAAACTAGACTAACCGGTCCCCTTAACGTTCCAGCACCGGGCAGGCGTCAGTCCGTATACATCGCCTTACGGCTTCGCACGGACCTGTGTTTTTAGTAAACAGTCGCTTCTCGCTGGTCTCTGCGGCCAACCCCAGCTCAGACAGTAAATGTCATCACCAGGACTGGCCCCCTTCTCCCGAAGTTACGGGGGCATTTTGCCGAGTTCCTTAACCACAGTTCACCCGAACGCCTCGGTATTCTCTACCTGACCACCTGAGTCGGTTTGGGGTACGGGCCGCCATGAAACTCGCTAGAGGCTTTTCTCGACAGCATAGGATCATCCACTTCACCACAATCGGCTCGGCATCAGGTCTCAGACTATGTGAACGGCGGATTTGCCTACCGTTCGTCCTACACCCTTACCCCGGGACTACCACCGCCCGGGCTGGACTACCTTCCTGCGTCACCCCATCGCTCACCTACTACCCTGTTGGGTCACCGGCTCCACCACGTCCCTTCGTCCGAAGACTCCAGGCCGGCTTCACGGGCTTAGCATCAAGAGGTTCGACGTTGGCGCTTCAAAGCGGGTACGGGAATATCAACCCGTTGTCCATCGACTACGCCTGTCGGCCTCGCCTTAGGTCCCGACTTACCCTGGGCAGATCAGCTTGACCCAGGAACCCTTGGTCAATCGGCGCAAGAGTTTCCCACTCTTGTATCGCTACTCATGCCTGCATTCTCACTCGTGAACCGTCCACAACTGGATTCCTCCGCTGCTTCACCCGGCACACGACGCTCCCCTACCCATCCACAGCGCCGTTGGGCGTATTCTGTGAATGACACGACTTCGGTGGTGTACTTGAGCCCCGCTACATTGTCGGCGCGGAATCACTTGACCAGTGAGCTATTACGCACTCTTTCAAGGGTGGCTGCTTCTAAGCCAACCTCCTGGTTGTCTCTGCGACTCCACATCCTTTTCCACTTAGCACACGCTTAGGGACCTTAGTCGGTGTTCTGGGCTGTTTCCCTCTCGACCATGGAGCTTATCCCCCACAGTCTCACTGCCGTGCTCTCACTTACCGGCATTCGGAGTTTGGCTAAGGTCAGTAACCCGGTGAGGCCCATCGCCTATCCAGTGCTCTACCTCCGGCAAGAAACACACGACGCTGCACCTAAATGCATTTCGGGGAGAACCAGCTATCACGGAGTTTGATTGGCCTTTCACCCCTAACCACAGGTCATCCCCCAGGTTTTCAACCCTGGTGGGTTCGGTCCTCCACACGGTCTTACCCGCGCTTCAACCTGCCCATGGCTAGATCACTCCGCTTCGGGTCTTGGGCATGCAACTGTACCGCCCTATTCGGACTCGCTTTCGCTACGGCTACCCCACACGGGTTAACCTCGCTACACACCGCAAACTCGCAGGCTCATTCTTCAAAAGGCACGCAGTCACAGTCCGAAGACTGCCCCCACGGCTTGTAGGCACACGGTTTCAGGTACTATTTCACTCCGCTCCCGCGGTACTTTTCACCATTCCCTCACGGTACTATCCGCTATCGGTCACCAGGGAATATTTAGGCTTAGCGGGTGGTCCCGCCAGATTCACACGGAATTTCTCGGGCTCCGTGCTACTTGGGAGAAGCTCAAGTGAGCCGCTGATGTTTCGTCTACGGGGGTCTTACCCTCTACGCCGGACCTTTCGCATGTCCTTCGACTACACCAACGGTTTCTGACTCACCCAGCCGCCGGCAGACGACTGAAGAACTTTCCCACGACCCCTCATACGCAACCCCTGCCGGGTCTCACACGTATCAGGTTTAGCCTCATCCGGTTTCGCTCGCCACTACTCCCGGAATCACGGTTGTTTTCTCTTCCTGCGGGTACTGAGATGTTTCACTTCCCCGCGTTCCCTCCACATACCCTATGTGTTCAGGTATGGGTGACAGCCCATGACGACTGCCGGGTTTCCCCATTCGGACACCCCCGGATCAAAGCTCGGTTGACAGCTCCCCGGGGCCTATCGCGGCCTCCCACGTCCTTCATCGGTTCCTGGTGCCAAGGCATCCACCGTGCGCCCTTAAAAACTTGGCCACAGATGCTCGCGTCCACTGTGCAGTTCTCAAACAACGACCAGACACCCACCCTCCACACCGAAACAGTGCGTCAAGTGAGGCCGGCATCCCAGAGGCGAACGAAAAAATCGTTCCCTCAGGACCCAACAGCGTGCCCGACCCACCAAGCGGTCCCCGCGTTCCACGCCCCCGAAGGAGCAGTACTGACAGACCCATACTCGATGTGCCGAATAGTCAACGTTCCACCCATGAGCAACCGTGCGAGACATTCGCTCGCAACCGGCCATGTGCTCCTTAGAAAGGAGGTGATCCAGCCGCACCTTCCGGTACGGCTACCTTGTTACGACTTCGTCCCAATCGCTGGTCCCACCTTCGACGGCTCCCTCCCAAGGGTTAGGCCACCGGCTTCGGGTGTTACCGACTTTCGTGACGTGACGGGCGGTGTGTACAAGGCCCGGGAACGTATTCACCGCAGCATGCTGATCTGCGATTACTAGCAACTCCAACTTCATGGGGTCGAGTTGCAGACCCCAATCCGAACTGAGACCGGCTTTTTGGGATTCGCTCCGCCTCGCGGCATCGCAGCCCTTTGTACCGGCCATTGTAGCACGTGTGCAGCCCAAGACATAAGGGGCATGATGATTTGACGTCGTCCCCACCTTCCTCCGAGTTGACCCCGGCAGTCTCCTGTGAGTCCCCATCACCCCGAAAGGCATGCTGGCAACACAGAACAAGGGTTGCGCTCGTTGCGGGACTTAACCCAACATCTCACGACACGAGCTGACGACAACCATGCACCACCTGTACACCGACCACAAGGGGGCGACCATCTCTGGCCGTTTCCGGTGTATGTCAAGCCTTGGTAAGGTTCTTCGCGTTGCGTCGAATTAAGCCACATGCTCCGCTGCTTGTGCGGGCCCCCGTCAATTCCTTTGAGTTTTAGCCTTGCGGCCGTACTCCCCAGGCGGGGAACTTAATGCGTTAGCTGCGGCACCGACGACGTGGAATGTCGCCAACACCTAGTTCCCAACGTTTACGGCGTGGACTACCAGGGTATCTAATCCTGTTCGCTCCCCACGCTTTCGCTCCTCAGCGTCAGTAATGGCCCAGAGATCCGCCTTCGCCACCGGTGTTCCTCCTGATATCTGCGCATTTCACCGCTACACCAGGAATTCCGATCTCCCCTACCACACTCTAGCCTGCCCGTATCGAATGCAGACCCGGGGTTAAGCCCCGGGCTTTCACATCCGACGCGACAGGCCGCCTACGAGCTCTTTACGCCCAATAATTCCGGACAACGCTCGCACCCTACGTATTACCGCGGCTGCTGGCACGTAGTTAGCCGGTGCTTCTTCTGCAGGTACCGTCACTTGCGCTTCTTCCCTGCTGAAAGAGGTTTACAACCCGAAGGCCGTCATCCCTCACGCGGCGTCGCTGCATCAGGCTTTCGCCCATTGTGCAATATTCCCCACTGCTGCCTCCCGTAGGAGTCTGGGCCGTGTCTCAGTCCCAGTGTGGCCGGTCGCCCTCTCAGGCCGGCTACCCGTCGTCGCCTTGGTAGGCCATTACCCCACCAACAAGCTGATAGGCCGCGGGATCATCCTGCACCGCCGGAGCTTTCCACCCACCCCCATGCAGGAGCAGGTCATATCCGGTATTAGACCTCGTTTCCAAGGCTTGTCCCAGAGTGCAGGGCAGATTTCCCACGTGTTACTCACCCGTTCGCCACTGATCCACCCCGAAGGGCTTCACCGTTCGACTTGCATGTGTTAAGCACGCCGCCAGCGTTCGTCCTGAGCCAGGATCAAACTCTCCGTGAATGATTACCCGTAATCGGGTTCACACCCGCGTTGAGCGGCACGGCGGTCACCGGAATGAGGTGAACCCCGCGCACTGCGTCCTCGCTGTGTTTGTTACTTCAAAAGGAATCTCCAACCCCAGAAAATCCGGGGCCGGGGATGTCAACATATCTGGCGTTGACTTTTGGCACGCTGTTGAGTTCTCAAGGAACGGACACTTCCTTCGGACCGCCTTCCAGCGGACCCTCCGGGCGTTTCGCTCTTTCGTGTTCCCAGCTTATCAGATCCGCGGCGGCCGTTTTACCGGCTTCCGTTTCTCGGAATTCCCGCTGAGGGGGATTTCCTTCACTTCGCAGCAAAGCCTATCAAAGGCTTTGGAGTGCTCAGTTCCGGGATTTGTCTTCGCCGGGTGGCGATCCTTGCGGACGCTCTGCCTCGGCTCGACGGTGTCGTAGACACTACGCCTGCGTCCCGCTGTTGTCCAGCTGTACGCAACCGTTCAAACCTACTAGCCCGTTACTTCCACGTCAATGGTCCTGGCGGGATGATCACGAGCCTACCAGGCCGGCGGGCCGGTTCCTGCACACCACGCTCAGGCGGCCACGGGCTGGATGTCGGTGCGGTCGGCCCGCTCGACGTCGCCGATCTCGCCGGCGGCCACCACGCGGCGGCCGTGGACCAGCGCGTAGAGGAGGAACAGCACCTCGACCACGACGCCGATGCCGACCCTGATCCAGGTCGGCAGCCCGGACGGGGTCACGAAGGCCTCGATGATCCCGGTGACGAGGAGGACGGCGGCCAGTCCGATCGCCATGCCGATGGCGGCGCGGCCCTCCTCCGCGAGGGCGGCGCCGCGCGTGCGCGGGCCGGGGTCGACAACCGTCCAACCGAGGCGCAGACCGATGCCGGCGGCCACGAACACGGCGGTCAGTTCGAGCAGCCCGTGCGGCAGCAGCAGCCCCAGGAAGAGGTCGAGGCGTCCGGCGGAGGACATCAGCCCCAGGCCGATGCCGAGGTTCATCACGTTCTCGAAGAGCACGCCGAGGACCGGGATGCCGAGGAAGACACCGAAGACCAGGCACTGGGCGGCCACCCAGGCGTTGTTCGTCCAGACCTGGAACCCGAAGGCGGTCGCCGGGTGCGCCGAGTAGTAGGCCTCGTACGCACCGCCGGGCCGGGTCATGTCGCCGAGTTCCGCAGGGGTCGCCAGCGCGTCGCGGACCTCGGGATGGGTGGAGACCCACCACGCGACCAGGGCACTGGCCAGCAGCGAGACCACCGCGATCGGCACCCACCAGCGGCGGGCCCGGTAGAGGGCCGCCGGGAAGCTGACGGTGAAGTACCGGCCGACGTCCCGCCAGGACGAGGTGCGGGCGCCGGTCACCGCACTGCGTCCGCGGGCCACCAGCGTGGTGAGCCGGCCCTCCAGGGAGGGGTCGGGGGCCGCGGACTGCACCTGCGCGAGGTGGCCGGTGGCGCGCTGGTAGAGGGTGATGAGCTCGTCGGCCTCCGCGCCGTCGAGCCGGCGCCTGCGGCTCAACGCCTCCAGCCGGCCCCACTCCTGCTGGTGGGTGGCGACGAAGACGTCCAGGTCCATGCTGCTCACTCCACGGGTGCGCGACGGGCGGGGGCGGGCCTAGCTTGCCAGAGGCGCGCAGCCGTATGTTTGGCCGCCTGAGATCACGACGGAAACGGGTGGGGTGGGTGCGGTGAGCGACCTGGTGACGGGCGAGGCCGTCGTCCTGGGGCTGCAGACGGCGAAGGTCCCGAGCCGGGCACTGGCCATCGCCCTGGACCTGGCGGTGGAGTTCGTCGGCCTGGCGGTGACGACCGCGATCGTCGTGTCCGCCGTGCCGGACCTGGACGAGGCGGCCGGCGCGGCCCTGATCCTCGGCATCAGTGTGTTCTTCCTGCTCGGTGTGCCGGTGGCGGTCGAGACCCTCTCGCGCGGCCGGTCGCTGGGCAAGCTGGCGCTGGGGCTCCGGGTGGTCCGCACCGACGGCGGCCCGGTGCGCTTCCGGCACGCGATGGTCCGGGGCCTGGTCGCGGTGCTGGAGATCCAGATGCTGGCCGGCACCGGTGCGGTGATCAGTTCGCTGGTCTCTCCCCAGGGCCGTCGGCTGGGCGACCTCTTCGCGGGCACCCTGGTGGTCCGGGAGCGGGTCCCGGAGGCCGCGCGTCGGCACTCCGAGCTTCCTCCTGTCGCGCCCGCCCTGCTGCACGCGATCGGCGAGCAGCTGGTGGCCCTGGACCTCTCGGCGGTGCCGGACGGACTGTGGCTGGCGATCCGGCAGTTCCTCGGCCGGCAGGCCCAGCTCGACCCGGGCGTCGCGGAGGCGATGGCGGGGCGGCTGGCCGCGGACTTCGCGGGTCTCACCGGCCGGCCGGTCCCGTACGGCGTCCACCCGGCCGGCTATCTGGGGGCGGTGCTGACCGAGCGGCAGCGGCGCGAGTGGGAGAAGGCCTCCGGCGCCGCGGCCCTTCAGCAGCAGTACGCGCAACACCACTCCGCGCCTCAGCAGCAGCAGCAGTACGAGCTGCCGTCCGTTCCCGTCCTGCCGGCCCACGCCCCGCCACCCGCGCTCCCGACGGCTCCGCCTCCGCCTCCGGTTCCGGCACCGGCGCCGTCCGACCGGCCGTCGACCGGGTTCGCTCCCCCGGCCTGACCCGAGGCCCGCGCCGCGTCCCGCACCTCGGCCGGGGTCCGGCGGTCAGTCCGCCGGGCGTGCGGGCCAGGCGTTGGGCGGCGACGCCAGCTCCTCCAGCTCGATGCCGGGCGCGGCGACGACGACGTCGCCCGCGAGGTGGACGGTGCGCTGCTCACCGGTCGCGAGGTCCGCGACGAGGTAGCGCTCGACCGCCAGCGGGCCGGTGTCGGTGTCGTGCACGTCCACCCCCGCGAGCTGCCAGCCCTGGTCGACCGTGCGGGGCGCGAGCACCGGCTCGGTGAGCTCGACGAGGCGGACCCGGCTGCTCGCGCCGACGGCGAGCCCCAGCATGCGGGCGGTGGCGACGAGGAAGGCCGGGGACGTCCCGGTGAACCCGTGCGCCCGGTCGTGGCCCTCGACGGCCTGCTCGCCGGCCGGATCGTCGGCGGCGGACCGGACCCAGGCGACCCCGTCCACCGCGCCGCCGCGCACCTGCCAGTCGCCGGAGCGCACTTCCATCCGCAGCGGCCGACTGCGCGAGTCGAGGGTCAGGTCGGTGGTGGCGAGCACCGTGCCGTCGGGGGCGTACGTCTTGGAGACGTACCGCCAGCCGACCGGGCCCGGGGCACAGCTGAAGCGCTCCTCGCCGAGCAGCACGGGACCGTGGCCGGCGGGGCCGGTGTCGGTGTGGAGGAGTAGCGGCCGTTGGGCATGGGCCGAAGCCTATGCGTACGCCCCGGTGGGGCGGGGTACGGCCTGCGGTGGCCGGGGCCCGGGAACGGGCGTGCGCCCGGTGCCGCGAGGGCACCGGGCGCACGTCGGCGCGCTACGACCGGGTCAGTAGCGGTACTGCTCCGGCTTGTACGGGCCCTCGACCGGGACGCCGATGTAGTCGGCCTGCTCCTGCGACAGCACGGTGAGCTTCACGCCCAGCGCGTCCAGGTGCAGTCGCGCGACCTTCTCGTCCAGGTGCTTCGGCAGCACGTACACGCCGACCGGGTACTGCGAGGTCTTCGTGAACAGCTCGATCTGCGCGATCGTCTGGTTCGCGAACGAGTTCGACATGACGAACGACGGGTGACCGGTGGCGTTGCCCAGGTTCAGCAGGCGGCCCTCGGACAGCATGATGATCGTGTGGCCGTCGGCGAAGCGCCACTCGTGGACCTGCGGCTTCACCTCGGTCTTCACGATGCCCGGCAGCTTCGCCAGACCCGCGATGTCGATCTCGTTGTCGAAGTGGCCGATGTTGCCGACGATCGCCTGGTGCTTCATCCGCTCCATGTGCGAGGCGAGGATGATGTCCTTGTTGCCCGTCGTGGTGATGAAGATGTCCGCGATGGAGACGACCTCGTCCAGGGTGGTCACCTGGTAGCCGTCCATCGCCGCCTGCAGCGCGCAGATCGGGTCGATCTCGGTGACGATCACGCGCGCGCCCTGGCCGCGCAGCGACTCCGCGCAGCCCTTGCCCACGTCGCCGTAGCCGCAGACGACCGCGACCTTGCCGCCGATCAGCACGTCGGTGGCCCGGTTGATGCCGTCGATCAGCGAGTGGCGGCAGCCGTACTTGTTGTCGAACTTCGACTTCGTGACGGCGTCGTTGACGTTGATCGCCGGGAACAGCAGCTTGCCGTCCCGGTGCATCTCGTACAGCCGGTGGACACCGGTCGTGGTCTCCTCGGTGACGCCCTTGATCGTGGCCGCCATCTCGGTCCACTTGCTCGGCGACTCCGTCAGGGTGCGGTTCAGCACCTCGAGGATGATCCGGAACTCGTCGTTGTCCGCGGTGGACGGGTCCGGCGCCTCGCCGGCCTTCTCGAACTCGACGCCCTTGTGGATCAGGAGGGTGGCGTCACCGCCGTCGTCCAGGATCATGTTCGGGGTCTGGCCGTCCGGCCAGGTCAGCGCCTGCTCGGTGCACCACCAGTACTCCTCCAGCGTCTCGCCCTTCCAGGCGAACACCGGAACGCCCGAGGGGTTCTCCACGGTGCCCTCGGGGCCGACCGCGATCGCCGCGGCCGCGTGGTCCTGGGTGGAGAAGATGTTGCAGGAGCACCAGCGGACCTCGGCACCGAGCGCGGTCAGCGTCTCGATCAGCACGGCCGTCTGCACCGTCATGTGCAGCGAACCCGTGATCCGCGCACCGGCCAGCGGCTGCGACGCCGCGTACTCCTTGCGGATGGACATCAGACCGGGCATCTCGTGCTCGGCCAGCTGGATCTCCTTGCGGCCGAACG
The DNA here is from genome assembly GCF_039544005.1 of Kitasatospora paranensis. Taxonomy (NCBI): domain Bacteria; kingdom Bacillati; phylum Actinomycetota; class Actinomycetes; order Kitasatosporales; family Streptomycetaceae; genus Kitasatospora; species Kitasatospora paranensis. The sequence continues at coordinate 3,453,679 of NZ_BAABKV010000001.1, forward strand.
AGGCCAGGGAGAGGTCGGCGACCTTGAAGTCACCGTTGAGGTTGGACGACATGCGGGGTACTCCTCGCTGCGTGGGGCCTGTGAACGGGTGTGCTTGGCCGCAGAGCGGCCGGTGGTCGGCACTCTGCTGCGCGGCACAATCCGTCGGAGGACCTCTCTCCCTCGACCGGGCACCGGGCTCCGATCGACCGCCATCAGCAGCGACGTTTGGCTCTGCCCACGAATCTACACCGCGAGGCGGCGGGAAACCGGCGGGGCGCGGTGTTCGGGTGCACGGTTTCGGCCGCCCCGGGCCGTCGGCGGTCCGCGCCGGACGGGGCGGACCTCCGGTGGCCGGGACGGCCGGGGGTCAGTGCGCGGCGGGGACCGGACCGCCCGGGGTGGCCTCCGGGTCGGGGCCGGCGGCGGCCTTCTCGGCGCTGTAGATGTCGGGCTCCAGGTAGATGACCCGGGCAATGGGCACCGCGCGGCGGACCCGGGCCTCGGCCAGGTCGATGGCCTCCGCGACCTGCACGGCGCTGTCCTGCGCGTTGACCGCGATCTTCGCGCCGACCAGCAGTTCCTCCGGACCGAGGTGCAGCGTGCGCATGTGGATCACGTCGGTCACCGAGTCGTGGTCGACCAGGGCGTCGCGGATCTCGGCGACGACCTCCTTGTCCGCGGACTCGCCGATCAGCAGCGACTTAGTCTCCAGGGCGAGCACGACCGCGATGACGACCAGCAGGATGCCGATCGCGAGCGTCCCGATGCCGTCCCAGACGCCGTTGTCGGTGATCACCGTGAGGGAGACGCCGAGCAGCGCCAGCACCAGGCCGATCAGCGCGCCGGTGTCCTCCAGCAGGACGACCGGCAGCTCCGGGGCCTTGGCCCGGCGGATGTACTCCGTCCAGCTCCGGCCGGACTTGTCCTTGGCGGCCTCGCGGTACGCCGTGAGGAAGGACCAGCCCTCCATCACGATCGCGAACAGCAGGACGCCGACCGCCCAGCCCCACGACTTCAGCTCGTGCGGGTCGTGGATCTTCTCGTAGCCCTCGAAGCAGGCGAAGAGACCACCGACGGTGAACAGCACGATGGAGACCAGGAAGCCGTACACGTAGCGCTCGCGGCCGTAGCCGAACGGGTGCTGCTCGTCGGCCGCCCGGGTGGAGCGCTTGCCGCCGATCAGCAGCAGCACCTGGTTGCCGGAGTCCGCGATCGAGTGGACGCCCTCGGCCAGCATCGAGGAGGAGGCCGTGAAGGCGAAGGCGGTGAACTTGCCGACCGCGATCGCCAGGTTCGCGGACAGTGCCGCGACCAGTGCCTTGGTGCCGCCTTCGGTGCTCATGCTGTGGATCGGTCCCTCCGGACGGGCCGCTGCGGGCGGCCGTGGCTCAGCTTCCGACCGGACACAGTATCTTGACGGCCGGCCGGCACCCGCGGCCGGCCGCAGGACGGACACCCGGACCGGCGGTCAGCGGGCCAGACCGAGGTAGACCGCGGCGAAGTCGGCCGGCCCGGCCAGCTCGGCGAAGGCCTGGAGCGGATCCTCCAGCGTGCTGGAGAACTCCGTCAGCCGGACTTCGTGCCCGGCCGCGAGACGGCGGGCCCGGCCGACGGCACGGCCCGGGTCGCTGTCCTCGGGACGGCCCGGGGCGTGCCGCAGCAGCACCACCTGGAGCTGGAGCTGCTCGGGCTCGTCCACTCGGTCGCGGAAGAAGTCGTCCGGATCCCCGCCGCCGCCGAGGTGCCCGACGAACATGCCGCGGTGCGCGGTGAGCGCCTGCGGCAGTCGGCCCGGCAGGGCCGGCAGCCCGGCCCGGTCCGCCAGCATCGCGGCGAAGCGCTCGGCCACCGCGCCCGGGACCTCTCCGTCGGCCCAGATCAGCGGGACGGTGCCGGACAGCTGGGCGGCCAGGCCCTTGGCGGGGTTCAGGTAGGCAGCGGCGTCCGGACGGCAGCGGACGGCCACCTCGTCCAGCCGGTCGGCAACGGCGGCCAGGGCGCCCTGGGGCAGCTGGACGACGCCGATCCGGTCGGCCAGCGCGGCCAGCGGCGCCAGGTGCGCCCAGAGCGCCCCCGGGTCCTCCGCCGGCAGGTCGGGCTCGTCGTCGGGGCCCTCGCCGGGCTCCACGGGGCTCGGCGCGTACGGCAGGGACAGGGCCCTGACCTGCAGGGCGGCCTGGGCGAGCGGGCTCTCACGCGGCGCGGTGACGACGATCGCGCAGCCCCGGGTGTAGGCCTGCTGGGCGAGCTGGACGAGGCCGCGCTCGCCACCGGTGGCACTGCTGATCACCAGCAGGTCCAGCGGGCCGAGCCAGCCCGGCAACTGCCAGCCGAATCCGGAGGCGAACGCCCCCCGGTCGGCCCGGCCGACCTCGGACGGCGGCAGCGGCACGACCTGGCAGCCGGTCACGGCGAGCGCGTCCAGGGCGGCGGCCGCGGTCAGGGCGCTGCCGTGGCCCGCCACGAGCACCGTGCGGGGACGGCCCTCCGGGCGGAGGTCGCCGAGTCCGGCTTCGTCGGCGAGCCGGGCCGCGGTGCGGACCCGTGCCCCGGCCCCGGCGAGGGCGAGCAGGGCGTGATGCCGGTCGGCCCGCTGCAGCGCGGCCGGATCGTCGAGCAGGATGTCGTCGAGCATGCGGCCGGCCTCCAGCGGGCTCACCGGGCGGGGTTCAGGAGGGGCGGCGGGCCTCGTCGACCAGCAGGACGGGGATCTCGTCGCGGACGGGGTAGATCAGGCCGCAGCCGTCACCGGTGCAGCGCAGCTCGCTCTCGCCCTGCTCGGAGCTCTCCATCAGCGGCGCGTGGCACTGCGGGCAGACCAGGATCTCCAGCAGGAAGGACGGCAGGCTCATGGACGTCGGGCTCCAGGTTCGTTGCGTGGCGGTACGGCCGTGCCCCGGCCGGTAGCAACACTACCGGCCGGGGCACGGCCGTCGTCAGATCATCCGTGTGCCGGAGCCGTGGCCGTCGGGTGCGGTCGGCGGCGAGGACGGGGCTCGGGGCCCGCCCGGCGGTTCGCGGCGGATGTGCGCGCGGCGTCGGGCGCCCGGCCGGGCGTGCCCGGGAGTTCAGCTGTCGGGCGAGCGCAGCACGCGGAGGTGGCCGCGGCGCAGGCCGCCGGGGTCGCCGTCACCGGACTGGCGCGGGCTGCGCTCCTGCGGGCGAGCGGCCTCGCGGACGGCGTTGGCCAGCGCCTCCAGGTCGTCACTGGTGCGGCGCACGGGCCCGGTGTCGGCGGCGAGGCGGACGACCTCCCAGCCGCGCGGGGCGGTGAGGCGCTCGGCGTGTTCCGCGCACAGGTCGTAGCAGTGCGGCTCCGCGTAGGTCGCGAGCGGGCCCAGGACGGCGGTGGAGTCCGCGTAGACGTACGTCAGCGTTGCGACGGCCGGCCGGCCGCACGCGGTCCGCGAACAACGACGTACAGAGCTCACGAGGGTGGACGGTACCGCACTCCCGAGCGGGCCGCGACGACCCACCCCCGGCGAGCTCGCCGTGTCGCCCGCGGGTGGACGGCGAGGTGGCCCGCACGGGCGCGGTCAGGGACTACTCTCGACACTGATATGGACAGCCCCACATCTCCGTCACCGGCCGGCGGGCAGCGGCGACCGCGCCACCGCGACCGACACGGCCGCGGTATGCGCGGACCGCTGGCACCGCCTCAGGTGCCGATCTCGCTTACCCGTTCCGAGTTGTTCGACGACTACGTGCGCGAGTCGGTGGAACGGCTGGAACGCCGCCTGCCGCAGCTGGTGGACGTCGAGTTCGCCGTCCAGGAGGTGCCGCTGCCCGCCAAGGGCGAGCCGGCACCGGACGGGGTGCCGCTCGGCCGGGTGATCACCGCCGCGCAGGGCCGCAAGAGCCGGATCGTGGTGTACCGGCGGCCGGTCGAGATCCGCGCGAAGTCGCGCGAGGACCGCGCCGCCCTCGTCCACGAGATCCTGATCGAACAGGTCGCCGAACTGCTCGGGCTGTCGCCCGACGCCGTCGACCCCCGCTACGACGAGGACTGACGACGCCTCCGTGGGGGCGGTCGGCCGGCCGCCCCCACGCCGCTCAGCGCAGCAGCAGGCCCGGGTCGCTCTCGGCGAACGGCACGGTCACCGTGCTGTGGTCGTCGTGGAAGGCCTGGACGGTGAAGGCCGGGACGTCCTTCTGGTTGACCGCCAGCATCCGCGCCGCGAACACCGACCCGCCGGACAGCGTCTCGGCGGTGATGCCGTACACGTCCTTCAGACCGGCCGGCTCCAGGCCCTGGACGGCCACCGTGGTGCCGGCGGGCACGTCGACGTCCTTGGTCGCGGGGGTGCCGCCGCCACTGCCGGCCGAGGCGGTCAGCCGGACCTTGGCGGCCGAGGCGCCGCCCGCGGTCAGGTAGAGCGTGGTGGCGCCGCCGCCGCGGTTCTCCGCGATGCTGGCGCGCTTGCCGACCGGCTGCGCGGCGGCGATCCAGGCGGCCTCGGCCTTGCCGTTGTTGCTGCGGTCCACCCGGACGGTGGCCACCACCGGCGTCGGGTGGGCCGGGTCGCTCGGGCTGATCCTGATCGCACCGGCCTCGCCGTGGTTGAGGCTCCCCAGGTCGAGGGCGGCGACCATGCCGGCCTTGACGTGCAGGGTCTCCTTGCCCGCCGGGGTGAACCAGCCGTTCTTCCCGGAGACCTGGATCTTCAGGTCGGCGTCGTCGTCGGCCGGGGCCGCGACCACCAGACGGGAGGAGGTGAGGTCCGCGGGGAGCCCGGGCATGATCTGGGTGGCGGCCGGCGCCGCCGAGGCGGCGATCCAGTCCGAGCCCTTGCCCTGCTGGGCCGCGTTCACCCCGGCGGCGACCCGGCCACCGCGCACCACGACGTGCACCGCGAGGTCGGCGACCTCGTCCTTGAGCATCGGCTTGAGCAGCAACGCCTGGGAGGTGCCGGGCGCCATCGAGATGCCGGTACCGCCCTCGGTGGTGAGCTCGCCCTTGTCGCCGAACAGCCGGACGTCGACGGTCGCCGGGGAGGAGTCGGCGTTGACCAGGGTCACGTAGTCGTTGCGGTCCGCCGCGGTGCTGCCGCCGACGAACCAGAAGTCCGTCCCGGACGCCTCGCAGGTGACGCCCGACAGCCCGAGCCGGCTCTGGTCGGAGACCGAGGTCGTCTGCGACACGCTGAAGCCGGGGGCGAAGGCGCCACTGGCGCCGGCCACCGTGGCCGGGGCGTCGCCGTCGGGGGCGGTGCCGGTCACCGGCACACCGGGCTTGGCCAGGGTGAGCCGGGCGGGCGCCGCGGCCTGGCCGCCGGCCGGGGCGGACGCCCCGGTGGAGGGGTTCGCCGAGGGCGAGCCGGACGCGCTGCCCGACGGGGCCGCGGCGGACGGCGCCGGGGCCGCCGCCGGCGGCGCGAGGTCGGTCAGGGTGCCGGTGCCCTTGGCCGCGTCGGTCGCCGGGTTGAACAGGGTCTGCGTGGTCGTCCCGATCAGGCCCTGGCGCGGCGGCGGGCAGACCGCGGCCGTCCGCTCGACCTGCGAGGTGGTCGCCGTACCGTGACCGCCCACGGCGGTCGGGGCCGCCGGGGGCCGGAGCTCGGCGAGGCCGAACACCACGCCGAGCACGGCCGCGGCGGCCAGCAGCGACTGCCCGGTGCGGCTGCCGCCGGGCAGGCCGCCGCCGAGGGCGGGACGGCGCAGGCTCTCCTTGAGCTTCGGGGCCTTCAGCGCGGGCGCCTTGATGCTGGGCTTCTTCATCGCGGGTCAGCTCCCCGATCCGTGGTGGTGCGGGTGCCCGCCGTTGCCGTAGCCGTCCTGGTGCGCCGCGTTGGGGTCGTAGTAGGGCTCGCCCTGCTGCTGCCCCGGGACCCAGGGCTGCTCCTGCTCGGCCGGGTGACCGCCCTGGTACTGCTGCTGCTCGTAGCCGTAGGGGGCGTACGGGTCGGCGTACTGGCCGCCCTCGTAGCCGGGCTGGGGCTGGTAGCCCTGGTCCTGGCCGGGCTGCTGGTACCCCGACTGGTCGTACCCCTGCTGGTCGTACTGCTGCTGGTAGCCGACGGGGTAGGCCTGCGGGTCGTAGCCCTGCTCGTACCCCTGCTCGTAGCCCTGGCCGTCGGCGGCGCCCTCCGGCTCGGGCGTGCCCTGCGCGGACTGCTCCCAGCCGTACGCGTCCTGGTAGCCGGTGCCCTGGTACGGGTCGGCCTGGTACGGGTCGGCGAACGACTCGTCCGCGTCCGGGTGGCCGGGGTCGGCGCCGCCCTGGTCGGGGCCGCCGGCGTAGACGCCGGACGGGTCGGTGCCGTCGCCCTCGCCCTCGCCGCGCTCGGCCATCCGGCGTGCCCGGCGGCTGCCGGGCAGCGGCGCCTCGGCGGCCGCCGCGAGCGCCTGGGCGGCGACGACCTCCTCGGGCAGGTCGTCGTCCTTGTGGCTGCGCCGGCCGGGCAGGGCCAGCACCAGGACGACCAGGCCGAGCAGCAGCTGACCGGCGATCCAGCCGGTGTGCGCCAGGCTGCCCGTCCTGGTGACGTCCAGCCGGCCGCCGGAGGCCGGGAGTTCGAAGGCCTGCGCCCAGTCGCCGTCGAGCGTGACCGGGTGCAGCGGCGTGCCGTCGAGGGTGGCCTGCCAGTCCGGGTCGGCGTGTTCGGCGAGGCGGAGCACGCGGCCCGTCGGGCCTGCCGGGATGCTGGTGTACACGTCGTGCGCGCCGGACCGGACGGGCAGCACGGCGCCGCCCTTCGGCGGGACGATCGTCACCCTGGTCGCGACGGCGCCGTCGACCTGCCAGAGGCCGATGCCGTGGCCCTGGCTGAGCCGGGTGATGCCGGGGGTGGTGTCCAGCACGTCCCGCACCCTGGCGGTCAGCGGGTCCTTGACCTCGACGTAGCCGATGCCGAAGGCGGCGAGGGCCTTTGCCTGGTCACCGCCGGAACCGGCCAGCAGCCGGCCGGTGAGCCCGCCGAGGCCGTCGTCGTCGGCGGCGTCCACGGTGGCTTCGGCCTGACCGAGGGTCATTCCGGCGCCGCGGACGAGGGCGTAGCCCACGGTGGCGCCGTTGGCCGGGCCGGTCAGCACGAGGGTGCGGGAGCGGTCGGTGGTGGTGGCCTGCTCGGCGATGAACGCGGGAAGCTGGGCCTCCTGGCTGCGGTGCAGCGGCCCGTCGGCGCCGGTGACGGCCCACCACAGACCGGTGCCGAGCGGGGCCAGCGCGGCCGAGAAGAGCACCAGGGCGGCGACCGGCTGGCGCCAGCCGAAGGCGATGCCGGAGACGCGGGCGTTGGCGCCGTCCGCGCCGATCGCGGCGGCCGCCAGCAGGGCGACGCCGGTCAGCAGGGTGGCGGGGCCCGCCCAGGCGGCGACGGCCGGGCCGCCGGACGCGGGCGTCACCTCGGTGCCCGCGACCAGGACGGCGAACAGCAGGCCGGCGCCGGCCGCACCCCAGGCGGCGAGCACCGCGCGGCGGCGGTCGGCGCGCAGCAGGGCGGCGAGCGCGGCGAGCACCACGCCGGCGGAGAGCCAGAACGGCGGGGTGCCGGCGCCGCCGGGGTTGGTCAGCAGCAGGCCGAGCGGGGTCGCGCCGGAGCCGCTGAAGCCGGGGACGCCGGCCTCCAGCAGCAGCCGCGAGGGTGCGACAGCACCTGGAGCGACCAGGGCGCGAGCACCAGGACGGGGACGCCCAGGATGACCAGCACCCGCAGGCCGAGCAGCCGCAGCGCCGAGCCGCCGGACCCGAAGGCGCCGCCGCGCAGCACGGCGTGCGCGAGCGCGGCGAGCGACAGCGGGACGGCGATGGCCCAGGCGAGCGGGACGAACGCGGTGGACAGCATGAGCATGAAGGCGGCCATCCAGACCGGCCGCCAGCCGGGCCGGGCGCCGCGGGCGGCGCTCTCGGTGCGGATGCCGAGGCCGGCCGCGATGGCCGCGGCACGGGCCAGCGGCGGGAGCGTGACGGCGAGCACCGCGGTGCCGATCCGGCCCTGGGCGAGCGCGCCGGTCGCGGCGGGGAGCAGCGCGTAGGTGGCGCTGGCCCAGGCGCGGACGATCTTGGACTCGATCAGCGGCCGCGAGACCAGGTAGGCGCTGACCGCGGCGAGCGGCACGGACAGCACCACGACCAGGGTGAGCGCCAGGTTGGCGTTGCCGAAGAACAGCCCGGAGAGCAGGGCGAGCACCGCGAGGTAGGGCGGTGCGGCGGCGGTGGAGCCGGTGCCGACGGGGTGCCAGGAGTCGGCGTAGGCGCTCCACAGGCCGGAGAAGCCGTCGGAGGCCGGGAGCAGGTTGCCGCCGAGCAGGTCGCCGCCGCCCAGCAGGCTGCGGCAGGCGACGAGGGCGAAGACCAGGAGGGCGCCGAAGAGCACCGGGGCGGGGCGCCGCACGATCTTCTTGAGCAGCACGAACTGCTCGACGACCAGGTCGTCGGCGTCGTCGTCGCCGGGGCCGGACTCGACGGAGCCGTGCCGGCCGGCGCCGGCGTCGTCGCTGCCGCCGATGCCCAGCGAGGCGATGGCGGTCTCGAGGGCGAGGCGGGCGGTGGCGCCGGGGGCCGGGAAGAGGCTGCGGTCGTCGAGGGCGTCGGCGGAGCGGGTGCGCCTGCGCCGTTTGCGCGCGAGCAGCAGCCGGGGCAGCCGGACGAGCTCGTGGCCGAGGCCGGCGAGCTCGTCGAACGCCTGCCGGGGGTCCTTGCCGACGAGGTTGGCCAGCACCCGCAGCAGGGTGCCGACGATCAGCCGGAACAGCACGTATGGGAAGAGCACGCCGCGGGAGTTGGCGAGCAGGGTGTAGACCGCGCCGGCCTTGTCGACCCGGTGCGGGTGCTCGGCGGCGCAGTCGATGGAGCGGCGTTCGCGGCTGGCCGCCTCGGCGTGCCGCAGCACGGCGTCGGGGGCGACGACGACGCGGTGGCCGGCGGCGTTGACCCGCCAGCAGAAGTCGGTGTCGTCGCGCATCAGCGGGAGCGCCTTGTCGAAGCCGCCGAGCTCCTCGAAGACGTCGCGGCGCACCAGCATGCCGGCGCTGGAGACGGCGAGCACCGGGCGGACCTGGTCGTGCTGCCCCTGGTCCTGCTCGCGGCGGTCCAGGCCCGTCCAGCGGCGGCCGGAGCGGGCGATGGTGACGCCGACCTCCAGCAGCTGGCGGCGGTCGTACCAGCTGCGCAGCTTGGGGCCGACGACGGCGGCGGTGGGCGTGGAGTCGGCGACCTGCAGGAGACGGCGCAGCGCGTCGGTCTGCGGCTCGCAGTCGTCGTGGAGCAGCCAGAGCCATTCGACGGGGTGGCTCTCGCGGGGGCCGCCGCGGCCGAGGTCGTCCTGCTGGCCGAGGGGGTCGCCGAAGTCGTCCCAGCCGCCGGTGACCGGGTCGTAGCCGGACGGGTCGAGGCTGTACGTGAGGTCCTCGGGGCGCAGCGGCGGGCTGTTGAAGACGGCCTGGGCGACGGCGTTGCCGAAGCCGGAGCGGCGGCCGAGGACGAGGGGGCCGCTCTCCGGGAGCCAGTCGCCGAGGGTGTCCTGGAGGAGCTGCGGGGAGGCGTCGGTGGAGCCGGTGTCGACGGCGAGGATGCGCTGCACGGGGCGGTCCTGGCCGAGCAGGCCGGCCAGTGCCTGCGGCAGCCAGCGGGCGCCGTCGTGCGAGACGATCACGGCGGTGACCAGGTGGCGCGGGTACGCGGGTGGCCGGGCAGCGGAGAAGCCGCTCTGGTGGCTGTAGACAGTCATCGAGTTCGCGGGCCCCAGTTTTTTCGGCGGACGCAGCCGGTTGGCGACGGCGGGTGGTGCGCGGTGCCGCCCGGTGGGGACCGTGGTCACCGACGGTGCGTCGGGGCCGGCGGGGGCGGGTGGCGCTGCGCGGGCCCGGATGGCGGACATCCGGATGGCGCACCACACTAACGGCTCTGCGTGTCGGCGGCGCCGCCGGTCCTGGGGAAGGGCGGGTGCGGGAACGCGAAAGCGCCCCACCGCTCGGTGGGGCGCCCGGCACAGCTGGGGTTTCGGCTCGTCGGACCGCGCTCTTCTTGAGACGACGGCGCTCGCGCTCGGAGAGGCCGCCCCAGATGCCGAAGCGCTCGTCGTTGGCGAGGGCGTACTCCAGGCACTCGGAGCGGACCTCGCAGGCGAGGCAGACCTTCTTGGCCTCGCGGGTCGAACCGCCCTTCTCGGGGAAGAAGGACTCCGGGTCGGTCTGCGCGCACAGGGCGCGCTCCTGCCAGCCGAGCTCCTCTTCCTCTTCCTCTGCGATGCCGTCACCGATCAAAAGCTCAAAGAGCTCGCTCATTCTGGCGCGCCTCCTCTGCCCCTCTTGGCGTCCCCGTGGTGTTGCCGTTGCCTGAGCGGCGGAACGACACGAGTGAAATTACAGTTGCGTCACTCTGGCCCAGTCAAGCCGAGCTCTGGTATTGGGTCGAGGATTCACTCCCCGGAACCAAGCCGCCACCATTAGTGTACATATCCGGACAACCCGGACATCTGGCCCAGGGCGGGCGCAACCGCCCGAGACCACCCGGGAGCTGGCACTCCGTCAGCAGGGGCCGCCCCGGTGGCGGCGGCCCTCGTAGGGAGGGACGTCTGCGACGGCGGCCCGGTTGCCCGGGTACGGGGCTGCCTTCCCGGCGATCTTCACATCGAAACCTAGAGGCTGATTTATCACTCCATCCGGTGGTTCATGCCTGATGTGACCTGAATGTCCGGCAGATCGGGTTGACACTGCCGCCCCTCTTGCGGTCTCCTTGCACACATGTCAGAGTCCGCCGCCCACCGCCACGGCCGCCAGGCCGCGGTGAGTCGCGCCGCGAGCTCGCTCTGTTGTCGCCTCTGTTCCTGCTGTATCTAGGCGCCCGCGTCCCACCGCGCGCCGCCACAGCCCGAACAACGAGGCCGCCCGCGCGACAGTCCCGCAGAGACGATCCCCCTGCACCCCGCGGAACCGGCTGAATCCGACCGACCGGCCCATTCCGAGGACAGCCCCGTGCGCATGCCCCGCCTCCGCCAGCGCAACCGCGACCGCAAGCAGAACCTGACCCGCCGCACCACCGCCGTCCCGCTCGCCGCACCGCGCCCGGCCTGGACGGACGGCCTGAGCGACGTCTCCATCGCCGGCGACCCGCTGGCCTTCCCGCACCTCGCCCGCACCGACCTGCCGGAGCACCCCACCACCGTCGCCGGTTACGCCCGGCTCGTCCGCGAGATCGCGGCCGACCGCGACCGCTGGGCCCCGCTGGTCGGCTACGACGCCCTGACCCGCTGGTACGCCCGGCTGGAGACCGGCCCCGGCTACGAGGTGTGGCTGCTCAGCTGGCTGCCCGGCCAGAGCAGCGGCTTCCACGACCACGGCCAGTCCTCCGGCGTGATGACCGTCGTCCGGGGCGAGCTCACCGAGCGCTCGCTGACCCGGTCCGGCGAGGGCACCCGGGTCCTGCGCCCCGGCAGCCGGCGGGTGTTCTCCGCCGGGTACCTGCACGAGGTGGTCAACGCCTCGCTGGAGCCCGCCGTCTCCATCCACCTCTACACCCCGGGCCTGGTGGAGATGAACCAGTACGGCGCGGTCGTGCCCGAGCTGCAGCCCGAACCGCGGTAGCGGCCGCAGCTGCTGGCAGGATGGGCCCATGCGCATCGTGGCACTGGCAGGCGGCATCGGCGGAGCGCGCTTCCTGCGCGGACTCAAGGAGGCCGTCGCCCCCGGGGACGAGATCACCGTCATCGGCAACACCGGCGACGACATCCACCTCTTCGGTCTGAAGGTCTGCCCCGACCTCGACACCGTGATGTACACCCTCGGCGGTGGCATCCACGAGGACCAGGGCTGGGGCCGGGCCGACGAGACCTGGTCGGTCAAGGAGGAGATGAAGGCGTACGGCGTCGGGCCCGAGTGGTTCGGCCTCGGCGACCGGGACTTCGCCACCCACATCGTCCGCACCCAGATGATCTCCGCCGGCTACCCGCTCAGCGCGGTCACCGAGGCCCTCTGCGACCGCTGGCAGCCCGGCGTACGGCTGATCCCGATGAGCGACGACCGGGTCGAGACGCACGTCCGGATCACCGACGGACAGGGCACCCGCGCGGTGCACTTCCAGGAGTACTGGGTGCGGCTGCACGCCGCGGTGGACGCCGAGGCGATCATCCCGGTCGGTGCGGACACCGCGAAGCCGGCACCCGGCGTGCTGGAGGCCGTCGCCGCCGCCGACGTGATCCTGCTGCCGCCGTCCAACCCGGTGGTCTCGATCGGTACCGTCCTCGCGGTGCCCGGCATCCGGCAGGCGGTCGCCTCGGCCGCCGCGCCGGTGGTGGGTCTGTCCCCGATCGTCGGCGGCGCACCCGTGCGCGGCATGGCCGACAAGGTGCTCGCCGCGGTCGGCGTCGACACCACCGCCGAGGCGGTGGCCCGGTACTACGGCGCCGATCTGCTGGACGGCTGGCTGGTCGACACCTCCGACGCGGACGCCGTGCAGGGCGTCGAGGAGGCGGGCATCCGGTGCCGCGCCGTCCCGCTGATGATGACCGACGTGCCGGCCACTGCGGCGATGGCCCGCACCGCGCTGGAGCTCGCCGCCGAGGTCCGCGGATGAGCCTGGAGATCATCCCCGTCACCGGCATGCCCGAGGTGGAGCCCGGCACCGACCTCGGCGAACTGATCGCCAAACACGGCGAGTTCCAGGACGGCGACATCCTGCTGGTCACCTCGAAGATCGTCAGCAAGGCGGAGGGCCGGCTGCTGCACGCCGCCGACCGGGAGGCCGCCATCGACGCCGAGACCGTCCGGGTGGTCGCCCGGCGCGGCCCGGCCCGGATCGTCGAGAACCGCAACGGCCTGGTGATGGCCGCCGCGGGCGTCGACGCCTCCAACACCGCCCCCGGCACCGTCCTGCTGCTGCCCGAGGACCCGGACGCCTCGGCCCGCGCCATCCGGGCCCGGCTGACGGAGCTGACCGGGCACCGGCTCGCCGTCGTCCTCACCGACACCTTCGGCCGGCCGTGGCGCACCGGCCTGACCGACGTCGCGATCGGCGCCGCCGGCCTGCCCGTGCTGGATGACCACCGCGGCCGCACCGACGCGCACGGCAACGAACTGCGGCTCACCGTCACCGCCACCGCCGACGAGCTCGCCGCCGCCGCCGACCTGGTCAAGGGCAAGGCCAGCGGCACCCCGGTCGCCGTCGTCCGCGGCCTGCCCCACCTGGTCACCGCCGAGGACGGCGAAGGGTGCGGCCGCTGATCCGGCCGGCCGCCGACGACATGTTCCGGCTCGGCACCTCCGAGGCGCTGCGCCAGGCGGTGACCCTGCGCCGCACCGTCCGGGCGTTCACCGCCGAACCGGTGGACCCGGCCGCCGTGCGGCGCGCGGTCGCCGCGGCCGTGACCGCACCCGCGCCGCACCACACCACCCCTGGCGGTTCGTCCTGCTGGAGAGCGCGGGGACCCGCGAACGGCTGCTCGACGCGATGCTCGACGCCTGGCGGCGCGACCTGCGCGAGCTCGACGGCTGGGACGACGCGAAGATCGCCCGCCGCACCGCCCGCGGCGACGTGCTGCGCAACGCGCCGTACCTGGTGGTGCCCTGCCTGGTGATGGACGGCTCGCACGACTACCCGGACGGGCGACGGGCCGCGGCCGAACGGGAGATGTTCACCGTCGCGATCGGTGCGGCGGTGCAGAACCTGCTGGTCGCCCTCACCGGCGAGGGCTACGGCACCGCCTGGGTGTCCTCCACGATGTTCTGCCGGGACACCGTGCGCGAGGCGCTGGACCTGCCGGCCGGCTGGGACCCGATGGGCGCGGTCGCGGTCGGCCGCCCCGCCGAGGCGCCGCGGGAACGGCCGGCCCGCACCGCGGAGCCGTTCCTCGCCGTGCGCTGAGCCGCGGGGCGGCTACCGCCCGCGGTGGTCGTTCGGGGCCAGCCGCGGCCCGTACCGCGGGGCGCGGGCGCCGGTCAGGCCGATCAGCCGGCAGACCCGGTGGCGCTGCGGGCGGTACGGCTCCAGCAGCTCCAGCATCCGGGCGTCGTCGCTGCGCGGCCGCCCGGCCAGCGCCCAGCCGACCAGGTTGGGCAGGTGGTAGTCGCCCACCGACACCGCGTCCGGGTCGCCGTTGCTGCGCTGGAGGGTCTCCGCCGCCGTCCAGACGCCGATGCCCGGCACCGCGGTGAGCCGGGCGAAGGCCTGCTCACCGGGGAGGGCCGAGGCCTCCTCCAGCCGGGGTGCCAGCCGGGCGGCCCGGACGACGGTCGCCGACCGCTTCGGATCGACGCCCGCCCGGTGCCACTCCCAGCTGGGGATCATCGCCCACTCCCGCGCCGACGGCGGCACCCACAGGTCGGCGGACGGGCCCGGTGCCGGGGTGCCGAAGTCGCGCAGCAGCGTGCGCCAGGCCCGGTACGCCTCGGCCGTGGTCACCTTCTGCTCCAGCACGGCGGGCACCAGCGACTCCATCACCAGGCCGGTGCGGAGCATCCGCAGCCCCGGGTGGCCGCGCTGGGCCTCCCGCAGCGGGCCGGGCGGCAGCACGAGCGCGGACGGGTCGTCAGCGGCCCCGAGCAGGTCCGGGAGCCCTGCCAGCAGCCAGGCGGCGCCGGGGCCCCAGGCCTGGCCCTCGACCTCGCCGTCACGGACGGCGACCCGCAGCGTGCCGGGGCCGTCCGGGGTGCGGGAGGCCCGCCAGAACGATCCGTCGGCGCCGCCCCGGAAGGACGGGTCGCCGGGGCCGCGGCGCAGCGGGAAGAGGCACCGGGCGAGGTCGAGCGGGTACCCGGGCCGCCATCGCCGTACCGTGCCCGGCATCGCCCGTCACTTCCTCTCGCCGCCCCTGCCCGCCCTGCCGCCGCGCCCGGCGCGGTTGCAGCGGCCGGGCGCCACGAACGATACGCCGGGGCGGTGACACGGCCGGCCCGGACAGCCGTCGGCCGGACCGGTGTGCGGTCCGGCCGGCGGCTGGTTCAGGAGTGGCCGGGTCAGTTGCCCTGCAGGCGGGAGGCGGCGGTGCGGATCTCTCCGAGCCGGTCGTAGAGAGCGGCGCCGGGGCACTCGGTGGCGAAGGCGTCCCGGTGACCGGAGATCGCGTCGAACTTCACCGAGGTGCCCTTCTTGTACAGGCTGCCGTCGGAGGCGGAGACCAGCGTCGCGGTGCTCTGGGCGTCCCGGCCGGTGAGGCCGAGCTTCCAGGCCGCGATCTGCGCGATGCCGTCCATCTGCTCCTGCGGGGCCTGGTCGGAGACGTACGTGCCGAGCGCGGCCACGCCGGAGGAGTTGGTGTTGAAGCCGAGGGTGTGGGCGCCGAGCACGGGCTCGGCGACGCCGCCGGCCCGGCCCTCGTAGATGGTGCCGCAGCGGTCGACGAGGAAGTTGTAGCCGATGTCCCGCCAGCCGTTGCTCTTGACGTGGTACTGGTAGATCGACCTGATCATCTTGGGGGCGTCGGAGCAGGCGTAGTCGTTGGTGGTGTCGGTGTGGTGGACGAAGACCACCCGGACGTCGCCCGTGTAGACGAAGCCCGGCTCGCGCAGCGACTCGTCGGCCCCCAGCCGGCCCGGGTGACGATGGCCGGCCGCGGGGCGGCGCCGGTACGAGGGGCGGATTCGGCCGGCCGGGGCTCGGGGGCGCTCGCCGGATCGGCCCCGGGGTCGACGAGTTCGGCCCGCAGCCCGGCCGGGAACGGATGCGTGCCGGCGGCGACCCGCACGGCGACGCCGTTGCTCGGGCCCACCCAGAGCGGGGCGGTGGCACCGCGGCCGGTGGGTTCGTCCGGACGGTCGTCCTGTTCCGCCGGCAGGTCGTACCAGGGGCTCCACTCGCCGGTCAGCGCCGAGCGGGTGCGGACCTGGACGGTGCCGTCGAGTGCGGCCTCCGGGTTGTCCCAGCTGACGCCCAGCAGGGCGAAGGTGCCGGTGGTACGTGGGGTCACCTGGCGCAGGGTGTCCGGGCCGCGCCGGTCGGACGCCAGGTCGATGGTGGTCACGCCACCGGGGTCGGGGCCGGCGTGCGCGGGCACGGCGGCCAGGTACTGGAGGAGCAGAGTGGTCGTGGTGACGGCCGCCGCGAGGGCGGCCCTTCGTTCAAGGCGCATAAATCGGATATTGACGGCAAAAAACCCTGCTCGCCACGTCGCCCCGCCAAGCCCCACTCCCCTGCCGGGCGTCCGACCGGAGGCCGTAGGCTGGAC
This sequence comes from Kitasatospora paranensis, assembly GCF_039544005.1. Lineage (NCBI taxonomy): Bacteria > Bacillati > Actinomycetota > Actinomycetes > Kitasatosporales > Streptomycetaceae > Kitasatospora > Kitasatospora paranensis. Next base: position 3,469,758 of record NZ_BAABKV010000001.1, read on the forward strand.
TGCACCATGACTGCGCCTTTCGCTGCCGACGCCCGCATCCCCGCCGAGCTGCTGCACGCCTATCTGCGCCCCGGGGCCCCCGATGCCGACCCCTCCCGCCCCCTGATCACCTTCTACGACGACTCGACCGGCGAAAGAGTCGAACTGTCCGCGAAGACCTTCGACAACTGGGTGGCCAAGACCGCGAACCTGCTCCAGGACGAGCTCAACGCCGGGCCCGACGACCGGGCCGCGCTGCTGCTCCCGGCCCACTGGCAGACCGCGGTCTGGCTGCTGGCCTGCTGGTCCGTCGGGGTGACCGTGATCCCCGGCGGCGACCCCGCCGCCGCCGACCTGGTGATCAGCGGACCGGACGGACTGGAGGCCGCCGAGGCCTGTTCCGGCGAACGGGTGGCGCTCGCACTGCGCCCGCTCGGCGGCCGCTTCCCGCAGCGCCCCGACGGGTTCCTCGACTACGCCGCCGAGGTCCCCGGCCAGGGCGACCGGTTCGCCCCGTACTCGCCCGTCGACCCGCAGGCCCAGGCGCTGGAGACCGAGGTCGACGGGATGCCGCTCAAGCTGACGGGTGAGCAGACCGTGGCCCTGGCCCGCGAGGGTGCGGCGCGGCTCGGCATCGGCGTCGGCGACCGGGTGCTGTCGACGCTCGCGTACGACGGTTGGAGCGGCCTGGAGGCGGGCCTGCTGGCCCCGCTGGCCGCCGGCGCCTCCGTGGTGATCTGCCGCAACGCCGACGCGTTGACCCCCGAGCAGTGGGAGAAGCGGATCGAGGCCGAACGGGTGACCGTGCGGCTCGGCTGAGCCGTTCGGCCCAGCGCCCGGCGGATCCCGCCCGCCCCTGCCCGCCCCCGAACGCCCGCACGCCGCGAAACGCCCGCACGGGCGCCGATGCGAACGTGCGGGCGTTCCGCCTGTACTGAGCGTTCATCAGCAGGGGTTGTCTTCGCCCGCGATGCGGCGGAAGGCCGCCGCGGCTCGTCTAGGGTGTCCGCAATGAACAGCGGACACCGGCGTCCGGACTGCGGTCCGGTCGCCTCCCCGCGCGGCCGGCCCGACGGACCCGCAGGTGCACGACCCCGCCGCCCCCGAGAACCGCCCGCTCGACCGGCGGCCCGCCCGCGGACGCCGCAGAGCGGACGCCGCCCCGGTGTCCGACGGCCCGGTGTCCGACGGCCCGGTGTCCGCCGCTCCGGTGTCCGGGGAGGCCCCCGCCCGCAGAGCCGCGCACCGCCGTGCGCGCAAGGCCCGCCGCGGCCGCCGGGCGCTGCGCTGGACGGCCGTCACCGCCGCACTCGCCCTGGTCGCCGGCTGCGGCGGCGCGTACTACGCGTACCAGCACTTCACCGGGAACATCTCCTCGGTGGACGTCCAGGTCGGCCCCGACGCCGACCGGCCGCGGGCGATCGACGGCGCGCTCAACATCCTGGTCATCGGAACCGACAGCCGGGTCGGCCTCGGCCGCGACTACGGCGACGAGGGCAGTGCCGGGCACGCCGACACCACCCTGCTGCTGCACGTCGCCAGGGACCGCAGCAACGCCACGGTGATGAGCATCCCGCGGGACCTGATGGTGCCGATCCCCGACTGCCGGACGGGCGGCCGGCGGATCCCCGGCGAGAAGCGGGCGATGTTCAACAGCAGCCTCGGCGAGGACGGCCGCGACCCCGGCTGCACCTGGACGACGGTCGAGAAGCTCACCGGGATCCGCGTCGACCACTTCATGATGGTGAACTTCGAGGCCGTGAAAACGCTGTCGACCGCGGTCGGCGGCGTCGAGGTCTGCGCCGCCAAGGACATCGACGACCCCGACTCGCACCTGCGGATGTCCCGGGGGCGCCACGTGGTGCAGGGCGAGGAGGCCCTGGCGTTCGTCCGCACCCGGCACGCCGTCGGCTTCGGCGGCGACCTGACCCGGATCCCGCTCCAGCAGCAGTTCCTGAGCTCGATGATCCGCAAGATCAAGTCCAGTGACACGCTGACCAGCCCGACCAAGCTCTTCGCCCTCGCGGACGCCGCGACCCGGGCGCTCACCGTGGACTCCGGGATCGACGACGTGCGGCGGCTCAAGGACCTGGCGGTGGAGCTGAGCCGGGTCGACACCCGGCACATCACCTTCACCACCGTGCCCGTGGCCGACGACCCCCGCGACAAGGACCGGCTGGTGCTCCGGCAGCCCTCCGCCGGGCAGCTGTTCGCGCTCGTCGCGGCGGACCGGCCGCTCGGCGACGCCGCCACGACCGCCACGACCGCCACCGGCCGCGCCGACGGCACCGGCTCCGGTACCTCGTCGGACGGCCGGACGGCCACCGCCCGGGCCCGCTCCTCGGCCACCGCCGCCAGCCGCGCCTCGGGGCGGCCGACGCCGCTGCCCCTGCTGGACCCGGCCGAGGTCGAGGTGACCGTGCGCAACGGCACCGGGGTCGGCCGGCAGGCCGGCCGGGCCGCCGCCGACCTCCAGGCCAAGGGGTTCACCAAGGCCGAGGTCGGCGACAACGCCCGCCCGGTGAGCGCCAGTTCGATCGGCTACCCGGTCGGCCACGCCGAGGAGGCGGCCGCCCTCGCCACCGCCCTCGGGCTCCCCGCCGGGGCCATCCGGCAGAACGCCTCGCTCGGCGCGAAGGACGCCCTGGTGGTCGTCATCGGCACCGACTACACCGGCCCCGCCCCGGGCGGCCCCGGTACCACCGGCAGTGCCGGGAGCTCCGGCAGCTCCGCCGCGGCCGTCCCCGCCTCGCCGATGCCGAGCGGCACCCCGACCGACATCCAGCGGGTGCAGGCCGACGACACCGACCTCTGCGCGAAGTAGCCGCCGCGGCGGTGGGCGGGACCACGGGCGCGCGACGACACCCCGTGGCACGTCGGTCGACAGAGCGTCAGATCCGGGACGGATGTCCGCCCGTCGGTAACGCGCCCGGCAGGTCGCCGCGTCAAGGGGGTGAGGAGTACCGGCCGGCACGGGCAACCGCGGGTCGCGGCCCGCCCTGCCGGAAGCACCCCGGACGGGCCGGACGGCGGCCGACGGCACCCGCGCCGCCGGTCCGGGACGACCCGGCCGGCCCTCGTCGGCCCGGGCGGGAGAGGCGGCCGACAGCATGACCAGCGGGGAGCCGATACCCGGCGCCGACGGGAACGCGGCACCGGGCGGCCGGGCGGCGGAGCAGCGGGCGGCCGCCGGCCGGGCCGACGGTGGACGAGCAGCAGGTGGAGGAGCGGCCGGTGGACGGGCCGCGGCCCGGCGGGCGGGCCGCGGCGGGACCCGGCGGCGGCCCAGGCGCCGCCGCTGGCTGCGCGTCGTGGCGATCACCACCGGTGCCACCCTCGTGGCCGGCTGCGGCGCCGGCTACCTGTACTACCGGCACCTGAACGGCAACATCCAGGCCGGCACCAAGAACCTGACGGACCAGCAGGGCGAACGCACCGCGCCCAACGCCAAGGGCAGACCCCGCTCAACATCCTGATGATCGGCACCGACAGCCGGGCCTCGAAGGAGAACGTCGACCTCGGCGGCTCGGCCGACGACGCCTCCCGGCCCGGCCTGGCCGACGTCCAGATGCTGCTCCACGTCTCGGCGGACCGCACCAACGCGTCCATGATCAGCATCCCGCGCGACACCCTGGTCGACATCCCCGCCTGCCACGACGAGAAGGGCGTGCAGCACCCCGCGCTGCGGCACCACCCCATCAACGAAGCCCTCGCCCAGGGCGGGCCGGGCTGCGTGCTCGGCACCTGGGTCGGCCTGACGCACCTCGACATCGACCACTACATGATGGTCGACTTCGCGGGCGTGGTGCAGATGGCCGACGCCATCGGCGGCGTCCCCGTCTGCGTCGACCGCAACATGTACGACCGCTACCAGCCCGGCATCGGCGGCACCGGACTGAAGCTGCCCAAGGGCACCTCCGTCGTCAAGCACGACCAGGCCCTCCAGTGGCTGCGGGTGCGCGACGCCTGGGGTTCCGACATCAACCGCACCAAAGCCCAGCACATGTACCTGAGTTCGATGATGCGCGAGCTCAAGTCCAAGGGTGCGCTGGACGACCCGGGGAGGCTGATGTCGCTCGCCGAGGCCGCCACCAAGGCGCTGAGCGTCGACCGGGAGCTGGCCGACCTCAAACGCCTCTACGACCTCGGGCAGGACCTCCGGCAGGTGCCGACCGAACGCACCACCTCGCTCACCGTCCCCGTCCTGCCCGACCCGGCCAACCCGAAGGCCAAGCTGGTGCTGGACCAGGCGAACACCGCGCAGATCTGGCGGATGCTGCACGCGGACACCCCACTGGACGGACAGCCGGCGGCCGGCGCGGCGGCCTCGCCCGCCGCCTCCCCCTCCGCGGCCTCCTCCGGCCCGGCCACCGTCCCGTCGCCGTCCGCTCCGTCCGACCCGGGCGCCGTCGCGGTCACCGTCCGGAACGCCTCCGGTGCCCGGAACCGGGCCGACGAGATCAGGAACGCCCTGGTGAAGGCCGGGTTCACCAAGGCCGTGGCGGCCACCGGCGGCAGCTCGCAGGCCGTCACCACGCTGACCTACGGCGCCGGGCAGCTCACCCGGGCGCAGACCGTGGCGGCGGCCCTCGGGCTGCCGTCCACCGCGCTGCACGAAGCCGGCACCTCCCGCACCCTGGCGCTGGTGATCGGCGCCGACTGGCCGAGCGGCACCGCCCTCACCCCGGCGCCCGCACCCACCGCGGTGCCGACCTCCGTCCGGACGGAGCGCGCCGACGACGCCACCGCCTGCATGACCGTCAACCCGCAGGGCGGCATCTACACCTGGTGAGCCCGGGTGACGGCCGGGCAGCCGCCGGCCCGTCGGCCGGCGGCCCGTCGGTCGGCCACGGGCCCCGGTCGACGGCCGATCAGTCGCCGACCGGGGCGAGAACACCGTCCTGTTCGACGTACTCCTCCCCGGTGCGGGGGCAGCGCCAGCGATCCTCGCCGGACGGCTCCAGGGGCTCCCCCGCCCGGCCCACCCACTTGATCCGGCGGGCCGGCACCCCGGCCACCAGGGCGAAGTCGGGGACGTCCCGGTGCACCACCGCACCGGCCGCGACCAGGGCCCACCGGCCGACCGTCACCCCGGCGACCAGCACCGCACGGCCGCCGATCGAGCAGCCCCGACGGAGCGTCACCCCGCGGGCCTGCCAGTCGTCGCCGCGCTTGAGCCGGCCGTCCGGGTCGACCGAGCGCGGGTAGAGGTCGTTGGTCAGCACCGCGGCCGGGCCGACGAACACGCCGTCCTCGACCACCGCGGGTTCGTAGACCAGGGCGTGGTTCTGCAGCTTGACCCGGTCGCCCAGCCGGACGCCCGGGCCGACGTAGGCGCCGCGTCCGATGATGCACTCGGCGCCGATCTCGGCGTGCTCGCGGACCTGCGCCAAGTGCCAGACCGTACTGCCGGGGCCGATCACGGCCCGCTCGTCGACGTCCGCGCTCGGCTCGATCCGGACGGCGTCCCCCTCGGTGATCCCCATGGCGCCGAAGATAGCGCCGCAGGACGGGCCCGCGGACGGATTCGGGCAGCCTGCTCGAAGCAGTCGGAGCAGCTGCCGGGGCGCGTCGCCGCCGGAGCACGCCGGCCCGGCACGCGGTGTGCGGGCCGGGCCGGGCTGCGGGCGAGGGGCGCCCCGGGCGGGGGCGGGAGGTCAGGCGTGCTCGGTGCGCGGCGCCATCGGCTCGGGTCGCTTGCTGGCGATCACCCGGCGGGCCAGCGACCGCGGCGAGGTGAGGAAGCCAAAGCCCCAGCTCATGTGCATGGTGGCCAGCGCCACCGGCAGCTGGACGCGAGCCTTCGGGGACAGCCCGCGGCCCTCCTTCACCGAGCCGCCGAGGATGCCCAGCAGGTAGCCGCCGGGCACCACCAGGAACGCCGGGTGCACCGCAGCGCCCAGCACCAGGCCGGCGACGCAGGCCAGCAGCGCGGCCGGCGGCGCGAGGTAGCGGAGGTTGACCGAGCCGCGGTGGTAGCGGGTCACCACCCGGCGCCAGCGGCCGTAGTCCTTGTACTGCTTCGCCAGGGCCCGCACGCTGGGCCGCGGCCGGTAGGTCACCCGCAGCTGCGGGGTGAACCAGATCAGACCGCCGTCCTGGCGGATGCGGTAGTTCAGCTCCCAGTCCTGGGCGCGGATGAACTCCTCGTTGTAGCCGCCCTGCTGCTCCAGCACCTCGCGGCGGAAGACGCCGAGGTAGACGGTGTCGGCCGGGCCGGCCAGGCCGCCGGTGTGGAAGGCCGCGTTGCCGACCCCGATCCTGGAGGTCATGGCGGCGGCGACCGCCTTCTCCCACTCGGTCTCGCCCTCGGCGTGCATGATGCCGCCGACGTTGGCCGCCTCCATCTCGCTCAGCAGCCGGACGGCGGTGCCGATGTAGCCGGGGGTGAGCAGGCCGTGGCCGTCGACCCGGACCACGATCGGATGGCGCGAGCCGCGGATCGCGGCGTTCAGCCCGGCGGGGGTGCGGCCGGTCGGGTTGGGCACCGTCCGGACCCGCGGGTCCTCGGCGACCAGGCCGGCGGCGATCTCGTCCGTCCGGTCGGAGGACGGGCCGAGCGCGATCACCACCTCCAGGTCCCCGGCGTACTCCTGCTCCAGGATGTGCCGGACGGCGGTGCGCAGGTGACGTTCCTCGTTGAGCACCGGCATGATCACGGAGACCGCCGGCAGCTCCTCAGCAGCCTTGGTGTTCATCGCGCCCACCGTACCGGCGCCGCCCGCCGATGTCAGACGAGGGTCCCGTGACGGCGCACCTCCCGGCCCCTCCGGGAACGGCCCGGCGGCCGCCCGGACGGCCCGGACGCCCGCCCGGCGCCCCGGCGGAGGATGCCCGGCGGGCCGACGGAGGTCGTCCGGCGGGCCCGGCGCGGGAGGTCCGGGGCACGCTGGGGGCGACCCTGTGCAGAGCGGCGTGCCGTACCCGGGGCGGCCCCGGCGCGGGCCTACCATCCCGAGATGCGCTCCACGCCCCGGCCCGCTCTCCCGCCGCCCCGCCGACGACGGGCCCCCGGCCGGACGGCGGCCCCCGTGCCGCGGCGCCGGCCCCGCCGCTGGGGCCGGCTGACCGCCGGGATGGTGTCGCTCGCGGTGCTCGCCACCTCGTGCGGCGGCTGGGTCGTCCTGCACGGCCTCGGCGGCGCGATCCAGCGGGTCGACGCGATCGGCGGCGGCGACCGGCCCGCCGACGACGGACTCACCACCTTCCTCGTGGTGGGCACCGACGACCGGGAGGGCATCCCGGAGAACACCCTGAAGGACGTGCTCCACGCGGGTGGCGAGTCCTGCCACTGCACCGACACCATGATGATCGTCCAGCTCGCCGGCGACGGCGGCCGGGCCACGGTGGTCAGCATCCCGCGCGACTCCTACGTGGACATCCCCGCGCACCAGGACCCGGCGACCCACCGCCAGGTGCCCGCCACCAAGGGGAAGATCAACGCCGCGTACGGGATGGGCGGGGCACCGCTCACTGTCCGCACCGTGGAACAGAACACCGGGCTGCGGATCGACCACTACCTCCAGGTCGACTTCCTGTCCTTCGTCGGCACGGTGGACGCCCTCGGCGGTGTCGAGGTCTGCACCGCCAAGCCGCTCAAGGACGACTACTCGGGGCTCGACCTGCCGGCGGGGACCACCCGGCTGGACGGGGCCGGCGCGCTCAAGTACGTCCGGGCCCGGCATGTCGACGGCACCTCCGACCTCGGCCGGATGCGCCGGCAGCAGCGGTTCGTCGCCCAGCTGCTGCACCAGGCCGTCGCCCAGGACCTGCTGCTCGACCCGGCCCGGCTGACCTCCGTGCTCGGTACCGCGCTGCGGTCGCTGAAGGCCGACAGGGGGCTGACCGGCGACACCCTGCTCGACTTCGCCACCCGGCTGAAGGACCTCTCGGCGGGCTCCGCCGACTTCGCCACGGTGCCGGTGGCCCAGTTGGACCACCAGGTGCCCGGCTGGGGCTCGACCGTGCTGTGGGACACCAAGGGGGCCAAGGCGCTGTTCGACGCCGTCCGGCAGGGGCGGTCGCTGACCGGTCGCCCCGCCCCGGCGCCGTCGTCCGCCGCGCCGGCCGGTGCCGGTGAACCGGCCGGCACCGCAGGGCCGGCTGCCGCCGGGACGGTGCCGCCGGGACAGATCCGCGTCCAGGTGCTCAACGGGGCCGGGGCGACCGGTCTCGGCTCCCGGGTGGACGGCGACCTGCGGGCGGCCGGCTTCGCCACCACCGGCACACCGTCCAACGCCGACGGCCCGGCTGCGCACACCGCCGTCCGCTACGACCCGCGGTGGAACGAGTCCGCGCGAACGCTCGCCGCCGCACTGCCCGGTGCGGAACTCGTCCCGGTACCGGGCCAGGGTGCCACCCTGCAGGTGGTGGTCGGCCCCGACTACCGCGGCGTCACGGGCAGGCCCGCGGCGCCGACCGCCGGGGGCGGGGGCGGCGAGACCTCGCCCGCCCCGCATTCCTCGCCGCCGGCCGCGCCGACCGCCGCACCGTCGGCCTCGCCCGGGCCGGCCGGCCCCAAGGTGGCGGTGACCACGGGCGACGACATCGGATGCCCCTGAGCGGGCGGGTGCGGCTGAGGACCTGCGACCGGACACGCAACGGAAGACGTGCAGGGACCGGGCGTGGCGCCCGGTCCCTGCACGGCGGTGGATGCACCCGGCCGGTGCGGTGACGCGTCAGTCGGTGGCGATGGCCGCCAGGATGTTCATCCGCGCAGCCCGGAAGGCCGGCAGCAGGGCGGCGAGCAGGCCGACCACGGCCGAGGCCACCAGGATCGCGACGATGGTGCCGGTCGGGATGGTCAGGGTGTCCAGGCCCTGGGTGGAGAGCACCTTGCGGGAGGTGACGCCCCAGGCGAGGCCGAGGCCGGTGCCGAGGAGGGCACCGAAGACCGCGATCACCACGGACTCCAGGCGGACCATCCGGCGCAGCTGGCGGCGGGACAGGCCGATCGCCCGCAGCAGGCCGATCTCGCGCGTCCGCTCGACGACGGACAGGGCCAGGGTGTTCACCACGCCGAGGACGGCGACCACGATGGCGAGGCCGAGCAGGCCGTAGACCATGTAGAGCAGCTGGTTCACCTGGCTCTGGATCAGGTCCTTGTAGCCGGCCTGGTCCTTCACGGTGAGCTGCGGGTAGGCCTCCATCGACTTCTGGAGGGCGGTCAGGGTCGCCGCCCGGTCGGCACCGGGCGCGGCCTTGCCGAAGAGGGCCGCGTCGGCCGGCAGATCGGCGGCCGGGATCGCCTTGGCGACGGTGTCGATGCCGGTGAAGTAGTTGTTGTCGAACATCGAGTTGCCGGTGCTGACGATGGCGCCGACCGGGAGGGTCTGCGTGCGGCCCTGGCCGTAGTCGACCTTGATCGGGTCGCCGACCTTCAGGTGGTGCTTGGTGGCGAAGTCCTGGTCGGTGGAGATGCCGCCGTTGAACACGGCCTCCGCGGTGCCGGTGGCGATCGGCAGGTGGAAGTCGTCGGTGAACGACGGGGAGGCGGCCGAGACGACGGTCTTGGTGGAGGCGCCGTCCGGGGTGACGAGCTGGGCGGGCACCGCCTTCTGCTCGGTGACGTGGGCGAGGCCCGAGGTGGCGCGTGCGGCCGCGACCATGGCGGGGCCGATGCCCACGCCGGGGCCCTGGCCGGTGATGATGTAGTCCGCGCCGACCGACGAGTCGATCTGGGCGTTGGCCGAGCTGACCATCGAGGACGTCACCACGGAGGCGCCGGTGACCAGCGCCAGGCCGATCATCAGCGCGGCGGCGGTGGCGCCGGTACGCCGCGGGTTGCGCATGGCGTTGCGCTGGGCGAGCTTGCCGGCGGGGCCGAACAGCGCGGGCAGGGCGGCGCCGAGGACCCGGATGATGCCGGTGGCCAGCAGCGGGCCGATGGCGACGAAGCCGACCAGGCTCAGCAGGACGCCCAGGCCCAGCCACTCACCGCCCACGGAGGCCGAGTCGGCGGCGGCCGCGGCCGCCAGCGAGGCGGCGCCGAGGCCGGTGACGACGGTGCCGACGACGGCGCGGATCCGGTTGGCGGACGCCTCGGCCGGGGTGCCGTGGTCGCGCAGGGCGGCCATCGGCGAGATCCGGGCGGCGCGGCGGGCCGGGAACCAGGCCGCCAGCACGGTGATCAGGATGCCGACCGCGTAGGAGGCGACCGGGACGGTCCAGGTGATGTCGAGGAGGAGGCGTCGAGGTTCATGCCGACGGCCTTCATCAGCTGGATGAGCAGGGCGGCCAGCCCGAGGCCGGCACCGAGGCCGATCGTCGAGCCGAGCACGCCCAGGATCAGCGCCTCGATCAGCACCGAGCGGTTGACCTGCTTGCGGCTGCCGCCGAGGGCGCGCAGCAGGCCGATCTCCCGGGTGCGCTGGGCGACCAGCATGGAGAAGGTGTTGATGATCAGGAAGCCGCCGACCAGCAGCGAGATGCCGGCGAAGCCGAGCATGGCGTACTTCATGAAGTTGAGGAAGGAGCCGACGCCCTTGGCGTTCTCGGCCTTCTGCTCGGCGGCGGTCTTCGCGTCGTACCCGCTGCCGAGCGCGGCGAGGGCCTGCTGCTTGAGCTGGTCGTCCGTGCGGCTGCCGTCGCCGTAGATCTCGACGGAGGTGAACGCCGTCTCGCCGAGGAGGTCCTGCTGGGCGGTGGGGGTGTCCAGGAAGGCGAGCGCGGCACCGGGGTTGGTGGTGCGGAAGGTGACGATGCCGGAGACGGTGAAGTCGTAGCTGCCGCTCATGGTGATGACCCGCAGCGGGCTGCCGAGCTTGAGGCCCGCCTTCTTGGCGGTGTCGGCGTCGAGCATGATCTGGCTCTTGCCCGCGGGGGCGGCGCCGGAGGTGATGTCGACCGAGCTGCGCGGGGTGTCGACCCAGTTGCCGGTGAGCGTGGGTGCGCCGGAGGTCGGGCCGACCGACTTGTTGGTGGCCGGGTCGACCAGGGTCGCGTTCTGGACGAACACCTGGCCGATGGCGGTCTTGACGCCGGGCTGGCCGGCGAGCTTCTGCACGGTGCCGACCGGCACGGTGGCGGCCTTGCCGCCCTCCTGCTCACCGGCCGCGATGTCGTCCTTGGCCTTGCTGATGGCGAGGTCGGAGGCGGTGGAGGCGAAGAGCCGGTCGAAGGTGGAGGTCGCGGTGTTGGAGAAGACGAGGGTGCCGGAGACGAAGGCGACGGACAGGACGACGGCGATCAGTGAGAGCAGCATCCGCCCCTTGTGGGCGAAGAAGCTCCGTAGCGAGGTCTTGAGCAGCATGGTTTCGCCCCCGCTCAGCTCGTGCGCTTGCCGTCGAAACGGCGCATGCGTTCGAGGACGGAGTCGGCGGTGGGGGCGTGCATCTCGTCGACGATCCGGCCGTCGGCGAGGAAGAGCACGCGGTCCGCGTAGCCGGCGGCGACCGGGTCGTGGGTGACCATGACGATGGTCTGGCCGAGCTCGTCGACCGAGCGGCGCAGGAAGGTGAGCACCTCGGCGCCGGAACGGGAGTCGAGGTTGCCGGTGGGCTCGTCGCCGAAGATGATCTCCGGGCGGGCGGCGAGGGCACGGGCGACCGCGACGCGCTGCTGCTGGCCGCCGGAGAGCTGGGTCGGGCGGTGCTTGAGGCGGTCGGCCAGGCCGACGGTCTCGATCACCTGGTCGAGCCAGGCGGCGTCCGGCCTGCGGCCGGCGATGTCCATCGGCAGCGTGATGTTCTCCAGCGCGTTCAGGGTCGGCAGCAGGTTGAACGCCTGGAAGATGAAGCCGATCTTGTCCCGGCGGAGCCGGGTCAGCTGCTTGTCCTTGAGCCCGGTGATCTCGGTGTCGCCGATGCTGATCCGCCCCTCGGTGACGGTGTCGAGACCGGCCAGGCAGTGCATCAGGGTCGACTTGCCGGAGCCCGAGGGCCCCATGATCGCGGTGAAGCGGCCGCGGTGGATGTCCACGTCGACGGCGTCGAGCGCCGTGACCCTGGTCTCACCGGCGCCGTACGCCTTGGTCACCTGCCGCGCCGAGGCGGCGATGGCGGGCATGCCGCCGGGAAGCTGCGGGTCCTGCACGGCGTTGGCTGCCGTCGTCACTGGGTTCTCCTCGATGCGTCGTCCACCCGTTGCCCCACAGCCTGACCCGTCCGGCACGTCCTGCGACAGGGTGCTGGCAACCGTCTTCGAGGTGGGGCCAGCACCACCCCGTGGACGGGACGGTGCTGTAAAGACCACGTTAGGAGCGACCGGCGGCCGGTTCGTCATCCGCCGGGAGGAAGCCCGGTGACCGGGAGATGTACGGGGTGGGGGAGCCACCCCTAGGGGACGGCTCCCCCGGCACCAGGGTCAGTGCGCGGCGACGAGCGTCCCCGTCCGCTCCAGGGCCGCGGCGAAGGCGTCCACGACCGGCGTGAGCAGGACGTCCGTCTCGTGCTCGATCGCGGTGGTGCCGTCCTCCCGGACAGTGATGTGGCGGTCCAGGACGAACCAGCCCTGGGTGATGTGCCCGGCCCCCATCGAGCTGAGCACCGGGCGCAGGGCGTAGTCCACGGCGAGCACGTGCGCCGCCGAGCCGCCGGTCGCCAGCGGCAGCACGGCCTTGCCGCGCAGCGCGTACTGCGGCAGCACGTCGAGGAGGGTCTTGAGCAGGCCCGAGTAGGCGGCCTTGTACACGGGGGTGCCGATCACGATGCCGTCGGCGCGCGCGAAGAGCTCCAGGGCGCGGGCCATGTCGGGGTGCGAGGTGTCCGCGGTGAGCAGGGCCTCGGCCGGGAGGCTGCGGACCTCGAACGGGACGACCTCGTGGCCGTGCGCGGTGAGGCGGGCGTCGACGTGGCGCAGCAGCCGGGTGGTGCGGGAGGCGCGGGAGGGGGAGCCGGAGACGGACAGGACGGTGGCCATGGTGTTCCCTCGGGTCGTGGCGGGGCGGGCGGCGGGCTTCCCCGGGCGGTAGCGGTGCGGGTGCGCACCCGCGGTGGGCGGGCTACGGCGCGACGCGACGGTGCGGGCGCGGGGAGGGTGGGACGGGAGCCGGACGGTCAGCCACGACACAGCGAGCGGGCCACACGCAGCAGGTCGACGTGCCGCCGACGCGTGAGGATCGTTCGCTGCTCCATGCCGTCATGCAAGCACGCGCCGTTTCGGCCGGTCAAGGTTGGTTCCAGCAGGTGAACATTCCGCCGAACCGTCCGTTCCGTGCATCAAAACGGATACAAGGGGCCCTGCGCGGGGCCGGGCGTACTGCGGGGGCGGCTTTCGGGCATCCTCTCCACCATGAACACGTGGCAGGAGGACCGCCCGCAGGGGGCGGCGCGAACGCGCAGGGCGACGGCGGGTACCGCCGGGGCGGGTCGGCCGCCGAGCCGCCGCTGCCGCCGGAGCTCAACCCGCGCGGCGCCGGCGCGGCACCCCGGCCGTACGGGGCGCCCGACGGCCGCGGCCAGGTCGGCCCGCAGGGCGGTCAGGCCTCCCCCGGTGTCCAGGGCACGCCCTACGGATCGGGCGGCCCGGGGGCCCCGGCCGGGTACGGCGGCCCGGGTGGGCCGATCCCGCCGCAGGCCGGCTACGGCTCGGCCCGGCCGCAGCCCGGGTACGGCGGCCCGGGGGCCCGGGCGGGCCCGGCGGTCCTGACGGCCCGCACGGTCCGGGCGGGTCCGGTCCGGCGGCGCAGGGTTCGCCGTCGCGCTGGTCGCGCGGCCGCACGATCAAGGTGGCCGCGCTGTCGCTGGTCGGCGCGCTGCTGGTGACGGGTGTCGGCACGTACTTCTGGGCGGACTCCAAGCTCAACCACGAGAACGTGCTCGCCCCGTACGACGGCCGGCCGGCCGCCGGGAAGGGCACCAACTGGCTGATCGTCGGCTCGGACAGCCGCCAGGGCCTGACCGACGCCGACGAGACCGCGCTGCACACCGGCTCCGCGCAGGGCAAGCGCAGCGACTCGATGATGATCCTGCACATCGGCGACCACGGGAACACGCTGATGTCGATCCCGCGCGACTCCTGGGTGCAGATTCCGGCGCACCTGGACACCAGCGGCAGCGGCAAGACCATCAAGGCCACCGACTCGAAGATCAACGCGTCCTTCGCGAACGGCGGCGGCCGGCTGCTGGTGCAGACCGTGGAGACCCGGACGGGCATCCACATCGACCACTACGCGGAGATCGGCTTCGCCGGCTTCGTCGGAATCGTCGACTCGGTCGGCGGCGTGGACATGTGCATCGACCAGGCCGTCAAGGACCGCGACTCGGGCCTGGACCTGAAGGCGGGCTGCCAGACGCTCAGCGGCACGCAGTCGCTGGCCTTCGTGCGGCAGCGGCACCAGATGGCCGACCAGGACCTCGGCCGGATGCGCAACCAGCAGAAGTTCCTGGGTGCGCTGGCCAAGCAGGCGGCGTCCCCGGCGACCCTGCTGAACCCGTTCACCTTCTACCCGATGGTGAGTTCGAGCCTCGGCACGCTGATCGTCGACAACGACACCGGCCTGACCGACCTGGGCTCGATGTTCCTCGCCATGAAGAGCGTCTCCGGTGGCGGCGGCAAGAGCATCACGGTGCCGATCGGCAACGCCAACTACCGGACGCCGACCGGCGAATCGGCCGTCAAGTGGGACGCGGCGAAGTCGCAGGCGGTGTTCGACGCCTTCAAGAACGACACCGCGGTGCCGGACACCAAGTAGCTGCCGGGCACCACGCGGCGGCGCCCGCCGGGGGCCGCGCGCCGGGCGAGAGCTCCGCGCGCGGCCCCCGGCGCGTTCCTGCCGGCCCTGCGGCACGGAGGGTGTCCACCCGGTCACAATGTGCCGCATGTCACTGGTCACCGCTCTGATCCGCCACCGCCGCCACCCGCTGTTCGGCCGCCTCGTCCAGGAGGCCCTCGCGCTGTACGGCATGGAGGTGCCCGCCGCAGTCGAGATCGGCCCCGGGCTGGTCGTGTTCCACCGCGGCTTCGGCACCGTGCTCCACCCGTACACCACGATCGGCGCCGGGGTGACGCTCTACAACGGCGTCACGATCGGCCGGGCGGACCCGTGGGTGCCGCAGGAGGAGAGCGCGATGCGGCGGGTGGTGCTGGAGGACGGGGTGGTGGTCTGCGCCGGGGCGAAGATCGTCTGCAAGACGGGCGTCCTCACCGTCGGCGCCGGCACGATCGTCGGCGCCAACGCCGTCCTGACCCGCTCCACCGGCCCGGACGAGATCTGGGCCGGCCTGCCCGCCCGGCGGGTGGGCACGCGCGGGCCGGCGCACGGAGCCCCCGGCCCGCGAGCGCTGCGCTCGCCGACCGGGGGCTCTCGGGTGATCCGGGCCTGCCCTACGGGAGGTTGCGGGCCATGACGATGCGCTGGACCTGGTTGGTGCCCTCGTAGATCTGGGTGATCTTGGCGTCGCGCATCATCCGCTCGACGGGGTAGTCGCGGGTGTAGCCGTAGCCGCCGAGGAGCTGGACGGCGTCGGTGGTGATCTCCATCGCGGCGTCGGAGGCGTAGCACTTGGCGGCGGCGCCGAAGAAGGTGAGGTCGCTGTCGGTGCGCTGGGAGCGGGCGGCGGCGGCGTAGGTGAGCTGGCGGGCGGCCTCCAGCTTCATGGCCATGTCGGCGAGCATGAACTGGACGCCCTGGAACTCGGCGATGGCCTTGCCGAACTGCTTGCGTTCCTGGACGTAGCCCTTGGCGTAGTCGAGGGCGCCCTGGGCGATGCCGACGGCCTGGGCGGCGATGGTGACGCGGGTGTGGTCGAGGGTCTTCATGGCGGTGGCGAAGCCGGTGCCCTCGGCGCCGATCATGCGGTCGGCGGGGATGCGGACGTTGTCGAAGTAGACCTCGCGGGTCGGGGAGCCCTTGATGCCGAGCTTCTTCTCCGGGGCGCCGAAGGAGACGCCCTCGTCGTCCTTCTCGACCACGAACGCGGAGATGCCGCGGGAGCGCAGGGCGGGGTCGGTGACGGCCATGACGGTGTAGAACTCGGAGACGCCGGCGTTGGTGATCCACCGCTTGACGCCGTTGAGGACCCAGGAGTCGCCGTCGCGCACGGCGCGGGTCCTCATCCCGGCCGCGTCGGAGCCGGCCTCGGGCTCGGACAGGCAGTAGGAGAACATGCCCTCGCCGCGGGCGAGCGCGCCCAGGTACTTGGCCTTGAGCTCCTCGGAGCCGGAGAGCTGGACGGGCAGCGAGCCGAGCTTGTTGACCGCGGGGATCAGCGAGGACGAGGCGCAGACCCGGGCGACCTCCTCGATGACGAGCACGGTGGCCAGCGCGTCCGCGCCCGCGCCGCCGTACTCCTCGGGCACGTGCACCGCGTGCAGGTCGTTGGCCTGCAGCGCGTCCAGCGCCTCCTGCGGGAACCGGCCCTGCTCGTCGACGTCCGCCGCGAACGGGGCGATCTTCGCCTCGGCGAGCGCGCGCACCGACTCACGGAGCATGTCGTGCTCCTCGCTGAGCCGGAAGAGGTCGAAGTCCGCTCCGGAGTTGCCCGCCATGTGTTTCGCCCCTCGACCGTGTTAATTACCGTTAAGTAGCACAAGCGCGACCCATTGTAGGCACCCCCGCGCCCGCCCCGCACCCGCCCCGCACCCGCCCCGCCCGGGCGCGGTCAGCGGACGCTGTCGCCGAGGGTGTCGCTGGTGGTCCGGTGCTGGGCCAGGTAGGCGTCCATCCGGTCGCTGCGGACGGCCTCCCAGAGCGTGGTGGCGGCCGCGTCGTCCAGCAGCACCACCGACTGGCCCTGGACGGTGTCGAAGCCGCCGAAGGGGGCGTTCATGAACCGCACGCCGTCCGGGCGCAGCCCCCGCATGCTCCACGCGAGGTCGTAGAGGTCGCTGTTGCTGAGCCGGTCGTCGACGCTGACCACGTCGCCGACCGCCTTCAGCAGGCCGGTCAGCCGGGTCGGGTTGCCGAGCGTGCCGGCGTTCATCGTCTGCAGCATCAGCGCGCGGAGGAAGTTCTGCTGCCGCTTGGTGCGGTCCAGGTCGCCGTTGGGCAGGCCGTAGCGCTCCCGGACGTACAGCAGCGCCTGGTCGCCGCTCATGTGGTGGGTGCCGGCATCCCACTGGCGGGCGTCGCCGCGGGCCTCGATGGTCTGCGGAATGGTGATGTCGACGCCGCCGACGGCATCGGTGAGGGCCCGGAACCCGTTCCAGTCGATCACCGCGATGTGGTCGACCCTGATGTGGGTGAGGTCCTGCACGGTCTCCACCATGAGCGCGGGGCCGCCCCAGGAGTAGGCCGCGTTGATCTTGGCCTTGCCGTGGCCGGGTACGTCGACCAGGGTGTCGCGGGCGATCGAGATGATCGCCGCGCTCTTCCGGTCGGCCGAGATGTGCAGCAGCATCATGGTGTCGCTGCGCTGCGCGCCGGCCTTCCAGGCGGGCGCCTTGGCGTCCTTGCCGGTGGTGGCGACGTCCGAGCGGGCGTCCAGGCCGACCAGCAGGAAGGTGGTGCCGGCGCCCGGCACGGCCGACGGCTGGGCGGAGGCCGGCACGGTCGGGAAGGCGTTCGGGATGCGCGGCACCGCGGACGCGTAGTGGTCGACCGTCCAGTACGCGACGCCGAACAGGCCGAGGGCCAGGACGAGCAGGACGGCCAGCGTGCCGATCAGCACCCGGCGGGTGCGACGCCGGCGCCGGGCCTCGCCGCCGGCCGCCGCCGCGCCGCCGGCGTCCGGGCCCTCCGGCCCGCCACCGCCCGGATCCTCCCCGTCCCCGGCCGGGCCGTCCGCCGGCTCCCCGTCCGCTTCGTGGTCGAACAGACTCAACGACTCCGGGCGCTCCCCACCGGCTTCCCCGCGCTCCCTCGCTGCCATGCGCGCATTCTGCCGCCCCGTACGGCCGTACGGATACGGGTCGGGGATTCGAGCCGGAGCCGCAATCCGGCCGTGACCGGGCCGGGCCCCGCGCGCCCGCGCGGACCGGGGCTGCGGCCACCGGCCGCTGGGCCGGGGCGCCGGGCCCGGATACCATCGGTGGCTGCGGCCGCCCGTACCCCGGGACGGCCCGCCAACCTGGACTGAAGGGGAAGCCCGTGGCCCTCCGCATCACGGTGATCGGCACCGGTTACCTCGGCGCGACGCATGCCGCCTGCATGGCCGAGCTCGGCTTCGAGGTGCTCGGCCTCGACATCGACCCCGAGAAGATCGCGTCGCTCGCCGCGGGCCGCGTGCCGATGTACGAGCCCGGCCTGGCCGACCTGCTGGTGAAGCACGTCCCGGGGCACGAGGGCTCCACCGGCCGGCTGCGCTTCACGGACTCCTGGGAGGAGGTCGCCGAGTTCGGCGACGTCCACTTCATCTGCACCAACACCCCGCAGAAGAAGGGCGAGTTCGCCGCCGACATGAGCTATGTCGACAGCGCGCTCGACTCGCTGGCGGTGCACCTGACCCGGCCGACCCTGGTGGTCGGCAAGTCCACCGTCCCGGTCGGCTCGGCGAGCCGGCTGGCGGAGCGCCTGGCCGCCCTGGCCCCGGTCGGCGAGGCCGCCGAGCTGGCCTGGAACCCGGAGTTCCTGCGCGAGGGCTTCGCGGTCGGCGACACCCTGCACCCGGACCGGCTGGTGGTCGGCGTGCGCACCGAGCGCGCCGAGCAGCTGCTGCGCGAGGTCTACGCGACGCCGATCGCCGAGGGCGTGCCCTTCGTGGTGACCGACTTCCCGACCGCCGAGCTGGTCAAGGCCGCCGCCAACTCCTTCCTCGCCACCAAGATCTCGTTCATCAACGCGATGGCGGAGGTCTGCGAGAGCGCGGGCGCCGACGTCGTCCAGCTCTCCAAGGCGCTGTCGTACGACACGCGGATCGGCGGGAAGTTCCTCAACGCCGGGCTCGGCTTCGGCGGCGGCTGCCTGCCCAAGGACATCCGGGCGTTCATGGCCCGGGCCGGGGAGCTGGGCGCCGACCAGGCGCTGACCTTCCTGCGCGAGGTCGACTCGATCAACATGCGGCGCCGCTCCCGGATGGTGGAGCTGGCCCGCGAGCAGTGCGGCGGCGGCTTCCTGGGCCGGCGGGTGGCGGTGCTCGGCGCCGCCTTCAAGCCGAACTCGGACGACATCCGCGACTCCCCGCGCTGAACGTCGCCGGCCAGATCCAGCTCCAGGGTGCCCAGGTCACCGTCTACGACCCGAAGGCCGTGGACAACGCCCGCAAGATGTTCCCCAGCCTGTCGTACGCGGCCTCGGCGCTGGAGGCCGTCCAGGGCGCCCACGTGGTGCTGCACCTGACGGAGTGGCAGGAGTTCCGGGAGCTCGACCCGGTCGAGGTCGGCGAACTCGTCGCCGAGCGCCGGATCCTGGACGGCCGCAACGTGCTGGACGGCGCCGCCTGGCGGGCGGCCGGCTGGACGTACCGCGCGATGGGCCGCCCGGTCACGGAATGACCGGCGCCGCGGGCCGGTTGTCCCCGTCATGACGTACGGAGACGACGCGACCGTCCGCAGGATCCTCCAGGACGACGGCGACACCTGGGCGGTGGTCGGCCTGTCCTCCAACACCCGGCGGGCCGCGCACGGGGTCGCCCGGGTGCTGCAGCGGGCGGGCAAGCGGGTGGTGCCCGTCCACCCGAAGGCCGAGACGGTGCTCGGCGAGCAGGGCTACGCCACGCTCGCCGACATCCCGTTCCCGGTCGACGTGGTGGACGTCTTCGTGAACAGCGGCCTGGCCGGCGGGATCGCCGACCAGGCCGTCGCCGTGGGCGCGAAGGCGGTCTGGTTCCAGCTCGACGTGGTCGACGAGGCCGCCTTCGACCGCACCACGGCAGCGGGGCTCGACATGGTCATGGACAAGTGCCCGGCCATCGAACTCCCGCTGCTGTAGCGCGCACCGGGCGGCGCCGTCAGGCCAGCGGCACCGCGATGTCGCAGACCGGGTCGGCCTCGCCGGCCGCCGCCCAGTCGGCGAAGTAGACCTCGCGGGGGCGCCCTCGACGGTGCGGCCCTCCCGCTTCGCCCACTCGTGCACCGCGTCGAAGGCCGACAGGATCTGCGGGTACGCGACCTGGGCCTTGGTGATCCGGGCGAAGGCCTCCCGGTGCGCCGGCTCGACGCGGTGCGGGTGCGCCGGAGAGGCGCCCGCCGGCGGGCGGATCGGCACGCACACCTCCACCGGGCCGTCGCTGTCCTCGTTGACCTCGCCGTGGTAGATCACGAACGGCGCCCCCACCACGCCGCCGAGGCCCTGAGCCGCCGCGGCCAGCCGGTCGCACGCCTGGGGGATCCAGGTCGGCAGGTCCTCCGGCCGGGCGTGCCGCTGCTCGGTGAGCACCGGCTGCTCCGGCACCTCGCGCTCCTCGATCTCGTACATGTCCGGTCTCCCTTCGTCTCCTGACAGTCGGATGCGGAGGTGCACGGCGAGCTCCCGCTGCCCGGCGAGCCTGCGCTCCACGGACTCCCAGTAGGCCGCCACCAGGGCGGCCGCCTCGGGCCCGGGCACGGCCAGGACCTCGGCCACCGTCGCCAGCGGCATGTCCAGCCCGCGCAGCCGCACGATCAGCCGGGCCTGCGCCAGCCGGCTCTCCCGGTAGTACCGGTAGCCGCTGACCGGGTCGACCCGGTCGGGCGGCAGCAGTCCCTGCCGGTCGTACAACCGCAGCGCCTTCGGCGAGAGCCGGGCCCGGCGGGCGAACGCCCCGATGCCCAGCAGTGCTTCGTCCTCCACGCCCTCCACGCTCCCGTCTGCCCCAGGGGCAAGGTCAACCGTCAGCCGTCCAGCCGGTCGATGGTGGCGATCGACGGGCGGCGGACGGCCTGCAGGCGGCGGGCGGCCGACTCGGCCTCGCGCAGCACCCGCACCGCGTTGTGCCAGGTCAGCTTGGAGATGTCGGCCTCGGACCAGCCGCGGCCGAGCAGTTCGGCGATCAGGTTCGGGTAGCCGGCGACGTCGCCCAGGTCCGCCGGGACGAACGCGGTGCCGTCGAAGTCGCCACCGATGCCGACATGGTCGATCCCGGCGACCTGGCGCATGTGGTCCAGATGGTCGGCGACGGTCGCCGAGGTGGCGACCGGGCGCGGGTGCGCGGCCTCGTACGCACGCTGGCAGCCCATCGCCTCCGGCGTGGTCTCCAACGGGTGGAAGCCGTGCGCCCGCATGTTGTCGTCGGCCGCCAGCGTCCACTCGATCGCCGCGGGCAGGACGAACTTCGGGACGAAGGTGGCCATCGCCAGGCCGCCGTTGCCGGACAGCCGGGCCAGCACGTCGTCCGGGACGTTGCGCGGGTGGTCGCAGACGGCGCGCGCGGAGGAGTGCGAGAAGATCACCGGCGCCTCGGAGACCCGGAGCGCCGCCCGCATCGTGTCGGCGGAGACGTGCGAGAGGTCGACCAGCATCCCGAGCCGGTTCATCTCCCGGACGACCTCCTCGCCGAAGGCGGTCAGGCCGCCGGCGGCCGGCTCGTCGGTGGCGGAGTCCGCCCACGGCGTGTTGTCGTTGTGGGTGAGCGTCAGGTACCGCACGCCGAGCGTGTGGAGGGCCCGCAGGGTGGCCAGCGAGCAGTCGATCGAGTGGCCGCCCTCGGCGCCCATCAGGGAGGCGATCCGGCCCTCGGCGCGGGCGGCCTCCATGTCGTCGGCGGTGAGCGCGAGGCGCAGCACCTCCGGGTGGCGCTCGGTCAGCGCGTGGACGAAGTCGATCTGTTCCAGGGTGGCGCTGACGGCCTTGTCCCCGGCGTAGTCGCTGCGCACGTACACCGACCAGAACTGGGCACCGACCCCGCCCGCCCGGAGCCGGACGAGGTCGGTGTGCAACCGGGCGCTCTGGTCCGCCGCCAGGTCGACGGCGTCCAGGTCGTAGCCGGCCTGGGCCCGCATGGCCCAGGGGAGATCGTTGTGGCCGTCCACCACCGGGGTGTCGCGGAGGACGGCGCGGGCGCGATCGAGCAGCTCAGGGGTCATCCCCTGTTCTACCGCGACCGGCGGCCGGCGGGCCCGGCTACTTGCCGAAACCGAACGCGGCGGCGCCGGCGACCTTCGCGCGGAGCTTCTTGCCCTTCTCGGTGGCCTGGGCGTTCAGGTCGGCCTGGAAGTCGACCATCTTCTCGGCGAGCTCCGGGTCGAAGGCGGCGAGCATCCGCACCGCCAGCAGGCCGGCGTTGCGGGCGCCCGCGATCGACACGGTGGCGACCGGGACACCGGCCGGCATCTGGACGATCGACATCAGGCTGTCCATGCCGTCCAGGTAGCGCAGCGGCACCGGGACGCCGATGACCGGCAGCGGCGTCACCGAGGCCAGCATGCCCGGCAGGTGCGCGGCGCCGCCGGCGCCGGCGATGATCGCCTTCAGGCCGCGGGCGTGCGCCTGCTCGCCGTAGGCCACCATCTCGCGGGGCATCCGGTGCGCGGAGACGACGTCCACCTCGTACGGGATCTCGAACTCGTCGAGCGCCTGGGCGGCGGCCTCCATCACGGGCCAGTCGGAGTCGGAGCCCATGACGATGCCGACGACGGGGGTCGCGGAGTCGCTCATTCGGTGATCGTTCCTCGCAGGTAGGCGGCCGCGTGACGGGCGCGCTCGCGGACGTCGTCGAGGTCGTCCCCGAAGACGTTGACGTGGCCGACCTTACGGCCGGGCTTCACGTCCTTGCCGTACATGTGGATCCGCAGACCGGGGTCGCGGGCCATGCAGTGCAGGAAGGCGTGGTACATGTCGGGGTAGTCGCCGCCCAGCACGTTGACCATGACCGTCCACTTCGCGCGCGGGCGCGGGTCGCCGAGCGGCAGGTCGAGGACGGCCCGCAGGTGGTTCTCGAACTGCGAGGTGACCGCGCCGTCCTGCGTCCAGTGGCCGGAGTTGTGCGGGCGCATGGCCAGCTCGTTGACCAGGACGCGGCCGTCCCTGGTCTGGAAGAGCTCGACCGCGAGGTGGCCCACGATGCCCAGGTCGCCGGCGATCCGCAGGGCCAGTGCCTGGGCCTCGGCGGCGAGTTCGGGGTCGAGGCCGGGGGCGGGGGCGGTGACCTCGGCGCAGACGCCGTTCTCCTGGACGCTCTCCACCACCGGGTAGGCGACGGCCTGACCGCTGGGCGAGCGCACCACGTTGGCGGCCAGCTCGCGCAGGAAGTCGACCTTCTCCTCGGCGAGCACCGGCACGCCGGCGAGGAACGGGGCGGCGGCCCCGGCCTCGTCGTCGACCACCCAGACGCCCTTGCCGTCGTAGCCGCCGCGCACCGTCTTCAGCACGACCGGGTAGCCGGAGCCCTCCGCGGCGAAGGCGGTGACGTCGGCCGGGTCGGCGACGATCCGGTGGCGCGGGCACGGCACCCCGATCGAGTCCAGCTTCGCCCGCATCACGCCCTTGTCCTGGGCGTTCACCAGGGCGTCCGGGCCGGGGCGCACCGCGATGCCGTCGGCCTCCAGGGCGCGCAGGTGCTCGGTGGGGACGTGCTCGTGGTCGAAGGTGACCACGTCGCAGTCGGCGGCGAAGCGCCGCAGCGTCTCCATGTCCCGGTAGTCGCCGAGGACGGTGTCGGCGACGACCTGCGCCGCGGAGTCCTGGGGGGTGTCGGCCAGCAGCTTGAAGCGGACACCCAGCGGGACGCCCGCCTGGTGCGCCATGCGGGCAAGCTGCCCGCCGCCGATCATGCCCACCACTGGAAATTTTGCATTGCCCGCGAAAGTCACGTTGCCCAGGATATCCGGGCCGGTCGGAGCCGGTGCACCGGCGCCCGCCGGGCCGCGGGTGGTGCCCCTGGGCACGAAGGGCCTCCGCGGGAGCGAGTAGCCTGAGTGTCCGGGCCTTCGCGTGGTACCGCATGCTCACGTGCGTACACGAGGCGCCCGTTCGCGCTGCGCCCGCGCGGGCTGTTCGTTCGTCCTCCCGCACGCCCCCCAGGAGACACCCGGATGACTACCACCACCGCTCCCAAGCCGTCGCTGGTGCAGCGTCTGCGCGGCATGTCCGGGGAGGTGGTCAAGTTCGGCATCGTCGGCCTCAGCGGCGTGGTGGTCAACTTCCTGGTCTTCTGGGTCTGCATCAACGGGCTGGGCCTCGCCTCGCTGCGCTCCAACGTCGCGGCGACGCTGGTGGCCATCGCCACCAACTACCTCGGCTACCGGTACTGGCTGTACCGCGACCGCGACGCCGCCTCCCGCAAGCGCGAGATCACGCTGTTCCTGGTGTTCAGCGGCGCCGGCATGCTGATCGAGACCGGCGTGCTGGCCTGCTCGGTGTACGTGCTCGGCCTGGACACCCACATCGAGCAGATCGCGGCCAAGCTGGTCGGCCTGGCGGTCGGCACGGTGTTCCGCTTCGTCTCCTACCGCACCTGGGTGTTCAAGGCCCTGCCGGAGCCGGCCGAGCCGGCCGAGGTCGTCGCGGAGGCCGAGCTGCTGCTGGCCTCCGAGGAGCGCCAGTTCGCCAAGTAGTCCGCTGAACCTCAGCGGGCCTGGCTGCCGTTGAGGAAGAGCGCGAACACCGGCGGCCGCAGGGACAGCAGTTCCAGTCGGCCTCCGTCGGCCTCGGCGAGGTCGCGGGCGACCGCGAGGCCGATGCCGGTGGAGTTGCGGCCGCTGACCGCCCGCTCGAAGACCCGGTTGCCGAGCTCGGGCGGCACGCCCTGCCCCTCGTCCTGGACCTCGGCGACGACGGAGGAGCCCGTCCGCCGGATCCGCAGGGTGATGTTGCCGGCGCCGTGCATCAGCGAGTTCTCGATCAGGGTGGCGAGCACCTGGGCCACGGTGCCGGGAGTGCCGAGCACCGCGGTGCCGCGCAGGCCCTCGATGGACAGCCGGCGGCCGCTCTCCCGCATCGACGGGCCCCACTCCTCCACCTGCTGCTTGATCACCTCGTCGAGGTCGAAGGCGACCGCGGTGGGGCTGGTGGGGTCGCGCTGGTTGGTGAGCAGGCGCTGGACGACGTCGGTGAGCCGCTCGACCTGCTGGAGGGCGATGCTCGCCTCCTCCTTGACGGTGTCCGGCTCCTCGGCGAGTGCGGTGATCTCCTCCAGCCGCATGGAGAGCGCGGTGAGCGGGGTGCGGAGCTGGTGCGAGGCGTCGGCGGCGAGCCGGCGCTCGGCGGTGAGCATCCGGGCGATCCGCTCGGCGCTGACGTCCAGCACTTCGGCGATCCGGTCGAGCTCGGGGACGCCGTAACGGCGGTCGCGGGGGCGCGGGTCGCCGGAGCCGAGGCGTTCGGCGGTCTCCGCGAGGTCGGTGAGCGGGCGGGCGAGCCGCTTGGCCTGCCAGACGGCGAGGGCGACCGCGGCCTGCACCGCGAGCAGGGCCACGACGCCGAGCAGCAGCAGCATGTTGCCGATCTCGTGGTCGACGTCGGCCCGGGACTGCACCACGGTGACGCTCTCGCCGTTGGCGCCCTCCTCGGTGGCGGTGATCGCGGCGCCCGTCACCGGCCGGCCGGCCGCGATCTCGGCCTGGCCGGGGATCTGGACGGTGACGAAGGAGCCCTCGGGGACCTGGGCGGCGAACTTCTCGCCGGTGACCGGCTCACCCGCGGCGAGCCGGTTCTCCACCAGTCCGAGGACCCTTACGGCGGCGGCGTCGACGCGGTCGTGGGCCGCGTTGACGATGCTCTGCTTCTCGATCAGGGCCAGCGGCACGCAGAACACCGCGACCACCACCAGGACGACGCCCAGCAGCGAGTTGATCATCCTTCGCTTCACGCTGCCGGACGCCCCTGGTCAGTTCTTCTCGAAGCGGAAGCCCACGCCGCGCACGGTGGCGATGTAGCGGGGGTTGGCCGCGTCGTCGCCGAGCTTCTTGCGCAGCCAGGAGATGTGCATGTCGAGGGTCTTGGTCGAGGTCCACCAGGTGGTGTCCCAGACCTGGCGCATGATCTCCTCGCGGGTGACCACCCGGCCGGCGTCCCGGACGAGCACCCGCAGCAGCTCGAACTCCTTGGCGGAGAGCGTCAGCTCCTCCTCGCCGAGCCAGGCGCGGTGCGACTCGATGTCGATCTTGACGCCGTGCGCGCCGGTGGTGAGCTGGTCGACGTTGCCGCGGCGCAGCAGGGCCCGGACCCGGGCCAGCAGCTCGGCCAGCCGGAACGGCTTGGTGACGTAGTCGTCGGCGCCCGCGTCGAGGCCGACCACGGTGTCCACCTCGTCGGCGCGGGCGGTGAGCACCAGGACGGGGCAGCTGCGGCCGTCGGCGCGCAGCCGTCGGCAGACCTCCAGCCCGTCCATCTCGGGCAGCCCGAGGTCGAGGACGATCAGGTCGACCTCCTCGGTGAGGCCGGCCGCCAGTGCGGTGGGGCCGTCGTCGCGGACGAGCACCTCGTAGCCCTCGCGGCGCAGCGCGCGGGCCAGCGGTTCGGAGATTGCCGGGTCGTCCTCGGCCAGCAGCACACAGGTCATGGGGGTGATGGTAGTCCGCCCCGATCGTTCCGAGGGGGCTGTGAACTAGTTCACAGCCGTGCGCCCGGCCTGCGCGGGGCGCCGTGTCCATGTCTCCACAGGTTTTAGGTCGTCCCAGCGGAGATCCTGCCTTTTGATCTTCGGTTCGAAGGAACTTTTCCGGGGGTACCATGGAAATGCATGTCAAGGGTCGGCGGCACTTTACTCGGACAATACCGACGACTACGCATTTGTCAGACGATGTCATGCAATCAGCGCCGTACAGTGGTCCGGTCCCCGCCCGTCATCACCCCCTCGACGGACGAAGTCAGGCAAGGAAACCCACCACCTATGGCGACTACCACCCTGGACGCCGGCGTACGGCCGGCCCCGAACAGTGGCAAGACCTTCTTCGGGCACCCCCGAGGGCTCGCCACCCTCTTCATGACCGAGATGTGGGAGCGATTCAGCTTCTACGGCATGCGTGCCCTGCTGGTGCTCTACATGACGGCCGCCACTACCGACGGCGGCCTCGGCATGAAGATCGCCGTGGCGACCGCGGTCTACAGCGTCTACAACGCGATGGTCTACCTGCTCGCCCTGCCGGGCGGCTGGATCGCGGACCGCTTCCTGGGCGCCCGCAAGACCGTGGCGCTCGGCGGCGTGATCATCATGATCGGCCACTTCATGCTGGCCGTCCCGGCGTCGTTCTCGTTCTTCGGCGGCCTCGGCTTCATCGCCCTGGGCTCCGGCCTGCTCAAGGCGAACATCTCGACGATGGTCGGCCACCTCTACGACGGGCCCAACGACCCGCGTCGCGACGGCGGCTTCACCATCTTCTACATGGGCATCAACCTCGGTGCCTTCGCCGCCCCGCTGGTCATCGGCACGGTCGGCCAGAGCGTCAACTGGCACCTGGGCTTCGCCCTCGCCGGCGTCGGCATGGCGCTGGGCCTCGGCCAGTACCTGCTCGGCACCCGCCACCTCAGCGCCCGCAGCGACGAGGTCAGCTCGCCGATCCCGGCCGCCGAGAAGCAGGCCGTCCTGCGCAAGGCCGGCCTGTGGCTCGCCGTCGCCGCCGTCTTCTACGGTGTCGTCGCGCTGACCGGCCACTTCACCATCAACTGGGCGATCTGGCCGCTGTCGATCGCGGGCATCGCGATCCCGGTGTTCGTCTTCGCCCGGGTGAAGCGCGACAAGGACCTGGACGCCGCCGACCAGTCCAAGATGAGCGGCTACATCTGGTTCTTCGTGGCCGCGGCCGTGTTCTGGATGATCTACGACCAGTCCGGTTCGACGCTGAGCGTCTTCGCCGAGGACAGCACCGCCTCCACGCTGTTCGGGTTCAACTTCCCGTCCAGCTGGTTCCAGTCGCTGAACCCGCTCTACATCATGGCGCTGGCCCCGGTCTTCGCCTGGCTCTGGGTGGCGCTGTCGCGCCGCGGCAAGAACCCCAGCACCACGATGAAGTTCGCGATCGGCCTGCTGATGATCGGCGCGTCCTTCCTGGTCATGATGCTGGCCATGGCCGCCGCCTCCGGCGGGGTCAAGGTCACCCCGCTGTGGCTGGCCGTGGTGTACCTCGTCCAGACCGTCGGCGAGCTGACGCTCTCCCCGGTCGGCCTCTCGGTCACCACCAAGCTGGCGCCCGCCAAGTACGCCAGCCAGATGATGGGTGTCTGGTTCCTCGCGGTCACCGCCGGTGACTGCGTGGCCGCCATCTTCCAGCTGGCCCTCGGCGACGACGTGGTCGGCAGCACCGGCTACTTCGCCTTCCAGGGCGCGATGGCGATCATCGCCGGTGTCGCCCTCGCGATGTACCGCAAGCGCGTCATCCGCCTCATGGGCGACGTGCACTGACCGTCCGCGACGTGCACTGACACCACGCACGAGGCCCGGCACCCCTGGGGGTGCCGGGCCTCGTGCGTGGCCGGGTACGGGCTCAGACGGCCCGCACGCCCGCACGCCAGACCGCCGCCGTCAGCGGGACGCCCGGCCGGTAGGCCAGGTGCACGTGCGAGGGCGCGTCCAGCAGCAGCAGGTCGGCGCGGGCCCCGGGGGTCACCACCCCGACGTCGGTGCGGCGCAGCGCCCGGGCGCCGACCGCGGTGGCGGCGTGCACCGCCTCGTCCGGGGTCATGCCCATCTCGCGCACCGCCACCGCGATGCAGAACGCCATCGAGCTGGTGAAGCTGGAGCCCGGGTTGCAGTCGGTGGACAGCGCGACCGCGGCGCCCGCGTCGATCAGCCGGCGCGCGTCGGGGTAGGCGGCGCGGGTCGAGAACTCGGCGCCGGGCAGCAGGGTCGCCACGGTGTCGCTGCCCGCCAGGGCGGCCACGTCCTCGTCGGTGAGATGCGTGCAGTGGTCGGCCGAGGCCGCGCCGAGCTCCACCGCGAGCTGCACACCCGGGCCGTGGCCCAGCTGGTTGGCGTGCACCCGGGGGACGAGCCCGCGCTTGGCCCCGGCGGTGAGCACCGCCCGCGCCTGGTCGCCGTCGAAGGCGCCGCGCTCGCAGAAGACGTCCACCCAGCGGGCGTGCGGCGCGCAGGCGTCCAGCATCTCGCCGGTGACCAGGTCGACGTATCCGGCCGGGTCGTCGGCGAACTCCGGGGCCACCACGTGGGCGCCCAGGTAGGTGGTCTCCGGCGTGTGCGCGGAGGCGATCCGCAGCGCCCGCGCCTCGTCGGCGACGGTCAGGCCGTAGCCGGACTTGCACTCGATCGTGGTGGTGCCCTGGCGCAGGGCCTCGGCGACGAAGCGGGCCAGGTTGGCGTCGAGTTCCGCGTCGGTGGCGGCCCGGGTCGCGGCGACGGTCGTCCGGATGCCGCCGGCGCTGTACGCCTGGCCGGACATCCGGGCGTTGAACTCGGCGGTGCGGTCGCCGGCGAACACCAGGTGCGCGTGCGAGTCCACGAAGCCGGGCAGCAGGGCCCGGCCCGCCGCGTCGAAGGACTCGTCGGCGGCGGGCGCGGCGGGGGCCGCACCGACCCAGGCGACCCGGTCACCGTCCACGACCACGGCCGCGTCCCGGAGGAGGCCCAGCGGGCCCTCACCGAGCCCGGGGTCGTTGGTGACCAGGCTGCCGATGCCGGTGATCAGGAGACTCACGGCGCAGGGACCTTTCGTTGTCGGAGCAGTGGACCTGCGGCGGCCGCCGTCAGGACAGGAGCGCCTCGACGGCGGTGCGCAGCGCCCCGGCGACGTCGGGGACGAGCGTGTGGACGCCGTCGGCGACGATCTGCCGCCCGCCGACCACCACGTGCCGGACATCGGCGGCGGAGGCGGCGAACACCGCGGTCTCGGCGCCGAGGGCCGGCCGCGGGCCGGCGGTGCGGACGCTGTCCAGGGCGACCGCGGTGAAGTCGGCGAGCGAGCCGGCCTCGATCCGTCCGGCCTCCGGCCAGCCGAGCGAGGCGTGGCCGTCCTCGCTCCCGGCGCGCAGCAGCGCGTTGGCCGTCCAGTGGCCGCGGGTACGGGTGGCCAGCCGTTCGTTCAGCTCCAGCGCGCGGGCCTCCTCGAACGGGTCGATCACCGCGTGGCTGTCGCTGCCGAGGGTGATCGGGCAGCCCGCGCTCGCCAGCCGGCGGGCCGGGCCGATGCCGTCCGCGAGGTCCCGCTCGGTGGTGGGGCACATGCAGATGGCGGTGGAGGACTCGGCGAGCAGCCGGACGTCGTCGTCGGTGAGATGGGTGGCGTGCACCGCGGAGGTGCGCCGGCCCAGCACGCCGTGGTCGGCGAGCAGCCGGGTCGGGGTGACGCCGTGCGCCGCGAGGCAGGCCTCGTTCTCGGCGGTCTGCTCGGAGAGGTGGACGTGCAGCGGGGCCGTGCGCACGGCGGCCCAGTGCGCGACGGTGCCGAGCTGGTCGGCGGGGACGGCCCGGACGGAGTGCACGGCCGCGCCGATCCGGGCGTGGTCGGCGGGCTTGAGGTCGTCCACGCGCTGCGCCCAGGCCTCGGCGTCGCCGTCGCTGAACCGCAGCTGCGGCTTGGTGACCTCGGCGCCGAAGCCGGAGGACAGGTAGCAGGTGTCCAGCAGGGTGATCCGGATGCCGGCCCGGGCGGCGGCCTCGACGAGGGCGCGGCCCATCGCGTTGGGGTCGGCGTAGCGGCCGCCGCCGGGCGCGTGGTGCAGGTAGTGGAACTCGCCGACCGCGGTGATCCCGGCGAGCGCCATCTCGGCGTAGACGGCGGTGGCGAGCGCGAGGTAGCTGTCCGGGTCGAGGGCGCCGGCGAAGCGGTACATGGTGTCCCGCCACGTCCAGAAGGTGCCGGAGCCGACCTGGACGGTGCCGCGCAGCGCCCGGTGGAAGGCGTGCGAGTGGGCGTTGGCCTGGCCCGGCAGCAGCAGGCCGCCGAGCCGGACGGCGCCGGCCGGGCAGGGCCCGCTCTCCGGGGTGACCTTGGCGATCCGGCCGCCCGGACCGACGGTGATCAGCACGTCGCGCTCGACCACCGACCCGTTGGCGTGCGGCAGCCAGGCGTACTCCGCCCAGTACGTCAGCCCTGACATGCGAGGTCCTCCAGTACGTCGGCGAGTGCGGCGACGCCCGCGAGGCAGTCCGCCTCCTCGGCGAACTCGGCCGGGGAGTGCGACACACCGGTGGGGTTCCGTACGAACAGCATGGCGGTCGGGATCCGGGACGCCAGGATTCCGGCGTCGTGTCCCGCACCGGTGGGCAGCACCGGGACGCCGCCCAGCGTCTTCGCGAGCCGGTCGCGCAGCGGACCGTCGAAGTCCACCACCGGGGTGTACGACTCCCGGGTCAGCTCGACCCGGACGCCGTCACGGTCGCCGCGCTCGGCGGCGGCCTGCCGGATCTCCTCCACCACCTGCTCCAGGGTGGCCTCGTCGGCGGCGCGGGAGTCCAGCCAGCCGCGGACGAGGGAGGCGATGGCGTTGGTGCCGTTCGGCTCGACCGCCACCTTGCCGAAGGTGGCCAGGGCGCCGGCCAGTCGCGCCTTCTTGCGGGCGGACAGGACGGTGGTGGCGTAGGTGAGCATCGGGTCCCGGCGGTCCTCGATCCGGGTGGTGCCGGCGTGGTTGGCCTCGCCGTGGAAGTCGAACCGCCAGCGGCCGTGCGGCCAGATCGCGCTGGCCACACCGACGGGGTGCTCCTCGGCCAGCGCCCGGCCCTGCTCGACGTGCAGCTCGACGAAGGCGCCGATCCGGGCCAGCCGGTCGTCGTCGGGGCCGATCGCGGCCGGGTCGTGGCCGGCCTTCTCCATCGCGTCGGGCAGCCGCACGCCGTCGGCGTCGCGCAGCTCGTACGCCTGCTCCTGCGACAGCACGCCAGAGCTCAGCCGGGAGCCGATGCAGGCGACGCCGAACCGGGCGCCCTCCTCGTCGCCGAAGTTGACGATCGCCAGCGGCCGGGCGAACTGCGCGCCGCGGGCGCGCAGTTCGTCCAGTGCCGCGAAGGAGGAGACCACGCCGAGCGGGCCGTCGTAGGCGCCGCCGTCCGGGACGGAGTCCAGGTGGGAGCCGGTGACGACCGCGCCGCCGGCCTGCGGGTCGCCGAGCCAGGCCCACTGGTTGCCGTTGCGGTCCAGCTCGTAGGCCAGGCCGCGGGAGCGGGCCTGCTCCTCGAACCAGGCCCGGCACTCGGCGTCGGCGGAGTTCCAGGCGAAGCGGCGGTAGCCGCCCGAGGAGGCGGAGCGGCCCACGGGGAGCAGCTCCGCCCACATCTGCTCGAAGCTCACAGCTCACCCATCGGGACGCGCACGCCGCGCTCGTCCGCGACCTCGACGGCGCGGTCGTAGCCCGCGTCGACGTGGCGGATGACGCCCATGCCCGGGTCGTTGGTGAGCACCCGGCGGATCTTCTCGCCGGCCAGCGCGGTGCCGTCGGCGACGGTGACCTGGCCGGCGTGGATCGAGCGGCCGATGCCGACGCCGCCGCCGTGGTGGATGGAGACCCAGGACGCGCCGGAGGCGACGTTGACCATGGCGTTGAGCAGCGGCCAGTCGGCGATCGCGTCGGAGCCGTCGAGCATGGCCTCGGTCTCGCGGTACGGGGAGGCGACCGAGCCGCAGTCGAGGTGGTCGCGGCCGATCACGATCGGCGCGGACAGCTCGCCGGAGGCGACCATGTCGTTGAAGCGCTCGCCGGCCTTGTCGCGCTCGCCGTAGCCGAGCCAGCAGATGCGCGCCGGCAGGCCCTGGAAGTGCACCTTCTCCTGGGCCATCTTGATCCAGCGGTGCAGCGACTCGTTCTCCGGGAAGAGGTCGAGCACGGCCTTGTCGGTCTTGTAGATGTCCTGGGCGTCGCCGGAGAGCGCGGCCCAGCGGAACGGGCCCTTGCCCTCGCAGAACAGCGGCCGGATGTACGCCGGGACGAAGCCGGGGAAGGCGAACGCCCGGTCGTAGCCGGCCAGCTGGGCCTCGCCGCGGATCGAGTTGCCGTAGTCGAAGACCTCGGCGCCACGGTCCTGGAAGCCGACCATCGCCTCGACGTGCTTGGCCATCGACTCGCGCGAACGCTGGGTGAACTCCGCGGGCTTGGCGGCCGCGTAGTCGGCCATGTCGTCGAAGGCGACGCCGATCGGCAGGTAGCTCAGCGGGTCGTGGGCGCTGGTCTGGTCGGTGACGATGTCGATCGGGGCGTCCATCGCCAGCAGCTGCGGGAACAGCTCGGCGGCGTTGCCGAGCAGGCCGATGGAGAGCGGCTGCTTCTTGTCCCGGGCCTCGACGGCCAACTGGAGTGCGTGGTCCAGGTTCTTGGCCTCGACGTCCAGGTAGCGGTGCTCGATCCGGCGGGAGATGCGGGACGGGTCGCAGTCGATGCAGATCGCGACGCCGCCGTTCATCGTGACGGCGAGCGGCTGGGCGCCGCCCATGCCGCCGAGGCCGGCGGTGAGGGTGATGGTGCCTTCGAGGGTGTTGTCGAACTTCTTGGCCGCGACGGCGCCGAAGGTCTCGTAGGTGCCCTGGAGGATGCCCTGGGTGCCGATGTAGATCCAGGAACCCGCGGTCATCTGGCCGTACATGGTGAGGCCGAGCGACTCCAGGCGCCGGAACTCCTCCCAGTTCGCCCAGTCGCCGACCAGGTTGGAGTTGGCGATGAGCACCCGGGGCGCCCACTCGTGGGTCTGCATCACGCCGACCGGCCGGCCGGACTGGACGAGCATCGTCTCGTCCTGCTTCAGGGTCTGCAGGGTGCGGACCATGGCGTCGTACGAACGCCAGTCGCGGGCGGCCTTGCCGGTGCCGCCGTAGACGACCAGCTTGGACGGGTGCTCGGCAACCTCGGGGTCGAGGTTGTTCATGAGCATCCGCAGGGCGGCCTCCTGCTGCCAGCCCTGCGTGGTCAGCTGCGTCCCACGCGCCGCGCGAACCTCACGCGGACCGCTCACCTGCTCCACCATGCTCCGGCCTCCTTGCGGATGAATTCATTCAGGCTTACCGAGACTGAATATATCCAGTCATCCCGCGGGAAGCCAGACCTCTTCACCATCGGAACAGGAACGGCCCCGCCCCGCGCGGTGGCGGAACGGGGCCGGACGGGCCCGGGCGGCGCGTCGGGACCGTCTCCGACTCAGCCGACCCGCAACGCGGCGAGCTGGTCGGCGAAGGGGACCACCTCGGCTTCCGTGCGCTGCCGGGGCGGCCGGGCGGTGAGCAGGCCGGCGAGTTCGTCGGCGGCGCGGGCGATCCGGGGGCCGAGGCCCTCGGTGGCCGCGTCGCCGCCCGGCCCCCAGTCCTCGGAGGCCGCGAAAACCGCGGTCGGCACCACGACCGCCCGCAGGTGCGCGAAGAGCGGGCGCATGGCGTGCTCCAGCGCGAGCGAGTGCCGGGCGGTGCCACCGGTGGCGGCGACCAGGACGGGCGTGCCGCTGAGCGCGTCCCGGTCCAGCACGTCGAAGAAGGACTTGAACAGGCCGCTGTAGGAGGCGCTGAAGATCGGCGTCACGGCGATCACCGCGTCGGCGGCGGCGACCGCGTCGGTCGCGGCCCGCAGCCCCGGCCCGGCGAACCCGGTCACGAAGTTGTTGGCGATCTCGGTGGCGAGGTCGCGCAGTTCGACGGTCTCGACCTCGACCGGCCGACCGCCGCCGGCCAGTTCGGCGCGGACCTGCTCGGTGAGGCGGTCCGCGAGCAGCCGGGTGGCGGACGGCTCGCCGAGCCCCGCGGACACGGCGACGATCCTGATCGGGGCGGTCATCGGGCCTCCTGGAGTGTGGTGGCGTCGCGGCGGGCGAGCAGCGAGGCGTGGGTGGGGGCGTCGGGGACACCGGCGGGCCGGTTGCGGGCGAACTCCTTGCGCAGCACCGGGACGACCTCCTCGCCGAGCAGGTCGAGCTGTTCGAGGACGGTCTTGAGCGGCAGGCCCGCGTGGTCGACGAGGAAGAGCTGGCGCTGGTAGTCGCCGAAGGACTCGCGGAAGGTCAGGGTCTTGTCGATCACTTCCTGCGGGCTGCCGACCGTCAGCGGGGTCTGCTCGGTGAACTCCTCCAGCGACGGCCCGTGGCCGTACACCGGGGCGTTGTCGAAGTAGGGACGGAACTCACGGACGGCGTCCTGCGAGTTGCGCCGCAGGAAGACCTGGCCGCCGAGGCCGACGAGCGCCTGCTCCGGGGTGCCGTGGCCGTAGTGGGCGTAGCGGGTGCGGTAGAGGTCGACGAGCTTCTGGAAGTGCTCCTTGGGCCAGAAGATGTTGTTGGCGAAGAATCCGTCGCCGTAGTAGGCGGCCTGCTCGGCGATCTCGGGGCTGCGGATCGAGCCGTGCCAGACGAACGGCGGGACGCCGTCCAGCGGGCGGGGGTGGCGGTGAAGCCCTGGAGCGGGGTGCGGAAGCGCCCCTTCCAGTCGACCACGTCCTCGCGCCACAGCTGGTGGAGCAGGGCGTAGTTCTCGATGGCGAGCGGGATGCCCTGGCGGATGTCCTGGCCGAACCAGGGGTAGACCGGGCCGGTGTTGCCGCGGCCGAGCATGAGGTCGACGCGGCCGTCGGCGAGGTGCTGGAGGGTGGCGTAGTCCTCGGCGATCTTCACCGGGTCGTTGGTGGTGATCAGCGTGGTGGAGGTGGAGAGGATCAGCCGTTCGGTGCGGGCCGCGATGTGGCCGAGCAGCGTGGTCGGGGAGGACGGCGTGAACGGCGGGTTGTGGTGCTCGCCGGTCGCGAAGACGTCGAGGCCCACCTCCTCGGCCTTGAGCGCGATCGCCACCGTCGCCTTGATCCGCTCGTGCTCCGTCGGCGTCCGACCGGTGGTCGGGTCGGCCGTGACGTCGCCGACGGTGAAGATCCCGAACTGCATTGCGCTCACTCCCCATGTCGTTCACGTTTCAACTACATCGCCATGAACCACCCCTTCGCACGCGCTATTCCCCGGGTCGGCCGGGCGGACGGGCGCCCTCCCGGAGCGCCGCCAGCCGCGTCCGGTACTCGTCGACCTCGATCTCCCCGCGGGCCAGCCGCTCCGCGAGCAGTTGCTCGGCCCCGGACGGCGGCGCACTCCCCCAGTGCGGGGCCGGTGGCCCGCCGCCCCGCCCGCCGCCCCGCGCCAGCACCCGCCACAACAGCACCAGCAGACCCACGAGCAGCAGCGCGAACAGCAGCATCGTGATCCCCGGCAGTACCCATCCCCAGCCGCCGCCGTGGCCGCCGTGCCAGTGGTACCGCATAGCGCTCACCTGCCCGGGGGCCCGAACGGGCGCCGGTCCCCCTGCCTCCAGTGTGCGCCGAACGGGCGACGGCGGCTCAGGCGGCCGCGTCGCCGTCCCAGTCGATGCCGATGCCGGCCAGCCAGGCGCGGTCGTCCGCGTCCGGCCCTGCCGCGTCCGCGGCGGCCTCGCGGGCCGACGGCTCCCGGACGGGCCGCGACGGCGGACGCGGGATCTCCTGGATCGGCCCCAGGCCGTACCGCTCGGCCGCGCCCTCGGCCGCGCCCTCGGCCCCGTCCGCCTCGGTCACCCCGATGTGCACGGCGCTCTCGTCCCCGGCGTCGATGACCCGCAGCTGCGGATCGGGCGGGCAGCGCAGGGCGATCCTGCGCCCGCAGGCGGGGCACGACCACTCGTCGGCGCCGTCGGCCAGTCTCGCGGTTCTCACCATCTGATGGATGACGCGCATCTCGGGCACCCCCGTCCGGCCCGGCACCGGGCCCTGAGAGAGGGATGCCCGCTGAAGGGCCGTCGGCAACACGGCCGCCGCCGGCTCCTACTCCAGGAACAGCCCGCGGGCCGCCGCCGACTGCTCATTGGCCTCCAGCTTGGCCTCGGCGCCCGGGAGTTCGTCGCACATGGTCTGGAGCAGCACCCGGCCCAGCATCATCGGCGCGCAGGCGGTGTCGAAGACCAGCCCGGTGCCGACCGCGGCCGGCAGCATCAGGTCGGACAGTTTGGCGACCGGCGCGAACGCGCTGTCGGCGACGGTGACCACCGTCAGACCGCACTCCCGGGCCGTCAGCAGCGCGTCCATCAGCTCCCGCGGGTAGCGCGGCAGCGCGAAGCACATCAGCGCCGTGGCACCGGCGGCCGCGGCCTGCTCGATCCGGTCGGCGAGCATCGAGCCGCCCTCGTCGAGCAGCCGGACGTCCGGGTGCACCTTGGCCGCGAAGTACGCGAAGCCGTGCGCCTGCGCGGACGCCGCCCGCAGGCCGAGCACCGGCAGCGTCCGGGAGGCGGCGAGCAGCCGGGCGGCCCGGACGATCGGCTCGGGGTCGGCCAGCAGCTCGGCGAGGTGCCGCAGGTGCTCGATCTCGGCGAGGACGGCCTGCTGGTGCTCGTTGCGGACGGCGTCGGCGGGGCTCTCCACCGCGGGCGGCTCGCCGCCGCCCAGCTCGCGCAGCTGCCGGCGCAGCGCCGGGTAGCCGTCGTAGCCGAGGGCGACCGCGAAGCGGGTCACGGACGGCTGGCTGACCCCGGCGAGCTCGGCCACCTCGACACTGGACAGGAAGGGCGCCTGGGTGGCGTGCCGGACGAGCGCGTGGGCGATCCGCCGCTGCGTCGGGGTGAGCCGGTGGCCCTCGAAGAGCTGGAGCAGACGCGCGGAGGGGCCGACGGTGCCGGTCTCGTCCAGGGCTGTCATCGGCGGTACCTCCGAGCTCGGGTGCGGCGCCCACCGCTGGCGGCGGAGGCTGGGACGACTGTGGCGCAGTCTTGGCAGGTGGGCAACGGCGTTTCGCCCTGCGGGACGCGCCGACGGCCGCCCCCGCGATCACCGCACCGGTCGTGGCCGAACGGACCGGCGCCCGCCGAGGCCCGATCCGAGGGCCGGCCCTCGGGGTGACCCTGAGGTCTCCCTGAACCTTCCCGGAAATCGCGTCGCAACGGTGGACCGCCACCGCACCGGGCGAGGACGCTGATGGCCATGGACCTTCGCAAGGACGACCTGGCCCGCGACCTCGACGCCGCCCTGCAGACCCGCAAGGAGCTCGGCAAGGAGTACGAGAACGAGGTCGTCGACTCCTTCCTCGCCCGGATCGACTCCCGGCTCGACGCCCGGGTCGAACAGCGCGTCGCCGAACGGCTGGGCGAGGCCGGGGCCGAACGGCCGCGCGGCAACCCGCACACCAAGATCCAGGTGCTGTCGCTGGTGATGGGCATCCCGCTGTCCGGCGTCGCGGCGGGCACCGCCGGACTGGCCGGGCTGGTGGTCTGCTGGGCCGGGATCGTCGGCATCAACCTCTCCTCCGCGCTGGCCGGCCGCGGCCGGGGACAGCAGCGGCGGGACGGGTGGGGCTGACCCCACCCGTCCCGCCCCGGGTCAGCCCAGCGGGCCGGTGACCCGCTCGACCGCGTGCAGCAGGTCGCCGGAGGCGACCAGGGCGGCCGCGGCCTCCAGGTCGGGCGACAGGAAGCGGTCCCGGCCGGGACCGCCGACGCCGGCCTCGCGGGCGGCGGCGATCGCGGCCGCGGTGGCGGGCGCGAGCGGGCCGCTGCCGCCCTCCGCGCGGATCTCCAGCGCCCGGGAGGCGGCGACGAGTTCGACCGCCAGCACCCGGGTCAGGTTGGTCACCGACTGGCGCAGCTTGCGGGCCGCCGACCAGCCCATCGACACGTGGTCCTCCTGCATGGCGGAGGACGGGATCGAGTCGACCGAGGCCGGCACGGCGAGCCGCTTGTTCTCGCTGACCAGCGCCGCCTGGGTGTACTGGGCGATCATCAGGCCGGAGTCGACGCCCGGGTCGTCGGCGAGGAACGCCGGCAGGCCGTGCGAGCGGGCCTTGTCGAGCAGCCGGTCGGTGCGCCGCTCGGAGATCGAGCCGAGGTCGGCGGCGGCGATGGCGAGGAAGTCCAGCACGTAGGCGACAGGGGCGCCGTGGAAGTTGCCGTTGGACTCGACCCGGCCGTCGGGCAGCACCACCGGGTTGTCGACGGAGGCGGCGAGCTCGCGCTCGGCGACGGTGCGGGCGTGCGCGACGGTGTCGCGGCCGGCGCCGGCGACCTGCGGGGCGCACCGGATCGAGTACGCGTCCTGGACGCGCGGCGCGTCGTCCTGGTGGTGGCCGGTCAGACCGGAGCCGGCCAGCACCGCGAGCATGTTGGCGGCGCTGGCCGCCTGGCCCGGGTGCGGGCGGATCGGGGCGTGCAGCTCGGGCGCGAGCACCCGGTCGGTGCCGAGCAGCGCCTCCAGGCTCATCGCGGCGGTGATGTCGGCGGTGGTGAACAGCCGCTGGAGGTCGGCGATGGCCATGACCAGCATGCCGAGCATGCCGTCGGTGCCGTTGATGAGGGCCAGGCCCTCCTTCTCCAGCAGCTCGACCGGCTCGATGCCGGCGGCGGCGAGCAGCTCGGCGGCGTCCTTCTCCACGCCGTCGGGGCCGTACGCGGTGCCCTCGCCCATCAGGACGAGCGCGCAGTGCGACAGCGGGGCGAGGTCGCCCGAGCAGCCGAGCGAGCCGAACTCGCGGACGGCCGGGGTGATGCCGGCGTTGAGCAGGGCGGCCATGGTCTCGGCGACCAGCGGGCGGACACCCGTACGGCCGGAGGCCAGGGTCTTCATCCGCAGGAAGACGAGGGCGCGGACGACCTCGCGCTCGACCGTCGGACCCATGCCGGCGGCGTGCGAGCGCACCAGCGAGCGCTGGAGCTGGGCCCGCAGTTCCGGGCTGATGTGCCGGACGGCGAGGGCGCCGAAGCCGGTCGAGACGCCGTAGACCGGGCGCGGCTCGGCGGCCAGCGCGTCGATCCGGGCGCGGGCGCCGGCCATCTCGGCGAGGGCGTCGGGGCCGATCTCGACCCGGGCGTTGCCCCGGGCGACGGCGAGGACGTCCTCG
Source organism: Kitasatospora paranensis (assembly GCF_039544005.1). Lineage (NCBI taxonomy): Bacteria > Bacillati > Actinomycetota > Actinomycetes > Kitasatosporales > Streptomycetaceae > Kitasatospora > Kitasatospora paranensis. The sequence continues at coordinate 3,509,168 of NZ_BAABKV010000001.1, forward strand.
GCAGTGACATCGGCCTTGCCGACCTGGACGAGTGGCGCGTCGGGGGCCACAGCACCGTGCATATCCATATGCACAATCGAATCAGGTGAATGGGAATCTGACAACCGCTGGCGGCGGACGGGTCGTGCGGGGCCGCGCCGGGGATTTCCCATCCGGCCGTGCGGTGCCGCAGGCTGGGCGCAGCGGGGTCGAGGACGGAGGGCTGATGGCACGGGCGACGGTTCGGCGCAGGGTGGTACGGCTGCGCGGCGCGGAGCAGGGCGTCCGGCCGGACGCGCTGGCGGCCGAGGAGCCGCTGGAGATCCGGCTGGGCGGGGCGGCGCTGACCGTCACCATGCGCACGCCGGGCGACGACTTCGACCTGGTGGCGGGCTTCCTCGTCGGTGAGGGCGTCGTCCACACGACCGGACAGCTCGCCGCGCTGCGCTACTGCGCCGGGACGGACGCGGAGGGCGCCAACACCTACAACGTGGTGGACGCCACCGTCCGCGGCCACGCCGCGCCGCTGTCCGCCCACCGCAACCTGCTCACCACCAGCGCCTGCGGGCTCTGCGGCCGCGACACCGTGGAGGCCGTCCGCACCCACAGCAGGTGGCCGGTGGCCGAGGACCCGCTGCGGGTCTCCCCGGCGCTGCTGTACGCCCTGCCGGACCGGCTGCGGGCCGCCCAGCGGGCCTTCGACGCCACCGGCGGGCTGCACGCCGCCGCGCTCTTCACCGCGGACGGCGAACTGCTCTGCGTCCGGGAGGACGTGGGCCGGCACAACGCGGTGGACAAGGTGATCGGCTGGGCACTGCGCGAGGGCCGGCTGCCGCTGACCGGGCACGTCCTGCTGGTCAGCGGGCGGGCCTCGTTCGAACTGACCCAGAAGGCGGCCCTGGCGGGGATCCCGCTGCTGGCCGCGGTGTCGGCGCCGTCCTCGCTGGCGGTCGAACTCGCCGAGGAGCTGGGCCTGACCCTGGTGGGCTTCCTGCGCGGCGAGAGCGCCAACGTCTACACAGGCGCGGAGCGGGTGACCGCGGGTCAGGTGCCGTCCGACCGGCCCTGACCCACCACCACCCGCTCCGGCGGGGATCGGCGGATCAGTCGCGTGAACGCCGGCGCATCGACACCACGACGGCGACCAGCACGGCCAGCAGCACGATGATCACGAGCACGCCGATGAGCTTGCCGATCACGCCGCTCTTGGACTTCTTCTTGCTCTTGACCTTGGACTTCGACTTCGCCAGCTGCGTGGTGGTGGACGCGGCCCGGACGGTCGTCGCCTGCCCGGCGGAGGCCGGGGCCTGCTGCGGCGCCTGCCGGACGGCTGCCGGCGCACTCCGCGGTGCCGCGACCGCCTCTCCCCCGCGGCGGCGGCGCCGCCGACCGCCATCACCAGTGTGAGCAGTACTCCGGCCAGGCGTGTGCGCATGGTCCCTCCCAGGTCCCCCGGTGCGATGCGGTCACACTGTCGCATGCCCCCGGCGGCCCCGGACAGTCCTCCGGAGGGCCCTGTGGCCCAGCTGTGACGTCCCCGCCACGCCCCGGGGACCGGCCGGCCCGGCCTGCGGCGGCCTCAGTCCGGCGGCGGCGACGCGGGGCCGGAGAGCGCGACCGCGACCAGGGCGCGCAGCGCCCCGGCGACCTGGCCCAGAGGCAGCGTGGCCTCGTCCGCGAACAGCTCGACCAGCCAGCCGCCCGCCGCGTTCGGCCCGCCGGCGGCGACCATCGCCCGGTACCCGCTGACCACCATGACGGCCTCCTCCGCCGGGTCGTTCCCGGCCGCGCCGGCGCGCAGCGCGAAGCCGCCGCCCCGGGCGGCCCGCCGGGTCTGCGGGTAGTGGCGCAGGTCGAACACGGCGTCCGGGGCCTCGATCTGGGCCCGCTGGGTGACCGCCCCGGACCCGCTCGGACCGCTGGTCATCCGGTAGACCGCGTGCTGCGCGGTGCGCATCAGGTGCGAGCCCGGCGGCACGTACGAGACCCACCAGGCCACGGCGTCCAGCAGCCGGGCGGAGGTCTCGGCGACGGTCACCATCCTGGCCAGGGTGTCGGCCGGGTGGTTGGCCCGCTGGGTGCCGTTGTGGTCCAGCGCGGCGAGCACGGTGGCGAGCAGCTGGCCCGGGTCGGCACTGTGCGCGGCCCCGCGGAAGCGCCGCCGGTCGCCGCCGCGCTGCCCGGGGCCGCCGCGCCGGGCGTCGGTGCGGTGGTGCGGGTCGGCGGCGTCGGCGAGCAGCACCGTCGGGTCGGGGGCGAAGCCGGGCCCGTGGCTGCGGCCGGCCACCACGGGGTGCGCGGCCCGGGAGGCCTTGGCCCGGTACTGGGCGGCGTCGGCGAGCCGGAACAGCCGGTCGGGGGTGGAGACGGGGCCGATCGAGTCGCCGGTGGAGGCGACCCCGCAGGCGACCCCCTCGCCCTCGGTGAGCTGCAGCGCCCGGGTGCACAGCTCCTCGGCGACGGACACCACCTCGTCCGCCTTCTGGCCCTCCACGAGGAGGCAGAACTCGTCGCCGCCGAGCCGGGCGGCCAGACTGCCGGGCAGCTTCGCGGCGCACAGCGACAGCTGGTGGGCGAATCGTTCCAGCAGCCGGTCGCCCATCTCGTGGCCGAGCAGGTCGTTCACCCGCTTCAGCCCGTTGACGTCGCACACCACCAGGCTGACCACGGTGTTGTCCCGGTTGTGGGCCTGCAGGGCGCTCTCCAGCCGGGCATCGACCGCCCGGCGGTTGGCCAGCCCGGTCAGCGGGTCGGTGAAGGCCAGACGGCGCAGGTCGGCGAGGCGCTCGGTCTGCGCGAGACCGGCCGAGATCTGCGCGGCGAGCAGGGTCGCGTAGTCGGCGTCGGCGTCGGCGAAGACCGGCAGCCCCTCCGTCCGGGCGAGGTAGAGCTCCCCACGCCTGGCCGTGCAGCACGATCGGCGCGACCAGGCAGCACGCCCGGCCGCGCCGGCGCAGGCCGGCGGCGCGCTGCAGGCAGAAGGCGCCGGCCTCGGGGTGCGCGTGACCGCCCTGCGGCTGCGGGTCCTCGACGGTCTGCACCCAGGCGCGGGGCAGCCGCCCGGTCGTCCAGTGCTCGTCGAGGTAGGTGACGATCTCCGGGAAGTCGGCGACCGGGTAGGACTCGTCCTCGGGGAACTCCTCCTCGCCCGCGGCGAGGTCGCCGTAGTTGACGAGCACCCGGAGCCGGCCGGACTCGCGGTCCCAGACCGAGACGGCGGCCATGGTGGCGCCCAGGGCGGCGGTCGCCCGGACGGCGGCGGCCCGGACGGCCTCCAGCGGGGTGAGCGCGCCGGCCATGTCGTGGGCGAGTTCGACGACCGCCTGCAGCCGGGCGTCGGGGGCGGCGGGCTGGGACGCCTGGTCCCCCGGCCGCTGGGCCGCTGTCGCCTCGCCGCTCAACCGGATCGCCTCGTCCCTGTGGTCCGTCCGCCCTGGTGCGCATCCATAGTGGACCAAGGTTATGGCGGTTCGGTGAGGCTATGCCCGATTTGTCAAGGTGAAATCGTGAGCGTCCAGCGCCGTTCAGTCACCGAGCGTGCTGCGGGTGAGCAGCCAGGGCTCGACCAGGCCCAGGCCGCGGACGGGACGGCGCCACATCGGCTGGAGGTGGAAGGGGTGCCCGCCCTCGGCCTGGTGGCCCGCCGGGTCCTCCGGCACGTACGGCGGCACCGCGCCGGCCTGCTCCAGCGCGGCGGCGAGCTCGCCGTCGACCAGCACGGCGTCCTTGGGGGCGATCGAGGTGAGCCGGCTGGCCAGGTTCACGGTGGTGCCGAAGACGTCGCCCATCCGGGAGGTCACGGTGCCGAAGGCCATGCCGACCCGCAGCGCGGGCATGGTGTCCTCCTTCGCGAGCGTCTCCACCAGCAGGAGGGCGATCTCGGCGGCGGTGGCCGGGTCCTCGGTGGCGTAGAGGATCTCGTCGCCGAGGGTCTTCACGACCCGGCCGCCGCGGCCGACGATCAGGTCGGCGCAGGTGTTCTCGAAGGTCTCGACGAGCTCGCCGAGCTCCTCCTCCTCCAGCCTCCGGGAGAGCCGGGTGAAGCCGACCAGGTCGGCGAAGCCGACGGCCAGCCGGCCGCTGGTGATCTCGTTGTCCTCGGCGGCGTGCACCACCCGGCCGGTGACGGCGGCCAGCTGCCGCCGCCAGACGTACACCAGGAACTGCTCCAGCTCGGGCAGCAGCAGCTCGGTCAGCGGGTAGGCCACCTCGGCCCTGGTCATGCCGGGTTCGACGGACTGGGTGAGGTTCTCCAGGAAGGTGTCCATCTGCCAGCCGGCCAGCCTGGAGGTGGTCTGGCCGGTGGAGCGGGCGACCTGGATCGCCATCGACTCGCTCAGCAGCCCGGACTCGACCAGGCCGGCGAGCCGGCGCAGCGCGATCACGTCGTTGTCGGTGAGCGCCCGGGACTGCCCGATGTCGGGGAAGCCCATCGCCCGCCAGAACCGGGTGGCGAGCTCCATCGGCACGTCGGCGGCGCGCGCGGCCTGGTAGGGGTGTACTTGCGCGGCGCGTCGAGGATCAGCCGCTCCAGCTCCAGGGCGACGGTCCGCTCACCGGCCCCGCCGTCGCCTCCGCCGCTCCCGCTGCCGCCCGATCCCTCGTCTGCCACCGGCCCATCCCCGTGCGGTCGCCGCACTTCCTCTTGTCCTGCCTGTCAAGGGCGGCCCCCACCTCTCGGGTAGTGGCGCGCCTCACACCGCTGCCAGGTGGAATGTTCGCACGGAATCCCGCAATCCGGGGCATCCGGTCCGATCAGGCGACGTCCGGTCGCTGCGGCCGGACGTGCACCACGTCGCCCGCGGCCACCGGGTGGCGGGTGCCATCCGGGGTGCGGACGACCAGTCGGCCGTCGCCGTCCACCGCGACCGCCTCGCCGGCCAGCTCGCGGTCCCCGGGGAGCTGGACCTTCACCGGGCGCCCGAGGGTGGTGCACCGGGCGGTGTAGGCGGGCAGCAGGCCGCTGGCGTGCGGGTCGCCGGCCGCGGCCCGCCACTCGCCGTACAGCTCGGCGAACTCGCGCAGCAGGGCGCGCAGCAGAGTGGCGCGGTCGGTGACGGCCGCGCCGGCCAGGGCCAGCGAGCCGGCCGTGGGGACGGGCAGTTCGGTGGCGCGCAGCGACACGTTGAGGCCGAGCCCGGCGATCACCGCGCCGCCGCTCAGCTCGGTGAGGATGCCGCCGATCTTGCGCTCCTCGCCGGCGGTCACCACCTGGAGGTCGTTGGGCCACTTCAGCCCGGTGTCCAGTTCGGCCACCCGGGCGACGGTGGCGGCCGCGGCGACGCCGACCAGGATCGGCAGCCAGCCGTACCGCTCGACGGGGACCTCCCGGGGGCGGAGCAGGACGGAGAGGAAGAGCCCGGAGCGCGGCGGGGCGCTCCAGCGGCGCTCCAGCCGTCCCCGGCCGGCCTGCTGCGACTCGGCGATCAGGACGGCGCCCTCGGCCTCGCCCGCGCGGGCGCGCGCGGCCAGGTCGGTGTTGGTGGAGCCGGTCTCGGTGACCACGTCCAGGGCCGTCCACAGGCCGCCGGGGACGACCAGGTCGCGGCGCAGGGCCTCGGTGTCGAGCGGCGGCCGGTCCAGGTCCGTCCAGGGCGAGGGACCTCCGTGGCCGAAGCCGCGCAGTCCGCTGCGGCGGGGTCGGGTGGGCTCTGGCTGCTCGGCGTCGGTCACCGGGCCAGCGTACCGACGGCGGGTACGGCGGCCGCCCAGGCGCGGGAGCGCGGGCGGGGTGCGCGCGGACAGAGGCCGCCATATCGTCCCGCAGAAGAAACGCCGACACACTGTGTCGCTGGCCATAACCGGAAAGGCCCCGCGCTGGCTACGCTACCCGACGGTAGTCGCAGTGCCGCTCCACCCTCAGGCCGCGTTCGGCACCGGGGCGGCCGAGGATCAGGGAGAGCCAACTCGATGAGCGAGGCGCCGTACGACCCCCACACCACCGCCGGCAAGCTCGCCGACCTGCGGCGCAGGATCGACGAGGCGGTGCACTCCGGTTCCACCGCGGCCGTCGAGAAGCAGCACGCCAAGGGCAAGCTGACGGCGCGTGAGCGGGTGCAGGAGCTGCTGGACGAGGATTCGTTCGTCGAGTTCGACGAGTTCGCCCGGCACCGCTCGACCAACTTCGGCCAGGAGCGCAACCGGCCCTACGGCGACGGCGTGGTGACCGGCTACGGCACCGTGGACGGCCGTCAGGTCGCGGTCTTCGCCCAGGACTTCACCGTCTTCGGCGGCTCGCTCGGCGAGGTGTTCGGCGAGAAGATCGTCAAGGTGATGGACTTCGCGCTGAAGACCGGCTGCCCGGTCGTCGGCATCAACGACTCGGGCGGCGCCCGGATCCAGGAGGGCGTGGTCTCGCTCGGCCTGTACGGCGAGATCTTCCGCCGCAACGTGCACGCCTCCGGCGTGATCCCGCAGATCTCGCTGATCATGGGCCCCTGCGCCGGCGGCGCGGTGTACTCGCCGGCGATCACCGACTTCGTGGTGATGGCCGATCAGACCTCGCACATGTTCATCACCGGCCCGGACGTGATCAAGACCGTCACCGGCGAGGACGTCGGCATGGAGGAGCTGGGCGGCGCCCGGACCCACAACGCCAAGTCCGGCAACGCGCACTACCTGGCCGCGGACGAGAAGGAGGCGGTCGAGTACGTCAAGAGCCTGCTCTCGTACCTGCCGTCCAACAACCTCTCCGACCCGCCGGCCTACCCCGAGCAGGCCGACCTCGACGTCACCGACGAGGACCTCGAACTCGACACGATCGTGCCGGACTCGGCGAACCAGCCGTACGACATGCGCCGGGTGATCGAGCACGTCCTGGACGACGGCGAGTTCCTGGAGACCCAGCCGCTGTTCGCGGGCAACATCATCACCGGCTTCGGCCGGGTCGAGGGCCACCCCGTGGGCGTGGTCGGCAACCAGCCGATGGACCTGGCCGGCTGCCTGGACATCAACGCCAGCGAGAAGGCCGCGCGCTTCGTCCGCACCTGCGACAGCTTCAACATCCCGGTGCTGACCTTCGTCGACGTGCCCGGCTTCCTGCCCGGCACCGGGCAGGAGTGGGACGGCATCATCCGCCGCGGCGCGAAGCTGATCTACGCGTACGCCGAGGCCACCGTGCCGCTGATCACCGTGATCACCCGCAAGGCCTTCGGCGGTGCCTACGACGTGATGGGCTCCAAGCACCTGGGTGCCGACCTGAACCTCGCCTGGCCGACTGCGCAGATCGCGGTGATGGGCGCGCAGGGCGCGGCGAACATCGTCTACCGCCGCGAGCTGACCGAGGCGGCCAGGGCCGGCGAGGACGTCGACGCCCGCCGGGCCGAGCTCGTCGCCGAGTACGAGGACACCCTGCTCAACCCGTACCTGGCCGCCGAGCGCGGCTACGTGGACGCGGTGATCGCCCCGAGCGAGACCCGCCGGCACATCGTCCGCGGACTGCGGGCGCTGCGCGGCAAGCGCGAGACCCTGCCGCCGAAGAAGCACGGCAACATCCCGCTCTGACCGGAACTGGGAGAGGATCGACCCATGGCCCCCATTCAGGTGCTGCACGGGCAGCCGACCCCCGAGGAGCTGGCCACCGTCCTGGCGGTGGTCCAAGCCCGGGCCGCCGCCGCGCAGGCCGCCAACGAGGCGGCCGGACGGGCGGGCGGCCCGGCCACCCCGTGGCGCGACCACGCCCGCCGGATGCGCGGCGTGCCCGCCCCCGGCCCGTCCGCCTGGCGGACGTCCGGCTGGGCCCGCTGACCCCGAACGACAGGATGGCCCGGCACCGCGCGCGCGGTGCCGGGCCGTCCCCGTGTCCGGGCCGTCCCCGGGTCCGGGCGGCTCAGCCGGTGACAGGGCTCCGGCGCCGCAGGCCGTCCAGGGCGATCGAGCCCGGGCCGACGGCGGCGATCAGCAGGAACGCCCAGGCGAACAGGGCGGCGGGCTCGCCGCCGTTCTGCATCGGCCAGAGCGCGTGCTCCTGGTGGACGGAGAAGTAGGCGTAGGCCATCGAGCCGGAGCAGATCAGTGCGGCGATCCGGGTGCCCAGGCCCAGCATCACCAGGGCGCCGCCGACGAGCTGGATGACGGCGGCGTACCAGCCCGGCCAGGACCAGGCCTCGACGGTCGCGGCGCCCCGCCCGGAGGCCGGCACGCCGAACAGCGAGGCGGCGCCGTGCCCGAGGAACAGCAGGCCGGCGACGATCCGGAACAGGGCCACCGCGTAGGGGCCCGCGGCGTCCAATCTGACGGTGGAACGGGTCATGGCGTGTCTCCTCGGCCGAAACGTGTGGGGGAGAGAGGTCGGCTGCCCCCGACCTGTGCCGTCCGCCGCCCGACCCGCCCGCTCAGGTCATGGACGCGACAACACCGCACCATTGCAGGGCCCGGCGGCCCCCGCGTCAAGAGTGCCGGGCCGGGCCCGCGAGGTTGAGTACGCGTACTCAGGCGTCCCGCCGGCGCCCGGCGCAGGCTGGTGAGGTGCTCTGGTCAGACCCCGGCGACGATCCCTCGCCCGAAGCCCGACGGGCGCAGCGGATGCTGCGGCTCGCGGGCCCGCTGCTCGCCGTCCTCGCCGTCCTGGCCGCCGTGCTGCTGGTGCGCTGACAGGCCATACGCTGGACGCCATGACCGATCGCCGCACCCTCGTGCTCGCCTCCGCCTCCCCCGCCCGGCTCGGGCTGCTCCGTCAGGCCGGCCTCGACCCGAAGGTCCGGGTCAGCGGGGTCGACGAGGACGCGCTCACCGCCGCCACCCCCGCCGAGCTCGCCCTGGTGCTCGCCGAGGCCAAGGCCCGCACGGTCGCCGCCCTGCTCGCCGACGGCGAACTCGTGATCGGCTGCGACTCCGTGCTGGAGCTGGACGGCCTCGCCCTCGGCAAGCCCGCCGACGCCGCGGAGGCGCTGGAGCGCTGGCGGTCGATGCGCGGCCGCGAGGGCGTGCTGCGCACCGGCCACTGCGTGATCGACACCGTGACCGGCCGCGAGGCCTCGGCGACCGCCTCCACCACGGTGCGCTTCGGCACCCCGGACGACGCCGAGGTCGCCGCCTACATCGCCTCCGGCGAGCCGCTGCACGTCGCCGGGGCCTTCACCCTGGACGGCCGCTCGGCGCCGTTCGTCGAGGGCGTCGACGGCGACCCGGGCAACGTGATCGGCCTGTCGCTGCCGCTGCTGCGGCGGCTGCTGGCCGACCTCGGCATCCGGATCACCGACCTCTGGAGCTGACCCGCGCTCAGCCCTGCGGCGGCGCCCACCGGGCCAGGAAGGCCTGGACGTCGGGCAACGCCCCGTCGGAGAGCAGCAGTGCGCCGTGGTGCCCGCCGGGGTAGAGCTTGAGCTGCTTCTCGGCGGAGGCGGTGGCCGCGTGCAGGCTCTTCGCGTTGTCGGCGAAGGGCTGGTCGAGCTCCTCAGCAGCGAAGAACACCGGCACGGTGAGCCGCTTGACGGCGGTGGCCGCGTTGTTGCCGCCGAAGGACTCCGGCGCGGAGAGCGACACCACGGCGGCGGCCGGCAGCGGCAGGTCCGGCAGGGCGCCCGCGACCAGCGACCCGGTGCCGCCCTTGGAGGCGCCGATCAGGACGATCTTCGTGACGCCCTTGCCCTTGAGGTAGCCGGCGGCCGCCGAGATGCCGTCGGCGACGTCGCCGTTGGCGGTGAACGGGAGCACGGCGTAGCCGGCCCCGGTGAAGCCGTCGAGATACGGCAGCCAGTCGCAGAGGCTGCCGCCGTTCTGGTGCGAGAACACGATCGCGACCTTGGCGCCGCTGGCGTCGGAGTCCCGGAAGTAGGCCTCGAACGAGCCGAGCCCGCCGTCGACCGTGACCGCCCCCTCGGCTGCCTGCGCGGCGGTCAGGCAGCCGTACGTCGGCGGGGTGCTCGCGGCCGCCGGGGCCGCCTTCCCCGCCGCGCCGCTGCCGCACCCGGCCAGCAGCAGGCCGGCGGCCAGCGCCGCCGCTGCCGGGACTGCGGTGATCCTGCGCATCGTCTCAACTCCCCCGTGGGCGCGGCCCGGTCCGGCCCGGGCCGTCGCGGAGCACGCTAGGGTCACCCACCCCGGGGGTCAATGGTCCAGACCATTACGGATCATGCCGAAAGAGGAACGGAATCCTCCGGATCGCCCTGCGGATCCGGACAGAACCCGGGCCGCACAACTGTCGTACCGGGCCACCGGGCGCCCGTGCGGCCACCGATAGGCTGGCGCAGCCGTCATGGCGGGAGGAGCGGGGGATGTTCGACAGCATGCTCAACGTGGTGCTCGGACTGGTGGCAACGGCCATCAGCGCGGGCATCGGCTGGCTTGCCCAGACCCTGCGCCGCAGGCGACGGCTGGGCCGCACCCGGCAGTTCTTCGGCATGCCCGCGGGCACCGAGTGCCTGCTGGTGGTGCCGCGCAAGGGCGGCCCGGGAGCCACCACCACCGTGGCGCGCGACGACGCGTACGCGATGATGGAGCTCGCCGCCCTGGTGCGCGAGTGCGGGGCCCGGAGCGAGATCGTGGCGCACGACCAGGTGCGCCAAGGACTCGGCGGCAAGGCGGAGTTCTGCCTCGGCGGCCCGACCAGCAACAACCGGACGGCCGCCCACCTGGCCAGCTGGCTGCCGGGCGTCGCGTTCGCCTCCGCGGAGGGCGACCTGACGGTCACCGTCGGCGACCAGGAGTACGCGCTCTCCTGGCCCGCCCCGGACGGCGACCCGGCCTACGTCGTGCTGGCCCGGGTGCACGCCGGGTCGGGCGACCGGCCGGTCTTCCTGATCGCCGGTCAGACCGCCACGTCCAACCACGCGGCGGTGCGCTACCTGGCGGCGAACCACCGCACCCTCGCCCGCCGGCACGGGACAGACAGCACGTTCGTCCTGGTGCTGCGGGTGCTCAACCCCGGCGCGTACGGGCCGGACGTCGTCGAGCTTGCCTCGGAGGCCACGGCGAAGGCGACCGCGAGGCCGGCGGTCGCCGCCGCCTGACGCCGGTGTGGCGAAGGCCACGGTGGCCGCGACGCCGCGCGAGGAGGCCGCGGGCCCGCGGCGACCGTCGCGCGTAACGTCTCCACCAGCAGGACTGCCGCAGCGTGGTCGCCCGATCACGTAAACGGGTGACGCTCCGTGTGGGCTAGCTCACCACCAGGGACTACTCGCCGGTACCGTCGTCAGATCCCTAGACTCAACGAGGTTCAAGAAGGGAGCCACAGTGCGCAAGGTGCTCATCGCCAACCGCGGAGAAATCGCCGTCCGGGTCGCCCGGGCCTGCCGGGACTCCGGTATCGCCAGCGTCGCCGTGTACGCCGAGCCGGACCGGGACGCGCTGCACGTCCGCGCGGCCGACGAGGCCTACGCGCTCGGCGGCGACACCCCCGCCTCCAGCTACCTGGACATCGCCAAGGTGCTCAAGGCAGCCGCCGACTCCGGCGCGGACGCCGTCCACCCGGGCTACGGCTTCCTCTCCGAGAACGCCGAGTTCGCCCAGGCCGTCATCGACGCGGGCCTGATCTGGATCGGCCCCCCGCCGCAGGCCATCCGCGACCTCGGCGACAAGGTCACCGCCCGGCACGTCGCCCAGCGGGCCGGCGCGCCGCTGGTCGCCGGTACGCCGGAGCCGGTGGCCGGCGCCGACGAGGTCGTCGCGTTCGCCTCCGAGCACGGCCTGCCGGTCGCCATCAAGGCGGCGTTCGGCGGCGGCGGCCGCGGCCTCAAGGTCGCCCGCACGCTGGAGGAGATCCCGGAGCTGTACGAGTCGGCCGTCCGCGAGGCGGTCGCCGCCTTCGGCCGCGGCGAGTGCTTCGTCGAGCAGTACCTCGACAAGCCGCGCCACGTCGAGACCCAGTGCCTGGCCGACAGCCACGGCAACGTGGTCATCGTCTCCACCCGCGACTGCTCGCTGCAGCGCCGCCACCAGAAGCTGGTCGAGGAGGCCCCCGCGCCGTTCCTGACCGCCGAGCAGAACGCGGAGCTGTACCGCGCCTCCAAGGCGATCCTGCGCGAGGCGGGCTACGTCGGCGCCGGCACCTGCGAGTTCCTGGTCTCCCAGGACGGGCTGATCTCCTTCCTGGAGGTCAACACCCGGCTGCAGGTCGAGCACCCGGTCTCCGAAGAGGTCACCGGCATCGACCTGGTCCGCGAGATGTTCCGGATCGCCGACGGCGAGGAGCTCGGGTACGACGACCCGGAGATCCGCGGTCACTCGATCGAGTTCCGGATCAACGGAGAGGACCCGGGCCGCAACTTCCTGCCCGCTCCCGGCACCGTGACGCTGTTCGCCCCGCCGTCCGGCCCGGGCGTCCGGCTGGACGCGGGCGTGGAGACCGGCTCGGTCATCGGCCCCGCCTGGGACTCGCTGCTCGCCAAGCTGGTCATCACCGGCGCCACCCGGCAGCAGGCGCTCCAGCGTGCCGCCCGTGCGCTGGCCGAGTTCACCGTGGAGGGCATGGCCACCGCCATCCCGTTCCACCGCGCGGTGGTCACCGACCCGGCGTTCGCGCCGGAGGTGCACGGCGGCGACGGGCCGTTCACGGTCTACACCCGCTGGATCGAGTCCGAGTTCGAGAACACCATCCCGGCGTTCACGGGCGCGGGCGCCGACGGCGAGGAGGCCGAGGGCCGCGAGACCGTGGTCGTCGAGGTCGGCGGCAAGCGGATCGAGGTCTCGCTGCCGTCGTCGCTGGGTGTCGCCTCCGCCCCGGCCGCGACCGGGACGAAGGTCGCCAAGCGGCGCGTGGGCGCCAAGAAGGCGGGCGCCGCGGTCGGCGGCGACACCCTCGCCTCGCCGATGCAGGGCACCATCGTCAAGGTCGCCGTCGAGGAGGGCCAGACCGTCGCCGAGGGCGAGCTGATCGTCGTCCTGGAGGCGATGAAGATGGAGCAGCCGCTCAACGCGCACAAGGCGGGCACCATCGTCGGCCTCAAGGCCGAGGTCGGTGCGAGCGTCACCAGCGGCGCCGCGCTCTGCGAGATCAAGGACAACTGACCCGCGTCACGCACCGCGACGGCCGGTCCGCCACCCTCGGGTGGGCGGACCGGCCGTCGTCGTCGTCAAGGCCGGCCGGTGGCGATCGGACGCATCAGCCCGCTGTGCACGCCGGGCCGGCGCTGGCCCGGGAGGGGCGCGCCGGGCGGGGCCGCCCGGCGCATCCCGGCCGGGCCCGGCGGCGCCTGGTGCACCTGCGGGGCGTGCGGCTGTCCGCCGTGCGCCGACGGCTCGGCGGGCGGGCCGAGCGGGGCGAGCGAGATCTGCACGCCGCAGTCGGCCAGCGCGTCGAGCTCGCGGGCGGTCGGGTCCTGGGCGGCGGCCTGCTCGTCGGTGACCAGCCGGGTGATGCCCTCCGTCGGCACCGTCTGGAACATGGTGTCCGCACCGAGCTTGGTGTGGTCGGCGAGGACGATCACCTCCGTCGCCGACTGCACCAGGGCACGGTCCACGCTGGCGGACAGCATGTTGGTGGTGGACAGGCCGCGGTCCGCGGTCAGGCCGCTGCCCGAGACGAAGGCCTTGGTGACCCGCAGCCCGGCCAGCGACTGCTCGGCGCCGCTGCCCACCAGGGCGTAGTTGGAGCCGCGCAGGGTGCCGCCGGTCATCACCACCTCCACCCGGTTGGCGTGCGCCAGGGCCTGAGCCACCAGCAGGGAGTTGGTGACCACGGTGAGACCGGGCACCCGGGCGAGCCGGCGGGCCAGCTCCTGGGTGGTGGTGCCGGCGCCGACGACCACGGCGTCGCCCTCCTCCACCAGGCCGGCGGCCAGGTCGGCGATGGCGCTCTTCTCGGCCGCGGCGAGATGGGTCTTCTGCGGGTAGCCGGGCTCCCGACTGAAGCCTCCGGGAAGCACCGCCCCGCCGTGCCGGCGGTCGAGCAGCCCTTCGGCCTCCAGGGCCCGCACGTCCCGGCGGACGGTGACTTCGGAGGTCTGGACGACGCGGGCCAGCTCACGGAGCGACACGGCTCCGTTGGCGCGCACCATTTCGAGGATCAACTGGCGACGTTCTGCTGCAAACACGGAACCGACGGTAACCTGAATGACCGTCTGCTTTCAGGCGTTTGCGGGTGGTAACGAGAAACGCTCACGTACGAGCGGCGCGCGACCGTACAATTCGCGCCTCCGATCGCGGGGCCTGCGCTCGGCCGCCCGGGTGAGACGAAGGGGCGGCCGCCGTGGCGACCGCCCCTCAACTGTCCCCGTCCGGTCAGGAGTCCGAGTCCTCGCGCCGGCGGATGTGCAGCTGCCGGGCGGCCTCGGCGGTCGAACCGGAGAGCGACGGGTACACGGTGAACGCGCTGGCCACCTGTTCGACCGTCAAGTTGTTGTCCACGGCGAGCGAGATCGAATGGATGAGTTCGCTGGCGCGCGGCGCGACCACCACGCCACCGACCACGATGCCGGTGCCGGGGCGGGCGAACAGCTTCACGAAGCCGTCGCGGATGCCCTGCATCTTGGCCCGGGGTTGCCGCGAAGCGGCAGCTTCACCTCGACGGCGTCCATCTTCCCGCAGGAGACGTCGGCCGCGGTGTAGCCGACGGTGGCGATCTCCGGGTCGGTGAAGACGTTGGAGGCCACGGTCTTCAGGTTGAGCGGCTGCACCGCGTCGCCGAGCGCGTGGTACATCGCGATCCGGCCCTGCATGGCGGCGACCGAGGCGAGCATGAAGACGCCCGTGCAGTCGCCGGCCGCGTACACCCCGGGGGCCGAGGTGCGGGAGACCCGGTCGACGGTGATCTGGCCCCAGTCGTTGAGCTTGACCCCGGCCTCCTCCAGGCCGAGGCCCGCGGTGTTGGGGATGGAGCCGACCGCCATCAGGCAGTGGGTGCCCTCGATGACCGTGCCGTCGGCGAGGGTGACCTCGACCTTGTCGCCGACCCGCTTGGCGCTCTCGGCGCGGGAGCGGCCCATCACGTTCATGCCGCGGCGGCGGAAGACCTCCTCCAGCACCTCGGCGGCGTCCGGGTCCTCGCCGGGCAGCACCCGGTCGCGGCTGGAGACGAGCGTGACGTTGGAGCCGAGCGCCTGGTAGGCGCCGGCGAACTCGGCGCCGGTGACGCCGGAGCCGACGACGATCAGCTCGCGCGGCAGCTCGTCCAGGTCGTAGACCTGCGTCCAGGTGAGGATCCGCTCGCCGTCCGGCTGGGCGTCGGGCAGCTCGCGCGGGTGCACTCCGGTGGCGATCAGCACGGCGTCGGCGCGCAGCGACTCGCTGCTGCCGTCCTCGCGGTCGACGACGACCTCGCGGGAGCCGTCCACCGCCTGGCCGCCGGCGCCGAGCCGGCCGTTGCCGCGCAGCACGGTGACGCCCGCGCGGGTGACCGCCTGGGTGATGTCGTGGGACTGCGCGATGGCGAGGCGCTTCACGCGGCGGTTGACCTTGCCGAGGTCGACGCCGACCACCCGGGCCGCCTGCTCCAGCGGCGGGGTGTCGTCGGCGACGATGATGCCGAGCTCCTCGTAGGAGCTGTCGAAGGTGGTCATCACCTCGGCGGTCGCGATCAGCGTCTTGGACGGCACGCAGTCCGTCAGCACCGCCGATCCGCCCAGGCCGTCGCGGTCGACGACGGTCACCTCCGCGCCGAGCTGGGCTGCCACCAGGGCCGCCTCGTATCCGCCGGGTCCGCCACCGATGATCACGATCCGAGTCACGAGCACCATTGTCCCGCATGCCGGAACCAAAGCCACGCCGGGGGCGTTGCCATCCCCTCACCACCTCCGGACGCGGCGGTGAACGCTCCCCGCACCGGCTCCGGGCAGCGCTCTCCCGTAGGCTGACGCCCATGTCGCTCTACGCCGCGTACGCCACGAACCTCGACTCCCGGCAGATGAGCCGGCGGGCCCCGCTCCCCGCTGCGCGGCACGGGCTGGCTGGACGGCTGGCGGCTGACGTTCGGCGGCGAGCAGCTCGGCTGGGAGGGTTCCCTGGCCACCGTGGTGGAGGACGAGAAGGAGCAGGTCTTCGTCTCGCTCTACGACGTGTCGCCGATGGACGAGGACGGCCTCGACCGCTGGGAGGGCGTCCAGCTCGGCATCTACCGCAAGATCCGGCTGCGCGCGCACACCCTGGACGGCGACATCCCGGTGTGGACGTACGTGCTCAACGACTACGAGGGCGGGCTGCCGGCCGCCCGCTACCTGGGCCTGGTCGCGGACGCCGCGGAGAGCGCCGGCGCCCCCGACGACTACGTCCAGGACCTGCGCCGCAGGCCCTGCTGACGGCATCCGGCGGCCCTTCGGAGGATCCTCCGGACCCGGGCGGCGATTTCCGGCCGTTCCCGGTCTTTTCCCCTCATCCTGGTAACGATCCGGCGCGTCTTCACGGCTAGGTCTACGCGCGTAGGCGAATTCTGTCTATCCTCGACCCTGTGAACGCATCTCCTCAGTCGGTCGTCTCCGCCGACCCCTATGCCGCCGCCCGGGCCGCCGCCGACCGCCTGCGCGAGCTGACCGGTGCCGAGCGCCACGACATCGCCCTCGTGATGGGCTCCGGCTGGGTGCCGGCCGCCGACGCCCTCGGCGAGACCCTCGCGGAGTTCCCGGTCACCGACCTCCCGGGCTTCCCCGCCCCCGCCGTGGCCGGCCACGCGGGCACCGTCCGCTCGGTGCGGATCGGCGACAAGCGCGCGCTGATCTTCCTCGGCCGCAACCACTACTACGAGGGCCACGGCGTCGCCACCGTCGTCCATGGCGTGCGGACCGCGGCCGCCGCGGGCTGCGGCGTCATCGTCCTCACCAACGGCTGCGGCGGTCTGCGCGAGGGCTGGACGCCCGGCCAGCCCGTCCTGATCAGCGACCACATCAACCTCACCGCCGACTCGCCGATCGTCGGCGCCAACTTCGTCGACCTCACCGACCTCTACTCCAAGCGGCTGCGCGCGCTGTGCCGCGAGGTCGACCCGACCCTCGACGAGGCCGTCTACGTCCAGTTCCGCGGCCCGCACTACGAGACCCCGGCCGAGGTCAACATGGCCCGGGTGATCGGCGGCGAGCTGGTCGGCATGTCGACCACCCTGGAGGCCATCGCCGCCCGCGAGGCCGGCGCCGAGGTGCTCGGCATCTCCCTGGTCACCAACCTGGCCGCGGGCATCACCGGCGAGCCGCTCAACCACGCCGAGGTGCTGGAGGCCGGCAAGGCCAGCGCCGAGCGGATGGGCGCGCTGCTGGCGAAGGTCCTTGAGCGGATCTGAGCCCGTTCTGACGCAGAATCGGTAGACGGCCGGGCGGGCGGCACCCCCACGGGTCCGCCCGCCCGGCCCGTCGGCCCCCATCCTCACCTGGAGCTCGCAGCATGGCGCATGCACACACCGACGACCTCCTCAGCCGGGCCCGGGCCTGGGTCGCCGAGGACCCGGACCCGCAGACCCGGGACGAGCTCTCCGCGATGCTCGCCGCCGCCGAGGGCCCGACGCCGAGTCCGGCGAGCGGATCGCCTGGTCCCGGCTGGCCGAACGGTTCTCCGGCCGTCTCCAGTTCGGCACCGCCGGGCTGCGCGGCGAACTCGGCGCCGGTCCGATGCGGATGAACCGCGCCGTCGTCATCCGCGCCGCCGCCGGCCTCGCCGCGTACGTGCGCAACCACCCCGAGCTGGGCGACCTCGTCGTGGTCGGCTACGACGCCCGCCACAAGTCGTACGACTTCGCCCGGGACACCGCCGCCGCGGTGGTCGGCGCCGGGCTGCGCGCCGCGCTCCTGCCCCGCGCCCTGCCCACCCCGGTGCTCGCCTTCGCCGTCCGCCACCTCGGCGCCGCGGCCGGGGTGACCGTCACCGCCAGCCACAACCCGCCGCAGGACAACGGCTACAAGGTCTACCTGGGCGACGGCTCGCAGATCGTCCCGCCCGCCGACGCCGACATCGCCGCCGAGATCGACGCGATCGGCTCGCTCGCCGACGTCCCGCTCGCCCGGAGCGGCTGGGAGGTGCTCGGCGACGACGTCGTCGAGGCCTACCTGGACCGCGCCGTGACCGTCCTCGACCCGGGCGGCCCGCGCGACCTCGACGTGGTCTACACCCCGCTGCACGGCGTGGGCCGCGACGTGCTGCTCGCCGCCTTCAAGCAGGCCGGCTTCCCGGCCCCCACCGTCGTCGCCGAACAGGCCGAGCCCGACCCGGACTTCCCGACCGTGGCCTTCCCCAACCCGGAGGAGCCCGGCGCGATGGACCTCGCGTTCCGCACCGCCGGCGCCGTCGGCCCGGACATCGTGATCGCCAACGACCCGGACGCCGACCGCTGCGCGGTGGCCGTCCCCGTCACGGGCAACGGCGGCTGGCGGATGCTGCGCGGCGACGACGTCGGCGCGCTGCTCGGCGCCGCCCTGGTCGCCAAGCGGGCCACCGGCACCTTCGCCACCACCATCGTCTCCTCCACCCTGCTCGGCCGGATCGCCGAGGCCGCGGACCTCGGGTACGCCGAGACGCTCACCGGCTTCAAGTGGATCTCCCGCGCGGACGGCCTGCGGTACGGCTACGAGGAGGCGCTCGGCTACTGCGTCGACCCGGACGGCGTCCGCGACAAGGACGGCATCACCGCCGCGCTGCTGGTCGCCGAGCTCGCCGCCGCCCTCAAGCGGACCGGCCGCACGCTGGTCGACCTGCTGGACGACCTGGCGCTGGAGCACGGCCTGCACGCCACCGACCAGCTCTCCGCCCGGGTCGAGGACCTGTCGCTGATCGCCGACGCCATGCAGCGGCTGCGCGAGAACCCGCCGACCCGGCTCGCCGGGCTGCGCGTCACCGCCGCCGACGACCTGACCGCCGGCTCCGCGGACCTCCCGCCGACCGACGGCCTGCGGTACCGGCTGTCCGGCGAGGGCGTCCGCTCCGCCCGGATCGTCGTCCGTCCCTCCGGCACCGAGCCCAAGCTCAAGTGCTACCTGGAGGTCGTGCTGCCGGTCGCGAGCGCCGCCGAACTGGCCGGCACCCGGGAGCGCGCCACCGCCCTGCTGGACGGCATCAAGCGCGACCTCGCGGCCGCCGCGGGCATCCCCGCCTGATCCCGCACGGGCCCGACCTGCCCATGCGAAAGGGCCCGCACCCACCCGGACGAACCGGGGGTGCGGGCCCTTTCGCGTGTCCCGCCGCGCCGTCGCAGCGCCTGCGGCAGCGGGGCGGGCGGGCTCAGCCCGTCACGATCAGCGTGATCAGCGCGGCCAGTCCCAGCAACGTCGGCACGATCACCCACCAGCACCACCGGACGTCGACCCCGCCGGCCGCGGCCGGCACCCCGGCCTGCCGCTCCGCCGTCTCCTTGAGCTCCGCCACCACCTGGTCGGACCAGGCCCGGGTCGGGTCCGACTGGCCCGGCTTCAGCTTGAGCTCCGGCTCGCCGGCCGCCCGCGCCCGCACCGCCCTCCGGTTGGCGCTCTTGCGCTGCCGCAGCGACACCGGCACCGCCCAGACCTGGTACTTGCGGCCGCCGGCGAACAGCTCCACCGAGTAGCCCGAGCGCAGGTCCTCCACCGCGGCCCACGGCGCGACCACGGTGCGCAGCGGGTTGCGGACCTTCAGGCGCCGCTCGTTGGCGTAGACGGCGGGCCGCAGGGTGTAGGCGATCACCGGGAGGCAGAAGACCGGTGCGGCGGCCAGCGCCACCCACGGGGTGCGGCCGGTGCCGGAGACGAGGGCGTCGCCGATCAGCCAGCCGGCCACGGCCAGCAGCAGGACGCCGGAGATGATGCCGGGGCCGGAGCGGTAGACGCGGTCGGCGTACTTCGGCTCGGAGGCGGCGGAGCCCGGGTCGGGCGTGCCGTCGGATTCGGTCATGGGGACGATTCTGCCCCACGCCCCCCGCCCCTCCCGTCGACCCCCGCCCCGTCCGGCACGGCGTCGGCGGACGGCGGCCGCGCCCGGGCCCTCAGGCCGTCCGGCGGCGCAGGGTGGCGGCGCCCAGCCCGAGCGCGAGCAGCGCCGATCCCCCGATCACCGCGAGATCCCGGAGGACCTCGCCGCCGACCCCGCTCTGCACGGTGAGCCGGGTCATCGCGTCCACCGCGTACGACAGCGGCAGCACGTCGGAGGCCCAGCGCAGCACGTCGGCCATCTGCGCGCGCGGCACGAACAGCCCGCAGAGCAGGAACTGCGGCAGCAGCACGGCCGGCAGGAACTGCACGGCCTGGAACTCGGTCGCGGCGAACGCGGAGACCAGGAGGCCGAGCGCCATGCCGAGCAGGCCGTCGCCGACCGCGACGGCGAACAGCAGCCAGGTCGGCCCCGCGACGTCCAGGCCGAGCAGGCCGATGGTGAGCGCCGACGCCAGCGCCGCCTGGACGAGCGCGACCAGGCCGAACGCGAGGGCGTAGCCGAGCAGCAGGTCGAGCCGGCCCAGCGGCATGGTGAGCAGCCGCTCCAGCGTGCCGGTGGTCCGCTCGCGAAGCATGGCCACCGAGGTGACCAGGAACATCACCATCAGCGGGAAGATCCCGAGCAGTGCGGGGCCGATCCGGTCGAAGGTCTGCGGCTGCCCGTCGAACATGTACTTCAGCAGGGTGAGCAGCACGCACGGCACGACCAGCAGCAGCGCGATGGTCCGCGGGTCGTGGCGGAGCTGGGCGAGGACCCGGCGGGCGGTGGCGAGGGTGCGGTGCAGGTTCATCGCGGGCTCTTCTCGGGCACGGCGCCGGCGGCGACCAGGGTGAGGAAGGCGCTGTCGATGTCGGCGGCGCCGGTGGCGTCGAGCAGCGCCTGCGGGGTGTCGTGGGCGAGCAGTCGGCCCTCGCGCATCAGCAGCAGCCGGTCGCAGCGGGTGGCCTCGTCCATGACGTGGCTGGAGACCAGCAGGGTGGCGCCGCCGTCGGCGAGCCCCCGGAAGAGCCGCCACAGGTCCTGGCGGAGCACCGGGTCGAGGCCGACGGTCGGCTCGTCGAGGATCAGCAGTTCGGGGGTGCCGAGCAGGGCGGCGGCGAGCGAGACCCGGGCCCGCTGGCCGCCGGAGAGGCGGGCGACGGTGTCGTCCTCGTGCCCGGCGAGGCCGACCTGCTCGACGACGCGGGCCGGGTCCGTCCTCGGTGCGCCGAGGACGGCGGCGAAGTAGGCGAGGTTCTCGGTGACGGTGAGGTCGCCGTAGACGGAGGGCGCCTGGGTGACGTACCCGACCCGGTGGCGCAGGGCGGCGGCGCCGGCCGGGTGACCGAGGACCTCGACGGTGCCGCCGGCCGTCCGCTGCACGCCGACGACCGCCCGGAGCAGCGTGGTCTTGCCGCAGCCGCTGGGGCCCAGCAGCCCGGTGACCGAGCCGCGGGGGACGTCGAGGTCGAGTGCGTGCAGGACGGGGCGGCCGCCGCGGACGACGGTGAGCCCGTCGATCCGGATCGCGGGGGCTGTCCCCGCCGTGTAATTCATCATGTGATGAGTTTTGCGTCGCGGGCCACGGCCGTCAAGGCCATGGACAACATCGGCGGGTGCCGCCAGGGTGGGCCGGTGACCTCACCGGACGCCCCCGTGGACCCTGCCGAGCCCGCCGACACCGTGCGCGGTCTGCGACTGCCGCAGCTGCTGCTCGACCTGATCGCCGACGGCCGGTGGCGGCAGCCCGCCGACGACGTCCTCGCCGCGGCCGTGCCCTGGTTCGAGGACCCGTTGGACCTGCTGACCGACGTGGCGGCGATCCGGCGCCAGTCGCGTTCACTGGACGACCTCGGCGGCGCCGACCTGGGCCCGCTGTTCCGCCAGACCCCCGGCAGCACCGCCGCCGCCGCGGTCGAACTCCCTGGCTCGACACCGAACAGGCCGTGCTGCTCGCCGTCTGCCGGCACGCGGGCGACGACGTGGCCATCGCCCTCGACTACCGCACCGGCCCCGACGGGCCGCGGGTCGTCGGCAGCGACATCTGGACGGACCCGCGCGCGTACACCTGGCGGGTGGCCGCCCCTCCTTCCCGGCCTTCGCCTCGGCCCTGGGACTGGTGCCCTGAGCGCGGCGGCCGGGCCCCGGGTCAGTCCTGACCGAGACAGCCCTGCAGGGAGCGGGCCAGCAACGGCAGCAGCTCGTCCGGGGAGGCGGAGGCGAGCGGCTCGACGGCGATCACGTAGCGGGCCAGGGCGAGGCCGATCACCTGGGACATCGCCAGTTCGACCCGGAGCTGCGGCACGTCCAGCCCGGCCGCGACCCCGGTGACCACCTCCGCGACCATGAAGCCGCGCATCAGACCGGCGACCTCCTCGGAGGCCGCGGCCGTGCGGAGCACCGCGAGCAGCCGGTCCCGTACGGTCGGCTGCTCCCAGAGACCGAGGACGAGCCGGGCCAGCCGCTCCCCGACCGCGTCGCGATCGCCCTCCAGCACCCGGGCGACCAGCAGCCGCGGGTCGATCGGGAACTCCAGCGCGGCCAGGAAGAGCTTGTCCTTGCTGCCGAAGTAGTGGTGCAGCAGCGCCGCGTCCACCCCGGCAGCCCGCGCGATCGCCCGCATGCTCGCCTTCTGGTACCCCCGCGCGGCGAACTCTGCGCGCGCCGCCTCCAGCACCGTGCGCCGGGTGTCGGCGCTGCCGGGACGGCGGCCGGTCTTCTTGCGGGGCGCGGGCTGGCGGTCTGCTGCGGCGGTCACCCGAGCATTCTCCCCGGCCGGGCGTGACTCGTTCGAGTGAGGGCGAACCGTTTCCCCCGCCCGCAGCCGCCCCCGCGCTGTCCAGAATCCGCGCCATGACCAACGAATGGGACCTCGCCGGCACCCTGCCCGCGCAGGCGGCGGCGGAATCCGAACCGGCCGGGTACGGCGACCTGCTGCGGGACGTGAAGGCCGAGATCACCTCGGCGCACGTCCGGGTGCACCGGGTGGTGAACACCGAACTGATCACGCACTACTGGCGGATCGGCCGGATCATCCTGGAACGCCCCACCAGGGACTTCTACGCCCGGCAGGCCGTGCAGCACGGCTGGTCGCGCAACGTGCCGGTACACCGCATCGAGACCGGCCTGCACCTGCGGCAGGGCACGGCGCTGCACAACTTCGACGCGACCGTGCCGGACGGCTCCGAGCTGCTGCGCGACCTCGTCCGGGATCCGTACCTGCTGGACTTCACCCGGCTCGGCGACGGCCACTCCGAGCAGGATCTGGAGTCCGCCCTGGTCGCGCACGTGGTGCGCTTCCTGCAGGAGCTGGGCGTGGGCTTCGCCTTCGTGGGCCGGCAGACCCGCTCAAGGTCGGCGCGCAGGAGTTCCGGAGCGACCTGCTCTTCTACCGTCTGCGGCTGCACCGGTACGTGGTCGTGGAGCTGAAGATCGGCCGGGCCGAGCCCGAGCACCTCGGCAAGCCGGGGTTCGACACGGCCGTGGTGGACGACAAGGTCCGTGATCCGCAGCGGGACGACGAGACCCTCGGGATCCTGATCGCCGCCCACCGCGACAAGGACGTCGTGCAGTACTCGCTGCGCGGCAGCAGCCGGCCGAGGGCGGTGACGACGTACAGCACGCTGCCCGCCGAGCTGCGGCCGCTGCCGCCGAGCCCGGAGCAGCTGGCCCGGGTGACGCACGAGGTCCTGGAGCGGCACGGCGCGGGCTGAGAGCGGTCGGGTGGACCCGGTTCCGGCCGCAGCGCACGGCCGGAACCGGGCGCATTTCGGTCCGGCATCGAAACCCGACCCCACTAGCGGATCGCTACGCGCGTAGATATGCTGGTCTGGTGACTATGTCCACTCTTGCAGCCAACGCCCCCAGCGCTGCGGGCGGCGGTCTCGCGGACGTCGCGGCGTCCGAGGCCTCGCTCCGCCGCTTCCTGCACGGCCTGCCCGGCGTCGACCAGGTCGGCCTGGAAGCCCGCGCCGCCACCCTCGGCACCCGTTCGATCAAGACCACGGCGAAGGCGTACGCCATCGACCTGGCGATCTCGATGATCGACCTGACCACGCTGGAAGGCGCGGACACGGTCGGCAAGGTGCGCTCGCTGTGCACCAAGGGCCGCAACCCCGACCCGTCCGACCCGACCGCCCCCGGGTCGCGGCGATCTGCGTCTATCCGGACATGGTCGCCACCGCGAAGGACGCCCTGCGCGGCACGGACATCCAGGTCGCCTCGGTCGCCACGGCCTTCCCGGCCGGCCGGGTCGCGCTGCCGGTGAAGCTCGCCGACACCGCCGACGCGGTGGCCGCGGGCGCCGACGAGATCGACATGGTGATCGACCGCGGCGCCTTCCTCTCCGGCCGCTACCTGGACGTCTTCCAGGAGATCACCGCCGTCAAGGAGGCCTGCAAGCGGGCCGACGGCACCTCCGCGCACCTCAAGGTGATCTTCGAGACCGGCGAGCTGCAGACGTACGACAACGTCCGGCGCGTCTCCTGGTTGGCGATGCTGGCCGGCGCCGACTTCATCAAGACCTCCACCGGCAAGGTCGCGGTCAACGCCACCCCGCCGGTGACGCTGCTGATGCTGGAGGCCGTCCGGGACTTCCGGGCCGCGACCGGCGTGCAGATCGGCGTGAAGCCGGCCGGTGGCATCAAGACCACCAAGGACGCCATGAAGTACCTGGTGATGGTCAACGAGACCCTGGGCGACGAATGGCTGTCCCCGCACTGGTTCCGCTTCGGCGCCTCCAGCCTGCTGAACGACCTGCTGATGCAGCGTCAGAAGCTGACCACCGGCCGGTACTCCGGTCCCGACTACGTGACGGTGGACTGAGACAGATGGCCAAGAACACCAGCAGGAAGACGGTCGAGCCCGTGACCGAGAAGCGCGGTCTGTTCGAGTACGCGCCCGCTCCCGAGTCCCCGCCGCCGCGGGCGACATCGCCACCTCCTACGGCCACTTCATCGGCGGCGAGTTCGTCGACTCCAGCGGCAGCGAGGCCCTGAAGACCGTCAACCCGGCGACCGAGCAGGTGCTGGCCGAGTTCGCGCAGGGCACCGAGGAGGACGTGGACCGGGCGGTCGCCGCGGCCCGCAAGGCGTTCGGCGACTGGTCGGCGCTGCCGGGCAGCGAGCGCGCCAAGTACCTGTTCCGGATCGCCCGGATCGTCCAGGAGCGCTCCCGCGAGCTGGCGGTGCTGGAGTCGATCGACAACGGCAAGCCGATCCGCGAGACCCGCGACTTCGACGTGCCGATGGTCGCCGCCTGGTTCTTCTACTACGCGGGCTGGGCGGACAAGCTCGACTACGCGGGCTTCGGCCCGAACCCGCGCCCGGTCGGGGTGGCCGCGCAGGTCATCCCGTGGAACTTCCCGCTGATGATGCTGGCGTGGAAGATCGCCCCGGCGCTGGCGGCCGGCAACACGGTCGTCCTCAAGCCGGCCGAGACCACCCCGCTGACCGCGCTGCGCTTCGCGGAGATCTGCCGCCAGGCCGGTCTGCCGAAGGGCGTCGTCAACATCGTCACCGGCGACGGCCGCACCGGCGCCGCGCTGACCGCCCACCCGGGCGTCGACAAGGTGGCCTTCACCGGCTCCACCCCGGTCGGCCGCTCGATCGCCCGGCAGCTGGCGGGCACCCGCACCAAGCTGTCGCTGGAGCTGGGCGGCAAGGCCGCGAACATCGTCTTCGACGACGCGCCCATCGACCAGGCCGTCGAGGGCATCGTCAACGGCATCTTCTTCAACCAGGGCCACGTCTGCTGCGCGGGCAGCCGGCTGCTGATCCAGGAGTCGGTGCAGGACGAGTTCCTGGAGGCGCTCAAGCGCCGGATGTCGACGCTGCGCATCGGCGACCCGCTGGACAAGAACACCGACATCGGCGCCATCAACTCCGCGGCGCAGCTGGCCCGGATCACCGAGCTGACCGACGCCGGCGAGGCCGAGGGCGCCGAGCGCTGGGCGCCGTCCTGCGACCTGCCGGGCGCCGGCTACTGGTTCCGGCCGACGCTGTTCACCGGTGTCAGCCAGGCGCACCGGATCGCCCGCGAGGAGATCTTCGGGCCGGTGCTGTCGGTGCTGACCTTCCGCACCCCGGCCGAGGCGGTCGAGAAGGCCAACAACACCCCGTTCGGCCTCTCCGCCGGCATCTGGACGGAGAAGGGCTCGCGGATCCTCTGGACGGCGAGCCGGCTCAAGGCCGGTGTGGTCTGGGCCAACACCTTCAACAAGTTCGACCCGGCCTCGCCGTTCGGCGGCTTCAAGGAATCGGGATACGGCCGCGAGGGCGGCCGGCACGGACTGGAGCCCTACCTGAATGTCGAGGCCCGAGATGTCTGACACGACCGTGCGTCTTGACGTCCTCAAGACCTACAAGCTGTACGTCGGCGGGAAGTTCCCGCGGTCCGAGAGCGGGCGGGTGTACGAGGTGACGGACTCCAAGGGCCAGTGGCTGGCCAACGCCCCGCTCGGCACCCGCAAGGACACCCGGGACGCCGTCGTGGCCGCGCGCGCCGCGGTCAAGGGCTGGTCGGGCACCACCGCGTACAACCGCGGCCAGGTGCTGTACCGGGTCGCGGAGATGCTGCAGGGCCGTCGCGAGCAGTTCACCGCCGAGGTGGCCACCGCCGAGGGCATCGGCGCCAAGAAGGCCGCCGCGCTGGTGGACGCCGCGATCGACCGATGGGTCTGGTACGCGGGCTGGACGGACAAGTTCGCCCAGATCGCGGGCGGCGCCAACCCGGTCGCCGGGCCGTACTTCAACCTGTCCACCCCGGAGCCGACCGGCGTGGTCGGCGTGGTGGCACCGCAGGCCGGGCAGGGCTTCTCCTTCCTCGGCCTGGTGTCGGTGATCGCCCCGGCGATCGCCACCGGCAACACCGTGGTGGTCGCGGCCAGTGCCGACGCCCCGCTGCCCGCGCTGTCCCTGGGCGAGGTGCTGGCCACCTCCGACCTGCCGGGCGGCGTGGTCAACCTGATCTCCGGCCGCACGGCCGACATCGCCCCCACGCTGGCGTCCCACCAGGACGTCAACGGTCTCGACCTGACCGGCGCCGTCCACGCGGACGGCCCGGGCTCGGCCACCGCCCTGGAGGCGGCCGCCGCAGAGACCCTCAAGCGCGTCCTCCGCCCGGCCGCCGACCCGGCCGCGGCGGACTGGACGGTCGCCCCCGGCACCAAGCGGCTGCTCTCCTTCGTGGAGACCAAGACCGTCTGGCACCCGATGGGCATCTGACCGGCCCGGCCACGGCCGGACCGGACGACGCGGACCCGCATCCCCGACCGGGGGTGCGGGTCCGCCGTTCGTCGGGGGCACGGGCAGCCGGTCGGCGGGCAACCGCCCGTGCGCCTGCGGGGTCTTCCTTCCCGACGGTTCCGACGATCATGGTGGGAGTCACGGTGCGGGAGATTCTGGGCGAGGTCGCGGCGGCGGCCGGCGGCGGTCTGCTGCGGGACGCGCGGGCCCGGCGGGCGGAGCGGCGACTGCGGGCCGGGCTGCCGGTGCGGATCCCGTGCTCGGCACGCTCGGAGCGCCCCGGCCGGTCCGCCGGGCACGTCGCCGGGTGGCTGCAGCTGGGGCCGGGGGCGCGGTCTTCCGCCCGCGCCGCGGGCCTGCCCTGGAGCTGCCGCTCGGCGGCTCCTTCCACGCCCCGGAACCGGACGCCTGGTACGACGCGCACTGGTCGGCGACCGTGTACCGGCCGCCCGGCGACGGCGGACCCGTGCACCTGTGCCTCCCCGCCCGCTGCCTGCCCGCGGTGAGCGGGCACCTGCGCGCCGGTGCCGGTGGCGAGGCGCTGTGAGATTGGCCCGGGTCCGTCCGGACGGTTCCTGCGGGCGGCGCCGATGCGTCAGACTGGTGTCCCGTGAGTGACTCCCCGCTGAACCCTGTGCCGGCGCCCCGCGCCCGCGTCGTCCTGCTGTCCGGGCCCTCCGGATCGGGCAAGTCCTCGCTCGCCGAGCGGGCCGGCCTGCCGGTGCTCCAGCTCGACGACTTCTACAAGGACGGCGACGACCCGACGCTGCCGCAGCTGCCCGAGGACGGCGGCACGGACTGGGACTCCCCGCTCTCCTGGCACGGCGAGCAGGCGCTCGCGGCGATCCGGTCGCTGGCGGAGGACGGCCGCGCCGAGGTGCCGGTGTACTCCATCCCGGACAACGGCCGGATCGGCACCCGCACGCTCGTCCTGGGCGGCGCGCCGGCGTTCGTCGCCGAGGGCATCTTCGCCGCCGAGCTGGTCGGCCGGTGCGCCGCCGAGGGGCTGCTGGGCGACGCGCTCTGTCTGCGCAACCGGCCCGCCACCACCGCCTGGCGGCGCTTCCGCCGGGACGTGCGCGAGGGCCGCAAGTCCGTCCCGTACCTGCTGCGCCGCGGCTGGCGGCTGATGCGCTCCGAGCGCGGCATCGTCTCGCAGCAGGTCGCGCTCGGTGCGTACGCCTGCGCCGGTGCGGAGGCCGAGCGCCGGATCCTGGCGGTGACCGCCCGGCGGTCCGAGCCGGTCGCGGCCTGACCGCACGGCCCCCCGCGCCCGCGGCGTCCTGCCGCGCCCGTCCGGACACGGTCAGGGGCCCGGTGCCTCTCCCCGGCACCGGGCCCCTGCCTGCCAGGGCCGCGGTCGTCCCCCGTCGGCGGCCACTCCCCCGAGTGGGCCTGACGCGAACCGCGAACCCTTCACCCGTCCCCCGACGGGAGTCTCTGTCGTGCCTCAGGCGACCAGTTCGCCGAAGGCCCGCGCGGTGTCACCCGAGCGGTTGAGCTGCTCGTCGTCGCGCAGCCGGCGCAGGGCGCGCCAGATGCTGCTCTTGACGGTGCCGACGCTGATGCCGAGGATGTCGGCGATCTCCGGGTCGGTGCGGCCCTCGTAGTAGCGGAGCACCAGCATGGTGCGCTGGTTCTCGGGCAGCTTGGCCAGCGCCTGCCACAGCACGGCACGCAGCTCGGTGCCGCCCATCGCGTCGGTGTCGCCGGCGTGCTCCGGCAGCTCTTCGGTCGGGTACTCGTTGACCTTGCGGCGCCGCCAGGCGGAGATGTGCAGGTTGGTCATGGTGCGGCGGAGGTATCCCCCGACCGCCGCCTTGTCGGTGATCCGGTCCCAGGCGCGGTAGGTGCTGAAGAGCGCGCTCTGCAGCAGGTCCTCGGCCTCGTAGCGGTCACCGGTCAGGTGGTACGCGGTGGCGTACAGGGAGGCGCGGCGCTCGCGCACGTACGCGGTGAACTCGGCGATCCGGTCCTCCGCGTCGGCCGAGCGCTCCCCCTGCGCGCCTCCCTGCCGACCGTCGTCGGTGCCGGCTGCCGCGGGCGTGAGCCGCAGCAGCGTGGCACCTGCTGCCTGGCGGGCGTCCGGCTCCCCCGAGCCGTTGCCGTTCAGGCCCTCCCCCATCGGGATGTCCCGGCCCTGGCCGCCGACGGGAAGAATCCCGCGCAGCGTCAGGGTCGAGCCGCTGTCGGCCGTGGTCCCCCGGTGGCCGATCCCGTACAGCTCCCCCTGGTGCCCGCCGCCACTGGGGCGGTGGGCCGTTCCGGTGCGGTGTGCGCACCCCGTACGATCACGGCACCGGACGTCTCGTCGGTCCGCACCTCGTACCTGGTCCGCGGGGCGGCGGTCGAACGCGACGCGCGGACGGCCGCGGTGCTGCGGGTCAGAAGCGTTGCGTTCATCGTGCGCCCCCATGGTCGGTACGTGCGGTTCCCTGCTGCCGCCGTCCTGCTCCCGGTGGTGACCGGTGCGTTCTCGGCGACAAGGAAAATCCTGCCCGCCCGTCGTCATGGCGGTGTCCGCCGACTGTCACAGGGCTGTCACAGCGGCCGGGACCGGAGTCCGGAGCTGTGCCCCACCCCGCCGGACGCCTGAATCACGCCTTCCGGTTCCCGCGATCGATCAGCAACCACCCGGGTGGGTGATGGAGAGGCCGCGGTGGGCCAGAATGAGCGGGTGCCATTCCTGCTTCTGATCGAGGACGACGACGCCATCCGGACCGGCCTCGAACTCGCCCTCACCCGCCAGGGCCACCGTGTGGCCGCCGCATCCTCGGGCGAGGACGGCCTGCAGCTGTTCAAGGAGCAGCGTCCGGACCTCATCGTCCTGGACGTCATGCTGCCCGGCATCGACGGCTTCGAGGTCTGTCGCCGGATCCGCCGGACGGACCAGCTGCCGATCATCCTGCTGACAGCGCGCTCGGACGACATCGACGTGGTGGTGGGCCTGGAGTCCGGCGCCGACGACTACGTCGTGAAGCCGGTGCAGCCGCGCGTCCTGGACGCCCGGATCCGCGCCGTGCTGCGGCGCGGCGAGCGGGAGAGCTCGGACTCCTCCACGTACGGGACGCTGGTCATCGACCGTTCGGCGATGACCGTGACCAAGGACGGCGAGGACCTCCAGCTCACCCCGACCGAGCTGCGGCTGCTGCTGGAGCTGAGCCGCCGGCCCGGGCAGGCGCTGTCCCGGCAGCAACTGCTGCGGCTGGTCTGGGAGCACGACTACCTGGGCGACTCCCGGCTGGTGGACGCCTGTGTGCAGCGGCTGCGGGCCAAGGTCGAGGACGTGCCCTCGGCACCGACCCTGATCCGCACGGTGCGCGGCGTCGGGTACCGTCTCGACCCGCCCACGCAGTGACCCTCCTCCAGTTGCCGGTGAGACCTGTTGACTGACCTCCAGACCGTGCAGCGCCGCCGCGGCCCGTGGCGCCGGCTGCGTTCGCTGCGGGTCCGCCTGATAGCGGTGTTCGCCGCCGTCGCGCTGATCACCGCGGTGTCCGCGTCCGGCATCGCGTACTGGCTGAACCGCGACGCCGTGCTCAAGCGCGCCCAGGACACCGCGCTGAACGACTTCCGGGTGTCACTGACCCGCAACGTCTCGGCGCTGCCGGCGGCCCCGGACTGCACCCAACTCTCCGACCTCGCCCAGCAGGTGGCCTCCTCCGGGCTCAACTACGACGTGGTCGTGACGGATCCGGCGCTGCCCGGCTGCGCGGTCTCCACGGACCCGGCGCGGTTCACCCTCGCCGGGGTGCCGCCGACGCTGCGCCGGGCGGTGGACACGCCGCGCACGGTCGGACCGGGCAATCCGTACCCGTACCACCTCTACTGGCAGCGGGTGAACCTCGGCAACCGCCCGTTCCTGGTGGGCGGCACCCGGGTGGTGCCGGGCGGGCCGACGGCGTACATGTTCAAGTCGCTGGAGAACGAGCGGGCCGACCTCAACACGCTCGGCTGGTCGCTGGCGATCGCCACCCTGCTGGCCCTGATCGGTTCGGCCCTGCTCGCCCAGGCGGCGTCGGCGACCGTGCTGCGTCCGGTGCGGCGGCTCGGCGAGGCCGCCAGGTCGCTCGGCGAGGGCAAGCTCGACACCCGGCTGGAGGTCGAGGGCGGCGACGAACTCGCCGACCTGGCAAGGACGTTCAACCGGACGGCGGAGTCCCTCGCGCACCAGGTCGAGGAGTTGAGCGCGCGGGAGATGCAGAGCCGCCGGTTCGTCGCCGACATGTCGCACGAACTGCGCACCCCGCTCACGGCGATGACCGCCGTCACCGACATCCTGGAGGACGAGGCCGACGCGCTCGACCCGATGATCGCGCCCGCCGTCCGGCTCGTGGTGAGCGAGACCCGCCGGCTCTCCGACCTGGTCGAGAACCTCATGGAGGTGACCCGATTCGACGCCGGCACCGCCAAGCTGGTCGCCGACGAGGTCGACATCGCCGACCTGATCATGTCCTGCATCGACGGCCGCGCCTGGTACGACGCGGTCGAGGTCGACGCCCCGCGCGGGGTGCGGCTGATGGCCGACCCGCGCCGCCTCGACGTGGTGTTCGCCAACCTGATCGGCAACGCCCTCAAGCACGGCGGCTCGCCGGTGCGGGTGGTCGTCCGGGAGGAGGACGGCGAGCGGGTGGTAGTCGAGGTGCGCGACAGCGGCCCCGGTATCCCCGAGGAAGTCCTGCCGCACGTCTTCGACCGCTTCTACAAGGCCGACAAGGGCCGGGCCCGGTCGGAGGGCAGCGGTCTCGGCCTGTCCATCGCGATGGCCAACGCCCAGATACACGGCGGCACGATCGCCGCCGCCAACGGCGAGCACGGCGCGGTCTTCACCCTCACGCTGCCGCTCGCCCAGCCCGTCGAGGAGGACCCCCGGTGACCGTACGGAGGGCTGCGGCCCTGGTCCTGCTCGGCGCGGTGGCCGCCGGCTGCGGCATCCGCCCGACCGCGGTGCCGGTGGACGCCGGCGCGCCGGCGAGCCGGACGGCCTGCCCGACACCGGTGCAGGTGCCCAAGGCGGCCGCGGCGACGACGGCCGCACCCACCGGGGGCGGTACCGCCACGGCCGGGAGGAGCCCGGCGGCGAAGAGCCCGGCCCCGGAGTTCAGCGTCGCACCGTCGCCGTCCCCCGCCGCCTCGCACTGCCCGTGACCGGCCACCCGTCCGGGTGGAACCTTCCGGCACGGAGGGTGCGTCCATCCCGGTGTGCACCGACATGGCACCACCACCCGCACCGGTAACCAGGCCGGGGACGACCCGCAGGTCGAGAACGAGACCGGAGCGGCGCCCCCGCCGGAGACCCTCCGTCCCCTGCGGACCGCCGGGCGGCTGCTGCTCGTCGGCCATCTCGTCCTGCTCGGCTGGCTGGTGCTCCGGCCGGTGGCGGCCAGCTGGACGTACCCGGCCAACCTGACCCCGTTCGCCTCGGTCGACCGGGCACTGGCCCTCGGCGGCTTCGCCGGGCTGCGCCAGCTCGCCTCGGGCGTGCTGCCGATGGCCCCGTTCGGGGTCCTGCTGCCGGCCGCCCTCGGTCGGCTGCGGACCCCCTGGGCGGCGTCCTTCCTGCGGACGGTCGGCGGCACCGCGCTGATCGCGACCGGCTTCGAGATCCTGGAGAGCTGGACCCCGGGCCGGGTGCTGAACGTGGACGACATCCTGCTCGGCACCGTCGGCGCCGCCCTCTGCCACCTCGCCGTCCTGCCGGCCGCCCGCGCCCTGCTGCTGCGGCTCCCGCGGCGGCCGGCCGGCGCGTCGGTGCCCCGCCCGCGGACGGCGGAACGGGCCGCGGCCGGCCCCTCCGGCGCCGCCCGGCCGCTGCGGGCGACGGCGGCGGCGGCCTGGTCGCCGTCCCCCGCCTCCCGCCCGCGCTGAAGGGCGGGCCGACGGCGGGCTCCCGGCCCGGCGCCCCGGCCGCGGGTCGGGGGCGACCCCGAGGACATCCCCGAGACCGGCGTCCGTCGTCCCGGTGAGAGGTCAGGGGCACGGATCGGCCGAGCGGCTGACGCCTCCGGCCGCCGCGGCGCCCAGGATGGAGATGTGCCCGCCGGAGAGACCGGACCGGGCCACGACATCCGGGAGTCCCGTCATGAGCGCCCTTGCCCGCCCCCGCCACCACCGCGTCATCGCCGGCGTCTGCGCCGGGCTGGCCGACCGCTTCGGCCTGGAGCCGTGGACGGTCCGGATCATCTTCCTGGTCTCGTGCCTGCTCCCCGGCCCGCAGTTCCTGATCTACCTCGCGCTCTGGCTGCTGCTGCCGCAGGAGGCCTGATGCAACGGCGCAGGGCCGCCCCCGCGGGGGCGGCCCTGCGCCGTTGCCGGACGGGCGGATCAGCCGCCGATGCCCGGCAGGCCGCCGCCGGTGGCGCCGCCGAGGCCGCTGACCGTGCCGAGCACGCCGCCGACCGGGGTCTTCTCCAGGCCCTGGGCGCCCGGGACGGGCGGCAGCGCGCGGTCGGCCGCGGCAGGCGCCGTCGCCGGTGCGGCGTCGGCTGCGGAGGTGTCCGCCGCGGGGGCGGCCTGGGCCGGGGCGGCGGGCGCGGCCGGGGCGAGCTTCTCGCCGACGGCCGGGTTGAGGGTGCCGACGGCCTGGGTGACCTCGTTGCCGCCGGGGACCTTCTGCACGGCGCCGGGGACGGCACTGGTCAGCCCGGGGTTGGTGAGGGCGCTGGTCGGGAGCCCGAGACCGCCCGGCGCAGCGGCGGAGGCGGTGCCCGCGGCAGCTGCGGCGATCGCGACCCCCAGTGCGGCGGTGCTTGCGGCCTTCAGGGTTGCCTGCTTCATGCGTTGTCCTCAGAGTCGTCGTCGGTGCCCGTGCCCGGGCGCCCAGCGGGCGCCCCCGCCATCACACCGGGTCAGCATTGACTGGCACACCGTAGTGACAACGTCGCATGCGGATCAACGGAGCGTCACTCACAGGACTGAATAGTCGGACGATCACAGCAGAGCGGGCCGGGGCCCCGGCGACGGCCCCGGCCCGCCCTGCGACTCGCATCGCCAACAGCCGGGGGCCGTCGGCGACTTGGGTCATGCGCCGGCGAACAGCCACTCCGCCTTGAGCTCGGCGTAGCCGGGCTTGATGACGTCGTTGATCATGGCGAGGCGCTCGTCGAAGGGCAGGAACGCCGACTTCATGGCGTTCACGGTGAACCACTCCATGTCGCCCAGGGTGTAGCCGAAGGCCTCCACCAGGTGCCCGAACTCGCGGCTCATGTCGGTGCCGCTCATCAGCCGGTTGTCGGTGTTGACGGTGACCCGGAACTTGAGCCGGCTGAGCAGCCCGATGGGGTGCTCGCCGTACGAGTCGGCGGCGCCGGTCTGCAGGTTGGAGGTGGGGCACATCTCCAGCGGGATCCGCTTGTCCCGGACGTACGCGGCGAGCCGGCCGAGCCGGACGGTGCCGTCCTCGTTCACGGTGATGTCGTCGACGATCCGGACGCCGTGGCCGAGCCGGTCGGCGCCGCAGCACTGCAGGGCCTCCCAGATGGAGGGCAGGCCGAAGGCCTCACCGGCGTGGATGGTGAAGTGGTTGTTCTCGCCCTTGAGGTAGTCGAAGGCGGCCTGGTGCCGGGTGGGCGGGTGGCCCGCCTCGGCGCCCGCGATGTCGAAGCCGACCACGCCCTGGTCGCGGAAGCGGTTGGCCAGCTCGGCGATCTCGGTGGAACGGGCGGCGTGCCGCATGGCGGTGAGCAGGGTGCCGACCCGGATCCGGTGGCCGGCCGCGCGGGCGTTGGCCTCGCCGAGCCGGAAGCCCTCGTTGACGGCCTCGACGACCTCGTCCAGGGTGAGGCCGGCCTCCAGGTGCTGCTCGGGGGCGTAGCGCACCTCGGCGTACACGACGCCGTCGGCGGCCAGGTCCTCGGCGCAGTCGGCGGCGACCTTCACCAGCGCCGCACGGGTCTGCATGACGGCGCAGGTGTGGGCGAAGGTCTCCAGGTACCGCACCAGGGAGCCGGAGTCGGCGGCCTCGCGGAACCACTGGCCGAGCTTGGCCGGGTCGGTGGTGGGGAGACCCTCGTACCCGCAGGCGGCGGCGAGTTCGACGATGGTCTCGGGACGCAGCCCGCCGTCCAGGTGGTCGTGCAGGAGCACCTTCGGGGCACGGGCGATCTGGTCGGCGGTGGGGATGCGGGGGCCTGTGGTGCCCGCGGTGGCGGGGATCTGCTTCTCCATTGCGGGAGTGTAGCTCCTACGCGCGTAGATTCCTACTGCTTCCGATCCCCGCGTGTCGCTGCGCACCGGCGGCCCGCGCGCGGTGACCGGCTTCCCGGGTGCCCGCCCGGCGACCGGTCTCAGTGGCCGCCCAGCAGCCGCCCGCGGCGGGACAGCACGAAGTCGCGGAAGGCCTCCGCCGGCGGGGTCAGCGGCCGCCCCGTCACCCAGGCCAGCCCGATCGCCCGGCGGGTGCGCGGCGCCGTCACCTCCAGCTCCACCACACCCGGCCGGGTCACCAGCGCGGGCGGCAGCAGCGCCACCCCCAGCCCGGCCGCGACCAGCCCGCGCAGCGTCTCCGCCTCCTCCCCCTCGAAGGCGATCCGCGGCACGAACCCGGCCTCCGCGCAGAACCCGTCGGTGATCTGGCGCAGCCCGTAGCCCTCCTCCACCGCCACGAACGGTTCCTCGGCCACCTCGGCGAGCCGGATCCGGCGGCGGGCGGCCAGCCGGTGGTCGGCCGGGACGGCCAGGTGGAGGCGCTGCTCGTCCAGCGGACGGGCGGTCAGCTCGGGCGAGTCCGGCAGCGGCGAGACCAGGCACAGGTCCAGTTCGCCGGCCCGCAGCCGCACCAGCATCGCCGCCACGTAGTCCTGCACCAGCTGGAAGCGGACCCGCGGATGCGTGTCCCGAAAGCCCCGGAGCAGCTCCGGCACCGCCTCCGTCCCCAGGGTGTGCAGGAAGCCGAACGCCACCCGGCCGGCCGCCGGATCCGCCTCGGCCCGGACGGCCTCGGCGCCCCGCTCCAGCTCCGCCAGCGCCCGCTCCACCGACCCGAGCAGCAGCCGCCCGGCCCGGGTCAGCCGGACGGCCCGGCCCTGACGGGCCAGCAGGTCCACCCCGAGCTCGGCCTCCAGCCTCGCCACCGCGCGGGACAGCGTCGGCTGCGGCATCCCGAGCGACTGCGCGGCCCGGGTGACGTGCTCCAGCCGGGCGACCGCGGCGAACTGGGCGAGCTGCGGTGTGAGGCGGACCACGGCCGCCTCCGGATCGAGCTCGGCGAGCCGGATCGGCTGCGAGCTGCTGTCATGCGCCATGGCATGGATTCTCCATGAATCATGCATTGGACGCATCAGCCGGCGGCGGCCTACGTTCGGTGCATGCCGCCTGCCAGTACCGGGGCATCCGCAGCCACGCTGCCGGGTGCCCTCACCCCGCCGTCCCCGACCGCCGCCGCGACCGACACCCGCCACCGCCCCGGGGACCGCGCCTTCCGGCGCGCCAACCTCGCGCTCTTCGCCGCCGGTGTGGCCACCTTTGTCCTGCTGTACTCCACCCAGGGCCTGCTGCCGATCCTCTCGGCCGACCTGGAACTGACGCCCGGCCAGGCCAGTTGGACGGCCTCGGCGGCCACCCTCGGGCTCGCCCTCGCCCTGCTGCCGGCCAGCGCACTCTCCGACCGGTACGGGCGGACGGCGGTGATGACCGCCTCCACGCTGACCGCGGCCCTGCTCGCGCTCGCCCTCCCGTTCGCCCCCGACCTCACCACCCTGGTGGTGCTCCGGGTCGTCCAGGGCGCGGCGCTCGCCGGACTGCCCGCCACCGCGATGGCCTACCTCGCCGAGGAGGTCCACCCGAGCGCACTGGCCTCCGCGATGGGCCTGTACGTGGCCGGCAACTCGATCGGCGGGATGAGCGGCCGGCTGGTCTCCGGCTGGGCCGCCGCCGCCTGGGGCTGGCGCTGGGGCCTGGCGACCTCGGCCGCGCTCGCCCTGCTGTCCGTGCTCGCGTTCCGGCTGCTGATCCCGGCCGCCCGGAACTTCACCCCCGCGCCGGTGGACGCCCGGGCGCTCGCCCGCACCGTCACCACCCACCTGCGCAACCCGCTGCTGCTGCGCCTCTACGCCCTCGGACTGCTGTTCATGGCGGTGTTCGGCGCGGTCTACAACACAGTCGGCTACCGGCTCACCGCGGCGCCCTTCGACCTGCCGCAGTCCGTCGCCGCGTCGATCTTCGTGGTCTACCTGGTCGGCACCGCCTCCTCCGCCTCCGCGGGGCGGCTGGCCGCCCGGCTCGGCCGGCGCGGTGCGCTCTACACCGCGATCGGCGTCACCACCGCCGGGCTGCTGCTCTCGCTGGCCGGATCGCTGGTCGCCGCGCTGCTCGGCCTGGTGCTGATCACCGCCGGGTTCTTCGCGGGCCATGCCACCGCCTCGTCCTCGGTCGGCCGCACCGCCACCCACGGCCGGGCCCAGGCCTCGGCGCTCTACCTGATCGCCTACTACCTGGGGAACAGTCTGGGCGGCACGGTCGGCGCGGACGCCTACCACGCGTCGGGCTGGTCCGGGGCGGCCGCCGTGGGACTCACCGCGATGGCCCTGGCCGGCGGCGTCACCCTCTACGCCACCCGGCAGGCGGTGGTGCGGCGGCGCGGCCTCGCCGCCCGCTGACCGGCCGTCACGCGCACGGTCGCGGAACCGCCGCGGAAACCTGACACTCCCTGTCGGGTTTCCGCGGCAGGCTGCGCTCCGAACGGACCGCCCACGACCTCGGAGCGCACCGTGGCCACCTTCGTCCTCGTCCCCGGCGCCCTCACGGCGGCCGGTGGTTCGAGCCGCTCGCCCGCGCCCTGCGGGCGCACGGACACCGGCCGCACGCCCTGCCCCTCACCGGCCTCGGCGGGCGCCACCGCGAGGCGGCCGGCCAGGTCAACCTGGACACCCCCACCGAGGACGTGCTCGCCGTCCTGGAGCTGCACCGCGGCGAGGACGCCGTCCTGGTCGGCCTGCACCCGGCGCCGGACGCGCGGACGACCCCGCAGCCGATCGGCACCCTGCTCCAGCGGATCCGGCCGTCCGGCGCGGGCGGCGCCGTCATCCCTCGGACATACGTCCACGCGGCCGGCTTCGAGGGCTCCCCGTTCCTGCCCACCCACCGGCGGCTGTCCGCCGACCCCGCCTGGACGGTGCACACGCTCCCGGTCGGCCACGACCTGATGCGCGAGGCCCCCGACGAGCTGCTGAGGATCAGCCTGGCGGCGGCACCCGCGGCCCACCGCCGCGGCTGAGCGCCGCCTTGGCGTTCACTCTCATCCATTGCAACGAACGCGGCCGATTGCCGTTGCATTGAATGCAGAACCATTGCAATGAATATCCCGCTTTTACGTGCAGTGATAGGGATTTGGCGCAACAAGGCCATTGAAGGATCCATGAATGCAACGTAGCGTTTCTGGTGTCAGAAACAACGCGCAGACAGGATCCCCCCATGCAGACGTTCGCCACCCCCGCCCCGATCTCCGCCGTCCTGGAGGTCGCCGCCGGACGCATCCGGGTCATCGCCGCCGACCGGGCCGACACCACCGTCGAGATCCTTCCCGCCGACCCCGCCAGGAGCCGCGACGTGAAGGCGGCCGAGCGGACGACGGTCGAGTTCGCCGACGGCGTTCTGCGGATCCGCACCGCCGGCCCCGGGAACCAGTACCTCGGCCCCTCCGGATCCCTGGAAGTCACCGTCCGACTGCCCGCCGGCTCCCGCGTCGAGGCCACCACCGGCAGCTGCGAGCTGCGCAGCGCCGGACGCCTCGGTGACGTCGCCTTCGAAGGCGCGTACCGGCGGATCGAGATCGAGGAAGCCGCGAGCCTGCGCCTGACCGCCGTCGACGGCGACGTCGAGGTCGGCCGGCTGGGCGGCCCCGCAGAGATCAGCACCGCGCGGGGCAGCATCCGGATCGCCGAGGCCACCCGCGGACGGGTCGAACTCCGCACCCGGGCGGGCGACGTGACGGTCGGGGCCGCCCGCGGCGTCTCCGCCGCCCTGGACGCCCGCACCGGCCACGGCCGGGTCGACAACGCCCTCAAGAACGACGGCAGCACCGAACTCGACATCCACGCCACCACCGGCCAGGGCGACATCACCGCCCGCAGCCTCTAGAGGAGCCCCCACCGTGACGAACCTGGCCATCGCAGCGAACGGGCTGCGCAAGTCCTACGGCGACAAGGTCGTGCTCGACGGCATCGACCTGGCCGTCCCCGCCGGCACGATCTTCTCCCTGCTCGGCCCGAACGGCGCCGGCAAGACCACCGTGGTGAAGATCCTCTCCACCCTCGTCTCCGCCGGGCCGGGCACCGGCGACATCCGCATCGACGGCCACGACCTGGCCGCCGACCCGCAGGCGGTGCGCGCCGCGATCGGCGTCACCGGCCAGTTCTCCGCCGTCGACGGCCTGATCACCGGCGAGGAGAACATGCTCCTCATGGCGGACCTGCACCACCTCTCCCGCAGCGAGGGGCGGCGCACCGCCGCCGCCCTGCTGGAGCGCTTCGACCTGGTGGAGGCCGCGCGGCAGCCCGCCTCCACCTACTCAGGCGGCATGAAGCGCCGCCTGGACATCGCCATGACGCTGGTCGGCAGTCCGCGGGTGATCTTCCTCGACGAGCCGACCACCGGCCTCGACCCGCGCTCCCGGCACACCATGTGGCAGATCATCCGCGAGCTCGTCTCCGACGGCGTGACCGTCTTCCTCACCACCCAGTACCTGGAGGAGGCCGACGAACTCGCCGACCGGATCGCCGTGCTCCACGACGGCAGGATCGCCGCCCAGGGCACCGCCCAGGAGCTGAAGCGGCTCGTCCCCGGCGGTCACGTGCGCCTTCGCTTCGCCGACCCGGCCGCGCACCGGGACGCCGCCCTCGCCCTGCCCGGAGTCGGCCGGGACGACGAGGCCC
The DNA here is from genome assembly GCF_039544005.1 of Kitasatospora paranensis. NCBI lineage: Bacteria > Bacillati > Actinomycetota > Actinomycetes > Kitasatosporales > Streptomycetaceae > Kitasatospora > Kitasatospora paranensis. The sequence continues at coordinate 3,548,991 of NZ_BAABKV010000001.1, forward strand.
TGACGCTGCAGATCCCCAGCGACGGCAGCCAGCGCGATCTGCGCTCCGTCCTCGACCGGCTCGACGCGGCCGGCATCGAGGCGGACGAGCTGACCGTCCACACCCCCGACCTCGACGACGTGTTCTTCGCCCTGACCGGCGGCACCGCCATCCCCCACCAGCCCAGGAAGGCCGTCCGATGAGCGCCCTCTCCCTCGCCGTCCGCGACTCGTCCACGATGCTGCGCCGCAATCTCCTGCACGCGCGGCGCTATCCGTCCCTCACCCTGAACCTGCTGCTCACGCCGATCATGCTGCTGCTGCTCTTCGTCTACATCTTCGGCGACACGATGAGCGCGGGCATCGGCGGCGGCACTCCGGACCGCGCCGCCTACATCGCGTACGTCGTCCCGGGCCTGCTGCTGATGACCATCGGCAGCACCGTGGTCGGGACGGCGGTGTCCGTCTCCAACGACATGACCGAGGGCATCATCGCCCGCTTCCGCACGATGGCGATCCACCGCCCCTCGGTGCTCGTCGGGCACGTCGTCGGCAGCGTGCTGCAGTCGGTCATGAGCGTCGTCCTGGTGGGCGCCGTCGCCGTGGCCATCGGCTTCCGCTCCACCGGCGCGACCGCCCTGGAGTGGCTGGCGGCGTTCGGGCTGCTCGTGCTCTTCGCCCTGGCGTTCACCTGGATCGCCGTCGGCATGGGCCTGGTCAGCCCCAACGCCGAGGCCGCGAGCAACAACGCGATGCCGCTGATCCTGCTGCCGCTGCTCTCCAGCGCCTTCACCCCCGTCCACTCGATGCCCGGGTGGTTCCAGCCGGTCGCCGAGTACCAGCCGTTCACGCCCGCCATCGAGACCCTGCGCGGCCTGCTGCTCGGCAGCGGGATCGGCCACAACGGGTGGCTCGCCGTCGCCTGGTGCGTCGGCCTCACGGTGCTCGGCTACTTCTGGTCGACCTCGACGTTCGACCGCGACCCGAAGTAGCGGCCATGAGCCGAGCACCTCGTCCCGCCCCGGGGCGGCGTCCACCGACACCCGTCGGTGCACGCCGCCCCGCCGGCGTTCCGGGCTCCCGCGCGCGTCAGGCGATCCGGTCGAGGACGATCGGGTTCGGGGTGAACGCGGTGCCCTCGGGGGCGACGGTGATGCCGCCCGCCAGCGCCTCGATCGCGTAGTCGTAACGCTCGGGGGTGTCGGTGTGCAGGGTCAGCAGCGGCTGGCCGGCCACCACCGTGTCGCCCGGCTTGGCGTGCATCTCGACGCCGGCGCCGGCCTGCACCGGGTCCTCCTTGCGGGCCCGGCCGGCACCGAGGCGCCAGGCGCAGACGCCGACGGCGTACGCGTCGAGGCCGGTGAGCACGCCGGAGGCCGGGGCGGTGACGACGTGCTGCTCGCGGGCGACGGGCAGCGGCGCGTCCACGTCGCCGCCCTGGGCGGCGATCATGCGGCGCCAGTGGTCCATCGCGGAACCGTCGCGCAGCGCGTCGGCCGGGTCCTTGCCCTGCACGCCCGCGGCGTCGAGCATCTCGCGGGCCAGCGCGAGGGTCAGCTCGACGACGTCGGCGGGGCCGCCGCCGGCGAGCACCTCGATCGACTCGCGGACCTCCAGCGCGTTGCCGGCGGTGAGGCCGAGCGGGGTGGACATGTCGGTGAGCAGGGCGACGGTGTTGACGCCGGCCGCCTTGCCGAGGCCGACCATCGTCCGGGCCAGCTCCTGGGCGTCGGCGAGGTTCTTCATGAAGGCGCCGGAGCCGACCTTCACGTCCAGCACGAGCGCGCCGGTACCCTCGGCGATCTTCTTGGACATGATCGAGGAGGCGATCAGCGGGATCGCCTCGACGGTGCCGGTGACGTCGCGCAGCGCGTACAACTTCTTGTCGGCGGGGGCGAGGCCGTCGCCGGCGGCGCAGATGACCGCGCCGGTGTCGCGCAGGGTCTGCATCATCTCCTCGTTGGAGATCAGCGCACGCCAGCCGGGGATGGACTCCAGCTTGTCCAGGGTGCCGCCGGTGTGGCCGAGGCCGCGGCCGGAGAGCTGCGGGACGGCGGCGCCGCAGGCGGCGACCAGCGGGGCGAGCGGCAGGGTGATCTTGTCGCCGACGCCGCCGGTGGAGTGCTTGTCGGAGGTGGGCACGCCCAGCGCGGAGAAGTCCATCCGGACGCCGGAGCGGATCATCGCGTCCGTCCAGCGGCTGATCTCGCGCAGGTTCATGCCGTTGAGCAGGATCGCCATCGCCAGCGCGGACATCTGCTCGTCGGCGACCTCGCCCCGGGTGTAGGCGTCGATCACCCAGTCGATCTGACCGTCGGTCAGCTCTCCGCGGTCACGCTTGGTCCTGATGACGGAGGGGGCGTCCATGGGATCTCCAAGAGGTGCTCTGGTGCTTCGGGGGCAGGAAAGCGAAGAGTGCCGCGGCAGGCCCCGCCCGGGGCCCTCCGCGACACTCTACGCGCGTAACAAGAGGAGCTGCTAGAGACGCTCCGGCCCGAAGGCATCGGGCAGGACCTCGTCCATGGTCTTCACCCCGGAGGGCAGGTCGACCAGCAGCTCGGGCCCGCCGTGCTCGTACAGCAGCTGGCGGCAGCGGCCGCACGGCATCAGCAGCGCGCCCGCGCCGTCCACACAGGTGAACGCGGTGAGCCGGCCGCCGCCGGTGGCGTACAGCGCGGAGACCAGGCCGCACTCGGCACACAGACCGAGCCCGTACGAGGCGTTCTCCACGTTGCAGCCGCTGACCACCCGGCCGTCGTCGACCAGGGCCGCCGCACCGACCGGGTACTTGCTGTACGGCGCGTACGCGCGGGACATCGCCTCGCGGGCCGCGGACCGCAGGGCCTCCCAGTCCGGTGCCGGCGCCGGAGCCGTCGTCACTTGCCCTGGCCCTTGCGGTAGATCTGGCCGTCCGCCTTCGGCGGCCGCAGGCGCTGCGACGCCAGGGCGAGCACCACGAGGGTGATCACGTACGGCGTGGCGACGATGAGCGGGCGCTCCACCGCGTCGGTGGTGGCGTACCAGAGGCCGAGCAGGCCGCCGACCACCAGGCTGATGACCGCGGTGGTGTACTTGCGGCGGTAGCCGTGCCACATGGCCAGCAGGCCCATGATCACCGCGACGGTGAGCAGCAGCACGTGCACCGAGTCGGCGTCCCGCAGCTGGAGGCTGTCGGTGAAGCCGAACAGGCCGGAGCCGACCGCCAGGCCGCCGGGCATCCAGTTGCCGAAGATCATCGCGGCGAGGCCGATGAAGCCGCGTCCCTGGGTCTGGCCGTCCTTGTAGAAGTGCGCCGCGACCAGCGACAGGTACGCGCCGCCGAGGCCGGCGAACGCGCCCGAGGCGATGACCGCGATGTACTTGTACTTGTAGACGTTGACGCCCAGCGACTCGGCGGCCGTCGGGTTCTCGCCGCAGGAGCGCAGCCGCAGGCCGAAGACCGTCCGCCAGAGCAGGAAGTAGCTGGCCACGATCAGCACCGCGGCGAGCACGATGACCACCGACAGGTTGGTGACCACGCCGCCGACGATGCCCGCCAGGTCGGAGACCAGGAACCAGTGGTGCTTCTCGACGCTCGCCAGCCACGGTGACAGGCCCGGCACGGTGATCAGCGGCAGCGAGTCGGCCGGCGGCGACTGGTTGGCACCGGCGCCGTCCGCCACGTAGTCCTTGTAGTAGATCTTGTTGACGTACGCGCAGATGCCCGGGATCAGCAGGTTGACACCGACACCGGAGACGATGTGGTCGACGCCGAAGGTCACGGTCACCAGGGCGTGCAGCAGGCCGCCGAGGGCGCCGCCCGCCATGCCGGCCACCAGGCCGAACCACGGGTTGACCAGGAAGCCGCCCCAGGCGCCGCAGAAGGTGCCGGCGACCATCATGCCTTCGAGGCCGATGTTGACCACGCCGGACCGCTCGGCCCAGAGGCCGCCGAGACCGGCCATCGCGATCGGGACGGCGGAGCCGAGGGCCGCGGCGATCTGGCCCGAGGAGGTCAGACCGTGGTTGCCGGTGCCCGCGCCGACCGCGGAGAACAGCACCAGGGCGCCCGCGATCAGCAGGAGCAGGACGGGCAGCGAGATCCTGCCCTTCTTGGCCGGCGACGCCGGCGTCTTCGGCTTGGCGGTGACAGCGGTGCTCATGCCGAGACCTCCTTCTTGGCGGCCGCGGCGGCCTGGGCGGCGAGTTCGGCGCCGACCTTCTGCTGCTGGCGCTTGAGGCCGTAGCGGCGGACCAGCTCGTAGGCGACGACGACGCAGATGACGATGGTGCCCTGCATGACCTGGACGATCTCCTGCGGGAAGTCGCCCTGGAGCGGCAGCTGGGTGCCGGCGACGTCCAGGAAGGCGAACAGCAGCGCCGAGAAGGCGATGCCGATCGGCGTGTTCCGGCCGAGCAGGGCGACCGAGATGCCGATGAAGCCGAGACCGGGCTGGATGTTCTGGCCGAAGTAGTACGAGCTCTGGGTGAGCTCGGGCAGGCCGATCAGACCGGCGATGGCGCCGGAGACCACCATGGTGGTGATCACCATCTTCTTGACGTTCACGCCGGAGGCGGTGGCGGCGGTCTCCGAGCGGCCGGAGGCGCGCAGGTCGAAGCCGAACCGGGTGCGGCTCAGGGTGAACTGGAAGAGCACGCCGACCAGGACGGCGACGAAGATGAAGCCCCAGAGCGTGCCGCCGGCCGTCTCGATCGAGAAGAAGTGGCTGGACTGCGAGATGGGGTCGGTCTGGATGCTGTTGCTGGTGCCGCTCTTCTCCGGGGCGAACCGGCCCGGGATGAGCAGCAGGCCGACCACCGCGGTGGCGATGGCGTTCAGCATGATGGTCGAGATGACCTCGCTGACGCCGCGGTAGACCTTGAGCAGACCGGCGATCGACGCCCAGAGGCCGCCGACCAGCATCGCGGTGACGAGCAGCAGCGGGATCTGGAGGACCGCCGGGAGGTCGACCTGGCTGCCGACGTACGCCGCGAACAGCACGCCGAGCTTGTACTGGCCGTCGACGCCGATGTTGAACAGGTTCATCCGGAAGCCGAAGGCGGCGGCCGCGGCGGCCAGGTAGTACACGGTGGCCCGGTTGAGGGTCAGCACCTGGCCGTCGGAGGCCGTCCCGTACGTGAACATCACGCGGAAGGCCTCGAACGGGTTCTTGCCCGAGACGGCCAGCAGCACGGAGCAGATCACCACGGACAGCAGGACGGCCAGCACCGGCGCGGCCAGCGCCAGCAGGATCCGCTCGGGGTCGAAGCGCTTGGCGCGCTTCGCCGGGGTGGATGTGGAACTCGTCATGGGTTACTCCCCGCCTGCGTGTCGTCGTCGGCGGACTCGGCCGGTTCGGCGGGCCCGTCGGACGCGGCGGTCTCGTCGGTGTCGGCGGTACCGGGGGCCTCGGTGGCGGCGTCGGCCTCGGCGGACTCGGTCCCCTCGGCGGCGACCGCCCGCTCCTCGGCGACGGCCTCGGGCTCGGACTCGATGTGGCCGGCAGCCGCACCGGTCATGGCGGTGCCGAGGTCCTCGGCGGTGACGGTGGCCGGGTCGGCGTCGGCCACCAGGCGGCCGCGGTAGATCACCCGGATGGTGTCCGAGAGGCCGATCAGCTCGTCCAGGTCGGCCGAGATCAGCAGGACGGCCAGGCCCTCGCGCTGGGCGGAGCGGATCTGCTCCCAGATCTGCGCCTGGGCACCGACGTCCACGCCCCGGGTGGGGTGCGCCGCGATCAGCAGCTTGGGCCGGTGGCTCATCTCGCGGCCGATGATCAGCTTCTGCTGGTTGCCGCCGGAGAGCGAGGCCGCGGTGACCTCGATGCCGGGGGTGCGGACGTCGTACTCCTCGACGATCCGCTCGGTGTCCTTGCGGGCGCCGGCCGGGTCGAGCAGGAAGCCCTTGGAGTTCGGTGCCTCGCTGACGTGGCCGAGGATCCGGTTCTCCCAGAGCGGCGCCTCCAGCAGCAGGCCGTGCCGGTGCCGGTCCTCGGGGATGTAGCCGATGCCGGCCTCGCGGCGGGCCCGGGTGGCGACGGCGGTGAGGTCCCGGCCGTCCAGGGTCACGGAGCCGGCGTCCAGCGGCAGCATGCCCATGATGGCCTCGACGAGCTCGGCCTGGCCGTTGCCCTCGACGCCGGCGATGCCGAGGATCTCGCCCTTGCGGATCCGCAGCGAGATGTCGTCCAGGACGACGCGCTCGATGCCCTCGGCGTCGGGCTTGGCGATCCGCAGGCCGTCGGCGCGGAGCATCTCCGTCTCGGTGACGGTGGACTCGCGGCTCTCCGGGGAGGGCAGCTCGGCGCCGACCATCATCTCGGCGAGCTGGCGGGCGGTGACGCTCTTCGGGTCGGCGTCGCCGACCGTGGTGCCGCGGCGGATGACGCTGATCGCGTCGGCGACGGCGAGCACCTCGTGCAGCTTGTGCGAGATGAAGATGACAGTGACGCCCTCGGACTTCAGCTCCCGCAGGTTGGCGAAGAGCGCGTCCACCTCCTGGGGCACCAGGACGGCGGTGGGCTCGTCCAGGATCAGGATCCGCGCACCGCGGTAGAGCACCTTGAGGATCTCGACGCGCTGGCGGTCGGCGACGCCCAGGTCCTCGACCAGCACGTCGGGCCGCACGCCCAGGCCGTACTGGTCGGAGATCTCCTTGATCTTGGCCCGCGCCTTGCCCCCTATCCCGTGGAGCTTCTCGCCGCCGAGGACGACGTTCTCCCAGACCGTGAGGTTGTCGGCCAGCATGAAGTGCTGGTGGACCATGCCGATGCCGCGGGCGATGGCGTCGGCCGGGGTGTTGAACTCGGCCTGCTCCCCGTCGATGGCGATGGTGCCCTCGTCCGGCTTCTGCATGCCGTAGAGGATCTTCATCAGGGTGGACTTGCCGGCGCCGTTCTCGCCCATGAGGGCGTGCACGGTGCCGCGTCGCACGGTGATGTCGATGTCGTGGTTGGCCACCACGCCGGGGAAGCGCTTGGTGATTCCGCGCAGTTCGACGGCCGGTGTCGCCGTCCCCGCGCTGGGGGTGCCGCCCGTGTGGAGGGCGGGATCGGAACCGGTGATGGCGATCTCCTGTGGTCGTCGTGCGCGCCGTTGCGCCGGAGTGCCGGGATCGGGCTCGTGCCGCGATCGGGAGGGGTGAACAGGAGGGGCCCGGTGGGGCGCGTCTTTGCGCGCCCCGCCGGGCCCCTCCGATGTCGGTCGTGAAGCCCTGCTCACCGCCCGGCAGGTGGGCGGTGCTCAGTGTCGCAGGATCAGCCCTGCGGGGCGGTCGGGACCTTGGTGGCGCCGGAGGTGATGGCCGTGGTGGCCTGGTCGATCTTCGGCTGGATGTCCTTCAGGAAGCCGCCGCTGGTGGCGAGCTGGACACCGCCCGACTTGAGGTCGAAGTTCTTGACGCCGGTCAGCGGGTTGCCGTCCTTCGCCGCCTTGATGTAGTTGAACACCGCGACGTTCACGTTCTTCACCATGGAGGTGAGGATGTGGTCGGCGTACTTCTTCAGGGCGGGCTGCTGCGCCTGGTCGGAGTCGACGCCGATGGCCCACTTGTTGCCAGGGGCGGTGGCGACGGCCTCGATGGCGCCGTTGCCGGAGGAGCCGGCGGCGGAGTAGATGACGTCCGCGCCCTTGTCCAGCTGACCCTGGGCGGCTTCCTTGCCCTTGCCCGGGTCGTTGAAGCCGCTGAAGTCCGGCGGGGTGGTGAGGTAGGTGGTCTCGACGACGATGTTCGGGTCGACCGACTTGGCGCCCGCCTTGTAACCGGCCTCGAACTTCTTGATCAGCTCGGACTGCACACCGCCGATGAAGCCGATGTGGTGGGCCTTGCTCTTGGAGGCGGCGGCAACGCCGGCGAGGTACGAGCCCTCCTGCTCCGAGAAGGTCAGCGAGGTGACGTTCGACGGCTGGGTGTCGGAAGCCGAGTCGATGATCGCGAACTTGACGTTCGGGTTCTCCTTGGCGACCTTCTCGACCGCGCTCTGGTAGACGAAGCCGACCGCGATGACCGGGTTGTAGCCGGCGGTCACCAGCGACTTGAGGCGGGTCTCCTTGTCGGCCTCGGCCTCGCCGGTCTTGGCCTCGGCCTCGTTGACCTGGACGCCCAGCTCGCTCTTGGCCTGGTCGAGACCGCGGGCGGCGGAGTCGTTGAACGACTGGTCGCCGCGGCCGCCGATGTCGTAGGCCATACCGACCTTGAGGCCGGAGGCGGCGGCGCCGGAGGAGCCGGAGGAGGCGGTGTTGTCGGTGCTCTTTGCGCCGCAAGCGGCGAGCGAGGCCATGCCCAGGGAACCCGAGAGCACAACCGCGGCGAGCTTCAGTGAACGGCGCAAGGGAGTATCTCCTTCTCACACACCCGTTTGGCGTGGTCGAGCGCCACCGTAACGCGCGTAGAACACGGTTGTGTTACGGGCTGCGGGGGCATTCGGGTTGTTATCAAAATGTGGTCATTCGCCCGGACGAACCCGGACAGACCGCCATCTATGTTCAACCCGCTGTCACTACCGGGTGGTATTTCGGACCACCAGGGTACGTCGGCCGGACGTGGACGCGCCGAAGCCGCGCCCGACCGGCGGCCGGGCACGGCTCCGAACTGCGGCGACGCCGCCGGAGGGGCCCGGAGGGCCCTCCGGCGGGTCAGACCGGGGAGTGCTCCAGGGCCAGCGAGCAGAAGAGCTCCACCCCGACGGCGATGGCCCGCTCGTCCACGTCGAACCGGCCCTGGTGGAGGTCCCGGACCGCCTTCTCGTCCGGGGCGCGGACACCGAGCCGGGCGAGCGCCCCCGGCGCGTGCTCCAGGTACCAGGAGAAGTCCTCGCCGCCCAGGCTCTGCTCGGTGTCCTCCACCACCGGGCCCGCCTCCGCCCCGAACCGGGCGTTCATGGCCGTCTCCAGCTGCGCGATCGAGGTCTGCTCGTTGACCACCGGCGGCACGCCGCGGTGGTAGTCGAGCGCCCACTTGGCGCGGTGTGTTTCGGCCATCCGGCCGATCAGCTCGTCCAGCACCTCGGGCGCCTCGCGCCAGCCGGCGAGCTCCAGGCAGCGGACGGTGCCCTCCAGCTCGGCATGCTGCGGGACGACGTTGGGCGCGGACCCGGCCGCGATCCGGCCGAAGACCAGGCTGGCGCCCCAGCGCGGGTCCATCCGGCGGGCGAACAGGCCCGGCAGGTCGGCGGCCATCCGGGCGACGGCGGTGACCAGGTCGGTGGTCAGGTGCGGCCGGGCGGTGTGCCCGCCGGGCCCGTCCAGGGTCAGCAGCAGCCGGTCGCAGGCGGAGGTGATCGCGCCGACCCGCAGGCCGACCCGGCCGACCTGCACCTTCGGGTCGCAGTGCACCGCGAAGATCCGGCCGACGCCCTCCATGCCGCCCGCCTTGAGGACGTCCAGCGCGCCGCCCGGCATCACCTCCTCGGCCGGCTGGAAGACCAGCCGGACGGGACGGCGCAGCTCGCCCGCACGGGCCGCCTCGGCCAGCACCAGTGCGGTGCCGAGGACGACCGCGGTGTGCACGTCGTGCCCGCAGGCGTGCGCCCGGCCCGGCAGCGTCGAGCGGTAGGGCACGTCCGTCTTGGCGTCGTCGATGGGCAGCGCGTCGATGTCGGCCCGGAAGGCCAGCAGCGGGGTGCCCGGCGCGGTGCCCGGCGGCACGATGTCGACCGTCATCCCGGTGCCGCCCGGGAGCACCCGGGGCTGCAGGCCGGCCTCCGCCAGCCGCTCCGCGATCAGCCGGGTGGTGCGGAACTCCTGCCGGCCGAGTTCGGGGTGCCGGTGCAGGTCGCGGCGGAAGGCGATCAGCTCGGCCTCGTACGCCTTCACCCGGGCGCGCAGGCCCGGGCCGGGACGGACGGCGGTGGCGAGGGACGCCCGCTCGGCGGGCTGAGGATCGTTCACCTCAACAAGGGTAGGCCGACGGAGGGCTTTTGGCCCGTCTTCCCACGAAGATGTGGCCCGATCGGTGCATGGCGGCCGCACAGGTGGGTATGACATCTCGATTACGCCGCCTTCCCGGGTGATCCCTGCCCTGTCAACGAGGCCCCTCCCGGACGGACACGGCACCGCTTCTTCACGACTCCCCCGCCGAACGGTCATGCCCTGGCAAAGCTTTCGCATGATCCCTTGAGCGGCGTGCACATGTCCGAATAGACAGCTACCGCACAGTCAACTTTCTTGCCGCGGGCGGACGATCCGCCCCCAGGCTTGCTCCGTCATGCCCCCACGAGGGATTGCTGACGGTCCAAAAGACGAGAAATGGGGAACCGACGTGCCAGCAGCACGCAGCCGGCTCTCCCGGACGGCCGTGGCGGCACCCGCCGCCGCGCTGATCCTGGGAACCCTCGCGATGGCCACCCCGGCCGACGCGGCCACCCCCATCGGCGGCGCCAGCGCCGCCAAGGAGCTCGGCGGGACCCACCCCGCCTGGGCGACCCCGCAGGCCGACGCGGGTGCGGTGGCCGACGCCACCCCGGCCACCGCACGGATCTACCTCGCCGGCCAGGACACCGCGGGCCTCGCCGCCCTGGCGAAGGCGGTCTCCGACCCGTCCTCGCCGTCCTACGGCACCTTCCTCTCCACCGACCAGGTGCAGGCCCGCTTCGGCGCGTCCGCGGCCCAGGTGAAGGCCGTCAAGGCCTGGGTGACCGGGGCCGGCCTGACCGTGGCGCAGACCACCGCCCACTACGTCGAGGTGTCCGGCACCACCGCCGCCATGGCGAAGGCGTTCAGCACCCCGATCCACACCTACCGGACGGCCGACGGCACCCACCGCGCCCCCGCGCGCGACGCCGTCGTGCCGCCGCAGGTCGCCGGCACCGTCCTGGCCGTCAGCGGTCTGAGCGACGTCGTCCACAAGAACGTCTCGCACGCCGTCTCGGTGCGCGAGGCCGACGCGAAGGCGAACGCCGCCCGCCTGGCCACCGGCAACCTCAAGAAGCCCGCCGCCACCCTGCCGGCCGACCCGACCTGCTCGGACAACGGCTACGGCTCGAAGACCGCCGCGGGCGCCCCGCAGGGCTACGAGAAGAACGAGCCGTTCGCCCCGTGCTCGTACATCCCCTCGCAGCTGCGCAAGGCGTACGGCGTGACCGACGAGAAGGTGACCGGCAAGGGGGCCCGGATCGCCATCATCGACGCCTACGGTCTGGGCAGCATGGAGGCCGACGCCAACCACTTCTCCACCGCGCACGGCGACAAGCCGTTCGCCGCGGGGCAGTACGGCGAGCTCGTCACCTCGGACAAGTGGGTGCACCAGGACGAGTGCGGCGACTGGTCCGGCGAGGAGGCCCTCGACGTCGAGATGGCGCACGGTCTCGCGCCGAACGCCCAGATCACCTACGTCGGCGCCAACTCCTGCTACGACCAGGACCTGTACGACGCCATGGCGACCGTCGTCGACAAGCACCTCGCCGACGTGGTCTCCAACTCCTGGGGCGAGATCATGCACGGCAAGAGCGGCGACCTGGACGCGGCGTCCATAGCCGCCGACAACCAGCTCTTCCAGCTCGGCGCGGTGCAGGGCATCGGCTTCACCTTCTCCAGCGGCGACTGCGGCGACAGCTCCCCGGGCGCGGCCGCGACCGGCGTGAACTGCCAGGCCGACTCCAACCAGGCGCAGGCCGACTGGCCGTCCGCCTCGCCGTGGGTCACCTCGGTCGGCGGCTCCACCCTGGAGCTCGCGGACAAGGCAGGCCACTACGGCCACGAGGTCTCGATGGGCGACCAGCGCTCGGTGCTCTCGGACGACCAGAAGTCGTGGAACCCCTACCCGGGCTTCTTCTACTTCGGCGGCGGCGGCGGTGTCTCCAAGGACGTCCAGCAGCCGTGGTACCAGAAGGGCGTCGTCTCCGACCGGATCGCGAAGACCGCGGCCGACGGCAGCTCCTCCGCCACCCCGCTGCGCGCCACCCCGGACATCGCGATGAGCGGTGACCTGGTGGCCGCCACCCTGGTCGGCTACACCGCGAACGGCACCTACAGCGAGGGCGGCTACGGCGGCACCTCGGTCTCCGCCCCGGAGACCGCGGCCATGCTGGCCGACGCCATCGAGGCGCGCGGCGGCCGGGCGATCGGCTTCGCCAACCCGGCGCTGTACGACCGGGCCGGCACCAAGGCGTTCAACGACGTCAACGACTCCGCCGTGCACAACAAGTTCGGCAACGTCGTCGACCTCGGCACCATCGGCGGCGTGCTCAAGGTCCGCCTCTACAAGGTGGCGGCCGACTACGGCCTGAGCGCCAAGCGCGGCTACGACACCGCCACCGGTGTCGGCACCCCGGGCAAGGGGTTCTTCGACTCCTTCCGCCTCGGCCGCAAGCACTGATCACCACCGCGTGAACGCCGCGGGCCCGGAGTCGTGAACGACTCCGGGCCCGCGGTGCGTGGCGGCCTCAGAAGCGGTCGACCGGGGTGTACGTCCCCCAGACCTCGCGCAGCGCGTTGCAGACCTCGCCGACGGTCGCCCGGGCGGCGAGCGCCTCCTTCATCGGGTAGAGGACGTTGTCGCTGCCCTCGGCGGCCTTGCGCAGCGCGCCGAGGCCGCGGTCGACCGCCGAGCTGTCGCGGTCGGCGCGCAGCACCGCCAGGCGCTGCGCCTGCTGGGCCTCGATCGCCGGGTCGACCCGCAGCGGCTCGTACGGGTCCTCGGTGTCCAGCTGGAAGCGGTTGACGCCGACGACGGTGCGCGCCCCGGAGTCCTGCTCCTGCTGGATGCGGTAGGCGGTGCGCTCGATCTCGGACTTCTGGTAGCCCTGCTCGATCGCGGCGACCGCGCCGCCCATGTCCTCGACCTTGTGCATCAGTTCCAGTGCGGCGGCCTCGACCTCGTCGGTCATCTGCTCGACCACGTAGGAGCCGGCGAACGGGTCGACGGTCGCGGTGACGTCGGTCTCGTACGCGATGACCTGCTGGGTGCGCAGCGCCAGGCGGGCGGACTTCTCGGTGGGCAGCGCGATGGCCTCGTCGAAGCTGTTGGTGTGCAGCGACTGGGTGCCGCCGAACACCGCGGCGAGCGCCTGCACGGAGACGCGGACGAGGTTGACCTCGGGCTGCTGCGCGGTGAGCTGCACGCCGGCGGTCTGGGTGTGGAAGCGGAGCATCAGCGACTTGGGGTTCTTGGCGCCGAACTCCTCGCGCATGACGCGGGCCCAGATCCGGCGCGCGGCACGGAACTTGGCGACCTCCTCCAGCAGCGTGGTGCGGGAGACGAAGAAGAAGGACAGCCGCGGCGCGAAGTCGTCGACGTCCATGCCGGCGGCGACCGCGGTGCGCACGTACTCGATGCCGTTGGCGAGGGTGAAGGCGATCTCCTGCGCGGGGTTCGCGCCGGCCTCGGCCATGTGGTAGCCGGAGATCGAGATGGTGTTCCACTTGGGGATCTCGGCCCGGCAGTACTGGAAGACGTCGGCGATCAGCCGCAGCGAGGGCTTCGGCGGGAAGATGTACGTGCCGCGGGCGATGTACTCCTTCAGCACGTCGTTCTGGATGGTGCCGGTGAGCCTGCCGGAGGGCACGCCCTGGGCCTCGCCGACCAGTTGGTAGAGGAGCAGCAGCAGCGAGCCGGGGGCGTTGATCGTCATCGAGGTGGAGACGTCGCCCAGCGGGATCCCGCCGAACAGCACACTCATGTCCTCGACGCTGTCGATCGCCACGCCGACCTTGCCGACCTCGCCCGCCGAGATCGTGGCGTCCGAGTCGTAGCCCATCTGGGTGGGCAGGTCGAAGGCGACGGACAGGCCCATGGTGCCGTTGGCGATCAGCTGCTTGTAGCGCGCGTTGGACTCGGCGGCGGTGCCGAAGCCGGCGTACTGGCGCATCGTCCACGGCTTGCCGGTGTACATGCTCGGGTAGACGCCGCGGGTGAAGGGGTATTCGCCCGGCCTGCCGAGCTTGGCCGACGCGTCCCAGTCCGCCAGGGTCTCGGGACCGTACAGGGGCTCGATCGGCAGGCCCGACTCGGAGCGGCGGGGCTCGGCTGGCATGGAGGTCCTCCGCGAGGGTGGGGGTGAGGGTGGTGGAGTTAGCCCTGATTAACGTTCAGCTGTGCACGCAATGTAGTCGCGGCCGGCCGAGAGCGGACAGATGCCACGGCTGGGACCTTCCTCACAGGTGGCGCGGCCCGTCTTGAGATGATCGGGGCGGAACGGACCGGACAGTCTCCCTGGGAGTGGCATGACCGAGCAGAAGGTGGCCGTGGTCACCGGTGCGAGCAGCGGGATCGGTGCGGCCACGGCCCGCCGGCTGGCCGCGGACGGATTCGACGTGGTGCTGGCGGCCCGCCGGACGGGTCGGATCGAGGAACTGGCGAAGGAGATCGGCGGGCGGGCGTACACCCTGGACGTCACGGACCGGGCGGCGGTGGACGCGTTCGCCGCCGAGGTCGGCCGGGTGGACGTGCTGGTCAACAACGCCGGCGGGGCGGTCGGCGCGGAGAGCGTGGAGCTCGGCGACCCGGCCGACTGGCGGGCGATGTACGAGGTCAACGTGATCGGCGTGCTGAACGTCACCCAGGCGCTGCTGCCGGCGCTGCGGGCCACCGGTGACGGCACGGTGCTGGTGCTCTCCTCCACCGCGGCGTTCGCGGCGTACGAGGGCGGCGGCGGGTACGTGGCGGCCAAGCACGCGGCGCACACGATCGCGGGGACGCTCCGGCTGGAGCTGTGCGGCGAGCCGATCCGGGTGATCGAGATCGCTCCGGGGATGGTGAAGTCCGAGGGCTTCGCGGTGACCCGGTTCCGCGGCGACGAGCAGAAGGCAGCGGCGGTGTACGCGGGCGTGGCCGAGCCGCTGACCTCGGAGGACATCGCGGACACCGTCTCCTGGGCGGTCACCCGGCCGTCGCACGTGAACATCGACCTGCTGGTGGTGCGGCCGCGGGCGCAGGCCGCCAACCACAAGGTGCACCGGGAGTCGTAGCCCGGGCGGGCGGAGGGCGGGGGCGGGCGCCGTACGCGGCGCCCGCCCCCGCCCCTTCTCTGTCCCTCGGTGTTCAACGTCACAACTTGATAGCTCGATCGAGTGAATTTAGCGCGGCGTCTCCCCAACTGATGAGCCCTCAACTACCGTGGAGGCGCTGCCTGGGGTGACCTCCCCGCGCATGCCCCGCACGGTACGTCGCGCCACCGCACAGCACCTACCTTTCGTCTCTGGAGCATCCCCCTTCCCGCCCTCACGAGGAGGACCCGCTGGCCAGCGACATCCCGCCGCAGCGCCTCGACGCTTCGACGGAACCGTCCCTGCTCGGGCTGCACCGCTTCAACGAGGCCGACACCGGCGCGGCCGAAGAGGCGCTGCTCGCCTGCTGCGGCAGCCACCGGTGGGCCCTGCGGCTCACCGCCCACCGCCCCTACCCCGACATAGAGTCCCTGCTCGCGGCAGCCAGCGAGGCCTCGTACGACCTGCGCCCCGCGGACCTCGCGGAGGCCCTGGCCGACGAGAGCTGGATGCCGCAGCCGCTCCTCGGCATGCGGGCCCCGGGCAGCCAGGCCGCCCACACCGCCCTGCGGGCCGCGCACGCCGCGTACGAGGCCCAGTTCGGCCACGTCTTCGTGGTCTGCCTGGAGGGCATCGATCCGGAGGAGATGCTCGACACCGTTCTCAGCTCCATCCGCACCCGGCTGGCCAACGAGCCGGACGAGGAGCGCCTGGTCGCCTCGGACGAGCTGCGCCGGATCGCCCTGATCCGGCTGGCCCACCTGGTCACCCGGCACTCCGCGGGGGCGGGCGCCCGCTGAACCGACACGGCCCGGCCCGGGCGGGTGGCATCCCGCCCGGGCCGGGCCGTCCGTTGCGCCCGGCGGCCCCGGCCGATTGGGCCGTCAGGGTGAACCCGGTCGCCGCGTCCGCGCCCGCCGGGACGGGCGCGACGACCCGCGCCGGCCGGCGGACACCGGAGCCCCTCACCGCGGCGGAGCGCCCCGGGCCCGGGTCGCGGCCGGTGGGCGCGGCGGCCCGCGGGGCGGCGGGCGGTCGTCGCCCCGGTGGCGCGATCATCACACCACCGAGCGTGACGGTTCCCGCGGGCATTAGGCCGGGAGTGCCTGATTGATCACACCTGAGCCCCCCGGAGGCGGTTCCCGACACGGCGTCGATAGGATGCTCGCGGCCGGTGGACCGTACCCGGCCGGGCTGACCGACACCGAAGCCGGCCGAGCCCCCAATCCGCTTCCGGAGGGTTTTCCGTGCCGGCTGGAACGCTGTACCGCGGCCGGGAAGGCATGTGGAGCTGGGTGGCTCACCGAGTCACCGGCGTCCTCATCTTCTTCTTCCTTTTCGCACACGTCCTCGACACCGCGCTGGTGCGCGTGTCCCCGCAGGCCTACGACTCGGTCATCGAGACGTACAAGACCTGGATCGTGAACCTGATGGAGTACGGCCTCACGGCCGCCATCCTGTTCCACGCGCTGAACGGCCTGCGGCTCGTCGCCGTCGACTTCTGGTCGAAGGGCGCCAAGTTCCAGAAGCAGATGCTCTGGTCCGTCGTGGGCGTCTGGGTCGTCCTGCTGGCAGGCGCCTTCTACCCCATCCTGCAGCACACTCTTCGCACGTGGTTCGGGTGATCCGCAATGGCTTCTGACACCACCGACCAGCTGGTCGTCCCCTCGGTCCACGCCCACACCGGGCAGGGCCTGGGCACCGGCAACCCCGCCGACGCGTTCGTCGTCGAGCCGGCCCGTGCGCGCACCAAGCGGACCCCGCGCCGCACCCGCACCAACTTCGAGATGCTCGCGTGGCTCTTCATGCGGCTCTCCGGCGTGGTGCTGGTCTTCCTGATCCTCGGCCACCTGCTGATCATGCTGGTGCTCGACGGCGGCGTGTCCAAGATCGGCTTCGCCTTCGTGGCCGGCCGCTGGGCCTCGCCGTTCTGGCAGGGCTGGGACCTGCTCATGCTCTGGCTCGCCATGCTCCACGGCACCAACGGCATGCGCACCGTGATCAACGACTACGCCGAGAAGGACTCCACTCGGCTCTGGCTGAAGACCCTGATGGGTGCTGCCGCGGTGTTCACCGTGCTGCTCGGCACTCTGGTGATCTTCACCTTCGACCCGAACATCTAATCGGCCATCGAGAGCCAGAGGCGAATTACCCCCATGCAGATTCATCAGTACGACACCGTCATCGTCGGCGCCGGTGGCGCAGGCATGCGCGCCGCCATCGAGTCGACGCAGCACAGCCGCACCGCTGTCCTGACCAAGCTCTACCCCACCCGGTCCCACACCGGCGCGGCCCAGGGCGGCATGTGCGCCGCCCTCGCCAACGTCGAGGAGGACAACTGGGAGTGGCACACCTTCGACACGGTCAAGGGTGGTGACTACCTGGTCGACCAGGACGCCGCCGAGATCATGTGCAAGGAGGCCATCGACGCCGTCCTCGACCTGGAGAAGATGGGTCTCCCCTTCTCCCGGACCGAGCAGGGCCGGATCGACCAGCGCCGCTTCGGCGGGCACTCCCGCAACCACGGTGAGGCGCCCGTCCGCCGCTCCTGCTACGCGGCCGACCGCACCGGTCACATGATCCTCCAGACGCTGTTCCAGAACTGCGTCAAGCACGGCGTCGAGTTCTTCAACGAGTTCTACGTCCTCGACCTGCTGATGAACGAGGGCAAGACCGCCGGCGTCGTCGCGTACGAGCTCGCCACCGGCGAGATCCACGTCTTCCAGGCCAAGGCCGTGGTGTTCGCCTCCGGCGGCACCGGCAAGATGTTCAAGGTCACCTCGAACGCCCACACCCTGACCGGTGACGGCCAGGCCGTGGCGTACCGCCGGGGCCTGCCGCTGGAGGACATGGAGTTCTTCCAGTTCCACCCGACGGGCATCTGGCGCATGGGCATCCTGCTCACCGAGGGCGCCCGCGGCGAGGGCGGCATCCTGCGCAACAAGGACGGCGAGCGCTTCATGGAGCGCTACGCCCCCGTCATGAAGGACCTCGCGTCCCGTGACGTGTGCTCGCGCGCCATCTACAGCGAGATCCGCGAGGGTCGCGGCTGCGGCCCCGAGGGCGACCACGTCTACCTGGACCTCACGCACCTCCCGCCGGAGCAGCTGGACGCCAAGCTGCCCGACATCACCGAGTTCGCGCGAACCTACCTCGGCATCGAGCCCTACACGGACCCGATCCCGATCCAGCCCACCGCGCACTACGGCATGGGCGGCATCCCGACCAACGTCGAGGGCGAGGTGCTGAAGAACAACACCGAGATCGTCCCCGGCCTGTACGCCGCCGGCGAGGTCGCCTGCGTCTCCGTGCACGGCGCCAACCGCCTGGGCACCAACTCGCTGCTGGACATCAACGTGTTCGGGCGCCGTGCGGGTCTCGCCGCCGCCGACTACGCGTCCAAGAACGACTTCGTGCCGCTGCCGGAGAACGCCGAGGCGCTCGTCCAGAACATGGTCGACTCCCTGCGCGAGTCGGCGGGCACCGAGTCCGTCGCCCAGATCCGCAAGGAGATGCAGGAGTCGATGGACGCCAACGCGTCCGTCTACCGCACCGGCGACACCCTCAAGCAGGCCGTCGCCGACATCGCCGCGCTGCGCGAGCGGTACAAGAACGTCGCCATCCAGGACAAGGGCTCGCGCTACAACACCGACCTGCTGGAGGCGATCGAGCTGGGCAACCTGCTCGACCTGGCCGAGGTGCTGGTCGTCTCCGCGCTGGCCCGCGAGGAGTCGCGCGGCGGTCACTACCGCGAGGACTTCCCCAAGCGCGACGACGTGAAGTTCATGCAGCACACCATGGCGTACCAGGAGGTGGCCGAGGACGGCACCACCTCGATCCGCCTCGACTACAAGCCGGTCGTGCAGACCCGCTACCAGCCGATG
Source organism: Kitasatospora paranensis (assembly GCF_039544005.1). NCBI lineage: Bacteria > Bacillati > Actinomycetota > Actinomycetes > Kitasatosporales > Streptomycetaceae > Kitasatospora > Kitasatospora paranensis. The sequence goes on from NZ_BAABKV010000001.1 coordinate 3,567,754, forward strand.
GAGCGTAAGTACTGATGAGCACTCCGACGATGGAGAAGCACTCGGCCGCTCTGGACGCGGCCGAGGCGGGCGGCGACGCCCTGGTCAACGTCACCCTGCGGATCCGCCGGTTCAACCCGGAGGAGCACCCGGAGCCGGTGTGGGTCGACTACCAGCTGCTGATGGACCCGAAGGAGCGCGTCCTGGACGCCCTCAACAAGGTCAAGTGGGAGCAGGACGGCACCCTGACGTACCGCCGCTCGTGCGCCCACGGCATCTGCGGCTCGGACGCCATGCGGATCAACGGCCGCAACCGGCTGGCGTGCAAGACCCTGATCAAGGACGTCAACCCGGAGAAGCCGATCACGGTCGAGGCCATCAAGGGCCTCGCGGTCCTCAAGGACCTGATCGTCGACATGGACCCGTTCTTCCAGGCGTACAAGGACGTCATGCCGTTCCTCATCACCAAGGGGAACGAGCCGACCCGCGAGCGCCTGCAGTCCGCCGAGGAGCGCGAGCGCTTCGACGACACCACCAAGTGCATCCTGTGCGCCGCGTGCACGTCGTCCTGCCCGGTGTTCTGGAACGACGGCCAGTACTTCGGCCCGGCCGCGATCGTCAACGCGCACCGGTTCATCTTCGACTCCCGCGACGAGGGCGCCGAGCAGCGCCTGGAGGTCCTCAACGACCGTGAGGGCGTGTGGCGCTGCCGCACCACCTTCAACTGCTCGGAGGCCTGCCCGCGCGGCATCGAGGTCACCAAGGCGATCGCCGAGGTGAAGCGCGCGCTGGTCACCCGCCGCTTCTGACACTGCACAGCCCGAGGGCCCGTCCGCGACCGCCGCGGACGGGCCCTCGGGCTTGTCCGGGGTCAGCGCAGGGCGCCGAGGTCCTTCGGGGCGGTGACGCCGTCGAAGGTCAGCAGGTGCCCGGCGGCGTTCACCGCGTACAGGTCCGGCCGGCCGTCCCCGTTGCCGTCGCCGGAGCTGCCCAGGGTGGGGTAGTCGGCGACCGGCAGGGTCGCGACGACGCTGCCGGAGGCCGGGTCGGCGAGCGCCGAGAAGTCGTACGTGCCGTCCGCGTTCTTCACGACCGGGTACGTGCGCAGCGCGCCGGTCGCCCGCTCCCGGGACCACAGCGCGAGGCTGCCGTCGGCGGCCGCACCGGGGGCGACGAGGTCGTAGCCGGCCCAGGCGCCGGTGGTGGAGAGCCGCTTGACGGTGTTGTAGCGGTACATGATGCCCGGGTTGGTGAACAGCCAGAGGTCACCGCCCTCGACACTCGCGAGCGACGGCCGTGTGCCGGTGCCGAGCGCACCGAGCGAGACCAACTGGTCGGCCTGCGACCAGTCGGTGGCGCACCCGGCGGCGGCGCACCCGGAGGGCCGTGCCAGGAGGGTCGCGGACCCCTGGAACGCTCCGGCGTCGAGGTTGCGGTACAGGTAGAGGTTGGCCGAGCCCGGCTCGTGCGCGAGCAGGTCGTCGCCCGGCGCGTGGTTGTCCCAGCCCCGGTGGACGAGCCGGCGGCCGGCCCAGGTCTGCAGCGGTCCGTAGGCGGCCGGGGTGGTCGAGGACGGGGTGGCGGTGGCCGCGTCGGCGCTGATCACCTGCAGGTTGCCGGCCGCGTCGGGGAGCAGGATGTCCGGGACGCCGTCGCCGTTCACGTCGCCCGGGGCGCTCGGCGGGTTGGGGTCGGATGGGGCGTAGAAGGTGTAGGCGACCGGCTGGGCCGCGTTCCCCGCGTTGTCGAACGCCTGGACCTGGAGGACGTTGGTCCCCCACTGGGTGGGCTTGATCCGGAGCGTCGCGCTGCCGTCGGCCGCGGCGAGGACGGTGCCGGCGGCGTCGCAGCCGCCGCCCGTGCCGAGCGTGCCGTCGAGGACGTAGCGGTAGCAGGCCACGCCGGACGCGGCGTCGCTGCCGGCGAGGGTGAAGGTGCCGGTCTGCCCGGCGTACTTCTGCGGGGTCCCACCGCTGTCGGAGGACGGGAAGTCGGTGGAGGCGACGGTCAGCGACGGCGCCGTGGTGTCGACCCGGAAGTGGCAGTCCGCGGTCTGCTGTCCGCCGCTGCGGGCGAACCAGCTGTACGTCCCGCCGTCCACCAGTCCGGTCGCGGCGACGGCGGCGGCACCGGCGGCCGGGGTGGCCGCGGCCGCGAAGACCTTGCGGCCGCCGGAGTCCTTGATCGTGAACCGGGCCCGGTCGCCCGTCGCGTGGACGGTCAGCTGCGGCGTGGCGGTGGAGATCCAGCCGGGCACGGTGGTCGCGTCGCAGGCGTCGGTGTGCGCGCCGGTGGCGAAGAAGCCCGGGCCGGGCAGCACGGCCGGGTCGGACACCTTGACCTCGGCGGCGGCGGAGGCCGCCGGTGCCGCCAGCAGACCTGCGGCGAAGACGACCGCGACGGCCGAGGCCAGCCGCCGTGGAGAGGAAGTACGGAACACTGAGTGACCCACCCCGATGACTCGTATACGTGCTCGCACAGTGCGCACACGGCGGAGATCCTGGCAGGGGCGATCGGCACGCGGCAAGCCGTTTCCGACGGGCCGTCAGCCGGCGCGGTGGGCCCGCAGCGCGCGGACACCGAGCCAGCCGATGGCCAGGCCGAGGACGAGCGAGGTCACCGCGAGCAGCAGGTGGATCCAGAAGAACGCGGTGGGCTGGGAGTGGTCGCCGTGGACGAAGGCCTGGCCGCCGGAGTCCTTCCAGAGGTTCTTGACGAACGTCGTCCAGATCATGAGCGACCACACGCCGAACGCGGCGAGGAACCAGGAGGTGCGGCGGCTGAGCTTCATCGGGCGTCCTTCACGGGTGGAGCGGGTCGTCCGGACCAGTATGCGCATCCGGCCGGGCGCATCCGTTCGGGGGAGTTGTCGGGCGGCCGGGCGGCCCGCGCCCGGCCCGCGGGTACGACTACGGAATGCTGATCGCCCGTCACCTCGCGTACCGGTGTGCCGTCGCAACCACAGCCGCCCTCCTGTCCACCCTGCCGACCGCGTCCGCCGCGTCCGCCGGGGCCGCCGCGGGGGCGGTGGGCGGCGAGCGGCTGGCCGGGCCCGGGGTGCAGGTCGCCCCGCGGACGGGGGCGCCGGCGCTGCCCGGCGGCCTGACCGGCCGGTCCTGGCTGGTCGCGGACGGCACCACCGGCGCCGTGCTGGCCTCGTACAACGCGCACGACCGGCTGCCGCCGGCGTCCACCCTGAAGATGCTGTTCGCGGACACGGTGCTGCCCAAGCTGGACCGCGAGGCCGTGCACCGGGTCGCCCCCGAGGAACTCGCCGGGATGGGCCAGGGCAGCAGCCTGGTGGGCATCAAGGAGGACCTGGACTACAAGGTCGAGGACCTGTGGCGGGGCGTGTTCCTCAGCTCCGGCAACGACGCGGTGCACGTGCTCGCCGCCATGAACGGCGGCGTCGACCGGACGGTCGCCGAGATGCAGTCCCGGGCCGAGGCACTGCAGGCCCGCGACACCCACGTGGTCACCCCGGACGGCTACGACCAGGACGGGCAGGTCTCCTCGGCGTACGACCTGACGCTGTTCGCCCGCGCGGGCCTGCGCAACGCCGACTTCCGGGCCTACTGCTCGACCCGGGACGCGCAGTTCCCCGGCGCCGTGGACCGGACGACCGGGCAGCGCGGCAGCTTCGGCATCGCCAACACCGACCGGCTGCTCGGCACGTACCCCGGGCTGATCGGGGTGAAGAACGGCTACACCACCAACGCCGGGTCGACCTTCACCGGCGCGGCCGAACGCGACGGCCGGACGCTGCTGGTCACCGTGATGCACACCTCGACCTACCAGAAGGTGTACGACGAGGCGGCGGCGCTGCTGGACTGGGGGTTCGCGGCCGCCGACCAGGTGGACCCGGTCGGTCAGCTGGCCGAGGACACCGCCGCCGAGTCGCCCGCACCGGCCACCCCGTCGGCCGACCCCGGGCCGAACGCGGTACCCGACGCGGTCGGCTCGACCGGCCCCGGCCCGCACCGCACCGTCCCGGCCGCTCCCCCGCAGGCGACGCCGGCGGCGGAGCCGCGGCCGGCCCGCCGGGGAGCCCCGGTGGGCTTCGCCGGGTCGGCGGCCGCCGCGCTCTGCGGGATCGCCGCCGCGGCCGGACTGCTGCGGCTGCGCCGGCGCCTCCGGCTGCCGCGGTCGGCCCGGGTCTGAGGCCCCGGGCCGACCGCAGGGCCCGCGGTCAGGCCCGGGCGGCGCCGCGGGCCCGGGCGGCGCGCAGCGCCCGCCGGGCGGCCCGGGTGGCGATCGGGGGCAGCACGTCGAGAGCGATCCTGCGGGCCGTGGAACGCTGCGCGGGCGCGGCGGCGGGGGCTGCCGTGGGGGTGCTCTGCGCGCCGTCCCAGGAGATCCGGTAGCAGGTGTGCCCGGCGAGCTGCTCCTCGTCGAACCAGTAGCCGTCGCCGCGCCAGTCCCGGGCGCGGAGCTCGCGCTTGGCCGCCTCCTCGTCGCCCCAGGTGCCGTAGAACTTCTCCGGCGTCATGCAGACCGGCTTGAGACCGAGCTCGAAGACGGCCTCCCAGACCGCGGCGGCCACCCCGGGCGTGTGCGGGGAGCGGTAGTCGTCGAGCGCGACGATGCCGTCCTTGGCGAGGACGTCACGGGCCACCTTGATGTCCCCGGCGACGTGCTCGTACAGGTGGGAGGCGTCGATGTGCACGAACCGGCAGGAGTCGGCGGGGACCCGGCCGTCCGCGAGCACCGAGGTCGGGGCCTGGATGACCGTCGGGAGCTCGGAGTGGAAGGCCAGGTAGTTGGCCTCGAAGGCGCGGCGGGTGAGCGTCTTGCGGTAGGACATGGCCATCTCGGCGGAGTTCTCGTCGTCCGGCGCGTCGGAGTCGAACAGGTCGCAGACGGTGAAGGTCTCCCCCGGCTGCAGGTGCCGGCCGAGCAGGATCGCGCTGCGCCCCAGGTAGGCGCCGAGCTCCATCAGGTCGCCGGTGGTGCCCGCGGCCGTCTGCCGGGTCAGCATCCAGCTGAAGATCTCCTGGTCGGCCTTCCAGAACCAGCCGGGCACGTCGTCCGGGGTGAGCGGGACGGGGGAGTGGTGACGGTCTCGGCGCTGGTCACTGGGGTCTCCAGGGGGGACGGCGGACGGGGTCGGCAAAATCGGCGGCTCGGTCCCGCGGGGTGATCCGGACGAGACGTGGCCGTGATCCTAGTCACATTAAAGAATGCCTGACAGATGCTGGGCGCTACTTGTGCGCCGCGGCCTCGACCAGTCGGCCGCCCTGTGCGCGCATCCGGTCGCGGGCGGCCTGCGGATCGTCCAGGGCCGTCCAGGCGACGCAGTAGAACAGCAGCCGGGAGACGAAGTTGATCCACAGCAGCAGGGCCACCGGCACCCCGAACGCCCCGTACAGGCTCTTGCCCGCCACCGACCCGAGGTAGGAGGAGAGCAGCACCTTGAGCACCTCGAACCCCACGGCGCCGATCAGTGCGCCGCCCAGCACCGCCCGGCGCGGCTGGTCGGTGATCGAGGGGAAGGGGGCCAGCAGATAGGCGAAGAGCAGCAGGTCGACGCCGACGGCGATCAGGAAACCGACCACCGAGAGCAGCACGCGGCCCGGTCCGCCGCCCAGCCCGATGGCGTCGGCGATCCGCTTGGCCAGTGTGCCGGCGACCGCGGAGGCGCCCAGCGACAGGAGGCAGACCAGGCCCAGGCCGAGCAGGACCACGCAGTCCCACGCCTTGCGGACGACGGCGTTGCCGGCGGGCTCGGGCAGCCGCCACACGGTGCGGATGGCGCCGCGCATGGTGTCCACCCAGCCGAGGCCGGAGATGAGCAGGATGACGCCGCTGATCACGCCGACGGTCGCCGCGTTGGCGACCAGGGCGTTCAGGTCGAGCGAGTCGGACAGGCCCGGCGTCTGCTTGGCGATGTCGTCCTGGAGCTGCTTCACCCGGCTGTCGGAGAGCGTGGCGGCGGCGATCGCCAGGGCCACCGTGAGCAGCGGGAACAGCGCGAGGAACCCGAAGAACGTGACGGCTCCCGCCAGCCGGTTGCCCTGGGTGTCGGTGAAGAGCGCGTAGGACCGCCAGGCGCGGCTCCGCAGAAACCGGGCGGCCAGCGGGCCGACGATCGGGAGCCGGACGAGGAATTCCACGGGCATACCCCACTGGATCACCTGAAAGAGGGACGATCACTCCTGTATACCCAGTGGTCGCGACCCCATGGCCGCGGCGCTCCGGCCGACCGGTCGGCACCCCCTGGGCGGCCGATGGGCGACCCGGGGGACCGGCGGTGACCGGGTGACGGGGGGTGATCCGCCGCCGCCCGTCAGGGGCGGGTGTGCGTCCGCGCGTCGGAGGCGGGCTGCGCCTGCCGGTCGGCCGGGACCTCGGCGGCCTGCGCCGGCCGGCCCGTGCCGGGGGTGACGTCCCGGACGGCCGCGGCGGGGCGGACCCGGCGGGCCGCCCGGGCGGCCAGTCCGCGGGTCCGGGCCAGCGCCCGCACCCCCTGGTAGGTGAGGTAGTGGCCGTGGCTGAGCAGCTCGGTGCGGACGCCCTCGACCCCGGCGGCCGGGCGGTAGCTGTCCGGGCGGAGCCGGGCGCAGTGCTCGGCGGCGCGGCGGAAGAACTCCCGGCGGTCCCCCGGCGGCACCCGGTCGGGGCGGCTGACCACCGTGTTGAGGTGGTGCACCATCCGGCCGAACACCACGGGCCGCCAGCGGGCCAGGTCGGGACGGCGGTCGAGGAAGCCGAACACCAGCGCGTACTGGTCGAAGATGTCGAAGTGCTTGCGGCTGACGGTCGCGAGTATGTTCCCGCCCTGGCGGCGCTGGCGGTAGTGCACGCCCACCCGGTCGAGCATGGTGATCCGCTCGGCGGCGAGCAGCGCCGGGAACGTCCACGGCGTGTCCTCGTAGTACCCGGCCGGGAAGGTCAGGCCCTGGGCCGCGACCCAGTCGCGCCGGTAGGCCTTGTTCCAGACGACCATGAGCAGGTCGAGCAGGTCCGGGCGCTGGTCGAGGTCGAACACGTCGGCGCCCGGGCGGGCGAAGATCGGTGCCGAGTTGGAGCGGACGACCCGGCCGTCCCAGTAGGTGCGCGCGTAGTCGTAGACCAGGATGTCCGGGTCGGAGCAGGCGTCCAGACGGTCGGCGACGGCCTGGAGCAGGCCGGGGGTGAGCGTGTCGTCGCTGTCCAGGAAGATCACGTAGTCGCCGTCGGCGACCGCGAGCCCGGCGTTGCGGGCCCGGCCGAGGCCGACGTTCTCCTCCAGGTGCAGCACCCGCACCCGCGGATCGCGGGCCGCGATCTCGTCCAGGATCGCCCCGCAGCCGTCGGGCGAGCGGTCGTCGACGGCGATCAGCTCGAAGTCCGCGCAGGACTGTGCGAGCACCGAGTCGAGGCACTCGGCCAGGTACTCCTGGACCTGGTACACGGGGACGATCACGCTGAAGCGGGGCATTTGCAGCTCATTCTAAGGGGGCGCTCAGCCGGCCGTGATCTCCGGGCGCCAGTCGCCCGGGACCGGCGGACGGCCAGCCGCAGACTAGCCGCCGGGACGGGACCGGCGCACCCCCGCCTGCCGCGGAGGGCGGGCGCACCGACGCCGACCGCTCTACGATCGGGCCCGGGGCCGCCCGGGCGACGGCCGCGGCCGGTGGACCCCTTAGGCTCCTGCCAGCCCCGCGCCGCACACCCGCCATCCCGAAGAGGCCGACCATGCCCGAAGACCGCGAGACGCCGAAGCCCGGTACCCCCACCGGTGGCGCCACCGCCGACGCCTCCTACACGGAGCGCCTGGTCACCCTGGAGCAGTCCGGCATCAAGCGGCTGCTGCCCACCCAGGCCCCGTACCGCTGGAACCTGCGCCGCCTGGAGCTCGGCCGGGTGCTGGACGTGGGCTGCGGCGTCGGGCGCAACCTGCAGAACTGCGGGCCGGACAGCGTCGGCGTGGACCACAACGAGACCTCGGTCGACACCGCCCGCGCCCGCGGGCTGACGGCGTACACCGCCGCCGAGTTCGAGGCGGACCCGGAACTCAGCCGGCCCGGCGCCTTCGACAGCATGCTGGTCGCCCATGTGCTGGAGCACCTGCCGCTGGAGACCTGCAAGGAGCTGATGGCCGGCTATCTGCCGAGCATCCGCTCCGGCGGCAAGGTCGTGCTGATCACCCCGCAGGCGGCGGGCTACCGCTCCGACCCGACGCACGTGCGGTTCGTCGACTTCGCGGCGCTGCGGTCGCTGGCCGAGGAGGCCGGGCTGCGGGTCGAGCGGACGTACTCCTTCCCGCTGCCCGAGGCCGCCGGCAAGGTCTTCAAGTACAACGAGTACGTGCTGGTGGGCCTCGTCCCCTGATCGGGGGCGGTCCGGGGGCGGACGGTAGGATCTCCGTACATCTGTGCCGATTCACCCGCGGCCGACGCCCCCGATGAAAGGCCCGCAGCTCCGATGGCCCCTCGACTCTCCGTCGTCGTCCCGATCTACAACGTCGAGCGCTACCTCGAGGAGTGCCTGGACTCCATCGCCGCGCAGACCTTCGGCGACCTGGAATGCGTCATGGTCGACGACGGCTCGAAGGACGGGAGTGCGGCGATCGCCGAGGCGTACGCCGCCAAGGACTCCCGCTTCCGCCTCGTCCGGCAGGTGAACAAGGGCCTCGGCGCGGCCCGCAACACCGGTTACCGGCACATCGCCGACGGCACCGAGTTCCTGGCCTTCGTGGACAGCGACGACACCCTGCCGCCGAGCGCGTACGAGCTGATGATCGGCACCCTGGAGGAGACCGGCTCGGACTTCTGCACGGGCAACGTCCAGCGCTTCCGCGCCGTCGGCTACTACCAGTCGGGCGGCCACCGCAAGCCGTTCAAGGAGACCCGGCTGCGGACGCACATCACCGAGATCCCGACTCTGGTGACCGACCGCACCGCGTGGAACAAGGTCTACCGGCGCGCTTTCTTCGACAGCGCCGGCATCCTCTACCCCGAGGGCATCCTCTACGAGGACGCGCCGGTCAGCGTCCCGCACCACTACCTGGCGACCAGCGTGGACGTGCTCTCCGAGCCGATCTACCACTGGCGCGAGCGCGAGGTCGGCGAGATGTCGATCACGCAGATGAAGACCAACCCCAAGGGCCTGATCGACCGGGTCACCTCGATGGAGCTCGTCCGGACCTGGCTGCTGAAGCAGACCGACCCGAAGTTCAAGCGCTACCTGCGGACCTACGACGAGAACAACCTCGTCGAGGAGATCCCGATGTTCTTCTGGTCCGTCCTCGACGGCGACCGGGCCTACCGGGAGGCCTACCAGGAGTGCGTCGGCCGGCTGCTGCGCGCCATCGGCCCGGAGCAGATCCGCAAGCTGCGCGCGCCGCTGCGCCTGAAGTACCACCTGACCCTGCAGGGCCGGCTGGACGAGCTCGTCGAGCAGCTCGCCTTCGAGAAGGACAGCAACGGCGCCGCCCCCGCGCGCGGCCTGCTGCGCGCCTACGCCGACTACCCGTTCCTGCGCGGCGGCCGCAAGAGCGTCCCCGCCGACGTGCTGCGGCTCGACAACGCGCTGGTCATGCGCAGCCGCCTGTACGAGGCCGCCTGGATCGACGGCAAGCTGCGGCTCACCGGCCACGCCTTCCCCGAGCACCTGGGGGTGGAGCACCGCTCCGACATGGTCCGGGTGCTGGTGCTGCGCGAGGCCAAGGGCCGCCGGGTGCTGGCGCTGCCGGCCAAGGCGCAGTTCAGCCCGGAGGCGACGGCCAGCTCCCCGCACGACCTGTACAGCTGCGACTGGGCCGGCTTCAGCGCCACCATCGACCCCAAGCGGCTGCGGCACCGCGGCGAGTGGCGCGAGGGCTCCTGGCGGGTGCTCGTCGCCGGTGTCGGCAAGGGCGGCGTCTACAAGGGCCGGATCTCCGGCGGCTGGAGCGACAGCGCCGAGTACCCGCCGGTGCACTGGGTCGACCAGGACGTGCGGATCGTGCCCTGGCTGAAGGACAACCACGTCAACCTGCGGGTGGAGAAGGTCCGGGTGCGGGCCGCGGCGGTCACCGCCGAGCGCGGCACCGTGACCGTGGCCGGCCGTGCCGTCTCCGGCCTGGACCTGGCCGGCGCGCGGCTGCGGCTGCTGCACGTCGAGTCCGACCGCGAGCTGCTGTTCCCGCTGGAGCTGGGCGCGCCGGCGGGCCGCGAGGTCCCCTTCACGTCGAGCTTCCCGGTCGCCGAGCTGACCGCCGTCCGGCTGGCCTGGGCCGCCCTGGACCCGGCCTCCGAGGAGCGGCTGCGCGACCGCTGGGACACCGAGCTGCAGCTCGCCGACGGCCGGACGGTGCCGGTGGTGATCGACGAGCGCACCGCTCCCGAGCAGCTCGACCTGCCGATCGACGACGGCACCCGGTCACTGCACACCAAGGCCTCCCCCAGCGGGTACCTCCAGTTCAGCGACCAGGTGCTGCAGCCGGTGATCGACGCGATCACCGCCGCGCGCGACACCGAGGGCTTCCTGGTCAGCGGCTCCTTCCCGCTCGGCGGCACGCACCGCTACGAGCTGGTGATCCGGCACAGCTGGCGCGAGGAGGAGCACCGCTACCCGGTCGAGATCACCGACGGCCGCTTCCGCGCCGCCCTGCCGGCCGTGCCGACCGCCTCGTTCGCCGGGCAGGTGCCGCTCGCCATGGGCACCTGGTCGGTCTTCTTCCGGCCGGTCGGCGCCGACCCGGAGTCGCTCTGGCCGACCGCCCAGCTCGCCTCCGCCTGCTACGACGCCCTGCCGATGGAGGTCGAGGCCCGCGGCAAGCGGATCACCCTGGAGCGCCGCGGCCACGACGGCCTGTCGCTGGAGGCGCACCAGGCCCTGCTGCCGGAGGAGCGCAGCGGCTACGGCCAGCGCAACCTGCGGCACTCCTTCCCCGAGCTGCAGCGCAAGCCGCTGACCGACAGCGTGCTGTACATCGGTCCGCTCGGCAGCCGCTACGCCGACTCGGCGCGGGCCGTCCACGAGGAGCTGGTGCGCCGCGGCGCCCCGCTGCGCCACCTGTGGACCTCCGACGACCTCCAGGCCGACCTGCCGCAGACGGTCGAGACCGTCCGGCAGTTCGGGCCGGAGTGGTTCGAGGCGCTGGCCACCGCCCGGTACGTGGTCGCCGGCACCCACCTGCCCGACTTCTTCGTCCGCCGCGAGGGCCAGACGGTGCTGCAGACGTGGCACGGCACGCCGCTCAAGCGGATCGGCCACGACTTCGAGAAGATCTGGTTCACCGACGCCCAGTACCTCAAGCACCTCGACCGCGAGGTGCCGCAGTGGAGCCTGCTGGTCTCCGGCAACCGGTACTCCACGCCGGTGCTGCGCCGCGCCTTCCGGTACGAGGGCGAGATCGTCGAGTCGGGCTACCCGCGCAACGACGTGCTGTTCGCCGCCGACCGGGAGAAGACCGCCGAGCGGGTCCGCGAGCGGCTGGGCCTGCCCGAGGGCAAGAAGGTGGTGCTGTACGCGCCGACCTTCCGCGAGGACCGCCTTCGTCCGCAGGGCGGCTACCAGTTCGACCTGCGGCTCGACCTCGCCGCGGCCCGGGCCGCGCTGGGCGACGACCAGGTCCTGCTGGTGCGCAGCCACGACCTGGTGTGCGGCCAGGTGCCCGGTGCGGGCGACGGCTACGTGTGGGACGTCAGCACCTACCCGGACATGGCGGAGCTGCTGCTCGTCACCGACGTGCTGGTGACCGACTACTCGTCGGTGATGTTCGACTTCGCGAACACCGGCCGGCCGATGCTCTTCTTCACCTACGACCTGGAGCACTACCGGGACAACCTGCGCGGCTTCGCCTTCGACTTCGAGGCGACCGCCCCCGGCCCGCTGCTGGCCACCTCGGAGGCCCTGGTCGGGGCACTGGGACGGGTGGACGAGGTCGCGGCCGAGCACGCCGACGCGTACGCGGTGTTCCGCGAGACGTACTGCGACCTCGACGACGGCGGGGCCGCCGCCCGGGTCGCCGACGCCCTGCTGGGCTGACGCCACCGGCCGGCCGGTGGGGCAACCGCCCCGCCGGCCGGCGGTTCGGGCCCGACCCTCCCGTGCTGTCCTGCGAATTCTCCCAGGAACAAGCGGTTGACCTGGAGATCAGGCGCAGTGTGAGATGGCAGCCGCAGTCCGCGCCAGTGCCGTCGCCGCCCCCGGCCTCCCCCTTCGGCACGACCCGGACCGCCGGCCGCCGCCCCGGCCGTCACGTGTTCACGGAGAGCCTGCCCGATGTCCGCACCCACCGCGCCCGCCGCCACCGCCCCGTCCGCCCAGGACGGGGACGGCGCTCCCGAGGCGGTCGCCGTCTTCGGGCTCCGCTCCGTCCGCTGGACGGCCTCCGGTCTGGAGCTCACCGGCTACGCCCACCCCGGGGACCGCGACACCGGCCGGCTCGCCGCCGGCCTCACCACCGTCACCGCCCGGTCCGGCCGTTCGACCGTGCGGCTGCGCACCCGGCGGCTGCACCTGCCCGAGGCGACGGCCGACAGCGGGCAGAGCGCCTTCAACCACGACTGGTCCGGCTTCACGGCCGTTCTCGACCCGGCGCGGCTCGTGTCGGGCCGGGCCGGACGCGACCGGGTCTGGCGGATCGGCGGGACTCTGCTCGCCGGCCTGCGCCGGCACACCGGCCCGCTCGCCCCGCACTGGTGCGGCTCGGCCGAGTACCCCGCGCCGCGCTGGGTCGGCCCGGACGTGCGGATCGTCCCCTACTTCGCCGAGCAGGGCCTGCGGCTGCGGGTCGAGACCGTACGCGCCCGGATCACCGCCGCCACCGCGACGGACACCGCGCTGCTGGTCACCGGACGGGTCCGGGATCTGCCGGCGGGCACCGTGCTGCGGCTGCGGCACCGGCAGTCCGACACCGAGTTCGACACCGTCCTGGCGTGCGCCGACGGCGGATTCACCGCCGAGGTCCCGTTCGCCCCGCTGACCGCCGCGGGCCGCGGCGCGGAGGAGATCGAGCACTGGCAGGCCCAGTTCGTCCTGCCGGACGGCAGCACGGCACGCGCGGCGCTGGACGAGCGCGACGGGCCGGTCGCCGCACTGCACGCCCTGCCGGACGGCGCGCACCAGCTGCTGGTCAAGCAGCTCGCCGACGGCGACCTCCAGCTCTGCGTCCAGCGGGGCAGCGTGCTGGTGTCGGGGATCGCCGCGGCAGCGGACGGCTTCACCCTCACGACGCACGCCCTGCTGCCGGGCGAGGGCCCGCTGGAGCTCGTCCTGCGGCACAGCAACGGCACCGGGGAGATCCGCCGCACCGTCCCGCGCGCGGAGCGGCTCGCCCTGCGGCTGCCCGCCTGCGTCACGGCCTCCGACGGCACCGAGCTGCCGCTCCGCCAGGGCGTCTGGGACCTGCGGCTCAGGCCGCTCGGCGACGCCGCCGGGGAGCGGTCGCTGATGCTGTCCCCGGCCGCCCAGGACGCCCTGCCGGCCGTGGTCGCGGTCGCCGGCGACAAGCGGATCGTGCTGGAGCGCCGCTGGCACGACACCCTGATCCTCGACTCCACCCCGGTGATCGGTCCCGCCGAGCGCAGCGCCTGGGCCCAGGAGCGGCTGCGCACCACCGGCTACCCGGCCGCGCGGCAGCAGCCGCTGCGGGACACCGTGCTGTACGACGTGTTCGGCGGCCGCGGCTACGCGGACTCGCCGAAGGCCGTGCACGCCGAACTGGTGCGGCGCGGCGCGGCCCTGGAGCACCTGTGGGTGGTCGACGACGCGCAGGCCGAGGTGCCGGCCGGCGCCCGGGCCGTGCGGGCGCAGAGCGCCGAGTGGTACGAGGCGCTGGCCACCTCCCGCTACCTGGTCGGGAACACGCACTTCCCGGACTTCCTGGAGCGCCGCCCCGGCCAGGTCGTGGTGCAGACCTGGCACGGCTCGCTGCTCAAGCGGATCGCCCACGACGTCGACAACGCCTGGCTCGCCGACCACGGCTACCTGGAGGCGCTGGCGCACGAGACCCCGCAGTGGAGCCTGCTGGTCTCGCCCAGCACGTTCGCGACGCCGATCCTGCGCCGCGCGTTCCGCTACGAGGGCGAGGTGCTGGAGTCCGGCTACCCGCGCAACGACGTGCTGGCCGCGGGCGAGGGTGCCGACGCGGTGCGGCGCCGGCTCGGCGTGCCGGCGGGCAAGCGCATCGTGCTCTACGCGCCGACCTGGCGCGAGGACCAGCAGCGGGCCAACGGCGACGGCTTCGAGCTCGGCCTGCGCCTCGACGTCGACGCGGCCCGGGCGGCGCTCGGCGAGGACCACGTGCTGCTCGTCCGGCCGCACGCGCACGTCCGCGAGCCGCTGCCGGGCGCCGGCGACGGTTTCCTGTTCGACGTCGGCGACTACCCGGACGTGCAGGAGCTGCTGCTGGCGGCGGACGTCCTGGTGACGGACTACTCGTCGATCATGTTCGACTTCGCGATCACCGGGCGGCCGGTGCTCTTCTTCACCTACGACCTGGAGCACTACCGCGACACGCTGCGCGGCTTCTACTTCGACTTCGAGGCGGAGGCCCCCGGGCCGCTGATCCCGACCTCCGAGGAACTGCTGGCCGCGCTGCGCGACCTGGCGGCGGGGGACGGGGCCACGGCGAAGTACGCGGAGGCCTACCGACGGTTCCGGGACACCCACTGCCATCTGGACGACGGCGGTGCCGCCGCCCGGGTGGTGGACCGCATGCTGGAGCTCGGCTGACGCTCCGGCGCCCGGGGCCTGCCCGGGAAGCACGGGCAGGCCCTGGATAGGGTGGCCCGGACCACACCAGTGAACCGAGGCGACCGATGACCGCACTTCTCGACGAACCCACGGCGGAGGGCTCGGACCGGGCCCGGCACGCCCGCCGCGTGCCGGACCGCTGGCGGCTCCCGCTGGCCGTCGGGGTCGGTGTCCAGGTCGTGCTGCTGGCCTGGTGGGCGGCCTTCTACCCCGGGCTGACCAGCTACGACTCGGCCGCCTACGTCGGCCAGGTCACCAGCGGGTACTGGAGCTCCGAGCACTCGGTGGCGTACAACGCGCTGGTGTGGCTGGCGCTGCACGTGCCCGGCAAGCTGGCCGTGCTGACCCTCGGGCAGACCGTGCTGGCGTCCGCGGCCCTCGCGTACACCTGCACGGCGATGCGGGCCCTCGGCGCGCGCGGCCGGTTGACGGCGCCGATCGCCCTGCTGATCGCGGTCGCGCCGCCGACCGGCGCGTTCGTGGTCTACATCTGGAAGGACGTGCCGTTCACCCTGTGCGCGGTGCTGGTCTTCGCCGCCTCGGTGCGCCTGGTCGCCCGCCGGGCCGGCCGGTTCGACTGGTGGATGCTGACCCTGGGCATGATCGGTCTTGGCCAGTTCCGCAACAACGGCCTCGGCGTGGCGCTGATCGCCGGCCTGGCGCTGATCGTGGCGATCCGCGGCCGCCGGCTGCGGCTCACCGTGGTGACGGTCGTGGCGGTGGGCCTGTCACTGCTCTGCCAGCTGGTGGTCTTCCCGGCGATCGGCATCAAGCAGCCCGCGAAGAGCTCGGTGTACTCCCTCAACTACCACGACGTGGCGGTGGCGTACGCGGCCCAGCCGGACCTCTTCGGCGCGGCCGACAAGGCGGTCATGGCGCAGGTCACGCCGCTGGCCGACTGGACGCGCGGCGGCAGCAACTGCTACGTCTCCGACCAGCTGGTGCTGGCCTGGAACTTCGACCGGCCGGCCGCCGAGCGGGTCAACGACCGGCTGATGGAGATCTGGACGAAGGTGGCGAAGAAGCGCCCCGACCTGATCGCCCAGGCCCGGATCTGCCGCGGCCACATTGCCTGGTCGCCGTTCCCCGGACCGGCCGCGCTGAACGCGTACACCTGGATCGCCTCGCCCGCGGTGACGCCGAAGGAGCTGTACGGGGTGGCCGCCCCGGGCACCCCGATGGCCTCCAACCCGAACCGCTTCGCGCTCTACAGCCACCCGGTGTCGTTCAAGCTCCGGCACGCCGCCGAGTTCTGGTACAACCTGTCCAAGACCAAGCAGCTGGACTGGCTGCTCTTCCGCGGTGCGACGTGGTGCTACCTGGCGTACGCGGCGATCGTGCTGTTCGCCCGCAGCCGCCGGATGCGCGCGGCGTACGCGCTGGCCGGGACCCTGGTCGGGTTCCAGCTGACCGTGCTGGCGGCCAACCCGGCGCCGCTGTACCGCTACATGGTCGGTCCGCTGTTCATCGCCCCGTTCTGCCTGGCGCTGCTCCCCGCCCGCCGGCAGCGGGCGCAGGAGCGGCGCGGCTGACCCCGCCCGGCCGGGATCGGCCGGGGTCGGCCGACGTGGCTGACCCCGGCCGGGGTCAGGCCCCGAAGGGGTAGTCGCGCCAGGGCCGCCAGACCTCGTCCGGGCCGAACCGGGCGAGGTTGAAGCCGGGCACGGTGAACGCGGCCCGGAAGTCGCGGGCCTTCTCGAACGCCTCGTCGAGGACGTCGTCGGCCAGGTCGTGCGCGACGGTGACGTGCGGGTGGTACGGGAAGGCCAGCTCCCGGGCGAGCGGGCCCGAGCGGACGGCGGCCTCCAGCGCTCGGCACTCCTGCGCGCCGCCCTCGACGCGGACGAACACCACCGGGGAGACCGGGCGGAAGCTGCCGCTGCCCTGCAGCAGCATCGGGAACGGCCGGTGCGCGGCGGCCACCGCGGCCAGGTGCTTCTCGATCTCGGGCAGCCGGTCGGCCGGCAGCCCGGTCGGGGGCAGCAGGGTGACGTGGGTGGGTATGGACCGGGCACGCGGGTCGCCGTGGCCCGCGCGGGCGTCCTGCACGGCGGAGCCGTACGGCTCCGGGACGGTTATGGACACGCCGATGGTGACGGCGTCCCGGAGGTCCGGGAGGCCGCCACCAGCGGGGCCGGCGGGCGCGGGCATCAGCGCTTGGGCGCCAGGAAGCCGATGCGGTCGTAGACCGTGGCGAGCGTCTCCGAGGCGACCTCGCGGGCCTTCTCGGCGCCGAGGCCCAGCACCCGGTCCAGCTCGGCCGGGTCGTCCAGGTAGCCCTTGGTGCGGGCCTGGAACGGGGTGACCCACTCCGTGAACAGGTCGGCCAGCTCGGTCTTGAGCGCGCCGTACATCTTGCCCTCGAAGTGCGCGACCAGCTGCTCCACGGACTGGCCGCTGAGCGCGGAGTGGATGCGCAGCAGGTTGGAGACGCCGGGCTTGCCCTCCTCGTCGTAGCTGACGACGGTGCCGGTGTCGGTGACGGCGCTCTTGAACTTCTTGGCGCTGGCCTTGGGCTCGTCCAGCAGGTTGACCAGGCCCTTGGCCGAGGAGGCCGACTTGCTCATCTTGGCCGTCGGGTCCTGGAGGTCCAGGATCTTCGCCGTCTCCTTGAGGATGTACGGCTTCGGGACGGTGAAGGTGGGCGCGTAGCGGGTGTTGAAGCGGTCCGCGAGGTCGCGGGTGAGCTCCAGGTGCTGGCGCTGGTCCTCGCCGACCGGGACGAGGTCGGCCTGGTAGAGCAGGATGTCGGCGATCTGCAGGATCGGGTAGGTGAACAGGCCGACGGTGGTGCGGTCGTTGCCCTGCTTGGCGGACTTGTCCTTGAACTGGGTCATCCGGGCGGCCTCGCCGAAGCCGGTGAGGCAGTTCATCACCCAGCCGAGCTGGGCGTGCTCGGGCACGTGGGACTGGACGAAGAGGGTGCAGCGCTCGGGGTCGAGCCCGGCGCCGAGCAGCTGGGCCGCGGAGATCCGGGTGTTCTCGCGGAGCACCGCCGGGTCCTGCTCGACGGTGATCGCGTGCAGGTCGACGACCATGTAGAACGCGTCGTTGGCGTCCTGCAGGGCGACCCACTGCTGGACGGCGCCCAGGTAGTTGCCGAGGTGGAACGAGCCCGAGGTGGGCTGGATCCCGGAGAGCACCCGGGGACGGTCCTGTGCCGGACCTGCGACCGCTGCGTTGACCATGCGGGCCATTGTTCCAGCTTCACCGACCGCTCAGGAAACATCCGCCCCCGGAGGTTCGGTCAGTGTGACCGCACTCACCCGGATCCGCTCGATCCGGCGCCCGTCGAGCTTGGCGACGGTCAGCAGGACGCCCTCCTCGGTGGCGACCTGGTCGCCCTGGCGGGGCAGCCGGCCGAGCATCCGCACGAGGTAGCCGGCGACCGTCTCGTAGGGGCCCTCGGGCAGGGCGACGCCGGTCTCGCCGGTGAAGTCGGCGAGGTTGAGCAGCCCGTCGAGCTCCATGCCGCCGCCGGCCAGCCGGCGGGTGGCGGTGGTGTCCTGGGCGTCGTACTCGTCGCGGATCTCGCCGATGACCTCCTCGACGAGGTCCTCCAGGGTGACGATGCCGGCGGTGCCGCCGTACTCGTCGACGACGATCGCCAGGTGGTGGCCCTCGCGGCGCATCTCGCCCATCGCCTCCAGGACCCGCTTGGTGGCCGGCAGCAGCTTCACCGGGCGGGCCAGGTCGCTGACCCGGGCGGCGGGGTCGACGCGCGCGCCGTAGAGGTCGCGGACGTGCACGAAGCCGGTGACCGCGTCGTACGAGCCCTCGACCACCGGGTAGCGGGAGTGCGGGGCGATATCGGTCTCCGGGCGGACCTCGGAGACCAGCCGGTCGGCGTCGAGGAAGGTCACCTCGGTGCGGGGCTTCATGACCTCGCGCAGCTGGCGCTCGCCGGCCGCGAACACGTCGTTGATCAGCGCCCGTTCGTCGCTGCCGAGTTCGGTGTTGGCGGCGACCAGGCCGCGGAGCTCCTCGGAGCTCATCACGCCGCGGCCGGCCTTCGGGTCGCCGCCGAGCAGGCGGACCATCAGGTTGGTGGAGTGGCCGAGCAGCCAGATCGCCGGGCGCAGCACCGCCGACATGACGTCGACCACGGGCGCGGCGAGCAGTGCGATGGAATCGGCGCGCTGCAGTCCGATCCGCTTGGGGGTGAGCTCACCGAGGACGAGCGAGACGTAGCTGATCACCAGGGTGAGGCCGACGAGCGCGACGGTGTCGGCGACGCCCTCGGAGAGGCCCAGGTCGACGAAGACCGGGGCGAGCTTGCCGGACAGCGTGTCGGCGCCGAACGCGGCGGACAGGAAGCCCATGCAGGTCACGCCGACCTGGACGGCGGCGAGGAAGCGGTTGGGGTCGGCGGCGAGGTGCGCGGCGCGGGAGGCGCGGCGGGTGCCGGCGGCCTCCAGGGCGCGGATCTGTCCCTCCCGCAGCGAGATCAGCGAGATCTCGGCGACGTTGAACAGGCCGCCCAGCAGGATGAAGACGAGGACGAGTGCGGCGTCCTCGATGATTTCGGTCACGGGCCGAGTGTAGAAGGACGGCCGGGCACCCCTGGGGTGCCCGGCCGTCCGTCGGTGTCAGGCTCAGATCAGGCCGAGCTGCTGCACCGCGTCGCGCTCCTCGGCGAGCTCGGCGACCGAGGCGTCGATGCGGGCGCGCGAGAAGTCGGAGAGCTCCAGGCCCTGGACGATCTCGAACTTGCCGTCCTTGGTGGTGACCGGGAAGGAGGAGATCAGGCCCTCCGGGACGCCGTACGAGCCGTCGGAGACGATGCCCATGGACGTCCAGTCGCCGGCCGGGGTGCCGTTGACCCAGGTGTGGACGTGGTCGATGGCGGCGTTGGCGGCCGAGGCGGCCGAGGAGGCGCCACGGACCTCGATGATCGCCGCACCGCGCTTGGCGACGGTCGGGATGAAGTCGTTCTCGACCCAGGCCTGGTCCGAGCCGGTGGCCTCGAAGCCGCTCTTGCCGGCGATCTCGGCCTGGAACAGGTCGGGGTACTGGGTCGCGGAGTGGTTGCCCCAGATGGTGACCTTCTTGACGTCGTCGACGGTCACGCCGGCCTTCTTGGCGAGCTGCGCGACGGCGCGGTTGTGGTCGAGGCGGGTCATCGCGGTGAAGCGCTCGGCCGGCACGTCCGGGGCGTTGCGCTGGGCGATCAGGGCGTTGGTGTTGGCCGGGTTGCCGACGACCAGGACCTTGATGTCGTCCGCGGCGTGGTCGTTGATGGCCTTGCCCTGCGGGCCGAAGATGCCGCCGTTGGCCTGCAGCAGGTCGCCGCGCTCCATGCCGGCGGTGCGCGGGCGGGCGCCGACCAGCAGGCCCACGTTGGCGCCGTCGAAGGCGGTGGCGGCGCTGTCGGTGATGGTGATGCCGCGCAGCAGCGGGAACGCGCAGTCGTCGAGCTCCATGGCGACGCCCTCAGCGGCCTTGAGGCCCTGCGGGATCTCCAGGAGGCGGAGGTTCACCGGCACGTCGGCACCGAGCAGGTGGCCCGAGGCGATGCGGAAGAGCAGCGCGTAGCCGATCTGGCCGGCCGCTCCGGTGACGGTGACGTTGACGGGGGTGCGAGTCATTTCTACCTTCTCCAGCAAATCGCCAGGTGCCCCAGGCACGCCGGCGCACTGGAGCCGAGGATGATCTCTCGACGTCGAGAGACCTGCGTCAGGTTATCGCAAAGGCAAGCGTATGCCGCCTCGCCGGGCGTGGCTGATGCGTCACAGCGGGACAGCGCGCCGGGCGGCGGGCCGGACGCCGCCGGGCTTCGGGCCCCGCACCGCGAGGGGTGCGGGGCCCGGGGCCGGTCAGCCGCGCGGCCGGCCGATCAGCGAGCCCAGGTGGTCCAGCACCGACAGGTGGAGCCACGGATCGGGCTGCGCCACCAGGGTGAGCAGCACGATGGCGCCGCCGAGGAAGGTCAGCACGCCCACGTCGGTGAAGCGGCTGCGGACGGCCAGCATCCCCACCTCGGGCACCGTGAGGCGCAGCACGGCGGCCAGCAGCAGCGAGCCTCCGACCAGCATCAGCCCGTACTTGAAGTCGCCGAACCAGGTGACGGCGATGCCCAGCGCCGCCACCGCCAGGACCAGCGTTATCGGCCACTGCCGGACGGGCAGCGTGTGGCTGCTGCCGAGCGCGGCGTGCGAGCCCTCCGGGGAGGGTGCCGGTGGTCTTGGCCGGCCGCTGCTTGGAGCGGGTGACCCGGACGCTACCCATCGCTGTCAGCCGTCGGCGCGGCGCTCGGCCGCCACGACGATGTTGTTGAGCAGCATGGCGCGGGTCATCGGGCCGACGCCGCCCGGGTTCGGGGAGATCCAGGCGGCCACCTCGGCCACGCCCGGGTGGACGTCGCCGACGATCTTGCCCTCGCTGCGACTGACGCCGACGTCCAGCACGGCCGCGCCGGGCTTGACGTCCTCCGGCTTCACCAGGTGCGGCACACCGGCGGCGGCCACGACGATGTCGGCCTTGCGCAGGTGGTAGGCCAGGTCGCGGGTGCCGGTGTGGCAGAGGGTGACGGTGGCGTTCTCACTCTTGCGGGTGAGCAGCAGGCCGATCGAGCGGCCGACGGTGACACCGCGGCCGAGCACGACGACCTCGGCCCCGTTGATCTCGACCTGGTGGCGGCGGAGCAGCTCGACGATGCCGAGCGGGGTGCAGGGCAGCGGGCCCTCGATGCCGAGCGCGAGTCGGCCGAGCGAGGTCGGGTGCAGGCCGTCGGCGTCCTTGTCCGGGTCCATCAGCTCCAGGACCGGGTTCGGGTCGAGGCCCTTGGGCAGCGGCAGCTGCACGATGTAGCCGGTGCAGGCGGGGTCGGCGTTGAGCTCGCGGACGACGTCCTCGACGTCCTGCTGGCTCGCGGTGGCGGGCAGTTCGCGCTGGATGGAGGCGATGCCGACCTCGGCGCAGTCCTTGTGCTTGCCGTTGACGTACCAGCGGCTGCCCGGGTCGTCGCCGACCAGGACGGTGCCGAGACCGGGGACGATGCCCCGCTCCTTGAGGGCCGCCACGCGGACGGCGAGTTCGGACTTGATCGCGGCCGCGGTGGCCTTGCCATCGAGAATCTGGGCAGTCATGACCCCATTCTCCCGGATGCCGGCCCGCGACCGTGCCGCCGGGACCTCCCGCGCCGCCCGCGGCGCCGGACGGCACGGACGGTGCGCGGGCCGAGCACGGAGCGTACGGACGGCGTTGCGGTTGCGCCACGGTTTGCGTCCGGGGTGCGAATGCCGCTGGACAGCGCGCCGTGGTAAGGACCACGATGGCCGGAGCAATCTCTGCTGCCGCCATCCTGGTGACAGGGCGTCGGGGGCGCGGGGGACGATCGCCGGGGAAGACGACAGTGAGCAATCCGTACCAGCCGGATCCGTACGGCGGCTACGGCCAGCAGCAGCAGCCGCAGTACGGGGCACCGCAGTACCCGCCGCCGCCGCCGCAGCAGCCCGGCTACGGCTACGGCTACCCGCAGCAGCAGCCCCAGCCCTACGCGCCGGCACCGGCGCCGGCTCCGCTGCCGAACTCGGCAGCCACCGCGTCCGTGGTCCTCGGCTTCGTGGGCATCCTGACCGTCTGTTTCTACGGCGGCTTCCTCGGCCTGATCGGCCTCGGCGTCGGCATTGCCGGACTCAACAAGTCGAACCAGACCGGCGTCGGCCGCAACGCGGCGATCGGCGGGATCGTGCTGAACGTCCTCTCGGTGCTGATCTCGATCGCCGTCGTGGTCTTCTACCTCAGCGTCAAAACGTGACCACCGCAGCGCCCTCGTTCGCAGGCGCACTGACGACCCGGTGGCGGCGTACGGCCGACACCGTGTCGGGCGCCGTCATGCGTGTGCTGCTGCGCGGGGCGGGGGCGCGGTCGCCGCAGTGGCCGTGGGCGAACTTCACGACGCCCACGACCCCGGCGTGCTCTGCATGCTGCGCCGTTTCACCGGCATCCCCTGCCCCGGCTGCGGCAGCACGACCGTCTTCATCGAGGCCGGACACGGCCACTGGTCGGCCGCGCTGGCCGCCAATCCGGTCACCGTGGTGGCCGCCGTCGGTCTGCTGATCGCCCCGCTCGGCCCCGGCCGCTGGTGGTGGGGGCTGTCCCCGCGACACCGCAACGTGCTGATCGGCGCAGCCGCCGTCATCTCCTGGACGTGGCAGCTGCACCGTCTCGGCATCTCCCGGCCCTGAGTCGGACGGCCCCTGACGGGCCATGATCCCCGCGCTGTCGGGAGCGTCGGCTAAGGTCCCACCCGGTCGCCGCCCAACTGCCCGCCCAGTCCGCGGTCTTTCCTGCTGTCCTCGTTGTTCCTTCCTGCCCGGAGGCAAGTCATGAGTTACCCGCCCGACCCCAACAACCCGTACGGCCAGCAGCCCCCGCGCCGGGCTACGGCTACCCGCAGCAGACCCCGCCGCCGGCCCCGGGCTACGGCTACCCGCAGCAGCAGCCGCCGGCGCCCGGCTACGGCGCCCCGGCCGGCTACGGCATCCCGCAGCAGCAGGGCCCGTACGGCAACGGCGCCCAGGTGCAGGCCTTCTACGCGGGCTGGGGCTCGCGGGTGGCCGCCCTCATCGTCGACTTCCTGATCATCGGTGTGGTGCCGGGCATCCTGTACGGCATCGGCATCGGCATGACCGTGGGCTCGGCCAACTGCACCACCGACCCGGTGACCTACCACACCAGCTGCAGCGGCGGTGGCGGCTCCGCCTTCGGCTCGATCCTGATCGCGATCGGCGGCCTGATCGCCCTCGCGGGCGCCCTGTGGCTGCTGTACCAGGAGGGCACCACCGGCCAGACCCCGGGCAAGAAGATGGTGAACATCCGCGTCCTGCGCGAGGCCGACGGCCAGCCGATCGGGTTCGGCATGGCCATCGTCCGCCGGATCTGCCACGCGGTGGACGAGTTCGCCTGCTGCGTCGGCTTCCTGTGGCCGCTCTGGGACGCCAAGAAGCAGACCTTTGCGGACAAGATCATGGGCACCGTGGTCGTCAAGTCGCAGTGATCTGCTGACCGTTCGTACGCCGAAGGCCCCGCACTCCGAGGAGTGCGGGGCCTTCGGGCGTTCACGGGTCAGTGGAAGAAGTGCCGGGTACCGGTGAGGTACATCGTCACGCCCGCCGCCGCGGCGGCCGCCACGACCTCCTCGTCGCGGATCGAACCGCCGGGCTGCACCACGGCCTTGACGCCGCCGGCGACCAGGATCTCCAGGCCGTCCGCGAACGGGAAGAACGCGTCGGACGCCGCGTAGGCGCCCTTGGCGCGCTCGCCGGCCCGCTCGACCGCGAGCTTGCAGGAGTCGACGCGGTTGACCTGGCCCATGCCGACGCCGACCGAGGCGCCGTCCTTGGCGAGCAGGATGGCGTTGGACTTGACGGCCCGGCAGGCCCGCCAGGCGAAGGCGAGCTCGGCGAGCTCGGCCTCGCCGAGCGCCTCGCCGGTGGCCAGCGTCCAGGTGGACGGGTCGTCGCCGGCCGCGTCCACCTTGTCGACCTGCTGGAGCAGCACGCCGCCGGAGATCCGGCGGACCTCCAGGCCGTCGGCGGGCGCCTCGGGGGCGCGCAGCACGCGCAGGTTCTTCTTCTTGGTGAGGACCTCCAGCGCGCCGTCCTCGTAGCCGGGGGCGACGACGACCTCGGTGAAGATCGGGGCGATCTGCTCGGCCAGCTCGACGGTGACCGGGCGGTTGACGGCGATCACGCCGCCGTAGGCGGAGACCGGGTCGCACTCGTGCGCCTTGCGGTGCGCCTCGGCGACGTCCGCGCCGGTGGCGATGCCGCACGGGTTGGCGTGCTTGATGATCGCGACGGCCGGCTCGGCGTGGTCGTAGGCGGCGCGGCGGGCGGCGTCGGTGTCCATGTAGTTGTTGTAGGACATCTCCTTGCCGTGCAGCTGCTCGGCGCCCGCGAGGCCGCCGGTGCCGTCGGTGTAGAGGGCCGCCTGCTGGTGCGGGTTCTCGCCGTAGCGCAGCACGTTCTGGCGGTCCCAGGTGGCGCCGAGGAAGGCGGGGAAGGCCTCGTCGCTCTCGGTGTAGCCGGACTCCTCGAACCAGGAGGCGACGGCCACGTCGTAGGCGGCGGTGTGCGCGAAGGCGGTGGCCGCCAGGCGCTTGCGGGTCAGCAGGTCGAAGCCGCCGCCCTGGACGGCGTTCAGCACGTCGCCGTAGCGGGCGGGGTCGACGACGACCGCGACCGAGGGGTGGTTCTTGGCGGCCGCGCGGACCATCGAGGGGCCGCCGATGTCGATCTGCTCGACGCACTCGTCCGGGGTGGCGCCGGAGGCGACGGTGGCCTTGAACGGGTAGAGGTTCACCACGACCAGGTCGAACGGCTCGACGCCGAGCTCGGCCAGCTGCGCGCGGTGCGACTCGAGGCGCAGGTCGGCGAGGACGCCGGCGTGCACGCGGGGGTGCAGCGTCTTGACGCGCCCGTCCAGGCACTCGGGGAAGCCGGTCAGCTCGGAGACCTCGGTCACCGGGACGCCGGCGGCGGCGATCCGGCCGGCGGTGGAGCCGGTGGAGACGATGGTGACCCCGGCGGCGTGCAGGCCCTGGGCCAGCTCCTCCAGACCGGTCTTGTCGTACACGCTGATCAGCGCGCGGCGGATCGGGCGTACGTTCTCAGAGACGGGGGCGTGGTGCTGGAGGCGGCGCTCATGCCGGGATCCATACCTTTCGGTCTTCGATGCGGTGGCCTTCGCGGGCCATGCGGCCCACGACCTCGACGAGCAGCGTGCGCTCGACAGTCTTGATGCGCTCGTGCAGCGCTTCGCCGCCATCGGCGTGGTCGGCGTCGAGGACCTCCACGACGCCCTGCGCGATGATCGGCCCGGTGTCCACGCCGGCGTCGACCAGGTGGACGGTGCAGCCGGTGACCTTCACCCCGTAGGCGAGGGCGTCCGGCACGCCGTGCGCGCCGGGGAAGGCGGGCAGCAGCGCGGGGTGGGTGTTGACGGTCCGGCCGGCGAAGGCGCCGAGGAACTCCGGGCCGAGGATCTTCATGAAGCCCGCCGTCACCACGAGGTCCGGCTCGTGGGCGGCGACGGAGGCGGTCAGCGCGACGTCCCAGGCGGCCCGGTCGGCGTGGTCGGCGATCCGGTGGACGAAGGTCGGGATGCCGGCGGCCTCGGCCCGCTCGAGGCCCGCGATGTCGGCGCGGTCGGCGCCCACCGCAACGATCCGCGCGCCGTACGCCGGGTCCGCCACGGCGTCGATCAGCGCCTGCAGGTTGGTGCCGGAGCCGGAGACCAGCACCACCAGGCGGGCCGGTCCGGGCGTACGCGGCGGGAAGACTTGGGCGGAAGCGGCGGCCACTGCGCGTTTCTCCGTACGTCGTGCGCCCGCTGGTACGTCCACCGTCGGTGGGGCCACTACGGGCGGCGGCAGGTCGAGCCGGGGGCGGCCCCCGCAGGACGGACCGCTGCGCTGCGGGGCCTCGGGAACCGTTGTGAGCTGCTGACCGTCACCACGATAACGGCTGGTCGGAGGCGTCCCGTAACCGCCCGGCAACGCTACGCGCGTAGTTGAGACAGGGATCTCTCCCGGTGTGCGCCGGGCGCCGCACCGTGCGGCCGCGCCCGGCGCACACCGCCGCCCGCACCGCACACGGCAGGGCGCCTCGGCCGCCGGAAAGCCCTGCGGGATCATTGGGGGCACGGGCCGCCGCGCGGCCCGCGCCCCGCGGACGAGCACGGCCGGCACACGCGCCCCGGGCGGCACCCTCACGGACGAGAAGGAATGGCTGACACGATGAGCAGCGGAGACAACACCGGCGAGCGCAACCCGTTCGCGCCGCCGCCGGAGGATGCCCCCGACCAGCCGTGGCGGCCGCGCACCCCCGGCCCCCGTCCAGGAGGGCGACGAGGACACGGGCGAGGCCGGCGGCGACGACCGCCCGGCCGTCCCCCGCCGCACCCGTGGAGCCCCGGCTACCGCGGCGGCTGGTCGACCCCGCCGCAGGCGCCGCCGCCGCCGCGCTACGACCCCACCGACCCCGTCCAGCGACACGCCCGGTACGCGCTGAACGCCGGCCTGCTCGCGCTGTTCTGCACCCTGCTCGGCGTGCTGTACGTGGCCCTGCTGCTGGGCGCCCTCGCCGCGTACTGGGGTGCGGGAGCGCTCCGCGGCCACCGTGCGGGCAACGGCCCCGCGCAGCCCGGGCTGGCCGAGGGCGCGGCCCCGGCCGTCCGGCCGACCGCCCTCGGCGCGGCCCCGATCGGCGGCGCACCGGCCGCCCGGCCGCACGCGCCCGCCGCCCTGGCCGGGCTCTTCACCGGCGTGGTCGCGGTGCTGTTCACGCTCAGCCTGTTCGGGCTCCAGCTCGCCTACCAGCCGTACGTGACCTGCGTGAACGACGCCCTCACCGCCGAGGCCTCGCAGAGCTGCAGCGACCTCGCCCCGCCGCTGATCGTCAAGCTCACCAACCCCTCCGCGGGCTGAGCCCCGGCCCGGTCCCACCCGCACCCGGCGCGGCGCCGGCCGACGCGGTACTGCGTCAGGCCTGCTGCCCGCGGCCGGCCGACGGGCGCGCGGGCAGCACGGCGGCGAGGCGCCCGACCACCGCGTGCAGGGCCCGCCGGGCGCGGGCGGCGGACCGGCACAGCAGCCCGGCCGCCGTCCGGGCCCACCGCAGGCGGGCGGGCCCGGCCTGCTCGGCCGGGGCGGGGGTCGCCGTCCCGGGGTGCGCAACCTCGGGGTACGCCATCTCCGGGTGCACCCTCTCCGGGTGCGGCGGGGCGGGGAGGTACCACCGCCGGCGGCCGGCCGCCTTCCAGGTGGGCGCGGGCGCGCCGCGCAGCAGCCACCAGCGGACCAACAGGACCCCGGGCAGGCCGACGGCGGCCGACCAGGCCGCCGCCGCCACCCCGGCCTGCCAGGGGACGGGCCCGAGGCCGGCCATCCGTCCGGCGGCCAGCGATCCCCCGGCGAGCCAGGCAGCCGCGGCCGCCGCGGCGCCGGTCAGGAAGGCGGTGGCGACGGCCGCCGCCATGGCGGTCCCCGCACGCCAGGGGTCCGCCGCCGCCGGGTCCTGGCGGTCGACCGGAGCACCGCCGCGCCGCACTCGCGCGGCGGCCCGGCCGAGCAGCAGGGCCTGGGCGGCCGCGGCGAGCAGCGGCAGCAGGCCGACCCCCAGCCGCCAGGACGGGCCGCCGGCCTCCGGACCGACCGCCGGGACGAGGGCGAACAGCGGGAAGTCCGGCAGCAGGCCGAGCCGGCCGCCCAGCGGCGACGCCAGCGCGTCCGTACCGAGCGCGAAGCCCGGGCCGAGGGCATAGCCGGCCGCCCACAGCACGGCGTTCGGCAGCAGCAGCGTGCAGGCGAGGAGCAGGCCGAGCAGCCCGGCCGCGCCGTCGGCGAGGGCGGCGGCCGAGGTGCCCGCGTCCCCCACCACGATCGCGGCGACCAGCAGCAGGCCGCCGCTCGCGACCAGGCCGAGCAGGCCGGCCGAGACCGCCGCGCGGACGGCGCGGCCCACACCGGCGGAACCGGACCACCGCCCCCCGCCGGGGAGGGCGAAGGCCCCGTCGCCGCGGGCGGAAGGGCGGCCGAGGCCGGGGAAGCGGTCGGTCAGGGCGGCCGGGAGCGGCAGCCGGGGCATGCCCCGGACGGAGCAGTGGCCCCAGCCGATGCCGAGCCCGGCGACCGCGGCGACCGCGATCAGGTCCGGCAGCACCCGGGCCCGCAGAACGGCCTCCGGCCCGGCGCACTCGGCCACGGCGAAGGCGCCGACCGCCAGATAGCCGACGCACAGCCCCGGCAGCGGGCGCCAGGACGGGGCACCGCACCCGGCCTCCGGCGCACCGTGGCCGGCCGCCCGGGCGCCGGCCCGGCGGAGCAGCACGAGCGTCACCGCGGTCAGCAGCAGCGGGGTGAGGGTGAACGGCTCCCCGGCCTCCCCGCGGACGAGCGGAGCGGCATGGCCGAGCAGCCAGAGCGCACACGCCAGTCGCAGCGCTCCCCGCGCGGTGACGTCGCCGTACGGCGTGAGCACCCAGAGGCCGAGGACGGGCACGGCGATCACCGCGAACGCGAGCAGCGCCGTACGGACGCCTCCGAGCACGTCGGTGAGGACCGACCGGCTGCCCACATCGTCCGGCAGGCCCAGGATCGGACGGCCCATCAGCTGCGTCATGGGCCCATGCTCCCAAGATCACCCGTTGCGCTCCGTGAAGAGGCAAACCTTCGCCGTGTCCCGGATTATTTGGTTATGTGCCTTTTTCGATGCTGCAGCCGCCGGGGCGCAGCCCGGTGACCGCACCCTCGAAGGCCGACCGCGCGGACGACGGCGCCGAGCCGTCCTCCGGGGCGGCCGACGGCGGCGCGAGGTCGGCGGCCGACGGCGGCAGCAGGCCGTCCGACCGTCCGGCTCCCTCGGCTCCCTCGGCTCCCTCGGCTCAGGCTCCCTCGCCTCAGGCCCCTTCGGCGCAGGCCCGGGCCGACGCGGCCCGGCTGCTCAGGCTGCTGACCCGGCGTGAGGCGCAGGTCCTGGCCCGTCTCGCGGCCGGGGACGACAACCGCGCGATCGGGGCCGCGCTCGGCATCTCACCCGCAACCGTCAAGACCCACCTGCAGCGCGCCATGCGCAAGCTCGGCGTCGGGACCCGTGCCGACGCGACCAGGCTGGCCGCACTGATCGGAACGGTCAGGACCGAGGGCGCCCCCGCCGACCTCGCCGCCCCGGCCTCCCCCGCCACTCCTGCGGCCCCTGGCGCTCCTGCCCCTCCTGCCCCTCCTGCCACCGCTGGCACTCCTGGCAGTCCTGGCAGTCCTGGCGGGACGTCACCGGCCGAGGAGACGCCCGCGACCGAGGAGTCGTCGGCCGCGGACGCCGGGAACGCCGCACACCAGGAACCCGCCCCTGCCGCCCCTTCTCCTCCGGTTGCCCCGTCTCCCCCTGCTGCTTCCCCTGCTGCGCCCTCGGGGGCGGCCGTGCCGGCGGTCGAGTTCGCGGCCTTCAGCGCGGCCGCCCACACCCGGCTGGTCCAGCAGACGTACCTGGTGACCGGCTCCGTCCGCCGTGCGGGCCGGAGCGTGCACCGGGCGCTCGGCTCGGCGGCGATGCGCTGGGAGGAGGTGTCGGCGCTGCCCGACCCGGAGGCGTGGGTGCGGGCCGCGGCCTTCGAGTCGGCGCTGTCGCCCTGGCACCGGGGCGGCGGCGGCCGGCGCCGTGCCACCCGTGCCGAACGGGTCGGACGGGACGGGCCGGCCGGGTCCGCGGCCGCCGACCGCGCACTGCTGGCCGCCCTGCTCCGGCTGTCCCGGGTCCGGCGCCGCGCCGTCGTCCTGCACGATGCGGTGGGACTGCC
Source organism: Kitasatospora paranensis (assembly GCF_039544005.1). Lineage (NCBI taxonomy): Bacteria > Bacillati > Actinomycetota > Actinomycetes > Kitasatosporales > Streptomycetaceae > Kitasatospora > Kitasatospora paranensis. The sequence continues at coordinate 3,597,700 of NZ_BAABKV010000001.1, forward strand.
CGTGCCGGAGCTCGCCCTGGAGGTGGAGGCGAGCACGGCGGCCGCGGAGGGCCGGGTGCTGGCCGGCCGGGAGGAACTGGCCCGGGCGGTGCCCGCCCTGGTCGGGGACGATCCGCTGGCCCCCGGCTTCGGGGCGGGGCTCGGCACTCTGCTGCACGACGCCGCCGTCCGCGGCTGCCCGGCTCCGCCGGAGCCGTCGGCGGCCGGGCTGGCGAGCGCCGCGCGGCTGCGGGCGGGCGCGGCGACCGCGGCCGCCGCGCTGCTGACCGTCACGGTCGGCGGTGCGATGGTGGCCACCTTCGTGGGCGCCGACCCGGGCAGCCAGGCGCGCCCCCGGCCCGGGTGGTGGTGGCCCCGCCGCCGGAGGTCTGCTCCTCGGCCGGCACGGGCAGCTCCGGGCCGGCCGCCCCCGGCCGGACACCGGGTCTGCACAGCCCGTGGTGCAACCCCGTCGCTCCCCCGGCGGAGGCTGTGCCACCCGCGCAGACCGCGCCCGCGGACGGTTCGGAGGGGACAGCGGCCCCGTCCGACGGGGGCGACGCTGCCACCACGGAGGGGCTGCCCGCACCGCAGGAGACCGTGCCGCGGCCTCCCGCGGCATCCCGGGACACCGTGCCCCCGGACGCCGTCCCGCTCGCCGCGGCGGCGCCGCACGCGTCGGACGGGGCCGAGGTCGGCGCAGGGACCGTCGCGGGCGCCGGTGGCGGGCCCTTGCCGCTGGTCGTCCCGTGCGCCCCGGTGTGGCCGTGCCCCACGCTGTCGCCGTCGGCGCTGCCGTACCCGGTCCGGTGACCGCGACCGGCAGGGCGCGGCCGAAAACACGACGAGGGCGCCGCGGACGAAACGTCCGTGGCGCCCTCGTGCGCGCTGACTAGCGGGTGGCCGCGTAGAGCTCGCGGGCCAGGCGGGCGGTCTCGGACGGCGTCTTGCCGACCTTGACACCGGCGGCCTCCAGGGCCTCCTTCTTCGCCTGGGCGGTGCCGGAGGAGCCGGAGACGATGGCGCCGGCGTGGCCCATGGTCTTGCCCTCGGGCGCGGTGAAGCCCGCGACGTAGCCGACGACCGGCTTGGTGACGTGCTCGGCGATGAAGGCCGCGGCACGCTCCTCGGCGTCGCCACCGATCTCACCGATCATCACGATGACCTCGGTCTCCGGGTCCTCCTGGAACGCCTTGAGGGCGTCGATGTGCGTGGTGCCGATGACCGGGTCGCCACCGATGCCCACGGCCGAGGAGAAGCCCAGGTCGCGCAGCTCGTACATGAGCTGGTAGGTCAGGGTGCCCGACTTGGAGACCAGGCCGATCTTGCCGGGGCCGGTGATGTCGGCGGGGATGATGCCCGCGTTCGACTGTCCGGGGGAGATCAGGCCGGGGCAGTTCGGGCCGATGATCTGGGTCTTGCCGCCCTTGGCACCGGCGTACGCCCAGAAGGCGGCCGAGTCGTGGACCGGCACACCCTCGGTGATGACGACCGCGAGGCCGATCTCGGCGTCGATCGCCTCGACGACGGCGTCCTTGGTGAACTTCGGCGGCACGAAGATGACGGTGACATCGGCACCGGTCTTCTCGATGGCCTCGGCCACGGTGCCGAAGACGGGCACCTCGGTGCCGTCCACGTCCACGGTGGTGCCGGCCTTGCGCGGGTTCACGCCGCCGACGATCTGGGTGCCGGACGCCAGCATGCGGCGGGTGTGCTTCATGCCCTCGGAGCCGGTCATGCCCTGGACGATGACCTTGCTGTCCTTGGTAAGGAAGATAGCCATGGTGTGAGTCCCCTTCCTTACTTCGCGTTGGCCAGCTCGGCGGCGCGGTCGGCCGCACCGTCCATGGTGTCCACCTGCTGAACCAGCGGGTGGTTGGCGTCGGTCAGGATCTTGCGACCCAGCTCGGCGTTGTTGCCGTCCAGACGGACGACGAGCGGCTTGGTGACGGCCTCGCCCTTCTCCTCGAGGAGGGCCAGGGCCTGCACGATGCCGTTGGCGACCGCGTCACAGGCGGTGATGCCGCCGAAGACGTTGACGAAGACCGACTTGACGTCGGTGTCGCCCAGGATGATCTCCAGGCCGTTCGCCATGACCTCGGCGGAGGCGCCGCCACCGATGTCGAGGAAGTTGGCCGGCTTCACGCCGCCGTGGTTCTCACCGGCGTAGGCGACCACGTCGAGGGTGCTCATGACGAGACCCGCGCCGTTGCCGATGATGCCGACCTCGCCGTCGAGCTTGACGTAGTTGAGGCCCTTGGCCTTGGCCGCGGCCTCCAGCGGGTTCGCGGCGGCCTTGTCCTCGAGCGCCTCGTGCTCCGGCTGGCGGAACTCGGCGTTCTCGTCCAGGGAGACCTTGCCGTCGAGCGCGATGATCTTGCCCTCGCCGGACTTGATCAGCGGGTTGACCTCGACGAGGAGGGCGTCCTCGGCGATGAAGACCTTCCAGAGCTTCTGGAGGACCTCGGTGACCTGGTCCGCGACCTCGGCCGGGAACTTGGCGGCGGCGACGATCTCCGCGGCCTTCTCGGGGGTGCAGCCCTCGTTGGCGTCGACCGGGATCTTCGCGAGCGCGTCCGGGTTCTCCTCGGCCACGACCTCGATCTCGACACCGCCCTCGACGCTGGCCATCGCCAGGAAGGTGCGGTTCGTACGGTCCAGCAGGAACGAGACGTAGTACTCGTCCTTGATGTCCGCGGTCTGGGCCAGCATCACCTTGTGGACGGTGTGACCCTTGATGTCCATGCCGAGGATCGCCTCGGCCTTGGCGACGGCGTCCGCCGGGTCGGCGGCGAGCTTCACGCCACCGGCCTTGCCTCGGCCACCGACCTTCACCTGAGCCTTGACGACGGCGCGGCCGCCGAAGCGCTCCGCGATCTCGCGGGCGGCCTCGGGGGTCTCGATGACATCGCCGTCAAGCACGGGTACCCCGTGCTTGGCGAAGAGGTCCCTCGCCTGGTACTCGAACAGGTCCACGTGTGTTCGTCCTTGTTCGTGGTCGCGGATTGTGTCTCTTCGAGCGTGCCACGGCAGGATCTTCGCTGCGGATTTCGTCGGGAGCTGCACGGGTACGCAGAGCGTCGGCCTTGCGGCCCACGCAGCCCCGGGCGCATCGTCAATCAACACGCGCGTCACGTCCGTCTGGCAGGTTATCCCCGTACGACGGGCGTGTTTCGCCCGGGACGGTGTCCGGTTTGGTGAGAACCGTCACAACGGGTGTACGGGAGCGTGCCGCACCAGCGCCTCACCGTCCGCGGGCCCCGGCGGTGAGGCGCACCGACCGCCCACCCGTTCGAGTGAATGCGGTCGGCGGACGGCGCCCGTGCCCGGCCCGGGCGCGGCGGAGCGCTGCGAGGCACGGCCCGGGCCCCGTGCGCCGCCGGTGGCCGTGCTCAGCCGGTGGCCGGCACCGGGAGCGGACGCTTCTCGATCGCGGCCGCCATGATCTCCGGGAAGGCGTCCGGGGTGCACGCGAAGGCCGGTGCACCGAGTGCGGCCAGCGCCGCGGCATGCGCGTGGTCGTACGCCGGGGCGCCCTCGTCGGAGAGCGCGAGCAGCGCGATGAACTGCACCCCGGCGGCCTTCATCGCCGCCACCCGCTTGAGCATCTCGTTCCGGATGCCGCCCTCGTAGAGGTCGCTGATCAGTACCACGATCGTCTCGGCGGGGCGGGTGATCCGGGACTGACAGTAGGCGAGCGCGCGGTTGATGTCGGTGCCGCCGCCCAGCTGGGTGGCGAACAGCACGTCCACCGGGTCGGTCAGCTGCTCGGTGAGGTCGACGACCGAGGTGTCGAAGACCACCAGCCGGGTGTCCAGGCTGCGCATCGAGGCCAGCACCGCGCCGAACACCGCCGAGTGCACGACCGAGGGCGCCATCGAACCCGACTGGTCGATGCAGAGGATGACGTCCTTCTTGACCGCCCGCTGGGCCCGCGCGTAGCCGATCAGGCGCTCCGGAACGATCGTGCCGCGGCCCTCCGGGCCCGCCTCGGGGAGGTGGTTCTTGAGGTTCGCGCGGATCGTCCGGCCCCAGTCGATGTCCCGGTGGCGGGGCCGCTCGACCCGCGCGGAACGGTCCAGCGCGCCGCCCAGGGTGGCCCGGGTGCGGTCGGCGAGCCGGCGCTCCAGGTCGGCGACCACCCTGCCGACCACCGCACGGGCCGTCTCCCGGGTGGTCTCGGGCAGCGCGTGCTTGAGCGAGAGCAGGGTGCCGACGAGGTGGATGTCCGGCTCGACGGCCTCCAGCATCTCCGGCTCCAGCAGCAGTCGGTCCAGCCCGAGCCGGGTGATCGCGTCCTGCTGCATCAGCTGGACGACGGTGGTCGGGAAGTACGTGCGGATGTCGCCCAGCCAGCGGGCCACCTGCGGCGCGGAACCCCCAGCCCGGCGCTGCGCGCCCCGGCCCGGCCGCCCTCCCCGTCGGCGCCGCGGTAGAGGGCGCCGAGCGCGCCGTCCATCGCGGCATCCCGGCCGGCGAGGCGGCAGCCGGTGCCGTCCGACTCGCCGCCGAGCACCAGGCGCCAGCGGCGCAGCCGCTCGGCGGCCGGGTCGAGCGGAGCGTGGGTCGCGGTCATGGATGCTCCTCGGTGGCGGAACGGGCGGGTGGGGTGCGGGGCGGGGGCGGCGCGGGGCCCGTCAGCCGGCGCGGCGGCGGTCGGGCTGGCGCGGGATCAGCGGCCGGTCCGGGGCCGGTGCGTGGGCGGGCAGGCCGAGCAGCAGGGCCAGCACCGGCAGGGCGGCGTCGGCCCGTGCCTCGTCGAGGGCGGCCGGCTCGGCGTCGGCCGGGTGGCCCGCCGCGCGGAGCGGCCCGGCGGCGGCGCGCTCGCCGATGGTGCGGCGCACCCCCGCCTCCAGGGCCGAGAAGGTGCGCCGCAGCACCGGGAGCAGGTCGACCAGGGTGTCGCCGGGCACGCCGACCAGCCAGTCGTCGAGAAGTCCGAGCAGCCGGGCGTCGTGGAGGAGCAGCGCACCGCCCCCGGCCAGGAAGCCCTCGATCCAGCCGGCCGCGTCGGCGGGCGCGCCGGCCCTGGAGAGCACCAGGCCCATCCGGCGGCCCGCCTCGTCCGAGTCGAGCCGGCCGTCGTCGAGCAGCAGCCGGACGGCGCGGCCGCGCAGCAGGCCGGGCGCGCCGGTGGCGGGGCCGGCGGAGGGTTCGCGGGCGGCGAGCGCGTGCAGGGCGCCGGCCCAGCGGTCGGCGGGCGTGTCCGGTGTGTCCTGCGTGTCCTGCGTGTCCTGCGTGGCGCCGGAGGGTGTGTCGTCCTGCGGGGCGCCCCCGGCCGGGCGCGGCGACAGCAGGGCGACGGCGGTGTGCACGGCGTCCAGGTGGGCGCGCATGGCGGCGGCGCCGTCGGTGTCCAGGCCGGTGCACGCGGGCGGCAGACCGACGCTGATCCGTTCGGCGAGGCCCCGTGCGACGCCCTCCAGGGCACTGCCGTCGGTGGCCCGGACATCGCCGTACCGCAGGGCCCGGACGAGGGCGGGCAGCGCGGCGGCCAGGTGGGCGACATCGGTGTCGAGGGCGGCCCGGTCGGCGAGCACCCGCATGACGGCCGGCAGGGCGGTGGTGAGGCCGGCCAGCAGGCACTGCTCGACCAGCGTGGTGAGGTCGGCGAGCTCGGCGGCACCGGCCGCCAGGTCGGCGGCGCGGGCGCAGGCGGCGTCCTGGACGGTGGTGCCCCAGTGCGCGGCCTCCACGACCCGGACGGCGAACTCCGGCTCCCAGCGCAGCCGCCAGGCCTCCCGGAAGGTGCCGGTGGAGTGGACGGCCGGGCGGGAGGGCGCGCCCCAGTCGATGCCGAGCATCCGCAGCCGGTGCAGCAGCCGGGACCGGGAGACGTCGAGCTCCTTGCGGAGATCCAGCACGAGGTCGCGCTCGGCGGCCTCGGGCTTGAGCCGCAGGCTGCGCTGGAGGCGGGCGAGGTCGCGCTGGAGCGGGACGGCCGGGGCGTCCTCGGGCACCTCGCCGAGGGCGTCACCGACGACGAGCCGTTCGTGGACGAGCGCGAGGGCGACGTCGGAGCCGTCGCACATCACCGAGCGGACGGCGTCCATGCTCTCGCCGAGGCCCGCCAACGGTCGTCCCCGCATCGCGGCGAGCGCCTCGGCGAGCCGGACGGACTCGATGACGTGCGCCGAGGAGACCGGGTGGTCCTCGGCGCGGAGCAGGGCGGCGACGCCGGTCATCCAGCGGGCGATCGGCCGGTCGGGGCTGGTGAAGAGGTGGTGGTACCAGCCGGGCGAGTCGATACCGGCGCCGTAGCCGGTGTGCTGGGAGAGCCTGCGGTGCGTCCACGGCACCCAGGTGATCTCGGTGCGGAGCCTGGGCAGGCCGGCGAGCAGGGCCCGGTCGTGGGCGACCGTCGGCATGCTCTGCAGGGCGGGCACGTGCCAGGCGCCGCAGACCACCGCGATCCGCCGGTGACCGGCCCGGCGGGCGGCGCGGATCTGCTGGCGCATGTACGCCTCGCGGAGAACGTCGCGGCGCGAGGCGCCGCCGGTGCCCGGGGTGTCGTCCTCGCGCAGCGCGGTCATCGCCTCGGCGACGGCGGCGAACGGGGCGAGCGCGTCGGCGCCGGGGGCGCGGTGCTCGATCACGTCCTCCCACCAGCGCTCGGGGTCGTCGTGGCCGGCGGCCGCGGCGAGCGCGGCGATCGGGTCGCCGACGCTCCCGCCGCCGGGCGTCCCGTCGGAAGTGCCCCCGGCACTCCCGACGGGACGCCGGTCAGGGCGAAGGTGTGGGCGGCGGGCAGGTCGATGAAGCGGACCGGCAGGTCGTGGTCGACGGCGTGCCGGACGGCGACCCATTCGGGCGAGAACACGGCGAACGGCCAGAACGCGGCCTTCGCCGGGTCGTCGACGACGTGGGCGAGCAGCGCGACCGGCGGCTTCATCCCCTTGTCGCCGGCCAGGGCGACGATCGGGTCCGCCTCGGGCGGGCCCTCGATCAGCACGGCGTCGGGCCGCAGCTGCTCCAGGGCGGCGGCCACCGCGCGGGCGGAGCCGGGGCCGTGGTGGCGGACGCCGAGCAGGGTGACGTCAGCGCTCATGGTCGTGCACCTCGCTCTCGGGTGGTTCGGTCGGGCGGTGTCGGCGGCCGCCGTCGTGGGGCGTGTCGCGGGCCGGGTACGGCGGGCGGGTCGGGCGTGCCGGAGCCCGGCGGGTCGGGTGCGGCGAGTACCGGGCGGCTCGCCCGGTCAGCGGGTGTGCTCGCGCGCGGCGCGGTAGAAGTCCTTCCAGCCGTCGCGCTCGCGCAGCACGCCCTCCACGTACTCGTGCCAGACGGTGCGGTCGGCGGCCGGGTCGCGGACGACGGCCCCGACGATGCCCGCGGCCACGTCGGCGGCGCGCAGCATGCCGTCGCCGAAGTGGGTGGCGAGGGCGAGGCCGTTGGTGAGGACGGAGATCGCCTCGGCGGTGGACAGCGTGCCGCTGGGCGTCTTGACCTTGGTGCGGCCGTCGTCGGTGATCCCGGACCGCAGCTCGCGGAAGACCGTGACGACCCGCCGGATCTCGTCGGCGCCGGCGGGCAGCTCGGGCAGGTCGAGGGAGCGGCCGAGCTGGTTGACCCGGCGGCTGACGATGTCGACCTCCTCGTCCAGGCTCGCGGGCAGCGGCAGCACCACGGTGTTGAAGCGGCGGCGCAGCGCGGAGGAGAGTTCGTTGACGCCGCGGTCGCGGTCGTTGGCGGTGGCGATGACGTTGAAGCCGCGGACGGCCTGGGTCTCGTCGCCGAGCTCCGGGACGGGCAGCGTCTTCTCGGAGAGGATGGTGATCAGGCTGTCCTGCACGTCGGCGGGGATGCGGGTGAGCTCCTCGATCCGGGCGATCTTGCCGTCGGCCATCGCCCGCATCAGTGGGGAGGGGACGAGCGCGTCGCGGCTGGGGCCGGCGGCGAGCAGCTGGGCGTAGTTCCAGCCGTAGCGGACGGCCTCCTCCGGCGTGCCGGCGGTGCCCTGGACGAGCAGGGTGGAGTCGCCGGAGACGGCGGCCGCGAGGTGCTCGGAGACCCAGGTCTTGGCGGTGCCGGGCACACCGAGCAGGAGCAGCGCGCGGTCGGTCGCGAGGGTGGTGACCGCGACCTCGACGATCCGGCGCGGGCCGATGTACTTGGGGGTGATCACGGTGCCGTCGGGCAGCTCGCCGCCGAGCAGGTAGGTCGCGACGGCCCACGGGGACATCCGCCAGCGCTCGGGGCGCGGGCGGTCGTCCTGGGCGGCGAGGGCGGCGAGCTCGGCGGCGAAGGCGTCCTCGGCGTGGAGGCGGAGGACTTCACTCGAACGAGTGGTCGTTTCGGTGGTCATCAACAGCTCCTTGGTGCGGGCGCCGGGCATGGCTGTGGCAGGGGACGGGGCGGAGTCGGGTCGGCCGTGGCCGGCGGGGCGTGCGAGGCCAGGCGCCGCACGGCCGACGGGCTGCTCGTACGCCCTTTCGGTCGGCTGGGACAACCATGCACCGGCCCACTGACAATGACGGAGCGACCGGTGACCGGCCGTCAGTTCGACGGGGCGGGATGTCAGTGGGCCGTCCTAGCGTCCTCGGCATGGAGGAACGCTGGAGCACCGAACACGTCCTGTCGCTCGCGCCCGACCAGGCGTCGCAGAAGGCGGCCGGCAAACTGTCCACGGCCGCGCCCTGGTCCGGGACGGGCCTGGGCGGCGGCGCGCTGTGGGGCGAGTGCAAGGGCAGCGGGCGCACGCCCTACCGGGCCTGCGTCGACCTGGCCGGGCCCGCGTACAGCTGCAGCTGTCCGAGCCGGAAGTTCCCCTGCAAGCACGCCCTCGGGCTGCTCCTGCTCTGGAGCGGGGCGCGGCCGTCGCCGCGGTGGACGAGCAGCCCGACTGGGTCGCCGCGTGGCTGGCCGCGCGCCGGCAGGCCGCCGAGCAGAAGACCGTCCGGCAGCAGGCCCGCCAGGCGGCTGCCAAGGACGACCCGGCCGCCCGGCGGCGGGCCGAGCAGCGGGCCTCGCGGGTCGCCGCGGGCGCCCGCGAGCTGCGCCTGCGGCTCGCCGACCAGATTCGTCGCGGCCTGGCCGACCACGCCGCGACGGCCGCCGACTGGGCCGAGGTCGGGGCGCGGATGGTCGACGCGCAGGCGCCGGGCCTGGCCGGGCGGGCCCGCGCCCTCGCCCACGCCCCGCAGGACGGGCTGCTGGAGGAGTTCGCGATGCTGCACCTGCTGGCAGGCGCCTACGAGCGGGTCGGCGAGCTGCCCGGCCCGCTGGCCGCCACCGTCCGCACCCGGGTCGGCTTCACCACGAGCACCGAGGAGGTGCTGTCAGGCCCGACGGTGCGCGACCGCTGGCACGTGCTCGGCAGCCGCGACACCGTCGACGACCTGACCACCCGTCGGATCTGGCTGCGCGGCGCCAAGACCGGCCGGATGGCGCTGCTGCTCTCCTTCGGCCACGCCGGGGCGGCCCCGGAGCTCGCCCTGCCGACCGGCCGCGTCCTGGAGGCCGACCTGGCCTTCCACCCGGCCGCGCGGCCGCTGCGGGCGGCGCTCGGCACCGGGCGGTACGGCGGCCCGGAGGCCGCGGACGGCCCGCCGCCCGGCCTCGCCCCCGCCGAGGCGCTCGCCGGGTACGGCGAGGCCGTCGCGGACGACCCGTGGACGGAGTCCTGGCCCACCGTGCTCCGCGACGTGGTGCCCGTCCTGGGGCCGGAGGGCTGGCAGCTCACCGACGGCGTGCACGCCCTGCCGGTCCGGCGCGGGGCCGTCCCCGAGCCGGCCCTGTGGCGGCTCGCCGCCGCCTCGGCGGGCCACGGGGTGACGCTCTTCGGCGAGTGCGGGCACGCCGGCTTCGTCCCGGTCACCGCATGGGCCGCGGACGGCCGCCCGATCGGGGTCGGCCAGTGAGCGCCGCCGTCCCCCGTCCCATCCACCACCCTGCGGGAGGCAGGCCGTGACGGCACCGACCACCACCTCGACCACCACCACCCACGACGACTGGTCCGAGCTGCGGACGGCCGCCCTGCTGGGCACCGACCGCCGCCCCCTGCCCGATCCGGGCGGGCCGGCGGCGCTGCGTGCGGCCGCCGCGGCCGTCGACCGCACCGACCCGGCCGCCGCCCTGCTGGACCTCGCCGCCCTGGCCCTCGTCCGCCGCCGGGCGGGCCTGCTCCCAGCGCCCGCGCCCGTCCTGCCCGACCCGGCGGAACCGGACGGGCGGCCCGCCCTCCCGCAGGCCGCCGCCGACCGGCTGGGCTCCCTGCTGGGCGGGCGCGGGCAGGACACCGGCCTCGCCAACCTGACCGAGCTCCTCCCGCAGTGGCTCGCGACGGCCCGGGCGCACGGCTACCGGCTGCCGCCCGCGCTCGTCCCGGCGCTGCTGGACACCGCCCGCGCCCGCAGCGAACTGCGCGCCGACGCGGTGGCCCTGGCCGGCCCGCTCGGCCGCTGGCTGGCCGAGCGCAACCCGGACTGGCGGTTCGTCACCCGCACCGCCACCGCCGCCGGCATCGCGGACGACCCGGCGGCCGGCGGGGAGATCTGGCAGGAGGGCCTGTTCGCGGAGCGGGTCACCCATCTGACCCGGCTGCGCCGCAGCGACCCGGCGGCCGCGCTGGCACTGCTGCGCACCACCTGGGCGGCCGAACGCGCCGAGGACAGACTGCTGTTCCTGGACGCCCTGCAGGACGGCCTCTCGCCCGAGGACGAGCCGTTCCTGGAGGCGGCCCTGGCCGACCGCAGCAAGAACGTCCGGGCCACTGCCGCCGAGCTGCTCTCCACCCTGCCGGGCTCGGCCCTCGCGGCCCGGATGGCCGAGCGCGCCCGGGCCTGCGTGCGGCCCGGGGCGGACGGCTTCGCCGTCCGGCCGCCCGCCGAGTGCGACCAGGCGATGCAGCGCGACGGCATCCCGCTCAGATCGCCCACCGGCCGGGGGCAGCGTTCCTGGTGGCTGGGCGAGATCGTGGCGGCGGCCCCGCTCGCGCTGTGGACGCGGGAGAGCGGCCTCACCCCCGACCGGCTGCTCGTCCTGCCCGCCCGCGAGGGCGGTGAGAGCGACGGCGCCGACTGGTCCGGGGAGCTGCGCGAGGCCTGGGCGAGAGCCGCCGTACGGCAGCGCGACGAGGTCTGGGCGCGGGCCCTGCTGGGGCCGCCGCCGCGCGGCCAGGGCCCCGCCGGGGCCGCGGGTGCACCGGCCAAGCTGCTCGCCGTCCTGCCGGAGGCCGAGCGCGCCGCCTGGACGGCCGCCTTCGTCCGCGTCAACGGGCTGGGCGACGCCTTCCAACTGCTCGGTGCCTGCGCCGCGCCCTGGACGGCGCCGCTGTCGACGGCGGTCGTCGCCGCCCTGGAGCGGGCCGCGGCCTCGGGGGCGTACCCGTGGAGCCACAGCGGGGTGCTCGGGATGACCGAGCGCTCCCTCGCCCCGCAGGCGGCGGCCGCCGTCGAGGCGCTCGCCGCCGACGCCGCACCCGAGACGGCCTGGTCCGACACCTTCACTCGGCTCGCCGAGACGCTGCGGCTGCGCGCCCGGATGCTCGCCGAGCTCGTCCCGGCCGGAGCCGCCGGAACCACCGGGGCCGCCTCACCGACCGGCTGACCGGTCCGGAGCCGGCGGTTCGGCGGTCGGTGGTTCGACGGTCGGCCGGGCCCGGGCACGCGACGGGCAGATGACCGGGCACGCGACCGGGCCGGGGCCCGCGACACGCCGGGCCCCGGCCCGGAGCGAGAGCTGCGGCGGGCGTCAGCCGGCGGTACGGAGGTTGGCCTCCACCCAGCTGACCACCGACTGGGTGGGCGTGCCCGGGGTGAAGATGTCGGCCACGCCGAGCTCCTTGAGCTGGGCGATGTCCGCGTCCGGGATGATCCCGCCGCAGAAGACCTTGATGTCCTCCGCGTCGCGCTCCCGCAGGAGCTCGATCACCTTGGCGCAGAGCGTCATGTGCGCCCCGGAGAGGATCGACAGGCCGATGCCGTCGGCGTCCTCCTGGATCGCCGTGTCGACGATCTGCTCCGGGGTCTGGTGCAGGCCGGTGTAGATGACCTCCATACCGGCATCGCGCAGCGCGCGTGCGATCACCTTGGCGCCGCGGTCGTGGCCGTCCAGCCCCGGCTTGGCGACCACCACACGGATCGGCCCTGACACACCCATCACTGCCTCCTGGACCACGTCGTCCACCACCCGGCTGACCTGGTCGGGCACGGGCGCGGTGTTAACACCTTCTAACAAACCTGAGGGGAGAGTAGCGCCACCTGGGCCGATCGGCGGTTACGCCCGTCAAGAGGAGGGGAAAATCACAGAGCTGCCTGTCAGCCCACCCCTGGTACCAGACCATCCGTCACCCCCGCGCCGGCCGGCCCGGGGGCCCCGCGCCGCACTGCCGGGGAGAGCCGCATGACGATCCCGTTCCAGCGGACGGCCGCCACCGTCCGCGGGGCGGGCGCGGAAGCCGCCGCGCTCGCCCACCACCTGGTCCGTTATCCCACCGGAATCCCGTCCGAGCACCGGCCGCGCCGCTGCCCGGACCGGCCCGTGCCGCCCGACGTGCACCCGGGCGGCGGCCCCGTTCTGCTGCTGCACGGCTTCGTCGACAACCGGGCCGTCTTCACGCCGCTGCGCCGCGCCCTGCACCGGCACGGCTGGACGCATCTGCACGCCCTCAACCACTCGCCGCTGACCGGGGACGTACGGGCCGCCGCCGTCCTGCTCGCCCGGCACGTCGAGTGGGCGGCGCGGGCGCACGACGGCGCCCCGGTCGCCCTGGTCGGCCACAGCCTCGGCGGCCTCATCGCCCGCTACTACGTGCAGCGCCTCGGCGGCCACGCCCTGGTGCCGGTGGTGATCACGCTGGCCACTCCGCACGCGGGTACCACCGCCGCGCTGCTGCCGAATCCCTTCCCGATCACCCGTCAGTTGCGGCCGGGCAGCGACCTGCTGGCCGAGCTCGGCCGACCCGCACCCCGGTGCACCACCCGGTTCACCTGTCTGCAGGGCGAGTTGGACGAGGTCGTCCGGCCCCGCCGGAACGCCCGGCTGGACCATCCGGACCTCGCCGCGGTCAACCTGACCGTCCCCGGGGCCGGCCACATCGGCCTGCCCGCACACCCCCGGACTGTCGCCGCCGTCCGCGAGGAGCTCGACCGGTGGGCCGCCGGACCGCTGACGGAACGCCACGCCTGCTGAAATGCACTGTTTCGGCCGACTCCTGATCAAGCACTACAGTCTCGACCGCTTTCTCCCCATGCTCCCGATTCCGAGGAGGCGGCACCGAGATGACCGCCGACAACAGCAGCGCCGAACGCACCAGGCTCCACCCCGCCCGGCTCCCCGGGCCCGCTTCCACCGTGCCCGCGGGCAGCACCGCGACCCGAGCCGGACGGCACTCGCCCGCTGGGGACGGGGCCGCGGCCCCGCCGCCGGCACGGGCACGGGCGCGGGGACCGCCACGGGCGCGAGCACCGGCACGGGCACGGGCACCGGCACGGGCACGGGCACCGGCTCGAACACGGGCACCGGCACGGGTGGAGGGACCCGCGCCGCTCTCCTGACGGTCGCCCTGCCCTCGGCGGCCACGCTCGGGGTCTTCGCCGCCGCCGCGGCCGCCGTCCCCACCCGGACGGCCCCGCGCCCGGCACTCCCGCCGGCCCCGACCGGAGTACCGGACATCCCGCCCCGGTCTCCTGTCCCCGCCCCTGCACCTGCACCTGCACCTGCCCCCGCCTCGGCCGTCGCCATCGGCACAGCCGCGCCCGACCCGGCGGCCCCCCAGGAGCAGGGCGTCCAGGAGCAGCGCGACCAGGAGCAGGGTGTCCAGGAGCAGCGCGACGAGGCGACAAGCTCCCAGGACGCGGGCGCCCAGGCGCAGAACGCCGCGGAGGCGGCCCGCTCCCGGTACTGCCTCCCGGTGGCCGCGCACGGCATCGGCGCGGGGTTCGGCCGGGCCGGCGCGGACTGGGCGGCCCGGCACACCGGCATCGACTTCCCGGTCGCCACCGGCACCGAAGTGCACGCCGTCACCGACGGCACCGTCGCCACCGGCTGGACGCCCGCCTACGGCTACCTGGCGATCGTGCGGGCCCCCGACGGCACGGAGACCTGGTACGCGCACCTGAGCGGGTACCGCGTCCACCCCGGCCCGGTGCGGGCCGGGGACGTCATCGCCACCTCGGGCGCCACCGGCAACGCGACCGGGCCGCACCTGCACGTCGAGGTGCGGCCCGCCGGCGGAGGGCCCGTCGACCCGCTGCCCTGGCTGCTCGCGCACGGCCTCGACCCGCGCTGACCGGCGCACCGGTCAGCAGGGCCGGCCCCCGTCAAGAGGACCGGCGCACCGGGCAGCGACGGTCGGAGCGGCAGCCGTCAGAGCTTCTCGACCGGCGCGTAGCGCAGCAGCAGCTGCTTGCGGCCGGTCGACCCGAAGTCGATGGTGGCCTGCGCCTTGTCGCCGACGCCCTGGGTGGCGACCACCGTGCCCAGGCCGAAGGTGTCGTGGGTGACCCGGTCGCCCACCGCCAGGGCGACCACCTCGCGGTCGGTCACCTTGCGCGCGGTCTTCGCCCAGCCGGGTGCGGGCGCCGTCGTGGTGGAGCGCCCGGAGGAGCCCGACCCGTACGACCGCGAGGACCCGGACGAGCCGGACGAGCCCGGCGAGAACCCGCGGGAGGCGGGCACCGCGGCCGCCCCGGTGCGCTTCCACTCGACCAGCGGCTCCGGGATCTCCTCCAGGAAGCGCGAGGCCGGGTTGTAGGAGGGCTGCCCCCAGGCGCTGCGCAGCACCGAGCGGGTCAGGTACAGCCGCTGCCGGGCCCGGGTCAGGCCGACGTAGGCGAGGCGGCGCTCCTCCTCCAGTTCCTTGACCTGGTTGAGGGCCCGCATGTGCGGGAAGATGCCGTCCTCCATGCCGGTGAGGAAGACCACCGGGAACTCCAGGCCCTTGGCGGTGTGCAGGGTCATCATCGTGATGACGCCCTGACCCTCCTCGTCGTCCGGGATCTGGTCGGAGTCGGCGACCAGGGCGACACGCTCCAGGAAGTCGGCGAGCGAGCCGACCGGCGGTGCGCCCTCGGCGTCCTCGCCCTCAGGGCGCTCCCCCGGGTCCTTCTCGTACTCCAGGGCGACGGAGGCGAGCTCCTGGAGGTTCTCGATCCGGGTCTCGTCCTGCGGGTCGGTGGAGGCCTGGAGTTCGGCGAGGTACCCGGTCTCCTCCAGCACCGCCTCCAGCACCGCGGCGGGGCCGGCGCCGGACTCGACGACCTGGCGCAGCCCGGCCATCAGGGTGTTGAACTTCTTCACCGCATTGGCGGAGCGCGCGGCCATGCCGTACGCCTCGTCGACCCGCTGGAGCGCCTGCGGGAAGCTGATCCGCTCGCGGGCGGAGAGCGCGTCGATCATGGCCTCGGCGCGGTCGCCGATGCCGCGCTTGGGCACGTTGAGGATCCGGCGCAGCGGCACGGTGTCCTCGGGGTTGGACAGGACGCGCAGGTAGGCCAGGATGTCCCGGACCTCCTTGCGCTCGTAGAAGCGGACACCGCCGACGACCTTGTACGGCAGGCCGACCCGGATGAAGACCTCTTCGAAGACGCGGGACTGCGCGTTGGTGCGGTAGAAGATCGCGACGTCGCCGGGCCGGGCGTGGCCCTTGTCGGTGAGCCGGTCGATCTCGTCGGCGATGAACTGGGCCTCGCCGTGCTCGTCGTCGGCGACGTAGCCGACCACCCGCTCGCCCTGGTCGCCGGCCGTCCAGAGGTTCTTCTTGCGGCGGTTGGTGTTGCGCTCGATGACCGCGTTGGCGGCGCTGAGGATGGTCTGCGTGGAGCGGTAGTTCTGCTCCAGCAGGATCGTCGTCGCGTTCGGGTAGTCCTCCTCGAACTGGAGGATGTTGCGGATCGTCGCGCCGCGGAAGGCGTAGATCGACTGGTCGGCGTCACCGACCACGCAGAGCTCGGCCGGGGAGATCTGGGCGAGCCGGGCGGCCGTCGGGTTCACGAAGTCGCCGTCGGCGGTCATCTTCGGGGCGTCGCCCAGCGAGCCGCCGGACAGCTCCTGACCAGGGTGTACTGGGCGTGGTTGGTGTCCTGGTACTCGTCGACCAGGATGTGCCGGAAGCGCCGCCGGTAGTGCTCGGCGACGTCCGGGAACGCCTGGAGCAGGTTGACGGTGGTCATGATGATGTCGTCGAAGTCCAGCGCGTTGGCCTCGCGCAGGCGCCGCTGGTAGAGGGCGTACGCCTCGGCCAGCTTCTTCTCCGTCGGGTTGGCGGCCTGGTCGGCGTAGGTCTCCTCGTCGATGAGCTCGTTCTTGAGATTGCTGACCTTGGCCGTGAAGGACTTCGGCGGGAACTGCTTGGGGTCGAGGTCCAGGTCGCGGCAGACCAGGCCCATCAGGCGCTGCGAGTCGGCCGAGTCGTAGATGGAGAACGACGAGGTGAACCCGAGCAGCTTCGACTCGCGGCGCAGGATCCGCACGCAGGCGCTGTGGAAGGTGGAGACCCACATCGCCCGGGCCCGCGGGCCGACGAGCTCCTCGACGCGCTCGCGCATCTCGCCGGCGGCCTTGTTGGTGAAGGTGATCGCCAGGATCTCGCCGGGCTGCACGCCGCGCGCGCCGAGCAGGTACGCGATCCGGTGGGTCAGCACCCGGGTCTTGCCCGAGCCGGCGCCGGCCACGATCAGCAGCGGCGAGCCGTGGTGGACGACGGCCTCGCGCTGCGGCTCGTTCATGCCGGCCAGCAGCTGCTCCGGGTCGATCGCCGGGCGCGGCGCGCCATTGCGGTACCAGCCGTCGGGCTCGGGCCGCGCGGTGTAGTCCGTCGCGAAGAGCCCGTCGGGGATGGCCTCCTCGTACGGCGGCTCCTCGTCCAGCGGGGGCTCGTCGTGGGCGGGGCTCGACCCGAGCGAGGGGCTCTCGAAGCCGGGGAGCGGGAGGTCGTCAAAGAGGCTAGTCATGGCATTCCGAGTGTATGACCCGGTACCGACGGACCGGACCGGGTGCGCGGAGTCGATCACCGGGCCCGGGCGCCGACGCACCGGGGCCTCCCCCGACAGGGCCTTCCGGCCCGGCTCGGTTTCACCGGCCTTTCCCCCGGCAGGGGATTCGGCGACATATGCGGATTCGGCTCGATTCCACGCACAGTCCGCACCGGAGAGAAGCGATGGAGAATGGCTGTCGAGTCTTGGAAATACCCGGATCGGCCCCGCTCCACCTGCGCTCATGCCCGTTCCGCGGCTTTTCGGTGCTGCCATTAGGGACAAGAACGGACAAGCCGACAATGCCGCTTGACCCGTCTTCACCAACCCTGCATCGTTCCTGACCGAACGCCTGCGCGAATGACCGGCAGGCCCACGGGAGGGAACACACCGAAGTCATGTCCAAGACATCGCCGAGACGCGCCGCGAGGCCGTCCCGACGCACCGGGGGACTGTTCGGGCGCACCGCGATCGCCGCGACGACCGCGCTCGGGCTCACCATTCTTTCCGCACCGGCGGTCTGGGCGGCCACGCCGACCCCGACACCCTCCGACAGCGCGCCGGGCACCCAGCAGCCGGTCGTGTCGGAGACGGCGACGGCCGTCCGTGCCGCACTGGAGCAGGCGAAGGCCGGCGGCCGGCCGGTCGTCGTCGACAGCCTGACCACCGAGACGTCGCAGACCTTCGCCGACCCGGACGGTCACAGCCTCTACAGCGACAGTCACACGCAGGACGTGCGCACCAAGCGCAACGGCACCTGGCAGACCCTCGACACCACCCTGCGGGCCAACGGCGACGGGACCGTCACCCCGGCCGTCACCAGTGCCGGTCTGGTGCTGTCCGGCGGCGGCAAGGGCCCGCTGGCCACCATCACCACGGCCGACGGCAAGAAGCTGGCCGTGACAGCGCCCTTCGCCCTGCCGAAGCCGGTGCTCGACGGCTCCACCGCGACCTACCCGTCCGTCCTGCCGGACGTCGACCTCCAGGTCACCGCCCGCCCCGACGGCGGCTGGCGTGACGTGATCGTCGTCAAGACCGCTCAGGCGGCCGCCGACCCGCGGCTGAAGAGCCTGCACTTCCCGGTGGCGACCACCGGTCTGAAGATCGGCTCCGACACGGCCGGCAACGTGTCTCTCACGGACGACAAGGGCAAGGTCCGGGTGCACGCACCCACGCCCTTCCAGTGGGACTCCACCCCGGCCGTTCCGCCGGTCCCGCTCGTGGCGAACGCCAAGCCGGCCGCCAAGTCGCTCTTCGCGGCTCCGCGGGCGGTCGCGGCCGAGGCCGCGGCCGACACCTCCTCCGCAGCCCAGCCGGGCCAGGGCGCCGCCGTTTCGGCGATGGCCGTCACCGCGACCGCCGACGAGCTGGTGCTCACGCCGGACCAGCGCACGTTCGGCAAGGGCACCGGGCCCTGGTACCTCGACCCGGAGACCGGAGTCGACGCGCCCCGGCAGGTCAACGCCCAGGTCCAGGAGAACCACCCCGACACGCAGAACGTCAACACCCTGAGCGCCCTCGGCGTCGGCTACTGCGGCTACTCGGACTGCTCCGGCTACGGCCGGTACCGGGCCTACTACCAGCTCGGCGTCCCGTCCCAGCTGTTCGGCGACAGCTCGCGCGGCACCGCCCAGATCACCCGGGCCACGCTGCTCGTCGACGCCACCGACGCCTCGGCGCCGGGCACCAGCTCGCCGATCAGCCTGTACTCGACCCCCTTGATGGGCGGCACCACCAGCTGGAACAGCCAGCCGTGCGGCACCGGCGGCGTCATGTCCGGCTGCACCAAGGTCGGCACCTTCCCGATCACCGGTACCGGCACCATGTCGTACGACGTGAAGTCGTGGGCCCAGACGCTGGCCAACGGGAAGAACCCGAACTGGACGGTCGGCTTCGCCGCCGACAACGAGAACGAGAAGCTCTACCGCCACCACCTGAGCGCCGACCCGCACATCGCGATCTACTACGACGTCGCGCCGACGATCTGGAGCACCCGCACGACGCCGCAGCCGGGCTCCACGGACGGCAGCATCCCCGCCGCCGACTGTCCTGGATCGTCCACGCCGGGCTGGATCGGCAAGAACCAGTCCGTCGGGGTCCACGCCTCCACCTGGTCGCCGATCGGCACGGGTGTGACGACGTACTTCCACGTGTGGGACACCGCGCCGACCAGCACCACGTTCGACCTCGCCGGCAACACCGGCGCCCTGAGCGGCTACAACCCCGACACGTCCATCCTCGCGAACACCGGCAAGGCGGCGGACGGCAGCGTCGTCACCCTCCAGGACGGCCACACCTACCAGTGGGAGGCCCAGGCCTACGACGGCTGGCTCTCCTCCCAGGTCACCGACCGCTGCTACTTCAAGATCGACCAGACTCCGCCGTCGGTCACCGTCACCTCCGCCGACTTCCCGGCCAGCGGCACCCTGAACGCCACCCCCAAGCTCAAGGTCAACCAGCAGGGCACCTTCACCGTGGCCGCCGCCGACGCGGCACCGGCCACGGGCCTCGCCGCCTCCGGCGTCGCCTGCACCCGGTGGTCCGACGACCCGACCCCGGTGACCGGATGGACCTGCGCCTCCGATCCGCACGTCGTGGCGGGCACCGGCGGCACCTTCACCTACACCCCGACCCGCTGGGGCACCAACACCCTCTTCCTCCAGTCCATGGACGTGGCCGGCAACTACAGCCAGCCCCTGCCCTACACCTTCTACGCGCCGTTCGACCCGGCCACCGGCGCCCCGGTCCCGGGCGACCTCACCGGGGACGGCCGGGGCGACATCCTCCTGCCCGACCCCGCCGGCAACCTCCGCGTGATGACGACGGACAATGACCCGACGACCGCCAAGGCGGCCCCGCTCGGCCTCGCCCCGGTCGGCAGCACATGGAAGGACGTGCAGACCACCCACCGCGGTGCGCTGCGCTCGATGGGCGTGGACGACGCGTTCGCCTGGACGAACCTCACCGGCACCCTCGCCAAGAACCTCTACCTCTACGCCAACCAGGGCGGCGGCACCTTCGACTCCGCCACTGCCCTGTCCAAGCCGACGAGCTGGGTGGGCGTGGACGGCAGCACCCTGCAGACCGCGCCGTCCGGATGGTCGACCGACTGGTCCACGGTCAGCCAGATCCTGGCGCTCGGTCCGCTCAAGGCACCCCTCGGCCAAGGCTTCGGCATGCCCAGCACGGACCAGACCTCCCTGCTCGCGGTCGAGGGCGGCAACCTGTGGCTGTACCGCGCCGACACCACGGACAGCCTCGACGCCGGCGCGGTGAAGGTCTCCGCCACCGGCACCTGGGGCAACTACGACCTCATCGCGCCCGGATCGGCCTCGGGATTCGCCCAGCCGACCCTCTGGAGCCGCAGCAAGAGCGACGGGAAGATCCGCTCGTACACCATCAAGACCAAGGCCGACGGAACACTGGACCTGACCGCCCTGGCAGACCCTGCCGCCGGCACGGTGATCCTCACGGGCATCACCACCGGCAGCTACCCGCAGGTGAGCTCCAGCGGTGACGCCAACAATGACGGCGTCCCGGACCTCTGGGCGATCGATGCCCGTCAGCACCTCCAGCTGTGGCCCGGCACCCTCACCAACAACGCGGTCCAGGGCTTCGGCACCGTCAGCGACCAGGGCGACACCCGGCCCACCGTCGACCGGCTCCCGCTCACCGGCGCCGCCAACGGCGTGGTCGCGGACGTCTACGGCAAGTACCCGGCCAAGGCCAGCGGCACGGTGACGTTCGCCGCCGACACCGTCAACGGAACCGCCACCACCGTGGCCAAGTTCGCGGGCGACGCCGCCAGCGGCGTGATCGACTACGCCGGCCAGACGAGCCAGCTGACCGTGAGCACCGGAAGGTCGTTCACGATCAGCGCCTGGCTCAAGCCCAACGCGGCCCAGGGCTACGCACTCAGCACCAAGGCCGCCGTATCGAGCGGTTTGGCGATCTGGCCCGACCAGGACGGCACCTGGCACTTCGGACTGTCGAAGTCCGACACCAGCACCCGCTCCTTCGACGAGACCTCGTCGAAGAGCAGCAACGCGGCCCGCTACCAGACGGGCCGGTGGGACAAGGTCACCGCCGCCTACAACGCGTCGACCGGCGTCATGACCCTCTACGTCAACGGCGCGCTGGCCGGAACCGCCGTCCACAGCGGCAAGTTCGGCGTGGTCGGACAGCTGGTCGTCGGCAAGTACCAGAACGCCGGCGCCTACACCGCGCCGTTCAACGGCAGCGTCAGCGACGTCGCCGTCTACGACTACGGCACCGACGCGGGCAGCACCACCGGTGAGATCACCTCGGACTACGCCGGCAAGTGCGTCGACGTCAACAACGGTGTCTCGGCGAACGGTCGGCCGGTCGAGATCTGGGACTGCAACAACTCGGCCGCCCAGCTGTTCACCGCTCAGCCGAACGGCACCGTCAAGTTCCTGGACAGGTGCCTGGACGCCTACAACAACGGCACCGCGAACGGCACCCTGGTCCAGCTCTTCGACTGCTCGGGCAACGCCAACCAGCAGTGGGTCTTCCGCCCGGACGGCTCGATCCTCAACCCGGTCTCCGGCCGCTGCCTGGACCTCCCCAACAGCAACGTCACCAACGGAACCCAGCTGCAGCTCTACGACTGCAACCAGACCGGCGCCCAGCGCTGGCGCTCGGTGGCGGTTGTGGCCTGACACGGATCGATCCCTGCCGGTGATCCAGGCTGTGAATGGTGTGTGTCCCGCCGTCGCCGACGGCGGGACACACACCTCCAGCAGAAGCTCACCAAGATCACTGCCAAGGGCGTCCGCACCTGGCTCAACCAGCTTCGCGCCACCTGCCAGTGCTGCGCACGCGACATCGATGCAGGCCGCAGCCTCTCCCCGCTGACCTTCGCTTACATTCACTCCGTGCTGAAGTCGGCTCTGGAGCAAGCGATACGGGAGGAGGAGATCCCACGCAACGGCGCCCGCAACGTCCGTACAGGCACACTCCGGCCCCACCGTTTCGAGCCCCTCACCGCCGACGAGGCGCGCGCCTTCCTCACCGCCGCAGAGGGCCACTGGCTGCACACACTGTTCGAACTCGCCCTTCACGCCGGGCTTTGCAAGGGTGAACTCCTCGGCCTGCGCCGGGAAGACCTCGACCTCGACAACGGCACCGCCAGCATCCGCCGCACCCTCCAGCGCACCAGCACCGGCGGCCTGATCACCCTCCCCACCAAGACCCTCAGCTCCGAACGCCGTATCGCTCTGCCCACGCCCTGCCTGCGCTCACTTCGCGCCCACCGCGAGCAGCAGGGGCAGGAGCGGGAGAAGGCTGGCGGGAGCTGGAAGGAGAGTGGTCACGTCTTCACCCGGTCCGACGGCCACCCGATCGAACCCGCCACTCTCACCCGGCACTTCAAGGCACTCCTCCGCCGAGCAGGATTCCGTCAGATCCGTTTCCATGACCTCCGACACTCGACCTCGACGCTTCTCCTGGAGCAGGGCGTCGAACTCGTCGTCATCAAGGAGCTGTTGGGCCATGCCCACATCGGCGTGACCGCCACCGTGTACGCACACGTCCGCCTTCGCCTCCAGCGTGACGCCATCGACCTCCTGAGCCGCACGCTCGGCCAGCGCTCTGGGGCCACCGCCGAGCCCGACGACGGCGACGACCCGCCGCCTTGTGCAGCACCTGTCCGCTGACGTTGCCGTCAGCTACTGCCGTCAAGGGCACGTCGAAGCCCCCTCCGAACAGGCCGGAGGGGGCTTCAAAATTCCCAACTACTTCGTATAGAATTGGTTAACTTGCGTCGCCATATTCAATTCGAAGCCAGGGAATGCAAGCCATTAAAGAATCACCTTGGCGGCCTGGCCAGGCAAGCCAGGATGCGCTTCATGTCTGCATCGACAAGAATCGTCGCGCGCCATTCACCTACAACGACTGACAGCAGTCCGACCGGGAGCGCCATGCCCTCAAGAGAAGAAAAGAAGAGCTCCCAGCCGACTCGCGACTCTCGAAATTCGTCTATCGACTCAAATCTGTGCCTATAGACATCGAGCACCTCATTTGCCGGAGGGAAAGTAACCTCAACCAGCCTGTCGGACTCTGATGCCATGGCGAGAGTCAGGCGGCTCGCTTCCTCTGGCAATGCCCCAGGTGGGGATGCCGACAGCAACTCCATGAGGCGGCCGATAGATACCGATTGAGTCATCGCATTCCCCTCCATGCCGGAGACGCATCTCCGGTCATGGTCCCTTCGATCAGCACCTCGAACTCACCTCTGAGACCGCGTTTGAGATCTGCCGTGCCGTGGGGCCGGCGGGGTCGTTGAGCTCTGTGTGAGTGGTTCTGGGGGTGGGTATCCGTCGGACCTGGCGGACGAGCAGTGGGCGCTGGTGGAACCGTTGCTGCCGCCGGCGCGGGTAGGCCCGAAGGGCGGTCGGCGGGAGAAGCACCCGCGGCGGCGGATCGTGGACGCGATCTTCTACGTGGTGCGGACCGGCTGTGCCTGGCGGCAGCTGCCAAAGGACTTCCCGCCCTGGCCGACCGTGTACTGGTACTTCACCTGGTGGCACGACGACGGCACCGTCGAACGCATCCACGACGCCCTGCGAGGCCAGGTCCGTGAAGCCGACGGCCGCGACGTGGAGCCGAGCGCGGGCCTGATCGACTCGCAGTCCGTCTGCACCGCCGACACCGTCCCCGCTGCCACCAGGGGCTTCGACGCAGGCGAGAAGGTGAAGGGCCGCAAGCGGTTCATCGTCACCGATACCCTCGGCCTGCTCCTGGCCGTCCACGTCGTCGCGGCGAGCATCCAGGACCGCGACGGCGCGAAGCGGCCGTTGCTGTGGACCAGGCTCGACCACCCCGGTGTCAAGAAGGTCTGGGCCGACCAGGGCTTCGCCGGCCGCCTGGTCGACTGGACCACCCAGATCCTCGGCCGCGACCTGGAGGTCGTCCGCAAGGACCCTGACCAGCGCGGCTTCCAGGTCCAGCCCAAGCGGTGGGCGGTAGAGCGCACCTTCTCCTGGATCACCGCGCACCGGCGCCTCGCCCGGGACTACGAGACCAGCCCCGCCCACTCCGAGACGATGATTCGATGGGCCATGATCGGCGTCATGGTCCGCCGACTCACCCGGGGCCGTGCCGCGACGCGCCCCGGCCCACGACCGCTCGTCCGGCAGTCCTCGTAGTGAGCCCGCCGACCCCTCGCCGGCGGCAGCTGCTGTCGCCGAGCTACCGAGCCAGGAACCCCTCAACTTCGCGTTTCAGGGCCGGCGGCACATCGGCCAACTCCGAGGCGATCAACCGGACATCCCGTGCGAGTTCGGGGATCTCCTCCAGACCTCCGCACTCCTGGTGAGCACGGCGGCCAGCAGGTCGCCCTCGTACATGTCGCCTTCCGCCAGTGGGTCGACCCGAAGGACCTCCACCGCCAGCGGCAGAAGATAGGCAAGGCCCACGTCCTGCCTGATCAGCAACCGCATGTCCTCGACCGTCAGGCCGCCGATCGGCTTGCACCGAAGCTCACGCACGGTCGCCATCAGCCAGGTTTCGCCGCCCGACGGGGCCGCCCAACGGTCGCGCTCAAGCTCCTCAAGGGAGCGGTCATGGTTCAGGAGTCGAGTCACCGACCGATCGTCCCATGGCAGATCTCAAACGCGGTCTGAGGTCCGGATCTGCCCAAGGCTGATCGTTAACGTGAATGTGTGGGCGGCCGGCAGGAACCTCCGATTTGATAACTACACCTACGCCGCTCGACCCCTTGGTCGCCGCCCGGCGTGCCGCCGCCTCACTTGTCGTCCAGCTGGTGAACGGACTATCGGTGTTACCGAGCTGGTGCATTTCTGCCGAGGCATCGCCTCCACGGGGAACCGCCACGCCATCTACCGCCGCATCGAAACCTGGGTGGCCCTCGGGAACGCCACGATAGACAGTGGTACCGCCACCGCAATTATGAACCAGGACCGGCGTGGTACCGGCCAGCACATAGTACGTGTGGCACGGCCGCCTACCCTACCTGCCTTTTCCCAGGTCAGCGGCGGTTTGACGTTCCGTTGGGGTGCGTGATTGTGCGCTGGCGTGCGTGGTTGTTGCCGTCACTACTGCCGTCAGAGGACTAGACCAACAGGCGGCGGCGAGGCGTCGCGCCGCCTATCCACCGACCGACATCCGAGCTACTGTGGATGTTATGACTTCGGCTTATGAGGATCTGCCCTTCAGTGAGCTGCTCCACCATCCCGCCGCGACCACGCGCCGACTCGAAGCCGTCCGCGCCTTGAGGCTTCGGAGACGCGACGCGGGGGATCTGGCCCTGATGCGCGTCGACCAGATGGAGCGCGACGCCACCGTCGTGGACTTCACATCCCGCCTGCTCGCCGGGCTGGTACGGACCGAGAACATCAGCGCCCTGCGCCAGGCCCTGCCCGAAGCCCTCCCATGGAGCACCTTCCTGCCCGCCGAGGACATCGACACCCTGCTCGCCGAGCTGGTCGACACGGCTCGTGGCGCGGTAGCCCTGGACAATCTCTCCCCGATCGCGCTTCTGCTCACCCAGTGGAAGCACAGCGCCGAGATCTACGCGGACCCCGCCCTGCACGCGCTGCTGACCCGCGAGCCCGAGGGCGACCTCGGCCCCGCCCCCGCGCCCGGGGCGGAGGAGTGAGCCCGAAGCGCGGAGACCGGGCCGCGCCGCCGCCGACCGGCGACGAGTACGACCTCCGCTTCGCCAACACCGAGGCCGCCGACGGCTGGGAACACCTGAGCCGCCAGGCACCGGGCAACCTGCGCCGCGCCTTCGAGCGGATCCGCGCCACACCCCGCGCCGCCGAGAACCCCGAGCGCCAGCACCGGCTCAAGGGCAAACTCGGTACCACCACCTACAAGGGGCAGACCCTGGAGCGCTGGCAGTACGAAGTCACCGGTGGCGGACGCATCTGGTACCTGCTCGACGACGCCAACCGCACCGCCTGGATCACCTACGCCGGCACCGGCCACCCCAAGACCACGGACTGACGCGGTCACGGGCGGCTGCCCAGCGGGGGCTCCACCGCTCGCACGCCAAGCCTCTGGTCGACGCGGCGTCGTCCCCTCGCGGAGAGCCCTGCACCGCAAGACCCGCCCCCGGGTCAGCCTTCTTCCCGTTGGATAGCCCGTTGGGATATCCAACGGGACAACTTGCTGCGCCAACAGCCCGGTTCCGGTCAGCCCGGTCGCCGACCGTCGCCGGACCGTGAGGCAGTCCGCGCCCGGAGCCTGATACGCGTCCACAGGCCACACCGCGACCGGGGCGGGCGAGATGGGCGCCCCAACGACGGGACGCTGGGAGCTTCGCTCCCCGCCGGAGGCGAGATCGGCCACCGCCCCCGGTGAGCCGGACGACGGACGTGAAGGGTCGCCCCCTGGTCGGCCCTGTTGCCTGCGATCCGGCCGTAGGACGGTCGCAGGCGACAACTTGCTGTGCGGCGCGGGCAAGGAGTCCATAGCCCATAACTTGCTCCGACCCTGGGCGGTGCTGGGGTAAGCAGCGCTTACCGCACAACTTGCTCCCATCGGGCACCAGTCAAGCCCCGCTCACGACCTGGCGGCCCGCTGACCGCCGACACCCGTGAAGACCTCGGGTCCGGTCTGAGTCTGGGTCGGTCGGCGACGTCGGGCCACCTCCAGCGGGCGGGGCCCGCCTTGAACCTCGAACCTCGTAGAGAAAATCTGGACGCACGGCTCCAGCCCCAGGCCGTCCGGGGGCTGAGAGGTCAGCGGTCTCGCTCGGTGCCACCTGCCTCAAGTGCGTCGACGCGAGCACGCAGGGCGGTGAGCTGATCAAGCGTCTCGGCGAGCGCCAGCTCCAGCGCCTCGACGCGGGCAGCTGTCCCGCCGACGGGCGTGTTCCCCGTGTCCGGGCTTCCGCGGTCTTCGTCGGTGCCGATGTCGGGCTGGGCGACGAAGGCGCCCTTGCCGGGGTGGGAGATCGCGTAGCCGTCCCGCTTCAGCAGAGCCATCGCCTTCTGCACGGACAGGCTGGAGGCCCCGAACTCCGCCATCAGCACCGCCTGCGTCGGCAACGCGTCTCCCGGCATCAGCTCGCCTGAGCAGATCCGTTCCCGCAGGGCCTCGGCGATGACCTCGAACGTCAACAGCACCGTTCCGCCCACGGGCCTACGCCCCCGTCGCCCGACCGGCACCGCAGGTCACCTGCTCTCTCAGCTCCGCTATCACCGAAATCCGGCCCGTCCAAAACGGGAAACCGGGTCCAAAGTACTCGCACCCCGACCACCCACTGAAACAGATGAGGAGGGATGCACTTGAATGCGCGCTTCAGCGATGCTACCTTCACGCACCGCTGGTGAACACCACCGCTGACCAGGCCAGACGCCCCCGGCCCACCACCCGCGCCCGCCGTTCTCTCGCGCACTGACCACCCAGGTCACCCCTCTTCTCCCTCGCTCCCTGCCGGAGGTCTGTCCCCATGCCCGCACAGCTCCAACTCCCCTCCCCCACCAACCGAACGTTCGCCACACCTACACAGCAAGGGAGGGCTGACCTGCCCGTGAACCGTGACTCGGCGCTTGAGCGCCGAGGGCGGCTGACGGCCAGGCTGGCCAAGCTGGCCGCCGCCGGACACCTCGCACCCCTGGCCCGCCAGGTCGGCTCGCTGGGCGGATGCGCCCGCCCCATCCGGATGACCGGGCACCGCACCCGCCTGGACAGCGCCACCGGCCAGATCCTGGACCACCTCGACACCCGCCACCTCCCGGCCGGCGAACTCCTGCTGCGGTGCGGAAACCGCCGCGCCACCCGCTGCCCCTCCTGCTCCAACGTCTACCGCTACGACACCTACCAGCTCATCGCCGCCGGACTACGCGGCGGCAAGACCGTCCCAACCAGCGTCTCCACCCACCCCCGCGTCTTCGCCACCCTCACCGCCCCCGGCTTCGGCCCCGTCCACAACCAGCCCGGCGCTACCTCGTGCGTCTGCGGTGCTCGGCACGGCGACAGCGACCCGCTGCTCGGCACGCCGCTCAACCCGCAGCGGTACGACTACACCGGGGCGGTGCTGTGGAACGCCCCCGCCCTGTGGGCACGCTTCACCACCCACCTGCGCCGCGAGATCGCGCATGCGGCCGGACTTACCCAGCGCACCCTGCGCCACCACGCGACCCTGTCCTACGCCAAGGTCGCCGAGTACCAGAAGCGCGGCCAGATCCACTTCCACACCATCATCCGCATCGACGGACCCACAGGCCCCGCCAGCACCCCGCCCGCCTGGGCCACCACCGATCTCCTCGACCACGCCGTCCGCGCTGCCGCAAAGCGCACCCGAGTCCAGCACCAACGGCCCTCCGGGGCAAGGAGACCGACGGGGTGCAGGCGTCGGAGTCCAGGGTGTTCCGGTTCGGGCGGCAGATCGACGTCCGAGCGATCCGCAGCACCGACTTCACCGGCGACGGCCCCGTCACTGACCGGCACGTCGCCGCCTACATCGCCAAGTACGCCACCAAGGGAGCCGAGACCACCACCGGCACCCTCGACCGCCGACTGCGCTTCCTCGCCGAACTCGCCCAGCACGACCTCACCGACCACGCCCGCCAAATGATCCACACCGCCTGGCAGCTCGGCACCCAGCTCCAGCACGCCCACCTGCGCCTGCGCCAATGGGCGCACATGCTCGGCTTTCGAGGCCACTTCTCCACCCGCACCCGCCACTACTCCACCACCCTCACCCAGCTACGAGCCGAACGCACCGCCTGGCGCACCCGCCAAGACGACCCCCAGGAACGGACTGACCAGGGCCAGCCGGTCACTGACCAGCACAGTGACCGCAGTGACCTGACCGCCGGTCACACCGACCCCGACGCCGGTCACCGCAGCGGCCACCGCGCGGGGAGCAGGCAGCGCGGTCAACAGACACCACCCTGGTGATCTCGCACTGGCAGTACGCCGGAAGCGGCCTTCTGACCACCACACCGCGAGCCCGGACCGAGCAACCGCGCCGCCCTCGGATCGGCCGCGCCCGCCGCATCCCCGCCCACGCCCTGACCGCCCTCGTCCACCACCAACTCGAACGGGCAGCCTGATGACCAACCCCAGCAACACTCCCGTCCCCTCCAGCACCGCCGGTTCGCGCAGGGTCCGCGCCAACGGCGACGGCACCGTCTACCACCGCAAGGACGGCCGCTGGGAAGCCGCCGGATACGTCCTCGCCGCAGGCGACACCCGCAAGCGCATCCACGGCTACGGCGCCACCCGCAAGGAGGCTCTAGCCTTGCTGACCGAAAAGGTCGCCACCAGCAACCGCGGCATCGCCGCGCCCTCGGCGCAGGGCAGCGTCGCCGCGTTCCTCACCTACTGGCTGGAGACCGTCGCCGTCCACCGACTCCGCGAGAACACCCACACCCGCTACACCGCCTGCGTCCGCCTCTACGTCATCCCTGGTCTCGGCCGGAAGAAGCTCGCCAAGCTCACCGCCAAGGATGTCCGCACCTGGCTCGACCAGCCCCGCACCACCTGCCAGTGCTGCGCACGCGGCCTCGACACCACCCGCGAGCAGCCCCAGTGCTGCGCGGCCGGGACCTGCTGCCGCAAGCGGCTGTCGCCGCCGACGCTGGCCTACGTGCACTCCGTCCTCAAGTGCGCCTTGGAGCACGCCGTCCGTGAAGAAGAGATCCCGCGCAACGTCGCCCGCAACGTCCGCATGGGAACACCCCGGCCCCGCCGCTTCGAACCCCTCACCGGCGAAGAAGCGCGTGCCTTCCTCACCGCCGTCGACGGCCACCGGCTCAGCGCCTTGTTCGAACTCGCTCTGCGCACCGGCCTGCGCAAGGGCGAACTCCTCGGTCTCCGCTGGGAAGACCTCGACCTGGTCGGCGCGACCGCCAGCATCCGGCGCACCCTCCAGCGCACCAGTTCCGCCGGCCTGACCCCCCTGCCCACCAAGACCCACAGCTCGGAACGGCGCATCGCTCTGCCCACTGAGTGCCTGCGCTCCCTCGAACAGCACCGAGAACGACAGGCTCAGGAACGCGAGGCGGCAGGAACCGGCTGGAAGGCCAGCGGCTACATCTTCACCCGACCCGACGGCAACCCGATCGAGGGCACCACCCTCACCCGGCACTTCAACGCCCCACTCCGCCGAGCCGCCCTACGACGCATCAGGTTTCACGATCTCCGGCACTCGGCGGCCACGCTCCTGCTGGAGCAGGGCGTCGAACTCGTCGTCATCAAAGAGCTCCTCGGCCATGCCCACATCGGGGTGACCGCAACGGTGTACGCCCACGTCCGCCTCCGCCTCCGCCTCCGCCTCCAACGCGACGCCATCGACCTCCTCGGCAACGCCCTCCGCACCCCAGCCACGTCGGCCGTCCGACCCAACGACGGCGACGAACCACCCGTTCGTGCAGCGCCCGTCCGCTGACGTTGCCGTCAACTACTGCCGTCAGACGCCCCGAGGCCCCGCCGAAAACGGTCCGGCGGGGCCTCCCCTGGGCACTGCTCGACAGTCTAGATAATCACTTCAGCAAAAAGATGCTAATCTGCCTCTTCGCCATATTCCCGACATGAAACAAAGCCATTTAGAAATTCAGTAAATGAGTCTGCAATACGCCTAGGAACCCTGTCTTCGTCGACATAAGAAACGGATGGATCGCTCTGTGTTCCACATTCAGAGTAGTCGAACATAATGGTGTCCGGTCCGGCGGATGGAGTAATTCCGAGGACGACACCGATCTCCGGATACTCCCATTCGGCGATCAGACGGGACGACACGAGATCAATCCCCCACGCCCCTCCAATTCCCAAAATCACGTCGACGCACATATGGCCAGATGCCCACGATGTGGGGAAGGCTGTAGGGAAGCAGCGATTCCGCAGGATTCCGCCATTCTGCACCCGCAGCAGGCCCAGGTAGCTCGCGGGCAGCCGAACCCCGAGTGCCTCCTGGGCCTGCCGAATCATCTCGCCATCTACCGGCGGGCCAACATAGATCGAGTCGTCGTCATTATCAAAAATCATGGAATCGGAAAATCCAATCTAGCAAATCGAGAAGCCGCCAGTGTGGCCAGTTTGCGAATGCACGGACATGCTCACGAGTTCCATCAGCCCACAGTCCTGGCTATGATTCCAGGTCCAGGTCCCTTTTCGATAAGCTGCAGTGATTCCTGCCGCCTTATCCGCTGCCGCGAAATCTGCCGATCTGCTACCAGTCAACGTAATGCGCACGTCCGGAACGTTTGGATCCTTCCAAGCGCTAAAATCGGGGAATCCTTGGGCATCAAACGGTACACCCGTGACCGGGTGCGTGCCACCAGCGAGGCGCGCGTTAATCGGCCCGACAGGAGTTCCGCCCGAGGCGCACGGGCACGCTGATGTATGGCCGTTTACCGCGCCATTGCAGTTATGGACCAAGATCGGCGTGCTACCCGCCAGTACATAGTACGTGTGAATGTCGGCGACGGTCAGGTTGTATGCCGTCCGAGGCGCGGTGTTGTAGCTGCGGGCCGCTGTGACAACGACCGATGTGCCATCCGACGAGCGCAACTTGTCACCGACCTTGACGTCCTCGGCGTCGGTCCACCGGGAAGTGCTCTCGTCCCAGTAGGGGTGGTGAGCGGTGGAGGTGATACCGGACGTGGTCGAGCGGGCTCCGTCCTGGCCGCTCACTGCGACCGTCAGGTCGGTGAACTGGGCGTCATCAGGGGTGATGATGGTGGCAACGACGGGACGAGCGGCGGTCCGGCCGGTCTGCGGGTCGGTCGCCAGGACCTGGTCGCCGACCTTCAGTTCGTTGATCGCCTTGGTGCTGCCATCGGCGAGTTCGACCTGGGTTCCGGGGAGGAAGCTGTTCTTGCCAGGGATGGGACAGCTCGACGACTCCCGTGACGGGGGCTCCGAATCGTGGGACGAGGACGACGGTGTGTCCTCCTTCGCCTCCGGCATCGGTCCGTCGTCGGCATGGGTCGCTGCCTGTTCGGCTTCGGAGGCCTCCTTCTCCGTCTTGCGGGCGAAGTTGTATGCCTCTTCGGCGTCCTTGGCTATGCGTTCCGCGCTGCGGATGGCGGTGTAGGCCTTCTCGCCCTCCCGCCACAGCTTGAAGGCCTTGATGCCGACCTTCACGGCCTTGAAGACCTTCGCCCAGGGGACGAAGTTCAGGGCCGTGTTGATGCAGCCCATGACATCGCCCTTGGTGAAGCAGTCGCGGGCGTCGTTGAAGCCGATCAGGTCGCCGACGACGTCGACGATCTTGTTGAGGAGTTCCTCGCGGGCCTGCTTGGCCTTGGCCAGGGCCGCGTCGGCGGCCTGCTTCTGCCGCAGGGCGTCGTCGTTGGCGCCGGAGCCCTTGCCGCTCGGGTTGCCGCCACCGCTGCCGCTACCGCTCCCGTCGCCATGGGTCCCAGTCGTCCCGCCCACGCACGGCCCGTTGCACACACCGGGCGTGGGATCCCGATCGATCATCAGACCGCTCGGGTCCGCGTTTCCGACCGGATCGTTGCCCGCGTACGCATAGCCGTTCCACGACTGCGGATCGGCGGCGTTGAAGAGAGGGTCCACCGACAGGAAGCGCCCGGTCTTCGGGTCGTACTGCCGTGCGCCGAGGTTGGTGAAGCCGGTGTTCTCCAGGGTGCCGCCGACGAAGCCCTTGTCGCCGGCCCAGCCCGACGGCTGGGTGCCGCGGACGTTGCCGAAGGGGTCGGTGGGACGACGGGTGGCCGTGAGCGTGGCCGCGTCCATCTGGACGCCGTTGGTGCCGTGCGGGTCGGAGGCCTGGTAGTAGAGCGTGCCACCGCCGGCGGCGGTGACGCGGGTGATCGTGAGGCCGCCCGGCGCGCTGTAGTACCGCGTGTCGGACATGGTGTGGGTCGCGGTGTCGAGGGTGACCTCGTCCGTCCCCATGTTGACCGTGGTCTTGCCGCCGGCCCGACGGATCAGCTGGTTGCCGTCGGCGTCGTAGACGTACGACGTGTCACCGGAGGTGCCGGTGTCGTGCACGGTCTGGATCCGGCCCTGGGAGTTCCAGGTCAGGGTCTTGGTGCCACTGCCGTCCGTGATGGACGTGGTGTTGCCCGACGCGTCGTACTGGTACTTGGTGTCGGTGCCCACTCCGTTCACGGTCGCCGTCGAAAGCATCAGCGCGTGCGGACCGCCCGTGCCGCCGCCCGTGTTCTGCGCCGTGGTCGGGGTGTTCGGACCGGTCGCGAAGGTCTGGCCGACCGTCTTGTCCTTGGTCGTCACACCGGTGACGTCGTGCTGGACGAACTGGGTCCGGTTGCCGGTCGCGTCGTAGGAGTACGACTGCCAGTACGGGGCCGGCCCGCCGATCCGCGAGGTGGCGGTGGCCGCCGTCGGCTCCACCGGGTTGGTGCAGCCGCCGATGCCCAGCACCGAGGGCGCGGGTGCGGTGGTGGTGGTGCCCTTGTCCGTCCAGGCCGCGTTCAGGCGGCCGAGGTAGTCGTACGTGAAGCACTGCAGGTCGGTCTTGGTGCCGTCCTGCACGTCCGACGCGGAGGTGAGCGAACCTGCCTTGTTGTAGGTGTAGTTGGTGACGTCGACATGGGTGGTCGTCGAGGTCTGCTTGTCCAGGGTGGACTGCACGGCCCGGCCGGTGGCCGGGTCGTAGGCCTGGGTGGAGACCACCTGCGTGCCGAACGGGCCGACCGTGGTGCGGGTCGGGCGGCCGAACGGGTCGTACTGCATGCCCTGAACGAGGTAGCTCAGGCCACTCGACGTCTTGAAGTTGCCGTCGACGTCGTACGAGTTGCCGACGGTCTCCGAGGCCAACCCGCCGACCGCGGGCATGGTGACCTTCTTGGGCAGGCCCATCACCGGCGTGTACTGCATCGACCAGTTGTAGGTGCCGGCCAGTTCGGTCTCACCCGTCACCGAGGGGATCGTCAGTGACGAGCCCGTGGGACGGTAGCCGATGTCGTAGCCGGTCACGGCCTTGGTGTAGGCCACGCCGTTGGCGTAGCTGGTCGAGGAGTCCGGCTTGCCCTTGGCCAGCGTGTCGTACGCCCAGGACGCGGTCTTCTTGGAGTTGTCGGTGGTGTCCGTACCGTCGTACTGCGCGGTCTTGCGGCCGAGCAGGTCGTAGGTGAAGCTGACCGACTTCTGCCGCGCGTCCGTGGCGCTGGCCACGTGGCCGGCGCTGTCGTAGACCGTGGTGGAGACGCCGGCGTCCGGGTCGGTGGAGCTGGTCTGCTGACCGAGCAGGTCGTAGGTCTGGCTCCACTGGTGGTTGGTGGTCGAGTCCTTCGTCCAGGTCGGGCGACCCGCGACATCATGACCGTAGGTCGTGGCGTCGTAGGCGCCGGTGGGCGTGTTGGACTTGTACTGCCGGGTCTCCACGGCCGCACCGGTGGCGTCGGTGATCGTGGTGGTCGCGTACCCGCCGGGCGGCGGGGTGGTGTCGGTCCGCTCGGCGCCGGGGTAGGCGACGGTGGTCCGCCACTGCTCCTGCGCATAGGACATGAACTTGCTGGCGGTCAGGCGACCGAGGCCGTCGTACTCGTTCCAGGTCTGCGCCGCGACGTCGGAGTCCTGCGGCAGGAAGATGGTCGACGTGGGACCGGAGTCGCCGTTGTAGTACGACGGCGTGGCCTTGATCTGCCAGCCGTGCGAGTCGAACGTCGCCTCCGAGATCAGCCGGCCCACCTGTCCGAAGACCGGCATGGCCTGGGTCTGGCGCACCCGCCCGAGACCGTCGTAGATCTGGATGCTGTTGCTGTAGGTGCTGTCCTCACGCAGCGTCTGGCTGGTCACCGTCGAAGGCCCGGCCGACCCGTTCATCGCGTACGAGAAGACCCGGTTGGCGCTCTGGGTGGCCTTGTCACGACCGGGCTGCCAGACCGAGGTGAGCCGGCCGAGGGCGTCGTAGGCCTCCTCGGTGATCCGGCCGTTCTCGTCGACCGCCTTGGTCGGCACGCCGCGGCCCGGGTCGATGGTGGTGGTGGACTTCCAGCCCAGCGCGTTGGTGACGTCCACGCTGGTCGGCAGTTCGCCGGTGGCGGGCGTGTAGACCGTGCTGGTCGTCGCGCCGCTCGCGTGGGTGGCGTCCGTGCGGTTGGGGTCGGTGGTCGTCTTCTGGCGGCCGTACGCGTCGAACGTGGCCTTGGCCGTCGTCCGGTACGACGGCGTGCCGTCGGTGTTGTAGGACGCCAGGACCTGGGTCTGGGTCTGGTCGCCCAGCGTGCCGATGGTGCCGAGTGCCTGACCGTCGTAGTAGGTCAGGGTGTCGGCGATGGTGTTGGCCGCGGTCGGGGTCTGACCGCAGGCACCGGCCAGGGTCAGGATCCGCTGCGGGAACTCCACCAGCATGGTGTTGGTGCCGCCGGCGTACGTCGTTTTGGTGCACTGCTCCTGGTCGGAGCGGGAGGTGTCGCCCTTGACGTCCACCGTGTCGACCCGGCCCGCGTGGGCCTCGTCGTACGTGGCGTCACGTTCGGTCGTCCGCCAGGTCGTGCCGTCCGAGAGCAGCGAACGGCTCTCCACCTCGGCGGTGTTGACGTAGTGCGCGTAGACCTTCGGCAGGCTGCCGGTCTGGGTGTGGGTGGAGGTGACGCCGGACACCCACGGGGTGGTGCGCTCACCGGCGACGACCTTGGCGCCCGCGGCCGCCGACTCGTAGGTCTGGGTCTCTCGGACGAAGCCGGCCAGTTCCTCGGAGTCGGTGATGGTGCCGCCCCAGGTGTCGGTCACCTGGCCGCCCATGCCGCGCAGGAAGGTGGTGACCGCCTTGGTCTTGGCACCGTCCGAGCCGTTTCCGGTCGTCGTGGTGACCGTCTGGTAGCCGCGGAAGTTGTCGTACGTCCGGGTGTCGTCGTCGGCGAACTCGGAGTCGTTGCGGTGCCAGGCGGCGCCGCCTCCATAGGTGTACTCGGTCACCTTCGCGACATCGCTGGTGACCAGCGACTGCTCGGTGACGGAGGCGACGAGGATCTTGTGGAACCAGTCGTCCACCGGCTTGGTGGTGGCCGGCGAGCCCGGCGGCACCCACTTGACCGGCATGCACGCCATGGTGTTGGTGTCGGCCGAGGCGGGCATGGTGCCGTTCACCCGGGAGCACTCGACCGGCTTGTAGGTGACGTTGATCCGGCCACCGGTCTCGGTGGTGATCTCCTTCATCCGGGGCCGGTTGAACTGCGGTGCCGCAGGCACGAGGCCGTCCACGCGGTTGGCCATCTGGGCCGCGGTGAAGGACACCTGCGGCACCGAGAGGGCGGACTGCCCGTTGGTGCCGCTGCGCTTGATCGAGGAGAGCCACAGGGTCGGCGAGGTGCCGTCGCCCGGGTCGGACCACACCTGGGTGAGGTCCCAGCTGTCGACCGGACGGGCCGCGCCGCCGACGTAGATCGTGGTCGCGACGTTCGTCAGACGCTTGGTCGTCCAGAACGACGGACCGTAGTTGGTGCAGGCGCCGGTCGAGGCGCAGTTCTGGTCGAGCGGGCTGTCCGGCCAGGACGACTGGTTGGCGACCGTGCGCTGCGCGGTGGTGCAGGTGATCGAACCGGAGGCGAAGCAGCGCTCGGCGGTGGTGAAGACGATCTTCGCCGCCGGGTTGCCGGCGCCCTTGGAGGCGATCTGGTCGGCGAGGCGCAGACCGTAGTCGATCTCGGCGACGTTCGAGAAGCGGTTGTACTTGGTGAGCGTGCCGGTGCCGTTGTTCTGACCGCCGCCGCGGCTGTAGTAGTTGTCCTCGCGGCTGTAGTTGTACTTGATCAGGTTGCCGTGGAGGTCGACGATGTAGTCGAGGTTCCACTGCCAGCCCATCTGGCACCAGGACGCCGCGCCCGTGGACGAGTTGTAGCAGGGGTCGCCGACGTGCGGGTGGTACACCGGGACGGTGTTCACCGAGTTGCTGGCCGGGTCCGTGCCGTCGCCACCGGGCAGGTGGTTCGCACCGAAGTAGTACTGGGTGCCGTCGGTGGTGGTGACCTTGAAGCCCTCACCGTTCCAGGCACCGTTCGTGAGACCGGTCAGCGGCGTGATCTGGGTGCCGTCGTCGCCCTGCAGGTGGAGGGCGCCGGTGCTGTCGTCCTTGACCACCGTGCCGGAGTGGCCGGCAAGGTTGAGCTGGAGGGCCTGGCCGGCCCAGCACTCGTCGCCGGACATGTCGATGCCCGACTTCAGACACGCCTTGTAGGACCGGGAGATGGAACCGGCCGAGTAGTCCCAGCCGTCTCCGACCCAGGACGACTGCGAGTTGGTGGAGGCCGTCCGGCCGTCCACCGCCGCGGAGTCGTAGCCGAGCATCACGCTGGGCGCCGCACCGCCGATGGCGGTCGGCATGTCGAAGGTGTAACTGTACGAGAAGTCACCGGCGTTCGAGCCGGCGCTCCACTGCGCCGACGGCGCGATCGGCGTGGCGGCGAACGAGCCCATCGAGCCGGACGGCGCGGCCTCGGCGGCCAGCACCATCGCACCCGAGGCGGTCGCCCCGAGGGCCTGGACGGCGTGCGAGGTCGCCCCGCCCGTGCTGGACGGGGTGGACGCGGTCGGGGCTGCCGGCAGAGCCACCTTGGCGGTCAGCTTGCCGGTGCGGGCGTCGACGGCCGACTGCACCGGCGTGCGCTTCTGGCACTCCGGCTTCGACGGCGTGGTCAGGGCACACGCGGGGAGCTGTACGAGACGTGCACGGTCGCTCCAGCCGGTGGTGCCGGCGAGCGACTTCAGGTCGACGGAGAGCTGGAGCGGGTGGCCGGCCCTCGCCGAGCCGTTGGCGCCCTCCAGCGTGACGACCGGGCCGGAGGCTCCGGTGGCCCTGGACTTTGCCGCGTCCAGCACGTCGACCTTCACCGACGGCGAGCCGGCGGCCGAGTCCTTGGCCGTCCCCAGGTCGGTGAGGTAGACCGGCAGCTGGCCGGCCTGCACCGACGCCGCTCCGCCCGAGGCCGGGGCGGCGCCGCCCGTGAGCTTGCGGGCCGCCTCCTGCTCGGGCGACACCTTCGGCAGGGCGACGGTCGCCGACCCGCTCTTCCCCGCGACGGCCGCGGGGGTCTTCCACTCCTTCGGGACACCGCCGGCAGCGGTCTGTCCCGTCGTCCCCGCCGACTTGCCTCTGACGGACTTCGTGTCCGGCAGCGGTGTGTTCGGCGGTGTCCACACCTTCGGATTCGGCTGCTTCGCGGCGAGCGCATCCGCCGGCGGTACGGCCAACAACGACATTGCAACTGCGGTAAGCGCGACCAGACCCACTCCGCGCGACTGGCTTCTCAGCCAGCGCCCGTGTGGGGAGCGCGCACGCCAAGCCCCCACCGAAACTCCCCGATAATCTTCATGCCACACACAAATGACGCCCCGACACATCGGGGCGCCACGAGATATACAGATGTAAGCGAACGGGATCAGACACTAGGGGCGAACAGTCGTGCGACACCACGTCCCAGCGGCGGATTTGACGATTCCTTTACCTGTCGGGAGGTTGCCAAATCACGACAAGAACCGAAAACCGGCCATGAAGTCGGCAGCCCGTCGACCGGTCAGGGCGCGTCCGGGTAGACGAACACCACGAAGCCGCCGTACGCCGCCGAGATCAGTGCCGCGGAACCCAGCAGCAGGACCAGTGACGCCCGGCTGCGCAGCCGGGCGAGACCGTTGGCGAGCGGCAGCAGCAGGGCGAAGGCGGGCAGCAGGAAACGGGCGCGCGAGTTGAAGTAGGCGGCGTCGCCGAGGGCGAGCACCAGCATGGCGGCGCTGAAAAGGACCAGCACCGGGGGCTGGCGGTGCAGCACCGAGACGACCAGCAGGACGACCGAGCCGGCCAGCACGGCGGCGACCACCACGTCGGTCAGCCAGACCTGGTCGGCGTGGGTGAAGAGGTCGCGCAGTGAGTAGAAGGTGCTGCGGCCGAGGTCGAAGCGCGAGTGCCAGGCGTCCTGGACGCGGAAGTAGCCGTCCCAGCGGCCCTTCACGGCGGCGACCCAGGCGAGGAAGCCGAGGAAGCCCAGGGGCGCGATCACTGCGCCGAGCGCCGTCCGCCATCCGCCGCGCCGGCGGACGAGCTCCCACAGCGCCGCCGCGCAGACGGCCGCCGCCAGCGCGATGCCGGTCGGCCGGGTCAGCCCCGCGGCCAGACAGAGCGCCCCGGCCCACACCCAGCGGCGGGTGAGCAGGGCGTAGCAGGCCCAGGCCGCCAGCGCCGTGAACAGCTGCTCCGAGTAGGCGGCGCTCTCCACCACCGCGTACGGGGTGACGCCCCACAGCACGGCGGCGATCACCCCGGTACGGTGCCCGTAGAGGTGGGCGCCGACGGCGAAGATCCCCCAGGCCGCGGCCAGCGACGCCGTCCACGCCACCAGCAGTGCGGCCCGGTTGGGCTGCAGGGGCAGGACGGTGTGCACCAGCCGGATCAGGGCGGGGTAGGCGGGGAAGAACGCGTACGGCTCGTACGGGCCGTACGGGCCGGGCCGGGGCGCCGTGCCGGCGTAGCCGTGGACGGCGATCGCCTGGTACCAGAAGGCGTCCCAGAGCGAGGAGAGCCGGCCCAGGGCGGAGCCCTTCCGGTGGATGTTCCACACCACGAGCACCAGGACGCCGATCACCCGGACGGCGGCATAGCCGAGCAGCGCCGGTGCGGCGGCGCGCAGGGCGTCGGCGCTGCGGGCCCGGAGGCCGATGCGCTGTCCGGCGGCGTGGGACGACAGCACGACGGGCATGGGCCCCTCCCACGGCGGACGGCCGTCCGGTGCCCCGGACGGGCGGAGGGCCGTGCCCGCACGGGCACGGCCCTCCGATCAGACCGCGGGGGCGGGAGGGCGGGCAAGTCGAGCGTCAACCTGGCTTGACGCCCGGGCGACCGCCCCCTCGGCTACGCGTGGACGAGCTTCAGCAGGACCTCGCCCTGCGGGCTCCGGGCGACCTCCTGGAAGGCCGACCCGGTCGGCACCTCGCCGTCGGCGGGACTGATCAGCACCCAGGTGGCGTGGTACTTCTCCATCAGCCGGACCTGCTCGGCCTCGGTGGTGCCCTCGGCGAAGAACGCGTTGGTGTCCGCGCCCCGCTCCTCGAGCACGCCCAGCGGGATCGCCGGGTCGGGGTAGCCCGCCTCGACGGTGAAGTAGCCGTAGGCCGCCAGCATGGACAGCGGGCGGGTGCCCTTGGTCATCACCACGTCGCCGTACTTCAGGTACGCGTCGGTCCACTGGAAGCCGGCCCAGGTGTCCCAGGCCTGGACGTTCTTGACCACGGCCTTCGGCCACTGCGACTTCGGGACGATGTAGAAGGCTGCGCCGGACTGCACCCAGACGCCGACCAGCAGGACACCGGTGGCGATCAGCGACAGCTCCCGGCGGAACCACTGGCTGCGCGGGACGCGGACGAGTTCCAGGGCCACCGCGAACTGCAGCATCATCAGCGCGCCCGGGTAGGCCCGGCCCCAGCTGTAGTGGCCGCTGGCCCAGCCGTAGAACACCGTCGCGCCGACCAGCAGGAAGGTCATCACGAGCGGGTCCAACCGGTCGCGCCGGAACCGCATCACCAGCGCCGGGACACCGAGCAGCACCGCGAAGCCGAACCAGTTCAGCGGCTGCATGTAGAGGTGGCGGTGCATGGTGTCGAGCGCCGCGGACTGCTGGAGGCTGAACAGGCTCCAGTACGGCCACACGGCGGCCCCGGCGAGCACCACCGCACCGGACAGCACCCAGAACAGCCAGTCCCGGAGGGTGAAGGCCCGCAGCGATCCGGCCAGGATGCCGAGCAGGCCCAGGGCCATCACGATCCCGGTGAACGGGTGGGAGAGCAGGACCACGAAGAACACCGCGCCGAGGGCCAGGTGCGCGCACACCCGGAGCAGCGGGGACAGGTTGAGCGGCCGTGTCCCGGGCACCCGGCCGAGCAGCCGCAGCGCGGCGGCCCAGACCAGCAGCATCAGGCCGGCGGCGAAGGCGCTCGGGAAGGAGACGCCGAGCGAGAAGGAGATGAACGACTCGAAGCCGCTCCACACCCGGACGTCGGTGCCCCAGAGGAAGAAGTAGCAGGCCAGGACCAGCACAGGGGCCCAGCGGCGGGTGGTGAGCGCCCGGGTGAAGGCGCCGATGCCCGCCAGGACGAGCAGGACGTTCATCACCGCGAGCAGGTGCAGGGTCTTCAGCGGCACCAAGCCGGTGGCCCGCGAGACCAGGGCACCGAAGACCTGGTACGGCGAGAAGTACGGGCTGCCGTTCCCCGGGAGGTCGACCATCGGGCTGGTCGGGTGCGCGAGGTTCTCCCGGAGCCGCCAGATCGTCGAGGCGTGCTGGCCGATGTCGCCGGACCACGGCAGCCGCGCGCAGATCGGAAGCATGAACAGGAAGAAGAGCAGCCCGACGATCCGGTAGGGCGTCGGCCTGAACAGCCGTCCCGCGGCACGCCGCCGAGACCCGTCCGACGGGGAAGCGATCCGGGTATCTCGTCGGCTTCCGCCCCTGTGGGGGCTGGTCCGGTCGACGCGGCCGTATCGGTCATGAAGGCATCCTAGAGTACGAAAATCAGCCCAACGGCCGTGCGGCGCCGCGCCCGACCGGTGTCCGGACCGCCGCGCGGGACGGCGTGCCGGGCCTGCGGAGGCCGGGCGGGCGTCCCTGCCCGGCCCGGGGCCCGCAGGCCCGACCGATCACGGCGAGAAACGCGACACGAAGGTCAGGAACACCCCGTACACGCCGGAGCACAGGGCCGCGGTGAGCAGCACCAGCCAGCGCGCCGCGGGCTGGCGCAGCCGGGCCAGTCCCGCGGCGAGCGGGAGCAGCAGGGCGAACGCGGGGACGAGGAACCGTGCCCGGGGCGCGTAGTCCGAGCCGTCCCCGAGCGCGATCACGAGCATCATCGCGCTGAAGACGAGCAGGACGAGCGGCTGCCGCTGACCGACCGAAACCGCGAACAGCAGCACCGCCGCGACCACCACCCCGGCCATGACGACCTGGTCGACCGTGGTGGCCCCGCCGCCCGACCCCAGGAAGAGCCGGTGAAGCCAGCGGACGGTGCCCACCCCGCCGTCGAACTGCGAACCCCAGGCGGACTGCACGTCGAAGTAGCCCTTGAGCGAACCGCGGACCCAGCCCACGTAGCCGACGTAGCCGATCCAGCCGAGCGGCGCCAGGAAGGCACCGGCCAGTGGCCGCCACCACGCGGTGGCACCGTCGCCGCGGCCCCGCAGGATCTGCAGCGCCGTCCAGGCGCCGGCCACCACCACGGCGGCCGCGACGGCCATGCCGGTGGGCCTGACGAGGCAGGACAGGGTGCTGATCGCGCCGGCCCAGACCCAGCGGCGGGTGAGCGCGGCGTACAGGGCCCAGGCCGCGGCGGCGGTGAACAGGGCCTCGGTGTACGCGTAGCTCTCGACGACGGCGTGCGGGATGACGCCCCACAGCACGGCCGCCACCACGCCGGCCCGCCGCCCGTAGAGGTGCGCGCCGATCGCGAAGATCCCGGCCGCGGCGAGCAGCGCGCCGGCCCAGGCGACGAGCAGGGCCGCGTGGACGGCACTGACCGGCAGCACCGTGTCCACGGCCCGGATCAGCCCCGGGTAGACCGGGAAGAAGGCCCGGGACGAGTAGGGGACGCCGTTCTGGTAGCCGGGGATGCCGAGGTCGTCGACGTAGCCGCGCTTGGCGACGTCGAGGTAGAAGACCGCGTCCCAGAGGGTCCCGAGCCGGGTCAGCGTGGATCCGCGGCCCGGATGCGTCCACAGCATGAGCAGACCCACCAGGCGCACGGCCGCGTAGCCGAGCAGGGCCGGAGCCGCGTAGCGGACGGCGGCGACAGCCCGGCCGCTGCGCGACAGCGGCGGCGTCGCCTGCCGCTGGGGCCCGGAGGTGGAGAGGTCGGCCAGGTCACTCGCCACGGCGGGCACCCCCGAAGGCGGCGGCGTCGGCCTCGGTGAGCCGGTCGAAGGCCGTGGTGAGCCGGCGCTTCAGCAGACCGGAGAGCGGCTTCTCCACGATCCGGTGCAGCAGCCAGGCCGCGATGAGCACGGTCGCGACCACGACGGCCAGCGTCGGCGCGGGGGCGAGGTGCCCGCGCAGCCAGTGGATCATGGTGATGCCGATCTCCTGGTGGATCAGGTAGAGCGGGTAGGTGAGCGCACCGGCGGTGGTCAGCCACTTCCAGGTGATCCGGTCGAACAGCCCGAGGGCGGCGGCGAGGACGAGACCGAAGCAGAGCGTCATGATCGCGACCGCGACCGTCCAGGACAGGTGCTGGGGCAGCCACTGCTGGTAGACGCGGATCGTGCCGGACAGCTGGTACTGGGCGAGCAGCCAGGAGAAGACCACGATGCCCCAGAGCAGGAAGCTCTGCCCGAACCGGTACATCAGGTACATCGCGATGCCCGCCACGAAGTACGGCGAGTAGGAGGCCTGCGCGAGGGTGCTGAGCAGCGGGAGGCCCGCCACCGGGGCGAGCACGCCCGCGAGGG
Source organism: Kitasatospora paranensis (assembly GCF_039544005.1). NCBI lineage: Bacteria > Bacillati > Actinomycetota > Actinomycetes > Kitasatosporales > Streptomycetaceae > Kitasatospora > Kitasatospora paranensis. The sequence continues at coordinate 3,640,942 of NZ_BAABKV010000001.1, forward strand.
TCCACAGCACGCAGAAGACGACCGCCCGGCGGTAGGTGAGGCCGAAGGCGACGACCACCGCGAAGACGATGTAGAAGAGCATCTCGACCCAGAGCGTCCAGTAGCTGGGGTCGACGGCCTGGGCCCCCAGGGGGCCTGCAGCATGGTCAGGTTGGCCAGCACCACCCGGGGCGTCAGCGCGTGCGCCGTGCTGAAGGAGTAGCCGGCAGCGAGCACCACCGCGGACGTCAGGGCGACCGCCGCCCAGTACGCCGGGTAGAGCCTGACCACACGGGATATGAAGAAGTCCCGCGGCCGCTTGCCCCAGCACGACATGCAGATGACGAAGCCGCTGATCAGGAAGAACAGGTCCACGCCGAGCCAGCCGTAGATCGCCGGTCCGTGCAGCCCGGGGAGCAGTTCGTCCGGTGCGCCGCGCCAGACCTTCTCCCAGCCCGCCGGCTTCCCCACGTAGTGGAAGCACATGACGCTGAGGGCGGCGACGAGACGCAGCCCGTCCAGCACGTACAGCCGCGGCCTGCGGGCCGGGGCGGACGGCCGGGGCCGGTCCTGCGTCGATTCGGGCGCCGGCTCGTCGGTGCTGCGACCGAGCGGCATGGCGGGCAACGGCATGGGCAGGGGTGTCCGATCAGGAGGTCAGCAGGGAGGCCCGGGTACGCGAGGTCCCGGGAGTCCGCCGGGTGTGTCGGTGGTCGGCCGATCCGGCCGGGGCGCGGAACCGCGGGCCCAGGATAGCTGCCCCGTTCGATCACCCGGCGGACAGGCCGCGCTAGCGCCGGGGGACGACGGTGGCCTGCCAGAGCCTCCGGCAGGAGAGCACGGTGGCGGCCAGCAGGAGCAGGTTGCGGGCGACCAGGACGGCCGTCAGTGCGGCACTGCCGCGCATCAGCTCCTCGAAGAAGAGGGGGTACTCGACCGTGGTCAGTGCGGTGGCCGCTGCCAGCAGGGCCACCACCGGTCGCTGGGTCGTCGAGCGGTGGACGAGGCAGACGGCGCCGAGACCCACCAGCCAGATGAAGTACTGCGGGCTGATCACCCGACTCGTGGTGGTGAACACCAGGACGGCGGCGAGCGCCGCGTCCGCCGGGGTGGCGGCCGACCAGACCGAGGCCCGCCAGCGCCACAGCAGCAGCCAGCAGAAGCCGAGGACGGTGAGGGCCACCATGCCGTGGGCGAGTTCCGGCACGTAGGGGCCGAGGAACTCCATCGATCCGTAGTGGTACTGGATCCGGCCGGTGTAGCCCGCGAATCGGCTGCCCACCAGGAGCACCGAGCCGGCCAGCGATTCGAACTCGACGCCCCGGCTCTGCTGGGCGCCCAGGAAGTCGAAGGGCCCCGTGAAGACGAGGCAGAGGATGGCGGTCAGCGCCACGGCGGCCGCGACAAAGCCGGCCACGGCCGACTTCAGGGTGCGGCCGCGCGGGGCGCCGAAGACGGCGAAGGCCGGCCAGACCTTGATCATCGCGCCGAACGAGGCGAGCGCGCCGCCCCACCCCGGACGGCGGCCGACCACCAGGAGGGCCGTCACCGCGAAGGCGGTGACGATCACGTCGTAGCGGGCGTAGGGCATGTAGAGCATCAGCGGCAGGCCGAGCACCCAGACCCACACCCCGGCGGTGCTCCGCTCGCCGGTCCGGGCGGACAGCAGCAGGCAGAGCATCACCACGAGGTCGGCGAGGAACGCCACCACGACGAAGCCCTGCACGTAGTTCCCGGCCGGCACCGCCTTCGGGGCGAGCATGACGAGCGCCGCACCGGGCGGGTACTGCCAGGTCGGGTCGCCCAGCGGGTACGACCCGGTCGCGAGGATGCGGCTCCACTTCTCGTAGAGGGTGTGCATCTCGCCCTCGACGTTCACCTTCATCGCGAACAGCAGGCCGATCATGAGCACCCGGCTGCACGCCCAGTAGCCCGCGGGCGCGAGAAGCCGGACGGGCATGCCGCCGAGCCGTTCCGGCAGCCCGCCGCTCCCGGTGGCGGGCGTGGCGGGGGCCGCCGTGTCCAGGCCGCCGGGCGGCTCCAGACCGAGAGAACTGTGGGACGACATCATGCTCCGTCACTCCTGCGGCCCCGCGCGGGCTCCGCGAGAATCCGGCCGACAGGCATCGAAAGATCGGACAGGTCCGGGCTGTGGACTTCCACAGGCGGTTCGTGACGCTGCGCGGTCACTCCGCAGCGGAGTGGGTGGCGTGCCTGCGCCGACCATTATGGTCCACCAGGGCATCGATCTTCCGACCCCGTTCGAGCGCCTGGTCGAGCCCTCGCTTGAGGACCTTGGAGAGCGGTCGTTCGACCAGCCGGTGCACCAGGTAGGCCAGCACCATGACGCCCGCGATGACCAGGCCGGTGAGCAGGTAGGGGTTGATGCGGCCGTGCAGCTCCGAGAGCACCCACCAGCCGATCTCCTCGTGCAGCAGGTAGACCGGGTACGTCAGGGCGCCGGCCGTGACCAGCCAGCGGCCGCGGACCCAGTTGAGCCAGCCCAGCGCAGTGGCGAGCATCACGGCAAAGCACAGCGTCAGCAGCAGCAGGCAGAAGGAGTACGAGAGCCGGTGGTGCGCGTCGTTCTGGTAGCCGCTCATGATCTGCAGCAGCTTGTGCTGGGACACCAGCCAGCAGAAGGCGACGATCCCCCAGAGCAGCAGGTCGGGCCCGAAGCGGTACATCAGGAACAGCGCGAGGCCGGCGATGAACAGGGGCGCGTACTCGGGGACGAAGATCAGGTCCAGCAGCGGCATGCCCGAGACGCCGGCGGCGATCGCACCGAACATCCAGATCCCGCAGAACATCACGACCCGGCGGTAGGTGAGCCCGATGGCCACCAGGACGCCGAACAGCACGTAGAAGCGCATCTCGATCCAGAGCGTCCAGTACACGGGGTCGATGTCGAGCCCGCCGATGCCGTTCTGGATCATCGTCATGTTGGTCAGGACGTCCGAGTAGCGGAACTTCTCCGCGTTCCACATCCAGGACGGGTGCTTGCCGAGCACCACGGCCGAGGTGATCAGCAGGCAGATCCAGTACGCCGGGAACAGCCGCACCACCCGCGACACGAAGAACTTGCCGGCCGTACGCCCCCAGGCGGACATGCATATGACGAAGCCGCTGATCAGGAAGAACAGCTCCACGCCGATCCAGCCGTACGCACCGAAGGTGTGCAGGTGCGGAACGACCTTCGCCGGCGGCGCACCCCACATCGCCGGGTGCTGCTGGTAGCCCGTGTAGTGCCAGAGCACCACGGACAGGGCGGCCAGCAGCCGCAGCCCGTCGAGGACGTGCAGCCGCGGTCGCGCGGGTTCCTGCCTGACCGGCGTGCCCCCGCCCGGGGACAGGTCCCGTACGGGCGGCACGGCCGGCGGTGTGAACGCGGTGGTGCTGGATGACATCGGCATGGCTCTCAGATCCGGGCGCAGAGGCCGCCCCCACGCGGATGGACCGCGCGCGACGCCCCGGGTGGACCCGAGAACACTAACCGGCACCCGAACCGTTTATCGGCCCGGTACCCGACTTGTCGGCCATTGCACACCCCTGAGCCGCGCCGCCGTGAGGTTTGCCGATCAGACCAGCCGGCGGGCCGTCGCCCAGCGGGTCAGCTCGTGGCGGTTGCTGAGCTGGAGCTTGCGCAGCACCGCGGAGACGTGGCTCTCCACCGTCTTCACCGAGATGAACAGCTGCTTGGCGATCTCCTTGTACGCGTAGCCGCGGGCGATCAGCCGCAGCACCTCGCGCTCGCGCTGGGTGAGGCGGTCCAGGTCCTCGTCGACCGGCGGGGTGTCGGTGGCCGCGAAGGCGTCCAGCACGAAGCCGGCCAGCCGGGGCGAGAACACCGCGTCGCCGTCGGAGATCCGGAAGATCGCGCCGACCAGGTCGCTCCCGGTGATGGTCTTGGTGACGTAGCCGCGCGCGCCGCCGCGGATCACGCCGATGACGTCCTCGGCGGCGTCGGAGACCGACAGCGCCAGGAAGCGCACCCCGCCCTGGTCCCCCATCAGCGGTGCCGAGCGGCGCAGCACCTCGACGCCGCCGCCGCCGGGCAGGTGGACGTCGAGCAGCACGACGTCCGGCCGGGTCGCGGCCACCACCTGCACCGCGGACTCCACGTCGTCCGCCTCGCCGACCACGTCGATGCCGGTGACCTCGGTGCGCCCGATCTCGGCGCGCACGCCCGTCCGGAACATCCGGTGGTCGTCCACCAGCACCACCCGCGCGGTGCGCTCAGGTGCCGTGCCCCCTGTGTCAGTCATCTGCCCTCTCCATCTCCAGCTCGACCTCGGTGCCGCCGCCGGCCGCCGGCCGGACGCGGGCGGTGCCGCCGTGGCGCCTCATGCGGCCGACGATCGACTCCCGGACGCCCATCCGGTCCTCGGGCACGGTGTCCGGGTCGAAGCCGGGGCCGTGGTCGCGGACGAACACCGACACCGTCCTCCCCTCCACCTCTGCGTACACCTGGACCGGTCCCCCGCCACCGTACTTGGCCGCGTTGACCATTGCCTCCCTCGCGGCCTGCATCTGTGCCGCGATCCGCTCGTCCATCGGGCAGTCGCCGACGCAGACCAGCTCGACCGGGACGCCGTGCCGGTCCTCGACCTCGGCGACCACCGCGCGCACGTGCTCGGCGAGGGTGTCGGGGGCGGCCTCGGCGACGGCGTCAGGCCGGTAGAGCCACAGCCGCAGTTCGCGCTCCTGGGCGCGGGCCAGCCGCAGCACCTCCTTCGGGTCCTCGGCGCGCCGCTGAATGAGGGTCAGGGTGTGCAGCACCGAGTCGTGGACGTGCGCGGCGATCTCCGCCCGCTCCTGGGCGCGGATGCGGGCCGTCCGCTCGGCGCCGAGGTCCTGCCACATCCGCAGGGCGTACGGGCCGACCAGCACCAGCATGCCGGCCAGCACCGCGAGGGAGGCCTCGACGACCGACGCCAGGGTGGAGCCGCTGCCCTGCAGGACGAGGAAGGCGACGATGCCGACCACCACCAGCAGCACGCCGGCGGCGACCCGGACGAAGGCGCTGCGGCGCTTGGAGCCCTCGTCCAGGCCGAACCAGCGCTGCCACCGCGAGTCGTCGGCCTGCCGCCAGACCAGGGCGACGCCGACACCGATGGTGAGCAGCGGCCAGACGTACGGCTTGGCGGTCTGGATGTGCAGGGCGTTGAGCACGGCGATGACGCCGACCACCAGGGCGAGCAGGGCGACCAGTTGGCCGGCGCCTCCGGTCCGGCCGGTGCCGGCGGCCTCGCCGGGGGCCGGTGCGCCGCCCGGCCCGGCCGGGTCGGGGGCGCCGAGGAAGGTGCCCTGGAGGAGTTCGCGCAGCCGGGCGATGCCGCGGCTGCGGCCCTTGGTGGGCCCGGCGGGCCTGGCGGTGCCGACGCCGACCCGGACGAACGCGCCGTTGACGTAGGCCCACTGCGTGGCGGCGCCGGGCGCCGGTTCGCCGATGCCGATCGGCACCACGAACCAGAACGCCGCGTACAGCAGCGCGCCGATGCCCTGGGCGAAGAACAGCAGCACGAAGGCGAGGCGCACCCAGCGGACGGGCAGCCCGAGGTGGACGGCCAGGCCGTGCGCGACGCCGCCGAGGATCCGCCCGTGCGGGCTCCGGTACAGCCGCCGGTACGGCGGGTCCGCCGGCCCGCCCGCGGGATGCTCCGCCGCCGCGCCGGGGGCGGCCGGGGCGTCGGGTTCGGGGTACTGGGTCTCGCTGCCGGGTGCTGCCACGCCACAGATGGTCACACGGCGGCGGGTGCCGGTGCATCAGGGTCGGGCCCCGAGGTCTCTCAGGGAGAGATCAGGGTACGGACCGGGCCCGTGCCGGTTGGGTGCGGGCCCGGGAGCCAGCAGGATGGTGCCATGACCGACGAGCAGAGCACCGGGGCCGAGCCGGAGCCGTCCCAGGAGGGCCAGCGCCCGCCGTTGACCCGCAGCGACCGGCACCGGGTGGTGGCCGGCGTCTGCGGCGGTCTCGGCCGCCACCTGGACATCGACCCGGTGGTGTTCCGGGTCGTCGTCGCCGTGCTCTGCCTCTCCGGCGGGCTGGGCCTGTTCCTGTACGGGCTGGCCTGGCTGATCGTGCCGCGGCCGCCGGAGGCGGACGGCGCGCCGGGCCGCACCGAGCTCCAGCGGGTGCTGACCGGCCGGGTGGACGGGCAGTCGATCGGCGCGGTGCTGCTGACCGTGATCGGCACCGGGGTGTTCTTCTCCTCGATGGGCGACGGCGGCCAGATGTTCCCGCTGCTGCTGCTCGGCGCGCTCGTGTTCCTCGCCGTCCGGTACGACCCGGAGCGCCGGCGCCGGGCCGCCGACGGGGCCCCGGGCACGGACGGGCCCCAGGACGGGCCCCGGGACCGGCCCGAGGAGCAGGTGGAGCAGCTCGACTGGAAGACCTGGCAGCACCGGTTCGGTCAGGACTTCCAGGCGGAGTGGCAGACCCGGAAGGCGGAGATGCACGCCCGGCTGCGGGAGGCCCGGGAGAGTGTCGCCGAGCAGCACGCGCGGGCCCGGGCGGCCGGCGCCGTCCCGCCGGACAGCCCGCCGCCGGGCCCGTCCGGGTACCTGTGGGACCCGCGGCACCCGGAGCGCAATCCGTACCAGGGGCAGAACCCGCCGCCGGGGGTGCCGGCCCAGGCGTGGTGGCAGCGCACCGACCTCCCGGAGGGCGACCCGCTGCGCAAGCAGGCCCCGGCGGCTCCCGCCCGGCCGCGGCCCCGGCCCCGGCCGGACGGGGCGGCGGCGGACTGGGCGGGGTGGGCCTGCTGCTCGCGGCCGGCGCGGGGGCGCTGGCGTGGTGGCTGGCTGGACGGCACGGCGGGACGGTGCACCCGGCGACGGTGGCGGCCGCGGCGCTACTGGCGCTGGGCCTGGTGATCCTGGTGGGCGCCCGGTACGGGCGGGCCCGCGGGCTGACGGTGCCGGCCCTGCTGCTGGCCCTGCTGCTGGCCGGTTCGGGCGGCTCGGGCGCGGTGCTCGGCGCCGGCCTCGGCGACCGCACCTGGACGCCGGCCGCCGCGTCGGCGCTGCAGGACCACTACGCGCTGGCGGCGGGCGACGCGACGCTGGACCTGACCGCGGTGGATCCGGCGGGCGGGACGCTGAGCAGCACGGTACGCCTCGGCGCGGGTGACCTGAAGGTGCTGCTGCGGCGGGACGTGACCGTCCGGCTGACGGTGCGCAACGCGGTGGGGGACGTGCGGCTGCCGAACGGCGAGCGGCTGTCGGGGACGGGCCGCACCCGGGAGTCGGTGGTGCCGCCGGCTGCCGGGGCGGTGCCGCGCGGAACGCTGGATCTCACCCTGAACGTGGGTCTCGGAGACGTGGAGGTGGTGCAGGCATGAGAAAGCATCCGGTCGACCCGTTCTCGCTGGTGTCGGGGGCGCTGTTCACCGTGATCGCGGTGGTCTACCTGGCGGCGTCGCTGTCGGGCGACGTGGTGGACGGGCGGGTCGTCGTCCCGGTGGTGCTGATCGGGCTGGGGGCTGCGGGGCTGGCGGGGGCGGTGACGGCGGTGGCCCGCCGCGGCCGGTCGGCGGAGCCTGCGCCGCCCCCGCCCGAGGACTCCTGAGCGCCGGTCAGGTCTGCTGCCGGTTGCCGAGTTCCAGCCGGTCGCCGTTCCTGGTGACGCTGTACTTCGGCAGCGGCTTGGTGGCGGGACCGTTGACGACGGCTCCCGTCCCGGCGTCGAAGCGCGAGCCGTGGCACGGGCAGTACATCCGGCCGTCCCGGGGGCGTCGACGGTGCAGCCGGAGTGGGTGCAGATCGCCGAGAAGGCGCAGTACTGGCCGGCGGCGGGTTGCACGATGTAGATGGCGTCACCGCTGGCGGGGTCCTTGACCTGCGCGGATCCGCCGACCGGCACGGCCGAGGCGGCGACCGAGGGAGCGGCCCCGGTGCCGCCGGAGGGCGGGGCGACGGGGGCGGCCTCGGTGCGGCCGGGGCCGGGAGCGGACGTGGCGGGGGTGACGGTCACCGCGTCCTTGCCGCGGCCGAAGGTGGCGGTGAGGGAGCCGGAGAGCAGCCCGGCGCCGCCGAGGGCGACGGCCGCGATCCCGCCGTCCAGCAGGGCCCGCCGGCGGACGGTCTCCTCCGCGAGTCCGCGGGCCCGGTCCCGTTCGGCTCGCCGGGCCAGGTAGCCGTCGACGGACAGATACGGGGTGCCGGCGAGCACGATCGGGGTCCAGGCCATCAGGTAGGCGAGGTCGTTGCCGAGGTAGTACGGCGAGACGCTCCAGCTGACGGTGAGGAAGAGGGTCAGGTTGATCATGGCGCCGCCGGCCGCGGCGAGCCGCCCCCACAGGCCGAGCAGGGTGCCGAGGCCGACCGCGAGCTCGCCGAAGGCGATCAGCAGGGCGACGAAGGTCGGCATGTGCAGGGCCAGGTCGAGTGCCCAGCCGATCGGACTGGCGCCCTTGACCGCCTGGGTCTGCGAGACGAACGAGGCCGGGTCGCCCGCGCCCGCCAGGTAGTGCGAGTCGGTCAGCTTGTCGAACGCCGCGTAGACGAAGGTGACGCCGAGGAAGAGGCGCAGCGGCAGCGTCGCGAACCGGGTGGCGGTCTGCTGCCAGGGAATGCGCCGCGCGCTGTCGTGCGGCGGTCGGTGTCCGTCGTGCCCCGGGGTCATACCGATGCCCTTCGCTCACGCCTGTCGTCCGATGACAGGTCCGGTCCGATTCTGCCCGGAGCCGACCGGGTTCTGCGGCAGCTCCGGTGGCGTACGCAGCCGCGCCGCCACTCCCCAGTACGGAAGCGGCGGCGCGGTCGTTCAATCGGCCGGGAGACCGGCCGGTGGGATCACTCCCACTCGATGGTGCCCGGCGGCTTGCTGGTGATGTCCAGGACGACGCGGTTCACGTCGCGGACCTCGTTGGTGATCCGGGTGGAGATCTTGGCCAGCACGTCGTAGGGCAGCCGCGACCAGTCGGCCGTCATGGCGTCCTCGGACGAGACCGGGCGCAGCACGATCGGGTGGCCGTAGGTGCGGCCGTCGCCCTGGACGCCGACGCTGCGGACGTCGGCGAGCAGCACCACCGGGCACTGCCAGATCTCGTTGTCGAGACCGGCCGCGGTGAGCTCCTCGCGGGCGATGGCGTCGGCCTCGCGGAGCAGGTCGAGACGCTCCTCGGTGACCTCGCCGACGATCCGGATGCCCAGGCCCGGGCCGGGGAACGGCTGGCGCTGGACGATCTCGGCGGGCAGGCCGAGCTCCTGGCCGACCATCCGGACCTCGTCCTTGAACAGCTTGCGCAGCGGCTCGACCAGCTGGAACTGGAGGTCCTCCGGCAGGCCGCCGACGTTGTGGTGCGACTTGATGTTGGCGGTGCCGGTGCCGCCGCCGGACTCGACGACGTCCGGGTAGAGCGTGCCCTGGACGAGGAAGTCGACGGACTCGCCGTGCTCGCCCGCCTCGGCCACGATCTCGGCCTGCGCCTGCTCGAAGACCCGGATGAACTCCCGGCCGATGATCTTGCGCTTCTGCTCGGGGTCGCTGACCCCGGCCAGGGCGCTCAGGAAGCGCTCCTTGGCGTCGACGACCTTCAGCTGGACGCCGGTGGCGGCCACGAAGTCCTTCTCGACCTGCTCGGTCTCGCCCTTGCGCATCAGGCCGTGGTCGACGTACACGCAGGTCAGCCGGTCACCGATGGCCTTGTTGACCAGGGCGGCGGCGACCGCGGAGTCCACGCCGCCGGAGAGGCCGCAGACGGCGCGCTTGGTGCCGACCTGCTCGCGGATCAGCGCGACCTGCTCGTCGACCACGTTGACGGTCGTCCACGTCGGGGCGAGGCCGGCGCCGCGGTACAGGAAGTGCTCCAGCAGCTGCTGGCCGTGGTCGGAGTGCAGGACCTCGGGGTGGTACTGGACGCCGTAGAGGCGGGCCTCGTCGTTCTCGAAGGCGGCGACCGGCACCACGCCCGTGGAGGCGGTGACGGTGAAGCCCTCGGGCGCGGCCGAGCAGGCGTCGCCGTGCGACATCCACACGGAGTGCTGCGCCGGGATGCCCTCGAAGAGGGTCGAGCCGGTGCGGGAGACCGACAGCGGGGTGCGGCCGTACTCGCGGGCACCGGTGTTGTCGACGGTGCCGCCGAGGGTCACGGCCATCAGCTGGAAGCCGTAGCACATGCCGAAGACCGGGACACCGGCCTCGAACAGCGCGCGGTCGATGCGGTGCGCCCTCCTCGTAGACCGAGGAGGGGCCGCCGGAGAGGATGATCGCCTTCGGGTTCTTGGCGAGCATGTCGGCCACCGGCATGGTGCTCGGCACGATCTCGCTGTAGACCCGCGCCTCACGCACCCGGCGGGCGATGAGCTGGGCGTACTGGGCACCGAAGTCGACGACCAGGACGGTGTCGTTCTCAGGTGCGGACTGGTCCGGGGAAGCAGAGGACACGGACGGCCTTCCGGCGGGTGTGGGGAGTGTCTGGTGCCGAGTCTACCGGGCGCCTCGAACGCCCCGATTCACCCGCTTGCCGCGGACGGGCGCCGTGACCGGCCCGGGCGGCGGATCGTTGCACCTCATGACCGTACGACCGGACCGGGCCCGCCAGGCCCGGGCGGCCCCCGGACGGTCGGCAGGACCACGCGTGGATGCCTCGATCCGGTCCACCGGCACGCGTGGCGGGCAGCGCCCGCCGTGGGACCGCGCGCCGGTGCACAGTCGGGCCAGCAGGGGACAGCGACCCCGGCCGTGACCGGACGGACCGACGGGGCGGGGCGGCCGGCGCCGGCCGCCCCGCCTCCCGGCGCCCGCCCCGTCACTCGGGCTCCGTTCGCACGCCCCCGTGCGCCCCGGCTTGCCTCTACTACGGAGCGTAGTCGTTCTCCCGGGTCGATTCCCGCCCCGCACGCCGCACCGAACCGCCTCCGGAGGACCCTCCGCCGAACGCCGGGCGACAAACGGACTGCGGCGAAGTGTGCCGAATCGGTTGCACAGTAAGGCTTCCGTCCAGCACGATGCTGGATGTGGGGGTTGGCCGTCCGCCGTGACAGGCGGCGCACTCCGGTTTCCGGACGACCGGTGAACCGGCAGCGACAACGGTTATCACCTCACGCTCCGTGAAGGCCGACCCGGCCCGCGCGTGCCGGAGCCCGCACACCCGCCGGGCGTCCGTCGCGCTTCCAAGCCATCCGACAGGCGGCGCTCTTCCCCCGGCGCCGTCATCCCCAGCACCGGCGCCGCCCTGACGCCGAGTGCTGAACGACAAAGGGCCCCGTTCCCCCGCGGGGCCCTTTGCCCTGTCCGGGGCCGGTCCGGGCGCTGTCCGTCGGTCCGGGCGCTGTCCGTCGGTCCGGGCGCTGTCCGTCGGTCCGGGCGCTGCCCGGGGGCGGTCTACGACCGGCCGCGCCAGTCCAGCACCTCGGCGCCGTACGGCGGCGGCGCGCTGTCCGGCTCGACCGCGCCGTGCACGGCGTCCGGGGGCGCACAGCCATCCACGGCGCGCCGTCACGGTGCTCGGAGGGCGCACCGCGCCCGGCAGGCGCCGGGCGGACGGCGGCGAACAGCGCCGGCAGCGCGAACGCACCCAGCGCCGCCCAGAGCAGCACGGCCACCAGCACCGTGCCGACCGTCAACGACACGGAGTACCCGTGCTCCTGCTGCGTACCGGGCTCCATACCGAGCCCGAACCGGTAGCGCATCGACAGGCCGGCCAGCATCGGCACGGCCAGCAGCACCGCGTACAGCACCGCCAGCCGCAGCCGGTCGCCCGCCCCGAGCCCCCGGCTGTACGCCGCCCGGGCCAGCACCAGCGCGCCGGCCACCGCCGGCAGCAGCGCCCAGCGCCACTGGCCGCCCGCACCGCCGAGGTCGAACAGCGACAGCGTGCGGGACACGTCGCCGCCGGCCAGCCGCACCGTCGCACCGGAGCCCAGCCCCAGCAGCAGGAGGCCGCCGTTGGCCGCCACCGGCAGGTAGACCCAGGGCTGCAGCAGGTCCGGGTGGAACACGGCCACGGCCAGCGCCGCCGCCGTGGCCAGCCCGACCGGCACCGCCGCGGCGCGCGCCGCCGGGGCGAGCACGTCCGCCCAGCGGCCGGCCCGGGCACGCAGCGGGGCGGCGCCGTACACGGCCAGCGCGACCAGCCCGGCCGCCACCGCCGACACCGCGACCACCGTCGGCAGGTCCGTCCCCACCGTCCGGTGGCCCTGTTCCGGCCGGAGTGCGGAGACCTGCAGGTCGACCCGGCCGACCAGCCCCAGCAGCAGCCCCACCGAGCCCGACACGGCCGCCGTCCGGGCGGCCGCCGCCGCGGCCCCGCGGCCCGGTCCCGCCCCGGCGGGCCCCGGCCGGCGCGCAGGCGCCACGCCAGCAGGGCGAGCCAGCCGGCGGCCAGCAGCACCGGCACCCCCGGAGCACCAGCCCGGACGTCACCACCAGGCCGTCCGCGTCACCCGCGTCGTGATCGCGCAGCGGCGCGCCGAAGACGGTGAGCACCAGCGCGATCGCGACCCGGAACCGGCCGCCGTACTCCGTCTGCGGCGGCCAGAGGCCGTCCTCCGCCAGGGCCAGCAGCACGGCCACCGCCACCAGCAGGGCCGTCGGCGCGAGCAGCGCCCGCAGCGCGGGGCGCCAGTCGGCGAGCAGCCGGGCCAGCACGACGCCCGCGCCGCCCGGCTCGTACGGGACCCCGCTGCCCCACCGGCCGTCCGGGGGCGGGCCGGCGTCCTCGACCGCCCCGATGCCGCCCGCCGGCCCGGGCGGGGCCTTCGGCCCGGCGAAGCCGGGTTCCGCGAACGGCAGCCCGCAGGACGCACAGAGCCGCGCCCCCAGCGCGGAGGCCGCACCGCATGCCGTACAGATCGCCATCTGGTCCCCCGGTCCCCGCCCCGCCGCCGAAGACCCGTTTCTCCCACCGGCGGTCGGCGGCTGTCAACCGCGTTCAGTCCTTGCGGACGGGGACCTTCGGGACGGGCAGCAGGGGCAGCCGCAGCGCCCCGAACGCCGCGGTCGGCACGGCCGGCCGGACGGGCTCGACGGCCGCGACCCGCCGGTAGGCCTCGCCCTGCGCCGGGCGCCCGTCCGCCTCGCCGTTGTTCGGCCACAGCGACATCGCCCGCTCGGCCTGCGCGGTGATCGTCAGCGACGGGTTCACCCCGAGGTTGGCGGAGACCGCGGCGCCGTCCACCACGTGGATGCCCGGGTGGCCGTACAGCCGGTGGTACGGGTCGATGACACCGTGCTCGGCGTCCTCCCCGATCGGGCAGCCGCCCAGGAAGTGCGCGGTCATCGGCATCCGCATCAGCTCGCCGACGTTCGTCCCGGCGAAGCCGTTGATCTCGTCCGCGAGGATCCGCGCGGCCTCCTCGCCCTCGGGGATGTGCTCCGGATTGGGCGCCCCGTGGCCCTGCTTCGCGGTCAGCAGCCCCTTGCCGGGCCCCTTCGCCTTGCGGAAGGTGGTCAGCGAGTTGTCCAGCGACTGCATCACCAGGCCGATGATCGTCCGCTCCGACCAGCGGTACTTGGACAGGTTGCGGGCGGACAGCACCGGGTGCCGCACGGTCGTCGCCAGGTAGGAGAGCAGGTTGGACCGGCCGTGCGGGAACTGCAGGATGGTCATCAGGCCCATCGCGTTCGAGCCCTTGCCGTACCGCACCGGCTCGATGTGGGTGTTCGCGTCGGGGTGGATCGACGAGGTGATCGCCACGCCCCGGCTGAAGTCCGCCCTGGCCGCGCCGGTCTTGCGGCGGTAGCGCCGGTTGTCGGTGAGCGCGCCGACCAGCGACTCCGAGTTCGTCCGGGTGAGGAAGCCCAGCTTGGCGGAGATCCGCGGCAGCCGGCCGGTGTCGCGCATGGTGTGCAGCAGCGTCTGGGTGCCGTACGTGCCCGCGGCGACCACCACCTGGCGGGCGCGCAGCGCCGTGCGCGGCCCCTTGCGGCGGCGGGCGGTGGGGACGGTGGCGACGGTGTAGCCGCCGTCCGGGTGCTCGGCGAGGTCGACCACGGTGGTCAGCGGCCGGATCTCGGCGCCGGCCCGCTCGGCGAGGTACAGGTAGTTCTCGATCAGCATGTTCTTGGCGCCGTGCCGGCAGCCGGTCATGCACTCGCCGCACTCGGTGCAGGCCTTGCGGGCCGGGCCGGCCCCGCCGAAGTACGGGTCGGGCACCTCGCCACCGGGCTCGGCCTTCGCGGTGCCGTCGGAGTCCTTGCCGTCGCCGAAGAAGACCCCGACCGGCGCCAGGTGGAAGGTGTCGCCGACGCCCATCCGCTCGGCGGTGGCCCTCAAATGCTTGTCGGCGGCGGTCACCGTGGGGTTGAGGCGCACGCCGAGCATCCGCTGCGCCTGGTCGTAGAAGGGCGCCAGCTCCTCCTGCCAGTCGGTGATGCCGCCCCACTGGCGGTCCTCGAAGAAGGCCTTCGGCGGCACGTACAGCGTGTTGGCGTAGTTCAGCGAGCCGCCGCCGACGCCCGCGCCGGCCAGCACCAGCACGTTGCTCAGCAGGTGGATCCGCTGGATGCCGAACAGGCCCAGCGCGGGCGCCCACAGGTAGTTGCGCAGGTCCCAGGAGTTCTTCGGCAGGTCGGCGGCGGTGTACCGGCGGCCGGCCTCCAGGACGGCCACCCGGTAGCCCTTCTCGGTCAGGCGCAGCGCCGCGACCGAGCCGCCGAAGCCCGAGCCGACCACCACCACGTCGTAGTCGAATCCGCCGTTGTCCGCCATGGCCGTGTGCTCCTTCGAGGGTGGGGGTCGACTGGCCGGCGCCTATCGGACGCGCAGGGCCTTCAGTGCCTTCAGGCCGGTGGTGAGCAGGCCCGCGAACTGCCGGTCGTCGAGGCCGTGCGAGGGGCCGATCGGCATCAGCCGCTGGGTGGCGACGGTCTGCGCCTCGGTGAAGCGCAGGATGCCCTCGGAGCCGTGCCGGCGGCCGAGCCCGGAGTCGCCCATGCCGCCCATCGGGGAGGCGACCGAGCCGTACGCGGCGGCGTAGGCCTCGTTGACGTTGACGGTGCCGGTGTGGAGACGGGCGGCGACGGCGCGGCCGCGCCGGGTGTCCTTCGTCCAGACGCTGGAGTTCAGGCCGTACGGGGTGGCGTTGGCGGCGGCGACGGCCTCGTCCTCGGTGTCGAAGCGGTAGACGGACACCACCGGGCCGAAGGTCTCCTCGGTGCAGACCGGCATGTCGGTGGTGACGCCGTCGAGGACGGTCGGCTCGTAGAAGAGCGGGCCGAGGTCGGGCCGGGCCTGCCCGCCGGTGAGGACGGTGGCACCGGCCTTGACGGCCTCCTCGACGTGCCGGGTGACGGTCTCCAGCTGCCGGGCGGAGACCAGTGAGCCCATGTCCGCGCCGTAGGCGAGGCCGCCGCCGAGCCGCAGCGCCCGGGCCCGGGCGGTGAACCGCTCCAGGAAGGCGTCGGCGACCGAGCGGTGCACGAAGAGCCGCTCGATGGAGATGCACAGCTGGCCCGCGGAGGAGAAGCAGGCGCGGACGGCGCCCTCGGCGGCCCGGTCGAGGTCGGCGTCGGCGAGGACGAGCAGGGCGTTCTTGCCGCCGAGCTCCAGCGAGGCGCCGACCAGGCGGCCGGCGGCCTGCTGGGCGACCTGGCGGCCGGTGCGGGTGGAGCCGGTGAACGAGACGTAGTCGGCGTGCTCGACCACGGCGGGGCCGACCACCGGGCCGTCGCCGATCACGATCTGCCACAGGTCGGCGGGCAGGCCGGCCTCGACGAGCAGCTCGCGGGCCCACAGCGCGGTCAGCGCGGTCTGCGTGTCCGGCTTGTTGACCACCGCGTTGCCGGCCGCGAAGGCGGGCAGCGCGTCGCTGACGGACAGCTCCAGCGGGTAGTTCCACGGGGAGATCTGGCCGACCACGCCCTTGGGGCGGCGGGCCTCCAGGGTGTGGGTGAGCACCGGCAGGGCGCCGCCGCGGCGGCGGTCGCGCAGGTAGGCGGGGGCCTTGCGGCCGTAGTGCCGGGCGGCGAGGGCCGCGCCGAGCACCTCCTCGAAGGCGTGCAGCCGGGTCTTGCCGGTCTCGGCCTGGATGAGGTCGAGCACCTCGTCCTGGCGGGCGAGCAGCAGGTCGTGGAAGCGCAGCAGCACGGCGGCCCGGCGGCGGACGGGCTGGGCGGCCCAGGCCTGCTGGGCGGTGCGGGCGAGCCGGTAGGCCCGCTCCACGTCGGCCGGGGTGGACTGCGGGAGGGCCGCGAGGCGCTCGCCGGTGAGCGGGGCCAGGGTCTCGACGGCCTCGGCGTCCGGCCCGGCGGTGACGCCGCGGACGAGCCGGGCGACCACGGCGTCGGTGACCGCCGAGGCGACGGTGCGGGCCCCGCCGGGGGCCGCGGGGTTGCGTCCGGTGCCGGTGGACCGGGCCTGGGTGTCTGCCGTGGTGTCCGTCATGGTGCGCAGCCTAGGCCCTCACGGCCCGCTTGTGTACCCGCCGGTAACAGCAATTGGGGTGACGGTGCGGTGACGCTCAGTGCTCCACGGCGAAGTTGTTCAGGACGACCGTGAACCGGCGCAGCGCCTCCTGCCAGTCCTTCTCCGGGGAGGCCACCAGCACGTCGTACGAAGTGCCGTCCTCGGTACGGAACTCGGCCTCCTTGAGGTGCCTGCGCCCGGAGCCGTCCAGGGAGTTGTAGCTGAACTCCCAGATCGCGCCCTCCTGGCCGTTCACCTTGATGGCGTTCAGGCCCTCGCGCCGGTAGGCCTGGCGGTTCTTGGTGATGGACTCCTCCATCTGGAGGAAGTGCTGCATCGGGGTCAGCGGCTGACCGACCGTCACCGCGAACTGCAGGTAGTGCACCTTGCCGTCCGGGCTGTAGTAGATCTCGTTGTTGTCGGTGGACCGCGTCCACGGCTTGCCGCCGGTCGGCACCGGGAAGCGGAACCCGGCCGGGTCCTCCGTCCACGCGTAGCCGCCGGGCGGCGGGCCGGGGGCCTTCGACGGGTCGGCGGTCGGCACGGTCAGCTGGCTGCTCTGCGGATCGGTGGGCACGCCCGACGAGCCGTCCGGGAGGTGGGTCAGCCCGTACGCGGCGCCGCCGGCCACCAGCGCGGCCACCACGGCCGCGAGCAGCAGCCGCGGCCAGAGCCGCCGGCGGCGTCCGGTGGGCTGCTGCGGGGCGGGCTGCAGCGGGAGGGGAGTGGGCGGGACGGGAGCGGGCGGGACGGGAGCGGGCGGGACGGGGGTGCTGTCGGCCGGCGCTGCCGGCCCGGGCGGCGCTGCCAGGGTCGCGGGCGGCGGAGGGACCGGCATGGTCGGCCCGGTGGGCAGCGGTTCGACCGGCTGCGGTGCGGGCTCGGTGCGGTCCACCACCGGCACCCGCTGGGTGGGCGTGCGGTGCACCCCGCCGGGCGCCTTCATGCCGAGGGTGTGGCCGGCGGTGACCTCACGGAGCATCCGGGCCGCCTCGTCGGCACCGGGGCGCTCGTCCGGGTCCTTCGCCATCAGCGCGGCCAGCACCGGCCCGAGCGCGCCGGCCCGGCGGGGCTCCGGCAGCGGGTCGGCGACGACCGCGGCCAGTGTGGTCAGCGGCGAGGTGCGGCGGAACGGCGACTCGCCCTCGACGGCCGCGTACAGCGTGGCCCCCAGGCCCCACAGGTCGGAGGCCGGGCCCGGACGGTCGCCCTGGGCGCGCTCCGGTGCCAGGTAGTCGGGCGAGCCGACCAGGTCGCCGGGGCGGGTGAGCTCGGTGGAGCCCTCGAAGGTGGCGATGCCGAAGTCCAGCAGGACGACCCGGCCGGTGCCCTTCTCCAGCAGGACGTTGGCCGGCTTCACGTCGCGGTGCAGCACGCCGAGCTGGTGGCCGCGGTGCAGCGCGGCCAGCACCTGGAGGCCGACCTCGGCGGCCTCGCGCGGCAGCAGCGTGCCGTCCTGGCTGATCACGTCGGCCAGCGAACGGCCGTCGACCAGCTCCATGACGATCCACGGCCGGCCGTCGTCCTCCAGCACGTCGTGGATGGTGATGACACCCGGGTGCTTGATCCGTGCGGCGGCTCTGGCCTCGCGCTTCATCCGGGACTGGAGGATCTCCAGCTCCTCCTCGTCGAGGTGGCTGACGGTCAGCTCCTTGACCGCGACCTCGCGGTCGAGCATCTCGTCCCGGGCCCGCCAGACGGTGCCCATGCCGCCGCGGCCCAGCCGGTCGCCCAGCACGTACCGACCCGCGAGCACCCTGCCGGTGTCCCTGGCCCCCGTCGACCGGTCCTGCACGCCCATGGCGACCGCTCCCCCATCCTCAGTCCACCGTCACCGTGACGGAGGTATCGGTGCACCGCAGACTCACCGCACGGACATCTTCCAACTCCAGGTTAGGCGGCGCTCCGCCGGGGCCCGAATCCCCTCCCGCGCCGGAACGGGGGCCGCTCAGCCCGCGACCAGGACCACGGCCGCCAGCCCGGCGATCAGGGTCAGCAGCACACCGCCGACCAGCAGCGGGCCCAGCAGCGCGGGCGGGACGCGCGGCGGACGGGCGGGCCCGCCGGCCGCCCGCTCCACCGCACGCGAACGGCGGGAGCGCGGCACCGGCGCGAGCGCGGCGGGGCGCGGCACCGGCAGCAGCGGCGGCTCGTCCTGCGGACCGTACGGCTCGGGCGCGCCGGCCAGCAGGGCGCGCAGCCGGGCCTGGGCCTGCTCGGCGGTCGGCCGGGCGGCGGCCGGCGCGAGCAGGTCCTCGACCAGGCCGCGCAGCGGGCCGCAGCCGTCCGCGGGATAGCGTCGGCCGTCGCGGACGGCGCCGAGCAGGGTCGGCAGGTCCGTCTCCGGGTAGGGGCTGTGACCGGTGAGCAGGCGGTACAGCAGGACACCGAGCGACCAGCAGTCCGCCGCGGGCCCGGAGTCGGGCGGCCAGCGCTCCGCCCGGGCGCCGACCAGGTCGGCGCGGGCCTCGTACACCCGGCGCGGGACGGGGCCGCCGAGCTGGGCGGCGAGCGCCTCCTGGGCGGCGCCGAGGAGCAGGCCGCCGAGCAGGGCGGCGCCGTCCTCGCAGACCAGCACCGCGTCCGCGGTGACGTTGCCGTGCACGAGGCCGGCCTCGTGGAGGGCGCGCAGCGCTCCGGCCAGGTCCGCCCCCAGTTCGGCGACCCGGAAGGGCGGAACGGGGCCGGCCCCGGCGAGTTCGGAGAGCGCGGATCCCGGTGCGCCTTCCTCGGCGACCCACAGCAGCCCGGCGTCGGCGGCCGCTCCGCTCTGGGCGAGCAGCCGGGGGTGGCGCGGGAGCTGCGCGGCGAGAGCGGCCACCTGCCCGGCGAGCCGGATCCCGAGCGGGGCGTCGCTCTGCTCGTACACCTGGTCGGGAACGAGGAGTTCCGGCAGGTCCAGGGCGTGCAGCAGGACCGGCGCGCCGGTGGCGGTGTCCTGCGCGGGCAGGACTTCGCCGACCGGACGGTCCGTCACCCGGTACCTTCCGGCCACCATCTGACCCGGGGCCGCTCGCATGTGGATTCCTCTCGCCCCGGCCAGCGTACGTCGCCGCGGGCCCGGGATCGCCCCCGTGGGAGGGACGGATCCGACCGGCACCGGCCCCGACCTGGCGGGCTGCCCCGCCGGGCCGTCCGCGGCCCGGGCCGCGTCCGCCGGCGTCCGGTCGCCCCCGGGGTGAAGGACGGCCCGCGGCGCGGCGCGGTTGCGCCGACGGACGGACGGGCGGGCTGGCGGCGCTACGGGGCCGGCTGGAAGCTGTCGAAGCCGGTGGTGCGGGCCGCGGTGTTGGCGGCGGAGTTCCAGTCGGCGTCCGCCGACGTCCACAGGAGCGCGTAGCCGTACTTGCCGTTGCCGGTGACGAAGCCGCGGTTGAGCGAGTGGTTGGTGGTGCCGCTGCCGGACGTCCACTCCCAGTCTGCCGCGTTCGTCCACTGCCGGTAGGTGATCGCCTGGAGCTGGATGCGGTGGTAGTTGCGGGCGTTGAGGCCCTTCTCGGCGGACTGCCAGTCGGCGATGGCGCTGGGGCTCGCGCCGACCTTCCAGTCGACGAGGAGCTTCAGGCCGTTGCCCTCGAAGACGTGGCTGGTGGCGTCGTAGCCCTGGCCCTTGTCGGCGAGCCACTGCGGCAGCACGATCGAGAAGCCGGAGTCGTCGCGGTACGTCCGGTAGCCGTCCGGCACGGCCGCGCCGGGGACCGGGGCGGCGGTGCCGCCCGGCGGGTCGCCCGCCGGGCCGGTCGGCGAGGGCTGCGCGGAGCCGCCCGGGCCGGTCGCGGACGCCGCGGCGGAGGCCGCGCCGGACGGCGGGCCGGAGGGGGCGGCCTTCGAGACCGCGGAGGCGGCCGGCGCGGCGCCCGCACCGTCGGCGGAGGAGGAGCCTGCGCCCGTCCCCTTGTCGTGGTGGTTCAGCAGCACCACGGTGACCGCGACGAGGACGAGGACCAGCAGGACGGCTGCCCCGGCGAGCACGGCCGGCGCCGGGCGGCGGCGCTCGCGCGGCGCCCCGGACGGCGGCACCGCACCCATCGGCGCGGTGTGCGCGGCCGCGGGTACCGACGCGGCGGCCGCCGGCACCGGGGCCGGTGCCGGTGCGGGTATCGGTTCGGCCGACCGGCTGCCGACCCGGACGGTGCCGACCCGGCCGCGCCGGGCGGGCGCCGGCCGGGTGGGCTCGGCGGCCGGACCGGCCGGCTCCTCGGCGGGCAGCCCGGGCTTCTCCGCGGCCGACGGGACCGGCGGGGCCGACGCAGGGGCCGGCTTCGCGGCGGGGACGGCCGTGGCCGCGACCGGGGGCGCGGTCTGCTGGGTGGTGGACTCGGCCCGGGCGGTGTCGTCAGCGACGATCCGGCGCAGCATCGAGCGGGTGGTGGAGGCGTCGAGGCGCAGCTCCGGGTCCTTCTCCAGCAGCCGCTCGATGACCGGGCGCAGCGCCCCGGCGTTGGCGGGCGGCGGCAGTTCCTCGGTCATCACCGCGGTCAGGGTGGCCAGCGCCGAGCCCCGGTCGTAGGGCGGCTTGCCCTCGACCATGGCGTACAGGGTGCCGCCGAGCGACCAGAGGTCGGCGGGCGGTCCGGGCTTGCGGCCGCGGGCGCGCTCCGGGGAGATGTACGAGGGGGCGCCGACCAGCATGCCGGTGGAGGTGACCGAGGTGTCGCCCTCGACGCTGGCGATGCCGAAGTCGGTGAGCACCACCCGGCCGTCGTCGCCGATCAGCACGTTGGACGGCTTCACGTCGCGGTGCAGGATGCCCTGGGCGTGCGCGGCGTCCAGCACGCCGAGGACGTCGAGGGCGATCGCGGCGGCGCGGGCGGGGGCCAGCGGGCCCTCCTCGGCGATCACGTCGGCCAGCGAACGGGACTCCACCAGCTCCATGACGATCCAGGGCCGGTCGTCCTCCTCGACCACGTCGAAGACGGTGACGGCGGCGGTGTGCCGGATCCGGGCGGTGGCCTTGGCCTCGCGCAGGGTGCGGACGATCAGGCGGTGCTTCTCCTCCTCGTCCACGCCGCCGTGCATGCGCAGTTCCTTGACGGCGACGACCCGGCCGAGCATCTCGTCCTCGGCCCGCCAGACGGTGCCCATGCCGCCCCGGCCGAGCACCTCGCTCAGCCGGTACCGTCCGGCCAGCAGACGGCCGGTGGGCTCCTGCGGCTGCGTCATCGGTGCGCTCCCCAAGGTTGCTGGCCAGGCGCGACGGCCCGGGTGTGCCGGCCGCGGACGGTCTCCGACCACAGGCGGGGCCCGGCCGGGCGGCGTTGACGGCGCGTCGGGCCGCAGCAGGCGAAGCGGGCCCGTGAACGCCAAGTGTCCATCATCCCCTGTGACTCGGGCCCGCGACCAATCGGCCCCGGGGGTTCCGGCCGCCCGGCCGCCCGGTTCGTGATCGAAAAGGCGGGTCCGCACAGGGGTCGTCCGCCGCGGCGGCACACGGATGTTCACCGGATCTCCCCGCAGGCCGCACCGGATCCGCCCACGACGGAGCCCCCGGGTCGCCGCGGGATGCGGCGGCCCGGGGGCTCCGGGAGGCGTCAGCGGTGGTCGGCCGTCGGGTTGACGGTGACCTCGACGCGCTGGAACTCCTTCAGCTCCGAGTAGCCGGTGGTGGCCATCGCACGGCGCAGCGCACCGAAGAGGTTCATGGTGCCGTCGGGGGTGTGCGACGGGCCGGTGAGGATCTCCTCGGTGGTGCCGACCGTGCCGAGGTCGACCTTCTTGCCGCGCGGCACGTCCTCGTGGACGGCCTCCATGCCCCAGTGGTGGCCCTTGCCGGGCGCGTCGGTGGCGCGCGCCAGCGCGGCCCCGATCATCACCGCGTCCGCGCCGCAGGCGACGGCCTTGGCGAGGTCGCCGCTGTAGCCCACGCCGCCGTCGGCGATGACGTGCACGTAGCGGCCGCCCGACTCGTCCATGTAGTCGCGGCGGGCCGCGGCCACGTCGGCGACGGCGGTGGCCATCGGCACCTGGATGCCGAGCACGTTGCGGGTGGTGTGCGCGGCACCGCCGCCGAAGCCGACCAGCACGCCGGCCGCGCCGGTGCGCATCAGGTGCAGCGCGGCGGTGTACGTGGCGCAGCCGCCGACGATCACCGGCACGTCGAGCTCGTAGATGAACTGCTTGAGGTTGAGCGGCTCGGCGGCGCCGGAGACGTGCTCGGCGGAGACCGTGGTGCCGCGGATCACGAAGACGTCCACGCCGGCGTCGACGACGGCCTTGGAGAACTCGGCGGTGCGCTGCGGGGAGAGCGCGGCGGCGGTGACCACACCGGAGTCGCGGATCTCCTTGATGCGCTGCCCGATCAGTTCGGCCTTGATCGGCTCGGCGTAGATCTCCTGGAGGCGGCGGGTGGCGGCGGCCTCGTCGGAGATGGCGGCGATCTCCTCCAGCAGCGGCTGCGGGTCCTCGTAGCGGGTCCACAGGCCTTCGAGGTTGAGCACGCCGAGGCCGCCGAGGTTGCCGATGGCGATGGCCTGCTGCGGCGAGACCACGCTGTCCATCGGCGCCGCCAGGAAGGGCAGCTCGAAGCGGTAGGCGTCGATCTGCCAGGCGATCGAGACCTCCTTCGGGTCACGCGTACGGCGGCTGGGGACGACGGCGATGTCGTCGAAGGAGTACGCCCGGCGGCCGCGCTTGCCTCGCCCGATCTCGATCTCAGTCACTTCGAGCCCTTCTGCTGCTTTTCTTCTCCCGGCGGGGTCACCCCGGCCGGGACCAGTATCCCGCAACGGCCGGACCGCCCGCCGCACCCGTCCGCGACACGGTCACCGCGCCCCGGCCGGGCGGGACGCGCGAGGGCCCGCCGCCGCGGGGTGCGGGGGCGGGCCCTCGGGGGTGCCGCGGTCAGCGGCTGGTGTAGTTCGGGGCCTCGACGGTCATCTGGATGTCGTGCGGGTGGCTCTCCTTGAGGCCCGCCGAGGTGATCCGGACGAACCGGCCCTTGCTCTCCATCTCGGCGACGGTGGCGGCGCCGACGTAGCCCATGGTCTGGCGCAGGCCGCCGATCAGCTGGAACAGCACCGCGGAGAGCGGGCCGCGGTAGGGCACCTGGCCCTCGATGCCCTCGGCGATCAGCTTCTCGTCCGAGGTGACCTCGCCCTGGAAGTAGCGGTCCTTGGAGAAGGACTTCGCCTGCCCGCGGGACTGCATCGCGCCGAGCGAGCCCATGCCGCGGTAGGACTTGAACTGCTTGCCGTTGATGAACAGCAGCTCGCCGGGCGACTCCTCGCAGCCGGCCAGCAGGGAGCCGAGCATCACGGTGTCGGCACCGGCGGCGAGCGCCTTGCCGATGTCGCCGGAGTACTGCAGGCCGCCGTCGCCGATGACCGGGACGCCGGCCGCCTGACAGGCGAGCGCGGCCTCGTAGATCGCGGTGACCTGCGGGACGCCGATGCCGGCGACGACGCGGGTGGTGCAGATGGAGCCGGGGCCGACGCCGACCTTGACGCCGTCGACACCGGCGTCGATCAGCGCCTGGGCGCCGTCACGGGTGGCCACGTTGCCGCCGACCACGTCGACGCCGACGGCGGCCTTGATCTTGGCGATCCAGGCGAGCGCGTTGTGGCTGTGGCCGTGCGAGGTGTCGACGACCAGGAAGTCCACGCCCGCGCCGACCAGCGCCTGGGCGCGGTCGAAGGCCTCCGCGGAGGCGCCGACCGCGGCACCGACCAGCAGCCGGCCCTCGCGGTCCTTGGCGGCGTTCGGGTACTGCTCGGCCTTGACGAAGTCCTTGACGGTGATCAGGCCCTTGAGCCGGCCCGCGTCGTCGACCAGCGGCAGCTTCTCGATCTTGTGACGGCGCAGCAGCGCCATCGCGTCCTCGCCGGAGATGCCGACCTTGCCGGTGATCAGCGGCATCGGGGTCATGATCTCGCGGACCTGGCGGCCGCGGTCCGACTCGAAGGCCATGTCGCGGTTGGTGACGATGCCGAGCAGTCGGCCGTCCGGGTCGGCGACGGGCACACCGCTGATCCGGAATCGCGCGCAGAGCGCGTCGGCCTCGGCGAGGGTGGCCTCGGGGCCGACCGTGATCGGGTCGGTGACCATGCCGGACTCGGAGCGCTTGACCAGGTCGACCTGGTTGACCTGGTCCTCGACGGACAGGTTGCGGTGCAGGACGCCCACGCCGCCCTGGCGGGCCATGGCGATCGCCATCCGCGACTCGGTGACCTTGTCCATCGCCGCGGAGAGCAGGGGGATGTTCACCCGGACGTTGCGGGAGACCCGCGAGGAGGTGTCGACCTGGTTGGGGAGCACCTCGGAGGCCCCGGGCAGCAGCAGGACGTCGTCGTACGTGAGCCCGAGCATGGCGAACTTCTCGGGTACGCCTGCGGCGTTGTAAGACATGTGAAGGGGACCTTCCGTGGCGGCCGTTGATCTGGTCGCGTCCGGCTGAGGGTGTCCGGACACGTTGGTCTCGGGAGGGTGGGGCTGCGGACCGAGGTACGGCCGTCGTCACACCCGCGCGCACCGGCTCGGGCCGACCGCCAAGACGCCGCAATGCCTGGAGGATCCTCCGAAGGATCACCGCCCGCACCCACGAAACTCTGGCAACCCGCCCAGGTGCCGATACCCCATGGTACTGGTGCCCGGCGTGTCGGATGGCGCCCCATCGACAACACCGGAATCAGGAGGACTCTTCCGCGAGCGCGCGCAGCCGGCTCAGGGCCCGGTGCTGGGCGACCCGGACGGCCCCGGGGGACATCCCGAGCACCTCGCCGGTCTCCTCGGCGGACAGCCCGGCGGCGACCCGGAGCAGCACGAGTTCGCGCTGGCGGGCCGGCAGGTTGGAGAGCAGTTCCTTGATCCAGGCGGCGTCGCTGCTGAGCAGCGCGCGCTCCTCGGGGCCGAGCGACTCGTCCGGGGTCTCCGGGAGGTCGCCGGGGGGATCACGGTGGAGCCGGGGCCCCGCATCGCGGCCCGCTGCAGGTCGGCGATCTTGTGGGCGGCGATGCCGTAGACGAACGCCTCGAACGGCCGCCCCTCGTCGCGGTAGCGCGGCAGGGCGCAGAGCACCGCGACGCAGACCTCCTGGACGACGTCGTCCACATGGTGCCGGGCGCCGCCGGGCAGCCGCACGAGACGGCCCCGGCAGTACCGGACGGCGAGCGGGTGGACGTAGGCGAGCAGGGCGTCGACGGCCGGGCCCTCGCCCGCGACGGCGGCCGCCACCACCTCGTTCAGCTGCGGTGACGGGCCGTTCCCGAGGACGGGACGGCGCGCCGCGGCGGATTCGGCGTACGACGCCGCACCCGGGCCGTCGGGCTCCGCCTCGTCGGGCCGCTCCACACCGGGGGCGGCGGGCTCGTCGTCACGCATCGGTCCATCGTGCCTGGTCGCCTCCGGGAACGCGGCACCGCGTCCGGAGTTGTGCACCGGAACGTTATGCGTGGCCGCCGTTCGCACCGCACCGCCTCCCGCCCGTGTGCCTGCCGTGCCTGCTGCGGTCGCACTCGTCTCCGCAGTACCTGTCCGCTGGTTCCCGAGGTGCTCCACTCCTCCATGGTGCAGCCTCGGGAGCGCGGCGTCACACGTCCGGGCGAGGGAACCGTCGGACGGCACCCTCTCAGCGCACCAGACCCCAGCGGAAGCCGAGCGCCACGGCGTGCGCACGGTCGGATGCGCCGAGCTTCTTGAACAGGCGCCTGGCGTGCGTCTTCACGGTGTCCTCGGAGAGGAACAGCTCGCGGCCGATCTCCGCGTTGCTGCGCCCGTGGCTCATGCCCTCCAGCACCTGGATCTCGCGGGCGGTGAGCGTGGGCGCGGCCCCCATGTCGGGGCTGCGCAGCCGGCGCGGCGCGAGGCGCCAGGTCGGGTCGGCGAGCGCCTGGGTGACGGTGGCCCGCAGCTCGGCGCGCGAGGCGTCCTTGTGCAGGTAGCCGCGGGCGCCGGCGGCGACCGCGAGGGCCACGCCGTCGAGGTCCTCGGCGACGGTGAGCATGATGATGCGGGCGCCCGGGTCGGCGGACAGCAGCCGCCGGACCGTCTCCACCCCGCCGAGGCCGGGCATCCGGACGTCCATCAGAACGAGATCGGAGCGGTCGGCCACCCAGCGGCGGAGGACCTCCTCACCGTTCGTCGCAGTGGTCACCCGGTCGACGCCGGGCACGGTCGCGACCGCTCGGCGAAGCGCCTCCCGGGCGAGCGGGGAATCGTCGCAGACGAGTACGGATGTCATGACCGTCCTCCGCAGCTGATCCGCGTCACGTTGAGCCTCCTGGCTGGTACGAACTCTCTCCGACACGGCCGATTGGCGACGGACCCCGTTCTGATCGCCGATGCCACCGCGATCGTTCCCGACGTCCAGCGCCCGCTAACCGCCTCCGTACATCCAACGACCGTCACTCGAATGAGTTACGGCCTTCGGGGCCATCTCCACCACTGTACGTGGCCGACCCATCACGCATCAGCCACCTCGCGGTGCACACGCCGCAGTTTTGTGCAGCTCGTGCGCGGTCCGTGCGGCGCGTGCGCCCGGATCCGGGGCCTCGCGCCCCCGGAGCGGACTCCGTGCCACCCGATTGCCACGCGGAGCCTGCCGGAGGTCATGCCCCATTTGTCCGTTTTTATAGCTTCTATACGGTCATTGACTGTTGTGTCCGTGTGTGGGTGACTTGTCCTGGTGGGTGGCGTAAGTCATATTTCCAGGTGTCCGTACCGGCCCCGTGCAGCCTCGCCGCAGCCGCAGGCCCCGAGTCCTCAGCCGTCGAGTCCTTAGCCCCGAGTCCCAGCCCCGAGTCCTGAGCCCTTGAGAGGAAGAGCCATGGCAGATTTCTCCCGCCTCCCCGGCCCCAACGCAGACCTCTGGGACTGGCAGCTCTCCGCCGCCTGCCGCGGCGTGGACAGCTCGCTCTTCTTCCACCCCGAGGGCGAGCGAGGGGCCGCGCGCAGCTCGCGCGAGGCGAGCGCCAAGGAGGTCTGCATGCGGTGCCCCGTCCGGGCCCAGTGCGCGGCACACGCGCTGGCCGTCCGCGAGCCGTACGGCGTGTGGGGCGGCCTGACCGAGGACGAGCGCGAGGAGCTGCTGGGCCGTGCCCGCCACCGTCAGCTGGTCGAGGTGCCGCTGGCGATGCCGGCCGGCATCCGGCGCTGAGCGCCCGTCAGGGTCCGACGGGACGCACGTCACCGGAGCACCGGCGAGGAAACGTTTCACCGTCGTCGGCGGCGGACCGCTCAGCGGGCGGTGGCCGCCCCGCCGAGCCGGTCGAGCATCAGGGCCACGGCCGGCACGCCCGCCAGGTCGGGCAGCGTCAGCGCCACCACCCGCCGCACCGCCGGCTCGCCGGACGCCGTCCGCAGCGGCATCGCCGCCACCCCCGCGCGTCTGACCGTCTCCAGCGCCAGCGCCGGCAGCACCGCCACCCCGAGCCCGGCCGCCACCAGCCCCACCACCGCCGGGTAGTCGTCGGTGGCGAAGTCGATCGCCGGCTCGAAGCCCGCCGCGCGGCACAGCTCGACCAGATGACCCCGGCACTGCGGGCAGCCGGCGATCCACTGCTCCCGCGCCAGCTCCGCGAGGTCCACCGGCGCGTCGCCGCGACCGGCCAGCGGGTGCTCCTGCGGCACCAGCACCACCAGCGGATCGTCCAGCAGCGGCCGCACCACCAGGTCGGACCAGTCGGTGGCGGCGGCCGAGGCCGCCGCCTCCAGCACCGCCTCGGCCCGCGCCTGCCGGGCCGAGGCGTGCGGGGAGGGCACCGCGGCGGCGCCGCCCTGCGACTCGGGGTAGCGGAAGGCCAGCGCCACCTCGCACTCGCCGGAGCGGAGCATCCCGAGCGCCTCCGGCGGCTCGGCCTCCACCAGCGAGACCCGCACGCCCGGCTGCACGCTGCGCAGCCGGGCGACGGCGCGCGGCACCATCGTCGAGCTCGCGGTCGGGAAGGAGACCAGCCGGACCCGCCCGGCGCGCAGCCCGGCGATCGCCGCCACCTCCTCCTCGGCGGCGGACAGCCCGGCCAGGATGCCGGCCGCGTGCTTCAGCAGCACCTCACCGGCCTCGCTGAGCTGCATCCCCCGGGCGGAGCGGACGACCAGCGGGGTGGCCACCGACTTCTCCAGCGCCTTCATCTGCTGGCTGACGGCCGGCTGGGTGCATCCGAGTTCCCGGGCGGCGGCCGAGAAGGAGCCGGTCCGGGCGACGGCGCGCAGGACGCGCAGGTGACGGGCCTCGATCATGCGCCCAGGGTATAAGCCCGCCTTGGGTCGGCGGGCGCGTCCGGCGCCGCACGCCGCACGCGGCGCGGACGGGCCGCGGACACGCCGGAGGCCCGGCCCCCGCCGCGCGGGCGGGGGCCGGGCCTCCGGAGGACGGACCTGCGTCAGTGGGAGTGGCCGTGGCCGCCGTGCGAGTGGCCGTGGCCGCCGTCGGCCTCCTCCTCCTTCTTCTCCACCACGAGGGTCTCGGTGGTGAGGAGCAGGGAGGCGATGGAGGCGGCGTTCTCCAGGGCGGAGCGGGTGACCTTGACCGGGTCGATGACGCCGGCCTTCAGCAGGTCGCCGTACTCGCCGGTGGCCGCGTTGTAGCCGAAGCCGGCGTCCAGCTCGGCGACCTTGTGGGTGATGACGTAGCCCTCGAGACCGGCGTTCTGGGCGATCCAGCGCAGCGGCTCGGCGAGCGCCTTGCGGACGACCGCGACACCGGTGGCCTCGTCGCCGGACAGGCCGAGGCCGCCGTCGAGGACCTTGGCGGCGTGGACGAGCGAGGCGCCACCGCCGGCGACGATGCCCTCCTCGACCGCGGCGCGGGTCGCGGAGATGGCGTCCTCCAGACGGTGCTTGCGCTCCTTGAGCTCCACCTCGGTGGCGGCGCCGACCTTGATGACGCAGACGCCGCCGGCCAGCTTGGCCAGGCGCTCCTGCAGCTTCTCGCGGTCCCAGTCGGAGTCGGTGGCACCGATCTCGGCCTTGATCTGGCCGACGCGGCCGGCCACGGCCTCCGAGTCACCGGCACCGTCGACGAGGATGGTCTCGTCCTTGGTGACGGTGATGCGGCGGGCGCTGCCGAGCACGTCCAGACCGGCCTGGTCGAGCTTGAGGCCGACCTCCTCGGAGATGACGGTCGCGCCGGTGAGGACGGCGATGTCACCGAGGATCGCCTTGCGGCGGTCGCCGAAGCCGGGGCCTTGACGGCCACCGCGTTGAAGGTGCCGCGGATCTTGTTCACCACGAGGGTGGACAGCGCCTCGCCGTCGACGTCCTCGGCGATGATCAGCAGCGGACGCGAGGCGCCGCCCTGCAGGATCTTCTCCAGCAGCGGGAGGAGCTCCTGGATGGAGGAGATCTTGCCCTGGTTGATCAGGATGTACGGGTCCTCGAGGACCGCCTCCTGACGCTCCGCGTCGGTCACGAAGTACGGCGACAGGTAGCCCTTGTCGAACTGCATGCCCTCGGTGAACTCGAGCTCGACGCCGAAGGTGTTGGACTCCTCGACGGTGATGACACCGTCCTTGCCGACCTTGTCGATCGCCTCGGCGATGAGCTCGCCGACCTGGGTGTCCTGCGCGGAGAGGGACGCGACGGCGGCGACGTCGTCCTTGCCCTCGATCTCGCGGGCGATCGAGAGGAGGTGCTCGGAGACGGCGGCGACGGCCTTGTCGATGCCCTTCTTCAGGGCGGCCGGGCCGGCGCCCGCGGCGACGTTGCGCAGGCCCTCGTTGACCAGGGCCTGGGCGAGCACGGTCGCGGTGGTGGTGCCGTCACCCGCGACGTCGTTGGTCTTGGTGGCCACCTCCTTGACGAGCTGCGCGCCGAGGTTCTCGTACGGGTCGTCGAGCTCGACCTCGCGGGCGATCGTCACACCGTCGTTGGTGATGGTGGGGGCGCCGAACTTCTTGTCGATGACGACGTTGCGGCCCTTGGGGCCGATGGTCACCTTGACGGTGTCGGCCAGCTTGTTGACACCGCGCTCCAGCGAGCGGCGGGCGTCCTCGTCGAACTGCAGGATCTTCGCCATGTTCCCGTTTCCTCAGGGGGTTGTGCGGATGGACCAACAGGCACGCCCCGGCCCGGGTCAGTGCTGACGCGGTTCCGGGGCGTGCTGTGACGGCTTACTTCTCGATGATGGCGAGAACGTCGCGAGCCGAGAGGACGAGGTACTCCTCGCCCTGGTACTTGACCTCGGTGCCGCCGTACTTGGAGTAGAGGACGATGTCGCCGACGGCGACGTCGAGCGGCAGGCGCTGGCCATCCTCGAAGCGGCCCGGGCCGACGGCCAGGACGACGCCCTCCTGGGGCTTCTCCTTGGCGGTGTCCGGGATAACCAGGCCGGAGGCCGTGGTGGTCTCGGCGTCGAGCGGCTGGACCACGATGCGGTCCTCGAGCGGCTTGATGGCAACCTTGGTGCTGGTGGTCACGTCCGAGCTCCCCTTCGGAGATTACGGGGTTGTCTAACAGGGATGGGCGATGTCTGCACGCCTGCCGTCGCGGGGGTCAGGCGAACTCCGTCGCGTTGGCACTCGCCCGGGGGAGTGCCAGGAACGACCATAGGCCGCTGTTAGCACTCAGTCAACCAGAGTGCCAACGGCGCGGCCCGCAGAATCGCGGAGAAACCGAGTACCCGTACTCAGGTGCGGCCGCCGCGGGGCCGGGCAGACTCCCACCCGTGACCGAGACCGCCGTGCCGCGCCGCCGTCCGCAGCCCGTCGCCGACCTCCTCCTGATGCTCGCCCTCATCGCCCTCCAGGCCCTGGCCGGCTGGTGGACCCTGCTCGTCCTGGGCCTGCACACCTGGGCCGAGCCGCCGCGGAGCGCGGCCGAACAGGCCGCCGCCCCCGTCGACTGGACGCCCTACCGGGTGCTGGGCGGGTTCGCCCTGGCCGCTCTCCTGGTGGCGGTCCTCGCGGGCCGCCGCCGACTGTGGATCACCGCCACCGTGCACGGACTGCTGGTGGCCGCCCTGGCGGTCGGCGCGCTCGCCGCGCATGCCTCCGACGTGCGCGACCGCGAGCGGCTGCGGCCGCACCCCTGCCCTCGGGTTACCAGCCGTGCTTCAGCGGCAGCAACAACTGCGTCGGCGGCTGATCCGGCCGACCGGGACAATGGCGGGGTGGAGATCGAATCGTTCCGGGCCCTGCTGACCGACGAGGGCCAGGCGCTCCTGGCCGAGCTGCGCGGATTCCGCGAGGCGGACGAGCTGGCGCTGGCGACCAGGCTGCGGCGCAGCCACCCGGCCGAGCTGGTCCGGGCCGCGTTCGAGCAGGCCCGGCTGCGGCAGCGGGCCGCCGCCAAGTTCGGCGCCGACGCGGAGGCCATGTACTTCACGCCGGACGGCGTCGAGCAGGCCACCCGGCGCAGCGTCGCCGAGTGGCGGGCCGGGCGTTTCGCCGCGCTGGGCGTGCGGCGGCTCGCCGACCTGTGCTGCGGCATCGGCGGCGACGCGATCGCGCTGGCGCGGGCGGGCGTGTCGGTGCTCGCCGTCGACCGCTCCGAGCTGACCTGCGCGGTGGCCGGGGCCAACGCGGCGGCGCTGGGCCTGGCCGACCGGATCGAGGTGCGCTGCGCGGACGTCGCCG
This sequence comes from Kitasatospora paranensis, assembly GCF_039544005.1. Classification (NCBI taxonomy): domain Bacteria; kingdom Bacillati; phylum Actinomycetota; class Actinomycetes; order Kitasatosporales; family Streptomycetaceae; genus Kitasatospora; species Kitasatospora paranensis. The sequence goes on from NZ_BAABKV010000001.1 coordinate 3,672,779, forward strand.
ACGTCGATCCGGCCGGCTTCGACGCGGTGTTCACCGACCCGGCGCGGCGTACCGCCCGGGGCCGGGTGTTCGACCCCGAGGCGTACTCCCCGCCGCTCTCCTGGGCGATCGAGGCGGCCCGCCGCACCCCGTACGGGGCGCTCAAGGTGGCGCCGGGCATCCCGCACGCCCTGGTACCGGACGGAGCGGAGGCCGAGTGGGTCTCCGACCGCGGCGAGGTGAAGGAGGCCGTGCTGTGGTTCGGCACCGGCGCGGCCGACCCGTACCGGGCGACGCTGCTGCCCGGCGACCACACGCTGACCGGCACGGGCACCCCGGCGACGGCCGGGCCGGTGGGGCGGTACCTCTACGAGCCGGACGGCGCGGTGATCCGGGCCGGCCTGGTCTCCGACGTCGCCGGGCAGGTCCGCGGGCGGCTGATCGACCCGATGATCGCCTACGTGACCTCGGACGAGCTGGTGGCCACCCCGTACGCGCACGCCTACGAGATCGGCGAGGCGCTGCCGTACAACGTGAAGCGGCTGAAGGCGCTGCTGCGGGAGCGCGGCGCCGGCACCGTGGTGATCAAGAAGCGGGGGATGGCCGTCACCCCGGAGGAGCTGCGCCGGCAGTTGCGGCCGAGCGGCCCCCACGAGGTGACGGTGATCCTCAGCCGGACGGACCACGGCCCGCTGATGATGCTGGGTCAGCCGGTCGGCGCGGCGACGTAGTCCTCCAGCCGGGCGACCGCGAAGCCCTGCTCCTGGATCCGGCTGAGCAGTTCGCCGAACATCGCGGTCATGGTCTCGCCCTTGAGGTCCTTCGGGCCGCGGAAGTGGGCGAGGATGATGTCGCCGGGGCGGAGCTTCTTGTCGGCGGTCTGGTACTGCATGTCGTGGATCTGCATGGTCTCGCGCCAGAGCACCACCGCGCGCGGGCCGCAGGCCTGCACCGCGGTGTTCAGCGCTGCGGTGTGGGCGCCGTCTCCGTACGGCGGGCGGAACAGCAGCGGCGGCGTGCCGTACTCCCGGGTGAGCGCGGTCTGGTCGTCGCAGACCTCGCTCTTCTGCTTCTCCGGGGAGGCCTTGCTCATCACCGGGTGGTCGACGGTGTGGTTCTGGATGTGGTTGCCGAGGGCCTGCAGCGGCTTGAAGTAGCCGTAGTCGCCGCTGATGATGTCGCGGGTCAGGAACATCGAGAACGGCACCCTGAGGTCGTTCATCATGGCGACGAACTTCGGGTCCTTCTCGGCGCCGTCGTCGAGGGTGACGAAGACGACCCGGTCGCTGGTCGGCACCGCGCTGAAGACCGGCACCTGACCGGTGCGGGTGAGCTTGATCGGCTTGTCGGCGGGGGCGGGCGGGGCCGCGGGCAGCGGCTTGAGGCCCCACTTGGCCCAGGCCGCGTCGGAGGCGCCCGGGGCCGCCGGGGAGGCCCCGGTGCTCGCCGTGCCGCCCGGGGCGGCGGTGTCCTGCGCGGGGGCGCCTGCGTCCTGGGCCTGGCCGGCGCCCCGCCGCCGCAGCCGCTGACGACCGTGAGGAGCGCCAGCACTCCCGTCGCAGCCCACCATGACCTCTTCAGCACAGCATGCCCCCACCCCGTGTTCAGCGAACTCTCAGGAAGGCACGCTACTCGACGTGGCGGCTGGTGAAGGACCAGCGGTGCACCGGGCGGGCCAGCAGGTCGCCGGGCGGGTCGGGGACGGCCGCCGGAGCCCCCGCCCACCAGGTGATCAGCAGCACCCGGTCGCCGTCCGCGGTGAGCAGTTCGGCGCGTTCGGGGCCGGCGGTGCGCAGCGCGGGCAGCGCGGTGTCGCGGGCCCAGCGCTCCAGGTCGGCGGCCCGTCCGGCGGCGGCCCGGGCCTCCCACATCAGGGCCGAGGTCACCGCAGCGACTCGTGCGCGGCCGCGTGCAGGTCGGTGTGCGGCACGTGGGTCTCGGTGACCGGCAGCGAGGAGTCCGCGGACAGGTCGAAGGCGGACGGGGTGCGGCCCCGGCGGACCATCTCGGAGCCGAGCGCGGCGACCATGGCGCCGTTGTCGGTGCACAGGCCGGGGCGCGGCACGCGGAGCACGATGCCGGCCTTGTCGCAGCGCTGCTGGGCCATCTCGCGCAGCCGGGAGTTAGCGGCGACGCCGCCGCCGATCATCAGGTGGTCGACGCCGTTGTCCTTGCAGGCGCGGACGGCCTTGCGGGTGAGGACGTCGGTGACGGCCTCCTGGAAGGAGGCGGCGACGTCGGCGACCGGCACCTCCTCGCCGGCCCGGCGCCTGGCCTCGACCCAGCGGGCGACGGCGGTCTTCAGGCCGGAGAACGAGAAGTCGTAGGCGGGGTCGCTCGCCGTGCTGAGGCCGCGCGGGAAGGCGATGGCCCTGCCGTCGCCGTCGCGGGCCATCCGGTCGACCACCGGGCCGCCGGGGAAGCCGAGGCCGAGCACCCGGGCGACCTTGTCGAAGGCCTCGCCGGCGGCGTCGTCGATGGTGGCGCCGAGCGGGCGGACGTCGCTGGTGATGTCGGTGGACATCAGCAGCGAGGAGTGGCCGCCGGAGACCAGCAGCGCCATGGTCGGCTCGGGGAGCCGGCCGTGCTCCAGCTGGTCGACGCAGATGTGCGAGGCGAGGTGGTTGACCCCGTACAGCGGCTTGTCGAGCGCCCAGGCGTAGGCCTTGGCGGCGGAGACGCCGACCAGCAGGGCCCCGGCCAGGCCGGGGCCGGCGGTGACGGCGATGCCGTCGAGGTCGGAGGCCTTGACGCCGGCGGTGTCGAGAGCCCGCCGGATGGTGGGGACCATCGCCTCCAGGTGGGCCCGGCTGGCGATCTCGGGGACGACGCCGCCGTACCGGGCGTGGTCGTTGACGCTGGAGGCGACGGCGTCGGCGAGCAGTGTGGTGCCGTGGACGATGCCGACGCCGGTCTCGTCGCAGGAGGTCTCGATACCGAGGACGAGCGGTTCGTCAGCCATTCTTCGGGTCCTTCGCATCGTGCGGGGGTGGTCGAGTCGCATGACGAGCGCGTCGACGTTCGCGGGCTGGTAGTAGCCGCGGCGGACGCCGACCGGGCGGAAGCCGAAGCGCTCGTAGAGCCGCTGGGCGCGCAGGTTGTCCACCCGGACCTCCAGCAGCAGTTCGGTGCAGCCGCGGGCGGCGGACTCCTCGACCAGGTCGGTGAGCAGCGCCGCGCCCAGGCCGCGGCCCTGGATCCGGTCGTCGACGGCGATGGTCTGGACGTCGCCCTCGACGCCGACCGTCATGAGGCCGGCGTAGCCGACGACGGTGCCGTCGGGTGCGGCGGCGACGGTGTAGTGCCGGGTGCCGCCGGGGTGGGCCTCGGCCAGTTCGGACCAGTACATGCCGCGCGACCAGGCGTCCTCGGGGAACAGCCGCAGTTCGAGGTCCATCACCGGTTCGATGTCCCACCAGCGCATCGGCCGGAGGGTGATCGCGGTCATGCCGGGAGCACCGCCTTGTAGCCGGCCGGGACCTGGGCGTCCGGGCGGCGCAGGTAGAGCGGGCTGTTCGGCAGCAGTTCGCGGCCGGCCGCGAGCTCGCCGGCGGCGAAGTCGGCCAGCGCGCCGGCCGAGACGTGCTCCGGTCCGGCGGCGCCGGGGAAGGTGTCGGGGTACAGCAGCGCGCCGGCGCCGACGGACCGCTCGGGGGCGGCCAGCTCGGCCGGGCGGTCGACGGACGGGCCCGCGGTGCGGGCGCCGTCGGCGTCGTAGGAGGCCCAGTAGACCTCCTTGCGGCGGGCGTCGGTGGCGACGGTGAACGGCCCGGTGAGGCCGTCGCGGCGGGCCTGGTGGGCGATCGCGTCGAGGGTGCAGACGCCGTGCACGGGCAGGCCGAGCGCGTGGCCGAGGGCAGCGGCGGTGACCAGGCCCACCCGCAGGCCGGTGTAGGGGCCGGGGCCGACACCGACGGCGATCGCGGTGATCTCGCGCTTGTCGACGCCCGCGGCGGCCAGGACCTCGCCGATGGTGGGCAGCAGGAGTTCGCCGTGCCGTCTGGCGTCGACCTGGTAGGACTCGGCGATGACGGTGGCGCCGTCGTGGACGGCGGCGGTGACGGCGGGGGTGGCGGTGTCGAACGCGAGCAGCAGCACGCGTCCAAGGTTAGACCGACGGGGGCGCGGCGGTGGACGGGCCCGGGGGCCGCGCGGGCACGGGCGGGGCGTTCAGGGCCCGGTGAGCCGCTCCAGCAGGGCCATCGCGGCGATGACGGTGCGGCGCTCCTCGTCGGTGCAGCGGTCCTGCAGGGCCCGGGCGAGCCATTCCTCGCGGGCCTGCCGGTCGCCCTCGACGAGCTCGCGGGCGGCGCCGGTGAGGCTGACGAGCTGTCGGCGGCCGTCCTCGGGGTCGGGCCGGCGCTGCACCAGCCCGCGTTCCTCCAGGGCGGCGAGGGTGGCGGCGACGGACTGCGGGCGGACGCGTTCGGCGGCGGCGAGGGCGCTGGCGGAGGCGGGGCCCTCCTTGCTGAGCCGGCTGAGGACGGAGGCCTGGGACGGCGTCAGTTCGTTGCTGTCGCGGATCTCCCGGAGCCGGCGGCGCAGCCGGCCGAACACGACCCGCAGGTCGCTCGCCGCGCGGGCCGCCGACTCGGAGATGCCGTCGATGGTCTCGTCCATGCCCCCAGGATAGGGCCATCAGCCCGAACTGTTCAGTCCGGACTTATCATATGGCCCGGTATTCCTGACGGCCCGTCGGGCCGTTCCGTCCCCACCAGGGGAACACACCATCGGATCGCGCCGGTTCGGCGACCGGGACCTGGCACGATGGAGCCCACACACACGCGGGGGCGAGCGGCGGGAGCGTACGTGGTGAGGATGGGCCCTGGCGCCGTGGTCGTCGGCCTGACGGCCGCGGCCATGGCGGTGGTGACACTGCTGGCCGTGCAGGCCGAGGGCGCCCGGTCGGACACCGCGGCGCGGCCTGCGGCCTCGGGCAGCACGGCCCCCTCGCCCAGCACCGGCCCCGCGCCCACCGCGCCCGCCCTGCCGGCCTCGTCCGGCACCGGCTACCGGGTGGTCTACTCGATCGGCGCCCGCCGGGTGTGGCTGGTCGACCCCAACAAGGACCAGCAGATCCAGGCGTCCTTCGCGGTCACTCCGGGTTCGGTGGAGCCCACGCCGGGCTCGTACAGCGTCTACAGCCGCGCGGCCACCGGGAAGGGCACCGACGGGCGGCAGATCGAGCACGTGGTGCGGTTCACCCAGCAGAGTGGCGTGGTGTTCGGCTTCAGTGCGGCGCTGGACGGCGCGACGCCGCCGGCCGACACCAAGGTGCACACCGGCGGCATCCGGACGGCACGCGCCGACGGACAGCTGATGTGGGACTTCGCCCCGACCGGCACCCGGGTCGTGGTGACCGGCTGACGAGGGCGGTCAGGCGGCGCGCGGCGGGGCGGCCGGGCGTGCGCCGCGCTTCACGGGCACCACGGGCGGGGTCGAGACGGCCGCGGCGGACGCACAGGACGCCAGCAGGGCTCTCATCGGGACACCGGCCGGACACGCGGGGCCCGGGTCGGCACTCGACCCGTCGGCCGGCTCCTGCGGCATCGGTGCCGCTGCGGGGGTGGTGCTCGCCATGGGGCGCCTCCCTAGTTAGGCAGACCTAACCGCAGCACCCATCCCATCACGCCGGGCCGCCGGGCCGCAACACTTTGCCGACACCGTGTCGGGAAGTGCCGCCGGCCGCACCCGGCGGGCCGGATCAGGCGTGGCCGAGCGACGCCAGGTCGACGCCGTCCCAGCGGGTGCCGAGCCCCGTCACCGTCACCTGCCGCGGGTCGTGGTCGTCCTGCTCCTCGGCGTCCCCGCCCAGCGCCCGCTCGATGCGCACCTCCAGCCGGTCCTCGCTCAGCTGCTCGACCTTGCCCTCGCCCCACTCGACCACCACCACCGACTCCGGCAGCGACACGTCGAGGTCGAGGTCCTCCATCTCGTCCAGTCCCCCGCCCAGCCGGTACGCGTCCACGTGCACCAGCGCCGGGCCCCCGGTCAGCGACGGGTGCACCCGGGCGATCACGAACGTCGGGGAGGTCACGGCGCCGCGCACGCCCAGCCCCTCCCCCAGACCCCGGGTCAGCGTGGTCTTGCCGGCGCCCAGTTCGCCGGAGAGCAGCACCAGGTCGCCCGGGCGGAGCAGGGCCGCGAGCCCCCGCCCGAGCCGCCCCATCCGCTCGGGCGTGGCGACGGTGAGTGTGGTGTGCGAGCCCATGGCGCGTGCGCTGCCCTTCTGTCCCCGCCGGCCGCCCCTCCGGCGCCGGCACCACCGCTACGGTGCCACAGCGGCGGCCCCGCGCTCACCTCCGGCCGCCGCCCGCCCGGCCCGCCGGGGACGCGGGTCACGGACGGCGGGTCGCGGACGGCGGGTCAGTCGCGGACGGCGCCGGGCACGGGCGGCGGGGCCGCGTGCGCGTGACCGGCGGCGCGGTGCAGCAGCTCCACCAGGTGCAGGCCGACCTCGTCGGGACGCTCCAGCATCAGCAGGTGCCCGGTCTCGGGGAGGATCACCAGGGCCGCCTCGGGCAGCGCGCGGGCGATGTCCTCGCTGTGCGCGGGCGGGGTGAGCAGGTCCTCGGTGCCGGCCAGCACCAGCACCGGTATGCCGTGCAGCGCCGCCAGCGCGGCCTTCTTGTCGTGCAGGCCGAACGCCGGGTAGAACTCCGCGACCACGTCGATCGGGGTGGCGTCCAGCAACTGCTCGGCGAACCGGACGACCTGCGGATCGACGTCGTCCGAACCGAAGGAGAAGCGCCGGTAGAAGACCGCCGCGACGTCCGCGCCGAACCGCCGGGTGGCCTCGACCAGTTCGACCTGGCGGCCGAGCAGCCGCACGGCCGCCGGGGCGAGCCGGCGCAGCAGCTTGGCCCCGACCGCGGGCAGGCCGAGCGTGACGGAGTTCCAGTCGCCGGCCAGCGTGCCGACCAGGGCGACCCCGGCGACCCGCTCCCGGAACAGCTCCGGGTGCTGGTCGGCCAGCGCCATCACCGTCATGCCGCCCATGGAGTGCCCGACCAGCACGATCGGCCCCTCCGGGACGACCGCGTCCAGCACCGCCTTCAGGTCCCCGCCGAGCTGGTCGATCGAGGCGGGCTCGCCGGCCAGGTACGACCGGGAGCGCTCGGAGCGGCCGTGGCTGCGCTGGTCCCAGAAGACCAGACGCATCCCGTCCCGCAGCAGGGCCCGCTGGAAGTGCCAGCTGTCCTGGTTGAGGCAGTACCCGTGGCAGAACACCACGGTGAGCGGCGGGGCCGGGGCCTGCGGCTCGGTGTCCGGGCCGGCCTGCCCGGCCCGGGCCAGGGCGCCGCTGCCGGACAGCAGCCCGGGCAGGCCGCTGCGGTCCACCGGGCCGGCGCCGCGGCGGCGGGCGAACCAGCCGCGCCGGCTCCGGCCGTCCGCCTCCGCCATCACCGCGGGCTCCGGCTGCGCCGGGGCCTGCTGCGGGAGGGCCGGCGCCAGGTCGGCCGGCTCCGGCCAGCCCGTCCCGTCCAGTTCCACGTACAGCTCGGTGCCGTCCGGCGCGGCGACGGTGCGCGGGCGGCCGCGCAGCGACCCGTACGGTGCCGCCGCGTCCAGCTCCTCGCGGGCCCGGCGGCGGGTCGACCGGCTGACGGTGAGGCGCTCGATCGCCACACCGGCGGCGGCGCCGGCCGCGACCACGCCCAGCGAGATGCCGATCAGGCCGGCCCGGCTCACCCCGGCCGAGGCCGTGCCGGCGGCCTTGGCCACCGCTGCCACCGGGTTGCTGCCGACGGGTTCGGTCATCGGTCGGAGGCGCCCACGTAGCGGCGGGGAACCCGGGCGCCGATCCGGGTGATGATCTCGTAGCTGAGGGTGCCGCTGGCCCGGCCCCAGTCCTCGGCCGTGGGCTCACCGCGCTCGCCGCTGCCGAACACGAGGACCTCCTCGCCGACCTCCGGGACGTCACCGCCGAGGTCCACCACGAACTGGTCCATGGCGACCCGGCCGGCGACGGTGCGCCACTTGCCGCCGATCTGGACGGGGCCGGTGTTGGAGGCGTGCCGCGGGATGCCGTCGGCGTAGCCGACCGGGACGAGGCCGAGGGTGGTGTCGCCGGGCGTCGTGTAGTGGTGCCCGTAGCTGACGCCGTGCCCGCCGGGCACGTGCTTGACCAGGGCGAGCCGGGCGCTCAGCGACATCACCGGGCGCAGCCCGAAGTCGGCGGGGGTGCCGACGTCCGGCACCGGCGACAGCCCGTACATGGCCAGGCCCGGCCGGACGAGGTCGTAGTGCGACTGCGGCAGCAGCAGGGTGGCGGGCGAGTTCGCGAGGTGCCGCACCTCGGGGCGCACCCCCGCGGCCTCGGCGTGCGCCACGGCGGCCGCGAAGGAGTCCAGCTGGACCTGGATGGACGGGTGGCCGGGCTCGTCGGCGGCGGCGAAGTGCGACCAGAGGCCGACCACCTCGACCATGCCCTCGGCCTGCGCCCGCAGCGCGGCCGCGACCAGGTCCGGCCAGTCGTGCGGCTGGCAGCCGTTGCGGCCCAGGCCGGTGTCGGCCTTCAGGTGGATGCGGCCCGGCACGCCCGTCGCGCGGACGGCGTCGAGCAGCTCCTCCAGCGCCCACATGCCGCTGACCGACACGTCGACGTGCGAGCGCAGCGCCTGCTGCCAGGGGCCGCCCGGCGTCCACAGCCAGCACAGGACGCGGGCCTCGCGCGGCCCGATCCCGGCGGCCCGCAGGGCGAGCGCCTCCTCGGGGGTCGCGGTGCCGAGCCAGCGCACCCCGGCCGCGACGGCCTCCCGGGCGCACGGCAGCGCGCCGTGGCCGTAGGCGTCCGCCTTGACCACGGCCATCAGGGCGGCATCGGTGCGGGCGCCCAGCGCGGCGAGGTTGTCGCGCAGGGCGGCCAGGTCGATGGCGGCCTCGGCCCGGACCCCGTGGGTGAGGGCCTGCGTCCCGGTCGTCTTCGCAGTTGTCATCGCACATCAGTCTCCCAGACCGGCGCCGCTCCCCGGCCCACGGCCCCGGCGGGCCGCCGCGGTCACCCTGGAAAGACGCATGAAACGGAGTATCCGGTTCCGCGCGCGCCGGAGGAAAGACCGACACCACCCGGGTCAGGCCCGGACGGGCGCGTCCGGTTCGGCGCCGGGGCCCCGCCCGGCCCGCACGGCCCGCCACACCTGCGGCAGTGCCGCGGCGACCGCGAGCGCCGTCGTCGGGGCGCCCTCGGCGGCGGACCGGCCGGCCAGGCCGTGCAGGTAGGCAGCGGCGGACGCGGCGTCGAGCGGGGCGAGGCCCGCCGCGAGCAGCGAGCCGGCCAGGCCGGACAGCACGTCGCCGCTGCCCGCGGTGGCCAGCCAGGCGGTACCGGTCGGGTTCACCCGGACGGCGCCGCCCGGCTCCGCCACGACGGTGGTCGAACCCTTGAGGAGCACGGTCGCCCGGTAGGCGGCGGCCAGCCGGCGGACGGTGGCGAGCCGGGCCGCGGCGAGCTCCGCGGCGGCGGGCGGCGGGCCCTCGCCCGCCCCGGCCAGCAGCCGGGCGGCCTCCCCGGTGTGCGGGGTGAGGACGACGGGTGCACGGCGGCCGGCCAGCGCTGCGGGACCGAGCCGGGCCAGCTCGGTCAGGCCGTCGGCGTCCACCAGCACGGGCACGTCCGAGGCCAGGGCCTCCCCCAGGGCGCGGGCCGCGCCGTCACCGCCGCCCGGGCCGACCACCCAGGCCTGCACCCGGCCGGCGCCGGCCGGCCCGCCGTCGGTCACCAGTGCCTCGGGGAAGCGCCGCACCACCTCCGCGGCGGCCGTCCCCGCGTACCGCACCGCGCCGGCGCCGCCGTGCAGCGCCCCCGCGACGGCCAGCACCGCCGCCCCCGGGTAGCGCGCGGACCCGGCCGCGACCCCCACCACCCCGCGCCGGTACTTGTCGCTCTCCGCGTCCGGCACCGGCAGCAGCGCCGCGACGTCCGCGTGCTGGAGGGCGGCCAGTGCCGGGTCCGGCAGCTCCAGTCCGATCCCGACCAGCTGCAGCACCCCCGCGTACGACGCCCCCGGGTCGACCAGCAGGCCGGGCTTGTACGTGCCGAAGCAGACCGTCACGTCGGCCCGCAGGGCCGCCCCGGCACCTCGCCGGTGTCCGGGTCGACACCGCTGGGCACGTCGACCGCGACCACCCGGCCGCGCCGCGGCAGCGAGGCGAACACCTGCGCCCCGGGCCGCAGTCCGCCGCTCCCGCCGATGCCGACGATGCCGTCCAGGACGAGGTCGGCCGTGGAGAAGAGGGACTGATCGGACGTCACCCGCCCGCCCGCCGCGCGCAGGGCCGCCAGCCCCCGGGGTGCGCCTTGGCCGGGGCGAGCAGCAGCGCGTCGACCCGGGCCCCGCGGCGGGCCAGCAGGGCGCCCGCGAACAGGGCGTCACCGCCGTTGTCGCCGCTGCCCGCCAGGACGAGGATCCGGGAGCCGTAGACCCGGGGCAGCAGGCGGGCGCAGGTCGCGGCCAGGCCGGCCGCGGCGCGCTGCATCAGCGTGCCCTCCGGCAGCCGGGCCATCCGGGCGGCCTCGGCGGCACGGACCTGCTCGACGGTGTGCGCGCGGCGCATGGACCCTCCCGGGCGCGTCGTTCGGCGACGGGCCCTGCGGCCCGTCAGCCCTCGGCGATCACTACCGCCGACGCTACGCCCGCGTCGTGACTCAGCGACACATGCCACGAGCGGACGCCGAGTTCGGCGGCCCGGGCGGCGACCGTGCCGGTCACCCGCAGCACCGGGCGGCCGGACTCCTCGGTGTGCACCTCGGCGTCCGTCCACTGCAGGTTCCCGGGCGCGCCGAGCGCCTTGGCCAGCGCCTCCTTCGCCGCGAACCGGGCGGCCAGCGAGGCCGTGCCGCGCCGCGCTCCGGACGGCAGGTGCAGCTCCGCGTCGTTGAACAGGCGCTCGGCGAGCTGCGGGGTGCGCTCCAGCGAGGCCCCGAACCGCTCGATCTCCGCGACGTCGATCCCGACCCCGATGATCACCCACGTACTCCTTCGCGACACCGGCCGATGCCGGGGACTGTACGGCACACTTTCGGGTGAGAACCGCTTTCGAGCCCCTCCGGTGTCGGTCCGTACGCCTACCGTGTGCCACGGCACCGATCGGCAGGAGGGAGAAGGGCCATGGTCGCCATGCCGGCCGTCGAGCACCCGCTGCCTGCGGACGACCTGCTCCGCGCGTTCCTGGAGCTGGACACCCCGCCGGGCTTCAAGGCCGAGCTCTTCGAAGGGGAAATCGTCGTGACAGCGCCCCCGGACGGGGACCACGAGGACGCCGTGGCACGGTTCGCGCGGGCTGTCGCCCGCCAAGCGGTCCAGGAGCTGTACGTCAGCGGGGGCAGAGGGCTGATCACCCCGCACGGGAGATTCATCCCGGATGCCACGGTCGCACCGGTCGGCGCCTTCCGGGACCAGTGGCCGTGGTCCGCACCGACCGTCGTCGTCCTCGTGCTGGAGGTCACCTCGACCCACCCGCAGAAGGACCGCGAGGCCAAGCGCCTGGGCTACGCGTCCGCCGGGATCCCGCACTACCTGCTGATCGACCGGGACGAGCGGCAGGCGACGCTCTTCACCGACCCCGCCGACGGCGACTACACCGCGCACGTGCAGGTGTCCTTCGGCAAGCCGCTCGACCTGCCGGCGCCGTTCTCGTTCGCGCTCGACACGGAGCCCCTGCGGTAGCGCGAGGCTGCCGCAGGGGCTCCGGTCGGCCGTCGGCTACTCGACGGTGACGGACTTCGCCAGGTTGCGGGGCTGGTCGACCTCGTGGCCCTTGGCGGTGGCCAGCTCGCAGGCGAAGACCTGGAGCGGCACGGTGGAGACCAGCGGCTGGAGCAGCACCGGGGTCACCGGGATGCGGATCAGGTGGTCGGCGTACGGCACGACCGCCTCGTCGCCCTCCTCGGCGATCACGATGGTCCGCGCGCCGCGGGCCCGGATCTCCTGGATGTTGGAGACGATCTTGTCGTGCAGGATCGACCGGCCGCGCGGCGACGGGACGACCACGACGACCGGCAGGCCCTCCTCGATCAGGGCGATCGGGCCGTGCTTGAGCTCGCCGGCGGCGAAGCCCTCGGCGTGCATGTACGCCAGCTCCTTGAGCTTCAGCGCGCCCTCCAGGGCGACCGGGAAGCCCACGTGGCGGCCGAGGAAGAGCACCGACTTGGCGTCGGCCAGCGAGCGGGCCAGCTCGCGGACGGGCTCCATGGTCTCCAGCACCTGCTCGACCTGCTTGGGCGCGTCGCCGAGCTCGCGGATGATGCCGAAGATCTCGTCGCCCCACTTGGTGCCGCGGACCTGGCCGAGGTAGAGCGCGACCAGGTAGCAGGCGACCAGCTGGGTCAGGAACGCCTTGGTCGAGGCGACCGCGACCTCCGGGCCGGCGTGGGTGTAGAGCACCGCGTCGGACTCGCGCGGGATGGTGGAGCCGTTGGTGTTGCAGATCGCCAGCACCTTGGCGCCCTGCTCGCGGGCGTGCCGCAGGGCCATCAGGGTGTCCATGGTCTCGCCGGACTGCGAGATGGCGATGACCAGGGTGCGGTCGTCCATGATCGGGTCGCGGTAGCGGAACTCGCTGGCGACCTCGACCTCGCAGGGGATGCGGGTCCAGTGCTCGATCGCGTACTTGGCGATCATGCCGGCGTGGAACGCGGTGCCGCAGGCCACGATGACGACCTTGTCGACCTCGCGCAGCACCTGGTCGGAGATGCGCAGCTCGTCGAGGTGCAGACGGCCGTCGGTGCCGATCCGGCCGAGGAGGGTGTCGGCGACGGCCTTGGGCTGCTCGGCGATCTCCTTGAGCATGAAGTAGTCGTAGCCGCCCTTCTCGGCGGCGGAGGCGTCCCAGTCGACGTGGTACTCGCGGACCTCGGCGGGCGTGCCGTCGAAGTTGGTCACGGTCACGCCCTCGCGGCGCAGCTCGACGACCTGGTCCTGGCCGAGCTCGATCGCCTCACGGGTGTGCGCGATGAACGCGGCGACGTCGGAGGCGAGGAAGTTCTCGCCCTCGCCGCGGCCGACCACCAGCGGGGAGTTGCGGCGGGCGCCGACGACGACGTCCGGGGCGTCGGCGTGCACGGCGACGAGGGTGAAGGCGCCGTCCAGCCGGCGGCAGACGGCCCGCATGGCCTCCGCCAGGTCCCCGTCGTACGCCTCGCCGAGGAGGTGGGCGACGACCTCGGTGTCGGTCTCCGAGCGGAGGGTGTGGCCCCGCTCGGCGAGCTCCGCACGCAGCTGGGCGAAGTTCTCGATGATCCCGTTGTGGACGACCGCGACCCTGGCGTGGTCGTCCAGGTGGGGGTGGGCGTTGGCGTCCGTGGGGCCGCCGTGGGTGGCCCAGCGGGTGTGGCCGATGCCCGTGGTGCCGGCCGGGAGAGGGGTTTCGGCCAGCGACTTCTCGAGGTTGGCGAGCTTGCCCGCCCGCTTGTCCGTGGCGAGGCTCCACTGCCCGTCGAGCCCCTGGGTCTGCACGGCCACACCGGCGGAGTCGTACCCCCGGTATTCCAGCCGTTGCAGGCCCGCGATCACTACGTCCAGGGCCGTCTGGGACCCCACATATCCAACGATTCCGCACATGCGTGCCAGCATATGCGGCGATCTGTTCCCCGCTTCACACCTTCCGCTCACCTCCGGGAGGAGTGGCCGACACCTTGCGTGACCGACACCACAGCACCCGCCCGGCCCGCTTCGGACGACAATGGAGGATGTGCTGACCGAACTCTGTACGCGGGGCGCCCCCTCAACGCCCACCCCCTCCCCGTACGTGGATCTGGACCGGGCCGAGTGGAGCGCCCTGCGCGAACGCACTCCGCTGCCGCTGACCGCCGACGAGGTCGAGGGGCTGCGCGGTCTGGGCACCGCCCTCGACCTCGACGAGGTCAGAGACGTCTACCTGCCGCTGTCCCGGCTGCTGAACCTGTACATCCACGCCACGCACGAGCTGCGCGGCGCCGTGGGCAGCTTCCTGGACACCTCGGACATCGAGCAGGTCAGGACGCCGTTCGTGATCGGCGTCGCCGGCTCCGTGGCGGTCGGCAAGTCGACCACCGCGCGCCTGCTGAAGGCGCTGCTCGCCCGCTGGCCCGAGCACCCCCGGGTGGAGCTGGTCACCACCGACGGCTTCCTGCTGCCCAACGCGGAGCTCCGCCGGCGCGGCCTGATGGCCCGCAAGGGCTTCCCGAGTCGTACGACCGCCGGGCCCTGATGCGCTTCGTCGCGGACGTGAAGGCCGGCAAGGAGCGGGTGACCGCGCCCGTCTACTCGCACCTGGTGTACGACATCGTGCCGGACGAGCGGCTCACCGTGGAGCGCCCGGACATCCTGATCGTCGAGGGCCTGAACGTGCTCCAGCCCGCCCTGCCGGGCAGCGACGGCCGCACCCGGCTGGCGGTCGCCGACTACTTCGACTTCTCGATCTACGTCGACGCGCGCACCGACGACATCGAGCACTGGTACCTGGACCGCTTCCGCAAGCTCCGCGAGACGGCCTTCCAGGACCCGAACTCCTACTTCCGCCGGTTCACCGAGGTGCCGGAGGAGGAGGCGATGGACTACGGCCGCCAGGTCTGGCGGACCATCAACAAGCCGAACCTGCTGGAGAACGTGCTGCCCACCCGTGGCCGGGCCACGCTGGTGCTGCAGAAGGGCCAGGACCACAAGGTCCGCCGGGCGCTGCTGCGCAAGCTCTGACGTCCGCCGCGGTGCGGGGCCGGGGAGGTCGGCACCCGGTCCCGCACCGCGCGGCGGCGGCCTCAGCCGAGGTGGGTGCGGACGGCCTCGGCGAGCCGCTCGGCGATCTCCTTGGCCTGCACCTCGTCGGCGGCCTCGACCATCACCCGGACGAGCGGCTCGGTGCCGGACGGGCGCAGCAGGACCCGGCCGGTGGCACCGAGCTCGGCCTCGGCGGCCGCGACGGCCGCGTCGAGCTCGACGCAGCCGGCGGCCCGGGTGCGGTCGACGCCCTTGACGTTGATCAGCACCTGCGGCAGCCGGGTCATCACGGCGGCGAGGTCGGCCAGCGACTGCTTGGTGGCGGCCAGCCGCGCGCCGAGCATCAGGCCGGTGAGGGTGCCGTCGCCGGTGGTGGCGTGGTCGAGCAGGATGACGTGGCCGGACTGCTCGCCGCCGAGCGCGAAGCCGTGGTGCTTCATCTCCTCCAGCACGTACCGGTCGCCGACCGCGGTCTGCACCAGGTCGATGCCCTCGCGCTCCATGGCGAGCTTGAAGCCGAGGTTGGACATCACGGTGGCGACGGCGGTGTTGCCGCGGAGCGTGCCGGCCTCCTTCATGGCGACGGCGAGGACGGCGATGATCTGGTCGCCGTCGACCTCGTTGCCGTCGGCGTCGGCGGCCAGGCAGCGGTCGGCGTCGCCGTCGAGGGCCACGCCGAGGTCGGCGCGGTGCTCCTTCATGGCGGCCTGGAGCTTGTCCAGGTGGGTGGAGCCGACGCCGTCGTTGATGTTGAGGCCGTTCGGTTCGGCGCCCAGGGTGTAGACGACCTCGGCGCCGGCCCGGGCGAAGGCCTCCGGGGCGACCCGGGCGGCGGCGCCGTGGGCGCCGTCGATGACGACCCGGACCCCGTCCAGCCGGTTGGGGAGGACGGCGACCAGGTGGGCGACGTACTTGTCGAAGCCCTCGGTGTACTGCCGGACGCGGCCGACGGAGGCACCGGTGGGACGCTTCCAGTCCTCGTCGCCGCCGACGCCGTAGCGCTGGTAGTGCTCCTCGATGGCGTCCTCGACGGCGTCGTCCAGCTTGTGGCCGCCGCGGGCGAGGAACTTGATGCCGTTGTCGGGCATCGCGTTGTGGCTCGCCGAGAGCATGACGCCGAAGTCGGCGCCGAGGGCGCCGGTGAGGTAGGCGACGGCGGGCGTGGGGAGGACGCCGACGCGCAGGACGTCGACACCGGCGCTGGCCAGCCCGGCGATCACGGCGGCCTCCAGGAACTCGCCGGAGGCCCGCGGGTCGCGGCCGACGACGGCGACCGGCCGGTGCCCTTCGAAGGCGCCGGCGTCACCGAGCACATGGGCCGCGGCGACCGACAGGCCGAGGGCCAGTTCGGCGGTCAGGCCCTCGTTGGCCACACCGCGCACACCGTCCGTACCGAAGAGTCGTCCCACTGTTCCGTCCTTTGTCGCCCTGCGGCGTTGCTCGGAGTTGTTCACTGCTCCCCGCCGTCCGCACCGGGCGGGGAACACGACGCCCCGGAGTACACGAGGTACTCCGGGGCGTACGGATGCACCCGGGGGCGCGTACCACCGGAGCGGCACGCACCCCCGGGGTGCAATTAACGCTTGCTGTACTGCGGCGCCTTGCGGGCCTTCTTGAGACCGGCCTTCTTGCGCTCGACGGCGCGCGAGTCACGGGTCAGGAAGCCGGCCTTCTTGAGGGCGGCGCGGTTGTTGTCCAGGTCCGCCTCGTTCAGGGCACGGGCCACGCCGAGGCGCAGCGCGTAGGCCTGACCGGAGACGCCGCCACCCGCGATGCGGGCCACGACGTCGTAACGGCCGTCGAGCTCGAGGAGCTTGAACGGCTCGTTCACGGTCTGCTGGTGCACCTTGTTGGGGAAGTAGTTCTCCAGGGTGCGACCGTTGATCTTCCACTTGCCGGTGCCGGGGACGATGCGCACGCGGGCGATCGCCTCCTTGCGACGGCCCAGGCCGGCGCCCGGGACGGCCTCGCCGAAGCGGCCGGCCAGCGACTCGCTGGTGTAGTCGGTCTCCGAGGTGTACTCCTCGACGTTCTCGTCGAAGTCGACCTCGAGGGTGTTCTCGATGGCAGTCTCGGCCACGGTGTTCCTCAGCTCCTGCTGTAAATCAGTGATGGGGTGGGGTGGCCGGAATTACTGCGCGACCTGGGTGATCTCGAACGGCACCGGCTGCTGCGCAGCGTGCGGGTGCTGGTCGCCCGAGTAGACCTTCAGCTTCGAGAGCATCTGACGGCCCAGGCTGTTCTTGGGGATCATGCCCTTGATGGCCTTCTCGACGGCCTTCTCCGGGTTCTTGTCCAGGAGGTCGTCGTAGCGGACCGAGCGGAGACCGCCCGGGAAGCCGCTGTGGCGGTAGGCGAGCTTCTGGGTCTTCTTGTTACCCGAGAGGTGCACCTTGTCCGCGTTGATGATGATGACGAAGTCACCAGTGTCAACGTGCGGCGCGTAGATCGCCTTGTGCTTGCCCCGGAGGAGGTTGGCGGCCTGGGAGGCCAGGCGGCCGAGCACGACGTCGGTCGCGTCGATGACGTGCCACTGACGCTGGACGTCGCCGGGCTTGGGGCTGTACGTACGCACGGTCGTAGCCTTCGCTTTTCAGTGAGTGAGTCCTGACAGGAGCACGCGGGACGGGTAGATCGGCCTGACCCGCCCTGGACGCAATCAGGGGAATGAGCCGCCGGTCATCGACCTGGTGTCTCCGGCGTACCGACCTCTCACGTGAGATGGAGCGAGCCAATACGCACAACAAGCGCCCAGACTACCGGGCGCGCCGGTGAGGGTCAAAAAGCCCGGCCGGGCGTCAGCGGTCGCGTACCACCCGGGCCTCGTCCCAGACCGGCTCCGGCGACTCGTACACCCGGCCGTCCGAGCCGAACACCAGGAAGCGGTCGAAGCTGCGGGCGAACCAGCGGTCGTGGGTCACGCACAGCACGGTGCCGTCGAACGCCTCCAGGCCCTGCTGGAGCGCCTCGGCGCTCTCCAGGTCCAGGTTGTCGGTGGGCTCGTCCAGCAGCAGCGCGGTCACGCCGGAGAGCTCCAGCTTGAGGATCATCAGCCGGGCCTGCTGGCCGCCGGAGAGCGACTCGAACTTCTGCTCCTCCTGGCGGTCCAGCTCGTAGCGGCGCAGCGCGCCCATCGCGGCGCCGCGGGCGAGCGCGTGCTCCTCCTCGATGATCGAGCGCACCGTGCGGCCGAGCAGCTCCGGGTGGGCGTGGGTCTGCCGGAAGTGGCCGGGCACCACCCGGGCGCCGAGCTTCCAGCTGCCGCCGTGCCGCACGGTGTCGTCGCCCGCCAGCAGCCGCAGGAAGTGCGACTTGCCGGAGCCGTTGGAGCCGAGCACCGCGACCCGCTCGCCGTAGTAGACCTCCAGGTCGAACGGCTTCATGAGGCCGCTGAGCTCCAGCTGCTCCATGGTGAAGGCGCGCACCCCGGTGCGGCCGCCCTTGAGCCGCATGGTGATGGACTGCTCGCGCGGCGGCGCCTCGGGCGGGCCGGCGTCCTCGAACTTCTTCAGCCGGGTCTGCGAGGCGGCGTACCGGGAGGCCATCTCGTGGCTGACCGCGGCCGCCTGGCGCAGGGTGACGACCAGCTTCTTGAGCTTGGCGTGCTCCTCGTCCCAGCGGCGGCGGAGCTCCTCGAAGCGCTCGAAGCGGGCGCGGCGGGCGTCGTGGAAGGACGCGAAGCCGCCGCCGTGCACCCAGACGCTGGAGCCGGCCGCGCCGGTCTCGACGCTGATGATCTTCTCGGCGGTGCGGGAGAGCAGCTCGCGGTCGTGCGAGATGTACAACACGGTCTTGTTGGTGGCCCTGATGGCCTCCTCCAGCCAGCGCTTGCCGGGCACGTCGAGGTAGTTGTCCGGCTCGTCGAGGAGCAGGACCTCCTCGGGGCCGCGCAGCAGGGCCTCCAGCACCAGGCGCTTCTGCTCACCGCCGGAGAGGGTGTTCAGGCCGCGGAACTGGGCCCGGTCGAAGGGCATCCCGAGCGCCGCCATGGTGCAGACGTCCCAGGTGGTCTCGTAGTCGTAGCCGTCCGCGTCGGCCCAGTCCGCGAGCGCCTGGGCGTAGCCCATCTGCGTCTTCTCGTCGTCCTGGGCGAGCATCGCGAGCTCGGCGGCGTCCACCGCGCGGGCCGCGACGGCGATCCTGGCCGGGGCGACGGAGACCAGCAGGTCGCGGACGGAGGCGTCGGCGGGCAGGGCGCCCGGGGTGTCGCGCTGGTCCTCGCGGCCGGTGGTGCCGACGAACTGGCGCATCACGCCGAGGCCGCCGCTGACGGTGACGGTGCCGCCGTGCGGCTGCACGTCACCGGCGATCATGCGCAGCAGCGTGGTCTTGCCGGCGCCGTTGGCCCCGACCAGCGCCACCGCGGCGCCCTCGCCCACGCGGAAGGACGCGTCGGCGAACAGCACCCGCCCGTCCGGCAGGTAGTACTCCAGGTGCGAGATCTCGACATGTCCCATGCGTCGGATTGTGCTACCTACCGGCGCCACGACCAAAACGCTTTTCGTCCCGATTCGGCACCTCGCCCCAGGTCAGGGGGAGCCATGCCCTAATGTTCGCGCACATGAACGATGGGTCGGCAACCACACCTGAATCCGGCGGACAGCAGCAGCCGCAGCACCCCGCTGCGCCTCCCTCGCAGGGCGCAGCGCCCGGCTCGCCGTTTCCGCCGCACGCGGAACCGCAGCAGGCCGCGTACGGCTACCCGCCGCCGCAGGAGCCGGGACAGCCCGGGTACGGGTACCCGCAGGGCTTCGGCGGCTACGGCTATCCGCCGGCCGCCGCGGCCGAGCCGGACTGGCAGCAGCTGGCCGACCGGAACGCGCAGGCCCAGCAGCGCCGCAAGCGGGCGTTCCTGATCGGGGGCGGAGTGCTGGCGGCGGCCGCGCTGGCCGGCATCGTCGGCACGACCCTGGTGCTCTCCGACGACGCGCGGACTCCGGCGGCCGCCGACACCCCCGCGCCGTCGGTGTCCTCCAGCGCCTCGGCGTCGACGGCCTCGCCGCTGCCGACGCCGACCACCCCGCTGGCGCTGCTCAGCGACGCCCGCCTCGACCGGGCCCCCGTGTCGGTGGGCGTGCTGTTCGCGGCGCCGACGCTGACGATCCAGGGGCGGGTGTACACGCTGCTGGAGAAGGAGCTCGACAAGGGCTGCAAGCTCGCGCCGGTGAACGGCCTGGAGCAGACCCTGGCGTCGCTCGACTGCTACAACGTGTACCGGGCGACCTACGCCGGCCCGGACCACGTGCAGATCACCGTCGGCGTCGCCACGTTCGCCAGCGCCTCGCGCGCCACCAAGGCCAAGTCCGGCGGCAAGGGGAACATGTCCGCGCTGGTCAAGGGCCCGGTGAAGGACTTCTGCCGGACGGGCGTGACGTGCGCGACGACCCGGTCGTCGCTGGGCCGCTACGCCTACTTCACCCTCGCCGGTCCGGACGACGGTTCGGCGGTGGCGTCGAACGACAAGACGGCCCAGCAGGCGGCCCGGGACATCTCCGGCTCGGTCTACGAGACCCTGCTGGAGCGCGGCCGGACGGGGCTGGCCGCCGCCGGCTGAGCGGCGGTCAGGCCTGGCCCGGCAGGGTCCGCATCCGCCGGGCGGCCCGGTTGCGCTCGGCGAGCAGGTCGTCGGCCGGGTAGCCGACCTCCTCCAGGGTCAGGCCGTAGGGACGGACGACGTTCACCGCCGAGTTGCGTACCCGGCCGGCCAGGACCTGGCCGGGGAAGTCGACCGGCCGGTGGCCGTCGCCGACCAGCAGCATCGCGCCGACCAGCGAGCGCACCATGTTGTGGCAGAACGCGTCGGCGCGGACGGTGGCGACCGCCAGGGTGCCCTCCTGCGCGGCGTACGGGTCGACCGGGACGCGGTCCCAGTGCAGTTCGAGCAGGGTGCGGATGGTGGTGGCGCCCTCGCGCTTCTTGCAGTACGCGGCGAAGTCGTGCTCGCCGAGGAGCAGCCGGGCGGCCTCGTTCATCCGGTCGACGTCCAGCGGCCGGTCGTGCCAGAGCACGTGGCCGCGCAGCAGCGGGTCGACGCCGCCGGGGTGGTCGGCGACCCGGTAGGCGTAGCGCCGCCAGACGGCGGCGAAGCGGGCGTCGAAGCCGTGCGGCGCCTCGCCGAGGCGGTAGATCCGGATGTCGGCGGGCAGCCGGCCGGCGAGCCGGCGCAGCAGCTTCTCGCCGTGCTCGTCCCAGACCGCGTCGGGCAGGTCGACGTGCGCCACCTGGCCGCGGGCGTGCACCCCGGCGTCGGTGCGGCCGGCCACGGTCAGCTGGTACGGGAGGGCGCTGCGGGTGACGATCTGCAGGGCGGTCTCGATCTCCTCCTGCACGGTGCGCCGGCCGCGCTGGCGGGCCCAGCCGGAGAAGTCGGCGCCCTGGTAGGCGAGGTCGAGCCGGATCCGGCGGTGGCCGTCGGCGGGCCCGTCCTTGACGGGGGCCGGCTCGGCACAGTCGTTGACCACTTCTTCTCCAGTGAGGAAGGCCTGCGGGAACTGCTCGGGCCCGCCCTCCCCACGGATGGGGAGGGCGGGCCCGGGTGACACCTCGGGGGGCGTCAGGCCTCGGTGGTCTCCGCGGCCTCGGCCTCGTCGGCCTTGGTCTCCTCGACCTTGGCCTCGTCGGCCTCCTTGACCGCGCGCTTGGCGGCGGCCTCGGCCTCGGCGACGGTCGCCTTGGCGGCGATCTCGCCCTCGACCAGCTCGATCACGGCCATCGGGGCGTTGTCGCCACGACGGGTGCCGATCTTGGTGATGCGGGTGTAGCCACCGGGACGGGCCTCGTAGCGGGGCGCGATCTCGGTGAAGAGGGTGTGCAGGACGGCCACGTCGGTGATCGTCTTGCGGACCAGGCGACGGTTGTGGATGTCGCCCTTCTTCGCCTTGGTGATCAGCTTCTCCGCCAGCGGGCGCATCCGACGGGCCTTGGCCTCGGTCGTGGTGATGCGGCCGTACTGGAACAGCTCCCGGCACAGACCGGCGAGCAGCAGCGGCTCGTGGTGCGGGCCGCCGCCGAGGCGGGCACCCTTCGTGGGACGCGGCATGGATGACTCCTTGAATCTCCGACTACGGCCGTATCAGGTACCGCAGCGGGCGTACGGGCACGGTGCCCGTACGGCTTGGCATCGAAGCGGGGGCGGCCGCGAGGGGCCGCCCCCGTCCTCAAACTCTTAGTACTGCTCGGTCTCCGCGTAGCCCTGGTCGTCCAGGTCGTCGGCGCCGAAGGCGTCGGCGGCGGCGGTCGGGTCGAATCCGGGCGGGCTGTCCTTGAGGGCCAGGCCCATGCCGGCCAGCTTCGCCTTGACCTCGTCGATCGACTTCGCACCGAAGTTGCGGATGTCGAGCAGGTCGGCCTCGGAGCGGGCGACGAGCTCACCCACGGTGTGGATGCCCTCGCGCTTGAGGCAGTTGTACGACCGAACGGTGAGCTCCAGCTCCTCGATCGGCAGCGCCAGGTCGGCGGCCAGGGCGGCGTCCGTCGGGGACGGGCCCATGTCGATGCCCTCGGCGTCGATGTTCAGCTCGCGGGCGAGACCGAACAGCTCCACCAGGGTCTTGCCGGCCGAGGCCATGGCGTCACGGGGGCGCATGGCGGGCTTGGTCTCGACGTCGACGATGAGCTTGTCGAAGTCCGTCCGCTGCTCGACACGGGTGGCCTCGACCTTGTAGGTGACCTTCAGCACGGGGCTGTAGATCGAGTCGACCGGGATGCGGCCGATCTCCTGGCCGGAGGCCTTGTTCTGGACGGCGGAGACGTAGCCGCGACCGCGCTCGACGGTCAGCTCCATCTCCAGCTTGCCCTTGCCGTTGAGCGTGGCGAGGACGAGCTCCGGGTTGTGCACCTCGACACCGGCCGGGGGCGCGATGTCGGCGGCGGTGACCACACCGGGGCCCTGCTTGCGCAGGTACATCACGACCGGCTCGTCGTGCTCCGAGGAGACGACCAGCTGCTTGATGTTGAGGATGAGGTCGGTGACGTCCTCCTTGACGCCCGGCACGGTGGTGAACTCGTGCAGGACACCGTCGACCCGGATGCTGGTGACAGCGGCGCCGGGGATCGAGGAGAGGAGCGTGCGGCGGAGCGAGTTGCCGAGGGTGTAGCCGAAGCCCGGCTCCAGCGGCTCGATCACGAACCGCGAGCGGAATTCGTCGACGACCTCTTCGGTCAGCGAGGGACGCTGAGCGATCAGCATGTTTTCAGATCCTCCAGTGGTTTTCGGCACCCACTATTTGATGCCGAACAGAACCAGCGTACGGGGTCCCGTGCGAAACGGGACCCCGTACCAGGTGTACTTCACCCGCAGGCCGGACAGGCCCACGACGCAGCTGCGTCAGACGCGGCGGCGCTTCGGCGGGCGGCAGCCGTTGTGCGGGGTGGGGGTGACGTCCTGGATCGAGCCGACCTCCAGGCCGGTGGCCTGGAGCGAGCGGATCGCGGTCTCACGGCCGGAGCCCGGACCCTTGACGAAGACGTCGACCTTGCGCATGCCGTGCTCCTGCGCACGACGCGCGGCGGCCTCGGCGGCCATCTGCGCGGCGAACGGGGTGGACTTGCGCGAGCCCTTGAAGCCGACGTGGCCGGCAGAGGCCCAGGAGATCACGTTGCCCGAGGGGTCGGTGATCGAAACGATGGTGTTGTTGAACGTGCTCTTGATGTGGGCGTGCCCGTGAGCGACGTTCTTCTTCTCCTTGCGGCGGATCTTCTTCGCGCCGGCAGCCTGACGACCCTTGGGGGGCATAAGTCTGTTCTCCTACTGAGGTGGTCGGTCCGCTAACCCGCGGGCCGGAGGGATGTCCGGTGACGGGACGGACTACTTCTTGCCCGGCTTCTTCTTGCCGGCAATCGCGCGACGCGGGCCCTTGCGGGTACGCGCGTTGGTGTGGGTGCGCTGGCCGCGGACGGGCAGACCGCGACGGTGGCGCAGGCCCTCGTAGCAGCCGATCTCGACCTTGCGGCGGATGTCGGCGGCGACCTCACGGCGGAGGTCACCCTCCACCTTGTAGTTCGCGTCGATGTACTCGCGCAGCTTGATGAGGTCTTCCTCGGAGATGTCGCGAACGCGGATGTCCGCGCTCACGCCCGTCTCGGCGAGGGTCTGCTGGGCGCGGGTGCGACCGATGCCGTACACGTAGGTGAGGGCGATCTCGATCCGCTTCTCGCGGGGGAGATCAACGCCGGCGAGGCGTGCCATTCATGGCTCCTGTGGTTCTTCAGAGGTCTTGCGAACCGCCTACTCCGTCGCCTCTCGGCGAGGGAGCCCCGGCCTCTGACCGGGGGTGGCAGTCCGTCCCTTCCGGGACGGATCGGGCAGCCCGCGTATGACGTTGTGCGCGTCGCGCGAAGTACTACGAGAAATGCGGTGAGCGGATCAGCCCTGGCGCTGCTTGTGGCGCAGGTTGTCGCAGATCACCATGACCCGGCCGTGACGGCGGATCACCTTGCACTTGTCGCAGATCTTCTTGACGCTCGGCTTGACCTTCATGGTTCAGGTTCTCCGGGTCTCGATCTGACGGGTCTTTACTTGTAGCGGTAGACGATCCGGCCACGCGTCAGGTCATAGGGGCTGAGCTCCACCACGACCCGGTCGTCCGGGAGGATACGGATGTAGTGCATCCGCATCTTGCCGCTGATGTGCGCGAGGACCTTGTGACCGTTCTGCAGCTCGACCTTGAACATGGCGTTCGGAAGAGACTCGATCACGGTGCCCTCGATCTCAATGGCGCCTTGCTTCTTTGCCATGAACTGCGAGATCCACCTTCCGGGGCCGGCTACCGCATGCGGCACGCTCGTGCGAGCCTGGGTCCACCCCGTCCCTGTCGGGAGACACCCTTGCGGGAACCCGTCGGGAAGAGGACGTGCCGAAGCACGCTACGAGGAGCCGACGCATCAGTCTACGACAGGCCCCAAGCGGACGCCAAAACGGCCCGCCCGGTCACACTCGGTGCTGGCTCGGGACGGGAACCAGCGGCTGCACGACCGCGGTGCACGAGGAACACCGGCGGGCCGCCTGCGGGATCTCGGTCAGGCACTCCGGGCAGGGCCGCTTCGGCACGCTCGGCTTCTTCGGCAGGTAGCGCGCGGTCGCCTTGGTGACGGGCAGGACCACGCAGAAGTACAGCACCGCGGCGGTGAGCACGAAGGCGATCAGGGCGTTGAGGAACTGGCCGTACGGGAAGACCACGCCGCCCAGGTCGGCCGACTTGTTGCGGAAGTCACCCGCCGCGCCGACGGCCACGCCGACCAGCGGGGTGAGGAAGGCGCCGACGAACCCGGTCACCACACCGGTGAACGCCGCGCCGATCACGACACCGACCGCCAGGTCGATGACGTTGCCCCGCATCATGAAGTCCCGGAAGCCCTTGAACACTGTGCTCTCTTCTCCTCGTGCCGCTGTCAGCTGACAAAAATAGGACAAGGGGCCCGGAGGACGAAACCTCCAGGCCCCTGCGGTGTCCGGGGTCAGCCCAGCGGGTCCGGGGCCGCCGTCACGCCGAGCCGGGCCAGCTCGGCCCGGCCGCCGTCGAAGGCGGTCAGCACCAGGGGGCCCTGCTCGGTGACGGCGACCGAGTGCTCCCAGTGCGAGGCCCAGGTGTGGTCGTTGGTGACGACCGTCCAGTCGTCCTCCAGCACGGTGGAGTGCGGGGTGCCGAGCGTCACCATGGGCTCGATCGCGAGGACGGTGCCGGGGATCAGCTTCATGCCCTTGCCGCGGCCGGCGACGTAGTTCAGCACATGCGGCTCCATGTGCATCGCGGTGCCGATGCCGTGGCCGCCGTAGCCCTCGACGATGCCCCACTTGCCCTTGGGCGGCAGCTGCTGGCGGCGGATGAAGCCCTCGATCGACCGGGAGACGTCGACCAGCCGGTTGCCCTTCTTCATCTGGGCGATGCCGGCCCACATGGAGCCCTCGGTCACCCTGCTGAGCAGGGTGTGCTCGGGGGCCACCTCGCCGACCGCGACGGTGATCGCCGCGTCGCCGTGCCAGCCGTCCAGGATCGCGCCGCAGTCGATCGAGATCAGGTCGCCCTCGCGGAGCACCCGGTCGCCGGGGATCCCGTGGACGATCTCGTTGTTCACCGAGGCGCAGATCACGCCCGGGAACCAGAGGCCGCCGTGGTCGGCGCGGAAGTTCGAGGTCGCACCGTGGTCGGTGATGACCTTGTCCGCGATGTCGTTGAGCTCCTGGGTGGTGATCCCCGGAGCGACCGCCTCCCGGCAGGCCTTGAGCGCTTCGGCGACGACCAGCCCGGCCGCCCGCATCTTCGCGATCTGCTCGGAGGTCTTGATCTCCACCATCTGGTCACGCCTTCCACTGTCGGACGCCGACCGGTCCTTGCCGGGCGGCCGTGCACTCGTACCACCGTACGACGCCGCAACGGCCGGGAGGCCCCGTGCAAGGGGCTTCCCGGCCGTTGCGGACCGTCTCAGGCGCTCTTCTTCTGCTCCAGGGCACCGACCGCGCGCTCGGTCACCTCGTCCACCTTGCCGAGGGCGGTGATGGTGACCAGCAGGCCCTGCTGGGCGTAGTACTCGATGATCGGCTCGGTCTCCGTGTGGTAGACCTCCAGCCTGGTCCGCACCTTCTCCTCGGTGTCGTCCGGACGCTGGTACAGCTCGCCGCCGCACTCGTCGCAGACACCGTCGGTCTTGGTGGGGTTGTAGACCACGTGGTACACGTGGCCGCCGTCGTTGCGGCACAGCCGGCGCCCGGCGATGCGCTTGACGACCTCGTCCTCGGGGACCTCCAGGTCGAGTACGCCGTCCAGGGCGATGCCCTGCTCGGCGAGGAACTCGTCCAGGGCCTTGGCCTGGCCAAGGTTGCGCGGGAAGCCGTCGAGCAGGAAGCCGCCCGCGGCGTCCGACTGCAGCATCCGGTCCTTGGCCATCCCGATGGTGACCTCATCCGGCACCAGGCGACCCGCGTCCATGTACGCCTTGGCCTCGAGCCCCAACGGGGTGCCCTGGCTGATGTTGGCGCGGAACAGGTCACCGGTGGAGATGTGCGGGATGGACAGGGTCTTGGCGAGCACGTGCGCCTGAGTACCCTTCCCGGCCCCGGGAGGTCCGACGAGGACGATACGCATCAGCGGAGGAACCCTTCGTAATTGCGCTGCTGGAGCTGGCTCTCGATCTGCTTCACAGTTTCGAGTCCGACGCCGACGACGATGAGCACGCTGGTGCCGCCGAACGGGAAGTTCTGGTTCGCGTTGAAGGCAACCAGGGCGATCATCGGGATCAACGCGATCAGGCCCAGGTAGAGCGATCCTGGCCACGTGATGCGGGTGAGCACGTAGTTCAGGTACTCGGCCGTCGGGCGGCCGGCCCGGATACCCGGGATGAAGCCACCATACTTCTTCATATTGTCCGCAACTTCTTCGGGGTTGAACGAGATGGCCACGTAGAAGAAGGCGAAGAAGACGATCAGCACGAAGTAGGTCGCCATGTAGAT
This sequence comes from Kitasatospora paranensis, assembly GCF_039544005.1. NCBI lineage: Bacteria > Bacillati > Actinomycetota > Actinomycetes > Kitasatosporales > Streptomycetaceae > Kitasatospora > Kitasatospora paranensis. The sequence continues at coordinate 3,699,899 of NZ_BAABKV010000001.1, forward strand.
CGGGTGGTCACCCCTGACGAAGTTCGTCCGGACCCACGCCGCCCAGCCGGCCTGGCTGTTGGTGAGCTGCACCACCAGGGCCGGGATGTAGAGGAGCGACGAGGCGAAGATGACCGGGATCACACCGGCCTGGTTGACCTTGAGCGGGATGTAGGTCGAGGTACCGCCGAAGGCGCGGCGCCCGATCATCCGCTTCGCGTACTGCACCGGGATCCGGCGCTGGGCCTGCTCGACGAAGATGACGAGGCAGACCACCACGATGCCGATCGCGATGACGCTGAAGAACTCGACCCAGCCGCCGCCGATCTTGCCGGACTGCTTGATCGCCCACATCGAGCCGGGGAAGCCGGCCGCGATGGAGGTGAAGATCAGGATCGACATGCCGTTGCCGATGCCGCGGTCGGTGATGAGCTCGCCGAGCCACATGATCACGGTGGTGCCGGCCGTCATCGTGATGACCATGGTGGCCACCCGGAAGACGCCCGTGTCGGGCACGACGTCGCCGGCCACCGAGCAGCCGGAGAACAGCGCGCCGCTGGAGGCCGTCGCCACGATGCCGGTGCCCTGGAGCACGGCGAGCGCGATGGTCAGGTAGCGGGTGTACTGGGTGATCTTCGCCGTACCCGCCTGGCCCTCCTTCTTCAGCGCCTCGAGTCGCGGGATCACGACGGTGAGGAGCTGCAGGATGATGCTGGCGGTGATGTACGGCATGATGCCGAGCGCGAAGATCGTCAGCTGCAGCAGCGCATTGCCGCTGAACAGGTTGACCAGACCGAAGAGGCCGTTGGCCTTGTTGGGCCCGGACAGACACTCATGGACGGCCACGAAGTTCACGCCGGGAATGGGAATGTGCGCGCCCAGCCGGAACAGCACCATGATGCCCAGCGTGAACAGCAGCTTCTTGCGCAGGTCGGGCGTCTGGAACGCCCGCGCGAACGCACTGAGCACGGTGCCTCCTGCGCCTCCCGCCGTCATCGACGGGAGGGTCGGTCCTGATGGGGGTGGGGTCTAACGGGCTCCCGTACGGGCTGCACAGGCACGCCTGACCCGCAGCCTACAAGGGAACTCCACGGACTCTAACAGTGCGCGGCAACAGCGGAGAAGCGCGTCAGGCACCGATCCCTCGTGTGGGAACCGGGATGCCCGGATTTGGCAGGGGTTGAGCGCACGTCAGATTTCGCACGGAATGGAAAACCCGGGTAAAGCACAGCGGGCCCGCACCTCCCGGAGGAGGTACGGGCCCACAGGGTCAACGAGCTCAGAGGAGCTCGGTGACGGAACCGCCGGCGGCGGCAATCTTCTCGGCGGCGGAGCCGGAGACGGCGTCGACCGTCACCTGCAGCGCCACGGCGATGTCGCCCTGGCCGAGGACCTTGACGAGCTCGTTCTTGCGAACGGCGCCCTTCGCGATCAGGTCGGCCACGGTGACCTCGCCACCGTTCGGGTAGAGCTCGGCCAGCTTCTCCAGGTTCACGACCTGGAACTGCTTGTGGGCCGGGTTCTTGAAGCCCTTCAGCTTCGGCAGGCGCATGTGGAGGGGCATCTGGCCACCCTCGAAGCGCTGCGGAACCTGGTAACGGGCCTTGGTGCCCTTGGTACCACGACCGGCGGTCTTACCCTTGGAACCCTCACCGCGACCCACACGGGTCTTCGCGGTCTTGGCGCCCGGGGCGGGCCGCAGGTTGTGGAGCTTGATCGGCGAGTCCGCCATGTCAGTCCACCTCCTCGACCGTGACGAGGTGACGAACGGTGTGGACCATGCCGCGGATCTCCGGGCGGTCCTCCTTCACCACGGTGTCGTTCAGCCGCTTCAGGCCGAGCGAACGCAGGGTGTCACGGTGGTTCTGCTTGCTACCGATGTACGACTTGGTCTGCGTGACCTTGAGGCGGGCCATCAGGCACCCACCCCTGCAGCACGCGCCCGCAGCAGGGCGGCGGGAGCCACGTCCTCCAGCGGCAGGCCACGACGGGCGGCGATCTCCTCGGGGCGCACGAGGCCCTTCAGAGCGGCGACCGTGGCGTGCACGATGTTGATCGCGTTGTCCGAGCCGAGCGACTTCGACAGGATGTCGTGAACGCCGGCGCACTCGAGGACGGCACGCACCGGGCCACCGGCGATGACGCCGGTACCGGGGGACGCCGGCTTCAGGAGCACGACGCCGGCGGCCTTCTCGCCCTGAACGGGGTGCGGGATGGTGCCCTGGATACGGGGGACCTTGAAGAAGCTCTTCTTGGCCTCCTCAACACCCTTGGCGATGGCGGCCGGAACCTCCTTCGCCTTCCCGTAACCGACACCCACGGTGCCGTCACCGTCGCCCACCACGACCAGCGCGGTGAAGCTGAAACGACGACCACCCTTGACAACCTTGGCGACACGGTTGATCGCGACGACGCGCTCGACGTAAGCAGTCTTCTCGACGGCGGGGGCGTTGCCCCGGTCGTCACGCTTACGGTCGCGCCGCTCGCCGCCGGTGCCACCGCCGGCGCCGCTACCGCGGCGCTGGGGTCCAGCCATTGGATTTACCTCTCTCGTTTACGTCCGTCGACAGGGCCGACGAGCGGCTTAGAAGTCGAGCCCGGCCTCACGGGCCGCGTCCGCCAGGGCGGCGATGCGGCCGGCGTACCGGTTGCCCGCGCGGTCGAAGACGACCGACTCGATGCCGGCGGCCTTGGCACGCTCGGCGACCAGGCTCCCGACCTTCTTGGCCAGCTCGGTCTTGTCGCCCTCGGCGCCACGGATGGACACATCGAGGGTGGACGCCGACGCCAGGGTGTGACCCTTGGCGTCGTCAATGACCTGGGCGACCATGTGACGGTTCGAACGCGTCACGACGAGGCGCGGACGCACCTCGGTGCCGACGACGCGCTTGCGAACGCGGATGGCGCGGCGCTTGCGGGCGGCGTTCTTGTAGGCGTTGCCCTTGCCGATCTTGACAGAGACGCTCATCGCTTACTTACCACTCTTTCCGACCTTGCGGCGGATGACCTCGCCCGCGTACTTGACGCCCTTGGCCTTGTACGGGTCGGGCTTGCGCAGCTTGCGGATCTTGGCAGCGACCTCGCCGACCTTCTGCTTGTCGATGCCGTCCACGTGGAACTTGGTGGGCGTCTCGACGACGAAGGAGATGCCCTCCGGGGCCTCGACGACGATCGGGTGGCTGTAGCCGAGCGCGAACTCCATGGTGGAGCCCTTCGCTGCGACTCGGTAACCAACACCGCTGATCTCCAGCGACTTGCGGTAGCCCTGGGTCACGCCGGTGATCATGTTCGCCACCAGCGTGCGGGTCAGGCCGTGAAGGGCCTTCGACTGACGCTCGTCGTTCGGGCGGGAGACGAGCACAGTGCCGTCCTCGCCCTTGCCGATCTCGATCGGCGCGGCGACGACATGGGTGAGGGAGCCCTTGGGACCCTTCACCGCAACCGTCTGGCCCTCGATGGTGACGTCCACGCCGGCGGGAACCGGGATGGGCAGCCGTCCAATGCGCGACATTGCTGTACCTCCGTTTCCCGAATTACCAGACGTAGGCGAGAACTTCTCCGCCTACGCCCTTCTTGGCGGCCTGCTTGTCGGTGAGGAGACCGGAAGACGTGGAGATGATCGCCACGCCCAGGCCGCCGAGCACCTTCGGCAGGTTGGTGGACTTTGCGTAAACACGCAGACCCGGCTTGCTGATGCGCTTGATGCCGGCGATGGAACGCTCGCGGTTCGGACCGAACTTGAGCTCGATGGTCAGCTTCTTGCCGACCTCGCCCTCTGCGGGGTCCTCGACCTTGTAGGAGGAGATGTAACCCTCCTGCTGCAGCATCTCGGCGACATGCGCCTTGATCTTGCTCGACGGCATCACGACGGAGTCGTGGTACGCCGAGTTGGCGTTCCGCAGACGAGTGAGCATGTCTGCGATGGGGTCGGTCATGGTCATGGTGGCCTCAGGCCTCTCTCGCCGTGGTTTCTCCGCACCAGGTCCCCCTCCGCGCACTCCGAGAGTGCGAAAGGGGCACAAGCACAGGGGACCTGCGACGTAGTAAGACTGGGTTGCGAGCCCTCATACGAGAGCCGCGAGCACCTATGGAGATGCCGCGGCAGGGGGCCCGACCCCACCACCTTACGGGATTCCGAACGGAAGCCCAAAAGCGGGAGGCCGGGCACACTGCTTCGCGATGGTGTGCCTAGGGCGCCTGGACTACCAGGAGCTCTTGGTCACGCCCGGCAGCTCGCCGCGGTGCGCCATCTCACGGAGGCACACACGGCAGAGGCCGAACTTGCGGTACACCGAGTGCGGACGACCGCAGCGCTGGCACCGGGTGTACGCCCGAACGCCGAACTTCGGCTTACGCTCGGCCTTTGCGATCAGGGCCTTCTTCGCCATGGCTCACGCCTCCTTGAACGGGAAGCCCAGAGCGCGCAGGAGCGCCCGGCCCTCATCGTCGGTCTGAGCGGTGGTCACGACGGTGATGTCCATACCGCGCTGACGGTCGACCTTGTCCTGGTCGATCTCGTGGAACATGACCTGCTCGGTCAGACCGAAGGTGTAGTTGCCACGGCCGTCGAACTGCTTGGGCGAGAGGCCGCGGAAGTCACGGATACGCGGCAGAGCCAGCGACACCAGACGGTCCACGAACTCCCACATGCGGTCACCACGGAGGGTGACGTGGGCGCCGATCGGCTGACCCTCGCGGAGCTTGAACTGCGCGATGGACTTGCGGGCCTTGGTCACGGCCGGCTTCTGGCCGGTGATCGCGGTCAGGTCCTTGATCGCGCCCTCGATCAGCTTGCTGTCACGGGCGGCCTCGCCGACACCCATGTTGACCACGACCTTGACCAGGCCGGGGATCAGCATGACGTTCTCGTACGAGAACTGCTCGTGCAGCTGGCCCTTGATCTCGGAGTTGTAACGCTCCTTGAGACGGGGGCCACCTTCTCAACAGTCGTCTCAGACATCAGATGTCCTCACCGGTTCGCTTGGCAACGCGGATCTTGTTGCCCTCGTCGTCGAAGCGGTAGCCAACGCGGGTGACGACCTTCTTGCCGTCCTTCTCCACGACCAGCTGGACGTTGGAGACGTGCACGGGGGCCTCGACGGTGACGATGCCACCCTGGGTGCCCGGACCCGGCTTGGTGTGCTTCTTGACCCGGTTGACACCCTCGACCAGGACCTTGTTCTCGGCGGGGAGGGCCTGGATGACCTTGCCCTGCTTGCCCTTGTCCTTGCCGGTGATGACCTGGACCAGGTCACCCTTCTTGATCTTCATGCTGTTCGCCATGGGTTAGAGCACCTCCGGCGCCAGCGAGATGATCTTCATGAACTTCTTGTCGCGCAGCTCGCGGCCCACCGGGCCGAAGATGCGGGTACCGCGGGGGTCACCGTCGGCGTTCTTCAGAACGACCGCGGCGTTCTCGTCGAAACGGATGTACGAGCCATCCGGGCGACGACGCTCCTTGACGGTGCGAACGATGACGCACTTGACGACGTCACCCTTCTTCACCGAACCGCCGGGGATCGCGTCCTTGACGGTGGCGACGATGACGTCCCCGATACCGGCGTAGCGGCGACCGGAGCCACCGAGAACGCGGATGCAGAGAATCTCCTTGGCACCCGTGTTGTCGGCGACGCGCAGTCGCGACTCCTGCTGGATCACAGCTTTCTCCTGATCGTCAACGAGAGTCGACGGGCCGGCCGCTGCTCACTCGATCGCATCGCTGCATCGAGCACATACGGCCGTACCTCATCGGCTTCGTTACTTGGCCTTCTCGAGGATCTCGACGACGCGCCAGCGCTTCGTCGCGGACAGCGGCCGGGTCTCCATGAGGAGGACACGGTCGCCGACACCGCACGCGTTCTGCTCGTCGTGCGCCTTCAGCTTGTTCGTACGGCGGATGACCTTGCCGTACAGCGCGTGCTTGACGCGGTCCTCGACGGCGACGACGACGGTCTTGTCCATCTTGTCGCTGACGACGAGACCCTCACGGGTCTTGCGGAAACCGCGCGTCTCGTTGGTGTTCTCAGTCATCAGGCGTTCTCCACCGTCTCGATGCCCAGCTCGCGCTCGCGCATCAGGGTGTAGATCCGCGCGATGTCCTTACGGACCAGCTTGAGCCGGCCGTGGTTGTCGAGCTGCCCGGTCGCCGCCTGGAAGCGGAGGTTGAACAGCTCCTCCTTGGCCTCACGCAGCTTGGCAACGAGGCCCTCGTTGTCCAGCTGACGAAGCTCAGCAGCCTTGGTAGCGGCCGACATCAGCTCTCACCGTCCTCGCGCCGGACGATCCGGCACTTCATCGGCAGCTTGTGCGCGGCGCGGGTGAGCGCCTCGCGAGCAACCTTCTCGTTCGGGTACGACAGCTCGAACATGACCCGACCCGGGTGCACGTTCGCGATCCACCACTCCGGCGAACCCTTACCGGAACCCATGCGGGTCTCGGCCGGCTTCTTGGTGAGGGGACGGTCCGGGTAGATGTTGATCCAGACCTTGCCGCCACGGCGGATGTGACGGGTGATCGCGATACGAGCGGACTCGATCTGGCGGTTCGTCACGTACGCCGGGGTGACGGCCTGGATACCGAACTGGCCGAATGCCAGCTCCGTACCGCCCTTGGCCGCGCCACGCCGCTTGGGGTGGTGCTGCTTGCGGTGCTTGACCCTACGGGGGATCAGCATGGGGGTCAGGCCTCCGTTCCGGTGTTCTCGGCAGCCGGAGCCTCGGTCGCCGCGGCCGCGGGGGCCTCGGCGGCGGGACGACGGCCACCACGGCCACCACGCTCGCCACCGCGGCGCTCGCCACCGCGGGCGGGACGACCACCCTCGGGACGGGCCGGGCGGTTGCCCGAGCGGGCGGCGGCGTTCTCAGCGCGGACCTCGGCGATGTTCTTGACGTCGCCCTTGTAGATCCAGACCTTCACGCCGATGCGGCCGAAGGTGGTCTTGGCCTCGAAGAAGCCGTAGTCGACGTTCGCACGAAGGGTGTGCAGCGGCACACGACCCTCGCGGTAGAACTCCGAACGGCTCATCTCGGCGCCGCCGAGACGACCGGAGCACTGGACCTTGATGCCCTTGGCGCCGGACTTCATGGTGCCCTGCATCGACTTGCGCATGGCACGGCGGAACGACACGCGGGAGGACAGCTGCTCCGCGACGCCCTGAGCCACGAGCTGGGCGTCCAGCTCGGGGTTCTTGACCTCGAGGATGTTCAGCTGGACCTGCTTGCCGGTCAGCTTCTCGAGGTCGCCGCGGATGCGGTCGGCCTCGGTGCCACGGCGGCCGATGACGATGCCGGGGCGAGCGGTGTGGATGTCGACGCGGACGCGGTCGCGGGTGCGCTCGATCTCGACCTTGGAGATGCCGGCGCGCTCCATGCCCTTCGTCATCATGCGACGAATGGCAACGTCTTCCTTGACGTAGTCCTTGTACAGCTTGTCGGCGTACCAGCGGGACTTGAAGTCCGTGCTGATGCCGAGGCGGAACCCGTGCGGGTTAACCTTCTGGCCCATTACCGGGTCCCTTCCTTGCTGCTGACGACCACGGTGATGTGGCTGGTCCGCTTGCGGATCCGGTAGGCACGACCCTGCGCACGCGGACGGAACCGCTTCAGGGTCGGACCCTCGTCAACGTACGCCTCAGAGATGTAGAGGTCGTCCACGTTGGAGTGGTTGTAGTTGTGTGCGGCGTTGGCGATGGCGCTGTCGAGCACCTTGCCGACCGGCACGGTGGCGGCCTGCGGAGCGAAACGCAGGACGGCCTGGGCCTCCGTGGCGTTCAGGCCACGGATGAGGTCCACCACGCGGCGGGCCTTCATGGGCGTGACGCGGATGTACCGCGCCTGGGCCCTGGCTTCCATGGTTGTCCCCTTAATGGAGTAAGTCATTGAGTCGTTCTGGCGCTAAAGCTCAAGCTCAGCGGAGCGACTAGCGACGCTTCGACTTGCGGTCTTCCTTCACGTGCCCCTTGAAGGTGCGCGTGGGAGCGAACTCGCCGAGCTTGTGGCCGACCATCGACTCGGTGACGAACACCGGGACGTGCTTGCGGCCATCGTGGACCGCGATCGTGTGGCCAAGCATGGCCGGGGAGATCACGGAACGACGGGACCAGGTCTTGATGACGTTCTGCGTGCCCGCCTCGTTCTGGACATCCACCTTCTTCTGAAGGTGGTCGTCGATGAAGGGGCCCTTCTTGAGACTGCGCGGCATCTGACCTGCTCCTAGCGCTTCTTGTTGGTCTTGCGGCGGCGCACGATGAGCTTGTCCGACGCCTTGTTCGGGCGACGGGTACGGCCCTCGGGCTTGCCCCACGGCGAGACCGGGTGGCGACCACCGGAGGTCTTACCCTCACCACCACCGTGCGGGTGGTCGATCGGGTTCATGGCCACACCACGCACGGTCGGGCGGACGCCCTTCCAGCGCATACGGCCGGCCTTGCCCCAGTTGATGTTCGACTGCTCGGCGTTGCCGACCTCGCCGATGGTGGCACGGCAGCGGGCGTCGACCATGCGGGTCTCACCCGACGGCATGCGCAGGGTCGCCATGCGGCCCTCGCGCGCCAGCAGCTGGATGCCGGAACCGGCGGAGCGGGCCAGCTTGGCACCGCCACCGGGACGCAGCTCCACCGCGTGGATGGTGGTACCGACCGGGATGTTGCGCAGCGGCAGGTTGTTGCCCGGCTTGATGTCGGCCGCGGGGCCGTTCTCGATCCGGTCGCCCTGAGCAATGCCGCGCGGCGCGATGATGTAGCGCTTCTCGCCGTCGACGTAGTGCAGGAGCGCGATGCGCGCGGTGCGGTTGGGGTCGTACTCGATGTGCGCGACCTTGGCCGGCACGCCGTCCTTGTCGTGACGACGGAAGTCGATCAGACGGTAGGCGCGCTTGTGACCGCCACCCTGGTGGCGGGCGGTGACACGACCGGCGTTGTTACGGCCGCCCTTGCTGTGCAGGGGGCGAACCAGCGACTTCTCCGGCGTGGACCGCGTGATTTCGACGAAGTCGGCCACGCTCGAGCCACGACGGCCCGGCGTAGTCGGCTTGTACTTGCGGATACCCATTTTAGTCCTCGTCCTTAACGACGATCACGTTCCCCGTCAGGCGGAGACCGGACCACCGAAGATGTCGATACGGTTGCCCTCGGCCAGCGTCACGATGGCGCGCTTGGTGTCCTTGCGCTTACCGAAGCCCGTCTTGGAGCGCTTGCGCTTGCCCTGACGGTTCAGCGTGTTGACGGCCTCGACCTTGACCGAGAAGACCGCCTCGACGGCCTGCTTGATCTGGGTCTTGTTGGCACCGGGCGCCACGACGAACGTGTACTTGTTCTCGTCGAGGAGCGAGTAGCTCTTCTCCGAGATGACCGGCTTGACCAGGACGTCACGGGGGTCCGTGAACGTCTTGCTCGTGATCTCCGCAGCCATCAGGCAGCGCTCCCTTCGAGCTCGCCCTCAGAGGCAACGGCCTTGGCGGACGCGGCCGGACCGGCCACGAAACGCTCGAAGGCGGCCTGGGTGAAGACCACGTCGTCGGAGACGAGCACGTCGTAGGTGTTCAGCTGGCCGGCGTCCAGGATGTGCACGTTCGGCAGGTTCCGAGCGGACAGCTGGCCCAGCTCGTCCTCGCGCTCGACGACCAGGAGGACGTTCTTGCGCTCGGTGATCTTGCCGATCAGGCTCTTGGCAGCCTTGGTCGACGGCGCCTCGGTGGCGGTCACGCCGGTGATGACGTGGATGCGCTCGTGGCGGGCCCGGTCGGTGAGCGCACCGCGGAGAGCGGCAGCGATCATCTTCTTCGGGGTCCGCTGCGAGTAGTCGCGCGGCACGGGACCGTGCACGACGCCACCGCCCGCGAACTGGGGCGCGCGGGTCGAGCCCTGACGGGCGCGGCCGGTGCCCTTCTGGCGGTACGGCTTCTTGCCGCCGCCGCGGACCTCGCCACGGGTCTTGGTCTTGTGGGTGCCCTGACGGGCGGCAGCGAGCTGCGCCACGACGACCTGGTGCATCAGCGGAACGCTGACCTTGGCGTCGAAGATCTCGGCGGGCAGCTCGATGCTGCCGGCCTTGTCGCCGGCCGGCGACAGGATGTCAATGGTGGTCATATCCTTCACAGCCCCTTCGCCGCGGTGCGGACGAGGACGAGGCCGCCGTTCGGACCCGGGATCGCGCCCTTGATGAGCAGCAGACCCTTCTCCGCGTCGACCGCGTGCACGGTCAGGTTCTGGGTGGTCACACGCTCGTGGCCCATCCGACCCGCCATGCGCATGCCCTTGAACACGCGGCCCGGGGTGGCGCAGCCACCGATGGAGCCGGGCGAACGGTGCTTGCGCTGGGTGCCGTGACCGGCGCCGAGGCCCTTGAAGTTGTGACGCTTCATGACACCGGCGAAGCCCTTGCCCTTGGAGGTGCCGGTCACGTCGACCTTGACACCCGCCTCGAACAGCTCTGCGGTGATCTCCTGGCCGAGGGTGTACTCGGACGCGTCCGTGGTACGGATCTCGACCAGGTGGCGGCGGGGGTGACACCGGCCTTGGCGAAGTGGCCCGCGAGGGGCTTGTTCACCTTGCGGGGGTCGATCTCGCCGAAGCCGAGCTGGACGGCGTCGTAGCCGGCCTCGCTGTCGGCGGTGTGGACCTGGGTCACGACATTCGGCCCGGCCTTGACGACGGTCACCGGGACGACCCGGTTGTTCTCGTCCCAGACCTGGGTCATGCCGAGCTTCTCACCCAGGATGCCCTTAATCTGCTTAGCCATCTTCGGTGTGCCTCTCAGAGCTTGATCTCGATGTCGACACCGGCCGGCAGGTCGAGACGCATGAGCGAGTCAACCGTCTTCGGCGTGGGGTCGAGGATGTCGATCAGACGCTTGTGAGTACGCATCTCGAAGTGCTCGCGCGAGTCCTTGTACTTGTGCGGCGAGCGGATGACGCAGTACACGTTCTTCTCAGTGGGCAGCGGCACCGGGCCCGCGACCTGCGCACCAGTACGAATCACCGTCTCGACGATCTTCTTCGCCGAGGAGTCGATGACCTCGTGGTCGTAGGCCTTGAGCCGGATGCGGATCTTCTGTCCCGCCATGGCTACTCAGTAGTCCTTTGTGTCGTCTGCTGCTTCTGCGACCGGATCCGTCCGGGTGGACATTTCCGGCGGCGCCCCCGGGTGGTTACCCTCACGGTTTCCCTCCGACCCCCGCGGTCGGGCGTGTCGCCCTGCCGCTTGCAAAAAACCAAAGAGGTTCACGCCCTCTTCGGTTCCAGCTCCGGATCGGTGAGGTCTTGCACCCACCAGGCGCCGGGTCGAGGCCCCGCCCACGCTTCCCGGAAGATTCCCGTACGTCCGCCCCGCAGCTGCCGCGGTGTCGCTTACACACCACTGCATCCACACACAGCACGTGGACACATGAACGGCCATCACGGGAACGACGAGTACATGGGACTCGCTTCCAGTCCTCCCGGCGGGAGGCGCGCAGCATCGGCAACTCAACCGAGCAACTTGGACATACTGCCATACGGAGGACGCCGAACGCCAATCGGCCCGGCGCGGCGCCGCAGGTGGCCGCCGTGGTGCGGCGGTCGGCCGTCCGGTGGCCGGCGCCGCGTTCAGTGCGAGGGCAGCGGCTCGGTCCTGGTGTCGGTGGCCGGTTCCGCCGGGTCGCCGAAGGGGTGCCGCGCAGGCTCCAGAGCATGGCTGCGACGCAGGTCAGCGGACCGGCGGCGAAGGCCAGGCAGACCCGGACGGCGATCGGTCCCGGTGCGAAGGTGACGGCGGCCAGCACCGCAGTGCCGAGCAGCCAGCACACCAGCTGCGCGCGGTGGCGGTGCAGCACGATCAGGGCCTGCCCGAGCACCATGGCCAGCAGGTAGCCGCACGTCCCGAGGCAGAGCCACAGGAAGTCGAGGTGGGTCAGGGCCGCGGGCGCGGCGAACAGCAGGTGGATCAGCCAGGGGCCGAGCAGGACGACCGGCAGCCCGATCGCGCAGGAGAGCAGGGCGACCGCCGACGCCGCCCTGCGCAACATGGCGCGGAAGTCCCGGTGCCGGCCGGCCGCGGCGGCGCCGGCGAGCCCGGAGAGCAGTGATGCCTGCAGGGCGCCGAAGACGAAGATCGGCACCCGGGCCAGGACGAGTGCGCTGAGCAGCGCCGCGACCAGGTCGACCTGGTCGGGCCGCAGGAGCTGGACACTCATCACCGCGGCACTGACCATCCACTGGGCCAGCAGGGTGGATCCCATCAGCGGGCCGAGGCCGCGGACGAGTCCGGGCCAGTCCTGGGCCGGGCCGGGGCGTGCGGAGCGCAGCGTTGCGGGCAGCGTCACCAGCAGGGCGACCAGCGGGGCCGCCGTGAGGATCAGGCTGAAGGCGAGGGCGGAGTGCAGCCCTGCGAGCGCGCAGCCTGCGGCGAGCAGGATCCGCAGGACGCCGTCGACGACCAGTTGCGATCCGTAGGCCGTGAAGCGTCCGGCGCCGGCCAGGATGCCGCGGGTGAGGTAGCAGAAGGCCATCGTGACGAACGCGCTGCCGAGGGCCGCGACCAGCGAGCGGTCGCCGTGGAAGAGCAGGTCGGCGAGCGGACCGGCGAACACCGCCATCGCGGTGAGGATGGCCGCGAGGATGGCACCGGTGAGCAGGGCGGCGCGCCGCAGGACGGGCCCGGCGCCCTCGCCGCGTACGGCCCGGGAGGCGACGATCCTGGTGAGCTCCTGCTCGATCGGGAAGAAGAGCCCGATGCCGATGGACATGACGATGGTCCACAGCACGGAGACGCCGGCCATGGCCCGGGTCGTGAGGCTGTGCCCGGCGACCGCCAGGTGGAGGTAGGAGGCGGCACCGAGGACGACGGTGCCGACCGCGACGGACCGGACACCGGCGGGCAGGACGGAGGCGAGTGCGCGCAGACGGTTCATGGGTCAGCGGGCCGCGTGCTTGATCATGGCGGTGACTCCGGGGCGGCCGGCGTGCCGGGCGGCGCCGGGCAGCAGGGTGAGGGCGTGCAGGCGGGACGAGAGGTGCCGCCGGGACGCCTTGGCGGCGCGGTGCCAGCCGTGGGCGTCGAGCCGGTCGGCGGTCTCCAGGAAGAACCGCTTGGCCTCGGTGAACCGGCTGCCGGTGTAGGCCTTGGCGGAGGACTCGCTCCCGGCGTGCCGTCGGTAGCTGAAGCAGACCTCGGGCGTGGTGGCGAGGGACTCCCCCGCGAGCAGCAGGTCGACGACCAGGGCGAGGTCCTGGATGACGCCGAGGTCGGCGCGGAAGCCGAACCGCCGGACGGCCGCGGTGCGCCAGCAGATCGACGGGAAGTACAGCCAGTTGCCGCGCAGCAGGCTGAGTGCGAGGTCCTCGCCGGCGAGCAGGGCGCGGCCGGGCCCCTTGGGGGCGTACAGGCGGCGCTTGGTCCGGTCGACGAGGGTGTCGAAGGGCTCCCCGTCGGTGCCGATGACCTCCACTCCGGGCTGGATCATCGCGGCCTTCGGCTCGCGGGCGACGGCGGCCCGGACGACGTCCAGGTAGTCGGGGTGCATGAGGTCGTCACACCCCATGATCACCAGGTACTCGTACTCGGCGAGGCCGACACAGCGGTTGAAGTTGCCGGTGACGCCGAGGTTGGTCTCGTTGCGCAGGTACCGCACCCGCGGGTCGGCGAGCTGTTCGAACCACTCGGGGACGCCGCTCTCGCGGCCGTCGTCGACCACGGTGAGCCGCCAGTCGTCGCCGCTCTGGGCGAGCACGCTGCGGACGGCGTCCTGCATCAGCCGGACGTCGCCGTAGTACGGGAGCAGGATCTCGTAACGGGACACGTCAGACCTCGGCCGGGGAGGCGGCGGGACCGGTGGTGGCGGAGAGGTAGTACGGCGAGCCCGGCGCGAAGTCCTTCAGGTGCGGAGGCATCCGGCGGATCATGGCGAGCAGCAGGACGAGACCGGCCCGGACGAGGTACACCATGGCCTTCACCGGGGAGGCGCTGGGCCGGCCGGTGGTGCGGGCGCGCATGGCGACCGGGGCCTGGCGGACGGTGAATCCGCAGCGGGCGGCGCCGACCAGGCTCTCGACGGTGTCGCCGAGGTACTCCACGGGGTACCAGCGGGCGAAGAACTCGATCATCGGGCGGTTGCAGGCGCGGAATCCCGAGGTGGTGTCGGTGAGCCGGGTGCGGGTGATCCGGGACAGCACCAGGGAGAGCAGCCGCATCGCCCAGCGGCGGGGGCCGCGGACCCGGTAGTCGCCCTCGCCGTCGAAGCGGGCGCCGATGACGAGGTCGGCCTCGCCGAGGCGCTCCAGCAGGACGGGTATGTAGAACGGGTCGTGCTGGCCGTCGGCGTCGACCTGGATGGCGACGTCGTAGCCGTGCTGCTGGGCGTAGCGGTAGCCGAGCCGCATGGCGCCGCCGACGCCGAGGTTGAACGGCAGCCGGGCGACGGCGGAGCCGGCCGCGGCGGCGACCTCGGACGTCCGGTCGGTGGATCCGTCGTCGACGACGAGGGTGTCGACGTACGGGAGCTGGCGCTTGATCTCGCCGAGGACGGCGGGCAGGCCGTCGGCCTCGTTCCAGGCCGGGAGGATGATCAGGACGCGGCGCCCGTCGTTCACGGTGTGGCCTCCGGGGTGCGGGCGGTGCCGGCGGTGTGCTCGGGCAGCGCGGTGTGCTCGGACGGGCCGGTGTGCTCGGGCCGGGCCGGGAGGGCGCCGTGTTCGGCGAGGTGCGCGCGGATCAGCGCGACGTCCTCGGCCAGGGTGCGGGTCTCCGACTCCAGGCGGCTGACCTCCCAGCTGAGGTGGAGGCTGACCAGCAGGACGAGGACGAAGCCGGCGAAGAGCACCAGGCTGACGCCGGAGGCGACGCCGAGCCGGCGGGCGGTGGAGTCCAGCAGCGACGGGAAGAACCCGAGGGGTGCTATCGCCAGGCCGATGGTGAGCCAGATCGCGGCGTACTTCTCCCGGAGCTGCTGACGGCGGAGCAGCTCCACGATGTACGCGAGCACCGCGACGCCGGTGATCGAGGTGAGGATGGACAGATGCACTGCCGGTGGCGCCTTCCGTGCCGGGGTCCCCGTGGGTGGCCAACAGCCTAAGGCAGCGGCCGCCCGCGCTCGAACGGGTGGTCGGCCTGATGCGGGGCGGGCCCCGGGGCCGGTGGCCGGCCGGGCGGTGCGCCTACGGCGCCGCGGCGAGCGCCCGGAAGGCGGGGCGCCGCAGGGCCTCGGCCAGCGAGCTGCGCCAGTCGGGCAGCGGGGCGATCCCGGCGGCGTCCCAGCGGTCGTGGCCGAGCACGCTCCAGGCGGGCCGGGCGGCGGGCCGGGGGAAGGCCGCGGAGGTGGTGGGGCGGATCCGTTCGGGGTCGAGGCCGGCCAGCCGGTAGGCCTCCCGGGCGAGCCCGTACCAGGTGGTGCGGCCCGCGGCGGTGCCGTGGTAGATCCCGGCGGGCGCGTGCCGGGCGTCGGCGAGGGCGAGCAGCTGCCGGGCGAGGTCGTGGGACCAGGTGGGCTGGCCGTGCTGGTCGTCGACGACGTCGAGGGTGTCGCGGACGGCGGCGAGCCGGAGCATGGTGGCGACGAAGTTGGGTCCGTGTTCCCCGTACAGCCAGGCGGTGCGCACCACGTACCCGGTGTCGGGGAGCAGTTCCAGGACGGCCTGTTCGCCGGCCAGCTTGGAGCGGCCGTAGGCGTTGACCGGGCCGGTGGCGGCGGACTCCGGGCAGGGCCGGTCGGTGTCGCCGGGCAGTACGTAGTCGGTGGAGACCTGCAGCAGGCGCGCGCCGGTCTCCCGGCAGGCCAGCGCGAGGTGGCGGACACCGGTGCCGTTGACGGCGGTGGCGGCCGCCTCGGCGCTCTCGGCGCCGTCGACGTCCGTCCAGGCGGCGCAGTTGACGACGGTGTCGTGGCCGGCGACGGCGGCGCGGACGGCGTCGGCGTCCGTCACGTCGAGGGCGGCCCGGTCGAGCCCGGTGGCCTTGCGCCCGGCGGCGTCGAGGACGGCGAGCAGGTCCCGCCCGAGCATCCCGCCCGCGCCGGTGACCAGGACGGCGCTCACGCGAGGGCCGCCCGGGCCTTGAGCGGCTCCCACCAGGCGCGGTTGTCCCGGTACCAGGCGATGGTGTCGGCCAGGCCGTCGGCGAAGGAGACCTGCGGCTCGTAGCCGAGCTCCTCGCGGATCCGGGTGATGTCGAGGAGTAGCGCAGGTCGTGGCCCTTGCGGTCCTGGACGTGCTCGACCATCTCCCAGCCCGCGCCGGCCGCCTCCAGCAGCAGGCCGGTGAGCTCCTTGTTGGTGATCTCGGTGCCGCCGCCGATGTTGTAGACGCGGCCGGGCCGGCCGCCGCGCATCACCAGGTCGATGCCGCGGCAGTGGTCGGAGACGTGCAGCCAGTCGCGGACGTTGCCGCCCTCGCCGTACAGCGGCACCTTCCGCCCGTCGAGCAGGTTGGTGGTGAACAGCGGGACGACCTTCTCCGGGAACTGGTGGTGCCCGTAGTTGTTGGAGCAGCGGGTGACCACCACGTCCATGCCGTGGGTGCGGTGGTAGGCGAGCGCCAGCAGGTCGGAGGAGGCCTTGGAGGCGGAGTACGGGGAGTTCGGCGCGAGCGGCCAGTCCTCCGTCCAGGAGCCCTCCGTGATCGAGCCGTAGACCTCGTCGGTGGAGACGTGGACGAAGCGGCCGACGCCGTGCCGGCGGGCGGCGTCGAGGAGGACCTGGGTGCCCACCACGTTGGTCTGCACGAACGGGCCGGCGCCCTCGATGGAGCGGTCGACGTGCGACTCGGCGGCGAAGTGCACGAGGACGTCGTGGCCGGCGACGGCGGCGTCCACGGCCTGCTCGTCGCAGATGTCGGCGCGGACGAAGCGGTAGCCGGGGTGCTCGCGCACGGGGTCGAGGTTGGCCTCGACGCCCGAGTAGGTGAGCTTGTCGAGGACGGTGATCTCAGCCGAGGGGTCGGCGCCCAGCTGGGCGCGGACGAACTCGGACCCGATGAAGCCGGCACCGCCGGTGACCAGGATGCGCATAGTCCGGGCAGTCTAGCCGCGCCCGTCCGGGCGGTGTTCGGCCGATGCTCGGCAGGGCACGGCGGGGGCGGGCCCGGGGCAAGCCCTAGGCTGCTGTCCATGCGTGGAATCCTGCTGGCCGGCGGTACCGGGTCGCGGCTGTGGCCGCTGACCCGCGCGGTCTCGAAACAGCTGCTGCCGGTCTTCGACAAGCCGATGATCTACTACCCGCTGTCCACCCTGGTGATGGCGGGCATCGACGAGGTCCTGATCGTCACCACGGCCGAGGACCAGCCGCAGTTCGTGCGACTGCTCGGTGACGGCTCGCAGTTCGGTCTGCGGCTGGAGTACGCCGTCCAGGAGCGGCCGGAAGGGATCGCGCAGGCCTTCGTGCTGGGTGCGGACTTCATCGGGGACGAGCCGGTGGCACTGATCCTCGGTGACAACATCTTCCACGGCAGCGGCCTGGGCACCAGGCTCGCGCAGCACGCCGATCCGAAGGGCGGCGTGGTGTTCGCCTACCCGGTGGCCGATCCCACCGCGTACGGCGTGGTGGAGTTCGACGCGGACGGCCGGGCGATCTCGATCGAGGAGAAGCCGCAGCGGCCGAAGTCGCGGTACGCGGTGCCGGGCCTGTACTTCTACGACAACCGCGTGGTGGAGATAGCGCGTGGCCTGCGGCCCAGCGCCCGGGGCGAGTTGGAGATCACCGCCGTCAACGACGCCTACCTGCGGGCGGGTGAGCTCCAGGTGACCCGACTCGACCGCGGCACAGCCTGGTTGGACACCGGCACCTTCGTGTCGATGGTGCAGGCGTCGGAGTTCGTGCGGGTGATGGAGGAGCGACAGGGCTTCAAGATCGGCTGCATCGAGGAGGCCTGCTGGCGGCGCGGGCTGATCGACTCGGCCCGACTGCGCACGCTGGCCGAGCCGTTGCTCAAGAGCGGGTACGGCCGGTACCTGCTGGACCTGTTGGACGAGGAGGATGAGCGGTGAAGTTCCGCGAGTCGTTGATCGAGGGGCCTTCGAGGTCACCCCGCAGCTGCACGGGGATCCGCGCGGGCTGTTCACCGAGTGGTACCGCTTCGACCGGCTCGCCGAGGTGGTCGGGCATCCGCTGCGCCTCGCCCAGGGCAACCTGTCGGTGTCGGCCCGCGACGTGGTGCGCGGGGTGCACTTCGCGGACGTGCCGCCGGGCCAGGCCAAGTACGTGAGCTGTGTGCGCGGTGCGGTGCTGGACGTGCTGGTGGACCTGCGGGTCGGCTCGCCGACGTTCGGCCGCTGGGAGGGCTTCCGGCTGGACGACGTGGACCGGCGGGCGGTGTACGTCCCGGAGGGCATCGGGCACGGATTCTGCGCGCTCACCGACGACGCGACGCTCTCCTACCTGTGCTCGGAGACGTACAACCCGGTGGGCGAGCACGCGGTGCACCCGCTCGACCCGGAGCTCGGCATCGACTGGCCGGCCGGCACGCCGCAGCTGTCGGACCGCGACGCGGCCGCGCCCTCGCTGGCCGAGGCGCTGGCGGGCGGCCTGCTGCCGTCGTACGAGGAGTGCCGGGCGTACACCGCGGGCCTCTGACCGGCCGGCCGGGCCGGCGCACGCGGAAGGGCCCGCCCTCCCCGTCCTCGCGGACGGAGGGGGCGGGCCCTTCCGTTTGCCTTGCGGCGAGCCTGTCGTCGACAGACCAGGGTCAGATCATTACTTGATGATCTTGGTGACCTGGCCGGCGCCGACGGTGCGGCCACCCTCACGGATGGCGAACTTGAGGCCCTCCTCCATGGCGATGGGCTGGATCAGCGCCACCGTCATGCCGGTGTTGTCGCCCGGCATGACCATCTCGGTGCCCTCGGGGAGGGTCACGACGCCGGTCACGTCCGTGGTACGGAAGTAGAACTGCGGGCGGTAGTTGTTGAAGAAGGGGTGTGACGGCCACCCTCGTCCTTCGACAGGATGTAGGCCTGGGCCTCGAAGTCGGTGTGCGGCGTGACCGAACCCGGCTTGATGATGACCTGGCCGCGCTCGACGTCCTCGCGCTTGATGCCACGGAGGAGCAGACCGACGTTCTCACCGGCCTGGCCCTCGTCGAGCAGCTTGCGGAACATCTCGATACCGGTGACCGTGGTGGTGGTCTTGGTGGTCTTGATGCCGATGATGTCGACGGTCTCGTTGACCTTGAGGACACCACGCTCGATGCGGCCGGTGACGACGGTGCCACGACCGGTGATCGTGAAGACGTCCTCGATCGGCATCAGGAACGGGAGCTCGGTGGCACGGGCCGGGGTCGGGATGGCCTCGTCCACGGCCTCCATGAGGCCGAGGAGCTTCTGGCCCCACTCGGCGTCGCCCTCGAGCGCCTTGAGCGCCGAGACGCGCACGACCGGCAGGTCGTCGCCCGGGAACTCGTACTCGGAGAGGAGCTCACGGACCTCGAGCTCGACGAGCTCCAGGATCTCCTCGTCGTCCACCATGTCGGCCTTGTTCAGGGCGACGACGATGTAGGGGACGCCGACCTGGCGGGCCAGGAGCACGTGCTCCTTGGTCTGCGGCATCGGGCCGTCGGTGGCGGCGACGACGAGGATCGCACCGTCCATCTGGGCCGCACCGGTGATCATGTTCTTGATGTAGTCCGCGTGACCCGGGCAGTCAACGTGGGCGTAGTGACGCGCCTCGGTCTGGTACTCGACGTGCGCGATGGAGATGGTGATACCGCGCTGCCGCTCCTCCGGCGCCTTGTCGATCTGGTCGAACGGCGTGAAGGGGTTGATCGCCGGGTACGCGTCGTGCAGCACCTTGGTGATCGCCGCGGTCAGCGTGGTCTTACCGTGGTCGATGTGACCGATGGTGCCGATGTTGACGTGGGGCTTCGTCCGCTCGAACTTCGCCTTCGCCACTGCAGTCCTCCTGAGGACAGTTCTGTACGCCGTACGACGTCAGTTGGTCTGGATGGGATTGGGAAGGGGGCGCTGGTCGCGCCCCTTGCCGTCCCGCGGGGTGGGGTGCCGGAGGGCCCGGGGGAATCCGGTGGGATTCCCCCGGGGTGCCTCCTTCTAGCCTAAGGGGTCGGGAAAGTCCTGATTGTCAGGACTTACTCACCCTTGGCCTTGGCGATGATGTCGTCCGCCACGTTCCGCGGAACCTCGGCGTACGAGTCGAACTGCATCGAGTAGCTCGCGCGACCAGAGGTCTTGCTGCGCAGGTCACCGACGTAGCCGAACATCTCGGAGAGCGGCACCAGCGCCTTGACGACGCGGGCACCGTGACGCTCCTCCATGGCCCGGATCTGGCCACGGCGGGAGTTGATGTCGCCGATCACATCGCCCATGTAGTCCTCGGGCGTGGTGACCTCGACGGCCATCATCGGCTCGAGCAGAGCCGGGCCGGCCTTGCGAGCACCCTCCTTGAACGCCATGGAACCGGCGATCTTGAAGGCGAGCTCGGACGAGTCGACATCGTGCGAGGCACCGTCGAGCAGGGTCACGCGGACACCCTGGAGCGGGTAGCCGGCGAGGACACCGAACTCCATGGCCTCCTGGCAACCGGCGTCGACCGAGGGGATGTACTCCTTCGGCACGCGGCCACCGGTGACCTTGTTGACGAACTCGTAGCCCTCGCCGGACTCGATCGGCTCGATCGCGATCTGGATCTTCGCGAACTGACCCGAACCACCGGTCTGCTTCTTGTGCGTGTAGTCGATGCGCTCGACGGCCTTGCGGATCGTCTCGCGGTACGCGACCTGCGGCTTGCCGACGTTGGCCTCGACCTTGAACTCACGCTTCATACGGTCGACCAGCACCTCGAGGTGCAGCTCGCCCATACCGGCGATGATGGTCTGGCCGGTCTCCTCGTCGGTGTTGACCTGGAAGGACGGGTCCTCCTCGGCCAGCCGCTGGATCGCGGTGCCCAGACGCTCCTGGTCACCCTTCGACTTCGGCTCGATCGCGACGCGGATGACCGGGGCCGGGAAGTCCATGGACTCCAGGATGACCGGCTGCTTCTCGTCGCTCAGGGTCTCGCCGGTGGTGGTCTGCTTGAGACCCATGACAGCGACGATGTCGCCGGCGCCCACCGAGTCGATCTCCTCACGCTTGTTCGCGTGCATGCGGTAGATCTTGCCGATGCGCTCCTTGCGACCCTTCACCGCGTTGAGGACGGCGGTGCCGGCCTCAAGACGACCGGAGTAGACCCGGACGAAGGTGAGCTTGCCCAGGTGCGGGTCGGACATGATCTTGAACGCGAGCGCCGCGAGCGGCTCCTCGTCCGAGGCCTTGCGCGAGATCTTGACCGAGTCGTCGCCGGGCTTGGTGCCCTCGATGGACTCGATGTCCAGCGGCGACGGCAGGTACTTGACGACCGCGTCGAGCAGGGGCTGAACGCCCTTGTTCTTGAACGCGGTGCCGCAGAAGATCGGCGTGAAGGACGACTCGAGGGTGCCCTTGCGGATCGCGGCGACCAGCAGCTCCTCGGGGATGTCCTCGCCCTCCAGGGCGAGCTCCATCACCTCGTCGCTGACGTTCGACACGGTGTCCAGGAGCGCCTCGCGGTACTCCGCGGCCTTGTCGGCCAGCTCAGCCGGGATGTCGACGGTGTCGTACATCTCGCCCTTGGTGGCCTCGGGCGACCAGACGAGCGCCTTCATCTTCACCAGGTCGACGACGCCGACGAAGTCGGACTCCGCGCCGATCGGCAGCTGCATGACCAGCGGGGTGGCGCCGAGGCGGTCCACGATGGTCTGCACGCAGAAGTAGAAGTCGGCGCCCGTGCGGTCCAGCTTGTTGATGAAGCAGATGCGCGGGACGCCGTAGCGGTCGGCCTGCCGCCACACGGTCTCGGACTGGGGCTCCACGCCGGCGACGCCGTCGAACACCGTCACCGCACCGTCGAGCACGCGCAGCGAACGCTCCACCTCGACGGTGAAGTCGACGTGGCCCGGGGTGTCGATGATGTTGATGGTGTTGTCGACGCCTTCGAGCGTCCAGTGACAGGTCGTCGCGGCCGACGTGATCGTGATGCCGCGCTCCTGCTCCTGCTCCATCCAGTCCATGGTGGCAGCGCCATCGTGGACCTCACCGATCTTGTACGAGACACCGGTGTAGAACAGGATCCGCTCGGTGGTGGTGGTCTTGCCCGCGTCGATGTGCGCCATGATCCCGATGTTGCGGACCCTGGCGAGGTCAAGGGAGGTTGCAGCCATGGTGGCTCGTTCTCTCTCTGTCTAGTGACGGGGTTCGGACTACCAGCGGTAGTGCGCGAAGGCCTTGTTGGACTCGGCCATCTTGTGGGTGTCCTCGCGACGCTTCACCGAGGCGCCCAGACCGTTGCTGGCGTCCAGGATCTCGTTGAGCAGGCGCTCGGTCATGGTCTTCTCGCGACGGGCGCGGGAGTAGCCGACGAGCCAGCGCAGCGCGAGGGTGTTGGCGCGGCCGGGCTTGACCTCGACCGGCACCTGGTAGGTGGCGCCACCGACACGGCGGGACTTGACCTCGAGGGTCGGCTTGACGTTCTCCAGGGCGCGCTTGAGCGCGACCACCGGGTCGGCGCCGGTCTTCTCGCGGACGCCCTCGAGGGCGCCGTACACGATCCGCTCGGCGGTGGAGCGCTTGCCGTGCAGCAGGATCTTGTTGACCAGCGAGGTCACCAGCGGGGAGCCGTAGACCGGGTCGATGATGACCGGGCGCTTCGGGGCGGGGCCCTTACGAGGCATTCTTACTTCTCCTTCTTGGCGCCGTAGCGGCTGCGAGCCTGCTTGCGGTTCTTGACACCCTGGGTGTCGAGGGAACCGCGGATGATCTTGTAGCGGACACCAGGAAGGTCCTTCACACGACCACCGCGCACCAGCACGATGGAGTGCTCCTGCAGGTTGTGGCCCTCGCCCGGGATGTAAGCGGTGACCTCGATCCCGCTGGTGAGGCGCACACGGGCGACCTTACGAAGCGCCGAGTTCGGCTTCTTCGGGGTGGTCGTGTACACACGCGTGCAGACGCCACGACGCTGCGGCGAGCCCTTGAGGGCGGGCGTCTTGTTCTTCTCGACCTTGTCCTGCCGGCCCTTTCGGACCAGCTGCTGGATCGTAGGCACCGTTTCTCCGTTTTCTGTGTGCCAAGGCTGCGTAAAACTAACCTGTGGCGACCCCAACGCTCCGACCCACGCGGTCGGGTGTGTTGAGCCTCCTGGCGGAGGAATCACGGAATCCCATGAGCTAAGGACAGCGTCGGCGCTCGCACAGCGAGAGCGGTATGAGCGCTCTGCTCCGGCGGCCGGTCTACTGGCACGCACAAGGACCCGGGGACACCCCAGGCACGAATCAGAGCGTACCTAGCGCATCGGCGGCGGTCAAAACAAATGCAACGCCGCAGCTCACCCGGGATGGCGCCGCGCCACCGGAACGTCCTGAGAACCTCCGACCGTCCTACCACACGGGGCCACGGGCTGCCACTCGGCGGCGCCCCGGCCCCGGCCTCCCGGACGGCGCGGGGGTCAGCCGCCCGCGGCCATCGACACGGCCATGAGCAGGAACAGCAGCGCCCACCCCCGACCGACAGCCAGCCGATCACCAGGCCGGCGGTGGCCATCCCGTCGCCCTCCTCGCCGCTCTGCCGCAGCTGGTTCTTGGCGATGTGGCCGGTCACCACGGCGGGCACCCCGAGCATCCCGCCGGTCGGCAGGCAGAGCAGCCCGAGCACCATCGAGGCGACCGCCATGCCGTTGGTCCGCCGCGGGACGTAGGGCAGCGGCGGCGGCAGGAAGGTCTGCGGCACCATCGGGACGACCGGCACCGGGGCCTGCTGCGGGGCCACCATCGGACCGGACGGCAGGTCCGCCACCAGCTGCGCGAGCTGACCGTAGGTCTGCGCGCGGTGCGCGGCGTCGAACCGCTGCGAGTACTCCTCCGCCGCCAGCCGCCCCTCGGCGTACGCCGCCTTCAGCACGTCCACCGTCCGCTCCCGGTCGGCGTGCGCGGCCCGCATCGCGGACTGCGGGGTCGGGGCAGGCTGCCAGGCCTGCTGTCCGTACGGGTGCTGCGGCTGCTGAGGCTGCTGCCCCCACGGCTGTACGGCCACTGCGGCCACCTCCCGACGCCCCGTCGCGCGGTCCCCGCGCGTGTGCCTACAGGATGCAGGACGAGTGGGCGGGTCGAGTAGTTGCCGATCCGCCGTTCCGGCTTCGCCGGTGACGACCCGGCAGGGTCCGGGGCGCCCGCCGCCGGGTCGCGCCGGCCGGGCGGCCCGCGCGCTCCGGCATCATGGAGCGGGGATCGGCACCGAACGCAGGAGACACCGTGGGCAGGCGCAGCAGCAGGGACGAGCAGGGCTCGGCCGCCGACGGGCTGCTGGCGCAGGCGGTGCAGCAGGTCGTGGCGGCGCAGCCGGACGGGCTGGACCTCGCGCTGGACGTCGGTGCGTCGCTGCTGGCGGCGTCGGCCGAGCGGTGGCCGCAGGTGAGCCGGGCCCTGCTCGGGCACGCGGAGCAGGCGGTGGGCCGGTGCTGGGCGGCGGGGTGGCGGCCGGCCGACCTGGTGCGGGTGGTGCGGCGCGAGCTCGGGGCGGCGCACCTGGCGCTGGCGGTGGACCTGATCGCGGCGGAGGGCCGGCGGCACGCTGCGGCCGCGCTGGACCGGCGCTGGCACGAGCAGCTGCGGGAGCTGGCCGTCGAGGTGTGGTGGGCGGACGACGCGGAGTTCCTGTCGGAGTTCGGCGGCCGGCAGCGGCTGGACCGGTTCGCAGTGGCGACGGCGGCGCTGGAGCTGCTGCGGGCGTGGGCGCTGCTGCCGCCGGTGGCGCCGGTCGGGCCGGCGCCCGGCCGCAGTGCGGTGGCGTCGAACGTGCGGGTCGCGGGCGAGCCGCGGATGCTCGGCCGGATCCGGGCGCTGCTGGCCAAGGCCGAGTCGACGGAGTTCCCGGAGGAGGCGGAGGCGCTGTCCGCCAAGGCCCAGCAGCTGATGGCGCAGCACTCGATCGACGATGCGCTGCTGTCGGTGGGGGCGCCGTCGAAGGACTCTCCCGCGGCGCTGCGGATCGGGATCGACAACCCGTACGAGAGCCCGAAGGCGATGCTGCTGGACGCGGTGGCCGCGGCGAACCGGTGCCGGGTGGTGTGGGCGAAGGAGTTCGGCTTCTGCACCATCATCGGGTTCGACGGGGACCTGGACGCGGTGGAGCTGCTGTACACCTCGTTGCTGGTGCAGGCGACGGCGACGATGAGCCGGGCCGGCAGCCGTCGGCACCGGGACGGCGCGCCGCGGACGAAGGCCTTCCGGCAGTCGTTCCTGATCTCGTACGCGGCACGGATCCGCGAGCGGCTGTCCGAGGCGGTCGAGCAGGCCACCGCGGACGCGGCGGCCGGACGCCACCTCCGGGAGGACGGCACGGCGGAGCAGGTGGTGCCGGACGAGCGGCTGCTGCCGGTGCTGGCCGCCCGGGAGCAGGCGGTGGACGACACGGTGGGCAGGATGTTCCCGAAACTGGTGTCCCAGCGGGTGCGGGTGAGCGACGGTGAGGGGTGGATGGCCGGACGGGCCGCCGCCGACCGGGCGGCGCTGCACGGCGGGGCGGGCGAGATCCGGCGCTGAGGCCGGGTCGCCGGAGGATCGACGAGGGGGACGGATGACGGCTTACCGGGACCGGGTGCGCGGTGCGCTGCTGGGGGGCGCGGTCGGCGACGCGCTGGGCTGGCCGGTGGAGTTCCAGCGGCTCGACCAGATCCGGGCGCGGTTCGGCCCGGACGGGGTGACCGGGCTGCCGGGCCGCGGCGGGGCGGAGGGGGACCAGGTCACCGACGACACCCAGATGACGCTGTTCACGGCGGAGGGGCTGCTGCGGGGCGCCACGCCGGCGGCGCTGCACGCGGCGTACCACCGCTGGCTGCTGACGCAGCGGCTGTCCGGGCCGGAGCGGCAGCCGGACGGCTGGCTGCTGGGGCATCCGTTCCTGTACGCGTCGCGGGCGCCGGGCAACGCCTGTACGAGCGGGATCGCGGGGTGGCCGCGGTACGTGCCGGCGGCGCCGTTCGGCTCGGCCGGTCCGGTGAACCCGCACTCCAAGGGGTGCGGGACGGTGATGCGTTCGGCGCCGTTCGGGCTGCTGCGGCTGGGTGCGGACGACGCGTTCCGGCTGGCCGCGGAGTGTGCGCAGCTGACCCACGGTCATCCGACCGGCTACCTGGCGGCGGGCGCCTTCGCGGCGCTGGTGGAGCGGGTGGTGGCGGGGGTGCCGCTGCCGGAGGCGGTGGCGGCGGTGATCGACCAGGCCGCGGCGTTCCCGGGCGGCGGGGAGCTGGTGGAGGCGCTGCGGCGGGCGGTGCGGGTGGCCGGTGAGGGCGGTGCGTCGGCGGAGGCGGTCGAGCGGGTGGGGCTGGGCTGGATCGCGGAGGAGTGCCTGGCGATCGCGGTGTACTGCGCGTTGGCGGCGGGCCCGCGGGAGGCGCTGCTGCTGTCGGTGAACCACTCCGGGGACAGCGACTCCACCGGCGCGGTCTGCGGGAACCTGGTCGGCGCGGTCTACGGCCTGTCGGGGCTGCCCGCCGAGTGGACGGGCGGGGTGGAGGGCCGGGAGGTGCTGCTGCGGGTGGCGGACGATCTGGTGGCGTGCGCGGAGGGCGACCGTGCGGTGCTCGGTGCGCGTTACCCGGTGTCGGTGTGACGGGCTCCGTGCCGGGGCGGCCGGCATGGCGCTGAGCCCGGAGAGGGTCGCGGCCGAGGCGCCGGGGCTGGTGAGCCTGTACAAGAGTGCCCGGGACGGGGTGGCGCGCGCGGGCCTGGGCGGGGTCCGGGCTGCGGTGTACCTGGTGCTGGACCGGTCGGGGTCGATGCGGCCCTTCTACCGGGACGGCACGGTGCAGCACTTCGCCGAGCAGGTGCTGGCGCTCTCCGCGCACCTGGACGACGACGGCCGGGTGCCGGTGGTGTTCTTCTCCACCGCGGTGGACGGGGTCGCCGAGCTGGAGCTGGGCGGCTACCGGGACCGGATCGGCGCCCTGCACGCCTCGTACGGGCACATGGGGCGGACCAACTACCACCTGGCGATGAAGGCGGTGATCCGGCACTACCTGATGTCGGGTGCCGTCGAGCCGGCGCTGGTGGTGTTCCAGACGGACGGCGGCCCGAGTGCGCGGGGCGCGGCCCGGGAGTTGCTCTGCCTGGCCGCCGAACTGCCGGTGTTCTGGCAGTTCGTGGGGTTCGGCGACCCGGCCGACCAGGAGTTCTCGTTCCTCCACCGGCTGGACGAACTGCCGGTGCCGGGGGCCCGGTTGGTGGACAACGCGGGGTTCTTCCCGGCCGGCGCAGATCCGCGCCTGGTGGCCGACGCGGAGCTGTACGACCGGCTGCTGGCGGGCTTCGGCGACTGGCTGGCCGAGGCCCGCGCGGCGGGGGTGCTGGCCTAGGGCCTGGGCACCCTCGCGCGGGTCAGTCCCAGAGGGCGCCGAGGGCGAGCAGTTCGTCGCGGTACTCGATGCGGCCGGCCCACTCCTCGGGCCAGGCCGCCTCGCCGTGGCGGGCGCCGGCGAAGGCGCCGGTGAGGCAGGCGATGGAGTCGGAGTCGCCGCTGGAGTACGCGGCGCGGCGGACGGCGGCCACCGGGTCGTCCGGGAGCAGCAGGAAGCAGAGCAGCGCGGTGGCGAAGGCCTCCTCGGCGATCCAGCCCTCGCCGGTGATCTCGCACGGGTCGGTCTCGACGGAGGGGCGGGCGAGCGCGGCGTCGAGCCGGTCGAGGACGAAGAGGCAGTCCGCCCAACCGCGGGCGATGAATTCCTCGGGGCTGTGGTCCTGGGCGTGGGCGGCGAGGTCGCCGAGCCAGAAAGCGTCGTAGCGGCTGCGGTTGGCGTGCGCGTGCTGCCGCAGCCGGGCCGGCAGTTCGGCGGGCGGCGTGCCGTCGGCGAGCAGCCGGACGGTGTACGCGGTGAGTTCGCTCGCGGCGAGCGCGGTCGGGTGGCCGTGCGTGAGCGCGGACTGGAGCTGGGCCGGTCCGGCGAGCTGGCCGATCGTCAGGTCGCGCACCAGGCCGAGCGGGGCGACCCGCATGTTGGCGCCGCAGCCCTTGGAGCCGACGTCACTGGCCTCCTGCCAGCGGCGCTCGGCCTTGCTGAGGCGCCAACACGAGCGCAGGCAGGTCGCGCCCGGGGCGCGGTTGTTGGCGGGCGAGCGCCACCAGTCGACGAACTCCTCGCGCACCGGCCGCTCCAGGCGCAGCGGGGTGAGCGGGCCGCGCTCCAGGGCGGTGCGCAGGCCGCGGCCGAGGGCGAGGGTCATCTGGGTGTCGTCGGTGACCAGGGCGGGCTCGGGGAGCGGGAGTCGGCGCCAGTCGGGGCAGTACGCCGCGACGTGCTCGATCTCCTCGAACTCGGTGGGGTGCCCGAGGGCGTCGCCGATCGCCAGCCCCAGCAGTGCTCCGGTCGCCGCGCCCATGGCCCCTCCTCAGATCTCGACCAGGAGCTCCTGGAGCCCCCGGATGACGTAGCCGGGTCGCCACCGGGGCTCGCGGACGAGCCGCAGGCCCGGCGCGCGCCGCAGCAGTGCGCCGTACGACTCGGCGAGCTCCATTCTGGCGAGCGGGGCTCCGAGGCAGAAGTGAATTCCGGCGCCGAAGGTGATGTGCGGGTTGTCGGTGCGGCCGACGTCGAGCCGGTCGGGGTCGGTGAAGCGCTCCGGGTCGCTGTTGGCGGAGCCGAAGAGCAGGGCGACCTCGCTGCCGCGCGGGATGAGAGTGCCGCCGACCTCGATGTCCTCCAGCACCCAGCGTTCGAACATCTGGAGCGGGGTGTCGTAGCGCATCAGCTCCTCGACGGCGGTGGGCAGGAGTGCGTCCACGGCGCCGCGGAGCCGGGCGAGCTGGCCGGGGTTGCGGAACAGCGCCCACCAGCCGTTGCCGGTGGTGTTGACGGTGGCTTCGTGGCCGGCGTTGAGCAGCAGGACGCAGGTGGAGACGGTCTCCTGCTCGCTGAGCACGTCGCCGTCGTCGGTGACCAGGGCGAGGGCGCTGATCAGGTCGTCGCCCGGGTCGGTGCGGCGGGCGCGGATCAGGGCGCGCAGGTAGTCGGAGAACTCGGTGCTGGCGCGGACGGCCCGCCGGGCGGTCTCCTCGCCCGGGTTGAGTTCGAACATGCCGGTGATGTCGGCGGACCAGGGCCGCAGCAGGTGCCGGTCGCTCTCGGGGACGCCGAGCATTTCGGCGATCACGGCGACCGGGAGGGTTCGGCGACGGTGGCGACGAGGTCGCCGCCGCCGTCCGCGAGCAGGTCGTCGACGAGCCGGCCGGCGAGGCGGGCGACGGTGGGCCGCAGCGCCTCGACCATGCGCGGGGTGAAGGCCTTGGCGACGAGGCGGCGGATCCGGGTGTGGTCCGGGGCCTCCAGGTCGAGCAGGCCGTGGTCGTTGAGGGTGTGGAACGGCTCGTGGGCGGGGTCGGGGGCGGGGCGGCCGAATTCCTCGTGGGTGAAGCGGTGGGTGTAGGTGCGGCCGAGCCGCCGGTCGCGCAGCAGGGCGGAGACGTCGGCGTGACGGGAGATCAGCCACTGTCCGCTGGGTTCGTAGAAGTGGACGGGGGTCTTCTCCCGGAGCTCCGCGTAGGCGTCGTAGGGGTGGGCGACGAAGGCGGGCGACCACGGGTCGAAGGCTGCTGCCATGGGTGAACTCCCTGCTGCTCGGGGCGCTGACATGCTACGCGCGTCATCCCACGCGGGGGCCCGTCCCGGTCGGCGGGCGGCCTGGTAGCGTGCCCGCCCAGAGAATTCGAACGCGTTCAGGGGTGGAGCCGCGCCGCGGCCGCGCGCGTTCGGGGGCCGGGGGGCCAGGGGTGCGTCGCAGCACGGGCAGTCGCAGTACGGGCAGGGGGATCGCGGGCAGTCGGATCGCGGATGCGCGGGGCGCGGGCCGTCGGATGGGCGGTGGCCGGCTCAGGGGCGGCCGGCTGGTGGCCGTCGTGCCCGTCGCCGTCCTGCTGGCCGCCGTGCCGGCCTGCCGACCCGGTGGCGGGCCGACGCCGACCGGGCCGCAAAGCGCCGCGGCGGGCCCGGTGGTACCGGGCGTCGGCGGTTCGATCGCCGGGCCGGGGCGGCTGGTCATCGCCTGGTGCGACCGCTGGGGGTCGCCTCGCCGACCACCGCCGGCGGCAAGGCCGACCTGGTGACCGTGCACGCGTACGGCATGGACGAGCACCGGCCGCTGGAGGGGCGTTCCGCCGTCCTGCCGGACGGCGCCACCGCGCCGGGGCTGTGCGGGCCGCCCCGGTCCACCTCCGCCGCCGCCGACCGGCAGATGTTCAATGCCGACCTCACGCTGCTGGCCGGTACCGTCCCCGCGCCGGGCGGCGGCCGGGCCGCCGCCGCGTTCGCGCTCTCCGACGGGCGGGCCACCGCCCCGGAGCCGGGCACGGTGGCCGACGGACGCGGGCCGCTGTTCCGCACCGGGAGCTCCGCCCTCTGGTACGCCCGGGCCGACGGCCGGGTCGCCGCCCACGACCTCGCGGTGCCCGGGGCCGCACCGGCGCCCCAAGGGCAGGTACCGGGGCCGGACTTCGCGCTGGACGGCGACAGGGTCTGGTCCCGGCGTCCGCTGGAGACCAAGGCCGACGGGGTGGTCGTCGTGCCCGGCGGCGAGGTCGCCGCCGGGGAGGCGGGCGGCGGCGCGGTGCTCTGGCACCGCACCGACCCGGCGTCCTCCTACGGGCAGCAGTACGTCGAGCCGGTGCGGCTCGGCCGCGGCGACAGTGGTTCCGGGCTGCCCGGCGCCGACCAGCTGCCCCGGTGCTGGCCCCGGCTCTGGCTCGGTCCGCGGACCCTGCTCTGCATCTCGGCGGACAACCTCTACCGGGTGACGCTCGCCGACGACTTCGGTGCCGTCCGGCAGGCCGAGCCGCTGCTGCCCGCCGGCGGCCCCGCACCACCGACGCGGTGGCCTCCCCCGACGGGCGGTCCCTCGCGTACCTCACCGCACAGGACGGCGAGACCTCGCTGTACCGGCTGGACCTGGCAGCCGGTGCCCGGCCCGTGCGGGTCTCCCGGATCCCGTCCGCCGGGCCGATTCCCTCGGACAGTGCCCGCACCGTCCTGCCGGGCACCGACCGGGGCGCGCCCCGTCTGATCGCCTGGCTGTGACGGGGGTTCAGGCCCGGCTGTCGGCGATGATCCGGCGGACGAGCGCCGGCAGTGCGGTGGAGATCGGCTTGCGGATCACCTCGTCCGCCAGCGGGTCGTAGGGGGTCGGCTCGGCGTTGACGATCACCAGTCGGGCCCCCGCGTCCACGGCGAGGCGGACGAGTCCGGCCACCGGGTGGACCTTGAGCAGGGTGCCCACCGCGACGAACAGGTCGCAGTTCTGGGCGACGGCCTCGGCGTTGCCCAGGACCACCGGGTCGAGGGTCTCGCCGAACATCACGGTGCACGGCTTCAGCACGCCGCCGCAGGCCGTGCAGGCGGGGTCGGCCTCGCCGGCCGCGACCCGCGCCAGGACGTCGGCCGTCGCCCCGCGCGCGCCGCACCCGACGCACTGCACCTGCTGCGCGGTGCCGTGCAGTTCGAAGACCTTGCGGTCGGGCAGGCCGGAACGCTGGTGCAGGCCGTCGACGTTCTGCGTCAGCACCCGCACCGGCAGTCCGCTGCGCTCCAGTTCGACCAGGGCGAGGTGCCCGGCGTTGGGCCCGGTGACGGCCGCGGCGACGTCGCGCCGCATCAGCCAGGACCGCCGGCGCACGTCCGGGTCGGCGAGGTACGGGCCGATGGTGACGATTTCCTGCGCGCTCGGGTCCCGCTGCCAGAGGCCCTGCGGGCCGCGGTAGTCGGGGATGCCGGAGTCGGTGGAGATCCCCGCGCCGGTCAGCACGGCGACCAGGGGTCGCTTGGCGTTCATGGCCGGGACGGTACGCGGCGTGCGAAGGCCCGCGCCACCGAAAAACCGGGTGCGCGCCGACTGCGACCTGCTGCGGGTGCGCCGCGAGCACGCCTACCTCGTCCCGGCGGGCGCCGTGCTGCCCTTGACCCCGCGCGGACCGGTCCTCCGGATGCGCTGACGGCCGGGCCCGGCCGCGACACCCGGCGGGGGCCCGGGCGGGAACGCCGCAGGGCGGCCACCCCTTCCGGGGTGACCGCCCTGCGATCGGGACCTGACCATCAGCCGCTGTACGGGCCGTAGTCGTAGTCGTCCAGCGGAACCGCCTGGCCGGAGCCGGCGCCGAAGGGCGACAGGTCGTAGTCGTCGTAGCCGACGGCCGAGTACATCGCGGCCTTGGCCTCCTCGGTCGGCTCGACCCGGATGTTGCGGTAGCGGGGCAGACCCGTACCGGCCGGGATGAGCTTACCGAGGATGACGTTCTCCTTGAGGCCCAGCAGCGGGTCCGACTTGGCGTGGATCGCCGCGTCGGTGAGCACCCGGGTCGTCTCCTGGAAGGAGGCGGCCGACAGCCAGGACTCGGTGGCCAGCGAGGCCTTGGTGATACCCATCAGCTGCGGACGGCCCGAGGCGGGGTGACCGCTCTCGGAGACCACACGACGGTTCTCGGTCTCGAAGCGGCCGCGCTCGACGAGCTCGCCCGGGAGCAGCTCGGCGTCGCCCGACTCGATGATCGTCACGCGGCGGAGCATCTGCCGGATGATGATCTCGATGTGCTTGTCGTGGATCGACACACCCTGCGAGTTGTAGACCTTCTGGACCTCGGCGACCAGGTGGATCTGGACGGCGCGCTGGCCCATGATGCGCAGGACGTCGTGCGGGTTGGTCGCACCGGCGGTCAGCTTCTGACCGACGGAGACGGCCTCGCCCTCCGAGACCTCCAGCTTGACGCGCTTGGAGACCGGGTAGGCGATCTCGTCGCTGCCGTCGTCCGGAGTGACGACGATCTTGCGGGTCTTCTCGGTGTCCTCGATGCGGACGCGGCCCGCGGCCTCCGAGATCGGGGCCACACCCTTGGGGGTACGGGCCTCGAAGAGCTCGACGACACGGGGCAGACCCTGGGTGATGTCGTCACCGGCCACACCACCGGTGTGGAAGGTACGCATGGTCAGCTGGGTGCCGGGCTCACCGATGGACTGGGCGGCGATGATGCCGACCGCCTCACCGATGTCGACCAGCTTGCCGGTGGCCAGCGAACGGCCGTAGCACATGGCGCAGGTGCCGACCGCCGACTCACAGGTGAGGATCGAGCGGGTCTTGACCTCGCTGATGCCGTGCCGGATCAGCTCGTCGATCAGCACGTCACCGAGGTCGGTGTTGGCGGTGGCAAGGAGCTTGCCGTCCACCGTGATGTCCTCGGCGAGCATGCGGGCGTAGACGCTGGTCTCGACGTCGTCGGCCTTGCGCAGCACGCCGTCGGCGCCCACGGAGCCGATCGACAGCTTGAGGCCGCGCTCGGTGCCGCAGTCCTCCTCGCGAATGATGACGTCCTGGGAGACGTCGACCAGACGACGGGTGAGGTAGCCGGAGTCGGCGGTACGCAGAGCGGTGTCCGCGAGACCCTTACGGGCACCGTGGGTGGAGATGAAGTACTCCAGCACGGACAGGCCCTCACGGAACGACGCCTTGATGGGACGCGGGATCGTCTCGTTCTTGGCGTTCGACACCAGACCACGCATACCGGCGATCTGACGCATCTGCATCATGTTTCCACGGGCACCCGAGTCGACCATCATGAAGATGGGGTTCGTCTTCGGGAAGTTCGCGGACATGGCCTCGGCGACCTCGTTGGTCGCGCGGGTCCAGATGATGACCAGTTCGTTCTTGCGCTCGTCGTTGGTGATCAGACCGCGCTCGTACTGCTTCTGGACCTTCTCTGCCTGCGCCTCGTAGCCCTCCAGGATGGCGGGCTTGCTCGGCGGGACGATGACGTCCGAGATCGAGACGGTGACACCGGAACGGGTCGACCAGTGGAAGCCGGCCGCCTTCAGGTTGTCGAGCGTCGCGGCGACGACGACCTTGGGGTACCGCTCGGCCAGGTCGTTGACGATGGCCGAGAGCTGCTTCTTGCCGATCTCGTAGTCGACGAACGGGTAGTCCTCGGGCAGCAGCTCGTTGAAGAGCGCGCGGCCCAGGGTCGTGGTGAGCCGGAAGGGCTCGCCCTCGAACCAGGTGGTCTGGCCGTCCTCGTCGACCGGGGCGACCCAGCCGCGCGGCGGCACGGTGCCCGCGGGCAGGCGCAGCTCGATCGGGGCCTGGACGTCCAGGTCGCGGGCGTCGAAGGCCATGATCGCCTCGGCGGTGGAGGAGAAGGAGCGGCCGGCGCCCTTCACCTCGTCCCGGTCCGAGGTGAGGAAGAACAGACCGAGGACCATGTCCTGGGTCGGCATGGTGACCGGCCGGCCGTCGGCCGGCTTGAGGATGTTGTTCGAGGACAGCATCAGGATGCGGGCCTCGGCCTGCGCCTCCGCGGAGAGCGGCAGGTGGACGGCCATCTGGTCACCGTCGAAGTCCGCGTTGAACGCGGTGCAGACGAGCGGGTGGATCTGGATGGCCTTGCCCTCGACCAGCTGGGGCTCGAAGGCCTGGATGCCGAGGCGGTGCAGGGTGGGCGCACGGTTCAGCAGCACCGGGTGCTCGGCGATGACCTCTTCGAGGACGTCCCACACCACGGGGCGGGCGCGCTCGACCATGCGCTTGGCCGACTTGATGTTCTGCGCGTGGTTCAGGTCGACCAGGCGCTTCATCACGAACGGCTTGAAGAGCTCCAGCGCCATGGCCTTCGGCAGACCGCACTGGTGCAGCTTGAGCTGCGGGCCGACGACGATGACCGAACGGGCCGAGTAGTCGACGCGCTTGCCGAGCAGGTTCTGACGGAAACGACCCTGCTTGCCCTTGAGCATGTCGGACAGCGACTTCAGCGGGCGGTTGCCGGGGCCCGTGACGGGGCGGCCGCGGCGGCCGTTGTCGAAGAGCGCGTCGACGGCCTCCTGGAGCATGCGCTTCTCGTTGTTCACGATGATCTCGGGGGCACCGAGGTCGAGAAGGCGCTTCAGGCGGTTGTTGCGGTTGATGACGCGGCGGTACAGGTCGTTCAGGTCGGAGGTCGCGAAGCGGCCACCGTCCAGCTGCACCATCGGACGCAGGTCCGGCGGGATGACCGGGACGCAGTCCAGCACCATGCCCTTGGGCTTGTTGGTGGTCTGCAGGAACGCGGAGACGACCTTGAGGCGCTTGAGCGCACGGGTCTTCTTCTGGCCCTTGCCGGTGCGGATGATCTCGCGCAGGCGCTCGGACTCCTCCGCCAGGTCGAAGGACTCGAGGCGGTCCTTGAGGGCCGCCGCGCCCATCGAGCCGGAGAAGTAGGTGCCGAAGCGGTCGCGGAGCTCGCGGTAGAGCAGCTCGTCGCCCTCCAGGTCCTGGACCTTGAGGTTCTTGAAGCGCGTCCACACCTCGTCGAGGCGGTCCAGCTCGCGCTGGGCGCGGTCGCGCAGCTGCTTCATCTCGCGCTCGGCGCCCTCGCGCACCTTGCGGCGCACGTCGGCCTTGGCGCCCTCGGCCTCCAGCTCGGCGAGGTCGGACTCGGCCTTCTTGGCGCGGTTCTCCAGGTCGGAGTCGCGACGGTTCTCGATCTGCTGGCGCTCGACCGAGACGTGCGCCTCCAGGGACGGGAGGTCGCGCTGGCGGCGCTCGTCGTCGACCCAGGTGATCATGTAGGCGGCGAAGTAGATGACCTTCTCGAGGTCCTTCGGCGCCAGGTCGAGCAGGTAGCCCAGGCGGGACGGGACACCCTTGAAGTACCAGATGTGGGTGACCGGGGCGGCGAGCTCGATGTGGCCCATCCGCTCACGGCGCACCTTGGCGCGGGTCACCTCGACGCCGCAGCGCTCACAGATGATGCCCTTGAAGCGGACGCGCTTGTACTTGCCGCAGTAGCACTCCCAGTCCCGGGTGGGGCCGAAGATCTTCTCGCAGAAGAGTCCGTCCTTTTCGGGCTTCAGGGTGCGGTAGTTGATGGTCTCCGGCTTCTTGACCTCGCCGTGCGACCACTGGCGGATGTCGTCGGCGGTGGCCAGGCCGATGCGGAGCTCGTCGAAGAAGTTGACGTCAAGCACTGGTCGTCAAGCCCTCTTTCGTGATTCGAGAGTTTGTCTGTGGTCTGAGGGGGCCTGGGGGCGGGCCGGCTGCCTGGTTCAGGGGCAGCCGGCCCGACCTCCGTCAGACCTCTTCGACGCTGCTCGGCTCGCGCCGGGACAGGTCAATGCCGAGCTCCTCGGCGGCGCGGAACACGTCCTCGTCCGAGTCGCGCATCTCGATGGACTGGCCGTCCGAGGACAGCACCTCCACGTTGAGGCAGAGCGACTGCATTTCCTTGATGAGGACCTTGAAGGACTCGGGGATGCCCGGCTCGGGGATGTTCTCGCCCTTGACGATGGCCTCGTAGACCTTCACGCGGCCGAGCACGTCGTCGGACTTGATGGTGAGGAGCTCCTGCAGGGCGTAGGCGGCGCCGTACGCCTCCAGGGCCCACACCTCCATCTCGCCGAAGCGCTGGCCACCGAACTGGGCCTTACCACCGAGCGGCTGCTGGGTGATCATCGAGTACGGACCGGTCGAACGGGCGTGGAGCTTGTCGTCGACCAGGTGGTGCAGCTTGAGGATGTACATGTAGCCGACCGAGACCGGCATCGGGAACGGCTCGCCGGAGCGGCCGTCGTACAGCCGGGCCTTACCGGTGGAGTTCACCAGGCGCTCGCCGTCGCGGGTGAGCGTGGTGTGGTCCAGCAGGCCGGTGATCTCGTCCTCGCGGGCGCCGTCGAACACCGGGGTGGCGAGGTTGGTGCCGCCCTCGACGACGTCGGCGCCGATCGCCTGGAGGCGCTGGGCCCACTCGTCGGCGAGGCCGGAGACGTCCCAGCCCTGCTTGGAGAGCCATCCGAGGTGGATCTCCAGGACCTGCCCCGGGTTCATGCGGGACGGGACACCCAGCGGGTTGAGGATGATGTCGACCGGGGTGCCGTCCTCGAGGAACGGCATGTCCTCGACGGGGAGGATCTTGGAGATGACACCCTTGTTGCCGTGACGGCCGGCGAGCTTGTCACCGTTGGTGATCTTGCGCTTCTGCGCCACGTAGACGCGGACCAGCTGGTTCACGCCCGGGGGCAGCTCGTCGCCCTCTTCGCGGTCGAAGACGCGGACGCCGATGACCTTGCCGGACTCGCCGTGCGGCACCTTCAGCGAGGTGTCGCGGACCTCGCGGGCCTTCTCACCGAAGATCGCGCGGAGCAGGCGCTCCTCCGGGGTGAGCTCGGTCTCGCCCTTGGGCGTGACCTTGCCGACCAGGATGTCGCCGGTGACGACGTCGGCGCCGATCCGGATGATGCCGCGCTCGTCGAGGTCGGCGAGGACCTCCTCGGAGACGTTCGGGATGTCCCGGGTGATCTCCTCGGGGCCCAGCTTGGTGTCACGGGCGTCGACCTCGTGCTCCTCGATGTGGATCGAGGAGAGGACGTCGTCCTGGACGAGGCGCTGCGACAGGATGATCGCGTCCTCGTAGTTGTGGCCCTCCCACGACATGAACGCCACGAGGAGGTTCTTGCCGAGCGCCATCTCGCCCTCGTCGGTGCAGGGACCGTCGGCGAGGACCTGGTTGACCTCGACGCGGGCGCCCTCGTCGACGAGCACCTTCTGGTTGAAGGCGGTGCCCTGGTTCGAGCGGGTGAACTTGGCGGCGCGGTACGTGGTGTACGTGCCGTCGTCGTTGGCCACGGTGACGTAGTCGGCCGAGACCTCCTGCACCACACCGGCCTTCTCGGCGGTGATGACGTCGGCGGCGTCGACCGCGCAGCGGTACTCCATGCCGGTGCCGACCAGCGGGGCCTCGCTCTTCAGCAGCGGCACCGCCTGACGCATCATGTTGGAGCCCATGAGCGCGCGGTTGGCGTCGTCGTGCTCGAGGAACGGGATCATGGCGGTCGCGACCGACACCATCTGGCGCGGCGAGACGTCCATGTAGTCGATCTCGGTGCCGGGGATGTAGTCGATCTCGCCGCCACGACGGCGGACCAGGACGCGCGGCTCCGCGAAGGTCAGCTCCGCGGTGAGCGGGGCGTTGGCCTGCGCGATGACGTAGCGGTCCTCCTCGTCGGCGGTGAGGTAGTCGACCTGCTCGGTGACGACACCCTCGATGACCTTGCGGTACGGGGTCTCGATGAAACCGAACGCGTTGACCCGGCCGTAGGAGGCGAGCGAGCCGATCAGACCGATGTTCGGGCCTTCGGGGGTCTCGATCGGACACATGCGGCCGTAGTGCGAGGGGTGCACGTCACGGACCTCGAAGCCGGCCCGCTCACGGGACAGACCACCGGGGCCGAGCGCGGACAGACGACGCTTGTGGGTCAGCCCCGACAGCGGGTTCGTCTGGTCCATGAACTGCGACAGCTGGCTGGTGCCGAAGAACTCCTTGATGGAGGCGACGACCGGCCGGATGTTGATCAGGGTCTGCGGCGTGATCGCCTCGACGTCCTGGGTGGTCATGCGCTCGCGCACGACGCGCTCCATACGGGCGAGACCCGTACGGACCTGGTTCTGGATGAGCTCGCCGACGTTGCGCAGGCGCCGGTTGCCGAAGTGGTCGATGTCGTCGACCTCGATGACGATGTCGCGGCCCTCGTCGTCGCGCCAGTCGGTCTCGCCGGCGTGCAGCTTCACCAGGTACTTGATGGTGTTGATGATGTCCGGCTCGGTGAGCACGCCGGAGTCCAGGGACTCGCCGTTGCCGAGCTTGCGGTTGACCTTGTAGCGGCCGACCTTGGCGAGGTCGTAGCGCTTGGGGTTGAAGTAGAGGTTCTCGAGCAGCGTCTGCGCGGCCTCACGGGTCGGCGGCTCGCCGGGGCGCAGCTTGCGGTAGATGTCGAGAAGCGCGTCGTCCTGGCCCTGGGTGTGGTCCTTCTCCAGGGTGGCGCGCATCGACTCGTACTCGCCGAACTCCTCGAGGATCATCTCGTTGGTCCAGCCGAGCGCCTTGAGCAGGACGGTGACCGACTGCTTGCGCTTGCGGTCGATGCGGACACCGACCATGTCGCGCTTGTCGATCTCCATCTCCAGCCAGGCACCGCGGGAGGGGATGATCTTGGCGGAGTAGATGTCCTTGTCGGACACCTTGTCGAGGGTGGAGTCGAAGTACACGCCGGGGGAACGCACCAGCTGCGACACGACGACGCGCTCGGTGCCGTTGATCACGAACGTGCCCTTGTGGGTCATGAGCGGGAAGTCGCCCATGAAGACCGTCTGAGACTTGATCTCACCGGTCTCGTTGTTGGTGAACTCGGCCGTGACGAAGAGCGGGGCCGCGTACGTGAAGTCGCGGTCCTTGCACTCGTCAATGGAGTTCTTCGGCGGCTCGAAACGGTGGTCGCGGAAGGTCAGCGACATCGACCCGCTGAAGTCCTCGATCGGGGAGATCTCCTCGAAGATCTCCTCCAGACCGGACTTCGTGGGGACGTCCTGACC
Source organism: Kitasatospora paranensis (assembly GCF_039544005.1). Taxonomy (NCBI): domain Bacteria; kingdom Bacillati; phylum Actinomycetota; class Actinomycetes; order Kitasatosporales; family Streptomycetaceae; genus Kitasatospora; species Kitasatospora paranensis. Next base: position 3,739,220 of record NZ_BAABKV010000001.1, read on the forward strand.
GTTGTCCAGTGCCGCCTCGACCCGGGCCTTCCAGGCCGCGTTGCCGAGCAGCCAGTCAAAGCTCTCGGTCTGCAGGGCCAGGAGGTTCGGGACCTCAAGGGGCTCCTTGATCTTCGCGAACGAGACGCGGAGCGGGGCGGTGGATGCGGCGGAATTGTTCGAGGCGTTGCGCGGCGCGGCCAAGAGGGGGTCCTTCCGAGGGCTCGGAGCTCACTACGCGCGTACCGGCCGGGCCATGACGGGAGCCGATCCCACCTCCGGGAACCTCCACCACCGGGGGCTTGAATCCCCAGGTCGGAGCCGGTTTACGGAGGCGGTGCCAGACCCCTACAGGGCAGCGCAGACTCCGGGCGACGAGTCACGGAGCAGCTAACAGGCAGCGCAAAGGGACAGTGTAGCCAATGGCGACACTGCTGACAAGCCCTGATTCGGAGACCGAATCGGACGCTCCTCCCGTACAACCGACGGCCCGGGTGATCCCGGGCCACCGCACCTCACGACGAGTCACTGAGTAGGTTCCCAGCGCCGCTGCCGAATATGCATCCACGGCCGGTCCGACTCGTACCGCAGTGAGGCACGCGAGTCGAGAATCGCGCGCCGGATGCGGTTCGTCAAGGCCCCCACCAGGGTGTGGACCTCGATCTGACCATCGCTCCGGGCCCGCCCCGCGTTACAGACGCCGTGGCAGGAGCCGCTCCGAGCGACAGCGATCACCCTACTCGCCCCCACCGACAGTGGCCGAGCCCACAGCGGCCCGGCCCCGGACGCGAAAAGGCCGGGCCGACCACCCCGAAGGGTGGCCGGCCCGGCCCCGCGCCCCTCAGCGGGGGCGGCGAGTCACTTGACGACGACCTTGGCGCCGGCAGCCTCGAGCTGGGCCTTGGCCTTCTCCGCGACGTCCTTGGCGACCTTCTCCAGAACCTTCGCACCAGCGGTGTCGACGAGGTCCTTGGCCTCCTTCAGGCCGAGGGAGGTGAGGGCGCGCACCTCCTTGATGACCTGGATCTTCTTGTCGCCGGCGCCCTCGAGGACGACGTCGAACTCGTCCTGCTCCTCAACGGCCTCGGCAGCGGCGGCCGGGCCACCGGCGGCGGCGATCGCGACCGGGGCGGCAGCGGTGACGTCGAACTTGTCCTCGAACGCCTTCACGAACTCGGAGAGCTCGATGAGGGTCATCTCCTCGAACTGCGCGAGCAGGTCGTCCTGGCTGAGCTTCGCCATGATGGCGGTCCTTCCACTAATTCGGCAGGTGCCGGATGTACATGTCGGGCGGGCGTGGTGCCTTACGGCATTGCCGCGTAGACGGGCCCGCGGCGAGGCGTGAGCCTGCGGAAACTACTCCGCAGCCTCGTCCTCGGCGGCGGGAGCCGGCGTACCGGCACCGCCCTGCTCGAGCTTGTCGCGAAGCGCGTCCACGGTGCGGACGAGCTTCGACGGCAGGGCCTGGAAGAGCGCGGCAGCCTGGGAGGGCTTGGCCTTCATGGCACCCGCCAGCTTGGCGAGCAGCACCTCGCGGGACTCGAGGTCCGCGAGCTTCTTGATCTCATCGGCAGACAGCGCCTTGCCGTCAAGGACACCGCCCTTGATGATGAGAGCGGGGTTTTCCTTGGCGAAGTCACGCAGAGCCTTCGCCGACTCCACCGGGTCACCGGTGACGAAGGCGACAGCCGTCGGACCCGCGAACAGGTCGTCCAGCTCGGAGATCCCGGCCTCATTGGCCGCAATCTTGGTCAGCGTGTTCTTCACCACGGCGTACTGGGCGTTCTCACCCAGCGAGCGACGCAGAGTCTTGATCTGCTTCACCGTCAGACCGCGGTACTCGGTCAGCACGGCCGCGTTCGAGGCACGGAACTTGTCCGTGATCTCGGCGACGGCAGCAGCCTTGTCGGGCCTTGCCATAGGCGTACGCCTCCTTCCGTGATGTCGAAGTCGGGCCGACCTTGGAGCAGTCGACCATTCAACGCCTCGACGCGCCGGACGGAAGGAAACCTCAGCAGAAAACAGTGAGAGCCCCGGTGCGCAGGCGCACGGGGCTCTGAACGACCTCGACGGTCGAACGCGACGAATCGCACCGGACCGGAAGTCCAAGCTCCAAACACTCCTGCGCGGGCCGTCTGCGAGAACTCGCAGATCCTTCGGCTGCCCTGCCCCCTTGCGGCGCATGGCAACAACCAGCGGTCTTTGGCAGACACCACCGTACTCGAAACCCCGCGCGGCGGCCAAATCCCGCCCGCGGCGGGCCGGGGCCGGCCGTCGCGGGCCGGCCGCTACAGCGGCGGGAGGGCCTGTCCGGCCGCGTCCCGGGTGTCGGACTCGGCCGGTGCCTGGACGGAGAGCGGGCCGGCGAAGTCCGTGAACCGCAGGGTGTCGTCCAGTTGGCCGGCCGCGCCGGAGCCCGTCCGGTGCAGCTGCACGAGCTGGTCGCTGCCGTTCAGCCAGAGGTCGAGGGTCACCACGCCGCCGCCGCCGAGCGAGGCGAGCAGGGCCGTCCGGCGGGCCGGGGTGAGCTGCGTCTGCGCGGCGGCGTAGTCCGCGGCCGTCACGTCCGCCCGGTAGTGCTGCACGGTGCTGTCGTCCAGCTGCTCCTCGCCGAGCCGCTGCGGCGCGGCCGCGGCCACCGCCGCGGTCAGCGCCACCACCGGGTTCAACCGGTCGAAGGCGCTCGCGTACGGCACCTCGTGCGCGCCGTCCGGGCCGGGCGCCGCGGTGAACCGCTCCCAGTGCCGGCCGCCCTGCCGGGCCGCGGTCGCCGCGTCGCCGCCGCGGTAGGCGGTGGTGTCCAGCACCACGACCTGCTCGGTGGTGCCGGGCCGCTTCAGCTCCAGCACGGTCTTCGGCGCCCAGAACAGCATCCCGGCCACGGTGTCGGAGCCGAGGTTGCCGCTGAACCTCGCCCGGCGGGCGGTGTGCATGGCCAGCTGGGCCGCCATCAGCACCCCGTGCGGGGAGCGGTCGGTCGGGCTCGGCAGCGCGGTGGGATCGACCGCGCTGCTGCTCGGCGACGCCTCGGGCGTCCCGCCGCCGGCGCCGCCGCAGGCCGCCAGCAGCGCGGCCAGTACGGCCGCCGCCGCGGCGCGGCCCACCGCCCGTCCCGTCATCCCCGCCTCCTGCCGCCGTCCCCGCGGACGACTCCGACGCTCCAGCGGCGTGCGTCCTCGTGCACGCCCGGGCCCACCACCCTGCCACGTCCGACACCGGCCGCACGCCCCGGCCCCGGAAGCCCGACGGGCCCGCACCCCCGTGGGGGATGCGGGCCCGTCGGTACGGACTGCTGCTGCGCCCAGGACGCGGCTACGGTCGGAGCACGGGGGCTCAGACGGCGGCCGGGTCCTCCTCGACGAGGAGGTTGCGGGTGCGGTTCGGGTCGACCTGGATGCCGGGGCCCATGGTGGTGGCAACGGCGATCTTCTTGATGTAGCGACCCTTGGCGGCGGCCGGCTTGGCGCGGAGGATCTCCTCCAGCGCGGCGCCGTAGTTCTCGACCAGCTGCTCGTCGGTGAAGGAGGCCTTACCGATGATCAGGTGCAGGTTCGAGTGCTTGTCGACGCGGAACTCGATCTTGCCGCCCTTGATGTCGTTGACGGCCTTCACGACGTCGGGGGTGACGGTGCCGGTCTTCGGGTTCGGCATCAGGCCACGGGGACCGAGCACGCGGCCGAGGCGGCCGACCTTGCCCATGAGGTCCGGGGTGGCGACGACGGCGTCGAAGTCCAGACGACCCTTGGCGACCTCGTCGATCAGCTCGTCGGAGCCGACGATGTCGGCGCCGGCAGCACGCGCGGCCTCGGCACGGTCACCGGTCGCGAAGACCAGGACCCGAGCAGTCTTACCGGTGCCGTGCGGAAGGATCACGGTGCTGCGGACCATCTGGTCGGCCTTGCGCGGGTCGACACCCAGACGCATGGCGACCTCGACGGTCGAGTCGAACTTGGTGGTCGACGTCTCGCGGGCGAGGCGGACGGCCTCGAGCGGGGCGTAGATGCGGCTGCGGTCGACCTTGGCGTCCGCGGCCTTGAGAGCCTTGCTGCGCTTCACTGCGTCTCCTGAAATATGGGCCCCTCCCGCACGGTGCCGGGCAGGGAGGAGGAGTTCGTGGTGGGAGCGGGCCGCGCTGGGCCCTACCACGGTGACAGTCCCTGACGGGACAGGGGGGCTGGTCAGCCCTCGACGGTGATGCCCATCGACCGGGCGGTGCCGGCGATGATCTTGGACGCGGCGTCCAGGTCGTTGGCGTTCAGGTCGGGGAGCTTCACGGTGGCGATCTCGCGGACCTGGGCGCCGGTGAGCTTGGCGACCTTGGTCTTGTGCGGCTCGCTGGAGCCCTTGTCCACGCCGGCGGCCTTCAGGATGAGGCGCGCGGCCGGCGGCGTCTTCGTGATGAAGGTGAAGGAGCGGTCGTCGTAGACCGTGATCTCCACCGGCACGATCATGCCGCGCTGCGACTCGGTCGCGGCGTTGTAGGCCTTGCAGAACTCCATGATGTTGACGCCGTGCTGGCCGAGCGCGGGGCCGACCGGCGGAGCCGGGTTGGCCGCGCCGGCGTTGATCTGGAGCTTGATAAGCCCCGTGATCTTCTTCTTCTTGGGAGGCATTTCTCTCCGGGTCCTTCCGAGAGGTGATTGCTGATGCGCCCGGCATCGGGGCGACACCCGGCCGCCAGGACACACATCGGACCAGGCTAACCGCTGATGCGGCCCTGGACCAAAACGTCTCCGGGGCGGGGCCGCGGCCCCGCCCCGGAGACGAAGATCTGGATCAGTTCTTCTGGATCTGGTCGAACGACAGCTCGACCGGGGTCTCGCGGCCGAAGATCTCGACCAGGCCCTTGACCTTCTTCGAGTCGGGGTTGATCTCGTTGATGGTCGCCTGGAGGGTGGCGAACGGACCGTCGGTGACGGTGACCGAGTCGCCGACCTCGAAGTCGAGCACCTGGACCTCGACCGGGCGGACGGGCGACGCCTTGCCGGCCTCCTTGGCCGCGGCACGCTCGACGTCCGGGGCGAGCATCTTGACGACCTCGTCCAGGGTCAGCGGGTACGGGTCGTAGGCGTTGCCCACGAAGCCGGTCACACCCGGGGTGTTGCGGACGACGCCCCAGGACTCGGCGTCCAGCTCCATGCGGACCAGGACGTAGCCGGGCAGCTTGTTCTGGCGGATGGTCTTGCGGTCGCCGTTCTTGATCTGGACGACCTCTTCCTGCGGCACGGCCGACTCGAAGATGCGGTCCTCGACGTTCAGCGAGACGGAGCGCTGCTCCAGGTTCTGCTTCACGCGGTTCTCGTAGCCGGCGTAGGTGTGGATGACGTACCACTCGCCGGGCGCGAGGCGGAGCTTCTCGCGGAACTCGGCCACCGGGTCGCTCTCGGCCTCGTCCTCGGCGACCTCGACCGCCTCGTCGACGGCCTCGTCGGCGGCGGCCTCGACGTCGGGGACCTCGTGCAGCGCGGCAGCCTCGGCCGGCGCGCCCGCCTCGTCCTCGTCCGCAGCCTCGACCTCGTCCTCGTCGGCGTCCACGGCGTCGACGATCTGCTCCGCAGCCTCGTCGTCGGCAGCCTCGGCCGCGACATCCGCCTCAGTGACGGTCTCGTCGGCGTCGTACAGGGGGACTCAGACACGGGCGCTGCTTCTTTCCTGGGAAATGAACGGATACCTCAACAGTACCGAGTCAACGGTAGCTGGCCCGCCCGGTCGGCGCCGAAAGCCCGCCGGACCCGACCCCCGGGGGGCGGGCCGGTCGCGGCGGCAGCGGAAGGGCGGGCGGTATCCGGACGCGGCATCCCTGCGGCGGGCAGCGGCGGCGTCCGGCACAGGCCGGGCGCGGCGGGCGCCCCGGTGGGGGCCCGTCAGCGGCAGAAGGTCAGCCGAAGATCCACAGGCTGAGCTTGGCGAAAGCGGTGTCCATGCCGTAGACGACCAGCATGATCGTCACGACGAACACGACGACGACGGTCGTGTACTGGATCAGCTCGTTGCGGCTCGGCCAGACGACCTTGCGAAGCTCGGCGATGATCTGTCGGTAGAACACCGCGATGCGGGCGAAGAGGCCCTTCTTCGCGCGCTTGCCCGACTTGCGGTCGCCGCCCTCGCCCTTGCGCGCCCGCTTGCGGTCACGTCGGGAGAGCGTCTTCTCGTCGCCGTCAGGCGTGGCGTCAACGCCGTCGGCACCCTCGGGGTTGCCGCTCTCAGGCGTCGCGGTGGAGCCCGTGGTCTCCGTCACTCGTCCTCACCTGAATCCGGGTCCTGCCGAGCGTGCGTACCCGGCTTGGGCACGACCGATCCGGCGAAAAAGCATTGCGGGTGGGGCCCTCTCCGCATCAAGCCCGCTCGCTCAGCGGAGCGAACGGGCTCGGTACGGAAAAAGCAGCAGGGCACGAGGGACTCGAACCCCCAACCGCCGGTTTTGGAGACCGGTGCTCTACCAATTGAGCTAGTGCCCTACGGTGCCTCGCGGCCCCGGAGTTGACCCCCAACCTACCGCATCCGGATCGCTGCGTGGTGTACGCATCGGCGGAGCCGCACTTCGGGGGCCGTCGAGCGTTGAGTGTACGGGTTCTTGAGCGTTTGGTCGAACCTCCTCTCCCGGACGGCCGCGCCGGACCGGACGGGACCGCTCGGGTACGCATCGTGGACAGTGCCGTACACATGCTGAAACCGTCGTGCCCGGGCCGCACCCTCTCTGGGACGATGCAGGCATGAGCGCTCCCACCCCCGCCAACGTCCCTCCCGCCGACCGCCGGGTGTCCGCCCGGATCGGCGCCATCGCGGAGTCCGCCACCCTCGCCGTGGACGCCAAGGCCAAGGCCCTCAAGGCGGCCGGCCGCCCGGTCATCGGCTTCGGCGCGGGCGAGCCCGACTTCCCGACCCCCGGCTACATCGTCGACGCCGCCGTCGAGGCCTGCCGCGACCCGAAGAACCACCGCTACACGCCGGCCGGCGGCCTGCCCGAGCTGAAGGCCGCGATCGCCGCCAAGACGCTGCGCGACTCGGGCTACCAGGTGGACGCCTCCCAGGTGCTCGTCACCAACGGCGGCAAGCAGGCCATCTACGAGGCCTTCGCCGCCATCCTCGACCCGGGCGACGAGGTCATCGTCCCGGCGCCGTACTGGACGACGTACCCCGAGTCGATCCAGCTGGCCGGCGGCGTGCCGGTGGAGGTCGTCACCGACGAGACCACCGGCTACAAGGCCTCGGTCGAGCAGCTGGAGGCGGCCCGCACCGAGAACACCAAGGTGGTGCTGTTCGTCTCGCCGTCCAACCCGACCGGCGCGGTCTACACCCGCGCCGAGACCGAGGCGATCGGCCGCTGGGCCGTCGAGCACGGCCTGTGGGTGCTCACCGACGAGATCTACGAGCACCTGGTCTACGGCGACGCCGCGTTCACCTCGCTGCCGGCCCTGCTGCCGGAGCTGCGGGACAAGTGCATCGTGGTCAACGGCGTGGCGAAGACCTACGCGATGACCGGCTGGCGGGTGGGGTGGCTGATCGCCCCGGCCGACGTGGTCAAGGCCGCGGCCAACCTCCAGTCGCACGCCACCTCGAACGTCGCCAACGTGTCCCAGCGCGCCGCCCTCGCCGCGGTGGCCGGCGACCTGACCGCCGTCGACGAGATGAAGGTGGCCTTCGACCGCCGCCGCCGCACCATGGTCAAGATGCTGAACGAGATCGACGGCGTGCTCTGCCCGGAGCCCGAGGGCGCGTTCTACGTGTACCCGTCGGTGAAGGCGCTGCTCGGCAAGGAGATCCGCGGCAGCCGCCCGGCCACCTCGGCCGAGCTGGCCGCGCTGATCCTCGACGAGGCCGAGGTCGCCGTCGTCCCCGGCGAGGCCTTCGGCACCCCGGGCTACCTGCGGCTCTCGTACGCCCTCGGTGACGAGGACCTGATCGAGGGCGTGACCCGGATCCAGCACCTGCTGGCCGAGGCCCGGGACTGACCGGAAATCCCCCGACCGCCCCCTGGTTCCGTCGAAACTCATTCTTTCGAGGGATGTCCAGGGGGCGGTTTCCGTCGGGCCTCCGGATGCGGCAGGATCGGCGGATGGAACGCCTTTCAGCTCCGCGCAGCGTCGTCGACCTCCCCAAGGCCCACCTCCACCTGCACTTCACCGGGTCGATGCGGCCCGCCACCCTGCTGGAGCTGGCGGACCGGCACGGCGTCCGGCTCCCGGAGGCGCTGAGCTCGGGCGAACCGCCGCACCTGCGCGCCACCGACGAGCGCGGCTGGTTCCGCTTCCAGCGGCTCTACGACACCGCGCGCTCGGTGCTCCGCGACGAGCAGGACATCCGGCGACTCGTCCGGGAGACCGCCGAGGACGAGGTGCGCGACGGCTCCCGCTGGCTGGAGATCCAGGTCGACCCGACCTCGTACGCGCCCCGGCTGGGCGGGCTGATCCCGGCGCTGGAGCTCATCCTCGACGCGGTGCGGGAGGCCTCCGAGGCCACCGGGGTCGGCATGAGGGTGGTGGTCGCCGCGAACCGGATGAAGTCGCCGATGGACGCCCGGACACTGGCCCGGCTCGCCGTCCGCTACACCGACCGGGGCGTGATCGGCTTCGGCCTCTCCAACGACGAGCGCCGCGGCCTCGCCCGGGACTTCGACCGGGCCTTCGAGATCGCCCGCAAGGGCGAGCTGCTGGCGGCCCCGCACGGCGGCGAGCTGGCCGGCCCCGACTCCGTCCGCGACTGCCTGGACGACCTGGGGGCAGGGCGGATCGGGCACGGGGTGCGCGCCGCCGAGGACGACCGGCTGCTGCAGCGCCTCGCCGACCGCCAGGTCACCTGCGAGGTCTGCCCGTCCTCCAACGTCTCCCTCGGGGTCTACGAGCGGCCCGAGGACGTGCCGCTGCGGCGGCTCTTCGACGCCGGCGTCCCGCTGGCCCTCGGCGCCGACGACCCGCTGCTGTTCGGCTCCCGACTGGCCGCCCAGTACCTGCTGGCCCGCGAGGTGCACGGCTTCTCCGACGCCGAGCTGGCCGAACTCGCCCGGCAGTCGGTGCGCGGGTCGCAGGCGCCGGAGGCGGTGCAGAAGGAACTGCTGGCCGACATCGACGCCTGGCTGACCGCCTGACGCCGGGCCGGCAGCCCTAGAGCGCCACGCCCACCATCACCGGCTCGTTCACCAGCTCCACGCCGAACGCGGCGCGCACCCCGTCGCGGACCTCGCGGGCCAGCGCCAGCAGGTCCTCGGTGGTGGCCGCACCCCGGTTGGTGAGGGCCAGCGTGTGCTTGGTGGACAGGGTGGCCGCGCCGCCGCCGTACCCCTTGGTGAAGCCCGCCCGGTCGATCAGCCAGGCGGCCGAAGTCTTGGTGCAGCCGTCCGGCGCCGGGTAGGCGGGGGCGGTGAGCTCGCCGAGCCGTGCGGCGAAGGCGGCGTACTGCTCGGCGGTGAGCACCGGGTTGGTGAAGAAGGAGCCGGCCGACCAGGTGTCGTGGTCCGCGGCGTCCAGCACCATGCCCTTGCCCGCGCGCAGCGCGAGCACCTTCTCGTACGCCTTGGTCAGGTCGACCCGGTCGCCGATCCCGACGCCCAGGCCCTTGGCGACCTCGGCGTACTTGACCGGTGAGGACTGGCCGGCGGCGTCGGTGAGGCCGAAGCGCACCCGCAGCACGACGTAGCGTTCCGGGTCCGCCTTGAAGCGGCTGTGCCGGTAGGAGAAGGAGCAGTCCGCGTTGGCGAGGGTCACCGTCTCCCCCGCCACCCGGTCGTAGGCGACGACCTCGGTGACGGTCTCGGAGACCTCCTGACCGTAGGCGCCGACGTTCTGCACGGGGGTGGCGCCGGCCGAGCCGGGGATCCCGGCGAGGAACTCGATCCCGGCCAGGCCCTCGACCACGGTGCGGGCCACCGCCTCGGCCCACACCTCGCCGGCGGCCAGCTCCAGGTCGGCGCCGTCCAGGGCGAAGCCGCGGGTCGCGATGCGCAGCACCGTGCCGTCGAAGCCGGCGTCGGAGATCACCAGGTTGGAGCCACCGCCGAGGACGAGCAGCGGCTCGCCCGCCGCGTCGGCGGCGCGGACGGCGGCGACGACCTCGTCGTCGGTGTGGGCGGTCACCAGGCGGCGGGCGGGGCCGCCGAGCCGGAGCGTGGTGAGCGGGGCGAGCGGGGCGTTGTCGAGTACCTGCACGCCCACCACGGTATACGGGCGGCCGGGCGGCCCGGACGGCTGCTCGCTCCGGGCACCCCCGGCGTTTTGGAGACGTATGCTATCCATATTGGTCCGCAGCCCGGGCGCGGCCCATGGGACAGCCGGTGGGGACAGCCGCTCGGGACAGCCGGTCGGAACAGGCGGGAGACGGGACGCGATGCGCATCGGAGAGCTGAGCCGGCGGACCGGGGTGCCGGTGCCGACCATCAAGTACTACCTCCGGGAGGGGCTGCTGCCCGGCGGTGAGCTGACCAGCCCGAACCAGGCGCAGTACGGCGAGGCGCACGTGCACCGGCTGAAGCTCGTCCGCGCGATGGTCGAGGTCGGCAAGCTCTCGGTGGCGGCCACCCGCGACGTGCTCAACGCCGTGGACGAGCCGGGCAACAGCCTCCACCAGGTGCTCGGCATCGCCCAGGCCGCCGTCACCCCGGCCCCGGTCGCGGCCGATCCGGAGGACTGGGCGCGGGCCGAGGAGCTGGTCGACGCCCTGGTGGTGCGGCACGGCTGGGCGGTGAAGCCCGACAACCCGGCCCGGCACGCCCTCGCCCAGCTCGTGGTGACCTTCCGCGACCTGCGGCAGGACGACCTGCTCGACCTCTTCGACGACTACGCCGTCGCCGCCGAGCGGCTCTCGACGGCCGAGCTCGCGATGATCGGCCGCCGGGAGGGCCTGGACGCCAAGGTGGAGGGGGCGGTGCTGGGCACCGTCCTCGGCGACGCGCTGATCGGCGCGATGCGCCGGCTCGCCCAGGCGGACGCCTCGCACCGGGCGTTCGAGGCGGCCCGCGGCTGACCGGACGCACCACGGCCGGTACGCGGTGAGGGCCCCGGAGTGCTCCGGGGGCCCTCACCGCGTACCGGCCGCCGGTCAGGCGACGACCGGGGCGGGTTCGCCGGCCGGCACCTCGGCCGGGGCCTCGGCGGCCGGCCGGGCGGGGCGGGGGATGAAGAGCGCGCAGAGGCCGCCGAAGAGGACGACGCCGACGCCGACCCAGACCGCCGGGTGCAGGCCGTCGACGAAGTGCTGCGCGGAGTCCGGGCTGCCGTGCTCCAGGAAGACGCTGCTCAGGACGGCGATGCCGAGGGCTCCGCCGATCTCCCGCACGGTGGTGTTGGCGCCCGAGGCCTTGCCGCGGTGCTCCGGCCCGACGGCGCCGAGGACGACCGCCGCGGTGGGGGCGATCGCGAAGCCCATGCCCGCGCCGGCCAGCAGCATCGCGCCGACCAGCCGGGAGTAGGGGGTGTTGTCGGTGGCCGCGAGGTTGATCCAGGCGAGGCCGCCGGCCTGGAGGAAGAGGCCCAGGGCCATCAGCCGGCCGCCGCCGACCCGGTCGGTGAGCGCCCCGGCGACCGGGGCGATGAACATCGGCATGAGCGTCCAGGCGAGCGTGAGCACGCCGGCCTGCAGCGGGGTCCGGTGCGGGGCGATCTGCAGATACTGGGAGAGGAAGAAGATCGACCCGAAGACGCCGAAGTACATGGAGGCGGAGACGATGTTGGTGAGGGTGAAGGCCCGGATCCGGTAGAAGCCGAGCGGGAGCAGCGGGTGCTCGACCCGGCGCTCCCAGAGGACGAAGACGAGCAGCAGCGCGGCGCCTGCGGTGAAGGCGCCGACAATGCGGGCGGAGGTCCAGCCGTCCTCGGCGCCGTTGACGATGCCCCAGACGAGGGCGAGCAGGCCGGCGGAGGCGAGCAGCATGCCGAGGATGTCGAGGGCGGCCCGTTCGCCGCGGCTCTCGCGGAGCACCTTGAGGACGAGCGGGACGGCGAGCAGGCCGACGGGCACGTTGATCCAGAAGATCCACTGCCAGGCGAGGCCGTCGACGACGGCGCCGCCGACGACCGGGCCGAGGGCGATGGCGAGGCCGCTGACGGCGCCCCAGAGGCCGAGCGCGAGGCTGCGCAGGCGCTCGGGGACGGCCTGGGAGAGCAGGGTGAGGGAGAGCGGCATGACAGCCGCGGCGCCGAAGCCCTGCACGGTGCGGGCGGCGATGAGCTGGGCGCTGGTGTCGGCGAGGCCGCAGGCGATCGAGGAGAGGGTGAAGAGCGCGATGCCGAGGGTGAAGACCCTGCGGCGGCCGAAGCGGTCACCGAGGGCGGCGCCGATGAGCAGGAGGCAGGAGAAGCTGAGGACGTAGGCGTTGACGAACCACTGGAGGTCCTGGGTGTCGGCCTTGAGGTCGACGGCGAGGGTGTGCAGGGCGGTGGAGACGACGAGGTTGTCGAGCGCCACCATGAACATCGGCACGCTGCACGCGACGATGGAGAGCCAGAGCGGGACGGTCGGGCCGGGGTCGGCCGGTGCGGGGCGGGACCCCGTCATTTCTGTCGAGGACATGAGACCTGTCTCCTTCGGGCGTGGTGCGACGGGGCCCCGCAGGGCCGGAAACGGAACGGCGGACCCGGGCCCGCGGCCTCAGCCCTCGACCGCGCCCTCGGCGGCGGAGCCCTCGGCGAGCGTGCCCCCGGCCGCGGCAGCCGCGGCGTCGGCCCGCTGCTGCTCGGCCAGTCGGCGCTGCGCGTCGGGCCAGCGGATCGGGAGCTCCTCCACCGGCACCTCCCAGAAGGTGAAGGTGGAGTCGCGCATGGTCGGGCGCAGCGAGGTCATGATCGAGTAGTGCGGCTCGGTCTTGGCGTAGGTGTAGAGGGCCTCGCGGGTCTCCCAGGCGGAGAGCGTCCAGAAGGTGCGCTTCAGCGGCTGGGCGATGAGGGAGGCGCCGAGGGCGCCGGGTGCGGTGCGCACCTGCTTCCAGGCGGCGAGCGACTTCCAGAAGAAGCGCGGCACGTCGGAGAGGGAGCGGACCTCCAGGCGGGAGGCCATCACCAGGGCGCGGGTCTGCGGCCGAGGGGCGCTGGGGGTGATCCAGGGGAGCGTGGGCATGGGGGAGCCTTCCTCGGTCGCCGGTCCGGCGAACCGCGGCAGGGCGGTTCGTCGGCACCGATAATGGCACCTTGCACTATCCACTATAGAGAGTGGAGATGTCCGATGCCAGTTTTTTCGTGACCGGCGAGCGGGCCGGCGGCGGCGCCCGCTCAGCGGCCGAGTTCGCGCAGCAGTTGCTCCGCGGCCTCCAGCCCGGAGGAGAAGCCGGCCTCGTGCGAGCCGATCTGGTCGTAGTGCAGCTGCTTGGAGTGGAAGTAGGAGCCGGCCAGCTTGATCCGGGCGCCCTCGTTCACGCGGTAGATCGTCTTCTGCAGCGTCCGCAGGTCCAGGTCGATCACCGGGTGGTCGTAGTGCAGTTCGCGGATCACCGCCTCCTCGCGCACCGGCAGCGGGTAGTCGAGGGTGACGAAGTAGTCGCGCTCGGAGGTGAATCCGTGCAGCCGGTTCATGTAGTAGGCGACGTACGGGCGGCTCTCGCCGTCGACCGCGACCTTGCCGTAGTTCCAGTTGTCCCAGCGGGAGCGGTCGGCCGGCATCACCGACGGGTCGGTGTGCAGGACGGCGACCGACGAGTTGTAGCGGATGCGGCCGAGCGTCTCGCGCTGCAACGCGCTCGGCTCGGTGAGGAGTTCGCGCGCCTGGTCGCCGTGCACGGCGACCACCGCGTGGTCGAAGCGCTCCGCACCCGCGGCCGTCGTCACGGTGACTCCGTCGGGCTGCTCGGTGACCGACCGCACGGGCTCGCCCAGCCGTAGCTTGGGGTCGACCGCCGCCACCACCCGCCGCACGTAGCTGATCGAACCGCCCTCCACCGTCCGCCAGTCGACGCGCTGCCCGCCGAGCCCGCCCTCGTCGTGCGCCATGAAGAACGCGATGACGGTGGTCGCCGGCATCTCCCAGATCAGCTCGGCCGGTACCGACCAGACCGCCGTGCAGAGCAGGATGACGTAGCCGTGCCGGAACTCGGCGCTGTAGCCGCCGCGGTCGAGGTACTCCCCCAGCGGCAGGTCGGTGCGCTTGCGCAGGAAGTCCTTGCGGCCCTCCCGGTGGAAGCGGTGGGCCTCGCGCCAGATGGTGTGGAACTCGGCCGGGTAGCGGGCCAGCACCTCCTCCTCGGGCAGGGCCATCTCCGCGGTGCCGTACTGCAGCCCGCGGTCGAGGTCGAAGAAGTTGAAGCCGCCCTCGTGGCGCCGGGTGGCCACGCCCAGTTCGGCGAAGAACCGGCTGAGGTTCGGATAGCTCGGCCGGTTGAAGACCACGAACGCGGTGTCGATGCCGAGCAGCCGGCCGGCGTCCTCGACCTCGATCGTGTGCGCGTGACCGCCCGGGCGCGGCTCCTGGTCGAAGAGGGTGATCTCGGCGACCTCGCGCAGCCGGTACGCGGCGGACAGGCCGGCCACTCCGGCGCCGACGACCGCGACCCGGGGCTTGGTGGGAGCAGACATGCGGGATTCCTTCGCAGGCTAGGGGGTGATCAGGGTGCGGTGGATCCGGCCGCCGCGGCCGCCCTGCACCGCGGCGGCGAGGACGAACCCGGGGGCGGGGCTGAGCAGTTCGAAGTGCCAGTCGGCGTTCTCGGCCTCCGGCCGGAGCGGGTCGGTCAGCCGGATGGGCGGGGCGGCGGGCGGGCTGAAGGAGAAGCCCGCGAGCCGGCGGCGCAGCCCGGTGCCGACCGCCTTCAGGTAGGCCTCCTTCAGCACCCAGTAGGCGGAGACCCGGGCCGGCAGTTCGCCCTCCGGCAGGAGGGCCAGCGCGGCCCGCTCGGGCGGTGCGAAGTGCCTCGGCAGGTGGCGGACGGCGTCCGGGCCGGCCTCGGCGCGCTCGACGTCCACCCCGCAGGTGCCGCCCGCCGCCACCAGACAGGCGATCATGCCGTCGGTGTGCGAGAGGTTGAAGCGCAGGCCCGCGACGGCCGGTTCGGGCTCCGGACGGCCGTCGGCGCCGGCCCGTACCCGCCAGGTGTCGAGCGGCCGGCCCGAGCGGGCGCTGAGCGCGTACCGGGCGAGCACCCGGCCGCCCAGGAAGCGCCGCCGGGCGGCGGCGCCGCGCAGCCGGTCCAGGTGCGCCCGCTCCTCGGGGCCGAGCAGGCCGGCCCCGCCGTGCCGGGTCGCGAACGCCTCGGCGGCGGGCTCGGGCAGCAGCCAGAGGTGGCCGTCACGCGCGGACATCGCGCCCCCGTCGGCCGCGGGGGCCGGGGCCGTGCCCAGTACACCCATGCCGACCAGGTGTTTGAGCCACTCGGACATCTCCCAGCGCAGCCGTTCCCGGCAGGGCGGGCAGACCTTGAGGTCGGGGTCGAGCCGGTCCCGCGATCCGGTCGCCCCGCAGGACGGGCAGAGCGCGCGGGCGCGGTGCTGTCGGGTCATCGGAGAGCTCCTTGCGGTGCGCGGTCGCGGGGTCATCCGTCGGCCGGTCCGGGGGCGCGGCGCTCGGCCAGCCGGAACTGCCGGTGCGAGAACAGCCGGTTCACCCGGTACAGGTGGCGCAGGACGCCCATCACCTCGTCGACGACGGCGGCGTCGGTGACGGCCTCGTGCGGGTACCAGTGCCGGCGCAGCCGCTCCAGCTGGAGCAGCAGCAGCGCGCCGCTGGGGAGCGGGTCCTCCAGCACCTGCGCCGAGTGGACGTGGGTGTGCACGCAGGCGGCGACGGCGTGCAGCAGGCAGTACTCCTTGGCGAGGTCGAAGAGTTCGGCGGACTGCCCGTAGTCGCGGCCGAGTGCGGCGCGCAGCCGGACGCAGCGCCCGCGCAGGTCGGCCGTGCGGGCGAGGAGTTCGCCGGCGACGTCCGCGGCCCGGGTCAGCCGGTCGCGTTCGTCGCCCTTGGCGGCCTCGGCGAGGGCCCGGAGGGCGGCCAGCGAGGCGGGGGCGGCGAGCAGGGCGTCGTCCTTGCCGCGGCTGTAGAGCTCCTGGTCCCAGGGGCGGTAGAGCGGCAGGGGGGCATCGAGGCCGTACAGCGTCCGGACGTGCGCGTCGGCCCCGGCGGCCGCGGCGGCGGCCGGCTCGTCGGCGGCGGCGAGCAGGGCGTCCAGCTGGAGGGCGAGGTTCTTGAGGTTGACGACGGTGTTGCCGTCCGCGAAGTTGGCCACCAGGAGGTCGCGGAGCATCTTCTGGTGGATGCCGTGGTGCGGCAGCCCGCGGAGGTAGAAACGGGCGCCCAGCACGATGTTGAGCTGGGACATGGTGCGTTCCAGCATCGTCGGCACGAGGTACTTGGCCACCGACGACCAGACGCTGGCCTGCTCCGGCACGAGCTGGAGGCTGCGCACCGCGCCGAGGCTGACCGCGTCGGCGACCATCAGGTCGGCGAAGCACTCGGCCAGCTGCCTGCGGGAGTACGGGATGTCGCTGACCGCCCGGCCGAAGATCACCCGGTGCTCGGTGAAGTCGAGGGTGACCCGCAGGGCGGTGTCGACGGCGGAGAGCGCGATGGAGCCGATGAGGGTCCGGGCGACCTGGGAGGTCTGCAGGGCGATCTCCAGCCCAGCGCCCTCGGCGCCGAGCCGGGCCGACTCGGGCACGAACACGCCGTCGACCCGGATGCCGCTCATGTCGAGGGCGCGCAGGCCGTGCAGCCGCTCGTCGGGCAGTTCCTCGACGGCGCCCGCCGGGGTGCGGCGCTTCTCCAGCAGGAGGATGGAGTACCCGGCGGGCCCGCCCGCCTCCTTGGTGCGGGCGAAGACGGTGAGGCCGTCGGCGACCCGGGCGTTGCCGATCAGCCACTTCTCACCGGTCAGCAGGTAGCCGCCGTCGACGCGCTCGGCCCGCATCTCGTTGCTGAGCACGTCGCTGCCGTGGTTGCGCTCGGACAGGCCCCACGCGTAGCGGCTGCCCTGCTTCATGGCGTCGACGAGGTACTGCTTCTGCTCGTCGGTGCCGGCGATCCAGGCGGGCAGGAACGCCAGGCTGGTGATGATCAGGGCGGTGGCGGTGGTCGGGTCGCGGCGGGCGATGAGGCGCAGCAGGTTGAATCCGGTCTCGACGTCGCCGGCCCGCCCGCCCTGTGCCTCGGGGATGTTGTACTCGTGCACCCCCAGCGCTGCAGCAGGTTGACGAAGGCGTACGGGTACTCCTCGCGCTCGTCGTGGTCGAGGATCCGCTCGAACGGCATCCGGCTCGCCGGGTCGTGCGGGTCTCCGAGGTGATTCTCCAACTCAGCTGCGAGTCGGTCGAGTTCTGACTTCGGCACCGGTCTCCTCCGGTTACGTGAGGGCAGGGTCGGTCAGGCCAGTGCCGCGGGTGCGGCCGCGTACATCCGGCCCGCCGCGGTGAGGTCGAGCACGGTGTCGAGTGCCGGGGCGAGCAGGTCGGCGTCGCGGCGCGGCGGCCGGCCGTCGGCCCGGGCGAGCAGGTAGCCCAGGCACGCGCCGAGCCATCCGGCGGAGCCCGGCTTCTGCCCGTACAGCGGCAGGTGGCGGCTGTGCCACCACAGCTGGAGGCAGCAGGCGGCGGCCTGGAGCCAGGCGAACCGTTCGGCCAGGTCGACGAGTTCGATGCCGGGCCGGGCCGCCGCCACCTCGGCCGGCAGGGCGCGCAGGGCGGCGTGCAGACGATCGGCGAGGGCCGCCACCGCGGGGGCGCCGGCCTCGCCGAGGGCCGCGACGGCCGGGCCCGCGACCGCACCGAGGGTGCCGGTCGCCAGGTCGCGTCCGCGGGCGTTGAGGTCGAGCCGGGCCGGATCGTACGGCGGCAGCGGCGCGTCGAGCGCGAACACCGTACGGCCCCGGTCGTCGTCCTCACCGGCTGCCGCCTTGGCCAGGGCGGGCAGTTGGGCGCTGAACGAGCGCAGGTTGGCCAGCGTGCTGGTGTCCACCACCCGCACCAGGGCCGCGTCGCGCTGGAGCTTCTGGAAGAGGCCGCCGCCCGGGCCCTCGGCGCGCAGCACCGACCGGGTGGCCAGGGTCGCGCCGCAGCGGGCGATGGCGTCCTCCACGGCCTCCGCGACCACGTGCTTCGCCGCGCAGCCCCAGACGCTGAACTGCTCGGGTGCCGCGTGGATGCCGCGGGCGGCGGCCAGCGCCACCGCGTCGGCGGCCAGCAGCGCGGCGGAGGCCACCGCCAGCTCCCGCCGCTGGTACGGGGTGTCGAGGAGGACGGCGCGGCCGGTGCGGCGTCCGGCGGCGAAGCCGAGGGTGAGCCGCAGCGCGGTGTCGGCGCAGCCGAGGCTGCCCGCGGTGGACATCAGCCGCACCACCTGCTGGGCCTTGACCGCGATCTCCAGCGCCTCGCCGGGCCTCCCGACGATCTGCTCCTCGGCGACCGGCAGGCCGTCGAAGCGCAGGTGGGCGAAGTCGATGCCGCGCATGCCGCCGGCCGGCACGGGTGCGCCGCGGTCGAGGCCGGGCCCGGCGCCGGGGAGGTCGAGCAGCACGGCGGTGAAGGCGCCCGGGCCGCGCTCCCCGGTGCGGGCGACGACGTACGCGGCGGCGCAGCGCTGCCCGAGCCCGACCATCCACTTCTCGCCGGTCAGCCGGTACCCGGGGCCGGCCGGGTCGGGCAGCAGGCGGGTGGTGTTGGCCAGCAGATCGCTGCCGTGCTCGGCCTCCGACAGCGCGAACGCGACCGCGTCCCCGGCCTGCAGCAGGGCGGCGACCTGCGCCTGCTGCGCCGGGGAGCCGTGCAGCCGGACGCAGGTGGCGGCGGTGATCGAGAACATGGTGGCGGGCATGGCGTTGAGGTCGCGGCGGGCGGCGGCCCGCACCAGCAGCAGGCTGCGGTCGAACGAGCCGAAGGTGCCGCCCAGTTCGGCCGGCAGGTAGTCGAGGTGGAAGCCGGCCGCGCGCAGCGCCGCGGCCAGCTCGTCGGGGTGGGCGCCGGCGTCGTCGCGGCGGGCGGCGGCAGCGAAGCCGTACGGGTTGGCGGGGTCGCCGGCCGGGCCGAGCCGTCGTTCCAACTGCTCGGCGGGGGCGGCCAGCAGGTCCAGGGCGCCGGTCATCCGGCACCCTCCAGGATTCCGGCGGAGGACTCCAGCGGTACCGGGCGGTAGTCGGCCGCGGCGGCGGGCACGTGCACGCCCGCGGTGCGCAGCTGGGCGATCCGGGTGTGGAAGGCGGCGCCGCGCATCAGGTGGTGGGCGACGTCGGCGACCCGGCGGCTGCCGGGCGCCTTGAGGTAGCTGGCGGTCACCCAGTCGTTGAAGCTGCCCATCGCCGGGCCGCACCAGATCTGGTAGTCGAGGGTGCGGTCGGGGTCGCCGACCGTCGACCAGCGCGAGGACATCCCCAGGTACCAGCGGAAGACCAGCGCCATCCGCCGTTTGGGGTTGCCGGCCGCGCGGGCGAGCTGGTCGGGGTCGCGGCGCTCGAAGTAGCGGACGCACTCCTGCCACACGTCGGCCAGCGGCCGCCGGAACACCTGCGCCTCCAACCGGGCCCGCTCCCCTCGGGCAGCGCCTCCAGGCCGTCGTGGGCCTGGTAGAGCTCGTAGAGCTTCTTGGCGCGCATCGGGAAGAGGGTGCCCTTCTTGAGCACCTGGAGCTCGACGCCGAGCTCGAACATGTCGGCGGCCGGGGCCATTTCGCAGTCGGCGATGCCGGCCTCGGCGAGCATCGCCTTCGTCGCCCGGGACGCCCCGGACTCCACGCACGACTGGTTGACCGACCCGGTGACGACGTACGCGGCGCCCATGGCGAACGCGGCGGCGACGGCGAGCGGGGTGCCGAGGCCGCCCGCGGCCCCGACCCGGATCGCCGCCGGGTAGCGGTGCTCGCGCTGCACGGTGTCGCGCAGCCGCAGGATGCCGGGCAGCAGCGCGGGCAGCGGCCTGCGGTCGGTGTGGCCGCCGGAGTCGGCCTCGACGGTGATGTCGTCGGCCATCGGCACGTACTTGGCGAGGTCGGCCTGGAGCGGTGTGATCAGGCCCTGTGCCAGCAGGGCGCTGACGGTGGCGGCCGGCGCGGGGCGCATGAACCGCTCGGCGGTCTCGGGGCGGGAGATCTTGGCGATCACCCGGTGCTCGGCGACGACCTGGCCGTCCGGGCCCTGCCGCAGGCCGGCGAGGCGGTAGCGGACGATGTGCGGGCTCAGGGCCATGAAGGCGGACGCCTCCACGCAGCGCACTCCGTGCCGCAGGAACAGGTCGACGGCCTCGCGCTCCAGCCGCTCCTCACTGGGGCTGTGGATGAGGTTGACGGCGAACGGCCGGGCGGGGATCTCCGCGGCGAACCGGGCGAGCGCCTTCTCGATGCTCTTCGGCAGCAGCCCGGCCGCGCCGAACGAGCCGAGGTAGCCCTCGCGGGCGAGGGCGATGACCATGTCCGCGGAGGCGATGCCGCCCGCCATCGCCCCGGCGAGGTAGGGCTGGGCGACGCCGTGCGCCGCGAGGAACGCGGCCGAGCCGAGGCGCTGCGGCGCCAGGGGGCGGCGGCCGCCAGCAGGGGCAGGCCCTGCTCGCGGCCGCCGGAGGGCACGGCGCGGCCGCCGGCGGCCGCGCCGATCCCCAGCGGGGTACGGACGACGAAGCAGGGGCGTTCCAGGTCGGCCAGGGCCTGGTAGATCCCGGCCGGGTCGGTGCTGGGGTACTGCTCGCCCTGCCAGAGCAGTGGTGTCCGGTGGTCGTTCATGGTGGGTTCCGTCTCTTCGGGCGGGCGGGTCAGGCGGTGGCCGGCTGCGAACGGACCTCGACGGCCACGCCGGTCAGCTCGTAGATCCGCAGGCCCGGCTTCCACAGGTCGGCGTCGGCGATCACGACGACCCGGCCGTCCTCGCGGCTGACTTCGCGCACGTGCACGTCGAAGCGGAGCTCCTCGTCGTGGCGCAGGATCTGGCCGCGGTACTTCCAGGCCATCCCGACGTCGGTGGCGGGCGCGAAGTGCGGGCGCTCCAGGCCGTCGGCGAGGCCCTGCTCCAGCACGTACAGCCGCAGGGCCTGCAGGACGGCCTCGACGCCGAGCGAGCCGGGCATCACCGGGTCGCGGTGGAAGTGGCAGTCGAAGTACCACTCGTCGGGGCGCACCTCGCGGTGGCCGTGCAGGTAGCCGAGGCCGTGCCGGCCGCCGTCGGCGACCAGGTCGACCCGGTCGACGAGGTGGAAGTGGCCGCCCGGCAGGTGCAGCATGCCGCCGGTCGGATCGCTGAACACCGACGCGTCGGCGGGGAGTTCGATACGGCGGACGCGATCGGCGGCGGGCTGCTCCTGCTCGATCCAGGGCGCGACGTACCGGCCGGCGTCCAAGCCGGCCTGGTTGGCCAGCGCGGCCTCGCTGAAGTACCCGAACAGCGACTCACCGGTGTAGAACACCTCGCCGTCGGCGGAGAGTTCGTAGCTGAACTTCTGCAGCACGGCGCCGTGCACGGCGCTGGTCATCAGCAGCCTGGAGTGGTGGCGGACGGTCCTGCCGCGCAGGTCCAGGTCCTTGACCAGGGTGGCGTGCCCGTCGAGGTTGCGGATGGCGTACTCGGTGTCGGGCTGCTTGAGCGTGGCCCCCAGGTAGTAGCCGAGCAGGATCGCGGCCTGCAGCGAGGTCTCCATGTGGACGCAGTTGGGCATGTGCGGGTACGCGTTCTGCGCGTAGTACCAGGCGTCGGCCGGGGAGTCGTACTCGGTGACCATCTCGGAGCCGGGGCCGAGGTCGCCGCGGGTGCCCTTGAGCGACATGATGCGGTCGACGAACTGGAAGTCCCCGTTGGGGATGTAGGGCGCCCGGTGGTCGTGGTAGACGTCGAACTCGGGGCCCATCGCGGTGCCCAGGTCGCCCTTGGCGGCGTGCGCCAGGTGCAGCTCGTTGATCATCGCGGGCTCGCCGGAGCGGTTGCGCCGGCCGAGGAAGGCCGGCACGCCGCCCGCCTCCGGGCGGTACGGGGTGCCCTCCTTCTCGCGGATCTGGATGCCGAAGTTGCGCATCCGGATGACCGGCTTGTCGCCGAGGTGCACCAGCACGTCGGCGATCACCGAGGGCCGCGGGAGCAGCGTCAGTTCCCGTACCTCGATCTCGTACCGGATCTCCGTGTGCTGCGGGGTGATCTGGCCGCGCACCTGGACTTCGGTCTGCAGGCCGACGATGGTCTGGAAGCGCGCGTCGGGCAGCACCAAGTGCATGCCCTGGTGCAGCAGGTACGTCTGCAGCGCCTGCACGGCGCCCTCGGCGACCATGGATCCGGCCAGCACCGGGTCGTCCGGGAAGTGGCACGCGAAGTACCAGGCGTCGGGCTGGAGCCGCTTGGTGGCGGTGAGGGCGCCGAGCCCGCGGGGGCCGCCGGTGCGGTCGATCCGCAGCTCGTCGATCATGCGCAGCCGGGCGTCCGGCAGGCGCAGCGCCGGGTTCAGCCCCTCGTCCTGGGCGTGCTCGGGGCCGAAGACCTCGCCGGGGCGGCCCTGGGCGAGGAGTTCGAGGTCGGCGGCGGTGAGGTGGTTCCTCTCCGTCCGGGCGAGCGGCTTGAACCAGGTCCTGGTGAGGGCCTCGCGAGCGGCGCGCTCCTTCGCGGTGATGACGACGCCGAGCGGGGTGTCCAGCTCGGCCTGGCTGAAGAACCCCGCGGAGGCGTCCTTGAGTTCGAGGATGAGCTCGCCGTCGGCGTAGCAGAGGTAACTGAAGAAGAAGAGCGTGGTGTCGCCCTGGGTGACGAACCGGTTGATGGAGATGTCGTAGCGCAGGGTCTGGCCGGCCCGCGGCAGGTCGCCGTGGAAGACCAGGGTGGAATCGAGCAGCCGGTAGACCCGCTCGCCCTTGTTGCGGAAGTCGATGCCGAGGTAGCTGATCAGCAGCAGGTCGCACTGGCCCGCCTCGATGGCGACCGCCGGCGGCACCCCGCCGTCGACGGTGTACCAGGCGTCCTCGGGCACGTCGTACTCGGTGCGGATGAACGACGGCTGGTAGACACCGGTCTCGGCCCGCAGCTCGGTGACCCGGGTGACGAAGTGGTACGGCGGCGCGGGCAGCCGCACCCGCTTCGGGTAGCCGTCGATCTCGGCGAAGGCGGGGCCGAAGACGTCGGCGAGCCGGCCGGTGGCGAACGCGAGCAGGTCGGCCTCGTCCCAGACGACGCCGGACTGCCCGGCGGGCGGCAGTGCCGGGGCGGCGGACGGGGCGGGCGGCAGCGCGGGGGCGGGGGCCGGCGCGGCGGGGAGTGCGGGCGCCGGCGCGGGCCGCGGCGCGGCCTCGACGACCAGCGGTTGCGACGGCAGCGGGACCCCGGGCAGCGGTGCGGCGGGCGGGGCCGCCAGCAGGGCCTCCGTCCGGGCGAGCGTGCTGTCCTGCAGGACGCGCTGGGTCTCCATCACCACGGAGTGGGTGGCCATCAGCTGCTCGCGCAGTTCGCGCACCAGGTCGTGCGCCCCGTAGCCGTCGCCGGCGGGCGCCGCGGCGGGCGGCCCGGCCGTGCGGGCGGCCTTCGTAAGCGGGGCAGGAGCCCGGAGCGGGGTCTCGGGGGCAGCCGGTTCGCTCCACGGGAGGAAGGAAATCGGCTCGCCGTCGAAGGCGATGACCTCCGGGTCGGCGAGGGTCGGGTCGGCGGGCATCTGGTCCTCCGGGGCGAAGGGGGCGGCGGGTCCGGGTGGGGCGGCCGGGCCGGACGGGGCGACCGGCAGCGGACGCCCGCCCGCGGGCCCACCGCTGCCGGAGCCACGGGCCGGGGCGGCGGCCGCGACGGCGGTGAGCACCGGCTCGGCCTGCGCCACGGGCCGGACGGCCACCGGCACGGCGGGCCGCGGGGCAGCCGGGGAGGCCAGGGAGGCCGCGGCCGCGAGGAGTTCCGCGGTACCGGCCGCGATCCGGCCGGGGACGGAGGGCCCGCCACCGACCGGGAACAGCATCCGGCGCCGGGCCGGGACGGCCGGCGCGGGGCCGAGCAACCCCGCCAGGTCGAGCGGTATGCCGTGCGCGACGAGCCGGGCGACGAGCTGCGCCAGGGACCGGGCCGCGGGCACGCCGCGGCGGTCCACCGACACCGCGACGTGCGCGGCGTCGCCGAGCGTCTCGCGCACCCAGCGCGTGCAGGTGGCACCGGGCCCGACCTCGACGAAGCAGCGGAAGCCGCGGTCGTAGGCCTCCCGGACGAGCCGCGGGAAGTCGATGGTGGAGCGCAGCGTGTGGGCGATCCGTCCGGCGATCTCGGCCCGGTCGGCGGTGCGCACCGGCCCGTAGTCGTACGCGCTGAGCAGTTCCAGGCCGCCGGGCGAGCCGGTCGGGTGGTCGTTGAGTTCGGCGAGGCCGGCGAGGTCGCCGTCGACGACCGGGCAGTGCATCACGCCGTTGACCGGTGAGCGGGCCGCCGGGCAGCCCAACTCCTCGATGAGGGCGCGGCACTGGGCGGGGTCGCCGGCGACGACGAGCTCGCCGGGCGTGTTCACGTGGGTGAGGAACACCCGGCCGTAGCGGGTGAGCGCGGCCCGCACGGTGTCCGCGTCGGCGAGCAGCACGTGGCCGGCCCAGACCGCGGAGTCGGGGGTGTCCGCCGGGAGGTCCCACAGCTCGCGGACGCTGGTGCGGGCGCCGTTCAGCCGGTGCCGGAAGAGCGGTGTGGCGCTGATCCGGTCGTCGCGGCGGGCGGTGCGCTGCCAGCCGCCGGTGGCGAACAGCATGCTGGACTCGCCCAGGCTGTAGCCGAACGCGCCGTGCACGGGCACGCCCAGCAGGTCGCGCACCAGGTCGGTGTGGAGGATCGCGAAGGTGGTGCCGGTGGCGAGCATGAACGGCAGGTCGTCGGCGAGTTCGGCCTCCAGCGCCATGAGCTCGCGGCGGCCGGGAGTGGACTGGGTGCGCGGGTGGAGCCGGGCCGTGCGGAACGTCGTGTCCGGCTGCTCCACCTCGCTCTCGAAGCGCTCCAGCAGGCCGGGGAAGGCCCGGAACAGGTCGCGGCCCAGACCGGGGTAGGAGGTGACGGCGCCCGGGTAGACCAGCGCCACCTTGGCGTCGGGGCCGAGCGGCGCGGGGGTGAAGCAGCTGCCCGCCGGGGTCGCCCAGTCCTCGCCGCGCTCCCAGGCGGCGGGCACGTCCTGCGCGGCGAGCGCGAGCTGGCGGCCGAGTTCGCCGGCGTCCCGGCCCACCAGCACCACCCGCGGCAGGCCGGTGGGCAGCACCGCGGCGGCGTCCCGGGCCAGCGCGTACGGGTCGGCGCCGTCGGCGAGCAGGCCGCGGTGGCGCTCGATCGCGGCGAGCAGGGCCGCCGGACCGGGCGCGCCGAGGGCGAGCAGGGCGGGTCCGCCGGCCCGCTGCCAGTCGCGTTCCTGCCGGGCGCCGGCGGTGTGTGCGGCGGAGACCACCAGCAGGCCGTGCGCACCTCCCCCGCCGAGGAACGACACCGCCGCGTACCGCCGGCCGCTGCGCTCGGTGCGCAGCCACGGCCGGGACGTGTCGGGCAGGTGGCAGCCGGTGGCGGCGAGCCGCTCCGCGTGCGCGGGGGCGGGGCGCTGCCAGCCGGGCACGCCCGGCTGGTAGCCGTGGTGGACGGCGAGGACGGCGCGCAGCAGCCCGGCCATCGCCGCGGCGCCCTGGGCGTCGCCGATCTGGGCCTTGGCGCTGCCGAGCGCCGGGCCGGGGGTGCCTGCGGGGTGGAGGGCGGCGAGGGCGGTGAGCTCGGCGGTGTCCTGCGCGGCGCTGCCGGCGGCGTGCGCCTCCAGGTAGCCGATGTCGGAGGCGGTGATCCCGGCGTCGGCGTGCGCCTGCACGGCGGCGGCGGTGAGCGTGGCGGGGTCGGCCTCGGGCAAGTCGCCGCCGACCGCGTCGGCGTGCCGTACGGCGACGGCGTCGAGGCGCGCGTAGGCGGGGCGGGTGCCCTCGCCGGGCCTGGTCAGGACGACGGCTCCGGCGCCCTCGCCGATCCTCCAGCCCTCGGTGCCGTCGCCGAAGGCGAGGCCGGGGCCGGCCGCGGGGGCGCCGTCGGCGGCGAACCGGCGCAGCACCTGCTCGGGCGAGCCGGCCAGGTCGACGGCGCCGACCAGGACGGCTTCGACGGTGTCGTCGAGCAGCAGCAGCCGGGCGGTCTCCAGGGCCTGGGCGGTGCCGGCGCCCTCGGCGGAGACGGTGAAGGACGGCCCGGTGAGGTTCCAGAGCGAGGAGATGCGGCTGGCCATGATGTTGCCGATGTAGCTGAGCACCTCGTTGGCGACGATCGGCTCGTGCACGCCGTCGCGGGCGAGCGCGGATAGCCGGGTGCGCTGCTCGTCCGTCAGCGAGGCGTCGGCGAGGAGTTCGCGCAGGTACCCGCCGATCCGGTGGCGGGCGAGGTGGAGGTGCGCGGAGGGTTCGATCTCCATGGCGACGACCACGCCGACCCGGCGCGGCTCGGGTGCGCCCTGCCCGGGGGCGGGCTCGCGGCGGTAGCCGGCGTCGGTGAGGGCCTCGTCGGCGACCTTCGACATCAGGGCGTGCTGCAGGTTGTAGTTGCGCAGGTCGGCGGGCGGGATGCGCTGGTCGACGGGGTCGAGCCCGGCGGTGTCGACGAACGCGCCGACCGGCCGCGCGTCGCCGGTGATCCCGGCCTCGGCGAGCGCGCCGTCGGCGGTCTCCTCCAGGCCGCGCCAGCGGCGTTCCGGCAGCGGACGGAAGGCGTCCAGGCCGTCGTGCAGGGCCCGCTCGTACGCGGTGACGGAGTCGAACGTGCCGAAGTGCGCACCCAGGCCGACGATGTCGAGCACGGGCAGCTCCGTGCGCGGGCCGCCGCCCGGGCCGCCGGGGTCCGGGTCGCCCGGCCCGCCGTCGCCCGCCGGTACGGCGTCGGAGAGCACCACGTGGGCGTTGGTGCCGCCGAAGCCGAACGCCGAGACGGCGGCCCGGCGGGCTCCCGGGGGCCGGCCAGGCCCGGCCGGTGCGGACGAGCGCGGCCGCCGCGGCGCCCTGCGGTCCGGGGACGGGTTCGTCGACGCCGATGGTCGGCGGCAGGTGGCCGTGCTCCATCGCCAGCACCACCTTGAGCATGCTGCTCAGCCCGGCGACGGTCAGCAGGTGGCCGATGTTGCCCTTCACCGAGCCGAGCAGCGGCAGTTCGCCGTACGGGCCGAAGAAGCCCGCGACCGAGCCGGCCTCGGTGCTGTCGCCGATCGGGGTGCCGGTGGCGTGGCACTCCAGGTAGTCCACGTCGGCGGGCGAGACGCCCGCCGCGTCGTAGGCGAGCCGGTACGCGCGGTGCTGGCCCGCCTCGTTGGGCACCAGCAGGTGGCGGCCGCCGCCGTCGTTGGAGAGGCCGATGCCCTCGATGACGGCGTGGATGCGGTCGCCGTCGCGCTGCGCGTCGGCGAGCCGGCGGACGGCCAGCATGCCGGCGCCCTGGCCGGTGAGGATGCCCGCCGACCGCGCGTCGAAGGGCTGGCTGAAGCCGTTCTCCGGGTAGGCGTGCAGGTCGGAGAAGCAGAGGTGGATGAGGGTCGGGTCGGGGGCGCACACCCCGCCGGCGAGCACCAGGTCGGCCTGGCCGGTGGCGAGGTGGTCGCAGGCGAGCTTCAGCGCGTACAGCGCCGAGGAGCAGGCGGCGTCCAGCGCGTACCGGGGACCGCCGAGGCCGAGGGCGGCGCCGACGATCCGCGCGGGCGCGCCGCTGACGTGGGCGTCCGCCGCGTCCCGGACGGGCCCGGGCCGCCGCGGCGGCACCGGCACGCCGCCGCGGCGCAGCCCGTCCACGACGGCCTGCTCGATGAGCGGCAGGCTGAGGTCGGCCGAACCGGGCGTCGGGAAGGAGTAGTTGCCCAGCACCAGCCCGGTCCGGGCGAGCAGCTCGGGCCGGTCGAGGTGCCCGGAGCTGCGCAGCGCCTCCCGGGCCACGTGCAGCGACCAGTGGAAGACCCGGTCGAGCCCGGCGAGGCGCTCCGGGGCGAGCCGGTAGCCGGTCGGGTCGAAGGCGAAGTCGCGGACGAATCCGCCGCGGGTGCAGGTGATGCGGTGCTCCGGGTCGAGGTCGCGCGGGTCCGCGGGCGGTCCGAAGACCTCCGGTCCGCCCTCGGTGCGGCTGTCCGTGGCGGTGCTGAGGTTGTGCCAGAACTGCTCCGGGGTCTCGGCGCCCGGGAACAGGCAGGAAAGGCCGACGACGGCGTACGTGCTCATGGAAGCTGTGGTCCCTCCGGTCTGCGGGGCGGCCCGGCCGGCCGTACGGTGACGGCCGGCCGGACCTGCCGGGTCGGGTGCGTCAGCCGCTGACGAACTTGGCGGCGAGCTGCGGCGTGGAGACGAGGCTGACGCCGCTCAGCCGGGCGAGGACCCGCCCGCCGCGGCCCACCGCGGTGACGGTGAGGCCGGCCGACGTCCCGTTCACCGAGGCGGGTTCGACCACGGCGAGGAAGGTCTCGCCGCTCTCCGGCGCCCGATGCAGCTCGGCCCGGGCGACGGACAGCGGCAGGCTCGCGGTCGAGCGGAAGAGCCGCATCCACACCAGGCCCGCCTGCAGCAGCAGGTCGGTGGTGCCGGGCCGGTAGAGCCGACCCTCGTACGCGCCCGCGGCGGTGGGCGGTTCGGTGAGCGCGCACTCCAGGACGAACCGGCTCTCGTCCTCGGCGAGGACGCGTCGCACCCCCTGCAGCGCGGCGCCGTGGAAGAGCGTGCCGTCGGCGTAGAGGCCGCTCGCGTCGCGGCCGCCGCCCGCGGCGGGCAGGCCCGCCAGGACGGGGTGGTTCAGCTCCGACGCCGGATCGGCGCCGAGCACGACGGTCGCCGCGTAGTGCGGGCGGACGGCACCGTCCGCGGCGACCGAGCGGATCACCACCTCGGTGGTGGCCCGGTCGCCGGCCGGGGTGGCCGCCAACTGCAGCCGCTCGGGCCGGGCGTCGTCGAAGAGCAGCCCCTTGTGCACGGCGAAGTCCCGCACCTGGCGGACGGTCCCACCGCTGAGGCGCTCCACCGCGCCGACCGCCCAGCCGAGCGCCAGCGCGGCCGGCAGCACCGGGACCCCGCCGATCACGTGGTCGGCGACGATCGGCTCGCCGGCCAGCGGCGCCACCTCACGCTCCAGCACCGAGACGGCCTGCGGCACGGACGGCGTGCGCACCGACAGCGGCGTCGTCGGCCCGAGCACGGTCACCGTGTCGTGGCCGCGCCCGGCCGCGAACTGGCCGGTGAACAGCGCCGCTCCGGTCTCCACCGGGATCAGCGTGATCCCGCGCTCCTGGAACACCGCCTTGATCTGCGGCGACACCATCCCGCTGTCCCAGGCGCCCCAGTTGAGCGAGGTGACCCGGGCCTGCGGGTGCCGGCGCTTGAACGAGCTCGCCCAGGCGTTCAGCACCTCGTTGGCCATCGCGTAGTCCGACTGCCCCTGGTTGCCGAAGAACCCGGCCACCGAGGAGAACAGCACCACGTGCCGCAGCTGCTCCGGAGACAGCGCCTCCACGACCGCCCGCAGACCGCCCAGCTTCGGGGCGAACACCCGCTCGACCTCCGACGCCCGCTTGCCCGCGATCAGCTGGTCGGCCAGCACTCCGGCCCCGTGCACCAGACCGGTGACCCGGCCCGCGTACGGCGCGAGCGCGGCGGCCGTCGCCGCGGCATCCGTGATGTCGACGGCCAGGTACTCGGCCCGGGAGCCGGCGGCCTGCAGCCGCGCCAGCGTGTCCCGGACCTCCCGCTCGCCGACGACACCCTGGTAGAGCTGCTCCACCCGCTTCGGGGTGGGCTTCTCGCCCGCCGCCTTCAGGTGCGCGACCGCCGCGGCCTTGAGCTCCGCCGCGCCGCTCACCCCGGCCGCCCAGGCCGGCTCCTCGCCGAGCGCCGTCCGGCCGAGCAGCAGCAGGCCCGGACGGTGCGCAGCGGCCAGGTCGGTCACGCAACGGGCCGTGATGCCGCGCCCGCCGCCGGTGACCACCAGCAGGTCGTCGGAACCGAGTTCGGGCACCGCCCGGTCGGTGGCGGCCGCAGGACCGGTCGGCACGTCGCCCAGGGTCAGCGCGACCCGGCGCCTGCCGTCGAGGCCCACCTGGACGGGCTCCGGGACGGCGTCGTGGATCTCCGTGATCAGCAGGTCGGCGGCGGCCCGGTCGGCCACCGTGGGCGCCAGGTCGACGGCCCGGCAGAAGAGTTCGGGGCCTCCACGGCCAGGGTCTTCACGAGACCGCCGTAGCCGCCGGAGGGCACCAGCTCCTCGGCCACCCCGGTCAGACCGAAGGCGCCGTCCAGCCGGGTGACGGTGACGAAACCGGCCCGTCCGGCCGCGGCGGCCCGGGTCAGCGGCTCCACCAGGTGCTTGGCGACGAGCAGCGCGTGCCCGAGCCGGCGCACCCCGTCCGCCCAGTCGGTGTCGGCCCGGGTCGCGAAGGTGACGGCCAGCGCGAGCGGCCGGTCGAGGATCTGCTCGGCGCGTTCGGCCAGTTCGGTCACGCCCCAGCCGGTGAGCGCGAAGTCCTCGGTGCCCTCGACGGTACGGCTGACGGACGGCAGCCGCAGCACCCGCACCTGCCAGCCGCGCGCCACCAGGCGCCCGGCGACCAGCGGCACCAGTGCGCCGCCGTCGTCCACCAGCAGGGCGCCGGACCCGGCCGGGTAGGCGTCCACCAGCACGTCGGGCAGCGGGAGTTCGGCGAGTGCCGCCTGGGCCCGGCCGATCGCGCCGACCGTCGGCGCGGGCTCCGTACGCGGCGCCGGCTCGGTCCGCGGCGCGGCGACGGGGGTGGCGACAGCCGCGGCGGGGGCGGCCGGCGCGACGGCCGTGCCAGCGCCTCCGCCCGTTCCCGTCATGAAGTCGACGATCTGCCCGAGCGTGCGCAGCTCACCCAACTGCTCCGGCCCCACCGGCACATCACTGGGGAACTGCTCCGACAGCACACCCAGGATCTCGACCCGCTTGATCGAATCGATCCCCAGATCCGCCTCGACATCCATGCCCAACTCGAGCATCTCCGCCGGATACCCCGTCTTCTGCGCCACCACCGCCAACAACGCAGCAGCAACCGCCTCCCCACTCACCACCGCACCACCGGCAACCGGCCCAGCCGGAACAGACGCAGGAGCGGCAGCCGGAGCCGGGGCCGGGCCGGCCACCCCCACCATGAAGTCGACGATCTGCCCGAGCGTGCGCAGCTCACCCAACTGCTCGGGCCCCACCGGCACATCACTGGGGAACTGCTCCGACAGCACACCCAGGATCTCGACCCGCTTGATCGAATCGATCCCCAGATCCGCCTCGACATCCATGCCCAACTCGAGCATCTCCGCCGGATACCCCGTCTTCTGCGCCACCACCGCCAACAACGCAGCAGCAACCGCCTCCCCACTCACCACCGCACCACCGGCAACCGGCCCAGCCGGAACAGACGCAGGAGCGGCAGCCGGAGCCGGGGCCGGTACGGGCGGGGCGGTCGGCAGCGCCGGCAGCGGCGCCGCCTCGGCAATCGGTACGGGCGCAGCTACGGGTGCCGGTACGGGCGCGGGCACCGGCAGGGGCGCCGGCACCGCCGCGGTTGCGGGCGCAGCGGCGACCGCTGCCGGTGCCGTGCCGGCGGTGCCGCCGCCCAGTTCCAGTGCGGCGAGGTCGCGCAGGATCTCGTTGGCCCGCAGGTGGGTCCGGCCGATCGCCAGGCCGTGCTCCTTCACCGCGGTGACGCCGGCGAGGACCTCGTCGACACGGCCCTGATCCGCGGCGTTCTCCAGCAGGCCGGTGAGCCGCTGGGCGCTCTGCAGCTGGCCGTTGAGGTAGTCGTCGTGCAGCGCGAGGTGGTCGGCGATGAGTTCGGGCAGCCGGTCGGCAGCGGCACCGGCGGCGGGGTCGTGGTCCACGGGTTCGTTCTCCTGAACGACGGGCCCCGAGGGCGGGGCGGCGGTCACCGCGACGACGGGCACCGCGGACACGGGCGCGGGCACGGACGCGGGCACCGCCACGGGCATGACGGCGGCGGCGGGCTGGGCTGCGGGGCGGGCGGGCGGCACGATCACGGGCGCGGCCGTGGCCGTGGCCGCGGGCACCCGGTAGCCGTGTTCCAGCGCCTCCCGGTAGGCGGCCTTCCGGGCCTCCGGGACGTGGTTGATGCCGTTGAGCATGACGGTCATGCCCTTGCCCGGTTCGGTCGGCGCGACGGGCGCGACGTAGCGGTCGGCGACCGCCAGGGGGACGCCGAGGACGGCGAGCCGGGCGACGGCGCGCTTGAGGGTGAGGTCGGCGTCGGCGCCCGGTCCGCCGTCGAGGCGCACCGCGTGGTGCGGGCGGTCGCCGAGAATGCGCCCGACGAGCTGGGTGAGGACGCCCTTGGGTCCGAATTCGACGAACGTCCGGAAGCCGGCCGCGTACATCTCCTCGACCCGGTCGGCGAAGTGCACCGGGTTGACGAGCTGTTCGGCGAGCAGGGCGGCGTTGGCGGCCGGATCGGCGCCGTACGTGCCACTGGGGGTGTTGGCGAAGACGGGCCGGGCGGGCGGGCCGACCTCCACCGTGTCGACGGCGCGGCGGAATGCCTCGACGGCGTGGGCGACGAACGGCGTGTGGAAGGCCGCGGAGACGGGCAGCCGGCCGGCCCGCACCCCGGCGTCGGCCGCCGCGGCGACCAGCCGCTCGACGGCGTCGGTGGGGCCGCCGAGCACGGTCTGGTCGGCGGCGTTGCGGTTGCAGACCACCAGCTCCGGGTGCTGGGCGAGGAGGGCGGCGACGACACTCCGGTCGCCCGTGACGGCGGCCATCGCGCCGGCGTCGAAGCCGGGGTCGGCGGGCGGTGCCATGGCCGCGCCGCGGGCCCGGGCGAGCGCGAAGTACGCGTCGTCGGTGAGCGCCCCCGCGGCCCAGAGGGCGGTCAACTCGCCGAAGCTGTGGCCGAGGTGGCCGTCGGCGGCGAAGCCGAGCTCGGTCAGGTACCGGTGCTGGCCCGCGGCGAGGGCGCCGATCGCGGGCTGCGCGTACTCGGTGCGGCGCAGCGACTCCTCCTGCGCCTGCCGGCCCGCCGCCGAGAACGCGGGGGCCGGGAAGGCGATCCGGGAGAGCGGCTCGGTGCCGCCGAACTCCCGGTTGGCCCGGTCGAAGGCGGCGCGCAGCGGGGGCAGCGCGAGCACGGCCCGGTGGCCGGGGTTGACGTACTGGCTGCCCTGTCCGGCGTAGAGGGCGCCGAGCTTGCCGAGGTCGGCGGCCTCTCGGCGGTACCAGAGGCCGCGGGGGTGGGCCCACTCGGCGGCGTCCGGCGTGCCACGGAGCTCCTGGGCGGCGAGGGTGCGCAGTTCGGCGAGTTCGGCGTCGTCGCGGGCGGCGAGGGCGAGCCGGGCGTGTCCGGCGGGGGCCGGCCCGGCCGAGGCGGGGGCGCCGTCGGCAAGCAGGGCGGCGAGGGCGGCCGGGGCGGGGGCGTGCCACAGGTGCACCCTGGCGACGGGGAACATCACCTGGAGGTCGTCGCCGTCGCCGTGCTCCTCCAGGACGAAGTGGAAGTTGGTGCCGCCGAAGCCGAAGGAGGAGATCGCGGCGCGGCGTTCGGCGCGGCGCGGGTCCTTGATCCAGGGACGGCTCTCGGTGTTGACGTAGAACGGGCCGGTGGCGAAGTCGATGGCGGGGTTGGGCTCGTCGACGTTGATGGTGGGCGGCAGCACCTTGTGGTGCAGGGCGAGCGCCAGCTTGATCATGCCGGCGGCGCCGGCCGCCGCCTTGGTGTGCCCGATCTGGGATTTCACGCTGCCGACGGCGGCGTACTGCCGCTCGCCGGTGGTCTCGGCGACGACGGCGGCGAGCGCGGAGAGTTCGGTGGCGTCGCCGACGGCCGTGCCGGTGCCGTGCGCCTCGAAGAGCTCGACGCTGTCGGGGGTGCAGCGGGCGTCCTCGTACGCGCGGCGCAGGGCGACCATCTGGCCCTCCTTGCGCGGGGCGTAGATGGACTTGAAGCGGCCGTCGCTGGAGGAGCCGATGCCGCGGATCACGGCGTAGACGTCGTTGCCGTCGCGTTCGGCGTCGGCGAGGCGGCGCAGGGCGAACATGCCGATGCCCTCGCCGATGAGGGTGCCGTCGGCGTCCTTGTCGAACGGGCGGATGCGGCCGACCTTGGAGAAGGCCGGGGTCTTGCTGAAGCAGAGGTACATGAAGATCGTGTTCTCGGCGTCGCAGCCACCGGCGATCATGGTGTCGGCGCGGTGTTCGAGGAGTTCGCTCACGGCGGCCTTGGTGGCGGCGAGCGAGCTGGCGCAGGCCGCGTCGATCGTCATGTTGGTGCCGCCGAGGTCGAGCCGGTTGGCGATGCGGCCGGCCACGACGTTGCCGAGCATGCCGGGGAAGGAGTTCTCCTCCCAGGGGGCGAAGGCGAGCTTGAACTTCTCGGCGATCTCCTCGGCGTCACGGTCGCTGAGGCCGCAGCTGCGCACGACCTCCTTGAGCACGGGGGTCTGCAGGCGGGCGGAGAGCGGCTGGGTGAGCTGGTTGGCGCCGGTGATGCCGAGGATGACGCCGGTGCGGTCGGGCCGGTACCAGTCCCGGTCGGCACCGGAGTTGCGGAGCACGTCGCGGGCGACGACCAGGCTGAGCAGCTGGAGGACGTCGGTGACCTCCAGCGTGGTGGGCGGGAGGCCGAACTCCATCGGGTTGAACGCCACCGGCGGGATGAAGCCGCCGCGTCTGGCGTAGGTCTTATCGGGTGCGGACGGGTCCGGGTCGTAGTGTTCCGTGACGTCCCAGTGGGTGCTCGGCACGTCCTCGATGCAGTCGGCGGCGGCCATCACATTGCCCCAGAACTCCCGCAGGTCACGGGACTTGGGGAAGAGCGCGGAGAGGCCGACGATGGCGACGGGTTCGTCCGCAAGACGGTGGCCGATCTCCGCGTCGGTCATGGGGCTGGTGGGCTTCGAGGTGTTCACGGCAGGGCTCTCTCGGTGTCGGAGGGCCGGGTCCCGGGCCTGGTTCGGGCAGCCGGGGCCCGTCATGTCGGGCCTGCGTCAGACCTTCGTTGCGTGGGCCGGGTGCGGCACCCCGGCGGGACGGACCAGGCCGGCGATCACGGCGGCGGCGTCCGGCCGGCTGAGCATCGTGTAGTGGTCGCCGGGGCTGCGGTGGAGTTCCAGGCCGTGCGGCGCGAGCGGTCCCCAGCCGAGGGTGGGGTCGCCGGGGACGAGGCTGCGGTCGGCCGTGACGAGCACCAGCGGCAGGCCGGTGGGCCGGGGGTGTAGGGCGCGGTCAGCCGGTTGTTGCGCAGCAGGCCGTCCACGTAGGTGTCGTAGAGCTTGCGCAGGCCCGGCGGCGAGGTGTCGGCGGGCAGGGCCCCGCTCGCGGCGGCGGCGGCGAGGACGAGGCGCAGGCCGTCCGTCACCCCGCGGCCGGCGAGGCGGCCGGCGTCGACCTCGACCGGCCGGCCCCGCTTGGCGCCGAGGTACATCGCGAACCAGCCGAGCAGCAGCGATGGTTCGAGGGCGTCGTCGGGCTGCTGGTACTCCGCCGTGGGCGCGATGCTGTCGAGCAGGACCAGCCGGTGCGGCCGGAGGCGGGGCGGCTGGAGCTCCGCCATCGCCTGGGCGACCACGCCGCCGAACGACCAGCCGGCCAGGGTGTACGGGCCGCCGTCGTGCAGCCTGGCGTGCTCGTCGGCGAGGCGCTCGGCCAGCGCCTCGACGGTGGTGGCGGCGCGGCCGCCGGTGAGGGCGGCCTCCCCGTACTCGGGCAGGCCCGAGAGGTCGAGGACGGTCAGGCCGACGCCGTCCGGCAGCGCGTCGGCCAGGGCGCGGTGGACGCCGGCCGCGAGCGCCCCGGGGTGGACCAGGTGGACGGTGCCCCGGCCGGCGGCGGGCCGGGCCAGGTGGTGGACGAGCGCCGGGCCGACGTCACGCCGAGGCCGCATGCGGATCCCCTGCCCGGGTGGCGGACTCCTCGGCGATGTACTCGGCGAGGTCCTTGATGCTGGGGTGGTACCAGAGGGTGGTCGTCCCGAGCTCGAAGCCGAGCCAGTTCTCCATCTCGCCGGCGAGGATGAGGGCTTCGGTCGAGTCGAGGTCGAGCTCGTCGAAGTACTGGTCCGGCGGCACGTCCTCGGCCGGCACTCCGAGCCGGTGGGCGATCTTCTCGATCAGCCACTGCTGGGCCTCAGCTGCGGTCACGACAGGCACAGTCGGTCCTTCCCACGGTGCATTGACATTCGTCCTGGCAGAACATTTTTCCGGGCAGCCGTCGGCAAAGCAGCGGCAAAGCCGCGCCGACGGGGCGAGGGCGCCGAATGGCGCCGCGCCGCAGTGCGGCAGGGCGGCCGATCCGGCCGGGTGTGCGAGGGAGCGGGATGCCGACGACCGGCAGCAGATGGCTCTGACCTGCTGGAACACCGGCAGGCGATGTCTCGGTCGCGACGGAGGGATAATGACGACGGCGGGATCGGTGGCGGACGACCCGCACCTCCCGAATCAGGACCGTACGCGAGTGCTAATCAGCCGTGCAACCAACTCCGCACAAATAAACGCGCCCGCAATGCCGGAGAAATGTACCGACCGGACGGAATATCCGGGAAACCGGGGAACGCACCGGTAATGCGCGAATACCGGCGGCTGCTGATTCGAATACGTACGCGCCTTACCGCCGTTGGCCTGCGCGCCGCTCAGGGCCGCCGGGGCGCCGGCCGCCGTATGGTTCAGCCTTCAACTGCGTCTTGCCGCACGGTCCGGCGTTTGGCTATGGTCACGTCAGAGCACCCGGGGGCCGCCCCCGGACGCGCTCTCCCCACTCCTGCGCGACCACGGAACGAAGGCCGGCGTGTCCACGCACCAGCGCAGCACCACCCGCCCCCGCAGACCCTCCGTCACCTGCGGCAGGCACACGAAAGGGCGGGCCCGCCATCCGGCGGACCCGCCCTTCGAAGCTCGTCGCTCAGGCCAGCTGCACCACGGCGCGCGACATGCCGAGCACCTTCTGGCCGCCGTTGGTGGCCAGAAGGTCGACCCGCACCCGGCGGCCGTCCAGCAGGGCGGCCACCTTCGCCGACACCTCGACCACCGCGCCGACACCGTCGTTCGGCACCGGGACGGGCCGGGTGAAGCGCACGCCGTACTCGACCACCGCGGCCGGGTCGCCGACCCAGTCGGTGACGACCCGGATGGCCTCGGCCATGGTGAACATGCCGTGCGCGATGACGTCCGGCAGGCCCACCTCCAGGGCGAACTTCTCGTTCCAGTGGATCGGGTTGAAGTCGCCGGAGGCGCCCGCGTACTGCACCAGCGTGGCGCGCGTCACGGGGAAGGACTGCGCCGGCAGCTCGGTGCCGACCTCGACCTCGTCGAAGCTGATCGCCATCGGTGTCACTCCCCGCCTCGTCGGCCGCCCGCGCGACCAGCGTCATGACCGACGTCACCACGTGCTCGCCGCTCTCGTCCTCGACCTCGCCCCGTACGGACAGCACGTCGTTGCCGGCCAGCGACTTGATGGAGTCGATGGTCACCGTGACGGTCAGCCGGTCGCCGGCCCCGACCGGGCGGCTGTAGGCGAACTTCTGGTCTCCGTGCACCACCCGGCTGTAGTCCAGGCCCAGCTCCGGGTCGGTGACGACCTGTGCGGCGGCCGCGTACGTCAGCACGAACGGGAAGGTCGGCGGCGCGATCACGTCCGGGTGCCCGAGCGCCTTGGCGGCCTCCGGGTCGGTGTACGCCGGATTGATGTCACCGACGGCGGCCGCGAACTCGCGGATCTTCTCCCGGCCGACCTCGTAGGGCGCAGTGGGCGGGTACGTCCGCCCGATGAAGGAGGGGTCGAGCGGCATGGGCAACTCCTCTGATCAACCGTCAGGATGCAGAAATGACTCCAGGCCGCGCCCCGGAGGGGGAGCGGCCTGGAGTCGAGGCAAAGTCAGCGGGTCTCGCGGTGCGCCGTGTGAGAGTTGCAACGCGGGCAGTGCTTCTTCATCTCAAGACGGTCCGGGTCGTTACGCCGGTTCTTCTTGGTGATGTAGTTCCGCTCCTTGCACTCCACGCAGGCCAGCGTGATCTTCGGGCGGACGTCAGTGGCAGCCACGGGAGTGCCTTCCTGGGACAACGAATAAGAACACAGACAAGTGTAGCCGATCGGGAGTTCGAGACCCCCGATCGACTACGCGGGGTAGCGGTGACCGGACTTGAACCGGTGACACAGCGATTATGAGCCGCTTGCTCTACCAACTGAGCTACACCGCTTTGATGATCGACATCCGCCGGGGCGGAGGACTTTCACCAGAGCCCCCATGCGGAATCGAACCGCAGACCTTCTCCTTACCATGGAGACGCTCTACCGACTGAGCTATAGGGGCGAACGAGGAAGAGATTACACGGTTCCCGGCCAGAGGTGAAATCCGTATCCGGCGGGCAAGTCCCCAGGTCGGCGGGGCGCACGGATGCTTCCTGGACGTACGGCCGTTCGACGCGGCGCGCATCCCGGGCGGCCCGGCCGACACGGCTTCAGCCCGCCTCCGGGCCCACCGCCCGCCCGCACCCTAGGCTCGACCAGCGGCGATCCTGCGGCCGACCGGCTCACCACCGGGCGGGCTGCCGGACGCCGGGCCGGGGACCGCAGGCAGGGGTCCACCAGACAGGGAGGAGCGTGCCGATGACCGCGGACGACCCATCCGCCGGCGG
The DNA here is from genome assembly GCF_039544005.1 of Kitasatospora paranensis. Taxonomy (NCBI): domain Bacteria; kingdom Bacillati; phylum Actinomycetota; class Actinomycetes; order Kitasatosporales; family Streptomycetaceae; genus Kitasatospora; species Kitasatospora paranensis. Next base: position 3,777,629 of record NZ_BAABKV010000001.1, read on the forward strand.
GCCGCACTCCGGCCCCCGTCCGGCAATCCCCTGGAGCACGGCCCCGTCCTGCTGCTGGCCGGCGCCCGGCTCACCGACGGGCGGGTGGTCGACGTCAGGATCAGCGGCGACCGCATCCAGGCCGTGGGGAGCACCGGGAGCCTGGGGCCGATCCAGGCACTGCCCGGGGCTCCGACCGTCACCCACGGCGCGCGGATCGACCTGAGCGGCTACCTGCTGCTGCCGGCCCCGGCCGAGGCGCACGGCCACTACGACTGCGCGCTGACCTCCGCACTGCCCGCACCGCCGCCGGAGAGCGGTGCGGACCTCGTCCGGAGGGTGACCGAGGCCACCCTCACCTCGCTCGGCTACGGCGCCACCGCCCAGCGCACCCACGTCAGGATCGGCGACGCGCACGGTCTCACCCGTCTGGAGGCGGTGCTGGCGGCGCGCCAGGCGGTGCGCGGGCTCGCCGAACTCCAGGCGGTCGCGATGCCGCGGCTGCTCACCGGGCTGGCCGGCGCGGACGGCCGGGCCCAGCTGAGAGAGGCACTGAAGCTCGGCGCCACCGCCGCCGGCGGCTGCCCCGAGCTGGACCCGGATCCGGTGGGGTACGCCCAGGTGCTGCTGGAGGCGGCACGCGAGGCCGACTGCCCGGTCGACCTGCACTGCTCAGCCGTCGACCCGGCCCAACTGGCCCGGCTGGCCGGGGTGCTGGCCCCACTGCGGCCCCGGGTGGCTCTCGGGCCGTGCAGTGCGCTGCCGCCGGGAGGCTCCGCCGCGCTGGCCGCCGCCGGCGTCCGGGTGGTCTGCCTGCCGCAGAACGGCGGCTGTTCCGGCCTGGAGGGCCCCGCCGTGGGCCTGCCGCCCGCCACCGTCCGGGAACTCGTCCGGGCCCAGGTGCCGCTGACGGCCGGCAGCGGGGCGCTGCGCGACCCCTCCTCCCCGCCGGCCGGGCCGACCCGCTGGAGGCCGCCTTCCTGCTGGCGGCCGGCGGCGCACTGAGCCCGGAGGCCGCCTATGACGCGGTCTCCAACCAGGCGCGGACCCTGCTCGGCCTGCCGCCCGTCCGGGTGGACGCGGGATTCCCCGCCGAGCTGCTGGCCGTCCGCGGCGACAGCCTGACCGGCGCGCTCGCGGGCGGGCACAGCCGGCTGGTGGTCCACAGCGGCCGGGTGGTCAGCCGGACGAGTGCGGTCCGCGAGTTCGCGGACACCGTCGCCCTGGCCCTCCCCCGCCAGAGCGGGCCGACCTGACCCGGGCTCCCTGGCGACGGGCCACCGCCCACCCCGGGTCGGCCCCGCTCAGAGGACATGCCTGCCGGTGAGGCGGCAGGCCGTGGCGAAGCCGGCCACCGCCGGGATCCAGACGGCGCCCATCATCATGGAGAGGCCCCAGAGGCGGTGCAGCGCCTCCGGGACGCCGGACCTGGGATAGAGCGCGAGGCCGGAGCGGGCGTGGCGGGTGATCGCCACCGGGTCGGACCGGTCGACGCCATCGGCCTGGAGGGCCCCACGAAGCGCGGCCCTGGTCACGGGGAGGTTCTCGACGGACAACCCGATCCCGTGGCGATCACGGAGACGGAACTCGTCGACGTACCCCCGCCGCGCGAGATCGTACTGAAGCGGCGCACTCGGCGGAGCTGATCGAGTTCGACGGTGCGGCGGCCGGTCAGGGTCAGCGCGGAGATGAGCAGGCGCCCGTCGGCGTTCGTGACCTCCGGGCGTCCGGCCCAGCCCTGGTGGATCCCGAGCAGCAGGCACCCGAAGAGGCCGCCGGTGAACGTGGCGATGCCGGTGTGGTTGCCCCGCAGGACAGAGGTGCGCATCAGAACGATGTCCAGGAGAACGATCAGGACCCACGCGGCTGCGAGGGACCACACGACGCGACGCATCCGGCGGCGGGCCACCGACACGGGCACGGGTGGCCGCCCGGCCGCCGCGCCCGGCTGCTGCCGCGTCAGCGAGAGGCCCTCCAGCCCGGCGGCCCGCTGCCACTCGCGATCCCAAGCGTTCACAACGACACAGCATAGGAAGCGACTTCACCGTGCTGTAGCCCTGGGACGCGGAGACTCGACCGACGGATCGACCCCGGCCTCGCCCCTTCGCAGCATCGTCGATCGACGGGGCAACCCGATCGAGGGCCCAGGAGTCCGGGCCTCCCGTGGATGTAGCGTCCCGGCCCACCCGGGCAGGATCGCCGCAGGAAGCAAGAAAGAGAGGCCCTGGCCAGCGTCTCCGCTGATCAGGGCCCCTCTTCGTATCCTGTGGCTGGTGCAGGGTTCGAACCTGCGTAGCTTGCGCGGCAGATTTACAGACCGCCCAACGATTAGCCCGAACATGTCTTGTGACCTGCGTTGTCAGGACTCTGCCGGTTCCGGATCGCGGCCTTGGTCCGTGACTGGTCCGGATCTTGCCGGGAGCGGGATCCCCCTGCTCGGCTGCGGCATCCTTCTTGCTCGGCCTCGGGGATCGAGGGGTACCACTGACTGCAGTCGGCGATGGTGCCACCTGGCACCGACTGACGACGAGCAACCCTGCGCCCGGACTGTGTTGTCCCGTTCGTCCCCGAGCGTGTCGCCCCGCTGCGAGAATGTCCGAGGGCTCCGCTATGAACGAGACCACCCGATGGAAAGAAGCGCGTACCTGTGGCGATCACTCAGCAAGAACTCGAGTCCCGACTCAAAGCCGCAGCGAACGCGCTGCGCGGTCCGGTGGATCCGACCGACTTCAAGACCTACGTCTTCCCGATGCTCTTCTGGAAGTGGATCTCGGACACGTGGGTCTACGAGCACGACGCGGCGATCGATGAGCTCGGCGATGACCTGGATGACGAGGTCGAGGCGGACTACCACCGGTTCGAGATGCCCGAGGGCACCCTGTGGTCCGAGGTCACTGGGAAGGTTAAGAACCTTGGCGCGGAGATCGCGAGGGCGTTCCAGCGCATCGAGAAGGCCAACCCGCGCTCCCTCGCTGGCGTGTTCGGCGACGCCTCGTGGGGCAACCAAGAACGCCTGCCGGAGTCGGCACTGCTAGCTCTGATTAAGGCGTTCAACGAGCTGTCTCTGGACCCGACGACTGTCTCCCACGACCTGCTCGGGGCAGGGTACGAGTACCTGTTGAAGGATTTTGCGGACGAGTCCGGGAAGAAGGCAGGGGAGTTCTTTACCCCGCGATCCGTCGTCAACCTGCTCGTCGGCGTCCTGCAGCCCGAACCCGGCGAGGCCGTCTACGACCCAACGTGCGGCTCAGGCGGCATGCTGGTCGCGACGATCAACCAGCTCCGCGAGGCGGGCAAGGACCACCGGTCGCTCCGGTTGTACGGCCAGGAGATCAACCTGACAACCTCCTCGATCGCACGGATGAACCTCTTTCTGCACGAGATCGAGGACTTCGACATCAAGCGTGGCGATACTCTGCGCACGCCCGCGTTCAAGGACAACAGCGGCGCTGTCCGGACCTTCGACGTGGTCATCGCGAATCCGCCGTTCTCTCTGACGAACTGGGGCGCGGACCGCTGGCCGGCCGACCCGCGGGCCCTCTGCGGTGTGCCACCGGCGAAGAATGGCGACTACGCCTTCATCCAACACATGATCTCGTCGATGAACTCCGGCAGCGGCCGAGTCGGCGTCGTCATGCCGCACGGCGTCCTCTTTAGAGGTGGCGCTGAGGCCCGGATCCGGCGGTGCCTGATTGAGAAGGACCAGCTCGAGGCCGTCATTGGGCTGCCGCCGAACCTGTTCTACTCGACGACGATCCCGGCCTGCCTGCTGATCTTCCGCGATAAGAAGCCAGCCGACCGCAAGGATCACATCCTGTTCGTCGACGGGTCCGCCCGGTTCGTGAAGGACAGGAATCAGAACCGGATGTCGGGGCGAGACGTCAACGCGCTCATCGATGCATACCGGACTGGTGAGGACCCTGACGGGGAAGGCGGCGCGGTCCGCTTGGTGCCGTTCGACGAGATCAAAGAGAACGGCTTCGACCTCAATATCAGCCGCTACATCAGGGTCGCTGCAGAAGAGACCGCCGATCTGGGCACTGCGCTCGTGGCGTACGCCGACGCCCGCCAGCACCGCATCGACACCGAGGGTGTCATGTTTGAGCGGCTAGGTGCAGCCGGGATCGACCTGAGCATGTTCGAGGTGCCCAATGGGTGAGTGGGCGGTGACGACACTGGGCAGCGTCCTGTCGTTGGATGTGACTGCGGTCAAGGTAGACCCGATGCAGGTCTACGACATTGTCGGTGTACTGAATCGGGGCCGCGGCCTTCTGTACCGGGATCCACTGCCGGGCTCAGAGACGTCATACCAGACCCTTAATCTGATCGGGCCGAATCAGATCGTGTACAGCCGCCTGAAGGCCTTCGAGGGTGCCATCACCGTTGCACCCAGCAACCTTGCCCAGGTTTATGCATCTCAGGAGTTCCCAACCTTTACCTGTGGACCGCGGCTATTGCCGAACTACTTCAGGCTCCTCACCACGACGAAGGGCCTTTGGGACGACTTGCAGAACCTGTCGACAGGGATGGGCGGTCGGCGCGAAAGAGTCAAGCCTGCCGACTTCCTGACGATTCGGATACCCCTCCCATCAGTATCCGAGCAGAACCGCATCGTGGACCTCATGAGAGGAGTCGATGGCCTGGTGTCGGCCATAACGGAGGAGGTCGAACGTGCGCGAGTGGCGCTGTCTTGCGCCGCTATCGAACTCGCCTCACTCCCCGCCGACGGAGGCAAGGTTCCGATTGACTCTCTTCTCCTCCGCAACATCGGTGGGGTCTGGGGCTCCGAGGCAGGGGTTGACGAGATGGACGTTGACGTCTACCGGTCGACCGAGTTCACCAACTGGTGTCGCCTGAGCGGCGAAGCAGAAGCACGCCGGTCGGTGTCGGCTAGTCAGTTCCGGAGCAGGGAACTGAAGGCGCAGGACATCCTCATTGAAAAATCAGGAGGCACCCCGACCCGGTCGGTGGGGCGTGTGGTACAGATCTCCACCGGAGATCTGTATCGCCCCACTATCGGAGCCAACTTCCTCCAGTTGCTACGTGCCGATCCATCGAAGGTTTCCCCTCGGTATCTCTTCTGGACCCTCTGGGCAGGCCATCGCCGAGGCGACGGTTTCGACTTCCAGACGGCGAGTACCAACATTCGGAATCTCCAGACCAAGGCATATCTGGCTCGTGGAGTTGACCTTCCCTGCCGCGAGACACAGGAGGAGATCGCAAGAACTTTGGACGGCATACTCGACTGCGTACACAGCGTTGAGAATGAAGCTGCCAACCTCCGCGCCTTTCGCTCTACACTCCTGACCTCTCTTCTGAACCAGGAGACCGAGATCCCAGAGTCGTACGATGATCTCCTGGAAAGGGTGCCCTGACATGACATGGACAGAGTCGTCCACTATCCAGCGCTCCCTGCTGGAGTGGGCCGAGGAAGCCGGGTGGGAGCACATCCCGGGCGACGAGCTGCCGCGCGACAATAACGATGTCGTCGTCGAGACCTGGGCGAGAGAGGCGCTGCTCGCGCTGAATCCGGAGCTAATCGACGACCCAGAATCAACCGAACTGATTCTGCACGAGATCAACCAGGCCATCTTGGACGCCCACAATGGCCTGGTGGCTGCCAACGAGCTGCTGACTGTGATGCTGCGGGGCGACCATTCGTTTACGACCATCCAGGGCAAGCACGTGCCGCGCCGCCTCGTCGACTTCGACTACCTGGACAACAACCGGTTCACCGTCGCCGATGAGGTTACGATCACCGGCGCCATGAAGCCCCGCAGATTCGACGTCGTCTACTATGTTAATGGATTCCCGCTCGTCGTCGCCGAGACGAAAACACCGGTGAAGCACCAGGTATCGTGGGTGAACGCCGCGAAGGACATCTACGGAACGTACGAAGAGGAGTACCCCAACTTCTTTGCTACCAGCGTCTTCAACGTCGCGACCGAGGGCCTCGAGTTCCGGATGGCCCCGATCCGTGCCTACCCGGATCCCGATTCAGACATCTGGGCACCTTGGGGGTCCACCGAGGACGACCCGAAGAAGCTGACCGGCCCTGCGCGCGTTCAGCGCGCTGCACGGCTGTTGCTGAGGCCGGAGACGATCCTGACGATCCTGAAGGACCTGGTGATGTATCGGCACGCTCGGGACGCCTCCGAGGCTGATGTGAAGTTCCTGCCTCGTTACCCGCAGTTCGAGGCGGCGCTGGCGATCCATGCGAAGGTGCTGGCGGACGGTCCCGGTGGCCTGATCTGGCACCACCAAGGGTCAGGCAAGACCGAACTGATGGCCTTCGCCGCCGCCCGGTTGCTGCGCGACGACGCGGTGATCGACATGTACGGCGGCGCACCGACCGTGATCGTGATCGCCGACCGAAAAGACTTGGTGAGACAGACTGCAGAGATGTTCGAGACTGCCGGCATGCCTCGCATGTCGGTGCCTGGCAACAGGCGCGAGCTGCACAAGCTGCTGCGCCGAGACGACCCCGGCGTGATCATCACGACGGTGCACAAGTTCGCCGAAGCTGGCCATGTTAATGACCGGGCGAACATCGTTGTCCTGGTGGACGAGGCCCACCGATCCCAGGAGGGCAAGTTCGGGAAGGCCTGGCGCGCAGCGGTCCCGAACGCGAAGTTCTTCGGTGCGACCGGCACGGCGATCGAGGACAAGGACCGATCCACTTTCCAGCTGTTCGGAGATCCTGACGATCCCGACTTTGTGATGTCCCGGTACACGCCCGAGCAGTCGATCGCGGATGGATTCACTAAGCCGGTGATCGTGGAAGGACGTTCCGTCGGATTCGACCTAGACAAGGGTGACCTTGATGAGGCCTTCGACCAGTTCGCCGCCAATGAGGACCTCGACGAGGACGAGAAAGTCTTCCTATCCGGTAAGGCCTCGCACATCGAGACCGTCCTTTCCAACCCCAAGCGGGTCGCCGCCGTGTGCGCGGACATCGTTGAGCACTACCTGACCTATGTCGCACCGCTGGGACAGAAGGCCCAGGTGGTAGCGTTCAACCAAAAACTCGTGGTCGCCTATGCGCACGCGATCCAGGCCGAGCTGGAACGCCGGGGCGCGGTGATGCCGGACGGCCGGGCACGCGAAGTGGGCGTCGTGATGCATGTCGCCGACGCCAAGGACACCCCGAAGGAGCTAAAGAAGTACCTGCTCACCCCGGAACAGGAGGAAGCACTCAAGCGGCGGTTCAAGAAGGTCGACGACCCCATATCGTTCGTCGTAGTGACAGCGAAGTGGATGACTGGCTTCAACGCGCCCATCGAGGGTGTTCTGTACCTCGACAAGCCAGCCAAGGGCGCGAACCTGTTCCAGACAATCACCCGGCCAAACCGGCCGTGGAAGAACCCCATCACAGGGCAGCGCAAGGACTACGGACGCGTCGTCGACTACATCGGCCTCGCGAAGGCCATCGGAGAGGCGATAGTCGGCCCAAAGGCCAAGACGGAGGAAGGTGCGGAGCTCAACGTCACAGATTCCGCCCAGCTGGCCGGAAAGTTCGTCTCCGATCTGACGCGCCTTGTGGCGTTGTTCGACGCCATCAACACAGCCGACTCGTCGTTCGAGGGGCTCGCCGAAGCACACGAGCGAATCGTCGAGGGCAGCCCGCAGCGGACCCAGTTCATCGAGACATACGTGGCTCTTCAAACGGTGTGGGAGTTCCTGGACCCCCACCCGATGCTCGCACCGTTCCGGCAGCAGTACCACTGGTTGGCGAAGGTGTACGAGTCGATCCGGCCCAAGGACGTGTCGAAGGCGTTCCTGTGGGACCGTCTCGGCGCGAAGACGATCGAGCTGATCCATGGGCACATGACCGACGTTCGCGTGCGGTCGATGCCGTCGAAGACCGTCACCCTCGACGCCGCCGGCCTGGAACTGGTCAAAAGGATCGCCGAGCAACTGAAGCTCCCAGACACCGAGTCACCGGAGAACGAGCCCGGCGACGTTTATCAAGAGGTGCTCGATTCAATCGAGACACGCTTGAAGCGGCGTCTCGTGGAGTCCGAGAGCCCGGTGTACCAGTCGCTTGCGGAGCGGATCGAGAGGCTCCGCACCAAGGCAATCGAGAACGTTGAGGACTCGCTGGCGTTCTTGGAGCAGGCGCTGAGGATCGCTCAAGATGTGGTCGCCGCCGACCGGGCCGCGGAGGCTGGCGACGAGGAGATGCTGGAGAGACTGGCAGACCCGAAGCGTGGTGCGCTGACACAGATTGTCGAGCAAAACACGCCGCCAGGGCTACATAAGATCGTCCCCGACATCGTCGACAGGATCGATTCGATCGTCGCAGAGGTCGCCTACACCGGGTGGATAGAAAGCGATGCTGGCGACAAGCGTGTTCGCCGCGAGCTCCGAGCTGCGTTGAAGGAGTACGGCCTCCCAATCAAAGGCGACTTGTTCGACAAGACGTATGATTACGTCCGGGAGAACTATTAAATCCACAGTGACCAAATGCCTGCTTGCGCAGCCTGGCGCTTCCCAGGGTCAGACGGCCCAGTAACGTGCCGAGAGCGGCTAAGCCTCTCCCGGCTGCTGGAGGAGAGATATGCGCGGGCGCGCCCCGAAGCGATTGGACCAGCCGCGGCAACCCGCGGATATTCCCCTGACTGAGCGGGTGGGTTCCCTCCTCGATCGGGCAGCTTCGCCGCACCCGGGTTCTCCAGGGGCCGCCAAGGCTCACCTTGTGACGCTTGCGCTCGGCCTTGGCGGCCCCTGGGGGTTCCGGGTACGCCCTTGGGTGACCGGTCGAGGAGGGGGCCACCCGCGACCCGACCACGATCACCACGACGAAGCTGAACCCGTGCGCATGCCCCTGGTCCCCTCCGAGGAGGGCCGGGGTTTGGGGCGGAGCCCCATGGCTCTGACCGTCACTGCCTGCCCGTCGGGTCAGTCCTTCCATCCACCCTGTGGCGCGGCCGGCCGTCGCCGTCGCGGGGCGAAGACAGGAGCGGAGGCGAGCGGCGGCCAGCGCCGCGAGCGAAGCGAGCCTTGAACCCGTAGAGAAGGTTGTTACTCAACCTCATTGCGGCGCCGAGTCCTTGAACATGTCGGCTGGTAGGCGATGACCGGCTTGCCCGTCGGTGGGAGTAACGGCAGGAAGAGGACCGGTCCGGCGCTCCACTGGCGGTCCCCCTGGAGCGTGGCAACGGTGCAGGGCAATCCTCGGCGGAGGTCGTCGAAGGCCTTCGCGTGGTCGGTCTCGACCCACTGGCCCAGCCTCGCCTGATCCCCGACATCAAAGGCGAGAAGGAGCGTGGTGATGGACCGCCGGAGCCACCGGATCGCCGCGTCGGCGCTCGCCGTGCTGAGGGTGTTCACCAGATGCGGGCCCGTGGCGCCGGCCGTGCTCCACACGTGGTGCTCGCAGCGGTATCCGGGCTGAGCCATCGCGGAGCCGTCCCACGCTGCCGGCCGCTGCCGCGGGAGTGACAGCTCGGCCGTGACGGCTCGCCCACGATGGTCGCCAGAGATCACGAAGCGATCGGCAAGAGCGCTGACGATCTCCAGCCCGCGGCCGTGGGTGCTGTCGGCTCCGGAGTGCTGCACGCTCGGGATGCTCCCCTCGTTCCGCTGTCCGTGACCGTGATCGCCACCGCTCGCGCCGCCACGGTCAGAGCGACTTCGAAGCGGCCCGCCTGGTGGCCGCTCTCGGTGTGCTGAAGGGCGTTGGTACTGAGCTCGCTGACGATCAGTTCGGCCTCGTCGGCCCGAGGGTGGTCGTTGAGAAGCTGCCGGACCCAACCCCGTACTGCACTGAGCTCCTGGGGGTGGCCGGCGAAGATGCGTCGGTGAGTGGTCATGGCGCTCCTCTGCGGCGTTGACCTGCTCCGTTCTGCCCTGGGTGACCGATCCTCTGTTGCCGGACGCCCACGGGCAGTGCATTTAGTACTAGCACCGTACTCAAGATGCGTGTACTTCGAGTGCGGGATCGCACTTTTCGTACGGTTAGCTGGTGCGGCGACGAGTGCTGCTGCTCAAGTTCGCAACAAGGGAGGAAGAAGCATGTTCGGACTGATGGTGCGCTTCACCTGCAAGGACGAGTCGGCGGCGTCCGCGTTCGACGACCTGGTTGCGCGGACGGGCGAACTGATCCGGGTGAACGAGCCGGGCACGGTGGTCTACGCCGTCCACCGCGTTGACGGCCGGCCGCTGGAGCGGATCTTCTACGAGCTCTACCGCGACCGCGCCGCCTTCGACGAGCACGAGTCGAAGGACTACGTGAAGGTCTTCCTCGCCGAGCGCGACCAGTACCTCTCCTCCATCGAGGTCGACTGGCTCGACTTCGTGTCCGCCAAGGGTGTGGACGTTGAGCACTGAGTACGCCAAGGCGCTGGGCAAGAAGATCGCCTTCCACCGAAAGCGCCGCGGGCTCTCACAGAAGGAGTTCGCCCAGCTCCTCGGCCGCTCGGAAGCCTGGGTGTCCCAGGTGGAGCGCGGCGTACGGCGTATCGACCGGATGACCGTCCTGGAGAAGGTCGCGGAGGTCCTGGAGATCCCCGTCGCCGAGCTGGCGGCCGAGGCCCCGATCGTGGCCGCGGCGGCGGAGGGGGAGGCTCCCGGTGCGAGTCGGCTCCGGCTGGTTCTCAGTGCGGCGCACTCGCTCAAGGCGATCCTCGGCCCTCACAGCGCACCCGACGTGGACGCACTCCGGGCCGAGGTCGAGCGGGCGTGGTCGCTCGCGCACGCCGGCGGCTACGCGGATCTCGCCGAACTCCTCGAAGAGCTGGTGCCGTCGCTGGAGTCGGCCGCCCGCTCGGTCCCGGAGGACCAGCGCGCCAATCTGTTCCGGCTGCTCGCGCGGATGTACCACGCCTGCAGTGCCGCCCTGTCCAACATGGGCGAGCCCGAGGCGGCCTGGATTGCCATTGACCGCTCCGTGGTCGCAGCGGAGCGGGCGGGCGATCCCCTGCTCATGGCGGCCGGCGAGTTCCGCCTCTCGATCGTCTTCCTCGGTGCCCGGCACTACGAGCAGGCGGCACGCGCCTCGGGCAGCGCCGCCGACGCGCTCCACCCCTCGCAGCCACGGGCCAGGTGGAAGCCGTGGCCATGCGCGGGGCGCTGACCCTGCAACGGGCGGTCGCTGCCGCACGCGCGAATCAGGCCGAGTCGGCGTACGAGTACCTGCGCGAGGCCCGCGAGATGGCGGCTGCGGTGGGCGACGGGCGCAACGACTACAACACCGAGTTCGGGCCCACCAACGTGGGCCTGCACGAGGTCGCCGTCGCGGTCGATCTAGGGGACGCCGGCATTGCCCTGCGGGCTGTGAACTCCATCGATCCGTCGGTGCTGTCCACGGAGCGCCAGACCAGGTTCCACATCGACGTGGCCAGGGCCTACACACAGCGCCGGCAGACGGACGACGCCGTGGCCCGGCTCCTGACGGCGCGTGACCTGTCGCCGGAGATGTTCCGCGCCATGCCGATGGTGAAGCAGCTCGTCACGGATCTGCTGACCATGAGCCAACCGACGTCCGATCAGCTCCGCGGGCTGGCCAGAGAGTTGGGCGTACTGGAAATGTGAGCTGGTACCAAAAGTACTAGACAGTACTTGGAGTACGGGTTACTCTCGTTGCTGTCGGCATGCCTCCCCGCCTTCGGCGGGGTCCGTGTGCGGACATGCGAACGCGCCGTGGCAGGAAGGCAGACCTGCCCCGGCGCGTCAGCGGCAAAGGGTCACACGAAAGCTGTGGCCTGAGCGGGAGGCAGCCCACTCAGGCTCGGGGCGTCGTTGGCACAACGCTCCTCCGAGCGTATCGCGCCGAGTCCATATGCGGTCAACCTCCCGTTGCGTAGTCATTTGTCACTGACTGCACCCATTTGCGGTGCGCAAGGGAGAACAACTCATGCGTTCCATCCGTGTCGAGACCTCGGGCGCGACGATCCTGCTGACCGAGGCCCCCGAGAAGAAGATCCGCGATCGCCGGACGGGAGAGCTGGCCACCGACGCCGCGACCGGCGAAGTCCTGATGACGGTCGGTGTCGTCCACATCGAGGACGGCGAGTCCTCGCTGATCAAGGTCACCGTTCCGCAGTCCGGCGTGGGAGAGGGCCTGGCCCTCGGTGGTCCGGTCGCCCTGGTGGGCCTGGTCGCCCGCCCGTGGGAGCAGGTGTTCAACGGTCAGCCCCGGCACGGCATCGCCTATCGCGCCGCCGCCGTCACGCCCGCCGTGTTCCCCTCCTCGCTGGGGGTGTGACGTGTCGGACCTGCTGACTCTGCTGGAGCTCGGCGGTCCGGCCCTGGCGGTCGGCGGCGGTGCCGTCTACCTCAAGGCACGTCACCCCAGCGCCTATTGGTGCACCTTCGGCCTGGCCGGCACGACGGCCCGCCTGCTGGGCTCGTACGGCGCGGTCATGGACTCGTGCGGGCTCACCGTGGCGCCGTCCCGGCTGCGGGTCCTGGCAGTGCGGGCGACGACGCGCAGGGAAGTAAGGCCCGTGCCGCCCCGCCGGGGGCTCATCCGGCCGACCCCGACCGGGATGCGGCTTCGGCTGCGTCTCGCACCGGGACAGGAGCCGGCGGACGTCGCCGCCTCGGCGGAGCGTCTTCGGCATGCCTGGGGCGTGCACGCGGTCTACGTGACCGAGGTCAGGCCCGGTGTCGTCGACCTCCGGTTGGTGGGCTTCGACGTCCTGCGGCGCGTCCGGATGCCTCGGACGGTCACCGACGGCCTTCTCAAGGTGCCGGTGGCTCTCCGCGAGGACGCGACCGCCTTCGTCCGGGACTACCGCACCATCCCGCACCAACTCACGCTCGGCGCGACCCTCTCCGGCAAGTCGATGTTCCTCCGGCACCTGGTCACCGGGCTCGCCCCGCAACCGGTCGCCCTGGTCGGCATCGACTGCAAACGCGGCGTGGAGTTCGCTCCGTTCGCCACCCGGCTCTCCGCGCTGGCCACCGACCAGGAACAGGCGGCCGACCTGCTGCCCGCCCTGGTCGAACTGATGGAGAGCCGCTACGACCAGATCCGCGCCCACCAGGGGATATCCCCCGGTGTCCCGGCCGAGGACATGACCTCCGACATCTGGGGTCTCCCCGAGGCCGAACGGCCCGTCCCGATCGTCGTCCTCGTGGACGAGGTGGCAGAACTCTTCCTTGTCGCCACCCGCAAGGACGAGGACCGCCGGGACGAGATGGTCACCCATCTCATCCGACTCGCCCAGCTCGGCCGGGCAGCCGGTATCCACCTGGAGGTGTGCGGACAGCGCTTCGGCGCCGAACTCGGCAAGGGTGCCACCATGCTCCGCGCCCAGCTCACCGGCCGCGTTTGCCACCGGGTCAACGACGAGGCCTCGGCCAAGATGGCTCTCGGGGACATCTCCCCGGAGGCAGTCCTCGCGGCATGCGCCATCGCCGCCGAACGGCCCGGCCAAGCGGTCGTCGGGGACACCTCGGGCGGCTGGTCCCGCATCCGCACTCCCCACCTCCCGCTCGCTCAGGCCGCCGCCGTGTGCGCCGCGAACGCTCACCTGGTCCCGTTCCTGCCGGAGCTCGACCGCTTCCGCCCCTCCGTCGAGGGTGCCGACCCGGCCGGCCTGAGCGCGGCCTGACCTCTCCCCCACTCCGGTGGCGCGCCGTCCCGCGCCGAGTCCCTACTCCGTCACGCCCGAAAGGAGGCGTTCCTTTGCGTGCCCAGTTACGGCGCGTGGACGCCGTGTTGGTTCAAGCCGTGATCGCCGCGGCGCTCTCCTTCGCCCACCTGCACGACATCGCCGGAGCGGCCGGCCAGCACGGCTGGAAGGCCTGGGCCTACCCGGTCTCGGTCGACCTCCTGTTGGTCGCCGCCTGGCGCCGGATGCGCTCAGGGGCGAACCGGGCCTCCGCCTGGTGCTGGTTCGCCACTGCTCTCGCCGCATCCCTCGGTGCCAACATCGCCACTGCCGGACTCCTCGACCTGGCGGCCGTCCCGGCCTGGTTGCGCATCCTCGTCGCCGGATGGCCGGCCGTCGCCTTCCTCGGCGGCACCCTCCTCGCCCACTCGGGGGTCGCAACACTCCGCGAGCCCGCCACAGAACCCGTGCCGAGCGACGAGGACGTGCCTTCCGTCTACGGGCCGCCTCCGCTTCCCCTACCCGCCCCGGCGCCGATCCTCGCGCCGCCGCCGGCCCCGGTCGCCGTCCCGGCCGCCCTGGTCGACCACGCCCGGAAGGTCGCCGATCAGCACCGCAGCCAGACCGGCACGCCCATCGACGCGGCGGCGTTGCGGGCCCGGCTCGGCATCCCCGCACCGCTGGCAGAAGCCATCGCCGCCCAGCTCTGACAGGAGGTCCCCGATGTTCAACCGTCGCTTCCGCAACACGATCCGCATCGGCCCCGTACAGGTCGGCACCTTCTACGACGGCCGTGGCCGCGAGAAGCACGCCGCCGCCTGCACCGCCCCGCGCTGCGGCTTCTCCGCCGACTACGACTCGCGTGCCGCCGCCGAGCTCGCCGCCCGTACCCACCGCTGCCCCGCCCGCTGAAAGGACCGCCCGGCCATGACCGTCAGCCTCCCCCTGGTCGTCGTCCTCGGCATCATCGCCTGGACCGCGATCAAGTTCCTCGGCATCCGTCTCTGGGTCGCCGTCGCCATCGCCCTGTTCGGCTTCTACCTCGCCCACACCGTCCTCGCCCCCGCAGTGGAGTCCGGCACCCAGACCGGCGTCCGGATCGTGAACGGAGGCGGTAAGTGACCCTGCCCCCGGTCGCCGAGCTGGCCACCCTGGCCCGCCTCGGCACCCTGCCCGCCCTCTCCCGTCAGCTCCAGGGCCTCGGCGGCTGCGTCCACCCGATCCGCCTCGACGGGCACAGCACCGAGGTCAGCAGCGCAAGCGGCGAGATCCTGCGCCGACTGGCCTCGATCGACCTGCCCGCCGGGCAGCTCCTGGTCCGCTGCAACAACCGCCGGGCCACTCGCTGTACGGCCTGTGCCGAGACCTACCGCCGCGACACCTACCACCTGATCACCGCCGGGCTCCGTGGCGGCAAGGGCACCCCTGACGAGGTGGCCACGCACCCCCGGGTGTTCGCCACCTTCACCGCGCCGTCGTTCGGGCCCGTCCACAACCGGCCGACCGGCGCGTCGGGTCAAGTCCGCCCCTGTCGGTGCGGCAAGTTCCACGACCAGGACGCGCCCGAGCTCGGCACCCCGCTCGCCCCCGACAGCTACGACTACCGGGGCGCGGTCCTCTGGAACGCCCACTCCGGGGCGCTCTGGCGCCGGTTCTCCATCCACCTGCGCCGCGAGATCGCCACACGGGCCGGACTGACGCAGCGGGCCTTCCGGCAGCACGCCCGGGTGTCCTTCGCCAAGGTCGCCGAGTACCAGCGCCGGGGCCTGGTCCACTTCCACGCCGTCATCCGACTCGACGGACCCGGGGGCGGATCGGACCAGCCGCCGCGCTGGGCCTCCGCCCAGCTCCTCTCGGACGCCATCCGGGCTGCCGCCCACCGGGCCGACATCCCCGGCCCGCTGATCGACGGCCGGGAGTACCGCTTCGCCTTCGGCACCCAGCTCGACATTCGCCCGATCCGGACCGCTGAGTTCGCCGGTGGCTCCGAGCTGAGCGAACGCGCCGTCGCCGCCTACATCGCCAAGTACGCGACCAAGGGGGCCGAGACGGCCACGGGCACGCTCGACAGCTCCCTGTGCTGCAAGCCGTGCGCGGGACGCGGGCGCACCCCCGCCCCCGCCGGTCTCAGCACCCGTTGCAACACCTGCCAGGGCACGGGTCTGGCCCGATCCCTGGCAGGACTCGACATCCCCGAGCACGCCCGCCGCATGATCCGCACGTGCTGGGCCCTCGGCAGCCGTACCGACCTGGCCGACCTCCGGCTCCGGGCCTGGGCCCACATGCTCGGCTTCCGCGGTCACTTCTCCACCAAGACGCGGCGGTACTCAACCACGCTCGGTTCCCTCCGCGACGCCCGCGCCGCCTGGCGCCGGGCCCAGGTCCTCGGAGACCTCCACGGCACGGACGCACCGACCACTGAGGAGACCACCCTCGTCCTCTCCCACTGGGCCTTCGCCGGCACGGGTCTGACCCGCGGAGAGGCCTGGCTCGCCGAGACCCTACAACCCGCACCCGGGACGGAAGGAGAACCCACTCGTGGCTGACCCGAAGAAGCTCAAGCTGCCCGAGGTCCTGACCGAGATCGGCATGTCCCGCGCCGCGTTCTACCGGATGCGGGCTCGGGGCAAGGCGCCCAGGTGCACTCGGCTGCCGAACGGTCAGATCCGGGTGAGCCGTGCGGACCTGGACGCCTGGTGGGCCGGTCTTGAGGAGGCCGCTGCCTGATGGCCACCTCCTACAAGGTGCAGTTCTGGGAGCACCGGCACCGGCCGGACCGACGCAAGCCGTTCATGGTCCGGTGGTCGGTGGCCGGCCGTGAGTTCTCCGAGTCGTTCCTCACCAAGACTCAGGCGGACGGCCGCAAGGCCGAGCTCATCACCGCTGCCCGCGCCGGTGAGCCGTTCGACGTCGACCGGGGGCTCCCTCTCTCCGAGCTCCGCAAGGAGAAGCAGGTCACCTGGTACCAGCTCGCCCGGAACTACGTCGAGAAGCGCTGGAGCGGGGCGCCCGCCAAGACCCGCACCACCTGGGCGGACGCCTTGGCGACGGTGACGTTCGAGCTGGTGAAGTCCAAGGCGGGCATGCCGGACAGGCGGGTCGTACGGCGGGCGCTCTACAGCTGGGGTTTCAACGTCAACCAGTGGTCGAAGGAGGCGCCGCCAGAGATCGAACGGGCGCTCGCCTGGGTGGCGAAGAACTCCGTGCTGGTCTCGGCCTTCGAGGAGCCAAAGACGGTCCGCCGGCTGCTCGACGCCCTGGCCGTGAAGCTCGACGGCAAGCCCGCGGCCGCCACGGTGACCCTGCGCAAGCGCCGGATCGTCAACCACATCTTCGGCTACGCGGTGGAGGAGGGGCTGCTCGTGGTCAACCCGCTCCCGCTGGTCCAGTGGCAGCCTCCGGAGGTCGAAGACGAGCTGGATCCGGGGGTCGTGGTGAATCCGGAGCAGGCGGCGCTCCTCATGGCCGCTGTCGGGCGTCAGGGGCGGCGCGGGGCCCGGCTGGTGGGCTTCTTCGGCTGCATCTATTACGCCTGGATGCGGCCGGCGGAGGTGGTGAACCTGAAGATCGAGCGGTGCCATCTGCCGGCGCAGGGCTGGGGTCGGCTGATCCTGGACGAGACGCGTCCCCGGGTCGGTTCGTCCTGGACGGACGACGGGACGCCTCACGACAAGCGCGGCCTGAAGCACCGTGCCGCCAAGGCGACTCGGCCTGTCCCGATCCCGCCCGAGCTGGTCGCGATCCTTCGGGCGCACATCGACGCGTACGGCGTCGCTCCCGACGGCCGGTTGTTCCGGACCTCCCGGGACGGCATGGTGCAGGAGAGTGGCTACGGCGTGGTCTGGAAGCGAGCCCGGACGGAGGTCCTGTCCCCCGCCGACTGCGCAACGCCGCTCGGCAGGCGTCCCTACGACCTGCGACACGCCGGGATCTCGCTCGGCCTGAACTCCGGGGTCGACCCCACCGAGGTCGCCCGTAGGGCTGGGCACAGCGTCGCGGTGATGCTGCGGGTCTACGCGAAGTGTCTGCACGGCACCGAGGACTACGCGAACGAGCTGATCTCGCAGCGGCTCGCCCGGAGCTCCCGCGCCGTCCCACGGGCCGTCCCACCGGCGGACCCGGGCCCGGATCCTGGTCCGTGACTGGTCCGTACGCGCTGGTCAGACCTGGGATTCAGGCGAGACAAGGTGAGACAAGTCACACATAGTGCGCATCTCGATCGCTCTGGCGACCGGCACAACGAAACAGCCCCTGATCTGCGTTTCCGCAGATCAGGGGCTGTTTTCAATCCTGTGGCTGGTGCAGGGTTCGAACCTGCGTAGCTTGCGCGGCAGATTTACAGTCTGCTCCCTTTGGCCGCTCGGGCAACCAGCCAGGATCCGTCTCCCGGGGCGCTGCCCTGTTCGACGCGGTAAACAATACCTGATCGACGGGGTGCTTCGCCACTCGGCCGCCGACCCGGCGAACAACGGGTCCCTGCGCCTGTCGGGGGCGGGGCGCGGCGGCGCTGGATAGGCTGGGGCGGCGTCCTTGCCGCCGGCCGGGACGTGACCGTGCAGCCAGTACCCAAGGAGACCAACACCCATGGCCGACTCCAGTTTCGACATCGTCTCGAAGGTCGAGTGGCAGGAGGTCGACAACGCGATCAACCAGACCTCCCGCGAGCTCGCCTCCCGCTTCGACTTCAAGAACGTCGGCGCCGAGATCAGCCGGTCGGACACCAAGATCGAGATGCGGGCCAACGGCGAGGAGCGGGTCAAGGCGATCCTGGACGTCCTGCAGAGCAAGTTCATCAAGCGCGGCCTGTCGCTGAAGGCGCTGGACGCCGCCGAGCCCCAGCTCTCGGGCAAGGAGTACAAGATCTTCGCGGACGTCAGGGAGGGCATCTCCACCGACGACGCCAAGAAGGTCGCCAAGATCATCCGCGACGAGGGCCCGAAGGGCGTCAAGGCGCAGGTCCAGGGCGAGGAGCTCCGGGTCACCTCCAAGAGCCGCGACGACCTGCAGACCGTGCAGGCGCTGCTCAAGGGCAAGGACCTGGACTTCGCGATCCAGTTCGTGAACTACCGCTGATCTGCCGCCGCTCCCCGGGAGCGGCGCCGTCGGGGCCCCGGACCACTCGTGGTCCGGGGCCCCGACGGCGTTCGGCCGGACTCAGCTTCCCGGGGCGGTCGGCGTTCGGAGGCCGGGCACCTGGACCGGCAGCCCCGCGAGGATCGCCTTCACGGCGGCGACCAGTTCGTCGATCTTCTGCTGGAGGGCCGCCGGATCGGGCGTCCCGGACGGCGGGGCGGCCAGCGCGAGGACGCCGTCGAGGAGACCGAGCACCCCGTCCAGTGCGCCGGCGACCGGCAGGCTGGGGGCGGACGGCAGGGGGACGGACGGGAGGGACGGGAGGGACGGGAGGGACGGGATCGACGGGAGGGCGGGCAGGGGCGGGACGACCGGCGCGCCGGGGAGTGTCGGCAGCGCCGCGGGATCCGGCACGGCGGGAGCAGCGGCCGGACGCGCGGCCGCGACGGCGGCGGGTCGGGACAGATGCAGGAGCACCACGTCGGGGTCGACGGCGGATGCAGGAGCGGCGGACGCCAGGGTGAGCGCGGTGACTCCGAGGGCTGCGGTCAGCGCGGTGGCCGTCCAGGTGGGACGCATGGTGAGGCGGTTCCTCTCAACTGACGATCAGGCTTTTCGCCTGAACGCCACGTTGGGACACCCGGACGGACGCGGCCACCGGTCGTAGGCCGAACGGTGATCACCCCGCCCGGCGCACCGTCAGTCGACGCACCGTCGACCCCGGTCGGACCCGACACCCGGTCAGCCCACCGGGCACGGCCGTCCGGACGGCTCCACCGCCGCCGGACGGCGTCCACCACCGCCGGCTCGCGGACCGGCCCGCGGACCGGCCCGTCGGCGGCTCAGCCGGTCAGCCAGTCCGCCGACTGCCGGTGGCGGCCGAGCCCGACGGCGTCGAACTCGTCGAACCGGCCGTCCTCGACCACGGCGCCCAGTCGGCGCAGGACCTGTGAGATCGGGGTGCCGTCGGCCGGCCGGGGCTCCTGCTCCACGATGTGCAGCGGCCCGAGGTCGAGCCGGCCGTGCAGCCAGACGGCCGCGTGCTGGGTCCCGGAGCCGCCGAAGAAGTCCGCCTCGACGTAGCCGATCGGGCCCGCCTGGGACCACGCCTCCAGTCTGCGGCCGAGGCTCGCAGGGAAGCGGCTGAACCCCGGCTCGGTACGGTCCCCCGGCACGTCCAGGACGCGGTGGAGGTGATCCGTCACCGGGATCAGCCCCAGGCCCTGTGTCAGCCGAGCGACCCGCGCGACCGGAACTTCGGCCGCCACCACGTCGAGCAGTTCCGCAGCGGCGACCAGGGCGTTGAGTTCGTACGACATTCCGTCATTCTGCGCCGATCTTCCACCCGGGTCAGGCGAACAATCGAACTGACTGTCCATCGCCCCCGGGCCGTGGCGGGATCCCGCAGACTGGTGCGGTGACGACTCCCCACCGGCCGACCGCCGACGAACTGGCCGCCGCGCACGGCGGCACCATCCCCGACGTCGCGGGCCCCGACCTGCGGGTGCTGTTCTGCGGCATCAACCCGGGGCTGTGGTCGGGCGCGACCGGGCAGCACTTCGCCCGCCCCGGGAACCGGTTCTGGCCCGCGCTGTACCGCTCCGGCTTCACCCCGCGGCAGCTGCATCCTCGGAGCAGGCCCTGCTGCCCTCCCTCGGCCTCGGCATCACCAACGTCGTCGCGCGGACCACCGCCCGGGCGGACGAACTCACTGCGGAGGAGTACCGCGAGGGCGGGGCGGCGCTGCGGGAGCGGGTGGCACGGCTGCGCCCGCGCGCGCTGGCCGTCCTCGGGATCGGCGCCTACCGGGCCGCGTTCGGGCAGCCGCGCGCCGTGGTCGGCCGGCAGCCGGAGCCGCTCGGCACCACCGCGCTGTGGGTGCTGCCCAACCCCAGCGGACTCAACGCGCACTACACGCTGGACGCGATCGCCGCCGAGTTCCGCGCCCTGCGCGAGGCCGTGGAGTCCCTGGGCGACGACGCCGATCCGGCGCACCCCGCGCAGGGCTGACGCCGGATCAGTCCGGGACGACCGGGGCGGGCTCACCCCGGTGAGCCGGACGAGTTCGGGGTAGGTCAGCGGGAAGACGGTGTGCGGATGGCCCGCCGCGGCCCAGATCACGGGGTGCTCGGCGAGGGAGGTGTCCACCACCGTGCGCAGCGGTGCGGGGTGGCCGACCGGCGCGACCCCGCCGATCGCCTGCCCGGTCGCGGACCGCACCGTGGCGGCCGGCGCCCGGTCGATCAGGACGGCCCCGAGACGCTCGGCGAGGAAGGCCGTGTCGACCCGGTGCGCCCCGCTGGTCATCACCAGCAGCGGCTCGCCGTCGCACCGGAACACCAGGCTGTTGGCGATCGCGCCGACCGCGCAGCCCAGGGCTGCGGCGGCCTCCGCCGCCGTCCGCGCGGAGTCGGGCAGGACCCGGATGTCCGGGGCCACCCCGGCCGCGGCGAGCGCCTCGGCGACCGGGCGGCTGCGCGCGGGCAGGTCGGCGAACGGGGCGGGCGGGTCGGCGGCCGGAGCGGTGTTCATCGGACTCCTCGCGGGCTCGGTGCGGTCGGTGCGGTCGGTGCGGTCGGTGCGGTCGGTGCGGTCGGTCCCCAGCCTGCGACCGGAGGCCGTCGCCCGTCCAACGACTTACCCCCGCACCGCCGCTCGGGGCGGGGCTACGAGGACACGGCCGGGGCCGCGAGCGCCTCGGCGGCGGCCCGGGCGAAGCCCTCGGGGTTGTCCAGCATGATGTTGTGCCCGCAGGCCGGGACGGCCACCACACGGACTCCGGCGGCGGCGAGCTCGTCCGCCCCCGCGAGCGGGCCGCCGGCCGCCGGCAGCAGGTAGGTGCGCGGGACGTCGAGGCCCAGCAGGATCTGCCGCATGGTGGGGTCGGTGCCGCGGGCCAGCTGGACGGCGCTGCGGTGCAGCGCCTCGCGGCCGGCCAGCCGCATGGTGGCCCACCAGTGCGGGCCGACCCGGTCGGCGACCTCCTGCCAGCCGCCCGCCACGAAGTCGTCCTCCGCGTAGGCGGCGATGCCGCTGCCTCCGGCGTGGCCGGGCCGGAAGGGGACGGGGTCGAGATTGGCGTCGACCAGCAGCAGCCGGGAGACCAGGTGGGGGTGGCGGTCGGCCAGCACGACGGCCACCGACCCGCCCATGCTGTGGGCGACGAGCTCCGCGCCGGTGACCCCGGCGGCGGTGAGGACCTCGGCCAAGGCGTCGGCGTGCGACTCCAGGGTGTAGTCGAAGCCGGTCGGCCGGTCACTGATGCCGTGCCCGAGCAGGTCGACGAGCAGGGAGCGGCGCCCGGCCAGCAGCGGATGGACGGCCGCCTCCGCGAAGTACGCCGCCGAGGTGGCGCCGAGCCCGTGCACGTACACCCGGGCCGGTTCCCGCCCCGGGAACTCCACCCAGCGCATCCGGTCGCCCTCCGGTGTCACCACTGCCGTACGCACAGCCTGTCGCCCCCGTCTCGCCGTCCGTCGCGACCGTGCGGCCGCCCGCGGACCACGAGCCTAAGGTGCCGGTCCGTCAGATCACGACAGGCCGCGGGCCCGCGCGGCCGACGCGGGCCCGGATCGGGCGGGCAACGGAGGCGCGGGCGGGCTCGGGGCGGCGGGCTCGGGGCCGGCGGCTCAGTGGCCGCCGAATCCCTCGTCCGAGGGGACGACCTCGCGACCGAGCGGCATCAGCGAGATCGGGACCATCTTCAGATTGGCCCAGCCGAACGGGATCCCGATGATCGAGATGAACAGCGGGATGCTCGTCGCGATGTGGGCGAGCGCCAGCCACCACCCGGCGAAGACCAGCCAGATCACATTGCCGACGCAGGACGCCGCCCCGGCGTCGGGCTTCTCCACCGTCGTCCGGCCGAACGGCCAGAGCATGAACCCGGCCAGCCGGAACGCGGCGATCCCGAACGGGATGGTGATGATCAGCACGAAGCAGATGATCCCCGCGATCGCGTACGCGATCGCCATCCAGAGCCCGCAGAAGATCAGCCAGATGACGTTGAGCACAAGGTTGATCACCTTCATACCCTCCAGCCTCCCACGCGGGGTCGGCCGCGCAACCGCTCGTGCCGGACCCGGCCGGAAACGGGCCGGCGGGAGGCGGTGGCGACCGGACTTTACCAATTCATTACCATGTCCAGGTGGCCCTTCCGCGCGACGAGAGGACAACCGACATGCCGATCCCCCGGGTCCGGACGACGAACCTGCCGGGTGTGGGCGTCCAGTACGACCTGACGACGCGAGAACAGCGCCATCTGTCGGTCATCGCCCACCGCGACGGCTCACGCAGCCTCAACGTCTACCGGGCGGACGACCCCGACGCCTGCGCGCACGCCCTGCACCTGACCGCCGCCGAGTCCGAGGCCCTCACCGACGCACTGACGCCCGCTCACCACAGCCCAGGCGTCCTGCACACCACCGACCTCGGGCTGGTCGCCGAGCGGATCCCGCTCGGCGGGAGCTCGTACTGGAACGGCCGGCTGCTCGGGGACACCCGGATGCGCACCGCCACCGGCGTCTCCGTCGTCGCCGTGCTGCGCCGCACCGGCGCCCTGCCCTCGCCCGCCCCGGACTTCCGGCTCGCCGGCGGCGACACCCTGATCGTCATCGGCACCCGGGAGGGCGTCGACGCCGCCGCCGCGATCCTGGGACGGGAGTGATCGGATGCACACCGCCTCCTCTTCATCGAACTCGGCTCGGTCATCCTGGTGCTGGGCCTGCTCGGCCGCCTGGCCGGCCGGTACGGCTTCTCCCCGATCCCGCTCTACCTGCTCGGCGGTCTCGCGTTCGGGCACGGCGGGCTGCTGCCGCTCAGCGCCAGCGAGGAGTTCGTCGCGACCGGCGCCGAGATCGGCGTCGTCCTGCTGCTGCTGATGCTCGGCCTGGAGTACACCGCGGCAGACCTGGTGACCAATCTGAAGGCCCAGTACCCGGCCGGCGCCGTGGACTTCGCGTTCAACGCGCTGCCGGGCGCGGCCATGGGGCTGCTGCTCGGCTGGGGTCCGGTCGCCGCGGTGGTGCTGGCCGGGGTCACCTGGATCTCCTCCTCCGGGGTCATCGCGAAGGTGCTGGGCGACCTCGGACGGCTCGGCAACCGGGAGACTCCGGTCATCCTCAGCATCCTGGTGCTGGAAGACCTGGCGATGGCGGTCTACCTGCCGATCCTCACCGCCCTGCTGGCCGGCGCCGGCCTGCTCGCGGGCAGTGTGACCCTGGCGATCGCGCTGGCCACCGCCGGGGCGGTGCTGTTCGTCGCGCTCCGCTACGGGCGGCTGATCTCGCGGTTCGTGTCGCACGACGACCCGGAGAAGCTGCTGCTGGTCGTCCTGGGCCTGACCCTGCTGGTGGCCGGGGTCGCCCAGCAACTGCAGGTGTCGGCGGCGGTCGGCGCCTTCCTGGTCGGCATCGCGCTGTCCGGCGAGGCCGCGGAGGGCGCGCACACGCTGCTCAGCCCGCTGCGCGACCTGTTCGCCGCGGTGTTCTTCGTCTTCTTCGGGCTGAGCACCGACCCGACCAGCATTCCGCCGGTGCTGCTGCCGGCCCTGGCGCTGGCCGCGGCGACCGCCCTCACCAAGATCGCCACGGGCTACTGGGCCGCCCGGCGGGCCGGGATCGCCGTCCGCGGCCGCTGGCGGGCCGGCGGTGCGCTGGTCGCCCGTGGCGAGTTCTCCATCGTGATCGCGGGGCTGGCCGTCACCGCCGGGATCGAGCCGGACCTCGGCCCGCTGGCCACCGCGTACGTGCTGATCCTGGTGGTGGTCGGGCCGCTCGCGGCCCGCTGGACCGAGCCCGTGGCGGAACGTTTCGCCCGGCTGTGGTCGGGCGGCTGGTCCCCACGTCGGCAGCGCCCTGCGCCGGCAGACCCCGTCGCGGTGCCGGCGCCGCTGTCGGACACCGGGCGGCCGGAGGCACCGGTGGAGCGGGCGGCGGCCGACACCCCGTCCTGACGGCCCGGAGCTGCGCCCGGGCGGCCCGGGAACACTCGCGCTCAGGCCTCCGCGGCCCGCAGGCTCTCCGCCGACCGGGCGAGCAGCAGGTCGCGCTCACGGGCGTTGCGGGTGAGCCCGGCCGCCCGTTCGAACTCGGCCGCCGCCTCGCGGTAGCGACCGAGCCGGGCCAGCAGGTCGCCGCGGACGCTCGGGAGCAGGTGGTAGGAGTCGAGCGAGGGCTCCGCGGCGAGCCGGTCGACGAGCACCAGCCCGGTCTCCGGTCCGAACCAGCGCGTCCCGGGCGGTCTCCTCGGCGAGTCCGATGCCGCGGAGCAGGCGGGCCAGGCCCGCGATGATCCGCGCCGACTCGATCCGCCAGACCGCCTCGATCGTTCGGTGGATGTCGGTGGCCGTCACAGCACCCCATCACAGCAGGTGCGGGCGGCCGTTGGCCAGCGGACGGACCGTCAGCCGGTGATCGGCCTGCGGCGTTCGTCGCGCCAGGCCTGCTGCGCGGCCAGGTGCTCGGCGGTGAGCACGTCCGGCGGGAAGTCGGCGGCCTCGAAGACCTTGCGGAGCTCCAGCACGGCGCCGTCCTCGAACGGGGCGCGGCCGGCCCACTCCAGGGCCTCCTCGCGGGAGCCGACGTCGATCACCCAGAACCCGGCGATGAGCTCCTTGGACTCGGTGAACGGGCCGTCGGTGACGGTGGGCCGCCCGCCGCGGTAGGTGAGCCGGGCGCCGTTGGAGCTGGGGTGGAGGCCCTCGGCGGCGAGCAGCACGCCCGCCTTGATCAGCTCCTCGTTGTAGCGGCTCATGGCGTCGAAGGCCTCCGGGGTCGGCATCACGCCGGCCTCGGAGTCCTCGTTCGCCTGGACGATCAGCATGAAGCGCATGACGGCTGTCTCCTCGTTCTGGCCCGCCGTGTGCGGGCCGGCGCCGGTCCCTCCGGCTCCTGTCGACGCGTCGAACGGGGCCGCCCCGGATCGACACGGCCGCAGGACGTTCTTTCGGCGGACGCCCGCGACCTACCGCTCGGTGGGCTCCACCGCGTTCACCAGCCGGTCGTAGGCGGCGATGTCGGGGTGGTGCAGGTCGAAGGCCGGGGATTCGGAGCGGATGCGCGGCAGGCCCTCGAAGTTGTGCCGCGGCGGCGGGCAGGAGGTCGCCCACTCCAGCGAGCGGCCGTAGCCCCACGGGTCGTCGACCTCGACCTTCTCGCCGTACTTGGCGGTCTTCCAGACGTTGTAGAGGAACGGCAGGACGGACAGGCCGAGTACGAAGGAGCCGATGGTGGAGACGGTGTTCAGGGTGGTGAAGCCGTCCGAGGCCAGGTAGTCGGCGTAGCGGCGGGGCATGCCCTCGGCGCCGAGCCAGTGCTGGACGAGGAAGGTGGTGTGGAAGCCGAAGAACAGCGTCCAGAAGCAGATCTTGCCGAGGCGCTCGTCGAGCATCTTGCCGGTCATCTTCGGCCACCAGAAGTGGAAGCCGGCGAACATCGCGAAGACGACGGTGCCGAAGACCACGTAGTGGAAGTGGGCGACGACGAAGTACGAGTCGGAGACGTGGAAGTCGATCGGCGGGGAGGCCAGCAGCACGCCGGTGAGGCCACCGAAGAGGAAGGTGACCAGGAAGCCGACGCTCCACAGCATCGGGGTCTCGAAGCTCAGGCTGCCGCGCCACATGGTGCCGATCCAGTTGAAGAACTTCACCCCGGTGGGGACGGCGATCAGCAGGGTCATGAAGGAGAAGAACGGCAGCAGCACCTGGCCGGTGACGAACATGTGGTGCGCCCAGACGGTGACCGAGAGGCCGGTGATGGCGATGGTGGCGGCGATCAGGCCGCTGTAGCCGAAGATCGGTTTGCGGCTGAAGACCGGGATGATCTCGGTGACGATGCCGAAGAACGGCAGCGCGATGATGTAGACCTCGGGGTGGCCGAAGAACCAGAACAGGTGCTGCCACAGCATCGCTCCGCCGTTGGCGGGGTCGAAGACGTGGGCGCCGAACTTGCGGTCGGCCTCCAGGGCGAGCAGCGCGGCGGCCAGGACGGGGAAGGCGAAGAGCACCAGGATGCTGGTGAAGAGGACGTTCCAGACGAAGATCGACATCCGGAACATCGTCATGCCGGGCGCGCGCAGGCAGACGATGGTGGTGATGAAGTTGACCGCGCCGAGGATCGTGCCGAAGCCGGAGAAGGCCAGACCCATGATCCACATGTCGCCGCCGATGCCGGGCGAGTGGATCTCCCCGGAGAGCGGGGTGTAGGCGAACCAGCCGAAGTCGGCGGCTCCGTCCGGGGTGAGGAAGCTGCCCATCACGATCAGCGACCCGAACAGGTAGAACCAGTACGCCAGGGCGTTCAGCCGGGGGAAGGCGACGTCGGGGGCGCCGATCTGCAGCGGCATGATCCAGTTGGTGAACCCGGCGAACAGCGGGGTGGCGAACATCAGCAGCATGATCGTGCCGTGCATGGTGAACAGCTGGTTGTACTGCTCGTTGGAGACGATCTGGGTGCCGGGCCGGGCCAGCTCGGCCCGCATCACCAGCGCCATCACGCCGCCCACCAGGAAGAACGCGAACGCCGTGGTCATGTACAGCGTGCCGATCTGCTTGTGATCGGTGGTGGTGAGCCAGACCACGAGGGCGCGGCCGCGGCGGGGACGGCGGGCGAGCCCCGGTCGGGGGCGGCGGGCGGGGCGGGGCTCCGGGTGGTGCCCGGTGTCCGTCGGCAGAATCGTCACGGGGCCGCTCCCTGTCACCCGGACGACCGCCGGGCCGTTCAACGGATGATCCGCCCATCAGTACCAGGCAGTGCGGCGGCCGCCGGGAGGCTCGCCGCAGCGGCCCCCGGGACTCACCCGACCGGCCCCCGTCCGGTGCCGGTTCAGTGCCCGGCCATCCGCTCCAGGCGGGCGATCCGCTCGCCCATCGGCGGGTGGGTGGAGAAGAACTTCGCACCCGCCTCGCCCGGCCGGAACGGGTTGGCGATCATCATGTGGCTGGCGGTCTGCAGCTGCGGCTCGGGCGGCAGCGGCAGCCGCTGGGTGCCGGCGTCAAGCTTGCGCAGCGCACTCGCCAGGGCCAGCGGATCACCGGTGATCCGGGCCCCGTCGGCGTCGGCCTGGTACTCCCGGGAGCGGCTGATCGCGAGCTGGATCAGCGAGGCCGCCAGCGGCCCGAGAATCATGATCAGCAGCATCCCGACCAGGCCCGGGCCCTCGTCGTCGTCACTGCGCCCGACCGGGATCAGCCAGGCGAACTGCACCAGGAACATCACCATCGAGGCCAGCGCACCGGCCACCGAGGAGATCAGGATGTCCCGGTTGTAGACGTGGCTGAGCTCGTGGCCGATGACGCCGCGCAGCTCGCGCTCGTCCAGCAGCTGCATGATGCCGTCGGTGCAGCAGACCGCCGCGTTGCGCGGGTTGCGGCCGGTGGCGAAGGCGTTCGGCGCCGGGGTCGGGGAGATGTACAGCCGGGGCATCGGCTGCCGGGCCGAGGTGGAGAGCTCGCGGACGATCCGGTACAGCTGCGGCGCCTCGATCTCGCTGACCGGGCGGGCCCGCATGGCGCGCAGCGCCAGCTTGTCGCTGTTCCAGTACGCGTACGCGTTGGTGGCCAGCGCGATCGCCAGGGCGACCAGCAGGCCGGTGCGGCCGAAGAAGCTGCCGATCAGCAGGATCAGGGCCGAGAGACCCCCGAGAAGAACAGCCGTCCTCAACCCGTTGTGCTGGCGGTGCACGGCGGACCCTCCGTGATGGTGCGGTGGGGAGCCCCGGTGCGGCATCCCTCGTCGGATCAACGGCAGGATGCCGGTCGTTCGTTCCCCGCCGCATCCGGACACCGCCGCCCGGGTGGGCGCCCCGGGTCAGAACAGGCTGCCGCCCACCACCTGGAGCACCAGCTGCGGCGCCACCGACAACACCACCGCACCGCCCGCCGTGAGCGCCAGCGCGGCGGCCAGCGGCCCCGGCACCCGGCGGTCCGCGGCCGGCAGCGCCTCCCCGGCCGGGACGAACAGCTTCGCCGTCCACGCCAGGTAGTAGTACAGGGCGATCACGACGTTCACTGCCATCACCACGGCCAGCCAGCCGAGCCCGGCGTCGACGGCCGCCCGGAAGACCACCACCTTGCCGAACAGGCCGACCACGCCCGGCGGCAGACCGGCCAGGCAGAGCAGGAAGAACGCCAGCGCCAGGGCGGCCCACCGGTGGCCGGCGAAGAGGCCCCGGTGGTCGTCCAGCCGGGTGCCGCGGGTGCGCGCCACGACCGCGACCGCGCCGAACGCGCCGAGGTTCACCAGGCCGTAGATCAGCGCGTAGGCGACGGTGGCGCCGAGCGGCCGGGGCGTGCCCTGGTACCCGGCGGCGGCCAGCGGCACCAGCAGGTACCCGGCCTGGCCGATCGACGACCAGGCGAGCAGCCGGACGGCGCTGTGCGGGGTGTCCGGCCGCTGGCGCAGCGCGCCGACGTTGCCGGCCGTCATGGTGAGGGCGGCAAGCACCGCGAGCACCAGGCCCCAGGTGTGGCCGTACGGGTGGAAGGCGACCGAGGTGACCAGGGCGAGGCCGGCCAGGCCGGCGGCCTTGCCGACCACGGACAGGTAGCCGGCCACCGGCAGCGGCGCGCCGGTGTAGGTGTCCGGCAGCCAGAAGTGGAAGGGCACGGCGGCGACCTTGAAGGCGAAGCCGACCATGGTCAGCACCGCGCCGGCCTCGGCGAGCGGCTTCAGCTGGCCGGGGACGTGCGCCAGGCCGTCGGCGATCGCGCTGAGGTGGATCGAGCCGGTGGCCGCGTAGACGAAGGAGACGCCGAGCAGCATCACGGCGGTGGCGGTGACCGAGGACAGGAAGAACTTCAGCGCGCCCTCGGCGCCCCGGGCGTCCCGGCGCAGCGCGACCAGGGCGAAGCCCGGCAGCGAGACGACCTCCAGCGCGATGATCAGCGTCGCCAGGTCGCGGGAGGCGGGCAGCAGGGCGGCCCCGGCCGCGCTGCTGAGCAGCAGGAACCAGTACTCGCCGCCGGGCAGCCGCTCCTCGTCGACGGTGTGCAGCGACAGCAGCACGGCGACCAGCGCGCCGCCCAGGGCGATCAGCTGGAAGGCCAGCGCGAAGTGGTCCGCGACGTAGCTGCAGGCGCCCGGCCCGGCCACCGTCCGCAGGCAGAACGTCGCCCGGGCATCGCCGCGCACCAGCGGGAGCATCGACAGCAGGGCGAGCAGCAGGCCCGCGGCCGAGGCCCAGCCGAGGACGCGCTTGCGGCCGTCCGGCAGGAACAGGTCGGCGAGCAGCACGGCGAGCGCGGCCAGCGCCGCGATCAGCGGCGGTGCGACGGCCGTCCAGTCCACCGACTGGATGAGGCCGCCCGGGTCGGCGACGGCGAGAGCGTTCATGGCGGGCTGCCCCAGGGGAGGAGATCCGAGCGGGGTGCTGATCACGGCTCAGCCACCCCCGAGGAGGTGCTTGACGGCCGGGTCGGACAGGCCGAGCAGCAGGGCCGGCCACAGGCCCGCGACCAGGGTGAGCGCGGCGAGCGGCGTCCAGCTGACCGCCTCGTACGCCAGCAGGTCGGGCACGCCGGAGACCGCGGCGGGCTGCTTCGGGTCGCCCATGCAGATCCGCCGCACCACGACGAGCAGGTACGCGGCGGTGAGCAGGGTGCCCAGGCCGGCCAGCACCATGTAGGTCAGGAAGGCGGGCCGGGACAGCCCGGCGGCCGGGTCGAAGGCGCCGAACATCGCGAGCACCTCGCCCCAGAACCCCGCCAGGCCCGGCAGCCCGAGGCTGGCGACGGCGGCGAAGGCCAGCAGCGCGCCGATCCGCGGTGTCCGGCCGTACAGCGCCGCGCCGGTCGCGCCGGCCAGGGTGTCGAGGTCGGAGGTGCCGTAGCGGTCCTTGACCGCGCCGACGAGGAAGAACAGCAGGCCGGTGACCAGGCCGTGCGCGATGTTGGCGAACAGCGCGCCGTTCACGCCGGCCGGGGTGAGCGAGGCGATGCCGAGCAGGACGAAGCCCATGTGGCCGACGGACGAGAACGCGATCAGCCGCTTGAGGTCGCCCTTGGCGCCCGGGCGGGCGAGGGCCAGGCAGGCCAGCGAGCCGTACACGATGCCGACCGCGGCGAACGCGCCCAGGTAGGGGGCGAAGGTGGCGGCGCCCTCCGGGACGATCGGCAGCCAGACCCGGACGAGGCCGTAGGTGCCCATCTTGAGGAGCACGCCGGCCAGCAGCACCGAGCCGGCGGTGGGCGCCGAGGTGTGCGCGTCCGGGAGCCAGCTGTGCAGCGGCCAGGCGGGCGCCTTGACGGCCAGGCCGAGCAGGATCGCCAGCGCCGCGACCACCTGGGTGGTGTGCGAGAGGCCGCTGCCGTGCGCCGCGGCCAGCCGCGTCATGTCGAAGGTGCCGGCCTTGGTGCCGATCAGCAGGAAGCCGAGCAGCATCACCGCGGAGCCGAGCAGGGTGTAGAGGATGAAGCGGTTGGCGGCGGGCACCTTCGCGCCGCTGCCCCAGCGGGCGATCAGGAAGTACATCGGGATCAGTACGACCTCGAACGCCACGAAGAACAGCACCAGGTCGAGCACCGCGAAGGTGGCGAGCATGCCGACCTCCAGCAGGAGCAGCAGCCCGGTGAAGGCCTGCGCGGAGGGCACGCCGTCGCCGGACGGCAGCCGCCGGGTGGAGTACACCGCGCAGAGGAAGGTGAGCAGCGCGGTGAGGACCAGCAGGGGCAGCGAGATGCCGTCCACGCCGAGGTGGAGCCGCACGTCGAGGGCCGGGATCCAGCGGACGTCGGTGACGGCCTGCATCCGGCTCGGCCGGTCGTGGTCGAAGCCGGCCGCGAGGACGACGGTGAGCACGAGGACGGCGCCGGTGACGGCGGTGCCGAACCGCAGGGCCCGGCGGTCGGCGGTGGCCCGGTCCGCGCCGAACGGGGCCAGGGTGGCGGCGGCGCCGGCCAGCGGCAGCAGCAGGAGGGCGATGAGGACCGCGT
Source organism: Kitasatospora paranensis (assembly GCF_039544005.1). Classification (NCBI taxonomy): domain Bacteria; kingdom Bacillati; phylum Actinomycetota; class Actinomycetes; order Kitasatosporales; family Streptomycetaceae; genus Kitasatospora; species Kitasatospora paranensis. The sequence continues at coordinate 3,809,171 of NZ_BAABKV010000001.1, forward strand.
TCATCGGGGGCTCCAGGTTCGTGCTGCGGCGGGCGGGGACGGGAGGGGCGGTTCACGGCGGTGCGGGTCATGTGCCGACCGCCACCAGGACGGCGAGCAGGACGGCTCCGGCCAGCAGCGCGTTCAGGTAGGCCTGGGCGTTGCCGTTCTGGGCGCGGCGCACCAGCCAGCCGAGCGCATTGGCGCCGTGCCCGGTGCCGCGGACGTAGCTCTCGACGACCTCGCGGTCGAGGAAGCGGACGAGCCGGGCGGCGGCCTCGGTCGGCCGGACGAACAAGGCGCTGTACAGCCGGTCCACACCGAAGCCGTGCTGCGCCGGGCGGTACAGCGGGCCGAGCAGCAGGGGGCCCGGGTCGGCGGGCAGTCTCTCGGCGGCCGGCGGCCCGGCCTGCTCGGGGACCCGATCGGCCGGCCCGGGACGGACGGCCTGCCGGGCGCTGAGCGAGCGCCAGGCGGCGTACGCGATCAGGATGCCGGCCAGCGCGAGGCCGGTGCCGAGGACGGCGGTGGTGGTCGAGGGGCGGAGCGGGCCGCCGTCGAGGAACGCGGGCAGCCAGCCGTCGCGCAGTGCGGTGACGCCGAAGGCCATCGCGGGGACGGCCAGCACCCACAGCGGCCAGCGCATCGCCGCCGGTTCGGCGGTGGCCGGGTCGGCCTCGTCGATCTCCGGCGAGTACGGCGCCCCGGCGGCGGGGGCCGGGGCGGCGGCCGCCGCCGTGGCCCGGCCGTGGAAGGCGACCAGCCAGAGCCGGGTGGCGTAGGCGGCGGTGAGCAGCGCCGTCAGCAGCGCGGAGACCAGGACGATCCAGCCGGCGGCCTCGGGGACGGCCGACGCCGGTCCGACGCCGCGGGTGAGGGCCTCGCCGTGGGCGGCGTGCTCGGCGGCGGAGAGCACCGCCTCCTTGGAGAAGAAGCCCGCGAACGGGGGCAGGCCGACCAGCGCGACCAGGCCGATGCCCATCGTCCAGTAGGCGTCCGGGACGCGGCTGCGCAGCCCGGGCATGCGGGACATCGCGGAGATCGAGTTGGTGTGCGCGGCGTGGATGACCACGCCGGCGGCGAGGAACAGCAGCGCCTTGAACACGCCGTGGCTGATCAGGTGGAAGACGGCCGCGTCGCGGTCGCCGCTGGCCAGCGCGCCGGCCATGTAGCCGAGCTGGCCGACGGTCGAGTAGGCGAGCACCCGCTTGAGGTCGTCCTGGGCGAGGGCGCACAGCGCCGAGCCGATCATGGTGACGGCGGCCATCACGGCCAGCACGACCAGGGCGGCACCGGACAGCAGGAAGACCGGCATCAGCCGGGCGACCAGGTAGATGCCGGCGGCGACCATGGTGGCGGCGTGGATCAGCGCGGACACCGGGGTCGGGCCGGCCATCGCGTCGGGGAGCCAGGTGTGCAGCGGGAATTGCGCGCTCTTGCCGGCCACGCCGGCGAGCAGCAGCAGCGCGATCAGCGTGGGGTGGCCGAGGCGGCCCTGCGCGGCGGCGGCCAGCACGTCGGTGATCCGGAAGCTGTGCGCGTCCGCGCCGAGCAGGAAGAGGCCGAACAGGAACGGCACGTCGCCGAGCTTGGTGACCAGGAAGGCCTTGAGCGAGGCGGAGCGGGCGTCGGCGGTCTCCCAGTGGTGGCCGATCAGGAAGTACGAGCAGATGCCCATGACCTCCCAGCCGACCAGCAGCACGATCAGGTCGCCGGAGTAGACGACCAGGAACATGGCCGCGGTGAAGAGCGAGACCAGCGCCGCGTACGAGGGGTAGCGGGGGTCGTCCCTCAGGTAGGCGGTGGAGTACACCTGCACGCAGGTGGCGACCAGGCCGACCAGGACGGCGATCAGCACCCCGAAGCCGTCCAGGTGGAGCGCGAGGGCGATGTCGGGGCCGCCGGTGGGGGTGAGCCGGGTGCCGGCGTCCAGGCTGCGGCCGCTGCCGAGCTGCAGCGCGACGACGAGGGCCAGCACGGCGGCGGTGGCGACCGGGAGGATCGCCAGCGGCCGGGCGAGCGCGGGGTACCGCCGGCCGGTGGCGAGGGTGGCGGCGGCGCCGAGTGCGGGCAGCGCGGGGACGAGGACGGGGAGCGCGAGGTTCATGCGGCCCGGCCCTCCGGTGCGGTGGCGACGGCCGGCTCCTCGACTGCCTCGGACGGGTCGCCGAGGGCGGTGAGCCGGTCGACGTCGGCGGTACCGCGGGTGCGGAAGACCAGCAGGACGACGGCGAGGCCCAGGCCGATCTCGGCGGCGGCGACGGTGATGGTGAACAGGGTGAGTGCCTGTCCGGCGTGCAGGGCGTCGCGCAGCCAGGCGTCGAAGGCGACCAGGTTCAGGTTGACGGCGTTGAGCATCAGCTCGACGGACATCAGCACCAGGACGACGTTGCGCCGGGCGAGCACGCCGTAGACGCCGACGCTGAACAGCAGCGCGGCGAGGACGGCAGGGTAGACGAGGTGCATCGGCGGTCAGCGCTCCTGCGCGGTCGGGGTGGGGCGGCCGACCGGCTTGCCCGCGCGGAGCCGGCCGGCCCGCGGCCCGGGGACGCGGCCCTTGCCGGTGCGGGAGAGCACGATGGCGCCGACCAGGGCGGCCAGCAGCAGCACGGACAGCGCCTCGAAGGGCAGCACCCAGTGGCGGAAGAGGTACTCGCCGGTCGCCCGGGTGGAGCCGGCGCCGGGCGCCAGCTCGATCCAGCCGGACCGGAAGGCGTCGACGACCAGGGTGACGAGGGTGCCGGCGGCGGCCAGGGCGACGGCGAGCGCCGCCCAGCGGTTGCCGGAGTCCGCGTCGGGCGAGCGGCCGATCGGCGCACGGGTGAGCATCAGGCCGAACAGCACCAGCACCACCACCGAGCCGAGGTAGATCAGCACCTGTGCCCAGGCGATGAACTCGGCGGTCAGCAGCAGGAACTCCACGGCCAGGCCGCCGAGGGCGACGACCAGCCAGAGCGCGGCGTGCACCAGCTGCCGGGTGGTCACCGAGACCACGGCGGCGGCCAGCACGGCGATCCCGACCAGCAGGAAGACGATCTCCGCGCCGGACGGGGAGAGGAAGGAGCGGGTCGCCGGGGCGAGCGAGCCGGTCGCGGCGAGCAGGGTTCCGGTCATGCGTCCGCACCACCCTCGGCGGCGGCCGCGGCCGCCATCTTGTCGGCCGTCTTGCGGGCGGCCGCGATCTCCTTGGGCTCCTCGGCGGCGGGGTCGAGCGCGGGCGGCGCGGGCACCGTCCACATCCACTCGCGCAGCCGGTCCCGCTCGTGGGTGAGGTCGAGGATGTCGGTCTCGGCGTACTCGAACTCCGGCGACCAGAAGAGCGCGTCGAACGGGCAGACCTCGATGCAGATCCCGCAGTACATGCAGAGCGAGAAGTCGATCGCGAACCGGTCGAGCACGTTGCGGGTGCGGGCCCGGGCGTTCGGGTCGGCGGCGGGCAGCGTCTCCTTGTGGGAGTCGATGTAGATGCACCAGTCCGGGCACTCGCGGGCGCACAGCATGCAGACCGTGCAGTTCTCCTCCAGCAGCGCGATGACGCCGCGCGAGCGCGGCGGCAGCAGCGGCTGCACGTCGGGGTACTGCGCGGTGACGCTCTTCCTCGTCATGGTGCGCAGGGTGACCGCGAGGCCCTTGGCCAGGCCGGTACCTGGGATGTTCATCAGGAGATCGCCACCTTGACGATGCCGGTGAGGGCCAGCTGGATGAGCGCGAGCGGGATGAGCCCCGTCCACGCGAAGCGCATCAGCTGGTCCTCGCGCAGGCGGGGGTAGGTGACCCGGAGCCAGATCACCACGAAGGCCAGCGCGAAGGTCTTGAGCAGGGTCCACAGCCAGCCGAGCGAGTCGGGCATCGGGCCGTGCCAGCCGCCGAGGAAGAGCACCGTGGTCAGGGCGGAGACCACCAGGATGCCCGCGTACTCGGAGAGCAGGAAGAACGCGAACCGCAGGCCGGTGTACTCGGTGTACGCGCCGAAGATGATCTCCGAGTCGGCCACCGGCATGTCGAACGGCGGCCGCTGGAGCTCGGCGAGGCCGGCCGTGAAGAACACGAACGCGCCCAGGGCCTGCCACGGGATCCACCACCAGTGGAACGCGTCGACGATGCCCGGCAGCGACACCGTGCCGGCCGCCATCGCCACCGACGCGGCGGCCAGCAGCATCGGCAGCTCGTACGACATCAGCTGGGCCGCCGTGCGCAGACCGCCCAGCAGGGAGAACTTGTTGGCCGAGGCCCAGCCCGCCATCAGCGAGCCGAGCACGCCGATCCCCATCACCGCGAGCACGAAGAAGATGCCCGCGTCGATCGCCTGCCCGACGAAGCCGCCCGGCCCGACCGGGATGGCGAGCAGCACCACCAGGTAGGGCAGCAGCGACACCGCGGGGGCGAGCTGGAAGACCTTGCGGTCGGCGCCCGCCGGGACGATGTCCTCCTTCTGGGCGAACTTCACGCCGTCGGCGACCAGCTGTGCCCAGCCGTGGAATCCTCCGGCGTACATCGGACCGAGCCGGCCCTGCATGTGCGCCATCACCTTGTGCTCGGTCTGGCCGATGACCAGCGGGAGCACCAGGAAGACCGCCAGGGTGGCGACGCAGCGCAGCAGCGTGTCGATCAGGTTCACGCGCCGTCTCCGTCCTGGGCCGGTGTCTCCGGGGTCCCGGGGGCTTCGGTGTCCGCCGGGGGCTCTGCGTTCTTCGGGGGCTCGGGGCTCGGCGGGGGCTCGGTGCCCTCGGTCGGCTCGGGAGCCGTGGGGGCTCGGGAGCCGCGGGGGCGTCGTGGGCCGGCACCGGGGCGTGCCAGGGCGCGTCGGTGGAGCGCGTCCGCTCGGCACGGCGCGGCCGCTCCTCGGCGGGGGCGGGCGCCGGAGCGCCGGTCGCGGGCGCCGCGGCGGCGGACTGCTCGGGAGCCTGGCTGACGGAGCCGTCACTGATCGACCGCGTCCGGCGCGGGCGGTCGGCCCGGACGGCCGGGCCCTCCGCGGCGGCGGCACCCGCGGCCCCTGCGGCGGCCGCGCGGGGGCCCGCCGCACCGGCGGCGCGCGGCGTGCGGGCGGCTCGGGCCGGGCGTTCGGCGACCGGCGGCAGGGTGCCCTTGAGCGGGCCCCACTCGTTCGGGTCGGGGACGCCGGGGGCTGCATCTTGCGGCGGGCCGGGCCGTCGCCGTGGTCCGACTCGCCGGGCTCCTTGGAGCCCGGCCACGCCTTGGCCACCCGGGCGGCCAGGACGAAGTCCTTGCGCAGCGGGTGCCCCTCGAAGCCGTCCGGCAGCAGCAGGGTGACCAGGTGCGGGTGGTCGGCGAAGCCGATGCCGAACATCTCGTGGGTCTCGCGCTCGTGCCAGGCCGCACCGGCGTAGACGCCGACCGCGGACGGCAGCGAGGCGCTCGCGCGCGGGACGCGGGTGCGCACCAGCAGGTGGCGGACGGCCCCGGGGGTGCCGGCCTCGGCGAGGTGGGCGGCGACCGAGAAGCCCTCGGTGAGCTCGTCGACGGCGCTCAGCCAGTCGAAGTAGGTGAGGCCGAGGCCGTCGCGGGCCGCGGTGAGCGCCTCGATCCAGTGCTCGGCGGGGACGTCGACGGTCAACAGGTCGTACGCCTCGGCGGCGGTGGCCCACGGGCCGATCGCGGCCGCGGTGCGCTCGGCGGGGGTCGGCTCGGCCGGCTCGTCAGGCACGGTCGGTTCGGCAGGCACGGTCGGTTCGGCCGCGGTCGGCTGCTCCGCAGTCGGCCGGTCCGGGGTGTCCGGGGTGTCCGGGGTGCTCACTGGCCGCCCTCCGGTCCGGCGACCAGCCCGCGGCGGAACGCGGCGGCGGGCGCGGCGTAGCGCTGCGGGATCGACTCGGTGGCGATCTTCTCCTGGAGCTTGAGGATGCCCTGGAGCAGCGCCTCGGGCCGCGGCGGGCAGCCCGGCACGTAGACGTCGACCGGGATGATCTGGTCCACGCCCTTGGTGACGGAGTAGGAGTCCCAGTACGGGCCGCCCGAGTTGGAGCAGGCGCCGAAGGAGATGACGTACTTGGGCTCGGGCATCTGCTCGTACAGGCGCTTGACGGCGGGGGCCATCTTGTCGGTGACGGTGCCCGAGACGATCATCAGGTCGGCCTGCCGGGGGCCGGGCGCGAACGGGATGACACCCATCCGGATGAAGTCGTGCTTGGCCATCGAGGCCGCGATGAACTCGATCGCACAGCAGGCGAGGCCGAAGTTGAAGCACCAGAGGCTGTAGCGGCGGCCCCAGTTGAGCACCACCTTGACCGGGTCCGGGGCGAGCCGGGCCAGCGGGCCGAGCCGCCGGGGCTCGACGGCTCCCGGGTGCGCCGGGTCGGGGATGCCGAGCGGCACGGGCCCCTGGGAGGCGCCGTGCGCGTGGCCGTGGGTCACGTCCATTCCAGAACGCCCTTCTTCCAGGCGTAGAGCAGTCCGACCGCGAGGAAGCCGATGAAGACGAACATCTCCACCAGCGTCGCCGCCCCGTACCCGGCGGCGGCGAAGACCGTCGCCCAGGGGAACAGGTAGATCGCGTCGACCGCGAAGATCACGTACAGGAAGGCGTAGACGTAGTAGCGGATGTGGGTGTGCGCCCACCCCTCGCCGACCGGGTCCACCCCGCACTCGTACGCCAGGAGCTTCTCCGGCGAGTACACCACCGGACGCAGCAGCCGGTTGGCGGTGAAGGACACCGCGACGAACAGCACGCCGACGACGGCAAGCAGGCCCACCGCCGCGTACGCGTCGAAGTAGCCACTGCCCACGGCAGCGCCGGCAGCAGTCGGCTGCCCCTCCATTGCGTTCGCCTCCACCTCGGCCGGGCCCGCCGTCCACCGGCGGGAATCCGAACTTCTTTACGCACCCATAACCAACGCTAAGGCGTGAGTCTAAGTGCACCGATCGTCTGCTCCTGCACCCGCCCGGTACGCAAGACGCCCACTGGACACCCGCCGCACACGCACCCCGAGTCGACGGCGGCCCGACGGCGCGACCCGGGGGTGGGGATAACCCCCGGACACGGACGGGACCCAGCACCATGGCCGGACGGCCCCGGCACCCGCGATGCTGGTGCCGCATCGGGAATCCCGATGCGCCCGGGCCGCAGCAGTGGCCCCGGCACCGCCCGCGGCGGACGGCCGCGGGCCTCACCGGCCGGCGGCCACGCGGGCACCGACAAGAGCGGACGGGCGGCAATGAAGGAAGAGGCGGGCCACGGGGCGGAGTCTGCCCCGCCCTCGCTGTACGGCCCTCGGCTGTGGCTCGAGGTCCAGCACCTGCTGCTGAACCTCCCGATCGGCATCGCGGGCTTCGTCCTGACGGTGGTCTCGCTGAGCGTCGGCCTGGGCCTGGCGGTGACGGTCGTCGGCCTGCCGCTGCTCGCCCTCGGCCTGGCGGCCGGCCGGCGGGCGGGCGCGCTGGGCCGCCGCCGGGCCCGGCACGCCCTGGGCTCGGACATCGCCGAGCCGGAGCCGCTGACGCCGGTGCGGCCCGGGGTGGCCGGCTGGGTGATCGCCGGCCTGACGGACGGGCTGAGCTGGCGCTCCGCGCTGTACACCGTGCTGCTGCTGCCCTGGGGGTGCTCGGGTTCGCCTTCACGCTCGTCCTGCTGGTGGTCGGCTGGCCGGTGCTGCCGTGGGCGGTGCGCGGGCTCGCGGCCGTCGACCGGATGCTCGTCGGCACCCTGCTCTGCCCCACCGCGCTGAGCGAGCGGGTCCGCGAACTGGAGGACGACCGCGGGGCGGTGGTCGACACCGCCGCCGCCGACCTGCGCCGGATCGAGCGGGATCTGCACGACGGGGCGCAGGCCCGGCTGGTCGCCCTCGCGATGGACCTCGGCCTGGCCAAGGAGAAGCTCGCCGAGACCGACGACCCGGAGGGTGTCGCGGCGGCCGCCCGGATGGTCGGCGCGGCCCACGGCGAGGTCAAGCTCGCCCTGCAGGAGCTGCGGGATCTCGCCCGGGGCATCCACCCGGCGGTGCTCACCGACCGCGGGCTGGACGCGGCGCTGTCGGCGGTGGCCGCCCGGTGCACAGTGCCCGGCGGAGTGAAGGTGCAGGTCGACCTCAAGGGGGCCGGCCGGCCCGACCCGGCCGTCGAGGGGATCGCCTACTTCACCGTCAGCGAGCTGCTGACCAATGTCTCCAAGCACGCCGGCGCCCGGGCCGCGACCGTGGACGTCTGGCGGGCGGAGGACAGGCTGATGCTGATCGTCCAGGACAACGGCCGGGGCGGCGCCGCCCGGCACCCGGGCAGCGGGCTCGCCGGCCTGGCCGAGCGGGTCGGCGCGGTGGACGGCGTGTTCCTCGTGGAGAGCCCCGTCGGCGGGCCGACCACGGTCACGGTGGAGCTGCCCTGGCACACCCGGGCGGTCCGCGCCTGAGGCGGCCGGGGCGGGGCCCGGCGTCGGACGTTGGAGGGCCCGGCGGCCGCCTCCCTTGCGCGGTACGGCCGCCGGGCCCGGTTCAGGGCGGGGTTCAGCCGCTGGGCAGGGTCCCGAGGGTCACCTGCGTCGTCCTGCTCTCCCCGTTGCGGGTGTACGTGACGTTGACCTGGCTGCCCGGCGCCAGCGCTGCGAGCGCGGTGGTCAGCGAGTTCAACGTGGTGACGTCGGTGTCGCCGAGCTTGGTGATCACGTCGCCGGGCTGGAGGCCGGCGGCCTGGGCACCGCTGCCCTGGGTGACGCTGATGATCACCGCGCCGGCGGGCTGGAAGCTGCTGTTGACGTACGTCCGGGCGGTGATGCCGAGTGCGGCGCGGCCGGAGTTGGTGACCTTGCCGTCCTTGATCAGCTGGTTGGCGATGCTGGTGATGGTGGCGGCCGGGATCGCGAAGCCGATCCCGGGCGCGGCGCCGCCGTTCAGTTCCTGGTCGACGGCGGCGAGGGTGTTGATCCCGATCACCTGGCTGTCGAGGTTGACGAGCGCGCCGCCGCTGTTGCCCGGATTGATGGCGGCCGAGGTCTGCACCATGTTGCCGATGGTGGCACCGGGGGAGCTTCCGCTGCCGGGCTCGGTGACCGTCCGCCCGGTGGCCGAGACGATGCCCTGGGTGACGCTGCTGGCGAGGCCGAGCGGGCTGCCCATGGCCAGGGTGATCTGGCCGACCTCGACGGTGGAGGATTTGCCGAAGGTGGCCGGTTTGAGTCCGGCGGGCGGGCTGCCGAGCCTGATCACCGCGAGGTCGGAGTCCGGGTAGGTGCCGACCAGGGTGGCGGTGAGGGCCGTGGTGGTGTTGGCCAGGGTGACGGTGAAGTTCGTGGCCGAGCCGACGACGTGGGCGTTGGTCACGATGTCGCCCTGGGCGTCGTAGACGATGCCGGAGCCGAGGCTGTCGCCCGAGGTGATCTGCACCACCGAGGGCAGCACGTTCCGGATGACCCGCTGGTAGTCGTCCTGGAGGCTCGTGCCGGAGCCGGAGGGAGCCGCGGAGGCGCCGCGCGAGGCTGAGCCCGAGGGCGAGGCGGCGGCCGATCCGGAGGCGGCCGTGGAGCCGCTGCCGCTGGTGCAGCCGCTGACGAGCAGGCCGGTCAGCGCCAGCGCCGCACCGGGCAGCAGCCACAGCCTGGGTCCGGTCGGGCGGGGCCCGGACGGGTTCGGGCGGGTGGGTTCCTTCTTCGGGCGCACCGGAATTCCTCCAGAAGGCGGGACTCGGACGGTGCCAGCAAGGCTGACTTTGTCAGCATTTCACCGGTATGTCCGCTTCCCCGGTAGGGCGCGCCCGGCGATCCGGGCGCGCCACCCGCCGAGCTCACGCCTCCAGCAGGGCGAAGAGCTCCTCCCAGCGGTCCAGCACCCGCTCCGGCGCGTAGCGGCCGATCGCCGCCCGGGCCCGCTCGCCCATCGCGTCGCGCAGTTCCTGGTCGTCCATCAGCCGCCCGAGCTGGCGCGCCAGCGCCGAGGTGTTGCCGACCTGCGCGAGCAGGCCGTCCTCGCCGTCCCGGACGATCTCGTGCACACCCGGCGCGCAGTCGAAGGCCACGCACGGCACACCGCAGGCCATCGCCTCCATCAGCGAGATCGGGAAGCCCTCGCCGCGGGAGGAGAGCACGAACACCCCGGCCCCGGCGAGCACGCCCGGTACGTCGTCCGTCCGGCCCGCGAACTCGACCGAGCCGTCCAGCCCGAGGCTGCTGCACTGGGCCCGCAGCGCCTCCTCCTCCTCGCCGAGACCGTAGATCCTCAGCTGCCAGCCCGGCCGGTCGGCGACCGCCTCGGCCCAGGTCTCCAGCAGCAGATCGACGCCCTTCTCCTGGTGCAGCCGGCCGATCGAGACGACCGTCCGGGCAGCCGGTGCGCCCGTCCCGGCGACCGGGAAGGGCAGCGGGTTCGGGATGCCGCAGGTGGAGTTCATGCCCTGGCGGATCCAGGCGTCGGCGTCCTCGTCGGTCAGCACCACCAGCCGGTCCACGTCGGCGTAGTAGCGCTGCACCCGGGCGAACCGGGAGGAGGCGCGGCAGGTCTCGAACGACTCGTGGCTCATCCCGATCACGTGAAGGCCCTTCAGGTCGGCGAGGGCCACCCACTCCATCGCCCAGACCTGGGTGACGATCACCACCGCGCCCGGACGGGCCGTCCGGAACAGGGCGTTCATCCGCTCGGCGGCCTCCCGCATGCCGGCCGCGCGGGCCGCGCTGCGCCGGCGCGCCCGGACGTCCAGCTGCTGCCAGGGGTAGCGGGGCGTCCACGCCGGCGGCGGCTGCTCGTCGTGGAGCGTGGTCATCGTGTAGGGCAGATCGTCGCCGAAGTCCTTGTGCAGGACGGCGGGGGTGATGCCGATCAGCTGCACGCGGTGGCCGCGGCCGCTCAGCAGCTCGGCCATCCGGTGCGACCAGCTGGCGACGCCGCCGAGCTCGTCCACGCTGTTGCTGACGATGAAGATGTCGCGGCTCATGCCTGCGCCTCCCGGTCCGCGCCGAACATCAGATCGGCGATCCGGGCCGCCGCGTCACCCCGGTCGTACTCGCCGTACGCCGCCGCGAACTCCCGCCGGGTGTCCGCGTACTCCTTGCCGACCGCGTCCAGGTCCTCCAGGGCCGCGAACAGCTCGCCGGCGTCCCGCAGGACGGGGCCCGGCGCCTCCTGCAACAGGTCGAAGTACGTGCCGCGGACGTCCTCCGCGTACTCCTCCCAGTCGTAGGCGAAGAACAGCATCGGCCGGTCCAGCAGCGCGTAGTCGAACATCAGGGAGGAGTAGTCGGTGACCAGGGCGTCCGCCAGCTGGTAGAGCGGCGTGACGTCCTGGACGTCCGAGACGTCGATCACCCTGCCGCGGACGGACGGCGGCAGCACCACCCGGTTGAGGTAGTGGCAGCGCACCAGCAGGGTCATCCGGTCGCCGAACCGCTCGGCGAACTCCTCCACGTCGAAGGGCAGCTCGAAGGCCCGGACCTTGCCGCGGGCGTCCGACCGGAAGGTCGGCGCGTACAGCACCACCGGCTTCGCGAGGTCGATGCCGAACTCGCCGGCCAGCTGGCGGTCCTTCACCGCGTCCTCGCGCAGCAGCACGTCGTTGCGCGGGTAGCCCGTCCGCAGCACGCGGTCCTCGGGGATCCGGTAGGCCGGCGCCAGCGTCCGCACGTCGTGCTCGGAGCGGACCACGAAGTGGTCGAAGCGGTCCAGGCCCGCCAGGTACTCGGCCTGCTGGACGGGTGTCTGGCGCTTCAGCGAGGCCAGGTCGAAGCCCATCTTCTTGAGCGCCGAGCCGTGCCAGGTCTGGATGTAGGTGGTCTCCGGCCGCTTGCGCAGCCGGTGCGGGTAGCCCTGGTTGTCCACCCAGAACTCGGCCTGCGCGAGCGCCCGCAGGTACTGCCAGGACCAGCGCCGCACCAGTGCGGCATCGGACGGGAAGCCCTCGGCGCTGCCGGCGTACGACCAGACCGCCTTCATCGGCGCACCGCGGCGGACGAGCTCCTCGTAGACCGCGCGCGGGCTGTCGCTGAACTGGCGGCCCTGCTGGCTCTCGAAGACGACCTGGCCCTTGACCACCGGCAGCTTCTGGAGCGCCTGGTGGTAGACCTTCAGCTTGGTGTCGCCGTTGTTGAGGGTCCGCTTCAGTTCGATCGCGCCGCGGACGGTGCGGCGGGCCCGCTCGGCGGCGGCGTTGGCGAACGGCGAGGCCTCGCCGCGCAGCGCCCGGTCGATCAGGTCGGTGCCGCGCCGGGCTGCGGCGCCCTCGCCGGTCAGCTCGAACGCCAGGTGGCCGTGGGCCGTGGCGTGCGGGGTCAGCCGGTCGCCGACGAGCCGGGTCAGCCGGGGCCGCACCGACGGCGCGGCGGCCGCGTCGAGGTCGACGTCGCCGACGGTGAGCCGGGTGGTCGTCCGCTCGTCGCCCACGGTGAGGGTGCACCGGACGTCCCAGACCGCGTCCAGCACGCCGATCGGGCGCAGCCGGCGGGAGAGGTCGGCGGTGGCCCGCCAGCTGATGCCGTCCCCGTCGTGCCGGAGGTCGGCGACCGGGAAGGTGAACGCCTTCATGCCCTTGCGGCGCGGGGTGAACTCCAGCCGGGCCTTGATCTCCGCGTCGGCCGGGATCCGGCCGAGCGGGTTGACGATCCGGCCGGCGAGCTCGACGCCGCGGGGGCCGGCCGCGTAGTGGGTGAGCCGGTTGCGGAGGAAGAGCTTGCGCAGCGGCGCGTCGTGGTAGCCGTGGGCGGTGACGTCGAGGACGCGCCGGCCCTCGGGGTCGTCGAGGTGCTCGGGGCAGAAGTAGACGCGGCCGTCCCGCTCGACGAGCGGGGCGGAGAGCTTGTCACGGTTGATGAGGGTGTCGACGGCGGGCAGCAGGTTGTCCCAGTCGTCCTGTCCGAGGAGGTAGGCGCAGACCCGCTGGGGGCTGCCGACCTCGTCGTAGGCCTCGGGGGCGAGGCCCGCGAGGTAGTCGCGGGCGTGCCCGGCGAACTCCTTGCGGAAGTCCTCGGGCAGGAACGGCAGGTCGCGCAGGTGCAGGACCAGGTCGTGCTTGAGGAACTTCACGTCCTTGCGGTACTTCAGCTCGTCCAGGCCGCGCTCGGCGAGCATCCCGTCGATCCGGCGGTGGATCTCCAGCCGGTCGGTGAAGTTGCGGATCTCGTGGCGGCGGTTGGACAGCGACCGCTCGCCCTTGGCCGGCGGGGCGACGTCCCACCAGTAGACCCGGTTCGGGATCAGGGTGATCTTCTCGGCGGCCAGGTACGCCTGGGAGGAGAACAGCAGGTCCTCGTAGAGGATGCCGACCGGGAAGGTCAGCGCCTTCTCGGCGAGGAAGCTCCGCCGGTACGCCTTGTTGGTGGAGAGGGTGTCCCACACCAGCAGGTCGGGCAGCTCGGCGATGGAGTCGAGGGTGCGGGTCCGCGCGTAGATCCACGGGTACCAGGCGGTCGTCTTGCCCCACCGGTTGCCGAGGAAGCGCCGCACGCTGAGGCCGGAGACCAGGTCGGCGTCGGTCCGGCTGCCCGCCTCGTAGAGGTTGCGGGCGGCGTGCTCGGCGAGCTCGTCGTCGCTGTCCAGGAACATCACGTACTCGCCGCGGGCCTCGGCGACGCCGTGGTTGCGGGGGCGCCGCAGCCGCCGCTGTTCGCGGGGAGCCGGAGGGCGCGGACCCGGCCGGGGTTCTCCTCCTCCAGCCGCCGGGCCACGGCGAAGCTGTCGTCGGTCGAGCAGTCGTCGACGATCAGCACCTCCAGGCCGCGCAGCGACTGCCCGAGGGCGGAGGCCACCGCCCGGGGCAGCCGGGCGGCGTCGTTGTAGACGATCACGATGACGCTGACCAGCGGCTGCGCCTGGCTGGGGGGCATGGAGCGTGGGTCCTTGTCGTCGGTTGCGCTGAGGGTTGTGGTGCTCGTTCGATTGAGCCACGGCATCGTGGGAATCCCATGAATTCTCCCACCGCGCGGGGTGTGCCCCGTCCCCCGGGCGGCCCCCGGCGCCCGGTCGGGCCGTTCGGCCAGCTCCGGGCGGTGCGCCGTGCCGCGGCCGGGTGTGTCAGCCGCGGCGGGCCAGGGCCCGGCGCAGCCTGGCCCGGACGACCTCCCAGCCGCCGCGGACACCGTCCGCGACGCGCAGGCCGAGCTCGCCGTTGGCGGTGCGGTAGGCCTGGGCGAGGGCGAGCCGGACGGGCGGCCGGTAGACGACGGCATGGCGCTTGACCAGGCCGGGTGCGCGGACGGCGGTGACGGCCCGGCCGCCGTCCTGGAAGCCGATGCCGACCCGCAGGGTCCAGGCGGTCATCTCGCCGACGTCGCGCAGCTCGAAGGAGTCCACGCTGGTGCCGGCCGTCCAGCCGCCGTCGGGGTGCGGGGTGAGTTCGAGGCTGCGCCGCACGGTGAGCGGGGGCCGAGCCGGGTGCGGAGCTCCAGCTGGGCGTTGACCGGCCGGGCGGCGGAGACCAGGCCGTACGGGTCGTGGACGCGCAGCCGGACGGCGCAGACCGGGCCGAGCCGGACGCTGCCGTCGACGGCGAGCGGAAGGCGGGAGCTCGGCAGGTCGGCGAGGCCGGTGAGCGGCACGCCCTCGGCGAGGACCGGCTGGCCGTCGTCGTCGGTCAGGTAGGGCGGGGCGAGCCGGGCCGGGGTGGCGGCCAGCTCGCAGGCGCGGGCCAGTTCGGCGCCCTCGACCGCTTCGGGGCGGGCCAGCAGCAGGGCGGCGAGCCAGCGGCCGGCCGGGCCGGCGGCGGCGAGGGCGGCGGGGCCGAAGCCGGAGACGTGGGCCCGGGCCGTCCGCCACCAGGCGGCGCGGTAGCCGGCCGGCTTCTGGCGCAGCTCGCGGACGTACATCCGCAGGTCGTGGTCGACGAACTTGGTGCGGGCGGCGTCGGCGAGGCCGGGCTCGGGGGCGTCGGAGAGGATCCGGACGGCCTCGGCGTGGGCGTCGACCCGGTCCTGCCAGTTGCGGATCTCGTCGCGGCGCAGCGAGATGGACTGCCGGCCGGCCTCGCGGCGCACGTGCCAGAGGTAGACCGTCTCGCCGACGGCGACGAGCCGGGGCCGGGCGGCGTACAGCCGGGCGGTGAAGACGAAGTCCTCGTAGTGCACCGGGCCCTCGGCGAAGCGGACGCTGTGCTTCTCCAGGAAGTCCCGCAGGTAGAGCTTGTTGACGCAGAGGGTGTCGCGCAGGAACTCGGGGCGCTCGCCGATGCCGTCGTAGCGGCGCGGCGGCGCCCCGACGGCCGGGAAGAGGTCGCGCTGCCAGGGGGTGTCGGTGCCGGCCGGCAGTTCGCGCCGGACGCAGACGCCGGCGACGACGTCGGCCTGTTCGGCGAGGGCGGTGGCGAGGAGGGTGTTCACGGCGTCGGGGGCGAGCACGTCGTCGCTGTCGAGCAGCATGACGTACGGGGAGCCGGCGGCCTCCAGGCCCTGGTTGCGGGGGTGCCGCAGCCGCCGCTGTTCTCGGTGCGCGTGATGACTCTCACGCGCGGATCGGCGGCGGCGAGCCGCGCGAGGCGTTCGGGGGTGGCATCGGTGGAGGCGTCGTCGACGACGATCACCTCGGCGACGGCGTCGCCCTGGCCCAGCGCGGAGCGCACCGCCGCGGTGACGTGCGCGGCGTCGTCGAAGACGATCACCACGATGCTGACCTGGGGTGCGGTTCTCGGTGCCGTACCGGGAGTGCTTGCGGTCATCCCGCGACCTGCTCCTCCCGCTGACGATAACCGCCTGCGATCGTACCGGACCGCACTTATCAGGGTGTCCGATAACTCGCCCCTACGGCAGCTCGCAGGGCCGGGCGGGTGCGGTGCGGCCGTCCGCGCAGTGGCTGCCGCCTGCGCGGATCGGCTCCCGCATAGGATTTCGAGTATGACGTGGTTGATCACCGGCGGGGCCGGCTACATCGGCGGACATGTGGTGCGGCAGCTGGCCGCGGCCGGCGAGCGGGTCGTCGTTTTCGACGACCTGAGCTCGGGGTCGCCCGACCGGCTGCCGGCCGGTGTCCCGCTGGCGGTCGGCTCCACGCTGGACCGGCAGGCGCTGGACGCGGCGATCCGCGAGCACGGGGTCACCGGTGTCCTGCACATCGCCGCCAAGAAGCAGGTCGGCGAGTCGGTGGCGGAGCCGCTGCACTACTACCGGGAGAACGTCGAGGGCCTGCGGACGGTGCTGGCGGCCGCGGTCGGCGGCGGTGTCCCCAAGGTGCTCTTCTCGTCGTCGGCCGCGGTGTACGGGATGCCCGACGTCGAGCTGGTGACCGAGGACACACCGTGCGCGCCGATCAACCCGTACGGCGAGACCAAGCTGGTGGGCGAATGGCTGCTGGCGGCGGCGGCCAAGGCGTACGGGCTGTCCACCGTCTCGCTGCGGTACTTCAACGTGGCCGGGTCGGCGGCGCCGGAGCTGGCCGACGACGGGGTCTCCAACCTCGTCCCGATGGTCTTCCAGCGGATCACGGACGGGCTGCCGCCGCTGGTCTTCGGCGACGACTACCCGACCCCGGACGGGACGTGCATCCGCGACTACATCCACGTCGAGGACATCGCCTCGGCGCACCTGGCGGCCGTCCGGCGGCTGGACGCGGCCGCCGGGCCGGTCAGCCTGACCCTGAACATCGGCCGCGGGGAGGGCGTCTCCGTCCGCGAGATGCTCACCGCGATCGCCCGGATCACCGGCCGGGGCCTGCCGCCGGAGTCCACCCCGCGGCGCCCCGGCGACCCGGCCCGGGTGGTGGCCTCCGCGGAGCTGATCCGCAAGGAGCTGGGCTGGACGGCCAGGTACGACGTCGACGCGATGATCGCCTCGGCCTGGGAGGGCTGGGTGGCCCGCCACCCCGGCCTGTCCTGACCGGGGTGGCGGTGCCGGGCCCGCCGGGCGGGCCCTACGGCACCGCGGTGCCGTAGAACGAGTCCAGGGCGTAGACGCAGCGGTCCTTGCTGCCTGCGAAGACCCGGCCCGCGACGGCGACCGGGGAGCCGGTCAGTTCGCCCTTGGTGCCGAGCTCCCAGCGCAGCCGGCCGGTGGCGAGGTCCACGGTGTGCAGCGAGTGGTCGCGGCTGCCGATGTGCACCAGCCCCTCGGTGACCGCCGGGGAGCCGACGATCTCGCCGCGGGCGGTGTAGCGCCAGCGCTCGCGGCCGGTGGCGGCCTCGAAGGCGTACAGGGTGTCCCCGGAGCCCAGCAGCACGGTGCCGTCGGCGACCACCGCGGGCTCGGCGCCCTGGCGGCTGCCGGTGCGGCCGCGCCAGCGCTCCCGGCCGGTGGCGAGGTCGACGGCGTAGAGCGTGCCCAGGTAGTCCGCGACGTAGAGCGCCGACGCCGTGGCCGTCCCGTCCAGGGCGGGCGGGGTGAAGAGCACCACCGGCGCGTCGAAGCGCCACCGCTCGGTGCCGGTCGCGGCGTCCAGGGCGTAGACCCGGCTGCCCGCCGTGACGTACAGCACACCGCCGCGCTCGACGGGGCGGGACGGCACGTCCTCGCCGACCGGGAACGACCAGCGCAGGCCGCCGCCGCGCGGGTCCACGCAGCGCAGCCGGCCACCGCCGTAGTAGTAGCCGGCGCCTCCGACCAGGGCGGGGCCGGACTGCGGGTTCTCGTAGTCCTGCTGGGCGTCGTCGGCCCGCCACAGTTCGGCGCCGTTGGCCGCCGACCGCAGCTGGACACCGCCGCCCCTGATCCCGCAGCAGAGCACCCCGTCGGCGGCGTCCAGCGAGTAGACCCAGCCGTCGAGGGAGTTGCGCCAGCGCTCGGTGCCGTCGGTGACGTCCACGGTGTACAGGTGCGGGCCGTCGGCGGCGTGCACCCGGCCGTCGGCGACGGCGAGCGCCCAGGCGACGTCCCGGGTCTTCCAGCGCCGCTCGCCGGAGGCGATGTCCAGGGCGTGCACCTCGAAGCTGGAGACGAACAGCGTGCCGCCGGCGACCACGGGGGTGCCCCAGACGTCGTTGGACATCCGGAACCGCCAGGGCCGCCAGCGCGGGGCGGGCGGGACGGGCGGCGCGGTCTGCCGCACGGGCGGCTGCGGGGGCGGCGACACGGGCTGCGGCACGACGGAGTGCTGCTGCTGGGCGGAGGTCCGGCGCACCCAGTCGGTGGCGGCCGGCGCCTGGCCGCCACCGCCCACGCTCTGGTCGGCCCGCGGGCCGGGCCCTATCCGCACCGGCCCGCCGGAGAGCCGGACCTCCTCGCCCGCCGGACGGCGCCGGGCGGCGATCTTCTCGGTGGCGGCCTCCCCGCCGAGCGATCCGCCGCCGGCGCCCTCGGCCGGCCGGGCTGCGGGCTGCGGCGGGACGGGGGCGGGGGCGGCGGCACGACCGGCGCCGGCGCCGGGGCGGGGCGGCGGCCGCGCTTCTGCTCGATCAGTTCCAGCGCGTTGGGCGGCAGCCAGTCCCCGGCGTCGCCGAGCGCGTCGTCCCGGGAGAACAGGTGCGGGGCCAGTTCGGCCTGGATCTGTGCCGGGGTCGGCCGGTGCTCGGGCGAGGGCCGCATGCAGGCGCGGACGAGGTCGACGAGCTCGACCGGGAGCCCGGACAGGTCGGGCTGTTCGCGCAGCAGCTGGAAGACGGTCTCGACCGGGTTGCCGCCGCGGTAGGGCGGGTGTCCGGTGCCGCAGAAGACCAGCAGGGAGCCGAGCGAGAACACGTCGCTGGCACCGGTGACGCTGCGGCTGTCCCGGGCCTGCTCGGGGGACATGTAGGCGGGCGTGCCGACCGCGACGTTGGTCATGGTGAGCCGGGTGTGCGAGACGCCGGCCGCGATCCCGAAGTCGATCACGCGCGGGCCGTCCTCGACCACCAGCACGTTGGACGGCTTGAGGTCGCGGTGGACGAGCCCGGCGGCGTGGATGGACTGGAGCGCCTCCGCGATGCCGGCCACCAGCCAGCGCACCGCGACGACCGGCAGCGGCCCGCAGTGGTTGACCAGGTCCTCCAGCGAGGGCGCCGGGACGTAGGCGGTGGCGAGCCACGGGACGCGGGCGTCGGCGTCCGCGTCGACCACGGCGGCGGTGTAGAAGCCTCCGACGGTCTTGGCGGCGGCGATCTCACGGGCGAAGCGGACCCGGAAGAGGTCGTCCTCGGCGAGTTCGGTGCGTACGGTCTTGATGGCGACACGGCGGCCCGAGGCGGACCGTGCCAGGTAGACCAGCCCCATTCCGCCCGCGCCGAGCCGTCCCAGCACCTCGAAGGGCCCGATCCGCCTTGGATCGTGCGCCGTCAGCTGGTCCACTGAGCTGCCACCTCCCCGTCCTGCCGCCCCGTCCGGGGCGCGCCCCCGATTGTCCAACGCCCGCCGCCCGGGATCCAATCTCCCCCGCCCGTGCCGCACCGACGGCGTGCCCGGCCCGGGGCCCTCCCACGCCCGAACGGCACTCGAACGGGCCGCCGCGGGCCGCCCCGGTGGCCGTCCGACGATCACCCACCGTCATCCGACCGACCTTCAGCAGACCCGCCGTCACGCTGTGGGGTCATCAGTGCACGGGGGGCACAAGATCCGTTGCAAGAAATTCGCCAGGCCTCCGACAACGCCCTCCATTACCACCCCGGGCGGCGTAATTGTCGCATCACCGAATCGCGGCAAGATCGTGCCACGGTAAGCTGACGGCATGACAGGACAAGTTCGCACCGTCGACGGTCGCGTCGCCGGGCGACGCGGACAGGAGACGCGGCAGAAGCTGCTCGACTGCCTCCGCGAGATGCTCAGCACGTCGCCTTACCGGGACGTCAAGGTCATCGACGTCGCCCGTATGGCGGGTACCTCCCCCGCGACCTTCTACCAGTACTTCCCGGATGTCGAGGGCGCTGTCCTCGAGATCGCCGAGGAAATGGCCGAGGACAGCGGCGGGCTCAAAGAGCTCGTCGAAGGAAAGTCCTGGGCGGGAAAGACCGGTGCCGCCACTTCGGAAGATCTGGTGGACGGTTTCCTCGCCTTCTGGCGCAAGAACGACGCCATTCTTCGCGTCGTGACTCTCGGTGCAGCCGAGGGGGACAAGCGGTTCTTCAAGATCCGCATGAAGGTTCTCAACTCGGTGGTGGCACCACTGACCGAGGCCGTCCGATCGAACCAGGGCAAGACCGACAAGACCATCGAACCGGCCGCGGTGGCCGGTGCGCTGGTCTCGCTGCTGGCCGCCGCGGCGGAGCACCAGAAGGCCTTCACCTCCTGGGGCGTCAAGGTCAAGGACCTCCGGCCGAACCTGGCCCTCCAGGTCTACATGGGCGTCGCCGGCAAGAAGCCGCCGAAGTAGCGGTCCCCCTCACCCACCTCGCACGCGAAACCCCGGCCTCCTGTCCGGGGTGTGGCGGACGGCGGCCGTGTCCTCGGGGGAGGTTCGCCGACGTACCGTGACGTGCCCGAGCAGCAGAACGCCGTGGGGCGCCGGAATCACGAGGATTCCGGCGCCCCACGGCGTTGTGCCGGGTGGCCCTACGGGCAGCGCACCACCTGGCCGGCGTAGGCCAGGCCGCCGCCGAAGCCGAAGAGCAGCACCGGGTCGCCGGAGCGCAGCTCGCCCCGCTCCACCAGCTTGGAGAGGGCCAGCGGGATGGAGGCCGCCGAGGTGTTGCCGGAGTCGACGACGTCCCGGGCGATCACCGCGTCGGGCGCGGCCCCCAGCTTGGCGGCGATGGCGTCGATGATCCGCAGGTTCGCCTGGTGCGCGACGAAGCCGCGCAGCTCGGACGGGTCCAGGCCGGCCTTCCGGCAGGTCTCCCGCGCCAGCGGGGCGATCTTCGTGGTGGCCCAGCGGAACACGGCCTGGCCCTGCTGGCTGATGGTCGGGTCCCAGCCGGTGATCACCACCGCGTCGCCCTTCTCCGGCGCCGACCCCCAGACCACCGGTCCGATGCCGGCCTGCTCGTCGGGCACCGCCTCCACCACGGCCGCGCCCGCCCCGTCGCCGAAGATCACGCAGGTGGAGCGGTCCGTCCAGTCGATGGTGTCGGACATCCGCTCGGCGCCGATCACCAGCGCCCGGGCGGCCGCGCCGGCGCGGATCGCGTGGTCGGCGGTGGCCAGGGCGTACGAGAAGCCGGAGCAGACCGTGTTGATGTCGTACGCGGCCGGGGCGGTGATGCCGAGCCGGGCGGCGACGGCGGCCGCGGTGTTGGGGCTGCGCTCGACGGCGGTGCAGGTGGCGACCACGACGAGGTCGATGTCCCCGGCGTGCAGGCCGCTGGCCGCGAGCGCCTTCTGGGCGGCCTCGGCGGCCATGTCGACCAGGGTCTCGTCGACCGCGATGTGCCGGGTGCGGATGCCCACCCGGGAGCGGATCCACTCGTCGTCGGTGTCGACCAGCTTCGCCAGGTCGTCGTTGGTGAGGACCTTGGGCGGCTGGTAGTGGCCGAGCGCCACGATGCGGGAGGCGGTCATACATCAACTCAACCGGGTTACCGGTGAGTCTCCCGGTGACGCCCCGGTACAGGATCCGGGGTCGTTAGCTGTAGAAGGGTGACAAAGCGCCGCAAATGAAGCGGCTCAGGTGGCCAGCGCGGCCGCGTCCCCCATGGCGATCATCGGGTGGGCCGCCGGGTCGAGCGTCCGGATGAGTTCGATCATGTCGGCCTCGGGCAGCGAGACGCAGGCGTGCGTGGGGCCGCCGTGGTCGACGTGCAGCCAGACGCCGCCGCCCTTGGCGGCGCCCTGCGGGTAGGTGGTGTCCAGCGGGGAGCGCCCGGCCACCCGGTTGTAGTTGATCGCCACCACGTAGTCGAAGGAGCCGGACAGCTGCTCGCCGTTGAACCCGGTGCCGCCGACCACGAAGTTCGGGTCCTTGTCGTACGGCAGCTTGCTGCCCGGGTCGGCCTTGCGACCGCCGGCGTCGGTGAGTGCGAAGACGCCGACCGGGCTGTGCAGGTCGCCCGACCTCTTGGTCGCCGTCCAGCCCTTGTAGCCGTTGTGCCCGGCCCAGGCCTGGCCGGCCCGCCAGCGACCCTCGGGGGTTCGGGTCCAGAGCGTGACGACGGTGTCGGCGGAGTCCTTGTCCTTGCCGGAGGCGACCACCAGCTGGGTCGTCTCGGCGGGGATCTTCGCCAGGAAGGACGGGCCCAGCCCGGGGATGGCCGCCACCGTGCCCGCGTCGCGGTCGGAGCGGTCGGCGGTCGGCGCCTCGGTACGGGCGTCGGCCGGCAGTGGCGCGAGGTCGGCCCGCTGGATGTCCGCCTCGGTGTGCTCCGGCGCACCGGCCGAGGTGAGGCCCGGGAGTTCGCCGTGGCCGGGGCCGACGGTGAACCAGCCCGCGGCGGCGGCCAGCAGCATCGCCGTACCACTCATCAGGGCTCGGCCGCGGCGGCGCTGCTTGGTCCGGCGCCGGTGTCCGCGGGACCTCGGCGCGGCCGTCTCCGCACTGCTGCGGGGGCCCGGCACGGGGGCCGAGCGGCGATGGGCGGAGGCGCGGTGGGAACCGGACATGGGGACGATCCTCCCAAAGTCCCGGGCCGGAACGAAACCCGGGGCGTGTGGTGAGCCTGTGAGCATACGCGTCCCGAGGGGTGCGGGAGCCGTTCCGGCGGCGGCCGGAGCCCGTTCCGGGGGCGTGCGCGGCGGACGGTGCGCGCGGTGCGCGACACGCGCCCCCGGGCCGCGCCGGGGGCGCGCCCCGGGCATGGCGAGGGCCCGCCGACGGTGCGTCGGCGGGCCCGGTGACCTTGCCGCAGGGGCGTCAGAGGCGCATCGCCTGGGGGTCTCGCGGCGCGTCAGGTCCGGCCCGTCGTACTCGCGGATGATCTCGTAGCGGGTGTTGCGCTCGACCGGGCGGAAGCCCGCGTCGCGGATCAGGTCGAGCAGGTCGTCGCGGCCGAGCTTGTTCGGGGTGCCGAAGTTGTCCGCGTCGTGGGTGATCTTGTACTCGACCACCGAGCCGTCCATGTCGTCCGCGCCGTGGCTGAGCGCGAGCTGGGCGGTGGTCACGCCGTGCATCACCCAGAAGACCTTGACGTGCGGCACGTTGTCGAACAGCAGCCGGGAGACGGCGAAGGTCTTCAGCGCCTCGGCGCCGGTCGCCATCTCGGTGCGCTCCATCAGGCGGTTGCGGACGATGCCGTCCTTGGAGTCGTGGAAGTCGTGCTGGTAGCGCAGCGGGATGAAGACCTGGAAGCCGCCGGTCTCGTCCTGCAGCTCCCGCAGTCGCAGCACGTGGTCGACCCGGTGCCGGGGCTCCTCGATGTGCCCGTACAGCATGGTGCACGGGGTCTTGAGGCCCTTCTCGTGCGCCAGTCGGTGGATCCGCGACCAGTCCTCCCAGTGGGTCTCGTGGTCGACGATGTGCTGGCGGACCTCCCAGTCGAAGATCTCCGCGCCGCCGCCGGTGAGCGACTCCAGGCCGGCGTCGATCAGCTCGTCCAGGATCTCGGAGGCGGACAGGCCGCTGATCTTCTCGAACCAGTGGATCTCGGTGGCGGTGAAGGCCTTCAGCGAGACGTTCGGCAGGGCCTGCTTCAGCTCCCGCAGCGAACGCGGGTAGTAGCGCCACGGCAGGGTCGGGTGGAGGCCGTTGACGATGTGCAGCTCGGTGAGGGAGTCGACCTCCATCGCCTTGGCGAGGCGGACGGCCTCCTCGATGCGCATGGTGTAGGCGTCCTTCTCCCCGGCTTGCGCTGGAAGGAGCAGTACGCGCAGGAGGCGGCGCAGACGTTGGTCATGTTGAGGTGGCGGTTGACGTTGAAGTGGACGACGTCGCCGTTCTTCTGCGTCCGCACGTGGTGCGCCAGGCCGCCCAGCCAGGCCAGGTCGTCGCTCTCGTAGAGGGCGATACCGTCCTCGCGGGTCAACCGCTCGCCCGAGTGGACCTTCGCCTCCAGCTCGCGCTTGAGCCCTGCGTCCATGCGGTGAACCGCCTCTCGTACCTGCCGAAACAATGCCGGAACCGAGCCTACGCCTCACGACGGCGGGGCTGCCCGCAGGGGCGCGGCCGAGCGCGCCCCTGCCGCCGGATCAGCGCGCCAGCAGTTCGGCCAGCAGGGCGGGCTCGATGTTGCCGCCGCTCACCACGGCCGCCGCGACACGGCCGCCGACCTCGTCGGCGCGGTGGAACCAGCCGGCCGCCGCGACCGCGCCGGACGGTTCGGCGACCAGGCGGCCGCGCCGGGCGAGCAGCGCCACGGTGTCGCGGATCTCGTCCTCGGAGACGGTGACGATGTCGTCCACATAGGCCGTCAGGTGCCGGAACGGCAGCACCCCGACGGTCGGGGTGCGCAGCCCGTCCGCGATCGTCCGGTAGGTGTCCTCGACCGGCCAGGACAGGTGCTCGCCGGCCCGCAGGCTGGCCTGGGCGTCGGCGGCGAGCTCCGGTTCGACGCCGACGACCCGGACGCCCGGGCAGGTCAGCTTGAGGGCCGCGGCCGTGCCGGAGATCAGTCCGCCGCCGCTGACCGGCACGAGCACGGTGTCCAGCTCGTCCGGGGCGTCCTCGCCGATCTCCAGGCCGACGGTGCCCTGCCCGGCGATGATGTACGGGTCGTCGTACGGGGGCACCCAGACGTAGCCGTGCCGCTCGACCAGTTCGGCGGGCAGGGTGTCGCGCTCGCCTGGGGCGACCAGGATCACCTCGGCGCCGAAGGCCCTCGTGTTGTCGACCTTGACCCCGGGCGAGGTGTCCGGCATGACGATGACGGCCTTGATGCCGAGCAGGCCGGCCGCGTAGGCGACCGCCTGCGCGTGGTTGCCGCTGGACTGCGCGACGACGCCGCGGGCGCACTCCTCGGCGGTCATCGCCGCCAGCCGGTTGTAGGCGCCGCGCAGTTTGAAGGCGCCGGTCGGCTGGAGGCTCTCCGGCTTCAGCCAGAGCCGCCGGTCCCCGGTCGCCGCCCAGGGGCAGGGCAGCAGCGGGGTGCGCACGGCCACCCCGGCGATCCGCCGCTGGGCGGCGCGCAGCTCCTCCAGGCCGATCAGCGCCATGTCGTCCGTCCCTCCCCTGCCCGGTCCTCCGCGGACCTCGGTCATTCGCCGGTCGTCAGCGGGAGTTCGCTGACCCGGTTCTCCCACTTGGTCGAGAGCACCACGGTCGTCCGGGTGCGGGCCACGCCCTTCGTCCCGGAGAGCCGCTTGACGACCGATTCCAGGCCCTCCACGTCGGGGACGCGGACCTTGAGCATGTACGAGTCGTCGCCGGCGATGAACCAGCAGTCCTCGACCTCGGGGAGGTCCTTCAGCCGGTGCGCGACGTCCTCGTGGTCTGCTGCGTCGGTCAGTTGAAGACCGATCAGGGCGGTGACGCCGAAGCCCAGCGACGCCGGGTTGACCGTCGCGCGGTAGCCGGTGATGACGCCGGCCTGCTCCAGTCGGTTGATGCGGTCCGTGACGCTTGGCCCCGACAGGCCGACGAGTCGGCCCAGCTCGGCGTACGAGGCACGGCCGTTCTCCCGGAGCGCCTGGATGAGCTGTCTGTCCACCGTGTCCATATGCCTGCCAGCGTCCTTCCGAACCTCACCCGACCCAGAGATCATTATCCGGATTCGAAGGCGGCGTGCGCGGATCAACCCGGATATCGCAAAGAACATACTCTCCCGGTCCGCGCCGTCTCACTCTGCCCGGCCCGCCGCTCCCAGTTCGCCCTCCCAGCGCCGGTACAGGGTGTGCGGCACCCCGACCGCGTCCAGCACCCGGCCGGCCACGAAGTCCACCAGTTCACGGGCGGTCGAGCCGCCCGCGTAGAAGCCCGGCGAGGCGGGCAGTACGACGGCGCCCTGCGCGTCGAGCTCGACCAGGTGCTTGAGCGTCACCCCATTGAGCGGCGTCTCGCGCAGGCACACGACCAGCGGACGGCGCTCCTTGAGGGTGACGCTCGCGGCGCGCTGGAGCAGGTCCTTGCTCAGGCCCAGCGCGATGCCGGCGACGGCGCCGGTGGTCGCGGGGACGACGAGCATGCCCTTGGCCGGGTAGGAGCCGGACGACGGGCCGGCCGCGAAGTCCCCGGCCGGCCAGTACCGGACGTCACCGGGCGCGGCGCCGAGCCAGGCCGTCAGGTCGTCGTGCCAGTGCGCGTCGCGGAACGCGATGCCCGTCTCGTCGAGGATGGTCAGCCGGGCGGCCCGGCTGACCACCAGGTCGACCGCCTCGCCCGCCGCGAACAGCGCGCGGAGCACCGATGCCGCGTACGGCGTCCCGGACGCCCCGGAGACTCCCACCACCCAGGGCCTGCGTACCTGCTGATCACTCATGCACCCGACCCTAGAGCTTGTCCTCCGGATCCTGCCGGACGGGACCCGGAGGGCGGACACCGCTGCGGCGGACGGGCCCGGCGGGGCAGGATGGACGGCATGGCCGAGACGCTGATCGACCTCACCCATCCGGTCACCACGGGCATGCCGGTCTACCCCGGCGACCCGGAGGTGGCGCTCGCGGCGGCGCTGACCACCGACACGGCCGGGGTCAACGTGCTGCGGCTGCACCTGGGTTCGCAGTCCGGGACACACGTGGACGCGCCGTACCACGTGGACGTGACCTGGCCGACCCTGGACGGGCTGCCGCTGGAGCTGTTCACCGGGCCGGCGGTGGTCGCGGACCTGCGGGGGCTGGAGCCGCGGACGGCGGTGACGGCCGCCAGGCTCGGGCCGGCGCTGGCACTGGCGGCGCTGACCCCAGGCGCGATGCTGCTGCTGGCGACCGGCTGGCCCCGGCACTGGGGCAGCGACCACTACCTGGCGCACCCCTATCTGACGCCGGAGGCGGCGGAGGCGATCGTGGCGGCCGGCATCCGGACGGTCGGCCTGGACGCCCTGTCGGTGGACCCGACGCCGGAGCCCGGACCCGCCGATCCGGGGGTGGCGGCCCTGCTGGCGGAGCTGGCGGACGAACACGACCCGGCCGCCGAGCAGCCGACGCTGGCGGCCCATCGGGTGCTGCTGGGCCGTCCGGGCGGCGGGGTGATCGCCGAGAACCTGACCGATCTGACGCCGCTGCTGGCCGCTCAGGAAGCGGGCGCGCCGATCGCGGTGTCGCTGTTCCCGCTGCGACTGGCGGCGGCGGACGGGGCCCCGGTGCGGGCGGTCGCGCGGATCGGCTGACAACCGATAGGTCTAGACCATGCCGCCGGTGCGCCGCTACGCTCGGCGCATGGCAGAGATCTCGGGAGTCGTGGAGCGGATCTGGCGCTATCCGGTGAAGTCCACCGGCGGCGAACGGCTCGACTCCGTCGAGGTGGACGGGCGCGGCCTCGCCGGTGACCGGCTCTACGCCGTCCGGGACACCTCCGGCAGGCTCGGCTCCGGCAAGACCACCCGGCGCTTCCGCCGGATGGACGGCCTGCTGCGGCTCGGCTCCCGGCTCGGCCAGCGGCTCGACGCCCCCGAGCTGCTCGACCCGCTCGGCGGCCCGGTCGAGGACCCGGATGCCTTCCTCCGCGCCTACCTGGAACGCGACGACGTCGCGCTGGCGCGGGAGGACGCCGTGTCGCACTTCGACCAGCTGCCGGTCTCGGTGCTCACCACCGCCACCCTGGACTGGGTCCGGGAGGCACTGCCCGGCACCGTGGTGGACGAGCGGCGCTTCCGCCCGAACGTCCTGCTGCGCACCCCGGCGGGCACCCCGCCGTTCGTCGAGGACACCTGGTTCGGCCGGGAGGGCCGGGTGCGCGGCGGCGTCCGGCTGGCCTTCGTCCGGGCCAGCGAGCGGTGCGCGATGAGCGGCGTCGCCCAGCCCGGGCTGCCGCACGCCCCCGAGATCCTCAAGGCCGTCGTGCGGGAGCACGACGGCCGGCTGGACGCACTGGCCACCGTCGCCCGCCCGGGGCGGCTCCGGGTGGGCGACGCCCTGCTGCTGACCTGAACCCTCCCGGCCCCGGCCGGGGCCGGGCTCAGCCGACGACGGCGACCGGCGCGTCCCAGGCGCTGCGGTCGACGGTGACGCCCGCACCGCCGTACGTCTCGCGCTGGTTGACCTGGTACTGGTGGCCGCGGCGGTGCCCGGAGAACAGGCCAGCCGCGTACGGGAAGCTGCCGCTGGTGTCGGCGGCGCCGTCGTACTTGGCGTACCAGAGGGCCTCCGGCAGGTCCGGCGCGCCCTGCGCGGCCGCCTTCGCGATCCCCGCCGCGCTGGAGGACGCGAAGCCGTAGAACCCCGACCGGTACGAGCGGGCCCGCACCGCCCGGGTGAAGGCCTGGGTGTAGGTCAGCACGGCGTCCGCGCAGGCGGTGTCCGCCGTGTTGTACGCCTCCACGTCCAGGTACAGCGCGCTGCCGGCCCGCATCCCCAGCGCCGAGGCCTTCGCCACCGCGTCCGCGCCGTCGGACGCCCCCAGCGCGGACGCCGTCGCGGCGGTGATCCGCTCCGGGCTGCTGCCGGTCTGGCACGGCGGCTGCGCACCCACGTACAGCGGGATCAGCTTCCAGCCCGCGGCGCTGACGGCGCGCACCCAGGAGGCGGTCAGCTGCGGCTGGGCGCAGCCGCGGTTGCGGCCGCCCACGTAGACCGCGGCCGCGCCGTACGGGGAGGTGCCGCGCCAGGCGTTCATGGTCGCCAGTGGCGGCGCCGTGCAGGTGTCGAAGGCCAGCCCGGTGAACACGCCCCCGAGGACGTCCCGACCGGCGCCGTGCGGGCCCCGGGGGACGCCGGGGCGGACGCGGATCCGGACGCCGCCGAGGCCGACGCCGATCCCGAGGGCGACCCGGACGGCGAGGCCGAGGCCGAGGCCGACGCCGACGCGGACCCGGACGCCGAGGCGGAGGCCGACGGCGCCGCCGCGTCGCCGGCCGCGGCCGCGTCGGTGACGGCCCCGGCCGGCGCGGCCTGCGAGCCGCCGGGCTCGGCGCAGGCGCTCAGCAGGGCACAGCCGGCCAGCAGGCCGGCGGCGGAGAGTGCGGCGGCGCGGCGGCGCACGGGACGGCCCTTCGGCACGGAGATCCTCCCGGGTGGGTGACGAGCCGTCGGCCATCGACCGGCGACGGTCCGAACACCTATCACCCGCCCTCCGGGGCCGGTGCACCACCCCCGCCCCGAGGCTAGGCCTGGCGGGCGAGCACCAGGCAGAAGGGGTGCCCCGCCGGATCGGTGCAGACCCGCCAGCCGCGGTCGCCGGTCTGCGGGACGGCGCCCAGTTCGACCGCCCGCCGCTCGGCCTCGTCGAGGTCCGCCACCTCGACGTCGAGATGCAGCTGCTGCGGGTGCGCCGGGTCCGGCCACATCGGCGGCCGGTAGTCCTCGACGCGCTGGAAGGCGAGCACCTCCCCGCCGGGCAGGTGCACCGTCGACCACTCGTCGTCCAGCGACCAGCGCGGGTCGGGACGGTCGACCTCGCCGCCGAGCAGGGCGGCGTAGAAGTGCGCCAGACCAGCGGGGTAGTGGCAGTCGAGCACCACGCACTGCAGCTTTCCGATCACGGGTACCACTCCTCGGAGGTTCGTCGGCCGGTGCCGTTCGCGTTTCCAGCATCCATCGCGGCATGCCGCCCGGGCCGGAGGACATCCGCGGCGGGTGGCGGTTCGCCCGCCCGGAGTCCCGTCCGCGCAGGTGGGCCGGGGCGCGGACGGGCCGTCAGGTGGCGTAATGCTGCGGCAACCCGGACGCCATCGGTGCGGCCCTAGGGTTCAGGCCGAAGCCGCCGCCCACCGGCCGCCCGGCCGCCACCGACCTCCGGAGCACCCGCGATGACCAGCGAGAACACCGCCCGCCCCGGCGTCCGGCGGCTGCGCGCCGACCGGGCCCGGCAGGTCGCGGACGTGCTGCGGCAGCAGGTGCTCGGCGGTACGTACAAGGACGGCGCGCTGCCGCACGAGGAGCAGCTGGCCCAGGAGTTCGGGGAGTCCCGGAACACCGTCCGGCAGGCCCTGGACCTGCTGCGCACCGAGGGCCTGGTGCGCCGGGTGCCCGGCTCGGGGACGCTGGTGGTCGCCGACAAGGTGCCGCACGGCCTGAACCGGCTGCAGGGCCTCGCCGAGACCCTGCACGAGCACGGCGAGGTGGTCAACGAGGTCCGCGCCTTCGGGCCCGTCCGCGCGCCCGGCCCGGTGGCCCGGCGCCTGGGCCTGCCGGATGGCGCGGACGTGGTGTACGTGGAGCGGCTGCGCCGCCTCAACGGGCTGCCGCTCTCCCTCGACCTGACCTATCTGGCGCCGGACGTCGGCGCCGCGCTGGACGCCGCCGACCTCGCGCACACCGATGTGTTCCGGCTGATCGAGGAGGTCACCGGGCAGCCGCTCGGGGCGGCCGACATCACCCTGGAGGCGGTCAACGCCGACGCGCACTCCGCCACCGTCCTGGAAGTCCCGCGCGGCGCCGCCCTGCTGATGCTGGAGCGGCTGACCGCGCTGGCCGACGGCCGGCCCGTCGACCTCGAATACGTCCGCTTCCGCGGCGACCGGCTCACCATGCAGGGCCGGCTGCTGCGCGACCTCCCCTAGGAGCCCGCCGCCATGGCGCTCGCCGACCACCGCACCGACGTCCCCGTGACCATCGACGCCTCGCTCTGCATCGACGGCTGCACGCTCTGCGTCGAGATGTGCCCGCTGGACTCGCTGGCCATCGACCCGGACACCGACAAGGCCTACATGCACGTCGACGAGTGCTGGTACTGCGGCCCGTGCGCCGCCCGCTGCCCCACCGGCGCGGTCACCGTCAACATGCCCTACCTGCTGCGCTGAGGAGCCCCCGGATGCCCCGCCGCCCCGCCGCCCGCCCGCTGAGACCACTGCTCGCCGCCGTGCTGCTGGCCGCCGCCACCGCCGGCTGCTCCTCGGCCGCGGCCTCCGACGCCACCGTCCAGGTGGTGGTCGGCTACCAGTCCAAGACCATCAACACCGTCACCGCCGGCACCCTGCTGCGCGCCCAGGGGTACTTCGAGCAGCAGCTCGCCGCCCAGGGGCGCAAGGACGGCACCACGTACAAGGTGGTCTGGCAGGACTACGACTCCGGGGCGCCGATCACCGCCCAGATGCTCGCCGACAAGATCGACATCGGGTCGATGGGCGACTATCCGCTGCTGATCAACGGGTCGCGGGCCCAGGAGGCCGGCGGCGACGGCACCCGGCTCGTCTCGGTCACCGGGTACAACCTGCTCGGCGCGCTGAACGGCGTGGTCGTCCCGAACGCCTCGCCCGCGCACACCCTGGCCGACCTGAAGGGCAAGCGGGTGTCCACCTCGGTCGGTTCCGCCGCCGACGGCACCCTCGTCCAGGCGCTGCGCAGGGCCGGGGTGCCCGACGACGGCATCCGCAAGCAGAACCAGCAGCCCGCGGTCGGCGCCTCCGCGCTCAAGGCGGGCAGCGTGGACGCGCTCGCCCAGTTCGTGGCCTGGCCGGGCGCGGTGGTCTTCGCCGGGGACGGCCACCTGCTGTACGACGGCGCCGCGCTCGGCCGGCCCACCCTGCACGGCGTGGTGATCCGGCAGAGGTTCGGCAGCCGGCACCCCGCGGTGGTGCAGGCCTTCCTGCGCGCCCAGGAGGACGCCACCCGCTACCTCGACGAGCACCCGCTGGACGCCAGCCGCAAGGTCGCCGATGCCACCGGCCTGCCGCCGGAGGTCGTCCACCTCTACAACGGCCCGAACGGCATCGCTACCTTCAACCTCGCGCTGCGGCCCGAACTGGTGGAGGCGTTCCGCCAGGACGTGCCCTTCCTGAAGTCCGTCGGCGTGCTCAAGGCCCTGGACGTCGAGAAGTTCGTCGACCCGTCGTACCTGCGGACGGCCGCCCTGCCGGACGTCCCGCCCGCGCGGATCACCGGCACCGACGAGACCTGCGGCCGGCCGGCCGACGACCCGAAGCAGGCCGGCGAGATCTGGTACCAGGGCGAGGACAGCACCCACCCGGCCGCCGACCCGGGCTGCCTGCTGCGCGCCGTACGGGCCGCCCGCACGGCCGGGAAGAAGCTCCGCGCCGCGTACGTCCCGGACGCCGCCACCGGCACCCGCTGGTTCGCCGACAAGGACCACTGGGTCCGCGACGGCAGCGCCCTGCTCCCCTTCACCACCGAGGACGGCGCCCGCGGCTACCTCGCCGCCCACCCCGGGGCGACCGCCCTGACCTGGGACGAAGCCCTGGCGGCGGCATGAGTACCGCCGTCCGGCCGGCCCCGGCGCCACCGCGCGCGGCCGGGCCCACCACGCCTCGGCGCCCCGGCCGGGCCGGCCGACGGGCCGTCCGCGCCCTCGCCCTGGCCGCCTTCGTCGGGCTCTGGCAGCTGCTGACGGCGCAGCAGGTCCGACTGTGGGTGCGCTTCGACCACCTGCCGACGGCCGTGCAGGTGTGGCACGCCTTCGGGCAGCAACTGGGCACCGGCGCGTACTGGCAGGACCTGGCGGAGAGCCTGCGGCGGATCGGCCTCGGCTTCCTGCTGGCCGCCGTCCTGGGGGTGGCCGTGGGGGTGCTGACCGCCCGGTCGCGGTCGGCCGCCGACCTGCTCGGGCCGGTGCTGGAGCTGATCCGGCCGATCCCGGCGATCGCCCTCGTCCCGGTCGCGATCATGCTCTTCCCCGAGAACGAGCAGGGCATCGTCTTCATCACCTGCACCGCCGCGTTCTTCCCGGTCACGGTCTCCACCCGGCACGCCGTGCGGGCGGTGCCGCCGCGCTGGGAGGAGGCGGTGCGCACGATGGGCGGCGGCCGCCTGCGGGTGCTGCGCAGCGTGGTGCTGCCGGCCGCCCTGCCGGGTGTCGTCGGCGGGCTGTCGGTGGGCATCGGGGTGTCCTGGATCTGCGTGATCTCCGCCGAGATGGTCTCCGGCCAGTACGGGGTCGGCTACCGCACCTGGCAGGCGTACACGGTGCTCGACTACCCGGGGGTGTTCGTCGGCATGGCCACCATCGGCCTGCTGGGCCGGCTCACCTCCGGGGCCGTCGAGCTGGTCGGGCGCCGGCTGACCGCATGGCTGCCGCCGCGTGCGGCCGACGGACCGGAGGACGGGCGATGAGCCTGCGACTGACCGCCCGGGGGCTGAGCCTCGGCCACCCCGGGCACCCGGTGCTGGACGGGGTCGACCTGGACGTCTCCCCCGGCGAGGTGCTGACCGTGGTCGGCGCCTCCGGCGGCGGCAAGTCCACCCTGCTGCGGGCCCTCGCCGGGCTACTGCGGCCCACCGGGGGTGAGCTGCTCGCGGGCGGCGAGCCGCTGCGCGGCCCCGGCGCCGAGCGGGCGCTGGTGTTCCAGGACGACGGCCTGCTGCCCTGGCGCAGCGTCCGCCGCAACGTCGAACTGCCGCTGGCCGTCCGCCGGGTACCGCGGGCCGAACGGCGGGCCCCGGCCGCCGAGTGGATCCGCCGGGTGGGCCTGGACGGTCTCGCGGAGCGGCTGCCGCGGGAGCTGTCGGGCGGTCAGCGCCAGCGGGTCCAGCTGGCCCGCGCGCTGGTGGGCGCGCCGCGGGCGGTGCTGATGGACGAGCCCTTCGGCGCGCTGGACGCGCAGACCCGGGGCGCGATGCAGCAGTTGCTGCTGACGGTGTGGGAGCAGCAGCGCTGCACCGTGGTGTTCGTCACCCACGACGTCGACGAGGCGCTGCTGCTCGGCGACCGGGTCGCCGTCCTCGGCGGCGGCACCCTGGCCGCCGTCCACGAGGTGCCGCACGCCCGGGACGCCGCCCGGCGCGACGACCCGGCAGTGCTGCGCCTGCGCGAGGCCGTCCTCGGCGGCCTGTAGGGCCTGCCCGGCAGGCCCGGACGCCGCCCCACCCACCATCCACCCACCCACCCACCCGCGAGAGAGAAACCCGATGGAGATCCCCGACCTCGCCGACGCCCGTCGGCTGGAGTGCGACGTGCTGGTGATCGGCGGCGGTACCGCCGGCACGATGGCCGCGATCACCGCCGCCGAGGCCGGCGCCGACGTGCTGCTGCTGGAGAAGGCCCACGTGCGGCACTCCGGGGCGCTGGCCATGGGCATGGACGGCGTGAACAACGCCGTCATCCCGGGCCGGGCCGAACCGGACGACTACGTCGCCGAGATCACCCGCGCCAACGACGGCATCGTCGACCAGCGCACCGTCCGGCAGACCGCCGTCCGCGGCTTCGCCATGGTGCAGCGGCTGGAGCGGTACGGCGTGAAGTTCGAGAAGGACGAGCACGGCGAGTACCAGGTGCGGCAGGTCCACCGCTCCGGCAGCTACGTGCTGCCGATGCCGGAGGGCAAGGACGTCAAGAAGGTGCTGTACCGGGTGCTGCGGGAGCGCCGGATGCGCGAGCGGATCACGATCGAGAACCGGGTCATGCCGGTGCGGGTGCTCACCGCGGACGGCCGGGCCGTGGGCGCGGCCGGCTTCGACACCCGCAGCGGGGAGTTCGTCACCGTCCGGGCGGGCGCGGTGGTGCTGGCCACCGGCCCGTGCGGCCGGCTCGGCCTGCCCGCCAGCGGCTACCTGTACGGCACCTACGAGAACCCGACCAACGCGGGCGACGGCTACGCGATGGCGTACCACGCCGGTGCCGAGCTGACCGGCATCGAGTGCTTCCAGATCAACCCGCTGATCAAGGACTACAACGGCCCGGCGTGCGCGTACGTCGCCAACCCGTTCGGCGGCTACCAGGTGAACCGGCACGGCGAGCGGTTCGTCGACTCCGACTACTGGTCCGGGCAGATGATGGCCGAGTTCGCGGCCGAGCTGGGCTCCGACCGCGGGCCGGTCTACCTGCGGACCACGCACCTGCCGGAGGAGACCGTGCAGGCGCTGGAGACGATCCTGCACACCACCGAGCGGCCCAGCCGCGGCACCTTCCACGCCGGCCGCGGCCACGACTACCGCACCCACGACGTGGAGATGCACATCTCCGAGATCGGCCTGTGCGGCGGGCACTCGGCGAGCGGGGTGCGGGTGGACGAGAACGCCGCCACCACCGTGCCGGGCCTGTACGCGGCCGGCGACCTGGCGTCGGTGCCGCACAACTACATGATCGGCGCGTTCGTCTTCGGCGACCTGGCCGGCAGCCACGCCGTCGCCCATCTGCCCACCGAACGCGCCGAGCTGCCGGACGACCAGGTGAAGGCCGCGCACGAGCTGGTCTACCGGCCGCTGCGCAACCCGGACGGCCCGCCGCAGCCGCAGGTCGAGTACAAGCTGCGCCGGTTCGTCAACGACTACGTGGCGCCGCCGAAGACGGGGGCCCGGCTGTCGGTGGCCCTGGAGCACTTCGAGCGGATGCGCGGCGAGATCGCCGCGATGGGCGCCCGCACCCCGCACGAGCTGATGCGGGCCGTCGAGGTCGACTTCATCCGGGACTGCGCCGAGATGGCCGCCCGGTCCTCGCTGGCCCGCGAGGAGAGCCGCTGGGGGCTGTACCACGACCGCGTCGACCACCCCGGGCGGGACGACCGGCGGTGGTTCCGCCACCTCGACCTGCGCCGCACCGCGGACGGCGCGATGGAGTTCCTGACCCGGCCGGTGGCGCCCTACCTCGTCCCGGTGGAGGGCCTGGAGCCGCCCGCCGGGGAGAGTGTCCTGATCGGCGAGGTGCATCCGATCCCGGTCGGCCGGGCCGGCACCGGCGTCGTCGCCGCACCGGCGCAGGCCCCGGCCGCGGCCACGGCCTCGGCCTCGGCCTCGCCGCGGGTGCTCGACCTGCTGCGGCTGGCCGAGGCGCAGCCGTCGCTGGAGGCGCTGGCGCCCTACCTGCACGATGCCGCGGCCGACGTGCGGAGGACGGCCGTCGCGGTGCTGACCGAGAGCGCGCCGGCGGGCACCGGGCCGGCCCTGACGGTCGCGCTCGGCGACCCGGACGAGCGCGTCCGGGCGGCCGCGGTGGCGGGCCTGCGCGAGCTGGTGGAGGTGCTGGACGGCGGTCTGGGCACCGCCCTGGCAGCGCATGCCGGGTCGGCCGACCCGGTGGTGCGGGCCGGGGTCCTGGACCTGTCGCGGGCCCTGCGGACGGGCGGCCCGGAGCTGTACGCGGCCGCGCTGGCCGACCCCGCGGTGCCCGTCCGGCTGCAGGCCGTCCGGGGGCTGGTCGCCCTGGACGACGCGGCTGCGCTGGCGGCCGCCGCCGGCGACGGCGCCCGCGAGGTCCGGGTGGCCGTCGGCGAGGGGCTCGGCACCGTCGGGGACGGCGCCGCCGAGCCCGTCCTGCTCGTCCTGGCGGCCGACCCCGACCCGCTGGTCCGGGCCGCCGCCTACCAGGGCGCGGCGGGCATCGGCTGCCCGCCGGCGCTGGCCGCGCTGGCCGCCGTGCCGGACGAGGCCTGGCAGGTCCGCAAGGCGGCGGCCACCGCCCTGGGTGCGGCGGCCGCCGTGGGCCCGCTGACGGCCCTGCTCGGCGACACCGACGCCGACGTCCGCAAGTCCGCCGTCCGGGCGCTGGCCGCGCACACCGGCGACCCGGTGGCCGGGGCCGCGCTGCGCGAGCGGCTCGCCGACTCGGACGCGGACGTCCGCGCCTACGCCAGGCTGGCGCTGCGGGCGGCGGGCTGACGGGCCGCCCCACGGCCGGTCAGATCCGCAGGCCCCGGGTGATCAGGTCGAGCAGGGCGAAGGCGAACAGCGAGATGCCCACGAAGCCGTTGGTGGTGAAGAACGCCCGGTTGAGCCGGGAGAGGTCACCGGGCTTCACGATGGAGTGCTCGTAGACGAAGGCGCAGGCCACCACGAGGAGGCCGACCCAGAAGGCCGGGCCGGCGTCGGTGAGGACGGCGTACCAGGCGAGCAGCGCGGTGGTGACGGCGTGGCAGGCCCGGGCGCCGTACAGCGCGGCGGGGATGCCGAAGCGGGCGGGCACCGAGCGGACGCCCTCGGCGCGGTCGGCGGCGACGTCCTGGCAGCCGAAGATCAGGTCGAAGCCGCCGATCCAGACGCCGACGGCCAGGCCCAGCACGACCGCCTCCCACGACCAGCTGCCGGTGACCGCCAGCCAGGCACCGACCGGGCCCATCGCCTGGGCGAGGCCGAGGATGGCGTGCGGGAAGTCGGTGAACCGCTTGCCGTACGGGTAGACCACCATCGGCACGACGGCGACCGGGGCGAGCGCCAGGCAGAGCGGGTTGAGCAGGGCCGCGGCGCCGAGGAAGACGACCAGGGCGACGGCGGAGCCGACGTAGGCGGTGCGCAGCGAGACGGCGCCGGTGACGAGTTCGCGGCCGGCGGTGCGGGGGTTCCGGGCGTCGATCTCGCGGTCGATGATCCGGTTGGCGGCCATGGCGAAGGTCCGCAGGCCGACCATGCAGACGGTGACGACGAGCAGTTCGCCCCAGTGCACCCGGCGGTCGGCCAGGAACATCGCGGTCAGCGCGGCGATGTACGCGAAGGGCAGGGCGAAGACCGAGTGCTCGATCATGACCAGGCGCAGGAACGCCTTGATCCTGCCGGGCGGGACCTCGTATGCGGCGGCCGTGGTCACAGCCCGTACTCCTTCCAGCGCTTGGTCACCAGGGCGGCGGTCGCGGGGTCGGAGGCGACCATCTCGGGCCAGCCCCCGTCGCGGGTGTAGCCCTCCTCGGGCAGCTTGCGGGTGGCGTCGATACCGGCCTTGCCGCCCCAGAACTGCTGGTAGGAGGCGTGGTCGAGGTGGTCGACCGGGCCCTCGACGACGACCAGGTCGCGGCTGTAGTCGGTGTTGCCGAGCGCCCGCCAGGCGACCTCGTGGTAGTCGTGCACGTCGCAGTCGGCGTCCACCACGACGATCAGCTTGGTCAGCGACATCATGTGGGCGCCCCAGATGGCGTGCATCACCTTCTGGGCGTGCTTCGGGTACTTCTTGTCGATCGAGACGATCACGCAGTTGTGGAAGCCGCCGGCCTCGGGCAGGTCGTAGTCGACGATGTCCGGGATGATGATCTTCAGCAGGGGCAGGAAGAACCGCTCGGTGAACTTGCCCAGCGGCCCGTCCTCGGTCGGCGGCCGGCCCACCACGATCGACTGGAGCAGCGGCCGGCGGCGCATCGTCACGCAGTCGATGGTCAGCGCGGGGAACGGCTCCTGCGGCGTGTAGAAGCCGGTGTGGTCGCCGAACGGCCCCTCCGGCAGCATCTCGCCGGGCTCCAGCCAGCCCTCCAGCACCACCTCGGCGTCGGCCGGGACCTGCAGCGGGACGGTCCTGCAGTCGACCATCCGCACCCGCTCGCCGGCCACGAAGCCCGCGAACAGGTACTCGTCGATGTCGCCCGGCAGCGGCGCGGTGGCCGCGTAGGTGACGGCGGGCGGGCAGCCGAAGGCGATCGCGACCGGCAGCCGCTCGCCGCGCTTGGCGGCGACCGCGGCGTGGTTGCGGCTGTCCTTGTGGATCTGCCAGTGCATGCCGATGGTCCGCCTGTCGTGGCGCTGCAGGCGGTACAGGCCGAGGTTGCGGGTGCCGCTGTCCGGGTCCTTGGTGTGGGTGAGGCCCAGGTTGAAGAACGAGCCGCCGTCCATCGGCCAGGTGAAGAGCGCGGGCAGCTTCTCCAGGTCGACGTCGTCGCCGGTGAGCACCACCTCCTGCACGGGCGCGTCGCCGGACTTCACGTGCCGCGGCGGCACGTGCGCCATGGAGGCGAGCTTGCCGAAGGCGTCCCGGAAGCCGGTGAAGCCCTGCGGCAGCTCGGGCTTGAGCAGGCCGGCGATCTTCTCGGAGATGTCGTCGGGCGACTTCAGGCCGAGTGCCTTGGCCAGCCGCCGCTCGGTGCCGAAGACGTTCATCGCCAGCGGCATGTCGGAGCCCTTGACGTTCTCGAAGAGCAGGGCCGGGCCCTTGGCCTTCTGGACCCGGTCGACGATCTCCCCGACCTCCAGATACGGGTCCACCTCGGTCTTGATCCGCTTGAGGTCGCCCTCCCGCTCCAGGGCGCGGAGGAAGGAGCGGAGATCGTCGTATGCCATGCCAGTCAGTATCCGCCACCGGTTACCCTGGCCCCGCCAAGGGCCCGTGTTCTGCCACTGCTCCGCTGTTCCCCGGGGGGACGACCGTCGTGCTGCGCATCCTGCCGCTGCTTCTCCTGCTCGCGCTCTGGGTATGGGCGTTCATCGACTGCCTGACCGCCCCGGAGGAGGAGGTCCGCCACCTGCCCAAGGTGGTGTGGATCGTGATCGTGCTGCTCTTCCCGCTGGTGGGCTCGATCGCCTGGCTGGCGGCGGGGCGCCGGCGCGGCGGCGTCCGGCGGGCCGGCGCACCGTCCAGCGCCCGGCCGGGCGACGCCTTCGGTGCGGGCCGTCCGGCGCCGGTCTTCGTCGCCCCGGACGACAACCCGGAGTTCCTCGCGTCCCTCGACCGGTCCAACCGGCAGGACGAGGATCGGCTCCGGCAGTGGGAGGCCGACCTGCGCCGCCGCGAGGAGCAGCTGCGCCGAAAGGACGAGCCCGGGGACGACCCGCAGGGCTGATCCCGATTTGGCGCTTCCCTACCATCCACGCCCCGGCCGCCGGGCGGCCCGGCACGCCCGCGGACGGGCCGGGGATCCGGTGCACACGGCCGTCGCGGCCCGTCCGGCCCAGCCGTCGCACCGGGGCTGACCTGGCGCTTCCGGCCCTCGATCGGACCGGGTGAACGGGCTTTCGACAGCCCGGCCGGCCCTCGGCGGATCCCGCCCGAACGGCCGAGCGGCCGACGTGCACTGTGAGCCCTGCACAGCTTCTGGGCCCCGACCTTGTACGGAATCGACGCCGAGCGGCGGCGGCCCGGCCTCGTAGTGTCGTAGGTGAAGAAGTGTTCGCCTCCGGAGCAGCCGCAGATCGCGGGCCGCCCTGCCGGACAGTTCCCTCACACTTGGAGTGGTTCGAGATGACGGTTCTGCACGATGCGCCGGTCGGCGGCGAGATCCCTGCGATCCCGGCCGATGCCCGCGGGCGGGTGGCGGAACTGCACGAGCTGCGGGAGCGGGTGCGTCGGGGGCCGAGCGAGAAGGCCACCGAGGCGCAGCACGCGAAGGGGAAGCTGACCGCGCGCGAGCGGATCGAGCTGCTGCTGGACGAGGGTTCGTTCCACGAGGTGGAGCCGCTGCGGCGGCACCGGGCGCAGGGTTTCGGCCTGGAGGCGAAGAAGCCGCACACCGACGGTGTGATCGTCGGGTGGGGCACGGTGCACGGCCGGACGGTCTTCACGTACGCGCACGACTTCCGGATCTTCGGCGGGGCGCTGGGTGAGGCCCACGCGCAGAAGATCCACAAGATCATGGACATGGCGATCTCGGCGGGTGCCCCGCTGGTGTCGCTGAACGACGGCGCCGGCGCCCGCATCCA
Organism: Kitasatospora paranensis; assembly: GCF_039544005.1. Taxonomy (NCBI): domain Bacteria; kingdom Bacillati; phylum Actinomycetota; class Actinomycetes; order Kitasatosporales; family Streptomycetaceae; genus Kitasatospora; species Kitasatospora paranensis. The sequence continues at coordinate 3,849,078 of NZ_BAABKV010000001.1, forward strand.
GGAGGGCGTCACCGCGCTCGCCGGGTACGGCGGCATCTTCCAGCGCAACACCAAGGCGTCCGGGGTGATCCCGCAGATCTCCGTGATGCTCGGCCCGTGCGCCGGTGGCGCCGCCTACTCCCCGGCCCTGACGGACTTCGTGTTCATGGTCCGCGAGACCTCGCAGATGTTCATCACCGGCCCGGACGTGGTGCAGGCGGTGACCGGCGAGAAGATCTCGCAGAACGGCCTGGGCGGTGCGGACGTCCACTCCGCGACGTCGGGCGTGTCGCACTTCGTGTACGACGACGAGCAGTCGTGCATCGAGGAGGTCCGCTACCTGCTGTCGCTGCTGCCGCAGAACAACCGCGAGATGCCGCCGGCGACGGCGGTGGACGACCCGGTCGAGCGGCGGTGCGAGTCGCTGCTGGACCTCGTGCCCGCGGACGGCAACCGGCCCTACGACATGCGCAAGGTCATCGAGGAGGTCGTCGACCACGGCGAGTTCCTGGAGGTCCACGAGCGCTGGGCGACCAACGTGATCGTGGCGCTGGCGCGGATCGACGGGCACGTGGTCGGGATCGTGGCGAACCAGCCGCAGTCGCTGGCCGGCGTGCTGGACATCAACGCCTCCGAGAAGGCCGCGCGCTTCGTGCAGATGTGCGACGCGTTCAACATCCCGATCGTGACGCTGCTGGACGTGCCCGGCTTCCTGCCGGGCGTCGACCAGGAGCACGGCGGGATCATCCGGCACGGCGCGAAGCTGCTGTACGCGTACTGCAACGCCACCGTGCCGCGCATCTCGCTGATCCTGCGCAAGGCGTACGGCGGCGCGTACATCGTGATGGACTCCCGCTCGATCGGCGCGGACCTGTCGTTCGCCTGGCCGACGAACGAGATCGCGGTGATGGGCGCGGAGGGCGCCGCCAACGTGATCTTCCGCCGGGACATCGCCGCCGCGGAGGACCCGGAGGCGATGCGCGCACAGAAGATCAAGGAGTACAAGAGCGAGCTGATGCACCCGTACTACGCGGCCGAGCGCGGCCTCGTCGACGACGTCATCGACCCCGCCGAGACCCGCGAGGTGCTCGCCGCCTCCCTGGCCATGCTCCGCACCAAGCACGCCGACCTGCCGAGCCGGAAGCACGGCAACCCGCCGATGTAACCCGCCGTTGCACCGCCCGGAACCCGTCAGACTTCACCATGGGGGAGAAACAAGGACCATGAGCGCTTCCGCCGAATCCCTTGTCCGTATCGTCCGCGGCTCGCTGACCGACGAGGAGCTGGCCGCCCTGACCGCCGTCCTGCTCAGCCGGGCCGCCGCCGCCCAGCAGGCCCGGGCCGCCCGGTCCGTCGAGCCGATCGCCAGCTGGCAGCGCCTGGAGCGCCGCCCGGCCTACTACTCCCCCGTCAGCTGGCAGCAGGCCGCCTGACGACACGTGGGGCCCCGTGCGCACCGCACGGGGCCCCACGTCGTCTCCCGGGCCGCTCAGGCCGCCACCAGGGCGGCCGGGCGGCCCGCGTGCATGGTGGACAGGTGCTCGGCCAGCAGCTGCGGGTCCTGGCCCAGCCAGAGCCGCACGGCCGCGCCGAGCATCACGCAGGACGAGCCCAGCCGCACCCCGGTGGTCTGCGCGATCCGGGTGGTCGCCGGGACGAGCAGGTCGGCCAGCTCGGCGGGCAGCCAGACCGTCTGCGCGCACGGCGCCGGCGGCGTCAGGGCCGCCAGCAGCCGGTACGCGTCCGGGGCGCAGTGCAGACTCGGCAGGACGTCCAGCAGCCCGTCCGCGACGACCTCGGAGACGTCGCTGCGGTGGCCCTGCGCGAGCCGTCGGAGCAGCGCTCTCTCCGCAGTGGTGATCCGGACGGTCAGCATGACCTCTTCGCTCTCCATGGCGGCCCCTCCTCGCGGCTTGCTGGACGTCCTGGTCAACGACCGGACGGGCGGTACCTCACGGTCCGGTGACCCCGGGCGGGGTCAGACTCCGGCGTACGAGTGCTTCCCGGTGACGAAGATGTTCACTCCGTAGTAGTTGAACAGCCAGCAGGCGAAGGCCAGCAGCGCCAGGTAGGCGGCCTTGCGGCCGCGCCAGCCGGCGGTGGCCCGGGCGTGCAGGTAGCAGGCGTAGGCGACCCAGGTGATGAACGACCAGGTCTCCTTCGGGTCCCACTCCCAGTACTTGCCCCACGCGGACTCGGCCCAGATGGCGCCCGCGATGATGGTGAACGTCCAGAGCGGGAAGACCAGCGCGTTGATCCGGTACGACAGCTTGTCGAGGCTGCCCGCGGCGGGCAGCCGGTGCCAGACCGTGCCGAACATGCCCAGCGGGCGCTCCTCGGCGATCCGGCGCTCGTAGGACTCCTTGCCGAGGTACAGCACGGTGACCACGAAGCCCGCGTAGAAGACGCCGCCGCAGATGATCGCGGTGGAGACGTGGATGCCCAGCCAGTACGAGTGCAGCGCCGGGACGAGCTGCTCGGAGGCGGTGTAGAGCACGGTGACGGCCAGGCCCAGGGTGAGCAGCGCGGCCAGCACGGCCGGCAGGCCGAGCCAGCGGACGTTGCGCCGGGCCACCAGCAGGCCCAGGTAGGCCAGGATCATGGTGAGGGCGAAGGCGCACGAGAACTCGTACATGTTGCCCCACGGCCAGCGCATCACCGACATGCCGCGGGAGAACACCGCGGCGGCGTGCAGCAGGGCGCCCAGGACGGTCAGCGAGACCGCGATCCGGCCGGCCAGGTCGCCCTTCTCGCTGGTGCCGGCGGCACCCGGGCCGTCCTCCGGGACGCCGTCGCCGCGGCCGCTGGTGACCACGGTGGCGCCCGCGTCGGCGAGCGCGGTGCGGGTCAGCGTGGTCGTCCCGCCGTTCGCGGTGGCGACCGTGACGGTGACGCTGCGGGCCGACTTCGCGGACTCGGCGGCGGCGGACAGGGTCTGCGCCAGGCCGCCCGACTGCTCGGCGGACCGCACCGCGACCGCGCCCTTGCTGCCGAACGTCCACTCGAAGAGGTGCGCGAACATCGCGAGGGTGTACACGGCCATCGCCGAGTAGATCAGCTTGTTGGAGAGGTCGGCCAGTTGCGGGTCGACCGAGGCGAGATTCACCGTCTACTCCTTGGAGTCCGGGTCTGCGGGGGTTGCCGGTGCGGTTGCCGCCGGTACGAGAGTGTCGGAGCCGGCCTCGTCGTCCACGGCCGGAGCGTCCGTCTGGAGGTCCACGGCGAGTTCGGCGAGCTCCTCCGCCGTCCGGGAGGAGTCGCTGCGGGCGAGCCCGGCGACCTCGACCAGGGTGACGCCGTCGGGGGTGGTGGTGGCCCGGACCCAGATCCGGCGGCGCTGGACGAAGAGCGAGCCGATCAGGCCGAGGATCGCGCAGACCGCGCCGGCCAGCGCGATCGCGTTGCCGGGGCGGTGCGAGACGGAGAACTGCGCCCACTGGCGGTACCCGTCGAAGGTGAGGGTGCCGTAGCCGTCGGGCAGCGTCCAGGTCTGGCCGGGCTTGAGCGCGGCGCTGGCCAGCTTGCCGTCCTGCTTCAGCTGGGTCAGGTGCGTGGTGTCCAGCTGGTACACGTTCTGCGGCAGGCCGGAGTCGGTGCCCAGGTCGCCGGCGTACACGGTGAGGACCAGCCGGGGGTCGGCGGCGGCCGGGAAGAGCGAGTTCCAGCCCTTGACCGGGTCGGGGGTGAGGGGCGAGGTCGGCGAGAAGATGCCGGAGAAGCCCAGCTGGGTGCGCTTGCCGTCCTTGTCGCCGTAGTCACTGATCTTGAAGACGCCGACCGAGGTCAGGTTGGAGTCCTGCGGCAGGAACGGGGTCGGGCCGGAGTAGACGACCTCTCCTTGGCGTTCCGGACGGTCGCCACCGGGGCGTAGCCGTGGCCGTTCAGGAAGACCTTGGAACCGCCGATCTCCAGCGGGTGGTTGACCTGGATGTCGCCCTTGGTGAGCTTTGCCGAGTCGCTGCCGTTCCAGTACCGGATGTGCGCGGTGAACTCGCGGGCGGTGCCGATGTCCGCGCCGGTGGTCTGGTAGCGGGCGGTGAAGTTGTCCAGCTTGAAGCCGAAGGGGGCGAGGTCGTCGGTGGTGTAGAACCGCGTGCCCTTGAAGTCGTCGAGCTGGGTGGTGGTGTTGGCGAAGCCCTGGCCCTCGATGACGATCTTGCTGCCGGTGCCGCTGGCCAGGCTGGCCCAGGCGAAGCCGGTCAGCAGGGCGAACAGCGAGAAGTGGAAGAGCAGGTTGCCGACCTCGCGCAGGTAGCCCTTCTCGGCGGCCACCGCGCCGCCGGCGAGGTCGGCCCGGAAGCGGCGGCGCTTCAGCAGCCGGTGCGCGGCGGCGGCGACCGCCTCCGGGTCGGCGTCGGTGCGCCAGGCCGCGTAGACCGGCATCCGGGTCAGGTTGCGCGGGGCCGCCGGCGGCTGGGCCCGCAGTACCCCGACGAACTGCCAGGTGCGCGGGACGATGCAGCCCGCCAGCGAGACGAACAGCAGGATGTAGATCGAGGAGAACCACACCGAGCTGTACACGTGGAACAGCTGGAGCTTCTCGTAGATTGGGGAAATGCCCTTGTGCGCGGCCTTCCAGGTCTCGACCTTGAAGGAGTCCTCGCTCTCCTGCGGGATCAGCGAACCGGGGATGGCCGCCAGCGAGAGCAGGAAGAGCAGGATCAGTGCGACCCGCATCGAGGTCAGCTGCCGCCACGTCCAGCGCAGCCAGCCCCAGAGTCCTATGCCGACCGGGGTGTCCGCGGCGGAGTCCTCGGGGGCGGTGCTCATGCGCTCGACGGAGGCGTCGGCGGTCTCGTCCTCGGCGGGGCCGGTCCTGGTGTCACTCACGGTCAGATTCCGATCGAGAAGTCGTCGGTCAGGTACTGCATCTGCTGCACCATCGCGTCCCACGCACCCGTGACCAGCAGCACGCCGACGACGACGAGCATCCCGCCGCCGATCCGCATCACCCACTGGTAGTGCTGCTTGACCCAGCCGAAGGCGCTCAGGGCCTTCCGGAAGGCCAGCGCGGCCAGGACGAACGGTACGCCGAGTCCGGCGCAGTACACCGTCATCAGCAGGGCGCCGCGCCCGGCGCTGGCCTGCTCGGCCGAGAGGTTCAGGATCGCGGCGAGGGTCGGGCCGATGCACGGCGTCCAGCCGACGCCGAAGACGATCCCCAGCAGCGGGGCGCCCACCAGCCCGATCGCCGGCCGGCGGTGCGAGCGCAGCTCCCGCATGGTGAAGCCGGGCATCAGCCCCATGAAGGCCAGGCCCATCAGGATGGTCAGCACGCCCAGCACCGTGTCGATGAGCCGGGTGTGGTCCTTCAGGACGTTGCCGAACTGCCCGAACAGGGCGCCGGTCGAGACGAAGACGGCGGTGAAGCCGGCCACGAACAGGAGCGAACCGAGCAGCATGCGCCCCCGCTTGGCGCCCCTCGCGTCGGAGAGGTCGGCGGCGGAGAAGCCGGTGACGTAGCTGAGGTAGCCGGGCACCAGCGGCAGCACGCAGGGCGAGAGGAAGGAGAGCAGGCCGGCGGCCAGCGCGATCGGCAGGGCCAGCAGCAGGGCGCCGCTCGCCACCGTGTCGTTGTAGCCGATGGTGCTCGCGAGGGCCGCGCTCACTTCTGCTCCGCGAGCACGGGCTTGATCATCGCCTCCAGGTCCTCGCTGGACAGCGCCCGCATCGCCCGGGCGGCCAGCTTGCCGTCCCGGTCGACCACGATGGTGGTGGGGATGGACTGCGGGTTGAGGCTGCCCTTGGGGAAGCGCAGGATCTGGGCGCCGTCCGGGTCGTAGAGGCTCGGGTAGTCGATGCCGGTCTCGTGCTCGAAGCGCACGGCGTTGGCCGGGTCGACGTCCCGGGTGTTGATGCCGAGGAACTGGACGCCCTGGGAGCGGTACTTCTGGGAGACCTGCTGGAGGTTCGCCCCTCCGCGCGGCACGGGCCGCACCAGGAGCCCCAGATGTTCAGGACGACGATCTTGCCCTTGAAGTCGGAGAGCGAGACCGGCTTGCCCTCCAGCGACTTGCCCGTGACGTCCGGCGCGGCGGTACGGCTGCCGGGGCTCGCGGTGGCGATGCCCCCTTGCCGGTGACGAAACCGGTCTTGCCGCCGCCACCCGTCGAACCGCCCGAGGAGCAGGCGGTGAGGGCGAGTGCGGCGGCCGCGCCGAGAACGGCGGCGAGGCGGAAGCGGCGGTGCGGCGTCCCAGACATGTGAAAAGTTTCGCATGGGACTTTGGGCAGATTTGAGGGGTCCGACGTTGCGCGTCGGACCCCTCTGACCTGCGGTTCCTGTACTTATGATCCGCTTAAACCGGGCAAATCATCGGGGCGGCGGGCGCCGTCAGGCGCCGAAGCTCTTCCCCACCGGCTTGTCCTTGCCGCCCTTGCCGACGAGGTGCGCCGGCAGCAGGTCGCGGGCCGGCTCGCGGTACCCGATCGACACGATCCGGTCGCCCTCGTAGGTGAAGCTGGTCAGCGAGGCCAGCGAGCACTGCCGCTTGCGCGGGTCGTGCCACAGTCGGCGGCGCTCGGCGAACGAGCGGACGATCCAGATCGGCAGCTGGTGGCTGACGCAGACCGCCTCGTGCCCGCGCGCGGCGTCCCGGGCGGCGGCGAGCGCGCCCATCATGCGCACCACCTGCTCGATGTACGGCTCGCCCCAGGACGGCTTGAACGGGTTGGTCAGGTACCGCCAGTAGCCCGGGTTGCGCAGCGAGCCGTCACCGACGCCGAAGGTCTTGCCCTGGAAGATGTTGTCGGCCTCGATCAGCCGCTCGTCGACGGCGACCTCCAGGCCGTGCGCCTTGCCGATCGGCTCGGCGGTCTCCTGGGCGCGCTCCAGCGGCGAGGCCACCACGTGCGTGATGTCCCGGTCGGCGAGGTGCTCGGCGACCCGGTCGGCCATCTGCCGGCCCAGCTCGGAGAGGTGGTAGCCGGGCAGGCGCCCGTAGAGGATGCCCTCCGGGTTGTGCACCTCGCCGTGCCGCATCAGGTGGACGACGGTGGTCTCGCTGGTCACTTGGTCTCCTCGGTGGCCTCGGCGGCAGCACGGGCGGCCGCGGGCAGGGCGGCGGCGATCCGCTCGATCGCCCGCTCGTCGTGGGCGGACGAGACGAACCAGGACTCGAAGGCCGACGGCGGCAGGTAGACGCCCTGGCTCAGCATCGAGTGGAAGAAGCCGTTGAAGCGGTAGGCCTGCTGGCGGCGCGCGGCGTCGTAGTCGGTGACCTGCTCCTCGGTGAAGAACACCGAGAACATGTTCCCGGCCTTCTGCAGCCGGTGGGCCACGCCCTCCTTGGCGAGCGCCTCCGACACCAGGCCGGAGACCTGCCCGGCGACCCGGTCGACCGTCGCGTACACCTCGTCGGTGCAGTGGCGCAGCTGGGCCAGGCCCGCGGCGGTGGCGACCGGGTTCCCGGAGAGGGTGCCGGCCTGGTAGACCGGTCCGGCCGGGGCGAGGTGGGCCATCACGTCGGCGCGGCCGCCGAAGGCCGCGGCCGGGAAGCCGCCGCCCATCACCTTGCCGAAGGTGAGCAGGTCCGGCACCCAGCCCTCGTGGGCCGCCTCCAGGCCGTACCAGCCGGCCTTGGAGACGCGGAAGCCGGTCATCACCTCGTCGGAGATGAACAGCGCGCCGTCGGCGCGGCAGATCTCGGCGAGGCCCCGGTTGAAGCCCGGCAGCGGCGGGACGACGCCCATGTTGCCGGGGAGGCCTCGGTGATCACGCAGGCGATCTCGCCGGGGTGCGCGGCGAAGGCGGCCCGGACGGCGTCGAGGTCGTTGTAGGGCAGCACGATGGTGTCGCCCGCCTGCGCACCGGTGACGCCGGGCGTGTCGGGGAGGCCGAAGGTTGCGACGCCCGAGCCGGCGGCGGCGAGCAGGGCATCCACGTGGCCGTGGTAGCAGCCGGCGAACTTGACGATCTTGGCGCGGCCGGTGAAGCCGCGGGCCAGGCGGATCGCCGACATGGTGGCCTCGGTGCCGCTGGAGACCAGGCGGACCTGCTCGACCGGGGCGATCCGGGCAACGATCTCCTCGCCCAGTTCGACCTCGCCCTGGCCGGGGGTGCCGAACGAGGTGCCGCGGGAGACGGCCTGCTGGACGGCGTCGATCACCGCCGGGTGGGCGTGGCCGAGGATCATCGGGCCCCAGGAGCAGACCAGGTCGACGTACTCGCGGCCGTCCGCGTCGGTGAGGTACGGGCCGGTGCCGGACACCATGAAGCGGGGCGTGCCGCCGACCGCACGGAAGGCCCGCACTGGCGAGTTCACGCCACCGGGGGTCACGACGGAGGCGCGCTCGAACAGCTCCTGGGAGTGCGGGGCCTCGTACGGGTAACCGGCCGGGCCGTCGTGCGGGCCCGTGTTCGGGGGGTCTGGGGGTGCTCACGGGGTTGGTCACCTCAACATGCTCTCAAATCGTGTCCTTGACCTCTGCATGCCGGACCCGATCATCTGGAACGATGATCCGTGTGCTGCTGCCTCGGCCGGCCGCGCGGACTGTACGGTGTCCGTACGGCCGTCGCGCACGTTTTCGGCGGTGTAGGGCGGCACAAGACGGGTAAGTGGCACGTTCGGGAGGACACCGGGCGTGCGGGGGTCTGTCGATTCCGGCGAATTCCGGTGAGGATGGTCCGAGTGTCCGAGGCGCAGGACGGTTCCGACGAGGTCACGGGTAGCTCCCGTCGGCCCGCCGGTGCCGCGCACGGGGGTACGGGTACGGGCAGGGGAAAGCGGGGAGAGGGGCGCGTGGGAGTCACCTACAAGTACTTCGGCGCACCCGACCGGGCCACGGCTGCCAGAGTTCCCACGGCGCTCGGCCCCGGCGGCCTCGGCCTGGACGCGGGCGAGCTCGGCTCGCTCGGGCGCCTCGGCGACCTCATGGAGACCAGCGGCTCGGAGAACGGCCACCTCTCCACCAAGATCAAGCCGGAGACCATGAGCGCCATGGTGCTGACCGGCATCACGGGTGTCCCGCTGCACCAGGTCCCGCCGCTGGAGCTGGTCGTCCTGCACCCCGACTACGCCGTCGTCCAGCTCCCGCAGAACGTGGTCGAACCCCTGCGCACGGCCGACGAGACCCAGCTCGGCGCCGCCGCCTTCATCTGGTCGACCGTCCCGGACCGGCGCGGCCCGCGCGACGCGTTCGTGATCTACACGATGCTGCACGAGTGGCAGGACTTCGCCAACCGCCTGCACGACGCCGGCCACCAGCTGTACTGCCTGGTCTGGCCCTGACCCGAGCCCTCGCCGGTTCCTGATCCTCCCTTCGGGGTGACCCGGAGGGACGGCCCGGCCGACGGCGAACGGTGCACGAGCGGGCAGCCCCAGGGGCATTGCCGCCATCGGCCGCCGTAGGCTCACCGGCATGGATCTCCCCGACTGCGGCTGCCTGCTCTGCGACACCACGGGCGACGAATCCACGTGGGACGCACGCGACAGCCGGATCGCGGCGAACATCCGCGCGCACGGCTGGAACGTCAACGGAGTCGGCGGCGGCCTGCCCGGCGACTGGTCCTACTCGATCGGGCTCTGGCACACCCTGCGCAGCCCCGAGGTCAGCATCTTCGGATCACCCCGCAGACCGGCATGCGGATCGTCAACGTGCTCGCCCGCGAGATCCGCGCCGGGCATCCGCTCGAACCGGACCAGCGCCGCGACGACGTCCTGGGCGGCGGCTTCTCGGTGGCGATCCGGCCGGTCCACCCGAGCTGGTACCTCGGCTTCTTCGGCGCCGGCGTCGACTTCTACCAGCGGCCGCCACTGCCGATCACCCAGATGTTCTGGCCGGACAAGCAAGGGCGCTTCCCCTGGGACGAGGGCGTCGAGGAGACGTGTCGCGCCACCCAGCCACTCCTGTGGGTGCCCCGCGAGGAGTCCACCGGGCCGTGGGCGGACACGGAACCCGTCCGGTACCGACCGCACTCCTGACCGGAGCGGGCCCGCCGCGACACCACCGGCCCTGCCGCTGGGATCATCTGACGAATCGTCAACAGTCGCACCGACACGCCCACGCTTGGAACTCAGCGTCACTCCCGTGCTACGTTCCGTGGTGACCGAAGCACGCAGATGACCCCGGCGGCGCTACCAACACCCCGGGGTCCGGCAACAGGAAAAGCCCCCTGATGCATATCCATCGTACCGCGCAGAGGCACCAGTTCACGGTAATGCCGAATGTCCTGATCCAGGACCGCCGGCTCAGCTACACCGCCCGCGGCCTGCTGGCCGATCTGCTCTCCCGCCCGGACGGGTGGCGCGAGGACGCGCGGCAGATGGCCGACAGCAGTCCGCAGGGCCGCGCGGCGATCCGCAAGGCGGTCAAGGAGCTGATCGCGGCCGGGTACTACCGGGTGGTCAAGGTGCGGATGCCCGACGGCACGATCCACTCCGAGATCCATGTGTACGACACGCCCCAGCCGGTGGCACCGGGGACCACCCGTCCGGGTTCCGGCGGGCCGCCCGTCGATACAACTGGCGTCCTTATAAAGAACCCTGGGAAAGAACCCTCCCTCCCCGCCCTCCCGGCCGCACCGGCCGAACCGGCCGCTCCCGCACCGGCCGCACCCGAACCGGACGAACAGACCCGCTCCGCGGTGGCGACGCTGTTCCGGGTGATCCGGCCCGAACCGCGCCTGCGGCTGGGCGCCGCCGAGGCCGGGGAGTTGGCACCGCTGGTCTCGCAGTGGCTGGAACGCGGCGGCACTGCCGTCGAGTTGGCCCAGGCGCTGCTGCCGGGCCTGCCCGCGACGGTCCACTCCCCGCGGGCTTCCTCCGCAACCGCCTGCACCGCAAGATGCCGCCCGAACGCATCGCCGAAGCCGCCGTCGACCCTCCCGGCGGACCTCCCACCGAACCGCCGGGCGGACCACCCGGCGGACCGCCCCCGGCGCGGTACGCCGAGTGCACCCGGTGCCACGACCCCGTGCCCCGGCCGGGCATCTGCCGGCCCTGCGCGGGTCTGGGGTCGCGGACGGTGGCGGTCGGCGGCGGGGCGGGTGCCACCCGTTCGGGCGCGGCCCGGGTGCGGGCCGCGCTGCACGCCGCCCGGGCGACCTGCGCGGCGCCCGGGTAGGTCGCCCACGACGGACCGACTGTCGGATCATCATGTGTCGAATCCCGGCAAACCGGGCACCTGATGGGCGTCGGCTCGGCGAAAGGGGCGGGTATGGCGGCCATCGGATGGGTCATGCTCGCCGTCCTCGCGGGCGGTGCCGGTCTCGGCTGGCGCCTGCACCGCTACCCGGGCGGCCGGGAGTGCGCGTTCGGGACCGAGTACGCCGCCCTCCGGGACGACCTCACCGCGGCGCGTCGGCGCGTCCGCACGGAAGTCCGGACGGAGAACCGCGAGCGGACGGAGGCCGACGCCCAGGTCCGCGGCCGGGAGGCCGAGTACCGGCAGCGGGTGGCCGCCGCCGAGGCCGAACTCGCCGAGCTGCGCGACCCCGGCCCCGGCCGCGAGCTGGACACGCTGGGCACGGTGGTGCTGCACGAGCGCGTGCTGATCGCGGGCCGGCAGCAGTTCCCCCTCGCGGGGATCGACGTCAGCGTCCGCGGCTACGGCGGCGGATGGCGGCTGCGGCTGCGGCCGCCGCGCGGCCGGGCGACGGAAGTGACCTTCTCCCGGAAGGACTTCGACGAGGACGACGTCCGCCGGTTCGCCGACCGGATCACCGACACCGTCCCGCACGCGGAGCGCCACGCCGAGGTCCACCCGGGCCGGGTCGCGGACGGCGAGGTGCGGCTGGACCGGATACGCGCCGACACCACCGCCGTGGCCCGGGCCCGCGCGGAGGCGGAGCGGATCCGCACGCGGCACCGCGCGGAGGACCGGGCGGCCCTCGCCCGGGAGGAGCTGGAGGCCGTCCGCAAGCGCTGGAAGGCGGTCACCGGGCACCTGCCGCCGCGGTGACCGCCCCGGGGCTCAGCCGGCCGGCCGGGTGCCGATCACCACGGTGGCGTACAGCTCGTCGCAGGAGAGCACCTGCGCCGCCAGCCCGGACGCCTCGAACACCGCTGCGGCGGCGGGCGCCTGGGCCTCGGAGGCCTCCACCAGAAGGTGCCCGCCCGGGGCCAGCCAGTCGTGGGCGCCGGCCGCCACCCGCCGCTGCACGTCCAGGCCGTCCGCGCCGCCGTCGAGGGCCACCAGCGGTTCGTGCAGCCGCGCCTCGGCGGGCAGCAGGGCGACCGAATCCGTGGGCACGTACGGCGTGTTGGCGACCAGGAGGTCGACCCGCCCGCGCAGCGCGGCGGGCAGCGCCGCGTAGAGGTCGCCCTCGTGGGCGACGCCGCGCCAGCGGGCGATGTTGCGCCGGGCGCAGCGGACGGCGGCCGGTTCGATGTCGGCGGCGTGCAGTTCGGCCGGGTCCAGCGCGGCGGCCAGGGCGGCCCCCAGAGCGCCGCTGCCGCAGCAGAGATCGACCACGACGGGGTGCGGTGGCGCCAGCGCCACCGCCCGGCGCACGAGGAACTCGGTACGCCGGCGGGGGACGAACACGCCCACGTCCACGGCGACCCGCAGGCCGCAGAACTCGGCCCAGCCGAGGACGTGTTCGAGCGGAAGGCCGTCCACCCGGCGCTGCACCATGGCGGCGAGCCCTTCGGGTGTGCGGGCGTTGGCGAGGATCAACTCGGCCTCGTCCTCGGCGAAGACGCAGCCGGCCGCGCGCAGCGCGCTGACGACGGCGGACGGGGAGAGCGGGGTGGGACGTACGGACATGAGAGCCTTTCGGACACCGAAGGGTGCTCTCGCGGCCGGGCTCTTCAGAAGCCCTGGGAGGCCGCCGGGTCGGTCGAGGAGAGCACCCGGCCTGCTGGAGCGGTGATGGGTCCCACCTCCTCGATCCGTGCGATGCGCATGGTGCGTCCGTCGCGGGTTGGCCACCCTACCCGATCCTGCCGCGGCCGATCCGGGCACGCGGGGGAAATCGGCTGGGCCCGGGGGTCGCCGGGCGGCAGCATGGCGGGGTGAGAACACCGCTGCGGCAGATCCGGGCCGCCTACACCGACGACACGGTCACGCTCTACCAGGCCTTCGCGCCGGAGATCGCCGGGCCCGCGGCGGCCGACGGGCGGTTCCCCGCCGCGTTCGACCGCGGCCGGATGACCTGGGTGAAGCCGTCGTTCCTGTGGATGATGCACCGCAGCGACTGGGCCCGCACCGCCGGGCAGGAGCGGGTGCTGGCGGTCACCGTGCGCCGCGAGGGCTTCGAGTGGGCGCTGGCCCGGGCGGTGCCGAGCTCGTACGACGCCGAACGGTACCGCTCGCGGGACGCCTGGCGGCGCGAGGTGCGCCGGGGCGCCGTCCGGGTGCAGTGGGACCCGGAGCGCGACCTGCGGCTGCAGGCACTGCCCTGGCGGTCCCTGCAGCTGGGTCTGCGCGGCGAGGCGGTGGCCCGGTACGCGGACGAGTGGATCACCGCGATCGAGGACGTGACGGCGCTGGCCCGCCGCCTGCACCGGGAGCGGGAGGCCGCTCTGCTGCCCGCAGAGCGGCCCTACCCGCTGCCGGAGTCGATCGCCGCACACCTGGGTGCGGACGGGGGTCAGGGCAGGTAGACGATGCCGAGCCTGGTCGGCCGCCAGAGCTGGGCGGGCGCCCCGGTGGCGGCGGCGAGCGCCACCAGCGGGTTGCCCTGGCCGTCGAGGTCGCCGGTGGCGGCCAGGACCTTGCCGCGGTCCTGCGAGTCGGCGATCGTGTAGAGCCCGTCGCCGGCCGGGACGAGGGCCCAATGCTGGTTCCCGCCCCCGTTGCAGCGCCACTGCTCGATGCGCGTGCCGACCGCGGTGGAACCCCCGGTGGCGTCCAGGCACATGGCGCGGTTGCCGCTGAAGTCGACCTCGAAGGTGCCGCCGGCCTTGGCCTCCAGCACGAACGACTGGTTGAGCCCGCCGGTGGCCGGATAGGTGATGGCCGGCCGGCCGTTGGTCGCGTCGCCGTAGGTGCCGCCGCCCGCGAAGTCCAGCACCTTGCCGTTCGCCGCGTTGGTGAACTGGTACCAGGAGCCGTCCTCCGGGGTGTCCGGGAAGGGGCGGCCGGGGGTGAGCGCGGTGATGGAGGTGGTGTTCCGGTCGTCCAGCGAGCAGAACGCCTCCTTGAGCGCCGGCTGCCCGTAGAACTGCGCCAGGCAGACCGCCTCACCGCGGTAGCCGGCCACCCGGAGGTGGTAGGACTGCCGGACCATGTTCATGCACACGCCCGGGATGCCGATCTCCTGGTCGCAGCCGTTGCGGGTGCGCTCCGAGGTGTCGATGACGTCGCCGTTGGTGTACTCGTACGGCGAACTGGTCCACTCCGCGCACACCTCGTGGCCGTAGCTGACCCGCCGCTGGTCGAGGTAGCGCACCCCGGGGACCTGCGAGGCGGCCTGGCGCAGCGCGTCGCTGAACGTCGGGACGACCAGGTTGTGGCCCCAGGCGAGGTCCTCGGGGAGGGCCGGACAGCCGTCGGCGATCTTGCCGAGGTAGTCGTTGCGCCTGATGTCGGGCGTGATCGGGGTGAAGTACGACTGGTAGACGAGCTGGTAGGAGCCGTCGTCGTAGCCGGCCCGGCGCATGGTGGCGCGGATGTTCGTCAGCGCGGCCACCACCTTGGGCTTGACGCGCTCCGCCCGCTGGACGATCTCCGGAGTGCCGATGGTGTCGCGGCAGCCCTGGGACTTGGGGATCGGGAAGTACTGGCCGAGGCAGCCGAGCATGATGCCGGAGAAGTCGAAGTCGTCGTTGGCGCCGATCGTGACGACCACCATCTTGATGTCGTACTGGGCTGCGGCCTTGGCGAGTTGGACGTCCTGCTTGGGCTCGCCGAAGTCGCCGCTGCCACCTCCGGTGATCTTCGCCAGTTCGGGGTCGCTGACCAGGTCGCCGGTCTGGGCGCCGGAGCAGGCCAGGTCGACCGGGGTCACACCGGCGAGGCCGGTCACGAAGATCTCCGACCTGGCCGAGCGGTGGCAGTAGTTGCCGGGGGTGTCCGTGCCGGGCAGGTAGTCGTCGCCGGTGTCCGTGCCGGCGCCTTCGCCCGAGATGGCGCTGTCGCCGAGGGCGACCACCGCGGCCGGCCGGTCGGCGGCGGCCGCGCCGTCGGCGGCCCGGGCGGGCGGTGCGGCCTGGACGCCGCCGAGGCCCAGTGCCGCGGCGAGCGCGGCGGAGGCCAGCAGGGCGGCCGGCCGACATCGCCGGAGACCGGGTATGGATGACCTGATCACGCGTGGCTCCTCAGGAGGGTGGGGGACCGCACGGCGGGGCCGGCGGAACGGAGGGGGTGCGTGCGGTGCGGGGCTGCGCTGTACCGGGGAGTGCGCTGTTCCGGGGAGTGCGCGGTGCGGACGTGCGCGGTGCGGGGGTGCGACGTGCCGGGCCCGGGCAGGGTCGGTCGCCGGTGCGGGGACCGGTTCGCCAAATGTGAGCCCGGCTCACATGTTAGGTACTGACAAGTAACGCAACAAGGCTCGCGACAGCGGCACTCCGACCCGCTCGGGCGCCCTCCGGGCACACGACAGGGCCGCCGCCCGCGTTCCAGGAGGAGGGAACGGGGCGGCGGCCCGGATGTCGCGGAATCGACCGTCGGACGGTCGGTCAGGCGGGTTGCCCGGTCAGCCGACGTTGGCGCAGGAGTTGCCGAACGCCGGGTTCAGCAGGCCGATCACGTCGATCGAGTTGCCGCAGACGTTGACCGGGATGTGCACCGGCACCTGGATGCTGTTGCCCGAGGCGACACCCGGGGAACCGGCCGCGACGCCCTCGGCACCGCTGCTCGCCATGGCGGAGCCGGCACCGGCAGCCACGATGCCCACAACGGCGGCGCCGACGGCGGCGACCTTCTTGACGCTCATAAGAGTCTCCTCGTTCTTCACTGTCTTCACAGCCTCCAGCTGCCGAGCGGACTCGGCAGGGAAGCGCACAGGGCGTGCACCGGGCCCAACGAGCCCCTGCGGAGCGGGTACCGAACGAGCCGTCACATTCACCCGTTCGCAGCAGTGAAGGCATTCGGGTGATCGCGAAATCAGCCCGTTTCCCCGGGGCCGCCGGCTCGTTCTTCCTCACGAACACGGCACCACCGACCCGGCCCCGCCGGATCGGCCCACCCGCTCCCCGCGGTCCGCACCTGCGACCGCTCCGGCGGGGCCGGGCCTCGCGAACAGAAAGAGACTGCACCATGCGCAAGATCGCCCACGGCGCGTTCGGCACGGTGGCCGCTGCGGCCATGCTGCTCGGCGGCGCCGCCGCCGCGTCCGCCCACGGCGCGTCGGCCGAGGGTGTCGCCACCAACTCCCCCGGCGTGCTCTCCGGCAACCTGATCCAGATCCCGGTGCACGTCCCGGTGAACGTCTGCGGCAACACCGTGAACGTGATCGGTCTGCTCAACCCGGCGTTCGGCAACGCCTGCGTCAACGCCTGACCCCGCGGCCGCCGTGCGAGCGGCCGCGGCAGGCCGGTCCACAACCGGCCCAGAACTCCCGGCGGAGCGGTGCTCCGACCCGCCGGACGCGCCGCGGTGCGACCAATTCCCGACCGTGCGGGGAATGGTGGCGGGCGCAGCGTCGAATGCGGTCCGCAGACTCGCCCAAGCCACGGGCGACACGCGCCAGTTGGGCCGCGTGAGTGACAATCACGGTGAATTGACGAAACATCGGGTGATGATACTGATTCGCCCGGCTCCCGACCTTCCGACTGTCGGGCAGAAACTCGGAGGAAGAATTCCCATGCGCAACATCAAGAAGGCCGCTGTCCTCACCATCGCCGCCGCCGGCCTGGTCGCCTCCGGCGCCGGCGTGGCTGCCGCCAGCTCCGGTGCCGAGGGTGTCGCGGCGGGCTCGCCCGGCGTGCTCTCCGGCAACCTGATCCAGGTCCCGGTGCACGTCCCGGTCAACCTGTGCGGCAACACCGTCGACGTCATCGGCGCCCTGAACCCGGCGTTCGGCAACTCCTGCGCCAACGTCGGCTGAATCAGCGGTAGCTGATCCGGCAGTGCCCGCGCCGCGTCCCGCTCTGCGGGGCGCGGCGCACCCTCCCTGATCTAGGAGATCGACTCCCATGCAGAACGTGAAGAAGGCCGCCGTCCTCTCCGCCGCCGCCGGCATCGTGCTGGCCGGCGCGGGCGCCGCCAGCGCCAGCTCCGGTGCCGAGGGCGTCGCGGCGGGCTCGCCCGGCGTGCTCTCCGGCAACCAGCTCCAGGTCCCGGTGCACGTCCCGGTCAACGTCTGCGGCAACTCCGTCAACGTGATCGGCCTGCTGAACCCGGCGTTCGGCAACTCCTGCGCCAACGTGGACGCCCCGCAGGTCGACGACGCGGACTGCTGATCCGCCGCGATCCGCGCACCTCACCCGTGCCGCCCCCGGCCCCGCGGCCGGGGGCCGTCGGCGTAGGCCGCGGGCGGCCCGCACGACCGCCCCGCGCCGGCCTGCGCGAACCACCGCCCGTCCCGACCGAAGGATCCACCTCCCATGGTGCTGAAGACCACCGGTGCCGGCCTGTTGGCCGCCCTCGGCGCCGCCGTCGCGGTGGGCGCCGCGGCCGCACCCGCCTCCGCCGACGTCTCGACGGCCGAGGCCCGGCCCGGCCTGCCGCAGCCCACCGCCCACCTGCAGTCCACCGACCCCGGCCGGCTGGTCGACGGCACCACCGGAGCGCTCGGCTACGCGGTGGCACCGGTGAAGAACCTCCGGCTCGACCCGTGGGCGCAGTCATCGGCCGACGTGTTCAACAACGGCGTCTCGGTGGAGCCCGACAACGGTGTCGGCCCGGTCGCCACCTCCACGCTGACCGATCCGCTCAGCGGCGGCGGCGGGGCGCAGAGCCTGCCCGCCGTCGGCCCGCTGCTGGGCGTCCTGCCCGGCTGACCGCCCCGCCCGCACGTGCAGGAGCCCGGCCCCCTCGGGGTGCCGGGCTCCTGCGCGTGGCTCGGACGGACGAACCGTCAGGCGCCCGGCTGCGCGAAGGCGTCGGTGGCGACCTGGGTGGCGGCGGCACCGAGGTTGCCGAGCACCTCGGTGGCGGAGACCTTCTGGTCGTTCCCGCCGAGCGAGGCCTTGGCACCCGGAACCGCCTGCACCGGGGCGGTCACCACCTGCGGGTCGAGCTCGCCGAAGGAGAGCGCGCCGTCGGCGAACTCCCCGCTGTGGTCGGCCGCGTAGCGGACGGGCTGGCCCAGCTCCAGGGCCGGCCCGGCGGTGTGCAGCGGGGCGGCCGGCATCGCCAGTACGGCCTGGCCGAGGTCGGCGCCCCGGTCGGCCACCGGCAGCGGCACGACGGCGTCGAGCTCCGGGCCGACCCGGCCGGTGTTGAGGGCGGGGACGATGCGGTCCGGGACGAGCTGCTGGCCGGGGTGCTCCACCGGCACCGGCGGCTGGAGCGGCGAGGCGGGGAGGCCGCCGGTGACCCGGCCGTCCTGGGTGAGCAGCGGCAGCGGCACGGTGAACGGCACCTCCCGGCCGGCCAGGCCGTCCTCGACGGACGCCACCTCGCCCGGGGTCATCGGCCGCGCCTGGGCCGCGCCCTGGGCACCGACGACGCCGGCGCCGACCGCGATCAGCAGGGCGCCGGTCGCCCGCTTGGAGAGCTTCATGCTATTCACCGTTCTGTCCGAGAGCTGTGCGTACGAGAGCTGTGCGGAAAAGCAATCTGCGCAACGACCGACGCACGGCAGGATTGCGACGGTTAACCGGTACGGAGTAATAGTCCGACTGGAATACCGCCGAGGTGATGATCCATCAGACGTCTGCGAAGAATCTGCGTAACTTTCCCGCCCGTCATTCTTTGAACCGGATGTCGCAGCTCGTTGCGGTGCGACCGGAATCCAACGAATACCGGGCACGGCCGCCGAGCCGGCGCACCCGAGCTTTTCAGAGAGGTATCTCCCCATGCTGAAGAAGACCTTCGCGGGCCTCGGACTGGCCGCGGCCGCCCTGGCCACCGCCGCCGCCCCGGCGAGCGCGATCGGCGACGCGGACGGCTCCACCGCCTCGATCCAGGGCAACGGCGGCACCAACGCCACCGGGACATGGGGCAACCACAGCCCCAACTTCCACTTCGCCGACAACCCGAACGTCTGCCTCCCCGAGATCCACAACGTCGGTGTGGCCGTCCTCGGTGTGGCCGTCCCGGTCGAGGTCGACGCCCTGAACAACCAGCCGAAGCAGACCTGCGTGGTCGGCGACGGCACCATCGGCAGCGGCGACGGCGGCGTGTCCCACCTGATCGGCTGACGCCGGCCCCACCGCTCCGCCCGGGAGTCCCGCTCCCGCCCCCTGATACCCCGGTCCGGCCGCTCCCCCGGCCGGCCGCTCCCCAGGCCCGGTACGAGCCACGCACCGGGCCGAGGCTCCACTCCATCAGAAGATCCGAAGAAGGAACCTGAAATGATCAAGAAGGCTCTCGCCGCCGCCGGCGTCGCCGCCGCCGGTGTCGCCATGGTCGCCTCCCCGCGATGGCCATCGGCGACGCCGACGGTGCCGCCACCTCCCTCCAGGGCAACGGTGGCACCAACGCCACCGGCACCGAGGGCGACCACAGCCCGAACTACCACACGCTGGACAACCCGAACCTCTGCCTGCCCGAGGTCCACAACATCGCGGTCGGCGCGGTCATCGGCCTCGCCGTTCCGATCGAGGTCCCGGTCCTCAACAACCAGCCCAAGCAGACCTGCGTCGTGGGTCAGAACACCGTGGGCAGCGGCGACGGCGGCGTGTCCCACCTGATCGGCTGATCCTGCCGGTCGAACTGCCGCCGGGTCCGGGGGAACAGCTCCTCGGGCCCGGCGGTCTGCTGTGTCCGTCCGACCCCGGCCGTACGCCGCCGCCGGTGGCGCGCGCCGACCCCGGTGGCCGGCCCGCACCGCACAGCGGGCCCGCCGACGCAATCGGGTGACGCCGCGCCACCGCGGCGCGTACGGCGGGGGCCGGACACCCCGATGTGATCACCATGAGTCACTGCCACGCAGTGCGCCGGGCCCGGTCCGGAGCCCTCGGCCACTGCCGAAGAGAGGACGTCTCCATGAAGAGCATGCTGGCCAAGGCCCTGCTGACCACCGTCGGCGCGATCGCCGTCGCCGGGGTCGCGGCCCCGCGTACGCCCACGTCGACGCGGGCGGTGGCGGCACGCTGATCGCCACCGCGGACGAGCCCTTCGTCGCGGGCGAGCAGCACGGCTGGGCGGAGACCAGCCACATCGCGGTGGCCGGTCAGAAGTGGGGCTGGGCGACCAGCACGGCGGTCGGCGGCGGCGCCGACGGCGAGGCCCACATCGGCTGACGCCGACACGCAGGAGGCCGGGCCGCGGGGTGTTCCGCGGCCCGGCCTCCTGCGTTGCGCGGGGTGGGGCTACCCGATCATCCGGGCGGCCTCGACGGCCCAGTAGGTGAGGATCTGCTCGGCCCCGGCCCGGCGGATCGAGGTGAGCGTCTCCAGGATCATGCGCTCGCGGTCCACCCAGCCGTTGGCGGCGGCGGCCTCGACCATCGCGTACTCGCCGGAGACCTGGTAGGCGGAGACCGGCACCGGCGAGGCATCGGCGACCTGCCGCAGCACGTCCAGGTACGCCATGGCGGGCTTCACCATCACCATGTCGGCGCCCTCGGCCACGTCCTGCGCCAGCTCGCGCAGCGACTCGCGGGCGTTGGCCGGGTCCTGCTGGTAGGTCTTGCGGTCGCCCTGCAGCGACGAGCCCACGGCCTCCCGGAACGGGCCGAAGAAGGCGGAGGCGTACTTGGCGGTGTAGGCGAGGATGCCGGTGTCCTGGTGGCCCGCCGCGTCCAGTGCCCGGCGGACGACGCCGATCTGACCGTCCATCATGCCGGACGGGCCGACCAGGTGGACGCCCGCGTCGGCCTGCACCACGGCCATCTCGGCGTAGCGCTCCAGGGTGGCGTCGTTGTCGACCGAGCCGTCCGCGGCGAGCACCCCGCAGTGGCCGTGGTCGGTGTACTCGTCCAGGCACAGGTCGGACATCACCACCAGCGCGTCACCGACCTCCGCGACCACGTCGCGGATCGCCAGCTGCAGGATGCCGTCCGGGTTGGTGCCCTCGCTGCCGACCGCGTCCTGCTCCTCGGGTACGCCGAACAGCATGATGCCG
Source organism: Kitasatospora paranensis (assembly GCF_039544005.1). Taxonomy (NCBI): domain Bacteria; kingdom Bacillati; phylum Actinomycetota; class Actinomycetes; order Kitasatosporales; family Streptomycetaceae; genus Kitasatospora; species Kitasatospora paranensis. The sequence continues at coordinate 3,870,116 of NZ_BAABKV010000001.1, forward strand.
CCCAGGCCCGCCTCGGCGGCCTCGACGGCGGCCCTGCGCAGGGTGTCGCGGGTGTGCTGGACGACACCGGGCATCGAGGTGATCGGCTTCGGCTCGGCGATGCCCTCGCGGACGAAAGCGGGAAGGATCAGCTCGGCCGGGTGCAGGCGGGTCTCGGCGACCAGGCGGCGCATGGCCGGGGTCGAGCGGAGGCGGCGCGGGCGTACGACCGGGAATTGGGCGGACACGTGCTTCTCTCTCCTGACTGATGCGACCGCAGGGGAGGCTCCTGGGCCTCCCCTGCGGGTGGTCAGCGGGCGGCCTTGCGGCGCGACCCGGGACGGCGCTCGCTGGGCCGGTAGACCGGCTCGCCGGCGGCGACCGCGGTGTCCCGGCGCTTGGCGCCGAAGTCCGCGAGGGCCTGCGCCAGCGCGGCGGCGGACGGCGCGGGCGCCATCACGTCGACCCGCAGGCCGTGCTCCTCGGCGGTCTTGGCGGTGGCCGGGCCGATGCAGGCGATGACCGTCACGTTGTGCGGCTTGCCGGCGATGCCGACCAGGTTCCGCACCGTGGACGACGAGGTGAACAGCACCGCGTCGAAGCCGCCGCCCTTGATCGCCTCACGGGTCTCGGCCGGCGGCGGCGAGGCGCGCACGGTGCGGTACGCCGTCACGTCGTCCACCTCCCAGCCGAGCTCGACCAGACCCGCCACCAGCGTCTCGGTGGCGATGTCGGCCCGCGGCAGCAGCACCCGGTCGATCGGGTCGAACACCGGGTCGTACGGCGGCCAGTCCTCCAGCAGGCCGGCCGCGGACTGCTCGCCGGAGGGCACCAGGTCGGGCTTCACGCCGAAGTCGACCAGCGCCTGGGCGGTGGTCTCGCCGACCGCCGCGACCTTGATGCCGGCGAACGCCCGGGCGTCCAGCCCGTACTCCTCGAACTTCTCCCGGACGGCCTTCACGGCGTTGACCGAGGTGAACGCGATCCACTCGTAGCGGCCCGTCACCAGGCCCTTGATGGCGCGCTCCATCTGCTGCGGGGTGCGCGGGGGCTCCACCGCGATGGTCGGCACCTCCTGCGGGACGGCGCCGTAGCCGCGCAGCTGGTCGGAGAGGCCGTGCGCCTGCTCCTTGGTGCGCGGGACGAGGACGTTCCAGCCGAACAGCGGCTTGGTCTCGAACCACGAGTGCGAGGCCCGGTGGGCGACCTGCTGGCCCACCACGGCTATCACCGAGGTCGCCGGGTCGACCGGCGCCGACACCGGCGAGGGCAGCACCCGGGCCGCCTTCAGGTCCGCGGCGATCGTGGCCAGCGTGGCGGTGAACGTCCGCTGGCGGGTGGTGGTGCCGGAGAGCGTCGCCGACAGCGGGGCGTCCGGCTTGCGGCCGTTGGCGACCAGCGCGGAGGCGGTGGCCGGCAGCTGGCCCAGCGTCGTCCGGACGACCAGGGTGGTCTCCGCGGCGCCGAGGTCGACCGGACCGCCGCCGAGCAGTGCGGCGGCGTCCACGAAGCGCACGTCGGCGCCCTGGCTGCCGCGCAGCGGCACGCCCGCGTAGGCCGGCACGCCGACCGACTGGGCGACGCCCGGGATCACCTCGAAGGGGATCTCGGCGCTCGCGCAGCAGAGCATCTCCTCGGCGGCGCAGCCGTCGAGGCCGGGGTCGCCGTCGACGGTGCGCACCACGTGGCGGCCGGCCCGCACGGCGTCCGCGACGAGCTTGGCGACGTCGAGGTCGCGCTCCTCGGCGGGGCTGTGCACCTGGACGCCGGCCGGGCAGTGCGTCCGCACGGCCGCGGCGGTGAGCGGGTCGGCGATCAGGATGTCGGCCGAGGCCAGCACGTCGACCGCCCGCAGGGTCAGCAGGCCCGGGTCACCCGGGCCCGCGCCCAGGAAGGTGCAGCGGCCGGTCGACGGGACCGGGCCGGGGGACGGGCTGGTGGCGGCGGTGGGGCTCATGCTCCCGCCCTTCGCTTCGCTCGGGCCGTGGCTGTGCCAGGCGCCTTCCTCATCGGTTCTCCCCTGCCGTCGGCCGGGGAAGCCCCGGTGGTCCGCTCGTTCACAGGGCGCGCTCCCCCATCAGGCCGGCCGCTCCCTGTTCGAGCAGCCGGGCGGCGAGCGCGCGGCCCAGGGCCGCGGCCTGCTCCTCGGCCGTCCCGTCGGGGACGATCGGACCGGCGGCGGTCGTCCTCAGCAGGGTGGCGCCGTCGACGGTGCCGACCACGCCCTCCAGCCGCAGTTCGGTGCCCTGCCAGGTCGCGAGGGCCGCGACGGGGGCGGAGCAGCCGGCCTCCAGGGCGGCGAGCAGGGCGCGCTCGGCGACCACGGCGGCCCGGGTGGGCCGGTGGTCGAGGGCGGCCAGCTGCGCGGCCAGGCCGGCGTCGACGCACTCGACGGCGAGCGCGCCCTGGCCGGGGGCCGGGAGCATCAGCTCGGGGTCGAGGTGCTCACTGATCTCGGCGTGCCGTCCGAGCCGGTTGAGACCGGCTGCGGCGAGCACCACCGCGTCGAGTTCGCCGGCGGCGACGTAGCCGATCCGGGTGTCGACGTTGCCGCGTATCGCGACGGTCTCCAGCGCGGCGCCGCGGGCCGCGGCCCAGGCGTTGAGCTGGGCCATCCGGCGCGGGGAGCCGGTGCCGACCCGGGTGGTGCGGCCGGCGCCGGCGACCTTCTCCACGAGTTCGCCGAGGGCGAGGCCCTCGGCCGCGACCAGGGCGTCGCGGACGTCCTCGCGCTCGGGGACGGCCGCCAGCAGCAGGCCCGCCGGGGCGGCGGTGGGGAGGTCCTTGAGGGAGTGCACGGCGAGGTCGATCCGGCCCTCCAGCAGCGCGTCGCGCAGCGCGGAGACGAAGACCCCGGTGCCGCCGATCTGCGCGAGGGCCTCGCGGGAGGTGTCGCCGTACGTCGTGATCTCGACCAGTTCGACCGGGCGGCCGGTGACCCGGGTGACCTCGCGGGCGACCATGCCGGACTGCGCCATGGCGAGGGCGCTGCGACGGGTGCCGAGACGCAGCGGGGGCTCGGAGTCGCCCCGAGTGCTGCTCAGTTGACCATTCATGAGGTGCTCGTCCAGGTCGTGCCGGTGGGGGTGGTGGGGTTCATCAGGCCGCTCCGCCGGGGGCGGTGTGGCCGGCCGGCGACGCTGCCGGCGTGCCCGAGACGGCCTGCACCGCCGCCGGGTCGAGATCGAAGAGCTCGCGCAGCGCGTCGGCGTACGAGGCGCCGCCGGGCTCGGCCGCGAGCTGCTTGACCCGCACGGTCGGGGCGTGCAGGAGCTTGTCGACGACGCGGCGCACGGTCTGGCCGACCTCGGCGCGGGTGCGGTCGTCGAGGTCGGGGAGCCTGGATTCGAGCCGGGCGAGCTCGCCGATGACCACGTCGGAGGCCATCGAGCGGAGCGCGACCACGGTGGGGGCGATCCGGGCCGCGCGCTGGGCGGCGCCGAAGGCGGCGACCTCGTCGGAGACGATCCCCGTGACGGCGTCCACGTCGCCGGCGCCGGGGGTGGCGGCGTGCGCGTGGGACAGGCTCTCCAGGTCGACCAGCAGCGCGCCGGCCACCTCGTGCACGTCGTGGTCGACGTCCCGCGGCATGGCGAGGTCGAGGAAGGCCAGCGGGGCGGCCGCGGACCGCTCGGCGACGGCGGCGGCGACGTCCCCGGCGCCGATCACCACGCCGGCCGCGCCGGTACAGGAGATCACCAGGTCGACGTCGGCGAGCGCCTGCGGGACCTTGGCGAAGTCGACGGTGCGGGCCGCGCCGCCCAGGACGGTGGCGAGCCGCTCGGCCCGCTCGGGGGTGCGGTTGGCGATCAGCAGGTCGGTGACGCCGGCCCGGGCCAGGGTGGCGGCGGCGAGCGAGCTCATCGAGCCTGCGCCGACGACCAGGGCGCGCTTGCCGGCGATCTCGCCGGTCGCCGCCGCGATCTGCTCCAGGCCGAAGGTGACCAGGGACTGGCCGGCCTTGTCGATGCCGGTCTCGCTGTGCGCGCGCTTGCCGACCCGCAGCGCCTGCTGGAAGAGCTCGTTGAGGCCCCGGCCGGCGGTGTGCTCCTCCTGGGCGCGGGCAAGCGCGTCGCGCAGCTGGCCGAGGATCTGGCCCTCGCCGACGACCATCGAGTCCAGGCCGCAGGCCACCGAGAACAGGTGGTGGACGGCGCGGTCCTCGTAGTGGACGTACAGGTGGGAGGTGAGCTCCTCCAGGTCGACACCGCTGTGGTGGGCGAGCAGCAGCGACAGCTCGGCGACCCCGGCGTGGAACTTGTCCACGTCGGCGTAGAGCTCGATCCGGTTGCAGGTGTTGACCAGGGCGGCCTCGGCGACCGCCGAGGAGGCGGCCGCGTCGTGCAGCAGGCGGGTGGGGACCTCGCCGGTGAGGGCGGCGCGCTCCAGCACGCCGACCGGGGCGGTGCGGTGGCTCAGTCCGACGACGAGCAGGCTCATGCCGGCATCACCGCCGAGAGGTCGCCCTCGCCGCCGGCGGGGGCTGGGTGGCCTTGGCCGTCTTGGCGGCGGTGCTCTTGGCCGGCTCGGCCTTGGCGGTGCCGCCGGCCGCCCGGCGCAGCTTGGCCGCCGCGGCGCGGACGGGGCCGGGCGCGCGGTCCAGGACGGAGTCGGTGCGGTCGGGCTCCTCGCCGGCCTTGCGCTGCTCGTGGAAGGCGAGGATCTGAAGCTCTATGGAGAGGTCGACCTTGCGCACGTCGACGCCGTCCGGCACGGTCAGCACGGTCGGCGCGAAGTTGAGGATGCTGGTGACGCCGGACTCGACGAGGCGGTCGCAGACCTGCTGGGCGGCGCCCGGCGGGGTGGTGATGACGCCGATGGAGACCTGCTGGGTCTCCACGATGGATTCCAGTTCGTCCATGTGGCGCACCGGCAGCCCGGCCGCGGTGGAGCCGACGACGCCGGGGTCGGCGTCGAGCAGGGCGGCCACCCGGAAGCCCCGCGAGGCGAAGCCGCCGTAGTTGGCGAGCGCGTGGCCGAGGTTGCCGATGCCGACGATGACGACCGGCCAGTCCTGGGTGAGACCCAGCTCACGGGAGATCTGGTAGACCAGGTACTCGACGTCGTAGCCGACGCCCCGGGTGCCGTAGGACCCGAGGTAGGAGAAGTCCTTGCGGAGCTTCGCCGAGTTGACCCCGGCGGCGGCGGCGAGCTCCTCGGAGGAGACCGTCGGTACGGAGCGCTCGGAGAGCGCGGTCAGCGCGCGCAGGTACAGGGGCAGGCGGGCGACCGTCGCCTCCGGGATGCCGCGGGCACGCGACGGTCGGCGCGCGGCGCCGGTGTCGGGCGCCTGCGAACTGCTCTGGGTGGGTCGGCCGATTGCCACGGTGCTCCCGAGGGTGAAGCTGGGCTTAGGCAGCCAGGCTATGCGTTTGTGAACGTGTGCACAAAGATGGTGTCCGATTTGTCCCTGCACAGTGATGCGCATCACTCACCGCTCCGGGCGATCGGAACCGATCGCACACCGACGGTGTCCGGCAGCCGGGGGCCGGGCGGGGCCTGCCGGCGCAGCTGGGGCACGGCCCCCTCGGGCCCGAGCGATCGGGCCCGGCCGAGCCGCGGCCAGGGGATCAGGGCGGCCTCGCGCAGCGGCCCGCCGCGCTCGGCACCGGTCAGCGCGTCCGCGCGCACGTAGTGACGGAGCAGGTCGGCCGCGGCCCGGGCGTCGCCCAGCGCGGTGTGCGCCGCGTACCGGCCGAGTCCGGCCGCCGCGACGCAGGCGGAGAGGCCGTGACCGACGGCCCCGGGCAGGTGGCTGCGGGCCAGGCGCATGGTGCAGAGCAGCGGGACGTCCGGCAGCGGGACCCCGATCCGGGCGAACTCGCGCTCCAGGAACGCCTGGTCACAGCTGACGTGGTGGCCGACCATGACCCGCCCGGCGAGCAGTTCCAGCAGGTGGGGGGCGATCTCGCGGAACCGCGGGGCGCCGACCACGTCCTCCTGGGCGATCCGGTGCACGTGGGTGGGCCCGACCGGGCCGACCGGGTCGACCAGCGTGCTGAAGGCCTGCTCGGTGCGCAGAGCGCCGTCCAGCAGGACGACGGCGACCTCGACCACCCGGTGACGCCAGGGGCTGCGGCCGGTGGCCTCGACGTCGACGACGGCATAGCCGCCCATCGGTCTTCTCCTTCGCCTGCAGGCCCCCGGCGGACACGAAACAGACTCGATCGTAAGCCGACAAAATCACCGGGAGATCAGGTGATCTTCATTTTCTCGGCAACGATTTGGGGTACCACCCCCGTTCGGCGGGGGTGGTACCCCTGGTCCGTCCGTCGCCGAGGCCCGGCGCGGCGCGCGGTCAGGCCCCGAGCGCAGCCCGCAGCCGGCGCTCGTCGACCCGCCAGAAGTCGTGCTGCCGGCCGTCGATCAAGGTCACCGGGATCTGCTCGGCGTAGGTGTGGTGCAGCGCCTCGTCCTGGGTGATGTCCTTCTCCTCGAAGGCCGCGCCGAGCTCGGCGGTCACCCGCAGCAGGATCGCGCGGGCGTCGTCGCACAGGTGGCAGCCGGGCTTGCCGATCAGGGTGACGACCCGGTCGGCGGGGTTCTTGTTCTTGTCTCGTCGCAACAGGCTCACCGGCCCATTGTGCGCCCGCCGCCCGGGTGGTCCGGCGGATGCGGTCCGTTAACCGGGGCAGCACGCCACCGTCACGGGAACACCGCTCCCGGCTGGCTATGCTCGGGGCATGGCAGCGCTGCGAAGGCTCCACCAGGCATGGCGTTCCCCCAACGAGCGGACCGCCCTGGCGGGCGAGGCCGCCGCCGACGCGGCCGAGGCGGGGCTGTCGGCCCCGGCCGACCTGCTCGTCCACCCCGGGCCGACCACGGAGCCGCCCGCAGCCGGGACGCCCGCGACCGCGGAGCAGCGACGGGGCGAGAAGCCGGCCAAGGCCGAGAGGGCCGGCCGGCCGAAGGCGCCCGCCGAGGACCACACGCCGACCCCGGACGACGTCCAGGCCGCGGCATTCTTCGACTGCGACAACACCATCCTGCGCGGCGCGGCCATCTTCTACCTCGGCGTCGGCCTCTACCGGCGGCGCTTCTTCTCCCGGCGCGACGTCGCCCGGTTCGCCTGGCAGCAGGCGTGGTTCCGGCTGCACGGCTCGGAGGACCCGGCGCACATCGCCGACGCCCAGGACCGCGCGCTCGGCCTGGTCGCCGGCAAGCGGACGGCGGAGCTGGAGCAGATCTGCGAGGAGATCTTCGAGGAGGTCATCGCCGAGAAGGTCTGGCCCGGCACCCGGGCCCTGGTGCAGATGCACCTCGACGCCGGCCAGCGGGTCTGGCTGGTGACCGCGGCGCCCCAGGAGATCGCGCGGATCATCGCGCGCCGGCTCGGTATGACCGGCGCGCTCGCCACGGTCGCCGAGACCGTGGACGGCGAGTACACCGGCCGGCTGGTCGGCGGCCTGCTGCACGGACAGGCCAAGGCGGCCGCGGTACGGGCCCTGGCCCGCCGCGAGCGGCTGGACCTCGCCCGCTGCGCCGCGTTCAGCGACTCGGCCAACGACATCCCGATGCTGAGCCTGGTCGGCCACCCGTACGTGGTGAACCCGGACGGGGCGCTGCGCCGTCACGCCCGCGCCGAGGGGTGGCGGGTCAGGGACTTCCGCACCGGACGCAGGGCGGCCCGGGTCGGGCTGCCCGCCGCCGCCGCCCTGGGCGTGGCGGCCGGCGCCGCCGCGTACGCGGTGGCCGCCCGGCGGCGCCGGCTGGCGGCCTGAGGGCACGTCAGGGCGGCGGCGCGGAGCGTCCCCCGCACGAGTGGGGCGGGCTCACACCTACGGGGGAACGGGCGGTGCGGCGCGATCTGCCGACAGTCGTCCGGATGTGACCGGAACCGATCGTTCGACGACTCGGGAAAGTTGTGGGTTACCGCGTCCCGAGACTGGGAAACCGCCCGCCGCCCCCACAACCGGTCACACCACGGCCGCATTCGATCACGCTGAGCCAGCACAGACGGCCGACCGGCGATCAGTACCGGCTGAATATACGCGCCATCCGGATCTCAAACGACCAGTTCCACCACTGGGTGTAGCCGTCATTGCACAAAGCGTTATTCTCTCCTGAATGCACGGCACCTGCGCGTCCCCCGTCCCGGGGGTCAGCGGGCGTGCGCTCCGCACAGGCGGAGGTGACCCGTCCACAGTTCTGCCTCTGGGAGTCCCGTGTACCCACCCGTCCGGAACGACGCGCCCGCCACCTCCCCCGCCCGTCGAACGCCACCCTGCGCACCGGCGCGCGACTGGACCGGCTGTGGGCCGCGATCCGCGAGTTCCAACCGGCCCTCCCGCAGCCCGCCGTGGCCGGTGCCGCCTTCTGCGGCGGGGGCTCCCGGCCGCGCGGCCCGCGACCCCGGGCCTGCTGCTGCGCTCGACCGCCGCGGGCGGGGCGGGCACGACCGGGACGGCCGGCCCCCGGGGCCGCACCGGCACCGTCGGCTCCCCCGCCCGCAGCCGGGCGGCCAGGTCCGCGCCGGGCACCGGCACGGAGACCGAGCACAACCCGGTCATGGAGCTGGTCGAGCGGGCCCAGGCGGGCGAGAGCGAGGCCTTCGGCCGGCTCTACGACCACTACGCGGACACCGTCTACCGGTACATCTACTACCGGGTCGGCAGCCGCGCCACGGCCGAGGACCTCACCAGCGAGACCTTCCTGCGCGCGCTGCGCCGGATCGGCACCTTCACCTGGCAGGGGCGGGACTTCGGCGCCTGGCTGGTCACCATCGCCCGCAACCTGGTGGCGGACCACTTCAAGTCCAGCCGGTTCCGGCTGGAGGTCACCACCGGCGAGATGCTCGACTCCAACGAGTGCGAGCGCAGCCCCGAGGAGTCGGTGCTGGAGTCGCTCGCCAACGCGGCGCTGCGGGACGCCGTGCGGCGGCTGAACCCGCAGCAGCAGGAGTGCGTCAACCTCCGCTTCCTGCAAGGCCTTTCGGTGGCCGAGACGGCCCGCATCATGGGCAAGAACGAGGGCGCCATCAAGACCCTCCAGTACCGCGCGGTGCGGACGCTGGCGCGCCTGCTCCCGCCGGATGCCAGGTGACCGGGGGCTGCGACGGGCCCGCGGACGGCGGACCGTCATCGGCCCCCGTCCGCGGACACGGGCGGGTGAATGGGCGGTCACATGATCAGCCGTGCGTAACCGACTCCCGGCATCACTCGTTGGCCAGGCTGGAAACACCCGTCGGGCCCGCGGTCAAGAGGGATCCGGATGCGTCACCCGATGGTGTGGTTTCGGCCCGCCGAGACAACCATCCGGCTGGCCACGGTGTCGACAACGACGAAGGGAGGTGTGGCCCGTGACGGCAAACGTGCTGGAGCACCGGCGGGCGAAGGCCTTCGCCGAGGCGCTGGAGGCCCACCGGACGGAGAACGGTCCCGGCGGCAGCGACCCCGGCGGCGCCCACCGCGCAGGTTCCACCGCGATGACGGAGCTGCTCACCCTGGCGGACGCACTCGACGCGCTGCCCAGGCCCGAGCTCGCCGCGGAGACCCGGGCGGTGCAGCGCGCCCAGCTGATGGCCGCCTTCGAGCAGGCCTTCGCGGGCGGCGGCACTGCGGCCGCACCGGCGCAGCGCAGGCACCGGGCGGCCCGGGCCGTCCGCGGCCGCTGGGGCCGGCGGCTGGCCATCGGCGGCCTGGTCGCCGGGGTGGCGGTCGGCAGCTTCGCCGGCGCGGCGGCAGCCAGCAACGGCGCCCTGCCGGGGGACGCGCTGTACGGCATGAAGCGCGGCCTGGAGGGCCTCCGGCTGGACTGGGCCGGCTCCGACTCGGAGCGCGGCGCCCTGCTACTCCAGCAGGCCACCACCCGCCTGGACGAGGCACAGAGCCTGCTCCAGCGCTCCGGCGACGCGGGCCCGCTCAGCCCCGACACCGTGGACCAGGTCCGGCACGCGCTGGACGACATGCACGCCGAGGCGCTCCGCGGCCGCGACCTGCTCCGGGCGGTCTACCGCAGCAACGGCTCGCTGGCGCCGATGCGGCAGCTGGCCGGGTTCGCCGAGGGCCAGGACGAGCGCTGGGCCAAGCTGCACAGCCGGCTGCCCGGGCAGCTCAGCACCCAGGCCGACAAGGTCGACGCGCTCTTCGACGACATAAGCGAGGACGTCGCGCCCCTCCACCTGGAGCCCGGCAAGGGCGGCCAGAGCGGCCAGGGGGCGGCCGGCGGGCAGAGCACGGACGGCACCGGGCAGGGCCGGGCGCAGGACGGTGCGAGCGCACCCACCTCGCACGGCACCGGAACGGTCGGCGACGGCGGCGCACCGAGTGGCGCCCCCAAGGGTGTGGGCGGCCTCATCGACGGCCTGACCGGTGGTCTCACCGGCGGCGGCCAGAGCACCCCCGCCCCCGGCGCCGGCGACGGGGCCTCCCCGGCGCCGTCCGGTGCCGCCTCGCCCGCGCCGGACGGCCAGGGCCTCACCATCCCGCCGTTGATCCCCGGCCTGCTGCCGGGTCTCACCCTCGGCGGCTGACGCACGACGCGGCGGAGCGTGCACCCCTCGCCGGGGTGCACGCTCCGCCGCGTCGTGGGCGCGGAAGGTCAGAAGAAGACCGAGCGCCGCTGGACGAGCAGCTTGTACAGGGTGTGCTGGATCGTCTCCCGGACCTGGTCGGCCAGGTTGAACACCAGCATCGGGTCGTCGGCGGCCTCCTTCGGGTAGCCGTCGGTCGGGATCGGCTCGCCGAACTGGATCGTCCACTTGGTCGGCAGCGGGACGGCCCCGAGCGGGCCCAGCCACGGGAACGTCGGCGTGATCGGCACGTACGGCAGGCCGAGCAGTCTGGCCAGCGTCCTGGCGTTGCCGATCATCGGGTACGTCTCCTCGGCACCGACGATCGAGCAGGGCACGATCGGCACCCCGGCGCGCAGCGCGGAGGCGACGAAGCCGCCGCGGCCGAACCGCTGCAGCTTGTAGCGCTCGGCGAACGGCTTGCCGATGCCCTTGAAGCCCTCCGGCCAGACGCCGACCACCTCGCCGCGCTCCAGCAGGGCCTGGGCGTCCTCGTTGCAGGCCAGGGTGTGCCCGGCCTTGCGGGCCAGCTCGTTCACGATCGGCAGCACGAAGACCAGGTCCGCGGCGAGCATCCGCAGGTGCCGGCGGTGCGGGTGGTGGTCGTGGATGGCGACCTGGGTCATCAGCGCGTCGAGCGGGATGGTCCCGGAGTGGTTGGCGACGATCAGCGCACCGCCCTCGGCCGGGATGTTCTCGGCGCCGCGCACCTCGATCCGGAAGTACTTCTCGGCGAGCGGCCGAAGCAGCGCGAGGAAGACCTCCTCGGTCAGCTCGCGGTCGAAGCCGAACTCGTCGACCTCGTAGTCGCCGGTGATCCGGCGGCGCAGGAAGGCCAGCCCGTCGGCGGCCCGGCCCTCCCAGCCCTTGCCGAGGACCCTGGTGGCCGTGACCCCGAGCCGGCCGGACAACGCCTCGCCCACGGCCTCCGCCAACCGGTCGGCGACCCCGGGCCGGGCGCCGCCGTGCCAGCTCGGCGCCGTCTCGATCGGAATGACCTTGGCCTCGGGCGGTTCGGTCTTGCGGGCGGCGGTCATCGCGGCATCGGCTCCTCGGGGTGTCGGCCACCGCCCTGGCCGAGCAGGCCGGCCAGCCGGTCGGTGACGGCGGTGAGGCGTTCGGGTGGCAGCAGGCCGGCGCGCTGGGCGGCGGCGAAGTCGGCGAAGGCCTCGGACGTGGTGTACCGGGGCCGGTAGCCGAAGGTCTCGCGCAACTGGGTGGTGTCCACGACCCGGCCGTGGGTGAGCAGTTGCAGCTGCTCGGGCGAGAAGTCGGCGAGCCGGGTCTGCCGGACGAGGCCGGCGACCAGCCCGAGCGCGGGCCCGAGCAGCGGCACGGTCGGCCGGCCGAGCCGGCGCGCGCACTGGGAGAGCAGCAGCACGCCCTCGCCCGCCACGTTGAAGGTGCCGGTGTTGGTGGTGCCCCGGCGGGCCTCCAGGGCGGCGAGCCGCAACACCTCGATGGCGTCGTCCTCGTGCACGAACTGCAGGCGCGGGTCGTGGCCGAGCACGGTCGGCAGCACCGGCAGCGCGAAGTACGCGCAGAGCGGGGTGTCGCCGGCCGGGCCGACGATGTTGGCGAAGCGCAGCACCGAGACGGCGACGTCGGGGCGGCGCCGGGCGAACCCCGGACGTACCCCTCGACCTCGGCCGCGTCCCGGGCGAAACCCCGGGTGGCAGCTGCTTCGGCTGCATCCGCTCGCCGAAGACCGCCGGGTCGCGGGGCGCGGAGCCGTACACGCCGGTGGTGGACTTCACCACCAGCCGGCGCAGGCCGTCGGCCTTCTGGCAGGCGCCGAGCAGCTGCATGGTGCCGATGACGTTGGTCTCCTTGACCACGGCGCGGCCGCCGGAGCCCATCGCGGAGACGCTGAGGTGCACCACGGTGTCGACGCCGTGCTCGGCGATGACCCGGGCGACGGCCGGGCGGCGCAGGTCGACCCTGGCGAAGGCGACGCCGGGCGGCAGCTCCTCGCGGGGCGGGCGGACATCCACACCGACCACGCGGTCGACGTCGCGGTGCCGGGCGATCTCCGCGGCGAAGCGGGCACCGAGATGCCGTGCCACGCCGGTCACGAGCACGACCTTGCCCACGCTGCTGAGCCCTCCTCGGTGTTGCCTGGGTGCACGGTACCGCGCCGGTGTTTCGGGGCCGAAAAGGCGCCACCGGCCGCGGGCCTCCCGAAACACGCCTGCCCGCCCGGGCAGGGCCCGGGCGGGCAGGGTGAACACCTGGTGCGCGCGCGAGGCGGCCTTGGGTGTGGCGACAGGCCCCCCGCGTGAGCGGGTTCGGCCGCGGTTACTTCTTGTTGCGACGCTGCACGCGAGTGCGCTTCAGAAGCTTGCGGTGCTTCTTCTTGGCCATACGCTTGCGACGCTTCTTGATGACAGAGCCCACGGAAAACCCTCGCTCACTCGGACTCTCGTCCATGGGAGACGGGAGTCCATACGACTGACGGAGGCCCTAGCCTACCGTCCGCCCGGGGTAAGCCGTAATCCAGGCCTGCCCGTGTCCGGCCTACGCGCTCTCGAGGTGCACGTAGGACTCCTTCAGGTACGCGTGGACGGCCTGCTCCGGCACGCGGAAGGAGCGGCCGACCCTGATGGCCGGCAACTCACCGCTGTGCACGAGCCGGTACACCGTCATCTTGGACACCCTCATCACCGAGGCCACCTCGGCCACGGTCAGGAAGACGACTTCCTGGAGGGGGCGTTCGCCGGAACCCATGCCCATCACCCGACCCTTACCCGTGTGCAAGGCACCGGCTTCCCCTCCGGTGACTCCACCGGCACACGTGTATCCCCAGAGTAGTTATGGGTGGTACCAGTGGGAAGAGGGGGATGGCGAAACCTTGTACGGTGCGCCATCCCCCCGTTGCAGTAGGTAGCCGTCCGCCCGCCGGGCACAGGAGGAACGCCTCCGGACGGCATGCGGGGCGCACCGGGGCACGGACGGCGCACACGGGGAGTGCGCCGCCGCCCCGGCGGTCAGGGCAGCAGGCCGTGGTGGGGCAGGACGGCCCGGCGGGCGGCGAGCACGGCCTGGTCCAGGCGGTCGGCCGGGTCGTAGCCGTCGTGGAAGTCCCGCCAGTCGGGGCCGACGCCGTCGGTCATCCGCAGCGGGGCCCGCTGCCGGGTGCGGCGGTACACCTCGGCGCGCCACTCCTCCGGGGTCTCGGCGGCCGGGTCGACCGGCCGCCCGGCGGCGGTGGCCACCAGGTGGGTCCAGGTCCGCGGGACGACGTCGACCACCGCGTAGCCGCCTCCGCCGAGCGCCACCCAGCGGCCGCCGGCGGTCTCGTGGGCGAGGCGGTGCAGCGACTGCGCGACGATCCGCTGCGCGTCGAGGCTGACCGCGAGGTGCGCCAGCGGGTCCTCCACGTGGGTGTCCGCACCGTGCTGGGTGACCAGGACCTGCGGCCGGAACGCGGCCAGCAGTTCGGGCACCAGGGCGTGGAAGGCCCGCAGCCAGCCGCTGTCGCCGGTGCCGGCCGGCAGCGGCAGGTTGGCGGCACTGCCGGGGGCGTCCGGGCCGCCGGTCTCGGTGGACCAGCCGGTCTCCGGGAAGAGCGTGGCCGGGCTCTCGTGGAGCGAGACCGTGAGCACCCGCGGGTCGTTCCAGAAGGCCTGCTGGACGCCGTCGCCGTGGTGCACGTCCACGTCCACGTAGGCGACCCGTTCGGCGCCGAGCTCCAGCAGCCTGGCGATCGCGAGCGCGGGGTCGTTGTACACGCAGAAGCCGGAGGCCCGGTCCGGCATCGCGTGGTGCAGGCCGCCGGTGAAGTTCACCGCGTGCGGGGACTCGCCGCGCCACACCGCCTCCGCGGCGGCCACCGACTGCCCGGCGATCAGCGCCGAGGCGCGGTGCACCGCCGCGAACGCCCAGTTGTCCTCGGTGCCCAGGCCGTGCCGCGGGTCGCTGCTCGACGGATCGGCGGCGACCCTTCGGACGGCGTCGATGTACTCGGCGGTGTGCACCAGGCGCAGCGTGGAGTCGCCCGCCGACGGCGCGGCGCGCACCGTCACCCCGGGGCCGCTGCTCAACCCGTAGGCGTCGACCAGGTGCTTGGTGAGCGCCAGCCTGGTCGGGTCCATCGGGTGGCCGGGGCCGAAGTCGTAGTCGGTGACCGCATCGTCCCAGAAGAGGTGCAGGCCGCAGGGGGTGTCATGCTCGGCGTCGGGCATGCTCCCACCGTAGTGGGTGCCCCCGGTGGCACCGTCGGACGGGCGGGGTGCCCCGGTGCCGCGGGCTCAGTGCACCTCCTGCGGGGTGGGCACGGCGCCGACCGGGGCGGGGGCGAAGTGGGCGCCGAGCGGGATGATCAGCAGCACCAGGAGCATCGGGGCGATCAGCGCCGCCCGGTAGGAGGTCGCGTCGCCGACCGCGCCGACCAGTGGGGAGCCGACCAGGAAGCCGACGTAGTTGAACAGGTTGAGCCGGGCGACGGCGGCGTCCGAGTCGGCCGGGAAGAGCCGGCCGCCGGCGGCGAAGACCTGCGGGATGATCGCGCAGATGCCGAAGCCGAGCACGGTGAAGCCCGCGATCGCCGCCCACGGCGCGGGCGCGACGGCGGCGATGGCGAAGCCCAGCGCGGCGGTCGCGGCGCCCGCCCGGACGACCCGGACGGCCCCCAGCGCTGCACGCCGCGGTCGCCGAGGGTCCGGCCGAGCAGCATCGCGACCATGTAGCCGAGGTAGGAGAGCTTGGCGACGTCGTCGGGGCTGTGCAGGGTGTCGGCCAGGTACTTGACGCTGTAGTTGGAGACGGAGGCGTCGGCGATGTAGGCGACGGCCATGGCCAGGCACAGCGGCAGCAGCGGCCGCCAGGGGATCGAGCGCCCGGCCGCCTCGGCGGCCTCGCGGACGGCGTCGCCGAGTTCGGCGGGCCCGGCGAAGCCCGTCCCGACCAGCAGGGACAGCGGGACGAGCACGGCGGCGGCGCCGCCGAACAGGACGGTCAGCGAGACGCCGCCGTGGGCGCCGAGGCCGGCGACGGCGGCGCCGACGATCCCGCCGAGGCTGAACGCGGCGTGGAAGCCGAGCATGATACTGCGGCCGTAGCGGTGCTGGAGGCCGACACCGAGCATGTTCATCGAGGCGTCCAGCGCGCCGACCAGCAGGCCGAACGCACCGAGGGCCAGGGCGAGCTGCCAGAGCGTGCCGCCGAGCCCGACGCCGGCCAGCGCCAGGCAGACGGCCGGCTGGACGATCCGCAGCACGGTACGGGCGCTGGTGCGCTTCACCAGCTGCTCGGAGGTGATCGAGCCGACTCCGGCGAGGATCGGCACGGCCGCCAGGAAGACCGGCAGCAGGCCGTCCCCGAGGCCGTACTGCCGCTGGATCTCCGGGATGCAGGTGACCAGCAGCGCGAAGGTGGCGCCCTGGAGCAGGAAGCTCACGGCGAGGGCCGCCCGGGCCTGCCGGAGCCGTCCGGTGGTGTCAGCCTGCATCGGGCCCTCGCTACTCGCCGGTATCGGTGTGTGGCGTGAGCGTAGATCCTGCGGAGGGATTCCGGGAGGGGGCGGGCCGGCGGGTTCAGCGCCCCAGCAGGGCAGGGACCTCGGCGAGGGCGGTGAACAGCCCGGTCGCACCGGCGGCGGTGAGCCTGGCCGGGTCCGTGAGTGCGGCGTGGCCGTACACGTCCATGCCGGCCGCGCGGGCGGCCAGCACGCCGTTCGGGCTGTCCTCCAGCACGAGGCAGCGCTCGGGCGCGACGCCCATCGTCCGGGCGGCGTGCTGGAAGAGGTCGGGGGCGGGCTTGCCGATCCCGACGTCCTGCGCGCTGAAGATCAGCTCCTCGGCGACGTGGCCGCGCAGGCCGGTGAGGTCGAGGGCCGTCCGGATCCACGCGTGGTGCGCGGAGGAGGCCAGGCAGTAGCGGACGCCGCTCTGCTGCAGGGTCTTGAGCAGCTCCTCGGCGCCGCGGACGGCGGTCAGCTCGGCCTCGAAGGCGGCGAACACCCGGGCGTGGAAGAGATCGTCGAAGCCGTCCGGCAGCGACGCGCCGTACCGCGCCCGGATCACGTCGTGCACGTGGTGCGCGGCGGTGCCCATGTAGTCCCGGTAGGAGTCCTCGACGGTGGTCGGGTACCCGAGCTCGGTCAGGTACCCGGCGAGCACCCGGTTGGAGATCGGCTCGCTGTCCACGAGCACGCCGTCATTGTCGAAGATCACCAGGTCGTAGGTCACCGGCCGAGCCTACTTGCCGCCGGCGGCGAGCTCGCGGGAGCGGTCGCGGGCCGCCTCCAGGGCGCCCAGCAGGGCGGCGCGCACCCCGTGGTTCTCCAGCTCGCGGATGGCGGCGATGGTGGTGCCGGCCGGCGAGGTGACCGCCTCCCGCAGCTTCACCGGGTGCTCGCCGGAGTCCCGCAGCATCACCGAGGCGCCGATCGCGGACTGCACGATCAGGTCATGGGCGACGCTGCGCGGCAGGCCGAGCAGGATGCCGGCGTCCGTCATCGCCTCGACCAGGAAGTAGAAGTAGGCCGGGCCGGAGCCGGACAGCGCGGTCGCGGCGTCCTGCTGGCTCTCCGGCAGCCGGATCGCCTTGCCGACCGAGCGGAAGATCTCCTCGGTGCGCGCCAGGTGGAGCTCGGTGGCGTGCGAGCCGCCGGAGATGACGCTCATGCCCTCGTCGACCAGGACGGGCGTGTTGGGCATCACCCGGACGACCGGGGTACCGGTCGCCAGCCGCTCCTCGAACCAGGCGGTCGGGATGCCGGCCGCCGCCGAGATCACCAGCCGGTCGGCGGCGACGTGCGGCGCGAGCTCGTCCAGCAGACTGCCCATGTCCTGCGGCTTGACGGCGAGGATCAGGGTGTCGGCCAGCTTGGCGGCCTCAGCGTTGGACACCGCGGTGACCCCGTAGGCGGCGGCGAGCTCGACGGCGCGTTCCGGCCGCCGGGCGGTCACCAGGACGTCCGCCGGGTGCGTGCCGGCCCGCAGCAGCCCCGAGAGCAGGGCCTCGCCGATCTTGCCGGTGCCGAGGAAGGCGATCTTCTGTCCGGATGCACTGGTGTCCATGGAGCCGCTCCTTCGTACGGTGCTGCCGCCATCCTTCCACCGGCGGCGCGGCCCGGGCGGAGGCGTCCGCAGCGTGGGCAATGCGGGCCGCAGCCACCCGGCGGGCGCGGCGGTGTCCGTCCGTACCGTGCCGGCCGGGCGGCGGCCGCTCGAACGGTCGGCTCTCCCCCACCCGGCAAGGAGCCGCACGACATGACGTACGCGATGAGGAGACGGTGATGGGCGGCGCTGACGCTGCTCGCCGTGACGGCCGCGGCGGTGCTCGGCCTCGGCCGCGGCACGGCCCGCGCCGCCGGCACCGTGCAGGTGCCGGGTTCGGCTCGGACCCCGGCAACCTGCTGACGTACCGCTGCACGCCGGCCGGGCCGGCCGGGCGGGGTCGGTCGTGGTCGCCCTGCACGGCTGCACCCAGTCGGCGTCGTACGGCGACCCGGTCGGCTGGACGCACTGGGCGGACGCCCGGGGCTTCGCCCTGGTGCTGCCGCAGCAGCAGGGCGCCAACAACTCCTCCTCGTGCTTCGGCTGGTTCCAGCCGGGCGACTTCACCCGCGACCAGGGCGAGGCGCTGTCGATCCGGCAGATGGTCGCCCGCAACTGCGGCTGCGCCTCGACCAGGCGCCCGCCACCACGGCCTACGTCTTCCTGCAGCGCGGCACGGGCGCCACGCTCACCGTCGACTACACGCTCTGACGCACCCCGGCCGTACCCGCCCCACGCGGGTGCGGCCGGTGCCGCGCGTCCGGGCCGGGTGTCAGAACTTTGCCGCCCCGGCCGTACAGACGCACCACACGATCTTGCCGACCCCGCCCGGCCGCGGCCGCACACCCCAGGCCGCGGCCAGCCGCGCGACCAGCCAGAGCCCGCGGCCCGACTCGTCCTCGGCCTCGGGGTCGGCCGGCGCGGTGCCGGCGAGCGAGCCGCCGTCCGGCGAGGCGTCGTGCACCTCGATCTCCAGCCCGCCCTCACCGAGGGCGAACCTGGCCAGCACCAGGCGGCCGCGCGGCGCCGCGGCGTGCGCGACCGCGTTGGCCACCAGCTCGCCCAGCAGCAGTTCGCCGTCGTCGGCATAGCGCGCACCGTCCGGGAGGCCGCTCAGGTACTCCCGGAGCAGCCGCCGCGCGATCCCGGCCGACCTGCGGTGGCGGGGCAGCCAGCACTCCCGGGCACCCACCGGGGTGGTCGTCGTCGGCAGCGTCTCGGGCATGGCGGAGCTCCTCGGGGCCGGGGGCGGTGCGCGATCACGGGCATGAGCATGGTCGGCGATCGGTCACCGTCCGCGAGCGGCTTGCTCCGTTCCGCTGCCGATCCCGGCCGCAGGGCGGTACCGTGACGGGTCATCGACAGATCCGCACCCCCGCGCGCCGGGCGCGGGGCGGCTCAGAAGGCGGCGAAGACCAGGCCGGCGACGACCGCGCCGAGCGCGGCACCGGCCAGGGTCTGGGCGGGTGTGTGGTCGCGCAGGCGCACCCGGGACCAGGCGACGACGGCGACCCCGGCCGCCCCGGCCAGCCACCAGGGGTCGAAGGCCTGCGCCAGCATGGCGAGGGCGCCGGAGAGCACGGCGGTGTGCACGCTGATCTTCCACCAGCGCGTGATGGGCCAGATCGCGGTGATGGTGGCCCACATCGCCGCGGTGAGGCCGACCATCGGCCGGGGTGCGGAGGTGAGCACCTGGAGGCAGATGCCCGCCGCGACGGAGGCGCTGATCGCGGGCAGGACGGTCATCCGCTTCTGGCGGTCGGTCAGGTGCCGGTCGGCCCAACGGCCTTCGGCGGCGGTGTGGACGATGAGGAGGATCGGGAGCACCGCGGCGAACGCGATGGCGATCGCCGCCCAGCCGGCTCCCCGCAGGCCGTAGAGGCCGCAGCCGATGATCAGGCTTACGGCGATGATCGTGTTCTTGGGGTCGGCCAGATCGGTGATCCGACGGGCGATGGCGCCCTGCTGGTCCGAGGTCAACGCCCTGCTCCGTACGTCGGTCGGGCAAAAGTGCATCGTAGACCGGGGCCGGCGGCGGGCGACGGGTGGGGCCCGCCGCCCGGCGCGGCACGTCAGGGCAGGTAGTACATCGGGTTCGGGATCTTGTAGGTCTTGCCGGCGTGGCCGCCGGACAGGTCGCTGTACTGGTCGCCGAAGTCCGCCACGATCTGGTAGCCGAGGCTCTCGATGTGGGCGCGGGTGCCGGACTTGTACTCGATGGTGGTGCAGGCGGCGCCGCAGGCCAGGTACGCCGGCGGGTTCTCCTTGTTCTTCAGGTACAGGTGCGAGGCGTCGGCCGTCGGGAAGCCCACGGCGGCGAGGTTCGCGGCGGTGTACGAGCGCTGCGCCTCCGGCCGGCCGGTGACGTAGAAGACGGTGTAGCCCTGCTGCTCGGCCCAGGACGCCAGGGTGTTCATCCCGAAGACGGCCGGCATGGTCTTGGTGGCGATGTACTGGGCGTTGCTGACGGGGTTGTAGACGAAGGTCGTCTCCAGCTCGTAGTTGTACGTCGACAGCGAGGTGTCGTCGACGTCGAGCACGATGGCCTTCTTCTTCCCGTGGTCGTGCCGGGCCTTGCCCTGCAGGTACTGCTTGGCGTCCTTCTCGATGCCGGCGACCTGCTTGGCGTAGTTGCCGGTGGCGGAGGGCCAGTGCTCGCCCTGGGCGTCGACGGTGTCGCCGTAGTAGGCCTTGATGTCGTTGACCTCAAGGGTCATGTTGGTGATCTGGCGGTCGCTGCGCGGCGCCTTGGTGTCGGCGACCGCGAAGCCGCCGCCGGCCACGGCGCCGCCGACGACCACGCCGACCGCGAGGGTGACGAGGGTCTTCGAGCGGTTCCCGAGGGTCTTCCCGAGCATGTGTGTGCCCCCTTCTGCCGCCGGGAGGAGGGCGCGGTTCGCCCGCCGCCGTACCGGCGCGCACGATGCTGGACGAAGGTACGGGCGGGTAACCATGCCGGTCAAGCAAACTCTATGCGCGTCGTCTACGCGCGGAGTCTACGCGCGCCGCACGGGGTCTGACGGGCCGTCGCCGGAAGTTCTGCCGGTGAGGTGCGCCGGGGCGAAGAACCGCAGGCCGTGGTAGCCGACGATGGTGACGAGGGTGCCCAGCGGGATGCCGTCGAGGGCGAAGTCCGAGGTGAACCTGAGCGAGACCCCGCCGATGCCGATGATGATCCCGGCCGCGGTCGGCACCAGGTTGAGCGGGTTGCCGAGGTCCACCCGGTTCTCGTTCCAGATCTTCGCGCCGAGCAGGCCGATCATCCCGTACAGCACCACGGTGATCCCGCCGAGCACCCCGCCCGGCACCGCCGCCACCACGGCGCCGAACTTGGGGCTGAGGCCGAACAGCACCGCGAACACCGCCGCGCACAGGTACGCGGCCGTGGAGTAGACCCGGGTGGCCGCCATGACGCCGATGTTCTCCGCGTAGGTGGTGGTCGCCGGGCCGCCGGCCGCGGTGGCGAGCACGCTCGCGGCGCCGTCCGCCGCGATCGCCCGGCCGAGGTCCGGGTCGAGGTCGTCGCCGGTCATCTCGGCGACCGCCTTGACGTGGCCCGCGTTCTCCGCGATCAGCGCGATGACCACGGGCAGCGCGAGCAGCACCGCGGAGGCCTCGAAGTGCGGCCCGTGCAGCGACGGCAGGCCGAACCAGTCCGCGTGCCGCACCCCGGACAGGTCGACCCGCCAGTGGTCGGTGACCTGCCCCGACGCGTCCGCGGAGTGGATCCGCCCGAACAGGCGGTCCGCCACCCAGGAGGCGACGTACCCGAAGATCAGGCCGAGGAAGACCGCGATCCGGGACGCGAAGCCCCGCGCGACCACCATCGCCGTGACGGTGAACGCCATCGTCAGCAGGGCGATCCACTGGTCCTGCGGCCAGTAGGTGCGGGCCACCACCGGGGCCAGGTTGAAGCCGATGATCATCACCACCGCGCCGGTGACCACCGGCGGCAGCACCGCGTGCACGATCCGCGCGCCCAGCGCGTGCACGGCGATCCCCACGGCGAACAGCACCGCACCGACGACCAGCATCGCCCCGGTGACCGCGGCGGTCCCGCCGCCCGCCGACCGGATCGAGGCGGCCACCCCGACGAAGGCCAGGCTGCTGCCCAGGTAGCTGGGGATCCGGCCGCGGGTGACCAGCAGGAACAGCATCGTGGCCACGCCGCTCAGCATCACCGCGAGGTTCGGGTCCAGGCCCATCAGCACCGGGGCCACGAAGGTCGCACCGAACATCGCGACCACGTGCTGGGCGCCGAGCCCCGCCGTCCTGGGCCAGGAGAGCCGCTCCCCGGGGCGGACGACCTCCCCGGGTGCCGGTGTCCGGCCGTCCCCGTGCACTGTCCAGCCGAGGCCCATGTCGTACTCCCTGGTCCGGTGTGATCGTCGGCCATGCTGCCACGGCACGGCCCGGGCGCCCGGGAGCCCGCGGACGGCACGCGGCACGGCCCGTCCCACGGCTCGCGCTCGGGGAATCTCCGGGTTTGCCCCTATGGCTTTCCAGGGGTGACCGGGCGCACCGTGGAGCCATGGGACACGGAGATATGTCGCGAAGTGAGAACCGCCAGGTCGCCGTCGCGGCGGCGACTCTGGGCCCCTGGCGGACGGCCGCGGCCGTCGGCACCGTGGTCGGTGGCGCCGCCCTGGGCGTGGACGTCGTCACGGGCCACTGGTCGTTGGACATCCTGGCCGGCCCGGTCGGCCTCGGGCTGTTCTTCTTCTTCCTGGTCGGCACGGTCGGCGGGCGGCTGCGCAAGGACGACGGGGACCGCCGGCTGCAGCGCTGGGCCGACGCGCACCCCTGGCAGTCGGCACTGCCCGCGGCCGGCGCGCTCTGGGTGCTGAACACCCTGGCGATGACGCTGCTGGGCAGCTCCGGGCTGATCGGCGCCCTGTTCACCTCCCTGCTGCCGGCCGGTCTGCTGCTCGCGATCGCGGGCGTGGTCGGGTCGGTGAAGCAGGCCAGGAAGCGCGGCTGACGGACGAAAAGGCCGAAACCCGCACGGAAGGGCAGCCGTGCGGGCACCGGCCGCGCACCCGCCCGCAGAGCCGCCGAAGGCCGTCTGCATACTTTCGCGCGTGCCGACAGTCGAAGATCCCGAACCGCGTTCCGACGACCCCTTCGAGGGGCTCGTCCTCGACGACGAGTTCGTCCGCGCCGCCGCCGTCAAGGAACAGTCCGGACGGGCCCGGATGCTCGCCGCCCGGTGGCGGCACACCCCGCCGCAGGCGGAGTCGTGGCGGGCGTCCGCCGACGTGCCGCGGATCCGCCGGGGCCTGTTCGGGCGGCGCGCGAAGCGGGTCGACCGGCCGGCCGCGCGCGCCGGCCGCAGCGGCTGGTGGAGCGGGCTGGGCGTGGCCCTGTCCGTCTGTGTCGTCCTCGGCCTGATCGCCCTGGCCGGCGCCGCGGACCGGCAGCCGGGCCCGGCGGCGCTCCCGCCGGTCGGCCCGGAGACGGCCTCGCCGACGGCCGCGCCGCCCAGCGTCGCCCCCGACACGCCCACCGTCGAGCACCCGTGGGCGGGCTCGCCCGCCGAGGCCTGGCCGGCCGGGGCCGACGGGATCACCGTCCCGGACGCCACCGCGGTCGGGGTGTACTCCCGCAAGGAGGTCGCCGCGCAGCTCGCGGCCGTCCGCAGCTTCCTCGTCCTCACCGCCGTCGACCCGAAGACGCTCGCCGGCGACACCCCGCAGGCCGCGCTCGACCTGCTGGACCGGCAGGAGAAGGCCCGGCTGGGCAAGGCCGTCGCGCACCCCACCGAGGCGGACGACCCGACCGTCTGGCTGAGCCGCTTCGACCCCCGGCTAGCCGTCCCGGTCACCGACGTGGTCAAGGTCCAGGGCCGGACGACCTTCGAGGGCGACGGCAAGCACGGCCTGGTGGTGCACACCGACTACACCTACGTGTACGCGCTGCGCCCGGGGCCGGACGTCGGCAAGGAGCCCGCCTCACCCGCCCCCGGCAGCACGGCCAGGCCGGTGCTGTGGCAGGACGGGACCGACTCCCCCGTGGTGGAGCGGGAGATCGTCCGCCGGGAGCTGGACTTCACCTTCTACGACCCGGCGCACTACATCGTGCAGCGCGGCAAGCCCGTCCTCACGCACATGCAGGCGGACTTCGGCAACAACGTCTGCGACACCTCGGGCGGCTACCTGGTGACGAGCTTCCCGCAGACCCGGGAGAGCGTCGGCCCGACCGGCGGGGCCACCATCGACCCGTACGACCGCAGCAAGCCGATGGAGCAGGGCGGCGGCTGCGGCACCCTCTCGCGCAGCTGACCCCGTCCCGGGCCGCCGCGGCGGCCGGGGCGGTCAGTCCGGCGCGGTCGGGGCCGCACCGCGGACGTGACCGAAGATCAGGCTGGTCTCGGTGTGCTGGACGGCCGGGTGGGCCGTCAGGTGCTCCAGGACGAAGTCGCGCAGCGCGTCCGTGTCGGCGACGGCCACGTGCAGCAGGTAGTCGTCCGCGCCGGCCAGGTGATAGGCGGCCACCACGCCCGGCAGCCGCGGGATGCCCCCGGCGAAGCTGCGGATCTGCTCGCTGGTGTGGGCGTGCAGCCGTACCGCGATCATCGCCTGGATGCCGAGGCCGGTGGCGGCCGGGTCCACCTCGGCGTGGAAGCCGCGGATCACCCCGCGCTCGCGCAGCGCGCGGATCCGGCCCAGGCAGGTCGACGGGGCGATGCCGACGGCCTCGGCGATCGCATTGTTCGGCATCCGCGCGTCCGCCACCAGCAGCCGCAGGATGGCGCGGTCGACCGGTGCGAGGGCGGGTTGCGGATTCTTCGGCACGGGGGCCACCTTCGGCCGCCGACCCGAACATCCGCAAGACCTACCGACCGGTATCCGAATGTTCTTCCGAAGCCTGGCCCTCCGGCCGCCGCCTCTTCGACCATGGGCGCACCCCCACCGCCCTTCGGGGCACCGCCCGTTGAGGAGGCCACCCATGCCGCACCCCGACACCCTCACCGCCCACCCGGACACCCGGGCGGTGCACGCCGGCCGCGCCGACCTGCGCGGTCTCGGCGTGCACGTCCCGCCGATCGACCTGTCGACCACCAACCCGCTGCCCGGGGTCGAGGCCGGCGGCGACAGCTACGAGGCACTCGCCACCGGCGGGCTGCTCCCGGACGGCGGCAGCGCCGTCTACCAGCGGCTGTGGAACCCCACCACCGCCCGGTTCGAGCAGGCCCTGGCCGAGCTGGAGGGCTGCCCGCAGGCGGTCGCCTTCGCCTCCGGCATGGCCGCGCTCAGCGCCTGCCTGCTCGCCGCCCGGGCCGAGGGCCGCGGGCACGTGGTGGCCGTCCGCCCGCTCTACGGCGGCACCGACCACGTGCTGGCCACCGGCCTGCTCGGCACCGAGGTGACCTGGGCCCGCGCCGAGGACGTCGCGGACGCGCTGCGGCCGGACACCGGACTGGTCGTGGTGGAGACCCCGGCCAACCCGACGCTGGAGCTGACCGACCTGGCCGCCCTCGCCGCGCGCTGCGGCGAGGTGCCGCTGCTGGTCGACAACACCTTCGCCACGCCCGTCCTCCAGCAGCCCGTCCGGCACGGCGCGACGATCGTGCTGCACAGCGCCACCAAGTACCTCGGCGGGCACGGCGACGTGCTGGCCGGCGTGGTCGCCACCGACGCCGCCTGGGCCGAGCGGCTGCGCCGCGTCCGGGCCGTGACCGGCGGCATCCTGCACCCGCTGGCCGCGTACCTGCTGCACCGCGGCCTGCAGACGCTGCCGCTGCGGGTGCGCCACCAGACCGCGGGCGCCGGGAAGCTGGCCGCCTGGCTGGGCGGCCGGCCGGAGGTCGAGCGGGTGTACTACCCGGGGCTGCCGGACTGCGACCCGCAGGGGCTGGTCGGGCGCCAGCTGGCGGGCGCCGGATCGGTGCTGGCGTTCTCGCTGCGGGACGGCTACGAGGCGGCGGCGCGGGTCGCCGCGGGCTGCGGGCTGATCACCCACGCGGTGTCGCTGGGCGGGGTGGACTCGCTGATCCAGCACCCGGCCTCGCTGACCCACCGGCCGGTCGCCGCCGAGGCGCGGCCGCACCCCGGGCTGCTGCGGCTGTCGGTCGGGCTGGAGGAGCCGGACGACCTCTGCGCCGACCTGGCGCGGGCCCTCGCCGCGGGCTGACCGGCCGCCTGCGCTCAGCGCCGCCGCTTGGTCCCGGGACGGCCACCGCGCTCGGCCCGCCGCCGCTCGTGGCGCTGCAGGGCCTGCTCGTACGCGGCCCGGTGGACGGACTCGCCGGGGGCCTCGACGAGGCTGCGGAAGAAGTAGACGGCGAGGGCGCCGACCCCGCCGATCAGCCAGACCGCACCGAGCGAGCGGTCCTCGGCCATCCAGCCGGTCAGCGCGTCGCGGCCCTCGGTGAGGACCTTCCAGGTGCGCATCGCGGCCAGCGCGGTGCACACCGCGATGGCGGCGACCAGCAGCACGTTCACCAGGCCGCCGGCGTGCGACATGCCGACCCCGCCGACCGCGAAACGCAGCAGGAGGGCGCCGGCGGCGGTGCAGATCAGCGCCCCGAGCGGCACCAGCACCCGGCGCAGCCGGTAGCCGCCGTCGTGCTCGACCCAGGTCGTGCCGAACCAGCGGATCGGCTCCGGCGCGGGGGCGGCGGCGGGCTGCTTGCGGGGGTGCTCTGCTCGTCCACAGGTCCGATTATCGCCCGATGCCGGAGGGGAACGGCGCAGGAGCCGCACCCCGTGCGGGGTGCGGCTCCTGCGAAGCGCTGCGCTGCCGGTGGCGGCCTGCCGGGCTCAGCCGAGCTTGCTGACGTCCCGGACGGCGCCCTTGTCGGCCGAGGTCGCCATCGCCGCGTACGCCTTCAGCGCCTGGCTGACCTCGCGCTCGCGGTTCTTCGGCCGGTAGCCGCCCTCGGACTCCAGCTTGAGCCGGCGCTCGTGCAGCTCCTCGAAGGAGACCTGGAGGTCGACCTTCCGGGCCGGGATGTCGATCGCGATGATGTCGCCGTCCTCGACCAGGGCGATGGTGCCGCCGGAGGCAGCCTCGGGCGAGGCGTGACCGATCGACAGGCCCGAGGTGCCGCCGGAGAACCGGCCGTCGGTGATCAGCGCGCAGGCCTTGCCCAGGCCCCGGCCCTTGAGGAACGAGGTCGGGTAGAGCATCTCCTGCATGCCCGGTCCGCCCTTGGGGCCTTCGTAGCGGATGACGACGACGTCGCCCTCCTTGACCCGCTTGGTGAGGATCGCGTCGACCGCGTCCTCCTGGGACTCCAGCACCACGGCCGGGCCGGAGAAGGTCCAGATCGACTCGTCGACGCCGGCCGTCTTCACGATGCAGCCGTCCTCGGCGAGGTTGCCGTACAGCACGGCGAGGCCGCCCTCGACCGAGTACGCGTGCTCGACGCTGCGGATGCAGCCGTTCGCCGCGTCGGTGTCCAGGGTGTCCCAGCGCTCGGACTGCGAGAAGGCGGTGGCCGAGCGGACGCAGCCGGGGGCGGCGTGGAACAGCTCGACGGCCTCCGGGGACGGCGAACCGCCACGGATGTCCCAGGTCTTCAGCCACTCGTCGAGCGAGCCGGAGTGCACGGTGTGCACGTCCTCGTTGAGCAGCCCGCCGCGGTAGAGCTCGCCGAGGATCGCGGGGACGCCACCGGCCCGGTGCACGTCCTCCATGTAGTACGAGCCGTTGGGCGCGACCTTGGACAGGCACGGCACCCGGCGCGAGATGGCGTCGATGGCCCGCATGTCGAAGTCCACCTCCGCCTCCTGGGCCGCGGCGAGCAGGTGCAGGATGGTGTTGGTGGAGCCGCCCATCGCGATGTCCAGTGCCATGGCGTTCTCGAACGCGGCGCGGGTGGCCACGTTGCGCGGCAGGACGGAGTCGTCGTCCTGGTGGTAGTGCCGCTTGGTGATCTCGACGACGGTGCGGCCGGCGTCCTCGTACAGCGCCTTGCGGGCGGTGTGGGTGGCCAGCACCGAGCCGTTGGCGGGCAGCGAGAGGCCGATCGCCTCGGTGAGGCAGTTCATCGAGTTGGCGGTGAACATGCCCGAGCACGACCCGCAGGTCGGACACGCGTTCTCCTCGATGATCGCGATGTCCGCGTCCGAGACGTTCTCGTTGACGGCGTCGGAGATCGCGTTGACCAGGTCGAGCTTGCGGACGGTGCCGTCGACCAGGACGGCCTGGCCGGCCTCCATCGGGCCGCCGGAGACGAAGACCGTCGGGATGTTGAGGCGCAGCGCGGCCATCAGCATGCCGGGGGTGATCTTGTCGCAGTTGGAGATGCAGATCAGCGCGTCCGCGCAGTGCGCGTTCACCATGTACTCGACCGAGTCGGCGATCAGGTCGCGCGAGGGCAGCGAGTACAGCATGCCGGCGTGGCCCATCGCGATGCCGTCGTCCACCGCGATGGTGTTGAACTCGCGCGGGATGCCGCCGGCCTCCTTGATCGCCTCGGAGACGATCCGGCCCACCGGCTGCAGGTGGGTGTGGCCGGGCACGAACTCGGTGAAGGAGTTGGCCACCGCGATGATCGGCTTGCCGAAGTCCTCCCGGGCTACACCCGCCGCCCTGAGAAGGGCACGGGCACCCGCCATGTTGCGGCCGTGGGTGACGGTACGGGACCTCAGCTCGGGCATGCGCTCCACTCCTTCGGGGCCTGCGACGGCCGCTGCGCTGGTGGGAGGGTGCACGGCCGCTGTCCTACCGAGATTACGCCTCCCCGTCCGGGCGACGGACGCGCTGTCCGCGATGCGGTCAGCGCGTCCCGGGTGCGCGGGCCACGAAGAGGTCGAGCACGTACGGCTCGGCGATCAGCCCGTCGGGGAAGTCGGCCAGCAGCGCCGCCCGCTCCGCCGCCAGCACCGGGGCCTGCTGCTCCGCGGACAGCACGGCGAAGTACGACCGCGACGTCAGGTCCGTCAGGTGGCTGTCGAGGGTGACCTGCCGCTCCCAGTGCAGCCGCACGGTCTCCACCTCCAGGCCGTACTCGACCAGGGCCTCGGCGCCGTCGATCACCCCGCCGTAGTAGTGGTACGAGGGGAGCGCGGCCGCCAGCCGCTGCTCCTGGGCGGAGATCCAGTCGGCGGCACGGTCCTTGACGTTCCACCACAGCGCGAGCGCGCCCCCGGGGCGCAGCACCCGCAGGGCCTCCGGGACGGAGCGGGCCGGGTCCGTCCAGTGGAAGGCCTGGGCATAGGTGACGAGGTCCGCGGAGTCCTCGTGGCAGGGCAGCTCGTCGCCCGTCCCTTTCACCACCGGGATCTGCGGGGTGACCTCGTGCAGCCGGGCGGCCATCCCGGCACTGGGCTCGACGGCGATCACCCGGGCTCCCCGGGCGGCCAGCAGCCGGGTGGCGATGCCCGTCCCGGCGCCCACGTCGAGCACGTCGGCACCGGCCAGCGGGCGCGCCGCGAGGCGCTCCAGCTCGTCGAACAGCTCGTCCGGGTAGGACGGCCGGGCGGCGTCGTACTGTGCGGCGACCGGGCCGAACGACATGGCATGGGCCTGGAGCTGAAGATCCGTCATGATCCCCTCCGTGTGCGACCGGGCTGCCGCCAGCCTACGCCGGGCCCCGCGGGCGCCGGGCGGCGGGCCCGGGCCCGTCAGACCCGGCGGGCCGGGGCGGCCAGGTGGAGCCGGGTGAAGGCGAGGGCCTCGGCGAGGTCGGCCTCGCGTTCGGCGGGGGTGGCCGAGCGGCGGGTGTTGACCTCCAGCACGACGTGGCCGTCGAAGCCGTCGCGGGCCAGGCGCTCCAGCAGCGGCGCACAGGGCTGCCGGCCCCGGCCGGGGATCAGGTGCTCGTCCTTGCCGGAGCCGGAGCCGTCGGCCAGGTGGACGTGGGCCAGCCGGTGCCCCATCCGGTCGGCCATCTCCAGGGCGTCGATCCGGGAGGTCGCGGCGTGCGACAGGTCGATGGTGAAGTGCCGGTAGTCCTCGTCGGTGACGTCCCAGCCGGGCGCGTAGGCCAGCATCTCGCGGTCCTTGTAGCGCCACGGGTACATGTTCTCGACGGCGAAGCGGACGTCCGTCTCCCCCGCCATCCGGCCGATGCCCTGGACGAAGTCGCGCGCGTACTGGCGCTGCCAGCGGAACGGCGGGTGCACCACGACGGTGTCCGCGCCGAGCTTCTCGGCAGCGGCCCGGGCCCGGACGAGCTTCGTCCAGGGATCGGTGGTCCACACCCGCTGGGTGATCAGCAGGCACGGCGCGTGCACGGCCAGGATCGGCATCCGGTGCGCGTCGGAGAGCCGGCGCAGCGCCTCCAGGTCCTGGCTGATCGGGTCGTTCCAGACCATCACCTCGACGCCGTCGTAGCCGAGCCTGGCGGCGAGTTCGAAGGCGGTCGCGGTGCTCGACGGGTACACCGAGGCGGTGGAGAGCGCCACCTTGGTGTCGGGGACGTGCAGGCCGGGGTGCGGGGGCAGCACGAGGCGGTCGGTGGTGCGCAGCAGCGGGGCGGCCTGCGGCAGCTTGCGGCGGGCCTCCTTCACGGCGCGGGCGACCTTGGCCACCTTGGCCGTCCTGGCCGCGGTCACCGACTGGACGGACTTCGCGGACTTCGCCGTCCGGGCGGCTGCGCCCTTGGCGGTGCGGGAGGCGGCCCCACGGGCCGTGCGGGACGCGGCGGCGGCCCGGTCGCCGATGCCCTGCGGGTCGGTGCCGGGGCCGGCGGCCCGGTCGGCGGAACGTCGTTGCGGCTGGGTGCCGGCCTTGGCCCGGCGCGCTCCGACGGCCCGCCGCGCACCGCCCTCAGAGGCGCGGCCGGCCGGCGCCGCGTCGTCGTCCGCTGCATCCGCCACGGGACACAGGGTATGCGCCGGTGCGGACGAATGGGGCGGACCGGGAGAAGCGTGGCCCACGTCTCACCCCGCCGGAGCCCCTCGCCGCGGTACCGGAAGGGGCCGCGGCCAAGGGTCAGGAGGTGAGCGCGGCCCGGCGTTCGGAGGAGCCGTCCAGCGCGTCCAGGCGGCGCAGGATGATGCCCTCGCGCAGGGCCCAGGGGCAGATGTCCAGCGTGTCCAGACCGAACAGGTCCATGGCGGCGTCGGCGACCAGGGCGCCGGCCAGCAGCTGCTTGGCACGGCCCTCGGAGACGCCGGGGATGCGGGCCCGCTCGGCGACGGTCATCCCGGCGAGCCGGGGCAGCCAGGCGGCGAGGCCGCTGCGGGTGAGCCGGCGGGCGACCCGCGGGCCGGCGTCGGCGGGGGCGGCGCCGGTCATCCGGGCCAGCTGCTTGAAGGTCTTGGAGGTGGCGACGGCGTGGTCCGGCGCGCCCTGTCTCGCGAACTCGCCGGCGATCTGCGCGATCTCCGCCCGGATGTGCCGGCGCAGCTCGCGGACGTCGTCCGGGTCGGCGATGTCGCCGGGCAGCCGAGCGGTCAGCCGGCCCGCGCCGAGCGGCAGGGAGATCGCGACGTCGGGCTGTTCGTCCAGGCCGCAGGCGATCTCCAGCGAGCCGCCGCCGATGTCCAGGTTCAGCAGCCGGCCGGAGGACCAGCCGAACCAGCGGCGGACGGCGAGGAAGGTCAGCCGGGCCTCGTCCTGCCCGGACAGCACGCGCAGCGTGATGCCGGTCTCGGCGGCGATCCGGGCGAGCACCGCCTCGCCGTTGGCCGCCTCGCGCACCGCGGAGGTGGCGAACGGCAGTATGTCGACGGCGCCCTTGTCCTCGGCGACCGCGATGGACGAGGACACCATGGCCACCAGGCGGTCCACACCCGCCGGGCTGATCGCCCCTGTGTCGTCGAGCAGCTCGGCGAGCCGCAGCTCGGCCTTGTGCGAGTACGCGGGGAGGGGGCCGCACCGGGGTGCGCGTCGACCACGAGGAAGTGGACGGTGTTGGAGCCTACGTCGAGAACACCCAGTCGCATAGCGGTCCACGCTACGCGATCCGGCCCGCTCACCTGCCCGAATCCCCCGTCTTGCGGCCCGCCCCGCCCGTGGCGCACGGCGGCGGACCGCTCAGAGCAGGCCGTGCCAGAGCTGCTCGACGATCACCGACCACCAGTTCTCGGGATCGCCGAAGACGGTGCCGTCGAGCGCCGCCAGCGCCCACTGGAACTCGGCGACGGCCGGGCCCGCCGCGTACGGGTGCAGGCCGCGCAGGGCGGGCAGCCGTTCGGCGGCGAGGGTCAGCGAGCGGGTGAAGGCGGTGAGATCGGCGTTGCAGTAGCGGGCGGTCGCGGTGTCCGGGTCGATCGCGCGGACCCGGCCCTGCAGCGTGTCGACGGTGACCAGGGCGTGGCCGTCGCCGCCGAGCACGACCTGGCCGAGCAGCCCCTGCCGGGCGTCGGCGGTGGCCGCCGCCCCGCGGCCGAGCGCGGCGAGGTGCCCGGCCGCGTCCGGCAGCGGTGCACCGGTGCGGGTGCCGTCGGCGATGCCGTCCGGCTCGGGGTGGTGGAGTGCGAACAGGCCCGCCACCACGACCGGCAGCCCGACCTGCTGCAGCGGCCGGGCGACCGCCTCCGGCAGGTCCGCGGCCAGCACCGCGCCGGCATCGAAGCGCCGCACCCCCTCGGGCCCGAACACCCCGGCCAGCCGCGCGGCCAGCGCCGCCTCGCCCTCCGGCGCGGCCGGCGGGACCGTCCGCGGGAACGGCACCCGGTTGGGCCGCACCCCCGGCGTGGCGGGCAGCGCCCGGACGGCCTCGGCACGTCCGTCGAACCACGGCCCGTAGGCGAGGTCGCAGGTGACCGGCACGCCGGGCAGGGCGGCGGCCACCGCGTGCGCGGTGTAGCCGCCGGGCAGCGCGGCGGGCTGCAGGTCGGTGTGCACGCCGGTCAGGTCCTCCGGCCGGACGCCCTGCCCGCGCAGCTGCTCCCAGGCCCGCAGTGCCGGATGCGGGAGGCCGGTCGTGGCGGGCACCGCCAGGGACTGCTCCGTCCCCTGCGCGTCGCGGTAGCGGAGGGTCGCCCGGGTGCCGGGGCCGGTGGCCGGGGGCAGCGCCGGATCGTAGCCGCCCGCGCCGAGGAAGTCCCGGTAGCGCCGGACGACCTCGGGCACGGGGACGGACGGCCAGACGGTGAGCCCGCCGGTCAGCCGGTCGACGACGGCGCAGGCCGCACCGATCTCCTCCGGGGCCCGCCGCCGGCCGGTCAACGGGTCGACCCGGACGGGCGCGGGTTCGGGCCACACCACCCAGCCGTGCTCGAACTCGTGGCTGTGGACGGGGCCCGCCGCTTCGGCCGGCAGGTCGCCGTGGATCCAGCGGTGCGCGGTGGCCAGGGCCTGCTCGCGGGTGGTCATCGGCGGGGGCTCCCGGCAGTGGTGCGGTGGACGGTGAGGCGGGACCGCGGCGGCGCGGGCTCCGGCGCGGCCGGCTCCGGGGCCGGGCGCTCCGGGGCCGGGCGCACCGGGGCCGTGGCCGCCGGGGCTGCGGCCTCCGGGGCTGCGGCCTCCGGGCCTGTCGGCTCCGTGGACGCGGGCGCCGGATCGGCCGCCGTACGGGCCGCCGCGCCGGGGAGCGCGTCCAGGTCGAGCGGGTGGCACCGGTCGTCCAGGGCGATCGCCCAGAGGCCGTGGTCCGCGGCGTACAGCGGTTCGGCGGCGCTGCGGCCGCTCTGGTGGTCGAGGTAGGTCACCCGGTCGCCGTGGTTGACCGCGTTCCAGGTGTGCGACCGCCCGAAGCCGTCCAGGGTGAGCAGCACCGCCTGCGCGCCCGGGCCGGAGCGCAGCAGCGCCTCGGCGAGCCGGGCGAGGGCGCCCGGGCCGTCGCCGAGGTCGCAGAAGCGGGTGCCGAGCTCGCGTTCGGCGCGGTCCCGGCCACCGCGCTCGCCCGCGGGGCCGTCCGGCAGCCGCGGGGCGGCGCAGACCGGCAGGCCGGCGAGCGTGTCGACGGCGGACAGCGCCACGTCGACGCCGTTGTTGGCCCGGCCGGCCTCGCGGGGGCCGCCGCCGTTGAGCGCCTCCGGCCACCGCCCCGCCGGGTCCGGGTGCGGCACCGGCGCGCCGTCCGGCTGCCGGGGGATCCGCTGCTCCAGGGCTGCCTGGTGGGCCGGGTCGACCGTCCCTAGCCCGCCGGGCAGCCCGTACGGACGGCTGTCGGCGGTGCTGCGCGGGGCGGCCGGTTCGGCGCCGGGCCCGCCGGGGCCGCGCCGCGGGTCGCGAGGTAGCCCGCGACCACCAGGCCGGGCTGCACCGCGGGCAGGACGCCCTCCTCGGTGCGGGCGGTCTCCGTGAAGAGCGTGTCGGGGCGGCGGCGGCCGCCCTCGCCGGCCTGCTCGCCGAGCCGGAAGGGCAGCGGGGCCGCGGTCGCCGCGCCGGGTGTCCCGGGCGTGGCGCCGCCGGTCGGGGTACGGGCGCCGCCGGGCGTGCCGACCACCGCGCCGACCACGCCGCCGCCCGGGGCGCCGGGCGCCCCGGGGGTGCCCGGTCCGGCGGTGCCTGCCGCGCCGGCCGGCGCGCCACCGGGCGCACCGCCCACCGGGCCGCCGACGGGGGTGCCGACCGGCCCCCCGGTGACCGGGGCACCGGCAGTGCCGCCGGGGCCCGCGCCGACCACGCCGCCGACCGGGGCACCGATCGGGGCGGAGCCGCCCGCGGGGGCGCCGCCGACCGGGCCGAGCGGGAAGCCGGGGGCCGAGCCGCCGCCGGCCGGACCGCCGGGCAGGTAGGCGTCCGCGCCGCGGCCCGGGCCGGAATGCACCGGCGGGTCGTCGAAGAGGCCGCCGGAGGGCGGTGCGGCGGGCGGTGCGACGGCCACCGAGTCGGTGTGGACGGTGACCGGGCCGGCCGGGCGCGCGGGCGGCAGGTCGTAGTCGGGCGCGGGGCCGGCCTGGGCCGCGGCCGGGTGCCCGCCGCCCGAACCGCCGCCCGAACCGCCGCCGTAGCCGCTGCCGTAGCCGCTGCCGCCCGAGCCGTAGTTCGAGCCGTAGCCGCCGCGGTGGCTGCTCTCGCCGAAGGAGCCCGGTGTCTGCGGGGCCGTCGCCTGGACGACGACCGCGGTCGGTCCCGCTGCGGCGGACACGACGACGGCCGGGCCGGCGAGGGGCCCGGTGCCGGGACCGTCGGCGGGTATCCGGCCGCCGGGGCCGGTCTGACCACCGGGGAGGGTTCCCTGGCCGAGGTCGACGGCCGCGACCGGGCGGCCGTCGGGGCCCAGGCGCAGGCCGTCCGGGCCGATCCGCAGGCCGTCCGGGCCGCCCGCGTCCACCAGTGGCCGGCCGTCCCGGCCGAGGCCGGCGACCAGGGCGTGGCCCTTGCCGTCGGTGAGCAGCTGCCCGTCGGTGCCGACCGCGAGTCCGGCGGCGGGCCGGCCCTCGGCGTCGAGCATCACCGGCCGGCCGTCCTTGCCGAGCACGGGCTGCCCGTCCTTGCCGACGGCCAGGCTGAGCCCGGTGTCGCCGACCGCGCCGTCCGCGCCGACCACCAGCGGCCGCCCCTGGGCGTCGGTGAGCGGGCGGCCGTCGGCGCCGAGCGCCAGACCGGCCACCGCGTTGCCCCCGGCGTCGACCACCACCGGCCTGCCGTCCTCGCCGAGCACCGGACGGCCGTGCGCGTCGACCGCGACGGTCACGCCGTCCAGGCCGGTCAGCGGCTTGCCGTCGGGCCCGAGCACCACCGGGTGGCCCTGGGCGTCGGTGAGCACCTTGCCGTCCGGGCCGACGGCGGCGGACAGGCCGCGGACGCCGGCCACCGCGGCGGCGCCGCCGACGGCCGTGTCGGCGAGCGCACCGGTGAGCTCGCCGCCCGAGCGGGCCGCGCTCAGGGTGCGCATCTCGCCGTGCCGGCCGGCGCCGTCGGCCTGGGCGATGCGTTCCAGGGCGGTGACCGCGGGTTCCTTGAGGGCGGCCTTCAGGCCGTCCCCCATGGCGCGGCGGAGTTCGTCCAGCAGGCCGGTGACCTTGAGCCGGGCCGCCTCGACGGCGACCGCCTCGCCGGTCTCGGCGACGGCGCCCTTGACGGTGCCGGCGACCTGGCCGAGCAGCCCGGCCAGGCCCTCCGTCCTCGCGGTCTGCACCTGGGCCTTGGCGGCGGCCTCGGCGGCGTCCGCCTTCTTGATCTCCTCGGCGAGCTCGGTCAGGACGGCGACCAGCTCGGCCTTGCAGCTGTCGGTGGCGGCGGCGGCCTTCTCGAACGCGCCGGCGATCGCCTCGGCCGCGGTGTGCGCGTCGTCGAGGTGGCCACGGCCCGCGCCGCTGAACCCGCGCCAGTGGTCGGCGAAGGCGTCGACGGCAGGGCCGGTGTTCTCACCGGTGATGCGCTGCGCGGCGGCCGCGCCACGGCGGCCGAGCCGCTCGGCCTCGCCGCCGAAGTCGCGCCAGAGTCCGGCCGCGCGGCGCAGCGCGTCCTCGTCGGCCTCGGGCCACGCGCGGTCGAGCCGGGCCATGACCGGGGCCAGCTCCGCGGGCAGGTTCCTGGGCACGTGCTCCCCTTCGGTTGGGCGGCTTGACGGTCCGTCGGTTCAGAGCGCCGAGGGGGCGGGTCCGGTTCCCGGGGTGAGCGCGCGGAACGCGTCGCGGTTGCCCTGGTCGTTCTGCTCGGCGTTGTCGGCCATGGTGTGCAGGCCGCCGCCGATGCCGCCGAGGCGGGTGGCGAGGCCGTGCAGGCCGGCCAGCACGCCCTCGCGGGCGCCCTCGTAGGCGGTGCCGAAGCCCTGGCCCGGCTCGTCCCGGCCCCAGGGGGTGCCGAGGGCGGCGAGCCCGTTCTCCAGGTCGAGCGCGGCGTGCGCGAACTCGTTCGAGACACCTTCGAACTCGCGGCCCTCGCCGTGCAGTTCCCAAGGCTTGAGCAGGACCTTGTCGGCCATTTCCGTCCCCCGTGCTTGCTGGTGGTGCGTTCCCCTGCGCATCCGTCTGCGGCGGCCGCCATCCTAGGGCTTGCCCCACAATTCCCGCCGCGCCGCGAACGGTGGGACAAACCCTAGGCCCCGGGGGTGCGGGCGCCGATCGTCCGGGGACGCTCTTCACCCTGCCTTCACGAGGCTCGCGGCGCCCGCGCACCGCCCGCGCACCGCCCGAGCGGAGCCCGCACGCGACCCGACGGCGGCGCGGGGTGCGGCGGTGTCGGCCGGTCCACCGCGGCGAGGCCATACCCTTGCAGGGTGGCAGCAGCAGAGACCGCGAAGCGCAAGAAGTCCGGCAAGAACGGCCCGGGGACGGCCCCGGCGGTCGTCGACCTGGCGATGCCGACCATCCGTCCCGAAGTCCCGCTCGACTTCGCGCGCGCCTGGGCGGAGTTCACCGACCCGGCCGACGACGAGCAGGTGTTCCGCTGCGACCTCACCTGGCTGACCTCCCGCTGGGGGTGCATCTTCGGCCAGGGCTGCCACGGGATCCGCCCCGGGCGGGGCGAGTCGGACGGCTGCTGCACGCTCGGCGCGCACTACTCCGACGAGGACGACGAGCAGCGGGTGGCCGGCCACGCGGCCCGGCTGACCCCGGACATCTGGGAGAACATCGGGCACGGCACCGACGCCAAGGGCCGGATCCGGCTCGACGGCGGCATCACGATGTTCGACGAGGACGGCGACCGGCAGACCCGGCGGATCGACGGCGCCTGCCTGTTCCGCAACAGCCCGGGCTTCCCGGGCGGCGGCGGCTGCGCACTGCACATCCTCGCCCTGAAGGAGGGCCGGGAGCCGCTGGAGACCAAGCCGGACGTCTGCTGGCAGCTTCCGATCCGCCGCACCTACGACTGGATCGACCGCCCCGACGACACCCGCTACCTGCAGGTGACGATCGGCGAGTACGACCGGCGCGGCTGGGGCCCGGGCGGCCACGACCTGCACTGGTGGTGCACCGGCAGCCCGGAGGCGCACAACGCGCCCGACCCGGTGTACGTCGGCTACCGCGCCGAGCTCACCGAGCTGATGGGACCCGAGGCGTACGCGGTGCTGGTGGAGCTGTGCGAGCAGCGGATCGCCACCAAGGGCCACAAGAAGCTCGCGCCCCACCCCGCGGACCAGTAGACCGGCAGACCGCCGGGGCGCCGCCCTACTTGTCGATGTCGCCGACGACGAAGAACATCGAGCCGAGGATCGCGACCATGTCGGCGACCAGGGTGCCCGGCAGCAGCTCGGTCAGCACCTGGATGTTGTTGTAGGACGCCGAGCGGAGCTTGAGCCGCCACGGCGTCTTGTCGCCGCGGGACACCAGGTAGTAGCCGTTGATCCCGAGCGGGTTCTCCGTCCAGGCGTACGTGGTGCCCTCGGGGGCCTTGAGCACCTTGGGCAGCCGCAGGTTGACCGGGCCCGGGGCGAGGCCGGCCAGCCGGTCCAGGCAGGCGTCGGCGAGGTCGAGGGAGTTGGCGGTCTGCTCCAGCAGGCACTCGAAGCGGGCCAGGCAGTCGCCCTCCTCGCGGGTGACCACGGTCAGCACGTCCTGCAGCTCGCCGTACGCCAGGTAGGGCTCGTCCCGGCGCAGGTCGAAGTCGACGCCGCTGGCGCGGGCGATCGGGCCGCTGGCCCCGTAGGCGTGGACCTGGTCGCGGGTGAGCACGCCGACGCCCGCGGTGCGGCCGCGGAAGATCTCGTTGCCGAGCACGAGGTCCTCGTACACCGGCAGGTGCCCACGGACGGCCTCGACCGCCGCGCGGACCCGGCCGAGCCAGCCGGCCGGCAGGTCCTCCTTGAGGCCGCCGACCCGGTTGAACATGTAGTGCATGCGGCCGCCGGAGGCCTCCTCCAGCACGTGCTGGAGCTCCTCGCGGCCGGTGAAGGCGTGGAAGATCGGGGTGATGCCGCCCAGCTCCAGCGGGTACGAGCCGAGGAACATCAGGTGGTTGAGCACCCGGTTGAGCTCGGCGAGCAGGGTGCGGATCCACACCGCGCGCTCCGGCACCTCCATGCCGAGCATCCGCTCGACGGCGAGCACCACACCGAGCTCGTTGGAGAACGCGGAGAGCCAGTCGTGCCGGTTGGCCAGCATGACGATCTGCCGGTAGTCGCGGGCCTCGAAGAGCTTCTCGGCACCGCGGTGCATGTAACCGATCACCGGCTCGGCCGCGACGATCCGCTCGCCGTCCAGCACCAGCTTCAGCCGCAGCACACCGTGCGTGGACGGATGCTGCGGGCCGATGTTGAGCACCATGTCACTGGTGCCCAGCTCGCCCGTGAGCTGCTGCGCGCCGGCGCCGATCCCGACCGTGGTCTCCCTCATGGCACCAGAGTCTGCCACCCCGGCAGGGCCCCGAGGAGCGGCGGTACCGGCATGCGGACGGCCTGGAGGAGCCAGCCGAAGGCGCCGAGCCCGCCCCGGTCGGTCAGCTCGGCGGCCTCCCCGCCCCGCCGAGCGCCCGCAGGTAGGCCGCCGGGTCGTCGGAGGCCAGCGCGAGCGGCGGGCGGCCGCCGTGCACCCCGAGGGCGTGCAGGGCGTCCCGCTGCGTCGTCCACAGGCTGTGGACACCGGGGACGGCCGCCGCGTCGAGCGCGACGTGCGCGGTGAGGTCGCAGCTGCCGTCCGGCACCGGCGGCACCTCGCGGCCGGCCCGGAAGCCGGTGAGGGTGCCGAACGGCGGCCGGGCGCCGGCGGTGTGCGCGTAGTCGACGGCGACGGCCAGGCCGCGCTCCAGCGCGCCGACGGCGGCCGCCCAGGCGGCGTCCCGCGGCCCGCCCAGCTCGACCCGGTCGCCGTCCGGCCACCAGCGCTCCGCCCAGGCCGCGTCCGCGGCGTCCAGCGCGCCGCCGAGCCGCTCGCCGCCGTCCGGCGCCACCTCGACGTAGCGCAGCGCACCGTCCGCGTCCCGCTCGGCGACGTCCAGCGGCACGTTGTCCAGCCACTCGTTGGCGAACAGCAGGCCCACCGCGCCGGACGGCACGGTGTCCGTCCACAGCACCGCGTCCGGCAGCCCGGCCGGCCGGGCGGCGAGCTCGACCGCGTACGGGCGCACCCGCGCCGCGGTGTCCGGCGGCAGCGCGGCCAGCACCCCGGTCACCAGCTCGCCGCGGCCCGCCCCGACGTCGACGAAGGCCAGCTCGTCCGGCCGGCCGAGCGCCGCGTCCACCTCCCCGAGGAGCCGGGCCACCGCGCCGGCGTACAACCCCGACGCGTGCACCGACGTCCGGAAGTGCCCGGCCGGCCCCTCCGGCCTGCGGTAGAAGCCGTCGGCGCCGTACAGCGCCCGGTCTGCGGCGGGCCGCCAGCGCATCCAGGTCATGGTGCTGGACGCTACCTCCCGTCGGGGGCGTCTCCACCCTGCGGGGGATGGCGGATCGCCCTCCCGGCGGACCTGGGGGCACCGCGCGACTGCCTAGGCTTGAACCGTGCATCGACTCAACGCCTGGCTCCGCCGCCACCCGATGGTGGTCGATTCCGCCTGGGCGCTGCCGGTCCTCCTGCTGGGGCTGCTCTCGGACGCCTCGCAGGACGGCGACCTGCAGGTCTGGGGCGGGCTCGGCTTCTCGCTGGCGATCGCCGTGCTGATGACCGTCCGCCGCCGCTGGCCGGACCTGGTGACGCTGGCGGGCACGCTGCTGGGGCTCGCCCAGATCGTCTGCTACGTGCAGCCGGGCGTCTCCTCCGTGGGTTACCTGGTGTTCGCGTACACGGCGGCCGCCTTCGGCTCCGCCTGGGCCTCGCGGCTGGCGGTCACGGTCGGGCTGGCGGCCGGCCCGCTGACGTTCTGGCGGTTCAACGGCCAGGACCCTGCCACCGGCACGACGCCCGGGCCCGCGCTGTGGCAGATGGTCTTCATCTCGGTGCTGATGTCGACGCCGTTCGTGCTGTCCTGGGCGTGGGGGCGGCTGACCCGGGTCCGGCGCGCCTACCTGGTCGAGCTGGAGGACCGCGCGGCCCGGCTGGAGCGCGAGCGCGACGCCCGGGCCAAGGTGGCGGTCGCCGCCGAACGCGCCCGGATCGCCCGCGAGCTGCACGACGTCGTCGCGCACAACGTCTCCGTCATGATCGTCCAGGCCGACGGCGCCGCCTACGTGCTGGACAACTCGCCCCAGCAGGCGAAGGACGCCCTCGCCACCATCGCCGGCACCGGCCGGCAGGCGCTGGTCGAGATGCGCCGCCTGCTCGGCGTGCTGCGCACCACCGAACAGGCCGAGGAGTACGTACCGCAGCCGGGCGTGGAGGAGCTCCCGGAGCTGCTGGAGCAGGTCCGCACGGCGGGCCTGCCGGTCGACTTCGTCACCTCGGGCGACCCCGGGAGCTGCCCCGCGGGCTGGAACTGACGGTGTACCGGATCGTCCAGGAGGCGCTCACCAACGTGCGCAAGCACGGTGGCCCGGACGTCCGGGCCAGGGTCTCGGTCGACTTCGGCGACCGGGCCCTGGAGGTCCTCGTCGAGGACGACGGCCGCGGCACCACCGGCGAGCAGCTGGCCGGCGGTGGTGCCGACGGCCTCGGCCATGGTCTGATCGGCATGCGCGAGCGGGTCGGCATGGTCAGCGGCAGCCTGGACATCGGGCCGCGGCCCGGCGGGGGCTTCCGGATCCGTGCCGTACTGCCTCTGCGGGCCGCCGCCGACCGGGCCGCACCACCGCCCGCCGACCGCACCGAGGCCACCACGTGACCCCCTGCCCACCGCCGAAGGAGTACCGACCGTGACCATCCGCGTGATGCTCGTCGACGACCAGGAGCTGCTGCGCACGGGCTTCCGGATGGTCCTGCAGTCGCAGGGCGACATCGAGATCGCCGCCGAGGCGGGCGA
Organism: Kitasatospora paranensis; assembly: GCF_039544005.1. Taxonomy (NCBI): domain Bacteria; kingdom Bacillati; phylum Actinomycetota; class Actinomycetes; order Kitasatosporales; family Streptomycetaceae; genus Kitasatospora; species Kitasatospora paranensis. The sequence goes on from NZ_BAABKV010000001.1 coordinate 3,911,171, forward strand.
CGGCGCGCAGGCGCTGGAGCGGCTCGCCGACACCGAGGTCGACGTGATCCTGATGGACGTCCGGATGCCCCGGCTGGACGGCGTCCAGGCGACGCGGCGGATCTGCCTGGACGAGTCGGGCGCCCCGGTGCCCGGCGCCCCGCACGTGCTGATCCTGACCACCTTCGACCTGGACGAGTACGCGTTCGCCGCGCTGAAGGCCGGGGCCAGCGGCTTCCTGCTCAAGGACGTCCCGCCGACCGAGCTGGTCGCCGCGATCCGCTCGGTGCACGGCGGCGACGCGGTGGTCGCCCCGACCACCACCCGCCGGATGCTCGACCGCTTCGCGGAGGTGCTGCCGACCCGGTCCTCGGCCCCCGGTTCGCCGATCCTCGACCCGCTGACCGACCGTGAGCGCGAGGTCTTCCTGCTGGTCGCCCAGGGCCTGTCGAACAGCGAGATCGCGGCCCGGCTCGCCCTGTCCGAGGCCACCGTGAAGACCCACGTCGGCCGCATCCTCGCCAAGCTGGGCCTGCGCGACCGCGTCCAGGCCGTCGTCCTCGCCTACGAGAACGGGCTCGTCCGGGCCGGCGCCTCGGACTGAGCCCCGGCGCCCGGGTCAGAGCCGGCGCAGCCCCGGATGACGTCGCGCAGCAGCCGGGCGTCCGGGCCGCCCTCGGCCGTGGCCGGCGCCGCCACCCGGACGAGGCCCTGCCCGGCGAGGTCGCCGAGCAGGACGCGCACGGCGCCCAGCGGCAGGTCCGCGTCGGCGGCGAGTTCGGCCAGCGGGCGCGGCGCGGCGCGGATCCGGTCGAGCAGCGCGCTGCGGGCGTGGTCGAGCGGCACGGCGGGACGGGTGCCCGGCACCGCCACGACCTGCGCGAGCAGGTCGAAGCCCGCCGCCTCGGCGGACCGGGTGCGCCCGCCGGTCAGGGTGAACGGCCGGATCATCGGACCGGCCTCCTCGTCGTACCAGTGCCCGCCCATGACCGCCGATCAGCCCCGGACCGACTCTGCGGTCCGGGTGGGCGTCACCAGGTGCCGCCCGACCCGCCGCACCAGCATGGACATCTCGTAGGCGAGCTGGCCGACATCGGTCTGCACCCCGCAGAGCACCGCCAGGCAGCTGCCCAGACCGGCCGGGGTGACGAACAGGAAGCCGTCCTCCAGCATCACCATGGTCTGCCGCACGCCGCCTGCCGTGAAGCGGGTCCCGACGCCCTCGGCCAGGCTGTGGAAGCCCGAGCAGACGGCGGCCAGGTGCTCGATGTCGGCAGCGGCCAGACCGGCCGAAGCGGCAGTGGCCAGACCGTCGGCGGAGAGCAGGACGGCCTGCCGGACGTGCTCGGTGCTGGCGACGAGGTCGTCGAGCAGCCAGTCGAGGCCGGTGTCCGGCCGGCCCGGCTCGGTTGCGGTCATCGTGGGTCCTCCTGGCGGTTCGGCGGATCGTGCGGTTCCTGGGCGGCGTCCCGGCCCTGCGGTGCGGGCAGCTCGCGCGGGGCGCCCGGGCCCGCGGACCGGCCGCGGGTCAGCCCGCGCTGGAAGGCCCCGAAGACGGCGCCGAGCTCCTCCGCGCTGGGCCCGGCGGCGGCCGGCCCGGCCTCCGGCGCGGCGGGCGCGGGCAGGGCCGCCCGGGGCCGGACGGGCAGCGGACGGCGCATCGGCAGCACGGCCGCGGGCTGCGGCTCGCCCTCCGGCCCCTCCGACGGCCCCGGCACGGCGGCCAGGACGGGCGGCGACGGCTCGGGCCGTGGCGGGGCGGGCGGCGGCTCGACCTCCGACAGCAGCGCGGCCGGCAGCAGGACGACCGCCGTCGTCCCGCCGTACGGCGAGCGGCGCAGGGCGACCTCGATGCCGTGCCGGCGGGCCAGCCGCCCGGCCACGAAGAGGCCGAGCCGCTCCGTCCGGGTGGGGTCGAACTCCTGCGGCTCGGCGAGGGTGCGGTTGGCGGCGGCCAGCTCGTCCGCGTCCATGCCGAGGCCGCGGTCGTCGATCTCCAGCACGTGCCCGTGGGCGGCCCCGCCGGACCGCATGGTGACCTGGGTGTGCGGCGGCGAGAAGGAGGTGGCGTTCTCGACGAGTTCGGCGACCAGGTGGGCGAGGTCGGCGACGGCCTCCCCGGCCACCGCGACCGGCGGCATCGGCGGCACGACGACCCGCTCGTACTCCTCGACCGCGCCGACCGCCGAACCGACCACGTCCACCAGCGGGACGGGCCGGCGCCAGGCCCGGCCGGGGGCGGCGCCGGAGAGGATGATCAGGCCCTCGGCGTGGCGGCGCATCCGGGTGGTCAGGTGGTCGACCCGGAACAGGTCGGCCAGCTCCTCGGGGTCGGTGACCCGGCGCTCCATCGTGTCCAGCAGCTTGAGCTGGCGGTGGATCAGGGCCTGGCTGCGCCGGGCGATGTTGACGAAGACCCCGGAGATCCCGGCCCGCAGCCTGGCCTGCTCGACCGCGGCCTCGACGGCGGCCCGCCGGGCGTGGTTGAGGGCGCGGCCCACGTCGCCGATCTCGTCGTCGCCGAAGGTGAGCTGCGGGGCGGCCCGTTCCACGTCGACGTTCTCGCCGGCGGCGAGGCGGCGCACCAGGTCGGGCAGCTGGCGGTGGGCGAGCCGGTCCGCGGAGGCGCGCAGGCGCAGCAGCCGGCGGGTGATCCGGCGGCCGGTGCGCACCGAGTACCAGACCGACAGGACGACGGCGACGAGTCCGGCGCCGCCCGCGATCCCGGACCGGAGCAGCTGGTCGTCGGCGTAGGCGCGGCCGCGGGCCGCCGAGTTGAGCGCGGCCTGGCTGCACAGCTCGGAGTAGCGGTGGGCGATCGGGTCCATGGTGGCGCGCCAGCGCGTCCGGTCGTAGACGGCGTGGGCGCCGGAGCCGCCGTCCAGGACGGCCTCCTCGGCGGTGACCAGAGCGCGGTAGCGGCTGTCGGCGGTGAGGGCGTCGAAGAGCGCGCGGGAGTCGGCGGGCAGCGCGGCGGCGTACGTCCGCTGGAAGATCCGGCGGTCCTCCACCGCGGCGCCGAACGCCCGGGACTGCGCCGGATCGAAGGAGCCGGCCGCGTGGGCGCCGGAGTAGAGGGCGTCCTCCCGGGAGGCGAACTCGCGGACCCGGACGAGCTCGATGACGGTCTGCGCCTCGCGGGCGAGCCGCCCGGCCTGGAGGGCGGTGAGCGCGGACTGGACGGTGAAGGCGGGTTCCACCACGGCGGTGTAGGCGTCGACGGCGTCGCCCCAGCCGATCGCGCGGGAGGTCACGTTGCTGCGCAGCACCGTGAGCCCGTCGGTCGCGTCGAGTTCGGCGGCGAGCGCGGCCCGCTGGTCGGCGGAGAGGTCGCCCTGCCGGCCGGGGTCGGTGGCGACGGCCCGCATCGCGCGGACCTTCTCGTCGGTGGCGTGCTGCTGGGCGGAGTAGGCGGCCAGTTCGGTCGCCCCGCCGCCGGAGCCGAGGTACTCGGCGGCGAGCCGCCGCTCCGTCTGGACCTGCCCGACGACCGTGTCCACCGGTGAGCCGAACGTCCGGTAGGCGCTCTCCAGGCGGATCAGGTCCCGCAGGTCGCCGGTGGTCGAGACGACCGCGAACGACCAGAGCGCCACCAGGGCGAGCAGCGGGATCAGGACGAGGGTGGTGATCCTGGTCCGGATGGACGGGGTGCCGAGGTGTCTTCGCATGGTCTCCCCGGGAACGTTCCTGGCGCCTGGACGGCAGCAAGTTACCCGCCCGTAGGCAGCGCGGCGCCGCTCGGTCGGTGAAGCTTCGGTGCAGATCCGGACGCCGGGGGCCGCCCGGTGGGGCGTCGCCCGGCGCACCGTACGATGGAGCGGTACGTCTGGTACCTGCCCAGGACTGGAACGGAAGCAATGACGAGGGCCGAGCCGTGAGCGCGTCCGACAATGCCCCGCTCGGCGGGCCCCACGACCCGTTCGGCGGGCCCCGTCCCGGCGATCCGCAGGACCCGGAGAACCGCCCCGCGCGGCTCGCCGTCGGCGTGGTCGGCACCGGCCGGGTCGGCCCCGCGCTCGGCGCCGCGCTCCAGCTGGCCGGCCACCGGGTGGTGGCCGCCTCCGGGGTGTCCACGGCCTCCCGGCGCCGCGCGGATGCGCTGCTGCCCGGCGTCCGGCTGGTCTCCCCGCCGCAGGTGCTGGCCGCGGCCGACCTGGTGCTGCTGACCGTCCCCGACGACGCGCTGGCCGACCTGGTCGGCGGGCTGGCCGCCACCGGGGCCGTCCGGCCCGGGCAGATCGTGGTGCACACCTCGGGCGCGCACGGCGTGGCGGTGCTGGAACCCGCCGTCCGGGCCGGCGCACTGCCGCTGGCCCTGCACCCGGCGATGACCTTCACCGGCACCTCGGTCGACCTGGCCCGGCTGGCCGGCTGCCCGTTCGGCGTGACCGCCCCGCAGGAGCTGCGGCCGGTCGCCGAGGCGCTGGTGGTCGAGATGGGCGGCGAGCCCGAGTGGGTGCCCGAGGATGTCCGCCCGCTCTACCACACGGCCCTGGCGCACGGCGCGAACCACCTGGTCACGCTGGTCGCCCAGGCCCTCGAACTGCTCCGTACGGCGGGTGTCGCCGAGCCGGGGCGCATGCTCGGACCGCTGCTCGGCGCGGCCCTGGACAACGCCCTGCGCTCGGGCGACGCGGCCCTGACCGGACCGGTCGCCCGCGGCGACGCGGGGACGGTCCGGCGCCACCTGGAGCAGCTGGCGGGCGCCTCCCCGGACATCGCTCCGGCGTACCGTGCGATGGCCCGGGCCACCGCACAGCGGGCGCTCCGCGGCGGGACCCTGAAGGAAGAGGCGGCGGCGGCGCTGCTGGACGTACTGAACGAGGAGAAGCACTGATGGCACGCGGCAAGCAGCCGGCCCGGGCGAAGGCCCCCGCACCACCGTCGTCACGCACACCGTCGGCGACTTCGAGGCCGCCTTCTGGCCGGACGAGCAGCCGGTGGACAACGCCGTCGTGATGACCATGGGCGCCCTGCACGAGGGGCACGCCGCGCTGGTGCGCGCCGCCCGCAAGCAGGTCGGCCGGGACGGCCGGGTCGCCGTGACGGTCTTCGTGAACCCGCTGCAGTTCGGCGCCGGCGAGGACCTGGAGCGCTACCCGCGCAGCCTGGACGAGGACGTGCGGCTGGCCGGCGAGATGGGCGCCGACGTGGTGTTCGCGCCGTCCGCCGAGGAGATGTACCCCAACGGCGAGCCGCTGGTACGGCTGTCGGCCGGCCCGATGGGCGCCGGCTTCGAGGGCGCGTCCCGGCCCGGCCACTTCGACGGCATGCTGACCGTGGTCGCCAAGCTGCTCCACATCACCGACCCGGACTACGCCTTCTTCGGTGAGAAGGACGCCCAGCAGCTGGCGATCGTCCGACGGATGGTCGCCGACCTCGACTTCGACGTGGAGGTCGTCGGCGTCCCGACCGCCCGCGAGGAGGACGGCCTGGCGCTGTCCTCCCGCAACCGCTTCCTGTCCGACACCGAGCGCGGCCAGGCCCTGGCCCTGTCGAAGGCGCTGTTCGCGGGCCGCGACGCGGGCGCGCAGGGCGCCAAGGCCGTCCGCTCCGCGGCCGCCGACGCCCTGGACGGCGCCTCCGGTGTCACCCTCGACTACCTCGCCCTGATCGACCCGGACTCCTTCACCGAGGCGCCGGACGACTTCCGGGGCGAGGCGGTGCTGGCCGTCGCCGCGAAGGTGGGCTCCACCCGCCTGATCGACAACGTCCGCATCATCGTCCGCTAGGACGAGCCCCGGCCCCACCCGACGTCCCACCCCCGCACCCGTTGCCGGCATGCACTCACAGGAGGCGTGACCAGATGCTCCGCACCATGCTCAAGTCCAAGATCCACCGGGCCACGGTGACCCAGGCCGACCTGCACTACGTCGGCTCCGTCACCGTCGACGAGGACCTGCTCGACGCCGCCGACCTGCTCCCCGGCGAACTCGTCCACATCGTCGACGTCACCAACGGCGCCCGGCTGGAGACCTACACCATCGCCGGGCCGCGCGGCTCCGGCGTGATCGGCATCAACGGCGCCGCCGCCCACCTCGTCCACCCCGGCGATCTGGTGATCCTCATCGGCTACGGCCAGATGGACACCGCGGAGGCCAAGGCGTACCTGCCGAAGGTGGTCTTCGTGGACGGGCAGAACCGCATCACCGGCACCGGTGCGGACGCCGCCGAGGCGCCCGAGGGCAGCGGGCTGCTCCGGGGCGACCTGGGGGCTCCCCGGCGCAGGCACGGGGAGCGTACGGTGATGCGAACGGCGCGGCCACGGCCGCCGCGCACTGAAGGAGCCAGTGAAGCCATGTCGTACCGTCTGACCGCCCCCGCCCCCGGCTGGACCGCGACCACCGACGTGGTCGTGGTCGGCTCCGGGGTGGCCGGCCTCACCGTCGCACTCAACGTCCGCAAGGCCGGCCTGCGGGCCATGGTGGTCACCAAGGCGATGCTGGACGACGGCTCCACCCGCTGGGCCCAGGGCGGCATCGCCGCCGCCCTGGGCGACGGGGACACCCCCGACCAGCACCTCGACGACACCCTGGTCGCCGGCGCCGGCCTGTGCGACGAGGACGCCGTGCGCACCCTGGTCACCGAGGGCCCCGGCGCGGTGCGCCGGCTGATCGGCGTCGGCGCCGCCTTCGACCAGGACGCGGACGGCGCGATCCTGCTCACCCGCGAGGGCGGCCACCACCGCCGGCGGATCGCGCACGCCGGCGGCGACGCGACCGGCGCCGAGATATCGCGCGCCCTGGTCGCCGCCGTCCGCAGCGACCCCGGCATCGAGCTGATCGAGCACGCCCTCGTCCTCGACCTGCTCACCGACGCCGACGGCCACGCCGCCGGTCTCACCCTGCACGTCATGGGCGAGGGCCAGCGCGACGGCGTCGGCGCCGTCCGGGCCCGCGCGGTGGTGCTCGCCACCGGCGGCATGGGCCAGGTCTTCTCCGCCACCACCAACCCGCCGGTCTCCACTGGCGACGGCGTCGCGCTGGCGCTGCGCGCCGGCGCCGAGGTCACCGACCTGGAGTTCGTGCAGTTCCACCCGACGGTGCTCTGGCTCGGCCCGGAGGCAGAGGGCCAGCAGCCTCTGGTCTCCGAGGCCGTCCGCGGCGAGGGCGCCCACCTGGTGGACGCCGACGGCACCCGTTTCATGCTCGGGCAGCACGAGCTCGCCGAGCTCGCCCCGCGCGACATCGTCGCCAAGGCGATCACCCTGCAGATGCAGGCCCGGGACGCCGAGCACATGTACCTGGACGGGCGGCACTTCGGCGCCGCGATGTGGGAGGAACGCTTCCCGACCATCCTCGCGTCGTGCCGTTCGCACGGCATCGACCCGGTCACCGACCTGATCCCGATCGCCCCGGCCGCCCACTACGCCTCCGGCGGGGTGCGCACCGACCTGTCCGGCCGCACCACCGTGCCCGGCCTGTACGCCTGCGGCGAGGTCGCCTGCACCGGGGTGCACGGCGCCAACCGGCTGGCCTCCAACTCCCTGCTGGAGGGCCTGGTCTTCGCCGAGCGGATCGCCGCCGACCTGACCGCCCGCGACGCCGCGGGCGACCTGCCCGAGCGGTCGGTCGACGTCGCCGCGGCGCGGGCCGCCGAGCCCGCTCCGCTGCTCGCCCCGGAGGCCCGCGCCGAGATCCAGCGGCTGATGTCGCGGGGCGCGGGCGTGCTCCGCTCGGCCTCGTCGATGGCCGCCACCGCCGCGGGCCTGGCCGCCCTGGGCCGGGACGCCGCCGCCTACCTCGACGAGGGCAAGCCGGCCGACCCCCGGGTGGAGACCTGGGAGGCGGCCAACCTGCACCTGGTGGCGACCGCGCTGGTGGCCGCCGCCGCCCGGCGCGAGGAGACCCGCGGCTGCCACTGGCGCGAGGACTTCCCGGAGCGGGAAGACGCCGGCTGGCGCCGCCACCTGGTCACCACGCTCGGCGCGGACGGCTCCCCGGAGCCCCGGTGACCGTCCGCACCGCGCCCCTCCACCCTCTGCTCATGACCCTTCCAAGGAGCCACCGATGACCCACGACGAACTCCCGCTCGCCTCCGGCGGCTGCGGCGACGGCTGCGCCTGCGGCGACGGCGAGGCGTACGAGACCGGGCTGGACCCGGCGCTCGCCGCCCTGCTGGAGGAGGCCGGACTGGACCCGGTCGAGGTCGAGGACATCGCGACGCTGGCGCTCGCCGAGGACCTGGCCGGCGGCGAGGACGTGACGTCGGTGGCGACCGTGCCGGCCGACGCGGTGGCCACCGCCGACTTCACCGCCCGCGAGGCCGGCACCGTGGCGGGCCTGCGGGTCGCCGAGGCCGTGGTCTCGCTGGTCTGCGAGGAGGAGTTCGAGGTCGAGCGGCACGTCGAGGACGGCGCCCGGGTCGAGGCCGGCCAGGTGCTGCTGTCGGTGCGCAGCCGCACCCGGGACCTGCTGACCGCCGAGCGCAGCGCGCTCAACCTGCTCTGCCACCTGTCCGGCATCGCCACCGCGACCCGGGCCTGGGCGGACGCCCTCGCCGGCACCGGCGCGACCGTCCGCGACACCCGCAAGACCACGCCGGGCCTGCGGGCCCTGGAGAAGTTCGCCGTCCGCTGCGGCGGCGGCAGCAACCACCGGATGGCGCTGTCCGACGCCGCCCTGGTGAAGGACAACCACGTGGTGGCGGCCGGCGGCGTCGCGGAGGCCTTCCTGGCCGTCCGGGCCGCCTACCCGGAGCTGCCGGTGGAGATCGAGGTGGACACCCTGGAGCAGATCCCGCCCGTCCTCGAGGCCGGGGCGGACCTCATCCTGCTGGACAACTTCACCGTCACCGAGCTCAAGGAGGCGGTGGCGCTGGTCGCCGGCCGGGCACGGCTGGAGGCCTCCGGCGGGCTGACCCTGGCCACCGCGCGCGAGGTCGCCGAGACTGGTGTCGACTACCTGGCCGTCGGGGCGCTCACGCACTCGTCGCCGGTCCTCGACATCGGCCTGGACCTCCGCGCCTGATCCCGTCTCACCAGAAAGCCACCCCGTGCTCCTCACCATCGACGTCGGCAACACCCAGACCACGCTCGGCCTGTTCGACGGCGAGGAGATCGTCGAACACTGGCGGATCTCCACCGATCCCCGGCGCACCGCCGACGAACTGGCCGTGCTGATGCAGGGCCTGATGGGAGCCCACCCCATCGTCTCCTCGGACGACCGGGTGGCGGGGCTGGCGATCTGCTCGTCCGTGCCCGCCGTGCTCCACGAGCTCCGCGAGGTCACCCGCCGCTACTACGGCGACGTGCCCGCGGTGATCGTGGAGCCGGGGGTGAAGACCGGGGTGCACGTCCTGATGGACAACCCCAAGGAGGTCGGCGCCGACCGGATCGTGAACGCGCTCGCCGCCAACCACCTGTACGGCGGCCCGTGCATCGTGGTCGACTTCGGGACGGCGACCACCTTCGACGCGGTGAACGCCCGCGGCGACTACGTGGGCGGTGCGATCGCCCCCGGCATCGAGATCTCGGTGGAGGCGCTCGGCGCCCGCGGCGCGCAGCTGCGCAAGATCGAGCTGGCCAAGCCCCGCAACGTGATCGGCAAGAACACCGTGGAGGGGATGCAGTCCGGCATCCTCTACGGCTTCGCCGGCCAGGTCGACGGCCTGGTCAACCGGATGGCCCGGGAGCTCTCGAAGGACCCGGACGACGTCCAGGTGATCGCCACCGGCGGCCTGGCCCCGCTGGTCCTCGGCGAGGCCGAGACCATCGACGTGTACGAGCCCTGGCTCACCCTGATCGGCCTGCGCCTGGTCTACGAGCGCAACAAGGCGTGACGGCCCGTCCGCGGCACGTGCGTTGACACCGGGTCAGATCAGCACCAGATACGCCAATCGGGACAACTGCGGCGCCAATCGTCAGAAATCGGACGTACGCCACGTAGTGTCAACGCATGCCTACGCCACACGGATCGCGCGGCGGCATGGCCTTCAGCGCCGACGAAGTCCGCGTGCTGCGCCGCGCCCTCGCCCAAGCCCTCTACCCGGCCCTCCCGGAGAGACTGCAGACACCCGGGACGTCCGCCCCGCTGTGGGCGGAGGACGTCCAGGAGGCCCTGCGGCTGACCGAGGCCATCGACGAGGCCGCCCAGGAGGGCGGCCGGCTGCGCACCTTCCTGCTCGCCGACCTGGCCCGCTACCGGGCGGCCCTGCCCGGCGGCGTCCGGGGCTACCTCGAACGGCTGGAGGAGGCGGTCACCGACGGGTACCTCCCCACCCCGGACGACCTGTCGGCGCTCCGCTCGCTCTCCCGGCAGCCGTGCGGCCCCGCCGAGCGCTCGCGGCGCTCCCGGCTGGCGGGACGCTGCCACGCACTGGCCGAGGCGGAGGTCCGCGAGCGGCTCTCCCTCACCTCGGGGCAGCGCCACCTGGCGGCGGTCCCCAGCCCGGCGTCCGAACCCCTGCCCGCCACCCCCTTGGAGGACGGATCCCGATGAGCAACCCCAAGCCCCCGGCCCCGGCCGAGCGCCAGCAGCCCCGACGGATGCCCACTCCCGCGGAACTCTTCGGCCGCCGCCCCAAGGCCAAGCCGCAGCAGTCCGAGCCCTCCCCCGCCGACAGCGACGACGAGGAGCCCGAACTCGCCACCGGCACCGGCTGAGCCTGCGGCGGCACGGGCCCGCACGGCCCGCACGGCCCCCGGCGCGCCCCCGCGGCGCACCGGGGGCCGTCCGCGTCAATCCCGTGGCGGTCCACCCCGTGAGGCTGGCTACCCTTGTGGGGTGAGCGATCAGAGCACCGTCCCCGCGACCGACGACCTTCCCGAGCAGATGCGCGTCCGGCGCGAGAAGCTGGACCGGCTCCGGGCCGCCGGCATCGACCCGTACCCGGTCGGTTTCCCCCGCACCTCCACCATCGCCGACCTGCGGGCCAAGCACCCCGACCTGGCGGCGGACACCGCGACGGGCGAGCGCGCGGGCATCACCGGCCGCGTCATCCTGGCCCGCACCGGCGGCAAGCTCTGCTTCGCGACGCTGCGCGACGGCTCCGGCGACCTCCAGGTGATGCTCTCCCTCGACAAGCTCGGCGAGGAGCGCCTGGCCGCCTGGAAGACCGACATCGACCTCGGCGACCAGGTCGGCGTCGAGGGCGAGGTCATCACCTCGCGGCGCGGCGAGCTGAGCGTCATGGTGGACCGCTGGGAGCTCACCGCCAAGTGCCTGCGCCCGCTGCCGGACAAGCACAAGGGCCTGACCGACCCGGAGGCCCGCGTCCGCCAGCGGTACGTGGACCTGATCGTGAACCCCGAGGCGCGCGAGATGCTCCACCTGCGCACCCGGGTGATCCGCTCGATCCGCCGCACCTACGAGGACCGCGGCTACCTCGAGGTCGAGACCCCGATGCTGCAGCCGATCCACGGCGGCGCCAACGCCCGCCCGTTCATCACCCACAGCAACGCGTACGACGTCGACCTGTACCTGCGGATCGCGACCGAGCTGTACCTCAAGCGCCTGGTGGTCGGCGGCGCCGAGAAGGTCTTCGAGATCAACCGGAACTTCCGCAACGAGGGCGCCGACGCGACCCACAACCCGGAGTTCACCGCCCTGGAGTCGTACGAGGCCTACGGCGACTACGACACCCAGGCCGAGCTGATCCGGGCGATCATCGTCAACGCCGCCCGGGACGCGCTCGGCACCACCGTGGTCCGCGGCATCGGGCCGGACGGCCAGGAGCACGAGATCGACCTGGCCGAGCCCTGGTCCGAGGTGTCCGTCTACCCGGGCATCTCGGCCCGGCTCGGCAGCGAGATCACCCCGGAGACCTCCGTCGAGGAGCTGCGCAAGCTCGCCGACGAGGCGGGCGTGCCGTGGGAGAAGCAGTGGGGCCACGGCCAGATCGTCCTGGAGATGATCGAGCGGCTGCTGGAGCACAACGCGATCACGCCGACCTTCATCCGGGACTACCCGACCGAGGTGTCCCCGCTCACCCGGCAGCACCGCTCGATCGCGGGCGTCGCCGAGAAGTGGGACCTGGTGATCTTCGGCACCGAGATCGGCACCGCCTACTCGGAGCTGATCGACCCGGTCGAGCAGCGCGCCCGCCTCACCGCCCAGTCGCTGCTCGCGGCCGGCGGCGACGTCGAGGCGATGCAGCTGGACGAGGACTTCCTGCGCGCCCTGGAGTACGCGATGCCGCCCACCGGCGGCCTCGGCCTCGGCGTGGACCGCCTGATCATGCTGCTCACCGGCAAGAACATCCGCGAGACGGTGCTCTTCCCGCTGGTGAAGCCGGATCGCGGCGGCGCGGACAAGGGCGGCAGCGCCGCCGACACGAGCGACGAGGAGTGACCTGATGGACTACGTCAGCGCGATCGTGCCCCCGCTGGTCATGGCGATCGGCTTCGGCTTCCTGGTGCGGGCCATCATCCGCAGCCAGGGCGGCGCCCAGAAGGCCAAGGAGGACGCCGCGGCCGACGCCATGGCCGCCGCCCGCGGCTCGGCCGAATAGGCCGCCCGCAGGCCCCTCCCGCGCGCCGTCACCCCAAAGGGTGGCGGCGCGCCGGTCTGCCCGGTGAATCGCGGTCTCTGCCCGAATCACTTCCTATCCTGGCCGGACTATGGTGCGGCAGCTCGGAGAACTCGAGAACGACATCATGACCAGGGTGTGGCAGTGGAACCGCCCGGTCACCGTACGCGAGGTGCTGGAGGATCTCCGGGAGGAGCGCGAAATCGCGTACACCACCGTGATGACGGTGCTGGACAAGCTCCACCGAAAGGGATGGCTGCGCCGCGAGCAGGCCGGCCGGGCCTATCGATATGAGCCGGTGTCCTCCCGCGAGGCGTACACCGCCGCGCTGATGAACGACGCCTGGGCGACCAGTGACAATCCCGCGGCCGCCCTGGTGCACTTCTTCGGTCTGATGTCGCCGGAACAGCGCGAGGCGCTGCGGGACGCACTGCGGGTGGCCGCCGTCCTTCCCGCGGATCCGGAACGCGCCGAGAGCGCGCATCCGGAGCCCGGGAACGGCACCGGGGCGACCGGCGGCGCCGGGGCGCGATAACGTCCCGGCATGGAGGTCACCATCCGCCGGGCGCGGACCACCGATGTGCGGGCAGTGCGCGGTCTCATCGACGCGTACTCGCGCAACGGCATTCTGCTCGACAAGCCCACCGTCACCCTCTTCGAATCCGTGCAGGAGTTCTGGGTGGCCGAGCGCGACGACACCGGCACGGTGGTCGCCTGCGGCGCCCTGCACGTGATGTGGGAGGACCTGGCCGAGGTTCGCACGCTCGCGGTCGATCCGTCCTGCCAGGGGCACGGCATCGGGCACACCCTGCTGGAGAAGCTGCTGCAGACCGCCCGCTGGCTCGGCGTCCGTCGGATTTTCTGCTTGACGTTCGAGGTGGCCTTCTTCGCGAAACACGGTTTCGTCGAGATCGGCGAGAGCGACGACCGCAGTGCGGATCCGGCCGCGGTCGCCGCAGAAGTCTATGAAGAACTCCTGCGTTCGTACGATGAAGGTGTCGCGGAGTTCCTGGACCTGAAGCGGGTGAAGCCCAACACACTGGGCAACTCGCGCATGCTCTTGCACCTCTGAGCCGAGCGTGCGCCCCTTGTCGGCGGTACTCCCCGGGGAGAGGGGTTTGTGTTTTCCGGGGAAAGGCGGTTTCCTTTGCCTAGGCAATCTGTCGTTAACTCGGAAAGGAAGCCCGTGGCACAGAGGGTGCAGGTCATTCTTGAAGACGATCTCGACGGCGGCTCCGCGGACGAGACGGTGACGTTCGCTCTCGACGGCGTTGCCTACGAGATCGACCTGAAGAGCGACAACGCAGACAAGCTCCGCGATCTGCTGGCCCCGTTCGTGGAGAAGGGCCGCAAGCAGAGCGGCCGCATCACCGGCGCCCGACGTGGCGGCGGGCGCAGCGCCGGCCGTCCGGCCGCGGCCGCCCCGGCCCCGGACACCGCGAAGATCCGGAACTGGGCCAAGGAGAACGGCTTCGACATCAACGACCGCGGCCGCGTGCCCGGCGAGATCAAGGCCGCGTACGACAAGGCACACGCCTCCTGACCACCACCGGAGGCCCGGGCCGGCCGTTCCGCACCGCCATCGACATGGCAGGTGCATGATCGGCCGGTCCGATGACGGGCAGCGGAACGCCCATGGGCTGTGCAACGCTGGAGGAAGCGGAGTGGTCACGCGGACCCGCCCGACCGGCGGTATCCGCGGGCCCGACCGGCGGGACGGTCTGACCGGCCGTCATCCGGGCCGCGCCGACCGGCGATCCGGGGCGACTTCTCGCCAGGCGAACAGCGCCACCGCGGAAACTGCGCGAATCTCCCCGTGATACCGGGTATGAATGCAGGTGGGCGGGGTCGCAGGACTCCGACCGGGCAGTTCGCGCGGCCGGGCCTCCGGCATCGGGTGCTTGTTCGCCGTTGGCGTAGCGGATATCCGGTGCATCGGGGCCCCCTGTGGGAACACCGACTCCCAGCATCAGGTTGGGATTGGTGTCGGCTGGTCGCGCAGCATGAAGTCCCCACGCGAGTGGGGCTTGTCCGTGGGCCGCGCCGCTGAGCGGGACTAGCATGCGGAAGGACAGGGCGGGGACGGACCCCGAACTGGCCGACCGCTCTGAGGAGCGAAAACGATGTTCGAAAGGTTCACCGACCGCGCGCGGCGGGTTGTCGTCCTGGCTCAGGAAGAAGCCCGGATGCTCAACCACAACTACATCGGCACCGAGCACATCCTCCTGGGCCTGATCCACGAGGGTGAAGGTGTCGCCGCCAAGGCCCTGGAGAGCCTCGGGATCTCGCTCGAGGCGGTCCGGCAGCAGGTCGAGGAGATCATCGGTCAGGGCCAGCAGGCCCCGTCCGGCCACATCCCCTTCACCCCCGGGCGAAGAAGGTCCTGGAGCTCTCGCTCCGCGAGGCCCTCCAGCTCGGACACAACTACATCGGCACCGAGCACATCCTGCTCGGCCTGATCCGCGAGGGCGAGGGCGTCGCCGCCCAGGTCCTGGTGAAGCTGGGCGCCGATCTGAACCGGGTGCGCCAGCAGGTCATCCAGCTGCTCTCCGGGTACTCCGGCGGCGGCAAGGAGTCGGCCACGGCCGGCGGCCCCGCCGAGGGCACCCTCCACCTCGCTGGTCCTCGACCAGTTCGGCCGGAACCTCACCCAGGCCGCCCGCGAGGCCAAGCTCGACCCGGTGATCGGGCGCGAGAAGGAGATCGAGCGGGTCATGCAGGTGCTGTCCCGCCGCACCAAGAACAACCCCGTGCTGATCGGTGAGCCCGGCGTCGGCAAGACCGCCGTCGTCGAGGGCCTGGCCCAGGCGATCGTCAAGGGCGAGGTCCCGGAGACGCTGAAGGACAAGCAGCTCTACACGCTGGACCTCGGCGCCCTGGTCGCGGGCTCCCGCTACCGCGGTGACTTCGAGGAGCGCCTGAAGAAGGTGCTCAAGGAGATCCGCACCCGCGGCGACATCATCCTGTTCATCGACGAGCTGCACACCCTGGTCGGCGCGGGCGCCGCCGAGGGCGCGATCGACGCAGCCAGCATCCTCAAGCCGATGCTGGCCCGCGGCGAGCTGCAGACCATCGGTGCCACCACGCTCGACGAGTACCGCAAGCACCTGGAGAAGGACGCCGCGCTGGAGCGCCGCTTCCAGCCGATCCAGGTCGCCGAGCCGTCGCTGCCGCACACCATCGAGATCCTCAAGGGCCTGCGCGACCGGTACGAGGCGCACCACCGGGTCTCGATCACCGACGCCGCCCTGGTCGCCGCCGCCACCCTGGCCGACCGGTACATCTCGGACCGCTTCCTGCCGGACAAGGCGATCGACCTGATCGACGAGGCCGGCTCCCGGATGCGCATCCGCCGGATGACCGCGCCGCCGGACCTGCGCGAGTTCGACGAGAAGATCGCCGAGGTCCGCCGCGAGAAGGAGAGCGCGATCGACGCGCAGGACTTCGAGAAGGCCGCCTCGCTGCGCGACGACGAGAAGCAGCTGCTCACCGCGAAGGCCAAGCGGGAGAAGGAGTGGAAGGCCGGCGACATGGACGTCGTGGCCGAGGTCGACGAGGAGCTCATCGCCGAGGTCCTGGCCACCGCCACCGGCATCCCGGTCTTCAAGCTGACCGAGGAGGAGTCCTCCCGCCTGCTGCGCATGGAGGACGAGCTGCACAAGCGCGTCATCGGCCAGAAGGACGCCATCAAGGCGCTCTCCCAGGCCATCCGGCGCACCCGTGCGGGCCTCAAGGACCCGAAGCGACCCGGCGGCTCGTTCATCTTCGCCGGCCCGTCCGGCGTCGGTAAGACCGAGCTGTCCAAGACGCTGGCGGAGTTCCTGTTCGGCGACGAGGACGCGCTGATCGCCCTCGACATGTCGGAGTTCTCGGAGAAGCACACCGTCTCCCGGCTGTTCGGCTCCCCGCCCGGCTACGTCGGCTACGAGGAGGGCGGCCAGCTCACCGAGAAGGTGCGCCGCAAGCCGTTCTCGGTCGTCCTCTTCGACGAGGTCGAGAAGGCCCACCCGGACATCTTCAACTCGCTGCTGCAGATCCTGGAGGACGGTCGCCTGACCGACTCCCAGGGCCGCGTGGTCGACTTCAAGAACACGGTCATCATCATGACCACCAACCTCGGCACCCGGGACATCTCGAAGGGCTTCAACCTGGGCTTCGCCGCCACGGGCGACGCCGCCAGCGGGTACGAGCGGATGAAGGCCAAGGTCAGCGAGGAGCTCAAGCAGCACTTCCGCCCCGAGTTCCTGAACCGCGTCGACGACATCGTCGTCTTCCACCAGCTGTCCGAGGAAGACATCATCCAGATCGTCGACCTCATGATCGCCAAGGTGGACGGCCGCCTGAAGGACCGCGACATGGGCCTGGAGCTCAGCATCGAGGCCAAGAAGCTCCTCGCGAAGAAGGGCTACGACCCGCTGCTGGGCGCCCGGCCGCTGCGCCGGACGATCCAGCGCGAGATCGAGGACCACCTCTCCGAGAAGATCCTCTTCGGCGAGCTGCGCGCCGGCCACATCGTGGTCGTCGGCACCGAGGGCGAGGGCAAGGAAGCCAAGTTCACCTTCCGGGGCGAGGAGAAGTCCCCGGTGGCGGACACTCCGGCCGCGGTCGGTTCGCCCGGCCCGGACCTCACGAAGTAACCCGCAGTAACCAGAAAGGCCTCGGCCCCGGCGATTCGCCGGGGCCGAGGCCTTTTCAGTTTGAAAACTGTTTAGACATCCATGACCTGTGATCTGCCGGGGTATGGCCCAGGCGTGGTGCGACGCACGGGGCTGTACGGATGCGATGGATGGCCCAACCCCAGGCCCTACCATTACTATTGACCGACCGTCAGTTGATCACGAAGCCCTGGAGGATAGCGTCGTGATCATGCATGGTCAAGGTCTTTCTTTTTTACCCGCTCTTGGATCAAATGTCGTCCACCTGTCTTTCATTGGTTCACCGGCCGCGCCAAGAGCACGTGCCGGTAAGGGGAGGACGTCACCACGTTGAAGATATCCATGAGGGCCGCTGCGGCCACTGCTGCCATCGCGGTCACGGCCGCGCTCGGCGCGGGTCTGCTGCCCGGGACGGCCACCGCCGCCACGCCGGCCCCCGTCTCGCACGACCCGGCCGACGTACAGGCCGGCAAGGTCGAGCACAACCTGCCGGGCCCGCTGACCGAGAAGGTCGACGCCGAGCAGAAGGCTGCCACCGAGCAGCTGCTCGCCGGCACCGCCAAGATCGAGAAGCACGGCAGCAGCACCTCGGTGAAGCTCGGCCGTGACAAGTACGTGGAGCTCGCCCGCGAGCGCACGGACAAGATCTTCACCATCCTCGTCGACTTCGGCGACCAGGTGGACAACACCACCACGACGCCCGACGGCAAGGTCAAGTACGGCGGCCAGCCCGGCCCGGCGCACAACCAGATCGCCAAGCCGGACGCCGCGACGAACAACTCGACCGCCTGGCAGGCCGATTACAACCAGCAGCACTACCAGGACCTGTACTTCTCGAAGACCGGCGACTCGCTGAAGACCTTCTACGAGAAGCAGTCCTCGGGCCGCTACTCGGTCGACGGCCAGGTCACCGACTGGGTGCGGGTGCCGTGGAACGAGGCCCGTTACGGCTCGGACTACTGCGGCGCCCACGTCTGCAACAACGCGCAGGACCTGATCCGCGACGGCATCAACGCCTGGGTCGCCGACCAGAAGGCCAAGGGCCAGACGGACGCCCAGATCAAGGCCACCATCGCGCAGTACGACCAGTGGGACCGGTACGACTACGACCACGACGGCAACTTCAACGAGCCCGACGGTTACATCGACCACTTCCAGATCGTGCACGCCGGTGAGGACCAGTCCGCCGGCGGCGGCGTCCAGGGCACCGACGCGCTCTGGGCCCACCGCAGCTACGTGTACGGCGCCCAGGCCGGCAAGACCGGCCCGGACAACAACAAGCTCGGCGGCACCCCGGTCGGCACCAGCGGCATCTGGGTCGGCGACTACACCATGCAGCCGGAGAACGGCGGCCTCGGCGTCTTCGCCCACGAGTACGGCCACGACCTCGGTCTGCCGGACCTGTACGACACCACCGGTGCCGACGACAACTCGGTCGGCTTCTGGTCGCTGATGTCGTCCGGTTCCTGGCTCGGCGACGGCAAGAACTCGATCGGCGACAAGCCGGGCGACCTCGACGCGTGGAGCAAGCTGCAGCTCGGCTGGCTCAACTACGACAAGGCCACCGCCAACAAGCTCTCCTTCCACCTGGTGGGCCCGGCCGAGTACAACACCAAGCGGCCGCAGGCCGTCGTGGTCGACCTGCCGAAGAAGACCGTCACCACCGAGATCAACACCCCGTACGCGGGTGCCAACGAGTGGTGGAGCGGCAGCGCCGACAACCTCAACGTCTCGCTGGTGCGCGACGTCGACCTGACCGGCAAGTCGGCGGCCACGCTGACCGCCAAGGCCTGGTACGACATCGAGCAGGACTACGACTACGGCTACGCCGAGGTCTCCACCGACGGCGGCGCCCACTGGACCGCGCTCGACGGCACCTTCAACGGCACCGCGCTGCAGAAGGACGGCGCCAACGCGCCGGCCCTCACCGGCAACTCGGGCGGCAAGTGGGGCGACGTCTCCTACCCGCTGAACGCCTACGCCGGCAAGGCCGTCAAGGTCCGCTTCCACTACACCACCGACGGCGGCCTGCACCTCAAGGGCCTCGCGCTGGACAACATCGCGGTCACCGCCGACGGCTCCGCGCTGTTCTCCGACGACGCCGAGCAGGGTGACAACGGCTGGACGGCCACCGGCTTCTCGCGCATCGCGGGCAAGTTCTCCAACGAGTACGCCCAGTACTACATCGCCGAGAACCGTCAGTACGTGTCCTACGACACCACGCTGAAGACCGGTCCGTACGTCTTCGGCTCCACCACCCGTCCGAACTGGGTCGACCACTACCAGAACCAGAACGGCATCCTGATCTGGCTGTGGGACACCTCGCAGTCCGACAACAACGTCACCGGTCACCCGGGCGCCGGTCTGATCCTCCCGATCGACTCGCACCCGACCCCGCTGAAGTGGACCGACGGCACCCTCATGCGCTCGCGCCTGCAGGGCTACGACTCGCCGTTCGGCCTGGACCGCACCGACGGTCTGTCCCTGCACCGGGCCGACGTGCTCACCAAGATCCCGGCCGCGCGTGGCGTCAGCACCTTCGACGACCACAACAAGTCGTACTGGGACGCTTCGACCCCGTTCAGCAGCGTGAAGGTCCCGGACACCCGTACCGCGATCGACGTGCTGTGGAACAGCTCGAACAACCTGGAGGCCATCCTCATGGTGAGGCCGACCTTCTGACCCTCCATCGGATGACGCACATCTGACGGTGCACCGGCCCGGCTCCCCTGCGGGGAGCCGGGCCGGTGCGCGTCCGGCTAGGGCTTGAGCAGGGCCAGGAGGGCGGTCACGGCCTCGACCACCTCGTCGCCGCTCCACTCCGTCGCCGGGCCCGCGACGGTGACCTCGGTCATCGACCGGCCGGGCACGGCGGAGGGCGCCCAGTGGCCGAACAGGGCCAGGCCCTGCTCCTCGGCGAGCCGCAGGCCCGCCTCGGCCAGCGCGTCGGCACCGTACGGCAGCCACAGCTGGAACTGGTGGGTGTGCGGGGGCGACGGGTTGACCCGTGCGCCGGGGATCGTGGCCAGCGCCGCTGCGATCTCCCGCGCGTGCGTCACATATCCCTCCAGCAGCGGGAGTTCTCGCTCCAGACCGGCGAGCGCACTGAGGGCGGCAGGCCACTGCCGGAAGATCTGGCCGCCGTAGCGGTGGCGCCACACCCGGGCCTCGCGGACGAACGCCCCGTCACCGGCGAGCAGTGCCCCGCTGAGACCGCCGAGGGTCTTGTAGCAGGACACGTAGACCGAGTCGGCGAGCGCGCAGATCTCCGGCAGGGAGTGGCCGAGGTGGGGCGTGGACTCCCACAGCCGCGCACCGTCGAGGTGGACCCGGGCGCCGAGTTCGCGAGCCGCGCCGACCGTCGCTGTCAGTTCGGACCAGGTCGGCAGGACGAAGCCCGCGTCGCGCAGCGGGAGTTCCAGCGCCACCGTGCCGAAGTGCTCTTCACAGGAGCGCAGTTCGTCCGGCGTGGGCAGCCGGGGCTCAGCGGTCGGCCAGACGGTGTGCAGCCCGGTGAGCCGGGTCAGGGCGCGCCGCTCGTGCACCTCCGGGTGGGCGAGCGGGTGCATCGCCACGACCCGGCTGCCGGTCCGGTCCGCCCAGTACCGCAGGGCGACCTGCTGGGCCATCGTGCCGGTCGGGAAGAAGGCCGCGTCCGGCAGGCCGAGCAGGGCGGCGACCCGCTCCTCCAGGGCGCGCACCACGCCGTCGCCGTAGACGTCGGGCCGCTGGTCGAGGTCGTAGCCGGGATCCGGGCCGTCGGCGAGCGCCGCCAGTCCTTCCCGGAGAGACTGCGGCCGAGTGCCGGAGAGCAGCCGGCCGGCGGAGCGGTAGGCGGCGAAGCGCCGTTGCTGGAAGTCGTTCGTCACCCCACGATCTTCGCCCACGCCGCGGGGCGGCCGCCCGACGGGCCGGGCCGCACCGCCCGCGCCGCCCGCACCGTGCCGCCGCTCGGTGCGGACCGGCAGGCGCGATCCGCCCAGCCGGGCGTGACCCGGCTCACGATTGGCCGGGAGGCATCAGGGGTAACCCGGTGGCGATGGTCACAGGGCCACCCCCGGTACGAGCGAGCGTAGTAGCAGGCCGGGCGCCCGGGGCCAGTCGGTGGCGGCCGGGGGTGCGCGGGCGGGCGGCGGTTACGACGGGCCGTCGTAGGTCACACCGTTTGGGGCGCGGCGGGCGAGCGATTACACCGGAGGAGTCCCCGCTCAGGGAGCCCCGAGGCTCCGCTGGAGCACTGCCCCCTTCTGCGAGGTCTCCCCCATGCGCACGCTCTCCGACGCCGCCCGCCGGCTCGCCCGTTCCGCCGCCGACACCCTTCAGTCCCGCTCCGCGACGTCCTCCGTGCTCTCCGGCGGCTTCCGCCTGGACGCGGCCGGACTGCGCAAGCACCGGGCCACGGTGGCCTCCGGCGGTGTCGCCGCGCTGGCGCTGGGCGCGCTGCTGATGCCGGGGCACGCCGCGGCGCAGACCACCGTCCGGCCGACCATCCCCGGCAGCTCGGTGTTCACCGCGGCAGCAGCGCCGCACCAGGAGGAGCGCCTCGTCCAGGTCGGCGAGCCGAGCACCTACAAGCAGCCCCGCTCCGCGTCCGCACAGGACGCCGTGGGGGTCGCGCACAACCTGGCGCCGGCCGAGCAGCCGCAGCCCGCCCAGCCGGCCGCCCAGCCCCAGCAGCAGGCCCCCCAGCAGGCCCAGCCGCAGCAGCCGGCCGCCCCGGCGCCGCAGCAGCAGTCCGCGCCCGGCTGGTCCTCGCCGGCGCCCGGCGCGCCGACCAGCAACCCGTACCACCGGATCAACCACAGCTACGCGGCCGGTTTCCACACCGGTGTGGACTTCGCGGTGCGCACCGGCACCCCGCTGGTCTCCGTCGGCGACGCCACCGTGGTCTCCGCCGGCTGGGCGGGCGCCTACGGCAACCAGGTCGTGCTGAAGCTCTCGGACGGCCACTTCGCCCAGTACGCGCACATGTCGAAGCTCGCCGTGCACGCCGGCCAGCACGTGCACGCCGGCGACCGGGTCGGCCTGTCCGGCAGCACCGGCAACTCGACCGGGCCGCACCTGCACTTCGAGATCCGCACCGCCAACCGGTACGGCGCCGTGATCGACCCGATCGCGTACCTGAGCGCGCACGGCGCGACCAACTTCTGAGCCGCGCCACCGAGTGCAACAGGGCAGGGACGTCCGGACGACCGGGCGCCCCTGCGGCCGGCTCAGGCGCCAGCCGGCTCGATCCGGGAGGCGATCTCCAGGGCGACGTCCAGGGCGGCCTCGACGGCCTCGGCGATGTTCTCCACCCGGCCCGCGGCGCAGGGGTCCTGGCCCTCCTCGGGCTGCTCGTCCTGCTTGAGCAGGAAGAGCGCCGAGTGGATCGAGAAGAGCGTCATGGTGGCGCGCAGCCGGTCCCGGAAGTCGGCGTTCGGGCCCTGGACGAGGCGGATCATCGCCAGCATCCGCTGCTTGAACTCCAGGCCGGCGGGCGACTCGCGGAGCGCCGGCTGGTTCTCGTGGAAGAAGCGGAGCAGCGGCGCGCGCTCGACCATGCCGGCCGCGAACCGGCGGACCAGTTCGTCCCGCAGTTCGGGGGACCACGGCTTGCCCTCGCCCCAGGCGATGGTGTCGTCGATGGGGGCGGACATCGTCTCGACGATGCCGTGGACGATGTCGTCCTTGGTCTTGAAGTGGTAGTACAGCGCGGCCTTGGTCACGCCGAGGCGGTCCGCGATCTCCCGCAGCGAGGTCTTCTCGTAGCCCTGTGACGCGAAGAGCTCCAAGGCCACCTCGACGATCCGCGCGCGGGTGTCGCTACGGGGGCTCTGCGTCGTACTCATCGCTGGCTGGCCTGCCTCGTGACTGGCGAGATGGGGTGGCGGGTGCGCACCGGCCCGGGGGCGCACCCGGGGCGCGTCGTCGCTGCCCGCGGGCCTGTCTCCGAAACCGGCTTGACGCCCGGCTGGGTAACAACTTACCGTGCCGAGCGACGATTCACTAGCCGGTCGTCAAGTAAGTGAGCCGCGGGACACGCGGCCGAGCTCTGCTCTCCGGGGAGACGCACCATGTCACAACAGCAGGTCGAGGCCGCCGCGGACGAACCCGCGGCCGCCCAGGACCCCACCGAACCCGCCCCGCGCTCACCGCGCGAGATCCGCCTGGTGATGGTCGGGCTCGTGGTCACCATGCTGCTGGCCATGCTCGACAACCTGATCGTCGGCACCGCGATGCCCACCATCGTCGGCGACCTCGGCGGCGCCGAGCACCTGTCGTGGGTGGTCACCGCCTACACCCTGGCGACCGCCGCCTCCACCCCGATCTGGGGCAAGCTCGGCGACCTGCTCGGCCGCAAGGGCACCTTCCTCACCTCGATCGTGATCTTCCTGGTGGGCTCCGCGCTCTCCGGCCTGTCCCAGACCATGGGCCAGCTGATCGCCTTCC
This sequence comes from Kitasatospora paranensis, assembly GCF_039544005.1. Classification (NCBI taxonomy): domain Bacteria; kingdom Bacillati; phylum Actinomycetota; class Actinomycetes; order Kitasatosporales; family Streptomycetaceae; genus Kitasatospora; species Kitasatospora paranensis. The sequence goes on from NZ_BAABKV010000001.1 coordinate 3,934,705, forward strand.
GCGCCGTCCAGGGCCTCGGCGCCGGCGGTCTGATGGTCGGCGTGATGTCGATCATGGGTGCGCTCATCCCGCCGCGCGACCGCGGCAAGTACCAGGGCATGTTCGCCGCCGTGATGGCGCTCGCGACCATCGGCGGCCCGCTCATCGGCGGCTTCATCACCGACCACCTGTCCTGGCACTGGACGTTCTACATCAACCTGCCGCTCGGCATCGTCGCGCTCGCCGTCGTCGTGGTGACCCTGCACCTGCCGAAGGTCCGCACCAAGGCGAAGATCGACTACCTGGGCGCGCTGCTGCTCACCGTCGGCATCACCTCGCTCGTGCTGATCACCACCTGGGGCGGCCAGCAGTACGCCTGGGGCTCCAAGGAGATCCTGGGCCTGGGCGCACTCGCCGCCGCCACCCTGATCGGCTTCTGCTACGTCGAGCAGCGGGTCGAGGAGCCGATGCTCCCGCTCGGCCTCTTCAAGAACCGCAACTTCGCGGCCGTCTCGGTGATCGGCTTCATCGTCGGTTTCGCGATGTTCGGCGCGGTCACCTTCCTCCCGCTGTACCAGCAGACCGTCCAGGGCGCCTCGGCGACCAACTCCGGCCTGCTGCTGATGCCGATGATGTTCGGCATGCTGGTGATCTCGCTGGTGGTCGGCCAGGCCATCACCAAGACCGGCAAGTACCGCATCTACCCGATCATCGGCACCGCGGTGATGGCGGGCGGCTCGCTGCTGCTCTCCACCCTCGGCACCGACACCAGCCGCTTCACCTCGGCCTGCTACATGATCGTGCTCGGCGCCGGCATGGGCTTCCTGATGCAGGTCACCATGCTGGTCGCGCAGAACAGCGTCGAGCTGAAGGACATGGGCGTCGCCTCGTCCACCGCGACCCTGTTCCGCACCATCGGCGGCTCGTTCGGTGTCGCGCTGTTCGGCGCGATCTTCACCAGCCGGGTCACCTCGACCATGAAGGACCGCCTCGGCGCGGCCGGTGCGGCCAAGGGCGGCGGCAAGGGCAGCCTGAGCTCGATGAGCCCGGAAGCGCTGCGCAAGCTGGACCCGCGCGTCCAGGACGCCTACCACCACGCGGTCTCCAACGGCATCCACACCGTCTTCCTGTGGGGTGCGGTGATCAGCCTGGTCGCCGTCGCCGCCGCGCTCTTCCTGCGCGAGGTGGCGCTGCGCGGCTCAGGCTCCGGCGAGAAGGCCGAGCCGCAGCTCGAAGCGGTCTGATCCGCAGCATCACCGCGGCCCCGGGGCAACCCGGGGCCGGTGCAACGGCGAGGGCCCGCCCGGTCGTGGTGACCGGGCGGGCCCTCGCCGTCATCGGACCCTGGGGCCTCCGCCCCCGAGTCCTCTGCCACTGAGGCGGTACCCGATCAGCGCGGCAGCCGGTAGACCCCCTGGGCGACCGGCTCCACCAGACCGTCGGCGACGAGTCCGTCCAACGCCCGGGCCCGCTGGACGGCGTCCGGCCAGACCTCGTCGAGCCGGGCCTGCGGCACCTCGCCATGCGCGTCCCGCAGCACCGCGAGCAGCCGCCCGCGGGCCTGCCGGTCGGTGCCCTCGTACGTCTGCCCGCGGCGCGCCGGGCCCTCGTACGGCGGGCGGCCGGCGCGCTGCCAGGCGCAGCGGTCGAACAGCGGGCAGGCCCCGCACTCCGGGCCACGGGCCGTGCAGACCAGCGCTCCCAGTTCCATCACCGCGACCGCCCAGGTGGCCGCCGTCTCGGGGGTGGCCGGCAGGTACTCGGCGGCCGTGCGCCGCTCGGCCGCGGTGGTCGCCTGCGCCGGGTACTCCACCCCGGTCACCGCGCGGGCGAAGACCCGGCGGACGTTGGTGTCCAGCACGACGTGCCGCTGCCGGAAGGCGAAGGAGGCGACGGCCGCCGCCGTGTACTCCCCGACCCCGGGCAGGGCGAGCAGGGCGGCGTGGTCGTCCGGCACCCGGCCGCCGTGCTGCTCGGTGATCGCCACGGCCGCGGCGTGCAGCCGCAGGGCCCGGCGCGGGTAGCCGAGGCGGCCCCACATCCGGACGGCCTCGCCGGGAGCGTCCGCGGCCAGGTCCGCCGGGGTGGGCCAGCGCTCCAGCCAGGCGGCGTACGCGGGCAGCACCCGCTTCACCGGGGTCTGCTGGAGCATGAACTCGCTGACCATCACCGCCCACGGCGAGGCGGACGCCGTCCGCCAGGGGAGGTCGCGGGCGTTGGCCCCGTACCAGTCGAGGACCGTCGCGTGCAGCTCGCCGTGCCATGTGGTCGGCGGTGCGGCGCCGGGTGCCGCGGGCGGTGCGGCGGGCGAGGGGGTGGCGGGCGACGGAGGGGAGGTGATGGCAGCCATGACGCTCCGATCCTCCCACGGCCGGAGACCGGCGGGCGGCCGAACGACGGGCGACCGGACGGCGGGGAGCCGTCCGGGCCCCGAGGGTCACAGCCCGAGGTCGTCGAGCTCCTTGAGCAGGGCCGCCCGGGAGCTGTCCGCCGAGGTCGCGGGGGTCGCCGACTGACCGGGCACCGCGGCACCGGCGGAGCGGGCCGACCGGAGGGACAGCGCCGACGGCCCCGACCGGGCAGCCGGGCCGCGGCCACCGGTCCGGCCCCGGTCACGGAAGAGCCAGGCCCCCGCCAGACCGCCGACCAGCCCGCCCAGGTGCGCCAGCCAGCTGACCCCGGGAGTGCCCGGCACCGCCGTGGTGAGGATGTACGCGAAGGAGGCGCCCATCACGAGGCCGATGAGGCTGTCGATCAGATTCCGGTCGATCAGGCCGCGCAGCACGACGTACCCGAAGTACCCGTAGATCACACCGCTCGCGCCGACCGTGACCACCGTGTCCCGCTCGAAGAGCCAGACCGCGGCACCGCTGGTCAGCGCCACCAGCAGGGTCAGCCCGACGAACTTCTTGACCCCGCGGTACGCGGCGAGGAACCCGAAGACGAACAGCGGACCGGAATTGCCCTCCAGGTGCTGCCAGTTCACGTGCAGGAAGGGCGCGGAGAGCACGTCCGGCAGCCGGTCTACGCGCTGGGCCCGGATGCCGAAGTCGAGCGTGAGGCGGTAGTCGTCGATCCAGTTGACGAGCTGCAGCGCCCACACCGAACAGAGCAGGCCGAACATCACGAAGAACGCCCGGCGCGCCTCGGCGACCATGCGTGCGGGGTCGTCGGAGGGGAGCTGCTCGCCGTCCGTGGCTGGGCTGGTCATGACGCGACTATAGGGCGCCACCGCCCCGAACGGCCCGCGCCCAACCGGAGCAAATGGCGGATCATGTGAAGGAAGTGATCCCCGTACAGTGTTGATGCATCAACTGGTGCACACAGTCTCGTAGAGTTTGCGCGTGCCCTCTCTGCGTCAACCCGTGGGACCGTTGCCTGCCTCGATCTACTGGCGACGGCGTGTCGTCGTGCTCGCCGCCACGGCGGTCGTCATCGCGCTGGTCGCGTGGCTGGCCCTGGGCTCCGACGGCGGGAAGAAACCGCAGAAGGGCGCACTCCCCGCCCCCGCGCAGTCGATCACGCCGGGAGCAAGCCCCAGCGGTTCGGCGATCACCAGCCGGCCCGGCGGCACCGGCGGCAGCGGCAGCGGTTCCGGCGGCGTCTCCGGTTCCACCGGGGGTGACGTCAGCCTCACCGGCGGTGGCGCCAACGGCGGTTCGGGCGGCAGCGGCGGCACCACCGGCGGCTCGACCTCGGGCGGCTCGGACCCGGGGGTTCCTCGTCCGGTGCGGGCGGCGGCACGGGCAGCTCCACCGCCCAGCCCCCGGTCAACACCTCCGAGGTGATGGCCCTGCCCGCGTGCAGCGCCTCGCAGGTCTCCCTCGAACTCGCCAGTGCCCTCAACGCGTACACCGCGAAGGACAAGCCGCGGCTCGCGCTGACCGTCCGCAACACCTCCGGCTCCAACTGCCGGGTGGACCTGGGCCGTACCGTCTCGACCCTCACCGTCACCTCCACCAGCGGTGAGCGGGTCTGGTCCTCCGGCGACTGCCCGTCCGGCCGCCAGGCCACCTGGGTGCAGCTGGCCGCCGGCTCCGGCCTCACCGAGACCTTCGGCTGGGACCGCAGCCGAAGCAAGCCCGCGTGCGCCTCCACCGACGGCACCGCCGCCCAGCCGGGCAGCTACCTCGTCCAGGCGGACCTCGCCCTGCCGTCCGGCGGACAGGTCTCCGCCCGGACCTCCATGCGGCTGGAGGGCTGAGCCCGACCGACGCCCCTGCGGGGGTGCCGGCGGGCCGGCGGCCGGTGTCCACCGAGCGCTCCCGGCCGGACGAACGGGCCGGGGCTCAGACGTAGCGTTCGAGGATCGAGGACTCCGCGAGCCGGGACAGGCCCTCCCGGACGGAGCGGGCGCGGGTCTCGCCGACGCCCTCGACCGTCTGGAGGTCGTCGATGCTGGCGGCGAGGAGCTTCTGCAGACCGCCGAAGTGCTCGACCAGGCGCTCGATGACGGTGTTGGGGAGCCGGGGGACCTTCGCGAGCAGGCGGTACCCGCGGGGCGAGACCGCGGAGTCCAGCGCCTCCAGGGAGCCGGAGTAGCCCAGGGCCTTGACCACCGTCTGCAGGTCCAGCAGTTCGGCGTGGGTGAGGGCCTCCAGGTCGGCGAGCACCTCGGTCACGGTGCGACCCTTCTTGGCCGCGCGCTCCGGGAAGTAGTCGCGGGCGACGAGTTCCCGCTCGGGCTCGACGCCGGCGATGAGCTCGTCGAGCTGGAGCGAGAGCAGACGTCCGTCGGTGCCGAGTTCCAGCACGTACCCGGCGATCTCGGCGGCAATCAGCCGGACCATCTCCAGCCGCTGGACGACCGCGGCCACGTCACGGACGGTCACCAGGTCCTCGATCTCCAGCGCGGAGAGCGTGCCGGCGACCTCGTCCAGACGGAGCTTGTAGCGCTCCAGGGTGGCGAGGGCCTGGTTCGCCCGGGAGAGGACGGTGGTGGAGTCCTCCAGGACGCGCCGGCTGCCGTTGACGTACATAGCGATCAGCCGCATCGAGTGCGAGACGGCCACCACGGGGAAGCCCGTCTGCCGGTTCACCCGCTCGGCGGTGCGGTGCCGGGTGCCGGTCTCGTCGGTCGGGATGGTGGCGTCCGGCATCAGGTGCACACCAGCCCGGACGATCTTGGTGATGTCCTTGTCCAGGATGACCGCACCGTCGAGCTTGCAGAGCTCGCGCAGCCTGGTCGCGGTGAACTCCACGTCCAGCACGAAACCGCCGGTGCAGAGCGAGTCGACGCTCTTGTCGAAGCCGAGCACGATCAGGCCGCCGGTGTTCGCCCGCAGCACCCGCTCGAGGCCGTCCCGCAGTGCCGTGCCCGGCGCGATCGCAGTGAGAGAAGCCCGCAGCAGGGCCTCCTCGCGGGGGACCTGTCCGCCCGGTCGCTGGCTGCCACGTGACTCCTCCGGTCGAGCCGGACCGCGTGGCGCGGCGCCCGACGGTCTCTCGCTTGTTACTGCACCCAATAGCAATTGCCCATTAGACAGGCCAAAGTCTAACTGCGTGCGGCAATAACGGTGCCGGAGTCACCCGAGTTCGTCGGCGCCCACCGGCTCCCAGCCGTCCATGAGCTCCTCCGGATGCGCCGGGACGAAGCGTTCCAGGGCCGCCCGGGCCGGGTCGGACGGGCCGCCGCGGACCGGCTCGGCAGGCGGTGCGCCGCGCTCCGCCCGGGGCTTGGCGGGGGATCGGCGGCGGCCCGGAATGGCCCGCAGCGCCTCGCCGATGTCGGACACCTCGACCACCTTCATGCCCGCCGGCACCTTGCCCGGGTCCGGCGGGACGAGCGCATGGGTGAAGCCCAGCCGGTGCGCCTCGGCGAGCCGGCGCTGCACGCCCGTCACCCGCCGGACCTCACCGGCGAGACCGACCTCACCGATCGCCACGAGGTTGCTGGGCAGCGGGGTGTCGGAGGAGGAGCTGGCGACCGCGAGGGCGATGGCGAGATCGGCGGAGGGCTCGGTGAGCTTCACCCCGCCGACCGTCGCGGTGTAGATGTCCTGCTTGCCCAGCTTCACCCCGCCGTGGCGCTCGACGACCGCGAGGATCATCGCGATCCGGGGCGACTCCAGGCCGGAGGTCGTCCGACGGGGCGACGGGATCTGCGAATCGACCATCAGCGCCTGGACCTCGGCGACCAGCGGGCGGCGGCCCTCCAGGGTCACGGTCAGGCAGGTGCCCGGCACGGGCTTGTCACGCCTGGTCAGGAACAGCCCGGACGGGTCGGCCAGCCCGGCGATGCCCTCGTCGTGCAGCTCGAAGCAGCCGACCTCGTCCGTCGCGCCGTAGCGGTTCTTGACACCGCGGATGATCCGCAGCCGGGCATGCCGGTCGCCCTCGAAGCTGAGCACCACGTCGACCAGGTGCTCCAGCAGCCGGGGCCCGGCGATCTGGCCGTCCTTGGTGACGTGGCCGACCAGCAGGGTGGCCATGCCGCGGTCCTTGGAGGCCCGGATCAGCGCGCCCGCCACCTCGCGGACCTGGGCGGGACCGCCCGGCGCGCCGTCGAGCTCGGCGGAGGCGATGGTCTGGACGGAGTCCAGGATCAGCAGGCCGGGGTTGACCGCGTCGATGTGGCCGAGCACCGCGCCGAGGTCGGACTCGGCCGCGAGGTAGAGGTGGTCCGAGAGCGCGTTGATCCGGTCGGCCCGCAGCCGGACCTGCCCGGCGGACTCCTCGCCCGTCACGTACAGCGTGCGGTGGCGGTCGCTGGCGGCCTTGGCGGCCACGTCGAGCAGCAGGGTGGACTTGCCCACACCGGGCTCGCCGGCGAGCAGCACCACGGCGCCCGGCACCAGGCCGCCGCCGAGCACCCGGTCGAGCTCGGGCACGCCGGTGGACCGCGCGGTGGCCACCTGCCCGTCGACCTGGCCGATCGGCCGGGCGGGGGCGCTCACCGGCCCGGCCGCGGTCGTCCGGATCGGCACGGCGCCGTACTCCTCGACGGTGCCCCAGGCATTGCACTCGGGGCACCGGCCCACCCACTTGGGGAGCTGGTTGCCGCACTCCGTGCAACGGTATGCCGGGCGCGGCTTGGCGGTGGTCTTGGTGCGGGCTGCCATGCGGCCAACCGTAGCCGGTGGGTCCGACAGTGCGGACCCGACCGGACGACCGGAGCCGTCCGGTCGGGGGACGGCGCCCCCGCACGCCCCCCGCACGACCCGCCGACCGGCTCCCGCACGGGCTCCCGCACGACCGCGCCAGGGTGCCTCCCGGTGAGGCGCGGGCGCCCCGGATCGGGTGGTCCTGTTACCCGAAAGAAGTACAAGAGCCCGGAATCCCGGGGGCCGGACGGGTGCGCTGCCTACCGTCGGGAGGGTGACGAGCATGCTTGAGACCCCGGTGACCGCCGCCTCCCCGCTGTGGCAGGCCTACGGCCGGCACGTGGACGGGCTGTTCACCTACTGCCTCTCCGTCCTGTGCGAGCACGACGCGGCCCTCGCGGCCGTCGGCGAGGTGCGCGACCTGGCGCTCCGGCACGGCGACCGGCTGGCCGACCCCGAGCTGCGGCGGGCCTGGCTGTACGCGCTGGCCCGGCACTGCTGTCTGCGCCGACTGGAGGCCGGCACGGGCGGGGCCACGGCGGAGACCCGACCGGGGGTCGTCGCCCGGCGCCGGGAGGAGCTGGCCCGGCTGGCCTGGCCGGAGGCGGCGGGAACCGATCCGGACCAGCGGGAGGCGCTGGAGCTGGCGGTCCGTCACCGGCTCGGGCCGCCGGAGGTCGCGGCGGTGCTGGGCCTGACGGTGCCGGCCACCGAGGACCTGCTGGCGGCCGCCGGGGCGGAGGTCGGCCGGACGAGGACGGCGCTGCTCGTCCTGGGCGTCGGCAGCTGCCCCGAGCTCGCCCGGCTGGGCGGGGTGGGAGCGGAGAGCTGGCGGGGTTGGGTGCTCGGGCCGGCGCTCCGCCGCGAGCTGGTCCAGCACGTGGTCCGGTGCCCGACCTGCCGGGGTACGGCCGAGCGGGTCGCGGGCGAACTGGAGCCCGGGCTCTCCGGTCTGCCGGGGCTGCCGCTGCTGCCGGCACCGGCCGCCGTCCGGGCCGGGGCGAAGGTGGGCCGGGCGCCGGGCGGCGCGGCGGGGGCCGCGTTCCTGGCCGGCGCGGCGGCCGGGCGGCGGGCGGCGGCCCGGGCCGGAGACGTGGTACGAGCGGGGCGGGGCGCGGGTCCGTTCCGGTCGGCCCGGGCAGCGGGCGTCCCGGCCGCGTCCGCCAAGGCCGGCGGCGCGGGTTCCTGGGCCGCCTCGTGGGCCGGGGACGAGACGATCCGGTTCGATCAGCGCGGTTTTCCGCGGCACCGGGCGGTGTCCGCCGGGCGGTCGGCGATGCGGCAGCGGGTGGTGACCACGGGGGTGCTGGCCGCGGTGCTGAGCGCACCGGTCGTCGCCCTGTGGGCGGCCCACCGCGGCGGGGACGGCGCGCACGGCGCGGCGGCGGTCTCCTCGGTGCGGGTGGACGCCCCGGCATCCGATCCGGCCGGGGCCCGGGGATCCGGACCGGACGGCACGGAGGCCTATCCGGGGACGCCGGGCGCGGCTGCGCTGCAGCTGGCCGGGGCGGCGACTGCAGAAACGTTGCTGCCGACCGTTCAGGGTGCCGCCGTCCCCGTGCCGTCCCACGGTGCCGGACGCTTCGACGACTCGGTGCTGGACCCGCCCGCACCGGCCGGCCCCGGACAGCTCACGGTCGAGGCCGGCGAGTACGGCAGCCGCACGGTGATCACACTGACCAACTCCGGCGGGACGACGATCCAGTGGCACGCCGTACTCGACGCGCCCTGGCTGCGGCTCAGCCGGGACGAGGGGTCGCTCGCACCCGGCCGGCGGATCACGGTGACCGTCACGGTGGACGAGACCGCCGCACCCGCCGGGCACTGGACGGCGCACATCGCCCTGCCACCCTCCGAGGCCGTGGTCACCCTGGAGGGCGGCCCGGTGCACCGCGACGGTCCGACCCCGACGGAACCTCCGGGCGGCGACCGGCAGAGCCCGCCCCCTCCGACACCGGCGGCACCGGGGGCGGCACCGGCGGCCCGTCGGGCACACCCGGTACGCCGACGGCCCCGGCCGATCCGACGACGCCGGCACCGGGCGGTTCACCGCAGCGCAGCGGGCCGCCCACCGCAGAGGGCGGGCCGACCGGCAACCCACCCGCATCGAGCACGCCGCCCCCGTCCGGCTCCCCGGCTGCCACGGGCGCCCCCGCCCCCTGACCGCGCTCGCACCGCAGCCGCCCCTCACCCCACCGGTCGACCGACCACCGGGATTCCCGTCATGGCCCTGTCCCAGACCGGGTCGAGGGCGATCTCCCGGAGGCGGCCCAGGCTCAGCGTCGGCTTCGCCACGGAGACCGGCGGTGCCCCGGCAGCGGGCCACTCCGTGACCGACACCCGCTTCCCGTCCTCGCTGAGCAGCAGACAGCTCCACCCGACGCTGTGGGCCGTCGGGATCGGCTGCCGCACCTGCAGCAGGGCATGGTCACCGACCGGCGAGGTACTGCACTTCACGGCCGCGCCGTCCTGCGGGCTGTCGCACGGCATCGCCGCCAGGAGCAGGTCCTTCAAGGACATCACCGGCATCCGCTGCAGAGCGACCGTCACGACGAACCGCTCGGCCCCGTCGTTCAGGGTGAGTTCGGCCAGAGGCCGGGCATCGCCGCCGTCCACGGCGGAGACGGTGCCGATGCCGCGCGAGCCGACGACCTTGAAGCCCGGCAGCCGGGCGGTCAGCGCAGCGACCATCTCCTCGTCCGTCAGGCCCGGGGCGGTCGAGCGCGGGGACGGCGACGAGTCGGAGGAGACGGTGAGCGCAGGCTGCGCGGGAGCCCGGCCGGAGACCGTGAAGTCACCGGCGACCGCACCGCCGAACGCCACCAGGGCCAGGGCCAGCGCACCGCCGACAGCGGCGCCCGTCCGGCGCCGCCGCAGCCGCCGGCCGTGGGCGACGGCGCCCAGCACCATCAACTGCCGGTCGGGACGGAAGGCGTCGCCGGTCTCCCGGAAGAGCTGGACGAGCTCCTCCTCGGTACGGAGCTCGGGCGGTTGGGACATGGCTGTTCACCGTCTCTGCGGTCGGATCGGGTGGTACGGGCGGGCGGGGGGCATCTGGGTGCCGCGTTCGGGCCGGCGGACCCGGTCCGGCCGGCAGCGGCGGCAGTGGGCGGCCCGGCCGGCCGGTGGTCGTGCGGCGGACGGGACGTCCCCGGGCGGGTTCATCGCAGTGCGAGGTCGCCCAGCGCGTCCCCGAGCAGGATGCGCAGCCGGGCCAGTGCGCGCGAGCTCTGGGTGCGTACCGCCCCCGGGCTGGAGCGGAGCAGTTCGGCGGTCTCCTCGACGCTGACATCCTCCCAGTAGCGGAGGACGAGCACGGCGCGGTCCCGCGGGGACATCCGGGCGAGCGCTTCGAGCAGGGTGAGCCGAAGGGTCGAGTCGCCGTCCGGGCCGGCCAGGTCGGGGATCTCGCCCGTGGGCCGCTCGGTGCTGCTGCGCCGCCGCACATGGCTGAGGAAGGTGCGGTAGAGCACGCCCTGGGCGTACGCGGCGGGGTTGTCGATCCGGCGAGTGCCGGGACGCCATCCGCCGCCGGTGCGCCAGACGGCGTACATCCGGCCGAGGGTCTCCTGGACGAGATCCTCGGCGAGATGGGTGTCACCACCGGTCAGCAGGCAGGCGGAACGGTACAGATGGCCGCTGCGCGTCGCGGCGAAGTCCAGGAACTCGTCGTCCCGGGCACCGCGTGCCGCGCCTCCCCTGGCCATCCGTCGCCCCCGTCACCCCGTGTGTTCCGCCTGCCTGCATCTCTCTGACGCGACGGGAGGGACGGCACGTTACAGCTGGGCCGGATTTTCTTCGAACGGACGTCCGCCAGCCCGGCCGGGGGACCGCCGCCGGATGGTCGGGGGCATCGAGGCCGGGCGGCGGGGCCGGGGGCCGGGCGGTCCGCCGTGGGCGAACGGCCGTCCGCCCGGGGCGAACGCCGGGTCCGGTGGCGTCGCCGGAGGGGCAGGGTGGCGGGCATGGACATCCTCATCCTCGGCGGCTCGTCCTTCCTCGGACGGGCCTACGTCACCGATGCACTCGCCCGCGGCCACCGGGTCACCACCTTCAACCGCGGCGTGTCCGGCCCCGACCAGCCCGGCGCGGTCGCCGTGCACGGCGACCGGAACTCACCCGACGACCTCGCCCGGCTGGTCGAGGGACAGCACTGGGACGCCGTGGTGGACACCTCGGGCCAGCAGCCGTACGCGGTGGCGCAGACCGCCCGGCTGCTCCGCGACCGGGCCGGCCACTACTCGTTCGTCTCCTCGATCCACGCCTTCGCCGACTGGCCGGCCGAGGCCGTCGACGAGGACTCCCCCACCCACGACTGCCCGGCCGACACCCCCGCCGACCAGCCGCCGGCGAACGCCCTGAAGGCCGGGTGCGAGCGCGCCGTGCTGGAGCACTTCGGCGAGCGGTCCTCGCTGCTGAACTGCGGCCTGCTGATCGGCCCGTACGAGAACGTCGGGCGGCTGCCCTGGTGGCTGGAGCGGATCGCCCGCGGCGGACGGGTGATCCTGCCCGGCGATCCGGGGCGGCCCATGCAGTTGATCGACGCCCGGGACTTCGCCGCCTTCGGCATCGGGCTGCTGGAGGACGGGCTGACCGGCCGATACGTGACCACCGGACCGGTGGGCCAGACCACCATGGCGGGGCTGTTGCAGGCATGCGTCGAGGCGACCGGGTCGGACGCCGAGCTCGTCCGGGTGGACGACGAGGCCCTGCTCGCCGCGGAGGTGCAGCCGTGGACGGAACTGCCGCTCTGGTCGCCCGACGAGCCGGACTGGGCCGGAATCTGGCAGTCCGACAGCTCCCGCGCCCGGGCGGCCGGTCTGCGCGACCGGCCGCTCGCCGAGACCGTACGGGACACCTGGGCCTGGATCGTGGAACGCGGCCCCCGCGAGGTGCCCTACACCCAGGGCGGCACCCCGTTGGGGATCTCGGCGGAGAGGAGCGGATGCTGCTGGACGGCCGGGCCGGCTGACCCGGTGGCCGCCCGGCCGGTGGCCGGGTGGCCGGGAAGGCGCTCGGCCGCTCGGTCGACCGGCCGGGTGGCCGAGCAACCGGGTGGCCGGGCGGCTCAGCGCGAGTGGCTCTGTGCCAGTGGCTCAGTGCGAGCGTCGGGTGACCAGCTCCGCGAGGGCGAGCAGGTCGTCGGCGGCGGCCGGGTCGGGGACGGCATCCGCGAGGTGCGCGATCGCCGCCGCCATCCGCTCGCAGGACTCGCCCTGCGCCCAGGCCCGGCCACCGGCCCGCTCCACCGCTGCGGCGGCCTGTTGAAGCTCGGCCGCGTTCAACGGGCGGTCCAGCCGGTAGAGGGCGGCGAGCTCCGCCGCGGCCGGAGTCCCGGAGCTCAGCGCGTAGACCACGGGCAGTGACTTCTTGCGGGCGGCGAGATCGGCGCCGACCGGCTTGCCGGTGACCGTCGGATCCCCCAGATCCCGATGAGGTCGTCGATCAGCTGGAAGGCCAGACCGATCTCGCGCCCGAAGGCGTCCAGGACGTCGGCGGTGGCCTCGCCGGCGCCCGCATACAGGGCGCCCAGCGCGCACGCGCAGCCGAGCAGCGCGCCGGTCTTGCCCTCGGCCATCGCCAGGCACTCCGCGAGCGTGACGTCGCTGCGCTGCTCGAAGGCGCAGTCGGCCTGCTGCCCGGCGCAGAGCTCGACGACGCAGTCGGCGAGGCGGCGGACGGCTGCGGGGGCGGCCGGGTGGCCGTCCTCGGCGAGGACGCGCAGGGCGAGCGAGTGCATGGCGTCGCCGGCGAGGATCGCCTCGGTGGTGCCGAACACCCGCCAGGCCGTCGGCCGGTGCCGACGGGTGCGGTCGCGGTCGATGACGTCGTCGTGGAGCAGGGTGAAGTTGTGCACCAGCTCAACCGCGGCCGCGGCCCGGACGGCGGTCGCCGGGGTGCCGCCGGCCGCCTGGGTGGCGGCGAGCACCAAGGCGGGGCGAATCGCCTTGCCGGAGCCGGCGATGCAGGGCGTGCCGTCCGTCTCCCACCAGCCGAGGTGGTAGCCGGCGACGCGCCGCATCGAGTCGGGCAGGGTGTCGACCGCGGCGTGCAGGGCCGGGTCGACGGTGGCGCGGGCGCGGGCGAGGACGTCGGCCGCCTCGTGCCCGTCGGTGTGGTCGCGCTCGGGCGCGAAGATCCCCATGTGGTCGTCCCCCTCGGTGTGGTGGCGCCGGGCCGGCGGTGTGCGACCGCCGCCCCGGCGCGGTGAATGCGTCGGACGGTCAGTCGCGGCGGGCCACGTCGACGTTCTCCAGCACGCCGACGGCGTCCGGCACGAGGACGACCGCCGAGTGGTAGGCCGTGACCAGGTACGAGATGACGGCCGTCTCGTCGATGCCGGCGAAGCGGACCGAGAGGCCCGGTTCGTACTCGTCCGGGATGCCCGTCGGGCGCAGGCCGATCACGCCCTGGTCCTCCTCGCCGACGCGCAGCGCCAGGACCGAACTGCTGCCGGCCTCGCTGATCGGGATCTTGTTGCAGCTGAGGATCGGCACGCCCCGCCAGGCCGGCACCCGGCTGCCGTGCACCTCCACGGTGCCCGGGTGGATGCGGCGGCGGTTGCACTCGCGGCCGAAGGCGGCGATCGCCTTGGGGTGGGCGAGGAAGAACCGGGTGCCGCGGCGCCGGCTCAACAGGTCGTCCATGTCGTCGGGGGTGGGAGGGCCGGAGTGGGCCTGGATCCGCTGCCCGTGGTCGGCGTTGTGCAACAGGCCGAACTCCGGATGGTTGACCAGCTCGTGCTCCTGCCGCTCGCGCAGGGCCTCGATGGTCAGACGCAGCTGGTGCTCGGTCTGGTCCATCGGCTTGTTGTAGAGATCGGCGACCCGGGTGTGCACCCGCAGGACGGTCTGCGCGATGCTCAACTCGTACTCGCGCGGGGCGAGTTCGTAGTCGACGAAGGTCACGGGCAGTGGGTGCTCGCCGACGTGGCCGGCGGACAGCTCGATCGCGGCCTCGCCGTACGTGTTCTGCGCCCGGCGGGCCCGGTCGCCGAGGGCGGCCCGCTGGGCCCGGAGCGCCGCCGAGCCCGCGGCGAGCTGCTCGAAGGCCTGCACCGGCAGGGCCAGCAGAGTGCCCGTCGTGACGGCCTGGGCGCTGCTCCCCCAGGCCGTGCCGGGCCCCGCCAGGGCCTCCGCGCCGAGGTGCTCCCCCTCGGCGAGGAAGCCGAGCACCGTCGGGGCGCCGTACCGGCCGGTGCCCGTCCGCTCGACCCGGCCGTGGGCGATCAGCAGCACCTCGTCGACCGGGGTGCCCTCGGTGGCGAGCACCTCGCCGGCCCGGAACTCGCGCTGGACGCAGCTCCCGGCGAGCCCGGCCAGCAGGGCCTCGTCCTCGATGCCGCGCAGTGCGGGCAGCTCGCCCAGGGTCGGCGCGAGGACCTCCACCCGGGCGCCCGTCCGCACGAAGGCGATCCGACCGCCGCCGACCGCGTGGCTCAGCCGCCGGTTGACCCGGTACGTGCCGCCGGAGACCTGGACCCACGGCAGCATCCGGAGCAGCCAGCGGGACGAGATCTCCTGCATCTGCGGGGCGGACTTGGTGGTGCTGGACAGATTCCGCGCGCCGGCGGTGCTCAGGCTGGACTGCTCACGTGCCTGCGGAGCGTCCCCCGGGCGGGAATACCGACGCTGGTCTCGGTCGACATCGAAGAACCCTCCGCATGAATCGGCTGCGCACCGGAAGTGCCACCCTGCAAAATCATGCTGACGCCCATTCGGCTCCGCGCGCAATCACTCGTACGAGTGGTCCATTGAGCCAAACAAATCGTACGAATGGATCGCATGCTCGATGCGTTTTCACCGCGTCGACCGAAAGCGCCACATTCGATCGACGGCCGGTCCGCGGCGGGCGCAGGAAAGAGCCGTGCCGGATGCGTCATGGACACGACCGGGCACGGCGGGCGCCGCCCCGGACCGGACCGGGCGGGTGCCGCGGATTTCACCTGACTGCAACATGTCGGCCGTCGCTGTCACCGGGCCGTCATCGAACACCAACTACCCTGCGGATCCAGGCCTGTTGGCCCGACCTCCCGGCAACCCCCACCCCCGTTCATCCGGCCCGGCCAGGGCGCTAAGGTGCGACCTCAAGAGCGTGGCGAGACGCCGGCAGACAGGCCGCCCCGACCGCGCCCTCCCACCGTTGCGCCCTTTCCCAGGGAGATCCCCGTGAGCGCCCCCGTTCGCGTCTGGCTGAACCGTACCTACGCCGAGAACGTCTTCTTCATCGACCTGCTGCGCGCTGCGCCGCGGCCGGTGGAGATCCATGCCACCCATGTGGATCCGGACTCCCCGGTGCTGGCCGCCGCCGACTTCGGCTCGCTCGAACCCGATCGGCTCTCCCCGAGGCCTACGTGGAATTCGCGCTGGAATTCTGCGCGCGCAACAGCATAGACGTCTTCCTGCCCCGGCTGGGCCAGCTCGCCATATCCCTGCGCCGCCGCGACTTCGAGGCGGTCGGCACCGCCCTGGTGTGCCCGCCGGCCCCTGCGATCGCGGTCTTCGAGAGCAAGGCCGACGGGTACGCCGCGATGGCCACCGCCGGACTGCCCGTCCCGCTCTGGCGGCACGTGCGCACCGCGGACGACCTGCTCGCCGCCGTCGAGGAGATCGAGGCGGACGGCTCGACGGCCTGCCTGAAGCCGGCCACCGGCGCGGGCGGCGAGGGCTTCCGGGTGCTGACCCGCGAGCCGTTCAGCCTGCGCAGGCTCACCGGCTTCCCCGACGCCCGGGTGCAACTCGACCAGGTACTGGCCGCGCTGGAGTCGGCCCCGGAACCCGCCGACCTGCTGGTGATGCCGCTGCTGGAGGGCCCCGAGGTCTCGGTGGACTGCCTCGCCGCACCCGACGGCCGGCTGCTCACCGGCGTAGGCCGCACCAAGGACCGCCGCCGCCGCACCTTCACCACCGACCCGCGCTACCTGGAGCCCACCCGGCACCTGATCGAGACCTTCGGGGTCGGCTACCTCTCGAACGTGCAGTACCGGCACCACCACGGCCGCCCGGTGGTCCTCGACGTCAACACCCGGCCCTCCGGCGGCCTGCACCAGCTCCGGCTGTGCGGGCTGAACCTGCCCTGGGCGGCGGTGCAGCTGGCGCTCGGCGAGCATCCCGTCACCGCCGCCCCGCTCGACCTGCTCGACACCGAGTACACCCTGGTCTCGGGCGTGCAGCCGGTGCTGCCGCGGCAGCTCGCCCGCGGCTGGGAGCGGCAGACCGCCGCGGCGGCCGTCTGACCGGGGCCGGGCCGACGCGGGTCCGGGCCGTCCGGCACCGCGGGCGGCCCGGCCGCCCGCTCAGCCGGTCGGCCCGTCCCAGTCCAGGGTGGGCGGCAGCACGCCCTCCAGAGTGAGCAGCCAGCGCTTGGTCTCCATCCCCGGGGTCCGCCGCCGAAGCCGCCGATCCCGGCCGCGGCCACCACCCGGTGGCAGGGCACCAGCAGCGCCAGCGGGTTGGCACCCATCATCTGGCCGACCGTCCTGGCTGCCGCCCCGGGCTCGGAGACCTCCTCGAAGACTCCGCTGAGCGCGGCGAGTTCGCCGTAGGTGATGGTCTTCCCCCAGCCGACGTCCGACCACAGCCGGCCGAGCACCGTCCGGTGCGGCCCGGTGGTGAGACGCCAGTCGATCGGGAGCTCCAACTCCCGGCGCCGGCCCTCGAAGTACCCGCGTATCCGGTTCTCCACCAGGTCCACGACCCGGGCCTCGGTGCATTCCGGGGCCCCGGCGTGCAACCCTGCCACCGACTCCCCGGCGTAACTGGCCGCCGCCACCCCCACCGGGGTGACCGCGAAGCGCATCGGCCCGGTCGGCAGCGGCGTCGGCACGGTGACCCAGGACAGCTCCTCCATGCCTGCGAACCTACCGCGCGGCGCGCCCGGCCGGGGACGGCTGTCGTGCTCAGGGCTGTCGTAGGCAGGGCCGTCGTGCTCAGGGCTGTCGTAGGCAGGGCCGTCGTGCTCCGGGCGGGCAGGACGAAGTCCGGGTCGGCGGGCAGTGCCGCCGACCCGGCCGATGTCACCGCCCGGGACGGCCCCGGGCGACGGTCAGAGGTGGTCCGCCAGGTAGCCGGAGAGCTTCCGGCACCAGTCGGTGAGCTCCTCGCGCTGGTGGGCCTGGCCCTCGCAGAGCGCGCTGACCTGCATGTCGGTGAGCCGGTCGGCACCGGACTCGCCGAGCATGCGGGACATCTCGCCGAGCATCACGGAGAGTCGCCGCGCGTCGTCGTGGGCGAGCATCACCAGGGCATCGGTGTGGCTGATCGTGACGGAACCGGGCATTGCGGCCTCCCGAGGCCTTCGGGCCTTGTCGCGGGCATTGCACTGGCCCCCCGTCCACCGTACGGCGGCGGCCCGGCCGGCGCCCGTCGGCGGGTGCGGCGCTCGGGCACCGCACCGAAGCGGGGTCGTCGCAGGCGGCGGACGGGCCGTGGGCGCCCGAAGATCCGGAGGCTCCGGCGGACACCCGGGGCGCAGCCCACCCCGGGGCAGCGCCCCTGCCGGCACCGGCTCTCCGGTCGCACCACCGTTGCGCCGCAGGGTTACTGTCGGTCCGTCATCTCGCCTCCCGGGGTCGAGAAGCCGCCACCCGGCGAGCCCCCTGCGCCCGGACCGCACCCGGCCGTGCGGACCGCACGCGGCCGCCGCTCGAACGGGGTTCGTGGGAGGTGAGGGCCGCGCAGCCCGACCAGGTCGGGCGCATCCCGTCGACGGAAGGACGCACATGAGCGACAACCCGCCCGCACCCGGGCCGGACCTGGCGGTGCAGGGGGACCGGAAGCTCGTCCACCTGCCCGCCAGCACGCCTTTCGACTTCGAGCGCTCGCTGGCGTTCCTGGCCACCGACAAGGAGATGCTGCGCGCCGCGGCCCGGGTGTACGGCCGGGCCGTGGGCGAGGACGAGTTCGTCGGGCTGGCCGGCCGGTACGGCGATCTGAAGGGCTACTGGGGCCACTACCTCCGGGTCTCCGGCTGACGTGCCCACGCCTGCGGTGCGCGTCCCGACCGGGCGGCGCCGCAGGCGTGCGCGGGCACGGCCACCCGCCCGGGCCGGCCCCTGCGGCGGGTGGCCCGGCGCCTCCTCGACGGCGGCTCGGCGGCTGTCGGAGACGAACCGTAGCCCTCGTTCGGGGAAGTGGATCGGCGCAACCGCCCCCCTTGCCCGGCACGGGATTTCGGTGCGGAAGGGTGCGGCGGGCGCACGGCGACGGAAGCCTGCACCGAGCGTCCAGCGACCGGTCCGGACGGCGGTACCGACCGGGGGACGACCCCGGCCCGCGGTCGGTACGTGCGCGGACGCCTCACCGACCGCACCGGCCGGACCTCCCGCAGACCTCCGGCGGGCGGCCCCGGCGCGGTCGGCGCCGCTGCCCGGCCGGGCCGGCGGAACGGGCCGCGGAAGGCCTCGCCGGAGGGTCGGGCGCGGCACCGGAAATTCCGCCGCAATTCCGCCGGGCCCACCCTTCGATGACGCCGCCGTTACCGAACGGCTAACTTTGCGCCTATTTTCTCCCAGCCCGGCAAGCAACCCGAAGAAATGAATCCCGAATGGCTGCGGTCGCATTTCAAGGATCTCTTCCGTCGAGACGCGGCTTGTCCGGCATATGAGACGGGCATTGCCCGGGCGGCCTCCTCGCGCCCGCCGGCGGCCCGGCGTCGCCCACGCGGCACCGGCGCGCGCGCCCGGGGCCCGGCCGCCCCGGCGCAACCCGCCGGGTGGGTCGCACGCCCCCGGGGCCGACTCGCGCGGCACGCGCACGCACAACCCCCGACAGCCCGTCGCACCACCATCGGCCTGCGGAAACGTGCGACAGGCCGACCCGGCCGACGCGCTGCGCAGCCGCTCGGACACACTCGGGCGACCATGCCTTGGCAGGCACGGAACCTATGCCCACGGAGTGTCAGGAGCACAGCACCCGAGCCTCTCTGGCAGCTTCCTGGGCGCTTCATGAGAACTTCCTGGACCCCCATCGGAATGTGCGTATTTCGGGATGGCGGTGTGCAAGGCTGACCCGCGGAAGCCCGACGGCCCCACCCGTCCACGCCCCCGATTCCTCTCCGGCAATGCGGCCTTCATAACGAGATCGTCACCACCACCGCCGGAGAGCCATTTCCGTTACCGGAGGCTGACAGAATGTCGCCGGGGGAGTCGCGGGTAGGCCGGCCGCCGCGTTCGGCGGAGCGGCATTCCACCACGACGCACCCGTCCCTGCCGAGCGCGGGGACGGGCCGCGAGGCAGCACGCTGCCAGGAACAGCAACGAGGCGGGGGCGCCGAGCAGCGGCCCGACCCCGTCCAGGGGAGGAACCACCATGGGTCGACGGACCCGTAGAGCCGCCGCGCTCGCGGCGGCCGGACTGCTGGCCACCAGCCTGCAGTCACTGACAGCCCACGCCGCCACTCCGGCCCGAGTCGACCTCAAGGTCCTCGTCGTCGACGACGGAGGCCCGGCCACCGCCGCGATCATCGCGGAGCTGGCGAGCCAGGGCACCCCGTACACCGTCGTCAACCTGCAGGACCCGAGCCGTCCCACGATCACTGCGGCGTTCCTCAGCGACACCGTGAACGGCACCCCGCGGGCCAAGTTCGAGGGCGTCGTGATGCCCAACGACAACCCGTTCGCCGCGGGCTCGGCCGAGATGACCGCGCTCGCCGCCTACGAGGCCGCGTTCGGGATCCGCCAGGTCGACGCCTACACCTACGCCCAGCCGGCGGTGGGCCTGAACTGGGCTCAGAACCCCGGCTACATCGGTTCCCTGGACGGCACCCAGGGCGCCGTCACCACCCAGGGCACCGCCGGTCCGTTCGGCTACCTCAAGGGCAGCGTCCCGTTCGAGCAGCCGGACCCGGCCGTCAGCACCAGCTACGGCTACCTGGCCACCCCGCTCGCCCAGCAGGCCGCCGGGGCGACCTTCACCCCGCTGGTCGACGCGCCGATCCCGGGCAGCACCGCCCGCGGCTCGCTGGTCGGCCAGTACGACCACGACGGCCGCTCCGAGATGGTCATCACCTTCGTCTACAACCAGTACCAGCAGCAGTACAGGCTGCTGGCCCGCGGCATCGTGGACTGGGTCACCAAGGGCGTCCACCTCGGCTACGACCGCAACTACTTCGCGGTGCAGTCGGACGACCTCTTCATGAGCGACGACCGCTGGGACTCCACCCTCAAGTGCACCCCCGGCGACGTCACCTGCCCGCCCGGCACCCCGGAGACGGCCAACCCGATCCGCATGACGACCGCCGACGAGGCCTACGCCAAGCAGTGGCAGACCGACCACGGCTTCACCGTCGACTGGGCGTACAACGGCGGCGGCAGCGAGGACTGGAAGTCCGACCACGAGACCACCACGGACCCGCTGGTCAACCAGTTCGTCGCGGACCAGGGTTCGTTCCGGTTCATCAACCACACCTACGACCACCCCTTCCTGGGCTGCGTCCAGAACGTGACCGTGGTGCCGTGGCAGTGCACCACCAACGCGAACGGGACGACCCAGTGGGTCAGCCAGGCGACGATCTCCAACGCGATCCACGACAACGTCACCTGGGCGTCCCAGAAGGGCCTGCAGATCGACCCGACCGAGCTCATCACCGGTGAGCACTCCGGCCTGGTCACGCTGCCCGAGCAGCCCACCGACAATCCCTACCTCGCGCCGGCGCTGGCCTCCAACAACGTGAAGTGGATCGCCAGCGACTCCTCCCGCGAGCACAACCAGCGGGCCGTCGGCAGCTCCGCGCTGACCATCCCCCGCTACCCGATGAACGTCTTCTACAACGCCGGCACGGCCGCGGAGGAGACCGACGAGTACAACTGGATCTACACCAGCGCCGCCCAGGGCGGCAGCGGCGTCTGCGAGACCTCCGGCAACTCCACCTGCCTGAGCGCCCCGTTGGACGAGTCGACCGGCTACAGCTCGTACATCGTGCCGCTGGAGACCCGGATCGACATGGGCCACGTGCTCGCCAACGAC
This sequence comes from Kitasatospora paranensis, assembly GCF_039544005.1. Lineage (NCBI taxonomy): Bacteria > Bacillati > Actinomycetota > Actinomycetes > Kitasatosporales > Streptomycetaceae > Kitasatospora > Kitasatospora paranensis. Next base: position 3,955,691 of record NZ_BAABKV010000001.1, read on the forward strand.
CCGCGGCCGCACTTCGTGCACCAGTCGAACTTCGCCGAGGGCCGCATCGCGTACCCGGTGCTGGAGAGCATCCTCAGCACCTACCGCAACCTGCACAACGACAACACCCCGCTGGTCAACCTCAAGCACTCCGACATCGGCGGCGAACTGCAGCGCCGTGCCGCGTGGAACACTGCGGTGACCTCCGGTCAGGTGACGGCCTACCAGGTCGGCGACTCCGTCACGGTGAACGCCCCGGCCGGCGTCCAGATCCAGGCGACCATGCCCAACGGGACCGTGCAGCAGCAGCTCATCGGCACCTCGGCGTTCGGCAGCTCCTACGCCGGGTCGCTCTCCGGCTGGGCGTCCCGCGGCGCCCTGCAGAGCGCCGTCACGCTGAAGCTGAACGGCGCCGGCACCGGCTCCAACGGCCTCTCCGTCGTCGCGACCGTCATCAAGGCCGGCACGAAGCTCGGCATCACCACGCCCGCCAAGGCCCTCCCGGTGCCGGCCGGCGTCCGCAAGGCCGTCCCGGCCGGACCGGGCGACACCAGCCGGACGAAGGCCGCCAGCCTCGTCCCCGGCACCGGCAAGCCCGTCCCGGGCAAGGCCGCGGTGAAGAACAGCAGGACCGCCAAGACCGGCAAGGCCACCAGGCCCGGCCACAAGTAGCACGTCACGACCCGGCGCAGGGCCCGCAACGGCCCTGCGCCGGTACCGCCCGCCCGATCACGGCAGGCAGAAGTCCAGGGGGATCAGCCATGCGTGTCACCTTGCTCACCGAGGGGACGTATCCGCATCAGCACGGTGGGGTGAGCGTCTGGTGCGACCAGCTGGTCCAGGGCATGCCGGACGTCGAGTTCGACATCATCGCCGTCACCGGCACCGGGCTGGAGCCCGTGGTCTGGGACCTGCCCGCCAACGTCCGCTCGGTCACCACCGCCCCCTCTGGGGCCCGCCCGAGGGCGGCCGGCCGCCCCGCGGTGCCGCCATGCGGCGCTTCCAGGACTCCTACGAGCGCTTCCTCAACTCGATACTGTCCCCCGTCTACGCCGGCCACTTCAGCCCCGAGCTCAACCAGCTCGCCGACCTCGCCCGCGACGGACGGCTCGGCCCCACCCTGCGCAGCGAGCAGTCGCTGCGGACCCTGCACCGGGTCTGGACCCGCGACGAGCACCCGACCGCCGCCTCCCGCCCCACCATGTACGACGCGCTGAACGCCACCGACCTGCTGGAGCACGCCCTGCGCCCGCTGGCCGTCCGGCCGCCCCGGGAGGGCATCGCGCACGCCGCCAGCGGCGGCCTCGCCACCCTGCCCGGCCTGCTCGCCGCCTGGCAGCACCACGTGCCGTTCCTGCTCACCGAACACGGCATCTACCTGCGCGAGCGCTACCTCGGCTACCGCACCGGCCCGTACCGCTGGCCGGTCAAGGCGCTGCTGCTCGGCTTCTACCGGATGCTCGCCGAGGAGAGCTACCGGCGGGCCGCCCTGGTCACCCCCGGCAACCGCTACAACCGGCGGTGGGAGGAGCGCGGCGGCACCCCGTCCACCCACATCCGCACCGTCTACAACGGGGTCGACCCGGCGGCCTTCCCGCCGGCCGGTCCCGAGCCGGGGACACCGACCCTGAGCTGGGCCGGCCGGGTCGACCCGATCAAGGACCTGGAGACCCTGATCCGGGCGTTCGCGATCGTGCGGGCCGAGATACCCGAGGCCCGGCTGCGCCTGTTCGGCGGCACCGCCCGCGGCGCCGAGGGCTACCGGGACGGCTGCATCGCCCTCGCCGACCAGCTCGGCATCGGCGACGCCGTGGTCTTCGAGGGCCGGGTCGCCGACATCACCGACGCCTACGCCGCCGGCAACGTCGTGATGCTCTCCAGCATCAGCGAGGGCTTCCCGTTCACCCTCATCGAGGCGATGTCCTGCGGACGCGCCACCGTCTCCACCGACGTCGGCGGCGTCCGCGAGGCCGTCGGCGACTCCGGCCTGGTCGTCCCCCCGCGCGAACCCGGGCCGATGGCCGCGGCCGCCCTGGAACTGCTGCGCGACCCCGAACGCCGCGCCCGGCTCGGCGAGCAGGCCCGCCTGCGGGTCATCGAACAGTTCACCCTCCGTCAGAACATCGACGGCTTCCGCGAGATCTACACCGAACTGCTCGGCACCCGGCGCGCCCCCGACCGGATGGCCGCGCTCTACTCGCCGGCCCGCACCCTGCCGCAGGCCTCCTGGCCCGTGCCGGTCGGCTCCCGGGCGGCCCGGTGAACACCCGGCGCGGCACGGGCCGGCCGCACCGGACAGGCACGCACCGGACGGGCACGCACGGGACGGACACGCACGGGACGGACACGGACGGGCGCCTGGCGGACGGGTGCTCGGCGGACGGGTGCCGAACGCACGGAAGGAACACCGAGGCATGAGCGGGCCCCTGCACCTGGTGGCGGACGAGGTCGACTGGGACGAGACCGTCCAGCTGCGCACCCTGCCCCGGCCGCGCCCGCGGCCCGCGGCCGAGGCGAGGACGCCGACCCCGCTGTCCGCCGACCCGATCGACGAACTCGCCGAGCGGCTCGCCGACCTCTGCGCCTACGCCGTCCACCCCTACGAGATCGCCGCGTTCCTGGAGTCCGACGGCATGACGGACCAGCAGGCCGCACTCGTCTACGGCCGGCCGGACGCCTTCACCCTCGCCGAGGAACTGTTCGCCCGGGTGCCCCGCCGCTACCGCGGCACCGGCGCCGAGTTCTCCAACCCCTGGCGGGCCGACCCGTGGCGCTGCCTGGTGCGCGGCCTGGTCTTCGCCCTGCCCGGCCTCGGCTACCTGCTCGGCGCCCACCTCTTCGCCCCCGGAAAGCTCCAGTTCGGCCTGCCGGCCGGCGCCGCCGCGCTCGCCGTGGCCACCCTCGCGGGCTGGGGCTGGAACCAGGGCCTCGCGCACCGCGCCTACGGCTGGCTCGGCCGCGGCCAGCGCCGCTCCGCCGGCCACTGCCTCACCTGGGGCGCCTCGGCCGGGGCCGCCCTCGCCACCGGGTGCGCCTGGGCGGTCGGCGGCCCGCCCGCCGCCCTCTGGTTCGCCGCCGGACAGTCCGTCTACCTCGCCTCGGCCACCGTGCTGCTCGTCCTCGGGCGCGAGACCGTGCTGCTCGCCGCCCTCGCGCCGTCCACCGTCGGGGCCGGCGTCGTACTCGCCGTCCCCGTGCCCGGGATCGTGCGGACCGCCGTCCTGCTGCTCACCGTCGTCCTCGCCCTCGGCCTCGCCGGCCGGGAGCTCGTCGGCTGCCTGCGCGCCCCGCGCGAGACCACCGACGTCTACCTGCCCTACCGCGACGAGGTCCCACAGGTCGTGTTCGGCCTCGCCGCCGGCACCATGACCTTGATCGCCGGGCTCGGCGACACCCTGCACCACGCCCTCGGCCACACCGCCCCGGCCGTCGGGAACAGCCCGGCCGGGCCCCAGATGGTCGCGCTCAGCCTCAGCCTCGGCCTCGCCGAGTGGCTGCTGTTCCGGTACCGCGAACTCGCCGTCGGCGCCCTGCGCACCAGCCACGGCCCCGCCGAGTTCACCCGCCGCACCACCGGCTACCTGCTGGGCTGCCTGCTCTGCTACCTCAGCGTCGTCGCCCTGCTGGACGCCGCCGCCACCCTGTTGTGGCCCAGCGCCGCCGGCCTCGACACGGCCTCGCTCACGGCCCTCGTCCTGCTCGGCGCCGCACTCTGGCTCGCCCTGCTGCTGAACGCCTTCGGCCTGAGCTGGACGACCGCCCTGGCCTGCGCCGCCTGCGCCGGCTACCAGGTCACCGCGCTGCTCGCCGGCGCCGCACCGACCACCGACCGGCTCGCCGGCTGCGGCGCCGCCGCCCTCCTGCTCACCCTCATCGCCGTGCCCGTGCTCGGCCGTACCACCAAACACCGCTGAAAAGAGGACACATGACCACTGTCGCCGTGACCGGAGCCGAGGGCTTCATCGGCTCCCACCTGGTCGAGACGCTGGTCGCCGACGGCAACACCGTCCGCGCGATGGTCCAGTACAACTCCTTCTCGTCGTTCGGCTGGCTGGAGACGCTCGACCGCGAGGTGCTCGACTCCGTCGAGATCGTGCTCGGCGACGTCCGCGACCCCGGCTCCGTCAACGGCCTGGTCAAGGGCGCCGAGGCGGTCTACCACCTGGCCGCGCTGATCGCGATCCCGTACTCGTACCGGGCCCCGCACTCCTACATCGACACCAACGTCACCGGCACCCTCAACGTGCTGGAGGCCGTCCGCCACCTGGACGTCCCGCGCCTGGTGCACACCTCCACCAGCGAGACGTACGGCACCGCGCAGACCGTGCCGATCACCGAGGACCACCCGATCAACACCCAGTCCCCGTACGCCGCCTCCAAGGCGGGCGGCGACCGGCTCGCCGACAGCTACCACGCCAGCTTCGACACCCCGGTGGTCACGCTGCGGCCGTTCAACACCTTCGGCCCGCGGCAGTCCATGCGCGCCGTCATCCCCACCGTGATCGCCCAGATCGCGGCCGGGCAGACCGAGATCACCCTCGGCGACCTGCGGCCCACCCGCGACTTCACGTTCGTCAAGGACACCGCCGCCGCCTTCCGCGCCGTGGGCACCGCCCCGGCCGCCGACGTGGTCGGCCGCACCTTCAACGCCGGTACCGGCGGCGAGATCTCGGTCGGCGACCTGGTCACCCTGGTCGGCAAGCTGATGGACACCGACCTCGTCGTCCGCGAGGACGAGCAGCGGATCCGGCCCGCCAACTCCGAGGTCATGCGCCTCGTCGCGGACGCCACCCGGCTGCGCACCGCCACCGGCTGGGCGCCCGCCCACAGCCTGGAGGACGGCTTGGAGCAGACCATCGCGTTCTTCCGCGACCCGGCCAACCTGGCCCGCTACAAGACCGACCTCTACAACGTCTGACCGCCGCGGCCGCCGGCCCTTCCGAGGCCCGGCCGCCCACCGGCACGACCACGGGTCACCACCACACACCCGCCGTGCCGCAGCACCACCGAACAGCAGCGCACCCGCAGTACCGACTCCCGTGGGGGAAACATGCACGCAGTGATCCTGGCCGGCGGCAAGGGCGTCCGGCTCCGCCCGTACACCACCGCCCTGCCGAAGCCGCTGGTGCCGATCGGCGACCAGCACGCCATCCTGGAGATCGTGATGCGGCAGCTCGCCGCGTCCGGCTTCGAGTCCGTCACCCTCGCCATCGGCCACCTCGGCCACATCATCCGTGCCTATGTCGGCAACGGCTCGCGGTGGGGGCTGCGGGTCGGCTACGCGACCGAGGACAGCCCGCTCGGCACCATGGGCCCGCTGCTCAACATCCAGGACCGGCTGCCCGACCACTTCCTGGTGATGAACGGCGACATCCTCACCGACCTCGACTTCGCGGCCGTGCTGCGCCACCACCAGGACTCCGGCGCGCCGCTCACCATCGCCACCTACGGCCGCGAGGTGAAGATCGACTTCGGCGTGCTGACCTCCGAGGAGGGCAGCATCACCGGCTTCGAGGAGAAGCCCAGCATCGGCTACCGCGTCTCCATGGGCGTGTACGGGGTCTCGCGCAAGGCCCTCGCCGCCTACACCCCGGGACAGCCGCTCGGCTTCGACGAGCTCGTCCTCGACCTGCTGGCCGCGCAGACCCCGCCGTCCGCCTACGAGTTCGACGGCTACTGGCTCGACATCGGCCGCCCCGACGACTACGACCGCGCCAACGCCGAGTTCGCCGAGCTCGCCCCGATGCTGCTCGGCACCGCCGACGGCCAGGGCGTGCCCGCGGCGACCGCCGCCGTGCCCGGACCGCGCGGCAGCGGCGCGCCCGGTGCCGACGAGTCCGGCGACCAGGCCCACCTGGCCGCCGTCCCGTCCGACGGGCGGGCCGCATGAGGGTCCTCCTGCTGGGTGCGGACGGCTACCTGGGCAGCCACGTGGCGGCAGCGCTGCGGGCACTGCCCGGCACCGACGTCCGCACCGCGGGACGGCGCGCCGCGCACGACGTCCCGCTCGACCTCGGCAGCACCCAACTGCCCGCGCTGATGGCCGACCTGGCCGCACTCGCGCCGGACGCGGTGGTCAACTGCGCCGGCGCGGTGTCCGGCAGCGCGCTCCACCTCGCCGAGGTGAACGCCCGCGGCCCGGCGCTGCTGTGCGACGCCATGCTCGCCGCCACCCCGGGCGCCCGGCTGGTCCACCTCGGCTCGGCCGGCGAGTACGGCGTCTGCGAGAGCGGCACCTCGCTCGACGAGCAGGCGGCGCTGCGGCCGGTCGGGGCGTACGGCGCCACCAAGCTCGCCGGCAGCCTGACCGTCGCCGGGAGCCCCTGGAGGCCGTCGTGCTGCGAGTGTTCAACCCGATAGGCCCGGGCGCCCCGGCCGGGTCGCTGCCCGGCCGGCTCGCCCGGGAACTCCACCGCGCCGGCCCGGACGGCACCGTGCAGGTCGGCGACCTGTCCGCGCACCGGGACTTCGTCGACGTCCGCGACGTCGCCCGGGCCGTGGCCCTGGCCGCCACGGCCGCCGGCCCGCTCCCGCGCGTGCTCAACATCGCGGGCGGGCGGGCCAGGCCCGTCCGGGACGTCGCCGAGGGCCTGGCGGCCGCGGCCGGCTTCCGCGGCGCGATCGACGAGACCGCGGCCGGCTCCGAGCGGTCCGCCGGCGTCTCCTGGCAGCAGGCCGACATCACCGCCGCGGCCGACGCCCTGGGCTGGCGGCCCACCGTGCCGTTCGGCACCACCCTCACCGACCTGTGGGCCGCGGTGGCCGCACCGGCGGCAGGGGCGCCGGTGGCCGACGGCACGCCGGCGGTGTCCTCCCGCGAACGGGTCACCGCCCGGTGACCGGCCCCCGCGCGGACATCCGGCTGCTGATACCGCTCTACGTGCACCCGGCCGTCGAGCCGGAGGCCTGGCAGGCCGTCGCCGCGGCCGGGCCGGACCGGGTGGCCGGCGTCGTCCTCAACATCGCGGACGGCCCCGGCCCGGCGCCCGACCACGCCTTCACCGCCGCCGCGGAGAAGCTCCACCGGTCGGGCATCCCCGTGCTCGGCTACGCCGACACCGCCTACGGCGCCCGGGGACACGCCGAGGTCGTCACCGACCTGCTCAACCACCGCGAGTGGTACGGCGTCGACGGCGTGTACTTCGACCAGGTGTCCGCCGACCCCGGCGCCCTGCCGCACTACCGCAGGCTGGTCACCGCGGCGCGGGCCGCGGGCTGCGGGGTGGTGGTCCTCGGGCACGGCAGCCACCCCGACCCGCAGTACGCGGACGTCGGCCTCGCGGACTGCCTGGTCACCTTCGAGGGCGACTGGACGGACTACCAGGAGCTCGAACCGCCCGTGTGGACGAGGCGCCACCCCGCGGCCAGGTTCTGTCACCTCGTGTACGACGTCCCTGAGTCGGCCGCCGCCCAGGTCGGCAAGCTGGCCGCGGCGCACGGGGCAGGCCTCGGCTGCGCCTCGCCGGCCGGCGGCGAGAACCCCTGGTCCGCACTGCCGTTCGGGATCGACCGGGCCCCGCTCGGGGCGGAGGCAGGCCGATGAGCCGCAGCCCGGCCGGCCGGCGGTCGCGGCACGGGGCGAGGGCGGCCTGCGCCGCCCTCGCTGCGGCCGGCCTGCTGCTGGTGACAGGCTGTTCGGGCAGCGACGGGTCGGGGGACGACGCGGCCGACGATCCGTCGGACGCTGCCTCCGCGGCACCGGGCAGCTCCGGCTCGCCGGGCGGCACCGGGTCACCCGTCCCGAGCGGCTCGGCGGCGAGCGGGGCGACCGGGCCGTCAGGCTCCCCGTCCGCGGGCGGGACACGGCCCGGGGACCCGGGCTCGTCGACCGGAGCCACCGGGCCCGGCAGACGGGACGGCAGCGTCTGGTACCCCCGGGCCGGCGTCACCTGGCAGTGGCAACTCGACGGCAAGGTCGACCAGTCCGTGGACGTGCCGGTCTACGACATCGACGGCTTCGAGAACGACGCATCGGTGGTAGCCGCGCTGCACGCCAAGGGGCGCAAGGTGATCTGCTACGTCAACGTCGGTGCGTGGGAGAGCTTCCGGCCCGACGCCGCGGCCTTCCCGGAGTCCGTCCGCGGCTCCGGCGACGGCTGGAACGGTGAACGCTGGTTCGACATTAGGAAATTGGACACCCTGCGGCCGCTGATCGGAGCCCGCTTCGACATGTGCCGCGACAAGGGCTTCGACGCGGTCGAACCCGACCTCGTCGAGGGGTACGCCAACAAGACCGGCTTCCCGCTCACCGCAGACGACCAGTTGAGGTTCAACCGGATGCTCGCCGACCTCGCCCACCAGCGGGGGCTCGGCATCGGCCTGAAGAACGACCTCGGGCAGATCCCGGCGCTGGTGGACGAGTTCGACTTCTCCGTCGACGAGCAGTGCGCGGAGTTCGACGAGTGCGCCGCGCTCACCCCGTTCATCAAGGCCGGCAAGGCCGTCCTGCACGTCGAGTACAACGTGTCCCCCGCCGACTTCTGCGACAAGGCCAAGGCCCTCGGCCTCAGCTCCATGGCCAAGCACAAGGAACTCGACCCCTGGCGCCGCCCCTGCTGACGGCGTCGAGCCGGCCCTCCGGAGCACCTCCGAGGGGCCGGCTCAGCGCCTCGCCCGAGTCATTCAGCGACCCACCGACCGCGGTGTTGCCGCACGTAACGGACGTCGATCCGGTGCCGCCGATGGGTACGGAGCCGGCCAATCTCCTGATGCGTCAGCCCGTCCATGACGCGAAGGTCATCCGTGAGGTACCGAGCCCCGTAGTCAAAGAGCACATGGCAACTCGGGCAGAGGCACAGCACGTTGTCGGCCACGTCAGGGCCACGGTGCGGATGTCCGACGGCCTGAATGTGTGCGCCCTCGCTGTATCGCGAACCACCGGGGACCTCAAGGGTCAGGCCGCACAGCTGACACTGGTCCTGGTGCAGTTCCTTGACCCATTGGGTCACCTGGGTCTTGCGGACGGCGCGCTGCACCGTGACCGGTATCCGGGGCACTGGCGCCACCTCGCCGGAGCCATGGAAAGCCACGTGATCGGCCGGGCTATCGGTAGGCTCCGCGGCGACGAGCCGGAACTGCCAAATGCGGTAGCCGTCCGTACCGACCTTGCTGTGGTGCGACTCGACTCGATAGAGCCCGTCATAGCGAAAGCCCGTCGCGGGTGAATGTTCGCGATCGCCACCCGATCCGCGAACCACCCGGATGACGTTTCCCTCAAGCTCGCTCCGGACAAGTCCGGCATTCCCCGGGTCAGTGATGTCCTGGTCACGAACCTGCCGGCCACCTTGCTGGCCGCCATGACCGGTGTAGATGATGACATCTCCATGATCCTCGTCGTCCGGATAGCCGCCCGAGACCACGATGGAATCGGCGCCTTCCCGGGAGTTCCCGTGGATACCGCCCATCAGCGGAGCATGCACACCGGCTGCACTGAGCTCCCTGCGCCACTGGTACTGCGACCCTACGGGGTGACCTTCAATGTGCCCAAAGACCTTCGCCATGCCATCAGTCTGCCAACATCAGCACCGGTCTCAGCACCCACCCCTGGCGAGACGAATCGACCAGAGCGACCCTCAGCAGTGACAGTCAACTCCTAAGCTGGGCCACATGCTCAAGGGAGTGATCAGCCGCACCTCGGTCCTCGACGCCATCGCAGAGTTCAACACACTGGGGCAAGACGCATTCCTCACCACGTACGGCTATGGAGTGGCCCGTGAGTACCTGCTGGTGCATGAGGGGCGGGAGTACGACTCCAAAGCCATCGCCGGAGTGGCCCACAAGTACGAGTACGGGACTGCGTTGGGGTCTCACGACTTCAGCGGCGGGAGGAGCGGAGCTGTGACCTGGTTGGAAAGCGCAGGATTCCGCGTCACGTCACTTCGCAATCCCGACTGGGCTCAGGACGAACTCATCCTCGCGTGCGCCATCACCGCCGACAACGGGTGGAAGGCCATGCGCCCAAACGATCCGCGCGTGGCAGACCTGTCGGCCGTGCTCCAGCTCCTTCCCCTTCACGACCAGGCATCCCGGAGCAGCTCGTTCCGCAACGCCAATAGCGTGGCCAGAAAGACCGCCGATTTGGCGACGCATCACCCTCATTACGAAGGCAAACCCACCAAGGGTGGCGCCGCCGATCTCGCCGTCCTCAAGGCCTTCCTCGACAGCCCTGTCGAGATGGCCGCCGCAGCGCACCTGATTCGTCACGGGATCAAGTCCGGCGAGCTCCTTGAGGCTCCTCCGGCCAACGCCCCCGACAGCGACGAGGAGATCGATGCCCCGGAGGGCCGGCTGCTGCTCAGGAAGCACCTTGCGCGCGAACGGGACCGGGGTCTGCGGAAGCAGAAGATCGAGTCGGTGCTCCGGGAGGGCGGGCGCCTCACGTGCGAGGTGTGCACTTTCGATTTCCAGTGGGCCTACGGCGACCGCGGTGCCGGCTACATCGAGTGCCACCACATCGTGCCGCTGCACGTCACCGGCGAGAGCCGCACCAAGCTCTCCGATCTCGCGCTGATCTGCGCCAACTGCCACCGCATGATCCACCGCCGCGCCCCCTGGCCCACTCCTGATGAGCTCCGCGCACTGATGCCCACGCAACCCTCCTGACCCGCACAACGACGAAGGGCCAGTCCCCCGGGATCACCCCGGTGAGCTGGCCCTCAGTGCGTCTCGCGACGCTTCGCACGCTGAGCCCCCTGTCGGGTTCGAACCGACGACCCCCGCTTTACAAGAGCGGTGCTCTGGCCAGCTGAGCTAAGGAGGCACGGTGACCGTCCGCGGCGGACCACGGCGGCACCAGGGGCAGTCTAGCGGGAGAGGGCGGGGCAGCGGGGGGATTGACCGCCTGCGGATCATCGGCCGGGCATGTGGTTTGGTGCGGTGTGTCCGGGTTGTGATCGGGTCGATGCCGAATTCGGCCACTGGTGGGGGCTGACAACCGGATGAACGTACGGGTACCGTCACGGAGTCGGCTCACCGGTGCAGACCACGCCCGGTACCGCCGCACGACGACAATCCACCTTTACTCGGATCGTCCGGCACGTTCCTGCCGGTGAAGGAGAGCGCAGCCATGGCTTCTGTCACGTTCGACAAGGCGACCCGTCTGTACCCGGGCGGCACCAAGCCCGCCGTCGACGCCCTGGACCTGCACGTCGAGGACGGCGAGTTCCTCGTCCTCGTCGGCCCCTCCGGCTGTGGCAAGTCGACCAGCCTCCGCATGCTGGCGGGCCTGGAGGACGTGAACGGCGGCGCCATCCGCATCGGCGACCGCGACGTGACCCACCTGCCGCCGAAGGACCGGGACATCGCCATGGTGTTCCAGAACTACGCGCTGTACCCCCACATGACCGTCGCGGACAACATGGGCTTCGCCCTGAAGATCGCCGGCGTCAACAAGGCCGAGATCCGCACCAAGGTCGAAGAGGCCGCGAAGATCCTCGACCTCACGGACTACCTGGACCGCAAGCCGAAGGCGCTCTCCGGCGGTCAGCGCCAGCGTGTCGCGATGGGCCGCGCGATCGTCCGCGAGCCGCAGGTCTTCCTCATGGACGAGCCGCTGTCGAACCTCGACGCCAAGCTCCGCGTCTCCACCCGTACCCAGATCGCCGGCCTGCAGCGCCGCCTGGGCATCACCACCGTTTACGTCACCCACGACCAGACCGAGGCCATGACCATGGGTGACCGCGTCGCGGTCCTCAAGGACGGTCTGCTGCAGCAGGTCGACGCCCCGCGCAAGATGTACGACAAGCCCGCCAACGTCTTCGTCGCCGGCTTCATCGGCTCCCCCGCCATGAACCTGGTGGACGTCCCGCTGGTCGACGGTGGCGTGAAGTTCGGTGGCTCGGTCATCAACATCTCCCGCGAGGACCTGGCCGGCTCGGGCACCGACAAGACCGTCACGGTCGGCATCCGCCCGGAGCACTTCGAGATCGTCCAGGGCGGCGGCATCGAGGGCGTCGCGGTCACCGTCAACGTCGTCGAGGAGCTCGGCGCGGACGGCTTCGTCTACGGCACCACCAAGATCGGCGGCGAGGACACCGACCTGGTCGTCCGCGTCCACAGCCGTCAGATCCCGCAGAAGGGCGAGACGATCCACGTCGTCCCGACCGGCGGCGAGACCCACGTCTTCTCCAAGAGCACGGGCGAGCGTCTGAGCAAGTAAGGCCGACGAACCGCAGGGCCCCCGCCGCACCGCGAGCACTCCGCTCGCACCGCGGCGGGGGCCCTGCGCGCTCCCGGCCCGCACCACCGCCGTCAACCGGGTGGTGGAACAAAACGGGACACGCGTCACTCATTGGTGTAACGGAGTGCTCGTCGACCGCTACCCACCGCTACGCTCCTGTGCGTGAAACAGCTCGTACGCCGCATCGGCCAGACCGTGGCCCTCACCCTGCCCGTGATCCTGGTGACCACCGGCACCCTCGCCGTGACCCGGGTTCCCTGGGCACCGCCGACCGGGCTCGACCAGCAGGTGGTCGCGGCGTCCAGCGGCGACGGCAGCATCGGCCGTACCTCGGCCGCCGCCGACACCCAGGGCATGGCCCCGCAGGACGCGCTCCGCGCCGACCTGCTGGACGAACTGCGCGCCCACAACCCGGGGACGGCACTCGACCTGCTGGAGCGGACGATGCGCGAGAAGCCGTCGCTCACCCCGTTCTGCAGCTCGCTGGCGGCCGACCTCGGCCGGGCGGCGGTCCGCAAGTACCAGGGTGACGTCCAGCGGGCCCGCTCCTTCGCCCGCCCGGTCTGCGACGGGTCGTTCGCCTCGGGCGTGACCGGCTGACGCCACCGGCGCCGCACCGGCGACCGGCACGGGGGCAGGCCGTCCGGAACACTGGGGTCCGCACCGTGCGGACCCTATTGTTCTGGCTATGACCGCTGACCCCACGCAGCCCACGCGACCCGCACCGGCCGCGGCGCAGTCCGCACCTGCGACCGCGGCCGCCGCGCTCTCGCCCCACACCCCGGCCGTGACGCAGGCGGTGATCCTGGCCGGCGGCCAGGGCTCCCGGCTCCGCCCGTACACCGACGACCGCCCGAAGCCGCTGGTCGAGATCCCCGGGACGGGGATGCCGATCGTGGGCCACCAGCTGGCCTGGCTGGCCGCGGAGGGCGTGACCGACGTGGTGATCTCCTGCGGCCACCTCGCGGAGGTCCTGCAGTCCTGGCTGGCCTCGGCCGATCTGCCGCTGAGTGTCAGCACTGTGGTGGAGCACGAGCCGCTCGGCCGCGGCGGCGGCCTGAAGTTCGCCTCGGCCGCGCTGCCCCGCCCCGACGAGCCCTGGTACGCCACCAACGGCGACATCTGGACGCGCTTCAGCCTGCGCGAGATGGCCGCCTTCCACCACGAGCGGGCCGCCATGGCGACCCTCGCGCTGGCACGGCCGCGGATCCCGTGGGGCGCCGTGGAGACCGACCAGTTCGGCAATGTGCTGGACTTCATCGAGGCGCCGCCCTCGCCGTTCCTGATCAACGCAGGCCTCTACGTCTTCGCGCCCGCCTTCCGCGACCTGCTGCCGGACGTCGGCGACCACGAGCGGACGACCTTCCCGCAGCTCGCCCGGGCCAAGCAACTGGCGGGCTATCAGCTGCCGCAGGGCTGCTACTGGCGGGCCATCGACACCGCCAAGGACCTCAGCGAGGCCGCGAAGGAACTGGCCGCCGCCGGCCGCCTCAACGACTGAACGGCTCAACGGCCGCGTACCGGACGCTTGGTGCCCGCCACCGGGACGAGCACACAGCAGGAGGGCCCTTCCACCGGTCGGTGGAAGGGCCCTCCTGCTGTGGATCCGGGGTGGGACGGCGTCAGACGGTGGCGCCGCTCCCCGACCGCTCCATGCCCAGCGTCAGGCCGCCGATCGGCCCGCTGCCGAGCACCCCGCCGATCAGGCCGGAGCTGCTGCCCGGGTGCGGGGTGGACCCACCGGTGCTGCCGGTGCCGGTGTGGCCGCCGCCGCTGCCGGAGCGGCCGCTGGTCGGGCCGCCGGTGCTGCCGCTGCCGCCCGGGGTCTTGCCCGACTTGGACTTCGACGCCTTGCCGGTGGACGAGGGGGACGCCGACGGCGAGGCAGACCGGCTCGGCGACGGGGAGGGGCTGGGCGTGGGGGACGGCGACGGCGAGGTCGCGTTGCCCGGCCACATCGGGGAGCCGTAGTCGGTCGGCTGCCGCTCGGGCCTCGGCCCGGTCTGCCCGCCGGTGCGGACGGCGGCCCCGAGCATCGACCCGATGAGCAGGGTGAGTCCGACGACGACCGCGGTGACCACCGAGCCGCGCCGCAGCACCCGCCGGCGCACCGCGCGCGGCGCGTCCGGCCCGTACTGCCGCCAGGCGTCCAGGGCGATCCGGCCGTCCAGAGAGCCGAACGGTGCCCCGGCGATCAGCAGCGGGCTCCAGGCCGCGAGGAAGATCAGGTCAGGGGTGTCGTAGACCGGCACGGAGCGCCAGCTGACGGTGAAGAGCAGCGCCGCGGAGAGTGCCATCGCGGCGGCGGAGGCGACCCGCTGCCAGAGGCCGAGGACGGTGAGGACACCGACCACGATCTCGGTGAAGGCCACCCCGAGGCCGGCTCCGACCGGGTGGTTCATCGCGAACGCCAGCAGCGGTTCGGCGACCTTCCACGGGTGCAGCGAGGAGAGCCAGCGCATCATCGAGCCGCGGTCGCCGCCGTCGAAGTACACCGGGTCGCAGAGCTTGCTGAAGCCGGCGTAGACCGACAGCGAGCCGAGCACCACGCGCAGCGGGAGCAGCACCAGGCCGAGGTCGACCCGGCGGCCCGGGTACCAGGCGTGGCGTCCGTCGCCGGGGGCGGCCGTGGCGGAGACCTCGGGCAGTTCGCCGCTGGGCGCCCAGCCGGGCGTCACGGGCGTCGCGTACGGGAGCTCGGGCGGCGGGCCGGACTGCCGCGGCACGGCGTGCAGCGGCTGGGTCTCGTCGGTGACCGGGGCACCGGCCGGGGCGGGCACGGTGGTGAGCCGGACGGCCTCCAGCAGCTGGGTGGCCGCGAGGTCGCCGGGCGCCGCCTGGCCCGTCCAGGTCACGGTGGTGACCCGCCGCTTGCGGCGGGGTGCCGCGCCGGCTCCGGCGAACGCCGGCACCTGGGTGCTCGGCACGACGACCTGCGGGGTGACCAGGTGGCGGGTGCCGTAGCCGGCCGCGCCGGTGTGCGCGCCCGCGTACGGATTCCCGTAGGCGTTGCCGTACGGGCCGCCCTGCGTGCCGTACGGATCCCCGAAGGCGGCGCCGGGTGCGTCGATCATCGGGGCCACCGGGGCGGCGAGGCGGATGCGGAAGCTGGCCTGGGTGCTGCTGAGCTTCGCCGGGTCGGACGGCACCTTGACCGTGTTGAGGCCGGGGCCGGGATCTATCCCCGCCGTGCTGCCCTGCCCGGGGCGCCGAGGTGTTCTGGTGTCCACACCCCTCTAACCGGGTGACCGCCTCGGAGGACACTCTCCCGGGTGGATTCCCGCCGGGGATTTGAAGTGATCATGAGAGAACCGATCGGGCCCGGCCGGACCCGATCGGTTCCTCACAGCAAGCGGTCCCTAGCGGTCCGCCGGGGATCAGCCCTGCTTGGCGCGCAGCCGGGCGGCCTCGTACAGCACGATGCCGGCGGCGACGCCCGCGTTCAGCGACTCGGTCGCGCCCGGCATCGGGATCCGCACCCGCAGGTCGCAGGTCTCGGACACCAGCCGGGACAGGCCCTTGCCCTCGGAGCCGGCCACCACGACGACCGGGCCGGTCAGCGCCTCGAGGTCGCCGATCTCGGCATCGCCGTCGGCGGCCAGGCCGACGACCATGAGGCCGGCCTTCTGGTAGGCCTCCAGGGCCCGGGTGAGGTTGGTGGCCCGGGCGACGGGCAGCCGTGCCGCGGCACCCGAGGAGGTCTTCCACGCACCGGCGGTCATGCCGGCGGCGCGGCGCTCGGGGATGACCACGCCGTGCGCGCCGAAGGCGGCGGCGGAGCGGACGACGGCGCCGAGGTTGCGCGAGTCGGTGACCCCGTCCAGCGCCATGATCAGCGGCGCCTCGGCGTTGTCGGCGGCGGCGGCGATCAGGTCGTCCGGGTGCGCGTACTCGTACGGCGGGACCTGGAGCACGAGGCCCTGGTGGTTGAGGCCGCCGGTCATCTGGTCGAGCTGGGCGCGCGGGGCCTCCATGAGCGGGATGCCGCGCTCGTTGGCGGCCTGGAACGCGTCGCGCACCCGGTCGTCGGTGTCGATGAACTGCATCACGTAGAGCGCGGTGGCCGGGACGCCGCCCTGCAGGGCCTCGACCACCGAGTTGCGGCCGACGACCAGCTCGGCGGCGCCGGCGCCGCCGCGGCCGCCACGGCCGCCGCCGCCGGCCCGGCGCATGCCGGCCCGGGACTTGGCGTCCCGCTCGCGCTTGACGGCCGCGTTGGCGGCGCGCTGCTTCGGGTGCCCCTTGCGGGCCTCACCGGGCGGGGTCGGGCCCTTGCCCTGCAGGGCCTTCCGGCTGTGGCCGCCGGTACCGACACTCGCGCCCTTCTTCGACCCGGGGTTGCGGCGGTTCCTGCGTGCACTGTTGCCGGCCATGGCTGAACTTCCTGTCTCTTCTACGTCTTGAGGTTCGTCATGAGGATGGGCCGTAGCCGGTCGAGCGGCTGCGGCCCACCCTCACCCCGTCATGGACGGGGCTACTGGTTGCTGATCGTCCAGCGCGGGCCGGACGGGGTGTCCTCGATGGCCAGCCCGGCGATGCCGAGCTGGTCGCGGATGGCGTCCGCGGTCGCGAAGTCCTTGCGGGCCCGGGCCGCCTGGCGCTGCTCCAGCACCAGCCCGACCAGCGAGTCGACCACGCCGTGCAGGTCGTCCCCGCGGTCGGCGCCGGCCCACTGCTCGTCGAGCGGGTCGAGACCCAGCACTCCGAGCATCGCACGGACCTCGGCCAGACGCGCCACCGCGTTCTCCTTGTCGTCCGCGGTCAGGGCGCTGTTGCCCTGGCGGACGGCGGTGTGCACGATGGCGAGCGCCTGCGGGACGCCCAGGTCGTCGTCCATCGCCTCGGCGAAGGCCAGCGGCACCTCGGGCGCCGCGTCGACCAGGCCGCAGCGCTCGACGACGCGCTGGACGAAGCCCTCGATCCGGGCGAACGCGGTCTCCGCCTCGCGCAGCGACTCCTCGCTGTACTCGATCATCGAGCGGTAGTGCGGGGCGCCGAGGTAGTAGCGGAGCACGATCGGACGCCAGCGCTGCACCATCTCGGAGACCAGCACCGAGTTGCCGAGCGACTTGGACATCTTCTCACCGCTCATGGTGACCCAGGCGTTGTGCACCCAGAAGTTGGCGAACTCGTCGCCGAACGCCTTCGACTGGGCGATCTCGTTCTCGTGGTGCGGGAAGATCAGGTCGAGCCCGCCGCCGTGCACGTCGAACGCGCTGCCCAGGTACTTGTGCGCCATGGCGGAGCACTCCAGGTGCCAGCCGGGGCGACCGCGGCCCCACGGGGTCTCCCAGCTGGGCTCCCCCTCCTTGGCGCGCTTCCACATGGCGAAGTCGCGGGTGTCGCGCTTGCCGGTCTCGCCCGCGCTCTCCGGCTGGCGGAGGTTCTCCAGCTCCTGGTTGGAGAGCTCCAGGTACTCGGGGAAGGTGGTGACGGCGAAATAGACGTTGCCGTCGGCCTCGTACGCGTGGCCGCGCTCGATGAGGCCTCGCATCATCTCGATCATCTCGGGCACGTGGCCGGTGGCGCGCGGCTCCACCGTGGGCGGCAGGCAGCCGAGCGCGGTGTAACCGTCGTTGAAGGCGCGCTCGTTGGCGTACGCGATCTGCCACCACGGCGTGCCGGTCGTGCGCTCCTTGTCGATCACCTTGTCGTCGATGTCGGTGACGTTGCGCACGAAGGTGACGTCGTAGCCGCGGTAGCCGAACCACCGCCGCATGATGTCGAAGTTGAGGCCGGACCGGATGTGCCCGATGTGCGGGGGCGCCTGGACGGTCGCGCCACACAGGTAGATCGAGACACAGCCCGGTACAAGCGGGACGAAGTCGCGTACCTGGCGGTCGTGGGTGTCGTACAGGCGAAGGCTCACAGCGTCAAGCGTAGTGGGCGCACGGGGGTGCCCCGCCACCTTTGGCGGGCAGGACACCCCGGAGCCTGCGGCCTCCGCGGCCCGGACGAGCGGTCAGATGTTGCCGACGATCTTGCGCGGGGAGAGCCGGACGACCACCCGGACGTCCTCGGGGCCGTCCGCCGTGTACTCCTGACCTCGGTACTTGCGGGAAAGCTCGTTGATCAGCTCGCGGCCTCCGGCCCGCTCCATGGTGACCTCGCCGCGGGCCTCCAGGTAGTCGTACGGGTGGTCCGGCGGATTGATCACCAGGCTGATCCGCGGGTCGGCCGCCATGTTCAGGTGCTTGCGGCGGCCCTCCAGGGTGGAGAACAGGATGTCGTCGCCGTCCCGTTTCAGCCAGACGACCGAAGATTGCGGGCTGCCGTCCGGCTGCACGGTGGACACCACCGCGAAGCTCGTGCCGTCCAGCAGCTTCTTCGCCCGGTCGGAGAGTGGCGCGGCCATGGGGGTCTCCTTCGCTCGACCGTCGGCGCCCGGGGCCCTCGGCCGCGGCCCCGCGACCGCGGGGCCGGAACACCGCGTACGGAGGATATGAACGACCGTCAGCGGCGACCTGTTCCGACTGTCACCCGGACGGGCGACGACCCCGCGGGACCGGCCGGGACCGGAGTCTCAGCGCACCCGGTAGACCAGGGCGGTGGCGATCGCCGCCAGGCCCTCCGCGCGGCCGGTGAGACCGAGCCCGTCGGTGGTCGTGCCGGAGACCGAGACGGGCGCGCCGACGGCGGTGGACAGCGCCGCCTGGGCCTCGGCCCGGCGCTTGCCGATCTTCGGGCGGACGCCGATCACCTGGACGGCGACGTTGCCGATCTCGAAGCCCTCGGCGCGGACGATCCGGGCCGCCTCGGCGAGCAGCGCCACCCCGGCGGCGCCCGCCCACTCGGGGCGGTCGGTGCCGAAGTGCGCGCCCAGGTCGCCCACACCGGCCGCGGAGAACAGCGCGTCGCAGGCGGCGTGCGCGGCCACGTCGGCGTCCGAGTGGCCGGCCAGGCCGTACCCGGAGTCGGGCCAGTCCAGGCCGGCGACCCGCAGCGGGCGGCCGGCCTCGAAGGCGTGCACGTCGGTGCCGATGCCGACCAGCGGGATCAGCGGGGCGGCGGCGGCCTGTCCGGCGGTGGTCGCAGTGGTGGGCACGGGGGTCGGCTCAGAAGCCATCGGAGGCCCTCCTGCGGGCGAGTACGGCCTCGGCGAGCACGAGGTCCAGCGGGCGGGTGACCTTGAACGCCTCTTCGTGGCCGGGCACCACGACCACCCGGCCGCCGAAGCGCTCGATCAGGCCGGCATCGTCGGTGACCGGCGGCAGACCGCCGGCCGACTCCTCGGCCAGCGCCCGCTCGTGCACGTCGTGCAGCGCCGAGCGGCGGAAGCCCTGCGGGGTCTGCACCGCGCGCAGCACGGCCCGGTCCGGGGTGTCCAGCACCGGCTCGGGGGTGCCGGGCTCGCGGGGCTCGACCCGCTTGACGGTGTCGGCCAGCGGCACGGCCGGCACGACGGCCTCGGCGCCGGCCCGGACGGCGGCGACGACGGCGTCGACCACCTCGACCGGGACGAGCGGCCGCGCCGCGTCGTGCACCAGCACCGTCCCGACGTCGGCGGGGATGGCCGCCAGGCCGAGCCGGACGGACTCCTGTCGGGTCGCGCCGCCGGGCACCACGCGGACGTCCTTGCCGGCCAGCCCGTGGCCGTCGAGCAGCGCCGCGACCTCGGCCACGCCCCCGGGCGGCGCGGCCACCACGACGAGGCCGACCGCCCGGCTGCGCGTGAGCGCCCGGACGGCGTGGACCAGCAGGGGGACCCCGCCGAGTTCGCGCAGGGCCTTCGGGGCGCCGGGCCCCAACCGCTCCCCGCGCCCGGCGGCCGGGACCACCGCTGCAACTGCTGCTGAGCCGTTCAGGTTTCGCTCCTTCGGCGAAGTGGGTATGGCCATGGCGTGCGCCGAGCGGCGTACGGCACGACCCCCTTCCGACTGCACGTTAGTTGACCCGTCCGCACCTGGACGCACACCCCGGCGCCGCCGCGGGGTGCTTCCGGTGAAGGGCGGGTGGTCACGCGTACCCGCGCAGCGGTGGATCCGGACACGCCGAAGCGCCCGACGTGCCGAACACCGCCCCCGGGGGCGGTGCGCCGGCATCGGGCGCTGGGCGTTGCGAGGAGCCGCCGGGGCGACTGCTCAGTGAGGCCTCAGGAGGCGAGCACCTCGTCGAGCAGCGTCTCCGCCTTGTCCTCGTTGGTGTTCTCGGCCAGCGCGAGCTCGCTGACCAGGATCTGCCGGGCCTTGGCGAGCATCCGCTTCTCGCCGGCCGACAGGCCGCGCTCGCGCTCGCGGCGCCACAGGTCGCGAACGACCTCGGCGACCTTGATCACATCGCCGGACGCGAGCTTCTCGAGGTTCGCCTTGTACCGCCGGGACCAGTTGGTGGGCTCCTCGGTGTACGGCGCGCGCAGCACCTCGAAGACCCGGTCGAGACCTTCCTGACCGACCACATCGCGTACGCCGACGAACTCCGCGTTCTCGGCGGGCACGCGCAGCGTCAGATCTCCCTGCTGCACCTTCAGCACCAGGTAGGTCTTGTCCACACCTTTGATCTGGCGAGTTTCGATGGCCTCGATCAGCGCAGCCCCGTGATGGGGGTAGACCACCGTGTCGCCAACCTTGAACGTCATGTGACAGGACCCCTTCCGTGGCTTTCCAGAATAACACGCTTCGGAGCGCACCCGAAGGGCGTTTGCGCAGGTCAGGGCGGGTCTCAGGGCTTGACAAGCACCCCCATGACGTGCTGCGACCGGTGTTCGACAAGGGCTTCTCGCAGGTCGGAGGCGGTGCGACGGCTCGGTGAAACCTCTGGCAACACTCCCGAAACCATGATTGGATCTTGAGTTTTTGCCCGCGTCCGTGTCGTGTCCGCCACACGGCCGCACCCGGGGTCGGCGGCACCCCGGACGACCTGCGCCGGTTCGTACCCGTCCCGGACCGCCGCGGGCGCACCCTGCGGGTACGGACGGCCGTGACGGCCGCGACACGGGGCCACCCCGTGAGAAGCGGACAAGGGCGGTCGGTAGTCTGATCGCTGACCACCCGATACGTGATCCCATCCAAGGAGAAGTCGCCGCCGTGAGCCGGAGCCTTCGACGCGGCGCCATCGCCGCCCTCGTTCTCGCCGCCATCGTCCCGCTGTCCGCCTGCGCCACCGGGAACGACGCCGCGACGCTGGAGATCAAGCCGGACAACGCCGCGACGTCGATCGGCCAGACCCTCCGCCTCAACAACGTCGTGGTGGTGACTCCCGCGCCGACCGTGGCCGAGGGCTCGGCGGTGACCTCCGCCGCCAACATCACGGTCAACATCAGCAACACCGGTTCCGCGCCCGAGGTGCTGAAGTCGATCGAGGTCGCCGAGGCGGGTGCCGCCACCTTCACCGACGCCGGCGGCGGCGCGCTCTCCGAGATCACCATCCCGGCCGGCGGTGCGGTGCTGCTCGGCGGCCCGGGCCAGCCGGCGGCGCACCTCGCCTCCGCCAAGCTGCCGGTCGGCGGCTACGCGGACACCACCTTCGCCTTCCAGACCGCGGGCAAGGCCACCGTCCCGGCCGGTGTGCTCCCGGCAACCGGCCTGTACGCGCCGTTCGGCCCGAAGGCCGAGCCCGCCGCCTCGCACTCGGCCGCGCCGAGCACCTCCGCCGCCGCCTCGCCGTCCGCCGGGGCCTCCGCCTCGACGTCGGCCGCCGCGAGCGGCAGCGCCTCCCCGGCGGCCTCCGGGTCGGCCTCGGCCAGCGCCTCCGCGCACTGACCGACCGGGCGGCACCGGCCGGACCGCACCCGCGGCCCCCGCGCCGACCGTGCCCGTAGCGACGAGGAGGGCCCCCGCCGACGGCGGGGGCCCTCCTCGCGTGCTGCGTGCGGGGCCTACGGCTCGAACTTGTAGCCCAGGCCGCGGACGGTGACCAGGTAGCGCGGCGCACCCGGGTCGGGCTCGATCTTGGCGCGCAGCCGCTTCACGTGGACGTCCAGGGTCTTGGTGTCGCCGACGTAGTCGGCGCCCCAGACCCGGTCGATCAGCTGCATCCGGGTGAGCACCCGGCCGGCGTTGCGGAGCAGCATCTCCAGGAGGTCGAACTCCTTGAGCGGCAGGTCGACCTTGGCGCCGTCCACGGTGACCACGTGCCGGTCGACGTCCATCCGGACGGGGCCGGCCTCGAGCGCGCCGGGGCCGCCGCCGTCGCCGGCGCCGTTGCCGTCCTCGCCGCGGCGGCGCAGCACCGCGCGGATCCGGGCGACCAGCTCCCGGGTGGAGTACGGCTTGGTCACGTAGTCGTCCGCACCTATCTCCAGGCCGACGACCTTGTCGATCTCGCTGTCCTTGGCCGTGACCATGATCACCGGGACGCTGGAGCGGACCCGCAGCTGTCGGCAGACCTCCGTCCCGGGCAGGCCGGGGAGCATCAGGTCGAGCAGCACCAGGTCGGCGCCGTTGCGCTCGAACTGCTCCAGCGCGTCGGGCCCGGTGGCGGCCACGGCCACCTCGAAGCCCTCCTTGCGAAGCATGTACGAGAGGGCGTCGCTGAACGACTCCTCGTCCTCGACCACCAGTACTCGGGTCACGATCGGGCCTCCGGGGCAGGAAGGGTGGTTGCGGTTGGTTCTGTGGTGCTCGCCGGCGACGCCGGCGAACCGTCCCCGAGCTCGTCGACCGGGGCGTGCCCGGCCGGGAGCCGCAGGGTGAAGGTGGAGCCCTGGCCCTCGACACTCCACACCGCCACGGTGCCGCGGTGCGATGCGGCCACGTGCTTGACGATGGAGAGGCCGAGGCCGGTGCCGCCGGTGGCCCGGGAACGGGCCGGGTCCACGCGGTAGAAGCGTTCGAAGATCCGCTCGCGGTCCTTCTCCGAGATCCCGATGCCCTGGTCGGTCACCGAGATCTCGATCAGTTCGCCGTCCGCCTCACCGAGCACCGCGGCGCTGGAGATCCGGCGGGTGGCGATGGCGACCCTGGTCCGGGGCGGGCTGTAGTTGACGGCGTTCTCGACCAGGTTGCCGAGCGCGGCGGCGAGCTGGCCGCGGTTGCCGTGCAGGTAGAGGTCGCCGGTGCCGCCGGCGGCGATCAGGATCTGCTTGGCCGCGGCCGGCTGGCGGCAGCGGTCGATCGCCTCGGCGATCAGCTCGTCCACCGGCACGGGCTCCACGTCGACCAGCAGCCGGTCGTCCTGGACCCGGGAGAGGTCGATGATCTCCTGGACGAGGCTGGCCAGGCGGGTCGCCTCGATCTGCATCCGGCCGGCGAACCGCTGGACGGCCTCCGGGTCGTCCGAGGCGTCGGCCACGGCCTCGGAGAGCAGCGAGAGGGCGCCGACCGGCGTCTTGAGCTCGTGCGAGACGTTGGCCACGAAGTCCCGCCGGATGGCCTCGATCCGCCGCCGGTCGGTGAGGTCCTCGACCAGCACCAGGACCAGCCGGGATCCGAGCGGGGCGACCCGGACGGACACCGCGAGCGGATCGGCGGCCCGTGCGCCGCCGGGGCGCGGAACCTCCAGCTCGACCTGACGGATCTCGCCGTCGCGCCGGGTGGCGCGGGCCAGCGAGAGCATCTGCTCGACGGCCATCGCGCCGCCGCGCACCAGGCCCATCGCGTAGGCGGCGGAGCTGGCCTTGACCACCTCGTCGCCCTCGCCGAGCACGATCGCGCAGGAGCGGAGCACCGAGAGCACGGTGTCCACGCCGGCGGGCAGCGGCGAGTCGTGCACCGGGATGCCGGTGCCGCCCGTCCTGGTGCCCGGTCTCGTCCGGGTGCCGTTGTGCCTGCTGCCTCCGCGGGCCTGCTCCCGCTCGCTCCAGCGGAAGGCGATCGCGGCCGTGAGACCGACGCCGAGCCCGGCTATGGCGCAGGCAGCGGCGGTGGCCACATTCACGTCCATGGCATTCAGCGTAAGCGCACGTCGGGCGCCATCAGCACGGGTGCGATCAAGGGCTCGGCCGGACGTTGCCGAGAATTCACCTTGAGTCCCCTGCCGGTTCACCGGTGCGGCCGTGGGTGGTCGCCCGGACGGCCCATGTTGGTCATCGCAAGCCCGTGCGGGCGGTGACGCGGCTACCATTCGCGCCACCAGCAGCGGCCGTCCCTCCGGACGGACCGGTCGGCACCGCCACCGACGAAAGCTACTGACGGACCGCGCGGCAGGGACTCCGGCCGCGCGGCCAGGAGGAGAGAGCATGCGCGACGCCTACCACGAGGAACTCGACTCGATCAGCGACGGCCTGGTCGAGCTCGCCCGGCTGGTCGGTTCGGCCATGGGCCGGGCGACCACCGCGCTGCTCGACGCCGACCTTGCGCTGGCGGAGAGCGTGATCGCCGCCGACGAGAAGGTGAACAACCTCCACCACGAGCTGGAGAACCGCGCCATCGACCTGCTGGCCCGCCAGCAGCCGGTCGCCACCGACCTGCGCATCGTGGTCACCAGCCTGCGGATGAGCGCCGACCTGGAGCGCTGCGGCGACCTCGCCCGGCACGTCGCCAAGGTCGCCCGGCTGCGCTACCCGGAGACGGCCGTGCCGAACGACCTCCACCCGATCGTGCTGGAGATGGGGCAGCTCGCCCAGCGGCTGGTCGCCAAGGCCGGCCTGGTGATCTCCACCAAGGACGTGGACGCGGCGCTGGAGCTGGAGCGCGACGACGACGCCATCGACGCCCTACACCGCGAGCTCTTCTCGCACCTGCTGGACGACCGCTGGCAGCACGGCATCGAGACCGCGGTGGACGTCACCCTGGTCGGCCGCTACTACGAGCGTTTCGCCGACCACGCCGTCTCGGTCGCCAAGCGCGTGGTGTTCCTGGTGACGGGCGAGCACGCCGACGGCTTCACCCAGGAGCCGGTCGCCGCGGAGTGACCCCGCGGGGCGGGCCTGCCGCCGGGCGCTCGGGGGCGCACGGCGGCGGTCGGCCCCGTACCCCCGCGCGCCCGTTGACGCTCCGTCTCCGGGCGGTCTTCACTCGGTGGCAGGCACGCCGACGTGTGCCGAGGACGAGGAGGCCCAAGCGCGATGAAGGCTACCCAGACCCCGACCGGCCCGGCGACGAGCGTCGTCCGACCCCCGCCCCGAAGCTGCTGCCGGTGCTCGCCGCGGGCTGCGGCTGCGGACCGGGCTGCGGCTGCGGCTGCCAGTCCGGCGCACCCTGCCAGTGCGGCGGTGCCACCGGCGGCTGCTGCGGCGGCCACTGAACGACGGATGCCCCGCCCGAGGGGGCGGGGCATCCGCAGGTCCGCCCGGAGGCGGCGGGTCAGAATGTCACGTCGAGGCACTGGTAGAAGGCGTTCCCGGTGTCGGCGATGTCCCAGACCGCCAGGACGACCTGGTGGCCGGTGCGCCCCGAAGGCAGGGTCGCGGTGTGGCTCAGCGTCGTGGGCGGCTGGGCCCCGTTGTAGGGGACGGTCAGGAAGGGCGCGAGGTCGAGACTGCTGCGGGTCAGCGGCGTGCTCGCGTTGTAGCCGGCCTTGGTGAGGAAGTACCGGAACTGCGTGGTGGCGTGCCGCGCGGTGAACTTCCAGGTGAAGGTCAGCTTCTGCCCCGCGGTGACCTTCGTCGCCGGCCAGGCGCCGCCCCGCGGGTCGTCCAGCTGGGCGAACCTGCTGTTGCCGCCGGCGCACAGGGTGCCGTCGGCCGGGCCCAGCGACGGGAAGCCCTTGGGGCCCTCCACGCTCTGCGGTTCCCACTGGATGTCGCCGCAGCCGGTGACCGTGCCGGCCGCACACAGGGCGGCCCGGCTCGGCGGGGTGGAGACCCAGCCGTGCGAGTACGCCGGAACGGCGACGGACAGCGGGACGGCGACGGCGGCCGCGACGGCCGCCAGGATGTGACGCTTGCGCATGGTGCTCCCTCCGTGGGGGTGGATGGAGTGCTGCGCCCGGCGCGCGGCGGCGTGCATGGTGGGATTTGGCGTGCTCGCGCCAGGTCTGGACCACCACGCTAGGAGCGCGGCCGCCATCCCGTCAATGGTCTGAACCAATCTGCACCACAACGACCTTGACGCATCGTCACTCCCGTTCCCCTGCGCGGCGGGAGGCGCGGGACGCACGAAGGCCCCCGCCCGCGCAACGCGCCGGCGAGGGGCCCGATCGTGCTGGGGGCTTACTTCTTGCCCTGGTTCTTGACCGCCTCGATGGCGGCGGCAGCGGCGTCCGCGTCCAGGTAGCGGCCGCCGGCGACGACCGGCTTGAAGTCGGCGTCGAGCTCGTAGACGAGCGGGATGCCGGTGGGGATGTTCAGGCCCGCGATGTCGGCGTCGGAGATGCCGTCCAGGTGCTTGACCAGCGCGCGCAGGCTGTTGCCGTGCGCGGTGACCAGCACGGTGCGGCCCGCGGCGAGGTCCGGGACGATCGCGTCGTACCAGTACGGCAGCATCCGCTCGACGACGTCCTTGAGGCACTCGGTGTCCGGGCGCAGCTCGCTGGGGATGTCGGCGTAGCGGGCGTCGCCGGCCTGCGAGTACTCGTTGTCGTCGGACAGCGGCGGCGGCGGGGTGTCGTAGGAGCGGCGCCAGAGCTGGAACTGCTCCTCGCCGAACTCGGCCAGGGTCTGGGCCTTGTCCTTGCCCTGGAGCGCGCCGTAGTGGCGCTCGTTCAGGCGCCAGCTGCGGCTGACCGGGATCCAGTGCCGGTCGGCCTTGTCCAGGGCGATCTGCGAGGTGCGGATGGCGCGGCGCAGCAGGGAGGTGTGCAGCACGTCGGGGAGGAAGCCTTCGGAGGCGAGCAGCTCGCCGCCGCGCGCGGCCTCCTTCTCGCCCTTCTCGTTGAGGTCGACGTCGACCCAGCCGGTGAAGAGGTTCTTCTGGTTCCACTGGCTCTCGCCGTGGCGGAGCAGGATGAGTCGGTAGGTCGTGTCAGCCATGGGCGCAAGTTTAGAGGAGGCGGTTATCGGCTGGTCGGGCCGTCTCATCCCGGGTAATGTGCGCCTATCGCTTGTGCCACTTACTGACGCGTCGGCCGGTCCACCCCGCCCGTGACGACGTGCAGTTGTTCCTGCCCGGAGCCGCCATGCCCGCCCTCGCCCGACTGCGCGCCACCGCCTCCGAGGCCGTCGGCGGCCTGCCGTCGCAGTTCTGGTGGCTGTGGACCTCGACGCTGGTGAACCGGCTGGGCGGGTTCGTGGTGACCTTCCTCGCCCTCTACCTGACCACCGATCGCGGTTTCTCGCCCGCCTACGCGGGGCTGGTCGCCTCGCTGTTCGGACTCGGCTCGGCCATCGCGGCGGTGGTCGCGGGGGTGCTGACCGACCGGCTCGGGCGACGGCCGACCCTGCTGGCGGCGCAGCTCGGCACCGCCCTCTCGACCGCGGTGCTCGGCTTCTGCCACGGGCAGGTGGCGATCGCGGTGGTCGCCTTCCTCACCGGTCTCGCGAGCAATGCCTCCCGGCCCGCCGTGTCGGCGATCATCGCCGACCTGGTGCCGGCGCAGGACCGGGTCCGCGCCTACTCGCTGAACTACTGGGCGATCAACATCGGTTTCGGCGTCTCGGCGGCCGCAGCCGGGCTGATCGCCACCCACGGCTACCTGACCCTCTTCCTGCTGGACGCGCTCTCGACGCTGCTCTGCGCGGTGGTGGTCTTCGTCCGGGTCCCGGAGACCCGGCCGGAGCGGTCCGCCGAGACGGCCGGTGCGGACGGGCCGGCCGGCGCCGCGGCGGGCACGGCCGCGGCGGGTACGGCCGCGGCGGGTACGAAGGACGGACGCGGCCTGCAGGTCGGCCTGGGCGCGGTGTTCCGGGACGGGCGGTTCATGGCGCTGGTCGCGGTGAACCTGCTGCTGGCGCTGGTGGCCCAGCAGGGCAGCACGACGCTGGCCGTGGACATGGGCCGCTCGGGCATCTCCGCCACCGGGTACGGGCTGGTGATCGGCCTCAACGGTCTGCTGATCGTGCTGCTCCAGCTGCCGCTGACCCGCCTGATGGAGGGCCGGAACCGGACGGGACTGCTGGTGGTCAGCGCGCTGCTGACCGGCTGGGGGTTCGGGCTGACCGCGCTGGCGGGCGGTTCGGCGGGCTTCTACGCGTTCACCGTGGCGGTGTGGACGATCGGCGAGATCATGGCCGCGCCGACCATGATGGGCCTGGTCGCCGAGCTGTCGCCGGCCCGGGCCCGAGGCCGCTACCAGGGTGTCTACTCGCTCTCCTGGTCACTGGCGTCGTTCCTCGGCCCGGCGGCCGGCGGCTTCCTGCTGGAGCACGCCGGCGGCCGTGCGGTGTGGGGTGCGTGCGCGGTCTGCGGCACGGTCGCCGCCGCGGCGTACCTGCGGATCGGACGGCGTCCGGCGGCGCCCGGCACCCGGGCGGAGGCCTCGGCCCCGGCCGGGGTGCCCGCCCGTCCGGAGGCGGCGGCCGCGGAGCTCAGCCGCCCGTAGCCGGCGCGCTGTCGGCGTCCCCGCCCGCGGCCGCGCCCCCGGGGCCCGCCAGGTGGGCGAACGCCGCCAGGTTGCGGGTGGACTCGCCGCGCTTGAGGCGCCACTCCCACTCACGGCGGATCGCGGTCGCGAAGCCGAGTTCGAGCAGGGTGTTGAAGGGCTCGTCGGCGTTCTCCAGCACGGCGCCGAGCAGGCGGTCCACGGTGTCCGGGCTGAGCGCCTCCAGCGGCAGCCGGCCGGCCAGATAGACGTCGCCGAGCGCGTCGACGGCGTACGCGACGCCGTAGAGCCGGGTGTTGCGCTCCAGCAGCCAGCGGTAGACGCCCTCGTGGTTCTCGTCGGGGCGACGGATCACGAAGGCGTTCACCGACAGGCTGTGGTCGCCGACCCGCAGGGCGCAGGTGGTGGTCAGCTTCCGGGTGCCGGGCAGCGTCGCGACCACCGTGTACGGGTCGGTGACGGCCGGCTCCCAGCCGACCCCGGCCTCGTCCAGCGCGGTGCGCAGCAGCGAGAGCGCTTCGTCCTTGGTGCGATTGGCCATGGGGCGACGCTACTCGGCGGTAGAGCCGATCGCAGCCACCGGCCGGTGTGCCGTACGCCCCACCGCCGACCGGGACGGCCCGGCGGCACGGCACCTCGCGGTACCGCGCGGCGGCGCTCGGACGGCCTCAGGCCAGTCGCAGCCCGCGCGCACCCGGGCGGGCCAGCGCACCCGCGTACACCTCGGCGGTGGCCGCGGCGGCCGCGCCCCAGCCGAACCCGGCGGCGTGCCGGGCCGCCGCGGCGCCGCGCTCGCGCACCAGGTCGGGGCTGGTGGCGTACGGCTCCAGGGCCTGCGCCCAGCCGGCCGGGTCGTGGCCGTGCACGAGGGTGCCGGTGAGACCGTCCCGGACGGCCACCGGGAGGCCGCCGACCGCGGCCGCCACCACGGGGGTGCCACAGGCCTGCGCCTCCAGCGCGACCAGGCCGAAGGACTCGCTGTACGAGGGCATCACCAGGGCCGACGCGGCGCGGTACCACTCGGCGAGCCGCGCCTGCCCGACCGGCGGGTGGAACCGGACGACGTCCGAGATGCCCAGTTGGGCGGCCAGCTTGTGGAGGCTCTCCGGCTTGGCCAGGCCGGTGCCGGACGGTCCGCCGACCACCGGGACGATCAGCCGCTCGCGCAGCTCCGGGCGGCGCTCCAGCAGCACCGCCACGGCCTTGAGCAGCACGTCCGGTGCCTTCAGGGGCTGTATTCGGCCGGCGAACAACAGCACCGCGGCGTCCTGCGGCAGGCCGAGCGCGGCGCGGGCCGCTGCCCGGCCGCCGGGCCGGAAGACGTCCAGGTTGACCCCGGGGTGGACGACGGCGAGCTGGTCCCGCCGGGCGAGGTAGTGGTGGGTGAGCTCGGCCGCCTCGTCGGCGGTGTTGGCGATCAGCCGGTCGGCGGCCTCGACCACCTGGGTCTCGCCGATCACCCGGGCAGCGGGCTCGGGGGTGTCGCCCTCGGCCAGGGCGGCGTTCTTGACCTTGGCCATGGTGTGCATGGTGTGCACCAGCGGCACGCCCCAGCGCTCGGCGGCCAGCCAGCCGACCTGCCCGGACAGCCAGTAGTGCGAGTGGACCAGGTCGTAGTGGCCGGGCCGGTGACCGGCCTCGGTGCGCAGCACGCCGTGGGTGAAGGCGCACAGCTGGGCCGGCAGGTCCTCCTTGAGCAGCCCCTCGAACGGGCCGGCCGTGACGTGCCGCACCAGCACGCCGGGTGCGAGCTGCACGGTCGGTGCGTCGTCCGAGCTGATCGCCCGGGTGAAGACCTCGACCTCGATGTTCAGGTCGGCGAGCCGCTTGGCCAGCTCGACGATGTAGACGTTCATCCCGCCCGCGTCGCCGGTGCCCGGCTGGTGCAGCGGCGAGGTATGGACGCTCAGCATCGCGATCCGGCGCGGTCGCCTCGACCGGCCGTTGACCAGCGCCTGGAGCCGGCCGCGGCCGCCGACGGGCGCCGTCCGGTCACGGCGGGCCGTGCGTACGGGGTGCTGCGTCACCTGGCCGAAGCCTCCTCGTGCTCGCCGGCCGACGGGTGTGTCCGGCCCTGCTGGGGTGGGGGCGTGCGGACCGTCGGCACGGTCCTCACGGCGGCGAACGCCGCCCGGAGGGGGCCGGGCGGACAGACGTCCAAGGGGACAACCAGAGGGTCGCCAACCGGTATTCCCGTCCCGACCGGTGGGACGCCGGGACCGGTCCGCCCGGCCTCCTCCCGGCGGATCCCCGGGCGCCGGGCCTGAGGGCGACACGGGCCGCGTACGCTGCGGGCATGGCCGCGTTCGACCCCTCCCCGCCCGCGGGCCGCGCGCGACCCGCCCGGTCGGCACGGTCACCCGCGGCACCACCAACACCAACCGGCTGCGGCGGATGGACCGCTGGATCACCCACACGGCGGCCCGGGCGCTGCGGTCCGCCGACGCCCCGCCGATCGCCGTCGACCTCGGATACGGGGCCGCCCCCTGGACGGCCGTCGAGCTCGCCGCCCGGTTGCGCGCGGTGCGCCCGGACGTCCGCGTGGTCGGGATCGAGATCGAGCCGGCCAGGGTGACGGCGGCGCTCCCGCACGCCGATCCGCCGCTGCTCGACTTCCGGCGCGGCGGCTTCGAGGTGCCGCTGGACGGCGCGTCCGCGCAGCTCATCCGGGCCGCGAACGTCCTGCGGCAGTACGACGAGGAGACGGTCGCCGCGGTCTGGGAGCGGCTCTGCGCCCGGCTCGCCCCGGACGGGCTGCTGGTCGAGGGGACGTGCGACGAGATCGGCCGGCGGCACGTCTGGGTGGCCCTCGGCCCGGAAGGGCCGCGCACGGTCACCTTCGCGGCCCGGCTCGCCTCCCTGCAGACCCCCTCCGACCTGGCCGAAAGGCTGCCGAAGGCGCTGATCCACCACAACGTCCCGGGGCGGCCGGTGCACCGGTTCCTCACCGACTTCGACCGTGCCTGGGCGGCCGCGGCGCCGTACGCGGCATTCGGGGCGCGGCAGCGCTGGGTGGCGGCCTGCACCGCACTGGCCGGGAGCTGGCCGCTGGTGGACGCCCGCGGCCGGTGGCGGCAGGGCGAGGTCACCGTGCGGTGGGAGGCGCTGGCGCCGTAGCCTGCCGCGTCCTCCGCCAGAGCTCCGCCGCGCTCTCAACTGTGTCTCAGCCGTGCTCTCGGCCGCGGCGCTGCGCGGAGCCTTCTGTGCGGCTCGGCGGATTCACTCGAACGAGTTATCGAATACCTCTGGCGTGTTGACGCCGCGTCACGTCACCATGGAGTCGTTCGCACGAGTCGACGACCGCCCCAACGGGCTCCGTCAGCTCCTCTGCCCCAAGTCCCGCAGGGCCTGTTCGAACGCCGCGTACGCACCACCCCCGAAGAGCACGAACCGTACCTCCGCCAGACCACCAGCCACACCTTCCTCAGCCACCGCCTCAGCCACGGTCGTCAGGGCGATCCGCGCCGCGTCCTCCAACGGCCAGCCGTACACCCCGGCCGACACCGCCGGGAAGGCCACCGTCCGCGCACCCAGGTCCACCGCAACCCGCAACGACTCCGCATAGCACGAGGCCAGCAGCGCGGCGCGCGCCGGCCGGTCCTCCTCCAGGAACACCGGACCCACGGTGTGCACCACCCAGTGGGCCGGCAGCCGCCCGGCCGTCGTCGCGACGGCCCGGCCGGTCGGCAGACCCTTGCCGTAGTGCGAGGCGCGCAACCGTCGGCAGTCCTCGAGGATCTCGGGGCCGCCACGGCGGTGGATCGCCCCGTCGACCCCACCCCCGCCGAGCAGCGAGGAGTTGGCTGCGTTCACCACCACGTCCACCTGCTGATCCGTGATGTCACCCTCGATCAGCGTGATCTGCGTCACCGATAGCTCCTCCTGCCGGACCGTCACATACGGCGGCCACCGTAGCCGCGCAAGCCACCGACCGCGTGGCAATAACCACAGACCACGCGGTCAGCCAGAGAAATCCCCGGAGATCACGTTATGGTCGCGAGAAGCTCTTCGGCCCGCGGTGCCAGGCGGGCACTGCACACGGACGTCAGCCGTTGGGCAGTCGGGGAAAGGAAGGATCGACCGATGCCCGCAAAGGGAGACGGGCGGGCAGCCGCTGCCGCAGGCAGGTTCGGTACCGCCGACACCGCCGACACCGAGCGCCGGCCCGGTACGGGCCAGGGCGCCGCTCCCGGCGCCGCACAGACCGGCCACTCGTCCGGCGGCCGCCCGGTCGCGCAGCGCTCGAAGGCCCCGCACACCGTCGACCCGCGCCCCGACCACGCCGACGGACGGCCCGCCGACTCCCGCGGCTCCGGCCGGGCCGGCCGCCCGGAGCCGACCCGCGGGCCCGCGCCGATACCGCACCCGAGGACGACCCAGGGCGCACGGCCCGAGGGTTCCGGCCCGGCCCCGTACCGGCTGCTGGTCATCGAGGACGGCGCGGGCTCCGACCTCGAACTGATCGAGGCCCTCGTCGCCGACAGCGGCACCCAGGTGGAGCTGCACCGTGCCGAGGGCATCGAGCACGCCGCGGAGCTGCTCGCCCCGACGCCCGCGGGCGCCCGCCGCAACCGCCCGCGCCCCGCGGACTTCAACTGCGTCCTGCTCGATCTCGCGGCACCGTTCGTCCCCGCCCATCCGCTGGACGGCCCGGCCGGTGACGACGGGGCCGACCCGTCGACCGCAACCGAACCGCCCGGGGAGTCCGACGGCCTCGACGGGCTGCGCGAACTGCGCCGCCGCGCGCCGCACGTCGCCGTGATCGTCCTCACCGACGCCGCGGCAGCCGAACTGGGCGCGGCCGCGGTGGCCGCGGGCGCCCAGGACTTCCTGGTCAAGCACGAGACGGACGGCCCGCTGCTGGCCCGTGCCCTGCGGTACGCCGTGGAACGCAAACGGGCGGACGAATCCCACCGCAGGCTCGTCGAGGCGGAGCTCCGCGGCCAGGAGAACGCCCGCCTCCAGCGCCACCTGCTGCCGACCCCGCTGCTCGACGGCGCCGGGCTGGCGTTCACGCGCCGCTACCGCCCCGGCCGGCGACGCGCCCTGCTCGGCGGCGACTTCTACGACGCCGTCCGGACGGACGACGGCACCGTCCACGTGGTGATCGGCGACGTCTGCGGGCACGGCCCGGACGAGGCCGCGCTCGGCGTTGCGCTGCGGATAGCGTGGCGGACACTCGTCTTCGCGGGCCTGACCGGTCAGGAGCTGCTGACCACGCTGCAGCACGTCCTGGAGCACGAGCGGCGCAGCGACGAGATCTTCGCGACGCTCTGCATGCTCGTCCTGACCCCGGGGCCGGCGCCGCTGGGCACGGCCGACGACCAGCGCGAGCGCGGGCGGCACCCCGGGGCGGAGCAGGTCGAGCACGCCCGGCTGTTCCTGGCCGGCCATCCCGCTCCGCTGCTCCTCGGTCCGGGCGCAGCGCCGCTGCTGCTGCCCGCGGACGGCACGGGCCCGGCGCTCGGGCTGCTGCCCTGCGACGACGGCCAGGCCGTCTGGCCCGCCCAGGAGCTGGAGCTGCACCCGGGCTGGAGCGTGCTGCTGTACACCGACGGGCTGGTGGAGGGCCGGGTCGGGGCCGGATCCCGCCGGCTCGGCCAGGACGGACTGATCGACCTGATCTCCGACCACCAGGCCGCCGGGCTGACCCGCGGGCGCCTGGTCGACAGCGCGCTGGCCGAGGTGGAGGAGCTCAACGGCGGTGCGCTGACCGACGACGTCGCAGTGCTGCTTCTGGAGCGCAACCCGGTGCCGGCCCTGATGGGCTGAGGCTCCGTGCGCGGGCGGACCGTGCGCGGACGCGCCGAGGGCGGCACCCCCGGGTCGGGGTGCCGCCCTCGGCACAGGTGTTGCGTGTTGGCTGTGCCGCGCGTTCGCCGCGTCCTGGGCGCGGCGAACGTCACCAGGGCCCGTACGGGCCGATGTCGCGTCGCTTGTTGCCCCCGCCGCCGGTCAGCTGCTTGATCGCGGGCCGGACGTCCACCATGTAGACGATCGTCGCCACCAGGCCGATCAGCGTCAGGAAGTTGCCCAGGACGTTGGCGCCGAGCAGCAGGTCGATGCCGAGCGACAGGCCGAGCACGACCAGCCAGAACGGCTTGGTCTTCTTGTCGGCGGCCCGGTAGGCGTCCTCGCGGCGCACGGCGGCGTCCACGAAGGCGAACAGCTTGAAGCAGATGATCGCCGTGGCGAGCCACCAGAACGGGTTCAGCACGTCGAACACCAGGAAGTTGAACACTCCGGACTCCTCACTGCGGCCTCGGCCCTACCGCCGCCCATCGTGGCACGGCGCACCGCCCACGTCGGTGACAACGTCCCGACCATCGGGGACGTGCCCCGGGCGGGCGCCCGCCAATCCGGCACCGGCCTGCGCGGTGCCGGATCCTTCGAGCCGCTCGCGGCTACTTCGCGGTGTTCTTGCGCGCCCGCGGGGCCTTCTTGGCCGTGGCGGAGTCGTCGGCCGGGGCCTCGGCGGCCGAGCCGGCGTCACCGTCGATCTCGACCTCGGCGACCTCGACCTCGGTGACCTCGACGTCGATGATCTCGGCCTCCGCGGCCGGGGCGTCGGCGGCCGGCTCGCCCGCGCCCTTGTCCACGACCGTCTTGCCGCGCACGGCCAGCTCGTCGTAGACCTCCTTGGCCTTGACGGCGAACTCGGCGGCCCGGCCGACCTGCTGGAGGGCGAAGGTCTGCGCCTTCTCCTGCAGCACCTTGAGGTCGGTCGGCAGCGTGGTGACGGTCTCGGCGACCTTGCCCTGCGCCTCGATCAGCCTGGCCTGGGCCTCCTGCAGACGGGCGGCGGCCTTCTCCTGGGTGCCCTTGCGGTCCGCGGCCAGCGCCTCGACCTTGCCCGGCACTTCGCGCAGCTTCTCGTACGCGAGGTCGCCGGCACCGGCGAGGGCGTAGAGCGGCGTCGGGTCGCTGAGGGTCTTCTTGATGTCGTCGGTGATCGGCATGACCGGTCCTCCCGGTGGCGTTCGGTGCGTTCGGTGGTCTGTCCGCGACCGGCTCAGCCGTCGGCGGCCGGGGCGGCCGCGGAGGCGGAGGCGGGCGGTGCGGTGGAGCCGGCGGGCTCCGCAGCGGCGGCGCCCTCCCGGTTCTCCTTGAGGAAGGCGTCGTAGACGGCGAGCAGCGCCTGCTTCTGCTGCTCGTTGATCAGCGGGTCCGCCAGGATCGCGGCCCGCAGTTCCAGTCCGTCGTTACGGCGTTCCTCCAGGATCCCGGCCTGCACGTAGAGCGTCTCGGCGGAGATCCGCAGTGCCTTGGCGATCTGCTGGAGGATCTCCGCGCTCGGCTTGCGCAGCCCGCGTTCGATCTGGCTGAGATAGGGGTTGGACACTCCGGCGGCCTCCGCCAGCTGCCGCAGCGAGTACTGCGCATTCCGCCGCTGCTCGCGGATGTACTCGCCGAGCGAGCCGACGTTCAGTGAGGCCATGGCTCCAGCGTGCACCACGCTGCTTGCAATTGCAAGCAAGGTGCTAGCAGCTGCAATCGGCGTGTCGAGCCCCGGAGCGAGCCGGGGGCACCCGGAGCGTGCCCGAGGCGGCCGCCTCGGGAACGGGCACAGCAGTCAGCGCCGGCCGATGCCGAGCCTGCGGGCGAGGGCTGGATCCAGTGGATAGGGGCGCTCGGTGGGCAGCAGCCGTACGGCCTGGGCGTTGCGGCCGGCCTTGATCAGGCCGGAGATCCGGTGGACCTGCGGGGTGAGGTCGGTCAGGGAGACCGTCCACTCGTCGACGAGGGAGTCGACGAGCTGCCGCCCGATGCCGACCTGGATGCTGTAGTGGTTGAGGGCAGCGCCTGCCGCCGAACGTTCGGGATCCCACTGGACGTGGACGGCGGAAACCTCCCGGGCCTCCGGGTCACCGGTGGTCAGCCAGGCCTCGGACAGGGCGCGCTCCCAGCCCTCGCGGGTGATCCGGACGGCGAGTACCCGTTCCTGCCCGGGCTTCCTGGCCCAGTTGCTGCGGTGCATCAGCCACCGGAACGACGGCTTGATCCAGGTCATCCGTCCACGCGAGAACGGTTCGACGAACCTGCCCGCGGCCACCGAGTTCGCCGCGGTCGCCGGCGCGTAGGCCTGGTAGACCACGATCGTGCGGTCGTCGTAGTCGGCCCGGATCTCACGCAGCGCGGTCATCGCCCCACCCTGCCAGCCGGGCGCGGAAATCCGCAGCCCGTTTTCCCCGCCGTGGCAGCATGCCGACATGCCGATCTTCACCTCGTACGACGGAACGGACCTCTGGTACGAAGCGACCGGGCCG
Source organism: Kitasatospora paranensis (assembly GCF_039544005.1). NCBI lineage: Bacteria > Bacillati > Actinomycetota > Actinomycetes > Kitasatosporales > Streptomycetaceae > Kitasatospora > Kitasatospora paranensis. Next base: position 3,992,411 of record NZ_BAABKV010000001.1, read on the forward strand.
GCAACGGCGGGCGCTCCCCGCTGGTGGCGCTGCCCGGCGGGCCGGGGGCGGATCTGCGCTACCTGGGCGACCTGGCCGGCCTGGACACCGCCCGGACGCTGGTGAGGCTGGACGGCCGTGCGGCGGGCCGGTCCACCGTGCCCGCGGACCGGGCGAGTTGCTCGTTCACCGCACAGGCCGCCGACGTGGCGGCGCTCGCCCGCCATCTCGGCCATGACCGGATCGACCTGCTGGGCCACTCCGCCGGCGCCCTGGTCGCCCAGCACTGTGCGGCCGAATTCCCCACCCTGGTGGACCGGTTGGTGCTGGTGTGCCCGGTAGGGCGGGCCGCGCGCGAGCCGGACGCCGCCGAGCTGGCCGCCCTCCGGGCCGGGCGGTCCGCCGAGCCCTGGTACCCGGCCGCGGCGGACGCGGAGGCGAGACTGGCCCGAGGAGAGAGCGACACGCGGGAGCTCACGGCCCTCATCACCCCCTTCTTCTGGGCTCGTTGGGATGATCGGGCACGGGCCGAGGCAGGCCGCGCGCTGCCCGCGGCGCCCGACTGGCTGCGCGCGGCGTTCTACGCAGGGGCGGGGGAACCGCGACCGGTCACCGCCCCGACGCTGGTGATCGCCGGCGCGCTGGACGGGATGATCGGCACCGCTCCGGCGCGGCTGGCGGCCTCGTGCCACCCGAACGCCCGGCTGGCGGTCGTCGAGGCGGCCGGTCACCGGCCGTGGGTGGAGCAGCCCGTCCGCTTCAGGACGCTGGTCGAGGAGTTCCTGACCCGGTGATCCAGGCCGCCTCGGGGCGGGCGGTCAGCCCCCGGTGGCATCAGGGGTGGCATCAGCGGCGAGATCAGCGATGGCATCAGCTGCGGCGTCCCCGGCCGGGTCTGCGGCGGGGCTGCTGCCCGTCCCGGTGAGGCGCCGGTAGGACGGTGCGAGGAGCACCGCGAGGTCCCGCCCGCGAACGGTGACGCCGGACGGCCCGAGGGAGTCGATCGCCGGGGCGCCGGGGCGGGCAGCCGGCTCGTCCGCGTGCAGCGTGAAGTCCCCGTCCCAGAAGCCGTCGGGAGCGGCCTGCGGTCCGGCCGCCTGCGGCAGAGGCGTCTGCCGCAGGGGCGGTGGCTCCTGCCGTCCGAAAACGTGCGGCATCTCAGGCTCCGATCGCGTCGGCGGAGAGGGTGAGCAGGTCCCGCAGGGCGTCGGCGGACAGTTCGGTGAGCCACTGCTCGCCCTCACCGACCACGGCGCCGGCCAGGGCGCGCTTGGACTCGATCAGGTCGGCGATCCGCTCCTCGACCGTCCCGACGCACACCAGCCGGCGGACCTGGACGTCGCGCCGCTGGCCGATCCGGTGGGCGCGGTCGGTGGCCTGGTCCTCGACGGCCGGGTTCCACCAGCGGTCGAGGTGAACGACCTGGTTGGCGGCGGTCAGGTTGAGGCCGGTGCCGCCGGCCCGCAGGGAGAGGATGAACACCCCCGGCCCGTCCGGCTGTTGGAAGCGGTCGACGAGCCGTTCGCGGGCCGCTCGCGGGACACGGCCGTGCAGGTGGAGCACCTCGGTGCCGAGCCGGCCGGCGAGGTACGGGGCGAGGCGACCGGCGAACTCGGCGTACTGGGTGAACACCAGGGTGCGGTCGCCGGCGGCGAGGGCCTGGCCGAGCAGCTCCTCCAGTCGATCGATCTTCCCGGACCGTCCGGCCAACCCGCTCCGGTCGTGCAGCAGTTGGGCCGGATGGTTGCAGACCTGCTTGAGCCGGCCGAGGGCGGAGAGCACCGCCCCCTTGCGCTCCACCCCGCGGATCCCGGCGACGCGTCCGAGCAGGTCGGCCACCACCGCCTGGTAGAGCCCGGCCTGTTCGGCGGTGAGGTTGCAGCGGACGGTGAACTCCTGCTTGGCCGGCAGGTCGAGGGCGATCGCCGGATCGCTCTTGAGCCGGCGCAGCACGAACGGCCCTGCCAGCCGGCGGAGTCGGGCAGCGGCGCCCTCGTTGGCGTTCTGCTCGACCGGCACCGCGAACCGCTCCCGGAACGCCTCCGCGCTGCCGAAGAGTCCGGGGTTGGTGAAGTCGAGGACGGCATGCAGCTCGGCCAGCCGGTTCTCCACCGGGGTGCCGGTGAGGGCGATCCGCGGCCCCGAACGCAGTGACCGCAGCGCCCGGGAGCGTTCGGTCGCGGTGTTCTTGACCGCCTGCGCCTCGTCGGCGACGATCCGTCGCCAGTGGACGGCCCCGAGCCGCGCGGCGTCCCGCTGGGCGATGCCGTACGTGGTGATGACCAGGTCGGCGTCGGCGGCCGCGGTGTCCGCCGGCCCCCGTTCCGCGCCGTGGTGGACGTGGACGCGCAGCCCGGGAACGAACCTGGCCGCCTCACGCTGCCAGTTTCCGACCAGCGAGGTCGGACAGACCAGCAGGGTCGGGCCGGTGGCGCCCTCGGCGTGCTCCAGGGCGAGCAGGGCCAGGGTCTGCACGGTCTTGCCGAGGCCCATGTCGTCGGCAAGGACGGCACCGAGGCCGAGCCGGCCGAGGGCGTGCAGCCAGGCCAGGCCGCGCTGCTGGTACGGGCGGAGCGCGCCGGTGAATCCGGGCGGCGGCACGGGTGCGCCCTGTGCTCCGGCCCCGGCCCCGGCCCGGCCGGCGAGCAGGTCGCCGATCGGACCGTCGGCGTGCACCGCGGTGACCGGCAGCCCGGCGACCCGGGCGCTGTCGTCGAGGGCGAGGCGCAGCAGATCGGCGGCGGCCATGACGCCGTCGGCGTGCCGGGTGAGGAAGGCGAGGGCCGACCCGATGCGGGCTGCGTCGACCTCCACCCAGCGGCCGCGCAGGCGGACCAGGCCCTGCTGGGCGGCGGCGAGTTCGGCGAGTTCGTCGGCGTCGAGACGGGTCTCCCCGAGCGCGGCCTGCCAGTGGAAGGCGACGACGTCGTCCCGGTCGATCCGGGCGGGCTGCTCGACCGCGCCGGGCGTGCCGGTGGTGGCGGTGAGGGCCAGGCCCAGCGCGGGGCGGCGCTGCCACCAGGCGGGCAGCAGGACCCCGAAGCCCGCGTCGGCGAGAGCGGGCGCCCCGCTTCGGAGGAAGTCCAGGGCACCGGAGCGGTCCAGGCGCAGTCCGGTGGGCCGGACGCGGCGGGCGAGCTCGCGCAGCGGGGGTGGAGGAGGGCGGCCCGGTCGAGTTCGGCAGCCAGGACCGCTTCGGGCGGGTCGACAGTGCGGGCGAGGGCCGCGTAGGCAGGGCCGTGCTCCCACAGGTCGGCGGCAGCGACCAGCAGCGAGGGCCGGTCGGTGGCCTGCAGCAGCAGGTCGAGGCGCCAGTCGTCCTCGTCCGGGAGGCCGTCCGGGTCGCCTGCGGCGGGGCTGAGCGGCTCGGAGAGGCGCAGGCAGAGCCGGGCCGCAGGGTCGGCCGGGGCGCCGGCGTACCAGGTGGCGAGCCGGTCGGCGAGGCCGGTCGGAGCGGCGGCGAGCCGGCCGTCGCCGGTGTGCAGAGCGGTGAGCCAGGCTCCCACGGGGCTGTCGGCGGCCGGTGGCGCCGCCCCGGCGAGGGCGGCCCGCACTTCGAGGTCGGTCAGCGTGTCGAGGGCGTCGGCGAGCAGGGCGTCGGCGGAGCGGCGGCCCGCGGCGCGGGGCGGTTCGGCGGCGAGGGCGGCGGGCGGGCATCCGGCGGCGAGGGCGGCGGCCTCCGAGCGGTCGGGGGTCTCCGGGGCGGGCTGCCAGCGGGCGTACGCGCCGTCGTCCTGCTCGCGGACGACCGGCAGGACGCGGCCGCGCCCGGCCAGCCGCCAGGCGAGGTCGTGGACGGCGGTGAGCCAGCGCAGTGCGGCCCCGTAGGCGACCTCGACGGGCGGTCCGCCGCCGTCGGGCTGGCTGAGCGCGGCCGCGGCGTGCGGGTCGAAGAGTTCGCCGAGCAGTTGCGCGGTGTGCGGTCCGGCGAGGACGAGCGCGGGCACCCGCCAGGCGGTGAGGACGGTGCCCTGCCGGACGGCGCCGACCGGGAGCTGCGGGGACGGGGTGGGCGCTCCGCCCAGCGAGGGGAGATGGAGGGTGACCCAGCGCTCGGCGGCCTGGCCGGCCAGCCAGCCGGGGCCCGGGCCGAGGCCGGCGAGGAGCCGGGCTGTGGTGTCGGCGGGGCAGGCGTACGGGTGGGCGGAGGGCCGGCCGGGCGTACGCAGGGCGGTGGGGCGGTGGTTGCCGTGCGCGGCGGCGTCCTCGGCCCAGAGCGCGAGCCGGCCGCCGCTCAGCCAGTGCGCGTGGAGCGCGTACACGGTGCTCCCTCCGCCGTCGGACGGTTTTCACCCTAGCCCGGCGTGCTGACAGGGCCCGTCGGCAAAGTCGCCGAACCCGTTGGTTGAACTTTGAACGAGATGGGGTTATGGTGGAGCCAACAAGTTGAAGCCTAAACAAACGGCTTCTGAACCCGGGAGCAGCCATGGGCATCTTCAGCCGCAAGAACGACACCACCACCACCGTCGCCACCACCAGCACAGCCACCGGTACCGGCCTCGACCACCTGACCGGCGCCTACACCATCGACCCCACCCACAGCCAGATCGGCTTCGCGGTGCGCCACGCCATGGTGACCAACGTCCGGGGCGAGTTCACCGAGTACGACGGCAAGCTCCACCTCGACGGCACCGACCCCGGCAAGTCCAGCGCCGAGCTGGTCATCAAGGTCGCCAGCATCGACACCAACCAGGCCCAGCGCGACGAGCACCTGCGCACCGGCGACTTCTTCGCCGCCGACACCTACCCGGAGATCCGGTTCGTCTCCACCGGCGCCGAACTGGTCGGCGACGGCACCTACCGGATGACCGGCGACCTGACGATCAAGGACACCACCCGGCAGGTCGTCCTCGACCTGGACTTCACCGGCCACGCCACCGACGTGTACGGCGCGAACCGGGTCGGCTTCGAGGGCCGCACCACGGTCGACCGCACGGCCTGGGGCCTGACCTACAACGCCGCGCTGGAGACCGGCGGCGTGCTCATCGGCGAGAAGGTCAAGCTCACCTTCGACATCTCCGCCGTCAAGGCCGCCTGACCCCCGACCCACCCGGCCACGCCCCCGCCGACCCTGACGGCGGGGGCGCCGCCGCGCCCTGCGACGATGCCGTTCAGCGGTCCGCCGAGGGGAGGCCATGGAACTGCGCCAACTGCACTGCTTCGTCGCGGTCGCCGAGGAACTGCACTTCGGACGCGCCGCCGAGCGGCTGATGCTCGGCCAACCCGCCGTCAGCCAGCAGATCCGCCGGCTGGAGAGGAGTTGAAGGTCGAGCTGTTCGACCGTTCACCACGGCACGTCCGGCTGACCCCGGCCGGACAGCGCTTCCTGCCGGCCGCCCGCGACGTGCTGGCCGCCGAACGGGCCGCCCACGCCACCGCCGCCACCCTCCGCACCCCGGACCGACTGCGGCTGGGCACCGTCACGGGCCTCGGTGAGCGCCTCGAACGGATCCTGGACACCTACCAGCGGGACGCCCCCGGCATCCACGTCGAACTGCACGCCCATCCGGTGGCCGAGCGCCTCGCGCGGCTCGCCGACGGCCGGATCGACGCGGCCTTCGTCCGCGGCGCGATCCCCACCGACGACGACGGCAGCGCGGCCCAGATCCGCTACCTCCCGCTCTGGCAGGACGAGTTGGCCGTCGCACTGCCGGCCCGCCACCCGCTCGCCGCACAGCCCGACATCGACCTCGCCGACCTCGCCGGGCTGCCGCTGCGCCTCACCGAGCGCCGCAACCACCCCAGCCTGGTCGACCTCGTCCTCGGCGCCTGCCGGGCCGCCGGTTTCGAACCCGTCCCCGGCCCGGCCTCCAGCACCCTCCAGGACACCCTGGCCGCGATCGGCACCGGCACGCCGATGTGGACAGTGCTGTACGCGGCGAACGCCCGGATGATGCAGGTCCGCCGGGTCGCCTTCCGCCCGCTGCGGGCGCCCGGCCTGGCGCTCCCCGTCGCGCTGGCCGTCCGCCGGTCGGCGCCGCTCCCCCGGCTGCTGCTCTCCGCATGCCGTCCGGCCTGCGACGATCAGGATCCGTGATCGCTGCGAGAGCCGATCGGGTCTGGGTCGGGCGCGGCCCGCGGTGTGGACTGTTCCCAGGACGCCGGACCGGACGGACAGAACCGAACGGGCGGCGCGGAGTTGAGGAGCACACCATGCCCATCGTCACCGTCCAGCAGGGCCCGCGGACCGTCGAGCTCAAGCGCGAGCTGGTGCGCCGGATCACCGACGCCTTCGTGGACGCCTACCAGGTCCCGGCCGACACCGTTCAGGTGTGGATCCACGAGGTGCCCGCCGACAGCTGGGGCGCCGCGGGCACCCTGATCGCCGACCGGTAGCCCCCGGACCGGGGTGTCACGGGGCCACGGATCACGGGGCCAGCAGCGCCGCGTCCTCGTCCGGCAGCCAACTGCCGGGCGGGCGGCGCAACCACCCCTCGGAGCGCCCGAGTCGGGCGGCCGCGGCCTGAAGCGCCACCAGCCCGGGATGCCGCAGGTCGGGGCGGTGGACCAGCCCGAGCAGGCTGAGCGGCACCGGGTCGACCAGCGGCCGGGTCACGCTGCCGGGGACTTCCGGCCCGCCGGTGGTGGTCAGCACCGGATGCCCGTGCCGGGTCAGGTAGCGGGCCAGCTCCGGGACACCCACCGGCGGGGCGTACCCGGGGGCCGCCACCAGCCCGTGCACGGCCAGCAGCCGCCGCCCGAGGTCCGTCCACTCCGTGGTCGCCGGGTTGCCGGCAAGGATGTCGACCGGATGGCCGGCCAGCGCGACCACCGGGACGGACTCGCGCCCGGCCAACGGGTGGCCGACCGGAAGGATCACCGCCATCGCCTCCAACCTCACCGGCTGGTGAGCGAGTTGACCGCGCACCCGGGCCGGCAGCCCGGCGAACCGGCCGAACGACACGTCCAGCCGATGCGCGAGCAACTCGCCCGCCGCAGCGGCAAGTCCGCCGAGGAAACGGGCCAGCAGATCGCAGTCCGGCGCCGCGGACCGGGCCGCACCGAGCACCCGGTCCGAGGTGAGGTCCCCGCCGTCCACGTCGCTGTTGAGATCCACCAGCAGGGCCCTGGACTGCACGGAGGAGACGATCTCGTCGTGCAGGGCGAGCAGGCGCCGGGCGCGCGGCAGCAGCGACTCCCCGCCGGGGTGAGCACCACGCTGCGGGTGGTGCGGTGGAACAACACCTCGCCGAGTTGCCGCTCCAACGCCCGGACGTCCCGGCTGAGCGCCTGCTGCGCGACGTGCAGCATCCCGGCGGCCCGGCCGAAGTGCAGGGTCTCGGCCGTCGTGACGAAGCCGCGCAGCAGACGCGGGTGCAGATCCTGGGGCATGACGCAGCACAGTAGGCAGCGCAGGCCCGATTGACAACACAGGTGCGTCAATCCGGCCGAACAGGTGTTGGACCGCGCGCCGTGGGACCGCGCAGGGTGGGGATGTCCCGATCCGCCGAACTGGAGTCCCGTGTTCACCGCGTTCGCCGCTTACCGCCGCCTGCTCGCCCGCCCCGGCGCCCTCGCCTTCACCCTGTCCGGACTGCTCGCCCGCATGGCAGGGTCCATGAGCGGTGTGTCCGCCGTGGCGCTGATCGCCGAACGGCGCGGCTCCTATGCCCTGGCCGGCGCCGTGTCCGCCGCCGGACTGGCAGCCGTCGCGGTCGGCATGCCGCTGATCGGACGGCTCGTCGACCGCCACGGACAGGCCCGGGTGGCCGTCCCCGCGGTGCTGGCCAACGCGGTGCCGTTCGCCGGGCTGCTGCTCTGCACCGGCTTCGGCGCACCCGACTGGACGCTCTTCGTCTGCTGGGCCGCGGCATCCGGCATCCCCAACCTCGGCGGCATGGCCCGCGCCCGCTGGGCGCACCTGCTGCGCGACGACGAGGCCGCGCGGCACCTCGCCAACTCGCTCGAACAGGCCCTGGACGAGCTGTGCTTCATGGCCGGGCCGGTCCTGGCGATGCTGCTGTGCAGCACCCTCTTCGCGGAGGCCGGCCTGCTGGCCTCCGGCGTGCTCTGCACGACGGGTGTGCTGCTGTTCGCCGCCCAGCGCGGCACCGAGCCACCGGTGGCGCGCCCCACCCCCACCCCCGCCGGCGAACCGGCCCGTCCGCGCGGCCCGGCCGGCGGCACCGCCGGACTGCGCGTGCTGCTGCCCGCCTTCCTCGCCACCGGCGTGGTCTTCGGCTCGACGGAGGTCACCACCCTCGCGTACGCCGACGCGCTCGGCCACCGATCGGCGGCAGGCCTGCTGCTGGCCCTGGTCGCGGCCGGATCCTGCCTGTCCGGGCTGGCGTTCGGGCTGCTGCGGCCACGGCGCTCCCCCGTCACCAGGCTGCTGGGCGGAGCCGCCGCCATGGCCGGGCTGCTCCTGCTGCCGCTGGCGGCCGGGCTGACCGGAGCGGGGCTGTGGGTGCTCGGAGCCGCCCTTTTCGTGGCCGGGTCGGGGACGGCCCCCACCATGGTGAGCGGGATGACGCTCGTTCAGGAACTCAGCCCCGCTGGGCGGCTCAACGAGGGGATGGCCGCGGCCGTGTCCGCGATCCTGGTCGGCATCTCGGCCGGTTCCGCGCTCGGCGGCGCGGTCGCGCAGCACGCGGCGCCGGGCACCGGCTACTGGGTGCCCGCCGGGGCCGCCACCGTCGCCCTGCTGACCGTCGGCGCGGGCGCCCACGTGCTGCGCCGGCCCCGCACGGTGCCCGTCGCGGAGCCGGGAATGCACCGACCGGCTGTCGGCGCCGGGGCACCGACGTCGCGGGGATGAGCGCGCCGAGCCGCACCCGGTCCGAGCGGCCGGAGGCGGGCGGGCGCGTCACGGACGCGGCCCGGCCGGCGGAGCGGGGTGCGGCGGTCACGGTCTACGACCGCTGAGCACCCGTGCCGGGCCAGCTGTACTCGTACTCGGGGAGCTCGTGACCGCCGGGGAAGAACCCGGTGCGCTCGTCCGTGCGCAGGCCGCCCTCGCGCTCGTAGAAGGCGACGGCGCGGCGGTTGTCGCACAGCACCTCCAGCCGGAGCGTGGCGGGAGCGGCGCGTTCGAGGGCGGCGTGCAGCAGCAGCCGGCCGACGCCGCCGCCGGTGCGGCCGGGGCGGACGTGCAGGTTGTCGAGGAGCGCCCGGCCGTCCGGCTCGGGGACGAGGTAGGCGAATCCGACCGGTTCGCCGTCCTGCTCGGCGATCAGCAGGGTCGGCGTGTGCTCGGGGCCGCCGTAGTCGACCTCCAGCCGGAGCTCCCAGATGGCGCGCCGTTCGGCGGGCATGCCGTCGCCCAGTGCCTCGGCGGGGACGATCCCGGCGTACGCGGTCCGCTGGCTGGCGGCGTGCAGGTCGGCGACGGCCGTCGCGTCGTCGCGGCCGCCGGTCCGTACGGTGATGGGTCCGCTCATGGGCCGAGCCTGCCACAACACGGGGTTGAACGCGTTCAGAATTCCGTCTAGAGTCGACCCGGGGCATGTTTTGAACATGTTCGAAATGTTGCCGCCGCTCAGGTCGCGGCCGTACCGGGTGTCGAGGGGGTGGCCGGTGCGGCCCGCCCGCGCGGGCCGATCACGTCCGCGGCGGGCCGGGAGTCCGTCGACCCCGGTTAGGCTCAGGGCCGTGGACGAGCAGAAGGGCGGCACCCGCGACATGGACCAGTCTGTCCAGGAACCCGCACGCGGCGCGGAGCTCCCGGGCGGTCGCGCCCGCCCGAAGACCGACAAGAGCGAGCAGACCCGCACCCTGATCCTCGACACCGCGATGCGGCTGTTCCAGGAGCGCGGCTACGAGAAGACGACGATGCGCGCCATCGCCACCGAGGCCGGGATCTCGGTCGGCAACGCGTACTACTACTTCGAGAAAAAGAATTCCTCATCCAGGGGTTCTACGACGGCATGACCGTCCAGCACGCCGCCGACGCGGCGCAACGCATGGCCGGGCACACCGAGTTCGCCGACCGGCTGCACCTGGCGCTGTCCTCCTGGCTGGACTGTGCCGCGCCGTACCACGAGTTCGCGGCCCAGTTCTTCCGCACCGCCGCCGACCCGAACTCCTCGCTCAGCCCGTTCGCCAACGAGTCGCACCGGGCACGGGCCACCGCCGTCACGCTCTTCCGCGACGTCCTGACCGGCTCGGACGTGGCCCCCAAGCTCGACCCGGAGCTGCGCGAACTGCTGCCCGACCTGCTCTGGCTGCACCTGATGATCATCGTGCTGTACTGGGTCTTCGACCACACCCCGGAGCAGGAACGGACCCGCGAGTTCGTCCGCCGCTCCACCCCGCTGGTCGCCCGCGTCGTCGGGCTCTCCCGCTACCGGGTCTTCCGCCCGCTGGTCCGGGATGCGAAGGGGCTCATCCAGGACTTCATCCTGCCGACCATCGGCCGCACCGCGACCTGAGCACACGGCACGGCCGAGGGCCGGGGCACCGGGGCCGGGGACAAGGGCCCCGGCCGTCGGCCCCGGCTCCCGTCCCCGGGCGCGGCGAGGCTCAGAACCCGTCCGGGTTCCATGCCTGCACGGCGGTGCGCAGCACCAGGTCGGCCTCCTGAACGGCGCCGGGACGCAGCTCGGACACCAGCCCCGCCGCCGCCAGCCGTACGGCGGACTCGGCTCCGAGGTACAGCGAGCCGAGCGCGGAGACGTCCAGCGCCAGATCGGCCGGCTCGTCGGCCGCGGCGTCCAGCGCGGTACAGCGTCCGCTGCCGTCGGCCGCCGTCTCCAGCAGCCACCGTCCGGCGGCGTGGCCGGCACGGTCGGCGACGTCCAGCACCAGGCGCCCGGCCGCCCGGTACCGGCGGGCGGCGAACGCGGCGGGCAGGTCCAGCAGGCGCAGCCAGACGAAGTCCGAGCTGTCCCGGCCGGTCGTGGCCGCGCGCGGGTCGGTGAGCAGCAGCGGCAGCGGATCGTCGGGGCCGGTGTTCTCAACGACCACCGTGCGCACCCAGTCGACCGAGAACGCGAGGCGCCACAGCGCGACCGCGGTCGGCACGTCCAGTGCGAGGAAGTCGACGACGGTCAGGGTGCAGTCCGGCACCGGGCCGTCCCACACGTCGTCGACCCGGTAGCTGATCAGGCCGGTCACGGTGCCGCTCTCGTCCCGGTGCAGGGCGACGAACGGCTCCTTCCAGTCGTACCCGGGCAGCGTCACGTCACCTGTGTGCAGACGCCACCAGGCCGAGTTGCGGCCGATCGCGCCGGGCTGGGTGCGCCGCCAGCGCTCGTGCAGCTCGGCGCCCAGCTTGCGGGCCTCCGCCATGGTGACGAAGTCCGTCCGGCCGGGCGCGGCCCGCAGATCGGGGCGGATCGTGCCGCGCCGCAGGTCGATGCGCCAGGACTGGCCCCGGGTGGCCGGCCCGAAGCCGTACCGGCCGTAGATCGCGTACTCGGCGGCGATCAGGATCGCCGCGACGCTGCCCCGCTCGCGGGCGGCCGTCAGGTCGCGGCCCATCATCTCGCTGAGCAGGCCGCGGCGGCGGTGCGTGGTGTTGACGGTGACGGCGGTGATCGCGTCCACCGGCAGCAGGGCACCGCCCGGCAGCGTGAGCTCGGTGTCGAAGCTGCGGAAGGTGGCCACGCAGCGGGTCGGGTCGTACGGGTCGAAGGCCCCGAGCATGCGGCCGGGCTCGAAGACGAGCCGACGGAACTCCAGGCCCGGGTCCAGGTGGGGCCGCAGGAAGCCGCGGGCGACCGCCCGGTCCCAGAGGGGAGTTCGTCCTCGGTGATGGCGCGGACCTCGGCGCCCGACGACCCCGAGCGGCGCGCGTCCTCCCGCCCATCGTCGCTGTGATCCGTGCCGATCGGCGCTTTGTTGCCCATCCGGCCACGGTACGGCGGTCACCGGACGGAGGCATCCGAATTTCGGCCGCCCCGGAGCCGCCCGGAATGGCCCGGAGTGGCAACAGGCCCGCACACGAGTCCTCAGGCCGTCCGACGGGGCTGCGGGTGCGGGATCCGTGGGTGCCGGTACGCCGCCTGCGTCTCCGGGCCCGCCGGGGTGGCGCCGCCCGGCCGCAGCGCGTAGGTACGCTGCCGGCCGGCCCGCACGGTGCGGCGGCGGGCGTGCGCGAGCGCCTGCCGGACGGGATCGGATCCGGCTGCACCGGCCCGCTGCTCGCCCGGTCGGCGGTCACCCGACCGCTGGTCACGCGGCCACTGGTCGCCGCGGCGACGGTCGGCAAGAGCCGCGGCCGCGGTCCGGCGGTCCGTGAGCCGGGCGGAGCGGCGGGCGAGCGCCCGGGCGTGCTGGACGTCGAGGTGGGCGGTGGCCCGGGCGGCCATCCGCTCGGCCACCCGGTGGGTGGCGGCGTGGTGGGCGGGCACCTTGTCCGGCGCGCCGGCGATCAGGTCGAAGAGCCACGTCCGGGCGCGGTCGGCGCGGGCGTGCAGCAGCCGTTCGCGGCGCACCGCGCGGCGTCGGCGGCGCGGCCGGGTGGCGTACCGCCAGCGCGCCCAGGGGCTGCTGGGCCGGGCGAGGCGGACGGCACCGACCCAGGACAGGCCGGGGACCATGATGCCGAGCAGGCCCGTCCAGACCTTGCCCTTGAGGAGGGCGACGATGGAGACGACGGCGTTCACGGAGATCACCGCGACCAGGCCCCAGCGGGTGTCCTGGCCGGGCACGACACCGAGCGGGACGTAGCCGGTCAGCAGCAGGGCGGTGACCAGGATGCCGAGGATGACGGCGTCGACGGACTTGCGGCCCTGCTCGCCCCAGTAGACGTCGTCGAGGTGCAGGATCAGCGCGAACTCGTCCAGCACCAGGCCGCAGCCGATGCCGAAGCAGAATCCGAACGCGTCGATCCAGGGGTGTCCGCCGTTGGTGGCGAACACGCCGATGCCGCCGACCAGCAGGAAGCCCAGCCCGAACACCATGTGGTGGATGTGCAGGCCGCCGGGCGTGATGTTGCCGGGCCACCAGCGGACCTCGGCACGGATCATGCGCACGCTGAACCGGATCCCGACGAAGGCGGTGATGAACCCGACGAGCAGCAGGAACAGCGGCTGCTTGTGCGCCTCGACGATGTGCTCGTGGTAGCCGTTCAGCAGGTGGTTGATCACGGGTGGTGCCTTCGTTGTCGGTTGGTGCCCCGGGTGTCCCGGATGCCCGGAGTGTCCCGGATGCCCGGGGTGCTGACCGGAGGGTCCGTCCCTGGTCTAACGCGCGCTCAGAAGCCTCGGGTGCGTTTGGCGGCCCGGCGCGGGACCAGTGGGGTGGCGAGTCGCTCGGTCGCGCCCGGCACCTTGAGGAAGAGTCGCGCGATCTCGCCTCCGAGGTTCACGCCGATCGCGAGGGCGAGGGCCAGGGCGGCGGCCCGGCTGACCGAGACCAGCCCGGCGCTGGCGTGCCCCTGGGCGAAGGCGAGCATCCCGAGGTACATCGCGGAGCCGGGCATCAGCGGGCCGATGGCCGCGGTGACGTACGGCAGCGCCGAGGCGTAGCGGTAACGGGCCATCAGCTGGCCGAAGAGGCCGACCAGGCCGGCCGCGACCCCGGTGGCGGCGATGGGCGACATCCCCGCGTTGGCCAGCACGCCGTAGGTGGACCAGCCGATGCCGCTGTTGAGGACGGCCAGCGGCAGGGTCCGCCGCTCGGTCTGGAGCAGCATGGCGAAGGCCAGGGCGAGGACCATCGCGGCGATCAGCTGGACGGGCGGGTCGACGGAGCCGCCGAGCGCTTCGTCGGGCCGGAGCTTGGCGTTGTAGTTGACGCCGATGTAGAGCACCAGCAGGACGCCGATGACGATGCCGGCGATCAGGTAGAGCACTTCCAGCAGCCGGGCGGCGGCGGTGATGTAGAAGCCGGTGAGGCCGTCCTGGACGGCGGCGACCATGGCGCGGCCGGGCAGCAGGGCGAAGAGACCACCGGTGATCACGACCGAGCCGCGCAGGTGCAGTTCGTTGAAGGACAGGATGATGCCGAGCAGCGCGGCGGGCATCGCGGCGATCACGAACTGGTAGAACTCCGGCAGGCCGCGCCGGGCGATCAGGGAGGCGAGCCGGTCGCCGAGCACGGCGGCGAGGAACGCGCCGGCGAACACCAGCCAGGCCTTGCCGTCGACCCGGCCGCCGACCAGGAAGGTCGCGGCGCCGGCCAGCAGGCCGGTGGCGAGGGCGAGCAGCCAGACCGGGTACGGGTGGCGGTTGCGGCGGATGACGGCGAGCCGCCGGTAGGCGTCGTTGACCGGGATCCGCTCGGCGGTGATGTCGGCGACCAGGCGGTAGACCGCGGCGAGCCGGGTGTAGTCCGAGGTGCGGCGGCGGACCGTCCGGGCGGCGCTGACCGGCGGGTCGATCAGTGACGGGTGGTAGGTGATGGAGATCAGCGTGAAGGTGACCTGCGGCTCGCAGTGGTCGAGCCGGTAGGCGTGCGCGATGCCCAGCATGGCGGCCTCGACGTCCTCGGCGGCCTCGCCGCTGGCCAGCAGCAGCTCGCCGATCCGCAGGGTGAGGTCGAGGACGCGCGGGACGTGCCGGGCCGCGGACGGGTGCAGTTCGCGGGCCGTCTTCTCGAACGCCGGGCGCTCGGTCATGGGGGTGCGCAGCAGGGTCCGCATGCGGTCCGGCCAGGGGGCGGCACCGGGGGCGTCGAGCCGCAGCTCGGCGACGTTGATGCCGGCGGCCGGGGTGTAGCCGGCGGCCCGCCACTCGTCGGGGGTGAGGGTGTCCTCGGCGCCGGAACGGACGGCCGGGGTCAGGCCGAGCAGGCCCTCGGTCGGCGGTGCGTCGGCGGGCGCCACCCGGCGCGGTGCGACGGTGACGGGAACGGGGACGGCGTCGGAGGGTGCGGCGGGGACCTGCCGGCCGCCCCTGACCTTCTTGCCGCCACTCGGCCGGCCCCGCTTCGGCACGTCAGCCACTCCTTGCCGCCCCTGGTGGCCGCGCCGGCCACATTCGTCCGCTCCGTCCACCTTGCCCGATCGAACGCGCGGACGCACATGTCCGGATCGTCGCGTTCCGGGCGTGGTCCGGGACGATCCGGGTCACACGGCGGTCATGTCGGACATACTTCGAGCCGTGCCCCCTCACCCCGAGCAGCACCCCGACCGGCAACCCGAGCAGCGCCCCGCTCAGGGCCCCGACCGGCGGCCCGACCAGCACCCCGCCCCGCACCCCGCTCAGCCCGTGGAGGCGGGGACCCCGGAGTCCGCGGAGGCCTCGGAGAGCGCCACCACGGTCGTCGTGGCGGGCCTGTGCAACCTCGGGATCGCCATCGCCAAGGCGATCGCCGGCGTGGTCAGCGGCTCCGGGGCGATGCTGTCGGAGGCCGCGCACTCGCTGGCCGACACCGTGACCGAGGTCCTGCTGTTCTTCAGTCTCAAGCGCAGCGCCCGCCCGGCCGACGACGCCCACCCCTTCGGCTACGGCCGGGAGCGGTACGTCTGGGCGCTGCTGGCGTCCTTCGCCACCTTCGTGGGCGGCGCGGTGTTCTCGGTCACCGACGGGATGCGCACGCTGCTGAACGGCGAGGAGCCGGGCAGCCCGGGGCTGTCGTACCTGATCCTGGCGGTGGCGTTCGTGCTGGAGTCGGTGTCGCTGGCCCGGACGGTGCGCCAGGTCCGGGGCGACGCGGGCCGGCTGGGGGTGTCGCGCAGCCGCTATCTCCGGCACACCCCGGACACCGCGGTGAAGGCGGTGTTCCTGGAGGACGCGGCGGCGCTCGTGGGTCTGCTGTTCGCCTTCGGCGGGGTGTTCGGCACCCAGCTGACCGGCTCGTCGGTCTGGGACGGCACGGCCTCACTGCTGATCGGCGCCCTGCTCGCCTGGGTCGCCTTCGTGCTCGCCCGGGCCAATGCGTCGCTGCTGATCGGCCGGGCGCTGCCGCAGGCCGCCGAGGACCGGATCGCGGACACCCTCCGGGCCCAGCCCGCCGTCCGCCAGGTGATCGATCTGGTGACCCTGGTGCACGGGCCGCAGGACGTGCTGGTCGCGGCGAAGGTGGCGTTCGCCGGGACGGCGAGCGCCCACGACGTGGAGCTGGCCTGCGAAGAGGCGGACGGGGCGATCCGGGCCGCCTTCCCGGCGGTCGCCCGGATCTACCTCGACCCGACCCCCGGCGGCACGCGCCGGGGGCCGGGCGCCGGTCAGAGGCCGTAGCGTTCGACGATGCCCTGGTGCCGGGCGGTGTCGGCACCGGCGGCCTCGGCCAGGTCGAGCCAGCTGAGCGGGTGCGTCCAGGCTCCGGTGAGCCGCAGCAGCAGGGCGTCGGCCTCGGCGGTCGCCGCGGTCGGCGGCACGCCCAGCGCCGCGTAGATGCCGGGCAGCCCGTCCGTCCCGCCGGCCGGGTCGGTGACCCGGTAGTGGTCGCCGCTGTACGCCCACAGGCCGTAGCCCTCGGCGGCGAGCGCCTCCCGCAGGGCGACCCACGCCTCGTCACCGGGCCAGGCGCCGTCCACCCAGTGGGTGGTGTAGCCGGCCGGGTCGAGCAGGGCGAGCTGCCGGAAGACCGGCCGCCAGGTGTCCGCCCCGCCCTCCTCCGGACGCTCGTTGAGCACGGCGGGGCCGAAGACGACGACATCCCGGTGGTTGAGCGCGACGTCGTCGCCGAGGACGGGGAGGATCCGCGCGGTGGCCGGCCCGGTACGCACCGCGGGCAGGTCGACGGTGGCGCCGTTGCTGCGCGTGGAGCGGACGGTGACCATCTGCCACTCCTCGTCCACCGGGCCGTCGGGCTCGTCGAACTCGATCCCGATCCGGGCGCCGGTGCTGCGCACCACCGCCCAGTCGCGGTTGGCGGTGGCGGCGGTGATCAGGTGCCAGAGGTCGGGCTCCTGGACCGTCCGGTGCTGCTCGTCGGGGCCGGTGTCGGCGGCGGGCAGCGCGTGCTCCAGCAGGTCCTGGTAGAGCTGCTGGGCGCGGGCGTGGTCCCCGAGCCGGGTGGCGGCGGTGGCGGCGAGCCGACGGGTGTTGAGGGCGTCCGGGTCGTGGGCCAGGACGGCGTCGGCGTGCTCGCCGACCTCCTCCCAGCGGCCTTCCGCAGCCGCCCAGCGGGCCCTGATCCAGTGCGCCTGGGCGGGGTTGGCGGGCAGCAGCAGCTCGGTGAGCCGCCGGATGCCGTCGCCGTCCTCGGCCTCGATGAGGACCTCGGCCAGCATGCCGGCGGTGTCCCGGTCGGACGGGTCCGCCTCCAGGCGGCCCCGGAGCAGGTCGGCGGCGGCGCGCGGGTGGCCGAGGGCGTCCAGGGCGCGGGCCGTGTGCAGCGCCAGCAGCGCCGCGGCCTGCGGCGAGGCGGCGCCCGCCGCGGCGAAGTGGTCGAGCGCGGTCTCATAGCTGACCTGCTGCTCACCCAGCCAGGCCGGCAGTTCGTCGGCGGGCACCGGCGGCTCGGCCGGCGGCAGGGCCTCGGCGGCGGCCCGCAGTGCCGCGAGCCGGTCGGCGACGCCGTCGGTGCGGCGGAGCACGGCGAGCTTGCGGTCGCCGGTGTCGGCCAGGGTGAGGGCCACGGTACGGGCGCCGCGGGCGACCGCGAGCCGTCCGACGATCAGCAGCAGGTCCAGGCAGGGCCGGTGCGAGCCGGCGGTGTCCAGGTAGCCGACCCAGCGGGCCAGCCGGGCGCCGAGGGCGGCATCGTTGTCGAGGCCGCCGTGCGGCAGCGCCCCCGCGCCGGCGAGGGACTCCACGGCGGTGGCCCAGCGCATCCGGATGTCCGGGTAGCGGTCGGCCTCGTCGGCGTCCGGGAGCAGGCCGAGGGCCTCGTCGGTGCGGCCGAGCGCGGCGAGCGCGACGGCCCGCCCGGCGGCCAGCTTGCGGCGGTCGTCGTCGTCGAGCTCGTGCCGGGCGGTGTAGGCGCGCTCGGCGGTGTCGTAGACGTCGAGGGCCTCCTGGTGGCGGCCCAGGCGGACGAGGGCACCGGCCCGGCCGTGGCCGCAGGCCAGCGAGACGCTCTCGCCGGCCGCCTGGATGCGGGCCTGGGCGCGGTCGAGGTGGGCGAGCGCGTCCTCGGAGCGGCCGTCGTCCTCCAGGGTGTCGGCGTACTCGCGGGAGAGGCAGTCGAAGCAGGCGCGGGCCGGGTCGACCCGCTCCAGGGTCTCCTCCAGGACGGCGAGCCGCTCGGGCACGTAGCCGGGGCCGTCGATGTTGCCGTGGCAGATGGTGAAGTCCTGCACCACGCAGACCGACTGCGGACAGGAGGCGGTCTCCTCCCGGTGGGCGAACTCCAGCAGGTCGACGGCCTCGGCCATCGCGGCCTCGCCCTGGTGGCGCTTGTTCAGCAGGTTCTGCATCCGCCAGTGCCGCAGGAAGACCTCGACCCAGGGCAGGCCGAGCGCCCGGGCGGAGGCCAGCGCCTCGGGGTACATCGCGTCGAGCTGCTCGTTGCGGCCCTCGATGGCGTGCCCGGCGATCTCCACCAGGGCGGTGGCCAGCCGGTGGTGGCCCGCCTCGGCGAGCTGCTCGTGGGTGTCCCGCACCCAGGCCCAGATGTCGGTGCTCATGCGGTGGTCTCTCTCGGGTTCCGGTGGGATGCGGGTACGGGGACGGGCGCGCCGGCGGTCACGCGCCGGACCAGGTGAGGGCGGAGACCGCGGTGCCGATGCCGGCCAGGGCCGCGGTGAGGTCGCCGTCGGCGGAACCGCCGCCCGCGGCGGCCATGATCATCTTGAGCGAGCGCAGCAGGCCGGCCGCGGTGGCGCTGCCGGTGTGCCCGGCCCGGTACGCGGTGAGCAGGTCCTGGACGGCGGGCGAGGCGAGGTTGAGGTACAGCCGGGCCTTGACGGTGCCGTCCGTCCGGGCGGTGAAGGCGCGGGCCAGCCGCAGTGCGGCGGACGGGATCCGGGCGTCCGCCTGGTCGTCCTCGATGCGGGCCTTGAGTTCGGCCTCGCGGTCCGGGACGAGCACCAGCGGCAGGCCGGGCGGGTCGAAGCGGGCGGGCACCAGTTCCTCGCCGTCGCCCGCGAGGGCCGCGGCCAGCCACGCGGTCTCCTCGGCGGGCAGCGGTTCGGCCGGGTCGCGGAACAGCTCGCGGTTGCCCTGCGTGCTGCCGAGTTCGACGATCCGGCAGTCCTTGAGCTGGGCGTAGCGGCGCAGGAAGGGCAGCACCGCGTACCGGTCGCCGCGGGCGATCGGCACCTGCATGGCCCGGTAGAGCATCTCCTCGAACCCGCCGCCGCTGCCGAGGGCGACGTGCAGCGCGCCGCGGCCGGCGGCGCGCAGGGCACCGGCCGTCAGGTCGCCCTGGGAGGTGGGCACCGGGACGTCGTCGGCGAGCAGGGTGAACAGCCGGTCGTCGCAGAGCGCGGCACCGAGCAGGTCCTGGCCGTGCCGGGCGAGGATGCGGCGCCAGGCGGCGGGGTGCAGCCGGGCGGTCTCGTAGAGGCCGTCGACGACGGCGTCGGCGAGCGCCTTCTGCAGCGCGCGGTAGTGCTCGTCGCGCTGGAGGTCCTCGCGGCTGGCCGTCGGGGTGAGCCGGCTGGACTCGACGACGCCGCCGATGAACCCGGCCCAGCCGGGCAGCAGGTCGCGGGCGTCGTCGGCGAGCAGCATGCCCTGCAGGTAGACCGCGAGGTCGCGGTTGTCGGTGGAGCCGTACGTGCCGCCGTCCTGCACCCAGAGCAGGCCGACGGCGTCGGTACCGCCCTCGGCCGGGGTGACCGGGAAGGCGGTGAGCGGTTCGAAGCGGCGTCCGAAGGCGGAGGCGAAGCGCATCCGGGCGGCGTGCAGGTCGCCGTCCACGTCCTGGCGCCACGGCACCGGCACGTCGTTGACGGGCCGTTCGGCGTCGCCGACGAAGACCGGGATGGGCAGCAGGACGCAGTACCGGCCGAGCACCTCGCGCAGCGCGTCCTCGTCGGCGAGGTGGCCGTGCTCGGTCTTGAGCAGGAGTTCGACGGCGGTGCCGGGCGCGGGCCTCGGCTCGCACGGCTCGACGCTGTACTGCTCGCCGCCGCGGCTGCGGTAGCGGTGGCCGAGCGCGGGTTCGCGGTGCGAGGTGGTGGTGACGGTGACCTGGTCGGCGACCGAGAACGCGGACAGGAAGCCGAGGCCGAAGGCGCCGATCAGCTCCTGGTTGCCGGTCAGGTCGCGGAGCATCCGGGTGTAGCCGGTGCCCACGGTGGCGAGGTAGGCGTGGATCTCGGGTTCGGTGAGTCCGGCGCCGGTGTCCTCGATGACGACGGTGCGGCGCGCGGAGTCGGCGCGCACCCGGATGAGCGGCGCGGCGGTGGACTGCGGGTCCTCCAGCCGGCGCCGGGTGTGCGAGTCGTGGGCGTTCTGGACGAGTTCGCGCAGCGCGACCAGCGGGGTGGAGTAGAGGTGCGTGGCGAGAACGCTCACCAGACCGCCGAGGTCGACCTCGGTCGTACGCAGATTGTCGGCGGGTGGCAGACCTTGGGACATGCTGCCCGAGTCTGCCAGTACGACTATCCGTCGACCAGCCCTTTTCGGTGGGCGGACCGGGCCGGGGCGGACAGGCCGAGAACAGCCCGGGCCGCCGCCTCCAGCAGACCTGCCGGGTCCTCGCCGGCCGGACCGGGGCGGTGCCGGACGCCGTCGTTGACCAGGGCGAACATCGCGTGGACGCGGATCCTGGCCTCGGCGGTGTCGTAGTCGGGCCGGACCTGCCGGAGCAGCCCGACCCAGACCCGCAGGAAGTCCCGGCGGAAGTCGACGGCGGCCCGCCGGTCGGACGGGTCGAGCCGCTCGGTCTCGCTGAGCATCACCCCGAGGTAGTGGCTGTGGCGGCCGGCGAAGTCCAGGTAGGCACCGAGCGCCGCGTCCAGGGCCGCCGCGGGCTCCGCGCCCGGGCCGGCCGCGACGGCGCCCTCGATCTCGGACCCGAGCTGCACGCGGCTGCGTTCCAGGGCCGCCGCGAGCAGCGCGGCCTTGGTGCGGAAGTGTTTGTAGACGCTCGGCCCGGCGATGCCGACGGCGGCACCGATCCGGTCGGTGGAGACGTTGTCGAAGCCGCGCTCGTGGAAGAGCCGGACGGCCGCGGCCAGCAGCGCCTCCCGGCGCGACGGAGCCGCGGGGCCCGGCGGGGCCCCGGGACGGCCGGCCGCACTGCCTGCCCGGCCGCCGGGCTGGACGCCAGCAGGTCGCCGCCGAGCCGGCCCAGCAGGTCCTCGAACCGCCGCCGCGGCGGCGCGAAGGTGTGGTTGGACAGGCTGCCGTACGCGGACAGCACGGACCAGCAGAGGAACTCGACCTCCCAGGAGCCGAGTTCGGGGCGCTCACCGGCCAGGACGGCGGCCATCGTCCGGACGTCGGCGCGCAGGTCGCGGCGGAGCCGGGCGCGCTGGGCGGCGGGCAGCAGCCGGGCGTCGCGCTGCCAGAGGGTGCCCAGCGCGCGGTGGTCGACGGCGGCCGCGGCGAGCCCGGCGCAGAGTCCGGCGACACCGCCGGGCCGCGGGCGGACGGCGGCGTGCAGCACGGCCAGCTCCGACTCGACGGCGCGGAGCAGGAGTTCGGGCTTGCTGCGGAAGTGCCGGTAGAGCGCCGGGGCGGTGATGCCGACCTCGGCCGCGACCTCGGCCATCGACACCCCGTGGTAGCCGTGGCGGTGGAACTGCCCGCACGCGGCGGCCAGGATCTGCGCCCGCCGCCCGGGAGGCCGCCGGATGACCGTCCGCTCCGCCACCGCGCTCCCCTCGCCCTCGCCCGCCCGTCCCGCAGGTCGTCCGCAGGCCGTCCCGAAGAGGCTAGCAAGCGTTCACTTGTACGCCGCTCAGCTGCACGGGAGCGGGTGCGGGAACGCTGGACAGGCCAAGCTACCCGCGATTAACTTGTGGGGCGATCAGTCGCCGAGCGAAAGGAGCGCCACGTGCGCCGGACGGTGTTCAACGAGGACCACGAGGCGTTCCGGGCGACCATCCGGGACTTCATCGCCAAGGAGGTCGTCCCGGTCTACGAGAGCTGGGAGGAGGCGGGCCACCCGCCGCGCGACTTCTACCGCAAGCTCGGCGCGCTCGGCGTCTACGGCATCGAGGTCCCCGAGGAGTTCGGCGGCGCGGGCGAGTCCGGCTTCAAGTACCAGGCCGTGGTGACCGAGGAGGTCGCCCGCGCCGGCGTCTCCTTCGGCTCCTCCGGCGTGCACACCGGCCTGGTCCTGCCCTACCTGCTGGAGTACGCGAACGAGGAGCAGAAGCAGCGCTGGCTGCCCGGCTTCGTCTCCGGCGACATCATGACGGCGATCGCCATGACCGAGCCCGGTGCCGGCTCCGACCTGGCGGGCATCAGCACCACGGCGAAGCTCTCCGAGGACGGCACCCACTACGTCCTCAACGGCGCCAAGACCTTCATCACCGGCGGCGTCCTCGCCGACCTCGTGCTCGTCGTCGCCCGCACGGCGCCGTACGACCCGGCGAACCGCCGCGCGGGCCTGTCGATCCTCTGTGTGGACACCGCCTCCGAGGGCTACACCGTCGGCCGCAAGCTGCAGAAGATCGGCCTGCGCACCTCGGACACCGCGGAGCTGTCCTTCAGCGACGTCAAGGTGCCGGTCGGCGACCTGCTCGGCGAGGAGGGCAGGGCCTTCACCTACCTCACCCACAATCTGGTGCAGGAGCGGCTCGCCATCGCGGTCGGCGCGTACGCGGCGGCGGCGGCCGCGGTGCGCTTCGCGGTGCAGTACGTGAAGGACCGCAAGGTCTTCGGTCAGGCGGTCGCCGAGTTCCAGAACACCAAGTTCACCCTGGCCGACTGCGAGGCCCAGGTGGTCGCCCAGCAGTCGATGGTCGACCGCGCGCTGGAGCTCTACCAGGTCGGCGGACTGACGGTCGCGGACGCCGCGGCGGCCAAGCTGTTCTGCACCGAGTCGGCCTCCGAGGTGATCGACAAGTGCCTCCAGCTGCACGGCGGCTACGGCTACATCCTGGAGTACCCGATCGCTCGCCTCTACACCGACAACCGCGTCTTCCGGATCTACGGCGGCACTAGCGAGGTCATGAAGACGATCATCGCCAAGTCGCTCGGCCTGTAGGGGCGCGCTGCGGGCCGACCGGCCCGGGCGTGCCGCCGGGCAGCACACCGCCGGCGGGGTGGCAGGGCCAGGCCGCCGGCGGGGTGGCCGGGTTCAGTTGCTGGACGTCCGGGCCTCGGTGCGCCATGCCTCCATCCCGGCCAGGGAGGCGGCCTTGGCCTGCTGCATCGCCTTGGCCGCCATCGCGGAGGGCGGGGTCTCCAGCTGCTGGACCCACCCCCGCCCCGCCGAGGCGAGGGCGGTCACGAGGAGCGCCGTGCCGGTCAGGGCGAGGACCGTGCCGACCCCGGACAGCACCGCGCCGGTGGCCAGCAGACTGCGGTTGACTTGGAACTGGGTGAATCGCTGATTGGTCGCCATGGATCCACGATCGGACGGCCCCGGCGGCCGCGCATCCCGGCTGGCCCATCCGGAGGGTCCGCCCGGCGCGCGGGGGCGGCGGGCGGTGCCTAGGGTGTTCCCGACGGATCACCCAAGGAGCCCGCGATGCCCGAACCCGCCCGCGCCGACCTCGGGGCGATCGCCGAGGAGCACGCCGCCCTCGCCGCCGCCAGCCCGCACGGGCGCAGCGCCCACCTGCTGCTGCACGACGGCGTCCTGCGGCAGACCGTGATCGCCCTGACCGCCGGCAGCTCGCTGGACGAGCACAACGCGCCGGTCGCCGCCAGCCTCCAGGTCCTGCGCGGCAAGGTGTCGCTCACCATCGCCGGCCGCCGCCAGGACGTGGCCGCCGGCGAGCTGCACGGCATCCCGCAGGAACGCCACGGCCTGCTCGCCCACGTGGACTCGGTGGTCCTGCTCACCGTCGTCACCGCCTGACGCCCGATGCGGAGCGGGCCCGTCCGTGCGGCCGTGCTCCGCATCAGCCGACGGGGGCCGCCCTGAAGCCTGCCAGCACGTCGGTGCCGACCAGCCGCAAGCCGCGGAGGAACTCCCGGCCGTCCGGCGCCAGCTCGGGCGAGACCAGCCACTGGGCGGCCAGCCCGGCGAGCAGCGCCTGGTAGAAGGTGCCGCGGGTCAGTTGCTCGGGGGTGTCCGGCACCTCGGCGACGCCCTGGAAGATGGCCGCCAGGCCGAGCCGTCCCTCCCGCTGCACCGCGGTGAGCGCCTCGCCCAGCTCGGGCGCGTTCCGGATCTGCGCGATCATCTCGAACTGGACGGCCCACAGCCCCGGGTGCTCGGCGAAGCTCGCCAGTACGCCGTCCCAGCCCGCGACGAAGCGCTCCTCGGGGTCGGTCTGCGCGCCGAGGCCGGCCAGCACCTGACCGACCGCGTCCCCCACTCGCCCAGCGCCTGGATGGTCGCCTGGGTGAGCAGCGCCTCCTTGGACCCGTAGTGGTAGCCGATGGCGGCCAGGCTCACGCCCGCGGCGGAGGCGATGTCCCGGGCGGTGGTGCGCCCGTAGCCCTTCTCGTACAGGCAGCGCTTGGCGCCGGCCAGCAGATCCTCGCGATTTCCCATGGCCCCGATGCTACGTCAGGGCTGTACGGATGTCTTGCACGAACGAGCGAGACAAATGATTTAGACGCTTGTACTAGACGAGCGTGTGACACATCCGTACAGTCGTCCCCATGACCGCAACCCACGGCCTCGCCGGCCGACGCGCCTGGGCGGGCCTCGCCGTCCTCCTGCTGCCGACTGTCGTCCTCACCATGGACATGGGCGTGCTGTTCTTCGCCGTCCCCTTCATCTCCACCGATCTGCGGCCGAGCGGCACGCAGCAGCTGTGGATCATGGACATGTACTCGTTCCTGCTGGCCGCCCTGCTGATCCCGATGGGGGCGCTGGGCGACCGGATCGGGCGGCGCCGGCTGCTGACGGCGGGCACCGCGGCGTTCGCGGCGGTCTCCCTGCTGGCCGCCCACGCCGACGGGGCGGGACAGCTGATCGCCGCCCGGGCCGCGCTGGGCATCGCCGGAGCGACCGTGATGCCCTCCACGCTCGCTCTGATCCGCGGCATGTTCCACGACCCGCGGCAGCGGCAGACCGCCCTCGGCATCTGGGGCGGCGCGCTCACCGGCGGTGCCACCCTTGGCCCGGTCGTCGGCGGACTGCTGCTGGACCGCTTCTGGTGGGGCTCGGTGTTCCTGGTCGCGGTGCCGGTGATGCTGCTGGTCGCGGCCGTCGCCCCCGTCCTGTTGCCCGAGCAGCGCACCCCGGCGGCCGGCCGGTTCGACCTGCCGGGGGCCGGCCTGTCGATCGCCGCGATGCTGCCCCTCGTCTACGGCATCAAGACGCTCTCGGTGGACGGCTGGCGTCCACTGCCCGCCGTGAGTGTCGCGGCGGGGCTGCTGTTCGGCGCCGCCCTGGTGGTGCGGCTGCGGCGGGCGGCCCACCCGCTGCTCGACCCCCGGCTGTTCCGGGTCCGGGCCTTCCGCGGGGCGATCACCGTCAACACCGTCGCGATGTTCGCGATGATGGGCTTCACCCTCTTCACCTCGCAGTACCTGCAGCTGGTGAAGGGCATGAGTCCGCTCACCGCCGCGCTCTGGGCGCTGCTGCCCTCGGTCGGCGTCGGCGCTGCCGTCGGCACCGTCGGCGCGCTCGCCGGCAAGGTTCGGCCCGCCCCGCTGATGGCCGGCGGTTTCCTGCTCGCCGCGGCCGGCTTCGGTCTGATGACACAGGCCGGCGTGGACTCGCCGCTCTGGGTGGTGCTCACCGCCGCCGGCGTGATCGCGGCGGGCTCGGTCGGCACGATGACGCTCACCGCGGAGATGGTGCTCACGGCCGCCCCCGCCGAGCAGACCGGCGCGGCCTCGGCCACCTCGGAGACCGCCACCGAGCTGGGCAGTTCCCTGGGCATCGCGATCCTGGGCGCGGCGGGTGCCGCGGTCTACGGCGCCCGGCTGGACGGCCGGCTCCCCGCGGGACTGCCGGCGGGTGCCGCCCGGGCGGCGCACGACACGCTGGGCGGCGCCGTCACGGTCGCCGGGCGGCTCGGCGGCGACGCCGGCGCGCAGCTGCTGGCCGTCACCCGGTCGGCGTTCGCCGACGGGATGCACCTGGCGGCCGTGGTCGGCGTCGTCCTGATGGCGGGCACCGCGCTGGCCGCCGCCCGGATGACGGGGCACCTGCCGGCCGGCGCGGCGACCGAGGCCCCGGCGGGCGACACGGGTGCCGGGGACACGGACGCCGGGGGCGCGGCGGCGCTCCGGCCGGCCGGCCACCCGGCCGTCTGAGCCGGACCGGCGGACGAGCAGCCCGCGCACCCTGTGGAGCCCCGGCCGGCGGCCGGGGCTCCCGGCCTTCCGTGGCGGGGCCTCCGGCACCCCCAGTGGTCCAGACCACCCCCGGCTGATCACCTGCTTTTTGACCACGGTTTCCGGGCCGGTGTATACGTTCGCCGACTCCGCCAGGCATACTGGCCGGAGCCGGGCAACCCCGTCCGGCACCCAGAAATGACGAGAACTCCTCGGAAGGACCGGTGGTCAGGGATGTTCCGTAACGGTCTCGAGCCCTGGCACATCCTCGTGATGGTGGCAGTGCTCGTCCTGCTTTTCGGCTCGAAGAAGCTCCCCGAGATGGCCCGTGGACTGGGCAAGTCCATGCGCATCCTCAAGGCCGAGACCAAGGCGCTCCGCGAGGACGACGCCCCGGCCGAGGCGCAGAACTCCACGGCCTCCTCGACCCCGGCCGATCAGCCGCGCCCGGCGGTGAACCCGAGCAGCATCACCACGGCAGCCGAGACCAACAAGTCGGCCACCAGCGCCTGAGCCTTCCCCGGAGCCGCCGGTACGTCACCCGACGTGCCGGCGGCTCCGGCATTCCCCGACTGGCCGCCGCCCGCGGCCCGGTGTGTGCTGGGATCCACCGCACGCACCAGCCGAAGGGCAGCCGATGGCCGACAGCACGCCGGACGGCCTCCCCGGTCCGGGCGCCGACCCCCTCCGGCGGCGTCCGGACCGGCAGCCGTTCCGGACCGCCCGGACCGCCCCGGCCACCCGGCCGGAGCAGCCGGGCGGGCGGTCGGACGCCCGTGCGGCGCAACCGGGCCGTGCCCGATGAACCCGCGCGCCCCGGGCCCGTACCGGGAGCTGCCCGCCTGGGGGCTCGGCGCACTGATCGGCGGCCCGGCGCTGATGGTGGCGCTCTGGGGCGTCCTGCCGCTGGGCGTGTTCGGCCCGCATCATCCGACCCTCAGCTGGGTGTCCTTCGTGGCGGCGCTGGCCCTGCTGGCCGGCATGCTGCTCCGCCAGGTGCGGGCCGAGCTGAGCGGCCGCGCGGGCCACCCCGCCCTGGTGATCGTGCAGCTGATCGCCGCGTCCGTGGTCATCTTCGCCACCACCTACCTGGCGCTCTCCCGGGACGGGCAGTTCCACGGCTTGCACACCAAGATCGACGCGCTCTACTTCACCGTGGTCACACTCGCCACGGTCGGCTACGGCGACGTCGCCCCCACCGGGCAGGAGGCCCGGGTGGTGGTGATGCTGCAGATCCTCTACTCCCTGGTCTTCCTGACCACGGGGGCGGCCTCGGTCAGCCGGCGGCTGCGCAGCCGGGTCGGGTCGCAGCTGCGCGTCGGCACTCCGCCGCACGGGGACTGAACGGCGCTCAACCGGCGTTCTGCTGGTGGCCGAGCGTGCCGATCACCGTGCCGAGCCGGGACTGCCAGTCCTGCCCGGTGGCGCTGTCGACCGCGTGCCGCTTGACCAGGTCGCGGACGACCTTCTGGGCGGCGTGGAGCCGCTGCACCGCGTCGTCCGGGTGGTGGTTGGCCACGGCCGTCGAGGCGCTGTCGAGCAGCCCGAGCAGGACGGCCTTCCGGTCGCGGTCCTTGGGCATGTCGGTGCCCGCGACGTCCTGGCGCAGCTGCAGCAGCTGGAGCGCGGCGCCCGGCTTGGCGGTGGGCGACGGCTCGGCCGTCGGCGTCGGGTCGGCGCTGCTCGCAGCCGGGCTCGCGGCGGTCGACGGGCCGGCGGAGAGGGCGCCTGGGCGCCGGGGGTGGCGGCGGACGCTCTGCCGGCGGGCGGCCCGCCGAACGCGAGGACACCGGCGACCACCGCGGCCGCGACCACCGCCACGCCGGCACCCGCGAACAGCCAGGGGCTGCGGCCGGCCGGCTGCTCCGGCCCGGGCTCCGGCTCGTCGTGGTACGGGCGGCCGAGCGCCGACGGCGGTGCCGTCGGCGGCAGCACCGAGGTGCGGTTCGGCTCCGAGTACGGGTGTCCGCCGAACCCGGCCGCGGCCGGGAAGCCCGGCGAAGCGGCGGCCGCGGGCAGCACCTGGGTGGCCGCGCCGAGCAGTTCGGAGGTGCGGTCGGCGGCGGCCGCCACCGGGACGGCGGCCAGCAGCTCGGCCCGGGCGGCGGACGCGTGGGCCGGGCGGTCCTCCGGCTGCTTGGCGAGCAGCCGCATCACCGCGACGTCCAGCGCGGGCGGGATGCCGCCGCGGCGCACCGAGACCGGTGCCGGCTGCTCACTGACGTGCTTGAACGCGATGGCCACCGGCGTCTCGGCGGCGAACGGCGGCTCGCCGGTGAGCATCTCGACCAGGACGCAGCCGACCGCGTACAGGTCGGAGCGGCCGTCCAGCGGGGCGGCCGTGGCCTGCTCCGGCGAGAGGTAGGCGGCGGTGCCGAGCACGGTGGCCGTCTGGGTGAGCTGCTGCCCGGCGGAGGAGCCGGCCCGGGCTATGCCGAAGTCGACGACCTTCACCCCGCCGTCGTCGGTGATCATGATGTTGCCGGGCTTCACGTCGCGGTGCACCAGGCCGGCGCCGTGCGCGACCTCCAGGGCCTCGCAGACCGCTGCGGCGACGCCGACGGCCCGGTCCACCGGCAGCGGCCCCTGCTCCGCCAGCAGCCGGCCGAGCGTGCGGCCCTGCACCAGCTCCATGACGATGTACGGGGAGCCCTCGTCCACGCCGGAGTCGAAGACCATCACGATCCGCGGGTGCACCAGCATCGCGGCGTGCTGGGCCTCGCGGCCGAACCGCTCGGCGAACCGCGGGTCGTCCGCGAGGCCGCCGTTGAGCACCTTGACGGCCACCTGGCGGCCGAGCTGCCGGTCCACGCCCCGGTAGACGGTCGCCATGCCGCCGACGCCGAGTATCTCCACCAGCTCGTAGCGCCCGTTCAGCGCGCGTCCGATCACCGAACCGCTCCCCTCACATCCGTCGGCCGGGGCTCCGGTCCGCCTCGTGCTTCTGTGCACCCTAGCGGCCCGGCTTCCGGGCCCTGGTCGGCCGGCGGGGCGCGCCCGCATCCGTGCGGGGCCGAACCGCCCGCAGCGGCGGGCGGATCCGGATGGGCGGGGGACCCGGGGAGTACCCCCGCCCATCCGGAGCGGTTCCCGGGAGGCCGGTGGACACGGGGAGCCCACCGACCCCCGGAGTCGAGGGGGCGGAGCGGTCCGGACGGCCGACGGGCCCGGGGGTTTCGCCCGCCGACCGTCCGGAGTTGTGCGGTCACCCCGGGCCGGCACCGTCCTCGGTGCCGCCCCTGGTGACGGAGGGGAGAGGGGTCTTCGTCCGGTCGCCCTTGCCGGGGCCGGTGG
This sequence comes from Kitasatospora paranensis, assembly GCF_039544005.1. Classification (NCBI taxonomy): domain Bacteria; kingdom Bacillati; phylum Actinomycetota; class Actinomycetes; order Kitasatosporales; family Streptomycetaceae; genus Kitasatospora; species Kitasatospora paranensis. Next base: position 4,021,768 of record NZ_BAABKV010000001.1, read on the forward strand.
TCGGCTCCCGGCCGGGGCTGCGGCTCGCGGAGGGGCTCGCCACCGTGGCCAGCACCGTGCAGTACGCGTCGACCCGATCGACCCCGCCGGCTGCCGCGACCAGCGGGGCGAACCGGAGGTCGGTGAGCAGGTCGCGGCGCCGGCCGGGGGCCTCGCGGTCGAGGTAGGCCCGGCAGAGCCCGGTGAGCTCGGGCAGCGCGGCCGGGCCGAGGGAGGCCGGTGCGCCGGGGGTGGTCGTCCCGGCGGAGGCCGAGGGACGTCCGGTGGCGTCCGGACGGCCGGACGTGCCGGCCGAGGGCGCGCCGCCGGAGCGGCGGCCGGGCCCGGCCGTGCCGGCCGTGGTGGCGTGCACGGCGGCCGGTGTGCGAGCGGCCGACGTACCGCCGCCGAGGGCGCGCGGCAGACCGCCGGTGCCCGCGGCGAACGCCACACCGCCCACGGCCGTGACGGCGAGCGCGGCGACGAGGGCCTTCACGGTGAAGGCCCTCCTGCGCGCGGCGTCCGCCACAGCTGCTCTCCCACTCTCCGGTACCGGTCGGCGACGAGCCTCCCGGAAGGCGGCCAGCGCCGCCCGCTCCCCGGGCAGTTCACCGTCGCCGGCAGGTGCTGCCGCGGCGGCGAGCAGCCCAGCGAGGGCCGCGTGACCGGTGAGGGGGCCTGACCGGCCTCCGAGCCGACCGCTCCCCGCCGAGCAGGCGCTCGGCGGTGTCGCGGTCGATCCGGCGGGATCGGTTCTTGCTCATCTCATGTCCTTCAGCGTCGCGGCCCGCGCGGGTGTCACACCCTGCGGCACGTTTTTCGGCGCCCTGCCGTGGCACCCCGGCCACCGCGCCGCCGGCCGGCTCCAGCAGCTTCGCGAGCCGCTTCAACCCGCGGTGGGCGGCCATCCGCACCGTGCCCGCCCGCTTGCCCAGCACCCGCGCCGCGCTCTCCGCGTCCAGGCCCAGCAGCACCCGCAGCAGCACCGCCTCCGCCTGGTCGCGCGGCAGCCGCCCGATCAGCGCCAGCGCGTCCGCAGTGGTCACCGACGCCAGCGCACTGCCTGCCGTGTCCTCGGCCGCGGCCAGCTCGACCAGCCGCTCCACCGGCAGGTCCGCCACCGGACGCCGCCGCATCCGGCGCAGGTGGTCCATCGCCCGGTTGCGGGCGATCGTGGCGACCCAGCCGCGGAAGCCGTCCGAATCGCCGCGGAACCCCCGAGATCGCGGGCCACCTGCAGCCAGGTCTCCGACGCGACGTCCTCCGCGTCCTCCGGGCGGCCGCCCACCAGCACACCCAGGTACCGGAGCAGACCCGGCTGGACGGCGCGGAACAGGTGACGGAAGGCCGCCTCGTCACCCTCCTGCGCCGCCCGGACGGCCGGGGCCAGATCGGCCCGCGGATCGGGCGGGTGCCCCGGAACAGGTGGTCGACACGGTGGGCCGCCGACGCCCGGCCCGGGGAGATCTGCACTGTGCACCCGCCCCATCATGGGCCATCCCCCGGGCGGTCCGCCGCAGGGGCCGCGACGCAGGTCACCGGACCGGGAGAGGACCTAAGTCCTGTCAGTGACTGCCGTTCGCCTGCGTCCGCCGGGGAGGACCCCGGCCTACCGTGGACATACAGGTCCAGACCAGTGCCGCCGGGCTCCGGCCGCACCCCGGCCTGCCCGCGCCCCGCCCGGTGTCCGCACCCCGGGTCGGCGCCTCCCGCCGCCGCGACCAGGAAGATGCGATGACGACCGCCCGGACGCTCTTCACCGAGGGGCTGCGCGACCACCTCGCGCCGGCCCTGCGCGCCCTGGGCCTCACCGGCTGGCGGCACTCCTTCAGCCTGCCCGACGAGGAGCAATGGGCCCTGCTGGGCATCGAGGTCGGCGCCGCCGACGACCTGCTGGTGCGCTACACCGTCACCCTCTCGATCACCCCGAAGGCGGCCTGGCCCGGCCCCGCCGTCCGGCCCGATCCCACCGTCGCCACCGGCCTGGAGTCGTGGCGCAGCCGGATCGGCGCGCTGATGCCGGTCGGCGAGGACGTCTGGTGGCAGGTGGCCCCCGGCCCGCGCTGGCTGGTCGGCGTCGAGGACACCGTCGCGGCTGTCCGGCACTACGGACTGCCGGAGCTGCTCCACCGGCTGGAGGCGCGGGCCGGGGCGGAGCCGTACCTCTCCCCGCCGAGCTGACGGACGTCAACGCGGCGCTGGAGCTCGCCGCGGTGCCCCGGATCCGGCGCGCCGAGCTCGCCGACAAGGCCCTGGAGCTGCACGGCGCCTGGCAGCGCGGCGACCTGGTGGCCCGGGAGGTGCTGCGCGGCGCGGCGGGCGGCTTCCTGTCGGTGGGCGACGAGCGGTTCACCGCCGTCCGCTGCCGGGACACCCGGGGGCGTGAGCTGTGGGTGTTCCCGGCGCCGGACTGATCCGGACAAACATTGACTGGATACAAATTTTTATCCCGTACACTTTCTTCATGAAGCCCCCGGCGCCGCCGCCCCGCCGACCTCGCTGCGCGAACGCAAGAAGCAGCAGACCCGCGCCAGGATCTCCGCCGCCGCGGCCCTGCTCTTCGTCGAGCGCGGCTTCGACGCCGTCTCCGTCGCCGAGGTCGCCGAGGCCGCCGAGGTGTCGAAGATGACGGTCTTCAACTATTTCCCGCACAAGGAGGAACTCTTCCTCGACCGGGCGCCGGAGGCCCTCGGCCTGGTCACCGCCGCCGTGCGGGGCCGGCCGGCCGGCACCGGCCCGCTGGCCGCGCTGCGCGACCTGGCACTGGACCTCGCCGAACGGCGGCACGCACTCGGCGGCATCGGCGACGACCTCCCGCCCTTCTGGCGGACGGTGCTGGGGTCGCCCGCGCTCCGCGCCCACGTCCGCGAGTTCACCGAGTCCCTGGAGGACCACCTCGCCGGACTGCTCGCCGCCGAGGGGGCACCGCCCGTCGAGGCCCGGTTCACCGCCGCACTCGGCACCACCGCGCTGCGCACCCTCCACACCGCGGCGGCCGGCCGCATCCTCGCGGGTGAGAGCGCCGACGCCGTCGCCGCCACCCACCCCGCCCTGATCGCCCGGACGTTCGCCGCGGCCGAGGCCGCCGCCGCCCGCTTCGCGACCGGGGAACCATCTGCGGGGGCCCGGGAGTCAGATCACCAGGAGGGCTGACCGGCCCTCGGATCACCAGGGGGACGGGGACATGACGGAGGATCGGCGGCTGGTCTGGGACGGCTGCCTCAACGTGCGCGAACTCGGCGGGCTGCCCACCGCCGACGGGCGGACGACCAGGCGCGGCGCGGTCGTGCGGGCCGACAACCTGGACCGGCTGACCGCCGAGGGCTGGGCCCACGTCCAGGAGTACGGCATACGCACCGTCGTCGACCTGCGCAACGAGGAGGAGTACCGGCCGCTGCTGGAGCGCCCGGCCGGCGTCGGACTCGTCCGGGTCCCGCTGGACGAACTCGCCGGGCCCGACTGGTGGGCCCGCTTCGGCGGGCTGGACGGCACACCGCTGGCCTTCCGCCCCTACCTCGACCACTGCCCGCAGGCGGTCGCCGCGGTGGTGGGCGCCGTCGCCGCCGCCCCGCCCGGCGGTGTCGTGGTGCACTGCGGGGCCGGCCGGGACCGCACCGGCCTCGCCGCCCTGGTGCTGCTCGCCGTCGCCGGGGTGACCACGGAGGCGATCGTCGACGACTACCTGCTGAGCGCCGACAACCTGCGGCCGCTCTGGGCGATGCTCGGCCGCCCCGACGAGACCGCCGCGATCGAGGCCGTCCTCGCCGACGCCGGGACGACCGCCGGGACGGCGCTGCGCGAGACCCTCGCCGAGTTCGACCCGGCCGGATACCTGCCCGCCGGTGACGCGGACGCCGTCCGCAGCCGCCTGGTGGCGGCGGGCTGAACCGGCCCCGGCGGCCGGATTTATCCGGTCGCCGGCGGGGCCGACGGCTGCCGATACTGCCTCCATGGTGAATTTCGCAGACTTCGACACCCGCGGCTACCCGATGGTCGACGTCCGGACGGGCTACGGACAGTGGGTCGACAGCTACGAGCAGACAGTCGAGGACGCGATGGACATCGCCGTCCTCGACCGGCTCGCCGTCCCGCGCTGGGAGGACGTCCGGCGCGCCGCCGACCTCGGCTGCGGCACCGGCCGGACAGGCGCCTGGCTGCGCGGGAAGGGCGCGGCCGCGGTCGACGGCGTCGACGTCACTCCGCAGATGCTCGCGGCCGCCCGGGCCCGCGGCGCCCACGACCGCCTGACGGAGGCCGACCTGGCCGACACCGGCCTGCCCGGTGCCGGGTACGACCTGGTGATCTCCTCGCTGGTCGACGAGCACCTGGCCGACCTCGGGCCGCTGTACCGCGAGGCGCACCGGCTGGCCCGGCCCGACGGGCTGTTCGTCCTGGTCGGGCTGCACCCGTACTTCATCATGGCCGCCGGGATGCCCACCCACTTCGACGGGGCGGACGGCGCACCCGTCGCCATCACCACCCACATCCACCTGGTCAGCGAGCACCTGACCGCCGGTCTCACGGCCGGCTGGCAGCTCGCCGAGATGCGCGAGGCGGTCGTGGACGACGCCTGGATCGCCCTGAAGCCGAAGTGGGAGCGCTACCGCAGCCACCCGGTCTCCGCCGCGTACGTCTGGCGCCGGACGGAGGGCTGAGACCGGGGCGCGCGACCGGTCAGAAGCCCGAGACCGGGCTGCTGACGATCCGGACCCTGCCGTCGGCCCGGGCCTGCAGACCTGCGGCCAGGCGCAGCGAGCGGGCGGGCCCGAGGAGTCGGAGCGCCTCGCCGGGCTCGGCCCAGCGGTGGGCGTCCAGCTCCCCGGCCGGCAGGGTGATCGGGGTGTCCGCGTCGATGGTGCCCAGGTCGAACAGGAAGTGGCAGGCGGGGTGGTCGAGTTCGGTCGACGGGTTCGTCCAGGCGACGGCCAGCAGCTCGCCGGCCTCCCGCTCGATGCCGGTCTCCTCCTGCAGCTCACGGCCGGCGCACTGCTGCGGGTTCTCACCGAGGTCCACGGTGCCGCCGACGAACTGCCAGTGCTCGCGGTAGCCGGCCTTGACGATCAGCACCCGGCCCTGCGGGTCGGTGATCAGGCATCCGGCGGCGGCGTAGACGCGGGGCAGCGAGGCCAGCCACTCCTCGCGGGACTGCAGCAGCGGGCTGTCGGACATGGGGCTCCTCGGATGGGCGGCCGCCCAGGCGGCGGCGTGCCCGCCCACTCTCCCGCATCGGCCGCCGGCCGCGCCCGGTGTTCACCGCGGGGCGCGGCCGGCGGCCGGCACGGACGCGTCCCTCAGTGCGCCGAGTGCCGCTCGGCGCCGCGGTGCCGGTGGCCCGGCAGCTCCACGTGGTGGGCCACGCCGTCCAGCGGTCCGGTGGCGGCGGCCATCCGGCGGCCGCCGTGGCCGAAGGCCTCGTCGCCGAAGTACGAACGGCGACCGGCGGCAGCCGGCCCGTCGGTGTGCAGCTGCGGGGCCAGGGGGGCCGGGTCGGTCGTCATGCCGCGGCGTTCGAGCAGCTCCTGGGTGCCGCGGCGGAGTCGGGTCATCTTGTCCGTCGAGCGCTTGGCCATCGTCGGCCTCCCTTCGGCGGCCCGGCCGCCCCGCCGGGGGACGGGGCGCGGTGACCGGCGGCCGCACGGGGTCTTATGTCCGGATTTTATCCTCTTCATCCCTCCGGGCACCGCTCCGCCCCGCCGCGCCCGCCCCTCGGGCACAGGTCCGTGTGGGAGCATGCCGCGTGGCCACGCTGACCCCTGCCGACGATCTGCGCGCCGTCCCCGCGGTGGCGCGCGACGGCCGCGTGCGCCACCCCGCCGCACTGCTGCGCACCGCACTCGGCGCCGCCGCGATCGTCCTCCTGCTGCTGCTCGTGCAGTACGCCCACGGCACCGCGGGCGGCCTGGACGCGGACGTGACCGGGGGGACGGCCGTCCTGCCCGGCCCGACGGTGCGCCTCGCCGCCGCCTGCAGCGCCACCGCCCTGCTGCTGGTGCCGCTGGCGTTCGCCGTCGACCGCCTGCTGCGCCGGGCGGGCCGGCAGGTCGCCGACGGCGTGCTCGCCGCCGTCGTCGCCTACGCGCTCTCGGTCGCCCTGGACCTGGCGTTCGGCGGCGTCGGCGCGCTGACCCACCCGTCGCCCGGCGACGTCGGCCGCACCGACCCGGTGTACGGGCACCTGGCCCCGGTTCTGGCGTTCATGACCGCGGTCGGCACCGCCGGCCTGCCGCGCTGGCGCACCGCGCTCACCGGCACCGTGGCCGCCGCCGGACTCACCGGGCTGCTGACCGGCTACGCGACGCCGATGTCCGTGGCGCTGGCCCTGCTGGTCGGCTGGACGGCCGCGCACGCCGTCGGCTGGACGGTCGGCGAGCCCACCCGGGAGCCCACCGAACTCCAGCTCTGGGCCGCCCTGCACAGCGCGGGCGCGCGCCCCGATACGCTCCGCCGGGTCGGCCCCTGCCACTACCTCGCCACCCAGGACGGCGGCCGCCCCGACCTGGACGTCCGGCTGCTCGACCGCCGCGCCCGCGCCACCGGGCTGCCGCACCACCTCTGGCAGCTGCTGCGGCTGCGGACGGCTCCGCGGCCGCCCGGCCTGCGCTCGCTGCGGGCCGGTCTGGAGCACCAGACGCTGCTCGCGCACGCCGCCGCGGCAGCCGGGGTGCGCACCCCCGAACCGCTGGTGGTCACCGAACTCGGGCCGGACGCCGCGCTGGTGGCGTACCGGCACCTGCCCGGGCGGTCGCTGCGCGAGCTCCCCGAGGACGCCCTCACCGACGAGGTGCTGACCGACGCCTGGGAGCAGTTGCGGCTGCTCCAGCGGCGCAGCATCGCGCACCGGGCGCTCACCCCGGACACCGTCCGGGTCGGCCCGGACGGCCGGGTGCAGCTGGTGGACCTGGCCGCCGGGGAGATCGCCGCCGGGGAGCTGCTGCTGAGCCTGGACGTCGCCGGGATGCTCACCGTGCTGGGGCTGCGGTCCGGGGCGCGGCGGGCGGTGGACACCGCCGTCGCGGTGCTCGGCCCGGCCGCCGTCGGCACCGCCCTGCCGCTGCTGCAGCCGATCGCCCTGCCCCGCGAGACCCGGGAGGCGCTCGGCGCACAGCCCGAACTCGCCGCCGCGATACGGGCGGAGGTGCTGCGCTGGCGCCCCCAGGCGGAGGTGGAGCCCGTCCGGCTGGAGCGGCTCCGGCCGCGGACGCTGGCCACCGTCGCGGCCGGCGTCGCAGGTGGGTACGTGCTGCTGCAGACCCTGTTCGGCGCCGGGACGGCGTCCTTCCGGGCGGTGTCCGAGGCCGACCCGTTCTGGCTGGCGATGGCCGTGCTCGCCGCGGTGGCCAGCTATCTGACCGCGACCCTGGGGTTCGTCGGCTTCGTGCCCGAGCGGATCGGGTTCGGCCGGGCGCTGGCCGCCCAGACCGCCGGCTCCTTCGTGAAGCTGGTCTCCCCGGGCGGGGTCGGCGGGGTGGCCCTGAACACCCGCTTCCTGCAGTGCTCCGGGATCCCGACCGCGCAGGCGCTGTCCAGTGTCGGCGCCTCCCAGCTGCTCGGCCTGGCCCTGCACATGCTGCAACTCGCGTTCTTCACCACCCTGCTGGGCTTCAGCCCGGAGGCCGGGCCGCAGGCCGAACCGCTGCTGCGGCCGCTCTGGCTGGCCGTCGCGCTCGGCGTGGTCGCGGTGCTGGTGCCGACGGCGCTCGCGGTGCCGTGGCTGCGGCGGCGGATCGTCGGCCTGCTGCGGCCGCTGCGCGCCGAGGTGCTGCCCCGGCTGCTCGACCTGCTCCAGCAGCCGGGCAAGCTGGCCGCCGGCGTGGCCGGGCAGCTGCTGGTGTCGGTGAGCTTCGTCGTCTGCCTGTACTGCTGCGCGCTGGCGGTCGGTGCCCACCCGGGGTTCAGCGCCGTCGCCGTGGTCTTCCTGGCCGGCAACGCGGCCGGTTCGGCCGCCCCGACGCCGGGCGGCATGGGCCTGGTGGAGGGCCTGCTGACCACGGGGCTGGAGGACACCGGCGGCATGGACCAGGGCCCGGCGTTCGCCGCGGTGATGCTGTTCCGGCTGCTGACCCTGCTGCTGCCGGTGCTGCCGGGCTGGCTGGCCTTCGGCTGGCTGCAGCGCCGCCGGGCGCTGTGAGACGCCCCGCGCCCCGTCCGGCGGGCGACCGCGGTCAGTCCCGGTAGTCGTCCTCGTCCAGGCCGACCTCGCGGGACTGCTCGACGGCGTCTCCGTCGTCGGCCTGATCGGCGCCGAGGGCCCGGCGCTCGCGCAGCTGCTCCAGTTCGTCGACCTGCTGCTCGGCCACCTCCCGCTCCTCGTCGTCCGCCTCCATGACGGCCGGCGACTCCTCGTCGTAGTCCTCGGGGAACTCCGGGTTCTCAGGGTTCTGGCGCATGGCGCCAGTATCCGCCGCCGCGCGGCCCGGCGCGCGCCCCGTCGCCCGGCCGTCGGCGTGTTGACCGGCCGGGCGGCGTACCGTCCCGGGGCGCGGCGCACCGCTCAGGCCACGGGCCTGGCCTCCCGCCGGTACTGGCCGGGCGGGACGCCGTAGGCGCGCTTGAACGCCTTGGCGAAGGCGAACTCGGAGCCGTAGCCGACCCGGTCTCCGACCACCCCGAGCGGCGTCCCGGAGTGCCGCAGCAGCCCCGCGGCCGTCGTCATCCGCCAGCGGGTCAGGTACGCCAGCGGGGGCTCGCCGACCAGCGCGGTGAAGCGGCGGGCGAAGGCGGCCCGGGAGAGTCCGACGCTGTCGCCGAGGCCCTCGACCGTCCACGGCCGGCCCGGGTCGGCGTGGATGGACTTCAGGGCGGGCGCGATCGCGGGGTCGCGCAGCGCGGCGGCCCAGCCGGCCGCGGCGTCGGCGGGCTGCTCGTCGAGCCAGGCCCGCAGGATGTAGAGGAGGAGCAGGTCGATCAGCTGCGCGACGATGCCGTCCGCGCCGGGGCCCGGCCGCTCCAGTTCGGCCCCGAGCATGTCGATGGCGGAGGTCAGCGCGAGGTGGTGGCCTCGGCGGGCGCGCAGGTGGATCAGGTCGGGCAGGGCGGAGACCAGGGGGTGCGGGCGCTCCTGGTCCAGGTGGTAGGCGCCGCAGAGCAGCGAGGTGAGCGGGCCGTCGCCGGTGGCCGGGGCGGACGGGAGGGGCGAGACGGGCCAGCTCAGGTCCGTCCGGTAGTCGACCACCGGGGAGGCGGGATCGTCGGCGAGGACGTGCTCGCGGCCGCGGCGGACGAACACGATGTCGCCGGGCCCGAGGGCCGTGCGGCCGCCGGCCGGGTCGATCAGCCAGCAGGTGCCGCTCAGCACCACGTGGAAGCCGGCGCCGGTCTGTTCGGAGAAGCGCAGGCCCCAGGGCGCCCGGCAGTCCGTCCGGGCCGAGACCGGGTTGCCCGTCCGCATGGACGTGACGGCGTCGGTGAGGATGTCCACCCGCACAGGCTACTCGTCCGGCCGGGCGAGACGATCGGACAGTGAATCGAGATTTTCGGCTATTCATCGTCTCGATCCTGCTGTCTACCGTGGATGACGACCGACCACATCGGAACAGAGGAGCCGCATCGTGCGCGCCATCGTCCAGCAGTCCTTCGGCACCCCCGACGTCCTCGTCCCGGCCGAGGTCGACCGCCCGGGCCCGCTGCCGGGCGACATCGTCGTCCGGGTCCGCGCCGCCTCCGTCAATCCGATCGACGCCTACACGCGCTCCGGTGCCTTCCCGCTGCTCGGCGCCCCGCCGTTCACGGTGGGCTGGGACGTCTCCGGCGTCGTCGAGGAGGTGGTGCCCGGCGTGACCAGGTTCAAGGCCGGCGACGAGGTGTTCGGGATGCCGTTCTTCCCCCGGCCCGCGGGTGCCTATGCCGAGTACGTCGCCGCACCCGCCCGGCACTTCGCCGCCAAGCCGGCCGGCCTCGACCACGTCGCCGCGGCCGCGCTGCCGCTGGCCGGGCTGACCGCGTGGCAGGCCCTGGTCGACACCGCGGAGGTCGGACCCGGCGCCCGGGTGCTGATACACGGGGCCGGCGGCGGCGTCGGCCACCTCGCTGTGCAGATCGCCAAGGCACGCGGGGCCGAGGTGCTGGCGACCGCGAGCCCGGCCAAGCGCGACTTCGTCCGCAGCCTCGGCGCCGACCGGGTCATCGACTACACCGCGGGCGACTTCGCCGCCGGCCTGACCGGCGTCGACGTGGTGATCGACGGCATCGGCGGCGGCTACGGACAGCGCTCGCTGCCCGTCCTGGCCCCGGACGGCCTGCTGATCACCCTGGTCGAGCGGACCAGCACCGAACTGGCCGACGCCGCGACCGCGGCCGGCCGGCGCTTCACCGGCCTGACCGTCGAACCCGATCACGTCGGCCTGGAGGCGCTCGCCGGCCTGGTCGCCGACGGCCGGCTGCGACCCCACGTGCAGCACGTGCTGCCGCTGGAGGAGGCCGCGAAGGCGCACGAGCTGATCGAGTCGGGCCGCACCCAGGGCAAGATCGTGCTCACCGTCTGACCGCCGGGGCGACGGGCGGGCCGTCACCTCACCCCGGCTACCTCCCGGGTGAGGAAGACCAGCCGGGCGCGCTTCTCCGGCTTGTCGATCTCCGGGCCGAGCTCGAAGCCGCTGCGCAGCAGCCGGGCGATCGCCCGGTCGTTGCGGGCGTCGGGCTCGGCCACCACCCGCCGGCGGGCCGGATCGGCGAGCACGAAGCGCAGGAAGACACCGATCAGCCGCTCGGTGAAGCCGGGTTCGGCGGCGCCCTCGGCGGGGCCGATCAGCAGGTGGACGCCGTGGTCGCCGGGAAGGACCCGATAGCACTCGCCGACCGGGTCGTGCGCGGGCTCGTAGGTCTGGAAGAGCGCCACGGGCGTACCGTCGCGCAGCGCCAGGAAGGCGTGATGGGTGCTCAGCGAGCCGACGAACTCGTAGACCTCCCTGACCTGTTCGGGGCTGTGGTCGAGCATGCCCCAGAACCGGGCGCGCTCCTGGGTGACCCAGCCGTGCACCAGTGCGGCATCGGCGGCCGGGTCGAGCGGGACAATCCGGACGCGTCCGAAGCCGGGCACCCGCTCCTCGTGGGCGGCGGGCCTGTCGGCGGGCTCAGTGGGCATCGGACTCCTCGGTGAGCTGGTTCCAGTCGGTGGTCACGGGGACGAGTTCGCCGCTCAGCCAGAGCGGCAGCTGGTCGCGGCGGTGCGGGTGCCCGGGCACCCCGGACGCCCCGAACGGCACGACCCAGCCGCTGTCCTCCCGGCGGGCGAGGTCCCAGACGTAGCGGGCGGCCGGCCCGCGGGCACTGCGGTCGGTGAGCCCGGGGACGCTGGAGGTGGCGAGCACGCAGTCGTGGTCGCCGCCGAGCCGCGGCCAGGTGTCGTCCGCGTCCTCCGGCACCGCCTGCCACGGGGCGAGCCGGTGCCCGTCGCCCCAGGCCCCGGCCGGCTCGGCCGCCGCGGTCTCCTCGGCGGCGGCGCGCACCAGGGCGGCGCGGTCCACCCCCGGCAGCCGGTCGTGGCCGAGCACCGTCTCCAGCGCGTAGGCGACCCGGGGCAGCAGGGCCAGCCAGGGCCGGAACAGCGCGGGCAGGGGCGGCGGGTCGGCGAGGGCGGCCAGCGCGGGTTCGGCGGCCAACCGGCGGACCACCGCCGAGCGCAGTGCCGCGTACCGGGCCGCGTCGACGGAGTCGGCGGCCATCCGGCGGTCCCAGGCGAGCAGCCGCTCCCGCAGCCGGGCAGCCGGCGGCGTGAGCCCGTCGAGGCCTTCGAGCAGGGCCAGCAGCGGGGCGGCGGAGGCGAGGAAGGTGTCGGTGTGGATGTCCGCCATGTCCTTCGCCGTCCAGGCTCGCGGCCCGGCGAGCAGGTCGGCGATCCGGTCGGCGCGGTGCGGCGGGGCGAACTCCACGCCGAGCGGGGCGGCGAGGCCGCGCTGATTGGCCATCACGGCGGTACCGTCGACCCGGGCGCGCGGCATCCGGTGGCGGCCCTGCCAGGCGTGGCCGGGCTCCCAGGCGGGGACGGGCCGCAGGCTGTTCGCCCGGGCCCGCACCGGCACGATGCCGGCGACCCGGTGCAGCAGGCCACCGGCGGTGTCGGCGGCCTGGACGACGTTGACCGGCTCGGCCCAGTGGTCGAGGGCGGCGTCCACGTCGGCGACCGTCCGGGCGCGCAGCAGGGCGGGCAGGGCCGCGAAGCCGCACTCGCCGTCGGCCCGGGGCGGGTACCGCAGGCTCAGCACCTCGTGCGCGCCCCGGGCGGGGTCCGGGCCGCCGACGATCACCGGGCCGCGGTCGGTCTCCACCAGCTCGATCCGGACGGCCTCGGCGCCGGCGACCTCGACGGTCTCGGTGTGCACGGCGGCGGGCCGCCAGCCGTCCGGGCCGAGTGCCTCCACGCCGTCGCCCCTACGGCGCAGTCGCTCCCGGTAGAGGTCCTGGTAGTCGGCCATGGCGTTGGTGATCGCCCAGGCGACCGGCCCGGCGTGGCCGAAGTGGCCGATGCCGGGGACACCCGGCACGGCGAGGCCCACCACGTCGAACTCCGGGCAGGCGAGCCGGATCTGCTGGTAGATGCCCGGGTCCTCGATGAACCGGTGCGGGTCACCGGCGATGAGGGCGGCGCCGCTCGCCGTCCGCTCGCCCGCGACGAGCCATCCGTTGCTGCCGGAGGTGCCGGGCCCGTCGGTGGCGAACAGCTCGGTGTGCTCCTCGCCGAGCGCCCGGGCGACCAGGTCGCGCCAGAGCTTGGTGGGGAATCCTGCGAAGAGGATGTGGTGGCCGAGCCAGACCGCGATCGGCGTCCACGGCTCCCACCGGCCTGGCGCCACCCCGGCCGCCACGAACTCAGGCGCGGAGGCCGGGATTTCGGCGAGACCCTGGTTCACGCCGTCGACGTAGGCGCGGACCCAGCCGGCAGTGTCCGGGTCGAGGGCGGCGAAGCAGCGCCGGGCGGTGTCGGCGATGCGGGCGCGGCGGGCGAAGACGTCCCAGTCGAGGGCCTCGGCGCCGAGGAAGGCCGCCGAGGTGCCCTGCGCCCGGTGGCGTTCGACCTCGATCTGCCGGCCGCGGTCGGCGGCGGCGTTCCGCCCCTGCAGGCGGGCGAGTTCGAGCATCCCGTCGGCCCGCAGGTGGGGTATCCCCCAGGCGTCGCGGAAGACCCGGCCCGTCACGCGGTGCGCTCCGGCGTACGGCGCCGCGCGGCCGGCACGACCAGCGGGGTGCCGGTCTCCGGGTCGTCGACGACCCGGCACGGCAACCCGAAGACCCGCTCGACCAGTTCGGCGGTGACGACCTCGGCGGGCGGACCGGCCGCGACCACCGTGCCCTCGCGCATGGCGATCAGGTGGGTGGCGTACCGGGCGGCCTGATTGAGGTCGTGCAGGACGGCGACCAGGGTGCGGCCCTGCTCCTCGTGGAGCCGGGCGCAGAGGTCGAGGACCTCGATCTGGTGGGCGATGTCGAGGTAGGTGGTGGGTTCGTCCAGCAGCAGCAGCGGGGTCTGCTGGGCGAGCGCCATGGCGATCCAGACGCGCTGGCGCTGGCCGCCGGAGAGTTCGTCGACCGGCCGGTCGGCGAGCTCCCCGACGCCGGTCGCGGCCATCGACCCGGTCACCACCCGTTCGTCCTCCGGCGACCACTGCCGCAGCAGGCCCTGGTGCGGATGACGGCCGCGGGCGACGAGTTCGGCGACGGTGATGCCGTCCGGGGCGATCGAGGACTGCGGCAGCAGGCCGAGGGTACGGGCGACCTGGCGGGCCGGTACGGCGCTGATGTCCCGGCCGTCCAGCAGGACGGTGCCCGCGGCGGGCCTGAGGGTGCGCGAGAGGGCGCGCAGCAGCGTCGACTTGCCGCAGGCGTTGGGCCCGACCACGACCGTGAAGGAGTGGTCGGGGATGTCGACGCTCAACCCCTCGGCGATGGTGCGCTGGTCGTATCGGAGGGTGAGCTCCGCTCCGCGCAGGCGCGGTCCGCCCGGTTCCATGGTCGGTACTCCGTTTCGGGGATCGGTGAGGTGGCTCAAATCCGGCCTGCCCTGCGCTCGGTGGCGAGCAGCCAGACCAGGTGGCCGCCGCCGAGGACGCCGGTGACGACGCCGACCGGCAGCTGGTGGCCGGGGAGGACCCGCTGCGCCGCGTAGTCGGCGGTGACCAGCAGGGCGGCGCCGGTGCACATCGCGGCGAGCAGGTTGGGGCCGGGCGCCCGGGTGAGGCGGCGGGCGAGCTGGGGGGCGGTGAGGGCGACGAAGGAGACCGGGCCGGCGGCGGCCGCGGCGAGCGCGGCGAGCAGGACGGCGCAGCCGAGCAGGGCCAGCCGGACGCGTTCGACCCGCACGCCGAGGCCGCTCGCCGCGTCGTCGCCCATCTCGATGACGCGCAGCGCGCGCCCGCAGCCGAGCAGCACGGCGGGGCCGAGCACGGCGAGGGCCACCAGCAGCGGTACGGCGTCGCGCCAGCCGCGGCCGTCGAGGCTGCCGGTCAGCCAGAGGACCGCACGGGCGGCGTCCATGAGCTGGGTGCGGGTCAGCAGGTAGCCGTTGACGCCGGTGAGGATCGCGGAGCTGCCGATGCCGATGAGGACGAGCCGGCTGCCGTGCACCCCGCCCTTCCAGGCGAGGGCGTAGATGGCGGCGCCGCTGACCAGGCCGCCGAGCACGGCGCCGCCGGCCAGGGCCGCGCTGCTGCCGCCGGTGATCACCACGATCAGGGCGCCGGCCGACGCGCCCTGGGTGAAGCCGAGCACGTCGGGGCTGCCGAGCGGGTTGCGGACGAGGGACTGGAAGAGTGCCCCGGCCAGCCCGAGCGCGGCGCCGACCAGCAGGGCCGTGACGACCCGCGGCAGCCGCAGCTGGTTGACGATGAAGTCCTCGGCCGGGGTGCCGCCGCCGGTGAGGGTGCGCACGACGTCGGCCGGACCGAGCGGGTAGTCGCCACTGCCGAGGGCGAGGATGCCGACGCCGAGCGCCAGCGCGGTGCAGGCCAGGCCGACGATCAGGGCCCGCGGGCGGAAGCGGACGGACAGGGTCGTCCCGATGCGGAGGGTGCTCATGCCCGCGCCACCCTTCCCCGGCGTGCGAAGTGGAGGAAGAACGGGCCGCCGAGGACGGCGGTGACGATGCCGACCTGGAGTTCGCCGGGCCGGCCGAGGACGCGGCCCAGCACGTCCGCGCCGAGCAGCAGGACGGGGGCGAGCACCGCGCAGTACGGGAAGAGCCAGCGCAGGTCGGGGCCGGTGAGGGCGCGGACGAAGTGCGGCACCATCAGGCCGACGAAGACGATCGGGCCGCAGGCCGCGGTGGCGGCGCCGCACAGCAGCGTGACGGCGACGATCGCGGCGGCCCGGATCAGTTCGGGGCGGGCGCCGAGGGCGCGGGCCGCGTCGTCGCCGAGCGCCATGACGTTCAGCGGCCGGGCCAGGGCGAGCGCGACGACCAGCCCGACGGCGACGAACGGCAGCACCTTCAGGACGGTGCCGCCCTGGGCCCCGGCCAGCGAACCGACCGTCCAGAAGCGCATCTTCTCCAGGGCTCCGGCGTCCAGCAGCATCACCGCGTTGACGTAGCTGAAGAGGGTGGCGTTGAGGGCGGAGCCGGCGAGGGCGAGCCGGGCGGGGGTGGCGCCGCGACCGCCGCCGACGGCGTAGACGAGCACCGCGACGGCCGCGGTGCCGACCAGGGCGAACCAGACGTAGCCGTCGAAGGTGGCGACGCCGAGGAAGGAGGCGACGGTGACGACGGCGGCGGAGGCCCCGGCGTTGATGCCGAGCAGCCCCGGGTCGGCGAGCGGATTGCGGGTCAGCGCCTGCATCACACCGCCGGCGAGGCCGAGAGCGGATCCGCAGAGCAGGCCGAGCAGGGTGCGCGGCAGCCGCATCCGGTGGACGACGGTGTAGGCCTCGGAGTGGGCGTCGAACAGGCCGTGCCAGACCTCGACGGGTGACAGTTCGCGGGCGCCGACGCCGATGCTGAGCGCGACGACGGCGAGCAGGACGAGCACGGCGGCACCGAGCCCGGCTGCCCGCCGGACGGCCCGGCCGCCCCGGACCGGCCCGGCGGGCGGTGATGCTCCCGCCGAACCTCCTTGGTTTGGCGGTGACTTGGTGAGCGGCACGGTCTGGCTCCGGTGCTGTGGGGTGCTGTCGGGGGCGCCCGGCGGCGACCCTCCTGGACAAAGACTTAGGTTAGGTTAACCTAAGTCGCGTCGCTCGACGCCGCCATCCCCCGACCCGAGGAAGACACCGTCATGCCCCGTTCCAGAACTGCCGCCCCCTCTCCCGTCGCGGCCTGCTCGCTGCCGGAGGCGCCACCGCCGTCGGCGCCCTGCTCGCCGCCTGCGGCAGCAACGGCAGTTCGGGATCCGACGCCGGCTCCCCGGCCAAGGCCACCGCGGCCGGCCCCTGGTCGTTCACCGACGACCGCAAGAAGGCCGTCACTGCCGAGAGCACACCCAGCCGGGTGGTCGCCTTCACCGGCACCGCGGCCGCCCTGGTGGACTTCGGTCTCGACAGGCAGATCGTCGGCGTCTTCGGCGAGACCAGGGCCGCCGACGGCAAGGCAGACCCGCAGGCCGGCGACCTCGACATCGGCAAGGTCGAGATCCTCGGCAACGTCTGGGGCGAGTTCAGCGTGGAGAAGTACGCGGCGCTGCGCCCCGAACTGCTGGTGACCCACATGTACGACCCGGACGCCCTCTGGTACGTGCCGGACGAGAGCAAGGACAAGATCCTCGGCCTCGCGCCGAGCGTGGCGATCACCACCGCCCGCGTCCCGATGACCACGCCGATCCAGCGCTACGCCCAGCTCGCCGAGTCGCTCGGTGCGGACCTGAAGGCCAAGAAGGTCACCGACGCCAAGGCCCGTTTCGAGGCCGCCGCCGAGGACCTGCGGCAGGCCGCGAAGGCGGCCGGCGGCATCAAGGTGATGGCCGCCTCCGGCAGCCCCGACATCTTCTACGTCTCCAACCCGAAGATCGCCACCGACCTGCTCCACTTCTCCGAACTCGGCGTGGACTTCGTGGTGCCGACCAAGCTGGAGGCCGGTGACTACTACGAGGCGCTCAGCTGGGAGAACGCGGGCAAGTTCGCCGCCGACCTGATCATCCTGGACAAGCGCAGCACCGCGCTGCAGCCCAAGGACCTCGCCGCCAAGCCGACCTGGGCCCAGCTGCCCGCCGTGAAGGCCGGCCAGGTCGTCCCGTGGGACTCCGTGCCCCGCTTCTCCTGGGCGGGCGCCGCACCGCTGCTGGAGAACCTCGCCAAGGCCATCCGCTCCGCGAAGAAGGTCGGTTGACGCCATGAGCAGCCAGTCCGAGATCGCCGCACAGTACGGGTTCTTCGAGGCGCGGGTCGTCCGCAGCCGGCGCCTCGGTCCGACCATGGTCCGGGTGACCTTCGGCGGCGAGCAGTTGAAGGGCTTCGCCTCCGGCGGCCGGGACCAGAGCTTCTCGCTCTTCCTGCCGCACCCCGGACAGGACGCCCCCGTAC
Organism: Kitasatospora paranensis; assembly: GCF_039544005.1. NCBI lineage: Bacteria > Bacillati > Actinomycetota > Actinomycetes > Kitasatosporales > Streptomycetaceae > Kitasatospora > Kitasatospora paranensis. Next base: position 4,039,186 of record NZ_BAABKV010000001.1, read on the forward strand.
TGCCGATCGAGGAGGGCGAACACTGGTTCACCGCCTGGCGCGCGCTGCCGGAGGACGTCCGGGCCGTGATGCGCTCGTACACCGTCCGCGCGCAGCGCCGTGAACCGGACGAGGTGGACGTGGACTTCGCGCTGCACGGCCTTGCCGGCCACGGCACTGCGGGGCCGGCCGCCCGGTGGGCCGCCGGGGCCGCGCCGGGCGACCGGGTCGTCCTGCTCGGGCCCGCTGTCGAGGACAACCGCAGCGTCTGCTTCCGCCCGCCGGCCGGCACCGACTGGGTGCTGATCGCGGCCGACGAGACCGCCCTGCCCGCCGCCGGAGGCATCCTGGACGAGCTGCCGGCCGGCACCGCGGCCCGGGTGTGGATCGAGGTGCCGCACGCCGAGGACATCCAGGACTTCGAGATCGGCGCCGACGTCGAACTCACCTGGCTGATCAGGGATGCGGGTACGACACCGCTGGTGGAGGCGGTCCGCGGCGCGGACCTGCCCGCGGGCGCCCCGTACGCGTGGATCGCCGGCGAAGCCGGCAGCGTGCGGCGCTGCGGCGCCATCTGGTCGGCGAACGCGGCATCGACCGGCGCGCGGTCACCTTCTCCGGCTACTGGCGCCGCGGTGCCTCCGAGGAGCAGCTGCGGCTGGAGGCGATGTCCGGCGACGCCTCCGACGAGGAGTGACATCCGGCTGCTGAAGCGGCACTTGAGTGAAGACGGCCCGTCCCCGCAAGAGGGCGGGCCGCCTCTCGTTCATAAAACTTAGGGTAGGCTAACCTAAGTTCAATCCCCCGTCCGCAACCGTTGAGGGCTGACCATGACTTTCCAGGGCCGTACCGTCGAGGTCCCGTCGGCAGGCACCACCCCCTGGTGGACGCGAGAGCGCACCTGTTCAACGGCGCAACGGTGGAGGACTACCGACGGTCCCTCACGGCCGGGATCGACCGCGTCGCCGCCCGGATCGCCGGCACCGAGCGGCCGTTCACCGGAATCACCCCCGACCGGCTCGCCCCCGAGATATCCGCCGTCGACCTGGACCGCCCGCTCGGCGACCCGGCCGAAGCCCTCGCCGAGCTGGAGGACGTCTACCTCCGCGACGCCGTCTACTTCCACCACCCCCGCTACCTCGCCCACCTCAACTGCCCGGTGGTCATCCCCGCACTGCTCGGCGAGGCCGTCCTCACCGCCGTCAACTCCTCGCTGGACACCTGGGACCAGAGCGCCGGCGGCACCCTCATCGAACGCCGCCTGATCGACTGGACGGCCGAGCGGATCGGCCTCGGCCCGGACGCCGACGGCGTCTTCACCAGCGGCGGCAGCCAGTCCAACTTCCAGGCCATGCTGCTCGCCCGCGAGGAGGCCTGCGACCGGGCCTCCGCCGACTCACCCGTGCCGATCGCCAAGCAGGACATCCTGCCGCGCCTGCGCATCATCGCCTCCGAGGCCGGCCACTTCAGCGTGCAGAAGTCCGCGAAGATGCTCGGCCTCGGCCCGGACGCCGTCATCACGGTCGGCACCGACCGGCACCGCAGGATGAACCCCGCCGCACTCGCCCGCGAGATCGACCGCTGCCGCCGCGAGGACCTTCGGGTGATGGCCGTCGTCGGCACCGCCGGCACCACCGACTTCGGCTCCATCGACCCGCTCCCGCAGATCGCCGACCTGTGCGCCGACGCGGGCCTGTGGCTGCACGTCGACGCCGCGTACGGCTGCGGCCTGCTCGCCTCGCGCACCCGCCGCGACCTGCTCGACGGCATCGAGCGGGCCCACTCGGTCACCGTCGACTACCACAAGTCCTTCTTCCAGCCCGTCAGTTCCAGCGCCCTGCTGGTCCGGGACGGCGCCGCGCTCCGGCACGCCACGTACTACGCCGACTACCTCAACCCGGCCCGGATGGCGAAGCGCCGGATCCCCAACCAGGTCGACAAGTCCGTCCAGACCACCCGCCGGTTCGACGCCCTCAAGCTCTGGCTGACCCTGCGCGTCATGGGCGCCGACGCGATCGGCGCGCTCTTCGACGAGGTCGTGGACCGCGCCACCGAGGCCTACGACCTGCTGGCCGAGGACCCGCGCTTCGAGGTCGTCACCCGCTCCCAACTCAGCACCGTCGTCTTCCGCTGGCTGCCGCCCGCCGGCCCGCTGCGGGCCCTCGCCGACGAGGCCAACCTGCACGCCCGCGAGGCCCTCGCCGCCTCCGGCGAGGCCGTCGTCGCCGGCACCAAGGTCGACGGCCACCACTACCTCAAGTTCACCCTGCTCAACCCGGAGACCACGCTGGACGACATCGCGCACGTCCTCGACCTCCTCGCCGAGCACGCCGGCCGCTACGTCAACGACCGGACGGCCGCCCCCGAACTCTGCCGCGCCGCCGGCTGACCGCACCCGCCGACCACCCGGGAGAGACCCGCATGTCCACCCACGACTTCATCGCCATCGGCCTCGGGCCGTACAACCTCGGCCTCGCCTGCCTCGCCGAGCCCGTCGACGGCCTCGACGGGGTGTTCCTGGAGAGCAAGCCAGACTTCGACTGGCACCCCGGGATGCTGCTGGACTTCGCCACCCTGCAGACGCCGTTCATGGCCGACCTGGTCACCCTCGCCGACCCGACCTCGCCGTACTCCTTCCTCAACTACCTGAAGTGGTCCGGCCGGCTGTACCCGTTCTACATCCGCGAGATGTTCTATCCCGTCCGTGCCGAGTACAACGCGTACTGCCGCTGGGCCGCCGCCCGGCTGCGCACCGTCCGCTTCGGCCACCGGGTGACCCTGGTCGAGTGGGACGACGCGGACGGCCTCTACACCGTCACCTCCGGGACCGCCGACGGGACGGCGGTGCACCGCGCGCCGCGGCTCGTGCTCGGCACCGGCACGCCGCCGCACCTGCCCGACGCCTGCCGGGGGCTCGGCGGCGACTTCCTGCACAACTCCGGCTACCTGGAGGGCAAGGCCGCGCTCCAGGGCAAGGAGTCGATCACGGTCGTCGGCAGTGGCCAGAGCGCCGCCGAGATCTACTACGACCTGCTCGCCGAGGTCGACGTGCACGGCTACCGGCTCGACTGGGTGACCCGCTCGCCGCGGTTCTTCCCGCTGGAGTACACCAAGCTCACCCTGGAGATGACCTCCCCCGAGTACGTGGACTACTTCCACGCCCTCCCCGAGGCCACCCGCTACCGCCTGGAGGCCGAACAGAAGGGCCTGTTCAAGGGCATCGACGCCGACCTCATCAACTCCGTCTACGACCTGCTCTACCAGAAGAGCGTCACCGGCCCCGTCCCCACCCGGCTGATGACCAACACCGCCCTGCGCAGCGCCACGTACGACGAGACCGCCCACACCTACACCCTCGGCCTCCACCACGCCGAGCAGGAAAGGGACTTCACCCTGCGCACCCAGGGTCTGGTGCTGGCCACCGGGTACACCTACCGCCCGCCGGCGTTCCTTGAGCCGATCCACGACCGGATCCGCTGGGACGGCCGGGGCCGGTTCGACATCGCCCGCAACTACAGCATCGACACCACGGGCCGCGGCGTCTTCCTGCAGAACGGCGGCACCCACACCCACAGCCTCACCTCCCCCGACCTCGGCATGGGCCCGTACCGGAACTCGTGGATCCTGCGCGAGCTCACCGGCCGCGAGGTCTACCCGATCGAGAAGAGCATCGCCTTCCAGGAGTTCGGCGCACCGGAGGGCGTCGCATCGTGAACCGCTTCACCCGCACCGCCCCCGGGATCGGCGACCTCGCGATCCGTCCGCTCGACCCGGACGCCGACGCCGCCCTGCTGCACGCCTGGGTCACCCACCCCAAGGCCGCGTACTGGATGATGCAGGACGCCGACCTCGACGCCGTCCGCAGCGAGTACCGCCGGATCACCGAACACCCCCACCACGACGCCTGGCTGGGCCTGCTCGACGGCACGCCCGCCTTCCTGGTCGAGCGCTACGACCCGGCCCGGCTGGAGCTGGTCGGGCTGTACGACGCCGAACCCGGCGACGTCGGCATGCACTTCCTCTGCGCCCCGAGCGACACGCCCGTGCACGGCTTCACGCGGGCCGTCATCACCACGGTCATGGCGTTCCTGTTCGCCGACCCGGCCACCCGTCGCGTCGTGGTCGAGCCGGACGTCCGCAACACCGCCGTGCACACCCTCAACGCGGCCGTCGGCTTCGACGTCGTCGGCCCGATCGACAAGCCCGAGAAGCAGGCGCTGCTGAGCGTCTGCACCCGCGCGGCCTTCGAACGCACCACCACCGCAGGAGCCGCCCGATGAGCCCCGTCGCCCACCTCCGCCCGGACACCTGGGCCGCCGCCAACCGGCTGCTCGTCCGCAAGGCCCTCGCCGAGTTCTCCCACGAGCGGCTGCTCACCCCCGAACAGCAGAGCGACGGCTCTTGGACCGTCCGCAGCGACGACGGCGCCACCGTCTACCGGTTCGCCGCCCGACTGCGCGCCCTCGACCACTGGGAGATCCCCGCCGAATCCGTCACCCGCCACCGCGACGGCGACGAACTCCGGCTCGAAGCGCTGGACTTCTTCATCGAACTGCGCAAGACCCTCGGCCTCTCGGACGAGGTGCTGCCGGTCTACCTGGAGGAGATCGGCTCCACCCTCGCGGGCACCGCCTACAAGCTCGACAAGCCGGCGCTCTCCGCCGCCGAACTCGCCGGGGCCGACTTCCAGGCCGTCGAGACCGGCATGACCGAGGGCCACCCCGGCTTCGTCGCCAACAACGGCCGGATCGGCTTCGGCGGCGAGGAGTACCACCGGTACGCGCCAGAGGCCGCCGCCCCGCTGCGGCTGGTCTGGCTGGCCGCGCACCGCGACCACTCGGTGTTCACCTCCTGCACCGACATCGACTACGACACCCTGATGCAGCAGGAGTTGGGCACCGCGCAGCTCGCCCGCTTCGGCACCGCGCTGGCGGATCTCGGCCTCGACCCGGCCGCCTACCACCTCTTCCCGGTGCACCCCTGGCAGTGGCAGCACAAGCTGTCCGTCACCTTCGCCGGCGAACTCGCCCAGCGCCGCCTGGTCCACCTCGGCGAGGGCGACGACGAATACCTCGCCCAGCAGTCGATCCGCACCTTCTTCAACATCACGGACCCGTCCAAGCACTATGTGAAGACGGCCATCTCGGTACTCAACATGGGCTTCATGCGGGGCCTGTCGGCCGCCTACATGGAGGCCACCCCGGCGATCAACGACTGGCTCGCACGGCTGATCGACCACGACGAGGTGCTGCGCGGCACCGGCCTGACGATCATCCGCGAACACGCCGCCATCGGCTACCGGCACCGCCAGTACGAGGCCGCCACCGACCGGTACTCGCCGTACCGCAAGATGCTCGCCGCACTCTGGCGCGAGAGCCCGGTGCCCGGCCTCGAGCCCGGACGGCGCCTGGCCACCATGGCCTCCCTGCTGCACACCGACCGCGACGGCCGCTCGCTCGCCGCCGCCCTGGTCGCGCAGTCCGGCCTGCCCGCCGAGCAGTGGCTGCGGCGCTACCTGGACGCCTACCTCACCCCGCTGCTGCACAGCTTCTACGCCTACGACCTGGCGTTCATGCCGCACGGCGAGAACACCATCCTGGTGCTGAACGGCGGCGTCGTGGAGCGGGCGATCTTCAAGGACATCGCCGAGGAGATCGTCGTCATGGACCCGGACGCGGCGCTGCCGCCCGCCGTCCAGCGGGTGCGCGCGGACGTCCCCGAGTCCATGAAACTGCTGTCGATCTTCACCGACGTCTTCGACTGCTTCCTGCGCTACCTCAATGCCGTCCTGGCCGCCGAGGACGTGCTCGACGAGGACGCGTTCTGGCGCACCGTCGCCGCATGCGTCGCCGACCACCGCGACTCCGTGCCGCACCTGGCCGAGAAGTTCGAGCGGTACGACCTGTTCGCACCCGAGTTCGCCCTGTCCTGCCTCAACCGGCTCCAGCTGCGCAACAACCGGCAGATGGTCGACCTCGCCGACCCGTCCGCCGCCCTCCAGCTCGTCGGCACCCTGGTGAACCCGATCGCCCGGTTCGCCCCCGAGCGGTGACCGCCGCCACCGGGGCGGCCACCGGGCCGGGAAGCGACGCGGGCACCGGGCCGGACACCGAGGCGGGAGCTGCCACCGGACGGCCGCCCGCCCGGTGGCTCGTCCTCGCGGTGGTCTGCCTCGTCCAGCTCGCGGTCGTCCTCGACAACACCGTGCTGGGCGTCGCCGTGCCGTCCCTCACCCGGGACCTCGGCGCCGGCACCGCCGACCTCCAGTGGATCGTCAACGCCTACTCGCTCGTCCAGGCCGGGCTGCTGCTCGCCGCGGGCAGCGCCGCCGACCGCTACGGCCGCCGCCGGCTGATGCTCCTCGGCCTGGCGGTCTTCGGACTCGGCTCGCTGGCCGCCGGGCTCTCCCACACGACCGGCCGGCTGATCGCCGCCCGCGCCGTCATGGGAGTCGGCGGGGCACTGCTGCTCACCACCACCCTCGCCGTCGTCCTGCAGGTCTTCGACGGACCGGAGCGCACCCGGGCGATCGGGGTCTGGAGCGCGGTCAGCGCGCTCGGCTACGCGGCCGGGCCGCCGATCGGCGGCCTGCTGCTCGCCCACTTCGCCTGGGGCTCGCTCTTCCTGGTCAACCTGCCGGTGGTGCTGCTCGGGCTCCTCGCCGGGCGGGCGCTCGTCCCGGAGTCCCGCAGCCCCCGCGGCGGGCCGCCCGACCTGACCGGCGTGCTGCTCTCCACCGTCGGGGTGACCGCCGTCGTGGGCGCGATCGTCTCCGGCCCGGAGCACGGCTGGTCGTCCGCGCAGGTCCTCGGTCCGGCCGCGGCCGGGCTCCTCGCGCTGACCGCCTTCGTCCGCTGGGAGCTGCGCTGCCCGCACCCCATGCTCGACCTCGGGTTCTTCCGGGACCGCCGGTTCGTGGGAGCGGTGACCGGCGTCGTCCTGATCACCTTCGGCAGCACCGGCGTGCTGTTCCTGCTCACGCAGCAGCTCCAGTTCGTCCGCGGGTACGAGCCCTTGGAGGCCGGGCTGCGGATGGCACCGTTCGCCCTCACCGTCGTCGCCCTCAACTTCACCGGTCTGGCCGCCCGGGTGACCGCCCGGCTCGGCACCCCGCGCTCGATCGCCGCCGGCATGGCGATCCTGGCGGCCGGCTTCGCCGTCGCCGCGCTCGCCGGCGGGGGCTACGGCCCGCTACTGGTGGGTCTGCTGCTGATGGGCACCGGCTGCGCGCTGGCCAACCCGGCCATCGTCGCGGCCGTGCTGGACGCCATCCCGCCGGAGCGGGCGGGGGCCGGCGCGGGCGTCGACGGCACCATGGCCGAGGTCGGCGGCAGCCTCGGCGTGGCCGTGCTCGGCGCCGTGCTGAACGCCCGGTTCGCCGCCCTGCTGCCGGCCGGGGCCGCCGCCGGCTCGCTGCCCGCCGCCCTCGCCACGGCCGGGACGGACGGCGAGCGGTCGGCCGTCCTGGACGCCTTCGCGGCCGCCTCCCGAAGCGGACAGCTCGCGGGCGCGGGCGCCGTCCTGGCCGGCGGCCTGACCGCCGCCGCCCTGCTGCGCCGGGCCGACCGGCGGGCGGAGCGGCAGGCACGGGCACCGTCGGGCACCGCCTAGGATCGCCGTATGTCGGACAGGGGAAGCCGCGGGGCACCGCGCCAGGGACGAAGCGGACCGCACCAGGAGCCGGGCCGGGTGCCCACAGGGGCGGCAGCGCCCGCCCGGGCCGGTGCCGTCCACCGGGTGTCCACCCGCAACGCGCAGTTCCAGACCTGGCAGGCGCTGCTGGCCAACCGGAACAAGCGGCAGCGGCAGGGCGAGTTCCTCATCCACGGGGTCCGGCCGATCACGCTGGCCCTGGAGTACGGCTGGCCGCTGCACCGGCTGCTCCACCCGGCCGGCCAGCGCCTGTCGGCCTGGGCCCAGGGCGTCCTGCGGGACAGCGGCATCCCGGTGAGCGAGGTCGCCCCGGAACTGCTGGCCGAACTCGGCGAACGCGAGGACACCGCACCGGAGCTGGTGGCCGTCGCCGCGCTCGGCTCGGACGACTTCGGACGACTGCCCGTCGGCCCGGACTTCCTCGGCGTCGCCTTCGACCGGCCGACCAACCCCGGCAATATCGGCACCCTCACCCGGTCCGCGGACGCCTTCGGGGCGTCCGGCCTGATCGTCACCGGCCACGCCGCCGACGTCTACGACCCGAAGTCGGTGCGGGCCAGTACGGGTTCGCTCTTCAAGCTGCCGGTGATCCGCAGCGCGGCGCCGTCCGACGTACTGGAGTGGGTCGTCGCCCAGCGCGAGCGCGGCGTGCCGGTGAAGATCGTCGGCACCGACGAGCACGGCGAGACCTCGGTCGACGCGTGCGACCTCACCGGTCCCGTCCTGCTCGTCGTCGGCAACGAGACCGTCGGCATGAGCAAGACCTGGCGCGAGATCTGCGACGAGGTCGTCAGCATCCCGATCGGCGGGGCCGCGAGCTCGCTCAACGCCGCCTCGGCCGGCACCCTGATGCTGTACGAGGCCGCCCGGCAGCGCGGGTTCCCCGGCGGAAAGCGGCCCTGAGCGAAGCGGGCAGCAGCCCTGAGCGAGGCGGGCAGCGGGCCTGAGCGCCGAGGCCGGCCGGGACGGCCGGACCGGCCCGGCTGCCTAGGATTGGGCCCATGAGCTACCGGCACGTGACCGACAGAGCCGACTACGCGGACTTCGCCGGCGGCGCCGTGCTGCGGTCCGCACCCGGGTTCCCGGCCTTTCCGGTCAGACTCGGCTCGGAAATCTTCCAGCGGGCGATGGCGCTGCGCGGCAGCGACCGGCCCGCGGTGCTCTGGGACCCGTGCTGCGGCAGCGGCTACCTGCTGACCGTGCTCGGCCTGCTGCACCGCCGCTCGATCGGAGCCGTGCTCGCCACCGACGCCGCCGAGCCCGCGCTGGATCTCGCCCGCCGGAACCTCGCCCTGCTCGACCCGCGGGCCCTGCGGGAGCGGGCCGCGGAACTGGACGCCCGGGCGGAGGAGTTCGGCAAGCCCTCGTACCGGGAGGCCGCCGAGTCCGCCCGCCGGCTCGGCCGCACCCTCGCCGAGGACGGCGGCCCACTCCCGGCCACCGCCCGCCGGGCCAACGCCTTCGACCGCGCGGAGCTGACCGCTGCGGTGGCAGGCATCGCTCCGGATGTCGTCCTCACCGACGTCCCCTACGGCGAGCAGACCGACTGGCTGGGCGCGGACGACGACGCCGGGGTGCCCGAGATGCTCACCGCGGTGGCCTCCGCCCTGCCCGACCGGGCGGTGCTCGCGGTGACCGTCCGCGGCCGCCGTGTCCCGCTCGGCGGCATCAGGGCCCGCGAGTCCTTCAAGATCGGCACCCGGGCGGTCGCCCTGCTGACGGCGGACCAACTGCGCTGACCGGCCGGGGCGCCGGGCAGGCACTTCAGGCCCGGGCACTTCAGGCCCGGGCACTTCAGGCCAGGGCTCCTCAGGGCCAGGCACCTCAGGCCCGGGCGTCAGCGGTGTCGAGGGTGTTGTCGAGCCAGTCGTAGATGCGGGCCTGGGTCAGGCGCATGGCCCCGGGGTGGCAGTGGGCGCCGGCGCCCTCCTCGGTGCTGAAGAGCATGAGGGTCCTGGGGCAGGTGAGGTGGTCGTAGAGCTGCTCGGGCTGGCCCTTGAAGAACATGTCGTCCTCGGCGTCGCAGACCAGGGTGGGGCACCGGATCTGTTCGGCGATGCCGCCGGCGAGGGTGTAGTCGAGGTAGGAGGCGTTGAACGCGCGGGGGTGTCGGCGCCCATGACGTACATGCCGTGGTTGATCGCCCAGCGGGCGATCGGGTCCGCGCTCATGATCCGCTCGAAGGCGGCGTCGAGCTCCGGGGCGGAGTCGGCGCGCAGCATCTGCTCGGCCTGCTCGCGGCTGCCGGGGATGTTGCGGACGGAGGTCTGGCCGAGGTCGTAGAGGCCGTCGACGGCGACGAGTGCGGCGAGGCGGTGCTCGAAGGCGGCGGCGCGGGGGCGAGGATGCCGCCCATGCTGATGCCGAGCAGCGCGATGCGGTTGTTGTCGACGTCGGGGAGGGTCTCGGCGAAGTCCACGACGGGGGTGATGACGTTCTCCCAGTCGGGGCGGAAGACCAGGTCCTGGTGGTGGCGCGGGCCGGGCATGCCGGGGCCGTCGAAGACCAGCACGTTGTAGCCGCGTTCGACGCCGGCCATCGCGCCGAAGAAGTGCAGTTCCTCGGCGGTGCCGTCGAAGCCGTTGTGCATGACGAGGGTGGGCCGCGGGGTGCCGGAGTCGTCGACCCGGTACAGGTAGCCGGGCAGGGTGGTGTCCTCGTAGGGGATGGCGACCGGTTCGATGCGCGGGGTGAACAGGGCGGCCGCGGACCGGAAGCAGGCCACGCTGCGGTCGTAGGCGTGGTCGTGGCGGGGGTCGCAGGGCCGGCCGTGCAGGAAGAACTCGGCCGAGCGGTAGTAGTTCGACGCCCGCAGGTAGCCGTCGCGGGCGCTGATCCGGTGGCCGGCCTTCAGCGCCTTGTCCGCCTCGGCGGCGACCCGGTCGGCGGTGGCCGTCCACTCGGTGTACCAGCTGCCGTAGTCGCCCTCGACGATGCGCTCGCCGGTCGAGACGACCTCGCCGAAGTCGGCGCCACCGTAGGCGATGTGGCTCATCGAGCGCAGGGTCTCGTACCAGAACTGGATGTTGTTCGGGAACAGCAGCTGCTTCATCGGAGGCCCTCCTGGAGGCTCGACGCTCTCTACTAAGCACGGATCTGTGCTTGCGTGGACGACTGTAGACCCCTCGGGGGCACTAAGCAAACGTCTGTGCTTACGATGGAGGGGTGCCCCAGAAACAGCCCGCCGAACGCATCCGCAAGAGCCCCGAACAGGTCCGGGCGGCCGTCCACCAAGCAGTCATCGACCTGCTGGCCGCCCCTGACGGCGCCGAGCCCACCATCCCCGCCATTGCGCAACGCGCCGGCGTCAACCACACCAGCATCTACCGCCGTTGGGGAAGCCGGGAGGCCCTGCTCGCCGACGTCGTCACCACCCGACTGGAAAGCACCTCACCACTGCTCGACACCGGCAGCCTGCGCGGCGACCTCACCGCCTGGGCCCAGGCCGGCGTCGACAGCATCCGCACCCCCGAAGGCCGCGTCCTCATCCGAGCCGTCGCCCTGTCCATGCCGACCAGCCCCGAGGCACAGAGCGAGCGCGGCCAGCACTTCCGGCGCCGCATGAGCTCCATCGAGCGCATCCGCGAACGGGCCACCGCCCGCGGCGAGGTCCCCCCGCCGCTGGAGGACATCTTCGACCAGCTCCTCGCCCCGTTCTACGTCCGCGTCATCTTCGGCATCGACCCACCCGCCACCGGCTATCCCGAAACCCTCGTCAACCGCCTGCTCGGCCCCGAAGGTGCGGCAACGGACACAACGTGAGCCAGTCGCCCGGCCACGGGAACGCAAAGAACCCCAGGTCAGTGGCTACTGACCTGGGGTTCTTCATGGAGCCGCCTTCGGGATTCGAACCCGAGACCTACGCATTACGAGTGCGTTGCTCTGGCCAACTGAGCTAAGGCGGCACCGTTGCCGGGGTGGACACCCGACCGGTGGGGTCGAGGATCGCATCAGCAACGCGGGCAAGTCTACACAGTTTCCGGGGTGGTCCGCACCGCACCCTCGGGGGCGGACCGAGGCCCGGCGATCAGGCGGAGGAGACGGCGAGTTTGGCGGCGAAGCCGGCGAAGAGCAGGGCGACGCCGCTGGTCAGACCGGCGGAGAGGCGCTTGCGGCGGTGGAAGGCGGTGGCCAGGGTGGTGCCCGCGAAGATCAGCAGGGAGAGGTAGAGCACGCTGAAGGTCTGCAGGACGCCGCCGAGCAGCGCGAACGAGAGGACCGGCTTCCCGTACGAGGGGTCGACGAACTGGGTGAAGAAGGACAGCAGGAAGAGGATGGCCTTCGGGTTGAGCAGGCTGATCACCAGCGCCCGGCGGAACGGGTTCTCGGTGCTCTCCGGTGCCTCCTCGGCGGCAGCGCCCGGACCGGCCGCCGCGGCGCGGCGCTCCCGCCAGAGCTGGCGGGCGGAGCGGAGCATGCCGAAGCCGATCCACAGCAGGTAGGCCGCGCCGCCGAACTTCACCACGGCGTACACCGCGGGGTTGGCCGCGAGCAGCGAGGACGCGCCGAGCGAGGTGAGGCTGATCAGGGTGAAGTCACCGACGAAGACGCCCGCGGCGGCCCGGTAGCCGGTGCGGACGCCCTTGCGGGCGGCGACGGACAGGACGTACAGCGAGTTGGGCCCGGGCAGCAGGACGATGACCAGGGCGCCGAGGATGTACGTCGTCAGGTCGTTGACTCCGAGCACGGGGGCGCTCCTGTCGGGACGGGTGACGAAGGGGGCGCCCCATCGTAGCCGCCAGTACCGTCCGGCAGATACGGGTCTTACTTCGCGCAGCTGGCGCCCTTCGCCGGCGCGTCCCCGCCGAGCAGGTAGCGGTTGACCGCCCCGTCGACGCAGGCGTTGCGCCGCCCGTACGCGGTGTGCCCGTCGCCGTTGTAGGTGAGCAGCCGGCCCGACTCCAGCTGACCGGCCAGCGACTGCGCCCAGGCGTACGGGGTGGCCGGGTCGCGGGTGGTGCCGACGACGACGATCGGCGCCGCCCCGGCGGCCCGGACGGTGTGCGGGGCCCCGGTCGGCCGCTCCGGCCAGTAGGCGCAGGCGAGCGCCATCCAGGCCATGTCGCGGCCGAAGTGCGGGGAGGCCTGTTCGAAGTCGCCGACCGCGGCGGCGGCCTCGGCCGGGTTCGCGAAGGGCGCGGGGAGGTCGAGGCAGTTCACGGCGGTGTTGGCGGCCATCAGATTCGGGTAGCTGCCGTCCGCCGCCCGCTCGTAGTAGTCGTCGGAGAGCTGGAGCAGCGCGGTGCCGTCCCCGGCCTCGGCGCTGTGCAGGGCCGTGCGCAGCTGCGGCCAGAGGAACTCGGCGTACATGGCCTCGATCACTCCGGTGGTGGCCTGGGCCTCGGTGAGCGGGCGTCCCGCGTCGGTGGTCGGCAGCGGCTTGGCGTCGAGCTTGGCGAAGAGGTCGGTGAGGCCCCGGCCGACCTGCTGCGGTGTGCGGCCGAGCGGGCAGTCGTCGCGGCCGGCGCAGTCCTTGGCGAAGGCCGTCCAGGCGGTCTCGAAGCCGCCGGCCTGGGTCCGGTTGCCGGCCCGGGCGTCGAGGGACGGGTCCATCGCACCGTCCAGCACCATCCGGCCGACCCGGGACGGGAACAGCCCGGCGTAGGTGGCACCCAGGTAGGTGCCGTAGGACTTGCCCAGGTAGTGGAGTTTGTCGTCGCCGAGCAGGGCGCGCAGGACGTCCATGTCGCGGGCGGCCTCCACGGTGGAGACGTGGGCCAGCACGGCGCCGGAGCGGTCCTTGCAGGCCGCGGCGAACTCCTTGTCGGCCGCCACCAGGGCGTCGGTCTCGGCCTGGTTGTCCGGGGTGATGTCGGTGGCGGTGAAGGCGTCCATCCGGGGCCCGGTCAGGCAGCCGACCGGGGCGGAGCGGCCGACGCCGCGGGGGTCGAGGCCGACCAGGTCGTAGGCGGCGCGCACCCCGGGGTCGTAGCCGGCGGCCACCCCTCCAGGTACTCGACGGCGGAGCCGCCCGGCCCGCCCGGGTTGAGCAGCAGGGAGCCGAGGTGCCGGGTGCCGCCGGTGGCGGTCTTGCGGGCGACGGCCAGCGTGATGTCGCCCGCCTCGGGGCGGCCGTAGTCCAGCGGCACCTTGAACCCGGCGCACTCGAAGCCGCTGTCGCAGGCCTTCCAGTCGAGCTTCTGGCCGTAGTAGGCGCTGAGCGAGGTCGGGACCTGCGGGGGCAGCGGCTGGAGCGGGGTGGCGGAGGAGGAGCCGGTCGCGCCGCCGTCGGCGGACGGCCCGGAGGCGGAGGTGCCGTCGGCCGGGCTGCCGGAGGAGCAGCCGGCCAGCAGAAGCGCCGCGGCAAGGGCGGCGGCGACCGCTCCTCCCCCGGCTCGACGCCTGGACGGGACGGGCGCGCCTGTTCTGGTCCGCCGGATGGCTCGCATGGTGTGGATCTCCCTCGGACGCGGCGCGGACGGCGGACGGCAGGCGGCGGCACCCCTCGGGCCCAGGACGGCCCGCAGCGGTCGGAGCGGTCTGCCCCGGCGACCCGGCGACCCCGGCCGGACCCAGCCTAACGGTCCGGTCCTCCCGCACCGGTGAGGCCGCCCGGCGAGGAGACGGGACGGGCGGGTACGGGACGGGCGGCCACGATCGGGCGGGGGACGGGCGCGGGCGGGGGACAGCGGTCGGCGGTCAGTTGGGCTTGGCCAGGCTCTCGGCGAGGTACTGGACGGCGACCCGGACGAGCCGCAGCCGTTCCCGTTCGGGGGTGTAGTCCTGCACGATGTCGGAGATCCGGACGTCCGCCCTGGCCGCGGCGCCCTTGCCGCCCTTCAGCGCGGACTGCAGGCCGCGGGCGGCCGTGAGGCCCGCACCGTCCGCCTTGGCCGCGGCGAGCAGCAGCCGGGTGGTGGCGGTGTCCGGGGCGTCCGCGCCGGTCTGGGCGAGGGCGGCGGCGTCGTAACGGCCGGAGACCGCGGCCGCCGCGCCGTAGAGGTCCGGCCGGGCGAGGCCGGCGGCGGCCGCGCACGGCGCGCCCGATTCGATGCCGAGGACGGCCCAGTTGCCGGGCCCGGCCGGCAGGGTGCGGAAGGCGGCGGTGACGGCGGTCCGCAGCGCGGCGTCGTCGGAGACGGCCTGCGGGGCGGCGGCGACCAGGTCGCAGGGGTGTTCGGTGCCGGTGGGGGCCTCCGGGGCGACCACGACGAACGGGCGGGACCGGCCGAGCGCCACGGCGGACGCGACCCCGTCGAAGACGTCGGGCAGCTCCGCGTCGGCGGTCTTCCGTGCGGTGCCGGAGTGCAGCACGATCACCGGGAAGCGCGCCTGCTGGTCCGCCCGGTACTGCGCGGGGAGCCAGACCCGTACGGTGCGCGGGTGGCCGTCCGGGCCGGCGACCTGGGCCTCCATCAGGTCGCCGTCGGCGGGGTGGGCGACGGCGGTGAAGGCGGTGACGACCGGCGGCAGCGGGCGCGAACCGGTCGGGGACGCGTCGGCCGAGGGCGACGCACCGGGCGGGGCGGCGGCGGGCGCGGGGGCCTGCGCGGCGGCCGGGGCAGCGGCGACGGCCGCCCGGGCCCCCGCCGTCCCGCCGCCGTCGGCCGGGTGCCCGCGGCCCGGGCCGCCGGGGCCCAGGACGAGTACCCCGGCCAGCGCCGCGGACCCCGCGAGGCAGAGCCCGGCGGCCACCGACCGGATCAGCAGGGGGCGCTGCTCGAAGACCAGCTCGTAGGTGCGGGCGACCCGCAGGTCACGCCACTGGCCGAGCGCGGAGCGGCCCAGCCAGAGACCGGCCGCGGCCGTCAGCAGGGGAACGGCGAGGAGCGGACGGAGCATGGGCGCACCACCTCGGGAGGGTACCGGCCGCCGGACCACGGCGCGGTCGGTCCTCAGGGTGCACAACCCGCCGGGCGGGGCCCCGGGGGCCGCACGGGGACCGTCCGACGTTCACTCGAACGAAGGAGGTGACGTGCGGTCACCCGGCCCGAAGAGAGGGGCGGGGCAGATCGGACGGGTCGTCAGCCTGCGCGCAGCGCGACCGTCATGGCCTCGACCGCGAGCAGCGGGTCGACGTTGCGGTCGAGCGCCTCCCGGCAGGCCAGCACCGCCTCGATCCGGCGCAGGGTGGACTCGGCGGGACCGGACGAGGCGACCCGGTCCAGCGCGGGACGCTGGTCCTCGTTGGCGAGGCGACCGGTGGAGCCGAACTGCAGGGCGAGGACGTCCCGGTAGAAGCCGAGCAGGTCCAGCAGAGCGGTGTTCAGGGTCTCCCGACGGGTGCGGGTCGCCCGGCTCTTCTGGCGCTTCTCCAGGTCCTTCACCGCACCGGCCATGCCGCGCGGGGCCCGGCTGCCCTCCGCGGCGCCGTACGCGGCCCGCAGGTCGCCGGTCTCCTTGGCGTCCTGGGTCTCGGCGAGGGCGTCGGCGTCGGCCTTCGCCGTGTCGACCAGCCGCTGGGCCGCGGCCAGGCAGCCGCCAATGTCGGCGACCTCCAGCGGGATCCGCAGCACGTCGGCGCGGCGGGCGCGGGCCTCCTCGTCGACGGCGAGGCGGCGGGCGCGCTCGACGTCGCCCTGGCCGGCCAGCGCCGCGAGGTGGGCGGGCCCCGGTTCGACGCCGTCGCGGCGCACCAGCATGTCGGCGACGGCCTCCGAGGAGGGTGCGCAGCACCAGCAGCCGGGAGCGGGAGCGGATGGTCGGCAGGACGTCCTGCACGGACGGCGCGCAGAGCAGCCAGACGGTGCGCGGCGACGGCTCCTCGACGCCCTTGAGCAGGGCGTTGGCGGCGGCCTCGGTGAGCCGGTGGGCGGCGTCGATGAGGATCACCGACCAGCGGCCGCCGGTCGGGTAGCTCGACGCGCGCAGTACCAGGTCGCGCATGTCGCCGACGCCGATGGACAGGCCGTCCGTGCGCACGTACTTCACGTCGGCGTGGCTGCCCGCGAGCACGGTGTGGCAGCCGTCGCAGAAGCCGCAGCCGGGCGTGCCGCCGAGCTCCAGGTCGGGGCTGGTGCACTGCAGGGCGGCGGCGAAGGAACGGGCGGCGGTGATCTGGCCGGCGCCGGGCGGGCCGGTGAACAGCCAGGCGTGCGTCATCAGGGAGGCGTTGCCGCCGGCGGGGGCGCCGCCGCGGCCGGCCAGGACGGCGGCGCGCGCGGCCCGGGCGGCAGCGGACAGCTGCTCGACCACGCGGTCCTGGCCGACCAGGTCGTCCCACACGCTCACGCCGTACTCCCTGCCACGCCCACCGTCTGCGCCCCGAGCCTAACGCGCCGGGCCGACAGGCCGGTCCGGTCCGGCTGCCCGGCCCGCCCCCGACGGCGCCGTGACGGCCGGGGAAGCGGTCGCGGCCGGGGAAGCGGTGGCAGCCGGGGCGGACCGCTGGGCCGGCAGGTGGACACCCCGGACCTTGGCGAAGGACGCCGCGAGCCGGGGCTTGAGCCAGCGGGCGGCCGGCCGCTCCACCCAGCGGTGCACCAGCCAGGACGCGCCCACCATGACGACCAGCAGCGCGCCCACCAGCAGCCGCGGGTCGACCCGCCGGCCGACGGCCGTGATCACCTCCCAGCCGATGTACTCGTGCAGCAGGTACAGCGGGTAGGTGACCGCGCCGGCCGTGGTGAGCCAGCGCCAGTCGACGGCCCGGAACCAGTCCAGCGCCACCCCGGCCATCAACAGGTAGAACGCGGCGAGCGCCGCCACCACGCCCCACTCCGTCATCGGGTGGCCGGCCTGCAGGGCGACGAAGCGGTAGGTGGGCAGCGCCGCCCGGCAGCCCAGCAGGAAGGTGAGCCCGACCAGCAGCCAGAGCAGCAGGTCCTGGCCGAACCTGCGCATCAGGTAGAAGGCCAGCCCGCCGATGAAGTACCAGCAGTACTCCGGCATCGCCAGCACCTGGAGCAGCTGCTCCCCGGCGCGGCGGTGGCCAGCACCCCGGCGGCCGCCCACAGCAGGCAGAAGGCCAGCACCCGGCGGTAGGTGAGACCGAACGCGACCACCACCGCGAAGATCAGGTAGAAGCGGCCCTCCACCCACAGGCTCCAGTAGACGCCGTCCACGTACGGCGCCCCGAAGGGGTACTCCATCATCGTGAGGTTGGTCAGGATGTCCCGGCCCGGCCGGGGCCGGGTGCCCCCGGGGATCAGCGCCACGACCGTCGTGGTCAGCAGCACGGCGAACCAGTACGCCGGGAACAGCCGCACCACCCGCGAGGTCAGGAAGTCCGACAGCGACCGCCCCCAGCAACTCAGGCAGATCACGAAGCCGCTGATCAGGAAGAAGAGCTGCACCCCGAGCCAGCCGTACGCGGCCGGCCGGTACAGCACCGGGAAGAGCTCGGCCCGTGACCGTCCCCAGTCCGAGCCGTACGCCACGTAGTGGTAGAGCACCACCATGAGCACCGCGACGAACCGCAGCCCGTCCAGGACCTGGAGCCGGCCGCCGGTGGGGGCGGCCCCCGGGACGGCCGCCCTCGGGGCGAGGACGGGTGGTGCGGGTGCGGCGACGCTCACGGCTACGGGCTTCCCTCGGCAGGCTGCGGGTGACGAAACGGGCACCGCAGTCTTTCAGACCACGGTGCCCGTCCATCCGTTCGGTTCCCCCGCCCGGGGAACGATCATGCGTCAGTCCTTGCGGCGCTTGCGTCCCCAGCCGCGCTGACCGCCCTCGCCGGACGCGTCGCCCCCGTCCTCGCCGTCGACGGCCTCCCAGCGCGCCCACTCCTCGCGGGAGCCCAGCAGCGAGTCGGTCAGGCTCGGCAGATCGTCCATCGGGGTCTCCTCCGCCCACGACGGACGGGGGCGGGACGGCGGCGTCAGCTCACGGGTCGTCTCGGCGGACGGCTCCTCCCGCCACAGCCCGGGCGACACCCGGCCGACGGCCGGCGGCACCGCGGGCAGGACGGCGGTCTCGTCGGGCGCCGCACCGTCCACGGTGGGCAGTACCGCCGTCTCGTCGACGGCCGGAGCGGCCGGGGACGTCCTCGGCTTCTCCTCGACCCTCGGGAGGACAGCCGTCTCATCGGCCTTCGGGGCCGCCGGACCGCTCGGGTCCTTCGAGAACCTGTCCGGCACGGCCTTCGGCAGGACGGCGGTCTCATCGGCCGCCGGCACAGTCGGCAGCACGGCCGTCCGCTCCACCGGCGGCTCGGCCTGCTCCGCGGCGCGGACGGCTGCCTGCCGCTCCCGCTCCGGAATCTCCCGGGTCGGGTCCTCGTCGGGGACCTGCGGCAACTCGGCGGTGACCGCGACGGCGGCCGCGGCCGCCTGCTCGGCCCGGGCGGCCTCGGCCTTCAGCCGGGCCTCCTCCGCACGCTGCAGGGCCTCCTCGGCGCGGCGGCGCTGCTCGGCCCGCTGCACCTCCAGCTGGCGTCGGACCTCTGCCTGGGCAGCCGCCTCGGCCTCCATCCGCTCCCGCTCGGCGGCCTCGGCCCGCAGCCGGGCCTCCTCCTGCGCACGGCGGGCGGCCTCCTCCTCGGCGCGCAGCCTCGCCTCCTCCTCGGCCCGCAGCCGGGCGGCCTCGGTGACCTTGCGGGCCTCCTCCGCGGCGACCCGCTCGGCCTCCACGGCAGCCAGCCGGTCCTTCTCGGCCTGCTCCGCGCGCAGCTGCTCCAGCAGTTCCTGGCGCTTGCGCTCCGCCTCGGCCTCCTCGGCCTTGCGGCGGGCCTCCTCGGCGGCGCGGCGCTCGGCGGCCTCGCGGGACAGGCGCTCCTGCTCGGCCTGGGCCGCCTTCTCCTGACCGGAGAGCGGCAGCTCCCGGTCGAGCCGGTGCCGGACGGCGGTGGTGACCTGCTCGGGCTGCTGCCCCGCGTCGACCACCAGGTAGCGGGCCGGGTCCGCGGCGGCGAGCGCCAGGAACCCGGACCGGACCCGCGTGTGGAACTCGGTGGGCTCCTGCTCCAGCCGGTCCAGGGCCTCGGTGAACCGCTCCCGGGCGGCGGACGGGTCGACGTCCAGCACCACCGTCAGGTCGGGCACCAGGCCACCGGTGGCCCAGCGGGAGATCCGGGCGATCTCGGTCGCCGCCAGGTCGCGGCCCGCGCCCTGGTAGGCGATCGAGGAGTCCATGTAGCGGTCGGTGATCACCACGGCGCCGCGGGCGAGCGCGGGCCGGATCACGTTCTCGACGTGCTCGGCACGGTCGGCGGCGTAGATCAGCGCCTCGGCGCGGTGCGACAGACCGGTGTTGCCGACGTCCAGGACGAGGCCGCGCAGCCGCTGCCCGACCGGGCTGCCGCCGGGCTCGCGGGTGAGCACCACCTCGTGGCCCTTGGAGCGGATCCACTCGGCGAGCGCGTGGGCCTGGGTGGACTTGCCGGCACCGTCACCGCCCTCCAGGGCGATGAAGAAGCCGGTCCCGGTGAGCCGGTGAGGGGCGGGCTCGGCACCGCCGCGGACGGCCTGCACCAACTCCCTGCCGAACGGGGCGACGCCCCGCCGGTCGTCGGTGCGCAGCAGCACCACCGCGGCGAGCACCAGGGTGAGCAGCCCGGCGGTGGAGACGGCGAGCGCCGCGCCGCCGTGGATGAAGGTGAAGCTGCCGGAGTCGACCCGGCCGAGCTCGACGTCGCCGTAGGCGGCTGCGATCAGCGGCACGGCCACCAGTGCGCCACCGACGACCACCCGCAGCACCGCGTACAGGTGCTCGGTGACCTTGGCCAGCCGGATCTCCTCGACCTCCTGGACGAGCAGCCCACGGCCGACGGCGACGGTGACGCCCGCGGCGAGGCCGGCCAGCACGGTGAGCAGCAGCACCAGGACGAAGTCCAGCACCAGGCCCGCCAGGATCAGCGACACGCCCTGCACCAGCAGCGCGACCGCGAGCAGCCGCCGCCGGGAGAGCCCGGGCAGCACCGATCGGGCGGCCCGGATGCCGATGGCGGGCGCCAGTGCGGCGGCGAGCACCACCAGGCCGTAGCCGACCGGCCCGGCCCGGTGCTCGACGGCGGTCAGCAGAGCGACGGCGGCGACGCCCGCCATCGCGGCGTACCCGGCGGCCACGGCGAAGGTGAAGTAGGGGGCGGAGCCGGTGCGGCCCTTGGCCAGCGCAGGCCCGGGGGTGGCGTCGGTCGGGGCGCGCAGGCCCTGCAGCGGCGAGCGCGGCACGGCGGCCGCACCGGCGGGCAGCTCCTGCAGGAACACCAGGACGGCCGAGGTGGCGAAGAGCAGCGCGGCGCCGGCGGCGGCACAGGTCGTCTGGTGGCCGCGCAGCCAGTCCGAGCCGAGTGCCGCGATCACGTTGTTCAGCAGGGTGAACACGACCAGGGCCGCGGCGGCCAGCGGGACGGTGACCCAGCCGGTGCGCAGGTCCAGCGTGCGCACCGCGTCCAGGCTCGCGGCGGAGGGCCGCCGCCGCTCGGCGGGCGCGTACGGGTCGGCCGGCGGCAGCAGGCCGGGGACGGCGGCGGCCTTGGCGACCGCCCAGATCCGCTCGGCGGCGCCGGTCGCGAAGACCGTGCCGAGCAGCACCCAGGTGGCCGAGCCCGGTGCCCAGGTCGTCCACCAGCCGGCGAGCCCGATCAGCACGGCGCGCAGCAGGTCGGCGGCGATCAGCGTCCAGCGCCGGTCGAGGCGCCCGCCCACCAGGGCGTGCACCGGACCGAGCAGCGCCGCGCCGAACAGCACGGTGGACAGCAGCCGGGCGGCGAAGACCGCGGCCACGGCGAAGGCGAGCGACCGGTAGCCGTGCCCGAACTGGCCGCCGATCACGGCGGCGACCACCGTCAGCGGCACGAGGACCAGCAGGGCCAGGCGGTCGGCGGTGCCACCGGTCAGCTGGGCCGTCCACAACCGCCGGTAGGGCCGGAGGCGGAGCAGGGCCCGCGCCCGTTCGCCGGGCGTGCCCGCGGGGGCCGGTTCCGGCCGGTCGGGCGGTGCGGGGCTGGTACCGGTGGGCTGCTCCTCACTCGTCATACGGTCAGCGTAGCGGTCGGGCGTTGCGGCCCAAGGGGAGCGGCCCTTCCGGGCGCCTCCATGACACGGTTGTGACGCACGGCGGGGCCGCACCCGGTGGGTGCGGCCCCGTCGGAACGTGTCCGGCTCAGCCCTCGTCGGAGGAGGCCGCGGCCTTCTTGGCCACGGTCTTCTTCACCGTGGTCTTCTTCGCGGCGGCGGTCTTCGTCGCCGTCGTGGTGGTCTTGGCGGCCGTCTTCGCCGCGGCCGTCTTCTTGGCGACGGTCTTCTTGGCCACCGTCTTCTTCGCCGCGGCCTTCTTCGCGGGCGCCTTCTTCGCCGTCTTCTTCACCGGTCCGCGGGCGCGCTTCTCGGCGAGCAGCTCGTAGGCGCGCTCCGGGGTGAGGGTCTCGACGTCGTCGTCCTTGCGGAGCGTCGCGTTGGTCTCGCCGTCGGTGACGTAGGCGCCGAAGCGGCCGTCCTTCACCACGACCGGCTTCTCACTGACCGGGTCGGTGCCCAGCTCCTTGAGCGGGGCGGCGGCGGCCGCCCGGCCGCGCTGCTTGGGCTGGGCGTAGATCGCCAGCGCCTCGTCCAGGGTGATGGTGAACAGCTGGTCCTCGGCGGTCAGCGACCGCGAGTCGGTGCCGCGCTTGAGGTACGGGCCGTAGCGGCCGTTCTGCGCGGTGATCTCGTTGCCCTCGGGGTCGGTGCCGACCACCCGCGGCAGCGAGAGCAGGCGCAGCGCGTCCTCCAGCGTGACGGTGTCCAGCGCCATCGACTGGAAGAGCGAGGCCGTCCGCGGCTTGACCGCGTTCTTGCCGGTCTTCGGGGTGCCCTCGGGCAGCACCTCGGTGACGTACGGGCCGTACCGGCCGTCCTTGGCGATCAGCGGGTGGCCGCTCTGCGGGTCGGTGCCGAGCACGATCTCGCCGCTGGGCTTGGCGAGGAGCTCCTCGGCGAGCTCGACGGTGAGCTCGTCCGGCGGCATCTCGTCGGGCACGTCGGCGCGCTGGCCGGGCTCGCCCTCGACGGCGGAGGCCTTCTCCACGTACGGGCCGTAGCGGCCCACCCGCAGGGTGATCTCGTCGCTCAGCGGGAAGGAGCTGATCTCCCGCGCGTCGATGGCGCCGAGGTCGGTGACGAGCTCCTTGAGGCCGCCGAGGTGGTCGCCGTCGCCGTTGCCGGCCTCGGCGGCGCTGCCCGCGACGGCCGCGCCCCCGCCCTCGCCGAAGTAGAAGCGCTTGAGCCACGGCACGGACTCGGCCTGGCCGGCCGCGATCCGGTCGAGGTCGTCCTCCATCTTCGCGGTGAAGTCGTAGTCGACGAGCCGGCCGAAGTGCTTCTCCAGCAGGTTGACCACGGCGAAGGACAGGAAGGACGGGACGAGCGCGGTGCCCTTCTTGAAGACGTACTTGCGCGCGATGATCGTGTCGATGATCGACGCGTAGGTGGACGGGCGGCCGATCTCCCGCTCCTCCAGCTCCTTGACCAGCGAGGCCTCGGTGTAGCGCGCCGGGGGCTTGGTGGAGTGGCCCTCGGCGGAGAGCCGGTCGGCGGCCAGCGGGTCGCCCTGGGCCACCTGCGGAAGGCGGCGCTCGCGGTCGTCGAGCTCGGCGTTGGGGTCGTCCGCGCCCTCGACGTAGGCCTTGAGGAAGCCGTGGAAGGTGATGATCTTGCCGGAGGCGGAGAACTCGGTGTCCCGGTTGTCGGCGGCCCGGCCGCCGACCCTGACCGTCACCGACTGGCCGACCGCGTCCTTCATCTGGGAGGCGACGGTGCGCATCCAGATGAGCTCGTACAGCCGGAAGTCGTCGCCCGCCAGGCCGGTCTCGGCCGGGGTGCGGAAGCGGTCGCCCGAGGGACGGATCGCCTCGTGCGCCTCCTGGGCGTTCTTCACCTTGGAGGCGTAGACGCGCGGCGCGTCCGGCAGGTAGTCGGCCCCGTACAGCTGGGTGACCTGGGCACGGGCGGCCGTCACCGCGGTCTCCGACAGCGTGGTGGAGTCCGTACGCATATAGGTGATGAAGCCGTTCTCGTACAGCTTCTGGGCCACCTGCATCGTCCGCTTCGCACCGAAGCCCAGCTTGCGGCTGGCCTCCTGCTGGAGCGTGGTGGTGCGGAACGGCGCGTACGGCGAACGGCGGTACGGCTTGGACTCGACGCTGCGGACGGCGAACGACGTCTGCTCCAGCGCCGCGGCCAGCGCGCGGGCGGCCTGCTCGTCGAGGTGGACCGTGTTCGCGGCCATGCCGGTGTCGCGCAGCCGGCCGTCCGGACCGAAGTCGCGGCCGGTGGCGACCCGCTTGCCGTCGACGGAGACCAGCCGGGCGCCGAAGTTCTCCGGGTTGGCCGCGTCGGCCGCGGTGCGGCCGGTCGAGAAGGTGCCGATCAAGTCCCAGTAGTGGGCGCTGGTGAACGCCATCCGCTCGCGCTCGCGCTCCACCACCAGGCGGGTCGCCACGGACTGCACCCGGCCCGCCGAGAGCTTCGGCATGACCTTCTTCCACAGGACCGGCGAGACCTCGTAGCCGTAGAGGCGGTCGAGGATGCGGCGGGTCTCCTGGGCGTCGACCAGGCGCTGGTTCAGGTCGCGCGGGTTGCGGACGGCCTCCTGGATGGCGTCCTTGGTGATCTCGTGGAACACCATCCGGTGCACCGGGACCTTCGGCTTCAGCACCTGCTGCAGGTGCCAGGCGATGGCCTCGCCCTCGCGGTCCTCATCGGTGGCGAGGAAGAGTTCGTCGGACTCCTTGAGGAGCGACTTCAACTTGGTGACCTGCGACTTCTTGTCGGCGTTCACCACGTAGATCGGTGCGAAGTCGTGGTCGACGTCGACACCCAGCCGGCGGACCTCACCGGTGTACTCGTCGGGTACCTCGGCGGCGGTGCCGGGCAGGTCGCGGATGTGCCCGACGCTGGCCTCGACGATGTAGCCGGGGCCCAGGTAGCCCTTGATCGTCTTCGCCTTGGCCGGCGACTCGACAATGACGAGTCGCTTGCCGTGCGCGGTCTCGCTGCTCGGGGACACCTTCGCTCTTCTCTCCCGGTCGTTACGTCTGCTGGCGGCACGGGCAGCGGGGGAGGCACTCCACCCGGCATCCGCCGTCGGAGGCCGCCGCTGCGCGACGTTCCCCCAGCGGAGTGTGACCGTACCCTGGCCACCCTTGTCAAACGGACGGATCCAGCTTTTTCACCGGAGAGGCCGACCGCCGCCACTCGAACGGTAACCCGACGACACGCCCGCGCGCCCCGCGGAGGGGGTCGACAAGGCCCTCGGCGGCCTGATCCGGGCGGGTCACGGCCGACACACGAACGGTCGTGCGGGGCGGCGGGGGGTGGGCGGTGGCGGGTGAGGATGCGACGGTGCGGGCGGCCGATGGCGAGTGTCGGAGCTCGGGAGATCCGGGGCCCACCGGCCCGCGGGTGATCAGTCGGACAGGACCGCTGTCAGCAGGGTCAGGCCGCCGGCCAGGGCCGTGGTGCCCAGCAGGGCCCAGAAGACGTCGCTCAGCAGGGTGGGCAGCAGCTCGGTACCGGCGAGGACGACCCGGCTGGGACGTCGGGCGTCGTACATGACCTGGACGACCGTGCCGGGCACCAGGCGCGACGGGCGCCGCAGCGGGGTCGATCCGCGCGGGCGCGCCAGGACCGGCTCGACCCGCCCGGAACGCATGTCACAGGCGGCCGGGGAATGCACGGGCACCAGCTCGACGGCCGGCGCAGGGATGTAGGAGAGCAGCGGCGCACTGTCCAGCTCGCCGAAGGTGTCCCCGTAGGGCTCCCCGTACGGGTCGCCGTCCGCCACCACGCGGGCGGTCGCGGGTATCCCGAACCGGCGCAGGTGGTGGCGAAGGCGCAACTCGGCGGCGCACCAGAGCAGCAACGCGCCGCCGAAGAGCGCCAGGACCCCGCCTGCCGCCACCGCCGTCGGTGTCTCCACCCGTCCCACCCCTCTCCACCTGTCCACAGGCTGTGGACGGGAGCGTGACAGGCGGCGGACAACCCTGGACTGACGTTCGACGTACGACGGGAAACTTCCGGGAGACGGGGAGGTGAACGAGCCCGGGCCCGAGCGCCCACACCCGGCCCGGTCACGGCCCGGCCGCCTGCGTAACGGCTCCGCGTGCGGTGTCACAGGCCTGCTACGGGAGCCCCCACGCCCTGCCGCACGGCGGTACACCGGTAGTGCACACGGTGCGCACAGCCCGGCGCATCGCGTGTCCGCCGCACCGCGCAGCGGGTGGCGTCCGCCGCCTCGGCGCCCGCGAAGCACCAGATCGCACCACCGATGTCCCGGGGGGACCACACCATGTCCGCACACCGCCTGCTCGCCGTCAGCGCGCTGCTCGCCACGACCACGCTCGCGCTCACCGCCTGCGACCCGACCGGCACGAGCGCCGACGCTCCGGCCGCGAACGCCTCCACCGCCGCCACGGCCTCGACGTCCACCGGGGCCCGGCCGACCGGCGCCGGCACGGCCGGCGCCACGCCCACCGGCAAGAGCACCACGAAGCCCACCGCGAGCCGCAGCGCCGGCGCCAAGCCGAGCGGGAAGGCCACGCCGACCGCCGACTGCACCGCCGCCGCCCAGAAGGCCGGCCACAAGGTCATCAACGTCTCCGCCGCCACCGCGACCCAGGTCACGGCCACCCCGACCCGCTTCGTCTGCGGGCCGACCGTCGACGACGACGGCTACTACCAGCCGACCGGTGCCGCCGTCTCCTACACCTTCGCGGCCGGCGCCGGCGCCGAACTCTTCGTGATGACCGAGGGCATGGGCCCGAAGAGCGTCACCCTCGCCCAGTTCGCGACGCACGCGGGCGCCTGCGCCCACCAGCAGCCCGTCCCCGAGCCGTACTCCTGCTTCGGCGGCAACTACGACATCACGGTGGACGCCGCAGGCCACATCACCAAGATCAGCGAGCTCTACCACCCGTAGTCCGGGGGCCGGGGGCCGGGGGCCGCCGCGGGCCCGGCCGTCTCAGTCCACCAGCGGCTCGATGAACCCCTGCTCCGTCAGCAGGCGCAAGGAGTCCGGCACCCGGTCGCGGAGCACCACACGCTCCTCGCCCAGCAGGTGCGCGATCGCGTCCACGATCTCGCCCGCGGCCAGCGTGCCGTCGCAGGCGCCCACGAAGCCGGCACCGACCGTGTCCACCTTCGTCGCCCGTCGCATGCCACGGTTGTGACGCAGGATCACGTGCTCGGGATCCTCCGCACCCGGTGCGCCGACCTGCTCCTGGACGACCTCGTCGACCAGCCGGAACCGGGACGCCAGCAGGGCGGCGTCGTCGTGCCCCCGGAGGAAGTCCTGCCGGGCGAACCATTCGTCGATGTGCGGACCGAGCGGCTGCTCCACCGGGTGCGGCCACTCCTCGATCCGCACGGTCGGCTCGGCCGCGCCGCCGGCCCGGAGGGTGATCCAGCCGAACCCCACGCCCTCGACCCCGGCCTCCTCGAAGGCGTCCAGCCACTCGCCGTACCGGGCACGGTAGTCGGCGCCCCGCCCGAGGTGGTCGCCGCCGTCGCGCAGCCACAGCTCGGCGTACTCGGCGACGTCCTGCACCTGCCGCTGGACGACCCAGGCGTCCAGCCCCGTCCCGGCCACCCAGCCGGCCAGCCGGTCGTGCCAGTCCTCGCCCTTGACGTGCTGCCAGTTGGCCAGCAGCTGGCAGTATCCGCCGGGCTGGAGGTGCGCGGCGGCACCGCGGACCAGGCTGCGGCAGAGGTCGTCGCCGGCCATCCCGCCGTCCCGGTACACGAACCGGCTGCCGGGCGAGATGACGAACGGCGGGTTCGACACGATCAGGTCGAACTTCCGGTCCGCCACGGGCTCGAAGAGGCTCCCCTGCTCGGTCGTCGTGTGGTCGAAGCCCGAGAGGGCCAGTGTGAGCCGGCTGAAGTGCAGCGCCCGCGGGTTGAGGTCC
This sequence comes from Kitasatospora paranensis, assembly GCF_039544005.1. Classification (NCBI taxonomy): domain Bacteria; kingdom Bacillati; phylum Actinomycetota; class Actinomycetes; order Kitasatosporales; family Streptomycetaceae; genus Kitasatospora; species Kitasatospora paranensis. The sequence goes on from NZ_BAABKV010000001.1 coordinate 4,066,583, forward strand.
GTCGCGGTCACCTGCTGAGCGTGCCGCGCTGCGTGCAGCGCCTGCACGCCCGAACCGGCACCGAGGTCCAACGCGCTCCGGACAGGCCGTCGCACCGCCAGATTGGCCAGCGTCGTGGACGCGCCGCCCACACCGAGCACCAGGTCCCGTCGGGCCACTCCGCCCGAGGACTCCCCGGCGCCGATACCGCCGGCGCCGCCGACGGCACACCCCAGGTCAGAGACCACCCACGCGTCCGCACTCGGCAACCCGGCGACCTCGTTGGCGTACGGCCGGACGTCGACCGTGGCGCGGACCTCGTCACCGTCCCGGGTCAGCCAGCCGTCCGCCAGGCAGTCCGCCACCGGCAGCGCCGCCGCAGCCGCCTCGAACCGGACGGGCTGCTGGAGCAGGAAGAGCCGGACGAGCGTCTCCAGCGGGCTCCCGCCGCCCGTGGCCCGCAGCGCCGGCACCGTCTCGCTCCGGGCGAGGGCCGCGTACGCGGTCGGGCCCAGCAGGTCGAGGCAGCCGTCGGCGGTGTACTGGGCGGCGAGCAGCGCCTCGCGCAACCGGGCGAGGCGGGCGGGTTCTGGGGCAGGGCTGTTGGTCACCCAGCCATTGTCCCCCGGACGGCCGCCGCATCAGCGCAGCCGCGAACGGGTGCGGGCAGGCGCCGGAGTGGACGAGGGTTGGGGTGTGCGGGGGCGGGGTGGATGGGGCCGGAGTGGGGATGGTCAGCCGGTCGAGGCGCTGGGGTCGGCGGTACCGGAGGCCGACGCCCCCTTCGAGGACGACTGGCCCGTGCCCGGCGCCGATGCCTTGCCGGACTGGGCGGCCTTGGAGGCGGATGCGCTCGAACCGCCCGAGGGAGCGGCGCCACCGGACGGGGAGACATCCGGGGACGGCGCGTCGGTCGCGGCCGGCAGCGGCACAGCGTTGGCCTTGCAACCGGCCTGACGCTTCACGGCATCACCCACCTGACCGGTCTGGAGCCGGTTCAGGCCCTCGGTGGACAGCTGGGCCAACTGCTGGACCTGATCCCCGACGCTTCGGAGTCCGTCGGCGAACTTCGCCTGGTCCATCGTGGCCAGGGCGTTCAGCTTCTTCTGGACGTCGAGGTACCCCTGCGAGGCCTTGCGCAGCTCGTCCACGGCCTGCTTCTCCGCCGTGGCGCCGTCGTCGGACTTGGGCGCTCCTGCCTTGTCCACCGCGTCCGCAAGACCCTGGTTGGCCTTCGCGAGGGCGGCGAGGTCCCCCGAAAGCCTCTTCTGGAGGTCGGCCGGCGCCTCCCCCGGGATCACCTTGGCCGTGTCGGCGAGCGCGACCCGCGACTGCGTTATCGGGTCCTTGGCCGCCTCGCAGACACCCTTGGCCCACGAGTCCAGTGCCGCGCTGTTGTCGCTGCTGCAGGCGACGGTGCCGAAGGCGAGCAGGGCCCCGAGCGCGGGGACGGTCAGCAGTCGCTTCTTCACCGGGTGGGCCCTTTCGGTCATGGACTTCGAGCTGCGAACCTACACGGCGGCCCGCCCCGGCCGCAGACACGCCCCATGAAGCAGCCCATGAAGCGGCCCGTGCAGTGGCCCGTGAAGTGGCCCGCCACCAGGCACTTAGTCCCCGGGGAAAGGGGCACGCGGGGAGGGCACAGGAGGGCGACCGCGACGGTCGCAACAGTGACCGGACAGGACCGAGGCGCCGCAGGCGAGTGGCGCAGCAGCGCGACACGGGTCGACCGCGAGAGGCGACCGGCGGGCAAGCCGGATCAGCGGCCGTGCGGGCCGTCGTGCGCAGCGCAGCGGGGAGGTTCGGGGGCAGCAGGACGTGTGCCGCCTTCGGCCCAGCGGGGTGGTGGAGGCCGGGCCGACATGCCCGACCTGTCCGAAGTATTCGAGCGCCGGGCCAGGCAGTGGGGGCTGGGGACATCCCCGGGCAGGACGGCGTTTCGGCCGTCAGACCGCGACCGGGGCGGAGGAGACGGGCCAGCTCATGCGGATGAGCCCGCCCTCGTTGCCGTTGCTGACCTCGACGTCCTCGACCAGGCCGGTGATGACGGCGAGCCCCAGAGCGTCGTCGTCCCGGTCGGACCCTTCGGCCGCGGCCGAGGCGGACAGCGGGATCGGGCCGGCCTCGTCGGCGACCTCGATGAGGAAACGCTTCTCCTGCTCGATGAGCGCGACGCGGATCGCCCCCTGGGCGTCACCGCGCTGGTGCAGGCCGACGGCGCGAGAGCATGCCTCACCCACGGCGAGGCGCACCTCGTCGAGCACCGACTCCTCGACGCCTGCCCGTCTTGCGACAGCAGCGGCTACCAGCCGGGCCGTGCGCACGTGCTCGGGAAGCGCGCTGAATCGAAGTTCGACGGTTGCCATTCCTCCCCTCCGGGGTTACTCCCTCACAGCCCTGACGGCCCTGACAGCCATGCCGCCGGGCGGCAGGCAGAAGTGCGGAACCGGATCGGCCCCCGCACCGGCGGAGCCTCGAAGGCCCCGCCGGTGCAGCGGACGACGGTCAGTCGGTGGCGGCGACGGCGTCGTCCACCGAGGTGTGGATCGGGAACACCTTGGTCAGACCGGTGATCCGGAAGATCTTCAGAATGCGCTCCTGGTTGCAGACCAGGCGCAGCGAACCCTCGTGCGCACGGACCCTCTTGAGCCCGCCCACCAGCACACCGAGACCGGTGGAGTCGAGGAAGTCAACGCCCTCCATGTCGACGACGAGGTGGTAGTTGCCGTCGTTGACGAGCTCGACCAACTGCTCGCGCAGCTTGGGGGCGGTGTACACATCGATCTCGCCGCCGACTTCGACGACCGTGCGATCGCCAACCGTACGGGTCGGCAGGGACAGGTCCACGGAACCTCCAGCACCTTGCCTTGCTACGTCATTGCGATCCTCGGCCGGGTGGCCGCCACCGCGTGGTCGCAGGCCGGGCGAGGCAAGCCGTGCACGTGGGCGTCGGCGTGCGTCCCTCGGCCATGCGGCCGTCACGGGCTCATTCAACCACCTGCGAGCATGCCCGCACGATGGCTTGCGGCGATTCTCCGTCACGCCGGTGACACACTGGGTCCCCATGCCGCCCCGTCACAGCTCGCCCGAGGCCCTGCTAGAGACCCTGTCCGCCAACCGGGGCCGGTCGGACCGCCTCACCCATACGGAGCATCTGCCCGCGCGTCCCGCCCGGCATGCCTCCTGGCCGGAAGCAATCCGTCCGGAAATCCGGGAGGCCGCCCGAGGCCTCGGAGTGAGCGAGCCGTGGGCCCACCAGGCCGAGGCGATGGAACTCGCGAAGGCAGGACGCTCCGTGGTGATCGCTACGGGCACTGCCTCCGGGAAGTCCCTCGGCTACCTCGCCCCGGTGCTCAGCGATCTGCTGGACGGGACGGAGGCACCGAACGGCCGCGGCGCGACAGCCCTCTACCTCGCCCCGACCAAGGCGCTCGCCGCCGACCAACGTCGACGTGCCGCCGAACTGGTGCCGCCGCGGGTCCGAGTCGCCCTGTACGACGGCGACACTCCCGGGGAGGAGCGCGAGTGGGTCCGCCAGTACGCCTCTTACGTGCTCACCAACCCCGACATGCTGCACCGGGGCATCCTGCCGTCCCACCCTCGCTGGTCCACCTTCCTCAAGACACTGCGGTACGTGGTCGTCGACGAATGCCACAGTTACCGCGGCGTGTTCGGCTCCCACGTCGCCCAAGTGCTGCGTCGGCTGCGCCGGCTGTGTGCCCGGTACGGGTCCACGCCCACCTTCCTGCTGGCGTCGGCGACCACCGCCGAGCCCGCGGCGACAGCCGAACGGTTGACCGGGCTGCCCGCCGTGGCCGTCACGGAGGACAGTTCTCCGCGCGGTCCACTGGTGTTCGCCCTCTGGGAGCCACCACTGACGGAGCACGTCGGCGAGCAGGGCGCCCCCGTACGCCGGACTGCCACTGCCGAGGCCGGGTACCTGTTGACCGACCTCGTCGAATCCGGGACCCGGACGGTCGCGTTCGTCCGCTCACGCCGTGCTGCCGAACTCGTGGCCCTTCAGGCGCAGGATCTGCTCGGCACCCCGCTCTCGGGCCGGGTCGCCGCATACCGCGGCGGCTATCTCGCTGAGGAACGCCGGGCGCTGGAACGCGACCTGCAGTCCGGCCGGCTACTGGGTCTCGCCTCCACCTCCGCTCTCGAACTCGGCGTCGACGTGTCCGGGCTCGACGCCGTCCTGATGGCGGGCTACCCCGGTACCCGGGCCTCGCTGTGGCAGCAGGCGGGCCGGGCCGGCCGCGAGGCCCAGGGGGCACTGGCCGTCCTGATCGCTCGCGACGACCCGCTGGACACGTATCTGGTGCACCACCCGGAGGCCCTGTTCAGGACACCGGTCGAGGCCACGGTGCTCGACCCCGACAACCCGCACGTACTGGCACCTCACCTCTGCGCAGCCGCGGCCGAACTGCCGATCACCGATGCCGACATCGAGCTGTTCGGACCGTCGACGCAGCCGCTCCTGCCCGCGCTGGAGCGTCGGGGGCTGTTGCGACGCCGCTCCGACGGCTCCTGGTACTGGACCCGCAGGGAACGGGCGGCCGACCGGGTGGACCTGCGGGGCAGCGGCGGCAGTCCCGTACAGATCGTCGAAGCGCTCACGGGCCGGCTGCTCGGCACCGTCGATGCCGCCGCCGCGCACACCACGGTGCACACCGGGGCCGTCCACATCCACCAGGGCCGCAGCTACCTAGTGCAGGATCTCGACCTGGAGACCTCGGTTGCGCTGGTCGAGGCTGCTGACCCGCCGTACACGACGGCCGCCCGTGACATCACCTCCATCTCCGTGCTGTCCACGGACACCACGGTGGACTGGGGGAGGCCCGGCTCAGCTTCGGCGCGGTCGAGGTGGTCAACCAGGTGGTCGGGTACCTGCGCAAGCGGATCTCCACCGGCGAGATCCTCGGCGAGACCAAACTGGACCTCCCGCCCCGCACACTACGGACTCGGGCCGTCTGGTGGTCGGTGACGGAGGACCAACTCTTCGACGCCGAGATCCCGTTCGACCAGCTGCCCGGCGCCGCCCACGCCGCCGAGCACGCCTCGATCGGCCTGCTCCCCCTGTTCGCCACCTGCGACCGATGGGACATCGGCGGCGTCTCGGTACCGCTCCATCCGGATACCGGTCTGCCGACGGTCTTCGTGTACGACGGCCACTCGGGTGGCGCGGGCTTCGCCGAACGGGGATTCCGTCGGGCCGTCCAGTGGTTGACCGCAACCCGGGACGCCATCGCGGCCTGCGAGTGCGAACGGGGCTGCCCCTCCTGCGTCCAGTCCCCCAAGTGCGGCAACGGCAACGACCCGTTGGACAAGGCGGCGGCGGTACGACTGCTGGGAGCCCTGCTGGCCGGTGCACCGTCTGCCCGTGACGGCAGCGGCCACGACGGCAGTGGCAGTGACGGCGATGGCAGTGCCAGCACCTCGGACGACGGTGTGGGCGAACGCGAAGGCGAGGGCGGGCGCGGAGGCGAGGACGATGGCAGGGCCGGGCCGCGGACAACCGGCTGAACGAGGCTCCGTCCCAGCGGGCCGGGGTGGGCTGCGGCCGTCCCTTCGCCCGGCCCCAGGGCCCAGACCAGCCCTGCGCGGGCGCGGGCCCTTGCCGGGCCGAGAGCGAGCCGCACGGGCAACGGATCGATCGGCACCTCGACGGACACCTCCACGGTGTCCGCCGACCAGTCCGGCGAGCAGGACACCAGCGTGGCCTGCTGCGATGCCGCAACGTGCCCGGCCCGTCCGCATCCGCCGTCCGCGTCGATCAGTAGGCGGTCGGCCGCCGCCAGCGCGGCCAGGTCTGCGGCCGACTCCGCACGGTGGCGGGAGGCCACGACACTGCCCATCGCCAGGGCGGCTGCGAAGACCACGCAGCCGAGCAGACCGAGCGACAGCATCCAGATCGTCGCCGAACCTCGGTCCAGGGGTCGCGCCCTCCGGAGCAAAGCGTCCGGCACCGTGCTGCCGGAGCCCTCGACGTCGAGGTGCCCTGCCGTCACGACGGCCATGGGACACCCTCTCCCCCGGGCCGGCGACGTCCTCACGTGCGGCCACCGCCGAAGCGGTCAGCCGGACGGAAAGGACCGCACCGAGCCGGCCGGGGCCCGGGCACGGTGCCTCGACCGTCACTCGGACTTCTTCGGCCTCCTGCCGGATCCGGACGGTGGCACCCGGCGGTGCAGCAGCTTCTGCGATCGCAGCCGCGTCGACATCCCCGCGGGCGGCGGCTCTGGCACCGACGCGGGCCGCGTCCACGCAGCGGATCTGCGACCCGGCAGCCACCACGCCCCAGATCAGCAGCGCCATGAGCATCACGAGAGCCGGAAGGGCCACGGCCGTCTCGGCCGTCACCATCCCTGCGTCCCGATCGGCACCCGGCGGCCGACCGGGCGCAGGGGGTCGGGCACCCCGCGCCGCGCGACGGCGGTCAGACCACATGGAGAGCTCGGTCCAGCAGCTGTCCGATCGCCCCGGACACCACGTCGCTGGTGACCACGCGATAGAGGACTGCCGCGAACGCGCATGCCGCAATCGTGCCGATGGCGTACTCGGCGGTCGTCATTCCGGCGTCCGGCGGTCCGGCGATCCGCTGCCGAAGGAAGCCTGCGACGACGCAGATGCGCCGCCGACGCTTCGGCCGAACAGCCGGGGCGAGGCCGTCGGGGGTCTGCGGGGTGGGCGGAACGGGAAGACGGCGGCCGGTGCGGTGGACAGCGGGCAGGGACATCACACAACTCCTTGTGGCAGTTGGACGCGGGACTCGACGGGGAACAAGTGGGTGGGGCGGCCGGACCGCACGCTCAGGGGCCATGCCCTGCCGTCAGATCCGGTGCGAGTAGAGAGTGGTGAGACCCATCACCACGGGGATCACGCCGATCAGGACGAACGCCGGGAGGAAGCAGAGCCCGAGGGGCGCGGTGGCCAGGACGCCGGCCCGTCGCACTCTGGCGTGGGCGGCTCGGCCGGCAGCGGCGCGCTGGGTCTGCGCCAGACCGCTCAGAACAGTGGCCGGCGGTGCACCGCTCAGACTCGTTCGCACCAGGCAGCGCGCGAGCGGGGCCAGCGCCGGGCATTCGATCCCGAGCCGATCCCAGCAGAGCTCCGGCGGGGCGCCGAGCGACAGCTGGGAAGCCGTGACGCCAAGGCGCTCCCGCATCGGCGACTCGACACTCCGGGCGACCGCCGCCACGGCCACTCCCGGAGAGGTCGACGACGCCAGGCAAGCGGCCAGGAGTTCCGCCGCCAGCGGCAGCTGCCGGAGCAGCCTGCCGTGCTCCGCCTCCGCCAGCCGGGACTCCCGGGTCGGCACCTTCGGCAGCCACCGGTACGCGGCCGCAGCGGATACCGCGCCGGCCACCAGGCCGACCGCGCCACCGAGAAGGGCTGCTGTGGCAAGGCCGACCGACAGCGGCAGCAGCCAGCGTCGTGCAGGCGCCCTGGCGGCCGAGGTACCCGAGGCGGTTCGTCTGTCCCGGCGGGGCCCGGAATGGGCTCGACCCTCCCCTGCCATTCCCGGGCTCACCGGGCCGGGCCGAGACCCGCCGAGCGGCGCCGGGCCGGTTCGACGCCGGTCACGTCGCACCTGATCGTGCCGACTCGGGTGGCGGTCGGCCTGGTGGTCGCCGGCCGGGCGGGCGCTGACGTGGTGGGTGCCGCCGCGCTGAGTGCCGCGCCACGGGACCCGGCCCCGCTGGTCACCACTCCGCGGAGCGCTGCTCCGGTGAGTGCCTGCCCCGGGATGCCCGGTCCGGCCGGGGTTCGGTGCGGCAAGTCGTCGGCCGACCTTTCGCCGGGCGATCGCCCTGCGGAGCGGACCGGACGCGGCCGGATTACGGGTGGTCATTCCCATGGCCGCGGTGGCGGCGGCCAGGACGGCGCAAACGGTGTTCACCACAGCTCCTCTGCCAGGCCCTGATACGCCGGGTACCGTCCGCGCTCCGGTGGAGGGCGTCGGCCGGAGCCTCTCCGGGACACTCCGCAGGCGCCGCCCGGTGACGAGGTACTGCCGACCCTCTGCGGAACGGATCCGGCGCTGATTCGGCTCCGTTCGGGCGAGTCCTCGGCGGCACGGACGATCCGCGCCGTCCACGCCAGCCCGGAGACCTCCAGCAACGCACCCGCGGTAAGGCAGGCCAGGCCCGTCGGTGTGTGGAGCAGGACCGGCACCGGACGCGCGCCCAGGGCGGCTCCGAGTCCCAGACCGAACACGGGCAGCATCGCGAGCAGGGTGATGGTGGCGCGGGCACCGGCGAGCTCCCCTGCCACCTCCTCGGCCAGTGCGCGTTCCGCGCGAAGGGCGTCCGCGATCCGGTCGAGGCCGAGCACAAGGCCGGTGCCGCTGTCGGCGCTGACCTGCCAGCACGCGGCGACCGCTGCCCCGCCCGCCCCGCCCGGCATCTCGGCGACCAGCCTGAACGCCGCTGGAACGTCGGCGCCGTAGTGCACCGCCGCCAGCCGTGCGCCCGGCTCGCGACCGAGGGCCTGCCGGAGGGCCGGACTCCTGGTCAGGACGGTGTGCAGGGCGTACTCAGGTGTCGCGCCGCTGCGAAGTTCCGCAACCAGTCCAGCGCACAGGTCGATCACGGCGTCGGTGCGGCGACCGGCTTCGGCTGCTGTGCGGCGGCGCACTCGCAGCCGCCGCAGGGGCACGATCCCCACCGCGAGGAGGAGCCCCGGAATCACCGAGTCGGTGGCCCCGGTTGCCGCGAGGCCCGCCGGCAGGAGCAGCAGTTCGGGACATGCCCAGGGGGCGGTCGCCACCCTGTCAGGCGGCGGCGCACCCGGCCGAGCGGGCCGACTCTGCCCGCTCGGGTGGCCGGAGGGCAGACGCTGTGGGCCCGACGGGAGGACCGCACTCGGCCACGCACCGCGGCAAGAGGGAGGGCGAGAAGGAGGAGAAGGAGGACGGCGCCGCCCAGAATGACGGCTGTCGTGGCCCTGTCCGTGCTCATCATGGTCTCCGTCCGACGGCCGTGATTCCGGGTGTCGCAGTGCCGGATGGTCCGGCGCCGCCGGCCGCTCCGGCGGCGGATGCCGCGCTGTCGGGTGTCCCCCTGCCGGCTTCCCCGGCGCCGGGTGTCCTGGCTTCCGGCGTCCTGGCATCGGGTGTCCTGGCTCCGGCTGCCGAGCCCCGCGGTGGAGCGGCGTCTCGTGGCGGGATGCCGCGCACTGCCGAATCCAGCAGGCGCCAAGCCGTCGCGGCGACCGCGCAGAGCGCCAGCCCCCAGACCAGATCCATCTGGCGGATCGTCACAGGAGACTCCCGGGCAGGAAGACGCCGCGTTCCTCGCAGGCGCGTTGCAGGTTGGTCCAGCCCGGGCCGAGATCGCATGCGCCGTCCGCCCTGAACAGCACGGCCGGCAGCGTGTCGGCCAGGCCGTTGCCCCTGTCGACGACCGTGTGCAGTTCGGCGACGCGTCGTGCACCGTTCTGCGGGTCGCGGACGAGGTGGATGACCACATCCAGAGCTGCCCGCAGCTGGCTGTGCAGCAGGAAGCGGTCGAGCCCGGCGAGCGCGCCGAGGGCCTCCAACCTGACCGGGACATCGGCCGCCGCGTTCGCGTGGACGGTGCTGAAGCCACCTTCGTGCCCCGTGTTGAGGGCAGCGAGCAGGTCAACCACCTCGGCGCCCCTGACCTCCCCCACCACCAGGCGGTCCGGGCGCATCCGCAGGGCCTGGCGGACCAGATCGCGCAGGGTGAGCTCGCCCAGGCCCTCCTGGTTGGGCGGACGGCTCTGGAGCCGTACGACGTGCGGGTGGGCCGGGCGGAGTTCGGCCGAGTCCTCGGCGAGGACGATGCGTGCCCCCGGATCGACCAGGCCGAGCAGAGCGCACAACAAGGTCGTCTTGCCCGAACCCGTACCCCCGCTGATCAGCAGGGCGAGGCGGGCCTCGACGATCCGGGCCAGGAGGTCGGCACCGGCCCGGGGCAGCATCCGCCCTGCCACGAGCCCGTCCATGGTGAACGGGCGGGAGCGACTCGTCCGGAGGGAGATGTGGGTGCAGTTGCCGGCGATGGGCGGGATGACCGCGTGCAGCCGGGTGCCGTCGGGCAGTCGTGCGTCGACCCACGGCATGGCGTCGTCGAGACGACGGCCGGCCGCCGTGGCAAGGCGGTGGGCGAGGCGGCGGACGGCCTGGGCGTCCGGGAACCGCACTCCCTCGGCCCGCTCCAGACCCCCTCCGCGGTCGATCCAGACCTCGTCGGGCCCGTTGACCAGGACATCGGTGACGTCGGGGCGCATCAGCAGGCCGTCCAGCGGCCCCGCCCCGATGAGCTCCGCCTGGATCTGCCGGACGGTGTCGAGCACATCGCTCCCGCCGAGCGACGGATGGTGGGCCCGCAAAACGGCGGCGACCGACCCGGTGGTGGGCAGCGCCCCGGCCTCCGCCAGGTGCAGTCGAACGACGTCGAGCAGGGCGGCTGGGTACGACTGCACCTGGTCTCCCCTCGCAGCCCCGGACGATCCTGGCGGGCCGGCCTGCGCCTGACGGCCCCCGGACCGATCGTGCGGCGCCGGAGCTCCGCACGGTTGGACGGCCCTGGAGGGGCCGGTTGCCGACCCCATCGGCCTGCGTCGCAGGCCGATGCCCGACCCACCCGGATCGGTCTCTGTGCCCCTGCTCGGACGGCTCCTCACAGCGCCCCTCCCTCGGCGGCGGCCACGGGCGGCATGACCTCGTTGAGAAAGCTGCCGCAGAAGCGGGCGAGCGGTCCGTGCTCCCGGACGCCGGGCGGGGTGCCCCGCTCCACGTCCAGGTCGAGGCCCGGCTCGGCGGGGAGCTCGCCGGCGCACGGCAGCCGAAGATTGCGGGCGATCTCCGCACCGGACAATCCGATCGGCCCCGGCACGCGGACCACGGCCCGGAGATCGGACAACCGCATGCGGGCGGCCGCGGCCACCCGGCCGGTGGCCGCCAAGGCGCGGAGCTCGGCGGGAACCACCAGCAGGCAGGTGTCGATCTGCTCCAGCGCCTCGGCCGCCGCCGGGTCGATGTGCCGGGGCAGGTCGACCACCACCAGGCCGCCGCGCCGCCGGGCGGCTGCCAGCACGCTCCGCATCGCCTCGGGCGGGATCGTCAGGCAGTCGCTGCGATCCCAGGAGAGGGCATTGAGCCGGTGCAGCTCGGGGAGGGCCTTGGCCAGTTCGGCGCTGCTGAGGCGGCCGCGCGAGCCGGCCAGGTCGGGCCATCGCAGGCCGTCGGAGGTCTCACCGCCGAGCAGGACGTCGAGCCCGCCCCCGAGCGGGTCGGCGTCGACGAGCATCGTGCGATGGCCCTCCCGGGCGCCGGTGACCGCCAGCGCGCAAGCGAGCGTCGAGGCACCCGCTCCGCCGCGGCCGCCCAGCACCCCGACGGTGAGCGCCGGCGGACCGACGCCCTCGGCCGCGTCGGCAATACGGTCCAGCAGCCAGGCCTGGCAGTCGGGAAGGAAGATCACCTGCTCCGCCCCGAGGCGGACGGCCCGCACCCAGACCGCGCCGTCGTCCAGATCGAGGCCGAGCAGCAGCACGCCGGGCCGTCTCGCGAGCCCGCTGCAGCGTTCGGCGACGTCGTCCCCGACGAGCACGAGGGGCGCACTCTCCCAACGGCTCCGGGAGACGGCCCCCTCCCGGGTCAGTTGCGGCTCGACGCCCGCGGCCGCACAGATCCGCACGAGGTGTTCCGCCAGTTCGGTGTCCTCGGTGACGATCAGCGGCCCGGCCGACGCAGTGCTGTCGGCGGATTCGGAGTCGGTGGTCGGTGTCTGCATGACGGTCTCCCCCGCGTGGGCGTTGTCCGGTGCGGTGCCGACCGGTGCCCGGGCACGGACACGCGCCTCGGCGCCGATCGGAGGGCTGCTCGCAGGGCTCCCCGATGTCCGGGAAGTACGGCTGCCCGGGGACCACGTTGGGGCTTGGCGATCAATCCGTCTGCGCCCTGTCAAATCCTGTGGACAACTCGGGTATGTGGATAACTTCGTTCACTCGCCAGGGGGCAATGCATCGGAGAATTGACGCAGAGAGCCTCGGTCGGGCTATGAAGAAGGCGGGCGAACATCGATCAATCGATCACAAAGAGTGACGAAAATCCCGCGCGCGTTCGGACCCGCAAGCGATCGGCATCCCCCGGCAGGCCTCCGCTGCGCTCTCCGGCCCGACACGTCAACGGGCCCGCAGAACGGGCCCGGACATGCGACGACCCCCGCCGGGGGGAGAGCGGGGGTCGTCTATCCACGGCCCGACTCGGGGGGAGGAGCCGGACCGGGTTAGCACGGTCGCGAACGATCCGTGACTTCCATGGTGTACCCGAGCGGCCAGAAACACAAACCCGCACGGCCGGGAGTACGCCGAATGGCGGGGTCATTTGCCGGGCCCTCTATCCTCGGATCCCGTGGACACCACCGAGAACGCCGACTTCGTCGACCGTGGCCCCGAGGCCACGAACGGTACCGCCCCGAACGAGCCCCGGGCGACCCCCTCCGGGGAGTCCGCGGCGGCGTCCGACCAGCCGCCGGGCGCCGTGCCGGACACCGGCGCCGCGCCCCTCCCGAACGCCGTGCCCGAGGATCCTGCCGACGACGGGCAGCGAGCCCCCACGCCGACGACGCCGCCCCGGAGCAGGGCCCCGGAGCCGCCGCGGACTCCGATGCAGACGCGGACGCGGACGCAGGTTCGGACGCGGACGCAGAGTCCTCGCCGGAGTCCGCCCTGCGCCGCCCGTACGGCGTACCGCGCACCGCGGCGTTCTTCGACCTGGACAAGACGATCATCGCCAAGTCGAGTGCCCTGGCATTCAGCCGCCCGTTCTACCAGGGCGGCCTGATCAACCGTCGGGCGGTACTGAAGAGCGCCTACGCCCAGTTCGTCTTCCTCATCGGCGGCGCGGACCACGACCAGATGGAGAAGATGCGGCAGTACCTGTCGGCGCTGACCCGCGGCTGGAACGTGCAGCAGGTGCGGGAGATCGTGTCGGAGACGCTCCACGAGCTCATCGACCCGATCATCTACGACGAGGCCGCGTCGCTGATCGAACAGCACCATGCCGCCGGGCGCGATGTCGTGATCGTCAGCAGTTCCGGCTCCGAGGTGGTCGAGCCGATCGGCCGACTGCTGGGCGCCGACCACGTGATCGCCACCCGCCTGGAGGTCGCGGAAGGCCGCTACACGGGTGAGATCGAGTACTACGCCTACGCGGAGAACAAGGCCGCCGCGATCCGCGACCTGGCGGCCGTCGAGGGGTACAACCTCGCCGACTGCTATGCCTACAGCGACTCCTCGACGGACCTGCCCCTGCTGGAAGCCGTCGGCCATCCGTCGGCGGTCAACCCCGACCGTGCCCTGCGCAAGGAGGCGGCGGCCCGCGAGTGGCCCGTACTCGTCTTCAGCCGGCCGGTCGAACTCCGGCGCAGACTGCCCGAGTTCTCGACTCCGAGCCGCTCCGTACTGCTGGCGGTGGCGCTCGGGACGGCTGCCGTCACGGCCGGCCTGCTCTGGTACACGGCGCGACGCCGACGCCCGGAAAGCTGACGGACCACCCCGGATCGGGCCGGGCCGTCCGGCTTCCGCCACGCCGTTCACCGGCCCCGGAAGCCGGACAGAAACCGGACGGCGGAGCACACTGCCGCCGAATCGGACAATCGGGAAAAAGTTCTTCTTTCGGGTTCCGCTTTGCAGCGATCCGCGATAGAAAGGACTTACGGCCCGCGAGACCCGGCAGGACCCGAAGAGGTCAATCCGACAACGCAGTTAAGGCCCCACGGACCGCGTGCAGATGATTGGGCACCCACATGCAGCCGACCCGCTGACGGGCCGCCGCACCAGGTGAACGGGCAGGATCCCCACCTGATGGGCACTTCCGGTGCATGCTTGGTAACCCGGTACCTGCGCCAGCGGCGGCACCGGTCAGTCTCAGGTGCCGCCGCATCTGCATGCTGGGGGAAGCCGCGCCGCACCCGCGCCCCTACCCCGAAGCGCAGCCCGCCGAGCTGCGTCCGTCGCCCTTCGAAGGGCACCATTCACCCACCCGGGCGATTCCCACCGGCAGGGCGACACAGCCCGGTGACCGCGCCGGCCGGCGACCTCAGACCATCCCTCGCTGCATCGCCTCGCAGACCGCGGTGCTTTCCCGCACGCCGAGTCGCAGCGCCTCGCCGCAGTGGCCGATCCAGCGCGCCATGCCCTCCTCCGTCCCGCCCAGATACCCGGCCAGCGCCTCGCGGTAGGCCGCAGTACCGAGTTCGGCCAGCCCGACCTCGGCCGGACAGATCGCCTTCGGGTCGAGGCCCTCCGCGATCAGGACAATGCGCTGCGCGGCGCGGGCCACCACCCCGTTGTGCGCGCCGAACGGGCGCAGGGCCAGCAGTTCGCCGTGCACCACCGCGGCCACGACCAGTGCCGGCGTACCGCTCGCCGCGCCGTCCGCACGGGCTGCGAGGAGTTGCGCCAGCTGGTCGAGCCTGGCGGCCGCCTCGTCCGCAGGGGGCGCGGGCGGGAGCTCGACCTCCTGGACCTTCCGTTCGAAGCCCTCCGCCGCGGCGATCTCCACCGGGAACAGCGGCCCCGCAGGCTCGCCCTCCCGCCGCGGCCGACCGGCCGCGGGATCCGCGTCACCGGCTGCCAGCAGATGAAGCCGCGCCAGCACCTGGAGCGGAGAGTGCCGCCACACACCCAGCAGCTGGCCGGCATCGGCCGAGATGCGGAGGGCTCCACCCACCGTCCGGGCTTCCGGGTCACCGCCGAAGTCGCTCCTCCGACGGATCTCCTCCAAGGACCAGTCGGCACCGTCGAGGGCCGCCGAGGCGCGCGCCCCGCGGATGGCGGCCTCCGAGGTCACCTCTGCGGCGCGGCGGCGCATGACACGGTGCCCGTAGAGGCGGTCCACGGCCTTGCGCACCTCGGCCACGGCCTCGGGTACTCCGGACAGCGCGGCCAGCGGGGCGAGGGGATCAGTTCCAGTGCTCACCTACCCGAGGGTAATGACTGCCCGCCCGACCCCTGTACAGCAACCCCGGCATCACTCGATCGAGGCAATCCGCCCTGCCCGCACACGCGGCACCCGAAACCACCGATAGCATGCCGCTATCGGTGACGATAACGATTTCCAACACCCGTCGGCGGCGCTTCCGTGTGCCGACGCGACAGCCGGGGAGTCCCAGATGAAGATCGCCTTCGTCGGCAAGGGCGGCAGCGGCAAGACCACGTTGTCCGCACTGTTCATCCGCCATCTGGCCGCCGCCGGCCAACCGGTGATCGCCATCGACGCGGACATCAACCAACACCTGGGCCCCTCCCTGGGACTGACCGACGACCAGGCCGCCGCACTCCTCGCTGGGCGCGCACCTGCCCGCCATCAAGGAGTACCTGCGCGGCGGGAACCCGCGGATCGGCTCGGCCGACGAGATGATCAAAACCACTCCCCCGGGGAGTGGTTCGCGGCTGCTCCGGATCGTGGAGGACAACCCGGTCTACACGGCGTGCGCCCGTCCCGTCGCGCTGGACGAGGGCTCGGTGCGCCTGATGGCCACCGGCGCCTTCGCCGAGGAGGACCTCGGCGTCGCCTGCTACCACTCCAAGGTCGGCGCGGTGGAGCTCCTGCTCAACCACCTGACGGACGGTCGCAACGAATACGTGGTGACCGACATGACGGCCGGGTCCGACTCGTTCGCCTCCGGCCTGTTCACCCGGTTCGACCTGACCTTCCTGGTCGCGGAGCCGACCCGCAAGGGGATCTCGGTCTACCGCCAGTACAAGGAGTACGCCCGCGACTTCGGGGTCGCCCTCCGCGTGGTCGGCAACAAGGTGCAGACCACGGCCGACCTCGCATTCCTCCGCCGCGAGGTCGGCGAGGACCTGCTGGCCGCCTTCGGGCACTCGGAATGGGTGCGACGGCTGGAGCAGGGCGCCGAGCCGGCCCTGCGCACCCTGGAGCCGGAGAACCGGGCCGTCCTCGAAACCCTGAAGGCCGAGGCGGACGGCGCGTTCGCGCTGCGCGACCCGGAGCGCTACACCGCCCAGGCCGTCCACTTCCACCTGCGGAACGCCGAGAGCTGGGGCAACGCCAAGGTCGGCATCGACCTGGCCGCCCAGATCGACGAGGGCTTCGTCCTCGGGGCCGCCCAGTTGGACGCCGCGCCGGCCTGACCGGCCCCGCCGCCCGGCCCGCTTCCGCCGCCCGACCGGGGCCGCCGTCCGCGCTGACCTGCGCGTTCGGCGGCCCTTCCGTCGTGCGCGGCACCGCGAGTTCCCACACCTCATTCCGGCCACTCATAAAGGTGAATCCACCGCTCCGGCCTGTCGTTCGGATTCACACCGTGCAAAGATCTCATTACTCTCGGTTTACCGATTCTTGGGCCAGCCGAGCCTTGATGGTCTATGAGCCCCGCGGGCACCCGCCGCGCTCACACCATCCCGCCCAGCCGTCGCAACCCACGACAGCCGATCCGCCCGCAGCATCGCCGGACCTGACTGCGTTCGTTCCCCGGAGAGACGGGAAGCCATGACCCTCGACATTTCCGCCGCACCCATCGCCTCTGACACCACCGACCACGCGCCGCCCCCGGCCGCGCCCCGGCCTCCGACGGGCACCGGCCCCGGGCGCCGGGTGCTCCTCCACGACCTGCCCGCCTCGCTGGCGGTCTTCCTGATCGCCGTGCCGTTCTCCCTCGGCATCGCCCTGGCCACGGGCGCGCCGCTGACGGCCGGGCTGGTGGCCGCCGCGGCCGGCGGTCTCGTCGCCGGACTGCTCGGCGGCACCCCTCCAGGTCAGCGGCCCGTCGGCCGCCCTGACCGTGATCATCGCCGGCGTGATCGGCCGCTACGGCTGGCAGGTGGCCTGCGCCGTGACCGTCGCCGCCGGCCTCGTCCAGCTCCTGCTCGGCGCGCTGAGGGTCGCCCGGGCCGCGCTCGCGGTCTCCCCGCGGTCGTCCACGGGATGCTGGCCGGCGTCGGGCTCACCATCGCCATCGCCCAGCTCCACGTCGTCCTCGGCGGATCACCGCAGAGCTCGGCGCTGGACAACCTGATCGCCCTGCCGCACCAGATCAGCGGGCCGCACCTGCCCGCGCTGGCCGTCGGCGCGGTCGCCGTCGCCACCCTCTTCTGCTGGCCCCGGCTCGGTCGGCTGCCGGGGCACGCGGGCCTGATCGGGCGCCGGCTCTCGCGCCTGCCGGCAGCCCTGGTGGCCGTGGCCGCCGGGACAGCCCTATCGGTCGGCCTCGGGCTCCGACTGGCCCGGGTGGAGCTGCCCAGCTGGAGTCAGCACGCCCTCGCCGCCGCGCCGTCCACGGAGGTCCTCGCCCACGAGTGGCCCGCACTGCTCGCCGTCGTCCTCACCGTGGCAGCGGTGGCCGGCGTCGAGTCGCTGCTCTCCTCCGTCGCCGTCGACCGGATGTCCCACAGCTCCAGCGACCTGGATCGGGAGCTCCGCGGCCAGGGGCTGGCCAACATGGTCTCCGGTCTCTGCGGCGGCCTGCCGGTCGCCGGCGGCGCCGTGCGCAGTACCGCCAACGTGCAGGCGGGGGCGGTCTCGCGCTGGTCGGCCGTGCTGCACGGCTGCTGGGTGGTCCTCGCCGCGCTGGCATTGGCGGGCGGGCTGCGCCGGATCCCGCTGGCCGCACTCGCCGCGCTCGTCCTCGTGGTCGGCATCCAGATGGTGAGCTTCGCCCACATCCGCCGGGTGCACCGGCACCGGGAGTTCCCGGTGTACCTCGCGACCGTGGTCGGAGTGGTCGTCCTCGGGGTGCCGCTGGGCGTCGCCGCAGGCGGTGCGGTGGCCGCGACGGTCGCCCTCTACCGGCTGACCCGGGCGCATGTCGACGTGACCCCGGCCCCCGACGGCGTCGTCCACGTCCGCACCCACGGCCCGCTGACCTTCGCGGCCGTTCCCAAGCTCGCCCGGGCGCTTGCACAGATCCCCCGGGCGCGTCGGTCACCGTGCACCATGACGGATCCTTCCTGGACCACGCCGCCTACGAGACCGTGCACACCTGGCGGGCCGTCCACCAGGCAGGCGGCGGCCGGGTCGCCATGGTCACGGAGCAGCAGCGGACGGCCGTACTGGACCCGGACGGCACCGTCGGGGCCGATCCCGCTTCGGCCGCACACCGGTGCCGCGCCTGGACTCCCTGGATGGGGCACCACTGCATCGAACAGGCCGGCGACGATCCGCACGGCCGGCTGCTCGACGGCGTGCGCGGCTTCCAGGAGCACACCGCCCCCTGGTCCGTGAGGAGCTGGCGCGGCTGGCCAGGAGGGCCAGACCCCGTCCCAGCTGTTCCTGACCTGCGCCGACTCGCGCATGGTCACCAGCATGATCACCAGTAGCGGCCCCGGCGACCTCTTCACGGTACGCAACGTCGGCAACCTCGTCCCGGCCCCGTACGAGCCCGGCGCGGCCGACGACTCGGTGGCGGCCGCCGTGCAGTACGCGGTCGAGGTACTGGAGGTGCGTTCGATCACGGTCTGCGGGCACTCGGGGTGCGGCGCCATGAAGGCTCTTCTGGACGGCCTCCATGAGCAGCCCGGGTCGCCGACACCGCTGGCCCGCTGGCTGCGCAACGGGCGCGGCTCCCTCGCCCGGCTGAAGCGCGCACCCGCCCGCTTCGCCGACCGGCAGCCGACCGACACCGTCGAGGAGCTGTGCATCACCAACGTGGTGCAGCAGTTGGACCAACTGCTGGCGAACCCGGCGGTGGAGCGACGGGTGTCGGAGGGCAGCCTTCGGCTGGTCGGCATGTACTTCGACTTCGCCACCGCGGAGGCGTACGTGCTGGACGCGCCGAGCGGGCACTTCCACCCGGTGTCCGCCGAGTACCGCGAGGAGCAGCGGGTGACCCGCGCCCCGGCGACCGTCTGACGCCGTCCCGACCCTGGTCGACCATGGCCTGCGCCCGGGATCAACCGCGGAGCAGGCCCGCCAGGTCGGCCGGGGTCACATAGCCGGGCCACCGTCCGTCGTCGAAGAGCTTGACACCGGCGTCCTGGTAGCACTGGTCGACCAGTTGGGAGCAGATCATGTGACGGCTGTCGGCCACATATCCCTTGATGAGCGGCCCGATCGGCAGGTGGAAGCGGTGGGCGGCGAGCGCGAAGTAGTCGAGGACGCTGTACGGAACGCCCACGTAGCCGTAGGCGGCAGCCACGACGGCGGCTCGCTGTTCAGCCGTCAGGACGAAGTGCCCAGTGGACCAGAGGGCGGGCCGCCCCTCGTACACCGAGCACGGCCGCAGCAGTGCCCCGCCGGGCTGGGCCTCCACCAGTCGGTCGTCGCCGACGTAGACGAAGGCGTGTTCGTAGTCGGCGAACCCGTCGCCGTTGAGCCACTGTCCGAATCTGATCAGGCGGCCGATCCTGCCGTCCATCCGGGCGACCGCGAAGTCGCCGGGGCGGGCTGAAGCCGGCGCGCTCGCCGAGGAGGGTGGAGGGGTTCCAGGCATCGCCCGGCCCCTTTCGCCGAGGTGGTGTCACCGAGATGGAACGCCGATGGTCGGGCCCGCGGCGAGAGCCGCAGGCCCGCCCGACCAGTGGAGTACCCGCATCGCAGGTCGTCAAGGCCCTGCGCAGACAATGGCGGGGCTCCGCCGCCTTCACACGCCCTCCGGAACCACCTGTACGCCCGCGCCCGGGGGTTTGACCAAGCGCACCTCCCCTACTGCCGCACCCCGCCGGTCCACCCCGACGCGCGCCACCCCGCCCCGCCCACCCCGCCCCGCCCCGCGCCGGCAAGAGCAGCGCGCCCCTTGCCACCAGGCGCACAGAGCAGCCCCAGGAGATGAAAGGTCTACACCAATTTACGGGCGCCTCTTGTCAACACGCCCGTTCGCCTGGTGAGCTGTGCGCTGGGACACACGGGACAATCCCTCCGCACGGGATCACCCGGCACGATGAGACTCGATGAGGAGTGCGCGTTGAGCAACGAGAGCCTGGCCAACCTGCTCAAGGAGGAGCGCCGTTTTGCTCCCCCGGCGGAGCTCGCCGCCACGGCGAACGTGACCGCGGCCGCCTACCAGCAGGCCTCCGAGGACCGGCTCGCCTTCTGGGCCGAGCAGGCGCGCCGCCTGGACTGGGCCGTCGAGCCGACCGAGACACTGGACTGGTCGAACCCGCCGTTCGCCAAGTGGTTCGCGGACGGCCGGCTCAACGTCGCGTACAACTGCGTCGACCGCCACGTGGAGGCCGGCAACGGCGACCGGGTGGCCATCCACTTCGAGGGCGAGCCCGGCGACAGCCGCGCCATCACCTACGCCGAGCTCAAGGACGAGGTCTCGCGCGCCGCGAACGCCCTGACCGAGCTCGGCGTCGACAAGGGCGACCGGGTCGCGGTCTACCTCCCGATGATCCCCGAGGCCGTCGTGGCGATGCTCGCCTGCGCCCGGATCGGAGCCACCCACTCGGTGGTGTTCGGCGGTTTCTCCGCCGACGCCGTCGCCTCCCGCATCCAGGACGCCGACGCCAAGCTGGTCATCACCGCGGACGGCGGCTACCGCCGCGGCAAGGCGACCGCCCTCAAGCCCGCCATCGACGAGGCGCTCGCCAAGTGCCCGCAGGTGGAGAACGTCCTGGTGGTCCGCCGCACCGGCCAGGAGACCGCCTGGACGCAGGGCCGCGACGTGTGGTGGCACGAGCTCGTCGACCGCCAGTCCGCCGAGCACACCCCCGAGGCGCACGAGGCCGAGCACCCGCTGTTCATCCTCTACACCAGCGGCACCACCGGGAAGCCCAAGGGCATCCTGCACACCTCGGGCGGCTACCTCACCCAGGCCGCCTACACGCACAACGCCGTCTTCGACCTCAAGCCGGCCACGGACGTCTACTGGTGCACCGCCGACATCGGCTGGGTCACCGGTCACTCGTACATCGTCTACGGGCCGCTCGCCAACGGCGCCACCCAGGTCATCTACGAGGGCACCCCGGACACCCCGCACCAGGGCCGCTTCTGGGAGATCGTCCAGAAGTACGGCGTCACGATCCTCTACACCGCGCCGACCGCGATCCGCACCTTCATGAAGTGGGGCGACGACATCCCGGCCAAGTTCGACCTCTCCAGCCTCCGCGTGCTGGGCAGCGTCGGCGAGCCGATCAACCCCGAGGCCTGGATCTGGTACCGCGAGCACATCGGCGGCAGCCGCTGCCCGATCGTCGACACCTGGTGGCAGACCGAGACCGGCGCCGTCATGATCAGCCCGCTGCCCGGTGTCACCGAGACCAAGCCCGGTTCCGCGCAGCGCGCCCTGCCGGGCATCGCCGCCACCGTCGTCGACGACGAGGCCAACGAGGTGCCCAACGGCTCCGGCGGCTACCTCGTCCTCACCGAGCCGTGGCCCTCCATGCTCCGCACGATCTGGGGCGACGACCAGCGCTACATCGACACCTACTGGTCCCGCTTCCCCGGCCGCTACTTCGCCGGTGACGGCGCCAAGAAGGACGAGGACGGCGACATCTGGCTGCTCGGCCGGGTCGACGACGTCATGCTCGTCTCCGGCCACAACATCTCCACCACCGAGGTCGAGTCGGCCCTCGTCGGCCACCCCGCGGTCGCCGAGTCCGCCGTCGTCGGCGCCACCGACGCCACCACCGGCCAGGCGATCGTCGCGTTCGTCATCCTCCGCGGCACCGCGACCGACAGCGAGGAGCTGGTCGCCGACCTGCGCAACCACGTCGGCAGGACGCTCGGCCCGATCGCCAAGCCCAAGCAGATCAAGGTCGTCAGCGAGCTCCCGAAGACCCGCTCCGGCAAGATCATGCGACGCCTGCTCCGCGACATCGCCGAAGGCCGCGAGGTCGGCGACACCACCACCCTCGCCGACTCCTCCGTCATGAGCCTCATCCAGTCCCAGCTCCCCACCGCAGGCAGCGAGGACTGACCCGGACGAACCGAACCGGACGAACGGCACCCCCGTGGTGGACCGGGCAGCCCCCGGTCCACCACGGACGCCTACCCCCGGCCCATCCCCGGCCCGCCTCCGACTCACACGCCCCGGCCCGGCACGGGACGCTCACGGTGCGCGTGATCACGCACCCGTGGACGCCCGTGGCGGGCCGCTGCCCGTCCCACCTCCGGTACCTCCCGCGCGCGGGCTCCCGCAAGGTGCCGGAGGATCGTCCCAAGAACGGACCGACCGGCAGCGCCCATAGAATGGTCACCGACGAACGAGAACTGAGGCGCGCCGGGAAGTCTGGTCGGCACCGCACCACCGGTGTCTTCGCAGGTCGGAGACGTCGGGAGTCAGCCGCCGCCCCTCAGGAGGTCCTCCGCCGTGGCCACGCCGCAGCCGTCCGCACCGAACGAGCGCCGCACATTCCTCGGCCTCCTCTCCCTCCCCGAGCGGCGCTTCGTCCTGGACGCACTGCGGACGGAGACGGTCGGCGGCGTCCTGCTCCTGGTCGCCGCAGTGATCGCCCTCGTCTGGGCCAACGTCTGGCCGCACTCGTACGAGACGGTCAGCGAGTACACGATCGGTCCCGGCTCACCGCTGCACCTGGACCTCTCGCTGGAAGCCTGGGCCACCGACGGCCTGCTGACGATCTTCTTCTTCGTCGCGGGAATCGAACTCAAGCGGGAGTTCGTGGCAGGCGACCTGCGAACGCCGAGCGCGGCCCTGCTCCCGGTCGCCGCGGCACTCTCCGGCGTGGCGCTGCCGGCGATCATCTTCGCCGTCGTCAACTCCGGAGCGGGCGGGCACCCCGGCGGCTGGGCGATCCCGACCGCCACCGACATCGCCTTCGCCCTGGGAGTGCTGGCCGTGGTGGGCAGTCACCTGCCCTCCGCGCTGCGGGCGTTCCTGCTGACGCTGGCCGTCGTCGACGACCTGATCGCCATTCTGATCATCGCGATCTTCTACACCACCGGGATCACCTACTGGGCCCTGGCCGCAGCCCTGGCGGGGCTGGTGCTCTTCTGGGTCCTCAACCGCTTCGAAGTGCGCGGCTGGTACCTCTACCTGCCGCTGGCCTTCGTGATCTGGGCCCTGATGCACGAGAGCGGGGTGCACGCCACGGTGGCCGGCGTCGCGATGGGCCTGATGCTGCGCTGCCACACCAGGGCGGACGAGGAGCACTCGCCCGGTGAGCACATCGAGCACCAGGTCCGTCCGGTCTCGGCGGGCATCGCGGTACCGCTCTTCGCGCTGTTCGCCGCCGGCGTCAACCTGTCCGGGAAGTCGCTCACCGAGGTGTTCACCCAGGCCGCGCCGCTCGGCGTGATGCTGGGTCTGCTGGTCGGCAAGACCGTCGGGGTGTTCGGCGGCACCTGGCTCGCGGCCCGTTTCACCCGGGCCGAGCTCAACCCGCAACTGGTCTGGCGCGACGTTTTCGCAGTCTCCGTCCTGGCCGGGATCGGCTTCACCGTCTCCCTGCTCATCAGCGAGCTGGCCTACCCCTCCGATCCGGACCTCCAGCGGCAGGCCAAGGCTGCCGTCCTGGTGGGGTCGGTGGTGTGCGCCGCGATCGCCACCGTGCTGCTCAAGCTGCGCAACCGGCACTACCGGATGCTCTACGAGGAGGAGAACCAGGACTCCGACGGCGACGGGATCCCCGATGTCTACGCCCGGCGGACTGACGCCCCGTCCACCTGACACGCCGCCGTCCGGCCCCGGAGTGGTGTCCGACCAGCCGGTAGGGGCATGATGCTGAGCTGTCGATGGACCGAAAGCCGTGCGAAGGAGAACCGCTGATGCCCGCAGGAGTCGCAGACCCGTCCAGCAGCGGCCGGGCCCCGTACGAGGGCGAGCGTTCCGTCGGCCAGCTCTTCGCCGCAGCGACCGAGGACCTGTCCGCCCTCGTGCACGACGAGATCGCGCTGGCCAAGGCGGAGATCCGGGCCGATGTGAAGCGCGGTGTCACCGGCGGCGTCTCGGTGACCGTGGCCGGCGTCGTGGCGCTCGCGGCGATCCCGATGCTCAGCTTCGCCGCGGCGTACGGCCTGCAGGCGTTGGGGCTGACCCTCGGCTGGTCGTTCCTGATCGTGGGCGGCGCCTACCTGCTGATCGCCGCGCTCCTCGGGCTGCTGGCGATGCGCTCGTTCAAGAAGATCGAGAAGCCGCGCCGCACCATCGAGGGGGCCCAGGCCACCGCCGACGTGCTGAAGAACGCCCGCCCGCGTCCGGCCACCAAGGAGGAGATCGACCGGGCACTCGGCCGGATCTCCTGACCTCTCACCCGCCGGGACGGATCACAGCACCCCGACCACGGCGCCCCGACCCACGGCACCCCGACCACGGCGCCCCGACCCACGGCACCCGGACCACGGCGACCACCGACGGCACCCGGGCCACCGCCTCGGTCCAGGGCCCCGGCGCCGCCCCCGCCGACACCGTCACCACCGCGTCACCAGCGGCTCCGTGGCCCAATCGTGCCCGGCGCCGCGAGTGCCGGGAACGTATTCGTAGCACGGGTATGACAGGCTCTCGGTATGCCGCTGGACCACAAGCCCGTACCCGCGAAGCCCGCTGAGCCCCGTACCGGTGCCGGACGGCCCGCCGCGAGCGGACCCGCCACCGCCCCCTCACCGGCCCTGTCGCCGGTCGGGGGCCGGTCCGGCGGGCTCCGGCGCGCCGTGGAGCATCCGCTCGACCGGCCCGTGGACCCACCGCGACGTGGCCGCCAACGGCGCCCGCTTCCACGTCGCCGAGGCGGGCGAGGGCCCGCTGGTGCTGCTGGTGCACGGCTGGCCCGAGTACTGGTGGGCCTGGCGGCACCAGCTGACCGCGCTCGCCGAGGCCGGGTTCCGGGCCGTCGCACTGGATCTGCGCGGCGTCGGCGGCAGCGACCGCACCCTCGCGGCTACGACCCCGGCAACCTCGCGCTGGACATCACCGGTGTGATCCGGTCGCTCGGCGAGCGCCGCGCGCACCTGGTCGGACACGCGGCGGGCGGCTCGCTGGCGTGGGTCGCCGCGGTGATGCGGCCCTCGGTGATCCGCAGCCTGACCGTGGTCTCCGCGGCCCACCCCCGGCACCTGCGCCGCGCGCTGCTGACCGACCGGCGCCAGATCGCCGCCCTGGACCACGTCCTGGGCTTCCAGCGGCCGTGGATCCCGGAGCGGCAGCTGGTGGCCGACGAGGGCGCCCTCGTCGGCGAGTACCTGAACGCCTGGGCCGGGCCGAACGGCCTGCCGGCCGAGGCCGTGGACGCCTACCGCCAGGCCATCCGGATCCCGTCGACCGCGCACTGCTCGATCGAGCCCTACCGGTGGCTGCTGCGGTCGCTGGCCCGTCCGGACGGCATCCAGTTCGCCCGCCGGATGAAGAAGCCGATCACCGCGCCGACGCTGCACGTGCAGGGGGCGGCCGACCCCGTCCTCCTGGCGCACACCGCGCTCGGCGCGGGCGAGTACGTCGAGGCGCCGTACCGGTGGCGGCTGCTGCCCGACGTGGGCCACTTCCCGCATGAGGAGACCCCGGAGGAGTTCACCGAGGAGCTGATCTCGTGGATCCGGCAGCACGCCGACTGAGCCCGCGCACCGCCGGAACAGAAACCTGACGATTGTTCATATGACAATCGCATAGGCCGGATGGGAAGTCCGGAGGCGGTTACTCCTCTCGGCCCACGGGCATCCATCCGGTATGACCTGGATGCCCGATCGCGATGCAGCCCCGCGCCGACGCCGCCGTGGAAGCCGCACCTCGCAGGACCAGTCCCACCAGACCTCTCAGCCCCTGTCGTCCGCCTGGCCCCACGAGGCCGATCCAGGACGGCAGGAACCCTCCGGGGCACACCGGCTCGGCATCCCCCGCATCCTGGGCCGCCGCGCCCGCTGGGTCGGCGCGAGGCTGCGCCGGGAGGGCTGACGCCGAGAGGGGCCGACGCCGGTCGCCGATGCGCGGGTCGCGGATGCGTTGGTCGCCGACGCGCCGGTCAGGACGACACGGTCGGCGCCAGTGCCGTGAACCAGAGCAGGGCGAACGTCGCCACGGTCATCACCGGGACGAGGAACCTGGTCTCGACACCGTTCCCGCTGCGCTTGATCAGCACGATCTCGTACCGCTCGCGGTGCGGCCACAGCAGCGGGGCCCCCTGCTTGGTGAGGCAGTCGCCGAGCAGGTGGGCCAGGGTGCCGAGCGCGACCGCGTACGGGAGCCAGCCCGGGGCGTTCGGCATCCAGCGGTTCAGGCCCGCCGTGCCGAGGGCCGCCATGCCCATGATGGTCAGCCACGCCGTGGGCCCGTCGCCCGGCGGGTGCAGCCGCAGTGCCCGGATCGCCAGCGCCAGCAGGACGAAGGTCAGGCCCAGGGTGAAGTTCCGGCCCAGATAGCTGATGCCCGCCCAGGCGCCGAGGCCGGTCAGCGCCACGAACAGCAGCGAGTGCGTGGCGTGCCGGTGACCGCCGGAGATCCAGGCGACGAACCGGCACAGCAGCTTGGAGATCGGGCCGAGGAAGTGCGCGATCGTGCCGTCGTGGTGGTCGAGGTCCGGCAGCAGGGCGGCACCGGCGCAGAGCACGGTGCCCATGAGGATGTCGGCCGGCGCCAGGTGCACGCCGAGCAGGAGCGGGGGCAGGAACGGCGCCGAGGCCGCGTACAGCATCGCGCCGCTGACGGCGTGCGAATGACCCATCATCGTGGTCCGAGACCTCCCCTTCCGGCGGGCGCCGCAGACGCTACCAGCCCGCACGGCGTCCGTGACCCCGCCCGGAGTGGACCGGCCGTGGCCGCTCCGGCCGCCGGAGGACCGGGTACCCGCGATCGCGCCGCTCAGACCGGCCGAGGCCCGCGCGGATGTGGATGCGGGCGCGGGCGCGCGGCCCGGGTCAGAGCGCGCAGCCCTCGGTGTCCACCCGTGCGGTGGCGTTCGCCCCTTGGGCGGCGTCGTCGCGCACCTCGGCCGCCGTGAGCACGTAACCGGTGTCCGAGCTGTCCAGGGACTTCGCGAAGACCACCCCGTACACGTCGCCGGACGGCGTGAGCAGCGGGCCGCCGCTGTTGCCCTGGCGGACCAGCGAGCGGACGGAGTAGACGTCGCGGACGACTTGGCCGCGGTGGTAGATGTCGGGCCCGTTGGCCTGGATCCGGCCGCGGATGCGGGCGGGCTGCACGTTGAAGGCGCCGTTCTCCGGGAAGCCGGCGACGATGGCGCTGTCGTTGGTGCGGGCGTCGCCGGCGAAGGCGAGCGGCGGGGCGTCGAGCTTCGGTACGTCCAGCACGGCGATGTCGCGCTGCCAGTCGTAGCGGACGACAGTGGCGTCGTAGAGGCGTCCCGTCCCGCCGATCTGGACGGTCGGCTCGTCGACGCCGCCGACCACGTGGGCGTTGGTCATCACCCGGTGCGGGGCGAAGACGAAGCCGCTGCCCTCCAGGGTCTTGCCGCAGGAGGTCGCGGTGCCGACCACCTTGACCAGGCTCTGCCGGGCGCGCTGCACGGCCGGGCTCCCGGCGAGGGCCGGGTCCGGCGGGTCGACCTCGGTGATCGGCTCGCGCTCGAAGGGGTTGAAGACCTGCGGGAAGCCGTTGCGGGCGAGTTCGCGGCTGAAGTCGGAGAACCAGTTCGGGGCGTCGGAGGGCAGCGCGTCCTGGACGGTGGAGAGCACCTTCGACGTTCTGACCTGCTTGGAGACGGTCGGCAGGGAGGTGCCCGCGAGCGCCGAGCCGATCAGCCAGGCGACC
Source organism: Kitasatospora paranensis (assembly GCF_039544005.1). NCBI lineage: Bacteria > Bacillati > Actinomycetota > Actinomycetes > Kitasatosporales > Streptomycetaceae > Kitasatospora > Kitasatospora paranensis. The sequence goes on from NZ_BAABKV010000001.1 coordinate 4,094,152, forward strand.
AGCAGCATCGAGATGACGTTGACCACCGAGCCGCCGATCGCGTCCAGGGTCTTGGCCCGGCCGCGGCCGATGCGGCCGCGCAGCTTCCAGCCGAAGTGGGTGGTGACGGCCTGGCCGACCGCCGCGAACACGATCACCACGACGACCGCCACCACCGATGCGGTGGTGCCGGGACCGAGGTGGCGCAGCAGGAAGGGCAGCAGCTGCACCGCGATCAGGCCGCCGCCGAGGAAGCCGAGCACCGAGAGCACACCGACGACAAAACCCTGCCGGTAGCCGGAGACGGCGAAGCCCACCGCGGCGGCGATCAGCAGCAGATCCAGGACATTCACCCCGATACCCTCCCATGGACTCGGCCGACGGTGGGACGGACGGGTGCGGCCGCAGCGGCCGCGGGGTCAGCCGGCAGCGCGCGGGGTCCGGTCGCCGGGACGGCCGGTGAGGCCGTCCCGCAGCCGGTCACGGTCGCGGTAGGACAGGTCGAGGGCCTCGTCGGAGAGGGCCAGCGTCCGCTCGGTGTCCCACGGCCGCTCCAGTCCGCTGTGGTGCAGGACACGGTCGATCACGCCAGCCGTGAAGCCCCAGACCAACCGGTCGGCGACCTCGAAGGCCGGACCGGTGAACCCCGACGGGTGCCGCAGCCGGGCGCGGTTGGCCGGGTCGGTGAGGTCGGCGATCGGCACCCGGAACACGGCGCCGGTCTCCGCCGGGTCGACCGGCGCGACCGGGGTCTCCCGGCGCCACCAGCCGAGCACCGGGGTCACCACGAAGCCGCTCACCGGGATGTAGAGCGCAGGCAGGGTCGCGAAGACCTGGACGCCGGCCGGGTCGAGCCCGGTCTCCTCCTCGGCCTCGCGCAGGGCGGCGGCGATCGGCCCGGGGCCGGCCGGGTCGCCGTCCTCCGGGTCCAGCGCGCCGCCGGGGAAGGACGGCTGGCCCGCGTGCGAGCGCAGGGAGCGGGCCCGTTCGATCAGCAGCAGGTCGGGCCCGGCCGGGCCGTCGCCGAACAGCATCAGTACGGCCGACGGGCGGCCGCCGGTGGGCGGCGGCAGGAAGCGGCTGAGCTGCTCGGGGCGGACCGTCTCGGCGGCGGCCCGCACCGGCAGCAGCCACGCGGGGAGGCCGTCCCGCTGGACGCGGACCGTCACGCGGCACCCCCTTCGGCCACCGCGCCCGGCAGGTCGCCCGGGGCGGTGTCCGGCGCCGCGGCGGGGGCGGCCGGCTGGCCGGGGTAGCCGGCCGGCGGCCGCAGCCGCTGTCCGGGCTGCCCGCCGAGCTCGTACTTCAGCAGCTTGGCCGCCTTCTCCGGGTCGGTCTCGCCCTCGCCGTAGGAGGGGCAGAGGGGGCGACCGGGCAGGCGCCGCAGGCGGGCTTCTGGGAATGGCAGACGCGGCGGCCGTGGAAGACGACCCGGTGGGAGAGCATCGTCCACTCGGACTTCGGGAAGATCGCGGCGACCGCCGCCTCGACCTTCTCCGGGTCCTGTTCCTGCGTCCAGCCGAAGCGGCGGGCGAGGCGGCCGAAGTGGGTGTCCACGGTGATGCCGGGGACGCCGAAGGCGTTGCCGAGCACGACGTTGGCGGTCTTGCGGCCCACGCCGGGCAGGGTGACCAGGTCGGCCAGCCGGCCGGGCACCTCCCCGCCGAAGTCGTCCCGCAGCGCGGCGGACAGCCCCAGCAGCGACTTCGCCTTGTTCCGGAAGAAGCCGGTCGGCCGGATGATCTCCTCCAGCTCCTCCGGCACCGCCGCCGCCATGTCCTCCGGCGTCGGGTACTTCGCGAACAGCGCCGGCGTGGTCTGGTTCACCCGCAGGTCGGTGGTCTGCGCCGACAGCACGGTGGCCACCAGCAGCTGGAAGGGGTTGTCGAAGTCCAGCTCCGGATGTGCGTACGGGTAGAGCTCAGCGAGCGCCCGGTTGATCCTCCGGGCGCGACGCACCATCGCCAGATGGCTCTCCGGCTTCCTCGACTTCACGGCCGGCTTTGCCGTCGCCCCGGCCGGGGCCTTGGTCGCGGTCTTCCGGGCCTTGCTCTCTGCCATGCACGAAGGCTACGCCGAACAGATCACCGCGTGGCCGCTTTCGGTGGCCGCTCCCACCCTCCGGTCCCGGAGCCACCGCCGGCCCCCGCCCCTTCGCCTGCCGGGGACGGCGCCCGCCTGACGCCGTCTCACTCAGGCCCTCGCGCACCACCGGCCGAACGCCCGACCGCGGCAGACCACCCACCGCGGCAGGCCACCCACCGCGGCGGACGGGGGCTCAACCCCCGGTGAACATCGTCCGAACCCGGCTCACGGATGCGCACGGCCCGCCTACGCTGCGCGCGTCCTGCCGATCAGAGTCCGAGAGACGTGACGATGCTCCTCATATCCCTGCTGCTCCTCGCCCTCGGCATCACGCTGGCCGTGCTGCGGCGCCGCCGCGTCGTCCGGTCTCGGTCCGCCGCCGTCGCCGGCCTGCTCTCCGGCGTCGTGGGCCTGCTGCTCGCCCTCAGCACCTTCGCCTACGTCGTCGAGCCGTACGAGGTGGGGGTGCCGACCACGCTCGGCTCGGTCGGTGGCACCTGGCAGTCGGGGCTGCACCTGAAGTCGCCGCTGACCGACGTCACGACCTTCTCGACCCGGCCGGCCGATCTCGACCTGACCGGCAAGGACACCGTCGAGGTGCGCTCCTCCGAGGGCGGCGTGCTATACGCGGACCTCACCGTGAAGTGGTCGATCGACCCGGCGCACACCCTCGCGCTGTTCAAGCTGGCGGGCAGCGCCTCGGCGGTCCAGCAGCGGCTGGTCTACCCGGACAGCCGCGAGATCGTGCGCAACGTGTTCGCCAGGCACACCGGCGTCGAGGGGTACTCCTCGCAGCGCGAGGCGATCAGTGCCGAGATCGACCGGCTCATCACCGAGCGGCTCGCCCCGCGCGGCATCCTGGTCAACGGGGTGAACCTGCGCAACGTCCGGCCGAGCGACAACCTGCAGAAGGCGATCGACCAGAAGATCCAACAGGAGCAGGCCACCGCGCAGGCCGAGGCGGCGGTGCTCACCGCGAAGGCCGAGGCGGAGAAGCGGAAGATCGACTCGGAGAGCACCGCGGCGGCGAACCGGGTGATCGCCGACTCGCTGACCGACCGGATGCTGATGAGCCAGTGCATCGAGGCGTTCAAGGCGGCCGCGGAGAAGAACCCGGTCTACGCCAGCCCTTGCGGCTCGAACGGCAGCCCGGTGATCGTCGACGGGACGAAGCGGTAGCCGCCCGGGCCCGCTGTGCGAGGATCGGCAGCGGAGAGCGTCCGGCAGTGAGGGGAAGCGCCGTGTGCACCGTGTTCGTCAGTATCGATCCCGTCTCACCCGCCCCGGTGGTCGTCCTCGCGGCGCGGGACGAGTACGCCGACCGGGCCTGGCTGCCGCCGGCCCGGCACTGGCCGCAGCAGCCCCGGCTGCTGGGCGGCCTGGACCTGCTGGCGGGCGGCACCTGGCTCGCCGTACGGCCGGGCAGCGAGGCAGCGGGCCCGCGGCTCGGCTGCATCCTCAACGGGTTCGGCCGGCCCGCCGACCCGGCCGGCCGGCTCTCCCGCGGGGAACTGCCGCTGCTGGCCGCCGCGGGCGACGGCCTCGACGACCGCGACTGGGAGCGCTACGACCCCTTCCACCTGGTCACCGCCGAGCCCGGCCTGGTCGCGGTGCTGAGCTGGAACGGCACCGGGCTGACCCGGCAGACGCTCGGCCCCGGGCTGCACGGCATCATCAACGACGGGATGGAGGGAACCGCCGGGCACCGCACCTCCTCCCAGCGCGCCTCCCGGATGATGGCGGCCCGGCTCGCCCACTTCCGGCCGCGGCTGGCGTCCGCGCCCCGGCCCGCGCCCGCGCTCGGGCCCGCGGCCGGCGCGGACACCCCGACCGACCGGGCATGGGGCGAGTGGTCCGTCATCGCCGACGGCGACGGCCTGGACCGGACGGACCCGGCCGCGCTCGTCCAGCACCGCGACTTCGGCGACGGCCGGGTCTGGGCGACGACCTCGCTCTCCCTGGTGGCCCTCGGGCCGGCCGGGGTGCGCTACGACTTCAACCCCGCCCCGGGCAACGCCGCCTGGCACCATGTCGAGACCGCCGGGCCGGCCGGCTGATCCGGGCTCACGGGCGCAGCCGCTCGCGCAGGAAGCGCAGCGCCGCCTCGTCGTCGTCGGGGCCGCCGGCCTCGTGGCCGCTGTACCGCCACACGTCGAGCTCCTTCGGCCCGGCGTACGCGTGGTAGGCCGCATAGACGGTCGACGGGGGCACGACCGCGTCCATCAGCGCCACCGAGAAGCGGGCCGGGATGCGGGCGCGGCGCGCGAAGTTGACCCCGTCGATGTAGGCGAGGGTGCGGTGCACCGTCTGCTCGCTCCGGCGGTGCGCCGCCAGGTAGTCGGCGATCTCCCGGAAGGGGTGGGCGTCGGTGACGACGACGGCCCGCGGGAAGTCGCAGAGGAACGGCACGTGGGCGACGGCTGCCGTGAGTTCCGGGACGAGCGCGGCCGCCGCGAGCGCGATGCCGCCGCCCTGGCTCTGCCCGAGCACCGCGACCCTGGCCGGATCGACCTGCGGCAGGCCCCGGACGGCGTCGACGGCCCGGACGGCATCGGTGAACAGCCGCCGGTAGTAGTAGTCGTGCGGCGCGCCGATGCCGCGGGTCAGCACCCCGGGCACCTGCGGTCCGGCGGGGCCGGAGTCGGGGGTGTCGCCGCGGCTCCAGCCGGAGCCCTGGCCGCGGGTGTCCATCTGGAGGTGCGCGAACCCGGCCGACGCCCAGAGCAGGTTCTCCAGGGCGTGGCCTCGGCCGCCGCCGTAGCCGACGTACTGGACGACGGCGGGCAGCGGGCCGCGCGCACCGCGCGGCAGCCGCAGCCAGGCGCGGATCGGCTCCCCGCCGTAGCCGGGGAAGGTGACGTCGTGGACGTCCACGGTGGCCAGGCCGGTGTCGACGGGCTCGACGGTGACCGTCCCGCCGGCCGCCCTGGCCTCCTGCAGGGTGAGCTGCCAGAAGGCGTCGAAGTCCGCCGGTGCCTGCTGGGCGCTCCGGTAGGCCCGGAGCGCCTCCTCGGACAGGTCGGTGTGCACGGGCCGCTCCTGTGGTCGGGTCGGTGGGCCACCTGCCCCGGCCCCCGCCGCCGCGCCCGGCGAAGCGGGGTACCGGGCGCTGGAGGTCGGGGCAGGTGGGGTCGGGGTGCCGCTACACGGCGTCGAAGGACGTGTGCAGCCGGCGGGTGTGGTCGAGCGGGCGGACGGGGCCGGTGAGCGCGACCCGGGCGGTGAGCCGTACGTCGGTGCTGGAGGCCGCGAACCGCACGTCCAGGGCGCCCGGTTCGACGATCCGCCGGCCGTCGCGGCCGGTGAAGGAGGCCAGGTCGGCGGGCACGGTGACCGCGAGGCGGACGCTCTCGCCCGCCGCCAGCGCCAGTCGGTGGTGCCCGATCAGGCGCTGCACGGGCTGCACCACCGAGGCGACCGGGTCGTGCAGGTAGACCTGGACGACCTCGGCGCCGTCCCGCGGACCGCTGTTGCGCACGGTCAGCTCCATCCGGAACTCACCCGCGGTGTCGGCCTGTTCGTTCTCCACCACGAGGTCGGACCAGTCGAACGCGGTGTAGGAGAGGCCGTGCCCGAAGCCGAAGGCCGCCGTGGGGTCGGTGCTGGACACGTCGGTGGCCTGGGCGAGCCTGGCCGCCAGGTAGCCGGAGGGCTGGACGCCCGGACGGCGGGGCACGCTGACCGGCAGCCGGCCGGACGGGTTGACCCGGCCGCTGAGCACGCCGGCGACGGCGCCGGTGCCCTCCTCGCCGGGGAAGAAGGCCTGCACGACGGCGGCGGCCTCGTCGGCGCCCCGCCCGAGCGCGTACGGCCGGCCGGCCAGCAGGGTGACCACCACGGGGGTGCCGCTGTCCAGCAGCATGTCCAGCAGCTGCTGCTGCGCGCCGGGGAGTTCGAGACTCTCGGCGTCGCAGCCCTCGCCGCTGGTGCCGCGGCCGAACAGGCCGGCCCGGTCGCCGAGGGCGAGCACCACGACGTCGGCGCCGCGGGCCAGCGCGAGCGCCTCGGGGAAGCCGTCGGTGCCGCCGTCGTCGATGCCGGTGCCGGCTGCGGTGACGATCTCGCTCCCGGCGAACTCGGCGGCCAGCGCCTCGTGCAGGGTGGGGAGTTCGAGGCCGAGCGGCATGTCCGGGTGCTGCCCGCCGACGTGCACGGGGAAGGCGTAGCAGCCGAGGACGGCCCGGGCCTCCTGCGCGTTCGGCCCGATCAGGGCGATCCGGGCCGGCCGGGCGAGCGGCAGGATGCCGTCGTTGCGCAGCAGCACCACGGCCTGCTCGGCGAGTTCGCGGGCGAGGGCCCGGTTGCCGGCCGGGTCGAGGTCGACGGTGCCGCGCAGCGCGTCGGCGTCGTCGAGGTCACGGCCGGCCAGTGCGGCCGGGACGGGGCTCCAGTCCGGGTCGAGCAGGCCGAGTTCGGCCTTCTGGACGAGCACCCGGCGCAGGGCGCGGTCGATCAGCTGCTCGGGAGCCGGCCGTCGGCGACGGCGTCCAGCAGCGGCCGGCCGAAGGTCTTGACGGTGGGGAGTTCGACGTCGACGCCGGCGGTGAGGGCGGCGCGCGCGGCGTCGGCCCAGTCCGCGGCGATGCCGTGCAGGGTCTTCAGGAAGGCGATGCCGAAGTAGTCGGCGACGACCGTCCCCTCGAAGCCCCAGGTGTCGCGGAGCAGCCCGGTGAGCAGGTCGCCGTCGGCCGCGGACGGCACGCCGTCGGTGTCGGTGTAGGCGTGCATCACCGAGCGGACGCCGCCCTCGCGGACGGCCATCTCGAACGGGGGCAGGATGACGTCGGCGCGCTCCCGGGCACCCATCGCGACCGGCGCGATGTTGCGCCCGGCACGGGAGGCGGAGTAGCCGGCGAAGTGCTTGAGCGTGGCGACGATGCCGGCGGACTGCAGGCCCCGGACGTAGGCGGTGGCGATGGTGCCGACCAGGTAGGGGTCCTCGCCGATGGTCTCCTCGACCCGGCCCCAGCGGGCGTCGCGGACGACGTCCAGGACGGGTGCCAGGCCCTGGTGGACGCCGACCGCGCGCATGTCGCGGCCGATCGCGGCGGCCATCTCGCGGACGAGTGCAGGGTTCCAGGCGGCGCCCCAGGAGAGCGGGACGGGGTAGGCGGTGGCGCGCCAGGCGGCGAAGCCGGCCAGGCACTCCTCGTGGGCGAGGGCGGGGATGCCGAAGCGGTTGGCGGCGGCGATCCGGCGCTGGGTGCGCAGCAGGGACAGTGCGCCGAGCGCCGGGTCGACCGGGGCGGTGCCGAACGGCCGGGTGAGCTGGCCGAGCCCGTGCGGGAGCAGGGTGTCGAGGTCGACGGCGTCGTCCATCTCGTGCTGGAACGGTGCCACCTCACCACCGTCGCCGGCGGCGCCGACCCAGACGCCGAACAGCTGGGCGGTCTTCTCCTGCAGGGTCATCTCGGCGATCAGCGCGTCGGCGCGGGCGCCCGGGTCGAGGGTGCTGTCCTGCCAGGCGGGCACGGACGTCCCGGTCTGTACGGCCACGTTCACGGTGTCGGTCACTTTCCTCCGACCCCCATCAGCCCTTGGACAAGGGCGCGGCGGGCGAACAGGTAGACGAGCAGGATCGGGATCATCGACAGCACCACGGCGGCCAGCAGGCCGGGGACGTTGATGCCGTACTGGGTCTGGAAGTTGTAGAGCCCGAGGGTGATCACCTTGGTGTCGTCGGACTGGGTGAGCACCAGGGGGAAGAGGAAGCCGTTCCAGGCCTGGAGGGCCGAGAAGACCGTGATGGTCGACAGGCCGCCCTTGGACAGCGGCAGGACGAGCTGGACGAACACCCGCCAGGGGGCGGCGCCGTCCATGGCCATGGCCTCGTACAGCTCGGGGCTGATGTCGCGCATCACGCCGGTGAGGATCAGGGCGCAGACCGGCAGCGAGAACGCGGCGGTCGGCAGGATCACACCGATCAGGTTGTCGTACAGGCCGGCCTTGCTGATGACGTAGAACATCGGCACGATCACCGCCTGCGCGGGGATCGCCAGGCCCAGCAGGAACAGCCGGAAGACGGTGGTGGTCGTCCGGCCGCGGCTGCGCACGATCGCGTAGGCCAGCGGCGGCACGACCAGCAGCACGATGGCGACCACGCTCACCGTGACGATCACGGTGTTGAGGAAGTACTGGCCGAATCCGTTGCTGAAGTCGTCGAGGTAGTTCTGCAGGGTCAGGTGGGTCGGGATGCCCAGCGGGCCGGTGGCGGCGTAGTCGGCACGGGTCTGCAGGGTCGCGGTCAGCAGCACGTAGAGCGGCAGGCCCACGACGACCAGCCAGACCAGCGAGCCGAGCCCGGCCAGGTGGTTGGTGCGGTGCCTCATCACAGGCCCTCCGAGGTGCTGCGCATCCTGTCGTAGCCGGAGAGGCGGACGACGAGGAGCGAGATGACGGTGGCCACCAGGACGAGCAGCAGCGCGATGGCCGAACCGGCGCCGAAGTCGAAGCCCTTGAAGGCCTTCTGGTACATGTAGTAGGCACTGATCGTGGTGTCGGTGCCGGGCCCGCCCTGGGTGAGGATCAGGACGGTGTCGAAGGTGGTCAGGCCACCGACGACCATGAGGATCGTCGAGGTGATGACCGCGTTGCGCATCTGCGGCAGCGTGATGTGGAAGAACTGCCGTACGGTGCCGGCGCCGTCGATCGCGGCGGCCTGGTAGAGCACCGGCGGGACGGCCCGGGCGGCGCCCTGGTAGATCAGTGTGTGGAACGGGGTGAACTGCCAGGCCCCCACGAAGACCAGCACGCCGATCGCGCCGGTCTGCGAGCCGAACAGGTTGCCGTCGCCGAACAGCCACGTCGCCTGCGAGGGGACGCCGAAGTTCGGGTCGAGCAGGGCCCGCCACAGCACGGACACGGCGGTGGCCGAGAGCAGCAGCGGCACGAAGTAGATCGCCGACAGCACGGCGCGGTTGCGCTGCGGGCCCGCGGCCCAGACGCCGAGCAGCAGGGAGATCGGCGTCTGGACGGCGACCCCGAGCAGGGTGAGCAGCAGGCTGAGCCAGAGGCTCTTGAGCATCACCGGGTCGTGGAAGAGCGCGACCCAGTTGTCGAACCCCGCGAACTCGGGTGCGCCGAGGCCGTCCCAGCGGGTGAAGGAGAGGACGGCGACCAGCACCAGCGGGACGATGGCGAAGAGGACGAAGAAGAGGGTGGCGGGAACCGCCCAGACGAAGCCCGGGCGGGTCACCGTGGCGGCGGGCCGGCGAGCGGCCCGACGCCTCTCCACAACTGCGGCGGTTACGGTCGTGGTCATGTGGGTGAGCCTGTCTCAGCTGGTCGACAGGGCCTGCATGGCCTTGGCGAAACCGGCTGCGTCGAGCTGTCCGTTGAAGAACTGCTGCACGGCCTGGTGGATCGGGGTGATCGCGGCGGGCGGGTACGCCTGGTCCCAGGAGAGCTGGAACGAGGGGGCCTGCTTCACCAGGTCGAACTGGAAGGTGGAGTACTCCGGGTTGGCGGCGGTGCCGAGGAACTTCGAGGTGTTGGTGGTGGTCGGCAGGTTGCCGATGGCGAGCTGCGCCTGCACGAACTCGTCGGAGTACTGGAGCTTGAGGAACTCGGCGACGGCCTCGGGGTGCTTGGTCTTCTTCAGCACCGAGTAGAAGTTGTTGGTGTTGCCGACGACGTCCTTCGGGTCGCCCTTGCCGTCGGTGACGGTCGGGAAGGAACCGTAGCCGAGGTCCTTCTTGGTGAAGTCCGGGCTGGCGTCCTGCTGGGTGGAGTACTCCCAGGAGCCCATCAGCTCGAAGCCTGCCTTGCCGCGGGCCAGCAGCGCCGGCGAGCCGCCGTCGGTGAACTTCACCGAGTCGAAGTTGGTGCCGAACGCACCGGCGTCGATCAGCTGCTTCAGCATGCCGAGCGCCTTGGTGCTGTCCTCGCTGTTCCAGGCGGACTTGTCGCCGCCCAGCGCCTTCTCGAACAGGCCGGGCCCGGCGACGCGGTCGTAGACGTACTCGAACCACATCAGCGTCGGCCACTGGTCGCCGCCACCGAGCGCGATCGGGGTGACGCCCTTGGCCTTGAGGACGCGCACGGCGTTCAGCAGGTCGTCCCAGGTCTTCGGCTCGGTCAGGCCGGCGTCGGCGAGGACCTTCTTGTTGTTGAAGAGCAGGACGGGCTGGGTGCCGCGCATCGGGATGCCGTACGACTTGCCGCCGACCACCGCGGTGTTGAACACCGACGGGAGGAAGTTGTCCTTGAGGCCCGGGTCGTTCTTGATCATGTCGTCGAGCGGCATGAGCAGGTCGGCCTTGACGAACGGGGCGATCGAGCCGCCGCCCCAGTTGAAGAAGATGTCCGGGGCCTGCTTGGTGTTGATGATCGTCTGGAGCTTCTGCTGGTAGTCGGCGCCCGGGATGGTGTCCAGGACGGCCTTGACCTTGGAAGTCTTGTTGAAGGTGTCGACCAGCTGCTTCTCGACCTTGTTGGTGGCGTCGCCGTAGACCAGGACGTGGATCTGGCCGCTGCCGGCCGCGTCGGAGGAGCCGGAACCGCTGCCGCAGGCGGCCAGCGTCATTCCGAGGAGCAGGGCGGTGCCGCCGGCCAGCGTGCGGGGGAGCCGGGAAAGTCGTCTCATCGCGGTGCCTTTCGAAATCTTTCGGCCACATCGCCGAAATATGTTGGCGCTGCGACGCTAAGTCCCGGCACTGCGGGGGTCAACCCCCGGTCGTGCGGTTACCAAAGCGTGACCCTGGGCGGTGCCTTATGCTGCACGGCATGCGCGAAGACGAGGAGGCGGGGCGCGTCACCCTCGCCCAGGTGGCCGAAGAGGCCGGGGTCTCCATTTCGACGGTTTCGAAAGTTCTCAACGGCCGCCAGGACGTCTCCCGCCCGACCCGGAGCAAGGTCGAGCGTCTGCTGGAGATCCACGGCTACCGCCGCACGCCCAAGTCGGCCTGGGAGGCGCCGCTGATCGAGATCGTCTTCCACGAGCTCGACAGCATCTGGGCGATGGAACTGATCCGCGGCATCGAGAACGTCGCCAAGGACAACGATGCCAGCGTCGTCCTCACCGAGAGCGGCACCCGGCACGCCCCGGACCCGGGCTGGATCGAGGGCGTGCTGCGCCGCCGGCCGCTCGGCGTGGTGCTGGTCTTCTCCAGCCTGCCGCCCGAGGTCAAGCAGCAACTGCGTTCGCGGGCAATCCCGTTCGTGATCATCGACCCGGCCGGCGACCCGGAGCCGGACGTCCCGTCGGTGGGCTCCGCGAACTGGTCGGGCGGCGTCGCCGCCACCCGCCACCTGATCGAGTCCGGACACCGCCGGATCGGCATCATCACCGGCCCCGAGGACATGCTCTGCTCGCTGGCCCGGCTCGACGGGTTCCGCTCCGCGATGGGCATGGCCGGCCTCGCGGTCGACCCCGCGCTCGTCGCGTTCGGCGACTTCCACGTGGAGGGCGGGCGGCTCCGGGCGATGGAGATGCTCTCCCGCCCCGACCGGCCGACGGCCATCTTCGCCGGCAGCGACCTGCAGGCCCTCGGCGTTCTGGAGGCCGCCCGGCTGCACGGGCTCAAGGTGCCGGACGACCTGTCGGTGGTCGGCTACGACGACGTGGCGCTCGCCCGGTGGACGAGCCCGGCCCTGACCACCGTCCACCAGCCGCTGCGCAAGATGGCGGAGGAGGCGGCGCAGATGCTGCTCCGGCTGCGCGCCGAGGAGAGCACCGCCACCCGGCTCGAACTCTCCACCAGCCTGGTCGTGCGCAGCAGCACCGCCCCGCCACCGGCCGGGATCTGACGCACCGGCACCTCGACGGGTCCTGCGGACGGTCCACCGGGAAGTGACCCGTCCGTAGGCCTTGCCGCGGCGAAAACAGTCGGTGCATACTCCGGAATGTTTCAGCCGCAGTGTCGCACCATCGGCCCCACACACCCTCACCCGTACCGCCCCCCACCCGGCTCAACGGAAAGAGGAATGGCATGCGCATGCTAGGACGGCACCGCCTTGCCACGGCCGCCGCGGCCGCGGCCGTACTCGCACTGCTCGGAACGGCCTCCCCGCGGGCGCCGCCGACACCACGCTCCGCGGCCTCGCCGAGGCGCAGAACCGCTACTTCGGCACCGCGCTGACCGCCGACAACCTCAACAACTCCACGCTCACCGCGGTCGCCGCGGCGCAGTTCGACATGGTCACCCCGGGCAACGAGATGAAGTGGGACACCGTCGAGCCGTCCCGCGGCAGCTTCAACTTCGCCCCCGGCGACAAGATCCTGTCCTTCGCCCAGGCCCACAGCCAGCGGGTCCGCGGCCACAACCTGGTCTGGCACAGCCAGCTCCCGTCCTGGGTGAGCAGCCTGCCCACCGCGCAGGTCGCGACCGCGATGACGGACCACGTCACCGCCGAGGTCACCCACTACAAGGGCAAGCTCTACGCCTGGGACGTCGTCAACGAGCCGTTCAACGAGGACGGCAGCTACCGGCAGGACGCGTTCACCCAGGCGTACGGCTCGGGCCCCGCCTACATCGCGGCCGCCCTGACCGCCGCCCACGCCTCCGACCCGGCGGCCAAGCTCTACCTGAACGACTACAACATCGAGGGCACCGGCACCAAGAGCAACGCCATGTACGACCTGGTGAAGTCGCTCAAGGCGCAGGGCGTCCCGATCGACGGCGTGGGCTTCGAGAGCCACTTCATCGTGGGCCAGGTGCCCTCCAGCCTCCAGGCCAACATGCAGCGCTTCGCCGACCTCGGCGTGGACGTCGCCGTCACCGAACTCGACGACCGCACCACCGTGCCCGCCACCAGCGCGGCCCTGACCACCCAGGCCAACGAGTACGCGGCCGTGGTGAAGGCCTGTCTGGCCGTGACCCGCTGCGTCGGGGTGAGCCAGTGGGGCGTCGGCGACGCCGACTCGTGGATCCCGAGCGCCTTCTCCGGCTACGGCGCGGCCACCATGTACGACCAGAGCTACCAGCCGAAGCCGGCGTTCACCTCCGCCCAGCAGGCCCTCGGCGGCACCGGGACGGGCGGCGGCGGCACCGGCGGCGGCGGGACGGGCGGCGGCACCACCGGCGCCTGCAACGCGGTCTTCTCCTTCGACCAGCAGTGGCAGGGCGGCTTCAACGGCAAGGTGACGGTGACCGCGGGCAGCACGGCGGTCACCAGCTGGAAGGTGACGCTCACCCTGGCCGCCGGACAGCAGCTCTCCGGGCTCTGGAGCGGCGCGGTGACCTGGGACGCCGCGCACACCGTGATGACGGTCGCCTCGACCTACAACGGGAGCCTGGCGGCGGGTGCCTCCACCAGCTTCGGCTTCACGGTGCAGTCCAACGGCAACACCGCGGCCCCCACCGTGGGGAGCTGCACGGCCTCCTGACCGGCCCTGCGGTCCGCGGGCCGCACACCCGGCCGCACACCCGGCCGGGTGTGCGGCCCGCGGCGTTCACGGGCGCGGCCGATCCGATCCCGGGCCTTCTCCGCGCACCCCCGTCACCCGCCCGAACCGCCTCCCACCTGCGGAGCCGGGGTGTCCACCGGACACTCCGCGGGTAGCACGAACAGGTGCGAATGGCCCCGTACGACACTCGGTGACCGACCCCTCCTCATATGATCGGAGTGACATACGCCATCCTTGGTGGTGAGAAACACCGACCGGACGATGCAGGAGGAAGCACGTGGACGACGTTCTTCGCCGCGCCGCGCTGTTCGCAGCCCTCGATGACGACCAGGCTGCCGAGCTCCGCGCTTCCATGACCGAGGTGACCCTCGCCCGCGGCGAGTCGCTGTTCCACGAGGGCGATCCGGGCGACCGCCTGTACGTCGTCGTCGAGGGCAAGGTGAAGCTGCACCGCGCCTCGCCGGACGGCCGCGAGAACATGCTCGCGGTGCTCGGCCCCAGCGAGATGATCGGCGAGCTGTCCCTCTTCGACCCCGGACCGCGCACCGCGACCGCCACCGCGCTCACCGAGGTGAAGCTGCTCGGCCTCGGCCACGGCGACCTGCTGCCGCTGCTGCACGCCCGGCCCGAGGTGTCGATCGCGCTGCTGCGCGCCATCGCCCGCCGGCTGCGCCGCACCAACGACGTCATGTCCGACCTGGTCTTCTCGGACGTGCCCGGCCGCGTGGCCAAGGCGCTGCTGGACCTCTCCCGGCGATTCGGCGTGCAGTCCGAGGAGGGCATCCACGTCTCCCACGACCTCACCCAGGAGGAGCTGGCCCAGCTGGTCGGCGCCTCCCGCGAGACGGTCAACAAGGCGCTCGCCGACTTCGCCGGCCGCGGCTGGCTGAAGCTGGAGGCCCGCGCCGTCGTCCTGCTCGACGTCGAGCGCCTCTCGCGCCGCTCGCGCTGACCGCCCGCCCGCCCGCGAGGAGCACGGCTCAGATGAGCCCGTGCTCCTCCAGGTAGCTCAGCTGGGCCCGCACCGACAGTTCGGCCGCGGGCCACAGCGCCCGGTCCACGTCCGCGTACACCCGGGCCACCACCTCGGCGGGCGTCCGGCAGCCCGCCTCCACGGCCGTCTCCACCTGGGCGAGCCGGTGCGCCCGGTGCGCGAGGTAGTAGTCCACCGCGCCCAGCGCGTCCGCCAGCACCGGCCCGTGCCCGGGCAGCACCGTGCGGACCCCGTGCGCCGACGCCATGGTGTGCAGGCGGCGCAGCGAATCCAGGTAGTCGCCGAGGCGACCGTCCGGGTGGGCGACCATCGTGGTGCCGCGGCCCAGCACGGTGTCGCCGGTCAGGATCGCGCCGTCGGCCGGCAGGTGGAAGGTCAGCGAGTCCGCGGTGTGGCCTGGGGTGCCGACCACCCGGATCTCCAGGCCGCCGACGTCGATCCCCTCGCCGTCCCGCAGCCCCTCGTCGCCGAGGCGGTACGCCGGGTCGAGCGCCCGGACCCTGGTGCCGGTCAGTTCGGCGAACCGCGCCGCGCCCTCCGCGTGGTCGTGGTGGCCGTGGGTGAGCAGGGTGACGGCGATCCGCTTGCCCTGCCGCTCGGCCAGGTCGATCACGCGCCGCAGGTGGCCCTCGTCGAGGGGGCCGGGGTCGACGACGGCAGCGAGCGCGGACCCGGGCTCGGACAGCAGCCAGGTGTTGGTGCCGTCCAGCGTCATCGGGGAGGGGTTGGGCGCCAGCACGCAGAGCGCCCGCTCGGTGGCCCCGCCGCCGACGGTGGCGGCGGGGTCGCCCGGAAGGAGACCGCTCACCGGCCGCCCTCGACCACGCGGATCAGGTCCCGGCCGGGCAGCGGCCGCCACAGGGCGCGGGCCGCCATGCGGTCCGGCACCTCGGTGTCGCAGGCGAGGGTCCTCGGGTTCAGGCTGCGGGCGGGCAGGGTGTGCGCCGTCCGGCGAGCCACGTCGTTGTGGTTCATCGGCCAGTGTCCTTCCGTGTTCCGTGTGGTGCGCCCGGGCGTGCGGATCACGCCGGGAAGTCTCCATCGATGGTCAGTTCGTCATACCCGTCCCAGCGGACCGTCATACGGTCGCCGGCGACCTCGGCACGGCCCAGGACGGGCGCGACGGTGCGCCCGCCGGCAGCGGCCAGCGCCTCGGCGGCGGACCGGGCGGGCAGCAGTTCGCGCAGCACCGTGACGGTGGGCGGCAGCATGCCGTACCGGCCCTCGGCGTGCCCGGCCACCGCCTCGGCGGGGGTCAGCCAGGCGACCCGGTCCGCCTCGCCGACCGTCCGGGCCGCGTCCTGGCCGGCCGGCAGCGCCGCCACGAAGAACCAGGTGTCGTAGCGGCGCTCCTCGAAGGCGGGGGTGACCCAGCGGGCCCAGGCGGCCAGCAGGTCGCTGCGCAGCACCAGGCCGTCCTTGCGGAGGAACTCGGCGAAGGACAGTTCGTGGGCTTCCAGGGCGGCGCGCTCGGCGGTGCGGTCGCGGCCGTCGGCGATGCTGTGCGCGTCCGGTCCGGCCAGCAGCACGCCGGCCTCTTCGAAGGTCTCCCGGACGGCCGCGCAGACCACCGCCTGCGCGGTGCGGGGGTCCGTGCCGAGCCGGGCGGCCCACTCCTCGGGAGTGGGGCCGGCCCAGCCGATCTCCGCCTCGGCGTCGCGCGGGTCGACGCCGCCTCCCGGGTAGGCGTACATCCCGGCGGCGAACGCCATCGAGGTGCGGCGGCGCAGCAGGTACGCCTCCGGGCCGGCCGCACCGTCACGCAGCAGGACGATCGTCGCCGAGGGCTTCGGGACGGGCGGGGTGAGCTCGCCGGCCGCGACCGCCCGGATCCGGGCAGGCCAGCCGGGCGGCATCGCGGGCGACGGCGCTCGTTGATCCATGCCCGGATGCTAAGCGTGCGGGGGCGCGCTTGGACAGAGCCCTTCGCACGGAGCCGCCCCGCCCGGACCGGTCAGGCCTCGCGGACGCGGACCTGGATCTCCACCTCGACGGGGGCGTCGAGCGGCAGCACCGCGACGCCGACGGCGCTGCGGGCGTGCACGCCGGCCGCACCGAGCACCTTGCCGAGCAGCTCGCTGGCGCCGTTGACGACGCCGGGCTGCCCGGTGAAGTCGGGGGCGGAGGCGACGAAGCCGACCACCTTGACGACCTGCTCGATCCGGTCCAGGTCGCCGATCACGGACTTGACCGCGGCCAGCGCGTTGAGGGCGCAGATCTGGGCCAGCGTGTTGGCCTGCTCCGGGGTGACCTCGGCACCGACCTTGCCGGTGTACTCGAGCTTGCCGGCCACCATCGGGAGCTGGCCGGAGGTCAGCACGTGGTCACCGGACCGCACGGCCGGGACGTAGGCGGCGACCGGCGGCGCCACGTCGGGGAGGGTCAGGCCGAGTTCGGCCAGCTTCTCCTCAACCTTGCTCATCAGTTCTTCTCCCGCTTGAGGTAGGCAACCAGCTGCTCGGGGTTGTTCGGGCCCGGAACGACCTGGACGAGCTCCCAGCCGTCCTCGCCCCAGGTGTCCAGGATCTGCTTGGTGGCGTGCACGAGCAGCGGCACGGTGACGTATTCCCACTTGGTCATGGGGGTGACTCTAGCCGCAGCCCGCGGTGTGAGGTGGGACACAAAGGGGGCATGAATCAGGCCGTGCGTCGGGATGCTCCCGGCATCGGCGCCGCGCGCTGGTTACCCTCGCCAGGAGGGCACCTGCGCGGTGCCGGGTCGACGGACGGACGGAGACGGAGCGTGGCGAGCACCCCCGGGCCGACGGTGTCGGCCGACCCCGACTGGGAGGGGGTCCGGCTGCACGTCGTCAGCGGCAAGGGCGGCACCGGCAAGACCACCGTGGCCGCGGCGCTGGCGCTGGCGCTGGCCGCCGAGGGCGGACGCACCCTGCTGATCGAGGTGGAGGGCCGCCAGGGCATCGCCGAGCTGTTCGGCATCTCCGCGCTGCCGTACGAGGAGCGCAAGGTCGCCACCGTCAGCCAGGCCCGGCTCGGACTGCCGGGCAACGGGCAGGGCGAGCTGTTCGCGTTGGCGATCGACACCGAGCAGGCCCTGCTCGAGTACCTGGAGATGTTCTACAAACTGGGCCGGGCCGGGAAGGCCCTGCAGAAGGTCGGCTTCGTCGACTTCGCCACCACGATCGCGCCGGGCGTGCGCGACGTGCTGCTGACCGGCAAGGCCTGCGAGGCGGCCCGCCGCAAGGGCCCGGACGGCCGCCGGACGTACGACGCGATCGTGATGGACGCGCCGCCGACCGGCCGGCTCACCCGCTTCCTGAACGTCAACGCGGAGGTGGCCGGGCTGGCCAGGTTCGGCCCGATCCACGGCCAGGCACAGGCGGTGATGCGGGTGCTCAAGTCGCCGGAGACCGCCGTGCACTTCGTGACGCTGCTGGAGGAGATGCCGGTGCAGGAGACCGTCGACGGCGTGGCCGACCTGAGCGCCGCGCAGTTGCCGGTCGGCGGGGTGCTGGTGAACATGGTGCGCCCGCCGATACTGGACGCCGCGGCGGTGGCCGCGGTCGAGGGGGACCACCGCGAGGAGGTCGCCCTCGCGCTCGGCGAGGCCGGGCTCGGCGGCCGCTCCCGCAAACCGGAGACCGTCCGGGCCGCGGTGGAGCCACTGCTGGACCCGCTGCTGGCGCAGGCCCGGGAACACGCGGAACGGGTCGAGCTGGAGCGCGCCCAGCGCGCCGACCTGCAGCAGCTGAAGCTGCCCACCTACGAATTGCCGCTGCTCGGCGAAGGCGTGGACCTGGGCGGGCTGTACCGGCTGGCAGGAGAACTCAAGCGGCAGGGGGCGGCATGACGGCCCGACTGGGGATCGACGCGCTGATCGACGACCCGCAGACCAGGATCGTGGTCTGCTGCGGCTCCGGCGGTGTCGGCAAGACCACGACGGCGGCGGCGATCGGGCTGCGGGCCGCGGAGCGCGGCCGGAAGGTGGTCGTGCTGACCATCGACCCGGCGCGCCGGCTGGCCCAGTCGATGGGCCTGACCGAGCTGGACAACACCCCGCGCGTGGTCGACGGCGCCGACGGCGGGGGTGAGCTGCAGGCCATGATGCTGGACATGAAGCGGACCTTCGACGAGGTCGTGCTGGCCCACGCGGACCCCGAACGGGCGAAGGCGATCCTGGCCAATCCCTTCTACCAGTCCCTGTCCGCCGGCTTCGCCGGGACGCAGGAGTACATGGCGATGGAGAAGCTCGGCCAGCTGCGGGCCGAGGACCGCTGGGACCTGATCGTGGTGGACACGCCGCCGTCGCGATCCGCGCTGGACTTCCTCGATGCGCCGAGCAGGCTCGGGTCCTTCCTGGACGGCCGGGTGATCCGGCTGCTGACCGCGCCGGCCAAGGTCGGCGGGCGTTCCGCGATGAAGTTCCTGAACGTCGGCGTGGGCCTGCTGACCGGCACCCTGGGCAAGATCTTCGGTGCCCAGCTGCTGACGGACATCCAGACCTTCGTCTCCGCCACCGATTCGATGTTCGGCGGCTTCCGTGAGCGGGCCGACCGCACCTACCAGCTGCTGAAGGCTCCCGGGACGGCGTTCCTGGTGGTCGCGGCGCCGGAGCGGGACGCCCTGCGCGAGGCGGCGTACTTCGTCGACCGGCTGGCCGCGGACGAGATGCCGCTGGCCGGGCTCGTCCTCAACCGGGTGCACACCACGGGGGCGCCGCAGCTCACCGCGGAGCGGGCACTGGCCGCCGCGGAGGCACTGGAGGAGAACGGATCGCAGAGCTCCACGGTGGCCGCCGAGACACTGGCGGCCGGGCTGCTGCGGCTGCACGCGGAACGGGTGCAGGTCATGGACCGGGAGCGGCGCACCCGGGACAGGTTCGTCTCGGTCTACCCGGACGTACCGATCGTCGAGGTGGCCGCGCTGGCCGGCGACGTGCACGACCTGGACGGGCTGCGGACCATCGGGGACCTGCTGGGCGGCGCCACCGACCCCACCGGCAACGGGGGCTGAGCACCCGTCACCGACGGTGGCGCGCCGGGCGGCCGACCTGGCCCGCCGCCCGATCAGCCCGCCTGTGCGTAGTCCGTCAGTACCACACCGGTGGCCAGCGAGGCCTCGTACTCGGTGCGCGCCGTCTCCAGCAGCCGGCGCCACGACATCACCGTCGGCCTGCGGCGCAGCAGCGCCCGGCGCTCGCGCTCGGTCATCCCGCCCCAGACGCCGAACTCGACCCGGTTGTCGAGCGCGTCGGCGAGGCACTCCGTCCGTACCGGACACCCGCTGCACACGGCCTTGGCGCGGTTCTGCGCCGCCCCCTGCACGAACAACTCGTCCGGATCAGTCGTGCGGCAGGCCGCCTGCGCACTCCAGTCGTCCACCCAGCCCATTTCGGCGCCGTCCTCTCCCGAATCGGGGCTCCCCCACGGCGGCAACGGCATATTCACCGCTGCCAGTTGAGGACGTTACGGAAGAACGGCACGGAGCAACAGCCCCTATGGGCTCAATCTCGAATGACCCAATCGGACTATGGGTGCCCGACAGCTCACTCGTTGGAGTGATCGCAGGTCGCGGGCCTTGCCAGGACTCACCGGACCACTATCGTCACGCTGTGCCACCAAATCACCGGCATCCCACTCGGACAGTCGGTGACAAAATGGTGCATTTCGGGCAAAGCTCATCACTCACAAGAGTGATGATGATGAACAGAGAGAAGCTGTCGCAGTCTTGTGACAAGGGTAGGCGAACACCTGCCCCCTGTACGGGAATCCGGGACGTAGTCTTCTCCCCATGGCACCTCAGCGACCGGTGGGATCAGCGCTCGACAAGGCAGGCCTCGGCATCAAGCTCCTCGGCATCAGCGTGCTGGCCGGAGTCCTCGTCGCCGGCGTCGCCCTGCCGGCCGTCGGTGCGCTCGGCCTGACCGCCAAGGACACCGCCGACAGCTTCGACAACATGCCGGCCGACTTCAAGACGCCGGCGCTGTCCCAGGCCTCGCTGATCTACGACAACCAGGGCGGCCTGATCGCCAAGGTCTACGACCGCGACCGGACGATCCTCACCCAGGAGCAGATGGCGCCCGTCATCCGCCAGGCCCAGGTCGACATCGAGGACAACCGCTTCTACGAGCACGGCGCCGTCGACCTCAAGGGCGTGCTCCGCGCGGTCACCAAGAACGCCGAGTCCGGCTCCGCGTCCCAGGGCGCGTCGACGCTGACCCAGCAGTACGTGAAGAACGTCTTCGTCGAGCAGGCCGGCGACGACCAGCAGGCGTTCCTGGACGCCACGCGCAAGAGCCTCGGCCGCAAGGTCCAGGAGCTGAAGTACGCCATCAAGCTGGAGGAGGAGCTGAGCAAGGACCAGATCCTCACCAACTACCTCAACATCACCTTCTACGGCCACCAGGCGTACGGCATCGAGGCAGCCTCCAACCGCTACTTCAGCAAGAGCGCCAAGGACCTCACGCTGCCCGAGGCCGCCATGCTCGCCGGCCTGGTGCAGAACCCGTCGGCGTACGACCCGGTGCTCCACCCGAAGGCCGCCCAGGCCCGCCGGGACACCGTGATCAACAAGATGCTGGAGTACAAGCACATCTCGCCGGACCAGGCCAAGGAGGCCCTGGCCGCGCCGCTCGGCATCAAGTACCAGGAGCCGCAGAACGGCTGCATCACCGCCCAGTCCGGCATGGGCTTCTTCTGCGACTACGTCCGGCACGTGGTGAAGCAGGACCCGGTCTTCGGCAAGACCGCGGCCGACCGCCAGAAGCTCTGGAGCCAGGGCGGCCTGAAGATCTACACCACCATCGACCCGGACAAGCAGGCCGCCGCCTACCACGCGGTGACCACCAAGGTGTACCCGACCGACCCGGTCTCCGCCGCGATCAGCATGGTCAAGCCCGGCACCGGCGAGATCGTGGCGATGGCCCAGACCCGCCCCTACGGCCTGGACGCGGGCAAGAACCAGACTGTGCTCAACCTGAACGTCGACGCCGTCATGGGCGGCGGCAACGGCTTCGCCCCGGGCTCGACCTTCAAGCCGATCCTGGCCGCCGCCGCGCTGGAGAACGGGATCCCGATCACCCAGACGTACCCGGCCGAGAACAAGATCCCGTACCCGTCGATGAGCACCTGCGACGGCACCTGGCGCGCCACCGGGGACACCGTCCAGAACGAGAGCGCGAGCGAAGTCGGCCCGTACGACATGAACACCGCCATGGCGAAGTCGGTCAACACCTACTTCGTCGAGCTCGGCAAGGACGTCGGCCTCTGCCCGATGCGGAAGATGACCAACAGTCTCGGCATCACCACCCGGGCCAGCGGCGCGACCATCCCCGAGGTGCCCTCGGCGATCCTGGGCACCCTGGAGGTCAGCCCGCTCAAGATGGCCGCGGTGTACGCGACCTTCGCCGCCCGCGGCCTGCACTGCGACCCGATCGCGATCTCCTCGGTGGTCTCCGCCGAGGGCAAGAAGCTCGCTGTGCCGAAGGCCAACTGCACCCAGGCCATGTCCGAGAGCACCGCCGACGGCGTCAACACCCTCCTGCGGTCGGTGACCGAGAAGGGCACCGCGGCCGGCATCAGCCTCGACGGCCGGGCCTTCGCCGGCAAGACCGGCACCACCGACAACCGGTACGCCGCCTGGTTCGACGGCTACACCCCGGAGCTCGCGGCCGCGGTCTGGCTCGGCGGCCCGTCGGGCAACTTCTCGATGCGCAACGTCACCATCGGCGGCATCCGCCGCGGCGCCGTCTACGGCGCCGACGGCCCCGGCCCGATCTGGCAGGCGGCCATGCGCGAAGCGGTCAAGGACCTCCCCGCACTCCGATCCAGACCGTGGACATCCCGGCCCCGGCGGACCCGTCCCCCACCGACTCGCCCGCGCCGCCGCCCACCACCGGCGCCAACGGCGGCCTGATCAACGGCGGCTTCACGCTCCCGCCGGGCGTCATCGGCGGCCCCAGCGGCAAGCCGTCCCGGCCCGGACGGCACTGACACCCGTCGCATGCAGGAGGGCGGCACCCCGGCCGGGGTGCCGCCCTCCTGCATTCCGTCGCCCGCATTCCGTCCCGGGCCGCTCCCGGTGCGCGTTCGACGTCCGCGCGACCGTGCCGTCCCGCGCCCGGCGCGTGCTCAGCCCGCCAGCGCGGCCTTCACGGCGGCGGCCACCCGGTTGCCGTCGGCCCGGTCCCCCACCTGCGGACGGACGATCTTCATCACGGCGCCCATGCCCTGCGGCCCGGACGCACCGCTCTCGGCGACGGCGGCGGCCACGATCGCGGTCAGTTCCTCGTCGGTGAGCTGCTGCGGCAGGTAGCGCGCGAGCACCTCGCCCTCGGCCTTCTCACGGGCGGCGGACTCGGCCCGCCCCGCCTTCTCGAAGGCGTCCGCGGCCTCCCGCCGCTTCTTCGCCTCGCGGACCACGATCTTCAGCACCTCGTCGTCCGAAAGGACGCGCTTCTCCAGGCCCGCCACCTCCTCGGAGGTGACCGCGGACAGCGTGAGGCGGATCGTGGACGAGACCAGCTCGTCCCTGGCCTTGATGGCAGCCGTGAGGTCCTCCTGCAGCTGCTCCTTGAGCGTTGTCATGCCGCTCATTGTGCAAGGTCGGCGCGGTGGATGCCCGCCAATATCGCGCGGAACCCCGGCGCCGCCCGCCCCGCGGTGCCAGGATTCCGGCATGGGGACGGACGGTACGGGCGCGTACGACGCGGTGGACGGGCGGGACCTGCCCGGGCTGGTGGCGGCCGCACTGCGGGCCGCCCGGGAGAACGGCTTCCCGAACTCGTGCCGGCCCGAACAGGGGCGACTGCTGCAGGTGCTCGCCGGCGGCGCCCGGCTGCGGATCGGCGAGAGCGGCACCGGGTACGGGGTCGGGCTGGCCTGGCTGGCCACGGGAGCCCGGCCGGGGACGGAGCTGGTCAGCGTCGAGCGCGCCCCGGAGCGGGCCGCCGCGGCCGCCCGGCTGTTCTCCGGCCTGCCCCGCGTCCGGGTGCTCACGGCCGACTGGACGGAGCTCTACGCGCACGGCCCCTACGACCTGCTGGTGCTCGACGGCGGCGGGCAGGCCAAGGGGCGGCACGGCCGACCCGGAACGCCTGCTCACGCCCGGTGGCGTCCTGGTCGTGGACGACTTCACGCCCTCCGCCCACTGGCCGCCCCTGCACGAGGGGCGGCCCGACGACGCCCGGCTGCACTGGCTGCGGCACCCCGCGCTGCGGGCGGTCGACCTGCCGCTGGCGGCCGACCTCAGTGCCGTGGTCGCCGTCCGCAAGCACCAGGAGTGACCTGCCCGTTCACACCTTGATCGAGGGTCTGAGAGCATGGAGCGATGCGACCGCTGTACTCCGTCCCCCTCGGAATCGCCGCCACCGGCGCCGCCTGTCTCGCCTACTCGGCCGGCTACGAGGTCCGCTCGTTCCGGCTGCGCCGGGTCGAGGTCCCGATCCTGCCCCGCGGGGCTCGGCCGATCCGGGTCCTCCAGGTCTCCGACATCCACATGGTGAACGGGCAGCAGAAGAAGCAGCGCTGGCTGCAGAGCCTCGCCGGCCTGCGCCCCGACCTGGTGGTGAACACCGGCGACAACCTCTCCGACCCGCTCGGCGTCCCCGCCGCGCTGGACGCCCTCGGCCCGCTGATGGAGTTCCCCGGCGTCTACGTCTTCGGGTCGAACGACTACTACGGCCCGGCCCGCAAGAGCCCCACCCGCTACCTCAGCGCCCTGCGCAGCGGCGTCCACGGGCTCAACAACCCGGACGGCACCAGCCGCCGCGGCATCTCCGGAGCCGTCCACAACCCGTGGCAGAAGCTCCGCGACGGGTTCGACGACGCGGGCTGGCTCAACCTCAACAACGCCCGCGGACGGCTGACCCTGGCCGGCCTGGACGTCGAGTTCACCGGCCTGGACGACCCGCACATCCGGCACGACAAGTACGCCAAGGTGGCCGGCGGCCCCTCCCCGGATGCGGACCTGTCGCTGGCGGTCGTGCACGCCCCCTACCTGCGGGTGCTGGACGCCTTCACCGCCGACCGGTACCCGCTGATCCTGGCCGGGCACACCCACGGCGGCCAGCTCTGCATCCCCTTCTACGGCGCGCTCGTCACCAACTGCGACCTGGACGCCGGCCGGGTGAAGGGCCTGTCCGGCCACAAGGCCGGCGGGCACCGCTCCTACCTGCACGTCTCGGCCGGCTGCGGCACCAACCGCTACACCCCGGTCCGGTTCGCCTGCCCGCCGGAGGCCACCCTGCTGACCCTCACCCCGGGCCGCTGACCGGCCGCGACGCCCGCAGCGAATCGGATTTCGTCTCTCGGCGCACCTCCTGTTAGAGTTCTACTCGTTGCACCGGAGACGGAAGGCAACAGAGCAGGACCGGGGTGTGGCGCAGCTTGGTAGCGCGCTTCGTTCGGGACGAAGAGGCCGTGGGTTCAAATCCCGCCACCCCGACCCAGTAGTAGCAGGCAAGGGCCCTGCCGGAGAGATCCGGTAGGGCCCTTCCTCGTTCTGCGTGTCCGACCGCGTGACTCCGCCTCAGGGGCGCGCCTGAAGAGTTCGTCCATGACCGTCGCCCCGGTCCGGATCACCGGGCGGATCTGCTTCCGGTGGACCTCCTCCAGGGGCACGCCACTGTCCGAGAGCAGGGACACTCAGCCGTGCCGGAGCTCCCGCGGAGTCCGGTCCGCCGCGGTGACGCCCTCCGCCTCGGTGATGGCGGCGCGGAAGGCCCGGCGGTCTCCTTGCAGGCTCGGCAGGCCTTGCCCCCACCCCGGATTCCATGGGTACGTAAGCCCGGCGCCGGTCGCCGGAACGCGTACCGGCGACCGGTTGCCAGGTGGGTGAGGATCAGCAGTCCTGAGCGAACCTCACCGAGGCGTTCTCGTTGTACGTGTTGACCAGGTTCGCGGCATTGCGGTAGTTGAACAAGTCGACCGGGCCGCTGTAGTTCGAGTTGTAGTACACCCGGACCGTCACGCACACGTTGGAGACAGCCGATGCGGCGTTGTTCTTGACGTGCTGGCCCTGGCCGTTGCCGGAGCTGGTGAAGGTGTACCCGGCGAGGTCGGGAATGCTCGTCGACACGGCCAAGTGGGAGCCCTGCTCGTTCGAGTTGTAGAAGAGGCAGAATTTGCCGCTCGGGCAGTCGCTCACGGCGGCCTGCGCGGAGGTGGCGAGGGTGGGGACGAGCAGGGCGGCGCCCAGGGCTGCTGCGGCGAGCTTGGGGGTGCGCTTCATTTCTTTGGTCCTCTCTTCATGGGGCGTTCCAGACGTGTGCAATCCCCTGGCGTACCTGGGGAAGGGTGGGCGACGCCCGGACGTGAAAAAGTGTCAGCCCACTGCTTCACTGATTGCGCAGCACGGCGTCCGCCTTGGCGAGTTGCTCGGTCTTCGCCGCGAGCGCCGCCGTGAATCCGGCCTGTTGCCGTGCAATCAATTCCTTCTGCAGGGAAACCTCGGCCGCGAACCAGGTGTCGATCAGATCCACTTGCTTCTTGCAGATCACGTCAGCCGTCGCCACCTGGAGCTCCAGCGGCGTGGGTGAGTCCGCCAGGAAGCGGCGGTCGCCGATGGCATCCATCGGATTGGGGTAGGAATAACCCCTGGCCTTCATGCAGCCGGACCACGCCCCGAATGCCTGCGTGACCTGCGCCATCGACATGCTGGCCTTGAAGGTCTGGAAGTTGGCCTGCTGGGCCACGCTGCTCGGGCCCAGCTCTCCCGAACCGGCCAGGCCGCGCTTCGCCTCGTCGTAGCAGCCGCCCGGTGGCACCGGTACGCCCCTGACCTGGAGGTTCGTTTCCTCCGTACCGGTCTTCCCCGGGAGCTGTCCGGTGAGCACCTGCTGCTGCTCGGCGGAGAACTGCGTCGGGCGGACCGGGTGGGTGCGCGGGTCGCGGTCGCCGAGGTGGTAGCCGTTGGCCGCTGCGTCGGCCTGGTCCGTCACGCCGTACCGGCGGTCCATGAACGTGCGCGGTCCGGTCGGCGCGTCGGCGGGGCCGATCGTGTAGTCGAGACCGAACCGCTGCATGCACGCCTTGCGCAGCACTGCTCCTGCCCTGGTCAGCTTCGCCGTCTCTGCCTCGGAGAAGAGGTACGGCTCGATCGGCAGGTGCAGATCAGCACTCGCCGGGAGTGCGGACGGAGAATGCGTGCTCGGCACCGCCTCTGCGGCCGGCCGACCGGATGACGAACAACCGGCCAGTACAAGGCACACGAGGCCGGCCAGCCCGGCCAGCCCTGCTCGCACGCTTCGGCAGGTCGATCGCTGACGCACGGCGGAACTCATGTGCCGACGGCCCCGATCGCGGTCACCGTTGCCCTCATGGCCGGGTACTTGCACATCTTCCGCATCTCGTCCTGCGTCCTCTTCCGGTCCGTTGGCAGTGGGCAGCCGGGTGAGCCCTCGCCCTGGACGCCATCGTGGTGTGCGGAGGTATCGCGGCGGTATCGTCCCCCGCTGCGAGAGAGTGATCCCCGCCGCGGACGAACCGCGGACGAACCGCGGAGGAGTGCCGGTCGGTGGCGGAGCCCGGCCGAGGGCGCGGGTGGGGGCGGACCGGGGCGGCTTGTCAGAAGCATCGACGTCCGTGGACACTCCACGGGTGGCAGACGAGCGGACCGACCAGACCCCCGCCCCTGAGACCCCCGCCGCCGACCGGAACCCGGACGCGCTGGTGCTGCAGTCGCCGGCGCAGTTCAAGGCCCTCGGGCATCCGGTACGCCATCGCATGGTGAACGTCCTGCGCCAACGGCCCGCGACCCTGCGCCAGCTGGCGGAGGCCCTCGGGCTGACCAAGGGGACGATCGCCCACCACGTGCGCATCCTGCGGGAGGCGGGCTTCGTCCGGCTCTCCGGGACCAAGCAGGTGCGCGGCGGCACCGAGCAGTACTTCGCACTGGTCAGCCGGAGCTTCCGGGTCCACGAGGACGCCGGGACCGGCGCCGAGTTCCTGCTCAACGCCGCGGTCGCGGAGATGCTGCCCGCCCGGCCGGGCCAGGCCGACCACACCCTGCTGCGCCACCTCTGGCTCACCGCGGACGAGGCCCGCGCACTGGCCGACCGGCTCCGGGCGGAGGCCGAGGTGCCGCAGAGCGGCGACGGCTCCCGGGGCGAGGCGTACGGTCTGCTGGTCAGCCTGTACCGGGCCGACATCCCGGACCTGGCGCCCGACGAAGCCGGGTGAGGCGCGCCGCGCCCCGTCCGGCCGACCGGCCCGCGGCGCGGATGGGCCCGTTTCGCTGCCCGGGGCCGCCGGGCGGCGGGTCTAGGCTCGGGACGTGCGGCAGCCCGAGCAGCGCGCCGAAGGCGCAGGACCGTTCACCACCCGGGTCACCTGGCGCCTCCCGGAGGGCGGCACGGCGGTCTGGGAGTCGCGGCTCGCCCGCAGACGCGGGCTGCTCGCCGTCCGCCCCGTCGAGGGCGGGACCCGCCGGCACCGGAGCGCCGACGCCGTGGCGCTCGGCCGGCTGCGCCGGCTGAATCCCGTCGCCGCGGTCGCGTTCATCGCCGGCGGAGCCCTGTTCGCCCTGGGCGCCGCCGTCGCCCTGTTCGGGTCCGGCGATCCGGTCGAGAGCGCCTCGATCTACTTCGCGGGCGGCCTGTGCTTCAACACCGGCGGCTACGTCTCCCTGTTGCAGACCGTCAACGCCCCGCGCCACGTGCCCGGCACCGGAGCCCTGGTGACGGGCCGCTGGCGGTGGTGGAGCTACGAGCCGCTGCGGATCGACTGGCTGAGCGCCTTCCTGCTGTTCGCGGGGACATTGGTGTTCGGGGTGAACCTGCTGGACTCGTTCCTGCAGGGGCTGTCCGCGCAGCAGGTCAACCGGCTGATCTGGGCGCCGGACGTGATCGGCTGCGTGCTGTTCCTGGTCTCGGGCCACTTGGCGTTCGTCGAGGTCTGCCACGGCCGCCCCCGCCTGCACCCGCGCGGCCTCGGCTGGTGGATCGTCGCGGTGAACCAGCTCGGGTCCGTGCTGTTCATGGTGTCGGCCCTGGCCGCCTTCACCCGCCCCGCCACCGGGAGCCTGGTCAACGCCGACGTCTCCGACTGGGGCACGCTGACCGGCGCCCTGTGCTTCTCGGTCGGCGGCGTGCTCCAGCTCTTCGAACGGCCGTAGCCCCGACCTCGGGCCACCGCCGCGGGAGGAAGGTCCGGCGGATCCTCGGCCGGCCGTCCCGCGCCGTTCAGCCGACGGCTGCCGGGGGTACACGGCGGGCCGGTAATCCTGTGCTGCCCGGGGACCACGCGCAGCACACAGGAGACACCGTGAACCGACGTTCCGTCCGACTCGCCGCCGTGCTCGGCGCCGCTGGGGCCCTGGCCGCGGGCAGCATCGCCCAGGCCTACGCGGCCGGCGACCGCCCCGACCGTCACCCCGCCGCCCGGCACGTGCTGCTGATCTCGGTGGACGGCCTGCACCAGTCGGACCTGGCCTGGTACGTCGCCCGGCACCCGGAGTCGGCGCTGGCCCGGCTGGTCGGCGGCGGTGTCGAGTACACCGCGGCCCGGACGACCACCCCGTCCGACTCCTTCCCCGGCATGGTCGCGCAGGTCACCGGCGGCGGCCCGGGCACCACCGGCGTCTACTACGACGACAGCTACGACGCCGCGCTGCTCCCCGCCGGCACCACCTCCTGCGCGGGCGCGCGTCCGGGCGCGGAGGTCGACCTGACCGAGGACCTGGACCGCGACCCGGCCGCCCTGGACGCCGGCCAGGGCCTGGCCGGCCTGCCGGGCAGCATCCTGTCGATGACCGGGAAGCCGGCCGGGCTGCTCGACGCCGCGAAGCTGCCGGTGGACCCGCGGACCTGCCTGCCCGTCCAGCCGCACTCCTACCTGCGCGTCAACACGGTCTTCGACGTGGCCCGCGACGCGGGCCTGCGCACCGCCTGGTCGGACAAGCACGCCGCCTACGACATCCTCAACGGGCCGTCGGGCAACGGCATCCAGGACCTCTTCACCCCGGAGATCAACTCGGTGGCCACCGACTACCCCGGCGGCAAGGACTGGACGAAGAACAACCAGGCCACCGAGGAGTACGACCACTACAAGGTGCAGGCCGTCCTCAACGAGATCGACGGCTACGACCACGGCCGCACCCACCGGGTGGGCACCCCGGCGGTCTTCGGCCTCAACTTCCAGGCCGTCTCCACCGCGCAGAAGCTCCCCGCCTCCAACGGGCTGACCGGCGGCTACGCCGCCGACCGGACCCCGGGCCCGCTGGTGGCGAAGAACCTGGAGTTCGTCGACGGCGAGGTCGGCGCGCTGACCGCCGAGCTCCGCCGGCAGCACCTGGCGGACAGCACCACCGTCGTCCTCTCCGCCAAGCACGGACAGTCGCCGACCGACCCGGCGGCCCTGACCCGGATCGACGACGCCCCGCTGCTGGCCGGTCTGAACGCGGCCTGGAAGAAGCTCCACCCGCAGGCGGGCGACCTGGTCGCGCACGCCGTCGACGACGACGCCGCGCTGCTCTGGCTGAACGACCGCTCCCCCGAGGCCACCGCGTTCGCCCGCGCCTACCTGCTGGCCCAGAGCGGCACCGGGACAAACATCGCGGGCGGCCCGAAGGCGTTCACCCGCAGCGGCCTGGCGGAGGTCTACGCGGGCCGGGCGGCCGCCGCGTACTTCGGCGCCCGGCCGGGCGACTCCCGCGTCCCGGACCTGTACGGCGTGACCCAGGAGGGCGTCGTGTACACCGGCGGCACCTCCAAGATCGCCGAGCACGGCGGTGCGTCCGCGGACGACCTCGACGTACCGCTGGTCGTCGCGGGCGCCGGGACGCCGCGCGGTGTCCGCTCGTCCGCGCCCGTGCAGACCAAGCAGATCGCGCCGACCATCCTGAGCCTGCTGGGTCTGGACCCGCGGGACCTGCAGGCCGTCCGGGCCGAGCACACCCGGGTGCTGCCGGTGCGCTGACGCGTCACCAGGGCAGCGGCCGCCCGTCGCGGAAGAAGCCGCCGGTGGGGCCGGAGTCGGGCAGCGTGGCCGCCCAGACGACTCCGGCCGCGCCCTCCGCGACGGGCCGGCCGCCGGGCCCGCCCATGTCGGTGGCGACCCAGCCCGGGCAGACGGCGTTGACCAGGACGCCGTCGGCCCGCAGCTCGTCCGCGAGCTTGCGGGTCAGGGCGTTGAGCGCCGCCTTGGAGATGCCGTAGGCGGGTGTCCCGCCGCTCATCCCGGCCAGCGAGCCGGACTCGCTGGAGACGTTGACCAGCCGGGGGTGCCGGGAGCGGCGCAGCAGCGGCAGGAACGCCTCGGCGGTGCGCCAGGCGCCGAAGAGGTTGGTCTCCAGGGTGCGGCGGACCCGGTCGAGGTCGGCGTCGACGGCGCGGGCGGCCGTGTCGTAGTCGGTCGCCGCGTTGTTGACGAGTACGTCCAGGTGTCCGAACTCGGCGGCCACGGAGCGGGCGAGGCGCTGGACGCAGTCCTCGTCGGTGACGTCCAGGACGCGGGGCAGCGCGGTGCCGGGCATCCCGGCGGCGGCCCGGGCGGCGGACTCGGCGCTGCGGCCGCAGACCAGCACGGTGTGGCCGAGGGCCGCGAGCTGACGGGCCGTCTCCCGTCCGAGGCCGCGGTTGGCGCCGGTGACCAGGGCGAGCGGTGCGGTGGTGTCCATGGCGGTCGCTCCTGTGCCGGCGCGTGCCCCGGGCGGGCCCGTCGTCCTTATCGTGCCACCGGTCCGCGCCCCGGCGGGCGCGGTTCAGATGCCGAGGGTGTGGGCCCGGGCGGCGGAGGCGGCGAGCAGGCGGTGGATGTCGGCCTGACGGGTGGTGGGGGCATCGTTGTAGACGTCCGGGGAGCTGACGGTGATGCTGCGGGAGTGCAGCACCTCCATCACCTGGGTCCGGGCGCGGCGGACGATCTGCGGGGTGCCGTAGCCGTGGGCGAGGACGGCGGCCTGGGCGCCGAGCAGGCAGACCCGGCCGCGGCTGTCCCAGAGCGCCCCCTGGATCCAGCCGAACGCGGCGAGGTAGCGGGAGGTGAGCTGGAGGTGCCCGGCGACGGACACCGGGACGGGGCGGGCCGGCCGGTGGGTGAGCCGGTCGACGACGGTGCGGTGGGGCAGCGGCTGGTCGGCGTTCCACGGCTGGACGACCTGGCCGAGCGGGCAGACGTACGGGACGGGCCGGCGCGCGGAGGCCGGGAGCGAGGCCAGGTAGTCCTCGATCTCGGCGACCAGGGCGCAGCCGTCGGCGGTGACGGTCAGGGGCGGCGGCGGGCTGACGATCAGGTTGGTGACAGGCATGGCGCTGATCCTTTTGTCCGGTTTTATCCGGATTCATTGATAACCCGGATGGCGCCCCGGGGCGCGCCGGACAAGGACCCGCGCACGTCGGCAGGCGCGTCGCCGCGGAGCAACCGTCCGGGAATCACCACCGGGAGTCACCACGGCGGGTCACCACCGCGGGTCACCCCCGGGACGGGGAGCGCCGCATGGGGGAGGGCCGTCAGACCAGCCCGGCCAGCTCCTGCCGGCCGCCCACGCCGAGCTTGGGATACGCCTTGTACAGGTGGTGGCCCACGGTGCGGGGGCTCAGGAAGAGCTGCGCGGCGATGTCGCGGTTGGTCAGGCCCCGGGCGGCGAGCCGGACGATCTGCAGCTCCTGCGGGGTGAGCCCGGCCAGCGGCCCCGCCGCGGACCGCTCGGGCACCCCTGCGCCGGTCGCACCGAGCTCCGTCCGGGCCCGGTCCGCCCAGGGCCGGGCGCCCCGCAGCTCGAAGACCTCCAGAGCCGCCCGCAGCTGCACCCGGGCCTCGGTGCGGCGGCGCCCGCGTCGCAGCCACTCCCCGTACAGCAGGGCGGTGCGCGCCTGCTCGAACGGGCGCTCGGTGCCGCGGTGCAGCTCCAGCGCCTCCCGGTAGCACGCCTCGGCCTGCCCGTCCGGGCCGAGCAGGGCCCGGCAGCGCAGCAGCAGGGCGCGGCCCCACACCGTGCCACCTGCCTCCGCCCAGCGTGCGAACCGCCGGTACGGCTCCGCGGCGCGGTCCGGGACGCCCAGCCGGACGGCCGCCTCCACCAGGTCGGGGACGGCCCGGGTGCCCGAGACGTGGTGCCGGTGCGGCCCGGTGGTGAGGTCGGCGAGGCGGTCCAGGGCCTCGGCCGCCCGGCCGTGGCCGAGGTCCAGCAGACCCAGCGCCCACTGGGTCCAGGCCCGGCCGGCCGGGCGGGCCGGCCCGGGGACGTCCAGGGCCGCGGCGGCCAGCGCCGTGCAGCGCTCCGCGTCGCCGGCCAGCGCGGCCAACTGCGCCAGCACGGCGGACAGCTGGCTGACCCACTGCAGTTGGCCGGTGTCCCGGGCGAGCGCCAGACCCTCCGCGGCGGTGACCTCCGCGTCGCGGTGCCGGCCGTGGAAGAGCTGGGCCTCCGCATGGAAGAACAGCAGGGTCGGGAGCGGGCCGATCGCGCCCACCCGGCGGGCCTCGCCGATCAGTTCGCCGGTGATCCGGTGGGTCTCCTCGTCGCGGCCGAGGATCAGGGTGCTGCCGCTGAGCTGGGCGAGGTCGCGCAGCGCGTCCGCCCCGGCCCCGCGGACGCGCTCGACGACCGCGGCAGCGGCCGGGAGCGGCTCGGCGGCCCTGCCCAGCAACGGCAGGGTGCCGGCCAGCAGGTAGCCGGCGACCGGTGCCACCGGGTCGTCGGCCGCCAGCGGCAGGGCCGCCAACCGGTCCACGACGACGGCGAGTTCGTCCTCCCCGAGGTACCAGGCGGCGTGGAAGGCCTGGAAGAGCATCCGCGCCGCGTGCGGCGGGGCGACGTCCCGGCCCGCGGCGTCCACCAGCAGCCGGTAGGCGGCCGGGTGGTCGCCGTGCAAGAAGGCCGCGGTGGCCAGCACGTGGTCGATCAGGGCCAGCGCGAAGGGGTCGTCCGTCCGGACCCGGGCCTCGCCGGCCAGTTCGGCGGCCCGGTCGAGCCCGCCCGCGTCGGCCGCCGCCTCGGCGGCCAGTACGAGCCGCCGGGTGCGCGCGTCGCCGTCCGGGGTGAGCCGGGCCGCGCGCTCGTACGCGGCGGCGGCGCCGGCGTGGCCGCCGCGGGCCTCCGCCCGGCGGGCCGCCTCCTCCAGGCCGTCGGCGAGCGCCGCGTCGGGGCCGGTCGCGGCCAGTGCCAGGTGCCAGCTGCGGCGGTCCGCGGCCGCTCCCCCGCCCCGTCGAGCGCCGCGGCCAGCGCCCGGTGCACGGCG
This sequence comes from Kitasatospora paranensis, assembly GCF_039544005.1. Classification (NCBI taxonomy): domain Bacteria; kingdom Bacillati; phylum Actinomycetota; class Actinomycetes; order Kitasatosporales; family Streptomycetaceae; genus Kitasatospora; species Kitasatospora paranensis. Next base: position 4,127,694 of record NZ_BAABKV010000001.1, read on the forward strand.
AGCCGCTGGTCGAGCGGGGCCCGCTGCAGCACCGCCGTCCGGAACAGCGGATGGCGGAAGACCGGTTCGCCGCCCCCGCGGAGCAGTCCGCTCTGCTCGGCCGGTGCCAGGTCGGCCGGCCCGGCCCCCAGGGCGGCCGCGGCGGCGAGCACCGTACCCAGGTCGCCGGTGCCCTCCGCGGCGGCGACCAGCAGCAGGGTCTGGGTGGCCGCGGGCAGCCGGGAGATCCGGCCGTGGAAGGCCAACCGGAGCCGGTCGGGGAGCGGGAGGGCGCCGGGCGTTGCGTCACGGCGGGCGGCGAACGCGTCCGGGAGTTCGACGAGCGCCAGCGGGTTGCCGTGTGCCTCGGCCAGGACCCGGCGGCGGGCGTCCGGCCCCAGGGCCGCCGGCACCAGGCGGGCGGCGTCTGCGGGCTCCAGCCCGGTCAGCGTACGGGTCGCCAACCCGCCCGCCGGGAAGGACCCTTCGCCGTCGCGGGCGGCGAAGAGCAGCACCACGCCCTCGGCCTGGAGCCGGCGGGCGGCGATCAGCAGCGCCTCGGCGGAGGCCCCGTCGAGCCACTGGGCGTCGTCGACCAAGGCCAGCAGCGGCTGCTCGGAGGCGAATTCGGCGAGCAGTCCCTGCGCGGCCAGGCCCAGCAGCAGCCGGTCGCCCGGCGCCGGGTCGGCGAGCCCGAACGCGCCGGCCAGCACGCGGCGCTGCGGCGCCGGCAGCGCGTCCAGCCGGTCGAGGGCCGGGGCCAGCAGCAGCTGCAGCCCTGCGAAGGGGAGTTCGGCCTCGTACTCGGTGCCGGCCGCCCGGATCACCCGGAAGTCCGGGGCGGCGGCCTCGGCCGCGGCGTCCAGCAGCGCGGTCTTGCCGATCCCCGCCTCGCCGCGCAGCACCAGCGCGCCGCTGCGGCCCTCCCGCGCACCCGTCAGCAGCGCCTCGATCGCCGCCTGCTCCCCCGCCCTGCCGTACAGCATGACCGCCACCCTACCCACCCCATCTCCCGGGCACCGGTAGGTCGTTGCCCATCGGTGACCGATGCGGCCGCAGGCCCGCGCCGCTTAGCGTTCACAGCAGCGGGAACGGCCCGCGGCGCAGGCGAGGGGACACACCATGAGCGACATCCGGCAGACCGTCGAGCAGTACATCGCCGTCTGGAACGAGACCGACGGCGACGCCCGCCGCGCCCTGATCGCGACCCTGTGGGCGGAGGACGGCCGGTACACCGACCCGCTGGCCGACGCGGCCGGCCGGGACGGCCTGGACGCGCTCGTGGAGGCCGTCCAGGGGCAGTTCCCCGGCTTCGTGTTCACCCTCGGCCCGGTGGACGCGCACCACCACCTGGCCCGCTTCACCTGGGAGCTCGGCCCGGCCGGCGGGGCGGCGCCGGTGGCCGGCTTCGACGTGCTGGCCCTCGGCGAGGACGGCCTGGTCGCCTCGGTGGCCGGCTTCCTGGACCGCGTCCCGTCCGCCTGACCCCGGCCGCCGCCGGGCCGGCCCGCGCCCGCTCCGCCGGGCCTCCCGCAAGCCCGGCGGCGCCGCGGCGTTCCGCCCGGCACCGGGCATCGGGTTGGATGGGGGGATGAGCAGCGAGGAGAAGAACGCCGCACCGGCGTGGGAGCAGCGGTTCCGGGCAGCGAGGGTCTCCCTGCCGGACTGGGCCGATGACGCCCCGGAGCGGGCGCTGTACGTGTCGAACGCCACCGGCACGTACGAGGTCTACGCCTGGGACCGGGCGAGCGACACCCACCGGCGGGTGACCGACCGCCCGAACGGCACGACCGACGCGGAGCTCAGCCCGGACGGCGCCTGGGTGTGGTGGTTCGACGACACCGACGGCGACGAGTTCGGCGTCTGGCGCCGGCAGCCGTTCGCCGGCGGCCCGGACGAGGAGGCCGTGCCGGGCGTGCCCGCCGCGTACTCGGCCGGCCTCGCGCTCGGCCGCGACGGCACGGTGGTGGTCGGCACCTCGACCGACGACGAGGGCACCACGCTCTACCTGCGCCGCCCGGGCGCCGAGGCGGTCGAGACGGTGTACCACCACGCCGAGTACGGCGGCGTCGGCGACCTCAGCCACGACGGTGCGCTGCTGGCCGTCGACCACACCGAGCACGGGGACGCCATGCACTCGGCGATCCGGGTGCTCCGGCTCGCCGACGGGGCGACCCTCGGAGAGCTCGACGAGGTCACCGGACGGACGGACCCGCGCGGCGTGGCCTGCCTCGGCTTCGCCCCGTGCGACGGCGACACCCGGCTGCTCGTCGCCCACCAGCGCCGCGGCCGCTGGGAGCCGATGCTGTGGGACGTCGTGGCCGGCACCGAGACCGAGCTGACGATCCGCGACGAGCAGGGCCGCGAGTTCCCCGGCGACCTGTCCGCCCAGTGGCGGCCCGACGCGAAGTCCCTGCTCATCGAGCACGAGTACGAGGCGCGCAGCGAGCTGTTCTCGTACGAGCTGGCGAGCGGCGAGCTGACCCGGCTGGACACCCCGCGCGGCACGGTGGCCGGGGCCACCGCCCGCCCGGACGGCACGGTGGAGTTCCTCTGGTCGTCCGCGGCCGAGCCGTCGGCCGTCCGCTCGACCGCGGGCACCGTGGTGCTGCGGGCCCCCGGCCCGGTGCCGCCGGGCTCCGTCCCGGTGGAGGACGTCTGGGTGGACGGCCCCGGCGGCCGGGTGCACGCCCTCGTGCAGCGGCCGGCCGGCGAGGGCCCGTTCCCGACGGTGTTCGAGATCCACGGCGGCCCGACCCACCACGACAGCGACTCCTTCGCCGCCGGCCCGGCCGCCTGGCTCGACCACGGCTTCGCGGTCGTCCGGGTCAACTACCGCGGCTCCACCGGCTACGGCCAGGCCTGGACGGACGCCCTGCGCGAGCGGGTCGGCCTGATCGAGCTGGAGGACATCGGCGCGGTGCGCGCCTGGGCCGTCGAATCCGGGCTGGCCGACCCGCAGCAGCTCGTCCTCTCCGGCGGTTCCTGGGGCGGCTACCTGACCCTGCTCGGCCTCGGCGTGCAGAGCGGCGACTGGGCGATCGGCCTGGCCGCCGTCCCGGTCGCGGACTACCTCACCGCGTACGACGACGAGATGGAGGCCCTGAAGTCGCTGGACCGCACGCTCTTCGGCGGCACGCCGGAGGAGGTGCCGGACCGCTGGCGGGCCTCGTCGCCGCTGACGTACGTGGAGCGGGTCGGCGCGCCGGTGTACATCAGCGCCGGTCTGAACGACCCGCGCTGCCCGATCCGGCAGATCGAGAACTACGTCGGGCGCCTGGAGCAGCTCGGCAAGGTGCACGAGGTCTACCGCTACGACGCCGGCCACGGCTCGCTGGTGGTCGACGAGCGGATCAGGCAGCTCCGGCTGGAGATCGACTTCGCCCGGCGGCACCTGGCCCGCCGGCCCGCCGCGGGCGACCAGGGATGAGCGGGAGACAGGGCATGAGCGGGCGCACCGCACGACGCACCGCGGGACGCACCGCGCTGACGGCCGCGGCCGTCCTCGCCGTCCTGCTGACGGCCACTGCCTGCTCGGACGCGGGCGACGGCCCGTGCTCCGACGCGGCGGGCGCGCCGGCCGACCGGGTCGCCGAGGGCGACGCGGCCGCGGGCGGTGTCCTCGGCGGTGACCTCTCGGCGCAGCTGCTGGACAGGTCGAAGTCCGGGCGGAGCTCCAAGAAGTCGAAGAGCACGCGGACGGTCCACCACTACAGCTCCACGGGCGGCACCGGGTCCACCACCGGCCGCTCCGGCGGCTGCGGCTCCTCGCCGGTGCCCAGCCGGACGTTCTCCGTCCCGCCGACCCCGGGCGGCCCGGGCGGTGTCCCGTCGCCGCGCACCCCGCTGCCGACCAGGAGCTGAGCCGGCCGGGCGCCGAACAGGCCGGGCCCTACGCCGCGGGCTCCAGCCCCAGGGCCCGGTCCTGAGCGGCCTCCGCCTCGCGGCGGACCAGCCGGAAGAACATGAACACCACGAAGCCCGCGAAGACGAACCACTCCAGGGTGTAGCCCAGGTTCTGGAACGCCCGCAGGGTGAGCCCGTCGCCGCCCTGCGGCTGGACGGTCGGCACCGCGGACAGCCCGGCCGGCGCCGCGTCCGCGGCCACCCAGCCGTCGTACACCGGGTACGGCAGCACGTTGATCAGGGTGGCCGGGCTGATCGTGCCGAGCTGGCCGGCCGGCAGGCCGCCCGCGACGGCGCCGCCGCTGCCGCTGCTCTCCGGCGCCTGGAGGCGGCCGGTGACGGTCACCTCGCCGGACGGCGCCGCCGGGACACCGGCCGCTCCTCCGGGCGAACCGGGCGCCCAGCCGCGGACGACCGCGACGGCCCGGCCGTTGGCGGTGCGCAGCGGGGTGAGCACGTAGTAGCCGGCCCGGCCGTCCAGTGTCCGGCCCGGCACCAGCAGCTGGTGCGCGGTGTCGTAGCGGCCGGCGGCGGAGACCGCCCGGCCGACAGTGTCGGTACCGACCTCCGGGCGGGCCGCGGTGAGCACCCCGGAGAGCGGTTCGGCGGGCGCAGCGGCGGCGCCGGCCGCGGCCCGGGAGGTGTCGTGCTGGGTCGCGACCCTGTCCTCGAACCGGCCGAGCTGCCAGGAGCCGAGCCACAGGCAGACCACGATCGCGAGCACGCCGGCGGCGCAGGCGGCGATCCAGCGCGGGGTCAGGAGGAACCGGTACACCCCACCACGGTAACCACTCCACACACCGGCCCCGGCCGCAGGGTCGCGGCGGCTCAGAGCGCGGAGGCCGACAGTCCGGCCAGCCGGCGGGCCGCGTCCGAGCCGGCCGGAGCGGTGAACGCCACCAGCAGCTGGTCCGGGTCGCCCGGCAGGGCCAGCGTCTCGTACGCGAGGTCGACCAGTCCGGCCTCCGGATGCCGGAGCACCTTGCGGCCGTGGGTCTTCTCCCGGACCCGGTGCTCGGCCCAGAGCACGGCGAAGTCGGGCGAGCCGGCGGACAGCTCCCCGACCAGGGCGGTCAGGCGGTCGTCCGCGGGGTGGCGCGCGGCCTCCAGCCGGAGGTGGGCGACAGTGTCGGCGGCGACGTCCGCCCAGTGCGCGTAGAACGTCCGGGCACCGGGGTCGAGGAAGGCGTGCCGGGCCATGTTGCGCTCGTGCTCCGGGCGGTCGGCGAGGCCGTACAGCGCGTCGGCGGGCGCGTTCCAGGCGAGCACGTCCATGCACCGGCCGAGGACGAACGCCGGGCCGGCGAAGCCGTCCAGCAGCAGGCGCACCCCGGGACGGACGGACGGCGCCGCGGCGGGCGCCTGCTGCCGGCCGGGACGGGCGAGGTCGACCAGGTGGGCGCGCTCGACCCGGTCCAGGCGCAGCACCCGGGCGACCGCGTCCAGCACGCCGTCGGACACCCCGCGGCTGCGGCCCTGCTCCAGCCGCACGTAGTAGTCGACGCTGACCCCGGCGAGCTGCGCCACCTCCTCGCGGCGCAGGCCGGGGACGCGGCGGCGGCCGTGCACCGGCAGGCCGACCTCCTCGGGCTGCACCAGGGCCCGCCGGGTCCGCAGGAACTCCCCCAGCTGCTCCGACGGATGGAACGCGCGCTCGGCCATACCGCGACCCTACGGCCCCGGGCCGGTCCGCAGGGTGGTTCCGGCAGACCCAGGAAAACCGTCGCCCTCCCGAACGCCGACCGGCGCCGCGAGGCTGGTGGACGTCAGCACGCACCAGCACGGAACCGGAGCCCGCCATGACCCCGTACCCCCGCTCGCCGGCCGCACCGCCGTCGTCACCGGAGCCGCCAGCGGCATGGGTGCCGCCACCGCCCGGCTGCTCGCCGCCCAGGGCGCCTCGGTGGCCCTGCTGGCCCGCCGCGAGGACCGGCTGAAGGAACTCGCGGACGAGATCGCCGCGGCCGGCGGCCACGCCCTGCCGGTCGCCGCCGACGTCACCGACCAGGCGTCGGTGGACGCCGCGGCGGCGCTGGTCGGTGCCCGCCTCGGCCGGGTCGACCTGGTGGTCGCGGCCGCCGGGGTGATGCTGCCCAACCCGCTCGACGACGGCCGCGTCGACGAGTGGACCCGGATGATCGACACCAATGTGACCGGTGTGCTGCGGACCGTACGGGCGTTCACCGGCGACCTGGTCGCGGCGGCCGCCGAGGGCGCCGCGGCCGACCTGGTGACCGTCTCCTCGATCGGCGCGCACGTGGTCTTCCCGAACTACGCGGTGTACGGCGCCACCAAGGCCGCTCTCACGCACCTCGCCGCCTCGCTGCGCAGCGAACTCGGCCCGCGCGACGTCCGGGTGACCAACATCGAGCCCGGTCTGACCGACACCGAGCTCGGCACGCACGTCGACAACGCGCAGCTCGGCCCGGACGGCCAGCTCGGCGCCATGTTCGAGGCGATCGGGCCGCTGGCCGCCGAGGACGTCGCCGACCTGGTCGGCTACGTGGCGAGCCGTCCCCGCCGGGTGAACCTGCGCCAGATCGTGGTGCTGCCGACCCGCCAGGCCTGACCGCCCGTCCGCCGGGCGGAACCACGGGCGGGGCCGCGGGTGCGGCGACGGGCGGCCGGGGCGCTCAGCCCGGGGTCGGCGCGGGGGTCGCGGGCTCGACGGGCACGGTCTCCGGGGCGGCGCGGTAGACCGTACCGGCGCAGCTCCCGCTGACCACCGCGCTGGCCGCTGCGGGGGCGCCCGCCTGCGGGGTGTGCACGATCGTGACGGCCGGCGGCGCGGCGGACGGAGTGGTGGTCGGGCTCGGGCTCGGGTCGGCGGCGCCGGGAGCGGGGTCCGCGGTGCCCTGGCCGGCACCGGCCCCCGCCCCGGCGGCGGCCGAGGGCGCCTTGCCGCCGGACTGCTCGCTCGGGCACGTCCCGTCGGGGACCCAGCCGAACCGGACCCGGTACCCCTCGCCGGGACCGATGACCAGCGGGGCAGTGGTGGGCGCCGGGGCCGGCAGCGCGGTGGCCGGATCGCCGGCGGTGTGGTCGGCGACCCTGAGCCGGGCCGGGTCCGCGCCGTTGGCCGCGGTGAGGCCGAGGGTGCCGGCGCCGGTGACACCGCAGCGCCGGGCCGAGGTGTTGCGCACGGTGAACGACCCGTACACGTGGCCGGCCGCGTCGGCGGCGTCCAGGTGGGCCTCGGCCCGGCCGAGGTCGCCCCGGACGCAGTCCGGGACGGCGACGACGACGGGGGACGCCCCGGTGTCGGGGCTGCCGCTCGGCGTCGCGCTGTCGGCCGGTGCCCCGGTGCCTGCGCCGCCGGGCAGCGCCGGGTGCGGAGTCGTCCGGTGGCCCTCCGGGCTGCCCGGGACGGGCGGCGCCGCCGTGCTGCCGTGATAGGCGTCGGCGTCACCGGCGGCGGGGCCGCCGGTGAACGGGAACGGCTGCACCGCGCCGATCGCCGGGACGGCCACCGCGGTGAGCAGGAAGGCCGCGGCACCCGTCCACGCGTAGCGGTGCCGGGCCCGGCGGCGCGGCACGGCGGCCCGGATCAGGCCCAGGGCGTCGGGATCCGGCTCGACGTCGGCGACGGACCGCAGGAACCGGGCGCGCAGCTCGTACTCGGACTCCCCTGGCCCGACAGGTCGTCACTCACCGGCCGCCCCCCATCAGCACGCGCAGGGACGCCAGGCCGCGCGAGCCGTAGGCCTTCACCGAACCGATGGAGACGCCCAGCACCTCGGCGACCTGGGCCTCCGTCAGGTCCGCGTAGTAGCGCAGCACGAGCACCTCCCGCTGGCGGCGCTGCAGACCGCGCAGCGCGATCCTCAACTCGTCGCGTTCCAGCGCATCGTAGGCCCCTTCTTCTGCACTGGCCATGTCAGGCATCGGCTTCGGCAGCAGCCGCAGCCCCAGGATCCTCCTGCGCAGGGTGGAGCGGGACAGGTTGACGACCGTCTGGCGCAGGTACGCCAAGGTCTTCTCCGGTTCGCGCACCCGCCGCCGGGCCGCGTGGACCCGGATGAACGCCTCCTGGACGACGTCCTCGCACGACGACAGGTCGTCCAGCAGCAGTGCGGCAAGGCGCAGCAACGACCGGTAGTGGGCCTGGTACGTCTCGGTCAGCAGATCGACGCTGGCCCCTGTCGCGTCCGCCGCCGCGGCCGAGCCCATCCGACTATCGGCCCACCGGCGAACCGGCAGCCTCAGGGGCAGCACCGCCCCCGGCACCGCTTCGATCACGTTCGACACGCCTGTTGGACACTCGATCCCCCGTCATGGTTGCCCGGACGGCCTGACATTCTTCCGTACGGAGGTCGCGGCCTCCAGCAGGGTGGTGGGGGATTCCGGCGGATGGTCCCGGCAGGATCGGGAGAATTCGTGTTCACGCGGCCCGATCGCAGGCGAACGGGCCGGGCTTCGCCGTCGCGGAGCCCGGCCCGTCCGTCCGGCGTCAGCGGCCGGTGCCGCCGTAGACCACGGCCTCGTCGGTCTCCGTGTCGAGGCCGAAGGCGGTGTGCACGGCGCGCACGGCCTCCGGGATGTCCTCGGCGCGGGTGACCACGGAGATGCGGATCTCCGAGGTGGAGATCAGCTCGATGTTGACCCCGGCCTCCGAGAGCGCCTCGAAGAACGTCGCGGTGACGCCCGGGTTGGACCGCATGCCGGCACCGACCAGCGACAGCTTGCCGATCGCGTCGTCGTAGCGCAGCGACTCGTAGCCGATGCCGTCCTTGACCCGGCCGAGGGCGTCGATGGCCTTCTGGCCGTCGGTCTTCGGCAGGGTGAACGAGATGTCGGTGAGGCCGGTGGACGCGGTGGAGACGTTCTGCACCACCATGTCGATGTTGACCTCGGCATCCGCGATGGCGCGGAAGATGCGGGCCGCCTCGCCCGGCTTGTCCGGTACGCCGACGACCGTGATCTTGGCCTCGGACGTGTCGTGGGCGACTCCGGAGATGATGGCCTGCTCCATCTCGCCCCCTTCGGGCTTGTTGGGGTTGTCGCTGCTCACGATAGTCCCCGGCAGACCGGAGAACGACGAGCGCACGTGGATCGGGATGTTGTAGCGGCGGGCGTACTCGACGCACCGGTCGAGGAGCACCTTGGAACCGGACGAGGCCAGCTCCAGCATGTCCTCGAACGCGATCCAGTCGATCTTGCGGGCCTTCTTCACCACGCGCGGGTCGGCGGTGAACACGCCGTCCACGTCGGTGTAGATCTCGCAGACCTCGGCGCCGAGCGCCGCGGCCAGGGCGACGGCGGTGGTGTCCGAGCCGCCGCGGCCCAGGGTGGTGATGTCCTTGGAGACCTGCGACACGCCCTGGAAGCCGGCCACGATCGCGATGTTGCCCTCGTCGAGGGCGTTGCGGATGCGGCCCGGCGTCACATCGATGATGCGCGCCCGGTTGTGACTGGAGTCGGTGATCACACCGGCCTGGCTGCCCGTGAAGGACTGGGCGTCGAAGCCCAGCGTTTTGATCGCCATGGCCAGCAGTGCCATGGAGATGCGCTCTCCTGCGGTCAGCAGCATGTCGAACTCACGGCCGGACGGAAGAGGGGTCACCTGTTCCGCGAGTTCGATGAGCTCGTCCGTCGTGTCTCCCATCGCGGACACCACGACGACGACCTCATGGCCGGCCTTCCTGGTGTCGACGATCCGGCGGGCGACGCGCTTGATGCCTTCGGCATCCGCAACGGATGAGCCGCCGTACTTCTGCACGACAAGGCCCACGTGCGCTCCTCGACTTGTGTCGTTTCGGGGGTGGTGGCCCCCTTCTGCGGTCGCGGCCAGTCTATCCAGCAGGAACGCCCCCACCGGCGGCTTCCGCATGATGAGACGGTGATATCGCCTGATGAACAGCCCGGACGGGCAGGTCTGCGGGCGGACCGTCACCGGCCAGAAGAAAATCCGGGCCGGGCCTCGGCCCGGTCCCGGATTTCACGTGGTGAGGACGGAGGGGACGACTGCGTCACAGTCCGAGTTCGGCCGCCATCAGATCGCCCGCCTGCTGCTCCAGCTGCTCGTCGGTGAGCCCGTCGTCGTCGGTGTCCGCACCGTCCACCGCCGCACCGATCGGGCTGTCCAGACGCACGTGCGCGATCAGCGACTGCAGCGCCCGCAGCACCGCCGTGCAGGTCGATCCCCAGTTGGAGAGGTACGAGAACTGCCACCACCACAGCGCCTCGCTGACCCGGCCCTCGCGGTAGTGCACCAGGCCGTGCCGCAGCTCCGCGACCACCCCGGCGACATCGTCCGAGATCCGGAAGGCACTCGGCTTCTCCGGCGGCCCGTACGGGTCGAAGACCTCGTGGTAGACGTCGATCGGCGCGAGCAGCACGGCGAGCCGCTCGCGCAGCTCCACGCCGTCCGGCTCCGGGCCGGTGTCGGGCTCGAAACGGTCCTCCGGCAGGACGTCCTCGATCGCACCGAGGCGCCCGCCCGCCAGCAGCAACTGCGAGACCTCCAGCAGCAGCAGCGAGATCGCGCTGCCCGGCTCGTCGCCCTTGGCCACCTCGGTCACGGCGAGCACGAAGCTCTCCACCGAGTCGGCGATCTGCACGGCGAAGTCGTCGGGCGCCTGGGTGCGGTTGGTGTCGCTGTGGTCAGACATCGAGCAGTCGTCTCCCTTCGAAGGCCCGGCCGAGGGTGACCTCGTCGGCGTACTCCAAGTCCCCGCCGACGGGCAGACCGCTCGCCAGCCGGGTCACCTTCAGGCCCATCGGCTTGCACAGCCGGGCCAGGTAGGTGGCGGTCGCCTCCTCCAGGTTGGGGTCGGTGGCCAGGATCAGCTCGGTGACCGTGCCGTCGGCGAGCCGTGTCATCAGCTCGCGGATCCGCAGGTCCTCCGGGCCGACACCCTCGATCGGGCTGATCGCGCCGCCCAGCACGTGGTACCGACCGCGGAACTCCCTCGTCCGCTCGATCGCCACCACGTCCTTCGGCTCCTCGACCACGCAGACCACCGTGAGGTCCCGGCGCGGGTCCAGGCAGACCCGGCACTGCTCGGACTCCGCGACGTTGCCGCAGACCGCACAGAACCGGACCTTCTCCTTGACCTGCAACAGCGCGTGCGCCAGCCGGCGCACGTCGACCGGGTCGGCCTGCAGGACGTGGAAGGCGATCCGCTGCGCGCTCTTGGGCCCGACGCCGGGCAGCCTGCCCAGTTCGTCGATCAGGTCCTGAACCACGCCCTCGTACAACGTCACGCCTTCCTTCGGCCGGGGCCACGGCCCGGTGGCCGTCGCTCCGGTGCCATCATCCAACGAATCGGGCGCCGGACACACCGTCCGACGCCCGACTCCCGCATAAATCACACAGCGCACACCTGTCGCACCGGACCGGCACCACCGGCGCCGCGCAACCCCGCGCAGGTCAGAACGGCAGACCGGGGATCCCGCCGCCGAGCCCCTGGGTCAGCGGGCCCATCCGCTCCGCCTGGAGCTTCTGCGCGGCGCCGGTCGCGTCGCGGACGGCGGCCAGCACCAGATCGGCCAGGGTCTCGGTGTCCTCCGGGTCGACCGCGGCCGGCGCGATGGTCAGCGCCACCAGCTCGCCCGCACCGGTCACCGTCGCCTCGACCAGGCCACCGCCCGCCGAACCGCTCACCTTGGTCTCGGCCAGCTCCTTCTGAGCCCGGCCGAGCTCCTCCTGCATCTTCTGCGCCTGCTTGAGCAGCTGCTGCATGTTGGGCTGGCCACCAGGGAACACGGTCCTTCTCCTGCCTCTGCGACATCGACGTCGTTCCCGAGCCTACGCGGCCCGGTCGGACGCCGCGCCGGGCGCGGCGGACCCCTGGTCAGCCGTGGTGGTGGATCTCCTCCAGCACCGTCGCCCCGAGTTCACGGATGATCAGCTCCTGTCCGGAGAAGGCCTCCTCGGTCAGATCCGGGTCGTCGTCCTCGGGGATGTCGTCCTCCGGCGCGACCGGCGGCGGCTGCGGCGGCCGGTGGGGCGCGGCGGCGGACGGCTGCCCGACGGGAGCCGCCGCCGTCGGGGCCGGCGGAGCCGCGGGCTGCGGAGCCGGGGCAGCGGGCTGCTGGACCGGCGGCGCCTGGTAGGCGGGCGGGGCCGGAGTCGCGGCCGCGGGGCGGGACGGTGCCGCAGCACCCCAGCCGCCACCGCCACCCTGCGGCGGGGCCGCCGGGGCGGCCGTCCCGCCGGAGGGATCGATGATGCACTCGACCCGCCAGTCGACCCCGAGCGCGTCGGCCAGCGCCTGGCGCAGCACCTCGTCGCTGTGGCTGCCGACGAAGCTGTCCCGGGCGCCGGCGTTGACGAACGACACCTGCAGGACACTGCCGTCGAAACCTGCCACCTGGCCGTTCTGGCTCAGCAGGATCCAGGTGAACCGGCGGCGGTTCTTCACCGCTTCCAGGATCTGCGGCCACATCTGCCGGATCTGCTGCGCACCCTGCTGGGCGACGGCGGACGGCTGCTGGGCCGCCGGGACGGGGGCCGCTGCCGGAGCGGGGGCCGGCGTCGGCGCCGGGGTCTCCACCGGGGCGGGCTGGACGGGGGCGGGCGCCGGAGCGGCCTCGGCCGGTGCACCGGCGGCACCCTGCGCCGAGAAGCTGCGCGGGATCGGCCAAGCTCCGGGTGCCGGAGCGGCGGGCTGCGGCGCGGGCGACTGCGGCGCGGCCGGGACGGACGGTGGCTGGGCGGCCGGAGCCTGCGCGGGGGCCGGCTGCTGCACGGGCGGCGCGGCGGCCGGGGCGGGGGCGTGGGCGACCGGCGCGGAGGCCGGGGCGGACACGGGGGCCTGCGGATGCGCCGGTGCCTGCACCGGCATCGCCGCCGGGAGCGCGCCGCCCGCCGGGAAGCCGCCGGCCGCGGCCCGGCGCTCCAGCTTGTCCAGCCGGGCCTGCAGGGAGAGCTCGTCGCTGTACGCGCCGGGCAGCATCACCCGGGCGCAGATCAGCTCCAGCTGGAGGCGGGGGCGGCGTTGCCGCGCATGTCCGTCAGACCGGTGTTCACGATGTCGGCAGCCCGGCTGAGCTCCGCCGAACCGAACCGGTCGGCCTGCGCCTGCATCACCGCGACCCGGTCCGCCGGGGCGTCGATCAGGCCCTTCTCGCCGGCGTCCGGGACGGTGGCGAGGATCACCAGGTCGCGCAGCCGCTCCAGCAGGTCCGTCACGAAGCGGCGGGGGTCGTGGCCGCCCTCGACCACGCGGTCCACCACCTGGAAGACGGTCGCGCCGTCGTGCGCGGCGAAGGCGTCCACCACCTCGTCCAGCAGGGCCGAGTCGGTGTATCCGAGCAGGGCGGTGGCCATCGGGTAGGTCACGCCGCCCTCGCCGGCACCGGCCAGCAGCTGGTCCATCACCGACATCGAGTCGCGCACGGAGCCGGCGCCGGCCCGGACGACCAGCGGGAAGACGGAGTCCTCGACCTGGATGCCCTCGCGGCCGCACACCTCGGCGAGGTAGTCGCGCAGCGTGCCCGGCGGGACGAGGCGGAAGGGGTAGTGGTGGGTGCGGGACCGGATCGTCCCGATGACCTTCTCCGGCTCGGTGGTCGCGAAGATGAACTTGAGGTGCTCCGGGGGCTCCTCCACGACCTTCAGCAGGGCGTTGAAGCCGGCCGAGGTCACCATGTGGGCCTCGTCCAGGATGAAGATCTTGTACCGGCTGTGCACCGGCGCGAAGAACGCCCGCTCGCGCAGCTCACGGGCATCGTCGACACCACCGTGCGAGGCGGCGTCGATCTCGATCACGTCGATCGACCCGGGGCCGCCGGTCGCCAGGTCGCGGCAGGACTGGCACTCCCCGCAGGGGGTGGGGGTCGGGCCCTGCTCGCAGTTCAGACAGCGCGCCAGGATGCGCGCGCTCGTCGTCTTGCCGCAGCCGCGCGGCCCGCTGAAGAGATAGGCGTGGTTGACCCTGTTGTTGCGCAGGGCCTGCTGGAGCGGGGCGGTCACGTGCTCCTGCCCGATGACCTCCGCGAAGGTCTCGGGGCGGTAGCGGCGGTACAGGGCTAGGGACACGCCACCGACGATATCGGGACGGGCCGACAAACGCGTCGCCCCCGCCCGGACGGCCCGCCACGGATACGGGCCCCGGGAACGCAAGGACCCCCGTGCACCCGCCAGAGCCCTCCTACCCTTGCTGCCTTCCGGCCCTGGGGGAGTTCAGAGAGATGACGCCGCACGAGGGGCTGCCCCAAGAGTAGCGGATCCGGGCCCCGGCTCCGGCCACCACCCCGATCTCGGATCCGCAGGTGCTCCCGCACGGTCGCCTGCGGGATAGCGGTTCGCGAGCACCCCTCGACATGTACTAAGCTCTCCCACGGAGGATTCGCCTAGAGGCCTAGGGCGCACGCTTGGAAAGCGTGTTGGGGGCAACCCCTCACGAGTTCGAATCTCGTATCCTCCGCCTCCGCCCGCCAGGGCAAACGAAAGGCCCCGACCGCTCAGCGGTCGGGGCCTTCGTCGTTCCCGTTCCCCGGTGCGGCCTTGGTTGCCTCGGACGAGCCTCGCGATGGAGTTCGAGGCAGGCCCGCACCGCTCTATGCTCGCGGCCGGGCCCGGTCGGGTGCCGTGCCACCAGCTGTTTCACTGGAGCGAGCAACCTGCCGGCCTGCAATGCCGAGCGTGTGACGTGGATCACGACAACGGCGGGACGCGGCTGGACAGGCATGGCTGTGGAGCAATCGACACGTGCTCGGGTGCGAGCCGGGGATTCGGTGGCGTTCGGGGAGATCTTCGAGGATCACGCCCGCGCGGTGTACCGGCATGCCGTCCGGATGACCGGGGACCGGGCCGTCGCCGAGGACGTGGTCTCACTGACCTTCCTGGAGGCATGGCGCTTGCGCGCGCGGGTCGAACCCGAGGGAGAGAGCCTGCGGCCCTGGCTGCTGGGCATCGCCACCAACGTCATCCGCAACACCCGCCGGGCCGCACGCCGTCATCAGAAGGCACTCGCCCGTGCCGACTGTCGTGCGGTCGGCCGGCAAGGATTTCGACGTCGTGTCCAGAGCCTGCCGGAGCCCGAGTCCAGCCCCCGGAGGGCAACCCGGAGATGCCCTGGAGTCATCCCTGGTGCAACCAGGGGCCATGACGATCGGGCTCCGCCGGCAGAAGGCCCGGACCGCATCGCGGTCCGGGCCGCGGCAGCAGCCGGACCTCATCGAGATGTGAAATTCCGTGTGCCACCGACTCGTTGGCACTACGGTGTGGCCGATCGGGGCCGACCGGCCCCCGGCAGAGAGCGATGCCGTACGTGCACTCTTCTTCCACACGTCATCTCGGCCGTTCGACGGCGGCCTCCACGGCCGTCGCAGTGGTGCTGATCGCTGTGGGTTCGGCGCAACCCGCCTCGGCGGAGTCTGCCGGGAACGACCGCCCCACCGTGAGCGCACCGACCACCTCACCCTCCAGCGCGTGCGCGGGCGGCACGGTCCTCGGCGACACCTCGGTGACGTTCCGCGCCAGGATGGACGATCCGGCCGGTACGACGCTGGGCGCCGAGTTCCGGCTCGCCCGGGCCGACCGGCCGGAGACAGCGGTCAAGGACATCCGGTTGGAGGTGCCCTCCGGCCAGGAGGCGGTGGTGCCCGTTCCCGCCGAGGCCTTCGAGGACGCTGCCGGGGGCGGATCACCGACTTCGTGTGGCAGTTCCGCGCCGGTGCGGACGGCCACAGGAGCAAGTGGTCGCCGACCTGCCGGTTCTCCTTCGACCCGACCCGGCCGGGCACCCCGGTCGTTGCGGCGCCGACCGGCGCGGTGATCGGCAAGCCGGTCACCGTGACGGTGGCGCCTCCCACCGACGGTTCGGTACCGGCCCGCTATTCGTACCAGCTGAATGTCGGTGCCCCGGTGCAGGTCCCGGCGGTCGACGGGCGCGCGGTGATCACGCTGAAGCCCGGTCAGGCCGTCAACTCGCTGACGGTCACCAGCGTGTCCGTCGGCGGCAACTTCGGCGGCTCGACGCAGCTCTCCTTCGCTGCCGCAGCGCCGCCGCCGAACCTGACCACCGCAGACCTGACCGGCGACGGGGTGCCCGACCTGGTCACGGTCGGCGGGCGCAACGGGCTGCCCTCGGGCATCTGGCTGGCCCCCGGCACGGGCGACGGGCACGTCGGCCCCGCCGTGAACATCGGCGCGGCCGGCCCCGGCTTCAACACCGGACCCACCCCGTCCGACTTCGACAGCGCGGTCGCGATCACCGGACGGTTCACCGCCGGCTCCTTCCAGGACGTCCTGTTCTACTACCCGGGCGGCATCCGGGCCGGCTATGCGGGGGTACGCGGCGGCGACGGCAGCGGCGGTGCTCTGCCCGCAGGCGGGCCGAACGGCAGCCTCACCGACTGGTTCGGCAACAACCCTTCGCAGGTCGTCGAAGCCGGTACGGTCTCGGGTCGCAACACCGGGTTCCCGGACCTGCTGGGCATCGCACCGGACGGCTCCGGCGGAACCGCGCTCACTCTCTACCCCGCGGGCTGGGTCACCGACTCGTTCGACATGCCGACGGCATTGAACGTCCGGACCCCCGACGGCGGCACTGACTGGAACGACTGGACGGTCGCCGCCACCGAGATCGCCACCCCGGGCGGCGGCACCGGTACCGCGCTGTTCCTCTGGAAGAAGTCCACCGGTGAGCTCGACCTGTGGAAGGACCTGGCCGCCGACCCCGACACCGGCACCCTGACCTACCACTCCTTCGCCATGGCCACCGGCTGGAACACCGGCGCCGACGTCGAGCTTCAGGCTGCGGACATCAACTCGGACGGCACTCCGGACCTGTGGACCATCGGCACGGGCGGCCAGGTCACCGCCAACCTGTTCAACGGCTTGTCCCCCACCGGACCGGCAGGCCTCACCCAGGTACCGAGCACCCTCTCCGTCTCCGGCTGATCCCCGACCGACGGCCGACCCCTGGTCCCGGTCCGCCGACAGAAGGCCCGGACCGCATCGCGGTCCGGGCCTTCGTCGTCCACCGGCCCGGCTTCACCTTGCCGCATGGCCACCCGCAGTCGCAGTGCCTCGACCGGCAGACCGTGTGCGAACGCACAGCCCGGCAGGGCTCACGCCCGCGACAGCCCATCAGACGGCCACGAGGCGCACCCGGTCACCGCAGAGCTTGGTCATGTCGTCGATGTCCGACGTCAGCAGAACGACCGGTCGCTGCTGCCGTAGTGCCATCTCGGCCACTGCCGCGTCGATCGCGTACTTGTGGCCGTGCAGGCCCGTGGCGATGAGCATCGCGGAAGCCGCCCGCGCCTCCTCGTCGCCCACCTGCACAATCCGCACACCGGACAGGATCCACCGGAGCCGGGCCTGATCGGTTCGGCTGTGAACAGCTCCGATGATGGTCAGAGCACTGATCACCACCTCCATGCCCCGCTTCCGTGCCTCCGCGACCAGTGCGACGGCCGGTTCATGGTCACCGAGCAGCTTGGCAAGACCCTCGGAGTCGAGCACCAGGGTGCCCTCGTGCGTCAGCTTGCGACGGGCCATCCGCCCTCCTCGGCGAACACCTCGTCGAAGACCTGCCGCGCTCGCTCCTGCTCTGCAGGCGAGATCGATCCCTTCCGACGTTCGTAGTCGGCCAGGTACTCGTCCAGGATCTGACCGCGCAATTCACGCTCGACGGCCGCAGTGATGAACGCCGAGAACTCACGCTTGCCCACCCGCCGGCGGATGGCCTCGGCCGTACCTTCGGGCAGGGAGAGGCTGACCCTGGTGGCCGGCCCCTCGCCGATGCTGTAGGGCATGTCAGTCATGAACCCAGATTATCAAAGAAGTAGGAATGAGGATTCCTGATCTGGTTCACGGTTGGCGTGGTTGCAGTTCTGGTTGCGTCCACCCCGTCCGGCCTCGGCCGGAGTCGCCACGGCGACCCGCTCCACCACAGGTCAGGAGCTCCGCAGGCCGGTTCAGCCCACGCCGACCCCGTCGTTCTGGGCGGCCGGGAAGCAGCTGGGGGTCTGCTTGGTCAGTGAGATGTCGATGTTCCCGACGGTGGCCGGCCGGAGCGCGCCCTTGAGGGCGGTGTCGACCAGCAGCAGGCTCTCGCCGGGCGGGATGGCGGCGGGGTGCAGGATCGCGATGCGGCCGTTCCCGGGGTCGAACGACAGCACCGACTCCAGCTTGCTGCTGTCGGTGACCACCGGGGTGTGGCAGGAGTCCGAGGGCGTGAGGACCAGTGCAGGCACACCCAGGGAGCGCAGGGCGCCCTGCAGTCCGGTCCAGTCGGCGCCGATCAGCTGGAAGGAGACGGTGCCGTCCTGGTGGGGAGTCACCGTGTAGGAGGCGGTACTGAGCTGCACCGCGGCCGAGCCGCCGGGGACCGCATGGGAGGCGGCGGATCCGGTCCGGGGCGCGGGGGCAGTGCGGCCGGCGCCGGTGTGCGGCACCAGGGCGACCGCGGTGACGGCGGCGGCCAGCCCGAAGCCGGTGGCCACCAGCCTGCGGGCGTGGCGCGGCCGGGCCGGGGCCATGGTGCCGGTGGCGGGCAGGTCCGCGGCGCGGGCGGCGAGTTCGGCGCCGAGCCGCTGCTGGAAGTTCAGGGGTGTGGTCACGGGGCAACCTCCAGAAGAGCGTTCACGGACGCGGTGGTAGCGACGGAGCCGGTGGTGGCTGCGCTGATCTGCGGCGCAGCCGTCCGCAGCACCTTGCGGGCCCGGTGCAGCCGCACCCGGGCGGTGGCCGCGCTGATGCCCAGTGCGTGGGCGGCCTCCGGGACGGTCAGGCCGTCGACGGCCACCAGGTCCAGCACCGCGCGCAGCGGCTCGGACAGCGCGGCGTGCCGAGCGGCCAGTCCACGGGCCTCGCGGGCCGCGTCGATGCGTGCCTCGATCGCGGACACGTCCTGATCGTCCAGCATCCGCCGGCCGGCGATCCGGGCCACCGCGTGGAGCTCCCGGACACTGCCACGGAAGTGCGAGGCCAGGACGTTGCGGGAGATCCCGTACAGCCAGGCGACGGGCGCGCCGCGCCGGGCGTCGTAGCTGTCGGCCTGCTCCAGCGCCGTCAGGAAGATGTCGGCCGTCAGATCGGCCGCCAGGTGCACGCTGTCGGTACGTCGGGTGACGAATCCGAGCACCGTGTCGAACTGCTGACGGTAGAACACGGCGAACACTGCCGGGTCACGTGAGGGTGGGGCTATCGGATGGTCCGCTGACACGGATGACTCCTCGGAACGACGAGCACTGCCTGACGTCTCTACTTGGCTCCAGCGCTCCGAAGCGTTACGCGCGGCCCTTTCGGCCGCCTGCCGCGGCTTGGGGCCGGCGGCTGCGTCAGCGGTCCCCGAGGCCCGGTGCTTCGCTCCACCACAGGTCGGAACAGGCGTGCACCGGCTCGAAGGCCCCGACCGCCGGGAACCACCCGGCGGTCGGGGCCTTCGTCGTCTCCGTCCCTGCTTCGGGCTCAGTGGCCGCGGCCCAGCCGCCCGGCCAGCACCCGCCCGCGTTCGGCCTGCACTGTTCCGGCCTTCCCGGCCGCAAAGCGAAGCAGGCCGAACGGCGCGTGCAGCCGCAGCCGGTCGACCACCCGGGAGCCGCCGGCGCCCCGTGCGGTGATGGCGAAGCAGTAGTCCATCCGCACACCGCCGGGACTGACCACCTCGCCGCTGACCGTCGCCTCGTCCGGCAGCCGGGCGTCCTCGGTGCGCAGGCTGACCCGGATGACGTTGTCGTGCCGGACCAGTCCGAGGAACCGGAAGCGCTCGACGGCCACGTAGTGCGTGACTCCGCCCTCGCACCGCACGTCCCGCACGTCCACGAGCAGCGGGGACAGCCCGATGTAGTTCTGGGGCTCCGCCAGATGGGCCAGCACGGCGGCAGGCGTCGCCGCGATGTCGTGGCTGTGGACCAACTCAGTGCTGGGCACGTCCGACTCCCTTGTCCGACCCCGGCCCGGCCGTGGTCGTCGACCGGGAACGATCGGTGGATCGTCGCACCATCCAGCTGGGTCCGCCAGACCGCGCCCACGGCCAGGCGGCGGGGCCACGGCCGGGCGGCGGGGCTACGGCCGGGTGAAGGTCAGATGGGTGGTGCCGCCGGGCGTCGTCACCGACTCGACCCGGAACCGTTGCTCCAGCCCTTCCAGCCCGTCCCAGAGCCGCTCGCCGCGGCCCAGGACGATCGGGACGACCGCGACGTGGAGGTGGTCGACCAGGTCCTCGGCGAGGAACTGCCTGACCGTGGTCGGGCCCCCGCCGATCCGCACGTCGAGGTCGCCCGCGGCCTCGCGGGCCTGCTTCAGTACCTCCTGCGGCGAGGCGTCGACGAAGTGGAAGACCGTGCCGCCTTCCATCTCCAGGGACGGGCGCGGATGGTGCGTCAGCACGAACACCGGGGTGTGGAACGGCGGGTTCTCCCCCACCAGCCCTTCCACTCCTCGTCGGTCCACGGGCCGCGCTGCGGCCCGAACTTGTTGCGGCCCATGATCTCCGCCCCGATCCCGGCCCCCACGCCGAGGCAAGGGCGTCGTCGACACCGCCGTCGCCGCCGGCCCGGCCCTGCATCTCGTGGAAGGCGCGGGTCCGGAAGAACCACTCGACCAGCCGGGTCCCGGCATGCCCGAACGGGGCCTCCAGTGTCTGTCCCTCCCCGGCGGCAAAGCCGTCCAGCGACACGCTGAAGTTGTGCACTCGAACACGCGACATGATGCTCACGTCCCTCGACTCGGGCTCCGCCGTCGAACCGAGCGTAAGCGCACCCACCGACATGGGCCGGACCACTCGCCGCAGGAACGACCGTCGACCTCCTCTCCTCCGCCGCGGGAAGGCCGGCGCGTGACGGCTGAGCCGCGTGGCGGATGATGGGGCCAGCGGACGTGAGGGGCAGCGCAGTGACTGACAGCGGATCCATCGAGATGGAGAACGTCGTGGCCGGGCCCGAGGGCGGGGCGGTACCGGTGGCCGGTGCCGGTGCCCCGGGCGGGGGCGCACGGCCCCGGCGGTCCCTGGTCCGACGGCTGGCCGTGGTCGTCCTCGTCCTCGTGGTCCTGGGTCTGCCGCCGTGGTGGACGCTGTTCGCCTCCGGTGTCGACTGGCCGTTCCCGGTCTTCCTGGCCGGCACGGCCGTCCTGGTCGCCTGGCTGGTCTCCTTCCCCTTCCTGATGGTCGCCGGCCACGGAGCACGGCGGGACGACCGGGCGGCGCGCGTCGCGGACACCACCCTCGGCATGATCTGGGTGCTCTTCACCTGGTCGGTGCTGGGCGGCCTGGCGGACCTCGTGCTGATCGGGCTCGGCATCGGCGGCGTCGAACGGGCCAGAGCCGTCGCCGTGACCGTGGCCGTGGTCTCGGCCGGGCTGCTGGCCTGGGGCCACTACGAGGCCATGCGCGTGCCGCGGGTGAAGCGGCTGGACGTCCACCTCCCGCGACTCGGCGACGGCCTTGACGGGACCAGGGTCGTCGTCCTCGCCGACACCCACTACGGGCCGATCGACCGGGCGGTCTGGTCGGCGCGGGTCGCCGAGGCGGTCAACGCCCTGGAGGCGGACGTGGTGGTCCACGCCGGCGACATCGCGGACGGCACCCCGGCCCAGCGACGGGAGCAGTCCGCGCCGCTCGGGACGGTCCGGGGCCGGCTGGCCAAGGTCTACGTCACGGGGAACCACGAGTACGGCAGCGAGGCCCAGGGCTGGCTGGACCGCATGGCGGACCTGGGCTGGGAGCCGCTGCACAACCGCCACGTCGTGGTGGAGCGCGGCGGGGACGCCCTCGTCCTCGCCGGCGTGGACGACGTGACCGCGGAGTCCTCCGGCCTGGCCGGGCACCGCGCGAACCTGCTCGGCGCGCTGGCCGGGGCGGACCGGGAACGCCCCGTCCTGCTCGTCGCCCACCAGCCCAAGTACGTCCCGCAGGCCGCGGCCGCCGGCATCGACCTGCAGGTCTCCGGGCACACCCACGGCGGCCAGATCTGGCCGTTCAACTTCCTCGTCCGGATCGACCAGCCGGTGGTGCACGGCCTGAGCCGGCACGGGGAGCGGACCCAGCTCTACACCAGCCGGGGCACCGGCTTCTGGGGGCCGCCCTTCCGGGTCTTCGCACCGAGCGAGATCACCCTGCTCACGCTGCGTTCGGGCGCCCTGCCGCCGACCGCCTGACGCACCGGGGATCCCCACGGGCACCGTGAACTCCGTTCCGGGGAGCCGGGATCGGGGACATGGGGCGGCGGTCTCGTCCGTCCGGGGCGCGGCGAGTACGCTGGCGCGTCGCTGTCGCCGTGGAACGGGGGAGGAGCCGGTCGTGGCTACCGTCGGAACAGCCTCGGAGGCGTGTGTGCCGTCCGAGGACGAGGGGTGGCAACAGCTGCTGGAGGACGTGGCCCGGAGCGGGCGCCGGCTGCGGCGCGCGGAACTGGACGCCCTGCGCGAGTACGGCGACCGGGCCGCCGGGAGCGGCCGGGGCCTGGCCGAACTCGTGGACGAGCGGCTGGCCGCCACCGGCAGGGCCTGGGCCGGACAGCCGGTGGACCCGGCCTCGATGACGGCGTTGCGTGCGGCGGTGGCCGCCCTCGCGGCGGGGCACGGCCGGGCCTACCGTGAGCGGCTGCAGCGCGAGGAGGCCGGACGGCGGGAGTTCGTGGCGGACCTGCTGAGCAGCCGCAGCGATCTGGGGCGGCTGGCCGAACACGCCGAGCGCTTCGGGATCAACCTGGCCTGCGCGCACGTCGTCGCGGTGGCCGAGGGCGACGGCTACGACCTGGACGATCCGATGGTGCGTGCGCTGGAACGGCAGTTGCTGGGCCGCTTCGGCGAGCAGGAGGTGCTGCTGGCGGTGAAGCACGGCCGGCTGGTCTGCATCGTGCCGTCCGGGCCCGGGGAGACGGCGGCGGTCGCGGCGTTCGCCGAACTGACCCAGGGGCGCCGGGTCGTGGTCGGCCGCCCGCACAGCGGGCCGGGCGGGGTGGTGCACTCCTACGAGGAGGCGCGCTCCGCGCTGGAGCAGGCCGACCAGCTGGAGCTGCCCGGGCAGTTGCTGCACGCGGCCGACCTCCTGGTGCTGCCGGTGCTGCTGCGGGACCGGGTCGCCCTGGAGGAACTGGTGCGCGGGGTGCTGAGCCCGCTGCTCGCCGCCCGCGGCGGTGCCGAACCACTGCTGGAGACCCTGACCGCCTACGCGAACTCCCGCTACGTCACGGCGGAGGCGGCACGCCGGCTCGGGTTGAGCGTGCGGGCGCTGGCGTACCGGCTGGAGCGCATCGTCCGGTTGACCGGGCTGGATCCGGACGATGCGCTGCAGCGCTACACCCTGGAGACCGCGGTGTTCGGCGCGAGACTGCTGGGCTGGCCGGGGTCGGCGGCGGAGGCGTAGCCCGCGCACAGGGACGTCCAGCGGGCCGTCTGCTCGGGGGTGGCCCGGCCCCGGAGCAGGGCGAGTCCGAGCAGGTTGGCCTCGGCGGCGCTGCCCAGGGTGCGGGCCTCGGCGAGGTAGTGGTCGTCCAGCAGCGCCTCGACCTCGGCGTCGCTCTGGACGGGGTCGATCCGCGCGGCGAGCCGGGCCATGGTGCGGTACGAGCCCTGGAGCAGGAACGGCGGCTCCCGGCGGTCGGTCTCCTCCTGGGCGGCGGAGGCGATGTAGGCGCTGTTGACGGCCAGCACGGTGCGCTGGACCCGCCGCAGCCGGGTCAGCGCGGCCAGCGTCCGGTCGAGGTCGGGCACGAGGTGCGTGAGCCGGTCGGCCTGGGCGGCCGGGTCGCCGTCGGCGAGGGCGATGAGCAGGCGCAGGTCGGCCGGGTCGATGCCGGCGAGGGGCGCGAGCACCGGGTTCGCGACGAGCGCGTTCTCCAGGAAGGAGAGCGCGAAGACGTCCCCGTGGCCGGCCAGCACCTCGCCGAGGTTCCACACGTCGGCGCGGTTGGCGAGCATGTCGGGGATCTCGAAGCGCTGCCCGTTCGCGGTGTGGGGATTCCCGGCGAGGCAGACGGCGAAGCGGCGCCCGCGCAGGTCGAAGCTGCGCGGGATGCCGTCGCTGACGGCCTCGACGCGACGTTGGGTGTCGCACAGGGGGATGAATTTCTGCAGGAGTTCGGCGGAGACGTGCTGGATGTCGTCCACGTGCAGCATGACGTTGCTGCCCGCTTCCAGCGCGAACACGATCTTCTCCACCTCGCGGCGGGCGGCCGCGTCGGGCGCGCGCTCCGGGTCGAGCGAGGTCGTGCCGACCCCCAGGGCGGGGCCGTTGACCCGGACCATGAGCAGGCCGAGGCGGTCGGCGACGTACTCCAACAGCGTGGTCTTGCCGTAGCCGGGCGGGGAGAGGAGCAGCAGCAGACCGCTGCGATCGGTGCTGCCGCCGTGGTCGAGGGTGCCCAGCTGCCTGGCCAGGTTGTCGCCCACGAGCGGCAGGTAGACCTGGTCGATGAGCTGGTTGCGGACGAATCCGGCCAGCGGGCGGGGTCGGAAGTCGCCCAGGCGCAGCCGGGCCCGTTCGGCGTCCAGGGCGTCTGCGCGCTGCCGCTGGAAGGCCCGGTGGGCCGGGGCCCGTTCCTCCCGGAACACCTGCGCCCGGTGGGGCAGTTCGTCGATCCGGACGGTCAGCCGGCCGTCGTGGACGCGGGGGTGGCTGCCCAGCAGGCCGGCGACGGTCTCACCGACGGGGGCGTCGATCCCGTAGCGCGGGAGTTCGGGCGCGCACAGCTCGGCGACGGCCTCGGCCAGGCCCTCCTCGTTGGCGTGGGCGGCGGCGTGGGACCCGAGCCAGGCGGCGGCGAGCTGGCGGCGCGCGGGCAGGTCGGCGCGGAGCGCCCGGAGGTCGGCGGCGAGGTCGGCGGCGGCGTCGGTCTGCCGGAAGCCGTCCAGGAGGGTGCGGGCTGCCAGGCCGGTGGCGAAGCCCTCGCGGGGCTGCGCGAGTTCGTCGATCAGGTACCTGCCCGCCCGCGGCTCCGCCGGCAGGCCCGTGGCGGCGGCGAACTCGGCGACGGCACGGTCCAGTTCGGCGGCCAGTTCGGCCACCGCGGCGGCTGCGGTGTCCGCTCCGAACCGGTCGCGGGCCCGGGTGAGGGAGCGGGCGCGCAACCGCCAGGCAGCCTGCTGCTCCTCGGCGGCGCCGTGGGCCCAGAACAGCTGGGCGGCGGCGCGCACCTCGGCCGGGTGTTCCAGCAGCCCGGCGCCGGTGCGCAGCCGTAGCAGTGCGCCGAGGATGAGGGCGGCGTCGTGGTCGTGGACGCCGCGCTCGTAGCCCTCGTCGTAGGCGCGTTCGGCGGCACGGCGGACGTGTTCGAGCAGCGGATCGGCCGCCCTGTCGGCCCCGCCGGTGACCGCGGGAAGGAGCGCGGCCGCCAGGTACTCGGCGCGGTAGAGCGCCGGCGACTCGCTCACCAGCGGCTGGGTCCAGAACTCGCGCCCGGCCTGCAACTGCGGTACCCGGGCGGCTCGTCGGTAGCCGGTGCCGGTGACGAGGAAGGCGAGCCCGTCGCCGTCGGGCTGCAGGGTGAGCTCGACCGGTTCGCGGCGGACGGCGAACCGGTGGCGCCCCAGGCGGACGCTCGCCCCGCCGTCCGCGGACAGGTCGGCGCGATCACGCAGGTCGCGCAACGCGCTGCGGACGGCGCCGAGCAGGCCGTCCTCCAGCTCCTGGGCGCGCACCCGGTCGTCGAGTCCGCGCAGCTCCTCGGCCGCCGCACGGACGCGCACCGCCATCGGGTCGGCGGCCTGCGCGGCATGGATGTCGGCGGCCGTACCCAGCCCGGCGAGCCTTCGGCGCAGGGCCTCCAGGGCGCGCTGCGCGGAGGCGCCCACCCGGTCGGCGCGTGCGGCCACCTCGTCCAGCAGGGTCTGCCGACGGGCGGCGAACGCCTGCCGGATCTCCTCCCGGCGCAGTGCCAGGTCGGCGGCCAGGCCCTCGGCCTCGGCGAACCGGGCCTCCAGTGCGTCGACCCGCAGCATGAGCCGGGCGAGTTGGTCGTCGCAGGCGGCCGGGGTGTCGGCGGCGGCCAGGGCGGCGGCGGTAGCCTGGGCGAGCAGGGCCGACTCGGCGGCGTGGGCGGCCCGGTGCTCGGCGTCGAGCAGGGCGCGGCGCCGGTTCACCAGGACCGCCCGGGCGCGGTTGACGGCGGCCAGGACTTCTCCGATGGCCAGCAGCACGGCCGTTCCGGTGGCCGGGTCGGCGGCGACCGCGCCGGTGACGAGGTCGGTGACGGTGGCCAGCGCATCCGCCTGCCCGCCGAGCCGGTCGGCGAGCCGGGCGGCGTCGGCGGCGGCCGTGACCGACTCGGCGTCCTCAGCGGCCTGCTGCGCGGCGGCGAGGGAGCCGGCGAAGGCGTCCGGGCCCGCGAAGAACGCGAAGGCGCGCTCGGTCGCCGCCGTCAACTCGGCGGCCAGGTCGGCCTCGACGCGCTCCAGGGCGGCGAGGTCGAGGTGCGGCAGCTCGTGCAGTGTCCGGGTGCGGCCCTGGGCCCGGCGCAGTTCGGCGAGGAGCGCCGTCCAGCCGTCGACGTCGGTGGGCGGTTCGCCGTGGGAGCGGCGGACGAGGGCGGCGGCCTCCTCCCGGGCGCCGTCGAGGGCCTGCGAGGCGCGGGCGGCGAGCCCGCGGATCCGGGCCTGCTCGGCGGCCACCTGCCTGGCGGCCTCGCTCAGTTCGGTGAGCGGCTCCAGCAGCCCGGTGTCGGCGAGCCAGTAGTGCCGGTCCGCCGCCTTGGCGCAGGCGTCCAGGAGCAGTTCCGGGGTGGCGGCCTCCTGGCTGTCCTGCCCGGCTGCGGTGGCCGTCCGGACGACGTCGAGGCAGTCGGCGATGCCGCGGACGAGGTCCGCGTTGCCGATCCGCTCCAGCGGTCCGTCGCCGACCGGCTGGGCGGCGGCGAAGTCGGCGGACTGGAACGGCGTCCGCCACAGCTGGAGTTCGTGCGTGCGGACGGCTTCGCGGTCCGGCTTGACCAGCACGAGCGTGCCGTCCGGCAGCAGTGTGTGCGCCACTCCGTTCAGGGCCGCTGCGGCCTCGCGGCGGACGGTGTTCCAGGGCAGCAGCAGGACCTGCGAGCGGGCCGGGCGGCGCAGGACGTAGAGCAGGTCCTCCCCGTTGGGGGCGGGGAGCACGGCGTCGAAGCCCTGTTCGTCGGCAGCGCCCGCGCCGTCCGTCCGGAAGGCGCGGTGGCTGCCGTCGGCCAGCTCGTAGCCGCCCGGGAAGATCAGGCCCTGCTCGGCCGGGAGCAGCCGGGCGCCGAACCCGACCGAGTCCTGCCGGCGCACCGACCCGGTGCGGGTGTTGACGACGAGGTGGCGGTCGGCCGGCTCGTTGTAGGGGCGGATCCGCAGGAGCAGCAGCGGCCCGGTCGACGCGTGGGCGACCACGGCGTCCGCCAGGCTCTGCAGGGGTTCGTCGACCGGCTCCTCGAACAGCAACCGGTCGCCCGGGACGGTCCGCACGGTGAGCCGGCCGCCGGTGGTGGCGACGGAGACCGCGCCCTCCGCCCCGTCGATCCGGATCCGCCCGTGCTCGTGGTGCTCGCGGCCGACCGCCGTCCACTCCAGTTCGCCGGAGGGCGGCTGCGGGAGGTCGCGCTCACCGTGGTTGCCCAGGTACTCGACCCGGTCGCCGGACAACTGCCAGCTCAGGACGCGCTGGTCGCCGTCGTTCTCGCCCGTCCGGAAGACCGCCAGCAGTCGTCCGGTCGTCGTGCGCACCAGGTCGGCGAGCCGGGCGCCGCGGTAGTAGCGGAGCAGTTCGGCCAGATCGCGGTGGAAGCGCTCGTCGTCGAGCAGGCCCGGCAGGGTCGCCGGGTCCAGCGCAGAGCCGTCCAGGGCGTGCAGGGAGAGCAGGCCGGCGTCGAGGTCCGGCGCCGTCGTCCCCAGCAGCAGGACGTCGGGGCGGACGGCGACGATGCCGCACGCCAGGCCCGCCACGGCGGTGCGCGGCCGGGCCGATCCCGCGAGCTCCAGCGTGCGGGAGCCGAATGCCCCCTGCCGCAGGGAGTTCAGCTCGGCCGCCCGCCGCCCCAGCTCCGCGGCGCGGTCGGCGAGCCGCGCCCGCAGGATCTGGTAGGTGCCGTCCTCGACGCCCATGTCTCTTCCCGTGTCCCTTGCCTGGTCGCGTTCCTGCCGTTCCCGCCCGCTACTTGCCCGTGCTGCCCGTGCCGTTGACCCCGCTGCTGCCGTTGCTGCCGCTCACGGGGCCGACCGGGCCGACGAGCAGCGCCGGGTCCGCCGGCGGGGTGCCCTCGGCGCCGGTGCCGGCGAGCATGCGCTGCAGCAGTGCCAGGTTCCACGGACCACCGGCCGCCAGCGCGCGCAGCACGTCCGTCGCGTCGTCGCTGAAGCTCTTCTCGCCGCTCAGCCAGTCCGCCCCCAGGGTCCGGACGGTCTGCGAGCCCTGCACGACGCCGTCGATGCCCTTGCCGAAGGAGACCGCGCCGACCAGTCGCTCCAGGAACACGCTGTCGCCGCCGACGATGTCGATGTCCGCGCTCTCCAGCCCCGCGGCCAGTACCGCGGCCTGCGCCTCGGCGACCTTCTGCTGGACCTCCAGCGCGGCCAGCCGCACCTCCTTGTCCGCGGCCAGGCGCAGCCGGAACTCCTCGTGCGAGCGCGAGACCTCGTCGAGCGCGGCCATCGCCGCGGCCTTCCGCTCCAGGCCGACGGCCTCGCCGAGCAGCCGCTCGCGGATGCCCGCGGCCTCCGCGTTCGCCTTGCTCTCCGCCACGGCGGCCTCGGCGAGACCGACCTTCTCGATCGCGTCCGCCTTCTCCTTCAGGCCGGCCGCCTCGCCCTCCAGGCGGGCCCGCACACCGGCGGCCTCGGCCATGGCCTGACGCTCCGCCACCTCGGCCCGGGCCAGCCCGGCGGCCCCGGCCAGGGCCCGTTCGCCCTCGGCGCGGCGCAGGCTGGCGGCGGCCTCCAGCTCCGCGGTCTTCTGCCCGGCCTCGGCCAGCACCACCTGCTCCCTGGCCCGCAGGTGCGCGGCCTGCTCGGCCGCCTCGGCCGCCTTGATGTCCTTGACCAGCCGCTCCTGCGCCTCGGCCTCGGCGCTGATGATCACGCTCTGCCGGGTGCGCTCGGCCTCCTGGACGACGCGGACCCGCTTGATCTCCTCCTCCTGCTCGGCGACCGTGCGCTCGACGGCGATCCGCTCGCGCACCACCTCGGCCACACCGCGGCGCTTGACCTCGACCTCCTTCTCCACGTCCGCCTGGGCCAGCTGGACCTCTCGCTCGCGGTTGACGACCTCCAGCATCCGGTCCTTCTCGATCCGCTCGGTCTCGACCGCGAGCACCCGCTCCCGGTTCTTCTCCGCGACCGCGATCTCGCGCTGCTGGTTCTCCCGCTGCACGCCGAGCAGTTCCTCGGTGCGCAGCAGGGCGCCGTGCGACTTGAGCCGCTCCTCCTCCTGCACCATGGCGGTGGCGGCCTCCTCCTGGGCGCGCAGGGTCTCGATCCCCTTGCGCTGGCGGATCTCCGCCTCGGCCCGGCGCCGCTCCAGCTCCAGGACGGCCTCGCGGGCGTCCACGTTCTGGCGGGTGATCTCCATCTCCTCGTTGCGCTGGAAGTCGTTGGTGCGGATGTGCTCCAGCGCGGTCAGCTCGGTGATCTTGCGGATGCCCTGCACGTCGAGGATGTTCGTCGGGTCGAGCTGGGACATCGGCGTCTGTTCGAGGTGGTCGATCGCGGCGTCCTCGAGGTGGTAGCCGTTCAGATCGGTGCCGATGGCCGCGACGATCCGGTCCCGGAACTCCTCGCGGTGGGTGTAGAGGTCGGCGAAGTCGAGCTGCTTGCCGACCGTCCGCAGCGCCTCGGCGAACTTCGCGTTGAACAGGTTCTGCAGCGTCTCCTGGTGGCTCGCCCGCTCCGTGCCGATCGCCTGGGCGACCTTGATGACGTCCTCGACGGTCTTGTTGACCCGGACGAAGAAGGTGATCTGGATGTCGGCGCGGATGTTGTCCTTGCAGATCATGCCCTCCCGGCCGGTCCGGGAGATCTCGATGGTCTTCACCGAGATGTCCATGACCTCCGCGCGGTGCAGCATGGGCAGGACCAGCGCGCCGGTGAACGTCACGTCGACGTTCTTGGGCCGGGAGACGATCAGCGCCTCGCCCTGGACCACCTTGCGGAACAGCCGGCCGAAGAGCAGCAGCGTGCCCAGGCCGATGAGCAGGAGGACGGCGACGAGCACGCCGATTCCGATGGTGACGACAGACATGGCTGTTCCCTTGGACGACCTTGCCGTGGATGGATGGGTGACCGGGTTGCGCCCTGGCGGCGGCGCAGGTGATGACGCGGCGTTGCGTCAACCGGTCGACGGAGGGGCGGGCATGACCCAGAAGAACTCGCCCTCGGCGTCGTAGTCGTAGATGAGCGCGGACGTCCCGGCCCGCAGACCGCTTCCCGCGGCGGCCGCGTCGGCGCGGTTCTGGCGCACCTGGACCACGGCCGAGGAACCGTCGGCGGCACGGACCTCGGCCTGCCCGAAGTCGGGGCCGACCCGTCCGGTGCGGATCACGCAGCCGAGTCCGACGAAGTCCCGGCGCGAGGGCGGCGGGGCCGGCTCGGGCATCACCCGACGCAACGGCCAGACCAGCAGTCGAGCCCCCGCCCAACCGCCGACCAGCGCCAGCGGGAGCAGGAACCACGCCCCCGGCTGCCGAGCCAGGCCCCTCCGGTCAGCGCGGTGAACCAGGCGAAGGCCACCACGAGCGACACCGCCACCGTGACCGGCACCCCGCCCAGGCCCACCGCGCGCTGCAGCCCGGGGTGCCGCAGCCCTCCCCCACCGTGGCCGTGACCGTGGCCGTGGTGCCCCCCACCGTGGTGCCCCCCGCTGTGGCCCCCGTGCCCCCCGCGTGCCCCGTGGACGTGCACGCCGCCCACGAGCACCAGCACCCAGTAGCCCACCACCACGATCAGCGCGAAGGTGAAGACCGCGGTCGGATACCCCGTGACCGCCCCCAGAAAGCCACGCACTGCGCTCGCCCGCCTTCACGCGTCCCCCTGCGGCCACACTCCGTGAGCCGCTCGCGCCATGGTGGCCCCGTATCCGGCACCCACGCAGTGCGTGATCCCGGCAGTCTTGACGCCCTCTTGACGTCCTGGTTCAGCTCACAGCGCGGCAGCGGCCCCGGACCCGAGGAGCGGCGGCGCCCCGGGCCCGGACGGCCGCCCCCGCTCCGGCCGCCCGACGCCGGCCGCGTGTCCGGGATCACAGGACCGTTCGCCCGGCGGGCGAAATGCCTCGGCCGCCGGAACGGTTGGCATCTGCACGCATGCATGCACGTGCACATACCGACCGGTACCTGCGAGGAATTCCATGACCGTCACTGCGTCCTCCGCCTCCCGCGCGGCCGAGATCCTCTCCCGGCCCGTCGCGCTGAACGGCCTGACCGTCCCCAACCGCATCGCGATGGCGCCGATGACGCGCATGTTCTCCCCGGGCGGCGTCCCCGGTGCGGACGTGGCGTCGTACTACGCCCGGCGCGCCGCCGCGGGTGTGGGCCTGATCGTCACTGAGGGGACGTACGTCGGCCACGAGTCGGCCGGCCAGAGCGACCGGGTGCCGCGGTTCCACGGCGAGGAGCAGCTGGCCGGGTGGGCGAAGGTCGCGGAGGCCGTGCACGCGGCCGGCGGCACGATCGTGCCGCAGCTGTGGCACATCGGCATGGTGCGCAAGCAGGGCGAGCCGCCCTACGCCGACGCCCCCGCGGTCGGCCCCTCCGGCATCCGCATCGACGGCACCGAGGGCACCGGCAGGGCGATGACCCGGGGCGACCTGGACGATGTCATCGGCGCCTTCGCCGAGGCCGCCGCGGACGCCGAGCGGATCGGCTTCGACGGCGTGGAGCTGCACGGCGCCCACGGCTACCTCCTCGACCAGTTCCTGTGGGCGGGCACGAACCGCCGGACGGACGCGTACGGCGGCGACCCGGTGGCCCGGACGACGTTCGCGGCCGAGCTCGTGGCCGCCGTCCGCGAGCGCGTCTCCCCCACCTTCCCGGTGATCTTCCGCTACTCGCAGTGGAAGCAGGAGGCCTACAGTTCGCGGCTCGCCGACACCCCGGAGGAACTGGCGGCGATCCTGACCCCGCTGGCCGAGGCCGGGGTCGACGCCTTCCACGCCTCGACCCGCCGCTACTGGCTGCCGGAGTTCGAGGGTTCCGACCTGAACCTGGCGGGCTGGACGAAGAAGCTCACCGGCCGGCCCACCATCACCGTGGGCTCGGTCGGCCTCGACGGCGACTTCCTCGGTGCCTTCATGGGCGAGGGCGCGCCGCTCCAGGGCATCGACAACCTCCTCGACCGCCTGGAGCGCGAGGAGTTCGACATGGTCGCGGTGGGCCGCGCGCTGCTCCAGGATCCGCAGTGGGCCCAGAAGGTCCTGGCGGGCCGGCTCGGCGAGCTGAGGCCGTACGACGCGGCGGCGCTGAAGACGCTGAGCTGAGCGGGGCCCACGGGGCCTCGCAACAGGCCGTGCGCACGACGGCGGTGCCGCCGAGTGGGAGCACTCGGCGGCACCGCGCGGGATGTGCGGGTCGGGCAGGCCGGGTCAGACGTTCCAGACCTGGAACTCGGAGAGCTGTCCGGCCGGCCAGCCGGTGTTCGCCGTGATGGTCACCCGGACGTACCGCTGGGTGGCCGCGGGGAAGGTGATGGTGACCGTGTTGTTCGAGGCTGGGTCGAAGGCGTAGGCGGCCGACGACTTCAGCGTGCTGAAGGTGCTGCCGTCCGAGCTGCCCTGGACGGTCAGCGTCTGGTTGCGGGCGCCCCAGCCGGCGGGGAGCTGCAGGACGACCCGGCTTGCGCTCTGCGCGGAGCCGAGGTCCACCTGCACCCACTGCGGGAAGGCGTTGTTGGCGCTCTCCCAGTAGGTGCCCTGGTTGTTGTCGGTCACGTTCGACGAGGGGTAGACGTCGGTGTGGCTGGACTCGGTGGTGGGCCGGCCGGCCGCCAGGTTGGTGCTCACCGTGCCGGTGCCGGTGCCGGTCAGCGTGACCGCGACCGGGCTGTTCGAGGCGTTGCCGGCGATGGTCAGGGTGCCCGCCCGGCTCCCCGAGGCGGTCGGTGTGAACTTCACGCTCACCGTGCAGGAGGCGTTCACCGCGAGGGTCGACCCGCAGGTGTTGGTCTGCGCGAAGTCATCCGTGGTCGAGATGCCGGAGAGGGTCGCGGCGGCCGTGCCGGTGTTGGTCACCGTGACGGTCTGCGCGGCGCTGGTGCTGCCGGGCGCCTGGGCGGCGAAGGTGAGCGAGGCCGGGTCGGTCGCCAGGATCGCCGCCGAGGAGCCGCCGCCGGGGAAGACCTCGAAGTCCGACAGCTGGGCGGCGCTCCACCCGGTGTTGGCAGTGATGTTGACCCGCACGTACCGCGCGGTGGCGGAGGCGAAGGTGACGGTCACCGTGTTGCCGGTGCTCGGGTCGAAGGTGAAGCCGGCCGGGCCGGCGAGGGTCGAGAAGGTCGAGCCGTCCGTCGAGCCCTGCACGGACAGGGTCTGGGTGCGGGTCGCCCACGCCGCGACCGGCGGGAGCTTGAGGACGACCTTGCCGATCCCGTAGTTCTGGCCGAGGTCGACCTGCGCCCACTGCGGGAAGGAGGCGGCGCTCTCCCAGTAGGTGGAGGTGTCGGTGTCGGTGAGGTTCGCCGGGACGTACACGCCGTTGCCGGAGCTCGCGGTGGCCGGGCGGCCGGCCGCGATGTTGGTGGTGCTGTCGATGCCGCTGCCGCTGAGGGCGACGGTGGTGGGGCTGTTGTTGGCGCTGCTGGTGACGGTCAGGGTGCCGGTGCGGGCGCCGCCGGCGGTGGGCCGGAAGGTGACGGCCACCGTGCAGGAGGCGCCGACCGCGACGGTGCCGCAGGTGTTGGTCTGCGTGAAGTCACCCGTGGCCGCGACCGCGGAGACGGTGGCGGCGGCGGTGCCCGAGTTGCTCACCGTGACGGTCTGCGCGGCGGTCGAGGAGCCGACCACGGTGCTCGCGAAGGACAGCGCGGCGGGGGCGGCATTCAGGACGGGGCCGGGCGCCGTACCGGTGCCGGACAGTGCGACGGAGTTGGTGATCCCGCCCGCGTTGACGGTCAGGGTGCCGGTCCGGGCGCCCGTCGCGGTCGGCTTGAAGGTCACGCCGACGGTGCAGGAGCCGTGCGCCGGGATCGAGGAGCCGCAGGTGTTGGTCTGGGCGAAGTCGCCGGAGACGGAGACCCCGGAGACGGACGCGGCGGAGCCGGTCGGGTTGGAGACCGTGACGGTCTGCGCGGCGCTGGTCGCACCGGTGGCGACCGAACCGAAGTTCAGCGCACTCGGGTTGGCCGTCACGCCCTCGGCCGGGTACGGCGGGAACACCGGGGCCGGCCACGGGCCGCAGACCGGCGTGCCGGTGATGCCGGAGTTGCCGCCGCCGTCGGTCACCGTGAAGTTGCCGCCCTCGCAGCTGTACACCGGCGAGGGCGCGCCCACACCGGTCGCGGTGACGTTGGTGAACTTGGCGGCGCCGCCGGTCTGCTCCTGGAGTGCGAAGGTGCCGGTGCCGGCGATGGTCACGTTGTTCAGGTTGACCCCGCTGACCGTCCCCTCGACCCACTGGACGGCCTCGTACGGGCTCTGTTCGATCAGCGCGTTGCTGACGTTGATCGGTCCGGTGATCGCTCCCTGGCTGCCGTCGAACCACAGGGCGCCCACGCCGAACTGCCAGTTCGGGTCGAGGCTGCCGGCCCGGATCAGGGTGTTGTCGGAGATGGTGGTGGTGCCGACCGGGGTCGAGGTGAAGCGCTGGCCGACGTGGATGCCGCCGCCCTGCGCGAGTCCGGTGTCCTTCACCAGGTTGCCGCTGACGGTGTTGTCGTGGCCGCCGTAGATCGCGATGCCGTTGGCCAGGATCTGGTCCTGGAGGGTGTTGTCGGAGATCGTGTCGTAGGCGTCGGCGCCCAGGCCGGAGTCCGCCCAGGTCGCGATGCCGTCGTCACCGGTGTTGCGGATGTCGCTGTTGGTGACGGTCGAATTGGTCACGCCACCGTGGAAGTTGATGCCGTCGGCGGTGGTGTCCCGGATGCGCATGCCGCTGAAGGTGAGCCGGTCCATCGGCCCGTCCATCCAGGCGCCGACCTTCAGGTGGTCGATCCAGAGGCCGGAGACGGTCGAGTTGCTCATCGCGCCGCCGACGCCGTTGACCTGGGCGCTGTCGTTGCGCTCCTGCACGTCGCCGAAGATCGCGAAGTTCTGCAGGTGCACGCCGGTGCTCGGCGACGGCGCGGAGTTGCCGTAGAAGCCCGGGGCCGCGCCGGTGACGGTGGAGTACCACATGCCGGCACCGGCGATCGTGACGTTGTTGACCGCGATGTGGCCGGGGACTTTGAACGTGCCCGGCGGGATCCACACCGTGCCGCCCGCGCCCGCCGCGCCGACCGCGGCGTTGAACGCGGCCGTCGAGTCGGCCGCACCACTGGCGTCCGCGCCCTTGCTGGTCACCGACACCGAACCGGCGGGCTGCGGCAGCGCCGCGCCGACCTGCTCGAAGTCGGCGAAGTCGACGGTGTACGAGGCCGCGGTGTCCCCCGGGTCCACCTGCAGCGTGAACGTGGTGCCGGCCGGATAGGTGGTCGGGAAGAGGCGGTGGGCCTCGTCGTAGAAGTGGTGCGGGTTGCTGCCCGGCGAGTTGGTGAAGGGGTAGCTGCCGTAGTACCAGCTGTACGCGTTGGTGAGGGTGAAGTCGCTCTGCCGGGTTCCGTTGACGTACAGCGAGAGCGGCGCGCTGTAGACCGAGCCGCCGGCGCCGTCCGGGATGCTGTAGCGGAAGTCGATCGAGTTGGTCGCCACCGGCGTGGTGAAGGTGACGTACTTCCCGGAGCCCTGCAGGGTCACCGCCTTGCGGTAGGACGCCTCGTCCGCAAGCTCACCCGCTGCGTAACTCGGGCCTATGACAGTGCCGTTGGTGGCCGAATTCTCGGCCTGCACCTCGACGTACGGCAGGCTGGCGCCGCTGCCGCCGGTGGCGGTGGCCGCCCAGGCGGGCTGGGTCGCCACGGTGGCGATGCCGGCGGTCAGGAGTGCGGCGGTACCTCCGAGGGCGACCGCTCGCCTCAGATATCGCGCGGGCTGGACCATCTTCTGCTCCTCTTCGACAGGACGTGCCGGACCTTCGGTGTCCGAGCCGTCGTCAAGTGACGTGGGGGGATCAGGACATGGAGCGGTGGGGCATGGGGCCGGCGGAGCGTGGGGCGGGCAGGCCGACGGCGCCGCACGGGGCGTGCCGGGCGGGCGGGAACGGCGGGTGCGGGCGGTGCGGGGCGGTGGCGGCGCACGTGGAACCGTAATCTCATGGCTACATGAGCGCAATATCCGTACGCATCTTTGCCGTATCACTGATTGCTCACCGAAAAGATCCGATGCGGCCCCGGCCGAGGCGGCCCGGCACCGCGGAACGGCCCCGCCCCGGCTCCGGACAGGAGCGGGGGCGGGGCCGCCGGGGCCGCGCGGGTGCAGCGCGGGTGCAGCGCGGGTCAGGAGACGTCCGTCAGCTCCGGCATCGCACCCTCGGTACGGCCCATGTCGATCACCGCGAAGGACGCGTTCTGCGGGTCCGTGAGGGCCGCGAAACGGCCGAACGGGCTGGTCATCGGGCCGAACCGCAGCGTCGCACCCAGCTCCGTCGCCTTCGCGACCGCGGCATCGCAGTCGTCGACGCCGAAGTAGACGCAGAAGAAGGGCGGCAGGCCGGCCGGGAAGTCCGAACCCATCTCCATCCGGCCGAGCACCGGGTCCTGCCCGATGTCGTACGTCCGGTAGTCGATGTGCTCGTCGGCCATCTTCCTGGCCCGGTACGGGAAGGCGGCGGACAGGAAGGCGTCCGAGGCGGCGACGTCCCGGGTGCAGAGCTCGGCCCACGCGTACGCGCCGGGCTCGCCCACCTTCTCGAAGCCCTCGTGCCGGTCGCCCTGCCAGACGCCGAACACGGCGCCGCTCGGCTCCTTGGCGATCAGCATCGTGCCGAAGTCGCCCACCTTCATGGGCTCCATGAGGATCTCGCCGCCGGCGGCCGGATCCTCGCCGCGGTGGCGGCCGCGTCCGGGGAGGCGAGGTAGAGCACCCAGGCGGACGTGCCCTGCTCACCGGGCATCGGCGGGACGATCGCGGCGACCGCCTTCCCGTCCCTGTACGCCTGGGTGTAGTTGCCGAACTCGGAGGCGCTCTCGCCGAACGTCCAGCCGAGCACGTCCCCGTAGAAGGCCTTGGCGCCCTCCAGATCGGTGAACATCGCATCGGCCCAGCAGGGGTGCCTTCGGCCTGTACCGCCATGGTGGTTCCTCTCGGTGGGTGGGTGGAGCGCGCGGCGGGCGGTCAGCCCATGGTCTTCGCGCCGTCCAGGGATTCGCGGATGATGTCGGCGTGCCCGGCGTGCTGCGCCGTCTCGGCGACGACGTGCAGCAGCACCCGGCGGACGGACCAGGCCGCGCCGGGTTCGAACCAGGGCGCCTCGGGCAGCGGGTGGG
The DNA here is from genome assembly GCF_039544005.1 of Kitasatospora paranensis. Lineage (NCBI taxonomy): Bacteria > Bacillati > Actinomycetota > Actinomycetes > Kitasatosporales > Streptomycetaceae > Kitasatospora > Kitasatospora paranensis. Next base: position 4,164,931 of record NZ_BAABKV010000001.1, read on the forward strand.
CCGCGTCGAGGTCGGGCGCGGCGGCGACGAAGGCGTCCGTCCGGGCGGCCACCTCGGCGTACCCGTCCAGCAGACCGGCCAGGGTCTCCCCTCGACCATCCTGAACTGGCCCTCCCAGTCGACCGGGTCACTGCGCATGGCGTCGGCGCCGCCGGTCGCGAAGCGCAGCCAGCGCTGCTCGACGCCGCTGACGTGCTTGATCAGCCCGCCGAGGCAGAGCGCGCTGACCGTGGTGCGCTGCGCGGCCTGCTCGTCGGTGAGGCCCTGGCAGGTCTGCCGCAGGAAGCCGCGGTGCTTGGCGAGGGTCTCCAGCAGGTCGGCGTGCTCGCGGGGCAGCGCGTCGCCGGTGGGGCGGTCGGTCATCGGTCGTTCCTCCGAACGGGGTGGGCGGGCGTGGTCATGGGCGGGCTCCGGCCGGCGGCGGCGTCCACCGCTGGGCGCCGGTGCCGTTGCAGTCCCAGATCTGCAGCCGGGTGCCGTCCGCGGTCGCGCTGCCGGGGGCGTCCAGACAGCGACCGGACGGCGGGTTGAGCAGGGAGCCGTCGGTACGCGGCCACCACTGCTGGGCCCCGGTGCCGTTGCAGTCCCAGAGCTGGACGGCCGTCCCGGCCGCGTCCGAACTCCCGCTGACGTCGAGGCACTTGCCGAGTGCCTGCAGGCTGCCGTCGGAGGCGGCCGTCCACTGCTGCGGGCCGCCTCCGTCGCACTGTCGGAGCTGGACGGCGGTGCCGTTGCCGGTCGCGCCGCCGGCCACGTCCAGGCACTTCGCGCCGGGGCCGGTGACCGGGCCGGTGGCCGGTACCGCCGGGCCGACGTCGAAGGACGGTGGGGCGTCGGCGCGGGCGCTGCCCCACGCGGGCTCCGGGTCCTCGCCGAGGGTCACAGCCACCGTCCCGCCGTGGGCGACGAACTCCTCACTGAGCCAGGAGCGCTGGACAGCGGCGCCGTCGACGGTGAGGGCGTGCACGTAGCGGGCGGACGCGGAGGCGGCCGGCGCGGCCACGTCGATCGTCGCGCCGTTGCCGCGCCGGATCGTGGTGGCGGGGAACAGCGGTGAGGCCAGGACGAGTTCGGAGCGCCCGGGCACGTCCGGGTACATCCCGAGGGACGCCCACACCACCCAGGAGGACAGCTCCCCCAGGTCGTCGTTGCCGGGCTCGCCGTCGGGCGCGTCGGTGAACAGCGTGGTCAGCGCCCGACGCACCACGTCCTGGGTGCGGTACGGGCGACCCGCGTAGGTGTAGGCCCACGGGGTGCCGAGCGAGGGCTCGTTGCCGAGGTAGGCCTGGGCGGAGTCCGGTCCGGCGTTGAGCCGCCCGAAGAAGTCGTCGAGTCGGGCGGCGGCGGCCGCGTCCCCGCCGGTGGCGTCGAAGAGGCCGCGCCGGTTGTACGGCACCATCCAGCTGTACTGGGCGGCGCTGCCCTCGACGAAGTGGTCCTGCTGCTCGGGCCGGAAGGCGGGCCAGGAGTGGTCGCGGTCGCGGGGGCGGAGGTAGCCGCCGCCGCTGTGGACCAGGTTGCGCCAGTTGGCCGAGCGGTGCATCAGGGTGTCGTGCGCGGCGGTGTCGCCGAGCCGGGCGGCGAGCTGGGCGAGCGCGAAGTCCGCGCTTGTGTACTCCAGGGTGGTGGCGGCGGCGCCCCAGACGCTGGCGTCGTCGGCCGGGATGTAGCCGATCGTGTCGTAGCCGTCGTGTCCCGGGCGCTCCCGGGGTCGCTGCGGCCGGCCTCGGCGATCCGCAGCAGGCCTGCCGCGTCGAAGTCGGTGCCGCCGAAGGCGTGAATGCTCGCCGCGATGATCGGCAGCGGGTCGCCGACCATGACGCCGGTGCCGCCGTTGGCCAGCGTCCAGCGGTCGAGGTAGCCCGCCCCGGCGCCCTGGTCGACGACGGACTGGGCGACGTCGGAGGCCCGCTCCGGATCGAGCAGGGCGAGCAGCTGGACCTGGGAGCGGTAGACGTCCCACCCGGAGAAGTCGGCGTACTGGGCATGGCCGGGCCGGGCCGTGTGGGTCGCGCCGTCGAAGCCGGGGTACCGGCCGTCGGTGTCACTGAGCACGCTGGGGTGGAGCAGCGAGTGGTAGAGCGCGGTGTACAGGACGCGCCGCTGGGCGGTGGTGCCGCCGTCGACGGCGATCCGGCCGAGCAGGGCGTTCCAGTCCGTCCGGGCGTCCGTCCTGATCCGGTCGATCCCGGCGGCGCCGTGCTGTTCGGCGGCGAGGTTGGCGCGGGCGCCGTCGGCGCTGACGAAGGAGATGCCGACCCGGGCGGTCACGGTGCGGTCGGCCCCGGTGTCGAAGGAGACCAGGGCCTTGGCGCCGGAAGCCGGGCGGGCGCTGTCCGGGTGCGGCGGCTGCGCGGCGGTGCGGCGTTCGCGGGCCTGTTCGGTGCGGGCGGGCTGCGGGGCGATGCCCGGGCTGCTGCCGGTGGCGGAGCGGCGACCGGTGTCGACGCCGTCGTGCCCGCCGGTGCGGACGATGCCCGCGCTGCTGAACGGGTGGTCGAAGACGGCGTGGAACCAGATCCGGTACCGGTTGCCGGTGCCGCAGAAGCCGCCGCTCTCGGTCCAGCCGTCGAGGCTGTCGGTACCGAGGGTGATCGAGCCGGAGGCGTCGTTGAAGGCCTTGCCGGCGTCGACGGTGAGCGAGGCGGTGTGGCCGGCCGGGTAGGTGAACCGGGCGATGCCGGTGCGCGGGGTGGCGGCGAGTTCGGTGCGCAGCCCGTTGCCGAAGGTCACGGCGTACGAGCCGGGGGCGATGGTCTCGTCGGCGTGCGAGAAGTCGCTGTGGTCCACGGGGGTGCCGTCGAGGACGGGCATGAACGGGGTGGTGCCGTAGTCGCCGCAGCCCGCGCCGGAGATGTGGGTGAGGCTGAAGCCGCTGATCCGGTGGTCGTCGTAGCTGTAGCCGCCGTGCTGGTAGGTGGCGGTGTCGGGGCTCCACTGGATCATGCCGAACGGCGCGGTGGCGCCGGGGAAGGTGTTGCCGGCGCCGCCGCCGTTGCCGAAGTCGGGCTGCCCCTGCCCCGTCCCGACGTAGGCGTTGACGTACTGCGCGGGATCGTCGGCGGTGACCCGGCCGGCGGTGGCGGCGCGGGCCGGGCCCGTGACGGCTCCGGCCGGCAGCGCCACGACGGCGGCGAGGGCGGCGGCGAGGGCGAGCGTGGGCAGGGTGGATCGGGAACGGTGCACGGAGCCTCCTGCGATCCGGTCGGCCTGGGATGCGCGGACGAGCGGACCGGCCCCGTACGGCGCGGGAGTGCCGCGCCGTACGGGGCCGGTCATCTGCTCGTCAGCTCATCGTGCGGTCCGCCGGGGGCGGCTCCGGTGCCGACAGGGCCGCATTCGCCCGGCCGGACCAACCCGCCGAGAATGCAGTCGTACTGTCGTACCGTCAGTCGGCCTGGACCGGCTCCAGCGAGCGGCGGCGGGTGTGCACCACCCGCGCCGCCACCAGGACGACGGCCGCGGCCACCAGCGAGAGCACCATCTGCATCCGCCCGTCGTGGTCGGTGAACATGTACGCCACCACGAAGCCGATCATGCCGATCGTCGCCCAGGTCAGGTACGGGTACAGCCACATCCGGACGGTGAGCCGCTCCGGGGACTCCCGCTCGATGATCTTCCGCATACGGAGCTGCGAGAAGCAGATCACCAGCCAGACGAAGAGCGCGACCGCGCCCGAGGAATTCAGCAGGAACTTGAAGACGCTGTCCGGGAACTCGTAGTTGAAGAACACCGCGACGAATCCGAAGACCACCGAGCAGAGAATCGCCGTGCGCGGCACACCCCGCCCGGTGACCCGGGCGAACGCCTTCGGCGCGTCGCCGCGCTGCCCGAGCGAGAACGCCATCCGGGACGCCGTGTAGAGGCCCGAGTTCAGGCAGGACAGCACCGCGGTCAGCACGATGACGTCCATCAGCCCGGCGGCGCCGGGGATGCCGACGTGCTGGAGCACCGCCACGTACGGGCTGCCGAGGACGTCCTTGGAGTCCCACGGGAGCAGGGTGACGACGATGGCGATCGAGCCGAGGTAGAAGATGCCGATGCGCCAGATCACGCTGTTGGTGGCCTTGCTGACGGCACGCTGCGGGTCGGGCGACTCGCCGGCGGCGAGGGTCACGATCTCGCTGCCCATGAAGGCGAAGACGACCGTCAGCATGCCGGTGAAGACGGCGCCGACGCCGTGCGGCAGGAAGCCGCCGCGGCCGAGCAGGTTCTCCGTGCCGACCGCGTGCGTGCCGGGCAGGACTCCCACCACGGCCAGCACGCCGATGACGATGAAGGCCGCGATGGCGACCACCTTGATGCCCGCGAACCAGAACTCGAACTCGCCGTAGGAGGCGACCGAGAAGAGGTTGGTGGCGGTCAGCACGGCCATCACCAGCAGGGCGAACGTCCACTGCGGCACGCCGGGCAGCCAGCCGTGCAGGATCTTCGCACCGGCGGTGGCCTCGACGGCGAGCACCACGACCCAGAAGAACCAGTAGAGCCAGCCGATGGTGAAGCCGGCCCAGCGGCCGAGCGCGCGGTCCGCGTAGGCCGAGAAGGAGCCGCTCTGCGGGTCCGCGGCGGCCATCTCGCCGAGCATCCGCATCACCATCACGACCAGCGTGCCGGCCAGGGCGTAGGAGAGCAGGATGCCGGGGCCGGTGGCGGCGATGCCCGCGCCGGAACCGACGAACAGGCCGGCGCCGATGACGCCGCCGATGGCGATCATGGACAGGTGGCGGTTCTTCAGACCGGCTTTCAGGTGGCCGTCCACAGGCGCCCCGGCATGGGTGGCCGAGGTCTCCTGCGGCGACGGCTGCAAGCGCGTCGTGGTGTCCGGGCGCATGGGTGTTCGCTGCCTTTCCGGTGCGGCGGGGGTGACCGCACACCCGCAGGAACGTAGCCCGGGAATCGGATTTCCGTAACCCTCGTGCGGAATTCACCACAATGATTTGAGGATTTTCTGAGCTTGCTGGGAATTGGAATTATGACACCCGCTGACATCTCTACCGGGGGGTCATCGGATATTCCGTTCGATGCCCGTCCCGGACGGCGGCCGCGTGTTGCGCGCCGCCCGGCCCGGCCCCGGCTGCCACCATGAGCAGCGACCTGCCCGACCCGCCGCACCTGGGGCCGCCCAATGAGCACCACCGTCCACCTCGCGCAGCAGCCGGAGGCCGACGAACTGCTGGGCCGCAGCCCGCTGGCCGCGCTGACCGGCATGCTGCTGGACCAGCAGGTCCCCATGGAGTGGGCGTTCACCGGCCCGTACACGATCGCGCAGCGGCTCGGCGCCGAGGACCTGGACGCCCATCGGATCGCCGCCGCCGATCCCGAGGAGTTCGCCGCGCTCTTCTCCGAGAAGCCCGCCGTGCACCGCTACCCGGGCTCGATGGCCAACCGGGTCCAGCAGCTCTGCCGGTACCTGGTGGAGCACTACGACGGCGACGCCGAGGCGATGTGGCGGGACGCGGCGAGCGGGCGGGAGCTGCTGAAGCGCCTGGGCGAGCTGCCCGGCTTCGGGAAGCAGAAGGCGCAGATCTTCCTCGCCCTGCTGGGCAAGCAGTACGGCGTCACCCCGGACGGCTGGCGGGAGGCGGCCGGGGCCTACGGCGAGGAGGGCTCGTTCCGCTCCGTCGCGGACATCACCGGACCCGACTCGCTGGTGAAGGTCCGGGCCTTCAAACAGGAGGCGAAGAAGGCGGCCAAGGCTGCGAAGGCGGCACGGGAATGATCCGCACGAACCGGTAGCGGTAGCGGATCTCGTGGTTGAAGTAGCGGCCCAGGCTGGGGGCCGCGAGCAGCCGGGCGACGACCGCCGACGGCACCCCGAAGTAGTGGTAGACGGTGCCGCCGACGAACTCGACCTCCAGCACCCGCCGGCCGGCGTCGTGGCCGACCGAGCGGAGACAGGTCGAGTCGACCGGCGCGCGCTCCATGACACCCAGGGTGCGCGCCGCCGGCGGCCGCGGCAAACGAGCGGCGGCCGCCCGGCGGACGGGGCTCAGCTCGCGGCGTACTCGACGGTCAGCAGCGCCCTGGCCACGGTGTGGAAGGTGATGTTGAAGCCGACCGCGGCGGCCGGGGTGTCGGGGGTGAGCCCGAGCGTGGGCACGTCCAGTGCGTGCACGGCGAAGACGTAGCGGTGCGCCGGGCCGGGCGGCGGGGCCGCGCCGTCGTACCGGTGGCCGGGGAAGTCGTTGCGGACGTGGAAGGCACCGCCCGGCAGGCCGCCGTCGGAGGCGCCCGCGCCGCGCGCCAGCGCGGTCGTTCCGACCGGCAGGTCCAGCGCCAGCCAGTGCCACCAGCCGCTCGCGGTGGGCGCGTCCGGGTCGTAGCAGGTGACGGCGAACCCGCGGGTGCTCTCCGGGAAGCCGGACCAGGCCAGCTGCGGCGACTCGTTGCCGAGCGCGTGGACGTGCGCGTCCGGCATCGTCGCGCCGTCCGTCAGGTCGCGGCTGGTCAGCTCGAAGGACGGAACCTTCGGCAGGAAGTCGTACGGCAGGGGCGGACGGGACGTCATGGCCGTGCACCTTCTTCTTCATCGCGCTGCGGAGTGAATGGACGGATGAGAGTCTAGGGAGCGGAGCCGCTCCGGCGCGGCACCGCGGCAAGGTATAGACCAATGCCGCGCCGCCCGGTTAGCGTGGGGACCGCACCCGCACCGCCTGCCCCGGAGCCGCCCCGTGGAGTCGTCCGTCCTCGCCTTCGCCACCGACCTGCTGGACGAGGGCGCCGACGCGTTCTTCGGGAACCTCGCCGACCGGGCCGGCGTCGGGGGCTGACCCTTGCCTCGGTCTATCACGAGGCCCGGGACGTCTTCCCGCACAACCCCCGGCGGGTCGTGCGCTACCTGGAGCCCGGCGCCGCGTACTTCCGCCCCGACCCGGCCCGCTGGGCCGGCCGGCGGCTCGCGCCCGTGCCGTCCACCGCGATCGGCGAGCGCGACCCGTTCGCCGAGGCCGCCGCCGAGGCCCGGCGCCGCGGCCTGCGGCTGCACGCCTGGACGGTGTTCTGCCACAACGACCGGCTCGGCTTCGCCCACCCCGACTGCGCGCCCGCCAACGCCTTCGGCGACCGGCACCTCACCGAGCTCTGCCCGGCCAACCCCGAGGTCCGCGAGTACGCCCTCACCCTGGTGGACGAGCTCGCCCGGTACGGCGTGGACGCGATCCGCGCCGAGTCGCTGCACTTCCACGGACTGCGCCACGGCTACCACCACGAGCGGTACTTCGAGGAGCTCGGCGCGGTCGCCGAAGCCCTGCTCGGGGTCTGCTTCTGCCCCCACTGCAAGGCCGCCGCCGCACAGGCCGGAGTCCCCGCCGACGAGGTGCAGCAGGCCGTCCGGGACGAACTGCGGGCCCGGCTCGCCGACGAGCGGAAGGCCGCCGAACCGGCCGCCCTGGACGCCCTCGCCGACGGCACGGTCGCCGCCTACCTGGACTCCGGCGCGCGCACCGTGACCTCGCTCGCCGCGGACGTCGCCGAGGCCGCCGCCGGCCACGGCATGCGACTGACCTTCATGGACGGCGCGGGTCCCGGCAAGGGCTGGCTCTCCGGGATCGACCTGCCGACGCTCGCCAAGGCCGCCCACCAGATCGAGACGCTGGGCTACGCCCGCACCCCCGAGGCCGTCCGCGAGAAGGTCGCGGCCTTCGCCCTGCACGGTGTCCGGCCGCAGGACATGGCCGTCATCCTGCGCCCGATGGCCCAGGACTGCGACGGCCCGGAGAACCTCGCGGCCAAGATCCGCATGCTCCGCGAGCTGGGCGTCCCCGAGGTCGAGTTCTACAACTACGGCCTGATGCGGCTGTCGTCGATGGACCGGATCGGCGCGGCACTGCGGTCCTGACGGCACCGGACCGGCGGCACCGAGCTGACGGCATGACAGCTGTCATGCCGGACCGGTGACGGCCGGTCCTGCCGCCCGCCGGGTGCCCGGCCGCAGACTCGTACCACCGGCGGGGCGGGGAGCGCGAGGCCGGCGACGCGAACCGGGGGACCGATGAACACCGCAACGACCATGACCGAGGCCGGCACCGACCGCACCACCGACGACCAGGCCGCCGCGGCCGCCGGCGGTTTGGCCCCCGAGCCGCTGCCGACCGTCGCCGAGCTGCGCATCCCCTCCTGGTTCTTCGCCTTCGAGGCCGTCCTGGCGGGCGCGTTCGACGTCCTGCGGGTCTTCCCCTCGGCCTGGCCCGGCCTGGTGGTGCTCGGGCTGGCCAACGCCGCCCTCTCGTTCACCGTGCTGCGCAGCCGGCTCCGGCTGGCCAAGCTGATGTGGCGCGGCAAGGGCACCCGCAAGGTCGCCCTCGCCCTGCTGGGTCTGCGGGTCGGCGTCCACCTGCTGCTCTCCGCGGTCGGCCTGGCGGCCTCCTCGCCGCTGGTGCACCTGGCCCTGGCCCTGGTGATGTCCGGACTGACCATCACCCTGCTGGTGTTCGCCCAGCGGACTTCGCTGCGGGCCCTGGTCGCGGACGGCCGGATCGCGGCCTGACCGGACGGACGGCGCCCCCGGCCGGGTCAGCGGCCCCGCCGCGAGGTGCCGAACAGGCTCCGGCTGATCTCCCGGCCGAGCTGGGTGCCGGCCGACCGGGCGAAGGACTTCAGCGCGGGGCTGCGCAGCAGCGACCCGATCAGCCCGCCCTCGTCCTCCTGCTGCCCCGCCCGGCCGGCCCGCGGCGCCGGGCCCCGCTCCCGCTCCGCCTCCCCGGTCTCCCCGGCCGCTCCGCCCGACCCGACCGCTCCCCCGGGCCCGGTCGGGGCGGCCGCCGGCGGACGGGCGGTCAGCTTCTCGTACGCGGACTCCCGGTCGATCGCGTCCTGGTAGCGCGGGGCCAGCGCCGAACCGTCCACGGCGGCCCGGAGGGCGGCGGCGTCCAGCGGCCCCATCAGGGACTGCGGCGCCCGCAGCCGGGTGGCCGCCACCGGTGTCGGCGCCCCCGTCTCGGAGAGCACGGTCACCACCGCCTCGCCGGTGCCCAGCTGGGTGAGCACCTCGTTCAGGTCGTAGCCGGACCGCGGGAAGGTCGAGACCGTCGCCTTCAGCGCCTTGGCGTCGTCCGGCGTGAAGGCCCGCAGCGCGTGCTGCACCCGGTTGCCGAGCTGGCCCAGCACGTCCGCCGGGACGTCCCTCGGCGTCTGCGTCACGAAGAAGATCCCGATCCCCTTCGAGCGGATCAGCCGGACGGTCTGCGTGATCGCCTCCAGGAACGCCTTCGAGGCCCCCTTGAAGAGCAGGTGCGCCTCGTCGAAGAAGAACACCAGCTTCGGCTTGTCGAGGTCGCCCACCTCGGGCAGCTCCTGGTACAGGTCGGCGAGCAGCCACATGAGGAAGGTCGAGAACAGCCGCGGCCGGTCCTGCACGGCAGGCAGTTCCAGCACCGAGACCACGCCCCGGCCTCCCCGTCGGTCGTCCGCAGCAGGTCCGCGGTGTCGAACTCGGGCTCGCCGAAGAAGGCGCCGGCGCCCTCGTTGTCGAGCACGGTCAGCGAGCGCAGGATGACCCCGGCGGTCGCGGCGGAGAGCCCGCCGATGCCCTTGAGCTCCTCCTTGCCCTCGGGCGAGGTGAGGAAGCCGATGACCGCGGTGAGGTCCTTCAGGTCGTAGAGCTCCAGGCCGTTGCGGTCCGCGTAGTGGAAGACCAGGCCGAGCGAGGCCTCCTGGGTCTCGTTGAGGTCGAGCACCTTGGACAGCAGCAGCGGGCCGAAGCTGGTGACGGTGGCCCGGACGGGGATCCCGGTGCCCTGCCCGCCGAGCGCGTAGAACTCGGCGGGGCAGCCCTGCGGCGTCCAGTGCTGTCCGACGTCGGCGGCGCGGGCCGTGACCCGGTCGCTCGCCGGGCCGGGCGCGGCGATGCCCGAGACGTCGCCCTTGATGTCGGCGAGGAAGACCGGGACACCCTGGGCGGAGAGCTGCTCCGCGATCAGCTGGAGGGTCTTGGTCTTGCCGGTGCCGGTCGCACCCGCGACCAGGCCGTGCCGGTTGAGCACGCCGAGCGGGATCCGCACCGGGGCGTCCGGGTAGGCGGTGGTGCCCTGGAGCGCGGCTCCCAGGTCCAGCGCGGGGCCCGAGAAGGCGTACCCCGCGGCGATCGCCTGCACGGCGGCGGGCTGCCCGGCTGCGCCGGAGCTCTGGTCGGCGGTCATCTCTGCGGGCTCCCGACGGTGCGACAAAGAGGGCATTCCCCATCAAACCGTTCGGCGCGCGCCTCGGCGGGTAACGCCGCGCTTGCTGCGCCCGCTGCGCGCATGACGGTAGGCTTTCCGTGTGATCTTCAAGCGCATCGGCAACGGGCGGCCGTACCCGGATCACGGCCGGACCAGCACCCGCCAGTGGGCGGACGTCGCGCCGCGTCCGGTGCGGCTGGACCAGCTGGTCACCACCAAGGGTCAGCTCGACCTGGAGACCCTCCTCGCCGAGGACTCCACCTTCTACGGGGACCTCTTCGCCCACGTGGTGAAGTGGCGCGGCGACCTCTATCTGGAGGACGGCCTGCACCGCGCGGTGCGGGCCGCGCTGCAGCAGCGCCAGGTGCTGCACGCACGCGTGCTCGAAATGGACTGACCGCTCCGGCGGGCCCGGACGGCGGCCGGACGGTCGCGGTACATCCTTTCGGGTGCCGGGGTACTCCAGATGATGATCATTTAGTACCTTCACAGCAGCTGTCGCACTAATCTGCTGAACAACGGCCGATTTCTGGCAATCCGCCCCTTTGGCCGCACCCGACACCGAGCCTGTCCTGGCACGAGGGGGAGACAGACCATGAGCATGCTGACCCCCAGGGTCTGAAGGGGAAGCAGTACCGGGTCACCGGCAACTCCTACCCGCGCCTGGGTCGACCGCCCCGCCGGAGCCGGAAGGTGATGGCCGTCCTCGGCTCACTGCTGGCCCTGGCCCTCATCGCCCTCGGCGGAGTGCAGCTGACGGACATCTTCCGCGGCAAGCACGCCTCCGCCCAGGCCTGCGCCACCCCGAGCACCTCCGGGAAGCCGCTGGCCGCACCCGCCCCGGCCGCCTCCGGCGGCTCCGCCGCACCCGGCTCGGCACCGCCGGGCTCCGCCGCGCCCTCGGCACCCGCGGCGACGAGCACCGCCGTCCCGCAGCCGCAAGCGGTCACCGTGAACGTCTACAACGCCACCGACAAGGCAGGCCTTGCCGCCCGCACCGCGGACGAGCTGCGCAAGCGCGGCTTCACCGTCGGCCAGGTCGGCAACGCGCCGGCCGCCCTCGACAAGAAGGTGCCCGGCACCGTCCAGGTCATCAGCGGCCCGGCCGGCCTCGGTGCGGCGACGCTGCTCGGCTCCCAGGTCGCCAGTGCCGCCAAGACCGCCGACACCCGGGGCGACGCCACGGTGGACTTCGTGCTCGGCGACAGCTTCGCCGCGCTGCTCGACCCGACGGCCGCCGCGGCCGCCCTGGCCGAGGCCACCAAGCCCTCCCCGACCCCCTCGCAGGCCGGCAGCTGCTGACCCCGGCACCACGCACGGCGAAGGGTCCCGCTCCCCCGGGGGAGCGGGACCCTTCGCCGTCACGCCGTGAGCGGCGGCCGCCGGTCTCAGCCGGCGGTGCCGTACAGCCGGTCGCCCGCGTCGCCCAGGCCCGGCACGATGTAGCCGTGCTCGTTGAGGCGCTCGTCGAGGGCGGCGGTCACCACCCTGACCGGCTTGCCCGCCAGCTCCTTCTCCAGGATCTCGACGCCCTCCGGCGCCGCCAGCAGCACCACGGCGGTCACGTCGGTGGCACCGCGCTCGAGCAGCATCCGGATCGCGGCGACCAGGGTGCCGCCGGTGGCCAGCATCGGGTCCAGCACGTAGACCTGGCGACCGGAGAGGTCGTCCGGCATCCGGGTCGCGTAGGTGGACGCCTCCAGCGTCTCCTCGTTGCGGACCATGCCGAGGAAGCCGACCTCGGCGGTCGGCAGCAGCCGGGTCATGCCGTCGAGCATGCCGAGACCGGCACGGAGGATCGGGACGACCAGCGGGCGGGGGTGGCTCAGCCGGGTGCCGGTGGTGACGGCGACCGGGGTGGTGATCTCCACCTCCTCCGTCCGGACGTCCCGGGTGGCCTCGTAGGCGAGCAGGGTGACCAGCTCGTCGGTGAGGCGGCGGAAGGTCGGCGAGTCGGTGCGCTCGTCGCGCAGGGTGGAGAGCTTGTGGGCGACCAGGGGGTGGTCGACGACGTGGAGACGCATGGCTCGACCATAACGGGCCGGGGCACATGCGTACGACTCGCCGCGGGCCGGGGCGCCCCGCCCGGGGGCACGGTGCCGCCGGACGGGTGGCCGCCGGGCGCGACGCCGAGGACAGAGACCGGAACGAGACCTCCGCCGTGGTATCAAACGGACACTTCTGGGAAACTCGGACCGTATGAAGAGCAACCCGGCCACCGGGGCTGGCTCGACACACGAGTCTCCGCCCGCCGCCCACGAGACCGAGGCGCAGCGCCGCAAACGCCGCGCCCTCTTCCTGCGCGAGCTCGCCGAGGCACGCGAGCTGCGTGCCCGGGTGCAGCCCAGGCGCACCAAGGAGCGGCGGATGCGGGAGGCGCTCCGGATGCGAACCTTCCGGATCTGACACCGAACCGGCAGTTCCGTCGGCCGTCGGCCAGCCATTCCGACACGACCTGCGAAGACGCGGTGCCGAACACCCCCGCAGCGGCGGGCTTTCTGTCACGATGCCGGAGGGACGGTCCGAACAGCGGACCGCCTCTGGCGCGGGGGCGGCCAGACCGCGTTCGCCCGAGATCGCCTACAGCCGAGACCAATCTTGGGAGTGTCCCTGGTGGCGTACTTCGCTGCAGTGCTTGCTCGCACCGATGGCGGGTGGGATGTGAGCGAGACGGAACTCGACGCCGTCGAAACCCTGGCCGACTTGGCCGACCTGGCCCGCGAGTCGGCCCAGGACGACGACAGCGTCCTCATCTTCATCGAACAGGAGGACGCCTGGTTCGCCGTCGTCCGCGTGGACGGCGAGGACGACCCGCGCATCTTCGTCTCGGACGGCGCCGCCGCGGCGCGCAGTTCGTACGGCTCGGTGCTGACCGACGAGCTGATCGACTCCGAGGAGTTCGACGACCTCGACGCGCTGGTGGCCGACGTGGAGGACGACGACGAGGAGTCCGGGTTCGACGGCGCCGCCGCCGGGTCGGACGACGCGGACGAGGACGAGGCCGACGGACCGCTCGGCGCCCAGGCCGGGCCGCTCGGCGACTCCGACCTGCTGACCGACTTCGGACTGGCGGCGCGGGAGCTGCTCGCCCTGGCCGCCGCGGGCGCGGTGCCCGGCGACGCCCTCGCCGAGATCGCCGACGCGCTCGGCGCCGGCGAGGTCCTGGAGGCGGTTCGGTAGCGGCGGTGGCCGTGCCCGACACTGGTGGCATGCCCTCCGCACCGGCCCCCGACTCGCCCCGCTCCCGGCCCCCGTGCGCCCCGACCCGGTCCGCGACCGGTGGACGGGCCAGATGCGCCTCGCCATCGCCGAGGCCGCCCTGGCCACCGCCACCGGGGACGTCCCGGTCGGGGCGCTCGTGCTCGGGCCCGACGGCACGGTGATCGGCCGCGGGCACAACGAGCGGGAGGCGGTCGGCGACCCGACCGCGCACGCCGAGGTGGTCGCCATCCGCGAGGCGGCCCGGGCCGTCGGCGAGTGGCGGCTGGCCGGGTGCACGCTGATCGTCACCCTGGAGCCGTGCACGATGTGCGCCGGCGCCATCGTGCTGTCCCGGATCGACCGCGTCGTCTTCGGCGCCCTGGACGAGAAGGCCGGCGCGGCCGGCTCGCTCTTCGACGTGATGCGCGACCGCCGGCTCAACCACCGGCCCGAGGTGGTGCACGGCGTGCTGGCCGACGAGTGCGGTGACCAGCTGCGCGCCTTCTTCGACACCCAGCGCTGAATACGGATTTCGTGACCGCCCGGACCGTCCGGTAGAGTCTCTCTCGGTAGCGTGTCCGAGCGGCCAAAGGAGCACGCCTCGAAAGCGTGTGTGGGGGCAACTCCACCGTGGGTTCGAATCCCACCGCTACCGCCAGAGAGCAGCAACGACTGAGGGCTCCCCGTAAACTTACGGGGAGCCCTCAGTCGTACTGGTCTCAGATGTGGTCTCAGTTGGCCCTGAATCCCAGCCAACTGCGGACTGCGAGGCACGTGGGGATCAGCACAGCTCCGAAGTAGCGCCGCCTACGGCTGTGTCTCCTCCCACGCCCAAAACTCGTCCCAGACGACCTCCCAGTCCTTTCCGCTCCCCTCAGCCGCATCGAACATTTCATCGACACCGTAGGTCTCCTGAAGCCACTGCTGTAGGAGCCGGTCAAGACGGAGCTGTCGTGCAGCTTTCTGGGCAGCACGATGCTCCGCCTCACGGCGTCTCTCATTGGCTCGCTCTGCCTCCACCTCCACTACCCTCCGGTCCTTCCCGATGCGCTTGGCAGCGCAGTCCGGACCGACATGTGAGTGGTGGCCCAACGGGTTACCGGCACGGTCAGCGATCTCCAGGATGATGGGACGTTGTACCGGCTTCTGACACACATCACAGTCTGTTGCCTGCGCGGCGGTTCCCCTGATGATGTACGTCTCCATTACCCGCCCCTCGTCTCGCCTGCTGGCCAGCACAGTCTGTCCGAAGCGGCGTCTCAGAGGGACTTGTATGGGTCAATCGAGCGGGTCTTTGGCCGCTTCCCAGACGAGTCCACCGATCTGCTGGGCCACGTCCCGCCGAACCCGCTTCGTCACGTGCTGGTACCGATGAGCCATGGCAGTGCTCGACCAGCCCATGATGTCCATCACAATCCGCTCAGGCACACCGAGGATCAGGAGGATCGTGCCTGCAGTGTGCCGAGCGTCGTGGAGACGGCCGTCCCGGAGTTCAGCCGCTTGGAGCAACCGCTTCCACTCGTCCCAGTCCGTACGCGGGATGAGCGGCTGGCCGGTCTCCGTGGCGAAGACCCACCCGCCGTCCTGCCAGAGCTGGCGCGCGTTCAACCGCTCCCGTTCCTGTTCCTCCTGGTGGAGGCGGAGCATCTTGATGAGCTGATCAGGCAAGCCGATCAGCCGCTTACCCGCCCTCGACTTGGTGGGAGCGGCCTGCTTGTTCGTCCGGACGCGCTCGGGGCACCGGCCGGCGTGCTTCTTCCCGCACGACTCCCCCTCGCACCCGTGGCGGTACTTCGGCCGCTGCATGCTCTGGCGGACCCAGAGGGTGCCCTCCTCCAGGTCGAGGTCCGACCACTGGAGTCCCAGGGCTTCGCCCTGCCGGAGCCCGAGCGCCAGTGCGACCGCCCACCGGCCACTGTTCCGGCGCTTCCCCGCCTCCAGAAGGAGCCGCTGCACCTCCTCGACCTCGTACGGCGTCACCTCCTCTTCCTCCACTCGGGGGGCCGTGGCGAGCGAGGCAACGTTCCGGGTGAGGTGGCCGCGCCGCACCGCCTGGTTGAGCGCGGCCCGGATGGTCCGGTGGGCCTGGTGTGCGGTGGCGGGCTTGCTGCCGTTGTCCTGCATCTTCTTGTAGAAGCGCTCCAGGTGCTCCGGCTCCAGCTTCTCCAGCCGGTGGGCGCCGAGCCCGGGGATCAGGTGGACGTTGACCGCCACCCGATACCCGGAAAGCGTGTTCGGCCGGACGGAGAGTGCTGCGATGTTCTCGACCCAGTGGGTGAGCCAGGCCGCGACGGTCCAGGACTTCCCGGCCTTCGGGACGTTGCCCTCGTCCCGCTTCTTCTCCAGTTCCCGGACCTTCTTGGTGACCTCCGCCCGGTTCTTGCCCCGAACGTGGCGCCGGTCCGGCGTGCCGTCGTCCTTCACACCGACGGTCACGCGGCCGTGCCACTTGCCGTCCTTGTCCTGGTAGATGCTGGAACCGCCGTTGGGCTGACGGGTTGCCAAGGGTGAAGCCTCCTCAGGCTGCGTTAGCAGGGATGAAGCCGGACTCCTGCATCCGGCGGCGGATGTACTCGGGAAGTGCCTCGGCCGGCACGCGGCGGAGACGACCGATGGGGATGCTCGGGACCTCACCCGTTCGGATGAGGGCGTACATCGTGGTGCGGCCGATGCCAAGGCGGCGGGCGGCCTCCTCGACGGTGAGCGCCACGAGCGTGGGGTCGAACTCGGCGGACGTTTCGGGAGCGATGGCCGTGCTCAAGGCGGGTCCTTCCCGGTGCTGGGCAGGGGGTGGAAAGGGTGGAAAGGGGTGCTAAGCCCGGTGACCTGGTCTTTTACGGTCCGGGGCGGGGGTGGAAAGGGGGTGGAAAGGGGGTGGAAAGGGTTGGGCGCCCCGGGAGGGCGGGTTGGGGGTGGACCTTTCCACCCCCTTAGCACCCCTTTCCACCTCGCCGCATCTGGCGTTTCCGCAGGTGGGAGGGCTTAGCACCCCTTTCCACCCTTTCCACCCCTGAGGTCAGGTGGGCGGGGCATAGAGCAGGACGGTGGCGTGGCGGCCGGTGCCGGGGATCTGGGCACTGCCGTAGCCCTCGATCTGGAGGAGGGCGGCGACCAGGCGGTCCCGTTCGTCCTTGCTGGACTTCTTGAACAGCCGGTAGACCTCATCGCCGGTCAGGCCGCGGGGCCCGACGGCACGGACGGCGGCGGCGAGCTTGTCGAGCTTGCGGTCGCCGGTGGTGTGCTCGACCAGGCCGAGCACGTGCGCGGCGGACGCCCGGGAGTAGTTCACGAGCGCGTGCGCGGCCCGCAGGTGCTCCTCGCCGATCTGCCGGTGGTGGTCGCAGAGGGCGTAGACCATGGCGAGGCGGAGCGTGTAGGGGGCGGCGCGGGCGGTGAACTCGGCGAGCGGCCCGTCGCCGTCCTCGTCCCCACACAGCGCCGGGTAGACCTCCTCGCGCCACAGCGCGCGGGCCGTCTCGTCCATGGTGACCTCGCCCGCCTGCCGGGCGTCCCGCAGGACGGTCCGCCACGCGGAGGCGAGGTTGTCCACCAGCTGTGGAGAGGCGCCACGGGACTCGGCGAGGATCAGGTTCCGGTGGACGAAGACCGGCAGGTAGCGGTTGTAGGTGCCGCCGGCCATCTCGGTGTCCTGCATCTTGGCGCGCAGTTCACGGGGGCTGATGTGCCCGATGATCGCCACGTGCGGGGCGGTGACCCGGACCGCATCGCGATTCATCAGGCCGAGGTCCTCGCCGTTCCACGCCTGCCGCAGGATCCCGCCGAGCGAGTTCCCCTCGCGGCGGGAGCGAGCCATGGTGACGCCGTACTCGGACTCCACGATCCAGCACCGCTTGTCGATCACCCCCGGGTCGTCGTCCTTGCTGGGGTCGCCGTCGCGGACGGCCTGGATCAGGCCCTCACCGGAGGACAGACCGGTGAGCGCGTTGGTCTTGAAGAACTCCGGTTCGGCCGCGGCGAGGAGAAGGCGGGCGGTGTTGGTGGCGGCTCCCTTGCGGCCGGCGGCGGTGGCGCCGACCGTGAGTGCCCAGATCAGGGCGGGGTGGCGGTCGTTGCCGATCCGCAGGTGCGGGCCGGAGCCGAACATAGCCCCGGCGGCGGAGAGCAGGTTGGCCAGCACTCCGACCGGGTCGGCCTCCGTGCTCGGATCCAGCTGGCACACGGTCTCCCCTGCCCAGCCCTGGAACACGGCCATGTCCGGGACCGGGCCGGGCCGGGTGGGCCGCTCGATGCCGAGCAGCGGCCCGTAGAACACGTCCTGCACCGCCGGGGCAGGGGCCGGTCGGTCGGTCGGGTAGGCGGGGGCGGGGATGCTCACGCGGCCTCCCGGTGGCCGGCCGTCGCGTCGGCGGTACGGGTGCGGCCGGTGGTCGGTGCCATGGCTCGGTTCCTTTCGGTTCGTCAGACAGGCGTGGGGGGCGTGCTGGGCGGGTGCGGCACCGCGAGAGACGAGGTCGGAGAAGCGCTTCTCCGGCCTCGCCCGGCCGCGGGCCGCAGGGTCAGGCGGCGGGGCGTAGGGTGCCGGCGCCTCGGGCGAGGCCGCGGCGGATGGTGTGCTCGCACTCGGCACGGGACAGGCCGGTGGCCAGCCCGGCGTCGAGGAGGGTGTCGAACGCCAGGTCTTCCGGGATGACCCCGGTGGGCAGGTGTCGGCCGAGGGCGGCGGCGGAGGCGAACAGCCGCTTCGCCCGGCCCGGGTAGGACTGCGCCTTCACGGTCGCGGCCTCCCGGTCGAGGGCGGCCCGCACGTAGGGCTTCTGGTGGTGGACCCGCTCCCGCAGCCCAGCCACCGGTGCAACCGCGGCCGGGGCGGGCGGCGGGTTGAGCAGAGCCAGCAGGGCGGGTGGGCACGGGGCGATGCGGTTGGGGTTGGTGCCGGGCATGAAGACGTACCGGCCGGTGGCACCAAGGGAGCCGGGGCCGACCAGATAGCCGGCCGGGCCGCGGACGTCGATCCCCGGCGCCACCTTCCCTACCGAGTTGGGAAACACCGCGCCGGGCGGGGCGCTAAGCCAGGCGTGCAGCCCGCCGGACGGGGTGGCCACGGTGGCCGTGGCCGGGACGGTGAAGGCGTGCTCGGTGGCGAGGCGGGCGAGGTCGGCGACGCCGTCCAGGCCGTTCTTCCGGTCAAGGTCGAGGCCGACCAGGTGGTGCGGGCCCCGGCCACAGGCGATGCCGTAGCCGGTCGCCCACGGGGCGGCCGCGAACAGAACGTCAATCTGCTGGTGGTCCGTGGTGGCGTCGAGGACGCCGTGACCGGGCCGACCGCAGGTGGCGCGGCAGGTGTCGCGCTCACGGCCGGGCGAGTGCGGGCTCGGGATCGCCGGCCGCTTGGTCTTCCCGGCCGGAAACACCGCGAAGTCACGGGCTGCGGCGTGATGAGCGAAGGTGCGGGCGTGCTGCCAGTCGTCGGTCAACGGCCTCTCCTCACGGGCGGTCAGCAGGTCATCGGGGACAGCCGCCACGACCTCGGCCACGGGCGTTGGCGTGGCCGAGGCGGCGGTGGTGGCGTGCTGTTCGGCGCACACCTTGTGAGCGGGACGGCGAGTCTCGTCCCGGAGCGGGGTTGGGCCGCCGCACCAACGACACGGGAGGGTGCGGGTGCGGTCGTAGTGCCGGGCGTCGCGCCAGTCGAGGGCGACCACGGCCCGGCCCTATGCGGCGCGGCGGTGAGCGGGGAACTCGATCACGGCGGCCAGCCGCGGCGCGGCCGGCGCGGTGGCCGGTCGGGGTGCGGGTTCACGGGCCGGCGGCGGGGTGCCGCCCTCGTCCTGCTGCTGGGCGCGGGCGGCGCGCTCGGCCGCCCCCTCGGCGAGGACGGTCCGGACGGCCTCCGCGTCCGTGGCGCTCGATCGCCAGGTAGCGCCGAGCGCAACGCCGCCGAGGGCGGCGGGGGTGAGGAGAACGGCGGCGGCGATCAGGTCAGCGGCGCTCACGTGTGGGCTCCGTTCGCGGCGGTCTGGGCGAGGACGTCGAGCAGGTCAGTGCCGAGCATGGCGAGGCGGTGCTCGATGCCCTGCCAGGACTCGTTGTCGATGTGCATCGGGGCGGCCAGGGCGCCGGCCGGGTCGCGGTCGGCGGTTGCGGCCAGGGCCTCGCGGAAGTGGGCGGCGGCGAGCGGCCGAATGACGGGAGCGGGCATGACGGGGTCCCTTTCGCGGGCCGTGCAGGGCGAGAGGAGCAGCCCGCCCACGGCAGGGCGGGCGGGCCGCGGTGGTTGCAGAGCGTGGCCGTACTGGGGTACCTAGTGGGTACTGGGTACTGGGGAATTCGCAGGACAGAGACCGATTCGGACCCCTGGGGGCGTCCTAGTGGGTAGTGGGGCGTGCCCCACTACCCACTACCCTGTAACCGAGAGTGACGGATGGTCAGGCGTGGTTGGGGTGGACGAACACCGAGAGCGGACCGTTCTCGCGGTAGACCAGCTCGCCGCGGTCGGCGGCGGCCTGGAGTCCGTTGCGGACGGTCTTGCGATCGCGGTTGACGAACTCGGCGACGGCGGAGGCCTTCAGGCCCATGTGCCCGGCGGACTCGATCGCGTCGATCGCCTCCGCCAGCCACTCCGGCCCGACCACGGGCGCCGGGGCCGGTACAGGTGTCTGCGCGGATGCCGAGGTCTGGCCGCGGAGGCTGGACAGGTTCAGCCCGGCCGGGCGGGCGTTCGGGAACGCGATCACGTCTGCCAGCCCGGTCCCGGCCGCCTCACCGCCGTCCGGGGTGCCGGTACGGAGCGCGCCGAGGTTCAGCCCGCCCGCCACGGCCGGCGCCGGGGCGGTGGTGCCCGCCGTACCGGTAGTGCCCTCCCAGAGCCATCCGGCCCGGTCCGGCTCCCAGCGGCGGGCGTAGTCCTCGCCCGCAGCCCGCGCCGAGACCTGGTCGAGGACCGGGCGGCGCTGGTTGGTGGCGAGGACCGCCTCACGGACCATGCTCGGCGAGGTCTTCCAGCCCTTGAACCCGGTCGGGGCGAAGCCGTCCGCCCCGGCGGCGCCGATCACACCGCACCCCTTCGCGGTGAGCTGCCGGGTGTCGACCCGCGCCGAGGGGAACAGCTTCAGCAGGTTGTTCCCCGACGACTCCCCCGAGGTCAGGGCCGCCCCGACCGGGGAGAACTTCCGCACGCTGGTGTCGCCCAGGGCGGAGACGTTGCCGTCCACCGCGGTCAGCACCAGGCGAATGCCCATGGCGCGGGTGGTCCGCATGGCCTTGCCGACCAGCTCCTGAAGCTCCTTCATCACCGGGTCACCGAACGAGCGGGCCGACAGCAACTCGGCGCCCTCGTCCACCACCACCATGATCTGCGGCAGCCGCGCGGAGACGGGAAGGAGCGTGGTGTCGTTGGCATCTAGCAGATCCTGGTACTGCTGCTGCCGGGCCTTGTTGATCGCGATGACCGCACGGAACATCCGCAGCGCCTCCGCCGGGGTGGAGGCGACCCAGTCCACGCCCGGCCGGGTGTCGGCCGGGGCCGCAGCGGTGCCGGGCTTCGGCGCCTTCAGCCCCTGGGCCTCCAGGTATGGGCGCACCCACGGGATGCCGACCGCGCCCGCCTTCAGGTCCACCACGAACGTCAGCACGTCCTCGCATCGGGCGAACCCGGCGAGGACCGCGTCGAGGAAGGTGGACTTCCCGGATCCGGGCGGGCCGAGGATCAGCGCGCACGCCTCCCGCAGGAACACGTTCACTGTCTCGGAGTTAGGCAGCAGCCCCAAGGGATCCCGCTCAGGATCGACAGGGGCCCATAGTCGTCCGGGTAGGCGTAGGCGCCGGCCATCACGTTGGTGGTGGCGATGTCGAGGATGACCCGGCCCTGCCGGTCGCCCTCTTCCACTCCGACCGTGCAGCCCAGCGGCAGCCGGGCGTCCGTCGCCAGCGCGCGGGCCGCGGCGGCGATCCGGTCCCACGTCGCCGAGCCGCCCGGCAGCTCCGCCGCGAGGAGAATCCGGCGCCGGTCGTCCAGAACTCGACCGCGAACACGGCCACGTCGATGCCGGTGACCCGGCGGATCCGGTCCGCCCACTCGCGGGCGATCGCCTCCCGCTCGCCGTTCATCTTCCGGGCGGCCTCCCGGGCCTCGGCGCTCATCCGCTCAAGCTCCACGGCCTCCTCCCGGATCGCCGCATCGGCGGCCATGGCGCCGATGCCGACGCCGAGGGCCGCGAGCGTCCCGGCGGCGGCCCAGGACAGGGGGCCGGTGGCGATGGCCCAGGTGGTCCAGCCTCCGGCGAGCAGCCAGGACGCGGCGCGGGTGGCCATGGTGCGGCCGGTCAGGCGGCGCCGGACGGACGCGCCGATGCCGTGGCCGAGGGCGCCGGCGGCGCCGATCGCGAGCGGGATGCCGTCGGGCATGTGGGTGGCGGCGCCGAGCAGGGCGAGCGCGCCGGCGCCGGTGGCGGCGGAGATGGCGCCGGAGACGGGGCCGTGTTCGGCGGCCCAGTCCAGCGGCGGCACCCACGTGGCCTTCGGGTTCTTCGGGCCGCGGGTGCGCGGCTGGGGGACGTTGGTCAGGTTCAGGGTGTGCTGTGGCTCGGCCATGGCAACTCCAGGCAGAAGGGGTGGTGCGGGGCGAGCGGTGCAGGCGGCGGGCCGCCCCGCAGGTGTGCGGGGCGGCCCGTGGTGGTGCGTCAGGCGAGCAGGGGCGGCTACTGGTTGTTGGTGATGTCCCACTTCTCCTCGCCGTTGCGGGGGTCGTCGTGGCGGGCGATGTCGTTCTCGTGGGCGCCGCGGAAGGCCTTGCCGACCTCCTCGGCGGCGGAGACGGCCTGGGTGAGGAGGTGGAAGACCTCGTTCAGGGACTCGCCGACGACCTTGTCGAGGGGGAACTCGTCGTCGGAGCGCTCGGCGAGGACGCGGAAGGTGTTGGCGATGGACTCCAGGCCCTCGGGCAGGGACTCGATCGCGGCGAGGACGTGCATCATGCCGTCCGGGTCGTAGTTCATGGCGGCGCCGTACATCTCGGAGGCGACCGCGGAGAAGTTGAAGCCGGCGTCGGTGGGGCTGGTCACGTCGCCTCCCAGGGCGGACAGAGGAGTGGTGCCGTGGTGGTTGCGCGGGGCCCGCGGCACGGTCTCGCCGACCGGGACCGCGGTGTCGGTGGCGGCCTGGTCGGCGGCGGTCTCGGCCTCGACCTGGTCGGCGCGGATCTGCTGGTCACGGGCGGTGCGGGCCTGAGCGGCCTTGCCCGCGAGGCGGCGGTAGAGGCGGCGGCCCGGGTACATCAGCCACGCGGCGCCGAGCTTGCGGCCGAGCGGGGTGGTCAGCATCCCGACCAGCCCGACCGGCAGCGCGACGGCGGCGGCCAGCAGCCTGCGGCCGTGGTGCCGGGCGGCGGACTTCACCAGCGCCCGCCGGGCCGCGCGCCGGGCCGGGGCCTTGCGGACCTCGGACCGCACGTCGCCCACCTTGGCGGAAAGGCGCTTCTCCGACCCCGCACGGGCCGTGCCGCGGGCCTTGTCGAGCGAGCGGCGCGCCATGCCGCCGGGCTTCGCGAGGGCCCGACCAATCGGGCTCTTGGCCGCGTGCTTCCGTTCCCGGTCGGCGGCCTTCACCGCGCGGCGGGAGTCGGCGACCTGCCGCCGCGCGCCGGTCTGCCGCTCGCGCCGCTCAGCCCGCGACGGGGCCGCGGCCCGCTCGGCCTTCCGGATCGACCGGACCGCACCGACGGTGTCCGCCGCCCGGCGGACCGGCGAACCGGTCTTCTTGCCGGTCGGGACAGCGGCGAGGCCCGAGCGCTGCCCGCCCGGCCCGGCCGGTCGGCCCGGTCGGCCCGCCGTGCCGCCGGTGGGGCGGTTCTGGCGCGGGATCGCGCCGGAGGCGGTCCGGCCGCCGGGGGCGGGCTTGACCAGGGACAGGTTCCCTCGGCCGGTCCGGCCGTTGGCGCGTCCGGCGCGCTGGGCGAGGCGGCCGGCCGCGCTGCGGGCGGTGCGAGTGGCGATCGCCGTGGTGGCGGCGGTGCCGGCCGCGGCGGCCAGCGCGGCGAGCGGGCCTGCGGTCAGCACGCCGGCCGACGCCAGGCCGACCATGGTGTTGACGCCGGTGATCGCAAGCGGCACGGCCGGCAGCCCGCCCCGCACGTGCGAGGCCGGAGAAGCGCTCTTTCCCCCGGCCGCGGCGGCCCGGGGCTTCTCGGCGGCCGCGGTATCGGTCGGGTTGGTAGGTGCCGGTGCGGTGACCGGCGGCTGGGCGTAGGTCTGGGACATGGCCGGGCTACCTCCGGGCAGGTCGGGCCGCGCGCGGTGCGGCCGGGTGGGGGCGGTGCTCGGGTCAGTCACGGTCCGCCGGGCCGTTCCACGGGATGGAGCGGCAGGTGGCGGCGTGGGTGTTGGCGGCGTCGCGGGCGGCGTGGCGCTGGGTGGAGCCGGGGCCGTTGTCGCTGCGGCAGCCCAGGCACAGCCACTTGAAGGCCAGTTCGGGGCCGTGGTGGGCGGCGGCCTCGGGGTGCTTGACCAGGGCGACCAGGGCGGAGCCGAGGGTGAGGAACACGGCCTCGGTGCCGACCGGCAGCCCGGTGACGGGGTCCCTGTGGAGGAAGGTGAACATCGGCTTCTCTCGTCTCTCAGGCGGCGGCCGGAAGGCCGTCGGCGCAGGGCAGGCAGGTGCCCAGGTGGGCGGGCAGCACATAGCCGGCGTCCCGCCCGCAGAGCGGGCAGGTCCGGCGGGCGAGGTTCGCGGCCGCCAGGGCCGCGGTCTTCGCGGGAGTCATCGGCCGCACCGGCTTCGCCAGGCAGGCGCGGTAGAGGTGGGCGGCCCGCACATCCTTGGTGCGGCGGGAGCGCCACAGGATCTGTGCGGCGACCGGCTGACCGCCCGGCCGCAACCCCCGGGTACGGAGCTGTCGGCGGGTCAGGTAGCCGTCCGGGGCCATCCGCCACGGATAGGTGGGGAGGCCGAACCGCTCCCCGTCCGGGTCCCAGAACCGCGGCCGGCTCACCGCGGGTCCTCGGCCGGGTCGTCGGTGTCGTAGTAGGCGATGACCTCGATGGGGATGCCGGCGTAGTCGGCGGTGGCCTTCAGCCACGCGAGGGTGCCGCTCCCGTACTGGTCGACGTCCTCGGGCAGGATCGCGAGGGCTTCACGCCACTGCTCGAAGTCGGCCAGGTCGCTGTGCAGGCTCACCCGCACCGCCCAGGGCACGCCCTGCGAGGGCAGGGCCTCGCGCAGCTCGATGCCGGTGGCGGGCAGGTTGGTGAACTCGGTGAGCAGGGCCAGCACGGCGCGGGCCGCCGGGGCCTGCCCGGAGGTGGTGAGGGTGTTCACGATGCCTGCTCCTCACTGCCCCCACCGGTCTCCGGCACCGGGGCGGTGGTCGAGTCGTCGTCGGCGGTATCCGGGACGGCGTGCAGGCCCGGCCGGGCGGCCTCCGTACGGTCGGCCTTCAGGGTGTCCCGCAGCATGCGGGCGCGGGCCGGGGAGGTCCGCAGCTCGGTGCGGATCCGATCCGCGTTCAGCTCCGCCTCGGACCAGCCGGCCGTGACCGATCGGGCCTCAGCCAGAAGCTCCTCCACAGTGCGGATCGGCACCTTCGTGCGGGCCGACTTCGGCACGCTGCCGGTCGCCCGACGCGACCGACTCACCGCCGCGGCAACCGCACGAGGCCGCACCGGCACAGGGGCCGGGATCGGGTCGGCGATCGGCTCGGGATCGGCCGACTCGTACACCGATTCGGAACCGTCGGGATCGGCCGATCCCGGCAGGTCAGACCCCGACCGGTTTGCGGTGGTCTGGTCGTTTTCTGCCGGTTCGGGCTTGTGGTGCAGCACCTTCGCCACCAGGTCCGATCCGAAGAAGATCGAGCCGACCGGCAGGCAGGATGCGAGCAGCACCAGCGCGTAGTGCGCGGGCGCCCAGTCGGCCAATCGCACCCGACCGCCGCCGTGCAGCGCGGGCACCAGGCCGTGCACGTAGTTGAGCACCAGGGAGGCGGCGGTGTAGCCGCCCAGCACCCGCAGCGCGAACTTGCGGTCGGCTCCGGTCAGGATCAGCGCAGCCACCAGAGCCAGAGCCATCAGCCCGTCCACCACCAACGGGTAGAGCCCGGCGGCGAGCGGATCGGCACCGATCGCCCGGGCTACGTCCTTCAACGCGTTCCACGACACGCGGAACGCCATGGCGACGACCACCAGCAGCGCGGCGACCATCCACCACTTCGCCCGCCGGCTCATGCCGCCACCCCCAGCACCGCCGGGCGGGGGCGCGCGGTGGTGCGGCAGGTGGTGGTGAGCGGGACCGGGGCGGTGTCCATCAGACGCTCGGCGTAGGCGGCCAGCTCCGGGTCCTCCCGGCGCAGGTCCGCCAGCACCGCCAGCGCCACGTCCATGCGGGCGGCGCGGTCGATCGCCGACTCGCCGGACACACCGGCGAACAGCTCCTCGTCCACGCCCAACGCCAGCTCCGCGAACTCATCCGGGTCCACGGCATGCTGGCCTGCAACAATCGACTTCACGGGTCTACCTCTTCCAAGCGGGGCGGTGGGCCCGAGGGCCGCCGCGCGTTCCATGCCCGGAGCGCGGCGGCCCGTTTTCGTGGGCCCAGACCACTCGTCACGCACGAGTAGCCATGGATCCCGGCCCACCCCACGGATGGGGCGGGCCGGTCACCAAAGACACTCGTTCGTTGATCAGCACACTGTTGAGTTCTCAAGGAACAGTCACGATCACGGCGGGTCGTGGGCGTGCGGCCAAGCCGCCTTCCCCGACACCCGCCAGTCGCATTTGCACAGGTCAGAGCAGCCCAAAGAAGGCCCCTCCCTGCCGCTCCCGCATCTCTCGGTTGCGACACTCTCAACATAGAGAACCTGCCTAGGCAGGTCAAGAGGGTTGGGTTTCTCGCCTGTGTTGGGCATCTGCCTTAGCATGGAGTGCATGAGCCTCGACCCGGATGACTCCCGCCCGCCGTATCAGCAGGTCAGCAGCTCTTTGCGGGCCTCGATTCTCACGAAGAAGCCTGGCTTCGAGACTGGCGACAAGCTCCCGTCCGGCCCCGAGCTCGCCAAGCACTTTGGCGTGGCGCGTGGCACGATCGACAAGGCCCTCGACCTGCTCAGGACCGAAGGACTGATCGTGACCCGGCAAGGCAGCGGGTCCTTCGTCCGCGAGCGCACGTCACGGCCCGTCGGTCTTCGGCCGCACCTCGAAGCCGCCTTCGAGCAGAAGCAGGTGACGCTGGACTTCGCCGGCTTCTCCAGCGAAACCCTTCACAACGCCCTACAGGAACCGCTGGATAAGGTCCGCTCCGGCAGGCTCGCCCCAGAGTCCATCACCGTGCGTCTTCTGCTGCCGGACACCGATGAGCCGATGGCTGTGCCGGTCCTGGTGGACGGCCTTAAGGACGAGACGGTACTCCGAGAGCGGGCCCGGAACATCGCACTGACCAACGCCGGTGGCATCGCTCACTCGGTCGAGGTGCTGGCGGAGCTTGGTCTCGTGCAGAGCGCCACGGTCCAGGTGAAGGTGCACCGGGCATCCAGCCTCTTCAAGCTGTACATCCTGAACCGCTCGGAGGCGTTCTTCGGGTTCTACCCTCTCCGCGAGCGGACGGTGGCGATCAACGGCAACGACCACACGTTCTACGACGTCACCGGCAAGGACACCACACTGTTCCATCACGCCGCGGGCCCGGACGATGCCTCGCTCGGATCGCAGTACGTCCAGCAGGCGCAGATGTGGTTCGACAGCGTCTGGTCCACGATCGCCTACGAGCGTCAGCCGTGAACGCCGTTCCTCCATCCCTGGTGGATGTGCTCCGCCCCGTAAGGCACGTCCTACTCGACTTCGATGGGCCCGTGTGTTCGGTGTTCGCCGGGTTGCCAGCGCCCGAAGTTGCAGCTCGACTCCGTATAGCCTTGCGCGCTGCCGGCGGGCAGGGCCCGACTGGCGATGAGGTGGAGACTGACCCGCTCGCTCTCCTTCGCAGAGCGTCGGAGGAGAGTCCGGGTCTCGTTACAAAAATCGATGACGCGCTTGCATCCCTGGAGACTGAGGCGGTGCGCGTTGGACGACCCAACCTCGGCGGGGAATCCGTACTGCGCGCGTGCGGCAAATCGGGCCGTTCCGTATCAGTGGTCAGCAACAATTCTGGCACGGCAATTGAGGAATATCTCTCTCTCCGCGGGCTTAGCGGCTACGTATCCGGCATCTTTGGGCGAGTTCCCGGCGACCCATCATCCATGAAGCCGAGCCCACGCCTCCTCCAGGATGCTATGGCCGCGGCAGGCAGGAAGCCAGGTGAATGCATTTTCATTGGCGATGCTGTGAGAGACGTGGAGGCAGGCGAGGCGGCCACCGTTGGAACGATTGGGTACGCCAATAAGCCAGGGAAATACTTGCGGCTGGCGACAGCCGGGGCGGTTGTCGTAGTTGAGTCGATGCAGCTGATTGCCGACGCGCTTATGATTTCAGGTGGGGATAATGAGCAAGTCCGTTGAGTTTGAAAAGCTCGTAGCTAAGATCATTGCCGAGCTAGAGCCGACGGCTACGGTCAAATGGAATGACCACATCCTGGGCAACCTATCCAAGCGCAAGCGCCAGATTGACGTGTCCATCCGACGCCAAGACCCCGAGTTCCTGGGAATTTTGGATGCAAAGGACTACACGCGGGCGGCGACTATCGACCGAGTCGATGCACTTGCCGGAGTGATGGGAGATGTGGGAGCTCACTACGGGGCTCTAGTGTGCAGCAGCGGCTTCTCAAAGTCTATCTACGATTACGCCCGAAATCGCGGAATCTCACTCTTCAACGCGCATGACGCCCAGTCCCTAAAGTGGTCACTGGAGCTTACGATTCCAATTCTATGGACTGAGCTCACTCCCCATGTCGCACTCATGGGCACGCTAGATCTAAAAGTTGGTGAAAGTCTTTACAGCAATCACCCGGCCGGACTCTTGGCAACTCTAGACGACGGGATTTCATTCATCGACCCGATGGCCACTTTCGCATCCCTCTGGGCCGACGGGAAAGTCAACAACCAGCCGGGCGTACTGCACCATCTGAAGCCCGAGGGGGCCGCGAAGGCACTTATTTTTGATGCCGCCGGAAATCGCCAACTAAGGCCCCTGAAAGACTATGCGGTAGCCTACGTCGTGGAATCCAAGACATGGCTCGGGAGATTCCAACCAGATGAATGCCGAGGGATGGTTGACTACCTGGATGGACAAGCGTTCACAGCGTCACATCTACCTGACAGCGCAATCCCGATGCATCGCGACCATCGCTGGGAACCCGTTGAGAACCCAGAGAAACTTGCCGTGACCATGCGGGGGACAGCCGTAATCTGCACTCAGCCTGTGTTGGTCAGTGGCGGCAGAGTCGAGGCGTTGGACGTGCAGCACCTGGGCCCAAGCCTTCCCGAACCGCTACAGGCACATGGCCCCGGCACAGCACCAGGGACCCCACACGCCGAAGGCGGCGATCAGTAGGACGAGACGCTCGACGCCGTCGACAGGGCCGGAGCGCACGCCACACGTGGTCTCATTTTTGGTCTCATTCACCTCCGTTCGGCGGTGTCCGCCAGCCCACAGGAGACTCGCTCCCACCTGCTGTCGGAACGCCCTCGACCACCCCTGAACAGTGGATCTCAGACCTCGAAAGCGTGTGTGGGGGCAACTCCACCGTGGGTTCGAATCCCACCGCTACCGCCAGAACAGCAAGAACGAAGGCCCCCGACCGGAGACGGTCGGGGGCCTTCGTCGTGCCGGTCTCGAATGCCGTCTCAGTTGGCTTGCCACGGGCCCTCCTCGGTGCCCTCCGGACCGGAGCCGGGCGGCAGGTCGCTAGGGTGCCCGCATGACGTGGAAGGTATGGGGCGTACGGGCCGCGGTCTGCGCGGCGCTGGTACTCGCGGGGTTCGCCGCTCTCGGTCTGCTCGGCCTTCCGGGGTGGACGCGGCCGGCCGCGTTCCCGCTGTTCTTCGGCGGGTGGATGGCGTCCCACTGGGTCCGGATCCTGCGGAAGGAAGCGGCCGTGAAGCGTGCCCGCAGCGGGGTGGGCGCCGGGTAGTGGGCACCGGGCAGTGGCGCCGGGAGATCCGCAGTGACGGCAGCTGGGGCCTTCGTCGTCACCGGCTCCGGCCGGCGGAGGTCGGAAAGGGGCGCGGCTCCCGGGGGACGGAGCCGCGCCCCTGCACGGGCCTCCCACTACCGGGCACCGCGTCAGGGGGAGTCGCGGCGTCCGGTCCCACAGCGGGGAGTCCCGGTCCATGCACCGGGGATTCCTGCCAGACCCCGCGGTACTCCTCCATCGTGCGGCAGCGCCGCCCGCCGGGCACCCGTAGAAAGCCCTCACCCGCGGGGACCTTCGTCCCGGCGGGTGAACGCGGCACTCACTCGATCGGCCATCCGGTGGATAAGCTGCCGAGCAGCGGATGAGGACGTCCGGGGAGAGCAACGGCGTCCGAATGTCAGGGAGGCAGGCCCGTCCGATGGCTCAGGCGAAGAAGATCGGCATGTATCTCCTGCTCATCTTCGTGATCTACACGATCATCACCTCCCCCACCAGGGCGGCGGAGTTGGTGCAGTCCGGCTTCGTCGGGATCTCCGAGGCGGCGAAGGCGGTCGGGACGTTCATGACCGGGCTGGTGAGCTGAGCGCCCCGCCCGGGCGGCTACCGTGGCGGGGTTCGATCACCCTCATCAGCTAGGAGCGGCATCGTGATCCGGCACCTGGTCCTGTTCAAGCTCAACGACGGCGTCGGCAAGGACGACGAGCGGGCCGTCGCCGGCGCCGAGGCGTTCGCGAAGCTCGGCTCGGTCATCCCCGAGCTGCGCGAGTGGGAGTGCGGCTGGAACACCACCGTCCGCGACATCGCCTACGACTTCGCCATCAACAGCCTCGTCGACGACCGCGAGACGCTCGCGGCGTACCTCAACCACCCGGCCCACCAGGCCGCCGCGGGGCAGTGGCGGGAGTTCGCCACCTGGGTGATCGCCGACATCGAGGTCTGATCACCCGCACGGCCTACAGGCCGTACACGCACGAACCGTGCAGCCCTCCACCCCACCCCGGGCCGGAGGGCTGCCGTACGTCCGGGCGGCCCATTCCGCGTCAGCCAACACGCCCAGGCCCGGTGCTTGCCGCCGATGTGCGCGACTTGTGATGCTATGACCGGTTTTGCCGGATCTGGCGAGGTGATGAGCGCAACCGGACCCCGGGCGGCGTCCCGGATCGCAGGTGACGACTCTGGGAGGGGTGACGTGTCCGTGCGGACACAGGACAGCGCACGCGGGACGGGCGAGCAGGCGCCCCCGCCCCCTGCCGAGCGCCTCGTCGCGGAGCTGAAGGCCACCGAGCTGAGGAACCGCCAGGCGGGCACCCGCTCGACCGTGGACGTGCGCACGCTCACCCGGGTGCTGTTCGAACGCCTCTCCGAGCTGCCTCCGGACGCCCCGGAGCGGGAGCGCGTCCGCGCCGCGCTGATCGAGATCAACATCCCGCTGGTCCGCTACGCGGCCACCCGTTTCCGCAGCCGCAGCGAGCCGATGGAGGACATCGTCCAGGTCGGCACGATCGGCCTGATCAACGCGATCGACCGGTTCGATCCGGGCCGCGGCGTCCAGTTCCCCACCTACGCCCTGCCGACCATCCTCGGCGAGATCAAGCGCTACTTCCGCGACAACGTCCGCACCATGCACGTGCCCCGCCGCCTCCAGGAGCTGTGGGTGCAGGTCAGCGGCGCCATGGAGGAGCTGACGGTCACCCACGGCCGGGCCCCCAAGGTGCCCGAGATCGCCGCGAGCCTGCGCATCCCCGAGGAGGACGTGCGGGCCTGCCTGGACGCCGGACGGGCCTACAACGCGGCCTCGCTGGAGGCCGCCCAGGAGCACGAGGGCGGCCTCGCGCTGCTCGACCGGCTCGGCTACGAGGACTCCGCCCTCACGGACGTCGAACACCGCGACATGGTCCGCCACCTGCTGGTCCAGCTGCCCGAGCGGGAGCGGCGGATCATCATGCTGCGGTTCTTCGCCAACCTGACCCAGTCGCAGATCTCCACCGAGCTGGGCATGTCGCAGATGCACGTCTCGCGGCTGCTGGCGCGGATCCTGACCCGGCTGCGGACCGGCAACTCCTGGGAGGAGTGAACCGGGGCACCGCGCCGCGTTTCCGCCACGTGACATCTCACCGGTGCGGGGTTTGCCGGGGCCGGAGCGCCGGTATGGACGGGAGGGACGAGTCGACGGGAACCACGCAGTGATGGTGTCCGTTGAACGGTCAGTCACGAGGGGTGGGCGCGTGTCCGGAGAGCCGGTCGGTGCGGTCGTCGAGAAGATCCCTGCGCAGCGGGGGTGAGCCCTGAGCCGCCCGGCGCCGGGCCGCTGCCCGACGCCCCGGACGCGGCGGTGGAGGCAGTGCCCGAGCCGGTGGTCGGCGACCGCCCGCTGGACACCCGCACCCTGTCGCGGTCGCTGTTCCGCCGGCTCATCTCGCTGGAGCCGGGCAGCACCGAGCACACCTACGTCCGGGACACCCTGATCGAGCTCAACCTGCCGCTGGTCCGGTACGCCTCCGCGCGCTTCCGCAGCCGCAACGAGCCGATGGAGGACATCGTCCAGGTCGGCACGATCGGCCTGATCAAGGCGATCGACCGGTTCGACCCGGACCGCGGCGTGGAGTTCCCGACCTTCGCGATGCCCACGGTGGTCGGCGAGATCAAGCGCTTCTTCCGCGACACCAGCTGGTCCGTCCGGGTGCCGCGCCGGCTCCAGGAGCTGCGGCTGGCCCTCACCAAGGCCGGCGACGAGCTCGCGCACAAGCTGGACCGCTCCCCCACCGTCGCCGAGCTCGCCGTCTGCCTCGGCGTCAGCGAGGAGGACGTGGTCGAGGGGCTCGCGGTCGGCAACGCGTACACCGCCAGCTCGCTGGACTCCGCCCCCGGCGAGGAGGACGGCGAGGGCCCGCTCGCCGACCGGCTCGGGTACGACGACCTGGCGCTGGAGGGCGTGGAGTACCGCGAGTCGCTGAAGCCGCTGCTCGCCAAGCTTCCGCCGCGCGAGCGCCGGATCATCATGCTGAGGTTCTTCGGGAACCTGACCCAGTCGCAGATCGGCGAGGAGATCGGCATCTCGCAGATGCACGTCTCCCGGCTGCTGACCAGGACACTGGCCCAGCTCCGCGCCGGTCTGACCGCGGAGGGTGAGACGGCGGGCCCGTCCGTGACACCGGTCGCGGACGGGCCGGGGCGTCAGTGGAGCAGGTTGGCGCGCAGCCCGTCCAGGACGTCGTCGCCGAGGCCGAGGCCCTCGCGCCAGAAATCCTCGAACGACGCCCATCCCGCGGCCACTTCCTCGAACGCGGCGTCCAGGTAGCGCCGGTCGGCCCGGAACACCGGCAGCAGCAGCTCCGGCTCCTCCATCAGGCCGCGGGTGCCGAAGCTGCCGACCACGTGCTCGATGATCGCGGCCGAGCGCTCGTTGGTGAGCAGGTAGTCCTCGTACACGGTGGCGCTGTCCACCCCGAGGGCGGTGAGGACGACCGCGGCCGTCCAGCCGGTTCTGTCCTTGCCGGCCGAGCAGTGGAAGAGCAGCGGTGTGCCGTCGGGTTCGGCGAGCAGCCGGATCACCGTGGCGAAGCGCTCCCGGGCGACCTCGTCGGTGACGAACCAGCGGTACAGGCCGACCATCATCGCCTCGGCCTTGCCGCCGCCGAGCAGGGCGCGCTGCTTCGCCGCGTCCCGGTCGGCGAGGGCGTTGCGCAGGGCGACGTAGATGTCGAAGTCCGCCGCGAAGACCGGCAGGTGGTGCAGGGTGATGCCGTCCGGCGCGGTGCGCTCCACGGTGACCGGGGAGGCCGAGTACTCGGCGTCCGAGATTTCCGCGGTGGGCAGGCCCGGCACCCGGTCCGGCCCGGCCTCGCGGACTTCGTCCAGACTGCGGAGGTCGACGATCTGGCGCAGCCCGTGGTCGGCGAGCGCACGGAGGTCGGCGTCGGTGAGGCGGTTGAGCGCGTCGGCCCGCAGCGCGGCCCCGGCCCGCAGGACCCGGCCGTCGGCCGTCCGGTAGCCGCCCAGGTCACGGGCGTTGACCGCACCCTCCAGGCCCAGGCTGCGCGCGGTCTCGGTGGGCTGGGTCACTGCG
Organism: Kitasatospora paranensis; assembly: GCF_039544005.1. Classification (NCBI taxonomy): domain Bacteria; kingdom Bacillati; phylum Actinomycetota; class Actinomycetes; order Kitasatosporales; family Streptomycetaceae; genus Kitasatospora; species Kitasatospora paranensis. The sequence continues at coordinate 4,198,366 of NZ_BAABKV010000001.1, forward strand.
CGGCCTCCTGGGCACGGGGACGACGGCGGGCACGGGGCACGCCGCCCGGCAGGCAGGCACCCTCCGGCCGGGGCGGGTCCGCACCCGGCCGGACGGCCCCGCGCACCGGCGGTGGGGTTACTTGACGGCGAGCCAGACGACGGCGCCGACGACGATCAGCGCGACCACCACGACGGCGGCGATCACACCGGTACGGCTGCCGCCACCGCTGCTGCCGTAGGTGGTGACGGCGCCGGGGCCTGCGGGGCCGGAGTCTCGTCGACGAACGCCCGGAACATCTGGGTGCTGCCGGCAGGGTCGTAGTCGTTGTCAGCCATGGCGAGGACTCTAGCCAACCCGACGGCCCCGCCGACACCCCGGACCCCTCGCCGGGGTGATCTCCGCAACCTCTCCGCACCGCCCGCGACGGGCGTGCAACAGCACCGTGAACTCCGCCGCGCGGCGGAATGGCGGCCGGGACGATCCGGTTGACCCCGGGCATGACCGAAAACCGCAACGACGCCCCCCGGGTGACCCTCGGCACCTCCGACCTGGCCGTCTCGCCGCTCGCCCTCGGCGGCAACGTGTTCGGCTGGACGGCGGACGAGGCGCAGTCCTTCGCCGTGCTCGACGCCTACCTCGCCGGCGGCGGCAACTTCGTCGACACCGCCGACGTGTACTCGGCGTGGGTGCCGGGAAACACCGGCGGCGAGTCCGAGACCGTGATCGGCGCCTGGCTGCGCAGCCGCGGCAACCGCGACGAGGTCGTGATCGCCACCAAGGCGGGCATGCACCCGGAGGCCTCGGGGCTGAAGGCCGCGACGATCAAGCGGGTGGCCGAGCAGTCGCTGCGCCGCCTCGGCATCGAGCGGATCGACCTCTTCTACACCCACCGGGACGACCCGCAGACCCCCGTCGAGGAGATCGTCACGGCGCTGGACGAGCTGGTGAAGGAGGGCAAGGTCCGTGAGGTCGCCGCTTCCAACATCGGTGCCGACCGGCTCGCGGAGTCGCTGGCGTTCGCCGACCGCGAGGGGCTGGCCCGGTACGTGGCCGTGCAGCCGCACTACAACCTGGTCTCCCGGGACACCTACGAGGGCGAGGCGGCCGACGTGGTGGCCGCGAACGGGTTGTCCGCCGTCCCCTACTACGCGCTGGCCTCCGGCTTCCTGACCGGCAAGTACCGGCCGGGTGGCGCCGAGGTGGCGAGCGCCCGCGCCCAGGGCGCCGCCCGCTACCTCGACCAGCCGCGCGGCCCGCTGGTGCTGGACGCGCTGGACAAGGTCGCCGCGGTGCACGGCGTGGAGCCCGCCACGGTCGCGCTGGCCTGGCTGGCCGCCCGTCCCACTGTGGCCGCGCCGATCGCCAGCGCGCGCACCGTCGAGCAGCTGCCGCCGCTGCTGGCCTCGGTCGGCCTGCGGCTGAGCCCCGAGGAGACCGCGCTCCTGGACGAGGCCTCCGCCTGACGCCCCCACGGGGGTGCCGAACGCCGAACGCCCCGGACTGTCCACAGGCTGTGGACAGTCCGGGGCGTTCGGCGTTCGGCTTCGGGCTAGGCCGGCCGGCCCTCCCGGCGGGCGGCGGCGGCTTCCTGGCGTGCGGCCCGCACGGCCGGTGCCGGCACCGGGGCGCTGACCCCGGCCGGGGCGACGAAGGCCACCAGCAGCTGTTCCATCAGGGCGCTGCGGGCGGCTTCGTCGAGCTCGTGGGCGGTGGCGCGCTCCAGGCGGCGCACCGCCAGGGCGGCGGCCTCCACCGCGTCGTCCACCAGCACGGTGCGCAGTCCGGCGTCCAGGTCGGCAAGGCGGCGGCGGCGCATCGACTCGGCGACCTCGGGGGCGTACTCCAGCGCGACGGGCTGCGCCGAGTACACCTCCAGTCCGGCGGCATGGGCCTCGGCCGCCAGCGCCCGGCTGAGCTCGTCGGCGAACCACTGGCCGTCCCGCAGGGCCGGCCCGGGGGCCGAGTTGGAGTCGCAGGGCAGCCGGCTCGCGGTGCGGGTGAGCACCGCGTGGATCTGCTCCCGGAGATAGGCCTCGAAGTCGGCGACCGACAGCACCGCCCGTGCGGTGTCCCGGACCCGCCAGACGACCAGCAGCCGGACGACGATCGGGGTGCCCGTGCGGTCGGTCACGGTGACCGGATCGCTGCGCCAGTGCCGCAGCCGGACGTCCACCCGGCGCCGCCGGGCCAGCGGGTTCACCCAGACCAGCCCGGCCCGGCGGACGGTGCCGCGGTAGCGGCCCCACCGGGTGAGCACTCGGGCCTCGCCGCCGGGGTTGGACAGCAGCCCGCCGAGCACGAGCACCAGCAGCAGCCCGACGGCGGTGACACCGGCGATCTCCGGGTCGGTCAGGCCGACCGGTCCGCTGCGGCGGACGGCGTCCAGCCGAAGATCCGGCAGCGCCTCGATCTGCGGGAGCAGGCCCGCCCTCGCCACGATCACCGCGATCCCGACCGCGCCGAGCAGCAGCACCAGCAGCGCGAGCCAGCCGGGCAGGGCCAGCGCGTGCCGCTCCCGGACGGCCTGGTCGACCCGGGGCGGACGGCGGGCGGCCGGGGCCTCGGCCTGTCCCGCATCGACCCGGCCCGCATCGGCCCGGGCGGCGTCGGCCGCCGTGGAGCGGGAGCCGCCCGCGGCCGCGACGGGGGTCAGCTGCTGGGTCGGCGGGCCGTCGAGGTCGTCGCCGAGCAGCCGCGGACCGGTCCGGATCAGCGGCTTGGTGAGGGCGCCGGCGAGCGACCGGCCCAGGGCGTTGCCGGTGGCGGCGGTGGATCCGGCCGCACCGGGCATCTCGGCGCCGGCCGGCGGGCGGGGCGCTCCGGCGGGGCCGGGGGCCGGCCGCTTCGTTGAGTCGCGGGTGACGTCCATGCACCGATCCTCGGGTTCGTGTGTCGGGCAACGGGCGGGCCTGATCTGACGGACCGTCCGATTCCAGGCTAGGTGTTAAGTCATGAAATGAGACATTTCTGATCATTTCGGCGTGTCGGTACTGCGACAGAAACCCGTACGCCTGCGCACCGTCGCGACCGGGCCACCCGTGGCCGCCGGGCCGTCAGCGCCGCCGACTGCCCGGGCCCCGGGCCAGCAGCCTCCACAGCGGCAGCCCGGCCCCCGCCGCCAGCAGCAGCCCGCCGAGGACCGCCGTCCAGCGGCCCGCCACCGGCGCTTCCCCGGCCGGTTCGGGCCGTCGGCCCGCGGCGGCAGCGCCAGCGGCCGGGCCGGGGCGGCTCCGCCCGCGGCCGACGACTCCCCCGGCCCAATGGTGGACGCTGCGACCGACGGGTCGGCGGGGTCGACGGCGGGGTCGACGGCGGTCGGCGACGCCGGCTCGGAACCGGGCGACGGCGAGAGGGAGGGCGATGGGGTCGGCGAGTTCGACGGGGTCGGGGAGTTCGCGGGGGACGGCGGCGCGCCCACCCGGACGGTCACCGGCGTGCCCGCGGCGGCGTTTCCGGCGCGGTCGGTGGCGGTCGCCCGGAGCGTCCGGTCGCCTGCGGCGAGGTCCAGGCCGGGGGTGCAGCCCCACGTGCCGTCCGGCGCGGTGACGGCGCTGCACAGGACGGCCCGGTCGCTGCCGGGGTCGGGCCCGGTCACGGCCACGGTGGTGGCGGGCTCCGCTCGGCCGGTGAGCCTCGGGCGGACGGGGACGCTCTCCCCTCCCGCGGTGAGACCAGCACGGGCGGCGCGGGCGGCGCGGTGTCGACGGTCAGCGGGACGGCCCGGCCGGCCGTCCGGTTCCCCGCGGCGTCCACGGCGGTGGCGGTGAGCCGGTGGGTGCCGTCCGCGAGGTTCTCCACCGGCAGGCACGACCACGCGCCGTCCGCGCCGACACCGGTACTGCACAGTTCGCCGGCCACTCGGCCGGAGCCGGGCGGTTCCGCGACCGAGACCGTGCTGCCGGGCTCGCCGACACCGGTCATCAGCAGCGCGGGGTCGTTGGTGAACTCGGGCAGGGTGAGCACGGGCGCCGTCGGGGGAACGGTCTTGACGGTCAGCCGGACGGGTTCGCCCGACAGGACGGTGCCCGCCGCGGTGGTCTCGACCGGGGTGAGGGTGTGCGGGCCGTCGGCGAGCGGGCGGTCGGGTCGGCAGCTCCAGCCGCCGTCCTGGCCCGCCTGGTCGCGGCAGTGCTCGGCACCGTCCTCGACCACCGCGACGGTCGCGCCGGGGACACCTCCGGCCCCGGTCACCGGCGGGCGCACGTCGGCTGTGGCGGTGCCGGTCGCCGGGGCGGTGATCTCCGGCCGGGCGGACCCGGCCGCCAGCCCGATCCGCTGGTCGAGCACCTCGCCGGAGTCGGCGAAGCCGCCCGAGGAGACCAACTGGGCGGCGTCGCGGGCGATCCGCAGCCGGGCCCAGGTCTCACCTGCCACGGCGCCGCGCTCCGGGACGGTCCACTCCAGATGCGCGGAGGACGCCCCGGCCGGGACCTCCGCCTGCACCCGCTCGGTCGGGTCGAACTGCCCGTTGCGGTCGAAGTCGACCCAGCCGGCCAGCACCGCCGGCCCGGGCCCGGGGCTCACCGGGACGTCGAGCCCGTACGCACGGCCGGCCGCGGCCTCCGAGGGGAAGGACAGCGTGGGATCGGCGCCCTGGTACTCGCCACGGCCCGGACCACTGCGCGGCCGGGACGGCGCGGCCCAGGGGCCGGGCGCGCGCGGCACCGCCTCGACCAGCGGGCGGACGTCCACCGCGCCGACGGCGTCACCGTCCGCGCCCCCGCCGTCCGGGCCGGGGTCGGCCGGCCCGCTGACCAGGGGGCGGGCGGTGGCGGTACCGGGCAGCCCGGCCCGGGTGGACGGGTCGATGGCGTGCCGGCCGAGGGCCAGGTCGGAGAGGAGGTGCGAGGCGTTGCCGTACCCGGCGGGGGCGCTGCCCAGCGACTCGTCGAGGGTGACCGTGAACGCCGCCGGCAGCGCCGGCGCGGGGGCGGTCGAGCCGTTCCGAGCCGTGGAGCGCTGCTCCATCCGGAGGGTGACGGTACTGACGGTGCCGGTGAATTCGAGGGTGCCTGCACCGTCGGCGGCGGTGTCCGCGGCCGGGTCCGCGGGCGGCGCCAGAGTGTTGCCGTCGACCGTCCAACCCGTCCACGCGGTGCGCCCGACCAGGACGGGGGCGGCCGGGGTGGCGCCGGTGAGGCTCAGCCGGGCCGCGGTGACGGTCGTCCCGGACGTCCCCGCGGTGCGGGCCATGAGCCCGCTGACGTGCAGTCGGGGATTTCGGACGGGCCGCGAGAATCCGATCCGCAGTGATCCGAGTTCCCGCCAGGATCCGTCCGCGGCCGGCCGCGTCCCACCGATCCGGAAGGTCTCGGCGGGATCACCGGGCCGCATTCCGTCCGCATACGGCTGATTCGCCCCGGATCCGCCGAGTGCACCCGGCGCGGCGGCACTCTCGATTCCGGGCAACGGGGCGAAATCCAGCTGCACGGCGAGTCCGGACGGCAGCACCGCACGCCGTTGCGGACTCCACGCGGCGGGGCTCTGCTGGGCCTGCACCGGCCCGGCGGCCCAGCCCAGCAGCAGGGCCGCGACCACGGCGGCGGCCGGGGCGCGCAGCCGGGATCGGGCGTCGGGAACCCCCGCGGACTGTCGGGTCATCCGGAGCTCCTTCGCCGACCGATGGCCCGGACACGGCCGACGGGACCGGGCGCGGCCATAACATCCGACAAAAGCGAATCACAGCTGACACTCGGTCAAAATCCGACACCAGGAGCCACCGCCGGATTGCACCCGATTGGCAGCCGCACCGGGCGACGGGCCGCAGCACCCGAACTGGCGACCCTCGGCCATTCCAGGCACATCACGACCTGGAATATCCGCGAAATCCCGGATGAATCACCCGCCGCTCTGTTCGATTTGATGGACTCTCAGTAGAGTCGGGCGCCGTGAGCATCGACCCCGTTCTCGTCAAGCGCAGCTTCGCCGCCGTCGAACCGCACGGCTCCGAGGTGACCGCGTACTTCTACCGGCACCTGTTCGACCACCACCCCGGCGTCCGCGGCCTGTTCGCCGAGCACCTGGACGACCAGCAGGACCGGCTGTGGGCCGCACTCGGCGCCCTGGTGGCGAATCTGGAGTCGACCGACACCCTCGTCGGCATCCTCCGCGACCTCGGCAGCCGGCACGCCGGCTACGGCGCCCTGCCCGAGCACTTCCCGGCGGTGGGCGACAGCCTGATCGCCACCCTGCGGCACTACGCCGGCGACACGTGGACACCGGAGGCGGAGGCCTCCTGGGCGGCGGTGTACGGCGTCGTGGCCGACACCATGGGCTCGGCCATGGCGGCCGCCGGCCCCGCTCCGTCCTCCGGCTGAGGGCCACCCGGTGGCCTACGATCCCGCGGTCCTCCGGGCCGGCCTGGCCGTCGTCGAACGCCGGGCCGGCCAGCTGACCACGTACTTCTACACCCACCTCTTCGCGCACAACCCCGGGCTGCGCAGGCTCTTCCCGGCCGACCTCGACGAGCAGCGCGACCGCCTCTTCGCGGCCCTCACCCGGCTGGTCGCGCGGCTGGACGAACCGGACCGGCTCACCGACTACCTAGCGGCCCTCGGCCGGGACCACCGCAAGTTCGGCACCCTCCCCGCGCACTACCCCGCCGTCGGCGCCAGCCTGCTGGCGGCACTGCGCCACTTCATGGGGCACTCCTGGACGGTCGAGGACGAGAAGTCCTGGACGGGGGCCTGGACGGTGATCTCCGAGGCGATGATCGGTGCGGCGGCCGCCGTCCCGCCGGGCACCCCGGCCTGGTGGGACGCCGACGTCGTGCAGCGCCGCCGGGCCGCGCCGGACGTCGCCGTGCTGACCCTGGCGCCGAACCGCCCCTACCCCTACACCGCCGGCCAGTACCTGACCCTCTGCTCGCCGCGGGTGCACCGGGTGTGGCGGCCCTATTCGATCGCCTGCGCGCCCCGCCCGGACGGCACCGTCGACCTGCACGTGCGCCGGGTGCCCGGCGGGCTGCTCTCCACCGCGCTGGTCAACGACGTGGTGCCCGGGGAGCGGGTGCGGCTCGGGCCGCCGATCGGCGACGCGGTGCTGGACCCGGCGTCCCGGCGACCGCTGCTGGCGGTGGCCGGCGGCACCGGCTGGGCCCAGGCGAAGGCCCTGGTCGAGCAGCTCGCCCTGGACGGCGGCCGGCCCGCCACCGTCCTGCTCGGCGCCCGGGACGACGCCGACCGGTACGACCTGGCCGCGCTCCACGACCTGGCCGACCGGCACCCCTGGCTGGAGGTCCTGCTCGCCGTGCCCGCCGGCCGCGCCGACCGGGCCGAGGCCGTCGAACTGCTGCAGGAGGGGCTGCACGGGCTCGGCGACTGCTCCGGCCGGGACATCCTGCTCAGCGGTCCGCCCGACCTCGCCCCCGAGCTCACCGACCAGCTGCTCGCCCAGCACGCCGAACCGGAGCTGATCCGGCACGACCCGGTCCCGCACACCTTCGACCGCGCGCGCCCGCTCACCGCACCCGAGTGGTTCCTGGCCGACCGCGACGTCGCCTGGATCAACCGCACGGACCTCGCCTGAGCCCGCCGGCCCCCGGCGGGCGGCCGGGTACGACGACGAAGGCCCCGGACGGTGTCCGGGGCCTTCGGGTGGTGCGCTCAGCAGGATTCGAACCTGCAACCTCTTGATCCGTAGTCAAGTGCTCTATCCGTTGAGCTATGAGCGCCGGTACGCGGCCCGACGGGCCACGTGCGGCAGATTGTGGTGCGCTCAGCAGGATTCGAACCTGCAACCTCTTGATCCGTAGTCAAGTGCTCTATCCGTTGAGCTATGAGCGCTCGCCCTGGCGGCTGGCCTCCGGGGCGGTGCGGGGACAACATTACATGACCGTCGACGTGGGGTGAAATCGATTGATCCCGGGCGCCCGGCCGGCCCTCCGGGGCACCTCCCCGGAAACGGCAGGAGCCCCGTCGACTGATGCCGACGGGGCTCCTGTGAGGCGGAGGCTGAGGGATTTGAACCCTCGATGGGCGGTAAAACCCAAACCGCATTAGCAGTGCGGCGCCATAGACCGGACTAGGCGAAGCCTCCTCCGCGCGAACCGCTTCCGTCTCCGGACGCGAGCCGTGCGCATGTGATGATGCCACAGCCCAGGGGCCCGACACCAACCACCGACAACGTTACTAGGCGGGTCGTCCACAACGCAAAGAACAATGAGATACTGCCGGGGCCCGAGGAGAGCGCGCGCCCGCGAGCCGCCGCCGTGACCCAGCCGGCGAGATCGCCGACATGCCGTGAGGAGACCTGTCGACGTGAGCAGCAGGCCCACCCGAGGCGCTGCTCGCCTCGCCGCAATACTCGACGCCCTGCCCGACGCGCTTCTGCTGGTCAACAGCAACGGCACGGTGGTGGACGCGAACAAAGCGGCGGTGGAGAGCCTGCAGGCGCCCGGAACATCCCTGGTCGGGCGAGGCCTGCTCGACCTGTTGCCGGAGTTCGACCCCAGCCGGATCCCCGGCTCGATGCGGCCCGCCGCGACCGAGTCCGAGGGGCTCGACCGGCCCGTCCGGATGACCGCCCGGCGCACCGACGGGAGCACTTTCCCGGTCGAGGTCAGCGGCAACGACTTCGCCGACGACGGCGCGTCCGCCGAGGGCCGCGGCTACGTGCCGTACGACCCCTACCGGGAGGGCGGCGGCCAGGAGCTGCTGCTGCTCCTGGTGCGCGACCTGACCGGCCGCCTGGGGGTGGAGGCCGAGCTCCGCCGCCAGCACAAGCAGACCGAGATGATCCTGCGGGCCGCCGCGGAGGGCGTGCTCGGCGTGGACCTCGAAGGCCGCGTCGTCCTGGTCAACCCGGCCGCCGCACACATACTCGACTACCGCGCCAGTGAACTCGGCGGGCGCGAACTGCACCCGCTGATCCAGCACTCCCAGCCCGACGGCAGCCCGCTCGCCCTGGAGGGCTCGGCGCTGCTCGACACCCTGCTGTCGGGCCGCAAGCACCGGGTCCGCGGGGCCGTGCTGTGGCGCAAGGACGGCAAGCCCGTCACCGTCGACCTCACCACCGCCCCCGTCCGGGACGGCGAGCAGCTGGTCGGCGCCGTGATGACGTTCACCGACCGGACGAAGGAGCTCGCGCTCGTCGCCCGCAACGAGCACCTCACCGCCGTCCTGGAGACCGAGCTCGGCGACGCGCTCACCGCCCTGCACCGGCGGATCGACGCGCTCGCCGCCGACCCGGCCGGGCAGCTGTGGCCGGAGGCCAACTGGACCCTGCGGCGCCTCGCCGAGGAGTGCCGGCGGTTCGGCACCCTGATCGACGACGTGCTCGCCCACCAGTCCTTCGAGACGGCGGCCGAGGCCGGCCGCGAGCGGCCGGCCCACAAGCCGGTCGGCCTGGACACGGTCGTGCAGCGCGCCGTCGAGCACGCCGGCGAGCTGGTCGGCCCCGGCCGGGTCCGCTACTCCGTGCACGCCGCCGCCGTCGAGGTCACCGCCGACCGGGAGCGTCTCGCCCAGGCGCTGGCCCACCTGGTGGCCGACGTCAGCGGCATCACCCCGTCGCTGGACGCGCCCGGCTCCGGTGCCGGCCCGTCGCTCGGCGTGCCCGCCCTGCCGCCGGTCGGCGGCGACACCCCGATGGTCGTGGTGGCCGCCGCCCAGCGCGGCGACGTCGCGCGGATCGAGGTGCGCGGGCCCGCGCTGCGCAGCAGCCCGGTGCACCTGCCGATCGCCGGCGCCACCGTCGAACGCCACGGCGGTGTCCTCCAGCGCCACGAACTGCCCTCCGGCGCCGGCACCACGTACGTCGTGGAGCTGCCGCTCGACCCGGCGGCGGCGCGCTCGTCGGCCGGCCGGCCCAGCGTGCCCAAGGAGACCGACACGGCGATGCTGCCGGACCTCCCGGAGCTGCCGCCTGCGGATCCGGTCAAGGACGGCGCCGGCGAGCCCGGCATCGCCGAGATGGTCAGCACCGGCACCGGCGGAACGTTGCGGCAGCGGCGCAAGGAGCGCGCGCAGGCGGCGGCGGAGCGGGCCGCGGCGCAGGACCGCGAGGCCGCCGAGCGGCGCGGCGGTCCGATCGCGCTGGGCCCGATCCCGCTCGGCCCGGGCGAGGCCGTCCCGGTGGCCGACGCCGCTCCCGCACCGATCGCCCTGCCCGCCGCAGGAGCGCCGACCGGCACCGACGCTGACGGCACGTCGCCCGAATCCGGCACGGACGAGCCCGCCCGGCCGTCCCGGCGGCGCCGACGCGCCCCCGCCGAGGAGAGCGCCCCGGCGCTCCCCGGCCTGCCCGAGACCACCCCGGCGTACCCGGGCCTGGAGCACGCGCTGCCGGTCGGGCCGCCCGCGGCGGCCCCGGCCGTCCCGCCCACCGGCCGCCGGCGGCGACTCGCCGACCCGGACGCGCCGGCCGGCGAGCAGCACGCGCCGGGGGCGGACGAGCCCGAGCCGGCCGCGGCGTCGCAGAGCGCCCTCGCGCTGCCCGCCCCGGCGGCGCCCGTCGCCGAGACCGCGCCCGTCCGGGCGGGGCTCCCGGAACTGCCGTCGGCCGCACCGCAGCCGCCGCAGCCGGTCGGGACGGGGCTCGGCGAGCTCAGGCTCAGCCCGCCGCGCCCGCTGCAGAGCGCCTTCCCGTCCCCGGCCGCACCGAACGCTTTCCCGCCGCACCAGCCGGTGCCGCACCAGCCGCAGGCCGACGGCGCCCAGCCGTCCGGGCCCGGCGCCGAACTGGCCGCGCTCGTCCCGGCCGGAGAGGCCGCCCGGGCGGACGCGTCGGGCGCGTCGGGCGCGTCGGGCGCGATGGAGCCGCGCACCCCGCCGCGGCCGCTCGCCGAGCTGGCCCGGGCCGGCGCCGGCGACCAGGCCGAGCCGTCCGCCCCGGCCAGCGGCCCGGAGGACGGCGCGCGCCGGCTGCTGGTCTGGCCCGAGCCCGACCCGTCCACCAAGCTGGCGCTGCAGGAACGCGGGTACCGCCCGGTGATCGTGCGCTCCCGCGAGGAGGTCGACGCCCAGGTCTCCGGCTTCCCGGCCGCCCTGTTCGTCGACCCGCTGACCGGGCCGATCACCCGGACGGCGCTGGAGTCGCTGCGCACGGCCGCGCTCAACCAGCGGGTGCCCGTCCTGGTCACCGCCGGGCTCGGCCAGGCGACCCGGGACGCCGCGTACGGGGCGGACCCGGCCGTGCTGCTGCGGGCGCTCGCGCCGCGCGACAGCGAGAACCACGCGCCCCGGGTGCTGCTGGTGGAGGCCGACCATGACATCGCGTCGGCCATGATCAGCAGCCTGGAACGCCGCGGCATGCACGTCGAGCACGCCTCGGACGAGAACGAGGCGGTCGCCCGGGCCAGCAGCGTGCAGCCCAACCTGGTGGTGATGGACCTGCTCCGGATCGACCAGGGCCGGACGGGTCTGCTCGACTGGCTGCGCGCCAACGACCGGCTGCACCGCACCCCGCTGGTCGTCTACACCTCGGTGGACCTCGACCCGCAGGAACTGCCCCGGCTGCGGACGGGCGAGACGGTGCTGTTCCTGGCCGAGCGCTCCACCACCGCGGACGTCCAGGGCAGGATCGTCGACCTGCTGGGCCGGATCGGCGCGATGGCCGGAGCCGGCACGGCGGGCCACTGACGCCCGGCCCGGCGCACCACCGCACACGCCCGCGGCCCCGGCATCGAGCCGGGGCCGCGGGCGTGTGCGGGGTCGTGTGCGGTGCGGCGGCTAGTCCTTGCCGAGCACGGTGACGTCCAGCAGGTCGGCCGCGTACTCCGAGCGGATCACCTTCTTGTCGAACTTGCCGACCGAGGTCTTCGGCACCGCCTCGACGAGTGCCCAGCGCTCCGGGAGCTGCCAGGACGCGATCCGGCCGGCCAGGAAGGCCCGCAGCGCGCGCAGGTCGGCGGTGGCGCCGGGACGCAGCACCACCGTGGCCAGCGGACGCTCGCCCCACTTCTCGTCCGGGACGGCGACCACCGCGGCCTCGGCAACCTCCGGGTGGGCCATCAGTTCGTTCTCGAGCTCGACCGACGAGATCCACTCGCCGCCGGACTTGATGACGTCCTTGGCGCGGTCGGTGAGGGTCAGGTAGCCGTTCGGGGTGATGGTGCCGACGTCGCCGGTGCGCAGCCAGCCGTCCTCGCTGAACTTGTCGTCGGGGCGCTCGGGATCGCGGTCCGCGCCGCCGAAGTAGGCCCCGGCGATCCACGGGCCGCGGACCTCCAGTTCGCCGGCGGAGTGGCCGTCGTGCGGCATCCGCTCGCCGCCCGGGCCGATCAGCCGGGCCTCGACGGAGGCCGGGAAGAGCCCCTGGGTGAGCCGGTAGGGCCACTGCTCCTCGGCGGTGAGACCGCCCGGCGGGAGCGAGAATGTGCCGAGCGGGGAGGTCTCCGTCATGCCCCAGGCGTGCACGACGCTGATCCCGTGGCGCTCCTCGAAGGCCTGCATCAGGGCCGGTGGGCAGGCCGAGCCGCCGATGACCACCATGCGGAGCGTGGAGGTGTCGTAGCTGCCGGCGTCGAGCTCGTCGAGCAGGCCCGTCCAGATGGTGGGGACGGCGGCGCTGACGGTGGGCTTGATCCGGTCGATCATCTCGGCGAGCGGCTTGGGCTGCAGGTGCCGGTCGGGCATCAGCAGGTTCGCGCCGGCCATGAAGGCGGTGTGCGGGACGCCCCAGGCGTTGACGTGGAACATCGGGACAACCGGCAGCGCGGTGTCGCGGGAGGTGAGGCCGAAGCTGTCGGCGGCCATCACCTGCAGACAGTGCAGGTAGACCGAGCGGTGGCTGTAGACGACGCCCTTGGGGTCGCCGGTGGTGCCGGAGGTGTAGCAGAGCGCGGCGGCCTGCCGTTCGTCGAGCTCGGGCCACGGGTAGGCGGTGGGCCGGTCGGCGATCAGGTCCTCGTACTCGTGGACGGTGCCGGTGAAGCCGGCCAGCAGCGAGCGGTCGCCCTCGCCGCTGACCACGATGTGCCGCAGGGTGTCGTTCAGCTGTCCGAGGACGCCGGCCAGCAGCGGCAGGACGCTGCCGTTGACGATGATCACGTGGTCGGCGGCGTGGTTGACGATGAAGGACAGCTGGCCGGCCGGGAGCCGCAGGTTGAGGGTGTGCAGCACGGCGCCCATGGAGGGCACCGCGAGGTAGGCCTCCAGGTGTTCGGCGTTGTTCCACATCAGGGTGGCCACCCGCTGGTCGCCGGTGACGCCGAGTTCGTCGCGCAGGGCGTGGGCGAGCTGCGCCGCCCGGGCGCCCACCTCCGCGTACGTGCGGACCACCGGGCCGGTGCCGTCCCAGGTGGTGACGGTCGCCGCGCCGTGGACGGTCGAACCGTGCGCCAGGATCCGGGCGGTGGTGAGCGGTACGTCCTGCATGGTGCTGAACACGCGGGTCCTCCTTGACCGGGTGGGGTCTGCCCGGCTACTCGCAAGTAGTCACGGCCGACGTGCCGATTCTTGCCCCGTCCGGGCCCCCGTGTCAGCAATCGTGGTGCAGTTGAGACCAGCATCTCCGGCGCCCTGGACGGGCTCCGCGGGCCCCGGCCGGCGCCGGTCACGCCACGGGTGCGTCCAGCTCGTCGCGGTCGACGGTGAGGGAGACGCCGCCGTGCGTCTCGGCCACGTTGCCGTGGTGCTGGTGGATGCGGCCGTGGTCCGTCCAGAGGTCCGGGTTGAGCGCGCCGGCGCCGTCGGTGGTGGTGGCCTTGTCGTCCCAGCGGGCGTACCAGACGGCGTCGGGCAGCGGGCCCGCGCCGTCGCGGGCGGCGGCGGCCAGGTCCGCGACGCCGGACTCGGCGGAGGAGTAGAAGCCGGCGAGGTAGCCGGCCTCGTGCAGGCCGTCCGTCCAGCCGGTGGCGAAGTCGACGACCGCCCGGCTGCAGTCGGCGTCGCCGCGCGGGTAGGCCTCGATGTCGAGGTAGACCGGGCTGCCCTGGGCGATGCCGAGGGAGCGGAGGGCGTCGACCGCCTCGGCGGCCTCCTCCTCGCCCTGGCCCACGGCGTCGCCGGGGTCGATGTGGGCGGGCTTGTTGGCGTTGGTGCTGCACGGTGCCTGGCGGCCGACGTGGGTGGGCATGAAGGACCAGCCCATGGCCCGCGCCCGGGCGACCCAGTCGGCGGTGAGCCGCGGCTGGCTGCAGCCGCGCTGGCGGCCGCTGGTGTAGATGCCGACGGCGCCGTACGCGGAGTCGTCCCACCAGGCCTGCATGGCGTCCAGCGAGGGCGCGGTGCAGGTGTCGAAGCCGGGGCCGCGGTAGGTCCGCGGGGAGTCGTCGAACCGTCCTGCGCCCGGCGGGGCGGCCCGGTGGTGGTCCGCCCGGCCGGCCGGCGGGGGCACCCCGGCGGCAGCGGCGGCCGCGGCGGGCCCCCGGTGGCGAGCAGCAGGGCGAGTGTGGCCGCTCCGACGGCGGCGGATCCCAAGTAGCGCACTCACCAGTCCTACTGACTGATCGTCGCAATCCGGCGGGAGGCGCACACCCGTGAGCTGCGAGTTCACCCGGCCGGGTGGACCGTCCACAGAGTGGTAACGAGCTTGCACCGCGAAGAGTCCTTACGTCAGACTCGCTCCCATGTCCGTCGCCAACTCCTGCGAGCCGTCGTTCACGGCTGTCACCGGCGAGTCCTTCGCCGACGCCCTTGCCATGCCGCCCTCCCCCAAGGGCGAGCCTGCCGGCGAGCGCGGTGGCTGGCGACGACGCGGCACGGCGACGACCACCGCGCCGCCCGGGGCCGACCGGCACCGGACACCCGCCGACCCGCCGACCGGCGGCCCCGTCCGGGCCACCTCGTCGCAGCGGCGTCTCGGAGCGATTCCGGCGCCGCTGCTCTGTGTCGGGGCGATGGTCACCGTCCAGCTCGGCATCGCCCTCTCCAAGCCGCTGTTCGGCGTGCTCGGCGTCGGCGGGGCGACCTTCCTGCGGCTGACGGTGGCCGCGGCGGTGCTGCTCGCCGCCACCCGGCCGCGGCTGCGCGGCCGCAGCCGCCGGGACCTGCTCTCGGCTGTCCTGCTGGGCCTCGCCTCGGCCGGGATGACGCTGTTGTTCGCCGGCGCCACCGACCGGCTGCCGATGGGCACCGCGTCGACCATCGAGTTCCTGGGCCCGCTGGCGGTCGCCCTCGCGCTGGCCCGCCGGGCCGCCCACCTGGTGTGGGCGCTGCTCGCGGGCGGCGGCGTCGCCCTGCTGACCCTGCTCGGCGGGGGCGCCGGCGGGGGCCTGGACCCGGTCGGACTGGCCTACGCCTTCGGCGCCGCCGCCTGCTACGCCGGGTACATCCTGTTCACCGACCGGGTGGGCGCGGCCTTCCGCGGCTTCGAGGGTTTGGCCGTCTCGTTCACCATCGCGGCCCTGGCGCTCGCCCCGTTCGGCGCCGTCCAGGCCTGGCAGGGCCTCGCCGCGTCCGGCTCCCCCGCCCTGGTGCTGCTCGCGGTCGCCGGAGTCGCCCTGCTCTTCCCGGTGATCCCGTACGCCCTGGAGATGACCGCGCTGCGCAGGATGCCGCAGCGGGTGTTCAGCGTGCTGGTCAGCCTGGACCCGGCGATCAGTGCGCTGGTGGGCCTGCTGGTGTTCGGTCAGCTGCTCGGCGCCGTGCAGGTGGCGGGCATCGGGTGCGTGGTGGCGGCGAGCGTCGGGGCCACCCTGACAGCGCGGCGCTGAGCCCCGCACTCCCCTCTCCCCCGCCACGGCCGGCGGGCGGTGCCGTCCGGCACCGCCCGCCGCAGCCATGCACCGCCCCGCTGCCCTTCCTGCTCGGTTGCCCTTCCCGGTACCCCTTCGCCCGCCCCGCTCCTCCTGGTCCGTCTGCTGGATCTGCCGTGGTGTCCGCGTGGCGCCCCCGCCCGCGGTGGGCCGGTTGCGGCCCCGAGAGAAGAGTGGCGCAACAAATCGACAAAGGCACAGATCGGCACCGCCGTTTCGCCCATTGGCGTGATCCGCGGACCGACCGCGCATGATCCGCCGACCACCCCGGCACCGGCCACCGAACCCCCGCTACCTGGTCCGATGCGGCCCGGCACCGATCGCGGTGGATGCCCGCAGCGGCGGCGCAACGTCACCACCGGGGGCGCGCGACACCGGACGCGCGCCCCGCGATCCGAGCACCCGTCAGAGCGCCTTGCCCGGGTTCAGGATCCCCAGCGGATCGAAGACCGCCTTGATCTGCCGCTGGAGGCCGAGCGCCACCGGGCCGAGCTCCCGGGCCAGCCACTCCCGCTTGAGCAGACCGATCCCGTGCTCGCCGGTGACGGTGCCGCCGAGCGAGAGCCCCAGTTCCATGATCTCGTCGAAGGACTCCTTGGCCCGGGCCACCTCGTCCGGATCCGCCGCGTCGAAGATCACCACCGGGTGGGTGTTGCCGTCCCCGGCATGGCTGACGACCCCGATGGTGAGCCGCTGCCGTGCGGCGATCTCCTCGACGCCGTCGAGCATCGCGCCGAGCCGCGAGCGGGGCACCGCCACGTCGTCGATCATCGTGGTGCCGAGGCGCTCCATCGCCGGGAGCGACAGCCGGCGGGCCTGGAGCAGCAGATCGGACTCCGCCTCGTCCTCGGCCGGCACCACCTCGCTCGCCCCGGCCGCCCGGCAGAGCTCGGCCACCGCCGCCAGCTCCGCCTCCTTGGCCGGGCCGTCGAACGCCACCAGCAGCAGCGCCCGGGTCTCCTCCGGCAACCCCATCCGGGCCATCGCGTTGACCGCGCGGACGGTCGTCGTGTCCATCAGCTCCATCAGCGACGGCACGTGGCCGGAGGCCATCACCGCACAGACCGCCTCACTCGCCGACGCGGTACTGGGGAACTCCGCCGCCAGTGCCAGCTGCGGCGCGGGCGCCGGCCGCAACGCGACCACCGCCTCCACCACCACGGCCAGGGTGCCCTCCGAGCCGACCAGCAGCCGGGTCAGGTCGTACCCGGCGACGCCCTTGGCCGTCCGCCGGCCCGTGCTCAGCAGCCGCCCGTCGGCCAGCACCACGTCCAGACCGAGCACGTACTCGCTGGTCACGCCGTACTTCACGCAGCACAACCCGCCGGCACCCGTCCCGATGTTGCCGCCGATGGTGCAGGACTCCCAGCTCGACGGATCGGGCGGGTAGGCCAGGCCGTGCCCGGCGGCCGCCCGCGACAGCTCGGCGTTCACCACGCCGGGCTGGACGACGGCGATCCGGTTCACCGGATCGACCTCCAGGATCCGGTTCATCTTCACCATCGACAGGACGATGCAGCCGTCGACGGCGTTCGCGCCACCGGACAGGCCCGTCCGGGCGCCCTGCGGCACCACCGGTACGCGCAACTCGGTCGCCGTCCGCAGCACGTGCTGCACCTGCTCCACCGTCTCCGGGAAGACCACCACCGCGGCGACGCCCGCCTCGCAGAACCCGGCCATGTCGTGCGCGTAGGCCGCGACCACGTCCGGATCGACGGCAACGGCCTCCTTCGGCATGCCCTGTACCAACCGCTCGACCAGATCACCCACGGCAGCCTCCGCCTCCACATGCCTGGCCGCGCCCGGCCCCGTCGTACGGGCACCGACCGCGTCCTGTCCGTTCCGAACTCTGCCGCCGGGGGCGGGGCGCGGCAAGAACGCTGCGACAGGACCGATGGATCGGCCGGGGGCCTCGCGGCACCGAGGACGCGACGGCGCCCGCACGACGGGGCGCGGCGGGTGACGGTGTCAGGTGCCGGGGCGGTCCAGCAGCACGACCTCGAACTCCTCCAGGCTCCGCAGCGACACACCCGCCGCCCCGACCCCCGCACTGCGGACCGCGGCCTGCGGACCGCGGGAGGCCACCAGCGCGGCGCGGTCCGAGAACAGCACGCCCACCGCACAGCGCCCGGCCGGGCGGTCCAGCAGCAGACTGGCGGACTCGAATCCCGGCAAGTCCCGGAGCCGGGTCAGCACGGTCTCCCGGAACGCGTCGACCAGCTGCTGCTCGCCCTCGTGCGCGACGGACAGTTGCACCATCCGGAAGCCGGCCCCGGGGCCGGCGTGCGTGGGCGGGGTGAACACCGGCGCCTCCCAGACGTCGGTGGTGACCGTCCCGGCGAACGGGGACAGCAACGCGCCCCGCTGCTCCCGCAGATGATCGTCGCTGGCCCGCTGGTCCTCCTGGGTGTCCCACCAGCTGCCCATGACGATCTTGCCGAGCTCACGGTCGGCGAACAGCCCGTAGCCCCGGTAGCCGGCCTGGGTCGCCAGCATCCGGGGAGCGGCCTCCCGGGTGGCGTCGAGAGCCGCGTCGATCAGAGCGGGGTCACCGGTCGCGTAGACGGTGCGGACGTACATCGCTGCTCCTGTCCCTCGCCGGCGCCGCGACCATCGGCGATCGCCCGGCGCCGGGCGTGTGCCACCACCATCCGAGGCCCGCCCCACCCACCGGGCAAGGCAGGACGGTCCGTCCGGGGGATCCGGCCGGGGTCCGCCAGAAGCAGCGCAGCCGGGAGTGGGCTTCGCTGCGCTGCCGAAGCGTGCGCGGCACTGTGGCGCAAGGCCCGCTCGGATCAATGGGAGCGGACCACTGAAACAGCGCATTTCGTATGCAATGCTTCAAAGAGAAAGAATTTGTGCGCTTTGGTCCGATCTGCCCACCGGACCCAATAGGTCTTCCTTGTTGAGCATTGACCAGTTTGCCCCTCAACTATTTTTAATTTCCCGTGCGAGGCCGAGTCGACTGTGGAAGGATGCCGAAGGGCAGCGGGGGATGCAGGAATGCTCACCCCCATTGCATGTTCGATTTTCGGAATTGCCGGATCGTCGAATGGGGGGTTCATGTTCAAGCGGAAGCTCGCTCGCCTGGCAGTCCTGGGTGGTGCGACTCTGATGGCAGTGGGTGGCGGCCTGGCCAGCGCGGAGGCATCCACATCCGCGTCGTACATCGGTTACGGGTACTCCACCAGCGGGAGCGGTGTGTGGTGTGTCCAGCATGCCCTGAACTATGCGAGGGGGCGGCGCTGACTGAGGACGGCCAGTTCGGCCCGGCCACCAAAAATGCGCTGGTCGGATTCCAGCAGCAGCACGGTCTGCAGGCGGACGGCGTCGTCGGCCCCCAGACGGGAAGTTCGCTCCTTTCCAACGGGGACCCCTACTACGCCGGCTACTGCTACTCGTTCGTGCGCACCACCAACTGAACCGATCACCGGGACGGTCTCTGTCGGGCTGCACCACTCGACCGATCGGGTAGGAATAATTCGATGCATGCACCCGGCCGGGCTTTCCCGGCCGGGTGTTCTGCGTGGCGGCCGTGAAGTTCGGCGAAGACCGCTGTGAGCCCTCGTGGTCGGTGGACGGACTGCGATCGGGTTGACCCGACCGAGGTGGTTCGGCGGGCCGACGAAAAGATCGAGCCTGCCCTGACATGAGGCACTCGGCGGCCCGGAATCACCCGCGGGTCAGGTCAGGACCGGCACCGACGCACTGGTCAGGGGCGACATGCGGGTGGGCACCGTGACACACAAAGCACTCAGGGCGGGTACCGACCGAAGTCGGTACCCGCCCTGAGCCGGGCTTTCGCCTCACCTGCGGAGGGTGTGGGATTTGAACCCACGGTGAGGGGTCACCTCACGACAGTTTTCAAGACTGTTCCCTTAGGCCGCTCGGGCAACCCTCCTGGCGGGGGTCAGCCTAACGGGTCGGAGCCGGTTCGGTGCACTCCGTTTCCGGGCGGGGGCGGCCGCCGGGGTCAGTTGTCGCCCTTGCGCTCGCCGAGGGTGACGGTGGTCTTGGCGGCCTTGCCGTCGCGGGTGTACTCGACGGCGACCTTCTCGCCGGGCTTGTGCGTCCAGATCTCGGAGACCAGGGTCGGGCCGCTGTCGATCGGGATGCCGCCGAGCTTGGTGATGACGTCGCCGGCCTTGAGGCCGGCCTGGTCGGCGGGCCCGCCCGGGGTGACGGCCGGGGTGCCCTGGACGGCGGCGGTCTGGATCTGGGCGCCGTCACCCGTGTAGTCGTCGTTGCGCAGGACGCCGAGGATGGCGTAGACCGGCTGGCCGCTGGTGATCAGCGTCTCGGCGACCCACTTGGCCTGGTTGATCGGGATGGCGAAGCCGAGGCCGATCGAGCCGGCCCGGCCGGATCCGCTGGTGTTGGACTGGATCGCCGAGTTGATGCCGATGACCGCACCGGAGGCGTTGAGCAGCGGGCCGCCGGAGTTGCCCGGGTTGATCGAGGCGTCGGTCTGCAGGGCGTTCATGTAGGAGGCCTGGGCGCCGGTCTCGTCACCGGAGGCGACGGGGCGGTCCTTGGCGCTGATGATGCCCGTGGTGACGGTGCCCTCCAGGCCGTACGGGGCACCGATCGCGATGGTGGCGTCGCCGACCGCGACCTTGTCGGAGTCGCCGAGCGGCAGCGGGTTGAGCTTGTCCTTCGGCGGGTTGTCCAGCTTGATGACGGCGACGTCGTACCCCTGGGCGCGGCCGACCACCGAGGCGCTGTAGGACGAGCCGTCGGAGAACTTGACGGTGAGCTTGCCGCCGTTGGCCGCCGGGGCGACCACGTGGTTGTTGGTGAGGATGTGGCCCTGGGTGTCGAAGACGAACCCGGTGCCGGTGCCGGACTCCTGCGAGCCGGAGGCCTTGATGGTGACGGTGCTGGGCAGGGCCTTGGCGGCGATGCCGGCCACCGAGTCCGGCGCCCGGTCGGTGACCTTGCGGCTGTCGCTCACGCTGACGGTGGTGCTGGAGTGCGTGGCACCCGCGGAGCCGCTGTCGCGGTCGGCCACGGCGACGCCGATCGCCCCGCCGGCCACGCCGGCGACCAGGGCGACGGCGGTGATCAGCGCGATCATCCCGCCGCGCTTGCGCTTCGGGCCGGGGCCGCCGGAGGACGCGTACGGGTACCCCGGGTCACCGGGCTCGCCCGGGCCGCCCGCACCGGGCACGGGGCCGGTCGGGTGGCCCCAGCCGCCGAGCGGCTGGCCGGCGCCGAACGGGTGGTGCACCTCGTTGCCCGGGGGCTGGGCCGGGGGCGGCGCGGCCGGGGTCCCGTACGGGTCGGTGGCGGCCGCCGGGGTGCCGTACGGGTCGGCCGCGGGGGCCTGTGCGGCGTACGGGGAGGCGGCGGGGGCGGCCGGCGCCGCGTAGGGGTTGGCCGGCTGCGGTTCGGCCGGGGCCGGCAGGACCGGCGGCGGTGCGTCGATGTAGGTGGGCGGCGGCGCGTCCAGGTAGGACGGTGCGGCGGGGGCCGGGGCCCCGGCCGGCGGAGCGGGCTCGCTCAGCTTGGTGAGGGCGAGCGTCGGCGCGGCCTCGACGACCGGCCGGACGTCGGTCGGCGCCGCCTCAGGAGCCGGTGCCACCGCCTGGGGCTCGCCGGAGGGCTGGCCCTCCTGCGGCCCGGTGGACCCACTCGCGTGCTCGGTGCTCACGGACGACCTCCATAGCTGACAGGACCTTGGCGCATAGTTTTTCGTACAGCCGGTTCGGATGCCGTAAGCGGCCCCCTGAAGAACGTCTAAGAATCCTTAGGCGTCCCTGACAGAGCCAGGTCACGGGCGTTCCTCGCGGCGCACCGGTCGGTACACCGACGGCCCCGTCCGGCCGGAGGGCGGTGGTCCGCCATACGGACCGGTACCGGACCGGCCTTGGCTCCGACCGGCGCGCCCGTTAGCCTTTGCTCCCATCTGAACACGCGGGAGCTTGGACCTTCCAGGCTGAGAGTGCGCTGATCGACCGTACGCCCCGGCACCGACCGGGGCAGGGCGAGGGGCGCAGACCGCCTGAACCTGTCCGGGTAATGCCGGCGTAGGGAGTATCGGCCATGACGGCTGTTTCGCCTGCCCGTTTTTCCGAGCCGGGTGCCGACGCGCACCGCGAGGCCCCCTGGTGCTGGACACCGCACCTCCGCGCACCCTCGACGGCCGGGCGCTGTTCGCGCTCTGGGCGAACCTCGGGGTCAGCCTGATCGGCTTCACCAGTGCGGCGACGGTGCTGGGCGCCAAGGGCTCGGAACTGTCCTTCACGGCCGCCGTGACGGCGATCCTGGTCGGCACCGTGATCGGGACGGCGATGCTGGGCGTCGCCGCGCTGATCGGCGCCCGGACGGGCGCGCCGGCGATGGCCGTGCTGCGCGGCCTGTTCGGCACCCGGCTGTCCTACCTGCCGACGGTGCTGAACATCCTGCAGTGCATCGGCTGGGGCGTGTACGAGCTCACCGTGATCGCCTGGGGTGCGCAGCAGGTGGCGGGCACCGAGGGCTGGCGCTGGCTGTTCGTGGTGGCGGCGGGCGTGCTGACCACCGTGCTGACCATCTGGCCGCTGGGCTCGATCGCGGTGCTGCGCCGCTACGTGGCCGTCGCGGTGGGTGTGGCGATGGTGTACTTCACCGTCCAGCTGGGCCGGCAGGGCTTCCCCGACCCGGGGGCGGGCAACTGGCACGGCTTCCTGACCGCGACGGACGCGATCATCGCGGTGTCGATCTCGTTCGTCCCGCTGGCCGCGGACTACACCCGGCACGCGCGCAGCTCCGGCGCCGCCTTCTGGGGCACGTTCTCCGGCTACACGGTGGCCCAGGTGTGGTGCTACGTGCTGGGCCTGATCGCGCTGCTCCAGTCGGGCGGCGACCCGGACAAGGTGTTCGCCTCGTTCACCGGGGTGGCGGCGGGCTGGCTGTTCCTGCTGGTGCTCGTCCTGCGGGAGACGGACCAGTCCTTCGCCAACGTGTACTCGACCGCCATGTCGGTGCACAACCTGCTGCCGCGGGTGGACCGTCGGGTGCTGACCGGCGGGATCGGCGTGCTGGTGACGGTGCTGGCGCTGCGGATCCAGCAGTTCACCGACTCCTACTACGCCTTCCTGGGCCTGATCGGCTCGGTGTTCGTGCCGCTGTTCGCGGTGCTGGCCGTCGACTACTTCCTGGGGGCCGGGCGCCGCGGCTGGGACTTGTCGCAGGGCGCGCCGTCGCGTCCGCTGATGCTGTTGCCGTGGGCGCTCGGCTTCGCGGTCTACCAGTTCCTCAACCCGTCGGCGATCGGCGGCTGGTGGACGGGGATGTGGACGGACCTGCA
This sequence comes from Kitasatospora paranensis, assembly GCF_039544005.1. NCBI lineage: Bacteria > Bacillati > Actinomycetota > Actinomycetes > Kitasatosporales > Streptomycetaceae > Kitasatospora > Kitasatospora paranensis. Next base: position 4,221,276 of record NZ_BAABKV010000001.1, read on the forward strand.
GTCCGCAGTGGGCTTCACGCCGCAGTCCTGGACGTCGGCCTCGCTGTTCGGCTTCCTGGTGCCGGCGCTGGCGACCTGGGCGCTGACCCCGTTCACCGCCCGGGTGCGCGGCGGCGCGCAGGACTGACCGGGCGAGCTGTTCACCCGGGGTTCCCCGTGCCGAGGCGGCCCGGACATCCGGCGGCTCGTAGGGTGGCCGGGTGGACACTCAGCATCTGGGCCGGGCCGCCTCGTCGGCGCCGGCCGACCCGGCGCCGGGCCGCACCGCCGTGCAGGTCGTCGCCCACCGGGGTTCCTCGGCGGCGCTGCCGGAGCACACCCTGGAGGCGTACCGGCTGGCGATCGACGAGGGCGCGGACGCCCTGGAGTGCGACGTCCGGCTGACCGCCGACGGCCGGCTGGTCTGTGTGCACGACCGGACGGTGCGGCGGACCTCGGACGGCCGCGGTGCGGTGTCCGCGATGACCCTCGCCGAGCTGTCGGCGCTGGACTTCGGGTCGTGGAAGTCCCCCGAGGCGCCGCGGCCGAGCGGGATCCTGACCCTGGCCGGGCTGTTGGAGCTGGTCGCCGACGCCGGGCGGCCGGTCGGACTCGCGATCGAGACCAAGCACCCGACCCGGTACGCCGGCCGGACGGAGGCGGAGCTGCTGCGGATGCTGGACCACTACGGGCTGCTGCCGCGGACGCCCGAGGAGTCCTCCGTACGGGTGATGAGCTTCTCTGAGCTGTCGCTGCACCGCATCCGGCGGGCCGCACCCGCGCTGCCGACCGTCTACCTGCTGGAGCGCCGGCTGCCGGTGCTGGGCCGGACGCGCTCGCTGCCCGGCGGTGCGGGCATCGCCGGGCCGGGCATCGAGCTGGTACGGCGCGACCCGGGACTGGTGACGGCGTTGCGCCGGGCCGGGCACCGGGTGCACGTGTGGACGGTCGACGAGCCCGCGGACGTCGAACTCTGCCTGGGGCTCGGGGTGGAGGCGCTCATCACCAACCGCCCGCGGGAGGTGCTGGCGCAGCTCGGCCGCTGAGCGGGGAGCGGGCGGTCGGCCGGGCCGCGGATCGGGGTGCGCGGGCGCGCGGAACGGGGTGCAAAGCGCGCCCGGAAGCTCAGAAAACGCTCAATTCCCGTCACTTTCACAACGGACCGTAAGCGGCTAATCGCCCGGTGAATACCGTGAGTTGCGGCGTCATGAAATGTCCGCGCACGATCGCGGGCCGGTCGTTTCCGACGCATTCCCAGGGGGCATCCATCCCTCGGCAGACGCTGAAGGAGGTCCCGGGGGTGGCGTTGATGGTGGCGCGTGCTGTGCCCGACAAGATCGGGCCGACTACGTCGTCCATGGCAGTGCCGCACGGTCCGGCCAGCGTCGGAACCGCCCGGCGCCGCATGCGACGTGAACTCGGCGACCGCGGGATACCGGATGCGGTCGTGGACGACGCGGTGTTGATCCTTTCCGAACTGCTCAGCAATTCCTGTCGATACGCCCGCCCGTTGGGAAAGCTCACCGAGCTGGACGGCGACACGGATGGCGGCGGCGGATACAACGGCGCCCGCGGCAACGGCGCGGCCGCCCGCGGCACCCGTCACGACCAGTACGGCGGGCCGGGCGAACCGGAACCGGGCGGCATCCTGGTGCGCTGGTGGACGAGCGAGGACGGCCCGCTCACGCTCGCCGTCACCGACGGCGGCGCGGTCACCCGGCCGATGCCGGCCGCCCCCTCGCTGACGGCGCGCGGCGGCCGCGGGCTGAGCATCGTCGGCAAGCTGTCCTGCGCCTGGGGCGTCCGGGACGCGCCCGGCGAGGTCACGGTCTGGGCCGCGGTGGCGCTGCGGACGGACAAGGCAGACGACCTGACGGGCGGGCCCACCGGGTAGCCGACCTCCCGTCAGCCGTCCGGCACCCGGCGCCGCCGGGCGTGATGCCCCGGCCGGGCGGGTCCGCGGCACGGCCCGCCGCCCGGGCGTTGCGCCGCGCACCCGGCGAACCTCAGTAGGCTGCCGGTGCACTGTCGCCGTACCCGGGAGCCGCACCATGGCCAAGAAGGCCGCCAAGTCCTCGTCGCAGCCCAGCCCGACCGCCGCCACCGGCGACGTCCCGGTCGTCGGCGCCCGCGAGAAGTGCCCGTGCGGCTCCGGCCGCCGTTACAAGGCCTGCCACGGCCGGGAGGCCGCGCACGCCGTCCAGGAGCTGGTGCACCGTCCGTTCGAGGGTCTGCCCGGCGAGGCGGACTGGGTCGCGCTGCGCGAGCTGGTGCCCGCCGCGACCGTCCCGCTGACGCTGGCCGCCGGGGTGGCGGAGAGCGCCGTCGGCGAGGTGCCGTCGGTGACCCTGGCCACCGTGCTGCCGCTGGCCTGGCCGGCGCTGCGCCGCCCGGACGGCTCGATCCTGCTGGGCCTGCAGACCCAGTCCTCCTCCGGCGACCTGAGCCGGGACCTCGCGGACGCGCTGGAGCTGGCCCTCGCCACCGAGCCGGGCAGCCCCGTGCCGTCCCGTCGCACCGTCCCCGGCGGCCGCCGCCTGCAGGAGCTGCTGGACACCCGGGCGGCGTTCGTCCCCGAGGTGCACACCGGCTTCGAGTTCTGGCTGGAGGACGCCGAGAGCGCGTCCGGCGAGGTCGCCGCCTCCCTGGAGCGGGCCAACGCCTCGGCGATCCCGACCGAGAAGGTCACCTCCGTCGACGCCGCGTACTGGTGCGGCACCCCGGACAAGAACCACCTGCGCTGGGTGATGACGGTGCCGGAGGAGAAGCTGCTGGACGCGCTCGCGCGGCTCTCGGCGGCCGGGCACACCTCGCTGGGCGAGGGCACCAAGCTGGTCGGCTCCTTCCGGGCGCACGGCCTGACGGTGCCGGTGTGGGACCTCCCCAAGGAGTTCTCCGCGGCCGACTGCGAGAAGCCCGCGGCGGAGTTCGCCGAGCGGCTCGCCGGCGCGCTGGAGGAGAACGCGCCCCTCGGCGCCGAGGAGCGCCGGGCCCGCGCGAACCTGGTGAACCGTCAGATCACCCTGAACTGACGGGAAATGTGACTCGCATCACATTTCCGGCCGTGGGACGAAAAAGCCAGGTCGCGCCATGGCCGGACAAATTGGCGGGCCGACGGATCTTTGTTACTGTTTAAACAGTCCGGTCGCTGGTGCATCCCCCGTCGCCAGCGACCGGATTTTCCATGCCCGGACAGGCCGGGCCGGCCCGGCCCCGCCGAGCGGATCAGTACGAGAGCGGACTGCCGTCCGACTCCGCGACGCTCGCCGCGATCAACCCCTCCAGCAGCGGGCCGACCTGGGGCAGCCACACCTCGCCGTCACCCGGCGCCGACACCCAGTGCACCCCGCCCGCACCGGTCTGGGACGGCGGCAGCAGCACGTACCCGCCCGGACCGTGGTAGCGCAGCGCGCCCGGCACCCAGGGCCGCTCGGCCAGCAGCGCACCGAGGTCCTCCAGGGTGAACGGGGCCACCAGCAGCGCGTACCGGGACGGCGTCGCCAGGACGGGACCCACGGCCACGCCCGTCTCGGCGAAGTACGTCAGCACCCGGGCCCCGGACGCCGCAGGGAGACTGACGGCGCAGAATGTCCGGCCGGTGGCCGCGATGACCGGAGCACCGGGCGCCCGGTGCTCCCACCACCACTGCACCATCCGGGCGTCGGTCGTCGCCCCGGCCAGCGGCGGATCGTGCGGGTGGGCGCCGGCCAGCGGACAGCGCGGCTCGCCGCACGAGCACGGCCCGAACAGCCCCCGCACGGCCCGCGCCCCGGGCAGCACGGGCCAGCCGTGGTCCACCGCCTCCAACGCGGCCAGCAGCAAGGCGCTCTGCTCCCGACGGCGGCTGCCGGGCCACCGCAACTGCATCCGACGCATGGCTGCTCGTTCCTCTCGGCGACCGCTGGGCTCAGAACCACCGGACGGCGGCAGGGCGCGGCCGGCGTGAGACGAGGGAGGGGCGCCGGGATGCTCCCGGAAGATCGGCCCTGGAACGAGAATCCCTCATACGGCCGGATGGACGCGCCCTGGGAGCCGCCGGTTCCACCGTACGAGTGAGTGGGCCGCCCGCCGGGGAGCCGCCGGGCGCCGGAAGCATACGATCCGGACGTCCGGTTGACCCGGCGTCAGCAACGGCGGTGGTCGGCGGTCCGCGGCCGCCCGCGCTCCGCCCGCCGCGCCCCCGAGCGGGCCGCCACGGCGGCGACCACCGACCCGTCGTTCCGGACGTACCCCGATCGGCGTGTGTACTCGGGACGGATTGCTGCCGACTAGTGAGGTAGCGGTCGCCCTCGTCCCGCTTCGGGGTTCCTGCGTGACATGTACCAGTATGTGGGGAGTTGCGACATGACCGACGCCCAGCCGCGGGGACTGGCCCTCTCCGGTGCCGCCCTGTCCGGTGCCGCGCTGCCCGGGGCGGCGGCGACCGGTGCAGCGGCACTGGTCGGGCCGGCGCCGACCGGGCTCCTGCCGGCCGGCATCCCCGCGCAGCTGCTCGACCTGTTCGACGACGACGGGGGCCCGGACGCCCTGCAGGACCGGCTGGCCGGCTGGCTGTCCGACCTCACCTGCCTGCACGGACACACCGAGCGCCTCGCCCGCGCCCGCGGACTCGACGACGTGCTCACCGCCGTCCTCGAGTCCGGTGCGGCCCTGCTCGGTGCCGGCCGCGGGCTGATCGCCGTCACCGCGCGCGGCGCCGGCCGGCCGGTCGGCCTGGGTCTCGACCGTTCCGGGATCGGCGCGCTGGAGACCGTACCGGTCGAGCACGGTCCGTTCGCCGGGCTGCTCGGCCGGCCCGGCGGCGACCCCGGCCGGCTGCTGGTCGGCGATCTCGCCCAGGACCCGGCGGTCGGCCCCCGGTTCCGCGAGGTCGCGGGCCAGCTCGGGCTGGGCGCCTGCTTCGCGCTGCCGCTCGGCACGCCCGAGGACGGCCCGCTGGGCGCCGCCGCGTGGTTCTGGGACGAGCCCGCGGAACCCTCCGCCCGGACGGTGCGGCTCGTCTCCCGCTACTGCGACTTCGCCGCTCCCCTGCTGGCCGGCCACCTGGCCCGGGACCGCTCCGGGCGGGCCGCCGAGGCACTGCGCCGCAGCCTGCTGCCGGACCGCCTGCCGACCGCACCCGGCGCCAGGCTGGCCGCCCGCATCCTCCCGGCCCGGCTCGAGAACGCGTCCGCGAGCGACTGGTACGACGCGATCGAGCTGCCCGACGGCGCCCTCGCCGTCACCGTCGGCAGCGTCTTCGGGGACGGCCCGGGCACCGGCCCCGCCTCCGCGCCCGGTGCGGCCGCCGCGATGGCCCGGGTGCGGGCCGCCCTGCGCGCCTACGCCGTCCTGGAGGGCGAGGACCCGGTCTCCGTCCTCGGCGACCTCGAACTGCTGCTCAAGACCACCGAGCCGGCCCGCACCGCCACCGCCGCGTACGCCTGGATCCAGCCGGCCGAGCGGCGGATCGCCCTGGCCGGGGCCGGCCACTGCCCGCCGATCCTGCTCGGCCGCACCGGCGCGGAGTTCGTCGAGACCTCGCTCTCCGCCCCGCTCGGCGTGCTCAGCTGCTGGGAGGCGCCCGGCGTGGAGCTCACCGCCGGGCGCGGCGACCTGCTGCTGCTCTACACCGAGGGCCTGGCGCGGCACTGCGGCCCGACCCTGCACGCCGGCCAGGGGGCGCTGCGCCGCGCCGCCGCCGACGCCCCGCGCGACGTCCGGCTCGACCCGGACCGGCTCTGCGCCCACCTGCTGGAGGCGGTCGGCGTCCCCGCCGAGGGCACCGGCACGGACGACGTGGTGCTGCTGGCCGTGCGCTTCGAGTGACCGCGGCGGCCGCCCCGGGCCGCCCGGCCCGTCCGGGTCCGAACGGATCCGAACGGGTGCCCGACACTCGCCCGGCGCTCGCTCGTACCATGGGAGCCACGGCCGCCCCACGACCTCGCGATCCGAGGTGTCCCGGGCGGCACACACGCGCAAGGAGGCGACGTACGTGACCGAGGACCGCATGCCGGCGGTGTCCGCCAACCCCGAGGGACTGGCCGCCGAGCAGGACGACCAGCCGATCAAGGGCCGCAAGAACGGCCTGTACGGAGAGGTCTCCGACGAGCTCGCGGCCTCCATGAAGACCGGCTGGGCCGACACCGAACTGCGCGGCCTCCAGCCGGTCGCCCAGGCCCCGTACGCGGCCGAGCGACGCGCGAAGCTCTCCGCCCGCTTCCCCGGCGAGCGGCTGGTCGTGCCGGCCGGCCACCTGCGGGTGCGCGCCAACGACACCGACTACCCGTTCCGCGCCGCGAGCGAGTACGTCCACCTCACCGGTGACCAGACCGAGGACGCGGTGCTCGTCGCCGAGCCGAACGGCACCGGCCACGACTTCACCCTCTACCTGCTGCCCCGCTCCGACCGCGAGAACGGCGAGTTCTGGCTCGACGGCAACGGCGAGCTGTGGGTCGGCCGCCGGCACAGCCTGGAGGAGGCGCAGGCGCTGCTCGGGCTGCCGGCCCGCGACGTCCGCAAGGCCGCCGAGGAGCTGGCCGCCGCCACCGCGGTGCCCACCCGGATCGTCCGCGGCTACGACGCCGCCCTGGAGGAGGCACTCAGCGGCGTCCTCGACGAGGAGCACGACGACGAGCTGAAGGTCTTCCTCAGCGGGCTGCGCCTGGTCAAGGACGCGTGGGAGGTGGGCGAGCTCCGCGCCGCCTGCACCGCGACCGTGAACGGCTTCACCGACGTCGTCCGCGAGCTCGGCCAGGCCGTCGCCACCTCCGAGCGCTGGATCGAGGGCACCTTCTGGCGCCGCGCCCGCGTCGAGGGCAACGACGTCGGCTACGGCTCGATCTGCGCCGCCGGCCCGCACGCCACCACCCTGCACTGGGTCCGCAACGACGGCGACGTGCGCCCGGGCGAGCTGCTGCTGCTCGACGCCGGTGTGGAGACCACCACCCTCTACACCGCCGACGTCACCCGCACCCTGCCCATCGACGGCCGGTTCAACGCGCTCCAGCGCAAGATCTACGACGCGGTGTACGACGCCCAGGAGGCGGGCATCGCGGCGGTGCGACCGGGCGGCCTGTTCCGCGACTTCCACGACGCCGCGCAGCGCGTGCTCGCCGAGCGGCTGCTGGCCTGGGGCCTGCTGGACGCCTCGGTGTACGACGTCGAGAAGGTGCTGGAGCTCGGCCTCCAGCGCCGCTGGACGCTGCACGGCACCGGCCACATGCTCGGCCTCGACGTGCACGACTGCGCGCACGCCCGCCGGGAGAACTACGTGGACGCCGTGCTGGAGCCCGGCATGGTGCTCACCGTCGAGCCGGGTCTGTACTTCCAGCTGGACGACCTGACCGTGCCGGAGGAGTACCGCGGCATCGGTGTCCGGATCGAGGACGACATCCTGGTCACCGCCGACGGCAACGAGAACCTCTCGGCCGGGCTGCCGCGCCGCTCCGACGAGGTCGAGTCCTGGATGGCGGGGCTCACGGGCTGACGCCGCCACTGCGGGCGCCCGGGACGATCCCGGGCGCCCGCACGGCGTCGGCCTGAGCGCCGAGTTGCGCGGCGACTCAGCCGCGGCGGCCCCAGCCGGACAGCCGGATCGGGGCAGTGATCTTCTCAAATGTGGTGATATCGGACGTGTTCACGGCATGACCCCCCACAGGGCGTGGATGCGACGGTGGACGGATACGACGAGTCCTACCGGTCGGCTCTGCCGGACCGGGCCGCTCCCCCGAGCGCTCGTCGTGACGACACAGCATCCTCCCGGACGGACGCGGGGACTCCCACTGCTTTTTCGCCCGCACCGCCCTGCGGCCGTCACCGGCCTCGGACACACCCTCAGATTAGGGCCGGGCACTGACAATCCAGGCCCCGCAAGCAGCCCCGCCGCTCACCCGCCCGCCGGGGTCAGCCCTCCGCGCGGTCGGCGTTGGCCACGATGGCGTCGTGCAGCCACTGGGCGAGGCCGGGTGCGATCCGGTCGTAGGTGGCGGTGAAGCGCGGATCGGCGACGTACATCGCGGCGAGGCCGCGGTGGATCGCGTAGTGGCACTCGTAGAAGTTGTCGGTGATGTGCCGGCGGTGCTCCTCGGCGAGCGCGGCGGCCTGCTCCGAGTCCGGCCGGACGCCGGCCGTGAAGGCCTCGCCCAGACGGGAGTCGAGCCCGTCCATGTCCGCCTTGATGCGCTGCCAGTCGGCCTTGGAGTAGCCGCCGGTGCGGCGCTGGGACTGCGCCCAGGCCTCGGTCCCGCCCCAGCGCTGCTCCGCCTCGCCCTCCCAGCTCTCCTGGTAGTCCTTCCCGAACACCTCGAACTTCTCCTCGGGTGTCAGCTGCATGCCCATCTTCTGTGCCTCCATGGCTCGTTCGACTGCCGCGGCGAGGCCCTGGAGATGCCGGATCCGGTCGCCGATGAGGCTGCGCTGACGGCGCAGGTGCTCCGCGGGCGAGACGGACCGGTCGTCCAGGATGGCCGCGATCTCCTCCAGGGGGAAGCCCAGCTCCCGGTAGAACAGGACCTGCTGCAGCCGGTCGAGGTCCGCGTCCTCGTACCGGCGGTAGCCGGCCGGGGTGCGTCCGCTCGGCGACAGCAGGCCGATCCGGTCGTAGTGGTGCAGGGTGCGGACCGTCACTCCGGCCGCCTTGGCGACCTGGCCCACCGAGTAGCCGCCCATCGGCCGACCTCCCTCCTCGTTGCGTCCAGCCTGCAGCCTCACGGTGCGTGAGGGTCAAGCGCGCCCCGGGCGCGCTCCGTGCGAGTCGCCGAGCCGGGGCGGTCGCGGGGCCGGACGCTTGGGCACACCGGACAATTGTCGCCGCCGCGGGCCGTGGCCAGGATGGCGGCATGACGACGAAACCCCTGGCGGGGAGGCTGGCCGCGGAGGCCGTCGGGACGGCCGTGCTGGCCGCCGTGCTGATCGGCTCCGGCTTCTCGGCGAGTGCGCTGAGCGGGGACGACGCCGTCCGGCTGCTGGCCAACGTGCTCGCCTCGGCGCTGGCACTGGGCGTGCTGATCGCCCTGCTGGCGCCGGTCTCGGGGGCGCACCTCAACCCGCTGGTGACGGCGGGCGCGTGGTGGGCCGGACGGCGCACCGGCGGGCCGGGAGGCCGGGAGGCGGCCTGCTACGCGCTGGCGCAGCTGGCCGGGGCGGTGGCCGGGGCGGTGCTGGCGAACGCCATGTACGGGCGCCCCGCGCTGGAGCTGTCCGGGCGGCCGCGCGCGGCGGGTCACCTGTGGCTGGGCGAGGCGGTGGCGACGGGGGTGCTGGTACTGCTCGTCCTCGGTCTGGCGCGGGCCGGCCGGGAGCGGTTCGCCCCGGTGGCGGTGGCCGGTTGGATCGGCGCGGCCTGCTGGGGCACCTCGTCCGGGAGTTTCGCCAACCCGGCTCTGACGGTGGGGCGTTCACTGAGTGACGGGTTCACCGGGATCGCGCCCGGGTCGGTGCCGGCGTTCGTGCTGGCGCAGTGCGCGGGCGCGGCGGTGGGGCTGGCGCTCGTCCCGCTGCTGTTCGGCCGCGCGGCGGCCGACGGCGCGGACGGCGCGGACGACGCCGACGCCAGGAAGGGCCGGACGGGCAGGACGGAGCCGGCCGCCGCGCGGGAGCTGCCGGGCCGCTGAGCGGGCCGTCGGGTCAGCCGGCCGGGTCGTGTTCGGCGTACGCGTGCATGAGTTCGCCGTGCCACGGCTCCGGGCGCAGGCCCCAGTCGCGCAGGCCGAGGCGTTCGGCGACCCGCCGGGAGGCGGTGTTGTGGGCGTGGATCCAGGCGACGAACGGGAGGTCGGGACTGTGCTGCGCGGCCGCGGCGCGGGCGGCCAGGGACAGCTCGGTGGCGTAGCCGCGGCCCCAGTGGGCGGGGTCGAGGCGGTAGTAGAGGTTCCAGAAGCCGGGCGGCTGGCGCTGCGGGCCGCCGATGCCGATGACCTCGCCGGTGGTGCGCAGCCGGGCCGTCCAGTAGCTGAGGCCGTCCTCCTCCCAGCGGGCGGCGGCGCGGGCTATCCACTCGCGGGTGGTGACGGGGTGGGCGTGCCGGCCCTCGGGGAGGTGGGCCCAGGTGCGGGGGTCGGAGTTGATCCGGTACAGCTCGGCGAGGTCCTGCTGGGTGACGGCGCGCAGGTCGAGGCGGCCGGTCAGGACACAGTGGGGTTCGCCCGGTTCGCTCATCGGATCAGCGTACCGAGCGGCCGCGCGGCGCTTCAGTCCGCGATGCCGCCCTGCGCGGTGACCTTCTCGATCCGCACCCGGACGAGCAGTTCGCCGGGGACGCCGTTGCGGGCGCCGTACTCCTCGGCCCGCTCCTCGCCCATGTAGCGGGCGGCGATCCGGGCGGCCCAGGTGCGGACCTCGGCCAGGTCGTCGGAGAGGGTGGCGCGGCCCTGGACGAGGACGAACGCGAACGGCGGCCGCTCGTCGTCGACGCAGACCATCACCCGCGGGTCGCGGGCCAGCGTGCGGCCCTTGACGGTGGCGCGGTTGGTGTTGAGGACGAGGTCGTCGCCGTCCAGCAGGAACCAGACGGGCGCCACGTGCGGACGGCCGTCGGAGCGGGTGGTGGCGAGCTTGGCGGTGCGGGTGCCGTGGGCGAGGAAGGCCCGCCACTCGGGTTCGGTCATCCGGGTCATGGCACCCATCCTGGCCGGGCCCGGCGCGGGCCGTACGGTGCGCCGCGCCGGATCCGGGCCGGCTCGCCCGGTCGGCGGCCCGGCTCAGTCCGCGGCGCCGTACCGGGCGAGGTAGCCCGCGAACCGGGCGACGTCCTCGTCCGGCCAGTCGTCGAAGCGGGCGGTGAAGGCCAGGCGGCGCTGCTCGGCGGCCTCGGCGAGCACCCGCAGGCCGGCGTCGCTGGGGCGCAGCAGCTGGCCGCGCTGGTCGTCCGGGTCGGCCTCGCGGGTGAGCAGGCCGAGGCGTTCCAGCGCGGTCACCTGCCGGCTGACCGTGGACTTGTCGAGCATGAAGTACGCGGCGAGGTCGGCGGCCCGGCAGCCGCCCCGCTCCTTCACGAGGTCGAGCATGCTGTAGGTGACCAGCGAGAGGTCGGGGTGCATCTGCGCGGCCTTGTGGCGGGCCCGGCGGGCGAACGCGGTGAGCTCGCGCTGGATGGTCTCCAGTGCGGCGTCGCGGTCGGGCATGCGTGCTCCTTCTTCGGTGCGGGAGGTGTCGGCGTCCACGGTAGGCGTCCTGGCCGGTCAGACGCCGACCGCCTCCGCCATCTCCTCCTCGGCGTCGGGTCCGGCGAGCGCCGGGCGGGCCCGGCGGCGCTCCGCCGCGGCGGCGGCGAGCAGGGCGGCGGCACCGGCCGCGAGCCAGACCAGCAGGGTGGCGAGGTGGCCGCCGAAGCCGGCCCGGGCGTCGAAGTAGAGCAGGCTGCGGGCGCCCTCGACGAAGCCGGCGCCGTTCCAGAAGGCGTGCAGGCCACCGAAGAAGCCGTTCTGGAGCTCCGGGCGGAAGATCCCGCCGGAGGAGGTGAAGTTGAGCATCACGAACAGCACCATCAAGGTCAGCGTGGTCCAGCGGCCGAGGACGGTGTGCAGCGCGGTACCGATCGCGACGATCGCGGCCGAGTACAGCCAGGACATCGCCCAGAGCGCGGCCAGCGAGTGGTCGGCGATGTGGAAGACCGGCCCGGCGAGCACGGTGCCGATGGCACTCACCGCGACGGAGACGCCCAGGGCGAGCAGGGCGCGCCACCGGAGGGCGAGGACGGCGCCCGCGCCGCCGATCACCGCGACACTGGCGTAGGAGCCGATGCTGAGCGCGACCATCAGGAAGAACAGGCCCTGGCCGGTGGGGTCGCCGGAGGCGAGCGGGGTGATGTTGCGGACGTCCAGCGGGTGGCCCTGGGCGGCGGCGACCTTGGTGAAGACCTGCTCGGCGGCGGTGGCGGAGGTGTCGGAGTCGGCGGCGGCGACGAGCAGCTGCGGCGCCCGGGCATCGGGGACGTAGGCGCCGACCAGGGCGCGGTCCATGAGGCGGGCCCGGGCGTCGTCGGCGGTGGGCGCGGTGGACACCCGGAGGGCGTCGCCGGCCTCGCTCTGCAGGCGGCCGGCGAGGGCGTGGGCCTGCGGCGAGGTGCCGACGACGGCGACCTCCAGGTGGTGGGGGTGCGGGGCGTGGAAGGCGGCCTGGTAGGCGATGCCCATCCCGAGGCACATGAGCAGCGGGGTGAGCAGGTGGCCGAGGACGTGCCGCAGGGCCTGGCGGGGCATCGCGAACCCTCCAAATGGTTGGTAAATGCAATCTTTTCAGTTGCACTTTACAACCCATGGGGCCGGAGCGCGTCGGCGGGCTTCAGAGCACGTCGGCGAGCTCGCGCAGCAGCTTGGCCTTGGCCCGGGCGCCGACCATGGTCTTCACCGGCTCGCCGCCGCGGAAGACCACCAGGGTCGGCATCGACAGCACCCCGTACGCGGCCTGGGTCTCGGGGTTGGTGTCGACGTTCAGCTGGACGATGCGCAGCCGGCCGGCCTCCTCGCGGGCCACCTCGGTGAGGACCGGCGCGAGCATCCGGCAGGGCGGGCACCAGTCGGCGGTGAAGTCGACCAGGACGGGCCCGTCGGCACCGAGCACCTCGGCGGCGAACGTCGCGTCGGTGACCTCGTCGATCCCGGTGATGACCATGGCGTACTCCCTAACTGTCGTGGGTCGGTGGACGGAGGGCGGTCGGCTCCGGGTGCGGGGCCAGCTCGCAGCGCGGCTCCGGGCCGCCCGGGCGGTCGGCCCCGGCCTCCAGTTCGGCCCGGGCCAGCTGGCCGGCGACCTCGTCGCGGACGGCGTGCAGCCGCTCCAGCACGGCGTCGAGCTCGGCGAGCTTGGCCCGGTAGACGTCCAGGGAGGCCGGGCAGGCGTCGCCGGCCGGGTGGCCGGCCTGCAGGCACTCCACGAAGGGCCGGGTCTCCTCCAGCCCGAAACCGAAGTCCTGGAGCGTGCGGATCTGCCGCAGCAGCCGCAGGTCCTCCTCGTCGTACTCGCGGTAGCCGTTGCCGCCCCGCCGGGCGGGCAGCAGCCCGCGCGACTCGTAGTACCGCAGGGTGCGCGTGGTGGTGCCCGCTCGCCGGGCCAGTTCGCCGATCCGCATGCCGTCGACGGTAGACCTTGCCGCCGACGTCAACGCCAGAGCCGTTCGCTCAGTCGCCGCCCGGGACGGGCTGCGCGAGCGGGCTGCCCGCGGGCAGCAGGTAGGTGACCAGCAGCACCACCGGCTCGGGGCCGAGGTTGCGCCCGAGGTGGACGCGGCACCGGCCGGGCGGTTCGACGAAGGCGGTGCCGGCGGGCGCGGTGTGCCGCGAACCGTCGGTCAGGACACGGGTGAGGATGCCGGAGCGGACCACCACGACCAGTGGGCCGCGGTGGTAGTGCCAGCCGGTGGCGGCGCCCGGGTCGAGAATCACCTCCTGGACGGTGACGTCCGTGCGGCCGCGGCCGCACAGGGCGAACCCGCCCTCCGCGGTGCCCGCGGCGAGCACCGTCTCCGCCACGCCGGGAACGGTCGCGGACGGCGGCGGCCGTTCGCCGGCCCCGGCCGGCCCGGTGCGGGAATGCCTGACGGTCACCGTTCCCCCGGCGGTCGACGCATCTGTTGGTCCGTCAGGTTATCCGACTGCTACAGCGCGTCCTCAAGGTCGACGACGGCCCGGTCCGCCGCCCGGACGACGCAGCGGACCCGCACGGCCGGCCGCCCGGCCGGGAACTCCTCGGTGACCACGACGAACGCCAGCCCGCCGGCCGCGCCCTCGCCGCGCAGCGTCCAGCCGTCCGGTACGGCGCCGGCCACCCGGAACACCGGATCGGCCCGGTGCTCGTCCGCCCAGGCGTCCAGCCGGGCGTTGAGCTGCGGCGTGAGCCGGTCGGCCCGCACCTCGGACGGGGTGTGGCCGGTCCCGAGACCCAGCACCGCGTCCCGGTAGGCGGCGAGGAAGTCCGCCACGACGCCGACACCCGGTGCCGCGGCCGGGCCGGGCAGGACGGGCGGGGCAGGCGCCGCGACCGGAGCGGCGGCCGAGCGGGCGGCCGGGCAGGCCAGGGCGGCGACCAGGGCCAGGGCGACGGGCAGGATCCTCATCGGCGTCTCCTCCGGGGCAGCGGGTGCCCCAGCCGAGCAGACCCGGGAGCACCCCCGCACCCCGCCACGCCGGGCGGGCGCGCGACCGCCGGCCGGTGCGGCCCGACCCGGCCGGACCGGTCAGACCACCTGGGCGGCGGCGTCCAGTGCGACGGTGACCCGGTCGAGCATCCGGCGCAGCTCGGCGATCTCACCCGGCTCCACCCCGGTGGCCGCCAGGATCCGGCGCGGCACCTCCAGTGCCCGCTCCCGCAGCGCCGTACCGGAGCCGGTGAGCCGGACGACGACGGACCGCTCGTCCTCGGCGCTGCGCTCACGGCGGACGTGCCCGGCCGCCTCCAGTCGCTTCAGCAGCGGCGACAGCGTCCCGGAGTCCAGGCGCAGGTGGCTGCCGATCCGCTTGACGGGGAGGTCGCCGTGCTCCCACAGGACGAGCATGACCAGGTACTGGGGGTAGGTGAGGCCGAGCTCCTTGAGGGCGACCCGGTAGACCGCGTCGAACGACCGCGAGGCGGCGTGCAGCGAGAAGCAGATCATGCGGTCGAGGCGGAGCAGCTCCTCGTCCGGCACCGGTGGGGTCGTGGTCATGCCTCCAGGATAGCCCGGCCGCGCGCATTTCAGTTGTGCACAATTGAATCGTGTGCTCTACTTATGGACATCGGGCAGCCCGGGACAGGGGCCGCCGCAGCGAGAAGGGACTTGCTTGATGGACGCGCTCTACACCGCAGTCGCCACCGCCAACGGCCGCGAGGGCCGCGCCGTGAGCTCGGACGGGCAGATCGACCTGGCGCTGGCCATGCCGCCCGCGCTCGGCGGCAACGGCCAGGGCACCAACCCCGAGCAGCTCTTCGCCGCCGGCTACGCGGCCTGCTTCGCCAGCGCGCTCGGCCTGGTCGGCCGGCAGGCCAAGGTCGACACCAGCGAGGTGTCCGTGACGGCCGAGGTCAACATCGGCAAGGACGAGACCGGCTTCGGCCTCTCCGTGGTGCTGCGCGTCGAGGTGCCCGAGGCGCTGGCCGGCGAGCCCGGTCAGCTGCTCGTCAAGCAGGCCCACGAGGTGTGCCCGTACTCCAAGGCCACCCGCGGCAACATCCCGGTCGAGCTCGTCGTCGAGTGACGGGCTGAGGGGTCGGCGGCGGGCCGCCGGGGCAGTGGTGCAGCCCCGGCGGCCCGCCGCCGTTCACGCGTTCACGCCCACCGGGCCGCCCGAAGAGGGCGCGGCGGGACGGGGCGGGTCAGTGGCCCAGCACGCCGCGGATCCAGCCGTCCACCGTGCCGGTGAGGTCCTGCTGCCCGGCCGCGTGGTCCAGCACGAAGGTGCGCACCGAGTCGCCGCTGTGGAACATGCCGCGCTTGTCGAACTCCAGCACCACCTCGACCCGGTGCGGGTCGGTGACGAAGGACAGCTCGATCTCGTTGCAGCGCCGGGCGAACTGCGGCGCCGCCTTGTACTCGATCTCCTGGTAGAACGGCAGCGTCTGGCCCGTGCCGTGGATCCGGCCCGCCTCCAGGTCGGCCCGGTGGAAGTGGAAGCCGAGCGCCGACAGCGCCTCCAGCACCCGCTGCTGCACCGGCAGCGGCTGCACCGCGAGCGGGTCGGTGTCCCCGCGGTCCAGCTGACCCGCGATGTCCACGTCGGTGCGGACCCCGAGCGCCATGCCCGCGAGGTGGTGGCCCCCGATCGCCGTCACCGGCGTCTCCCACGGCACCGGGAAGGCGAACGGCACGGCGCGCCGCTCGCCGGCCGCCAGCCGCAGCGGGCCGCAGACCTGCACCCGGGCGAACTCCTTGGTGGTGTGGCCCTCGCTGTCCTCGTACTCGACCTCGACGCGCGCCGCCAGGCAGAGCGTGATGCCGTTGATCTCCGCGTCGCGGTCGCCGCCGACCAGGTCGACCTGGCCGTGCACCGTGCCGCCGGGGTACACGGTCGGCGTGGACAGCACCGTGTCGACGGTGGGTCCGCCGACGCCCAGGGCGCCGAGAAGCCGCTTGAACACCATCCGGGGCACTCCTCACAGAGTCGGGGTCACGAGCGCACCGATCGTACTTTGCCTGCGCTTTGCCACCGGCCGGCGGCCCGCTACAGCGGGGTGACCGCCTTCAGCACCAGCAGCAGTGCCACGGCGGCGTTCAGGGCGGAGAGCGCCGAGGCCGCGGTGCCGGCCGCCGCCACCATCGCCGCCAGCCCGGCCGGGCTGTGCGCGGGCGGCCAGGCCCGGCCCGGCGGTACCGGGCCGAGCAGGGCCGCCACCCGGCGCGGCACCGGGCCCGGCGCGGCGAACGCGGCCAGCCCCGGCGCCGCGTGATGGGCCACCAGGGCGGCCCTGGCCACCGCGCGGGCGGTCACCCGGCGGTCGCCGACCGCCCCGGCGGCCTCCTCGTCGGCCCAGCGCTCGGTGCTGTAGGCGACCGCCCGGTGCACCGGGCGCAGGAACGGATTGACGCAGGCGGCCAGCCGGGTCGCGAGCAGGTAGCGGTGGTGACGGTGCGCCAGATGAGCCCGCTCGTGGGCGAGCAGGGCGTCCCGCTCGCCCTCCGCCAGGTGCACCAGCATGCCGGTGGAGACCACGATCCGGCCCGGCGAACCGGGCAGCGCGTACGCGTACGGGGTGTCGTCGGGCAGCACCGCGGGGTCGGAGCCCGGCGGCAGGTGCCGGACGGCCCGGCGGGCCCGGGACACCACCCGCAGCCGGACGGCCAGGGTGCGGACGACGGCCACCACCACGACCAGCAGCACGGCGATGGCGGCGCTGCCGACCTCGACGTGGAACGGCACCATGCGCCGGACCTCCGGGTCGGACCAGCCGTCCGGCAGCGGGTTGCCGGGGATCTGCGCGGTGCCGACGACGCCGAGCAGCCCGAGGCAGAGCGCGCTGCAGACCGCCATGGCCGCGCTGAAGCCCGTCAGCAGGCGGGCGGCCGCCCGAGGGTGCAGGTGCTGTTCGGCGAGCCGGGCGATCGGCAGCGCGGTCAGCGGCAGGATGAGCGGCAGGAAGACGAAGACCCCCATCGCTCAGCCCTCGCGACCGTCCGGGCCACCGGTGCCGGCCGCGCCGGACCGGGCCTGGTCCTCCGGGGCGCCGTCGAGCAGGGCCCGCAGCAACTCCTCGTCGTGCGGCAGCAGGGCGGAGACGAAGCTCGCGAGGACGGCGTCCCGGTCGGCCTCGCCGTCGAGCACCCGGCGCATCCGCAGCGCGGCCAGCCCCGCCGCGTCGGACGCCGCACGCCAGACGTACGAGCGGCCGGAACGGGTGCGCGAGACGGCGTTCTTGGTGTGCAGCCGGGAGAGGATGGTGACCACCGTGGTGTACGCCAGCCCGCCCTCCAGCCGCTCCTGGACCCAGCCGGCGGTGGCCGGCTCGGGCGCCTGCCGCAGCACGGCGAGCACCTGGGCCTCCAGCTCGCCCTGGCCGCGGCGGCGGGCCCGGAACCCCCGGCAGGGGGCTGCCCCTGGTGCGCCATGGCGGCCCCTTCCGGTTCGTCGTGCCCCTGCCGGCCATCCTACTGAGCGCCCGCGCGCGGCCGGTCGCGCCGCCGGGCCCGCCCCGCCGGATAAGGGCGCATAGTCTCTACACTGCTGTAGATTCGTGCGGCACAGTGATCAGGAACGACCGGGCGCCGCCCGGTCGGGAACTCCGGGAGGGGCAGTCATGGGAGTCTCGCTGGCCAAGGGCGGAAACGTCTCGCTGAGCAAGGAGGCCCCGGGCCTCACCTCGGTCATCATCGGCCTCGGGTGGGACGTCCGGGCCACCACGGGCGCCGACTTCGACCTCGACGCCAGCGCCCTGCTGTGCAGCGAGGCCGGCCGGGTGCTCACCGACCAGCACTTCGTCTTCTACAACAACCTGACCAGCCCCGACGGCTCCGTCGAGCACAGCGGCGACAACCTCACCGGTGGCGGCGACGGCGACGACGAGCAGATCAAGGTCAGCCTGGTGACCGTCCCGGAGACGGTCTCCAAGATCGTCTTCCCGGTCTCCATCTACGACGCCGAGAACCGGCTGCAGAACTTCGGCCAGGTCCGCAACGCCTTCATCCGCGTCGTCGACCAGGCCACCGGCGCCGAGGTCGCCCGCTACGACCTGACCGAGGACGCCTCGACCGAGACCGCGATGGTCTTCGGCGAGCTCTACCGGTACGGCGCCGACTGGAAGTTCCGTGCCATCGGCCAGGGTTACGCCTCCGGTCTGCGCGGCATCGCCCTGGACTACGGCGTCAACGTCTGACAACCGGCCGGCTCGGCCTCGGAGCCCGTCCGACGGGCTCCGAGGCCGAGCCGGTCGTGGCGGACGCGGTGCACCGGCCGGTACCCCGGGCCCTCGTCGACCGGGTCGTCGGGGACGGCGCCCTCCCAGGACGGCAGCCGGTGCCGGGGTGCGGGCGCTCAGTCCACCGGGGCGGTCGCCGCGGGACGCCGGCGCGTGCCGGTGGTCACCACCAGGACGGCGGCCAGCAGCACCAGGTTCTTCACCACGAACTCGCCGACCATGGTGAGCATCAGCGGGTTGCCGCCCTGGAACGCGGAGCCCGGCATCAGCAGGAGCACTCCGAAGGTGCCGCACAGGTGCGCCCCCAGCACCGGCAGCGCCGCCACCAGGGCCCTGCCGGTGAGCAGCCAGAACCCGAGCAGCACCTCGACGCCGCCCAGCACCGGGACGACCCAGCCGCCGGGGTGCCCCGGGATGGTGCCGGTCACCAGGACGGCGGCGGGGCTGCGGTCGAGGACCTTCAGGACGCCGAACCAGATGTAGACGGCGCCGAGCCCCAGCCTGAGCAGGACCAGCCCGCGGCGGTGCAGGTCGGGCACCAGCCGGTGCAGGTCGGGGATGCGGCGGGCGGCCCGGGGCGCGGCCCCGGAGGGCACGGCGGGCGGCGGCGGGCCGGGCGGGCGGAGCTCGGGGATCACGGTCATGGGCGGTGTCCCTCCAGAACACGGCGGGTCGGGTCAGGTCGGTTCGTCCCGGCGGCTCGGGCCGGGCCGGTGCAGGCTGTGCAGCCCCCGGACGGGCGGGCGGATCCCGGCGTGCGCTCCGTCGGCGGGCGCCCGGACGTCCGCGTCGGGGCCGTCCGGTGCGCCGCCGAGCTCACGGCGGAGCAGCTCCCGGTACGCCCGGCGGTAGGCGTGCGCGGCGATCCGGTTGCCGGCCGCCAGGTACGCGGCGACCAGCGTCTCGTGGGCGCTCTCGCGCAGGCTGTCGGCGTGCACGGCGACCAGTGCCGCGTCCACCGCGGCGCCGACCCAGCCCGCCTGGACGAGCCGGAAGGAGAGCGCCTCCAGGGTGTGCAGCCGCTGCTCGCGCCAGCGCAGCCGGTGGTGGTCGAGCCAGTCCTCCTCCCAGTCGGGCAGCAGGTCGAGTCCGAAGTCGCAGCCGGCGGCGAGGGCGAGTTCCTCGGCGTCCAGCGGCAGGGCCAGGTTGAGCACCCGGGCGGCGACCGCCCGGCGTTCACCGAGGTCGACGGTGACCTCGGCGGCGAGCCGCAGCCGCTCCCCGCAGTCGTTCAGCAGGTCCGCGCGGTGGCCCGGCAGCCGGTGCAGCGCGGTGCGCAGGGCGGCGCCGGCCCGGGCCGGGTCGAGCCCGGGCCAGAGCACGGCGGCCGCCCTGGCCCGGGTGAGGCCGCCGGGTTCGACGGCGAGCAGCGCCAGCAGTCGCCGTGCGCCGATGCCCGGCTGGGCCTGTTCGCCGTCGAGGTGCAGGGCGAAGCCGCCCAGCAGGTCGAGCCGGATCCGCGGCTCGGCGGCCCGGGTGTCGTCCGGGTCGTCGGCGGCCCGCAGGGCGCGCCGGCGTCCCGCGGCGGTGTGGTCGGCGGCGCCGCGGCGCGCCGCGGCCCCCGGGTGGGAACCGCGACGGGCCGGGTGACGGCCCCGCCCGGCAGTGCTTGGATCATGGCGTGCCCCCGTGCTCCTTGACCTCGTCCCCACGCTAACCAGGGGCGCTCGGCGGCAGCGAGCGCCATCGCCGCATTGCATGGGAGCCATAGAAGAAGCCGATCGGCGGTGTCGCCGGGCGCTGTCGGCTGAGCAGCACCGATCCCCGTCCGAACAGCCGTCTGACGGGACACCGTCAGCTCCCGCGCAACACGGTGCAATGCTGCTGCAACGTTCGTGCCACGAGCCGTCACATACCTTCCGCGCAACGCCGCTTCCCCGGGCGCAGACCCGCCACGCGAGAAGGAACCGACCGATGACCCTGCCTCTCACCCACCGCCAGACGTCCCGCCGCCGGGTCATCGCCGCCGGCCTCGGCGCGGCCGGCGCGCTCGCCCTGCCCGCCACCGGCGCCTGGGCCGCCGAGACCCGCACCGGCCGCCGCGCCCCCGGCGCCACCGGGATCAGCGTCGTCGTCCGCTGGAACCAGGCCTCCATGGACGCGATCCTCGCCGAGTACCGGGCCGCCGGCACGGTCTTCGGCCCGGCGACCGTCAACGCCCGTGCGCTGGCCGTCATCCACAACTGCATCTACGACGCCTGGGCCTGCTACGACGGGCACGCGGTCGGCACCCGCTTCGGCGGCTCGCTGCGCCGTCCGCGCCGCGAGCGGACCCTCGCCAACAAGAACGAGGCGATCAGCTACGCCGCGCACCTCGCGATGCGCGACCTCTTCCCGAACCAGGCCGCCGCGGCCGACTCGATGCTGCGCTCGCTCGGCTACGAGCCGGACGCCGCCGCCGGGCCGAACAGCCCGGCCGGGATAGGCCGGCGCACCGCCCAGGCCGTCCTGGACTTCCGGCACGCCGACGGCGCCAACCAGCTCGGCGGTTACGTGGACACCACCGGCTACCAGCCGGTCAACACGCCGCAGGCGGTCGCCGCCTTCGACCCCGGTGCGGTCACCTCGCCCGCGCACTGGACCCCGCTGATCGTGGGCGGCAAGACGCAGCACTTCCTCACCCCGCAGTTCTCCGTCACGACGCCGTTCGCACTGACCAGCCCGACCCAATTCGGCGTGGCCGCGCCGCCGGCCTACCCCTCCAGCCGGCTGTCGGACGCCGTCGAGGAACTGCTGGAGATCAGCGCCGGCCTCACCGACGAGCACAAGGCGATCGCCGAGTTCTGGCTGGACAACGACGTCACCCCGCCCGGCGCCCAGCAGTCCTGGGCCCGCTTCGTGTCCGCCCGCGACGGCTACGGCGTGGACGAGGACGCGCCGCTGTTCTTCGGTCTGAACATGGCCGAGTGCGACGCGGCGATCGGCTCCTGGGCGGTCAAGCGGGTCTACGACTTCGCGCGGCCGTCGACGCTGATCCCGTACGACCAGCGCGGCCGGCAGATCCGGGCCTGGGGCGGCCCCGGCCAGGGCACCGTCACCATGGACGGCGTGCACTGGCGGGCGTACGTGGCGGTGCCGGGCTTCCCCGCCACCGTGTCCGGGCACAGCACCTTCTCCGGCGCCGCCGCCGAGTTCCTGCGGCGCTTCACCGGCACCGACGCCTTCGGCGACGGCTACCTGTTCAAGGCCGGCACCTCGACCGTCGAGCCGGGCATGACGCCCGCCGTCGACGTGCAGCTGACCTGGCCCACCTTCACCGAGGCCGCCGAGCAGGCCGGCATCTCCCGCATCTACGGCGGCATGCACTGGAGCTTCGACAACGGTCCGGGCCTGGAGATGGGTCACAAGATCGGCCGGGTTGTCCACCGCAAGGCCATGGACCTCCTCCACGGCCGCGCCAACTGAGGTTCCGAGAACGGGAGCTGACACCATGAGCAACCAGACCGCCAGCCGGCCCGCCCCGCCCGCCCCGGCTGCGGCGGGCGGCCGGGCCCCCGCCTTCGCCGGCGTCCGCGCCACCGTGGCCGGCACGCTCACCACGATCGTCTCGCTGCTGGTGCTGGTCGCGATCGGCAAGGCCACCGGCTCACTGCTGCTGGTCGCCCCGCTGGCCGCCACCGCGATGATCATCTGCGCCAGCCCGGCCCTGCCGCCCGCCCAGCCGCGCGGCGTGCTGATCGGCCAGCTCGGCTCTGCCCTGATCGGCTACGCGGCGGCGGCCGTCGCCGGCCGGTCGCTGTGGACGGCCGCGGTCGCGGCCGGACTCGCCGTCGCCCTGATGGGCGTCCTGCGCGCGGTGCACGCCCCGGCCGCCGCCACCGCCGTCCTGGTGGTCGTCCAGCACCCGGCACCCGGCCGCTTCCTGCTGCTGCTGGCGGCCGGCAGCGTCCTGCTGATCCTGGTCGGCCTGCTGGCCTCCCGGATCGGTGCGATCGGCAAGTACCCCACCTACTGGTGGTGACCGGCACCCGCCGGGCCACCCGTCCCCCGACAGGAAGGGAGAACCGATGGATCGCGAGTCCACCCTGGTCAGTTGCGACTGGCTGCAGGCCCACCGCACCGACGAGGGCGTCGTCGTCGTCGAGATCACCGACGGCGGCCCGAACCCGGCCGGCCGGATACCCGGGGCGGTCAGCCTCGACTGGAGCACCGACCTGCAGGACCGCGTCCGCCGCGACCTGATCGGCCCGGAGGCGTTTGCCGCGCTGCTCGGCCGGCACGGAATCGGCCCGGACGACACCGTGGTGTTCTACAGCGGCAACAGCAACTGGTGGGCCGCCGCTGGGTTCTGGCAGTTCCGGCTGCACGGCCACCGGGAGCTGCGACTGCTCGACGGCGGGCGGGCCCGCTGGGAGGCGCTCGGCGGCGATCTGACCGTCGAGGCCCCCGTCCGGCAGCCGGTCGACCACCCCGTCCGCCCGCGCGACGAGCGCCTGCGGGCCCACCGTGACACCGTGCTGGACGGCATCGGCCGGATCAACCTCGTCGACTGCCGCTCCCTGGAGGAGTACCTCGGCGAGCGGACGGCCCCGCCCGGCGTCCCCGACGACCAGGGCGTGCGGCCCGGCCACGCCGAGTCCGCGCAGCACATCCCGTGGAGCGCCACCGTCCGCCCGGACGGCACCTTCCGCGACCAGGCCGAGCTGGAGGACCTGTACGGCCAGCTCGACCCGGACGCGCCGACCGTCGTGTACTGCCGGATCGGCTGGCGGTCCGCGCACAGCTGGTTCGTGCTGTCCGAACTGCTCGACCGCCCGGCCGTGGCCAACTACGACGGCGCATGGCGGGAGTTCGGGTCGCTGATCGGCGCCCCGATCGTCCCCGGGCCGCTCCCCTGGGGCGTCGTCCGCACCGCCGAGGAGGCCGCTCGTGCCTGATGTCACAATCCTGCGGGACGTGCTCCGCAACGGCTTCGACCAGGCCGACCTGCCCTGGGTGCCGTGGACGGAACCCGGCCGCGTCGGCGTCGAGTTCGTGGTGCTGTGGGGGCCGGACGCCACCGAGGGCGAGGACTCCGCGGCGCTCCTGCTGCGCTTCCCGCCCGGCGCCCACGGCGACTTCCACGAGCACCTCGGGCACGAGCTGATGCTCGTCCTCGACGGCGTCCTCGACCACAGCGACGGAAGCCGCTTCGTCCGCGGCGACCTGGTCGTCGAGGAGCCCGGCACCCGCCACCAGATGTCCAGCGCCGAGGGGTGCACGGTACTCGCCGTCCGGGCCCGCCCGGCCGCCGCGCGCACCCCGCAGCCCGACGAGATCGCCGCCGGGCCCCTGCTGTCCGGCGACGGGCAGGACGGGCGCGTCGGCGCGGGCACCACGCACTGACGATCCGCCGGCACCCGGCCGGGCAACGGACCGCGGCCACACCGTGCCGCGGTCCGTTGCCCGGCCGCCGTACGACGGGCACCCGCCACCGCGGGGCCGCCCGGCACCACCACGGGGCGCTCCCCGCGCCCCGCGCCGCCCGCCGTCATCCGAGGAGGAGCCATGTCGCCCACCCGCACCGTCACGCCGTACCCGCTGCGCCCCGCGCCCGTCCGGAAGGCCGCCGAGAGCCGTCGTGTGCTGCTCACCACCGGCTCCTCGGACGCGCACACCTGGAATCTCGTCCACCTCCAGCTGCTGCTGGAGGAGCACGGCCACTCGGTGCTCAACCTCGGCCCGTGCGTGCCCGAGCAACTGCTCGTCGACACGGCCACGCTGACCCGCCCCGACCTGGTGGTGTTCAGCTCCGTCAACGGCCACGGCCACCTGGACGGGCTGCGCGCCGCCCGCGCGATGCGCTCCGAGCGGGCCACCCGCGGCATCCCGATGGTCATCGGCGGCCTGCTCGGGATCTCCCCGGAGGGCGCCGAGAAGCGCGCCGCGGAGCTGCTCGCGGCCGGCTTCGACCAGGTCCACCCGGACGGCACCGACCCGGCCGTGCTGCTCGCCCGGCTCGCCGACCTGCCGGCCACCTGTACCGAGCGGGCCGCCGCGTGACCCGCTCACCAGCCTCGCCGCCCGACCTCGGCTCCTACGTCCGCGCCGCGGCCGACGCCGGTGAACTCGTCGTCCAGCCGCGGATGGGGATGGCCCGGCCCAGCGTGATGGCCGCCGGCCTGACCGCCGTCGCCGGACTGCCCGAACGCACCGTCGCCACCATCACCCTGGACAGCTACACCCGGGTCGGCGACCACGGCGCCGCCGCCGCGGCCGTCCGCGCGGGGCAGCCGCTGAACGGCTTCCCGCTCGTCGCACACGGCCCCCGCACCACCGCCAAGGTCGCCGCCGCCGCCGGACGGCTCACCCCCGTCCAGGTCCGGCACGGCTCCGCCGACCCGCGGGCGATCTTCCGCACGATGGCCGCCGCCGGCCTCGGCGCCAGCGAGGGCGGCCCGGTCTCCTACTGCCTGCCCTACGGGCGGACGCCGCTCGCCGAGTCCGTCGCCGCCTGGCGCGAGGCCACCCGCTTCCTCGCCGAGGAGAGCCGTTCCGGCGGGATCCGCGCCCACCTGGAGTCCTTCGGCGGCTGCCTGCTCGGCCAGCTCTGCCCGCCGTCGCTGCTGGTCGCCATGTCGGTGCTGGAGTGCCTGTTCTTCGCCCAGAACGGCATCACCAGCGTCTCGCTCAGCTACGCCCAGCAGACCAGCCCGCAGCAGGACGTCGAGGCGCTGACGGCGCTGCGGCTGCTCGCCGACGAACTGCTGCCGGCCGGCGTCGACCGGCATCTGGTGCTCTACACCTACATGGGCGTCTTCCCCGGTCGGCGCCCGGCGCCGGCCTGCTGCTCGCCCGCAGCGCCGAACTCGCCGTCCGCGGCGGCGCGGAGCGGCTGATCGTCAAGACCACCACCGAGGCGCACCGGATCCCCACCGTCGCGGAGAACCTCACCGCACTGCGCACGGCCGCCGCGCGGGCCGCACCACCCGGCGGGCCCTGACCGCGCAGGGGCCCGCCGAACGCGTCGACGGCGGCGAAGTCCTCCTGGAGGCCCGGGCGCTGATCACCGCCGTGCTCTCCATGGCCGACGACGTCGGCACCGCCCTGCTGCGCGCCTTCCACCGCGGCGTCCTCGACGTCCCGTACTGCCTGCACCCCGACAACCGGGGCGCCGCCCGGGGCGCCGTCGGCGACGACGGACGGCTGCGCTGGGCCGAGGTCGGCGCCATGCCGCTGCTGCCCACCGGCGGCCGCTCCGGCACGCTGACCTCCGACCGGCTGGCCCGGATGCTGCGCCGGGTCGCCGAGGAGCACGACCGCGAGGCGGACAGCCGCGCCCCGGAGCCGCAGGCCCCCGCGGCGCCGCCGCGGCCGCTGCGGATCGCCCTCGTCGGCGGCGGGCCGCGCGGCATGTCCGTGCTGGAGCGGCTGGTCGCCCGCTGCGCGGCGCAGCCGCCGGAGCGCCCGGTGGAGGTCACCGCGATCGACCCGTACTGCATCGGCGCCGGGCGGATCTGGCGGCCGGAGCAGTCGCCGTGGTTCCTGATGAACACCCCGGCCCGGGAGGTCACGATGTTCTCCGGGCCAGCGGACGACGGCCCGGCCCGGCCGGGCGCCGGTCCGACGCTCGCCGAGTGGTGGGCCGCGACCGACCCGGAGCACGCCGACCCGGAGGGCTACGCGCCGCGCGTGGTCTACGGCCGCTACCTGCGGTTCGTCCTCGGGCTGGTGCTGGAGGCCCGGGTGCCCGGGTTGACGATCCTTCCGGTGAAGGCGAAGGTGCTGTGCGCCGACCGCGGGCCGACCGGGCCGGACGGCATCGTCCACCGGCTGCGGCTGGACCGCGGCGACGTCCTCACCGTGGACCGGCTGGTGCTCGCCTCCGGCCACCCCACCAACGAGCTGGACGAGCAGCAGCGCGAGTGGCAGGCCTTCGCCGAGGAGCGGCCGCCGCTGCAGTACGTGGTCGGGGACTCGGCGGCCGAGATGCCGCTGGACGCGATCCCGCCGGGCGCGACGGTCGGCGTCCTCGGCATGGGGCTGACCTTCTACGACGTGCTGTCGGCGCTCACCCTGGGCCGCGGCGGCACCTTCGAGCCCGCTGCCGGCGGTGGTCTGGTCTACCGGCCGAGCGGGCGCGAGCCGCGGATCGTGCCGGCCTCGCGCAGCGGCATCCCGCTGCTGACCCGCGGCCGGAACCAGAAGTCGGCCGACTTCCGCTACCGGGCCAGACTGTTCACCCCGGACCGGATGGCCGCGCTGCGGGCCGGCGGCCCGCTGGAGTTCCGGACCCAGGTGATGCCGTGGCTGCTCGCCGAGATCAACCTGGTGCTGCTCGGCACCCGGTTGCGGCATGCGGTCGGGGCGGACGCCGCCGAGGAGTTCGCCGACCGGGCGGAGTCCGGTTACCACACCGAGGCACCGAGCCCTGCGGAACTCACCGACCTGGCGTCCGAGTTCGGGCAGGCCGGCGAGGCGCTGCCGGAACTCGGCAGACTGGCGAGACCGTTCGCCGGACGGCGGTTCGACGCACCGGAGGACTACCGGGCGGCGCTCGCCGACTGGCTGCGCGAGGACCTCGCCGAAGCCGTCCTCGGCAACGTGGACGGGCCGGTCAAGGCCGCCTGCGACGTGTTGCGGGACGTCCGGGCGACGATCCGGTCGGTGGTGGACTTCGCCGGCCTCACCCCGGACTCGCACCAGCGCTTCCTCGCCGAGTTCAACCCGGTGGCGGCGGTGATCTCCACCGGCCCGCCGACCCGCCGCTCGGAGCAGTTCCTCGCCCTGCTGGCCGCCGGTGTCCTCCAGCCGGTGGGCCCCGCCGCACGCTTCCGGGCGGACGCCGGGCTCGGCTGCTTCACCGTCGAGTCCGGGCAGGTCAGCGACTCCCGGGTGCAGCTGGACGCCCTCGTCGACGCCCGGGTGCCCGGCACCGACCTGCGGACCGACCGCGACCCGCTGATCCGCGGGCTGCTCGCCGACGGGATGATCCGCACCTTCGTCAACTCCTGGGCGGGCGGCGCGTTCGACACCGGCGGCATGGCGACCACCGACAGCCCGTTCCACCCCGTCCGGGCGGACGGCTCGGTCGAGCGGACGATGCACGTGATCGGCATCCCGAGCGAGCACACCCGCTGGTTCACCCAGGTCGGCAGCGGCCGGCCCGGACCGTGGGGGCGTTCACCCGGGACGCCGACGCGATCGCCGCCTCGCTGCTCGCGGACACCGCCGGCCCCGCTGCCGAGCAGCCGGCGGAACCGGCCGCCGCCGGGCGCGCCCTGACCGCGCGGGCCGTTCGGTGACCGCGCTCCCGGCCGGGTACTGGACGCACCGCCGGACGGCCGCGCACCAGGAGTACCGGGCCGCCCGCGACCTGCTGCTGGGCCTGCGCGACGACCCGGCCGCCGCCCGGGCGCGGTTCGGCTGGCCGCGCCCGCGGCATTTCAACTGGGCGCTGGAGTGGTTCGACGTGGTCGCGGCCGACTGCCCGCGCCCCGCCCTGCGGCTGCTCGGCGAACCGGCCGCGGACGGCACCGTCCCGGTCGCCGAGGACCTCTCGTACGCCGAGCTGTCCGCCCGGTCGGACACCCTCGCCGTGGCGCTGGCCGGGCTCGGGGTGGCGCGCGGGGACCGCGTGCTGCTGCTCCTCGGGGCCCGTTCCGAGCTGTGGGAGAGCCTGCTGGGCTGCCTCAAGCTCGGTGCGGTGGTCGTCCCGACGTACCAGGACGTGACCGCCGAGGAGGCGGCCGACCGGATCGGCCGCGGCCGGATCCGCCACGTGCTGGCGACCGCCGGCGCGGCCGCGCTGGTGGCTGACCTGCCGGTGCCGGGGCGGCGGATCGCCCTGGGCGAGGACCGGCCGGCCGGCTGGGACGCGTACCCGGACACCCGCTCGGTGCACCACCCGTACCTGCCGGACGGGCCGACACCGGCCGGCGACCCGGCGTTCTGCTACTTCACCTCCGGCACGACCTCGCTGCCGAAGCTGGTCGAGCACACCCATGCGAGCTACCCGGTCGGGCACCTGTCCAGCCTGTACTGGAACGGGCTGCGCCCCGGCGACGTGCACCTCAACCTGTCGGCGCCGGGCTGGGCCAAGCACTCCTGGAGCAGTTTCTTCGTGCCGTTCGCGGCCGAGGCGACGGTGCTCGCCCCGCCGGACGGGGGCTGCCGCCGGAGGTGCTGCCCGGGGTGCTCGCCGGGCAGGGCGCCGACTCCTTCTGCGCCCCGCCGAGCGCCTGGCGGGCGATGCTGCCGTACCTGCACCGGACGGGTGCGGCGGCAGTACGGCTGCGCGAGGCGACGGCGGCCGGCGAACCGCTGACCGCCGAGGTGTCGACCGCGGTCGCCGCCGCCTGGGGCGTGCAGGTGCGGGACGGCTACGGGCAGACCGAGGCGACCGCGCTGATCGGCCGTGTCCCGGGCGGCCCCGCGCCGCTCTCCCCGCTGGGGCACCCGCTGCCGGGCTGGCGGGTCGTGCTGCGCGACCCGGCGACCGGGGCGCTCGGCGACGCGGGCGAGGTGTGCCTGGATCTCGCCGACCGTCCGGCCGGGCTGATGGCCGGCTACGCGGACGACCCGGCGCGGACGGCAGCCGCCGTGGCGGACGGCCTCTACCGGACGGGCGACGTGGGCGAGCGGTGCGCGGACGGCTCCGTCCGGCTGCTGGGCCGGCTGGACGAGGTGTTCAAGTCGGCCGGCCACCGGGTCTCACCGGCCGAGATCGAGGCGGTGCTGCGCAGCCACGCCGAGGTGGCGGACGCCGCTGTCGTCCCGCGCCCCGACCGGCTGGCCGGGCTCGTCCCGTACGCGGTCGTGGTGCCGCGCGGCGGGCCGCCGTCGGGTGCGGCAGCGGCCCGGCTGCGCGGCGAGCTGCTGGCGCTGGCCGGGGCCCGGCTGGCGCCGGTGTTCGTGCCGCGCGGGGTGGAATTCGCCGCCGGGCTGCCGCGGACCCGGTCGGGCAAGGTACGCCGTGCGGAGCTGGCCGCACGGTTGGCGCGGGGCTGACCGGGCGGTGGCCCGGTCAGCCCCGTGGGGCGGCGCGGTCGGCGGCGCCGAGCAGGGCCTCGGCGACCGCGCGGGCCCTGGGGGCGGCGTCGGCCGTGCGTTCGCGCAGGGCGGCGACGATCGCGCCGTCGCCCAGCAGGGCGAGCTGCCGGGCGAGCACCTGGTGGTCGCGGTAGCCGCCGTCGGCGAGCAGGCCGTCCAGGTAGGCGATGACCTGTTCCTTGTGCTCGGCGGCGACCCGGTGGGCCGGGCTGGCCGGGTCGGCCTCCTCGACCATGGTGTTGATGAAGGCGCAGCCGCGGAAGTCGGCGGCCAGGAAGCGCTCGGCGAGGCCGTCGAAGAGGGCGAGCGGCAGGTCCTCGGGGCTGCGGGGGCTCACCTCGACGGTGTCGGCCAGCCAGGCGCGCCATGCCGTGTCGCGGCGTCGGAGCACCTCGACGACGAGGTCGTCCTTGCTGGGGAAATGCCGGTAGAAGGACGCCCGGCCGACGCCGGACTCGGCGAGGATCCGCTCGACTCCGACCGCGCGGATGCCCTCCTCGTAGAACAACCGCTCGGCGGCGGTGAGGAGACGTTCTCTGGCTCGGCTCGGCACCCGAAAACGGTACCACTCGGTTCTGATTTTCCGATGGGCGTTGACGAAAGATGGAACCGATCAGTACCGTTCTAGCTGTTTGGTACCGATCGGTTCCATATCCGACGGCTGGACATCCGCCGCGATTTCGAGGAGACACCGTGTCCCGTCTGCCCCAGCTCACCGTGGAGACCGCCAGCGAGGAGCAGCGCGAGCTGCTGGAGAGCACCCTCAAGCAGCTCGGCAAGGTGCCCAACCTGTACGCCGCGCTCGCCAACGGACCGGCCGCCCTGCGCGGTTACCTGGCCATGCGCGAGGCCCTGGTCGGCGGCACCTTCAGCACCAAGCAGCGCGAGCAGCTCGCCCTGTTCATCGCCCAGCGCAACAGCTGCACCTACTGCGTCTCCGCCCACACCATGCGCGGCGGCCGGGTCGGCCTCAGCGAGGAGCAGCTGCTCGCCACCCGGCGGGGCACCGACACCGACCCGCACATGGACCAGGTGCTCAAGCTGACCGGCGCCGTGATGGACACCGGCGGCAGGGTCACCGACGAGGCCCTCGCCGAGGCGCGGGCGGCCGGCGTGACCGACGCCGAGATCGCCGAGATCGTGGGACACGTCGCGCTCAACGTGCTCTCCAACTTCTTCAACCACGTCGCCGAGCCCGAGCTCGACTTCCCGCTGGTCGACGCGCACGCCGCGCACTGAGACACCGCGCCACCACCACGGGGCGCCCGGCCGCGGACCGGGCGCCCCGTGCCGGCCCGCGGCCGTCACCCACACCACACGGCCGCCCCGTGCGACACGGCACCGGCGGGCCCACACGGGGAGCAGCAAGTGGACATCGACGTCAAGACGCTGAGAACGTTCTGCGAGGTCATCAGAACCGGCTCGTTCACCGGGGCCGCCCACCGCCTCGGCTACTCGCAGTCGAGCGTCACCGCCCAGATGCGCGCCCTGGAACGGCAGGCCGGCGCGCCGCTCTTCCACCGGCTGCCGAACGGCGTCCGGCTCACGCCCGCCGGCTCCACCGTGCGCGGCTACGCCGTCCAGGTGCTCGGACTTGTCGGCGAGATGGAACAGGCGCTGCGCGGCCCCGAGGCCCACCCGCAGCGCCTGCGCCTCGGCCTCGCCCCCGCCCTCGCGTACGGCGAACAGCTCGCCCGGATCTCCCGGTTCGGCCGGCGACTGCTGCCCGGAGTGCAGCTCGCCCTGCGGGTCATGTGCACCGCCGAGATCCACACCGCGCTGCGCAACGGCGATCTCGACGGCGCCTTCCTGCTCACCGCCCGCGCGCCCCGCCGGTCCCGGACCCCGGCCACGGCCGGCGGCCCGGACCCGACGTCCGTCGCCGGGCTGGCCCGCGCCCGCACCGCCGTCCTCGCCGAACGCGCCTGCGGGACCGCCGCACAGCCCGGACGCCCCACCGAAGTCCTCGTCCAGGAGCTGGAGTTCATCCCCAGTACCAGCGCCTCGACCCGGCCCGCCACACCCTGCCGGCAGGTCGCGGTGGCCGACCCGGACTGCCCGTCCCAGCGCTGGCTGCCCGAATTCCTGCGGCTGCGCGCCGGCGAGCCGCCCGAGAGCCTCGAACTCGGCTCCATGGACGGCGTGCACGCCACCGTGCAGGGCGGCCTCGGCTGCGCCATGCTGCCCTCCGGCCTGGCCCGCTCCCCGTACGGCGCCGGGCTGGCCCCGCTGCCCGGCGTGCCCCGCATGCAGTGGACGGTCTCGCTGCTGGCCGCCCGCAGCCGGGAGATCCGCGACACCCACCGGGAGGGGCTCGCCACCGCGCTGCGGCTCGCCCTCGAACACGCCGCCTGATCGGCGTCCCGACCTGCGGAAAACCCGGTGCGGCCGGGATCGCCCGGCGGTCATACTCCGTGCGTGGTCGACAGGGTGACGGAGGTGCGGACGATGAAGCTTGCCGAGGCGCTGGCGCTGCGGGCGGAGGCGGTGCGCAGGGCGGAGCAGTTGCGCGCCCGTGTGGTCGCCGGTGCGCGCTACCAGGAGGGCGAGGAGCCGGCCGAGGACGCGGCGCAGCTGCTGGCCGAGGCGGACGAGGTGCTCGACGGCCTGGAGTCGCTCATCCGGCGGATCAACCGGACGAACGCCGCCGCGGTGGTGGACGGCGGCAGCACCCTCACCGACGCGCTCGCCCGGCGGGACGTGCTGCGGCTGCGGCACGCGGTGGTCACCACGGCCGCCGACGCGGCCGCCGGCCGGGCCGGGGCCACCCGGCAGCTGCGGTCCGAGCTGAAGATGATCGCGGCCCTGCCGGTCGCCGAACTGCGCAGCCGGGCCGACGTGCTGGCCCGCGAGATCCGGGAGGTGGACGTGCTGATCCAGCGGACGAACTGGGAGGTCGACCTGCTGGACTGACGGACCCGGCGGTGCGGAGGAGCAGGTAGCCGTTCACGGAGGCGTGCACAGACCGCGGGTCGGCGGTTCATCCGGCCCACTTCTGGCGCGCGGAGAGCAGCGCAGGGGTTCGACTCCCCGACGACAGTGCAGCTCAGCATCGCGTACAGGTCACGGTGCATCCGTCACAGCACACAACCGCGTGCAGATCCGGAACGGCGAGGGCGGGATCGGGGTGCCTCCGCACCGCCGTCGGCACGTACGGGCGGCCCTCGGGCCGCCCGTACCTGCACCCGGTGGCAGGAACCCGACAGGAAGCGGCAGTTCGCGTGCCACACTGCCGATCATGAACAAGGACATCACCGCGGCGGACGCGGGCAGCTGGCAGCTCGGCGACCTGACCGTCCACCGGATCGGCTTCGGCGCGATGCGCCTGACCGGCAGTGCGGCCTTCGACCTCGGCACACCGCGCGACCGCGACCGGTCGATCGCCGTGCTGCGGCGGGCCGTCGAGCTCGGCGTGAA
Organism: Kitasatospora paranensis; assembly: GCF_039544005.1. Taxonomy (NCBI): domain Bacteria; kingdom Bacillati; phylum Actinomycetota; class Actinomycetes; order Kitasatosporales; family Streptomycetaceae; genus Kitasatospora; species Kitasatospora paranensis. The sequence goes on from NZ_BAABKV010000001.1 coordinate 4,253,943, forward strand.
CCACATCGACACCGCGGCGTTCTACTTCTCGACGCTGCGGTCCGCCAACGAGATCGTCAACAGCGCGCTGGCGCCCTACCCGGACGACCTGGTGATCGCCACCAAGGTCGGGCCGGGCCGTGACACGTGGGGCGAGTGGACCACGGCGAGGCCCGAGCAGTTGCGCGGCCAGGTGGAGGAGAACCTGCGGCAGCTCGGCCGCGACCATCTCGACCTGGTGAACCTGCGGATGCTGCCCGGCATGGCGCAGTACGGCACCGTCTCCGACTACGTCGGCGCATTGGCCGAGCTGCGCGAGGCCGGGCTGATCCGGCACCTCGGACTCTCCGCCGTCCGGGCCGAACACCTCGCCGAGGCCCGGCGCATCGCCCCGGTGGTCTGCGTCCAGAACCGGTACGGGATCGACTCCCGGAGCACGGACGCCGACGACCTGCTGCGGCTCTGCGGTGAGCTGGGCATCGCGTTCGTGCCGTTCTTCGCCATAGCCGGCGAGGGGCGGGAGGAGGGTGCCGCCGCCGCGGGCCACGACGAGGAGCTGCTCGCGATCGCCCGGGACCACGGCGCCTCGCCGGCCCAGGTGCGGCTGGCGTGGACGCTGCAGCGCGGCCCGCACGTACTGGCGATCCCGGGGACGGGCAACCCGGACCACGTGGAGGAGAACGTGGCCGCCGGCGCCCTGCGGCTCTCGCCGGAGGAGCTCGCCCGGCTCGACGCCCTCGGCAGGGCGTAACCGCCGGCCGGCCGCCGGGCCGCCGAGTCGGCACCGGCGGGCCGGCCCCGGCCCTCGGCCGCGCACTCGGCCCGGACGGCGGACTTGAACACGTTCAAATAGAGGTCTACTGTCATGCCCAAGGTTTTGAACACGTTCGAAACGGAGTGTTCCATGGACTACACAGTCGTCAGCTACGCCGTCTACCTGCCCTTCGCCATCGGGGTGACGGTGTGGGTGGGCCGGACCCTCAGCCGCAACGGCCGGCTGTTCCTGAACGCGGTCTTCCCCGGCGACGACAAGCTCGCCGACGCCGTGAACCACCTCCTGGTGGTCGGCTTCTACCTGCTCAACCTGGGCTTCGTCGTGCTCTGGATGAAGACCGACCACGAGGTCGGCAGCGTCCAGGGGTCTTCGACGCACTCTCGGTCAAGCTCGGCTCCGTCCTGCTGGTGATCGGCGCGATGCACCTCGGCAACGTGTACGTGCTCAACAGGATCCGCCGCCGCGGGGCGATGGACCGCCAGCAGCGGCCGCCGGTCGCCCCGCAGGCCTGGCCGCAGCAGCCGTCGCGGGCCTGAGAGCGGCCGCGATGACGCACCCGCCCGCCGCCGCGCCGCCGGTCACCCGGCTGGCCGTGCTGCACGACCCCGACTGCGGCCTCTGCCGGCAGCTGACCCGTTGGCTGCGGGCCCAGGCCCAGCTGGTCCCCCTGGAGTTCGTGGCGGTGGCCTCCGCCGAGGCGCGGCGCCGGTTCCCGGGGGTGGACCACGAGGCGGCCCTCGGGGAGATCACGGTGGTCGCCGACACCGGCGAGATCTGGCGCGGCCCGCAGGCGTTCGTCACCTGTCTGTGGGCCCTCGCCGAGCACCGTCCGCTGGCCCACCGGCTCAGCACCCCGGCAGGCCTGCCCCTGGCCAGGGCCGCGGCGTTCGCCGCCGCCAGGTACCGCGCGGCCACCGGCGCCGGGCGCCCGAAGCCGGGCGACCTCCCGGAGTCCACCGGTGATCCGGTGCCGGACTGCCCCGACGGGGCATGCGCCACCGCCCGGCCCCGCGCTCCTTCCTGAGCGCGGAACCGGGCGGTGCAGGCCGGGGCGGGCCGGGTCAGACCGTCTCGGGCCGGCCGCCGAAGCGCTCGGTCCAGGCCGCCAGGTCGTCGTCGGTGATCTTGGCGAAGAGGACCGGCGGCACGGTGAACGGGGTACCGGCGGGCACCAGGTCCAGCGCCCGCGCCTGGTCCCCGCTCACCCAGGTCAGCGTCCGCGCCGCAGCGCCCTCGGCGAGGCCGAACGACTCCCGGATCGCCTTGGCCGCCGCCGGGATGAACGGCTCCGAGACCACCGCGTAGAGGTGGATCAGGTTCATCGCCGTCCGCAGGGTCAGCGCGGCGGCCTCCGGGTCGGTCTTGACCTGCAGCCAGGGCGCCTTCTCGTCGAGGTAGGCGTTGCCCGCGCTCCAGAGCGCCCGCAGGCTCTGCGCGGCCTTGCGGAAGTTGAGCGCGTCGAGGTTGCCCTCGTACTCCGCGAGCAGCTCGGCGATCTGCTCGCCGAGCCGCTCCTCGGCCTCGCCCGCGGCCGCGCCGGCCGGGACGTCGTCACCGAAGCGCTTGCGGCTGAACGACAGCACGCGGTTGACGAAGTTGCCGAGGGTGTCGGCGAGGTCCTTGTTGACGACGGACGCGAACAGGTCCCAGGTGAAGCTGGAGTCGTCGGACTCGGGCGCGTGCGCCATGAGGAAGTAGCGCCAGTAGTCGGCCGGCAGCAGCTCCAGTGCGACGTCGGTGAAGATGCCCAGCTTCTGGCTGGTGGAGAACTTGCCCCCGTAGTAGGTCAGCCAGTTGAAGGCCTTGACGTAGTCGACCTTCTTCCACGGCCGGCGCGAGCCGAGGATCGTGGCGGGGAACATCACCGTGTGGAACGGGACGTTGTCCTTGGCCATGAACTCCGTGTAGCGCACGGTGTCGTCGGCCTCGTACCACCAGGACTTCCAGTCCCGGACCTCACCGGCCGGGGCGGCGTCCGCCCACTCCTTGGTGGCACCGATGTACTCGATCGGCGCGTCGAACCAGACGTAGAAGACCTTGCCGTCGGCCGCCAGCCCGGGCCAGACGTCGGCCGGGACGGGCACGCCCCACTCCAGGTCGCGGGTGATCGCCCGGTCCTGCAGGCCCTCGGTCAGCCACTTGCGGGCGATCGAGGACGCCAGCACCGGCCAGTCGTCGCCGTGCGCGGCGATCCACGCCTCCACCTCGTCCGTCAGCTTCGACTGGAGCAGGAACAGGTGGGTGGTCTCGCGGACCTCCAGCTCGGAGCTGCCGCTGATCGCGGAGCGCGGCTCCAGCAGGTCCGTCGGGTCGAGGACCCGGGTGCAGTTCTCGCACTGGTCGCCGCGGGCCTTGTCGTAGCCGCAGTGCGGGCAGGTGCCGACGATGTACCGGTCCGGCAGGAAGCGCCCGTCGGTGATCGAGTACACCTGGCGGATCGAGCGCTCCTCGATGAAGCCGTTGCGGTGCAGCTCGCGGGCGATCTCCTGGGTGATCTCCCGGTTCTGCGGCGAGGAGCTGCGGCCGAAGTGGTCGAAGGACAGCTGGAAGCCGTCGTAGATCGCCTTCTGCTGGTCGTGCGCCTGCGCGCAGAACTCCGCGACCGGCAGCCCGGCCTCCTGCGCGGCCAGCTCGGCCGGGGTGCCGTGCTCGTCGGTGGCACAGATGTAGAGGACCTCGTGCCCGCGCTGGCGCAGGTAGCGGGAGTAGACGTCCGCCGGGAGCATCGACCCGACCATGTTGCCCAGGTGCTTGATCCCGTTGATGTAGGGAAGCGCGCTGGTGATCAACTGCCGAGTCATCCTGGGATGCTCCCATGTCTGCGGCGGACACCGGTTGGGATGCCCGCGGGCGGGTGTCGGTGGCCGGACCGCTTCGCCGCAGCGCGCCCGAGGTCGCTGCTCCGCGGCGGTCCCCGCCCGGGGAGGGGCGGAATCCTGGCCGTCGCCATCGTACCGACATCGGGGGCCCGGCCCGCACACGCTTTTGCGGCCGCTGTCAACACCTGCGGCGGCATGCGGCCGGGGTCCGGGTCCCGGGGCTCGAGTCCCGACGGGCGGCTCCGGCTCCGGCGCCGGCGGCACGTCCACCGGGCCGGCCGCGGCGGGTTCCGCGATGATGTCCTCCGGAGCGGCCGCCCGGGCCGGCCCCCGACCATCCGAGGACGACCCCGACGTGCCCACTGCACCCGTGATCCGCAGCGACGTCCCCGGGTCCTTCGCCCGGGCCGTCTTCCACGAGCGCCACCCGGAGCTCGTCCGGCGGGTGCTGGACGCCCTGCCGTACGGGCCCGGCGCGCGGCGGGCGATCGAGCGGCTGCTCACGGAGAGCACCGGCGGCGTCCTGGAGCCGCTCGGCGCCGACGCCCACGACCGGGAGCAGTGGCTGGCCTGGGGCGACGGGCTGTGGGGCCGGCCCTGGGGCGAAGCGCCGTTCCTGTGGGCGGAGAGCTGGTTCTACCGCCGGCTGCTGGACGCCACCGGCTACTTCCGGCCGGGAGCCTGGCAGGGCATCGACCCGTTCGGCCCGTTCAAGGCCGCCGAACTGGCGGGCGCCGCGGTGGACGACGAACTGGCCGCACTCGACGGACTCGCCGGGCTGCCCGGCGGGCAGCGGGCCCGGGCCCTGCTCTCCTCCGCCCTGTGGGGCAACCGCGCCGACCTCGGCTTCGGGATCACCGCAGGCGCCCCGGGCGGTGCGGTCACGGAACTCGTCGCCGACGACGGCGACGTCCTGCGCGCCGAACTGGAGCGGACGAGGGGCGGCCGGATCTGCCTGATCGCGGACAACGCCGGCCGCGAACTCCTGCCCGATCTGGTCCTCGTCGACCACCTGCTGGCCGACGGCACTGCCGCGCGGGTCGACCTGTACGTGAAGCCCCAGCCGTTCTTCGTCTCCGACGCGACCACCGCCGACCTCCTGGCCGCCCTCACCCGCCTGCGGACGGCCCGGTCGGAGCAGGCCGCGGCGATCGGCGGACGGCTGTGGCGGGCGATGAACGACGGCAAGCTCGGTGTCCGCACCCACCCGTTCTTCTGCGCGCCGCTGCCGTACCACGACATGCCCGACGACCTCCGGGCGGAGTTCGCCGGCGCCGCGATGACGATCCTCAAGGGCGACCTCAACTACCGCCGGCTGGTGGGCGACCGGCTCTGGCCGGCCACCACCGCCTTCGATGACGCGACCGGGCACTTCCCGTCCCCGGTCACCGCCCTGCGGACGCTCAAGTCGGAGGTCGTGGTCGGCCTCGCCCCCGCGACCGCCGCCCGCCTCGACGCCACCGGCCCGGCGTGGCGGACGAGCGGCGAGCACGCCCTCGTCCAGGTCGCCCTGCACCGCGGGGCAACGGGCCGGTGACCGGGGCCGGCCGCGGCGGTCAGCCGCGCGGCAGCCGCAGCGCCAGGCCGTCGAGGACGACGTCCAGGCCGTAGGCGAACGTGGCGTCCCGGCTCGCCACGGGGTCGAGCGTCCCCGCGGCGCCGCGGGCGTCGGCGTCGGCGTAGGAGTCCGCGAGGTGGCTGTGACCGGCCGCGGCCTGCCGGGCGGTGGGGAGGAGGCGGGCCACGAAGTCCGCCTCGGTCTCACCGGAGCGGGCGACGGTGGTGAGCCAGGCCGCCTCGGTGGTGCTCATCCCGATGACGTAGGAGAGCACGGTGTCGATCGCGCGGCTCGGTTCGGCGAAGCCGGCGGCGGCGAACAGGGCGGCCAGCCGGTCGGAGAACGACATGAGGTTGGGGCCCAGGTAGGCGAGGCCCGCCTGGCCGAGGACGGCGGCCAGCCAGGGGTGGCGCAGGGCCGTCGCGCGGAAGGACCCGGCCGCCTCGACGGCGGCGGCGCGCCAGCCGGGGCCGTCGGCGGGCGGGACGGTCATCTCCGCGAAGACCTCGTCCACCGCCAGCTCCATCAGCTCGTCCTTGGTGGCGACGTGCCGGTAGAGCGAGGTGGCGCCGGCGTTCAACCGGGCGCCGAGCTTGCGCATGCTGAGCGCTTCGATGCCGTCGGCGTCCAGCACGGCGACCGCCTCCCGGACGATCGCGGCCCGGCTGAGCGCGGGCTGGTCGGCCTCCCGCGGCTGCCGGGCCCACACGGACGGAATCGGGTTCGTCGTGGCGGCCATGAGCACTCCCTCACTCGCGCGTACACCGTTCGCATCGAGCGTACAGGAATGCTCTCTTGCGTACGTTGTGCGCTCTTGCGTACAGTGTTCGCATCGAAGGAACAGTGTGCGCACCCCGGAGGAGCACCCCATGGAAGGCCGCAATCCCCGCCGCTGGTGGATCCTGATCGTGCTCTGCCTGAGCACCCTGGTCCTGGTGATCGACAGCATGGCGCTGACCGTCGCCGTGCCGCCGATGACCCGCGACATCGGCGCGAGCGCCCAGGACACCCAGTGGATCCTCGACTCCTACGTCCTGGTGTTCGCCGGGCTCCTGCTGACCTCGGGCAGCCTCGGCGACCGCTTCGGCCGCCGGAGGGTCATGGTCCTCGGCCTGCTGCTGTTCGGGGCGGCATCCCTGACCGCGGCGTTCTGCACCGACCCCGGCGAGGTGATCGCAGCACGGGTCGCCATGGGCGTCGGCGGGGCGCTGATCATGCCGTCCACCCTGTCGATCCTCATCACCGTCTTCGACGAGGACGAGCGCGGCAAGGCGATGGCGGCCTGGGGCTCGGTGTCGATGCTCGGCCTGGTCGGCAGCCCGGTCCTCGGCGGCGTGCTCATCGACCACTTCTCCTGGCACTCGATCTTCCTCATCAACGTCCCGGTCGTCGTGCTGGCCGTCCTGGCGGCCGTCGCGCTGATGCCGGAGTCGAAGGAAAGCGGCAGAAGGCCGATCCGCTCGGTGCGGTGCTGTCCGCGGTCGGCATGACCGCCCTGATCTGGTGGATCATCGAACTCCCGCAGCACGGCGCCTTCGGCGGGCAGTCGATGGCCACCCTGGCCGTCGCCGTCGCCGCCCTCGGCGGGTTCGTGGTCTGGGAGAACGTCACCGCAGCGCCGATGGTGCCGCTGGCCCTGTTCAAGCACCGCAACTTCAGCGGCGGTTCGCTCTCGCTGACCCTCGTGCAGATCGGCAACGGCGGCCTGCTGCTGGTGCTCACCCAGTACCTGCAGTTCGTGCTCGGCTACTCGCCCGTCAAGGCGGGCCTGGCGTTCGTGCCGCTGGCCGTCGCCGCGCTGATCGGCAACTCCGGCGGCGCCGCACTCGCCGCGAGGATGGGCAACCGCCTGCTGATCCTGACCGGCATGCTCGTCATGGCCTCGTCCTTCGCCCTGCTGGCCACCGTCTCCGCCACCACGGGCTTCGCCGTCCCGGCCGTCGCGCTCGGCCTCCTCGGCCTCGGCGCGGGGCTCGCGATGCCGGCTGCGGTCGGTGCGCTGATGGGCACCATCCCGGCCGAACAGGCGGGCGTGGGCTCGGCCCTGAACGACACCATCCAGCAGGCCGGCACGGCGCTCGGCATCGCGATCCTCGGCTCGCTCCTGTCGAGCGGCTTCGGCCGCGCCCTGCCCGCCGGCACCCCCGCCCGGGCCCGGCACTCGATCGCCGACGCGCTGGCCACCGCCCAGGGCGACACCGGCCTGGCCCACGCCGCCCGGGAGGCCTTCACCACCTCGATGTCGACCACCTTCACCATCAGCGCGGTCGGTGTCCTGGCCGCCGCCGCCCTGGCCGCCCTGGTCATGCGCGACCCCCGGCCCGCAGCCGGGACGGAGACCTCCGCCGCCCCGCCCGAGAACCCCGCCCTCGCCGCCTGAACCCGCCCCGCACCACCACGGCCGTGACCATCCCTCAACTGCCGGACGCATAGAGGCACCGAAAGAGCCCCGGGCCCCGGTGCCGCACGCGCCGTGTCTGTGATGATCGCTTCGGACTTCTGAGGAGGACGCAGTGGACGGACGTACAGAGGGGCCCGAGTCGGACCGGCAGGGGACGGACAGTGGCCGCACACGCTTCCGGCCGGGTGATGTGCTGATGCTGGAGTGTCCGTTCACCGGGACGGGGGTCACCGAGGTCTCCCGCTTCCACGTCTCCGTGACGTGGCCGTGGACGGAGCCGGACCCGCGGGCCGGGAACATCGGGTGGAACGGGCAGCGGGCGCTGCCGTTGCCCGAGGCCGACGAGTGGGACGCGTTCCGGACGGAGCCGGACACGACCACGCTGAAGCCGGGTGACACCTGCCAGGTGGGGATCCCCGCAACCGTGGTGCACGTCCTGGCCGTCCACGACTTCGATCCACCCCTGGTGACGGGCATGCTGCCGCGGCCCGCCTCCTACCTCGAAGTGCTGCCGCAGGGCGAGACCCATGACCCGGAGCTTGAGGACCAGGGCTACGCGTTCGACCCCGACGGCGGTGAACCGATCCGGGTCGAACTGCTCTTCCGCCCCTACGCCTTCCTCGAACCGGGCGACGAGGTCGTCGACCAGGACGGACGGGTCTGGCGATTCGACGCGGCCTGGGACTGGCACCCCGTCGACGGCGAGCGGCCCGGAAGTCCGGCCTGGCCGCTGGCCCTGCTCTCCCGCAGGGACGATCCCGCACCCGACGGGACCACGACGGTCGCCCTGGCGACGGAGACCGGCAGCCACGCGGAGGAACTGGCACGCTGGTCCGGACTCACCCTCGCCCGGCCGACCACCCGGCAGCAGTAGCCCCACCGGGGCGGGCAGGACCGGATCGCGACAAGCAGCCGGCCGACGCGGGGCGAGGACAGGAGCAGAGGCGGGCGGAAGAGGTCTAGACACAGCAGAAACCCCAGGTCGTTGACCTGGGGTTTCTCGGTGGAGCGGGCGACGAGAATCGAACTCGCGCTATAAGCTTGGGAAGCTCATGTTCTACCATTAAACTACGCCCGCATGTGACGAGCCGTCAGCGACCGCTCGATCGATCACCACTGTACCCCATCCTCCGGTGGATGCGGGGCCCGGTGCGGACGCGCCGCCGGGCCTGTCGCGGGGTCGGTGCGGAGGGCTGCCCGAGGGGCGTACTGTGTGGCCCGTTCCCGGCGTTCGGGGCGGCGAGCCGCCGTGATGGATGTCCGGAAGATCCCCTAATGTGACGCTGTCGCCCGGGGCGCCGACTGCGGTCGAGACGCCAGGGCGGGAGGCGGACGGGGAGTACGGGGAGTTTTGGGAAGGGGATCGATGGAGCAGCGCACCGTCGTTCGTTGTGCCGAAGGGCACCTGTTCAGCACCACCACGTTCCCGATGCAGAATCTCGGCGCCGGCCGGCTGGGGCCGGGGCGGCTGATCCGCTGTCCGCAGTGCGGACGGCTGCGCAGCTCGGTGCCGGCCGACGTGGGTGAGCTGTCCGGTGCGCAACTGGCGCGCGCGATGCGGCTGGAGGCCGTGGAGTTCCTGGCCTGAGGCCGGGCACGGTACGGCGGCGGCCCCGGGCGGATTCGTCCGGGGCCGCCGTTGCCACGTACCCTCGACCCCGTGCTGCTCTCTGACAAGGACATCCGGGCCGAGATCGACAAGGGCCGGGTGGTCATCGACCCCTTCGACCCCGTGATGGTCCAGCCCTCCAGCATCGACGTCCGGCTGGATCGCTTCTTCCGGGTGTTCGAGAACCACCGCTACCCGCACATCGACCCCTCCGAGGAGCAGCCGGACCTGACCCGGCTGGTCGAGCCGGCCGGCGACGAGGCGTTCATCCTGCACCCGGGCGAGTTCGTGCTCGCCTCGACGTTCGAGGTGATCACCCTGCCGGACGATGTGGCATCGCGACTGGAGGGCAAGTCGAGCCTGGGCCGGCTGGGCCTGCTCACGCACTCCACGGCGGGCTTCATCGACCCCGGCTTCAGCGGGCACGTGACGCTGGAGCTGTCGAACGTCGCCACCCTGCCGATCAAGCTGTACCCGGGGATGAAGATCGGGCAGCTGTGCCTGTTCCGGCTGTCCTCGCCGGCCGAGCACCCGTACGGCTCCGCCCGGTACGGCTCGCGCTACCAGGGCCAGCGCGGCCCGACGCCGTCGCGCTCCTTCCTGAACTTCCACCGCACCGAGGTCTGATCCCGGCGCGGACGGAGCGGGCCCCCGATCGGTGATCGGGGGCCCGCTCCGTCTGTCGTGCGAGCGCCGTCCGCCGGACCGGGGGCACCGGCCGTACGGTGGGCCGTTACTTCTTCTCCGCGAGGCAGAGCACGAACTTGTCGCTGAGCAGCTGCTGCGCGAGGCTCGCGGTGGCCTGGTCGACGTTGTCGCAGGCGTGGGTGTCGAAGGAGTTGTCGACGACCGACACCACGGTGTAGTTGGCGTCGGCGCTGCCGCAGTCGACGGTGTCGACCTTCGGGTTGGTGTCGGTGCCGGTCACGTGGACGCACTGGCCGGCCTTGGCGTGCACGGGCTTGTCCGCGGCGGCGTAGCCGATCGCGAAGCCGATGCCGACCTTGATGCCGATCACCACGACGACGGTGACCAGGCCGATGATGATCTTCTTCCCGCGGCTCTTCTTCGGCGCGAGAACGGTCTGGGCGTAGCCGCCGGGGACCGGGCCGGGCATCTGGCCGGGGTACTGGCCCGGCACCTGGCCGGCCGGCTGGCCGTAGCCGGGTGCGGGCTGGCCGAACCCGTCGGCGGGGCCGAAGGTGCCCGGCTGGCCCTGGGGCGGCTGAGGGGTGGTCATGGTGGTCCTCGACGGTGAGCAGGAAACCTGAACGGTGACCCGAACGCTATCGACAGCCCACCGCCACCGATCGAACAAATGCCGCATAACCACACTGCGTTATGAACTTGCAACGCATAGGACTGAGCGAAAGGGGAACTTTCGCCCACTCGCACTCGTTTTTGCCCTTCTATGACTTCCGCAGAAGTCGACGAGCAGCTCCACCGTGACGCCCCCACCGTGACCGCCCCCACCGGCACCGGCGCAGGGCGGTCGGGGCGGTGAGGGGCGGTCAGAGCGGTGAAGGGCGGTGAGGGGCGGTCAGGCGCGCTTGGGCCGGGTGACGGCGACGAGTTCGCTGCCGTCCTCGGACAGCGTCAGCTCGGTCCGCAGTTCGGCGAGCTCCCCCAGGTGGTGGAGGTGGGTGCCACCGCAGAAGATCTCGGCGGTGCCGACCGGCAGCTCGCAGTGCCAGCGGCGACGCGCGGTCAGTTCCGGCCCGGGGACCTCGATGTGCACGGGCGCGTCGGCCGCGACCCAGGCCGCGAGCTGGGCGTTGATCATCTCGGTGAGGGCGCCCAGGGCGTCCGCGAGCGCCGGCAGCCCCTCGGCGGCCTCGGTGGAGAAGCCCTTCTTCCGCAGCGACTTGCCCAGCCGGTAGGTGTCGGTGCTGGCCTCGGTGTCCATCACCGACGACGCCATGGCGAGACTGTCGAAGTCCGGGTTGCCGAAGGCGTCCGCCCGGCCCGGGTCCTTGCGCCAGCGCGGGGCCAGCGCGGCGTTGAGGGCGAGGGCCAGCAGGTGGCAGCCGCTGTGGGCGGCGGAGAGCCGGGCCCTGCGGTCGGCGTCCACCGCCAGCGAGGCGACCGCGCCGACGGCCCCGGCGGGCTCCTGCTCGACGACGTGCAGGACCAGCCACGCCCACGCCTCGTCACCGCGCCGCACCGGGATGTCGGCGCCCACCTGCAGGCCGGCGCCGTCCGGCCCGACGGCGCCGGTCAGGCAGTCCACCACGGGGTGCGCGACGCCTCCGACCGTCAGGGTGCCGAGGTCGGCCGGCTGGTCGGGCCAGGTGTGGTCGAGCGGGTGGAACGGCGTCGCCTCCGTGACGACGGCGAACCGGCCGCCGTCCAGCGGGTGGACGGCGACCACCGGCGACTCGCCGGTCAGCGCGCCGGACGGAAAGCTGACGTGGGTGGTGGAGAGGGTCATGAGGGTGCTCCGGACACTGCGTGGGGCAGATGAGGACAGACCGTCCACCCTACCCGGGGCCCGGCGCCGGGCCTCAGCTCAGCGTCGGCAGCTTGATCAGCACCAGCAGGGCCAGCAGCTGCAGCGCGGCGGCGCCGGCCGCCTTGCCCCAGGGCAGGTCGTGCACCCGGCGGACCATGGTGGTCAGCAGGACGGCGCAGACCAGCCAGGTCGCCCAGCCGACGACCTGCACCACCACGTTCCCGGTGGGCAGGAACAGGGCGAGCAGCAGCCGCGGCACGTCGCTCGTCCAGCCGATCAGCATCGCCAGGCACACCGTGGACTGCCAGGGGCCGTCGCCGCCGAGCTGGCGGGCCAGCCCGTGGGTGACCCCGCCGAGCACCGCGCCGGCCAGCGTGAAGCCGATCCCCGCGGCGACCAGCGACCAGGCCGCGGTCGAGAAGGTGGAGTCGACGATGTCGTCGTGGGTGGAGCCCATGCCGAGCACCGCCAGCACGCCGTAGATCAGCGAGACGACGACCGCCGGCAGCCAGGCCTGGTGGTCGCGCATCCGGTCGAAGGTGCGGGCCGGCCGGCGGTAGATGCCGGCGAGCAGCTCCTTCCAGTCGGGGCGCGGCCCGGCCACCCGGGGGCGACCTGGCCGCCGGCCCGGTAGACGGCCACGTTGTCGTCGGCGTCGCCGTAGGGGGCCCGGCCGTAGCCGTCCTGCCCGTAGCCGTCCTGCCCGGTGCCGCTGGGCGTGCCGTACCCGGCGTACGGGTCCTCGCCGATGCTGAAGGCCCGGGTGTGCCCCGGCTGGTCGCCGGGGTAGGGCTCGTCGCCGTACGGACCGGAGCCCGGCGGCACGGCACCCTGCGGACCGGAGCCGTACGGCCGGCCCTGCGGGTCGCCGTAGCCGTCCTGCCGGGCCTGCGCCGGACCGCCCGGGGCGTGCTGCCCGGGATACGCCTCGTAGGGCGCGGTGAAGTACTCGGGGCCCCCGTGGGCCCGCCATCGGGCTGCTGCCGCGGCGGCGGCCCTGCGGGTGCGGACCAGCCCTGTCGGGGGTCGGCGCCCTGCCCGTTGTCGTATCGATTGCCAGCCACGCATCGACGGTACCCGCTGGCGCTGACCGGGCGTCGGTTGATCAAGGGGCCGGCGGGCGATTGCAGCCGTCCTGTGACGACCGCGCCCGCCCCGTGACCTGGGTCTGCGGGGCGGGCGGGAGGTCCGGGGAGGGTCAGCGCTGGGCGCCGACCTTGGGACCGTGCACGGCGACCGCGGCGCTCTCGCCGGCCGGGCAGCCGCCCGGGCCGGCGCTGGTGCGGACGGCCCCGACCGGCAGCAGGGTGCCGCAGGCGATCCGCAGGCCGCTCGGCAGCTCGTTGTCGGACTCGACGGTCGCGCCGTCGCCGATGACCGCGCCGTCCAGCGCGCAGCGCGCACCGATCACCGCGTACGCGCCGACGATGGAGTCCTTCACGTACGCGTCGGCGCCGATGACCGCGCCGGGGAGCACCACGCTGCCCTCGACGATGGCGCCGGCCTCGATCTCGGCGTCCTCGGAGACCACGGTGCCGTTGCTGAGCACGGCGCCCGGGTCGACCTGGGCGCCCGGCAGCAGCAGGGCCTCACCGGTCGGCCCGGGGACGGCCGGGGAGTCGACCTTGCCGAGCACCAGGTCGGCGGAGCCGCGGACGAACGCGCCCGGGGTGCCGAGGTCCAGCCAGTACGAGGTGTCGACGACGCCGCGCAGCAGGGCGCCGGTGGCGAGCAGCTCGGGGAAGGTCTCGCGCTCGACGGACACCTCGCGTCCGGCCGGGATGCGGTCGATGACCGAACGGGTGAAGACGTAGCAGCCCGCGTTGATCTGATCCGTGACGATCTGCTCGGGAGTCTCCGGCTTCTCCAGGAACTCCAGCACCCGGCCGTGCTCGTCGGTGGGCACCAGGCCGAAGGCCCGCGGGTCCTCCACCCGGGTGAGGTGCAGGGTGACGTCGGCGCCGGCGGCGACGTGGCCGTCCCGCAGGGCGGCGATGTCGAGGCCGGAGAGGATGTCGCCGTTGAAGATCAGGACCGGCTCGTCCGGGCCGCAGGTCAGGCCGGAGGCGGCGTTGCGGATCGCCCCGCCGGTGCCGAGCGGCTCCTTCTCGGTGAGGTAGACCAGCTCGATCCCGTACGGGCTGCCGTCCTTGAAGTGGTCCTCGAAGACCTCGGCCAGGTACGAGGTGGCCAGCACGACCCTGGTGACGCCGGCTGCGGCCGCCCGCGCCAGCTGGTGCGCGATGAACGGCACGCCGGCGACCGGCAGCATCGGCTTGGGGGTGTGGGTGGTCAGAGGGCGCAGCCGGGTGCCCTTGCCACCGACCAGCATGATCGCTTCGGTCATGGTGTGAGCTTCTCCCCTAGGTCCGGTCCGGGCGGCCTGCGACGGCAGCCGGGTTGTCTCGTGCAACGCTTGCGGCTGGCTCCCGGACGGCTCCGGCCGTTCCCCAGCAGACCCGCGGGCCGCGGTTCCAGCGCCTACTGTATTTCCTCCCGAAGCGGGCCCGTCCCGGCGACCTGCGGTTGTGGCTTCGCCACGATGGCGGCAGCGCCGCAGGCCGCCCCCGGTGGGGCTCAGGGCAGCAGCCAGCCCGCGGCCGGAGCGGTGCCGGCTGAGGCGCCCCGACTGTTCCGGAGCTGTGACACCCGGGCGGCCGGGAGGGCCTGGTTCCAGACCTGGACGTCGGCGATCGCACCGTCCCAGAAATCGCTCCAGGCGCCCTTGTAGCGGGTGCGGCCGAACTCCAGCGGCCCGGAGGTCTGCCAGATGCCCTTGACGGCGGTGGTCTGCGCGAGGGTGCCGTCCACGTACAGCTGGATCCTGCGGGTGGAGGCGTCGTACACGCCGGTGAGCAGGGTCCACTGCCCGGTGGTGGCCTGGCCGGTGGAGAAGGCCTGGTAGGTCGTGTTGTCCTCGCCGCCCGCGGCGGTCTGCACCTTGAAGACCCACTGGTTGTGGGTGCCCCAGTAGTCCCGGCCCAGGTAGAACGAGTAGTAGCTGCCGGAGCCCTGGGTGACGACCGCACGCCCCCGGTGGGGGCGTTGTTGCGGACCATCGCGGAGACGGTGAAGCTGCGGGAGGTGTCGACGACCGGGCCGGCGGTCGCCGCGTACGAGCCGCCGTCGCCGTGCAGGACGAGCGTCGGCCCGTCGTGGCCCTCGGTGGGGCCGATGACGGCCGAGCCTGCGGGTGCGGCGGGGTGGCCGCCGCGGACGTCGTCGAGGCGGGCGGGCCCGGACCCGGCGGACGGTCCGGCGGAGACGGTGCCGGACGCGCTCGGTGCGGCCGTCCCGGGGGCGGTGGCCGCCGCGGAGGGCGAGCCGGCGGCCGACGGTGCCGCTGCGGAGGTCGCGGGGCCGGCCGGGCCGGTCGCGGCCGTCGGCGCGGGCGGCCCCGGCGGGTCGGGGCGCAGCGCCAGGGCGGTGGCGAGGATCCCGCCGACGGCGAGCACGCCGACCACCGCACCGGCGATCTTCAGCCGCTGTCCGCGCCGGTGCCGCAGGTCGTTGGCCTCGGCCAGCGCGGCCCAGTCGGGCGTCGCCGCGGGCGCCGGGCCCTGACCGGTCATCGGCGGCGGCGGGAACAGCGCCCCCGTCCCGCCGGGATGCCCGCCCTGCCACCCCGGCCCGCCGGGGAATCCTCCCCGGGCGTCGGGTCCGGCCGGACGACCGCCCGGCTGCCCCGGTCCGCCGGGGAAGCCCGGCCCGGCCGGACTCCCCCGTTGTGCGCCATGCCCCCGCCATCGCTCATGGGCCGCCATGCTAGGCCATGCGGGGGAACCACCCGCGCAGGCGTTCGGCTGCGGGACGGCGGTGCGAGGGCCCGCGCACGAACGCCGCCGGCCCCGTCCGCCGAGGGGCGTACGGGGCCGGCGCGGTCCTCCCGCCGAGCGGGCCGGGGTCAGGCCTGGACGGTCTCCGGCTCGGGCTCGACCGGCTGCGCCTTCACGGAGTCGAGCAGCAGCTGGGCCACGTCGACGACCTTCAGGTGCTCCTTGGCCGCGCCCTCGTTCTTCTTGCCGTTGACCGAGTCGGAGAGCATGACCAGGCAGAACGGGCAGGCGGTGGAGACGATGTCCGGGTTGAGGGACAGCGCCTCGTCCACGCGCTCGTTGTTGATGCGCTTGCCGATCCGCTCCTCCATCCACATCCGCGCGCCACCGGCGCCGCAGCAGAAGCCGCGCTCCTTGTGGCGGTGCATCTCCTGCTGGCGCAGACCGGGGACCTTGTCCATGATCTCGCGCGGCGGGCTGTAGACCTTGTTGTGGCGGCCCAGGTAGCAGGGGTCGTGGTAGGTGATCAGGCCCTCGACCGGGTTGACCGGGACGAGCTTGCCCTCGTCGATGAGGTGCTGCAGCAGCTGGGTGTGGTGGATGACCTCGAAGTGGCCGCCCAGCTGCGGGTACTCGTTGGCGATGGTGTTGAAGCAGTGCGGGCAGGTGGCCACGATCCGCTTGACCGGGGCGTCCTCCAGCGCGGTGTTCAGCGTCTCGACGTTCTGCGCGCCGAGCATCTGGAACAGGAACTCGTTGCCCAGGCGGCGGGCGGAGTCACCGGTGCAGGACTCCTCCTTGCCGAGGATGGCGAACTGCACGCCGGCGGTGTGCAGCAGCTCGGCGAAGGCCTTGGTGGTCTTCTTCGCACGGTCCTCCAGGGCACCGGCGCAGCCGACCCAGTAGAGGTACTCGACCTCGGCGGGGTCGATGTCCTCCCCGATCACCGGCACCTCGATGCCGGTCTCCTTCTTGAGCTCCTTGACCCAGTCGAGGCGGGCCTTGGTGGCCATGCCCCACGGGTTGCCCTTGTTCTCCAGGTTCTTGAGCATCGTCCCGGCCTCGGTCGGGAAGGAGCTCTCGATCATGACCTGGTAGCGGCGCATGTCGACGATGTGGTCGATGTGCTCGATGTCGACCGGGCACTGCTCGACGCAGGCGCCGCAGGTGGTGCAGGACCACAGCACGTCCGGGTCGATGACGCCGCCCTCGTCGGCGGTGCCGATCAGCGGGCGCTCGGCCTCGGCGAGGGCCGCGGCGGGCACGCCGGCGAGCTGCTCGGCGGTGGCCTTCTCCTCGCCCTCCATGTCCTTGCCGCCACCGGCGAGCAGGTACGGGGCCTTGGCGAAGGCGTGCTCGCGCAGGCTCATGATGAGCAGCTTCGGCGAGAGCGGCTTGCCGGTGTTCCAGGCGGGGCACTGCGACTGGCAGCGGCCGCACTCGGTGCAGGTGGAGAAGTCGAGGATGCCCTTCCAGGAGAAGTGCTCGACCTGGGAGGCGCCGAAGACGGCGTCGTCGGCCGGGTCCTCGAAGTCGATCGGGGCGCCGCCGCTGGTCATCGGGCGCAGGGCGCCGAGCGCGGTGCCGCCGTCCTCCTCGCGCTTGAAGAAGATGTTGAAGAAGGCGAGGAAGCGGTGCCAGGCCACGCCCATCGACGGGTTGACGCCGATGGTGATCGCCCACGCGAACGAGATGCAGATCTTCAGCATCGCGAAGACGTAGACCAGGTTGACCAGGGTGCCGTGGGCCAGGCCGGAGAAGGCGGCGACCAGCGGGTACGAGATCAGGTAAGCCGGGTCGTACGAGTCGACGCCCTGGAGGGCGCCCTCCAGGCCGCGCAGGATCATGATGCACAGGCCGATGCCGAGGATGGTGTACTCGACGTAGAAGGCCTGCCAGGCGATCGAGCCGGCAAAGCGGGACTTGCGGCCGGAGCGCGAGGGCAGGCTGAGCAGCCGGATCACGATCAGGGTGAGGATGCCCAGCGTGGTCAGGGTGCCGATGAGCTCGGTGAAGACCTCGAACGGCAGCCAGTCGCCGATCACCGGCAGCACGAACTCGGCGTCGAAGAGCTGGCCGAAGGCGTTGACCAGGGTCAGCACGAGCGAGAAGAAGCCGACCGCGACGAACCAGTGCGCGACGCCGACGACGCCCCACCGGTTCATCCTGGTGTGGCCGAGGAACTCGACCGCGACGGTCTTGACCCGCTGTGCGGGCTGCCCGGTGCGGGTGGCGTCCGGCTGGCCGGTCGTCACCACCTTGTAGATGTACGCGGCCGCACGGGCGGCGAGCGCGGTGCCGATCACAGTCGTGACCAGCGAGATGACGATCGCTGCTAGCTGCATCGGCTCTCCGTCTCCAGCGGCTGGTTCGAGGTGGGTCTCCCCGAGTGTACCGGTCAGTAACTTACTGAGCCGACGCGCCGGACATTACCGCTCCGTAGCACCGGACATGAAGATGCTCAAGGTATGGCGGGAGTCACTATGCCCATACTCACCCCTTCGGCCGCACCGGCCGTGGCACGACATGCGCGCAGCAAAGTTGAGCGACACGGACTCATGGCTGTTGACGGTCCACGATCGGTCATGCATGCTTGAGCCCGTAACACTCAACTTCTCGTGGAGGTATTTACGATGGCACGCGCGGTCGGCATCGACCTCGGTACGACGAACTCTGTCGTCAGCGTTCTTGAGGGCGGTGAGCCCACGGTCATCACCAACGCCGAGGGCGCTCGGACCACGCCGTCCGTCGTCGCCTTCGCCAAGAACGGCGAAGTCCTGGTGGGCGAGGTGGCCAAGCGCCAGGCCGTCACCAACGTCGACAGGACGATCCGGTCGGTCAAGCGCCACATGGGCACCGACTGGAAGATCAACCTGGACGGCAAGGACTTCAACCCCCAGCAGATCTCGGCCTTCATCCTGCAGAAGCTCAAGCGGGACGCCGAGTCGTACCTGGGCGAGACGGTCACCGACGCCGTCATCACCGTTCCGGCGTACTTCAACGACTCCGAGCGCCAGGCGACGAAGGAGGCCGGTGAGATCGCGGGCCTCAACGTCCTGCGCATCGTCAACGAGCCGACCGCCGCCGCCCTGGCCTACGGCCTCGACAAGGACGACCAGACCATCCTGGTCTTCGACCTCGGTGGCGGCACCTTCGACGTCTCGCTGCTGGAGATCGGCGACGGCGTCGTCGAGGTGAAGGCGACCAACGGCGACAACCACCTCGGCGGCGACGACTGGGACCAGCGCGTCGTCGACCACCTGGTGAAGGTCTTCCAGGCCGGCCACGGCGTCGACCTGTCCAAGGACAAGATGGCCCTCCAGCGCCTCCGCGAGGCGGCCGAGAAGGCCAAGATCGAGCTGTCCTCGTCCTCCGAGACCTCGATCAACCTGCCCTACATCACGGCCTCCGCCGAGGGCCCGCTGCACCTGGACGAGAAGCTCTCGCGCGCCCAGTTCCAGCAGCTCACCGCGGACCTCCTGGACCGCTGCAAGCACCCGTTCCACAACGTCATCAAGGACGCCGGCATCGCGCTGTCCGAGATCGACCACGTGGTCCTGGTCGGCGGCTCGACCCGCATGCCCGCCGTCGCCGAGCTCGTCAAGGAGCTGACCGGCGGCCAGGACGCCAACAAGGGCGTCAACCCGGACGAGGTCGTCGCCATCGGCGCCGCCCTGCAGGCCGGTGTCCTCAAGGGCGAGGTCAAGGACGTCCTGCTGCTCGACGTCACCCCGCTGTCCCTCGGCATCGAGACCAAGGGCGGCATCATGACCAAGCTCATCGAGCGCAACACCACGATCCCGACCAAGCGCTCCGAGATCTTCACCACGGCCGAGGACAACCAGCCGTCCGTGCAGATCCAGGTCTACCAGGGCGAGCGCGAGATCGCGGCGTACAACAAGAAGCTCGGCATGTTCGAGCTGACCGGTCTCCCGCCGGCCCCGCGCGGCCTGCCCCAGATCGAGGTCACCTTCGACATCGACGCCAACGGCATCATGCACGTCGGCGCGAAGGACCTCGGCACCGGCAAGGAGCAGCGGATGACCGTCACCGGCGGCTCCTCGCTGCCGAAGGACGAGGTCGACCGCATGCGCCGCGAGGCCGAGCAGTACGCGGAGGAGGACCACAAGCGCCGCGAGGCCGTGGAGACCCGCAACCAGGGCGAGCAGCTCGTCTACTCGACCGAGAAGTTCATCGCGGACAACTCCGACAAGCTCCCCGCCGACGTCAAGACCGAGGTCGAGACCGCGATCGGCGAGCTCAAGGAGGCCCTGAAGGGCGAGGACATCGCCGCGATCCGCGAGGCCACCGAGAAGGTCTCCACCACCGCCCAGAAGCTCGGCGCCGCGCTGTACGCGCAGGCCGACGCCGCGGGCGCGGGTGCGGCCGGTGCCGGCGAGAGCGCCGGCGCCAAGGAGGACGACGTCGTCGACGCCGAGATCATCGACGACGAGAAGCCCAAGGGCGGTGCCGCATGACGGAGAAGCCGCAGGGCGGCGAGCCCGGCGACGACTCCGCCGAGGAGGCCGTCCTCAAGGCGGCCGAGGAGGCCGTTGCCGGCTCCGGCGCCGAGGAGCTGGCTGCCGCCAAGCGCGAGGCGAGCGAGCGCACCGCGGATCTGCAGCGGCTCCAGGCCGAGTACCAGAACTACCGCAAGCGGGTCGAGCGGGACCGCCTGACCGTCCGTGAGATCGCCGTCTCCAACATCCTGGAGGCGCTGATCCCCGTCCTGGACGACATCGGCCGGGCCCGTGACCACGGCGAGGTGACCGGCGGCTTCAAGTCCGTCTCGGACAACCTCGAGACGGTCGTCGCCAAGCTGGGCCTCCAGCAGTTCGGCAAGGAGGGCGAGCCCTTCGACCCGACGCTGCACGAGGCGCTGATGCACAGCTACTCCTCGGACGTCACCGAGGACACCTGTGTGCAGATCCTCCAGCCGGGTTACCGCATCGGCGAGCGGATCATCCGCCCGGCGATGGTGTCCGTCGCGGAGCCCCAGCCGGGCACCCAGACCACGTCCGCCCCGGACGCCGCCGACAACGCGGAGTCCGACAAGGGTGACGGCACGGCTGACAGCTGACAATCTGTGCGCTGCGGAGTCGTGCACCGACAACGTCGGGTACGACTCCGCAGCGCCGTGTGGACACATTTCGGGAGGTGGCGGCAGCCATGAGCACCAAGGACTACGTGGAGAAGGACTACTACAAGGTCCTCGGCGTGCCGAAGGACGCCACCGCGGCCGAGATCAAGAAGACCTACCGCAAGCTGGCCCGGGAGTTCCACCCGGACGCCAACAAGGGTGACGCCAAGGCCGAGGAGCGGTTCAAGGACATCTCCGAGGCGTACGACGTCCTCTCCGACGAGAAGCGCCGCAAGGAGTACGACGAGGCCCGCAGCCTCTTCGGGACCGGGGGCTTCCGTTCCGGCGGCCCCAACGGGGGCGCCTACAACTTCGACTTCGGCGACCTGTTCTCCGGCAGCCAGACCGGCGGGGGAGCGGCGGCCTCGGCGACGTGTTCGGCGGCCTGTTCAACCGCGGCGGCCGGCAGCCCCAGCCGCGCCGCGGCGCCGACGTCGAGACCGAGGTCACGCTGAGCTTCGTCGAGGCCGTCGACGGCGCGACCGTGCCGCTGCGGATGACCAGCCAGGCCCCGTGCCGCACCTGTGCCGGCACCGGCGCCAAGTCCGGCACCACGCCGCGGGTCTGCCCGACCTGCGTCGGCGCCGGCACCGTCAGCCGCGGCCAGGGCGCCTTCGCGCTCTCCGAGCCGTGCCGCGACTGCAAGGGCCGCGGCATGCTCGTCGACGACCCGTGCACCGTCTGCCACGGCAGCGGCCGCGCCTCCTCCGCCCGCACCATGCAGGTCCGGATCCCGGCCGGGGTCCAGGACGGCCAGCGGATCCGGCTCAAGGGCAAGGGCGCCCAGGGCGAGCGCGGCGGGCAGCCCGGCGACCTCTACGTCTCGGTGCACGTCGACGACCACCCCGTCTTCGGCCGCAAGGCCGACAACCTCACGGTGACCGTGCCGGTCACCTTCCCCGAAGCGGCGCTGGGCGGCACCATCGAGGTGCCCACCCTCAACGGCCCCTCGGTGAAGCTCAAGCTGCCGCCCGGCAGCGCCAACGGCCTGACCCTACGGGCCCGCGGCAAGGGCGCCACCCGCAAGGACGGCACCCGCGGCGACCTGCTGGTCACCGTGGAGGTCGTCGTTCCCAAGCACGTCACCGGCGACGCGCTGAGCGCACTGGAGCAGTACCGCGAGGCCACCGCCTCGGACGACCCGCGAGCCGCCCTCTTCCAGGCGGCGGAGGGAGCGTGACCAGATGACGACCCCCGACAGCCCGATCGGCCCGGGTCTGGGCGAAGGCCTCCCCGGCGGTGTCCCCCGCCGGCCGGCCGCCGCGCGCGCCAACCCGTACCAGCTGACCGAGGACACCCCGGTCTACGTGATCTCGGTCGCCGCCGAGCTCTCCGGGCTGCACCCGCAGACCCTGCGCCAGTACGACCGGCTCGGTCTGGTCTGCCCCGACCGCACCGCCGGACGCGGCCGCCGCTACTCCTCGCGGGACATCCAGCAGCTGCGCGAGGTGCAGCGCCTCTCCCAGGACGAGGGCATCAACCTCGCCGGGATCAAGCGCATCATCGAGCTGGAGAACCAGGTCGCCGCCCTCCAGTCCCGGGTCGCCGAGCTGGCCGACGCGCTCGACGGCGCGGCCGCCGCCCTCCAGCAGCGCGAGGCCGCCGTGCACGCCTCCTACCGACGCGACCTCGTGCCGTACCAGCAGGTGCAGCAGTCCAGCGCGCTGGTCGTCTGGCGCCCCAGGCGCTGACCCCACGGCGCCGGCCCGGGGCCGTCCATCGGCTCCCTCCGTCCGGGGGTGCCGGCGGACGGGGGACGGTGAGAGGCTACTCGCCGAGGGGTCTCCCGACCGACAGTCGGAACGCCTCTCGGAATCGTCGCATCCGGCCCCTAGGATTCCGCCAAGACGGAGAGACTCCGTCGAGGGCCGGTCCGGGGGCGAGGGAGCCGCAGATGAGCAGTGAGCGGAAGTCCGGCGGGGAGGGCAGCGCCCTCTCCCCCGGAGCCAGGGCGCTCTACCTGCACGCGCTGCGCACCGGCGGCCGGCTGGCCGACCACACCGCGCGCGACCTCACCGACGACGCCGCCGAGGCGGCCCCGGGCGGCGACGCGCTCCAGGAGCTGCTGGCGCTCGGGCTGCTCACCCCGGAGGTGGGCCCGCCCGGAACGTTCGCCATCAAGGACCCGCGCCAGCTGGCGGAATCCCTTTCCGGTGACCTTCAGGCACGCGCAGCGGATCTGCTACTGCGATCGATAGCACTGAACACCGCACTGCACAATCTGGGCCCGGAGTACCAGGCCCACACCACCGGTCCCGAAAAAGGCGGGGCCATCGAATACGTCCAGGGCCGGGGAAACATCAACCAGCTCGTGGCGACCCTTCTCGAGGGCTGCACGAAGGAAATGCTGACCGCGCAGCCGGGTGGGGGCCGCGGGGTCGATGCGCTGAAAATCGCGATCGACCGGGACATGAAATTCGTCCAACGCGGCGGCACGATCCGCACCATTTACCAGCCGAGCGCCCGGTACTCGAATCCCACCATCGAATACGTCCGCGAGGTGACGCAGGAGGGCTGCCAGGTGCGCACCCTCGACGAGGCGTTCCACAAGCTCATCGTGCTGGACCGCGAGGTCGCGGTGGTCACGGTGGGCGGCGAGGAGAACCGGGACAGCGCGGCGTTCATCCGCGACGAGGCCGTTCTCAGCTACATCGTGGGCGTGTTCGACAGCCAGTGGGAGCGCGCCATCCCCTTTACCGGCGTCCACGAGATCCCCCGGGCGGTGGTTTCGAGCATGCGGCGCCAGATCATCCGGCTGATGCTCCAGGGGGTCGGGCACCGGACGATTGCGCGCCGGCTGGGCCTGAGCGAGCGCACTCTTGCCCGACACATTGCCGAACTGCGGGAGGAGTACGAGGTCGAGACGCTTTTCCAGCTCGGCTGGAAATTGGCGCAGAATGCCGAAGGGCCGATGCACCTGGATGCATCGACCCTTCCGCTCGATTCCCCGGAGACGCCTACCAGTGACTGTCATCCAGAGAGAGGTTTACCGCAGCACTGGCAGTGAGCCAGTGGGAGTCATCCGCGATCGCCGGGCCGGATCCAAAGAGCATCACGATGCCCAGGAGGAGCGCAGAGACGACGACACGACGAGCCTTCAGCACGACATCACTCCTTTCAGGACAAAAAAGTCATTGCGAGCATCGACCCCCGCGACGATGTCCGCATCCAATCCGACCATATGATGACCCATAGAGTGCCGATGTGTCACGTGCCCCGCCAGAACGCTCGTTCAGGGCGGCCATCCGCTTCGTACGCGCCACACCGTGACCGGTGATATGTCCATGCCGCTATCTGCGGCTTCTGCCTCTTCCGGTCTGTCATCTCGATGCCAGGCAGCCAAATGACACCGCGTGCCGGTGGACGCATCGGGTGCGTGCGTTGGACGATCAACACGATCGCACCACATCGGCGTCGAGCAGCACTCACCACAACGCCGGACCCGATCACCACAGCGGTCGTCGCCTCGGTGCCTGCGCGGGGCGAACCGGACACCATCGCTCGCCGGACATCACACCAGCCAGCGGCCAATCCCCGGAGTTGTCATGAGTGAGCCCTACCTGCGCCATCGCACCGCCCAGACCCCCGAGGGGCGCCGCGCACGGGTCTTCCTGGCCGCGCCGCTGATGCGGCTGACCGGCCCGGCCGACAGCGTCGTCACGCTGGCCAGCCGCACCCGGCTCACCACCCTGCGCTCCACGCTGCTGCGCAGCGGCGCCGCCGTGTACAGCGCCCACCACAGCGACGCCTGGACGGTGGCCGGCCGGGCCCCGAGCCGCGCGTGCCGTCCGACTTCCGGGCCCTGCAGACCTCGGACCTGGTCTTCGCCTACGTCGGCGCGCCGCTGTCGGCCGGCGTGAGCCTGGAGCTCGGCTGGGCCTCCGCCCTGCGCAAGCCGATCGTGCTGCTGGTCGACGAGGCGATCACGCACAACCCGTTGATCGCGACGATCGAGCAGGTCGCGCCGGTACTGCCGCTGGTCTTCGACGACACCTGGTCGCAGGACGCCCTCCAGCACACTGTGGAGACCGCCCTGGACTGGGCCGGCATGGCCCTCTCGCTCCGCGAGGGCTTCTGGACGGCGCCCGGCGAGCAGTTCCCGGTGCCCCGCCAGTCCAAGGGCGACTCGTTCGGCTACTGGTCGCCGGAGATCGCCACCGGCTGACCGGTCGTCAGTGTCCGTTCCCGGCAGCACTGCCGCGCATCTGCCAGCCCAGCTGGAAGAGCGTCTCGGCGTCGTACAGCTCGCGCAGCCGCGCAATGTGTCCGGCCACCGTCCGCTCGCTCAGCCCGAGCCGGCTCGCGACCGTCCGCTGGGTCAGCCCCTGCGCCAGCAGTCTGCCGACCTGCTCGTGCACCGGAAGACCCTCGCCGTCCTGGTGGACGGTCGCCCACTGCACGCGCTCCGCCCGCTCCCAGTCCCGCTCGAAGACCCCGACCAGGAACGCCACCACCGCAGGGTCCTCCACGACCGCCGCCGTGGAGTTGTCCGCGGCCGCCGGGATCACCGCGATCCTGCGGTCGAAGACCAGCATCCGGGTGAACGGCTCCGCCAGCACCCGGAACCGGCCTCCCCAGGCGGTCACGATCCTGGCGTTGGCCACCGTGGCCTCGTCCGTGCGGGCGCCGGGGTGATAGATCGTCCGGAGCGTGGCACCGCGCTCCAGGAAGCGCCGGGTGCGCTCCAGCGCCCCGGCCAGATGGTCGGCCGGCCGGGCGCCGCCGGGCTGCGCGGCGAGGCCCTCCTCGCGGGTGTCGGCCTCGATCTGCAGGATGCGGTGCCGGATCCGCCCGAAATCGTGGATGAGCTGGACTTCGCTCCCCTGGCCGGACCTCGGCGCCGTGGCGTCGTACGCCGCCGCCAGTTCGTCCAGCTCGGTCGGCACCTCCTCGGCCCGCAGGAGCATCCGGGTGCCGACGGACCGCAGGTCCGCGCTGAGCCGCTCGCTCACCGTCCGCGGGTTCACCGCCGTCAGCGAGGCGTCCTCGGTCTGATGGATCAGCAGGCCGAGCTCCACCAGGCGCAGCACCGCGGGCAGGTCGGCCTGCGCCACGTCCCGGAACAGGACGCGACCGCCCGCCTCCAGAACGGCCCGGTAGACCGCGCGCTCGTCCGCCGTCGGCAGTGCGTCAGGCACCTGCTCGCTCACTCGTGCTCACCCCGCATCGACCAGCCCAGTTGCCCCAGTGTCCCCGCGTCGTACCGCGGCCGCGCGACGCGCCCGACCACCGGCCCGGGCCGTGGCGCCGCTGCCGGGCCCGCCCGCCGTGGAAGCGCTCCCGCGCCCCGCCGTCGGCCCTGCCAGGACATTCCACCTCCCCTGTACTAGAGCGCTCCACAGCCGAAAACGTCACGCCCCCGCCGGCGGAACTTCAGCCACGCCGCCCTCCCCGCATCAGCCAGCCGAGCTGGAAGAGGGTCTGCGCCCCGTACCGCTCCCGCAGCCGGGAGATGTGGCCGGCCACCGTCCGTTCGCTGAGGCCCAGCCGGGTGGCCACGGCCCGCTGGGTGAGACCGGCGGCGAGCAGCCGGCCCACCCGGTCGGCGGCGGTGGCGGTCGCGGCGGGGGCGGTGGGGGCGGCCATCTCCTGCCACGGCACGACGTCGGAGCGGGCCCAGTCGCGCTCGAAGCCCGCCACCAGGAAGGAGAGCGTCGCCGGGTCGGTGACGAACGCGGCCCGGTTCGTGTCCCCGGTGGTGACCGGGACGACCGCGACCGACCGGTCGATGAGGATCATCCGCTGGAACGGCTCGTCGAGCACCCGGATGGCCCCGCCGTGCGCGGTGATGGCGGACGCGTAGCCGACGGTCTCCGGTTCGCGGAGGGTGACGGGCTGGTAGATGCTGCGCAGGGTGCCGCCCCGCTTGAGGAGCAGCTTGTCCTGGGTGCGGGCGAGTTCGAGACCGGACGGGCTGCGCGGTCCGGGCTGGGTGGTGAGGATCTCCCGTTCGCACTCGGAGACCAGCTGGGCGATCCGGTGCCTGATCGCCTCGTTGCCGTCGACGTAGGTGGCTTCGCCCGGCCGGTCGGACCGCCGGGGCAGCGCCTCGTAGG
This sequence comes from Kitasatospora paranensis, assembly GCF_039544005.1. Lineage (NCBI taxonomy): Bacteria > Bacillati > Actinomycetota > Actinomycetes > Kitasatosporales > Streptomycetaceae > Kitasatospora > Kitasatospora paranensis. Next base: position 4,280,508 of record NZ_BAABKV010000001.1, read on the forward strand.
CCCGGGTGAGGGCGTCGAGTTCGTGGGGCAGTCCCTCGGCCCGCAGGAGCAGCCGGGTGGCCTCGGCCCGCATCTCGGCGCTGAACCGTTCGGCGACGGCGCGCGGGCTGACGGCGGTGAACCAGCCGTCCAGCGGGTTGGGCATGAGCAGGCCCAGGTCGACCAGGAGCTCGACCGCGGCCTGCTGTTCGGGCGGAAGGCCGTCGAGCGGGATCCGGCCGCCCTGGCCGAGGATGTCGAGGTAGAGGCGGCTGGCCTCGTCGTCGGGCATGGCTGCGCCCGGTCCGGTCCGTGGGTCCGCAGCCAAGTCCCGCACTCCCTGCCGATTGCCGCTCGATCAGATCATGATCGCAGCAGGCCCGGGCGGCGGCACGGGCGGTGCCCGGAAACGGGACGCGTCTCCCGAGCCGGTGCGCAGATGCGCGCCAGGCCCGGGAGACCCGTCATGTCACGCCGAGACCGATGGTGAATTCCAGCGAGGCGGAGCAGCAACGCCTCGCCGGCTCCGGTATCGGGGGCCATCACCACACATGGCGTCCCGGCCGGCGCTCTTCCCCCGCGGTGGCAGTGCGGACGCACCGCCACCCGCTGAAGAGCAAGTCACCGTCATCGGGCTGCGGTTGCCCGGGACGGCCTGGCGTGGTTCCACCCTCACAGCGTGACGGCCGTGTCACAAGTGGCGATCGGCTGCAGGTTTCCGCAAGTGCAGGAACGTGCAGTCCCCGGCCCGCCGCGCGGAGCGGAAATCTCCGGTTGCGAGCCTGTCGGGCGGGGCGCCGAAGCGGAAGGCCTACCAAACGTTCATTCGGTGCTCGCCGAATCTCCACAGATAAATCCCCCCTTTCGGAAATACCCTCACGCGGGCCCGTGCGGACACGCCGCCCGCACGGGCGCACGCCCCGGCCGGGCCGCCACTCCGTACCCGACCAGCACCGTCGCAGCCCGGGCAGGCGGAACGCGCACGTGGGCAGCCGCCGCCGCGGCCGCCGCGACCGGCCCGGAATTCCGGTTTCCGCAGCTCGGTCCGGCGTATTTTCGCGGCGGCCTCCGGAGGCCGCCGGCCCACCGGATCAGGACGTCCGCGAAGCGAAGGGGCCGATTCCGACCGGGGCGTTCCGGATGTGCTCGCCGACCCTGCGGAATCCCGGCCGCGCCGCGTTTCCCCGACCTTTTCCATCATTGACCGAAGCACGTCAAACAATCCCGGCCGGACGCCCGCGCCGGGACTCCTCGCACCAGCGACCCGAAACCCGCTCCGGCTAGGGCAGACGCCCGGCCAGAACACCGCGGACGGTACCCGTCGCGGCCGCCGACCAGGCCCCCAGCAGCAGCAGGTACAGCCCGGCCGCCAGGCCGGTGAACACGCCGAGGCCGGTGTGCCGGGCCAGCGAGGCGGCACCGGTGACCAGCGTGCCGACCGGGAAGGTGAACGCCCACCAGGTCATCGCGAACGGCATGCCGGCCCGCAGCGCCCGCACATTGGCGGCGCAGGCCACCAGCAGCCAGAGCAGCGCGAAGCCCGTCACCGCCACCCCGTACAGCACCGCGAGGGCGGCGACCGGGCCGGCCGGCGCCACTGCGGTGGCCTTCGCCCCGTCGGCGATCGCGCCGGCCGCGGTGGTGGACTGCCCCAGCGGCCCCAGCACCAGGAACAGCGTCGGGGTGAGCACCGGAGCCAGGACCCCGCCCTGCACCAGCCCGGTGAGCACGACCGGCAGCATGGCCAGCACCGCCAGCAGGCTCGCCCCGAAGAGGGCGCCGCAGCCGTACAGCAGCACCGGCTGCCAGGCCGCCGGCAGGTGCGGCAGCAGGGCCGGCCCGGTCGAGGCGGCGACCATCGGCGCCACCACCGGCAGCAGCCAGGTCGGGTCGGCCCGCCGGGCCGCCGCCGTGTGGCGGGTGATCATCAGGTACGGGACGCCGGCGGCGACCGCCACCGCGTACAGCGTGCCGACCGTCCACAGCGCCAGGTCGACGGCGGCCGCCGGGCCGCGGCCGATCACCCGGTCGCCGACGGCGAGCGTGGCGTACCCCACCGCGAGCAGGGCCATCGGCGGGCAGCCGAAGAAGACCGCGGCGGCCGGGTCGTCGAGCCCGGCCCGCGCGGCCGGGCGGTGCCGCAGCCCCCGGAGGCCGCGCGCCGTGGCCAGCGCCACCAGCGCGGCGGCCGCGAGCACCCAGGCCGCCGTGGCGAACGCGAGCCGACCGGGCACCTGGAGCGGCAGCGCCGCGGCGCCGTTGGCGACGATCGCGGTGCCCATCACCGCGGCGTACCAGTTCGGGCCGAGCCGGCCGGGATCCGGCCGGAGCCGCCCGGGGCGCGCGGGGCGTACGGACGGGAGGAGCGCGGTGAGGGTGGCCATGGCACCACGGTCGCCGCCGCCGTCCGGAGCCGGTAGCGGCCCGCGACCTATGAGGGCATAACCTGCCTGTATGCCTCTCTCCTCGCGGGTCCCGGACATCGGCGCCCTGGAGCTGCTGCTGGCGGTGGCACGACTGGGCAGTGTCGGCCGGGCCGCCGCCGAACTGGGCATCAGCCAGCCGGCGGCCAGCGCCCGGATCCGCGGCATGGAGCGGCAGATCGGCGTTGCCGTGCTGGAGCGCTCCCCACGGGGTTCACGCCCCACCGAGGCGGGCCGGCTGGTCGTCGAGTGGGCGCGCAGCGTCGTCGAGGCGGCCCAGGCCCTGGACGCCGGGATCGACGCGCTGCGCGGCCGCCGGGACGCCCGGCTCGTGGTGGTGGCCAGCCTCACCGTGGCCGAGTACCTGATGCCGGGCTGGCTGCTCGCCCTGCACCGGGCGAGCCCGGACACCGCGGTGACGCTGCGGACGGCGAACTCCTCCGACGTGGCGGCGCACGTCCTCGCGGGCGACGCCGACCTGGGTTTCGTGGAGGGCAGCGGCACCCGCCGGGGCTCTCCGGCGCGGTGGTGGCCGCGGACCGGCTGGTGGTCGTGGTCGCCCCCGACCACCCCTGGGCACGCCGCCGCGCCCCGCTGACCGGCGCCGAGCTGGCCGCGACCCCGCTGGTGCTGCGCGAGCCCGGCTCGGGCACCCGCGAGGTGCTCGACCAGGCGCTGGTCCCGTACGGCGGGACGGCGGCGCCCCGGCTGGAGCTGGCCTCGTCGACGGCGCTCAAGGCGGCGGCGATGACCGGTGCCGGGCCGGTCTGCCTGTCGGAGCTGGCCGTGGTCGAGGAGCTGGCCACCCGGCGGCTGGTGGCGGTGCCGCTGGCGGACCTGGACCTGCAGCGACCGCTGCGTGCGGTCTGGCCGGTCGGCCGCCGCCCGGCCGGCCCGGCCCGGCTGCTGCTGGGGCTGACGCGGGAGCCGAAGCGCCGGGGGTGAGCCGAGGGCGGGCCCTCTGTTCGACGGATCCGGACGATGTCAAAGTTGAGCGGAATAGACTCAACTTAGTGCATGCTGTACCTGGCAGACATCGACCCCCCGCGAAGGGAGCACGCCACCAGTGGACGCCAGCAAGTTCACCAGCAGGACGCAGGACGCCCTGTCCGCCGCGATCCGCCGCGCCAGCGCCGCAGGTAACCCGGACGTCAAGCCGGTGCACATCCTGCTGGCCCTGCTGGAGCAGCCCGAAGGGCTCGCCCGCCCGCTGCTGGAGGCAGTCGGCGCCGACCCCGCCCGCATCACCGCCGAGGCCGGCCGGCTGCAGGCCGCGCTGCCCGCCGCCCAGGGCTCGACCGTGGCCGCGCCGCAGCTGGCCCGGGACACCATGGCCGTGCTGGAGGAGGCCGGCCGGCGCGCCGAGGACCTCGACGACTCGCACGTCTCCACCGAGCACCTGCTGGTCGGCCTCGCCGCCGAGGGCGGCGCCGTCGCCGACGTGCTGAAGCAGCAGGGTGCCACCGCCAAGGCCCTGCTGGCCGCGTTCAAGGACGTCCGCGGCAGCGCCCGGGTGACCTCCGCCGACCCGGAGGGCACCTACAAGGCCCTGGAGAAGTACGGCACCGACCTCACCCAGGCCGCCCGGGACGGCAAGCTCGACCCGGTCATCGGCCGCGACCAGGAGATCCGCCGGGTCGTCCAGGTGCTGTCCCGCCGCACCAAGAACAACCCGGTGCTGATCGGCGAGCCCGGCGTCGGCAAGACCGCCGTCGTCGAGGGCCTCGCCCAGCGCATCGTGGCCGGCGACGTCCCGGAGTCGCTGCGCGGCAAGCGCCTCGTCGCCCTGGACCTCTCCGCGATGGTGGCCGGCGCCAAGTTCCGCGGCGAGTTCGAGGAGCGGCTGAAGGCCGTCCTGAACGACATCAAGGCCAGCGACGGCCAGGTCGTCACCTTCATCGACGAGCTGCACACCATGGTCGGCGCGGGCGCCGGCGGCGACTCCGCCATGGACGCCGGAAACATGCTCAAGCCGATGCTGGCCCGCGGCGAGCTCCGGATGGTCGGCGCCACCACGCTGGACGAGTACCGCGAGCGGATCGAGAAGGACCCGGCCCTGGAGCGGCGCTTCCAGCAGGTCATGGTCGGCGAGCCGAGCGTCGAGGACACCATCGCCATCCTGCGCGGCCTCAAGGGACGCTACGAGGCGCACCACAAGGTGGAGATCACCGACGCCGCGCTGGTCGCCGCCGCGACCCTCTCCAACCGCTACATCACCGCCCGCTTCCTGCCCGACAAGGCGATCGACCTGGTCGACGAAGCGGCCTCCCGGCTCCGCATGGAGATCGACTCCTCGCCCGTCGAGATCGACGAACTCCAGCGCGTCGTCGACCGGTTGCGGATGGAGGAGCTGGCTCTGGAGAAGGAGTCCGACCCGGCCTCGGTCGAGCGGCTCTCCCGGCTGCGCCGCGATCTCGCCGACAAGCAGGAGCAGTTGAGCACCCTCAACGCCCGCTGGGAGCAGGAGAAGAAGTCCCTCAACCGGGTCGGCGAGCTCAAGGAGCGCCTCGACGACCTGCGCGGCGCCCTCGAACGCGCCCAGCGCGACGGCGACTTCGAGCGCGCCTCGAAGCTGATGTACGCCGAGATCCCGGCCGCCGAGCAGGAGCTCGCCGAGGCGCAGGACCGCGCCGCCGACGAGCCCAACGCCACCATGGTCAAGGAGCAGGTCGGCCCGGACGACGTCGCCGACGTGGTCGCCTCCTGGACGGGCATCCCGGCCGGGCGGCTGATGGAGGGCGAGAGCGCCAAGCTGCTGCGGATGGAGGACGAGCTCGGCCGCCGCCTGATCGGCCAGGCCGAGGCCGTCCGTGCGGTCTCCGACGCGGTGCGCCGCACCCGCTCCGGCATCGCCGACCCGGACCGCCCCACCGGCTCCTTCCTGTTCCTCGGCCCGACCGGTGTCGGCAAGACCGAACTCGCCAAGGCCCTCGCGGACTTCCTCTTCGACGACGAGCGGGCGATGGTCCGCATCGACATGAGCGAGTACGGCGAGAAGCACTCCGTCTCCCGCCTGGTCGGCGCCCCGCCCGGGTACGTCGGCTACGAGGAGGGCGGGCAGCTCACCGAGGCCGTCCGGCGCCGCCCGTACAGCGTGGTGCTGCTGGACGAGGTGGAGAAGGCCCACCCGGAGGTCTTCGACGTGCTGCTCCAGGTGCTGGACGACGGCAGGCTCACGGACGGGCAGGGCCGCACGGTCGACTTCCGGAACGCGATCCTGATCCTGACCTCCAACCTGGGCAGCCAGTTCCTGGTGGACCCGGCGACACCGGAGGAGCGCAAGAAGCAGCTGGTGCTGGACACCGTCCGCTCGGCGTTCAAGCCCGAGTTCCTCAACCGCCTGGACGACATCGTGGTCTTCGACCCGCTCGGCACCGCCGAGCTCGGCCGGATCGTCGACCTCCAGGTGGCGAAGCTGGCCCAGCGGCTGCACGACCGCCGGCTCGGCCTGGAGGTCACCCCGGCCGCACGCGACTGGCTGGCCCTCACCGGCTACGACCCGGCGTACGGGGCGCGGCCGCTGCGGCGCCTGGTGCAGTCCGCCATCGGCGACCAGCTGGCCAAGGAGATCCTCTCCGGCCAGGTGCGCGACGGCGACACCGTGGTGGTCGACCGGGACGAGGAGCCGGACCGGCTGTCCGTCCGGCCGCGGACGTCCCTGGCGAAGTGAGGCGGGCGGGGCGGTGAGCCGGGCCGGCCGCGGTGACCTGCGGCCGGCCCGGCCGGTCAGCCGCCCAGGATCCGGGCGAAGCCGGCCGCCTGGTCGGCGATCCGGTGCTGGTACGCCGCCAACCGCTCCTGGTTGGCGGCGATCTGCTGCCGCTGGTAGCCGGCGATCACGGCGAACCAGACGCCCGCCAGGTTGCTGCTGCCGGTGCAGGCCGCGTCCGCCTCGGCGGCCGCCAGCTCGTCCCGGCCGGCCGCCCCCGGCCCGCGGTAGCGCTCGACCATGCCGTCGGGGGTGGCGTCGGCGAAGCCGGAGGCCTTCATGCAGGCCTCCCACGCCCGGGTCGCGTCCACCACCCGGGTGTCCTTCGCGGTGGCCGCCGCGGACTCCCCGAAGAGCCGGGTGACCAGTTCGCCGCCCGCGCCGTCCGCGGCCGGGAGCGCCGACAGCGCCGTCCGCACGCAGTTCTCGGCCGCGGTCCGCTCCGCCGACGACGACGGCGCCCGGGGCGGATCGGGCGCGGCGGCGAGCCGGACGGCGTGGAAGCCCTGGACGGCCGCCACGGATGCCGGCAGGTAGCCGAAGGCCCCGCCGGGCATCGCGTTGACGTCGCTCACCCGCCCGCTGCCGCCGTCGAAGGCGTCGTCCCCGGTGAAGGCGGCGTAGCCGGCCCTGTGCATGCAGTCGGCGGTGAGCGCCCGCACCGCCTGCTGCTGCCTGGCGCTCTGCTCGCCGTTCAGCCCGTACGCCGACAGCGGGAGCTGCAGCATGCCGGCGCGGCCGGACGGCGGCGGCGTCGTGCTGCCGAGGGCGGGCGGTGTGAGCGCCGGGGCGGCCGGCCCGCCGCCACCGGAACAGCCGGTGGCGGCCAGCAGGGCCGCACCGGTGGCGACCAGGGCCGCCACCCGGACGGGCCGCCTCACCACCGCACCGCCGGGCCCGGGTAGCGAGCGGACCGGTCGCGCTTGGCGCGGGCCAGCCGGTGCAGCTCGGCCCCCTGGGCCTCGGACAGCTGCCAGGTGTGGGCGAGCAGGCGGAGCGTGGAGATCCGCGGGCAGGAGACCCCGCGTTCCAGGTCCCGGATGGACCGCACGCTCATGCCGGAGGCCGCCCCCAGCTCCTCCTGGGTCATCCCCCGGTCCAGCCGCAGGCTGCGCAGCAGCGCACCCAGCCGGTCCGGGGACGGCCCCGTCTCGGATACCCCCACCGATGTCCCCTTCATCAGCCGACGGCACCCCGCCCGTGCCTCCGGCGGTGGCACGGCAGCCGCCGGGGGTGCACCGCAAACTAACCGCCGCGGTGACGGGCGGCAACGCGTTCCGATCACTCCGCGCGTGACATGTATCACTCAAAGTCAGCGTTTGCCGGTACCGACCGGTTGTTCCGCCCCCAACGTCCTGACAACCACCTGGCCGGGCGCCGACACCCTTGCGAGGATCCGGTCGACCACGACCGACCCCCGCCGGCCAGGCCGGCGCAGCCAGGAAACGGTGCCCCCATGACACGCCGCTGGAAGCAGGCCGCGCTCATCACGACGGCCGCGGCCGCCCTCGCGCTCGCCCTGCCCGCGACCGACGCGAGCGCCATCAACCGGGTCGGCTGCAACGGGCGGACGGACTTCGTCAACATCTACAACTACGGATTCTCCGGACACCTGTGCTTCGCCAACGCGGGCTACACCGACGTGACGATCTACAGCGTCGACAACGTCTACTCCGGCAACAACCTGCTGTACTACTACACCAGCCTCAACGGGGGCGTGACCCGCCACCTCGACCCCTGGACCTGGGAGGACGACAACTACTACGACCACGGGGCCGAGGGCACGGTGCGCTGGCTGCAGATCTTCTGAGCGCCCCGGCGGCACCCCGCCGACCGGGCCCGGGCTCCCCTGTGCCGTGAGCCCGGGATGAGGCAGGATGGGACATGGAAGGGCGGCCTCTCATTGCCGACCACCCCGTGCTGTGAGATTGAGGACCACAATGAGCATCGACCCGTCGTCCATCCCGTCGTTCGGCGCGCCGCAGCCGCAGGGCGGCCAGCCCGGCGGTGCCCCGGCCGGCCCGCCGCCGGTGATCGTGCCGGACCAGAACCTGGTGGCGCAGCTGCTCGACCAGATGCAGCTGAAGCACGTCGTGGACGAGGAGGGTGACCTCACCGCTCCGTGGGAGGGCTTCCGCGTCTACTACATGTTCCGGGGCGAGCAGAAGGAGCTCTTCGCGGTCCGCGCCTTCTACGACCGGGCGTTCCCGCTGGAGAAGAAGGGCGAGATCCTCGACCTCGTCGACGAGTGGAACCGCGAGACCCTCTGGCCGAAGGTCTACACCCACACGCACGAGGACGGCGTGGTCCGCCTGATCGGCGAGTCGCAGATGATCATCGGCGCCGGCGTGAACCTCGAGTACTTCGTCACCACCACCGCGAACTGGACGCAGGCCTCGGTCGGCTTCGAGCAGTGGATGGTCGAGCGCCTCGGCCTGCAGGACGAGATCGAGAACGAAGAGGGCGACGGCGCGGCCGAAGAGGGCGACGAGTCCTGATCCGGCGCCCGCCCCGCCCGGGCCCGCACCCCCGCCGACGGGGGTGCGGGCCCGTGTCACGCCCGGCGCCCGGCGCTGCCGTACCGCGGGCCGCGGACTAGAGTCGAGAACGACCCCGGCCGTGGAGCGGAGGGGTGCCGATGGACGCGTCACCCGGACTCAGCGACCAGTACCGCACCCGCCTGGAGCGGATCCGGCAGCGTGAGGACGCGGCCTTCCGGGAGCGCGTCCCGGCCTCGCTCTCCCTGGCCGGCCGGGCCCGGCGGACCATGCCGGGCGGTGTCCCGACGCCCTGGATGGCCGGGTTCTACCGCACCCCCGTGCTGTGGGTGTCGCACGGCCGCGGACCGTCCTTCACCGACGTCGACGGCAACACCTACCTGGACTTCAACGTCGGCGACGTGTCGTCCGTGCTCGGCTACGCGCACCCCCGGCTGACCGAGGTGATCGGCGCGCAGGCCGCCCGCGGCGTCCAGCTGTTCCTGCCGGTGGAGGCCGCGTTCGGCGTGTGCGAGCAGCTGCGGCTGCGCTTCGGACTCCCGCAGTGGCAGTTCACGCTGTCGGCGACGACCGCCAACACCGAGGCGCTGCGCATCGCCCGGTTCGCCACCGGCCGGCAGGGAGTGCTGCTGTTCGGCGGCAAGTACCACGGCCAGCTCCAGGAGACCCTGTGGTCCGCCGAGGGCCCGGCCGACCGCCTCGTGCCGGAGTCGACCGGGCTGGAGGCACCACCGCCCGGCCTCGCGGTCGTCGACTTCAACGACCTCGCGGCCGCCGAGCGGGTGCTGCGGCGGGAACGGACGGCCGCCGTCCTGATCGAGGGCGTGCTGACCAACTGCGGGACGGTGCTGCCGGACGCCGGCTTCCTCCCCGGCCTGCGGGAAGCCTGCACGAGGACGGGCACGCTGCTGGTGATGGACGAGACGCACACCCAGTTCGACCTGTACGGCGGCGCCGTCCGCCACTACGCCGTCACCCCAGACCTGGTCACCGGCGGCAAGGGCATCGCGGGCGGCATCCCGATCGGCGTCCACGGCATGACGGACGCGGTGGCCGACGTGGTCGGGTCGAACATCGCGGACGAACTCGGCAGCACGGTGGGGCTCGCCCTGGGCGGCACCCTGTTCGCCAACGCGCTCTCCCTCGCCTGCGCCGAGGTCGTGCTGACGGAGCTGATGACCCCGGCCGAACACGAGCGGACGGCCCGGCTCGGCGGGCTGCTGGCCGACGGCATCGAGACCGCCGTCCGGTCGCGCGGCCTGGACTGGCGCGCCCACCGGTTCGGCGCCCGTTCCGGCTACTGCCTGCTGCCCGAACTGCCGCGGAACGCGCGTGAGGCGCACCTCGGCACCGACCCGCTCTTCGCCGACACCCGCCGGGTGTTCTTCGCCAACCGCGGTGTGTGGGACGCCATCTCCTCCTCCGGTCCGCACGTGGGATTCGCCCACGAGGAGGCCGACGTCGCGACCTACCTCGGTGTCCTCGACGACTTCCTGACGGAGATGTGCGCCGGGTGAGGGCCTGCCCGCCCCTCGGGATGCTTGTCCACCGTTCGCCGGCCATCGGAGGATGGCCCTGACCACGAGCTGTGAGGAGCCGCGATGAGTGCAAGGCCGCTGTTGAACCGCAGGCTGAACGGGATGGGGACGACGATCTTCGCGGAGATGTCGGCCCTGGCCACCGCCACCGGTTCGATCAACCTGGGCCAGGGCTTCCCCGACACCGACGGCCCCGGCTCGATCGCCCGGGCCGCTGCCGACGCCGTCCTCGAAGGCCGCGGCAACCAGTACCCGCCCGGCCCCGGAATCCCCGAGCTCCGGCAGGCGATCGCCGAGCACCAGCAGCGCTTCCACGGGCTGACGTACGACCCCGACACCGAGGTCCTGGTCACCGCCGGCGCCACCGAGGCGATCGCCGCCGCACTGCTGGCGCTGCTGGAGCCCGGCGACGAGGTGATCGCCTTCGAGCCGTTCTACGACTCGTACGCCGCCTGCATCGCCATGGCCGGGGCGACCCGCGTGCCGCTGACCCTGCGTACCCCGTCCTTCCGCCCCGACCTGGACGAGCTGCGCGCCAAGGTCACCCCGCGCACCCGGCTGCTGCTGATCAACACCCCGCACAACCCGACCGGCCTGGTGCTCACCCCGGACGAGCTCACCGTCATCGCCGAACTCGCCGTCGAGCACGACCTGTTGGTCGTCGTCGACGAGGTCTACGAGCACCTCGTCTTCCATGGCGCCCACCACCCGATCGCCGCCCTGCCCGGCATGCGCGAGCGCACCGTCTCGATCTCCTCCGCGGGGAAGACCTTCTCCTTCACCGGCTGGAAGGTCGGCTGGGTGACGGCCGCGCCGGCCCTGGTGTCGGCCGTCCGCACCGCGAAGCAGTACCTCACCTACGTCTCCGCAGGGCCGTTCCAGTACGCCGTCGCCGAGGCGCTGCGCCTGCCCGACGCGTACTTCGACGGTCTGCGGGCCGACCTCGCGCGCAAGCGCGACCTGCTCGCCGACGGCCTCGCCGAGGCCGGGTTCGGCGTCTTCCGCCCCGAGGGCACGTACTTCATCACCACCGACATCACCCCGCTCGGCGAGAAGGACGGCGTGGAGTTCTGCCGTTCGCTCCCCGGACGCTGCGGGGTCGTCGCCATCCCGAACGCCGTCTTCTACGACGACGCCGAGGCCGGCCGGAGCCTCGTCCGCTTCACATTCTGCAAGAAGGACGACGTGCTGCAGGAGGCGGTGCGCCGACTCGGCCGCATCTGACGTGCCGTCATCGCGGTTCCGCGGCAGGGCGATCGGCCTCTCCGCCGGGGCCCTGCCGGGCGGCACCCCGGGCCGCGCTCGAACCGGTCTTCGTCCTTCGATGGCCACGCCGAGCGGGCGTCCGTCGCGCGGCGGCGCACCGGGGCGCGCGACCGGCGCTCGCGGCGCATGCGCGGGGCCCATGGCGCAGGGACGGTCAGCGCACGCACCACCTGTGATCGGACCCGTGGAACAACTGCACCCGGATCGGTGAATGCTGCGCCAAGAAGGGTAAATCCCCGACGCATCCGGCAAATCCGTGGTTCTCTGCTGCTGAGTCTCCAGCCGGAATCCCTCCTTCCACGGCCGGCCGCGTCCCGGCCCGCCCAGCCCCGGACAGCCCATCGGCGGAGTCGGCGCTGCGACGACGGGGCGCGCTACGGAGTTTGAAACGCGGAGCCGAGCATGCTCACGACACTGCAGACCTCCTACACGGACACCCGTTCCGGCGATCTCGCCTGGCGGCTCGGCGGCGACCCCCTGCCCGCACTGGCCGTCCGGGACCTGAGTCTCGACGGGCCGGCCGGCAGCCCCGGCGGCCTCGCGGGCGCCACCCTGCAGCTGCGGCTGCTCGGCGCCTCCCACCAGGTGGTCCTGGCGGCAGGGCCGGGCGACTGCCTGGAGACGGTGGCCTGCCTGCCCGGACGGCAGGTGCCGCTGCCGGCCCGGGTGGCCGAGCAGGTCGCGGGCTGGGAGTACGAGTTCGCGGCCCGGATCGAGGCGCTGCCCCCGCACACCTTCGCGGCCCGGGCGCAGGAGCTGCTCGCCCTGGTCGAGGAGCACCCGCGCGGCCTGGCCGGCATCTTCCCTGGGGATCCGTGCGCCTTCACCGCCCTGGTGGCGCAGTGCGAGGAGCGCCGGGTCCTCTGGCGCACCTGGCACGCGTACCCGCAGGAGGGGCGGCTGGTCTGCACCCGCTCCTCGCTGGTGCTGCGCGGCACGGAGGCCGGCGGCCCGCCGGTGCCGGGGGCGACCGCCCGGCGGATGGATGACGAAACGTCAATCCGGGGCGGGTGACTGTCCGCCGGACGGGTGCAGCCAAGGGCCGTCCGCGCCCATTAGCGTGCTTTCATGATCGACCGTTCTCCGAGTCCGCCCACCCGGCCCGGGCTCGACGACGCGACCGGGCCGCCCCGCGTACGGGCCGCCTCCCCCGCCGGGCCCGCGGCGCGTTACCGCCGGGCCCGCGGCGGAGACTGGCCAGGCCCCTGGTCCTGCTCGCCGCGTTCGTCTGCGCCGCCTGCGGGCTGGTGTACGAGCTCGAACTGGTCGCCGTCGCCGGAAACCTGCTGGGCGACTCGGTCGCCCAGACCTCGGTGGTGCTGTCGGTGATGGTCTTCGCGATGGGCGTCGGGTCGCTGCTCGCCAAGCGGCTGACCCGCCGTCCCGCAACCTCCTTCGCCCTGGTCGAGTGCGCGCTGGCGCTGACCGGCGGACTCTCGGTCCTCGCGCTGTACTCCAGCTGGGCCTGGCTGGACCGGCTGCACGCCACCGCGGTCGGGCTCACCGCCACCACGTTCCTGATCGGCGTGCTGATCGGCGCCGAGATCCCCCTGCTGATGACGCTGATCCAGCAGGTCCGCCGGGAGCACGCCGGCCGGGCGGTGGCCGATCTGTCCGCCGCCGACTACGTCGGCGCCCTGGTCGGCGGCCTGGCCTTCCCGTTCCTGCTGCTGCCCGCGCTGGGCCCGGCCACCGGCGCGCTGCTGACCGGGGCGGTCAACGCGGCGGCCGGCGCGGCCGTGGTGCTCTGGCTGTTCCGCGAGGAGCAGCCGCCCCGCGCCAGACTGCTGCTGTGGGCGGTGTGCGGGCTCGTCCTGGCCGTGCTCGCGGTGGCCGCCGCCTGCACCGGCGCGATCGAGCGGGCCGCCCGCCAGGCCCTGTACGGCGCACACGTCCGCCTCGCGGTGCAGAGCCGCCACCAGGAGATCGTGCTGTCCGGCGAGGCCCCGGGGCGCCCCGGCCCCCCTGGAGCTGTTCCTCGACGGCCGACCCGCCGTCTGCGGACCGGACGAGTACCGCGAGCACGAGGCCCTCGTGCACCCCGCCCTGGCCGGCCGGCGCGGCCGGGTGCTGATCCTCGGCGGCGGCGACGGCCTGGCCCTGCGCGAGGTCCTGCGGCACGCGGACGTCCGCACGGTCGTGGTGGTCGAGGCGGACCAGGCGCTGACCGCACTGGCCCGCACCGACCCCGCGCTGGCCGCGCTCACCGCGGACGCCTACCGGGACGGCCGGGTCCGGTCGGTGCACGCCGAACCGCTGGCGTGGCTGCGGACGGACCCGGCCCCGGACGCCGGGTACGACGTGATCCTCTCCGACCTGCCCGCGCCGCGCGGGCGGGAAGGGCGCACCGGGCACACCGAGGAGTTCCTGGGGCTGGCGGCCCGGCGGCTCGCCCCCGGCGGCCGGATCGCGGTGCGCGGCGGAGCGCCCGGCGGCCCGCTCTGGGCGGTCGAGGCGGGACTGCGCGCGGACGGCCTGCGCACCGTCGCCTACCAGGGCACCCGGCCCGCCGTGCCGGCCTGCCCGGGCGAGCCGGCCGAGGGGGCCGCGTTCGTCCTGGCCGGGCGCCAGACCCCGGCCCTGGGACTGGCCCGGGACGCTCCGCCGCCGCGCTCGCTCACGACCGGCGCGCTGCGTGAGTCCGCCGCCCGGTTGGCGGCCCGGCGGCCGCTCCGACTGCCCGCGCCGTACCGGCTGCTCGGCTGAGCGACCGGCCTGCGGGTGCGCCGACCCTCCGCAGTGGGCCGCCGGGTCGGTAGGCTCGCCGGTATGGAGCATGAGGTTGTCGTCCAGCTGCCGGCCGCCGTCGTCCGGCAGGCCCTCCAGGACCGGGATCTGCTGGTGCGCTGCGTCCCCGGGCTGAGCACCGACGCCGCGTCGGCGGGCGCCGCCGGCCGGCCGACGGAGGGCCGGCTGAAGCTGAGGGTCGGCGCCTCCACCATCACGTTCAAGGGCTCGCTGTCCCTGATCGAGGGCCGGGAGGGCGTGCTGACCGCCCTGGCCGAGGGGCAGGAGGCGCGCGGCTCCGGCGAGGCGGAGGCGACGCTGCGGATCTCCGTCCGGGAGCGTCCGGAGGGCTGCGCGCTGGCGTTCACGGGTGACCTGAGCGCGGACGGCCGGCTGGCGGAGTTCGACGCGGAGGCCCTGGAGTCGGCCGGCCGCCGGCTGCTCGACCGGTTCGCCGCCGCCTTGGCCGCCGAGTCCGGGGCCCCGGAGGCGGCCGCACCCGAGGAGCCCGAGCCCGCCTCGGACGAGGCACGGGCGGACGCTTCGCCGACGGACGAGGCACCGGCGGACGAGGCACAGGCGGAGGAGGCACCGGCGGAGGAGGCACGGACCGACGGGACCGCCGAGCCGGTCGCGGCGGGCAGCACGGACGACGCCACGGAGGACACCGCCGCCGAGGAGGAGTCCGCCGAGACCGCCGAGGAGCCCGCTGAGGAGGCCGCGCCCGCCGACGAGGCCGAGGGCGAGGACGGCGGCGCGGACGAGGACGGCGAAGGCGACGGAGGCGACGAGGACGGCCCCGGGGGAACGTCGTCTATCTGGAGGACCACGCCGCCCCCGATCTCGACGACGACCTCTCCGACCTGATCGCCTTCACCGACGACGAGCCGCTGCCCTCGCCCGAGCCGGAGCCGGCCGCGTCCTTCGAGTACCAGCCGGACCCGGCGCTGAGCGGCCCCGTCCGCCGGTCGATCGTCGGCCGGTCCGCGGAGGAGGTCGACCACGCGCCGCCGCACGGCCGGTACGCGCCCACCCCGCCGTCCCGCAGCGCCCGGGCCCGGGCGGCCAGCCGCTGGGGCGGCGCGGAGCCGAAGCTGCTCACCGGCGGGACGGGCGACCGCAGCGCCGTGCCGTGGATGATCGGCGGCGGGGTCGCGCTGCTGGGCGGAGCGGTGGTGCTGGTCCGCGCGCTGCGCCGCCGCTAGCGGCCGACCCGGCGGCCCGTAGACTGGCTGCTCATGAGCACTGAGGACCGCGACGCCCTGCTGGCGCAGATCAAGGACAAGGCCGTCGTGCACGGCAAGGTCACCCTCTCCTCCGGTCGGGAGGCCGACTACTACGTCGACCTGCGCCGGATCACCCTGGACGCCGAGGCGGCGCCCCTGGTCGGCCGGGTGATGCTGGACGCCAGTGCGGAGCTGGAGTACGACGCCGTCGGCGGGCTGACCCTGGGCGCCGACCCGGTGGCCGCGGCCATGCTGCACGCGGCTGCCGCACGCGGCCGCAAGCTGGACGCCTTCGTCGTCCGCAAGGCCGGCAAGGCGCACGGGCTGCAGCGCCGGATCGAGGGCCCGGACGTCAAGGGCCGCCGGGTGCTGGCCGTCGAGGACACCTCCACCACCGGCGGGTCGGTGCTCACCGCCGTGGAGGCGCTGCGCGAGGCCGGCGCCGAGGTGGTCGGCGTCGCCGTGATCGTGGAGCGCGGCGCGGCCCCGCGATCGAGCAGGCCGGGCTGCCCTACGTCACCGCCTACACCCTGGACGACCTGGGTCTCTGAGGTCCCGAGGGCCCGCACACGACGACGGCCGGTGTTCCACGTGTCTCCCGTGGAACACCGGCCGTCGGCCGTGGGGGCGGCTCAGTTCTTGCGGTGGCGGCCGCTGGTGACCGGCTCGGCGGGGTGCTCGGCGTCGCCGCCGGCGGCCTTCTTCTTCCGCTCGCGCAGCACCTCGACGATGATCGGGGAGACCGAGATCAGGATGATCAGCGCCATGGCGGGGAGCAGGTACTTGTCGATCACGGGAGCCAGCGCGTCGCCGAAGAAGTAGCCGATGAGCAGCATCGACTCCGTCCACAGCACGCCGCCGACCACGTTCCAGACGAAGAAGGTGCGGGCCGGCATCTCCAGGGTGCCGGCGACCGGGTTGAGGAACGTCCGGACGATCGGGATGAAGCGGGCCATCACCACGGCCTTGGCCGGGCCGAACTTCTCGAAGTACTCCTCCGCCTTGAGGACGTGCTCCCGGCGGAAGATCCTCGAGTTCGGCTTGTCGAACATCCGGGGGCCGACCCGGGCGCCGAGCAGGTGGCCGAGCTGGGCCCCGGCGATCGCGCAGATCGGGGCGCCGATCAGCAGCACGGCGATCGGCATCCGGGCGCCCTCGCCGAGCACCGAGGAGGCCGCGCTGGAGGCGGCCACACCGCCCAGGATCAGCAGGGAGTCGCCGGGGAAGAAGAACCCGACCAGCAGGCCGGTCTCGGCGAAGATGATCGCGAGCAGGCCGAAGGCACCCACCGACGCGATCAGCGATTTGGCGTCAAGGAGGTTGACGGCGAGCTGGTTGTAGTCCACGGGCGCAGGATAGCGCTCCCGGGTTGTGGCGGGGCTAAGCGGAGCGGGCACCGCCGGTGCCGCCCCGGCCTGCGGCGTCCCGACTGGCGGGCCATGGATGACCCCGGCGGACGAGTCTGGGAAGATGGCACAGGTGTCCGGCCCGCGGTCGAGCCCACCCTCTTCTCGTACCGCGATCCACGCCGAGTACCAGAGGCGTATCGAGCATCGGACAGCGTCGTCCGATCGCCCCACACCGACAGGAGCGGATTCGCATGCCCATCGCAACTCCCGACGTCTACAACGAGATGCTGGACCGGGCCAAGGCTGGCAAGTTCGCCTACCCGGCCATCAACGTCACCTCGTCGCAGACCCTGCACGCCGCCCTGCGCGGCTTCGCCGAGGCCGAGAGCGACGGCATCATCCAGATCTCCACCGGTGGCGCGGAGTTCCTCGGCGGCCAGCACAACAAGGACATGGTGACCGGCGCCGTCGCGCTCGCCGAGTTCGCGCACATCGTGGCCGCGAAGTACGACATCACCGTCGCGCTGCACACCGACCACTGCCCGAAGGACAAGCTGGACGGCTACGTCCGCCCGCTGATCGCGGTCTCCGCCGAGCGCGTGGCCAAGGGCCAGAACCCGCTGTTCCAGTCGCACATGTGGGACGGCTCCGCCGAGACCCTGGCCGACAACCTGGCGATCGCCCAGGAGCTGCTGGCCCAGGCCGCCGCCGCCAAGATCATCCTTGAGGTCGAGATCACCCCGACCGGCGGCGAGGAGGACGGTGTCTCGCACGAGATCAACGACGAGCTCTACACCACGGTCAACGACGCCGTGCGCACCGCCGAGGCGCTCGGCCTGGGCGAGAAGGGCCGCTACCTGCTGGCCGCCTCGTTCGGCAACGTGCACGGCGTGTACAAGCCGGGCAACGTCGTGCTGAAGCCGGAGCTGCTCGCGGAGCTGCAGGCCGAGATCGGCAAGCAGTACGGCAAGGCCGACCCGTTCGACTTCGTCTTCCACGGCGGCTCGGGCTCGACCGCCGAGGAGATCGCCACCGCGCTGGAGAACGGCGTCGTGAAGATGAACCTCGACACCGACACCCAGTACGCCTTCACCCGTCCGGTCGTGGACCACATGTTCCGCAACTACGACGGTGTGCTGAAGGTCGACGGCGAGGTCGGCAAGAAGAACACCTACGACCCCCGCACCTGGGGCAAGCTGGCCGAGGCCGGCATGGCCGCCCGCGTGCTGGAGGCCGCGCAGCAGCTGCGCTCGGCGGGCAACCGCCTGAAGTAGGCCCCACGGCCTGACGCAGGGCCCGACGCCTGACGGCGGTGCCCCCGGGACACGTCCCGGGGGCACCGCCGTTTTCGCGTCCGGTCAGCGGGCCGCGGTCACCTGGGCACGCCGCTGGTAGCGGGCGGCCTTGGCGCGGTTGCCGCACTCGGCCATGGAGCACCAGCGGCGCATCCCGTTGCGCGAGGTGTCGTAGAACCACAGCGGCAGCCGGTGCGGGCCGGCGCAGCTGCGGATCCGCTCGGGGGCGGCGGCGAGCAGGTGGAGGTAGTCGTCCAGGGCGAGCCAGCCGGCCAGCCAGGCCGGGTCGTCGACCTCGACGGCGGCGGACGGCCCGGTCGGGGTGAGCCGGTGGCGCAGGGCGCCGTGCTCCAGGAGGCGGTCGACCGCGGCCAGCGACTGCGGGTCGCGCGGCGCCCGGGCGGCGGCGTGCAGGGCCTCGCGCGCCTGCCGGGTGGCGGCGCGGGACGCCGGGTCGGCGGTGCAGCGGTCGGCGAGTCCGGCGGAGGCGAGCCAGATCCGGTGGCCGTCCGCGTCGGCGAGCAGGTCCCTGGGGCCGTCGGGGGTGTCCCACCGGGTGTTGAGCAGGTCCAGGGCGAGGGGTTCGCCGAGCAGCGGTCGGGTGTCGGCGGGGTGCGGGGTGCGCGGCGGGACCGCGTCCGGCCCCGGGCCGCCGAGGGCGAGGTCGAGCAGGGTGACCCGGCTGTCCGCCGGGCCGGTCAGCGGGGTGAGGTAGGCGCTCATCGGGCTCCCGTGGGCTGTGGCGCCGCCGTCGGCGGGTGACGGCCGGCCGTGCCTCTGCAGTGTGGCGGGGACGGGAGGCGGCCCGGAACCGGCCTGCGCCCGGTGTGCGCGCAGTGGCCAGAGGCCGTGCGCAGCCTCATAAGAAACCCACGGGAATGTTTTCTAGCTTCGGTAGGGCCAGACCCGGACCGCAGATCCGAACGCCCGATGGGGAGAGGAAGCACGATGGCTCAGGCCGAATCAGACCTGGCACAGCCGGGCGCCGAGGCGCCCAACGACCTGTTGAACGGCGACACGTACCTGGAGAGCCTGCGCGACGGGCGCCAGGTGTACATCGACGGGGAGCTGGTCAAGGACGTCACCGAGCACCCGGCGTTCCGCAACGCCGCCCGCTCCACGGCGCACCTGTACGACGCGCTGCACCACCCGGACACCGCGGACATGATGACCACGGTCGACCGGTACACCGGCGCCCGGGTGCACCGGTTCTTCACCCCGGCCCACTCGGCGGACGATCTGGTCAAGGCCCGCGACGCGATCGAGCACTGGGCGCGCCTGAGCTACGGCTTCATGAACCGGACGCCGGACTACAAGGCGTCGTTCATGGCCGGCCTCGCCGTGACGCACTCCTTCTACGAGCCGTTCGGCGACAACGCCCGCGCCTGGTACGAGAAGTACTCCCGGCAGGCGCTGTCGATCAGCCACGCGATCGTCAACCCGCCGGTGGACCGCCACAAGGCGGCGCACGACATCCCGGACGTGTACCTGAAGGTCGTCGAGGAGCGCGACGACGGCATCGTCGTCGAGGGCGCGAAGCTGATGGCGACCGCCTCCGCGCTCACCCACGTGGCGTTCGTCGGCCAGATCCACCTCGCCAACCTGGAAAAGGGCAAGGCCGAGGACATGGCCCTGGCCTTCATGGCGCCGCTCAACACGCCGGGCATGAAGGTGATCTGCCGCCCGTCGTACGAGAAGCGCGCGAACAGCCCGTTCGACAACCCGCTGTCCAGCCGGTTCGACGAGAACGACGCGGTGCTGGTCTTCGACAAGGCGTTCATCCCGTGGGAGAACGTGCTGATCTACCGGGACACCGAGAAGATCCACCAGTACTTCCCGCGCTCGGGCCTGCTCAGCCGGGGCTTCTTCCAGGGCGCGATCCGGATGGCCGTGAAGCTGGAGTTCATGGCGGGCATCCTGGACCGCGGCACCCGCCTCAACGGCACCGACAAGTTCCGCGGCGTGCAGGCCGGCCTCGGCGAGCTGCTCGCCTGGCGGCACCAGACCTGGGCGGTCACCACCGCCATGGCGATGGACCCGGAGCCCGGCGAGGGCGGCACCGTCCTGCCGCGGATGGACTACTCGGCCGGCTACCGGGCGCTCGCGCCGATCAGCTGGGACCGCACCCACAAGTTCTTCGAGGAGCACCTGGCCGGCGCCCTGCTGATGACGCCGTCCAGCCACGCCGACCTCCAGAACCCGGAGCTGCGGCCGCTGTTCGACCGCTACTACCGCGGTTCGGGCACCACCGCCGAGGAGCGCGCCAAGCTGTTCAAGCTGGCCTGGGACGCGATCGGCACCGAGTTCGGCGCCCGCCACGAGCTCTACGAGCTCAACTACGCGGGCGGCCCGGACCAGGTCCGGCTGGACACCCTGAACTGGACCCGGGCGGCCGGACTGCTCGACAACTACGGCGAGTTCGTCCAGAAGGCGATGGACGACTACGACCTGGACGGCTGGCGCAACGGCCGCTGGGCCGAGCGCGACTGACCCCGGCGCGGCGGGCGGCCCACCCGGTGCGGCCGCCCGCCCCCGCTCACAGGAGGCGGCAATGAACCACGATCTACGCACTGTCATGCGCCATTTCGCCACCGGTGTCTGTGTCGTCAGCACCTTCGCCGACGGCGCCGACGGTCGTCGGCACGACGCCATCACCGTCAACTCGCTGACCTCGGTCTCGCTGGACCCGGCGATCATCACGGTCTGCTTCCGGCACGACTCGCGCTTCCTGGCGGACCTCCGGGCGGCCGGGGTGTGGGGCGTGTCGATCCTCGACAGCGAGTCGGAGGCCCACGCCCGGGCGTTCGCCAAGGGCCCGGAGTCGCGGCAGACCGCGCTCGCCGGCGCCGCGCACAGCATCGGGGACACCACCGGCGTGCTGCTGCTCCAGGCGGCGGGCTGGATGGAGGTCGCCTACCGCGACGAGCTGGTGATCGGCGACCACGTGATGGTGATCGGCGAGGTCGTGGCGCTGGGCGCCGCCGACTCCACCGCGCCGCTCATCTTCCTGCAGGGCGGCTTCCACACCCTCGACGAGCTCTCGCGCCTCTGAGCTCGACCGTCCCACAGAACTCAAGAACCGGAGTCGCACAACCATGAGCAGCACGACCGGAAAGTCCTTCAAGAGACCGCTGATCGCCTCCTCCGCCGCGGCCGCCCTGCTGGGCACCGCCGCCCTGATGGCGCCGGCGGCGAGCACCGCGAATGCCGCCACCGACACCTCCCCGGTGGCGGTCTGTCTCACCGGGAACACCAGCACCACCAACGAGATCACCGTGAAGCTGCCGCAGGTGGCGGTCGAGCCGGTGCTCCAGGCAACCCCGTCGTACCTGGGTCCGTGCGCCTCGTACGGCACGCCGACCGCGCTCGGCAACGGCAACGTGCGCACCTACGCGCAGCAGGACAACTCCGGCAAGCCGCTGTCGATCGGGTTCGTCTTCCCGAAGGCGACGCTGCAGAACCTGCCGACCACCATGAGCGACCGGCACCACTGCTACGACATCGACGGCAACGGCACCATCGACGAGCACACCGAGTGCATGGGCGGCCACGAGCTCCCCCTCGACCTGCCCGCCGCGCTGACCAACACGCCCGGCGTCCCGTACAAGTGGGCGCTGATGAACTTCAACCTGATGGGCCACGGCCCCACGGGCATCTACGACGTCCAGCACTTCGACTTCCACTTCTACGTGCAGCCGAAGGCCGAGCGGGACGCGATCCGCCCCGGCCCGTGCGGACTCGCCATCAACTGCGACGACTTCGCCACCGCGACGAAGCCCGTCCCCTCGCAGTACATGCCGGCCGGCTACATCGACAACGGCGTGGCCGAGGTCGCCATGGGCAACCACCTGATCGACCAGAGCTCCCCGGAGTGGCACAACCAGCCCTTCACCCGGACGTTCATCTACGGCGCCTACGACGCCAAGATCAGCTTCCTGGAGCCCATGATCACCAAGGCCTGGTTCGACGGGCTGCTGGCCGGCACCAACACCAACGGCTGCTATCCGATACCCCAGCCGCAGTCCTGGCAGATCGCGGGCTGGTACCCGAAGGACTACTGCCTGCGGTACCGCGCCAACCGCGGCGACTTCACCGTCTCGATGGAGAACTACCAGCACAGCTGAGCCATCGGTCACGCAGGGCCTTCCCCGGCCCTGCCCCGAGGTCCGGCACCGCGGTCCCCCCGCCCCGGTGCCGGACCCATCTCCACAGGCCGTTCGCTGACGCGGAGGAGACAGCGCATGGACGGCGCCGGACATTTACGAGCGGCAGGAAACTGACATGTCATCGGCGATCTCACTCGCAGTGATAGGCGGCGGAGCCTCCGCGGTCTGCCTCATCGACGCCCTGGCCCAACGGGACACCGTGCCGGGCAGCATCACGGTGTTCGAGCCCTCGCCGCACCTGTGGCGCGGCCGCGCGTACCAGTCCGACACCACCACGGTGCGGGTCAACGCCACGCCCGACGACATGTCGGTGCGGGCCGGCGACGTCCGGCACTTCGAGCGGTGGCTGATGACCCGCGACCGCATCCTCGGCCTGCCCGAGGGCACCACCGGCCTCGACCCCCGGGCGGGCGCCCGGTTCGCCCCGCGCACCGAGTACGGGGAGTACCTGGAGCAGACCGCGCACGCCGCGCTCGCCCGGCTGCGGCTGCGCGGCTGGCGGGTCGACCTGGTGAGCGAGTCCGTCACCTCGGCCAACCTGGCCGCCGGACGCGCCATGCTGCGCACCAACGAGGGCCGGGTGCGCGCCTTCGACTACGCGGTGCTCTGCGTCGGCGGCGACAGCCCCAAGGACATCTACGGGCTCACCGGCACCACCGGCTTCATCGGCGACCCGTACCCGATCACCCAGAAGCTCCAGGCCGTCGGACCGGACCAGCACGTCGCCGTGATCGGCAGCGGACTGACCGCCGTCGACATCATCATCTCGCTCGCCGCCCGGGGGCACCGCGGCAAGATCAGCCTGCTGTCCCGGCGCGGCATGCTGCCCGGCGTGCGGCAGAAGCCCGTCCACTTCGACCTCCGGCACGTCACCCCGGAACGGATGCAGCGCCTGGCGCGCCGTCAGACCGCCGTCCGGATCGAGGAGATCGCGGACCTGATCGGCAAGGAGTTCGCCGAGGCCGGCGCCGATCTCGGCGGCGTCATCGCGGAGATCACCGGCGCGCACCGCGAACTCCCGGTGGAGCGGCTGCGCCGCCAGCTCTCCGAGGTCGACTCCGCCGACCTCGGGCTGCGGATCCTCCAGCGCGCCGTGCCCGACACCGGCCCCGACATCTGGCCGCTGCTCTCCGAGCGCGACAAGGTCGAGCTGCTGCGCACCCACTACCGCACGATCATGAGCCTGTGCTGCCCGATGCCGCCGAGCAGCGCCACCGAACTGCTGCGGCTCGCCGACGAGGGCCAGCTCGCCATCCTGTCCGGCCTGCAGGACATCTCGGCCGGCCCGGAGGGCGGCTTCACCGTCGAGACCTCCGAGCAGGACGCCTTCCGCGCCGACGTGGTGATCAACGCCGTCAACGCCTCCGAGGGCAAGATCCCGATCTCCGCCGCCCCGCTCGTCAACTCGCTGACCCGCAACCGGCTCGCCGACCGCCACCCGCACGGCGGCCTGCACATCGCCCGCGCCACCAGCCGGCTCGCCGTCGAGGGCCGGCCCGAACCCCGCTGGTACGCGCTCGGCAACATCGCCGCCGGGACGCTGTTCTTCACCTTCGGCATCCCCTCGCTGGTGGACCGGAGCCAGGACATCGTCCGCGCCGTGCTCGCGCACTCCGCACGGATCTCCGGGCTGCGCACCGAACGCGTCCTGCAGAGCGCCTGACACCGAGACCCCGCCGAAGGAGCACCCCTGTGACCACGACCACCCCGAGCTACCTCGCGGACACCGCGACCGGCCTGCCGCTGCCCGGCGACGCCGCCTTCGCGAGCCCCGCCGAGGAGCGCCGGCACCGCAAGCAGCGGCTCGCCGCCGCCCTGCGGCTGTTCGGCAAGTACGGCTTCGGCGAGGGCATCTCGGGCCACATATCGGTCCGTGACCCCGAACTGCCGGGCCACTTCTGGGTCAACCCGTTCGGCGTCTCCTTCAAGCGGGTGACCGTCGGCGACCTCATCCTGGTCGACTCCACGGGCGCCGTCGTGGAGGGCAGGCACAAGGTCAACCCGAGCGCCTTCGTCATCCACTCCGCGATCCACGACCTCAACCCGGGCGCCGAGGCGGCCGCACACGGCCACACCGCGCACTCCCGGGCCCTCGGTTCGCTCGGCCGGCTCCTGGAGCCGATCGACCAGGAGTCCGCGGCCTTCTACGGCAGCCAGGTGCTCTACGAGGACTACGAGGGGCCGTCGGTCGCCGTCGAGCAGGGCCGCGACATCGCCGAGAAGCTCGGCGACAGCCGGGCGATCCTGCTCCGCCACCACGGCCTGATCACCGTCGGCGGGTCGCTGGAGGAAGCGGTGCACTGGTTCTTCACCTACGACAGCTGCGCCGAGGTGCAACTGCTCGCGCTCGCCGCCGGCACCCCGAAGAGCTTCTCCCACGAGCAGGCCCTGGCGGCCGGCGCCGGCTTCGGCGACGCCCAGCTCGGCCGGTTCAGCTTCCAACTGCTCTGGGACGAGATCGTCCACGAGCAGCCCGACCTGCTCGACGAGTGACAGACCGTCGGACACCAACCGAGGAGAGGCCATGAAGGTCCTGCTGTTCGGCGCCACCGGGAACATCGGCAGCGCCATCGCCGACGAACTGACCGCGCGCGGCCACGAGGTGACCGGGGTGACCCGCAGCGGCGCCGCCGCGCGGCCCGGCGTGCGGGCGGTCGCCGGAAATGTCGGCGACCCCGCCCAGGTCGCCGAACTCGCCGAGGGGCACGACCTGGTGGCCTCCGCCGTCGGACCGCGGATCGGCACCGAGGACGACCGGGAGGTCATCGTCGGCGCCACCCGCGGCCTGATCGAGGGGCTGCGGGCCGCCGGGGTGAAGCGCCTCGTGGTGCTCGGCGGCGCCGGCAGCCTGCGCACCGCCGACGGCACCCGGGTCGTCGACGACCCGCACTTCCCCGACCTGTGGAAGGCCAACGCCCTCGCCCAGATCGAGGCGCTCGGCCTCTACCGGGAGGTCGACGACCTCGACTGGACGTACGTCTCCCCGGCCAAGCTGATCGAGCCGGGCGAGCGCACCGGGGTCTACCGGCTCGGCGGTGACGACCTGCTGGTCGACGCCGACGGCCGGACCCGGATCAGCATCCCGGACTACGCGGTCGCCTTCGCCGACCTGATCGACGGCGGGCACGCCCTGCGAACCAGGGTCTCGGTCGCCTACTGACCGGCCGCGTACCGCGGGCGCCGGTCCCCCACCCGGCGCCCCGCACACCGCACCAACACCACCGCCCGCCCGGCCGCCGTTCGGCGGCCGGGCCGGTGGACACTCCGGAGGGAACCGAAAACCATGTCATCCACCGACGCCAGGGCCAAGGGCGGCGGAGCGGTCGTCGTCATCCTGGGCGCCCTGACCGCACTCGGCCCGCTGTCCAACGACACCTACCTGCCCGGCCTGCCCGACCTCACCCACGACCTGCACGCCAGCGCCTCCGCGGGTCAGCTCAGCCTCACCGCCTGCCTGCTCGGCCTCGGTCTCGGCCAGCTGTTCGCCGGTCCGATCTCGGACGCCGCCGGACGCCGCAAGCCGCTGCTGTGGGGCCTCGCCGTCTACACCGTGGCGGCCCTGCTGTGCGCCGTCGCGCCGAACATCTGGCTGCTGGTCGCGCTCCGCGCGATCCAGGGCCTGGGCGGCGCGGTGGGCATCGTGATCGCCGCCGCCGTCGTCCGCGACCGGCACGAGGGCGCCGCCGCCGCGCGGTACTTCGCCCTGCTGATGCTGATCACCGGCATCGCGCCGGTGCTCGCCCCGGTGGCCGGCGGCCAGATCCTGCGCTTCACCTCCTGGCACGGCATCTTCACCCTGCTCGGCATCCTCGGCGCGCTGATGCTCGCCGTGGTCGCCGTCGGCCTGCCGGAGACCCATCCGGTCGCGCGCCGGCGCACCGGCGGCCTGCGGGCCACCGGCCCGGTCTTCCGCCGGCTGCTGTCGGACCGGGTCTTCGTCGGCTACAACCTGGCGTGCGGGCTGGCGTTCGCCGCGATGTTCGCCTACATCGCGGGGTCGCCCTTCGTCCTCCAGGACATCCACGGGATGTCGCCGCAGGGCTTCAGCGCGGTCTTCGCGGTGAACGCCGGCGGCCTGGTGGTCGCCGCCCAGGTCTGCGGCCGCATCGTGCACCGGACGGGCCCGCGGGTGCTGCTCGCCACCGGCCTGACCGGCTCCTGCGTGGGCGGCCTCGGCCTGCTGGTCACCGTGCTGGCCGGCGGCGGCCTGGTGCCGCTGCTGATCGCGCTGTTCGTGGTGGTCTCCAGCGTCGGCCTGGTGATGCCCACCGCAACCGCGCTGGCGCTCCAGGAGCACGGCGACTCGGCGGGCTCCGCGGCCGCCCTGCTCGGCCTGTCCCAGCACATCATCGGTGCCGCCGTGGTGCCGCTGGTGGGCCTCGCCGGCGAGGGCACCGCGGTGCCCATGGGCATCGTCATCGCGGTGCTCGGCTCCGGTGCGCTGCTCTGCTTCGCGGCGCTGACCCGCGGCGGCGGCGCGGCCGCCCCCGCGGACGCGTCCGGCACGGACTCCCGTGCCGAGCAGGCCGCGCACGCCTGATGACCCACCGGGCCGTCCCGCCGCGCCCCACGGGGCCCGCGGGACGGCCCGCTCCCCCTGCTCCCCCCTGTGCTCCACCCCTGCTCCACCCCTGCTCCACCCGCGGGACGTCGCGCCGCCTCCCGGGTGCCTGGCACGCCCCGTCGCACCGCATCCACGTCACGAGCCGGAGAACGCCATGCCGTACGGAACCCTGCCCTCGCCACTGGACGAACAGACGTGGCGGTCCATGCCCGCCGCGCAGCAGCCGGACTGGCCCGACCCCGCCGCCCTGGAGCGGGTCTGCGACGAACTGCGCAGTTACCCGCCGCTGGTGTTCGCCGGCGAGTGCGACAACCTGACCGCGCGCCTGGCCGCCGTCGCCCGCGGCGAGGCCTTCCTGCTCCAGGGCGGCGACTGCGCGGAGACCTTCGACGGGGTCTCCGCCGACCAGATCCGCTCCAAGCTGAAGACCATGCTGCAGATGGCCGCGGTGCTGACCTTCGGCGCCTCGGTGCCGGTGGTGAAGGTCGGCCGGATCGCCGGCCAGTACTCCAAGCCGCGTTCGCAGCCCACCGAGACCCGCGACGGCGTCACCCTGCCGACCTACCGCGGTGACTCGGTCAACGGCCTGGAGTTCACCGCCGGGGCCCGGTGCCCGACCCGCAGCGCCTGCTGCGGATGTACAACCACTCCGCGGCCACCCTGAACCTCGTCCGCGCCTTCATCACCGGCGGCTACGCCGATCTGCGCGAAGTGCACTCCTGGAACCAGGACTTCGTGCGCACCTCGCCCGCCGGCCAGCGCTACGAGCGGCTCGCCGAGGAGATCGACTGCGCGCTGTCCTTCATGCGCGCCTGCGGGGTCGACCCGACCGAGCTGCACCGCACCGAGTTCTACACCAGCCACGAGGCGCTGATCCTGGACTACGAGTGCGCGATGTCCCGGCTCGACAGCCGCACCACGCGCCGCTACGACACCTCCGGGCACATGATCTGGATCGGCGAGCGGACACGCCAACTCGACGGTGCTCACCTGGAGTTCGCCTCGAAGGTGAGCAACCCGGTCGGTGTGAAGCTGGGCCCGACCACCACCGCCGACGAGGCCCTCACGCTGATCGACCGGCTGGACCCCAAGCGGACCCCGGGCCGGCTCACCTTCATCACCCGGATGGGGGCGGAGCGGATCCGCGACCTGCTGCCGGCCCTGGTGGAGAAGGTCACCGCCGAGGGCGCCCGGGTCGCCTGGGTCTGCGACCCGATGCACGGCAACACCTTCACCGCCTCCACCGGCCACAAGACCCGCAGCTTCGACGCGGTCCTGGACGAGGTGGCCGGCTTCTTCGACGTGCACCGCGCGCTCGGCAGCCACCCCGGCGGGATCCACGTCGAGATCACCGGCGACGATGTCACCGAGTGCGTCGGCGGCGGCTTCGGCCTGGTCGCCGAGGACCTCCACCAGCGGTACGAGTCCGCCTGCGACCCGCGGCTGAACCGCAGCCAGTCCCTGGACCTCGCGTTCCTGGTCGCCGAGATGTACCGCGGTCGGGGCTCCGGCACCGGGACGAGCCAGGGCGCCGGGCCGGGCGTCGCGACCGTGCAGGCGGTGCGCTGATGCGTGCCGTCCGCGGCGCCGTCCAGGTCGACCGGGACGACCCAGCCGAAGTCCTGGAGGCGACCAGGCTGCTGCTGACCGAGGTCATGGCGGCGAACTCGCTCGTCCCCGACGACCTGGTCTCCATCCTGTTCACCGCCACGCCCGACCTGCGCAGCGGGTTCCCCGCCCGGGCCGCCCGCGAACTCGGTCTCACCGACGTGCCGTTGATGTGCGCGCAGGAACTCGACGTGGAGGGCGGCCTGCCCCGGACCGTCCGGGTACTGGTCACCGCGGAGACCCCGCTGACCCGGGCCGCGATCACCCACGTCTACCTCGGCGGCGCGCGGGCACTGCGGCCCGACCTGTCGGGCCGGCTGGCGGGCGCCCGATGATCCGTACCGCCGCGGTGGTCGGTGCTGGCCTGATCGGCACCTCGGTGGCGCTCGCGCTCAGCCGGCGCGGCGTCCTCGTCCACCTGATCGACACCGACCGGAACGCCGTCCGCACCGCCGTCGCGCTCGGCGGCGGGGTCGACCACCCACCCGAGCATCCGGTCGACATCGCCGTGATGGCCGTCCCGCCGAGCTCGGTGGGCCGGGTCCTGGCCGAACACCAGAACCGCCGGCTGGCGTACGCCTACACCGACGTCGCCAGCGTCAAGCGCGAGCCGGAGCAGGCGGTGCTGGTGGCCGCACCCGACCCGGGCAGCTTCGTCGGCGGCCACCCGATGGCCGGCGGCGAACGCTCCGGGCCGCTGGCCGCCTGCGCCAACCTCTTCGAGGGCCGCACCTGGGTGCTCACCACCTGCGAGCACACCACCCGGGAGACGCTCAACCGGGCGCTCGCCCTGGTCGCGCTCTGCGGCGCGGTGCCGGTGGTCATGGAGAGCACCGCGCACGACCGCGCGGTCGCCCTGGTCTCGCACGCCCCCCACGTGGTGGCCGCCCTGATGGCCGCCCGGCTGGAGCACGCGCCCGAGGAGGCGTCCCGGCTGGCCGGCCAGGGGGTGCGCGACATGACCCGGATCGCCGGCGGCGACCCGGGCCTGTGGGGCGACATCCTGGAGTCCAACGCGACGGCCGTCGCCGACGTGCTCGCCGACTTCGCGGAGGACCTGGCCGCCACGGTGCACGCGCTGCGCAGCCTCGCCGTGGCCGACGCGGCCCGCCGGGCCGAGGAGATGACCCGGGTGATCGACCTGCTCGGCCGCGGGAACGCCGGCCGGGCCCGGCTGCCCGGGAAGGCCGGCGCGGTCGGCGGCGCCCTGGTGCCGGTGGTGATCGGGGACCGGCCCGGCGAACTCGCCCGGCTGTTCGCGGCCGTCCAGGAGACCGGCGTGAACGTCGAGGACGTCTCCATCGACCACTCCACCGGGCGGCCCAGCGGCCTGGTCGAGCTGGTGGTGGCGGCCGACAAGGCCGGTCTGCTCGCCGACCGGCTGCTCGCCGCGAGCTGGACCGTCCAGCGGGTCCGTCCGGTCTACCCGTCGGCCCGGCCCGGCCCGGCCGACCCCGAGTGGGGCCAGCCCGCCCGGATCTCCGTGCCCGGGTAGCCACCGCACTCCCCCGGCCCACCGCACCACCGCATCGCGACGACCGCACCGCCACCACGGCCCGCCCCGGCCCACCGCCGGGGCGGGCCGCCCTGCGAACCCGTAGAGGAGCACCCCGTGACCACCACCGTCGGGCCGGCGACCGCCCGGATCCCCGGCTCCAAGAGCATCACCAACCGGGCCCTGCTGCTGGCCGCCGCGGCCCTCGGCCCGAGCCGGCTGGGCGACCCGCTGGTCAGCGCCGACACCGTGGCTTTCCGCAGCGCCCTGGAGGACCTCGGTGTCCGGGTCACCGACGACGGCCGCGACTGGGTGGTGCACGGCACCGGCCGGGGGCCGCACGGCCGGGCCCGGATCTGGTGCGAGGACGCCGGGACGGCCGCCCGCTTCCTGCCCGTCCTCGCCGCGGCCGGCTCCGGCCGCTTCGAGGTCGACGGCACGGACCAGCTGCGGGCCCGCCCGCTCGGCCCGCTCGTCCGGGCGCTGGCCCGGCTCGGCGCCGACGTGGCGACCGGCCCGGACGGCGGGCTGCCGCTGGTGATCCGCACCAACGGCCTGCAGGGCGGCGAACTCGCCCTGGACTCCAGCACCAGCAGCCAGTACCTGACCGGCCTGCTGCTGTCCGCCCCGCTGATGCGCACCCCGCTGACCGTCCATGCGGCGGGCCTGGTCAGCCGCCCGTACATCGACATGACGGTGGCCCTGATGCGGCGCTTCGGCGCCGAGGTCGCCCAGGGGCCGGACGGCCGGCTGCGGGTCGACGGCGGCTACCGGCCGACCGACCTGGCCGTCGAGCCGGACGCCTCCACCGCCTCGTACGTCTTCGCCGCCGCCGCGGTGACCGGACGCTCGGTGACCGTGCCCGGGCTGGGTCGCGACAGCCTGCAGGGCGACCTGCGGTTCGTCGAGGTGCTGCGCACGGCCGGTGCCCGGGTGGAGATCGGGGCGGGAGCCACCACGGTCACCGGGACGGGCCGGCTGCGCGGCGGGTTCGCGGTCGACATGGGGGACATCTCGGACACCTTCATGACGCTGGCGGCGATCGCCCCGCTGGCCGACGCCCCGATCACGGTGCACGGCATCGAGCACGCCCGGTGGAAGGAGTCCGACCGGATCGCCGCGGTCGCCGGGAACCTGCGGCGGCTCGGCGTCGACGTGGTGGAGGGCCCCGACCGGCTCACCGTCCACCCCGGCCCCGTCCGCGGCGGGGTGGTGGACTGCCACCGGGACCACCGGATCGCGATGTCCTTCTCCGTCCTGGGCCTGCAGGTGCCGGGCATCGTGCTGGACGACCCGGCGTGCGTGGGCAAGACCTTCCCGGAGTTCCACACGGAGTTCGCCCGGCTGTTCGGGTGAGACGGCCGAGGGCGCGCCCGGTGGGCGCGCCCTCGAGCACCGCCGTCCCGCGGGACGGCGGTACCCGCGCTCAGCGCGGGTTGAACGGCGACGGTGCGGCGAACCGCCACCGCAGCGTGGTGAAGTCCCGCACCTCGACCACCTGCTCCACCTCGAACTCGACCAGCCGCAGGGCCCCCTGGACGGCCTTGGCCCGTCCCTCGTCCCAGTCGATCCGGGCCTTGCCGGTGACGTGCAGGGCGTGCCCGGACTCCCAGTCGAGGAAGGTCAGGCCGCAGGCCGGGTCGAGCTGGAGGTTGCCCAGGGTCATGTAGAAGGAGTTGCCGAAGTAGTCGGGCCAGACCAGCCGGTCCGGCGCGGTCACCCGGACGAAGCCGGGATCGCCGCCCCGGTGCGAGGCGTCGGCGCCGTGCTGGGGCGCCCGGCTGGCGATGAAGAAGGTGTCCGCCCCGGTGATCCAGCGCTGCTGGTCCTCGTCCAGCAGCGCGGAGCGGCGGACCTGCGGTGCCGGCCCCGCCGGGGCGTCCGGCCGCAGCGCCCGCTGCTGCAGGTACTTGGGGCAGTTGCCCAGCACCTGTTCGGTGGTGACCAGCAGGCCGTCGCCCTCGCGGCGGGCGACTCCGTTGATCCGGATGCGCTGGCTGGACTGCGGCTCGATGGCGAGGATGCCGATGTCCCGCTGCTGGTCGAACACGCCCTCCAGCGGGTCGCCCGGCACCGGCAGCGCGTGGACGGCGATGGTACGGGTGCCGGTCGCGCCGGCGAATCCGCGCGGCCCGGTGACCACGGTCGACCAGGCGGCGCCGGAGTCGTCCACGCCGCCGATCACCAGCATCCGCTGGCGCCGCAGGAAGAGGTCGAACGGCGGCGGGATCTCCGCCCCGAACATCGGCGAGCCCCAGCCGGCATGGCCCTCGCCGGCCTGCTTCTGCACCGCCTGCTCACCCTCGTGGTACGGGGTCTTGACCATCGCTCATCCTCTCTGTGCCATCCGTGCCGCGGGCCGGACGAGGATCCCGCCCCCGCCCGGCCCGCGGTGTTCTCCGGTCGCGTCAGGCGTGCCGGCCGACCAGCCGCACGGTGTCGACGACCCGGTTGGAGAAGCCCCACTCGTTGTCGTACCAGCCGACGATCTTGACCTGGGTGCCGCCGATGACCTTGGTCAGCCCGGAGTCGAAGATGCAGGAGGCCGGGTCGGTGACGATGTCGCTGGAGACGATCGGCTCGTCGGTGTAGCGCAGGATCCCCGCCAGCTCGCCCTCGGCGGCCCGGGCGAACAGCGCGTTGACCTCCTCGACGGTGGTCTCCCGGCCGACCGTGACGGTCAGGTCGGTGACCGAGCCGACGACCACCGGCACGCGCAGCGCGTAGCCGTCGAGCCGGCCGTTGAGCTCCGGCAGCACCTGGCCGATGGCCTTCGCGGCACCGGTGCTGGTGGGCACGGTGTTGCCGGCGGCGGCACGGGCCCGGCGGAGGTCCTTGTGCGGGCCGTCCTGGAGGTTCTGGTCCTGGGTGTAGGCGTGCACGGTGGTCATCAGGCCGTGCTCGATGCCCAGCGCGTCGTTCAGCACCTTCGCCATCGGGGCGAGACAGTTGGTGGTGCAGGAGGCGTTCGAGACGATGGTGTGCGACCCGTCGTCGTACACCGCGTCGTTGACGCCGATCGCGATGGTGAGGTCCTGGTTGGTGGCCGGGGCCGAGATGATCACCTTGCGGGCGCCGGCGGCCAGGTGGGCCTTGGCCTTCTCGGCGTCGGTGAAGACGCCGGTGGACTCGATGACCACGTCGACACCGAGCTCGCCCCAGGGCAGGTCGGCGGGGTTGCGCTCGGCGGTGACGCGGATCGTGCGGCCGTCCACGGTGATCTCGCCCTGACCGGCCGACACCGGCACCGGCAGCTTGCCGAGCGTGCTGTCGTACTTCAGGAGGTGGGCCAGGGTCGCCGCGTCGGTGAGGTCGTTGATCGCCACGACCTCGATGTCGGCATTCTGCTCAAGTGCGGCGCGGAAGAAGCTCCGGCCGATCCGGCCGAATCCGTTGATGCCTACCTTGATTGCCACGGGTGGGCCCCTTCTGGTGGGTGCACCTGGGCGCGCGCAGCGCCGGTGGTCCGCGCGCCCGGCACTGGTCTGTACGCCCGACGCTAGGCGGCGGCCAGGACACGGAGTTGTCGATCCGCGCACGGGTTCTTGGCGGCCTGTGCACGATCGGGTACGCAGCCTTCCCCCGTCGACGGCATCAGTGGTGCCGATTTCATCCAGATACCTTCCCGAAGGTATGTTTTCATGATGGAGGGTCAGCCTCTCCGCGGGGCGGCCCGGGGTGTCAGTGAACCGCCTCACGTCCCAGCGGGGGAGCCATGGATGTTCTGCGCACCGAGACCGGGCACACCTCGCCACCGGTCGCGGACCACATCAGCGAGGTCAACCTGGGCCAGGTCCGGATCTCCGTCGTCGAGGGCGAGACGGCGGGCGCCGGCCCCGACGCCGTCCGGACCACCCAGCAGCGCGACCGGGCCGGCGCGTCCTACCTGAGGGTGCAGTGCCCGCTCTCCGACCCGCTCGCCGTCCCCGAGCTGCTCCGGCGGCTCGCCGACCAGGGCGCCCTGCCGGCCGGCCGTACGGCGGAGTTGCTCGCCCGCGGCATCACCGGGCTGGTCGCCCAGGCCTGCGCCGACTACATGGAGCACGACCCGAGGTCGCCGGGCCCCGTCCGCGGCTCCGGCCTGGCCCGCCGCGCCATGCTCCAGCGGATCAAGCACTTCGCCCGCAGCCGGCTGGCCGACCCCGAGCTCAAGCCCGAGATGCTCGCCCAGCAGCACCACATCTCGCTGCGCTACCTGCAGAAGCTCTTCCAGGAGCACGGCCAGAGCCCGGCCAGCTGGATCCGCGACGAACGGCTGCACCACTGCTGCACCGAACTCCGCGACCCGCGGCTCGCCCACCTGACCATCGCCATGATCGGCGAGCGCTCAGGCCTGTACGGCGCCTCGCACTTCAGCCGGCTGTTCCGGGAGCGCTACGGCCTTTCGCCGCGCACCTACCGGCGGGACCACCAACCCCTGCCCAGCGCCGCCTGACCCATCGGCACCACCCGTCCGATCCGCGCCGCGTGACCCATCGGCACCACCCCGCCGATCCGCGCCGCGTGACCCATCGGCACCACCCCGCCGATCCGCGCCGCCGCCGATCAGCTCCACCAGCCGTGCCCCGACCCGACCCGACCCGCCACCCGGTCCCCCGGGCGACCGGCGCCACCGGTCCCGACCGAAAGGCCATCCGTGTCCAGCTTCGAATACCCCGGCGAGTACTACGAGGTGATCCGCAAGGATTTCCGCGACCTCGCCGCCGAGACCGAGTTCCTCGCCTCGTACCTGCCCCCGGGCGGACGGGTGCTCGACATCGGCAGCGGCACCGGCAGCAACCTGCGCGCCCTCGCCGCGCTCGGCCACCCCGGCACCGGCCTCGACCAGAGCGAGGCCTTCACCGCCTACGCGATCACGGCCGCCGACCCGGGCTCCGCCGCGACCGCGTACGTGCACACCCGGGCCGAGGAGTTCACCACCGACGACCGGTTCGACCTGGTGTACAGCCTCTTCAGCACGCTGAACCAGCTGAGCCGGGCCGAGCTGCGGCAGCTGCTCACCACCGTCCTCGGCTGGCTCGCACCGGGCGGCCATGTCGTCATCGACATCGGCCACCTGCTCAACTTCGTCGACGGCTACCAGCCGAACATCATCGCCCACCACCAGGGCGACGACCTGCTGGTCACCCGCCTGGCCCGGCAGTCCGTGCACGCCCACCGCGCGGTGTGGCGCAACGAGGAGACCATCATCGCCCGCGACGGCGAGGGCCGGGTCTCCATGTACGCCAACTTCTTCGACCAGACCGTCTTCACCGCACCCGAGGTGCGCGACCTGCTGGTCGACGCCGGATTCGAGGTCGTCGCCGAGTACGGCGGCTTCCGCAAGGAGCCCGGGCCGCGGATCGGCCGGGGCCCGCTCCTCTTCGTCGCCCGCGCCGCCGCCGATGCCCAGGAGGCCGCCGCATGACCGCGCCCGCCATCCCCGCCCCCGCCACCGAGCTGCCGCAGGACGCCGTCCTGGACGGCGGCCCGGCCCCGGCACTGCTGGTCGCCGACCTCGGCCAGGCCCTGGTGCGTGCCGCCGCCCGCAGCGACGCCGGACAGATCCACATCATCCGCCAGGACGGCTCCGACCTCGCCTTCGGCTACCCCGAACTCCTCGACGGCGCCCGCCGGATCCTCGCCGGGCTGCGCGCCGGCGGGGCCCGCCCGGGCGAGCGGGTGCTGCTCCAGGTCCGCCACGAACCCGACCTGCTGGCCGCCTTCTGGGCCGCGGTGCTCGGCGGCCTGGTGCCGATCCCGGTGCCGCCCGGCTCCGCCGAGGAACCGGAGGCCGCCGCCCGCCAGTTGGAGTGGATCTGGGCCGGCTACCGGCAGCCGTGGGTGGTCGTCGGCGACGACGGCCCCGGGCCCGCCGCCGCCATGACCGACAGCGGCCGCTGGCTCGGCCGCACCGGCGACCTGCGCGGCCACGCCCCGGCCGAGGACCTGCACCGGGCCGACCCGGACGACCTCGCGGTGCTGCTGCTGACCTCCGGCAGCACCGGCGTGCCGAAGGCCGTCGCGCTCACCCACCGCAACATCCTGGCCCGCTCGGCCGCCACCGCGGCCGTCCGCAAGCTCGACGTCACCAGCCGCTCGTTCAACTGGATGCCGCTCGACCACATCGGCGGCCTGGTCATGTTCCACGCCCGCGACGTGCTGCTCGGGTGCACCCAGGTGCACGCCCGGACGCCGTGGATCCTCGCCGACCCGACCCGCTGGTTCGACCAGATCTCCCGGCACCGCTGCGACACCACCTGGGCGCCGAACTTCGCGTTCGGCCTGGTCAACGACCGGGCCGCGGAGATCGCCGGCCGGGACTGGGACCTGCGCAGCCTGCGCTACATCATGAACGGCGGCGAGTCGGTCAAGGCCCGGGTGATCCGCCGCTTCCTGGACCTGCTGGCCCCCTTCGGCCTCCCCCGGGCCGCCATGCACCCCGGCTGGGGCATGTCGGAGACCTCGGCCGGAGTCGTCGACTTCGTCTTCGACCCGGACACCATGGGCGACGAGCGCTTCGTCCCGGTCGGCCGTCCGCACCCGGGCGTCCGGCTGCGGATCGTCGACGAGCACGACGGCCCGCTGCCCGTCGGCACCGTCGGCCGGCTCCAGGTCACCGGCGACCCGGTGTTCTCCGGCTACTACGAGAACCCGGAGCAGAACGCCAAGTCCTTCACCGCGGACGGCTGGTTCCGCTCCGGCGACCTCGCCGTCATCGAGGACGGCATCCTGACCGTGACCGGCCGGGTGGACGACCTGATCCAGCTCAACGGCGCCGAGTACCACGGCCACGAGATCGAGGCCCTGGTCGAGGAACTCCCCTTCGTCGAGCCGTCGTTCACCGTGGTCTCGCCGTGCACCGAGCCGGCCGGGGGCCGCGAGGAGCTGGTGGTCTTCTACCACCCGCGCGGCGACGTCACGCCGGCCGAGGCCGACCACCGGATCCGCGACCTGGTCGCGGACCGGTACGGCGTCCGGCTCGGCGCCGTGGTGACCCTGGACCGCGCGGACGTACCCAAGACCGGCATCGGCAAGCTGCGACGCGCCGAACTCCGCAAGCGCCACGAGGCCGGGACCGCCGGACCGGCCGCCCACGCCTGACCCCGCACCCGCACGCCCGTGCGACGAGGACAGGGGAGCGGCCCCCGGACGCAGGAACCGGACGGGGGCCGCTCGCGTGTCCGCTCGCCCGTCCGCTCGGGGCCGTCCCACGACCTGGACCGGGCCGCAGGGGTTGGCCCGCGAACCGTACGGTACGGTACGTGAATTCCCGGGGACCGGCCTGAACGGGAGGAAGCCGATGGCTCAACAGGAGCGCGCAAGGCGCACCTACGAGGCTGTACTCGACGCTGCTGCACGGGAGTTCGCCGTGCACGGCTACGCCAACACCAACCTGGGACACGTCGCGTCGAGCACCGGCGTGACCAAGGGCGCGCTCTACGGGCACTTCTCCTCGAAGGAGGAGCTGGCCGCCGCGCTCATCCAACACCTCGACGACGCGTGGAAACTGATCGAGGACGGGGTCGGCGACCACCCCGTCTCGCCCGTCCAGACCCTCAAGGACGTCACCTGCGCACTGGTCGCCCGGCTGCACCGGGACATCCGGGTCAACGCCGCCCTGCGCCTGCTGCTGGAGGAGGCCCAGGCCGTCCGGCGCACGCCGGCCTTCGTGTCGGACGTGGAACGCACACTGCTGCGCCTGGTGGTCCAGGCGCAGCAGTCGGGTGAGCTGGACGCCGACTATCCGGCGGCTCCGGTGGCCCAGTTGATGACCACGGTGATCTTCGGTGCGCACTACCTCGGTTCGGTGCGCGAGGAGTTGGACCTGATCACCCGGGTGCGGTCCGCCTGGGACGTGCTGCTGCCCGCCCTCGGCGCCTGCTGGGAGCCCTGAGCGGCGGACGGCGCGGGGCGGCCCGCCGGCGGGAGCCGTACCGGGCCCCGCTGGGCGGGCAGTGCCAGCGCCGTCCGGACGCCCGGACGACCGGGGAGATCCGGCCCGGCGTCGGGGCGGCCCAGCGGACCGCGCTCGGGCCGGCGGCCGGCCAGCCGGTCGGCCGCACCCGCCACCTCGCGCTGGGCCAGGTCGGCGAGCGCGACGATCCGCTCGGCCACCGGCCGCAGCCGCTGCCCGCTCTCGGTCAGGGAGATCCGCCGGCCCCTGCGGTCGAACAGCACCGCGCCGAGCGATGCCTCCAGGTGCTGGATCTGCGCCGTCACGCTGGACTGCGCGTAGTTCAGCTTCTTCGCCGCTCGGGTGAAGCTCAGCTCGCTCGACACCTCGAGGAACGACCGCAGGTGTTGGAGTTCCATCAGCTCTCCTCGGGAGCCTTTCGCCAGTCGGCGCGGAAGACGAGGTCCGCGTCCGTGATCACCTGGCCGTCCTGGACGGCCTGGGCGTTGACGAGCCGCTCCGCGCCGAGGCCCGCGACCGCACGGTCCGCGCCCGCCCGCGGCGGCTCGGCCTCCCGGGCGTCGAGCTCGATGTCGGAGCCGAACTCGCCGTACGCGTGGAAGCCCACCCGCATGGCGGAGAGCACTCCGCCGGCCAGCGGTGCCCGGTCGGCGACGGCCAGCAGGCCGCACTGCTTGAGCGCCTCCAGCATCAGCACGGCCTGCACGTGGTCGGAGCCGTGGTCGAAGAAGGTGGGATGGCTCTGGTCGATGCGAAGCCGCCAGCGGCCGTGCCCTCGGGCCGGCCGGCGGCGAGAACGATGTCGGCCGCCCGGCGCCGGCCGACGGCGGCGGGACGGACGGCGATCGGCGGCGGACAGTGGTCCGGCGGGGCCGATCTGCCTCGGCTGCGGCCGAGCCGCTGGTAAATCCTTCGGTCAAGGATCTCCCCGTGCATCGAGACCGTGGCACAGGGCCGGGCTCCATCCGCGTAGACCACCGTCCTGGTAAGGACCGGCATGCGCAACCCCCTTACCCCCGACGGAAGTTCGATGTCCGTTCCGAGGGTCACCTCCTGCGGGCCGGCGGCGCAGCCGCCGAGCGGGTCGAGATCGGTGATGCGGAACTCCATCGAGCGCACCAGGAACGGCACGTCCAGCGGCACCCCGTAGTACTCGTGGAACACGAGAATGGAGGCCTGACGTGCGGTTTCCACGATCACCATGGCGTCGGTCAGGCCACCTGGGCCGGACTGGAACACCGCGTGGTCGCGGGGCCACTGGGCGGCGATCAGGAAGCGGTCGCTGGAGACGCGTTCGGAGTCCGTGAGGAAAACCTCGGAGACCGCCGACTTGTGCACCAACTTCCGCGATACGGTCCGGTGGTAGTCGAGTTGGGCCGCTGCGCGCGGCGCCGGGACGGTGTCAGCTGCAATCTGGCGGGCCGGTGCGAGTGTGTCCATGGCAAGCCTCCCCCACAGGGCTGTGAACAATCTGGCTCTAGCCAAAGTCCAGGCTCGGACTAGAAAAAATATACCTACGAGAAGGTATGTTGCCAAGCCTTATGTGGTCGGTAAGGTGAGGCTCCGTCAGGGAGTTGTGGCGCTCCACACGCGGCATGCACACGGAAAACACGCACCGCCACCCGGATCGAGGTCTCGCCAGGAGGCCTCGCGGAGCGGCGGTGCGGAGGGTGCGGCGGCCGGGTGCCACGCCCCGCCGTGGTCGGGGCGCTGCCTGCCGATCAGGCCGGGAGCAGCAGATCCAGTAGCTCGTCGACCCGCTCGACGACGTCCATTCGGTCGTGAAGGACCCACGAGACATGCTGGACCCCGAAGAAGGCGGCGACCAGGACCCGCGCCATGGTGGTCGGCTCGCTGCCGGGCGGCAGCTGGCCGGCGTCCGCGGCACGGGTCAGCAGCAGGGTGACGTAGGCGACGTAGTCGATGAACGGCAGCGGCAGCTCGGTGTCGATGACGGCCTGCTCGGCCTGCAGCCGCACCGCGGCGCGGGCCACGGCGTCGTCGCGCAGGCGCCGGGCGGTTCCGCGGGTGAGCTCCCTGACCGCCTGGAGCGGCGGGAGCTGGGGGTCTATCACGGCCGAGGCGTTCCGGGTGGCGGCCAGGTAGAAGGTCTCCACCAGCTCGACCGCCATCGCCTCCTTGTTGGGGAAGTGGAAGTACACCGCTCCCTTGGTGGCCCCGGCGAGTTCGGCGATCTCCTGGATGGTGACAGACTGGAAGCCCTTGCGCGCGAACAGCTCGGCCGCTGCCTCCAGCACCGTCGCCCGGGTGCGGACGGCCCTCGCCTGCTTGGGGGCCCGGGCCGCTCGGCCGCCGTCCGCCTGAAGCTCGTGCCCTCCGGTGTCGGTGTGGTCGCCATCGCTCAACCCTCCAGAGGGGCCCCGGGCCCAGGTCGTACGTGAGGTTTCCGGAAATCATAACGTCACGAAGGTATGTTCCGGAACCGTGCGGTCGTTCGACATCGCACCAGCCCCGGGCCGGGCGCGCCGTGCGCACGCGGACCCGCGGCCCGCCCCGCCGGCCGGACCTCGCCGCCGGCAGCCCGGACGAGGCCGTCGCCCCGCCGGTCCACCGGCCCGGAACAGCACAGCCCCGAGGCCGATCCGGCCCTGGGACACCGCCGTCCATCCTGGGGGATTCCGTGACCACCGCACACCGTGCGCCAGAGCAGCAGGACCAGCACACCCGGCCCACTGCGCCCGACCGGCCCACTGCGCCCGCGCCGGCCGCCGCAGCCGCCCGCACGCCCGACGGAGGGCCCCGGCCCACCGCCGCGGGCGCCGCCGGGCTGACCGCCGCCACCACGCGGGTGCTCGGCACCGCCGCGGACCTCGCGGCGATCGGCGAGCAGCAGTACGGGCTGGCCGCCGAGGCCGCGCTCGCCACCACCCGCGCCGGCTTCGCCCGGCACTTCGTCCCGGCCCGGTTCGGCGGTGCCGAGGGCACCTTCGGCGACCTGGTGGCGGCCTCCGCACGGCTCGCCGAGGGATGCACCTCGGCGGCCTGGTGGGCCGGCCTCCAGGCCGCCCACGGGCGGCTCGCCGCCTTCCTGCCCGAGCGCGGCCAGGAGGAGATCTGGCGTGACTGTCCCGACGTCCCGATCGCGGCCGCCCTGGTGCCGCCCGCCGGGTCGCTGACCCGGACCTCCGACGGCGTTGCCGTGCAGGGCCGCTGGCGGTCCGTCAGCGGCGTCGCAAACGCCGACTGGGTCCTGCTGGCCGTGCCCCATCCGGACGCGCTGCCGGGCGACTTCACCGTGGTGGCCGTGGAGCGGCGGGCCCTCACCGTGCACGAGACCTGGCGCAGCAACGGCCTGCGGGGCACCGGCAGTCACGACGTGGCACTGCCCGTTCCGGTGGCCGTGCCCGCGCACCGGTGCGTGCGGTTCATGGAC
Organism: Kitasatospora paranensis; assembly: GCF_039544005.1. Classification (NCBI taxonomy): domain Bacteria; kingdom Bacillati; phylum Actinomycetota; class Actinomycetes; order Kitasatosporales; family Streptomycetaceae; genus Kitasatospora; species Kitasatospora paranensis. The sequence continues at coordinate 4,321,642 of NZ_BAABKV010000001.1, forward strand.
ATCGTCCGGCAGTCGGCCGAGCCGGGACGGGCGCGCTGCCACCGGGTGCCGCCCCGGCTGGTCGCGGGGCTGGCCTTCGCCGCGCCGGCCGTCGGCGCGGCCCGTTCGGCGCTGCGGGCGTGGGTCGGGCCGCCGGCCGGCGGCCAGCCGGGCGGGCGGGCCCGGCCGCTCAGCCCGCGCGGGGCGAGGTGCTGGCACGGGCCTCGGCCGAGATCGACATCGCCGGGACGCTGCTGGAGCAGGCGGCCGCCCGGGCCGACGAGGGGCCGGTCGACGAGCAGGTCGTGGCGCGCAACCTGCGCGACGTCGCGCTGGCGGTGGAGTCCGCCGTCGCCGCGGTGGAGCGGCTGTTCCGGACGGCCGGGGTGGCCGCCCAGCAGGAGGACTCGGTGCTGCAGCGGGCCTGGCGGGACGTGCACACCCTCGGCGCGCACGGCGCGCTCGACTGGGAGGCAGCCGCCGCCGAGTACGCCCGGACGCATCCGACCGCACCGGCCTGCTGACCCCCGGCCGCCCCGTCGGGCGGGGCGCCGCCCGGACACACGGCGGCGCCCCGGTGCGGACGGACCGCCGTCCGTCCGCACCGGGGCGCCCGCCCGGCGGCCGCGCGGCCTCAGCGGGCCGCGCCGGCCACGGCCCGGCAACCCTGCCGCAGGCCGGTCGCGAGCAGCCCGCTCCACCCGCCGAGACCGCTCAGCACGAAGAGGACCGCGACCGCGGCGAGCAGGGCGGTGGCCGGTCGGGCCCGGCCGTTCACGCCGGCGCGCCCGTCACGCGGACATCTCCTTGGGCAGCAGGAGGTCCCGGGCGAGCTGCGGCAGCATCTCGTCGAAGAGCGCCTGCCCGCGCAGCTCGCCGTCGAGGGTGTACGGGATGTCGTCGACCGGCACGACCAGTGCGGGCAGGGCTGGCACCAGCCGGGCGCAGGCCGCCCGGGCGGCCCGTTGGGTGCTCTGCTCGCGCTCCTGGTCGGCGGGGACGAAGGCGACCACCAGCAGCTCGCCGTAGTCCGGCACCTCGGCGATCAGGACGGCGGTCTGGCGGGCGGCGGGCAGCTCGCTGAGCGCCCGCTCCAGCGTGTGCAGCCGGGCGTCGAGGTCGAGCTCGGGCAGGTCGTCCTCGGGGCCGTACGGGGGAACGGACGCGCTCATGCGGGGATCTCCGTTGCTGACTGCTTGTCGAGGTGGATGTACAGGTTGACCAGCGGCATGATCTCGGTGAGCAGTTCGCGGCCGCGGATCGTTCCGGTCGGGCTGTACGGGACGGCGTCGACCGGGATGACGTGGGCGGAGATCCACGGCACCCGGCGGGCGCAGACGGCGCTGACGGCCCGGTAGGCGGCGCTCTCCAGATCCCGCGCGACGGGGACGAACGGCACCGCCAGGACGTCGCCGTGGTCGGGCACCCGGACCCGCAGGACGGCCAGGTCGCGCACGCCGGGCTGGTCCAGCAGCTCGGACTCCAGGCCGAAGAAGGCGCGCTCGCGATCGTCCGCCAGACCGGCCCGGACGGCCCCCGCGGTGCGGCCGGTGAGTTCGAGCCGGCCCTCGTAGTCGATCACCCCGTCGTCCCCGGTGAGCAGGAACGGCCGGGGCCCCTGGCCGTCGCCGAGGTCGACCAGGACGGAGGGCGCGGGCGCGTCGCCGTAGGCGTCCATCAACTGGTAGCTCGCGACCGCGACGCGGCCGCGCACACCCGGTGGCAGCGGGCGGTGCTCGCCGTCGAGGACGGCGATCCCGATGCCGGGCATGGCGCGGCCCGAGCGGCAGGGCGAGACGGCGAGCTCGTCCGGGCCGAGCACGGTGACCAGCCCGGTCTCGGTGGAGCCGTAGTAGTGGTGCACCACCGGGCCGAACCGGTCCCACGCCTCGTTCACGATCCAGCGGTTGAGGTGCTGGCCGCCGGTGAGCAGGAACCGCAGCCGGGAGGTGGCGCGCAGGTCGGCGGAGGCCGGGTGGGCGAGCAGCCGGGAGAGCACCGGCGGGACCATCAGGGTGGCGGTGACGCCCTCGTCCGTGACCAGCCGGCACATCTCGGCGAGGTCGTGGTACGGGCCGAGCACCACCGTGCCGCCGAGCGCGAAGAAGACCCGTGCCCAGCCGGGGCTGGAGGCGTGGTACATCGGCACGGTGACCAGGTAGACGTCGTCCTCGTCGAAGGCGAACTCGTCGACGAGCTCGGCCAGTCTGCGGGCCTCCGTGGCACGGCGGCGGACGATCAGGCGCGGCGCGCCGGCCGCGTCGTAGCCGACCGCGAACGACTCGTAGGGCTGGACCACGGGCGAGGTGGCGGCGGTCTGCGCGGCGGCCAGGGTGGAATAGGCCACCGGCTCGCCGGCCGCGGGCTCCGGCACGATCGGCTCGGGTGCGGCCAGCTCCTCGCCGACGCCGTGCAGATGGACCTGGAGGACGCCCTCGCGGTCGGCCCACCCGGAGGCGATCAGCAGCGGCCGGTGCAGCTTGCTGCTGACCACCACGGTGGGTTGGAGTTGCTCCAGGGCGGTCTCGGTGGCATCGGGCGAGGCCTCGAAGTCGAGGCCGGTGACCGGGACGCCCAGGGTCTCGAAGGCGGCCGTGGTGACGACCAGTTCCCAGCCGTTGCAGCAGAGGAAGGCGGCCCTGGCCGGGCGCCCGGGCGGCAGTACGGTGGCCAGCCCGCCGGCGACCTTGGCTATCTCGTCGGCCAGTTCGGACCAGGTGATCCGGCGGCCGCCGTCCACGAGCGCGACATGGTCGGGTCGTTCGGCGGCGTGCCGCAGGGCGTCTTGCAGCTTGATCATCTCAAACTCCGTTCCAGTGGGCTGGAGTCGGCCCGTTCGGATCCGTCGGTTGGGGCGCCGGGCCGGGGCCCGGCGGGCGCTGGGGAAGGTCGGGCTTCTGCTGCACGGTGGGCCGTCGGCTGCGCGGGCATATGACGGGACACCCGACCGATGGAAACAAACCTTCGAGAAGGTATCAATAGCCATCGGCAGATCCGATCCTCCTGACGGCCACCGGCAGGCGCCGTCCGCCGACTGCCTGCGACGCTCCGCACCGTGCGCGGAACGGCGACCGCCGGTGCGCGAAGACGCAACACCCCCGGAGCGCCGCTCACTAGCTTCAGCCGGGTACCGCCCCATCACAGCCCCGCCCCGGAAGGGAACTCCCCATGAAGCGCCGTCTCGTCGCCCTCGCCGCCGCTCTCGCGATCTCCGCCACCGGCGCCACCCTGGTCGCCGGCCAGGCCTCCGCGGACGACGGCACCACGGCCGCCACCGCCACGTCCGGCTACACCAGCCTGCCCCCGTTCGCGGGCAAGACCTACCTGATCACCGTCGACAACGGGAACGTGTACCGCAACACCTACTCGGCGGACGGCACCACGCTGCACTCCGAGACCGTCCAGGGCAGCGGGGTGGGCGAGAGCTTCGATGCCACACTGGCCACCGCCCAGGTCGGCTGGAACCTGTACTTCACCTCCTGGGTGGAGCCCAACGGCGTCACCGTCAGCCACGTCCTGAACTTCACCACCAACACGGTGAAGGTGTACTTCACCTTCGCCACCGCCACCGGCGGCCGCGCCGGCCAGCTGCACAACGCCACGCTGGCCCGCGTCTCCTGAGCCGCCCCTCCGGTCCCCCGGCGGTGCACCCGCCCCCGCCTTCCCCCGGGCGGTCCGCGGGTGCGCCGCCGGGCAGTGGTTGACTGGAAGGCATGAGCATTCACGAGAACCTGCTCGGCGGCCCCCCGCCGACCCACCTGCCGGCCGAGCCCGGTCCGCTGGAGGCGCTGGCCCAGGGCGCCTCGCCCTCCGAGGTCGCGGCGAAGTTCCCGACCTCCTCGCTCGCCTGGGCGCAGCTCGCCGACGACGCCTTCGCCGCCGGTCGGGTCGTGGAGTCCTACGCCTACGCCCGTACCGGCTACCACCGCGGGCTGGACTCGCTGCGCCGGGCCGGCTGGAAGGGCCACGGCCCCGTGCCGTGGGAGCACGAGCCGAACCGGGGCTTCCTGCGGGCCCTGCACGCGCTGGGCCGGGCCGCCGCGGCCATCGACGAGAAGGACGAGGCCGAGCGCTGCTCTCAGTTCCTGCGCGACAGCTCCCCCACCGCGGCCGGCATGCTCGGCTGACCTCGCCCGACCCCCGGTGCTCCCCGCGGCGCGACCGCCCGCGGGGAGCACTGCCCCCTGACCGCACGGGTGTTGCACGACAGTGACGTCCGCCGCACGGGACGCGGACGCGGGCCGGGCAGACTCTCCTCAGGGGCGCACGGTGCCCGGAGACCGCCGGACGGCGTCCGCCACCGCGCACCAGCCGTCGCACCGCTCCCGGGGGGACTGTCACCATGCCTGCGCGCAATCGCCGTTCGACCGCAACCGCCGCCGCACTCGTCGCCGCACTGACCACCGGCGGGATGCTGCTGCTCACCGCCTGCAACCCGGACGGCAGCGCCGACGCGGCCGCCCCGGGCTCCTCGGCGCAGCCGACCGCGACACCCACCGGGAAGCCGTCGTCCGCCCCCGCGCCGTCCCGCACCCTCAACGGCACCGCGGGCAGCCGACTGACCATCAGCACCGGGACGAGCAAGGTGGTGATGAACGGGACGGTGGTGGACTTCGGCACGGTCGTCCGGGACCTCGCCTGGTCGCCGAACGGGCGCAAGGCGGCGTTCATCGACGGCACCGGCAGCCTGGTGGTCTCGAACGCGGACGGCAGCGGCAAGGTCACCGTCGCGCACAACCCCGGCGGCCAGACCTGGTCGCACCCGGCCTGGCAGGTCACCACCACGGACAACGTCAACCACGTCGAGCCGCGCAACAACCTGTTCTTCGCGGTCGCCCAGGCCGGCGAGACAAAGCTGAAGAGCGTCGCGGCCACCGCGGTGAACGGCACCCCCGCCGTCCTGGGCCTCAACGCCGAAGCCGGCGACAACGTCGCGGCGGTGCCGCAGAGCGGCAACACCTGGCCGAACACCGGCGGCGACCACGGCACCGCCGTGTACGCACACACCCCGAGCGGATCGGTCTACATCCGCGACGACTACCTGCGCCAGCAGGGCGGCAAGGTCACCGAGGGCTCGCAGCCCGCGCTCTCGCCGAACTCCGAGGAGGTGGTCTTCGTGCGCTCGGTCGCCGGCCACGACCACGTGTTCGTGGCGCAGCTGGACGGCAGCACGCCGAAGGACCTCACCCCGCAGGCCGCGACGGACTACACCGAGCCGGCCTGGTCCCCGGACGGGAGGACGCTGGCCGTCCGGACGCCCGAGGGCATCGCCACGCTGCCGGCCGACGGCTCGAAGGCCCCCGTCCTGGTCTCCACCTACCCCGGTCTGCCCGCCTACCGGCCGGGTGGCTGACCGCCCGCGGTCCGGTCGATCTCGGCCCGGAGCTCGTCGAGGTGCACGTCGGCCGACTCGTGCGGCCGGAATTCGACGAGGTCGAGGAAGCGGAACAGCACCTGGGTCGCGGTGACCGCGTGCTCGTACTCGGCGAAGCCCACCACCGCCCCCGTGCCGCCCCGGACGGCGCCCCGCAGCACGTGCGCGGTCGCCTCGTCCGGGGCCGCGGCGGACAGCCCGCGCCGGGCGTTCGGCCGGGCCAGGTAGGGGCAGACCATCGACGCGTAGAGCATGCAGGCGCGGTGGCCCGGGCCCTCCGGGGTCGGCGCCAGGTTGCGGTACGGGCGGCCGGCGGCGAGGGCCTCGGCGACGGCCGCGGTCTCGGCCGGTCCGATCACCCGCCAGACCGGCCCGGCCGGCATCGGCGTCCCGCAGACCGAGCAGAGCCGGCGCCGGGCGCAGTCGGCACTGCGGGCGTGATCGGTGAGGGCGAACTGCGGTTCGCCGCCCTCCCAGGGGGTGATCGCCGGGACGGGGTAGCCGCGGCCGTCGCGGGGCCTGGCCCCGACCGCGGGCGGCTGGGGCACCATGTCGAAACGCACCCGCCATGCCTACCAGGTGGACGCCGGGCCGCACCACCGGCCCACCGGTTCCCGACCCTCCATGCATACCCGGTATGTGGACACCCGGGCCGCCCTCGTGCGAGGGTGGATCGGCGGTGGGGACGGATCGGATTGTCCGACTTACCGTCACGTCCTGTCGCCGACAAGAGAGCGAGTCCGTGCCAGCAGCCAACGGCACCCGGAGAGCAACCGCGCCGAGCAGCCGCCGCACCGCCGCCCGCAGGCGCCGCCGGCGGGCGCGTCGCCGCCTGGTCCTGGGCACCGGCCTGGTCTGCACGCTCGCCGTCCTCGGCGGCACGGCCTTCGTCCTGCTGAACGGCGGCGGCGACGGGAGCGGCAGCGGCCCGGTCACGCAGGCCCGGCCGATCCCCCGCTGGGCACCACCCGCAGCCCGGATCCGGCCCCCGCGGCCCCCAGTCCGTCCGCCAGCCCCTCCCCGAGCCCCAGTCCGAGCCCGACCGAGGTCAAGGAGAAGGGCAAGGGCACCTTCACCGCCGCCGGCTCGAACGGCTCCGCGGTCGGCCGCGGCGACATCCGGCGGTACAAGGTCGAGGTCGAGGACGGCATCGGGATCGACCCGCAGGCCGCCGCCGCCCAGGTGCAGGCGATCCTCGGTGACAAGCGGAGCTGGACGACGGACGGCAAGGACGGCTTCCGGCTGGTCTCCGACGGCACCTACGACTTCACCGTCAGGATCGCCTCGCCCGCCACCGTGGACCGGATATGCGGCGCCGGCGGCCTCGACACCAAGGGCGAGGTCAACTGCGACGTCGGCAAGCAGGTGATGGTCAACTCCAAGCGCTGGCTGACCGGTTCACCGCAGTTCTCGGGCTCGCTGGACGACTACCGCGCGCTGATCGTCAACCACGAGGTCGGGCACCGGATCGGCCACGGCCACGAGGGCTGCCCGGGCAAGGGCAAGCTCGCCCCCGCCATGATGCAGCAAATCTACGGCCTGAACGGCTGCCTGCCCAACGCCTGGCCGTACACCGCAGACGGCGTCTACATCAGCGGTCCGAGCGTCCCCTGAGGCAGCGAGGCGGCGGTCGCGGCGCACCGGTTCAGTACCGGACCGCCGCGACACCCTCCGCCGTGCCCGCCACCAGCAGGCCGTCGGTCAGCGCCAGCGCCCAGACCGCGGAGCCGAACCGGACCTCCCGGACGTCCCCACCGGACGCCGGACGGATCCGCACCAGGCCGTCCGCCCAGCCCACCGCGACCACCGGGCCGTCCACCGTGTCGGCGGCCGCCAGCGCGCCGACCGCCGCCGGGCGGGCGTCGAAGGGCGCGGCCGAGGCCCCGGAGCCGGCCGCCGTCCACAGCCGGACCGTCCCGTCGAAGCCCCCGCTGACCAGCAGCTCGGAGGTGCCGGCCAGGGCGGTCACCGGGCCCTCGTGCAGCTTCTCCACCACCACGCCGTCGGCCCGCAGCCAGCACACGGTGCCGCTGTCGTCGGCCACCGCCGGAATCCCGGGGCCGTACACCGTCAGCACGCTCAGTTCGCCCTGGCAGGCCTCCGCCAGGGCATCCAGCGCCTGCCCCAGCGCGGCGGCCGCGGGTGCCCCTTCGTGGTCCGGCACCACCGAGGTGCCGCCGCGGGAGTCCAGCAGCAGCACCGAGCCGTCCGAGCCGACCGCCATGCCGCGCAGCGGACCGGGCTCGTCCCGGGCCACCCGGGCGAGCGGGCGGCCGCTCGCCGCGTCGACGGTGCGGATCACACCGGAGGGGTCGGCCAGCAGCAGCTGTCCCGCGTAGCGGGCCGCCCCGACGGCGAGGCCGGAGACCGGGCCGGGCCACCCGAACGACGAGTCCGGCCACATCGCCCAGACCGGCTGCCACGGGCCGGGCACGGCGGCGAGGCGTTCGACCGCGTCCGCGTCCATGCCGAGCAGCCGGGTGCGGAGCGCGGCGGCCCGCACCCCCGGATCGTCCTCGCCGACCAGGGCCGGCCCCGCGGTGGCCCAGGCCCGCGGCAGCGCGCCCTCCAGCCCGTCCAGGGCGGCGGTGACGGCCACCGGGTCCGCGTACACCAGCAGGTGGGGATCGCTGAGGAGGCTGTCCACCGACTCCTCGCGGGCTGCGGCCGTCCACAGCGCGCCCAGCAGCGCCGGGCCTGCCCCCGGCAGGTCCGGGGTGCCGTCCGGGTGTCTGGGCACCCGGCCGATCAGCTCGCGGCCGGAGGCGTGCCCGGGCCTCTCGGCGGGCCCGGTCGCCGCGCCCGGGCTGGGGTACCCGGACGGGTCGGCGCCCAGCCCGGCGGCCCAGTCGGCGTACCGCTCGCGGTCCGTCCACTGCGGCAGGTCGAGGTCGAGCACGGCCGGCCCGGCCACCGCGTCGCCGAAGGCGGCCGCCGCGGCGCCGCCGTCCGGCGCCTCGACCACCATCCGGACGTTCTCCAGCTCGACCATGGGTCGCAGGAGTTGCCCGACCAGCTGGGAGGGGTGGACGGCCCGTCCGAGATCCGGCACGCAGACCACGGTGCGGCCGCCGTCGTCGGCCAGCGCCGCGAGCAGGTCGTCCGGGGTACGGACGAGGTGGCCGAGCTGCCGCCCGAGCAGCCAGAGGGCGGCGTCGAAGGTGAGCCGCTCGCCGTCCAGCACCGCGCGCACCCGGCGGCCGTCCGGCGCCGCCGGGTCGGAGCCGGCCTCGGCGAGCCAGCGCAGCAGGTGGCTCTTGCCCGATCCGGGCGAGCCGGCGACCCGGCACAGACGCGGTGCGCGCTCGTCCGCCAGCCACCCGAGCAGGGCGCGCCCGGCAGGCCGGCGGCCCGCCCGGAGCGGCGGAATACGGTGCGCGTCGTCCCTCATGACCAGGTCCCCTCGTTGCCGACGACAGGCTTATGAGCTTACTTACCGCCCGTCACCCGCCGGACACACCACCCCCGGCCGGGCCCCGACCGGGCGTCAGCCCATCACCGGCAGCCACTCCCCCATCCGGGACTCCGCCCACCCGGGCAGGCCGCTCGCGTCCGCCCAGGCCAACCGCCCGGTGGCGAGCCGGATCCAGGTGAGCGTGTCCGCTTGGACGGCGCCGTCCGCGGCGTCCGCGCCGGCTGCCGCGTCCGCCGGCCGCTGCTCGGCCGCCGCGGCGTGCAGCAGCCGGGCCACGGCGTCCACCGCGCGCCCGTCGTGCGGGAAGTCCGCAGTGCCGAGTGCGGCCGCCAGATCGTCGGCGTGCACCACCGTCTCCACCAGCCGGGTCACCAGGTAGTCGTCGAGCAGCATCGGGCCGAACCGCATCGCGATCCGGCGGCCGGGCTCCGCGGCCGCGGGCCCGGCCAGCACCCGCAGCAGCGCGTCCGCGGCCACGTCGAACTCCTCGGCCACCGCCGCGGGAGGACCGGCGAACGCGTCCGCGGCGTACTCCTGGACGCCCGCCTTGATGGTCGCCGCGGCCGTCCTGGTGATGCCGACCCACGCCACCAGGGCGAGCGGCTCGCCCTCCGGCACGGGCGCGTCCAGGTAGCGCGGCACCCAGTCCAGCACGATGCCCAGATGGGCGACCAACTCACGGACCGTCCAGCCGTCCAGCCGGGTCGGCAGGTCCAACTCCGCGGCAGTCAGGGCGTGCACGGTCGAACGCAGTGCCTCGACCTGTCCGGCCAGCGCCGCGCGGACGGTCAACGGGTCGTTGCGGTAGGCGATTTCCTCGGGAAGCGGCATACCCGGAGCGTATCGCGCACGATCAGCCCAGCAGCGGCAGCAGCGCGCCCAGATCGCTGCGCTCCCCGCTCGCGGCCACCACGGCGGCCTCCACCGCCTCGGCCCACGGCGTCCGGCCGGTGGCCAGCGAGATCCACGTTCGCGGGTCGGTCTCGACCACGTTCGGCGGGGTGCCCCGGGTGTGCCGCGGCCCCTCGACCGCCTGCACCACCGCGTACGGCGGGACCCGCAGTTCGACGGCACCGCCCGGGAACCGGTCGGCGAAGGCGTCCGCCAGGAGCCGGGTCACCGCCGCCACCGCCTGCCGGTCGTGGGGGAAGTCCGCCGTGCCGAGCGCGGCCGCCAGGTCGTCGGCGTGCACCACCGTCTCCACCAGCCGGGTCACCAGGAAGTCGGTGAAGGCCATCGAGCCGAGCCGGATCTCGAACCGCCGCCCGGGCTCGGCGGCCTCCGGCGCCGCCAGCAGGGCGAGCAGGGCATCGGCCTCCGCCGCGAAGGCGGTGGCCACCTGTGCGGGGGCCCCGTCGAAGGCGAGCGCGGCGTGCTGCCGGGTGCCCGCATCCAGCAGCGGGGCGAGCCCGCCGACCCCCGCGACCCAGGCGTTCAGGCTCAGCTCGGGCTTGCCGATGAGGGGTTCGGCGAAGTGCCGGGGCGTCCAGCCGACCTGCAGGGCAAGGTGCGCGACCAGCTCCCGCACCGTCCAGTCGCCCAGCCGGGTCGGCCGGGCGAGCTGCTCGGCGGTGAGGCCGCCCACCGCCTCCCGGAGCGCCGCGGTCTGCTCGGCCAGCGCGGCGCGGACCTTGGCCGGGTCGTAGGTGCGGGCGCGGGAACGGCTCTTGGGCGGCATACCCGGCAGCGTACGCCGAGGGGCGGCCGGCGCCGAGGCACCGGCCGCCCCTCGGACGGAGATCCGTGCGGATCAGGCGAGCAACGCCTCGATGACGCCGGTGTGGGCGTCCCTCAGCTCCGCCAGCGAGACGGTGAAGTGGCCCTGGACGTCGAGCTCGTCGCCGTCCACGACACCGATCCGGGCGACCGGGAGGCCGCGCGCACCGCACATGTCGTTGAAGCGGACCTCCTCGCTGCGCGGCACGGCAACGACCGCGCGGCCGGCCGACTCGGAGAACAGGAACACGAAGGCGTCCTGGCCCTCCGGCACGACCAGGCGGGCGCCGTTGCCGCCCTTGAGGCAGCTCTCCACCAGGGCCTGGGCGAGACCGCCGTCGGAGAGGTCGTGCGCGGCGTCGATCATGCCGTCGCGGGAGGCGGCGATCAGGATCTCGCCGAGCAGCCGCTCGCGCTCCAGGTCGACCTTGGGCGGCAGGCCGCCGAGGTGACCGTGGGCCACCTGGGCCCAGGCGGAGCCGCCGAGTTCGTCCTCGGTGTCGCCGAGCAGGTACAGCAGCTGGCCCTGCTCGCCGAAGCCGATCGGGGTGCGGCGGGTGACGTCGTCGATGACGCCGAGCACCGCGACCACCGGGGTCGGGTGGATGGCGACGTCGCCGGTCTGGTTGTAGAGCGAGACGTTGCCGCCAGTGACCGGGGTGCCGAGCACCAGGCAGGCGTCGGCAAGACCGCGGGTGGCCTCGGCGAACTGCCACATCACGTCCGGATCCTCGGGGGAGCCGAAGTTGAGGCAGTCGGAGACGGCGAGCGGCTTGGCACCGCCGGCCGCGACATTGCGGTACGCCTCGGCCAGCGCCAGCTGGGCACCGGTGTACGGGTCCAGCTTGGCGTAGCGGCCGTTGCCGTCGGTGGCGACCGAGACGCCGAGGTTGGTCTCCTCGTCGATCCGGATCATGCCGGAGTCCTCGGGCACCGAGAGCACGGTGTTGCCGAGCACGTAGCGGTCGTACTGGTCCGTGATCCACGCCTTGGAGGCCTGGTTCGGCGAGCCGGCGACCTTGAGCACCGTCTCCTTGAGCTCGGCACCGGTGGCCGGGCGGGCGAGCCGCTCGGCGGTGGGGGCGTCGGCCTGCAGCGCGTCCTGCCAGCTCGGCCGGGCGTACGGACGGTTGTACGTCGGGCCCTCGTGGGCGACGGTGCGCGGCGGCACGTCGACGACCAGCTCACCGTGCCAGAAGATCTCCAGGCGCTCGCCGTCGGTCACCTCACCGATGACGGTGGCGATGACGTCCCACTTCTCGCAGATCTCCAGGAAGCGGTCGACCTTGCCCGGCTCGACGATCGCGCACATGCGCTCCTGCGACTCGCTCATGAGGATCTCCTCGGGCGAGAGCGTGTTGTCGCGCAGCGGCACGGTGTCGAGCTCGATCCGCATGCCGCCGGTGCCGGCCGAGGCCAGCTCCGAGGTGGCGCAGGACAGGCCGGCGCCGCCGAGGTCCTGGATGCCCGCGACCAGGTCCTCCTTGAAGATCTCCAGGGTGCACTCGATGAGCAGCTTCTCCTGGAAGGGGTCGCCGACCTGGACGGCGGGGCGCTTGGCGGGGCCGGTCGCGTCGAAGGTCTCCGACGCGAGCACGGAGACGCCGCCGATGCCGTCGCCACCGGTGCGGGCGCCGTAGAGGATGACCTTGTTGCCGGGGCCGGAGGCCTTGGCGAGGTGGATGTCCTCGTGCTTCATGACGCCGACGCAGAGCGCGTTGACCAGCGGGTTGCCCTGGTAGCAGGGGTCGAAGACGACCTCGCCGCCGATGTTCGGCAGGCCCAGGCAGTTGCCGTAGCCGCCGATGCCCGCGACGATCCCGGGCAGCACGCGCCGGGTGTCCGGGTGGTCGGCCGCACCGAAGCGCAGCGGGTCCATCACGGCGACCGGGCGGGCGCCCATCGCCAGGATGTCGCGGACGATGCCGCCGATGCCGGTGGCCGCGCCCTGGTAGGGCTCGATGTACGACGGGTGGTTGTGCGACTCCACCTTGAAGGTGACGGCGTAGCCCTGGCCGACGTCGACGACGCCGGCGTTCTCGCCGATGCCGACGAGCATGGCGTCGTTCTGCGGGGCCTTCTCGCCGAACTGCTTCAGGTGGACCTTGGAGCTCTTGTACGAGCAGTGCTCGGACCACATGACGGAGTACATCGCGAGCTCGGCGCCGGTCGGACGGCGGCCGAGGATCTCGCGGATCCGGGCGTACTCGTCCTGCTTGAGGCCGAGTTCGGCCCAGGGCTGACCGGCTTCCGGGGTCTGCTCGGCGTTCTTGACGGTGTCGAGGCTCATCAGGCGTTCACCAGCTGCTTCAGGACGGAAGTGAAGAAGCCCAGGCCCTCGGTGGTCGGACCGGTGAGCGGCTCCACGGCGTGCTCCGGGTGCGGCATCAGGCCGACGACGTTGCCGGCGGCGTTGGTGATGCCGGCGATGTCGCGGTACGAACCGTTGGGGTTCACATCCAGGTAGCGGGCGACCACGCGGCCCTCCGCCTCGAGTGCGTCCAGGACGTGCGCGTCGGCGACGAAGCGGCCTTCGCCGTTCTTCAGCGGGACGACGATTTCCTGACCCACCGTGTAATCCCGGGTCCAGGCAGTAGCGGCGTTCTCGATGCGCAGCTTCTGGTCGCGGCAGATGAAGTGCAGCGAGTCGTTGCGGGTGAGCGCACCGGGCAGCAGGTGCGATTCGCAGAGCACCTGGAAGCCGTTGCAGATACCGAGGACGGGCATTCCCAGCCGGGCCTGCTCGATGATGGTGTCCATGACCGGCGAGAAGCGGGAGATGGCTCCGCAGCGCAGATAGTCGCCGTACGAGAATCCGCCCGGCAGCACGACGGCGTCGACCTGGTGGAGGTCCTTGTCGCGGTGCCAGAGGGCGACCGGCTCGGCGCCGGCGAGACGGACCGCGCGCTGGGCGTCGCGGTCGTCGAGGGAACCGGGGAAAGTGACGACGCCGACGCGGGTGGTCACTTCGCCTCCTCCTCGACCCGGACGACGAAGTCCTCGATCACGGTGTTGGCGAGGAACGTCTCGGCGGCCTCGCGGATGCGGGCCAGCGCGGCGTCGTCGACCGGCCCCTCCAGCTCCAGCTCGAAACGCTTGCCCTGACGGACGTCGGCGATCCCGGCGAAGCCCAGACGGGGCAGTGCACGCTGCACCGCCTGTCCCTGGGGGTCGAGGATCTCCGGCTTGAGCATGACGTCGACTACGACGCGTGCCACTGGCACTCCCGGTGGTGATTGCGTGAAGGCGGGGGGACCTTCAGACTACCCGGGATTTCGGAGCCCTCGGCGGGCCGCCGACCGCGACGCGCGTAGACAAACGCCCCTTACGCCGCAAGGCCTCCGGCATCCGCGAAGCCCTCCGGGGCGGTCTTTCCGGCCCAATCAATCCGCCGCCGGGGCCCGCGACGAGAACGTCCGAATACCGGCACACCGGACAGATCGACCACATCGCATCGGGCGCTATCCACACCTGGTGAAGTCTCGTGAATTTCCGGAAAAAAGGAATGCCAGGCCCTTCGATTTCCGGCGGCTTTGGGTGCAGAATAGGGCGACCGGTGGCAGCGACCGCTGCCTTTCGGCACGGCATGTCCGCCTGCCGTCGCGCAACCTCGCGCCACCGGCGGACGGGCCACCGGGCATCCAGCACCCGGCGGCCGAATTGCCCGAGAGGATTGACACCCATGGCTCAGCGTGTAGTCGTCACGCTCTCCGACGACCTGGACGGCGGCGCCGCCGCGGAAACCGTCCACTTCGGAGTCGACGGGAAGTCGTACGAGATCGACCTGTCCGTGGAGAACGCGGAGAAGCTCCGCGAGGCGCTCGCCCCGTTCGTCGCGGCCGGCCGCCGGCAGAGCCGCACCGGCAAGTCCTTCCGCCGCACCGCCCTCACCCCCGACCCGGCCGCCGTACGGGCCTGGGCGCAGTCGCACGGCATGGAGCTGCCCGCCCGCGGCCGCATCCCCAAGCACGTCTACGAGCAGTTCGCCGAGGCCAACTGAGGCACCTCCGCCCCGCCCCGGTACCCCTCCGGGGAAAGGGTGGGGCGACCACTCCGATCGATGGGGTAGAGTATTTCTCGTCGCCGCAACCGGAGCCGGAAACGGAACCGGGAGAGGCGGCAGGTGCCCAGGCACCATGCGGACGTGGCTCAGTTGGTAGAGCATCACCTTGCCAAGGTGAGGGTCGCGAGTTCGAATCTCGTCGTCCGCTCGCAGTGTTCCAGCAACACGGCAGTACAACTCAAGAAGCATGCGGACGTGGCTCAGTTGGTAGAGCATCACCTTGCCAAGGTGAGGGTCGCGAGTTCGAATCTCGTCGTCCGCTCCACAGGTCGAAGGGCCCCCTCTCACGAGGGGGCCCTTCGTCGTTCCCGGGGTCGCAGCCATGACATTCGTCACCGCCGACCCGTGCATCCGCACCGGTGTCCGATGACGGCGCGCACTGCCCGCGGCCGCCGCCCGCCGGAACGATGAATCCATGACCGCCACCAGCCACCCGGAGCCCGTCGTCGAGGCCGCCGGGCTCCACCGCCGCTACGGACCGGCCGGCGACACCGGCTTCGACGCCGTCCGCGGGCTCGACCTCGCCGTCCGCCGGGGCGAGGTCTTCGCCCTGCTCGGCACCAACGGGGCCGGCAAGACCTCCACCATGGAACTGATCGAGGGCCTGGCCGTCCCGACCGGGGGCAGCGTCCGGGTGCTCGGCCACGACCCCTACCGCGACCGGGCCGCCGTCCGGCCCCGGATCGGGATCATGCTGCAGGAGGGCGGCTTCCCCGGCGACCTCACCGTCGCCGAGACCGGCCGCGGCTGGGCGGGCCTCACCAGCGGCGCCCGCTCCGTCGACGAGGCGCTCGACCTGGTCGGGCTGCGCGGGCGGCGCGCCGTCCGCGTCAAGCAGCTCTCCGGCGGTGAACGCCGCCGCCTCGATCTGGCGATCGCCCTGCTCGGCCGCCCGGAGGTGCTCTTCCTCGACGAGCCCAGCACCGGTCTCGACCCCGAGGCCCGCGCCGCCGTCTGGCGCCTGGTGTGCGCCCTGCGGGACGAGGGCACCACCGTGGTGCTGACCACGCACTACCTGGAGGAGGCCGAGGAGCTCGCCGACCGGCTCGCCATCATGCACGCCGGCCGGATCGTCGCCACCGGCACCGTCGCCGAGGTCATCGCCCACCGCCCGGCCAGGATCACCTTCGAACTGCCCGAGCGGAGCGGCCCGTACCGGACGCTCGCACTGCCGCCGCTGCCCGCCGCCGAGGTCACCGCGGACGGCCGCCGGATCACCGTCCGTACCGATGCCCTTCAGGACACCCTGACCGAGCTGCTCGGCTGGGCCGCCCGCCACGACGTCCGGCTCGACGCGCTCGACGCCCGCAGCGCCTCCCTGGAGGAGGCCTTCCTCGCCATCGCCGCCGAGGCCGCGGCCGCCACTCCCGAGACGATCGGCAGCACCCGATGACCGCCACCGCCCTGCCCGCGCCCGTCGCCACCACCGCCACCCGCACCACCACCGCGGGCCGCCTGCTCGCCCTCGGCCGGACGGAGGCCGTGCTGCTGCTGCGCAACCGCACCGCGCTCTTCATGGCCCTCGCCATGCCGGTGGTGCTGATGGTGAGCCTCAAGGGGATCCTCGGCCAGCAGGCCGAGGGGAAGCCCGACCTCGACCTGCACGCCGCCCTGGTCAACGGCGTGGTCGGCCTCGTTCTGATGTTCGTCGTCTACTACAACCTCACCGCCGCGTACGTCGCCCGGCGCGGCGAGCTGGTGCTCAAGCGGCTGCGCACCGGCGAGGCCACCGACCTGGAGATCCTCGTCGGGACGGCGCTGCCCGCCGTCGTGCTCGGCGTGCTGGAGTGCGCGCTGATCGCCGTCGCCGGCGCCGTCCGGCTCGGCCTGCCCGCACCGGTCAACCCGCTGCTGATGCTCGCCGGCCTGGCCCTGGGCATCGGCCTGCTGAGCACCCTCGCGGCGGCCACCAGCGCCTTCACCAAGTCGGTGGAGACCGCCGGCCTCACCACCATGCCGCTGCTGATCGTCGCCCAGCTCGGCTCCGGCCTGCTCATCCCGCTGGAGACCATGTCGCAC
The DNA here is from genome assembly GCF_039544005.1 of Kitasatospora paranensis. Classification (NCBI taxonomy): domain Bacteria; kingdom Bacillati; phylum Actinomycetota; class Actinomycetes; order Kitasatosporales; family Streptomycetaceae; genus Kitasatospora; species Kitasatospora paranensis. The sequence goes on from NZ_BAABKV010000001.1 coordinate 4,338,208, forward strand.
GGCATGGCCACCGTCTGCCGGGCGCTGCCCACCACCCCGGCGTTCCAGCTGCTGCGCCTCGGCTGGTTCGGCACCGACGGCTCGCAGCCGGCTACCGGCTTCCTCGGCACCTGGCCGCAGGCGCTCCCGCACCTGGCCCTGGGCGCCCTCTGGCTGGCCGCCGCGGTGTGGGCCGCCCGCCGCTGGTTCCGCTGGGAGCCCCGGCGCTGACGGCCGGCCGGGAACGGGTGAAAGGATCGGGGCTCATGCTTCCGTCGAGAGGGGACGACGTGGACGCGGCCGGGCGGGTGCGGCGCCTGCGGGCGCTGAGCAAGCCGCAGCGCACCGAACTGTTCCTGCGCTGGTCGGCGTACCTGGCCGGGGTGTTCCAGCCGCTCCTGGTGATCGGGTCCCTCAGCGGGGCCGCCGGTCGGGCGCTGTCCCCCACCGCCCGGATAGCGACCGTCGCCGCCGCCCTGGTGTCGAGCGTCCTGTACGTGATCGCCTGCCGGGTCTCCCTCGCCTCCTACCTGGGCCGCCGCCCGCGGCCCACCGGCTGGCTGCTCGCCTCGTCGGCGGTGATGCTCGGCACCTACTGGACGACGCTGGCCTGCGCGCCCGACGGCGGCGGGCCCGTGCCGGGCGCGCTCGCCGCGGCCGCCTGGCTGGTGGTGTTCTGGTTCGGCCCGCTGGCCGTCGCCCTGCCCGTCCGGGCCGCCGCCCCGCTCGGCGCGCTGGCACTGCTGATCGGCTTCCCCGCCGCCCGGACCGGCGGGATCCCCGCCGACACCGCCGCGGGTCTCCTGGTCGGGACGGCCGCCTCCATGACGGTGATCGGCGCCACCTGGCGGTCCACCGCCTGGATCATCGCGGTGGTCTGGGAGCTCGACGCCGCCCGCGAGGCGCAGTCCCGGCTGGCCGTCGCCGAGGAACGCCTGCGCTTCTCCCGCGACCTGCACGACGTGCTCGGCCGGAACCTCACCACGATCGCGCTCAAGAGCGAACTCGCCGTCCGGCTGGCCCGGCGCGACCGCGCCGAGGCCGCCGACCAGATGGTGGAGGTGCAGCGGATCGCGCAGGAGTCGCAGCGCGAGGTCCGCGACGTGGTGCGCGGCTACCGGACGGCCGACCTGGCCGCCGAGGCGGCCGGCGCGGGGTCGGTGCTCCGGGCCGCCGGGGTCGCCTGCACCGTCGAGCTCGGGCCGGACGCCGCCGGGCTGCCGCCACTCGCCCAGTCCGTCCTCGGCTGGGTCGTCCGGGAGGCCGCCACCAACGTGCTGCGGCACAGCGAGGCGCAGCGGTGCACCATCCGCCTGTGCCTCGATGCCGGGACCGCCCGGCTGGAGGTGGAGAACGACGGCGTGGGCCCCCGGCCGGCCGGCGCGCTCCCCGGCACCGGGCTGCTCGGCCTGCGGGAGCGGCTCGCCGCGCACGGCGGGCACCTGCTGCCGCCCGAGGCCGCCGACGGCCGGTTCCGCCTCACCGCCTCGTTCCCGCTCGACCCGCCCGCCCTGGAGGTGGCCGCCCCGTGACCGCACCCGTCCGCGTCCTGCTCGCCGACGACGAGCACCTGATCCGCGGGGCGCTCGCCACCCTGCTCGGGCTGGAGGACGACCTGCAGGTCGTCGCGGAGGCCGCCTCCGGTCCCGAGGCGCTGGCGATGGCCCGCGCCCACCGGCCGGACATCGCCGTGCTCGACCTCCAGATGCCGGGCCTGGACGGGCTGGAGGTCGCCGCCGAGCTGCGCCGCGCCCTGCCGGACTGCCGGACGATGATCGTCACCGGCCACGGCCGGCCCGGCTACCTCAAGCGCGCCCTGGAGGTGGGCGTACGGGGCTTCCTGCCGAAGACGGTCTCCGCCGCCGACCTGGCCGGGATCATCCGCACCGTGCACGCCGGGGGCCGGTACGTCGACCCGGAGCTGGCCGCCGACGCGATCAGCGCCGGCGACAGCCCGCTCACCCCGCGCGAGACGGACGTGCTGGAACTCGCGGCGCATGGGACGTCCGTCGCCGAGATCGCCCAGCGGGCCGCGCTCTCCCCCGGCACCGTCCGCAACTACCTCTCCTCGGCGGCCGGCAAGCTGGGTGCCGAGAACCGCCACGCCGCCGTCCGGATCGCCCGCGAGCACGGCTGGATCTGACGGCGGCCCCTCCCGCAGGCGGCTCAGGCCCAGTCGGTGCCGGTCAGCCGCTCGTAGGCCTCGACGTACTTGGCCCGGCTGCGCTCGACGATGTCGGCGGGGAGCGCCGGCGGCGGCTCCTCGCCCTTGCGGTCCCAGCCGGAGGCCGGCGAGGCCAGCCAGTCGCGGATGAACTGCTTGTCGAACGACGGCTGGGCGTGGCCCGGCTGCCACTGGTCGGCCGGCCAGAAGCGCGAGGAGTCCGGGGTGAGGACCTCGTCGCCGATCACCAGCTCGCCGTCCAGCAGGCCGAACTCGAACTTGGTGTCGGCCAGGATGATCCCCCGGTCGCGGGCGATGTCCCGGGCCCGGGAGTACACCGCGAGCGTGGTCTGCCGCAGGGTGGCGGCCAGCTCCGGACCGAGCCGGCGGGCGGTCTCCTCGTAGGGCACGTTCTCGTCGTGCTCGCCGACCTCGGCCTTGAGGGCCGGGGTGTAGACCGGCGCGGGCAGCTCGGAGCCGTCCTCCAGGCCCTCCGGCAGGGCGATGCCGCAGACGGTGCGGCTCACCCGGTACTCCTCCAGCCCGGAGCCGGCCAGGTAGCCGCGGGCCACGCACTCGACCGGCACCATGTCCAGGCTGCGGCAGACCAGCGTGCGGCCCTGCCAGTCGGCGGGCGCGCCGGCGGGGAGCTCGGTGGAGACGACGTGGTTGGGCACCAGGTCGGCGATCCGCTCGAACCACCACAGCGACAGCTGGGTGAGGATCCGGCCCTTGTCGGGGATCTCATTGGGCAGCACCCAGTCGAATGCGGAGGTGCGGTCGCTGGCCACCATCACCAGATCGCCGTTGTCGGCGCGGTAGAGGTCGCGCACCTTGCCGGTGTGCAGGTGGACCAGGCCGGGCACCTGGACGGGCTCGGGCTTGGTGACAAATCCGCTCAACGTCGTCTCGTCCTCAGGAAGGGGGCTGTGGGCACGAGTCTTTCACGAGCGCCGTCAGGCCTCCTTGCAGAGGTGGTCGAGCAGATTGGCGGTGGCCCGCTGGATCCGGGCATCGGTGTGGCCGGGCCGGTCGAGCGCGGGCGACCAGGCGAACGTCCCGGCCGCGAAGACGTAGGCACCGCTGAGTGCCCGGTAGAGGGAGGTCTGCTGGTGGCGCCGGCGCCCGGCGGAGTCCCGGTACGGCGAGTGGGCGAGCAGGATCCGCTCGGCGTGCCGGGGCAGCGGGACCCGCGGGTTGTAGTGGTCGGCCTCGCCGGCGACCAGCCCGGGCACCTCGTCGCCCTCGTGCAGGCCCGTCCCCGCCCAGAGCCAGTGGCCGGTGTTGCGGGCGATCATCGGCGCCGCGACGGGCACGCTGCCGGCGTACTGGACGCCGAGCAGCAGCTGCTCGGGCTCGCCCGCGTCCCGCCAGAGCGCGCTCGCGCTGCCGTGCAGCCCGGCGGCCGGGCCGCCAGGCTGCACGCGCTGGCGCTTGCGGCAGTTGAGCAGCCGGTGCGGCTCACCGGACGGCCCCGCGGACAGCTCGACCCGCCAGTAGAGGGTGTTGGCGGAGAGGAAAACCAGCGAGGTGCCGGCGTCCCGGGCCTGCTCGACGGCCCGCCGCATCGGCTCCGACCAGTACTCGTCGTGCCCGGGGAAGACCATCGCGCGGTACCGGGTCGGGTCGACCAGCCCGGCGTGCAGGTCGGTGGCGGTGGTGTAGGCGAGGTCGTAGCCGTAGCGCTCGGCCCAGCGGACGAAGTCGTAGGCGTGGCCGACGTGCAGCGGAAGGCCGGCACCGGCGTGCGGCCGGTCGAAGGACACCGTGACGGCCGCCTCCGACTCGCCGACCAGGCCGCCCAGGTCGTCCCAGGCGTGGTAGAGGCTGGCGCCGGTGCGGCCGTCCTCCGGGAAGAGGTTGTAGGCCTGCCAGGTGACGTCGGGCAGCACCAGCAGCAGCTCCGGCGGCCGGGCCGACGCGGCGTCGCGCACGGTGAACGGCACGTGGCTGCGGTGGCGGTTGTCGGCCGTGGTGAGCACGGCCACGTACGCGCCGGGACGCCAGTGGGAGGGGATCTGGAGCCGCCAGGACTGCCACCAGTGGTGGCAGGAGACCGTCCGGCCGACCACCAGCGGCGCCGGCTGGGAGATCCCGCCGATCAGCGGGCTGGAGGTCATCTGCCGGGCGCCGTCGCCGCCGTAGTGACCGATCCGGTAGACGTCCACGCCGAACTCGCGCGGCGGATTGACCGTGACCCGGAAGTCGACCGCGCCGCCGGGCCGGTGCACGCCCGCCGAGGCGAAGCCCTTGATCTGCTGGACGACGTCGTCGGAGTTGGCGGGCGTGCCGACCGGGGGCGCCGGGGGCGGCGCGGTCAGCGGCTGCTGGCCGGGCGCGTCCACGCTGACGTACCAGGGCACGCCGCCGTCCGCGACGTACTGGTCGGGGCTGCGCAACCATGGCAGCGGCCCCTGGCCGAAGGGGTCGGACACGCTGTGCGCCAGCGTGCCGGACTCCCAGCGGCGGTTGACTCCCGTCCCCACGCGCCCCTCCCACGGTCGCCGGCGTCGGACTCGGCCCGCCCGTCCGCGGGTGGCAATTGCCAGGCGGATGTGCGTGCCGTCCAGCACACCACACGTTGCTGGCGCTGCGTCACCCCAAGGTAGCAACTCGTACCCGCAGCGCCCGATTCGGTAGGTTTCGTCACCAACTGCGCACGGGGCGCGCGAGCCGGACACCCGCCGTCTCCAGCCAGCCGCGCAGCGGTGCCTCCTTGCCCAGCTCGACCGCCTGGGCCACCACCGCGGTGAGATCCGCCCTGCGCGACCCGCCCATCAGCAGGACCGGCCCGTCCAGCCAGTCGAGCCCGGGGACGGCAGCGCCCGCGTCCACCGCGGCGGCGCAGACCATCGCCGTGACGTACTCGGCGAGCAGGTCGCGGCCGGTGCGGGCGGGCGGCAGCGGGGTCACCGCCCGGGCCGTCCGCACCAGGTGGGCGGTGAGCGCGGCGGCCAGCGGCTCGGCGTCACCGGCGGCGAGCCGGGCCAGCAGCCGGGCCAGCGGGGGCTCCCCGGCGGACCGCGGACCCTCCAGGACGGCGGCCAGGGCCGCGGCCTTCTCCCGCCAGCCGCGGTCCGCGACGTCCAGCGGGTAGTCCGTCCACTCCAGCCGGTGCCAGCCCCCGGACGGGGTCTCGTGCAGCAGCCCGGCCGCGAGCAGGGACACCTCGGCGTCGATCCGGCCGGGCTCCTCCAGCAGGTCGCAGGCGGGGCGGTCGCCCAACCGGGTCTCGTAGCCGTCGGCGAGGCGGTCTCGGCGGGCCAGCTCGGTGAGCGCGGCGACCACGCCCGCGTTCAGGTGCTCCGGGTGCCGGCCGAGCCGCCAGGCCGGCAGGGCGACCCGGGTGAGCAGGCGGTCCCACCCGGCGTAGGCCAGGCCGACCTGCTCCTGGGCGGCGATCCGCAGCCCGTAGTCGACCGCCCTGGCCTGCTCGGAGGCCCACGCGGCGGCCGACCGCTCCAGCTCGGCGGAGTGCTCCCGGCAGGCCCCGAGCAGGGTGCGGTTGACCCGGTCGACCAGGGCCGCCGGGCCGCGCCGACGCGTGCCGAGGGCCGCGTCCAGGCTGCGGACGAAGCGGCGGGCGGCGGCGATGTCCGGGTCGGCGGCGGCGGCCGTACCGGCCACCACGGGGGCCAGCAGGGCGCGCAGCTCACCGGCGCGCATCCACCACAGGAACGGCGAACCGACCACCAGCACCGGCGCGGGATGCGCCGCACCCCGGTGGCGCGGGGCGTGCGACTCCTCCAGCCAGCTGTCGCAGTCCGGGATCAGCGCGAGCCCGGACGGGGCCGGCACCTCCAGGCGCTCGGCCAGCTCGCCGAGCAGCCGGTAGAGCTCGGGGGCCTCGGCGCGGGACACCGGGACGGCCGGGACCTCCGGTGGCACGGCGGTGCGGTGCGAGCGCCGGACGGCCAGGCCGAGGGCCAGCACCAGGACGGCGACGGCGGCCACCGCCCAGCGGACGGCGTCCCAGCCCGCGGCGTCCGGCGAGCCGGGTGCGCCGATCCGGCCGGTGATCCGGCCCGCGAACAGCACGACGGTCAGGGCGGCGGGCAGCACCGCGGCAGCCAGCGCCCAGCCGCGGATCCGCAGCAGGGCCTGAGCATGCGCGCGTGCGGCGTCGACAGCGGCCATCGGCGCGGCACCCCTTCGGAGCGCTCGGACGTCGACGCGACCGGAGATCGATGGGATCAACGGCCGGGGCGTCCGAGCCGACTCGAAATGATCAGTATCCGACCGGGAGGCGGCGGCAGCCGGCCCCGGTTGTGCATCCTGCTTGGCACTTCTGACAGTTTTGACGCCCTCGTGCGGATGGGTGTTCCGGAACGGGCCGCTTTCCACCCTTCCTGGTGACAGCGCACACGAACCGGACGCCCCCAGCATCCCCCTGGAGGGTCGCACCACCCGACGGCGGCCGCGACGGCACCGCCCGGGCTGCGGCGATCCAGCGCACCCTACGACCGGATCCGGTGTCGCGTCAGCCGGATGCCCGATGAGTCACCCGAAGGGCTGGAATCCCGGCCCGGGACACCGTCCCGGGGTTTTCCGGAGGCCTCCGGAAACGGGTGAGGGCGCTGCGCCCATGGGGGTGTTCCCCGGGCGCAGCGCCCCCGTCGCCGCGGTGTTCCGGCGCCCTAGCGGGCGGCCTTCAGCGCGATGTCGGTGCGGTGGTGCGAGCCCTTCAGCGCGATCTTCGCGATGCCCCGGTAGGCCCGCTCACGGGCCTCGGCCAGGTCGGCGCCGGCCGCGGTGACCGACAGCACCCGGCCGCCGGCGCTGAGCACCTCGCCGGCCCCGCCGGCCCGGGTGCCCGCGTGCAGCACCCAGGTGTGCTCGTCGGCGACGTCCGCCAGCCCCTCGATCACGTCGCCGGTGCGCGGCGCGGCCGGGTAGCCCTCCGAGGCGATCACCACGGTGACCGCGGCGCCGTCGTCCCAGCGCAGCGGCTCCAGCCCGTCGAGCGTGCCGTCGGCGGCGGCCTTCAGCACGCCGGCCAGCGGGGTGCGCAGCCGGGCCAGCACGACCTGGGTCTCCGGGTCGCCGAAGCGGGCGTTGAACTCGATCACGCGGGTACCGCGCGAGGTGAGCGCGAGGCCCGCGTAGAGCAGCCCGGAGAAGGGCGTGCCGCGGCGGCGCAGCTCGTCCACGGTCGGCTGCAGGACGGTCTCCAGCACCTCGCCGACCAGGCCCTCGGGGGCCCAGGGCAGCGGGGAGTAGGCGCCCATGCCGCCGGTGTTGGGGCCCTCGTCGCCGTCCAGCGCGCGCTTGAAGTCCTGCGCCGGGACGAGCGGCAGCACGGTGGTGCCGTCGGTGATCGCGAACAGCGACACCTCGGGGCCGTCGAGGAACTCCTCGATGACCACGCGGTCGCAGGACGCGGCGTGCGCCAGCGCGGCGTCGCGGTCGGAGGTGACCACCACGCCCTTGCCGGCGGCCAGGCCGTCGTCCTTGACCACGTAGGGGGCGCCGAAGGCGTCGAGCGCCGCGGCGGCCTCCTCCACGGTGGTGCAGACGTACGACCGGGCGGTCGGCACGCCGGCGCCGGCCATCACGTCCTTGGCGAAGGCCTTGGAGCCCTCGAGCTGGGCGGCCTCGGCGGACGGGCCGAAGACCGCGAAGCCGGCCGCGCGCAGCGGGTCGGCGACACCGGCCACCAGCGGCGCCTCGGGGCCGACCACCACCAGGTCGGCGGCCAGCTCACGGGCCAGCGCGGTGACGGCGGTGCCGTCCAGCTGGTCGACCGGGTGCACCGCGGCCACCTGCGCGATCCCGGCGTTGCCGGGGGCGCAGTGCAGCGCGGTGACGGCGGGATCGAGGGACAGGGAGCGGCACAGGGCGTGTTCGCGGGCGCCGCCGCCGATTACGAGGACCTTCACGGTTGGCAAGGGTAGTCGGTGGCCTGTTCGGACCACTCCGCGGCCATGGCGGAACCTCCCAATGCTGCCGCTTTTCGGCCCATCCGATATGGAGGATCCTCCAGTCCGGGAACCCGACGCCGCCCTCCCCACGGGCCCGGTCACGTGCGCGGCCCCGCCGGCGCTCGCTCGGACGGGTGAAATCTCGCCGCCCGCCGAAACTCTCCCACCTCGGCTTCCGGACCCGAATTCGGATAACGATCACTGCGGAAGCGCCCCCACGGTAAGCCATTTGGGGGTAAGAAATGTCGATGGACGAAAACCGGCATCCCGCCGGGGCACGGCACCATGGGCGGCTCACACCCCCTCACGGAGCCACGTCCGACGGCAGATCTGCCAGACGAGCCGTCAGCCAGGCGTCCATCCAGGACCGCACTGTCACCCCGCCACAGGGAGCCCCACAGGTGAGCCAGCCGGAAATGCAACCCGAGGAGAGTCCCTGGGGCAAGGACGTCGGCGAGGAGGACCAGCCCTCCGTCGCCTCCACCGGGCGCACCCCCACCCGCCGGCGGGCCGATCTGAGTGCCCGTCAGTTCCCGCTGGGCGACTGGGGCGAGCCCGCGGAGCGGCTGGAGGAGCTGTACCGCTGGTCCGAGGAGCGCGCCGTCGAGGCGATCGACTGGTACCGCAGGGACCGCGTGTGGAAGCGCCGCTGGGCCCGGCTGCTGCGGTTCTCGGCGGCGGTCATGGCGGTCGGCGGCGTCGGCGCGCCGCTGCTGTCGCTGACCGGGGTCGTCCAGAACGCGGCCGGCTGGGGCTACGTCGGCCTGGCCCTGTCCGCCTCCTGCCTGCTCACCGACCGCGCCTTCGGACTGACCTCGGGCTGGATGCGGGACGTCTCCACCGCCCAGGCCCTCCAGCGCCGGCTGGAGGCGTTCCAGTTCGACTGGGCCTCGGAGTGCGTCCGCGAGGTGCTCGGCCCCACCGAGGGCACGGCGGGGGAGGCCGCGGAGCGCTGCCTCGGGGTGCTGCGGCGGTTCTGCGAGGACGTCTCCGACATGGTCCGCACCGAGACCTCGGAGTGGATGCTGGAGTTCCGCGCGACCATGACCCAGCTGCCCACCCAGGCGCCCGGCGTCTGGGGCGGCCGCAGCGAGGGCGGCATCGGCGCCCAGGTGCGGGTGCTGCCCCCGCCGGGCGCCCGGCCCACCATGCCGCGCCAGCGCCCGCCGGAGGGCCCGCTGCGCTGAGCGCACCGCACGACGACAGCAGCGAGCAGCCGAGGGGCGGGCCGGACGGCCCGCCCCTCGGGCGTTGCCGGGCTCGGGTACCGCCGGGCTCGGGTACCGCCGGGCTCGGGTACCGCCGGGCTCAGGCGAAGACGATCATCGATCCCTGGGTGACGCTGCGGGTCGCCGCGGCGTACAGCCCGGCCCAGGCGTGCCGCTCCCGGGCGTACGGGTGGACGTCGTCCAGCGGCGGCGCGAACGGCTGCTCCAGGCCGGTCGGCGACAGGGGCCGGGTCGGGGCCGGCGGATCCAGCAGATCGATCCCCAACACGGGTGACACTGCCTGGAGTTCGCGCAGCAGACCGAAGGACGAACCGAGCGGTCCACCGGCCGCCAGCAGTCCGTCGTCCACCAGCGGGGCCTGGAAGTCGACCGGCACGTAGGCACCGGCATGGTCGAAGTGCCAGACGAGGTGGGACAGTTCGGCGGTGGACTCGAACATCTCCAGCAGCTGCTCGTAGTCCCCTCCGAGCGCGTCCACCGGGGTGATCTGGAAGCCGGTGATGCCCAACAGGTAGGCCCGGCGCAGGAAGTGGAGCGAGTCGTAGTCGAACGCCGCTATCGGCTCGACGTCCCCGGTCAGGCCCGGCACGTAGCCGTGCACCGGCACCGCGGGCAGTCCGTGCCCGGCCAGCACCGCGTTGTAGCGGGCGAGGTCGTCCCGGAACGGGTTGTCCGGGCTGTGGGTGAGGACGTCCACGAGCGGGACGAGCCAGAGGTCGCAGGCCATGGGCCGGCTCATCCTCTCCGGTGGTCGGCAGCCGCACGGCGGCCGGCGGTTGGACGGGGAACGACGGCCACCCTACCGGGCGCACCAGGGCGGACGTCCGGGCTCAGAGGCCGGTTGTCCCGGCATCGGGGGCCGCCGGGCGCACCGGCCGGCCGAACCGGCCCGGCGGGACGGACCGCGGCAGCGGCACCCGGCCGCGGCCCGGGTCGTCGGCCGCGACGACCCCCGCGACCGGCGTCGCGCCGGCAGCCGGGGTGCCCGGCACCGGTCTGCGCAGCAGTGCGAGCACCGGCACCGCAGCCAGCTCCTCACCGGCCAGCCGGGCCAACAGCTCGACGGTGAACAGGTTGTAGTCGTTGACGACCTGGTGCACACCCGCCACGTCGCGGGCCTCGATCCGGTCCACGAGCTCACCGTGCCGGTCCCAGCAGACACCGCGCAGGTCGCTGGCCCCGCGCAGGAACGGTGCGGCGAACATCCAGGACTGCACCCGGAGCCAACCCAGGTACTCGGCGATCCGGGCATTGCCGAGCATGGCCGCGGCCTCCTGCCAGAAGCGCAGGTCGCACCCGACCAGCACGTCCAGCTGGCCGGAGCGGGAAGCCCGGGCGGCGGCATCGGCCCGGCGGCGCAGCGAGGGCAGCCGGGACCAGTCGCGGGCGGCCGGCCGCTCCGGGCGGCCGGAGCCGGGCGTCAGCTGGCGCAGCGCGCTGTCGGTCAGCAGCGTCCGCGCCTCGAAGATCTCCAGGAAGTCCCGCCAGGTGAAGGCTGGCACCGTGAAGCCGCGGTGGTGCTCGGCGCGCAGCAGCCCCTGCGCGGCCAGGTCGACCATCGCCTCGCGGGCCGGGGTCGCCGATACGCCGTAGAGCTCGGCGACCTCCTTGACGGTGAAGTTCCGGCCGGCCGCCAAGCGGCCCGCCATCATCTCCTCGCGGAGCGCGTCGGCGATCTGTTCGCGCAGGCTGTTGCGCCGGATCTGGGGGCGGTCGCCACCGGTGCTCTGCATGCCGGCCCACCCTCCTCGTGCGGTCGCCGTGACCCACCGCGGAAGGCGATGGCGGCTCATCTTCTCAAATCGCCCCCCGGCCGCACAAGTCCCTCATCGACACCCATACCGGACGCCCCGGCGGCGAGCAGCGGCCGGGGCGTGGCGAGACACGGGCGGACCGGCGGGCGGGCCGACGGTCAGCGCTGGACGGGCGCCGGGATGCCGAGCAGCCGGTCGCGGTGCACCGGGAAGTCGGCGCGGGCCTTGCCCACCTCGGCCGGGTCGAAGTCCACCGAGACCACTTCCTCGTCCGGTCCCGCCTCGGCCAGCACCCGGCCCCAGGGGTCGACCACCAGGCTGTGTCCGGCCTGCGGCACACCGCTGTGGGTGCCCGCCGTGTTGCAGGCCAGCACGAACGCCTGCTCCTCCACCGCGCGGGCGCGGGCCAGCAGCGTCCAGTGCTCGCGGCGGCGCTCCGGCCAGGCGGCGGGGACGACCAGCAGCTCGGCGCCGTCGTCCAGCAGCGCCCGGAACAGCTCCGGGAAACGCAGGTCGTAGCAGGTGGCGAGGCCGAGCCGGCCGACCGCGGTGTCCGCGGTGACGATCTCCTGGCCCGCGCCCATGGCGACCGCCTCGCCGCTGTCGAAGCCAAAGCGGTGGATCTTGCGGTAGGTGTGGGTCAGTTCGCCGTCCGGTGCGAAGAGCAGCGAGGTGTTGTAGATCGGGCCGTCGGGGTCGCGTTCGACGATCGATCCGGCGTGCAGCCAGACCCCGGCGGCGCGGGCGGCGGCCGACATCGCCTCCGCGGTCGGCCCGTCCAACGGCTCCGCCCCGGTGGACCACGCCTCGTAGGCGAAGCCCCCGACCGGCCAGAGCTCGGGCAGCACGACCAGGTCGGCGGCGTCCTGCGCCCGGACGAGCGCCGCCGCGCGGGCCCGCCGCTCGGCCGGAGGCTCGCTGTCCGAGACCGCGAGTTGGATCAATGAAGCGCGCACAGTACCACCGTCCACGGCAAGAGTCCTACGATCATCACCTGAAAGCGCTGCCCTGCTGTGACCCGACAGCGTAACGTGCGGGTAGCACTCGCGCCCCCAGGTCCCGGCGGTGGCGGGCGGCGCATGTCAGGAGCTGACGGAGGGCCGGAGATACCCGTGACGGACAACCAGACCGTGCAGGCGTACAGCGACGCGTGGACGCAGTCCATCGAGTCGATATGCGAGCTGCTCGCTCCGCTGCCCACCGACTCCTGGAACCGGCCCACCGAGTGCCCGGGCTGGTCGGTGCGGGATGTCGTCTCGCACATCATCGCCGTCGAGTCCGAGCTGCTCGGCGACCCGCGGCCGATCCACTCGCTCCCCCGCGACCTGCGCCACATCACCAGCGAGTTCGCCCGCTACGTGGAGCTCCCGGTCGACAAGCGCCGCTGCCACACCCCGGTCGAGATCACCAGCGAGCTGGAGTACACCGTCATCCGGCGCTCGCGCGCCCTGCGCAACGCCAAGCAGGAGCCCGCGGACCTCGTCCGCTGGCCGGCCGGCCCGCTCTCCCACGACATGCCGTACGCCGAGCTGCTCCGCAACCGGGCCTTCGACGTCTGGGTGCACGAGCAGGACCTCCGCCGCGCCCTGCACGTGCCCGGCAACCCGGACTCCCCGCCGCCCTGGTCACCCGGGACTACCTCGTGCAGGGGCTGCCCAAGGTGGTCGCCAAGCTGGCCGGCGCCCCGGCCGGCTCGACCGTGGTCTTCGACGTCACGGGCCCGGTCGAGTTCCTGCGCACCGTGCGGGTGGACGAGACCGGCCGCGGCTCGGTGGACGGCTCGGTGGGCCTCGCCCCGGACGTCCAGTTCCACCTCGACTGGGAGACCTACCACCGCCTCGCGTGCGGCCGCATCCACCCGGAGACCGCCGCCCGCAGCATCCGGGTCGACGGCGACACCGAGCTCGCCGCCCGGGTCCTCGCCCACTTCGCCCTCACCCCCTGATGCCCTGACCCGTCACCGGGCCGCCGCCGACACGCCGGCCCGGTGACACGCCGCCACGGCGTTACAGCGGACCGGAGGCGGGCCGCCGCCCGCGCGCGGGTCGACGCGCCTCGTGCTCCCGTACGACGTCACCCCACCGTTCCATCACCCGTTCGGCCTCGTTGTTCCGGGCAGCCCATCACCGGGCGTGAAGAAGGGGCGGTATGGACGACGAGGCCGACATGGTGCTGGTGGCATCGAGCTTCCCGGTCACCGGGCAGCCGATCAGGGTCGTGATCATCGACGGCGAACCGTGGTTCGTCACGGCCGACGTGTGCGGGATTCTGGGGCGCGGCAACGTGACCGAGGCGTCCCGGGTGGCCGGGGCAGGCAACAGCCGCACCGTGCACCACCACGGAATCAAATTCAGTTCACCTGAAGCAAATGACGTTTCCACAGGTGGGAAGCCCTACGGGCGAGGGAATCCGCGCATCGGGGTCGTCAACGAGACCGGCCTGTACCGGTTGATCATGCGCTCCCGGAAGGCGTCGGCCCAGCCGTTCCAGGAGTGGGTCACCGGGGAGCTGCTGCCCTCCGTCCGGCGGGGGAGTTCGATCTCGGGCACCACCGGCAGCGGATGGCGGAGACGCTCGCCGAGGCGGTCGGGCAGCAGGTGGAGATCCTGGCCGACCTCAAGCGGGAGGACGGCCTCGGCATCCTCGTCCGCTCGGACGGCGGGGTGCACTGCCGGCACGGCGCGATGGCGTTCCGGGTGCCGGACCGGCAGGACGACAGCGGCCCGCCGTTCGGGCCGTACTTCGCCTGCCCGAGTGTGGAGCAGGTGGGCATCCGGGGCAGTGTGGCCCTGCCGCGCTGCCCGCGGCTCAAGCTGGTGGAGCTGATCCGGCTGCTGGTGCGGTCCGGGCAGCGGCGGCACCCGGGCGGCACGGTCTCCTGCGAGCTCGGCCGGGTCCGCTTCTCGGGCGCGCCGCTGGACATCGCGGATCTGCTCCGGGAGATCGGCGAGGCCTGACGGAGGGACGGCGCCGCACCCCGCGGCCGGGGTGCGGCGCCGTTGCGCGTCAGCGTGCGGGGGCGGGCGCCGCCGCGGCCGCGACCCTGCGGCGCAGCCGGAGGATCATCGCCGTGCCGAAGGCCAGCGGCAGGTACTGCCAGCAGAAGGCCCAGCGGTACGCCTGCGCGGAGTGCGTCCCGTCGGAACCGGCGAGGGTGTCGAGGAGGATGCCGATGCCGAACAGGGTGACCACGGCCCCGACGAAGCCGCCCATGTTGGCGATGCCGGAGGCGGTGCCGAGCCGCTCGGTCGGGTTGTACGAGCGGGCGTAGTCGAGACCGACCAGGGAGGCCGGCCCGTTGCTCCCCATGACGGTGAGGAGCACCAGGAGCAGCCAGAGCGGCGGGTGCCCGTGCGGCCAGGCCAGCACGACGGCCCAGCAGAGCGCGGTGGTCCCGATGACGGTCAGCGCGATCGGCATCCGGCTGCGCGTGTCGCGCGACAGGATCCGGCCGAACAGCAGCGCGAACACCATGTTGCTGACCACCAGCAGGGTGAGCATGCCGCCGGCGGCGGCCCGGCCGAAGCCCTGGCCCTCGACCAGGTAGGGCAGGCCCCAGAGCAGCCCGAAGGCGCTGGCGGGGAAGGCCGTGGTGAAGTGCACCCACATGCCGAGCCGGGTGCCGGGTTCGGCCCAGGCGGCCCGGATCTGCGCCCGGACGGGGAGCGCCGGGGCGGTCGGCCGCGGTGCCGGGCGGGGCCGGACCGCGCCCGGGCCCTCCCGGAGCAGGACGGCGACCAGGGCGAACACGGCGGCACCGGCGGCCGCGGTGGTGGCGAACGTCGCCGTCCAGCCCGCCCGGTGCAGCGCCTGGGTGAGGACGACGGTGGTGACCAGGTTGCCGCAGACCCCGACCAGGCCGGTGAGCTGGGCGATCAGCGGGTTCTTCGCGGCCGGGAACCAGTGCGCGGCGATGCGCAGCACGCTGATGAAGGTCATCGCGTCGCCGCAGCCGAGCACCGCGCGGGACGCCAGTGCCGGGCCGAAGGCGGTGGAGACGGCGAAGGCCAGCTGGCCGGCGCTCATCAGCAGCACGCCGAGCAGCAGGACGCGGCGCGGGCCGTGCCGGTCCACCAGGAGCCCGACCGGGATCTGCATGGCGGCGTAGACCAGCACCTGGAGGATGGCGAAGGTGGACAGCGCGGAGGCGCCGATGCCGAAGCGGGCGGCGGCGTCCAGGCCGGCCACGCCGAGGCTGGTGCGGTGGACGACCGCGAGGACGTAGACGGAGACCCCGACCGACCAGGCCGTCCAGGCGGCGGCGCCGCCCGGTGGGAGGACGGCTGCGGGGGCTTCGAGGGGCGGACGGAGGGTGGTGGGTGCAGGACGTGTGGGGCCGGCTGGGTCCACGCTCATAATGCCCGCCAGCCTAGTCATCCCATGACCTGATCAATCCGGCGGGGTTGGCCGTGGGCCCGACGACCGCTCCGGGGGCCGCACCGCCCCGGGCCGTCAGCCGGTCACCGTCCAGCTCACCGCCCGGGTCATGTAGCGGTCCCGGAACGCCTCGTCGCGCACCCAGTCCGTGGTGTCCCGGACGGTGGCCGTGACGGTGACCCGCTTGCCGGGGCTCAGTGCCAGGCCTGCGGTGTCCAGCCAGCTGCCGTCCGGGGCGGTCGACACCACCGGGCGGCCGTCGACCGTCCAGTCGACCTTCAGCTGCCGCGGCCCCTCCAGCGGCAGCGGGCTGACCTGCAGCCGGGGGTGCCCCGGCACCGGGCCGGGTGCGGGCACCGCAGCGTCCACCGGGCGCACCCGGCGGTAGATCTGCTCGATGATCGCCTCCCGCGAGGGCAGGTTGTAGGAGCCGCCGAGGGTGCGCATCACCGAGTCGGCGGTGGGGCGGTAGAGGCCGTTGGCACTGCGGTAGGCGCCGACCGTGCCGCCGCCGTCCGGCGAGGTGGCGCCGATCCAGCGCCACCACTTGGCGTGGCTGCGCAGCATGTCGTCGGCGTCCATCGAGGACAGGTTGGGGTAGTCCGAGTCGGTCGGCGCGCTGTCGTACTCGTCGCCGAGGTCCCCCACGGTGTGGCCGATCTCGTGCTGGATGATCCGGCCCGCGTCCGGGCTGCCGCCGGAGAGCGTGGTCACCCCCGTCCCTCCGGCGCCGCCGTACTCGGTGGAGTTGGCGAGGGCTATCAGGTACTGCGGGCCCTCGTCCTCGCCCGCGTACCGGGCGGTGGCGGCCTCGTCCGCGCAGAGCAGCCGGGCGGTGCCCTCGCACCAGAAGTGCATGCCGAGCGGGGTGTCGGTGGGCCGGCCGCCCTCGCCCTCGACGATCCCGGAGACCGGGGAGACCACCTCGACCCGCCGTATGTTGAAGAAGTTCTGGTACGTCCGGAACGGTTCGATGTCCATCAGCGCCCGCCAGGCCCGGTCGGCCTGCTCCCGGAACAACGCCTGCTGGCCCGCGGTGTAGCCGTCGCCGAGCAGCACCAGGGTGATCCGGTTGGCCGGGTCGCCGACCCGGCGTATCTCGACGCTCGGGGCCGCGCCGGGGGCCCGGAGGTCGACCCGGTCGGGGGCCGGCGCCGCGCGGTCGGCGAGCGGACCGGCCGGCGGACCGATCACCGCGGACGGTGAGGGGGCCGCCACCTCCAGCGCGGCGGGCAGGATCGCGGCCGACAGCAGCACGAAGGCGGCCAGGCTCCGGACGAAACGGCCAGGGTTGCCAGGAGGCATACGGGTGCGTCCTCGGGGCTCCGGTCACCCGGCGGGGGCGCGGGTGGGGGTCGCACAGACGTACCCATGACCGGTGGAGGGCCGACCCG
The DNA here is from genome assembly GCF_039544005.1 of Kitasatospora paranensis. Taxonomy (NCBI): domain Bacteria; kingdom Bacillati; phylum Actinomycetota; class Actinomycetes; order Kitasatosporales; family Streptomycetaceae; genus Kitasatospora; species Kitasatospora paranensis. The sequence goes on from NZ_BAABKV010000001.1 coordinate 4,355,026, forward strand.
GTGGCGCCGAAATTCGCCGGACCGGACCAATGCCGGGCGGCGTGTCGGCCTTGTGCCGGACCCCTGCGGTGTGCCGACGGCCGCCGCGCACCCGGCCCGCCGCCGGGCACCACCGGGCCGCTACCGGGCGCCCCGCAACGCGGTGAGCGGGTCCGTCCGGGCCGCCCGGACGGCCGGGTACACCCCGGCGAGCAGCCCGACCAGGGCGCCCGCTGCCGGGGCCGGCAGGGTGGCCCACGGCTGGAGCACGGCCGTCCAGTCCCGGGCGGCGGCGACCGCGACGACGACGGCCACACCGAGCGCCGTGCCGATCAGTCCGCCGAGCGCGCCCAGTGCGGTCGACTCGGTGAGGAACTGCGCGGCGATGTGGCGGGTGCGGGCCCCGAGGAGCGGCGCAGCCCGATCTCCTCGGTGCGCTCCAGGACGGCGACCAGGGTGGTGTTGGCGATCCCGACCGCGCCGACGACCAGGCAGATCGCGGCCAGGGCGAGGAAGAGCCCGGTCAGGTCGGAGGTGACGTGGTCCTGGAGACTGTGCGGGTCCGGCGGCGCGGTCACGGTCAGCCGCTCCGGGGCGTCCGGGCGCAGCGCCACCGCCAGCTGCCGGGCGACCACCGACGCGGCGCCGGCCCGGGTGGCGGCGAGCAGGTGCGCGGACCGGTCCTCACCGGTGCCCGGGTTGCCGAAGCGGTCCAGCGCGGTGGTGTCGGGGACGATCATCCCGAGCAGCGTGTCGGGCAGCCGCTCGACGTCCCGGTAGACGCCGAGCACGGTGTAGGGCAGCCCGTCGATGAACACGGCCGGCTGGGCGTCCAGCCGGTGCACGCCGAGCCGGTTAGCCGCGGCCTCGCCGAGCAGCACCACCGGCAGCCGGGAGCGCTCCGCGAACGCGTCCAGGGTGACCCCGGCCGCCAGCACGGGGTGCATCGCGGCGACCGCGCCCGGGGACGCCGCGAACACCGCCAGACCGCGCCCGGCCTCGGCCCCGCCGGTCGGCGTGGCGGTGATTCGCAGCCCGTCCGGGTCGACCCGCCACCAGACCCCGGCGGCGGTGACCCCGTCGATCCGCCCGGCCCGGGCGTCGGCGTCGGCGGGCAGCCCGGAGGGCGGGTCGGTGCCCGGGGGACCCCGTCCGTCACCGGGTTGTCGGTCACCGTGACGGTGGTGGCCCTGGCCAGGTCGAACTGCCGGCCGATCTGTCCCGAGGCGGTCGCGGTCAGGCCGAGGACGGCCACGAAGGCCCCGATGCCGAGCACCGTGCCGAGCAGGGTGAGGACCGACCGGGCGGGCCGCTGCAGGACCCCGCCCAGTGCCTCGCCGACCAGGTCGCGCAGGCCCAGGCGGGAGGCCGGACCGGCGATCGGCGCCCGGCCCATCAGAGCGGCCCCGTGTCCGGCCGGCCGTCGGAAGTCCGGCCGTCGGAAGTCCGGCCGCCGGAGATCCGGCCGTCGGAGATCCGCACCACCCGGCCGGCCCGGGCGGCCACCGCCGGGTCGTGGGTGATCACCACCAGCGTGAAGCCGTCCGCGTGCAGCCGCTCGAACTGCCCCAGGACGGCGGACGCGTTGGCGGAGTCGAGGTTGCCGGTCGGCTCGTCGCACAGCAGCAGGCCGGGGCGGTTCACCAGGGCGCGGGCGATCGCCACCCGCTGCTGCTCGCCGCCGGACAGCGTGGTGGGGAGCGCGTCCGTCCGGTGGCCCAGCCCGACCCGCTGCAGCGCCTCGCGGGCGGCCGGGCCGCGGAGTTCGCGCGGGGTGCGGTTGTAGACCTGGGCGAGCAGCACGTTCTCCTCGGCGGTGCGGTGCGGCAGCAGGTGGAAGGACTGGAAGACGAAGCCGATCCGGCGCCCCCGCAGGGTGGACCGGTCGCGGTCGGAGAGCCGGCCGGTGTCGATGCCGTCCAGGGTGTAGCTGCCGCAGGTCGGGGTGTCGAGCAGCCCGAGCAGGTGCAGCAGGGTCGACTTGCCCGAGCCGGACGGGCCGGTGACGGCCACGTACTCGCCGCGCCGCACGGCCAGGTCGGTCGGGTGCAGGGCGGTGACGGGCGGCGGTCCGGCGAAGCTCCGCCCGAGGCCCTCCAGCCGGATCAGTTCGCTCACCGGCCGACCACCACCTGGTCGCCCGGCTGAAGCTTCGCCGCGTCGACCGGGGTCACCGCGACGAAGCCGTCGGCGTCCACCCCCGTGGTGACCGGGACGGTGATCCGCCGGCCGGCGCCGTCGACCCGGGTGACCGCCGTCCGGCCGGACGCCTCGGTGTAGACCGCGGCGACCGGCACGCTGAGCACCGGCGCGGCGGTCGCCTCCCGCTCCACCGTGATCCGCACGTTCTGCCCGCTGAAGCCGGCCGGCAGCGGCTCGGCCGGGTCGATCCGCAGCGGCAGGTACGCGGGCCCCGGCTGCGCACCGCCCGCCGCCGGGCCCGAGCCGGGCGCGCCGCCGTCCGGGTTCCCGGCACCGCCCGCCGGGGCCGGGCTGCCGGCGCCGCCCCCGATCGCGATCACCTGCCCCGCCGGCGGCACCGTCGTCGGGGAGCCCACCTCGTGGACGACGCCCTTGGCCGTCCCGCCGGTGGCCTCGGAGAGGATCTCGACCGCCATGCCCGGCGTGATCCCGGTCGCCTGCGCCGGCGTCAGCTGCCCGGTGACGGCCAGTGCGCCGCTGGTGAGCGAGAGCAGCGGGCCCGGAACGGGGGCGCCGACGGAGGCGTTCACGGCGGTGACGGCGGCGGGCAGGACGGGCAGGAACACCAGCTCCCCGACGGGCACCACCGGGCCGTTCGCCTCCTGGGCCCTGGCCAGGGCCTGCCGGTCGTCGGCGAGCTTCCGGCGGGCATCGTCGAGCTGCCCGGCTGTGCCGGCCCCGTCCACCGTCGTCCCCGCCCCGTCGGCGCCGGCGGTGGCGGTGGCGGTGGGAGAGGCCGCGGCGGGCGCGGCGGCCCGGGCTTGGAGCGCGTCCACGGCCTGCAGGTCCGCGTCCACGGCCTGCTGGGCCGCGTCGACGGCCTGCTGGGCGGTCGGACCTGCGGTCGGGGCGGGGTAGCCGAGCGCGCGGTAGAACGCGGTGACGGCGCGCGCGGTGCCCGGCCCGTAGGTGCCCTCGGCGTCGGAGCCGCGGTCGTGGCCGAGCGCGGCGAGCGCGGTCTGCAGCTGGGTGACGTCCGGGCCGCTGGTGCCGGGCCTGATGTCGCGGTACGCGGGCACGGCCCCGGCCAGCACGAACAGCGGCTGGCCGGAGACCTCGGCCAGCTGCTGCCCGTTGGCCACCGGGTCGCCGGCGGCCACCGACAGCCGGGAGACGTAGAGCCGGGTGATGTCCGCGGAGGCGGCGGCCGGGGTCACGTCGTACCGGGTCGGCGGGTAGACCAGGCCCCGGGTCACGGTGGAGCGGGTCAGCACGCGGAGTGCGGCCGGTGCGGTGAGCAGGGTGTCGTGCGGTGGCGCGGTACCGGCCGCGCGCTCGGCCGGCGACTTGATCATCGTCGCCGCCCCCAGCCCGCCGCAGGCGACCAGTGCGGAGGCGGCCGCGACGGCCAGCAGCGCCCTGCGGCGGCGCGCCATCCGCGAGCGGGCCGGTGCGGCGGCGGCCGGGCCGTCCACGTCGTCCGCGGTCCCCTGGTCCCCGCCGTACGGGCCGGTGGCCTCCCCGGCCGCGCCGACGCCGTCGGCCCGTTCGCTGTCGGGCCTCTCACCGCCGGGCCCGTCGGGGCCGCCGCTCTCCGCCGGGCCGAATTCCGGCCCCGGCCCCCGCACAAGGTCGCCCAACACCCAGCCCCCAGCCGGTCGGGACGAGCGCAGCGGAAGGCCGCGCGCGCTCGTCTGTCGAATTCCGCGCAGCAGAGGAGGGAATTCCGCATTCCCCGCCGCGCCCCCGAGCGAGCCGCCTCAGCCTACCGACCGGCACCCCGCCGGCAGGGGGCCGACGCGGCCGTGGCCGACGCCCGAATACGGCCGCACCGGCCCCGGCTGCTCCGTTCGGAGCAATCCCGGACACGCCGCGGAATGAGCGGCGGCGACATTCCGGCACGCCTCCCCCGGATTCCGCGGAACGGCGCCCGGAAATCCCCGTCCCCGTCACGGGTCGCACCGGGCGCCCCGGTCCGGGCCGGACCGGTCCGCCATCCTGCCGCGGCCCGGCCCGGCGCACCAGGCGGTTCACCGGCAGTTCGGGCGGGCCGCGACCGGGCGGCGGCACCGGCGGGGTCTCGGTCGGGCGCGGGACCCGATCGGGTGCAGGGGCGGGTCGGCGCGGTGCGGGTCAGTGGCGGCGGCGGGTCAGCACGGTGTGGGTGGCCACGCCCAGGAGCAGCCCCCAGAACGGCGCGCCGATGCCGAACAGGGTCATCCCGGAGGCGGTGGCCAGGAAGGTCACCACGGCGCCGTCCCGGCCGCGTTCGTCGGCGACCGCGCCGGCCAGGCTGCCCTGGAAGGATGCCAGCAGCGCCACCCCGGCGATCACCGCGATCAGCACGTGCGGCAGCCCGGTGAACAGACTGACCAGCACCCCGCCGAAACTGCCGACCACCAGGTACAGCAGGCCCGCGGACATGCCGGCCACGTACCGCCGGCGCGGGTCGGGATGGCTCTCCTCGCTGGTGCAGATCGCGGCGGTGATCGCCGCCAGGTTCACCCCGGGCGAGCCGAACGGCGCGAGCAGCACCGACAGGCCGCCGGTCGCGCCGACCAGCAGCCGGTCGTCCGGGTCGTAGCCGGAGGCGCGCATGATGCCGAGCCCGGGCGCGTTCTGGGAGGCCAGCGCGACGATGGTGAGCGGCAGCGCCAGGCCGACGACGGCCTGCCAGGAGAACGACGGGACGGTGAGGACCGGCCGGGTCGGGCCGCCGGAGCCGATGTGCAGCGGCAGCCCGACGGTGGCCGCGGCCAGCAGCGCACCCGCCACCAGGGCCAGCGGGACGGCGTACCGCGGCACGAAGCGCTTCGCCGACAGGAACACCGCGAAGCTGCCGAGCACCAGGACGGGCGCGCTGTGCAGGTCGGCGAAGATCCCGGCACCGAAGGTGAAGAGGATGCCGGCCAGCATCGCGTTCACGATCCCCGCCGGGATCGCCCTGATCAGCCGTCCGAACAGGCCGGTCGCCCCGAGCACCGCGACCGCGACCGCGCTGAGCAGGAAGGCCCCGACGGCCTCCCGGTAGGGGTACGCGCCGAGGCTGCCGATCAGCAGGGCCGCCCCCGGCGTCGACCAGGCGGTGATCACCGGGGTGCGGGTCCGCCAGCTGAGCAGCAGGCAGGTCAGTCCGCTGCCGATCGACACCGCCCAGATCCAGGAGGCGGTGTGCGCCGCGTCCAGATGCCCGGCCGCCGCCGCGGCGAGCAGCACGACCAGCGGGCCGGAGAAGGAGACGGCGATGCACACCAGCCCCGCGAGCAGCGCGGGCAGCGACACGTCCCGCCGCAACGAGGGACGGTGCTCCGTCGGGACGGGGGCGGTCTCGGTCTGCACCGCGGTCTGATGATCGGACATGGCAGCAGTATCCCGGTGCTCTCCCGACGGCCGGGGGCCAACGGCGGTCCGAGCCCGCACCCGCCGTGAACGCCGAGGCCGCGGGGGTACCGGGGGACGCGGCGGCGGCCGGCGCGCGGCCGCGGAAATCCGGAGCGGTCTGCTCCGCGCGCCGGGTTGCGCGGCCATCCGGGTGAGGGCACCGTGAACGGAACCGGCAGGAACGGCCGGGGGCCGATCCGCCGGATGTCTGCCCGTCCACCGACATCCTGGGGGTCCGGCCCATGCATGCACCCACCGTCTCCCGCTCCCCGCGCAGGGTCGCGGCGACCGCGGCGGCCGCCCTCGCCCTCGGAGTGGGCCTGCCCGTCCTCACCACCGCCACCCCCGCCCTGGCGGCCTGCGGCGACGCCCCGGCACCCGCGCTGCCCACCGAGGCCCGGCACGCCACGGATCCGGACACGGAGTTCGTCGCACCGGTGCCCACCCAGGTCACGGCCGGCGGCGCGGCCGTGGAGATCGCCGTCGAGGAGGGCAACCTGACCGGTGCGCCGTACCAGCGGCTGGCACCGCGGTTCGCGCTGTTCGCCTCCGCGCCAGCGGCGCAGCCCGGCACCCTGGCCGACCTGCAGCCGACGGACGTCGGTGTCGAGGTGATGTGGCACGGGCAGTGGCAGCGGCTCGCGCTGCACCGGTCCTGCGACCCCGTCCTGGTCGCCGACACGTCGTCGCTGGCCGTACCGCTGGCCGACGGCCACGCGCAGCGCTACCTGTTCCGGCTGACGCTCGCCGCCACCACGCCGGCCGAGCTGCGGACGCTGGACGTCTACGCCGGTTCGACCGGGAGCGACCGGACGGTCACGGCGGACCTCGCCATCGCCCGGAGCACCGGCGCCGTCGCGCAGCCGACGACGGCGGCACTGGCCGCGACCGCCGGGAACGCCCCGGCGGCGGCAGCGGCGGCCCCGGCGGCAGGGCCTGCGGCCGGTGCGCCCGAGGCGGGCCCGGCCCCGGCCGGCAGGCCCGCGCCGGTCGGTCCGCTGCTCGCCGCCACGGCGGCGCTGCCGCTGCTCGGCGGAGCGGCGTTCGCGGTCCGGCGGCTGCACCGCCGCTGAGCACGGACGCCGCCGGCCCCGCACTCCCTCGCTCGGGAGTGCGGGGCCGGCGGCGTCCGGCGGTGGGGGTCAGCCCCAGGTGATCAGCCGCTTGGGGCGCTCCAGGACGGCGGCCACGTCGGCGAGGACGCGGGAGCCGAGCTCGCCGTCGACCAGGCGGTGGTCGAAGGAGAGCGCGAGCGTGGTGACCAGGCGCGGCACGACCTTGCCCTTGTGCACCCAGGGCAGCTCCCGGACGGCGCCGAAGGCGAGGATCGCCGCCTCGCCGGGGTTGAGGATCGGGGTGCCGGTGTCGACGCCGAAGACGCCGACGTTGGTGATGGTGACCGAGCCGCCCTGCATGTCGGCCGGGGAGGTCCGGCCCTCGCGGGCGGTGTCCACCAGCTCGCCGAGCGAGACGGCCAGCTGGGCCAGGGTCTTGGCGCCGGCGTCCTTGATGTTGGGCACGATCAGGCCGCGCGGCGTGGCAGCCGCGATGCCGAGGTTGACCTGGCCCTTGAGGACGATCTCCTGAGCGGCCTCGTCCCAGCTGGCGTTGACCTCGGGGTGCCGCTTCACCGCGGTGAGCAGCGCCTTGGCGACCAGCAGCAGCGGGCTGACCCGGACGTCGCGGCCGAGCTCGCCGGTCTCCTTGAGGCGGCGCACGAGCTTCATCGTCCGGGTCACGTCGACCTGGACGAACTCGGTGACGTGCGGCGCGGTGAACGCCGAGGACACCATGGCGGCCGCGGTGGCCTTGCGCACGCCCTTGACCGGGATCCGGACGTCACCGGTGCCGGCGGCCACGGCCACCGGCGCGGGGGCCCGGACCTCGGCCACCGGCGCCTGGACGACCGTGGCGGCCGGGGCGACGGCCGCATGCACGTCCTCGCGGGTGATGACGCCGTCGGGGCCGGACGGGACGACCGTGCGGAGGTCCACGCCGAGGTCCTTGGCCAGCTTGCGGACGGGGGCTTGGCCAGCGGCCGCTCCCCGCCTGGGCCGGCAGCACGACCGGGGCGACGGGCGCCACCGGAGCCGGAGCGGGTGTTTCACGTGAAACCGGCGCCGGGGCGGCGGCCGGGGCGGCCGTCGTCCGGCGGGCGCGGCGCTGGGTGCCGCCGGTGCGCGGGCCGTACCCGACCAGCACCTCGCGGCGCTCCGGGACGGCCTCGGCCTCGGCCGCCGGGGCGGGCGCTGCCGCCGGGGCCGCCGCCGGGGCGGGCGCCTCGGCGGGGGCGGCACCGGCGACGGCCACCGCGATGATCGCGGTACCGACGTCGACGGTGGCACCCGCGGGGAAGAACAGCTGGTCGACGACGCCGGTGAACGGGATCGGCAGCTCGACGGCCGCCTTCGCGGTCTCGACCTCGCAGACGATCTGGCCGTCGGTGACGGTGTCGCCCGGCTTGACGTACCAGGAGAGGATCTCGGCCTCGGTGAGGCCCTCGCCGACGTCGGGCATGCGGAACTCGCGGAGCGAGCGGACTTCGGTGGTCATGGCTGCTCCTCTCAGTACGCGAGCGCGCGGTCGACGGCGTCCAGCACCCGGTCGAGGTCGGGCAGGAAGGCCTCCTCGACGCGGGACGGCGGGTACGGCGCGTAGTAGCCGCCGACCCGCAGGATCGGCGCCTCCAGGTGGTAGAAGCACCGCTCGGTGAGCCGGGCGGCGAGCTCGGCACCCATGCCGAGGAAGACCGGGGCCTCGTGGACGACGATGCCGCGGCCGGTGCGCTTGACCGACTCCTCCAGGGCGGCGAAGTCGACCGGGCTCAGCGAGCGGAGGTCGACGACCTCCAGGCTGCGGCCGTCCTCCTCGGCCGCCGCGGCGGCCTCCTGGCAGACCTTGACCATCGGGCCGTAGGCGATCAGCGTGGCGTCGGCGCCGGGCCGGACGATCCGCGCGGAGTGCAGCGGCAGGTCGGCGGCGTCGCCGACCTCGCCCTTGTCCCAGTAGCGGCGCTTGGGCTCCAGGAAGATCACCGGGTCGTCGGAGGCGATCGCCTGCCGGAGCATCCAGTGCGCGTCGTGCGCGTTGGACGGGGTGACCACCTTGAGGCCGGCCGTGTGCGCGAAGTACGCCTCGTGCGACTCGCTGTGGTGCTCGACCGCGCCGATGCCGCCCGCGTACGGGATGCGCACGGTGACCGGCATCTTGACGTGGCCCAGCGAGCGGGCGTGCATCTTGGCGAGCTGGGAGACGATCTGGTCGAAGGCCGGGTAGACGAAGCCGTCGAACTGGATCTCCACCACCGGGCGGTAGCCGCGCAGCGCGAGGCCGATCGCGGTGCCCATGATGCCGGACTCGGCAAGCGGGGTGTCGATGACCCGGCCCTCGCCGAAGTCCTTCTGCAGGCCGTCGGTGATTCTGAAGACGCCGCCGAGCTTGCCGATGTCCTCGCCCATCAGGACGGTCTTCGGGTCGCTCTCCAGCGACTTGCGCAGGGCTTCGTTGAGCGCCTTGGCGATGCTGAGCTGACCTGCCATCAGTGGTGCTCCCCACCCTCGAAGGAGGCCGCGTACGCGATGTACTCGGCACGGTCCTCGGCGACCTGCGCGTGCGGTTCGGCGTACACGTGGTCGAAGATCAGGGTCGGGTCCGGGTCCGGCATGGAGCGGACGCCCTCGCGGACCCGCAGGCCCAGCGCCTCGCTCGCGGCCTCGACCTCGGCGAAGAACGCCTCGTCGGCCAGGCCCTCCTTGTCCAGGTGGGCCTTGAGGCGCAGGATCGGGTCCTTGGCCTTCCAGGCCTCGGTCTCCTCGGTGAGCCGGTAGCGGGTCGGGTCGTCGGAGGTGGTGTGGGCGCCCATCCGGTAGGTGAACGCCTCGATGAGGACGGGACCGTTGCCGCTGCGGGCGTGGTCCAGCGCCCAGCGGGTCACCGCGAGGCAGGCCAGCACGTCGTTGCCGTCCACCCGCACGCCGGGGAAGCCGAAGCCGGAGGCGCGCCGGTAGAGCGGGATGCGGGTCTGGGTGGTGGTGGGCTCGGAGATCGCCCACTGGTTGTTCTGGCAGAAGAACACCACGGGCGAGTTGTAGACCGAGGCGAAGGTGAAGGCCTCGTTGACGTCGCCCTGGCTGGAGGCGCCGTCGCCGAAGTAGGCGATCACCGCGTCGTCCGCGCCGTCCTTGGTGATGCCCATCGCGTAACCGGTGGCGTGCAGGGCCTGCGCACCGATCACGATGGTGTAGAGGTGGAAGTTCTTCTCGTTCGGGTCCCAGCCGCCGTGGTTCACGCCGCGGAACATGCCGAGCAGGTTCAGCGGGTCCACGTCGCGGCACCAGGCCACGCCGTGCTCGCGGTAGGTCGGGAAGGCGTAGTCGCCGGGGCGCATCGCGCGGCCCGAGCCGACCTGGGCGGCCTCCTGGCCGAGCAGCGAGGCCCACAGGCCCAGCTCGCCCTGGCGCTGCAGGGAGGTTGCCTCGGCGTCGAACCGGCGTACCAGCACCAGATCGCGGTAGAGGCCGCGGAGCTCCTCCGGGGTGGCTGTCAGCGGGAAGTCCGGGTGCTCGACCCGGTCGCCTTCCGGCGTGAGCAGCTGGACGAGCTCCGGCGCGCTGCCGGAGCCCGCGCGGAGGTTGTCAGGGACGCCGGGGGCGGCCTTCTTGCGCGCCCTCGCCGTGCTTTTGACGGTCACGTTCACTCCTCGGTCTGTCCGGCCGCCCGGGGTCGCCGGTGACCGGTCCGGTCACCGCCGGGCAAGGCGCGCTGGGTGTGCGCACCGGCTGCACGGCAGGTGGTGATCCTTTTCCGACGGCGTCCCTCACGAGAACGTTACCCAGCGGCGCCTCTCGGCGCCCTTGCGCTAGGAGGTCCTACTAGTTTGCGTGCGAGATCCGCCGGTGTGGTGCGGGTCTCCCTGCGGTGGCCGTCAGGACACCAGCGCACGGTATCCGGGCAGAGCTCTCCGCGTAAGGGGGTAACCGGCATCGATTCTGCGGCCGGGCCTGGGCACCGGCCCCGGAGGCGTGTCCGCATGTCGGGATTTCGCCGCTGCGGCGTGGAAGGATTCGACCATGACTGGAAACGGACATATCAGGGTCTTTCTCCTGGACGACCACGAGATCGTGCGGCGCGGCGTGCACGACCTGCTCGCCACCGAGGCGGACATCGAGGTGGTCGGCGAGGCCGGCACCGCGGCCGAGGCGCTCGCCCGGATCCCGGCCGTCCTGCCGGACGTGGCGGTGCTCGACGTCCGACTGCCGGACGGCAACGGCGTGGAGGTCTGCCGCGAGGTCCGCTCCCGGAACCCGGAGGTCCGCTGCCTGATGCTGACCTCGTTCTCCGACGACGAGGCGCTGTTCGACTCGATCATGGCCGGGGCCTCCGGCTACGTCCTGAAGGCGATCCGGGGGACGGATCTGGTCTCCGCCGTGCGCGACGTGGCGGCCGGGCGGTCGCTGCTCGATCCGGTCGCCACCAGCCGGGTCCTGGAGCGGCTGCGCGAGGGCGGCGAGAAGGAGGACGAGCGGCTCGCCCAGTTGACGAAGCAGGAGCGGCGGATCCTCGACCTGATCGGCGAGGGCATGACCAACCGGCAGATCGGGGCGGAGCTGCATCTCGCCGAGAAGACGGTGAAGAACTACGTCTCCAGCCTGCTCGCGAAGATGGGCATGGCCCGCCGGACGCAGGCCGCCGCGTACGTGGCACGGCATCAGGCCGACCATCAGCAGTAGGCATATATCTGACGATCTGTCAAGGAGGCTTTCGGTCCGGCATTACGCTCGGCCCCGTGATGCACGCACCGGCCTCCCCGCCCGTCCCGCGCGGGGAGGGCCCACTCACCCTCCTCGGCCACGCCGCCCCTCCCGTCCCCCGCACCGCGCTCCGGGCACCCGTCCCGGGCCACGCCGCGGCCCCCGCCCGCCCCGATCCGGCCGCGCCGCCGATCGGCACCCTCAGCCCGCCGATCGCCCCGGGCACGCTCGCCGCCGTTCTGGGCTCCTACCGCACGGCGCCGACGGTGACCGTCCGCCCGGTCGCGGAGGGCCTGCTCAACCGCGGCTACCGGGTCACCACCACGGCCGGCCGCTACTTCCTCAAGTGCTACGTCGACCAGGCCACCGCCGCCGCCGCGGTGGTCGAGGCCCAGCACCGGGCGACCACCGCGCTGCACGCCCGCGGCCTGCCGGTCGCCCCGCCGCTGCCGGACCGCGGCGGCCGCACGGTCGTCGAACACGGGGGCCGGCTGTTCGCGCTCTACCCCTGGGTGGACGGCCGGCACCGCCACGGCACCGACCTGGACCAGCAGCGGTGTGCCGAGCTCGGCGCGCTGCTCGGCCGGCTGCACGGCGCGCTCACCGAGGTCTGCGCCCCCGTCCGGCAGCCCGCCGGACGGCTCGCCGCGGACCCGGAGGAGACCGCCGCCCTGGTCGCCGACCTGCTGTCCCGGGCCGGCCGGCGCCGGCCGTACGGCGCCTTCGACCGGCGCGCCGAGCAGCACCTCACGGAGCGGCTCGCCCTGCTCGCCGCCCACGGCCACCGCAGGCCCGCACCGGCCGCCGCGCCGCCCACCGGCTGGACGCACGGCGACTTCCACGGCCTCAACCTGCTGTACCGGGGCGACCGGGTGTCCGCCGTCCTCGACTGGGACAAGCTCGGGCTGCACCCGACCGCCGAGGAGGCCGTCCGCGCCGCCACCCTGGTCTTCCACGACCGGGTCACCGGCGTCCTCGACCTGAGCCGGGTCCGCGCCTACGCCCGGGCCTACCGGGACGGGGGCGCGGCCGGCGCCGCCGAGATGGCCGCCGCCGTCCACCGGGTCTGGTGGGAGCGGCTCAACGATCTGTGGATGCTCCAGTGGCACTACCAGCGCGGCGACCACCGCGCGGACCCGCTGCTGCCGGCCGCCGCCGGCCAGCTCGGCTGGTGGTGCCAGGAGTACGAGCAGGTCCTGGACGCCTTCGCCAACTGACCGGGCGGCCGCCGCCCGTCAGGTCGGCGGCGCGGCGGTCGCCGCCGCCGATGTCGGCGCGGTCGGCGAGGCCGGCGTGGTGTCGGGCGGCGACGCCGTCGGCGACGAGGGCGCCGTCGGCGACGGGGACGTCGTCGGCGACGTCGTCGGCGAGGCCGACGGCGACGCCGACCCCGACGGGCTACCGCTCGGCGAGGCCTCGCCGGAGGAGGTCTCGCTCGGCCGGACGCTGCCGGTCGAGTGGGTCGCCGACGGCGTGGTCGCCTGGCTGGTGGGCTGCCCGGTGTCGGTCGGGGCGGAGGTCTGCGTCAGGTTCGGGTTCGGGTGATGGCCGCCCCCGGCCGTACTGAGCGCCAGCCCGATGCCGACCCCGGCGGCCACCAGGACGGCGAGCACGCCCAGCACCCAGCCCCACGGGCCGCGGCCCCGGTCGTCGTCGTCCCCGTCGTCCGGTCCGTGGCCGCCGCCGTACCCCTGCCCGGCCACCGCCGGGTAGGGCTGCGCGGGCGTCCGGTACGGCGACGTCACCTGGTACGGCAGCGCGGTCGTCGGGTCGGCGCTGTCCGCGGCGGCCGACCCGAGCGGCTCGGTGGGCGCCGTGCCACCGCTCGGCGGCCCTTCGTACGGGGGCCTGCCGCCGGTGCCCGGGCCCTGCCCGGCGGCGGCCAGACTGGCGGCGGCCGCGGCCGCCGCGGCGGCGCCGGCCGCGTAGCCGGCACCGGCGGCACCGTGCATCTGCCGCAGGGCGTGCTGCACATGGGCGCGGAACTCGTCCGCGGTCTGGTACCGGTCGTCGGGGTTCTTCGCGAGCGAGCGGATCACCAGGTCGTCCAGCTCGACCGGCACCCGCGCATTGGCCCGGGACGGCGGCACCGGCATGTCCTGGACGTGCTGGTAGACCACCGAGAGCGGCGTCTCACCGGTGAACGGCGGTCGCAGCGCCAGCAGTTCGTAGAGCATGCAGCCTGCGGCGTACAGGTCCGAGCGGTGGTCGACCGTCCGGCCGAGCGCCTGCTCCGGCGACAGGTACTGCGGGGTGCCCATCACCATGCCGGTCTGGGTCATCGTGGTGGCCGCGCCGGTGAGCGCCCGGGCGATGCCGAAGTCCATCACCTTGACCGCGCCACCGGTCGTGATGATCACGTTGGCGGGCTTGATGTCCCGGTGCACGATCCCGTTGCGGTGGCTGTAGGCGAGCGCCTCCAGCACGCCGGCGATGATGATCAGCGCCTGGTCGACCGGCGGCGCCTCCTCGTCCACCAGCAGCTCGCGGACGGTGCGGCCCTCGACCAGCTCCATCACGATGTACGGCGTGGACTCGCCGCCCACCAGCTCCTCGCCGGTGTCGTACACCGCCACGATCGAGTGATGGTTCAGCCCCGCGACGGCGTGCGCCTCACGGGTGAACCGCATCCGGGCGATGTCGTCCTCGGCCAGGTCCGCGCGGAGCAGCTTGACGGCCACCGTCCGCCCGAGCCGGACGTCCTGCGCGGCGAAGACCTCGGCCATGCCGCCCCGGCCGAGCCGGCCGGTGATCCGGTACCGGCCCTCGCCGACCGTGCCGAGGAGCGCCGCCGTACCGCGGCCGGGCGTGTGCAGGACGGGCGGCCCGGGCAGCAGCTCGGTCTCCGCGGTGGACTCCGGCCCGTCCTCGTCGCCGGCCGGCGACCCGGCCGGCACCTGTCCGTCCGCGTCCTCGCCCGACCGATCGGTGTCTGCCATCGCTCCTCGCCCCGGGCCCTCGCTCGGCGCGCAGTCGCCCTGTCGGTTACGTCCGGTGAAACGCTACCGCTTCGGCCCGGTCACCGGGGAACCCCGGGGCCGGGCCGTCGCTCAGTCCAGCTGGTACCCCGGAACAGCGGGGAGAACCGAGGCGATCGAGGCGGGCGCCGGAGCGCCGGAGTACTGGTCGTTGCTCTTCTGCTGGCCCTTGGCCGCCGCGATCAGCACGATGATGACGGCGAGCACGATCACGCCGAAGATGACGCCGACCACGACCAGCGCCGTGGAGCAGCCGCTGGCGTTCGAGGACGGCGGCTTGGGCGCGAACGGCCCGGGCTGCGCCGGCATCGGGCCGGTGGGGTGCACCTGCTGCGGGAAGGGCTGCGGCGTCCCGTAGGGCTGTGGCTGCGGGAACGGCTGCGGGGTCTGCGGGAACGGCTGGGGGTCTGCGGCGCCTGCGGGAACGGCTGCGGGGTCTGCGGCTGGGCGTACGGCGGCGGCGTCTGCACCTGCGGGTACGGCGGCGGGGTGCTCGCCTGCGGCTGGTACGGCTGCTGCACCTGCGGGGCCGGCGTGCGGATGTCGCCGGAGACGGGCGGGAAGTTGGTCAGCGACGGCGCGGCGTGCACCGACCGGGGGCCCTCGCCGATGATCAGCGGAGTGGACGCCTGGAGCGGCACCCCGCCCGCCTGGGCACCGGCGTTGACCCGCTCGGCCTCGTCGCGCATCGCGGCCGCGGTCGGGAAGCGGTGCGCCGGGTCCTTGCGCAGGGCGCGCTCCACCAGGGCGTCCACCGCGGGCGTGACCGCCCGGTTGATCGTGGACGGCGCCGGCGGCGCCTCCTGCACGTGCTTGTACGCGATGGAGAAGGCGGAGTCGCCCTCGAACGGCAGGCCGCCGGTGAGCAGCTCGAAGAGCATGCAGCCCACCGAGTACAGGTCGGACCGGGCGTCCACGCTCTTGCCGAGCGCCTGCTCGGGCGACAGGTACTGCGGGGTGCCGACCACCATGCCGGTCTGGGTCATCGACGTCACGCCGGACTGCAGCGCCCGGGCGATGCCGAAGTCCATCACCTTGACGACGCCCTTGGTGTTCACCATGACGTTGCCGGGCTTGATGTCCCGGTGGACCAGGCCCGCGTCGTGCGAGATCTCCAGCGCGGACAGCACGTCCGCGGTGATCTTCAGGGCCTGCGCGGTCGGCATCGCACCGTGCTGGGCGACCGCCTCCCGCAGCATCGTGCCGAGGCCCTTGCCCTCGACGTACTCCATGACGATGTACGGCGTCGTCGTGCCGTCCGCTGCGACGTCCTCGCCGCTGTCGTAGACCTGCACGATGTTGATGTGCTGGAGCCGGGCGACGGCCTGCGCCTCCCGGCGGAACCGCTCCTTGAACGAGGCCTCCCGGCCGAGGTCGGTGTGCAGCGTCTTCACCGCGACCTGACGGTCCAGCACGGTGTCGTGCGCCAGGTGCACGGATGCCATGCCGCCCTGCCCGAGCAGGCGCTGCAGCACGTACCGACCGTTGCCCAGGGCGTGGCCCTCGACCGTGGTGCCGTCCTCGCTCATGTCCCCCTGCTTCCAGCTCTCGTCCGCCGTCGTCCGGGATCGCTCGGCCGGCGGCGCGGGCCCAGCGACCCCTGCCGGCGGCCGGGACCGACGACAGGGGCCAGGGTATCGGCTCGGAGGGACACCGCCGGGTGCAGGGGCACAGCTGTGTCCGGGCCGCAACGCGACCGGGAACGTCCTGCGACACAGCGCCGGTAGAGCCGTCCGCAGGGCCGGTTACAGGTACGGGCCCGAACGGATTCCGCGGCCCGGACCGACCTCCTCCTCGCCCGGTTCCGCGCCGTGCAGACCGGGCGGGAGCGCCCGCCGCATCTGCTCCAACTGCGCCCTGGCGGCCATCTGCTGGGCGAAGAGCGCGGTCTGGATGCCGTGGAACAGGCCCTCCAGCCAGCCGACCAGCTGGGCCTGGGCGATCCGCAGCTCGGCCTCGGTCGGAATGGTGTCCTCGGTGAAGGGGAGCGAGAGCCGCTCCAGCTCCTCGACCAGTTCCGGTGCGAGGCCGAGCTCCAGCTCCTTGATCGAGCTGGCGTGGATGTCCTTGAGCCGGGCACGGCTCGCCTCGTCGAGGGGGCCATGCGGACCTCCTCCAGCAGCTGCTTGATCATGCTCCCGATCCGCATGACCTTGGCGGGCTGTTCGACCATCTCGGTCACCGGGAGCTCACGGGGCTCGCCGTGCCCCTCTCCGTGGCCGAAGGCGCCCGGGACGGCGCCGACGGGCATGCCGTCCGGCCCGACGATCAGCACCTTCGGGTTGTCGTCCGGCTGGCCGCCCGACGCCCCGTGGGGCTGCTCCGGGGACCGCTCGTTCATCGGGTTCGTCATGAAAGGCATTCTCCCCACCGGGGTTCGTCGGGGGAGCTCCTGCGGATCTTGATTGCGGAATGTCGGCACACGGAGCGAGCCCGGGCCGACCGGCGGACGGCCCGGGCTCGGGCCGGCAGTCAGCCGCGCCGCATCCGGTAGCCCACCAGGGCGAGACCGGAGCCGATCAGGGTGAGCCCGGCGCCGAGCGGGAGCTGCCGGGTGGAGGCGTCCGACCAGCGCAGCGGGGCGGCGAGTTCGGTCGCGGCCTGCGGGTCCGCGGTTGCGGTGGCGTCCGGCGCGGGCTGTTCGGCCGGCCCGTCGGCGGAGGTGTCGGGAGCCGCCTGTCCGGCCTGGTCCGGCGCCTGCGCCACGGGGCCAGGCAGAGCGGGTACGGCGGCGGGGGCCGACCGGCCCAGCCTGCCGTGCACCTTGGCCGGGGTCGGGCGGGCCGGCTGCACGGCGCCCTGGGCGGCCGGGTGGTCGACGGCCGGCTCGGCCGGGACGACCGAGGGATCGGCGGTGGAGGGCCCGTCGGCGGCCGGCGCCGAGGCGGCGACGTCGTCCGCCCCGTCCGCCCCGTCGCCGGGAAGGCCGGCCGGCCCCTCGCTCGACGACGCCTGGGCGGACTGCGCCGGGCCGGCGGCGGGCCACTCCGGCGGGTTGCCCACGGCGGCGCCCGGGTCCGGCACCGAGGCCGGGGCGGACCGGTCCCGGCCGTCCGGCGGGCAGGACACGCCGGAACCCCCGGCACCACGTCGCCCCCGGCTCTGCCGTCGACGGCGGGGCGGGCGGCACCGGGACGGCCGTCTCCGATGCGGGGAGGGAGACGGACGCCGAGGCGGTCGCGGAGGGGACGGCCTGCGGGGTCGTCGGCACGTCCTGCGGGGCCGACTGCGCGGCGGACGGCGTCCAGGCGCCCCGGGCGGACTCGGCCGGGCAGGCGCCGGCCGTCCCGGCGAGCACCAGGGGAGAGCGAGACCGGCTGCGGTCAGCGCCGCACGGCGGCAGGTGACGGACAGCGCGACGGACAGGACACGGAACGCGTGCGGACGTGCGGCCACGGGAGGTCCTTCCGACTGGCGACCGCGCTGCGATGCGGCGGCCGGCTGCGGAAAAGCTCGGGACCAGCGTCACACATTCCGGCATTCCGGGCATTTCGTACGCCGACGGCGACGCCCCCGCCATGCCGCCGCCCCGGACGGAGCACACGTCCGGGGCGGCGGCAGTTCGGGCAACCCGGATGTTTCACGTGAAACACCCGCCGGCCGGCCCGGGCGGAGCCCCCGGGGTCAGCCCACGCGGAGCACGACCTTGCCGACGTGCCCGCTCTCCTCCACGGCCCGGTGGGCCTCGGCCGCCTCGGCGATCGGCAGGACGCGGTCCACCACCGGCTTCACGACGCCCGACTCCAGCAGCGGCCAGACGTGCTCGCGCACGGCGGCCACGATCGCCGCCTTCTCCTCCAGCGGGCGCCCGCGCAGGTTGGTGGCGGCGACGGCGGCCCGCTTGCGCAGCAGGACGCCCAGGTCCAACTCGCCCTTCACGCCGCCCTGCATCCCGATGATCACGAGCCGGCCGTTGACCGCCAGCGCCGCCACGTTCCGCGGCAGGTACTTGGCGCCCATGATGTCCAGGATCACGTCCGCACCGGCCCCGCCGGTGGCCTCCCGCACGGCCTCGACGAAGTCCTGCTCCCGGTAGTCGATGAGGACGTCCGCGCCCAGCTCCGCACAGCGCGCCAGTTTGGCCGCGCTGCCCGCCGTCACCGCGACCCGGGCGCCGACCGCCTTGGCCAGCTGGATCGCCATCGTCCCGATGCCGCTGGCACCGCCGTGCACCAGCACCGTCTCGCCGGGCCGCAGATGGGCCACCATGAAGACGTTGGACCACACCGTGCAGACGACCTCCGGCAGGGCGGCCGCCTCGGTGGCGCTCAGGCCGGCGGGCCTCGGCAACAACTGGCCGGCCGGCACCGCGACCCGCTCGGCGTAGCCGCCGCCGGTGAGCAGCGCGCACACCTCGTCGCCCACGGCCCAGCCGGCGACCCCCGGGCCCAGGGCGACGATCCGCCCGGCGCACTCAAGGCCGGGATAGGGGAGGATCCGGGCGGCGGATCGTAGAAGCCCTGCCGCTGGAGCAGGTCCGCACGGTTGACGGCGGTGGCCGCGATCTCGACGAGGACCTCGCCCGCCGCCGGCTCCGGCTCGGGGACCTCCGCCCAGGTCAGTACCTCGGGCCCGCCCGACTGGGGAATCGTGATGGCTCGCATGCGGATCACGCTACGCGGACCGCCCGCTCCCCCTGCGGGCGGCCCGCCGGTCACCGGCCCTGCCGTCAGCCGCGGTTGACGGCCCGCTGGATGGTGACGACCCGGTCGGTCAGCTGGAGCACGGCGGCCTCCGGATCGGTGTAGTTGAGCACCCGCCGGCCCCTGATGACGGCCACCACCAGGTCCTCGCAGTCGCGCGGACTGTGCCCGGCCTCGGCCCGGGTGACCGGGCGCTCGGCCATGTCCAGGCCGGTCCCGACGGTCAGCAGGTCCTCCATCACCGAGCCGGTGTACGGGCTGAGCAGCGACATGCCGAGCAGCCGTCCCGCCGAACTGGAGCTGGTGACCACCACATCGGCGCCGCTCTGCCGCAGCAGCGGCGCGTTCTCGTCCTCGCGGACGGCGGCGACCAGGGTGGCGGCCTTGTTCAGCTGGCGGGCGGTCAGCGCGACCAGGACGGCGGTGGCGTCCCGGTCGGGCGCGATCACCACCCGCTCGGCGCGCGGGAGTTCGGCGCGCAGCAGGGTGTCCGTCCGGGTGGCGTCGCCGAGCACGCCGGTCAGGCCGTCGCGGTTGGCCTGGTCGACGGCCTTCTGCAGCGGGTCGACCACCACGATCGAGTCCTTCCGCACGCCCTGCCCGACCAGGGCACTGACCGCGCTGCGGCCCTTGGTGCCGTAGCCGACGACGACGGTGTGCTCGCGCACGGTGGACCTCCAGCGGTTGATCCGCCACTGCTGGCGCGTACGTTCGGTGAGCACCTCCAGCGTGGTGCCGACCAGGATGATCAGGAAGAGCACCCGCAGCGGGGTGACGACCAGGATGTTGACCAGCCGGGCGGCGTCGCTGACCGGGGTGATGTCGCCGTAGCCGGTGGTGGAGAGCGTCACGGTGGCGTAGTACGCCGAGTCCAGCAGCGACACCGAGTCGTCCGCGTTGTCGTGATACCCGTCGTGGTCGGCCCAGACGATCAGGGTGGTGGTGACCAGCACCGCCAGGGCCAGCAGCAGCCGCAGGCCGACCTGCCGCATGGCGGGGGCGGCCGGGCGGGCGGGCAGCACGATGCCGAGGTCGGTGGAGCTCTCCGGGGCACCCCGGCGCGACCGGAGCAGCGGCTGGCGTCGCGGCGGCTCCGTCACGGGGCCTCCAGGAGCTCGACCGGGGCTCCCGCCGGTACGCCGCCGGGCGGGACGACGGCGAGCGCCTCCGCGCGGGCGATCCCGCGGAGCATCGCCGGGCCGTCGAAGGGCAGCGCGGCCACCCCGTGCCCGGTGCGGACGACCGGGGCGAGCCGGGTGTCGGCGGGGTGGCCGGGCAGGTCGGCAGCGGCCGGCTCCGTCCGCGGGGCCGGCCGGGGGCGCCCGGAGAGGGCGTCCAGCAACGGCAGCGCCAGCGTGAGGGTGCCGGCCGCGGCGGCCAGCGGGTTGCCCGGCAGGCCGACCAGGTGCCGGCCGCCGGGCAGCGCGGCGAGCAGCATCGGGTGGCCGGGACGGACGGCCACGCCGTCGACCAGCAGCCGGGCGCCGACCGCGTCGAGCGTCCCGTGCAGGAAGTCGGCCGGCCCGGCGGCGGTGCCGCCGGTGGTGACCACCAGGTCGGCGGTGGACTGCCGGACGGCCTCGTGCAGCAGGCCGGCGTCGTCGCCGATCCGGCGGCGGCCGGTGATCTCGGCGCCCGCGGCGGCCAGCCAGGGCGGCAGCAGCGGGCCGAGGGCGTCCCGCACCAGCCCCGGACCGGGAACCCCGGACTCCAGCAGTTCGTCACCGAGCAGCAGCAGTTCGACGGTCGGCCGGCGGTGGACGGTGAGCCGGTCGTGTCCGGCGGCCGCGGCCAGGCCGAGCACCGCCGGGGTGACCCGGGTGCCGGCGGGCAGCAGCGGCTCGCCGCTGCGGCACTCCTGCCCCCGCGGGCGGACGTCCTGACCGGGGGTCACCGTGCCGTACAGCAGGCCGCCGTCGGAGCGGCCGTGCTCGCGGCGCAGCACGCCGGTCGCACCGGGCGGCAGCTGGGCGCCGGTGGCGATCTCCACCGCGGTGCCGTCGGCCAGCGGCTGCGGCGCGGCACCGGCCAGCAGCCGGCCGGCCGGCCGCCAGGGGCCCGGTCCGGCGACCGCCCAGCCGTCCATCGCGGAGGTGTCGAAGCCGGGCAGGTCGGCGACGGCGGCCAGCGGCTCGGCCAGCGTCCGGCCGAGGGCCGCGGCGAGGTCGACGCCGTGCGCGGGCAGCGGAGCCCCGGCGGCGCGGCGCGCCAAGGCCCGGGCGGTCTGCCACGGGCAGTCGCGGGCAGGGTCCGGGGCGGCGCCGGAGCGCGGGCGGTCCACGTCGGTCAGGAAGCCGGTCATGCCGGCTCCGGGGGCGCCGCGGCGGCCCAGCGCTCGGCGAGGGCCGCCGTACGGGCGTTGGCGGCGGCGACGGCCTCGGCACCGCCGCCCTGGCGCCCGGCCGCGTACCCGACCAGGAAGGCGGTCAGCGGGGCCGCCGGACGGGCGACCCCGTGGGCGACCACCCGGGCGAGGTCGAGCAGTCCGGGTACGTCGACGTCCAGCTCGATGCCGAGTTCGGTGCTGACCTCGGCGATCCAGTCATCCAGCGTGCGCTCCATGGGCTCCATGCTGCCCGATGCGGTGGCCGGCCGGACGCAGCCCCCGTGAGCGGCGCGGGTCGTTCTGCTCACCGCCGCCCGGCGGCCGCGGTGAGCGGTCGGGCGCTCAGCGCGCGGGGCGGCCGGTCGCGTCCCGTTCACGGGCCCGGTCGAGCGCCTCCCAGGTGTCGCAGTCGTACGCGGCGTCGGCCGGGTCGGCCAGCCGGGTGGTGGCCAGCGGCCCGGTGAGCCTGCGCAGCGGCAGTCCCGCGGGATCGCCGAGGGCCGCCAGCGAGGCACGCAGCGCAGCGGTGCGGTAGGCACCGGCGAGCGGCTGGTCGCGGCCGGTCGCGTCGACGAGCACGGCGGCCTCGGTGCCGGGGTCGTCGAGGGCGTCGACCAGCCGGCCGACCGTCCCGGCGTCCAGGAAGGGCAGGTCGGCGGCGAGCAGCAGCACCCGGTCGGCGGTGACGTGGGCGAGGCCCGCGGCGACCGCGGCGACCGGGCCGCCGCCCGGCGGGTCCTCGCGGGTCCAGTGGACGCCGGGTGCGGTGGTCGGGCGGGCGGGCCCGACGACGACGGTCGTGGCGGCCCCGGCGGCGGCGGTCAGCACCCGGTCGAGCAGGGTGCGCCCGCCGACCTGCAGGCCGGGCTTGTCGGCGCCGCCGAGCCGGCCGGCCGCTCCCCCGGCGGGGACGATCGCGTCGTAGTCGGTCATGCGGACAGTATCCGCCGGGGGTGGCCCGCACAGGAGCCCTCACTCGTCCTCGACGATCTCCGCGTCGACGATCTCCGTCCCGTCGGCGAGGGCCTGCGGGGCGCTCTCGACGGCGGTGCCCCGGCGGGTGTTGGCAGCGGCGCCGAGGTCGAGGAAGGCGGGCAGCGTGAGGGCGCCGTACCGCTCGTTCATGGCGGCCGCGAGCGCCTCGGCGTCGTGCGGGTGGGCGGCCAGTGCCCGGTCGAAGTCCTGCAGGTACTCGCCGGTGAAGGCGAGCACGCGCAGCGCGTCGTCGTCGGCGCCCGGGGCACGGTGCCCGGCGATGACCCGGTCGACGCCGAGGTCGGCGATCCGCGCCAGGTTGTGCGCCCAGTCGATGCGCTGGTACGGGCCGGTGTCGGCCGTCCAGAGGTGGGTGCCGTTGGCGGCGAAGTCGCCGGCGATCACGGTGCGGAGCGCCGGGATGTGGACGACGGTCGAGTCCTCGCAGTCGCCCTGCCCGAGCGGCAGTACCCGGATCACCTGCTGGTCGATCATCAGTGGCTGGGGCAGCAGCGGGGCGGGCAGCAACGGCTGGTCGGGGATGTCGGCGCCGTACACGGGCTTCCACTCGGCGACCTTGGCGGCCCCGGTGCGGGCGATGCCGTCGACGACGGCCGGGGCGGCGAGCAGCTGCGCCTCGGGGAAGAGCCGCAGCACCTCCTCGGCGCCGAAGTAGTGGTCGGGGTGCTGGTGGGTGATGACGACGGCGAGCAGCCGGCGGCCCTTGCCGGCGATCCATTCGGCGAGCTCGCGGCCGGCGCTGCGGGTGAGCTGGGCGTCGACCAGGATCGCCGCGGTCTCGCCCATGATCAGGACGGAGGTGGCGAAGAACCCGGTCTCCGGCCCGGTGAAGACGTCGATCTCCAGCGGCCGGGGGCCCGGATGCCCGTGCCCGTGGGCCGCGCGGTGGGGGCCGGCGGGCTCGTCGGGCGGGTTGGGCGTCACGTGGGCTCCCTGGTCGGCGGGGCGGCCCGGGGCGGGCCGCTCGTCCGTACCAGCTTGGAAGGTGCCGCGGCCGATCGCCGGTCAGACACGCCCGGGCGGGTGGCCGCGGCCACCGGCCCGGGCGACGCCGTCGTGGCTGCTCAGGCCGCGAGGCGGGCGCTGACGGCCTTGGCCCTGGCCGCCGCCTCGTCGTGCGCCTTGGCCTTGGAGGCGTCGGCCGCCTCGATGAAGTCGGCGAGCGCGGGGTTCACCCGGGCCAGGGTGAACTCGGGCAGCACGAAGTCGACCTCCAGGCCGAGCATGCCGGTCAGCACCTTCTCCAGGTAGGTGGTGACGAACTCGAAGCTCTCCCGCGGGCTGCCCGGACCGTACGAACCGCCCCGGGCGGAGACCACGGTGACCGGGGTGCCGGCCGCGGAGGGCTGCTCGCCGGCGGTGCGGCCCATCAGGATCACCTGGTCCAGCCAGGCCTTGAGGCTGGAGGGGATCGTGAAGTTGTACATGGGGGTGCCGATGACGACGGCGTCGGCCTGCTCCAGCTCGGTGATCAGGCGGTCGCGCAGCTCGTGCGCGGCCTGCTGCTCAGGGCTGCGGTGCTCCGACGGGACGAAGCCCGCGGTGATGCCGGCCGCGTCCAGGTGCGGGATGTTCTCGGCCGCGAGGTCGCGGTAGATCACGGTGCCGCCGGGGTTCTGGGCCTCCCACTCGGCACGGAAGGTCGCGGAGACCTCGCGGGAGACGGAGCCCTCGGCGAGCGCGGACGAGTCGATGTGCAGCAGCGTGGGCATGACATGCCTCCCTTTCGATAGTGACTGCAGCTTGGTGCGCAGCTTCGTAAACAGTAGCAGCTTACTTTTTATTAGTCACTGGCGCGAGGGCAGTACCCTGGTGGCATGGCGCAGGAAACAGCACCGGCCCAAGCGGCCTGTACCGGGGTGGACCACGGCATCACCCGGGTCTTCGCGCTGCTCGGCAAGCGCTGGACGGGCCTGGTGGTCGCCGTCCTCGGACACGGCCCCGCCCACTTCGCCGAGCTCCGCCGTGCCATCCCCGGAATCAGCGAACGCATGCTCTCCGACCGGCTCACCGAGCTCGCCGAGGCCGGCCTCGTCCTGCGCGAGGTCGACGACGGCCCGCCGCTGCGCGTCCGCTACCAGCTCACCGAATCCGGCTGCGCCCTCGGCCCCGCCATGACGGAGCTGCGCACCTGGGCCGAACACCACCTGCCCGCCCTGCCGCCCGGCTCCTGCTGACGCATCCGGCCGCGCGCACGACGAAGCGCCCCGCCGCACCATCCGGTTGACGACACGTCAACCAGGAGTGCGGCGGGGCGCTTTCGGCTTCGCCCTGCGGGAGTTACTTCGCCCGGTTCTTCCCGGTGAGCTTGTTGAGGCGGTCGGTGATGCCCCAGCCGGTGACGCGCAGGAGGGCTTCGAAGACGATGTTGCGGCTCATCTTGGAGGCGCCGTGCTCGCGCTCGACGAAGGTGATCGGGACTTCGGCGACCTTGAAGCCGGCCTTGACGGTGCGCCAGGCGAGGTCGACCTGGAAGCAGTAGCCGGCAGAGGCGACCTCGTCCATGCCGAGGCCGAGGAGGGTCTCCTTGCGGAAGGCGCGGTAGCCGCCGGTGACGTCCTTGATCGGGACGCCGAGCATCAGGCGGGAGTAGAGCGAGCCGCCGCGGGAGATCAGCAGGCGGGACTTGGGCCAGTTGACGACCTCGCCGCCGGGCACCCAGCGCGAGCCGAGGACGAGGTCGGCGCCGCGCAGCGCGGTGAGCAGCCGGGGAGTTCCTCGGGCTGGTGGGAGCCGTCGGCGTCCATCTCGACGAGGACGGCGTAGCCCTCGTCGATGCCCCAGCGGAAGCCGGCCAGGTAGGCGGCGCCGAGGCCTTCCTTGCCCTTGCGGTGCAGGACGCGGACGTGGGCGTCGTCGGTGGCGAGCTTGTCGGCGAGGTCGCCGGTGCCGTCCGGGCTGTTGTCGTCCGCGACCAGGACGTGCGCCTCCGGGACCGCGGCACGGACCCGGGACACGATCCGCTCGATGTTCTCGGCCTCGTTGTACGTCGGGATGATCACCAGCACCTTGCCAAGATCGGCGAAGGTGCTCTCCTCGGGGGCAGTCACGTCAGAGCCTTTCGGAACAACGGGAAGGATGCGGCGAGACCGCAGCCGACGGCGGATCGGAATCGCGCGAGGCGGCGACAGGGCCCGGGACCGGCAGACGCCCCGGGAAATCGGATCGTACAACGTCCGCGCGACCGCCCCGGCCGCCGGGGTCGGCGGCCACCGGCCACCAGGTAGTCTCGGCACCACCAGCACACCCGTGGGTCGCGCAGCAACCGGTCGCTCGCGCCCGGCACCGTTCACACCGCACCCGTCCACCCGACGGCGCACCGGACGACGGCGCCGGAGCCTGCCCGCGCCGGGTGTCGAACGACAGCGTGCGGCACGGACCGCACCGACGAGGGTGGGAGCCCCCATGCGGGATCTGAGTGACCTGGTGAAGGCGTACGACGTCCGGGGTGTGGTGCCGGATCAGTGGGACGAGTCGTTGGCGTTCGCGTTCGGTGCGGCCTTCGTGCGGGTGGTGGGCGCCTCGGCCGTGGTGGTCGGGCACGACATGCGTCCGTCCTCGCCGGGTCTGACCCGGGCGTTCGCGCTGGGTGCGGCCTCCTACGGGGCCGACGTGGTGGAGATCGGGCTGTGCTCGACGGACCAGCTGTACTACGCGTCGGGCTCGCTGGACCTGCCGGGCGCGATGTTCACGGCGTCGCACAACCCGGCGCAGTACAACGGGATCAAGCTGTGCCGGGCGGGTGCGGCCCCGGTGGGCCAGGACACCGGCCTCTCGGAGATCCGGGAGCTGGTGGAGTCGTGGTGCGGTGAGGACGGGACCGTGTCCGTGCCGGCGGCGCCGGCGGGCACCGTGACCGGGGAGCTGTCCGCGCGAGAGACCCTGGACGGGTACGCGGCGCACCTGCGGTCGCTGGTCGACCTGACGGACATCCGGCCGCTGAAGGTGGCGGTGGACGCGGGCAACGGGATGGGCGGGCACACGGTGCCGACCGTGCTGGCCGGGCTGCCGCTGGACGTCGTCCCGATGTACTTCGAGCTGGACGGCACCTTCCCCAACCACGAGGCGAACCCGCTGGACCCGAAGAACCTCGTGGACCTGCAGGCGAAGGTCCGGGAGGTCGGCGCGGACATCGGCCTGGCCTTCGACGGGGACGCCGACCGCTGCTTCGTCGTGGACGAGCGCGGCGAGCCGGTGTCGCCGTCGGCGATCACCGCGCTCGTCGCCGAGCGCGAGATCGTCCGGGCCCGGGCCGCGGGCGAGGAGCGGCCGACCGTCATCCACAACCTGATCACCTCGTGGACGGTCCCGCAGATCGTCTCCGACCTGGGCGCGGTGCCGGTGCGGACCCGGGTGGGCCACTCCTTCATCAAGCAGGAGATGGCGCGCACGGACGCGGTGTTCGGCGGGGAGCACTCGGCGCACTACTACTTCCGGGACTTCTGGCGGGCCGACACCGGGATGCTCGCGGCGCTGCACGTGCTGGCCGCGCTGGGCGGGCAGGAGCGGCCGCTGTCCGAGCTGTGCGCGCGCTACGACCGGTACGCGGCGTCGGGCGAGATCAACTCGACGGTGGCGGACCAGGCGGCCCGCACCGAGGCCGTCCGCGCCGTGTACGGCGGCCTGGACGGGGTGAGCACCGACGAGCTGGACGGTCTGACCGTGGCCGGCGACGACTGGTGGTTCAACCTCCGGGCGTCCAACACCGAGCCGCTGCTGCGGCTGAACGTCGAGGCCAAGGACCCGGCCCGGATGGCGGAGCTCCGCGACGCCGTCCTCGCCATCGTCCGCGCCTGACACCCACGGAGGGCGGGTCGGCGTGCTCCGCACCGGAGCGCACCGGCCCGCCTTCCGCCGTACTCGATCCGTCCACCGCGCTCGACTAGAGTCGGCGGTTCCACACCGCCCGGTGCCCACGGAACAGCGAGGACCGAACCCCATGGACAGGCTGCGCAACACCGTCCGCCCCTATGCCTGGGGTTCCACCACCGCCATCCCCGCGCTGCTGGGGACCGAGCCCGACGGCGAGCCGCAGGCCGAGATGTGGATCGGCGCCCACCCCGGCGCCCCCTCGCGCACCGAGCGCGGCGACGCCGCCGGCACCCTCGCCGACCTGATCGCCGCCGACCCGCAGGCCGAGCTCGGCCCCGCCGCCGTCGCCAAGTTCGGCACCGCGCTGCCGTTCCTGCTCAAGGTGCTGGCCGCCGGCCTGCCGCTCTCCATCCAGGCCCACCCCACCCGGGCCCAGGCCCGGGCCGGCCACGCCGCCGAGGAGGCCGCCGGCATCCCGGTGGACGCCCCGCACCGCAACTACAAGGACACCAACCACAAGCCGGAACTCATCTGCGCCCTGGACGAGTTCGAAGGCCTCTGCGGATTCCGCCGGCCCGCCGACGCGGCCGCCCTGATGTCCTCGCTCGACGTCGCCGAGCTCGCACCGCTGATCGACGTGCTGCGGACCAAGCCGGAGCGCGAGGCCCTCGCCCACGTCCTCGCCGCCGTCCTGTCGATGAAGGGCGGCAAGGCCGAACGGACGGTCGCCGCGGTCGCCCGGGCGATCGAGGACGCCGCACCCGGCGACCCGACCGGCGCCCTCGCCGGATACGCCTTCGCCGCCCGGGAGTTCCCCGGCGACACCGGCCTGATCGCCGCGCTGCTGCTCAACTTCGTCCGCCTGCAGCCCGGCGAGGCCCTCTACCTGGGCGCCGGCATCCCGCACGCCTACCTGCGCGGCACCGGCGTCGAGATCATGGCCAACTCCGACAACGTGCTGCGCGCCGGCCTCACCCCCAAGCACGTCGACATCCCCGAACTGCTGCGCGTCGTCGACTTCCGGGCCACCGATCCGGACGTCCTCCGGCCCGCGGCCGCCACCGACGGCGAGCACCGCTACCCCGTCCCGATCGACGAGTTCAGCCTCTCCCGTTACACCCTCGGCGAGCACCCCGCCGTCCTGTCCGGCGACGCCCCGCAGATCCTGCTCTGCACCGACGGCACGGCCACCCTCACGGCCGCCGACGGCACCGCCCTGGCCCTGGCCCGCGGCGAGTCGGCGTTCCTGCCCGCCGGCGGCACCCCCACCACGCTCGCCGGGCCCGGCGCCACCGTCTTCCGGGCCTCCGTCACCCTCTGACCTCGCCGCGGAGCGCGCGGCCGCCGGCCGCCCGGCCGTCAGCCTGGGATCGCCGATCCCAGGCCGATCCTTCCTCTCCCCCGCCGTCGGGCCCGGTGGAAACCTCGAACCACGCCACCCGGTCGAGGATTTCACCCGATCGGCGACAGAGAGGGACACCATGCGCGCCATCACCGTCACCACCTACGGCGGCCCCGAGCGGGCCGAGCTCGCCGAGACCGAACTTCCCGTCCCCGGGCCCGGCGAGATCCGGATCCGCAACCTCGCCTCCTCCGTGCACCCCGCCGACCTCGTCGTCCGGTCCGGCGTCCTGGCCGCGGTGCTCGGCGCACCGCCGTTCCGGCTCGGCTGGGACGTGTCCGGCACCGTCGACGCACTCGGCGACGGAACCACGGGATTCGGCGTCGGCGAGCAGGTCGTCGGGCTGTCGCACTGGTTCGCCTCCCGGAACGGCACCCACGCCGAGTACGTCGTGCTGCCCGCCCACCAGCTCGCCCCCGCACCGGCCGGTGTCCCGGCGACCACAGCGGCGGCCCTCCCGCTCAACGGGCTCGCCGCCCTCCAGGCCGTCGACCGCACCGGCCTCACCGCCGGCGGCACCCTCGTCGTCACCGGGGCCGCCGGCAAGCTCGGCCACCTGGTCACCCAGCTGGCGGTCGACCGCGGCCTGCGCGTCCTCGCCGTCGCGGACCCCCGCGACCGTGACCACCTCACCGCCCTGGGAGCCGAGTTCGTCGCACGGGGCGACGACGCCGCCGAGGCCCTGCGCCGGCTCGTCCCCGAGGGTGCCGACGCCGCCGTCGACACCGCGCAGGTCGGTGCCCCGCTGCTGGCCGCCCTGCGCGACGGCGCGGTCCTCGTCGCCGTCCGCCCGTCGGCGCCCGTGGCCGAGCGCGGCATCGACATCGCCGTCCTGGACGTCGCCCCCGACGGCGCGGCACTGGGCCGCCTCGCCGAGTTGGTCGCCGAAGGGCGGCTCGTCCTGCGGATCGACTCCGTGCACGACCTCTCCGCGGCGGCGGCCGCCCACGCCCGGCTGGAGGCCGGCGGGACCCGTGGCGCAGTCGTCCTGACGCTGTGACCCCCGTCCGGTCCGCCGCACCGTAGGGTCGCCGCATGCTGTCAGGCCCCCTGCTGGTCGATGCGACCGCCGCAGCCTCCACCGTCGCCGCCCTCGCCGTCGCCCCACGGCTGCCCGCCCGCGGACCGGCCCCCACCGAGGGCCGGTCCGGGCGCCGGGCACCGGGCCCGGGCGCGGTGCTGGCCGCCGTCACCGCACTGATCTACCTCAACCAACTGCTGTTCACCGTGTACGTCCTGCGGGTGCGCGACGGCGACCCGGGCTTCATCGCGCGCTACCTGCCGCCCGGCTGGTTCGCCCTGGCCGACCACGACCGGGCCATCGGGTGGATCGCCGCCCACACCCCGGCACCGCAGCTGCTCGCCCCGACCGTGCTCCGGGTCCAGGCCTTCCTCGAACTCCCCTTCGTGCTGCTGATGTTCATGACCCTGGTGCGGCTGCTCGACCCGGCGCTGCACCGCCGGCTGGGCACCTCGCCGCTGATCCCGCTCGCCGCGGGGTCGTACACCGCCGTGTTCTGCACCGTCGAGTGGGGCCTCCACAACCCGTACACCGGGCAGGACATCGCGATCCGGATCGCCTCCGCCCTGGCCACCCCGCCCCTGATCCGCGCCCTGGCCCGCCGGGACGACTCCCCGGCCGGCCGGCCACCACCCGCGGCCTGCTGCTGTTCGGCGCCGCACTGTGGGCGGTCGGCCACCTCGTCCTGGACGTCTACGACACGGCCCTGCTCTACAACCTCGGGCACCTGCCCGGTCGGCTGCCCGGCATGCTGACCGCCCTGGCCGTGCTCGCCGCCGTCCGGCTCGTCGGCCGCCGGCCGGACCGGTCCGACGCGGGCCCCGCGGTGGAGTCCCTGGCCGCGGGCCTGCGGTGGACCTTCACGCTCTTCCTGGTGCCGGCCCTCGCGATTCGCTACGGCGTGGGCTTCGGCCACGTCCAGGTGTCCGGCCTCTGCGCGCTCGCCCTGCTCGCCGCGGCCGCAGCACCCGCGCTGCGCGGCCGTCCGGCCCGCGTCGGGGTGGCCCTGGCCGCCGCTGCGGCCGCGGGCCTGGCCGCCGCCGCCGTCGCGGCGCAGGCCGCCACCGGGCCGTACTACGAGACCGCCCTGCTGGCGGCGATGGCCGCGCTCCTGGTCACCGCGACGGCCACGGCCGCGGTCGCCGACCGGGTGCTGACGCTGTAGGGCGCCGCGGCTGGTGTCATGGAGCGCAGCTCCGGGCAGGGGTTCTTGCGCTGCACCTGTCTCAGTTCCGTGGCACTTCGTCAGGGGCTGCGTCAGCAGCCATCCGTTCCGCCCACTCGCGCTGGGTCACTGCGCGCTCGATGCGGCCGACGATGTCCTTCTCGGACGCCGTGTCCAAGGACTCCGGAAGTCTGTCGAAGGTGGCGGGAAGGACATCGAGCAGTCCCCAGATCTGCTCACCGGTCCTGACGGTCAGCAGTTGCCGGCACCTCCACTGCAGCGGCACGTCGGGACGGTGCCCGAGCCGCTGCACGAGCGTGGGCAACAGGTAGTGCGTCGCCTCTGCGGCGAGGTGTTCCTGGAGCCAGTCGACCGGGAGCCGCTGGCTGAAGCCGTACATGGAGGCCTCCCGGGCCAGGTCCACAAGTCGGGCGGTGTCGACGGCTCGGACGGTGCGGGGAAGGGTCGGGGTCATGTCGGGATGGTCCCAGGAGGCCTCCGCAGGGCCGAGAGGTCGGCGCGGCCGGGATGCAATCTGCCGACGGGCCGGGCCCCAGACCTCCTCGAACTCCTCGGAGGTGAGTTGCTCGGGGTCGTGGCCTTCCCATTCCGGGACGGGCAGCTCGGCTGTGATCCCGAACCTGCTGTCGTACTCATCGAGGCGGCCTGTCTCATGGGCCTGCTGCCATTCATCGAGAGAGGCGGCTGCGATCGGTGTCAGCCCAGGCCCTTGGAGTTCGACCTGCCGGGTCACCCAGCCCTCGGCATCGACCTCGCAGTAGAACCAGACATCTTCCTCGTCCCAGTAGCAGCGCATCCATGTCTTCACGACCCCATGATGGCGGCGGTCTGCTCACCGGCCGCTGCGGTCGAGGCGCTGTTCCTCCCGGGCCGGCGGGGTGACGTATGCGCCGCCACCCCGCCGGGATCCACGGCATTCCGCCGCGGATCGCGACACCTGCACTGCCTCAGGTCACGTCGCGGGTCATGTCGACGAAGCGCGAGTAGTGGCCCTGGAAGGCCACGGTGATCGTCGCGGTCGGGCCGTTACGGTGCTTGGCGACGATCAGGTCGGCCTCGCCGGCGCGGGGGACTCCTTCTCGTAGGCGTCCTCGCGGTGCAGCAGGACGACCATGTCGGCGTCCTGCTCGATGGAGCCCGACTCGCGGAGGTCGGAGACCATCGGCTTCTTGTCGGTGCGCTGTTCGGGGCCTCGGTTCAGCTGGGAGAGCGCGATGACCGGGACTTCCAGCTCCTTGGCGAGCAGCTTGAGGTTTCGCGACATGTCGGAGACCTCCTGCTGGCGGCTCTCGGCGCGGCGCGAACCGCCGGACTGCATCAGCTGGAGGTAGTCGATGACCACCAGCTTGAGGTCGTTGCGCTGCTTCAGGCGGCGGCACTTGGCTCGGATCTCCATCATCGACAGGTTGGGCGAGTCGTCGATGTAGAGCGGTGCGTTGGTGACGTCCGGCATCCGGCGGGCGACCCGCGTCCAGTCGTCGTCCGTCATGTTGCCCGAGCGCATGTGGTGCAGGGCGACCCGGGCCTCGGCGGACAGCAGGCGCATGGCGATCTCGTTGCGGCCCATTTCCAGCGAGAAGATCACGCTGGGCAGATTGTTGTGGATCGAGCAGGCCCGGGCGAAGTCCAGCGCCAGGGTGGACTTTCCCATCGCGGGGCGGGCCGCGATGACGATCATCTGGCCGGGGTGGAGGCCGTTGGTGAGCTGGTCGAAGTCGGCGAAGCCGGTGGGCACGCCGGACATCTGGCCGGCCCGGGAGCCGATCGCCTCGATCTCGTCGAGGGCGCCTTCCATGATGTCGGCGAGCGGGGCGTAGTCCTCGTTGGTGCGCTGCTCGGTGACGGCGTAGATCTCGGCCTGGGCGGCGTTCACGATCTCGTCGACGTCGCCCTCGGCGGCGTACCCCATGCCGGCGATGCGGGTGCCCGCCTCGACCAGCCGTCTCAGCACGGCGCGTTCGTGGACGATCTCCGCGTAGTACTCCGCGTTGGCGGCGGTCGGGACGGAGTTGACCAGGGTGTGCAGGTAGCCGGGTCCGCCGACGCGGGCGAGTTCGCCGCGCTTGGTGAGCTCACCGGCGACGGTGATCGGGTCGGCCGGCTCGCCGCGCGCGTAGAGGTCGAGGATCGCGCCGTGGATCATCTCGTGCGCCGGCCGGTAGTAGTCGGCGGGCTTCAGCACCTCGACGACGTCCGCGATGGCGTCCTTGGACAGGAGCATGCCGCCGAGGACGGACTGCTCGGCCGCCAGGTCCTGCGGCGGGACGCGCTCGAACCCGTCGCCGGTGGACCCGCGGTCGTCGTCCCGGTCGTCCCGGCCCCGGCGGTCGCCGCGCTCGCCGCGGCGCTGCCCGCCGTCCCGCTGGGCGCCGTCCCGCTGGAAGGAGCCGCGGCCTTCGTTGTCACGGCCCCGGGAGACCGGGAGCCGGTCACTGGGGGTGTCGGGGAAGGCACGGGGCGCGAAGGCGTCGTCGGACGGCTGCCAGTCGTCCTCCGGCGGCGGCGGGACGTCGTGGTCGTCGTACTGGGGGCCGGTCACGCGTGTTCCCCGATCAGCGAGTCGTGCGAGTGGTGCGGGCCTTGCCGGGTGGCGCACCCATCTTCATACGCCACCGGGCCGACAAAAATCCGAAGCCGGACGCCGGGTGTCGCGGGGGCTGCCCGCCGTGTCCCGGCCGGTGGGCGGGCGCCGGCGAAAGGCCGGCCGGCGCCCCACGCTACGGCGCCCGGCCCCGATCGTCCAAGGTGGTTATCCACAGGGGGTGTGGACAGTGGGACCACCCCTGTGGAGAACTGCCCGAAACCTGTGCACAACCCTGTGGACAGCTCTGTGGATAACCACACCATCCATCCACCGTCAACCCGGTGACCTGCGATTACCTCCTCGGATGGCTGTGCATGAGAAATACTTCACACGTCCCCCTGGCCGACCCGCAGGCCACGTGTGTTACACCACTCGGGCGATCGATCAAGATTTCGAGTAAGAGATCAAAAGGGCTTGTGACACTTACCTGTGGATGAGTAGGCTGGCGCCCATGACCTCCTCCACCACCCGCCGCAGCCACGACCGCGAGATCCTCGCGCTGGCCGTCCCGGCCTTCGGCGCCCTGGTGGCCGAGCCCCTCTTCCTGATGGCCGACTCGGCGATCGTCGGCCACCTCGGCACCGCCCAGCTGGCCGGTCTCGGCATCGCCTCGGCGGCCCTCACCACGGTGATCGGCGCCTGCGTCTTCCTCGCGTACGCCACCACCGCCGCCGTCGCCCGCCGGATCGGCGCCGGGGACCGCAGGGCCGCCGTCCAGCAGGGCGTGGACGGCATCTGGCTGGCCCTGCTGCTGTCCACCGTGCTCGCGGCGCTCACGGCGGCCCTCGCCCCGCAGGCCGCCGACCTGCTGGGCGCCTCCCCCACGGCCGCCCCCTACGCCGTCACCTACCTGCGGATCAGCGCGCTGGGCGTCCCGGCGATGCTGACGGTGCTGGCCGCCACCGGTGTGCTGCGCGGATTCCAGGACACCCGGACACCGCTGCTGGTGGCCGTCGGCGGCTTCACCGCCAACCTGTTCCTCAACCTGGGCCTGGTCTACGGCGCCGGGCTCGGTGTCGCCGGGTCCGCCTGGGGCACCGTACTGGCCCAGAACGCGATGGCCGCCGCCTACCTGGTCGTCGTGGTGCGCGGCGCCCGGCGCGAGGGCGCGAGCCTGCGACCGGACGCGCCGGGCATCCGGGCCAGCGCCCGGGCCGGCGGCCCGCTGCTGGTGCGCACGCTGAGCCTGCGGGCCGTGCTGCTGATCGCCACCGCGGTCGCGGCGGGCCTGGGCGACACGGCGATCGCCGCCCACCAGATCACCATGACGGTCTGGTCGTTCGTGGCGTTCGCGCTGGACGCGATCGCCATCGCCGGCCAGGCGATCATCGGCCGCTACCTCGGTGCCGGGGACGCCCCGGGCGCCCGGGCGGCGACCCGGCGGATGGTCGAGTGGGGCATCGGCGCCGGGCTGCTGCTCGGCCTGCTGATGGTGCTGGCCCGGCCGCTGTACGGACCGCTGTTCACGGCCGACCCCGCGGTGCGGGACCTGCTGTCCGGCGTCCTGCTGCTCGCCGCCCTCACCCAGCCGGTGGGCGGGCTGGTGTTCGTGCTGGACGGGGTGCTGATGGGGGCAGGGGACGGCGGCTACCTGGCCTGGGCGATGCTCGGCACGCTGCTGGTCTTCGGGCCGGTGGCGCTCGCCGTACCGGCCGCGGGCGGCGGCCTGGTGGCCCTGTGGTGGGCGATGAACCTCTTCATGCTGACCAGGGCGGTGTTCCTGACCGCGCGGGTGCGGACCGGGCGCTGGCTGGTCACCGGGGCCGTCCGGGCCTGATCCCGGGGCCTGACCACCGGGCATGCGCGGCCGTGGCGGCCCGCACGGCGCCGCCGCCGCAACGGCAGAGGGCCGGACTCCCCGGAGGGGAGCCCGGCCCTCAGGCCACTGCTAGGGCGTTCAGCCGGCCACGACGTTGACGTCGAGGTTGGCCTGCACGTCCGAGTGCAGCTTGACCGAGACCTTGTGGCTGCCCACGGTCTTGATCGGCGAGGCGATCGCGATCGCGCGCTTGTCCACGGCCGGGCCGTCGGCCGCCTTGATGGCGTCGACGACGTCGGCCTGGGTCACGGAGCCGAACAGACGGCCGGCGTCGCCGGAGCGAACGGCCAGCTTGATCTGCAGGCCCTCGAGCTTGGCCTTGACCTCGTTGGCGGCCTCGAGGGTCTGGATCTCGTGGATCTTGCGGGCGCGACGGATCGCGTCGACGTCCTTCTGGCCACCCTTGGTCCAGCGGATGGCGAAGCCACGCGGGACCAGGAAGTTGCGGGCGTAGCCGTCCTTGACCTCGACGACCTCACCGGCACTGCCGAGGCCGGGGACCTCGTGAGTGAGGATGATCTTCATTCTTCGGTCACCCTCTCTTAGCGCGTGGTGGAGGTGTAGGGCAGCAGCGCCATCTCACGGCTGTTCTTCACGGCCGTGGCGACGTCGCGCTGGTGCTGGGTGCAGTTGCCGGTGACCCGGCGGGCACGGATCTTGCCGCGGTCGGAGATGAACTTCCGCAGCAGGTTCGTGTCCTTGTAGTCAACGTAGTTGACCTTGTCCTTGCAGAAGACGCAAACCTTCTTCTTCGGCTTGCGAGCAGGCGGCTTCGCCATCGTGTGCTCCTGTGGGTACGAAAATCTGTCAGCATGCCCGGGCCGCGGGGGCCCGGCACGCACCGCTTAGAACGGGGGCTCCTCCGAGAAGCCGCCACCGGACGGAGCGCCCCAGCCGCCGCCGCCCTGGTTGCCACCAGAGGGAGCGGAGGACGCCCACGGGTCGTCGGACGGGCCGGACTGGCCGCCGGAGTTTCCACCCCAGTTGCCACCGCCGCCGCCCTGCTGGCCGCCGCCCCAACCGCCACCGGACGGCGCGCCGCCCTGCTGGCCGTTGAAGCCGCCGCCACCGCCGCCGGGGGCACCGGACCGGTTGGCCCGGGTGACCTTGGCGGTCGCCGACCGCAGGCTCGGGCCGACCTCGTCGACCTCGACCTCGAAGACCGTCCGCTTCTCGCCTTCCTTGGTCTCGTAAGACCGCTGGCGCAGTCGGCCCTGCACGATGACGCGCATGCCGCGCTGCAGCGACTCGGCCACGTTCTCCGCCGGCTGACGCCAGACGTTGCACGTGAGGAAGAGGCTCTCGCCGTCCTTCCACTCGTTCGTCTGACGGTCGAAGGTGCGCGGGGTGGACGCGATACGGAACTTCGCGACCGCCGCACCCGACGGGGTGAAGCGCAGCTCGGGGTCGTCGACGAGATTGCCGACGAGGGTAATGACGGTCTCGCCTGCCATGGTGGTGATGACCTCTCGGAAAAGGAGTTCTGCGGTGCTCGCCCGGTGTTTCACGTGAAACACCGTGCGTGAGTCACCCGACACCCGGAGGTGTCAGCGGTGGCTCAGTGGGTGTCCGGGCGCAGGACCTTGGTCCGCAGAACCGACTCGCTCAGGCTGAGCTGGCGGTCGAGCTCCTTGACGACCTCGGGCGTGGCCTTGAGGTCGATGACCGAGTAGATGCCCTCGGACTGCTTGTTGATCTCGTACGCCAGACGGCGGCGACCCCAGGTGTCGATCTTCTCGACCTTGCCGCCACCGGTGCGGACAACGTTGAGGAAGTTCTCGATCAGCGGGGAGACAGCGCGCTCCTCGACCGAGGGGTCGAGGATGACCATCAGCTCGTAGTGACGCATGGGTAACCCACCTCCTTTGGACTCAACGGCCACGGTCTCTCCGTGGCAGGAGGGTTGTGCAGCGTCGCACCCGTGGAGTGCCGACGTCCGACCACCGTAGAGCGGAGGTCTGACAATCCCCGCCCGGAGGGCATAGGGGGCACAAGTACACCAGTGCAGACGGCACAGCCTACCGGTACCGGGGCGGGGCACCAAAATGCACAGGGGTTGTGATCCAGGGCATAGCGGACGCAATCTGGACGAACGGCACGGCGATCGGCCGGCCCGTCCGAGACCACCCTGGAGGTGGGTTCCGTGGCACAGACCATCCGCCGGTTTCCGGCCATCACCCTCAACACCGACGGTCATCCGCACCCGCGCGAGAACACGCTGGTGGGGATCGCCGCCCTGTTCGGCCTGCTGGCCTTCGTGAGCTGCTTCTTCCACAACCTGCACATCATGAGCTCGTGGACGGGGCTGATCGGGATCATCGCCGGCATGTGGGGCCAGTTCGTCTCGGTCACCACCGCCGAGCGGTTCGTGCTCGTGATCTCCACCGGCGCGGCGGCGATCGGCTTCTACCTCGGGCTGGCCCACGGAGGCTTCTTCGGGGGGATGTGAGGACACCCGTACGCCGCATCACCGCGTGACCTCGGGTG
This sequence comes from Kitasatospora paranensis, assembly GCF_039544005.1. Taxonomy (NCBI): domain Bacteria; kingdom Bacillati; phylum Actinomycetota; class Actinomycetes; order Kitasatosporales; family Streptomycetaceae; genus Kitasatospora; species Kitasatospora paranensis. The sequence continues at coordinate 4,392,532 of NZ_BAABKV010000001.1, forward strand.
CCCTCCCCGCGTACTACTTGTGCACAGGTAGGCGGGGAGGGCACCGGGCTGTGGAAAGCCCCGGGCCAGCCCCATCGAAAACGGACCATTCGGGCGCTAGGGTCACCGTGACCTCACCCCCTGCACGCCCGACCCAGGAGGAGCACCCCAGCATGAGCCTGCGCCTGAGGACGATCACCCGCGACGAGCACCTGGCCTTCATCCGGTCCCGCTCCTCGGCCAGCCACATGCAGGTGCCCGCCTGGGCCGACGTGAAGGCGGAGTGGCGCTCGGAGAGCCTCGGCTGGTTCGAGCCGTCCGGCGAGATCGTCGGCGCCGGGCTCGTCCTCTACCGCCAGTTGCCGAAGGTCAAGCGGTACCTGGCCTACCTCCCCGAGGGCCCGGTGATCGACTGGTTCGACCGGGACATCGAGGGCTGGCTCCAGCCGATGCTGGCGCACCTCAAGTCGCAGGGCGCGTTCTCGGTGAAGATGGGCCCGCCGGTGGTCGTCCGCCGCTGGGACGCCACCACCATCAAGGAGGCCATCGCCGGCCACCAGGCCAAGCGGCTGCGCGACGTGGAGCCGGACTGGTACGAGCCGCGCGCCTTCGAGGTCGCCGACCGGCTGCGCAAGGCGGGCTGGCTGCAGGGCGAGGACGGCGGCGCGGGCTTCGGCGACGTCCAGCCCCGGTACGTCTTCCAGGTGCCGCTGGCGGGCCGCTCGCTCGACGACGTCCAGCGGGGCTTCAACCAGCTCTGGCGGCGCAACATCAAGAAGGCCGAGAAGAGCGGCGTCGAGGTCGTCCAGGGCGGCTACGAGGACCTCGCGGTCTTCCACCGGCTGTACGAGACCACCGCCGAGCGGGACCGCTTCACCCCCGCCCGCTGGCCTACTTCCAGCGGATGTGGACGGCGCTGACCGCCGAGGACCCCAACCGGATGCGGCTCTACATCGCCTATCACGAGGGCGAGCCGCTGGCCGCCACCACGATGCTCGTGGTCGGCGACCACGTCTGGTACTCCTACGGCGCCTCCGCGGACCACAAGCGCGAGGTGAAGCCGTCCAACGCCGTGCAGTGGCGGATGATGCGGGACTCGTACGCGCTCGGCGCGTCCGTCTACGACCTGCGCGGGATCAGCGACACCCTGGAGGAGGACGACCACCTCTTCGGCCTGATCCAGTTCAAGGTGGGCACCGGCGGCCAGGCCGTCGAGTACCTCGGCGAATGGGACTTCCCGCTGAACAAGCTGCTGCACAAGGCGCTCGACCTCTACATGTCCCGGCGCTGACGCACCCTCACCACCTCCTCGGGGAGCAGAGATGACCCTGTCGCTGTACGTGGACACGGCCCGCTGGCGAGCGCACCAGCGGGCCGTGCTGGCGGAGTTCCCCGGGCTGGTGCCGGTGGCCAAGGGCAACGGGTACGGGCTGGGCAACGCCCGGCTCACCGAGGAGGCGGCGCAGCTGGGCACCGGGGTGCTGGCGGTCGGCACCGCGCAGGAGGCCGCCGCGGCCGCCGGCTACCCCGGCGACCTGCTGGTGCTCACCCCCTACCGGGCCGGTGAGGAGGATCCGGGCCTGCCGGAGCGGACGGTGCGCACGGTCGCCCACGTGGAGGCGTTCCGGGCGCTGCCGGCCGGGACACGGGTGGTGGTCGAGTGCATGACGGGGATGCGGCGCCACGGCATCGCCCGCGCCGACCTGTCGAAGCTGCCCGCCGACGGGCCCTCGGTGGAGGGGTACGCCCTGCACCTGCCGCTGGACCGGCCGGACGGCTCGGACCCGGTCGCCGAGGTCACCACCTGGGTGCGGGCGATCGGCGCGGCCGGGCGGCCGCCGGCCACGGTGTACCTGAGCCACCTCGCGGCGGCCGACGTCACCCGGTTGGCGGAGCGGTTCCCGGAGACCGCGTTCCGGTCGCGGATCGGCACCCGGCTGTGGCTCGGCGACGTCCAGGCGCTCCGGGCACAGGCCGCCGTCCTGGACGTCACCCCCGTCGCCCGCGGCGAACGGTACGGCTACCGGCAGCGCCGGGCGCCCTCCGGCGGCCACCTGCTGGTGGCCACCGGGGGCACCGCGCACGGGGTGGGGATGGAGGCCCCCAAGTACCTGCACGGCCTGGTGCCGCGCGCCAAGGGCCTGGCCCGGGCGGGCCTGGCCGCCGTCAACCGGACCTTGTCGCCGTACGCCTGGGCTGGCCGCCAGCTCTGGTTCGCCGAGCCGCCGCACATGCAGGTATCGATCCTCTTCCTGCCCGGTGACGTCAAACCGCCGGTGATCGGCGACGAGCTGTCGCTGACCGTGCGCCACACCACGACGCACTTCGACCGGGTGGTCGACCGCTAGGCCTTCTCGGGAGCGGCCTTCTCGGGAGTAACCTCCGCGGGGTCCTCCTCGCCGGCCCGGGCGAAGGCCTCCTCGGACGCCGCCGACATCGCGGACATCTCCGTCAGCCAGGCCTCCCCGCCGCGGTCCTGCGAGCCGTGGCCGGCGTAGGTCGCCTCCTCGCGCAGCCGGCGCGCGGTGCCGAGGACGAAGACGTCCGGGGCGCCGTCCAGGACACCTCCGGCCGGGTCGTCACTGCCGTCCCAGCGGACCGGGTCGCGGTCGGGGTGCAGCATGTCGCGGACGACCAGGGCGCACAGGTAGAGCGTGCCGAGCAGGTGCAGCACGATCGCGAGGTGGTACCAGTCCTGGCCGATGCCGTGCTGCTTCGAGTCGCCGGTGTACGCCAGGTAGGACCAGACCCCGAGGAAGTACAGCACCTCGCAGGCCTGCCAGATCAGGAAGTCCCGCCAGCGCGGCCGGGCCAGCGCGGCCAGCGGCACCAGCCAGAGCACGTACTGCGGCGAATAGACCTTGTTGGTGAGGATGAAGGCGGCCACCACCAGGAAGGCCAGCTGGGCGAACCGGGGCCGGCGCGGGGCCGAGAGGGCGAGCCAGCCGATGCCCAGGCAGCAGAGCACCAGCAGCCCCGAGATCCAGGTGTTGAGGGTCGGCAGCTGCTGGTTGCGGTCCTGCATGAGGATCAGCCAGAACGAGCCGAAGTCCTCCTTGCGGACCTGGCTGAACGTGTAGAACGTCGCCCAGCCCTTGAAGTTCGCCACCATGATCGGCAGGTTGACGAGCAGCCAGGCCGCGACCGCGCCGCCCGCGGCCTGTCCGAACGCCCGCCACCGCCCGGCCCGCCAGCAGAGCACCAGCAGCGGCCCGAGCAGCAGCACGGGGTAGAGCTTCGCGGCAGTGGCCAGTCCGATGAACACGCCGGCGGCGGTGGGCCTGGAGTTCGACCAGTACGCCATCGCCACCGCGGCCAGCGCCACCGCCAGCAGGTCCCAGTTGATGGTGGAGTCCAGGGCCAGGCACGGGGCGAGCGCGAACAGCAGGGCGTCCCAGGGCCGGCGGCGGTGGGTGCGGCTCAACGCGACCGCGGCGACCACCGCGCAGACCATCAGCATCCCGGCGTTGACCATCCAGAACCACTGCTCGCGGCCCTCCAGGTCCCCGCCGGTCGGCGTCAGCCAGGCCGCGACCTGCATGAACAGGCCGGTCAGGACGGGGTACTCCAGGTACTGCATGTCCGCGGAGGGCGACGGCAGCTGATCCAGGTACGGGTGCCGCCCGGTGTCGAAGCCGCGGCCGGAGAACAGGTGCGGGATGTCGCTGTAACAGGCGTGCGTGTACTGCGCGGTGGCCCCGTGGAACCAGCCATCGGTGTAGCACGGCGCCTTCTGGGCCAGCCCCAGCACGAACACGGCGATGGTGAGCACCGCCAGCACGCGGGCCGGCACCCACCAGGAGACGCCGAGCAGCGCCCGGCGCCCGGGCGGGCCGCCGAACACCTCGCTGCCGGCCGCCGCGACCGGGTCCTCGTCCGCCGGGACGACGACGGTGTTGGGCAGCGGGCCGACGGCCGGAAGGGGCTCCGGCGCTGCGGTCTCGTCACGGGTGCTCGACGTCATGGCGCACATACTGCCGCACCACCGCTCCGGGGACGAGGAGACCCCGGCAAGAAAACGGCGCCGGTCCGCCCCGAAGGACGGACCGGCGCCGCACGGTCACGGACGGGCCGGACGGCTAGCCGCCGGTGGCGGCGCCACCGCCACCGCCACCGCCGCCACCTCCGCCGGGCGTCTTGGTGCTGCCCCCACCGGTCGGGGAGGGATCCCCGGTCGGGCTCGGGCAGAACAGGAAGCAGCTGCGGCTGGGCCGGCCCGTCGGCGAGGGCTGGCCGCTCGGCGACTCGGTGGGCGAGGTGGTGGGCGACGGCAGGGCCGACGCGCTGTCGGTGGGCGAGGCCGAGGGCGACGGCGACGCGGTGGACGGCGCACCGGAGGAGTCCACCTGGACGCCCGGGCTGTCGGTGGGCTTGGTGAAGGAACGCGGGCTGCCCGGGCCGATGGTCCTCATGTAGGCGGTGAAGATCGCGGTCGGGAAGTCACCACCGTGGACGGTGGTCTGGCCGGCGGTGCCCTTCAGCGAGAGCAGGCCGGGCTTGCCCGGCTCCTCGCGCCACATGCCCACCGAGGTGGTCAGGCTGTTGGTGTAGCCGACCCACCAGGCCGAGGTGCCGGAGTCGGTGGTACCGGTCTTGCCGGCCACCGGGAAGCCCAGGGCGTTGGTCTTGGTACCGGTACCGTGCGCGGCCACGTTCTGCAGCACGTCGGTGATGCTGTCCGCGACGTCCTGGTCGAGCACCTTCTTGCCCGCGTTGGTGGCGGGGGCCCGGTCGAACTTCGGCTCGTCGGCGCCGTCCCTCAGCAGCTTCCTGACGGAGTAGGGGTCGTGCTGCTGACCGTGGGCGGCGAACACCGAATAGGCGGACGCCATGCGGATGGCACTCGGGGTGGAGGTACCGAGCGGGAAGGTCACCGTACTGGAGGGCGCCAGGCTCGCCTTGCGGATGCCGAGGCTGATCGCCATGTTCTCGACGTTCTTGCCGCCGACGTCCTGACCGAGCTGAACGAAGGGCACGTTGTAGGAGTTGCGCATGGCCTCCTTCAGGTCGACGTACCCGGTCTTGTTGTTCTCGTCGTTCGCCTGGTGGTAGGGCTTGCCGTCGTCGCCGAGCACGGGGCTGCCGTCCGGCTTGTAGATCTGCGACAGGTTGTCCGACAGGTAGCGGCTGTCGGTGCTGATCCGGGTCGGCTGACCGTTCGAGTCCGTCTTGGTCAGCACGCCGACCTGCATCGCGGTGGCCAGCACGAACGGCTTGAAGGTCGAGCCGACCGGGATGCCGGGGGCGTCCGCGTTGTTGGTGTAGTGGTTGTTCTCCACACCGGGGCCGCCGTAGAGGGCGACGATCGCGCCCGTCTTCGGATCGACCGAGGAGGCACCGACCTGGACGAACTTGTCGGCCTCCCGCTTGTCGGGGCGGAGGCTGGCCGACTGCACCTCGTCAACAGCGTTCTTCAGGGCCTGCACCTTGGCCTTGTTGAAGGTGGTGTAGATCTTGAGCCCGCCGCGCTGGATGGCCTGGTCGTCGATGCTCGGGTCGGTGGCGGTGAGGTACTTGTTGGCGGTGTCGACCAGGTAGCTGACCTCGCCGTTCATGTTGGACGGGGCCTTGCGCGGGATCGGTTCCGGGAAGGTCTTGCCGCATCCCGTGCGCTGGTCCTCGGTGATCAGGTGGTTGACCACCATACGGTTGAGGACGTACTCCCAGCGCTCCTGCATGCGCGGCTTGTTCTCGGTGATGGTCGGGTCGTAGAGCGCGGCACCCTTGAGCAGACCGGCCAGCATGGCACCCTCGCAGGGGTTCAGGCTCTTCGCGTCCTTGCCGTAGTAGGCCTGGGAGGCGGCCTGGATCCCGGTGGCGCCGCGGCCGTACCAGCTGGTGTTCAGGTAGCCGGCGAGGATCTGGTCCTTGCTCTGCTGTCCGTTGATCTTGAGGGTGATGAAGAACTCCTTGAGCTTGCGCGTCAAGGTCTGGTCCTGGCTCAGGTAGGTGTTCTTCACGTACTGCTGGGTGATGGTCGAGCCGCCCTGGGTGTCGCCGCCGGTCGCCATCTTGTAGACGGCGCGGGCGATGCCCTTGGGGTCGATGCCCTTGTCGGTGCGGAAGGTCTCGTTCTCGGCCGCGATCGTCGCGTCCTGGGCGGCCTTGCTGATGTCACCGAGCTCGACCGCCTGGCGGTTCTGCGCGGTGTTGCGCGTCATCTCGGTGTCGTCGTCCCAGTAGTAGATGTTGTTCTGCTGCTGGAGCGCCTTGTTCGGGTCCGGGATGCCGGTGCTCGCGTAGGCGAAGCCGACCGCGGCCACGCCGCTGCCGAAGAAGATCAGGAAGAGGCTGAGGATCAGCTTCCAGGACGGCAGCCAGCGGCGGAACCCGCTCTTGCCGTAGCGCGGGTAGTCGATGAAGCGCTTCTTCGGCGGCTTGCCACCGCGGCCGCCCTGACCGCCCTGACCGCCCGGACCACCGCGGCCACCCGGACCACCGGGACCGCCGGGACCGCCAGGACCGCCCGGACCGCCCGGACCGGCAGGTCCACCGGGGCCGCCGGCGCGGCGGCCGCCGCCCTTCTGGGTCTGCCGGCGCATCTCGGCACGCGTCAGCCGCGGCTGCTGCGCGGTCTCCCGGCCGCCGGTGGGACGCGGGCGGCGCGCCGCGCCGTCCGAGCGCACCTCGTCGGGCCGCGGGCGACCGTACGAGGGCGCGCCCTCCGGCGGCGCACCGTAGGCGTAGGGGCGCTGACCGTCGGCCCCGCGGCCCGGCGGCTGCTGCTCGCCGCCCGGGTTGGGCGACCTTCGCCGGTGTTCGCTCATCTCTCAGCAACTCCTCGGTCGGACCGATGGGGCCCGAAGGCAGGGTTCACTTCCGATGCCCGCAACCGCCTAAACCCCGGAGGTGGTCCTCGTGCACACGCGACAGCGTACGCACCCCTGCAGAGTCACTAATCGGGTATTAGATGACAAATAGGACAAATAGACGGCAGATCATTACAGGCCCGTTGCCTTGCAGGCCGTGCCGCGCTTGACGCAGCCCCTCCACGGCGCCCGCGACGGCCTTGTGATCACGTTCACGCGTGGCCCCCTTGCCCGTATCGAGACCCAGGTTTACTGTTCTCGATATATCGAGCCGATACATCGGGGCGGCATACACTGCCCCCTGTGCCGGCCCACGGCCGCAGGGGAGAGGAGGCAGCAGCGTGAGCAGGCGTTCCGGAGTACTGGAGTTCGCCGTCCTCGGCCTGCTGCACGACGCTCCGATGCACGGCTACGAGCTCCGCAAGCGGCTCAACGTCCTGCTCGGCTCGTTCCGCGCCTTCTCCTACGGCACGCTCTACCCGTGCCTCAAGAGCCTGGTGGCACAGGGCTTCCTCGTCGAGGACAACCCCGACGTGGAGTACGTCCCGGCCACCGCCCTCAACGGCAAGCGGTCGAAGATCGTCTACCGGCTCTCCGGCGAGGGCAAGGAGCGCTTCGAGGAACTGCTCGCCGACTCCGGGCCGGACGCCTGGGAGGACGAGCACTTCGGCGTCCACTTCGCGTTCTTCGCACGGACCGACAAGGCCGTGCGGATGCGCGTCCTGGAGGGCCGCCGCAGCCGGCTGGAGGAGCGGCTGGAGCGGATGCGCAGTTCGATCGCCCGTACCCGCGAGCGGTTCGACGACTACACCCTCGAACTCCAGCGGCACGGACTCGAGTCCGTGGAGCGCGAGGTCCGCTGGCTCAACGAGCTCATCGAGACCGAGCGGGCCAACCGCACCGGGCGCGGCAACACGCCCCCGGTGCACCAGAGACTTCGGACGGCCGTGGCCAGGAGGCCGGGTCCTCGGACCCGCCGAGGCCACCGCACGACCGCCCGGGGCGCTCCGCACAGGAGCGCTGAGACCCGCGGCTTCCGGGTGCCCTTCGGGACACCGGGTCCGTGGGAGGAGTGGGCGCCGCGCGCCCGTCAGACAGTCATATGAGTAGGGATTCGAGAACCGCCTTTCGGCGGGGCTCATGAGAACACAGGGAGCAACCGGAATGGGTTCGGTTCGCGTAGCCATCGTGGGCGTGGGCAACTGCGCCGCGTCGCTGGTGCAGGGTGTCGAGTACTACAAGGACGCCGACCCGGCCGGCAAGGTCCCCGGGCTGATGCACGTCCAGTTCGGCGATTACCACGTCAGCGACGTGGAGTTCGTCGCCGCGTTCGACGTCGACGCCAAGAAGGTCGGCTTCGACCTCGCCGACGCCATCGGCAACAGCGAGAACAACACCATCAAGATCTGCGACGTGCCGCCGACCGGCGTCACCGTGCAGCGCGGCCACACCCTCGACGGCCTGGGCAAGTACTACCGGGAGACCATCGAGGAGTCCGACGAGGCCCCGGCCGACGTCGTCCAGACCCTCAAGGACCGCCAGGTCGACGTCCTCGTCTGCTACCTGCCGGTGGGCTCCGAGGCCGCCGCCAAGTTCTACGCCCAGTGCGCCATCGACGCCAAGGTCGCCTTCGTGAACGCCCTCCCGGTGTTCATCGCCGGCACCAAGGAGTGGGCGGACAAGTTCACCGAGGCCGGCGTGCCGATCGTCGGTGACGACATCAAGTCCCAGGTGGGCGCCACCATCACGCACCGCGTGATGGCGAAGCTCTTCGAGGACCGCGGTGTCATCCTCGAGCGCACCATGCAGCTGAACGTCGGCGGCAACATGGACTTCAAGAACATGCTCGAGCGCGAGCGCCTGGAGTCCAAGAAGATCTCGAAGACGCAGGCCGTCACCTCGCAGATCCGCGACCGCGAGCTGGGCGCCAAGAACGTCCACATCGGCCCGTCCGACTACGTGGCGTGGCTCGACGACCGCAAGTGGGCGTACGTCCGCCTCGAGGGTCGCGCGTTCGGCGACGTCCCGCTGAACCTCGAGTACAAGCTCGAGGTCTGGGACTCCCCGAACTCCGCCGGTGTCATCATCGACGCCGTCCGCGCCGCGAAGATCGCCAAGGACCGCGGCATCGGCGGCCCGATCCTCTCCGCGTCCTCGTACTTCATGAAGTCCCCGCCGGTCCAGTACTTCGACGACGAGGCCAAGGAGAACGTCGAGAAGTTCATCCGCGGCGAGGTCGAGCGCTGAACTCCACAGCGCTGAGCACCGCTCGTCACTGAGCGGACACCGCTCCTCCCCGAAGGGGTCCCGGTCCTGCGACCGGGACCCCTTCGGCGTTCCCGGGACACCCGGGGTGCGCTGTTTCACGTGAAACAACGCCATCGGGCATGACAACCTGTCCGGGTGGCGATCACCGAGGACGGCAGCATGCAGACACCCCACCGGGCCACCCTCCGGGGGCTGCTCCGCGGCCGCGGCTTCCGGCGGCTGCTCACCGTCCGGATACTGTCGCAACTCTCCGACGGCGTCTTCCAGGTGTCGCTCGCCGCCTACGTGATCTTCTCCCCGGAACGGCAGTCCTCCCCCGCCGACATCGCCGCGGTGCTGGCCGTGATGCTGCTGCCGTTCTCCGTGGTCGGCCCCTTCGCCGGCGTGCTGCTCGACCGCTGGCGCCGCCGCCAGGTCCTCCACCTCGGCAACCTGGCGCGCTTCGGACTGGGCCTGGCCACCGCCGCCCTGCTGCTCGGCCGGGCACCGGAGTGGATGTTCTTCGCCTCCGCCCTGCTGGTCACCGCCCTCAACCGGTTCATCCTGGCCGGCCTGTCCGCGTCCCTGCCCCGGGTCGTCGATCCGGCCGCACTGGTCACCGCCAACGCCGTCTCCCCCACCCTCGGCACGGTGGCCGCGACCGTCGGCGGCGGCATCGGCTTCCTCGTCCACCAGGTGCTGCCGCCCGGGCCGCGGGCCGATGCCGCCCTGGTCACCGTCGCCGCGCTGCTCTACCTGAGCGCCGCGCTCGCCGCCCAGCGGATCGGCCCCGACGAGCTCGGCCCCGAACGCCACCCCGAGCGGCCCCCGCTGCGCCGCGCCCTGGGCACGGCCGCCCGCGAACTCGGCGCGGCCCTGCGCCACCTGGTCCGCGACTGCCGGCCCGCGGTGCACGCGCTCGCCGCCGTGACGCTGGCCCGGTTCTGCTACGGCGTCCTGATCGTCGTGGTGCTCATGCTCTCCCGGTACACCTTCAACCGGCCCGAGGACGCGGCGGCCGGGCTGGCCAGTCTCGGCCGGGCGGTCGGCTTCTCCGCCGTCGGGTTCTTCCTCGCCGCGGTGGTCAGCCCCTGGTGCACCCGGCGGCTCGGGCTCACCGGCTGGATGACCACCTGCCTGGCCGGCGCCGCGGTGTTCGTGCCCGCCCTCGGGCTCCCCTTCCGCGAACTCCCCGGGCTGGTCGCCGCCCTGCTGCTCGGTGTGGTCACCCAGGGCACGAAGATCTGCACCGACACCGTCGTCCAGGAGTCCGTCGAGGACGACTACCGCGGTCGCGTCTTCGCCGTCTACGACGTGCTGTTCAACATCTCCTTCGTGGCCGCGGCCGGGGTGACGGCCCTCGTCCTCCCACTGAACGGCCGGTCCGTCACGGTGGTCGCCGGGGTGTCCGCCGCCTACGCGATCGGCGCCGTGCTCTACGCCCGCGCCGCCCGAGGCGACCGCTCGGCGACCGGCTGAACTCCCCGCCCCCGGCACCCCCTCGCTACAGTACGTCCGCGCACCAGCGCGACACTGAGCAGCCCACGGGGGGATCGATGAGCACACCTCAGCATCCGTACGGAGCACCGCAGTACGGCGGAGCTCCGGGCCAACCGCCGTACGGAGCTCCGCCACCGGCGCCCGGGTACGGCCCACCGCCCGGCTACGGGACGCCGCCGGCGTACGGCTACCCCGGACCGGCACAGCCGCCCGTGCCGCAGCCGGGCACCGTCCCGCCGCCGCCCGCCTATGGCTACCCCGGGCCGCCGCAGCCGCCCGTGCCGCAGCAGGCCTACGGCGGCCCGGGGATGCCCGCGAGCCCGCCGAAGTCCCGTCGGGGGCTGCGGTTCTGGGCCCAGATGGGCGTCCTGGCGCTGGGCGCGGTCGTCCTGGTGGTTGCCCTGTTCAGCGACACCGCGCCGGGGTCGAAGGTCGGCGACTGCCTCCACCGCTCGACCACGACGACCAAGGTCACCGATGTCTCGTGCAGCGACCCGCAGGCGAACTACAAGGTGGTCAAGCGCGTCAACAACAGCCTCACCAGCAGCTGCACCGGCACGCCCGGGGTGACCGCCACCTACCGCGGCAGCTACGGCCGCCGCCTGCACCGCAAGCACTACGTGCTCTGCCTGGCGCCGTACAGCCCGGCCGGCGCCCCCGGAGCGGGCGCCTCTCCGAAGAAGTTCTGACCGCGGTGCGCTGACCGCACGTCACGGCCGGAACGGTGCCCGGGCCCCGCGAACGGGCGTCCCGGGCACCGCGGTTCACACCAGCAGGTCGGCGATCTCCTCGTCGCCGGCGCCGCCGTCGACCGCCCGCATCAGGCGCAGCCGCCGCCGGGCCACCGTCCGTTCGTCGTCGTCCAGGACGATCCGCTCCAGCCGGTCGACTCGATCCGCCATCGCGTCGAGCTTGGTGCTGTTGCGGCCGACCTCGACGGCGAGGGCATTCAGGAGCGGCACCACCGCGGTGCCGACCACGTCCCGCACCACCCGTTCGGCGACCCTGGCGACGGCCGCGTCCACCGACCCCTCCGGGTACCGCGGCCGCTCGTCCGCCGGCTCGGCCACGCTCTGACCGCGGGACTCCTGCTCGATGTCGAGGAGCAGGCAGCGCACCCGGCGGGCGGTCTCGCTGTCCCTCAGCAGCATGGCCACGTTGAGCACCGTGCGCCTCGTGAACAGGGCGAGCGACCGGGCGCGCGACTGACTTCCACTGACCTCCTTGAAGGAGGTCAGTCGCGAACCTGTCAGAACCGTGTAGCCGTTGGCCACCAGTTCGGCCCGGTGATCGACCACCAGCGAGTAGATCGCCTTCAGCCCGACACCGAAGTACCCCGCCACGCCCTCCGTCGTGACGTGCAGGTCGTCCGGCATCAGCCGGAGCGCGCCCACCCGGTCGAGCACCTCGACCCGCCCGGCCACCGTCGCCCGCATCGTCGGCGACTCCAACAGGACCGCGTCCACGGACATGCCGTGTCCTCCCTCCGCGCCGAGGGGTGCGTCCCCTCGCTCGGACGGAGCAACGCCGTCGCGGATCATCCCGTCACACCGGACGGCCGGAACCACACGATCGAGCGGAAACGCTCAAGCGACTCACGTCCCGGCCGTCCCACGGGTCACTCCTGCCCCGCCCACCACTCCTTGAGGGCCGCCACGGCAGCCTCGTGCTCCAGCGGTCCGTGCTCGAGCCGGAGCTCCAGCATGTGCTTGTAGGCGCGGCCGACCTGCGGCCCGGGCTTCAACCCGAGGAGCTCCATGATCTGGTTGCCGTCGAGGGCGGGCCGGATCGCGTCGAGCTCCTCCTGATCCTTCAGCTGGACGACGCGCTCCTCCAGGGAGTCGTACGTCCGGGCGAGGGCAGCGGCCTTCTTGCGGTTGCGGGTGGTGCAGTCCGAGCGGGTGAGCCTGTGCAGGCGCTCCAGCAGCGGGCCGGCGTCGGTGACGTAGCGGCGCACGGCGGAGTCCGTCCACTCCCCGCCGCCGTAGCCGTGGAAGCGCAGGTGGAGCTCGACCAGCCGGGAGACGTCGTCGACCAGCTCGTTGGAGTACTTGAGGGCGCGCATCCGCTTGCGGGTCATCTTGGCGCCGACCACCTCGTGGTGGTGGAAGGAGACCCGGCCGTCGGACTCGAAGCGCCGGGTGCGCGGCTTGCCGATGTCGTGCAGCAGCGCGGCGAGGCGCAGCGTCAGGTCGGGCCCGTCCGTCTCCAGCGCGATGGCCTGCTCGAGCACGGTCAGCGAGTGCTCGTAGACGTCCTTGTGGCGGTGGTGCTCGTCGCTCTCCAGGCGGAGGGCGGGCAGCTCCGGCAGGACGTGGTCGGCGAGGCCGGTGTCGACGAGCAGGCGCAGGCCCTTCACCGGGTGGGCGGCCAGCAGCAGCTTGTTGAGCTCGGCCTGGACCCGCTCGGCGGAGACGATGGTGATCCGCTCGGCCATGGCGGTCATCGCGGCGACGACCTCGGGCGCGGGCGTGAAGTCGAGCTGGGCGGCGAACCGGGCAGCACGCATCATCCGCAGCGGGTCGTCGGAGAAGGACTCCTCCGGGGTGGCCGGGGTCCGCAGGACGCGGGCCTCCAGGTCGTCCAGGCCGTGGTGCGGGTCGACGAAGCCGCGGCCGGGCAGGTCGACGGCCATCGCATTGACGGTGAAGTCCCGGCGGACGAGGTCCTGCTCGATGGTGTCGCCGTAGGTGACCTCGGGCTTGCGCGAGGTCCGGTCGTACGCCTCGGAGCGGTAGGTGGTGATCTCGATCAGGAAGGAGCCGTCGGCGGTGTCCTTGCGGGCGCCGACGGTGCCGAAGGCGATGCCGACGTCCCAGACGGCGTCGGCCCAGCCCTTGACCATCCTGAGGACCTCGTGCGGGCGGGCGTCGGTGGTGAAGTCGAGGTCGTTGCCGAGCCGGCCGAGCAGCGCGTCCCGGACGGATCCGCCGACCAGCGCCAGCCGGTGGCCGGCGGCCTGGAAGCGGCCGGCGATCTCGTCGGCGACCGGCGAGACCCGGAGCAGTTCCTGCAGACCCATGGTCTGGGCCTCGCTCAGCCCGGGGAGGACGGCCGGAGCGGCGGAACTGGAATGATGGACGCTGGACTCATTGGCAGTGGACACGGCTCCCTAGGGTACGTGGCCGCGACCGCCCTCCGCCCGCCCGTTTTCCCGGGTGCGGCACCACGGGCGGGGTGGTCGGCGGACGCCCGACCGGGTCGCCAGCCGGTGGCCCGAACCACCGGCGGCCCGGGAGCGTCGTTACCATGCCGGGTGAGTCGGCTTTCTGCGGGGCGCCGAGTGCTCCGGTCGCTCGGGGCTGCCCCCGGGACCGGACGTTCCGCCGCCGGGGTCGCCGACGGGTCACGGGCACCACCACTTCGAACGAGAACGGCGAGGGCAGAGCACGTGGGCGAGGCACGGCACGGCCTGACAGCGTACGGACGCGCGGGACGGGCGGTCCGCATCGTGGCCGGGGCCCTGGCCGGAGGCACGGTCCTGCTGTCCTCCGCCGGCCCCGCGCTCGCCGCGGCGCCCGCCCGGGCCGGCCTGGTCAAGGCCTCCGCCGACTACCCCGCCACGGTGGAGATCACCTCCGTCACCCCGGTGGCCGGCGACAACGCCCAGGTGACGATCGTCGGCAAGGTGACCAACACGGGCTCGGGCACCCTGAAGGCGGCGCACGTCGCCGTCCGCTCTCCGCGCCCGCTGGACACCCGCAGCGACATCAACCTGGTCGCCGGACGGACGACGCCCAGCTCCCAGGACGGCATCGACCTCGCGAAGACGAAGACCCCGATCGGCGACCTCGGCCCGGGCCGGTCCGCGCCGTTCACCGTGCACACCTCGGTCGCGGACCTCGGGCTGAAGGACGGCGGCGTCTACGAGCTCGCGGTGGACGTCCGGGACGAGGACCAGGACCACGCGCTGGGCATCGCCCGCAGCTACCTGCCGTACAACGTGCAGCAGTCCGGCAAGCAGACCCAGATCGCCACGCTCTGGCCGATCACGCACGCCCCGGAGCTGGTCGCGCAGACGATGCCGGGCGACGACCAGACGCCGGTGCTGCGCGACGACGGCCTGGCCACCGAGCTCGGGCCCGACGGACGGCTCGGCAAGCTGGTCTCCCTCGGCCAGAACCTGCCGAACCTGACCTGGGTGATCGACCCGGACCTGCTCGACACGGTGTACGCGATGACCAAGCCGTACCGGGTGCAGAAGCCCGGCACGGGCGGGGACTCCGCCAAGGAGGAGAACACCCTCGCGGGGACGGGCAGCGCCGTCGCGGCCGACTGGCTGGCCAAGCTCCGCACGGCGGTCGGCATGAACGGCGCCCAGGTGGTCGCGCTGCCGTACGCCGACCCGGACCTCGCGTCGATCGCGCACAACGGCGCCGGGCTGCCCGGCATGGACACCGCGCTGAGCAAGGCCGCCACCGCCGGCAAGGTGACCGCCGAGGGGCGGCTGTCGGTGGACGTCACCGGCGGCGTCGCCTGGCCGTACCAGGGCCGGCTGGACCAGCAGACCGCCGCGGTGGCCCGGACGACCGGCGCCGGGCTGGTGCTGGCGGACGGCGCCTCCATGCCGGAGTCCCGCTCGCTCTCCTACACGCCGAACGCGGCCCGGTCGATCGGCAACGGACAGACCGCGGTGGTCGCCGACAGCACCATCTCCGCGCTGTTCCAGGGGACCTCGGCACCGAGCAGGCGCAGACCCTGGCCGAGCAGCGCTTCCTCGCCGAGACCATGACCGTCAGCCGGCAGCGGCCGGACGACCAGCGCAGTCTGCTGGTGATGCCGCCCCGCACGATGAGCGCGGGCACCGCGAAGGCGCTCGCCGACGCGCTGGGCGCGGCCTCCGCCCAGGGCGGTTGGGTGGCCCCGGCCCGGCTGGACACGGTCGCCGCGGCGACCGCCGACTCCCGGGCGAACGACTCCGTGCCCGGCGACTACCCGGGCGACCTGCGCGGCTCGGAGCTGTCCGCCACCGCGCTGAGTTCCGTGATGGGCGTGCAGAACGGCCTCGACCAGCTGCTGCTCATCCTGACCCAGCCGCAGCGGGTCCGCGGCCCGTTCAACGCGGCCATGGTCCGGTCGATGTCCACCCAGTGGCGCGGCCAGGCCGACCCGGGCGCGGCCTACCGCGACGGCGTGCAGAGCTACCTCGCGAACCTGACCTCCGCGGTGCGGGTGCCCGCCAAGAGCGTGATCACACTGCCCGGTGACAACGCCACCCTGCTGATCAGTGTGAAGAACGACCTGAACCAGGCCGTCGGCAACCTCCAGCTGCGGGTCTCCTCGGCCCAGGTGAACCGGCTGAACGTCGGTCAGGCCGAGGCCGTCGTGCTGGACACCACGACCGCCCGGACGTTCCGCTTCCCCGCCAAGGCCCAGGTCAACGGCCCGGTGCAGATGACCGCCCAGCTCTGGACGACCGGCCCGGACGCGCAGCCGTACGGCAAGCCGGTCACCTTCACCGTCGAGGTGACCTCGGTCGCGAGCGGCGTGATGTACGTGATCGGCGCCGGTCTGGTGCTGATCGTGCTCGCCGGTGTCCGGTTCTCCCTGCAGCGCAAGAAGCGCTCCGCGGCGGGCGAGGTCGACCTCGACCCGGAGCGGCTGCTGGAGGAGGAGGCGGCCGCCGCCGAGCGCGAGGCCGCGGCCGCCGGGGAACCGGCCCAGGAGGGCTCCGAGGAGCCCTCCGAATCCTCCGTCGCCTCAGGCGCGGATGCCCGGGATCGGGCCACCGGTGATGAGAAGGTTGGTCCCTGAGAGAACCCCGTCCGGGTCTCCACCGACCAGTGAAGAGGTGGCATGAGCAGCGGTCCGCGCGAGGAACGAGCACAGGGCCAGGGCGGCACCGCCGCCCCGCAGCCCGCCGACTCCACCACCGACTGGTACGTGGCCGACGCCTACGCCCACGACCCGCACGCCTCGGACCCGTTCGGCAGCGCCGCCGAGCACGATCCGTACGGGCTGCGGGCCGCCGAGACGGCCGCGCTGCCCCCGCAGCAGTCCACGCCGAACCCCGCCGGGGCGCAGCCCGTGACCCTGGCCGCGCCGACCCCGCACTGGGCCGACAGCGGCCTGCTGGACGGGCCGGGGCCGCTGCCGCGGCGCTCCCGTCGGCCGGCGGGGAGACCGTGCAGGAGGCCCGGCAGGAGGCCGCGCAGGACCCTGCCCGGGAGGCTCCCGCGCTCCTGGGCGCCGGCCGCGGCGCGCCGAGCGGCGGGGAGGAACCCGAGCAGCCGTCGAAGCGCGCGGAGCCGCCGCCGCCCGGACCGGACGGCCCCGACGGCTCGGACCCCGCCGACTCCCCCGGCTCCCCCGACTCCCCCGACGAGGGGCGCAGCCGGACACCGGGGACGACGGCCGAGGCGGAGCGCGCGGCCGAGGAGGAGGCCGAGCGGGAGGCCGCCGAGTACATCGGCGTGGACGCCCTGCTGACGGGCGAGCGCAGCGCCCCCGAGCCGCAGCCGTTCATCCCGACCATCGAGTTCGACCCGCCGCTCAGCGACGAGGAGGCCGAGCTCCGCGAGAGCGCCGGGCGCGCCCCCGGACGGCTCCCCGCCCGGCCCGGTGCCGCCCGCGCCCGCCGCGCCCGCCCCCGGCCCGGCCACCCGGATGGCCGGTCTGCTCGGCTCCAGTGCCGTCATGGCCACCGGCACCCTGGTCTCCCGGGGTACCGGGTTCCTGCGCACCATGGTGATCGCCGCCGCGATCGGCGTGGGCACCATGGGCGACTCCTACAACGCCGCCAACACGCTGCCGACCCTGCTGTACATCCTGATCGGCGGCGGCGCGCTGAACGCCGTGTTCGTCCCGCAGCTGGTGCGGAGCATGAAGAACGACGAGGACGGCGGCACCGCCTACGCCAACCGGCTGCTCACCCTGGTGATGACCGGCCTGGCCGGCGTCGCCTTCGTGGCGGTGCTCGCCGCCCCGCTGCTCGTCCAGCTGATCTCGCACTCGCTGATGCGCGACCCGCAGAGCGCCGCCACCACCGTGGCGCTGGCCCGCTACTGCCTGCCCACCATCTTCTTCATGGGCGTGCACGTGGTGATGGGCCAGATCCTCAACGCCCGCGGCCGCTTCGGCGCGATGATGTGGACGCCCGTCCTCAACAACCTGGTGGTGATCTTCACCTTCGGGGCCTACATCTGGGTGTTCGGCACCTTCCAGCACAGCGAGGTCACCCCGGAGACGGTCTCCCCGGAGGGCGTGCGGCTGCTCGGCATCGGCACCCTGCTCGGACTGGCCGTCCAGGCGCTGTCGATGATCCCGTACCTGCGGGCGGCGGGCTTCTCCTTCCGGCCGCGGTTCGACTGGCGCGGCCACGGCCTGGGCAAGGCGGCCCGGCTGGCCAAGTGGACGTTCCTGTTCGTGCTCGCCAACCAGGCCGGCTACCTGGTGGTCACCCAGCTCGCCACCGCGTCCGGGATCGCCGCCGCCGACGAGGGCCACCTCGGGGTCGGTCTCGCCGCCTACTCCAACGCCCTGCTGATCTGGCAGCTGCCGATGGCGGTGATCACGGTCTCGGTGATGAGCGCCGTGCTGCCCCGGCTCTCCCGCGCGGCGGCCGACCAGGACGCCGGCGCCGTCCGTGACGACCTCTCCTACGGGCTGCGGACCTCGGCGGTGGCGATCGTCCCGTCGGCCTTCCTGTTCCTCTCCCTCGGGCCGGTGATCGGCTCGGCGATCTACGGCCTCGGCAACGGCGGCGCGGTCGCCCACGGCACCACGGCGGTCGGCTTCATGCTGTCCGCCTTCGCCCTCGGCCTGATCCCGTACTCGGTGCAGTACGTCCTGCTGCGCGGCTTCTACGCCTACGAGGACACCCGCACCCCGTTCTCCAACACCGTCTGGGTGGCGGCCTGCCAGGCCGGCAGCGCGGTGCTCTGCTGGCTGGTGCTGCCCGCCCAGTGGGCGGTGACCGGCATGGCACTCGGCTACGGCGCCTCGTACGCGGTCGGCGTCGCGGTCGCGCTGCCCCGGCTGAAGGCCAGGATCGGCGGACTGGACACCGCCCGGATCGCCAAGACGTACGTCCGGCTGTGCATCGCCTCGCTGCCCGCCGCCGTGCTCGGGCTCGCCGTCGAGCTGCTGATGCTCGACCTGCTGGACAACTGGGCAGGCAGTGTCCTGACCCTGCTGGTAGCCGCTACGCTGCAGGTCACGGCCTTTCTGATGGTCGCCCGGCGGATGCGGATCGAGGAACTGAACTCCCTCGCGGGCATGGTCCGCAGCCGTCTCGGCCGCTGAGCGGTGACAGCGCGTCAACCCGGTGTCGCCCGTTCGGCGGCACCGGGTCGGACGGAGCGCCAGGTCCCTCCGACGGAATGCGGCTGATCGCGCAACCAGTCGGGGCCCCCAGCGGTCGTACCCGGTGGCAAAGAGTGGGCACAATTGTCCTTGCACGCCCCCGGCACTCCGGTGCCAGGGCCGGGCGATTCTCAGGACCGGGCCATACAAGGGGAGGCAGGACCACGGTGGCTGATGGCACCAAGGCGGTCGTCGACGCGTCCGTCGCCGATGAGGCGGCACTGGCCATGGCGGTCGACGGCATCGCGACCGAGGGAACGGCCGACGAGGGCGAGGGCCGGGCCGCGGAGGACGGCGCGGCGGCCGCCGGCACGACCGACGACGCGACCGCGGCCGACGGGCCGTCCACGGACGATCCGGCCGAGGACGGCGGCACCGACGGGGCAGCGGCCGGCACCGGCCCGGCGGCGGCCGTGGAGGCCGCCCTGCGCGACGCCGTGACGGTCCGTGAGCAGTCGCCGGGCGCCACCACCGACCAGGACGCCCCCGAGGCCCCCAGGACTCCACCGCACAGCTCTCCGCCCGGGAGATCGCCGCCGAACTCGCCGCCGGTGCCGGCGCGGCCGGCGCCACCACCCCGGCCGCCGGTGCCTCCGGTGCCACGAAGGCCCGGCGCCCCCGTCCGGTGCCAAGACCGGCCCGGCGGAGGTCGCACCCGGCAAGCGCCCCGCCGCCCGACCCGCCGTCAGCACCGAGACCCTGGACGCCGACACCGGCACCCTCCCCGCCGCCCGGCCCGCCCCGCTGCGCCACAGCGGCGACAAGATCGGCGGCCGCTACCGGCTGGAGGAGTGCATCACCCAGTCGGAGACCTTCAGCAGCTGGCGCGCGGTCGACGAGAAGCTCCGCCGCGCCGTCGGCGTGCACCTCATGGCGGCCGGCCACCGCCGCGCCAAGGCCGTGCTCACCGCCGCCCGGGCGGCCGCGCTGCTCAACGACCCCCGCTTCGTCCAGGTCCTCGACGCCGTCCAGGAGGGCGACCTGGTCTACGTCATCCGCGAGTGGCTGCCGGACGCCTCCGACCTCGCCCAGTTGCTGGCCGACGGCCCCATGGAGCCCTACGAGGCCTACCAGATGGTCCGCCAGGTCACCGACGCGGTCGCCGCCGCGCACCGCCGCGGGCAGGCCCACCTGCGGCTCACCCCGCGCTGCGTGCTGCGGACGGACAGCGGCCAGTACCGGATCAACGGCATCGCGGTGGACGCGGCGCTGCGCGGCCTGCCCGCCGAGGACGCCGAACGGACCGACACCCGGGCCATCGGCGCGCTCCTGTTCGCCGCCCTCACCCACCGCTGGCCCTACCCGGAGGACCGCTACGACCTGCGGGGCATGCCGCGCAGCCTCGGCGCCGTCCCGCCCGACCAGGTCCGGGCCGGCGTCCACAAGGGCTTGTCCGAGCTCGCCGCCCGCACCCTGTGCGAGAACCCCCGCACCACCTCGAACCGATCACCGGCCCCGAGCAGCTGGCCAAGGCGATCGCGCTGATGCCGAAGATCCGTCAGCCCGATCAGCCCGCCCCGGTGTTCTCCGCCCCCAAGGCGAAGCCGCAGCCCCCGCACCACCCCGGCGCACGGCAGCCGGGCCACCCCGGCGGCACCGGGGTGCCCCCGCACGACCGCGGGCCGGAGGGCGCCTCCGCGGCGAGCGCGGGCCGCCCGGTGCGCCGACGCCGCCGGGTCCTGCTCGGCGCCCTCAAGGCGACCGCCTCCCTGGTCGCGCTGGCCGCCGTCGTGGTCGGCTCCTGGCAGGCCGTGGAGCACCTCGACAAGGGCGACAGCGCGGTCGCCGACCAGCCCGCCACGCACGGCAGCGCCGCCCCTCCACGGGCCCGCTGAAACTCGACCACGCCACGCTCGCCTACACCGCGAGCTCCTTCAACGCGTTCGGCGACAAGAAGGCCGAGCACGCCGCGGAGCTGCCGTTCCTGTCGGACGGCAAGGCCGACACGGTCTGGACGACGCAGACCTACAACGACCAGTTCGGCAGCTACAAGCCGGGCACCGGGCTGCTGCTCGACCTCGGCACGGCCAGGACGTTCGGCTCGGTCGACGTCCGCTTCGCCGGCAGCCACAAGGTCGAACTGAAGGCCCTCCCCGCGGACGCCGGCACGGCTCCCGCGCCCAGCCAGGGCGGCTTCGACTCGTTCGGCCCGGCCATCGCCACCGGCAGCGGCACCACCGTCGCCCTGAAGCCCGCCAAGCCGATCACCACCCGCTACCTCTTGATCTGGCTGACCGGCATCCCCAACGATGTGGGGGGCGGCTACCAGGGCCAGGTCGCCGAGATCACCGTGAACGGCTGAGCACCGGGCGGGGAGGGAGGGGGACATGACGGAGCAACCGTCCGACGCCGACCTGCTCGCCCGGCACGCCGCCGGCGACCCGGACGCCTTCGGCATCCTCGTCCGGCGCCACCGCGACCGGCTGTGGGCCGTCGCCCTGCGCACCCTCGGGGACCGTGAGGAGGCCGCCGACGCCCTCCAGGACGCGCTGGTGTCCGCCTACCGCGCCGCCCACACCTTCGAGGGCCGCTCGCAGGTGACGACCTGGCTCCACCGCATCGTGGTCAACGCCTGCCTCGACCGCGCCCGGCGCGCCGCCACCCGCCGGGCCGGCTCCCTCGACGCGCATCCGCAGCAGCTCGACGCCGCCCTCGGCAGCGCCGAACCGGCCGACTCCCCGGTCGTCCGCGACGAGCTCCGCCGCGAGGTCGTCCAGGCGCTGGCCACCCTCCCGGCGGACCAGCGGGCCGCCCTCGTCCTGGTCGACATGCAGGGCCATCCGGTCGCCGAGGCCGCCGCGATGCTCGGCGTCCCGGTCGGCACCGTCAAGAGCCGCTGCGCCCGCGGCCGGGCCCGGCTGCTGCCCCTCGTCCGGCACCTGCGCGACGGGGGCGACACCCGGCCGGAGGGCGACCAGGCGCCCGTTTCACGTGAAACACCGCCCCGCGGCGCGGCAGCCACCGCTCCCGTTTCACGTGAAACACCGGGGACGCCGGGCGGCAGCGGGCACCCGCCGCACGGCACACCGCGCGGCACGGCGGGCGGCGCCACCTCGCCCCGCGCGTCCCTACCGCCGGAGGGGAACCCGTCCGGGTCCTCGCCCGTCCCAGGTACGGGCAGCGCAGGCAGCCGCCACCGGATGCCGGAAGGAGACGTGACCACGCGATGACACCGCACACCCCTTCCGCCCCCGAGCCGGACGGCCCGCAGGACGGCCACCCCGACATCGAGGCCCTTGCCGACCTCGCCGAGGAGCTCACCGACCCCGCCGACGAACCGGCCCTGCGCAGCCACCTCGCCGGCTGCCCGGAGTGCGCCGACACCTACGCCGCCCTCGCCGAGGTGCAGGCCCTGCTCGGCACCGTCGACACCCCGCCGCCCGCCATGCCGGAGGACGTCGCCCGGCGGATCGACGCCGCCCTCGCCGGCGCTGCGGGCGCCCCGCACCCCACCGCCCGGGCGGCCGCGGGTGCCTCCACCGCCCCACCGGCCGGACCGCCCGCCGGCAGCCCCCGGACGCCGCCCGGACGCGCCGACGCGGCCGGACCGGGCCGCCCGTCCCGCCCCCGGCGGCGCCGCGTCAGTGTCCTGCTGGCAGCCGGTGCCACCGCGGTCGTGCTCGGGCTCGGCGCCCTCTTCCTGCCGCTCTCCCCCAGCGGCCCCGGCGGGACGGCGGCCTCGTCCGCCGCCCGGCCCGCCGCCGGGTCCCAGGCCGAGAAGCCCGGCCTGGCCGCGGGCGGCATCCAGTACCAGGACGACCACCTGACCGCCCAGATCCAGGAACTCGTCCGCACCGCCGGCACCGCCACCACGAGCCGTCCCGGATCGCTCGCCCACCAGCAGACCGCCGGGGAGGGACCGGGCACCGCCGGCAGCGGCACCCCGGCACCCGCCTGCGCCGCCGGCACCACCGGCGTGACCGACCGCAGCCCGCTCGCCGTCGCCCCGGGCCACTACCGCGGCACCGACGTGCTCGCCCTGGTGTACCCGGCGGCCGGACGGACAGACGCCCTCGACGTCTACCTGATCACCCCCGACTGCTCCGCACCGGGCATCGTGCTGCACCGGACGGTTCCGGCGTCCTGAGGACGGCCCTCCTCACGATCCACGGCGACGGCCCCGGTCACCCATCGGAATGTCCGCTCCCACACTGCGGGCGCCTGGTACACCCCGACCCGGGAATGCGGGACACTGGACAACCGTTGTCCCGGGCGGCGGAGCAGGACCGCCCTCCCCGCACCAGCGCGGGTCGCGAAGCGAACCAGGAGATGCAGTGAGCGACGTCCGAAACGTGATCATCATCGGGTCCGGCCCCGCCGGATACACCGCTGCGCTGTACACCGCGCGTGCCTCCCTGAAGCCGCTGGTCTTCGAGGGCGCGGTCACCGCGGGCGGCGCCCTGATGAACACCACCGAGGTCGAGAACTTCCCCGGCTTCCGCGACGGCATCATGGGCCCGGAGCTCATGGACAACATGCGCGCCCAGGCCGAGAAGTTCGGCGCGGAGCTCGTCCCCGACGACATCGTCGCCGTCGACCTCACCGGCGACGTCAAGACGGTCACCGACTCCGAGGGCACCGTGCACCGCGCCCGCGCCGTCATCGTCACCACCGGCTCCCAGCACCGCAAGCTCGGCCTGCCCCGCGAGGACGTCCTCTCCGGCCGCGGCGTCTCCTGGTGCGCCACCTGCGACGGCTTCTTCTTCCGCGACCAGGACATCGCCGTCGTCGGCGGCGGCGACACCGCCCTCGAAGAGGCCACCTTCCTCTCCCGGTTCGCCCGCAGCGTCACCGTCGTCCACCGCCGCGACAGCCTGCGCGCCTCCAAGGCCATGCAGGAGCGCGCCTTCGCCGACCCGAAGATCACCTTCGCCTGGGACAGCGCCGTCGAGGAGATCCACGGCGACCCCAAGCTGACCGGCGTCACCCTGCGCGACACCACCACCGGCGAGAAGCGCGAGCTGGCCGTCACCGGCCTGTTCATCGCCATCGGCCACGACCCGCGCACCGACCTCTTCACCGGCCAGCTCGACCTGGACGCCGAGGGCTACCTCAAGGTCCAGGCCCCCTCGACCCGCACCAACATCCCCGGTGTGTTCGGCGCCGGCGACGTCGTCGACCACACCTACCGCCAGGCCATCACGGCCGCCGGCACCGGCTGCTCGGCCGCCCTCGACGCCGAGCGCTACCTCGCCTCGCTCGCCGACCTGGAGGCCCAGGCCGCGGCCGTAGCCGCCGTCTGACCACCCCCGCACGCCGGCGGGCCCCCGCCCGTCGGCGTGAAACAGAACAGCCCTCGCGGTTGTTCTCCCCACCGAAGGTGCCGAACCGCCGAAGCAGCGCCCAGGTACCACCTCGCCCGTGACCCTTAGGAGAGACCGTGGCCGGCGCCACCATCACCGTGACCGACGCAACCTTCGACGCCGACGTCCTCAAGAGCGACAAGCCCGTGCTGGTCGACTTCTGGGCCACCTGGTGCGGCCCGTGCCGCCAGGTCGCCCCGATCCTGGAGGAGATCGCCGCCGAGCACAGCGACAAGCTGACCATCGCCAAGCTCGACGTCGACGCAAACCAGGGCACTGCGGCCGCCTACAACGTCATCTCGATCCCGACGCTGAACGTGTACCGGAACGGCGAGCTGGTGAAGACCATCACCGGTGCCCGCCCGAAGGCCGCGCTGCTGCGCGAGCTGGCCGAGTTCATCTAGCCGCTCGCCGCGCCAGTCGGCGGAGGGCCCCCAGGAGCGATCCCGGGGGCCCTCCGCCGTTCCCGCGACCGGTCCGGCCGGGGCTGTGGGCAGCGGGCCGGCCGGCCGCTCAGAAGGGCCGCCAGGCCGGTTCCTTGCGGGCTCCGCCGAGCAGCCGCTCCAGCGCGCCCTCCACGTCGCTGCGCCAGGAGAGCGTCGTCCGCGCCTCCAGCCGCAGCCTCGGATACCGGTGGTGTGGACGCACCGTCTTGAAGCCGACCGCCAGCAGGTGGTCGGCCGGCAGCAGGCAGCTGGGCGTCGGCCTGCCGACCGCCCCGAAGGCCTCGATCGCCCGGGTGCCGCGCGCCAGCAGGTCCTTGGCCACCGTCTGCACGAGCACCCGGCCCAGCCCCTGCCCCTGGTAGCCCGGCAGCACCCGGCTCACCATCAGCTGCACGGCGTCCGGGGAGACCGGGCTGGTCGGGAAGGACTGCGACCGCGGCACGTACGCCGGCGGCGCGTACAGCACGAAGCCGGCCGGGACCCCGTCCACGTAGACGATCCGGCCGCACGACCCCCACTCCAGCAGGACGGCGGAGATCCACCCCTCCTTCTCCAGCTCCGCCTTGCCGCCCTCCACCGCGACCCGCGCACTGACCGGGTCCAGCTCCCAGAACACGCACGAACGACAGCCGTCGGGCAGATCCTGCAGGTTGTCCAACGTCAGCGGTACGAGCCTGCGCCCCACGCCTCGCACACCTCCTCCGGCTCGGTTCCCCACCACGAGCTTGCTCCGAAAAACGCGAGGGGTGCACGTTTCACGTGAAACATGCACCCACTCGTCCGGCGGTCGGCCCGCGGTCAGCCCTGGGAGAGCCGCAGCCCCTCCTCGCCGGGGGCGAGGCTGTCCAGGATCCGGTTCAGGTCGTCGACCGAGGCGAACTCCAGCACCACCTTGCCCTTGCCGAGCCGGCCGTTGCGCTGGGACACCTCGACCTTGACCCGGGTGTCGAACCGGTCGGAGAGCCGTCCGGCCAGGTCGTCGAAGGCCGGGGAGAGGATCCGGCCGGCCTTCGGCCCGCTCGGCTTCTGCGGCTTCTCGCTCGCCATCAGCTCGGCGATCTCCTCGGTGGTGCGCACCGAGAGCCCCTCCGCGACGATCCGCTTCGCCAGCTGGTCCTGCCGCTCGGCGTCCGGCACGCGCAGCAGCGCCCGGGCGTGGCCGGCGGTCAGCACGCCGGCCGCGACCCTGCGCTGCACGGCCGGCGGGAGCTTCAGCAAGCGCAGCGTGTTGGAGACGTGCGAACGCGAGCGGCCGATCCGGTCCGCCAGCTCGTCGTGGGTGCAGGAGAAGTCCCGCAGCAGCTGGTCGTAGGCGGCCGCCTCCTCCAGCGGGTTCAGCTCGGCCCGGTGGAGGTTCTCCAGCAGGGCGTCGAGCAGCAGCTTGTCGTCCTCGGTGGCCCGGACGATCGCCGGGATCAGGTCGAGCCCGGCCTCCCGGGAGGCACGCCAGCGCCGCTCGCCCATGATGAGCTCGAAGCGGTCGGCCGCCACCTGGCGGACCACCACCGGCTGGAGCAGGCCCACCTCCTTGATGGAGGCGACCAGCTCGGCGAGCTTGTCCTCGTCGAAGACGTCCCGCGGCTGACGTGGGTTGGGCGTGATCGCGTCCAGCGGCAGCTCGGCGAAGCGCGCGCCGTCGACCGGCGACAGCTCGGCCGCCGCGTCGCGCGGGCCGTCGGTGAGTTCGCGCAGGCTCTCGGCAGCAACCTTCGCAGCCACCGTGCCCCGGTCGGTCGGCACCGGCACCACCGCCGGAGGCGCCGCCGGCGCCCCGGCTGCCGGAGCGGATCCCGTCGCCGGCGAGGCCGCCGGGATCAGCGCCCCGAGCCCGCGTCCCAGACCTCTGCGCCCACCACTCACCGGTTGCCCTCCATCGTGCCGTGCTGTGCCGCCCCCGCGCCGTCCGCGGTCCGCTGCTGCCCGACCGCACCGTAGCCCGTCGCGGCCCCGGCCGGGTAATCGCCCCCGACCCCCCGCAGCGCCAGCTCGCGGGCCGCCTCCAGGTAGGAGAGCGCACCGGTGGAACCGGGGTCGTAGCTGAGCACGGTCTGGCCGTAGCTGGGCGCCTCGGAGATCCGGACCGAACGCGGGATGGCCGTCCGCAGCACCTCGCGCTCGAAGTGTGTCCGGACCTCCTCGGCGACCTGGGCGGCCAGCCTGGTGCGGGCGTCGTACATGGTCAGCAGGATGGTGGAGACGTGCAGCACCGGGTTGAGGTGGGCGCGGACCAGCTCGACGTTGCGCAGCAGCTGACCCAGGCCCTCCAGCGCGTAGTACTCGCACTGGATCGGGATCAGCACCTCCTGGCCGGCCACCAGGGCGTTGACGGTCAGCAGGCCGAGCGACGGCGGGCAGTCGATCAGGATGTAGTCGAGCGGCTGCTCGTAGGCGGTGATCGCACGCTGCAGCCGGCTCTCGCGGGCCACCAGCGAGACCAGCTCGATCTCCGCGCCCGCCAGGTCGATGGTCGCCGGGCAGCAGAACAGCCCCTCGACGTCGACCACGGGCTGGACGACGTCGGCGAGCGGCTTGCCCTCGACCAGGACGTCGTAGATCGACGGCACCTCCGCGTGGTGGTCGATGCCGAGCGCGGTCGAGGCGTTGCCCTGCGGGTCGAGGTCGATCACCAGGACGCGCAGGCCGTGCAGCGCGAGGCCGGCCGCCATGTTGACGGTCGTCGTGGTCTTGCCGACGCCGCCCTTCTGGTTGGCCACCACGATCACCCGGGTCGCGTCCGGCCTGGGCAGCCCCTCGCCGGCCCGCCCGATGGCCTGCACCGCAGCCTGGGCGGCGCGTCCGATGGGGGTGTCATCGATCTGCTCGATGGTCTCCGAGTCCTGCATGGGGGTCAGTGTTTCACGTGAAACCGGAGCGGCAACAGTCACCGCCAGGGCGCGGTCGAGGATTCCGGGGAGCAGGGAGCGACGTTTCACGTGAAACACCTTGCCCGGAATGTCGCAAATCTGACAGTGCGACACTCCGGATCCCCCCGAACGCCGCACGGCACACGACAGAGCGGGTGGACCGGAAGCCGCAGCTCCTGGCCCACCCGCTCGGTACGAATCGTCGCGATCGGCGGATCCGCCGGTCAGCGGCGGCGCCGCGCGCCGGCCTTGCCGCCGTCCCGGGCACCGCGGCCGGCCCGGGCCGCCTTGGCCCGCCGGGTCGCCGCCTTGACGCCGCCCGGGCTCTCGCCCGCCTCCACCCGGACCACCCGGGTCGAGGTCTCCAGCGTGCCCTCGCCCACCGAGATCACCGACCACTTCAGCGCGCCCAGCCGGGTCAGCGCCGCCCGCGAATCGGCCAGCTCCTGCTCGGCGCTGTCCCCCTTCAGCGCCAGCATCTGCCCGTACGGGCGGAGCAGCGGCAGTCCCCAGCCCGCCAGCCGGTCCATCGGCGCCACCGCGCGCGCGGTGACGATGTCGACCGCCAGCTTGCCGACCATCTCCTCGGCCCGGCCGCGCACGACGGTGACGTTGTCCAGACCCAGCTCGCGCACCACCTCCTCCAGGAAGGTGGTGCGCCGCAGCAGCGGCTCCAGCAGGGTCACCGAGACGTCCGGACGCGCCAGCGCCACCGGGATGCCGGGCAGCCCGGCCCCCGACCCCACGTCGCACAGCGAGGCCCCGGCCGGCAGCAGCTCCGCCAGCACCGCGCAGTTCAGCACGTGCCGGTCCCACAGCCGCGGCACCTCGCGCGGCCCGATCAGCCCCCGCTGCACACCTGCGGTCGACAGGAACTCGGTGTAGCGGACCGCAGCCGCCAGCCGCTCCCCGAAGATCTCCCGCGCCACGGCGGGAGTCTCCCCGGCCCCTGCGGCGGCACCTCCACCGAAGGCTCACCCTCGGGCGCCACGCCGTCCGTCTCCATCTCAGCCTCTCCGCTCACCGGATCCACCTGCCTCTGGCCACCACCCTGGACCGCCCCTCTCGGACATCGGCCCGCAAGGAACGACGACCCCGCCCGCACACGGCGGACGGGGTCGCTCGACACCACACCGAGGTCAGCTCGGCAGCACGACCACGCACCGCTGGGGCTCCTCGCCCTCCGACTCGCTGCGCAGGCCGGCCGCCGCCACCGCGTCGTGCACCACCTTGCGCTCGAACGGGGTCATCGGGCTCAGCTTCACCTGCTCACCGCTGGCCTTCACCTGCTCGACCGCCTTCGCGCCCAGCGCCGCGAGCTCGGCACGCTTGCGCGCCCGGAAGCCCGCGACGTCCAGCATCAGCCGGCTGCGCTCACCGGTCTCCCGGTGCACGGCCAGCCGGGTCAGCTCCTGGAGCGCCTCCAGCACCTCGCCGTCCTGGCCGACCAGGCGGTGCAGCTGGCGGTCCGAGCCTTCACCGACGATCGAGACCAGCGCACGGTCGCCCTCGACGTCCATGTCGATGTCGCCGTCCAGGTCCGCGATGTCCAGCAGACCTTCCAGGTAGTCGGCGGCGATGTCGCCCTCGCGCTCCAGGCGGGCCACGAGGCCCTCACCGGACTCCGCCGCTGCCTCGACCTCGACGGCGGAGGTGGTGCCTTCCGTCACTGATGGACTCCTTCGGGGATGGGCCCTCGGGTGGGGCCGAGAACGAAGATCTGGGGCCGCTGCCCCCGGCTCCGAACGGTCAGGACTTCTTCTTCGGCCGCTGGCCGCCCTGGGTCCGCTTCGGCTGCTGGCGCTGGGTGGTCTTGCCGCCCGCCTGCTTGGCCGCGGGCTCCTTGGCGCCCCGGCCCGCCGGCACCGCGTCCTGCTTGGACAGATCGGCCTTGACCGGCTCGGCGGAGCCGGCCTCGTCCGCCGGGGCGTCCTCGACCGCCGTGTGGCCGGCCGCCTGCTGGCCGCCCGCGTGCTGCCGCTGCGCCTTGCTCTGCTTGCGCGGCTGCTGGCGGCGGACCTGGACGGTCTCGGCGACGACGGC
Organism: Kitasatospora paranensis; assembly: GCF_039544005.1. Lineage (NCBI taxonomy): Bacteria > Bacillati > Actinomycetota > Actinomycetes > Kitasatosporales > Streptomycetaceae > Kitasatospora > Kitasatospora paranensis. Next base: position 4,422,027 of record NZ_BAABKV010000001.1, read on the forward strand.
CTCGGCGGTCGCGGTCGAGCCGCCGGTGCCGCCCCCACTGATCTTGGCGAGCAGGCCGACCTTCGTGACCGTGCCGTCCGGGTTCAGCCGGCCCTGGCGCTTCAGCCGCTCCTGGCGCTCCTTGAAGGCCTGCGAGCCCGGCGTCGGGTTGTTGCGGATGACGATCAGCTGCTGACCCATGGACCACACGTTGGTGGTGAGCCAGTAGACGAGCACACCGACCGGGAAGTTGATGCCCATCACGGCGAACATGACCGGGAAGACGTACATCAGCATCTTCTGCTGCTGCATGAACGGCGTCTTGACCGAGAGGTCCACGTTCTTGGTCATCAGCTGGCGCTGGGTGATGAACTGCGACAGCGACATCATCACGATCATGATCGCGACGACGACCTGGACGTGGATGCTCTCCGCACCCACGAACTTCGCCGACAGCGGAGCACCGAAGATGTGCGCCTGCTTGGCACTGGCCAGCAGCGTCTCGTTGATGACGCCGATCGGCTTGTCCTTGGCCACGGAGGCCAGCACGCCGTAGAGGGCGGTGAAGAACGGAGCCTGGACCAGAATCGGGAGACAGCTCGAGAAGGGGTTGGTGCCCGCCTCCTTGTAGAGCTTCATCATCTCTTCGGACTGGCGCTGCTTGTCGTTCTTGTAGCGCTCCTGGATGGCCTTCATCTTCGGCTGGATCGCCTGCATGGCCCGGGTGGCCTTGATCTGCTTGACGAACAGCGGGATCAGGCAGATCCGGATGACGATCACCATGGAGACGATCGACAGGCCCCAGGCCCAGCCACCGTTCGGATCGAAGACGTGGCTGTACAGCGAGTGGAACTGGACGATGATCCAGGACACCGCTGTGTAGAGGGGATTCAGGAAGGACCAGGTCACCGGTCAGACTCCTTGGACATCGGGCTTGGCCACCGGCTCAGCCCCGGCGGTCCCGCTCTTCGGGCTCAGCAGATTGCGCAGCCGGCGGTGCCACACCGGGTGCTTTCGCGGCGGCACATGATCGACCCCACCGGGCGACCACGGGTTGCAGCGCAGGATGCGCCAAGCGGTGAGACCGCTCCCCTTGATCGCGCCGTGCACACGCACCGCCTCGTACCCGTAGTGCGAGCACGAGGGGTAGTAACGGCACACCGGCCCCAGCAGCGGACTGATCGTCCACTGGTAGAGCCTGATCAGCCCCATCAGCAGGTACTTCATCGCCCTGCTCCCGTCGGCGCGCCATCGGTCCGCTCCACACGGAGCAACCGACGCAGCGCCGCGTCCAGATCGCGTTCGAGATCGAGATACGAGGCCGTCCCGGCCTGGGGCAGCGCGCGTACCACTATCAGGCTACCTGCGGGCAGCCGGGGCAGACGCTCACGGACCAGGTGACGAAGGCGACGCTTGACCAGGTTGCGCACGACCGCGGGGCCCACGGCCTTGCTCACGACGAAACCCGCACGCACCGAAGGAAGCCCCTCGGCCGCGTGCGGGCCACAGTCGCTGTTCCGGTCGGCCGGCCCCGTCCGGTCGCCCTCTCTGTCGAGATGGACCACCAGCAGGGGCCGACCGGCCCGTCGACCGCGTTTCACCGCGGTCGAGAAGTCCTGGCGCCGCCGCAGCCGATTCTCGGAGGGCAGCACTTCGGAACCCGCGCGCTTGTCAGGCGGACAGGCTGGCGCGGCCCTTGCCACGGCGGTTCGCCAGGATGGCGCGGCCGGCGCGGGTACGCATCCGCAGCCGGAAGCCGTGGGTCTTGGCGCGACGACGGTTGTTCGGCTGGAAGGTGCGCTTGCTCACTCGGGGGCTCCTGGGATGAATCGTAGGATGACGATGTGTCGCTTGGCCGTCACCGTGCGTCCGCGCGATCTCCCCTGTGCTGGGAAATCCGCCCCAAAATCCCAGGTCTGCTGGGGTTGGGGCGATCCACGGCGCCCGTGCTGCGCGCCTTGTGGAAGCGGGTGGACCCGCGGGCATGCGGCAGCGGCCATCGACAACTCGACCTGGTTACGGTACGCGGCAGCGGGCCGGAGGGTCAAACCGGCAGCCCGCGCGCCGGTCGCCCACAGCCTGTGGACAACAACTTGAATCAGGTCTGCGCGCTGACTACCGTTGCAGGACTTGTCGGGTTTGTTCATCGATCGGACCGGCACACCGAGTCCCATGACACCTCCCCCGTGCCGGGGGCGCCCCCGGCCGAGTCCGGGGGCGGAACGAGAAAGCGTGCACCAGTGGCTGATGTCAACAGCGATCTCGTCCCGCTCTGGGCGAAGGTCGTCGAGCGGCTGGTCAACGACTCCGGTGTCGGGGACAGCGACAAGATGTGGCTGCGGCGCACCCGCCCGATGTGGATGATGCACGACACCGCCCTGCTGGCGGCCCCGAACGAGCGGGCCAAGCAGGTGCTGGAGGGCCGGCTGCTGCCGCAGCTGACCGAGGCCCTCACCTACGAGTTCTCCCGCCCCGTCCGGATCGCCGTGATGGTCGACGCCGAGGCCGTCGCCCCCGAGCCGCAGCCGCAGGAGCCGGTGCAGCCCGCCCCCTCGCAGGACTGGTCGGGGCAGCCGTACCACGGTGAGCGCGACTACGGCGGCCGCGACTACCAGGGCGGCCCGGCGTTCGAGCAGCAGCCCTACCCGCAGCAGCCCCCGCGCCCGGCCGCTACGACCAGGCGTACGACCGGCCCGGTGCGCCGTTCCCGGCCGAGCAGCGCCCGTGGGCGGAGCAGTCCGGCACCGACTGGGACAGCCCGGCCTACGACGAGGCCCCGTCCGCCGACGAGCGCCGGCCCGAACCGCACCGGCCGAAGGGCCTGCCGGCGGCCACGCCCGCGCAGGGTGACCTGTTCGGCGGGGTGCTCGGGCCCGATCCCGGCGAAGGCGGCCGCGGGCGCCCGGGCGGCCAGAGCCGGCGCGGCACGGCCGGCCGGGCCCCGGCTCCGCAGCCCTCGGCGGGCCCGGCCCTCCCCGAGCGCACCCCCGGCGTCCCCGCGCCGCCCGGGGCACCCCCGGCCGGCGGTCCGCGCAAGGACGAGCCGGCCGCCCGGCTGAACCCCAAGTACCTGTTCGACACCTTCGTGATCGGCGCGAGCAACCGGTTCGCGCACGCCGCGGCGGTGGCGGTCGCGGAGGCCCCGGCCAAGGCGTACAACCCGCTCTTCATCTACGGCGAGTCCGGGCTGGGCAAGACCCACCTGCTGCACGCCATCGGGCACTACTCGCGCAGCCTCTTCCCGGGCACCCGGGTGCGGTACGTGAGCTCCGAGGAGTTCACCAACGAGTTCATCAACTCGATCCGGGACGGCAAGGCGGACGCGTTCCGCAAGCGGTACCGGGACATGGACATCCTGCTGGTGGACGACGTCCAGTTCCTCGCCAGCAAGGAGTCCACCCAGGAGGAGTTCTTCCACACCTTCAACACCCTGCACAACGCCAACAAGCAGATCGTGCTCTCCTCGGACCGGCCGCCCAAGCAGCTGATCACCCTGGAGGACCGGCTCCGCAACCGCTTCGAGTGGGGACTGATCACCGACGTCACCCCGCCGGAGCTGGAGACCCGGATCGCGATCCTTCGCAAGAAGGCAATCCAGGAGCAACTGAACGCTCCGGCCGACGTGTTGGAGTTCATCGCCTCCCGGATCACCCGCAACATCCGGGAGTTGGAGGGCGCGCTGATCCGGGTCACCGCGTTCGCCAACCTCAACCGGGCGCCGGTCGACCTGGAGCTGGCCGGGATCGTCCTCAAGGACCTGATCCCCGGCGGCGACGAGGACGCCGGCCCGGAGATCACCGCCCAGGTGATCATGCAGCAGACCGCCGCCTACTTCGGCCTCGGCGTCGACGACCTCTGCGGATCCTCGCGCAGCCGCGTACTGGTGACGGCCCGCCAGATCGCCATGTACCTCTGCCGGGAGCTCACCGACCTCTCGCTGCCCAAGATCGGCGCCCAGTTCGGCGGCCGCGACCACACCACGGTGATGCACGCCGACCGGAAGATCCGCTCACTGATGGCGGAGCGCCGCTCGATCTACAACCAGGTCACCGAGCTCACCAACCGGATCAAGAGCTAGGCCCGCAGAGCCCGCGGCTCCGCCGCACCCGACTCACCGCCGGGCCCCGTCGACGCACCTGTCGACGGGGCCCGGCGGCGTTGTCGCGGCCCCCTGCCCGTCCGGCGCACGGGCGGGGCATGCGGCGCTCCCGAACGCCTCCACTGCAGCCCCGGCCTGCCCCGTGGGGCCGGCGGCGAAGGTGTGGACGGCGGCCGGGCCGGGCAGGATCCACTCCGCCGGCCGGGCGACGCGCAAACGGCGGATTGGAACATTCGACCGGCAATTCGAACGCGGCCGGAGCAACGCGTGGTTGTCCACAGGATCGGGTGGGTTTTCCCCGTCCACAGCCCGACCGGCCCGGAGTTATCCAGAATTCCTCCACAGGGCCGTCCGGGTTACGCTCTTCCGCGCAGGTCAGCTCCCTGTGGACTTGTGCACAACGGTTGTCCACAGGCTGTGGACAGTTGACGGCCCACCAGCCGCCCACAAAGTTGTCCACCGCTTGTCCCCAGGAATCGGGGAGTTATCCCCAGGTTCTCCACAGGCCTGTCCACAGTTCGACAACGCGGGCCCATTGTTCACCCCCAGGTGTGAAAGGCGTCACGTGATGTTGCTTGCGGCCCGTGGATAACCCGGCCATGATCTGGGGACAGTCCTGTGGACAACCTGTGGATACTCAGCGTGCCCTGTTGATAACTCTCCGCTGTCCACAGCGAGCCCTGGTTGTCCACAGCGGCCGTCCACAGGCTCTGTGGACAAAATCTGGGGTCTGACCTGCGGAAACGGGGTTATCCACGGTATCCACAGGCCCTACTACTACCACTACACCTATAGAGCCCCCTTCTTGATCAACAGTGGGTCGGGCCGAAATCTGTGGACAACCGCTCCCCGACATCTGTTCGGCTTCTCCCGGCCCGTCTGCCCCGACTGTCGGCGGAGTACGTCAGACTGTTCTCGGCAACTGGAAGCCGGGTGGTTGCGCCGGGCGGCCCAGTGCACGAAGACGATCAAGCGCGGATGCGACAGCAGTGAGCCAGGAGGCGGTTACCGGTGAAGTTCCGGGTGGAGCGTGATGTCCTCGCGGAGGCGGTGGCCTGGGCTGCTCGCAGCCTCCCGGCGCGGCCGCCGGTGCCGGTGCTGGCCGGCCTGCTGCTGACCGCCCAGGAGGGCTCCCTGGCCCTCTCCGGGTTCGACTACGAGGTCTCGGCCAGGGTCGAGCTGGAGGCGGACGTCGAGGAGGCCGGCACCGTCCTGGTCTCCGGCCGCCTGCTGAACGACATCTCCCGCAACCTGCCGAACCGCCCGGTGGAGATCTCCACCGACGGCATGCGGGTCAGCGTGGTCTGCGGCAGCTCCCGGTTCACCCTGCCGACCCTCCCCGTGGACGAGTACCCGGCCCTCCCCGCGATGCCGACCGCCACCGGCACGGTCTCCGGCGACGTGTTCGCCTCCGCCGTCAGCCAGGCCGCGGTCGCCGCGGGGCGCGACGACACCCTCCCGGTGCTCACCGGCGTCCGGGTGGAGATCGAGGGCGACCGGATCACCCTCGCCGCCACCGACCGGTACCGCTTCGCCGTCCGCGAGCTGCTGTGGAAGCCCGAGCAGCCGGACATCTCCGCGGTCGCGCTGGTGCCCGCCAAGACCCTCCAGGACATCGCCAAGTCGCTGGGCAGCGGCGACACCGTGTCGATCGCGCTGGCCTCCGGCGGCGCCGGTGAGGGCCTGATCGGCTTCGAGGGCGCCGGCCGCCGCACCACGACCCGGCTGCTGGAGGGCGAGTTCCCGAAGTTCCGCAGCCTGTTCCCGACCGAGTTCTCGGCGGTCGCCGCGATCCAGACCCAGCCGTTCCTGGAGGCGCTCAAGCGCGTCTCGCTGGTGGCCGAGCGCAACACCCCCGTCCGGCTGAGCTTCGAGCAGGGCGTGCTGACCCTGGAGGCCGGCTCCGGCGACGACGCGCAGGCGACCGAGCGGATCGACGCCGACCTCGAGGGCGACGACATCTCGATCGCGTTCAACCCGGGCTACCTGGAGGAGGGCCTCAAGGCCATCGACTCCGCGTACGCCCAGCTGAGCTTCACCACGCCCACCAAGCCGGCGCTGCTCAGCGGCAAGCCGGCCGTGGACGCGGAGGCGGACGAGGCCTACCAGTACCTGATCATGCCGGTGCGCCTCTCCGGCTGACCCTCACCGCCCACAGCCTGTGGACGAACCAGGCCTCCCCCGGTCAGACCCTGCCGCGGGAGGCCTGGCCCGCTCGCGGCGTAGGCTCTGGCTGTGCGGCAACGGCGCCGCCGTCACGGCACGACACCACAGTGAAGGACTTGTCATGGAGCTCGGCCTCATCGGTCTCGGCAAGATGGGCGGCAACATGCGCGAGCGCATCCGCCGCGCCGGCCACACCGTCATCGGCTACGACCGGAACCCGGACGTCGCCGATGTGGACAGCCTCGAAGAGCTCGTCAGCAAGCTGCAGGCGCCGCGCGTGGTGTGGGTGATGGTCCCGGCGGGCGGGCCGACCCAGGACACCGTCGAGCAGCTGGCCGAGGCGCTCTCCCCCGGCGACGTGGTGGTCGACGGCGGCAACTCCCGCTGGACGGACGACATCAAGCACGCCGAGCTGCTCGCGGCCAAGGGCATCGGCTTCGTCGACTGCGGTGTCTCCGGCGGCGTCTGGGGCCTGGAGAACGGCTACGCCCTGATGTACGGCGGCGATGCCGAGCACGTGGCGAAGGTCCAGCCGGTCTTCGACGCGCTCAAGCCCGAGGGCGACTTCGGTGCCGTCCACGCGGGCAAGGTCGGCGCCGGCCACTTCGCGAAGATGGTCCACAACGGCATCGAGTACGCCATGATGCAGGCCTTCGCCGAGGGCTGGGAGCTGCTGGAGGCCGCACCCGAGGTCACCGACGTGCGCGAGGTCTTCCGCAGCTGGCAGGAGGGCACGGTCATCCGCTCCTGGCTGCTCGACCTGGCCGTCCGCGCGCTGGACGACGACGAGCACCTGGCCAAGCTCAAGGGCTGGGCCGCGGACTCCGGCGAGGGCCGCTGGACGGTCGAGGCCGCGATCGACCACGCGGTGCCGCTGCCGGCCATCACCGCCTCGCTGTTCGCCCGGTTCGCCTCCCGCCAGGACGACTCCCCGCAGATGAAGATGATCGCCGCACTGCGCAACCAGTTCGGCGGCCACGCGGTCGAGTCGAAGTAGCCCGGCAGCGGTCCACGGAAGGCGAGCGCAGTCCACACCCATGCATGTCGCGCATCTGTCGCTCGCCGACTTCCGCTCCTACGCCCGGGTCGAGGTGCCCCTCGACCCGGGCGTCACCGCGTTCGTGGGGCCCAACGGCCAGGGCAAGACCAACCTGGTCGAGGCGATCGGCTACGTCGCCACCCTGGGCAGCCACCGGGTGGCGACCGACGCCCCGCTGATCCGGCTCGGCGCCGAGCGGGCGGTCGTCCGCACCAGCGTCGTCCAGGGCACCCGCAGCACCCTGGTCGAGCTGGAGATCACCCCCGGCAAGGCGAACCGGGCCCGGATCAACCGCTCCGACAACGTTCGGCCGCGGGACGTCCTCGGGCTGCTGCGCACCGTCCTGTTCGCACCGGAGGACCTCGCCCTGGTGAAGGGCGATCCGGGCGAGCGCCGGCGCTTCCTGGACGAGCTGCTGACCGCGCGGGCACCCCGGCTGGCCGGCGTGCGGCAGGACTACGAGCGGGTGCTCAAGCAGCGCAACGCGCTGCTGAAGACTGCCGCGTCGGCCCGCCGGGCGGGCGGCGGCAAGGGCGCCGACCTGTCCACCCTGGAGGTCTGGGACGGGCACCTGGCGCGCGCCGGCGCCGAACTCACCGCGTTCCGGCTGCAGCTGGTGGCGGCCCTCCAACCACTGGTCGCGGAGGCCTACCGCCAACTGGCGCCGGGCGGCGGCGACACCGTGCTGGAGTACCGAAGCTCGTTCGAGGGCGAGCTCCCCACCAGCCGCGAGCAGGCCGAGGAGCAGCTGCTGGCGGCCCTGCTGGCCGTCCGCAGCCAGGAGGTCGCCCGGGGCCTGACCCTGGTCGGCCCGCACCGCGACGAACTCGTGCTGCGGCTGGGCCCGCTGCCCGCCAAGGGCTATGCGAGCCACGGGGAGTCCTGGTCGTACGCGCTGGCGCTGCGGCTGGCCTCGTACGAGCTGCTGAAGGCGGACGGCGGGGAGCCGGTGCTGATCCTGGACGACGTGTTCGCGGAGCTGGACGCCCGCCGCCGGGACCGGCTCGCGGAGTTGGTGGCCGGCGGCGAGCAGGTGCTGGTGACGGCGGCGGTGGCCGAGGACGTGCCGAAGGCGCTGGCCGGCGTGCGGTACGCGGTCGCGGACGGTTCGGTCACCCGACTCGACCCGTGATCTCCCCGGATTCCGTACCCTGGAGGGCTCGCCCCCGGCGTACGCCGGGCGCGGATCGGGCGCATGCACAGGCTGGGGACAAGGAGCACCGATGACCGAGACCCCGGAGCCGTCGGGCGTGGATCTGGCGCGGGTCGCGCTGCGCGCGGCCAAGGAGCAGGCCCGGCAGCGCGGTGAGCAGGTCCGGGAGAAGCGCGAGGCCAAGCGGCACGGCCTGCGCAGCGGGGCGCGTGCGGACGGCCGTGACCCCGTCCCGCTGGGGGCGGCACTGAACAGGTTGATCACGGAGCGGGGTTGGGAGGCCCCGGCGGCCGTGGGCGGAGTGATGGGGCGCTGGCCGCAGATCGTCGGCCCCGACATCGCCGCGCACTGTGTGCCGAAGACCTTCGACGAGGCCGAGGCGGTGCTGACCGTGCAGTGCGACTCGACTGCCTGGGCCACCCAACTGAGGCTCTTGGCGAGGCAGTTGGTGGCAAGGCTGAATCACGAGCTGGGGCACGGCACGGTCCGGGTGATCAAGGTGCTCGGCCCCGACGCCCCCAAGCGCGGCTACGGCCGGCTGCGGGCCCCGGGCAGCCGCGGCCCCGGGGACACCTGGGGCTGATCGGCCTGCGGCGACGTCACCCGGAGTGAATTCCTCCGGAACGGCTGGCGGCCCGCGTAGCGGCTCTGAGCCCCCGGCCGAGTATCGGGACATGTGTGGAGGGGATTACGGGCGGCACATCTGCCCTCAGGGGCTGCCAAACGCCCCTCTCTGTCAGTCGTACCGGTAGACTGGAAGCCAAACACAGTTGCTGCCAGCAACCGAGTCGAAACGCCGTGGTCGCAGGCCCGCCCGAGACAGGGGTGGGGGTGCGGCCCGCGCTGTGCCAGAGAGGGCGCTTCGTGGCCGATTCCGGCAACCCCAGCCAGACCCAAGAACCCGTCGACCCGGCCACCGGGAAGTCCTACGACGCCAACGCGATCCAGGTGTTGGAGGGCTCGATGCCGTCCGCAAGCGCCCGGGCATGTACATCGGCTCGACCGGCGAGCGAGGCCTGCACCACCTGGTGTACGAGGTCGTGGACAACTCCGTCGACGAGGCGCTGGCCGGGCACGCGGACACCATCGGCGTGACGATCCTGGCCGACGGTGCGGTCCGGGTGGTCGACAACGGCCGCGGTATCCCGGTGGGCATCGTCCCCGGCCAGGAGAAGCCGGCCGTCGAGGTCGTGCTGACCGTCCTGCACGCCGGCGGCAAGTTCGGCGGCGGCGGCTACGCGGTCTCCGGCGGTCTGCACGGCGTCGGCGTCTCGGTGGTGAACGCGCTGTCCACCCGGCTCGCGGTCGAGATCCACACCGACGGCCACCGCTGGACCCAGGACTACAAGATGGGCGCCCCGACCGCGCCGCTCGTCCAGCACGAGGCCACCGACCGCACCGGCACCAGCGTCACGTTCTGGGCCGACGGCGACATCTTCGAGACCACGGTCTACTCCTTCGAGACGCTGTCGCGGCGCTTCCAGGAGATGGCGTTCCTGAACAAGGGCCTCACCATCTCGCTGACCGACGAGCGGCCCGAGCACTACGACGACGAGGGCAACCCGCTCTCGGTGACCTACCGCTACGACGGCGGCATCGCCGACTTCGTCGCGCACCTCAACTCCCGCAAGGGCGAGCCCGTCCACCCCTCCGTCATCGACTTCGAGGCGGAGGACAAGGACCGGACGATCTCCGTCGAGATCGCCATGCAGTGGAACAGCTCGTACACCGAGGGCGTCTACTCGTTCGCCAACACCATCCACACGCACGGCGGCGGCACCCACGAGGAGGGCTTCCGTGCCGCGCTCACCGGCCTGATGAACCGGTACGCGCGCGACAAGAAGATCCTCCGGGAGAAGGACGACAACCTCTCCGGCGAGGACATCCGCGAGGGTCTGACCGCGATCATCTCGATCAAGCTCGGCGAGCCGCAGTTCGAGGGCCAGACCAAGGACAAGCTCGGCAACACCGAGGCGAAGACCTTCGTGCAGAAGGTCGTCAACGAGCACTTCGCCGACTGGCTCGACCGCAACCCCAACGAGGCCGCGGACATCATCCGCAAGTCGATCCAGGCCGCCAGCGCCCGGGTCGCCGCCCGCAAGGCCCGCGACCTCACCCGTCGCAAGGGCCTGCTGGAGACCGCCTCGCTGCCCGGCAAGCTCTCCGACTGCCAGTCCAAGGACCCGGCGGAGTGCGAGATCTTCATCGTCGAGGGCGACTCGGCCGGCGGCTCCGCCAAGCAGGGCCGCGACCCGCGCATCCAGGCGATCCTCCCGATCCGCGGCAAGATCCTCAACGTCGAGAAGGCGCGGATCGACAAGGTGCTGCAGAACACCGAGGTCCAGGCGCTGATCTCGGCCTTCGGCTGCGGCATCCAGGAGGACTACGACGAGTCCAAGCTCCGCTATCACAAGATCGTCCTGATGGCGGACGCCGACGTCGACGGACAGCACATCCGCACCCTGCTGCTCACCCTGCTGTTCCGCTTCATGCGCCCGCTGGTCGAGTCCGGCTACGTCTACCTGGCGATGCCGCCGCTCTACAAGATCAAGTGGGGCAAGGACGACTTCGAGTACGTCTACTCCGACCGCGAGCGCGACTCCGTCATCGCCGCGGGCGTCGCGGCCGGCCGCCGGCTGCCCAAGGACGACGCGATCCAGCGCTTCAAGGGTCTCGGCGAGATGAACGCCGAGGAGCTCCGCGTCACCACCATGGACCAGGCCCACCGCCTGCTCATGCAGGTCACCCTGGAGGACGCGGCCCGCGCCGACGACCTCTTCTCCGTCCTGATGGGCGAGGACGTCGAGGCCCGCCGCTCCTTCATCCAGCGCAACGCCAAGGACGTCCGCTTCCTGGACGTCTGACGGGGCCCGCCCCCGCCAGTACCGTCCAGTCACGCGTGAAAGGAAACTGACCACCAGTGGTCGACGACAACCGTCCCGACGGCGACATGCAGCCGGAGCAGGCCGAGAGCACCGCCACCGACACCTTCGTGTCCCGGGTCGAGCCGATCGAGCTCGAGACCGAGATGCAGCGCTCGTACCTCGACTACGCGATGAGCGTGATCGTCAGCCGTGCGCTGCCCGAGGTCCGCGACGGCCTCAAGCCGGTCCACCGGCGGGTGCTGTACGCGATGTACGACGGCGGGTACCGGCCCGAGAAGGGCTACTACAAGTGCGCCCGCGTCGTCGGCGACGTGATGGGCAACTACCACCCGCACGGCGACACCTCGATCTACGACACCGTGGTGCGCCTGGCGCAGCCGTGGTCGCTGCGGATGCCGCTCGTCGACGGCAACGGCAACTTCGGCTCGCCGGGCAACGACCCGGCCGCGGCCATGCGCTACACCGAGTGCAAGATGATGCCGCTCGCCATGGAGATGATGCGCGACATCGACGAGGAGACCGTCGACTTCGCGTCCAACTACGACGGCCGCTCGCAGGAGCCGACCGTCCTGCCCGCGCGCATCCCCAACCTGCTGATCAACGGTGCCACCGGCATCGCGGTCGGCATGGCCACCAACATCCCGCCGCACAACCTGCGCGAGGTCGCCTCCGGCGCCCTGTGGGCCCTCGAACACCCCGAGGCCGCCAACGAGGAGCTGCTCGAAGCCCTCATCGAGCGGATCAAGGGCCCGGACTTCCCCACCGGCGCGCTCATCGTCGGCCGCCGCGGCATCGAGGACGCCTACCGCACCGGGCGTGGCTCGATCACCATGCGCGCGGTCGTCGAGGTCGAGGAGATCCAGGGCCGCCAGTGCCTGGTGATCACCGAACTCCCCTACCAGGTCAACCCGGACAACCTCGCGCTGAAGATCGCCGACCTGGTCAAGGACGGCAAGATCGCCGGCATCGCCGACGTCCGCGACGAGTCCTCCTCACGGACCGGCCAGCGCCTGGTCATCGTGCTCAAGCGGGACGCCGTCGCCAAGGTCGTCCTCAACAACCTGTACAAGCACACCGACCTGCAGACCAACTTCGGCGCCAACATGCTCGCGCTGGTCGACGGCGTGCCGCGCACCCTCTCGCTCGACGCGTTCATCCGGCACTGGGTGACGCACCAGATCGAGGTCATCGTCCGCCGCACCACCTTCCGGCTGCGCAAGGCCGAGGAGCGGGCGCACATCCTGCGCGCGCTGCTCAAGGCCCTCGACCAGATCGACGCGGTCATCGCGCTCATCCGGGCCTCGGAGAGCGCCGACGCTGCCCGCACCGGCCTGATGGGCCTGCTCGACATCGACGAGCTCCAGGCGAACGCGATCCTCGAGATGCAGCTGCGCCGTCTCGCCGCCCTGGAGAGCGCCCGCATCCTCAGCGAGCACGACGAGCTCCAGACGAAGATCAACGAGTACAACGCGATCCTCGCCTCCCCGGAGCGCCAGCGCGGCATCGTCTCCGAGGAGCTCACCGCGATCGTCGAGAAGTACGGCGACGAGCGGCGCTCCACCCTGATCCCCTCCGACGGCGACCTCTCCATCGAGGACCTCATCGCCGAGGAGGACATCGTCGTCACCATCACCCGCGGCGGCTACGTCAAGCGCACCCGCTCGGACCTCTACCGCTCGCAGAAGCGCGGCGGCAAGGGCGTGCGCGGTGCCCAGCTCAAGCAGGACGACATCGTCGACCACTTCTTCGTGACGACGACCCACAACTGGATCCTGTTCTTCACCAACAAGGGCCGGGTGTACCGCGCCAAGGGCTACGAGCTGCCCGACGCCGGGCGCGACGCCCGCGGCCAGCACGTCGCCAACCTGCTCGCCTTCCAGCCCGAGGAGCACATCGCCCAGGTCATGGCGGTGCGCACCTACGAGGACAAGCCGTACCTCGTCCTCTCCACCCGCAACGGTCTGGTCAAGAAGTCCCTGCTCAAGGACTACGACTCGCCGCGCTCCGGCGGCCTGATCGCGATCAATCTGCGGCAGGACGAGGAGGGCCGGGACGACGAGCTGATCGGGGCCGAGCTGGTCTCCGCCGACGACGACCTGCTGCTGATCTCGAAGAAGGCCCAGTCGATCCGCTTCACCGCCACCGACGAGGCGCTCCGGCCGATGAGCCGGGCCACCTCGGGCGTGAAGGGCATGGCGTTCCGCGAGGACGACGAGCTCCTGTCGATGAACGTCATCAGGCCGGGTACCTTCGTGTTCACGGCCACCGACGGCGGCTACGCCAAGCGGACGTCGGTCGACGAGTACCGTGTCCAGGGACGTGGTGGTTTCGGTATCAAGGCGGCGAAGATCGTCGAGGGCCGGGGCTCGCTGGTCGGGGCCCTGGTGGTCGAGGAGACCGACGAGATCATGGCGATCACGCTGTCCGGCGGTGTGATCCGGACAAGGGTTTCCGAGGTCCGTGAAACCGGACGTGACACGATGGGCGTCCAACTGATCAACCTCGGAAAGCGCGACGCGGTCGTGGGCATGGCCCGCAACGCGGAGGCGGAGGACGAGGACACCGCGGAGGACGAGGCCGGCGAGGCCGTGGCCACCGCGGACACGACGACGGCGGACGGCACGGCCGAGCAGGCCTGACCGCACGTCCGGCGGCCGGCACACCCCTCACCGGGGTGCGCCGGCCGCCGACCGGAACCGGCACCTGGCCGGCGCCGGACGACGAACGATGACCGGGTGGCGGCGGCCGCCCGGACGGGAACTGCGGGAGGACCAGGGTGAGTGGAGCCACGGGTGCTGCGGGAGGTGCCTCGGGCGGGACGCCGGGCGCCGCGCAGGGCGGAATGCCCTACGGCGGTGTGCCCCAGCCTCCGGCCGAGCACCCGGCCGCGTCCACCTCGCTGATGCCCCCGGTCGCCTCGGCCGGGCAGAGCGGCCCCGCCGCGGCCGGCCCGCCGCCCGCGGCCCCGCCGCAGCCCCCGGCGGCGCCCGGCGGCTACTCCCAGCCGACCACCTACGCCAAGGGCCAGCCCACGCCGGCCCGTGGCACCCGGGTGCCCGGCGCGGCCCAGGGCGGCGGCCAGACCGGTGGGGCCCCGCGCCGCCCGTCCGCACCCGCCGCCGGCGCGGCTGCCGGGCGGGTCCGCAAGGCCCGGCTGCGGATCGTCAAGGCCGACCCGTGGTCCGTCATGAAGGTCAGCTTCCTGCTGTCGCTGGCCGTCGGCGTGATCATCATCGTCGCGGCCGCCGTGCTCTGGATGGTCCTGGACGGCCTCGGCGTCTTCGACTCGCTGACCAGCACCCTCAAGGACGTCACCGGGTCGGACACCTCCAGCGGGTTCAACCTGATGGACTACCTCGGCTTCGGCAACGTGATGGTCTTCACGACCCTCATTGCCGTCGTCGACGTCGTCCTGATGACTGCCCTGGCGACCCTCTCGGCCTTCATCTACAACACCGCGGCCGGCTTCACCGGCGGCATCGAGCTCACCCTCGCCGAGGAGGACTGAGCCACCCCGCACGACGTTCCCTGACATTGAGTCAACTCCCGGGAACACCAGGGCCCCGACAGCTGTTTCAGCGGTCGGGGTCCGCTGCATCCGGGTGACAGCCGGGACCTGACCGGCGTGCCGGAACACCTTCCGGCCACCGGCAGGAGTTGGCTGTGCCGGTGTCCGGGAGCGGACCGGTCGGTCGTTTCGGCTGCTCGGAGGTGTGTCATGGCACAGATCGCAACGGAACTGGTCAGCGCGGCCGAGGAACTGCTCGGCGCCAGGATCCCGGTCCGCATCCAGGCGTGGGACGGCAGCGTCGCCGGCCCGTCCGGCGCCCCCACCGTCGTCCTGCGCCACCGCCGGGCCCTGCGCCGGCTGCTCTGGGCGCCCGGTGAGCTCGGCCTCGCCCGCGCGTACGTCTCCGGGGACCTCGACCTGGCCCCCGACACCGACCTGTACGAGGTGCTGTCCGCGATCGGCCGCTTCGCCGAACGCCCCGACGCCCACCGGCCCGGCCTCGCCGACGCCCTGCACACCAAGGGCCGCACCGCCCTCCGCACCGCGCTGCGGGCCGGCGTCCTCGGCCCCCAGCCCGCGCCCCCGGCGGAGGAGGTCCGGCCCCCAAGGGCCGGCTGCACAGCCGGCAGCGCGACCGCGCCGCGATCAGCCACCACTACGACGTCGGCAACGACTTCTACGGCCTGGTGCTCGGCCCCAGCATGGTCTACTCCTGCGCGTACTGGGAGCCCGGTGCGAAGAGCCTGGAGGCCGCCCAGGAGGCCAAGCTCGACCTCATCTGCCGCAAGCTGGGCCTGCGGCCCGGGCTGCGCCTGCTGGACGTCGGCTGCGGCTGGGGATCCCTGCTGCTGCACGCCGCCCGCCACTACGGCGTCACCGCGGTCGGTGTCTCCATCTCCGCCGAGCAGGTCGACCTCGCCCGCCGCCGGGTGGCCGAGGCGGGCCTGGAGGGGCGCGTGGAGGTCCGCCTGCAGGACTACCGGGAGATCCCGGACGGCCCCTTCGACGCGATCTCCAGCGTGGGCATGGCCGAGCACGTCGGGGCCGAGCAGTACCTCGCCTACGCCGGCGGGCTGTACGGCCTGCTCGCCCCCGGCGGCCGGCTGCTCAACCACCAGATCGCCCGCCGGCCCAGCCGCCCCGGCGAGCCCTACGAGCTCAGCCCGTTCATCAACCGCTACGTCTTCCCGGACGGCGAGCTCTCGCCCGTCGGCTCCACCGTCTCGCTGCTGGAGGAGGCCGGTTTCGAGGTCCGCGATGTCGAGTCGCTCCGCGAGCACTACGCGCTGACCCTGCGCGAGTGGGTGGCCAACCTGGAGGCGCACTGGCCCGAGGCGGTCGCGCAGGTCGGCCGCGGCCGTGCCCGGGTCTGGCGGCTCTACATGGCGGCGTCCGCGGTCGCCTTCGAGGAGAACCGGATCGGCATCAACCAGGTCCTCGCCGTCCGCACCCCCGAATCCGGTGCCAGCGGCCTGCCCGCCACCCGCGAGCAGTGGCTCGGCACGGGCCACCGAGCCCACGACCAGGCCGGTCCCGCCGCGGCCGCCGATACGGATTTGGGGGATCGGCGCTCGGTCCGCTAATCTTTCAGTGCGGCAAGGGGCTATAGCTCAGACGGTTAGAGCGCTTCCCTGATAAGGAAGAGGCCACAGGTTCAAGTCCTGTTAGCCCCACCTGCGAGAACGGCCCGGATGACTCGTCATCCGGGCCGTTCTGTTTGGGTGTTACGCCAGCGTCTTACGCCAGTAGCCATCAGAGTCCGCAGCAGCAGGGAAATTTCCCCATTGCCGCGTGACCAGCGTCACTCTCCCGGACCATTGATCGCGTCCCGGAGCTTGGCGCTCAGCTTGGCGGCGGCGGCTCGCTGGGAGTCCGTAGTGACGTGGGTGTAGATCTCCAGCGTGGTGGTGATCCGGCTGTGCCGGAGGATCTTCTGCGCATCGTTGGGGTGCACCCCGAGGTGGGCGAGCAGGCTGCCGGTGGTGTGCCGTGCGTGATGCAGCGGGATCCGTCGGATGCCGGAGCGGATCACCCGCCGCTCGAAGCTTCCCGAGAAGCCATCCGGATCGATCATGCCGCCGGTCTCGCTGGTGAAGATCAGATCCAGCTCGGTCCACCTGTCGCCAGCCTTGGCACGCTCCATCCGCTGAAGCTGCCGCCGCTCTCCCAGCGCTTCGAGCACCAGGCGCGGGAGCGGCAGTGCACCCTTGGACGGGTCCGTCTTCAGGTCCGCGAGGACCAGACCCACGCCCGTTCGCCGCAGCACCTGCTTGCGAGGGTGGGCCACCCCCTCCCCGAGATCGAGATCGATCCAGCGCAGGCCCAGCAGCTCACCGCGTCGCAGGCCCAGCACGATGGCCATCACGAACGCGGCGTGGAGTCGGTGGGAGCGTGTCGACCGCAGGAAGGCGACGGCTTCTGCGGACCGCCACGGGATCACCTCCTTTGCGGTGGCCTGCGGCATGTCCACCAGGGTGGCCACGTTCCGCAGCAGCAGCTCCTCCCGCATCGCCCGGTTGAGCGCGTTCCGCAACGTCTTCATGCACTCCTGGCGGGTGGAACCGCCCACCCCCGCGCCCTGCAGCTCCTTGAAGAACTTTCGTAGGTCGGCCACACCCAGCTTGGCTAGCCGCTTCTTGCCGAGCTTGGGGCGGAGGTAGAGCCGCACCATAGTCTCGTACTTCGAGTATGTGTTCGGCCGGGCGTTCGGCTCCACGATCTCCGCGAGCCAGTAGGCCAGGAACTCCCCCACTGTCCATGCCTTCGCCGGCGTCGGGACGCCCTTGTCCTCCAGCTCCTTCGCCTTGGCCAGCTTCTCCGCAGCCTCGTCGTAGGTCTTGCCGTACCGAGAGATGCGCTTGCGCTCGCCGTCGGTCGTGGTGACGTACACCCTCGCTTCGTAGGTGCCGTCCTTGCGCCGGGTGACGCTCCCGGCGCCGTTCGGGTTGCGCTTGGCCATCAGGCGTTCTCCTCGATCATCTTGCGCTTGCGCATGTAGGCAGCGACGTCGGCGGCATCGAACCGGCGGGAGCGGCCGATGGTGAAGCTGGGGAGCTCCTTGGAACGGAGCAGGTCGTAGAGGGTGCTGCGGCCGATCCGAAGCGCAGCCATGACTTCCTCGGCGGTGAACGCCTCAGGGAGCGCGGTGGTCATTGGTGGTCCTCCAGGCGTCCGGGGGCTCCAGGGGCGCCGCAGAACCCGCAGAACCTGCAGAACCTCCCGGGAGGGGTTCTGAGCTGCGGGTTTTCGGCTGATCTTGGTTTCTGCAAAACCTCCGGAAACTCCGCAAAACCTCGGGCGGCCCGACGGGGCGTTCGGGGGCTCGGGGGTTTTGCTGGAGTTTCCGGAGGTTTTGCGGGCGCGACTGGCCTGCGCATCGGTGCAGGTCAGGGTGCGTGTGCGGGGGTTTTGCAGGTTCTGCAGGTTCTGCGGCGGGTTGGGGGTGGGCTCAGGTGCTGGGGTGGGTGACGGTGGGGTGGGTCTGGTAGCGCGGGGACGGGGGCCGGCCGCCGCGGGTGGTGCGCTTGGGCTGCTCGACCTGGCGGATCCAGCCGTGGTCTTCGAGCAGGGTCAGGGCGGGGTCGAGGTCGGTGACGGTGGGGAAGTCTGCGCGCGGGAGGGCGTTGAACAGCTCGCGGCGGCTGATGGAGTCGCGGGGGTTGGCGGCGAGCCAGGCGAGGGCGGTGCGGGCCTTGGCGAGGGCGGCATCGGAGCCCATGGCGTCGAATACGGCGAGGGCGTGCGCGGTGAAGTAGTCGCCGATCCGGCACGCCGCGGTGAGGGTGTCGGCGGTGATGGGGCGGGTCCAGCCGTCGGCGGGGTGGGTGGCGAGGTGGAGCAGGCCGGCGATGCGGCACACGGCGCCGTCGAGCTTTCCGGCCCAGGTGTCGATGTGGGCGAGCGGTCCGCCCGGCCGCAGGGCGGCTTCGGTGCGGCGCTGGTAGGCGAGCAGGGCGGCGTCGGCCTCGGGGCTGAGGGTGAGGACGGCGGGGTCGGTCCAGCCGGCCATGGCCAGGGCGAGGGTGGTCAGGGTCTGGGCGTAGGTGTCGGCGACCTGCGGGGGGATCAGGTCGGGGGTGAGGTTGCGGAACCCGACCATCGAGCGGGGCAGGGAGTACAGGAACCGGGCGAGCAGGCCGCGGTCACCGAAGCCCTTGGCCTTGGCGATGTCCCGGAACACCGACGGCTGCACCGCGAGGCCCATGGTGAGCGCGGGCGCTTCGAGGAACTGACTGTCCCGGCCCTGCCGGTTCACGCGGAGCATGTCCCCGGCGTGCCCCTTGAGAAAGACCTCCAGGTTGGGGGTGCCGGAGTAGCGGCCGGCGATGATGTCGAAGATCCCGCCCTCGGCGGAGATGACGGCCATCCGGCCGCCCTGCTCGGCCAGCAGCGTGGCCAGCCCCTCCGGGGTCACGTCGTCGGCAACGAGCTGCGGGCGGGCCGGGACCGTGGTGGTGTCGGCGGCCTGCGCCAGGTCGATGGCCTCGGCGGTCAGGGCGTCCCGCTCGTCGGGGGCGGCGTTCGCGGCCTTCGTGGCGGCCTTCTCGGCAGCAGCCCGGGCGAGCTTGGCCGTGGTCTCGGCCTCGGCCCGAACGGCGGCGTGCTGCTCGATCAGGGCCTTCTCGACGGCGAGCAGGGGCCGGGTGAGCTCGGAGACGATTGCCGACTTCCGGTTCCCGGGCGGGAGCGCCACGACGGTGAACAGGTTCACCTGCTCGCGCCACCGGCCGCGCACCGCGACCACGGCCCGCCCTCCACAGGCTGTGGAAAGGGCGGCCAGGCCCATGCATCCGGCGAGGTCGGCGGGGGTCTGGGTCTCCTCCGCAGCCGCGGTCACCATGGCGCCGATCCAGGCAGGCAGGGCATCGGTGGGGAACGTCGGGAGGGCACGGGCCTGGCCGAGCGGGACGGGGGCGTCCCACACGTCGGCCTGCTCGGGCGGCGGTTCCATCTGGTCCCAGCCCTCGCCGAACAGGCTGGTGACGTTGCCGTACGGGGACTCGGGCGGGTTGGCGGGCATGGACACGGGCGTTCCTTCCGGGCAGGGGTGAAAGGCGGTCAGGCGGGCCGTGGCGGGCGTTCGCGGCGACGTGCGGGCCCGGGTGCCCCAAGGAGAAAGCTGCTTACTCCTTGGGGCACCGGCGGGCGGCGGGTCAGGCTGCGCGGCTGACGCCCTGTGCGCCGCGGGCGAGTCCCTGGCGGATGGTGCGCAGGCACTCGGACTCACCGAGGCCGATGGAGCGGCCGGCGGCGAGCAGGGCGTTCGTGGCGTCAGCCTCGGGCAGGGTTCCGGCGGCGACCAGGCGGCCGACGGAGGCGGCGGAAGCGAACAGGGCCGTGTTCCGCCGCCCCTCGCCCGCCTCCTCGACCTTGGCGGCCTCGCGGTCGAGAACGGCGCGGTTGTAGGCGCTCAGGCGCCCGATCCGGGAGCGGATCGACGCCACGTCAGGCGGCGGCCCGGCCGGGGCCTTGGGGGTGAGCAGGGTCAGCAGCCATGGCGGGAGCGGGGCCGGGGGCAGGTCGACGGTGACGACGTAGGGCTTGCCGTTGACGGTGCTGCCGGGGGCGACGACGTACCCGCCGCTGGCGCGGGTGTCGACCTTCCACCCCAACCCGCCGCGCTTGTCTCCGGTGGTGTTCCGCAGCCGCACCCCGTCCGGCAGAACGAAGTACAGGTGGAAGCCGCCGCGGCCGGTGCGCACGGTCAGGGTCTGGTCGGGGATGGGCTGCTGGTACTGCTCGCACAGGGCGGCGAACACGTCCATGCCGTCCGCGATGCCCTGCCCGGCCACATCCGGGGGAGGCACGTCCCGGGGGTGCTTGGGGGTGTCGAGGTCGACCACCAGCAGCCCGGACGGGCCGCAGGCCACCCCGATGCCGTACGGGCCGTGCCCCCACGCCCGGCCGATCACGTCCGGGTCGAGAGTGGCGCGCTTCTCCCAGCCGAGGTGACCGTCAGCGCACGCGCTGATGCCGGGGCAGCGGTCTTTGTGGTGCAGGGCGGGGTATTTGGCGTCGGGTGCGAGCGGGAAGACGTGGTGCCCGCGGCCGGCCGCCGCGAGGGCGGCGGCAAGCTGGGGGTTACTGGTCGGGGGCAAGGGTTGTTCCCTCCTCCGGTGGGATGTGCTGCTCGGCGCACACCTTGTGCGCCGGACGCCGCTGCTGGTCCCGCAGGGGCGTAGGGCGGCCGCACCAGCGACACGGGCGGTCGCCGGTGCGGTCGTAGTGGCGGGCGTCGCGCCAGTCCAGGCCGGGCCCGGTCATGGGTGGTTAGCGGTCGCCGTACTTGGCGTCCCAGCGGGCGATGGCCTCGTCGTGGAGCCGGTCCGCGCGGGCTTCCAGGCGCTTGGTGGACTTCCCGCGGTCGTCGGCGCGGGTGATCCGGACGCCGAGGAGGAAGAGGCGGGCGGCGTCGGTGAGGTTGTCGGCGCCGAGCTGGCGCGGGTCGAGGTAGGTGGGGCGGTCCTTCTTGGCCATGGCTGGTGTCTCCTGATCTCAGGCGGCGCGGCGGCGGGCGGTGGGGAAGGGCAGGACGGTGGCAAGCTGGACCGGCTCCGCCTCGGCGGTGTCGGGGGCGGGCTCGCCGCCCTCCGGCGGCACCCCGTCCCCGGCGGTGGCCCGGGCGTGGGCGGATTCGGCGAGGACGGTGTCGACGGCGGCGGCGTCGGTGCGCCAGCCGCGCTGTCCGGTGAGGTAGGCGGCGGTGCCGGCGATGCCGGGGCCGAACAGCACAGCGGCGGTGACCAGGTCGGCGGTGCTCACGGGGTGGTGCCTCCGTTCGCGGTGCAGGTGGCGAGGGCGTCCAGGACGGTGGTGCCGAGGACGGCGAGCCGGTGTTCGATGGCCTGCCAGGACTGGGCGTCGATGTGCATCAGGGCCGCCAGCGCGGCGGCCGGCTGCCGGTCGGTGGCGGCGGTGAGGGCTTCGCGGAAGTGGACGGCGGCGAGCGGGCGGATGTCGGGGCTGGTCATGGCGGTGGTTCCTTCCACGGGGCCGCGGCCGGGGGCCGGGCAGCGGGTGGTTAGGGTGCGCGCATGGAGAAGCTGTTGGCGCTACTGGTGAAGGGCGCGATCCGTGGAGGGGTGCGACTGTTCCTCGGCTGGCTGGGCGTGTCAGGGTCCGTGGCGGCTGTGGTCGTGCTGGTGCTCGCGCTCTGCTGGAGCGGCTGGATGCTGACCCGCCGTCGGGCGGCCCGGGCCTGAATCGGCTCAGTGCTGGGCGAGGGCGTGGACGGCGGCGGTCAGCAGAGCGTTGACGGGCCCGGCGAGGCCGGTGGAGGCGGCGGTGAAGCCGGACAGCCACACCACCAGGGCGGCGCCGGGGCCGAGGCGGCGGAAGTACAGGAGCGCTCCGGCTCCGGCGGCCATCAGGAGCGCGGCGGACACGGTGACGAGCACGGTGGTTCTCCTCTCGGTTAGCGGCGGGCGGCGTCGCGGATGCGGCGGGCGGCGGCCCGGGTGCGGGTGGAGTGGTTGTGCAGGCGGCGGCCGATCCGCAGCCGCCGGCCGGTCGCCTGGCATCGGCGGCAGGGCTTGGGGCGGCGCCGCAGGCGGCCGGTGGGGGCCTGCCAGCCGGTGCCGGTGCACTTGCGGCAGCGGCCGAATGGGCTCACCCAGCACACGGCGCTGTAACACAGTGTGACGGCGAGTAGGCAGGCGAGTGCCAGGACAGTGGGGGTCACGTGGGTGCCTCCGGGGCGGGTTTCGGGGGTTTGCGCAGGTGGGCCGCTATCCGCTAGCGGCCAGCTCGGAGCCTGGATGGGCCGCTATCGGGGCTGCTATCGATAGCAGGGGCACCCGCTATCGATAGCAGCCCCGGAGGGTGTCAGGCGGGCCGCTTGTCGTCACGCCGAGTGATGGCCTCGGTGAGGTCCTTGTGCTCGATGCCGCGCTTGTTGACGAACTTGCCGCCCACCCGGCGGCCGACCTGCCCGGCGTTCACGCCGTGCGGCTTGAGCGCGCTGGACAGCTGCTCGGGCTCCCAGCCGCCGTACCGGTCCTCGTCCAGGGCGGCGAGCGCGGCGACCAGGGTCTCGGACCAGACCTTGGCCTCACCCGCGGGCCAGATGGAGATCAGGTCGTCCAGGATCCCCGTGTTGTTCTTCGCCCGCTCCGGCTGCTCGCCCGCGGCTACCCCGGTGAGGGTGCCGGCCGCGATCCGCGCGGCCCGGGCCCGGTCCATGATGCGCCCGGCGGCGGGGCCGTCGAGGTAGTAGGAGCGGACGATCTGCGCGTCGGTGGCCGCTCCCACGAGGTAGCCGATGCCCTTGTCGTTCGCTGTGAACGACGTGGCCCGCAGACCGTTCTTGTAGCTGGACGTGCCGAGGACCATGTCGTTCTCGGTCTGGCCCATCACCCGCAGGCAGAACCGGATACCCACGTTCGCCGACACCCCCGACGGCAGGGACTTCACGTCCGGCCGCTGGGTGGCCAGCAGCAGGATCACGCCCATCGCCGGGCCGCGCTTGATGATGGCCTCCGAGAGGGTGCCGGCCTCCTTGCCGAACGTGTCGTGGGAGTACAGCTCCTGGCACTCGTCGATGATGAGCACCAGCGGGTGCAGGCCGAGCTTGCGATCGGCGGCCAGCTCCGGGGTGACCTTGTTCTCCGGCCGCCGCTCCTTCGGCAGCGAGCGGATGACCGCGGCCCGGCGCTCCAGCTCCTTGTGTACGTAGCGCAGGGAGTTGACGGCGCCCTCGATGGTCTCGTCGTCGGCGCCGGAGCCGTAGTCGGCGGCGACCTTGGCGGCGTCCTCCAGGTCACCGGTGCCCTTGAGCTCCCACACGTGCAGCTCGGCGGTCGGGTCGAGCGCCGCGGCCAGCATCAGGACCCGCAGGGCGAAGGTCTTGCCGAACCGGGGCATCGCACCGATCAGCACGTTCGCGAACATCAGCAGCATCGACACGCTGCGGCCGCGCTGGTCGGTGCCGAACGGCAACGGCTTGAACAGGCTGACCGTGCCCGCCGCGGCGAGCGGCCACGCCGGCGCCTTGGTCTGCGACATGTCCTGATCACCGACCCACAGCATCAGCCGTCCGGCGTGCTGATCGTGGACCGGCTCCGGCCACACGCACCCCAGCGGGCGGCGCAGACCGGAGGCGAGGCGGTCCCGCTTGTCGATGATGTCGATCGCGGTCACGCCATACGGCAGGTCGATGTCGGCCCGCCAGCCGTTGCCGTCCCGGGTGATCGGCGCGACGAACTTGATCCCGTCACCACCCTTGGCCATCGCCTTGTTGATCTCGGCAATGCCCATCGCCCCCAGCGCCCGAACGATGATGTCCGAGGTCAGGCGCTGCACCTTCGTCGCCACCACCGCCCGGTCGATCAGCGGCTGATCGGCCTGCCCACCCGCACCCCCGAGCGCGAGGGCCGCGGCGGTGGCCAGGGCGAGGGTGGTCCAGCCCGGGGTGGCGACCAGCAGCACCGCGGTGAACGCCACCCCCAGCACCGCCGCGAGGGCGAGGATCACGCCGCGGGAGCGGACCCGGCGGTCCCGCTGCCGCGACAGGATCAGGTACTGCTCCACGTCCTCCCGGCGCACCGACGCGGCGCGCACGGGGCGGCCCTCGGAGTCGGTCACCCACCGGTAGGTGCCGCCGACCAGGCGGGCGGTGCCGCGCGGCGCCCGGCCGAGCAGCTTCCCGGCGTAGAGCGGGGAGCGGACCGCGTGGTAGCCGGTCGTGTGGGCCGCGTTGCCGCCCAGCCACCGGGCGTAGGAGACGAGTTCGGCCTTCGAGCGGGCCCAGGCGGGGATGATCGGGCGGCGCTTCGCCCCGCGGGCGGTCGCCATCCGGTCCACCGGGCCGGACTTCTCGCGGGAGTCGACGTAGACGGACGGCAGGCCGTCCTCGTCCACGCCAGGCCCGACCGGGCGGCGGTCGGCGCGGGCCTTGTCGAAGTCCAGGACGGTGGCGCCGATGGCCTGGTCGGTAGCCATGTCCGCTTCCAGGGCGGCGAACAGGCCGTTCGGGTCGTCGGGGTTGTTGTCCGACCCGGAAGGGGTGTGGTGCTGGTTCACTGGTGGTTCCTTCCTCACTGCCATGGGTGGTGCGGGAAAAGGGGCCCGGGGCGGCCGGACAGCTTGCCGGCAGGAACGGCCGTCCCGGGTGTGATGCGTGTCAGGCGGTGGCGCAGTCGCAGGAGCGCAGGTGCAGCGCGGCGCAGTGCTGCAGCCTGGTGAGGGCCGTGGGGCGAAGGTCAGCGTCGAACTCCATGTCGTCCAGCACGGTCAGCAGGTCGCCGAGCTGGTGACGGGTGATGGTGACGGCGTATTCGTTCCAGCGCTCCAGGGCGTGTCGCGCGTCCGGGTTCTCCCAGCGCAGTTCCAGCTGGACGGTTTCGGTCTGGTTTTCTATGGCGGGGCTCCTTGTCAGTCGCGGTCGGTGGCGCGCCAGGGGATCGAGCGGCAGTCGGCGGCGTGCTTGTTCGCGGCGTCGCGGGCGGTGTGGCGCTGGGTGGAGCCGGGGCCGTTGTCGGCCTGGCAGCCGAGGCACAGCCACTTGAACGCCAGGTCGGGGCCGTGGTGGGCGGCGGCCTCGGCGTGGTTGAACAGGGCGACCAGGGCGGAGCCGAGGGTGAGGAACACGGCCTCGGTGCCGACCGGCAGCCCGGTGACGGGGTCCTTGTGGATCAGCGTGAACACGGTGTCTCGTCTCGATCAGGCCGCGACCGGGAGGCCGTCGGCGCAGGGCAGGCAGGTACCGAGGTGGGCGGGCAGGACGTATCCGGCGTCCCGCCCACAGGACGGGCAGGTACGGCGGGCCCGGTTCGCCGCGGCGAGCGCCGCGGCACGGGCGGGGTCATCGGCCGCACGGGCTTGGCCAAGGTGGTGCGGTAGAGGTAGGCGGCCCGCACACCGGAGCGGCGGGAGCGCCAGAGGATCTGTGCGGCGACCGGCTGACCACCCGGCCGCAACCCCCGGGCGCGGAGCTGGCGGCGGGTCAGGTAGCCGTCCGGGGCCATCCGCCACGGGAACGTCGGCAGGCCGAACCGCTCGCCGTCCGGGTCCCAGAACCGCGGCCGGCTCACGCCGCGGACTCCTCACCCGCAGCGCCGTCCTCGTCCTCGTCGGCGACGGTCGGCGGCTCGGTTGGGGTGGCGGTGCGTTCGGCCTTGAGGGTGTCGCGCAGGCCGCGGGCGTTGACCGACGACGTGCGGACCGCGGTGCGGATCCGCTCCGCGGTCAGCTCGGCCTCGGGCCAGTCGGCCGTGGCGATGCGAGCCTCGGCGAGCAGCTCCGCCGGCGTGCGGGTCGGGACCTTCGTGCGGGCCGACTGCGGCACGCTGCCGGTCGACCGCCGCGGCCGACTCGACACCGCCGCCACCGCCCGCACCGGGCGGACCGGCACCACCTCGACCGGGGCCGGAATCGGCTCCGCAGTCGGTGCCGAGTCGGCCAACTCGAACAAGGGTTCGATGCGCTTGGGGTCGGCCGATTCGAGCAGTTCAGACCCCGACCGGTTTGCACTGGGCTGGTCGATTTCTGCCGGTTCGGGCCGGTGGTGCAGCACCTTCGCGACCAGGTCAGATCCGAAGAAGATGGAGCCAACCGGCAAGCAGGAGGCGAGCAGCACCAGCGCATAGTGGGCGGGTGCCCAGTCGGCCAACCGGACCCGACCGCCGCCGTGCAGCGCGGGCACCAGACCGTGCACGTAGTTGAGCACCAGACTGGCGGCAGTGAAGGCGCCCAGCACCCGCAGCGCGAACCGTCGGTCCGGCCCGGTCAGGATCAGCGCGGCGACCAGTGCGAGCGCCATCAGACCGTCGACCACCAGCGGGTAGAGACCGGCGGCGAGCGGGTCCGCGCCGATCGCGGCGGCGATGTCCTTCAACGCGTTCCACGAGACGCGGAACGCCATGCCGACCACGCCCAGCAGCGCGGCCACCATCCAGAACTTGCCCGCCCGACTCACGCCGCCACCCCCAGCATCACCGGCCGGCGACGGACGGTGCGGCGGGCCACGGCCAGCGGGACCGGCGCGGTGTTCATCAGACGCTCGGCGTAGGCGGCCAGCTCCGGGGCATCCCGGCGCAGGTCCGCCAGCACCGCATGCGCCACGTCCATCCGGGCGGCGCGGTCGAGGGCCGACTCGCCGGGCACGCCGACGAACAGCTCCTCATCCACACCCAACGCCAGCTCCGCGAACTCATCCGAGTTCACGGCATGCTGGCCTGCAACAATCGACTTCACGGGTCTACCTCTTCGTCCGTCGGGGAGGTGGGCCCGAGGGCCGCCGCGCACTCCTTGGCCGGAGCGCGGCGGCCCGTCTCATTGGGCCCAGACCACTCGTCACGCACGAGTAGCCATGGATCCCGGCCCGCATCCAGGGGTGCGGGCCGGTCACCAAAGTGACTCGTTCGTTGATGAGCACACTGTTGAGTTCTCAAGGAACACGCGCTTCCTTCGGGGGCTGTCACCCCACCCCTCCAGGCGCATTTGCACAGCTCAGAGCAGCCCTAAGAAGGGCTTCTGGTTTGCCTAGGGGGCTTTCCCTTTGGCGTGATACCCAAGGTAGGCAGGGCGAGCCTTTGCGTCAGGCCCCCTCGCGGTAGCCTTGCTATGCCCCCTAGGCAGTGAAGGGATCACCGTGCACGAGGAACTGGAGCGGGTCGCGAGTGTCGCCCCGCCGGTCGACAGGGCCAAGGCAGCGATCGACCTGATGGCGGACTATCAAGGCCGTGTTGTGGAGCTCTCTCGTATCCGACGGGAGGCCATCGAGGAAGCGTCCGCAGCTGGCATGACGCAGGCGGAGATCGCCACACAGCTGGGCGTCAGCCGGGGCCGGGTGGGGCAGCTCGCTGCGGCCGGCCCGCCCCCGGAGCGCGCGTTCTTCGGGGTCGGCCCGATCACGATCCCGCTGGGGGGTAAGTACGAGGCGAGCAAGACGCCGGACCAGAACCCCAGCCAGGTGGTCACGAGGGAAGACCTTCAGAACTTCGAGCACCTGCGAAAGCTCATGGCGGGCATGAAGCTGGATGCGGAGTACGAGGTGATCCCGCCCAGCGGCATCGTGAACCTCAATCGCGAACATCTGGTTGTCATTTGCGGTCCCCGCCTGTCTCCGATCATCGCCCAGGTGCTCGAAGGTGATGACTTCCTGCGCTTCCACAAGGACACGTCCTGGCACCTGGTAGACCAGGCGACCAAGACTCAGTACAGGTCTCCGCTAGACATCGACGGGACAGCAGGAGACGTGGGCTACCTCGCCCGCCTGCCGCGGCTGGATGGGAAGGGGACGTTCCTGTACATCGCAGGGATCCACGCCATCGGGGCGAACGGCGTCGTGCACTATCTGGAGAACCACCTTGCAGAGCTCTACCGCGAGGTCAAGACACGCCGCTTCTCCACTCTGATCTCCTGCCGGTACGACCCCGCGACCCTGGAAGTCTTGGAGAGCAAGCGCGTGACTCCGATCTACCGACACGAGGCGTGAACATGCAGGCTTCCCTTGCGACCGAACCGGGCGGCCTCGCGCCGAACGAGGACTGGGCGGCAGCATCACCGTCGCTTGCTGTGGTGCTGGATGGTCTCAGCACGGGGGGCCTGGATACGGGGTGCTCGCACGGGGTCCCCTGGTACGTGGCGCAGCTCGGCGGCCGTATCATCGCCGAGCTGAGCGGGTCCGGGATCGCTCTCACTGAGGGACTGGCTCGTGCCTTGGAGCAGGTGGCGATGCTCCATGCCGAGTGCGACCTGAGCAACCCGGGTACCCCGTCGGCGACCGTGTCGATCCTGCGCGAAGGGCCGGCCAGCCTCGACTTCCTGATCCTTGCCGATTCGCCAGTGGTCTTCGAAGGCGAAGACGGCTACACCGTCCACACCGATCTCCGTGTTGACTCGGTGGTTCCGGAGCTTCGAGCGGAGACGGAGCTCTACGCGACAGGTTCACCCGAGCATCAGGCCGCTGTACAGAGGATGATCACTGCCCAGCGGCTTACGCGAAACGCTCCGGGAGGCTACTGGGTCGCTGCGAGTGGCCCGGAGGCAGCTGAGCATGCTGTCGTCGGCGTAGCCAGCCGCGACGCGGTGTCCGCTGCAGCCGTTATGTCGGACGGTGTGTCCCGCCTTGTCACCGAGTACGGCATGGCCACATGGGCGGATGTCTTCAAGATGCTGCGCGATGGCGGGCCGACAAGTCTGATTCGGTATGTGCGGGAGGTCGAGGCCACAGACCCGGTCGGCCAGCGCTGGCCACGGTACAAGGCAGGTGACGATGCGGCCGTGATCTTCTGCCAACAGTAGGTCCCGTCTACGGCGACGCGCTCCGAAGGCTGTCGGCCCCCGATCTCCCGCCGTGCAGCGGCAGGTGGCATGATCCGTGCACTGCGGCTCATAAGAGGGCCGTCTCAGAAGGCAAGGCCGTCGTGAGCGTTCTCCGTTGGGCGTGTGTAGTTGCGATCTGGACGCCGATGATTGCCTTCGCCACACCAGCTCTCATACGCGGCCGACAACCGCGTTGGTGGGGTCCGGTGGGAATGCCCCGCCTTTGGGCTATAGGCCAGCTCATGGTGACTGTGGGCTGCACCCTTGGCATTGTGATGACCGGCTGGGGCGGTACGGCCTGGCCGGTAGCTCCTCTCACTCTTCTTGGCGGGCTTGCCCTGACGGAATGGGGCCGCCGCGCCACACCTCGAAGCCACAGCTGACCGGCCCATACGCCATCGCGTACGCCAGTGCTCTACGCCAACACCAGCGGACAGCGGCGGACTAGCCGGTGCATGGGCGGATTGGCAGCGGGGCCAGTAGGCGGCTTGATCGAGGCCAAACGAGCCCGATGATCACCTGATAAGGAAGAGGCCACAGGTTCAAGTCCTGTTAGCCCCACCTGCGGCAGAGGCCCGGATGACTCGTCATCCGGGCCTCTGTGTTTGGGCGTTCCTCGGGCCTGGTCGGCGGTGCCCTGCTCCCCTGCTGCCCGGCCCGCCGCCGGGCGGGGTGCCGCCCTCCTGCTGCTCCTCCTGGTGGGCGCTGTGCCCCCGGGCGTGGCACGGGCCCGCCCGGCCACCGTGCGGGGCCGGGACAGGGGCCTCCCGGCCCGCGGCGGTCGTCTCCGGTGAACCCCTGTCAGCCGGACGGCGTAACCCGCTCGGCCGCCCGGTCGTTGGGCCGGATGCGCGGAGGCACCTGGGGTTGGACGACTCGAAACTGCTGTGAATGTGGGGATTGCCGGTCCACAGGGCCGGTCATGGGATCCGTGGACGTGACGCGACCTCCGCTCCTGCTGGCGGAAGACCATGCCCCGGGCCCCGGGTGAAGGGCGATCCAGCCGTCCCCTGCCAGCCATGGAGGCATCCCCATGTCCCGGGAAACCGCCCTGCTCGAATCACGGACGCTCCGCCGCAGCATGTGCGAGCGCGTCGACGTCCTCGACAAGGTCAAGGCCCTCGTCCTGCTGCCCGACGGGCTGCACGTCACCACGCGGATGGTGGCCGACTACTTCGAGGTCGGCGAGCGCGCCATCAATGCCGTTATCCACAGGCACCGGGCCGAGCTCGACTCCAATGGCCTGACCGTTGTCCACAGGTCGGCAAAAGACCAGGTCACGCAGGGCTGCAACGTGCAGCTTAGCCCGAACGGGGGACGATCCTTGGCCCTCTGGCCCCGTCGGGCGGTGCTCAACGTCGCGATGCTGCTGCGGGACAGTGAGGTCGCCCGGAACGTCCGTCGGCACCTGCTGGACGTCGAGGAGCGGGCCTCGGCCGGCCGTCTCGACCATGCTGCCCTGCTCGCCGACGCGGAGCGCCGGGTGCTCGACGGTGAGGTCGGCCGGCGGCTCGGCGCGTGCGAGCGGATGGTGCTGGCCGACCGGGCACTGGTCCGGGCGATGAGCGCGCGGCTGTGCGAGGCGGCGCACGATCTGCGCGAGCTGCGGGCGGACGTCGCCGAGATCCGCGGTGCGCTCGCCGCCCTGGCCGCCCTCGGCGGGGGCACCCGCGACCGCCGCTGGGGCCGCGGCCGCTGACCGTCGACCCTGGACCTTCCGTCCCGTCCCGGGCAGGCTTGCCGGGACGAGGCGGAAGGCAAGGGCGGGGATGGCGATCTTCTGGGCGATGAGCCTGCCGGGGCTGGTCTGTGCACTGGTCGCGGTGGCGGTGCTGGACCAGCTGGCACTGCGGGTTCGCCGGTTGTCCCGACTGCCGTGGCGCGGCCGCGGCCGGGAGGGACAGATCTCGGCGACCGGGTTCGAGCAGCTGCACGCGCAGTTCTCCGCCGGCAAGCAGCACGAGCTGCGCGAGCGCGGCACCGCGCTGATGCTCCGCGACGAGGAGGGCGACGGTGCGCCGCCGCGCGGCGGCGTCGACCTGCTCCGCGGTACGGCCGTCCTTCCCGCAGGTGGAGGCCGTGACGAGGGCGGTCCGAAGGAGTGAGCCGCGGCGTCAATCGGGTGCAGGGAGTGCCGGTTTGGACGGGCGGCGCCCGCTCGGAAGCGGGTTACCGGTGTGTATCATCGGCCGCAGGGCAGTCGTCTGGCCCGACTGCTCGTTCGTGCTCGATCATCCGAACTGCAAGAAGGACGAGGTCCCACGGTGAAGAAGCTCCTCCTGGTCGCCCTGGTAGCCCTCGGCGGCTTCTTTGTCTACCGTCAGGTTCAGGCGGACCGCGCCGAGCAGGACCTGTGGACCGAGGCCACCGACCCGGTCCCGGCCGGTCGCTGAGACCCCCGACGATCTTCGTCGGCCCCGTCCCGCGCTGCCGGGTCGGGTCCGACCGGCGGCCCGCTCAGGATTTCCGCCCGGAGCGGGTACGCTAGTGCGCAGCGCACGCGCCCGTGCGCTGCTGCGGGGCTTTAGCTCAGTTGGTAGAGCGCTGTCTTTGCATGGCAGATGTCAGGAGTTCGAATCTCCTAAGCTCCACATGCCGATCGGCCGCTGACCTGGATTCAGGTCGGCGGCCGATCGTCGTTTCCGGGTCCTGCTCCGTTGCGGCCGGCGTCAGTGCGGCTTGCGCGGGTCGTGCGGCTTGGGCCGGTCGGTGTCCGGCTTGGACGGGGCCGCGTCGGGGGCGGCCGCCGTGGAGGCGGATCCGTCGGCGCCGGGGTCGCGCGGGGTGGAGCCGTTGACCGGGGCGGTCGAGGCCGTGGCGCCGCCGCCCTGCGGGACGGTGCCGCCGACGCCGCCCGGCGCCGTGTCGGCCGGCATGGGCGGTTCGACGAGCCACTCCGGGTTGTTCTGCCGCCGCCACCACTGCCAGGCGAAGACGCCGGCGCCGATGGCGACGGTGCCGGCCACGGCGAGACCGGTGGCCCAGCCGTTGCGGTTCTCCTTCTTGATGTTCTTGGCGGCGATCTCGCTGATCTCGGCCGCGGTCACGTGCCCCTGCAGTGCGGTCAGCGCGGCGGCGCCGCGGACCTGGGCCTCCTGGGCGGTGGGCACCACGGCGGCCTTGGCGCCGGCCACCGCCTCGCCGATCCGGGGGCCGACCGTCGTCCGGGTCGCCTCGGCGGCGCGCTCGGCGGAGTGCTTGGCCGCCAGCGCGGCCTCCTGGGCCCGGTGGACGGCCTTCAGGGTGGTCTCCTGCGCGTGCGGAGGGCGCGGCGAAGGCGTGCTCCAGCTGCGGTGCGACGTGCTTGCCGTACTGGACGCGGGCGGCCTGGGCCGCGTTGGAGGCGCCGATGCGGGCCTGGGCGCCGACGGCGGCAGCCTTGGGGCCGATGGCCTCGACGGTGGGGCCCAGCCGGTTCCTGGCCTC
Organism: Kitasatospora paranensis; assembly: GCF_039544005.1. NCBI lineage: Bacteria > Bacillati > Actinomycetota > Actinomycetes > Kitasatosporales > Streptomycetaceae > Kitasatospora > Kitasatospora paranensis. Next base: position 4,454,550 of record NZ_BAABKV010000001.1, read on the forward strand.
GTCCGCGTACTGCAGGGCGGCCTTCCTGGCGGTGGCGGCATAGGGCGCCACGGCATCCCGGGTCCGGTCGGCGGTGTCCTTGGCTGAGTCCAAACGGGTCACGGCGGTTCTCCTCCTCGGTGGCGTCCGTTATGCACATTTCCACCTGTTTGGAGATCATGCATCCCGCTGCCGGGCCGGGCACGCCGGACTGCGCCGTCCGCGAAGGGGCATGGGATGATTCCCGGTGTTCACCGGACCGGAGACCGAAGGGCATTCCGTGGCACGGAACCTCACCGCCACCCTGAAGACGAATCACGGCGACATCGTGATCACGCTCTTCCCGAACCATGCCCCGAAGACGGTGGCCAACTTCGTGGAGCTCGCCGAGGGCACCCGCGAGTGGGTCGACCCGAGGACGGGCGAGAAGCGGTCCGCCCCGCTCTACGACGGCACCCTCTTCCACCGCGTGATGCGCGGCTTTATGATCCAGGGCGGCGACCCGCTCGGCAACGGGACCGGTGGCCCGGGCTACGCGTTCGCCGACGAGTTCCACCCCGATCTCGCGTTCACCAAGCCGTTCCTGCTGGCCATGGCCAACGCCGGCCCGGGCACCAACGGCTCGCAGTTCTTCGTCACGGTGGACTCCACCACGTGGCTGACCCGCAAGCACACCATCTTCGGAGAGGTGGCCGACGAGGCGAGCCGGGCGGTCGTGCGGACGATCTCCACCGTGCCGACCGGCGCGGCCGACCGTCCGGTCGAGGACGTCGTGATCGAGTCCGTCGAGATCACCCGCGGCTGACGACCGCGCAGTAGCCTGGACGATCCCGGGGGCCCCGCAACGGGAGGCCGCCGGGATCCGTCGTACGAGGAGGGAACCCCGGATGCTTCCGGACGAGCCCGTGCGCCCGCGGCCGGAGGGCACGGCGCAGCTGCCCGGGTGCTACCGGCACCCCGAGCGGGAGACCGGCATCGGCTGTGCCCGCTGCGGACGGCCGATCTGCCCGGAGTGCATGGTGAGCGCCTCGGTGGGCTTCCACTGCCCGGACTGCGTGCGCGGCGGGGCCGCGGAGACCCGGCCCGCCAGGACGCGGTTCGGCGGGCTGCCGTCCGCCGACGGCGCACTGGTCACCAAGGTGCTGATCGGCGTCAACCTGGCGGTCTTCCTGCTCACCGAGTACCTCAGCCCGGCCTGGGGGTCCGGCTGGCGCTGCTCAGCGGGACGCACCTGGGCGGGGTCCCGGTGCGCTACGGCGTCGCGGTCGGGCCGGACGAGTGGTACCGGATCGTCACGGCGATGTTCGTGCACTCCGGGCCGTTCCACATCCTGATGAACATGGTGTCGCTCTGGGTGCTCGGTCCGCAGCTGGAGCGGGTGCTGGGCAGGATGCGCTACCTCGCGCTGTACCTGGTGTCCGGCGTGGTGGGCAACGCGTTCGCGTACGTGGTCGGCGGCGGCACGGTGTTCTCGGTGGGCGCCTCGGGGGCGATCTTCGGCCTGCTGGGGGCGACGGCCGTGCTGTTCCGGGCGACCCGCACTCCGCTGGGCCCGGTGATCGCCCTGCTGGTGTTCAACCTGGTGATCAGCTTCTCGGTGGCGGGGATCGACTGGCGGGCGCACATCGGCGGCCTGGTGGCCGGCGGGCTCACCGCGTACGGGCTGATGTACGCGCCCAGGGACCGCCGCGGCCTGGTGCAGGGGCTGACGGTGGGCGGTGTCTTCGCCCTGGGGGTGCTGATGGTCGTCGTGGAGACGGCCCGTCTCGGCGGCTGACCGGGGCGGTGGACGGGTGCGTTGTCCACAGTGTGCGCCGGGTTGTGCACAGCCCGTACGACCGAGGGGCCGCACCCCTCGGTCTACGCGCGTCCTGCAGTAGAATTCGGAATTGCCCAGGAATGCCGCAGGCGTGTGCCGGTCAATCCGGGGATGAGTTATCCACAGGCGAGGGGCGGTTTTCCCCAGTGTGGATAACTGTGTGGATAAACGTACGAGCGGCTGGCGGCGGGCAGTGCGGAGCGCCGTTCCGGCCTCCGCCGGAACGGCGCCCGTGCGGCTCCTGGTGCCGCTACTTCCACTGCGTGGAGACGCCGAAGCCCGCTGCGATGAAGCCGAAACCGGCCAGGATGTTCCAGTTGCCCCAGCTGTGCACCGGCCAGTCGCCGCTCGTCACGTAGTAGGTGACGATCCACACCAGTCCGATCAGGAAGAACGCCAGCATCAGCGGGGCCACCCAGCTGCGGCCGGAACTGATCTTCACGGCGGTCGTGGTGGTCGGCGGCGTGTAGTCGGCCTTCTTGCGGACTCGAGACTTCGGCACGAGAGGCTCTCCTGTCGATGCGCTGTGACCGCGCGGTGTGCAGCGGGGAAACGGGCGGGTTGGGGGCCGGACGTGGTGAAGCACTGCTCCGCACATGCCACCGGCGTCCGTTAGCGTAGTGGCTCGCCGGGTCTGAAGGAGATAAGGGTACGGTGCCTAATTCCATGATTCCCCCACTCCCGGCCTCGCAGCCCCCGCGGCCCACCCGAATTGTCGGACGTGCCCTGACCTGCACCGTTTTTGTGCTGGCCGGGCTGCTTTTCTACGTCAGCGCGCGCACCGCCCACGGCACCGACCTGCGCACCGACGCCTCGCTGCTGCGGCTCGGGGACGTCATACAGCAGCGCTCGACCCAGAACCAGCAGATCCAGGCGCAGATCGGCGCCCTCCAGGACCGCGCCGACGGGCTCGCCCGCCAGCAGGGCCGCACCCCTCCGACGCGGCCCGGCTCGGCAGCCTCCAGCAGTCCGCCGGCCTGGAGGCCCTGCGCGGACCCGGACTGACGGTCACCCTCAACGACGCCCCGCCGAACGCCACCGCCCGGATCCCCGGCGTGCCCGAGCCCGGCGTCAACGACCTGGTCATCCACCAGCAGGACGTGCAGGCCGTGGTCAACGCCCTGTGGCGGGGCGGCGCAGAGGGCATCCAGGTGATGGACCAGCGGCTGATCTCCACCAGCGCCGTCCGCTGCGTCGGCAACACCCTGCTCCTCCAGGGCCGGGTCTACTCCCCGCCGTACGTGATCCGGGCCGTCGGCCGCACCGAGGCGCTGCGCTCCGCCGTCGACGCCGACCCGGCGATCCGCAACTACCTCCAGTACGTCGACGCGTACGGCCTCGGCTGGAAGGTGCAGGAGAGCGGGGAGCTCACCGTGCCGGGCTACGCGGGCTCGGTGGACCTGAGCGCCACCGACGGGCGCTGAGGCCGCCGAAGGCGCCGATACGCGCCGTGCCGGGGCGGATCGGCGTCTAGTCTGGTGTCCGACCTGAACCGAGGAGCACCATGTACGGCTGGATCTGGCGGCACCTGCCGGGGAACACCCTGGTCCGCGCGGTCGTCTCGCTGCTGCTGGTCCTCGGCCTGGTCTACCTGCTCTTCCAGTACGTCTTCCCGTGGGCCGAGCCGCTGATGCCGTTCAGCGACGTCACCGTGGACGACGGCGGCGCGGGCTGATCCCGCCGACAGCCCGCCGCTCCGCTCCCGCCCGCCGCCCGACCCGCACTCCAGGAGTAGCACTCATGAGCTCCGCAGCCGGTTCGCCCCGGATCCTCGTGGTCGACAACTACGACAGCTTCGTCTTCAACCTCGTCCAGTACCTGTACCAGCTGGGTGCCACCTGCGAGGTGGTGCGCAACGACGAGGTGACGGTCGACCACGCCGTCCGCCGCGCCGGCGACGAGGGCTTCGACGGGGTGCTGCTCTCCCCGGCCCCGGCACGCCGGAGGAGGCGGGAGTCTGCGTCGCGATGGTGCACCACTGCGCCGCGATCGGGCTGCCGGTCTTCGGCGTCTGCCTCGGGCTGCAGTCCATCGCGGTCGCGTACGGCGCCGTGGTCGGCCGGGCGCCCGAGCTCCTGCACGGCAAGACCTCGCCGGTCGAGCACGAGGACGGCGGGGTCTTCGAGGGCCTGCCCTCGCCGATGACGGCCACCCGCTACCACTCGCTGGCGGTCGAGCCCGCCACCGTGCCGGACGACCTGGTGGTCACCGCACGGACGGCGAGCGGGGTCGTGATGGGCCTGCGGCACCGCACGCTGCCGGTCGAGGGCGTGCAGTTCCACCCCGAGTCGGTGCTCACCGAGGGCGGGCACCGGATGCTGGCCAACTGGCTCGCCGAGTGCGGCTTCCCGGAGGCGGTCGGGCGATCCCGAGGGCTCGCCCCGGTGATCGGCCGGAGCTGACCAGGTGACCGCCGTACGCCCGGAGGGGGCGGGCCGAAGGGTCCGGGAGCGGACGACTGGGGCGTGTACGAGCCCGCCCGGCCGCAGCAGACGTCGCAGCAGCAGACGTCGCAGCAGCAGCCGGAGCAGCGGGAGCGGCCCGAGCGGCCGGAGCCGCCGCAGGCCGGGCGGGCTCCGGCCGGTCAGGCCGTGGTGCCGGTGCCGGACGACAGCACGATGCAGCTGCGCGCGGTGCCGGCGCAGCCCGCACCGCCGCTGTCGAGGCCGGACGAGCGGCCGGAGGAGTGGGCAGCCGCCGACGGCCCGGCCGGGGCGGTGCAGGCGGGCGGCCGGGCCGAGCGCCGCCGGGCCGGCGGACTGGCGGCTCCGGGGACGGGCCGGCGCCGGGCGACCGGCCGCACGGCCGCCGCCCGGGTGCGGCCCCGGAACGCCGCCGGGTCGTGGTCGCCCGCGCGGTCGGAGAACTCTTCATCACCCTCGGCCTGGTGATGCTGCTCTTCGTGGCGTACCAGCTCTGGTGGACCAACGTGCAGGCCGATGCCTCCGCGAGCGCCGCCGGGAACCGGCTGGAGCAGCAGTGGAGCAGTGCCCCGCAGCCGAGCGGCAGCCCGGGCGCACCGGCCGCCGGGGCCTTCCAGCCCGGGCAGGGGTTCGCGCTGCTGTACATCCCCGCGCTGGGGCTCAAGTACCCGGTCGCGGAGGGCACCGGCAAGCAGCAGGTGCTCGACAAGGGCCTGGTCGGGCACTACACCGGTACGGCGATGCCCGCCGACAAGGCCGGCAACTTCGCCGTTGCCGCGCACCGCACGACGCACGGTCAGCCGTTCCGGAAGATCGGCCAGTTGAAGCCCGGTGACATGATCGTGGTGGAGACCGCGACGACGTTCTACACCTACCAGGTCGCCGGGGGCATCCCGGAGACGCCGCCGACCGACGTGGGCGTCATCCAGCCCGTGCCCAAGGGCTCGCCGTTCACCCAACCGGGTCGATACATCACCCTGACGACGTGCACACCCGAGTTCAGTGCCCGGGGACGGCTCATCGTCTTCGGCAAGATGGTCGGGGAACAGCCGAGGAGCCAGGGCAAGCCGGCCGCGCTCACCGGCTAGGGCTTGGCTGACGATTCGCCCGCGCGGCGGGAATTGTCAGCCAAGCCCTGGGGGCCGGGGCCTGCTCCGGCCGGGGGTGTCCTGTCGCGCGACGGAAGGCACCACGGTGAGTCCTCTCGGCAGTCGGGTGCCCGCGGCCCGGATCCAGGCGGTCGCCTCGGCGGTCGGCGAACTGATGATCACGCTCGGGGTGGTGCTCGCCCTGTTCGCGGCGTACGCGCTCTGGTGGACCGACCTGGTGGCCGACCACGACGCCTCCCGGGCCGCGGCCCGGCTCCGCGGCAGCTGGTCGGCCGGGCCGTCCACGGCCCCGCCGCCGGCCCTCGACGGGCGGTCGGGCGGCGACGCCGTCGGGTTCCTGCACGTGCCCGCGCTGGGCCCCGACTACCAGGTGCTGATCCGGCCCGGCACCGGCCCGGACGTGCTCGACGGCGGGGTGGCCGGTCTCTACCGGACGCCCTACCCCTCCGCGATGCCCTGGGACGCGGTCGGCAACGTCACGCTGGCCGCCCACCGGGACGGCCACGGCGCCCGGTTCCACGACCTCGACCGCCTCGGGCCCGGCGACCCGGTCGTCATCGAGACCGCAGCCGACTGGTACGTCTACCGCGTCGACGCCGTCCTGCCGGAGACCTCCCCGGAGGACGTCGGGGTCATCGCCCCCGTCCCCGAGGGCTCGCCGTACCACCGGCCCGGCCGCTACATCACGCTGACCACCTGCACGCCCGCCTACACCTCGCTGTACCGGATGGCCGTCTGGGGCAGCCTGACCCGGGTGGTCCCGATGGACGCCCGGCGCACACCGCCGCAGGAGCTGGGCCGCCGTCAGGGGTAGTTGCCCGCCGTCCGGGTGACTCGTTGATGCTGATATGACGACGACGAACAACGTCCCGGCGCCGTTCGAGTTCGAGGGCCGGGAGATCCGGGTGCTCACGGTCGGCGGGGACCCGTGGTGGGTGGCGGCCGACGTGTGCGCGGTCCTGGAGATCGCCAACCCCCGTGACGCCCTGCGCAAGACGCTCGACGACGACGAGAAGGGGTAGCTACTGTCTACACCCCCGGCGGTGACCAGCAGGTTTCCGTCATCAACGAGCCCGGCCTCTACTCGCTGGTGCTGCGCTCCCGCAAGCCGCAGGCGCGGGCCTTCAAACGGTGGATCACCCACGAGGTGATCCCGCAGATCCGGCGGACCGGCCGGTACGCGGTGTCGGACAGCCAGGACCAGGACGTGCCGGAGGCGATGGCGGAGGTCCTGCGGCTGATCGCCCGGGCGGCCGGGGAGGCCTTCGCCTCGGGGAGCCGGCTGGCGTCGGCGGTGGAGGACGCGACGAGGGCCGTGGACGGTCTGAGCGGCCGGATTGCCGACCTCACCGATCGGATGGACGCCGGGACGCCTCACGTCCCGGGGCAGGCGCGGGCCGGGCGGATCCCGCCGGACGGGCCGCTCTGGCACCCTGACGTGCCGGAGGAGGCGCTCACCTTCGACGCGGTCGCCGAGCTGCTGGGCGCCGAGCTCGGCCGCCCCGAGTTGAGCCGCAACCGGCTCTTCGGGACGGCGCGGGACGCCGGGCTGCTCCGGCAGCTGGAGCCTCCGTACGGCGGGCACAGCATCACCGACCGGCGGCTGGGGTCGCTGTTCCGGGTGCGGCGGATCAGCGGGGCGGTGCACGGCTGGCCGTGCGTGCACCACTTCCAGCCGGTGGCCCTGCCCCAGGGTGTGGTGATCATGCGCCGGCTGGTGCTGCAGGACATCGGACGCGGGGTGCTGTGAGGCTCCACCGGCTGTGCACAGCCTGTGGATAACTTCCGGCCGGTGACGGACGGTAGGGGGATGCCCGGGCCGCCTGACATGGTGTTGGCCCGAACGGGTGGGGGAGTGGCGGCCTGGGGACAACCCTGTGCACAACCGGTGCCCGCACCGCCGTCCGGCCGCGGAAAAGCCCGGAGGGGCCGCGCGGTTCGCGCGGCCCCTCCGGGGTGGTGCCGTCCGGTCAGTTGCCGCCGGGGAGGCCGAGGCCGCCCGGCTTGGTGGTGAGCCGGATCGTGGTGCCGGCGTCGACCGGGGTGCCCGACGGCGGGTCGCTGGTGACCACGATCGCGGTGTCGTCCTGCGGACCGCTGATGACCAGCGGGGCCAGGCCGCGCTGGGTCAGCATCGCGAAGGCCTCCTTGTAGGTCTTGCCCTGGAGGACGGGGACGAAGACCTTGTCGGCCAGCTTGCCGACAGTGATGGTGACTGTGCCGTTCTTCTTCAGCTGGCCGTCGGTCGGGCTCTGCGACTGCACCACGTCGACCTGCGCAGGGTCGGTCACCACCGTGGTCTTGATCGAGACCTGCAGCCCGGCGTCGGTGATCGCCTGGCTGGCGTCGGCCTTGGTCTTGCCGATCACGTTCGGGACGGGGAACTTGCCGGTGCCGCCCGAGACCACCAGGGTGATCTTGGAGCCGGCGGGCGCCTTGCCGGTCGGCGAGTACGAGATGACCTTGTTCTGGTCGACGGTGTCGTCGTTCTTGGTCTGGGTCTCGACGGTGAAGCCGGCCTGCTGGAGCTGCGCGGTGGCGGAGTCCACGGACTGGCCGGAGACCTCCGGGATGTCGGTCTCGACCGGGCCGGTCGACAGGTGGACCTTGATGACCGTGGTCTCGTCGATCTTGTTGCCGGCCGCCGGGTCCTGGGTGCAGACCTGGTCCTTCTGGATCTTGGCGTCGGGGCAGGCGATCGGGTTGGCGGCCGCCACCTGCAGCTTGGCGTTCTGCTGCTTGGCCTTGGTCTGCGCGTCGGTGAGGCTGAGGCCGACCAGGTTCGGCGAGGTGGTCTGGCCACTCGCGCCGCTGCCGCTGTTCAGCATGGCCTGCACGACGAAGAAGGCACCGACCAGGACGAGCACCGCGGCCACGGCCAGCACGATCCAGGAGGTGTTGTTCTTCTTCGGCGGGTTGGCCCGGCGGCTGGGCCGGTCGTAGCCGTCGTCGCCGTTGTCGTAGCCGCCCTGGCCGCCGCCGTAGCCCTCCTGCGGGTAGCCGTAGCCGGACTGCTGGGAGCCGACCGGCGGAAGCATGGTGGTGGGGCCGGCCGCGCCCTGCTGGGGCAGCAGGTTGGTCTGGCCGTACGGGTCGTACTGGGCGCCGCCCTGGTCGTAGCCGTAGCCGCCCATGCCGAACGCGGCGGCCTGCTGGGCGGCGGCGACCGGGAGGCCGTCGAGGAAGCGCTCGATGTCGTCGCGCATCTCGTCGGCGCTCTGGTACCGGTAGTCGCGCTCCTTGGCGAGGGCCTTCAGCACGATCGCGTCGATCTCGGGGCGGACCTCGGGGTCGAACGCGGACGGCGGCTGGGCCTCCTCCCGGACGTGCTGGTACGCCACCGCGACCGGGGAGTCGCCGACGAACGGCGGCCGGACGGTCAGCAGCTCGTAGAGCAGGCAGCCGGTGGAGTACAGGTCGGAGCGGGCGTCGACGGTCTCGCCCTTGGCCTGCTCCGGGGAGAGGTACTGGGCGGTGCCGATGACGGCCGAGGTCTGGGTCATCGTCATGCCGGCGTCGCCCATCGCGCGGGCGATGCCGAAGTCCATGACCTTGACGTTGCCCTGGCGGGTGAGCATGACGTTGGCGGGCTTGATGTCGCGGTGGACGATGCCGGCCCGGTGCGAGTACTCCAGCGCCTGGAGGATGCCGATGGTCATCTCGAGCGCGCGCTCGGGCAGCAGTCGTCGGCCGGAGTGCAGCAGCTCGCGGAGGGTGGAGCCCTCGACGTACTCCATCACGATGTACGGGATGGAGATGCCGTCGATGTAGTCCTCGCCGGTGTCGTACACGGCGACGATCGCGGGGTGGTTCAGCGAGGCGGCGGACTGGGCCTCGCGGCGGAACCGGGCCTGGAACGACGGGTCGCGGGCCATGTCGGCGCGGAGCGTCTTCACGGCGACCGAGCGGCCGAGCCGGGTGTCATGGCCCAGGTAGACCTCGGCCATGCCGCCGCGTCCGAGGACGCCGCCGAGCTCGTACCTGCCGCCGAGGCGACGAGGCTCTTCCATAGTTCCGACCCTCTCCCTCACCGGCCGGTGAGGATGTGACGTAGGTGTCCCCGCACGCTCTGTTTGACGCTGTCGCAGACGCCCCGGTTCTCCACCCGCCGGCCCGCGGCCGGAGCCGTGGTCGGCGGCGGATACACCCGCTGCTGGCGGATACGCTACCGGGCGAACCTGAGACGACCCGAACAGCCTGCCAGCTGAGACCAGACCGGTATGCACCGGAACGGCCCCGCTGTGACCAATCACGCAGGCCGGTGACGCGTCGCTACCCCTTGACCACGGCTTCCATGACGCTCTTCGCGATCGGCGCGGCGATCGAGCCGCCGCTGATCTCGCGGCTCTCGGCGGCGCCGTCCTCGACCACGACCGCGACGGCGACCTGCTTGCCGTCGGCGCCCTTGGCGTAGGACATGAACCAGGCGAACGGCAGGCCGCTGTTGTCCTGGCCGTGCTGGGCGGTGCCGGTCTTGCCGCCGACGGTGACGCCGTCGATCTGCGCCTTGGTGCCGGTGCCGTTCTTGACCACGGACTCCATCAGCTGCTGCAGCTTCTGCGCGGTGGCCGGGGAGACCGCCTGGCTGAGCTGCTTCTCGGAGTGCTTGGACACCACGGCGAGGTTCCCGGCCTGCTCCTGGTCCACCAGGTACGGCTGCATCAGGCTGCCGTTGTTGGCGATCGCCGCGGCGACCATGGCCATCTGGAGCGGGGTGGCCCGGGTGTCGTGCTGGCCGATGGCGTCCATCGCGGTGCCGTCCGGCGAGGAGTTCGTCGGGAACACGCTGGTGGACGGCCGGATCGGCACATCCACCTGGGAGTTGTTGAAGCCGAACTTCTCGGCCTGGGCGCGCAGCTTGTCCTTGCCCAGGTCGGCGCCGATCTTGCCGAAGACGGTGTTGCAGGAGAAGTCCATGCCGACCAGCAGTGTGGCGTTCTCGCAGGGCTCGGTGTCCGAGGCGTTCTTCAGCACGGTCTTGGTGCCGGGCAGGGTGTACGGGTTGGGGGTGTCCGTCTTGTCCTCGGGGTTCTGGAACATCCCGGTCTCGAAGGCGGCCGCCGCGGTGATCAGCTTGAAGGTCGAGCCGGGCGGGTACGTCTCGCGCAGCGCCCGGTTCAGCATCGGCTTGTTCGGGTCGGCGTTGAGGTCCGTCCAGGCCTTGGCGTCGGCGGCGGTGCTGCCGGAGAAGGTGCCGGGGTCGTAGGACGGGGTGGAGACCAGCGCGAGGATCGCGCCGGTGCGCGGGTCGATCGCGACCGCGGCGCCCTTCTTGTTGCCCAGGCCCTCGAAGGCGGCCTTCTGGGCCTTGGCGTTGATCGTGGTGACGACGTTGCCGCCCTTCTTGTCGCCGCCCGTCAGCATGTCGAGGGTGTTGCGGAAGAAGAGCCGCGAGTCGGTGCCGGCCAGGATGCCGTCCTCCAGGGACTCCAGCTGGCTGGTGCCGAAGGACTGCGAGGAGTAGCCGGTGACCGGGGCGTACATCGGGCCGTCGACCCAGCTGCGCTTGTACTTGTAGCGCAGGCCGTTGACGAAGTCGGAGTTGGTGACCGGCTGGCCGCCGACGATGATGTTGCCGCGCGGATAGGCGTAGCGGTCGTACTTGTTGCGGTCGTTGTGCTGGTTGCTCGCCCAGGCCTGGGCCTGGACCCCCTGCACCCAGTTGGTGCGCACCAGCAGGGCGAGGACGAGGACCAGGCAGAACACCGAGACCCGGCGGATGGGCTTGTTCACGTGCGGATCTCCCTATCGGGCCGGGGCCGGGGACGGCGCGGTGGCCGGTTCGGGCTCGGCTGCGGGGCGGCGGGCGCTGTCGCTGATCTTGAGCAGGATGGCGATCAGGGCCCAGTTGGCGACCACCGACGAACCGCCCTGGGCGAGGAACGGCATCGTCATACCGGTCAGCGGGATGAGGCCGGTGACGCCGCCGGCGACCACGAAGACCTGCAGCGCGAACGCGGACGAGAGGCCGACGGCGAGCAGCTTGCCGAACGGGTCGCGGGCCGCCACGGCGGTGCGCAGGCCGCGCTGGACGATCAGGCCGTACAGCAGGAAGAGCGCCATCATGCCGGTGAGGCCGAGCTCCTCGCCGAACGAGCCGAGGATGAAGTCGCTCTTGGCGGCGAACTGGATCAGCCAGGAGCGGCCCTGGCCCAGACCGGAGCCGGTGACGCCGCCGGAGCCGAACGCCATCAGGGTCTGGCCGATCTGCTCGCTGGACTGCGCCGGCGGGTGCGGGCCGAACGCGGCCATCGGGTCGAGCCAGGCGTTGATGCGGGTCTTGACGTGCGGCTCGGCCATGGCGACCACGGTCGCGCCGCCGATCGACATGATCAGGCCGAAGACGATCCAGCTGGTCCGCTCGGTGGCGACGTAGAGCATCACCACGAAGAGGCCGAAGAACAGGAAGGACGAGCCGAGGTCGGTCTCGAAGATCAGGATGAGGATCGACAGCAGCCAGACCACGATGATCGGGCCGAGGTCGCGGCCGCGCGGCAGGTACAGCCCCATGAAGCGGCGGCTGGCCAGGGCCAGGGCGTCGCGCTTGACCATCAGGTAGCCGGAGAAGAAGATCGTCAGGATGATCTTGGCGAATTCGCCGGGCTGGATGGAGAAGCTGCCGATGTGGATCCAGATCTTGGCGCCGAAGTCGCCCGGCCGGGACGGGAAGAACGCCGGCGCCGCGAGCAGCACCAGGGCCACCGCCATCGAGATGTAGGTGTAGCGCTGGAGGATCCGGTGGTCCTTCAGCAGCACGATCACGCCGATGAAGAACGCGATGCCCAGACCCGACCACATCAGCTGGTTGGCGGCGGCCGGGTAGTTGCTGGCGAGCAGCTTGCCGGCCTTGTCCAGCCGCCAGATCATCACCAGGCCGAGCCCGTTCAGCAGGGTGGCCAGCGGCAGCAGCAGCGGGTCCGCGTACGGCGCGAAGCGGCGCATCACCAGGTGGGCGACGAGGGCGAGCGCGCCCATGCCCAGCCCGTAGGCGAGCATGCCGGCCGGCAGCGTGCCGTCCATCGCGAGGCCGACGTTGGCGTAGGCGAAGACGGGCAGCACCACCGCGAAGGCGAGCATGGCGAGCTCGGTGTTGCGGCGGTTGGGCGCGTTCTGCGGGGTGATGGTGGTGTTGGCGCGTCGGGCGCCGCGGTCGGTGGAACTGTTGCTCAGGTCAAAGGTGCTCACGTGTAGGCCGCTCCCCGACGGCTGAGTCCCCTGGCGGGGGATGGTGCTACTTGGTCGGGCAGGAGGCCGCCAGCTGCTTCTCCTGCTCGGTGAGTTCGGGCGTGGTGCCGGGGTTCCCGGTGCTCAGGGTGCCGGACGTCGGGCTGGGGCTGGGGCTCGCGGTGCCCTCGGTGCGCAGGGCCGCGGTGGTCAGGGCGGTCGAGGTGGCGGTCGGGCTGGGGCTCGGGCTCGCCGTGCCGGGCTGCGGGGCGGTGGTGGCGCCCTGCGAGACCTTCTTGCAGACCGCGGCCTGTGCGCCGAGCGTGCGGACCTGGTCCTGGGCGTCCGCCAGGCTCTTCGCCTGGATGGTCTTGCCGACCTGCGTCCGCTGGTAGTCGGGGAGGAACTTGAGCTCGATGTCGGCGTGCTTCTCGTACACCGAGGACAGGCTCAGCCCGGCCAGGCTCTGGTTGAGGCCGCGGTAGACCGCCACACCGTCGCCGTCGGCGCCGACGTAGTACTGGTCCTGCGTCCAGCGCCAGCCGAGGTAGCCGCCGCCGCCCAGCAGGCCGAGCACGACCAGCGCGCTCAGCGTCAGCTTGAGCCCGCGGCCCTTCTTGCGACGCCGCGAGCGGCCTTCCTCGTAGCCCTCGTACGCCTGCTCGTCGGCGGCGCCGTAACCGCCCTGGGGATCGCCGTAGCCGTCCGCGTAGCCCTCCGCGGGGCCGAAGCCCGGAGCGGTGTCGTAGCCGTTGGCGGGGCCGAAGGCGCCCTGCGGGGCCTGCGGGCGGCCGAGCCCGGCGGCGCGGCCGGCCGGGGTGTTCAGCAGCCCGGGGTCGGCGTGGTGCGGCTGCGCCTCGGCGACGGCACCCACCACCACCGGGATGTCGGCGAGCTGGCCGCTGAGGGTGTCGGTGGCGCCGACGTCGATGACGTCCGCCACGATGCAGGTGATGTTGTCCGGGCCGCCGCCGCGCAGCGCCAGCTGGATCAGCTCCTGGACGGTCTGCTGCGGGGCGTAGTAGCTCCCGAGCGTCTCCTCCAGGGTCTGGTGGCTGACCGGGCCGGACAGGCCGTCGGAGCAGATCAGGTAGCGGTCGCCGGCCCGGACCTCGCGGATCGACAGGTCGGGCTCGACCTGGCCGCGGCCGTCCAGTGCCCGCATCAGCAGGGAGCGCTGCGGGTGGGTCTCGGCCTCCTCCGGCGTGATCCGGCCCTCGTCGACCAGGCGCTGGACCCACGTGTGGTCCTGGGTGATCTGGGTCAGCGAGCCGTCCCGCAGCAGGTAGGCGCGGGAGTCGCCGATGTGCACCATGCCCATCCGCTGGCCGGTCCACAGCATGGCGGTCAGGGTGCAGCCCATGCCCTCCAGCTGCGGGTCCTCCTCGACCATCTGCCGCAGCCGGTCGTTCGCGCCCTGGACAGCCTCCCCGAGGAGGGTCAGCAGGTCGGCGCCGGGGACGTCCTCGTCGAGCCGGACGATCGACCCGAGCACCTCGGAGGAGGCGACCTCGCCGGCCGCGGCGCCGCCCATGCCGTCGGCGACGGCGAGCAGCCTCGGACCGGCGTAGCCGGAGTCCTCGTTCCCCTCCCGGATCAGGCCCTTGTGCGAGCCGGCGGCGAAGCGCAGCACGAGGCTCATGCGGTCGCCGCCCCCTTCCGGGACTGCTCGGCGGTGACCATGCCGCGGGCGCGCACGGCAGCGGCAGCGCGGGGGCCGCGCTCCCGGCTGGTCTTGGACGGGGTGGTGTCCCTCATGCGCCGCTACTTCCGCAGTTCGATGACGGTCCGGCCGATACGGATCGGCATGCCCGGCTGGAGCGGCATCGGCGCGGTGAGCCGCTGCCGGTCCAGATAGGTGCCGTTGGTGGAGCCTAGATCCTCCACCGTCCACTGCCCAGCCTGATCCGGATAGATCCTGGCATGGCGGGAGGAGGCGTAGTCGTCGTCCAGCACGATGGTGGAGTCGTGCGCCCGGCCCAGCGTGATCGTCTGGCCCTGGAGGGCGACGGTGGTGCCGGCCAGGGAGCCCTGCACGACCACCAGGTGGGTCGGGGCTCCGCGGCGCTGGCGCGGCTGCGGGGGTGCGGCGGGCCCGCCCTGCTGGGGCGGGCGGGCACCGGAGGCGGCGGCGGCCGGGGCGGTGCGCCGCGCGGTGCGCTGGTTCACCTTCGTGCCGAAGAGGTCGCTGCGGATGACCTGCACCGCGACGATGACGAACAGCCACAGCACGGCGAGGAAGCCCAGCCGCATGACCGTCAGGGTCAGTTCTGACATGAGTGGCCCGCTCTACCCTTCGACCTGTCGGTAGACGATGGTGGTGGACCCGAGGACGATTCGGGAGCCGTCGCGGAGCGTAGCGCGCTGGGTGTGCTGCCCGTCCACCACGATGCCGTTGGTGGACCCGAGGTCGAGCACCATCGGAGGCGTGCCCGGCCGGATCTCCGCGTGCTTGCGGGACACCCCGGGGTCGTCGATCCGGACGTCGGCCTCGGTGGACCTGCCCAGCACGCAGGCGTTGCCCGTGATCTGGTAGCGGGTGCCGTTGACCTCGATCCAGCGCCGGGTGTTCGCACCGCTGTGGCCGGAGCCGGGGAACGGCCGGACGTTCCCGCCCGCGGCGGGCGGGTTCGCCGGCATCGCGGGCGGCGCCGCGGGCGGCGGCGGCGCGTTGTACGGGGCCGCGCCCGGCTGCTGCCAGGGCGCGCCGGGCGCCGGCGGGGTCGGGCGCCGCTCGTAGCCGCCCGGGGCGGCCTGCTGCTGGGCCGGCTCCTCGCCGGCCAGCGTGCGGCTGCGCACCCGGTACAGGCCGGTGTCGAGCTCGTCGGCCTTCTCCAGGGTGACCTTGAGCGGGCCCATGAAGCTGTAGCGCTGCGCCTCGGCGTACTCGCGGACCATCCCGGCGAGCTCCGTCCCGAGCTGGCCGGCGTACGGGCTGAGCCGCTCGTGGTCGTGCGGGCTGAGCTCGACGATGAAGTCGTTGGGGACGACGGTGCGGTCGCGGTTCCAGATGGTGGCGTTGTTGTCGCACTCGCGCTGGAGCGCGCCGGCGATCTCCACCGGTTGGACCTCGGACTTGAACACCTTGGCGAAGGTGCCGTTCACGAGACCCTCGAGCCGCTGCTCGAACTTCTTCAGGACTCCCACGGGGCACCCCCTTCCAGGGCTTCGACCGGGCCGCGCTCGCGGGCCGGGTTGCGGTTTTCCGTACTGATCGTATCCACGTCGGGCCCATCCGTACGGTTCCCCGTGGACGTGGTCCCGGGGCGTGAGACCCGGCACACGGGTCGGACGGGGACGGGTCCGGGTACGGAGGGTGCCGACGGGCGGCAAGCCAGGGCTACCCGCCCGGGGCCCTTCTCACCCCTCGGTCACCCGTTCGTCGGGGTCCCGGCCGACCGGTCGGCCGGGTGGCGGGGCAACTGATTCGGAGGTAGCCCGCAGGTCGTGCTAATGTTTTGCATGTCGGAAGGGGCGCCCGAGAGGGAAGAACGGAAGACCGGCGAGGATGCGGTAAGGTTCTCGACGAGCAGGAAGGCACGCAAGCGCCCGACTGCGACACCCTTGCGCGGGTGGCGGAATAGGCAGACGCGCTGGATTCAGGTTCCAGTGCCCGAAAGGGCGTGGGGGTTCAACTCCCCCTCGCGCACAGCGAAGCCCCGCAGATCTTCGGATCTGCGGGGCTTTCTCGTTGTCCGCATGCGGGCCCGTGCTCCTGCGCGCCCCCTCGGCGACGCCTTCCCGGCCTTGTCCCGTGTTCACCAAGGTCTCCGAGTGGTAACAGCAGGTGCCCCCGAACGGATTCTGTCCTGAGGGGCTGATAAAACATCCTTCGGAAATTCCGTTCGACAGTTCGAGGAAATGTCCGATTTGGTGCCCGCTGGTGCCAACTCGGAGGTCTCCGCGGGGGTTGTACGTGGGGGATGGCCGGAGAATCGCCGCTTCGAGCGGCTGACCAGGCCTCTGTCTTTAAGTCGCGGGGACGTCGTTCTGTCCGGAATTCCACCCATATCCGCAGCATTGTCATCCAAGGAGATCGCGGATGCTCGACCCGTTGGGTCCGATCCGGACGCCACGAACCAGGGGGATAGGACGCGCGACCACCCTCGCCGTCGTCACCGCTGCTCTGGTCGCCGGGGCAGGCCTGCCCACCCTCGCGACCGCTCAGGCGGAGTCGCTGACGCCCAAGCGCGTCGGTTCCGCTCCCGTTGTCCCGCACGGCGCCACCAAGTCCACCGCGCCTGCCGACATCACCCAGATCGACCTCAGCATCACCCTGCAGCCCCGTGACCAGGTTGCGCTGACCACGTTCGTCAACGCGGTCTCCAACCCGGCCTCGCCGCTCTACAAGCACTACCTCGGCACCGGTGAGTTCGGTAAGCGCTTCGGCGCCGACGCGGCCACCGTGGCGAGCGTGCGCCAGGCGCTGACCGCGGCCGGCCTGCACCCGGGTGAGGTCAGTGCCAACGGCCTGACCATCCCGGTCAAGGCCACCGTGGCCGAGGCGAAGAAGGCCTTCGACACCGACTTCGCCGGCTACAAGCTGGCGGACGGCTCG
Source organism: Kitasatospora paranensis (assembly GCF_039544005.1). Taxonomy (NCBI): domain Bacteria; kingdom Bacillati; phylum Actinomycetota; class Actinomycetes; order Kitasatosporales; family Streptomycetaceae; genus Kitasatospora; species Kitasatospora paranensis. The sequence goes on from NZ_BAABKV010000001.1 coordinate 4,471,602, forward strand.
ACCGGCTTCAGCAACACCAAGGCCCCGGCCGTCCGCGGCGACGTGGCCGGCAAGATCGCGGGCATCACCGGCCTCGACACGGCCACCAGGGCGACGCCCCGCAACGTGCCGAAGCAGAAGCCGAAGCCCGCCAAGGTGAAGCCGAACGCGGTGGCGCCGCACAACATCAACGCCAACCCGCATCTGTGCTCCGACTGGAGCAGCTTCCTCGGCAGTCAGGGCATGGTCGACGGCCAGAACTACTACAGCTCCGGCACGCTGGCCACCGCCTACGACATGAACAACATGCCCGACGGCGCCTTCGGCGCCACGGTCGCGATCATGTCGCTGGAGAACTACTCCTCCGCCGCGGTCAACGAATACCAGAGCTGCAACGGCACCAAGGCCAACGTCAGCAATGTCCGCGTCGGCGGCCAGGCCGGCGCGCCGGACACCGCGAACGGCGAGGGCGGCGAGACCGCGCTCGACATCGAGACGGTCGCCAGCCTCGCGCCCGGTTCGACCATCCTGGTCTACCAGGACGCGAACACCGAGCAGGGTCTCGTCGACAACTACTCGCGGATCGTCAACGACAACCGCGCCAGCGTGGTGTCGATCAGCTGGGGCCGTTGCGACCTGGTCCGCGGTGCCGACTCCACCCTGAACCTCATCCTCCAGCAGGCCGCGGCCCAGGGTCAGTCCGTCGTCGCCGCCTCCGGCGACTCCGGCTCCACCGACTGCTACCGCTACGGCGGCACCCAGGACGCGCGCCTCAGCGTGGACAACCCGGCGGCCCTGCCGTACATCACCGGTGTCGGCGGCACCTCGCACTCCGGCTCCGTTCCCAGCTCGTTCTCGACCTGGAACGACGGTCAGGGCGCGGGCGGCGGCGGCGTCTCCAAGTACTGGAAGCTCAGCGACGCGGACAACCCGGCCGGGTCCGTCCACGGCGCCGGTTACGACCCCACTGTCTGCGGTGCGGGTGCCGGCGAGAGCTGCCGTCAGGTCCCTGACGTCTCGGCCCTCGCCGACCCGAACCACGGCTACCTCGTGTTCACCAACGTGGACTCGCAGGGCGTCTGGTACAGCATCTACGGTGGCACCAGCGCCGCCGCCCCGCTGTGGGCCGCGATCGTCGCCACCGCCAACTCGTCGGTCGCTTGCGCGGCCAACGGTCCGGTCGGCTTCCTGAACCCGGCCCTGTACAAGCTGGTCGGCAACACGTCCGTCTTCAACGACGTGAGCGACTTCAGCAGCAACGACCTGACGGCTTCCGGCTACTTCGGCGGCAGCTACCAGGCGACCGGCGGCTACGACATGGCGACCGGCCTCGGTTCGCCCAAGGGCCGCGGTCTGATCGCCGCGCTCTGCCGGCAGCTGCCCTCGCAGCCGGCGGGCAGCTTCACCAGCGTCTCGCCGACCCGTCTGCTGGACACCGGTGTCCCGGGGGCCATCCCGGCCCGCGGCAACACCAGCCTCCAGATCGCCGGCGGCAATGACGCGAAGGGCAACCCCAACGGTGTGCCGGCCGGCGTCACCGCGGTCGCGCTGAACGTCACCGTGGCCAACACCTCCGGTGTCGGCTACCTGACCGTCTGGCCGACCGGCAAGGCCCAGCCCGTCACCTCCAACATCAACTGGGTGGACCACAGCGGCGCCGTGCCGAACCTGGTCACCGTCCCGGTCGGTGCCGGCGGCAAGATCAGCATGTTCAACGGTGCCTGGAGCAGCCCGGCCCGCGTCGTCGTCGACCTGCTCGGGTACTACACCCCGGACACCGCCGGTGCGAACTTCGTGCCGCTGGCTCCGGCCCGGCTGTTCGACACCCGCTACGGCGACGCCAACAACACGGCCAAGGCGCCGGTCGCCGGTGGGGCCGACATCAGCGTCAAGATCGCCGGTGGCAAGGACGCCAAGGGCAACGCCAACGGCGTGCCGGCCACCAACGTGACCGCGGTCGTCCTCAACACCACGGTGACCCGCGGGCAGGGCGACGGCTGGATGGCCGTCATCCCGACCGGCGGCGCGGTCAAGTCGTCCAACCTCAACTGGACCGACAAGAAGACCGTGCCGAACCTGGTCGTGGTGCCGGTCGGCACCGACGGCAAGGTGACCTTCCACAACGGCATGGGCGGTCAGGTCGACGTTCTCGCCGACGTGTTCGGCTACTTCACCAGCGACTCCGGGGCCAAGTTCCACGTGGCCGGCCCGAAGCGCATCGTGGACACCCGGTACGGCAAGGGTGCTGCGGCCCCCGGCCAGATCAACGGCAACACCCTGCACATCAACCTGAACGACAGCGGCGTGCTGGCGGGTGCCACCTCGGTGGTCCTGAACGTCACCGTGGTCAACACCCACGGCGACGGCTTCCTGACCGCCTGGCCGGGCAACACCACCAAGCCGGGCTCGTCCAACCTCAACTGGATGGGCGTGAACAACATGATCGCCAACGCGGTGGTCGTCCCGGTGCACGACAACTCGGTGGACATCACCACCAACAGCCCGGCCGACGTGATCGTCGACCTGATGGGCTACTACAGCGCCAGCTGATCACCGATCGGCCCGCTGCGGCGCCCTCCCCCTCGTGGGGGAGGGCGCCGTTCCCGTTCCGGGGCGGCTACTCGACCGCGGCGGGCAGGTTCGCCCGGACGGCGAAGCCGCCGTCCGGAGTGGCGGCCGCGGTGAGGGTGCCGCCGAGCAGCTGGGCCCGCTCGCGCAGGCCGACCAGCCCGTGGCCGCCGCCGGGCAGCGGGGCGTCCCGCTCGGCGTGCAGCGGCGGCGGGCCGTTGTGCACCTCGACGAGCAGCCGGGCGCCGCGGCCGAGCACCCGGACGGTCACGGCCGCCCCGGGAGCGTGCTTGCGGGCGTTGGTGAGCGCCTCCTGGACGGTCCGGTAGGCGGCCCGCTCGACCGCCTCCGGCCAGCGCCGCAGCCCCGGGTGGAGCTCACTGGTGACCGGCAGCCCGGAGCCGTCGATCAGGCCCGGCAGGTCGCCCAGCCGCGGCTGGGGGCGAGGGGGTGTCCTGCCGTACCCCGGCGGCGCGCAGCACGCCGACCATCTGGCGCAGCTCCTCCAGGGTGCGGACGGCGAGCTCGCGGATGGTGCCCGCGGTCTCCTTGGCGACCGGGTCGCCGGTGGAGACCTGGAGCCCGCCGGCCTGGATCGAGATCAGGCTGACCTGGTGCGACACCACGTCGTGCATCTCGCGGGCGAGCCGGGCCCGCTCGGTGGCCAGCACCCGCTCGGCGAGCAGCCGGCTCTCCCGCTCCTGGCCGCGGGTGAGGTCGTCGAGCCGGTCGGCGAGCTCGCGCCTGGTCCGGGCGAGCAGGCCGAGGGCGGCGGGCCCGGCGGCGAGCATCACGCACTGGATGGCGTACAGCGCGTTGTCCCGGTCCAGGGCGAGCGGGTGGTCGGAGAGCGGCCAGTGGAAGAACTCGGTGAGGGCGAACGCGGTCGCGCACGCGGCGGTGGTCCGCAGCCGGGAGCGCGGGTCGGCGGCGACCGAGTACACGGCCGTCATCGGGGCGATCCAGATGTAGTTCACGAAGGTGCCGGGCAGCGTGAGCAGCAGGACGAGCACCGGCAGCCGGCGCCGCAGCAGCAGGACGGCGGTGGCGAGACCGGACAGCGCGACCTCCCACCAGGCTGCGCCCTTGGAGACCAGGGCGGCATCCAGGGCGGCCATCAGCACCGGGAGGAGCAGCATCAGCCAGGGCGCGGTGAGCCGGGCGGGCAGCGGGCCGGGCAGCGGTGCGGGGGTGGTCATGCGCCGGGATGGCGGGGGTTGCGGACCAGGCCGGCCCGGTGGGCCACCACGGCGGCCTGGACCCGGTTGGCGGCGCCGAGCTTGGCCAGGATCGCGCTGATGTGGTCCTTGACGGTGCCGGTGCCGAGGAACAGCCGGTCGGCGATCTCGGCATTGGACAGGCCCTCGCCGAGCAGGGCGAGCACGTCGAGTTCGCGGCCGGTGAGCTGGCGGGCGAGCGCGGCGGCGTCGGCGTCCGGCCCGCCGCCGTCGACGTAGCCGCCGATCACGGTGCGGGTGACGGTGGGCGAGAGCATGCTGCCGCCGGCGGCAAGCACCCGGACGGCGTGCACCAGCTGCTCGGGGGCGGTGTCCTTGAGCAGGAAGCCGGCCGCGCCGGCGCGCAGCGCGGTGCCGATGTACTCGTCGGTGTCGAAGGTGGTGAGCATGGTGACGGCCGGCGGGTCGGGGAGGGCGCGCAGCCGGCGCAGCACGCTGATGCCGTCGAGGTCGGGCATCCGGATGTCGAGCAGGACGACCTGCGGCCGGAGCTCGGCGGTGAGCCGTTCGGCCTGGCCGCCCGAGCAGCTGCCGACGACCTCCAGGTCGGGCGCGGACCCGACGATCAGGCCGAGGCCGGAGCGGACCAGGACCTCGTCGTCCACGATCAAAACGCGGGTCGGTGGCATGGTTCTCCTCGGCGTGGGCTGTTCGGTACCGAGCCTAGGGCGCGGCGGGGGTGCGTCCGGTCCATCGGGCGGGTGGGGACCCCCGCCGTTCGGCGGGGGTGTGAATCCGCAGGGGGATTCACGCAATTCTCATCCCGGGTGGGGAACGATGGAACAGGAGCCCTTCTGCGGGCCCTGGCCGCTCGGATGACCGGGTGATGCGGGCTGCTCCGTCCCCCGCGGGTGCCGTACGGATGCGCCCCCTGGCCGATCGTCTGCAATTGGAGCTGTGTCCACTGTGAAGCCGGCGCCCACCGCCGTTCCCGCCGCCCGGTCCGCCCCCGCCGAGGGGCCGCTCGCCCGCTGGCGGCCGAGGGCCGCCTCGGCCACCGTCTGGTACCTGCGGCTGATGGCCCTGCTGAACCTGGTGGCCGTCCTCGCCGTCCCGTTCCGGGACCAGGTCCAGGAGCACAACGAGGGCGACTTCTTCACCCCGTACCTGCTGACCGCGGGCCTGACCACCGTCCTGCTGTCGCTGTTCCTGGCGGTGGCGATGCGGCGGCGCAAACGGGCCGCGTGGATCTTCAACGCCGTGGTGTCCGGGCTGTTCTCGGTGCTGTACGTGCTGCTGATGGTGGTGCCGGGCGGCGCCTTCGCGGACCACCCGCTGAACTATGTGTCGACGGTGCTCACCGTCGGGTTCTTCCTGGCCCTGCTGGTCGGACGGCGCGAGTTCACGTCGAAGGGCGACCGCTCCAACCCCAAGACCGGGGTGGCGACCTTCGTCGGCGGCCTGGTGGTCGGCGGCGTCGTCGGCGCGGTGCTGGTGCAGCTGACCAACACGATCCACGGCGCGGGCTTCGGTGTCCGGTTCGGCTACGCGGTGGCCCGGATGGTCACCGTGACGCCGTCCGGCCGGCTGGCCGACCAGATCGCCGTGCCGACCTGGGTGAACGCCGGCATCAACGCGATGGGCGCGGTGCTCTTCCTGCTGGTGATGTACCTGGCGTTCCGCAGCCCGCGCGGCCAGGAGTTGCTGAGCGGCGAGGACGAGCGGCGGCTGCGCGAACTGCTGGACCGGCAGGGGGAGCGGGACTCGCTGGGGTACTTCGCGCTGCGCCGCGACAAGGCGGTGATCTTCTCGCCCTCGGGGAAGTCCGCGGTGGCGTACCGGGTGCTCGGCGGGGTGTCGCTGGCCTCGGGCGATCCGATCGGTGATCCGGAGGCCTGGCCGGGGGCGATCGAGGCCTGGCTGGAGGAGGCCAGGGAGCACGCCTGGGTGCCGGCGGTGATGGGCGCCTCCGAGGAGGCCGGTGTGATCTACGCCCGGCACGGGCTGGACGCGCTGGAGCTCGGGGACGAGGCGATCGTGGAGATCGACGAGTTCTCGCTGGACGGGCGGGCGATGCGGGTCGTCCGGCAGGCCTACAACCGGGTCAAGCGGGCCGGCTACACGGTGCGGATCCGGCGGCACGAGGCGATCCCGGACGGCGAGATGGCCGAGCTGCTGGACAAGGCCGACCACTGGCGGGACGGCCAGACCGAGCGCGGCTTCTCGATGGCGCTGGGGCGGCTCGGCGACCCGGACGACGGCCGCTGCGTGATGCTGGAGTGCCACGACGGGGACGGCGAGCTGCGGGCCCTGCTGAGCTTCGTGCCGTGGGGCGCCAACGGGCTCTCGCTGGACCTGATGCGCCGGGACCGCGACAGCGAGAACGGCCTGATGGAATTCATGGTGATCGAACTCCTGCAGCGCGCCCCCGAGGTCGAGCTGGAACGCGTCTCGCTGAACTTCGCGATGTTCCGTTCCGTTTTCGAGCGCGGTTCGCGGCTCGGTGCCGGGCCGGTGCTGCGGCTGTGGCGTTCCGTTCTCGGCTTCTTCTCGCGCTGGTGGCAGATCGAGTCGCTGTACCGGGCCAATGCGAAGTACCGGCCGATCTGGGAGCCGCGCTATCTGCTCTTCGAGAAGAGCAGCGAGATTCCCCGGATCGGGATCGCCAGCGCCCGTGCCGAGGGCTTCATCACGGCACCGAGTCTCCCCGCTCTCTTCCGTCGCAGGCATACCCCCTCGTCCCTCAGGGGCGGTCCGGGGGCGGAGCTGCGGCGGAACGGAACGGGTAGGGGTAGTCCCTCCGCCGGGGGCGGAGGGCAGCCGCCGAACGACGGGGGTGGGCGTCCGATTCCGGGCCCCACCCTCCGTCCTGGGGATGAGCCGTGGTTCCACTCGCAAGGTGACGCACTCCGCCGGACGCGTGCATACCGTTGGTATATCGGCCGTGAGGGGACGGCCGGAATGTCTTCGGGATACTCCGGTGCCTTTCGGGCGCCGGGTGTCGACGGCGCTGACGGGGAGTTTCTGCGGTGGACGGAACGGCTCGCACGGGGGTGGGGGCAAGGGGGTCGTTCTCCTTGCGACACGGGCGGCCGTGTCCGAATGGGGGCCGCTGTTCACGACGGTCCGCGAGCGGCTGCGGACGGGCGGCGTGCGGGCCGTCCCGCTGGCCTCCGCGGCGACGCTGCTGGTGCTGGTGTTCTCCGTCGTCCAGCACCTGCCGGGCGGCGAGCGGGTGGTCACCCGGCTGGGCGTGGTGAAGGCGGCGCTGCCGCTCGACGTCTCCCTGCTGCGCACCCCGCTGTCGCTCTACGTGCCGGCCCTCGACCTGCCGGTGTGGGGTGCGCTGGTGCAGGTCTTCCTGGTGTTCGGGATCGCCGAGATCGTGCTCGGCCGCCGGCTGACGCTGATCGTCGCCTACGCCTGCACGCTGGCCGGCACCCTGTTCGCCCGGCTCGGCGTGGAGCTCGGCCCGGACCACCTGTTCGGCTTCCCGGCCTGGGTGGGGTACGTCCGGGACACCGGCCCCTCGGCGGCCGTGGTGGCGCTGGCGGTCTGCGTGGCGATCCGCTGCCGGGCCTGGTGGACGGGCGGCACGGTGGTGCTGTCGATGGTCGTCGAGGCGGCGCTGCTGCCCAACCTCGCCGGGCTGGAGCACGTGGTGGCGCTGCTGACGGCCGGCCTGATCGCCGCGTCGCTGGAGGTCTTCGGCGACTTCTGGCCGCGGGTGCTCGCCGGGGTCGGCGCCGCGTCCGCCGTCGCCGACACCCGGTCGCGGGCGGCCGTGCCCGCCGCCCGCTGACCGGGCACCGCGGGCACGGGCACCGATCGCGTCAGGCGCGGGGCAGCGCCATCTCGAACCAGACGACCTTGCCGACCGCCTTGCGGGCGGTGCCCCAGCGCTCGGCGAGCTTGCTGACCAGGTGGAGCCCGCGGCCGTTCTCGTCCATCGACTCGGCCGGCTCCAGCGAGGGCAGGTTGTGGTTGTCGTCGCTGACCTCGACCAGCAGCTTGTCGACCCGGATCAGCTGGAGCTGGACGTGGTCCCGGGCGACCCGGACGGCGTTCGTGACCAGCTCGCTGACCAGCAGTTCCACCGTGTCGCCGAGCGCCTCCAGGCCCCAGGCCGCGAGCTGCTCCCGGACGAGCGCGCGGGCCCGGCGCACCTCCCCCACGCCGACCGCCAGCTCCCAGGTGGCCACCTCGGTCGGCGGGACACCGTCGAACCGGGCGACCAGCAGGGCGATGTCGTCCTGCCGGTCGTCCGAGTGCAGGCGCTCCAGCACGGTGTCGCAGGCCTCGTCCGGGGTCTGCTTGGGGTCGATCAGGTTGCCGCAGAGCGCGGCCAGCCCCTCCCCTATGTCGCCGCCCCGGACCTCCACCAGACCGTCGGTGCAGAGCACCAGCATGGAGCCGTCCGACACGTCGATCCTCTTGGCGACGAACGGCACCCCGCCCACGCCGATCGGCGCTCCCGCCGGGATCTCCAGCAGCTCGCCGCGGCCGTCCGGGTGGACCAGCACCGGCGGGACGTGCCCGGCGCTGGCCAGCTCGCAGGTGCGGTTGATCGGGTCGTAGACCGCGTACAGGCAGGTGGCGAGATGGTCGTCGCCGAGCTTGTGGGCGAGGTTGTCCAGGTGCCTCAGCAGCTGGCCTGGCGGCAGGTCGAGCGCGGCCAGGGTCTGCATGGCCGTCCGGAAGCGGCCCATCGCGGCCGCCGAGTGCAGGCCGTGGCCCATCACGTCGCCGACCACCAGCGCCACCCGGCTGCCGGGCAGCTGGATCGCGTCGAACCAGTCGCCGCCGACCTCGGCCTTGGAGTCGCCGGGCAGGTAGCGGTGGGCGACCTGGACACCGGGGATCCGCGGCGGCCGGGTCGGGATCATCGACCGCTGCAGGGTGGTCGCCACCCGGGACTCGGCCCGGTGCAGCCGGGCGTTGTCCAGCGACAGGGCGGCGCGGGCGGCCAGCTCCCGCAGGGTGGCGGCGTCGGACTTGTCGAAGGGCGCCCGGTCGGGCAGCCGGAGCAGCTTGAGGATGCCCAGCACCGTGCCGCGGGCGGACAGCGGCAGCACCAGCATCGAGCGGCCGACGACCACCGGCACCAGGGCCGGGCCGCCGCCGAGCGAGGCCGCGTAGTCCACCGCCACATCCGGGCTGATCACCGGGACGAGCACCGGCTGGTTCTCCTGCAGGGCGAGCCCGGGCGGGGTGGAACGGGGCATCGCCAGCAGCGCGCCCTCGTCCAGGACGTGGTCCCAGTGGCCGGCGGCGGAGTGCGGCGTGGTGTGCACCGCACGGGCGACCCGGCGCAGCATGGTGCGGTCGTCGGGGCGCTCCTCGGGGAGCTCGGAGTCGGAGATCAGGCCGTCCAGCAGGTCCACGCAGGCGAAGTCGGCGACCCGCGGGACGAGGACCTCGCAGAGCTCGCGGGCGGTGGTGTCCAGGTCCAGGGTGGTGCCGACCCGGCTGCCGACCTCGCTCAGCAGGGCCAACTGCTCGCCGGCCTGGCTGATGGTCAGCACCTCGACCGACGAATGCGCGGGCGGCTGGGCGGGGGCGGGTACGGCGGGCCCGTCGATGGGCGGCGCCGCCGGCCCCGGGGCGCTCTCCCTGGCCGGTGCGCTGCCGTTGGCGATGGACTCGATGGCGGGACCTCCCTGGGTCGGGCCGTTCGCGGTGGCGTCCTCGGTGTCGCGCTGGCCGGGCACGGTGGAGCCGAGCCGGGGTGTGCCGGCCGCCTGCGGGGCCGCGGCGGGCAGGACCTGCAGCCCGATCGCGACCCGGCCGCCGGACCTGGCCGGCTCCCCCGGTCGCAGACCCGCCCGGGGCCGCTCGGCCCGCTGCTGCGGCGTCGGGTAGCGGCGGATCAGGCCGGCCGCGACGCGGGCCGCGCCCTGGCCGGCGGGTTCGTACGGCAGGACCGGCAGCCGGGTCGCGGAGTCGACCCAGAGGGCCGGCAGCCCGGCCCGGGCGATCCCGGCGAGCAGCCGTCCGCGGCGCTCGGCCCCGGCCGGCAGCAGTCCGGCGAGCGGGGCGGCCCCCGTGGGCCCGGTCGGGGCGAAGGCCGCCGCGACCCGGTGCAAGCCCCCGCCGGCGACCGGTGCGGCCGCGTACGGGAGCATCCGCTGGCCGAGGGCGATCCGGGGGCCGCCGGCCCGCAGCGGGCGGGCGTCCGCGGCGAGCGCGAGCAGGCTGCGGCCGCTGGGCTCCATCAGCGGGTAGGCCCACCAGATGACGTCCCGCAGCCGCTCCTCGCGGTCGAGCACGGACATCGAGCCGGCCCAGGGGGTGTCCAGCTGGGTGAGGTCGTCGAGGGTGTCCAGGGCGTCGCAGCGGTGGGCCGGGGTGCCGCGCGGCGGCGCGGTCTCCGGCCGCGGCTCGATCGCGGGCAGCAGACCCGAGGCGGTGCGGCCGCGGGTCACCTCGGCACGGTGACCGAACAGCTCCTCGGCCGCGCGGTTCCATTGGTCGATCCGGCCGTCCGGATCGACCAGCACCGCGGCGACGCGCAGCAGGGCGACCACTCCGGAGGGAGGGTCACCCGTGCCGTCGTTCGGGATCTGTGTGGAGTTGGGCTCGTCCACCATGGATTCGGTCTGCTCCCGCCTGTCCGCCGTGCCTGGGTGGCGGCCGTTGTGTGGGGGCGGCGTTCGGGCTCCTCGTCTGCTGCCGCTCCTGTGTGTCCCCGTCTGTTGTACGCCGGCATCCCTGCGGCACTCAGGCATGCGTGCGGTGCAGCGCCGGTGCACCTTCCAGTGCAGCACGGACCAGGGCGGCTTCAACAGCGAATCGCGGAGATTGCTCGGTCTCGGTTGTGTGTCACCGAGCGTACCGCGCCGTGCGCGGTGGGTTCACCCGGAACGATCACCCGGCGACGCCCGGGTCGGCCGCCTCCGCCCGCCCTTCCGGGGCCCCGCGGGGGCCCGCCGCGCCCCGGTAGGGTGGCAGGCCGGACGACAGGACGACCCGGAGGCGGACCAGGTGAGCACGGACAGCCCCGCCCAGTGGAGCGACCAGGAGCGACTGCTGCTGGAGGAGCGGGTGGCCGCCACCGAGCTGGCCTGGCTGACCCTGGACGTCGACGTGGCCACCCTCCGCGTCGAGATCGACAACTTCGCGCTCGTCCACCACCGGCTGCTCGGCCCGCTGTACGCGCGCCTCGACGAGCTGGACGCACTGATCGCGGAGACGCACGCGGCGCGCAGCGGCGACCCGGAGGCGCTGCGCCGCGCCGCGGAGGCCCGCAGCCGGGTCGCCGAGCCCGACGATCCGGCCGCCGACGACCTCGCCCCCGAGGCCCGGGCCGCCGCGAAGGTCCGGCCCGACCGGGAGGCCCAGCGGATCTACCGCGACCTGGCCCGCCGGGCCCACCCCGACCTGACCACCGACCCGGCCGAGCAGGAGCGCCGCTCCGCTTTCATCTCCCGGGTCAACGAGGCCTATGCCCAGGGCGACACCGCCGGGCTGGAGGAGCTCGCGGGCGAGTGGTCGACCGCGCCCGAGTACGCGCCCGACCCGGACTCCCCGACCGCCCCGACTGGCTGCTGCGCCGCCTGGAGTGGCTGACCGGCAAGATCGGGCAGCTCGCCACCGAGCAGGTCCGGCTGGAGCGCACGCCGATGGGCGAGCTGCTGCTGCTCGCCCCGGAGCAGCCGGAACGCCTGCTGGAGGAGCTCGCGGAGCAGCTGCTCGGCCGGGCCTCGGAGCGCCGGGCCGAACTCGAGCGGCTGCTCGGCGCCGACCCGCACAATGGACCGGAACCGACCGACCCCCAGGAGAGCCAGACCATGTTCGCCAATCAGCTGCCCACCGCCGAGGCAGCCTCCGTCCCCGCCGACGCCGCGCTGCTCGACGTCCGCGAGCAGGACGAGTGGGACGCCGGCCACGTGGACGGTGCGCTGCACATCCCGATCGGCGAGGTGGTCGCCCGGATCGCCGAGCTGCCCGACGAGCGGCTGTACGTGCTCTGCCGGGTCGGCGGCCGCTCCGCCCAGGTCGTCCAGTACCTGGTCGCCCAGGGCCGGGACGCGGTCAACGTGGACGGCGGCATGTTCGCCTGGGAGGCGGCCGGCCGTCCCATGGTCGGCACCGACGGCCGGGACGCCTTCGTGCTCTGAGCCCCGCGGACGGTCCCGGTCCGCCGTCCTCCTGTCGCCCGGCGTCCGGGTGCGGCAGGATGGCCCGGCGGACCGTGCCGTCAGGGAGGAGTGGGCCGTTGCGTACCTGGTCGACGCCGGCGCTGGCGGTGCTCTGCCTGTCCGGCGCCGGGATGCTCGGCGCCACCGGGCTGTTCCTCGGCGCGCTCTTCCTGCACGTCGCGCCCGCCAACGCGCTCTCCGAGCGGTACCAGCAGCAGGTCGACGACATCGTCTACCCGGAGTTCGAGCAGAACTGGAAGCTGTTCGCCCCGAACCCGCTCCAGCTGAACGTCACCGTCGACGCCCGGGTGCAGACCGTCTCGGACACCGGCCGGGTGCACACCCGCGACTGGGTCGGCCTGACCGCCCAGGACACCGCCGCCGTCCGGCACAACCCGGCGCCGAGCCACGTCGACCAGAACATGCTGCGCCGGGCCTGGGACTTCTACGACTCCTCGCACCCCGACCAGGACGGCGCCGTCGCGGCGACCGAACGCGGCCGGCTCGCCGAGGAGTACCTGAAGCGGATCGCGCTCCAGCGCTTCGGCCGGACGGCCGGCGGCGAGCGGATCCTGCAGATCCAGTTCCGTTCGTCCGCCACCCCGATCGCGCCGCCCGCGTGGAGCCGCGACCAGCCCGCCGCCCCGGACGCCCCGTCCCGCGAACTGCCGTGGTGGCCGGTGAACGACGAGGACTACCGGGGGCTGCGGTGAGCGAGCCCGCGGACCTCCTGCCGGCGCAGGCCACCGGCCCGGCCGAGGCCCCGGCACCGCCGCCGACGCCGACGCCGCTGCCGCCGAACCGCTTCGAGCGGCTCTTCGACGCCTTCACCACCCGCACCGCCGGGCCGCACCAGGCCGCCGTAGTCCGGATCGGCTTCGGCCTGGCCTGGCTCGGCTTCCTGCTGCGGGAGTGGCCGAACCGGCGGGTGCTGTACGGGGACCGCTCGCCGTGGTCCGCCGACCTCGCGGACCGGCTGCTCGCCTCCACCCACGCCTTCACCGTGCTGAGCTGGTCCGACTCCCGGATCTGGTTCGAGACCGTCTACCACCTCGGGATCGCCGCGGCGCTGCTGATGGTCCTCGGCCTGCGGACGCGGGCGGTGAGCGTGCTGTTCGCGGTGACGGTGCTCTCGCTGCAGAACCGCAACGTGCTGGTCGGCGACGGCGGGGACAACGTCGTCCACCTGATGGCGATCTACCTGGTGTTCACCCGCTGCGGCCGGGTCTGGTCACTCGACGCCCGGCGCCGCGCCCGCGGGCCGCCCCCGGCACCGCGCCGCAGGGCGAGGTGCGGGCGGTCGCCGACGCCCTGGCGACGATGCTGCACAACTGCGCGATGCTGGTGATCGCCGTCCAGGTGGTGCTGATCTACTCCACCGCCGGCTGGTACAAGGTGCAGGGCTCCCGCTGGCAGGACGGCACCGCGCTGCACTACCCGCTGCACCTCGACTACTTCACGCCCTGGCCCGGGCTCTCTGCCCTGCTCGGCGGCAGCCTGCTGGTCACCTTCGCGCTGACCTACGGCACGGTGATCCTGCAGGTCGCCTTCCCGTTCACGCTGATCGACCGGCGGCTGAAGAACGTGCTGCTGGCGCTGATGATGGCGGAGCACACCGCGATCGCGGTCGTCCTCGGACTGCCGTTCTTCTCGCTGGCGATGATCGCCGCCGACGCGGTCTTCCTGCCCACCACGCTGCTGCTCCGCCTGGGCGCCCTGCCCGGACGCCTCCGCCGCCGGGCCCTTCGGCCGGACAGCACCTAGGCTCCGAACATGCCGTGGTCAGCAGCGCTTCGCGACACCGCGAGGTCGGGGCTGACACCCGATCGCGCGCTCACCGACCCGCGGCGGGCGGCCCGCGGTGCGCTCGCCGTGGCGCTGGTGGTCTTCCCGGTGCTCGTCCTCGCCGGGCCCAAGCCCGCCACCTCGGCCGCGATGGGCGCCTTCATCGCGGGCACCGCGACCTTCCAGCGCTCGTTCCGGCCGCGGGCCTCGCTGGGTGCGGCGGCCGGGCTCGGGCTCGGCATCTCCACCTTCCTCGGCTATGCGGCGGTCGGGGTGCCGCTCGCCTTCCCCGTCCTGCTGGCCGTCTGGTCCTTCGGCGCCGGCATGCTCTGGGCGGTCGGCCCGACCGGCGGTGTGGTGGCGGCGACCACCGTGTCGGTGATGCTGGTCGTCGTGCAGCTGCCGGTCAGCCTGGCGACCGCGCTCGGCCACGCCGCGCTCTGTGCGCTCGGCGGCGCCGTCCAGGCCCTGGTCGTCCTGGTGTGGCCGGTGGACCGCTGGGAGGCCCAGCGCGACGCCCTGGCCGACACCTACGCCGAACTCGCCGACTACGCCCGCAGGCTGCGCCAGGACCCGTTCGCGCACCTCGACCCCGAGCCGTTCATCACGGCCCGCAGCGCCTCCGCGCTCACGCCGTGGCAGCGGCGCCACCGGCCGCCCGGGATGCGCGGTCTGCGCGGCATCGCCGAACACATCCGCCCGGCGCTGGCCGCGCTCGCCGACCCCGGGGTGGGCGCGCCCGCGGAGGGCCCGGGCCGGGACCGGGCGCGCGAGATCCTCGCCGCCGCGGCCGAGTCGCTGGACGCGCTGGCCCGCGCCGTCCGGGCGGGCGAGGCCGTCCGAGCGCCGAAGTCCACCCCGGCGCTCGCCCTCACCGACTCCGGTGAGGGCCCGCGGCTGACCGGTGCGGCCCGCCGCTCCGCCCGGCGGCTGGCCTCGCTGCTGATCAAGGCCACCGACGCCCTCGACCGGCAGGACAGCTCCACGGTGACCGAGCCGGACCCGTGGCCGGGCTCCGGCGGGCTGCGGCGGCCGTCGCTGCTGCGCGTGGTGCCGGGCGCCCTGCAGGTCGTCCGCCGCCAGCTGCGGCCGCGCTCCGCGGTCTTCCAGCACGCGGTGCGGATGTCCGCGGTGGTCACCCTGTCGTACCTGGCGTCCCGCCCGCTCGGGCTGCACCACGGCTACTGGGCGCCGCTGACCGCCGCGATGGTGATGCGGCCGGACTTCGCCCAGACCTTCAGCCGGGGGTGGCCCGGCTGGCCGGGACGGTGGCCGGGGTCGCGGTCACCACGACCGTCGTCCAGCTGGCCGACCCGGGCGTAATGGTGTCCACGGCGCTCGCGGTGGTCTGCATCTTCGGTGCCTACCTGACGCTGCGCACGGGCTACGCGGTGACCACGGCGTGCGTCTCGGCCTACGTCGTCTTCCTGCTCGGGCTGCAGGCGGGCGACCCGTTGGAGACCGCCCTGGAACGGGTGCTGCTGACGCTGATGGGCGGCGCCGTGGCGCTGGGCGCGTACGCGCTGTTCCCCACCTGGCAGACCGCCCGGCTGGCGGAGCGGCTGGCCGAGTGGCTGGCCGGGGCGGGCCGCTACACGGCCGAGGTGATGGGCGTGTTCGGCGATCCGGCGGGCCGGGACCGACGGGCCGTCCGGGACGCCCTGCTGGACTCCCGGGAGGCCCGTTCGGAGCTGCTGCAGGCGATCGAGCGGGCCGACGCGGAGCCCGTCCGGCACGCCGACCAGGTGCCCGAGTTCTCCCGCAAGCAGCTCGACCGGGCCCGGACGGCGGTCGGTCTGCTGGGCCGCAGCGCGGTGCTGATGGAGGCGCACCTGCCGGACGGGGAGAGCCCGCCGGTGCAGGGCGCTGCGGAGTTCGCCGACGAGTTGCGGTACGCGACGGCGATCGCCGCGGCGGCGCTGCTGATCGGCGAGCCGCTGGACTTCTCCGGACTCCGCGAGGCGCACACCCGCTGGGACGCCGCGCTGGCCGGACGGCCGGAGAGCGGCCCCGACGACCGGACGGCGGTGGCCCGGGCCGGCGCCACCCTGATGATGCGGGCCGTCGCGGACCTGGAGAAGGCGGTCCGCTCGCGCCGCGTACCCTCGGGGACGTGAGCGAGACCGGAGTGCCCCACGAGGGCGAGCAGTACGACGACGCCTTCGCACCGGCACCGGACGGCCGGGAGATCGGGGTCGGCCCGCACCCCGAGCCGTGGCCGGCCGGGGACCACCTGGACCGGGAGCTGCTGGCCGGCGGCGACCGCCGCAACGTGGTGGACCGCTACCGCTACTGGACGCGGGAGGCGATCGTCGCGGACCTGGACACCCGGCGCCACGGCTTCCACGTCGCGGTGGAGAACTGGCAGCACGACTTCAACATCGGCTCGGTGGTGCGCACCGCCAACGCGTTCCTGGCGGAGCAGGTGCACATCGTCGGCCGGCGCCGGTGGAACCGGCGCGGCGCCATGGTGACCGACCGCTACCAGCACGTGCGGCACCACGACTCGGTGGCCTCGCTGGCCGCGTTCGCGGCGGAGCGCGGCCTGCCGGTGATCGGCATCGACAACCTGCCGGGCGCGGTGCCGATCGAGACGTTCGAGCTGCCCGAGCGCTGTGTGCTGCTGTTCGGGCAGGAGGGGCCGGGGCTGACCGAGGAGGCCTGGCGGCACTCGGCGGCGGTCTGCTCGATCGCGCAGTTCGGTTCGACCCGCTCGATCAACGCCGGGGCGGCCGCCGCCATCGCCATGCACGCCTGGGTGCGGGTGCACGGCGGTGCAGGCGGCCGCCCGGTGGGGGAGCCCGCGGTCAGCTGAAGAGCAGCCGCCAGGTGTCGGGGCCCGGGTAGCCGTCGGCCTCGGCGCCCGTCCACCCCTGGGCCAGCTGGAACGCCTCCACGTTGCGGCGGTCCGCCTCGCCCCACTCCCGGTCCGGGCCGATCGTGTAGAACCGGCCGTACCCCTTGCGGACCAGCTGCTCGCCCAGGGCCTTGACCCAGTCGTTGACCTGGCCCGGCGTGAAGAGGGCGGCCCCCGGGAACGCGGGTGCGGCCGGTGTGCCGGGCACGGGTGCGGGCGGCGGCGGCACCGGCTGCGGCGCGGGCGGCGGGACGCTGCGCCCGCGGCCGTGCACCAGGAGGTCCCAGGTGTCCTTGCCGGGCAGGCCGTCGGCCTCGGCGCCGGCCCACCCCTGCGCCTGCTGGAAGGCCTCGGTCGCCCGCTGGTCCGCCTCGCCCCAGCTCTGGTCCGGGCCCTGCGCGTAGTACTGCCCGGCGCCGGCCTTGACCAGCATCTCGCCCAGCCGCTGCACGTAGGCGTTCTGCTTGCCCGGCCCGAACCAGCCGGCGCCGGGGAAGGCGTTCGGGTCGGTGGTGGCGGTCGTCAGCCCGCGGTACCGGTAGGGCAGGTACGAGCCGGAGTGGCTCCAGTACGCGTACGGGGTGCTCCGCTTGATCGTGGTGGGGCTGGTCTGCTCGTACGCGGTGTAGCGGGTGTGCGAGGAGTCCGTCCAGCCGCCGAACAGCACGGCGTGGGAGCCGCCCTGCGGGTCGGCGGAGTTGTTGTAGACGAGCGCGTCGCCGGGCTGGAGGTCGTCCTTGGAGATCCGGTCGGCGTAGTTCGGCAGGGTCCAGGTGGTCTGGCTGCTGCCGAGGCCCCAGGCCATCGAGATGAAGCCGGAGCAGTCCTGGCGGTACCCGTCCGACCAGAACTTGCCCATGCTGTACGGCACCTTCTGGTCCACCCAGTGCTGCGCGCGGGCGATGATCTCCTCGCGGGTGGTGGAGGTGGTGGCGGCGAGGGCCCGGGCGGACTCCACGTCCCCGAAGGGGCCGGCGATCTCGCCCTGCGGGCTGCCGGGAGCGGTGGCGTCGGTGGTGTCGGTGGTGGCGGTGTCGGTGGTGGCGGCCCGGGGAGCGGCGGCTATCGAGCTGGTGGCGCCGCCGAGCACGGTGCCGACCGCGGCGACCAGGACGGCCGCCCGGCGGGCGCCGCGGGCGGCCGGGTGTCCGCCGTCCGCGGGTCGGGCGGCGTGCAGCCGGGCGAGGCGGCGGGCGCCGCAGCCGGGGCAGCGGCAGGCGCTGTCCGGTTCGACCTCGGTGAACTCCATCAGCACGGTGGGATCCCTTCCTCGTGGTTCCGGAACGGGATGTGTTCCACCGTAAGCCGACGGAATATCACCTGATGGGTATAAAAATATGATTAATAGGGACGAAACGTCCCAGTAGGGTCGCCGGCGACACGGCACCGGCTCACCGCCGCACCGCCGGAACCTCCTCGTCCGTCCAGGTGAGCGCGGTGGCGTGGGTGAGCTCGACGACCCGCTCCACCCGGTATTGGACGGACGGCGCGCCCGGGTCGGACCAGTCCACCCGGGCGCGGCCGGTCAGCAGCAGTCCGCCGCCGGTCTCCCAGTCGGGGAGGAGCAGCCCGGCCCGGTCGTCCAGCTCCAGGTTGCCCAGGGTCATGAACATCGCGTTCCCGGCGAACTCGGGCCAGCGCAGCTCGTCCGGGCCGGCGGCCTCGACGAAGCCCGGAGCGCCGCCGCGGTGCGAGGCGTCCACTCCGCCGTCCGGCCCGGCCGTGGCGACGAAGAACGTGTCGGCGGTGGCCACCGCGAGCCGCTGGCGCAGCGTCAGCCGGTCGGCGGCGGTCGCCGCCGGCGGGCGTGCGGGGAATCCGCGGGCGAGCGCCGCCGGATGTGCTTCGGGCAGTTGGCGTACACCTGGGCGGCGCTGATCAGCAGTCCGCCCGCGCCGTCCGGGGCCGAGCGCCCGTTGAGCCGCATCCGGCGCCGTCCGGCCGGGTCCAGCGCGATGGTGCCGACCTCGGCGGGCCGGGCGAGGGCGGCGGCCAGCGGGTCGCCCGGCACCGGGCCGGCGGCCACCGCCAGGGTCCGCTGGTCCGCCGCCCGGAGGAACCCGGCCGGGCCGCTCAGCTGGGTCGCCCAGAGCCGCCCGTCGCCGTCCGCGGCGCCGACCACCAGGGTTCGGCGCTCGGTGAGGAACCGGGCCGCGACCGGCGGGATGGTGTCGCCGATCGACCGGCCGGTGTGGCCGGCCCGCTCCCGCAGGCCGGTGCGCTGCTGCACTGCCAGCTCGCCCGGGTGGTACATGACTCTCTCCTAGAAGAAACCGCAGGTCGGAGCGGTGGCATCGGGTGCGTGGCCGCCCTCGGCGGCGACTCCGGCGGCGGTGAAGACCTCCAGCCGGATGCCGTCCGGGTCGGTGAAGAACACGCCGCCGGAGTCCGCGCCCTCGCCGTGCGGCACGACGCCCTCGTGGGCGAAGCCGGCGCCCAGGTCCTTCAGTACCTCCTCGACGGCGCGGACCTCCGCCACGCTGTCCACCTGGAAGGAGAGGTGGTGCAGGCCGGGGGCGCCGGGGCCGAACCGTCCGCTGCTCTGCTGCCAGAGCGTCAGCACCAGCGCGCCGTCCTTGGCCAGCAGGGCGAACCGCCGGTCGGGTTCGGTGCCCTCGCCGGCCACCTCCAGCCCGAGCAGCCGGCGGTAGAAGGCGACCGAGCGGTCGAGGTCGGTGACGTTGAGGCCGACGTGGCCGGTGCGCAGGGACGGGGGCGCGAGGGTGCCGGGCATGGGTGCACTCCGATCTTCTAACCGATACAGGTGAGCGTAAAGGTTAGAAGATCGGAGGTCAACCGGTATGAACGTGTGTACGGGTTAGAAGGGCTGCCGCTACTCCCACTCCCAGCGGATCCCGACCTGCCCCGGGGCCTGGTCCGGCGCGAGCACGTGCGCACTGGCCGACGCGCCGATCCACAGCTGCTCCCGCTTGCGGTCCACTTCGGCGCCGGGATCCCGGTCGAAGCGTTCGCAGTGCGCCGGGACGGCAACCGGGTCGAAGTGCACCTGGAGCACGTACTCGCGGACCGGCACCGCGAAGAACCGGCCGTAGTCGGTGGTCGGCCCGGTGTCGGGCACGGTCACCTCGTACTCCAGGACGGTGGAGTCGCCGAGCGCCAGCGGGCGGTCCAGCAGCAGTTCCGCCACCAGCAGCCCGCTCTCCGGGCGGCGGCGGATCCGGCCCAGCCGGGCGTGCCGGACGGAGGTGATCTCCGGGCAGCCGACGGCTCCGTCGTCCGCCTTGTGCACCACCACGCAGCGGGCCACCCCGCCGACCGTCGCCCGGATCACCTGGCGCATCCGCAGCAGGTGGCCGCGCCGCCGGGCGTCGACGAAGTACGAGTCGTGGATGGACAGCCGTTCCAGTTCGCCGGTGGGCGGTGCGTCGAGCTCGACGAACAGCTCGGCGATCTCGTCCTCGCCGGGCCAGACCTGCTCGACCCGCAGTGCGTCGTGCGTGGTCGGCGTGACCCAGCGGCCGCGCGGGCGGGGCGGTCCGAGCAGTGCGGTGAGCGCCGTCCGGCGCAGCCCGAGCAGCTCCTCCAGCAGGTGGACGGCGCGCAGCGAGGCGGCCCGCTCCGGCTGGCTGCGACCACGCCGCCAGTAACTGAGGGTGGTGACGCTCACCCTGACGCCCTGTTGGGCGAGCGAGGCCCGGATCCGGTCCAGGCTGAGGCCGCTGTTCTCGATGGCGGCGTTGAGGACGTCGGCGAAGGCCGGTCCGCCGGGCGAGGCGCCGCCGGACGGCGGGGGAGCGGTGCCGGGGGCGAGGGCGGGTCGGGCTGCCGGCCCGGAACCTGCGGCCGGGGCGCACCCGGCCCGGCGGCGGGCGGGGGCACCGGCGCGGCGGCGGCGCCGGCCGCTCGCGGCCGTCCGTCCCCCGGTCCGGCGTCACGCTGTCCGACCAACCTGAGCCGACCGGCGTGCTGCGGTTGCTGCGACCCCATCCGGATACCTCCCCCACCAGGTGGCTTCGGCGGCATCGGCCCGGCTCACCACACGGTCGGGGCTGCCACACCGAGCTGTCGGAACCCTACGCACCGTCGAGAGGCTACGTCATCAACTCGGACATATGACAGTGGTCACGACAAGAAAATCGCAGATCAGGGGAGATCGAAACACAGTCGAAACAGTGAGCCGGTACGGACCGTGAAGGTCCGTACCGGCTCGATGCGGGTCGCGGTCAGGAGGTCAGGAGACGTTGACCGCGGTGTCGTCGACGACGAAGCTCGTCTGGAGCGAGGAGTCCTCGACGCCGTTGAACTTCAGGGTGACCGTCTGCCCGGCGAAGGCCGACAGGTCGAAGGACTTCTGCACGTAGCCGGTGGCCGCGTTCACGTTGGAGTAGGTCGCCAGCGTGGTGGAGCCGGCCGAGACGGTCAGCTTGTCGTACGCGGTCGAGCCGGTCTCGGCGGTGTCGATGTGCAGCCAGAAGCTGAAGGTCGCCTTGCAGCCGGCCGGCACGGTGACGGTCTGCGACACGGTGTCGGTGTGGGTGGAGCCGTAGCCGTTCATCCAGGCCTTCCAGGACCCGGAGTGCGCCGCCTCGGAGCTGCTGTTGTCCACGACACCGGAGGACGCCGTCCACGGAGAGGCGGTGCCGGTCTCGAAGCCGGCGTTGCCGAGCAGCTGGGCCGGGGTGCAGCCGGAGGTGCCGCTGACCGTCCAGGTGAAGGTGGCGCTGCCGCTGGCACCGGTGGTGTCGGTGGCGGTGACCGTCACGGTGTAGCTGCCCGCGGCGGTCGGGGTGCCGGTGATCTTGCCGGTCGAGGAGATCGACAGGCCGGTCGGCAGACCGGACGCGCTGTAGGTCAGGGTCTGGCCCGACGCGCTGTCGGAGGCGCTGACCTGGAGGCTGACCGCGGTGCCGGTGGCGCCGCTCTGGCTGCCCGGGTTGGTCACGGTGACGGTGTTGCCGGTGCCCGTGCCGGTGCCGAGCAGCGCGTTGGCCAGCGAGTCGCCGACCGGGGTGCCCCAGCCGGTGACCTGGTCGTAGCCGGCCTTGGTGGAGAAGTCCTGGTTCTTGCCGCTGGTGACGTCGTGGAAGGACGTCGCGTAGCTCGAGCTGTTGGCCACCGCGTACAGCTTCGGGTTGGCCTCGCCGAGCACGGCCTTGCCGGCCGCCTTGGCCTTCTGGTTGTACAGCGCGGCGTAGCCCGACCACAGCGGCGCGGCCGCCGAGGTGCCGCCGTAGACCTGCCAGCCGCCCGCCGTGTAGATGGCGAAGCCGCTCGCCGGGTCGGCGTTGGAGGAGACGTCCGGGACGGTGCGCATGGTGCCCGTCACGCCGGTGCCGGTCTGCCAGGTCGGCTTGGCGAACTGGGTGGAGACGCCGCCCCCTGCGGTGCTCCAGGCGCTCTCGGACGAGTAGGTGGTGCCGCTCACCTTGAGGTTGGTGCCACCGACGCCGGTGTTGTACGGGCTGGATGCCGGGAAGTCGACCGCCTTGACCGTGGAGCCGCTGGTCGAGCGGGTGCAGTCGCGGGAGCCGTCGTCACCGGAGGCCGAGAAGATCGAGATGCCCTGCGCGGCAGCCTGCTTGAAGGAGTTGTTCACGGCGGTCATCGAGGAGGCCGTGGTGTCCGGCTCGCAGGAGCCCCACGAGATCGAGACGACCGAGACCCGGTTGTCCGACACGATCTTGGCGGCCATGTCGATCTCGCCCTGGTCGCTGTTGGGGGCCTCGTAGACCAGCTGGGTGGCCTTGGGCGCGACACCGCGGACGATCTCGCTGTCCAGCTCGACCTCGCCCTGGCCGTCGCCGGGCGCCGAGTCGTAGTTGGCGCCGTCCACCGAGACGGTGGAGACGGTCGGACCGGTCAGCGCGTACTGGCTGTCGTAGGTCTTCAGGTTGGTCGAGGAGTAGCCGTCGAACTCCCAGAGCGCCACCGTCGTGCCGGTGCCGTCGGTGCCGAGCTTGCCCAGGTTGTAGGCGCCGTCGTACTGGGACGGGCCGAAGCCGCTCGGGGCCGCGTGCGGGGTGGACGCGCTCGGCTTGGCGAGCCGGGCGGTGCGCACCGTGTGGTTGTCCAGGCCGACCAGGCCGTCCACCACACCGGCCAGCTCGGCGGGGACCGAGGCGGCGGCGTCGTTGGCGAAGAACGTGCGGTTGCCCTGCTGCGGGTCCGCGTAGGTCGACTCGTGGGTGCCGAAGGCCTTGGCTATCTGCGCGGCGCTGCCGCTGACGTTCACCACCTGGCGGTTGGCGCTCACCGAGGTGACCTTGAGGCCCTGGGCGACCACGAACGCGCGGACCTGGTCCACGGCGGCCTGGGTCGGGCCGTACTGCGCGGTGAACTGGGCCGGCGTCAGGTAGCGGCCGAACTCCGGCGCGCCCGGGGTGCTCAGCGCGGTGAGGAAGCGGTCCAGGTCGGCGGTGTTGCGGAGCTTCAGGTTGACGGCCACCGAGAGCTGCTGCGCGGCGGGGACGTCGCCCTGCTTGTGCGAGCGGGCCACCGCGGGGGTCACGGTGTTCGGCAGCGCCACTCGGGAGGCGGCGGCGTTCGGGGTCGATGCGGCCTGGGCGGTGGTGACGCCGAGGGACACCATGGTCAGGGGCAGAACGGCGATGGCCGCGGAAAGGGCGAGCGAGCGGGGTCGCACGGGCTCCTCCGGAAAGTGTGGGGCGCTCCGGGGTTCGAAAACGCTTGCTCGAAGTTCCCAGATAACTCTCAGAATTTGGCCCATGCGGCAGCAATTGATTGATAAAGAACAGTCAAGTGTGGACGGGGAATTCATGAACAGAATGGACGGTATTTCATACAGTGAATAACACGCCGGAAACATGGAAGGGCGGCGTTAGACTCGACCGCATGGCTGACCCCCGCGACCCGCGTCCGCTGATCGGCGAGCCGCTCGCCCTCGATCTGCTGAACACCCGCTGGCGCGCCGCCGCGACCCGGGACCTGCTGGACGACCTCGACGGCTACCGGATCTGGCTCTCCTCGGCCGGCCTCGCCGACCGCTGCCCCGCCGACCAGGCCTCACTCGACGCCGTCCGCACCGCCCGCAGCGCCCTCGACGGCCTGCTGCTCGCCGCCGAGGAGCAGCGCACCGCCGACCCCGCGGCCCTGAACGCCGTCCTCGCCCACGGCCGGATCGGCCGTATCCTCACCGCGGACGGCCCCGCCGAGCTGCCCGAGACCGACGGCCCGCACTGGCTGGCCGCCTGGCTCGCCGCCGACGACTACCTTTCCCTGCTCGCGCAGGGCGCGCACCGCATCAAGCGGTGCGCGCATCCCGATTGCATTCTGCACTTCTTCGACACATCCCAGAACGGCCGGCGCCGCTGGTGCTCGATGGCCCTCTGCGGAAATCGCTCGAAAGCCGCCCGCCATTACGAGCGGGCGACCCGGGCGTAGCGAATTCCGGGCTCAGTCGGCCGGCCGGCCCAGGGCGCGGGTCAGCGCGGCCCGGATCTCCGCCCGGCTGGGATCGACCGCCGCCCAGGCCGCGTAGCCGTCCGGCCGGACGAGCAGCACCGTCTCGCGCAGCTTGCCGTGCGGGTTCTCCGGCGCGGCCGTCACCACCCGGTCCGCCCACGGGTCGGCGACCGACAGCTCGTCCGGGCCGACCAGCACTGCCCGGCCCGACCGCAGCGCCTCGTACAGCCGGCCCGGCCGGCCCGGCTCGTCCACCGCGAGCCGCAGGTCGGGGATCCGCCGGCCGGTCAGCGGATGCGACTCCGGCGCCGACGGGTAGGAGAAGCCGATCCCGGACACCGCCTTGGCCCCGAGTCTGGTCAGCGGCCCGAGCCGCTCCGCGGCCGCGGTCAGCCCGGCCCGCAGGGCCCGGGTCGGCACGGACTGCGCCAGCGCGACCCGGATCAGCGCGCCCGAACTGCGCAGCACCGCCCGGCCCACCGGGTGGCGCTCCGTCTGGTACGTGTCCAGCAGGGCGTCCGGCGCCCAGCCGCGGACGGCGGCGACCAGCTTCCAGGACAGGTTCGCGGCGTCCTGCAGGCCGGTGTTCATGCCCTGCCCGCCCGCCGGCGAGTGGCAGTGCGCGGCGTCGCCCGCCAGGAACACCCGCCCCGAGCGGTAGGTCGGCACCTGGCGCTCGTCGCTGTGGAACCGCGAGAGCCACCGGGCGTCGTGCATCCCGTGGTCGACGCCGAACACCGACCGGGTCAGCGCGGCGACCTCGCCGAGCTCCACCGGGGCGCTGTCGGGCAGCTGCCGCGCGCGGTCCCAGGCGATCACCCGGTACCAGCCGTCGCCGAACGGCACCATGAAGGCGAAGCCCGCCTCGGTGGCGCCGACCGTCAGCACCTCCTCCGGGGCGTGCGCCAGCCGGACGTCGGCGAGCACCAGGGACTCCACCACCGACTCACCCGGGAACGGGATGCCCAGCAGGTCGCGGACGGTGCTGTGCACCCCGTCCGCGCCGACCGCGTACCGGCCGCGGTACTCCACGACCCGGCCGTCCCGGCGGGCCTGCAGCCGCACACCGGAAGGGTCCTGTCGCAGGTTCAGCACCTCGGCGCCGCGCACGATCGTCGCACCGGCCTTCACCGCGCGCTCCTGGAGCAGCCGTTCGGTGTGGGACTGCGGCGTGATCAGCACGAACGGGAACCGCGACGGCAGCGAGCCCAGCTCCACCCGCAGCCGCCCGAACAGCCGCAGCGAGGACACCGGGGTGCCGGTCGCGATCAGCTCGTCCGCCAGGCCGCGGGCGTCCAGCTGCTCCAGCGTCCGCGCGTGCACCGCGAACGCCCGGGTCAGGTCGGACTCGGTGCCGCGCTTCTCCAGCACCGTCACCCGCAGGCCGGCGACCGCCAGGTCGCCCGCCAGCAGCAGTCCGGTCGGCCCCGCGCCGACCACCACGACATCGGACTCCACCCAATCGTCGGCCATCCGCCGTCTCCCCACGTCGATCCGGATCCCGGGCCGCGCGCTTCTCAGCCCGCTTTCAGGCTCCCATCATCCCGGGCCCATCAGGCACTGTGAATCTCCTTTGCATGACAGAGCCCGCAGCCATCCTGGCCGACACCGAACCAACCGGGGAGAAGGTCCGGACGAGCCTGGTCGAGGTCGTCGTCCCGGTCTACAACGAGGAGCACACGGTGGAGCGGTGCGTCCGCCGCCTGCACGCCTACCTCGGCGAGACCTTCCCCTACCCGTACCGGATCACCATCGCCGACAACGCCTCCACCGACCGGACGTGGCAGGTCGCGTCTGCGCTCGCCGACGAGATCGACCAGGTCACCGCCGTCCACCTGGACCTCAAGGGGCGCGGCAGGGCGCTGCGCCAGGTCTGGGGGAGCAGCGACGCCGACGTGGTCGCCTACATGGACGTCGACCTCTCGACCGGGCTGGAGGCGTTCCTGCCGCTGGTCGCGCCGCTGCTGTCCGGCCACAGCGACCTCGCCATCGGCAGCCGGCTGCACCGCGGTTCGGCGGTCGTCCGCGGCCCCAAGCGGGAGTTCATCTCCCGCACCTACAACTTCCTGCTGCGGGCCACCATGGCGGCCAAGTTCTCGGACGCGCAGTGCGGCTTCAAGGCCGGCCGGGCCACGGTCGTCCGGCAGCTGCTGGCCGAGGTCGAGGACAACGCCTGGTTCTTCGACACCGAACTGCTGCTGCTCGCCGAGCACTCCGGTCTGCGCATCCACGAGGTGCCGGTCGACTGGGTGGACGACCCGGACAGCCGGGTGGACATCGTCCGCACCGCCGTCGACGACCTGAAGGGCATGGCCAGGGTGGCCCGCCGCTCGCTGGCCGGTGCGGCGCGGATCGAGGTCCCCGAGCGGGTCCGGGCGGCCCGGCTGGCGCCCGGGCTCGGCTGGCAGCTGGCCAGCTTCGCGGCGATCGGCACCCTCTCCACGCTCGCCTACGTGCTGCTCTACCTGGGGCTGCGGCAGGTCGGCCCGGCGATGCTCGCCAACTTCCTGGCGCTGGCGGCCACCGCGATCGTGAACACGGCCGCCAACCGGCGGTTCACCTTCGGTGTGACGGGCCGCCGGGACCTGCTCAAGCACCAGGTGGAGGGCGGTATCGCCTTCGTGGTCGGACTGGTGCTCAGCAGCGGTGCGATCGCCCTGCTGCACGCCGTGGAACCCGGCGCCGGGCACTCGGCCGAGCTGGTCGCGCTGGTCGGTGCCAACGCGCTCGCCACCCTGATCCGGTTCGTGCTGCTGCGGGTCTGGGTGTTCAACCCGCGACGCGGCCGCTGACCGCCCCGCGGCGCCGCCGTGCAGGCGGGCAGGTGCAGCACGGCCGAGGCCCCGGTGGCCCGCTCCCCCGCCCCCGGGGAGCGGGCCACCGGTACGTCCGGGCGGCTCAGGAGTGCCGGCGGACCTCGACCGTGCGGAACCGGTTGGCGACGAACGCGGCGTCGCAGTACGCGGAGTTGGCCGAGGGGTTGGCGCCGGTGCCGTGCAGGTCCGAGAAGGCGGACGTCTGGTTGACGTACACCCCGCCGGTCAGGTTCAGCGACAGCGAGACGCCGGCCTCCAGGCAGGCCTCGACGAGCGCGTCCTCGACCTCGGCCGCGACGGTGTAGCCGCCGACCGTCATCGCGCCGTGCTCGCGGGCGCTGCGCAGCAGCAGGTCGATCCCGGCCTCGGCGGACTCGACCGCGACGGCGAAGGCGATCGGGCCGAACAGCTCGCCCAGGAAGGTCGTGCGGTCGTCCGGCTTGTCCGCGTCCGCCTTGATCAGCGCGGGCGTGCGGATGGTGGCACCCGGGAACTCGGCCGAGGCCACCGGGCGCGGCGCGAGCGCCAGCTCGCCGAACTCGCCGCCGGCCGCCTGGGCGGTGCGCTGCAGCACCCCGGGGTTGACCACGGCGCCGAGGATCGCGGCGGCCCGGTTGTCGTCGGAGAGCAGGCCCTCGACGGCGGCCGACAGGTCGGCCACGACCTCGTCGTAGGACTTCTCGCCGGCCTCGGTGGTGATGCCCGTCCGCGGGATGAGCAGGTTCTGCGGGGTGGTGCACATCTGGCCGCTGTACAGCGACAGCGAGAAGGCCAGGTTGTTGAGCATGCCGCGGTAGTCGTCGGTGGAGTCGATCAGCACCGTGTTGACGCCGGCCTTCTCGGTGTAGACGAGGGCCTGCCGGGCGTTCTCCTCCAGCCACTCGCCGAAGGCGGTCGAGCCGGTGTAGTCGATCACCTTGACCTCGTCGCGGACGGCGAGCACCTGCGCGGCGGTGCCACCCTCGTGCTCGGCGGCCAGGCAGACCAGGTTGGGGTCGAAGCCGGCGTCGGCGAGCACCTCGCGGGCGACCCGGACGGTCAGCGCGAGCGGCAGCACGGCCCGCGGGTGCGGCTTGACCACCACGCCGTTGCCGGTGGCCAGCGAGGCGAACAGGCCCGGGTAGCCGTTCCAGGTCGGGAAGGTGTTGCAGCCGATCAGCAGCGCGGTGCCGCGCGGCACCACGGTGAACTCCTTCACCATCGACAGCGGGTCGCGCTTGCCCTGCGGCTTCGTCCACTGCGCGCTCTGCGGCAGCCGGGTCTGCTCGGCGTACGCGTAGGCGACCGCCTCCAGTCCGCGGTCCTGGGCGTGCGGGCCGCCGGCCTGGAAGGCCATGCCGAACGCCTGGCCGGTGGTGTGCATCACCGCGTGGCCGAACTCGTGGGAGCGGGCGTTGATCCGGGCCAGGATCTCCAGGCAGACCGCCGCGCGGGCGGCCGGACCGGCCGCGGCCCAGACCGGGCGGGCCGCCTCCACGGCGGCGATCAGCGCCTCCGGCTCGGCGTGCGGGTAGCTGACGCCCAGCTCGATGCCGTACGGGGACGCCTCGCCGCTCACCAGGTCGCCGGTGCCCGGCTGGCCGTCGACCGCGAAGACGGTGCCGAGCAGCGCGTCGAAGGCGGCCTTGCCGTCCTCGGCGCCGGTCTCGCCGTACGCCTTCGGGAACTCGGGGTAGGGCGACCAGTAGTCACGCTCGGCGATCGCGCGGAGGGCGCGGTCGAGGGTCTCCTGGTGGCGTTCGATCAGATCGGCGACCGACGGGGCGGGGGTCGCAGCAGCCATGGTGCGCTCCTCAGAGGGGCGGGCGGGAACACACCTCAGAGTAACCGAACGATCGGTCGGGGCAAGACCCTCCGGCCATGATTGTCCGGCGGTGTGAGAGCATCGGCGGCACCGCAGGGGGCGGCGTCTCGGGGGAGGGGCGGGCGTGTCGATCGAACTGCCGGACGAACTGGTCTGGGTGATGAACCTGCTGGGCCTGAACTGGCCCGACGTGGACGAGGACGAGATGCGGGAGTGGGCGTCGCACGTCCGCGAGTTCGCAGCCGGCCTCCAGGAGGCCCACGACGACACCCACGGTGTCCTCCAGGGCCTGGGCGACGCCTACCAGGGCGCCTCCTACGAGGCCCTGGTGGAGCGCTGGGGTCGGGCCTCCTCGGAGCACATGACCGTCCTGGTCGACTACTGCGGGGTGCTCGCCACCGGCCTGGAGATCGCGGCGGTCGGCATCGTGGCGGCCAAGGGCGCGGTGATCGCCGAGCTGATCGCGATGGCGGCCGAGTTCGCCGCAGAACAGGCCGCGGCCGTCGCCACCCTCGGGCTGGCCGAGGCGGCCAACGTGGTCATCATCGAGGCCGGCAAGCGGATCGTGAACGCCATCCTCGACCAGATCGAGCAGGAGATCATCGGCCAACTGGTGTCCATGGCGATCGAGCCCTTCCAGGCCGCGATCGAGCAGGCCGTCTCGGGTCTGGTCTTCGAGGGCGTCGAGGCGGCCCTCGGCGGTGCGGCATGAGCGACGGCTTCCGCGCCCATCCGGAAAGCATCGGTGAAGCAGCCAAGAGGATGCACGAACACGCGGACCGGGTCGAGGCGCACTCCCGGAAACTCGATGCCCGGACCCGGGGCCGTGCGCTGGGGCAGGGGCCGTTGGGCCGGGCCGTCGAGAAGTCCGTGCGGCCGGTCATCGACTCGATGATCACCGACATGTCGAAAGCGATGGCCAAGGGCCACCGCTCGCTCGGCCAGGGCCTGGAGATCACCAGGAAAAACCTCGACGAGGCGGAGCGGGCCGTTCAGAAGGGCCTGCGGGAGAGCGGTTCCTCCCTGGGTGAACACGGGGTCGACCTGAGTCCGGGCCAGTCCGTCCCCGGGCGCCAAGGGCTGCGCGAGCTGTACGGGCGGCGGTTGGAGCAGCGGGTGGACGACCTGGCCGGCCAGGGCCATGCGGTCGGGCGCCATCTCAGGGTCACGGACCAGCAGCTCAAGGATCGTCTGGGCGTGCCGGTCATGCAGGGGCCGAGCGCTGCGCCGTACGTCGCGAAGAACCCCAAGAGCGGCTATGTGGTTTCCACCAACAAGATCGACCCCCTGCACGGCCCCGACGCCAGGACGCGGCTTCCCGAACCCGACCGCTACTACGATGCGGAGAAGGCACCGAACAAGCACGTCTGCGGCAGCCACGCCACCGCCTTCTCGGACAGCGAGTCCTTCGTGATGGCAGAGGAGTACGCCCGTCGCCAACTCGATCCGACGAATCCCGGACAGCAGTCGGTGGAGTTCAGTCCCAGCGATGCCTGGGGCCCCGGTGGCCATCTGGGGCGGATGAAGGGTTATTTCATCGACCCGGACACTCCGCTCGCCCACGACGGTTCCGTGAACTACCGCGCCGACGACTTCAGGGGCGCGACGATCAAGGCATACTACGAGCCGGATGGAATGGGCGGGCACAGGCTGCATACGATGTTCCCGGAGCCGCAGACAAAGCACAACAGGTCGCGGCACTGAATGATCGAGAATATTCCCTTCGTTGATGAATGGTGAGTTGTACGACATGGCGTGGACGGCCTGGGACATTCCGGGGTGGCATGACGATCCTGATCTTCGGAATTTCTACAAGCACTCCCTGCATCCGGAGATGATCGCCGACATTGCGCTCTGCAGGCCTGCTGCCGTCGACGGCAGCGACCATGCCCGCCGCCTTCGGGAAAGCCTGGAGTATCTCCTTGCGGAACGGCCGGCCGATGTGGGCTCCTGGTGGAGTCTGACCAGGTTCACATTCCTGACCGAGGAAAACCTCTACGGTTATCTTCGGGAGCTCCACTCCTACTTCTACGGTGACCGGGCCGATCCGCCCCCTGCGCCCGAGTACTGACCGGTTCACAGCGCCCACGACAAGGAACCAAGCACCATGCCACTGCGTGACGAACTTCCCCCTCGCACCGGGCCGTGGGCCACCCGTTTCGACTCCGAGGAGGCGCTCGTCCGGGCGGACGACGCGCTGCGGGCGGCCGCCCTCCGGGGGCACGACCTGGCGCCGGTCCTCTCGTTCGAGGAGGTCTACGGCCCCGACATGCTGGTGCGGGCGGCGCAGGCCACCGCGATCGGCATCGATCCCGAGCAGCCGTACACGGCCGACGGCGAGATCAACTACGTCCGCGGGGACTTCTTCACCGAGGCACTGGCCTACGGCGTGTACCGCCCGGCGGACGGGGTCGGTCCGAACGGGCCGGCGGACGGCGAGCAGTTGTGGAACACCACGCTCTACCCGTACCCGGGCGGGGCCGTCGACCCCACCACCGTCCCGCTGGCCGAACTCGGCCTCGACGTCCCGGGCGTGGACCGGCGGTTCGTGCACTTCTGCGCGGCCGTGCTCGGGGTCGAGGCGGTGGACGATCTCGGCGAGCTGCAGGCCAACTTCGCGGGGGCCTGGCCCGACTACCGGGAGACGATCCGGGCCGGGCTGCTGCACGTCGTGCAGCACCGCCCGATCACCGTCGAGCAGTGGTACGCCCTGACGTACGTCGCCTTCCCGGACCAGCAGGAGCTGACGCAGTACCTGGCCCAGGTCTACGCCTTCCTGTTCGACGGCTTCCCGGCGATGCCGGTCGCGCCGAACTGAGGGCGCGGGATGTCCGACGCCGCGGTGCCCGTCCCCGGCTGGGCCGAGAGCCCGCAGGTCCGGTACTTCTTCACCTGGCTGATGAGTCCCTCGGGGATGGCGGAGGCGGCGGCGTACCGGGCGGCGGCGGACGACGGGACCGAGGGCGCCACGCGGCTTCGCGCGACCCTGGAGCGGCTGCTTGCCGAGCGACCGCTCTCGACCACGGACTGGCTGCGGTTGACCGGTTATCAGTTCTACGGCGAGGACGAGCTGTACGGCTTCCTGACGGAGGTCTTCGCCCACTACTACGAAGGCGCCGCCCGGCCCCGGCTGCCCGATCCGGACCGCTGGCCGCCGGCGGAGTTCTGGGGGCCGCCACTGCCCGGGCGGGAGCCTCCGGAGCTGCCGGAGCTGTGCGACCAGCCGCTGCCGTGGTTCGGCCCGTGGTACGCCGAGTACGCCTCGGACCGTGCGTCGCAGCGGGCCGCGGTGGCGCTCAGGCCGGCCGCCGTGGCGGGCCGCGACCTCGCTCCCGTCCTGCGTTTCGAGACGGTGTACGGGCCGGGGAGGCCGCGCTGGGGCAGGCGACGGCGCGCAGCGTGCGGCCCGTCGGGCCGCCGGCCGCGGACGGGGCGTTCACGTTCGAGTCGGCGGTGATGGACGCGGGCGCGCTGGCCTTCGCGGTCTTCGGCCCCGCCGACGGCGTCCCGGCGGCAGGCCCGCGCCGACCGGGGCAGCTGGTGAGCGCTCTGGAGTGGGCGGCCCCGCGGCCCGTGATCGACCCGACCACGGTGCCGCTCGCCGAGCTGGGGCTGGACGTGCCCGGGGTGGACCGGCGGTTCGTGCACTTCTGCGCGGGCTGGCTGAGCGCGAACGCCTCCGACGAGTTCTGGGAGCTGGGCCGGAGCTTCCACCTCGCCTGGCCGGACTACCGGGCCACGGTCCGCACGGGACTCCGGCACCTCGTCGAACACCGCCCGCTCGACGTCGACCGGTGGCACGACCTGACCGGAGTCGTGTTCCGGGACGCGCACGAGCTGTCCCACTACCTGGCCGACGTCCGCGCCTACCTGGGCGACTGAGGCCCGCCTCCGTTACGGGATGCCCAGTTCGAAGACGACGTAGCCCGCGTACCAGCCGGAGGCGATCGCGGCGACGCCGAGGACGGCGCCTAGGACGGGCAGGGAGAGCCGTCGCAGGCCGAGGGCGACCGGGACGGTCAGCGGGAAGAGCGGGAAGACGAAGCGGGAGAGGGTGCCGAACATCTGCTGGCTGCCGAGGGTCAGCACGAGCGAGCCCACGGTGTAGACGACCAGCACGAGCGGCGGGCGCCGGGCGAGGAACGGCACCAGCAGGCAGGGCAGCGCGAACAGCACCAGGACGGCGACCAGGTCCTCGGTCGGGTACGGGTAGAGGTAGTTGGTCTCGCCGATGAGGATGTTGGAGACGGCCGTCCAGGTGTAGTGGCCCCAGTCGAAGAAGTGCAGCCAGCCACCGCGTTGCAGGGTGAGGTAGCCGTCCCAGTGGCCCATCTGCCAGCCGACCCAGCCGATGTAGCCGAAGAAGGCGAGCGGCGGCAGGACGATCGCCGCGAGCGGGCCGGCCACGCCGTCCCGGCGGCGGTACAGCGCCACCATGGCGGCCAGGGCCACGCCCGCGATGAGCGTCATCGAGGTGGGGCGGCTGAGGCCGGCGACGAAGGCGACCAGGGCGGCACTCGACCACTGCCGGGTGATGGTGAAGTAGGCGGCCCATGCCGCGAGCGCCACGAACAGCGACTCCGAGTAGACCGCCCAGGCCATGCCGGCGCCGGGGAAGACGCCCCAGACGGCCGCGGCGATCACCCCGGTGCGGTGCCCGCCGAGGTGGGCCGCCACCGCGTAGATCCCGGCGGCGGCGACGAACGACGACAGGACGGAGACGAGCATGCCCGCGCCGTAGCTGCCGAGGCCGGTGGCGTCGGACACCAGCCGGATCAGGCCCGGGTAGAGCGGGAAGAACGCGGAGGAGTTCTGCTGGATGGTGAAGAAGCCGCCGGTGTCCGGCAGCAGCTTCGGGTCGTAGCCGACCTGGGCGACGTTCTGGTACCACCAGCCGTCCCAGCTGCCGAGCACGTCCCACGGGTGGGCGCCGCCGCCGAACCGGGGGTTCTGGGTGCGGAACTTCCCCGAGGAGTCCAGCAGCAGCATGAAGAACGAGAAGCCGATCAGCCGGACGGCCCCGAAGAGCGCGATCGCCGGGCCGAACCGGCGGGCGGCGGACCGCAGGGCACTGCCGAGCGGCTCCGCCTCCCGCGGCGGCAGGCCGTCGTCGGTGGCCGGCCTCTGCCGGGGCAGCTCCGTGTCGGATATCGCGCTCATGGGCGTCGGGCCTTCTCCGTAGCGGGTCACCCGCCGCATGCGGGTGGCGCGCGGATTCTATCGTCCGGCCTTTCGACAGGTGGAGACCTCTGTCCGGCCCCGGAGGGTCGCGGCGGCCGCCCGCCGGGGATACTCGTCCGTATGGCCGAGAACACCACCCGCACCGCCTACACCGCCGACACGCTCCTCGCCGTGACGGTCGGGGTCTTCAACGAGCGCGGGTACGACGGCACCTCGATGGAGGACCTGTCGCGGGCCGCCGGGATCTCCAAGTCCTCGATCTACCACCACGTCCGGGGCAAGGAGGAGCTGCTGCGGCTGGCGGTCGGACGGGCCCTGGACGCGCTGTTCGGGATCCTGGACGAGCCGGCGGCCGTCTCCGGCCGGCCGGTGGACCGGCTGGAGCACGTGGTGCGCCGCACGGCGGAGGTGCTGCTGGCGGAGCTGCCGTACGTGACGCTGCTGCTGCGGGTGCGGGGCAACACCGCCACCGAGCTGTGGGCGCTGGACCGGCGCCGGGACTTCGACCACCGGGTGGCCGAGCTGCTGCGGGCCGCCGTCGCGGCGGGGAGCTGCGCTCGGACGTCGAGCCGCGGCTCGCCACCCGGCTCCTCTTCGGCATGATCAACTCGATCGTCGAGTGGTACCGCCCGGGCAGCAAGGGGACGGACGGCGTTGCCGAGGCCGTCGCCCAGCTCGCCTTCGACGGCCTGCGCGCCCGGCCGTAGCCGCGTGACCGGTCGTCGCGGCGCGCGCTACGCGTCCGGCGGCACCTGGTCCGTCTCGTCGAAGACCAGCAGGGTCTGGGTGGCGAGCACGTCCGGGATGGACTGGATGCTGCCCAGGACGAGCTCCCGCAGCGCCCGGTTGTCCGCGGTGTGCACCAGCATGAGGACGTCGAACTCCCCGCCGACCAGTGCGATGTGGGCCACCCCGGGCAGCAGCAGCAGCTGTTCGCGGACAGCCCGCCAGGAGTTCTGGACGATCTTCATGGTGATGTACGCGGACGCGCCCTGCCCGGCCTTCTCGTGGTCCACCCGCGCGGTGAAGCCGCGGATGACGCCGTCCTCGACCATCCTGGATATCCGGGCGTAGGCATTGGCCCGGGACACGTGCACCCGCTCGGCCACCGAGCGGATGGAAGCGCGGCCGTCCTGCCGCAGGAGCCGCAGGATCGCACGGTCGACACGGTCGAGCCTGGACGTCTGTTCAGCCGACACGGCCCCCCACCCTCCCTCTGTGGACATGCTGACTCCAGTCGATCGCCAAGCGGGCCGATTGTCCACCACTCTGTCGTAGATATGGTCAGGATGACCAGACGACCGAACAATCGGTAGGGAGCCCCCATCACACCGGAGGTGCCCGAGATGACCGTTCTCGACCACAGACACCAGACTGCCGCCGTACCCGGCTGGCAGCCCGGTGCCACCGGCCCGCGGACCGACCCCGCGCCGTTGCTGCCGGACGACTCCCCCGTGCGCGTGCTCGGCACGCCCGCGCTGGAGAAGACCGACCCCGCGCTGCTGCGCGAGCTGTACCGACGCCTGGTCGTCGGCCGCCGCTACAACCAGCAGGCCACCGTCCTCACCAAGCAGGGCCGGCTCGCCGTCTACCCGGCCACCACGGGCCAGGAGGCCTGCGAGGTCGCCGCCGCGATGGCCCTGCAGGAACAGGACTGGCTGTTCCCGAGCTACCGCGACACGCTCGCCGTGGTCGCCCGCGGCGTGGACCCGCTGGAGGCGCTCACTCTGCTGCGCGGCAACGCCCACACCGGGTACGACCCGCGCGCCACCCGCACCGCCCCGCTCTCCACCCCGCTCGCCACCCAGGCCCCGCACGCGGTGGGCCTCGCCCACGCGGCCCGGCTGGCCGGCGACCCGGTCGTCGCCCTGGCCATGCTCGGCGACGGCGGCACCAGTGAGGGCGACTTCCACGAGGCGCTGAACTTCGCCGCCGTGCTGAACGCCCCGGTCGTCTTCCTGGTGCAGAACAACGGCTACGCGATCTCCGTCCCGCTCACCCAGCAGTCCGCCGCTCCCAGCCTGGCCCACAAGGCCGTCGGCTACGGCATGCCGGGCCGCCTGGTGGACGGCAACGACGCGCCGGCCGTGCACGCCGTCCTCACCGAGGCCTTCGAGCGCGCCCGCAGCGGCGGCGGCCCGACCCTGGTCGAGGCGCTCACCTACCGCGTCGAGGCGCACACCAACGCCGACGACGCCACCCGCTACCGGCAGGACGACGAGGTCGCCGCCTGGCGCGAACACGACCCGATCCTGCTGATGGAGCGCCACCTGCGCCCGCTCGGCATCCTCGACGACACGCTCGTCCAGGAGGCCGCCGACGAGGCGGAGGCGCTCGCGGCCCGGATGCGCGCGGAGTTCCACGCCGAGCCGGAGCTCGACCCGATGTCGCTGTTCGCCCACGTCTACGCCGAGCCCACGCCGCAGTTGCGCGAGCAGGCCGCCCAGCTCGCCGCCGAACTGGCCGCCGAGGCCGAGGTGCACCACTGATGACGACTGTTGTCTCCGCCCGCACCAGCACCATGGCGCAGGCGCTCAACGCGGCCCTGCGCGACGCCATGCAGGCCGACCCCACCGTGCACGTCCTGGGCGAGGACGTGGGCCGGCTCGGCGGTGTCTTCCGGATCACCGACGGCCTGACCGCCGAGTTCGGCCCGGACCGCTGCCTGGACACCCCGCTCGCCGAGGCGGGCATCCTGGGCACCGCCGTCGGCATGGCCATGTACGGCCTGCGGCCGGTGGTCGAGATGCAGTTCGACGCCTTCGCCTACCCGGCGCTGGAGCAGCTCTTCTCGCACGTCGCCAAGATGCGCAACCGCACCGCCGGGAAGCTCCCGCTCCCGATCACCGTCCGCGTCCCGTACGGCGGCGGCATCGGCGGCGTCGAGCACCACAGCGACTCCTCCGAGGCGTACTACGTCCAGACGCCCGGCCTGCACGTGGTCACCCCGGCCACCGTCGCCGACGCGTACGGCCTGCTCCGCGAGGCGATCGCCTCCGACGACCCGGTGGTCTTCCTGGAGCCGAAGCGGCTCTACTGGGGCAAGGCCGAGTGGGACCCGTCGGCAACCGTCGAGCCGATCGGCCGGGCGGTGCTGCGCCGCACCGGCCGCTCCGCCGTGCTGGTCACCTACGGGCCCTCGCTCCCGGTCTGCCTGGAGGCGGCGGAGGCCGCGAAGGCGGAGGGCTGGGACCTCGCTGTGCTGGACCTGCGCAGTCTCGTCCCGTTCGACGAGGAGACGGCCTGCGAGATCGTCCGCTCGGTGGGCCGCGCGGTCGTCGTGCACGAGGCGACCGGCTTCGCCGGCCCCGGCGCCGAGATCGCGGCCCGGCTGACCGAGAAGTGCTTCCACCACCTGGCCGCGCCCGTCCTGCGGGTCACCGGGTTCGACATCCCGTACCCGGCGCCGATGCTGGAGCACCACCACCTGCCCGGGGTGGACCGGATCCTGGACGCGGTCGCCCGGCTGCAGTGGGAGGAGTGACGATCATGCCCGTCGTCCGCGAGTTCACCCTGCCGGATCTCGGTGAGGGCCTCACCGGGGCCGAGGTCGTCCGGTGGATGGTCGAGGTCGGCGAGGTCATCGCCGTCGACCAGCCGGTGGTCGAGGTGGAGACCGCCAAGGCCGTGGTGGAGGTGCCCTGCCCCTACGGCGGGGTGGTGACCGCGCTGTTCGGCGCGGTCGGCGAGGAGGTGCCGGTCGGCGCCCCGCTGGTGACCGTGGCGGTGGGGTCGAGCGAGACCTCGACGGGCCCGGCGGCGCTGGGCGCACCGGTCGAGCGGCCGCTGGTCGGCTACGGCATCGCGGAGTCCTCCGGCGGGGCCCGGCGCCGCCGGGTCGGGGCCGGTGCCGCGGTGTCCGCCGCCGCCCCCGCGGCCGCCCCCGCCCCCGCGCCGGTGCCCGTCGCGGCCGCGGCCCCCGCCGTGGTGCCGGTGATCTCGCCGCTGGTGCGCCGGCTGGCCCGGGACAACGGCATCGACCTGGCCCGGCTGGCCGGCAGCGGCCCGGACGGGCTGATCATGCGGGCCGACGTGCAGCGTGCGGTCGCCACCGGGCAGTCCCCGGCCGCCGCCACCGTGCCCGCGGCCCCGGCCGCCCCGGTGGGCGACGCCGAGGTGATCCCGCTGCGCGGGCTGCGCCGGACGATCGCGGAGAAGCTCGGCCGCAGCCACCGGGAGATCCCGGCGGCGACCTGCTGGGTGGACGCCGACGCGACCGGGCTGATGGAGCTGCGGCAGCAGCTGAATCGCACGGCCGGGCCGAAGGTGAGCGTGCTCGCCCTGCTCGCCCGGATCTCGACCGCCGCACTGGCCCGCTTCCCCGAGCTCAACTCCAGCGTGTCGCCGGACGGTTCGGAGATCATCCGGCACCGCGCGGTGCACCTGGGATTCGCCGCGCAGAGCGAGCGCGGGCTGGTCGTGCCGGTGGTGCGCGACGCGCAGTCGCTCGGCACCGAACAACTCGGGGAGGAGCTCGCCAGGTTGACCGGGTCGGCGCGGGAGGGATCGCTGAAGCCCGCCGAACTGACCGGCGGCACCTTCACGCTGAACAACTACGGGGTGTTCGGGGTGGACGGCTCCACGCCCATCCTCAACCACCCGGAGGCGGCGATGCTGGGCGTCGGCCGCATCACGCCCAAGCCGTGGGTGCACGAGGGTGCCCTGGCCGTCCGTCAGGTGACCCAGCTGTCGTTCACCTTCGACCACCGGGTCTGCGACGGCGGCACGGCGGGCGGCTTCCTGCGGTTCGTCGCGGACTGTGTCGAGCAGCCGGGGCTGCTGCTGCGGCAGCTCTGACTCCCGTCGCCCTGTGCCACCGTGCGGTTGCGTACGGTGGCACAGGTCGGGTGAGCGTAGCGTGCGGATCGGGTGCGTGTCCGGGGTTCCGATGATTCGTCGGATGAACTGTTCGGGCGTGCCAGTCTGCTGAAGGCGTCGGAGAGACAGGCCAGCCAGATGTGGCTGCAGGGCGACCGGAAGCGGAAACGATTCTCTTGGGTACTCGTCATGTCGCGTTGAAGACACGTCCGCTCAGGGTCAGGGCCGGATCGGGAGCCACCGGTCCGGCCTCCGTGCCCGGGCTCACCCCCGCCCTGGCGGTGGTGCCGGAGCCACCGGCCGCCCCGGCCGCGTCCCGGCCCGAACCGGACGCGGCGCCCGCGGGTGCGGAGCCGGCCCCGGCCGTCGGGGCACCGGGAGAACCGGCCGCGCCGCCCGCGGTGGAGGGCGCGCCCGCCGGTGCGCCCCCGGCGGACACCCCCGAGGGCCCGGTGATCCCCGAGCGTCCGAGCCGCCCGCCACTGATCCCGGCACCCAGCCGTCCGGACACCGCGCCGGCCGGGCCCGGTGCCCCCGCCCTGCCGGTCTACCAGCCGCTGTTCAGCGACGCCCCCGGGCTCAACTGGATCGGGCCCGGCGACAACTGGACCAGAGCCTGGACGGCGGGCAACCAGGCCGAGGCTCCCGCGCAGCCCGGACCCGCCGCGCCGCGGAGCACACCGGCCGCTCTGCCCGCCGGCCCGCAGGATCCGGCGGACCTGCCGCCCACCCCCGCGACATCGAACTCATCCGGTCCACCCTGGCCGTGGTCGAACCGGTCGCGGACCGCGCCACCGCGCACTTCTACGCGCTGATCTTCCTGCACCACCCCGAGGTGCGGGCACTGTTCCCGGCGTCCATGGACGTCCAGCGGGACCGGCTGTTCCGGGCGCTGCTGACCGCGGCCCGCAACGCCCACGACCCGGCCCGGCTGACCGAGTACCTGTCCGCGCTGGGCCGCGGCCACCGCAAGTACGGCACCCTGAACGGGCACTACGGCCCGGTCGGGGAGTGCCTGGTGGCGGCACTCGCCCGGTACTGCGGCAGCCGCTGGGACGCCGCCACCGAGCTGGCCTGGCGCCGGGTGTACGGGCTGGTCTCCCGGATCATGATCGAGGCCGCCGAGGAGGCCGCCCGGACCTCGCCCGCGTGGTGGCAGGCGGAGGTCGTCTCGCGGGAGATGGCCACCCCCGACGTCGCGGTGATCACACTCCGGCCGGACCAGCCCTACCCGTACCGGGCCGGGCAGTACGCCGGTGTGGAGACCCCGTGGTGGCCGCGGGTGTGGCGGCATTTCTCGTTCGCCGGCGCTCCCCGCCCCGACGGTCTGCTGACCTTCCACGTGAAGGCGGTGCAGGCGGGCTGGGTGAGCAACGCGCTGGTCCGCCGGGCGGTCCCCGGCGACGTGCTGCGGCTGGGGCCGGCGGCAGGCGGGATGACCGCCGACCGGGTGGGCGACGGCGGCCTGCTCCTGGTCGGCGGCGGCACCGGCATCGCACCGATCACCGCTCTGGTCGAGGAGCTCGCCGGGAGCGGCGCCGGCGACCGGTCCGTCCAGGTGTACTACGGCGCCCGGCGGTCGTCCGAGCTGTACGCGCTGGCGGCCCTGCGCGCGCTGTCCGACCGTCACCCGTGGCTCACCGTGCACCCCGTGGTGTCCGACCGGGAGCCGCTGCCGGGCGGGGCGCTGACCGGTGACCTGCCGGAGGTGGTGGCCCGGTACGCGCCGTGGCACGGGCACGACGCGTTCCTGAGCGGGCCGGCGGCGATGGTGCGGCGGGGCGTGGCGTCGCTCCAGCGCGCCGGGGTGCCCGCGGCCCGGATCCACCACGACCTGGTGGGGGACCTGGCCGGGGGTTGAGCCGCCCGGTAGGGGCGTGCCGGTCCGGCCCCGCTCGGCGCGGCCGAGGCCGGTTCAGCCGAGGTCGGGGGCGAGCAGCGCGCGGACGCCCTCGATGTTGGCGGCGAGGTAGGCCCGCAGACTGGGCGGCACGACGTTGACCGAGGTCACGCCCTCGCGGGTGAACGGCAGCCGGACGACCTCGTAGTCGCCGTTCGGTTCGTCGATCTCCGGGCCGTGGCGCCGGCTGAGGTCCATCGAGGCGAGCCGGCAGACGAAGAAGTGCGAGACCTTGACGCCGTGCGGGTGGGCCGGAGTGCCGTCGTCGTGGTGGGACTGCGCCACGGTGTCGACGAACGCGGGCACCACGTCCTCCACCTTGCCGCCGAGCTCCTCGTCGACCTCGCGGTGCAGCGCCTCGACGACCGTGCGGTCGCCCGGCTCCACGCCGCCGCCCGGCGTGATCCAGTACGGGTGTGCCGCCCCCGGTCGCACGCGCCGGATCAGCACGATGCTGGCCGGGCCGTGCGGATCGGCCGGGTCCACCTCCAACAGGATGGCCCGCGCGGTGCGCTTGACGACGGGGCGGACGGGGACGGCCATGGCCACCTCCGGGGGCACGGGAGTTGTGCGGGATTCTCCCGCGCCGGGGCGCGCGCGAAACTCGCACACGTGGGCGAACAGGGGGAAATCACTGGGCCGAACGGATGATTCGCCCGCAGCCTGCGTGTCCTGACGGGCCTGCCCGGACGCCCGGTTGGATCTTCCAATCGAAGGTGCTCGGCGAGATCCCGGATGCGTGTTCCGATCTTGCCGTTCGATTCCCTTTGAATCAAAGCC
Organism: Kitasatospora paranensis; assembly: GCF_039544005.1. Classification (NCBI taxonomy): domain Bacteria; kingdom Bacillati; phylum Actinomycetota; class Actinomycetes; order Kitasatosporales; family Streptomycetaceae; genus Kitasatospora; species Kitasatospora paranensis. The sequence continues at coordinate 4,512,792 of NZ_BAABKV010000001.1, forward strand.
CAATAGCCATCTGTACTGACCGTAATGATTGCAGCCCGATGCCCCCTGTGCTGCAATGGCCGCCAGTCGGGCAGGCGGAGCCGAGCACTCCGGCGGGCCTGCCGCGCACGCACCGGGTCCACGGTGACCCGGCGCGCCCCACCGCCCGCCCCGCGCCGGGGCGGCAGGTGTGCATCAGGAGAGACCGGACACGACGAGAGGTGTGCACCATGCACAGCACGGTCCAGAGCCACCTGGTGATGAGTCTCGTGATGTCCGACGAGGTCTCGCTGCGCATCGCGGTCGACCTCGGCTACGACCTCGGGGACCCGTTCGCCGTCCGCTTCACCTTCCACCTCCCCGGTGACACCCCGGTCACCTGGTACTTCGCCCGTGAACTCCTGGTCGACGGGGTCAGCAGACCGGCCGGCGACGGGGACGTGCACATCCACCCGGTGGGGACCGAACTCGCCGAGGTCTGCCTCGTGCTGCGCTCCCCCGACGGAGCGGCCCGTCTCGTCGCCCCGGCGCCGCCGCTGATCGCGTTCCTCGCCGACACGGACCGTGCGGTGCCGCTGGGCCGTGAGCAGACCACGGTCGAACTCGACGCCCAGCTCGCCCTCATCCTCAGCAGGGGCCGGGAGAGCGCAGGCTGAGTCCCCGCGGTTCCGGCGGCCCGTGCGGCACCGGCGACCCCCGCCGCTCCAGGGGCTCAGTCGTCGTCGCCGAAGGCCAGGTTCAGGCCCCACGAGACCAGGCTGATGATCAGCGCGCCGAGCAGCGCCGCCCAGAAGCCGGACACGTGGAAGTCCAGGCTGAGCTTGTCCGACGCCCAGGAGGTCAGCCACAGCATCAGGGCGTTGATCACGAAGGTGATCAGGCCCAGGGTGAGGATGAACAACGGCAGCGAGAGCAGCTTCACCAGCGGCTTGATCAGGAAGTTCACCACGCCGAAGATCAGCGCGACGGCGATCACCGTGAGCGTCTTGTGCCAGAAGTCGCCGCCCGACAGGGTGATCCCGTCGACGATCCAGGCGGCGATCCAGATGGCCACCGCGTTGATGAGCGTTTTGATCACGAAACTCTTCATGGCACCGGATGGTCGCAGGCCGTCCGCCCGCAGGAAGCCTCCGGCGGTCACGTCGTGCCGCGGACCGGTGTTCAATGGGCTCCGGCCCGGGCCGGGCCCGGAGAGGGGCAGCGTGATGAAGATCTTCCGGCTGGACGAACTGGACGCGGAGCGTGCCGCCAACCAGGGCGCCTACCTGCGGTTCCTCAAGGAGCCCCGGATGTCCGCCGGCCTGTACGCCCTCTCCCCCGGTGACACCGACACCCAGTCCGCGCATGCGCAGGACGAGATCTACCAGGTGATCAGCGGCCGCGCCGAGATCACCGTCGGCCGGGAGACCGCCACCGTCGGGCGCGGCAGCGTCGTGTACGTCCCCGCCGGGATGCCGCACCGCTTCCACCACATCACCGAGGAACTGCGCGTCCTGGTGGTCTTCTCCCCGCCGGAGGACTGAGCCGCGCTCCCGGCCGGTGCGGGACGCCCGGCGGCCGGGGCCGCCGGCGGGCTCCGGGGTAGGGTCGGCCGGACAGCACACCGACTCCGGGGGAGAGACAAGCCGTGTCCCTGACCGACGAGCTCTGGGCGGCGATCGAGCCGGTCTACGACGAGATCCTGGCGCACCCGTTCCTCGCCGGGCTGACGGACGGCACGCTGCCGCGGCAGGCCTTCCGGCACTTCGTCGTCCAGGACTCGCACTACCTGCGGGACTACGCGCGGGCGCTGGCCGTCTGCGCGGCCAAGGCGCCGGGCGAGGCCGAGGTGCGGGCCTTCGCCGACGACGCCGTCGGGGCGATCGCCGCCGAGCAGGGCATGCACGCCGAGTTCCTCACCGCCTTCGGCGACACCGCCGAACAGGCCGCCGCCGAGCCGGTCATGCCCACCACCCGCGCGTACACCAGCTACCTGCTGGCCACCGTCTACGGCGGGTCGTTCGCCGAGGCCGTCGCCGCGGTGCTGCCCTGCTACTGGATCTACGCCCGGGTCGGCGAGCGGCTGCTGGCCGCGTCCTCCCCGAGCCGCTGTACGCGAAGTGGATCGCCACCTACGGCGACGAGCAGTTCCAGGCCGTGGTGCGGCGCGTCCTCGACCTCACCGACCGGCTCGGGGAGGAGATCTCCCCGCCGAACGCCGGCGGATGGTCGAGCACTTCACCACCACCTCGAAGTACGAGTGGATGTTCTGGGACGCCGCCTGGCGCGGCGAGACCTGGCCGGTCTGATCCCGGCACGGCGAGGGCCCGGCACCCCTGGTGGGGGCCGGGCCCTCGTGCGTCCTGCTCCGGTCAGCCGTTGGTGAACCAGCCGAACAGATCGGCGAACACGTGGGTGCTGCCACCGAAGTTGTAGACGTCGGCCGCGCCGTCGGACCCGAGGCGGGTGATCACGTGGTTCGGAACCGTCGCGCCCGCGGCGAAGTTGAGGTTCGACGTCCCCGGACGGTCGGTGCCGTCCGGCCACACCGTGAGGTAGCCGGGCGCGGTCGGCCTGGTCGCCGTCACGTTCAGCACAGCGGCGGTGGCGTCCGCCGGGACGCCGTGCGCGCCGCCGATCTGCAGGCCGAGCTGCCCGCCGCCGGACACCGGAAGCTGCCGGCCGTCGTACCGGGTGTCGGCGAGCCGGACGGGCACCGTCGGGGTGAACACGCCCTTGCTGCCGGGGCTGTAGTAGCCGAAGACGTCCACCACGACCCGGGTGGTGCCGCCGAAGTTGTACACGTCGATCGAGCCGTCCGCCCCGATCGGCACGATCGCCTGGTTGGCCACGGTCTGCCGGGCGTCGAAGTTGAGGTTGGAGACGGTCGGCAGTGCGATCCCGTGCGGGTAGGCGGTCAGGAAGCCGCTGCCGGTGGTCCGGTCCGCGGTCAGGTTGACCACGACCGCCGTAGCGTCGGCGGGCACGCCCGCGGTGCCGGCGACCTTGAGGGTCCGGGTCGTCCCGTGCGTCATCGACGCGTCGGACAGCCGGGACGGTCCCGCCGGGCTGAACTTCTGCCCGGCGTTGGGCTGGTAGTACCCGACGAAGTCGACGATCACGTCGGTCCGGCCGAGGAAGTTGAACAGCTGCACCGTGCCGTCCGCACCGACCGGGACAGTCACCAGGTTGGCGACCGTCTGGCCCGCACGCACGTTCAGGTGGGAGACCTTCGGACGGTCCTGCCCGCTCGGGAACAGGGTCAGATAGGTGTCCGAGGTGGCCTTGGTCGCGGTGACGTTGAGGACCACGGCGGAGGGACTGCTGGAGGTGGCCGGCTTCCTCGCGTCGGGGTAGCCGTCGGAGACCCGCAGCTGCATCGACTGGCCGCCGTGCAGCCCGTCCACGGCCTTCCGGGTGTCGACCAGCCGGAACGGCGTCACAGGTGTGTACTCGCTCGCCGCGTAGGCCGCGTGGAAGACGGCCGACGAGGACGCGGTGCGGCCCTTGACGTCCATCGCGGTGACGGTGACGGTGTAGTCGCCGGGCGCCCGGTAGGTGTGCGTGGGCATCGGCAGGCTGAAGGAGTCGGTGACGAAGCCGTCGCCGAAGTCGTAGGTGTACCCGGCGACCGGCCACGGCGATGCCGGCACGTCCGCGTCCACGAGTACCGACAGGGGCTGGATGTGCGTCATCGGGCTGGTGTCGTTGGGCAGGTAGGGCGAGAGGGTGAGCACCGGCGCCGGGACGGGCCCGGGCGTGGTCACCTTGATGGCCACCGGTGAACTGACCACGCTGACCCCCGCGCCGTTGACCGCGGTGACGGTCGCCTTGCAGTCGCAGGCCGCGGTGTAGACGTGGGTGGCGCGGGTGCTGTCCGTGGTGACGACCGTGCCGTCACCGAAGTCGAAGCGGTACGTCAGCCCCTTGGGCCAGGTGTCCACGGCGCGGGCGTCCGCCGTGACCGTGGTGCCGTACGGTGCCTGCTTCGTGTCCAGGCTCATGTCGACGCCGGACAGGGAGTCCTGCGTCTCGTAGGCCCCGCGGTCCAGGTAGCCGACGCCGGTACCGGTGTTGGCGATCTGCGGATCGTCGGTGGGGCCATTGCCGGCGGCGTCGGTGTCGAGGACACCGGGCGCCGAGGCGTCGGCGGAGTCGATGAGGAGAGCGTCCTCGTCGTACGTGTGACCCGTCGACGGCATCACGAGGTCGTGACCGCCCTGCCCGGTGCCGGCCAGGAGGCCGGCCGGGTCGGCGTACGCGGTCCCGGCCCATGAGTAAGGGACGTAACCGGGCTGCTGCTGGACCAGGTTGTAGTCCGCCCGGCTGCCGCTGACGGCCGAGGCGGCCACCGAGATCAGCGGGCGGTACCCGGCGGTGCAGGTTGTCGGCGGATAGACGCTGACGACGTTGTTGAAGACGTTGACGCCGGCGGAGTCACCGGAGACCGCGAACGCCGGGCTGCAACGCCACGGCAGGGTGTTGTTGGTCAGGGTGGTGTGCGGCGCGTCCACCACCGTGACCGCACCCGGTGTGTCGCCCGCGTCGAAGCGGTCCCGGCCGAGCAGCGTGCCGGTGGCCCCGCCCTCGACCCTGACCGCAGAAGCGTCCGCGGTGCCCAGGGCCACGGACCGGATGTAGGCGACGTCATGGCTCGCGCCGCCGATCACCATCGCGGGTCGTCCGCCCTGGGAGGTGGTTCTGACCCGGTCGAGAGTGATCCGGTCGGAGCCGGTGATCGATGCACCACCCACCATGGTCAGGCCTTGGACCGCGATGTCGTGGACGCCGTCGATCACCAGGGTGGGTTTGGCTGCGTCGGGTCCCTTGGCATAGCCGCTCGTGCCGGTGTCCCGAATGGTGATCGGACGGCCCGGCTCGCCGGAGCGGTTGACCACCACCTGCTCGTTGTAGGCGCCGGGTGCGACGTTGACCGTCTGGCCCGGCTGCGCCACGGCGACGGCCGCCGAGATCGTGCAGTAGGGCTGCTCCGCGGTGCCGGTGCCCGCGTCGGAGCACCCGGCGCCGGCGGCCTTGTTCACGTACAGGGTGGTGGCCGTTTCGGCCACGGCCGGGGTGGCGAGCCCCATCAGGCCGGTCAGGCAGGCGACTGTCAGGCCGGCGGCGCGATTGATGCGCACGGGCGTACCCCCCAAGGGCATTCTGCCGGTTGAGCACGGCGATGATGATCGCGTGCGGAGCAGCACCCTACTGGGTGCCGGGAGCGGCTTCACAGGGGGCGGTCGTCGGATGTCGGGGTTTCCCCGGCGGTCGCCTCGGGGTGATCTCCGGGTTCTCTCCGGGGCGCTGGGCCTCGTTTCGGCCTGGCCGCCGTCCTACGATCGAAGTGTCGGAAATTGAACGGGATGCGGCGGGCGAGACCGGCGCCGAGCCCGAGGGGAGAGAAGGAACAGACATGGCCGAGCTCTGGAAGTCGCTGCCCTCGTGGGTGCGCAACATCGTCGTCCCGATCCTGGTGCTGATCCTGGCGTGGAACCTGCTCTGGTTCGTCGTCGGTGTCGTGGGGGCCCTGCTGGGATTCCTGCTGAAGGTCCTGCTCGTGGTGGGCATCGGTGCCGGTGTGGTGATCCTGGTGAAGAAGGCCGCCAAGAGCTGACGGGGACGCCGACGGGCCCCGGCCACCCGCGTGAAGCGGGGGCCGGGGCCCGTCGGCGTGCCGGGATGCCCGCTCAGCCGTTGGTGAACCAGCCGGCCAGGTCGGCCACCACGTCCGTGCGTCCGGCGAAGTTGAGCACGTCGATCGCGCCGTTCGCCCCGAGCGGGGTGATGGCGTGGTTGGGCACCACGCGGTTCGGCACGGTGTTCAGGTTGGAGGTGCCCGTCCACGGGGTGCCGTCGGGCCAGACGCTGAGCCACCCGTCGGCGGTGGCGGTGGCGGCCGTCAGGTTCAGGACGGCGGCCGTGGCACCGGCCGGGACGCCGTGCGTGCCGGCGACCGGCAGGACGAGCCGGCCGCCGCCACCGAGGGTGGTCTTCGGGGTGTCGTACCGGGTGTCCTTCAGCCGGACGGGCACGGTCGGCGTGAACAGGCCCTTCCCGTCCGGGCTGTAGTAGCCGAAGACATCGGCGACGACATGGGTGTTGCCGTTGCTGTAGAGGTCGATCCGTCCGTCCGGGCCGATCGGGACGATCACCTGGTTGGCGACCGTCTGCCCCTGCTCGAAGTTGAGGCTGGAGGTCGTCGGGCGGTCCGTGCCGCTCGGCCAGACGGTCAGGAAGCCGCCCGAATCCGCCTTCGCCGCCGTCACGTTGAGAACCACCGCGGTGGCCGAGGCCGGGACGCCGGCCTTGCCGGACACCTGGACGGGCAGGGTGGCACCGGAGGTGACCCGGGTCCCGGTCTTCCGGGTGTCGAGCAGCCGGGCGGGCGCCGCGGCGGTGAACTTCGCCCCGATGCCCGGGTGGTAGTAGCCGACGACGTCGACCACGACGTGGACGAGCCCGCGCTGGTTGAAGACCTCGACCGTGCCCGAGGGACCGATCGGCACGGTCACGAGGTTGGCGACCGGCTTGCCGGCCCGGACGTTCAGGCTGGACGTGGTGGGGCGGGGCTGGCGCGACGGCCAGACAGTGAGGTACGTGTCGGTCGTGGCGTCCACGGCGGTGATGTTGAGGACCATGGCCGACACGCCGCCCGGTACCGGCGGTGAGATCTCGGACGATCGCCAGCACGAACAGACCGACATGCTGACCCCACCCGGGAGGGCGGTGTCGTTGCGGCGGGTGTCGATCAGGCGGAAGGGCGTGATCGGCAGGTAGCCGGAGGTCGTGTACTGCACGCGGACGGGACGGCTCACGGTGGCGCTGCGGCCCGTCGTGTCGGTTGCCGTGACGGTGACCGTGTAGTCGCCCGGCAGGGCGTAGGCGTGCTGGGAGGTGTCGGTGTACCGCTCCTCGACCGTCCCGTCGCCGAAGTCGTACACCCACTTCGCGACCCGCCAGGGGCTCACCGTGGCGGACGCGTCGGCCTGCACGGTGAGGGGCACCAGCTCGTTCGTGGTGTCCGCGTGGTCGGGGACCAGGGACGTGACGGTCAGGGCGGGCACCAGGGGGCCGGGCTCGGTGGACTTGATGGTCACAGCCCGGCTGACGACGTGACTCGCGGCGCTCGCCGCGGTCACCGTGGCGGTGCAGGTGCAGGGCCCGGTGTAGGTGTGGCTCACGGACGCGGATGTGCCGGTCACCTGCGGACTGCCGTCGCCGAAGTCGAAGGTGTAGGCGAGGGAATCCGGCCACTGGTTGTTGGCCTTCGCCGTGGCCTGGACGGTGAGCGGGTAGGGGCCCTGATCGGTGTCGGTGGTGAGGCCCACACCGAACAGGTTGTCCTCGACTTCGACGGCTCCGCGGTCGATGTGCCCGATGCCGGTGTCCGGGACCAGGGTGTCGTCCGCCGTGGGATTGTCCATGAGGTCGAGGGTGGGCACGCCGGTCGCGGTGGCGTCCCCGCTGTCGATGGCGGGAGACCCTTCGGCGGGGACGTAGGCGGTGCCCCAGATCTTGGGGTCCGTCACCAGATCATGGCTGCCCTGGCCGCTGGCGTTCGTGAAGTCGGTGCGGGTCGGCTGGGCGACGCCCTTCCAGCTGTACGGCGTGACGCCGGGGGCCAGCAGGTTGTAGTCCACCCGGGTGCCGTCGGAGGCCTCGGAGGCGACTGCTATCTGCGCGGCAGGGGACGCGACGGTGCAGCTCCCGGTGGTCGGGTCCTTCATCGCGGTCGTGAGGTTGTTGACCACCGACGAGCCGGTCGACTCGCCGCGCAGGTCGATGCCGGGTGCGCAGCTGTTCCAGACGGAGTTGTTCACCACCGCGGTCTGCGGGGCGCCGTTCACGGCGATGGCCGGGCCGGTCTTGCCGGTGAGCTCGTTCCGGGCGAGGACGGTGCCGCGGGCCCCGCCCTCGACCGAGATGCCGATGGCGCCTGCGGACTCCACCATGTTCGCGCGGGCCGTCACATCCGTGCTGGCCCCGGTGATCCGCAGGGCTGCGCCGGACTGCGGATCGGTCGCGCGGGCATGGATGCCCTCGATGCCGATCCGGGTCGAGCCCTCCACCCGGATTCCGGCGTCGGTGCCGGCGACGGTCCCTCGCCGCAGCAGCACGTCGTGGGCGCCGGAGACCACGACGGCCGGGCCGGTCTCGTTGACGACCCAGACGTTCCGGAAGACGATGGGGTGATCCGGGGTGCCGGAGGACGTGATGCGCACGCTCTCGTGGTGGATGCCCTGGACCAGGACGGTCTGGCCGGGAAGGGCCGCCGCGGCGGCCGTGTTGACGCTGCAGTAGGGCTGCGCCTGAGTCCCGCTGCCCGCGTCGGAACAGCCGGCGGAGGGAGTGCCCACATAGAGCGTGGCGGCCTGTTCGGCAGCCGCGTTCGGGGCGGGCAGGCCGAGGACGGCGGTGAGGCCCGCGGCCAGGACGGCGGCGGACTGGCGTATGCGCATGATGGTCGGTCATCCCCAGGAAGGTCAGTGGACCCGGCGGCGGTGGTCCGCTCGTGCACGGGCAGGGGGATTCTGTCGGGTGGCATGCGAAGTGTCACGCGATTTCCGGCGACTTTGCCCGAACGTGATCATTCGGTCCGTCAGATGTCGAGCCCAGGTACCGACACGGCAGGAATCCCTGGGTGGCGGCCTTCGTGGTGTCCAGCACCACCGGGCGCGCGAGTTGGTCCACTGCGTACGGGGTCAGGCCGGGCACCAGCCCGTGCCGGGCGGCGAACTCGGCTGCTCCCAACGGGACATGGCCGATCCGGACACGGATGCCGTGGGCGGTGAGCACGGTGCGGACGGCAGCGTCGCGCCGGTAGGGCGAGGTGTCGGCGATGTTGTACGCGCCGGGCGGCCAGCCGGTGGCGGCCAGGCAGGCGTCGGAGAGGTTCTGCACGGCGGTCAGGCTGAGCGGGACGTCCGGGCCGGGCAGCAGGAGCAGGCCGTGGCGGACCCGGGCGAGCAGTGCGGGCAGCAGGTGCGGGTCGCCCGGCCCGTACACGGCGCGCGGTCGGAGCACGACCGCGCCGGCCTCGACGGCGATCCGGTCGGCGGCGGCCTTGCTGCGGCCGTACGCGTTGCGGTGACCGTCGGCCGTGGGGTGGTCCTCGCGGACCAGGGTGCGGTCGATGCGCGGGTCGTAGACGCTGGCGCTGGAGACGACCACCACCGGGCGGCCGGCGGCCGCCTCCAGCAGCCGGGCCGTGCCGTCCACGTTGACGGCGACCTGCTCGGCCTCGGCCGGGGATCCCGGCGGGTGGTCGCCGACCGCGGCGGCGCAGTGTACGACCAGGTCGGCGCCGCGCAGGTCGGGCGCGGCACCGGCGGCGTCCCACCGCACGTGGCGGCCGACCGGCCCGGGCCGGCGGCCGACGCAGAGCACGTCGGCGCCGCTCGCGGCGGCAGCCCGGGCCACGTACGAGCCGCAGAACCCGCCGGCGCCGGTGACGGCGATCGTGGTCATTGCGGGTCGGCCCTTCTGACGAGAAGGGTCGCGTAGCCGGGCAGGGCGGCCCTGCGGTCCACGGACGCCCGCACGACGACCGGCCGGTGCGGGGCCAGTGCGTCGAGGAAGTCGGTGAGTTGGGCCCGGGCCAGACCGGCGCCCGGGCAGGCGTGCGGGCCGGCGCCGAAGACCGCCTGGGCGGCCTGCCGTCCGGCGGGCGCGGTGCGGTGGGCGCCGGCCGCGTGCCGGGCGACCAGGACGAGCCGGTCCCCGCGCCGGATCGGACGGCCGTCGACGACGGCATCGGCGCCGGCCACCCGGGGCAGGAGCGGTGAGGCAGCGGTCAACCGCAGCAGTTCGGAGGCGAGTTCGGGACCCGTCCGGTCCCAGAGACCGGCCCGGGCGCACCAGGCCGCGGCGCGCGGCAGGGCGGCCAGCGTGGTGTTGACCGCGGCGACCGCGAGCATGGCGTCCCGTGCTTGTGGCACCAGGGAGTTGAGCCGGTCGGCCGCCTCGGTGCGTGGCCGGCGGGGCAGCCCGGGCAGGTGCTCGCGGGCGGCTTCGGCGGCGGCCCCGGTGCAGGCACGGGCCAGTCGGAGCGGTTCGGCGTCGGAGCCGGTGAGGGCGGCCGCGGTGGCTCCCGCCAGCTCCCGTACGACGTCCACCAGGTCGACGGTGCCGGGGAGTTCGGTGAGCCGGGCGGTCAGGACGGCCTGCCAGTGCGGGCGCAGCCGGGCAACCCCGTCGGTGCCGAGCAGGTCGGCGACCTCGCGGCGGGCCGTCCGGTGCTCCCCGGCGTCCTGGTCGAAGAGCAGGGTGCCGCCGGTGCGCCGGGCCGCGGCGCCACCGGTGGTGCCCTCGGCGGTGCGGTCCAGGGGGACTCGGGTGAGCACCTCCCGGTACGCCTCGGCGTCGTGCACCAGCACGGTGGAGCCGAGCCGGACGAGCGGGCGCCGCCGGGTGGCCGCGAGCAGTGCGAACAGCACCGGGTGGCTGTGCAGGTAGACCCGCCGGTCCAGCCGCCGGGCCGCCCGGTGGGTGCGGGCCGCGGTGTCGTCGGTCATCGGGCGAGCTCCCGGGCGCAGAACCGGGCGGCCGCCGCCCGGTCGGGTTTGCGGGAGCGTCCGGCCAGCGGCACCTCGCCGAGCAGGACGGCGTCCGGCCGGGCGCTGCCCATCCGGGCCAGCGGCCGTTCCAGATCGGCCCGCAGCCGGCGGCGGTCGGCGCCTCGGCGGGGCTGGACGAGGGCGACCAGCCGTTCGTCGCCGTCCCCGGCGGGGATGCCGACCAGGACGGCGAGTTCGACCTCGGGCAGGTGCAGGCCGGGCTCGTACAGGCCCGGATAGATGTTCTCGGCGCGCCGCAGCACCATGTCCTTGCAGCGGCCGGCCAGCACGATCCGCCCGTCGGCGTCGAGGCCGGCCCGGTCGCCGGTGCGCACCCACGGGTCGGGGTGTTCGCCGAGGTAGCGGTCGCGGGCGGTGGCGGAGGCCAGCAGCAGTTCGCCGCCGTCGGCGAGCCGGGTGCGGACGCCGGGCAGGGGACGGCCCAGCAGGTCGCCCTCGCCGGTGAAGGCGGACTTCTCCGCCTCCTCGACGGCCGCGGCCGGAAACAGCTCGGTGAGCGCGTACACGCCCCAGGCCTCCGTGGCCCCGGCCCGTTTGACCCGGCGCAGCAGTTCGGCCGGGGCAGGTGCGGAGCCCGTCCAGACCCGGCCGGTGAACCTGTCCACCGTCCGCAGCTGCGGCGGCGTCAGGTACGTCTCGGCGGGTGCCAGCCGGCGGATCTGCCGGGACAGCACCCGGGTCGCCCGGGCGGGCAGGGCGACGGTGGCGCCGGCCGCCAGCGCGGGCACGAGGACGAAGAAGGTGCCGCCGAGGACGGCGTCGCCGGCCTGCGGCCGGACCAGGGCGCGGACGGCGCGCAGCCCGGCGGCGACCGAGTCGCGGGTGTGCACCACGGCCCGCGGCGCCGAGGTGGTGCCCGAGGTGAAGACGATCACCGCGTCGCCGTCCCCGTCGTGCGGAGCCGGGGCCCGTCCGCCGGTGCGCAGGGCGGGCGCGCAGCCGGGGTGGCGCGGGCCCACCGTGGCGACCGGGCCGAGCGCGTCGAGCCTGGGCAGTTCGAGCCGGGCCCGCCGGGCGAGCGGCCGGGCCCAGCCGGCCACCGCCTGGGCGGCGGCGTCGGCCACGACCAGGGCGGGCGGGGCCAGCCGGAGCCGGGCGAGCAGCACGTCGGGGCCGGCGGCGGGGTCGAGGACGGCGGCCCGCAGTCCGAGCCGGTGTGCGGCGATCATCAGGGCGAGCGCCCGCGGGCCGGGCCGGACGGCGACCCCGAGGGTGTCCCCGGCGGCCAGCCCGTGGCCGTGGTGCAGGGCCGCGGCGTACCGGTCGGCGAGGTCGGCGAGGTCGCCGCAGCGGGCGCGGACCCGGACGGCGCCGCTGCGGGTGCAGCCGAGCACGGCGGGCCGTTCGGCGCCCTCCCGGAGCACTCGGGCGAGGTGGTCGAGCACGGTCTCTCCTAGTCCGCGGGGTGCGGTCAGCGCGGGTCGACGCCGCGGCCGCCGCTGCCGCGTTCGAGGTACCAGCGGGCGGTGCCGAGGACGCCGTAGGCGCGGATCCGGCGGGTGGAGTTCTGGACCACCATGTCGCGGCGGTGCACGATGGCCGTGGTGTGGCGGCGGACGCGGTTGATGAAGGTCCGGTCGGTGGGTGAGGGCCGGCGCGGCATGCCGCCCACGGCCTCGTACAGCGCCGCGGTGATCGCCATGTTGTTGCCCGCGTGCATCCGGTAGGGCACCAGGTAGCCGTGCCGGCGGCGGTGCGCGGGGCGGATCCGGCCGAAGAGGGCGCCGAGGACGACGAGGGCGCGGAACACCCGCCGGCCGAGCGGCCCGTGCTCGTCGTGCCGGGCCTCGATGTGCCCGCAGACCAGGCCGCGGGAGGCGAGCATCCCGGCCCGGGCGGCGGCCGTCCAGCCGGGCGCGGGCAGGCAGTCGGCGTCGGTGCGGGCGAGGAGTTCGGCGCCGTGCGCGATGGCGTGCCGGAAGCCGGTGTCGATCGCGCAGCCGACCCCTTCTCGTGCTCCACCAGCACGTGCACGGGGAAGGGCGCGCCGACGGCGAAGGCCCGGACCAGGCCGGCGGTGCGGTCGGTGGAGCCGTTGTCCACCACCAGCAGGGTGAAGTCGGTGTCGTGCTGGGCGGCGAGCGCCCGGAGGGTGCCGCCGATCCGGTCCTCCTCCTGGTACGCCGGGACGACCACCCAGAGCCGGCTCACGTGACCTCCCACACCATCGTCATCAGGCTGACCCCACCGCCGAGGCCGACCATCAGCACCCGCTCCCCGGGCCCAGTTCGTCCTGGATCCGGTCCAGCTGCACGCCGATCGTGGCGCTGGCGATGTTGCCGAGCTCCGGGACGGTGAGCACCAGCCGGTCGCGGGGCACCCCGGTGAGCTCCACGAAGCGCTCCAGGTAGGGCACCGTCACCTGGTGCACGAGCACCCGGGCGTACGCGTCCCAGCCCAGCCCGGTGCGCGCCGCGACCCGGGTCAGGATGTCGCCGCCGATCTTCTCGAAGACGCCGCGCAACTCCTTGCCGCCGCCGCGGAACCAGCTGTACTCGTCGCCGCGCGGGTGCCGCGACCCGCCGCCCGGGATGCCGCCCACCGCCCAGTGTTCCGAGGCGGTCTCGGTCTCGACGTCGACGATCCCGCCGCGTGCGACCGGCTCGACCACGACGGCCGCGCCGGCGTCCCCGAAGGTGTACCCGGCGAAGCCGTCCCGGAACTCGGCGAGGCCGGCCGGGTCGCGCCGCATCGCGCGGCTCGGCGTCTCCCCGGTCACGACCAGTGCCCGCCGGGCCCGGCCGGCCAGGATCATCGCGCGGGCCGTGTCGATGCCGTTCAGGAAGCTGTTGCACGCGTTGGAGACGTCGAACGCGTGCGCCCGGGAGCCGAGTTCCGCCTGCACCAGGTGGGCGGTGGCCGGTTCGCAGACGTCCCGGGTGGCCGAGGCGTACACCAGCAGGTCGATGTCGGACGGATCGTGGCCGGCCCGGGCGAGGGCCCGGCGGGCGGCGGCCAGCGCCAGCGTCGAGGCGTACTCGCCGTCGGCGGCGAACCGCCGGGTCGCGATGCCGGTGGCCTTCTCGAACATGCCCTCGGGGAGCCGGAGTCCACTGCCCGCGGTGACCTCGTCCTGCAACTGCCGGGAGGTCAGCTCGTGCTCCGGCAGGGCACTGCCGACGCCGGTGATGCCCACGGCGGTGATGCCCGTGGCGCTGGTGCCCACGAGGGGGTGCCCGGATGCGGGCCGGTCAGGCTCATACCCGTCATGCTCCCGCCGCCCGGGCGGCCCGGGCTTGAGTACCCGTACTCAAGCATGACGGGCCGTCGGCCTCAGCCATGACGTCTGTCACGCGGTTTCGTGCACGGGCGACACTGCCGGGCGGCCCCCGTGCGCGGGATCGTTGGGGCAACGGGAGAACGGCACCACCGGACAGGGGAGCGGCACGATGGCCACCATCACCACCAGCGCAGCGATCGAGCGGACCGAGCGGACCGGGCGTGCGGAGTCCGGCCGCGACGCGCTGAAGCCGCTCGTGATCGACGTGGCCGTGCCGCTCGGCACGTACTCTGCGGCCCACGGGCTGCTCGGCCTCGGGCTGGTCGCCTCGCTGACGCTCGGCAGCGCCGTCCCCGCCGTCCGCACCGTGGCCTCCCTGCTGCGGAGCCGCTCGGTCAACGGCCTGGCGCTGCTGATGCTGGTGGTCAACCTGGCCGGCATCGCGCTCTCCGCCCTCACCGGCGACCCCCGGCTGATGCTCGCCAAGGACGGTGCGGTCAGCAGTGTGATCGGTGGCGCGATCATCGTGTCGGCCCTCGTCGGCAGGCCGCTGATGACCGCGGGCATGCGGCCCTTCGTCGTCCGGGGCCAGGCCGCCCGCGCCGCCGCCTGGGACCGGCTGGCCGCCGGATCGGTCGCCTTCCGCCGTCAGGAGCGCGCCTTCTCGCTGGTCTGGGGCACCGTGCTCGTCGCCGAGTGCATCGCCCGGGTGATCGGCGCCTACACCGTCCCGGTGGAGACGATGGTCTGGCTCGGCACCGTCTTCCTGGTGGCCGCGCTCGGCCTCGGTGTCGTGGTCGGCAACGTCTTCGCCGGCCGGATGGCCCGGCAGGTCATCGCCGAGGCCGAGTGACCCGCACCGGCGCCCGCAACGCCGGACGCCCGCCCACCGCAGCAGCGGTGGGCGGGCGTCCGGCGTTGCGGGATCAGTCCTTGGCGTTGTCCTGGACGGGGATCGCCTGGCTGACGACGCGCTGCGCGGTCTGCTCGGCGCCCTCGCCCGCGTCGTTCTGCGGGCTCATCGCGCCGAGCAGCTGCCGGGCCAGGCCGAGGCCCGTGCCGCCCATGGTCAGCGCCTTGGCGAACATCTCGCCCATGCCTTCCGCGCCGTTCAGCAGCACCATGTGCTCGACGTTGCCGAACGCCTCCGCACCGGCCCGGACGATCTCCGGCCAGTTCTCCGCGAGCTGCTGCGCGACCACGGCCTCCTGGTTCTCGGCCAGCGCCGACGCCCGCGCCTTGATCGCCTCGGCCTCGGCGAGACCGAGCGCCCGGGCCGCCTCCGCGGCGGCCAGACCCTTGGCCTCGGCCGCCGCGGCCTCGGCCTGGCCGGTCGCCTTGGTGGCCTCCGCCGACGCCAGACCGCGGGCCCGGGTGGCCTCCGCCTCCGCGTTGGCCGCGATCTTGACCCGGTTCGCCTCGGCGGCCGCCTTCAGCTCGGTCTCCCGGGCGAGCGCCTCCGCGGCCGAGATCCGCGCGTCACGGTCGGCCTGCGCCTTCGTCCGGGTCTCGTAGGCCCGGGCGTCGGCCGGCTTGCGGACGTCCGCCTGGAGCTGCTGCTCCTTGCGGTGCGCCTCCAGCTCGGCGACCTTGGTCTCCTGGACGACGACCTCCTGCCGGGAGGCGGCCTGCGCCAGCGGGCCCGCCTGCATCGCCCGGGCCGTCGCGGTCTCCATCTCGGCCTGGTAACCGGCCTGCTGGATACCGGAGTTGCGGGTCGCCTCGGCCTTGCGGGCGAACGCCTCCTGCTCGGCCTCGGTGGCCCGCCGGTCCGCCTCGGCGGCGGCGATCCGGGCGTCGCGCTGGACGGCCGCGGCGTGCGGCGCGGCCAGGTTCTGGATGTACCCGGTCGGGTCCAGGATCTCCTGGATCTGCAGCGAGTCGATGATCAGGCCGAGCTTCTCCATCTCGCTGCCCGACGCGGCCCGGGTCTCCCCGGTCAGCCGCTCGCGGTCACGGATCATGTCCTCCACGGTCAGCCCGCCGACGATGGAGCGCAGGTGTCCGGCGAAGACGTTGTGGACGCGGTGGCCCATCATCTTCTGCTGGTCGAGGAAACGGCGTGCGGCGTTGGCGATCGACACCGGGTCGTCGCCCACCTTGAAGATCACGACGCCCTTGACGTGCACCGGAATGCCCTGCGACGTCACGCACTCGACGTCCAGGTCGGCCTCGTTGAGGTCCAGCGACAGCTTGCGAACCACCTGGACACCCGGCGTCACCAAGGTGCCGCGCCCGGTGACGATCCGGAATCCGAGGCCGTCGGCGACCCCTCGGAACGGTGCTTGGAGCCGGAGATGATCAGTGCCTCGTTGGGCTCGGCGACCCGCCACATGAGCTTGAACAGCACGATCAGGACGACGATGGCGGCCACGACGGCCCCCGCGATGCCGATGAGCATCGGCTGATTCCCCTTCAGGGCACACCGGTGTTCCGTGGCTGCGCTCTGTTGTGCAGGATGGCGCGGAATCCGGTGGCAGCAGGAGATTCTGCGCCTGTCCCGATCACTTGGGAAGAGCATTTTGTCGAGCCTTTGCTACGTACCCGTCCCGGTCCTGTCACCGGACCCGGCGCGCGTACGGGCACGCGTGCGAGGACGCGCGCGCCACCGGACCCGGCGTCAGCCCAGCGGCGCCACGTACACCGTGCGCGGCGGCTGGTACTCGATCACCACCACCGCCGTCCCGGTGGGCAGTTCGTCCCCGGCACGGCCGGGTACGCCAGGAACGCCTCGGTGCTCCGCCGCTCCGCGACGAACACCATCACCTCGCCGACCAGACCCGGCCCGACCCGGCCGGTCACCCGCCCCGTGCTTCCCACCATGCGACCAGTCTGCCCCCGCCGCCCACTGGCCGGAACCCGTCTGGACCTGCGCAGGGGCTCCCGCTACGGTGTTGACGTCTTGTTGCAGGCAACCGCCTGCGACCAACGGGAGCTCGGAGCACCGGGCTGAGAGGGCGCTGACAGGTCCGCGGGTACGCGAACCGACCGCTGCGCCGACCGCAGGAACCTGACCGGGTAATGCCGGCGTAGGGAGTAAGAGGTCTCATGACCACGTTCGAAGCACAGCCGAAGCCTGCCTCCGGCCAGGGCGCCGCCGGCGTCCGCAGCGCGTCCACCGGCTACCCGGCCCCGGCCTGGCGCAAGGCCTACCGCGAGGGTGGCCGCCCCGATCTGCGCGTCCCCTACCGTGAGGTGCAGCTCACCAACGGCCGGACCGTTCCGCTCTACGACACCTCCGGCCCGTACACCGACCCGGCC
The DNA here is from genome assembly GCF_039544005.1 of Kitasatospora paranensis. Classification (NCBI taxonomy): domain Bacteria; kingdom Bacillati; phylum Actinomycetota; class Actinomycetes; order Kitasatosporales; family Streptomycetaceae; genus Kitasatospora; species Kitasatospora paranensis. The sequence goes on from NZ_BAABKV010000001.1 coordinate 4,529,811, forward strand.
TACGAGGCGGACGTCCGGCGCGGCCTGCCGGCGCTCCGCGACCCGTGGATCCGCCAGCGCGGCGACGTCGAGGAGTACGACGGCCGCGAGGCCAGGCCGGAGGACGACGGCATCCGGCACACCGCACCGCGCGGCGGCAACCTGCGCAACCTCGACGCCGTCTTCCCCGGCCGGCCGCGCCGCCCGCTGCGGGCCCGCGACGGCGTGGCCGTCACCCAGCTCGGCTACGCGAAGCGCGGCATCGTCACACCGGAGATGGAGTTCGTCGCCCTCCGGGAGGGCCTGGCACCGGAGTTCGTCCGCGACGAGGTGGCCCGCGGCCGGGCCGTCATCCCGGTCAACGTGAACCACCCCGAGGTCGAGCCGTCGATCATCGGGACGAACTTCCTGGTGAAGATCAACGCCAACATCGGCAACTCGGCGGTCACCTCCTCGATCGAGGAGGAGGTCGAGAAGATGACCTGGGCGACCCGCTGGGGCGCCGACACCGTCATGGACCTCTCGACCGGCCGCAACATCCACACCACCCGCGAGTGGATCCTGCGCAACTCCCCCGTCCCGATCGGCACCGTGCCGCTCTACCAGGCGCTGGAGAAGGTCGACGGCCGGGCCGAGGAGCTCAGCTGGGACGTCTACCGCGACACGATCGTCGAGCAGTGCGAGCAGGGCGTCGACTACATGACCGTGCACGCGGGCGTGCTGCTGCGGTACGTGCCGATGACCGCCCGCCGCAAGACCGGCATCGTCTCCCGCGGCGGCTCGATCATGGCGGCCTGGTGCCTGGCGCACCACCGGGAGAACTTCCTCTACACGAACTTCGAGGAGCTCTGCGACATCCTCGCCGCCTACGACGTCACGTTCTCGCTCGGCGACGGCCTGCGGCCCGGATCCATCGCCGACGCCAACGACGAGGCCCAGTTCGCCGAGCTGCAGACGCTCGGTGAGCTCGGCCGGATCGCCCGCGAGCGCGACGTCCAGGTCATGATCGAGGGACCCGGGCACGTCCCGATGCACAAGATCAAGGAGAACATGGATCTCCAGAAGGAGATCTGCGACGAGGCGCCGTTCTACACGCTCGGCCCGCTCACCACGGACGTCGCCCCCGGCTACGACCACATCACCTCGGGCATCGGCGCGGCGATGATCGCCTGGTGGGGAACGGCGATGCTCTGCTACGTCACGCCCAAGGAGCACCTGGGCCTGCCCAACCGCGACGACGTCAAGACCGGCGTGATCACCTACAAGATCGCCGCCCACGCCGCCGACCTCGCCAAGGGCCACCCCGGAGCCCAGGAGTGGGACGACGCCCTCTCCGACGCCCGCTTCGAGTTCCGCTGGGAGGACCAGTTCAACCTGGCCCTCGACCCGGAGACGGCCCGTGAGTTCCACGACGAGACCCTCCCCGCCGAGCCCGCCAAGACGGCGCACTTCTGCTCCATGTGCGGGCCCAAGTTCTGTTCGATGAAGATCAGTCAGAAGATCCGCGAGGAGCACGGTGACGGCTCGACCGCCGTCCGCTCCGCCGCGGACGAGGAGGCCGAGGCCGGTATGAGGGCCATGTCGGAGGAGTTCGCGGCCCAGGGCAACCGGGTGTACCTGCCGCTGGCCGACTGACAGCGGCCCGTCGACCGCGCTGCTCCGGGAGGTGGAGGGGACTTCCCGGGGCAGCGCTCCGGCGCGGCGGCGGTTCGGGGCCGAGCGGCCGGCTCGCTGTTCCCTGCTCCCGGCGGCGGCCGCAGCGGGTACGGCCTGCGGTCAGCGGGACAGCCGGTGGGAGGCCGGGCGGGACGCGGGCGGGCGTACGCGGTGGCCCGAGGTGAGCGTGAGCTGGCGCACGAGTTGGTGCAGGGAGGCCACGGCGGTGAGCGGGGGAGGCCCGCGACCACGACGTCGGGCATCACATGCGGCTCGTTGGCGATGCAGAGCGCCATGGAGAAGCCGGAGAACAGCACCAGCACCGCCCAGGAGTACACGACGCGGCGTCCCTCCAGCGCGGCGCGCAGGACGGAGAGGCAGCAGGCCAGCCACGGACCGTTGACGATGATCGGCCACAACTGCGACATGCCGTCCGGCAGCCGGGGCGAGGCCACGCCCTGGAGCGGGTCGTAGGAGACCATCCAGCCCACCACGCACACCACGACGAAGGTCGCGGCGGTCAGTGCCACGAAGGTCGCGCTGAGCACCTGCGGCCACTCCACCTGCGCCACCCGTCCCGGCCGCCTCCGCGGGCGTCCGGTCGGACGGGCTCCGGTTCCGGCCCGGGTCGCTGCGTCGCCGGAGTCGCTGGGGTGCGGCGCGAAGACCGGCTCGTGGCTGCGTGGGGCCGGCACCTCGGGGGCCGGGTGGGCGACTCCCGTGCCGGTGGTGGCGGCGCCCGGGTCGGGCCGGCCGTGCGGCTCGTACGGACCGGCCGGCGGAGGCTCCTCCGCGAGGCCGAGGGCAGTGGTGCCGTACCCACTGGTGGCGTACCCAGGGGTGACGTACCCGGCGGTGGCGTACCCGGTGGTGCCGTAACTCGTGGTCCCGTGCACCGTGGTGCCGTACCCGGTGGTGTCGTAAGGGCTTCCGTACGGAGGGGTCCCGTAGGAGGGGAAGAACTCGCCTGTCGGGTCATACACGGTGGGCTCCGTCCGCTCCTCGATGCTTCGCGCGTGCACCCGTCTCCCCGGCCGTCGCTGCGGGGGTCATCCGGCGGCCGGTGTCTGTTCGGTGGTGCACCGAACGGAGAAGTCGTCCTCCAGCAGGCGGATCGTCCGGGCGAAGTCGGCCAGCAGGCGCGAGCAGTGCTCCAGGACCACCCGTTCGCCGTTGCCGTGGAGATAGCCCGTCCGGACGTCGCCGCAGGCATTCACCCGGTCGGGGACGAAGAACCATGCGCCGAGCCTGCACACCGGATCGGTGCCCGGTGCTGATGCCGGCGCCATGGGAAGCTGCGCTGAACTCATGCCCCAACAACGAGGCTTCTCCTGCCGGGGGCCTGCGGCAATCGGGTTCCATTCCATCGTGTTCCCCGGCGGTGCTCGGCGAAATTCCCGGGAGGCCGGGCGGTGTCGTCCGTCCGTCTCCGGAACGCCCTGCCGGGGCGGGTGTCGGATGAGTCGTACCGCCCGTGATGCTCGGCGGAATTCCCGGGGTGGCGCGCGCCACGGGACCTGTCGGCGCACGCCGGGGCCGGTCGGGGGCGGTCCCCGGGAGCAACTCGTCGCCGGGCGTGCTTCACGAAATTACCCGGGGCGCACGGTTGCAGAGAGGAGCCGATTCTCTGTGCCCGGTCGGATCTCCGTGTTAGATTTCCGATTCTTTCGGGTGCCATCAACTGTGCGTCGACACAACTGGAATGACGGTATGTGAGGGGGCTTGGTGCTGACCGAAAAGGAATACCGGGACGTGTGTGCACTGCGCGGTCAGGGATGGTCCGTATCGGCGATCGCCCGGCACCTGGGCCGGGACCGGAAGACCGTGCGGTCCTACCTCGCCGGGGACCGGACGGTGGGAGTGCGCAGGACGGAGCAGGACGGGTTCCTGCGGTACTCCCGCTACTGTCGCCAACGACTGCTCGACGAGCCGCACCTCAGGGCGACCGTGCTGTTCGACGAACTCGTCGAACTGGGCTACCGGGGTGGCTACTCGACCTTCACCCGGGCCCTGCGCAAGTACCGGGTGCGGCCGGCCTGCGAACGCTGCCTCGCGAGCCTCCGCCCGGGTGACGGGCCGGTGTCCGCGCCCTCGGTCGAGGACGTGCGGTTCGACTGGCTGAGCTTCCCCGACCCGCCCGCGGGGTGGGGCTGCCGGAGCCAGGCCCACGTCCTGATGGCCTCCGTCCCGCGGACGGGCCGATGGCGTGCCGTGCTGGCGGAGAGCAGCGAGTTCCCGCAACTCGTCGAGGCCACCGACCGGGTGCTCAGGCATCTGGGCGGCACCGGCGGACGCTGGCTGTTCGACCCGGTGGCGGCTGCCTGCTGCCCCGGCACGGGCCGGGCGACCGCAGCCTTCGCGCGGGTGGCCAGGTACTACGGCGCCGCCGTCGACTGCCGCACCACCCGGGGTGCGGGAGCCCGCCCGGCGGCCGGCGGCCCGGAGGCGATCGCCCGCTTCTGGTGGCGCACGGTGGGCGGCCACACGAGGCTCCAGGCCGCGCAGGACGGTCTCGATCAGCTGGCGCGGTGGACGGACACCGTGCCGGCGCAGCCGGGCGACGCCGGGCCGACCGGCCGCCCGGTCGCCGCGAGCGGGCTGTCCGCCCTGCCGGCCGCACCGTTCCCGGCGCTGATCCGGGCACCGCGCACCGTCACCCGGCACAACCTGGTCGCCTTCCGCGGCAACCTCTACGCCGTCCCCTTCGACCTGGTGGGCGCGCTGGTGGAGGTCCGCTGGCGCCTCGACGAGACGCACCTCTCGATCAGCACGATGCGCGGGGCGGTGATCGCCCGCCACTTCCTCGCACCGCGCGGAGCCGGACTCGTGGTGTGCGGCCGCGGACTCGACATCACCCTGGAACGGCCCGGACGCTCCGTGCCCGCGGGCGCCTGGCCGTGCCGGGAGCGCGACGGCGCCGTGTCCCGTCCGCCGTCCGCGGCCGCCCTGGCCGAGGCCGCCGCCCTGCGCGTCCGGATCCCCGCGCAGGGCCAGGGGAGAGCCCTGCCGCCGCGGGCCGCCAGGCCCGACATCCCTCCTCCCGCCGGGACGGCAGCCCTCCCGCCCGTGCCGGGCGGTCCGAACGTCGCGGTCGAGGTCCGCCGGGCGATCACCGCGATCACGGAGGCCGCGCGGAGCGGGGACGACGGGCGCATCCGGGCACTCCTGGCCGACCTGGCATCGGCGGACACGGCACTCCCGGCCCCGCGCGGCCGGGCCGACCTGCCGCTCGTCGAGTAGGCGGCGACAGCCGTGCCGGCCCGGGGGCGGCGGCCACGTCATGGGCCCGCGCGGACCGGGCTGCTGCGGCAGCCGACCCGGGGCGGTCGAGGTCACGGGCGGGTGGCGGGCCGGTCGTCGGCCGTGTCCTGCGGGTACCAGCGGAGCTCGACGGTGTTGCCGTCCGGGTCCTGGACGTAGAGCGAGATCGCGCTGCCCCGGGCGCCGTAGCGGCGGACGGGGCCCTCCAGGACGGTGAAGAGGCCGGAGTCGACGACCTCCTGCCAGTCCAGCGGTTCCACGGTGAGGCAGATGTGGTCGACGTTGGATGCCCCGCGGTCGCGGGCCACCAGGTCGATGATGGTCTCCGCGGTGACCCGGACGGACGGGAACGGGGCCTCTCCGGCGCGCCACTCGGTGACGCGGACCGGTTCGAGGCCGAGGCGTCCGAGGTAGAAGTCCAGGGCCCGTTCGACGTCCTCGACGTTGAGGACGAGGTGGTCGAAGGCCTTCACCCGGAGCAGCGGGCCGCCGGGGCGGGGCCGGTCCTCCGGGGTGGTCGAGCGTGCCGCGGTGGGGTGGGCCGTGGTGTGCGGGGTGCTCATGGCGGGTTCCTCTGCCGTGGCGGGTCGGGGTGACGACTTCCACGATCCGCCGGGCGGCCGGTGTCATCAAGGCGCGATCGGCATACGATCGTTGAGCAGGATTCAACGACGGGGGCGGACGTGCTGGAACGGCTGGAGACCGAGATCTTCCTGGCCCTGGCCGAGGAGCTGCACTTCGGCCGGACCGCCGAGCGGCTGCGGATCACGACCGGCCGGGTCAGCCAGGTGATCAAGAAGCTGGAGCGCCGGACGGGCGGCGCGCTGTTCGAGCGGACGAGCCGGTCCGTCCGGCTCACCCCGGTCGGTCGGCAGCTGGCCGACGACTTGGCGCCCATGGTCGCCGGGATGGAGGAGGCCCTGCAGCGGGCCGCCGACGCCCACCGCGGTGTCACCGGCGGGCTGCGGGTCGCGTTCCTCGGCGAGGGGACGGCGCCCGTCCTGCTGCGGGCGGTCGCGCTGTTCGGCGAGCGCCACCCCGACTGCCGGGTGGACGTCCGCGAGGTCCAGCTGGCCACCTCCCGGTCGAGCCTGCTGGACGGCTCGGTCGACGTCCTGATCGCCTCGTACCCGTTCGACGGAATGGCCCGCGGCCCCGTCCTGCTGGCGGAGAACCGCGTGCTCGCGGTGGCCGCCGGGCATCCGCTGGCCGGCGCGGAGTCGGTGTCCCTGGAGGTGCTGGCGGACCACCCGGTGGTGCAGTACCCGGCCGTGACCTCCGCGGGTTTCAAGCAGGACCGCACTCCGGACCGGACCCCGTCGGGCCGGCCCGTGACCAGCGGGCCGGTGGGCGGGACATTCTCCGAGATGCTCACGCTGGTCGCGATGGGCCGGGGCGTCCTCCCGGTGGGGGAGCACTCCCGGCGGTACTACCCGCGGCCGGACGTCGCCTACGTGCCGATCCGCGACGCCCCGCCGATCGAACGCGGACCGGTCTGGCTGGAGAGCAACACGACGGCGCGGGTGCGGGCGTTCGTGCAGGCCGCGGCGGACGCCGCCGGGGCGCCGGCGGGCTGACGGGGCCGCGGCGCCGGGTCGCGCCGGGGCGAGCACCGGCCGGCCTGGCCCGGTCCGTGGACGATCGGCCCTTGGCCTGGTTGGGTGGAGGCGTGACGACACGCAGGAGCCGGGACCGATGAGACCCCCGTACCGCCCGGGGGCGGACCGTGAACGGGTGGACGGCCGAGCTGGCGCTGGGCCTGGTCGTGCTGCTGGGGTCGTCGGTGCAGCGGCTGGCGGGGATCGGGTTCGCGCTCGTCGCCGCGCCCGCCCTCGCCCTGATGCTGGGCCCGGCGCAGGGCGTGCTGCTGGCGAACGTCTCGGCGGGCACGATCAGCGCGATCGGGCTCCTCGGCAGCTGGCGGCGGGTCCGGCTGGCGGCCATGCTGCCGCTGGTCGCGGCGGCCGCCTGCACCGTCCCGGCCGGCGCCTGGGTGGCGGCTCGGCTGCCGGTGCCCGCACTGCTGGCCGGCACCGGCGCGGTGGTGACCGCGGCGGTGCTGCTGGTGATGTACGGCGCCCGGCTGCCCTCGCTGCGCGGCGCCCGGGGCGCGCTGGCCGCCGGGGCCGCGAGCGGCTTCATGAACTCCTCGGCCGGGGTCGGCGGCCCCGCGGTCTCGCTGTACGCGCTGAACGCGGGCTGGACCACCCGGGAGTTCGTGCCCAGCGCCCAGTTCTACGGCGTGGTGGTGAACGTCCTCTCGGTCTCCGCGAAGGGCCTGCCCCGGCTGTCCGGGTCGGTCTGGCTGCTGGTCGCGGCCGCCGTCGCGGCGGGGGCGCTGATCGGCGCGGTGCTCGCCGACCGGGTGCCGGAGCGGCGCGCCCGCCGGATCGTCCTGGCGCTCGCCCTCGGCGGTGGTCTCACCACCCTGGTGAAGGGCCTGTCCCAGCTCTGAGCGCCGGGCGCGGCCCGGTGGCGCGGGTTCAGCCGCCCGCGGGGCAGTGCCCCGATGCCCATCTGCGGGCATCGGCGGGGACGTCGGTGATCACCGTGTCGACCCGGCGGTCGGCCGCGGTCTGCCAGGCGCCGGGGTCGTCCAAGGTCCAGGCGTAGACCCGGCGGCCCGCGGCGTGCTCGGCGGCGATCCGCTCGGGGGTGGCGAGGCCGGTGTCCAGGGCGACCGCGTCGAGCGGCAGGCCGCCCGGGTCCTGGACGGTCCCGGCGCCCTGGATCAGGACGAGGGGCAGCGTCGGCGCGGCCCGGTGGGCCTCGCGCAGGTGGTCGGCGTAGAAGGAGTACAGCACCACGTCGGCGCCGGATGCGGCGGCCGCGCGGGCGATCCGCGCGGTGTCCTCGGGGCTGCGCTGCTCCTTGATCTCCATCAGCAGCCGGACACCGGTGCCGGCGATCCGCCGCAGCAGCCCGTCCAGGGTGGGGACGGGCTGCGCCGGCCCGGGGCCGGCCGTGACGTGCAGGGCGGCGACCTGGGCGGCCGTCAGGTCGGCCACGGCGCCGCGGCCGTCGGTGACGCGGTCGACGGTGGCGTCGTGCATGAGGACGGGCACGCCGTCGCGCGTGGTCCGGACGTCGGTCTCCAGCCAGTCGGCGCCGTCGCGGAGCGCCGCCTCGAAGGAGGCCATGGTGTTCTCGGGGGCGCTGCGGGGCGAGCCGCGGTGTCCGGCGACCAGCGGGGCGGTGCAGCGGGCCGTGCCGGTGTCGCCGCCGGTGCTGCCGGCGGGCAGGGCGACGGCGGTGATCAGCAGGGCGGTTCCGGTCACCGTGGCGACCCGCAGGGACGTCCTCATGCCCGGATGATGCGGCGCCCGGCGCGGCCGCCCGGCCGGTGCGGCGGCCGGATGGGCCGCCCGGGTCATGACTTTCCCCCGTCTGGGTGAGGCGCGGGCGGGCGGGGGACGGGCCGGACGGGGCGTCAGGCCCACTGCGGACGGAGGATGCGGATCCGTCGGGGTGTCAGACCTCGTCGGGGCCGGTGAAGCCGGGCGGGCTGTAGCCGGGGCTGGTGAACTCCGCGGTGCGCGGCGTGCGGCCCTCCTGGTCGGTGATGCCCTCCACGCCCGGGCTGGTGAAGCCCGCGCTGCTGTAGCCGGGGCGGCTGTAGCCGGGGCTGAGGAGGTCGGGCGGTACGGGCCGCCCGGCGGGCTGCGCGGAGAGTGCGGGGTCGGAGCCGAGGTTGTCGTGCAGGTACGGCAGCAGTGCCCGGTCGCGCAGGGCGGTGTGCCAGGCCCGGCGGGCCTCCTGGACGTCGTCGGCGAGGTGCGGGTCCTGGCCCGCGGGCCGGGCCGCGCCGTCCCGCAGGGCGGTGAGCAGCAGGCCGACGATGCCGACGGCCATGGCGGCGATGCCGACGGCGATGGCCGCCCAGCCGGCGGTGACGACGCTGCGGCCGAGCGGCAGGGCGGGCCGGACGGCACGCAGCAGGTAGCCGATCAGCAGCAGCAGGGCGGCGGCCGACCAGGAGAGGATCGGGGCGAGCACGGTGAGGACGGGGAACAGCCCGGCGCCGTCGTCGGCGCGCAGCCGGCCGGAGAGCTCCCCGGTCAGCCCGCCGGGGCCGTCCGCTGCGGGGGCGGGGCGTCGGAGGTCGTCGCGCAGCCCGACGTAGTGCCGGTACTCCGTTCCGGCCGCGGCGGCCACGTCCTCGGCAGCGAGCATCGCCTTGGTGCGCAGCTGTTCCGCGTTGAGGTGGTGCCCCGGCGCCCGCAGGGCGTCGAGGATGGTTGCGTCGCGCAGTGCTTCGTCGAGGACGCGCTCGTAGTCCGGGCGGTCCTCGGCGAGCAGGTGCGGGGCGTCGGTCATGGGGACCCCGTTCCGCTGATTCACGGAGCTGGACTGGTGGCGCGGCGGCCCGGTGGCGGGCGGGCGGTCGCGTGATGCCTCGATGGTAGGGGTGACCACCGAGGCGCTGACAGTCCGTTTCCGGATTTTCAGTGCCCTCAGCCCCGGGTCAGGCCGCGGTCAGGTCGGCCGGACACCCGGTCAGGAGGGCGGGTGCGGGGTTCAGTTGAGCGGCAGCCGGGCGACCAGCAGGCGCCCTTCCATGGTGACGCCGCCGTCCATGGCGATGGCCAGCTCCTCGGCGTAGATGTAGGGCCCGGGCACGTGCGGGGGCGCGCCGTCGTCGTTGTGCACCGCGCCGGTGAGGTACGGGATGGGGCTGTGGCCGTGGACGACCCGGTAGCCGCCGTACGCGGAGAGCAGCTCGTGGACGGCGGCGGGGCCGCTGTCGCCGCGGAAGGCGAACCGCTTGGTGAAGCGGCGGAAGCAGTCCCACCACTCGTCGGCGCCCTCGTCGGCGAGCAGGTCGTGGACGGCGTCGTTGACGGCGGCGATGGACTCGCCGTACTCGAGATAGGCGGTGGTGTCGGAGTGCAGCAGCAGGTGGCCGTCCTCCAGCGCCATCGCGGGCAGCCGGGAGAGCCAGCTGACGTGGTGCGGCTCCAGCCGGTCGAGGTCGTGCTGCTGGCCGCCGTTGAGCCGCCAGGCGGCGAGGAAGGAGGCGGTGCCGGCGGTGGACTGGACGGGTTCGTCGCCGTACCGGGAGGCGCCGAGGAAGAGCAGTTCGTGATTGCCCATCAGGGCGCGGCAGTAGCCGCCGGCGGCGGCGGCCTCGGCGGCGAGCTGCATGACGAGGTCGATGACGCCGATGCCGTCGGGACCGCGGTCGGTGAAGTCGCCGAGGAACCAGACCCGGGAGCGGCCGGCCGACCAGTGGCCTTCGGCGTCGATCAGGCCGTGCTGCTGGAGGGCGGTGCGCAGCTCGTCGAGGTAGCCGTGCACGTCGCCGATGACGTAGAGCGGGCCGGGCGCCTCGCCGGGCTCGGGCTGCGGGTACGGGAAGTGCACCTGCTGCTCGGCGAGCGGGGGGCCGAGTTCGATGGTCGGCGGGTCCTCGTGGGCGGCGGCCGGGACGGCGCTGGCGGGCTCGTCGTGGCCGTCCCCGGGGTGGGCCGCGACCGGCTGGTGGGTCGCGCCCGGCCAGTGCTGCTCGAGGTAGTGGGCACCGCCGAAGCCGCTGTGGGTCTCGTCGTACCCGTAGCCCGCGGGGGGCTCGGCGGGCTCGTAGTAGGAGCCGTACGGGAGCACGTCGAGGTCCGGCTGGTGGCGGGGGCCTGAGTGGGGCTGCTCAGGCCCGGGGAAGCGGTCCTCGGGTGTCATTCGCCCATCATAGGAAGACCACTCTCCCGGCGTCCTCACCTGGTCGGCATCCAATCCTTCGGAGCGTCACCGGGCCGGGCCGCGCGGCCCGGTCTGCCCCGGTCTGAGATGGTCTAGACCTTGGTCCCGGACGGGGGCCGGCGGGCTCTGCTCCTCGCCCGGTGACCTCGGCGGGCTGACCGTCGTCCGGGGGCTGCGGCGTTGCGAGGAGGCCCGCACGATCAGCTCGGTGGGCATCAGGGTGCCGGGCGGCGGGCCCGTTCCGGCGGTGCGGAAGCGCGCGGGGAAGAGCCGTCCGTTGTCCACTCCGGTACCGGAGTCGACTCCCTCGATGGCGTCGATCAGCAGGTTGACCACGGTGGTGCCGATCCGGCGCGGCTTGAGCGACAGGGTGGTGATCGGCGGCTCGGTGCCGGCGTACACGTCGCTCTCGCTGCAGCAGACCAGCAGCAGGTCGTCCGGGACGCGCAGCCCGTAGCGCCGGGCGGCGGCCAGCAGGTCGGTGCCGTTGGGGTCGAACAGGCCGTACACCGCGTCCGGGCGGTCCGGCCGGGCGAGCAGCCGGTCGGCGGCGACCGAGCCGGCCGCGGGGTCGTGCGCCGGGTAGGCCTCGTAGACCGGTTCCTGCCCGACCCGGTTGCACCAGCCGAGGTAGGCCTCGGTGGACAGCCGGGTGTAGGTGTCGGTGGAGGTGCCGGTGAGCAGGCCGATCCGGCGGGCGCCGGCCTCGGTGAGGTGCTCCAGGATGTCGAGGACGGCCGCCTCGTGGTCGTTGTCGACCCAGGCGGTGACCGGGCAGTTGCCGGGCTTGCCGTCGCTGACCACCGGCACCCCCGACCGGTAGAGCTCCCCGACCAGCGGGTCCTGGTCGGGCGGGTCGATGACGACCGTCCCGTCGAGGGCGATGTTGCTCCACACGTCGTGCCTGGACGAGGCGGGCAGGACGACCAGCGCGTAGCCGCGGCTGAGCGCCGCGCTGGTGGCCGCGCGCGCCATCTCGGCGAAGTAGGCGAACTCGGTGAAGGTGAAGGGCTCCTCGCCGTACGTCGTGACCGTCAGGCCGATCAGGCCGGAGCGGCCGGTGCGCAGGGTGCGGGCCGCGGCGGAGGGGCGGTAGCCCAGGCGCTCGGCGACCTCGCGTACCCGGCTTCTGGTCTCTTCGGGGAGGCGGCCCTTGCCGTTCAGGGCGTCCGAGACCGTGGTGATCGACACTCCGGCGGCTGCCGCCACGTCCCGGATGCCGGCCCGCTCCAGACGCCGCGAGGTGGGTCGCCGACCGTTCTGGTTGGCTGGTGCTGTCATGGCGGATCGATCGTATGGCTCATGACAGCGGGCGGTGACCGGCCCTGGCCACCGGTCTGAAGATACGTTTCTCCATGAGCCGAAGGGGATCAGTTCCTTCGATATCTGCGGCAATCCGGGCGTCTTACCTCTGACATGTGCCATGGGAACGCGGCAGAATGGCTGATCTGCACCTGTAACCCGAACGAGCATCTCACCCGCACGGGTGAGCGCGGTCGGTATCGTTCGGGACACCCGACCGGGGTGGCGCGGGTGCACGGTGCGGGACGGGCGCGTGGCGGTGACAACGGACGCACCGCCGCAGAGAGCAGAGAACGGAGAACGACCGTGAGCGGTACGGCAGCGCAGGGGCCCCGGCTGAGGCCGACCCTGGACGGCATCCCCACGTACAAGCCCGGCAAGCCGGCCGGTGCCGACGCCTACAAGCTGTCCTCCAACGAGAACCCCTACCCGCCGCTGCCCGGCGTGCTGGAGGCGGCCGTCACGGCGGCCGGATCCTTCAACCGGTACCCGGACATGGCGGTCACCGGTCTCACCGAGGAGCTCTCCCGGCGCTTCGGCGTTCCCGTCGAGCACATCGCCACCGGCTGCGGCTCGGTCGGCGTCGCGCAGTCGCTGATCCTGGCCGCGGCCGGGCCCGGCGACGAGGTGATCTTCGCCTGGCGTTCCTTCGAGGCCTACCCGATCATCACCCAGGTCGCCGGTGCGACGCCCGTTCCGGTGCCGCTGACCGACGGCGAGGCGCACGACCTCGACGCCATGCTCGCCGCGATCACCGAGCGCACCCGGCTGATCTTCGTCTGCAATCCGAACAACCCCACCGGTGCGGTGATCCACCGGGCCGAGCTGGAGCGCTTCCTGGACGCGGTGCCCGCCGAGGTCCTGGTCGTGGTCGACGAGGCGTACATCGAGTTCATCCGCGACGCCGAGGTCCCGAACGGCCTCGACCTCTACCGCGACCGCCCGAACGTCTGCGTGCTGCGCACCTTCTCCAAGGCGTACGGCCTGGCCGGCCTGCGGGTCGGCTTCGCCGTCGCGCACGAGCCGGTGGCCACCGCGCTGCGCAAGACCGCCGTCCCGTTCGGCGTCAGCCAGCTCGCCCAGGACGCCGCGGTCGCCTCGCTGCGCGCCGAGGACGCGCTGCTGGAGCGGGTCGAATCGCTGGTCGCCGAGCGCGCCCGGGTGCTGGCCGGCCTGCGCGAGCAGGGCTGGACGGTCGTCGACTCGCAGGCCAACTTCGTCTGGCTGCGGCTCGGCGAGCGGACGGTCGACTTCGCCGCGGCCTGCGCCGCGGCGGGCGTGGTCGTCCGCCCCTTCCCGGGCGAGGGCGTGCGCGTCTCCATCGGCGAGACGGCGGGCAACGACATCTTCCTGGCGGCGGCCGAGGCCTTCCGCAAGGAGTTCTGAGCCGCTCCCACGCGAGGGGCCCGCGGTGCGCTTGCGCCGCGGGCCCCTCACGTGTGTCCGGGGCCACGTCCTCTGCCCGCGGTCCTTCAGAAACCGGAGCGGATGCGCTGGGAAGTTCCTGGGCGTTGGATCAACGGATCACCAGAAACAGGTAGCGCCTTCGGCCCCGGTGTCAGTATTTGATGGTAATTGTCCGTATTGCTGGGTTCAGCTTTCTCCCAGGATTGCGCCAGGGTCCCGCAAGAGCACCGGGCGAAGCTGTCCGCCATGAAGGTGCTCCCGCGACGGCGTGGTGCCGTCCTCGTCAACTCCGCGCTCGGTGTGGCCCTGTTGGGCGGGGCCGCACTGGCGTACACCACCCTGGATTCCGGCACGAGCTCGGCTGCGAGCAAGACCCGGCTCCGTACGGCCACCGTGGCCACCGGTACGGTCCTGGCCACCGTGTCCGGTTCCGGCACGCTCAGTTCACCGTCCGACTCCGCCCAGGACTTCACCACCGGCGGTCGGCTGACCTCCGTGAAGGTCGCGGTCGGCGACACGGTCAAGAAGGGCCAGGTGCTCGCCACCGTCGACACCACCAGCGCCCAGCAGGACCTCACCGCGGCGAACGCCGCACTCACCACCGCCGAGGCCAACCTGACCAAGGCCGAGGCCGGTGAGACGGTGACCACCACCGTCTCCGGCAGCGGCTCCGGGTCCGGTGGCTCCCGCGGCGGTGCCACCCCGCAGCCGCAGACCACGACCACCACCAAGGTGGACGCCTCCCAGGTCGCCCAGGCCGAGCAGCAGGTCGACACCGCGAAGACCAACGTCGCCAACGCCAAGGACGAGGTCGCCGGCACGACGCTGACCGCGACCGCCGACGGCACCGTCGCCTCGGTCGCCGGCAAGGTCGGCGACACGGTGAGCGGCAGCGGCTCCGCCGGCTCGTCCTCCACCGGCTCCGGCTCGTCCGCCGGCTCCGGCAGCAGCAAGAGCGGCAGCGGCACCGGGACGACCAGCAGCAGCTCCACCCCGAGCGGTTTCATCGTGCTCACCAACCCGACCGGCATGCAGGTCTCCGCGGCCTTCTCCGAGCTCGACTCGCTCAAGCTCAAGAAGGGCCAGGCGGCCACCGTCACGCTGAACGCGCAGTCCGACACCAAGCTCGACGCCACCGTGCTCTCGGTGAGCAGCCTGCCGACCTCCTCCGGCAGCAGCACCGGCGCCGTCCAGTACGGTGCCGTGCTCCAGATCAGCGGCGACACCAGCACCCTGCGCACCGGCCTCAGCGCCACCATCGCGGTCACCGTCGGCCAGGCCGACAACGCGCTGTCCGTGCCGACCGCCGCGCTGTCCGGCACCGGCAGCACCCGGACGGCCACCCTGGTGCACGACGACGGCACCACCGAGCGGGTGCAGGTCGCCGTCGGCATCGAGGGCGACTCCACCGTGCAGGTCCTGGACACCCTGAAGGCGGGCGACAAGGTCGAGCTGACCTCGACCACCGCGTCCACCGGCACCGGCTTCCCGGCGGGCGGCTTCCCCGGGGCGGGCGGCGGCCTCGGCGGCGGCTCGTTCACCGGCGGGGGCACCGGGCGCAGCGGCAACGGCGGCGTGTTCGGCGGCGGCAACGGGGGCGGCACCGGCGGTGGCAACCGCTGATGACCGCATCGAAGCCCCCGGTGATCCAGATCCGCCGGCTCACCAAGTCCTACGGCCAGGGCGACGCCACCGTGCACGCGCTGCGCGGCCCTCGGGGCCGGGCGGCGAGCCGCTCGGCGTCGGCCTGGACATCGAGGAGGGCGACTACGTCGCGGTGATGGGCAGTTCAGGCTCCGGCAAGTCCACCCTGATGAACATCCTCGGCTGCCTGGACGTCCCCACCTCCGGCCGCTACCTGCTCGACGGCACCGACGTCGGCCACCTCGACGAGCAGCAGCTCTCGCTGGTCCGCAACCGCAAGATCGGGTTCGTGTTCCAGTCGTTCAACCTGGTGCCGCGCACCACCGCGCTCGCCCAGGTCGAGCTGCCGCTCGCCTACGCCGGCGTCCGCTCCGCGGAGCGGCGCCGCCGGGCACTGGCCGCCCTCGACCTGGTCGGCCTCGCCGACCGGGCCGGGCACAAGCCCAACGAGCTCTCCGGTGGCCAGCAGCAGCGGGTGGCGGTGGCCCGCGCACTGGTCACCGCGCCGGCCATGCTGCTCGCCGACGAGCCCACCGGCAACCTCGACTCGCACTCCACCGAGGAGGTGCTGGGCATCATCGACGGCCTCAACGCGGCCGGCCGCACCGTCGTCGTGATCACTCACGAGGACGAGGTCGCCCGGCACGCCAAGCGGGTGATCCGGCTGGTCGACGGCGCCATCGTCTCCGACATCCGGCAGGCGAAGGTGGCCGGTCCGCCGCCCGCCCTCGCGGTGGGGGTGGGCGCATGATCGCCTGGCAGATGGTCCGATTCGCGGTGGCCGGCCTGGTCGCCAACAAGGTGCGCTCCGCGCTCACCATGCTCGGCGTCCTGATCGGCGTCGCCTCGGTGATCCTGCTGCTCGCGGTCGGCAACGGCTCGTCCGCGGCGGTCAAGGCGTCGATCACCTCGCTCGGCACCAACTCGCTGACCGTCTCCTCCAGCAACCTGCGGGGCTCCGCCACTGCGGCGAAGAAGCTGACGGTCGAGGACGCCAAGGCGCTCGGCACCGCGACCGACGCCCCGTCGATCAAGTCCGTGGCGCCCGTGGTCAGCACCACCGGCACCGCGCTGTACGGGAACATCTCGTACCAGCCCGGCTCGATCGTCGGCACGTACCCCGCGTACTTCGAGACCGCCAACCAGAAGATCGCCCGCGGCGACTACTTCTCCAACGACGACGTGCTCAACTCCCGCAAGGTGGCCGTGATCGGCTCCACCACGGCCGAGCAGCTGTTCGCCAACGAGGACCCGGTCGGCAAGCGGATCACCATCGGCGGGACCCCGTTCACCGTCGTCGGCGTGCTGAGGACCAAGGGCAGCAGCGGCTTCAACGACCCGGACGACGTGGTGATCGCCCCGCTGCCGACCGTGCAGAACGCGTTCACCGGCTTCGGGTCGGTCAGCCAGATCCTGGTGCAGGCCACCTCGGCCGAGACCACGACCGACGCGCAGGCCGACATCACCCGCATCCTGATGGGCACCCACGGCATCAAGGACGCCACCAAGGTCGACTTCCGGATCAGCAACCAGGCCTCGCTGCTGACCGCCCGGGAGTCCACCACCCAGACGTTCACCGTGCTGCTCGGCGCGGTCGCCGCGATCTCGCTGCTGGTCGGCGGGATCGGCATCACCAACATCATGCTGGTGACGGTCACCGAGCGCACCAAGGAGATCGGCATCCGCAAGGCGCTCGGTGCGCCGCGCGGGGTGATCCTCGGCCAGTTCCTCGCCGAGTCCACGCTGCTCTCGGTGATCGGGGCCGGTCTCGGCGTACTGGCCGGGCTGATCGGCTCGCACTTCTCGATCGTCGGCATCAAGCCGGTGATCATTCCGGAGTCGGTGCTCGGCGCGTTCGCCATCGCGGTCGCCATCGGCCTCTTCTTCGGCAGCTACCCCGCCAACCGGGCCGCCTCGCTGCGCCCGATCGAAGCCCTTCGACACGAGTGACCCAGGAGCAGGACGACATGCCCAGCGACCACCAGTCAGCCGCCGCCGGCGGCCCGCAGGACGACGCCGTCGAACTGCTGGCCACGCCCCCGGACGCCCGTGACATCTCCGCCGAGCTCGCGGCCGCGCCGCGCCGCAAGCTGCCCTGGCCGACCCTGGTGCTGGCCGGTGCGGTGGTGGCGACGCTGTCCTTCGCCGGCGGCGTCTGGTACCAGAAGGACAACGGCACCTCGGCGAACCAGCGGGTCTCCGCGGACCGCCAGGGCGCGGGCGGCTTCGGCGGCCAGCGCGGCGGCTACGGCGGTACCGGCGGCCAGCGCGGCGGCACCGGCACCGGCGGCCAGGGCGGGGCCGGCGGCTTCGGCGGCCTCACCCGCGGCACGGTGACCTCGGTGCAGGGCAACACCGTCACGCTGACGGATGCCAACGGCAACACCGTCAAGGTGACCACCGGCAGCTCCACCAAGGTCACGCTGAACAAGCAGGGTGCGGTCACCGACCTCCAGCCCGGCCAGACCGTCACGGTCATCGGCCAGAAGGGCACGGACGGCAGCGTGAACGCCACCCAGCTCACCGAGGGCGCGGCCGGTGGATTCGGCGGCTTCGGCGGTGGTCGGGCCGGGGCGGCCGGCGGCACCGGCGGCGGCGCCCCGGGTTCGTCCAACGGCTGATCCCGGAAGTCCTCGGAGAGGGCCCGGCCGGTGCGATGCACCGACCGGGCCCTTGCCGTAGCGCTGCTGACTCATGATCAGATAATCTCCCCCGTCGGCATCGCACGATGACCACGAGGACAACGGGGGAACCGTGTCGCAGAACAAGCCTGCCCGCTCGGGGGCGCCACCGCGCTCGGCTGGGTGCTCACCATCGGCCTGAACGTGGTGGCGCCGGTCCTGACCTACAACGCGCTGAGCGACCGCGGCTACGCCGACTTCGTCGCCCTGCTGATCTCCGGCGTGTGGCCGCTGGTGGACATCGCGGTCTACCTCGCCTGGCACCGGCGGATCGACGAGTTCGCGGCGATCACGCTGGTCTTCCTCGGGCTGACCGTCGTGGTCACCCTGGTCGGCCCGCACTCGGCGCGGCTGCTGCTGGTGAAGGACTCGCTCGTCACCGGCCTGTTCGGGGTGGTCTGCCTCGCCTCGCTGGCCGCGTCCCGCCCGCTGATGTTCTACTTCGGCCGGAAGTTCGCCACCGACGGCACGCCCGAGGGCCTCGACCGGTGGAACGGCCTCTGGCAGTTCGAGGGCTTCCGCCGGGTGCAGCGCAACCTCACCCTCGGCTGGGGCCTCGGCTACATCGCGGAGGCGGCCGTCCGGGTGGGCCTCTCGTACGTGCTCACCACCGGGGCGATGGTCACCCTGAACGCGGTGCTCTCCTACGGCGTCACGGGCGCCCTGATCGCCTGGACGGTGCTGTACGCGCGCCGTGCGCGGGCCCGCGGCGCGGCCGCGACCGCGGCGGCCGCCGCGCCGGCGGCCGTAGCCGGGTAGGGTGATTCATCCAACTTTCATCAACCCCGCATAGCCTCCCGAGCTATCGTCCGATGAGATGATTCGTCCGGACCAGGAGGCTTGAGGCGCGTGTCAGGAACAGTACAGATCGCAGGCGGGGCCCCCGCCCCGGGTGAGGCGTTCCTGCTGGTCGTCGACGACGAGCCGAACATCCGTGAGCTGCTCTCCGCCAGCCTCCGCTTCTCCGGCTTCCGGGTCGCCTCCGCCGCCACCGGCGAGGAGGCCCTGGCCGCCGTCGCCGCCGAACGCCCCGACCTGGTCGTCCTCGACGTGATGCTGCCCGACCTGGACGGTTTCACCGTGGTCGAGCGCCTCCGCGACCAGACCCAGTGGCCGGCCGGCGGCGAGCACGTCCCCGTCCTGCTGCTCACCGCCAAGGACGGCACCGGCGACAAGGTGCAGGGCCTCGCGCTCGGCGCCGACGACTACGTGACCAAGCCCTTCAGCCTGGAGGAGCTGATCGCCCGGATCCGGGCGATCCTCCGGCGCGCCGGAGGCCCCGCCGAGGACGGCCGCCTGATCATCGCCGACCTCACCCTCGACCCGGTCGCCCACGAGGTGACCCGGGGCGGCCGGGCCGTCTCGCTCTCCCCCACCGAGTTCAAGCTGCTGCACTACCTGATGGCCAACGTCGGCCGGGTGGTCTCCAAGGCGCAGATCCTCGACCACGTCTGGGCCTACGACTTCGGCGGCGACCTCTCGATCGTCGAGTCCTACATCTCCTACCTGCGCCGCAAGCTGGACTCCGGCCCCACCCACGGCGCCAAGCTGATCCACACCGTCCGCGGGATCGGCTACGCCCTGCGCCGGCCCGCGCAGGGCTGACCGGTGGCCCGGTTCTCGCTGCGGCTGCGCCTGCTGGTGCTGGCCCTGCTCCTGGTCGCCACCGGGCTGGTGGTCAGCGACACCCTGGTGATCGGCGCCGTCCAGTCGCAGCTGGTGGACCGGACGGACCAGCAGCTGGCCCGGTTCGGCGAGCCGCTGTCGCGCCGGGTGCCGGGCCGCCTCGGCCAGGGTCAGGCGCAGGAGCAGGGCCGCGGTCCGTCGGCGAGCCCGTCACCGGGGCAGACCCCCAGGCCGGCGGCGACGGCCAGGGCCCCGGGACGGGACAGGGCGGCGCGCGGCGGATCAACCAGTTCCTGCCCAGCCAGTACGTCGTCCAGTACCTCGCGGCCGATGGCTCGGTGCAGCAGGTGCTGCGCCAGCCGATGTCCGACTCCGACCCGGCGCCCGACCTGAGCACGCTGACCGTCCCCGTCCTGCGCGCCCACCTCCGGCAGGCCTTCGACGTGCCCGACCAGCACGGCGCCGGGCAGTGGCGGGTGCTGGTGCTGCAGGTGTCCCAGACGACCGGGGCCGGCCGCGCCGAGTCCGCGGCGCCGGTACCCGCCTACGTCGTGGTGGCGGTCTCCCTGGACGACGTCCAGGGCACGGTGCACAAGCTGCGAACGGCCTTCCTGGCGATCGGCGGTGCCGTGCTGGTGCTGATCGCCGTCCTCGGCTTCTTCGCCGTCCGGGCCGGGCTCAAGCCGCTGCGCCGGATCGAGAAGGGTGCGGCGCGGATCGCCTCCGGCGAGCTGTCGCACCGGATGCCCGAGCTGGCGCCGGGCACCGAGGTGGGCCGGCTCTCCGCGGCGCTGAACGGGATGCTGGTGCAGATCGAGGCGGCGTTCGCGGCCCGCGCCGAGTCGGAGGCCCGGATGCGGCGCTTCGTCGCGGACGCCTCGCACGAGCTGCGCACCCCGCTGGCCGGCATCCGGGGCTTCGCCGAGCTGCACCGGATGGGCGCGCTCGGGGACGTCGACCGGGCGATGGACCGGATCGAGTCCGAGGCCGTCCGGATGGGCGGTCTGGTCGAGGACCTGCTGATGCTGGCCCGGCTCGACGAGGAGCGCCCGCTCGACCTGGCGCCGATGGATCTGCGGACGCTGGCCGCGGACGCCCTGCACGACCTCACCGCGCTGGATCCGGGCCGGCCCGTCTCACTGACCGGACCGGACGGCACCGGTGCCCCGCAGGCCGCGCCGGTCCTCGGTGACGAGGCGCGGCTGCGACAGGTGGTCACCAACCTGGTCGGCAACGCGGTCAAGCACACCCCGACGGGGACGGCGGTGCGGATCGGTGTCGGCTCGGTGGACGGGCGCTGCCTGCTGGAGGTCGCGGACCGCGGTCCGGGGCTGACGACGACTCAGGCATCGCAGGTGTTCGAGCGGTTCTACCGGGTGGACGCCTCGCGCAGCCGGCGGGACGGCGGGGGAGCGGGGCTCGGCCTGGCGATCGCCTCGGCACTGGTGAGTGCCCACGGCGGCGTGCTGACCCTGGACACCGCGCCCGGTGCGGGCGCCGCCTTCCGGGTGCAGCTGCCCCGCCAGATCTGACCCGCGCCGGCTGTCAAGTGCCGTGACGTCCAGTGCCCCGTCCGCGGGGCGCTTGTGAGCCGCATCCGATCCGTCGGATCATCCGATCGACATCACATCCGCCCGCCATGGGCACCCCCACCGCATCAGCCGATGTAGGGGTGGTGCATACTGCGCTTGTGAACGTGTTCACTTTCACAAGCGGGCAAGCTTGGCATGGATCGGTGCGGATGCGTGCTACACACCGTTTGTCCGTTAGGTAGCGATTCGTAGGAGCGCGTGCAGTGGACCTCGCAGTCGCCCACGAGACGGTCGCGCGATGGCAGTTCGGCATCACCACCGTCTACCACTTCCTCTTCGTCCCGCTGACGATCAGCCTGGCCGCCGTCGTCGCCGGCCTGGAGACCGCCTGGGTGCGCACCGGCAAGGAGAAGTACTTCCACGCCACCAAGTTCTGGGGCAAGCTCTTCCTGATCAACATCGCGATGGGCGTGGTCACCGGCATCGTCCAGGAGTTCCAGTTCGGCATGAACTGGTCCGACTACTCGCGCTTCGTCGGCGACGTGTTCGGTGCCCCGCTCGCGATGGAGGCGCTGATCGCCTTCTTCTTCGAATCGACCTTCATCGGCCTGTGGATCTTCGGCTGGGACCGCCTTCCCAGGAAGATCCACTGCGCCTGCATCTGGATGGTCGCGATCGGCACCGCGCTCTCCGCCTACTTCATCCTGGCCGCGAACTCCTGGATGCAGCACCCGGTGGGCTACCGGGTCGACCCGGCCACCGGCAAGGCCCAGCTCACCGACATCGGCCGGGTGCTGTTCCAGAACACCACCCTCGTCCAGGTCTTCCACACCCTCACCGCCGCCTTCCTCACCGGCGCCGCCTTCGTGGTCGGCATTGCCTCCTACCACCTGTGGCGGGCCAAGCGCGGCAAGGAGTCCGACCGGCGCAAGACCGCCGCGATGCGCACCTCGCTCCGGCTCGGCCTGGCGATGGCGGTGGTCGCGGGCCTGGGCACGGCGGTCAGCGGCGACTCCCTGGCCAAGGTCATGTTCGAGCAGCAGCCGATGAAGATGGCCGCCGCCGAGGCGCTGTGGGACACCCAGGCGCCCGCGCCGTTCTCGATCTTCGCCGTCGGCGACGTCAACAAGGGCCACAACGACGTCGAGCTGGAGATCCCGGGGATACTGTCCTTCCTCGCCAAGGGCGACTTCAGCTCCGCCGTCCCCGGCATCAACGACACCGCCGACGCCGAGGCCGCGAAGTACGGCGGACAGCCGCAGGACTACATCCCCAACATCTTCGTCACCTACTGGGGCTTCCGCCTCATGATCGGCTTCGGCATGACGTCCTTCGTCGCCGCGCTGATCGGCCTCTGGACGACCCGGCGCAGGTTCTGGCTCGCCGAGGAGTTCCGGACGGGCGAGGACGAGCCGCCCCGCCTCATGCTCACCAAGCACCGGGAGATGAGCGTCTTCTTCACCCGGTGGAGCTGGCGGATCGGGATCCTCACCATGGGCTTCCCGCTCATCGCCAACAGCTTCGGCTGGATCTTCACCGAGATGGGCCGTCAGCCCTGGGTGGTCTTCGGCCTCATGAAGACGGCGAACGCCTCCTCCCCCAGCGTCAGCGTCGGCATGCAGACCGGCGGCCTGATCACCCTCACCGCCCTCTACGCGATCCTCGCGGTGATCGAGGTCAGGCTCCTGGTGAAGTACGCCAAGCCCGGGCCCGACACCTCCGAGCAGCCGCCCGCCAAGGATCCGACGCTGCGCGGCCCTCCTCGGACGAGGACGCCGACAAGCCCCTCGCCTTCGCCTACTGAGGACGGAAACGGCATGCACCTCCACGACCTCTGGTTCATCCTCATCGCCGTCCTGTGGACGGGCTATTTCTTCCTCGAAGGCTTCGACTTCGGCATCGGCATCCTGACCCGCACCCTGGCCCGGGACACCAGCGAGCGGCGCGTCCTGATCAACACCATCGGCCCGGTCTGGGACGGCAACGAGGTCTGGCTGCTGACCGCCGGCGGCGCCACCTTCGCGGCCTTCCCCGACTGGTACGCCACCCTGTTCAGCGGCTTCTACATCCCGCTGCTGGTCATCCTGGTCTGCCTGATCGTCCGCGGTGTCGCCTTCGAGTACCGGGCCAAGCGCACCGAGGAGCGCTGGCAGCGCAACTGGGAGCTGGCCGTCTTCTGGACGTCCCTCGTCCCGGCCTTCCTGTGGGGCGTCGCCTTCGCCAACATCGTCCACGGCGTCGACATCGACCGGCAGAAGAACTACGTCGGCACCTTCTGGGACCTGCTCAGCCCGTACGCGATCCTGGGGGGACTGACCACCCTGGTGCTGTTCACCTTCCACGGCGCGGTGTTCGCCGCCCTGAAGACGGTCGGCGACATCCGCGACCGGGCCCGCGCCCAGGCCCTGCTGCTCGGCCTCGGCACCGCCGTCCTCGCGCTCGCCTTCCTGATCTGGACACAGGCCGACTCCGGCAACGGCTGGAGCCTGGCCGCGATGATCGTCGCCGTGCTGGCCCTGCTCGGCGCGCTGGCGGCCAATCAGGCCGGCCGTGAAGGGTGGGCGTTCGCCCTCTCCGGGGCGACCGTCGCCGCGGCGACCGCGATGCTCTTCCTCGCGCTGTTCCCGGACGTCATGCCGTCCACCCTGGACCCGGCGTTCAGCCTCACCGTCACCAACGCCTCGTCCTCGCCCTACACGCTCAAGGTGATGACCGTCGTCGCCGTCGTCTTCACCCCGATCGTCCTGCTCTACCAGGCCTGGACGTACTGGGTGTTCCGCCGGCGGATCGGCGTCCAGCACATCCCCGCGACCGTGCAGCACTGATGAAGCCCGTCGACCCCCGCCTGCTGCGGTACGCCGCGGCCACCCGGGCCTTCCTCGCCGGATCCGTCCTGCTCGGCGGGGTCGGCGCCGTCCTGACGGTCGTCCAGGCCGGCCTCGTCGCCGAGATCGTCGTCCGCGCCTTCCAGCAGCACCGGTACGACCTCACCGGCCCGCTGCTCGCCCTGGCCGCCACCGCGGCCGGGCGGGCCGCGGTCGCCTGGCTCACCGAGCTCACCGCCCACCGGTCGGTCGCCCGGGTCAAGTCGGTGCTCCGCGGCCGGCTGCTGGAGCACGCCACCGCGCTGGGCCCCGGCTACCTCGCCGGCCGCCGCACCGGTGAGCTCGCCGCCCTCGCCACCCGCGGCATCGACGCCCTCGACGACTACTTCGCCCGCTACCTGCCGCAGCTCGCGCTCGCCGTGGTCGTGCCCGCCGTCGTGCTCGCCCGGATCCTCGGCGCCGACTGGACGTCGGCCGCGATCCTCGCCGGCACCCTGCCGTTGATCCCGCTCTTCATGGTGCTGATCGGGCTGGCCACCCAGTCCCGGATGGACCGTCAGTGGCGGCACCTGGCCCGGCTCTCGCACCACTTCCTGGACGTCGTCGCCGGACTGCCCACCCTCAAGGTCTTCGGCCGGGCCCGGGCCCAGGCCCGCACCATCGCGAGGATCACCGACGACCACCGCCGCGCCACCCTGCGCACGCTGCGGATCGCCTTCGTCTCCTCCTTCGCCCTGGAGCTCCTCTCCACCCTCTCGGTCGCGCTGGTCGCCGTCTCCGTCGGCTTCCGGCTGGTCGACGGCACCCTCGACCTGGAGACCGGGCTGCTCGTCCTCGTCCTCGCCCCCGAGGTCCACCTGCCGATCCGCCAGGTCGGGGCGCTCTACCACTCCAGCGCCGAGGGGCTGGCCGCCGCCGGGCAGGTCTTCGAGGTGCTGGAGACCCCGCTGCCTGCGGCCGGCACCCGCCCCGTCCCGCCGCTCGCCGGCGCCGAGATCGTGCTCGACGGGGTCACCGTCACCTTCCCCGGCCGCAGCACACCGGCGCTGGACGACGCCCGCCTGACCCTGCGGCCGGGCACCACCACCGCCCTCACCGGCCCCAGCGGCGCCGGGAAGTCCACCCTGCTCGCCGTCCTGCTCGGCCTGACCGCCCCCGACCGCGGCACCGTCCGGGTCGGGGGCGAGGACCTCGCCGACCTGGACCCGGCCGAGTGGCGGCGACAGGTCGCCTGGGTCCCCCAGCACCCGTACCTGTTCGCCGGGACGGTCGCCGACAACGTCCGCCTGGCCCGTCCGGACGCCACCGACGACCAGGTGCACGAGGCCCTCGCCGCCGCCCACGCCCTCGACTTCGCGGCCGACCCGGCACTGCCGCTCGGCGACGGGGGCGCCGGCCTGTCCGCCGGGCAGCGGCAGCGGCTCGCGCTCGCCCGCGCCCTGCTCACCGACCGGCCGCTCGTCCTGTTGGACGAGCCCACCGCCCACCTCGACGGGGCCAGTGAGGCGGCCGTCGTCGAAGCCGTCCGCGCCCTGCACGGCCGGCGCACCGTCCTGCTGGTCGCCCACCGGCCCGCCCTGCTCGCCGCCGCCGACCACCGCCACCACCTGCCCGGACCGGCCCCGGCACCCGTCGGCGACCCCGTCGCCGCGGTGCCCGCCGCCCGCACCGCCGCCGCCGTCACCGCCAGGCCGGCGGCCGCCGACGACGACGAGCCGCTCACCGTGCCGTCCACCAGGCCCCGGCTGGCCGGCGCCGTCCTGCTCGGCACCCTCGCGCTCGGCTGCGCGGTCGCCCTGCTCGCCACCTCCGGCTGGCTGATCTCCCGCGCCTCGCAGATGCCGCCGGTGCTGTACCTGATGGTCGCGGTCACCTCCGTCCGGACCTTCGGCATCGGCCGGTCGGTGTTCCGCTACGCAGAGCGGCTGGTCTCCCACGACGCCGTGCTCAAGGCCCTCGGCGGGGTCCGCACCTCGGTGTACCGCCGGCTGGAGCGGCTGGCCCCGGCCGGGCTGCCCGCCTTCCGCCGCGGCGACCTGCTCGCCCGGCTGGTCGGCGACGTGGACGCCGTCCAGGACCACCACCTGCGCTGGCGGCTCCCGGCCGCCGTCGCGCTGCTGGTCTCCGCGGGCTCCGCCGCCGGCCTCGCCCTGCTGCTCCCGGCGGCCGGGGCGGTGCTGGCGGCCGGCCTGCTGCTGGCCGGCGCGGCGGTGCCCGCCCTCACCGTCCGGATCGCCGGCCGTGCCGACCGCCGGCTCGCCGCCGCCCGCGGCGCCCTCGGCACGGCCGTCGTCGACACCCTCACCGGCACCGCCGAACTGGCCGTCTCCGGGGCGCTCCCCCGCCGGCTCGCCGCGGCCCGCGCGGCCGACACCCGGCTGACCGGGCTCGCCGCCCGGTCCGCGGGCGGCGCCGCCCTCGGCGCCGGGCTGACCGCCCTGGTCACCGGCGGCACGCTGGTGCTGGCCGCCGCCGTGGGGGTGCACGGCGTCGCCACCGGCGCGCTGCCCGGAGTCTGCCTGGCCGTGGTGGTCCTCACCCCGCTCGCCGCGTTCGAGGCGGTCGCCGCCATGCCGAGCGCGGTCGGGTTCCGTGAGCGCAGCCGCGCGGCCCGGGCCCGCCTGGACGACGTGCTGGGCGCGCCCGAGCCGGTCACCGAGCCCGCCGCGCCGCGGCCACTGCCGGCGCAGGTGCTGCCGGTGACCGTCCGCGGCCTCGCCGCCCGCTGGCCGGGGCAGGCCACCGACGCGCTCACCGGTGTCGACCTGGACCTGACCCCCGGCCGCCGGATCGCGGTGGTGGGGCCCTCCGGGTCGGGCAAGACCACGCTCGCGCACGTCCTGCTGCGCTTCCTCGACCAGCGGGCGGGCCGGGTGGTGCTCGGCCCCGACGGCACCGACACCCGGCTCCTGGACGGCGACGACGTCCGCCGGGTGGTCGGCCTCTGCGCCCAGGACGCCCACGTCTTCGACAGTTCACTGCGCGAGAACCTCCGCCTCGCCCGGCCCGACGCCGACGAGGAGCGGCTGCGTGCCGCGCTCGCCGCCGCCCGCCTGCTCGACTGGGTCGACGCCCTCCCGGACGGCCTCGACACCATGGTCGGCGAGCACGGCGCCCGGCTCTCCGGCGGCCAGCGGCAGCGCCTCGCGCTGGCCCGGGCGCTGCTCGCCGACTTCCCCGTGCTGATCCTGGACGAGCCCGCCGAGCACCTCGACCTGCCCACCGCCGACGCCCTGACCGCCGACCTGCTCGCGGCCACGGCCGGCCGCACCACGCTCCTGATCACCCACCGGCTGGCCGGCCTCGACGACGACAGCGTCGACGAGGTCCTCGTCCTGGACGGGGGCAGGATCGTCGAACGCGGCCGCTGCTCCGAGCTGCTCGCCCGCCCGGACGGACTGCTCGCCGGCCTCCACCGCCGCGAACGCGCCGCCGACGCCCGCCTCGCACCCGCGGGAGGCTGACGCCCCGGCACCCCGCGCCGCCCGGCGCGCCCCCCGCACGGTGCCGGAACCCTGCACCCGGAGGCCCGCGAGCCTAGGCTCGTGAGCATGGAGCCGCCCCCGACCGGACCGCGCACCGCGTGCCGGAGATCGCCTCGCTCGGCCTGGACACGCTGGTCACCGAGGTCTCCGAACGACTGCAGTCCGCCGCCGCCGTCACGGACCGCATGCAGCGGCTGCTGGAGGCCGTGGTCTCCGTCGGGTCCGGGCTCGACCTGCACGCCACCCTCCAGCGGATCGCCACCGGCGCGGCGGAGCTCGTGGACGCCGAGTACGCCGCACTCGGCGTGGTGTCCCCGCACGGCAGCGGCCTGTCCGACTTCATCCACGTCGGCATCGACGACGAGACCGCCGCGCGGATCGGCGACCTGCCCTCCGGCCGCGGCATCCTCGGGGCGCTGATCGACCGGCCCGAGCCGCTGCGCCTGGCCGACCTCCGCGAGGACCCGCGGTCCGCCGGGTTCCCGCCGCACCACCCGCCGATGACGTCCTTCCTCGGCGTGCCGATCCGGGTCCGCGGCGAGGTCTTCGGCAACCTCTACCTCACCGAGAAGCAGGGCGGCGCCGGCTTCACCCCCGAGGACGAACAGGTGGTGCTGGCCCTCGCCACCGCGGCCGGGGTGGCGATCGAGAACGCCCGGCTGTACGAGGAGGGCCGGCGCCGCGAGCGGTGGATCGCCGGCGCGGCCGCCGTCACCACCGCGCTGCTCTCCACCGACGAGGCGCAGCTCGCGCTGACCGTCGCCGCCGAGCAGGTCCGTGAACTCGCCGACGGCGCCCTCGGGATGATCCTGCTGCCCACCGGCGACGGTCAGATGCGGGTGGCGCACGCCTCCGGCGAGTCCGCCGAGTTCGTCCGGGGCGAACTGATGCCGGAGGGCAGTTTCGCCGGACGGCTGCTGGCCGGGCAGAGCGTCTACTTCGAGGACATGTCCACCCACCCGGGCGTGGTGCTCCGGCTGGCCCGGCGCTTCGGACCGTCGATGGCGGTGCCGATGATCTCGTCCGGCCGGGTCCTCGGCGGGCTCGCGGTCTGGCGCACCCGTGGCAGCGCGCCGTTCACCGAGGGGAGAAGCAGCTCGCGCAGACCTTCGCCTCGCAGGCGGCGCTGGCGCTGCGGCTCGCCGAGGGCCAGCGCGACCAGCAGCGGCTCGCCGTCTTCCAGGACCGCGACCGGATCGCGCGGGACTTGCACGACCTGGTCATCCAGCGGCTGTTCGCCACCGGGATGGTGCTGGAGGGCGCCGCCCGCCGGGCCGGCGTCCCGGAGGTCAGGGAGCGGATCGGCCAGGCCGTGGACGAGCTGGACGCCACCATCCAGGAGGTCCGGACCACGATCTACGCCCTGCAGCACGACACCGGCGACGAGCCCGACACGCTGCGCACCAGGGTGCTGCGGGAGGCCAGCCAGGCCGCCGCCGCGCTGGGCTTCAAACCGTCGGTCGGCTTCACCGGGCCGGTGGAGAGCCTGGTCGGGGAACAGGCCGCCCGTCAGCTCCTGGCGGCGTTGCGGGAGATGCTCTCCAACACGGCCCGGCACGCGCGCGCCTCCCGGGTCTCCGTCCAGCTCGACGCCACCGTCCACCTGGACCGCGAGGGCCGGCCGCTGCCGGGCACCGTCGTGGAGGAGCTGGAGGAGGCCCGGCCCGGAGCGCTGCTGACCGTCACCGACGACGGCGTCGGCATCCCGGACGGCGGCCGGCGCAGCGGGCTGCGCAACCTCACCCGGCGGGCCGAGGCGCTCGGCGGCGACGCCTGGCACGAGTGCGGGCCGGACGGCCGGGGCACCCGGGTGAGCTGGACGGTCAGGCTCTGACCACCCGCCCGCCCGGGCCCGGTGCCCTCTGCCGCAGGCGTCAGAACTTGATGGCCAGTGTCCGCATCGCCTCACCGGCGTACGTGCGGGCGGCCGCGATGCCCCGGCCGTCGTCGATGTCGGCGTAGACGTCGAAGGTCACCTCGCCCTTGCGCGCCACCAGCAGCACGTACGGCAGCGGGTCGCTCTTCTTCCCGTCCGCCAGGACGAACACCCCCGTGCCCTCCTCGGCGTAGACCTCGTCGGCGCCCGCGACGCTCGGGGCCTTCACCTCGTGGACGCCGCTGAAGCGGTCGCCGGACGCGTCGTCGGTGTAGGCCGGGCACCGCTTGGCACCGGCCCGGGTGTCCGCGAAGTCGCGGTGCGAGGCGTCCGCCGAGCCGAACACCTCGGCCTCGGACCACCCGAATACGGAGACCCCCGTGCCGGCCGGGCTGGGCAGCTCCACCGTCCGCTGCATCCGGCCGGTCAGCCCCTTCACCGGGGTGCTCCCGGTGAGATGGCAGGAGGCGTCCAGCGCGGGCAGGGCCAGAGAGGTGTCCTCCGAGGGCTTGCCGCTCTCCTTGAAGCCGTTGCCCCACTCCCACGGCAGCAGGGCGAGGCCGGCCACCCGGGCCTGGCCCGGCGGGGGCTGTCGAGGCCGTGGTCGGCGGCCGCGGCGGACGCCGGGGCGCTCGGCTTCCCGGCCGGTGCGCTCGCGGCGGCCGAGGCGGGCGCGGAGGGGGCGGCGCTCCCGGCCGCGGCGCCGCCGGGGTCGTTGCAGGCGGTCAGGGCCAGGGCGGAGACGGCCAGGGCCGCCGCTCGCAGGGCGGTGCGCGAAGACATGCTGGAGGATCCCCCGATCGGTGCGCGGCCCCGGTGGCCGCGGCTGACGATCGAACAGATTACCGACGGCATCGGACGGTCCACGCGCCGGAGTCGTCAGAACAGCGTCTCGATCACCGCCGCCACGCCGTCGTCCTCGTTGCTGACGGTGTGCTGGGCCACCGCGGCCAGCACGTCCGGATGCGCGTTGGCGACCGCGTACGACGCACCCGCCCAGGCAAGCATCTCCAGGTCGTTCGGCATGTCGCCGAAGGCCACCACCTCCGAGCGGTCGATGCCCTGCTCGCCGCACCAGCGGGCCAGCGTGCTCGCCTTGGTGACGCCCGCGGCGCTGATCTCCACCAGCGACACCGGGCTCGACCGGGTGATCTCCACGACGTGCCCGGCGGCCTCCCTGGCCTCCCGCAGGAAGGTGTCCGGGTCGAGGACCGGGTGCTTGGCGAGCAGCTTGAACAGGCCGTCCACCCGGCCCTCGGCGATCAGCTGCTCGGCCGGCGCCACCGGGTGCGGCTTGTCCGACTCCCACATCACCAGCGTGTACTCCGGCTCGCGGGCGAAACCGCCGGGGAACTCGAAGGCGAACGCCGTCCCGGGCAGCCGCTCGCGCAGCGCCCGGACGACCGCCAGGGTCGCCTCCCGGTCCAGCGGGAAGGTCTCCAGGAGCTCCCCGCGGTGCACGTCGACCACGGCGCCGCCGTTGGAGCAGATCGCCACCCCGTGGCCCCCGATGTGCGGGCTCAGCTGCGCCATCCAGCGCGGCGGCCGGCCGGTCACGAACACCACCCGGAGCCCGGCCCGCTCGGCGGCGGCGAGCGCCGCCGCCGTCCGTTCCGAGACCGTGCCACCGCGGCACAGCAGGGTGCCGTCCAGGTCGGTGGCGATCAGACGGGGGCGCGGCGGGGTGGCGGTCACCGCTCCATCTTCGCGCACCCCCGCGGCTCCCCGGGAGAGGCGGGTACCACCCCGCCCGGGACGGGAACGCGGCCCGCCCGCGGGCCGTTCCGCAGCGGGAGGGACACATGCGCACCAGGCAACGGGACCGCGACGTACCGGGCCCGTCCGCGCCCTGGAACGAGATCGTTCCGGGGCTGTGGATGGGCGGCCACTGGTGGCTCGGTCCGGAAGGCATCGAGCCCGCCGTGGTGCGGTCCGAGTTCGACACCGTGGTGAGCCTGGTCGACATCCCCGGGCACGGGCCCGACCCGCAGGTCGCGCACCACTGCGGGCCCGTCCCCGACGGTCCGCTCTCGCCCGGCCAGATCGACACCGTGATCCGGCTGGCCGGCCGGACGGCCGAGGCGCTGCGGTCCGGCCGCACCGTCCTGGTCCGCTGCCACTCCGGGTACAACCGGTCGGGCCTGGTGACCGCCCGGGCGCTGGTCGACCTCGGGCACGGCACCGAGGAGGCCGTCGAACTGATCCGCCGCCGGAGGTCCCCGTGGGCCCTGCACAACCGGCTGTTCGTCGACTATCTCGGTACCGGTCTGGAGACGGCCCTGCTGCTCACCGGGCTCGGCCCCGACTGACCTGCGGCGGCCGGCCCGCCGCGGCGGATCCGTGCGCGGTCCGGCCGGATCGCGGCGCTTCCGTGCGGCACCCGGACGGGCGGCGGCGGGCGGCCGAAGATGGGCCCCACCGCCATGGACCCCAGGAGGCCGCGATGCCCACCCCCGACGAGCTGCCAGGCTCCGACCAGCTGACCGACCTCGCCGAGGGCGCCGCCCGGATCCGTCCGGACCTCGTCGCCCTGCGCCGCGAGCTGCACACCGAGCCGGAGATCGGCCTCGACCTGCCCCGCACCCAGGCCCGGATCCTCGCGGCCCTCGACGGGCTGCCGCTGGAGATCACCCTCGGCAAGGAGCTGAGCTCGGTCACCGCCGTCCTGCGCGGCGGCCGCCCCGGCCCCAACGTGCTGCTCCGCGCCGACATGGACGCCCTGCCGGTGCACGAGACCAGCGGCCTGCCCTACGCCTCCCGGGTGCCCGGGGCCATGCACGCCTGCGGGCACGACCTGCACGTGGCCGGACTGGTCGGCGCCGCCCGGCTGCTCGCCGAACGCCGAGCGGAGCTGCCCGGCAACGTGGTGCTGATGTTCCAGCCCGGCGAGGAGGGTGCGGGCGGCGCGGAGCGCATGATCGCCGAGGGCGTCCTCGACGCGGCGGGCGAGCGCGTCGTGGGCGCGTACGCCCTGCACGTCGGCGCCGCGCTGCTGCCGAACGGCATGGTGGCCACCCGCCCCGGGCCGGCCATGGCCGCCTGCGACACTCTGCACGTCACCCTGCGCGGCAGGGGCGGCCACGGCTCCAGCCCGTACGCGGCGCTCGACCCGGTGCCCGCGGCCTGCGAGGCCGTGCTCGCCCTCCAGTCGATGGTCACCCGCCGGTTCGACGCCTTCGACCCGGTGGTACTGACCGTCGGGATGCTGCACGCCGGTACCGCCTCCAACGTGATCCCGGACGATGCGGTCTTCGCGGCGACCATCCGGTCCTTCTCCCCGCAGGCCCGCGACCGGGTGCACGAGGAGGCGCTGCGCGTCGTCCGCGGTGTCGCCGCCGCCCACGGCCTGGAGGCGGACGCCCGGATCGAGCCCGGCTACCCGGTGACCGTCAACGACCCGCTGGAGGCCGCGTTCGTCGCGGGCACCGCCCGGCGCCTGCTCGGCGAGCAGCGCTTCGTCGAGATGCCGACCCCGATCGCCGGCTCGGAGGACTTCGGCGTGGTGGGCGAGATCGTCCCGTCCGCGTACCTGATGCTGGGCGCCTGCCCGCCCGGGCGCGACCCGTTCGCCGCCGCCTACAACCACTCGCCGGAGGCGGAGTTCGACGACGGCGTCCTCGACACCGGCGCCGCCCTGCTGGCGGCACTGGCGATCGGCCGCCTTCAGCGCGGCTGAGCCCCGGCCGGCCGCGGCGGCGCGGTGCGCGGGTCGATCGGCACGTAGCCCCTGGCCCGGCCCTCGCCGTCCAGCAGCCGGCCGACCAGCTTCACCGTCCGCAGGGTCAGCTGCCGCTCCCGGACCCGGCTGTCCGGGAAGCGGCGGCCCAGCTCCGCCTCCAGCCGCCGAACATCGCCGAGCCGCTGGGTGAACAGGTACGCCGCCAGGTTCGCGTCGCCCACCGTCACCGCGCACATCCGGGTCTGCGGCTGCTCGCACAGCCACCGGGCGGCGGCCGGCAGTCGGTCGGCGGGCAGGTCGAGCCAGAGCATCGTCCCCAGCGGATGGCCCGTCAGCCGGGGCGAGGCGTCGCAGCGCAGCACCAGCCGGCCGGAGGCCCGCAGCTCGGTCAGCCGCCGCCGCACCGTCGTCGCCGGCAGGCCGGTGCGCTGCGCCAGCTCCGCGTACGGCATCCGCCCGTCCGCGCCGAGCGCGTGCAGCAGGTGCAGGTCGTCCAGCAGGTCGCGGGTGACGCCCCGGTCGCTGCCGCCGGCCGGCGGCCCGGCGATGGCGGCCCGCTGGTCGGCGTCCAGCGCGCCGTCCCGCCAGTGGCTGCCCTCCCGGAGCATCCGCTCCAC
Organism: Kitasatospora paranensis; assembly: GCF_039544005.1. NCBI lineage: Bacteria > Bacillati > Actinomycetota > Actinomycetes > Kitasatosporales > Streptomycetaceae > Kitasatospora > Kitasatospora paranensis. Next base: position 4,563,078 of record NZ_BAABKV010000001.1, read on the forward strand.
CATCGACGTCCGGCTGCGCAGCACGCCCGGCACCGTGCCCAGGCGCTCCAGCACGTACGCGCTGAGCTGTGCCGGGTCCAGGCCGGCGACCGTCACCATCAGGTCGGCCCGCCCGCTCACCACCTCGATGCTGGCCGCCTGCGGATCACCGGCCAGCTCGGCCGCGACCGAGGCCACCGCGTCCGCCCGGCACTCGACCTCGACCAGCGCGCTCAGCCCGTGCCCGAGCCGCTCCGGCGACGGATAGCAGGACACCCAGGCGTCCCCGCCGGCCGACAGCCGCGCCCACCGCCGGGACAGCGTGGCCGGGTCGACACCGAGCGGCGCCGCGAGCCGGGACCACGACGCGCGGGGATCGACGCGCAGGGCGTCCACCAGGGCGAGGTCCAGCTCGTCGATCATGGCCGATCCTTGCGTACGGGGGGCGACATCAGCGGATCCGTGCGGTTGCGGCCCCGCGACCTCCAGGTTAGCCATCCTTGCCGCCACCCCCGCGCTCCCCTGCGCCCCGCGTCTCCCCACGGATGTGCCCATGACCGGATTCGGCCTCCTCGTCCCGCTGCTGATCCTGATCGAGTTCGCCAGCGGGATGCTGCAGGGCGCCTTCCCGATCCTGCTCCCGCCGCTGGCCCACTCCCTGCACCTCGGCGCGGGCGACCAGGCCCTGGTCACCGGGGTGGAGTTCCTCGTCTCCGGGGTCGCGGTGCCGCTGAGTTCGCGGCTCGGCGACCTGTACGGCCACCGTCGGATGCTGCGCCTCACCGCCGTGCTCTGCCTGGCCGGCTTCGCGGTCTCCGCGCAGGCGTCCTCGTTCGGCGAGATCCTGGCCGGCCGGGCGCTGTGCGGCTTCCTCGCCTGCTGGCTGCCGCTGGAGTTCGCGCTGCTCCGCGACCGGCTGGGGCCCGACCGCGGCGGGCGCGCGATCGGACTGCTGGTCGGCGCGCTCACCCTGGGGACGGTCGCGGGAGCCGTCGCCGCAGGCTCCCTGGCCACCGACGACGCCATGCTCCGGCCCACCCTGTGGGGCCTGGCCGCGCTGCCCGCCCTGGCCCTCGTCCTGATGACGCGCCGGATCCCGGAGTCCCTGACGCGCGCGGGCGGCCGGATGGACTGGGGCGGCGGCGTGCTGCTGAGCCTCGGGCTGCTGGTGCTGTTCGGCGGGCTCGGCAGTGCGGGCCGGGGCGCCGCCCCGCTCACCGCAGGCTGCCTTGCCGCCGCAGCGGTGCTGCTGACCCTGTTCGTCCGCCGCGAGCTGCGCGCCCCGAACCCGATGGTGGACGTCAAGGTCCTCGCGGGCCGCGCCACCGCGCCGGTCTTCGCCCTGAGCTTCCTGCTGGGCTGTGTGCTGTACGGCTCGCAGGCGCCGACGCTGGCCTTCCAGGCGGCCTCGCCCGCGGAGACCGGCTACGGCCTCGGCGCGGACTCGCAGACGCTCGGCCTGCTCACCCTGCCGTCGGTGCTCGGCGCGACCGCGGGGGCGCTGGTCGCCGTCCGTCTCGCCGGCCGGCTCGGCGCCCGTCGCACCCTGGTGGGCGCCTTCCTGCTGGCCACCGCCGGCTACGGCTCGATCACCCTGCTGCACGGTTCGGCGGCGGCGTTCGCGGTGCCCGGGGCCCTCACCGGGTTCGGCGGCGGAATCGGCCTCAGCCTGCTGCCCGGCCTGCTGCTGCACCGCCTGCCCGCCGAGCAGACCGGCATCGGCACCGGCGTCTACAACACGCTCAAGACCCTGGCCGGCGCCGCCACCGGCGCCCTGGGTGCGGCACTCCTCGACTCCCTGGTGCTGCGCCCCGGTACTCCGTCGGAGGGTGCCTACACCGCGGTCTGGGCCGGCTGCGCCCTGCTGGCCGCGGCGGGTGTCGCGGTCGCGGCGGCGCTCGGCGGTGCCGGGCCGGCCGTCACCAGACGGCCGGCGGGGAGCCGGCCGTGGCCGCGGTGACGCCGGGGGCCTGAGGCACGGGTCGAGGACGGGCCGCACCCGGGGCGCGGCCCCCGCCTCAGCGGCTGTGGCGCCGGATCTGGTCCACGACCGCGAGGAAGAGGAAGAAGTTGGGGATCTTCGCGACCGGGGTGTTCGACCAGGGCAGCATCTTGCCCGCCCGGTCGAGGAACAGCGTGCCGTTCTTCACCTCCACGCGCCGGATCTCGTGCCAGGCCAGTGCACCGCGCTTGGGCGTCGCGATCCCGCCCGAGGTGACGGCGAGATCCCCGAAGCGCACCGTCCCGCCCTGCTGGAGCGTGGCCATGGCGCCGGGCAGTTGGGCCCGGGTGATCTCCTGCTGGATGGCCTGGCCCCACCGTTCGGGGTCGGCGTAGAAGTCGGTCAGCTCGATGGTCGATCCGTCCTGCTTGTACAGGGTGTAGAGGTAGTTGGTGCCGACAGGGATGCCGTTGACGTACCGCTCGGTGATCTGCTGCAGGGCGGCCATCGAGTCCCACCGGAACGCCCCCACCGGCCCCGTCCCGTCGGCGACGATCAGCCCGAACTCGAAGACGTGGATGCGCTTCGCCGCCTGCTTGGCGGAGAGGTTGGGGGACTTCGCCAGTATCCAGATGAAGAAGAGCCCGGGGAGGACGAAGCAGGCCAGGCCGAGCAGGGTGAAGACGATCAGGCCGGTCATCCGCCAGAACCCGTGGCGCTTGGGGAGGAACGTCTCCCAGTGCCGTCCCAGTCCCTCGGCCATGCTCAGGGAGACGACGGCGGGGGAGAGTTGCTGCGGCGCGGGTGCCTGAGCGGAGGCAGGTGCGGTCATGGGGGTCTCTTTCGGCCGTGCCCGGGTGCGGTGGGGGCCGGGCAGTCGATCAAAGCGACCGGATCATATGACAACGAGGCGTCGGTTCGGGTCCGTCCCGTCCGGCCCGGATTCGTACACCGTTCGACGTGCTGTCACGCATGCGTCGAGCGCAGCGCAGGGTGCGGCCGGCCGCGGCGGCCGGGGAATTCCTTTCCGGGCGGGATTCGGAAAGCCTTGAAGGAGAAATCCGTGATGGTCTCCCGCATGTCCAATCCGTCCCCGTCACCCGGAAAGCGATCACCCTCCGGGCATGATGGCCCCATGGATCTCCGCATCTTCACCGAGCCCCAGCAGGGCGCCTCCTACGAGACGCTGCTGCGCGTCGCCCGGGCAGCCGAACAGCTCGGCTACGACGGCTTCTTCCGCTCCGACCACTACCTGCGGATGGGCGACGGCGACGGCCTCCCGGGCCCGACCGACGCGTGGATCACGCTCGCCGGCCTGGCCCGGGAGACCGAGCGCATCCGCCTCGGCACGCTGATGACCGCCGCCACCTTCCGGCTGCCCGGAGTGCTGGCGATCCAGGTCGCGCAGGTCGACGCGATGAGCGGCGGCCGGGTCGAACTGGGCCTCGGCGCGGGCTGGTTCGGTGAGGAGCACGCCGCGTACGGCATTCCCTTCCCCGAGCGGCGGATCGACCGCCTGGAGGAACAGCTCGCCGTCGTCACCGGGTTGTGGGAGACCGAGCTCGGGGACACCTTCGACTTCGAGGGCACGTACTACCGGTTGAAGGACTCGCCGGCCCTGCCGAAGCCCGTGCAGCAGCGGATCCCGGTGCTGCTCGGCGGCATGGGGCCGCGGCGCACCCCGCCCTGGCGGCGCGCTACGCGGCCGAGTTCAACGCCCCGTTCGCGTCGGTCGAGGAGACCGGGGCGCAGTTCGCCCGGGTGCGGGCCGCCGCCGAGGAGCGCGGCCGGCCGGCCCACGACCTGGTCTACTCGAACGCCCTGGTCGTGTGCGTGGGCAGGGACGACGCCGAGGTCGCCCGCCGGGCGGCCGCCGTCGGCCGCGAGGTCGACGAGTTGAAGGCCAACGGCCTGGCCGGCACCCCGTCCGAGGTCGTGGACAGGATCGGCCGCTACCAGGAGGTCGGCAGCCGGCGGATCTACCTCCAGGTCCTCGACCTCGACGACCTGGACCACTTGGAGCTCGTCGCCACCCACGTCAAGCCGCAGCTCGGCTGACGGTCACCCGGTCGGCCCGGCCGCAGCGGGCATCGCGGACGAGCGGACGAGGAGGGCAGGAGAGCGTGGGAGCGGATTTCGAGCGGGAGTTCTCGCAGGCCTTCACCGGCAAGGGGTGGCGCACCGGGATCTCCCCTCGGGAAGCCGTCGATCGTTGGCGGCGATTCGCCGGCGACTGCACGGCCGGGTTCGCCTGGGACCTGGACGACTACCTCGACGACCTGACACTGCGGTCGGTCCTCTCGGAAGTGCTGCCGGAGTTGGCCGGCCCGGAGGCGGACGGCCTTCGCGACGCGATCGAGCGGACCGACCGGGCTGTCCGGAAGGTGCTGACCCACGAGGCGTTCACCGACTTCCCGAACGACGAGTGGTGGCTGCGGAACTGCCCGGCGTACGCGGCTCGGCGGTTCTGCGAGGAGTTCGAGTCGGCGTACGGTGTGCGGATCCGTCCGCAGTCGCGCTTCGACGACGATGTGGCCGAACTGGCCCGGCTGACCGCCGGCGGCCTCGGGCCGGCCGACGCCTGCCTCCGCTTCCGCTCCTCGGGCCGCTCCGCCGCCACCGCGGACGGCCTGTTCCTGCGCGCCGCCAAGGAGGCCCTCGGCCTCCACCGGAAGCCCGCCGATGCTCTCTGGTCGTGGCTCACCAAGGAGATCACCGACGCGGAGTTCCGGGCGGCCCTCGGCGACGCGTGACAGCCGCCAGGGGCAAGCACGCTGCCGGTATGCATACCTTGTCGTGCTTTCGCCGCATAGGGTCGATGCCATGCGACTGAGTACCGTGATCCTCCCCATCCACCGGTGGGCCGAGGGGCAGAAGATCTGGCGGCGGGCCGAGGACCTCGGCTTTCATGCGGCCTACACCTACGACCACCTCTCCTGGCGTTCCTTCCGGGACGAGCCCTGGTTCGGGGCGGTTCCGACCCTGACGGCCGCCGCGACGGCGACCGAGCGGATCCGGCTCGGGACGCTCGTCACCTCGCCGAACTTCCGGCACCCGGTGACCCTGGCCAAGGAGCTGCTGAGCGTCGACGACGTGTCGCAGGGGCGTCTGACGGTCGGCATCGGCGTCGGCGGCGTCGGCTTCGACGCGACCGCGCTGGGGCAGGAGGAGTGGTCGCCGAAGCAGCGGGCGGACCGCTTCGACGAGTTCCTGCCGCTGCTGGACGAGCTGCTCACGAACGACGCGGTCACCCGCGAGGGCACGTACTACTCCGCGGTCGAGGCGCGGAACATCCCCGGGTGCGTGCAGCGGCCCCGGGTGCCGTTCTACGTCGCGGCGACCGGCCCGCGCGGTCTGCGGCTGGCGGCGCAGTACGGGCAGGGCTGGGTCACCTACGGCGACCCGCGCGGACCGGCGGACGTGCCCGTGAACCAGGCCCCGGCCGTGATCGCCGCCCAGCTGGCGAAGCTGTCCGCGGCCTGCGAGGCGCAGGGCCGCGACGTCGGCGAGCTGGAGAAGATGCTGCTGCAGGGCTCCACCGCGGAGAAGCCGCTGGCCTCGCTGGACGCGTTCGTCGACTGGGCCGGCACCTACCGCGAGCTCGGGATCACCGAGCTGGTGATCCACTGGCCGGTGCCGGACTCGATCTTCGCGAACGACCTCGCGGTGTTCGAACGGATCGCCACCGAGGGCCTCGCCCAGCTCGGCTGACCTCGATCCCGCGCTCTCGAACGGCCCGCCGCGGACAATCCCCGTGACGGGCCGTTCGGCGCTCTCCTACGCTTCGGTGGCCGCGCCGCATCCGGTGCGGCGGACGACTGCGGGAGGGGCCGGATGAGCAACGGCGGGTACGGGCAGGAACCGGGACCGGAACAGGGGTACGGGCAGGGCCCGGGGGCCGGACCCCGGCCGGGGCAGGGCCCCGGGCAGTGGCAGCCGGGCGGTCCGGCCTACGGTCCCGGGGCGATACCCGGCCCGGGACCGTACGGGTGGCCCTACGAGGCGTACGCGCCGAAGCCGGGCGTCGTGCCGCTGCGCCCACTGGGGGTCGGCGACATCCTCTCCGGGGTCTTCGCGAGCCTGCGCAACCACGCCGCGGCGCTGTACCTCCCGCTCCTCTGGGTGGTCCTGGCCGGTGTGGCGCTGATGGCGGCCTGCGGCGTCGTCGCCGCCGCCACGCTCGGCGGGGTCCTCGACGCGGTGCGCACACAGCGGGGTCTCACCGGCGCCGAGGCCGGCTCGCTCGTCGCGGTGCTGGCGGGTACCGCCCTGCTGCTGTTCCTCTGCTTCCTGGTGATGTTCACCGTCTCCGCGGCCACCGCCACGGTCGTGGTGCGCCACGCCGTCGTCGGCCGCAGGCCGACCGCCCGTCAGGTGTGGGCGGAGGCACGGCCGGTGCTGTGGCGGGTCCTGGGATCCCAGCTGCTCATCGGCGCCGTCGGGTTCGCCCTCATGCTGGGCTCTCTCCTGCTGTTCGCCCTGCTCGGCCTCCTGGCGCACAGCGTGCTGGTGCCGGTGTTCGGGCTGCTCCTGCTGGTGCCGGGCTGGGGAGCGGCGATGTACGTCCAGGTGCGGCTGGTCCTGGACGTCCCCGTTCTGGTGATGGAGGAGGCGTCGGTGGTCGCCGCCGCCCGCCGGGCCTGGCGGCTGAACGAGGGCGCCTGGTGGCGCAGCCTCGGCATTCCGTACCTGGTGAACCTGATCGGGTCGACGGTCGGCCAGTTCGTGATCGCGCCGTTCGTCATCGTCGGGATGTTCGTCATGATGACCGGCCTGGTGCAGGACCCGGCGTCGACGGACGGGAGCGGTCCGACCCTCGACCCCGCCGCACTCGTCGTCACGGTGGTCCTGGTGGCGATCGGCATGATCGCCGGTACCGCACTGACCATGCCGTTGACACCGCTCACCAACGCCCTGCTCTACATCGACCGGCGGATCCGGCGGGAGAGTCTGGACGTGGCCCTGGCGGCCGCGGCGGGCGTGGCCCCGCGCCCGCAGCCTGCCGCGCCGGGTACCGCACCCGGTACCGCGCCGGGGACTCCGCCCGCCGGAGCCGGACCGGACGCTCCGGCCGACGCCCCGCAGGACGCTCCGGAGAAGGGGGCGCAGGGCACGCCGGAGGAGTGAGGGCGGCCCGTTGCGGTTCGGTCACGACGTGTCCGACATGCGTGCAGGTCGGGCAGATTGTCTCGATCAACTCGGTTGTTGGCCGAGACTGTTCGCTCTCATAATTCTCTCACCGTGCGGTGACCTGGTCGGATGGCGGCAGACGGGGGCCCGCCTCCACCTGCACGGGCCACCTAATTCGTCAGTTGTGGGGGAGTTCCTTGACCGCGCCCGAAAACGCGCCACCGGTGATGCCCGAGCCGGATCCCGACGTCGTGCCCGCGCCGCTGCCCGGTGAGCCGGCCGCGGCCGGGGCCGGCACTCCGGACGGGGGCCCGGCCGGCGGTCCGACCGGGGCTCCGGCCGGTGTCGGCCGGATGCCGCGGGCCCTGTCCGTGGCCCTCGCGACGGCCGGGCTGCTCGCGGTCACGGCCGCCAGCGCCACCGTGACCGTGGCGGTCGGCCGCCCCGACGGAACCCCGCGCGCCGTGGCGGCCGCCCCGTCGGCCACCGCCTCGGCCTCCGCCTCGCCGTCGGGCGCGGCCGCGAGCCCGTCGGCCGCGGCCTCGTCGGCGGCACCCGCACCGGCCCCGAGCAGCACGGTGCACGGCACCGTCTCCGGCGGAATCCACGGCGGTGACCTGCGCTACTTCCTGCTGCCGATGCCGGCCGGCGCCGAGTCGTACGGCTCCGCGGACGGCACCACCCTGAGCACGAAGGACGTTGCCGCCCAGTTCAGCAACGCGGACGAGATGCCGTCGATCCTCAGCTCGTACGGCTACCGGGACGACGCCGCCGAACGGCGCTACCGCACGGTCGACGGCAGCTCCGAGGTGCACGTCCGCCTGCTGCGCTTCAAGAGCCGCCAGATGGCCAAGGCCTTCGCCGACGGCTCCAAGTACAGCTCCGCGCACCCGTTCGACATCGACGGCGACTCCAGCGCCCAGGGCTACATGATGAAGCCCGAACAGGAGGCCTGGACCGGCGAGATGGTCGGCATCTCGTTCTCCGGTGACATCGAGTACGAGGTCACCGTCGATGTGAAGGGCACGCCCGACAAGGCCCTGCTGGTCGACGCGATGCGGCGTCAGCGCGAGCGGCTGGCCTCCGGTGGCTGAGCGCGCGCCGGACCAGCAGCCGGCCTCCTTCCCCGCCGATCTGGAGCACCCCGTGACCACCGAGATCCCGGTGCCGGGGGCCGCCGCGACACCGCCGCCGCCCGCCGAACCGCCCCTCGTCGAACCGCTCGTCGTCGAGCCGTCCTCCGCCACGGCGTCGCCCGCCGAGCCGTCCGTCGAGCCGCCGGTCGAGCCGCCGGTCGGGTCCGAGGTGCTTGAGGCCGGCCCGGACCGGCCGGCCCGGCCGCGCCGCCGCCTCGGCACCGCCCGCCTCCTGCTGGTGGCCGCCGTGCTCGGTCCGGTGATCGGCGCCGGCGTCGGCTACACCGTGCAGGCCCTCCGGCCGCCGACGCCGCTGCCCCCGCTGGCCGTCGGCCCGCTGACCTACCCCTCGGTTCCGCTCGACGCCGCGGCCGCCGCTGCGGCCGCGCCCAAGCCGCTGAACATCGACGGTGACCTGCGCAAGCTGCTGATCGACCGTCCGGCCGGCACCGAGGAGTGGGACAACTACGAGCACGGCACGGCAGCCGGCTGGCTCACCGCCGGCGACAAGGCGCTGTCCTACGGCAACTCCGGCAAGCAGTTCCGCAGCCTGCTGTACGACGGCTTCCGCCGGGATGCCTACCTGGCGTTCAGCCGCGGCGAGACGCACTACCGGGTCGAGCTCATCCAGTTCGGCCCCGACGACATCTCCGCCGGTACGTCGAGCTGGATGATCACCGTGCCGGACAACGGCGGCACGATCCCCGGTACGGCCTCCGGCTACTACTCGGCGCCCCGCGAGCCGGAGCACTACGACGACAGCACCGAGACGTACTACTACGGCCTGGCGACCGCCAGGCGCGGCTCGGTGGTCATGCGGATCAGCGTCTACTCGCCGAGCCCGGTCGACGCCAACGAGCTCAAGGATCTGGCCACGCGGCAGTGGGAGAGGCTGAAGTGAGCGACACCGCAGTGAACCCGCCCGGTGGCCCCGCGCCGCTGGAGTCCCCGGCCGTCCCGCCGGAGACCGCCGCCCACCCGGTGCCGGCGGATGCCGACGCGCCCTCCACCGACGTGCCGGCCGAGACCGCACCGCTGGCCGACGCCCCTCCTGCCGACGCGCCCCTCGCGGACGCGCCCGTCGAGGACGCGCCCGTCGAGGACGCGCCTGTCCTGGAGGTTCCCCCGGCTGCCCGACGGCGGCCGTCGTTCGCCGTCCGCGCCACCGCCGCCGTCGTGGCCGCGGCCCTGGTGGGCGTCGGCATCGGCGTCGGCATCCTGAAGGTGCGCTACGACGACGAGCCCGTCGTCGCCGCGGGCCCCACCGCCGCCGCGCCCGGCCCCTCCGCGAGCCCCGCCTTCGGTGCCAAGTCCAACGGCACGCACTTCGGTTCGTTCCGCGACCTGCTGCTGCCCGTGCCGGACGGTTACCGGCTCGGCCCGGACGCGGGCGCCTACGGCAACGACACCGAACTGACCGAGGCACAGCGCAAGTCCTGGATGGAGGACGAGATCCGCGGGCTTCCGACGAAGCTTCAGGACTCGCTCCGCAAGGTCTGGCAGGACACCCCGCTCAAGGGCGGCGGCGTCCGCAGTCTGGCCGCGAGCGACGACACGCTCGTCGCGACCGTCTGGCTGCTCCAGTACCACCAGGCCGCCGTGAAGGCGGACGACGCCTGGGTGTCCACCCTCGGCTCGGACACCGGGCTGTTCCGGCTGGGCCCGCAGGTCCCGGGCCACACCGAGGCGCACTGCTACCTCCCGGCCCTGCCGCCCGGGTCGGAGGTCGACAGCCTGCAGTGCTCGGCCGCGCTGGGCGACCTGCGCGTGGTCTTCCAGGTGGACGGCGTGGCCCCGCTGCCGAAGGACAGACTCGTCACCCTCTTCGCCGAACAGCTCGACCGGCTGGCCATCCCCGGAGCGACCGCATGACCGAGACCACCCGGCCGACCGCCGACGGTGCCGCCGAGCCCGTGCCGGCCGCACTCGACCTCACCAAGCCCGCCCTGACGGAACCCGCTCCGGCGGCCGTTCCCGTTCCCGCTCCCGAGCCCGCGGAGCCCGCCACCGTGGCTCCGCAGGACCAGGACGACCGGGCCGAAGCACCGGCTCCGGCCCCGGCTCCGGCCGAGGACTCGGCGTCCGCTCCGGCGCCGGCCCCGGACCCGTACGCGGTGTGGGCCGACCGCACCGTCCTGGACGAGGCCGCGGCCGCCGCCCGGAAGCAGCGCCGCGGTGCGCTGCTGCGCTGGGGTGCGGCCGCACTGATCCTCGTCCTGACCGGCACCGGTGCGGCGCTGGCGGTCACCGCACCGGACCGGACGGACCTCCCCGGGCTCGCCACGCCCAACGACGGTCGCTACGCCTTCCCCGTGCTGACGCTGCCCCAGCTGCCCTCCGGCAGTCCGGCGCCCAGCACCACCGAGGCGAAGGGCCGTCACTTCGCTGACCTGCGCGGGCTGCTCCTCCCGGCGCCCCGCGGCGCCGCGGAGGCCGTGCCGTCGCCGACCGCGTCCGCCCCGGGCGCGAGCCCGAGCGCGGCGGTGCACCCGAGCGCCCCCGCGAGTGCGCCGGCCCTGCCCTACGCGGACGTCCCGTGGCTCGCCTGCGGGGACTTCGCCAAGGGCGACCGCGCCGCCGACAAGATCACCCAGGCGATCTCCGAGTACGGCTGCCGGGCCGCCACCCGGCGGGTGTGGACGGCCGCGGACGGCACCAGGACGGAGATCTGGCTGTTCCGCCTCGGCTCCCGGACCGAGGCGACCGGCATGTACGGCGCCCTGGCCGACTCCGGTCCGAAGGACCAGCCGCAGCTCCAGCTGGACATCCTGGACCTCGACCCGACGCTGCCGGCAGGTGTGGTGAACACCCGCTCCACGGCGGAGAAGGTGGCCGGCCTCCCCACGGTCAGGACGACCACGATGACCCAGGGCGACGTCGTCGCGAGCATCGCGATGGTGAACCCCAAGGGCGTGCCGTTCCAGCCGTACCGGCAGGTGTCCGTGCTGCAGTGGCAGCTGCTCGGCTGACGGCGTCGCACCGGCGGAACGGCGGCCGGACGGCCGCGGCGGGCGCGTCCCCTAGGGGACACGCCCGCCGTGTCATCCCGAAGCATCAGGACAGGCTCGTCATCCCAGCTCATTCCCGTGAGGGCGCCGCACCACTACGTTGATGACCGTGTCCACTGTCATCGCAACGGACGGCCTCACCAAGAGGTTCCCCCGGGTCACCGCCCTCGACCAGCTGACCGTAGAGGTGCAGCCCGGGGTGGTAGGCCTGGTCGGAGCCAACGGCGCGGGCAAGTCCACCCTGATCAAGATCCTGCTGGGGCTCTCCCCGGCCACCTCCGGCACCGGCCGGGTGCTCGGCCTGGACATCGCGACCGAGGGCGCGGCGATCCGCGAGCGGGTCGGCTACATGCCCGAGCACGACTGCCTCCCGCCGGACGTCTCCGCCACCGAGTTCACGGTGCACGTGGCCCGGATGTCCGGCCTGCCGCCGGCCGCGGCCCGCGAGCGCACCGCCGACATCCTGCGCCACGTCGGCCTGTACGAGGAGCGCTACCGCCCGATGGGCGGCTACTCGACGGGCATGAAGCAGCGGGTGAAGCTGGCCCAGGCGCTGGTGCACGACCCGGAGCTGGTGCTCCTCGACGAGCCCACCAACGGCCTGGACCCGGTCGGCCGGGACGACATGCTGGAGCTGATCCGCCGGGTCCACACGGACTTCGGCATCTCGGTGCTGGTCACCACGCACCTGCTGGGCGAGCTGGAGCGCACCTGCGACCACCTGGTGGTCATCGACGGCGGCAAGCTGCTGCGGTCGTCCTCCACCGCCTCGTTCACGGAGGCCACCCAGCTGCTCGCGGTCGAGGTCACCGACCACCCGGAGGACGCCCTGCCCGACCCGGACGCCGCCGTCCGCGAGCGGCTCACCGCGGCCGGGCTGTCCGTGCGCTCCGGCGGCTCCCGCGTGCTGCTGGTCGAGATCGCCGGGGACGACACGTACGACGCCGTGCGCGACGCCGTCGCCGACCTCGGGCTCGGCCTCGTCCGCCTGGAGCAGCGCCGCCACCGGGTCGCCGAGATCTTCGGTGCCCGCGCGGACGCCGACGTCGACGACACCGCCCCCGCCGGTCCCGCCCCCGCCGGTCCCGGCCCCGCCTTCGGCCCCAGCGCCGCCGACCACGCCGAGCTGACGGGAGGTCCCGCCGATGCCGCAGTCTCCTGACGCCCCCGTCACCGCCCCCGCCGACGGCGGAGTGATCCACAACATCGGGTACCGCCGCTACGAGGGCCCCCGGCTCGGTCGCGGCTACGCGACCCGCTCGCTGTACGAGCAGAGCCTGCGCGGCGCGTTCGGCCTCGGCCGCTCCGGCCGGTCCAAGGTGCTGCCGATGGCGATGCTGGCCGTGCCGACGCTGATCGCCCTGGTCGTGGTCGCCGTGCAGATCTTCGTCGGCCGGAAGGATCCGCTGGTCGACTACGTCGAGTACCTCAACGCCACCGGCCTGATGATCGGGATCTTCGTGGCCTCGCAGGCCCCGGTCATGCTCTCCCGGGATCTGCGGCACCACACCGTGCCGCTGTACTTCTCCCGGCCGATCACCCGGGCCGACTACGTCCGGGCCAAGTTCGCGGCCATGACGAGCGCCCTGCTGATCGTGATGGTCGTGCCGATGCTCGTGCTGTACCTCGGCTCGATCCTCGGCAGGCAGAGCATCGGGCACCACTCCCTGCACCTGCTGTACGGGCTCGTCGCCGCCCTGCTCTACGCCCTGCTGCTCTCCTCGATCGCCCTGCTGATCGCGGCCGCAACGCCCCGCCGGGGCTTCGGCGTCGCCGCGATCATGGGCGTCCTGGTGATCAGCAACATCGTGGCGGGCATCGTCTACAGCCTCAACGGCGGCGAGTGGTCGGAGCCCCCGCGTCCGCGAACTGGGCCGCGCTGCTCTCGCCGGCGATGCTCGTCGACGGCTTCATCAACCAGCTGTTCGGTCTGGTCGTCAACTCGAAGGTGGTGCACGCCCCGGGCCCGTTCGCCCTGCTGGTCTTCGGCGCCGAGATCGTGCTGCTGACCGTCGCCTGCTACTGGTTCACCGACCGCCGCTACCGGAAGATCTGAGGCTCGACATGGCCGTCATCACCATCGACCGGGTCTCCCGCTGGTTCGGCAACGTGGTCGCCGTCAACGACGTCTCGCTGCAGCTCGGCCCCGGGGTCACCGGCCTGCTCGGCCCGAACGGCGCCGGCAAGTCCACCCTCATCCACATGATGAGCGGCTTCCTGCCGCCGTCCGCGGGCGAGGTCGCGCTGGACGGCGTGCCGATCTGGCGCAACCAGGACGCGTACCGGGCGATCGGGCTCGTCCCCGAGCGGGAGTCGATGTACGACTACCTGACGGGCTGGGAGTTCGTGCTCGCCAACGCCGAACTGCACGGTCTCGCGGACCCGGGCGCGGCCGCCCGGCGCGCGCTGGCCCTCGTCGAGATGGAGTACGCCCAGGACCGGAAGACCGGCACCTATTCCAAGGGCATGAAGCAGCGGGTCAAGATGGCCTCCGCGCTCGTCCACGAACCCGCGGTGCTGCTGCTCGACGAGCCGTTCAACGGCATGGACCCGCGCCAGCGGCTCCAGCTGATGGACCTGCTGCGCCGGTTCGGCGCCGAGGGCCGCACGGTGCTGTTCTCCTCCCACATCCTGGAGGAGGTCGAGCAGCTCGCCCGGCACATCGAGGTCGTGGTGGCCGGCCGGCACGCCGCGTCCGGCGACTTCCGCCGGATCCGCCGGCTGATGACCGACCGCCCGCACCGCTACCTCGTCCGCTCCAGCGACGACCGGCAGCTCGCCGCCGCGCTGATCGCCGACGGCTCCACCGCCGGCATCGAGTTCGACGCGCGCGAGGGGGCCCTGCGCATCCAGGCGGTGCACTTCCAGGGCTTCACCACCCTGCTGCCCCGGGTCGCCCGGGACGCCGGGATCCGGCTCTACACGGTCTCCCCGGCCGACGAGTCGCTGGAGAGCGTCTTCTCCTACCTCGTCGCCTCCTGACCGACGCTGCACCCCGCGCCGGCACCGAGCCGGCGCCACCGCCCGCGCCACCGCCCCAAGGAAGGCCGAATCCCGTGAACCCGACCGTCGCCAGGCTGACCGTGCGCGGCCTGCTGGGGCGCCGCAGCGGCATCCTGCTGCTGGTCGTCCCCGTCCTGCTGGTGGCCATCGCCGCCATCGCCCGCGCCGTCTCCGACTCCCCGGACACGCTCCCCGCCCCCGTGCTCGGCCACCTCGGCGTCGGCACCCTGCTGCCGATCCTGGCGCTGATCGTCGGGACGGGTGTGATCGCCACCGAGATCGAGGACGGCTCGATCGTCTACCTGCTGGCCAAGCCGCTGCCCCGGCACCGGATCGTCACCACCAAGCTGGCCGTCGCGGTCGGCGCGACCTGGCTGCTCGCGGCCGTGCCGACGTACGTCGCCGGACTGATCCTCTGCGGCACCCGTGACGGCGTCGCCCTCGGCTACGCCGTCGCCGCGCTGGTCTCCGGGGCCGCCTACAGCGCGCTGTTCCTGCTGCTCGGCGTGGTCACCAAGAACGCCGTGGTGGCCGGACTCGCCTACGCCCTGGTCTGGGAGAGCCTGGTCGGCAACTTCGTGCCGGGCGCCCGGACGCTGAGCATCCAGCAGTGGGGCCTCGCGGTGGCCAAGCCGCTCATCACCGACGGCTCCGTCAGCTCCGAGGTGTCCATGGCGACCGCGGTGCCGCTGCTGCTGGTGGTCGCCGTCGGGGCGACCGCCCTGGCCGCCGTCCGGCTCGGCGGGCTCACCCTCGCCGGCGAGGAGTGAGGCGGCCTCAGACCGTGCGGTCGCGGCCGGCGCCCCAGCCGGCCGCGGCGGCCACCAGCGCCAGGACGAGCAGCAGCGCCAGCGGCAGCTGCCAGCCGCCGGTCAGCTGGCGCAGCGCACCGGCACCCACCGGCCCGGCGGCCGCCACCAGGTAGCCGACCGCCTGGGACATCCCGCTGAGCCGGGCCGCTCCGGCCGCGCTGTCGCTGCGCAGCACGATGAAGGCCAGTGCCAGCCCGAGCGAACCGCCCTGGGCGACCCCGAGGACGGCCGCCGCCGCCCACGCACCCGAGACCGGGGCGAGCAGCAGGACGGCGATGCCGGCCGCGTTCAGACCCGCCATCGCCACCGCGAGGGCCCGCTGCCGGGTCATCCGGCCGGCCATCAGCGGCACCAGGAACGCCCCGGCCACCTGGACGAGGTTCGAGAAGGCGAAGACCAGGCCGGCCTCGCCCCGGTCCATCCCGTGGTCGGCCAGGACGGTCGGCAGCCAGGCGACCAGGCTGTAGACCAGCAGCGACGAGATGCCCATGAAGGCGCTGATCTGCCAGGCCAGCGGCGAACGCCACGGGCTGCGGCCCGCGGGGGCGGCGGACACCGCGGCCGCGGGCGCCGCCGGGCCCGCCGGGCGGCGGGCCTGCAGCAGCTGGGGCAGCCAGGCCAGCGCGGCGACCAGCGCGAGCAGCGACCAGGAGCCCAGCGAGGCCCGCCAGCCGCCGCCGAGAGCCCGCTCCAGCGGGACCGAGACCCCGGCCGCGAGGGTCGCGCCGACCAGCATCGTGGTCGAGTAGACACCGGTCATCGCCGCCGCCCGCTCGGGGAACTCCCGCTTGACCAGGCTCGGCATCGAGACGTTCAGGACGGCGATGGCCACGCCGATCACCACGCAGCCCGCGTAGAGCGCGGCCGCGCCCGGCAGGACCCGCAGCAGCACCCCGGCCCCGAGGACGAGGACCGCGCCCAGGACGACCCGCTCGGCGCCGAAGCGGCGGGTCAGCCGCGGGGTGAGCGGTGCGCCGACGCCCTGGAACAGCACCGGCACGGTGGTGATCAGGCCGCTCGCGGTGGCGGACAGGCCGAGGCTCCGCTGGATCTCGCCCACCATCGGGGAGATCGCGGCCAGGCAGGCCCGCATGTTCAGGGCGACCAGCAGGATGCCGGCGAGCAGCAGCGCGGGGTGCGCGATCGCGGCGGTGCGGGTACGGACCACCGGGGTGGCAAGGGGCTGCGGGGCGCGGGTGACCGCCATGGTGCGAAGGCTCTTTCCGGGAACGTGCGAAGGTCGGGGGCGGGGCGGGAGGAGGCGTACGCCGTCACTTCCGCGCCGCGATGGCGGCGAGCAACTGCTCCACGGCGGCCGTCGGCTCCGCGAGCAGCTCGCGACAGGCCGCCTCGGCGCGGTCCGGGTCGCCGCTCTCCACCGCGTCGACCAGGGCCTCGTGGGTGGCGAGGACGACCTCGGGCATGTCGTGGTCGCCGAACGCGGCCCGCATCGCCTCCCGCACCGAGTCGCCGAAGTAGCGGTACAGCTCGGCCAGCGCGGGGTTGTGCGCGGCCTCCACCACGGCGGTGTGGAACTCCAGGTCGTGCTCGACCGTCGCCTCCCGGCCGGCCCGCTCGGGGTGGGCGGCCATGACGGCGGCCTCGCGGGCGAGGGCGGCCCGCATCCGGGCGATGTCCTCGGGGGTGTGCCGGACGGCGGCGAGCCGGGCGGCCTCCGCCTCCAGGGCGGCGCGCACCTCCAGCACGTCCCGGACTCCGGAGTGCTGCACCCCGCGCAGGACGGCGGCCGGGTCGCTGGTGGAGCGGACGAACGTGCCCTCGCCCTGGCGGGTGACCAGCATGCCGGCGTGCACCAGCACCCGGATCGCCTCGCGGACGGTGTTGCGGCCGACCCCCAGTCGCTCGGCGAGCTCGTGCTCGGTCGGGATCCGCTCACCGACCGGCCAGGCCCCGGCGCCGAGCCGGTCGCGCAACTGGGCGATGGTCTCGTCCACCAGGGAGCGGCGCCCTGCGGTGTGCAGACCGTCGGCACGGCCGGTCATGGCGGACTCCCTTCACAGGACGGATCGATCGCTTGCCCGGTCATCCTACAACTCTCCCGCAGACCTCCCCATCCGGCCCCTGCGATTCCTTGACTCTCTTGTTCGTTTGTGCAACCGGATGCCCGGGCCGTGACTCTTGAATGATGCCTTTATATGCTCCGCAGAAGCTCACGCGTCTGTCCTGCACAGGGTGCGTTGTCGGGGCTCGTGTGATGGCTGGTGCCGGTGGAGGGTGTACGTATGTCAGGCCGAAGGGCGGGTGC
Source organism: Kitasatospora paranensis (assembly GCF_039544005.1). Taxonomy (NCBI): domain Bacteria; kingdom Bacillati; phylum Actinomycetota; class Actinomycetes; order Kitasatosporales; family Streptomycetaceae; genus Kitasatospora; species Kitasatospora paranensis. Next base: position 4,580,354 of record NZ_BAABKV010000001.1, read on the forward strand.
GTCGGAGAACGACGCCGGCTGGTGGCGCGACGACGCCCCCCACCAGGACGAGTACGACCGGGATGCTCCGTATCGGGACGACGCCCCGCGCCGGCCGTACCGTGAGGACGCCCTGCCGGGGCCCCGCCGCGGGGCCGCGCAGGAGCAGCCGCCGGTTCCGCGGCAGGGCGGCCGTGCCGAGATGCGCCGGGCCCAGCAGGGCCGCGGCGGTGACGACCAGCCGGGCGGCCGCGCGGACGCGCGGCGTGCCCGCAAGAAACCCCGCAGCAAGAAGAAGATCGTCGTCTGGGTCGCGGTCACCACGCTCGGCCTGGTCACCGCGGCCGGTGGCGCCGTCTACCTGAAGCTCAGCGGCAACATCAAGTCCTTCGACGGCGACGCCCTCAGCAAGGACCGGCCGGCCGCGGCCGCCCCCGACGCCAACGGCCACACCCCGGTCAACATCCTGCTCATCGGCTCGGACTCGCGCAGCGGCGACAACAAGGACCTGGGCGGCGGCCAGGACGGCGGCGCCCGCTCGGACACCACGATCCTGCTGCACGTCTACGCCGACCACAAGCACGCCGTCGGCGTCTCCTTCCCCCGCGACGCCCTGGTGGACGTCCCCAAGTGCAAGCTGCCCAACGGGTCGTGGACGAAGCCGCAGACCGGGGTCATGTTCAACAGCGCCTTCTCCGTCGGCAACACCGACGAGGGCAACCCCGCGTGCACCCAGAACACCGTGGAGGCGCTGACGAACATCCGCGTCGACCACACCATGGTGGTCAACTTCGAGGGCTTCGCCGCGATGACCAGCGCGGTCGGCGGCGTCAACGTCTGCCTCCCGAACGCGATCTACGAGAAGGACCTCAACCCCAACCTGGCCAAGAAGGGCAAGCTGCTCTACCCCAAGGGCCAGCAGAAGGTGGAGGGCCAGGCCGCCCTCGACTACGTCCGGCTCCGGCACGGCATCGGCGACGGCTCCGACATCGGCCGGATGAAGCGCCAGCAGGCGTTCCTCTCCTCGCTCATCACCAGCATCAAGACCAACGGCATGAGCCCGACCAACCTGCTGCCGCTCGCCGACGCCGCCACCAAGTCGATGACCGTCGACCCGGGGCTGAACTCGCCGACGAAGCTGATCTCCTTCGGCATGGGGCTGAAGGACATCGACCTGCACAACATCAAGTTCCTCACCACGCCGTGGAAGTTCGCCGGCGAGCGGGTCGCGCTGCTGCACCCCGACGTCGACCAGCTCTGGCAGGCGCTCAAGGCCGACCGGACGCTCGACGGCCAGGATGCCAGCGCCTCGGCGGGGGCCAGTGCCGCGCCCAGCGGCGACGCGAGCGCCTCCGCGGCGCCCACCCCGGCCGCCGTCAGCGGTACGGGCATCAAGGTCGGCGTCTACAACGGCACGGTGACCGCGGGCCTCGGCACCAAGGCGGCGGCCGCGCTGACCGCCTCCGACTTCACCGTGACCGCCAAGACCAACGCGTCCTCGCAGGACCACGCCACCACGCTCGTGCAGTACGGGCCCGGCCAGAAGGCCGACGCGGAGCAGGTCGCCAAGCTCTTCCCCGGGTCGACCCTGCAGTCCTCGACCAGGGCCGGCATCAGCCTGGTTCTCGGCAAGGACTACGCCGCCGGGACGGTCGGCGCGGCGTCCGCGGTGCCGTCCGGCCCGCTGCCGACCAGCGTCGCCGCCGGGGCCCGCTCGGCCGACGACGACCCCTGCTCCAACGTCTCCTACGGCTGACCGGCCGCGCCCGGCCCGGGCCCGGTGCACCCGGGCCCGCGGCGGGGCCGTACGGGCGCGCCCGGCGCCCGGCGGCCCGGCAGGCGCTCAGCGCAGGCCGAAGACCCGTTCCAGCACGAGGGCCACGCCGTCCGCGTCGTTGCCCGCGGTCACCTCGTCGGCGACCGTGCGCAGCTGCTCGTGGGCCCCGCCCATGGCGACGCCGTACGCCGCCCAGGAGAACATCGGGATGTCGTTCGGCATGTCGCCGAAGGCGATGGTCTGGGCACCCTTCACGCCGAGCCGCAGCGCCGCCACGGCCAGCCCGGTGGCCTTCGACAGGCCCGGGGGCAGCAGCTCCACCACACCCGGCCCGGCCATCACCACGCCGACCAGGTCCCCGGCCAGCCGGCGGGCCGCGTCGGCCAGCTCGTCGTCGCCGAGCTCCGGGTGCTGGATGTAGAGCTTGGCGACCGGGTTCGCCAGCAGCTCCCCGGCGGCGGCCCACTCGACCGGCAGTTCAGTGCCGATCCGCAGCCGGAAGCCGGGCGCGGCCAGCACCCGACCGTCCAGGCCGTCCTCGTTGGCGGCCACCAGCAGCGGCCCGACCTCCGCCTCGATCTTGGCCAGGGCCACGGCGGCCAGCCGGCGGTCCAGGGTGAGCGAGGTGAGCAGCCGGTGCGCACCGGCGTCGTACACCTGGGCGCCCTGGCCGCAGACCGCTATGCCGGTGTAGCCGATCTCGTCGAACACCGGCCGGGCCCAGGCGGCGGAGCGCCCGGTGACGATGATGTGCTGTGCCCCGGCGGCGACCACGCCCGCCAGCGCCTCGCGAGTCCGGTCGGAGACCGTCTCGGCGGGGGTGAGCAGGGTGCCGTCGAGGTCGGTGGCGACCAGCCGGTAGGGCAGGTCGCCACCGGGGGAGACGACGGGGCGGTGGCCGGTGGAGGTCATGGTCCCTGTGTCTCCGGGAGTGTCGGTCAGGTACGGGCGGGCGCGGTCACTTGCGGACGGGCTCGATCACTTCGCGGCCGCCGAGGAAGGGCCGCAGCGCCTGGGGCACCACGACCGAGCCGTCGGCCTGCTGGTGGTTCTCCAGGATCGCCACGATGGTGCGCGGGACGGCGACGAGGGTGCCGTTCAGCGTGGCCAGCGGGCGCACCTTGCCGTCCTCGCGGACCCGGATGGAGAGCCGCCGCGACTGGTACTCGGTGGTGTTGGAGGTCGACGTGACCTCGCGGTACTTGCCCTGGGTGGGGATCCACGCCTCGATGTCGAACTTGCGCGCGGCCGACGAGCCGAGGTCGCCGGAGGCGACGTCGATCACCCGGTACGGCAGCTCCAGCGCGTTGAGGAAGTCCTTCTCCCACTGGAGCAGGCGGCGGTGCTCCGCCTCGGCCTCCTCCGGGGTGGTGTAGACGAACATCTCCACCTTCTCGAACTGGTGGACGCGGATGATGCCGCGGGTGTCCTTGCCGTAGGTGCCCGCCTCACGGCGGAAGCAGGACGAGAAGCCGGCGTAGCGCAGCGGCAGCTGGCCCGCGTCGAGGATCTCGTCCATGTGGTAGGCCGCGAGCGGGACCTCGCTGGTGCCGACGAGGTACTTGTCCTCCTCGGCGAGGTAGTACACGTTCTCGGCGGCCTGGCCGAGGAAGCCGGTGCCGTCCATGGCGGCCGGCCGGACCAGCGCGGGGGTGATCATCGCGGTGAAGCCGGCGGCGGTGGCCTGCGCCATCGCCATGTTGACCAGGGCGAGCTCCAGCAGCGCGCCGACGCCGGTCAGGTAGTAGGAGCGGGCGCCGGCGACCTTGGCGCCGCGCTCGGTGTCGATCGCGCCGAGGAGCTGGCCGAGCTCCACGTGGTCGCGGGGCTCGAATCCCTCGGCGGCGAAGTCGCGCGGGGTGCCGATCTCCTCGAGGGTGACGAAGTCCTCCTCGCCGCCCACCGGCGCGGCCGGGTCGATCAGGTTGGCGAGCGAGCGGAGCAGGCGGTCGGCCTCGTCCTTCGCCTCGTTCTGCTCGGCGTCGGCGGCCTTGACCTCGGCGGCGAGTTCCTTGGTGCGCTGGAGCAGCGCGGTCTTCTCGTCGCCCTGGGCCTTGGCGACCTGCTTGCCGAGCAGCTTCTGCTCGTTGCGCAGCTCGTCGAAGCGACTGCCCGAGGACCGGCGCCGTTCGTCGGCGGAGAGGAGGGCGTCGACGACGTCGACGTCCTCACCACGGACGCGCTGCGAGGCGCGTACTCGGTCGGGGTCCTCACGGAGCAGGCGAAGGTCAATCACGGGGCCAGCCTACCGGTGAGCGGGCCCCGGGCCGGAACGGGTTTACCCCGGCTTTCCCGCGCGTCGGAAGTCCTGACGGACCGTCGGATTTCGCCGCCGATTCACCGGCTTTCACCGCTTCGGCAATGTCCGTCGGATATGTCGCCGGCTGTCCGGGATTCTGCGATCCTGTCCCGGGCCACCGGCCGGGGGCGGCAGGTCAGGGGCTGGGGAGAGGTGCGGCGCCCCTGGGGATAACCCGGCCGAACCTGTGGATAACTCCTGTGGGGATCCGGCGCGGGGGCGTTTGTCCACAGGGCCCCGGACGATCCTGTGGATGACGGGAAAGCGCGGGGCGGCTGTCCGGGCCGCCGGGGAATTGAGGTTTCAAACCTCGATTTGCCTGCCCGGGTGAGGGAATTCGCCCGCTCGGACGGGTGATTTGCTGGCAGAGGGGTGACTCTGGTGCGATTAGTCTGCTCTGCGACCCGGAGTGATGATCTGACCGGCTCTGCCAGTGGCTATACCGTTTTGTCGACTCCAGCCCGCCCCTGTGGATAACTCTCCGTAGGGAGCGTCCTGTGGATACGGCACCGGCCTGTGGATGAGCGGCCGTCCGGCCGGTCCGCGGCGCGCGGGCGCGCCGCCCCCGGCCGCCGTCGACGGGCGGCCGGGGGTGCGGCGGGGAGGGCCGGAGGGGTGAATCCTCCGGCGTGTCGAAAAATCTCCGAAGTCGACCGAAAGTGATCGGTCGGCTCAGATCTCGCCGCGGCCGTCCAGGCAGCGTGCCAGCCAGTCCGAGGCGGCCGCGAAGTCCGCGTCCGAGGTGCCCGGCCGGACCGGCCGCCGCCCCCGTGGTCGGCCCGCGGGTACGAGCCGAGGAAGCGCACCTGCGGGCAGATCCGCTTCAGGCCCATCAGCGCCTCGCTCACCCGGCGCTCGCTCAGGTGCCCCTCGCAGTCGATCAGGAAGCAGTAGCTGCCCATGCCCTCGCCGGTCGGCCGGGACTCGATCCGCATCAGGTTGATCCCGCGGACCGCGAACTCCTGCAGCAGCTCCAGCAGCGCGCCCGGGTGGTCGTCCGGCAGCCAGACCACCATCGACGTCTTGTCCAGGCCCGTCGGCGAGGACACCCGGCCCGGCCGGCCGACCAGCAGGAAGCGGGTGGTGGCGTTGGCCTCGTCGTTGACGTCGGAGACCAGGACCTCCAGCCCGTACAGCGCGGCCGCGAACTCGCCCGCGAACGCCGCGTCGCATCGGCCCTCCTGCACCAGCCGGGCGCCGTCCGCGTTCGAGGAGGCGGCCTCCCACTGGGCGTCCGGCAGGTTCGCCGACAGCCACCGGCGCACCTGCGGCTGGGCCACCGGGTGGCTGGTCACCGTCTTGATCGCGTCCAGCGAGGTACCGGGACGGACGAGCAGCGCGAAGGTGATCGGCAGCAGCACCTCGCGGTAGATCATCAGCGGTGTGCCGTTGACCAGCTCGTCACTGGTCGCCGTGACCGGACCTTCGACGGAGTTCTCCACCGCCACGAACGCGCCCCCGGCCTGCCCGGCCCGCACTGCGTCCAGCGCCGCCGGCACCGAGGCCACCGGCACCAGTTCGCGGGTCGCCGCCTCCGGCAGGGTGCGCAGCGCCGCCTCGGTGAAGGTGCCCGCGGGCCCGAGATAGGTGTAGCGGGTCGCCGACATGGCCGCCTCCGGGAGCAGGGTGGTGCTGAGCATGATTCGGCTAGCCACCCTAGTCACTCGGGCGCGCCACCCGGACGGCGTTCCGCCCAGTGGTCGCGGCGCCGCCCGGCGCCGCGACCACTGGGCGGAACGCGCGGTGCTCAGCCGACCTTCAGCTGCTCCGTCGCCGTGGACTGGTCGACGTCCGAGGAGCGGACGGTCACCGACACCACCCAGTTCCCGGCCAGCGGCAGCTGCGCCGTGCCGGACCACCGGCCGGTGCCCGCACCGGTGAGTGTCACCGGCAGCGGCCCGAGGTCGCGGTCGGGGAGCGTGAAGGCGAGCTGCACCTCCGGCACCGAGGCCGGCTTGCCGGTGCTGTCGTCCAGCGCGAGCCGCACGGTGTTCGGACCGGTGGCGACCGGGTCGACCGTGACCGTCGCGGTGCCCTTGGCGTTCGGTGTGCTGCCGCCGGTGTCGTACGCGAGCTTCAGCACCGTGCTGCGGCCCGGCACGCTGCCCGGAGCGGTGGACGCCGGGGTCTGCGGGGTCGCGGCCACCGCCTGGGCGACGCGTCCGGGCGGGGAGTTGGTCAGCAGCGTGGTCACCACCAGGACGGCGATCGCCACCCCGGTCTCGACCAGGACGGAGCGGCGCAGCCTGGCCCTGGCCGGGCCGCCGTCGCGGGCACGGCGGTCCACCGCGTCCGCCCGGGCGGCACGCTGGCGGGCCAGCTGCGCCTGCCGCCCCGGATCGGCCGGGGCCGTTGCCGACCCGGCCGCGTCCCCGGCTGCTGCCTCGGTGCGGTCGGCGTGTGCCACGGCCGCGGCCCCGACCGCGTCCGTCCGGACGACGGTCCCGTCGGCGTCCTCCGCCGTGCCGGCCCGGAGCCGGGCCACCCAGGAGCGGGAGATCCAGGCGGTGCCGACCATCGCCGCCACGCAGCCGATCTTGACCAGCAGCAGGCGCCCGTAGGAGGTGTCCAGCAGTGCGCCCCAGCTGCCGAGACCGCGCCAGGACTGGTAGACGCCGGTGGCGGCGAGCACGGTGACCGAGCCCAGCGCCACCGTGGAGAACAGCTCGACCGCGGCGAGCGGCACCCGGTGCCGCAGGCCGACCAGCAGCGTGGCCAGCCCGCCCAGCCAGAGCGCCATCGCCAGCAGGTGCAGGGCCGCGAGGGGCAGGGCGAGCGGCACCTGGATGCCGACCGAGGAGTGGTCGGCGCCGACCCAGGTGGCGGAGAGCGCGACGGCCAGCACCGCCCCGGCCACGCCGAGGCCCAGCCGGGCGTCGCGCAGCGGCCGCTGCGCGGCCCGACGTTCCAGTTCGGCCAGCTCGTCGTCGGACCCGTCGGTGCCGGCCTCCTCGTCGGGGCCGTCCTCGCCGTCGTCACCGCCCTCGCCGTTCTCCTGGCCGAGCTGCCCGACCAGGAGGGAGAGGAAGACGCCGCCGGCGGCGAGCAGCAGCAGCCGGGCCGCGAGGGCGGTGCCGATCCGCTCGTCCAGCGTGGTGCGGACGAGCGACAGGTCGAGCGCCTGGGCGAGCCCGGAGCCGCGCTCGTACGGGCCGCGCAGCAGCAGCACCGCGACGGTGGAGACCAGCAGGGCGATCCAGCCGGTCATCAGCAGCCGCTGCACCTGCCGGACGGCGGCGCCGCGCGGCCAGCAGAGCAGCACGAAGGCGGCGGCCCCCACCAGCAGGGCGAAGGCCGCGTAGGCGACCGTGCGGGCCGTGCCGTAGGCGAACGCGACGGCGCCGTCCGCCTTCGCGCCCTGGACGGCGGTGGGCGACACCGAGGTGTCCGAGGGGGCGCCGATGGAGAACGTGAAGGCGCCGCCCACCGGGTGGGAGTCCTCCGAGACGGCCCGCCAGGCGACGGTGTACGTCCCGTTGCCGAGGCCGGAGCGCAGGGTGACCCGGGCGGTGTCGTTCTTGCCGTCGGCGTGGGCGGCGTCCCCGTTGTCGACCGCCTTGCCGGCCGGGTCGAGGACCCGGACGGAGTCGGCGGCGAGCGAGACACCCTCGCTGAAGGTCAGGGTGACGGCGGTGGGCGCGGTCGCGACGACCGCCCCCTGCGCCGGGTCGGTGGCGAGCAGTGCGGCGTGCGCGCCGGCCGGTCCGGCCCCGCCCAGCAGCACCGCGACGGCCGCGGCCAGTACGGCCAGCAGCGCGGCGACTCTCCGTGGCATCGGTGTCAGCTCCCCGGTCGGTAGGTGAGCGGTTCCACCGGCACCTTGACGGTGATGGTGCCGCTCTTGGCGAAGGTGAGGTCGAGTTCGAGGCGGTCGCCGACGGCCGGCTGCCGCTGCCATCCCATGATCATCAGATGGTGGCCGCCGCGGGCGAGCTCCAGGGCGCCGTGGGCCGGCACCTTGAGGCTGCTCACCTCGCTCATCGAGGTGACGCCGGAGCTGTGCAGGGTCACCGAGCCGGCGTCCGGGCTGGTGACGCGGACCAGCTGGTCCGGGCCGTCGCCCGTGTTCCGGACGGTCAGGTAGCCGGCGCCCATCCCGCCGGGCAGCGCGGGCAGCGGCACGTAGCCGCCGCTGACGCTCAGTTCGGCGGTGTCGCCGGAGCCGGAGCCCGGGCCGCAGGCCACGACGATCGTCGCGGCCGTCAGCACGCCGGCCAGCCCGGCACCGATCAGGGCGCTGCGGCGGAAGGCGCGGCTCACGCCGGCACGCCCTTCGCGAGCAGCGCGAGGTCGTGGGCGTACGTCTCGACGGTGCTGCTGCCCAGCCACAGCAGGTGAGCCTTGTCGTCCTGGGGGAGGAAGGCGAGCACCTGGGCACCGTGCGCCGAGCTGACCGTGCCGTCCGCGTTGACCACCGGGTCCTGCACGACGACGCCGAGCGGCCGGGCGGCCGCCTTCACCTTGGCGAGGTCACCGGTGAGCCCGATGAAGCCCTTGCCCATCGAGTCGAGCCAGGTGCGCAGCACCTTCGGCGTGTCCCGCACGGGGTCGGTGGAGACGAAGACGACGTCGATCTTCTTCTGCTCGTCGGCCGGGAGCTTGGCCATCGCCACGCCGATGTCGCCCATGGTGGTCGGGCAGACGTCGGGGCAGCTGGTGTAGCCGAAGAACAGGAGCGTGGCATGCCCGGCGGTCTGCTTGCGCAGGTCGAAGGGCTGCCCGGAGGTGTCGCTGAGCACCAGGTCGGGCTTGTCGAAGTGCTTGCTGAGCACGCTGCCCTGGTACGCGGAGCTGCTGCTCTCCTTGCGCACCGTGGCGGCGCCGCTGCTGCCGGTGCCGCCGGAACCGCAGGCGGTCAGGGCGAGCGTCCCGGTGAGGACGAGGGCGGCGGCCGCCAGCAGGCGGCCGGCCGGACGGGGGTGTGGGCCATGGCCAGGTCTTCCGATCGTGCGCTGGTGCGGATCGGTCCGGCGGGCCGCACCGGGATGCGGCCCGCCGGACGCGGGGTCAGGAGGCGGTGCCGCTGCTCTTGCGGCGCAGCCCGGCGACGCCGAGGGCGGCGCCGATCACGCCGACCACGATGCCCACCACGCCGAGGGTACGGGCGGTGGAGTCGTCACCCGCGGCGGAGGCCTGGGCGGACGTGCCGTCCGACGAGCCGCCCGCGTGGTGGTCGGCGGCCGGCGCGGCGGACGCCGTGGCGGCGGCGGCCTTGGTCAGGGTCAGCACGGGCGCCGGCTTGGCGGGCTCGGGCTGGCCGTCCTTGGCCTCCTCGATCCACCGGACGACGTCGCCGTTGTCGTACGTCTGGAGGGCCTTGAAGGTGAGCTTGTCGGTGTCGGACGGCAGGGCGCCGAGCGAGACCCGGAAGTCCTGGAACTGGCCGGGGGCGATCTTCCCGGTGGCGTCCGCGGTCCAGGTGATCTTGGAGACGGCCTCGGTGATGTTCTGGCCGTGCGAGGTCAGCGGCTTGTCGAGCTTGGACTTCTCCAGGGTGGCCGTCCAGCCCGGCAGCGGCTGGACCCGCACCGACGCGACCGGGTGGTCCATCGGCAGACTGACCTCCACCTTCACGGTGGCGGCGGTGTCGCTCTCGTCCGGCACCCGGAACGCCACGACGGAGTAGCTGCCCTGCGGGGCGTTGCCCGGCTGGACGGTCACGTGCGCGGAGGCGGGGCCGGCCAGCGCGACGACGGCGGCAGCGGTCACGGCGGCGCCGAGCGCGATCCGGCGGGCAGGAGTGGTACGCATGATGGGCTTCTCCAAGGGGAGCGGGCGCACGGCGGCTCGCGACCGCGGGCGTGCACCGGGCTGTGGTGGGGACTCGTCCTCGCCGTCGCGCCCGCCTCGCGGGGGACGGCGTCACGGACCGCGCCACCGACCCGGCCCTGCGGCCCGGTCAGTGCGCGGCGAGCCCCGCCGGCGGCCCCCGCCGGACCACGCTGTGCCGCAGGACGGCCGCCGCTGGCAGCCGCCAGTCCGTCGCCCGGCCGCGCGGCCGCCGCGGGGCGGCGGGCACGGCGCTGCCCAGCAGCAGTGCGGTGAGCAGCCCGAGCGCGGTGCGCAGCGGAGCGGCCCAGGCGCGGGCGCCGACCGCCGTCAGCCGGACGAGCCGCCACAGCGCCGCCTCGCCGCGCCGCAGCCACCAGCCGGCGACGGCTGCCGCGGCGAGGTGGCCGAGCAGCATCGCCGGGCTCATCCCGAGCAGTCCCACGCCGTGCCCGGTCCCGGCCGCGGAGAACGCCGCCGGATCCAGTCCGGCCGCGCTGATCAGCTGCTCAGGGGTGGTGCCGGCCGGCAGTGCGGTCGGCCCGTTGCCCGGCACGTCGTCGCAGAGCAGCCGCCCGGCGGCCGCCGGCATCGACATTCCGGCCATCCCGGCCATGCCCTGGTGGAGGCTCGTCGGCGCCAGGGTGTGGAAGAGGATGTGCAGGCCGAGCTGGCCCGAGACGAGGGCCCCGGCGATGGCGCCGAGCGAGCGCTCCCTGCCGCCGAGGGCGGCGGCCGCCAGGACCACCGCGGCGAACCCGGCCGCCAGCGCGGGCAGGGCGACCGCCCCGCCGCCGGTCAGCGCGTGCCCGGCTGCCGCGATCAGCGTGCAGACCAGGGCGAAGGGGACCGCTCGCGCCGCACGCAGATCCCAGGCCGCGGCCGCCGACCCGTCGACGGGTGCGGCGGCGCCTGCGAACGGGGCGACGGTCTGGGCAGTCATGGCCGAGTCATCATCGCATCGCTCACAGCTCCACCGGGGGCAGGGTGTGGATTACGGCTTAATGCCCCATTCGGCCCGGCGTGCGCGCCGTGCAGTGCGCCGCGCGGCACAGAGTCCCGCACCAGTCCATCCGCCGAACGGGCGGTAACGGCCCGCGACGACGGTTCACCGCGGAAACGCCCGGAGATACCTAGTTGTATGTGGAGCCGCAGCCAGGAGGGACCTCCCGTGGACATCTGGTGGACTCTGCACCTCAAGCGGGACCCGGCCAGCGTGCCGCTCGCCCGCCGCATTCTGCTCGGCGCCATGGACACCGCCGGGGTCGACCCGCAGATCGCCTTCGACCTCGGGGTCGCCCTCACGGAGGCGTGCGCCAACGCGGTGGAGCACGCCGTCACCGGCCGCCCCGACGACGGCTTCCAGGTCACCGCCGCGATCGCCGGTGACCGGCTGCGGATCGAGGTCGTCGACTCCGGGCCGGGGCTGCCGCCGATCGCCCCGCCGGTGCCCGCCGCGGCCCCCGAGCCGCGCCGCACTCCGCCGTCGCCGCCCGCGCAGGTCCGCCCGGACACCCGCCGGTGCCTTACCCGCCGCGGCCGGGCCACCCTGCCCGCCCCGGTCGGCCGGGGGCTGCCCCGCCGTCCGGCCCGGCCCGGCCCCTACGACATGCACGTGCTGCCCGCCGGCCGGCCCGTCCCGGTGCGCACCCCCGATCCGGAGGCGCTGCCCGACCTCGCCGGCGAGTCCGGCCGCGGCCTCTTCCTGATCCACGCCCTCACCGACCACGTGCAGTTGCGCAACCACCCGCTGCGCGGGGCCATCGTGAGCTTCGACAAGATCCTCAAGTGGCAGGACGACGCTCTGCTGCAGGCCGCCTCCTGACCGGCGCCCGACGGGGTTCGCCCACCGCGCACCGCCCGCCGTGCCGAATTGCCGCCTCCGCGGCCCCGGCGCAGCATGGCCGCATGAGGCATCGCATGCGCGCCGAGTACGGCCCCGAGGGGCTGTCCGGAGAAGTGAAGACCTGGCACATCGTCCGCGGCGACGAGGCGGTGGCCCTCTGCGGCCGGGATCTGGACGCCGCCGCGCCGGAGCAGGACCCGAGCCTGTGGGACCGCACACCGAAGCTGAACTGCCACACCTGCGGCGCGGTGTTCCTGCGTGAGTCGCCCTACGTGCCCGGCGAGCACCCGGAGTGAGCACGGCCGCGTGCACGGATCGGCCCCCGACGGTGCGCGCACCTTCTAAGTTGGGTCCATGGAGCCGATGACGTCCCTCCCCTCGGTCGCTGCGGCGCTGCGGGCGGGTGATCCGCTGCCGGCCGAGAGCGTGGAGCGGCTGTGCCGCCGGATCGAGCACGACGATCCGGGGCTGCGGGCCTTCGTGCCGGAGCCCGGGCGGCACGAGCGGCTGGCCGCGGAGGCGGCGGAACTGGCCCGGCGCTTCCCCGAGCCGGCCGACCGGCCCGCGCTGTTCGGGGTCGCGGTCGGCATCAAGGACGTGGTGCGGGTCGACGGACTCCCCACGCACGCGGGTTCGGCCCTGCCGCCCGGTGTGCTCGCCGGGCCCGAGGCCTCGCTGGTCGGCCGGCTGCGGGAGGCCGGGGCCCTGGTCGCGGGCAAGACGGTGACCGCGGAGTTCGCGGTGCTCGCGCCCGGCCCGACCCGTAATCCGCACGACCCCGCGCACACCCCCGGCGGTTCCAGCAGCGGCTCGGCGGCCGCCGTCGCGGCCGGGCTGGTACCGCTCGCGATCGGCACCCAGACGGTCGGCTCGATGATCCGTCCTGCCGCCTACTGCGGGGTGGCGGGCTTCCGGCCGACCTACGGGCGGATGCCGGTGGACGGGGTGATCCCGCACGCGCCGACCCTCGACACGATGGGCTGCTACGCCACCGATCCCGCCGGGCTGGCGCTGGCCGCCGCGGTGCTGTGCGACGGCTGGCGGCCGGTCGCGGCGGCCGGCGCGCCGGTGCTGGGCGTGCCGGTCGGGGAGTACCTGGCGCAGGCGCGTCCGGACGCCCTCGCGGTGTTCGAACGGACCGTTGCCGACCTGGGGCTGACCGTCCGCCGGGTGGATCCGCTGGGCGACTTCGAGGCCGTCCGGCACCAGCTGCGGACGATCATCCGCTACGAGCTGGCGCAGGTGCACGCCGAGCTGTTCGCCCGCTTCGGCGCCCTCTACCGGCCGGAGACGGTGGCGGCGATCCGGCACGGCCGGGAGATCGACCGGGCCGACTACACCGCTGCGCTCGCCGCGCGCGAGGAGTTCCGCCGCCGGCTGGCCGACGTCACCGCCGAGCAGGGGGTGGACGCGTGGGTGACGCCCGCGGCCACCGGTCCGGCACCGCTGGGGCTCGACTCGACCGGCGACGCGGTGATGTCGCTGCCCTGGAGCCTCGCGGGGCTGCCCGCGGTGAGCCTGCCGGCGGGCGCGCTCGGCGGTCTCCCGCTGGGGCTGCAACTGGTCGGCGCCGAGGGCGCGGACGAGCGGCTGCTGGCCCACGCGGCCGTCGTCGGGGGCGCGCTCGCGGCATAGGGCGTCACCGGGGCCCCGTCACGCTCGCCGGACGCCGCGGCGGGCGGCCCCTTCCGGGTGCCGCCCGCCGTTCGAACCCGACTGCCGGGTGCCGTCAGCCGCCGCTCTTGCGGCGGAAGGTGCGCTTGCCGCCGGCGGCGCCGTGCGTCCCGTGGATCTTCGAATCCCCGCCCGGGCCGCCCGCGGCGCCGGACCGGCCGCCGTGCTTGGCCTGCAGCGCGGCGAGGAACTTCGCCTTGACGTCGTCCGGCTCCGCCGGCGCGGCCTCGGCCGCCGACTGCTCCGGCTGCTCGGCGGGTGGGGCTGCTTCCTGGCTCATGGCGCGACCTCCTGAACGGGGCTCCGGGTGCGGAGCCGTGTGCAGTGCCCACCCTCCCACGGGGCGGATCGCGCCTGCGGCCTCATTTGCGTTCGTCGGGGAACCGCGGGCCGCCGATCAACATGAACAGCGCCATGATCGGAAAGATGATCGAGGCGGCCAGGAGGACGAAGAACTGCCAGACCATCGCGGCACTCCAGGGGTGGGGGCGGCTGGTGATCCGACGGTATGTCCGGCCACGCGCCCCCGCCACCGCACACCCGGCGGTGCGGCGGCCGCGCCGACGGCCGCGTCCGACCCCTGTTCGCGCGGCCCGGTGGCGCGCAGACTGGTCCGATGCACGTACAGCTCGCCGGAGAACCGTACGGGCCGGAGCGCGAGAGCGAGGACTTCGCCGCCGCCTCAGCCGAAGCACTGGTGCTGCTGGACGGATCCAGCACGCCCGACGACCTGGAGTCCGGGTGCCGGCACGGCACCGCCTGGTACGCGAGGAGGCTCGGCGTGCATCTGCTCGCCCGGCTGACCGACCGCACCGACCGGACGATCGCGCAGTGCCTGTCCGACGCCATCGCGGAGACCGCGGCCCTGCACGGCGGCCGCTGCGACCTCGGCCACCCCAACACCCCGGCCGCGATGGTGGTCGCCGCCCGCCTGCACGGCGCCACCCTGGAGTACCTGGTGCTGGGGGACTCGCTGCTGGTGCTGCATCCCCGGCGCGGCGCGCCGCGGGTGATCGGCGACAACCAGCGCTTCCCGGGCGGCGAGCGGCTGCGGCGGCAGGTGTGGACGACCGTCCCCGGCACCGCCGAACGGGCCGCGCTCTATCGGGAGTACGCGCAGGCCGTCCGGGCGGCCCGCAACACCGGGCACGGCCCGTGGATCGCGGCTGCCACGCCGCGGGCCGCGGAGCACGCCGAGACCGGCTTCGTGCCGCTGGCCGAACTGCGCGGGGTGGCGGCCCTGACCGACGGCGCCGCCCGCTTCACCGACCGGTTCCGGCTGGGCAGCTGGTCGGACGCGCTGCGACTGCTCGCCGAGTCCGGGCCGGGCGAGCTGATCGCCCAGGTCCGGGCCGTCGAGCGGACGGACGCCGACTGCACGCGCTGGCCGCGTGGCAAGGCGTCGGACGACGCGTCCGCGCTCTACGCCCGGATCTGAGACCGCCCGGACCCGGAGCGGGGGCGCCCGGAACCCGGGCGCCCCCGCGGCCGTCAGCCGACCGGGTGGCCGAAGGAGCCGGACTGGAAGTCCTTCATGGCCTGCTCCAGCTCGCGGTGGCTGTTCATCACGAACGGCCCGTACCAGGCGACCGGCTCCCGGATGGGCTGCCCGCCCAGGATGATCACGTCCAGGTTGGGGTGCCGGGAATCCTGCTTGGCGTCGGCGGCGATGGTGAGGGTGTCGCCCTCGCCGAACACTGCGGCCTGGCCGGTGTGCACCGGGCGGCGCTCGGCACCGACCGTGCCGTCGCCGTTGAGCACGTACGCCAGCGCGTTGAAGTCCGGGCGCCACGGGATGGTGAGCTGCGCGCCGGGGGTCACGGTGGCGTGCAGGAGGGTGATCGGGGTGTGGGTGGCACCCGGCCCGCGGTGGCCGTCCAGCTCACCGGCGATCAGCCGCAGCACCGCGCCGCCGTCCGGCGTGGAGAGCAGCTTGACGTGGCCGCCGTGGATGTCCTGGTAGCGCGGCTGGGTCATCTTGTCGCTGGCCGGGAGGTTCACCCAGAGCTGGATGCCGTGGAACAGGCCGCCGGTCGCCACCAGCGACTCGGGCGGGGTCTCGATGTGCAGGATGCCCGAGCCGGCGGTCATCCACTGGGTGTCGCCGCCGCCGAGGTGGCCGCCGCCGCCGTGCGAGTCCTTGTGGATGAACTCGCCGTCGATCAGGTAGGTGACGGTCTCGAAGCCTCGGTGCGGGTGCCAGGGGGTGCCCTTCGGCTCGCCCGCGGCGTACTCCACCTCGCCCATCTGGTCCATCATGATGAACGGGTCGAGGAACTTGGTGTTGATCTTGGCGAAGGCCCGGCGGACGGGGAAGCCCTCGCCCTCGAAGCCCTCGGGTGCGGTGGCGACCGCGACGACCGGCCGGGCGACCGTGCCGGCGGGGTCGGGGGTGGCGACGCGCGGGAGGGTCAGCGGGTTCTCGACGGTCACGGCGGGCATGTCGGCCTCCTTCGGGGTTTCTGGCCTACGATGGCGATATTAGTTCAACGCTCAACAACATGCAAGTTGAAGATTGAACTAAATGGAGACGATGCGGTTCGCCCAGCCCTCTTCAGGGGTGGGCCCGATCCGCGGGCGGGGCGGAGGAGGAGTCCGGGGGTGGAAGGGGGCTAGCCGTACATCCGGCGCATGGTGAAGTCCACCAGCTGCTCGACCGCCTTGGCGTCGAACACCATCCGGTGCTCGCCCTCCATGTCGAGCGCGAAGCCGTAGCCGGTGGGCAGCAGGTCCAGCACCTCGGCGCCGGTGACGCTGAAGTGCTTGGACTCCTTGCCGGCGTAGCGGCGCAGCTCCTTGAGCGAACTGAACATCGGGATGACCGGCGTCGGGGTGTTGTGCAGGGCGAGGAAGCCGGGCCGCTCGCCGCGCGGGCAGTGCACCTTGGAGGTGATGAAGATCGCCTGGAAGTCCTCGACCGGCATCGACCCGGTGGTGAAGGCCCGGATGGCGTCCGCGAGCGACGGCGGCGAGGGCTCCGGGTACAGGGACTGCTGCTGGGCCGCGCCCTGCTGCGGATCGCCGTACGGGCCGGGGCCGGGCATGCCGTTCATCCCCGCCTGCTGCTGGTAGGGGTCCTGGTATGCGGTCTGCTCGTAGCCGTACACGGGCACAAGGCTAGCGGTCCGGGGTGCCCTGCCGGGGGTGCCGGGGCGTACAAGGCGGGGGCGCCCCGGGTTGTGGGACGTGACGGTGTTCATAAGGCTTTGCCGTGCCAGGGCTTGAACAAGTTACCGCTCGGTAGCATCATGGTGCGTACTGGTGGGTAAGTGGGGCGCTCGAACGGCGGGCCCACGGAAGCAGACGAACCGGAGAAACGGTCATGGGTCACTACAAGTCCAACCTGCGTGACGTGGAGTTCAACCTGTTCGAGGTCTTCGGCCGCGACCAGGTGTACGGCACCGGTCCGTTCGCCGACATGGATGTGGAGACCGCGAAGAACATCCTGAGCGAGATCTCCCGCCTGGCGGAGAACGACCTCGCCGCCTCCTTCACGGACACCGACCGCACCCCGCCGGTGTTCGACCCGGAGACCAACGCCGCTCCGATCCCGGAGACGTTCAAGAAGAGCTACCAGACCTTCATGGACGCCGAGTGGTGGCGCCTGGGCATCCCGGAGGGCATCGGCGGCCAGGTCACCCCGTCCTCCCTCGTCTGGGCGTACGCCGAGCAGGTCCTGGGCTCCAACCCGGCGATCTGGATGTACTCCTCCGGCCCGGCCTTCGCCGGCGTCGTCTTCGAGGAGGGCACCGAGGAGCAGCAGAAGGTCGCCCAGCGCATGGTCGACGGCCTCTGGGGCGCCACCATGGTGCTGACCGAGCCGGACGCCGGCTCCGACGTCGGCGCCGGCCGCACCAAGGCGATCAAGCAGGAGGACGGCTCCTGGCACATCGAGGGCGTGAAGCGCTTCATCACCTCCGGTGAGCACGACATGTCCGACAACATCATCCACCTGGTGCTGGCCCGCCCCGAGGGCGGCAAGCCGGGCACCAAGGGCCTCGGCCTCTACATCGTGCCGAAGTACGACTTCGACTGGGAGACCGGCGAGCTCGGCGAGCGCAACGGCGCCTACGCCACCAACGTCGAGCACAAGATGGGCCTCAAGGCCTCGAACACCTGCGAGATGACCTTCGGCGCCAAGCACCCCGCCAAGGGCTGGCTGCTCGGCGAGAAGGTCGACGGCATCCGCCAGATGTTCAAGATCATCGAGTTCGCCCGCATGATGGTCGGCACGAAGGCCATCGCCACCCTCTCCACCGGCTACCTGAACGCGCTGGAGTACGCCAAGGAGCGCGTGCAGGGCGCGGACATCGCCAACTTCCTGGACAAGACCGCCCCCCGCGTCACCATCACGCACCACCCCGACGTCCGCCGCTCGCTGCTCACCCAGAAGGCGTACGCCGAGGGCATGCGCGCCCTGGTCCTCTACACCGCCTCCGTCCAGGACGACGTGCTCGCCGCCCGCCTGCGCGGCGAGAGCGACGAGGCCGCCGAGCGCCTCAACGACCTGCTCCTGCCGATCGTCAAGGGCTACGGCTCCGAGAAGTCCTACGAGCAGCTCGCGCAGTCCCTGCAGACCTTCGGCGGCTCCGGCTACCTGCAGGAGTACCCGATCGAGCAGTACATCCGGGACGCCAAGATCGACACCCTCTACGAGGGCACCACGGCCATCCAGGGCCAGGACTTCTTCTTCCGCAAGATCGTCAAGGACGGCGGCCAGGCGCTCACCGCCGTCTCCGAGCAGATCCAGAAGTTCATCGCCACCGGCGAGGGCGGCGACGCCCTCACCGCCGAGCGCGAGGCGCTCGGCAAGGCCGCCGGCGACCTGGAGGCCATCGTCGGCAAGCTGCTCGCCGACCTCACCTCCGTCCAGGACGACGTCAAGAACATGTACAAGGTGGGCCTCAACACCACCCGCCTGCTCATGGTCTCCGGCGACGTCGTGATCGGCTGGCTGCTGCTCCGCCAGGCCGCCGTCGCGCTCGCCAAGCTGGAGGCCGGCGCCTCGGAGAAGGACGTCCCCTTCTACCAGGGCAAGGTCGCCGCGGCCCGCTTCTTCGCCCGCAACATCCTGCCGACCACCGCGCCGCAGCGGCTGATCGCCGAGGGCATCGACAACGAGATCATGGAGCTGGCGGAAGAGGCCTTCTGAGCCTTCCGCGGCCACTGAAGACCGCCTGACACACCCTCAGTACGACGGGGGCCCGCGCACTGCGCGGGCCCCGCCGTGCGTCCGGAACAGTCGCGAGGCTGTACCAAGTCGATTGTTCTGTCACCGTTTTTGAGTTCACAGCGTCATGTCCGTGTACGGGCATATGCTCAGTGGCGGAGCCGGGACCCCCATCCGGCGCCCGACCTCCCTCAACCCAGGAGCAGCATGTCGACCGCCGATCGCCCGGTCCACTTCGACCGGACGCACACCGACGATCTGATCGCCTACCTCTCGGCCGCGCCCTCGCCCTACCACGCAGTGGCCGGTGCCGCCGAGCGGCTCGAGAAGGCGGGCTTCCGACAGGTCCGCGAATCCGACGCCTGGGGGGCCGAGGCCGGCGGGCGGTACGTGATCCGCGGTGGCGCACTGATCGCCTGGTACGTGCCCGCGGGGGCGGGCCCCGAGACGCCGTTCCGCGTGGTCGGCACGCACACCGACTCGCCCAACCTCCGGGTCAAGCCGCTGCCCGACACCGGCACCGCCGGCTGGCGGCAGGTCGCCGTGGAGATCTACGGCGGCGTCCCGCTCAACACCTGGCTCGACCGCGACCTCGGCCTCTCCGGCCGCCTCGCGCTGCGCGACGGCACCACCCGGCTCGTCCAGATCGACGAGCCGCTGCTGCGCGTCCCGCAGCTCGCCATCCACCTCGACCGCCAGGTCAACGAAGGCCTCAAGCTCGACAAGCAGCGCCACCTCACGCCGATCTGGGGGATCGGCGAGACCACCGACGGCGCACTCGTCGCCCACGTGGCCGAGCGGGCCGGCGTCGCCGCCGAGGAGGTCGTCGGCTGGGACTTGATGACCCACGACGTGCAGCCGCCGGCCTACCTCGGCCGGGACCGCGAGCTGCTGGCCGGTCCGCGCCTGGACAACCTGCTCTCCGTGCACGCCGCCACCGCCGCCCTCGCCGCGGTCGCGGTCTCCGGCACCGACCTGCCGTGCATCCCGGTGCTCGCCGCCTTCGACCACGAGGAGACCGGCAGCGAGTCGGACACCGGCGCGCAGAGCCCGCTGCTCGGCAACGTGCTGGAGCGCTCCGTGTACGCCCGCGGCGGCACCCCCGAGGACCGCGCCCGGGCCCTGGCCGGCACCGTCTGCCTCTCCTCCGACATGGGGCACGCCGTCCACCCCAACTACAGCGAGCGGCACGAGCCCGGCCACCGCCCGATGCCCAACGGCGGCCCGATCCTCAAGGTCAACGTCAACAACCGCTACGCCACCGACGGCGTCGGCCGGGCCGTCTTCACCGCGGCCTGCGAGAAGGCCGGCGTGCCGTGGCAGACCTTCGTCTCCAACAACGCGATGCCCTGCGGCACCACCATCGGGCCGATCACCGCGGCCCGGCTCGGCATCACCACGGTGGACTGCGGCATCGCGGCGCTCTCCATGCACTCCGCCCGCGAGCTCTGCGGCGCCGACGACCCGTTCCTGCTGGCCAGCGCCGTCAAGGCGTTCCTGGAGGGCTGAGCCGGCCGGTGCCGGCCGGCCCGGCCCTCCGGGGCGGTCACTCCATGCCGGCCAGCACCAGCGGCAGCCGCCGCACACCGTCGGCGGTCAGCCGCACCGGCACGCCCCAGTCCTGCTGGTGGACGTGGCAGGCCGGGTACTCGATCTCCGGGTCGTCGTCGCAGGAGGCGGCCATCGCCGAGACGTGCAGCACGCCCTCGGCGACCGCCTCGTTCAGGACGAGCCCGCGCGACAGGTCGCTGTCCGCCCCCGCCCCCGAGAGCAGCAGTTCGGGCGGGGTGGCACTGACCAGCAGCCGGGTGGACGGGCCGTAGCGCTCGTCCAGCTTCTGCCCGGACGGGGCCTGGAAGACCACGTCCAGCTGCAGGGCGCCCGGCGCGACCTCGGTCGCCGCCCGCTGGGTGCGGTGCGCCACCGACTCGACCCGCACGGCCTCCTCCGGGAGCCGCAGCCGGGTCAGCCGGTGCCGGGCCGACTCCACGACCACGATGTCGTCGCCGGCCAGCACGGCACCGGAGGGCTCGCGCAGGTCGGTGGCGAGCGTGGTCACCTCGCCGCTCACCGGGTCGAACCGGCGCAGCGCGTGGTTGTAGGTGTCGGCGATCGCCACCGAGCCGTCCGGCAGCACCGTGACGCCGAGCGGGTGCTGGAGCAGCGCCTGCCCGGCGCCCCCGTCGCGGTGGCCGAAGTCGAACAGGCCGGTGCCGACGGCGGTGTGCACGTCCCCGGTTTCACGTGAAACCCAGCGCACGGCCGAGGTCTCCGAGTCCGCGACCCACAGCCGCTCGCCGTCGGCCGACACCGCGAGACCGGAGGGCTGCGCGAACCACGCCTCGGCGAGCGGCCCGTCGACCAGGCCCTCGTTGGTGGTGCCGGCGGCGACCGCGACCGTGCCGGCCACCGGGTCGTACGCCCAGAGCTGGTGCACGCCGGCCATCGCGATCCAGACCCGGCCGTCGAACCAGGCGACGTCCCACGGCGAGGAGAGGTCCACCGCGCGGGCCTCCCCGTCGGTCGGCGAGCCCTGCCACCACTGCTTCCCGGTACCGGCCAGCGTGGTCACGCTGCCGTCCGAGAGCCGGACCCCGCGCAGCGCGTGGTTGACCGTGTCGGCCACCACCACGTCGTAGTCCAGGCCCAGCTCCGGGGGCAGCAGCGCCAGGCCCTGCGGCTCGCTGAAGCGCGGCGCCGTGCCGTCCACCAGCCCGCGCTCGCCGTCGCCGATCCGCCGGACGACGCTCTCGCCGTCCTCGGCCAGCTCCACGAGCGCGTGGTGGCCCGAGTCGGCCACCAGGTAGTGCCCGTCGGGCAGCCGCACGGCCTTCCCCGGGAACTTCAGGTCGCCGGCCTGCGGCTCGGGTGCCACGTACGGGCCGTCACCGCGTCGCAGCGTGCCCTTGGCCTCGTGCTCCGCCTCCAGCTCCTCGACCAGCCGGGCGATCGCGTGGGCGTGCCCCTCGCCGGCGTGCTGCGCGACGACGTACCCCTCCGGGTCGATCACCACCAGGGTCGGCCAGGCCCGCACCGCGTACTGCTTCCAGGTGGCCAGCTCCGGGTCGTCCAGCACCGGGTGGTGCACCTCGTACCGCGCGACGGCGTCCACCACCGCCTGGTGGTCGGCCTCGTGCACGAACTTCGGCGAGTGGACGCCGATGATCACCACGGTGTCGCGGTGCTTCTCCTCCAGCTCCCGGAGTTCGTCCAGGACGTGGAGGCAGTTGATGCAGCAGAAGGTCCAGAAGTCGGCAATGACGATCTTGCCGCGGAGGTCCGCCAGCGACAGGTCCTTGCCGCCGGTGTTGAGCCATCCGCCCTTGCCCGCCAGTTCGGGGGCGCGTACGCGTGCACGAGAAGCCATAACCCCATCAAACCGCACGGGACCTGCGGACATTCCGCCCCCGCGGGTTCGGGGCCGGGGGCGTGTCCTGCATCCCCGCCGGCCGTTCGGCGGGAGGCGGCCACCGGTGACCGGATCGGTCCGGGGATGGGCGTGATCATGCCTGGGGTGCGGGGCTTCGGCGGGCCAGGATGGAGGCATGAAGACCGCACTCGTCGTGATCGACGTCCAGGAGTCCTTCCGCCGCCTCCCCAACTGGGAGGCCGTCTCCAACCCGGGGATCGCCGACCGGGTCGGCCGGCTGGTGGCCGCCGCCCGGGAGAACGGCGACCTCGTCGTCTGGGTGCTGCACGCCGAGCCCGGCTCGGGCGGCGTCTTCGACCCGGAGCTCGGCCACGTGCGCCTGATCGACGGGCTGAAGCCCGAGCCGGGCGAGCCCGTCGTGACCAAGACCTCGCACAACGCCTTCACCACCACCAACCTCCAGCAGGTGCTGACCCGGCACGGGGTCGGGGAGCTGGTGATCAGCGGCATCCGGACCGAGCAGTGCTGCGAGACCACCGCCCGGGTCGGCTCGGACCTCGGCTACGAGGTCGTGTTCGTCACCGACGCCACCGCCACCCACCCGATCGAGCACTGGCAGGCGCCCGCCGGGCGGAGCCTGGCGGAGATCCTGGCCGATCCGCGTACCCTGTCCACGGACGAGATCACCGCCCGCACCGAGTACGCGCTGGCGGGCCGTTTCGCCAGGATCGCCACCGTGGAGGAGCTGACCGGATCGTGATCGTGACGGGGGCCGCGCGGTGACCGGGGTCGTCTTCCTGCTCGCGCCGGGACTGCACCTGCTGGACCTGGCCGGCCCCGCCCAGGTCTTCTCCTCGGCGGACGACTTCGGTCATCGCTACGAGACGGTGTACGTCGCGGAGCAGGAGGATGTCCCGACGGCGCAGGGCATCGGCCTGCGCGCCGAGACCGCCTGGCCGGAGCTGACCGCCGACGACCTGGTGGTGGTGCCGGGCTGGCGCTCCCCCGCGCTGCCGCGGGGCCCGGTGTTCTCCCGGGCCACCCTGGAACGGCTGGTCGCCCACCACGCCGCGGGCGGCACGGTGGCCAGCGTCTGCTCGGGGGCGGACGCGCTCGGCCGGGCCGGGCTGCTCGACGGCCGGCGCTGCACCACCCACCACGAGCTCCAGGACGAGCTGGCCCGGCGCTACCCGCGGGCCGCGGTCGTGCCGGACGTGCTGTTCGTCGAGGACGGCCGGGTGCTCACCTCCGCGGGCATCGCCAGCGGGATCGACCTCGCCCTCCACCTGGTGGCCGTCCGCCACGGCGCGTTCGTCGCCGCCCGGGTGGCCCGCACCATGGTCGTCCACACCCGCCGCAACGGCGGCGACCAGCAGGCCAGCGCGATGCTGCGGTACCGCGGCCACCTGAGCGACGCGGTGCACCGCGCCCAGGACGTGATCGACGCCCGGTTCGCGGACCCGCTGCCGTTGAGCCGGCTGGCCGCCGACGTCGGCCTGAGCGAGCGGACGCTGACCCGGCGGTTCTCCGACGCGACCGGGCTCACCCCGCTGCGCTACCAGCAGCAGCTGCGGCTGGAGCACGCCGAGCACCTGGTCGGGCAGGGGGCCACGGTCGAGGCGGCGGCACGCGCGGTCGGGTTCCAGGACGCGCGGATGCTCCGGCGGTTGCGGGCCCGTCCGACCTCCTCCTGACCGTCCGATCTCCTCCTGACCCGGGCGGGTCCGGCGACCTGTCGACCCGTTCCCGGCCTCCCGCCGGCCTGTTCCCGGGCTCCCGTCGACCGGCGACCGGCCGGCCGGCGGTGCCCGTTCGCGCGGCGGTTGCGGCGCACCCCGGGGTGGAGGGCTGACCCCGGGGCCCGCGTCGGGCACGATGTGCTCGGCAGTGTCCGCGCGGAGGAAAGCTGGTGGGGCATGAAGTACGTGGTCAAGGAGCGGTTGTTCGCGGTCGGCGACGACTACTGGATCGAGGACGGCGACGGCGAGAAGGCGTTCCTGGTGGACGGCAAGGTGCTGCGGCTGCGCGACACCTTCGAGCTGCAGGACCCGCAGGGCAACGTGGTCGCGGTGATCAAGGAGAAGGTGCTCACCGTCCGGGACGCGATGAGGATCGAGAACGCCGACGGCGACACGGTCGCGACCGTCCGCAAGAAGCTGTTCACGCCGTTCCGCGACAAGTACCACGTGGAGCTGGAGGCCGGTGGCGAGCTGGAGATCCACGGCGACCTGATCGACAAGGAGTACACGATCGAGTCCGACGGCGACAAGGTCGCCGAGATCTCCCGCAAGTGGTTCCGGATCCGGGACACCTTCGGCGTCGAGATCGAGGACGGCGCCGACGTGCCGCTGCTGCTCGCCGTCGCGGTCTGCGTGGACCGGATGGTCGAGCACAACGACTGACGGGTGCTCGGCGCCGCCCTGCGGGGCCGCCGGCCGCGAACCGGTCGGTGGCCACCGGGGCGGCCGGAGATGCCGTCGGCACGCCGGCGGACGGCATGTCAGACGATGACGTGCGGGAGGAACCGGGCGCCCTGGTGCGTGATCGGCGAGTCGTGGGTCTCCCGGATGCCGAGGCCGGCCGCCTCGCCG
This sequence comes from Kitasatospora paranensis, assembly GCF_039544005.1. Lineage (NCBI taxonomy): Bacteria > Bacillati > Actinomycetota > Actinomycetes > Kitasatosporales > Streptomycetaceae > Kitasatospora > Kitasatospora paranensis. The sequence goes on from NZ_BAABKV010000001.1 coordinate 4,604,829, forward strand.
TCCACCACCCAGGCGCCCAGCACCGGCCGGTTGCCGTCGAACTCCGGCAGCGGGCAAAGCTGCTGGTAGCAGAACCCCTCGGCGCCGTACCGGTCCGGGTCGCCGGCCCACGAGGGCAGCAGGACCTCGCCGCCGTCCGGTTCGACGATCCGCACCCCGGCGCCCTCGCGGCCGAGCAGCGGCTTGGCCGCGTACCCGGTCGCGGTGAGCTCGCGCGGGCCGTCCAGGTAGGCGGGCAGCAGGTTGGGGTGGCCGGGGAACAGCTCCCAGAGGACGGCGAGCAGCGCCTTGTTGGAGAGCAGCATCTTCCACGGCGGTTCGATCCAGAGGGTGGAGCCGGTCGAGCCGCCGAGGTCGACGGTGGTGAGCAGCTGGGCGCCGAACTCGTCCTCGGCCAGCCACTCCCACGGGTAGAGCTTGAAGGCGGACCGGATGTAGCGGTGTTCGAGGTCGACGAAGCGCCCGGTCAGCCCGTCCAGGCCGATGTCCTCCATGGCGATGGAGACCGTCTCCAGGCCGGCCTGCCGGGCGGTCTCCTGGAGGTAGAGGGTGGTCATCCAGTCCTCGCCCTCGGTGTCGCCGCGCGAGTGCGCGAAGTGCACCGGGCCGGGCGGCAGCAGGTCCTTCTGCCGGGCCCAGGCCGCGACCAGCCGCTCGTGCAGCGAGTTCCACTGGTCGGCCTCGGGGAAGCGCTCCTCCATCCAGAACCACTGGGGGCCGGCCGCCTCGATCAGGGAGGTCGGGGTGTCGGCGTTGTACTCGAAAAGCCGGGCCGGGCCGGTGCCGTCGTAGGCCAGGTCGAACCGGCCGTAGAGCGAGGGCTGCTCCTCGCGCCGCCGCCAGGAGGTGGTGATCACCTCGGCGAGGCGCGGGTCGGAGATGCCGTAGTCGGCGAACCGGCCGGTGCGCACCACGTGGTCGGCGGCCTCCAGGCAGAGCTGGTGGAGCTCCTCGACGACCTCCTCCAGGGTCTCCACCTCGGCCGCCGAGAACTCGTAGTAGGCGCTCTCGTCCCAGTAGGCGTAGTCGGTGCCGGGTTCGCGCGGGTCCTCGCAGACGGCGTAGATCAGGCCTTGGCCCTCGACGGCGGCCTGCCAGCCGGGGCGCGGCTCGACGGTACGGCGGCGCACGGCTCAGCCACCGCCCGAGCCCGACCGGCCGGTGGTGTGGCCGGTGGTGGTGTGGCCGGTGGTGGTGTGGCCCGTGCTGGTGTGGCCGGTGGTGTGGCTGCCGGTGGGGCAGCCGAACCCGCCGCGCCGGGTGGCGGCCTTGTCGAACGTGCCGCCGACGGCGGTCAGGGAACCGGAGCCGCAGTAGTACCAGCGGCCGGCCGCCGCCCCGGCGCCGCCGTCGCAGGCGTGGTTGTCCAGCACCTTGAGGGTGCCGGGGTCGACGCAGCGCCGCGGCGTGCTGCCGCCGGACGAGCAGCCGGTGAGGGCGAGCGCGAGCGTCCCGACCATGCCGAGGGCGACGGCGCCGGAGCGGCGGCGGGCGGGTGCGGGGTCGGTCTGCGTCATGACGGGTGATGCTACTCAGGGCTCCCCGGGACCGGAACCATGGGATATCTTTTGCCGGTCCTTGACACTTCGGCGGGGAGCAGCATGAACGACATCGTCCACGGCCTCGGGGTGGCTGCGGCTTTCGGCGGGGTGGGCCTGGTGCTGCTGCTGCTCGGGGTCGGTCTGGTCGACGTGCTGACGCCGGGCCGGCTGGGCCGGCAGATCTGGCTGGAGCGCAACCGCAACGCCTCGGTGGTGCTCAGTTCGGCGCTGCTCGGGATCGGCGGCATCGTCTTCACCGCGATCATGTACACCTACGACGAGTTCGCCAAGGGCCTGGTGGCGACCGCGCTGTTCGGGCTGCTCGGCCTGCTGCTGATGGCAGCCGCGTTCTGGCTGGTCGATCTGCTGACGCCGGGTCGCCTGGGCGAGGTGCTGGTCGATCCGGAGCCGCACCCGGCGGTCTGGGTGACCGCCGCGTGCAACCTGTCGGTGGCCGCGATCGTGGCGGCCTCGATCGCCTGACCCGTCGGGTCTCAGACCGTCGCGGGGCCCGCGGCCAGGCGCTCCGTCAGACGGGCCCTGGCCGCGGACCATTCGTCGTCGAGCATGGAGAAGTACACGCTGTCGCGCCAGCTGCCGTCGGGGCGCCGGCGGTGGCGGCGCAGGGTGCCCTCGTAGACCGCTCCCAGGCGCCGGATGGCGTTCTGCGAGCGCTCGTTGCGGTGGTCGGTCTTCCAGCTGACCCGGCCCATGCCGAGTTCGTCGAAGGCGTGGGTGAGCAGCAGCAGCTTGGCCTCGGTGTTGACCGCGCTGCGCCAGACCCGGCGGGCGTACCAGGTGCCGCCGATCTCGACGAGTTCGTCCTGCGCGCTGTAGTCGAGGTAGCAGGTCACCCCGACGGCCCGGCCGTCGGCGAGGTCGATCACCGCGAACGGGACGCAGCCGCCGCCGGCGGCCTCGGCGAGCCGGGCGCCGATGTGGAGGGCCATCTCCTGCTCGCTCTGCGGCACGTCGTACGGCAGCCAGCGCCACACCTCCTCGTCGCCGCCGGACGCGGCGAACAGGTCGGGGACGTGTGCCTCGGCGAGGGGCTCCAGGCGGACGTGGCGGCCGGTGAGGACGGTGGGCGCGGGCAGCTTCGCGGTCATGCGGCCGACCTTAGACCCGATACGCACTAGGTGCAATCCACTTATGCACTAGTTCAATCGAGCGCAATCGGGACGTGCGAAGGGCCCCGCACCGGAGTGCGGGGCCCTTGCGGTGCCGCTACAGGAAGGAGTTGATCTGGATCGTCTCGGTGCGGCCGGGACCGACGCCGATCGCCGAGATCGGCGCGCCGGACATCTCCTCCAGCGCCTTCACGTACGCCTGGGCGTTCTTCGGCAGGTCGGCGAAGGTCTGCGCCTTGCTGATGTCCTCGCTCCAGCCCGGCAGGGTCTCGTAGACCGGCTTGGCGTGGTGGAAGTCGGACTGGTTGTACGGCAGTTCCTCGACCCGGCGGCCGTCGATCTCGTACGCGACGCAGACCGGGATCTGCTCCCAGCCGGTCAGCACGTCCAGCTTGGTCAGGAAGAAGTCGGTCAGGCCGTTCACGCGGGTCGCGTAGCGGGCGATCACCGCGTCGAACCAGCCGCAGCGCCGGTCGCGGCCGGTGGTGACGCCGCGCTCGCCGCCGATCCGCCGCAGCGCGTCGCCGTCGGCGTCCAGCAGCTCGGTCGGGAACGGGCCCGAGCCGACGCGGGTGGTGTACGCCTTGAGGATGCCGATGACCCGGTCGATCTTGGTGGGACCGATGCCGGCACCGGTGCAGGCGCCGCCCGAGGTCGGGTTCGACGAGGTCACGAAGGGGTACGTGCCGTGGTCGACGTCCAGCAGGGTGCCCTGGCCGCCCTCCAGCAGGACGACCTTGTCGGCCTTCAGCGCCTCGTCCAGGACGAGGGTGGTGTCGGCGAGGAACGGGCGGATCTTCTCGGCGTAGCCGAGGTACTCCTGGACGACCAGCTCGGCCGGCATGGCGCGGCGGTTGTACAGCTTGACCAGGAGCTGGTTCTTGTCGTGCAGCGCCGCTTCGATCTTCTGCTGGAGGATCGACTCGTCGAAGAGGTCCTGGACCCGGATGCCCACGCGGTTGATCTTGTCCGCGTAGGCCGGGCCGATGCCGCGGCCGGTGGTACCGATCTTGCGCTTGCCGAGGAAGCGCTCGGTGACCTTGTCCAGGGTGCGGTGGTACGGCGTGATCAGGTGGGCGTTGCCCGAGATCAGCAGCTTCGAGGTGTCGATGCCGCGATCGTTCAGGCCGGCCAGCTCGGAGAGCAGCACGCCCGGGTCGATCACGACGCCGTTGCCGATCACCGGTGTCACATTCGGGCTGAGGATGCCGGAAGGCAGCAGGTGCAGGGCATACTTCTGGTCGCCGATGACCACCGTGTGACCGGCGTTGTTGCCGCCCTGGTAACGGACGACGTAGTCGACGGAGCCGCCGAGGAGGTCCGTCGCCTTCCCCTTGCCCTCGTCTCCCCACTGGGCACCAACGAGCACGAGTGCCGGCACAGGCGTACACCCCTTCCGGTTGGGGCATCCTGCGGAAGGCCGCAGTCTGCCCCGAGATAGACGAAGCCCCTGGCGCAATAGCGCAAGGGGCTCTTGCACCGAGAGATTACCTGAGGAAGGACCGGTCGTGTCGTCCCTGTCCACGCCCGCATCCCGCCCTGACGAGCCCGGGGGAAGGGATCCGTTGCTGGTCGTGGTCGACCCGGCCGCGAGCCGGGCCGACGGCGAGTCCGTCCGGATCGCCAGGGACGTGCTCTGCGGAGGCGCGGACACCAAGGTCGCGCTGCCCGAGAGCCAGTCCGAACTGGACCGGGTGCTGTCGCACCGGGGCCGTCGGCGACCGGTGGTGATCGGATGCGATCTTGCCGTGCAGCGGCTGCTCCAGGCCCTCCACCGGCAGCGTGACCTGGGCTCGGACCCGATCGGGGTGGTGCCGGTCGGCCGGCCCTCGGCGGTCGGGACGTGCCGCGGGCTGGGTCTCCCGGCCGAGCCGGTGGCGGCCGCCAGGACGGTGCTCGCGGGTGCGCCGCGCAAGCTCGACCTGCTGCTGGACGACGGTGGCGGGGTGGTCATCGCCGACCTGCGGGTCGCCGGGCAGGTACGCCGCGGCCCGCTGTCCCTGCGTTCGCTATGGGCGAAACTGGCTGCGCCCGACCAGGCGACCGGTACCGCCCCGGAGCAGCCCTGGCTGCGGGTCGAGGCGGACGGCCGGCTGCTCGCCGACGTCCACCAGCGGCTGCGGCTGCTGCGGGCGACCCCGCCGACGGCGGGTTGGAGCTGGTGATCGCCCTCGACGGGCGCTCCGAGCGGCTGCGGGTGACCACCCTGACCGTGACCGGCCGGGGCTTCGGCTACACGGCCGACGGGCGCACCGTCCACCCCGTCCGGCACCGGACGTGGACGGTCCATCCGGGGGCCTGGGCCCTGATGCTGCCCGCCGGGTGAGCAGGATCACCCCCGGCCTCCGGCGCCGGCGCCCGGCAGGCCGCCCCGGGTGTCCGCAGAGCGGGCGTGACAAGGGGGTGCGCGCCCCGGCCGAAAATCCCGCCCGGAAATGCCGGTCCGTGTAAGGGGTTTTGTCTACGCGCGTTGCCATCGCTTCGGCCAACAATCCCCGGCTCCCCTGTTCGGGGTGGCGTACGAAACTGCCCTAGACTCGAAGACGTGCCACGTGGTGACGGACGACTCAACCACGATCTTCTTCCCGGCGAGAAAGGCCCCCAGGACGCTTGCGGCGTCTTCGGTGTCTGGGCTCCCGGCGAGGAGGTCGCCAAGCTCACGTACTTCGGCCTCTATGCCCTGCAGCACCGCGGACAGGAATCCGCGGGCATTGCAGTGAGCAACGGCTCCCAGATTCTCGTCTTCAAGGACATGGGCCTCGTGTCCCAGGTCTTCGACGAGACCTCCCTGGGGTCGCTGCACGGGCATATCGCCGTCGGACATGCCCGCTACTCGACAACAGGCTCGTCGGTCTGGGAGAACGCCCAGCCGACCTTCCGGGCGACCGTGCACGGTTCGCTGGCCCTCGGCCACAACGGAAACCTGGTCAACACCGCCGAACTCGCGGCGATGGTCGCCGAGCTTCCCGGCGAGGAGCACGTCTCCCGCTCGGGCCGCACGGCCGCCACCAACGACACCGATCTGGTGACCGCCCTCCTTGCCGGGTTCCCGGACCTCTCCATCGAGGAGACGGCCCGGCAGATCCTGCCCAAGGTGAAGGGCGCGTTCTCGCTCGTCTTCATGGACGAGAACACCCTCTACGCCGCCCGCGACCCGCAGGGCATCCGCCCGCTGGTGCTCGGCCGGCTGGAGCGCGGCTGGGTGGTCGCCTCCGAGACGGCGGCGCTGGACATCTGCGGCGCCTCCTTCATCCGCGAGGTCGAGCCGGGCGAGCTCATCGCCATCGACGAGCAGGGCATGCGCACCTCGCGGTTCGCCGAGGCCAAGCCCAAGGGCTGCGTCTTCGAGTACGTGTACCTGGCCCGCCCCGACACCTCCATCGCCGGCCGCAACGTCCACCTCTCCCGCGTGGAGATGGGCCGCAAGCTGGCGAAGGAGGCCCCCGTCGAGGCCGACCTGGTGATAGCGACCCCGGAGTCCGGCACTCCCGCCGCCATCGGGTACGCGGAGGCCAGCGGCATCCCGTACGGCTCGGGCCTGGTGAAGAACGCCTACGTGGGCCGCACCTTCATCCAGCCCAGCCAGACCATCCGCCAGCTCGGCATCCGGCTCAAGCTCAACCCGCTCAAGGAAGTCATCCGGGGCAAGCGCCTGGTCGTCGTGGACGACTCGATCGTCCGCGGCAACACCCAGCGCGCGCTCGTGAAGATGCTCCGCGAGGCGGGCGCCGCCGAGGTGCACATCCGGATCTCCTCCCCGCCGGTCAAGTGGCCCTGCTTCTTCGGCATCGACTTCGCCACCCGCGCGGAGCTGATCGCCAACGGCATGACCATCGACGAGATCGGCCGCACGCTCGGTGCCGACTCGCTCGCCTACATCTCGATCGACGGCATGATCGAGGCGACCGCGCAGCCCAAGGACAAGCTCTGCCGGGCCTGTTTCGACGGCGAGTACCCGATGGAGCTGCCCGACCCGGCGCTGCTCGGCAAGCTGCTCCTGGAGGCCGAGCTCGCGGGCAGCCAGCAGCCGCCGGCCGTGCGCGGCAAGCCCACCAGCGACCTGGACGGCGTCCAGTCCCTGATCGGCGGCCACGGCGGTGCGGACGCCCTGCGGCGGCCGTAGGCCCATGCACCACCCGGGGGCGCGGAGGACTGCGCGACCGGATCCCTTCCCGGGGATCCGGTCGGATCGCGGTTCCCCGCGCCCCCGACGGTTTCTCCGCCCGTCCCCGAGTTTTTCCCGACCCCCATTGACCCGAGAGGGCCACAGCACGTGACCAGCAACGAGAGCGGCGCCACCTATGCCGCCGCAGGTGTCGACATCGAGGCCGGCGACCGCGCCGTCGAGCTCATGAAGCAGTGGGTGCGGAAGGCCAACCGCCCCGAGGTCGTCGGCGGCCTCGGCGGCTTCGCCGGCCTCTTCGACGCCTCCGCCTTCAAGCGCTACGAGCGTCCGCTGCTGGCCACCGCCACCGACGGCGTGGGCACCAAGGTCGCCCTCGCCGCGGCCATGGACAAGCACGACACGATCGGCCACGACCTGGTCGGCATGGTCGTCGACGACTTGGTCGTCTGCGGCGCCGAGCCGCTCTTCATGACCGACTACATCTGCGTCGGCAAGGTCGTCCCCGAGCGGGTCGCCCAGATCGTCAAGGGCATCGCCGAGGGCTGCGCGCTGGCCGGCTGCGCCCTGATCGGCGGCGAGACCGCCGAGCACCCCGGCCTGCTCGGGCCGGACGAGTACGACGTGGCGGGCGCCGGCACCGGTGTGGTCGAGGCGGACGCGCTGCTCGGCGCCGACCGTGTCCGGGCCGGCGACGTGGTGATTGCAATGGCCGCCTCCGGCCTGCACTCCAACGGCTACTCGCTCGTCCGCCACGTGCTGCTGAACCAGGCCGGCTGGTCGCTGGACCGCCGGGTCGAGGAGTTCGGCCGCACCCTGGGCGAGGAGCTGCTGGAGCCGACCAGGATCTACTCGCTGGACTGCCTGGCGCTCACCCGCGCCACCGAGGTGCACGCCTTCTCGCACGTCACCGGCGGCGGCCTCGCGGCCAACCTGGACCGGGTCATCCCGGCCGGGCTGCACGCCCGCCTGGACCGCGGCACCTGGACCCCGCTGCCGGTCTTCCAGACCGTCGCCCAGGTCGGCCGGATGCAGACCCTGGAGATCGAGAAGACCCTCAACATGGGTGTCGGCATGGTGGCCGTCGTGCCGCCGACGTCCGTGGACGTGGTGCTGTCGATCCTCGAGGACCGCGGCGTCGAGGCCTGGCTGCTGGGTGACATCGTCGAGCGCACCGACGAGCACACCACCGGTGCCGCCCTCTACAACGCGTACGAGGGCTTCGACCTCGCCTGACCGCAGAGCCCGCCGGGCGGCCGCCCTCCGGGGCGGCCCCCGCGGGCGGCGGCCGGCTCCGACCGGGTGCGGACACGCCGAAGACCGGCCCGTCGCTCCGGGAGCGTCGGGCCGGTCCGGTGTCGGAAGTCAGGCGCGGCGGCGGGACTGCCCGCTGTCGGCCGAGTCCTCGTCCTCGTCCTCGTCGGCGTAGAGATCCGCGTACGCCGCGTAGGGGTCGTCCTCGTCCTCTTCCTCGATCGGCTCAGGCTCGATCGCGGTGGACGGAGATACGCCCAGCTCATGAGACAGACGGTTCGCGTCGAACCCGCCGCTGTTGTACTTCAGCTCGCGGGCGACCTTCGTCTGCTTGGCCTTGGCCCGGCCGCGCCCCATGGGTCGACCCCCTCAACGATGGGGCTCACGGCCCCGAGTCTGACACGTGTTCATGATCAGGAGCGGCCTGCCCGAAGTGGGAGAGCCGTCCCTTGGAGCATCAACGGTACCTGTTTCCGCCGCCGGACGGTACGTCGCGAGTGTGACGTGGCGCGCACTGTCGACCCCCGAAACCAGGTCTTTCCAGGTCACGGGAGGTTTATCGGGCTTCTGCAGGCTGCCCGGAGCATTCCCGGGCCCGTCGTTACGGTTCCGATTATCCCTCGCGAGGGGGCTCGGTATCGCCCGATCGGGCTACCAAGTGAGAATCCGGTTCCACATTGTGATGCGGAGGGGCGCGCAGGACCCGCGCACCCCTCCGCACCACCCGCGCCGGACCTGCGCGGACGCAGGCCCGGCGCGGGCCGGAGGTCAGAAGCGCCGGGTGCCGGGGAGCAGGATCGAACGCAGCGCGCTCACTTCCCGCATCCGCTTCTCCGCGAGGCGGTCGGCCGCGACCGCGGGCGGCACACCGTCGGCGGTGGCCCGGGTGAAGATCTCCAGCGTGGTGTCGAAGATCTTCGTGGCCTTGTTCTTGGCGCGCTCGAAGTTGAAGCCCTCGATCTCGTCGGCCACCTGGATCACGCCGCCCGAGTTCACCAGGTAGTCGGGCGCGTAGAGGATGCCGCGATCGGCGAGGTCCTTCTCCACCCCGGCGTGCGCCAGCTGGTTGTTGGCCGCGCCGCAGACCACCGAGGTGCCGGCCGCGCCGAGCGCGCCGACGGTGTGGTCGTCCAGCGCGCCGCCGAGCGCGCAGGGGGCGTAGACGTCCAGCTCCGCGTGGAGCAGGGCGGCGGTGTCGGCGACCACCTCGACCTCGGGGTGGGCGGCCCGGACGCGGTTCACCGCGGCCTCGGAGACGTCCGTGATCACGACCGTGGCGCCGTCCGCCACCAGGTGGCCGACCAGGTAGTGGCCGACCTTGCCGACGCCCGCCACGCCCACGCGGCGGCCGCGCAGGGTCGGCTGGCCCCAGCGGGCCTGCGCGGAGGCGCGCATGCCCTGGAAGACGCCGAAGGCGGTGAGGATGGACGAGTCGCCGGCGCCGCCGTTCTCCGGCGAGCGGCCGGTCACGAACTGCGTCTCGCGGGCCACCACGTCCATGTCCTGCACGTAGGTGCCCACGTCGCAGGCGGTCACGTAGCGGCCGCGGAGCGACTCCACGAAGCGGCCGTAGGCACGGAGCATCGCCTCGTTCTTGTCCTTGTTCGGGTCGCCGATGATGACGGCCTTGCCGCCGCCGAGGTCCAGCCCGGCGAGGGCGTTCTTGTAGCTCATGCCGCGGGAGAGCCGCAGCGCGTCCTCCAGCGCCTCCTCCTCGGTGGCGTACTGGTGGAAGCGGGTGCCGCCGAGGGCCGGGCCGAGGGCGGTGGAGTGGATGGCGATGATCGCCTTGAGACCGGTGGAGCGGTCGTGGCACAGGACGACCTGCTCGTGCCCGTCGCCGGGCTCGCCGTCCTGCCCGGTCGCGAAGATCCTGCCGAGCACTCCTGGTGCGGGGTGCACTGCGGACGCGGTGTGTACGTCGGTCACTGTGGTGACTCCAGTATTTGTGGGCCCGCGGCTGTGGTGCGGGCGTCTGATCGAAGCCTAGTCCCGGGCCCGCGCGCGGATCTGCCCCCTGACGGTCCCATGGGCATAACGACGGGGGACCCCCTGCGGCACCCTCCCGGCGGCCGCCGCCGCGTGCGACGATGCCGGGGTGACCGCCGTGCGCACTTCGGTGCTCCCGCCCTACGCCGCCCAGCTGCGGGTGTACGAGCCGCTGGCCGCCTACCCGGAGCCCGAACGGGCCCGCTGGCAGGCGTACGCGGCGGAGCACGGCCCGGACGCCGACGGGACCGCGGAGGCGGTCGCCGCGGCCGCCCTGGCCGAGCAGCGCAGGGCCCTGGCGGCGCTGGCGGGCCGGACTCCCGGCGCCCTGCCCGAGCGGGAGAGCGAGCGGGCCCTGGTGCGCGTGGTGGACCGGGTCACCTACGTCTGCCCGTGGACGGAGCGGCTGCGCAGCTGGCAGGCGCTGGACGAGTTGCGCGAGGCGCTGCCGGCCTTCCTGCTGGACACCGTGCTGCCGCCGGCGGTGCGGGCCGCGGCCGAGAGCGACCAGGCCCGCTGGCGGGCCGCGCACCCGGATGCCCGGCCGTGGATCCTGACCTCCCGTTGGGAGGTGCCCGTCCGGTGGTGCCTGCCGTTCGGCGAGGAGGACCGCAGGTTCGTGCCGGCCGCCCCGGCGGGCGGCGAGGGGCCGGCCGCCCCGGCGGCCCTCTTCTACCTGACCTCGATGGCCCAGGCCCGGCGCCGGGTGGCCCGCGGGTACCGTGCACTGCGGGCGGCGGTGCCTGCGTCGGCCCAGGGCCCGGGCGGCGCCCTGGTCGCCGGTGTGGAGCAGATCGGCCGGTGGCTGGAGGAGTTCCACCCGCGGTCGCTGGTGGAGCTGGACTACGGCGGGCTGGTGCACCTGCTGGGGCCGCAGCGGCTGGCCGCGGAGCGCTCGGTGGCGGTGGTGGAGGCGGGGGTCGTGGCGCTGCGGGCGGGCGACACCGCGGCGGCCCTGCGGGCGTACGAGTCGGTGACGGCGCGTTGGCGGCGGGTGCTGGCCCTGCGCCAGGCCAGCTGACCGCCGAGCTGACCCGGGGTCACCCGCGAGGGGTGGGGCTGTCGGTGATCGGGGTAAGGATGGGTAGGGACGTTCGGTCCTGATCCGGCGCCGGAGGTCCCGGTTCGGGTCAATACCTGCCGAACGTGACACTACTCACCGTTGACGCGAACTTACCCCTATATGCAAAAATGGGACAACCAGCCCAAGTTCCACCTGGTGTGTCCTCCTCTGGGTGCATCTGTCGGTAGTGCGCGCTTTGCGGGGAAAGGGAGGGTCTGGTCATCTCGTAACCGAATGTCACGCTTGCGTGACTGTCCGTTATGGGACGGTCCGTGGCCATCCGTCAGCCTTGAACCCCCGAGGGGCCAATTTAGGCGGTTTGGCCGATGGGGCTGGACGGATGGTGTAGTTGTAGACACCAGGACAAGCCGTTCGTCCTATAACCGACTCGGCTCGTGTGTGCCATTTCGGGCATCGCGGGTCAAGGTGCAGAATTTGAAGGATAGAACCGCCCTGGTTCGGTTCTCCCGAGGAGGCCGCTCATGACCGCTCGTACCCCTGACGCCGAACCTCTGCTGACGCCGGCAGAGGTCGCCACCATGTTCCGCGTGGACCCGAAGACGGTCACCCGCTGGGCCAAGGCGGGCAAGCTCACGTCCATCCGCACGCTCGGCGGGCACCGCCGCTACCGCGAGGCGGAGGTGCGTGCTCTGCTGGCCGGTATTCCGGCTCAGCGCACCGAGGCCTGAGGGCCTCAGCTGCTTTCCTGAAGGGCCGCATCCCTGACTCCGCCGGGTCGGGGATGCGGCCCTTCAGCATGCCGGAATCCACGATTCCCGTTGGTGCCCGTGGGGGTGGGGGGAATTACCGGGAATACATGTGCAATTTTACATATTAAATTTCGATGCCCCGGAGAGGGGTGCGGAGTGTCCGATCTCAAGATGGGATAAGTGACTACCGTCACGCTCCCGTTATCTTGTGGTCTAGACCTAGCTCGGTGTAGTGGGCTGAGTACCCGTCACTGCCCGGCGATGCTCGGAGGCCAAGACGGAGAGAGGCCCGGAACCTGACGGCTCCGGGCCTCTCTCCTGCACTGCGATCCCGACGGGACTTGAACCCGCGACCTCCACCTTGACAGGGTGGCGAGCTAACCAACTGCTCCACGGGACCAGAGATTTCTGATCCGTTCGCCTGCTCTCGCCTGCGAACAAGACAGATCGTACTGCATGCGGGGCCCCCAGGTCGAACCGGCTCCCGCCGCCCCGGCCCGGGGTGTCGCCCCCGGGCCGGTGACGGGTCAGAGCGCGGCCGCGGCGGCCTCCATCGCCTTGAGGATGCGCTTCTCCGAGACCGGGGCCGGCGTGCCCAGCCCCTGGGCGAAGAAGCTGACCCGCAGCTCCTCGATCATCCAGCGGATCGCCAGGATCTCCGCGGACGGCTGCCGCCCCGCCGGCACCCGGGCCAGCAGCTCGCCGTACGCCTGCTGGACGGCCTGCACCCGCTGCAGGTGCTGCGCGTCCCGCTGCGGGTGCTCCGGCAGCGCCTCCAGCCGCCGCTCGACCGCCAGCAGATAGCGCTTCAGGTCGGGCAGCCGCTGCCAGCCCGCGCCGGTGACGAAGCCCGGGTGCACCAGCGACGCCAGATGCAGCCGGACGTCGTTCACCGCCGACAGCAGCACCGGGCTGGAGACCGACTTCAGCCGGGTGGACGCCCGGTGGAAGGCGATCAGCGCGGTCGCCGTCTTCAGCGTGGTGTCGGCCGACAGGTCGTACAGATCGGCCCGCACCTTGTCGTACAGCGCGGTGAAGGCCGCCTCGTCCCAGGCCGGCCCGCCGTTCAGCACCATCAGCCGGTCGACCGCCGCCCCGACCACGTCCTCGAAGAGGGCCAGGATCGAGCCGTGCGGGTTGTACGACAGGGCGAGCTTCGCCTGGTTGCCCAGCCGCCCCTGGATCGCCTTGGCCGGCGAGGTCACCTGGAGCATCAGCAGCCGGCGGGTACCCGCCCACATGGCCTGCTCCTGGGCCTCCGGGGTGTCGAACAGCCGGACGGACACCGAGCCGGTCTCGTCGACCAGCGCCGGGTAGGCCCGCAGTGAGTGGCCCCGGGAGCGCTGTTCGAAAGTCCGCTGCAGCACCGGAAGCCCGGCCGGCCAGGCCTGCAGGCCGCTCTGCTCGATGCCGCGGCCCTCCGCCGCGCTGGACAGCGTCGCGGACAGCTTCGGCTGGAGGGCGCGGCGCAGCTCCTCCAGGTCCTTGGACTCGGCCAGCCGCTTCTTGCCGTCCACCACCCGGAAGGTCACCTTGAGGTGGTCCGGCACCCGCTCGTCGTCCCAGGCCTCCGGCGGGACGGTGACGCCGCCCAGCCGGTGCAGGATCCGCTCCAGCGTCGGCAGCAGGGGCTCCTGGCGGTCCTTCACCGCGCGCAGCGCGGCGGCCGCGTAGTCCGGCGCGGGCACGAAGTTGCGGCGGATCGCCTTCGGCAGCGAACGGATCCAGGCGGTCACCAGCTCGGCCCGCAGGCCCGGGATCTGCCAGTCGAACCCCTCGTCGGTGACCTGGTTGAGCACCGGCAGCGGGATGTGCACCGTCACGCCGTCCGCGTCGCTGCCCGGCTCGAACTGGTAGGTCAGCCGGAACCGCAGTTCGCCCTGCTGCCACGTGTCCGGGTAGTCCGCCTCGGTGACGCCGCCCGCCGAGTCGTTGATCAGCATCGACTTCTCGAAGCTGAGCAGGTCCGGCTGCTCGTGCCGGGCCTTCTTCCACCAGGAGTCGAAGTGCCGGGTGGAGACGATCTCCCCGGCAGCCGGGCGTCGTAGAAGTCGAACAGGGTCTGGTCGTCCACCAGGATGTCCCGGCGCCGGGCCCGGTTCTCCAGCTCCTCGACCTCGCCGAGCAACCGGCGGTTCTCCGCGAAGAACCGGTGGTGGGTCTCCCAGTCGCCCTCCACCAGCGCGTTGCGGATGAACAGCTCGCGGCAGAGCTCCTGGTCGATCCGCCCGTAGTTCACCTTCCGCTGGGCGACCACCGGCATCCCGTACAGGGTGACCTTCTCGAAGGCCATCACCGCGCCGGCCTTCTTCTCCCAGTGCGGCTCGCTGTACGACCGCTTGATCAGGTGGCCGGCCAGCGGCTCCACCCACTCGGGCTCGATCTTCGCGTTGATCCGCGCCCACAGCCGCGAGGTCTCCACCAGCTCGGCCGACATCACCCAGCGCGGCGGCTTCTTGAACAGGCCCGAGCCGGGGAAGACCGCGAACCGGGCGCCGCGGGCGCCGCCGTACTCGCGTTTCTCCACGTCGAACAGGCCGAGGTGCGAGAGCAGGCCCGACAGCAGCGCCTGGTGGATCCGGTCGGCGTCCGGCTCGGCGTCGTCCCGCGGCTCGTCGATCGTCACGCCGAGCTGCTTGGCGACGGTGCGCAGCTGCACGTAGACGTCCTGCCACTCGCGTATCCGCAGGTAGTTCAGGAACTCGGACTTGCACATCCGGCGGAACGCGGAGGAGGACAGCTCCCGCTGCTGCTCCCTCACGTAGCGCCACATCGCGAGGTAGGAGAGGAAGTCCGAGGTCTCCGAGGTGAAGCGGCGGTGCCGGTCGTCGGCCGCCTGGCGCTTCTCCGCGGGGCGCTCTCGCGGGTCCTGGATGGAGAGCGCCGCGGCGATCACCATGACGTCCCGGACACAGCCGAGGCGGTCCGCCTCCAGCACCATCCGGGCCATCCGCGGGTCGACCGGCAGCTGGGCGAGCTTGCGGCCCAGCGGGGTCAGCCGCTTGCGGTGGTCCTTCTCGGCCGGGTCGAGCGCGCCCAGCTCGTGCAGCAGGTTGACGCCGTCCTTGATGTTCCGGGAGTCCGGCGGGTCGAGGAACGGGAACGCGGCGATGTCGCCGAGGCCCGCGGCGGTCATCTGGAGGATCACCGAGGCCAGGTTGGTGCGCAGGATCTCGGCGTCGGTGAACTCCGGCCGGGAGAGGAAGTCCTCCTCCGAGTACAGCCGGATGCAGATGCCGTCCGAGGTGCGGCCGCAGCGGCCCTTGCGCTGGTTGGCGCTGGCCTGGCTGACCGCCTCGATCGGCAGCCGCTGCACCTTGGTGCGGTGGCTGTAGCGGGAGATCCGGGCGGTGCCCGGGTCGATCACGTACTTGATGCCGGGGACGGTCAGCGAGGTCTCGGCGACGTTGGTGGCGAGCACCACCCGGCGGGAGTTGGACCGCTGGAAGACCCGGTGCTGCTCGGCGGAGGACAGCCGGGCGTACAGCGGCAGGACCTCGGTGAACTTCAGCTTCATCCGGTTCAGCGCGTCCGCGGTGTCGCGGATCTCCCGCTCGCCGGAGAGGAAGACCAGGACGTCGCCCGGCCCCTCGGCCTGGAGCTCCTCCACCGCGTCGCAGATCGCCTGGATCTGGTCGCGGTCCCGGTCGAGCTCCTCCCCTCCTCGGCGTCGTCGTCGAGGACCGGGCGGTAGCGGACCTCGACCGGGTAGGTGCGGCCGGAGACCTCGATGATCGGCGCGTCGTCGAAGTGCGCGGCGAACCGCTCGGGGTCGATGGTCGCGGAGGTGATCACGACCTTGAGGTCGGGCCGGCGCGGCAGCAGCTGCTTGAGGTAGCCGAGCAGGAAGTCGATGTTGAGGCTGCGCTCGTGCGCCTCGTCGATGATCAGCGTGTCGTACTGGCGCAGCTCGCGGTCGGTCTGGATCTCGGCCAGCAGGATGCCGTCCGTCATCAGCTTGACCAGGGTGTCCGGCCCGACCTGGTCGGTGAACCGGACCTTCCAGCCGACGGCCTCGCCGAGCGGAGTCGCCAGCTCCTCGGCGACGCGCTCGGCGACGGTGCGTGCCGCGATCCGGCGCGGCTGGGTGTGGCCGACCAGGCCCTTCACGCCGCGGCCGAGCTCCAGGCAGATCTTGGGGATCTGGGTGGTCTTCCCGGAGCCGGTCTCGCCGGCGACGATCACCACCTGGTGGTCGCGGATCGCCGCCAGGATGTCGTCCTTCTTCTGGCTGACCGGCAGCTCCTGCGGGTACCGGATCTCCGGCACGGCCGCCCGGCGCTGTTCGACCCGGAGCTCGGCCTTGGCGATCTCGGCGGCGAGCTCGCCGGCGATCTTCTGCCGGGCCTCCGGGCTGCGCACCCGCCGGCTGCCGTCCAGCCGCCGCCCGATCCGCTGCTGGTCGCGGAGCATCAGCTCGGGCAGCCGGGCGGCCAGATCTCCGACGGTGGGGGCCTCGGAGGGCTGGGCTACGGGAGAACTCACTGCGGGCATCCCTCTAGGTTCGCAAGGAGGTACGGGCGGGCGCACCTCGGTTTTCGAGCCCCTCCAGTGTCACAGCCCCGGGCGGTGAACGGCGAACGGCCCGGCCTATGCTCGCCCGGGCGTTCCGGAGAGGCCGGGAGCGGACGGAGGGCGGGGCCGTGGCGGGGGAGTTCGACGCGCACGAGCGGGAGATCTGGGCGGGCCGGGCCGAGGCGTACGCCAGGACGTTCGCGGGGCTGTGCGCCGCGGCCGTGCCGGAGCTGGTCGCGGCCTCGGGCGCCGCCGGGGGCACCGACCTGCTGGACGTGGGGACGGGGCCGGGGACGGCGGCCGCCGCCGCGCTGCGGCTCGGCGCCCGGGTCACCGCGGTGGACGCCGAGCCGAGCATGGTGGCGCTGGCCGCCGCGAACCTGCCGGCGGCGACGGTGCGGCACGCCGTGCTGCCTGAGCTCCCCTTCGCCGACGCCTCCTTCGACACGGTGGTGGCCAACTTCGTGCTCAACCACGTCGAGGACCCGCGCGCCGCGCTGGCCGAGCTGCGCCGGGTGACCCGGCCGGGCGGCCGGATCGCGGCGACCGTGTGGGCATCGTCCGCGAACGGCGTGATGAAGGTGTTCGGCGACGCCCTGGACGCGGCCGAGGTCGAACGTCCGGTGTTCCCGACCCTGCCGGTGGACTTCCCGCGGACGCCCGAGGGCTTCGCCGGCCTGCTCGCGGAGGCCGGCTGGACGGAGGCGTCCGGGCGGGAGCTGCGCTGGACGCACCGGGTCGGGGCCGAGGAGTACTGGCGCGGGGCGGCCGACGGGGTCGCCACCATCGGCCGGGTGGTCGCCGCGCAGCCGCCGGCCGGGGTGGCGTCGATCAAGCGGCACTACGACCGGCTGGCGGCCGGGCTCACCGGGCCGGACGGCCGGCTGGCGCTGGCGGCGGCGGCGGTGCTGGCGGTGGGGCGCCGCTGAGCGGGCCCGGTCGGCTGCGGGGGTCTCCCCGGTCGACCGGGGGTCGGATAGCCTTTTGACCGACTATCAGCCTGGAGTTCGAAGAAGTCACGGGGGATCGGCTGTGGGACTGTGGGACGACGTCAAAGACCTGGGAAGCGCCGCGGTGAACGTCGCGGAGGACGTCTTCTGGGCTCCGACCAAGATCACCCACTGGGTGCTCACCAAGATGTTCGGCGACCCTGACGCCGAGCTGAACAAGTACGCCGCGGAACTGGCGCAGATGAGCAAGGAGGTGGAGGAGTTCGGCAAGGAGATCGGCGCCGCACTGAGCCACCTCACCTGGCACGGGCCTGCCGCCGACGCCTTCGTCGGGCACGCCCAGGGCCGGGTGAAGGAGCTGAACACCGTCTCCGACGAGCTCGCCGACCTGGGCAAGGCCATCAAGTCGCTCGCCGACGCCTTCTGACCTGACCTCACATCCGCATCCGCACCGTACGAGGGGAAACGGCCCGTGGCCGACCAGTTCGGAGTCCAGCTGCAGGAGCTGGCCAAGATCCAGAGCGACTTCCAGAAGATCAACCAGCGGATGACCGCGATGAGCCAGCAGGTCGAGGCCATCAAGTCGGCTGTCGGCAAGGCTGCCGCCATGGACCTGGAGGCCGGGATGCTGCCCGGCGTCGGCAACTTCCTCGCCGTCGCCTTCGACGTCGCGTACAAGGTCAAGACCATCAAGGAGAAGGCCGACGCGCTGGCCGAGACCAAGAAGCAGCTCACCCAGGACATCGCCGAGGACGCCCAGAAGATCAAGCAGGTGATCGCCGAGTACCAGGCCATCGAGAAGAAGATCAAGGACGGCCTCGGCAAGATCACCGGCGGTGGTGAGAAGACCCCGCCCGCCCCGAAGGGCGACGGCGGCCACACCGGGATCGACAGCGCCGGTGGCGGAGGCCAGGGCGGTGGCGGACACGGCGGCGGCAGCCAGGGCGGTGGCGGCGGCCACGGCGGTGGGCACGGGACGCCGGACTCCCCGAGCACCGGCACCGACTCGTCGGGCAACGACGGCTCGGGCATCACCAGCCACCCCGGCGGCAAGCACGACGGCCCGAAGATCAAGGACCACAGCAACGGCGACTGGTCCACCAAAATGATCAACGGCAAGGGCTGGGACGACTGGAGCCCGACCCACAAGTGGCACCCGCGCAATGGCGGCGGCGCCGGTCCGCTGGCCCAGCCCAAGCTGGACGGCGTCTCCGACGAGCGCAAGGCGATGGTCGAGCGCGCCATGGAGCGGGTCAACCGCAAGCTCGGCTACAGCCAGGGCGCCGAGACCAACGGCTACCGGGTCGACTGCTCCGGCTTCGTCTCGGCCGCCTGGGGCCTCGACAAGCCGGGGACCAGCACCGGCCCGCTGATCAGCGAGAGCGGCGGCTTCGCCCACCACATCGCGAAGGGCTCGATGCAGCCGGGCGACGCCATGGTCGTCCACCACACGTCCGGCGACCAGGAGCAGCACGTGGTGCTGTTCGGCGGCTGGGCGGACGCCCAGCACACCAAGATCATCGTGCTGGAGGACAGCGGCAGCCGGGGCTGCGTCTCGCGCGAGGCGCCGCTCTCCGCCTTCGCCGAGTACACCGCCATCCGCAAGAACGGCATGTAGCCGACGGCCGGAGCACCCCGCGGGCCCCGGCCGGTGCCGGGGCCCGCGGGGTGCTCCGGGAAGCCGGCTCGCGAACGCGGGGGTTACGGGGGAATGCCGCTGGCGCCCCGTCTCAGGCGGGCCGGCCCGCCGTGAGCGAGTCGCGCAGGGCGCGCAGCCGGTCGGCGGGGGCGCCCAGCCCGCTGAGACCGTGCCGGGCGTCCTCGGCCCGCGGCGCCGGCCGTGGCGCGAAGGCGAGGTTCGCCGACTGGTGCAGCATCCACTGGTGGTACGCCACCAACCGCACCGCGAGCTCCCGGACGCCCGCCAGCTCACCGCCGGCGGGCAGCGCCTGCAGCCACCCCGCGTACCGCCCGTAGCGGACGGCCAGCCGCCCGAGCTCCTCCGCGAGCGCGGCCGGAGCCGGCCCCGGCTCGCCGCAGGCCGCGATTGCCCGGTCGGCCGCCGGCTGCTCGGCCACCGCCGCGTCCAGCACCGCCAGCAGGGCGGCCGCCTGCTCCTGCGGACCGAGGAGCGGATCGACGGGATCGGACGCCGTCCGGGCGCCGCTCCTGCCGAGCCCGCCCGCCAGCCGGCGCAGGACCGCCGTCCGGCGGCGCCGGGGTGCTGCCGGGGCTGTGGACACGGGCCACCTCCGGGGCCGGGAGCCCGGCCGCGGACCGCCGGCCGCACGGCTGCGGCCGATCCCGTTCCGCACGCCCGGTGCGCCCGGCATGCAGTTCCAGTGTGCTCCCGCGGCCGTCCGTCCGGCGTCAGTCCCGGTCGGCCCCGCCGCGGCGGCGGGAGCGGCGGCGCAGCGCCACCGCCGTGAGCGCCCGGACGGCGAGCGGCGGGCGCCGCACGCCGAGTGCACCGCGCAGCGGCCCGTCCAGCAGGGCGGCCGCGATCCGGGCAGCCAGCGGCTCCGGCAGACCGGGGAGCCGGGCGGTCAGCAGGCCCAGGGTGGCCGCCCACAGCGCCCGGCCCTCGGCGGAGGGCCCGAACCGGGCCCGTTCGAAGCCGGCCATCCACGCCTCGGTGCCCGGCAGGTCCCGGCCCGGCGGCTCGGGCAGTCCCAGCGCGGCCGCGAGCTCCCGGTGGAAGGCGTACGCGGCGTCCCGTTCCGGACGGGTGGCCGGCCGCCGGCCGTGGCGGTCGACGAACCGCAGCGGACAGACGGTGAAGCAGGCCAGCACGTAGTGCATCAGCTCGGGCGTGATCCCGGGCCGGTCGTGGACGGCGCGCAGTGCGGCGACCACCGGCCGGCCCGCCGCGCTGTCCGGGCCCTCGCCGATCAGGGTGAACATCGCGGCGCCGGTGGCCTTGGCGCGGGCCCCGGGAGCCCCGGTCATCCGGCCGGTGGCGTGCAGCACGGTGGCGATCTCCGGCACGCCGAACGTCCGGACGAATCCCAGGGTCAGCCCGAGCCGGGCCTCCTCCGGCATCGCGGCCAGCACCAGCCGGGCGTACGCGTCGCGGTGGGCGGTCATCCGGTCGCCGGTGCACCGAGGCCGGCGGCGTCCAGCGCCTCGGCGGTGAGCAGCCCGTCCAGGCGCTGCGCCACCCGGACGAGGTGGGCCCGCTCGTCCGCCGGGTCGGCGTCCAGCCCCGGCAGCACCGCCTGCTCCTCGCGCGGCCGGGGCGGGCGACCGGAGTCCAGGGCGGCGACCGCCGACCGCAGGGCCGCCGCGACCACCAGGGCGGCCCGCTCGGAGTCGTCCAGGACCTCCCGCTCCGCCGTCCGCGCGGCGGCACGGACGACCGCCGGGTCGACCCAGGGCCGGAGCGTCAGTTGCCCGTCCCGGATCTCCAGGGCGCGCCGGACGGTGCGCCACTCCAGGTCCCGCAGGGCGACGCTGTCCCGCCAGGCCGGCGGCGGCGTCTCCAGCGCGAGCCGGCGGTCGGCCCGGTAGACGAGGTCCCACAGTGGCCGCAGCGCCCGGTAGTCGCGGCGGCGCCGGCCCCAGGCGGCCGCGGCCGGCCCGGCGAACCCGGCGGTGATCAGTACGGCGCCGACCGCGGCGAAGGCCGGGCCGAGCGCGGTGCTCAGCCAGTCCAGCCGGGCCGTCCCGGCGGCCACGGCCGTGATCGCGACGGTCTTGCACAGCACGTACCCGCAGGCGGTGACCGACCCGTACGCCAGCAGCCGGATCCCGCGGCGCAGCGGGCCGACCGGCAACCGGGCCGCGTGCCGCAGGCAGACCCGGCCGATGTCGATCAGCGCGAACGCGAACTGCCCCTGGTACAGCACGAGGAAGCCGGCGATCGCCGGGAGCCGCGCGAAGTCGGTGTCGAAGGTCAGCGGTGTCTCCGGCGCCGCCGCGCCGCCCACCGCGAACAGCACGGCCATCGCCGGGGCCACCACCGCGAAGACGGCGAGCCGCCGCCGCACGCTGCGCCGGGTGCCGGGCGCCGACACGTCCCACACCAGGGCGCCGGTGCGGTCCGGGGGCGGGGTCCAGATCAGTGCCAGCACCACGGCGGCCGCGGAGAAGCCGGTGATGCCGAGGTAGACCAGCAGCGTCGCCAGGTTGCCGGCCCCGGTCAGCCGGTCGACCAGCCGGTAGACCACCGGCGCGGCCAGCAGGAACGAGGTCGCCGGCGCGGCCACCGCCGCCGCCACCACCAGCAGCCCCGCGGACGGGTCCCGGCGCCAGGCGCGGAACTTCAGGACGGCGACCAGCCAGGCCACCGCTCCGATGCCCAGGTAGACGGCGTCGAAGGGCGGTTCAGACATGCTGCCCCTTGCGGTGCTCCAGGGCGGGGGCCAGCTGGGAGGTCGTTCCGGCGCCCGGTGCCAGCACCAGGAGCCGCAGCAGCTCGGCGCCGAGCACCTCGGCCTCCTCCTCCGCCGCGTCGTCGTAGTGCGAGCGGCCGAGCACCAGGCGCAGCACCTCCGGGTCGAGGGCCTCCAGCTGCACCAGGGCCGGATCGTCGGGCGGCGGGGGCTCGGCCAGGTGGCCGCGGAGCAGGTGGGCCAACTCGTGGCAGACGATGTGGGCCCGGTGCAGGCCGGAGGTCTCCTGCTCGACGTGGACGACGTCCTCGTCGGGGAGCCGCTCCACGAAGCCGGAGGGTTCGCCGACCCGCATCCGGCGCGGCGCCAGCCGCACCGGTCGGCCGATCCGTTCGGCGACCACCGCGCAGAGCTCCTCCACGGTGCTCATCGGCGGCAGGTCGAGGTGCCTGGCCACCGCCCGCATCCGGCGGCGGGTCCCTCCCACTCCTCGCACGTGCGCCCCTTCGGGAAGCCGCCAGTGGCCCAGCGGCGTCTGCTGCGGACCGGTCACGTCACCGGGCCGCCGTCCTCGGGCAGTCCGACCGCCCGGCGCAACTGTTCCACGACGGTGAGGGCCGCGTCCTGCATCTCGGGCGGCAGCCCGGCGGCCCGCATGGCGATCCGCTCCACCCGGGCGTCCCGCAGTGCCTCGATCTTCTGCAGGTCGCGCTCGACGGCACGGGCGGTGGCGCCGTCGTTGAAGTAGTCGAGCGGGACGCCGAAGAGCGCCGCGATCTTCACCGCGTTCTCCAGGCTGGGCTTCTGGGTGCCCTTGCGGAGGTTGCCGATGTACGTGCCGCTGAGCCCGGTGGCCGCGGCTATCTCCGAGTCCCGCCAGGGCCGGCCGAGTTCTCTCGGGTAGATCACCGCGATCAGGCGTCGGAACCGGGCGGCGAAGTCGGCGGAGCCGGGTGGGGCCCCCTCCTCGCCGGGCGGGATGCCGGAAGCGTCCGGGCGTGCGGGGTCCGTGGCCATGGGCGGATCATAGAACGAGCTGACACGTCGCCAGAATCCCTTCTGGCCCGTTCATCTGCACGATCGTTGGGTATCGCGCGGGCGCCACGTGCGCGACATGTGTCGGTTCGCGGAGGTCTTCCCCCAACCGATCCACGATAGTTGACACCCGGTCACGGTGCGTGCAGGATCGACAACCGTGGCCGGGCGCACGCCCCCGGCCCGCGACCCGAACTCCGGCACGCCGCTGCCCCACGGGGGTGGGCAACGGCGGCCGGCCCGGTCGCCAGGGGCTGCCCGACCGCCCCGGGATCGGCTACCGTCGACGGGCGCCCCGGTCGCCGCACAGGTCACCACGTCCGTTGCCCGACGCGACCGTCGACTCGGAGAAGGTGTGTGCGATGAGCCCGCTGTCCCTCGACGGACCCCTGGTCACCACCGACTGGCTCGCGGAACGGCTGCACCACCCCGACCTGGTCGTGCTCGACGCCGGCGTCGGTCAGTACCGCAGCACCGGCCCGCGCATCCCGGGCGCGCGGGCGTTCGACATCGACGGGGAGCTCTCCGACCCGTCGAGCCCCCTTCCGCACACCATGCCCGGCCCGGAGGCGTTCACCCGGGCGCTGCGCGGGCTCGGCGTGCACGACCGCAGCACGGTGGTGGTCTACGACAGCGCCGGCATCTACTCCAGCGCCCGCGCGTGGTGGATGCTGCGGGCGATGGGATTCGACCGGGCGGCCGTGCTCGACGGCGGCCTGCCCGCCTGGACGGCCGCCGGGCTGCCCTGCGAGAGCGCCCCGCCGTCGGCCGCGCCGGCCGGCACGTTCACGGCGAAGCCGCGCGCAGGTCTGCTCGTGGACCGTACGGCGGTGGTCGGCGCGCTTGCCGATCCCGCGACGGCGGTGCTCGACGCCCGCAGCCGCGAGCGGTACGCCGGAACGGTCGAGGAGCCACGGCCGGGGCTCCGCCGGGGCCACATCCCCGGCTCCGCCAACCTGCCCTTCGCGGACCTGCAGACGGGCGGCCGGATGCGTCCGGCGGGCGAACTGCGCACCCTGCTGGCGGCGGCGGCCGCGGGGCGGGAGCGGCTGGTCCTCAGCTGCGGATCCGGCGTCACCGCCTGCGTGCTGGCGCTCGGCGCGGACCTCGCGGGCTATCGGGACGTCGCCGTCTACGACGGCTCGTGGAGTGAGTGGGGCCTGCCGTCCGGCCTCCCCGCGGAGCCGGGCCCGGCGGATCGCTGAACCTCCGGAGCACGGCCCGGGGCACACCGAAGCGGCCCGGCGGCCTCCGGCCGTGCCGGGAGCGCACGGGACCGAGCGGCCGGACCAGGGGCTCCGGTCGTGCTCAGGTCGTGCGGCGACCCACCGCGGACACGGCCCCGGGCTCAGGGCCCGGTGCGCGTGTCCGGGTGGGTCACAGGACGAAGAGCTTGGGGAAGGGGGCCGTGATCCGCTCCTTGCGGGAGCCGAAGTCGACCAGAACGGCGATCTCGCCGTCGCCGCCCTCGACGGCGACGACCCGGCCGAGGCCGTGCTCGTCGTGCGTCACACGGTCACCGACGGCGAATCGCTTGGGCGGCGGCGGAGCCGCAGCCCGACGGAAGGGGCTGGTGGGCAGGTGGCGCCGGAGCGCGGCTGAATTCGTCATCATGGCCAGTATGCGCCTCATCCGATGAGGGGGAGCGGTTCGAGACCCGGAATTTTCTCGATCTTGGCCATCCGGTCACCGGCGGGCCCGGCGCGCCGCGGAACTGGCCGTGGCTCAATCCCCCGTTGCGGTCCGGACCCTGCTACAGTCGTGGTAGTTGCAGTTGTGGTTCCCATGAACTTTGTGTGCGCCTGCTGGTTGTGACCGCAGGCGCGCTTTTGTTTTCCGGCCATTCCCCGGACGGGTCAGAGCGGCGACGCGGAGCACGCGAAACAGCGTGTTCCGGACTTCCCGTTGAAGGAGTTTTAAATGGCTAATGGCACTGTGAAGTGGTTCAACTCGGAAAAGGGCTTCGGCTTCATCGAGCAGGAGGGTGGCGGTCCTGACGTGTTCGCCCACTACTCGAACATCAACGCCAACGGCTTCCGTGAGCTGCTCGAGGGCCAGAAGGTCGAGTTCGACGTCACGCAGGGCCAGAAGGGCCCGCAGGCGGAGAACATTCGCCCGCTCTAGTAGCTTCCGCTGCATGGCCTGGCCGGCAGCCCGGGCCCGCACCGCGTACGCGCGGTGCGGGCCCTTGCATGCCCGGGTGTGCCTCAGGGCCGCGCGGCTGCCCCGGTCACCACTGGGACCACGGCACGGTCCAGCCGCTGAGGCCGTTGTCGGGCTGCAGCGGCGCCTTCTTGATGGAGTTCCGGATGATCACGACGTCGCCGACGAGGGAGGCGGCGTAGACCTTGCCGGCGGTGGAGTTCTCGTCGCCGGCCTCGGTGTCGACCATGCCGACGCAGCCGTGGCTGATGTTGGAGCGGCCGACCGCGGCCCGGGACTTCGGGTTGCCGTGCAGGTAGGTGCCGCTGCTGGTCAGTCGCATCGCGTGCGGCTCGACGGCGTCGTAGCCCTCGCCCACGAGGTTGGTCTGGCCCCGGGAGGTCATCTTCTCCATGCGGCTCTTGGCGGATATGACCATGGTGCCGTTCCAGGACGGGTTGTCACTGGTGCCCGCGGTGATCGGAATGGTCTGGTCGGGCTTGCCGTCCTCCTTGACCACCATCTGATGGGTGCGGGCGTCGACCTCGCTGATCCGGGAGCGGGCGACGGTGAAGTTCTCGTCGCGCCGGGTCGCGCCGTACACGCCGGGCGCCAGCTCCACACCGGTGGTCCGCAGGTGGATCTTCACCGTGGTGCCGGGCTTCCAGTACTCGGCGGGGCGCAGGTCGAGACGGGTGTCGTTCTCGAACCAGTGGCCCTTGACCTGCGTGCCGTCCGAGGCCTCCACGGCGATGGCCTTCTCGGCGGCCTCCTTGTCCTTGACCCTCACCCCGAAGTGCACCGAGATGATCATGCCGACGCCGAACTTCTGGCCGGTGACCACGTTGTCCTCGACCTTGGCGGTCCTCTTCGGGGTCAGGGTGGTGAAGCTGCTGGTGGCGGTGGTCGTCACACCGGCGGCGTCCACGGCCCTGGCGTTCACCCGGTAGAGCGAGCCGACCGTGAGGCCGCCCGTGGCGGGGATCCAGCTGAGGCCGTCGGAGGCCATCGAGCCCTCGACCGGCGTGCCGTCCTTGTCGGTCACGGCGACCTCGGTGAGCCTGCCGGTCGCGACCGAGACCTTGACCGCGCCCGGGGCCACATCCTGCGCACCGTCCTTGGGCGCGATCGACAGCACGGCTGCGGACGCCTTCGCCGCACCGCCCTTGTCGCCGGAGCCGCCCGACGCGGCGGAGCCGCCCGTGCCGCCGCCGCCACTGCACGCGGACAGCAGCAGAACCCCGCTCAGTGCCGCGCCCACCATCGAAATCCGTCGCACGACGGCCCCCTCCACCAGATCTTCCGGAGAGGTACACGCGTGGAGGGGCGCCCGGGTTTCACCCGCGGGGCTCGAACAATGTCACGACTTCGTACGGGCAGGACATCCACTGGCACGGAGGTGGGACGTGCACGGCGGCGGAGCGGGCTGGGAAACGGCTGGTGTCACGCTTGCATCGTCAGGGAAGGAACGGCCGCATGGTGGCGACGTCGGGAGCGCCGTGGTCGGTGGTCCTGGACTACTCCCACGACCTTGCTCTCGCCCTGGCTGTCCGCGACGCGCTCGGCATCGCCGACCCGCTGGGGCTTCCGGTCGTCCACCCGCACCAGGCGCTGGTCGTCGATCCGGCTGCGCGACCGCTCACGCCGGCAGGCCCACCGGCGCCGTTCCCCGGATGAGGGACGCGTTGCGAGAGTACGAGCGGGCCACCGGTACCCGCCTGGGAGGATTCCGACTCCGAGTGACCGCGCTGCCGGTCGCCGGATACGTGTTCCAGCCGCTCGATCGTGACCGACTCGTCGTCAGCATCACGTTGCTGTCCGATCGGGCCGAGTACCTCAGGCGGGTCCTGGCGCACGTCGGTCCGACGTTCGGCTGACCGCGGTGGCGGCGGGACGGAGACCGGCATCGGCTGCCCCGGGCGGCGATCCAGCAGTTGGAGTCAGTGCCCGTCCGTCCAGAACTGCTGGAGTCGCGCGATCGCCTGGGCCCTGGTCAGCTCGGCGACCTGGTCCTCGGTGAGTCCGACGCGGCTGATCAGCAGGTGGACCAGATCCGCGGGCAGCGCCTCGCGTGGTGGCTCAGGTGCGCCTCGATCGGGAAGCGTGCCCTCCAGGACGCAGGGCCAGAAGACATCCTCTGCCACGTCCAGCTGATCGCGGAGGATGTGCGCCCACATGCTCGCGCCGTACACGGTGCGGTCGACCGGATGCGACACCCGAGTACGCAGGATCCGCCCGTCGGGGAGCCCGAATTCATAGGTGATGTGGTGGGTGCCGGTGCGACCGCGCGCGTCACGTACGCGTTCCCAGCCTTCGACCTTGCAGAACTGCTCGTGGCGTTCGTGTGTCGGCTGGGGCCAGGTCACGTGGCGACTCCGAGCAGCCAATCACGGAGCTGCGCGTCGTCGCTGAGACCGATCAACTGGACCAGGCCCCAGTTGTCGCGGTGATTCGGAGCGCTCAGGAGTCGGTCCTGCCAGTCCTCCGCGTACTCGCGGAGCGCGTCGATCATCTCGTCGATGGCCTCGTCGAACGTGCCGCCATCCGCGGCGACCGGGAGGCCGGGGAAGAACACCGACCAGCCGTGGCCCTCGGACACCACCTCGGCCTTGGACGGGCACAGCAGCGCGAGGGCGTGACGCAGCCGCGCCGCGTCGACCACCGCCGCATACCCGGTGTCCCTGCGAACGGTCGCAACCCGGCCCTGCCCGGCTGCGTCCAGGAGATCCTTCAGGTGTGCTCGGGCTTCGGTGTAGCTCTCGTAGTGGACCGCGGTCATAGGAAGCCTCCTCGTCCGAGAACCAGGGTCGCGCCGAGCAGGAAGTACGTCAAGTACGCGAAGTACCTCGCGTACGTGTGTCCGGCGGGAGAACGGTGACCGCCCGCCGTCCCGTTGGCTCGCGTAGAACAACGTAGAAGGGAGATGTGCGAGACGATCCAGGCCCGCTCCTCCGCGCCGGCCGTGTTCCAGAGCCGGCTCATCGGCCGCCCCTCATCGCCCGTTCCCGCCTGCCGTCAGGCTTCCCACGGGCGGGACGCCGAGCGCGCGGCCTGGTGCCCGCGGGCAGGTTGTGGCTCAGATCGGCGAGGAGCCCGATGCGGTCGAGGGCCTCCTCGGGCGAGATCTCCTCCGGCAATCACCGAGCGCGACCGGCCAGGTACCAGATCTTGATGAACGCCTGGATCGCCAGGTGAGCGGCCAAGTCCCGGTCGTTGACCTCCCCGAACCGGGGCTCCCGGTCGTGGGCATCGCCTTCGGCGCTGCCGGCAGCAACTGGCCGTCGTGGGCGCCCGTCATATCTGCGAGCTCGTGGACTTCCCGGTCACCCTTGGGCTCTCGGGGTCGCGGTGGCTGCCGAGCGACTGCTCGGCGAGGAGTTCGGACCGGACCAGCTCAAGCAGGCGGCCCATCCAGTTCCGTCCGCGGCCGTCGGGGACGTCCCGCCAGAAGGGCGAGTCCGAGAAGCCGGTGTAGCTGATCGTCGCGTCCCCGGTGGAGAGGAGAACCTCGGCGAGCTCGGGGTGCTGGGTGAACTTCGCGCGCAGCAGTCCGCCCATCACCGCGAGCCGTATGGCCGCCCAGTCCGCTCGCCGGACCGATCGGCCGCCCAGGTCGTGAGCTTCCCGTCCGGACGCCGCTTCCTGGATGTGCCGCCGATCGGCGGCGCCGGCCGCCGACAGGGCCCAGTAGCCGTGGACTACCGACGAGTAGAGCTCGCCGGCGAAGGCGATCTGCGCGGGGTAGTCGTTGCGCAGCACGAACAGTCCCAGCGCCTCGGGCCAACCCTGCGGGTAGACGGTCTGGTGGGAGGTGACAGCCGCCCGGCCGGGCCCGGTCGGATCGTCGGCGTGCTGGACGGCGCGCCTCTCCTGCTCGCGGGCCACGCCTTCGTCCCCGCGGCGGAAGTAGTCCAGCGTCTCCTGGTGCATGTCCGCCGTCACGACCGGGCCGTCCCCGTCCACGGCCTCACCCACGTCGGTGAGCAGGATCCGCAAGGGCCGGTCCTGGAGGTCCATGTCGCCGAGGACATGGATCCGGCGGTGAGGTGGGACTGCCAGGTAGGCGTCCCGCAGCAGTGCGCGGTTCGGCTGGTCGGGCTCCTGCTGGTAGCGGCGGATCGCCTCCCAACAGCGCTGCCCGGTGCTCGGTCGGCCGTTGAGTTCCTCGATCTTGTCGGCGACCTCGCTCAGAAACCCGTCCGGGGTCAGCGGTTCACCGCGACGGGAGCGCCACTTCGAGGGCTCGTCGGGAAGATCGGGAGCGCCGGGCCGTGGCACGGCGATTCGGCCCGAGGCCAGGAGCTTCTCCAGGCCGGCCAGGTCGGTCCGTTCCTGACACCTGACCGAGCCGTCCGCGAAGACGATCAGGTCGTCGAGGTAGTACTCGGCATCCCATCGACTCCGCTGCCAGACGTGGCACCAGGCCCCGTCGATCCTCTCCCCGTCCACTGTTCTGTACGTCGGTCCCCGCCACGTCATGGGTGCACGCTACTGCCCTGGTACCGGGGTGGCATGCGCTTTTCCGCCCGGCCCTGGGGAAGCTCGACGGGGTGGCTCCCTGTGATCGACATCGCATCGGGCCGGTCACCGGAGTGCCTCTCGTAGCTGCCTGGATCTGCTGCCGGTCGGGCTCGTTGGTGTCGGCGTTGGCGTCAGACGGCATGAAAAAGCCCCCTCAGCGCGACGCGCTCGGGGGCTTTGTGCTGTTCAGCACTGGTGGCCAGGGCCGGGGTCGAACCGGCGACCTTCCGCTTTTCAGGCGGACGCTCGTACCAACTGAGCTACCTGGCCGTACTGCAACGCCTCTTGCGAGACGGGCGATCCCGACGGGACTTGAACCCGCGACCTCCACCTTGACAGGGTGGCGAGCTAACCAACTGCTCCACGGGACCTGGTGCGGAAGATCCGCTCAGGCCTTGCGGCACTGCTTGTCCTGCTTGCACTACGGTAACGCGTGCCCCCAACGGGATTCGAACCCGTGCTACCGCCTTGAAAGGGCGGCGTCCTGGGCCACTAGACGATGAGGGCTTGCGGCCCGTCCGGCTGACTTCCAGCGTTCGGGGACGTCGAGAAGCATATGGGATGCCGGGCGGAACGCCAAAACGATTTCGGGAGGCCGCGCCGGGTGTCGCTCTCCGGGCCCACCGGGGGCCGCCCCGGAGGGTCACGACCAGCCGAGCTCGTGCAGCTCGTCGTCGTCGAAACCGAAGTGGTGGGCCACCTCGTGGATCACCGTGGTGCGGACCTCGTCGACCACCTGCCCGCGCGTGTCGCAGTACCGCAGGGTCGGCCCCCGGTAGACGATGATCCGGTCCGGCAGGACGCCGGCGTACCACTCGCCGCGCTCCGTGAGCGGGGTCCCCTCGTACAGGCCGAGCAGGTCGGGCGAGGAGGGGTCGGGCTCCTCCTCGACGAAGACCGCCACGTTGTCCATCATGGCGGCGAGCTTCGGGGGATCTGGTCGAGGGCGTCGGCGACCACAATCTCGAACTCGTCCCGGGTCATGTCCACGGCCTCATTGTCGGGTGTGCGATGACGGTGTGCCAGGTGATCCGCGGCGGTGGTTCACTGGAGTGTGCGTTGGCGTGTGCGTTCGGGTGGGGCGGTGCGGCCGGGGTCCGTTCTCCGCGGGCAGGGGCCCGCGGTGGCCGTGGTGTCGCTGGGCGGGGTCCTGGGGGCCCTGGCCCGCTACGGGGCTGCGCTGCGATGGCCGACGGCGGCGGACGCCTTCCCGTGGACGACGCTGGCCGTGAACGCCGTGGGCTGCGCCGTGATCGGCGTCTTCCTGGTGGCGGTGACCGAGGTCTGGTCGCCGCACCCGCTGCTGCGGCCGTTCTTCGGCACGGGCGTGCTGGGCGGGTTCACGACCTTCTCGACGGCCACGGTGGACGTCCAGCGGCTGATCGACCACGGCGCCCCGGCGCGAGGCCTGTTCTACCTGGCCGCCACGCTGCTGGCAGCCCTCGTGTCGGTCCGGGTCGCGGCCGGGACCACCCGGCGGCTGGTCGGGCGGAGGGTCGTGTGAACCGGACGACGGCCGGCCGCGCGGGCGCGGCGGCCACGAGGACGAGAGCGTGGAGAGGACCGCGATGAGCAGGCTCAGGGGTACCGCACTGCGGCTGACCGTCCTGGTCGGGGAGAGCGAGAAGCACCGCTCCCGCCCGCTCTACACCGAGATCGTGCACCGGGCGCACGGCGCCGGCCTGGCCGGCGCCAGTGTCTTCCGCGGCATCGAGGGCTTCGGCGCGTCCTCGATGATCCACACCGCCCGGCTGCTCTCGCTCAGCGAGAACCTGCCGGTGGCGGTCGTCGTGGTGGACACCGCCGAGCGGATCCGCGCCTTCCTGCCGCTCCTCGACGACCTGGACGGCCTCGGCCCGGTCCTGCTCGACGAGTGCGAGGTCGTGGCCCGCCCGCACCGGACCGGCACGGCGGAGGACGAGCGGTGACGCTGCACTGGCTGTTGGTCGCCGCCGGTGCGGCGGTGGGTGCCCCGGCGCGCTACCTGACGGACCGCCTGGTGCAGTCCCGGCACGACTCGGTGTTCCCGTGGGGCACCTTCGCTGTCAACGTCTCCGGCTGCCTGGTGCTCGGTCTGCTGGTCGGCGCGGCGGCCTCCGGCGCCGCCTCCGCCGACGTCCAACTGCTGCTCGGCACCGGCTTCTGCGGCGCCCTCACGACCTATTCGACGTTCTCGTACGAGACGCTGCGGCTGGCCGAGGGCGGCGCCCGCCTGCTGGCCGTCGCCAACGTGGCCGGCAGCGTGCTGGCCGGCCTCGGCGCGGCGTACGCGGGGACGGCGCTGGCACACGCGTTCTGGGGCTGACCGGGCCCGTGGCCGGCTGCGGGCCCGCGCGGAGCGACGGGATCCCGGCGGCCGCCCGTGTCCGGCGGCCCGGCCGCGCGTTGGGCACCGTAGGGCGGTGCGCCCGGCTGGGCGGTGCGAGAGGTGGCTCGGGTGATGGCGGTGCGGACGAGGCGGCGCAGAGCGCTGGCGGGGGCGGTCGTGATGACGCTGGCGGGTCTGGGGCTGAGCGGGTGCATGTCGGTCGGCGCCGGGGTGCCGGACGCGCGCAGCGGCGGGCAGCAGGGCGGTCAGGACGCCGCCGGCGACCCGTCGGCCGGCGTTGGGGCCGGGCGGCCGGTGACGGGCCTGCGGGGCCGGCACGGCGCCGTTCCGGCGGCCGACGCCGAACGGCGCGGTGACACCCCGTCCGGTGCGGCCTCCGCGCCCGGCCCGGCCGACTCGCCCGTGCCGTCGGACCTGCCCTCCCCCGCGCCCGACTCCACCCCGACCACCCGCTCCGTGGACACGCCGACCGGTCCGCCGGCCGGCGGGTCCGGCACCTCCCCGGCGACCAGCCCCGCCCCGACGCCCACCCCGCCGGCCGCCACCCCGGATCCTGATCCGGTGCCCACCATCCTCGGATCCTCGGGAGGGGGTAGTGGATCACCCGGCCATTGACGGTCTGGCCAGCGCATTTGCCGTTGATCCCCAGGTTCGTCTATGGTGGTAGATCGTTCGTTTGATTCATTTGACTGGCGCCCTGAATCCCATTGGCGCCCTTGGCGCGTTCCGGCGATCCGTGGCTGACCGCATAGAGGCGGTTGTGTAACAGAACCCCGGACTTTGGCGCGTGCCACTTCCGGAAGGTTTTGCATGTCTCTCGTTGACGACGCCCGCTTCGCCATGCCCGCGAACGGTTCCGACGCCGCCGACACCACCGAGCTCCTCGTGGACGACGCCACCGAGCTCGCCGACCTCGACACCACCGACCTCGACAGCGAGCTCGCCGACCTCGACACCGAGGACGCCGCCGCCGACGCCGAGCCCACCGTGACCTTCGGCGACCTGGGCCTGCACGACGACGTCGTGCGCGCCCTCGCCAAGCGCGGCGTCACCACCCCGTTCCCGATCCAGGCCGCGACCATCCCGGACGCGCTGGCCGGCAAGGACGTGCTGGGCCGTGGCCGCACCGGCTCCGGCAAGACCCTCAGCTTCGGCCTGCCGCTGCTGACCCGCCTCGCCGACGGCGAGCGCACCCGCGCCAAGCACCCGCGCGGCCTCATCCTCGTCCCGACCCGCGAGCTGGCCATGCAGGTCGCCGACGCCCTGGAGCCCTTCGGCTCGGTGCTCGGCCTCAAGCTCAAGGTGGTCTGCGGCGGCACCTCGATGTCCAACCAGATCTACGCGCTGGAGCGCGGTGTCGACGTCCTCGTCGCCACCCCCGGCCGCCTGCGCGACCTGATCAACCGCGGCTCCGCCAAGATGGACGACGTGCAGATCGCCGTCCTCGACGAGGCCGACCAGATGGCCGACATGGGCTTCCTGCCCGAGGTCACCGAGATCCTCGACCTGGTGCCGGCCGGCGGCCAGCGCCTGCTGTTCTCCGCCACGCTGGAGAACGAGATCGACACCCTGGTCAAGCGCTACCTGAACAACCCGGTCACCCACGAGGTCGACCCCTCCGCCGGCGCGGTCACCACGATGACCCACCACATCCTCGTGGTGAAGCCCAAGGACAAGGCGCCGATCACCAACGCCATCGCTGCCCGCAAGGGCCGGACGATCATCTTCGTCCGCACCCAGATGGGCGCCGACCGCGTCGCCGAGCAGCTGGTCGAGGCCGGCGTGAAGGCTGACGCGCTGCACGGCGGCATGACCCAGGGCGCCCGTACCCGCGTCCTCGGCGACTTCAAGGACGGCTACGTCAACGTCGTCGTCGCCACCGACGTCGCGGCCCGCGGCATCCACGTCGACGGCATCGACCTGGTGCTCAACGTCGACCCGGCCGGCGACCACAAGGACTACCTGCACCGCTCGGGCCGTACCGCCCGCGCCGGCCGCTCCGGCACCGTCGTGACCCTGGTGCTGCCGCACCAGCGCCGCGGCGTCTTCCGCCTGATGGAGGACGCGGGCGTCGAGGCCTCGCGCCACATCCTGGACCACGCCTTCGACGCCGAGGTCGCCAAGATCACCGGCGCCCGCTCGCTGGTCGAGGTGCAGGCCGAGTCGGCCGCCGGCATCGCCGGTGCCGCCGAGCGCGAGGTCGCCGAGATGACCCGCCAGCTGGAGCGCGCCCAGCGCCGCGCCGCCGAGCTGCGCGAGGAGGCCGACCGCCTGGCCACCCGCGCCGCCCGCGAGCGTGCCGCCCTCGGCATCGAGGACGAGGTCGAGGAGCCGGCCGCCGAGACCGCCGAGGCCGGTACCGAGGCGCAGGCCCCCGCGGCCGAGGCCGCCCCGGCCGCCGACGCCGAGCGTGCCCCGTCGTACCGCGAGTCGCGCAGCGAGCGCCCGGCGTTCAACCGGGACCGTGACCGTGAGCGCCCGGCGTTCAACCGTGACCGGGACCGCGGCGAGCGCGGCGACCGTGAGCGCGGCGGTTTCAACCGTGACGACCGTGGCGGCCGCTCCTTCGGTGGCGACCGTGACCGTGAGCGCGGTGGCTTCAACCGTGACGACCGCGGTGGCCGTCCGTTCAACCGTGACGACCGTGGCGGCCGCTCCTTCGGTGGCGACCGTGACCGTGAGCGCGGTGGCTTCAACCGTGACGACCGCGGTGGCCGTCCGTTCAACCGTGACGACCGTGGCGGCCGTTCCTTCGGTGGCGACCGTGACCGTGAGCGCGGCGGTTTCAACCGTGACGACCGTGGCGGCCGCTCCTTCGGTGGCGACCGTCCGGCCCGCTCCTTCGGCGACCGCCCCTCCTTCGGCGGGGACCGCGACCGCAGTGGCAGCAACAACCGCCCGTTCGCCCGCCGCGACGACCACCGCTCCGGTGGCCGCCCGCAGGGCTTCAACCGTGACGACCGCGGCGGCCGTTCCTTCGGTGGCGACCGTGACCGCTCGTTCGGCGACCGCGACCGCGGTGGCTTCAACGGTGGCGGCGACCGCAAGCCGCGCTGGAAGAACTGACGCCTGACGCCTGACGCCCGACGGCGACTGATCGGGGCCCGTTCCACTTCGGTGGGGCGGGCCCCGTCGGCGTTCCCGGCCCGGTCGCGCCCCCGTTGTTCTCCCGATGAGAATAATCGGTGGAACCTGGGCCGGGCCCCGGCGTACGGTCGCGCCATGAGCCGAATGCATCAGGTGGCGGTCGAGAACGAGGAGATCGCCGAGCGGGGGAGCTACCGCACGCGCGACGGCGCGACGGTGGAGATCGGGGGTCTGCTGCGGGCGGCCCGGGCCGGCACGGTCTCGTACGGGCCGCAGGCCGTCCCGGGGGTGAGGGCGGCGGGCCGTTCACGGGCCCCGTCGAGGTCACCCCGGAGGGCAGCGTGCAGGCCGGGGCGCGGCTGGTCGCGGCCGGCGGCGAGCACGTCGCCGTGCTGAACTTCGCGTCGGCCCGCAATCCGGGCGGCGGCTACCTGCGCGGCGCCAAGGCCCAGGAGGAGGACCTCTGTCGCAGCGCCCTGCTGTACCGCTGCCTGCTGGAGGCGCCCGACTACTACGAGGCGCACCGCGCCTCCTCCGACCTCGGGTACAGCCACCGGGTCATCTGGTCGCCCCGGGTGCCGGTGATCCGCGGCCCGCAGGGCCTGCTCGCCGAGCCGTATGCGCTGTCCTTCCTGACCTCGCCGGCGCCCAACGCGGGGCAGTTGGCGCTGCGTTCGGCCGGCCGCCCGGTCGACGTGTCGGGGCTGCTCGTCGAGCGGGCCCGCCGGGTGCTCGCGGTCGCGGCCCGGCACGGCGCCCGTGAGCTGGTGCTCGGAGCCTGGGGGTGCGGGGTCTTCCGCAACGACCCGACGGTGGTCGCCGAGGCCTTCGAGCAGGCGCTGCGGACCCACGGCGCACCGTTCGGCCGGGTGGTCTTCGCGGTGTGGGACCGCTCGCCGGTCTCCACCAACCGGGCCGCCTTCGAGCGCCGGTTCGCCGCGGCATCGGACAAGTCCTAGGCCGCCGCTGCGGGGCCGTCAGCTGCCGGTGGCGAGCACCGAGGCCCCGGCGACCACCGCGGTGACGGCGAACACGGCCGGCCAGGCGCCGATCCGCTTCGCCAGCGGATGCGAGGCGCCGAACGCCGCCAGGTACAGCCCGGTCAGGGCGGCCGCGGCCCCCGGGCCGGTCCGCCGGCCCCACTGGACGGCGGCAGTCGCCCCGGCAGCGGCGAGCACCGCGCCGCCGAGCTCCCGCCGCCCGCTCCACCGCGCGGTGCCGTAGCCGCCGATCAGCCCGGTGGCGGCGACGGCTGCGGTGGGGATCTTCGCCATGGTGCACACTCCTTCGGGGCCCCGTCCGGCACGGGGACGACTCCACGCCCACGGTAACCGCGCCGACGGACGCGGGCAGCGGCGGCCCGGCCGGTACCGAAGGATGGGAAGCCCGGGCGTCCCGGCCGTGTTCCTGGCCATACTCACGCCCGTGACCGCCGAACCGATCGCACATGAGTCCGAGCTCCGCGTCAGCCCGTTGGAGCTCTTCTTCGACCTCGTCTTCGTCTTCACCGTGACCCAGCTGACCGCCAGCCTGACGCACCATCTGAACCCGGGCGGACTCGTCCGGGTGCTGGTGATGCTCGCCGTGATCTGGTGGATGTACGACGCGTTCATCTGGCTGACCAACGCGATGCCGCCCTCCACCCACCCGCGCCGCGGCCTGCTGCTGACCGCGATGGCCGGGTTCCTGGTGATCTCGCTGGCCGTGCCGCACGCCTTCGAGGGCAGCGGGGTGGTCTTCGGCTGGGCGTACCTGGTGGTGATCGCCGTGCACACCGGGATGTTCGCGGCGGCGGGGGTCGCCCGATCCGCCGTCCTGCGGATGGGGCTGGCCAATCTGGTGAACGCCGCCCTGGTGGTCAGCGGCGGCTATCTGGAGGGCACCGCCCAACTCACCCTCTG
This sequence comes from Kitasatospora paranensis, assembly GCF_039544005.1. Classification (NCBI taxonomy): domain Bacteria; kingdom Bacillati; phylum Actinomycetota; class Actinomycetes; order Kitasatosporales; family Streptomycetaceae; genus Kitasatospora; species Kitasatospora paranensis. The sequence continues at coordinate 4,641,453 of NZ_BAABKV010000001.1, forward strand.
GACGGCGGCCTTCGTCCTCCAGCTGGTCACCCCGTACCTGGTCGACCTGCCGCAGTTCCACCTGCGGGCGGACCACCTCGTCGAGCGCCACGGACTGGTCGTGATCATCGCGTTCGGCGAGTCGGTGATCGCCCTCGGCATGGGCGCGGCCGGCGGGCCGGCGCTGGATGCGACCGCGGTGGCGGCGGCGCTCTGCGCGCTGGCCGTCTGCGTGGGCCTGTGGTGGGCGTACTTCGGCCACGACGACGACGAGCGGTCCGTGCACTACCTGGCCGCCCTCGACGACGCGCGCCGCAACCGGCTCGCCATCCGGGTCCACGACCTCGGCCACTACCTGCTGCTGTTCGCGGTGATCCTGCTCGCCACCGGTGCCGAGGCGGCGGTCGCCCACCCGACGGGGCACCTCCCGCTCGCGCGGGCGGCCGTGCTCGGTGCAGGGCCCGCCCTGTTCCTGGTCGTCAACGCGGACATCCGGCAGACCTTCGGCCTGCGCCCCGTCCTGCCCCGCCTGGTGGCCGCGGCCCTGATCGCGGCCACCGTCCCGCTCGGCACCGGCGTCGCGTCGATCGCCCAACTCGCCGCGATCGCCGCCGTGCTGGCGCTGGTCTTCGGCTGGGAGGAGCGCGGCGCGGCCGGGGCGCGGGGCTGACCCCGCGCCCCGGCGTCAGCCGGCCAGTCGGGTGCGGACGGCGGTGATGTCCTCGGCGGTGGCGCCGTGGGCCAGCAGGTAGTCCTCGACGGTGCCGTGCAGTTCGCGGATCCGGGCCAGGGCGGCGACCAGGTTGGCCGGCTCCACGGCGTGCGAGACCTGCTCCTCGCCGTTCTCGTCGAGGTAGGTGACCGGCCCCGCGTCCAGGCCGAGGTGGGCGTTGGAACGCAGGAAGTCCTCGACGATCTCCTCCTGCGACAGCCCGGCCAGGTGGTGCAGCACGGCCACGGTGAGGCCCGTCCGGTCCTTGCCGACCGCGCAGTGGACGACGGCCGGCAGGCCGTCCGGCCCGGCCAGCCGGCGGACCGTCCCGGCGATGGCGTATCCGCCGGTCTCGGCCATGAAGAGGTAGACCTCCAGGCCGGTGCTCGGCCACTCGACGCCGGTCTCCGCCCGGTCGGGCAGCAGCGGCAGGTGGTGGCCCAGGTACTCCAGGCCGTGGCGCCGGTCGGGCCAGCGTGAGCGCTCGGTCGCGGTGCGCAGGTCGACGACCGTCCGCACGCCGAGCGCCTTGAGCCGCTGCGCCCCCTCGGGGGTCAGCAGGCTGAGAGTGCCGGAGCGGAACAGCACGCCGCGGCGGAGCGGCCCGACCCCGGCGTCACGGAAGTTGGGCACGTCGGGGACGGCGACGTGGGCAAGGTCGGGGCGGCCGGGCAGGTTGGCCACGTCGGCCGTGTCGATGGTGGTGTCGGACTCACGGTCGCTCATGGGCTCCACGGTAGGGCGGGCGGGCGCCCCGGGCGCCCCGTTCCGGTGAAGTCGGCGCGCGCCGTCGGCGCCCGGTCACCGCCCGCCCGCGACGTCCAGGAACGCTCCCGTGCTGTACGAGGCGGCGGGCGACAGCAGGTACAGGACGGCCTCGGCGACCTCCTCCGGCTGCCCGCCGCGGCCGAGCGGCAGGCCCGGGGCGACCCGGTCGACCCGGCCGGGCTCGCCGCCGAGCGCATGGATGCCGGTGTGGATCAGACCGGGCCGTACCGCGTTGACGCGGATCCCCTCGCCCGCGACCTCCAGGGCCAGCCCGCGGGTCATCGAGTCCAGGGCGCCCTTGGACGCCGCGTAGTCGACGTACTCGTTCGGGGACCCGAGCCGGGAGGCCGCCGAGCCGACGTTGACGATCGCGCCGCCGCGCCCGCCGTACCGGGTGGACATCCGCCGGACGGCCTCGCCGGCGCACAGGAACGGACCGGTGATGTTGGCCCGCCAGATCCGGGCCAGCCGGTCCTCGTCCATCTCGTCGAGGCGGCACTGCCGCTCCAGCGTCCCGGCGTTGTTGACCAGCCCGGTGAGCGGGCCGAGCTCCTCGTCGACGGTGCGGAACAGCCGGGCCGCCCCGTCGGCCCGGCCGACATCGGCCTTGACTGCGATCGCCGTCCCGCCGGCCGCCTCGATGTCGGCCACCACGGCGGCGGCCGCCGCCTCGTCGGTGCGGTAGTTGACGCAGACCCGGTAGCCGCGGGCCGCGGCCAGCCGGGCGGTGGCGGCGCCGATGCCACGGCCCGCCCCGGTGATCACCAGTACCTCGTCGTCCATGGCCGTGACCGTACCCGAACGGTGCCGCCCGGAGTCAGCCCGCCGCGGCCCCGCGCATCGCGGCGATCTTCGGCGCCCGGCTCTTCGGCGAGTCCAGGCTGAACCCGCGGGCGTCGCCGAGCTCGTCCCGGACGAAGGCCTCCGTCCGCCGGACGGCCTCGCGCAGCGCGGCGTCCGCCGGCACGAACAGCTGGTGGACGATCTCCCGCTGCTCGGTGTCGTACTCCCAGAAGCCGACGATCCGGCCTCGGTCCACCACGATGTGGGTCTGCGGGTCGGCCGCGCTGCCGAAGCTGCGCCCCTCCTTCGCGGCCGGGACGGGCCGCTCCGCGTCGGCCGGGTCGACCAGGCGCGGCAGGTCGCGGTGGAGCAGGTGGATGCCGTCGATCCCGGCGAGCAGCGCGTACGAGGGCTCGCCGGGCGGCGTGAAGTCCTCGAACTCGTCGGCCAGCGCGGCGGGCAGCAGCAGGTCGGTGCCGGGGAGTTCGACGAGATCCAGCGGGGCGAGGGCGGCCTTCGCCGTAGCGGCGGTGAATCCGGTGAACCAGCGCAGGTGCCGCACGGAGGCCGGGGCGGCCCAGGAGAGGTAGCGTTCGGCGAGTTCGGCGGCGGAGCCCCGGACGGGCTGGTCCCACCGCACATAGCCGTACCGCTGCTGGTCCAGGCGGCCGTTGACCGGCACCCGGCGGATCGACCCGCGGGCCTGGAGCAGTCCGAGGGCCAGCGGCAGGGTGGTCGACAGGCCCCGTCGGCGGCCCGCGTCGCCGAGCGGCCGGACGGCCGGCCCGGCCGCCTCGCGGATCATCGCCGGCTCCATCGGGTCGCCCTCACCGAGGACTTCGACCACCGCCAGGCAGAGCTTCTCGATCTCGTCCCGGCCGACGTCCAGGTGCCGTCCGGCCGCGGCGATCTCGCCCTCCGGGGCGCTCGCCCCGGCGGCCAGGCCGAGCGCGAAGTCGGCGGCGGGCAGCACGTACGTGCAGCCGCGGGCGGACGGGAGTTCGTGCACCTGCAGGGCAGCGACCGCCGCGTCCACCGCGGCGCGCCCGATCCCGGCCCGGGCGAACAGCCCCAGGTAGGGGGCGGCTCCGCCCACCGAGCGGGCCCAGCCCGCCGCGGCCAGCACCTCGGCGGGCGCGGCGCCCGGGTGCGTGCCGTCCAACCACTGCCGGTGCGCCCACCAGGCGCGGAGCTTCGCCGTCCGCATCGCGCTGTTCGCCATCCGGCCAGTATCGGTGCGGCCCGCACCGCGCGGCCGGAGCGACGTACCGGCGGGCGGCAATTGGTTCGCGCGGCGGGGGCCGCGACCGGCAGACTGCCCGCACCACCCGATCAGCGACCGTCCCCGAAGCGGAGGCGACCCCCGTGCACATCCTGCTCTCCGGCATCGTCGGCTCCACGGCCTACGGGCTCGCCCATGCGGGCTCCGACCTCGACCGGCTCGGCCTGTTCGCCGCGCCCACCGTCGACCTGCACGGCCTGCACCGGCCGGCCGAGTCGCATGTCACCACCGCGCCCGACCGCACCCTGCACGAGGCCGCCAAGTGGTGCCGGCTGGCCCTCGCCTGCAACCCGACCGCCTCCGAACTGGTCTGGCTGCCGGACGAGCTGTACGAGACGCGGACGCTGCTCGGCGACGAACTGATCGGCATCCGGCGCTCGTTTCTCGGCGCGGACGCCGTCCGCCGGGCCTATCTCGGTTACGCCGCCCAGCAGTTCCGCAAGCTGACCGGCCGGGATCCGGCCGACCCGGCGGCCCGTGTCCGGGCGGCGAAGAACGCCCGGCACCTCGTTCGGCTGGTCGAACAGGGCCTCGCCCTGCACGAGACCGGCGAAGTGGTCGTCCGGCTCGCGGAGCCGGAGCGCGTCCGGGAGCTCGGTGAGCGCTTCGCCCGGTGGCCGGCGGATGCCGCGGGGCTGCTCGCCGCCGCGGAGGCCCGCTTCGACCGCCCCGGTGTGCTGCCCGTGGCTCCCGACGAGGCGCCCGCCGAGGCGTGGCTGCGCCGCGTCCGTGCCGCGCACCTGACCACGGCCGCGTGACGGCACGGCGCGGCGCACAATCCGCTGGCGGGCGGGTGGGGATCACCGGGTAGGATCACCCCCGGTGAGTGCTGTACCGCAGGGTCGGGCACCCACCGGCGGGCCGCTAGCTCAATTGGCAGAGCTGCGGACTTTTAATCCGTAGGTTCAGGGTTCGAGCCCCTGGCGGCCCACTGTTGGTGGCGGCGGTTTCACCGCTGCTGACCTGCGGCGCAGCGCTCTGACTGAGTTCCACCGGTCGGAGCGCTTTCGCTTTCTCGGCCGCAGGTGAGCCCGAAGTGAGCCCGGCGGTTTCGCCGACTGCCGTCTTACGGGCACGGGGGACGAGCCTCGCGGCGGCCTCGGACACTTCCCGGTCGATCTCCGGGAGCAGGCTGGTGTACGTGTCCGACGTGAGCGTGATCGTGGAGTGCGCAAGGTTTCTTCATCGTGTTTTCGGCACGGACACCCCGGCCGTTACGAACGGGCGATGTCGAGGATCTCGTCCACCATGCCGATGGCCGGCGACGGCGCTTCCATGCTTTCGAGAGTTTCCCTCAACCGCCGCGCGAATCTTGTGATGCGGCGGGGATCCGGGGCGTCGGCCTGAACGGCTTCGGCGAGGTGATCGTGGTCGCGCTTCAGATCCTGCTCCTCCGCTCCGGACAGACTCGCGCTGAGCCATCCGATCTCCTCCTCGAGTCTGGCCCGCGCGGCCCGGAGATCGGTCTGTGCCTGAGCGGACAGCGTTCCCGGAGGGGCGACGGCGGGCGCTAGCATTGCCCCTCCGCCTCCGCCTCCGCCTCCGCCTCCGCCGCTCGAACCGCTCGTCCCGCGCAGTTCGGGAAGGGCCGCCTTCAGGGCGTTGCGCAGCTCCAGGACTGTCGGGAAGCGGACGTCGGGGCGCAGGCTCACCCCTCGCATGACGGTGTTGCTCAACTGCCCGTACTCCGGAAGCGGTGCCGGACCGAACTGGAACGACTCCTGGTCCTCGTAGGGCAGGGCTCCCAACGGGTGCAGAAGCCGGTAGAGGATCGCCGACAGCGCGAACACATCGTCCGCAGCCGACCGCGCCGACAACGCGTCATTCCTGGCTTCGGGCGGCAGGTAGTCCGACGTACCGGCCACCAGGAGGGGCTCGTTGCGTGCGAGGTCTGTGCCGGATCCCCAGCCCAGCACGCACAGCTCGCCCGGGTCATCTGCGCACAGCACGAGGTTGTCGGGTCGTATGTCCCCGTGCGTGACCTCCCGCAGGTCGAGCATCCGGTGCAGCGTGTCGCACGCGTCGACAATCCAGCGGACGGCGTCGACGTGGCTGATCTCGCCGCGTCCGGCCAGCCTGGTGTCGAGCTTCTCCTGCAGGCTGACCCCGTCCACTCTGTGGAACAGCAGCCAGTCCCCGCTGCAGGGAAGGATCTCGGGTACGCCTTCGACGCGCTGCGGAGGGGCGGAGAAGATCTCGTGGAGGCGCGCCAGCTTCGCCCTCTGCCCCGGGTGGTACTGGGCCACCAGCGGCTGCCGCTGATCGTCGTGCTCGACGCGGCACGTCTTCGGCCCGATTCCGTCGTCGCTGCGCAGCTGGATGACGTATCCCTCGTCCCTCAGGGTCTCCTCGTCCGGCTCCCACGTGAAGTGCCGGTGTTCGGTGTTTCTCGGCCGCCGCTCCAGCCAGGCGGGAAGGATCTCGTTGATCCACCGCCATTCGTTCTGATCCTTGACGAGGAGGCCGAACGCGTGGAGCGCGTCTAGGTCCTTGTGCTTCGTCGTGGCGAGAGAGGTCCGGACCGAGGTGACGGACGCATCGTCCTTGATGAGCTCGGCGATCTCGTAGAGCAGTGACAGGGCCTGTTCCCGGCGTCCTTCGCCGTAGGGGTCGAGCAGGCCGATCACCGCGTCGTCCTCGTCCACCACCCACTCGAACGCGTCGGCCACCAGGTGCAGGTCCACGATCCTCCGCTGCTTCTCGTGCAGCAGGTCCAGCACCCGGCCGCCGAGCATGTGGATGTGCTGGGGGTGACCCTGGGTATAACTCCAGACCTGCGCAGCGGCGTTGGGCATCACGTCGATGGGCGGCAGGAAGCCCTGATGGAAGGCCTGCAGCGTCGCTTCCTTGTCCAGCGGCCCGATGACGTACGGCGTCGTGAACTCCTGCTGGAAGCGGGTGCCCTCGAGCAGGCCCCGGATCCCGTCGATGGTCGCGGCCCCGCAGAACAGCAGGGCCATGTCGCCCCCGTTCTTGAGGCCGCGCAGTTCGCTCAGCGCGGGCTCAAGGGTTCCCTGCTGCTTCAGACGCCGCAGCAGGTGTTGGAACTCGTCGATGATGAGCAGGAGCCCGACCTTGTCCTTCCACAACTGTTGCCGGACGCCCCGCCACCACCGTAGGAAGTCGAGCGAGCCGCAGCCGTCGGGCAGGCCGATGGCAGGCGGCCGGGTGTCGAAGGCTTGGTCCACGGCGAGGCCAACCGCCTTGGCGATGTCACTCATCAGCGTGCTGTCCGAGGCGGCGGTCATCTCGCCGTTCAGGTAAACGGGAAACACCCGCGGGATCCGCCACTTGCCGGGCGGCGGCAGTTCAACGGCTCCGGGGGAACGGATCTCGCTGAGCTGGTGCGCGATCGACGTCTTCCCGGCCTGCCGTGAACCGGTCATGAACAGCACCCTGGTGTTGGTACGCGACGCCTTCTCGTAGTGGCGTGTCAGGTCCTCGAGTTCCTTGGTACGGCCGACGAACAGGTCGGGGTCCACCGGGTCGCTCGGGTTGAAGCGCGCGGCCAGCCTCTGACCGGGCGGGTAGGTGTGCACCAACACGGTTTCGGTCTTCTCGGTCGACCTCCCGTCGGGGAGTACGCCTGAGGCCGTGACCCGCACCTCCTGGTCCTGGCTGTTCAGGACGAGGAGCAGCGTCGCGGAGGAATGGGCCAACATGCGGCCCAGCACGACATTCTGCTCGGCACCCGCGCTGCCCTCGACTCTCACATTGACCTGCGACAGAGGCTGCCGACTGCTGCGCAGCTCCGTCTTGACCTCCACGGGGCCGGAGCCCAGCCTGGTCGCTTTGTTGACCTTCAAGACCAGCTGACGTTGGTTTCCGCCGCTCTTCAGGTGCTGCCGCGCCACGTCATCCCAGACCGCCTGCAGCGCGCCGCAGAGCTGAACGGCCGCTGCTCTGCGTGCTTTGGAAATGAGGTTCTTCGCCAGCTGCTGCTGCAGCCACATCTCGTCCTCGACGTGCGTCATCAATTTGACGAAATCACGCGTCGCGCTGCCGGCCAGCCGGGGCGGAGCGTCGGCGTCGGCAAACCGCTGAGCCAGCCGGGTCCAGAGGTCGCCCAGCTGTTCGAGGCCGATCGAGTCTTGCGGTCCCGCATCAGCTGTGAGCCGGGTCGCGGCCTCAGCCAATGCCTCCGCAAGGGAGCCGGGCTGTCGGCGGGACACCGCCTTGCGGACGAGTTCCTCGGTCCCGGCTGGCAACACCTGCGGTTCCGCCTCGGAGAACAGGGTGTCGACGTAGGCGAGGTCCTCGTCACTTACCTCGATGCCGAGCTCGGGCAGGGTGACGACCGCGTAGCGGTAGCCCTCTGCGTAGGAGATCCGGTCGCAGAAGGACCTCAGCTCGCGCAGGACCCTTCCCTTCTCCTCCGGGGTGGGCGCGCTCTCCACGAGTGCGCGCCACTCGTCGTAGGCGTCTCGCACCAGCCCGTGCTCCGCGAGCAGCGCCGCGCCGTGCTCGCGTGCCTCACGCATCACGGCACTGTCGAGGACGGCCGCCCTGAGCTTCAGGTGGTCCTGGACGAAACGAAGCAGGCGCGGCGGATCCGCCTGCAGGCTCGCCGCCACGCGCTCAAGGTGCTCCCGCCCGAGGGGCGGCAGGTTCTTGTCGTTGAGGCTCTCGGGAACGTCCTGGTCGATCGCCCGGGCGACAAGACCGTCCAGCTCGTCCTCCCGGCCACGACGCAGCTCCCGAAGCGCTTCCCGCTCGAGGTCCCGCTTCTTCTGACGATGGGCCAGGACAACCGCGAAGGCCAAGGGCAGGTCCGAGGTTCCCGGTCTGCGGCGCCGGGCGAACTCCAGCAGCAGCTTCGGAGCCACGGCCTGGCGGTCGGACAGGTAAGCGAGCAAGCCCGCCTGGGCGATGGCCTCCTCGATGGAACCGTCGCGGAGCGTCTGGAAGAGTTCAAGGAGTTGACCGGCTTCCCTGAACTTCCTCTGGGCGCAGGCGATCTGTACGTTGAGGCGCGCCCCTTCCGGAAGGTGCCCGAAGACCTCGGCGACTGCGGCGGCGTCCTCGAACATGCCGCACTTGAGCTGGCAGGCCACCGTCGCCTGGCCCAGGGCCACGTCCCGGGGATACTCTTCCAGTAACTCCTTGAACAGCCGCGCCGCCGTCTCCCAGTCCCCGTCTGCGGCAGCTTGGAGCGCGGGCTTGGCCTGAGTCCGGTGCGCCGGCGACAGCCTGCCGGCCAAATCCGCCCGGTCGACCTTCGGCTGGAACCAGGTCAGTGCCTTGAGGCGCAGCGCGTCCACGTCGTCGCCGTACTCGTGCACCAGCTGCTGGATCGCCTCGGTCTCCGACATCTGGGGACCCTTGACCTTCGTCAGGACGCCCCGGTCGCCCAGCAGGAGTGCCTGGTTCTGGCCTACGGCGCTCTCCCTGAGGACGGCCGCCTCCACGGACCGGGGATTGCGGCGCAGCGCGAGGTCGGCGTACTTGAGCAGTGCGTCCTCGTCCCCCTGCCGCTGCGCGAGTTTGGCCAGAGCGAGGTGCAGTTCGTATTCGGAGTTCTCCTTGTGATGGCGCTCCAGCACCTTCCGCAGCGGCCGGTCGCGGCCCAGCTCACGGGAGATCCGGACCACCGGAGCCAGCAGCGCCGATGCCGCACGGGTGCTGTCGATCCACTGCAGAAGCAGGTCCCAGGCCTCTTGTCCCCGGCCCGCCGTCTCGAGCACAGCCGCCATCTCAGCAGCGGCCTTCGGACTGGGGTTGGTCAGGAGCGAGAAGAGGCTCCGCATCGTGGCCAGATACCGGGCGACATTGCCCGGTGCCCCGGACTGCATGGCCCGGCGCACCGCCGTGCCGGCCAGGTAGAACTCGTGGCTTCTCGGTGCCCTGCGGCATTCGGCGATCCGCTGGGCCGCCACGCCCTCGTCGCTGTCGAGCGCGTCGCGGAGCCCGGTGACGGCCCGCTCGCCCGGAGCCGGCCGGACGTTCCCGCCCTGGGCAAGCGTCGGCTTGCCACCCGCGGGGGTGGGCACGGGCCGGCCCAGCGACGAGAACAGCGCGGTGAGCACCCTCAGCTGATCGTCCGTGTAGCTCGAGGTGAACACCCGGGCGTGGTACTCGAAGGTGGTGACGGCCTCCTCCAGGTGGCCACAGGCCGTGTAGGCGCAGCCGAGGTTCCACGCCGCAGACGAGCCGAGCCAGAACCTGGCGGACACGCTGCGGTACAAGGCGACCGCTTCCTCGGCCCGGTCGGCCCGCACGAGGGTCGCTAGGGCATTTCCGAGGGCCAAGGACTGGCCGCTCCGGACGGCTCTGACCCAGGCGTCGGCGACGAGAGAGGAATCCGTGTGCGGGGGCAGTTGCCGGGCCTCCTTGATGAGGGGGCTTTCGGCCTGCGGCCCGACGATCTCCTGCACGTGGACACGCGGAAGGAGCGCCGGATCTAGGGCCCGCTTTACGCTGGTGGCACTCGACGGCGGCGAGGTCGGGTCGTAGGTCTCGCGGGGAAGGGCACCCCGGCGCACCGCCTCGTCCCGCAGGAAGACCACGCGGGGAAGGTGTTCGGGCAGCGTCCAGGCGACACAGTCCTGAAGCACCCGTGCAGCAGAACCGTGATCACCGCCGTTGATCAGCCACAGCGCGAGATCACGGCTGACGAACGAGTCCCGGCAGTGGTTGACCAGACCGATCAGCCGGTCGGTGAGCTCTGCGCCGGGCACCGGGATCCGCAGAATCCGCAACTGGGACGTCAGTACCCCGACGACGCCGGGCTCCCGCCACGAGGTCGCTTCGGTCGTCTCCAGCACTCCCTGCAGCCCGAACGTCCGCAGCCGTGCGGTGAAGTGGCTCCGCCATGCCTCGACATCCCTCGTAGTCGTGGGCGGCAGCGCCGAACCGTCGGACCTTGCGAGCGTGCCCGAGACCTCGACACGCCCCGCCTGCCAGTCGCGCAGATCGCGGAGGAGGTTCTCCGTCCAGTCGGCTGTGGCGCCCATCTGCTGGGCGAGACCCAGCCGTTCCCGCGCGAGAGCGAGATCCCCGGCGTCCAGCGCATGGCGCGCGAGCTCGAGGTGATGCCGCCAGGTCACCGCCCCGGCGGCCGCGATGCGGTCGACGACCAGGCGGGCCTCGTGCAGGTTGTTGCGCTCCCGGTGGATACGGAGCAGCAGAAAGGCGCCGGGGGAGCGCGGATTCACCTGTAGCAGTTGTTCGAGCTGTGCCACCGCCTCCGGCGCGCGGCCCATGGCGTGTAGGCGCTTCGCCTCCTCCTCCGGGCGTACGGGCGCGCCGCCCAGCACGGGTGCCTCTGCGGGGCCTGGCACGGCGAGCGTCGGCCGGGCTCCGTGCAAGGCCATGAACTCCTCCATGGCGATGTGCTGGAGAGGTTCCATGCGGCCCGAGAGGATGGCCTGGACGACGAACAGCGCCTCCAGCGCCGGCCGTGCGAAGCCGACCCCGGCATACGCCGCTGCGACGTTCCACGCGGTGGTCGCGTTGATGTACTGGTGCGGCCCGAACCGCTGGTAGAGGCGCAGTCCGTCCATCGCCCTGCCGGCGGCCACCGCCCAGCCGATGGCGAAGCCGAGCGCTGCAGTGTTGCCTGCTTCGAGCGACCGGGCGTAAAGCTTCGCCTCCTCGGTTGGTGTGCGCAGTCCGGTGTCCGGATCGCCGCCTGCGTCCGCGCCGTCCTCTGCGGTCCGGATCGGCCGTACCCGGGGCTTGAGCAGGTGCGCACCCAGGACTGGCTCACGGACGGTCAGGCCCAACGGCGGGAGGGGCGGATGGCCTCGGCGGAACACGCTCTCGGCCTGCTCGGACTTTCCCAGGCGGCGCAGCACGTCGATCTGGAGCTGCCACAGGGAAGGGCGGAGCGCCGGGCGGGCCCGTTCCAGTGCCAGGTTCGTCAGCTCCAGCACCAGTTCAGGTGCGAGGTGCAACAGGTCGCGGGCGGTGCTCACCACATCGGGCAGCGGCCCGGTCAGGCCCAGCTGTCGTACGTCCCATTCCACTTGGGCCCGGTCGAGTGTTTCCGGCGTCGGCGACCGGAAGGCGGCCAGGATCCTGGCGGGCAGCCCGTCGTAGGGGCCGGTGCCGCCGCCCGCTGTACCGGCGGTGCCGACCAGGGCGGCCGGCGTCTGCTCCGGTTCAGCCGCCTTCGCCGGCTGTTGCTGCTGCGAGTTCCTCTCGGTTGGCTCCGGTCCCGCGGGCAATGCCTGCTCGGCCTGCGCCAGATAGGACTCGGCTGCCCACAGATCGCCGCGCTCCAGGTGCAGTTCAACCGTGCTGAGGTGGAGTCGCAAGGACTCCTCGGCACGTGCGTCGTTCAGACCGTCCAAGGTCTGTTTCACTGCGGCGACCCTGGCGTCCACCGCGGTCCGGGCAGCCAACTCCTCCAGCATGTCCAGGCCCTGCCGGGCATCGGGAAGATCACCACGGACCACTGCGTCGAGGATCAGGCTGTGCAGATCCTCGCCCTCCCCGTCCGGATCCTGGACAAGCCCCCTGAACAGCATGTCGGCTCGGTCGCGGATCTTGTCGATCGACTCCAGAGCCGGCCCTGTCACTTCGTCCGGCACGCCAGCGCCCTTGGCGGCCAGTGCGATCAGATGCCGGTGCTCCGCGGCCGCCAGCGTCAACGCCTCCGTGGCGACTCTCGTCACCCACTTCTCGCCGTCGTCGGTCTCGGGCCCGTCCGGGTCCGGGGAGGCGAACAGGAGCGCCTCGACGACGGGCACCAAGGCCGGGGCAAGCCCGTCCAACGGCGGTACGGAGATGCTGGGACCCTCCCAGGTGTGCTCGGCCGCGATCTCCAGCAGACCCCGCACCAGATCACAGAGTTCCGCCGTGTTCTTCACCAACAGCGGCCAGCGCTTGCCGTTGCTAGGGACGGGTGCGAGGTTGCCCTGGGCACGATGGGCCGTGTTCGCCCGTGAGACCAGTGTTTCCGGCGGATGCTCGAGCAGCCCGTGATCGTCGACCACGCCCCGGCTCAGGTCATGCAGGACCGATTCCACGGGCTTGACAAACAGCGGGCGGGTGAAGGTGTGGTCGACGGCCGAGAGTCGTTCCGCCTCCACACGCAGGTGTTCGGCCCGTTCGCGCAGGACCAGCGATCCGGTCACCCGACGCATCACCGCGCCATGCCGGGTCACCAGATCGTGCAGGTGCTGGTGCAAAGGCTCGGGCAGTGAGCGGGTGTAGAAGTAGCGCTGGCTCGTGCGCCCGGTCCAGGCGATCTCCGCCCAGTCCAGCAGCTCGGCGAGCGTATGCTCCCCACTGCCGCCGCACGCTGGCACACGCGGGGCAGCAGCACGGCGTGCGGGCTGGGGCTGGCCACGCGGCCCGCCGCAGGCACCATCACCGAGGACATCATGGCGACCCTCCGGTGCAGGAACACCGCGAACGGCGCAACGCCCTTCAGAACCGCCGGTGAGTGGACGTCCTCCGCAGTGCGCCCGCGGCCGGACAGGAACAGCTCGAGATCCCGGGCCGCCGTCGTAATCCCGCTGGAAGCCGTCACGGACACGTGACCCCCGTTGCGCCTCGTGCATGAAGGAGAGACGAGAAGCCACCCTATCGCCAGTAGACCTTTCTGGGAGCAGAGTTGACAATAGGTCAAGTGATCGCACTGGATCGCCGGATCCCCTCTCCCGAAGGACGCGCCAGAGTGAAGCTCTTCATCAGCTGGTCCGGAGAAGTGTCCAAGCAATGCGCCCTGGCCCTGAAGGACTGGCTTCCCAACATCAACCAGACCATCGAACCGTTCTGCTCGCACACTGACATCGCCAGAGGCGAGCGGGGGATAGCCAAGATCGCGAACGAGCTGTGGGAATCCAACTTCGGCATCGTCTGTGTCACGCGCAAGAACCAGGCGGCTCCCTGGATCAACTTCGAAGCCGGAGCGCTGTCCAAGGAAGTGACCTCCAGTGCGGTCATGCCGTTTCTCATCGACCTGCCAGTCAAGGACCTGGCCCCCGGACCGCTGAGCGGTTTCCAGGCCACCGACTCCTCCAGCCGGGAGGAGGTGCGGGCCATGGTCACGTCGATCAACAGCATGTGCGAGAGACAGGTCGAACCGGACAGGCTGCGGTCCACGTTCGACAAGTGGTGGGGAGACCTGGAGGAGAAGCTGCAGGCGGCCAGGCAGACCAAGCCGGAGCCGGAGACACCGACCCGCGCGACTCCCGACATTCTCAATGAGCTGGTCGGCCTCGTCCGCGAGCAGAGCATCCGGCTCAAAGCCCTTGAGCGGGGGCTGGAGGCGAACGGCAGGCCCCCGGCGCCGGTCGTCCGTGACCACGGGGACCGGGAAGCCGCGCCGACCGGCGTCGCGGACGCCAACACCAAGGCGACGTGGACCGTCACGGAGGTCGCCAAGACCATCGGCAGTAGCAGCATCGTCGAGACAACGGTCAGGAAGAGCGGAATCAGCGTGCTCTGCGACAGCGAGGGCTACCAACGGACGATCGAGAACTACGACCGCCTACAGACACTCGCGGCCCGTAGTGGGGGCATGATCGAGATCCGCCACGACTCCAAGAGCACCGTCTTCTCACCTCAATAGTCTCTGGGCCCGCTTCTCCAGCTCCGTCTCTCCGGCCGAGGAGTTCATCTGTCCACGCTGATCGCGGCAGTGGTCACCGCCACCGCCAGCATTCTGATCGCCGTCCTCGCGTATGCGCTGAACCAACGCGGAGAAACAACGCGCACCAAGCGCCAGGCGCACCTCGACCGCCTCAACTCCCAGCTCAGGGACCTGTACGGCCCTCTTCTGGTGCTCGTGGAGTCGAACGAGCGGACCTGGGACGCCTTCCGCCAGCAGCACCTGCCGCCGGCCGAGGAACGTCTGCGCGGCGGACAGCTGACGGAGGAACAGGACCGGCTCTGGCGCTGCTGGGCACTCACCGTCTTCGTCCCGACGGCACGCCGGATTCGGGACATCATTGTGGACCACGGCCATCTCTTCATCGAGGACCAGATGCCCCAGGTGGTCCTCAGCTTCTGTGCTCACGTCGCGTCTTACGAGGTCACCGTCGCCGAGTGGGAGGCCGGCGGGGAAGCGAATGTTCTGGTGAGACACCCGGGCGAGGGCTTCGCCGCCTACGTGCGGGAGTCGTACAGGAGTCTCAAGGAGGCCCAGGCCGGGGTGCTGAGGGCCCAGGCGTAGCCGGCATCCCCAGGTCCGGGGGCGCCTTGGGCCTGTGGGGAGATGTTGGGGCCTGGGTGTCATGGCCTCGAAGTGGTGATGCGTGGGTTTGCCGCGCAGCCAGGGGGCGGACTGAACTGGTCGACGCAACACCTTGATCTCAATCTATGTAGATCGTAACTACACAGGGCGCCCTCTGGTGACGGGGCACGCTGACAGAGCGGTCGGCGCCCGATCAGGACGCCGGTTTGCGTGAGCGATGCGTGAGCGGACTACGAGACGGCCACTATCCGATGCCGGACGGAACGTCACGGCGCAGTGCGCTGAGATGCAGAAGCAGCAGCAAGCAACCGCCCACAACCCGCCGGAGCACGATCCGGCTCGATCTTTAATCCGTAGGTTCAGGGTTCGAGCCCCTGGCGGCCCACCACTGCCGAGCCAGGTCAGACACTGTCTGACCTGGCTCTTCTCCTTTCCGGCGCACCCGTCCGAGTCCGTGCATCCGGGCCGTCGCGAGGGCCGGCCGCGGGTCACCGGCGGGGCACGAGGTTGCTGTTGCACCGGAGTTGTCCGGTCGGGCGCGCCGGGTGACCCGGTCCGTCGGGGACGGGCGTCGGGAGGTTGTCCGACGGTGGTGTCCTGCGGGCCGGTTGTCGGTCTGTCGGATGGTCACGCAGCGCCGGCCACCGCCTGATCGGTCACCAGTTTCGGAGCGCGACGTCAGTTGGCCGATCGGCCCCGCAGCGGAGCAGAACGCATGACCAACAGCGCCCTCGACCAGCTGCTCGGCCGTGCCCGCGGCCCGATGGGCCTGGCCATCGACCTGGACTTCGGCGTCGAGAGCGGCCCGCTGGCCGAGCTCGGCCAGGTGATCACCCGGATGAACGGCTTCTTCCTCTTCAACGCAGGCGTCCAGGTGTTCCGCGTCGGCGAGGAGGGCCCGGGGCCGGACATGTTGGTCACAGTGCACCGGACGGCGCTCGGATTCACCTCGGCACGGAGTAGACCCGGTCGATCCGGGTGCGTCGCCCGTTCCCGGCGGTCTTCGAGGGCTGACGGCGGCCGCTCACTGGCGGAGGGTGTTCGCGGTGCGGGCGCGGACGGTGCGGCCGCGGTGCAGTCGGCCGCCGACATCCGCGAACACGAGGTCCAGGCCCAGGCCTTCGCGTTCGGCGTGCAGGTGCAGATGGGGTTCGGTGCTGTTGCCGGAGTTGCCGACCCGCCCGAGGAATTGCCCGGTGCGGACCCGGTCGCCGACCGCCACGGCGACGCTGCCCGGCTGCAGATGGGCGAGGACGACGGTCTCGGTGCCGGTGTCGACGGCGACGTGGTTGCCGTACAGCGGCCCGTAGCGCAGGACGCCCGGTGCCTGGTCCGGCAGGCCGTCGACCGCTGCGGCCACCTGCCCGTCGCAGGGCGCGTGCACCGCCGCCCCGTAGGCCGGGTAGGAGGTGAGCGCGCGGCGGTCGCCGCGGTGGGTTCCGGTGCTGCCGACCTGGACGAGGTCGACCGCGCCGCGCTGCTCCGGTGCGGCCAGGTGGTGGTTCAGGCCCCGGCCGCCGCCCTGCCCCACGTACCAGTCGCCGCGCAGCGGGAACGCGGCCAGCGGCAGCGCGGTCGCCGTCCCCCAGCTGTGCCGGCGGGACCGCACCAGGGCCACCGCGCTCGCCACGGCCAGGGCCGCTCCCACCATGAGGTGGATCCGGTGGTCGCCCCACGGCAGCCGGGGCAGCCGCCAGACGGACCCGAGGGCAGCCAGGGCCCCCGCCTCGATGGGGCGGCGGACCCACCATGGGTCCGTGCCGGCGGCCCAGTACCCCTCGTAGAGGACGTAGCCCGCGGTGAGGCCGAGCACCGAGCCTCCCCAGCCGCTCCCGTCCGTCGCCGTCCAGCAGGAGACGACCCGGAGCCAGAGCAGCAGGGCGAACGCGGCCGGGGTGCACCAGCGGACGAGGGGCGGTGGGAGGCCGCGGCGGTCCGGGCGCGCGGGCGAGATGAGCAGGGCGGCGAGCCGCCCCTCGTCGTCGAGTCGTGCCCAGGCGAGGACGTGTCCGGCCGGTCCGCCGACGGTCAGCCCGTCCGGGCCGTCGGCCACCTCGCGGATCCCGCCGACCCGGTCCCGGGTGGCGTCGACGATCCGGCGAAGCCGTTCGAGGCCGACGCGGTCCACGACCTGCGGTGCCAGCTGCGGCCAGTGGGCCGGATCGGCCCGCAGGAATCGGCGCAGGGCGGTGGCCTCGGCCCGGTGGTCGGAATCCGGCATGACGTTCCCCCCGGTCGCCGTACGGAAGATGACCCTACAAGACCTGTCCGACGCGTACGGACGGTTTCCGAACGCGCAGCGACAGGAGGGAGCGGAGGGCGGTCGGGATCGATGGCGCCATCCGGAATGCGGTGCCCCGCCCGCCTCCCGGGTGGCGGGCCGGTCGGTCGGCGGCCATGGTGGGCGGCGGGGGCCGACACGCTGGGAGGCGCCATGCCCGAGGTAACCACCCGCTACAAGCCCGGCACGCCGTGCTGGGTCGACCTGATGGCCAAGGACCAGCAGGCCGCGCTCGACTTCTACCGCGACCTGTTCGGCTGGCAGGGCGAGGTCGGGCCGCCGGAGTTCGGCGGCTACGCGGTCTGCTCGCTGAACGGCCGCCCGGTGGCCGGGATCGGCCCGGCGATGGCCGCCGAGGGGAGCCCGCTCCGCCCACCGTCTGGACGACCTACCTCGCCTCGGACGACGCCGACGCCTCGCTGGCGGCGGTCGCCGCGGCCGGCGGCACCACCCTGATGCCGGTGATGGACGTCGGCACCACCGGCCGGATGCTGGTGGCCGCGGACCCGACCGGAGCGGTCTTCGGGGTCTGGCAGCCGCTGGAGTTCATCGGCGCGGGGGTCGTGAACGAACCCGGCGCCCTCACCTGGAACGACCTGCACACCAGTGACGTCGCCGCCGCCTCCGCCTTCTACACCGCGGCCTTCGGCGTCGAGGTGGCCCCGATGGAGGGCATGCCCGGCTACCACGGCTTCCAGGTCGGCGGCCGGCCGGTGGGCGGCGTGGTCGGCCTGGAGAACGACCCGCCCGGGAGCCCCTCGCACTGGCAGGTGTGCTTCGCGGTGGACGACACCGACTCCACGGCGGACGCCCTGGTGAAGGCCGGTGGCACGGTGCTGGCCCCGCCGTTCGACACCCCGGTCGGCCGGATCGCCCTGCTCGCGGACCCGCAGGGCGCGGTGTTCGCGATCATCACGGCGGCCGGGGCCCCTGCCGGCTGAGCCCGCCGGCTGAGCCCGCCGTCCGCGCCCGCGGCCGGGCCGAGCGTCCGGCCCGGCCGCGCCGTCCTGCGCCGCCGGTCGCCCCGCCGGTCGCCCCCGTGCGGCCGCCCGCAGCCGCGTGACGCAGCCAACACGCCGCGCCGCGAATGGGCGGCATATCCCCGCCGAAGCGGGTGAGACTTGCAGTCATGCTGGGCCTTCCGGACACCACCCGAGCCTTCCTCTTCGACCTGGACGGCGTGCTGACGCAGACCGCCACCGTCCACGCGGCCGCCTGGAAGGACATGTTCGACACCTTCCTGCGCGCCGAGGCGGACCGCACCGGCGCGCCGTACGTGCCGTTCGACCCGGTCGCCGACTACGACGAGTACGTCGACGGCAGACCCCGATCGGACGGGACGCGGGCCTTCCTCGCCTCGCGCGACATCACGCTGCCGGAGGGCACCGAGCAGGACCCGGCCGGCGCCCGCACCGTGAACGGCCTGAGCAGCGCCAAGAACGACACGGTGCTGCGGATGATCCGCGAGGACGGCGTCCGGCCCTACCCCGGCTCGGTGGCCTACCTGCACCGGCTGCGCGACCTCGGGCTGCCGCGCGCGGTCGTCTCCTCCAGCGCCAACTGCCGTGACGTGCTGCGGGCGGCCGGCATCGACGACCTCTTCGACGTGGTGGTGGACGGCGTGGTCGCGCACCGCGAGAAGCTCGCGGGCAAGCCGGCCCCGGACACCTACCTCGCCGCCGCCCGCGAGCTCGGCACCCCGCCGGAGCACGCCGCGGTCTTCGAGGACGCGCTGGCCGGTGTCGCCTCCGGCCGGGCCGGCGGCTTCGGCACGGTGGTCGGCGTGGACCGCACCGGCCAGGCCGACGAACTCCGGGCGCACGGCGCCGACCTGGTCGTCCGCGACCTGGCCGACCTGATCCCCGGGGAGAGCCCGTGAGCACCCAGGACGCCTTCGACGTCGACCCGTGGGGCGTCGTCGAGCACGGCCTCGACCTGTCCGGGCTGGCCCGCGCCGAGTCCGTCTTCGCACTCTCCAACGGCCACATCGGGCTGCGCGCCAACCTCGACGAGGGCGAGCCGCACGGGCTCCCGGGCACCTACCTCAACGGCGTGTTCGAGCTGCGCCCGCTGCCGTACGCGGAGAGCGGCTACGGCTACCCGGAGTCCGGCCAGAGCGTCATCAACGTCACCAACGGCAAGATCATCCGACTGCTGGTCGACGACGAGCCGTTCGACCTGCGGTACGGCGTTCTCCGCAGCCACCAGCGGCGGCTGGACTTCCGGGACGGCCTGCTGCGGCGCGAGGCGGAGTGGACCTCGCCCGCCGGGCGGACCGTCCGGGTCTCCTCCGCGCGACTGGTCTCGCTCACCCAGCGGGCGATCGCCGCCGTCGACTACACCGTGGAGGCCGTCGACGGCCCCGTCCGGATCGTCCTGCAGTCCGAACTGGTCGCCAACGAGCAACTGCCGGACGGCGAGCGCGACCCGCGGGCGGCGGCCGTGCTGGAGGCCCCGCTGCTGCCGGAGGCGCACGAGGCGTCCGGCACGAAGGCGGTGCTGGTCAACCGCACCCGGTACAGCGGCCTGCGGGTGGCCGCCGGCATGGACCACCTGATCGAGGGGCCGGACCGCTTCGAGGCCACCGCGGAGTCCTCCGAGCAGCAGTGCCGGATCAGCGTCACCACCGTGCTGCGCCCCGGCGAGCGGCTGCGGATGGTGAAGTTCATGGCGTACGGCTGGTCGGCGACCCGCTCGCTGCCCGCCGTGCGGGACCAGGTGGAGGCGGCGCTGACCGCCGCCCGCTACACCGGGTGGAACGGGCTGGTCGCGGAGCAGAAGGGATTCCTGGCCGACTTCTGGGCCGGCAGCGACGTCGAGGTGGAGGGCGACGTCGAGCTGCAGCAGGCCGTCCGCTTCGCCCTCTTCCATGTGCTGCAGGCCGGCGCCCGCAGCGAGGAGCGGGCCATCCCCGCCAAGGGGTTGACCGGTCCGGGCTACGACGGGCACAGCTTCTGGGACACCGAGACCTTCGTGCTGCCGGTGCTCACCTACTGCCTGCCGGCCGCGGTCGACCAGGCGCTGCGCTGGCGGCACGCCACCCTGCCGATGGCCCGCGAACGGGCCGCCCAACTCGGCCTGGCAGGAGCGGTGTTCCCCTGGCGGACGATCCACGGCGAGGAGTGCTCCGGCTACTGGCCGGCCGGTACCGCCGCGTTCCACATCGGCGCGGACATCGCCGCCGCCGTCGTCCGCTACGTCCACGCCACCGGGGACGTGGAGTTCGAACGGGCCTGGGGTCTCGAACTGCTGGTGGAGACCGCCCGGATGTGGCGTTCGCTCGGCCACCACGACGCGGTCGGCCGGTTCCGGATCGAGGGCGTCACCGGGCCGGACGAGTACAGCGCCGTCGCCGACAACAACGTCTTCACCAACCTGATGGCCCAGGCCAACCTGCTCGCCGCCGCCGAGGCCGCCACCCGGCACCCGCAGGAGGCCGCCGGACTCGGCGTGGACACCGAGGAGGCCGCCGCCTGGCGGGACGCCGCGGCCGCGATGTTCATCCCGTACGACGAGAACCTGGGTGTCCACCCGCAGGCCGACGGCTTCACCGACCACCAGCTGTGGGACTTCGAGCGGACACCCGCCGACAACTACCCGCTGCTGCTGCACTATCCGTACTTCGACCTGTACCGCAAGCAGGTCGTGAAGCAGGCCGACCTGGTGCTGGCCATGCAGGTGCGCGGTGACGCCTTCACCGACGAGCAGAAGGCCCGGAACTTCGCGTACTACGAGCGCCTGACCGTCCGGGACTCCTCGCTCTCGGCCTGCACCCAGGCGGTGATCGCCGCCGAGGTCGGCCAGCTCGACCTCGCCTACGACTACACGGCCGAGGCGGCCCTGATGGACCTGCACGACCTCGGCGGCAACACCGGGGACGGCCTGCACATGGCCTCGCTGGCCGGGGCCTGCATCGCGGTGGTGGCCGGCTTCGGAGGGCTGCGGGACCGGCAGGGCAAGCTCTCCTTCCGGCCGCGGCTGCCCTCCGGCCTGCGGCGGCTGGCGTTCGCGCTGAAAGTCCGCGACGCACTGCTGCGGGTCGAGATCACGCACGCGGTGACCACATACACGCTGCGCCGGGGCAAGGTGCTGACCGTGCTGCACGACGGCGAGGCGCTGACCGTCGAGTCCGGGGTGCCGGTGGAGCGTCCCACCACGG
The DNA here is from genome assembly GCF_039544005.1 of Kitasatospora paranensis. Classification (NCBI taxonomy): domain Bacteria; kingdom Bacillati; phylum Actinomycetota; class Actinomycetes; order Kitasatosporales; family Streptomycetaceae; genus Kitasatospora; species Kitasatospora paranensis. The sequence continues at coordinate 4,662,563 of NZ_BAABKV010000001.1, forward strand.
CCGTGGAGGCGCCGGCCGAGCGCTGCGTGCAGCCGCCCGGGCGGGAGCCCGCCCGCCGGCACGCCCAGGCGGGCGTGCACGCGCCCGCGCCCCCGCCGGTGGAGCACCTCCAGGCGGAGTGAGGGCGGGCCGGCCCTCACCCGTTCGCCGCCGCCCGGGTGCCGGGCGGTGCCGGCCGTCGCACGGTGGTGAGGTCGTGCGGCCGGTCGGCGAGAGGCGGTTGTGGTGGGCAGTGTGGCCGAGCAGATGGTGGAGGTGCTCCGCCAGGCCGGTGCGGAGCGGGTGTACGGCGTCGTCGGCGACAGTCTGAACCCGGTGGTGGACGCCATCCGGCGCGCCGAGGGGATCTCCTGGGTGCACGTCCGCAACGAGGAGGCCGGGGCGTTCGCGGCCGCCGCGGAGGCCGAGCTCACCGGCCGGCTCGCGGTCTGCGCCGGCTCCTGCGGGCCCGGCAACACCCACCTGATCCAGGGTCTCTACGACGCCCAGCGCAGCGGCGTGCCGGTGCTGGCGCTGGTCTCGCACATCCCGTCCGGCCAGATCGGCACCGGCTTCTTCCAGGAGACCCATCCGGAACGGGTGTTCACCGACTGCTCGGGCTTCTGCGAGATGGTCTCCAACCCCGCCCAGCTGCCGCGGCTGCTGCGGATCGCCGTGCAGCACGCGCTCGGCGCGCACGGCGTCGCGGTGCTGGTGTTCCCCGGGGACGTGGCGGCGCAGCCCGCCGCGGGCCCGACCGGCGACAGCCACTTCCTCACCGAGCAGGCGGTGGCCGCCCCGCCGTGGAGCCAGGTCCGGGCGCTCGCCGACGCCCTGGACTCCGCCAGGACGGTCGCGCTGTTCTGCGGCGCCGGGGTGCGCGGCGCGCACGAGGAGGTGATGAAGCTCGCGGCCGCCCTCCAGGCCCCGGTCGGCCACTCGCTGCGTGGCAAGGAGCACATCCAGTTCGACAACCCGTACGACGTCGGGATGAGCGGCCTGCTCGGCTACGGCGCCTGCCACGAGGCCCTGCACGAAGCCGAGTTGGTGCTGCTGCTGGGCACCGACTTCCCGTACGACTCGTTCCTGCCGCAGCGCCGGGTGATCCAGGTCGACCACGACGCGACCCGGCTCGGGCGCCGGGCACCGCTCGAACTCGCCGTCCACGGCGACGTGTCGGCGACCCTGCGGGCGGTGCTGCCGCTGCTCGCGCAGAAGACCGGCCGCGGCTTCCTCGACGACATGCTGACCCGGCACGCACGGGCCCTGGAGAACGTGGTCGGCGCCTACACCCGGGACATCGAGCGGCACACGCCGATCCACCCCGAGTACGTGGCATCGGTGCTGGACGAGGTCGCCGCCGACGACGCCGTGTTCACCGTGGACACCGGGATGTGCAACGTCTGGGCCGCCCGCTACCTGACGCCGAACGGGCGCCGCCGGGTGATCGGGTCCTTCCTGCACGGCTCGATGGCGAACGCGCTGCCGCACGCGATCGGCGCCCAGTTCGCCTTCCCCGGGCGGCAGGTGGTCTCGATGTCCGGCGACGGCGGGCTGAGCATGCTGCTCGGCGAGCTGCTGACCGTGGCCAGGCACCGGCTGCCGGTGAAGACCGTGGTCTTCAACAACGGGGCGCTCGGCATGATCAAGCTGGAGATGCTGGTCAGCGGCTACCCGGAGTGGGAGGTCGACAACGGCGACGTCGACTACGCGGCGATCGCCCGGGCGGCGGGCATCCCCGCGAAGCGGGTCACCGACCCGGCCAAGGTCCGCGAGGTGCTCGCCGAGGCGCTGGAGCGACCCGGCCCGGCGCTGGTGGACGTGGTCACCGACCCCAACGCGCTCTCCATCCCGCCGCACATCACCGCGGCCCAGGTGAAGGGCTTCGCGCTGGCCGCGGGCCGTACGGTGCTGTCCGGCGGCGTCGGCCGGATGATCGACCTGGCCCGCTCCAACCTGCGGAACATCCCGCGCCCGTAGCCGGATCCCGGGGATTTTGCCCCTGAGGCACGTTTCTTGCCCCGGAGGCAGCGCGGGTGTGGACTGGTCCCATGACGGACGACCAGGAGGTCGCGGGCCTCGGAGCCCGCCTGCGGGAGCACCGGCTCGCCGGCCGGCTGACGCTGGAGGGCGCCGCCGCCCGCGTGGGCCTCTCCCCAGCGTATCTTTCCCGGCTGGAGACCGGGCGCAGGCAGCCCTCGCTGCCCGTCCTGCTCGGCCTGGCCCGCGCCTACGGCACCACCGTCGCCGGCCTGCTCGGCGAACAGCCCGGCGAGCCGGACCCGGTGGTCCGCGGCGGCGCGATCGAACCGGGGCGGGCCGGCGGCTGGGGCTACCGGCGGGCCGGCGCCCAGGGCCGGGCCATGCAGGCCCTGCGCGTGCACGTCCCGCCGAGCGTCCAGGACGCCGTCGTCCGGGTCCACCCCGGCGAGGAGTGGCTGTACGTCCTGCGCGGGCGGCTGCGGCTCACCCTCGGGGAGGGCGTCCACCTGCTCGACGAGGGCGACAGCGCGCACTTCGACTCGCTCACCCCGCACTGCATCGCCGCCGAGTCGCCGGCCGGGGTCGAGCTGCTCTTCCTGCACACCCTGCTGCAGAGCCCCGGCGGCGAACTCTGCCTCGGCGATTCGCCGAGGATCTGATCCCCGATCCCCAGGAGGACGGACATGGTCAAGCCCACCACCGACGCAGGCCGGCGCACCGACCGCCGGGTCTGGATCCGCGCCGCGATCTACATGGTCGCCACCCACGCCTTCGCCGGCTTCGTGATCCTGCTGTTCGAGATCGGCGCCCGGAAGAACGGCTGATCCCCGCTCACAGCCGCACGAGCGTGCAGAGCGCGTCCAGCGCCGCCTCGAAGGCGTGGTCCGGCGGCGTGCCGTAGCCGATCACCAGGGCCGGCGGGCGCCGGGCCGGCGGCGCCGCGGAGGGCGTGCGGCACCAGCCGAGGGTGTTCAGCGAGAGCCCCAGCCAGGCGGCGTGCCGCAGCAGTTCCTCCTCGTCCAGCGAGCCGGGCGGCAGCTCCAGGACGGCGTGCAGCCCCGCCGCGATCCCGGTCACCCGGACCTCCGGCGCCCGCTCGGCGAGCACCGCCACCAGCCGGTCCCGGCGGCGCCGGTACTGCAGCCGGCTGCGCCGCACATGCCGGTCGTAGGCGCCGGAGGTGATCAGCTCGGCCAGGGTCAGCTGGTCCATCACCCCGGACTGCCCGTCGGCGAGCTCCTTCTGCCGCAGCACCGGGGCGAGCAGGTCGGCGGGCAGGGCGAGCCAGCCGAGCCGCAGCCCGGGGCCAGGCTCTTGGAGGCGGTGCCCGCGTACACCACCCGCTCCGGGTCGAGGGCCTGCATGGCACCGACCGGCTGCCGGTCGTAGCGGAACTCGCCGTCGTAGTCGTCCTCGACCACCAGCCCGCCACTCGCCCGGGCCCAGCCGACGGCGGCGGCCCGCCGGGCGGCGCGCAGCGGCACACCGGTCGGGAACTGGTGCGCGGGGGTGAGCACCACCGCGCCCGCGCCGCTGCCGGCCAGCAGGTCGGTGCGTGCGCCGCCGGCGTCCAGCGGCAGCGGCACGGTCGCCAGCCCCCGGGCGGTCACCACCTCCTGCTGCGGCGGCAGCCCGTACTCCTCGACGGCCACCATGGACACCCCCTGCCGGCGCAGCGCCTCGCAGAGCAGGCCGAGTCCCTGGGCGTAGCCGGAGCAGACCAGCAGCCGTTCCGGGTCGATCCGCACCCCGCGCACCCGGGCCAGGTAGTCGGACAGCGCGCGCCGCAACTCGATCCGGCCGCGCGGGTCGGTGTAGCCGAAGGCCTCGTGCGGGGCGGTGGCCAGCGCCCGGCGGGCCGCGGCGAGCCAGGCCGCGCGGGGGAAGCGCGAGACGTCGGGCCGCCCGGGCATCAGGTCGAAGCGGACGGCCGGGGTGCGCTGCGGCGGCTCGGCGGGAGCGGGCTGCGAGGGGCTGCCGCGTTCGGCGACCAGGGTGCCCGACCCCTGCCGGGCGGCCAGCCAGCCCTCGGCGGTGAGCTGCGCGTACGCCTCGCCGACGGTGTTCCGGGCGATCCCGAGATCGCGGGAGAGCTCGCGCGAGGAGGGCAGCCGGGTGCCGGCCGGCAGCCGTCCGGCCCGTACGGCCTCGCGCAGCGCGTCCTCCAGTGCGGCCCGCAGGCCGAGGCCCCGGGAGCGTCCGGCGGTGAGGTCCAGATGCAGGTCGCCACCGAAAGTGGCCCACGATTCCATGCATCAAATGAACCACAGGCGCGGGCCATTGCGCCCCTAGGGTGGAGGCATGACGACGAACGACACCGCCTACGTCCCCGCCCCCGTCCAGCGCATCTCGCTCCCCGAGCAGGCCGGCGACTTCTACCGCCGGATGGTCGACCTGGACCGCGCCGCGCGGGCCGGGATCGACCCGCTGCTGGCCGAACTCGTCCGCATCCACGCCTCGGCGATCAACGGCTGCGCCTTCTGCCTGGACATGCACACCACCGACGCCCGCAAGCTCGGTGAGCAGGAGCACCGGCTGCACACCCTGCCCGCGTGGCGCGAGGCGCCCTGGTACACCGCCCGCGAGCGGGCCGCGCTCGCCCTGACCGAGGCGGTCACCCTGGTCACCGACGGCCATGTGCCGGACGCCGTGTACGACGAGGCGGCCAAGCAGTTCGAGCAGCAGGAGCTGGCGCAGCTGATCGCGCTGATCATCGCGATCAACTCCTGGAACCGGATCGCCATCGCCTCCCGGATGAGCCCCGCGCCGAAGCAGGCCTGACCCGCCGTCCGCGCCGTGCACGCCCGCACCGGACGCCGACCCCTCCACCGCCCCGACCACCCGACAGGCCGGTACCCATGACGACGCAGCAGGACAAGGCCGCACTCCTCCACGACCTCCACCGCCGCGGCGAGCCGCTGGTGCTCGCCAACGTCTGGGACGCCCTCGGCGCCCGGCTGGTCGCCGCCGCCGGGGCCCCGGCGATCGCCACCGCCAGCGCCAGCGCCTCCTGGTCGCTCGGCGTACCCGACCACGAGGGCCTCGACCTGGCCGACGCGGTCGCGCTGATCGGCCGGGTGGCGCGGACGGTGGACCTGCCGGTCACCGCCGACATCGAGAGCGGCTACGGCACGACCGCGGCCGAGGTCGGCGCGACGGTCGCGGCCGTGCTCGCCGCCGGCGCGGTCGGCGTCAACCTGGAGGACGGCACCCGCGACGCGGCCGAGCACGCCGAGCGGATCGCCGCCGCCCGCGCGGCCGCCGACGCGGCCGGCGTGCCGCTGTACGTCAACGCCCGGACCGACGGCTTCCTGCTTGGCCTGGGCGAGCCGGAGGGGCGTCTGGAGGAGGCCGTCCGGCGGGCCGAGGAGTACCTGGCGGCGGGTGCGAGCGGGATCTTCGTGCCCGGTGTCCGCGACCCGGGGACGATCGCCGCGCTGGCCGCTGCGATCCCGGCGCCGCTGAACGTGCTCGCCGGCCCGGGCGCGCCGTCCGTCGCCGAACTGGCCGCTCTCGGCGTGGCCCGGATCAGCCTCGGACCGGCCCCGGCGCTCGCCGCCTACGGCGTGCTGCGGGACGGCGCGGCCGAGCTGTACCGGACCGGCCGGTACGACGGCCTGGCGACCCCGTTCGGCTATGCGGACGCGAACGGGCTGATGCAGTAGGGCGTCCGCCGGGTGCCGCCCCGCCGACCCGGTCCCCATCGAACCGCCCGTCACCGACGGGCGGTTCGACCGTTTCCGCGGTCGGCAGGGCGGGCAGGCGTCGCGGCGGTCGCGCTCGCCGGTAACCCATCTCACACGGCAGGTGGACGGAAGGCGGTGCGGCCGGGCCTAGAATTTAGACTGACCAGTCAGTCCAAATGGGGGATGTCATGGCCGACCGGCACGACGGCGCCGCGGTGACCGCGGACGCCCTGTCACTACGGGGCCCGCGCGGCTGGGTCTACCGGGAGGTCGGCCTCACCGCCGAACCCGGCGCCCTGGTCGCCCTGACCGGGCCCCCGGCTCCGGGCGCACCGCGCTGCTGCTCACGCTCGCCGGCCGGATGCGCCCCACCGCGGGCACCGCCGCCGTGGCCGGCCTCGCCCTGCCCGCCCAGGCGGCGAAAGTCCGCCGGATCGCCGCGCTCGGGCCCGTCCCTGGGGTGAACCCGCCGGACGAGGCGCTCACCGTCGCCACCCACCTGCGCGAGCGCCACCTGCTGCACGCCCGCCCGTTCGCCCCCGCGCCCGGCGCCGGAACGAGGCACGCACCGCCCACGCCCTGGCCACCGCCGGCCTCGCCCTCGACGACCTGCGCACCCCCGTGCAGGAGCTCTCCGCACTCGACCGCTTCCGGCTCGGCACCGCCCTCGCCCTGCTCGGCGAACCCCGGCTGGTCTGCGCGGACGACGTCGGCGAACGCCTCGCCGAGGACGACCGGCACGCCGCCTGGGCGATGCTGCGCGACGTCGCCGACACCGGCGTCACCGTGCTCGCCACCACCACCGGCGGACCGGGCACCGGGCAAGCCGACCTGACCCTGCACCTGGACGCCGCCTCTGCCGAGGAGACCGCCCCCGCCGAGGAGACCGTCGATGCGCGCGTTTAGCCTGGCCCGGTTCGAGATCGGCCGCTTCTCCCGCAGCCGCCTGCCGCGAGCCGCCATGGTCGCCCTGCTCCTGCTCCCGCTGCTCTACGGGGCGCTCTACCTCTGGTCCTTCTGGGACCCGTACGGCCGGCTCGACCGGCTGCCGGTCGCACTGGTGAACGAGGACCGCGCGGTCACCGTGCAGGGCAGCCGCGTCGACGCCGGGCACGACCTCGCGGAGAAGCTCCGGCAGAGCCACACCTTCGGCTGGCAGCCGACCACCGCCGCCGACGCCGCCAAGGGCCTCGCCTCCGGCCGCTACTACCTCACCCTCACCATCCCCGCCGACTTCAGCCGCGACATCGCCGGCAGCGACGCGGACCACCCGGCGCCCGGCACCCTCCAGGTGCGCACCAACGACTCCAACAACTACATCGTCGGCTCGATCTCCCGGACGGTCTTCAGCGAGGTCAGGGCCGCCGCCTCGGCCAAGGCCTCCGCCGCCTTCTACGACCGGATCTTCGTCGGCTTCGCGGACCTGCACGACCGCACCGCCCAGGCCGCCCAGGGCGCCGCGCAGCTCGACGCCGGCGCCGACCGGGCCCGCACCGGCTCCGCCGCGCTCGCCGACGGCAGCCGCAAGGCCCAGGACGCCGCCGGCCGGCTCGCCGACGGCACCGCGGCCGCCAAGTCCGGCGCCGACCGGCTCGACGGCGGCACCGCCGACGCCGCCGCGGGCGCCGCCCGGCTCGCCGACGGGCTCGACACGGCCAAGCAGGGCAGCGGCGACCTCGGCGCCGGACTCGCCCTGATCGACGACAACATGGCCAAGCTGTCCGCGGGCGCCCGCCAGGTCGCCGACGGCACCCGGCAGCTCACCGACCAGGTCGATCCGCTCGCCCAGGACCTCTCCCCGCTCCTGCACCGGTACGCCGACCAGATCCAGGCCGCCGCCAGGCTCACCGCCGACGCCGCCCACCAGGTCTCGCTCGGCCTGAAGGACCTGCCCGCCCGCTCCGCGCAGAACGTGGCCGACGCCCGCTCGCTCGCCGCCCAGCTCGACCAGGCGTACGCCCGGCAGTGCCCCGGCGGCGCACCCGGCCCGGGCACCACCGCAGCCCAGTGCGCCCTGGACGCCCGCCTCGCCGACCTCGGGCACCGCCTGGTCACCGTTGCCGAGCGGGTCGACGCCGTCGTCCAGCAGGCCGTGCCCGCCCTCGACGGCTGGGCCGCCGACGCCGCCACCGTGGAGAAGCTCGCCCGCGAGCTCGCCGTCAACGGCCTCGCCGACGACTTCGACGCCAAGGTCGCCGCGATCCACCGGCTGGACGACGGCGCCCACCAGGTCGCCGACGGCGCCGCCCGGCTCAAGCAGGGCACCGCCGACGCGCTCACCGGCGTCCGCACCCTCGACAGCGGCCTCGGCCGGCTCGACGACGGCGCCCGCACCCTGTCCGGCGGGCTCTACCGGCTCTCCAGCGGCATGCGGTCCCTCGACGACGCCACCGGCCGCATCGCGGACGGGAACAGCCGGCTCGCCGACGGGATCGGCGACCTCACCGACGGCGCCGAACAGCTCGACGGCGGCCTGGGACAGCTCGCCGACGGCAGCCACCGGCTCGCCACCGGGCTGCACGACGGCGTCGGCCGGATCCCCGACTACACCGACGGCCAGCGTGCCGCCCGTGCCGGCGCCATGAGCGACCCGGTCGCCCTCGCCCGGCAGGAGCTCCACAAGGCCCCCAACTACGGCACCGGCTTCGCCCCGTACTTCATCCCGCTGGCCCTCTGGGTCGGGGCGATGGTCACCTACATGCTGCTGCGGCCGCTCGCTCCGCGGGCACTGGCCGCCAACGCGCCCGCCTGGCGGGCCGCGCTCGCCGGCTGGCTGCCCGCCGCCGCGATCGGGCTCGCCCAGGCCGCCGCGCTGCTCGCCGTCCTGCACTGGGGGCTCGGCCTGCACACCGCGCGCACCGCCGGCGTGATCGGCTACCTCGCGCTCGCCGTGCTCTGCTTCACCGCGGTGATGCAGTGGCTGAACGCCCGCTTCGGCCCGGCCGGCCGGCTGCTCGCGCTGGCCCTGCTGATGCTCCAGCTCACCTCGGCCGGCGGCACCTACCCGGTGGAGTCCAGCCCCGGATTCTTCAACGCCATCCACCCCTACCTGCCGATGACGTACGTCGTCGCGGGCCTGCGCCGGCTGATCAGCGGCGGCGACCTCGGCGTGGTCTGGACGGGCTGCGCCGTGCTGGCCGCCTTCTGGGCCGGCGCCCTGGCGCTGACCGCGCTGTGCGCCCGCGGCCGGCAGATGTGGACGATGACGAGGCTGCACCCGGAGCTGTCGCTCTGACGCGCCGGCCGAGCCCTGACCGGGCGCGCGGTACGATCCGCGCGCCCGGCCCCATTCCCACCCACCCGGAAGCACCACATGAGCACTCGCCGCGACGCGACCCGGCAGAAGCTGTACGAGGCCGCCGTCACCCTCATCGCCGAGCAGGGGTTCTCGGCCACCACCGTGGACGAGATCGCCGAGCGCGCCCAGGTCGCCAAGGGCACCGTCTACTACAACTTCGCCAGCAAGACCGAGCTGTTCGAGGGGCTGCTGAAGCACGGCACCGGGCTGCTCACCGACTCGCTGCGGCAGGCCGCCGAGGGCCGCCCGCCGATCGAGGGCGTGGACGCCATGATCCGGGCGGGCCTGGTCTTCATCGCCGCCTACCCGTCCTTCGCGCAGCTGTTCGTCGCGGAGACCTGGCGCACCAACCGGACGTGGCACGACTCGCTGCGGATGATGCGCGACGGCGCCGTCGCGGTGGTCGCCGGCGTGCTCGACGAGGCCGTCCGCGAGGGGCAGCTCTCCGCCGACCTCGACACCCAGCTGACCAGCTCGGCCCTGTTCGGGATGGTGCTCGTGGTGGCCCTCGACTGGCTGGCCTTCCAGCCCGAACGCAGCCTGGACGACGTGCACGCCGCGCTGGTGCGGCTGGTGCACGGCCGGATCACCCCGGGCTGACCGGCGGCCCGGGGCGATCCGCGGGCTCAGCCGATCCGCACCGGCAGGGTCCGCACACTGTTGCTGACGAAGGACGCGATCGGTTCCGGCGCCGGGCCGTCCGCGAGCGCCAGCGTCGGGAAGCGGCCGAACAGGCCGCGCAGCGCCGTCTCCGCCTCCAGCCGGGCCAGCCCCGCGCCGAGGCAGAAGTGCGGCCCGTGCCCGAGCGACAGGTGCTTCACCGGCTGCCGGGTGACGTCGAAGCGGTCCGCGTCCGGGTAGTGCGCCTCGTCCCGGCCGACCGCCGCGTACGAGGCGAGCAGCGCGTCGCCGCGCGGGATCACCACGTCGCCGACCGGGATGTCCTCGATCGCGTACCGCAGCGGGAACTGGCCGACCGGCGAGTCGTGGCGCAGCGTCTCCTCGACCACCGCCGACCACGGCACCTCGCCGGCCAGCACCAGGCGCAGCTGGTCCGGGTGGGCGAGCAGGGCCCGCACCGCGTTGGTGATCAGGTTGAGCGTGGTCTCGTGCCCGGCGACCAGCATCAGCAGCAGGGTGCCGACGAGCTCCTGCTCGGTGAGCCGGTCGCCCTCCTCGCGGGCCGCGATCAGGTCGGTGGTCAGGTCGTCGCCCGGTCGCTCCCGCTTGGCGGCCACCACCGCGCCGAGCAGCCCGAACAGGCCCTGCTGGGCGGCGATCGCGGCCTGCGGCGTCGCGGAGCTGCTCACCAGGGTGTCGGACAGCTCGTGCAGCTCGTCCTGCTGCGCGCGCTCCAGGCCGAGGAGTTCACCGATCACCTGCATCGGCAGCGGGTACGCGAAGTGCTCCCGCAGGTCGAAGTCGCCGGAGAGCTTCGCCACTTCGTCGAGCAGGCGCTCGGAGCGGGCCTCGATGGCGGGCGCCAGCTCGGCGATCCGGCGGGGCGTGAACGCCTGGCTGACCAGGCCGCGCAGCCGCCGGTGGTCGGCGCCGTCGGCGGTCACCATGCCCGGCACGGTCACGAAGTTCAGCAGCGGCCAGCCCTCGGGCAGCCGGCCCTCCCGGAACGTCGTCCAGAGCTGGGCGTTCTTGCCGACCCGCGGGTCGGCGAGCAGCCGCTGGAGGGTGTCGTGGTGGGTTATCGCCCAGACCACCACCCCGCCAGGGAGCTCCACAGGGACCGCAGGCCCGGCCGCGCGGAGCCGGGCGTTCTCGCCGTGCTGATCGCGTCCGAAGGGGTCGAGTCCGAGGGGGCGGGACGGTCGGCGGTGTCCATGTCGGCCTTTCGGGTGCGGCGGGGCGGGGCGGGGAGAAGGCGCTGTAGAGCACCGGCAGCTCGACCAGGGCCCGCGACCAGGGTGACGGGCGCCAGGCCAGTTCGTTCGAGGGAACAGCCAGTTGGAGGTCGGGCAGGCGGTGCAGCAGGGTCTCGACGGCGGTCTCGACGATCAGCCGCGCCGGGTGCTGCGCGGGGCAGACGTGCCGTCCGGCGCCCCAGGCGAGGTGGGCGCGGTTGCCGCCGACCCCGCCCGCCCCCTGCACCGAGGGGTCGGCGTTGGCGCCGGCCAGGCCGAGCACCAGCATGTCGCCGGCGCTGATGTACTGGCCACCGAGCACGGTGTCGCCGGTGGCCCAGCGGCCGGGGAAGTTCTGCGTCGGCGGGTCGCGCCACAGCACCTCGTCCAGCGCGTCGGAGACGCTGAGCCGGCCGCCGGTGAGGGTGGCCCGGAAGCGGCGGTCGGTGAGCAGCAGCCGCAGGGTGTTGCCCGTCCAGTTGATGGTGGTCTCGTTGCCCGCGACCAGGATCACCACCAGGTGGTGCACCGCCTCCTCGTCGCTCAGGCCCGCCTCGTGCGCCAGCAGCCAGGAGGTCAGGTCCGCGCCCGGACGCTCGCGGCGCTGCCGGACGAGGTCGACCAGGATCGCCTGGAACTCGGCGTTGGCCCGCACCGACTTCTCGCTGGAGTCCACGAAGTGGCTGATCAGCTCGATGAGATGGGGCCCCGCCTCGGCGGGCAGGCCGAGCAGCTGGGTGAAGACCAGCAGCGGCAGCCGGCGCGCGTACTGGGCGATCAGGTCGGCGGTGCCGTCCGGCCCCCAGCCGTCGATCAGGGAGTTCGCGGCGGTCTCGGTGGCGGCCCGCAGCTGCCGGTGGTCGATCCGGGCCAGCGTGTCGGCGACGGCGGCGCGCAGCCGCTGGTGCTCGGCCCCGTCCAGGTTGAGCAGGGTGGGGCGCCAGGCGGTCATCGGCAGCAGCCGGGAGTCGGCGGCCAGCCGGCCCTCGGCCGGCACCCGCCAGCGCCGCGAGTCCTTGGAGAACAGCTGCTCGTTGCGGGTGAGTTCGAGCAGCTCCGGGTAGCCGATGACCAGCCAGGCCTCGACCCCCGGCTCCAGCTCGATCGGGGCGACCGGGCCGTGCCGCTCGCGCAGCCGGGCGTACAGCCCGTGCGGGTCGGCGGCCACCGCGGGCCCGAACAGCGGGGCGCCGCCGCCCTGGTGCATCGGGCAGCCGGGCGGCGGGGTGCCGGCGGGGGCGGCCGGGGAGTCCGGTGCGGGGACGGTCATGTCTGGAGCTCCAGGACGGAGGAGGCGTGCAGGTGGGCGACGAAGTCGATCAGCACGTCGTAGGCGGCCCGCCGGTCACGGGCGTCGCAGCGCAGGATCGGCACCTCGGGCAGCAGGTCGAGGGCGGCGCGCAGCTCGTCCTCGGGGTGGTCCGGGGTGTCGGGGAAGAGGTTGACCACCACCGCGAACGGGATGTTCTGCTCCTCCAGCCGGCCCAGCACCTCGAAGCTCTCCTCGATCCGGCGGCCGTCGACCATCGCCAGCGCGCCGAGCGCGCCGCGCGAGAGGTCCTCCCAGAGCGGCCAGAACCGCTGCTGGCCGGGCGTGCCGAACAGGTAGAGGGCGAGTTGCGGGCTGATCGTGATCCGGCCGAAGTCCAGGGCGACCGTGGTGGTGGTCTTGTCGGGCCGGCCGGTGAGGTCGTCGATCCCGGCCCCGGCGACCGTCATGGCCTCCTCGGTGCGCAGCGGGGTGATCTCGCTGAGCGAGCCGACCAGCGTGGTCTTGCCGACCCCGAACGGCCCGGTGACCAGGATCTTGACGGCTCCCTGCACCGTCGCGGGCAGGTAGACGGGCTCAACGGAGTTGGCGGAGGCCAACGAGCACCTCCTCGAGGAGCGTGGTGGGCAGGCGGTCGGCCTGCGGTGAGCCCGGCGACCGGTGGACGGCGGTCGCCGGGGGCAGGACCTGGACGGCGCCCATGTCCCAGAGGTCGCCGACCAGCACCTTCACCACGCTGAGCGGCAGGTGCAGGTGGGCGGCGATCTCGGCGATCGACAGGAGCCGCCCGCAGAGCGCGAGGATCCGCTGGTGCTCCCGGTTGAGCTCGGCCCCCGTGGTGTCGGCCCCGGGCACGGTGGAGACCAGGCTCTCCAGCGCGAGCACGTTCCGGCTCGGCCGGCTCCGGCCGCCGGTGATCACGTACGGCCGGACGGGGCCGCTCATCGCGCGTCCCCGGCCGCCTGCTCCACCCGGGGCGGACTCGTCAGGTGGGTGCCGATCCGCTCGACCAGCACCTGCATCTGGTACGCGACCAGCCCGGCGTCGACGGCCTCGCCGGTGACCACGGCCAGGTGCGCGCCCGCACCGGCGGCCACGATGAACAGGTAGCCCCCGCCGTACTCGACCACGATCTGGCGGGTCGTGCTCGTCCGGCCGCCGAAGCCCTGGGCCACGCCGCGGGCCAGCGACTGCAGGCCGGAGCAGGCAGCGGCCAGCCGCTCGGCGTCGTCCCGGTCGATCCGGGAGCTGCGGCCGATCTCCAGCCCGTCGTTGGACACCACGACGGCGTGCTGGACCTCGGGAACGGTCAGGATGTCCGTGAGAAGCCAGCCGAGATCAGGATTGGTGGTCATTGAGGTCTCCGGAGCGCTGGGGCTGTTGGGGGAGGCGGGAAGCGTGGCCGGCCCCGGGACGGGTTCGGCCGGGAGGTCGGGCAGCCGGTGGGTGCCGCTGGCCGAGCGGCCGTCGGCCGTCCCGGCCTGGAAGAGCGCCATGAAGGCCTGGGCCTCCCGGGCCGAGCGCGGCGCGGCGGGCTCCGGCGCGGCGGCCGGCCGCGGGCGGGCCTCGTCGTCCTCCATGGGGGAGCTGCGGCGGCGGTTGGTGCGCCGCGGCAGTCCGCCGGTCGGTGCCCCGCCGTCCTCGGCCCCGCGGGCGGCGGCCGCGCGCGCCCCGGCGGGCGGCGCGGTGCGCCGGGCGGCGGTTGCCGGCACGGCCCCGTCGGCGGGCTGGCCCCCGGCGGAGGTCGGCAGCGGCTCGGTGAGCAGGGCGTTCGGCAGCAGGACGACCACCCGGACACCGCCGTACGGGGAAGGCGCGGAGCTGAGCGTGACCCGGAACCCGTACTGCTCGGCGAGCCGGCCGACCGCGGCGAGGCCGAGCTGGGGCACCTCGCCGAGCCGGGAGACCTCCAGCCCGCTGCCGCCGGCCAGTGCGGTGGCGGCCTTCTCGACGGCCTGCTCGGGCATCCCGACCCCGGCGTCGTCGATCTCGATGACGGCGCCGTTGTGGACGGGGATCAGGGTGACGAACACCTGGGTGCTGGGCGGCGAGTAGCGGGTGGCGTTGTCCAGCAGCTCGGCGACGGCGTGGATCAGCGCCTCGGCGGCGGCGGCGACCACGGCGGTCTCCAGCCGGCTGCGCACCACCACCCGCTGGAACGGCAGGATCCGGGACTGCGCGCCGCGTACCACGTCCTCGAGCGCGACCGGTTCCGGCCAGTGCCGGCCGGCGCGGGCGCCGCAGAGCACCGCGAGGGTCTGGGCGAGCCTGGCCTGCTGGGCGGCGGCGTGGTCGGCCTTGAGCAGCCCGTCGAGCAGGGCGGGGTCGTCGTGGGTGCGTTCCATCTCGTCGAGCCCGGCCTGCTGGTCGTGGGCCATCACGAGGATGCGGCGGGCCACGCTGAGGAAGGCCCGCTGGGTGGCGGCGGTGAGCTCCTGCTCCTGCTGGACGGCGGCGGTCTCGGCGCCGCGGCGGGCGAGTTCGGCGTCGAGTACGGTGCGCAGGCCGTCGAGTTCGCGTTGCTGCTCGGCGAGCCGCCGGCGCAGGGTGACGGTGACGGCGCGGTATCTCGCGGCCGCCGTCAGGGAGAGGACGGCGAGGACGGCGGCTGCCACCGCGTACCACTGAGTCATCGTCACGCGCGAATTCTAGGGTGATGATCCTACGAAAGTGTGAACGGATCCACGCTTTGGTGAGCGGGACCCGTCAATCATCACCACGGAGATCGGCCGCTCCGTCAACTCTGCTCTTTTGAAGTGCACTTCGATCGAGGCCGCGTCAAGTGCCCCGACAGGTGGCGGCGCGGGTGGGACTACTGCCCGTCGACCTCGCCGTACGACTCCTGCGGGCGGGCCGCGACGGGACGCAGGCGGGGCAGGCCGCGGGCCACCTCGAAGGCCCGGAGGACGGTGGCGAGCAGGCCCGGCGCGGACGCCGCGGCGGGGGCGGCCGACGGGCCGGCCGGCGTGCGCTGGCCGGGTACGAGGCCCGCGGCCGTCGCCGGGGCCGCCGTGCCGGGGGCGGTCTTCGTCATCTCTGCACGTCCTTCGTGTTCCTGCCGTGGCGCGTTGCGGGCGGCGGAGGGCCGCCCGCTGTGACGAGTACCCCGTGGGGACCAAGTCTTGTCCTGCTTCTGCGACGGGACGGTCTCGAATCCCCTCCGAATCGGTTCCGGTCCCCGGGCGGCGGGCCCGGCTACGCCGTCCGGTCGACGGCGATCATCGTGCCCTGCATCAGGGCGACCTCCTTGCCGGGCACCCCGCCGGTGACCGACCGCACCTCGGCGCCGACGACGGTGATGGTCCGTCCACTGCGGACGACGGTGCCGGTGGCGCGCAGCCGGTCGCCCACCCCGGGGCTCAGCAGGTTGAGCTTGAACTCCACGCTCAGCACGTCCTTGCCGGCGGGCATCAGGGAGAGCGCGGCGGCGCCGGCCGCGGCATCCGCGAGGGTGCTGATCGCGCCGGCGTGGACGAACCCGTTCTGCTGGGTCACCTCGGGCCGGACGGGCAGGTCGAGCACCACCCGGCCGCGGGCCAGCTCGACGATCTCCACCCCGAGGGTGGCCAGCAGGCGCTGCCCCGCGAGGTTGGCGCGGAGACGGTCGGTGAGGGTGTCCATGGGTGGGTGTCCTGGTCTGTCCGGTGCGGTGGCGTTGCTCATCGAACCCTCCGCTTCCCCCGCCCCGGCGTCAAGGCCGGCCGGGCTCGGACCGTCCCGGGACCGCCCCCGGACGCGGCGAAGGCCCGCGCGGGCGGCGCGGGCCTTCGGGGCTGCGTGGGGCCGGGCGGCGAGGTGGTGCGGGCGGCCCGGTGCGGGGAGGGATCAGGAGACGTCCCGGTCGGTGTCGGCCGCCCCGTCGGCGCCGGCGTCGGGCAGCTCGGCGCCGGTCACCGTCCGGGCGTCGCCCGTGCGGTGCTGCGGGGCGTCGGCGTGGGCACTGGGAGCGGTCAGCGACGCGACGACGCCGACGGCGAGGGAGGCAAAGGCGAGCATGCTGCGCTTCTTCATGCCCTGCCCAACGATCCGCGCCGGGCCGGGTCACGCGGCCGGGGTCGTCCGCCGCCCGGCCGTGCCCCCGGAGCGCCTGCGGTAGCGTGCGGCCGACCGGTCCGGGACCGACCCGGATCCGCCCCTGGAGTCGTCATGCCCTTCATCAACGTCAAGCAGCTCGCCGGCCGCACGGAGGAGCAGCGGGCCGAGATCGCCCGTGAGCTGACCGCCGCGTACGCCCGGGTCACCGGGGTGGACCCGGGCGTGATCTGGGTGGCCATCGACGAGGTCCCGCTGGAGAACTGGTCGCTCGCCGGTGAGACCTATGCGGCGAAGCGGGACCGGGCGGCGGCCGCCGAGCGGGCGGAGCAGGACGCCGGCTGACACCGACCGCCCGCTGCGCCCGGCCGGATGGTCAGAGCCCGTCCACCTTGAACGGGTCGTGCTCGGCGAGCAGCTTCTCCAGGCGGGCCTGGTCGACCCGCGAGGTGAGGGCGCCGGCGTCCTGGCGGTCCCGGACGACCTTGGCCAGGGTGAACGCCGAGGTGATCACGTAGAGCAGGCCGACCGCCAGGAACGCGCGCATCCACGCGTCGACGGGCAGGTAGGCGATCCCGATCGCCAGGGCGGCCGTGGCGAGGGCGAACGACAGAACGGCCTGCAGGTGGTACGCGGCCGTGGTGCGGGGCTGCATCGGTGCGCTCATGCATGCAGGGTCCCGGAGCGGCCGCGCCGCCACATGAGTACGGATACTCAACAGCGTCGTCACCGTCCGTCACGGCATCGCCGGGCTCGACTGGCAAACCGTCACAAATCCACCAAGTCGCCCAACTGTGACGTGAGTAGACCTGCGGTAGTACTTGGAATCAGGGGGCCGTCGCATTAACGTTTGATAACGCAGCGCGGTCGGCAACGCCGTACCGACACGGCACCGTGCGCGTGTCGCTCAATCCCGCGGTCCGCCCTCGCCGGTGGGCCGGGGAGCCGGGGAACCACTTTCCTTGGGGTGAATCGGCCGGGCCGTGGCCCAGCCGTAGGAGACCTTCCTGCTCCGAACCCGTCAGCTAACCCGGTCGGCGAGGGAAGGAAAGGAGTACGCCCCCGTGGCGTCGACGATCTCGGCGGACCCCGCCGCATCCACCCAGCTCCTCGACCACCCCTGGGACCAGGCCGACCAGGCCCGCCACCGGGTGCCCCGTCAGACCAGGACCGGCAGTCCGCTGCTCGGCGTCACCGCCACCATGGCCGCCACCTTCGGAGCCGCCGGCCTCACCGCGGCCGCCGCCGGGCCGGCCGCGGCCGCGGAACCCGCCGTCGCCGCCCCCGACGACTCCGCGCAGAGCGCCGCCGACCCCGGCCTCGCCCTCGCCGCCCGCATCCAGCAGCAGGCCGACACCCGGCGCACCGCCGCCGAGGAGACCGCCCGGCTCGCCGCCGCCCAGGAGGCCGAGGCCCGCCGTGCCGCGGCCGCGGCGGCCACAGCCGCGCCCGCACCCGCCGCCGCGGACACCCGCGCGGCCGCCGAGAGCGCCCCGGCGGACTTCGCCGCACCGCTCGCGGCCTTCACGCTCGGTACCCCGTACGGTCCCGGCGGCGCGTACTGGGCGAGCCTGCACACCGGCCTCGACTTCGAGGCCCCCGTCGGCACCCCCGTCACCGCGGTCGCCTCCGGCCCCGTCACCTCCGCGGGCTGGGCCGGCTCGTACGGCTACCGGGTGGTGCAGACCCTGCCGGACGGCACCGAGATCTGGTACTGCCACCTGGCCCGGCTCGCCGCCACCTCGGGCCCCGCCACCCCGGCCACCGTCCTCGGCGCGGTCGGCGCGACCGGCAGCGTCACCCGGCCCCGGCTCCACCTGGAGGTCCGCCCCGGCGGCGGCGCCCCGATCGACCCGCAGTCCTGGCTCCGCGACCGGGGCGTCCAGGTCTAGTCCTCCGCGACCTCCGGGTTCTCCTGGTCCTCGCCGGCCCGCTCCTGCGCGTAGGCGAGGAGTTCGGCCGTGCCCGGCTCCGGGGCGAGGTCCGGGTAGCCGCGGACCAGCAGCTCGGCCAGGCCCGGCACCGTCCACTCACCGCTCAGCCACAGCGCGCCGTCCTCCGCCACCGCCTCGAACTCCTCGAAGTCGCCGGAGAGTTCGTCCGGCATGGGCGCGCCGAGCGCGGTCAGCGCGGCCAGGTTGCGGTAGCTGCGCTGCATGAGGCCGTACTCCAGCAGTCGCCGGGCGCCGTCGGTGGCCATCCCGATCGACAGCAGGTGGACGCTCCCCCAGGCCGGCTCGCCGTCCGCCTCGGGCAGCGGGTCCAGCTCGCCGGCTGCCACCAGCCCCGCGTAGGCCGCCGTCCGCTCCTCGGGCGAGCGCTCGCGGAACGCCTCCAGCCAGCCGCGCACCGCGTCCGGGTCGCCGGTGTCCACGCCGTCCGCCCGCAGCAGCAGCGTGTAGAGCCGCGGCCAGGTCAGCAGCGCCGGGCGCCGCAGCAGGGTGCCGAGCAGCTCGCCCTGCCACTCCGCCTCGGCGTGCAGCCGCTCGTGGCGCTTGGCGTTCAGCCGGCGCACCGCCCGCCGGTGGTCGATCAGCAGCCGTACCGCCGCGCCGTACACCCCCGGGTCGCCCTCCGGCTGGACGTACAGGTGCAGCCGCTCGTGCAGCAGTTGCTCCAGCACCGCCGAGCCCAGCTCGGGGAAGCCCTCGTGCAGCGGCGCGCCCCCAGTTCCAGCAGCGCCAGCACCGTCCACAGCGCCTCCTCGGGGACGGGCGGCAGGCCCTGGGCCTCCGCCCAGGCGAGCAGTTCCTCGGCGCGGGTACGGGGGATGAGCTGCAGGTCTTCGTCATTCACGTCCCGTACCGTAGCCGTTGCGCCCGGGACCCGCGCGGGAGACGCCGGCCGGCGCCCGGTCGGGGGTAGGGTCGGCCGGCATGACACCCGAACAGGTCCCGTCGGTGCGGCCCGTCCGGCTGGTCGGTCCGCGCCTGGCGATCCGCGAGTTCCGCCTCTCGCCGCAGGACGTCGACGGGCTGCACACGGTCTTCGGTGACGCCGAGACGGCCCGGTTCCTGCCGTTCGAGCCGCGCGACGCGGAGGAGTGCGCCGACCAGATCGAGCTCTACCTGGAAGAGGCCGAGAAGCAGCCGCGCACCGTCTACCGGCTCGCTGTGACCCTCGGCACCGACGGCCCCGCGGCGGAGGCCACGCCGGTCGGACAGGCCGTACTCGGTCTGGAGGGCGACCGCGCCGCCGCCCTCGGGTACGCGCTGCGGCGCGACCTGTGGGGCAACGGCTACGCGGGCGAGATCGTCGCGCTGCTCTGCGAGTTCGCCTTCGGCCGGCTGGCGGTGCACCGGCTGGCGGCCCGGGTCGACCCGGACAACACCGCCTCCTCCCGGGTGCTGACCAGGGCCGGCTTCCAGCTGGAGGGCAGGATCCGGCACGACCTGTTCCTGCACGGGGTGTGGCACGACTCCTTCCAGTACGCGCTGCTGGAGGACGAGTGGCCGGCCGCGGCGGGGCGGGGGTAGGGACAACCCCACCACGGATCCGGCAGCGGGCTGCATTCCGGCGGGCGCGGCGGGACGGCACCGTAGTGATGTCAGCACCGGACGAGACCGAGGGGCCGAGATGAGCACCGGCACACTGCACCGCACCAGCCACGACGCCTGGCCCGCCGAGCCGCGCACCGCACCCGGCCGTCCCGGCTTCCTCCGGGCGCCGTTCTCCGGCGCATTCCACCGGGAGGTCGGCTTCGTCCTCACCGGTCTGCCGATCGCCGTCGCCGGTTTCACCTTCGCCGTCACCTGCTTCGCCACCGGCGCCGGGCTGGTGGTCACCGCCCTCGGCCTGCCCGTGCTGGCACTGCTGCTGGTCGGCTCCCGCGGCTTCGGCGCGCTGGAGCGCCACCGCACCCGGACCCTGCTGGGCACCGAGGTGGCGGCCCCCGCGCCGGTCGCTCCGGCGCGGCGCGGGTTCTGGGGCGCGGTCACGGGCCGGCTGGCCGACGGCGCCGGCTGGCGGGCGGCCCTCTACCAGGTGGCGATGTTCCCCTGGGCGGTGCTCGGGTTCGTCCTGACCGTGACCTTCCTGGTCACCGGCTGGGTCATGGCCCTGTACCCGCTCTACCACTGGGTCTTCGCCCGGTACACGGACTGGCCGGGGTACCGCGTCGTCGACTTCACCACGGACGCCGGCCACCACTACGCGTACTACATCACCTCGCCCGCGCAGATCGCCGGGGTCTCGGCCGTCGGCCTGCTCCTCGTGCTGGTCACGCCGCCGCTGGTGCACGGGCTCACCACGGTCAACCGGCTCGCCGTCCGCGGGCTGCTCGGCCACCGCTGAGCAGGCCGGACGCCGGCGGCCCGGTCCCGGTGGCCGCCGGACGCCCGGATGCGGCGCCCCGTCGGCCGTGGTCCGATGAGCCCGAACCGCCGCTCCGCCGAGAGGGGACACCGTGTGCGCCGCCGTACCGACCGCGACGTTGGTGACCTCCCGCCCGCTGGACGAGTACTGCGGTCTCTTCGGTCTCACCCGGGCGGCACTCGGCCGGCTCGGCGGCACCGTGCTCGACTGCCCCGGCGGGGCCGCGGGGCTGGCCGCCGAGGCCGACCGGCTCGGCTGCCGGGTGGTCGCCGTCGACCCGCTGTACGCCGTCCCGCCGCTCCGGCTGGTCGACCTGGCCCGGGCCGGGCGGGAGACCATGGCCGAGGCGATGCGCACCACCCCGCGGCTGTACGCGGCGCCCCGGCACGTCCGCCCGGAGAAGTACCTCCGAAGCTGGGACCGCGCCCGCCGGCTGTTCGCCGCGGACCGTGCCGCCAACCCGGGGCGCTACGTCGCCGCGGCGCTGCCCCGGCTGCCGTTCGCCGACGGGTTCTTCGCCCTGACGCTCAGCTCGTACCTGCTGTTCGCCTACCCCGAGCTGTTCGGGCCGGACGAGCAGCTGGCGGCCCTGCTGGAGCTCGTCCGGGTCACCGATCCGGCCGGTGAGGTCAGGGTCCACCCCCTGCACGACGCGGTCGGGCGGCGCTGCCCCCACCTGGCCGCCCTCCGCGGGGCGCTCGGCCGGCGCGGCGTGGCGAGCGAGATCGTCACGGTGACCTCCGCGGGCCGGGCGCGACGGGTGCTGGTGCTGCGGGCGGCGTCCCGCCGGCACCGGCCCGCTGCTACCGCTTAGACCCCGGCTCCGTGCCCGCGCCCGCCACCGCCCCGTCCGGGCCCGACGCACCCCCGTCGGCGCCGCCGGCCGGACCGGTCGGCTGCGCGACAGGGCCGGCCGGCTGTCCGTCGGGCCCGGCGGACTGCGGGGGCACCGGGGCCGGCAGCCGCCCGAGGATCTCCTCGGCGACCGAGCGCCGCCGCGAGTAGGGCGGGACGTTCCTGGTGTTGCGCACCTTGTAGGCGACGGCGGCGCGCAGGGCCGCCCGCTGTCCGGCGGTGAGCCCGGCCAGCCCGGCCAGTTCGCGGGCGGCCAGCAGGGCCTGCAGCAGCTCGAAGGGCGAGAGGTGGCGGTCGACGGCCGAGACCACCAGGTCGACGTGGGCCGGGTCCGGCCGGCCCTGGACGAGTGCCAGCGCCTGCACCCGCAGGCCCTCGACCCCGGTGTCGAAGAGCTCCCGCACCTGCGCCGGGGTGAAGTCGAGGGCGCCGGCCGCGATGACCGTCTGGTTCACCGAGTCGGCGAGGGTCTGCCGGTCGGCGGCGGTGAGCGCGCGGGCCAGCAGCAGCCGGGTCAGCAGCCAGCCGGCCAGGAAGCCGACGATGGTGAAGTACACCGACAGCGCGGCGGCGAAGCCGGCCGCGCCCGGGCCGTCGCCGAGCGCGGGCGCCAGGGCGTCGCCGAGCTCCCGCAGCCGCCTCGGCAGGGTGCCGATCTGGGTCAGTCCGGCGCCCAGCAGGATCTTGGTCAGCCAGTCGGAGACCTGCTCCAGGTTGGTGTTGGGGGCGTAGCCGGCCGTCGAGGTCGTGGACCGGTCGTCCGGGTGGGCGGCCGCGCCGCTGGTCAGCAGCCGCGGAATGCCGAAGAGGAATCCCAGCAGCCCGCCGCCGACGGTGAAGGTCGCGGCGACCATGAGTCCGCCGCCCAGCGCCCCGGCCCAGTGGTCGCGGGCCAGCGCGTACAGCACCAGGCCGGCCACACCGGCGCCGAGCACCCCGCCCAGCCCGTACTTGACCGCCGGCACCGGCTCACCGCCGCGCTCCAGCTCCATCGCGCACACCCCCGGGTACTCGCCGTCCGCTCCGCCGCGGAGCGACTGTAGCGGACCTGACGCTCCGTCGGTGCGGGCGCGGGCCCGGGCGGAGAACGTCATTCGGGTGCGAACGGACCTAGGCCGTCACCGGTGCGGGTGGCGAACCGGGAGACGAAGCGGCGCTGCCACGGGGTCTCCACGGCCTGTGGGGCGTAGTACCGCCGGACATGGGCGACCGCCTCCGGCCCGGTCAGGCCGTCGAGCACCGCGAGACAGGCCAAGGCGGTGCCGGTCCGGCCCCGGCCGCCGCCGCAGGCGACCTCGACCCGTTCGCCGGCGGCCCGGGCCCATGCCTCGCGCAGGCGCTCCCGGGCGTCGGCGGCGTCGGTCGGCAGCCGGAAGTCCGGCCAGCGGATCCACTGCGCCTCCCAGGGCACCGCCGGCGGGCGCCGGCCCAGCAGGTGGAGGGCGAGGTCGGGGACGGGGCCGTCGGGGAGCGGCCGGCGCAGCGCCCGCCCGCGGACGAGCCGGCCGGAGGGCAGCCGCAGCACGCCCGCCGCCGTCGGGTCCCATGCCCCGCCCATGTCCGGCCTCCGGTCGTCCGGCCCGGCTGCCTGCCGGCCCGGGAGTGCTCCCCGGAAGCTTCCCGGGAACGCAGACGGCCCGTGGGCTGCTTCCTCGACGCCGGCCCGGTGAAGGGCCGGCGGCCGAGGCACCGGGGATGTACCGGTGAGCCCACGGGCCGGGTGACTGCTTGGGTCTGCGCCTGCCGCCGGAGGTCTCAAGGCCTCACTGCCACAGGCAGGGGCGGCTCTAGCGAGCAGCCACCTCACGCATCCTGATGGAACTCAACTCAGGATCACCTCCTTTCAGTGTGCCGCCACCATAGGCACGCACCCCTCCGAGAGGCAACGGATTTTCGGGGGAAAAGGCCGAAGGCCCGGCAGATGATCTGCCGGGCCTTCGTGCTACTGAGTAGCGGGGACAGGATTTGAACCTGCGACCTCTGGGTTATGAGCCCAGCGAGCTACCGAGCTGCTCCACCCCGCGTCGGTGAACACCACACTACGTGAGTGCCGAGCGGAAGGGAAATCCGTTACCGCGGGGAGGCCGGGAGCTGGCGCGAACGCCGGGCGTGGGCCCAGACCGCGAAGCAGACCAGGGTGGCGAAGGCGGGCACCATGACCAGCCCGTAGATCAGCAGGAAGCCGTCGGTGCCGAGGCCGGCCGCCGCGTTCCACACCCCGTGCAGGCCGATCGCCATCACCAGCCCGGCCGGGGCGGCCGCCCGCGCCAGCCAGCGGCGGCCGGTGGTCAGCGTGACCGCGACGCCGAGACCGGTGAGCGCGGTGAACAGCGGGTGCGCGAACGGGGACAGCAGGGCGCGCAGCACGAAGGTGTGCACGGTGGAGTCGAAGTCGCGCAGCGTGGGCGGCTCGCCGAGGCCGATCGAGTCCAGCCGGGACTGCTGGTCGTCGGTGAACGCCCGGCCCAGGTAAAGGGCGTTCTCGGTGAACGCGAAGCCGCAGGCGGTGATGGCGCCCAGGACGAGGCCGGCGGCCAGCGTGCGCGGGCTGGACCGGGCCCGCGGCCGACTGCCGGCGGGACGCGGCACGGCCGGGCGCAGGTACGGCAGCGGGCGCAGGTGGCGCCGTATCCGGGGCAGGCCGCGCGGTCCGCCGGAACGCGGCCGCGGCACCGGCGCGGAGGGCTGCCGGGCGAGCAGGGTGCAGTCGTGGCCGGTGGGACATCGTCGTCGGCGGCGGATCGGCAGCAGCAGGAGCAGGATCGCCGCGCCCTTGCTCAGCTCCTCGATCAGCGGGGTGGCGAACTCGGCGCCGAGCGTCTCGCCGCGCGCGCTGTGGGCGACCAGGAAGTCGCTGGCCCACCCGTTGGCGAGCAGGGCGAACGTGGTGGCCGCGCAGGCCCCCACGCCAGGCAGAACAGCGCATGCCGCAGCGGCACCCGGGCGGCCTGGTTGAGCCAGGCCACCGCGCCGAGCACGAACGGCAGGGGCAGCAGGGCGAGACCGAGTCCGACCAGCAGCCCGGTGGTGCCGGTCTGCCGCTGCACCAGCCTGATGATCAGCACGCCGCTGCCGGCCAGGGCGAACGCCGCCAGCGCGGACGACAGCGCCGGGTAGCGCAGCGAGCGGTGCAGCGCGTCCAGCCGGGAGTACAGCGGCACAAGCCGGCGGACCCCGCGTACCCGGGGCCCCGGGATCGTCCGGGTGCCGGTGGGGTACGAAGGCGGTTCTGCGGCGATGCGGGCCGCGGCACGGGGGAAGGCGTGCCGTTCGGCGGACGGCTCACCCGGAAAGCGTAGGCGACGCCTCCGCCGGGGCGGGAGCCCTCAGGGCGATCCGTGTGCGCCGAATCACCCTCGGTGACGGCCCGTCAGGGCCGCCCCGGGAGTGCCCGCACCCCTTGCTACCTGCGGCGGAACAGCAGGTCGTGGACGACGTGGCCCTTCGCCAGACCGGCCCGCTCGAACTTCGTGAGCGGCCGCCAGTCCGGCCGCGGCGCGTAGCCGGGCACGCTGCCGGCCGGCCGCTCGGCGGGCTCCAGCCAGGGCGAGCCGTCGCCCTCGGGGTGCAGGTTCTCCAGCTCCGGCGAGGCGGACAGCACGTCCAGCATCTGCTCGGCGTAGTGCTCCCAGTCGGTGGCGCAGTGCACCAGGGCGCCGGGGGCCAGCCGGGGCAGCACCAGCGCCAGGAACTCCGGCTGCACGAGGCGGCGCTTGTGGTGCTTCGGCTTCGGCCACGGGTCCGCGAAGTAGATCCGCAGCCCGGCGAGCGAGGCGTCGGCCAGCATGTCGCGCACCAGGATGACCGCGTCACCGGCGGCCAGCCGGACGTTCTGCGCGCCGTCGCGCTCCAGGAACTGCAGCAGGTTGCCGTGCCCGGGGGTGTGCACGTCCGCGGCCAGGATGCCGGTCGACGGGTCGGCGGCGGCCATCGCCGCGGTCGTCTCCCCCATCCCGAACCCGATCTCCAGGGTCACCGGCAGGCCGCCGAAGAGCCCCGGCAGGTCGAGCGGGGTGCCGTCGATGGCCAGCCCGTGCTGCTCCCAGAGCCGGTCCAGGGCGTCGGCCTGCGCATTGGTCATCCGGCCGCGGCGCGGCTGGAAGCTGCGGATCCGCTGCTCGCGGTGCTGGGCCTCGGTGGCCTTGTGCGGGTACATCGGCGCGGGGTACGCCGCGGGCGCGGCGGACATCCGGGCGGACGGGGACAGCTGGGGGCTGGGGGCGGAGGCAGTCACAATCGCCCCATTCTACGAGGGCCCGCCGCTGCTCCGGTGCGGCCTCCGCCCCACCGGCCGGCACCGCTCATCCGCCGGCCGCCAGTGCGGCCAGCGCCCGCCGGGCGACCTCCCGGCCGATCGGCAGCGACGCCGTCGCCGCCGGCGAGGGCGCGTTCAGCACGTGCACGGCCCGGCGGGGGAGGCCGGATCGTCGGGATCGTAGCCGGCGAAGGCGAAGTCGTCGAGCAGCGTTCCGTCCCGGGCGACCGCCTGCGCCCGGACCCCGGCGGTCGCCGGCACCAGGTCGGCGGCGGTGACGGCGGGCAGCAGCCGCTGCACGGCCGCGGTGAAGGCCCGCTTGGAGAGGGAGCGGTGCAGTTCGCCGAGCTCGTAGCGCCAGTGCCGCCGGGCGATCCGCCAGGTACCGGGGAAGGCCGCCGTCGCGGCGACGTCGCGCGGGCGCACCGTGCGCCAGTCGTAGCCCTCGCGGGCGAGCGCCGGGACGGCGTTCGGCCCGACGTGCACGTCACCGTGGACGCCGCGGGTGAGGTGCACCCCCAGGAACGGGAACGCCGGGTCCGGCACCGGGTACACCAGGCCGCGCACCAGCCGGCGGCTGTCCTCGGCCAGCTCGTAGTACTCGCCGCGGAACGGCACGATCCGCACTCCCGGGTCGTCCCCGGTCATCCGGGCCAACCGGTCGCTCTGCAGGCCCGCGCAGTTGACCAGCACCGCGCAGCGCAGCTCGCCCCCGCCGGTCTGCACCGTCACCCCGTCGGCGCGCCGGGCGGCCGCATGCAGCGCGGTGCCCGTGCGCAGCACCGCGCCCTTCTCCTCGGCCAGCTCGGCGTACCGGCGGGCCACCGCCGGGAAGTCGCAGATCCCGGTGGTCCCGACGTGCAGGCCGGCGATCCCGCGGACCTCGGGCTCGTACCCGGTGATGCCGGCTGCGTCCAGTTCTGTGACCGGGATGCCGTTGGCCCGGCCGCGCTCGGCCAGCGCGGCCAGCCGGGGCAGCTCCGCCGCCCCGGTCGCGACGATCAGCTTTCCGGTCACCTCGTACGGGACGCCGTGCTCGCGGCAGAAGCCGACCATCTCCGCCGCGCCCGCTGTCGCGAACCGGGCCTTCAGCGAGCCCGGGCGGTAGTAGACGCCGCTGTGGATCACCCCGCTGTTGCGGCCGGTCTGATGCGCGGCGAGGACCGGTTCCTTCTCCAGCACCGTCACGGACAGCCCCGGCTGCGCCCTGGTCAGCGCATACGCCGTGGACAGCCCGACGATGCCGCCCCCCACCACCAGCACGTCGACGTCGTAGCGCACCTCGGCCCCTTCGCTCGGCTGCCCCCGCCCGCTGCGATCGTGCCACGGCGGGCGGGGGCGGTCGAGACCGCGCTCAGTGCTCCTGCCACGGCCAGGCGGCGTTGCGCCCGGCCTCCAGCAGGGGGATCAGCCGGAAGGCGGCGTCCGTCAGGCCGCCGAAGGTGTGCCGGTGCGCCCCGCCGGAGGGCGCCTGGCCCGCCCGGTAGCCGGCCAGGTTCCAGGTGTAGACCGGGACCTGCGCCGGGACCGCGGCGAGCACGTCCTGCCGGCCGTACGCCTGCTCGTCGGTGATGATCACCACCCGGTCCTGCCCGCGGTAGTGCTGCTGCACCGCCGCGGCGGTGTTGGTCCCGCCGAGGCCGGAGAAGCGGCCGAGCAGCTTGAGCACCGCGTCGCCGCGCGCCACCTCGATGCGGCGGCTGGTGGTGCCGAACTCGACCAGGTCGGCGTCGGCGGCCCGCAGCGCGAGCGCCGTACCGAAGACCGCGGCCGAGTCGGCCCGGTTGAGCTGGGTCTGCGCGCTCGGCCGGTCGAACATCGAACCCGAGCGGTCGACCAGCACCAGGGTGCGGCCGGGCAGGGCCGGCACGTTGGCCAGCGAGTGCGCCAGCGCCCTCTCCAGTGCGTGGCCCCACCGCAGCGACGGCGCATGCCGGTACGCGGCGAGGTACCGGAACGGGAACTGCTTCGAGCGCCGGACCTCGTCCGGGTCGGAGATCCGGCGGGCGACCTGCTCGGCCACCTCGTCCGAGACCTCGGCCCGGTCGAAGTTGCGCAGGTTGCGCACCAGCGCCATCGGACCCATCGACGGGACGACCGCCTCCCAGACGGCCGCGTCGAGCGGGCCCTGCAGCCAGCCGGCCAGCGCCTCCCAGGTCATGCCCGCCGCAGCGAGCCGCTCGGCACCGTCGGCCCCGGTCACGACGGCCCGCCGCTCGCCCACCGGCAGCGCCAGCAGCGCCCGGTGGGCGTTCAGCAGCTCGTCGCCGGCCGGCGGGACGGCCTCCTCCGGCCGGTGCCGGCGGTCCAGCGCGTACCGGAACAGCGCGCCCTGCCACGGCCGGTCGGCGTGCGGCGCGGGGTGGGTCAGCTCCAGGACGTCACCGAAGCGGAAGCCCTTGGAGGCGGTGTCGTACTTGAGCAGCGCGCGGCCCGTGTAGAGCCGCTGCACCGCGTCGGCGACGCCGCGCTTGAGCGGCTTGGGCAGGGCCCGGCCGTACCGGGAGGTCCAGTAGGCCAGCAGCTCGCCCGGCTCGTCGGGCCGCTGCAGGACGGCGTCGACCGCCTGGCGCGAGTACCCCGGGGCCCCGGCGTCGAGCCGGGCACGGGTGAACTCGGCGGCGCCGACCAGCGAGGCGGTGCGCATCGCGGCCCCGGTGCGCAGCCAGCGCAGCAGGCCGAGCGTCCACTCCGGGTCGGCGACGGCGAGGGAGCGCACCAGGGCGGTGTACCGGTCGTCGCGCGCACCGCCGCGCTCGTAGAAGGTGTCCTGCCCGACCAGGTTGGCGACGGCCAGCAGGAACAGTTCGGACTTCTCGTCGCGCAGGTGACCCGTGCCGCCTTCGTGGTTGGCGGTGCGCAGCCCGGTGGTGGTCACGGGGGAGGTCGGAGCGGCCTTGGTACGGCGGACGTTGAAGCGCGACATGTGGATTCCCCCTGGGGGAGGCACGTCGGCGCGCGGGGCGTCCGAGATCACGGAAACGGCGGCGGTGACGGGGCTTCACAGCACCACGAGGGCGCTCCACTGGAAGTAACCGCGGCCTGCGCACCGGACGCCCCGGGCGCTGTGCCTCCCGAGATCGAAAGCGGCACCGGTGGGTTTCGTGGAAGAAGTAACCGGTGCCCGCGCACCGGGAGGTGCGAAGACTGGGTGTCCGGAGATCGGAAGCGGCTGAGGTGACGAAGCTGCTCTGGCCGACTGAGCTACACCGGCCCGAAGCCGATGACGGGACTCGAACCCGCGACCTGCTCATTATCAGTGGAAGTAACCTCTGCCTGCGCACCCGGACAGGGACGACGGTAGCCACCACCGCCCCGCCCGCGCACTCCATTTACGCCGCCTGCTACGTCGTGCCCGCCAGCACCAGCCGGGCACGCTCGGTCAGTTCCCGCACCCGGCGCTCGTCCTGGAACGGCGCCAGCCGGCGCAGCAGTTCCAGCACGTACTCGCGGCTGCGCTGCGAGGAGATCCGCCCGGCCACGTCCACCGCGCGCTCACCCGCCGCCACCGCCGCGTCCAGGTCGCCCGCCTCGGCCTCCGCCATCGCCGACACCACCAGCCGCAGGCCGTGCGAACGCACATACCCCTCGGTCGGACGGGCCAGCGCCTCCCGGGTGAACTGCCGCACCTTGGTGGGCACGCCCAGGTCGCGGAAGCACTCCGCGGCGTCCGCGGCCAGCCGGTCGTAGGCGTAGAAGTCGATCCAGCTCGGGTCCGGATCCCCGTCGCGCGCACGGTCCAGCGCGTTCTCCGCCGCCGCGAGCGCCGTCCCGCACGCCGCCGCGTTGCCGGCTCTCGCCTGCGCCCGGGCCTCCACCAGGTGGAAGAAGCTCATCGTCCGCGCGGTGGCCAGCCCCCGGTTGCGCTCCAGCGCGGCCTGCGCCAGGTCGACCGCCTCCTCGGGGAAGTTCCGGTACGCCGCCTGCAGGCTCATCGACGCCAGCACGTACCCGCCCAGCGGCACGTCGCCGGCCGCCCTGGCCAGCCGCAGCGCCTGGATGTAGTACCGCTGCGCCGCCTCGTGCTGTCCGGTGTCGAACGCCATCCAGCCGGCCAGCCTGGTCAGTTCCGCCGTCGCCCCGAACAGCGCCCGGCCCACCGCGTCGCTGTACGAGCCGAGCAGCAGGGGTGCCGCCTCGAGTCGCAGACACTCCGGCACCATCGAGGAGCGCCAGTCCCCGCCGCCGTACTTGGAGTCCCAGCGGCGGGCCTCCTGGGCGGCCTCGCGCAGCTTCGTGGCGTCCGAGTGGCCGACCCGGTAGCCGGATCTGTCCGGCGCCTGCGCCTCCCGGGCGACCGAGCCGTCGGCCGGCGTGATCAGCCAGCGGGAGACCGGCGTCGCGTACGCCGAGACGGAGAACGTCCCGGCCAGGCTGTCGCTCCACCGGCCGCCGCCGGGGCCGCGCCGCAGGTCCAGGTCGACGCGCCACAGTTCGGTCGCCGAGCGGACGGCCTCCGGCACCTCGCGCGGGAACTCCAGGCCCAACTCCGGTGTGGGCTGGGTGTCGCCGAGGCCGATCTCCTCCAGCGGCACCGGCCGGCCCAGCTTGCTGCCGAGCGCGGTGGCGATCAGGTGCGGCACCGGCCGCTGCGGCACCATCCCCTTGGTGACCCAGCGGGCCACCGAGGTCTTGTCGTAACGGAGCGTCAGGCCGCGCTGCGCGCCGAGGTCGTTGACCCGCCGGGCCAGACCCGCGTTGGAGATCTGGGCGAGCGAGAGGAGTGCACCGAGCCGTTCGTTCGGCCCTCGTGAGCTGGTGGTCATGGTGGCGGTGGCACCCCCTGGCGAGGTCGTGCGCGGAAGGCGGCGCGCCAGCTGCGAGCCACCCGCTGTACCTAGCGTAGTCGGACGGGTTCCGAGGGTTAAGAGGACGCATTCCGGATGGCGGGATCGCGCGCCCGAACGGCCTGTGGACGGCCCCTCGCGGAGAGCACCGGAGGCGGACGCCGGAACGCCGCCCTCCGCGGCGCGCGCCCCGGACTCCCGTGCTCCGGTCCCGTGCCGACGTGCGCCCGCCCGTGCCCCCTGTCCGCATCGGCAGGTGGGCAGTTCGCTGGACCCCGTGGATCGGCCCGCCGCCGAGGACCCGGCGGGCCGGGGGAACCGCCGTCCACATCCCCGCGGGCGGTGGTGGGCCCGGGAGGGCATGCGGATGCCCTCCCGGCCAGTACGGCGCCTTTCGGCCATCCGTCGATGTCCATGCCATGAAGGCGTACGGGGGGACCGGCCCGGGCCGCGGAGGGGGCGGCCCGGGCCGTGTTGCTGTCCTCTCGCCCGCTCGCCTCCGGGCGCTTTGGTCCGGCGCCGACGGTCGTTGCTGCTGTGTTGTCGCCCGCTCGCCTCCGGGCGCTCTGGTCCGGCGCCGACGGTCGTCGCTCCGGCACTCCCTCCTTCGTCGGTCGCTTGTCGCTCCTCGCTTTCGGCACCGGCGCGCCCTTCGGCTCGGGGCGGGAGGCTCCTGTGGGGCTCACCACCAGGGGCGCGGGGAACTGCGCGCGGCGGAAGGGCAGCTGCCCGCCCTCTCCCGCACACCCGGTTCCCCCACTCCGCTCCCTCGCGCCTCCCCTTCAACGCCGGCGCGCCCTTCGGCTCGGGGCGGGTTGATCGTCGGCCGCCGTTCCTGTGCGACCCCGACTCCTGCGACCCGGCGTACCCCCGCCACGGCGCGCCCGGCTGCGACCCGTCAGCGCAACTCCGGTCACACGCCGCACATCCGGTGGCACGATGTCTCCTGCGGCGCACCCCGCACGGACCGGTGCGCCCGACCCCTCGTCAGGGCGGAGGCGCGATGCGGTGGATCACCGGCTGGAGCGGAGGACCGTCCCCGACGGCCGCCCCGACCCTCGGCACCGTCCGTCCGCTCGCCGCCGTCACCCTGTGGGCCGGCCCCAACCCGCTCTGGGCGGTCGGTGACTGGCGCCCGGACGAGATCCGCCTGGTCACGCTGCGCCCCGGCGCCGACCCCGCCGTCACCACCGGCCCCGCCGACCCGGCCGCCGCCGAGCCCGCGGACACCCCCGCCACCACCCGGCTCGCCGTCCTCGGCCGCTGCGGCGCCACCGACGCCGAACTCGCCGCCGGGCTGGCCGCCGCCCGAGGCGGCGCCGTCCGCCACCTCACCGGCTGGCCCGGCAGTTACACCGTTGTCCTGCGCACCGGCACCCGCTCCACCGTCCTGCTCACGGACCTCGCCGGCGCCCAGCCCGTCTTCCACACCCCCTGGCGGGGTGGTACCGCCTACGCCACGGCGGCCCTGCCGCTGGCCGACCTGGTCGGCGCCCCGGTCGACACCGGACACCTCGCGGCCCTCCTCGCCTGCCCCGAGTCGCCCGAGGCCCTCGGCACCGGCACCCCCTACGCGGGCGTGCGGCGGGTCCCGCCCGGCCACTCGCTCGGCATTCGCAGCGGCCACCCCTACCTCGCCGGGTACGACCAGGTGCCGCCCGAGGGGCCGCGCGACGACGCACCCGCCGTCCGCGAACTCACCCGCACCCTGCTGGAGGCCGTCCGCTGCCGGGTCCGCGCCGGTGTGCCCGCCCCGCCCGACCGCCCCCGGCTCGGCGTCGACCTCTCGTACGGCACGGCCTCCGCGACCGTGGCCCTGCTCGCCGCCGCCGTCCCGATCGGACCGGCCGCCCCGGCCGCGCCGCCCGGCCCCCGCCGGCCCGCCGACGACGCCCCGCGCAGCGGCGCGGTCAAGGGCTCCTGGGCCCGCCCGGCGACCGACCGGCCGGTCGACACCGACCCGGAGGTCCTCGCCGCGGTCACCCACGGAGAGGACGACCGCCTGGCGCTCGCCGTGGACGTCCCGCGCCTGCGGCACATCGTGCTGCCCCCGGCCTCCCGTACACCGAGGTCGCTGCCGACCCGCTGGCCGGCCCGCTCACCGACGAACCCGGCCCCGCCCTCACCAGCGCCGCCCGGATCGGCGAACGTTTCGACGCGGGCGGCGCCGACCACCTCACCGGCTACGGCGCCCGCCAGGTCCTCGACGGCCACCCCGCCCGCCTCGCCGACCTCATCCGGTCCGGCCGCTCCCGCGAACTGCTCGCCCCGCTCGCCGCCCTCGCCGGGGCCGACCGGGCCGTCGGCGGCGTCCTGACCGGCGCCGTCCGCACCCCGGTCACCGTCCTGCGCGCCGCCCACCGGCTCGCCCGCGCCCGCTACGCCGACGCCCTCGACGACCTCGCCGTTCAGCTGACCGTCCGCCACTTCGGGCGCGCCGGCGGCGCCGAGGGCAGCGCCGGCGCCAGCTCTGCCGCCGACCTCGCCTGGACCGTCCCGGGGCCCGCCGCCCGCTGGCTCTCCGACGAGGCGCTCGCCACCGTCTCCCAGCGGCTGCGGGTCGCCGCCCGCGGACCGGCCCCGGCCGAACACCCCGGCGCCCGCCGCGCCCGGCTGGCGCTGCACCGGCACGCCGCCGCCTACCGCACCCTCGTCCAGGCCGCCGAGCAGCACGGGCAGCGCCTCCACGCCCCGTTCCTCGACAACCAGGTCGTCCGGGCGGCCCGGCTGCTCCCCGACGACACCCGGCTGCACCCCGGTGCCCGGCACGCCCTGCTGCGCTCCGTCCTCACCGGCGCGGGCCGCACCGACCTGCCCGCCGACTGGGGGCGGGGCCCCCGTCCGGACCGCGCCGACGCGGCCCGGCACGGACTGCGGCTGGCCTCGGACGGCCTCGCCGAGCTGTTCCGCGAGCCCCTGCTCGCGGAGGCCGGGCTGATCGACCTGCCGGCCGTCCGCCGCACGCTGTCCGCCGCCGCCGAGCCGGCCACCGACCTGCCGCCGGGCACCCTGGCCGGCCTCGCCGACCTCGTGGCCACCGAACTGTGGCTGCGCCGGGTCGCGGCCCGGCGGAACGGCTCCTGCTGGACGGGCCTGCCCCCGGTCGAACGCCGCGCCCTGGCCCGTCCGGCCTGAGCCCGGCCCGGCGTGCGGGCCCGGCCGTGCGGCGGACGGCGCGTCAGGACCGGGCACCGGCCGGTCGACGGGGCATCATGGCCGGGTGGCCGCCGCGAACACCTCCCTGCCCGTCCGCGCCGAATCGCCCGGCGCCGACCGCCCCGGCATCCTGGCCGCCTGTGACGGTTCCGACGGCTCGCTCTGGGCCCTGGACCGCGCGATGACCGAGGCCGAGCTCTTCGGCGTGCCGCTGTACGTCCTGGCGGTGGTGAATCCCTCGCCGGCCGGCTACCCGCCCGGGATGGCGGAGCTCGTGCAGCAGAGCGTCGAGCTGCTGACCGAGAGCATGGCGGACGGACTGCGCCGGGCGGTGGCCACCGTCCAGGCGGCCCGGCCCCGCCCGTACGGCGGGGAGCTGTCGCTGCACGTGGTGCTGGGCAGTGTGGTCGAGGTGCTGCTCGCCGCGACGGCGGGCCAGCACACCCTGGTGGTCGGCACCCGCGGCAACGGCGGGTTCACCCGGCTGCTGCTCGGCTCGGTGAGCTCGGCGGCGGTGCACCACTCCGGCTGCCCGGTGCTCGTGGTGCCGGCCCCGCCCGCGCCCGGCGCCCGGGCCGCCGGGGCCACCGCCACCATCGCCTCGGCCCCGCCGATTCCGGCACCCTGATCGGGCGGCCACCGGACGGGCTTGTTCAGGGCCGGGGAATGCCGACGGTTGGTTGACGGTTCAACTCGGGACAGACCCGACATCCCCTCCGGAAGCAGGAACCACCGCCATGAAGGTCGAGATCTACAGCGACATCGCCTGTCCCTGGTGCTACATCGGCAAGCGGCGCTTCGAGCAGGCGCTGGACCGCTTCCCGGGCCGGGCCGACGTCGAGGTGGTCTACCGGCCCTACCAGCTGGTGCCGGACGCGCCCGCGGAGGCGACCGCTCACCGCGCCTGGCTGGCGGAGCGCTACGGCCCCCAGTCGGTGGCGATGGACGCCCGGGTGACCGAGCTCGGCCGGGCCGAGGGCATCACGTACGACTTCGACGCGGCGCTGCACGCCAACACGTTCCTGGGTCACCGGCTGCTGCACCTCGCCGAGTCCGAGTACGGCGCCGCGGTGCAGGCCGACCTCAAGGAGCGGCTGCTGAAGGCCCACTTCACGGACGGGGCGGACATCGGCGACCGGGCGCAGCTGACCGCGGTCGCGGTCGCCGCCGGGCTGGACGCCGACCGGGTCGCCTCCTACCTGGCCGGCGAGGAGGGCGCGGACGAGGTCCGGGCCCAGCTCGCCGAGGCCCGTGCGCTGGGGATCACCGCCGTCCCGACCTTCGTGTTCGAGGGTCGCTGGGCCGTCCAGGGCGGCCAGGAGGCCGACACCTTCCTGCAGGTGCTCCAGCAGGTCGCCGAGGAGACCGGGACGGCCCCCGTGGCCGAGCCGGGCGCCGAGGCCTGTGCGGACGGCGCCTGCGCGGTCTGACAGGCCCTGGGCGGGTCAGCGGGTCAGCACGTCAGCCGGGCGTCGGCCCAGTCGGCCACGTCGATCAGCGACCAGCGGTCCGTCACCCGCTGGACCACCAGCCGGACGGACTGCTGGCCGGTCAGCGGGGCGTGCACCCGCACCGGGGCGCCGCCCGTCCGCACCGGGCCCGACTGCCACAGCACGCTGCCGTCGCCGCCCCGCACGCTGAACACCAGGGCCCCCTGGCCGAGGGTGATGTCGTCCGTCCCGGCGACGGCGTCCAGCGACGAGCAGCTGCCGCCCAGGTCGATGCCGACCCCGGAGGGGACCTGCACCGCCAGGGCATGCCGGTACAGGCCGCCGTCCATCCGCACCAGCGGCAGCTGCGCGAGCAGCCCGCCGCCCCGCAGGAGGGTGGGGCCCGGCGCGGCCTCCCGGCGCCCGGGAGGGGCGAACGGCAGGCGGTCCAGCCAGAACACCGTCGGCACGGGCGGCGGTGTCGGGGTGGGGGTCGGCGTGGGCTCCGGATCCGGCGTGGGGGTCGGGCTCGGGGCCGGCGTGGGGACCGTCCGCGCCGGCGACGGAGCCCTGGTGGAGGGCGCCGGACTCGGCGACGGTGTCGGCGTCGGCGGTGTCGCCCGCGACGGCGCGGGCGAGGGCGCGTCGGCCGGTGCCGCCGTCGGTGCGGGGGCCGGTGGCGGGGAGGGCGGCACCGGATGGGCCGACGCGGTGGCCGGGGCCGCCGCCGACGCCGGGGGCCGCGGCGCGGGCGGACGGCTCAGCGCGTACGCGGCCACCGCGGCGACCGCCGCCGCCACACCCGCGGCGATCGCCGCCTTGGCGGCCACCCCCAGTCCCTCACCGGCCGCCGAACCTGCCGCCCCCGAACCGCTCGCGCTGCCGCCCGAGACGGCAGCCGCGGCCGCCCCGCCGCCGGACGTCGCCCCTGCTGCGGCGGCCGCCACCGCCGCCCCGCCGACCACCGCACCGGCCGCAGCGGCGGCCTTCGCGTACGCGGCACCCACCCACAGCAGCACACCCCCGGGCAGGACTGCCCGCAGACTGTGGTTGATGTCGGCCAGCTCCAGGTACGCGGCCGTGCAGCGGGCGCACCCCTGCACATGACGGCCGACCTCCGCCGAGGCCCGCTTGCGCAACGACCCCCGGGCGTACGAGCCGAGCCGGCTCGCGTACGCGGCGCAGGCCTGGTCCTGGCTGCCCGACACATGCGCCTGGAGGAAGGCGGCGGCCAGCCGGTCCCGGGCCCGGTGGGCCTGGACGGCCGTGGCGTTGGCGGTCTTGCCCAGCATCACCGCGACGGTCTTCGGCGACTCCCGCTCGACCTCGGTGTGCCACAGCACCACCCGGTCGTCCTCCGGGAGTTCGGCGTACGCCCGCATCACCATCCGCTGGTCGGCGAGCGCCATCGCCCAGGCGTCCGCGCCCGGGTCGGCCAGGTCGTACTCCACCGCGGCCGCCGCGCCCTGCGCGAACGCCCCGAAGTCGTCGACCAGCTGCTCGCGCCGCTCGGTGCGTGCCCAGGCGGCGGCGACGTTCCGCACGGCCGTCAGCAGGTACGCCCGGACCGCGAACTCCGGCCCCCGGCCGGACTTCAGCGCCTGCAGGGTGCGGGCGAACACCTCGCCGGCCAGATCCTCCGCGGTGAAGCTGTCCCGGCAGCACGTCCGCGCGTACCGGCGGACCGGGTCCACGTGCCGGCGGTAGATCTCCTCGTACGCGGCGTCGTCGCCGGCCCGCACCCTGACGGTCAACTCGGCGTCCGAGGGCGGGCGTTCCCCGTCCACCGGATCCGCGGGAGCCGGCACCGCGGCCCGGGCCGGGGGCTCCCCGCCGACGAACGCCTCCGGGGTCACCCCGCCCTGGCCGGCCGCGGCCTGCCCGGGCACCCGGCCGACCAGTGACTCGCGCAGGGGTGCGCCCGCCTGGTCCGGCACATGACCGGCCCGGCCGGGCTCCTTCTGCTCCTCGGTGCTCACCGCGACCTCCGGACGGCCGCCCCGGCACCGGCGTGCGCCACCCGCGCGCAGCGGCCCGCCGGAACGGCACGCATCGGGACAATGGCTCCAAGCACGGGCAAAGAATGGCATAGCGCGGCCCCGGCCGGTAGCCGGACCTGCCGCCCCGAACCCCTGCGGGAACCCTCCGAGCCCCCGCAGGGGGCGTCAACTCACCTGCTCAGCGCGCCTGCAGACCGTACAGCAGGATCTGCAGCAGTCGCTGCGCCGGCTCGTCACCCCCGGGTTGACCGGACGTCGGATCGACCACCGCCGCGTGCACCGGCACCGCCGCGGTGAGCACCAGCACCACGTCCGCCACGGACACCCCGGCCCGCAGCTCGCCGGCGGTCGCCGCCCGCGCCACCAACTCCGCCACCAGCTGCAGCAGCAGCCGCGGATCGGCGTCCGACTCGCCGGCGCCCAGCGGCCCCGCCGCCTCCTGCAGCGTCCGCTGCTCCGGCACCCGGGCCATCTCCGCCGCGTACCGGAACGCCTCGGGCGGCAAGAGCCGCCCGGCACCCGACGCCACCGCCCGGCTCAGGAACCCGGCGAGCGCCTCCCAAGCCGCGGCCCGCCCGTACAACGACTCCCGCGCCTGAGCTGTCAGCCAGGCGACCTCCTCGGCCGCGATCCGACGGACCAGCACGTCCTTGCTGGGGAAGCGCCGGTACACCGTGCCGACACCGACCCCGGCCCGCCGGGCGACCTCCTCCATCGGCGCGTCGTAACCGAGCTCCCCGAACACCTGCCGGGCTGCCCGCAGCACGCTCTCCAGGTTCCGCCGGGCGTCGACCCGCAGCCGCCCGGGCCGCGCCGCCGCCGGGCCCACCGGGTCACGGGCGGGCACCGCCTCCCCGGCCGCCCCGAGCAACTCCGGCCCGGCCGGGCCGCGCTGCTCCGGTACGGAGCCACCGCCCGCCACGCTCCGGCCGTGCACCGGCGACACCAGGCCACCCGGTCCGCGCTCCTGATCCGTCACTTCCACCCTCCCCCGCAGGCACGCCGAGCGCGCCTGCCCAACCGATCGCACCCCCGGTGCGTCCTGCCTCCGTCCGCAGCGCACCGGGTGCGGACTACCTTCCCCACTTCACCGCCGGCCAGTCGGCCGCCGGATCCACCCGCATCGGTACGGGCCGGCCGGCGTCAGTGCCGGGCGGCCGGTCCCGACCGGACACAATCCGACCATAGTTCAGGCGAGTTCGTGGCAGAAGCGGACCCAACGGCACCCCCCGCGCCGCCCCCGCCCGCCACCCGTCGGCCGAACCCGCGACAGGACCGGCAGAACCTCCCTCCCGAACCGGGACAACCCGCCGCCCGCGTGGCAAAACCGGCAACCGCCGCAACATCCGTCCCACCCGATCCGGTTCGCCCTGTGGACAAGACCACCCCTCCCGGTGCGTCATTGGAGGGCGTCCCCGGCGGACGTGAAACAGGTCACACACACCACACCCGGCAGGGGGTGCCCCATCAGGATCCTCGTCGTCGGCGGCGGCTGCGCCGGCATGTCCGCCGCCCTCGGGCTCCAACACGCCCTCGGGCCCAGGCTGCGCAGCGGGCAGGCCGAGATCACCGTCGTCGAGCCCCAGCCCTACCTGACCTACCACCCCCTTCTCGCCGAGGTGGCCGCCGGCACCATCGACCCCCGGCACGTCGTCGTGCCGCTGCGCCGCGTACTGCCGGACTGCCGGGTGCTGACCGCCAGGATCAGCCGGATCGACCACGCCACCCGCCGGGCCTGGGTGGACACCGCGCCGCGCGGCGAGGCCGGGAGCATCGGCGAACTGCGCTACGACCACCTGGTGATGGCGCCCGGCTCGGTCTCCCGGACGGATCCCGTCCCGGGCCTCGCCGAGCACGGACTCGGCTTCGCCGGTGTGGGCGAGGCGGTGGCCCTGCGCAACCACGTGCTGGAGCAGCTGGACCTCGCCTCCTCCACCCGGGATCCGGAGCTCCGCCAGGCCGCGCTGACCTTCGTGTTCGTCGGTGCCGGCTACGCGGGCATCGGCGCGCTGGCAGAACTGGAGGACATGGCCCGGTTCGCCGTCCGCGGCTACCACAACCTGGCCCCGGACGACCTGCGGTGGGTCCTGGTCGAGGCCACCGGGCGGATCCTCCCGGCGGAGTCCCCGGACCTCGCCGAGCACACCCTGGCCGAACTCCGCGAGCGCAGCATCGACGTCCGCCTGGGCACCACCCTGGAGTCCGCCGTCGACCGGGTGATGACCCTCTCGGACGGCAGCCGGTTCGCCGCCCGCACGCTGGTCTGGACGGCCGGCGTCCGCCCCTCCCCCTTCTGGAGTCCACCGACCTGCCGCTCGACGCCACCGGCCGGGTCCGCTGCCTGCCCACGCTGCAGGTCGTCCGCCCGGACGGCTCCCCGATCGAGGGGGCCTGGGCGGCGGGCGACGGCGCGGCCGTGCCCGACCCGGCTGCGGACGGCCTGTTGTGCGCCCCCAACGCCCAGCACGCGCTTGCCCAGGCCCGCCTGCTCGCCGCCAACCTGGCGGCCGGACTCGACGGCCGCCCGCAGACCGCGTACCGGCCCGAACGGATCCACTGCTCGACCTCGCTCGGCATCGGCCGGGGCGTCGCGCACACCCGCCGCGGCCGGCTCACCGGCCGCCGGGCCTGGTGGCTGCACCGGGCCCGTCACCTGCGCAGGCTGCCGAGCAGCGACCGGCGCGTCCGGGTCCTCATGGACTGGCTGCTGGGCGGAGTGTTCAGCCGGGAGGTCGTCTCCCTCGGCTCCGTGGAACACCCCAGGGCCGAATTCGAGTCGGGATTCCCGGAACGCCACTGACAGCCGCACCCCACCCACCCCCGTGACCGCCGCCGGAATCCGAACGCGCCGAGCGGACGGAACCGCTTCCACAACCGCACCCCGGCCTGGAAGGATCAGCCAGACCGGCGATCACGGCCTGTGCTGACCCGGGTACATCATGTGACAGTCCGTCAGAATGACCGATCGCCCGTCCGCCGGACCGGCGGAGGCCCGGCCCCACCCGAGCCCCCGCCCGGAGCCACCACCCGAATCCCCGCCCCACGACCCCCACGACCGAGGAAGCGGCCGACGTTGAACCTCATGCGCTGGAGTGCCCGGCTCACCGGAGCCCCGCGGCGCGCCCCCGCGCCCTCGGCCCCCACCGAGTCCGTCACCCTCCCCGGACCGCGGGACCCGGCCGCCGCACCCGGTCCGCTCGACCACCGCGAGATCCACGACCTCTACGACCTCCGGGCCGTGCTCGACCGCCTCCCCGCCCCGGTCGCCGTCACCTACGGACCGCTCCACCAGCTCGGGTACGCCAACAACGCCTACCGCGAGCTCTTCGGCGAGCGCACCACCGGCCTGCCGGCCGCCGAGGCACTCCCGGAACTCACCGCACTCGGCGTGCTCCCGCTGCTCGACCAGGCCCTGCGCAGCGGGCGCCCGCGCAGCGTCAAGGCCCGGAGCATCCCCGGCCCCGCCGGCAACCGCCACTACAACGTCTCCTGCGTCCCCCTCGCCGCCCGCGCCCCGGCCCTCGCCGCCGGCCACGACACGCCCGAGGGCACCACCAGCACCATCACCACCACCGGCGGCCTCCTCGTCTACGCAGCCGAGGTCACCGACCAGGTCCAGGCGGCCGGCCGGGTCCGCGAAGCCGAGCGGCGCCAGCGCGAGGCCGCCGTCACCCTCCAGCGGAGCCTGCTGCCCCAGAAGCTCGAACAGCCCGCAGACATCCGGGTCGCCGCCACCTACCAGCCCGGCGGCGCCGACGCCGCGGTCGGCGGGGACTGGTACGACGTCATCGGCCTCGGCGGCGGCCGCACCGCCCTGGTCATCGGCGACGTCATGGGCCGCGGACTGCGCGCCGCCGCCGTCATGGGCCAGCTGCGCACCGCCGTCCGCGCCTACGCACGGCTCGACCTCCCCCGCACGAGGTCATGCAACTGCTCGACGGCCTCGCCATGGAGATCGACGCCAACCAGATCGCCACCTGCACCTACGCCGTCTGGGACCCGGCTCCCGGCAGCCTCGTGTACGCCTCCGCAGGCCACCTCCCCTGCTGCTCCGCTGCCCGGACGGCACCGTGCTGCGCGGCGAGGAACTGAACGGCCCACCGCTGGGCACCGGCGGCGGCAGCCACGTCTCCCACACCCTGAAGCTGCTGCCCGGCACCACCGGGCTCCTCTATACGGACGGCCTGGTCGAGCGCCGTGACGAGGACATCGACCACGGCCTCGACCTGCTGGCCCAGACCCTCGCCGGCCCGGTCGGCGACCCCGAGGTGGTCTGTGCCCGTGTGCTGCGGGCCATGGGGGTCACCGCCGAGCACGACGACGATGTCGCGGTGCTGGCCTTCCAGCTGCCACTTGAACCTGAGGCGACGACTGTGTAAAGTTCTTCGAGTTGCCCTGCGGGAGCACCGGACGCGCGCTCTGTGCGGACGGTCCCGAGGCAGCCAATCCCTTGAAACACCACTTCCCGGTTCCACGGCCGGGTCGCGTCTTGTCGCGGCCTTGTGCGAATTCGGGGCGCGCGTTTAAACGGGTTGCGGTCGGATTCGCTTTTCGGAGCGGGGATCGGCTAAGGTTTGAAACGTCGGACAGGCCGTCAGGGCCGACTCCGGCAAAGCGAGTTGAAAGCAAGTCGGGAAAGAGCACGAGCTCGGATCTGATAAGCTGGAAACACGAAAGAGCGAAACGCCCGGAGGGTCCGCTGGAAGGCGGTCCGAAGGAAGTGTCCGTTCCTTGAGAACTCAACAGCGTGCCAAAAGTCAACGCCAGATATGTTGACATCCCCGGCCGGTCGGTTTCGATCGGTTGGAGATTCCTTTTGAAGTAACAAACACAGCGAGGACGCAGTGCGCGGGGTTCACCTCATTCCGGTGACCGCCGTGCCGCTCAACGCGGGTGTGAATCCGATTACGGGTAATCATTCACGGAGAGTTTGATCCTGGCTCAGGACGAACGCTGGCGGCGTGCTTAACACATGCAAGTCGAACGGTGAAGCCCTTCGGGGTGGATCAGTGGCGAACGGGTGAGTAACACGTGGGAAATCTGCCCTGCACTCTGGGACAAGCCTTGGAAACGAGGTCTAATACCGGATATGACCTGCTCCTGCATGGGGGTGGGTGGAAAGCTCCGGCGGTGCAGGATGATCCCGCGGCCTATCAGCTTGTTGGTGGGGTAATGGCCTACCAAGGCGACGACGGGTAGCCGGCCTGAGAGGGCGACCGGCCACACTGGGACTGAGACACGGCCCAGACTCCTACGGGAGGCAGCAGTGGGGAATATTGCACAATGGGCGAAAGCCTGATGCAGCGACGCCGCGTGAGGGATGACGGCCTTCGGGTTGTAAACCTCTTTCAGCAGGGAAGAAGCGCAAGTGACGGTACCT
Organism: Kitasatospora paranensis; assembly: GCF_039544005.1. NCBI lineage: Bacteria > Bacillati > Actinomycetota > Actinomycetes > Kitasatosporales > Streptomycetaceae > Kitasatospora > Kitasatospora paranensis. The sequence goes on from NZ_BAABKV010000001.1 coordinate 4,704,844, forward strand.
GCAGAAGAAGCACCGGCTAACTACGTGCCAGCAGCCGCGGTAATACGTAGGGTGCGAGCGTTGTCCGGAATTATTGGGCGTAAAGAGCTCGTAGGCGGCCTGTCGCGTCGGATGTGAAAGCCCGGGGCTTAACCCCGGGTCTGCATTCGATACGGGCAGGCTAGAGTGTGGTAGGGGAGATCGGAATTCCTGGTGTAGCGGTGAAATGCGCAGATATCAGGAGGAACACCGGTGGCGAAGGCGGATCTCTGGGCCATTACTGACGCTGAGGAGCGAAAGCGTGGGGAGCGAACAGGATTAGATACCCTGGTAGTCCACGCCGTAAACGTTGGGAACTAGGTGTTGGCGACATTCCACGTCGTCGGTGCCGCAGCTAACGCATTAAGTTCCCCGCCTGGGGAGTACGGCCGCAAGGCTAAAACTCAAAGGAATTGACGGGGGCCCGCACAAGCAGCGGAGCATGTGGCTTAATTCGACGCAACGCGAAGAACCTTACCAAGGCTTGACATACACCGGAAACGGCCAGAGATGGTCGCCCCCTTGTGGTCGGTGTACAGGTGGTGCATGGTTGTCGTCAGCTCGTGTCGTGAGATGTTGGGTTAAGTCCCGCAACGAGCGCAACCCTTGTTCTGTGTTGCCAGCATGCCTTTCGGGGTGATGGGGACTCACAGGAGACTGCCGGGGTCAACTCGGAGGAAGGTGGGGACGACGTCAAATCATCATGCCCCTTATGTCTTGGGCTGCACACGTGCTACAATGGCCGGTACAAAGGGCTGCGATGCCGCGAGGCGGAGCGAATCCCAAAAAGCCGGTCTCAGTTCGGATTGGGGTCTGCAACTCGACCCCATGAAGTTGGAGTTGCTAGTAATCGCAGATCAGCATGCTGCGGTGAATACGTTCCCGGGCCTTGTACACACCGCCCGTCACGTCACGAAAGTCGGTAACACCCGAAGCCGGTGGCCTAACCCTTGGGAGGGAGCCGTCGAAGGTGGGACCAGCGATTGGGACGAAGTCGTAACAAGGTAGCCGTACCGGAAGGTGCGGCTGGATCACCTCCTTTCTAAGGAGCACATGGCCGGTTGCGAGCGAATGTCTCGCACGGTTGCTCATGGGTGGAACGTTGACTATTCGGCACGGTCGGTGACGGCTGCCAGTACTGCTCCTTCGGGGGCGTGGAACGCAGGTTTGAGTCGGTCGGGTCGGGCACGCTGTTGGGTCCTGAGGGAACGATTTTTTCGTTCGCCTCTGGGATGCCGGCCTCACTTGACGCACTGTTTCGGTGTGGAGGGTGGGTGTCTGGTCGTTGTTTGAGAACTGCACAGTGGACGCGAGCATCTGTGGCCAAGTTTTTAAGGGCGCACGGTGGATGCCTTGGCACCAGGAACCGATGAAGGACGTGGGAGGCCGCGATAGGCCCCGGGGAGCTGTCAACCGAGCTTTGATCCGGGGGTGTCCGAATGGGGAAACCCGGCAGTCGTCATGGGCTGTCACCCATACCTGAACACATAGGGTATGTGGAGGGAACGCGGGGAAGTGAAACATCTCAGTACCCGCAGGAAGAGAAAACAACCGTGATTCCGGGAGTAGTGGCGAGCGAAACCGGATGAGGCTAAACCTGATACGTGTGAGACCCGGCAGGGGTTGCGTATGAGGGGTCGTGGGAAAGTTCTTCAGTCGTCTGCCGGCGGCTGGGTGAGTCAGAAACCGTTGGTGTAGTCGAAGGACATGCGAAAGGTCCGGCGTAGAGGGTAAGACCCCCGTAGACGAAACATCAGCGGCTCACTTGAGCTTCTCCCAAGTAGCACGGAGCCCGAGAAATTCCGTGTGAATCTGGCGGGACCACCCGCTAAGCCTAAATATTCCCTGGTGACCGATAGCGGATAGTACCGTGAGGGAATGGTGAAAAGTACCGCGGGAGCGGAGTGAAATAGTACCTGAAACCGTGTGCCTACAAGCCGTGGGGGCAGTCTTCGGACTGTGACTGCGTGCCTTTTGAAGAATGAGCCTGCGAGTTTGCGGTGTGTAGCGAGGTTAACCCGTGTGGGGTAGCCGTAGCGAAAGCGAGTCCGAATAGGGCGTCTGAGTTGCATGCCCAAGACCCGAAGCGGAGTGATCTAGCCATGGGCAGGTTGAAGCGCGGGTAAGACCGTGTGGAGGACCGAACCCACCAGGGTTGAAAACCTGGGGGATGACCTGTGGTTAGGGGTGAAAGGCCAATCAAACTCCGTGATAGCTGGTTCTCCCCGAAATGCATTTAGGTGCAGCGTCGTGTGTTTCTTGCCGGAGGTAGAGCACTGGATAGGCGATGGGCCTCACCGGGTTACTGACCTTAGCCAAACTCCGAATGCCGGTAAGTGAGAGCACGGCAGTGAGACTGTGGGGGATAAGCTCCATGGTCGAGAGGGAAACAGCCCAGAACACCGACTAAGGTCCCTAAGCGTGTGCTAAGTGGAAAAGGATGTGGAGTCGCAGAGACAACCAGGAGGTTGGCTTAGAAGCAGCCACCCTTGAAAGAGTGCGTAATAGCTCACTGGTCAAGTGATTCCGCGCCGACAATGTAGCGGGGCTCAAGTACACCACCGAAGTCGTGTCATTCACAGAATACGCCCAACGGCGCTGTGGATGGGTAGGGGAGCGTCGTGTGCCGGGTGAAGCAGCGGAGGAATCCAGTTGTGGACGGTTCACGAGTGAGAATGCAGGCATGAGTAGCGATACAAGAGTGGGAAACTCTTGCGCCGATTGACCAAGGGTTCCTGGGTCAAGCTGATCTGCCCAGGGTAAGTCGGGACCTAAGGCGAGGCCGACAGGCGTAGTCGATGGACAACGGGTTGATATTCCCGTACCCGCTTTGAAGCGCCAACGTCGAACCTCTTGATGCTAAGCCCGTGAAGCCGGCCCGGAGTCTTCGGACGAAGGGACGTGGTGGAGCCGGTGACCCAACAGGGTAGTAGGTGAGCGATGGGGTGACGCAGGAAGGTAGTCCAGCCCGGGCGGTGGTAGTCCCGGGGTAAGGGTGTAGGACGAACGGTAGGCAAATCCGCCGTTCACGTAGTCTGAGACCTGATGCCGAGCCGATTGTGGTGAAGTGGATGATCCTATGCTGTCGAGAAAAGCCTCTAGCGAGTTTCATGGCGGCCCGTACCCCAAACCGACTCAGGTGGTCAGGTAGAGAATACCGAGGCGTTCGGGTGAACTGTGGTTAAGGAACTCGGCAAAATGCCCCCGTAACTTCGGGAGAAGGGGGCCAGTCCTGGTGATGACATTTACTGTCTGAGCTGGGGTTGGCCGCAGAGACCAGCGAGAAGCGACTGTTTACTAAAAACACAGGTCCGTGCGAAGCCGTAAGGCGATGTATACGGACTGACGCCTGCCCGGTGCTGGAACGTTAAGGGGACCGGTTAGTCTAGTTTCGACTAGGCGAAGCTGAGAACTTAAGCGCCAGTAAACGGCGGTGGTAACTATAACCATCCTAAGGTAGCGAAATTCCTTGTCGGGTAAGTTCCGACCTGCACGAATGGCGTAACGACTTCTCGACTGTCTCAACCACAGGCCCGGTGAAATTGCATTACGAGTAAAGATGCTCGTTTCGCGCAGCAGGACGGAAAGACCCCGGGACCTTTACTATAGCTTGATATTGGTGTTCGGTTCGGCTTGTGTAGGATAGGTGGGAGGCTTTGAAGCCGTGACGCCAGTCATGGTGGAGCCATCGTTGAAATACCACTCTGGTCGTGCTGGATGTCTAACCTGGGTCCGTGATCCGGATCAGGGACAGTGTCTGGTGGGTAGTTTAACTGGGGCGGTTGCCTCCTAAAGAGTAACGGAGGCGCCCAAAGGTTCCCTCAGCCTGGTTGGCAATCAGGTGTTGAGTGTAAGTGCACAAGGGAGCTTGACTGTGAGACTGACGGGTCGAGCAGGTACGAAAGTAGGGACTAGTGATCCGGCGGTGGCTTGTGGAAGCGCCGTCGCTCAACGGATAAAAGGTACCCCGGGGATAACAGGCTGATCTTCCCCAAGAGTCCATATCGACGGGATGGTTTGGCACCTCGATGTCGGCTCGTCGCATCCTGGGGCTGGAGTAGGTCCCAAGGGTTGGGCTGTTCGCCCATTAAAGCGGTACGCGAGCTGGGTTTAGAACGTCGTGAGACAGTTCGGTCCCTATCCGCTGTGCGCGTAGGAGTGTTGAGAAGGGCTGTCCCTAGTACGAGAGGACCGGGACGGACGAACCTCTGGTGTGCCAGTTGTCCTGCCAAGGGCATGGCTGGTTGGCTACGTTCGGGAGGGATAACCGCTGAAAGCATCTAAGCGGGAAGCCTGCTTCGAGATGAGCACTCCCACCTCCTTGAGAGGGTAAGGCTCCCAGTAGACGACTGGGTTGATAGGCCGGATATGGAAGCCCAGTAATGGGTGGAGTTGACCGGTACTAATAGGCCGAGGGCTTGTCCTCAGTTGCTCGCGTCCACTGTGTTGTTCTGAAACAACGACCCCGACCCCGATTCTTTTCGGGTGTGTCGGCGGCGACAGTTTCATAGTGTTTCGGTGGTCATAGCACGAGGGAAACGCCCGGTCACATTCCGAACCCGGAAGCTAAGCCTCGTAGCGCCGATGGTACTGCAGGGGGGACCCTGTGGGAGAGTAGGACGCCGCCGAACAATCATTCTGAAAGCCCCTCCAGGCCACGCCTGGAGGGGCTTTCTGCATTCCCGGACCGGAATCGTCCCGAGGGCGGCCCTCCTGCGCGTCCGATCTGACGGGACGTAGGGTCGCCTCATGGAGACCACCAGCACGCCGCCCGCGTCCGACCGCATCCGTGTCACGTCCGAACTCGGGCCCGAGGATCTGGCCGTGGCCCGCGCCGTGCTGACGGCTGCCGCCGTCGACGACGGGCGGGACGCGGTGTCGGAGGCCGGGCGGCTCAGGATTCGTGACGGGGCGGGCCGGCCGGGTGTGCGGCACCTGCTCCAGACGGTCGACGGCCGGCCGGCCGGATACGCGCAGCTGGAGTCGGCGGAGGACGGCGGCCGGGCGACCGCCGAGTGCGCGGTGCACCCGGAGCTGCGGGGCAAGGGACTCGGGGGCCGGCTGGTGCGTGCCGTCCTCGACGAGGCCGCCGCGCTCCGGACGGGCCAGGGGGCGGTCGACGTGGACTTCTGGGCCCACGGGGGCCATCCGGCGGCGGCCCGGCTCGCCGCCCGGTACGGCGGCGAGCTGGTCCGCGAGCTGCGGCAGATGCGCCGGCCGTCCGAGGTGGTCCCGCCGGAGCCGGTGCTGCCCGCCGGTGTCGGGCTCCGGACCTTCCGGCCGGGCGAGGACGACGCCGCATGGCAGCGGTTGAACGCGCTCGCCTTCGCGCACCACCCGGAGCAGGGCGCCTGGACGCAGGCGGACCTCGCGGACCGGCTGGCGGAGCCCTGGTTCGATCCGGCCGGGTTCTTCCTGGCCGTCCGGGGCGACGAGCCGGTCGGCTTCCACTGGACGAAGGTGCACCCGGACGGTCTGGGCGAGGTGTACGTCGTCGGGGTCGCCCCGACCGAACAGGGCGGCGGCCTCGGCAAGGCGCTCACCGCGGCCGGACTGCGGCACCTGATCCTGGACCGGAAGGTGCCCGCCGTACTTCTCTATGTGGACGCCGACAATCCGGCTGCTGTGCGGGTATACGAGAAGGTGGGGTTCACCGTCCACGAGGTGGATCTCATGTACCGCGTGCGGAGGGTCGCCGGCGGTCCCCGACCGGCCGCAGCCGTGCGGCCACAGGGGTGACCGTCTCAGCTTTCCTCCTGGCCATGCAGTGTTTACCGTGGATTCAATTGACGCCGCGAAGATCACAGGATGACGCCCGTAGTGCCTCGTCCCCGTGCCGTCCGCAGACCGGCCGGCCACCATCCGGCCGCCCCTGGCGGGTGGGCGCTGTGGCGGGACGAGGACACTGCGCACGCCACGAGTACGTACGCCGCCGGCACGACCGACGACCGGGACGACCGGACGGCGCACGACCGGGACTTCGCCCTGCAGGAGGAGCTGGCATCGATGAACGTCCCTGGCCCCGTCTCCGCCTCGTCCAGTCCGCTCGGCGCCGGTAGCGCGTCAGGCCGCCAGACGCCGGCGCCACGCTCGTCCGCCGGCGGGAAGGCCGCCCAGAAGGGCGCGGGCAAGTCCCGCCGGAGCTCCGCGGACGGCGCGGCGGGGGCGCCGCCGGCCGCCCTCCCGCCGCTCGCCGTGCCGGGGGCCACGGCCCAGGCCGGCCCGGCGGCCGCCGACACCGTGGCCGCGGCGACGGGGACGCAGCTGCCGAGCGTGATCTCCAACGCGCTCGGGCTGCCGCTCAACGACGAACCGGTGATCGGTGCCGCGCGCGGCAAGGGCGCCGGAGCGGCCGGCCGGCTGCTGTCGGTGCTGGCCGACGTGGAGTCCGAGTTCGGCGACCTGCCCGAGGGCCGCTTCCTGGACCGGGAGCGGAGCTGGCTGGCGTTCAACGAGCGGGTCCTGGAGCTCGCCGAGGAGCCGGACGTCCCGCTGCTGGAGCGCGCCAAGTTCCTGGCCATCTTCGCCAGCAACCTGGACGAGTTCTTCATGGTCCGGGTGGCCGGCCTCAAGCGCCGCATCGCCACCGGCGTCGCCACCCGCAGTGCCGCGGGCCTGCAGCCGCGCGAGGTCCTCGACCAGATCTGGCGGCGCTCCCGCGAGCTCATGGCGCGGCACGCCGCGGCCTTCCAGCACGAGGTGCTGCCGGACCTCGCCGCCGAGGGCATAGAGGTCGTCCGCTGGCCCGACCTGGCGGACAAGGAGCAGGCACGGCTGCACACGCTGTTCCGGCAGCAGATCTTCCCGGTGCTGACGCCGCTGGCCGTCGACCCCGCGCACCCCTTCCCGTACATCTCCGGGCTGAGCCTCAACCTGGCCGTCGTCGTCCGCAACCCGGTGTCCGGGCACAAGCACTTCGCCCGGGTGAAGGTGCCGCAGTCGCTGTCGCGGTTCCTGGAGGCCTCGCCCCAGCGGTACGTGCCGCTGGAGGACGTGATGGGCGCGCACCTGGAGGAGCTCTTCCCGGGGATGGAGGTGCTCGCCCACCACACCTTCCGGGTCACCCGCAACGAGGACCTGGAGGTGGAGGAGGACGACGCCGAGAACATCCTCAAGGCCCTGGAGAAGGAGCTGATGCGGCGGCGCTTCGGCCCGCCGGTGCGGCTGGAGGTCGAGGAGTCGATCGACCCGTACATCCTCGACCTGCTGGTGCGGGAGCTGAACATCACCGAGGCGGAGGTCTTCCCGCTGCCCGGGCCGCTGGACCTGACCGGCCTGTTCGGCATCGCCGGCCTCGACCGGCCCGAGCTGAAGTACCCGAAGTTCGTGGCGGGCACCGCGCGCGGGCTCACCGACGTCGAGTCCGCGTCCCAGCCGGACATCTTCGCCGCGATGCGCGAGCGCGACGTGCTGCTGCACCACCCGTACGACAGCTTCTCCACGTCCGTCCAGGCCTTCCTGGAGCAGGCCGCCGCCGACCCGCACGTGCTGGCGATCAAGCAGACGCTGTACCGCACCTCCGGCGACTCGCCGATCGTGGACGCGCTCATCGACGCGGCGGAGTCCGGCAAGCAGGTGCTGGTGCTGGTCGAGATCAAGGCCAGGTTCGACGAGCAGGCCAACATCAAGTGGGCCCGCAAGCTGGAGGAGTCCGGCTGCCACGTGGTCTACGGCCTGGTGGGCCTGAAGACGCACTGCAAGCTGTCGCTGGTGGTCCGCCAGGAGGGCGACACCCTGCGCAGGTACGCGCACGTCGGCACCGGCAACTACCACCCGAAGACCGCCCGGCTCTACGAGGACCTCGGCCTGCTGACCGCGGACCCGCAGGTGGGAGCGGACCTGTCGGACCTGTTCAACCGGCTGTCCGGCTACTCGCGCCGGGAGTCCTACCGGCGGCTGCTGACCGCGCCGCGCGGCCTGCGCGACGGCCTGGTGTCGCGGATCCACGGGGAGATCGCGCACCACCGGGCGGGCCGGCCCGCGTACGTCAAGATCAAGGTCAACTCGATCGTCGACGAGGCCCTGATCGACGCGCTCTACCGGGCGTCCCAGGCCGGTGTGCCGGTGGACGTGTGGGTGCGCGGCATCTGCGCGATCCGGCCCGGCGTCCCCGGGCTGAGCGAGAACGTCCGGGTGCGCAGCATCCTCGGCCGCTTCCTGGAGCACTCGCGGATCTTCGTGTTCGGCAACGGCGGCGAGCCGGAGGTGTGGTTCGGCAGCGCCGACATGATGCACCGCAACCTGGACCGCCGGATCGAGGCGCTCGTCCGGGTGACGGACCCCGCGCACCGCACCGAGCTGTCCGGCCTGCTCGACCTCGGCGTCTCCGACGGGACGGAGTCCTGGCACCTCGGCCCGGACGGCGCCTGGACGCGGCACGCGACCGACTCGGAGGGTCACCCGCTGCTGCACGTCCAGGACCTGCTGATCGCCTCGCGCCAGCGCCGCCGCAGCCCGGCCGTCGGGCGCTGACCGTCCGCCGGGGCCGTCCGGTCGCAGGGCACCCGGCCCGGGCGACGGTCCCGGCACCATCTGGGGGAGTCCACGCATGACCGATTCGCCGACGACCGCCCCGGCGGCGCCCACGGCGTCCGCCGGGGAGGTCCTCACCGGCTACCTCACCCGGCAGGCGGGCGTGTTCCTGCGCGCCCTGCCGCAGGCGGTGGGCGAGGCGGCGTCCAGACCGGGCTCGCTGCCGGCCTCGGCGGCGGGCGCGGACGACCTGCTGCGGGCCGTCCGGCGGATCGGCGGCGCCCTGCACACCTTCGGGGCCTCCTTCGAGGACGACTGGGCGCGGGACGTCCGGTCGGAGCTGCGCTGGCTGCTCGACCTGCTCGCCACCGAGCCCGGCTACCGGGGGCGCTCGCTGCGGCTGCTCGCCGCGGTGGATTCGCTCAGCGACACCGCGGACGCCCCCGGCATGCTCGCCGGCCACGCCGGGGCGCCGAAGGCCCGGGCGCTGCTGGAGCGCCAGCTGACGCTCTCGCGCACCCGGGCGCACACCGCCCTGCTGCAGGAGCTGAGGTCGGCCCGGATGCACGCGCTCGCGGACCGGATGACCCTGCTGGCGGGGGACGTGCCGCTGCTGGCCGGGCCCGCCGGACGGTCGGGCGACGACCTGCGGGCCGCCGCCGGATCGGCGTTCGGGGCACTGCAGGCCGCCGTGGCGCGGCTGCCGCTGGCGCGGGCCGCCGAGCCGTACGGCGGCGACGGGCTGCGCCGGCTGGCGTCGGTGCCGGCCGCCCGGAGCGAGGCCGCCGGCCCGCTGCCCGACGCCGAGGCGGTGCTCGCCGCCGACGACGAGCCCTGGCACCGGGCGCGGGTGTTGGTCAAGCGGGCCCGGTACGCGCTGGAGGTGTGCGGGGAGAGCACCGGCGCCGACGGGCTCGGCGAGCTCGACGTGATCCTCGGCCGGCACCACGAGGCCGCGGACGCGGCGGTCACCGCGGCGGCCGCCGCGCGCACCCCGCGGATCACACCCGCGACCGCGTACGTGCTCGGCGTGGTGCATGCTGATCAGCGACTGGAGGTCGAGGCGGCACGGTACGCCTTCGGCCGCCGGTGGCCGATGCTGCCGCCCGCCCTCGGCGGGGCGGTGGCGGCACCCCCGACAGCACGGACGGAGTGAATGGGCGAGCGCTCGGGCGCGGCGGCGCACGGATCCAACCCCTTCGGGCGCGCCGGCGCGCGCGGCGCCCGCAAGGGTGTGGCCGGCTACGGGCCGACCGTGCTGGCGGCCGGGGCGGTGCTGTGGGTGCCGGGGCCCCCGAAGAAGAGCGGCAAGGGCCTGAAGAAGCCGCGGATCGCCCTGGTGCACCGGCCCAAGTACGACGACTGGAGCCTTCCCAAGGGCAAGCTGGACCCGGGTGAGGGGTGGCGGGAGGCGGCGCTGCGCGAGGTCCGTGAGGAGACCGGGCTGAGCTGTCTGCTGGGGGAGGAGCTGCCGACCCAGCACTACCTGGTGCAGGGACGGCCGAAAGAGGTCCGGTACTGGGCGGCGGTGCCGACCGGCGGCGCGTTCACGCCCAACCGCGAGGTGGACCGGCTGGAATGGCTGTCCCCCGGCAAGGCCCGCAGGCGGCTCACCCATGCCCGGGACGGTGTGCTCGTGGACGCCCTGATGCGGTTGTTCGGGCATACCTCCTGACCAGCGGCTCGACCAGGTCCGAGCGGATCCTGCGGGGTGACCCCACCGCGCCCTCACCGTGACGCAACCGTTACTACCGGCCGCGGTTTCCTGCCATCCGTTCGAGGTTCACCCTCCGTTCATTTGCGACCGCCTGACGCGTCACCTGCCCCGCCTACCTTCGGTGTCACCGGAGGGCCGAACAGGCCTCGGATCACAGCAGAACCGCGCCGATCGAGCCATCGACGAGCTCGTCAGGGCGCCGGTAATGCCTCAGAAAGGGAAACCCTGTGAAGCTCCAGCGGAACGGCCGCTCCAAGGCCCTCGCCATCGGTGCCGTGGCGCTCGTCAGCACGCTGTCGCTCGCGGCCTGCGGCACGGACAACAACAGCACCTCCAGCAACGGCTCCACCGCCGCCGCGTCCGGCGCGGCCTCGGCCGCCTCGATCGCCTGCGGCAAGGGCGGCCAGCTGCTGGGTGCCGGCTCGACCGCGCAGACCAACGCGATCGACGTCTGGAAGGCCGCTTTCGGCTCCGCCTGCTCCAGCTCGACCATCACCTACGGTGGCGGCGGCTCCGGCGCCGGTGTGCAGCAGTTCAACCAGGGCAAGGTGGCCTTCGCCGGCTCCGACTCCGCCCTGAAGCCGGCCGAGGTCGAGGCCTCCAAGGCCGTCTGCAAGACCGGCCAGGGCATCGACCTGCCGATGGTCGGCGGTCTGATCTCCATCGTCTTCCACGTCGACGGCGTCGACAAGCTCGTCCTCGACGGCCCGACGATCGCGAAGATCTTCGACTCGCAGATCACCAAGTGGAACGACCCGGCCATCGCCACCCTGAACCCGGGCGTGACCCTGCCGGACGCGCCGATCCAGGCCATCCACCGCTCGGACGACTCCGGCACCACCGCCAACCTGACCGGCTACCTGGCCAAGGCGTCGAACGGTGCCTGGACCTACCCGGCCAGCAAGACCTGGGCGGGCAAGGGCGGCCAGTCCGCCAACGGCTCGGCCGGCGTCTCCGCGCAGGTCAAGCAGGTCCCGAACTCGATCGGCTACGTCGAGCTCTCCTACGCCCAGACCAACAGCCTGAAGAGCGCCGCCATCAACACCGGTGCCTCCAAGCCGGTCGACGCGACCGCCGAGAACGCCGCCACCACCTTCGCCAAGGCGAAGATCGCGGGCACCGGCAGCGACCTGGCCCTGAGCCTCGACTACGCGACCAAGGACGAGGGCGCCTACCCGCTCGTCCTGGTCACCTACGAGATCGTCTGCGACAAGGGCAACAAGGCGGACACCCTCGACACCCTGAAGTCCTTCCTGACCTACACCATCAGCGACGCCGGCCAGCAGGCCATCGGCGCCAAGGGCTACGTCCCGCTGCCGAAGGAGCTCGCCGCCAAGGTCCAGGCCGTCGTCCCGACCCTGGCCTGATCCACCCCGCACCACCGGTGGGGCGGCCCTCAAGGGGGACGGGCCGCCCCGCCGGAGCACCACCTGAACCGCACAGTCCGGGGCACCGCCGCCAGGTGCCGTCCCCCACGGGGGCAGCGCCGTCAGACCGGAGTAGACGATCATGACTTCATCCCCCCTGCCGCCGTACGGGGCAGGGCCCGCCGCAGCCGGGCAGACAGCCGGCTCGGCGACAGCATCTTCTTCAACCTCGCCCGTGGGTCGGGCATCCTGCTGCTGGTCATCATGGCCGCCATCGCGGGATTCCTCGCGTACCGCTCGGGCCTCGCGCTGTCCAAGAACGAGGGCAACTTCTTCACCACCTTCGAGTGGAGTCCGGACGCCCCCAAGCCGGTCTTCGGCATCGCCGTCCTCGCCTTCGGCACCATCGTCAGCGCCGTGATCGCCATGCTGATCGCGGTGCCGGTGGCCGTGGGCATCGCGCTGTTCATCTCGCACTACGCGCCCCGCCGGATCGCCCAGCCGTTCGCCTACCTGGTGGACCTGCTGGCGGCCGTGCCGAGCATCGTCTACGGCCTGTGGGGCGTGCTCTTCCTCGTCCCGCACATGAACGGTCTGACGTCCTGGATGGACCAGTACCTGGGCTGGACGTACGTCTTCGACCAGACCCAGCCCGGGGTCACCCCGCGCAACCTGTTCACCGTGGGCATCCTGCTCGCGATCATGATCCTGCCGATCATCACGGCGGTCAGCCGCGAGGTGTTCCGGCAGGTCCCGCGGATGCACGAGGAGGCGGCGCTCGCGCTCGGCGCGACCCGCTGGGAGATGATCCGCACCGCGGTGCTGCCGTTCGGCCGCCCGGGCATCATCTCCGCCTCCATGCTCGGCCTCGGCCGTGCGCTCGGCGAGACCATCGCGGTGGCCATCGTGCTCTCCGCCAACAGCGTCCTGTCGCTGCACGTCCTGGACCCGGGCGGCGGCACCTTCGCGCAGAACATCGCGCTGAAGTTCAACGAGGCCCAGCCCTTCGGCCGGGACGCCCTGATGGCCTCCGGCCTGGTCCTGTTCGTGATCACCCTGTTGGTGAACGGCGCCGCCCGACTGATCATCGCGCGCCGCAAGGAGTACTCGGGGGCCGACGCATGACCACTGTGACGACGACCGCGGCGGCCACCCCGCAGCTCAGCCGCCGGCTGACCACCGCCCGACTCCCGAAGTGGGCGCCCCCGGCGTCGCCGTGGCCGCCATCGGCCTCGGCTGCGCGATCGGCGCCGGCGCGGGTCTGGCCAGCCACATCCAGTGGGGCCTGATCGCCGCTGCCCTGTTCGTGGTGCTCAGCTACTCCCTCTCCGCCTGGGTCGAGGGCCGCCGCCAGGCCAAGGACCGGCTCGCCACCTCCGTGGTGTGGGTCGCCTTCATCCTGGCCGTCATCCCGCTCGCCTCGCTGACGATCTACACGGTCCAGCAGGGCGCGAAGGTGGTGGACGGGAACTTCCTGACCCACTCCATGAAGAACGTGATCTCCTCCGGCCCCGGCGGCGGCATCTACCACGCGCTGATCGGCACCCTGGAGCAGGTCGCCCTGGCCACCGCGATGGCCGCGCCGGTCGGTCTGCTGACCGCCGTCTACCTGGTGGAGTACGGCCGCGGCCGGCTCGCCACGTGGGTCACCTTCTTCGTCGACGTCATGACGGGTGTCCCGTCGATCGTCGCCGGCCTGTTCATCCTCTCGCTGTGGAACCTCATGCTCGGCTTCGAGTACTCGGGCTTCTCCGGCAGCCTGGCGCTGGCCATCCTGATGATGCCGGTCGTCGTCCGCTCGACCGAGGAGATGCTCAAGCTCGTCCCGAACGAGCTGCGGGAGGCCTCGTACGCACTCGGCGTGCCCAAGTGGAAGACCATCCTGCGGGTCGTCCTGCCGACCGCGATCGGCGGCATCACCACCGGCATCATGCTGGCGGTGGCCCGGATCACCGGCGAGACCGCGCCCGTGATGATGCTGGTCTTCGGTGCCGACGCGATCAACGGCGACCCGTTCAACGGACCGCAGCAGTCGCTGCCGCTCTACATCTGGCAGCAGTACTCGATGGTCAACAACGACTTCGGCTACGCCCGTGCCTGGGGTGCCGCGCTGGTGCTGATCGCCTTCGTGATGGGGCTCAACCTCATCGCCCGGGGCGTCGCCCGCTGGCGCGCGCCCAAGGGCGGACGCTGACCCCGACTGACGTACGAGAACGAGAGAAGACGAATCACCATGGCCAAGCGCATCGACGTCAGCGGACTGTCCGCCTACTACGGTTCCACCCGTGCCATCGACGACATCTCGATGACCATCGAGCCCCGCTCCGTGACGGCCTTCATCGGCCCGTCCGGCTGCGGAAAGTCCACCTTCCTGCGGACCCTCAACCGGATGCACGAGGTCATCCCGGGGGCCCGCGTCGAGGGCAAGGTGCTGCTCGACGACGAGAACCTCTACGCCTCCAATGTCGACCCGGTCGCCGTCCGCCGCTCGGTGGGCATGGTCTTCCAGCGCCCGAACCCCTTCCCGACCATGTCCATCTACGACAACGTGGTGGCCGGTCTGAAGCTCGCCGGCGTCCGCAAGAAGTCCGTGCTGGACGGCGTCGTCGAGAAGTCGCTCAAGGGCGCCAACCTCTGGAACGAGGTCAAGGACCGCCTCAACAAGCCGGGTGCCGGCCTCTCCGGCGGCCAGCAGCAGCGCCTGTGCATCGCCCGCGCCATCGCGGTCGAGCCCCAGGTCCTGCTGATGGACGAGCCCTGCTCGGCACTCGACCCGATCTCCACCCTCGCCATCGAGGACCTGATCGGCGAGCTGAAGTCGCAGTACACGATCGTGATCGTGACCCACAACATGCAGCAGGCGGCCCGGGTCTCCGACCGCACCGCCTTCTTCAACCTCGCCGCCGTCGGCCAGCCGGGCAAGCTGATCGAGCTGGACGACACCCAGCGGATCTTCTCCAACCCGTCCGTCCAGGCCACCGAGGACTACATCTCCGGCCGCTTCGGCTGAGCCGACCCGGAGACACCGACTACTTCGCGGTGCTGCATGGCGGTGCCGCCGCGAAGTAACAAGGGCCCGCCCCCGTGATGTGGGGGCGGGCCCTGCCTCTGTCCCGGTGCCGTACCGGCCCGGGGTCAGAGGAGGATCAGGTCGACGATCCCGTACATGGCCGCGGCGACCAGCGCGGCGGCCGGCATGGTGATGAACCAGCCCATCACGATGTTCTTGGCGACGCCCCAGCGGACGGCGCGGACGCGCTTGGTGGCACCCACACCCATGATCGCCGAGGTGATCACGTGGGTGGTGGAGATCGGCGCCGCGTAGACGAACGACGTGATGTACATGACGGTCGAGGCGGTCGCCTCGGACGCGAACCCCTGGGGCGGGTCCAGCTCGATGATCTTGCGGCCGAGGGTGCGCATGATGCGCCAGCCGCCCGCGTACGTGCCCAGCGAGAGCATCGTGGCGCAGGAGATCTTGACCCAGATCGGGATCTCGCTGCCGGACTGGTGGCCCGAGATGGTGAGCGCCAGGACCACCACGCCCATCGTCTTCTGGGCGTCCTGCAGGCCGTGGGCCAGTGCCATGGCGGCGGCCGAGGCGGTCTGCGCGACCCGGAAGTTGCGCTTGGCCCGGTGCGGGTTGGCCCGCCGGAAGATCCACAGGATCGCCAGCATCACCAGGAAGCCGCCGACCAGGCCGACCACGGGCGAGACGATCATCGGGATGATGATCTTGTCGACGACGCCGCTCCAGATCACCTCGGTGCCGCCGGCCAGCGCCGCGCCCACCATGCCGCCGAACAGGGCGTGCGAGGAGGAGGACGGCAGGCCGAAGTACCAGGTGACCAGGTTCCAGGTGATGGCCCCGACCAGGGCGGCGAAGAGGATCGCCATCCCCTGGCTGCCGGTCGGCGTCTCGATGATGCCGCTGGAGACGGTCTTCGCCACCCCGGAGCCGAGGAAGGCGCCGGCCAGGTTCATCACCGCGGCCATCGCCAGGGCCGCCCGCGGCGTGAGCGCCCGGGTCGAGACGGAGGTCGCGATGGCGTTCGCGGAGTCGTGGAAACCGTTGGTGTAGGTGAAGAAGAAGGCCACGCCGACGACGGCGATCAGTGCTGCCGTGTTCACGCGGTCAGGACTCCTTGACCGCGATGGTCTCCACCGTGTTGGCCACGTGCTCGAACGCGTCGGCGGCCTCTTCCAGGACGTCGACGACCTGCTTCAGCTTCAGCACCTCGATCGCGTCGTACTGGCCGGAGAAGAGGTGCGCCAGCAGCTTGCGGTGGATCTGGTCGGCCTGGTTCTCCAGCCGGTTGATCTCGATCCAGTACTCGGTGAGGTTCTGCATCGACCGCAGGTTGGGCATCGCCTCCGCGGTCAGTTCGGCCGCCCGGGCCAGCACCTCGATCTGCTGCTCGACGCCCTTGGGGAGGGACTCGATGTCGTAGAGCACGACCAGGTCGACCGCCTCCTCCATGAAGTCCATGATGTCGTCCAGCGAGCCGGCGAGGGTGTAGATGTCCTCGCGGTCGAAGGGCGTGATGAAGGAGGAGTTCAGCTGGTGGAAGATCGCGTGGGTGGTGTCGTCCCCGGCGTGCTCGGCGGCGCGCATGCGCTCGACGATCTCCGCGCGGGCCGACACGTCCGATCCCAGCAGTTCCAGCAGGAGCTTCGACCCGACGACGAGGTTCTCCGCCGCGGCGGTGAACATGTCGTAGAAGCTCGTCTCCTTCGGGGTCAGGCTAAAACGCACGGAAATCTCCGATGTGCGGGGTAGGGACCCAACGACTCTAGGCGCTGTCCGTCCCGGGTGTGCAAACGGGGTGTTGACGCGGTTCCTCAGTCTGGCGGAACAGCGGCCGGTTTGCCCCTGCCGTGCAGCGGGAGATCCGTCCGCCCGCCCGGACGGCGGAACAGAGCGGTCGGCGCCCGTGTTGGACACTGGAGGTCCAGGCACGGCGAGCAGGGACACAGCGGAGGACCGGATGACCACGATTCAGACGCGTACCCAGGGCCCGGAGCCGGAGCCCGCGGCCGGCACCGACGACGTCACCGCCGAGGCGGGGGCGCACCACCACGGCCCGCACGGCTACACCGCGCAGAAGAACGAGCACCTCAAGCGGCTGCGCCGGATCGAGGGACAGATCCGCGGGCTCCAGCGGATGGTCGACGAGGACGTCTACTGCATCGACATCCTCACCCAGGTGTCGGCCGGGACGAAGGCGCTGCAGTCCTTCGCGCTGTCGCTGCTGGAGGAGCACCTGAGGCACTGCGTCGCGGCCGCCGCCGAGGAGGGCGGCGCCGAGCTGGACGGCAAGGTCGCGGAGGCCACCGCGGCCATCGCCCGTCTGCTGCGTACCTGACAGGAGGTCAAACGGGCGGCATCGCGGTCGCACCGGGCCCCGTCCCGCCGGGCCCTCCCGGTCCGTCCTCCGCCGACCCGGCCGGCTCCGGCACCCGGTCGAGCAGCACCCGGTCGATCTGCTCGTTGGCCAGCCGCTCCTCGGCGCTGGCCGAGGCGGCGATCATGAGCTCGCCCGCCAGCTCGATCTCGTCGAGTGCGGTCTTGTCGTGGCCGCCGGTGCGGCCGTTCGAGGAAGCCACCTTCTGCACCACCCCTCCAGCGCCGCCTGCCGCCCAGGGCGGCAGACACCCCACCCTCCAGGGTAGGGAGCCGCGGCGCCGTGCCGTATGGCACGGACGGGTCATCTCTGCCCCCGCAGGCACTATCCGGCCCGCCGGATGCCGCGCGCCGGGCTACTTGGCCGGCGCGGAGGCCTTCATCGAGTAGATCTCGGAGGCGGCCGGCTCGGCGGCCTCGACCGGCTTGCCGAAGTCCGCGAGCGAGGTGGTCGAGACCACCGTGACCTGGTCCTTGGCCTCCTTGGAGCCCGCCACGCCCGCGAAGCCGAACGTCTCCACGACCTTGCGGAGCCGGCCCTGGGCGTCCAGCCAGGCCTCGTAGGGCACCTGCTTGTGGGTGAAGGTCTGGGCGGCCATCCGCAGGCCGTCCGCGCCGCGGCCGCCGGTGGCCTCGGCGGCCTTCGCCAGGTCGAGGGTGCCCTTGTAGTGCTTGAGCTCGACGCCGTCGACCGTCTCGGTGCCGACCAGGTCGGCGGAGTCCGCGCCGCGCAGCGCGCCCGCGGCGCTGGCCGGATCGGTCGCGCCGCTGCTCACCAGGTTGCCGTCGGGCAGCTGCCGCACGTCGAGCCTGACCCACTTGCCCGCGGGGATCTTGGCGCCGGTGTTCTGGAGGTAGACGGTGCCGGGCAGCACGACCTCCTTGATGGTGCCGGTGGTGGCCGCGCCGGCCGGCACGTCGATCTCCAGCCGGCCGATGCGCTTCACGTAGTCGTAGCCGCCGGTGCCGTTGAAGACCGCCTTCTTGGAGCCGGACTCGGTGGTCAGCTGGGTCGTGGTGCGCGCGGACCCCGTCCGGCCGGTGATGTCCGCGGCTGCGCGTACGGCGGTCAGCGGGTCGGCGGCCAGCTGGTCGGCCGACGCGTTCTGGGTCTGCCCCCCGCCGCTCGAACAGGCGGACAGCGCGGCGGCGAGCACCGCCGTCACGGCGGCGGTGCGGACGGTCTTCGGCTTCTTCACGATCGACACAACCCCCTCGGGCCCCGATGCCCGGCAAGCCGCCGCCCCGGGTGGGCGGAGGCCTGTCCGGCCCAACGAGTTGAGGCCGTGTGGGTTACGGGCGACCGGCGTGCGGAACGGTCCGCGCGCCCCGGTCGGGGAGAGCTACCGTGAATCCGTGCAGAGCGAGCAGCCGGCCGGAGCCGGCCCAGCCCCTTCCGAGCTCCACCGGGCGACGGTCGAGGAACGCGGTTCGTTCTGCTTCGCGCGCTGCGCGTGCGGCTGGCAGGCCTCGGGCCGCCGTTCGCGGGACCGGGCCCGCCGCGACCTCGCCGACCACCTCGCGGAGGCCGCGGGGCACGGGTAGCCCTGCGCCCGCACGCTCCCGTACGGGCCGGGTCAGGCCGCCAGGTCGGAGTCGCGGGCCGGCTCCCGGGCGGCGCGCTCCTGCTGCCGGCCGCGGGCGGCCGCGCCCCGGCGGGGGCGACGATCAGCGGTGCGGCGGCCGTCCGGGCCACCGCGTGGCAGAACGGCACCAGGACGGCCATCGCGAGGGGCGCCAGCAGCAGCACCACGGCGGTGGCGAGCGCGTAGCCGCCGATCACGTCGGTCGGGTAGTGGACGCCCATGTACATCCGGCAGAAGCCCTGCAGCAGGGCGAGTGCGCCCGCGACCAGCCCGAGCCGGCGGTTGACCAGGTACAGCGCGACGGCGATACCCATCGACATCGTCGAGTGGTCGCTGACGAAGGAGAGCGTGCCCGCCTTGCCGTCGACCAGCACGTCGAGGTCGGGGTGGGTGACGAACGGCCGGGGGCGGTCGACGATCGCGGAGATCGGCAGGTTGGCCACCTCGGCGATGGCGACCGAGAGCGGCGCCCAGAGCAGGCCGGCGACGGCGACCGGGGCGTCCGGCCGGCGGCGGGCCTGCAGCCAGGCGGTCGCGCAGACGGCGGCCAGGCCCAGCAGGATCCCGTACTCCCCGATCCAGGAGACCAGTGAGTCCAGCCACGCCGGTGCGGCCGCGGCCAGGCCGTTGACCGCGCGCAGCAGGCCGAGGTCGGGGTTGCCCGTGTCGGCGAGCAGCGTCGACACGCTGCACCTCCCTGTCTGTCCGGCACACCTGTGGGGGATCGTCCGCCCACGGTGCGACAACGTCATGCGCAGGCCACAGGGTTCCAGGAAGATCGCGTGTTATGGAAACTTGACTCACCGTCCACCGGGTGACCACACCCGGGGCGTCGGTCAGCTCGTGGCCGGGCCCCGGCCGCCGCTGATGGTGCCGTCGGTGCCGCGGACGGGCAGCGCGCCCGCGCCGTCGCCGGTGACCCGGGTGGCGCCGAAGTAGCCCTTCTGGTCGATGGTGTCGTAGCGGGTCACGGCGCCGGTGTGCGGGGCGTCGATCATGTAGCCGCCGCCGACGTAGATGCCGACGTGGTGGATGGAGCGCGGGTCGCTCAGGTCGTTGGCGAAGAAGACCAGGTCGCCCGGGCGGAGTTGGTCGCGGGACGGGTGCTCGCCGGCGTACCACTGGTCGTTCGCGACGCGCGGCAGGGTGATCCCGACGGACTTGAAGGCGGCCTGGGTGAGGCCCGAGCAGTCGAACCGGCCGGCCTGCGAGGGCAGACCCTCACCTCCCCACTCGTAGGGGATGCCGATCTTGGTCTGGGCGAAGTAGATCGCGCCGGCGGCCTGCTGCGAGGCGGCGATGGCGGTGTTCGCGACCGGTGCGGTGAAGCTGCGGGCCAGCGACTGGATGTTGCGGACGTAGCCCTGGGTCTCCCGGTAGGAGGGGACCCCGCCGGCCTTTATCACCGCGTACGGGCCGGCGTTGTAGGCGGCGAGCATGTTGGCCTGGCGGTCGCCGGGGACGGTCGAGACGTCCTTGGCGAGCGCGCAGTCGTAGGTGGCGGCGGAGGCGATGGCGTCGGCCGGGTCCCAGATGTCCCGCTTGCCGTCGCTGTTGGCGTCCACGCCGTAGGTGGCCCAGGTGGCCTCCAGGAACTGCGCCATGCCGTACGCCTTGGCCGGGCTCTTGGCCGTCGGGTCGAATCCGCTCTCCTGGTAGAGCTGCGCGGCCAGCATCGGCGGCGAGATCTCCGGGCAGAGGGTGCCCCATTTCTGGATCAGCGGCTGATAGACCGCCGGGACGGTGCCGCTGGAGAGCGCGAGATTGTTGCGGTCGCCCTGCGGTGCGCCGCCGGCGGCGAAGGTGCCCACGGCGACGAGACCGGCGAATCCGATCGTCACGACCGCGGCCGCGACCGCCGCCGTACCCGCTCTGCGGAGTACCATCTGCACCATCCCCGACGTGGCGTCAGTTGAGAGTGTCCCGGAAGGCGTTGCTCAGCGCAATCAACACAGATACGAAGAGTGAGCGGTATCCTTCGTACGGTGGACATCCTGTCGTACGTGTCCCATGCCTCACGACCAATCCGCGAGATATAGCCAAGTCGACATCAGATCTGGCCAAGAATAGGTCCTGCCCCTTCGCCCAGCCGTGGTTCGGGGCCTTGAATTTGCCTGATCGGGCGGTGAGATGGAATGAACCTGAGCAGCGTGGACAGCAAGGTGATCGGCTACCTGGCCGAGGACCCACCCAAGAAGGCCAACATCGACACCATCATCGGCGGCATCGCGCCGGACTGGGGGCCCTTCGCGACCCTGGGTTCGGAGGCGCGCGTGATGGTCGAGGTGGTGATGGCGGTCGCCATCCTGGGCTGCCTGGCGATCGCCGTCTGGGGCGCCGCCAAACAGCGGATCGGCGCGACCGCGATGCGCGACACCTTCAGTGCCGAACAGGGCAAGGGACTGATCATCGCGGGACTGACCGGCGTGTTCATCATCGGATCGCTGGGCACCCTGTTCACCATTGTGTACGGCATGGCGATCTGACGATCGTACGGATCGGATAGTCATCCCGGCAGGGCGGCGCGAGCCGCGCTGCCGGTGCAGTCGTGTTCGCGTCACCGGGGCCCGCCGGGCTCCCCGTCCCAGGAGGGCCGCCGTGCCGTTGTCCGACGACCAGCCGCACACCCGGACGCGGCTGCCGGTCGGCGAACAGCCCTCCCACCAGATGAGCGCACGTCAGCCCCGGCCCGTCCGGACACTGCTCGCCGTCCTGGTCGTCGTCACCCTCCTCGTGCTCGGCGTGTCCATCGCCAACCGCGGCAAGCCCGACCCGACCACCGGCAGCGGCCCCGCCGCCTCCGGCGACCAGGCCCGGCCCAGCGCCGCGGCCACCGCCGCCACCGGCACCAAGCCCGTCGACACCACCAGCAACGGCATCGCCTCCGGCTTCCCGCACACCGACCAGGGCGCGCAGTCCGCGGCCGCCAACTACGCCACCGCCCTCGGCTCCGCCGACATGTTCCGGGCCGATGCCCGGCGCACCGTCGTCGACACCGTCGCCGACCCCAGCGTCGCCGACCGGCTCAAGCAGCGCCTCGACACCGCCTTCGGCGGCGACGCCGCGGCCCGCTACGGCCTGGACGCCCAGGGCCGGGCCCCCAAGGGCCTCACCCTGGTCAGCCGGACGATCCCGGTCGGCACCCGCACCACCAACGCCGCCGACACCGCCACCGTCGTCGACGTCTGGTGCACCGGCCTGACCGGCCTGGCCGGCGCCTCCTCCACCCAGCCCGTCGCCCAGACCTGGTACACCCTGACGATCACCATGCGCTGGACGGGCAGCGACTGGAAGCTCACGGACTTCGCCCGGAAGTCCGGCCCGGCGCCCGTCCCCGGTGACCAGCAGGCCGCAACGGCGGAGGAGATCACCGACGCCGTCCAGCAGTACGGAGGCTTCCGCTATGCGCGGTGACGGCTCGATGCGACCCCTCGTCCGCCGGGCCGGCGTGCTCGCCGGCGCCATGGCGACCCTGCAGGCGGCGGCGCTGCTGACCGCCCAGCAGGTGTTCGCCGACCCCACCCCCGCCCCCACCGCCACCCCCACCTGCACCGGGCAGGGCGGCGCCGACTGGCTCGGCGGCAACCAGCTCTGCCCGCCGCCCGGCACCACCGGCGGCACCAGCCCGCTCAGCCCGGTCACCGACCCGCTCGGCTCGCTCGCCAAGGGCTGCGCCCAGGCCGCCGCCTGGGTCGTCCGCAAGCTCTCCGGCGCCATCGACGGCACCACCCAGGTCGACTTCACCAACGCCGCCTTCCTCCAGCAGTACGCCGTGGTGTTCGCCGGCTCCACCGTCATCACCCTGGTGCTGTGGCTGCTCGCCGTCACCAAGCGCGCCGTCCGCGGCGCCCCGCTCACCCAGGCGATCTCCGAGGCGATCGGCTTCCTCTGGCTGACCGTCATCGCCTCCGCCTTCACCCCGCTGATCCTCTACACCGTGGTCTCCGCGACCGACGGGCTCACCGCCGCCATCGCGGCCGGGACGAAGTCGGACACCGGCACCTACCTCGGCGGATTCGCGGACACCCTGGAGAAGGGCAACCTCGGCGGCGGCCCGCTGATCCTGATCATCGTCTCGCTGGTCGCGGTGCTCGCCGCCGCCGTGCTCTGGATCGAGCTGCTGATCCGCGCCGCGATGCTCTACGTCGGCGCGCTGCTGGGCACCGCCGTCTACGCGGGCCTGGTGGACAAGCAGCTGTGGAAGCACGTCCGCCGCTGGGCCGGCCTGATGATCGCGGTCGACCTCGCCAAACCGATCATCGTCATCATCATGGGCCTGGCCGGCGCCGTCGCCACCGGTGCCGGAGCGAGCGACGACTTCGCCCGGGTGCTGTCCGGGCTCGCCATCCTCTTCCTGTCGATCTTCTCCAGCGCCGCCGTCTACCGCTTCGTCCCCGGCTTCGGCGACGAACTGCAGACCATGCGACGGGCCCGGGCCAGCGCCGTCTCGGCCGGCTCCGCGATGATCAACGGCCCCGCCAGCCTGGTCAAGCAGGGCATCTCCACGCACGGCTCCCGCGGCGGACCGCAGGCCGCCAACGCCTCCTCGGGCAGCGGCGGCGGCTCCGTCGCCCCCGGGATCGCCGCCCACGCCGGCCGCACCCCCGCCCCGCCGGCCCAGGCCGCCGCACCGGCCCCGGTCAACAACCCGATGAAGGGAGGCTGACGGGTGAGCAGCGAACCGCAGTTCGGCACCCAGTACGCCCAGCCGTACGTGCACCAGCGCCGGACGTACCTGATCGGCAAGTCCCGGCCGAACGCGCCGATCGGGCGCAACCGGGAGTCCGGCGAGATCATCCTGATCATCTTCGGCGCCTTCCTCGGCATGATGTGGGGCCTGCTGATGCCCGTCCTGCCGCTGCGGATCGCCGGCCTGATCGGCCTGCCGCTGCTCGCCATCATGGCCGTCTACGTGCCGTACCGGCGGCGGACCTTCTACAAGTGGGTGGAGATCAACCGCACCTACCGCCGCACCGTCCGCAGCGGCCGGGCGCAGTGGAAGTCCGAGGTGATCGACGCCGGGACGAGGCTGGACGGCCGCGAGGTCGAGATCGGCCCGCCGCCCGGCGTCGGCCGGCTGCGCTGGCTCTCCGCGCCGTTCGGGCCGGACGAGGTCGGTGTCCTGATGCACCTGGAGCGCCGCACCGTCACCGCCGCGATCGAGATCGAGGGCCCCGGCGTGGGCCTGCGCGACTCGGAGGACCAGGAGACCCTGGTCGACCGGTTCGGCACGCTGCTCAAGCACGTCGCCAACGGCGACGGCTTCGTGACCCGCCTCCAGATGCTGGCCCGCACCCTGCCCGCCGACCCGGACGCGCACGCCAAGGACGTCGAGCGCCGCGGCGACCACGACGCCCCGCGCTGGCTGCAGGATTCGTACGACCAGCTCCAGTCGATGGTCTCCACCTCCTCGGAGCAGCACCGCGCGTACCTGGTCGCCTGCATGCACTACACCCGGGACCTCGCCGCCGAGGCGCACGCCATGGGCCGTACCGCCGACGGCCGCCGCCAGCGCGACGACGAGGGCCTGGCCACCGTGATGGCCCGTGAGCTGACCGACATCTGCGCCCGCCTCGCCGAGGCGGACATCCGGGTCCGCCAGCCGCTCGGGCAGGCCCGGCTCGCCTCGCTGGTCCACTCGATGTACGACCCGGACCACCCGATCGACCACATCCAGGCGATGTCCCGGCGCAACGCCTGGCCGGCCGAACTGGACGCCACCCACCCGCAGATGCTGGCCGCGAAGACCCGCGAGTCGGCGACCCGCGAGCCGTGGTGCCACGCCACCGCGTGGATCAAGGAATGGCCGCTGACCCCGGTCGGCGTCAACTTCCTCGCCCCGCTGCTGGTGCACACCCCGGACGTGATCCGCACGGTGGCCGTCACCATGGAGCTGGAGCCCACCGACGTGGCCATCGAGCGGATGCTCACCGAGAAGACCAACGACGAGGCGGAGGCCAGCCGCGCCGCCAAGATGAACCGCACCGTCGACCCGCGCGACCTCGCCCACACCGGCCGGGTCGACCAGCGCGGCGACGACCTCGCCTCCGGCGCCGCCGGGGTCAACCTGGTCGGCTACATCACGGTCTCCTCCCGCAGCCCCGAGGCGCTCGCCCGCGACAAGCGCACCATCCGGGCCTCGGCCGGCAAGAGCTACCTGAAACTCGAATGGTGCGACCGCGAGCACCACCGTGCCTTCGTCAACACCCTGCCCTTCGCGACCGGCATCCGACGCTGAGGAGGCGACACCCGTGATCGGCAACCTCACCGACGCGTTCACCAGTCTGATGTTCGGCAAGGTGGAGACCACCCGGCTGCCCGTGCGCACCTCCACCGGCCAGGCCCAGGCGGTCTACCTGCCGACCGCCGCCCCCGGCCTCGGCGACTCCGGCGTGATCATCGGCCGCGAGGTCTACAGCGGCAAGGGCTACGTCTACGACCCCTTCCAGCTGTACGGCCAGCAGCTGCCCGCCCCGCACTGGCTGGTGCTGGGCGAGTCCGGCAACGGCAAGTCCGCGCTGGAGAAGACCTACGTGCTGCGCCAGCTGCGCTTCCGCGACCGCCAGGTGGTGGTCCTGGACGCGCAGGGCGAGGACGGCGTCGGCGAGTGGAACCTGATCGCCAACGCGCTGGGCATAAAGTCCATCCGGCTCGACCCGATGGCGGCCCGGGACGGCGGCGTCAAGCTCAACCCGCTCGACCCGTCGATCACCACCACCGGCCAGCTGTCGCTGCTGCGCACCATCATCGAGGTCGCGATGGGCCGCTCCCTGGAGGAGCGGGCCGGCTTCGCCCTCAAGGCGGCGCACGCCCACGTGCACGCCACGGTGCGGGACCGCCAGCCCGTCCTGGACGACATCATCACCACCCTGCGCAGCCCCGACCTCTCCTCGGTGGAGTCGCTCGGGGTGGGCGTCGGCGACGTGCAGTCCTGGGGCCTGGACGTGGCGCTGGTGCTGGACCGCCTGGTCGACGGCGACCTGCGCGGCATGTTCGACGGCCCGACCTCGGCCGGCATCGACCTGGACGCGCCGCTGATCGTCTTCGACCTCTCGCACATCGACCGCAACTCGATCGCGATGCCGATCCTGATGGCGATCGTCGGCGTCTGGCTGGAGCACACCTGGCTGCGGCCGGACCGGGTGAAGCGGATCTTCCTGGTCGAAGAGGCCTGGCACATCATCAACAGCCCGTTCGTGGCCCAGCTGTTCCAGCGGCTGCTGAAGTTCGGGCGCCGGCTCGGCCTGTCCTTCGTGGCGGTCGTCCACCACCTGTCCGACGTGGTGGACGGCGCGGCCGCGCGGGAGGCCTCGGCGATCCTCAAGATGGCCTCCACCCGCACCATCTACATGCAGAAGGCCGAGGAGGCGAGAGCCACCGGTCGGGTGCTCGGCCTGCCCCGGTGGGCGGTGGAGATCATTCCGACGCTGTCGCCGGGCATCGCGGTCTGGGACGTCAACGGCAATGTCCAAGTGGTCAAGCACATCATCACCGAGGCGGAGCGTCCGCTCGTCTACACCGACCGCGCGATGACCGAGGACGCCGTGGCGGAGCGTCAGCGGGCCGAGCAGCACCTGGCGGCCGAGCCCGGACGGTGACCGGCCGGGGCCGGGCCCGGGCAGGGATTGATCAACACACGGTCAAGTGCCGGCAATGTGTTCGTTACGTCAGATGCCCTGACAGCTACGCGCGTTGACCCTAGGCTGCAACGGTCACGCCAGGACGGCCCCGGCGCAACGGCGGGGCCCCGACGGTGCAGGGGTACCCTCATGTCCAGAACCGGTCAGACCGGGAGATTCCGCCGCGCGAAGCTGGCCGCGGCCGCAGTCGGCCTCCTCGGCACCCTGCTGGTGCCCGGCGTCGCCCAGGCACACGGCCACCACCGGCCCAGCACCGAGGACCTCCAGCTCCTCGCCATCAACGACTTCCACGGCAACCTGGAACCCCCGGCCGGCTCCTCCGGCACGGTCAAGGAGATCGACCCGGCGACCGGCCAGACCGTCTCCACCCCGGCCGGTGGCGTGGAGTACCTCGCCACCGCGCTGCGGCAGGCCCGCGAGGGCCACCGCAACACCCTCACCGTCGCCGCCGGCGACATCGTCGGCGCCAGCCCGCTGCTGTCCGGCCTGTTCCACGACGAGCCGACCATCGAGGCGATGAACAAGCTCGGCCTGGACGTCACCAGCGTCGGCAACCACGAGTTCGACGAGGGCTCCAAGGAGCTCCTGCGCCTGCAGAACGGTGGCTGCCACCCCACCGACGGCTGCTACGCCAAGGGCCGGAAGTTCAAGGGCGCCGACTTCGAGTACCTGGCCGCCAACGTGACCAGCGAGAAGACCGGCCGGCCGATCCTCGACCCGTACTGGGTCACCGAGGTGCACGGCGTGAAGGTCGGCTTCATCGGCGTCACCCTGGAGGGCACGCCGAACATCGTCACCGCGGCGGGCGTGCAGGGCCTGAAGTTCGGCAACGAGGTCACCACGATCAACAAGTACGCCGCGGAGCTCAAGCGCAAGGGCGTCAACTCGATCGTCGCCCTGATCCACGAGGGCGGCTACCCGGCCAGCCCGGTCTACAACTACGACTGCGGCGCCGCCGGCGCGGGCATCTCCGGCCCGATCGTCGACATCGCCAAGAAGATCGACCCGGCCGTGGGCGCCATCGTCACCGGCCACACCCACAACGCCTACGCCTGCTCCATCCCGGACCCGAACGGCGTGCCGCGCTCGGTGACCAGCGCGGCCTCCTTCGGCCGGCTCTACACCGAGATCGACCTGAAGCTGGACAAGCGCACCGGCGCCATCGTCCGCCCGTCGGTGACCGCCGCCAACCACGTCGTCCGCCGGGACGTGCCCAAGGCGCCCGACATGACCAAGCTGATCGGCTACTACAACACCATCGCCGCGCCGATCGCCAACCGCCCGGTCGGGTACATCGCCGCCGATATCAACGGCCGCGGCTCCACCGACCTGGAGAAGCCGCTCGGCGACGTCATCGCCGACGCCCAGCTCGCCGGTCTCGCCCCGGCCGACAAGGGCGGTGCGCAGCTCGCCTTCATGAACCCCGGCGGCATCCGCGCCGACCTGGTGTACAAGGCCTCCGGCAGCGAGGGCGACGGGGTGGTGACCTACGGCGAGGCGTTCACCGTCCAGCCGTTCACCAACATGATGCAGGTCAAGACGCTGACCGGCGCCCAGGTGATCCAGGTGCTGCAGCAGCAGGTGAGCGGGCTGAACGAGGCCGCGCCGAAGGTCCTCCAGGTCGCGGGGCTGACCTACTCCCTGGACATGACCAAGTCCGGTGCCGACCGGGTGGTCGTCCCGTCGGTGAAGCTCGGCGGCACGCCGATCGACCCGGCGGCCTCCTACCGGGTCGCCGCCAACGAGTTCCTGGCCGGCGGCGGCGACGGCTTCCCGGCCTTCACCGCGGGCACCGACAAGCTGGTCGGCGCCTCCGACCTGGACCTCTTCACCGCCTACCTGTCCGCGCACAGCTCGGCGGCGAGCCCGCTCGCCGTCCCGGCCGAGGACCGCATCACCGTCCTCGGCGGCGGCACCGACCAGGACTGACCGGTACCAGGACTGACCGGCACCGCGGGAACGACCACCGGGGGCGGGGCACCGACGGGTGCCCCGCCCCCGGCGCGTTCACTGCGGCAGGTCCGGCTGCCCCGGCAGCAGCACGGTCGCCAGCGCACCCGGGCCGCCGTCCATGGCGGGGCCCAGCGCCACCTCGCCGCCGGTGTCCCGGACGGTCTGCGCCACGATCGACAGGCCCAGCCCGCTGCCCGGCAGCTGCCGTGAGGACGGCGAGCGCCAGAACCGGTCGAAGACGTACTGCAGCTCGTCCGGCGGGATACCGGGGCCGTGGTCACGGACCGTCAGCCGGCCGGCGGAGAGCGACACGTCCACCCGTCCGCCCGGCGGGCTGTACTTCACCGCGTTGTCCAGCAGGTTGATCACGGCGCGCTCCAGGTCGGCCGCGTCCCCCTGCACGTACCAGGGGTCGATTCTCACGTCGAAGGCCAGGCCGGGCCCGCGCAGCCGGGCCCGCTCCACCGCCCGCTCGGCGATCTCGTGCAGCGCCACCACGGAGAGCTTCCGGTCCGGCTTGGGGAGTCCGGGCGGGAGAGCTCCAGCAGGTCGCCGATCAGCAGGGTGAGTTCCTGCATCTGCGCCTTCATGTTCCCGAGCAGCTTCGTCTTGGTGGCGGTCGGCAGCGGGCGCCCGGTGTCGTCGCTGCGGATCAGCAGGTCGACGTTGGTCCGCAGCGAGGTCAGCGGGGTGCGCAGTTCGTGCCCGGCGTCCGCGATCAGCCGGGTCTGCCGTTCCCGGGAGTTCAGCAGCGCGGTCGACATCGAGTTGAACGAGGTGGAGAGCCGGGCGATCTCGTCCTTGCCGTGGACCGGGATGGTGGTGCCCACCTCCTCGGTGCGGGCGATGTGCTCCACCGCGTCGGTCAGCTGGTCGACCGGCCGCAGCGCCGAGCGGGCCACGATCCGGCCGGTGAACCCGGCACCCACCACCCCGAGCGCGGCGACGCCGAGCAGGGTGAAGGCCAGGTCGCGGAGCGAGTCCTGGGTGTCCTGCAGCGACGTGGCGGTGAGCAGGACGTAGTCGCCGGTGGTGTCCTGCTGGGTGGTCGGATTGTGGACGGTGAGGGTGACGCTGCTGACCCGCACCATCGCCGGCTCGCCCTTGCCGGTGAAGGAGCCCACCCGGTAGGTGCTCTTGTTCGGCGGCTGGCCCAGCAGGCGGAGGTCGGACGGCTCGACGACGATGCCCTTGGCCGAGGTGGACAGCGGCGTGCAGATCGTCCCGTCGGTGGACACCAGCTGGCTGACCCACGGCGTCCTGCTGCCGAACGGCGGCAGGTTCGTCTGCGTCGCCTCCACCGCGGCGGCCTCCTTGGCCGCACTCTCGGCGGCCGCCTGCGGGGTGGTGCCGCAGGCGACCAACTGCTGACGGTGGTCGCCCGGGCCGCCGCTGACGATCGGCGCGCCGCGCAGGCTGTCCCGGGCCTGCTGGTACAGCCGGTCCCTGACGATGAACCAGCATGCCAGGGCCGAGAGCGCGATGGCGACGGCGACCGCCGCCGCGGTGAGCATGGCCAGCCTGCTCCGCAGCGAGCGCCCGCGGAACCACCCCGTCAGCCGGCCGGTGAGCTTCACGCCGCCGCGCCGCTGGCGGCCCGCAGCGCGTAGCCCACGCCGCGCACGGTCTGGATGAGCCGGGGCATGCCGCCCTGCTCGGTCTTGCGACGCAGGTACATCACGTAGACGTCGAGGGAGTTGGAGGAGGGCTCGAAGTCGAATCCCCAGACCGCCTTGAGGATCTGTTCGCGGGTCAGGACCTGCCGCGGGTGGGCGAGGAACATCTCCAGGAGCATGAACTCGGTGCGGGTCAGCTCGATCGGCTTGCCGTCGCGGGTGACCTCGCGGGTGGCGGTGTTCATCCGCAGGTCGGCGAAGGACATCACCTCGCCGTCGTCCTCGACGGCGGCGGCGCGGGCGGCGGCCTCGGAGGCGAGGGCGCTGCGGCGCAGCAGGGCGCGGACCCGGGCGAGCAGTTCGTCCAGCTCGAAGGGCTTGGCCAGGTAGTCGTCGGCGCCGACGTCGAGGCCGGTGACGCGGTCGCCGACGGCGTCGCGGGCGGTGAGCATCAGCACGGGGGCGGTGTCGCCGCGCGAGCGCATCCGGCGCACCGCGGTGAGGCCGTCCATGCGCGGCATCATGATGTCCAGCAGTACCAGGTCGGGCCGGTCGCGTTCGACGGCCTCCAGGGCCTCGAAGCCGTCGGTGGCGGTGGTGACCTCGTAGCCCTCGAAGGCGAGGCTGCTCTCCAGGGCGTCCCGCAGGGCGGGCTCGTCGTCGACCACGAGAAGCCGGGCACTGGTGCCGGTGGGCTCGGCCTGGATGCGGTCGTCGGCGGGGGAGTCATGGGCGCGGGCCCTTTCTGAGTCCGGTGCGGTACTGCCATTGTCCTGCGGGCGGGGCTGCTCAGAGGTTCTGACCGGCCTGCATCTTCGGGAGGACCTGCTTGACGTTGTCGATCGGGATGGCGAAGCCCAGGCCGACGCTGCCGGCGCTGCTGGAGTCGGCGGTGGAGTTGGAGCCGCCGGCCGAGTACATGGCCGAGTTGATGCCGATGACCTGGCCGTTGGCGTTGATCAGCGGGCCGCCGGAGTTGCCGGGGTTGAGCGCGGCGTCGGTCTGGAAGGCCTTGTAGGTGGCGGAGTCGCCGGTGGACTGCGTGCCGCCGCCGTTCATGCCGGGCAGCCGGGGAAGCCGAAGCCGCCGTTGCCGCGGGTGGTGCCCTCGTCGACCTGGACGGTGACCTCGCGGTTCTCGGCGCTGATGATGCCGGAGGTGACGGTGCCGGTGAGGCCCTCCGGGTTGCCGATGGCGACGACCGGGTCGCCGACCTGGACTCCGGAGGAGTCGCCGAGGACGGCCGGGGTGAGGCCGCTGACGCCGGAGGCGGTGATCACGGCGACGTCCAGGGACTTGTCGGTGCCGGTCACGGTGGCGGGGGCGGTGCTGCCGTTCCCGAAGGTGACGGTGGTCTGCCCGCCGTCGGAGACCGCGCCGGAGATGACGTGGTAGTTGGTGAGGATCTGGCCGGTGGCGGTGAGCACCACGCCGGTGCCGGTGGCGGTGCCGTCGGCGGTCTTCACGGTGATCTGGACGACGCTGGGGGAGACCGCGGCGGCGATCGCCGAGACGTTGGCGCGGCCGTCGGAGGTGGCCGCGACCGGGCTGACGAGGGTGGCGGCGGTCGTTCGGCCGCCGTGGCCGCTCTCGGCGAGCGCACCGCCGGTGACGCCGCCGAGGAGGGCCGCGACGGCGGCGACGGCGGTGACCAGGGCGAGCCGGCTGCGCAGGAAGCCGCGCCGGGCATGGCCGGCGTGGGCCCCCGGCCGGGCTGCTCGGGCGGGGTGCCCTCCGGCGGGGCGGGCGGTTCCGGCGTGCCGGCGGGGCTCTCGGCGGAGCCGTGGGCGTGGCTTTCCGCGTACGGCTGCCCGGGGTGCACCAGAGGGGGCTGCTCGGGCCGGTACGGGTCGCTGCTGGGGTACTGGTCGCTCATGACGACCAAGCTCCGCCTGCCGGATGAAAATCTGATGAGAGCCGGGTCAGAAGGGTCCGAGAAGCCTGTTCGGTTCTCATAAAGCCTGGTCAGGCGGCGGGTACGGGCTCCGGTCCGCCGCAGCCGCAGGAACGGCGTACGACCAGGCGCGATTCGAATTTCCGCACCCGTTCGGTGTCCGATCCGGGCACCATCAGCGAGTCGTCGAGGACGAGGTCGACGGCGGCGCGGGCCATCGCGTCGCGGTCGGAGGCGACGGTGGTCAGCGGCGGGTCGGCGAGGGCGGCCTCGGGGATGTCGTCGAAGCCGGCCACGGCGAGGTCCTCGGGCACCCGCAGGCCGACCTCGCGGGCGGCGCGCAGGACGCCGATCGCCTGGTCGTCGGTGGAGCAGAAGATCGCCGGCGGGCGGTTCGGGGAGCGCAGCAGCTCGACCGCGACCTCGTACGCGCCGTAGCGGTGGAAGGGGGCGTCCACCAGGTGCGGTTCGGCGGGCAGCCCGTGCCCGGACATGGCGCGCTGCCAGCCCTCGACGTGGTCGATGACGGGGTCACCGGGGGCGGGGGACTCCACCGGGCCGCCGAAGCAGACCACGTACGGGTGGCCGTGCACCTCCAGCAGGTGGCGGACGGCGAGTTCGGAGCCGCCGACGTCGTCGGTGACGACCGCGACGTCGTCGATCGCCTCGGGCCGCCGGTGCAGCAGGACGACCTTGGCGCCCTCCATCGCGGCGAACTCCTCGGCGGCGCGCTGCGAGGGGCCCTGGCTGACCAGGATCAGCCCGGAGACCCGCATGCCGAGGAAGGCGCGGACGTAGTGGACCTCGCGGTCGTCGACGTAGTCCGAGTTGCCGATCAGGACGAGCTTGCCGCGCTCGGAGGCGGCGCGTTCCACCGCGTGCGCCATCTCGGCGAAGAACGGCTGGCGAGCGTCGGGCACCACCATGCCGATGAGGTTGGTGCGCCGGGAGGCCATCGCCTGGGCGACGCTGTTCGGCCGGTAGCCGAGCTGCTCGATCGCCGCGAGGACCTTCTCGCGGGTCGCCGGGGCGACCGGTCGGGGTCCGTTGTTGATCACATAGCTGACGACCGCGGTCGAGGTCCCAGCCAGTCGGGCTACATCGTCGCGCGTCACCTTGGCCACGGAGGGAGTCTACGCGGGTCGCGCCGGGACGGTATGACCTGTCTCACGTATCGGTGGGTACCCCGCGCGGGTACCGCGGCCCGGCCGCCGCAACGGGGTGCGCACGGGACGGGCCCGGGGCCCGGGCGGCCGCGTTCCGGCGGCCGCCCGGAAGGTCAGGCGTCCCGGCCGGCCACGGCCCGCTGCGGCTGCTCGGCGCCCGGCCGCTCGCCCTTGTCCGGCTTCTCCGGCACCACGAAGCGGTAGCCGACGTTGCGCACGGTGCCGATGAGCTGCTCGTGCTCGACGCCGAGCTTGGCCCGCAGCCGCCGGACGTGGACGTCCACCGTGCGGGTGCCGCCGAAGTAGTCGTAGCCCCAGACCTCCTGCAGCAGCTGGGCGCGGGTGAACACCCGGCCGGGGTGCTGGGCGAGGTACTTGAGGAGCTCGAACTCCTTGAAGGTGAGGTCCAGGACCCGGCCCTTGAGCTTCGCCGAGTAGGTGGCCTCGTCGACGGACAGGTCGCCGTTGCGGATCTCCATCGGGCTGTCGTCCGCGGTGACCTGGAGACGGCCCATGGCGAGCCGCAGCCGGGCCTCGACCTCGGCCGGGCCCGCGGTGTCCAGCAGGACGTCGTCGATGCCCCACTCGGCGGTGACGGCGGCCAGGCCGCCCTCGGTGACGATCAGGATCAGCGGGCAGCCGATCCCGGTGGAGCGCAGCAGTTGGCACAGGCTGCGGATCTGCGGCAGGTCACGCCGGCCGTCGACCAGGATGACGTCGGCGCTCGGGGTGTCGACGAGCGCGGAGCCCTCGGCGGGGGCGACCCGGACGTTGTGGAGGAGCAGGCCCAGTGCGGGCAGCACCTCGGCGGACGGCTGGAGGGCGTTGGTGAGCAGGAGGAGAGAACTCATACCCGGTAGTCCCCTTTCCGGGTCGTCGCGGTCGCAGCGTGCCGGCCGGAAGGTCCGGCGGTCACGGCTGCTGAGCAGGTGGAGGATTCGCTCACAGGGGGTGCCGGGGGAGCTCCGGAGGATTGGCCGGCGCGCACGACGGGAGGGGGCGTGCGACAGGAGTCCCGCAACCCCTGGCGTCCCGTTCCTGCCCTGCTCATCCGCGAACCTTCCGGTCTGCTCCCGCGCCGGGCGGGGGCCCGGCGCCGGTCCTGACGCCCCGTCCGACCGCGCGCACGTCCTTGTGCCGCTGTCACGGGGGTTCCCGAGTCCGGCGCGGGTGGGGCGCCGTTCGCAAGAACGTCCGTACTGGCGTCCTGAAAGCACAAAAGGACCCGGGGGCGACTCTGCCCGGATCCCTTACGCGTCGAGAATAGCCGACCACGCCCCGCTCCGGGAGGCCAATGCGGCGAGGGATGGGCCACAGAGTGCACCCGGTGCGTCCCGGAGTGTCATGCCCGGGACGGCCGCGGGCGGCCGGTGCCACCGGGGGTGCTGGCCCGCCGGGCCGGGCCGGGGTCATCATGGGAGGCAGCACCGGCCGCACCGTACGTGTACACCTCGGAGTGGGCGGGCCGGCGGACGGAGCCGGGCCGCTGCACCGGGCGAGGACGACGAGGAGAGCCTGCCATGGGCACCGATGCCACCGCTGTTTCACCCGCCGGAGTGGCCCCGGCCGCCGCACGGGTCAGCGGCACGATCCGCTACTGGGCCGCCGCCAAGGCGGAGGCGGGGATCGCGGAGGAGCCGTACCTGGCCGCCACGCTCGCCGAGGCGCTGGCGGCCGTGCACGAGCGCCACGCCGACCGGCCGCGCCTGCTCAAGGTGCTCGGGCACTGCTCGTTCCTGGTGGACGGGGACCCGGTCGGCGGGCGGGACCGTGCGCAGGTCGCGCTGACCGAGGGCGGCTCCGTCGAGGTGCTGCCCCCTTCGCCGGCGGCTGACCGGGCGGCGGGTCCCCGGTGGTGCGGCGCCCCGGTGCCGGAACCACCGCGCACGGCCGATCGTCGTAGCTCCGACGGACATCGATCACCCTCGGGGAGTGGCATGCGCGGCTGGCTGAAGCTCACGATCGGCCTGGCGGTCCTGGCCGGGCTGCTGGTCGGCGCCGACCGGCTGGCCCTCGGCGTGGCCGAGGACCAGGCGGCCGAGCGGCTGGCGGCCGGTGGCCACATGTCCCAGCGCCCGCACGTGGCCATCGAGGGCTTCCCGTTCCTCACCCAGGTGGTGAGCGGCGAGTTCGACGACGTCCGGCTCTCCGGCGACGGCATGACGGTCGGCGACGGCCGGCAGCAGGTGGCGCTGAGCTCCTTCAGCGCCACGCTGTCCGGGGTCGCCGTGGCCGGCGACTACCACAGCGCCACGGTGCGCAGCGGCAGCGGCAGCGGGCTGATCAGCTACGCCGACGCGGCCCGGCTGGTGCCGGGCGCCGAGCGCCTGGAGCTGTCGTACGGCGGGCCGGGCAAGGTGAAGGCGTCGGTGCTGGGGGTGCCGATCGGACAGGGCGACGTGCACAGCTCGGGCAACACCATCACCGCGGACGGCTTCAAGCTCTCCGGGGCCGCGGGCCTGCTGAACGGCCGGCTGTCGGCGCTGCTCGGCCCGCGCAGCTTCACCCTGACCCAGTTGCCCGCCGGGCTCAGCCTGGTCGGCGCCGCCCCGGAGCCGGAAGGCCTGCGGCTCGCGTTCAAGGGCGAGCACGTGTCGCTGACGGGCTGAGCGCCCGGTGCCACGGGCCCCGGCCGGACACCTCCGGCCGGGGCCCTGTCGTTTCCGCCCGTTGCCCCGGCCCGTGTCTTGATCCGCGAGACGGCCTGTCCAGGAAGGGCTGGTGGGGCCCGTTCCCCGTGGCGGCTCCGGCGCCCCCGCCGACCGGCGCAGGCCCGTATGCCTGCCGGGAAATCGGCAAATCTCAGCATTCGGCCATTCGAGTCTCATTATTTGACACGCTGATGACAGCGGGCGTGCGGTGTCCCTAGCATCGTCGGCATGAAGCGACAGGCGGATCTCACGAAGCGGCGGGCGGTAGACCTGTGCCGCGTGTCCACCTGCCTGTGTCGAATGCGTTGACCGGGCAGCACTGATCGGCCTTCCGGCCCGCCCGACCCCGCACGCCGGCCCGTTCCGGCCCGTCCCGGCCCGTCCGCCGAGCCGACGGCCCGCCGGCATCCCGACCCGAAAAGCCCGACCGGGCGGTGATCCGCACCGATCCGAGGTGTCCACCATGTGGACATCCGATCGGACGGAGCCCCGGCCGGGCACCTCTCAGCAGCCTTCCGCAAACCGCCCCCGGATGGAGACACCACCATGAGCCGCAGCGACGTCCTGGTCGACGCCGACTGGGTCCAGGCCCGCCTGGACGACCCGAAGGTCGTCATCGTCGAGGTCGACGAGGACACCTCCGCCTACGAGAAGAACCACATCCGCAACGCCGTCCGGATCGACTGGAAGCAGGACCTCCAGGACCCGGTGCGCCGCGACTTCATCGACCAGGCCGGCTTCGAGGCGCTGCTCGGTGCCAAGGGCATCGCCAACGACGACACCGTGGTGCTCTACGGCGGCAACAACAACTGGTTCGCCTCGTACGCCTACTGGTACTTCAAGCTGTACGGCCACGGCGACGTCCGCCTGCTCGACGGCGGCCGCAAGAAGTGGGAGCTCGACTCCCGCGAGCTGGTCGCCGCGGTGCCGGAGCGCGCCGCCACGACCTACACCGCCCAGGCCGCGGACAGCTCGATCCGCGCCTTCCGCGACGACGTGCTCGCCGCGATCGGCAGCCTGAACCTGGTCGACGTGCGTTCGCCCGACGAGTTCTCCGGCAAGCTGCTCGCCCCGGCCCACCTCCCGCAGGAGCAGTCGCAGCGCCCGGGCCACGTCCCGTCCGCGAAGAACATCCCGTGGGCCAAGAACGCCAACGACGACGGCACCTTCAAGAGCGACGACGAGCTGCGCGCGCTCTACCAGGCCGAGGGCGTCGACCTGGCGAAGGACACCATCGCGTACTGCCGCATCGGCGAGCGCTCCGCGCTCACCTGGTTCGTTCTCCACGAGCTGCTCGAGCAGTCGAACGTGAAGAACTACGACGGCTCCTGGACCGAGTACGGCAGCCTCGTCGGCGTGCCGATCGAGCTCGGCAACTGAGCCTCCGGCTCGAACCGTAGAAGGGAAGACAAGACATGTGCGGTGCGAAGGCCGGCGGCCCGGACCTGGCAGGAGTTGACGTGGCGAGCGAGACGATCATTCAGGGTTCGGTGACCCGCGACAACGAGCCGGTCAACGGCTACGTGCGGCTCCTCGACGAGAACGGCGAGTTCACCGCCGAGGTCCCCACCTCGGCGACCGGGCAGTTCCGCTTCTTTGCCCGCCCGGGCACGTGGACCCTGCGCGCGCTCGTCCCGGGTGCCACGATCGACCGCCAGGTGGTCGCCTCCCAGGGCGAGTTCACCGAGGTCGCGATCGCGGTCTGACGAGGCTGCGACCCCCGGGGCCCCCTGCTCAGGCAGGGGGCCCCGGCCGTACCCTGGAAGGGTGCAGACCCGGCAGCGGCACCGGCGCTACTTCGTCATGATGGGCATCTGTCTCGGCATGTTCGTCCTGGCCTGGGGCGTCGTGCGCTTCTGGTCCGTCCCCGCGGCCATCGCGCTCTGCGTGGTCGCCATGGTCATCCCGCCGCTGGCCGCGGTGTTCGCCAACAAGCGGGACCCGGACGACGACTGGTGGAACGACCCGCGCTGGGACGACCCGGGGTGGAACCGGCCCGGCCACGACCGGGACCACCCGGACCACGAACCGCGTCAGTAGACCAGCGCCTGCACCCCGTCGGCCATGATCTCGCTGACGAAGACCTGGGCGCCCGCGATCCGGACACCCTCGACGGTGTCCTTCTCGCCGATCCCGCGCCGGGCCGCGCACTGGGTGCACAGCGTGACCGTGCCGGTCGCCAGGACGGACTCCAGCAGGTCGGGCAGCGGCGCCGCGTGCGGCAGCTCGAACTCCGCCGCCCGCCCCGGCAGGGCGAACCACGACGACTCGCCGGTCAGCCAGAGCGACACCTCGACCCCGCTCGCGACCGCGACCGCCGCCACCGTGAAGGCCTGCGAGCACCGCTCAGGTGCGTCCGCCCCGGCGGTGACCTTGATGACCAGCTTCTTCGACATGGCACAACCCTATCCACGACGTGGCGGGGCTCACCGCGACCGGCCTGGGGGGCGGCCGATAGACTCGGCGGGTCGTATCCCTGCCCTCAATGGAGCGCCTTGCCATGGTCTACTTCTTCGACGCCGTGCTCGTGCTGATGGCCGTCCTGATCACCTGGTTCGCCATCTTCTCCGTGATGAAGCTCTACCAGGGCCAGCGCTGACCCCACTGCCGTACGGTTGAAGCACTCCGACACCGACGACAGCAGCCAGGAAAATGATCGAGATTCCCTCCGACCTCCACCGTGACGTCGTCCCGCTGGCCTTCCTCCTCGGCACGTGGGAGGGCGCAGGCGTCTACGACTTCCCCGGCACCGACAAGTGCAACTTCGGCCAGGAGGTCGTGTTCCGGCACGACGGCCGCCCGTTCCTAGAGTTCCGCTCCCGCAGTTGGGTGCTGGACGAGCAGGGCGAGAAGGTCCGCCCGCTGGAGAACGAGCACGCCTTCTGGCGGATCACCAGCAACCAGCACGGCACCGGCGGCGAGCGCGAGATCGAGGTCTCCTCCGTCCGCGACGACGGTACCGTGGAGATCTGGTACGGCAAGCTGCACGACGGCAAGCCGCAGATCGACCTCGCCACCGACGCGGTCGCCCGGATCGAGGGCGCGCCCGCCTACACCGGCGGCAAGCGCCTGTACGGCCTGGTCAAGGAGGAGCTGCTCTGGGTCGGCGAGAAGGCCGCCCCCGAGGTGCCGCTCCGCCCGTACATGTCCGCGCAGCTCAAGAAGGTGCTCAGCCCCGCGAAGCTGATCCAGGACATCAACGACCTGCCGGACGACGGCATCGCCTTCTTCCGCTGAGCCCGCGGCCGTCCGCGGCCGGCTCGCGCAGGGTGGGGACCGGCCGGACGGCCGGTCCCTACACTTGTTCCACCGACCTCGAACCGGGCAGGGACACACCGTGGCGAACACCGAGACCCCCAGCGACTGGAAGAGCGACCTGCGCTCGCGCGGCTACCGGCTGACGCCGCAGCGCCAGCTCGTCCTGGAGGCCGTCGACGTCCTCGACCACGCCACCCCGGACGAGATCCTCGGCCACGTCCGCAAGACCGCCAGCGGGGTCAACATCTCCACCGTCTACCGGACGCTGGAGCTGCTGGAGGAGCTCGGCCTGGTCTCCCACGCCCACCTCGGCCACGGCGCCCCCACGTACCACCTCGCGGGCCGCCACACCCACCTGCACCTGGTCTGCCGGGACTGCGACCGGGTGACCGAGACCGACACCGCGATCGCCGCGCCGCTGATCGAGAGCCTGCGGACCGAGCACGGCTTCGACACCGACCTCAAGCACTTCGCGATCTTCGGCCGCTGCGCCGACTGCACCGAAAAGCTCCGCGCCGCGCAGCCGTAAGCTGGCCGGTATGACCGGTACCAAGAGCCCGCTGCTCGCCCTGCCCGGCGCCGTCCCCGCCGAGGGCGCGGACGAGGGCGTCGCCGCCCACTACGGCAACATCTTCCGCGAACAGCGCGACCTCGCCGCCGGCCACGGCTTCGTGGACCTCTCGCACCGCGGTGTCGTCACCGTCTCCGGTGGCGACCGGCTGACCTGGCTGCACCTGCTGCTCACCCAGCACGTCAGCGCGCTGCCGCCGCAGCAGGCCGCCGACGCGCTGATCCTCTCCCCGAACGGCCACGTCGAGCACGCCCTCTACCTGGTCGACGACGGCGCCACCACGTGGATCCACGTCGAGCCCGGCACCCGGGAGGCGCTGCTGGCGTACCTGCGGAGCATGGTCTTCTTCTACCGGGTGGAGATCACCGACGCGACCGCCGAGTACGCGGTGGTGCACCTGCCCGCGGGCTCCACCGCCGATGCCGGCGGCGCCGCCGCCGTCCGCGAACTCGCCCACGGGCGCGACCTGTTCGTGCCGCGCGGCGACCTGGAGAAGCTGACGGCCGGTTACGGCCCGGCCGCCGGGGTGTGGGCGTACGAGGCGCTGCGGATCGAGGGCCACCGGCCGCGGCTCGGCTTCGAGACCGACCACCGCACCATCCCGCACGAGGTGGACTGGCTCGCCACCGCCGTCCACCTGCAGAAGGGCTGCTACCGCGGCCAGGAGACCGTCGCCCGGGTGCACAACCTCGGCCGGCCGCCGCGCCGGCTGGTCTTCCTGCACCTGGACGGCACCGAGGAGTCCCTGCCGCCGCACGGCACCGAGGTCCGCGTCGCGGGGCAGGACCGCCCGGTGGGCTTCGTGACCTCCTCGGCCCGCCACCACGAACTCGGGCCGATCGCGCTGGCCCTGGTGAAGCGGAACACCCCGACGGACGCCGTCCTGCTGGCTGGCACGGTGCCCGGCACCCAGGACGTGATCGTGCCGCAGTAGCGGCTCAGACCTCCAGCAGCACGGTGAACGGGCCGTCGTTGACCAGCGACACCTTCATGTCCGCACCGAACCGCCCGGTCTCCACCTTGGCGCCCAGCGCCCGCAGCTCGGCCACCACCGCGTCCACCAGCGGCTCGGCGACCGGGCCGGGCGCGGCGGAGTTCCAGGTCGGCCGGCGCCCCTTGCGGGCGTCCCCGTAGAGCGTGAACTGACTGATCACCAGGAGCGGTGCGGCCAGCTCGGAGCAGGACAGCTCGGGCGTTCCCTCGAACAGCCGCAGCGTCCAGAGCTTGCGGGCCAGCTGCGCGGCCTTCGCCGGGGTGTCCTCGTGGGTCACGCCGACCAGGACGCACAGCCCCGGACCGTCGATCGCGCCCACGCACTCGCCGTCCACGTGTACGGCCGCCCCGGCGACCCGCTGCACCACTGCTCGCATGCCGCCATTGTGCCGGAGGCGCGTACGGTGCCCGCGCGCGCCGGGTGGCGTGCGCGTGCGCTCCGGTCGGCGCAGGTCAGCCGACCGGCTGCAATTGTCGTACCAGCCATGGCGCTTCGCCAGGGGTCCGTTCGGGTGCCGGTCGGTGCGCGCCGCCCCGCCGGGGTGGCACGCTGTCGGTCGGCCCACCCGGCGCCCCGGCGTGGCACGATGCGGGCGGCCTCCCCGGAGGGGTGGCGCCGCCGCCCGACGGGAACCGCCGGCGGCGGCCGGGCGTGCTCACGTACGGGCCGACCGGCACCGGACGCAGGACGACGGCAGGTGGTGGATGGACGCGAGCGACATCGGCGGGCTGGGCCTCAACCAGCTCCGCACACTCTGGCGGAACGCGCAGGAACAGGAGGCCGACCTCTCGTACCTGCGCCGTCTGCTCCAGGGCCGGCTCGACATCCTGCGGGCCGAACTCGACCGGCGCGAGATCCCGCACGGCGCCGGCCCGGCGGCCGCCCGCACCGACCTGCTGGAGCGCCTCCCGGCCATCCTGGCCGACCTGCCCTCCTCCGTCCGCCGCCCCGCCCGGCACCTCACCCTCGGGCCGCCGCGCGGCGAGGAGTACCGCCGCGAGGCCGACGTGCTCATGGGCGACGTCCAGCTCGCCGACCTCGGCGCCCACCCCACCGCCGACCTGCTCGACGCGATCGAGCGGCTCGTCCGGCACGAACGCGAGATCTCCGGCCGCCGGCAGCTCCTCCAACGGACGGCGGACGACTGCAGCGCCGAGATCACCCGCAGGTACCGTGAAGGGGAAGCACGGGTCGACGACCTGCTCACGGGGGTAGGGCCCGGACGGGTCCGGGGTGGGCGGCGACCGGGCCACCCTCACCCAGTGCACCCCGCCGTCAGGAGAACAACCCCATGCCGCAGTCCGCCCTGCCCGCCCTCGCCGACGTCATACGCTCCGGCTTCACCGAGGGCCGCCACCGCGGCTCCCTCGTGCTGCTCGCCGCCGACGGCTCGGTGCAGTTCGCGCTCGGCGCGCCCGAGGAGCCGGTCTTCCCGCGCTCCACGGCCAAGCCCTTCCAGGCCGTCGCCACCCTCCGCGCCGGCCTCCCGCTCGACGGCGAACGGCTCGCCCTCGCCGCCTCCAGCCACTCCGCCGAGGAGTTCCACCGCACCGCCGTCCGGGCGATCCTGGCCGAGGCCGGGCTCACCGAGGCCGACCTGCGCACGCCCGCCGACCTGCCGCTCGACCGGGTCGAGGCCGAGGCCCTGCTGCGCTCCGGCGGCTCCGCCGCACCGATCCTGATGGACTGCTCCGGCAAGCACGCCGGATGGCTCGCCGCCTGCGCCGCCAACGGCTGGGACACCGCCGGCTACCTCGACCCCGGCCACCCGATTCAGAAGCTGGCTCGGGAGGCGCTGGAGGAGGCCACCGGCGAGCAGGCGGCGCACGTCGGCACCGACGGCTGCGGCGCCCCGCTGCTGGCCGTCTCGCTCACCGGCCTGGCCCGCGGCTTCCGCGCCCTGGTGCTCGCCGAGCCCGGCACCCCGCAGCGCCGGGTCGCCGACGCCATGCGCGCCCACCCGGAGTACGTCGCCGGCACCCGCCGCGCCGACACCCACCTGATGCGGGCCGTGCCCGGCGCGCTCTCGAAGATGGGCGCCGAGGCTGTCCAGGTCGTCGCGCTGGCCGACGGCCGGGCCCTCGCGTTCAAGATCGAGGACGGCTCGGAGCGGGCCCGCGGCCCGGTGCTGGCCGCCGCGCTGCGCCGCCTGGGCGTCGAGCACGAGGTGCTGGACCGGATCGCCGCCGAGCCGCTGCACGGCGGCGGCGAGGTCGTCGGCGAGGTCCGCGCCGCGTTCTGAGCACCCGCCGCCGCCCGGTCCACCCGGGCGGCGGCTCACCGAGCGGGCCGCCGCATCCTGCGGCACGGTGGACGAGGGGCCGTCACACCACCGCTTGGGAGAGCGTCATGACCGACCACACCTATCGCGTCACCGAGATCGTCGGCTCCTCCTCCGAGAGCATCGATGCGGCGATCCGCAACGGCATCGACCGGGCGTCCAGGACGCTGCGCAACCTGGACTGGTTCGAGGTGACCCAGGTGCGCGGCCATCTCGCCGACGGCCGCATCGAGCACTACCAGGTCGGGCTCAAGGTCGGATTCCGGCTGGAGGACGCCGACTGACCGCCGCAACGCACGGGGCCGGGGCGAGCACACCGCTCACCCCGGCCCCGTCGTCCCGGGGAGCCTGCCCCCGGAGCGGAACGGCTCAGTGGCCGCCGTTCTCCGCCAGGCGCTTGATCGAGGCGACGATCTCGGCCTCGGCCTCGACGCGACCCACCCAGTTGGCGCCCTCGACGGACTTGCCGGGCTCCAGGTCCTTGTAGACCTCGAAGAAGTGCTGGATCTCCAGGCGGTCGAACTCCGACACGTGGTGGATGTCGCGCAGGTGCTCCCAGCGCGGGTCCGTCGCCGGGACGCAGAGCAGCTTGTCGTCGCCGCCGGCCTCGTCGGTCATGTGGAACATGCCGATCGCCCGGCACTTGATCAGGCAGCCCGGGAAGGTCGGCTCGTCCAGGATGACCAGCGCGTCCAGCGGGTCGCCGTCCTCGCCGAGCGTGCCCTCGACGTAGCCGTAGTCGGCCGGGTAGCGGGTCGAGGTGAAGAGCATCCGGTCCAGGCGAAGCCGGCCGGTCTCATGGTCGACCTCGTACTTGTTCCGCGAGCCCTTCGGAATCTCGATCAGGACGTCGAACTCCAACGGTTCCTCCAAGGTATGGGTGTGGGCCGCCCGGCGACCGGACTTCGCGGGCGCCCCGCTCCCGGTCACCGGGCGGCCTGACAGAATCCAAGTGTCTCGCACGGCGGGGTGTGCTCGGGAAAGGGGCCGGTCGGTGGACACAGGGGTGGGACGCGTCGGCAGGGCGCTCCTCGCGGCAGCGGTGGGGGCGGCGCTCGCCGTCGCGGGCACGACGGCCCTGCCGGCCGGTGCGGCGCAGCTCCCGGGAGCCCGCTCGCAGGGCCCGGCCCACCCGGACGTGCGACAGGCCAGGGACGACGTGCCGGATGCGGGCGGCGCCCGCCGCGCCGCCCTGGACGCCGGCCCGGTGCTCGCCGCCACCGCGGACGCGGCCGGCAGCCCCGTCCCCGGCGCCGAGGCCCTGCGGCAGGCACTCGGTGACAGCGTCCGCGACCCGTCGCTGGGCAGCCTGAACATGGCCGTCGCCGACGCCGTCACCGGCACCCTGCTGTACGGCGCGGGCGAGACCGAGCCGGTCACCCCCGCCTCGACCACCAAGCTCGCCACCGCGGTGGCCGCCCTGGCGCTCGTCCCGCCCGCCACCCGGCTCGCCACCACCGTGGTGCGCGGCGACCGGCCGGGCACCGTCGTGATGGTCGGCGGCGGCGACCCGACCCTCACCGTGCTCCCGGCGGACCAGATCCGGATCGGCGGAGCACCGGTGGACGACGACACCGCCCCCGCCTCCCTCGCCGACCTCGCCGCACGGACGGCCGCCGCCCTCAAGGCCGCCGGCACCACCGCCGTCCACCTCGACTACGACACCTCGATGTACAGCGGCCCGCTGCTCCACCCGGAGCACGACGCGATGAACATCGCCGCCGTCACCCCGCTCATGGTGGACGAGGGACGGGTCGCCCCGCTCTCCCCGGACGAGGCGCCGGCCCGCGTCTACGACCCGGCCGGCCAGGCCGCGAACGCGCTCGCGGACCGGCTCAGGGCGGCCGGCATCACCGTCGACGGCACGCCCGCCCAGGTCACCGCACCCGCCGGGGCCGCCGTG
Source organism: Kitasatospora paranensis (assembly GCF_039544005.1). Classification (NCBI taxonomy): domain Bacteria; kingdom Bacillati; phylum Actinomycetota; class Actinomycetes; order Kitasatosporales; family Streptomycetaceae; genus Kitasatospora; species Kitasatospora paranensis. The sequence goes on from NZ_BAABKV010000001.1 coordinate 4,749,335, forward strand.
CTCGGCCGGGTGTTCTCGCCGACCGTGCCGCGGCTGATCGAGCGGATGCTCACCACCTCCGACAACACCCTCGCCGAGGCCGTCGCCCGGCAGGCCGCGATCGCCGCGCACCGGCCCGCGAGCTTCGAGGGCGCCGCCGCCGCGACGCTGGCCACCCTGGCCGGGCTCGGCGTGCCGACGGCCGGCATGGTGCTCGCCGACGGCAGCGGCCTCAGCAAGACCGACCGGATCCCGGCCCTCGCCCTGACCGAGCTCCTCGCCCGGGCCGCCTCGCCGGCCCACCCCGAGCTGCGCCCGGTGCTGACCGGTCTGCCGGTGGCCGGCTTCACCGGCACCCTGGTCAACCGGTTCGGCGAGCGGTCCGGCGCCGGGCAGGCGGCCGGCCTGGTCCGGGCGAAGACCGGCACCCTGTCCGGGGTCAACACGCTGGCCGGCACCGTGGTCGACGCCGACGGCCGGGTGCTCACGTTCGCCCTGATGACCCGCACCGGGGCGTACCCGGGGTCCGCCCGCGACGCGGTCGACCGGATCGTCGCCAGGCTCGCCTCCTGCGGCTGCCGCTGACCCGTCCCGGGGCCGCCGGGGCCGCCGTCCGGACCTGCGGCCGGTTCTCTCCCCCGCCGCCCGCCAGCACGTACGGTGAGCTCATGACGAGCGCGAGCGGCGGAACAGGCATGGTCGACTGGAATCTCGCGGTCAGCACCGCGACCCGGCTGGCCAGGCCCGGTCCGGAGGTGACCCGGGCGGAGGCGGCGACGGTCGTCGCCGAGCTGCGGCGGCACGCGCTCGAGGCCGAGGAGCACGTCCGCGGCTACACCGAGCTGCGCCCGACCCGCCTCGCGGACGCCGAGGCGACCCCGGTGCTGGTGGTCGACCGGCCGGGCTGGGTGCGGGCCAACGTGGCGGGATTCCGCACCATCGTCCAGCCGCTGGTGGACCGCCTGCAGGCGCGCCGGGCGGAGACCCCCGGCGCGGCGCTCTTCGGCACGCTCGGCGAGAAGGCGACCGGCATCGAGGTCGGGGCGCTGCTGGCGTTCCTGTCGACGAAGGTGCTCGGGCAGTACGAGACCTTCGCGCCGGCGGAGCTGCCGCCCGCCCCGGACAGCCCGGCCGGGCTGTTCGACAAGCCGCGCCGCGGCCCGGAGCCGCCCGGCCCCGGCCGGCTGCTGCTGGTGGCGCCGAACATCGTCCAGGTCGAGCGCGAGCTGGACGTGGACCCGCACGACTTCCGGCTCTGGGTCTGCCTGCACGAGGAGACCCACCGCACCCAGTTCAGCGCGGTGCCCTGGCTGCGCGACCACATCCAGTCCGAGGTGCAGGCCTTCCTCGCGCAGACCGACATCGACCCGGGCGCGTTGCTGGAGCGGGCCCGGGAGGTCCTGGCGGACGGCCTGCCGGGGCTGGGCGGCCGCGGCGACGGTTCCGGGCCCAGCACGCTGCTGGAGGCCGTCCAGTCGCCCGCGCAGCGCGAGGTGCTCGGCCGGCTGACCGCGGTGATGTCGCTGCTGGAGGGGCACGCCGACGTGGTGATGGACGGGGTCGGTCCGGCCGTGGTGCCGAGCGTCGCCGAGATCCGGGAGAAGTTCCAGCGCCGCCGCGACCGGGGGCCGGCCGGCTCGACCTGGTGCTCCGCCGGCTGCTGGGGATGGACGCCAAGCTGCGGCAGTACCAGGACGGCGCGGTGTTCGTCCGCGGGGTGGTGGACCGGGTCGGGATGGCCGGCTTCAACCGGGTCTGGACATCGCCGAACACCCTGCCCACCAAGGAGGAGGTCCACGACCCGGCGGCGTGGGTCGCCCGAGTGGCCCGCTGAATCGCCCGTCCCGAGAGGGTTCCGGCTGGGCCGGTTGGCCGGGCGGCGGCCGAATGAACGTTTCTCCATTCACCCGTACGTGGGACGGTGGAGGCGGCGCAGCCGCGCAGGGCCTGCGGGGCACCCGCTTTCTGCGACCATCTGTGAGCGCCCGGTGACCGAGTGCGCGCAGGGTCCCCGCCCAGCCGCCCCCGCCCCGGCCGCCCGTCCCTCCCCTCCGTCAAGGAGTGCACCCCGTGGGCCCTCACCCTGCCGTCGCGGCGATACGCCTCGCCGTCCGCCGCACTCTCGCCGACCTGGCGGCCGAGGCCGGCGTCCCCGTCGGCGCGCCCGTCCGCGCGCCGCAGAGCCGTCCCGCCGCCGCACCGGCCCTGGTGCCGGCCGGTTCCGCCGCCACCACCCTGATCGGCAACGCCCGCCGCCATCCCTCCGGGCTGCCGCGCACCCCCGCGGCGCCCGGCGCCCCGCTCGTCCTGGTCGCCGTCAGCGGCGGCGCGGACTCGATGGCGCTGGCCACCGCGACCGCCTTCGAGGCGCCCAAGCTCGGCCTGCGGGTCGGCGCCGTCACCGTCGACCACGGCCTGCAGGCCGGCTCCGCCGAGCGCGCCGAACTGGTCGCCGTCCGGCTCCGCGAACTCGGCCTCGACCCGGTCGAGGCCGTGCCCGTCCAGGTCGGCCGGGCCGGAGGTCCGGAGAACGCCGCCCGGGACGCCCGCTACGCCGCCCTCGACGCCGCCGCCGAGCGGCACGGCGCGCTCGCCGTCCTGCTCGGCCACACCCGCGACGACCAGGCCGAGACCGTCCTGCTCGGCCTCGCCCGCGGTTCCGGCGCCCGCTCGCTGGCCGGCATGCCCGCCCAGAAGGGCCGCTACCGCCGCCCGCTGCTGGAGCTGGACCGTGCCGCCACCCGCCAGGCCTGCTCCGCCCAGTCCATCCCGGTCTGGGACGACCCGCACAACACCGATCCCGCGTACACCCGCTCCCGGGTCCGCCACGAGGTGCTGCCGGTGCTGGAGAAGCACCTCGGCGGCGGCGTGGTCGAGGCCCTGGCCCGTACCGCCCGGCTGTTCCGCGACGACGCCGACGCGCTGGACCAGTGGGCCGCCCTCGCCGAGCGCGACCTCCGGACGGCCGAAGGCACCCTGGACGTCCCCAAGCTCGCCGAACTGCCCCCCGCCGTCCGCCGCCGGGTGCTGCGCCGGGCCGCGCTGCGGGCCGGATGCCCGGCCGGGGACCTCTTCGCCCGGCACCTGGAGAGCGTCGACCTGCTCGTCACCGGATGGCGCGGTCAGGGACCGCTGCACCTACCCGGGGGTCGAAGCCACCCGCAGGTGTGGCACGCTGGTCTTTCGGCGACAGAGCGACTAGCGGCAACGCGTCGCGGGGCCGCCGCCGACACAGACCCCGAACGTTTGAGGACGTATCCCCGGTGGATCAGAACGACATGGGTGCCGACCTGGCGAAGGTGCTCATCAGCAAGGACGAGATCGACGCCAAGCTGGCCGAGCTGGCCGAGCGGATCGACCGGGACTACGCCGGCCGGGACCTGCTGCTCGTCGGCGTCCTCAAGGGCGCCGTCATGGTGATGGCCGACCTCGCCCGGACGCTGCACTCGCAGGTGACCATGGACTGGATGGCCGTCTCCTCGTACGGGATGGGCACCAAGTCCTCCGGCGTGGTCCGGATCCTCAAGGACCTGGACACCGACATCGCCGGCCGTGACGTGCTGATCGTCGAGGACATCATCGACTCCGGTCTGACGCTGTCCTGGCTGCTGGGCAACCTCGGTTCGCGGGGCCCGGCGTCGCTGGAGGTGTGCACCCTGCTGCGCAAGCCGGACGCCGCCAAGGTCGAGATCGACGTCAAGTACGTCGGCTTCGACATCCCCAACGAGTTCGTCGTCGGCTACGGCCTCGACTACGCCGAGAAGCTGCGCAACCTGCCGTTCATCGGCACCCTGGCGCCGCACGTCTACGGAGGCTGAGGACCGTTCGGGCGACGGATGGGAACAGCAGGCCGTTCCCGCCCGTTGTGCCGAGGTAGGAAAATACGTCGTGCCGTCGTGCCCCCGCTCCGGCGGGCGGCACTGCGGTACGGTCCAATGAACCGCTCTTCTCATGAGCACATACCGGATGCGCCGGCGGCCCTCAGGCCGTGCAGCGCCGTTGAGTGGCAGGAGGGACGGGGCGGCAACGCCCCGCATGGATGGACGTCAAGCGATACTTCCGTGCGCCGATCATGTGGATCGTGCTGGCCGTCCTCGCCGTCGTTGTGCTGATGCAGGTCGTCTCCGACTCGAGCGGGTACAAGACGGCTGACACGGGCCAGGTCATTGCCGCGATCGACAAGAACGAGGTTCAGTCGGCGCAGATCACCACAGGTGATTCCAACCTCGTCAAGATTCAGCTGAAGGACGGGCAGACGCTGCCGGCCAACAGCTCCGGCAAGGCGCCCAAGGGCTCCAAGTTCGAGGCGTCCTACGTCTCGGACACCCAGGCCGCGACCATTGCGGACAAGCTGCAGACTTCCTTCGCCAACGGGAACCTGCCCGACAACTACACCGTCAGCCCCGAGAAGCAGTCGACCTTCGTCAGCCTCCTGCTGTCGATGCTGCCGATCGTGATCATCGTCCTGGTCTTCCTGTTCCTGATGAACCAGATGCAGGGCGGCGGCTCGCGGGTCATGCAGTTCGGCAAGTCCAAGGCCAAGCTGCTGACCAAGGACACCCCGAAGACCACCTTCTCCGACGTCGCAGGCGCGGACGAGGCGGTCGAGGAGCTCCAGGAGATCAAGGAGTTCCTGGAGGAGCCGTCGAAGTTCCAGGCGGTCGGCGCCAAGATCCCCAAGGGCGTCCTGCTCTACGGCCCTCCCGGCACCGGCAAGACCCTGCTGGCCCGCGCCGTGGCCGGCGAGGCGGGCGTGCCGTTCTACTCGATCTCCGGTTCCGACTTCGTCGAGATGTTCGTCGGTGTGGGCGCCTCCCGCGTCCGCGACCTCTTCGAGCAGGCGAAGGCGAACGCTCCGGCGATCATCTTCGTCGACGAGATCGACGCCGTCGGCCGGCACCGCGGTGCGGGCCTCGGCGGTGGCCACGACGAGCGCGAGCAGACGCTGAACCAGCTGCTCGTCGAGATGGACGGCTTCGACGTGAAGGGCGGCGTCATCCTGATCGCCGCCACCAACCGCCCCGACATCCTGGACCCGGCGCTGCTGCGCCGGGCCGCTTCGACCGGCAGATCGCGGTCGAGCGCCCCGACCTCCAGGGCCGTCTGGACATCCTCAAGGTGCACCAGAAGGGCAAGCCGATCGCGCCCGACGTCGACCTCTCGGCCGTCGCCAAGCGCACCCCCGGCTTCACCGGCGCGGACCTGTCGAACGTCCTCAACGAGGCCGCGCTGCTGACCGCCCGCTCGGACAAGAAGCTGATCGACAACTTCGTCCTGGACGAGGCGATCGACCGCGTCGTGGCCGGCCCGCAGAAGCGGACCCGGATCATGTCCGAGAAGGAGAAGAAGATCACCGCGTACCACGAGGGCGGCCACGCCCTGGTCGCGGCGGCCTCCCCAACGCGGACCCGGTGCACAAGATCACCATCCTGTCCCGCGGCCGGGCCCTGGGCTACACCATGGTGCTCCCGGACGAGGACAAGTACTCGACCACCCGCAACGAGATGCTCGACCAGCTGGCGTACATGCTGGGCGGCCGTGCCGCGGAGGAACTGGTCTTCCACGACCCGACCACCGGCGCGTCCAACGACATCGAGAAGGCCACCGCAACGGCCCGCGCGATGGTCACCCAGTACGGCATGAGCGAGCGCCTCGGCGCGATCAAGTTCGGCTCCAGCGAATCGGAGCCGTTCCTCGGTCGCGAGATGGGCCACCAGCGCGACTACTCGGAGGAGGTCGCCGGGCTGGTCGACGAGGAGGTCAAGAAGCTCATCGAGAACGCGCACAACGAGGCCTGGGAGATCCTGGTCGAGAACCGCGACGTGCTCGACAACCTCGTGCTGGAGCTGCTGGAGAAGGAGACGCTGAACAAGGAGCAGATCGCCGAGGTCTTCTCGACGATCGTCAAGCGTCCGGCCCGTCCGGCGTGGACGGGCTCCTCCCGCCGCACCCTCCACCCGTCCCCCGGTGCAGTCCCCGAAGGAGCTGGCGCTGACCAACGGCGTCGCCGCCTCCGTGGACGCGGCCCCGGTCGACGTCGTGAAGCTGCCGCCGGCCGGTGAGCGCCCCTCCGAGGGCTGATCACCGAGGCGGAATGAATGCCGCGCCGCCAGGGTTTGTACCCTGGAGGCGCGGCATTCGCGCTGTCCGGTGCGACGCCGCCCGTCCCTGTCACTCCGAAGCCAAGCGAGGCCCGCATGATCGACCCGGTGACTCTTGAGGGTGAGCCCGTCATCGGGCGGTTCGACCAGAAGCGGGCCGAGAACGCCGTTCGTGAGCTGCTGCTCGCGGTGGGCGAGGACCCGGACCGCGAGGGCCTGTTGGAGACCCCGGCCAGGGTGGCCCGGGCCTACCAGGAGATATTCGCGGGCCTGTGGCAGGAGCCGGAGGACGTCCTCACCACCACCTTCGACCTGGGCCACGACGAGATGGTGCTGGTCAAGGACATCGAGGTCTTCTCGACCTGCGAGCACCACCTGGTGCCGTTCCGCGGGGTCGCCCACGTCGGCTACATCCCGTCCACGAGCGGCAAGATCACCGGGCTGTCGAAGCTGGCCCGGCTGGTCGATGTCTACGCCCGCCGCCCCCAGGTCCAGGAGCGGCTGACCAGCCAGGTCGCCGACGCGCTGATGCGCATCCTGGAGCCGCGCGGCGCCATCGTCGTCGTCGAGTGCGAGCACATGTGCATGTCGATGCGCGGCATCCGCAAGCCCGGCGCCAAGACCATCACCTCGGCCGTCCGGGGCCAGCTGCGCGACCCGGCCACCCGCGCCGAGGCGATGAGCCTGATCGTCGCGAGGTAGCCGGGCCCCGGGGGCGCCGGACGGAGGGCCGCCGGGCCCCCGCCCTACGAGCGCGGCTCGCGGTCCTGCGGCGGGACGAGGTGGTCGCTCATCCACTCCAGGGCCGCGGGGAGCTCCCGCTGCCAGGTCTCGAAGCTGTGGCCGCCGTCCGGCAGGAACAGCGAGTCCACGTGGAACTCCGGGTGGTCGGCCTCGGCCGCCTTGGCCGCCGCCAGGAACGCCTCGGTCGCCGGGTAGTTGTCCTCGGTCCTGGTACTGACCACCAGCAGGTTGGCCGCCGGCGCCGGCATGTTCTTCAGCCGCCAGCCCAGGTCCGTCCGGCTGGCGGCCTGGGCGTCGCCGCCGAACAGGTCGCCGTCGGTCCACCGGTCGTTCGGCACCACGTAGTCGGCGGCCAGGCCGGCCGCGTTGGGGAAGACGTCCGGGTTGCGCATCGCCAGCCGCAGCGCGCAGCTGCCGCCGGTGGAGTAGCCGAGGATGCCCCAGGACGCGGCGGAGTGGCTCACCCGGTACGCCGAGCGCATCGCGGTCGGCAGGTCCTTGGTGAACCAGGTCTCCGAACGCGGCCCGCCGCCCGCCACGTCCACGCACTCCGTGTCGCGCGGCGGCGCGACGGTCGGCCGCGCCATCACGATCACCGTCGGCGAGATCCGCCCGCCGCGCTCCAGCTCGGAGGCGGTCTGCGGCAGTCTCAGCCCCTCCACCAGGTGGAGGGAGGGCCCCGGGTAGCCGCCGATCGCGAGCATCACCGGGAACCGTTCGCGCGCGTACTTCGGGATGAAGTACTCCGGCGGCAGGTAGACGAAGACCTGGTCCGACATGCCGGACTCCGGGCCGGTGACCTTCACCGAGTCGATCCGGCCGACCTCCTCCGGCTTGCCGGCCGGCAGCACGTCCTTGACCGTCTCGAGCCCGCCGTCGGTGGTCGGCTCGACCAGCTTCTCGTTGTCCGGCACCGCCCCCTTGGCGTGCTCGGAGCTGGTCAGCGCGAGCGCGGCCCCGCCGGGGTGCAGCAGGTCGTTCCAGGACGTGTAGAAGCTGTACGAGTTGTTGACCATGAGCGCCATCACAGCCAGCACGGAGACCTGAGTGACCGTCAGCAGGCAGAGCCGGCCGAGCATCGGCAGCGGCCGCTGGCGGGCCAGCCGGGGCCACAGCCAGAGCGTGGCGATCAGCGCCACGGCAGCGGTCGCAGTGAGTACGTACACCAGCGACCTGCTGGTCAGTTCCATGCCGGCGCCTTCCATCGGGCTGGGTGTGGGGCCAGGGTTCATCGTGCGTTCGTCGACGACCCGAGACCACCGGAGCTAGCCTGACCGGGCGTCGGAAGACACTGATGGCGCAGCTCTCGGCGCGTTGCAACCGAGGCCCTAGAATGCGGCGTCCACCGTGTGTGGATGCGCCTGCCACCGTCCTGCCGCGACGGCGCGATCCGTGCCCGAGCATCTGCCGCCCCACCGCCGCCCCGCGGCACCAGCCACCCGTCCCCCGGCCTCCCACGGCCCCGGAGGCACGCCGGCCTGCCCGCCGGCGAGTCCTTCTTGACCTGCGGATTGCCCGATCAAGGAATAGTCATGAAGGTTCATCACAACTCCTACTTCGGAGTGACAGGACGCGCCGGATCTGCCCGTACGCTGAGTTTCCATGAGCGTTCCCGTGTCCGTTGAGCCGTCGACCGAGCAGCCCGCCGCCGCGGGCTGCAGACGCTGCGCAACCAGGCGGCGGCCGTCCCCCGTGCCTGGCTGCCCGGGCTGGTGGGCTACGCCTGCCTCCTGATCGGCCTGCTGGACATCTGCAGCGCCGTCTTCCCGAAGCTTCGCCGCACCAGGATGCACACCGTCGCCGGGCAGCTCCCCGGGGCGACCACCACCCTCGCGGCGGTCGGCACCCTGATGGTCGGCGTCCTGCTGGTGCTGCTGGCGCACGCGCTGCGCCGCCGCAAGCGCCGGGCCTGGCGGGCCGTGTGCGTGCTGCTGCCCGTCGGCGCCGCCCTGCACATGCTGCGCTGGCACCAGCCCGGCCCGGGCGCGGTCTCGCTGGCGCTGTTCGTGGTGATCCTGATCCACCGCCGGGAGTTCTACGCCAAGGCCGACCCGCGCACCCGCTGGCGCGCGGCCGCCAACCTGGTCGTGATGGGCGCCTTCAGCGTGCTGCTCGGCCTGCTGATCGTGAGCGTCCACCCGAAGTCGGAGCTCGGCAACCCCACGCTCGTCCAGCGCCTGCAGGAGACGGTCTACGGCCTCTTCGGCTTCGACGGGCCGATCAGCTACGGCAGCGAGCGGATCACCGACCTCGTCGCGTACTCGCTCGGCGCGCTCGGCCTGCTGACCGCCTTCACCACCGGCTACCTGGCCCTGCGGCCGGAGAAGCCGGAGCCGGTGCTCACCGCGGAGGACGAGGTCCGGGTGCGCGAGCTGCTCGCCCGGCACGGGGAGCGCGACTCGCTCGGCTACTTCGCGCTGCGCCGCGACAAGAGCGTGCTGTTCTCGCCGTCCGGCAAGGCCGCGATCTCCTACCGCGTGGTGTCCGGCGTGATGCTCGCCTCCGGTGACCCGGTCGGCGACGTCGAGGCCTGGCCCGGCGCGATCAAGGTCTTCATGGCGGAGGCCCGCGAGCACGCCTGGGTGCCGGCCGTGATGGGCTGCAGCGAGGTCGGCGGCGAGGTCTGGACCCGCGAGGCGGGCCTGGACGCGCTGGAGCTCGGCGACGAGGCCATCGTCGACACCGCCACCTTCTCGCTGGCCGGCCGGGCCATGCGCAACGTCCGCCAGATGGTCAAGCGGATCGAGCGCAACGGGTACTCCTGCAAGGTCCGCCGGGTCGGCGAGCTCACCCTGGAGGAGAAGCGGCAGATCGCCGACGCCGCCGCCCGCTGGCGCGGCACCGACACCGAGCGCGGGTTCTCGATGGCCCTCGGCCGGTTCGGCGACGTCGGCGACGACGACTGCGTGGTGGTCACCGCCCACAAGGCGCCCGAGGAGGGCGAGCCGGCCGGCAGCGACCTCAAGGCCGTGCTGCACTTCGTCCCGTGGGGGCCGGACGGCATCTCGCTGGAACTGATGCGCCGCGACCGCGAGGCCGACCCCGGCCTCAACGAGCTGCTGATCGTCGCCGCCCTCCAGGAGGTGCCGGCGCTCGGCGTGCGCCGGGTCTCGCTGAACTTCGCGATGTTCCGCTCCGCCCTGGCCCGCGGCGAGCGGATCGGCGCGGGCCCGGTGCTGCGCGTCTGGCGCGGACTGCTGGTGTTCCTCTCCCGCTGGTTCCAGATCGAGTCGCTGTACAAGTTCAACGCCAAGTTCCAGCCCGACTGGGAGCCCCGCTTCCTGGTCTACAAGCAGACCCGGGACCTCCCGCGGATCGGCTTCGCGGCGATGCAGGCGGAGGCCTTCATCACCCTCGGCCTGCCCCAGTTCGGCCGCCGCCGGCCCCGTCCGGGCGCGCTGCCCGGCGACGGCAAGGCCACGCTGAGCACGGTCACCGAGGCGGCCTGAGCCGCACCCCGCAGCCGACGGCGACGGCGGGCCCCGGACTCCTCCGGCGGCCCGCCGTCGCCGTACCGGCCGCCCGTCCGCGCCCCCGGGTGGCTCGATAATGACGGTATGAACATCCCGCTGCCCGGCCTGCCCCACCTCGACCGCTGCGCCGTGATGGGCGTCGTCAACGTCACCCCCGACTCCTTCTCCGACGGGGGCCTGTGGCTCGATCCGGACGCCGCGGTGGCGCACGGCCTGCGGCTCGTCGCGCAGGGTGCCGACCTGATCGACGTCGGCGGCGAGTCCACCCGGCCGGGCGCGCAGCGGGTCACCGAGCAGGAGGAGCTGCGCCGGGTGGTGCCGGTCGTCGAGGCGCTCGCCGCGGCGGGCGCCGTGGTCTCCGTCGACACCATGCGGGCCAGGGTCGCCGCCGAGGCGGTCGCGGCCGGCGCGCGCCTGGTCAACGATGTCTCCGGCGGCCTCGCCGACCCGGGGATGGCCGCCGTGGTCGCCGACACCGGCGCACCCTTCGTGGTGATGCACTGGCGCGGCCAGTCCGCCGACATGGACGCGCTCGCCGTCTACGACGACGTGGTGGCCGACGTCACCGCCGAACTCACCGCCCGGATGGCCGTCCTGCTGGCTGCCGGCGTCAAGGAGGAGCAGCTCGTGCTCGACCCCGGGCTCGGCTTCGCCAAGACCGCCGAGCACAACTGGGCCCTGCTCGGCCGGCTCGACGCGCTCACCTCACTCGGGCGCCCCGTGCTCGTCGCGGCTTCGCGCAAGCGCTTCCTGGGTACGCTGCTCGCCAACCCGGAAACCGGGGAGCTGCGCCCGGCCAGGCAGCGCGACGACGCCACGGCGGCGGTCTCCGCGCTCTCGGCCCGGGCCGGCGCCTGGGCCGTCCGGGTGCACGACGTGGCCGGCACGGCCGACGCCGTACGAGTGGTCGCGGCCTGGCAGCAGGCCGCCCGAAGGGGTAGGCGTGGCAGCAGCCCGGCAGGAGGCACCGTGGGGCACGACGGCGAGGCGGGCGGTCCGACCGGAGGTGGCGCGGTGAGCGGCGAGGCGGCCCTGGAGGTCGACCGGGAGGCCGTCCTGGCGGCGAACCAGGCGCTCTACGAGGCGCTCGAGAACGGCGACCTGGAGGCCGTCGAACAGATCTGGCTGGGCGCGGGCGACGCCGACGACAAGGGTGGCGTGGTCTGCGTCCACCCCGGCTGGCCGGTGCTCCGCGGCCGCGCCCAGGTCACCCGGTCGTACATGCTGATCATGATGAACACGGAGTACATCCAGTTCTTCCTGACCGACGTCGAGTGCGAGGTGCAGGGCGATGTGGCCCTTGTCACCTGCACCGAGAACATCCTGTCCGGCGGAGAGGCCGAGGAGGAGGGCGAGCTGGGCCCGCTGGTGGGCGGCAAGGTCGTCTCCAGCAACCTCTTCCGGCGCACCCCCGACGGCTGGCGGCTCTGGTCCCACCACGGCTCACCCGTCCTGACCAGCGGCGACGACGAGGACGACGACGAGGAGTGACCCCGCGGCCGGGCCGGCGCCGAAACGCCGCCCCAGGGTCACGTCAAGTGCCGAACCGGCACGTGTGACCGCGCGTCGTGCCGGGTAAGCGCTCCGGGGTTGTCGCCGCCCGGGGGTAGATTCGACGGGTGGCGGGCGACGGTGCCCGCCTTCGCCCTGTCCTTGGCCGGGGCCGTCGTCCTCTGGGAGCAGTGATTCGTTTGCTGGACCGCGTCACTCTGCGGGGCCTGCGTGCCCGCGGGCACCACGGCGTCTTCGAGCGGGAGCGCGTCGAGGGCCAGACCTTCGTGGTCGACCTCGTGCTGTACCTGGACACCCGCCCGGCCGCCGCCGGGGACGACCTCACCCGCACCGCGCACTACGGCGTCATCGCCGAGGAGGTCACCGCGGTCATCGCCGGCGACCCGGTCGACCTGATCGAGACGCTCGCCCAGCGGATCGCCGACCGGTGCCTCACCCACGAGGCCGTGGAGGAGGTCGAGGTGACCGTCCACAAGCCGGACGCCCCGATCACCGTCCCGTTCGACGACGTCACCGTCACCATCCACCGGGGCCGCGCGTGACGCGCCCGCACCTCGCCCCCGAGCCGTAGAGGGATCCTGAGATGAGCACGAGCGACCCGACCGCCACGCCGACCACGTTCGACCTGGAGCGCCGGGTGGACAGTGCCGACTCCACCCTGCAGACCGTCCGGCACGCCGCCGTCGCCCTCGGCAGCAACCTCGGCAACCGCCTGGAGACCCTCCAGGGCGCCGTGGACGCGCTGGGGGACACCCCCGGGGTCCGGATCACCGCCGTCTCCGGCGTGTACGAGACGGACGCCGTCGGCGGCCCCGCCGACCAGCCCTCCTACTTCAACGCGGTCGTGGTGCTGCGCACCACCCTGCCGCCGCTGTCCCTGCTGGAGCGCGGCAACGCCGTCGAGGACGCCTTCGGCCGGGTCCGCGAGGTCCGCTGGGGCCCGCGCACGCTCGACGTCGACATCCTCGCCGTGGAGGGCGTCGTCAGCGACGACCCGAAGCTGCTGCTGCCGCACCCCCGTGCCCACGAGCGGGCCTTCGTCCTCGCCCCCTGGCTGGACGCCGACCCGCAGGCCGAGGTGGCCGGCCACGGCCCGGCCGCCGAACTCCTCAAGGGGCTCGGCGGCGAGGAGGCGCAGGGCGTCCGCCGCCGCGACGACCTCCGGCTGCGGCTGCCCGAGTAAGACCGCCCGACCCGCCCCGGCGCCGCTCCGTCCCTGGTCGGCGGCGGGGAACTTCCCTCGTTGCGGGCCGTCCGTACAGGTGGCGGGTGAGGCCGGGCCGGTACGGTGGCCTGGCACCGCCGCATCGCGACGGTCCGTCAGGGGCACACCCTCCGTCGCGTCCGTCGGGAAGGACAACCTCCGCGTGAAGCCGATCCGTCTCCGCCTGCTGCTCGGGATCACCGTGGTGGCGGGTGTGCTCTCCTGGGCCGGTGCCAAACTGTGGGGCTCCATGGGGAGTCTCCCCGGGGTGCCCGCCGCGGCGCCCGTGGTGCTCGCGGCGATCGCCGTGGTGCTGCTGGCCACCGCGATCTCGCTGCGTTCACGGCTGAAGGCCGTCCGGGAGCGCCAGCCCGGGGCGAAGGGCGTCGACCCGCTGCACGCGGCCCGCGCGGTGGTGCTCGCCCAGGCCAGTGCGCTGGTCTCGGCGGTCGTCACCGGCATCTACGCCGGGACGGGCGTCTTCCTGCTCGGCCAACTCGACATCGCCGCACGCCAGTCACAGGCCATCACGGCCGGCCTCGCGGTGCTGGCCGGGGCGGCCGTGATGGCCGCCGCCCTCTGGCTGCAGCACATCTGCAAGCTGCCCGAGGACCACGAGGGCCCCACTCACCCGGCAGCCCCCTCGCCGCGCTGACGCCCCGGCACCCCTCTCCCGCCACCCCCGTTCCACCGTCACGGGGGTGCCCGGAAAGGCGCGCCCCGTAGTTCCGACGGACTGTCAAGAGCCGAATGGGTGTCGAGGCTGACAGGGCCCCAATTCGCACGCTAGTTTCTTGGCATGTCTCGTGGACGCCACCGTCATTCCTCCGTCCTCGGCCGGTCCCTGCCCTCCGTCGCGACCGGTGTGCTGGTGCTCGCCGCGGTGGCCGCCCTGGTCGCCACGCCCGACGTGATGGTGGCCCGGTCGGTCGGCGTCGCCGCCGTGGTCGCGGCCGTCGGCCTCGGCCTGCTGCTGCGCCAGCGCGACCGCGCCGCCCGCGCCGCACTCCAGCTCGCCGCCACCCGGCGACTGCGCGCCGAGGAACGGTTCGAGGAACAGCTCGCCGAGGCCGAGTACGCGGCCGAGGTCGCCGAGGAGCGGGCCACCCGCTTCGGCCGGCGGCTGACCGCGGAGAAGTCCCGGCTCGCCAAGGCGGAGACCGAGATCGCCCGGCTGCTGCGCGAGCGCGCCGTGCTCGTCGCCGAGCAGGCCCTGCGCGAGGCCGAGACGACCAAGCGCGCCGCCGAGGCGGCCCGCCCCCGCTACCCCGCCAGCCCGGCCGCCTACGTGCGGGCCGGCGCCGCGCTGCGCACCCTGGAGCGCGACGCGGCCCGGGCCGAGGAGGCCCGCGAGGCCGTGGCCCGGGCCGACGAGTCCCGCCGGGCCGGCCAGGTGCAGGCGGAGGTGGAACTGCGTCCCCGGATGCCCCAGCCGGTGCCGGTGGCCCGGCCGCAGCAGGAACCCGTGAAGCCGGAGGCCGCGGTGGCGCGCCCGCCGCGGGCCGAGCTCGCTGCGCGGGCCACCCTGCCGGCCGGCCGGCAGCGCCCTGCGGGCCGCGGCCCGGGGTTCAGCTTCTTCGGCCGCCCGGCCACCGCCGCGGCCCTGCGGGCCGCCGTGCCGGCGCCCTCGGTGGGCGACCTGGCCGATGTGGTCGGCGACGAGGCCCTAGCCGAGAGCGAGCGCTACTCCGCCCAGCTGTCCCGCCCCGCGGCGGAGCCGGCCCGGCCCCCGTGGAGACCGAGGCCGAGCACAGCCGCCCCGAGGTGGTCGACCTCACGCCGCACGACGACACCGAGATGCTGCAACTGCTGGAGCTCCGCGCACAGCGGTCGTGATCTCGCCCGTTCGCCTCCGGGCGCTCTGGCCCGGCGCCGACGGTCGTCGCTCCGGCACTCCCTCCTTCGTCGGTCGCTTGTCGCTCCTCGCTTTCGACACCGGCGCGCCCTTCGGCTCGGGGGCGCCTGCACCCGCAACGAACGATGCCCGGGGCGGCCTGCCCCGGGCATCGTTCGTGGTGCTGCCGGCGCCGTCGGCGCCGGAGGGGTGCGTCAGACGTTGACGCCGAAGTCCTGGGCGATGCCCACCAGGCCGGAGGCGTAGCCCTGGCCGATGGCGCGGAACTTCCACTCGGCGCCGCTGCGGTACAGCTCGCCGAAGATCATGGCGGTCTCGGTCGCGGCGTCCTCGGAGAGGTCGTAGCGGGCGATCTCGGCGCCGCCCGCGGCGTTCAGCACGCGGATGTACGCGTTGCGGACCTGGCCGAAGGACTGGCCCCGGGTGACCGCGTCGTAGATCGAGACCGGGAAGGTGATCCGGGTGACGTCGGCCGGCAGCGCGGCCAGGTTGACGTTGATCTGCTCGTCGTCGCCGGAGCCCTCGCCCGTGCGGTTGTCGCCGGTGTGCACGACGGAGCTGTCCGGGGTGCTGGTGTTGTTGAAGAAGACGAAGTGACGGTCGGAGTACACCTTGCCGTCGTTGTTCAGCACGATCGCGCTGGCGTCGAGGTCGAACTCCGCGCCGGTGGTGGTGCGGACGTCCCATCCGAGGCCCACGGTGACGGCCGTCAGGCCGGGGCCTCCTTGGTCAGCGAGACGTTGCCACCCTTGGAGAGGCTCACGGGCATGGTGTGTGTGTCCCTTCGGTCGCTTTTGTTCGGAAGAACGCGGGTTGCGGGGGCCATGGTTCCAGGGCGGGCCGTGTTTCTCGCACGAACCGTCGCGGCGCGGCGGGTGCCGACCCGTCAGATCCGCGGGAAACGGGCCTGCACGGCCCAGATGTCCGGGTTGTCGGCCAGGCCGTCGTGCAGGTCGGTCAGGTCCGCCAGCACGTCCTGGAGGAAGTCGCGCGCCTCGCGCCGCAGCTCGGCGTGGCGGACGACGGCCGGCTCGGTGTCGCGCAGCCAGGTCGCGCCGATCTCCACCCAGCCGAAGCGGCGGGCGAACCGCAGCAGCTCGGTGTTCTGGGTGAAGTCGAGGTCGGCGCTCTGCACGGCGGAGGCCCGGCTGCCCTGCGGATCGCGGTCGAGCTGCTCCACGATGTCGCACAGCGCCCACGCGAAGTCCAGCACCGGGACCCATCCCCAGTCGGTGGACAGGTCGCGTCCGTCGGCCTCCAGATAGACGTCGCCGCAGAACAGGTCGTACCGCAGGCTGCGCACCCCGGCGCTGCGGTAGTCCGTCTGCGGGGGTCGGGGAAGCGGTTGGAGAGGGAGTAGCCGAGCTCGATCACCCGGCCATTGTCCCAGCCCGGCCGTCCGGTGCCGGGCGGGCCGTCCGCGGTGCATAACCGGGTGACCGGAGCCCCCGGGCGCGGGATGATGGGGGCATGTCCGAGCCCATCCGCGTACGGGGGTCGGTGGTCGTCCCCGACGCCGAGCTCGTCTGGCGCTTCTCGCGTTCCTCCGGCCCCGGCGGCCAGCACGTCAACACTTCCGACACCCAGGTCGAGCTCCGCTACGACCTGGCGGCCTCGGCCGCGCTGCCGCCGGTGTGGAAGGAGCGCGCCCTGGAGCGGCTCGCGAACCGGCTGGTGGACGGCCGGGTGCTGGTCGTCCGGGCGTCCGAGCACCGTTCGCAGTGGCGCAACCGCGAGGTGGCCGCGGCGCGGCTGGCCTCGCTGCTCGGCGAGGCGACGGCGCCGCCGCCGAAGGCCCGCCGGGCCACCAAGCCGAGCCGCGGGATGATCGAGCGGCGGCTGACGAACAAGCGGCACCGTGCGGAGCTGAAGCAGGGCCGCAACCGGGTCCGCGGCACCGAGTGACGCCCGGTCAGCCCAGCCGGCGGTAGTCTCCGCGGAAGTAGAGCAGCGGCCGCCCGGCCGGCCCGGGCACGGCCGCGTGCAGCACCCGCCCGACCACCAGGACGTGGTCGCCCGCCGTGACGCGCTGTTCGGTGCGGCACTCCACGGTCGCCAGCGCGCCCTCGACCAGGGGGATCCGGAGTGCTCGCCGCGCCGGTGGGGGTGTCGGCGAACAGCAGCCGGTCGCTGAGCCGGCCCTTCATCGCGAACCGCGAGGCCAGCGTGCGGTGCTCCTCGCCGAGCAGGGAGACCGCCCAGGTGCCGGCCCGGGCGAGCACGTCGTCCATCCGGGAGTCCTCGCGCACCGACACCAGCACCAGCGGCGGGTCGAGCGACACCGACAGGAACGAGGTCGCCGTCATCCCCACGTCGTCGCCGTCCTCGGGGTCGTGGGCGGTGACCAGGGCCACCCCGGCGGCCAGCTGGGAGAGGGCGGCCCGGAACTCGTCGGGGCTCGCGGCGGGGGCTCGGGAGGGCTGAGGGGAGCTGTACACGTACCGCACGGTAGCCCGCCGACGGCCGTGGCGGCATCGGGCCCTGGTCGTAGGACCGCGGACCCGCGGGTTGGCGCGGAGTACGCCGGCCGTTCACTCCCGGCGGGAACGGCGGGGTCTCACGGGCCGGGGACGGCGGTCGGCGCGGAGGCCGGCCGACGGGTCGTCAGATTCCCGGGGGAGGGGGTGATATCGGGGAATGTCCGGGTTTCCGCTCCCTGAACTGGGTATGGGCACGCCCATGTTGTGTGATTTAAGTCACAAGTGACGACGTATTGCTGACCGAGCGTGCCTATCGCTGTGCTCGCTGTGATTCAGTTTCTTCTGGCAATCGGACGATAACCATCACCGCCAATCCGAAGCAGCCGGGGAGCCCCCGCATGGAAGCCGAGTCGGAGCCCTACGTCCGCCTCGCGACCCTCCGCACCTTGCACCGGGTCGTGGCGGACCTCAACGCTGCCCGCAGCCTGGCCGGCACCCTGCAGGCCGTGGTCGAGGGCGCGGTGCACGGGCTCGGGTTCGACGCCGCCGCGGTGAGCCTGGTGCGACCGGACGGCGATCTGGTGGTGGCCGCCGTCTGGGAGGTCGAGGAGAGCGGGGTGGGCGGCCCCGCCGTGCTGCTCGGCCAGGTCGGCCCGCGCGAGTCCTGGGACCGGATGCTCAGCGTCAGCGACCACTGGGGCACCCTGCGCTTCCTGCCGTACGACCGGGGCTGGGCGGTCGGCACCGACGTGCCGACCTGGACGGGCGACGGCCCGCTGCCGATCTACGCCAACGACTGGCATCCCCGCGACTTCCTGTTCGCCCCGATGTACAGCGCCGGCGGCGACCTGCTCGGGGTGCTCTCGGTGGACCGCCCGCGCAGCGGCAAGCGGCCGGGCGCCTGGACGCGGGAGGCCCTGGAGATGTTCTCCCTGCAGGCCTCCATCGCGATAGGCAACGCCCGGCTGCGGGCCGAGATGCAGCGTGCGCTGGCCCGGCTGGAGAAGGAGCAGCAGGCCCTGCGGGCCAGCGAGGAGAGCTTCCGCCAGGCCTTCGAGTACGCGCCCAGCGGGATGGCCATCACCGAACTGCACGGCGCCGGGCGCGGCCAGCTGACCCGGGTCAACGACGCCCTCTGCCGGCTGCTCGGCCGCCCGCGGGCGACGCTGCGCCAGCAGAGCTTCGCCGACCTCGTCCACCCGGAGGACCTCGCACTGCTGCAGCGCACTAGCGCCGAGGGCGGCCGGGCCGAGCTCCGGCTCTCCCGCCGGGACGGCGGCTACCAGTGGGTCTGCCTGCGCAACTCGGTCGTCGCGGACGCCGCCGAGGGCCCGAGCTTCCTGCTCACCCACGTCGAGGACATCGAGGACCGCAAGCGCCACGAGCTCCAGCTCGCCCACCGGGCCAGCCACGACGCACTGACCGGCCTGCCCAACGGCGCGGAGCTGCGCACCCGCCTCGGCCGCCGGCTCTGCGCCCTGCCGCAGGGCCACGGCGCCGCCGCCGGGTACGGCTCCGCCTTCGCGGCCTCCGGGCTCCCGCTCGGCGCGCACGCCGCCTTCGAGGGTGCCGCGTCGTCCTCCCCGATGCATGCCTACGGCTCCGCCGAGGCGGCGCTGGAGCGGGACGTGGCGGCGTTCGCCGGCGGCCCGCTGGGCCACGGCGACCTCCGTCCGGCCCACGTGCACGCCGTGGTGCCCGTGGAGCCCCCGGAGGACGCCGAACCGTGGAGCCCGGGGCACCGGACGCCGCCGATCGCCGACAAGGGCCTGGCGGTGCTCTTCTGCGATCTGGACGGCTTCAAGTCGATCAACGACCGGTTCGGCCACAACGCCGGTGACGCGGTGCTCATCGAGGTGGCCCGCCGGCTCCAGCAGGCCGTCCGGGAGGGCGACACCGTCGCCCGGCTCGGCGGCGACGAGTTCGTGGTGCTGGCCGACGGCATCGGACGGCAGGAGGCCAAGGACCTCGCGGGGCGGCTGCGCAACGCGATCATCCCGCCGATGCGGATCGACAACCGGGGGATGCGGGTCGGGGTGAGCCTCGGCATCGGATGGGCCGGCTGCGGGATGTCCATCGAGGAGGTCCTGCACGCGGCCGACGAGCGGATGTACGACGAGAAGCGGGCCCGTGGAGGTTCGGTGCGCGGTACGCGCGGGGAGCGGTCCCACCGCCGTGCCGGGTAGTCCCGGCCGCACCGGCGTGCCCCGCGGCCGCCGAGGTTAGGTAGGGTTCCCCCGGTACGAGCGTCCATCATCTGCCCGGGGAGTGAGCACCGTGACCACGGACGGCAGCAACGGCGCGCCCGAGGGCGCGGGAGACGACGACCCGTTCGGCTATCTGTACCGGCCGGCCGACGGCTCTGCCGCGCCGAGCCAGCCGCGCAGCTCGTACAACCGCCCGATGGAGGTCGGCCGCGCCCAGTACGGGCAGCAGCCCGCCCAGGCGCAGCAGCCCTACGGGGCCCCTCAGCAGTCGTACGGCCAGGCGCCGTACGGGCAGCAGCAGCCCGGCCGGCAGCAGTCCGGCGCCGGCACCCTGCCGACCGCGCCGCTGCCCCAGCAGAGCCGCTACGCCGAGCGTTCCCGGCCGCAGCCGGGCGACGAGCGGCCGGGCGGCGGCCGTGGCAAGGGCGCCGTGATCGGCGCGGTCGCGGTGGTCGCGGCCGTCGCGATCGGCATCGGCATCGCCCTGTCCACCGGTGACCCGGGCGGCAAGGCCAAGACCGGCGCGGGCGCCCGCAGCAGCGCACCGGCCGCACCCAGCAGCGCGGCCCCGGCCTCGCCGTCCGCCGCGGCCAGCCCGTCGGCGGACACCGAGCCGATCGCCGACGCCGGCAAGCTCCAGGCCCAGAACGCCCCGGTGGCGAGCACCGTCAAGGGCGCCGTCTCGGCCGACGGCAGCTACCTGGCGCTGCAGGGCGGCTCCACCGTCACCTGGACGGTCGTGGCGCCGTCGGCCGGCCAGTTCAAGTTCTGGCTGCACTTCAACAACACCGCCACCGACCAGCCCGCGCAGGTCACCGTCAACGGCAAGGACCACCCGGGCGGCGTGACCTTCAAGAACTACTCCAAGGGCAACACCGACCCGAACCGGGCCTGGTACAGCACCAACATATGGCCGCAGCTGCAGGCCGGGAGCAACACCCTCACGGTGACCCTCCCGGCCGGGAGCAGCGGCATCCTGCTCGACCAGGTCGCGCTGACCGACATGTCGGTCAGCGACTACCCGAAGAGCTGACCAGCGCGGCGAGCCGGGCGACCGCCTCGGCCATCGCGGCGCGGCCCGCGGCGAGGTAGCGCCGCGGGTCGGTGACCCGCTCGTCCTCGGCCAGGTGCCGGCGGACGGCGGGCGTGAAGGCGGTGTTCAGCGCCGTCCCGATGTTGACCTTCACCAGGCCGGCCGCGATGCCGGCCGCCAGCTCCTCGTCGGGCACGCCCGAACTGCCGTGCAGCACCAGCGGAACGGGCGAGGCGGCGGCCAGCCGGGCGATCAGGGCGTGGTCCAGGGCCGCGGTGCGGGTGGTCATCGCGTGCGAGCTGCCCACCGCGACGGCGAGCGCGTCCACACCGGTGTCGGCGACGTAGCGGGCGGCCTCGGCCGGGTCGGTCCGGGCGCCGGGGGCGTGCGGGGAGAGCGGCGGCTCGCCGTCCTTGCCGCCCACCCGGCCGAGTTCGGCCTCCAGGTGGAGCCCGTGCCGGTGCGCCCAGGCCGCCGCCTCGGCGGTGGACTTGACGTTGTCGTCGTGCGGCAGCCGGGAGGCGTCGTACATCGCGGAGGAGAACCCGGCGCCCGGTGCGGCGTGCAGCAGGTCGAGGTCCTCGACGTGGTCGAGGTGGAGCGAGAGCGGCACCCGGGCCGCGGCCGCGACCTCGGCGCAGGCCCGGGCCAGCGGCAGCAGCCGGCCGCCGTGGTAGCGGACGGCGTTCTGACTGATCTGCAGCACGGCGGCGGTGCCGACCCGTTCGGCGCCGTCCGCGATCGCCTCGGCGTGCTCCAGGCTGATCACGTTGAAGGCGGGCAGGCCGCGGCGGGCGGCCGCGGCGGCGGCGAGCAGGTCGGCGGTGGCGGCAAGTGGCATGGCTGTCCCCAGGAGGTGAGTGACGGGACGCAGTACCGCCACTCACCCCCGGTGGGACGGGGTCAGACCGAGACGGTCCTGACGAGGCGGTCGGCGCCGGTGATCCATTCGCCGCGGCGCATCACCGCGACGAGGTCGTACGTGTCGGAGTCGAGGACGACGAGGTCGGCGTACTTGCCGGCCTCCAGCGACCCGATGGAGTCCGCCAGCCCGAGGAGCCGGGCCGGTACGGCGGACAGGGACTCGACGGCCTGCCCGAGGGTCAGGCCGTTGACGGTGACGGAGCGCCGGAACGCCACGTCGAGGGTGAGGGTGGAGCCCGCGATGGAGCCGCCCTCGACGAGCCGGGCGACGCCGTTCTCGACCCGGACCTGGAGCGGCCCGAGCGGGTACAGGCCGTCGCCCATGCCGGCCGCGCCCATCGCGTCGGTGATCAGCGCGACCCGTGCGGCGCCGGCCGTGCCGTACGCCAGGTCGAGCACCGAGGGGTGCAGGTGGACGCCGTCGTTGATGAGCTCGACGGTGACCCGCTCGTCCTCCAGCAGGGCGACGATCGGGCCGGGGTCGCGGTGCTGGATGCCCGGCATCGCGTTGAACAGGTGGGTGGCGACGGTGGCGCCGGCCTCGATGGCCTCCAGCGTCTTGCCGTAGTCGGAGTCGGTGTGGCCGACCGCCGCGATCACGCCGAGGTCGGCGAGCATCCGCACCGACTCCAGGCCGCCGGGCAGCTCGGGGGCGAGCGTGACCATCCGGGCGTGGCCGCGGGCCGCGTCGACGACCTTGCGCACCAGCGCCGGGTCGGGGTCGCGCAGCAGGTCCGGGCGGTGCGCCCCGCAGCGCCCGGGGGAGATGAACGGGCCCTCGAAGTGGACGCCGGCCAGCACCCCGTCCTCGACGAGTTCGGACAGCACGGCCGCCTGCCGGCACACCTCGTCGATCTCACCGGTGACGGTGGAGGCGACCGTGGTGGTGGTGCCGTGCTCCAGGTGGGTACGGGCGGCCAGCAGTGCCTCCTCGGCCACCCCGGAGGCGTACGAGGCGCCGCCGCCGCCGTGCACGTGGAGGTCGACGAAGCCCGGGACGACGGTGCGCCCGGTCAGGTCGAGGTCGTCCGGTCCGACGTCGGCGCCGGTCGAGACGGCGGAGATCCGGCCGCCGTCGACGGCGATCCGGCCGTTCTCGACGACGACGCCGCCCGGCAGGACGAGTCTGGCTCCGGCCAGTGCAGTACGGTCCGCGGTCACGCGGTCACCTCCATGGAGAGCAGATCCCAGGCGAGCAGACCCGCTCCCAGGGACGCGGCGGTGTCTCTGAGCATGGCCGGGACGACCTCGGGCGGCATCTGGAAGGTCAGCCGCTCGCTCACCGCCTTGCGCAGGGGTGTGAAGAGGGTGTCACCGGCCTCGGCGAGACCGCCGCCGACGATCACCGTGGAGGGGTCGAGCAGGCTCTGCGCCAGCACGATCCCGTCCGCCAGGGCGTCCACCGCGTTCTGCCAGATCTCCGCCGCCCGCCCGTCGCCGTTCTCGACCGCGACGGCGCAGGCCGCCGCGTCCGCGTCCGGGTCGCCGGTGGCCGTCGCCCAGGCCCGGGAGACCGCCGAGGCCGAGGCCAGGGTCTCCAGGCAGCCGTGGGCGCCGCAGCCGCAGAGCGGTCCGCCGGGGCGGACCACCACGTGGCCGATCTCGCCGCCGTAGCCGTGCGCGCCCGCCTCGATCCGTCCGCCGATCCCGATGGCGCCGGCGATGCCGGTGCCGAGGGCGATGAACAGGAAGCGGTCGACGCCGCGGCCGGCGCCGATCCGTCCCTCGGCGAGCCCGCCGGAGCGGACGTCGTGGCCGAGGGCGACCGGCAGGCCGCCGAGCCGCTCGCCGAGCAGCTTGCGCAGGGGCAGGTCCCGCCAGCCGAGGTTGGCGGAGAAGACCGCGATCCCGTTCTTCTCGTCGATCGTCCCCGGGACGGCGACGCCCGCGGCAGGGGGCGCACCCGTGGCGGGTGCGGCCCTCGTCCGCCAGGTCGGCGGCGAAGTCGAGGATGGCGGCGACCACGGCGTCCGTGCCGTGCTCCCGCCCGGTCGGTCGGCGTGCCTCGAACAGCACGGAGCCGTCCTGGGCGAGCAGCGCGGCCTTCATGCCGGTGCCGCCCACATCGAGTGCGATGACGTGCTTCACGGGGGACAGTCTCCCTTGACCTGGTCGAAGAGGTCTAGTCCAGTTGCGTGATTGGTCTGGTCCATGGAGGTGAGGTTTGTCGCTGTTCGGACCGGGCTGGGCCGGTTTGCGAATCCTGGTCGACCTTCCTTCCTGCGGGCGTGCCCGCCGGCCGGGCGTTCAGCCGAGCACCACGGACCTGGTCAGGTTGCGCGGACGGTCCGGGTCCAGGCCCCGGGCGGCGGCGATCGCCAGGGCGAGCCGCTGGGCCCGGACGAGGTCCGCCAGCGGATCGATGCCCGCCGGACCGGACCCGGACACCAGCAGCGCGCCGGCCGCCTCGACCTGCTCCGCCAGGCCGTCCGGCAGTGCGCCGAACACCCAGACCGCCCGGCCCGGCGCGGCGATGCTGATCGGCCCGTGCCGGTACTCCATCGCCGGGTAGGCCTCCGTCCAGGACAGCGAGGCCTCGCGCATCTTCAGCCCCGCCTCCTGGGCCAGGCCGACCGTCCAGCCGGTGCCGAGGAAGGAGAACTGCTCGCAGGCGACCAGCTCCGCCGGGATCTCCTCGGCCACCGCGCCCGCGGCGTCCGCGGCCGCCGCGGCGACCGTCCGGACCCCGGCCGGCAGCGCGCCCTCCAGCTCCAGGTGGGACCGGAGCAGCGCCAGCACCGACGTCGCGAAGCGGGTCTGCACCACCGACCGCTCGTCCGCGAACGCGAGGTCGAGCACCCGGTCGGCGGCCGCCGAGACCGGCTGCGCCACGTCCGCGGTGAGCGCCGTGGTGGGCGCCTTCACCCGGTGCAGCAGCTCCAGCACCTCGGTGGTGGTGCCCGACCGGGTGATCGCCAGCACCCGGTCGTACGTGCGGGCGTAGGGGAACTCGGACGCGGCGAAGGCGTCCGTCTCGCCGTGGCCGCCGCTCTCGCGCAGCGACGCGTAGGCCTGCGCCATGAACCAGGAGGTGCCGCACCCGACCACGGCCACCCGTTCGCCGCGCTGGGGCAGGTCGGCCTGCGCCCCGGCGGCCAGTGCGGCCGCGGTGCGCCAGTCGGCGGGCTGGGTGGCCAGCTCCTCGGCGGTGAGGGATGGCAGTGACATGGAGCGGCTCCTCGGGGCATACGGCGCGGAACTGCGTGAAGATGATTGATTTATAGCTCTTTCGCGCATGAATACGCAATAGCGTTCGCCCGGACGGGCCAGCGCGCGCTGTCCCGACCGCGCGCGCCGTGCACGCGGTGTGCAAAGCTGTGCAGGCTTCGCGCAGCTGCGCGCAGCGGATCGGGCGTCTGCGCGGGAGGGGCGGCACAGCATGTCCAGGTACGAGCGGTGGAACGCACTGCTGGAACTCCTCGCCGAGCAGGGCCGGCTGGAGGTCGAGGAAGCCGCCGAGGCCCTGCAGGTCTCGGCCGCCACCATCCGGCGCGACCTCGACCAGCTGGCCCGTCAGCAGATGGTCACCCGCACCCGCGGTGGGGCGGTCGCGCACCACGTCTCGTACGACCTGCCGCTGCGCTACAAGACTGCGCGGCACGCCGACGCCAAGCAGCGGATCGCCGCCGCGGTCGCCGGCCTGGTCTCGCCCGGCGAGGTGGTCGGCCTGAACGGCGGCACCACCACCACCGAGGTCGCGCGGGCGCTCGCCGTTCGGACGGACCTGACCGAGCGCCCCGAGAGCGGCGCCGGCCAGGGTCTCACCGTGGTCACCAACGCGCTGAACATCGCCAACGAGCTGACCGTCCGCCCGCAGGTCAAGATCGTGGTCACCGGTGGCGTCGCCCGGCCGCAGTCCTACGAGCTGATCGGCCCGCTCGCCGGGCTGTTGCTCGGCGAGCTGACCCTCGACGTCACGGTGCTCGGCGTGGACGCCCTCGACGTGGTGCACGGGGCCACTGCCCACCACGAGGGCGAGGCCGGGGTGAACCGGCTGCTCGCCGACCGGGCCCGCCGGGTGGTGGTCGCCGCCGACTCCTCCAAGCTCGGCCAGCGCGCCTTCGCCCGGATCTGCGGGGTGGAGGCCATCGAGACCCTGGTCACCGACGCCGGCGCCGGGGAGGACGTGACGCGCGCCTTCACGGAGGCGGGCCTCCAGGTGATCACGGTCTGAACACCCTGGCCGAACCGCCCCGATTCGCCCGATTCCGGTTGCACCTGATGCAACGTGATCTGACACTTCGGTAACTACCGGCCCGAGAGGTCTGGACCACTGGTGCACCGGCTTGGGAGGGTGGCCGCCGCTCACCCTCCCGAAGGCGGTACCCGCGTTGAACACTCCTGCCCGGCCGCGCCCGCTGCGCGGCTCCTGTCGCGCCGGCCTCGCCGCCGCGACCGCCGCCGCCCTGCTCCTCACCGGCTGCGGCGCCCTCGGCAGCCTCGACGGCACGGTGACCCTCAAGCTGGTCGCCGCCGACTACGGCGACAACGAGGAGAACAGCACCGCGCACTTCTGGTCCGACGTGGCGCAGCGCTTCGAACAGGCCAACCCCGGCATCAAGGTCTCCGTCGACCTGCAGAGCTGGACGGACATCGACCGCCACGTCGCGGACCTGATCAAGGCCGGCCACACCCCCGACCTGGTGCAGACCGGCGGCTTCGCCGACCAGGTCGCTGCCGGCCGGCTCTACCCCGCCACGGACGTGCTCTCCATCGACACCCAGGCGAACATGATCGACGCCTTCGCCCGGGCCGGCCAGGTGCTCGGCAGCCAGTACGGCATCCCGTTCGTCGCCTCCACCCGGGTCTTCTTCTACAACAAGACCATGTTCGCCAAGGCCGGCATCACCGCCCCGCCCACCACCTGGGACGAGCTGCGGCACGACGCCGAACTGATCAAGGCCAAGGTGCCCGGGGTCACCCCGTACGCGCTGCCGCTCGGGCCCGAGGAGGCCCAGGCCGAGTCGATGATCTGGGCCATGGGCGGGGGCGGCGGCCTCGCCGACAACGCCGGCAACTACACCTTCGACAGCCCGCAGAACCAGGCCACCTTCGCCTGGCTGCGCACCAACCTCGTACAGCGCCGGTTGACCTACGCGGACCCGGCCGCCACCGACCGCAAGACGGCCTTCAACGACTTCGCCGCCGGCAAGGTCGCCATGCTCAACGGCCACCCCGGCCTGATCAGCAAGGCCGCCGCAGCGAAGGTCGACTACGGTACGGCGGCCATCCCGCGCCGCGACGCCTCCGTCCGCGACGCCACCTTCGGCGTCGCCGACTGGATCATGGCGTTCAAGGCCAACGGCCACCGCGCGGAGATCAAGAAGTTCCTCAACCTGCTGTACCAGGAGCAGAACCAGCTCGAGTTCGACGAGCAGTACAACCTGCTCCCGGTCACCCAGGACACCCGCCAGGAGATGACCTCCAACGGGCGGCACGCCGACCTGACGGAGTTCCTCAACGCCCTGCCCACCGCCAACTTCTACCCGTACGGCGACCCGGCCTGGGACAAGGTCAGCGGCATGGTCAAGAAGCAGATCGGCGGAGCGGTCAAGGACGGCGGCGACCAGGCACTGGCCGCGCTGCAGACCGCCGCGTCGGCCGAGGCCGCCCGGGCCCGCCGGCAGTGACCGGGGCCGACGGTCAGGCGACGGTCAGCGCGTAGGCCTTCCGCAGCGTCTCGTGGACCGTCCAGGTGGTGCGGTCGCCGGCCCGCAGCACCGCGGCGTCGCCCGGGCCCACCTCCAGCGTCGGGCCGCCCTCGACCTCGATGGTGGCCCGGCCGCTGAGCACCACGAACAGCTCGTCGGCCTCGGTGTCGGTCACCACCCCGGGGGTGATCTGCCAGAGCCCGCGCAGCTCGCGGCCGTCCGGGGAGCTCCACAGCACCCGGCCGGTCACCTCCGGCGTGCCGGAGACGATCTGGGCGGGGTCGAGCGGCTCGGGCTCCAGCTCGGCGTCGGGGACGTGCAGGACGAAGGTCATGGTCCGACGCTAGACCCGGCCGGCGCCGCCCCGCGACGGCAGAGTGTGTCCCACCGGCCGGGCAGAATGACACCCCGTAAGACCGTACGAGGGGGACGCTGCCGAGGAGGTGGACACGGCCATGGCCGACCTGACCGACCGCGAGCGCGCGGTCCTCGCCCTGGAGGCCCGGCCCTGGCGGACGGCCGGCGCCAAGGAACGGGCCATCCGCGAGGAGCTCGACATCTCCGCCACCCGCTACTACCAGCTGGTGAACGCCCTGTTGGACCGGCCCGAGGCGCTCGCCGCCGACCCCGTCCTGGTGAACCGGCTGCGCCGGGTGCGGGAGCGCCGCAGGGCCGAACGCTGACCGCGGCCAGGGGTGCCCGGGCCGCAGCTGGGTAGCGTGCTGGGCATGGGCATTCCCGAGGAGTTCGTCCCGCGCACCCCCGCCGGCCGCGACGGCCTGGCGGCGCTGCTGTCCGCACCCCGCGAGGCGGTGGTCGCCCTCGACTTCGACGGCACACTGGCGCCGATCGTCGCCGATCCGGACGCCGCCCGGGCCCACCCCGGAGCCGCGGCCGCGCTCTCCCGGCTGGCACCGCGGCTGGGCGCCGTGGTCGTGGTGACCGGCCGCCCGGCCGCCGTCGCCGTCGAGTACGGCGGCTTCGCCGGCGTGCCCGGGCTGGAGCACCTGACCGTGCTGGGCCAGTACGGCGCCGAGCGCTGGGAGGCCCGGACGGGTGCGCTGTCCTCGCCCGAGCCGCCGCCGGGGGTGGCCGCGCTGCGCGCCGCGCTGCCCGCGCTGCTGGCCGCCGAGCGGGCGCCCGAGGGCACCTGGACGGAGGACAAGGGCCGGGCGCTGGCCGTGCACACCCGACGGACGGCCGAACCACAGCAGACTTTGGACCGGCTGCGCGCGCCGCTCGCCGCGCTGGCCGCCGAGCACGGCCTGGTGGTGGAGCCCGGCCGGTTCGTGCTGGAGCTGCGGCCGCCGGGCGTCGACAAGGGCGCCGCCCTGACCGCCTTCCTGGCCGAGCGCTCCGCGCGGACGGTGCTCTACGCCGGCGACGACCTCGGCGACCTCGCCGCGTACGCCGCCGTCGAGGAGCGCCGCACCGAGGAACTGCCCGGTCTCCTGGTGTGCAGCGGCCCGACCACCGGCGAGGCCCCCGTCCGCGAGCTCGCCGACCGGGCCGACCTCGTGGTGCCCGGCCCGGCGGGGGTGGTGGGCCTGCTGGCCGCCCTCGGGGCCGAACTCAGCCCAGCGCGTTGAGCTGGTCCAGGAACCACTGCTGCGGGGGCAGCGCGGTGGCGGCCGCGGCGAGCCGCTTGCACCGGTCGGCGCGCTCGCCGTCCGGCATGGTCAGCGCCCGGTGCAGGGCCTCCGCGGTCTCCACGACGTCGTACGGGTTGACCGTGACGGCGTCCTCGCCGAGCTCGGCGTGCGCCCCCGCCTCGCGGGACAGCACGAGCGCGCAGCCGGCGTCGGAGACCACCGGGACTTCCTTGGCCACCAGGTTCATGCCGTCCCGGATCGGGTTCACCAGCGCCACGTCGGCCAGCCGGTAGGCCGCCAGCGACCGCGGGAAGTCGTCGTTGACGTGCAGGATCAGCGGCTGCCAGTCGGGCGTGGAGAACTCGTCGTCGATCTCCTGCGCGATCCGCTGCACGGCGGCGGTGTACTCGCGGTACTCCGGCAGGTCGTGCCGGGACGGGTAGGCGAACGCGATGTGCACGACCCGGTCGCGCCACTCGGGCCTGGTGCGCAGCAGGTGCCGGTAGGCGAGCAGGCCGCGGACGATGTTCTTGCTCAGCTCGGTGCGGTCGACCCGGACGATCGTCCGCCGGTCGCCGACCGACTCGCGCAGCGCGGCGAGCCGGGCGTCCACGTCGGGCCGGTGCGCGCGCTCCCGCAGGAAGTCGGCGTCGGCGCCCAGGCCGTGCACGCCCAGCCGGGTCGTCCGGCCCGCGTGGGTCACGGTCAGCGCGGCGCGGTCGACCTCGGCGCCGAGGACGGCGGCACAGCAGTCGGCGAACGCCAGCGCCCACCGCTCGGTGAGGAAGCCGGCCCGGTCGGCGCCGAGGATGCCGGTCAGCACGGCGGCGGCGACGTCGTCCGGCAGCAGCCGGTAGTACTCGGGCGGGGCCCACGGGGTGTGCGAGAAGTGGCCGATCCGCAGGTCCGGGCGGAGCGCACGGAGCAGCTCGGGGGCGAGCGACAGGTGGTAGTCCTGCACCAGCACGGCCGCGCCGGGCGCGGCCTCCGCGGCGAGCGCCTCGGCGAAGGCGGTGTTGTACGCGACGTAGGACTCCCACTCGCGCCGGAACCGGTCGTCGAACACCGGCGAGACCGGGGTGTCGTACAGCAGGTGGTGGACGAACCAGAGCGTGGAGTTGGCGATGCCGTTGTAGGCGCGGGCGAACGTTCCCGGCTCGATGTCCAGCATCCGGACAGCCTGTCCGCCGACATCGTGCCCGGCCCGGTCCAGCCGGCCGTCCGGTGCCTGCCGCGCCGCCTGCCGGTCCGCGTCGCCGAGCGCCGCGCAGACCCAGACCGCGGTCGGGTCGTCGATGGCGGAGAGCCCGGAGACCAGCCCGCCACCGCCTCTGCGCAGGGTGAGCGTGCCGTCGTCCTCGCTGCTGAAGGACACCGGGCCGCGGTTCGAGGCCACCAGGATGGGGGCGGCGCCGGACTGCTGCTGGGGTTCGAACGCGAGATCGGCCATATCCCCTAGCTTGCCGCGCGGCCGGGGGTGCAAACCATTCGGCGGCGGCGCGCGGCCCGGTGTCCGGTGAACTTCAGGGAAACGCGCGGCGCTGCCGGTACTCCGGAACGGTCCGCATCGGCGGCCGCTCCAGGGAGCTGACCGGGTGGGTGTGCGCGGTGAAGCCGCTGCTCTCCGGGTCGCGGTCGAACTGGGTGAGCAACGGGCGGACCAGGTCCGCGGAGGCCTTCAGCCGGTGGCTGCGGTCCAGCCGTTCCAGCGCGGTGCGGTAGATCGTCGCCGCCATCCGGCCGAGTGCCTGCCCGTCCTGGTGCCGGTGGTGCCGCACACCCACGTCCACCTGGGCCAGCGCGTCGAGCCCGACCTCCTCCAGCGCGTCCACCAGCAGTCCCAGCTCGACCCCGTAGCCGGTCGGGAAGGGCAGCCGCTCCAGCAGGCCGCGCCGCGCCGCGTACTCGCCCCCAGCGGCTGCACGAACCCGGCCAGCTGCGGCCAGTGCAGGTTCAGCAGCGGGCGGGCGACCAGCTCGGTCACCCGGCCGCCGCCGGCCGGCACCACCGCGCCCTGGGTCTCCAGCGGACGGTCGTACATCGCCTTGACCAGCTGGATCCCCGGGTCGGTGAGCAGTGGTCCCACGATGCCGGAGACCAGCGCCGGGTCGAACTCCCGCAGGTCGGCGTCGACGAAGCAGACGATCGCGCCGGAGGTCGCCAGCAGCGACCGCCAGAGCACCTCGCCCTTGCCGGGCGCGGCCGCGACCCGGGGCAGCAGGTCGTCGCGGTGCACCACCCGGGCGCCGGCCGCGCGGGCCGTCTCGGCGGTGCGGTCCACCGAGCCGGAGTCGACCACCACGAGCTCGTCGACCAGCGGCAGACGCTCCATCAGTTCCTCGCGGATCCGGGTGACGATCTCCCCGACGGTCGGCTCCTCGTCCAGGGCCGGCAGGACCACGCTCACCGTGCCGTCCGGGCCGGCCGCCCGCTTCGCGGCGAGCAGGTGCTCCACCGGCCGGTCGGCCGCCGTCCAGGAGCGGCGGCGCAGCCAGGACGCCACCTCCGGGAGGACGTCCGGGCGGGGCTGGTCGGTCACGTCTCGCTCCTCGTTGCTGCCATCTCGCGTATCGGACATCCGGGCCCGCACAACGGGCCTTCGGATACAGTCTTCGTACTGCGGCCCGACCATCGCACGCCGGGGTCACCGCAGCGCAGGACCCACAACTTCACAGAGCTCATCCAGAGGGACTGAGGGAACGGCCCGTCGACGTCCCGGCAACCTTCTCGCGCGGCGCCGCAGGCCCGCCGGGACAGGTGCCAATTCCGTCCTGTGGCGCGACCGCGCCACGGGGAAGATGAGGAGAGAGGCCTCCGCCACCATGGCTACCGCTACCCCTGCACCCTCCGACGTGACCACCGCCGTCGACCTCGGCCCCGCCACCGCGCTGTCCTGTCGCGAGTGCGGCGCCCGCTCCCCGCTCGGCCCGGACTTCGCCTGTCCGGAGTGCTTCGGCCCGCTGGAGATCGCGTACGACTACAGCGGGTACGAGGCCGAGGAGCTCCGCAAGCGCATCGAGGCCGGCCCGGCCAGCATCTGGCGCTACGCCCCGCTGCTGCCCGTCCCCGCGGACGTCGCCGACAAGCCCAACCTCAACCCCGGCTGGACCCCGCTGGTCAAGGCCGACAACCTGGGCCGCGAGCTCGGCTTCACCGCCCAGCTGCACGTCAAGGACGACTCCGGCAACCCGACGCACTCCTTCAAGGACCGGGTCGTGGCCTGCGCCATCGAGGCCGCCCGGGCGTTCGAGTTCACCACCCTCTCCTGCTCCTCCACCGGCAACCTGGCCGGCGCGGTCGGCGCGGCCGCCGCCCGGGCCGGCTTCAACTCCTGCGTGTTCATCCCGCACG
Source organism: Kitasatospora paranensis (assembly GCF_039544005.1). Lineage (NCBI taxonomy): Bacteria > Bacillati > Actinomycetota > Actinomycetes > Kitasatosporales > Streptomycetaceae > Kitasatospora > Kitasatospora paranensis. Next base: position 4,781,381 of record NZ_BAABKV010000001.1, read on the forward strand.
ACCTGGAGCAGGGCAAGATCGTCATGGCCGGGGTGTACGGCGGTGCGCTGGTCGGCATCGACGGCAACTACGACGACGTGAACCGGTTCTGCTCCGAGCTGATCGGCGACCCGGCCGGCGAGGGCTGGGGCTTCGTCAACGTCAACCTCCGCCCCTACTACGGCGAGGGCTCCAAGACGCTGGCCTTCGAGATCTGCGAGCAGCTCGGCTGGCGGCTCCCCGAGCAGATCGTGATCCCGATCGCGTCCGGCTCCCAGCTCACCAAGATCGACAAGGGCCTGCAGGAGCTGATCAGGCTCGGCCTGGTCGAGGACCGCCCCTACCGGATCTTCGGCGCCCAGGCCGAGGGCTGCTCCCCGGTCTCCGCGGCCTTCAAGGCCGGCCGCGACGTGATCCGCCCGGTCAAGCCGGACACCATCGCGAAGTCGCTGGCGATCGGCAACCCGGCCGACGGCCCGTACGTGCTGGACATCGCCCGCCGCACCGGCGGCGCCGTCGAGGACGTCACGGACGCCGAGGTGGTCGAGGCCATCAAGCTGCTCGCCCGCACCGAGGGCATCTTCGCCGAGACCGCCGGCGGCGTCACGATCGGCGTGCTCAAGAAGCTGGTCGAGACCGGGCAGCTCGACCCGTCCAAGGAGACCGTCGCGATCAACACCGGCGACGGCCTGAAGACCCTGGACGCAGTCGCCGACGCGGGCCTGACCACCACCATCCGCCCGACGCTGGAGTCCTTCCGCGCCGCCGGCCTCGTCTGAGCAGCCCACCCCTTCCGCCAAGGAGCACCCGCATGAGCGCCAACGTCCGCATCCCGACCATCCTGCGCACCTACACCGGCGGTTCGGCCGAGGTCACCGCCGAGGGCGCCACCCTGGCCGCCGTCATCGCGGACCTGGAGCAGAACCACGCCGGCATCGCCGCGCGCCTGCTCGACGATGCGGGCAAGCTGCGCCGCTTCGTCAACGTCTACGTCAACGACGACGACGTGCGGTTCGCCGAGGGTCTGGAGACCGAGATCAAGGACGGCGCCAACGTGTCGATCATCCCGGCGGTGGCCGGCGGCTGCTGAGCCCGGCGCGCACACCTGGGCCGCCGTCGGACCGGATTCCGCTTTTCCGGTTCCGACGGCGGCCCGCCGCGTTTTGCCGGAGGGTCAGTGGAATGGCACAGGCCCGCGGGGGAGTAGAGTTCCGGATGTCGGAACCTCCGCTCCTTCCGGCTTCCCGATCGGTCCTGACGTCGTGCGTTGCAGCCGAATTCCGCTTTCCCGGCTCCGCGCGGATCGCATACGCAGGGTCCGGGCAGGGGCGTGGCGGGCCGTCCGGTCGCTGAGACGGGGCGTGGGCGATGCGGTGGCGGACCTGTCAGGAGAGCGTCAGAATTTCTCCGGCGTTATGTCGCCCTGCGTCCGCTATGTCCGGCGCGAATTGCCGTTCTCTGCGGCATTCATCCCGTCATATCCGTTGTCGGAGTACTCGATTCCTCCGAAGTTGGGCCTGTTGCACAGGGCTCCCGGCCGGATACATTCAGCCGCGATCGACGCAGTCACCCGCTCGCGCGGCCCGGTACCGGGCGCAGGGCGGCGGTCTGCGGCGTGCGCGGCTGCGTCCAGGGGGTTCCCTCGGGCCGGCCTGCCAGACCTTGGGCCCGCACCGTGCGGGCCCGTGAAGGGCCAGCACAGCACAAGGGGAGTTCGGAATGGCTCAGGGCACCGTCAAGTGGTTCAACGCGGAGAAGGGCTACGGCTTCATCGCGGTCGACGGTGGTGCGGACGTGTTCGTCCACTACAGCGCGATCCAGATGGACGGCTACCGCACCCTCGAGGAGGGCCAGCGGGTCGAGTTCGAGATCTCCCAGGGACAGAAGGGTCCGCAGGCGGACATGGTCCGCGCCGCTGCGGCCTGACCTTCCCCTGTGGAGCCTCGGCTCGTCCTCGCCGACGGCCGCCTTTCTTCACGACAGGCCCGTACGACACACCGTCGTACGGGCCTGTCGGCGTCCGCGGGGTCGCGGGACACGGACCGCGGACACGGCCGACGGGCTTGCACTCGCCACCCCGGAGTGCTAATCATTGGCGTTAGCACTCACAGCTTGAGAGTGACAACGCGGACCGGGTCGGTGAGGCCCCCGCGAGCGGTAGGGGACAGGACCCCCGCTCCCAGGGCCGTCCGTCGCGGGCACCTCTGGTCCGAGCAGTCGACCGTGTCCCGGAGGACCACTTCTGATGGCCAAGATCATCGCCTTTGATGAGGAAGCTCGCCGCGGCCTTGAGCGCGGTATGAACCAGCTTGCCGACGCAGTGAAGGTCACGCTCGGCCCCAAGGGTCGCAACGTCGTTCTGGAGAAGAAGTGGGGCGCCCCCACGATCACCAACGACGGTGTCTCCATCGCCAAGGAGATCGAGCTCGAGGACCCGTACGAGAAGATCGGTGCCGAGCTCGTCAAGGAGGTCGCCAAGAAGACGGACGACGTCGCGGGTGACGGCACCACCACCGCCACCGTGCTCGCCCAGGCGCTCGTCCGCGAGGGTCTGCGCAACGTCGCCGCCGGCGCCAACCCGATGGCCCTGAAGCGCGGCATCGAGAAGGCCGTCGCCGCCGTCTCCGACCAGCTCCTGGCCCAGGCCAAGGACGTCGAGACCAAGGAGCAGATCGCCTCCACCGCCTCGATCTCCGCCGCCGACACCCAGATCGGCGAGCTCATCGCCGAGGCGATGGACAAGGTCGGCAAGGAAGGCGTCATCACCGTCGAGGAGAGCAACACCTTCGGTCTGGAGCTCGAGCTCACCGAGGGCATGCGCTTCGACAAGGGCTACATCTCCGCGTACTTCGCGACCGACCTGGAGCGGATGGAGACCTCGTTCGAGGACCCCTACATCCTCATCGCCAACTCCAAGATCTCCTCGGTCAAGGACCTCCTCCCGCTGCTGGAGAAGGTCATGCAGAGCGGCAAGCCGCTCGTCATCATCGCCGAGGACGTCGAGGGCGAGGCCCTGTCGACCCTGGTCGTGAACAAGATCCGTGGCACCTTCAAGTCCGTCGCCGTCAAGGCCCCGGGCTTCGGTGACCGCCGCAAGGCCATGCTCGGCGACATCGCCATCCTCACCGGTGGCACCGTCATCTCCGAGGAGGTCGGCCTCAAGCTCGAGAACGCGGGCCTGGACCTGCTCGGCACCGCCCGCAAGGTCGTCATCACCAAGGACGAGACCACCATCGTGGACGGTGGCGGCGACAGCGACCAGGTCGCCGGCCGCGTGAACCAGATCCGCGCCGAGATCGAGAACAGCGACTCGGACTACGACCGCGAGAAGCTCCAGGAGCGCCTCGCCAAGCTGGCCGGCGGCGTGGCCGTCATCAAGGCCGGCGCGGCGACCGAGGTCGAGCTCAAGGAGCGCAAGCACCGCATCGAGGACGCCGTCCGCAACGCGAAGGCCGCCGTCGAGGAGGGCATCGTCGCCGGTGGTGGCGTCGCGCTGCTGCAGGCCGGTGTCGCCTTCGACAAGCTGGAGCTGGAGGGCGACGAGGCCACCGGTGCCAACATCGTCAAGGTTGCGCTGGAGGCCCCGATCAAGCAGATCGCGACCAACGCCGGCCTCGAGGGCGGCGTCGTGGTGGAGAAGGTGCGCAACCTTCCCGCCGGCCACGGCCTGAACGCCGCGACCAACGAGTACGTCGACCTGATCGCGTCGGGCATCATCGACCCGGCCAAGGTCACGCGCTCCGCGCTGCAGAACGCCGCCTCCATCGCGGCGCTCTTCCTCACCACCGAGGCCGTCATCGCCGACAAGCCGGAGAAGGCCGCTGCGGCCGCCGGCGGCGGCATGCCGGGCGGTGACATGGACTTCTGATCCTCCCGAGGATCGGCAAGCTCCTGACGCTCTGCGAGGGCGGTCTCCCCATCACGGGGAGGCCGCCCTCGCGGCGTTCCCGAGCCGCCCACGCTGCCGGAGCCGTTCGGGATACCGCTGGGCACCGCGGGTTTCCCGGCCGCCGGGCGACCTGCGGGACAATGGACGGATGGCCACCCCTGACATCGAAGCCGCCCTGCACAGCGCCCGGGCGCTGATCCTCGCCGACCTGACCGCCCGTGACGTCGCGGACGCCGCGGTGGTGTCCCTGGTCGAGAACGCCGTCACGCACCGCCGCTGGTGGCTGGAGCAGTGGCCGGACGGCACGGAGTACGTGCTCGGGCTGGTCGCGCAGGACGTCCAGGACGCCCTGCTGGAGGGCTACGGCCGCTGGCCGCTGTGCGAGGCCTGCGCGGCCGAGGGCGACCCGCACGCGCTCAGCGTGGAGCCGGAGCTCGGGCCCGAACCGCACTGGGTGTGCGGCAAGGAGGGCGTGGCCGTGGCCCCGGTCGGTGCCCTCACGTGATCCTCGTCGACCCCCCGACCTGGCCCGGCCACGGGGAGCTCTGGTCGCACCTGGTGAGCGACGTGTCGTACGAGGAACTGCACGCCTTCGCCGCGCTGCTCGGCGCGCCCGCCCGCGCCTTCGAACGGGATCACTACGACATCCCGGCCCCCTGGTACGAGAAGGCCGTCGCCCTCGGCGCCCGCCCGGTCGGCAGCCGCGAGCTCGTCGCCCGGCTGACCGCGGCCGGGCTGCGGCGGCGCAAGGCTAGCCTTCGAGACGGCTGAGCTCGGCGGCGAGGTTGGCCCGCGCCGGGGCGTCGAACCGCTCCCGGGCGGCGGCGGTGCGGTAGAGCGCGGGCAGCGCGAGCAGCTGCCGCAGGATCGCCGCCCGCCCGCTGCGGAAGGCGTCCTCGGGCACGAACGCGTACTCCTCGCGGACAGCGGCCGCGTATGCGGCGTACCCCTCCGGCTCGGAGCCGAGCACCGCCAGGTCGGCGTCGCAGAGCACCTCGCCGTTGCCGTCCCCGGGCTCGGGGTGGTGGGTCACGGTGAGCCGGACGAGCCGGGCGACCTCGGCGACCAGCTCCTCCGCCAGCCCGGCCTCGCGCAGCGCCCGGACGGCCAGCCCGGCACTGCGCTCCTCGTTCTCCGAGCGGTCCGGTCGGTAGACGGCGTCGTGGAACCAGGCCGCCAGCCGGACGGCGTCCGGCTGCGGGGCGTCCTGCGCCAGCATGTCGACGTGCGCCAGGACGGCCGCCAGGTGGTCCGTCGTGTGGTAGCGGCGCTGCGGCTCGGCCCAGCGCTCCAGCAGGTCCCGGCCGTACGGCACCGGGTCGGCGGTCGCGCCGCAGCGGCGCAGCAGGTCGTTCCAACCATCGAGCAGGGCAGCGGTCATGACGCCCATTCTGGCCGCTCGCCGCGCCGCCGCGGCGACCGCCTCCCGGTCCTGCGGAAGGCGCCGGCGCCGGGACCGCCCCAGGCGGTGCCGGCCGCGGCCGGACGGCGGCCCGAACGGACCGGGGAGGGGCTCGCCGTGCGCCGGGACGGTGTGGCAAGGTAGCGATATGTCTAGACCAATCGTCGAAGTCATCGCGCTGACCGCTCAGGACGCCCGCGCCGCCGAAGCCGGCGGCGCCGACCGCCTCGAACTGGTCACCGACATGGCCGCCGACGGGCTGACCCCCTCGGTGGCCGACTTCGCCGCCATCCGGGCCGCCGTCGCCCTCCCGCTCCGGGTGATGCTCCGGATCCGGGACGGGTTCACCCCCGGCGACCTCGACGAGCTGCTCGCGCGGGTCGCCGTGCTGCGCGCCGAGGGCGCCGAGGAGTTCGTCCTCGGCTTCCTCGACGCCGACGGCGCGGTCGACCTCGCGGCCACCACCGCCGTGGCCGAGGCGGTGGCCGGCTGCCGCTGGACCTTCCACCGGGCCATCGACCACAGCGCCGACCGGGCGGCCGTGCGCGCCGCCGTCGCCGACCTGCCCGGGCTGGACACCTTCCTGACCTCCGGCGCGCCGGCCGGCGTCGACGCCGGGCAGGGCGTCCTGGAGGGCGAACGCGCCAAGGCGGGCGAGCCCGGCTACTGCCAGCGGATCCTGGTCGGCGGCGGTCTGCGCGCCGAGCACGTCCCCGGGCTGCTCGCGGCCGGCTTCGACGCCTTCCACATCGGCGGCGCCGTGCGGGTCGACGGCTGGACGACCCCGGTGGACACCGCCAAGGTCGCCGCCTGGCGCACCCTCGTCGACGGCTGACGGCCGGCCCCGGATCGGCCGCCGACCGCCGGCCGTCGACCGACCGTCAGCGGTCGGCCAGCTGCTCCGGCAGCGGCTCCGCGTGCAGCACCTGCAGCCCGGAGACCGCGCGGGTCAGCGCCACGTACAGCCGGCGCAGCCCGGTGCGCTCGTCGGACTCCCCGGCGACCACCGCGGCCGGCTCGTCGAGCACCACGTAGTCGTACTCCAGGCCCTTGGCCAGCGAGGCGGGCACCAGGGTCAGCCGCGCCTCGGCGGTGGTCTCGGTCCCCGGGTCCAGGAACGGCAGCCCCGCCTCGGCGAGCGCCGCGGCGAACAGCGGGATCCGCGCGTCGGCCGCGATCAGCCCGGTCGAGCCCTCGGCGGCGAGCGCCGTCCGGCAGGCCTCGACGACCGCCGCCACCGGATCCCCCGTCACCTGCCGGACGGTCAGCGAGTCCGGCGCGTCACGGACCGAGGTGGCCGGTGCCAGCCCCGGCGCGATCGACGGCAGCAGCCGCGAGGCGTACGCGATGACCTCCTCCGGCACCCGGAACCCCTGGGTCAGCTCCTCCACGTGCGCCGCCGGCTTGCCCAGGTGCTGCAGGGCCTCCGGCCAGCTGCCGGTCGCCCACGGCGTGGTGCCCTGGGCGAGGTCGCCCAGCACGGTCGCCGAGCCGGTGGAGCAGCGCCGGCCGACAGCCCGGTACTGCATCGGCGAGAGGTCCTGCGCCTCGTCGAGCACCACGTGCCCGAGCGACGGCGTGCGCTGCACCAGGTCGGCGGCCTCGTCCACCAGCACCGCGTCCGCGGCCGACCAGGCGGCCGTCCGGGCCGAGCGGGCGGGCTTCTCCCACAGCACCGCCCGCTGCTCGTCCGCGGTCAGCACGCCGTCGGCGCACTCGGCGAGGAACACGGGGTCGGACAGCAGCCGGTGCACCAGCTTGACCGGGTCCACCGGCGGCCAGCACTCCTTCACGACCGCCTTGACGGCGGCGTTGCGCGCCACCGCGTCCTGCACCCGGTCGTCGGGGGCCTCGCCGCCGTGCTCCATCTTCACCAGCACGGCGTGCGCGATCCGCTGCGGCAGGGCCTCGCGGGCCGCGCCGTAGCGGATGTCGCGGGCCCGCAGCTCCTCGATGATCCCGGTCAGCTCATGGGCCGGGACGCGCCAGCGGCGGGCGCCACGGACGACCACGCACGGCTCCTCGGGCAGCCTGATGCCCGCCTGCACGGCCCGGCGCAGCACCTCTGCCATCCGCGCGTCGCCCTTCACCAGGGCGGACGCGGCACCGTCCGTGCCGCGCACCTCCACGTGCGCCACCAGCTGCTGCACGGTGGCCTGGGCCACGTCCAGCTCGCCGAGCGCCGGCAGCACCTGCTCGATGTAGTGCAGGAACGAGCTGTTCGGCCCGATCACCAGGGTGCCCGTGCGGGCCAGCCGCTCCCGGTGCGCGTACAGCAGGTACGCCACGCGGTGCAGGCCGACCGCCGTCTTCCCGGTGCCCGGGGCGCCCTGGACACAGATCGTGCCGGAGACGTCCGCGCGGACGATCTCGTCCTGCTCCGGCTGGATGGTGGCCACGATGTCGCGCATCGGGCCCACGCGCGGCCGCTCGATCTCCGCCGCCAGCAGCGCGGAGCGGGTGTCCGACTCGGCCGGGTCGGACAGGTGCTCGTCCTCGTACGCCGTCAGCTCGCCGCCGGTGTAGCCGAAGCGGCGGCGCCGCTCGACGTCCATCGGCTCCTTGCGGCTGGCGCGGTAGAACGGCTGGGAGACCGGCGCCCGCCAGTCGATCACCATCGGGTCGCCGTCGGAGTCGTGGACGTGCCGGCGTCCGATGTAGAACCGCTCGCCCGACGCGCCCTCGGCCAGCTCCTCGCCGACGGCGTGCAGGTAGTCCAGCCGTCCGAAGAACAGCGGGGTGTGCGCCAGGTCGGCGAGCGCGGTCACCCGCTGCTCGATCTGGCGGGAGAGCACCTTGGCGGAGACCCAGGTGCCCGCGACGTCGCGCAGGTCCAGCGACTCGACGTCCTCGCGCATGGCGCGCAGCGCCGCCCGGGAGGAGGACAGGTGGTCGCGCTCGCGTTGCAGCGGGTCGAAGGCGGCATCGGCGGCGTCGGTGGTGGGGGAGTGCACAGCGAACCTTCCCGGCTGCCCGTCTCTGCGGGTCAGCGGACTCGTCGTAGCTCACGGTGAAGGACACCGACCGGTTGCCGACCGGCCGGACCTCCCACGGCTGCCGACGACGGGGCACCACGGTTCGGGAGGGGCAGACCGAAGATCCTAGACCCGACCCCGAGGCGACGCCATTCGTTTCCGTAGGGGGCCGTACGCCGGAAGGACGACACACGGCTCCCCTGATCAGGACCTTCGGGGTGATGCCCGGACGGGTGACCGTTTCCTACTGTGGAGGTATGAGCAGAAACCCCTCACCCCGCCCCCACAACAGCCGCGGCGCCGACGACGCCCCCCGCCCCCGCCGCCCGCTGGCGAAGGCCGTCCGCAACCTCGGCATCATGATCGACACCGCTGCCCGCGTGGTCTTCCTCGGCCGCGACGGCGTCTGACCCGGCCCGACACCCGCAGGCGTCCGGCTACACGTCGTCCGCGTCGATGATCCGGTACGCGTACCCCTGTTCCGCGAGGAACCGCTGGCGGTGCGCGGCGAAGTCCTGGTCGACGGTGTCCCGGGCGACGACCGAGTAGAAGTGCGCCATGTGGCCGTCCGCCTTCGGCCGCAGCACGCGGCCGAGCCGCTGCGCCTCCTCCTGGCGGGAGCCGAACGTCCCGGAGACCTGGATCGCCACCGTGGCCTCCGGCAGGTCGATCGAGAAGTTGGCCACCTTGGAGACCACCAGCACCCCGATCTCCTTGGACCGGAAGGCCTCGAACAGCTTCTCCCGCTGGGCGTTGCTGGTCTCGCCCTTGATCACTGGCGCGTCGAGCACCTCGCCCAGCTCGTCCAGCTGGTCGATGTACTGGCCGATGATCAGCGTCTGGTCCTTCGCGTGCTTCTTCACCAGCGCCTCGACCACCCGGCGCTTGGTCGCCGTCGTGGAGCAGAAGCGGTACCGCTCCTCCGGCTCGGCCGTGGCGTACGCCAGCCGCTCGGAGTCGGAGAGGGTGACCCGCACCTCGACGCAGTCCGCGGGCGCGATGTAGCCCTGCGCCTCGATCTCCTTCCACGGCGCGTCGAACCGCTTGGGACCGATCAGCGAGAACACGTCGCCCTCGCGCCCGTCCTCGCGGACCAGCGTCGCGGTCAGCCCGAGCCGGCGGCGGGCCTGCAGGTCGGCGGTGAACTTGAACACCGGTGCCGGCAGCAGGTGCACCTCGTCGTAGACCACCAGGCCCCAGTTGCGGGCGTCGAAGAGCTCCAGGTGCGCGTAGACGCCCTTCCGGCGGGTCGTCATCACCTGGTACGTGGCGATGGTGACCGGCCGGATCTCCTTGCGGGTGCCGCTGTACTCGCCGATCTCGTCCTCGGTCAGCGAGGTGCGCTTCACCAGCTCGTGCTTCCACTGCCGGGCCGAGACGGTGTTGGTGACCAGGATCAGCGTGGTCGACTTCGCCTCGGCCATCGCGGCCGCGCCGACCAGCGTCTTGCCGGCGCCGCACGGCAGCACCACCACGCCGCTGCCGCCGTGCCAGAAGCCCTCCACCGCCTGCTGCTGGTACGGGCGCAGCTGCCAGCCGTCCTCGTGCAGCTCGATCGGGTGCGCCTCGCCGTCCACGTACCCGGCGTGGTCCTCGGCGGGCCAGCCGAGCTTCAGCAGCACCTGCTTGATCTGCCCGCGCTCGGAGGGGTGCACGGCGACGGTGTCCGGGTCGAGCCGGGCCCCGACCAGCGGGGTGATCTTCCTGGACTTCAGCACCTCCTCCAGCACCGGCCGGTCGGTGGTGGAGAGCACCAGCCCGTGCACCGGGTGCTTCTGCAGCTGGAGGCGCCCGTAGCGGCCCATCGTGTCGGCGATGTCCACCAGCAGCGCGTGCGGCACCGGGTAGCGGGAGTGGCTGACCAGGGCGTCGACGACCTGCTCGGCGTCGTGCCCGGCGGCCCGGGCGTTCCACAGGCCGAGCGGGGTGACCCGGTAGGTGTGCACGTGTTCGGGGGCGCGCTCCAGCTCGGCGAACGGCGCGATCACGCGCCGGCAGTCCGCCGCCCTGGGGTGGTCGATCTCCAGCAGGAGCGTCTTGTCGCTCTGGACGATGAGCGGTCCGTCGTTCACGCGGGCTGTCCTCCGGTCGGTCGTCTCGCAGCATTCCAGTGTCCCGCACTCCGGCGGTGGCAGGTGACCGGACGGCGGCCGTCTCGTTGGGCAGGGCATGAACAAGCCGAACCGTCTTCTCGCCGGCCTCGCCCTCTCCGGCGCGGCCTTCGCCGCCGTCCTCGGGGCGAGCCCCGCCCAGGCCGCCTCCGAGCCCGGGCTGGACACCGTCGCCGACATGGGCCAGCCGGGCGGCCTGCTGGGTGCCACCGCCTTCACCGCGACCGGTCTGCTGACCGGCGTGCAGCCCAAGATCCCCGACCCGCAGACCTTCGTCGACCAGGCCAAGCAGCAGAAGGCCGAGCAGGACGCCAAGGCCGCCAAGGGCCACTGACGGGTGCGGCGGCCCGGCCCGCGGGCTGCCGCCGGTCAGGCCGGCTCGTCGACCTCGGCGACGCCGGTGATCCGGTGCAGGGCGAAGGTGCGGACCTCGTCCGAGAGGTGGTCGTACGCCGTGACGTACCCGCCCTCGACCTTCACCGGGTCCACCACCCGTTGCGAGGCCAGCCCCTCGGCGTTGATGTAGCCGATCCACATCCGCTCGCCGAGCATCACCGCGGTCTGCAGGGCGGCGAGGGTGTCCGCGGCCGCCGTCCGCGGCAGCTGCCGCAGGTCGGTGCGGGCCGGCCCGGACTGCCGGACGCCGGCGGCCGGCCCGGCCACCGTCTCCCGCCGGACGGCGGTGGCCGCCCGGTCGCCGGCCCGGATCGCCTTCACCGCCGCGCCGAGCAGCACGTCGTCCGGCCGGGCGGGCCCGTCCGGCACCGGCACGGGTGCGCTCCGCGGCGGGGTGCGCCGGCTGTCCGGCCGGGTGATCAGCACGTCGCCCTCGGCCGACTCGGCGGCCGGCGCGTGGCCCATCGTCCGCAGCACCGACAGCAGGGTCTCCGGCGGGACCTGGGCGGCCAGCACGGTCGGCGCCAGCAGCCGCAGCCGCAGCTCGACCGCCCGCCGGTCGGCCAGTACCTCCGCGAGCAGCGCGGTGTCGTCGCAGCGCAGGTACGAGGAGGCGGCGCCGACCCGCAGCACCCCGTGCCGGCGCGCCACGTCGTCGATCAGGTACGCGAGCGGCTGCGGCACCGGCGTCCGCGAGTGCTGCTCCAGGAAGGCCCGCAGGTCGGCGGCGGTGCGGCCGGCGTCCAGCGCGCGCCGGACGGACTCGGTGGTGAAGCGGTAGACGGTTGCGCCGCCCTTGGACTCGATGTCGGCGCAGAGCGAGAGCGCCTGGGCGAGCGGGGTGAGCAGCGGGCCCGGGGCGACCGCGGTCAGGTCCGGCTGCAGGATCACGTGGTCGAGCGGCTGCGGCAGCAGCAGGGCGAGCGCGGGCGTCGGGTCGCCGCCGTCCAGCAGGGTGCGGGCCGGGCCGGCCAGGGCGCCGCGGCCGGTGAAACCGAGCAGCTCGGCCTCGTACAGCGTCCAGTCGACCAGGTGCTCGCGCAGGTCGCGGCCGTCCGGCCCGGTGGCGCCGCCGCGCAGCGGGCGCTGCCAGCGCAGCACCGGCCCGAGCGAGTCGCCGCCCGCCGCGCCGCCGGGCGGGAGCTCCGCCAGCGCCCGCAGCACGGCGCGGCGCACCGACGGGGCGAGGGTGCGGTCGAGTTCGGGGCCGAGGGCGGCCCGCGGTCGGCCCTTGGCGTCGCTGCTGCCGGTGAGGGCGGACACCCGGGTCGCAGCCAGCCAGGTCTCCGCGAGCCGGGCCCAGCGCTCCGCGGTCGGCTGCTGGAGCCAGGAGTCGTACGCGGGGGTGGGGGCCCAGCGTTCGTCGGCCTCGCCGTCGGGGGCGAGCAGGCCGGCGGTGTGGGCGAGTTCCAGCCAGAACGCGGCGGTCTGCTCGGAGCAGTCCAGGGCGAGCGCGGCCCGCTTGAGGTCGCGGACCCCGAGGCCGCCGGCCCGCAGGGTGGGCGGCGGCTGGAGGCCCCAGCCGTCGAGCAGTTCCTCGATGGTGCGGACGGCCGTGTGGGCCTGCCCGGCGGCGGTGGTGTCCACCGTCCGCGGGTCGCGCTCGGCGGTCGGGACGAGCGCGGGCGGGAGAGGTTCCACCGTGCGGTGGCTGCGGCCGCCGCGCAGGTGCAGGGCGAGCTCGCGGGGGAGCACCACCGTGTCGGGACCGGACGGCAGCAGCATGCCGCGGGCCAGCAGCCACTCCGGCGGGGTGTGGGCGCGGTCGGCGGTGACCTGGCGGGCGGCGTCCGGCAGGCCACCGGTCGGCGGCCCCCAGACCAGCCGGTCCAGCAGGGCGAGCGCCTGCGGGGGTGCCTGTGCCAGCAGCGCGGCGCAGCGGGCGCGGTCGGCGAACAGGCCGGCCAGGGCGGCCACGGCCGTCACCGGGTCGGGGGTGGCCGGCAGTCCGGCGTCGGCGAGGATTTCCTGGAGCCGGGCCGGGGAGATGCCGACGGTGGCCTCGGCGACGGTCGGCCCGAGACCGGTGCGGCCCGGGTTGGCGGCGCTGGGGGCCAGCGTCTCGCGCACCGCGAGGACCAGCCGCAGCGCCGAGTCGGGGCCCCAGAGCAGGGCCTGGGCCCGCAGTTCGGCCAGCGCGCCGGGCAGCGCGGCAGTGATCGCGGAGCGGTCGGCCGGGTCGGCCTGCGGGTGCGGACGGACCCGGGCCGGGCCGGCCAGCAGGGCGCGGACGGTCTGCTCCGAGGTGCCGTCGGGCGCGGCGGCCAGGGCTTCGGCGACCTGGAGCGTGAAGCGGTCGAGACGCTCCAGCGCGCGCAGCGCCGAGGCCCGGCTGGAGAGCCGGGCGGACAGCTGGGTGAGGTCGGTCGGCACCGGGTTCAGCAGATCGGGCCGGGCGCGCAGCAGCTGGGCCAGCTCCTCGTCGCCGCGGGCGCGGAGCTCCTCGGCGAGGGTACGGGGTGCGCCGGCCCGGCTGCGGGAGGGCTGGCTCTGCTGCGTGGTCATCCGACCCAGGTTAGTCGGCCCGGGTTGCCGGAGCCCAGGGATGCTGCGCACCCGTCCGGCGCGGGACGGGCGGCGCGCGGCGGTGGGGCTCGCGCGGGCGGGCCGGCAGTGGGTAGCGTCGGCGGTCGGCGGGCCGGTGAGCGAGCAGGGGTGCGGGCGATGGCGGACGGCGGGGCGGCGAAGGACGGTGCGGCGGGCGGCGGCGCCGCGGACGGGCCGGGCGGCGGCGAGTGGTGGCGCTCCGGCGCCCCCTGGCGGGTGCTCGGCAGCCCGCGCCGGCCGCCCGGGGACGGCCCGGCGGACGACCGGAGCGTGTACGAGCCCGAGCCGGCCGCACCGGACGGTCCGGCCGTCCCCGGAGCACAGGCCGGTCCGGGCGGTTCCGGGGGCCGGAGGCGGCCGGACCGCCGGGGGTGCGGTCCGACCTTCCGGGCGCGGCCCTGGTCTTCCCGGGCTGGGACACCGTCCGGCTGGAGTACCAGGAGCCGGAGCCGGAGCCGGGGCCCCGTCCCGAGCCCGTTGCGGTGCCCGCCCCCGGGCCGGTGAGGAGCCGGCGCCCGGGGCGGCGGCGGTGCCCGGCCCGCGGGGCTGGTTCGGCCTCCGCGGCAAGGCGGCCCCGGCGGCCCCGGCGGATCCCGGCGGGCAGCCCGCGGCCGGGAAGCCGGCCGGTGTCCGGCGCCCGTCGCCGCTGCTGCTGGTGGCCGCGCTGCTGCTGGTGGGCGGGGCGGCGGTCGGCGAGCTGCTGGTGATGCTGCTCGGCTGGGGCGCGGCCTACCTGTCGCGCGGGTTGTCGGACTTCACCCGCAAGTTCGCGGTGCTGGGCATCCCGCTGGTCAGCATGAGCGCCTCGACGCTGTGGTTCTGGGGCCGGACGAAGGGCCGCTGGGGCACCCCGCTGGCCGAGGGTTCGCCGATGAACCACGCGCTGTGGGTGGCCGCGCCGGGGGTGCTGCGGGTCGCCGCCGTGCTGACCGCGGTGTTCCTGCTGGCCCTGACGCTCCGTCGGCGCGGTCCGAAGTGACGGCGGGCGGCGGCCGCGGACGGGCCGGCCGGGGCGGGCCGGTCAGCCGCCGAGGAAACGCTGCAGCTCGGCGATGATCAGGTTGGCGCCGGTGTAGCCGACCCCCTGGAACCACAGTTGGTCGTCGACGGGGAACGCCCGGTGGGCCTTCACCGCGCCCAGCGCGAGCCAGGCCGGGCTCTGCAGCACGGCGGTGGTGCCGGCCCGGCCCGGGTCGCCGTAGGTGGCGTAGAGGATCAGGTCGGCGTCGGCCCTGGCCAGCTGGTCGGCCGGGAGTTCGAGCTCGTCCTGGTCGATGTTCTGGGCGTCGGGCCGGCCGAGCTGCACGTCGGCGATGACGCTGCCGATGAAGCTCTGCCGGCCGTAGGTGCGGATGCCGGGCGGTGTGCCCTCGACGAAGCGCAGCACGCTGATCCGCCGCCCGCCCGCCCCGACGTCGCGGATGACCTGGGCGGCCCGGGTGGTGTGCCGGCCGTACTCGCGGACGACGGCGGCGGCCTGCTCCTGGCGGCCGAGGGTCTGGGCGTGCAGCTGGAAGTTGTCCTTCCACGGCGGCCCGGCCGTCCGGCTGAGCACCGTCGGGGCGATCCGCCGCAGCGCCTCGTAGCGGGCGCCGTCGCGGGCCTGGCTGCCGAGCACGACCTGCGGTTCGGTGGCCCTGACCAGCGCCGGGTCGGGGGCGCCGGTCTCGCCGACGTCCGCGATCCCGGCGAGGCGCGAGGCCGGCCAGTAGTCGGGGAAGCCGTGGTCCAGGGGGAGCGGGTGGCCCCGACCGGGGTGATCCCGAGCGTCATCGCCGAGTCCAGCTCGGGGGTGCCGAGGGCGACCACCCGGATCGGGCCGCCGGGCACCACCACCGGGCCGGTCGCGGCCGTCACGGTGGTGCTGGGGGTGGCCGGCGCGACGGGGCTGCCGGAGGGGGCGGCGGTCGGGCCGTCGCTCTGCGCGGCCCCGGTGCGGACGGTGTACCCGGTGCAGGCGGTCAGGGCGGTGCCGCCCGCCAGTCCGCCGAGGGTGGCCAGGACGGCCCGCCGGGTCGGCTGGTGGGGCATCGGATTCCTCCCGGGGTCGGGCTCTGGCCCAGAGTACGGGGGATCCGCCCGTCCGTCCTGAAGATCCGTCACGGGGCGCCGCGAGCCCGTGACGGTCGGGTCAGGAAGGGTCCTTGAGGTGGTCGCCGAGCCAGCCGAGCGAGGCGGGGAGCATCCGCGACCAGGTGTTGAAGTTGTGCCCGCCGGCGGCGAGCGTGATCGAGGAGACCTTGGTGGCGCCGCCCTTGGCCGCCGCCACGAACTCCTCGGTCGTCCGGTAGTAGTCGCCGTCCCCCTCGCGGCTGCCGCCGACCAGCAGCGCGACCGGCGGCGGCTTCAGGTGGGTCAGCCGCCAGCCGAGGTCGGCCTGGTCGCGGCGGGCGGCGTCGCCGCCGAAGAGGTCGCCGGTGGTGGCGTCCTCGGCGGCCTTGTAGTAGCCGGAGAGCGAGGCGGCGGACGAGAACACGTCGGGGTGGCGCATCGCCAGCTTGAGGGCGCAGTACCCGCCCGTCGAGTTGCCGATCACGCCCCAGCTGCCCGGGCCGTCGGCGACCCGGTAGGAGGCCCGGAGCGCGGCCGGCACGTCGGTCGCGAAGTAGGTCTCGGCCTGCGGGCCGCCGGGCACGTCCTCGCACTCGGTGTCGCGCGGCATCGCGGGGGACGGGCGCATCATCACGAGCACCGTCGGCCGCATCCGGCCGTCGCGGAGCAGTTGGAGCTCGGTGCCGGGGTAGTTCAGCTTGGTGATCAGGTTCCGGGCGTCGCCCGGAAAGCCGGTGATGGCGATCACCGCGGGGAAGCGCCGGCCCTGAAAGGCGGGCTGGAAGTACTGCGGCGGGAGGTAGACGTATCCGTCGGTGGCGAGGCCGGTGGTGGCGCCGGGGATCCGGATCCGCTCCAGCCGCCCGACCTGCGCCGGGTCGCGGCCGACCGTGTTGGTGCCGCGGACGGTCTCGGAGGAGATCTGCCGGACGCCGTGCTCGCGGCCGTCGAGGCGGTTCTGGATCGTCACCGGGCCCTGGTCGCCGGTGCCCAGGAGGTCGTCCCAGCTGCTGTAGAAGGCGAAGTAGTTGTTGGCGAGCAGGCCCAGGGTGCACATCACGGCGAGCTGGGTGGCCATGATGGTGCCGATCCGGCCCAGCACGGCCGTCCAGGTGGGCCGGGACAGCCGGGGCCACAGCCAGACCGTGCCGGCCACGGTGGCGACGGCGAACAGCGCCGCCAGCGCCAGCACCTTGTGACTGGTCAGCCCCATGTCCGCGTTCCCCGTTCCTCCGGCCGTCTCCTGCCAAACTCAAGGATGACTGAGAGTTTCCTGGGAGAACTCGCCGTACAGGCGGAATTCGCCCCCGCCGATCGGCGGGGGCGTCCTCCTGCGAGACTGGGACGTCCGACCCGTGAGGAGCCCGTTGTGAGCCATCAGACCGCCGACCGCAGCGACGCAATCGTCCGGGCCGGGGCGATCCTGTTCGCCCTGGGGGCCGTCGCGACCCTGGTCACCTTCGTGCCGCTGTTCCTCGACCTGACCAGGCTGCCGACCGCGGCCTACTGGGTCTGCATGACGATGCCGCTGGGCCTGCTGGTGTCGCTGGTCGGGCTGCTGGTCTCGGCGCGTGCGCAGAAGCGGCGGGCTCAGGCCGCCGCGCAGTAGTCCGCCAGCCACCCCGGGAAGCCGGTGAGGTCGCTCAGCACCACGTCGGCGCCGGCCGCCCGCAGTTCCCCGGTGCCGTACGGGCCGGTGGCGACCGCGACCGCGACGGCGCCCGCGGCCCGGGCACCGATGATGTCCCCGAGGTGGTCGCCGACGTAGACGCCGGCGCCGTGCTCGCGCAGCGCGTCCCCTTGGTCTCCGCCCACAGGTCGCCGACCAGGATGTCCGGGGTCAGCCCGACGTGGTCCAGCTGGAGCCGGGCGTTGCGCTCGTACTTGCCGGTGATCACCGCGACCCGGCCGCCGAGCGCGCGGACGGCCGCCACCGCCTCCCGTGCGCCGGGCAGCACCACGGTGCCGTGCAGCGCGTGCTCGCGGTACAGCTCGCGGTAGCGGTCGGCGACCGCCTCCACCCGCTCGGCGGGGAACCAGTGGGCCAGCTCGTGCACCAGCGGCGGGCCGAGCCGGCTCACCGCCAGCCCGCTGTCGATGGCGGTGCCGGTCTCGGCGGCCAGGACATCGTAGGTCGCCCGGATGCCGGGCCGGGTGTCGAGCAGCGTCATGTCGAGGTCGAAGCCGACGGTGAGAGCCATGCGATCACCCTATGCCGGGCCGGGCGGCCCGCGGGGGCCTCGGCACAGGCCCGGGAGCTGCGACGGTCACAGCCCGCAGTTCTCCGGGGACCGAACGTTTCGACCGCCGTCCGCGCCGGGTATGCAGCCCTCGCACGAGGTCGTTCCGGGACTTCGCTTCGCCGATGGGGGTGCCAGCCAGTGGACAGCGCCGCGCCGCGCCCTGGCCGCGTCGGCCCCCTACCGAAATCCGGCCGCACGTGAGTGACCGGCTGAGAGATCATTGATCCGCTGATCGATGCCGACCGCCCGCCGTGGGGGTCGGTTCGTCGTCCACCCCGCGGGGCCGGTTCCGTGCCGGCCCGCCCACACCCACATCGAGGACAGTTCGAGATGCCCACCGGCCAGGTCAAGTGGTTCAACGAGACGAAGGGCTTCGGCTTCCTGTCGCGCGACGACGGCGGCGACGTCTTCGTCCACACCAAGGCGCTGCCGGACGGGGTCACCACGCTGCGGCCGGGACAGCGGGTCGAGTTCGGCGTCGTCGCGGGCCACCGCGGCGACCAGGCGATGGCCGTCACGCTGCTGGAGGCGCTGCCCTCGGTGGCCGCCGCCCACCGCAAGAGCCCGGACGACATGGCGCCGATCGTGCAGGACCTGATCACCACGCTGGACGCCGTCCTGCCCGGGCTGCAGCGCGGCCGCTACCCGGCCAAGCCCACCGGGCAGAAGCTCGCCGTCCTGCTGCGCGCGGTAGCCGACCAGTTCGACGTCTGAGCGCGGCTCAGAACCTCAGCGCACCCGGGTCGACCGCCGGCACCAGCCCCTCGGCGGCGGCCCGGGCCAGCAGCGTCTCCACCGCCGCGTAGCCCTCGGCGCCGAGGTCGGCGGTGAACGCGTTCACGTACAGCGCGATGTGCTGGTCCGCGACGGCCGGGTCCATCTCCTGGGCGTGCGCCAGGACGTACGCGCGGGAGGCCTCCGGGTCGTCCCAGGCGGCCGCGACGGAGGCCCGGACGGTCTCGGCCAGCCGGTGCAGCCGCTCCTCGCCCAGCGAGCGGCGGGCGACGATCGCGCCGAGCGGGATCG